>NZ_BSEV01000010.1:29271-279000 GCF_027922005.1 Streptosporangium carneum | reverse complement strand
CGGGGACGGTGTGGGAGAGTAGGTCGCCGCCGGACAATCTTTCAAGGAGGGTCACCCCGTTCGGGGTGGCCCTTCTTTGCGTTTCCGGGACTTTTCCCGGGCCATTCCGTGTGCGGGACCGGACCCTTTTCTCTGCTCCCTGTTCCCTTCGTGTTCCGGCTGCCTGCCGTCTCCGGGCGCCTCTACGTGGTCTTTTCTTCTCCAGCTTTCCGGGCCTCCCGGTGCTGTCCGCCGCTTCTGTCGGTAGGAGTTGGCATGATTTTTTGGTGGAGCCGGTCGGTGCCGGGGCGGCGAGAAGCGATGGGGTGGGAGGTGCGGGGAACTTGGGAGGATCTTCGGGCGTCGTATTAGATGTGGAGCTTGCCGGAGAGAACGGTCACCGCGCGTCCTGCCAGCTCGACCCGGTCGCCTCGGATGGTCGTACGGACCAGGCCGCCGCGCTGGGAGATCTGGGCGCCGACCAGAGTCTCAGGGCCGAGCCTGTCCGACCAGTAGGGCGCCAGCGCGCAGTGGGCGGAGCCGGTCACCGGGTCCTCGGGGATGCCCACTCTGGGGGCGAAAAATCGGGAGACGTAGTCAGCGCCCGGCTGCGATGCTTGGGCCGTCACGATGATCCCTCTCGCGTCCACGGCTTCCAGCGCGCGGAAATCAGGGGAGACGGTCCGCACTGTCTCCTCGGACTCGACCTCCACCAGGTAATCCCACTCGTTCTTACCGACCCAGCGAGGCTCGACCCCGAGCGCGTCCACCAGCCCTTCCGGCGGACTCACCTCCTCAAGGACCTTGGCGGGAAAATCCATGCTGATCAGACCTGTTTCGTCTCTGTTTGTGGACAGGATTCCACTCTTTGTCGCGAACCTGAGGGTTTCCGGAACTGATCGTGTGGAATACAGCACATGCGCCGTCGCCAGGGTCGCGTGCCCGCACAGCTCGACCTCCACCGCCGGTGTGAACCAGCGGAGGGAGTACGGCTCGTCGTCGGTCGCCCCGCTGAGCAGGAAAGATGTCTCGGAGTGCCTCATCTCGGCTGCGAGGGACTGCATCCAGGCGTCCGGGACCGCGTTGTCGAGTAGGCAGACTCCTGCGGGGTTACCCTTGAAAAACTGATCAGTAAACGAATCGACTGTATAGATATGCATGACGTAACCCTAGCCGTACGGGAGATAAGCGTCCCAGAACGGGTAGAGGGACCGAGCAGACCGGTGCGCTAGCCGTACAAAGTGGGAATATGCGCTGGGCGTGTCGCGCGGCGAACCTTACTTCGTCGGTTACCGTCCAAGGTTGTAGGGACAGGCCGAGCACGGCGTGGTCCTGAGGAAAGGACGAGCCGATGGGGGCAGTGCGTAAGGTGGCGAGCTACCTTGGCCTGGGCGGTGCAGAGGATTACGACGAGGCCTACGACTACGACGACGAGGTCGAAGTCGAGGGGGAGGACTGGCAGCCGGCTTCCGAGCGTGCGGCCAAGCGCTGGCGCGCGATGGTCGAGCCCTCGCGGATCGTCATGCTCACACCGCGCAAGTACAACGACGCCCCGACCATCGGAAAGCACTTCCGCGAAGGCCAGACCGTCATCATGGACGTCAACTGCATGAGCACGGCCGAGGCCACGAGGATGGTCGACTTCGCCGCAGGACTGGCCTACGGCTGTGAGGGGCGCATAGAGCGCATCGCGGAGAAGGTCTTCCTGCTGGCTCCGGCAGAGGTGGAGATCACCACCGCCTGACCTGCGTGACGCCCCGGCGTCCGGCTACCCGGCGCGGGGGCCCCTGCGCAGCAGGCGGGTCAGCTCCGCCAGGTCGGAGCTGGCTCCTTGGGCGCGCTTCTCGGCCTCGCGGCCGTACTCGTGCAGTGCCCACACCGCGCCGTCGGCCAGCTCCCGCAGCTCGGAGAGCTGCTTCCTGACGTATTCCGCGTCCGCCCGCTCGCGCTCACGGCGCAGCCAGAGCTGGTGCGCTCCCCCGGCGGCCAGCACCAACGCCAGCGCGGCGGCGGGCAGCGGGAACGGGGTGACGACCGCGGCGACCAGGGCCAGGACCGTGAGGGCCAGCAGAGCGTAGGCGAGCCAGGGCCTGCCTCTGACGGGGACGCTCTCCACGGCGATGTGCCGTTCGGCGGCGGCCAGTGATTCGAGGTTCGGTCCTCCGGGGCGGAGGATCACACGGTGCCCCAGGAGCGGCATGGTGACCGACTCGGGCGGGGAGACCTGGGTGGCCTTCGCGAGCCCCTCCGCCGCGGTCCGCACGATCGGTGCGACGACATGCAGCGCGATGGCGGCGAGGGAGGGGTCGGAGCAGGCCCGCAGGTCGGCGAGGAGATGGTCGGTGAGCGGCTTCGCGGCCCTGTCGGGAGCCTCCGACCCGCCGAAGCCGTTCGCGGCCCTGTCAGGGGCGCCGGGGCCGTTCTGAGCCTTGTCGGAAGCACCGGAAGCACCGGAAGCACCGGAAGCGCGGGAGCCCGGGGAGTCGGCGGCGTCCGCGCCGATCAGCTGGCGCAGCACGCTCAGCGTCTCGTTCGCGGCCCACGGGGTCGGGGGCCTGCCTGCGCGGCCCGCGGGCTTTCCTCCCGCGCCCGCCCTGGTCGTGGTGATCTCGGTGCAGCGGCCGAGCAGACGGGTCAGCTGGGCCGCCGCCTGCACCGGCTGGGCGAGCTCGGGCAGTTCGGCCAGCTCGGGAAAGTCGACGAGGGAGGGCGGGACCACCATCGAGGGCTCGTGCGGCGTCAGGGCGCTCAGCCACCGGGCGGGCTCGCTCCGCGAGGGCACGGCGACCGCGTCGAGTTTGCGAAGCACGAAGATCTTGCCTGCCGGGCCGTACGCGCCCTGGGCGGCGGCGAGCCAGAGCGCGCGCTGGCCACGGGTCACCGGCTGGTCGAGTGACAGCTCGCCGAAGGCGATGCCCATCCAGGAGGCGTGGATCCGGTCGCCCTGTCCGCACAGAGCCAGCGCGAGGCACAGGAACAGGGCGGTCCGCTGCTCGTCGAGCTGGGCGGCGCGGCCCAGGGGTTCGAGCGCGTCCTCGCCGCGGACGAGCAGCACGAGGGCCTGAACGGCGGGGGCCAGCCAGTAGCCGGGGACGTCCGGCGAGCTCGTCGGGATCGTGGACGTCGTGGAACGGGTGGCGTCGGCGGCCAGGTTCGCCAGGAGCGCCTCTGCGTAACGCTGCAACTCCGTCCTGGCGTGAGGGTTCGCGGTCAGGTCCGTGCTCAAAGCAGAGAACTCTCCGAAGTTGTGACCGATGACCGCGCCAGCGTAGTGCGATTCGGTCATCCCCGGCGGGAGGCGCGCCGAACCCAACTTTGCCGGATGATCGCCTTGATTTGGCGAATCAAGGCGATCATCCGGTGAATGGCTCACATACGTTCGGGCACCGGGACGCCGAGCAGCTCCAGACCGGTCTCCAGCACGCGCAGGGTGAGCGCGCACAGGGCGAGCCGCGAGGCGCGGACGGCCGGGTCGACGTCGCTTCTCAGGACGGGGCAGTTCTCGAAGAACGTCGTGAAGGCGCTCGCGGTGTCGAAGAGGTAGGCGGCGAGTTTGTGCGGCGCCGATCCCTCCGCGACCTCCGTCACGACCGCGCCGAACCCGAGGAGCTTCAGCGCCAGGGCGCGCTCGGCCGGGTGACCGATGACGATCGGGCCGGTGGCCTGCGCCGGGTCGACGTCGCCCTTGCGGAAGATGGAGCGGATCCGGGCCTGGGCGTACTGCAGGTAGGGGCCGGTGTTGCCGGTCAGCGCGAGCATGCGGTCGAAGTCGAAGACGTACTCGCTGTCGTGGCTGACGGACAGGTCGGCGTACTTGACCGCGCCCATGCCGACGGCGTGGGCGATCTCCCTGCGCTCGGTCTCCTCGTAGTCGCTGTCACGGATGACCTCGGCGGCCCGTGTCTCGGCCTCGTCGAGGAGGTCCAGCAGTTTGATCGAGGCTCCGCTGCGGGTCTTGAACATCTTGCCGTCGCTGCCGAGCACGCTGCCGATCTGGACGTGCTCGGCGCTGACGTGGTCGGGCAGCCAGCCGGCCATCCTGGCGGAGTCGAACAGCATCGACATGTGCTGGGCCTGGGTCGCCCCGATCACGTAGAGGATCCGGTCGACCTTCAGGTCCTGGACGCGGTAGCGGATCGTGGCCATGTCCGTGGTGGCGTAGCCGTACCCGCCGTCGCTCTTGCGGATCATGAAGGGGAGCGGCTGGCCCTCGCGCCCGGTGTAGCCGGGCGGGAAGACGCAGAGCGCGCCGTCGCTGACGACGGCGATCCCGCGCTCCTGCAGCTCGTCGCAGACCTGGGCGAGCGCGTGGTTGTACATGCTCTCACCGGCGATGTCGTCGTCGGTCAGCGTCACGCCGAGCTGGGTGTAGACCTTGTTGAAGTAGCGGACCGTGGCGTCCATGAAGATGTGCCACAGCCGCATGGTCTCCGGCTCCTCGGCCTGGAGGGTCACCACCCGCGCGCGGGCGCGCCTGTTGAACTCCGGGTCGGAGTCGAACTTGGCCCTGGCGGCCTGGTAGTAGGCGTTGCCCTCGCCCGCCTCGAGCTGGGCGACGGCGTTCTTCTCGCCGATGTCCAGCAGGTGCTCGATGAGCATGCCGAACGGGGTGCCCCAGTCGCCCAGGTGGTTCTGCCGGATGACCTTGTTGCCGAGGTGCTCGTGGACGCGGGCCAGCGCGTCGCCGACGATGGTCGTGCGCAGGTGGCCGACGTGCATCTCCTTGGCCGCGTTGGGCGCGGAGTAGTCGATCGCGACGATCTGCGGGACGGCCGACGGGGCGACGCCGCTGCGCGGGTCCTGGAGCACCTCGTTGGCCTGGGCGGTGATCCAATCGTCCGAGAGCGTGATGTTCAGGAAACCGGGGCCGCTGACCTCGACCGTTCCGGGGAATCCGGCCTCGGTGAGGCGGTTGGCGATCTCCTGGGCGACCTCCCGCGGGGTGCCGCGGTCCAGCCGTCTGCTCAGGCTCATGGCCACGTTCGCCTGGTAGTCGGCGAACTGCGAGGGGCGGATCAGCGGGTCTGCGTCGGAGTGCTCCGTACCGAAGGCGGCGGCCAGCGCCTGCTGGACGCGCTCGGTGAGTACGAGCTGCGGGTCGGTCATATCTCAAGGGTATCGGTTGGCCCGTTGTGACCCCGCGATTTGTTGGGGATCGCACGATCTTGGGAACGGCCGTCGGCGTGGGGGGAGCCGCCCTTCCGCCTCGCGACGGGATCGCCGGCGGAGTGGCAGGATCGCCGGCGGACGGCGAGGAGGCGGCCGGGCGGTCACCAGAGGCGGTGCGGCCGGTGCGAGGCGGCCAGGCGTTCGCCGATGCGGTTCACCACTCCGTGGCGGGCGAGCTCGGTGGCGAGCACGCACGCGGCGCTGACTCCCTTCGCCTGCGAGGCGCCGTGCGCGATGACCACGGTGCCGTTCAGGCCGAGCAGTACGGCTCCGCCGTGCACCTCGGGATCGAGGCGCTGGTGCAGCTGCCTGATCCGCTTCCTCTGCAGCAGCCCGCCGATCCTGGCCGTGCGGCTCTCCTGGATCGTCTCGCGAAGCTCGGAGAAGGCGTAGCGGACGCTGCCCTCCATGGTCTTGAGGGCCACGTTGCCGGTGAAGCCGTCGGTGACGATGACGTCCACGACCCCGGTGAGCAGGTCATGTCCCTCGATGTTGCCGACGAAGTTCAGCCCGGGAGCCGCGGAGAGCAGCTCGTGCGCCCGTTTGACGAGTTTGTTGCCCTTCTCCGGTTCGCTGCCGATGGTCAGCAGGCCGACCCTGGGGTTCTCGATCCGCAGGGCGGTCTCCGCGTAGGCGGCTCCCAGGTGGGCGAACTGCACCAGCGTCTCCGGCTTGACCTCGGCGTTCGCTCCCGCGTCCAGCAGGATGGTCGGGGTCGGCAGGGTGGGCAGGGCGACGGCGATGGCGGGTCTGAGCACTCCCTGCTGGCTGCGGAGCCTGAGCTTGCCCGTGGCCACGATGCCCGCCGTCGATCCGGCGGACACCAC
Source organism: Streptosporangium carneum (assembly GCF_027922005.1). Lineage (GTDB taxonomy): Bacteria > Actinomycetota > Actinomycetes > Streptosporangiales > Streptosporangiaceae > Streptosporangium > Streptosporangium carneum. The sequence continues at coordinate 273,025 of NZ_BSEV01000010.1, read as the reverse complement.
GGCCGAGGCGTCGCCTCGCCGGACGAGGTGGCAGGCGACGGCGATGCTGGATCGCGGGCGGCGCAGGCTGGCCAGGGCCCCCTCGTCCATGGCCAGCGCCTCCTCCGCGCGGATGATCGGGATCTCGGCGGACGCGCCGTGCAGGGAGAGCGCCTCGTGGAGAGGGCGCGGCTCGCCGACGAGGAGGACGCCGATCCCGTGCTCCCTGACGGCCTGTACGGCTCCCGCCACGATCTCGTCGGGGGCGTGGTCGCCGCCCATCGCGTCCAGCGCGATCGGCATGGCGGCCGGTGTGGCGCGGGGTGCGTCGGTATCAGGCAAGCGGTCACCTCGTGCGGGATGTTTTGTCCGCATCGTAGGCGTGGTTGACGGTCGGTGACGCAGCCGGGGGGATCAGGGCCTGTCCGGGAGGTTCCAGTCGGTTCTCTCCCTGGCGACGATGATCTTTCCGAAGGAGGCCTTTCCGATGACCCTGATGACGGGGCCGTTGGCGCCGCCGACGCCGCCGGAGATACTCCGCTTGGAGAACAGCGCGCCGACCTCGTCGATGATGTGGGCGTTCTCCGGCACCCTGACGATCAGCTTGCCGAAGAGGGAGTTCACCTCGAGGGTGATCTCCCGTCCGGGCAGCACGGCGTCCGACAGGTCCACGATCAGCGCGCCGAAGGTGGCGTTCAGCGTCGTGTGGCGGCCGGCGAGCCACCGGCCGCCCTTGACGATCTTGCTGAAGACGGCGCTGACCTCCTGCTTGCCCACGGCGGGCTCGCCGTTCGAGGCCGGGGTGTCGGGCAGGTCCTCGGTGATGGGGACGAGCTCGCCCATGGTCACGGCGTTGTAGGTCGTTTCGAGGCGGTTGGCGTGCTCGACGCTGGTGAGGCGGCCGGTGGCGAGGGCTTCGCCCAGCACGGTGGCCACGCGGTCGCGGTCGGCGTCTGAGGCGCGCAGCGCGGGGTTGGTGCCGGACACGCGCGGTGCGGGTTCGGGGGAGGTCATGGAAGAGATTGTACGGCTGTTCGAGATATATCGCGAGGATGACGCAGGGTGAACTTGCCGAGTAATGGAACCGGTCATAGGTGTGGTTACGTCCGGGTATATAAGCGCCAAGGACGCGCGAGTAGCAGGAGAGGTTTACATCAAGAGCAATAAAAACCGGAGGGAAAACCTTAGTGAGCTTGCAGGAGAGCTCTGCGCGCGGGTTTCGGGCCTACACCGCGAAGCATCTCGACGACTTGCTGCGACGGGCCGGTCTCGACGACGAACACCGGATCCGAGTCAGGGCGGTTGCGACCGTGCTGCCCTTCCGCACCAACGCATATGTGGTGGACCACCTCATCGACTGGTCGGCCGTGCCCGACGACCCCGTCTACCGTCTGGTCTTCCCCCAGCCGGACATGCTGCCTGAAGCGGACGTCACCAGGTTGGCGGCTCTCCTGCGGGGCGACGCCCCGAACGCGGAGATCCAGGCGGTGGCGCACGGGATCAGGCGACGCCTCAACCCGCATCCCGCCGGGCAGCTGGACCTCAACGTCCCGCACGTCGGCGACGATCCGGTGCCCGGCATGCAGCACAAATACCCTGAAACCGTGCTCTTCTTCCCCAAGCAGGGGCAGACCTGTCACGCCTACTGCACCTACTGTTTCCGGTGGGCGCAGTTCGTCGGCGAACCCGACCTGAAGTTCGCCTCGAACGACGTCGCCACCCTGGTCGGTTACCTGAAGGAGCACCCTGAGGTGACAGGGGTGCTGCTCACCGGCGGCGATCCCATGATCATGGGGGAGCCGGTGCTCCGCCGCTACCTGGAGCCGCTGCTCGAACTGGAGCAGCTCGAGTCCATCCGCATCGGCACCAAGTCGCTGGCCTACTGGCCCCAGCGCTTCGTCTCGGACCCGGACGCCGACGACACGCTGCGCCTGTTCGCCTCCGTGGCCGAGGCGGGCAAGAGCCTGGCGTTCATGGCGCACTTCTCGCATCCGAGGGAGATGGAACCGCCCGTCGTGGCGGAGGCGGTCAGCCGGGTGGTGTCGACCGGCGCCGTGATCAGGACCCAGGCGCCGCTGATCAGGTCGATCAACGACCATCCCGGGACGTGGGCGTCGATGTGGCGCGGGCAGCTCAGGATGGGCATGGTGCCGTACTACATGTTCGTCGAGCGTGACACGGGGCCGCAGGACTACTTCGCCGTTCCCCTCGCCAGGGCGTACGAGATCTTCAGGGACGCCCACGCGAGCGTCTCCGGGCTGTGCCGTACGGTGCGGGGGCCCTCCATGTCGTCCACGCCGGGCAAGGTCTGCGTGGACGGCGTAGCGGAGATCGCCGGGCAGAAGGTGTTCGTGCTCCATCTCATCCAGGCGCGTGATCCCGAACTGGTCGGACGCCCCTTCTTCGCGCACTACGACCCGAAGGCCGTGTGGCTCACAGATCTGCGGCCCGCCTTCGCCGACCGCTTCCCGTTCGAGCCCGCACCGGTCGCCCGGCGGCTGTCCGCCTGATCCGGGCGGGTCAAGCGGACATCAGGCAACGGGAAAATCTGACGTCGCGTTCCGGGGCCTCTCTTTTCCGGCTCTTTTCCGGCCCCCCGGATCGGACGCGAGGATGACGCGTCTTCGTCCTTGTGTGGTTTCACGGCTTGTGTAGCGACATATGGGGGCGCCGGCTGCCGATCCTTGCACTGTTATTTCCATGTTTAGCGGTTGTGTCGGGTGGCCTTTTGCGGTCACCCGACACGACCCTGCTGGAGCTCCAGACCCTGCCCAGAAGGGAAAATCGATCACCCTGAGCGGGCCGAGGCGTCAGGCACGGCGGTGATACAAATGCCGAGCAGCTTCCGGCCGGCGCGTTTCGTGTAGCCCTCCGTATCGCGTCCGCCGGTAACACAGGGTCTCAAGCCCGTTCTTTCCTGGGAATTCCCAAAAGACCAGGCGGGCCGATTACAAGCTGAAAGGCAATCATGAGGCGAGTCATCAGCGCGGTCGTGTCCGTGGCGGCGTTCGGTTTCGCGGCGGCGCTCTGCGCCCCCGCCCAGGCGCAGTCGCAGGAGCGGGAGCAGGGCCGGGCGCGCGACGTTCTCGGCGGCGGGGGCACGGTCGACGCCCTCTCCGTGACGATCGGCGGGCTCACCGGCGGCATGGTCGACGGCCGGGCCGTGCTGGCCGGTCTCGACGGGCGGCTCGCCCGGCAGGCGGGCTCTCCGGCGGACCTGACCGTTCCCGACGGCCTGGCGAGCGCCTGGGAGGTCCCGGTGGACGGCGCGCCGCTGGGCGCTCCGGCGGTGGGTTCCAGCACCGACGGAGTCGAGAGCCTGCTGATGAGGGTCTCCGACGCCGTCGAGGAGTTCATCGGAGTCTCCGCGGACAAGCTCACCTCGGACGGCTCCCCGACGGGCGCGGGGATCGGCGCGTGGTCGCTGCCCGAGGACGCCGAAGGCCTGACCGGCCTCGCGGACGCCCCCGGCGGCCCTGTCGGTCCCAGGGGCCTCGACGACCTCGACAGCCTCACCACGACGACCGGAGGGACCCTCGGGAACGCCGAGACCTCCCTGGAGGGGATCCGGGGGCTCGCCGAGCGCCGGGCCGGGGTGAACGGTCTCGTCGACGTGACGGACCAGGCGGTCCCGCGGGGCGCGGAGCGGGCGGGCGCCGTCGCCCCCCTGGTGGGCGCGGTGTCCCCGGTCGAGGCCGCGCCGGTCGTCAGGGCCGCCACCCCGCTCGTCCGCTCGGCCTCCGCCGACGAGCTCCCGCCGCTGCTGGGAACCACCGCGGCGGAGGGCGCGGGCGCCGTCAACGGAGCCGTCGGCTCGGCCGCCGACACCACCGCGGGGACCACCGGGACCGCCGCGAAGTGACCGCGCGAACGCCCTGCCCGTCTGGGGCTCTCGGAGCCGTCGCCCGGGCGCCTGGGGTCCTGGCGGCCCGCTCCCTCGTGGGATCTGCAGAACCTCGCGGGATCCGTGGAACCTCGCGGGCGGGGCGGTCGCGTGACCGGGGCGGCCTCCTGACCGGGGCGGTCGCGTGAGCGCGACGGTCATGTGAGCGCGACGGCCCCGTTCAGGAGACGGGAGAGCCGGCCGGTGCCCCACCGGCCGGCTTCTTCGTCTCCGCGCCCTTCGGCTCCCCGGGGACGGCGTCTGCCCGACATGGGGACGGGGTGCGCGGTGACCGCGAGCGCGAAGGCGCGCCGGTCGAGGGCGCGGCAGGGGCGAGGCGCTCCCGGCGTGGGGGCGTGTGACGCCCCGGGGCGTCGTGAAGGGGTTTGCCGGGCGTGGAGGCTGTGGGACGGCCTGGGCGGGGGCGGAGGGACGGGCGGTCGACCGGGAGACGCGGTCGTCGCGCTAGGGGTTCTGCAGGTCCGGGAGTCGCACGGATGTGCGGCGGGCGATCTGGGCCTGGAGTCTGGCCATCTGCCAGTGCAGCTCGATGAGCTGCTCGGCGAGCTGGAGACGGGGAATCTCGGACGGGTCCTCTGTGGCCAGGTGGTCGATCGCGGTCGACAGCTCCTGCATCGCGCGCCCCCACTCCATGACGACTTCCTAGGATCGAAACAACGTTCGAATCATAGCGGAACGCCGATCACAGTGTCAGTTGATTGGCGGCCGGGACGCTCCGTTGTTCTTTGCCTTCGCGAGGGGGCGGCGAAGCGGATGCGTGAACAGGGAGAACACCGGTCGAGGGGGTCCGCCGCGACACGCCGGCGGTCGTCGCGCGACACGCCGGCGTCGCGATCGAGGCTCGCTCAGGTCTCGTAGACCGGGGCGATGTATCCCCTGGCCAGGGTGTGGGCGGTGATGTTGAAGCCGACCACGGCGGGCGGGGAGTCCGGGCCGACGTCGAGCTTGTCCACGTCGAGGGCGTGCACCGCGAAGAGGTAGCGGTGCGGCCAGCCGGGAGGCGGCGCGGCGCCGCCGTAGGCGTTGAGGCTGTAGTCGTTGCGGCCGTGCACGCCGAAGGAGGTGTCCGGGCCGCCCGCGCCCGTGGGCAGCTCGGTCACGTCGGCGGGGATGTCGAACAGCAGCCAGTGCCAGAACCCGCTGCCGGTGGGGGCGTCGGGGTCGAAGCACGTCACCGCGTAGCTGAGGGTGCCCTCAGGGGCCCCGGACCAGCGCAGGTGCGGGGAGATGTTCTGCCCGTTCGACCCCCAGTCGTCGAACACATGGGCCAGCGACAGGGTCTCGCCGTCGCGGACGTCGTCGCTCTCGACGGTCAGCGCGGGGACCTGGGGCAGGAAGTCATATGGAATCGGCGGCCGTGAGGACACGGATTCACCTCCGATGGGAGCGCGGTTTCGGTCGCTCCTCATCCTGCCCTGTCGCCGGGCCTCGTAGGCGGACCCGGCTCCGCCGTCAGGCGTTGTAGGCGGCGAGCACCGTCTTCGGGTCGCCGTCCATCTTGATCTTCCCCTTGTGCAGCCAGATGACCCGGTTGCAGGTCTCCTCGATCACGTCGAGGTTGTGGGCGACCAGGAAGACCGTGCCCGCCTCCTCGCGCATCTGCATGATGCGCTCCTGGCTCTTGCGCTTGAAGTCGCGGTCGCCGGTCGCCAGGGCCTCGTCGATGAGCAGCACGTCGTGCGCCTTGGCCGAGGCGATGGCGAAGCGCAGCCTCGCGCCCATGCCGGAGGAGTATGTGGACATGGGGAACTGAACGAACTCCCCGATGCCGGAGAAGTCGACGATGTCGTCGTACTTCTCCTTCACCTGAGGGGGGGTCATGCCCATCGCGTAGCAGCCGAGGACGATGTTGCGCTCGCCGGTCAGCTCCCGCATCAGCGCGGCGTTGACGCCGAGCAGGGAGGGCTGGCCGTCGGTGTAGACCGCGCCGGAGTGCGGTGGCAGCAGCCCGGCGATGGCGCGCAGCAGCGTCGACTTGCCGGAGCCGTTGCGGCCGATGATGCCGATGGCGTCGCCGTGGTAGGAGACGAAGGACACCCCGCGGACGGCGTGCACCTCCTTCATCTGCGGCCTGCCCTGACGCTTGACCAGGCGCATGAGGGCGTTGGCCGCGTTGCCCTTCTCCGCCTCGGTGGCCGCGCCGTACACCCGGTAGATGATGTGCAGGTCGTCCACGATGACCGTCGGGGTGCCCTCGCGGGGGTTGCGGGCGGGCTCCGGGTCGGGATGCACCCTGACGTCCTTGGTCGGGGCGCCGGGCTTGTCAGCCTTCACTTGGGGCAGCTCCTCGGTCAACTCAGCCACGGCCGTACTTCTCCTCGGCTCGCCAGAAGTACCAGAAGCCACCGATCAGGGCGAACAACGCCCAGAATACGCAGGTGAACCATACCCAGGGCCGGGTGGGGTGCGTCTGGATGAGCAGGTCGCGCATCAGCTCGATGTAGGAGGCGGCCGGGTTGAAGTACATGAGGTCGGCGACCCACTGAGGCAGGCCCGCGCCCTCGACCACCCTGTCCTGGATGGAGAAGAACACGCCCGAGGCGTAGAGCCAGGTGCGCATGATGAAGGGCAGCAGCTGGTTCAGGTCGCGGGCGGTCGAGCCGACACGGGCCAGGACCAGGCTGGCGCCGACGTTGAACATCGTCTGCAGCAACAGCGCGACCGGGATCAGCAGCCACAGCCAGGTGATCGGCTGGCCGGTGATCAGCACGAGCAGGAACAGCACACCCATGGAGATCAGCAGCTGCTGGAACTCCTGGATCGTGTAGGCGAGCGGGAGCGCCGCACGGGGAAAGTGCAGGGCGCGGATCAGCGACAGGTTTCCGGAGATCGACTTCGCGCCGCCGGTCACCGAGCGCTGGGTGTAGGTGAAGACGAACATCCCGGTGATGAGGAAGGCGATGTAGACGTTGGCGGGCATGTCGCCCTTGGCGCCGAGGATCACGCCGAACATCAGCCAGTAGATCGCCGCGTTGAGCAGCGGGGTCAGGACCTGCCACAGCTGGCCCAGGGCTGAGGTGCTGTACTTCGAGACGTTGCGCGAGGTGGCGTACGTCATGACGAAGTGCCGTCGTTCCCACAACTGGCGTAGGTAGACGTTCAGGCGAGGGCGTGCGATGGCACGCCGAAGTCCGTAACGCTCGGCGAGCTTGGCCAGCGGCTCCTGCTGTTTGGCAGGGGTGCCGTTACTCGGGCCGCCCGCCTGGGCGTCCGCGACCGCGGATTCCGGCTGGCTCATGGCAAGGACTCTATTGGATGCGAGTGGATGAAGTGCCTGCGGCGGTGCTCCGCCGCACACATTGGACGGGATCTCCGGGAAAGAGGTTCCAGGGCAATTGTGCGGTTCGCCGGCGAGCCTTCGGCCCTCTGCGACCTCGTCAACGTTAGCCCAGGCGTGGGTCGCTCGTGGGCAATGGACGCGAGCACCCGAGGTGCAGGGGTATTTTTGCCTGACCCTTCCTCTCCCACATGCACTTTTATGCTGATTCGGCAGCTCCCTGTGGGGTTGGGCGGGTCGAGTTGGCGGCCGTACGGTGTCATGGCTACGCATGCGTGACCGAACTGCAACATCACAGAGACAGCTCGGTGTGGAGCGGTGCGGAATAGTCGCGTCCGACCGGTGTGGCGTCGGCGCGTCGGCCGGGACGGCGAGGTGGAGGGGCACGGGCCCTTCGTCGGTCGCCCGGATTTCGGGAGCCCATGGCGACGCCCGCCTGCAAAGGGAGGAAAGACCGTAATGCGCGTTACTAGGAGCGCACGGATCATCGCTGGTATCGCGCTGCTCGCCCTGGGGGCCGCCGCGTGCGGCGGTCAGGCCGCCACCGGCGGAGGCGCCGACGGCGACCAGCCCGTGCGCATGGAGCTCGCCGAGCCGCAGAAGCTCTTCTACCCGGGCGACACCATCGAGACCGAGGGAGCCGAGGTCCTGGGGGCGCTCTTCGCCCCGCTGGTGTCCTACAACGACGACAAGCAGGTCGTCGACAACGTCGCCGAGTCGATCAAGTCCCCCGACAGTACGGTCTGGACGATCAAGCTCAAACCGGACTACACCTGGCACAACGGCGAGCCGCTGATCGCGGAGAACTACGTCGACGCGTGGAACTTCGCCGCCAACCGTGACAACGCCCAGGGGGCGAACAGCTTCTTCAGCCGCATCGAGGGCTGGGCGGACCTGAACCCCTCGGACAAGAAGCAGCCGGTCCTGGCCGAGAAGATGAAGGGCCTCAAGGTCGTCGACGAGAGGACCTTCCAGGTCACGCTGAGCAAGCCGTTCTCGCAGTTCAAGACGATGCTCGGCTACGTGGCCTTCTACCCTCTGCCCAAGGCGGCCTTCGGCGAGGACGGCAAGGTCACCGAGGCGTACGCCAAGCAGCCCATCGGGCAGGGCTACTTCAAGATGGACAAGCCATACAACAAGGGCACTGACCGGACGATCGACCTGACCCGCTACGACCAGTTCCCCGGGGCGAAGCCCAAGTTCGACAAGCTCCAGTTCAAGATCTACTCCGACTCCGAGACGGCGTTCAACGACCTGCGCGCGGGCGCACTGGACATCCACGACTCGCTGCCCCCCGCCGCGATCGCCAGCGCGAAGGCCGAGCTCGGCGAGCGCTACATCGACCAGGCGGACGCGGGCGTCGGCTACATCGGCTTCCCGCTGCAGTACAACGACACCTATTCGAACGTGAAGATCCGCGAGGCCATCTCCATGGCCATCGACCGCAAGACGATCACCGAGACGGTCTTCGCCGGAACCCGTGCCCCGGCCGACGACTTCATCAACCCCCTCCTGGACGGCTACCGGCCCAACATCTGCACGGTCTGCACCTACGACCCGGCCAGGGCCAAGACGCAGTACGTGGAGAACAACGGCCCGGGCTCGCTCGAGCTGGGCTACAACACCGACGGCGCGCACAAGGAGTGGATCGAGGCCGTCGCCAACAACCTCCGCGCCAACCTCGGCGTCGAGGTCAAGGTCAAGCCGTTCGAGAAGTTCGCCGTCGTCCTCGACAACCTGGTCAAGAAGGACTACGGCGGCATGTTCCGGATGGGCTGGTTCATCGACTACCCCTCGGTCGAGAACTACCTGACCCCGGTCTTCTCCACCGTCGCGATCACGACCGGCTCCAACTACGCGGGCTGGTCCAACAAGGAGTTCGACGACCTCCTGGCCGAGGGCGACGCCGCCGGGACGCTGAAGGAGGGCCTGAAGTACTACCAGCAGGCCGACGACGTCCTGATCAAGGAACTGCCGTACATCCCGGTCTTCTACTACCGGACCAACGCCGCGTACTCCCAGCGCATCAGAGGTCTGAAGATCAACCTGATCAACCTGGTCGAGTGGAACAAGATCGAGAAGATCGGCTGACGGGCGTCCCGGGGCCGGGCACGGCCCCGGGGCCCGAGGGGTGCGGGGAGACGGCCCTCCCCGCACCCCTCGGCAGCCCCTCCCGGGCCGCGTGACCCGCCGGCCCCCGAGGAGCGTCCTCGACGGCACGCACGGAGGCTTGAAGTGGGCCGGTACATCACCAGACGGCTGATCCAGGCGATCCCCGTCCTGCTGGGCGCGACCCTGCTCATCTACGCCGTCGTCTTCGCGCTGCCGGGCGACCCGATCGAGGCGCTGGCGGGCGACAAGCGGATCGATCCCCACATCGTCGACGTCCTGCGTGAGCGCTACCACCTGAACGACCCGTTCCTCGTCCAGTACTGGCACTACCTCACGGGCCTGTTCCGGGGAGACTTCGGCGTCACCTTCGCCGGGGTCCCGGTGGGGGAGGTCATGGCCGGCAAGTTCCAGGTGACCGTCAACCTGGCGATGACGGCCCTGGTCATCGAGGCGGTCATCGGGATCGGCCTCGGCCTGTACGCGGCGTTGCGCCACGGCAGGGCCCAGGACACGCTGATCCTCGCGTCCACGCTGGTGCTCATCTCCATCCCCACACTGGTCACCGGCTTCGTGCTCCAGCTGCTCCTGGGCGTCAGGCTCAAGCAGGCCGGGCTCGACCTCTTCCCGGTCGCGGGCGTCACCGGGGACCTGCGCGGTTACCTCCTGCCCGGCTTCGTGCTCGCCGGGACGTCGATCGCCTACCTCGCCAGACTGACCAGGGCCAGCCTGGCGGAGACGCTGCGCGCCGACTACGTCCGCACCGCGATCGCCAAGGGGCTGCCCAGGCGCAGGGTCGTCGGGCGGCACGCGCTGCGCAACGCGCTGATCCCACTGGTCACCTATCTCGGCGCCGACCTCGGCACGCTGATGGGCGGCGCGGTGATCACCGAGACGATCTTCAATCTCCCCGGGATGGGACAGCAGCTCTTCACCTCGGTCTACCTGCGGGAGCAGCCCGTGGTCGTGGGCACGGTGACCTTCCTGGTGCTGGTCTACATCCTGGCGAACCTGGTCGTCGACCTGCTCTACGCCGTTCTCGACCCGAGGATCCGCTATGGGTGACTCCCCTGCTCCGGCCACAGGACATGCCAGGCACGCCAGGCGGCCGAGCCGGTTCAGGTCGTCCGGTTCGTCCAGAGGGTCGGGACGGCGGGGACGAGCGCAGGAGATCAGGCCCGCGAGCCTGTGGAGCGACGCCTGGCAGGACCTGCGCGGACGTCCGCTGTTCGTCGGCGCGGCCTTCATCATCATCGTTTTTCTGGCCATGTCGGCGTTTCCCCGGCTGTTCACCTCGGTGAACCCGTTCGACGCCGCGACCTGCCAGCTCTCCGACGCCAGGCAGGGCGTGAGCGGCCTCCACTGGTTCGGCACGGACAACCTGGGCTGCGACGTCTACGCGCGCGTGGTGTACGGCGCCCGCAACTCGGTCGTGATCGGCGTGACGACCACGGTCGCGACCGCGCTGTTCGGCGGCCTGCTCGGCCTCGTCGCCGGCTTCACCGGCGGGGCCGTCGACACCCTGTTCTCCAGGATCACGGAGATCTTCTTCGCGATCCCCTCCGTTCTCGGCGCCCTGCTCATCCTGTCGGTCTTCCGTACCGGCAACGTCTGGACCGTCGTGCTGGCGCTGGCCGTGCTGGCCTGGCCGATGACGTTCCGCATCGCGCGGGCCGCGGTGATCACGGCCAAGAGCCAGGACTACGTGCTCGCCGCCGTCGGGCTCGGAGCCTCGGCCCCCCGGATCATGTTCCGGCACATCCTGCCGAACGCGGTCGCGCCCGTGATCGTGGTCGCCACGATCAACCTGGGGACCTTCGTCGCGGCCGAAGCCGGTCTGTCGTTCCTCGGCGTCGGGCTGAACTCGCCCGACATCTCGTGGGGCCTCATGATCGCCGATGCCCGCAGACGCTTTCTCGAGGCGCCCGGACCGTTGCTCTTCCCCGCGCTGTTCCTCAGCCTGACGGTGCTGGCCTTCATCATGCTGGGCGACGCCGTGCGCGACGCCCTCGACCCGAAGCTGCGGTAGGGAGGAGACAGACGTGTGGAGGTCCACGACACCGGCGGCGCGGGGCGGGGCAGGCCCGCACGACGGGCCGCTGCTCGCCGTCGACGACCTGCACGTGGAGTTCGTCACCAGGCAGGGCGTCGTCAAGGCGGTCAACGGGGTCAGCTACTGGCTGAACCCCGGTGAGACGCTCGCCGTGCTCGGCGAGTCCGGTTCGGGCAAGTCGGTCACCGCACAGGCGATCATGGGGATTCTCGACACGCCGCCCGCCCGCGTCTCCGGCGGCCGGATCCGCTTCCGCGGCACCGACCTGCTCAAGCTGCGGGAGGACGCCCGCTCCCAGATCAGGGGGCGGCGAATCGCGATGATCTTCCAGGACGCCCTCTCCGCGCTGAACCCGGTCTTCACCGTGGGCGCGCAGATCGGGGAGATGTTCCGGGTGCACCTGGGCGACTCGCGGCGGGAGGCGCACAGGAAGGCGATCGAGCTGATGGACCGGGTCCGCATCCCCGGGGCCAGGCAGCGGGTGCACGACTACCCCCACCAGTTCTCCGGCGGCATGCGCCAACGCGTCATGATCGCGATGGCGATCGCGCTCGACCCCGAGGTGCTGATCGCCGACGAGCCGACCACGGCGCTCGACGTGACGGTCCAGGCCCAGATCATGGAGCTGCTGGCGGAGCTGCGGCGCGAGAGCGACATGGGGCTGATCCTGATCACCCACGACCTCGGCGTCGTCGCCGACGTGGCCGACAGGATCGCCGTCATGTACGGCGGGCGGATCGTGGAGAACGCCCTCGTGCACGACGTCTACCGCGCCCCCGCCCACCCCTACACCAAGGGCCTGCTGGAGTCGATTCCCCGCGTCGACCGCAAGGGCAGGCAGCTGTCCGCCATCGAGGGCACGCCGCCGAACCCGCTCGACATGCCCCCGGGGTGCGCCTTCACCCCCCGCTGCTCCTACCGCCAGGACAACTGCGTCGCCGACGTGCCGCCGCTCCACAGGATCGGGCCGACGCGGGGCAGCGCCTGCCACTACTGGAGAGAGGTCCTCGATGGCAGCCACGGGTGAGCCGATCCTCGAGGTGCGGCACCTGGTCAAGCACTTCCCGCTGACCCAGGGCGCCCTCTTCAGGAAGCAGGTCGGGGCGATCAGGGCCGTCGACGGGGTCTCCTTCGAACTGCGGCGCGGCGAGACGCTCGGCATCGTCGGCGAGTCAGGCTGCGGCAAGTCCACGCTGGCCAAGCTCCTGACCGCGCTCGAACGGCCGACCTCGGGCTCGGTGCGGATCAGGGGACGGGAGATCGCCCATGCCAGGGGCGCCGAGCTGAAACAGGTCCGCCGCAACATCCAGATGGTCATGCAGGACCCGTACACCTCGCTGAACCCCCGGATGACCGTCGGCGACATCGTCGGCGAGCCGTACGAGATCCACCCCGAGGTCGTCCCCAAGGGTGACCGCCGCCGCGCGGTGCGGGAACTGCTGGAGGTCGTCGGCCTCAACCCCGACCACGCCGACCGCTACCCGCACCAGTTCTCCGGCGGCCAGCGCCAGCGCGTCGGCATCGCCAGGGGTCTGGCGCTCAGGCCGGAGATCATCATCTGCGACGAGCCGGTGTCCGCGCTCGACGTGTCGATCCAGGCCCAGGTCGTCAACCTGCTGGAGCGGCTGCAGGACGAGTTCGGCATCGCCTACGTTTTCATCGCCCACGACCTGTCGGTCATCCGCCACATCTCCGACCGGGTGGGCGTGATGTATCTGGGCAAGATGGTCGAGCTGGGCGCGGACGCCGAGATCTACGACCGCCCCGTCCACCCCTACACCCAGGCGCTGCTGTCGGCGGTGCCGGTGCCCGACCCTGAAGGGCGCGAACGGCGGCAGCGGATCATCCTCCAGGGAGACCCGCCCTCGCCCGCCAGCCCGCCGTCCGGCTGCCGCTTCCGCACGCGGTGCTGGAAGGCGCGGGAGGTCTGCGCGGAGCAGGAGCCGCTGCTGCAGATCAGGCCGGGCACCGCGCACGCCAGCGCCTGCCACTTCGCGTAGGGCCGCACCCCCGCCCGGGGTGCGGGAGTGGACTTCCACGTCATGGCGGAGCTCCGGCGGGAGACGGGAAAGGCCTCCCGCGGCTCGCGGGAGGCCTTCGCGGTCGTGCGTGCGGCGGGTTACTCGTTGGAGAGGCCGGAGATGTGCGTCGAGTTGACCAGGCGGTCGCGCCTGCCGCCGAGCAGCGCGCCGAACAGGCCGCGCCTCTGCTCGGCGCCGCCGATGGTGTCGGGCAGCAGGCCGTTCTCCTGGTTGTCTCCCTCGAAGAGGTCGCTGACCAGGTTGAAGAGCGGGTCGCCGCTGTTCACGGTGTCGGCGGACGCGACGGTGGCCGAACCGGTGACGGCGAGGCCGACGATGGCGGAAGCGACGAGAATACGACGGATCATGGTGTGGTTTCCCCCGAAGAACCCGGGACGAGCGCGTCCAGGTCGACACGCTCTGCTTCCGGGCGACTACATATGGTCGCCACGAGTATTCCGGGCGGCGGCGCGCCGGTCCAACACCGCCGGGCCCGGAGTGCGTCAAGCGGCGGCGATGATGGCGCAAGCGCGGCGGGGCTGACCCCCGCCCGGGGCAAGGCCGTTCCCGGTCCGGGTAATCCGCCGCGCGGGCCGTCCGGTCACCCTGGCCGTCCGGTCGTGTGAGCCGTCCGGTCCCCGGTGGTCCGCCGCGCCCGGTCGTCCGATGTGTCTCCGCCTCCTGGGAAGATGTGTCTCCGCCTCCTGGGAAGGGGGACGCCTCCGGTGGGCCTCAGGGCGCGGGGGACAGGCGCACGTGGGCTCCCGGCGGCAGCGCGAGCCGCTGGGAGGCGTCGCCCGAGTTGACCGCCAGCGCCACCATGCCCGCCGAGTCGACGAAGGCGACCAGCTCGCCCGGGGGAACCGCGGCGAACGTCTCCCTGAACGGCACCGAGACGTGCCGCCTGCCCAGCCAGACCACCAGCGTGCTGCCGGGGCGCACGCCGATGACGTTCAGGTCGTCCGCGCTGACCGTCAGCTGGGTGTTGCCGTGGCCGTCGACCGACAGCACCTCCCCCTCGACCGAGTCGTCGCGCACCTTCGAGGTGGGCACGGGCAGCGAGGCCAACCGGTCGAGCGGGATCTGCGGCCCCAGATCGGCCGGGGCGTGCCCTATCGCCAGACGCGCGGCCACGGGGGCGAGGATGTCGCGGCCGTGGAAGGTCGGCGAGACCGGTTTCCTGAAGAGCGCCTCGTTCGTGAGCTCCCAGGCGGCACTCGCGCCGCCGCAGGCGTTGACCGCCCACGACAGCACCCCGTTGTCCGGGCCGAGGAAGACGTGCTCGCCCGCCTCGACCGCCACCGCCCTGCGCGAGCCGCCCACGGGGTTCACCGCGACGACGTGGATGCTCGGCGGAAGGTGGGGGAGCGTCTGTGCCAGGATCGCCGCGGCGCGCCGTACGTCCCCTGCAGGGACCAGGTGGCACACGTCGATGATCCTGGACTCCGGTGCTATTCCGACGATCACGCCGTGGCAGGCGGCCACGTAGCCGTCCGCCAGGCCGTAATCGGTGAGAAGGGTGATGACTGAGGTCACATCTGGTGACTGTACGTCTCCACATCGGTCATGAACAGCAGGAAATTCCCGACTATCCTGGCATCGGGCCCGCGGACGTGGCCTGGTCGCCACGTGCTCGACCGAGGAGGACGGCAATGGACACCGCACCGATTCCCGGTGACAGTGCTCCCCGCGAGGCTCCCCGTGAGGCTTCCCACGAGGCTCCTCGCGAGCCGGTTTCGCGGCCTCTCACCGACCGGGAGCGGGAGCTGCTCGCCTTCGAGCGTCAGTGGTGGCGTTACCCGGGCGCGAAGGAGCAGGCGGTGCGCGAGGCCTTCGGCGTCTCCGCCACCCGTTACTACCAGCTGCTCGCCGAGCTCATCGACAGACCGGAGGCGCTCGCCCACGACCCGATGCTGGTCAAGCGCCTGCGCAGGCTCCGCGAGACGCGCAGGCGCGACCGCGCGGCCAGGAGGATGGGCTTGCGCCCCTGATCTCCGGGGTACGGCCGGTCATGCGCCCGGCGGCCCTGACGCCGGAACGTGTCCACGAGCCGGGCAGAGCGCCGGGCCGACGACGGATCGGGAGAGCATCGTCATGGAGACCCCCGAAGGACTGCGAGCCATTCTGGCCGACCCCGCGGGAGCGGTGATCGGCCTCGACTTCGACGGCACGCTCTCCCCGATCGTGCCCGACCCGGACGCGGCCAGGATCCATCCACGCGGTCCCGCGCTGCTGGCCAGACTGGGTGAGCGGATCGGCGCCGTGGTGATCGTGACGGGCCGCCCCGCCGCGAAGGCCGTCGAGTACGGCTCGCTGGCCGGGGTGCCGGGACTGGTCGTGCTCGGCCACTACGGCCTCGAACGCTGGGAGGCGGGCACGCTCACCGCGCCGCCCGTCCACCCGGGCCTGGCCAGGGTCAGGGCCGAGCTGCCCCCGCTGATCTCGGGCATCGAGGGCGCCAGGTTCGAGGACAAGGAACGGTCGGTGGCCGTGCACACCAGGCAGGCCGCGCAGCCGCAGGCCGCGCTCGACGCGCTGCGCGACCCGGTCGCCAAACTGGCGGCCGAGGCGGGGCTCGCGGTCGAGCCGGGCAAGTTCGTGCTGGAGCTGCGGCCTCCGGGGGTGGACAAGGGGATGGCGCTGAGCGCCTTCCTCGCCGAGCGCGCCGCGCGTTCGGTGCTGTTCGCGGGCGACGACCTGGGAGACCTGGCGGCCTTCGCGGCCGTCAGGGCGTCGGGGCTGCCCGGCGTGACGGTGTTCAGCGGCTCCGCGGAGATCACCGTCGAGGCGGACATCGTCGTCGACGGTCCCGACGGGGTGATGGACCTGCTCGGCTCGATCGCCGATGCCATTGGGAGTTAAGTCATCGACAAGTGGGGGCCGATAGCTTCCCCGCCATGAGAAAGAGCTCCCTCGCACTCGCCGCGCTGGCCGGCGCCGCCATGATCGTCGCTCCGATGACCGCCTCCGCCTCCGCCTCCTCTTCCGCCTCCTCCTCCGCGTCGGCCACGCAGACCCTCTCCTTCCGCGGCATGAACCTCAGGATCCCCTCGAGCTGGGTGGTCTACCGCGACACCGACCGGGTCAAGGTGGTGACGGGGGCGTGCGCCAAGCCCTCGGGGGGTTACTTCACGCCGAAGTGCGAGGCCTTCTGGATCTTCGGCCCCAAGCTGCTCAAGTACGGGCACGAGGGCTTCTCCCGTTACACGCCGGACCAGCCCTTCTACCCCGCCAGTGACGTCCAGGCCTGCCCGTTCGACGGCAGGCACGGCCAGGTCCTCGGCAAGGCGTACGCCACGGGCCTGCGCCAGGTGGGGCGGGGACACAAGGCCGAGTTCAGGGGGTGGTTCGGCCGGTGCGTCAAGCACAGCAACGGTCAGCAGACCGCGACCTTCCACCAGCGCGAGTGGTTCCTGCCCACGTCGAAGATCCTCGTCGTGGACGTGTGGGACAACTCGCGGCTGGTCGACGTGCTCACCTCGGCGACCTGGAGCTGACCGCGATCCCGCACACGGCCAGCGAGATCAGGACGGGGACCAGGAGAAAGGCCGGCTGGGTGCCGAACGCGTCGGCGAGCGCGCCCAGCAGGAACGGTCCCACGCCGACCGCGGAGCTGGCGAACAGCGAGCTCGCGGCCGTGGCCCGCTCGGGACGCGCGCTCGCGGACGTCAGCACGCGCGAGAGCGCCAGCGGGAAGTGCAGGGAGACCCCGACCCCCGACAGGACGAGCCCGGCGTACGACAGGACGGGGTTCGTGCTCGTCCAGAACACCAGCCATCCGGCGGCGGTGAGCGCGAGCGCCCCCGTCAGCAGGGGAGCGGTCGGGATCCGCAGGGCGAGCCTGGCCCCGCCGAACCGCCCGACCGCCAGCCCGGAGGTGAAGGCGGTCAGCGCGGTCGCCGCGACCGCGGGGGACAGCCCCGTCCGGTCGGTGACCAGTTTCGCGGCCCAGAGGTTGAAGGAGAACTCCAGGGCGACGCAGCAGAACAGCACCGCTCCGGCCAGGTAGAACCGCCAGCCGAGCCCGGATCCCCCGCTGTCCCGCTCGCGTCCGCCGCGCTGGCCGTGTCCCACGGGCCCTCCGGGGCCCCGGGACGCTTCGGGGCCCCCGTGTCCGCCGGTCTCCTCGTGCCCTTCGCGCCCGCTGAGGGCTCCGGCGTCCGCCCGCTCCGCGAGCCGTCCGTGTTCCCCGTGTTCCTCGAATTCCTTGTGCCCTGCGGACTCCTCGGGTCTCCCGCGCCCCGCACGGGCCCCGGCGTCCTCCCGCTCCGGGATCCACGCGCGGCCGAGGGTGAGCGCGAGCACCGTGGTCAGCACCGGGGTGACCAGCAGTGCCGCCCGCCAGCCGAGCGCGCTCTGCGCGGCGAGGCTGACGACGAACGGCGCTCCCAGGCCGACGGTCCCCGCGACCGCGTTGGCCTCGCTGATCGCCGCGGGACCCGCGGGGCCGTGGTGGTCGCTGAGCACGGACATGCCCGTGTAGAGGCTGATGGAGCCCATCCCGCTGGCGATGCCGTACCCCAGGAGCGTGACCGGCAGCGCGTCGCTGAGAGTCACCAGCAGCACCCCGGCGTTCATCCCCGCCAGGCCCGTCCAGGTCGCGGCACGGCGGCCGATCCTCCTGGTCAGCCAGGGGAGCGCCAGACCGGTCAGGACGCCGCCAACGGCCATCATGGTGCCGTGCAGGCCCGCGACCGTCTGTGAGACCCCCTGCTCGGCGCTGAGCATCGGCAGGGCGGCGCTGAGGCTGTACAGGTAGGTGGCGAAGGCGCCGAGTTGCAGGTAGAGAAGCCAGGTCGGGCGGTCACGGGTGAGCCGGGCGGGCGCGGTCACTGTTCTCCCGGACATGCAGTTATGACGAAAAGTCCGCTGAAATTATCTCACGTAACAGCAAAAAAGACTTGGGGGAGCAGGGCGGGACACGGAAGTCGAACCCGTCCGGGACGGCGAGCCGGCCGGAAAAGGCGGGCCCAGGTGGGGCGAGAGTCCGCGGGGCGGATCCCAGGCGGGGCGGGAGCCGACAGGGCAGGTCCCGGGCGGGGCGGTGAGCTGGTCGGGCGGGGTGGTCCCGGGGAGACAGACGGCGGCTGAGGAGGGCGGATCTCAGGTGAGGGCGGCGAGCTGGTCGGAGAACCAGCGGTGCGGGGGGAGCGCGGTCGCGGCGCAGGCCAGCCTGCCTCCCCTGCGGGCGCGCTCGGCCTCGGGCATGACGAGGCCCGCGTGGATGGCGTGGGCCGTGGCCGAGACGTCGTAGGGGTTCACCAGCAGGGCGTCCTCGCCCAGCTCGGCCGCGGCTCCCGCCTCGCGGGACAGGATCAGCGCGCTCTGCGGGGACAGGACGGGCCCCTCCTTCGCCACCAGGTTCATGCCGTCGCGGATCGGGTTGACCAGCATCACGTCGGCGAGGCGGTAGGCGGCCAACGACCGGGGATAGTCGTCCTGGACGTTGAGGATCAGCGGGTCCCAGTCCTCGGTGGCGTACTCGTCCTCGATCTCCAGGGCGCAGCGCTGGACCGCCGCGGTGTACTCCCGGTACTCGGGCAGGTCGTGGCGCGAGGGGTAGGCGAAGGCGAGGTGCACGACCCTGCCGTGCCACTCGGGATGCGCCGCCAGGAACTCCCGGTAGGCGGTCAGACCCCTGACGATGTTCTTGGACAGCTCGGTCCTGTCGATCCGCACGATCAGCTTGCGGTCGCCGACCTGCTCCCGCAGGGCGGCCATGTGGGACTCGACGTCGGGCTCGGAGGCCCGCGCCCAGAGCGCCTCGCCGTCCACGCCGAGGCCGTGCACCCCGATCCGGGTGGTCCTGCCGCCGTGGGTCACGCCGAGGGCCGCACGGTCGACCTCGGCGCCGAGCACGCTCTCGCAGCAGTCCATGAAGGCCCCGGCCCACCGGGCGGTCAGGAACCCCGCGTGGTCGGCGCCGAGGATGCCTTCGAGGAGCTCGGTCGCGACCTCGTCGGGCAGCAGGCTGAAGTACTCGGGAGGGGCCCACGGGGTGTGGGAGAAGTGCGCGATCCGCAGGTCGGGCCGCTCGACCCTGAGCATGGCGGGGACCAGGCCCAGGTGGTAGTCCTGCACCATCGTCTTCGCGCCGTGCGCGGCCTCCTCGGCCAGCGCCATCGCGAACGCCTCGTTGTAGGCCTGGTAGGACTCCCACTCCCTGCGGAACCTGGCGTCGAAGTGGGGCCGGTTCGGGGTGTCGTAGAGGAGGTGGTGGACGAACCAGAGGGTGGAGTTGGCGATCGCGTTGTAGGCGCGGTGGAAGGTCGCCGCGGGGATGTCGAGCATCCGCAGCGCCCCGGTCTCGTAGCCCGCCTGGTCGAGGCGGCCGCCGGGGGCCAGTCGTACGGCGCTGCGGTCGCCGTCGGACAGGGCGGCGCAGACCCACAGGACGTCGAGGTCGGTGGCCACCCCCGACAGGCCGGAGACCAGGCCGCCGCCGCCCCTGCGCATGGTCAGGGCGCCGTCCTCAGACAGGGTGAAGGAGACGGGGCCGCGGTTCGAGGCCACCAAAATCGCACTCATTTTGATCCCCTCGCCTAGGGACGTGCTTGTCCCGAAGGTTAACCAAACATAACCGGCGACCGTAGGATGTCGAGCGACTGTGACCGCTGATGGGGGCTCGTGATGGCGCTGGACGAGACGACCGAGGACCTGGCCCGCGCAGCCGCCGGAGGCGACCACCGGGCGCTGGGCGAGCTGCTGAAGCGGATCGAGCCCGACGTGCTACGGCACTGCGGGCGGATCCTTCCCTACCGGCAGGACGCCGAGGAGGCGTCCCAGGACACCCTGCTGGCGGTGGCCCGCAACATCGGCCGCTTCGAGGGGCGGGCGCGTTTCAGCACGTGGCTGCACATCGTGACCGCGAACTGCGCGCGCACCACCTACCGCTCGCTGAAGCGGCGCGCCGCCGAGCAGAGCTCGGACGAGCTGCCGCTGCACAACAAGCCGGACGTCGCCAGGGTGAGTGTGATCGCCGGTTCCCGGCTCGACCTGCTCGACGCGATGGAGGCGCTGGAGACGGACAAGCCGGAGCTGGCCCAGGCGCTGGTGCTGCGCGACATCTGCCAGCTCGACTACAACGAGGTGGCCGAGCAGCTCGGCATCCCGCTGGGCACCGCGAAGTCCCGCATCCACCAGGCTCGCAAGTACGTCCAGGGGGCGTTGGGCGACGCCTACGGCTTCTGACCCGTCCTCAAGGACCCGCGGGCGGCGGCCCGCCGCCCGCGGGCCTGTCCGATCAGTGACACGCCCTGTCTCGCCCAATGAGACGCCTGGTCAGGATCCCGACCGGGCGAGGTAGAGTGCTTGAGACCTGCGCGTCAGGTTCACAACTACATATTGCTCATCCAGAGGGGTGGAGGGACCGGCCCTGCGAAGCCCCGGCAACCCTCCCGGTTAAAGACTCGCGATCTGGCGAGGTCGGCCGGGACAGGTGCCAATTCCGGTCTGTGACCAGGGTGGTCGCAGACGAAGATGAGGGAAAGGCCTCGCTTCATGGCGCTCGCGAACACTGAAACCACCACCTCGCTCGACTTCGGCCCGGCTGCCGCGCTGTCCTGTCGCGAATGCGG
This sequence comes from Streptosporangium carneum, assembly GCF_027922005.1. Lineage (GTDB taxonomy): Bacteria > Actinomycetota > Actinomycetes > Streptosporangiales > Streptosporangiaceae > Streptosporangium > Streptosporangium carneum. The sequence continues at coordinate 252,105 of NZ_BSEV01000010.1, read as the reverse complement.
CGCCCGCTACGAGCTCGGCCCCAGCTTCGCCTGTCTCGAGTGTTTCGGGCCCCTGGAGATCGCCTACGACTTCGGGCGCGTGACCCGGGAGCAGATCGCCGAGGGGCCGACCAACATCTGGCGCTACCGTTCCCTGCTGCCGGTCCCGGCGGACGTGGCCGCCAAGCCCAACATGGCGCCGGGCTGGACCAAGCTCGTCAAGGCCGACAACCTGGCGCGCGAGCTGGGCCTGCGCTCGCTGCACGTGAAGGACGACTCGGGCAACCCCACGCACTCCTTCAAGGACCGCGTGGTCGCCATCGCCGTCGAGGCGGCCAGGAACTTCGGCTTCCACACCCTGTCCTGCTCCTCGACCGGGAACCTGGCGGGCGCCGTGACCGCGGCCGCCGCGAGGGCCGGGCTCGACGCCTGCGTGTTCATCCCCGCGGACCTGGAGCAGGCCAAGATCGTCATGGCCTCCGTGTACGGCGGCAAGCTCGTCGGCATCGAGGGCACCTACGACGACGTCAACCGCTTCTGCTCCGAGCTCATCGGCGACGAGCTGGGCGACAAGTGGGGCTTCGTCAACGTCAACCTCAGGCCGTACTACGCCGAGGGCTCCAAGACCCTGGCCTACGAGATCGCCGAGCAGCTCGGCTGGCGGATCCCCGACCAGATCGTCATCCCGGTCGCCTCCGGCTCCCAGCTCACGAAGATCGACAAGGCGTTCAAGGAGCTGATCGCGCTCGGTCTCGTCGAGGACAGGCCCTACAAGATCTTCGCGGCCCAGGCCGAGGGGTGCTCCCCGGTCTCCGCCGCCTACAAGGCCGGCCACGACGTGATCCGGCCCGTCAAGCCCGACACCATCGCCAAGTCGCTGGCCATCGGCAACCCCGCGGACGGCCCCTACGTGCTCGACATCGCCAGGCGCACCGGCGGCGCGGTCGAGGACGTCACGGACCCCGAGATCGTCGAGGCGATCCGGCTGCTGGCCAGGACGGAGGGCATCTTCGCCGAGACCGCGGGCGGGGTCACCGTCGGCGTGCTGCGTAAGCTGGTCGCCTCGGGGCAGATCGACCCCGACGCCGAGACGGTGGTCCTCAACACGGGCGACGGTCTGAAGACCCTCGACGCGGTGGCCGACCACGCGCGTCCCACCGCCGTCATCAGGCCGACCCTCGACGCATTTCGTGCGGCCGTCGCCTAGGACTCGTGAAAGGTACTGAATTATGAGCGTTTCTGTGCGGATTCCGACGATTCTCCGTACGTACACCGGCGGTTCGGCCGAGGTGAACGCGGAGGGGGCGACCCTGCGCGACGTTCTCCAGAAGCTCGATGCGGACTTCCCGGGGATCGGCGCCCGTATTCTTGATGAAACGGGCAAGATTCGCCGTTTTGTGAACGTCTATGTCGGCGATGAGGATGTCCGTTTCGCGGAGAACCTCGACACGGCGACGCCGTCCGGCGCTCAAGTCTCCATCATCCCGGCGGTCGCCGGAGGCTGAGCCCGGCGAAGAGACAGGGCGCGCGTTGCCCAGAAAGGGCACACACGACCACATCTACGACACCCGCACCGGCCTGGCCGTGTGCGGGTGTCGTTTTTTGTGATGCAAGCTCATATTTGTGATGTCGAATATGGTGTAATGTTTAACTAACTAATCGTGATAGTAAAACTCTGTCTCCGTACAGAATGAGTCCGTAAAGCGGTAGTTTGCTGGTTGACTCTGTTGCCCTACGGGCTCCCACAGGTATGGTCGAGGACGATCGACGTAGGCGATGTCTCCGCCTCGGAGATTGAGGACCTCGCGAGAGGAATGGGCGGCGTCCTCAAGTCCAGTAAGAGGAGTCGGAAGTGGCGCAAGGCACCGTCAAATGGTTCAACGCGGACAAGGGCTACGGCTTCATCGCGGTAGACGGTGGTAAGGATGTTTTCGTCCATTACTCCGCGATCATGATGGATGGCTATCGTGCGCTCGAACAGGGCCAGAGGGTCGAGTTCGAGATCACGCAGGGACAGAAGGGGCCCCAGGCGGAATCCGTCCGAACGGTCTGACCAGGTCCTCCGTCAGCTCGTCGGAAATCGTCGGCGGATCCCGCGGCAGCGCAGTCCGCGCGGATCGCCTAGGCAAGTCGGCCCGGCTCGTCGCTCCAGTCGGCGGGTCGGGCCTTCGCCTAAGCTGGGGGGCAGGTCAAGCGGCTCTTGGCCTGGGCTCGACGGAGGTTGGCTTGCACTCGGCAGGGGAGAGTGCTAAACAGTTGGTTAGCACTCCTCAATGGTGAGTGCCAACCCTGGATCGAGACGATGGGGCCCGCCGAACGGAGTCGCGGGCCCGTATGCCGTCGCGGGCGTCGGCTCGATCTGGTGCAAGCCACCCTGTGTTTGGGAGGTCTAGCCGTATGGCAGCCAAGATGATCGCGTTTGACGAGGACGCCCGGCGCGGTCTCGAGCGGGGCATGAACCAGCTCGCGGACGCCGTCAAGGTGACCCTCGGCCCCAAGGGCCGTAACGTCGTTCTGGAGAAGAAGTGGGGCGCCCCCACCATCACCAACGACGGTGTCTCCATCGCCAAGGAGATCGAGCTCGAGGACCCGTGGGAGAAGATCGGGGCCGAGCTCGTCAAGGAAGTCGCCAAGAAGACCGACGACGTCGCGGGTGACGGCACCACCACCGCCACCGTGCTCGCCCAGGCTCTGGTCCGCGAGGGCCTCCGCAACGTGGCCGCCGGCGCCAACCCGATGTCCCTGAAGAAGGGCATCGAGGCCGCCGTCGAGCGCGTCTCCGAGGAGCTGTCCAAGCTGGCCAAGGACGTGGAGACGAAGGCGCAGATCGCCTCCACCGCCTCCATCTCCGCGGGTGACCCGCAGATCGGCGAGATGATCGCCGAGGCGATGGACAAGGTCGGCAAGGAAGGCGTCATCACCGTCGAGGAGAGCAACACCTTCGGCCTGGAGCTCGAGCTCACCGAGGGCATGCGCTTCGACAAGGGTTACATCTCGCCCTACTTCGTGACCGACCCGGAGCGTATGGAGGCCGTCCTCGACGACCCGTACATCCTCGTCGTCAACTCCAAGATCTCCGCGAACAAGGACCTGCTCCCGGTCCTCGACAAGGTCGTGCAGGCCGGCAAGCCGCTGCTGATCATCGCCGAGGACATCGAGGGCGAGGCCCTGGCCACCCTGGTCGTCAACAAGATCCGCGGCCTGTTCCGCTCGGTCGCGGTCAAGGCGCCGGGCTTCGGCGACCGCCGCAAGGCCATGCTCGGTGACATCGGCATCCTGACCGGTGCCCAGGTCATCAGCGAGGACCTCGGCCTGAAGCTGGAGTCCACCTCGCTGGACCAGCTCGGCCGGGCCCGCCAGGTCATCGTCACCAAGGACGAGACCACCATCGTGGACGGCGCCGGTGACGCCGAGCAGATCGCCGGTCGGGTCAACCAGATCCGCGCCGAGATCGACAACACCGACTCCGACTACGACCGCGAGAAGCTCCAGGAGCGTCTCGCCAAGCTGGCCGGCGGCGTGGCCGTCATCAAGGCCGGCGCGGCGACCGAGGTCGAGCTCAAGGAGCGCAAGCACCGCATCGAGGACGCCGTGCGCAACGCCAAGGCGGCCGTCGAGGAGGGCATCGTCCCCGGCGGCGGCGTGGCGCTGCTGCAGGCCGGCGCCAAGGCCTTCGACAAGCTCGAGCTGGCCGGCGACGAGGCGACCGGCGCGGCGATCGTGCGCAAGGCGCTGGAGGAGCCGCTCAAGCAGATCGCGGTCAACGCCGGTCTTGAGGGCGGCGTCGTGGTGGAGAAGGTGCGCAACCTCACCCCGGGTGAGGGCCTGAACGCCGCCACCGGCGAGTACGTCAACCTGTTCGAGTCGGGCATCATCGACCCGGCCAAGGTGACCCGCTCGGCGCTGCAGAACGCCGCGTCCATCGCGGCGCTGTTCCTCACCACCGAGGCAGTCATCGCCGAGAAGCCGGAGAAGGCCTCGGCCGCCCCGGCGATGCCCGGCGGCGGCGACATGGACTTCTGAGTCCAGACGCTTTCCCAAAAGAGGCGACCCCGAGGTGTCGGGGTCGCCTCTTTTGTTTTCCCGGACATCGAGACCTTTCCCCGGTGGTGTTCCGGAGGCGAGTGGCTGTTCCAGGGGCGAATGGGTGTTTCGAGGACGAGGGGCTTTCCAAAGGCGAGCGCCGGTCGTTTCCGGGATGGAAAACCGGAGGGCCCGAGTGAGTCCCTCTTCTGCGAAGGAGCCGTGACTCTCGGGGTAAGGGATCTCAGGCAGTGGGCCCGTCGGCCGCGGGCGCTTCGTCGGGGCCCCCTCCGGCTGTGATCTCCTCGGTAAGGGCCTCCGCGGTCGGGGACGGCAGGAATCTCACCCAGCGCGCCCATTCGGGCTGTGGGGCATAACCGGCGGCTTTCCAGGCGTGATGGGCCAGGACATTGTCATGAAGAACCATGGCATCGGCCCGGAAAGCGCCGAATCTCATGAAACGCTCCTCTGCCGCCCTGAGCAGAGCGGTCCCGACTCCCTGCCGGCGGTGGGTCGGAGCCACGGCCAACCGGTAGAGATGGGCACGCCAGCCGTCCCATCCGGCGATCACCGTGCCCACTGTCCTCCCGTCGATCTCGGCGATGAGGAGCGCCTCAGGATCGCGCTCGACGAGTGCCAGGACCTTGGCCGGATCGTCGTGCCTGTCGGTCCCCTCGGCGGCTTCCAGCCAGAAGGCCAGCAGGGCGGCGACGTCTTCGAGTCGTCCGGTTCGGACGCTGATTTCGATGGATGCTGCCATGAGCGGACAAGATAGCGCCCCCCTCCGACGTCTTCCGCCGGGCCGTTCGCCGCTCATCGGCGCCGATCAGGCCTGTGCCGCCGCTCGCCGTACCGGCGCGGTGGAGGAACTCCAGGGGAAGGGGCCGTGCTGGGCCTCGGAGGTGATGGGGGTGGGGCAGCAGTGTCAGGCCGTGAGGGCAGGAGAGGGGGCCGCACCGGGCCTGGGGGGTGGGCCCGGTGCGGGGAGACGGGGGGCGGCGCCGTTGTCCGGGGGGCGCGGTCGGCGCCTCCTGTCCGGGGCGGTGCGGCGGTGTTCCGCCGGGGTCAGCGGAGCTGGAGGGGGAGGTCGCCGGTGTGCAGGACGGTCAGGGAGGTGACCGCCCTGGTCAGGACCACGTAGAGGCGGGCGAGGCCGCGTGGTTCCGCGTTCACGATGTCGGCGGGCTCGACCACGATGACGTGGTCGTACTCCAGACCCTTGGCCAGCGTCGCCGGGACGACCAGCAGGCGGTGCTCCTCGACGGAGTCCGGGCCCAGCACGCGGTGGTCCAGGGACGACAGGGAGGCGGAGACGTCGGCGACCGAGGCGTCCGGGACGATCACGCCGATCGAGCCCTCGCGGGACAGCGCCTCCCGCACCGCCTCTGTCAGGGCGGCGGCGGGGTCGGGCGCGGGCCGTACCGACAGGGAGCCCACACCCGGCCGCAGGGACCGGGGCGGGGCCAGACCGGGGGCGACGGAGGGCAGCAGCCTGGCGGCGTAGTCGAGGACCTCCCTGGGCACGCGGAAGCCGAGGGTGAGCTCGGTGACCGCGCCGTCCTCGAAGCCCAGGTGCGTGAGCACCTCCTCCCAGGAGCGGGCCGACCAGGGGGTCGTGCCCTGGGCGAGGTCGCCGAGGACGGTGGCCGACCCCGTACGGCAGCGCCGCCCCAGGGCCCGAAGCTGCATCGCCGACAGGTCCTGGGCCTCGTCCACGACCAGGTGCCCCAGCGGGGCGGTCCGCTCGATCAGGTCGCCGAGCTCGTCCATCAGCGCGCCGTCCGCCGCCGACCACTTCGCGGAACGGAAGGACTTGGCCGGTTTGGACCACAGCAGCAGTGCCTGTTCCGAGGCGGTGAGGTCGTCCTTGGCCGCGGCGGCCAGGAAGCCGGGGTCGCTCAGGAGCCGGTGGAGCACCTGCTGCGGGGTCAGCTTGGGCCACACCTGGTCGACCAGCTGCTTGACCGGCTTGGATCTGGCGACGGCGTCCTGCACCCGGTCGTCGGGGGACTCGCCGCGCTGTTCCATCCGCACGAGCACCATGTGGGCCAGCCGCTGGGCGAGGGTCGCGCGGCCGGGGCCGTAGCGGGTGGTGCCGCGCAGTGCGGCGACGATCTCGCGGACCTCGTGGTCGGCCACCCGGTAGCGGTTGACCCCCTTGGTGAACAGCACGCCCTCCGTGGGCTTGACGACGTGCATCCACAGTGCCCGCCTGAGCACCGGCACGATCCTCGAGTCCCCCTTGAGCGCGCTGACCGCCGGATCCTCGGACGCGGAGTGGTCGCCCAGGATTCCGCCGACCGTGGTCTGGTCGACCTTGACCTCGCCGAGCGCGGGGAGCACCGAGGAGATGTACGACAGGAAGGCCCGGTTCGGGCCGACGATCATCACTCCGGACCTGGCGAGCTTCTCCCGATGGGTGAAGAGCAGGTAGGCGGCCCTGTGCAGGCCGACGGCGGTCTTCCCGGTTCCCGGCGCCCCCTGGACGCACACGGTCCTGCCGAGCTCGGAGCGGACGATCTCGTCCTGGTCGGGCTGGATGGTCGCGACGATGTCGCGCATCGGTCCCGAGCGGGGGCGTTCGATCTCCTCGGTGAGGATCCTGCTGTGCGACGGTCCGCCGTCGAGGGCCGTTCCCCGGCCCTCGTGGGGGGAGGCCTCCCCCGTGGCGAGCGGTTCGTCCTCGTAGGCGGTCAGGTCGCCGCCGTGATAGCCGAACCTGCGGCGGCGCGTGACGCCCATCGGGTCGGACGGGCTGGCCTGGTAGAACGCCCGGGAGACCGGCGCCCGCCAGTCGATCACCAGGGGGCGGCTGCGGTCGTCGTGGACGTGTCTGCGTCCGACGTAGACGGTCTCCGGGAGGTCGTCACCGGCCGCGCGGTCCAGGCGGCCGAAGAACAGCGGGGTGCCCGAGTGGTCGGCCAGTGCCGCGACCCGCTGGTCCAGCAGCGCCTGCAGGATCTGCTGGGAGACCCAGTCGCCGGCGGCGTCGGAGGACAGGGACTGGGCGTGTTCGCGCATGGCGCGCAGCGCCGCCCTGGAGACAGCCAGGTGCTCGCGCTCGGCGGCGAGGATCGCGGCGGGGTCGGTGGGATCGGCGGGGTCCTCCGCGACGTCGTCCCACCGGGGGCGGTCTGGGGAATCGTCGGCTATGTCTGGGGACAGTTGATGTGCGGACACGCGAAAGCGCCTCCCATTCGGTAAACGGAGGTGGTGGTCATCAGGCAGCGAATCGACCAGCTTACCGACGACCTTCGGGGCGCTCAAAAGAATTAACCCGGGACGCCGCACCCGAGAGTCGGCGTTCCTTTGACGGCGACGTGCTCGGCCTGACGGGAGCGCCTGTCAGGCCGGTGATCCGACCACTCGGTGAGCGCGCTAACACCGTCCGTGTTTGTGCGCCAAAATCGCTAAAAAGGCGGGCAAATCCAGTGACTCCCGCAGATCATGGGGTATGTCGCCAGTGGCCGTCGAGGCCTAGCGAGGGGGTGGTTGGTTTGTCGAAAGCCTGCGGGATCTCCTGGACCTGACACGGACGACGACGTGTTCGCCACGTGACGTCAATCGCCGGCGAGCACGTCGTCCGCGTCGATGATCTGGTAGGCGTACCCTTGCTCGGCCAGGAACCGCTGCCGGTGCGCGGCGAAGTCCTGATCCACGGTGTCCCGGCTGACCACCGAGTAGAACCGCGCCCCGCCGCCGTCCGACTTGGGGCGCAGCACACGGCCGAGGCGCTGGGCCTCCTCCTGCCGCGACCCGAAGGTCCCGGACACCTGGATGGCCACCGCCGCCTCCGGCAGGTCGATGGAGAAGTTCGCCACCTTGGAGACGACCAGCACCTGGATCTCCTTGTCGCGGAACGCCTGGAACAGCCGCTCCCGCTCCTTGACCTTGGTCTCGCCCTTGATGACGGGGGCGTTCAGGTGCTCGCCGAGCTCGTCGAGCTGGTCGATGTACTGCCCGATGACCAGCACCTGCTCGTCCAGATGACGCCTGACCAGGGCCTCGGTCACCCGGGTCTTCGACGGGGTGGTCGCGCAGAACCGGTAGCGCTCCTCGGAGTCGGCCATGGCGTACGCGAGCCGCTCCTCGTCGGTCAGCGTCACCCGCACCTCGACGCAGTCGGCGGGCGCGATCCAGCCCTGGTTCTCCATCTCCTTCCACGGCGCGTCGTAGCGCTTGGGGCCGATCAGGGAGAACACGTCGCCCTCCCTGCCGTCCTCGCGCACGAGCGTCGCCGTCAGCCCGACCCGCCGCCGGGCCTGCAGGTCGGCGGTCATCCGGAAGATCGGCGCGGGCAGCAGGTGGACCTCGTCGTAGACGACCAGACCCCAGTCGCGGGCGTCGAACAGCTCCAGATGCCGGTAGACCCCCTGCTTACGGGTCGTCATCACCTGGTAGGTCGCGATGGTGACGGGCCGGATCTCCTTCTTGGTGCCGGTGTACTCGCCGATCTCGTCCTCGGTCAGCGAGGTCCGCTTGATCAGTTCCTGCTTCCACTGGTGCGCGGAGACGGTGTTGGTCACCAGGATCAGCGTCGTCGCCTTCGCGTGGGCCATCGCCGCCGCGCCCACGATCGTCTTGCCCGCCCCGCAGGGGAGGACGACCACGCCCGAGCCGCCGTGCCAGAACGCCTCCGCGGCCTCCCGCTGGTAGGTGCGCAGCTGCCAGCCCTCCTCGTTCAGCGTGATCGGGTGGTGCTCGCCGTCGACGTATCCCGCGAGGTCCTCGGCGGGCCAGCCCAGCTTGAGCAGGTGCTGCTTGATGTTGCCGCGCTCGCTCGGATGCACCGCCACGGCGTCGGCCTCGAGGCGCTCGCCCAGCAGCGGCTGGATCTTCTTCGAGCGCAGCACCTCCTCCAGCACGGCCCGGTCGGTGCTGGTCAGGACGAGTCCGTGGACGGGGTGCTTCTCCAGCCTGAGCCTGCCGTAGCGCGCCATGATCTCGGCCACGTCCACCAGCAGGGCGTGCGGCACCGGGTAACGGCTGTAACCGATCAGCGCGTCGACCACCTGCTCGGCGTCGTGCCCGGCGGCCCGCGCGTTCCACAGCGCGAGCGGGGTCACGCGGTAGGTGTGCACATGCTCGGGAGCGCGCTCGAGCTCGGCGAACGGCGCGATCGCCTTGCGGCACTCGTCGGCCTTCTCGTGGTCGACCTCGAGCAGCAGGGTCTTGTCCGATTGGACGATCAACGGTCCGTCAGTCACAGACTTCTCCCTTGGGTACGGCTGGCTTGTGTACGGCTGGCGGGGCATGGCCGGCGAGCCCATGGTCGCACTCACACGGGAAACTCGCCTGTTCGATCCCCGCTCCGTATGTCCAACGGAGATGAGCCTCCAGACAGTCCCGGAGTGTTCTCCGGGAGCGACTCCGGCCTGCTCGGGTCGTGCTCCGCCGGGGTCCGGGTCCGCTCAGGCCGTGCCTCGCGCGGGTTCCGGCCTGCTCGGGTCGTGCTCCGCCGGGGTTCCGGGCCGCTCGGCGGGCACCGGGCCGCTCAGGCGCAGGTCCGCCACCGCTCAGGGGCTGCCGATGCCCGGGCCCGCCGCCGCTCGGGGCCGCCGGGCTCGGGACGGCTCAGGAGTCGAAGCCGCCGTTCATCCCCACGACGATCAGGGTGCCGACGCCCAGCACGAGCAGGGCGACGTTGATGCCGATGCTGATCCAGGTCCACTTGAGCAGGTTCCTGGCCCCCCGGGGGTCGGTTTCGACTCTGCTGAGCGCGATGCCGGACAGGATGGCCCCGGCGATGCCGCCGAGGCTGACATAGCAGCTCAGAGCGAGCACGATGCTGACGACCAGCGCGACGATCGCGTGAGTCCTGACGCCGTCGTTGCCCCTGTGGGGCGCGGGCCCGTAGCCGTACTGCGGGGGGTGCTGGCCGTAGGGGTCGCCGTAGCCCTGCGAGCCGTACCCTGGCTGGCCGTACCCCTGCCCATAACCCTGCCCGTAGCCCTGGCCCTGGCCGTAGGCCGGGTCGTATCCGGGCTGGCCGTACCCCTGGCCGTAGTCCTGGCTCCCGTAACCGGGCTGGGTGTATCCCTGCCCGGGGTCCTGGGACCCGTATCCGGGCTGGGTGTGGCCCTGACCGTAGTCCTGGCTCCCGTATCCCGGCTGGGGGTGGTTCTGCTGGCCGTAGCCGGGGGTCTGGCCCGGACCGGTGCTGTAGGGGCTCTTCCAGTCGTCCGGATTCGTGCTGGGACCTTCGGACTGACCGCTGCTCACTGTGGATCGTCTCGATTCTGTCGAACTCCGAACGAACATCAACGAATATCACGATATGGCGATCAGATCCGGCGTCGTGGGACAACCGGCCTCGGCGGTGCGCGGCCACGCGCCGGACGATCAGTTGATGTCCGAGATTCCGGTGATGCGGTGCAGGGCGAAGCGGTGCACCGCCGCGCGTGTCTCATCGTAGGCCGTGAGGTAGCCGCCCTCCATCCGTGCGGGTTCAAGGATGCGGCTGGTCGCGTTGCCCTGGGAGTCGAGGTAGCCGATCCAGACCTGGGCCCCCTGCCGGATGGCCTCCCGCAGGGCGTTGATCGTGGCGGTGGCGGGAGAGCGGGGCACCTGGCCCTCCGGGGCGTCGACGGGGAGCCGCCGGGCCAGATGGGCCGCGTCGCCGGCGCGCACCGCCCGCACGGCCGCCGCCACGACGTCGGCCTCCGGGCCGTTGAGCGTCACCGGCGGACGGGGGGAGGGCTGGCCCTCGGTCCTGCGGACGTCGAGCTGCGTGATGATCACGTCGCCGTCCAGGGACTCGGCGGCGGGGGCGTAGCCCATCCCGCGCAGTGAGTCGACGAGCGTCGCCCTGGAGGTCTTCGAGGCGATCACGGTGGGGGCGAGCCTGCGCAGCCGAAGCGGGAGCGCGCGCCTGTCGGCCATCACCTCGTCCAGCAGCGAGGAGTCGTCACACCGGATGTAGGCGCTCGCCGTGCCGACGCGCATGCGGCCGTGACGGCGGGCCACGTCCGTGACGAGGTAGCTCAGCGGCTGCGGGACGGGCGTGGTCGAGTGCCGCTCCAGCATGGACAGCATCTCGTCCGCCCCCTGCCCCGCGTCCAGCGCCCGCCGTATCGACTGCTCGCAGAACCGGTAGACCGTCGCGCCGCCGGTCGACTCGACGTCGGCGGACAGGGCCAGCCAGCGCCTCAGATCGCCGGTGAGGGGCCCCGGGGCGACGGCGGTCAGGTCGGCCTGCAGGAGCACGTGGTCAAGCGGCTCGGGCAGCAGCGGGGCGAGCGCCGACGCCGCCGCCCCGGGACGGCCGCCGCCGCAGGGAAGCATCGCGCGGCCGTGGACGGCGATCGCGCCCAGCCCCGTCACCCCGATCTGCTCGGCCTCGCGCAGGGTGAACTCCACGAGCTGGTCGCGCTGGCCGCCGCGGCGGCGAGGCTGCTCCCAGGACAGGCGCTCGCGCACCGACTCCAGGGAGGGCGCCACACCGGGCCCCGCGGCCGAGAGCATGCTCAGGGTCGTGGAGCGGACCTCGGCGGCGGCCGAGCGCCGCAGGTCGGGGTGGAGGGCGTTGAGCAGCCTGTCGCGCTCGTCGCGCTCGCCGATCACCCCCGGCACCCGGTCCATGGACAGCCAGGTCGAGGCGAGCACCACCCAGCGGTCCTCGGTGCTCTTCACCCGCCAGCCGTCGTAGGCGGGGGTCGGCAGCCAGTCGCCGTCGACGGAGCCGCTGGCGGCGACGAGCCCGGCGGCGTAGGCCACCTCGATGATGAGCCCCGCCACCCACTCGGGCAGGTCGAGCAGGCCCGCGGCCCGCTTCAGGTCGCGTACGGCGAGGCCGCCGCTGCGCAGCACCCCCGGCGGGTCCACGCTCCAGCGCTCGCACAGCTCCTCGACCGCGCGGACGAACGCGAACGCCTGCCCGGCGGCGGTGCGGTCGGCCATCGCCTGGTCGCGCCCCGTGCCGTCGAGCGGGGGCGGCACCGGCGACAGGTCCTGGTGGATCCGGCCGCCGCGCAGGAACAGGCCGACCTCGCGGGGCAGGACGACGGTCTCCTCGCCGGTCGCGCCGAGCAGCGCGCGGGAGAGCAACTGCTCGATCGGCGACTGCGCCGTGGCGGCCCGCACCTCCCTGCGCGCGTTGGGCACCCGTCCGCTGGCCGGCCCCCAGGTCAGCTCGTTGAGCGCGGACCTGGCCTGCGGCGAGACGTCCTGGACGAGGCGTTCGACGATCTCCTGGACGCCGAGCAGCTCGGCGAGGGCCTCCTTGGTGTCGCCGGTCTCGCCGCCGACGTCCTGGATGAGCTCGGCCAGCCGCTCCGCGTGATGGTGCCTGAACACCTCGACCGCGGGAGGGCCGAGCCCGGCGGGCGTCTCCAGGATCTCGCGCACCCCGGGCGCGGGCACCAGGGCGTTCTGCGGTCCGTAGACCAGGGCGAGGGTCCGCAGCCGCTCGACGGTCTCCTTGAGGGCGGTCCGCAGCACGGCGGCCGCGACCCCCTCGGGCAGGGCGAGGGCCATCTGGGCGCGCAACGAGCGGTGGTCGACCGGCGCGGGCAGCACCACCAGCGTCTCGACGACCGAGAGCGCGAACCGGTCGAGCCGGTCGAGCACGCGGCCCACGGCCGACGGGCTGCTCGCCCGCCCCGCCAGCCCCTCCACGTGCGCGGGGACCGGAGTGATGAGCTCGGGTCGCACGGTGACCAGGGCCCGCAACTGGTCGTCGCTCCGGCTGCGCAGCCACTCGGTGAACTCCGTGCTCATTCCGTCAATGGTAGGAGGCCTGACCGACAAAGCTAGGTTTGGGAAAGTTCGCGTTCGTGTGAACAGCCGTGAACCACGATCTGAACCACGTTCGGGACCGTGCCGGGAGCCGTGCTCGGAACCAGGTGGGGAAACGCGGCCGGAACCACGGTCTGCCCTGCTCAGCTGAGTGTCTGGACGGCGGGGCTGGGGAGCAGGCCCAGCGCCAGACGCACCCAGGAGGCGACAAAACGGTCACGCTCCGCCCGCCCGGGAGGCTCGCCGACGGTCTCCTCGAAAAGCCGGTAGTGGACCACCGCGCCGCCCAGCACGGCGCCGATCGCGGGCCAGTCGAGGTCGGCTCCCGCGTACTCGGGCTGGGCGTGGAACCACGTGGTGATCGCGTCGAACATGGGTTGCAACAGCCCCTCGCGCACGATCGCGACCAGCTCGGGGAACTGGCTCAGGTCGCGGAAGAAGACGCGCGTCAGCTCGCTCTCCTCGCTGACCTTGGCCAGCCCGGCCCCGCACAGGCGCGCCAGACGCTCCTCGACGGTGAAGGAGGCGTCGACGGCGCTCATCTCGGCCAGCGTCTCGGCGATCTGCGTCCTGGTCCGGGCGGCGTGCTCGTTCATGGCCGCCGCCAGCACCTCGTATTTGGACCTGAAGTGCCGGTAGAGCCCTCCCGCGCCGGGAGACAGGCCGGAGGCGGCCTCGATCTCGGCCACGGAGGTCGCCGAGTAGCCCCGCTCGGCGAACAGGCGCAGGGCTTCGTCGATGATCCGCTCGCGCGTCGATCTGGTCATCTCTCTGCCGTTACCTCCACCGTGACCCTATCCAGCGCCGAACCCGTGAGGTCGCGGCTCGCCGGGCCGCGCGTGCCCGGACCCGTCGGCGCGTGACGGCGTTTGCGGCGGACGGGGGAGAGGAGGCCCTCCGGCCGCTCGGGCGCGGCCGTCTTCCGGCCGGGGGAGTGGGTCCTTCCCGAAGGGTTTCACAACGGATGTCGTCCCGTACAGCGGCCCGGACTACCCCTGTCCCCGAGGATTTGGCATCCTGCGAGAGTCCGCGGAGCGCGAGCCCTCCGCCAGGTGGAGGGGAGCGGTGGAAACCGGATGAACTCGGTGGGGTTCGACCTGGACATGACGCTGGCCGACACACGCGCCGGCATCGCCGCCGTCTACGACGAGCTGGCGCTGCGCGTCGGCGTGTTCATCGACAGCGCCGCCGTGGTCGCCAGGCTCGGGCCGCCCCTGGAGTGGGAGCTGGCCAACTGGCTGCCCGCGGAGGAGATCCCCGGAGCCGTCGCCGTCTACCGCTCGCTGTACCCCTCGATCGCCGTCCCGGCGACCACCCCGATGCCCGGCGCGGTCCAGGCCGTCGAGGCCGTGCGGCGGGCGGGCGGCAGGGTCATCGTCGTGACGGGGAAGAACGGCCCGGACGCGGCCAGGACCGTCGCCGCCCTCGGCCTGGACGTGGACGAGGTCGTGGGTTCGGTGTTCGGGGCCGCCAAGGGGCCGGCCCTCGCCGGGTTCGGCGCCGCGGCCTACGTCGGCGACCACGTCGCCGACATCGAGGCGGCGAAGGCCGGGGGAGTCGTCAGCGTGGCGGTGGCGACCGGCCATTATCCGGCGGCGGAACTACGTGCCCACGGAGCCGATGTGGTGCTCGGAGATCTGACCGAGTTCGACGAATGGTTCGACGGCTGGAGGACTCCCGCCGTATTCGCGTAATTCAGGCCTGAATACACGGTCGCCCTAAGCGCTCGCTGGGCATAACCTACATCCATTCCTTTTCACGACAGTCTGAACGAGGTCACCCCTGTGCCGAGTGGCAAGGTCAAGTGGTACGACGCCGACAAGGGTTTCGGCTTCCTCACCCGCGACGACGGCGGTGAGGTCTTCGTGCATTCTTCCGCGTTGCCCGGTGGCGTGGATTCCCTCAAGCCGGGTCAGAAGGTCGAGTTCGGCGTGGCCGAAGGGCGCCGTGGACAGCAGGCGCTCTCGGTGCGCGTGATCGACCAGCCCCCGACGCTCGCCAAGACCGCCAAGCCCAAGGGCAAGCGCAAGAAGCCCGACGAGATGGTGGTCATCGTGGAAGATCTGATCAAGCTGTTGGACGCGGTCTCCACGTCCTACCAGAAGGGCAAGCATCCCGAGGCCGCGCACGCCAAGAAGATCGCCGCGGTGCTCCGCGCCGTGGCCGACGACCTGGACGACTGACCCCTCCCGGGGCCTCCACGGCCCCTCGGAGGCTTTTCGCCCCCTCGCTTCGCCTCCCCCGGCGCTCCCCGGTTTCCCGGCTCCCTGCGGACCGTACGGCGGCGGCGCGGTCAGGCCGCGGGGGGCGTGGGGCCGTGGGGGCAGTGGGGGGCTCAGCCGTGGGGGTTGGTCAGCGGCTTGGTCTTCCTGTCGACGGGGAGGTCGTCCCTCCGCACGACGGCGGTCGTGGTGTTCCCCGGCTCCGGTCTGCGTCTCTCCCAGGGGGCGGGACGCGGGGGAGCCGAGGGTTCTGAGGGGTCCGGCGTCGTGCCCGGCCGCTCCTCGATCCTGGTGCCGGACGGGGTCTCCCGTCGCTCGCCGTGGCGGGAGCCGTTCCGGCGAGCGGGGGCGGCGTCGTCTCGGACGGCGGGGCGGTCGTCTGGGACGGCAGAGCCATCGCCTCGGACGGCAGAGCCATCGCTCTGGACGGCGGGGCGGGAGCCGTTCCCGAGAGCGGGCTCCGGGGCGTCGTCGGGACGGGGCCTGGCGGCGGAGGCCTCCGCCCGCGCCGCCTCGACCCTGGCGTCCCTCGCGTCGGTCCGCCTGCGCCGCCGTACCAGCAGCCAGCCGAGCGAGCCGCCGAGCACCGCGGCCATCACGGCCAGCCCGGCCCGCCCGTTGGCGAACAGCGAGAACAACAACCCGACGAGGCCGCCGACCACCCAGGCGACCTGCAGGAAGGCCTCCACCACTCCGAAGGTCGACGAGCGGACCTCCTCGCCGATCTCGCGCTGCACGATCGCGTCCAGCGCGAGCTTGCCCAGGCCCTGGGCGAACGAGGCGAACAGCGCGACGGCCACCGCGGTCCACAGGGTGAACACGAAGGCGGCCACCACCGTCGTCGTGGCCACGAGCGCGAGCGCGGCCAGCACGATGACCTGCGGGGAGTGGCTGCGCGCCCACGAGGCGACGGCCGTTCCCGCCAGGCCGCCCGCCCCGGCCGCGACGGCCAGCACCCCGATCGTGACCGCGGGGGCGAGGCCGGGCAGGTGCCGGTCCTGCACCAGGAAGAGCAGGTAGAACAGCAGGAAACCGGAGTACAGGCGAATGGCCACGTTGGCGGTCATGGCCTCGGCGACCACGGGCCCCACGTTCAGCAGCGTCCGCCAGCGGTGGGGGCGCTCGCCGTCCTCCTCCTGGAGCGCCTCAAGGTCGGGGGAGTCCACGTGGCGGGGGAGCCGTACGGCCAGGACGCCCAGGAGGATGAAGATCGCGGTGGCTCCGCGCAGCGTCCACTCCGGGCCGAGCCAGGCGCTGAGGCCCGCGCTGACCGGCAGCGCCACACCCGCCGTGACCAGCGCGAACAGGGCGACCCTCGCGTTCGCGGTGACCAGCGCGATGTCGGCGGGCAGCACGTTCGGCATGATCGCGGCCCGGGAGACGCTGTAGGCCTTCGAGAGCACCAGCACGGCCAGCGCCGCGGGGAAGATGGTGAACACGTCGCCAGGCCCGATCGCGGCGGCCATCGCGAAGCAGAGCAGGCCGCGGCCGAACAGGGTGCCCGCCATCACGAAGCGCCTGCCCGAGCGGAACCGGTCGAGGACGGGGCCGACGAACGGGGCGACCACCACGAAGGGGATCATCGTGATCAGCAGGTAGAGCGCGACCTGCCCCCTGGCCTCGTTGACGGGAAGCCTGAAGAGCGTCCCGGCCAGGGCCGCGGTGACCAGCGCGTCGCTCGCGCTCTCCAGGGCGGTCAGCTCGATCAGCTGGCCCAGCCCCGTACGGCCCGCGCCCTGGGCGTGGGTCAGCCGCCGGGAGGCCGTGCCGACCCGCCGGGTCCCGCTCACCGCGCCGCGGCCGACGCGCGCGGTCATCCGCCCCGCGCCTCTGCCCGCCCGCGCCGTCGCCCGCCCGGCGCGCACGGTCGCGTGTCCCGCCTTCACGACCGAACGGCCGATCAGACGCCGGGCGTCGCCCGCCGTCCTCCGTGCCTGTTCCCACCCACCTGCCACGCATCCAGTCTTACCCGAATGGTGGATGGGATGCCCGGTGCGGTATGTAACTCCTCGTCCGATCTCTCGCCGACCTGGGCGACGTCGGCCCCGGCCCCGCGGACGGTCGGCCCCCGGTTCCGCGGAGGGAGGACGTGGCGGGGCGGCGGCGGTCTTCCGGCCGGGAGCGGGGACACGGGTCCCGCGGGCCGCCGGTTTCGGTCACCTCCGGATGTTGCCGGTCCAGGCCAAGGCGGGTTACGGTCCGGGGCGGCGCGGTCGGATCCCGGAAGCGCCGTCCTCACCGGGCCTGACCGCCGCGACGTCCCGGGGGACTTTCGGTGATGGGCGGGTAGCGGTGCCGTTCGCTCCAGGCATAGGTGAGAATGAACTGTGAGTCAGCGTAGCGAGCTAGGCAGCAAGGACAGCAGCCGTCGGGTTGCGAGGCCGACAGGGGGACGGTCGTGACCCGCCCCCGGACCCGCGCCGTCGTCGTCGACCAGGCCTGCGCCGCCGCCGTGGACCTGGCCCGTTCCGCGATCGAGGAGAACGTCAGGCCGGACGAGGTGGGCGACCACCTCGGAGTCGAGGCCGAGGGCGAGCGGGTCGTCACCCATTACTTCACCTGCCTCGACCGCGCCTATCGGGGCTGGCGCTGGGCCGTCACCGTCGCCAGGGCCTCCAGGGCGCGCAACGTGACGGTCAGCGAGGTCGTGCTCCTGCCCGGCACCGGCGCGCTGCTGCCGCCCGAGTGGGTGCCCTGGAGCGAGCGGCTGCGCCCCGGCGACCTCGGCGTGGGCGACCTGCTGCCCACTCCGGCGGACGACGCGCGGCTCGCGCCTGGCTTCACCCAGACCGAAGACGACGACTCCGACCATCAAATGATCTTCGAGTACGGTCTCGGCCGGGCCAGGGTGCTCTCCCCGATCGGCAGGGACCGCGCTGTGCGCCGCTGGCACTCCGGCGAGTCCGGACCGCACACCCCGCTCGCCCACGCGGCCCCCGCCCAGTGCTCGACCTGCGGCTTCTACTGGCCGCTCGCCGGTGCGCTGGGCATCGGCTTCGGGGTCTGCACGAACGAGTACGCCCCGGACGACGGCCGCGTGGTCGCCGCCGACCACGGATGCGGCGCGCACTCGGAGGCCGCGGTGCTGCCGCACCAGGTCGAGCCGACCTCGCCGATCCTCGACGACCTCGCCTACGACCTCGCGGAGGAGCCCACGGAGACGGACCTGGCAGGTTCCGTGGACGACCCGGCCGCCGAGCCACTGGGGCATTCCTGATCCGACGCCGTCCTCACAGGCCGCCGGGTCGCCTCTGAGGCCCGGCGGGCCGCGATGCGACGTGACCTGTGGGGCCCCCGACCTTTGGACTCATCGCTGTGACTGACATCTTCGGCACCGACCGACTGCGTTCCGCCGTGCTCGCCGCCTGGACCGCCTCACCCGCGCGGTTCCGCGAGGACGCCAACGCGGAGGAGGACTTCGCACTCGGAGGCTACCGCGACCGGCTGATCGTCGAGCTCGCCCAGAACGCCGCGGACGCCGCGCTCAGGGCGGGAGTTCCAGGACGGCTCCGCCTGTCGCTGCGGGAAGGGGTGCTGTCAGCCGCGAACACCGGCGCCCCCATCGACGCGGCGGGAATCGAGGGTCTGTCCACGCTGCGCGTCTCGGGGAAGCGCGACGAGTCCGGCGCGGCCGGGCGTTTCGGCGTCGGCTTCGCGGCCGTGGTCTCCGTCTGCGACGAGCCGGTGATCGGCTCCCTCGGATCAGGCGTCGTGCGGTGGTCCCGTGACCAGACCGCCGTCATGGTGGCCGCGGAGCCCATGCTGGCCAAGGAGTTCGCCGAGCGCGGCGGCCACGTGCCGCTGCTGCGCCTGCCGTTCCCCGCGGGCCCCGTCGAGGTGCCCGGAGGGTTCGACACGCTCGTCCGGCTGCCGCTGCGCGACAAGGCCTCGGAGGAGGCGGTGCGGCGGATGCTCCAGGAGACCAGCCCCGCGCTGCTGCTCGGCCTGCCCGCCCTCGAGTCGATCGAGATCGACCTGGACGGCCAGATGCGGACGGTCCTGCCCGACGGCTGGCGGGTGGTCTCGGCCTCGGGGCGGTTCACCCCCGAGGAGACGGCCGAGTTGTTCGCCGACCGGCCGACCGAGGAGCGGGCCCGGCCGTACTGGCTGGTCCGCTGGGCCGTGCCCGTCGTCGAGAGCGGCGCTTCGGGGGCGGACGCCCCCGGCGGGGAGCCCCGGCCGCTTCCCCCGCAGGTGCCGCCCGTGGTGCACGCCCCGACGCCGAGCGACGAGCCGCTCGACCTGCCGGCGCTGCTGATCGCCTCGTTCCCGATGGCCACGGACCGGCGGCACGTGGCCAAGGGCCCGCTGACCGACTTCCTCGTCGAGCGGGCCGCCGACGCCTACGTCGAACTGCTCGCCGGACTGTCCCGCACGCCCAGGCTGCTCGACCTCGTCCCCGGCCTGATGGGCAAGGCGGAGCTCGACGCCCAGATCCGCAGGGCCATCCTGCGCAGGCTCCCCGACGCCCCGCTGCTGCCCGCGCTCTCCCCGCCCGCCGACGCGGAGAAACCCCCCGCGGAGGGTGAGGAACTGGTCGTCACCGGGCGTCAGGCCTCGGTGGTCGCGGCCCCCGGCGAGTTGCTGGAGAAGGTCGCCGCGATGGTTCCCGGGCTGCTGCCCGCGGGGTGGCCGTCCAGGCATCCGGCGATCAACGCGCTCGGCGTGAAGCGGGTCGAGCTGGCCGACATCGTGGACATGCTCTCCGGCGACGCCGTCGAGGACAGGGAACCGGCCTGGTGGCGGTCGCTGTACGAGGTGCTGCCCGCCGACGACCCCGAGGCGCTCGGCGCGCTGCCGGTGCCGCTCGCCGACGGCCGCCTCGTCAGGGGGCCGCGTGGCACGCTGCTGCTGAGCGACGGCTCCTCGCTCGACCCGGCGGTGCTGGCCCCCCTGGGGCTGCGCGTCGTCCATCCCGAGGCCGCCCACCCGCTGCTGCTGAGGCTCGGCGCGGCCGAGGCGACGCCCAGGACGGTCCTGGAAGACCCGCTGACCCGCTCCGCCGTCTCCGAGTCCCTGGAGAGCCCCGACTCCGAGCCCGTGGCCCAGGCGGTGCTCGCCCTGGTCGACGCGGCGGGGCTGGTCGCGGGCGACGCCCCCTGGCTGTCGGACCTGGCGCTGCGCGGCGCGGACGGCGAGCTGTATCCCGCCGGTGAGCTGCTCCTGGCCGACGGGGCGCTGGCCGGGCTGCTGGACGAGGAGACGCACTTCGGCACGGCCGCGCCCGACCTGGTCGACCGGTACGGCTCGCGGGTGCTGGCCGCGGCCGGGGTGCTCGACGGCTTCGCCGTGGTCAACGACACCGACGTGATGATCGACCCCGACGACTGCGACCACGACCTGGACCGCGAGGACGAGTGGCTCGAGGCCGTGCTCGACCTGCTGCCCGACATGGACGTGCCGCCGGTCGCCAGGGAGTTCTCCGCCGTGCGCGACCTGGAGTACGTCGCGGACTGGCCGTCGGCCCTCGCCCTGCTGTCGCGCCCGCCGCTCCGCTCCGTCCTGCACCCGCTGCGGGTCCTCGTCGCGGGCCAGGTCGTCGAGGTGCCGTCGTACACCGCGTGGTGGCTGTCCACCCACCCGGTTCTCGGCGGGCGGCGCCCCACGCAGCTGCGGCTCCAGGCCGCGGACCCGCTGCTGTTCGGCCTGTACGGCGACGCCCCCGCGGTCGTCGACGACGCCGCGCTGGCGATGATCGGCGTCCGCACCACCCTGCCCGACCTGCTGGCCTCGCACGGCGGCCCCGACGAGCTGCTCGAGCTGCTGGGCGACCCCTCCGTCGAGGTCGACCGGGCCCAGCTCCGCGCGCTGTGGGTCGCTCTCGCGGCGGTCGCCCCCGTTCGCGTCGCGCCTCCCCGGGCGGTGCGCGCCGTCCTCGACGGCGAGATCGTCGTCGCCGACGTCGAGGACGGCCGCCTGCTGTCCGGTGGGGCGGTCGGCGGCTCGCTTTCCGGCGAGGGCTCGTCGTCCGGTGAGCGGGAGGACGGAGGCCCGTCCGGCGGCGCGGAGGGCCCCACCGGGGAGCCGGTGGTCGTCGAAGCGCCCGACCTGCTTCCCCTGGTCGCCAACCGGCCGCTGGTCCTGGCCCCGTTCGACCTGGCCGAGGCGCTGTCCGAGCTGCTCGACCTGCCGCTGGCGGGCGAGGAGGCCCCCGGAGAGGTGACCTCGACGGGCACGGTCCGCGACGTCCCCGCGGCGGTGCGGTCGTTGCTTCCGACGGCGCCCACGACCTACGTGGAGCACGAGACGCTGCTCGTGGACGGGGTGCCCGCCTCGTGGCGGTTCTTCGAGGGCGTGGTGCACGCCGCCGGTGTCGAGGGCCTGGCCCGCGGTCTCGCCTGGGCGTCCGGCCAGTGGGGCGACCGGCTCGCGGTCGCCGCGCTGCTCCGCGACCCGGCCGCGGTGCCGCTGCTCCTCGCCGAAGCCGACCTGGACAGCTGGACCGCCTCAACCGGCTGACCGCCCCGCCCGGCTGACCGAAAGCTGGACCGCCTCAACCGGCCGACCGAAAGCGCCTCCCCGTTTCCCGGGGCCTCCCACGACCCGCGAGGCCCCGGGCGACCGGAAGTCGGACCGTCAGGAGGCGGAGGAGACGGACGGCGGGGACGGCGGGACGGGCGGGGTGGGGGAGGCCGGAGGCGTGGAGGAGACGGGCGGGACCGCCGTCGCGGGCTCGATCGGCTCCTGCGAGGCCGGCTGAGCGTTTCCTCGGCGGTCGCGACGGCGCACGAACCAGAGGCCGAACAGGCCACCGCATATGCCGGACACACAGGTCCAGATCCACCACTGATGCTCCGGATCCGGCCCCACGATCAAAAGCACGACCAAGGCGGCCGCCCACAGGCCGGTGCCCACGAGGATCGTGGCCGAGTCGTTGGTCCTCAGCGGTTGGAGCTCCGGGAGGCGAGACTGGTTCACGTGGTCCAGCGTAGGCGACGTGCCCTCACTCCTGGCAAAACGCATGCCGTTCCCGGCCGCTCCCGGCAGAACGCGTGCCGCTCCCGGCGCGGAGACACGACACCTCGCGCCCTCCCGGCCCTGTGAAGGCGGCTCTTGTGACACGGCATTCGCCACACGGTGCCGGCTGCGGTCACCGGACTCCGAGGTGTGCGCTCACCGGACTCCGACGTGAGGGCACGGTGCCGACACAGTCCCGTGCGGCGCGGGTGGCCGGGCGGGGGCGGGGATCGATCTCGAAAGCATCACCATCGTGGCCGGGATCTTCCGGTGCGGGATGCTCGCTGCCACCCTGCGTGCGTGAGTGACAGGAAAGCACCCCAAATAAGTGCTCTTGACCGTTTCTTTCACATCTCGGAGCGGGGATCCTCGGTCGGCCGGGAGGTTCGCGGCGGCCTCGCCACCTTCTTCACGATGGCCTACATCGTCGTCCTCAACCCCTTGATCATCGCCACCGTCAAGGACGCGGACGGTCAGTTCATCGGCGACGGCGCGACGCCGAACGTGCCGCTCGTCGCGGCGGGCACCGCGTTCGTCGCGGGTCTGCTGAGCATCCTGATGGGCGTCATCGGCAGGGTCCCGTTCGCGATGGCGGCCGGACTCGGGCTCAACGCCTTCGTCACCTACGGCATCGCCAGCCAGATGTCGTGGGAGTCGGCCATGGGCCTGGTCTTCCTGGAAGGCGTGATCATCGCCCTCCTGGTGCTGACCGGCTTCCGCACGGCGGTCTTCAACGCCATCCCGCCCCAGCTCAAGACCGCGATCAGCGTGGGCATCGGCCTGTTCATCGCGCTGATCGGCTTCGTGGACTCGGGGTTCGTCCGCAAGGCGCCGGCCGTGCCGCTGGAACTCGGCATCAACGGCAACCTGGTGAGCTGGCCGCTCCTGGTCTTCGTGGTCGGCCTGCTGCTGATCATCCTGCTGGTCGCCCGCGGAGTGAAGGGGGCCATCCTGATCGGCATCGTCGCCACCACGGTCCTGGCGATCGTCGTCCAGGCGGTGACCAAGGTGGGCGGCGCGGGGACGCCCGCCGACCCGAACCCCGCGGGCTGGCGGCTCGTCGTGCCGGAGCTGCCCAAGGAGATCTTCGGGTTCACCAACCCGTTGGTGCTGTTCAGGGAGTTCGACCCGATCGGCGCCTTCGGCTCCGTCTCCGTGGTCCTGGCCCTGCTGCTCGTCTTCACCCTGCTGATCACCGACTTCTTCGACACGATGGGCACGATCGTGGGCGTCGGCGGCCAGGCCGGGCTGATCAGGGAGGACGGTACGCTTCCCCGGACCCGGGAGATCCTGCTCGTCGACTCGATCGGCGCGGCGGTCGGCGGCGCGGCCTCCGTCTCCTCCAACACCACCTACGTCGAGTCGGCGGCGGGCGTCGGAGAGGGCGCGCGCACCGGTCTGGCCAGCGTCGTCACCGGAGTGCTCTTCCTGCTGGCCATCTTCGTCTCGCCGCTGGTCGCCGTCGTCCCCTACGAGGCCGCGGCCCCCGCGCTCGTCGTCGTCGGCTTCCTGATGCTGACCGCGATCCGTGAGATCGACTTCACCGACCACGAGATCGCCATCCCGGCGTTCCTCACCATCGTGCTCATGCCGTTCACCTACTCCATCGCCACCGGCATCGGCGCGGGCTTCGTCAGCTTCGTGCTGATCAAGCTGGTCAGGGGCAAGGCCCGGGAGGTCCACTCCCTGATGTGGGTCGTCACGGCCCTGTTCGTCGTCTACTTCGCCCTCGGCCCGATCAAGGCGCTCCTCGCTCTGGGCTGAGCGTGGAGCGGGGCCGCCATGGTGCGGGTCGATCACCATGGCGGCCTTTCGGCTCTCTCGGCGCTCAGCGCGACGTGGTCGACGCCCCGTCGGGCGACGGTCGGTTCACCGTGGGGTCACCTCCAGAACCTGACCTCCGGGTGGCGGGGGGACGGCCGGTCGAGCAGCGGTTGTGACCGCTTGCGGAGGTGCAGGTCGAGGAAGGCGCCGACGTACCTGCGGGTGATCTCCATCGCGCGGCTCCCGGAGGTCGGGCTGCCGTCGTTCATGCCGATCTGTGCCAGGAGCAGCGGGTGGTCGGTGAAGGACCCGTGGTGCGTGCCGTCGATCGTGAGCCAGCGCTTCCAGCCGGTCATGTGCCTCCAGTCACGCGGCCAGGTGGTGTCCCTTCCCTGCGGGGTGCTCTCCTGCGATCCGAGGAGGAGGAAGGGCCGGGAGAGGCCCCTGTCGGGGATCGGGATCCAGAAGGTGCCGTCCATGTTGACCCCGGCGCGGACCCGGGGGTCGTTGAGCATGGTCCAGGTGGCGCTGTTGCCGCCGATGGAGTGCCCCGCCATCGCGATCCTGGACGGGTCGATCAGCCGGGCGTGCTTCCAGGCGGGGTTCGGCCCCGTCAGCCGGTCGAGCACGAAGGAGACGTCGGCCGCCCGGGTCCTGGTCGACTTCTCGCCGAACCCGGGAGATCCCTCGGAGCCGCAGACGGTGCAGGTCTCGGTGTGCCCGTCGGGGAAGGTCGTGGCCGTCTCGTGGGTGTGGTCGATCCCCGCGACGACGTAGCCCCTGCTGGCCAGGTCCTCGGCCAGGGCGGTCAGCGAGCTGCGAGGCTGGGTGAACCCCGGGGACAGCACGACGAGCGGGAGGCCGCGCCCGCGCCGGAGCGGAGGGGCGTCGACGAGCCCGTTGGTCCACGTCCCGCTCAGGATCTCCGGCGGCACGCCCTCGACGTCGTGCTCCTTCAACAGCAGCGCGGACTCCTGCGCCGTCATGTACTGAGCCCTGCGTCCGTGGGAGGTCCGTGCGGGGTACCACAGCGAGACCATGAGCTGGCGTGAGCTCTGCCCGGCGACCCACGGGTCGGGGCGGGAGTCGTCGACCAGGTGCAGGGCGGTCGTGCCCACCGGGTGCGGGCCCGTCGGTTCGGGCAGGGTGAGGGCCTGGACGGGCGGCGTGGTGGCGGTGGGGGTCGGGGCGGGCGTGGCGGAGGCGGACGTCGCAGTGGAGGAGGCGTCGGGCGTGGCGGAGGCGAGGGCCGTGGCCGGGGCGGCGAGCGCGAGCAGGGCGACCGCGGCGGCGAGCGAGCCGCGAAGAACGGTTGTTGACATGGCCAGGATCTTTTCGATGTCCGTACCTCGGGCGCTTCGGCTGAAAAGGCGACCGGAGAGGTGCGCCCGCCGTGGGGTCGGTACGACGACGGTCGCAGACCCGAACCCCCACGGCGTCCTACACCAGAAGGACGGCCGGCGAGTCGGCAGCGCCAGGGCTCCGGCTCACGAGCCGAGGCGGCGAGGATGTCCGAAACGCGGGACGCCAGGGCTCCGGCTCACGAGCCGAGGTAGCGCAACACCGCCAGCACCCGGCGGCTGTAACCGGTGGTGTGCGACAGCGCCAGCTTGTCGAACAGCGCGTTGACGTGCTTTTCCACCGCGCTCTGCGACACGTGCAGCGACTGCGCGATCGAGGCGTTGGTCAGGCCCTGCGCCATCAGCTCCAACACCTGCCGCTCGCGCGCGGTCAGCCGGGCGAGGGGGTCGGCGTGGCTGGTGCGCGCGAGCAGTTGCCGCACCACCTCCGGGTCGAAGGCCGCGCCCCCGGCCCCCACCCGCTCCAGCGCGTCCAGGAAGTCGCCCACCTGGGCCACCCGGTCCTTGAGCAGGTAGCCGACTCCTTCGACGTCGGCGCTCATCAGCTCGGTGGCGTACTTCTTCTCCACGTACTGCGACAGCACCAGGACCTTCACGTCCGGCCAGCGCCGCCTGATCTCCAGCGCCGCGCGCAGCCCCTCGTCGGTGTGCGTGGGCGGCATCCGCACGTCGGCCACCACCGCGTCGGGCCGCTGCTCGGCCACCGCGGCGACCAGCGCGTCGCCGTCGCCCACCGCGGCGAGCACCTCGTGCCCCTCCTCGGCCAGCAGCCGCACCAGTCCCTCGCGCAGCAGGGTGGAGTCCTCGGCCAGGATCACTCGCACGGGAGCTCCGCCACGATCGTGGTCGGCCCGCCGTGCGGGCTGGTCACGGTGAAGCGGCCGTCCAGCGCGGCCACCCGGCGCGCCAGCCCGGAGAGCCCGCCGCTCGCCGTGTCGGCCCCGCCCACGCCGTCGTCCTGTACACGCACGATGACCATTCTGTCGCGTCTGTCGTGTTCGCGGACCTCGACGGTGACCAGATCGGCCCGGGAGTGCTTGTCCGCGTTGGTCACCGCCTCACTGACCACGAAGTAGGCCGCCGTCTCCACGGCCGCGGGCGGCCGTGCCGACAGCTCACAGGTGACCTTGACCGGGATGCCGGCGCGCTCGGCCACGCCCGCGAGCGCGTCGGCCAGCCCGAGGGAGTCCAGTCCCGACGGGTAGGCCCGCCAGGCCACCTCGCGCAGCTCGGCCAGCGCCTGCTGGGCCTGCTCGTGCACCTGCTCCAGCAGCTCAGAGCGCCCCCGGCGGGCGCGCCCGGCCAGCATCGACAGCGCGACCAGCCGCTGCTGCAGCCCGTCGTGCAGGTCGCGTTCGATCCTGCGCCGCTCGGAGTCGACCGCCGCCAGCACGCCCGCGCGGCTCTCGGTCAGCTCGGTGATCCGGTGCCGGAGCGCCTCGGTGGGGTCGGGGGCGAGCATCCGTACGGCCAGCCGCCGCTCCAGCGCGTCCACCCCCACCAGGCCTGACAGGGCGAGAAAGAGCAGGACCAGGCCGGACAGGCCGAGATAGGCCACCAGCGGCGGGCTGGGCAGCATGCCGTCCATCGGCACTCCCCTTCCCCACGACCACGCCAGGGCGACGGCCATTGCCGTGCCGTACCCGAGCAGGGCGGCCACCAGGCCGCCGAGCACGCCCACCGGCGTCCTGGCCGCCAGATAGGACAACGCGTTCCCGGCGTCGCGCGCCGGGAGGGCGAGATCGAGACCCAGCCGCCGCGTTTCGAGCACGGCCAGCCGCCTGGCCGCCGCCCGCACTCCCGGCCGACTCGCGAACGGCAGCGCCACCAGGACGAAGGCCAGGTCGAGCGGGGCGGTGAGCGCCCCGAGGATCACCGCTCCCAGCAGCCGCAGCCCCCTAACCGCGAACCGCATGCCGTCCCTTACGACGCTCGCTCAGCCTGACGCCCACGAAGACGAGCACGGCCAGCAGCACCACGGCGATCACCGCGTTGGTGCCCGCGCCGACGTAGGCCTCGACCAAGGACCAGTTCTCGCCCAGGAGATAGCCGGCCAGCACGAAGATCGTGTTCCAGACGAGGCTGCCGAGCGTGGTCAGCAGGGTGAAGACGCCGAGCGGCATGCGCTCCACCCCTGCCGGGATCGAGATCAGGCTGCGGAAGATCGGGATCATCCGGCCGAAGAACACCGTCTTGCGGCCGTGTCTGAGGAACCACGCCTCGGTCTTGTCGATGTCGGAGACCTTCAGCAGCGGGATGCGGGCGGCCAGGGCAAGTGTGCGCTCGCGGCCGAGCAGCGCGCCCACCCAGTACAGCGCCAGCGCGCCTGCCACCGAGCCCGCCGTGGTCCACAGCAGCACGCCCAGCAGATCCATCTCACCCCTGGACGCGGTGAAGCCGGCCAGCGGCAGGATCACCTCGCTCGGGAGGGGCGGGAAGAGGTTCTCCAGCGCGATCGCCAGCCCCGCGCCCGGCGCGCCCAGGCTTTCCATCAGTCCGATCAGCCAATCCGTCATGCCCTAGAGGCTAGGAACGGCCAGGATATGACCGGAATGAGGTGCGTGGCCGTTCCAGGGTGCGGAAAACCACACCCTCCGGAAAACCGCAGACATGTCCGGACATGGTCCTCATCCTGCGGTCCAGGAGGCGAACCTACGGTTCCCGGCCGGGGTCGGAAAGTCGTTCGACGTCCTTCCCGGCCGCCTGACGTTCCGGGCCCGTGTCACCCCCGGCTTCCCGCCGGGGCTCGACGGGCGTCGTCACGACGGCGGCCAGTCCGATGAGGATCGCGTCCATGCCGGCTTCGAAACTCGTGTCGAGGTCGAGGCCGCGGATCTCTCCGGCCAGCCGGTGGGTGGCGGGGAAGTCGGCCGCGGGCAGCGCCGACATCTGATCCGCTTCCGCCGGGGTCGGCGGCCCGATGGTCGCGTTGACCTCGGCGAGGGTGAAGCCGGTGGCGTAGGAGAAGATCAGGTTGCCCGCGTGCACGATCCGCGCCGGAGGCATGCCGGTCTCCTCCAGGGCGCGGTACAGCCCCTCGTAGATCCTGTACTCCTGCGCGGTGGTCTCCGGATAGGAGACGAGATAGGGGAACAGGCGGGGATGGGCGTGCCCGACCTGCCGCAGGGCGCGGCACAGCGCCTTCACCCGCTCCCGCCAGTCTCCGGCCGAGGCCCCCGCGAGGTCCATCTCGTCGAGGACCGTCTCCACGACCCCGCGCAGCACCGCGTCCCTGGTCGGCAGGTAGTAGTACAGCGCGGTCGGGAAGACGCCGAGATCGGTGGCGAGCCGCCTGACGCTCAGCGCGTCGACGCCCGCCTCGTCGATCATCTCCAGCGCCCGCCGCAGGATCAGCTCCCGCGACAGGGCCGCCCGCCTCGGCGTCGCGGAGCCAGTCTTCATGTCACCTTCTTGACCATGTTGTCCACCGTACAATAAATTCCCCGTTGTTCACCGTACAGTGGCTTTTATCAGGGTAAACACGAGGAGATTGGATGCGCCTGACGAGAAGAGGGCTGCTGGCCGGGGTGGCGGGGCTGTCGGCGACGGCCGCGGGCGCCACCGTCGGATACCTGGTCGGCGCCGCGACCGGGCGTCACGCTCCCGGCAGGTGGAGGATCGACGACGGCCTCGCCGTCGTGCCGGAGGGGGTCGCGGCCGACGTCACACGCGTCGTCGTGGTCGGTGCGGGCCTCGCGGGCCTCGCCGCGGCCAACGCCCTGGCGTCGGCGGGAGTCGAGGTGCTGGTCCTGGAGGCCAGGAACCGCCTGGGCGGCCGGATCCACACGACCGAGGTCGGCGGGGCCGAGGTGGACCTGGGGGCGGCCTGGATCCACGCCCCGGAGGGCAACCCCCTGTCGGAGCTGGCGGAACGGGCGGGCGTCAGGCGGCGGCCGTACGACCTCGGCGGTCTCATCGCCGGGGCCGCGCTGGTGGGGACGCGGGGCGAGCGCGTCGACGCCGACGTCCGGCGACGGCTCCTCGCAAGGGCCACCGGGTTCGAGGAGGCGGTCGCGGGTCTCATCGCCCGCGCCGGGAGCGGCGCGACCGTCGCCGACCTGGTCGACGCCTACTGCGCGACCGACGCCGAGGCGGCGCGCGACGGGTGGGTGAGGTTTCTGCTGCGAACCGTCCTCGAGACGGAGTGGGCGGCCCCGGCCGCCGCGCTGCCGGCCGCGCTGCTGACGGTCCCGGAGATCTACGCCGGTGGCGACCACGTGCCGGTGGGGGGATACCGGACCCTGGTCAGGGCACTAGTGCCCGACGCGGCGATCCGCACCGGCGCGGTCGTCCGCGCCGTCCGCACGGACCGGAACGGTGTCACGGTGGAGACGGCCGACGGCCGTGCCGAGCGCGGCTCGCACGTGCTGGTCACCGTTCCCCTCGGCGTGCTCAGGTCGGGAGCGATCGAGTTCCTGCCCGCCCTGCCCGCTCCGAAGGCGAGGGCCGTCACGACGCTCGGTTTCGGGGACTTCGAGAAGGTGGTGCTGCGCTACGAGACCCGGTACTGGGGAGACGACGTCACCGGTTTCCTGGTCCGGCACCGGGACACCCCGTTCCGCGCCTGGGTCGACGCCACCGGACCCGCGGGCGCTCCCACGCTGGTCGCGCTCGCCGGAGGTCCCGCCGGACGAACCCTGGCGTCGTGGAGCGAGGAGGAGGTGCTCGGCCGTGCCCGTGACCTGCTCGCCGCCGTGACCGGCAGGAAGACGCCCCCGCTGGACACGGCCGTCACCCGCTGGCGCGACGACCCGTTCACCCGCGGGGCCTACACGCATCTCACCGTCGGAACCGGGCCGGAGGACACGGAGGCGCTGGCCGCCCCGGTCGCCGGGCGCGTGCTCTTCGCCGGGGAGGCGACCTCCGGCACGCGCTTCGGGCACGCGGACGGCGCCTTCACCTCCGGAATCCGGGAGGCCAAGCGTCTGCTGGGAACCCGGTCGGTGGAACTGACACTGCGGTAGGTCGGTGGAACTGACATTGCGGTAGGTCGGTGGAACCGACACTGTGCTAGGAAGGGGCGGAGCCAGGGAAACGACGGAACCGGGAGGGGGACGGAGCCGGTGGAGCCGGCACCGCGGGGGAGCCGGTGGAACCGGCGCCGCGGGAGGGAAGGCCGGAGCCGGGAGCGAACGGACGCGGGCGCCGGACCGGAATGGAGTCGAAACCGCGCGCGTAATGCCGGAGACCCGGAACATGCGGCGTGCTCTCATGTCGCACCGGGGGCTCTGACGTGGGAACATGTGCGTTTGCCGCACCAGGGCTGCGAACCGTAGGTTCTCGGTCGTTTCGGCCTCCGGGCCGTCGCCTGGCGCATCTATGCTGACGCCCAGCCGTCCGCCCGATCATGGTCGGCGTCATCCCCCAGGAGCAGTTTCTCAGGAGTCCCCCGTATGACCCGCGACAGATCCGTCACCAGCACCGAAGTCGGATGGGAGACGCTGCTGAGCGGCGCCTTCGAGGCGCTTCTCGGCCGCCCGCTC
The DNA here is from genome assembly GCF_027922005.1 of Streptosporangium carneum. GTDB lineage: Bacteria > Actinomycetota > Actinomycetes > Streptosporangiales > Streptosporangiaceae > Streptosporangium > Streptosporangium carneum. The sequence goes on along the minus strand of NZ_BSEV01000010.1, from coordinate 221,580 downwards.
GCAAGTTACGACCCCGACGCCGTGTACGCCGCCTACTACCATGGCAACTTCTTCCGCGAAGCGAGGCTCGACAGGGAGCCGACCTGGCTGAACCCGGTGGTTCTCGCGGGTGGTGAGCCGATCGAGGTGGGGGACCTCTACCTGTACGACATGGGGGAGCCGCCCCTGCGGTTCGACGCGAGCCGGTCGATCTTCCACGTTTCGAGCGACGGCCTGCCCGACGCCTTCGCCGCCGACCTCGAGGCGGCGTGTTTCGCGCCGGACGTCGTCCGGGGCGCCGACCTGGCGCCGGTCCTCTGGCGTCACGGCCTCGACCTCACCGACTCGGCCCTGGCGCGGAACTGGGAGGTCTGCTACGCCAGGATCGCCTCGACGGGAACGCTCCTCGACGCGATGCGGGTCGCGACCGGCATCGGCCGCACTCCCGGCAGCCTGATCGCCTTCGAGGGGGAGGCGGAGGAGGAGTGGGAGCAGGCGCTCGCCGCCGTCCCCCACCCGGGCCTGCGCGCCCACCTCCGGCTCGGCTGCTGTGACCCGGCGGACGCGGAAGGCCTCACCTATCTGGGATCCGAGGTGTTCCTCGGATCCCTTCTCGGAGACCTGGGCTGCTCGGTGGTCGCGGGCTGGGAGGACGGCCACGGCCAGGTCGACGTCACCGTCATCCAACTCGACGACGTCGTCGTGGGCCCCCGCCCGGCCTGACCGCAGGCGGCGACGCCGAGAACGCCGGGGCGGGATCCGCGGGCGCGGCTTCCGCAGGCGTGACTTCCGCGATCGGTGCGACGGCCGCGCCCGGTCCCGGACGCCAACCAGGCTCGCCGCCTACCAGGCGACGCTCGCTCGGCACAGCGGCAGGAACGACGTGCCGGTCGCCACCGTCACCGCGGGACGTGACCGCGTCGAGCCGGCCAGGTGTCCTCTGAGGAATCACGGCTGGAAATCATCTCGATGGGGATGGATCCCTCGTCGCCGCCCGCGTAGGCGGCCCGGTCCGCCCTGGTCCGTCCCGGTGGTCGAGGCCGGATGCGGCGGGGACGCCGTGTCCGGGTTGGGGATCGGGAGGCGGTCTGGCACGCTGTACGGCTCACGTCTGGAAAACCCTGGCCCGGAGGGAATGATATGCGTAGGTATATAGTTAGCAAAGGTAATGACTTATGCTAACGAACCATCCCAGGAAGGACCCCGTCGCGAGCCTGCGCAGCGACGCCGGTCTGGCTTCGGCACTGCGCGTGTCACTGGCACGCTTGAACAGACGCCTGCGCAGGCAGGCAGGGGGACACTCGCTGACCCCCACCCAGGTCGCGACGCTCGTCGCGGTGGAACAACATTCCGGGATAACCCCCGGCGAATTGGCCGAGCACGAGAAGGTGCAGCCGCCCTCGATGACGCGTGTGATCGCCGCTCTGGAAGAGCGGGGGCTGGTGTCGCGCACACCGCACCCGTCCGACCGGCGTCAGGTGACCGTGAGCGTGACCGAGCAGGGGTCGGCGTTGCTGAAGGAGGAACGCCGCCGCAAGGAGGCGTGGCTGACGCAACGGTTGAAGGAGCTGACACCCGAGGAGAGGGCGGTGCTCAGACAGGCGGCGCCGATTCTGGAGAAGCTCAGCCGGAACTAGCCGACCCCGAGGAACCTCGGGCCTCGGCGGTTCCGCAGGAGACCGAGGCGCTCGCCTCACGATCACCTGCCGGCGCCCCCGGGGCCTCCGACATCGTCGTCTCCGACGAGTCCTCCGAGCTCGTCGAGGCGTCCGCCTCGTCGACGCCCGTTTCCACGGCCTCTGACGTCCCCTCCCCGGAGTCCACGGACTCCCCGGCGTCCGGTGGGGGCAGGCGCGTGGTCCGGGCCGTGCGACCGTTGGCCAGGGCGCTCGCCGTACCCGGCAGGAAGCTGGGCGCGAAGGCGCGGGCGCGACGGCGGCGGGCCGCGCGGGCCGCCGCCACGGACGAGCTGCAGGCCGTCGAGACCGGTACGGCGCAGGCCGTACCTGAGACGCACGGCGGCATGTTCCGCGCGCTGCGCAACTACAACTACAGGCTCTTCGCCGCCGGCGGCGTGGTCTCCAACGTCGGCGGGTGGATGCAGCGCACCGCGCAGGACTGGCTGATCCTGGACCTGACGCACGGCAGCGCCGCCGCCCTCGGTGTGACGACCGCCCTGCAGTTCCTGCCGCAGCTGCTGTTCGGGCTCTGGGGCGGCATGCTCGCCGACCGCTACCCGAAGCGGCCGTTGCTGATCGTCGCCCAGTCGATCATGGGCTTGCTGGCGCTCACCCTGGGCGTGCTGACCCTGACCGGTCAGGCGCAGCAGTGGCACGTCTACGTGATGGCCTTCGCGCTCGGTCTCGTCCTGTGCGTCGAGGTGCCGACCAGGCAGTCGTTCGTGGTCGAGATGGTCGGCCGTCAGGACCTGTCCAACGCCATCGCGCTGAACGCCTCCAGCTTCAACCTGGCCCGCGTGGTCGGCCCGGCCCTGGCCGGTGTGCTGATCTACGCGCTCGGCGGCACCGGCCCGATCTTCGTGATCAACGCGCTGTCGTTCCTCGCCGTGCTCGGCGGACTGGCGCTGATGCGGACCTCGGAGCTGACCACCCCGGATCCGGTGCCCAGGGCCAAGGGACAGCTCCGTGAAGGACTGCGCTACGTCGTGGAGCGCCCCGACCTGCTGATGCCCATACTGCTTGTCGCCTTCGTCTCGCTGTGCGCGCAGTCGTTCTCCATGTCCATCGCGTTGATGGCCAGGGAAGTCTTCGGCGCGGGCGCGTCCTCCTTCGGACTCGCCTCCAGCATGTTCGCGGTCGGCGCGCTCGGCGGCGCGCTCCTGGCGGCCCGTCGCGTACGGCCCAGCAGGAAACTGCTGATCGGCGGCGCGCTGTCGTTCGGCCTGTTCCAGGTCCTCACCGGCCTGGCCCCCTGGTACCCCGTCTACCTGCTCCTGCTCATCCCTGCGGGCATGGCGCTGATCACGGTCAACACGGCCGCGAACACCAGCGTCCAGCTCGCCGCCTCTCCGGAGATGCGTGGCCGGGTGATGGGCATCTACGTGTTGGTGTTCACCGGCGGCGCCCCGATCGGCGCTCCGCTGCTCGGCTGGATCTCCGAGCTGGGCGGCCCGCGTGCCGGGGTCGTGGTCGGCGGGCTGCTCACCGTGCTCGGCACCGGTGCGGCGATAATGCTGACCAGGGCGATCGGCAGGAGGTCGCATGCGACTGTTCGTGGGAGTGCTGCCGCCTCGGCACGTGCTTGACGAGCTGCTCGGCGCGCTGCGCCCGCACCGGGCGGCCTGGTCCGGCCTCCGCTGGATCGACCGGGCGAACTGGCACGTGACGCTGTCGTTCCTGGGCGAGGTGTCACAGGAGGTCCTGCCCGAACTGGAGACGAGGCTCGCCCGCGCCGCGTCACGACACGCGCCGATGACGCTGTCGCTGGCCGGGGCGGGCGCCTTCCCCTCGGCTCGCCGGGCGCGGGTCCTCTGGACCGGCCTGTACGGCCCCGGCCTCCCCCTCGTCCGCCTGGCCGAGTCCCTGGGGGCGGGGGCTCGGCGGGCGGGAGCCGTACAGGCCGATCGGCGGCAGCTCAAACCGCACCTGACCCTGGCCAGGGCCCGCCCTGAGGCCGACGTGAGCGGGCTGGTCGAGGCGCTCGGGGAGTTCGCGGGAACCCCGTGGGAGGTGGACGCCGTGCACCTGATGCGGAGCCACCTCGGCCCCGCCGTCCGCTACGAGAAGATCGCGGACTACGCCCTGACGGCTCCGGCACCCGACAGGCGGAGCTAAGCTCCAAGGCGTGGATCGTCCCCGTCGCTGGCTCCTGCCCACGGTGCTCGCACTGCTCGTGCTCCTTGTGGTGATCGGCGCCCTCGTTTCCTGAAAGACCCCGCCCGGTCCTCTCCGCCCGGCGTCGAGTTGTCCTTCACGTCTCCGGCGGTCCCCTCGCGCACGAGACGCCAATCCGGCCTCCCGCCCCTGCGCTGACCGGTTCCGCCCGGCTGGAAAGGACTCAGGGCTCGACGGTGACCACTGTGTTCCCGCTCCTGTGTCCGGTCTCGACACAGCGGTGCGCCTCGACCGGCTGGTCGAAGTAGACGGCTGCTTTCATGAACGCGCCTCCTGCCGGGTCATACGGGGAGGGGCGATGGGTCCAATGATCGACGACACGAGCAGTGGAGAAACCGAGAGACAGGCGTTCGGCGCGTGCCCGGTGGTTTCCTCCGCGGATCCGGCCTGGAAGAGGGCAGATCACGGCCGAGGGGAGCACGAGCAGCGAGAATCTGTCTGCGGCATTTCGTGATAGGGCCACAGAAAGCTGGATCTTCCTGGCTCGATCGGGATCTTTCAGATCGAGCCGTTACAAACACCGGAGGATGTGGACGGTCGGGCCCGTGCCTTTATGTCTGCTGATAATTCCCGCAGCCCGCGAGCCTTGATTTCACGTATGACAAAAAGCGGTCAGCGACATTGTAAGTCCGGTCACGGAGGCACACACTCGGTGACAGGAAGCCCCCCAGCTTTGGAGCAACAATGGATCGAGCCGCAATCGGAATTCACGGGCGCAGAAAACCGACGCTCCGGCGCGTCGCATCCGCCGTCGTCGCGGTGCTCGCCGTGGCGTTCCTCTCCGTGCCGCCCGCCGCCGCCCTCGCGTTCCCGACGCCGAAGGCCCTGACCTCCTTCCTCGACCTCGAGTGCTTCAAGACCAACCCGTACCAGCCGCCGGCCACCACGCTCACGCTGCGGCACATCAACCCCGTGCTCAGCGGCCTGCCGACCGAGACCGTCACTCTCGGCCAGCGTGAGCAGCTGTGCGTCCCGGTCTCCAAGAACACCCAGGTGCCGCCGTCGCCCGCGCTCGACTTCATCAGGTACGTCGACCTGGCCTGCTACAAGATCTCCGGCGCCACGGTGACCACGGGCCTCGTGCTCAGCCACCTCAACCCGCTGTTCCAGAGCCTGCCGCGCACCCAGATCTCCCTGAACACCCCGCAGCAGCTGTGCGTGCCGGTCGTCAAGAACAACGCGGTCCCGCCGGACGAGGTGCTGCGGCTCGTCCGCCACATCGACCTCAAGTGCTACGCCATCACCCCCAACACCCCGCTGAACCAGCAGGTGTCCCTGCGGCAGCTCAACCCCGTCCTGACCCAGACGATCCCCACGCACGGCGCGCAGATCCTCAGCGCCCGCCAGCTGTGCGTCCCGGTGTACAAGGGCGGCGACAACATCCCGGCCGAGGTGCTCAACATCGTCCGGTGGATCGACCTGGAGAAGTTCGACATCACCACCCCGACCACCCTGCCCACGGTCTCGCTGACCCTGCGGCACATCAACCCCGTCCTCGCCCGCCTCCCGGCCGAGCAGGCCGTCCTCAGCGGCGCCAGCCAGATAGCCCTGCCGGTCGCCAAGAACGGCAACTTCCCCCCGGGCTGATCCGCTGACCCGGAGCCCTTCCACCCGTACCGGTGGAAGGGCTCCTCCTTTTCCACGTCTCTGATCAAAAAGAAGACTCCCCGCTTGGATCAAGAGGGGAGTCTTCATATCAAAATGTCGAACGGGGAAAGCGGAGTCAGGAGTCGAACTCGCCTGACTTCACGCCGCTCACGAAGGCGGCCCACCCGGAGGGGGCGAAGAGCAGCGCCGGGCCGGTGGGGTTCTTGCTGTCACGGACGCCGATGTGTCCGCCGCTGAGACGCGCGACCTCGACGCATTCGCCGCCGTCGCCGCCGGAAAGGGTGGACTTACGCCAGGTCGTAGAAGCGAGTTCCTTGTTCAGGTCGTCCATCGCCGTATCGTCTCCTTGATCGCGTCCAACGGCTCATATCGTGATTCGGATCTGGGCCATGGAAGAGTCAGATGTCGAACTCTCCCCGTTTGACGCCGCTCACAAAGGCACCCCATCCCGGGCGGGTAAAGACCAGCGCTGGACCGGATGGGTCCTTGGAGTCACGAACTCCTCTGCGATCACCAGACAGTAGGGCGACCTCGACGCACTCGCCGCCGTTGCTGCTCGATCGGCTGGACTTGACCCACGTCGCGAGCTCCAGCTCCTTGCTCAGTTCCATGTCGCCAACGCCTCCTTGATCAGCTCCAATGACTCCCGCCGAGACATCGCCTCGGCGCGGATCGCCTCGTACCGCAGTGCCAGGGCGGCGACCTCGGTGGGGCGATCCGTCACGTGGCCTGTGCCGGGAAACTCCATATAGGCCGAACAGGTCGCCCCTCTGCTGGGGCTGGCCTGTGCGATGGAGAAGCCCCCGCTCAGGCCGGCTGTGCTGCCCGCTTTGAGGGGAAGGATCTGGATCACCGTGTCAGGGTGGTCGCCCGCCTCGACGAGGTGGCGAAGCTGGGCTGACATCACCTCGGCTCCGCCGATTGGACGATAAAGGATGCCCTCGTCCATGACCACCCACAGCATGGGCCGATTTTCCTTGCTAAGGATGGTTTGTCTTTCAAGACGGGTGGCCACGTACTCCTCAAGTCGCTCCGGGGTGATGCGTGGCTCTCCGGCGAGCATCGCGTGGGCGTAGTCGCGAGTCTGAAGCAGTCCGGGGACGATGAGCGGCTGCCAGTTGCGCAGTGACTCAGCCTCTCGCTCGATCTCGATCCAGGGCCGGAACCACTCGGGGATCCGGCTGGCCATCGAGTGGAGCATGTCGTAGAGGTCAAGCAGGGCTCCGTCGAGGTCCAGCGCTCTGTCTGTCGCCTCCACGAATGATCTGGTGGGTCTCCTGTGCCCATTCTCGATCATGCTTATCTGGCTGTCGCTCCACCCTGTCCTTCGCGCCAACTCGTCCTGGCTCACCCCTGCGGCTTTGCGGTGTCTGCGAAGCTCTAGAAGAAAATATTCGTGAGGTGAAACAGTCGGGTCGAGGCGGCTGGATATGTCCACATTCTCCTCTCTTTCTCCTCCACGGGAGGGCCGCAATATCTGTGCGGGTATTGTGGCCCCTAATCTCCTTCCAGGGCCAGCGCTTGTTTGAGATTGTCGAGAAAGAGATGCGGATCTCGAATGCCGTCGAGAGTCGTGGGTGTGGAGTGCATATGTGCAGATGAAGGTGGGGGGTGTCACATATGCCACTTCGGTCGTCCCATTGAACGGAGCATCTCAGGCTTTTCCGCCATATAGGGCGGGCCTGTCCGGACGACCCAAACGCCGGACAGGCCCTTGATCGCAAAGGAGTGCGATCCGTGGAGAATGTTAGAGCCATTCCGGAGGGGCAGGCGATTCCGGGGTGGCGGCTGATCATCAGTGATGTCGGGCGGTTCTGGGCGTTGCGTCAGAAGCCGTTTCCCCTCGAAGCGGTGTGGGCCGGGGCCGATCCGGCGGTGGACGCCGACACCTTCGCCGAGGTCCAGGCCGCCGTGGACCGGCAGGAGGAGATCGCCCGGCGGGTGACCTCGTGATCCGCTTACGTTCATCCCGTACGGCGGGCCGCCACCGCCCCGGTCGACCGTACACCGGCGTTCATCGGAGGGTGTGGGACGGCCCGGCCCGCGCCGAGGCCGAACGAATGGAACGTTCCTGGCCCGACTGGCTGATCCTCTACAGCCTGGGCAACCGCCGCTTCTACGCCATCGCCACCTGGTTCACTCCCGAGCCGGTGGTCGTCGAGGACGACACCGCAGAGGGGCTGGAGGAGCGGATGCGTCACCTGGCTCCCCGGTACGGCCACGCCGCCGTACCCCATGACCGTGCGGCTTAGAAAGAACCTCCGCACCCCATGAACGTGCGGCCTGGGAAGGAGGGGCCTGGGCCGCGCACCTCGCGCGGTTCCCGACACACACCGGGGAAGCGGGAACCGCACCGGGCCGCGCCGAGCCTTCTCCACGGCTCGGCGCGGCCCCTGGCGCCCGGCTGGACCCCCGAATCCGGCCGGGCGCCACTGCCACCCGGTGGGGCGATTGTGGAAAGCTGCCGGGTCGCTCGCCGTTCACAGCGCCGGACACGTCCGCGCCACCGCTCGCCGTACCGGCGCCGTAAGGCTTCACGGCACGGTGAGGGAGGGGGCTCGGTCGATGGGACTTCGTTACGCGGAGGCCGGTGGGATTCCGTGACGCGGCGAGAAGTGCGGCTTGGCCGTGAACGCCGTGCTTCCTCACCCCTACATCCGGTGGGGCGATCGCGGAAGGTTGCCGGGTCGCTCGCCGTTCACAGCGCCGGACACGTCCGCGCCACCGCTCGCCGTACCGGCGCCGTAAGGCTCCACAGCATGGTGAGGGAGGGGGCTCGGCCGGCGGGACTCTGTGACGCGGAGACCGGTGGGATTCATGGAGTGCTGCTCCCCGCGCACGCGGGGGTGGTCTCGATGAGGGGCTGCCAATTGTGTAGTGATTTGGCTGCTCCTCGCGCGGGGATTGCCCCCAGGGTGTGACCGGTGGTGTGACCCCGGTGGGCTGTTCCCCGCGCGTGTGGAGATGGCTTCCTGGGTTACCAGGCGTAGTCTTCCGGGGCTGTCTTGTGGCCGGGGAAGATCTCGTCGAGGGTGGTGAGGGCCTTGTCGTCCAGCTTGATCTCCAAGGCCTTCGTGGTGCCGTCGAACTGCTCCAGCGTGCGTGGGCCGATGATCGGGGCGGTGACGGCCTTCTGGTGGAGCAACCAGGCAAGGCCGACGTTGGCCGGGTCCTCGCCGAGCTCGTCGCAGAACGCCTCGTAGCGCTCGATCTTGTCGCGGTGCTTGTCCAGCTCCTGGACGATCCGCTCCGACGCGGAGCGTCCCTTGTCGATCTTGCGGAGGACGCCGCCGAGCAGGCCGCCCGCCAGCGGGCTCCACGGGATCAGGCCGAGTCCGTAGTCCTCGCACGCCGGGATGACCTCGAGCTCGGGGGCCCGGACGATCAGGTTGTAGTGCGACTGCTCGGAGACCAGGCCGAGGGTGTTGCGGCGGGCGGCGGTCTCCTGGGCCTTGGCGATGTGCCAGCCCGCGAAGTTGGACGACCCGACATACAGGATCTTGCCCTGCTGCTTCAGGACGTCCATCGCCTCCCAGAACTCCTCGAACGGGGTGTTCCGGTCGATGTGGTGGGCCTGGTAGACATCGATGTAGTCGGTCTGCAGACGCTTCAGCGAGGCTTCGGCGGCACGGCGGATGTTCAGCGCGGACAGCAGGTTCTCGTTGGGCCAGTCGCCCATCGAGCCGTAGAGCTTGGTGGCGATGACCGTCTTCTCGCGACGCCCGCCCCCCTTGGCGAACCACCGTCCGATGATGTTCTCGGTGATGCCCTCGCCCTGCTTCCAGCCGTACACGTTGGCTGTGTCGAAGAAGTTGACGCCCAGCTCATGGGCGTGGTCCATGATCGCGAAGGAGTCCTCCTCCGAGGTCAGAGGGCCGAAGTTCATGGTGCCCAGGCAGAGGCGGCTGACCTTCAGGCCGGTACGGCCAAGCTGCGTGTAGTCCATGCGCTCCACCCTAAGCACCTGGAGTGCACTCAAGGCGAGCCCGTTTTCCGGGAACGTCAAGGGGCGGTTCTCGTTAGGGGAGGTCCCGTCACGGACACGGCGTCGGCTCCCGCCGGTACGGCGTCACACAGGGCATGATGGCTGGATGGCGAGTAGACCGGGGTATGTCGTGATTCGCGTGCTCGTGGTGGCCGCGCTGGCCGGGATGGCGCTGTCGCCGGGGCAGGGGGCATGGGCGCAGCGGGAGCCTGACGAGGAGACGCCCCTCTTCACGTTCAGGGACAGCCGGATCACCGAGTCGAGCGGCCTGGCCGTCTCGCCGACGCACAAGGACGTCTACTACACCCACAACGACAGCTCCGACGGCCCGATCTTCTTCGCGGTCGGTGCCGACGGGCGGACCCGCGCGAAGTACACCCTGCAGGGGGCGGCGGCCCGCGACTGGGAGGGGATGGCCGCGACCAAGGACCCCAAGACGGGGCGAGGAGTGCTCTGGTTCGCCGACATCGGCGACAACTTCGACGGGGCGTGGCCCGACATCTCGGTGTACCGGGTCCCCGAGCCCACCTCGGTGCGTGACGCCGCCGTTCCCGCCGTCCGCTACCGGTTCCGCTACGAGGACGGCGGTCACAACGCCGAGGGGGTCATGGTCCACCCGCGCACCGGGCGGCTCTACATCGTGAGCAAGGAGTTCGCCGGCTCGGTCTACGAGGCTCCGAAGCGGCTGCGCACCGACAGGACCAACGTGCTTCGCAAGGTCGGCTCCGCGCCCGTCATGGCGACCGACGCCGCGTACGCCCCCGACGGGTCGAGCTTCGTGATCCGCACCTACTTCTCCGCCACGGTGTATCGGGCCCCGGGAGACCAGATCGCCCGGGTGTCGATGCCGCAGCTCGAGCAGGCCGAGTCCATCGCCTACACGCTCGACGGCAAGGCGCTGCTGACCGGCACCGAGGGCAAGAACAGCCCTGTCTACCGGGTGCCGCTGCCGGAGAGCGTCCTGCGGGAGACGGCTCCTTCCCCCGCTCCCACGCCGACGGGAGACGCCGGCAAGGGGGCGGGCAAGGGCAAGGGGGGCGCCACCACGCTGGTCGCCGACGCGCGGGAGGACACCGGCGCCGACGCCGGGGTGCCGGGTTCCGCCGTGGCCCTCTGGCTGGCGGCCGCGGCGGGAGCCACCGGCCTCATCACCTTCATCGCCCGCCGCACCCGGTAGGCCGTCTGGTCCCGCGCTCCGTCGTGGCCGGGCCCGAGTCGGGCGGTCCGTCACCGCTCGTGGAGAGTGTCGGGAAGGCCTGAAGGGTGTAGGGAAAGGGAAAGCCTGGAGGATGCAGGGAAAAAGGGGTACTCAGCAAAGATTGAGTATCTCTCCGCAAGCGGATCGCAACCGTGGCCCGGCATCCTTCATGGTATGCATGACCAGATTCCGGCGGGTCCGCGCCGCCCGCGACCGGGGGTTGGCTGCCCGGAGTGCGGCGCGCCCGTCACGGGGGCTCCCGACCGTTGCCCGCGCTGCGCGCTCCCGCTCAGGGGGCCGGTGGCGGCCGAGCTGTGGCGGCTCGACGAGGAGCTGACCAGGCTGCGGGCCAGGGAGGCGGAGCTGCTGGGCCGCCGTGACCACCTGCTCGGCCTGCTCCGTGCCGAGCGCGCCGGTCTGGCCGGGGGATTTCCTGCCGCACCTGGCCCTCAGGAGGTCCAGGGACTGCAGGGAGCCGGGGGAACCCGGGGAGTCGGGGAGGCTCAAAGGGGACGGGGAGGCACGACCGTTCCGAAGATGGCGAGGGAGGGAGCCGCCGCGTCCGGCGGAGGCCCGGGGGCCGGGAGGCGTGGAGGCTTCGGTCCGGGGGCGGGAGGCCCTGGAGGCGGGACGCACGGGGGCTTCGGGCCGGGGAACGCCGAGTCCGCGCCGCGCAGGGACTTCTCGCCCAAGGCCGTGCAGAACCTGCTGCTGTCACTCGGCGGCCTGCTGCTGGTCGTCGCGGCCGTGGTGTTCACGGTGGTCAGCTGGGGGCACATCGGCATCGGCGGGAGGGCGGCGATCCTCGCCGGGGTCACCGGGCTCACCTTCGCCGCGCCGAAGCTCCTGGCAGGTAGAGGTCTCGGCGCCACCGCCGAGACGATCACGCTGTTCGGCGTCGCCCTGCTCTTCCTGGACGGCTACGCGGCCCGGCGGGTTGGCCTGGCGGGTGCCGACGGCCTCGACCCGCTCCACTACGCCGCCCTGTTGTTCGGGCTGGTCGCGCTGTTCATGGCGGGCTACTCGCGACTGCTGCCGCTGAGGCTGCCGTTGCCGGTCGCGATCGTACTCGCCCAGTTCCCACTCCCGCTGCTCGCGTTCGGTGAGACGGACGTCTGGATCACCGCCGCCCTCACGGCGACGGCCGCGGCCGACGCGGCCCTCCTGCTGTTCGTCCGGACGACGGGTGGAGCTCTGCCGGCCCGTGAAGCGGGCGAGCCCGCGACGCCGGACGGCCTCCCAGGGGCGTCGTCCGGCCACGCAGAGAGGCCGTCCGGCCTCACGAATTCCGGCGGGCGCGCGGGGCATGTTCGTTCCGTCGGACGTACGACGGCGGGGGTCTGTTTCGGCGTGGTGTGGACGCTGGGCGTGCTCTACGGGTTCCTGGCCTCCTCGCTGGGGGCAGGGAGGCTTCCCGGTGACGTGAGCCTGGCGGCCAACTCGGTCAGAGGAGTCCTGCTCGTCGCGCTGGCCGTGATCGGGCTCGCCTGCGTGCCGCGGGTCGGGGAGGGCAGGTTCAGGCTCCTCACGGCCGGGTCGATGCTCGCCCTGGCCGCAGGTCTGGCGGCTCCCTTCTGGCAGCTCCTCCCCCCGGGCTGGTTGGGCGTCCCGTACACCGTGGGAGCGCTGGCGGCCGCGGCGGCGGCGCTGTACCTGCCCGGCCTGAACGACGCGCGGGTGCGCTCGGCCGGTGCGGTGTCCGCCGGGGTCCTGGCCGCGCTCACCGCCTTTCCGTTCCTCCCGTGGACGGTCACCACGCTGCTTGCGCCGTTCACCTGGCTGGACCGGGTGTGGTCGGGGCCCCACGGCGCCGTCCCCGGCTGGCAGCAGTTTCCCGCGGAATCGGCCCCGGTCGTGCTGGGGCTGCTCGCGGCCGCCTCCGCGGTGGCCGCCCGGCGGGGACGGAAGGACGTGGGCGTCCTCGGCCTGATCACGGGCACGGTCGCGATCGCCGTCGCCCCGAACGCCTATGGCTGGGGGCACCCGGCGAGTCTGGTCGTCCTGCTGTTCATGACCGTCGCGCTCGTGGCCTGCCTGACCCTGACCGGGGTGCCGGCGCGGGCGACGGCGTTCGCGGCGACGGCCGTGCCCGTGGCGGTGCTCGGGGCGGTCACCGCGCTCACCGGGCGGACGGAGACCTACGTCGCGCTGGCCGTGCTGCTGGCCGTGTGGAGCGCGGCGACGTTCACCGCCAGGACGCCGTGGGCGGCGGCGACGGCACTGGTCATGGCGGTGCTGTCGGCGACCGGTCTGATCTGGGCCGTGGCCGTGGGGACGCGCTGGCAGCCGGTCGCCGACGGGCTGTCGCTGTCGTTGGCGGTCGGCTCCGTGCTGGCCGTCCTCCTCTCCCTCCGGTACGGCTCCGCCGTCGTGACGGACGGAGCCGTGACGGACGGAGCCGCGGGGAACGGGACCGCGAGGGACGGGGCCGTGAGGGACGGGGCCGTGACGGACGGAGCCGCGGGGAACGGGACCGTGGGGGACGGGGCCGCGAGGGTGGCCGGCGCCGGATCCGCGGCGGCAGGAGACGGCGGGGCCGATCCCCGGCGAGGCGTCGGGCAGGCGCTGGGCGTGGTGCTGGCCGGGCTCGCGGTGCCGCCGGTCATCGAGCACCTTGTCGGGACCCTCGGCTTCTACCGCCCGCTCGCCTTCCCATGGACCCCACAGGGGCATCCCACAGGCCCCGTGATCCTCGTCGTGATCGTGGCGCTTCTCGCGGCCACGGCGGTGACGGCCTCCTGGCAGGTCGCGGGGCGCGGGGGCGCGCTCAGGGCGGGGCTGCTGGCGTGGCCCCCGGTGCTGGTGACGCTGCCGGTCTCCGTCGGCATGCCGTACTGGCTTGAGGTGGGTCTGTTCGCCGTGGGGCTGGGCCCCTCGGCGTGGGCGGCCGCGCGGAGCCGCGCCAACGGGGCGTTCGGCGCCGCGGCGGGGTTGTGGACGGCCTCGTTCGCGCTCTCGTGGGCGCTCGCCGCCAAGACCGCGACCCTGGTCGTGCTGCCGGTGGTCGCGCTGGTGGCGGCGGCGGTCGTGTTCCTCGGGCGGGAGCGGGCCGGGCGGGCGGTGCGGGCCGCCGCCGCCGGGCTGGCGACGCTGCTGATGGGAGGGGAGGCGCTGGCCGCCGGACTCGCCCTGGAGTGGCCGGCGCGGCACGCGACGTTCGGCATGCTCGCCGTGGCCTGCGTCGCGGCGGCCGTGGCGGGCAGGTGCAGGAGCTCATCGTTCGCGATCGGCGTGGAGACGGCCGGATACGCTCTCGCGGCCGTGGCCCTGCCGCTCACCGCGGACAGCCTGTCGCTGGCCGCGCTGGCCTGCGCGGCGGCCGGGGTGCTGATGGTCGGCACGGCGCTGCGGCCTGACCGGCGGTGGGCCGGGTACGCGGGAACGGGCCTGCTACTGGTCGCCTCGTGGCTGAGGCTGCTCGCCTCGGACATCACCGTGGTCGAGGCGTACACCGTGCCGTTCTCACTGGTCCTGCTGGCGTTCGGCTGGTGGCGAGCGCGTGGCCGCGCCGTCTCCTCGTGGAGGGCCTACGGGACCGGGCTCGCCTCGAGCCTGCTGCCCAGCGTGGTCGCGATGCTCACCGGCGCAGGCTGGGTCAGGCCGCTGCTGCTCGGTACGGTGTGCCTGGCCGTGCTGCTGGCCGGGGCGCGCTTCCGGCTCCAGGCCCCGGCGCTGCTGGGCGGACTCGCCCTGGCCGCCGTCGCTTTGCACGAGCTGGCTCCGTGGATCACGCAGGCCGTGATGGCGGTGCCTCGCTGGGTGCCGATGGCGCTCGGAGGGGTGTTGCTCGTCGTGGTCGGCGCGACCTACGAGGCGCGGCTGCGGGATGTGCGCCGCCTGCGGGCGGCCGTCGGCAGGATGCGCTGAGCGCGACCGTTCACCGGACCGCGCCGCGTCGACCGGATCGCGCCGTGTTCACCGGACCGCGCCGCGTCGACCGGACCGGGCGGAGTTGACCGTCGGGACGGATGACCGCCGGGCCGGGAGTGCGGCCCGGCGGTCGTCGGGGTGGTTCGCCTGGGACCCCGCGCACTCCGGAGAGGCTGGGACCCTGCGCACTCCGGAGAGGCTGGGACCCTGCGCACTCCGGAGAGGCTGGGGCCCTGCTCGCTGTGGAGAGAGGCTGGGCCCTACTCGCTGTGGAGCGGGGAGGCCGTACGTTTGATGGTGGACAGCTTGACCATCGGACCGGTCAGCGGTCCCGAGCGGAAGCCGTAGACCACGACGACCACCCTGCCGTCGCTGCACTCGCCGTCCTTGTCACAGGCCCTGACCGGCACCTCGTAGATGCCCGGGCTGGACGACCTGAAGGTCACGTAGCCGTCGGGCCGGACCGCCACCTGGGGCTGCGGTCCCTCGGGGCTGTTCAGGCTGTAGGTGATCTCGCCGCCCTCCGGGTCGGTCGAGGCGAGGAAACCGTTGAGGCGGCGTCCCACAAGCCCGGACAGCAGGAGGTAGGGCGAGGTGGGCGGGAGGTTCCGCACGCACGGGGCCTCGCACGAGATCTCCACCGAGTCGAGGAAGTTGCCGTAGGTCGGCAGGCCCGTCCCCGACGAGACCGAGACGAACTCCACCCTGGTGACCTTCTGGCCGGAGGGAACCCGGTAGCTGCCCTTGTAGTGTCCCCAGGCGGCACTGCTGTCGGAGATGTCGGGGGAGTCCTGGCCCTCCGGGGTCTGCACGACCCCGCCGATCCTGACCCGCAGGACGTCCTCGCTGCCGGGGCCCCTGGTGCGTCCCCGGTGCGCCAGGCTCCAGGTCAGCGTCGAGCCGGGCTCGGTCTCGACATCCTGGTAGAGGGTCGAGACCGCGGTTCCGTTGACCTCGGCGAACTGCCTTCCGCTGTCGGCCGGGACGGTGAAGTTCATCGGGTCGGCACGGTTGCCGGGACCCCAGAGCTCGATGACGCCGTCACTCGACGACGTGCTCCAGCCGGGCACGTCTCTGCGCAGGTGACCCTGTCCTCGCAGGCCGCCCGGCTCCTCGAAGCCGCCGTTCACCAGTGCGCATCCCTCGGCGTCGGACCTGACGGTCCCGGCCGAGGCGGCCGACTGGGCGCCGAGGACGAGAGCCGGAGCGGCTGCCAGGGAGGCGGCCACGCCGAGCAGGAGAACACGCAGGGGCATCTGAGCCCCGGCATGCGATTTTTCCATTTAATTCCCCCGATGAACGGACATGCCGTAAATGACGATTTCAGGGCATGGCCGGGGGGATTGATTCATGCGCTGAACTGCGGAAATGCTACATCGATATGTGAGGCCGGGCGTCCGATTACGAGTTTTTTGGAGCGGGCGCACGGCGACGCGGTTCGGGAGGGCTTCCGCGGGTGACGGGCTTTTCGAAGCGGGGCCGCGCCGTTGTGGGGATCCGGGGGAGGCTCAGGCCGTACGGCATTGCCGGACACCCGGATTTCGCGATCAGGGCAGGACGGAACGGTCGCACGGTTACGATCCCCAACAAGGCGGTACAAGCCCCTTCTCCTTTGGAGAGAGTTGACGCTAGCTTTCGAGCATGTGCGTTCCGGCGGCCCGGACCACGCGGCCTCGTCGGCTTCGCGGGAGGAGCTCCGTATGAGGAGCTCTGTGTGAGGAGCTCTGTGTGAGGAACAGGGGAAGGCGGGGGCGCTGGTGGTCGGCTTGTCGGCGATCGGGGAGGTAGGGACGTGAACGTCGGGGTCGTCGGTGCGGGGATCGTGGGTCTCGCCGTCGCCAGGGAGGTGGCGCGGAGCTGCGAGGCCACGGTGACCGTCCTCGACAAGGAGGATCACGTCGGAGCCCACCAGACCGGGCACAACAGCGGAGTCGTCCACGCGGGGATCTACTACCAGCCGGGTTCGCTCAAGGCGAGGCTCTGCAGGGAGGGAGTCGCCCTGCTCAGGCAGTACTGCGCCGAGCACCGCATTCCCTACGACGAGGTCGGCAAGCTCGTCGTCGCCTCGACCGCGGCCGAGCGGCCCGGACTACGCGCGATCGCGGAACGAGCCCGGGCCAACGGGGTTCCCGGAATCGCCGAGCTGGACGCCCTCGGGCTGCGCGAGGTCGAGCCGCACACCGTCGGGGTGGCCGCGGTGCACTCCCCGCACACCGCGATCGCCGACTTCCCCGCCGTCGCCCGCCGCCTGGCCCAGGACGTGACGGAGACGGGCGGCTCGGTGCTGCTGTCGCATCCGGTCCGCGCGCTGCGGGAGACCGCGAGCGGCGTCGAGGTGCTGGCGGGGCGGCGCAGGCTCGCCTTCGACCGGCTGATCGTCTGCGCGGGGCTCGGCACCGACACCGTCGCCCGGATGGCGGGAGCCGTGGGCGACGTGCGGATCGTCCCCTTCCGCGGTGAGTACTACGCGCTGGCCGGCGCGTCGAAGGACCTGGTCAGAGGACTGATCTATCCGGTTCCCGACCCCCGCTACCCCTTCCTCGGCGTGCACCTGACCCGCAGGATCGACGGCGAGGTGCTCGTCGGCCCGAACGCGGTCATGGCCCTGGCGCTTGAGGGCTACTCCTGGAGTGACATCGATCTCACCGACCTGCGGAGGATCCTGGCCTGGAAGGGGACCAGACGGCTGGCCGCCAAGCACTG
This sequence comes from Streptosporangium carneum, assembly GCF_027922005.1. Taxonomy (GTDB): domain Bacteria; phylum Actinomycetota; class Actinomycetes; order Streptosporangiales; family Streptosporangiaceae; genus Streptosporangium; species Streptosporangium carneum. Next base: position 204,383 of record NZ_BSEV01000010.1, on the reverse strand, counting down.
GCGGACCGGGGTGCGGGAGGTGCTCGGTTCGATGGCCAAGGGGTCCTTCCTGGCGGCCGCGCGCCGCTACGTACCCGAGCTCACCAGGGCGGATCTGGTCAGGACGACGGGTGGTGTCAGGGCCCAGGCGGTGGCGGGCGACGGGAGCATGTTGGACGACTTCGCGATCGACGTGCACGGCCGGGTGGTGCTGGTGAGAAACGCCCCGTCGCCGGCGGCGACGTCCAGTCTGGCGATAGCCAGGCATATCGTAGGGCTAACCTCAGTGCTGACCCGTTAACAGCTTTTTCATGTGGGCAAGTGAAGATAAATCCGTGACCGACTCACCCGAAGCCCGCCTGCTGATCGTCGAGGACGAGCCCAACATCCTCGAACTGCTGGCCGCGAGCCTGCGGTTCGCGGGGTTCGGGGTGAACACGGCGGGCAACGGAACGGACGCCGTCGCCGCGGTCCAGCGCTACCGCCCCGACCTCATCGTGCTCGACGTCATGCTGCCGGACATGGACGGTTTCGACGTCGTGCGACGCCTGCGAGGCGGCGGCACCGACACTCCCGTGGTCTTCCTGACCGCGCGTGACGCCACCGAGGACAAGATCCGGGGGCTGACGGCAGGCGGGGACGACTACGTGACCAAGCCGTTCAGCCTGGAGGAGGTCGTGGCCCGGATCAGGGCGGTGCTGCGCCGTACCGGGGCGGGGGAGCTGTTCACCAGGCCGCCCCGGCTCACCTTCGCCGACATAGAGCTCGACGAGGAGAGCCACGAGGTGTGGCGCGGGGGCAGGGCGGTGGCGCTGTCGCCGACGGAGTTCAAGCTCCTGCGCTACTTCATGGCGAACGCGGGACGGGTGCTGTCCAAAGCCCAGATACTTGATCACGTATGGGACTACGACTTCCGGGGCGACGTGGGGATCGTGGAGTCCTACGTCTCGGTGCTGCGACGGAAGATCGACAACGTCGATCCCCGGCTGATCCACACCCTGCGCGGAGTCGGCTACGTGCTACGCCTCCCACCGGGACAGTGATGGGCGGGGGCACCCCGCTCAGGGTGAAACTGATCGCGGTCGTCCTGATCCTGCTGACCATCGCGCTCGCCCTCATCGGCATCGGCAGTGTCTCGATCATGCGGGGTTACCTGATCGACCGGGCCGACAGCCAGGGGCGCATAACCGCGGAAAGCGTGATGCGCCGCCTGCACCGCGGCCCCGCCTCACTGGTCGGCAGGCCGGTTCCCGCGGACACCAGGATCGAGGTCCGCGACGCGCAGGGCGCGACCACCCTCCTGCTCGTCGGCACCGACGTCGAGGGCAGGCCGGGGCCCAGCGTTCCCCCCGGACAGGGGAGATACCCGTTCGAGAGCGGCGAGTGGCGGGTCCACCGCATCCCCCTGGAGAACGGCGGAAGCCTCGTGCTGGCCGTGGACATGGCGGAGGTCCGGCAGATCGTCGGCCAGCTCGCGCTGGTCGAGCTGCTCGGCGGAGGCGGGCTCATGCTGGTGCTCGCCGGGGTGGGCGTGGTGATCATAAGGCGGAGCATGCGTCCGCTCGAGGCGATCGAGCGCACCGCCCAGGCCATCGCCGCCGGAGACCTGAGCCGCCGCGTCCCCGACGCCAACCCGGCCACCGAGGTCGGCAGACTCGGCCAGTCGCTGAACAGCATGCTCACCCAGATCGAGGCCGCCTTCCAGGCCAGGTCGGAGTCGGAGGTCTCGGCCCGCCGTTCCGAGGAGCGCATGCGCAGGTTCGTCGCCGACGCCTCCCACGAGCTCCGCACGCCGCTGACCTCGATCAGGGGCTTCGCCGAGTTCTACCGCCAGGCGCCCGACGTCGACCCCGCGCCGCTGATGCGCAGGGTGGAGTCGGAGGCGGTCCGGATGGGTCTGCTGGTCGACGACCTGCTGATGCTCGCCCGGATGGACCAGCAGCGGCCGATGGCCATGCGCCCGGTCGACCTGCTCGCCATCGCCGCCGACGCCGTCCACGACGCCCGCATCCTCGCCCCCGCCCGCGAGGTCACGCTCTCCGTCGACGGTGCCGCCCTCATCGTCTGCGGCGACGAGGTACGGCTTCGCCAGGTCGTGGGCAACCTGATGACCAACGCGCTCACCCACACCCCGGACGGCACGCCCGTGCGGATGACGCTCTCGGCCCAGGACGGCATGGCCGTCGTCGAGGTGGCCGACGAGGGCCCGGGACTCAGCGCGGAGCAGTGCGAGCGTGTCTTCGAGCGGTTCTACCGCGTCGACTCCTCCCGGGGCCGTCGCACGCCCGAGGACGGCGGCAGCGGTCTGGGCCTGGCCATCGTGGCCGCCATGGTCGAGGCCCACGGCGGCGCCGTCGCCGTCGAGTCGGACCTGGGCAAGGGCTCGACGTTCCGCGTCATGCTCCCCCTCGCCCCCGACTCCAACTGATCCACCCCGACCCCGGCTGGTCCCGTCCTCCAACTCCAGCCAGACTCGTCCTTCCGGCTCCTTCCGGCCCGACTCTTCCGCCCCCGTGTCCAGCCGGACCCATCCCCCGAGTCTGGCTGTCCCGCCCCATGCTCAGCTGGTTCTGTCTCCCGGGTCTGACTGTTCCGCCCGGTGTCCAGCCGGCCCCATCCCCCGAGTCTGACTGATCTGCCCCTGTGTCCAGCCGGATCCATCTTCCGGATCCGTCCGGATCCAGCCCCCGAGGATCCGGACGGTCCGCTGCCGGGTCCGGACGGTCCACTCTCCGGATCCGGCTGCTCCGGGCAGAGGGCCAGGCCGCGACACCCCGGTTGATGTCGCGGCCTGACGTCTCTCCCGGGGTCCGCTCGGACTTCTACCGACGTCCGTTCGGACTCCTGCCGACGTCCGCTCCGGCTTGCCCCCGTTCAGGCACGAAGAGCGGACGTCGGGGTCTCACCCGCTTTCCGCCTGCCGCGACGGTTGACGCCTACAGAGGACTGCGGAGAGCCGTCACTTGGGGAAGTTCCAGCTGTCGGTGTGCGCCGCGACCGGCGGCACGCCGTTTCCGTCCAGGGTCAGGTCGGCATGGGCGATGGCACCGCTGAAGAACACGGCCCCCATGGCGACGACGCCGACCGCGGCGAGCTTGAGCACGCGCAATGTCCTGTCCTTTCGTTGGAGAAGACGTTCTTCGCGGCCTTCGTCCGTGCCGCTCCGGAGACGCGGAAAGGGATTTCCGGAGCGGCACGCACATCCTCGGCCGCTGTCACGCCGACGATTTCCCGGAGAGCGTCGGCCCTCGGTTCGCCTGCTCCGTAAGCGTGTCAGGCAGCGGTGGGAAAGTCGTTGCCGGTTCCTGCACAGTGCTTGCCGATATGCGCACGCCACACGCCGTGCTCTCGTCGGCCTGATCGGACGGTCGGTGCGCGTGCCGCAGCTTCGCCCTGTCGTTCGAGAGTCCGGTGCGCATGCCGTGCTCTCGTTCCGACGGTCGTTGGTGTGGGTCGCGGGTTCGCGTTGTCGGTTGGGGTTTCGGTGTGTGTGCGCTGGTCTTGTTCGGGTGGTTGTTGGTGTGGGTCGCGGGTTCGCGTTGTCGGTTGGGGTTTCGGTGTGCGTGGGCTGGTCTTGTTCGGGTGGTCGCAGGTGGGTGCGCCGTGGTTCCGTTCTCCCGTATCGGCCACCGGGGCCTCTCACCGGACCTGTCGGGGCTTTCCCATCCGGCGCCGGTGCGGCGAGAGGTGACGCGGGCCTGACCGGCGCGGATGTACGGCGGGGGCCCGGGTGGGCCCCCGGGTCACGGGGTTTCTGAGACGCCTCCCGGCCAGCTGCTGTCGGGGAATCCTCCGGCCGTGGCCCCGTTGGGAAGCACGACCCGGTCGTTCTCCGCGAGCCCGGAGGTGATCTCGACGTACCGGTCGCCGCGCACCCCCGTCGTCACCACGCGCTCGCCGCCGTTCTGCACGGTGATCCGGGAGACGCCGTCCTTGGTCCGCACGGCCTGCACCGGGAGGTAGAGGGCCTCTGCGGTCTCGGCCACGGTCACGGTGACCGTGGCGGTCTGGCCGACCATGAGGTCGCCCGGCGTCCTGTCGAACGCGATCGTCACTCCGTACCTCACCAGCTGGCCGCTGTTCGTCGCGGTGGGAGCGATGCGGGTGACCGTGCCGGTGTACTTCTGCCCCTCCCGGGTGGCCAGGGTGATCGTGGCCCGCTGTCCCAGCTTCAGGCTGCCGATGTCCGACTCGGTGAACAGCGCCTCGACCTGGAGCTCGTCGAGGTCTCCGAGGGTGAGGAACGCGCCGGTGCCCACGCTGTCGCCGACGGCGCCCGCCACGGACATCACGGTTCCGTCGGCGGGGGCGACGATCCGCACTCCGGCCAGTTCCTGCCTGGCGTCGGTGAGGTCGGCCTGCGCCCGCTTCACCCGGGCTTCGGCCTGCTCCACGCTGAGCGTTCCCTGTCCGCCTCCCGCCGCGCCGTCCTGCCCGGTCGCTCCCCGGTTCGCGCCCAGCTGCTGCCCGGTGCTCTGCCTGGTTCCCTGCCCGGTGTTCCACACACCGTTCTGTCCGTCGCCCTGCCCGCTGTTCTGCCCGCTGTTCTGCTTGGCGCCCTGCCCGTTGCCCTGCCCGTTGCCCTGTCCGTTGTCCTGGCCGGGGCATGCGGTGGGCCGGGGGCCGGGAGACTGGCTGGCGCCGGGCTTCGCGGTCGGCTTCCCGGTCGTGGTCGGCCTGGCCGACGAGCTGGGCTTCGGGCTCCGGCTCGGCTCGGCCCCCTGGTCCGTCGGCGCGTTCGAGGGGCCGGGCCTCGTGGGCGAGGGCGGGGTCGCGGTGACGGTGACCGTGGCGGTGGCCGTCACGGTGACGGTGACCGTCGGCGCGGGACGGGGCGACTCTCCGCCGGGGTCCGTCCCGTGCCTCGTCCCCGTCGCGGCCGTGGCCGTCGGCGTCTGGGCGGAGGCCGAGGACGGGACCGGAGTGGGAGTCGGCGCCGACTTGACGAGATGTCCCGCGGGCACGACTCCGCCCGCGGGGACCGCCGCCTCGAGCCGCCCGGCCCCGGTGGGAACGGCCCCGGTAGGAGCGACTCCGGTGGGAACGGGGGTGACACCCGGCACGAGGGTCGTGGCCGGCGAGGGGGTACGGCCCTGGCCGGGAGGCCCGGACGGCGTGGCCGTACCGCTCGGGCGGGGAGTGGGGGCGGCGCTCACCGGCGCGGTCGGCGACGCCGTGGGCTCGCACCCCGGGGAGCCCGTCTGACCCCGGTCGCCGTTCTGCCCCTGCGACGGAGCCGCCGACGGGGACAGGGCCGTCGACGGGGACAGGGAAGACGGGGACAGGGAGGGAGAAGCCGAGGGGGACGCCGCCCTCTCCTCGGCCTCGTCCAGCGCCTCCTGCGCCGCCGCGAACTGCGCCTTGGCCGCGGTGTACCGCTCCCGCGCGGGCGCCGAGCCGATGCTGGCGAGCACCTCTCCCTTGTCGACCTTGTCCCCGGCCTTGACGTAGACCTTCCTGACCGTGCCCGCCCCGCCGAAGGCCAGGTCCCTGGTCCTGTCGTCCACGGTGTTGCCCGCGGCGGACACCGCCGAGGTCACCGTTCCGCGTCTGGCGGAGACGAGTTCGACCCCGGGGGCCTGGTCCGAGCCTTCGTCGAGTGTGTAGAAAACGCCCGCGCCCACGAGGACGAGGGCGGCCAGGGCGAGTCCTCCCACACGCACGGGTTTCGGGAGATTGGTCGGTCTCATGGGCGACCATATTGGCGTGCCCGTTTCACTGCCTGCTCACAAACACCTGAAGATTTCCTGTATGTCGTAGTTTCTCAGACGTTTGCAGCAAACACTCAGCAAGAGTTGGGTTTAGCCCAAGTCTGGTACGCCAGGGTCAGGCGCTGTGAAGTTGTCGACCAAGCGCGGAGCGCTGATTGTGAACGGGACCCTGGGGGTCCTGTTGCTGGGCGGCGCGGCAATCGCCTACTCCTCTCTCGGAGGGGGCGCGACCCCCTCCGCCGCGGACGCGGGCGCCGCGACGCGGACCGTCTCGGTGACCCGGAGCACGGTGGTCGCCTCGGTTTCCGCCTCCGGGGCTGTGGAGAGCGCCAGGGCGCGCTCGCTCGGCTTCGGGACGAGCGGCACCGTCGAGAAGGTCTACGTCGCGGTCGGGGACAAGGTCAAGAAGGGGCAGCTCCTGGCCCGGCTGGACGACAGCTCCGCGAGGGAGAGCCTGGACGCCGCGGCCGCCGCTCTCGACACCGCGGACGACGACACCTCGACCGCCGCCGCCTACGCCCAGTACATCACCGCGAGGAACGCCTACCGTGAGGCTCGGCGCGAGGTGGCGGCCACCGTCATCAAGGCCCCGTTCGCCGGCACGGTCACCGCCGTCAACGGCACGGAGGGAGGCTCCTCGAGTTCCTCGGGGGCGTCGAGCGCCACGGCGGGCGGCTCAGGCTCGGGCGGATCCGGGGCAGGCGGCGGGGCGGGCTCCGGCTCCTCCGGAGGAGGTTCGGGCGGTACGGCGGGCGGCTTCGTCGAGATGGCCGACATCGGCAGGCTCCAGCTCGTCGGGAACTTCACCGAGTCCGACATCACCAAGCTCAAGATCGGTCAGACGGCCTCGATCACGTTCGACGCCCTCACCGGCGTCACCGCGTCCGGGAAGGTCACCCAGATCCAGCCGACCGCCTCGACCAGCAACAACGTGGTCCAGTATCCGGTGACGATCTCCTTCACCGAGGTTCCCGACGAGGTCAGACTCGGCCAGACCGCCACGGTAAAGGTCGTCGTGGGACAGGCGGAGAACGTCCTGGCCGTCCCCTCGACCGTGGTCTCGACGGCCGGGGGCCGGAGCACGGTGACCGTCCTGCGGAACGGCGCGCAGACGTCCGCGCAGGTCCAGGTGGGGGTCAAGGGCGACGCGCTCACCGAGATCACCTCCGGGCTCGCAGAGGGAGACCAGGTCGTCCGTCCGGTGAGCACCGGAACCAACCAGCAGACAGGAGGGTTCCCCGGCTTCGGCGGCGGCACGCGTGTCGGCGGCGGCGGAGGCATGGGCGGCCCCGGTGGCGCGGGAGGCGGCCGGTGAGCACCCCCGTCCTGTCCCTCACGGACATCACCAAGACGTACGGCAGGGGAGACGCCCAGGTCCAGGCCCTGCGCGGGGTCTCCCTCACCGTCGAACGGGGCGACTACGTGGCCGTCATGGGCGCCTCGGGCTCGGGCAAGTCCACGCTCATGAACATCCTGGGCTGCCTGGACGTGCCCTCCTCGGGCCGCTACCTCATCGACGGCACCGACGTCGGGACGCTGGACGAGCGCAGGCTCGCCGTACTGCGCAACCGGAAGATCGGGTTCGTCTTCCAGTCGTTCAATCTCATCCCGAGGATGAGCGCGCTCGCCAACGTCGAGCTGCCCATGGCATACGGAGGGGTCGCCCCGCAGGAACGTCGCGCCCGCGCGCTGGCGGCCCTGGAGCAGGTCGGCCTGTCCGACCGGGTCCGCCACGAGCCGAACGAGCTGTCCGGCGGCCAGCAGCAGCGGGTGGCCGTGGCCAGGGCGCTGGTCACCTCGCCCGCCCTCCTGCTCGCCGACGAGCCGACCGGCAACCTCGACACCAAGGCGACCGGCGACGTGCTGGAGATCCTCGACCGGCTGAGCGACTCCGGCCGCACGATCGTGCTCATCACCCACGAGGACGACGTGGCGGCGCACGCCAAACGGGTCATCCGCCTGGTCGACGGACTGATCGTCGAGGACGACCGTCAGGCGCCCGTGGACGGCCCGCCGCCCCGCACGACGCGGACCGTGAGCACGCGGCAGACCGTGAGCACGCCGCAGGCTCCTCAGGTGTCGGAGGCCGCGTCGTGAGCAGGCTGGAGATCCTGCGCTTCGCGCTGCGCGGGCTGGCCGCCAACAAGCTGCGCAGCTTCCTGACCACGTTGGGCATCCTCATCGGGGTCGCCGCGGTGATCCTGCTGGTGGCCTTCGGCGAAGGCGCCTCACAGAGCATCCAGCAGAGCATCCAGCGCCTGGGGGCCAACACCCTCACCGTCTCCGCCTCCTTCTCCGGAGGGGGCTTCGGCGGGCCGGTCGGCGCGAACAGGCAGAGCACGGGGCCGCGCACCCAGGCCAGGCAGCTCACCCTGGAGGACGCGAAGGCGCTCGCCGACCCCGAACAGGTGCCGTCGGCCAAGAGCGTGTCCCCGGTGGTGACGACCTCCTCCGCGACCGCCGTGCGCGACGGCGTCAGCCACACGATCTCCCAGCTCGTCGGCACGTATCCGAGTTACTTCGAGGCGACGAACAAGCCCGTCGGAACCGGCGCCTACTTCGTCAACGACGACGTGCTCGCCGCCAGGAAGGTCATGGTCATCGGGCAGACGGTGGCCGAGGAGTTGTTCGGCTCCACGAACCCGGTCGGTGAGCAGGTCAGCGTCTCCGGGGTGCCGTTCACCGTGGTCGGGGTGCTCAAGGAGTCGGGCTCCGGCCTCGGCGGGCAGGACGCCGACGACGTGGCCATCGTGCCGTTGCCCGCCGTACAGCAGAGCCTGACCGGGTTCGGCGCGCTCGGGTCGATCGTCGTGCAGGCGACGGGAGCCGACACGACCACCTCGGCGCAGGCCGAGGTGACGGCGGTGCTCAACCAGCGGCACGGCATCACCCCGACGGGCGCCGCGGACTACCGGATCCTGAACCAGGCCACCCTGCAGGAGACGGTCAGCTCGACCATCGGCGTCTTCACCGCCCTGCTCGGCGCCGTCGCCGCGATCTCCCTGCTGGTCGGCGGCATCGGCATCACCAACATCATGCTGGTCACCGTCACCGAACGGACCAGGGAGATCGGCATCAGGAAGGCCATCGGCGCGCCGAGGAGCGCGATCCTCGGCCAGTTCCTGCTGGAGGCGACGGTGCTGAGCCTGCTGGGCGGGCTGACAGGGGTCGCGATCGCCTTCGTCGGCACCCGGTTCACGATCGCGGGCATCTCACCCGTGCTCGTGCCGTCCTCCATCGTGCTCGCCCTGGGCGTCTCGGTGGGCATCGGGCTGTTCTTCGGCGGCTATCCGGCGAACCGGGCGGCCAAGCTCAGGCCCATCCAGGCGCTGCGGCACGAATGACCTGTACGACTTACGCGAGGAGAAGACATGGGCGGCAGGGCGGATGAGAAGGCCGGGACGGAGGAACTGCTGGAGACCTCCCCGTTCGCGGGCGACCTGGAGGAGGAGCTGGCGGCGGGGCCGCGACACCGTCCTTCCACGCTCACGCTGGTGCTCGGTGCGGGGGTGACACTCGTGGTGGGCGTGATCCTGGGCATCCAGGCGCAGAAGGCGATGGGCGACCAGGGCGGGACGTCAGGCGCCCCCGCCGCGATGCGGCAGGGCATGGCGGGACCCGGCGGGTACGGCGGTGGCCCCGGTGGCCCCGGGGGTCCCGGGGGCTACGGCGGCTTCGGAGGCAGGCAGCAGGGCGGCCAGGGCAACCAGGGCAACCAGGGCGGTCAGGGAAACGCGGGCGGCATGGGCGGCGTGACCTTCGGCACGGTGCAGCGGGTCGAGGGCGGCAAGGTCTACCTTCAGCGGTCCGACGGGACGGTCGTCACCGTCAACACCACGGGACGGACGACCGTGCGGGTCTCCAGGGAAGGCAAGGTCACCGACCTCAGGTCCGGTGGCACGGTGGTCGTGCAGGGGACCGGCGGCGAGGACGGCTCGATCACCGCGACCACGATCAGCGAGGGGGGCGGTCGACGATGAGGGTCTCCCCTCTCAGGAAACGTTCAGCCGAGGCTGAGCTGTGTTCCAGGGGGGTGAGTAAGCCTCGTGTTGTGCTGGACAGAGTCGAAGCCAGGTTGTTGATCGTTGACGACGAGCCGAACATCCGTGAGCTGCTCTCCGCCAGCCTGCGCAGGTCCGGGTTCGAGGTTGTGACGGCGGCGGACGGCCGGGAGGCCGTGCACTTCGCCGAGCGGATCCGCCCCGACCTCGTCGTGCTGGACGTGATGCTGCCCGACATGGACGGGTTCACGGTCGCCGGACGGTTGCGGGCGCTGGGAGGGCAGATGCCCGTGGTCTTCCTGACCGCGCGCGACGCGACCGACGACAAGGTGGCGGGTCTGCGCCTGGCCGACGACTACGTGACCAAGCCGTTCAGCCTGGAGGAGGTCCTCGCCCGGATCCGGGCCGTGCTGCGCCGTACGAGGGGGGACCTCGACCTTCCGACGCGCCTGAAGGTCGGCGACCTGGAGCTGGACGAGGAGGCGCACCAGGTCTGGCGCTCGGGCAAGCCCGTACGGCTGTCGCCGACCGAGTTCAAGCTGCTGCACTACTTCATGGTCAACACCGGCAGGGTGCTGTCGAAGGCGCAGATCCTGGACCACGTCTGGAACTACGACTTCGGAGGCGACGCCGGGGTCGTCGAGTCCTACGTGTCCTACCTCCGCCGCAAGGTCGACATGGCCGAGCCGCGTCTCATTCACACCCTGCGGGGGGTGGGATATGTCCTACGACCTCCCCATAATGGTTGAATCTTCAGCGGACATTCAGCTTTGCTTCATGTGACCCTGAGCTTCGGGTGTTCCAATGGGCAGCGAATGACCCCCGATCACCCCGCGGCCGCGCGGCGGGTTGGGTTCGCCTCCAGCTGCGGGGGAGACGAGTCCGGCATGACCCCCACGCGAAAACCGGGGTAAAGGCCCCACCGCTCTACCGGGTTCGCCCCCGTGACCCGGTCGAGCGGTGGGGCAAAATCATGTCCGGGTCCTCCATCTGGCCTGAGGGAGCCGAGCCCGCCGCCGCCGCGTCCGCGCCGAAGCATGTCTAGGGGCCTTCCATCAGGGAAGGGTCGCTCCTATGAGCCGGAGCGAGGGTCTGCTGGAGACGCTGCGTGAACTGCGACGCCGCCTCGACCACGACCTGTTCCCCCTGGCGACCGGCGACGCGGAGGCCGGGCGCGGAGCGCTGCGCGAGCTGACCGGTCAGCTCGACGACTACCTGATCCCCCGGCTCAACGCGATCGACGCCCCGCTGCTCGCGGTCGTGGGCGGCTCGACCGGAGCGGGCAAGTCGACCCTGGTGAACTCCGTCGTCGGCGCCGACGTCTCCGAACCGGGCGTGCTGCGGCCCACGACACTGGCTCCCACCCTCGTCACCAGCCAGGCGGACGAGGCGTGGTTCACCGCCCAGCACGTTCTGCCGGGCCTTCCCCGCGTCACGGGCGGCGCGCGCGGTGAGCCCGGCACGCTCCGCGTGGTCACGGTTCCGTCCCTTCCCGCGGGCCTGGCCCTGCTCGACGCACCGGACATCGACTCGGTCGTCGCCGCCAACCGCGAACTGGCGGCCCAGCTGCTCGCCGCCGCCGACCTCTGGCTGTTCACCACGACCGCCGCCCGCTACGCGGACGAGGTGCCGTGGGGCTTCCTGCGCGCGGCCAGGGAGCGGAGCACCGCGCTCGCGGTCATCCTGTCGCGGGTCCCTCCCGAAGCCCTGGGCGTGGTCCAGAAGGACCTGGCCAGGCTGCTCGAGGCCAACGGGCTGGGCGGCACACGCCTGTTCGAGGTGCCGGAACTGGTGCTGCCGGAGGAGAACGCCCGCCTGCCGCGCCATGCGGTCCAGGACGTCACCGACTGGCTGACCGGCATCGCGGCCGACTCCAGGGCCCGCGCCGACGTGGTGCGTCAGACCCTGTCCGGAGCCCTGGAGAGCCTCGCGGTGCGGGTCCCCGCCCTCGCCGACGCCGTGGACCGCCAGCGCGCGGCGGCCGAGGATCTCCGCTCGATGACGGGTGCGGCGTACGCCTCCGGCCTGTCCGCCTTCGACGAGGGGATGCTGGACGGCTCGCTGCTGCGCGGCGAGGTGCTGGCCCGCTGGCAGGACTTCATCGGCACCGGCGACCTGATGCGCTCCCTGGAGAACCGGGTCGGCCGGTTCAGGGACCGCCTGGTGGCGCTGTTCACCGGGCGGCCCGCGCCGGAGAACGAGCTGCGGGTCGCGCTGGAGAGCGGGGTCGAGGCGCTGATCAGGGCTTCCGCGGACACCGCGGCCGAACGCGTGCTGGAGTCGTGGTCGTCGCATCCGTCGGGACGCGCCCTGCTCGAGGAGGCCGGGGTCGCGGCGGCCGGGCGTCTCGGCAGATCCTCCGCCGACCTTCCCGCGAAGGCGGAGGCGGTGGTCAGGGGCTGGCAGGGATACGTGCTCGACCTGGTCCGCGAGGAGGGCGCCGACAAGCGGAGCGTGGCCAGGTTCACCTCCTACGGCGTCAACGGCGCGGGACTGCTGCTGATGCTCGCGGTGTTCGCCTCGACCGGCGGCCTGACCGGGATCGAGGTCGGCATCGCCGGGGGAACCAGCGTGCTGAGCCAGAAACTCCTCGAGGCCGTCTTCGGCGACCAGGCGGTGCGCACCCTCACCGTCAAGGCCCGCGTCGACCTGCGAGCCCGCGTCGCCGCCCTGCTCGGCACGGAGGCCGCCCGTTTCACCGGCCTTCTCGACGCCGTCGAGCCTCCGCGGGACACCGGTTCCGCGCTGCGCGCCGTCGGGCGGGCCGTACAGGATCACCGCGGTGAACTTCCGCCCTCGGGCGGCCAGGCGGCGCTGACCTCCGCCACGGACTCCCGTGCGGACGACCGTGAGGCGGGTGAGCGGTGAAGCTGCTGCGACGCAAGAGCTCCGTCTCCCTGGACGACCGCCTTGAGGGACTGGCCCAGGCCGCCGACCTGGCCGAGGGACGGCTGGCGGCGGACGCGGTCGCCGGGGCCCGCTCCGTGGTCTCCCGCGCCGGGGCACGGCGGAGTCTGTCGATCGACCACACCGTGGTCGCGCTGGCCGGAGCCACGGGCAGCGGCAAGTCGTCGCTGTTCAACCTGCTGTCGGGCACCTCCCTGGCCAAGGTCGGAGTGACCCGTCCGACCACCTCGACGGCGCAGGCCGCGCTCTGGGAGGGAGAGGGGGCGGGACCGCTGCTCGACTGGCTGGAGATCCCCCGCCGCCACGAGGTGGCGCACGGCGAGGACGAGGCGGCCGGGCTGATCCTGCTCGACCTGCCCGACCACGACTCGATCGAGACCGTGCACCGGTTGGAGGTCGACCGGCTGGTCCAGCTGGTCGACCTGCTGGTGTGGGTGCTCGACCCGCAGAAGTACGCCGACGCGGCCGTCCACGACCGGTACCTGCGCCCGCTGGCCCGGCACCGGGACGTCATGGTCGTCGTGCTCAACCAGGTCGACCGGCTCACCCAGGGCGCGGCGGAACGGTGCCTGAAGGACCTGCGGCGGCTGCTCGACGAGGACGGCCTGGCGGGGGTGCCGCTGGTCGGGGTCTCCACACGTACCGGGGCGGGCATGCCCGAGCTGGGCTCCCTGCTCGCCTCCAGGGTCGCCGACCGGAGGTCGTGGGCCGTCCGGCTCGGCGCCGACGTCGGCACGGCCGCGGACGCGCTGGCGGTGTCCTCGTCCGCCTCCACCGCGCCCCTGTCCGCCTCCGGCACGCCCCTGTCCGTCTTCACCGCGCCCTCGTCCGCCTCCGGCACGGCCCTGCCCGCCTCCGCCGCGCCCCCGGCCATGGCCGAGGTCGTCCCTCAAGGCTCGCCCCAGGCCGTGTCCCAGGCCGTTCTCCACGGCTCGCCCCCGGCCGTGCCCAAGGTCGTCCCTCAGGTCGCGCCCCCGGTTCTCCCCGACACGCCCGCGGTGTCCGTGGATCGGCTGGCCGGGCCGCTGACCGCCGCGCTGTCCGAGGCCGCGGGCGTGCCGGTCGTCGTGAGGGCCGTGGCCAAGGCGCACCGGCACCGCTCGGTCGCCGCGACCGGCTGGCCGCCGACCCGGTGGATCCGCCGGTTCCGTCCCGACCCGCTGCGCCGCCTGCGCCTCTCCGTCCCCCAGAACTCGGCCCAGGAGTTCGGCCAGGACTCCGCAGGGCCCGTGGGCCGGACCTCGATGCCCGTCACGACCGCCGTCCAGCGTTCCCGGATGGACACCGCGATCCGGGAGGCCGCGAGCGCCGCCTCCGACGGGCTGCCCGAACCGTGGGCGGCGGCCGTACGGCGGGCCGCCAGGTCACGGGGGGACGAGTTGGAGGACGGCCTCGACCGGGCGGTGGCCGGCACCTCGCTCGGGGCGTCCAGGCGGCCTGTGTGGTGGCGGGCGGCCGGGCTGGCCCAGTGGCTGGCGCTCGCGGCCGTGCTGGCGGGCGGCCTGTGGCTGCTCGGCCTGCTGGGCATGGACTACCTCAGGCTGCCGCAGCCGTACCTGCCGACGGCGGGTGAGCTGCCCTGGCCCACACTGCTGCTGGTCGGCGGCGTCCTCCTCGGCCTGGTGATCGCCCTCCTGTCCCGGGGGGCCGCCTGGCTCGGCGGACGCCGCCGAGCCCGCAAGGCCGCCAGGGCGCTTCAGGTCAACGTGCACCAGGTCGCCCGCAGGCTCGTGCTGGAACCCGTCGAGGAGGAACTGTCCCGCTACGACCGCTTCACCAAGGCGATCGCCCTGGCCAGGGACGCCTGACCCCTTCACACGTCCACCCTTCGACGCGGGCAGGTCGTACCGGTTGAGGGAGACGGTCGTCTGGCGTCCGTGTCGTACGGCGAGGACCACCCTTCGTCCCGTGTGCGGAGGACGGGCAGGCGGCCTTCCCGCTCACGGGATCTTCGTGAGGTTGATGATCACGTATTCGCCCTTGCGCGGGTAGGCCAGCAGGCGGCCGTTGCCGAGACCGGGTTCCAGGCTGATCGGCGGGCCGTCGATGTCGAAGGGAAGGCCCAGGTCTCCGGACTTACCGGTGACCAGGTCGTAGAGCACCTGGCCGCGCCGCGGGCCGGGCGTCTCGAAGGTGTGGAAGCGGTCGGCGGCCAACCCCATCGGCACGGAACCGGGCAGGTCGCCCTCCTGCGAGCCGTCGCGCAGCCGGTGGAAGAGCGTGCCGTCGGCCCGCCCGCCCGCGCACTCCTTCACGCCGCACCGCACGCGCCGCTCACCCGGACGGACGACCGCCCTGCTCGTCTCGCCGGTGTCGACGTTGAGCAGCCTCTCGTAGTTCTCCGGCAGGTTCTGTACGGACTCGGTGAGAACGCCCACCCAGGGCCACCGTACGACGCGGTGCCGCTCGGTGCCCTTGACCTGCTTCAGGGCTCCGCCTTCGAGGGGAACGGTGAAGACGCCTTTCCCTTCGGCTTCGCTGAAGACCAGCCTGTCCCCGACGACGGCGAGTTCGTTGTCGACCGCCAGGACCCGGCGGTCCGTGGTGATGGTCTCGGGTTCTCCACCGGTGACCGGCACCGACCGGAACCGCGTGGCCCAGCCCTTGTCGGATGAGTCGTTCTCCTGCCAGACGATCCGCCCGTCGCCCACCGCGTAGGCGAAGGGGAACACGTCCGGCCCGCCGATGTCGGCGATCTTCCGGGTCCGGCCGCTGTCCAGCTCGTAGGAGTAGAGCGCGTCGGCCTTGCCGGGCCTCTCCCACGTCTCCAGCAGCAGCGTGCGGTCGTCGATGAAGGTCTTCGGCCGGAACGCGCGTCCGTCGGGCAGCTTGGCCGGGATCTTCCAGACCGCCTGCGGCCAGACCTTCTCCACGGGGTCGGGCCCTTCGGACGCCTGCCCGCCGGAGGGGGACGGCGTCGAGGTCAGGATCTCGACGCTCGGCGTCTGGGCCGGGCTGAGGGTTCCCGAGGCGGGGACGCCTCCGGAACCGTGCGCCGCCACCCCGACGCCGCCCGCGACCGCGACCACGGCGACGGCCGCGACCAGGGCCTGGGCGCGTGCCCTGCGCCGCCGGGAGTGGGCCATGACCTGTGCGGGCAGGCCGTTCGGCGCCTGCGGGGCGCGTTCCGACGCGTGCCCGAGGGCACTGCGGAGGTGGTCTTCGAGGTCGTCGCTCACTGGGTCCTCCTGTTGGCGGCTGTGGGATGCGGTAGGACGGAGCGGAGTTTGCCCAGGCCGAGGGAGGCGTGGCTGCGGACGGTTCCCCGGGAGATGTTCAGGACCTTCGCTATCTCCGTGTCGGTCAGCTGCTCGTAGTAGCGCAGCACGAGCACGGCCCGCTGCTTGCGCGGCAGCCCTTCGAGCGCCTCCCAGAGACCCTGCTCGGCGTCCGAGGGAAACGAGTCCAGGCTCGCCTCCTCGGGAAGGTCCCAGTCGAGCCGCTCGCGGCGGCGCAGCCGCCAGACGCTGACGTGCAGCCGCGCCATGATCACCCTGGTGTAGCTCTCGGGGTCGTGCTTGCGGCGAACCCGCGACCAGGCGCGGTGCAGCCGGATCAGCGCCTCCTGGGTGAGGTCGGCCGCGTCGTGGGGATTGCCGCTGAGCACGTAGCCGTAACGCAGAAGCGCGTCGGCCCGTTCAGCGACGAAGTCCGCGAAGCGGGGATCGTCGTCCAATTACCTTCGCCTTTCCGAGTCCGTCACATCCCAGACGGACTCGGAGGCGAAAGTGTTGAATCACGGGACGGCGGAGTTCGCCCGGTCGCGAGACCACGACGGGGACCGTCACCCGCGAAGCCGGGACGGCCGCCGACGCCCCGGCCGGCGACGTGGAAGCACCGAACGTCTCCGCCGTCTCCGCTCCGGGGTCGGCCACAGGGGTGCGGGCGTCGACGCGCGCCCGCCGCGGGGAGCTCCTCTCACCTGACCTTCGTGAGATCGACGATCACGTACGCGCGGCCAAGGGGGTAGTACATCAGACGGCCGTCGCCGAAGCCCAGCCGTATGCTGCTCGTCCGGTCTCCCGCGGCCTGACGCATCCCCAGGTCGGCGGTCCTGTCGGTGACCTCGTCGAGCAGGAACGCGCGGCCCCCGTCGCCCACCATGAGGCGGAAGCGGTCGGCGGCCAGTCCCATCACCAGGGAGTCGGGCAGGTCGCCCGGCCCCGGCGGATCGTGCCGCCATGGAGACACGACCCTGCCGGCCACGCTGTGGCATTTCCCCCATTCGCACTTGTAAGCCGTACGCGTGCTCACCAGTTCCTTCCGGTCGGTCTCGACGTTGAGCAGCACCTCCTGCACCGGAACTCCAGGCCCCGCGTCGTCGCTGAAGGACGTGACGGCCCAGGGCCAGCGCAGGAGATGGTAGGGGTGCTTCTCCGTGCCCGGGACCGGTGTCACGGTCCCGCCGCCGAGGGGAACCGTGAAGACGCCGCCTTCGAGGAGGGAGAAGGCCAGTCTGTCGCCGACGACTGCGAGCTGCCCGTCGCCTCCCCCGACCGGACGGTTCGTGCCGACGGCCTCCGGCGTCCCGCCCAGGACCGGAACCGTCCAGAGCCTCGTGACCTCGTGGCGGCCTTTCCCGTGGATCGTCTGCCAGAAGATCCGCCCGCCGCCCGACGCGTAGCCGGAGGGGGAGGCCCCGCCCGGCGCGCGGATCTCAGCGATCTCACGGCTCCGGCCGCTGCCCAGGTCGTAGGCGTGGAGCGCCTCGGCCTTCCCCGATCCCTCCAGCGCCTCCACCAGGAGCGTCCGGTCGTCGATGAACAACCGTGGGCGCAGCCTCCGTCCGTCCGGCAGGACGGTCGGCATCTCCCACACCGCCTGCGGCCAGAGCCGCTTGATGGGGACGGGCGCGCCGGAGGCGGAAGACGCCTCATCCGGAGGCTCGGTGTTCGGCGGCTGTGCCCGGTTCGCCGGCGGGGAGGTCGAGCTCGCCGGTGGGGAGGCGAAGTGTTCCTGGAGGCGGAGCGCCACGATCCCCGCTCCGCCTCCGATCACCATGACGACGGCCGTGACCAGGGTCAGCGCGCGGCTTCTGGGCCGTTCCGGGTGTGCCGAGCTCCGCGCCGCGGGGTCGTCCCGCGTCTCCCGCGCGGGCTGCGGAGCCTGTCCGGGAGCGTCGCGCGGGCGGTCTTCGAGGTCGTCGCTCATTGACGCTTCCGTTCTTGGTCGCGGTGCGGGACATGATGCGACGCGGTGTCCGCCCAGGCCGACGGGCACGCGCCACACCCACTGCTCGATCTTGAAGGACGATACGGCCGAACGCGCTTTTCCAGGAAGCTTTCCGGCAATCCTCGAAGTCTCCGGTGAGCCGTTCGCGACGACGCCCGATCCAGAGGGGCACATCGTCGGCGGCGGTCGGCGGGCGGTGGAACGTCCGGTCGGCCTGCTTCCGGCGTCCTCGCGCGACTCAGCTTGACGGGCGATCCGAAGGATGATGAAATCCCGCCTCAGCGTCGCGGTGCACCCGGCAAAGAGATCGCCGTGGGCATGGAGGCGCCGAATCATGGGACGACCATGGAAACACCCACAGAGCCGGGCGGCCGCCTCGCGGCGTTCGGCAACCAGTTGATCGAAGTGCACCTCTGGCTCCGTGAGGAGCTGGCCCGGCTCCGCGAGGACGTCGACGCCTTCCTCGATGGGCACGATGGGCGGCCACGAGAGCTGCGGGCACACTGCCTGGCCTTCTGCTCGGCGCTGACCCGGCACCACACCGGCGAGGACGCCGGGGCCTTCCCCGTCCTGGCGGAGCGCTATCCCGAACTGCGCCCGGTGATCGAGGAGCTGGTGCACGACCACCAGACGGTGACCGGGATCCTGCGCAGCCTGGAGGACCTGCTCGACGGCCTCGAGGCGGGTCCGGGTCCCGCCGAGGCGCGACGTGTGCGAGCCGAGCTGGACGGCCTGACCGCCCTGCTGGAGTCACACTTCGTCTACGAGGAGAAGAAGATCGTCGACGCCCTCAACGCGCTGAGCACCCCGACCCGGGACGACTCGGGAGCCGACCTTCCCTTGCCCGCCTGGTTCGAGTCCGTCGTCGTGGGGCCCGATCGCGCGGGGTGAGACCGATTCCTGCAAGACCACGCGCGTACGGCAGGCGCACGATGGACCTATGAACGTCGACCTTTCCGCGGCGGCCTCCTTCCTGGCCACCCACGCGCGTGTCCTGGACCGTCGCCGCTTCCAGCTGCTGACGGGCGAGAGCGATCCCACCGCCGCGTTGGCCGCGCTCGACGGCTATCGCAACCCCGACGGCGGTTACGGCTGGGGGCTGGAACCCGATCTGCGCTCGCCGGAGAGCCAGCCCGGCGCCGCGCTGCACGCCTTCGAGGTGTTCGAGGACGTCTCCCCGGCCACCGCCGCGCGGGCCGTCGAGCTGTGCGACTGGCTGGAGTCGGTCTCCCTGCCCGACGGGGGCCTGCCCTTCGCGCTGCCCCTCACCGTCCGTGCGGGCACCGCCCCCTGGTGGGCGGAGGCAGACCTCACGGCCTCCTCGTTGCAGATCACCGCCGTGACCGCGGCCGCCGCGCACCGCGTGGCCGCGCACGATCCGGCCGTCGCCGCCCACCCCTGGCTCGCGCGGGCCACCCGCTACTGCCTGGCCGCCGTCGAGGCGATCGAGAAGACGCCCCACGCGTACGTGCTCGCCTTCGCCGTACGGTTCCTGGACGCCGTGCACGACACCCACCCCGAGGCGCCCGATCTCCTGCGGCGTCTGGGCGGGCACATCCCCGCCGACGGCCTGATGCACGTCGAGGGCGGAACCGAGGAGGAGATGCTCCGCCCGCTGGACTTCGCCCCGTTCCCCGACCGCCCGGCCCGGTCCCTGTTCACCGAGGAGGCGATCACCGCCGACCTGGACCGCCTGGCCGGGCTGCAGGAGGACGACGGCGGATGGACCGTCGACTACGCCAGGATCTCACCCGCGGGCGTTCTCGACTGGCGGGGCCACGCCACCGTGCGCGCCGTCGACGTCCTGCGGCGCAACGCCAGGATCTGACGGGCGGCAGAGCTGTTCCGCCGGACTCGCAGGTGGTAGAGCTGTTCCGCCGGACTCGCAGGTGGTAGAGCTGTTCCGCCGGACTCGCAGGTGGCCCGGGAGAGCCGGGCCCGCGAACGTCGGGACGGTCAGCCGCCCTGGGTGTAGACGGTCTTCCAACGGGAGCACCGTCCGGTCGGCCGGGTGGCGGTGCCCCGGCAGGCCCTCACCTTGATCGTCAGGACCGCGCCGTAGTCCTTGCGGAAGGTTCCCTTGCCCGGGACGCAGTTGTAGTAGGACGCCGTGCTCACCTTCCCGCGAGCGCTCAGGGCGCGGACCTGAGCCCACGAGCAGCCAGAGCCCAGGGTGTCCTCCAGCGAGCCGTACACCACGAAACCCGACTGGGCGAGGGCGACCTTGCCCCTGGCCTCGGCGTGCCCGTCGGTCGAGTAGACCGGACCCCACTTCCAGATGGAGGGCACGGCCGCGGCGGAGGCGGCGGCCGAGCCGCCGAAGGTGAGCGCGGCGACGGTGGTCAGGCCGAGCAGGACGCGGATGCCGGTACGCATGGGGAAAAACTCCAGACAGCTAAGCGTTCGTGACAGATCAATAGATATGCCGCCGCGCTTGCAGAACACTTGGAGCTCACCGGTCGCCCGTCCGAGGCGAGTCGTGACAGCAGGGGCGTCGGCCGTACGGATGACGCCCTTTCTCGGCTCGATCACCAGCGCACCCGCGTGCACCGACCACCTGCATCGTCCCGGCCTCAGATCGGAAGGTCTCAAGCATGCCATGCCGGGACGCCTCGGACCCCTTATTCGATCATGAACAGCGGAAGTCGGATGTGGAACCCGCAAGGCCGGGCGTAAGCGGCTAGCACATGTCCCAGAGCAGGCGGTAATAGGCGATGCGCTCCGGGTCCGGGGTGATCCCGTACGCGTCGTACACGACGCCGTCGTACCCCGGGCCGTAGTTCCACTCCGTGCTCCAGGCCGCGACCGCGAGGTCGGCCCACCGGTCGGCCACCCCGAGCGAACCGAGGTCGACATGCGCGGAGAACGTGCCGTCGTCGTGCAGCAGGGTGTTGGGGACGCACGTGTCCCCGTGACAGACGACGAGGCGGTCGATCGCGGGCGGCTCGCCGATGCGTGCCCGGGCCTCGGCGAGTTCGAGGTGGCGGTGCTCGGGGAACCAGCCGGCGGGCCCTGCGCCGTCGGCGATGCGCTCGTCGGCGCGCGCGAGCCGCCGATCGACGCTCCACTCGAACGGGCACTCGTCCACGGGCAGGGCGTCGTGGAGCAGGCGCAGTCCTCGGCCGATCGCGGCCGCCGCGGTCGCCGGGTCGGCGACCCACCGAGGGTCCACCGCCGAGCGGCCGGGGACCGCTTCTGTGACCAGCCACGCGCCGTCGGCGTCCGTACCGTGCTCGATGACTCGCGGGACGGTCACCCATCGCCGTGCCCAGGCCAGGCGCTCGGCTTCGGCGGCGAGGTCGATCTCCGGGGTGCCGACGGCGACCCATTTGGCGTACCTGGTGGTGTCGCGCCCGTCCTCAAGGCGGAAGGTGAGGCCGCCGAGCTCGTTGCGCCACACCGGAGTGACGGTGTCGCCGTCGGCGAGCGCCGTGACGACGTCGGGGACGGTCACAGGACCGGTCGGGATCTCGGAGAAGACGGCGCGGCTCATGGGGCGTGATCCTGCCAGAAGGCGTGTTGGCGGCAAACGGGTTTTCGAGGTGAAGAGGCCCTGTTCGTGAGCATGTGTCGACAGCCTCGGCGCGTCCTTGAGGGAAGGCGGCCACCGCCGTGGTGGCCGGATGTCGCTACAGGCGGCTTCGGCCGAGCGGATGTCGGAACAGTCGTCGGCGGGGTCGCTGAGGTGTGGGCGGACGAATCAGGCGAGGTGTCCGTCCTGCGGGGGAACTCAGCCTGAGTCAACCGAACGTGGTCTTGGCGTTGGTCTTCGCCACAGCTCTGATCTGAGCAGCCGTCATCCCTCGAACATCTGTCAGGTCGGCGTCGACCAGGACTGCGCCTTCAAGATTCGCGCCGGCCAACTCGGCACTGGTCAGGTTGGCGCCGAGCAGATTCGCGCTGGACAGGTCCGCCTGCGTCAGGTTCGCGCGGGCCATGTCCACCTCATACAGGCGTGCGCCCGACAGTTTCGCGTCGTGCAGGTTCGCGAGGCCCACGTTCGCGCCCGTCAGATCTGCGCCGGTCAGGTCCGCGCCGTTCAGGTCCGCTTGGCTCAGGTCTGCGCCGTTCAGGTTCGCGCCGGACAGATTGAGGCCGTGCAGGTCGACGGCCCCCAGGTCGAAGGCATAGGGAAGGTACCGGCGAGTGGTGTCAAGGACGCTGATCACGTTGAGTGCCGCGGCCACGTCCACAAGCGCCTGGCCCTTGACGACCTGCGCCTTGGGAGGGTGAGCGTGCACTCGTACATAGGCGGCCAGGACCTGCACGATGGTGGGCATGTCGCGAGCAGAGTCCTTGGCCAGGCGTTCCAACGCGTAAATGCCACCCAGGCGAACGTCGATCTTGGATGAGCCGAGCTGCTCGACGGCCTTCGTGTACCGGTCGGTGAGTTGCCCTTCCCGGGTCGCGTCCAAGGTGCGCACGGATACGTCGAGGGTGCGGGCGGTGTACACGAGGCCGGCGCCGGTGAAGACCAGGCCGCCGACGACCACGAGCCCGGTGGCCGCCTGCAACAGGGTGGCCCGCGCGGTGTTGACCGCCTCGACGCGGTCCTTCACCGTCAGCTGCTCACGGTCTTGGGGGGTCAGCGGGCGCGTCTCCCCGGCCATGCGCCGCGCGACCGGACCCAGCAACAGGGCCGCGCCCACAGATGTCACGATCACGGCGAGTAGGCACCCCAGCGTCCACTTCAGCCAGTCCGGGCCGGAGGCGCCGCGAGCCAGCCACGCCGCTCCCGCTGCCGCCACCGCGGCCACGACCGCCCAGGCGACCACGCGTGCGAGCCTTCTCCACCGCATGATGCCATTGGAGCCGCTCGGCTTCGGCCCGCCAAGGCACTGCACGACCTTGAAGCCGTAGTGTGTTCTTCGAGCCGGTGTCTCCGTCCGGACGACGAGCCCGAGACCGTGCGGCTCGTCCCGCGGCGGACGAAGGCCCTCGCCCAGGAGCGGGCGACCACCGCCATCGCTGATCCGTCGTCTTCACGATGATCTGGAGAGTCGCCGGAAGCGGATGACGCCGTGGGCGAGCGGGACCGTCACGGCTGGGAGATGAGCTGGATCCGGATGCCGTTGTCGTAGGGAAGGACGATCGTCTGGTCACGGCCGAGGGTCCATGTCCCGCTGACCAGGAAGAGGCGGCCGCCGGAGGCCAGGAGTAACCGGAAACCGTGATACCGGTGGACGAAAGCGGGGTCCTTGCCCCTGGTGGTGAGAGCGGTCTGCGTGACGCCGGACGGAAGTCCCGCCAGCGGTTCCTTGGTGTCGATGACGACCTCGGGACGCTTGGCGAGGTCGTGGGCGTCCTCCTCGCCCCTGCCGGTGCCGTAGGCCCACGCGACCTGGGTCGAGGCCCAGAACAGGCCTGCGACGGCCAGGCCGACGGCGCAGATCACGCCGTTCCTGGCGAGACGCTGCGACAGCAGCGGGCGGCCTCGGATCTTCCCGTGGAGCCAGACGCCATAGGCCACGGTGCCCGGGCCGAACGCCAGCGACAGCGGTGTGGCGCCGATGACCACGCTCGTGTCGGAGCCCTCGACGAACATGCCGATCAGCGCACGGCCGATCATGAGGACGCCGACGAGCCCGATCCCGGCTGCCAGAAAGGTGTTGGCCAGATCGTCCGGGCGGCGGGTGAGCCGCCACATGACGGCGGTGTGCACCCCGATGACCGTCAGCGCGCCCAGGAAGATCAGTGCCGCCGGTACGTAGACGACCTCGAGCCCGTACAACAGCAGGCTCTGGTTGGACAGGTCCGTCATCTCCAGGGAGACGCCGAAGTAGTCGAAGCGGGCGCGGGTCGCGACGTAGCCGAAGTAGATCAGCAGCGCGGTCGCCAGCGTCGTCGGGCCGATCGCCTCGGTGAGTTGCCGGATCCGGGTTGAGATCGGTTCCTGGGCTGCCGACGCCGCTTCCTCCCGCGCCGGTTCCTCGTCCGTCATCCCTCCTCCGATGGCGGGTCGGCCTCCTCCGGTGTGGGATCGGATTCCTGAGGCGCCGAGTCGGAGCCCTCCTGGTTCGCCGTGGGGGACTGTTCGGGAGTCGTCTCCTTCTCTTCCTCCCCTTCCCCCTCTTCCTCCGACGATGAGGAAGAGGAAGGGGCGACGAAGGCGTCGATCTTCGGGATGTCGGTGGTGCCCCCATGGATCTCGACCGGCGACTCCGCTGTCGGAGGCGGCCCCTGCCACTCCCTCACCTCGTTGCAGGGCGAGTCCTCCACGTTGACGCACAAGTAGCGGAAGCGGACCTGCGGCTGGAGGCGGTACGGATTCGGCGAGGCGTCGCCGGTGAGGACCGCTCCCGCGAGGCACTGACTGCCGGCCCTCAGCCGTATTCCGTCACAGGCGGGATCTCCGGTGGGATCGCAGTGCGCGACGTCGGGGCGGGCTGTGGCCGACCCCGGGCCGGAGATCACGGAGAAAGAGACCGATTCGATCACTCCGACGGTCCCGGTCTTGTTGATGACGGTGATGCAGCCCTCGTCGCCGGCGCTGCCGTCGAGGTGTATGCCGTTCCAGTGGATGCTGCGCCGACCGTTCTGCGGCGTTTTCGACGGCGTGCCGCCGCTGGACGCCGTCGGCTGCGTCCCCTGGCCGTTCGTCCGGGTGCCGTTCGTCCGGGTGCCGTACGGCGTCGCAGTGGTCGAGGTGTTCGGCGAGGCCGGAGCGGTCAGCGTGGTCGGGGTGTCCGGCGTGACAGGGGTGTTCGGCGCGTTGGGGAGGATCGGCGTGGTCGGGGCGGTCGTTCCCTGCCCTGCCATGTTTTTTCCGCCCCCACCGGTCGCGATCCCGACCAGCCAGACGATCCCGACGATCGCCACGAGGCAGAGAATTCCCGTCATGACAAGGATGCGTATCCGCGATCGCGTCATAAGTCGTCCCGAGGAGCAGTCGCTGATCCTTCATAGACCGATCTACCGCAAGGATACGGCCACCTTCTCGCTGATTCTCCGCCCTCCATAAACGGTTATGAAACAGAAGTAATTTCTTCTAATATTGCGACTTACTGGACAAAAGGGAGCGCTCTTTGGGTGCCGATTCGTGTCCGTGACGTTGGCCGCAGGCACGAGACCCCATCTGTCCCGCGCTCGGCAGGGGTCTGCGAATCGGCCCGGAAGATCGTTGAATCGACGCGCCTCCTCGGTCCACGTCATTTCGTGTCCCGTCGCCTCGGGGGGGCGGGTGGACAAAGAGGTTTCCCTGATCTGTTTGGCGCACCGCGCCGGTCCAGTCGGTGGAGACGGAACATGCTCTTCTTCGTGAAGAATCATTGGTTCAAGCGGACGGTGCGCTGAAGGCGTCGAAGGCGACGGCGTGTTCGGCGGCGCGACTGACCTGCTCCCAGCCCGCCCAGGTCTCCATCCGCCTGCGGGAGACGTCGAAGGCCAGGTCGTAGACCATGCCGCCGAGCAGCAGCCGCAGCGGCGGGTCCTCGCTGTCGACCAGCTTCAGCACCGCCTCCGCGGCCAGGCGCGGCTCGCTGTCGACCGAGCCCTCGGCCCACTGCTTCTCCAGCTCGGCGCGGAGCGGGCCGTACGTCTCCATGGGGGTGGTGGCGGTCATGCTGGTGTAGAGGTCGGTCCAGTAGCCCCCGGGCTGGACGATCGTGAGCTTGACGCCGAAACCGGCGGCCTCCATGGCCAGGGCCTCGCTCATGCCCTCCAGCGCGAACTTGCTCGCGCTGTACATCCCGGTGCTCGGGAAGCCGCCGAGGGCGGCGATGCTGGAGATCTGCAGGATGTGCCCGGATCCCCGGGCGCGCAGGTGCGGCAGCGCGGCCTGGCAGACCCACAGCGCCCCGAAGAGGTTGACCTCCAGCTGGGCGCGGGCCTCGGCCTCGGTGAACTCCTCGACCATGCCCATGGACAGGGTTCCGGCGTTGTTGACCACGATGTCGAGCCCGCCGAAGTGCTCGGCGGCGGTGGTCACCGCGGCGAACACCGCGGCGCGGTCGGTCACGTCGAGGGGCAGGACCAGCAGCCGGTCGCCGTACCGGTCGCCGAGGTCGTGCGAGGCGATGGTGCGTGAGGCGGCGGCCACCCGGTCGCCGCGCTCCAGCGCGGCCAGGGCGAACGCGCGGCCGAGACCGCGGCTCGCGCCGGTGACGAACCAGGTGCGGGAGGGAGCTGGGGTGCGCATACGCGGGTCTCCGATCGTTTCTTCCGACGACGGGCGAACCGAGACGGTTCGTCTCGTCTTGTGGTGATGACCATAGACGAACCGTGCGCCCCGAGTCAAGACGACCCGTCTCGTCTAGGTTTTTGTTAGGTTGGCCCCATGACGACGCAGCGCAGGACCTCCCCGAACGCCTCCCGCCGCAGCGACGCCTCCCGGCGGGCCATCCTCGCCGCGGCGTTCGACCTGGTCGGCGAGGTCGGATACGCCAAGTTGAGCATCGAGGGCATCGCCGCGCGGGCCGGAGTCGGCAAGCAGACGATCTACCGCTGGTGGCCGTCGAAGGGCGCGGTGCTCTTCGACGCCTTCCTCATGCTCGGCGAGGGGGCGGATGGCGAGGCCGCCCTGCCGGACACCGGCGACCTGGAGTCCGACCTGAAGGCCGTCCTGCGTGCCACGGTCGCGGAGCTGAACGACCCGCGCTACGACGAGCCGATGCGTGCGCTCAGCACCGAGATCGCACACGACCCCGAACTGGCCGCCGCCTATCTCGAACGCCTCGACCGGCCGATGCGGGAGCTCAAGAAGCATCGGCTGCGCGCCGCCCAGCGGGCCGGGCACCTGGCCGAGGACCTCGACCTCGACGTGGCCGTCGACATGCTGTGGGGCCCCCTGCTCAACCGCTGGCTCCAGCGCACCGGCCCGCTCACCCCCGAGTACGCCGACAACGTCGTCGAGACCGCCCTCAACGGCCTGCGCCCCCGCCGGTGAGCTCTACTCAGACGCGCGAGCGGTTCGAAGCCAGGTGGCCCCTCACCCGGGCGGTCCCGGCCACGGCGAGTGCGAGGGTCACCAGCAGCGCGCTGACCCACAGCGGTGAGCGGTAGCCGAGCCCCGCGCCGATGGGGATTCCGCCGAGCCAGGGACCGGCCGCCGCGCCCACGTTGAACGCGGCCGTGGCGAACCCTCCCGCCAGACGGGGAGCCTCGGTCGCCGTGTAGAGCACCTGTGAGATCAGGATCGTCCCGACGGCGAAGGCCAGGCTCCCCTGGACGAAGACGAGCACGATCGTCGCGATCGGGCTGCCCGCGGTCATCGCGAACACCGCCCAGCCGACGAGCAGGGCCACCCCGCCGACCAGCAGCAGGAGGCCGGGGCGCGCGTCGGCGACGCGTCCGCCGACGGTGACGCCGAGGAAGGACCCGAGACCGAAAAGCGCCAGCAGGGCGGGCACCCAGGCGGGGGCGATCCCGGAGACGGCGGTGACCAGCGGCGCGAGGTAGGTGAACGTGCAGAACGTCGCGCCGTTCACCAGGGCCCCCAGGAGCAGGATCACCAGGAGACGCCGGTCGCGCAGGGATCGCAGTTCTCCACGCGCGCCGGTGGAGGCGGGGCGAAGGTCGTCGGGCGGCACGGACCACACGATCGCGACGACGGCCGGGACCGACAGGACCGCCACCGCCCAGAACGCCGCACGCCAGCCCCACACCTGGCCGAGCGCCGCACCGGCGGGAACGCCCACGACGCAGGCGACGGTGATGCCGCCGAGCAGGATGGAGGTGGCACGGCCCTTGGCGTCCGGCGCGACGATGCTCGTCACGGTCGCCAGGGCCACGGTCAGGAACCCGGCGTTGGCCAGCGCCGCGACGACCCGCGTGGCCAGCAGCACCCCGTAGTCGGTGGTGACCGCGCCGAGGATGTGGACGAGCAGGAAGACGACCAGGAAGGTCAGGAGCGAGCGGCGTCGCGGCCAGCGCAGGCTCACGACCGCCGTCAGCGGGGCGCCGACGACCATCCCGGCCGCGAACGCCGAGGTCAGGAACCCCGCGGTGGGAACGGACACGTGCATGTCCCGTGAGATGTCCGGCACGAGGCCGGACAGCATGAACTCAGAGGTCCCCTGGGCGAAAACCGCCAGTCCCAGGAGATGGACGACGAACGGCATGACAGAACTCCGCGACCATGTCGTGGATCGATGAGGAGGCGGCGGGTCGCGGCGGCACCCGTGTCGGCGGCGGAGACGGCGACCGTCCGACAGGGCAGGCGCGACCGGCGCGCGAGAACCCGCCGACGCCACGGGGGCGACGACGGATCAGGATGAGAGCACAGCCCGCTCTGGGGCGATCCGGCGGCGGTGGTCGCGAACGGCGACGCCCGCGGTCTCAATCACCGCGGGGCCGTGAGGCGACGACGTGGGCAGCCACCGGACGACCGGTGGCTAGAGTCTTGACGCCTCGGGACTGGACACACGCGCAAGCTAGCAATCCCGTGCGCGGTGTGTCCACCGCTTTGCCCGCGAGGCCGTTGGGCCCTTGCCGGCGACGGTTTCGCAAAGAAGCCGCGTGGAGACCCTCCGGCGGGACCGGAGGGCTGCACGGAGGAATGTCGTGGATCAGCCGAGGGCGTCGGTTCTGAGGGCGGTGATGAGGGACGTCCAGGCGGCGGGGGTGAGGATGAGGGCGGGGCCGGTGCGGTCCTTGGTGTCGCGGAGGGCGTGGTGGCCGCCGGAGAGGGCGGCGACCTCGACGCAGTCGCTGCCGTCGTCGCCGGACAGGCTGGACTTGCGCCACCGGGCGGTGGTGAGCTCCCTGGTCAGGTCGTCCATCTGCGCATCGTCTCCTTGATCAGGTTGAGGGAATCGTGCCGGGACAGGGCGTCGGACCGGATCGCTTCGTATCTGAACACCAGGTTCTTCATGTCGATGGGCCGGTCGGTGACGCGGTCGTCCAGGCTCTGCGAGTCGATGTAGGCCACCGGGTGGGTCTCCCTCGCCAGGTCCGCGAGGGTGAAGCTGCCCAGCAAGCCAAGCACGTTGTGCGCCTCGTAGGGAAGGATCTGCAGGGATATGCGAAGGTGCTCCCCGGCTTCGAGGAGGCGCTCGCACTGGCCCCTCATGACGTCGGGCTCGGCGACGGGACGGTACAGCACGCCCTCGTCGATGACGATCCAGAGCATCGGCGGCATCCGCCTCCTCAGGATCTCCTGCCGCTCCATCCTGGCCGCGACCTTGTCCTCGATCTCCTCGGTGGTCGCGCCAGGCTTGCGGCTCAGGATGGCCCGGGCGTAGTCCTCGGTCTGCAGCAGGCCGGGCACGATCAGCGCCGACCAGATGCGCAGCGACTCGGCCTCGCGCTCGAACTCCAGCCAGGGGCGGAACCAGCGGGGGAGCTGGGCCTCGGCGCGGTTGAGGCGGTCGAGCAGACCGGTGAGCGTCGTGCCGAGGTTGAGGGCCTCGTCCACCTTGCTCGCCAGGGCCAGCGTCGGCGAGCGGTGGCCGTTCTCCAGCATGCTGAGCTGACTGATCGACAGGTGGATCGCCTCGCCCAGCTTTCGCTGGCTGAACCCGGCGGCAAGTCGGAACTTGCGTAGTTCTGTACCGAATCTAATGCGCGGGGAAATGTAGGGATCGATGAGTTGTGTCGGTTCTGCGGTTGGTTCCTGTTCCATTTCCGGGGGGACGGTCATGCGCCGGGCTCCTTTCGGTTTCACGGGCCGGTCTCGGGTCATTGTCGGGGGAGTTCCAGCTGCTCGGAGCGGTTTTCACAGAAGTGTGAACGGATTGCG
Source organism: Streptosporangium carneum (assembly GCF_027922005.1). Classification (GTDB taxonomy): domain Bacteria; phylum Actinomycetota; class Actinomycetes; order Streptosporangiales; family Streptosporangiaceae; genus Streptosporangium; species Streptosporangium carneum. Next base: position 174,936 of record NZ_BSEV01000010.1, on the reverse strand, counting down.
GACCCGATTCTCCGGACGGTGAACCCAAGGGTTTGCGACCTTATGAGGGTCGCGTGGGGAAACCACGGCGACGCCTCGGCGCAAATGGCGTGATTGACACGGAAACCAGCCCTGTTCGGCTGGGGGAGGCACCCCATGAACTCGGAGACGCTCGGCGAGATCTGCTTTCCCAGTACCCCGGAAACCGCTTCACTGGCGCGTGAGAAAGTCTGTGAATGGCTGGGGAGGGACCACTCCGCCTACGAGAACGCGCGACTGGCCGTGTCGGAGCTGGTGACCAACGCCGTCCGACACGCGGGAGGTGAGCCGGACGGGGAGCCCGGAGGCAAGGACTCGGCGACCGCCGCCGGTCCCGAAGGAGGCGGCGGCTCCGCCTCCTTCGACAGTTTCGCGACTGTGGACGGCCCCTGGGACGTCGACGGGGCGGGGGCCGGGGCGCTGGTTCTGCGGCTGACGGCGCACGGTGGTTCCCTGCGCGTCGAGGTCGTCGACCGGGGCTGGAGCACGGGGGAACCCCGGGTGCTCAGGGCGGACCCGGGGGACGAGCCGGAGGAGAGCGGCCGAGGACTGGCGATCGTCAGCGCGCTCTCCGACGGGAACTGGGGCTACCGCTCGCACGGTCCCGGACTCGGCCGGACCGTGTGGTGCGAGATCCCGGCAGGCCCGTCACCCTCTGAGGACTCCCGGGCGGCCCCTTCGGGGAGTCATCAGCAGGACCTTCCGCGCACCTCCGCCCGCCTCGCCTGGCCTGAGCACGGGGACCTCTCGACCCGGGTGTGGTGGCATCCGCCTCGGTCCGGGTAGACGCTCCCCGGCCACGCCGTCCGGCCGTGAAGGCCGTTCGAACCACCCCGGCGGGAAACGGCGGCACCCGGTCGTCCCCCGCGAACCGGCACGTGCGCCCGCGCTCCCCTTCCCCCGTTGGAGCGCCCCGCCGGGGCTCATCCCGACGACGCGGTTGTCGTCGTCGCAGGTCGGCACCGCAGATCGGCGCCCTGGTCAAGCCAGGGCGCCGGTCAGGTCAGTGTGCCGAGCGGACCGGCAGGGGCGGGATGGACTTCAGGCAGGGCCTCCCGGCGGGCCGCCGGCGAAGGCCGGAAGGGTCGGCGCCACGGTGGCCAGTGCGGTGCCGATCATGAGGGCGATGGGGATGTGTCGCTTCAACAAGGACGCGTCTCCTTATGGCTGAGCAGGGACGAAGCGCGTCAATCCTCATGTCGGAGTCGCTGCCGGCGACATCCCACCGGCACCCTTTCGGCGGTAGCGGTGGCTGGCCGGCGGACAGCCGGTCACCCTGGATCACATGGTTCGTCAGGACGGCCCTGGAAGGCACCCGCTGACACGGTCCTCCCTCGCGGTCCAGCGCCCAGGCGCACCGACCGCGCTCGTGCAGGCGCTTGTGTCGCAGCTCGTGGAAGAGGCCGCCACTCAGGACGAAATTGCTCTTGTCGTGTCGGTGGGCGCTGCGAGCATGACGGGGTGATCGCGACTCCTGACGACTACTCCTGGTTCTCCCCCGAGCGCTTCCCCGGCCTGGCGGATGCCTACTGCTTCACCTACGTCCGCGGCCTGACGCCTGAGGAATTGATGACCCGGCTCGGCGTCCGGGTTGAAAACTGCTCTCGCATGACGCTCGATGAGCTGATCCGGCGGCAGACCTTCGGCGCCGTCGCCGTCGGAGACTGGGTACTCCTCGTCGAGACCAACGGCTTGCTCGGCATCACCGAAGAGATCATCATGCCGTTGTCGGCGGGCACCCGTCTCGTCTCGCACTTCTACCTCGACGTCGACGGGATGGACTACTTCCACTGGATCGACGACGGAAAGATCCGGTTCGAGTTCCTGCACCAGGAAGGCTATTCCCACTGGATCAAGGACGGGAAGATCCAGTTCGAGTTCCCGCAGCAGGAAGGCTACTCAGAGGAGATGCCGGACGAACTCGCAGAGACCCTGGAGCGGATCGACTCTCCCGTCTATCCGATCGCCGCCCCCCACGAAGGGCCGGCGTTCCTCCTGGCCGAGCGCCTCACCGGGATCACGATGACGCCGCAGCTGCTGGAGGAGTCCACCTATCTGGGCTGAGGCATGCCCAGATCGAGGTGAGCAGAACCCACCGTCCACAGCCCCCGCGAACTGGCCGTGGACGGTGGATCACTTCGCCGCAGCTTCTGCAGGCTCCATGGAGGCACTGTTCTTCGCAGGCTTGCCGTACCAGGCCGTCAGGATGAAAAAGCCTCACTGTCATTTGCCGGTAGCCGTTCTGCGACCCGGGCTGCGCGTCCAGGACCGAAGCCGCCTGCCGACAACGGACACCACCCGGGGTTTTCGCCCGTCTTCAGTCGAGAGGCGGGTCGCGTAGACCGATGCTTCAGTCGAGAGGGACGCAGGTCGCGTAGACCTTGATGTCGATCTTCTCGTCCGAGGGGTTCAGCAGGACGAGGTCCCACGAGTCCTCGGGAGCCTTGGGATCGAGGCTCACCCGGCCGGGGGCACTGACCGGAACGGCCAGCGGCGCGTCCAGACGATGAGCGACTTCGGGAGAGCCGTAGCCTCCGCTCACGACCCGCTGCCCCTCCTTGCACAGGACGTTGGTGGACAGGATTCCCTGCTCCGGCACCGTTCGGGTCTCCTGCACGATGGTGACGCCCGGTCCGTCGATCCTGTCCGCCACGGCGACCCCGCCCAGCGCGAGCGCCGCCCCCACCGGAATCCCGGCCCCCACCAATGCGATCTTCCGGCCTCGCTGTCCGACGAGTCCCATGAACACCCCGTTCATGTTTTTGTCGACCACGCTATGTCGGTATCAGAGGCGGTGTGCGGGTGAAGTCGTCGACGACCGTGCTTGATTTCGCCGAGAACGGTGTTTTCCGCCGGCGACACCGCACCGACAGCGGTGGAAAAGGTACGTGACTCGGTTTTCCGGTCTGACTCGTTTTCCGATTCCCGGTGTTCGCCGTGAGTGCTCAACGGCTTCGGCGTCGTTCATCGGCGCCGGTCGGGTCCGCGTCACCGCTCGCCGTACCGGCGCTGTGAAAGGTCCGAAGGTGCGAGGTGAGGGTGCGGCGTCGAGCAGGGGATGCGCGGTGGGGTGCGGCGTGGAGTGCGAGGTGAAGGGTGGGGTGGTGTGAACGGGGTCGTTCGGAGAGGTGCTCCCGGTGCCGCCCCCGTACGGAGGCGGCACCGGAGGGGGTCAGTTCTCGATCGTGACGGTGGCGTACAGGTACCTGGTGTCGCCGTTCTCGTCACCCGTGTGCTGGCGGCCGGTCAGGACCTGGGTGGCTCCCGTCGTGAAGGAGTGCCTGTTCTCCTTCATCCACCCGCTCCAGGTCCGGGAGATCAGCTGCACCGGTCTGCCCTGCCAGGTCAGCGGGGCGTGCCGGTACTCGGTGGGGCCGTTCTCGTCACCTTGGTGCCGCCTGCCGGTGAGGACCTCGCCGATCGGGGCGGCGAAGCGCGAGGTGCTCTCCTTCTGCGGAGGGCTCCAGCTGCTGATCCCCACCGTGACCGGCTGGTCGTTGATGGAGATCGAGCTGCAGTAGTACGTGGTGTTGCCGTTCTCGTCCCCGCTGTGCGCCCGGCCGGTCAGCACCTGGTTCACGGGGCAGCGGAAGGAGACGCCGGCCGACTCCTTGACGGTCTCGGTGTGCCCGAGCTCGATCTTGACGGTCACCTGGGCGGCGGTGTCCGCCGCGAAGGCGGGAGCGGCGGTCAGGACGGCCAGGGCGGCGGCGGCCACCACGGTGGGTAAAGCCTTCTTGTGCACGTTCATGTCCTCCGGCTGGTGTTCCGATGTCGTCGGTGCGGGCCGAGAGCTCGTGCGCCGACGGCCCACGCCGTCCCCGGGACGCGGGGCGGCGCCCACGACAGGTGGCGCGCCGCCTTCGCCCTTCCCGTCGTGCGCGCGTCGGGAAGGGGGCGCCACCGGGGACGAAGATCATGGTGCTCGTCGCCGCGCCGCTCCGTCGTCCCTCTTCCGGGTGAGCGCCGATCAGTCCCCGGGGTGACCTTCCGGCCTTCCCCCGGATGATCGGCACGCGAATCATGCCTGATCAGCGAGCCGTCGACCCATGTCGGGGTCGCCGTGGCAGTCAGGAGAAACCGAGCGAACACGGCTCCGACCCGGTGTTTCGCTAATCCTGGCCGACCAGTCCTGTTCGGTAAGCGATGACGACCAGTTGCGCACGGTCGCGCGCACCCAGTTTCGCCATCGCGCGGCTGACATGGGTGCGCGCGGTGGCCGGGCTGAGAAACAACTCGGCGCCGATCTCATGGTTGCTCAGGCCCTGCCCCACCAGGGCCAGCACTTCGCGCTCGCGCTCGGTCAGCACCGCGAGCCGGTCCTCCGCGGCCCGGGCGGCTGTTCGTCGCGTGGTGAACTGGCCGATAAGGCGTCGAGTGATCCGCGGCGCGAGCAGCGCCTCTCCGGCGGCGATCACCCGGACGGCATGCAGGAGCTCGGCCGGCCCGGCGTCTTTGAGCAGGAAGCCGCTGGCACCGGCCTGCAAGGCGTCGAAGACGTACTCGTCGGTGTCGTAGGTGGTGAGGATGAGGACTCGCACCTGCTCCAACCCGTGCGTCCCGGCGATCTGGGCAGTGGCCTGAATCCCGTCGAGCTTCGGCATGCGGATGTCCATGAGGACGACGTCGGGACGGGTGGCGAGGGCCCGCTCGACGGCTTCGGCGCCGTTGGCGGCCTCTCCCACCACCGTGATGTCGTCCTCGAGGTCGAGCAGAACCTTGAACCCGGATCGCACGAGCCCCTCGTCATCGGCGAGCAGCACCTTGATCTGAGCGTTGGTCGACGGTGAGGCGGCCGCCGTGTTCACAGGCGCGACCCCGTCGGCGCGAGGGGCAGCCGTGCCCTGACTTCGAACCCGCCGCCTGGAGTCGGCCCGGCGTCGAGTTCTCCGCCCAGCAGCCGGCAGCGTTCGCGCATGCCGACGATCCCGTGACCGGGCTCGGCCGAGCTGCCCGTGCCGCTCGGATGCCGGGCCGGTAGGCGCGGATCGGCGGAGTCATGACCTGGGGCGGCACGGCGGCCCTCATCGGTCACGCGGATCTCCAAGGCCTCGATCCCGGGGTTCAGCGCTACCGTCACCCGAGTCGGACCGACGTGGCGGACCACGTTGGTGACCGATTCCTGAACGATTCGGTAGGCGGCGCTGCCCACCGCGCTGGGCAACGGCGCCGTGGGCGAGGTCTCCTCGACCTTGATGTCGAGTCCGGCCTCGCGGGCCTTGGCGGCCAGTTCGTCGATCTGCCCCAGCCCGGGGTACGGCCCCCGCCCGTTGTCGTCACCGTCGTCGTCACGGAGTACGCCGAGGATGGCCCGCATCTCCCGCAGCGCCCGGGAACTGGTCTGTTCGATGGTGCGCAGCGCCTCGCGCGCCACTTCCGGCCGCTTGTCGAGCACGTGCGCGGTGACACCGGACTGGACGTTGATGATCGCTATGGCGTGCGCGACGGTGTCGTGGACCTCGCGCGCGATCCGGAGCCGTTCGGCGTCCACCCGCGCCCGCGCTTCCTCCTCGCGAGTCCGTTCAGCCAACTCGGCGCGCTTGTGAGCCTCGGCCGCGATGACCTGTCGCGACCGGACGGACTCGCCAAGGGTCACGCTCATGACCGACACGCCGATCCGGAAGTACACCCAGCCGATGGCGGCGCGTGGCTCGATGTCGGCCGCGGCGACCAGCCAGACGACGGCCAGCACCATGACGCCCACGCCGGCGATCACCAGCGACCGGTGCCCGTCGCCGTAGGCGGCGAGGGTGTACAGGGCGACGAAGAGCCCGAGCCAGCCGGGCCCGTCCGGGAAGTCGAGGCCGTAGTACACCACGCTGGCGAGCGCTGCGGTGACGAACACCGGCACCGGCCACCGGCGGCGGACGGCGACGACCATGCCACTCACGATGAGCAGGACATATCCCAGGTTTCCGGGGTCGGTAAGGGGACGCTGTATCACCTCACCGGCATTGCGGACTACCGTGCCCTGAACCTGCATCACGGTGATGAAGAGCGCGAGTAATACGTCCTGTGCCGGCACCGGCAGGCGTAACGACATCACGCGGTGTTCCATGCCGTGATCCTACGGTTGCCGCCCGTGGGAACACTCCGCCCAGGCGCGCGGCCGCCTACGACGACGGGCGTACCGAGGCACGTGCCGTCTACGCAGAAGTCCGTAGAGGCTGCCGTCCGCTGTCGGAGGCGGCGGCCGCCTCGACGGCGCGACGATCGATTCCGTGAAACCCCTCCCAGGCGCTCACGCTCGGCGCCGGCGCCTCGACCGGCACAGGCGTGTTCACCGCGCTGCACACGCTGCCGACGCCTGTCATTCGACCGAAAGGATCCTCATGTCCGTCCGTCACGCGATGGCCGCCGTCGCAGCCGTCCTGCTCGGCATCGTGGGGCTCGCCACACCGGCGGCCGCGCACGTTCTGGCCCAGCCGGTCGATGCCTACACCTTGACCGCCGGGCGTCTCTGGTCCGCGGTGGCCGCGCTGCCGGGGCTGGCCGGAGTCGTCGTCGGCGGGCTGGCTCTGGCCCGCTCCGCCGGTCGCATCGGCAGGGGCACCGGGAGAAGGGGGGCTGTCGTGGCCCTGGCGGCGGGGCTGGCCTGCACGGTCGTCGGCGGGCTGGTCGTGGCCGCCGCCGACGGTGGTCCCGGCACCGGCTACGGAATAGTCGGGGGCTACGTGGACCTGGTGGTCGGGCCGATCGCCATGGTCCTCGGCGGGCTGGCTCTGGCCCGCTCCCGTCGCACCGCCTGACCCCGCCCCCGTGTCGTTCTCCAACGTCGGGTCTCTGCGGGGTGAACCGCCGCAGAGACCCGTACGAGCCGTCCGGCACGGCCAGGCGCCCTGATGTACGCGATTCAGGCGGTGTGGCGCAGGGCTGTCGCGGTGTCCTGGAGGGCGTCCAGCAGGGGGACCAGCAACGGGTGGCGTTCCGCGCCGCGCCGTACGGCGGCGAAGACGCGGCGTTCGGGGCCCGCGACCTGGCGGATCGCCACGCCGGACAGGTCCATGCCGCGCAGTGCCAGGCGCGGCACCATCGCCACTCCGGCTCCGGCGGAGGCCAGCGCGACCACGGCGCTGAAGTCGTCGGAGGAGTGGGCGAACACGGGGGCGAAACCCGCGTGCTCGCACGCCAGGGCGATCACGTCGTGGCAGGGGTTGCCCGGGTACGGGCCGATCCACCTCTCCCCGGCCAGGTCCGCGACGGTCACCTCGCCGCCCGCCAGGGCGTGGTCGCGGGGGAGCACCACGTCGAACGGTTCCGAGTACAGCGGGATGCGGGACAGCCTGCGGTCGTCCTCGGCCGGGGCGCCGCGGTACTCGACCGCGACGGCGACGTCCACCGCGCCGTCCAGGACCATGGTGAGGCTCTGGTCGCCCTCGGCGTCCAGGACGCGCACCTGGATGCCCGGCTCCTTGTCCATGAGGCGCTCGACGGCCGGGGCCACGACCAGCCCGATGGCGGTGGCGAAGGAGGCCGCCTTCACCTCGCCCGCCGTGCCCGTCGTGTAGGCGGCGATGTCGGCCTCGGCCCGCTCCAGCTGGGCGAGCACCTCGTTGGCGTGGCCGAGCAGGATCCGGCCGACCGAGGTCAGCCGGACGCCCCGGCCGTCGCGTTCCAGCAGCCGGTGACCGACCTCGTGCTCGAGGGCGACGAGCTGCTGGGAGACGGCCGAGGGCGTGAGGTGAAGCGCGGCGGCAGCGGCGGTGACCGTCCTGTGGTCGGCCACCGCACGCAGGGTCCTGAGCCGCCGCGTGTCTATCACTTGTCCATTTTGCTCTGATTATTTGCGGGCCGCCACAAAAGCGGCCACAGCCCGGTCCACATCCTCGGTGGAGTGCGCCGCCGACAGCTGCACCCGGATCCTGGCCTTGCCGTGCGGGACGACAGGGTAGGAGAAGCCGATCACGTAGACGCCCTGTTCGAGCAGCCGATCGGCCATCGCGCCCGCCTCCGCCGCGTCGCCGATCATCACCGGGACGATGGGGTGGTCGCCGGGCAGCAGGTCGAATCCCTCCTCCGTCATCCGGGTGCGGAACCGCGCGGTGTTGGCGCGCAGCCGTTCGCGGGCCTCGCTGGAGCCGCTGATCAGGTCGAGGACGCGCAGCGAGGCGGCGGCGATCACCGGGGCCAGCGAGTTGGAGAACAGGTAGGGGCGGGAGCGCTGGCGCAGCAGCTCGCAGATCTCCTTGCGGGCGGCGACGTAGCCGCCGCTGGCCCCGCCGAGCGCCTTGCCGAGCGTGCCGGTGATGATGTCGACCCGGTCCATGACGCCGTGCAGTTCGGGAGTGCCCCTGCCGCCCTCGCCGACGAAGCCGACCGCGTGCGAGTCGTCGACCATGACCATCGCGTCGTACCGCTCCGCCAGGTCGCAGATCTCCTCCAGCGGCGCGACGTAGCCGTCCATGGAGAACACGCCGTCCGTCACGACCAGCCTGCGGCGGGCGTCGGCCGACTCCTTGAGCCTGGCCTCCAGCTCCGTCATGTCACGGTTGGCGTAGCGCAGACGGCGGGCCTTGCACAGCCGGATGCCGTCGATGATGCTCGCGTGGTTGAGCGCGTCGGAGATCACCGCGTCGCGTTCGTCGAGCAGCGTCTCGAACACCCCGCCGTTGGCGTCGAAGCAGGAGCTGTACAGGACCGTGTCCTCCTGGCCGAGGAAGTCGGCCAGCCGCGCCTCCAGCTCCTTGTGCACCTCCTGGGTGCCGCAGATGAACCGGACCGAGGCCATGCCGTAACCCCAGCGGTCCAACGCCTCCCTGGCCGCGCCGACCACCTCGGGGTGGTCGGCCAGGCCGAGGTAGTTGTTGGCGCAGAAGTTCAGCACCTCGCCGCCCCCGGTCACGGCGATGTCGGCCCGCTGGGGGGTGGTGATGACCCGTTCGGGCTTGAGCAGCCCGGCGGCGGCGATCTCGTCGAGGGTGTCACGCAGGTCGGCGCGGACGTTGTCGAACATCAGGCGGTCCAATCCATGATGACTTTTCCGGTCTTGCCACTCGCCGCGGTGTCGAAGGCCGCGTCGAAGTCGCGGTAGGAGAAGCGGTCGGTGATGACGGGGGACAGGTCGAGGCCCTTCTCCAGGAGCACCGACATGGAGTACCACGTCTCGTACATCTCCCTGCCGTAGATGCCCCTGATGGTGATCATCGAGGTGACGACCGTCGCGAAGTCGACGGCGAACTCCTCGGCGGGCAGGCCCAGCATGGCGATCCGCCCGCCGTGCGTCATGTTGGCGATCATGTCGCGGAGCGCTCCCGGGTGCCCGGACATCTCCAGGCCCACGTCGAAGCCCTCGCGCAGGCCCAGCTCGTGCATGCCGTCCGCGATGGTCCGCTCGGCGACGTTCAGCGCCAGGTTCACCCCGAGCTTGCTCGCCAGGGCCAGCCGTTCCGGGCTGACGTCGGTGATGACCACGTTGCGGGCCCCGATGTGGGTGGCCACCGCCGCCGCCATCAGCCCGATCGGCCCGGCGCCGGTGATCAGCACGTCCTCGCCGACCATCGGGAACGTCAGGGCGGTGTGCACGGCGTTGCCGAACGGGTCGAAGATCGCCGCGACGTCGAGGTCGACCGGCGTCCGGTGCACCCAGACGTTGGAGGCGGGAAGCGTCACATACTCGGCGAAGGCGCCGTCGCGGTTCACGCCGAGGCCGACCGTGCTGCGGCACAGGTGCCGCCGCCCTGCCATGCAGTTGCGGCACTTGCCGCAGACCAGGTGTCCCTCACCGCTGACCAGGTCGCCGACCGCGATGTCCTCGACGCCGGGCGCGATCTCGACGACCTCGCCGCAGAACTCGTGGCCGACGACCAGCGGCGTCCGCAGAGCGTGCTGGGCCCAGGCGTCGAAACTCCGGATGTGCAGGTCGGTGCCGCAGATGCCGGTGCGCAGCACCCTGATCAGCACCTCTCCCGCCCCGACGACCGGCTCCGGCACGTCGGCCAGCCAAAGGCCAGGCTCGGCCCTCTCCTTGACCAGCGCTTTCATGACAGATCCCCCCTCAGGTTCGACCTTACGCACTGTGCCCGGCCGGTTCCCCAGGTGTCCATCGCGGTTTTCTTAACCCGGTCCACAGCATTGCTTCACGCTCGCCTTCGGACGTCTCCCCCGTTCCCGTGCCGTCCCGTGTCATGCCTGCGCACGCCCGCGTCGCCCCGTTCCCGGCCGACCCGTGCGGGAACGGCGACCGCCCCCGCACGGGGGACCGTACGGGGGCGGGGGAGTCGTGGGCGGGCGGGTCAGGAGGTCGTGCGGTGGCGGTTCTCCTGCAGGTCGGCCAGCGGGTCGGGGGAGGTGACGCCGGGGCCGAGCTGACGGGGGCCGAGGGTGTCGGCCTGCGCGGCCTCGGCGACCGCCTCGGCCGCGGCCTGCTCCGCCTGGGCGGACTCCCTGGCGGCCGTCTCGCTGACGGCCGGGGCCTCGCGGGTCGCGGGCGAGCGGGGCAGGGACTCGGTGAAGGCCTTCGAGACGCCCTGGAGGGCGGAGGTGACCTCGCTGGGAATCACCCAGAACGTGTTGCCCTGGCCCTTGGCCAGCTCGGGAAGCACCTGGAGGTACTGGTAGGCCAGCAGCTGGGGGTCGGGGTCGTTGCGGTGGACCGCCTGGAAGACCTCGTCGATGGCCTGGGACTGGCCCTGGGCCTTGAGGATCGCGGCGCTCCTGTCGCCTTCCGCGCGGAGGATGGCGCTCTGCTTGTCGCCCTCGGCGGTGAGGATCTGGGACTGACGCTGCCCCTCGGCGTTGAGGATCGCCGCGCGCTTGTCGCGCTCGGCGCGCATCTGCTTCTCCATCGCCTCCTTGATGGTCTTGGGCGGGTCGATGGCCTTTATCTCCACCCGGTTCACCCGGATGCCCCACTTGCCGGTCGCCTCGTCCAACACGCCCCGCAGCTGGCTGTTGATCGTGTCGCGGGAGGTGAGCGTCATCTCCAGGTCGAGCGAGCCGACGACGTTGCGCAGGGTGGTGACCGTGAGCTGTTCGACGGCCTGGATGTAGTTGGCGATCTCGTACGCCGCCGCGCGGGGGTCGGTCACCTGGAAGTACAGGACGGTGTCGATCTCGACGACGAGGTTGTCCTCGGTGATCACCGGCTGCGGGCGGAAGGAGACGACCTGCTCACGGAGGTCGATCATCGGGTAGACCCGGTCGATGTACGGGATCACGAAGTTCAGGCCGGGCTTGAGCGTGCTGTGGTAGCGGCCGAGCCGTTCCACGTTGCGTGCCCGGGCCTGGGGGACGATGCGCACCGAGCGCATCACCGTGAACACGGCGAACAGGACGACGAGCAGTCCGGCGATCAGCAGTGCGTCCATGGTCACTCCCGGGGATATACGAGCGCGGTGGCGCCCTCGATCTCGATGACGTCGACGACCGCTCCCGCTGGGATCACCAGCGTCTCGTCGTACGCCCTGGCGGACCACTCCTCGCCGCCGATCTGGACCCGGCCGTCCCTGCCGGTCACCTCCCGCAGGACGTAGGCGGGCTTGCCGACGAGAGCCTGGACACCGAACCGTCTGTCGGCGGACGGCGGCATGAGGTGGCGTTTGGCGATGGGGCGCACCACGACCATCCCCGTCACCAGGGAGGCCGCGAACACCACGAACTGGAGCGGGAGCGGGAGGCCGAGACCGGCGGTGATGGAGGTGATCAGGGCGGCTCCGCCGATCAGGCCGAGGGCGGTGGTCAGGGTGAAGATCTCAGCGACACCCAGCGCCACCGCGAGAATCAACCAGATGACCCAGTAGTCCATGCTCCGGCCCTCCTCACTGATGAACGAATTGGATGTCCAGGAGGTTCCCTTCTCCACGGTATGTCGTTATCCACGGGGCTGACAGCGGAGATTCACCGAGGTTTCAGAGCTTGCTGGCCTCCAGGCCGTCGAGCAGATAGGTCAGGCCCAGGGCGAAGGAGGCGTCCCAGTCCTTGCCGATCGGCGGGCCGTGCTCGGCGAGGGTGGGGTAGCGGTCGCGTCGTGCCCTCAGGTGCTCCTCGGCCGCCTGCCTGGCCGTCTCCTCGTCTCTCGCCTGCCAGGTGGCCTGCATCAGGGTCGAGCCGATGACGTAGTTGGACAGGCCGTACGCCGCGGCGCTGAGATGCGGCTCGGTGAATCCCGCGGCGACCAGGGTCGCGTGCATGAACTCGGTGCGGTCCAGGACGTTGGGGCCCATGAGGGGACGTCCCAGCACGGCCGCGGACCAGGGATGGCGCAGCAGCACCGCGCGCCAGCCGCCGACCAGGGCGGTGAGGTCCTCGCGCCAGCGGCCGCCGTCGGGCCCCGACGGCAGCCCGACCTCGCCGAAGATCGAGTCGAGGGCGAGGTCGAGCACGTCGTCCTTGGTCTTGACGTGCCAGTACAGCGTGGTCGAGCCGGTGCCGAGGCGCTCGGCGAGACGTCGCATGGTCAGCCGTTCCGCGCCCTCCTCGTCCAGCAGCGCCACCGCCTCCCGCACGATGCGCTCCCGGCTGAGCGGGGGCGTCTCCCGCCGCGCGCGGGAGGGGCGGAACCACACGTCTCCCGCGGCCGTCCGGCCCTGCCGCGCCGTACTCGGGCCGTCCGCGTCACCCGCGCGGGCCGCGCCTGTCTCACCGTCGTTCACGACGACGAGTCTAGTATGGTGATCGACCACCGGACCAACGATCCAGTCACTCGATCGTTGGTCCACAACCGATGAGCGGTGAGGGGCGGCCATGGGACACGTCGAGGTGGACCACCTGACCTATCTGCTGCCTGACGGGAGGCCGCTGCTCGACGAGGTGTCCTTCCGGGTCGGCGAAGGCGTCAAGGCCGGGCTCGTCGGCCCCAACGGGGCGGGCAAGACCACGCTGCTCCGGTTGATCGCCGGAGACGTGACGCCCGCCTCGGGGCAGGTGACCCACTCGGGAGGACTGGGCGTGATGCGGCAGTTCGTCGGCGGCGTCCGCGACGGCCGCACGGTGCGCGACCTGCTGCTGTCCGTCGCCCCCGACCGGATCCGCGCGGCGGTCGCCGCCCTGCGCCACGCCGAGGCCGCGCTGGCCGAACGCGACGACGAGCGGAACCAGCTCGCCTACGCCCAGTCCCTCGCCGACTACGGCGACGCGGGCGGATACGACATCGAGGTCGTCTGGGACGCCTGCGTCACCGAGGCCCTCGCTCTGTCGTTCGACGGCGCGTGCGACCGTCCGGTGAACACCCTGTCGGGCGGCGAGCAGAAGCGGCTGGTCCTGGAGGCGCTGCTGCGCGGCCCCGACCGGGTCCTGCTGCTCGACGAGCCGGACAACTACCTGGACGTCCCCGCCAAACAGTGGCTGGAGGAACGGCTGCTCGGCACGGGCAAGACCGTCCTGCTGGTCTCACACGACCGGCAGCTCCTCGCCAACGTCACCGACCGCGTCGTGACCGTGGAGTCGCGGAGGGTCTGGATCCACGGCGGAGGCTTCGCCACCTACGCCCAGGGACGCAGGGACCGCGTCGACCGGCTGGAGGAGCTTCGCCGCCGCTGGGACGAGGAGCACGTCAGGCTCAGACGGATGACGAACACCCTGCGCCAGACCGCGGCGAACAACGACGCGGTGGCCTCGGCGTACCGGGCCGCCCGCACCCGGCTGAGGAGGTTCGAGGAGGCGGGGCCGCCCGAGGCGGCGCCCAGGGAGCAGAACGTCCGGATGAGGCTGCGCGGCGGCCGCACCGGCAAGCGGGCCGTCCTGTGCGAGTCGCTGGAGCTCACCGGCCTGATGCGCCCCTTCGACGCCGAGATCTGGTACGGCGAGCGCGTGGGCGTCCTCGGCTCGAACGGCTCGGGCAAGTCCCACTTCCTCAGGCTCCTCGCCGAGGCGGCGGACGGCGCGACCCCCTCCGTGCGTCACAGCGGGTCGGCGTGCCTGGGGGCACGGGTGGTCCCCGGGCACTTCGCCCAGACCCACGCGCGTCCCGACCTGCACGGCCGCACCCCCGTCGAGCTGGTCGAGGGCGGGCACGCCCTGACCCTGAACGAGGCCATGGCGGCGCTGGCCCGCTACGAGCTGGCGCAGGCGGGCGGCAGGCCGTTCGAGACGCTCTCCGGCGGGCAGCAGGCCCGGTTGCAGATCCTGCTCCTGGAGCTGTCGGGCGCGACCCTCCTGCTGCTCGACGAGCCGACCGACAACCTGGACCTGGCCAGCGCCGAGGCCCTGCAGACGGGGCTGGCCGCCTTCTCCGGCACCGTCCTCGCCGTCACCCACGACCGCTGGTTCGCCGCCGACTTCGACCGCTTCCTCGTCTTCGGCGCCGACGGGCGGGTCTACGAGTCGGCCGAACCGGTGTGGGACGAGGGACGGGTCGACCGCGCCCGCTGACGTCCTCCCGAAGGGACCCCAGGAGGGTTCAGGGGGCGGGAGGGGCAGGGGAACCGGTCGTCGGGCGTGGAGGCGGGGCCGCGCGCAGGGCGCTGCCCTCGAGCCACTCCGCCCAGGACAGCTGCCAGTACCCCCAGCCGTTGTCCCACTCCAGCTCGCGGTCGGTGCCCCGGATGACGACGGGGTCGCCGCGCAGGGAGGTGTCGTGGAACCAGGCGGCCTGGTCGGGGCGGGCGTTGACGCAGCCGTGGCTGACGTTCTGGCGGCCCTGGGCCCAGATGTTGTCCAGCGCGTGGACGTACTCGCCGCTGTCGGAGATCCGGACCGCGTAGTCGATCATCAGGTCGTAGTAGTCGGGGTCGCCCTTCTTGCGGCCGGGAGAGACCATCCGGACCGGATTGCCCTTCTCCATGGTCAGGTGGACGCCGCTCGTCGTGGTGTACTCCCTGGTGGTGCCCATGCCCGCGCTGATCGCCATCTGCTGGACCACGCGGCCGTCGCGCCTGACCTCCATCTGGTGCTCCTGGGCGTCGATGAGGCTGACCTGCCTGCGGCCGACGGCGAAGGACGTCTCGTGGTCGGACGTGCCGTAGGCGTCCCCGGCGGCGCGGACGCCCGACAGGTGGGCGGCGAAGACCACCTTCTGCCGGGCGGGCCAGTTGCGGCGGGGCCGGTAGACCGCCTCGGTCTCGCCCGTCCAGCGCCAGGCGCCCTCGACCGGCTTGGTCGAACGCACCTCCAGAGCCCGTTCGACGGCCGCCCGGTCGGTCACCGGCGTGTCGAAGTTCACGATGATCGGCATGCCGACGCCCACGGTCTCGCCGGGAGAGGGGGCGACGGAGGCGATGCCGAAGGCGCGGGCGGGGGTGAGCGTCCTGAACCTGCCGGAGGTGCTCACCGGGACGCCGCCCGCCCCCGACGCGGTGACGTTGACGATGTGCTCCCTGCCGGGGGCGAGCGCCCAGTCCGAACGCCAGGTCGTCCGGGTGGCGTTGAAGCGCCCCGGCACCGGGGCCCCGCCCGCGTAGGCGCTCACCTCGGTGAGCGTGCCCGCGCGGGCGCGGACGACCAGGCCCCGTCGCGTCTCGGCCTCCGTCGAGCCGGGGACGGGGACGATCCGCACGTCGGGCGGGGGCTCCTGCGGTGCGACGCTCCCGGCCACGACCGACGAACAGGCCGTGACCGTGAGCGGGAGAAGGACGATCGGGAGAGATCCCGCGGCGCGCCGCATCGGTTTCCTGCCTCCGGGTTCGCGGTTGCTCGGCTCCCCCAGGTTAGCGGCATGTGATCATGAAATCACGTCAGGTGACGGCGGGCGGTTCACCGGGCGGGGGCGACGGTCCCCGACACCTCGCCCAGAGTGATCACCGTCCCGCCGGGGCCGGGAGCCGAAGCGGTGATGGTGACCGTGTCGCCGTCCTCGAGGAAGGCCCTGGCGGAGCCGTCGGGCAGCTTGAGGGGTTCCGTGCCGTTCCAGGTCAGCTCGATCAGCGACCCCCGTTGGTCGGGCTCGGGGCCGGAGACGGTGCCGCTGGCGTACAGGTCGCCGGTGCGCAGGCTCGCGCCGTTGACGGTCATGTGGGCGAGCATCTGCTCGGGGGTCCAGTACATGCCCCGGTACGGCGGGCGGGAGACGACCTCCCCGTTCAACGCGATCTCCAGCGTCAGGTCGAGCCCCCACGGCTCCTCGCGCCGCAGGTAGTCGAGCGGTTGCGGCTCCTGCTCCCGCCCGGCGACCCGCGCTTCCGACAGCGCCGCGAGCGGGGTGATCCACGGCGAGATCGAGGTGGCGAAGGACTTGCCGAGGAAGGGGCCGAGCGGGACGTACTCCCACGCCTGGATGTCCCTGGCGCTCCAGTCGTTGACGAGCGTCACCCCGAACACATGGTCCTCGAAGCGGCCCGCCCGCTCGCCCAGGGCGGTCGGCGCGCCGACCACGAAGCCCAGCTCCGCCTCGATGTCGAGCTTGGCGGAGGGCCCGAAGACCCCGGCGCCGCGCTGGCCCGACGGCCTGACGACCGGGGTGCCCGAGACGACGACCGTCCCGGCCCTGCCGTGGTAGCCGACGGGCAGGTGACGCCAGTTCGGCTTCAGCGGCTCCTCGTCAGGACGGAACATCCGGCCGAGGTTGGAGGCGTGCTCCAGCGAGCAGTAGAAGTCGACGTAGTCGGCCACCTCGATCGGCAGGTGCAGCGTCACCTGCTCCAGCGGGACCATGTGCGGCTCGACGGCGGCGACGTCGGTGCTCAGCTTGTTCTGGATCACCGCCCGGGTGTCCCGCCACGCGGTCGCGCCCCTGGCCAGGAAGGCGTTGAGCGACCCGGTCGCGAACACCTCGTCGTGCAGGGCCCCGGCGAGGTCGACGACGTGCTCGCCGTACCGGACGCCGACGCGCGGGGTCTCGCCCGCGTGCCGGGAGAAGACCCCGTAGGGCAGGTGCTCGAGGCCCCACGACATCACGGGCATCACACGTTCTCCTCTGCGCTGACGGTGCGGGTGACGGAGGCGCCGTTCGCGGTGGCCGCGCCGTCCTGCCGCTCGGTGATCAGGCCGAGGGCCAGCAGGTCCTCGACCGGGGTCTTCGTGCTGCACGAGCCGTAGGAGACCAGCAGTTCCCTGGCCCGTACGGCGACGCCGTCCGGCACGTCGTGGGCCAGCCGCACCAGCTCGCCCACGTCCGTGGTGCTCAGCACGGCGACCGGGTCCTCGCCCGCCACCGCGGCGCAGACCGCCAGGACCAGGTTGAGGAAGCCGTGCCGGTCGACGCCGAGCGCCGGGTCGAAGTGGCGGACCGCGTTGTGCAGCCCGGCCGTGGCCTTGAAGGGGATGCCCCGCTCGACGCAGTGGGAGATGAAGGCGCCCAGGTCCTGGGCGGTGGGGAAGGCGGCGGCGACCGTCCCGCCGCACCTCACCTTGAGCCCGACACCCGCTGGCAGGTCGACGGGCAGCTGGGCGGCGGTGGCCTCGACGAACTGGCGGGCGGGCAGGTCGCCGAGGTCGACGGCCGCGCCTCCGGGAACCTCGACCAGCTCGACGTCGAGGTCCTTCAGCGGCGGCAGGTCCGGGGTGTCGAGGATGATCCCGAGCCGGACGGGGTGGTCGAGGTGCTCGCGCAGCTCGGGCAGCCGGCTGGCGGCGACCAGGAAGCGGTGGGTCAGCACCGGGCTGCCCTCGGCCAGGTCCGCCTTGTGCCGCGCGAGGGCGTCGGTCATCGGCAGCGCGGTGGGAGGGAACAGCCCGGCGTCGTCGACCAGGGCGTGGAAGAGGCTCATCGGGCCCACGTCCAGGCGTAGGAGGGGTCCTCGACGGAGAGGCCGGCGGGGCCGAGGTCGAGGGGGCGGAAGGTGTCGACCATCACGGCCAGCTCGCTCGTCTGGGTGTGGCCCTGCCGTACGGCCTCGATGACGGCCTCGACGGCGCCGGGCTGGGGGCCGTGCGTGAACCCGGCGGGGTGCAGCGAGATCGAGCCGATGTCGATGCCCGAGCCCTTGCGCGCGGTGTAGTCGCCGCCCGCGTAGAACATGAGCTCGTCGGAGTCGACGTTGTGGTGGTTGTAGGGGATCGGGATGGCTTCCGGGTGGAAGTCGAGAGGTCTGGGGCAGAAGGAGCAGATCACGAAGTTCGGGCCCTCGAAGGTCTGGTGCACCGGCGGCGGGGCGTGGGTGCGCTTCACGACGGGCTCGAAGTCGTTGATGTTGAACGCGTAGGGATACAGGCAGCCGTCCCAGCCGACCACGTCGAAGGGGTGGTTGCGGTAGACCAGCCGGGTCAGTCCGCCGCGCGTGCGGACCAGCACGGGAACCTCCTCGCCCTCGGCGAGCATCGGCTCCTGCGGGGTGCGCAGGTCGCGCTCGGAGTAGGGGGCGTGCTCCAGGAACTGGCCGTACTTGGACAGATAGCGCTTGGGCGGCCTGATGTGCCCGGCGGCCTCGATGACGAAGGCCGTGACGGGCCCCTGGGGAACCCAGCGGTGGATCGTCCCGGTCGGGATGACGACGTAGTCGCCCTCCCCGGCGTCGAGCGCGCCGTAGGTCGACTCGAACCTGACCCGCCCCGAGGCGATGTAGACGCACTCGTCGCCCATGGAGTTGCGGTAGAGCTCGCTGGGGGTCTCGCTCGCGGCGTACGACATGCGGACGTCGGAGTTGCCCGCGAGCAGGCCGCGCCCGGAGACCAGGTCGCCGCCGGCCTTCAGGTCCTGGGTGCGGAAGTGTCTGGGGGAGAGCGGCAGGTTGGGGGTGAGCGTCGCCGCCGTCGGCTCGACCGCCTCGGACTTGATGATCGCCGTGGGCAGGTGCCGGTGGTAGAGCAGCGAGGAGTCGCTGGAGAAACCCTCCTCGCCCATCAGCTCCTCGGCGTACAGCCCGCCGTCGGGCCGCCGGAACTGCACGTGTCGCTTGCGGGGAATCTCACCCACGACGCGGTAGTACGGCATCCGCTTCTCCCAAACTCGTCCGTTTATCGGACATCTACGTCCTTTATACGTACAACCATCCGTCACCAGGAGGGCGATGTCAAACATGTGCCCCGCCGGGGTGGAATCGATCGGCGGTCGACGCGGTCGACACGGGTGGCGCGGGTGGCGCGCTCGACACGGGTGGCGCGGTCGACATGGGTGGCCGGGCAAAGTATCTTGATGTCAAGGGAAATATCTTGATGTCAAGGTATGTGTGGGGGCTGTGATGCTGCACCACGTTCTGATCGCCTGCCCGCCGGGCAGCGAACCGGTCCTGCGCGACTTCTACGAAGGGGTGCTGGGCCTCGCCGAGATCCCCAAGCCCCCGGCTCTCGCCGCTCGCGGCGGATGCTGGTTCCGGGGGCACGGCATCGAGCTGCACCTGGGAGTCGAGGCCGACTTCCGTCCCGCGCGCAAGGCGCACCCCGGCCTGCTGGTCCGCGACATCGACGAATGGGCCCGGCGTCTGGGCGAGGCCGGGTACCCGGTCGCCTTCGACGACGACTTCCCGGGGATGCGTCGCTTCCACAGCGAGGACCCCCACGGCAATCGCCTGGAGTTCCTCGAACCGCTCTCCTGATCTCCCGCCCGGCCGGTCTGACCGTCAGGCCGGCTGATGGTTTCTCCGCCCTCGGCGTCGTAGGTTGGAGGGATGAGCACGTGGACCGCAGCGCGGCAGATCTCCTCGGCGACCGGCTACATGCTCCTGCGTCTGGGCGACCTCGCCCGCGACCGCATCGAGAGCGAACTGCGGCGGTGGGAGATCTCCGGCAAGGAGCTGCGGGTGCTGGGCTACGCCCACGGGCAGGAGCTGTCGCAGCGCGACCTGTGCGAGCTGGCCGACACGGACCGCACGACGATGGTCGCCGTGATCGACAAGCTGGAGAGGCTGGGCTACGCCAGGCGGACGCGCAGCGACGCCGACCGGCGCAAACAGCTCGTCGTGCTCACCGACCAGGGCAGACGGGTCGTCGAGGAGGCGCTGGCACACATGACGGAGGTCGAGGCGGGCTTCCTCGCCCCGCTGGAGCCCGCGGAGCGGCGTCAGCTCAACGACATGATCGCTCGCCTGTACGCGGCCCACGACCCGGCCTGCTCCGCTCCCTGAGGCCGCCGCGCACGGCTCACGGCCCGCCCCGCTCCGCTTCCCGACGCCGCACACGGCTCACGGTCCGCTTTCGCCTCCCGACGTCGCTGCACGCGGCCCGGTCCGTCCGCTTCCCGGGGGTGTGGCGGGGCGGGTCGCGCCTCGGAGGCGATCGGTTGTCGTCACTCCCTGTTTTGACGTGACTACATAGGGAAATTTCCCCCTATGTGGATAGTGGGGGTGGGGGCGGCGGCGCGGATCGGGGCGGCTCCGGAGCTGAAGATCGACTGGTCCAGGATGCCCACCTACAACACGATCATGGCGGTCGCGGCGGGGGTGGGGCTCCTCCTGGTGGTCGCGCTCGGCCGCCGGCTGCTGCGCGGCAGGACGCCCGACCACTTCGAGGGCTGGGCGCTGGCCTTCGGCGTGCTCGGCCTGATCCTGACCGCCACCGGGCTGCACATGACGCTCACCTGGCCGCTGGCCGGACAGGGCTTCCCCTTCGACAACATCGTCTTCGGCGAGCCGTCCCTGGCCTTCGGCGTGCTGCTGCTGGCCGCCGCCTTCTATCTGTGGTCCAAGGGCGTCCTGCTGGCCGCCGCGCTGGACCGCCTCGGCATGGTCGCCCGTACGGCGGGCCCCGTCTCGCTGTTCGTGTTCGGCATGGGGCTGGGCTGTTTCGGCATCGCGGCCGCCGGATGGACCTACACCCTCTTCGCCGCGCCTCCGCAGGAGCCCATCTCCGGGGCCTTCGCCGACCTGCCGTTGCTGGAGGCGACGTTCATCTCCGGCCTGTACGTCCTGGTCGGCCTCGGCGCGGTGCTGTTCCCCTTCGCCCTGCGCGCCAGGGGCGGCGGGCTCGCGACGGCCGTCGGGGTGTGCTGGGGGCTGGCGGGCCTGGCGTTCACCCTGTTCGGCGCGCTGAACTACTTCACCCACATCGGCCTGATCGTCAACACCATGTGAGCGGGCGCGCCGTGCTTCAGGGAGGGGCCGCAGCCCCTCCCGTCAGGGGCGGGGCGGCGGTCAGGGTTTGCGGCCGACGGCGCAGAACTCGTCCACCTCGCGGTTGTCGCCGAGGACGACAGGCTGGGGACGCCAGTGCGGGCACGAGACCACCCCGGGCTCGACCAGTTCCAGGCCGTCGAAGAAGCGGGCGATCTCCTCGGGGGCGCGAAGGAGGTACGGGGTCGACCCCTCCCTGTTCCAGACGGCGATCGCCTCCTCGAACTCCCGGCCCCTGATGACGTTGACGCCGTCGGCGACCGCCAGGTGGCTGCCGGAGGGCAGCGCGTCCAGCAGCCGCCTCACGACGGACCGCGCCTCGTCGGTGTCGGTGACGTGCCCCAGGACGTTCATCAGCACGAGCGCGACCGGCTGGGAGAAGTCCAGGGTGGCCCTGGCGGCCTTCAGGATCCTTTCGGGGTCGCGCAGGTCGGAGTCGATGTACTCGGTGACTCCCCCGGGAGCGCTGACCAGCAGGGCGCGGGCGTGCGCCAGGACCAGGGGGTCGTTGTCGACGTACACGACGCGGGAGTCGGGGGCCACCCGCTGGGCGACCTCGTGGGTGTTGTCCACGCTCGGCAGGCCGGTGCCGATGTCGAGGAACTGCCGGATCCCCGCCTCGCCCGCCAGATACCGTACGGCGCGGGCGAGAAACCCGCGCGAGGATCTGGCGATATCGACTATATCGGGAAATATGGCGCGAAACTGGTCGCCGATCTCACGGTCGACGGCGTAGTTGTCCTTGCCACCCAACCAGTAGTTCCAGATTCGTGCTGAATGGGCGACGCCACTGTCGATTCCCCTCGGAGGTTCCTGGTCGAAAGGGAGAAGGGGGGAGGCATCGGGCACGGGGAGACTCTTTCGTTGACGCCGGAAACAAACGAAGACCTTTATATCGTCATTTCCTTGTGTAGCCCATTTTGTTGAGGATGATTTATATCTTGCACCTATATTTCATGAAATGGGGCCTGGTGTCTCCGAGGTGAGGACCCTCAGGCGAGGGACCGGGCCAGTTCGGCGGCCGAGGCGGCCACCTTGGGGCCGACCACGCCGGGATCGAGGGGGGTGAAGGCGACCACGCCCACCGACGCTTCGAGCCAGGGCAGGCCGGGCACAGGGGCGGCGATGCCCCGGGCGCCCTCCTGGAGCTGGCCTTCGGTCACCACGTAACCCGTGCGGCCCTCGCGCAGGGCGAGGACGGCCAGCCCGGCCGCGCCCCTGACGAGAGGATGGCGGGAGCCCTCGCGGTAGGCGACGTGCATGTCCGTCCACGACGGCTCCACCACCGCGACCGCCAGACCGTCGTCTCCCTCCGCCACCGTGAGGTGCGCCGTCGCCCCGACCTCCTCGGCGAGCCTGCGCAGAGTGGGCAGCGCCCCCTCGCGGAGCAGCGGCTGGACGGCCCGGGCCAGCACCAGGACGCCGAAGCCCAGGTGGACCCGGCCCTCACCGTCCCGCCTGACGAAGCCCTCGCTCTGCAGGGTGGTGAGCAGCCGGTAGACCACGGGGCGGCTCAGCCCCAGTTCCGTCGCGAGCTCGGTCGGAGTGCGGCCCCGGTGGCCGTCGGCGAGCAGGCGGAGCAGGCGCAGACCGCGTTCCAGGGTCTGTGAGGATTCTGCGGGCATCAGATCACCTGCCGGACTGGGAGCATGCCCACGATTATCCGGGTAGCCGTGGCGACCGCGACGGCCACGCCCCGCCGTTCACCGGTGTCGTCCGCCCCTTTGCCGTGGAAGGGCTCACGTGAGGCGGGAGCGTGCGGTGACGGCGGTCTGACCGGCGTCGGCGGGCGACGCGCGCCCCGGTGACCGTTCCCTGCCCGAAAGACGGGCAGCTTCCGGTATGGACGGTCGGTATGACCTGTCTGAGCTGAATGTGACGTGTCGGGTACCTGACGTTTTCCTGACTGGGGCTGTTCGGGTGGTGATGATCTCGATAGGGTGCAAGACGATCGTTTTGACCGGCTTTACCGGGGAGTTCAGGACATGCGATTCAACCTGCGGCGGACCCTCGCAGTCGGAGCCATGCTCGCGGTCGTCGGTGTGGTGACGCCCGCGGTCGCCGCGTACTCGCAGGACGACGACCGCAGCTGCAACGATCTGATGGGCGACGACGCCCCGGCGTTCATCGTGTGCCGGTGGCTCGCCAAGCCGGACGAGGCATACGACATCGTGAAGTTCTGGGCGGGCAACGACGCGGCCAACCTCAAGGGCGCGACCCCGTCGGACGGCAAGTTCATCGACTGCTCGGCCCCCGGCACCTTCTGCCCCGAACTGGAGGGCGACGGCGCCGTCGGCGACGAGAACACCCCGCTTCCCGAGGGCACAGAGGACGGCGGAACGCCCGAGTGCGAGGCCGGTCAGGAGTGCTCGGTCGGCGGCTACGAGGAGGGCGGCGACGGCACGGAGAGCGCGGCCGAGCCGGGCAGCCCCGCCGATCCCGCCGCCTCGTCGAAGACGAAGACGACCACGCAGAGTGCCGCCCCCGCCGTCCAGGTCGCGGCTCCGACCGCGCAGGAGGTCGCCGCCGCCGCGCAGAGCCCCGTCGGCCAGGTGGTCACCGCGGCCAGGACGACCGGGCTCCGGGTCTGGATCGACACCGAGCTGGCCGACGACTGGAAGGCCGGAGCCGCGAACTTCGCCGCGGCCGTCAAGCGGATCGCCGTGCTGGCCGCCCGCCCCGAGGTGGCGGGCATCCGGTTCAGCTCGCAGCTGGGCTACAACACGACGTTCAAGACCGACGACGAGGTCCTCGCGTTCGTCACGGCCGCGTCGACCGCGCTGCGCCAGGCCGTGCCGGGCAAGCGCCTCGGTGTCCACACCGTCGTCCCCGAGCTCGCCTGCGGCGCGAACGACGCCTGCAAGACCGAGATGCGCAAGCGCTACCCGCTGCTGGCCCCCGAGCGGATCGAGTCGCACCTGATCGCCGGTCGCGTCGACCAGCTCTCCCTCGACAGCGGCCTGCTGTACGGCGGCTACGACACCTGGAAGATCAACGCCGAGGAGGCCCAGCGCAACCAGTGGATCCAGGTCCGCGCCCGCGCCTGGGACGTCCTGGGCCAGGTCGCCGCGGAGGAGACCGGCCTGGTCGGCCAGGTCACCGCGGAGCAGGTCGCGGCCAGGGTGTCCAAGCCGGTCCTGGACGGCTCCGCCCAGCAGGTGAACGTCTGGACCCGGGTCCAGGACGCCAAGGGCACGGTGACCCGGCTGACCGCCTGGGACGAGCTGAAGAAGCTCACCCCGATCCAGCGCCGGGTGGCCGCCGTCTACGACCCGGCGACCCCCGAGGTGAACACCGCCTCCGACCTCAAGAAGCTCTCCGAGGTCTTCGGCCAGGTCTATCTCACGACCGTCTGAACGTCATGACCCGCGGCGCGCGGGGGCGGATCGCCGCCTCCGCGCGTCACCCGGTGTCGCGGCCGGGACGCCAGGAGCTGCCCGCCCCCTTCTCCGCCTCGAACGCGGGCCTGGCGGTCACCGTGTCGTAGACGATGTGGAGCGCCTCGACGCGCCCGTCGTCCGCGAGCTCCATGACGTCGACGCACTCGAAGTTCGCCGGCTGCCCCGACGGCAGGGTCCACTCGAAGCGGAACCAGATGGTGACCAGCGGGTCTCCGGCGGTGGTCCTGCCCTCGGTCACGCCGCGCAGCCGAAGCCTGGCGCGTCCCGTGTCGGCGAACAACGCGGGGTAGAACGCGGTCGCGGGCATGGGACCGTACAGGGGGGAGTGGACGATCCCGCCCTCCCGGTACAGGCTCAGCACGGTTTCCAGGTCGCCGCGTTCCAGCCCGTCGAGGTAGACGCTCGCCAGCCGCTCGGGAGTCATGGTTCCTCCCCCTCCATGAGGTGTTCGAGTGTGGTGAGGTCCATCTCCATCGCGCTGGTTCCCCGGGGCAGGCCCAGGGCGCTGACCGTTTCCGGGCACAGCTCTCCCGCGTGACCGAGCACGGTCGAGCCCGCGAGCAGCTCCACGCAGCGCCCCGGCAGCCAGGGCGGCCGTCGCGCTCCGCGCGTGGTCAGATCCGCTCCCACGGCGTCGGCCGCGGCGCGCGCGGCGGCGACCACCTCGTCCCATCCGGACTCCCCGTCCAGCACAGCGGCCAGATGCTGCGGCTGCGCGGGGACGAGGGCCCGTAGGGCGCGAAGCTGCTCGTCCGTGGGACGGCGGTCCGCGGGCAGGCACGGCGGACGACACGCGCGGGGCGGAGAGGTGAAGGCCGTTCCCTGCTCGAAGAGCCCGGCGCGCGGCCTGCCGTGCTCCGCGTCACGGCGCAGCGCGGCCAGCAGTCCGGGCAGGAGCGTGGTGCGCAGCGCGGGCTCCCCGAGGCTGATCGGGTTGACGAGGGTGAGGGCGTCGCGGCGCGGATCGTCGGACGCCAGCCCGAAGGCGTCCCACACGGTGGCGCCGACGAAGGGGAAGGTGGGCGTCTCGACGAACCCGGCGCGGGCGAGCGCCCGCCCGACCAGACGCCGGACGCCCTGCGACCGGGTGAGGCCGAGGCCCGGCCACGCGCGGGAGGAGACCGGCGGTTCGGCCGTGCCGAGCGTGAAGCGGACGCCGCCGTCGACGATCTCGCGCATGTCCGCCAGGCCGTGCCTGAGCATCAGCGTGCGCTCGATCCCCATGCCGAAGGCGAACGCGGTGTGCCTGCCCGGGTCGATGCCGCACGTGGCGAGCACCTTCGGGTGGACCATCCCGCAACCGCCCCACTCGATCCACCCCTCGCCCCCGCACGTACGGCACCGCCCCGCCGGACCACGCCCCCCGCCGCGGCAGACGACGCACGCCACGTCCACCTCGGCGGACGGGTCGGTGTAGGCGAACCAGTGGGGCCGCAACCGGGTCACGGTCCCCGGCCCGAACACGCGGGCGGCGAAGTAGTCGAGCGTGCTCCTGAGGTCGGCCATGGTCAGGTCCTGGTCGACGGCCAGCCCCTCGAGCTGGTTGAAGACCGGGCTGTGGGTGGCGTCGACCGGGTCGGGGCGGAAGACGCGCCCCGTGGAGACCATCCGGATCGGAGGGGAGGAGCCGAGCATCTCCCGCACCTGGACCGGCGAGGTGTGCGCCCGCAGCACCAGGCCCGAACCGAATCCCCGTCCTGAGGGGTCGGCGACGAAGAAGGTGCGGTCCGGGGCGCGGGCGAAGTGGCCGTCGTCCATGTTCAGGGCGTCGAAGTTGAACCACTCGGCCTCGACCTCGGGCCCCTCGGAGATCCGGTAACCCAGGTCGACGAAGACGTCGGCCATCCACTCCGCCATGACGACCACGGGATGCCTGGCCCCGTGGCGTTCGTCCGGTTGGTCGGAGGAGTCGTGCGGCGCGCGGTCGCCCCCGCGGCCTCTCCGGGGTCTCGTCACCATTGGCGCTCCAGGGTCCAGGCGGCGATGCGTTCGTGGACCAGGTCCATCTGGTCCCACGCCCGTCTGCAGGTCTCCATGAGCCGGGGGAACGCCGAGGCGGGCAGGCGGTGGAGGTAGGCCCTGCCGATGCGCCGGTGGTCGTCGTCCGCCTCGGCGTGCAGGTCGAAGTAGCCGCCCTTCGCCTCCTCGGAGAAGATCTCCGAGGTGGCGAGGCCGAAGACGTGACCGCTCGACTCCACCACCATGTGCACGAGCACGATCTTCTGCGCCTCGTCCAGCTGGTGCATCTGGGCGACGAACCAGTTTCCCGCCGCCTCGAGGACGGTGTCGTAGGCCTCGGCGTCCGCGTCGTGGTGTTCGAGCAGCAGGCGGTCGTGGCCGAGCTCCTCGCGCAGGTGCTCGCCGTACTCGGCCCGCAGGTCCGCGTCGGCGCAGGTCGCCTGACGGGCGTGGAGCATCCGCTGGAAGTAGGTCGACCACACGTAGAGGGCGGCGACGAACCGGGCGCGCAGCGCGGGCTCGTGCCGGAGCCTGCCCGTGCCGAACAGGGTGAACAGGGCGTTTCCGGTGTGGCGTTCCAGCAGCGACTCGTTCAGCCGCTCCAGCTCGGCCAGCGCCGCGCCCGCCTCGCCGAAGCTGGCCCTGGGGGCCAGCTCGTGCTCGTAGAGACCGGCCCCCTCGAACTGGACGGACAGGCCGTGGAACTCCTCGCCGGGACGGGTGCGGAAGCCGTGGTCGCTCTCCGGCGGGACGCACACCACGTCGCCCTCCGACAGCTCGCGTTCGCGTGTGCCGAGCAGCAGCACCGAGCCGCTGCAGACCAGGATCATCGACTTGGTCGGATGCCGGTGGACGGCCAGGGTCTCCCCGTCGCGCAGCCGTACCCAGGCGAAGGACGGGCGGCCCGCCTCCGGCAGGAACGCGGCGAGGGCGCCGTTGCGGCGGAAGTCCCGTTGCTGGCCGAGCTGGTGGGTCTCGCCGTCCACCCGCACTGAGGTGATGGCCCGGATGTCGTCGCGGGCGACGGTCGTCACGGACGTCACCGCGGTCGTCTCGGCGCTCATGTCTGGTGTCCCTTCACCCGGGACGGCGGTGACCCCGCTGTCTGCGCTTCCCGCGCTGTCTGTCCTGGTCGATCCGGTCGTGCCGGCTGAGGCGTCCGCGACGTCCGTGCCGTCGTCGTCTTCAGCGCGGCGATCAGACGGGAGTTGTCCGACGGCCTCCCGATGGAGATGCGCACGTGTCCCGGCCAGCCCATCGGTTCGGGCAGGGTGTCGAAGCCCGCCAGGCGCAGAAGGGAGGCGAGCTCGGCGTCCCCCTCGACCGTGACGAAGCCCGCCTCGGCGAAGACGCGTCCGACCCCCGGGCACCGCGCGAGCTCGGCGGCGAAACGGTCGCGTTCCTCGGCGAAGGTCTCGATCTGGGCGCGCAGCAGCGCGGGACGTGACAGCTCGTTCATGGCCTGCGCCGTCACCGGCCCCGGCAGGGCGAACGGCAGCCGCACCTTGCGCAGCGCGAGGACGAGCTCGGGATGCGCGAGCACGGCCCCCAGACGCAGGGCCGCCATGCCGAGCGCCTTGGACATCGACCGCAGGACCACGAGGTTGGGATGGTCGGGGATCAGGTGCCGGTAGGACGGGCGTCCCGAGCACTCGACGTACGCCTCGTCGATCACCACCAGGCCGTCGAAGGAGTCCAGGAGCAGCAGGACGTCCTCCGGTGCGAGACAGGTGCCGGTCGGGTTTCCCGGATCGCACAGCAGGACGCCCTTGACCGGGAGCTTCATCAGCCGCCCGACGTCGAGCCGGTCGAGGTCCTCGCCCAGGAGCGGGACCGGGCGCCGGGCGACCCCGTACACCGTGGCGAGCTCGTCGAAGATCGCGAAAGTGGGGGGCGTCACGGCCACCGCGTCCGCGCCGGGATCGAAGAAGGCCCGGAAGACCAGGTCGAGTGCGTCGGCCGCGCCCCTGGTGATCAGGATGTTGTCCGCTCCCCAGTGCCACCCCGGGGTGTCGGAGCCCGGCGCGACCTCGACGACGTCCAGAGCGCGGACGTACGCGGCGACCAGGTCGCCGTTCGTGTTGTCGGGGTAGTGGCGCTGCGGGCCGCCGAAGGGATTCTCGTTGTCCCTCAGGTTGATCAGGTCGTGGCGTCCTGGAGGGGGTTCGAAGGGGAACGCCGATCGCATCGACCGAATCGCTTCACGTGCGAGACCTCCGGCCATGTTTCACCTCCCGCGGAGAAAGCCGGATGGAGGACCCTGGAGACCGGTCGTGTGCCTGTTGTCTCCGGCTGGCTCCGCGCTGTCGCGGTGAGTCGGCGGGAGGTCGGCGAAGGGGAGCGACCGATCCGCTGGACAGGATCCGGATCAGCCCACGCTGGGAACCGCCAGCAGGCGCTGAGCCGGGATGTCCGTTCTCTGACTGCCGTAGAAATCCTTGATGCTGGCCACCCAGGCGCGGACGGCGACCTTGCCCGCGCCGTACGGGTCGAGCTCCGCGAACAGGGCGTCGACGCTCGCCGGGTGGAAACCGACGGCCCGCATGCAGGCGAGGAAGTGGGCGTGCTCGATGAACCCGTCGTCGTCGACGTCGAGCAGGAGGGCGAGCGACTCGGCGTACTCGCGGATGACGTCGTCGAAACGCTCGGGCCTGGCGACGTGGGTGACGTACTCGTGGAGAGCGACCCTGCCGTCGTGGTCGGCCCCCAGGTCGTCGACCAGCCCCCGCCAGTATCTGCGGTGTCCTTCGAGGACCGCCAGAGCCTTCGGCGAGGAGACCGGCTCGGCCACCGCCTTGATGATCCGGATCGCGAGCCGTTCGAAGTCGTCCGCCTCGACGTAACCGTTGGCGTCGGTGTCGAGCAGGGTGAAACGGAGCCTGACGCGTTCGAGAGGGGCGGTGGTCATGTGCCACCTCGGTCGTGAACGGGCGGCGTGGCTGAGTGATGCATCGAACCCTTACCTCTCCGTTACAGTATGAATCTCATTGGCTACTTTAAGTTATTAGGTCGCGAATGGAGAGTCAATAGCTCTCCAGGCCAGGCCTGAATGCTTTGCCATAACGCCCGGCCGGTACCGGGTTTTGATGAGTTGAGTCGACTTAAATATGCATAAATCCATTTAAGGAAGTATGGGTGGTTGCCTCATGGGCGGTGCCGGTCATGAGGCGGCGCGCGGTGTGAAGTTTCGCCCCCCGGAATCCGGGGCGAGGTCACTTCGTGCGAAGCCCGCGGTCGCGGAACCCACGGTCGCGGAACCTGCGGTCGCGATGCCCGCGTCGAGACGCGCGGCGGGAGGCCCGCGGGAGCCGCGTCGGAGGACGAAAGGGAAAACCCGCAGGTGTCGAGGCCGTGTCCATGGGAATGCCTCCGATCACGCTCGGCCCGCGGGTGGCCGTCATGGCCGGCAAGGGGGATCCGCGGGCCGAGCGCCAAGGCCCAGACCGCCCGTCCTCACCGCGTCCGCCCGGGACACCGACCCGATGAGCACCTTCCCCTCCTACTCCGCCCATGACCGTCCGCAGTGCGGCCCGCCGCCCCGGTGTGGTGGTTCATGGCGGGGGTGCATCGCCCGCCGCTCGCTGTGTCTGGGGTCGTCTCTGGCGCCGGTACGGCGAGGGGTGACGCTGGGCGGGTCGGCGCCGACGAGCGGTGCGCGACCCGGTGAGCGTCCCCGGCCACAGGGTCTAGTTGATGTATCCGGCGAACTCCTCCAGGGAGATGAGGCCGTCGCCGTCCCGGTCGATCCTGGCGATGGCCTGCGCGGCGGCCTCAGGGGTGATCGGCTGACCGAGCACCTCCATGAGACGCGTCATCTCGGTGACCGAGATCAGGCCGTCGCCGTCGACGTCGAGGATCCTGAAAGTCGTCGCGTAGTCGTCCGCCACGGGTGCATCCGCCTTCCGGCAGCAGGGAAATCAGACCCAACGCACATTAGCGGGCCCTCCCCTCCGGAGGGAAAGCCCGGATCCGGAAGGAGGCCCCGGATCGGAGAGGGGAACCCGGGACCCGGCGGGAGACACCGGATCCCGGGGGAGTCCCGGCAGGTCAGACCACGGCTCCCGATCCCTCGCGGGGGCGGCGTGCCTGACCCTGACGGGGACGCGGCGGCGGAGCCGTGCCGCGCCTCTCGAACTCGATCGCGAGCGGCGCCGCGACCAGGGCCGAGGACAGGGTGCCCGTGACGATGCCGATCAGCAGCGCCACCGCGAAGTCGGTCAGCGAGTCGCCGCCGAGTACGGCCAGCGCGGCCAGGATGAACAGCGCGCCGAGGCCGGTGTTCACCGTGCGGGGCACGGTCTGCAGGACCGCGGTGTTGACCACCTCGGCGAACGGCGTCCTGCGCCGCGCCCCCCACAGCTCGCGGACCCGGTCGAAGACCACGACCTTGTCGTTGACCGAGTAGCCGATCACGGTGAGCATCGAGGCCAGGAAGACCCCGTCGACGGGCTTGCCCAGCCACGCGAACGCGCCGACCACGATCGCCGCGTCGGCGACCAGGGCCAGCACCGTCGCGAGGCCGAACGTCCAGCGGAACCGGAAGGCCAGGTAGGCGAGTTGCGCGGCGAGCGCGACGCCCAACGCGATCAGCGCGTTCCTGCGCAGCTCCTCGCCCAGGCTCGGGCCGATGAGCTCGTCGCGCTGCTTGGTGACCTGGCCGCCGCGGCTCTCCAGGGCGGCCTCGATCCTCGCCGCCTCCGCCGCGTCGATCCTTCCCGTCCGCACGGAGACGGCCCCGTCCGACGACTGCACGATCGCGTTCGGGAACCCGGCGCCGCTGACCAGCTCGCGGGCGGTGTCCGCGGTCATCGGGACGCTCGTCGAGTACTCCGTCAGCCTGCCGCCGGTGAACTCGACCCCGAAGTCGATCCCGCGGACCACGACCCCGGCCAGGGCCGTCGCGACCAGGGCGCCGGTGACCACGAAGTACCGCGCCCGCCGCCGCATCAGGTCGGGGCCGTGGGCGGTCAGCCACCTGCGGACCCTGCCGATGTCCGCCAGGCCGGTGATCCGGGGCCGCCCGGCCACGGCGGGCAGGGTCACCGCCCACTGGGCGATGACCCTGGTGATGACCATGGCGGTGATCAGCGAGGCGATCACCCCGATGCTCAGTGTGACGCCGAAGCCCCGCACGGGGCCCGAGGCCAGGAAGAACAGCAGTCCCGCGGCGAGCAGCGTGGTGATGTTGGAGTCGGCCACCGCGCTCCACGCGTTGCGGAAGCCCTTCTCCAGGGCGGGTCGCAGTCGCGGTCCCGCGGCGTACTCCTCTCTGGCGCGTTCGAAGACCAGCACGTTGGCGTCCACGGCCATGCCGATCGCCAGCACGAACCCCGCCAGACCCGGCAGGGTCAGCGTGGCGCCGAGCGCGACGAGCGCGGCGTAGGAGATCAGCGCGTAGCAGACCAGGGCGATGGTGGCGATCATTCCCGCGAGGCGGTAGGTCAGCATGATGAACAGCGCGGTGAGCACCACGCCGATGACGGCGGCCTGCGCGCTGGCCGTGATGGCGGCCGCGCCGAGCGTCGGGCCCACGGTCCGCTGCTCGACGATCTCCACGGGTACGGGCAGCGAGCCTCCCTTGATCAGCGCGGCCAGATCCTGCGCCTCCTCCACGGTGAAGGAGCCGGTGATCTGGGTGGAGCTGCCCGGAAGCCCCACGCGGCAGGCTACGCCCTCGTTCACCTGCGGTGAGATGAGGACCTTCGAGTCGAGCACGATGGCGACCCGCCGTCTAGGGTCGCCCACCGGGTTGCAGGCGGCCTCGCCGGTCAGCTTCGCCCACGCCTGGCGACCCTCGTCGCGCAGGTCCAGGGTGACGAACCAGCCGCCGCCCTGCTGGGGGTCGGTCCCCGCCTCCGCGCCGCTGACGCCGTTCCCGGTGAGCCTGGCCGGGCCGACGAGCAGCTTGACGCCGTCCTCGTCGGGGATGACCTGCTCGCCGTTCCCCGCCTTGGTCGACTCGTCGGCCATGCCCTGGACGGGATGGAAGGTGAGCTGCGCGGTCTTGCCGATGACCTCGGCGGCCCTGGCCGGGTCCTGCACGCCGGGCAGTTCCACGATGATGCGCCGCTCGCCGGAGCGGGTCAGCGGGGCGTCCGCGACGCCCAGCGCGTCGGCCCTGCGGCGCAGCACCTCGAGGGTGCGGTCGGTGGCCTCGGCGTCGGCCTTGGCGGTCGGGGAGTCCCTGGTCTCGAGCACGATCTGGGTGCCGCCGCGCAGGTCGAGACCCAGGCGCGGCGTCATGGTCAACGCGATGAGAAGTGATGTGGCGATGACGGCGAGCGCCGTCACCGCGCGTACCACGGGGGCACGCGACATGGAAGCCTCCACAGGCTGGGGAAAGTCTCTGGGCACGGCGAGACGTCCGAAGGCCCCAGGGCGTGCCGGGGCGTTCGGAGCGTTCGGAGCGTTCGCGGGTACGGCGAAGTCCCCGGGTGGCCCCGGGGTGGGTCAGACGCCTGTGGAGGGTGGAGCTCTGGCCGGGCTGACCAGCGGGGACGCCAGCGGGCCCGGGGGTTCGCCCGCGGGGCGGGAGTCGAGGACCGCGGCGGTGAGGCGGTGCGGGGAGCCCGGGGGAGGGGAGGCGACCGGATGGCCGCCCCCGGCTCCGGCTCCGGCCGCGACGAGAGCCGCGGCGAACGCGGCGGCGAGGTCGTGCTGACGCTGGCCGGAGAGCTCTCCGCGCGACAGGGGGTGCCGTTCCGCGCCGGTCACGCTGAGGAGCGCGTGCCGGGGGAGGGCGGTCGCGTCGGCGGCCGTGGCGGCGGACCCGCTCTGGCCTCCGCCCACGGCCACGAGCAGCGGGAACAGGAGGGTCAGCAACCAGCCGAAGGGCGCGCCGCGCCTCAGCTGCCGCATGATCTCCTCCAGGGTCGTCGCCTCCACCGTAGCCGTCCCGCGCCGGTGTGGCTGCCGAGCGGCACCGATCCC
Source organism: Streptosporangium carneum (assembly GCF_027922005.1). Taxonomy (GTDB): domain Bacteria; phylum Actinomycetota; class Actinomycetes; order Streptosporangiales; family Streptosporangiaceae; genus Streptosporangium; species Streptosporangium carneum. The sequence continues at coordinate 141,773 of NZ_BSEV01000010.1, read as the reverse complement.
GGGATCGTTTGCTGTTATAAATCCTGATAAAGCCTCTGGGCTCGGGTAGTGCGAGTCACCATGCGACTGACCTACACGGCTGATCTGTGGTGGAAGAACGCCGTCGTCTACTGCCTGGACGTCGAGACCTACAAGGACGGCAACGGCGACGGCATCGGTGACTTCAGGGGGCTCACTCAGCAAATCGACCATCTCGACCGGCTCGGGGTCACCTGCATCTGGCTGATGCCGTTCTTCCCGACCCCCGGCCGTGACGACGGCTACGACATCACCGACTTCTACTCCGTCGACCCCCGCCTGGGCACGCTGGGGGACTTCGTGGAGTTCATGCGGACCGCCAGGGACCGGGGCATACGGGTGATCGCGGACCTGGTGGTCAACCACACCTCGGACGAGCACCCCTGGTTCAAGGAGGCCCGGGCCAGTCGTGACTCGGCCAAACGCGACTGGTACGTGTGGAAGGACGAGCCGGACCCCGTCGACCCGAAGGCGATCGTCTTCCCCGACAAGGAGGACAGCATCTGGGAGCTGGACGAGAAGACCGGCCAGTACTACCTGCACAGCTTCTACCGCTTCCAGCCCGACCTGAACATCGACAACCCCGAGGTCCGCGACGAGATCGCCCGCATCCTCGGCTTCTGGATGGAGCTCGGCCTGTCCGGCTTCCGGGTGGACGCGGTGCCGTTCCTGATCGAGGGCATCGGCGGCGACCCGCACGCCTTCCTCGCCGACCTGCGGGCCTTCATGAACCGCCGGGACGGCAGTTCCATCCTGCTGGGCGAGGTCAACCTGCCCTACCCGGACCTGATGAGGTACTTCGGCGACGGCAACGGCGACGAGGTCACCATGTGCTTCGACTTCATCGGGATGCAGCGCTTCCACCTGTCCATGGCCCGCCAGAACCCGAGGGCCCTCGCCGACGCCCTCAGCCAGCGGCCCACCCCGCCGAAGGACTCCCACTGGGCCACCTTCGTCCGCAACCACGACGAGCTGACCCTGGACAAGCTCACCGACGCCGAGCGCCAGGAGGTCTTCGACGCCTTCGGTCCCAAGAAGACCATGCAGGTCTTCGACCGGGGGCTGCGGCGACGCCTGCCGCCGATGCTCGACGGCGACCTCAGACGCCTCAAACTGGCCTACAGCGTGCTGTTCTCCCTGCCGGGCACCCCGGTGCTCTTCTACGGCGAGGAGATCGGCCTCGGCGAGAACCTGAAGGGGGAGGGCCGGATGGCCGTCCGCGTCCCGATGCAGTGGACCCCGGACGGAGGGTTCTCACCCGTCACCCCGAAGACCCCCGTCCCGTCTCCCACCGGCGAGTACGGCCCGCGCAACGTCAACGTCGACGCCCAGCGCCGCGACCCGGACTCGCTGCTGCGCTGGGTCACGATGCTCGTCGAGCGCTACCGGGAGTCGCCCGAGCTGGCCTGGGGCGACTACGACGTCCTGGCCTCGGGGGACGACGCCGTGCTGGTCCACAGGGCCGACGCGGAGGGCGGAACGGTGGTCGCCGTGCACAACTTCGCCGATCGCGAGGCGAAGGTGGAGTTCGTCCTGAAGGGCTTCGAGGGCGACCACGTGCTGACCGACCTGCTGGTCGACGGCACGCTCGATCTTCCCGCCGACGGCCGGGTGAAGTTCACGCTTCCGCCGTACGGCGTCCGCTGGCTGCGGTCCGCGGCCCGGGATCAGCCGCTGGAGGACGCCTCGGCCAAGGGGCACTGACCCTCGGGCCAGGCGAGCATGGCCAGGTCGGCGACGCGCTCCAGCTGCTCGCGGGTCGCGCCGTCGCGGGCCTGCACCGACATGCCCTGGATGGCGGCGGCGTAGAACGCGGCCATGGAGTCGACGTCGGTGTCCTCGGGGCGCAGCCCCGCCGCGACGTCCTCGGCGATGCGGGCTCCGATGCCGGCCTTGGTCGCCTGCCTGAGCGCGCGCATCGCCTCCTCGACCTCCGCCGACTCGAGGCCGCAGTTGACCGCGGCGCTGACGATGAGACAGCCGGGAGGATGCGCCGGATCGGTGTAGTGGACGGCGGCCTCCCGGAGCACCCGGCCGACCGCCGCCCTGCCGGTCACCTCGTCGGCCGCTTCGCCGACCGGCGCACCGTGATCACTCCGAACTACGCGGGAAGCGGCGGCACCCCGCTCCCCACCGGGGAGCTGACCCTGGACCTGCTCGCCGACCAGGTCGCCGCGACCTTCGGCGGGCCCGCCGACCTCGTCGGCTTCTCGCTCGGCGCGGTCGTGGCCGCCGCGGTCGCCGCCAGGCACCCGGGGCGGGTGAGTCGGGAGGTCAGGGGGAGGGGGAGTGCGGGGCTGCTCCTGGATGCGCATATGCTTCGCATGGCCAAATTTATGGATTTAGCGGGACTTAAAGGGAGAAATTGACCGTGTACAAGGAGTTCGCTGTCGAGGCCGTGGTGTGGCTGATCCCCGTCATCGTCCTGCTGGGCCTGGCTTTCATGATCACTGCCTGAGGTGGCGGCAGGGGGTCGTCGCCGCGACGACCCCCACGCGCGCTGGTCACTGTGATCACTGGCGCGTTATATTGCACCATGCTGGGAAACGCTCCCGAGTGGCCGCTGGACTCCCCGATGACGCGGTCGGCGAGCTCCGGCCCTTCCACGCTCGCCCGAGTGCTCACCGGCCCACCGGGACGCCTGCTCATCCCCTCCGCCGCCTTCGCCGGCCTCCTGCTGACGTACGGCGACAGCGTTCCCGGCAGCTACTTCATGACCCAGATCGTGGGCGCCCTCCTGGCCCTGGGGGTCGCCGTCGTCTGGGGACCCCGGTTCGTCGTGGGCCTGCTCCGCGCGGACGGCCGTCCCGGTCTGCGCAGACACTGGGCGCGCTGGGCGGCGGTGCCGCTCGTCGGAGCGACCGTCTTCGGGCTCCTGTGGTTCGACGTCCCCTCCTCCGCCCGCTTCGCGCTCTCCAAGGCGAGCATGGAGCAGATCGCCCAGCGGATCGCGGCCGGGAAGGAACCGGCGAGCGAGAGGCGATGGGCCGGGCTGTACCAGGTGTCGTCGATCGAGCGGTCCGACGACGGCGTGATCTTCTATCTGGAGGACGCGGGCTTCCTCGACCGGTACGGCTTCATCTGGAGCCCGAAGGCGCGTGTGTACCAGGACCTGGAGACGGCCTACAAACACATCGAGGGCCCCTGGTACGAGTGGAGGGAATGGTTTTGAACGTGCCGGGAAGGCCCGCCGACTGGGTCGGCGGCGGAATCGTTCTCACCGTCGTGTTCTTCGTTCTCACGATGACGGGCGGCCTGTACCAGCCCCTTCTCCTCCTCGCCATGCCGGTCGCCATGTTCGCCGCCGTGATCTCGGCCTACCAGGAGGCGGCCCGGTGGCGCGCCGACGCCCGGCCGCAGGGCCTGACGGAGGAGCGGGCCGAAGAGGGTGTCGAAGCCCTGGCCGGAACCCACGCCGACCCTCGGAGCGAGAGCCGGGACGAGGAGTCCACCGGGGAACCCGGCCCTGACCAGGCCGGGACGGCCGAGACGCGGACCACCGGCAGGACCGAGCCCGCCGACTCCTGACGGAGCGGTCCGGGGATGGCGGAGCCGCCGACGGCCGGTCGGCCGCGCCGGGCGGAGCGCTTCCGGCCGGACCATAACCGAATCGGGACGCCATGCCTTTGATTCTCTATTTCATGCGTGCGCTGAGTATTCCCTAAATGCTATGGGCGCACATGACTCGCGTAAGTCGTCGTGCTGAGTAGCATGAACACGGCTCGGGGCGCGGAAAGTGCGAACAGCGCGACGAATGTGAACGGCGCTGACAACCCAGATTCACCTTCACTGAATTTTTCATGCGGACGCCGACGTTCAGGTCTCCCGGAGGATCACATGGCCGCCGACGACGATGACGACGAAAGTGTGCCCTCCATGCTCGACATGATGCTCATCGGCGTCGTGATCGAGGTGTTCTGCCTCGCCGTGTACATCCTCTTCTTCGAGCATGCGCTCGGCGGCGACCAGACATTGCGCGACCTGCTCTTCCCCTCGGGAACGACTGATTCGCTCGCGGGGGCCACGGCCCTCGTCTACTGGATCGGCTATCCGGTCGGACTGCTCGGCGGCGTCTGCTTCGGCCACCTCGCCGACCGGGCGGGACGCAAGCCCGCGGTACTGGCCGGCCTCGCCGTGACGAGCACGATCGTCGTCCTCACGGCCCTGTTGTTCGGCTCCGAGCCGGGTGACGGGCGCGCCGTGGTGCTCACGGTGGTGTTACGGGTCGCCCTGGGGTTCACGCTCGGCGTGAAACCGGTCACCGTGCTGCTGCCGGCCTTCGAGTACGCCGAGCCGGAGGCGAAGGTGATGGGCGGAGGGATGCTCTTCATCGTCGGCCTGTTCGGCCTCATGTTCTCCGCGATGTTCGCCGACGCCGACCATGTGATCGGCAACGACGAGAACCTGGCGAGCGCCTGGGGCTGGCAGGGTTCTCTCCTCGTCATGGCGGCGCTGACACTGGCCGCGGGCCTGTTCCTGTGGTGGGCCCTGAAGGAGACCCCCGACTTCCAGCAGGCCCAGGCGGACGAGGAGAAGCCGGTCGGGCCGCCGATCGTGGAGCTCCTGCGGACCTCGTGGCGGTCGGTGCTGCTCGGAATCGGCGGGCTGTCCTTCGGAGTGGGCGGCTTCCAGGCCGTGAGCGTTTTCCTGCTGGACGCCATGGAGAGCGAAGCGATGGAGCCGGTGGCGGTCCGCGCGGTGATCATAGCCGGCGTCTTGGGGTTCATGATCGGCGCACTCTTCGGGGGCGTCGCCGCCATCGAGGCCGGTGCCCGCAGGGTCGCTGTCACGGGGGTCGTCGGCGCGTCCGTACTCGCCGTGTCGGCCTCCGTCCTGGGGAGCGGGAGCCTCTCTTCGGTCGGTCTGTGGCTGATGCTCCTGGCGCTTCCCTTCGTGGTCGCGGTCAACGTCGCGATGATCCCGCTGCTGGCGGAGGCGTTTCCGACCCGCGTCCGCGCCACCGGCATGTCGGTGGTCTACGCGGGCGCGGCGATCGTCTTCGCCGGACTCCTGCCCCAGCTCGTGAACGGTTTCCACGGAATCGGTACGGGTTCGTGGTCGGCGACCGTCATGTTCGCCGTTCCGTGTCTGCTGAGTCTGTTGTGCCTCAGAGCCGAACCGTTCGACGAGTGAGGCGCGGCTCCCACGGGCCCGGCTCCGGGGCGGCAGGGGCCGCTCGCCCGGTCCGCCCGGCGGTCAGCGCTCGGCCAGGACGATCACGGAGTCGCCGTCGCCCAGGCGCAGCGGCTGGGACTTGTCGGGGTTGAGGACGACGCCGAAGTGGGGCGCCTCGTTCACCCGGTCCGCCAGACGGTAGCCGATCGCGGTCTCGCCGCGGCGTCTGGCCGACTCGATCACCGAGGCGAAGCTGACCTGCAGCCCGGCGTGGACGTACTGGTCGGCGGGGCGGGGGTAGATCTCCGAGCCCCGGGAGTCGAAGAGGTAGCCGAACACCTCGGCCAGGTGCTGGTTCTCGGCGAGCTGGGCCAGGAGCAGGCCGATGACCGTGTCGCTGATCACGATGTCGTCGGCCTCGGTGACCTCGGCCAGGCTCCGGTTGTTCTCGTCGTGCATCTCGCTGACGATCGAGTACCGCTCGCCCAGCGTGGTCTGCATGTCGCGCAGCTGCAGGAGGGTCATCAGGGTGCGGGTGTCGGCGTGCTCGGCGGTGTAGCGGTCGTCGGAGAGCACGATCACGTGCTGGTAGACGCCCAGGCCGAGGGACTCCAGCGCGTAGCGGTCGGTGGTCTCGCACTCCTTGGCGTTCACCGTCAGGTTGGCCAGCCCCTCGAAGGGGACCGAGGCGTCCGGGTGGTCGGAGGCGATGTCCAGCACCGAGCCGGGGGCGACGTAGCCGTCGAGATAGCGGACGACCTCGCGGCCCCTGCCGTTCCAGTTCAGCACGAGGGTCCGCTCCGGCCCGGGGCGGACGTGCTCGGCCGAGACGATCGCCTCCTCCCGCGCCTGCGGCATGCCGTCCGCCAGGTGGATCAGCGAGTCGTCGTGGGCGATCACGATGACCTCGTCCCCGGCGTCGATCACCGTGTCCGTCGGCGGGTTCAGCATGACGCCACGGGGCCTGCGCAGGCCGATGACCGTGGCGGTCTGGTAGGCCGGGAGCGCCTGGCCGTACGTCATGCCGGTGAGGTCGGGGTCGGAGCGCAGGTAGATCTCGCCGTCGTCGAAGTTGAGCAGGTCCATGCAGACGACGGACATGCCCGACTGCCGCGACGACTGCACGATGAGCCGGGAGGCGGTGTCGTCGGAGTCGACCAGGTGGACGTCGGGGCCGCCCGCCAGACGGGCGGCGGCCATGTTCGCGGTGCGGGCGATCGCGGCGATCACGGGAGGGTGGTCGCCCGCGCGCTTGGCCAGCGCGAGCAGCGTCTTGATGACGTGCGCGTCGGGGTCGTCGCCCTGCGGGGACAGGACGACCACCGACCGGGCGGCGTCGAGGTTCATCAGGTCGAGGTCGGCGGGTTCGGTGGGCCGTCCGGTCCGGCAGACCAGTTTGGTCCTGCCGGTGTCGCCGACATGGCGACGGATGTCGTCTTCCATGTCGGGCTTGTCCTTGTCGGCCAGGATCGAGATGACCGACCCCTTGTCGCTCGCGTGCGCCTGGACCAGCTCGGTGACGATCGTGAAGACCTGCTCGGACCAGCCCAGGATCACGATGTGTCCCTTCTCGATGATCCGTGACTTGCCCTTGCGCAGCTGCTCGAACTTGGTCTTGAGGCCGTTGGAGAGCACGCCGACGAGGGCGCTGACGATGAACAGGCCGCCCATGGACGCCACGAACATCAGCGCGACGTACAGCGTGCTCCCGCTGTCGCTCGCGACCTTGCCGGGACTCAGTGTGCGCATCAGCGAAACCCACAGCATGCCCGCGAAGCCGCTGTTCTTCGCCGCCTCGTCCGGGGTCAGCCACAGGCTCAGCACCGTGACCAGCAGGATCAGCCCCAGCGAGATGAGGGCGAGCCAGCCGATCAGCGCCACCGTGCCTCGCGACATGGTGTTGTCGAACCAGTACCGCAACCGCTCCCGGAACGTCGGTCTCGACACCGAACCCCTCCCCGTAGGTGAACACCGGAACAACAATCGCATAAAAGTCGCAGGTCGCTCTGGTGTTCGCAAATCCATGAAATGTGGCACGTTCCAGAAAGAGTTCAGGTAAGAGAGGCCCGCTCTGTGGGCCGGACGCCATCGGAAATGCCGTGTGGAGTCGACGAGCGCGTTGATCGGCCCTTTTGTCGCTTCGGCGGCTGACTTTCGCCGACGGAAGGCATTCTCTTCGCGGCGAAGGGCGCCGGGGATCCGTCGACGGGGCCGGGAAGGGCAGGGTGTCGTCGGCGGGGCAGGGAGGGCCGGGAGTCGCTGACGGGGTCGGGAGAGGAGAAGGGCGGGGCGGGAGGGGTCAGTCGGCGGCGCTCTGCCAGGCGGCCCCGCCGAACGTCTCCTCGGACAGGACGAGGTCGAGCAGCCCGGGGAAACGGGCGTCGAGGTCGTCGCGGCGGAGGGTGATGTAGAGCTTGCGCCCCGAGGGTCGCTGCCGGATGACGCCGCTCTCGCGCAGCACTCGCCAGTGGTGGGTGAGGGTCGACTTCGGGACGTCGGGGACGATCGCGCCGCAGAACATCTCCTCGCCGGAGGCGAGCGTCCGCACGATCGACGCCCTGATCGGGTGGCCGAGGGCGGCCAGCACCTCTTCGAGCTGGAACTGCTCGAGCGACGGGTGGAGGGCGGTCATGGAACGAGTGTACGGAAGAGACGAACTTGACGGCCTCGGCTCAATTGTACGAGGATCCCGAACAGTCAAACTGTTCGTATGTGTCGGACAATCGAAGGAAGTCATGCCGTCCCCCTCCCCGTCCCAGCCCCCTCCCCGAGGCTGCCATCTCGGCTTCTCCGCCTACACACCGCAGTGGGTGACCAGCGCGTACGCGGTCGTCCACGGGGGCTTCCCGCTGAGCGTCCTACCCGCCCTGACCTTCCGGCGTCGCCGGGCCGCGGACCCCCGGCCCGCGCGCGTGGACGCCTGAGGAGACCCCGTGGAATTCGACATCGCCGAGTCCGACGTCCTGGGTTTCGACGTCGCGGTCGCCGGAGGCGGTCCGGTCGGCATGCTGCTCGCGGCCGAGCTCGCCCTCCAGGGCGTCAGGGTCGTGGTCCTCGAACGGCTTCCCGCGCCGACGGGGGAGTCCAAGGCGGGCACGCTGCACGCCAGGACCGCGCAGCTCCTCAACCGCAGGGGGCTGCTGGAGGCGGTGGGAAGGTCCTCCTACGGCGGCGTGCGCTTCCACTTCTCCGGCATGTTCGAGCTCGACCTCGGCGCGGTCGCGGGAGAGGGGCCGAGCATCGTCGGCAGCCCGCAGGCGTGGGCGGAACAGGTCTTCGCCGACCGCGCCGCCGAGCTGGGCGCCCGGATCCGGCGAGGACACGAGGTCGTCGGGCTCGTCCAGGACGACGACCGGGTCACGCTGACCGTCGAGGGACCGGCGGGGCCGTACGAGCTGGCCGTCCGGTACGCCGTCGGCGCGGACGGAGCCCGCAGCGCCGTCCGCGAGCTGGCCGGCATCCCGTTCACCGGAACCCCGGCGGGCGTCGCCGCGCTGATGGGCGACGTACGGCTGCTCGACCCCCTGCCCGGCGGCTGGCACCGCACCCCGCGCGGCTGGCTCATGGTCTGGGGCGGAGGCGTGCACGGCCACAGCCGGATCGGCACCTACGACTTCCGGGGGCCGCACGCCGACCGGCGGGCCCCGGTCACCCTGGAGGAGCTGCGGAGCGTGGCCGAGCACATCGCGGGCCGTCCCGTCAGAATGACCGAGCCGCGCGAACTGTCCCGGTACGGCGACGCCGCGCTGCAGGCCGAGACCTACCGGTGGGGGCGCGTGCTCGTCGCGGGGGACGCCGCCCACGTGCACTTCCCCTGGGGAGGGCAGGGGCTCAACACCGGCCTCGAGGACGCTGTGAACCTGGGCTGGAAGCTCGCCGCGCAGGTGCGCGGTCAGGCCCCGGAGGGGCTGCTCGACAGCTACCACGCCGAGCGGCACCCGGTGGCGGCCCGCGTCCTGTGGAACGTCCGCGCCCAGACCGCCCTGGCCGGTCCAGACCCTGCGATCGACCCACTGCGCGAGCTGTTCGCCGAGCTCATGAGGTTGCGGGAGGTCAACGACTACCTGAGCGGCATGCTCAGCGCCACGGACACGGTCTACGACGTCGGCCACCCCGGCGCGGGCGCGTTCGCCCAGGACACGGAGCTCAAGACGGAAGGAGGCACCGCTGGAGGCACGGGAGGGGTGGGAGGCGTTGTCACGCTGGTCGAGCTGCTCCGCGCGGGCAGGCCGCTGTTCCTCGGGGACGACGACCGGCTCGTGGAGGTGGCGCGGGAGTGGGCCGGGCGGGTGGACACCGTACGGGCGCGGTGCGAGCCGGTGCTGATCCGCCCCGACGGCTACGTCGCCTGGCGGTCTCCCGGCGACCCGTCGACCCTGCGGACCGCCCTTGGCCGCTGGTTCGGGAAACCGGCCTGACAGGGTCCTACGGCGCGGGGTCCTCCGAAGACGGTGTGGGGTTCTTCGAGGAGGGCGCGGAGTTCTCCGGAGACAGTGTGGGGTTCTTCGGAGGCTCCTTCGCGGGGGCGGGGGCGGCGCAGGTGAAGCTCTCGTCGTGCTCGGGCTCCAGCTCCATCTGCTGGAGCACCGTCGAGCCCATCGGGCGGCGGAAGGTCTCCCGCCTGGCGCAGTCGTAGAACGCGTACGTCCCCTCGTGCTCGCCCAGCAGCAGCAACGGCACGCCGCGCACGGGCCTGCCGGTCCCCGTGGTGGCGACCACCCACTGGTCCTGGAAGCCGACCATGCTCAGCACGAGGCTGCCGCGCCCGGTCGAGGCCAGCTCAACGGCGTCGGACTCCATCTGCCCGATCAACGTGAATCCGAGCCCGATGCCGGTGAACGCGGCGATCACGGTCCGCATCCCGGCCCTGCCGGTCGGGCGGCGGCGCAGCAGCCGGAACGGCACCAGGAAGACCGCGACCCCGATGCCCACCGCGACCAGCACGATCACGGCGAGCTCCGTCCCCTCCGCGAGACCCGCGTAGCCGAGGAGACCCCAGTACGTCGCGCCGCACCACACCGCGCCGACGGCCGCCGCCGCCCAGGCGCGTTCCCGTACGGCGTGCCCCAGCCTGACCAGCCACCCCCGGGCGAGTCTGTCCAGCAGCCAGCCGACCCCCACCAGCGCGCCCAGGACCGGCACGCCCCCCAGGACCAGCAGGATCAGGCATCCGACGAGGCGGCCGAACAGGGTCGCCTGGTCGATGCCCGCCTGCTCGGGGCTGATGTCGAACACGCCGTAGACCTGTTGGATGCCCAGATAGAGCAGGGCGTAGAGCGAGACGCCGACAGGGAGCGCCACCGAGCCGACGCGCTGCAGCAGGTCGATGACACTGCCCCGATCCGGCCTGTCTTGGTCAGTCATCACGTGTTCTGTCCCGTATTGGTGCTGATCGATCGAGACAGGGTGTCATGCGAAACCCGCGGGACGTCCGCCGGGTCTCGGCGTTCACCTCCCGACGGGTCCCCCCAAGTCCCCGAGTCCCCCCGAGTGCCTGCGAGTCCCTCTGAGTCTCCGGTGAGTCCGAAACACGACACCGTCCTGATGAGGTGTTCCGATCAGGGCTCTGCCGCGCTGAGGCGAGATCCGTTCACCGGCGGAGACCCTCGGCGGGGGACGCGTATCGCCAGCAGGGCGACGTCGTCGGCGGCCTTCGGCCCGGCCAGCTCACCGGCCAGGGTCTCCAGCAGCGCGGGCAGCGGCCGGTCGCCGTGGGCGGCCAGCAGGGCGCGAGCCTCGTCGATGGCCCAGGAGAGGTCGTGGCCCGGCTGGTCGACGAGGCCGTCGGTGTACAGCAGCAGGGTCGAGCCCGGTTCCAGGGTCAGGCGGTGGTCGGTGCGCGGGCCGTGCTGCAGGCCCGGATAGAACAGGACGTCGTGCCGGTCCAGCTGGCAGGTGCGCCCGTCGGGCAGGAGCAGCAGCGGGGGCGGATGCCCGGCGTTGGACCAGGTCAGTGTCCAGCCGGGGCCGACGTGGTCCAGGCGGGCGTGCAGGATGGTGCCGGTGGCGGCCAATGGCAGGCTGAGGCAGGCGTGCTCGAGGGCGGTCAGCGCGGCCGCGGGCCCGAGCGCGGGGTGGTCCAGCACGGCCTGGCGCAGCATGCTGCGCACCTGCCCCATCAGGGTGGCGGCCCGCATGTCGTGGCCGGTGATGTCGCCGACCGTGACCGCCAGGGAGGAGCCCTGTGGCTGGCCGGGAGCGGGCGGCAGGGGGAAACTGTCGTACCAGTCGCCCCCGACCATGTCGTCGTCGGCGGCCGGCAGATACAGGGCGGCGCTGTCCAGGCCGGGGGTGGCGGGCAGGTCGGTCAGCATGGCGCTCTGCAGCTGCCGGGCCACGGTGATGCGTTCGCCGAGGAACACCGCCCGCGCCACGGCGTGGGCGGTGTAGCTGGCCAGCGCGCTCAACGTCGCGCGTTCCACCAGGTCGGTCCGGTGGGGCTGATTCCATCCGACCATGATCACACCCACGGGACCGCGGCTGGCGATCAGCGGCAGGCACATCGCGGAGGACAGCCCCAGGGAGTCGAAGGCGGCCACCGCCTCGGCGCCGTAGTGGCGCGTCAGATCCTCCCGGTCGGGCACGGAGACGATCCGGCGTTCACGCAGCGCCCGCGCCGAGGGGAAGGCGGAAACAGCGGCGTAGTGGCCGAAGTCGTCCTCCATCGCGTACGGCGTGTCCGGGTCGGGCACCCGTACCAGCCGGTCGCCGCTCAGCAGGCTCAGACCGATGTAGTGCGGGGTCAGGGGCCCGGTGACCAGGTGCCGCAGTCGTCGCCGCACGTCCTGCACGCTGGCGGTGTCGGCCATCTCCTGGGAGGCGCGCAGCAGCAGCTCGGCGTTGGCCTGCGCGCGCTGGGCGGCCGAGCGCGCCGCCTCGGCCTCGCGCCTGGCGACGTCGGCGGCGTGCGAGACGATGCGCAGCCGCAGCTCGCCCGAGCAGGCCTGCGCCAGGTCGGCCAGATCGGTCAGCTCCGCCTGCGTCCACTGCCGGGCCGTGGTGTCGATCGCGCACAGCGACCCCAGCACCCGGCCCTCCTCGTCGGTCAGCGGCATCCCGGCGTAGGCGACCATCCCCAGGGCCTCGATGGCCGGGCTGGCGCACAGCCGCTCGTCGAGCCGGGCGTCGGCCAGGACCAGCGGCTCGCCGCCGGCCACGACATGCTGGCAGAACGAGTGCGACAGCGGGGTCTGGCGGAGCCCGGCCCACGGTTCGGTCAGGCCGACCAGGCCGGGAAAGACCTGCCGGTCGTCCTCCACCAGGGACACCAGGGCCATCGGCGCCCGCAGGATCCGGGCCACCAGCCCGGCGAAGCGCTCCATGCCCGGGTCGGACCGGGCCGACAGGCCGGTGCGGTCGAGCGCCTCCCGCCTCCCGCCTCCGGTGTCGTTCACCGCCATGCCTGTTCATCCGTCTTCTGTCGTGCCTACCGCTTCAGATGACGCCCGCACGGACTGGTGACAGGCACCAGCCGAATCCTACCGTCCGGTAGTCAACGGCCCCCGGCGATCTTCGAAGGACAGACCCGAGACCTCCGGGCCCCCTCGACGACTCCGGCGGACCGTCTCCCGTCCGTACCCCCACACCTGGCCGTCAGTCCTCCGGCCACTGAACGAGGGACACGCGACCACGGGGGCGGAGAACACACCGCGCCAGGAGGCCGACCGCCCACCAACCCGCCTGGGCGGTGCGGCCGGTGAGGTGATCGCACGCCCTCGCCGGATTCGCCCTGCCTGGGCGGTGCGGCCAGGAAGGCGCGATCCTTGCCGCCACCGGGTTCACCCTGCTTGGGCGGTGCGGCCGGTGAGGCGACCGCATGCCCTCGCCGGGTTCGTCTTGCTTGGGTGGTACGGCCAGGAAGGCGATCGCTGCCGCCACCGGGTTCACCCTGCTTGGGCGGTGCGGCCGGTGAGGCGACCGTGTGCCTTCACCAGGTTCGTCTTGCTTGGGTGGTACGGCCAGGAAGGCGACCGCATGCCCTCACCGGGTTCACCCTGCCTGGGCGGTGCGGCCGGTGAGGCGACCGCATGCCCTCACCGGGTTCATGGTGTTTCTGAGCGCCGGTACGGCGAGCACCGACCTGGGCGTGCCCGGCGCTGTCGAACGGCGCGTGACCCGGTTAACGTTCCCGGTCACAGCACTACAGGGGCAGCTTCGTCCACGGTCCCGGAGCGTGGTCGTCCTTGTGGATCCACAGTGAGGGCTGGAGATCGCGAAGTCGCGGCGTCGCCCGGGGATCCCAGGGGAACCGGCCCGCGCTGTCCGGCCAGACCACCTCCATGAAGGGCAACGGAGGCCTCTGGTAGAAGCGCAGCGCCATGCCGAACAGCGACCGGTACCAGCTCTGGTCCACGTTCTTGGTGACGACCGAGTAGTTCCTGATGACGTCGTCCCGCTCCTGGTCGGCCACGAGGCCGCGCCCCGCCGCGACCTGGTCGGCGAGGGTGTTCAGACACCCTCTCATCACCTCGATGTCCAGCCCGAACATGGAGATCTCGGGGGAGCGGAAGGTGTGCCACAGCCCGACGGTGAACGCCCACCCGGGCCCGTCCTCGTCCTCGGGGACCATGACGACCGCCCATCCGTGCTCTGCGACCTTTCTGATGATGCCGCGGTCGAAGTCGTCGAGATCCTCGTCGTGCGCGACGCAGAGAAGGCAGTGACAGATGAGCTGGTCGAACATGGTTCCGAGAGTAGTGGCCGCTTTGCCCGTCGCCTCAGCGGGGCGTGCCGAGGTCCCTCGGAGACGCACCGAGGCTCCTTGGGAAGCGGCGAGGCCGAGGTCGTGGCGGGTCCGAATCCGGCGAGGCGGAAATGTCGGTGGGCCGTTCTAACCTGTGCGTACAGGGGTTTCCCACGGGTCCCCTGCATCCCCCGCACCCCCTGAACGACCGAAAGGCCGATGGCGTGGTTATGACGGAGAACAAGACCCTGACCGGTGAGCGCGCCGACCTGCTGGAGTCGCTGGTCATGCAGCGAGGCTTCCTGCGTCACACGGTCGCCGGCCTGACCGACGAGCAGGCGGCGCTGCGCACCACCGCGAGCGAGCTGTGCCTGGGCGGCCTGATCAAGCACGTGGCAGACGTCGAGGCCCGCTGGATGCGGTTCGCGCTCGGAGACCCCGAGGCGATGACGGGCGGGGAGGGCGACTGGGCGAACCAGTTCCGCATGCTTGAGGGCGAGACGCTGGCCGGTCTGCTCGACGCCTACGACAAGGTGGCCCACACGACCGACGAGCTGGTGGCGACGCTCGACCTGGACGCCTCCTACCCCCTCCCGCCGGCCCCGTGGTTCGAGCCGGGCGCGCGCAGGTCGGTTCGCCGGGTCCTGCTCCACCTCATCGCCGAGACCTCGCAGCACGCGGGTCACGCCGACATCATCCGCGAGTCCCTGGACGGCTCGAAGACCATGGGGTGACACTCCGACGCGGAGGGTTTCCGTCCTGCTCGCCGCACGCCGATCCGGTGAGGCGACCTCACCGGGACGGATGACACCTCCTACGGACCGGTTACCGTCCCAGCGCCGCACGCCGATCCGGTGAGACGGCCTCGCCCGGCGTCTGGGGCGGCGTCCGGCGTGCCCTTCCCGTGAGCGGCGCTCACGGGATTCGCCGAACGTCTCCGCCGCTCACCGGCGTTTCCGATCCTGGGAGAGCCGGTGCTCTGAGGGCGGCTCCAGCTGGCAACGGGGCCGACCTCGGCGGCGGAACGCCGTCAGCTCAAGCGCCTCGGCATGCCGTGGTGAGTTCCGGGGGCCACAGGGGCGCTCACCGGAAACGGGGCTGACTCCAACGACGGAGCGTTGTTAGGGTGGCGGGCGTGTTCCTTCTCTGTGCGTAGGACCTCGTCGTTGACCGCACCCACCGGGTGCGGCACTTCGGCGTCCCCGCACATCCGCGGCGCCCCAGGCGCGCGCCGCCTTCCAGAGGAACCCCCTTCATGTCTTCCTCCATGTCTTCGCCTTCGCGACCTCCGTCGTACCTCGCTGTCCTGCGCACCCCTCACGCCTGCCGCGTCTTCGGCGCGGCCCTGATCGGCCGACTGTCCTACGGGATCGTCTTCCTGTCCCTGATCCTCACCCTCACCGACGCCACCGGTTCGTACGGCGTCGCCGGAGCCGTCATGGCCCTGTTCGGGCTGGCCATCTCCCTGCTGTCCCCGCTGCGGGCCGGTCTGATCGACCGCTACGGGATCCGCCGTACCCTGCCTCTGATGGCCGCCGTCTACGCGCTGTCGCTGACCTGCCTGGCCGTCGCCACCTGGCGGCCGGGAACCCCCGGGATGTGGCTGGTGGTGCTGACCGTCGCGGCGGGCGCGTGCGCTCCTCCGCTCGGTCCGGTGATGCGGGCGCTGTGGAGCGAACTGCTGCCCGACAGGTCGCTGCTGCAGCGCGCCTACAGCCTGGACACCGTCGCCGAAGAGCTGCTCTTCGTCACCGGGCCGCTGCTGGCCGGTCTGCTGGCCGTACTCGCCGTTCCCGCCGCGGGTGTGGCCGCCAGCGCCGCACTGGTGCTGGTCGGCACTCTCGCCCTCGTTTCCTCACCCACCGTCCGCGCCACCGGGTCCTTCCCGGCGGGTGACGGTGCGGTAGGCGAGGGGTCTCTCCGGGCCGACGACGGCGCGGTCGGGGAAGGAGCCTCCCGGACGGGCGACGACCCGGGCGACGGCTGGGGCGGCGGGCCGTACGAGGGGGCCGACGTCGGGACGGACGTGGGCAGGGGCGGGGGCGCGGATCCGGCACCGGTCTCGTCACGTGGGCGACGGACACGTAAGGCGGCAGGACCGGGCAGCGGACTGATCATCCAGCCGGTCCTGGTGTCGGGCGGCGTGGGCCTGTGCCTGGGAGCGCTGGGTCTGCTCATGGTGGTCTTCGCCGAGCGTCAGCACCAGCCCGCCGCGGTGGCCTGGGTCGAGGCCGCGCTGTCGGCGGGCAGCGCGCTCGGCGGCCTGGCCTACGGCGCGCGGTCGTGGCGCGCGCCGGGACAGGTCCGGTTGCCGCTGCTGGCCGTCGCCCTGGGGCTGGCGCTCGTCGTCGCTGGACTCTCACCCGACCTGTACGTCCTGGCCGTCACCGTGGGTGTCGCGGGCCTGTTCGTCGCCCCGGCGCTGACCACGGCGTACCTGCTCGCCGACGAGTTCGCCGTGCCGGAGAACCGCGTCCGGGCGAGCGCCTGGGTCAACACGGCTTTCAACACCGGTGCGTCCGCCGGAACGGCGGCCGTCGGCATGCTGGTCGAGAGCCTGCCGCTGACCCTGTGCTTCGTGATCGCCGCCGTTCCGCCCCTGCTGTCGGCGGCCACGACGCCGAGGCGGCTCCGAAGGCGGGTGACGACGCCGCCGCTCGAACGCTAGTCCGCGGCCTGGGCCTGGTCCGCCTTGTCGGCTTCGGCAGCGGGTCCGGGGGTGTTCACGTCGGCGTTTTCGGTTTCGGCTGCGGGTTCGAAGGTGTTCATGAGGGCCCGCAGCCCCCGCACCACCTCGGCGCCGGTCGGCGCCTGCTCGGGGTCCGCCAGCCACTGCATCATCACGCCGGACAGCAGGGCCAACTGCACCGAGCCGAGCGTGCGCACGGTGCTCTCGGGAAGGCTGTCCTCCTCGACTCCCAGCAGAATCGAGGCCAGCCCCCGGCGGCCTTCCCGCTGGCCTCCGGCTAGGCGGTCGCGGAGCTCCGGCGAGTGCTCGGCCTGCAGCAACGCCTCGATGCTGGCGACCCACAGCTTCCTGTGGGTGCCGAACGACTTCGACAGCCGCGCCCACAGGGCCTCGTACCGCTCCTCGGGAGTGGCGGCCTGGTCGTCGTAGGCGGAGGACGCCGTCTGCCCGGCCTCCAGGCCCCACTCGTCGATCGCCTGGATGAGCGCCGCGTTCAGCAGCGCCTCCCGTGAGCCGAAGTGGTAGCCGATGGCCGCCATGCTGACCCCGGCCGCCGCCGCGATGTCGCGGACGGTCGTCCGCGCCCATCCCTTCTCCTCAAGGCAGCGCCTCGCGCCGACGAGCAGGTCCTCACGATTTCCCATAGCGGGATGCTACTTGCCCTGCCCGCGGTGTCACCTCCTTCTTGCGCAAATGCCTTAGGCGATCGCATTGCGCAAATGCCCAAATCCTCTGTACCTTCATGGCAGGCAAGGAACGCGGGCCGCACGAGGGCCGGTCCGCGGAGCCGTACGCGGTCATGTTCATGTGAAGGAGCACGTCATGAGTCAGAACGCCATCGCGCAGACGGTCACCCCGGTGCGGGCCGAGCTGGACATCGCGGGCCGCCGCCTGTCCTACCTCGACTTCGGCGGTCCCGGCCGTCCGTTGCTCGCCCTGCACGGGCACCTGTCGGAAGGGGCGAGCTTCGCCGCCGTCGCCGCCGAGCTGGCCCCCGAGTGGCGGGTCATCGCCCCCGACCAGCGGGGTCACGGTGAGTCGGACCGGGCGGCCGACTACTCCCGGGAGGGCTATCTCGCCGACGTCCTCGCTCTGCTCGACCACCTCGGCCTCGACCAGGTGGCGATCGCAGGGCACTCGCTGGGCGGCGTCAACGCCTACCAGCTCGCCGCCCGCCACCCCGAACGGGTGACCGCCTTCGTCAACGCGGACGCGCCGGTCGTCCTCGGTCTCGAAGGGCCCAACCCGCTGGCCTTCGTGCTGGGGCTGCCGTACCAGGCGGCCACCCGCGAGGCGCTGGTCGAGGCCCTCGGCCAGGCCGCCCCCTACTTCGCCGACACTCTGAGGGAGAACGCCGACGGCACCTGGCGGCTCCCCTTCCACCCGCAGGACATGGTCGACTCAGAGGACCTCGTCCACGGCGACCACTGGGCCGACTGGCTGGCCAGTGCCTGCCCCGCCCTTCTCGTGCGAGGCTCAGAGGGCGGCGTCATCCCCGCCGACCAGGCCCAGGCCATGATCGACCGCCGCCCGAACACCCGCCTCGCCGAACTGGCCACCGACCATTTCGTCTACGCGGGAGACCCGAAGGGCTTCGCCGAAGCCGTCCGCGAGTTCCTCCGGTCCGCACTGCCCTCCACCTGAACCGGCCCGCCCGCCTCTCCTTCCCGTCTCGGCCTCGTGCTCGCGTTCGGCCCCGGTTCAGCGGATGACGACCATGAAGACGAGCGCGGCGAAGAAGACGCTCTGCATCGAGTGGACCGCGATCCCCATCCACGCGCTGCGGAAGCGCCGGGTCGGGTAGGCGAGCAGGAAGGTCCCGGCCACGGTCGCGCCGGGGATCGACCACGGCTGGTGCAGGTGGTAGAGCCCGGTGAGCACACCGTTGACGACCCAGTCCGCCCGGCCGAAGGCGCCCCGCATGCGAGGCAGCAGCAGCCCCCGGAAGAGCAGCTCCTCACCGGCCACCGTGTTGAACAGCATCATGGCGCAGACCAGGGCGAACAGCCCCCAGTTGCCGTGAAGGGTCTCCTGTCCCCCGGGGGAGTTGAGGAACTCGCCGAGGCTGCGGTCGGTCGGCTCGGACAGGCCGAACGGGACGAACTGGAGCATCATAAAACCGAGCCCGAAGGCCAGCGTCCACAGCCACAGGCGGCCGCCGCGCCGACCCGACGGGTCGGACGGCGCCCGCAGCCACAGGGCGTCACGCACGACGGCCCAGCGCAGACTGCGTTGCTCGAAGGCGACGAGCGACAGGGCGAGGACGCACTGCCAGACCAGCCCGACGGTGAGCGCCGCGATCAGCGTCACGGCGAACCGCGAAACCGTGGCCCCCTGCCCCGCCACCGCCGGGACGACGACCCACGCGAGCACCCCCATCGGCACGGCGGCCGCCGCCCAGACGGCGAGCACGGACAGGGGCCGGTACTGCTTCACCTCTTCTAACTCGACGGGGATGGTGACGGTCGGTGTCAGATCGCTCATGTCCACTCCAGATCCCAAGGCGGTGACTGCCTCGCGATCACCGTGTCACCCCGGTCAGCGCCCGGTCACTGAGGGTCGCCCCTGATCTAACCCGTACTCCAACCCCTAAGGGTCTAAAAAGAGAACTCAGCCCTCCGGGGCCGCGCGCTACGTTCCGGTGGCGGCGCCGGACCTCCACGCCCAGGCCGCGATGCCGACCCGGTTGGCCGCGCCCAGCTTGCGCTGGACGTTCGCGACGTGGGTCTTCACCGTGCCGGAGCCGATGAACAGCTCGGCGGCGATCTCGGCGTTGGTGAGACCTTGGGCGACCAGGCGGACGATCTCCAGCTCTCGTTCCGTCAGCGCCTCGGCGGGCGCGGCCGGTGCGGCGGACGCGCGAAGGCGGGCCAGCAGGCGGACGGTGACCTGCGGGCTGATCAGCGTGTCACCGGCCATGGCGGCGCGGACGGCCTCGATCAGCAACGTGGGACCCGAGCGCTTGAGCAGGAAGCCGCAGGCGCCGTCGCGCAGCGCGGTGTGCACGTACTCGTCGAGGTCGAAGGTCGTCACGACGATCACCCGGGTCTCGCCGGCCAGCAGCCGGGTGACCTCGAGTCCGTCGAGCTTCGGCATGCGGATGTCGGCGAGCACCACGTCGGGCCGCAGATGCCGGGCCAGGTCCACGGCGGCGCGGCCGTCGGCGGCCTCTCCGACCACGGTCATGTCGGGCTGGGAGTCGAGGATGAGCCGGAACCCGATCCGCACGTCCTCCTGGTCGTCGGCGATCAGAATCCGGGTCGTCATGTCGGCTCCTCACCGTCGGCGGCCGGGCGGCTCGCGCGCACACCGGTGACCGGCCGGTCCGCACACGCCTCGGTGACCGGCTGGTCCGCACGTGTCTCGGCGGCCAGGCGGTTCGCACGCGTCTTGACGGCCGGGCGGCTCACCTGCCCGCCGGCGTCCCGGCGCGTCCGGCGCGGTTGGACGGGCAGGAGCGCCTCGACCCGCCAGCCGCCCGGCTCGGGCCCGGCCGACAGCGAGCCGCCGAGTATCTCGGCCCGCTCGGCGAGCCCGGCCAGACCGAACCCGCCACGGTCGGCCGCCTCCGAGTGGCCGCCGCCGTCGTCGGTGACCAGAAGGCGGACCGACTCTCCCGTCCGGGTGACGGTGATCACGACGGAGACCGCCTCGGGAGCGTGGCGGCGCACGTTGGTGAGCGCCTCCGTCACGATCCGGTAGAGGGTGGCGGAGGTCTCCCGGGAGAGCCGCCGCTCCAGGCCGGGGTCGATCGACAGGTCCACCCGCACCGACGGGGAGAAGCCCTCGGCGAGGTGCGCCAGGCCGTCGACTCCCGGCAGCGGCTCCGCCGTACCCGATCCGGTGTCCTCGGCTTCGTGGAGCATCTGCACGGTCCGGTCCATGGCGGCCAGGGCGCGCTGGCCCGCGTCCTCGATGCGCCGCAACGCGTCGGTCACCTGCGGTGGGACCGGCCCCGGCGCGAGCTGGGCGGCCTGCGCCTGCACGAGGATCCCGCTCACGTCGTGGGCGACGAAGTCGTGCAGGTCACGGGCGAGCACGAGCCGCTGCGACCGCCTCGCCTCGGCCACCGCGCGACGGCGGCCGTTGTCCAGCGTGCGGGCGTAGAGACCGGCTCCCGCCGCCCCGACCGCCAGGAGGGACCAGCCCGCGCAGGCGCCGACGGTGAAGGCGAGGTCGCCGGGCCAGAGCGCGCGGACGAGCATCACCGCGACCGCGCCCGCCGCGAGCCCGGTCGAGACGACGGCCTGGGGCGCGGGCGCGCGCCTGGCGGACACGAGCGTCAGCACGAGCAGGGACGGCACCTCGACCAGCGTCCAGGGGAGGACGACGCCCTGCCACCCGCCCAACGGATACGCGGCGGTGATCGCGATCGAGAGCGCCCCGCCGACGGCGGGCGGCCACGCGGGCGGCACGCGCGGCACGAACACCGCGATCGTCGCGGCGAGCGCCAGGAGCGCGGCGACCAGGTCCATGCCTCGACTCTAGGGGCCGTCCAGCCACGGGAGGTCTACCGAAAGGGCGACGGATCACCCCGTCCGCCGGTCAGGATCCGCCGAACGGCAGATGGGCCGCCGCCCCGCACCGCTCAACGCTTGAACCATGGAAACGACCACGAACAACCGGAGGACGACGACCGCCCGATGGCCCCGCCGGGCGGCGTACGCGGCGAGCGCCTGGTCGCTGCTCTACGGCGGGCTCGGGCTCCACTGGGCGCTGGGCGGCGCGGGATTCCCCTTCGGCGAGGGCGACATCCCCGACGCCAGGGCGGAGTCACTGCTGGGCGCCTCGACGGCGGCGGGAACCGCACCGGTCATCGCCGCACTCGGATTCGCGGGCGCGGCACTCGCACTGGTCATGGCCCGGGCACGGCCGCGCGGCGCGGCGCCCGCACCGGCCACGACCCAGGCAGGGTCACGGGGTGGGGCACTCGCACCGGCCACGGTCCGAGTACGTTCGCACGGCGCGGCACTCGCACCGACCACGGCCCGGATGCGGCCACGGGGCGTGGTCCGCGTCGCGGTGCTCGCGACGGCCTGGCTCGCCGCGTTCACCCTCGTCGGCCTCATCCCCGACGCCCGCGTCCTGACGGCGGTCGCCTACGCTCCGATCTTCCTCGTCGGGCTGCCGTTCGGCTGGCCGGACGCCGACTACTTCGAGGCCGCGCTTCCCTGGCCGGTGCTGAACCTGATCCTCTGCCTGGCCGGAGGAGTGCTGTGGGCGGGCGCCGCGCTGGCCTTCCAGCGGCGTACCGACGACTCCTGCGGCGGCTGCGGCCGTTCCGCGCATCGGACCGCCACCTGGACGACCCCCGCCTCGGCGGCCAGGTGGGGACGCTGGGCGGCCTACACGGCCTTCGTCATCCCCCTCTTCTACGCCGTGATCCGCTGGGCGTGGGCGCTGAACATCCCGCTGCTGTTCTCCGAGGAGGAACTGCGCTGGCTGCGCGAAACCGGCCTGGTGTGGGCCGGAGCGGCCCTGGCCACGTTCGCGGCGGGCGGCGGCGTGCTCGCCCTCGGGCTGGTGCACCGCTGGGGCGAGGTCTGGCCGCGCTGGGTGATCGGCCTACGAGGCAGACGCGTGCCTCCGGCCTTTCCCGTCACCTTCGCGTCGGTGGTCACGGTCGTGCTGCTGTCCGCGGGCACGGAGGCCGTACGGATCACGAAATGGACCGACCCGGCCGCCTGGCTGAGCAGTCCGATGACGTACTGGCCGATCTGGGCCGTGGCACTCGGTGTGGCGACGCTGGCCTACCACCTGCGCAGGCGAGGCAGATGCCGCCACTGCGGCCTGCTCTGAAGGCTTCCCGCCGGGCCGGTCATCGCCCCGACGGCAGCCGATTGTCAGTGCCTTCTGGTTGTGTGATCGGCACAGAACGCAGGGTTGGTCATGAGAGGCGGCGACGGCATGAGGGATCAGCGGCTCCCGGGAGACGAAGAAGGTCTCTGGGCCTTGGTGGAGGCCGCCTGGGCGCCGCTGGGAGCGGAGGTCGACCAGGCGCGACGGGCGCTGACACATCAGACGACGCCCGGTCCCGACGAGGACCTTCACGGCACGTCGCCGTTCACCGTGGTCGAAGCCGCCCTGGAGGAGTTCCTGAGCAACCTCGGCTCCATCGGCGAGGGATTGTCGGCGGCCGAACTGACGGATCTCGACCGGGTGGTCGAGCGCAAGCTCTACGACATCGACCGCGCGGACGTCCACGAGGTCACCGACGGTTCCGACGACGGTTTCCTCTACGCGCGCGGCTTCATCGTCGCGATGGGCCGCGACTTCTACACCGCGGTCGCCGAGGACCCGAAGAGGGCGGTGCCGGACGCCGAGTGCGAGGAGATGGCTTACTTCTTCGCACACCTGCACCGCGAGCGCTTCGGAGACTTCCCGGACACCGGCTCAGGGATCTCCCGCGAGTCGTGTTCGAACCGGGCCGGCTGGCCCAGCTGACCCACCACCCGCGAGGCTCGCATACGACGCGAACCCTCTGATCTTTCCAACGACGAGAATGACGGACCCGGGTGGTCCGGGGAAAACGCGCTGGGCGGGCGCGATGTGCGCCCGCCCAGCGGTCCTGGAGGTTGTCGGCCGGTCGTGTGGCGGTTCGTGGGGCGGTTAGGGGAGGGTGGGCAGGTAGCGGGGGGCCTTGCGGACCTGGGTGGCCTGCTCGTAGGCGTAGGCGTAGCCAAGAAGCTTGGCGTCGCTGTAGCGGGTGCCGATGAAGGACACCCCCAGCGGCAGGCCGCCCTTGGTGTATCCGGCGGGCACGCTGATGTGCGGGTAGCCGGCCGCCGAGGTGTTGTCGCTGGTGCCGACGAAGGCCTCGGCGTCCTTCCCGCCGCCCTGGTAGTCGACCTTCGGAGCGGGCAGCTCGGTGGGGGAGACGATGGCGTCCAGCCGGTACTTGGCCAGGGCCTCGTCGATGGAGCGGCGTGCCTGGGTGGTCACGATGGCGCGGTGCTCGCGGTAGGCGGGGTCGGACAGGTCACCGGTGGTCTTGTCGGCCATCTCGAAGATGTCCTGGTTGAACTTCGCCAGTTCGATCTTGGCGTGCTTGTTGTTGTAGGCGATCAGCCCGGTCAGGGTCTTGGGGTGGGTGCCGGGGGTGGCGGCCAGGTAGGCGTTCAGGTCGTGCTTGAACTCGTTCAGCACGGCCGGGTACAGGTGTTCGGCCGGGTTCTTGGCGGTGGGCACGTCCACGCCTTCGACCACGGTGGCGCCCAGGGCTTGCAGCTGCTTGACGGTGGCCTCGAAGACCCGGTCGACGTCGGGGTCGATGCCGGTGTGGCCGGTGCGCCACACCCCGATCCGCTTGCCGCGCAGCGCGTCGCGCTTGAGCACCGTGCGGTAGTCGGCGGGCAGCTTGCCGGCGGTCTGCGCGCTGTCCGGATCGGCGGCGTCGGGTCCGTAGATCGCCCACAGCGTCAGCGCGGCGTCGGTCGTGTTGCGGGCGATGGGTCCCGGGCTGTCGTGGCGTGCGGTGATGGGCACGATGCCGGTCCTGCTGACCAGACCCAGCGTGGGCTTGACCCCCACGGTCGAGGTCATGCTCGCCGGGCACACGATCGATCCGCCGGTGTCGGTACCGATCGTCACCGCGGCCAGGCCGGCCGCCGCGGCCGCCGCCGAGCCGCTGGAGGATCCGCAGGGGCTGCGGTCCAGGACGTAGGGGTTGTGGGTCTGGCCGCCGGTGGAGCTCCAGCCCGCGATGGTGGCCGAGGAGCGGAAGTTGGCCCACTGCGTCATGTTCGCCTTGCCGAGGATCACCGCTCCGGCCTCGCGCAGCCGCTTGACCAGGAACGCGTCCTTGGCCGGGCGGGCCCCCAGCAGGGCCGTGGAGCCCGCCGTGGTCGGCTGCCGGTCCGCGGTGTCCATGTTGTCCTTGAGCAGGACCGGGATGCCCTCCAACGGTCCGCGCGCCTTACCGGAGCGGCGTACGGCGTCGCTGCGCCGGGCCAGGGCCACGGCGTCCGGGTTGACGGTGACCACCGCGCCGAGGCGGGGGTTCAGCTGGTGAATCCGCTGCAGGTAGGTGCGGGTCAGCTGCTCGGAGGTCAGCCGCTTGCCGTCCATGGCCTGCTGCAGATCGAGGATCGTGACTCGCTCCAGGTCCACGCCCTGGCCCAGGGCCGTCGCGGAGGTCGGCGGGGCCTCGTCGGCGTGGGCGGCCAGCGGGGCGGCCAGGCAGGCCGAGGCGAGGGCGGCGACGATGGCCGTACGGCGCAGCGGGGTGGCGATGGAGGAGCGCATGATGGTTCCTTGTCATAGGGCTGAGGGGGAGGCCGGGAGGTACATCGGCGCACGTGGTGCGGCCTTTTGGCCTACGTCCAGAACCCTATGAAGAGGATCTTGCCGAGACGACGTTGCAGGCTGCCGAACCTCCGGTAGCCCCTGCTGTACCGTCGAAAGTGGCGCCAGGTCTGCTCAGCGGCGATGAAACGGGCAGGCGGAAGGCGCGGCAGGTCCACGGCTGCTTCCATGACGGCTGCTTCGGTGACGGCCGACCAGTGACGGCCGCCCCCGCGATGCCCACCCCGCGACGGCCGCCCCCGTGACGGCCGCCCCCGTGACGGCCGCTTCCGCGAACTGCTGTGACGGTCAGCTTTCCAGGTAGTGCAGGACCGCGGCGACCCTGCGGTCGACCTGGTCGGTGGGGGCGAGGTCGAGCTTGGCGAAGATGCTGCGGATGTGCTTCTGCACGCCGCCGTCGGTCACCACCAGGCGCTGGGCGATGGCGGTGTTGCCCAACCCCTCGGCCATGAGGGCCAGCACCTCGCGCTCGCGGGCGGTCAGCCGTTCCATCGGGGCGTGGCGGCGGGTGAACAACTGGGCGATCACCTCGGGGTCCATCGCCGTCCCGCCCGCGGCCACGCGGTGCAGGGCGTCCAGGAACTCCTCCACGTTGCCCACGCGCTCCTTGAGCAGGTATCCCACCCCGTTGGTCCCCTCGGCCAGCAGGTTCGTGGCGAAGGCCTGCTCGACGTAGGCCGACAGGACCAGCACCGCCAGGTCGGGGACCAGCCGCCGGGCCTCGACGGCGGCCCTGATGCCCTCGTCGGTGTGGGTGGGCGGCATGCGCACGTCCACCACCGCCACGTCGGGCCGGTGCTCGGCGACCGCGGCCAGGAATCCGTCGGGTTCCGATGCCGCGGCCACCACCTCGAATCCCTCGCCGGTCAGCAGCAGCACCAGGCCCCGGCGCAGCAGCGCGTCATCCTCGGCGATCACGATCCGCACGGCAACTCCACTTCGATGGTCGTCGGCCCGCCCAGCGGGCTGGTCAGCGTGATGATTCCGTCGTGTGCCTCGACCCGGCGGCGGATACCGTCCAACCCAGTGCCACCGGCTTCCGAGGCCCCGCCCCTGCCGTCGTCGCTCACCACCACGCGCAGCAGACCGCCGTCGCGGCGCACCTCGACCAGGGCTTTCCGCGCGCCGCTGTGTTTCGCCACGTTGGTCAGCGCTTCGGCGACGACGAAGTAGGCGGTGGTCTCCACCGACAGCGGCAGCTGCCCCAGGTCGTCGGCGGCCAAGGCGCACGGGACCGCGCTGCCCGCGGCCAGCGCGCTCAGCGCCCCGGACAGTCCCCTGTCCTCCAGGATGGGCGGCAGGATGCTGCGGACGACCCCGCGCAGCTCGGCCACCGCCTGCTCGGCGGCGCCCTGCGCCTCGTCGAGCGCCGCCCGCGGCCCGTCGAGCGCCAGGCCCGTCGACGCCGCCTCCCTGGCCAGCGCCCGCTTGGCCACGGCGACCGTCACCACGACGGCGACCAGCCGGTTCTGCGCGCCGTCATGCAGCGCCCGCTCGATCCTGCGCAGTTCGGCCGCGTGCGCCTGCAGGGCGCCCGCGCGCGTCGCGGTGAGCCGGGCGACCTGCCGCGACAGGTCGATCGACGGATGCGGGCGCAGCAGCCGTACGCCGGGCAGCGCCTGCAACCTGGCCATCCGCGAGGCGAGCACGACGGCGATCACCTGAACGACCACGGCCGCCAGGGCGGCCGCCAGCACCGCGGGATATGTGGTGAGCGGCAGGTCGTAGCTGGTGATCTGATTCTCCGGTGGCAGCAGACCCCACCACAGCGGCAACGACGCGTCCCGCAGGGTCATCGTCGGCATCAGCACGGCGACGACGCCGAGCACCAGCCCCAGCGTGGCGTGCGCGGCCACCCAGCGCAGGTCGCGGAAGGTCGCCGGGTCGCGGCGGGCGGCGCGCATCCGGGCCGTCCAGCCTGTCGCCGTGTCCTGTTGCAGGTAGGGGGTGACGACCTCGAACCCCCAGCGGTTGAGCCGGCCGCGTTCCCGATCCGCCACCGCCCTGGTCAGCGCCAGCATCGGCGGGATCATCAGCAGCCCCACCCCCACGAGGCAGGCGGCGGCGACCAGGATCCATAACGACAGGACCATGGAGGCGAGGATCGCGGTGCCGAGACCTCCCGCCAGGCGTTCCAAAGCCTCGAAGGCGTCCCTGGTCATTTCCCTCACCCTAGGCTGAGGCGAGGACCGTTTCATTCCCCCCTGCACTACCATCGATATGGCAGACTGCCTCATTTTCCCAAACAGAAGCGGTTTCTAGGGTAATCAGCATGAACGACCCCTACCGCATCACACCTGCCGCCCAGCCGCGGCCCTCCGCGTCGCCGTTCGCCCCCGCCCCCCGGCCCGGGCCGCCGAGCGGCGGCATCGCGCTCCGCGTGATCCTGTGGCTCGGCTTCACCGTGTGCGCCGTCATCAACATCATCGGCAACAGCGTCGGCGGCCCCGCCGAGGGAGTCGGCATGATCGCCGGAATCGTCGCCGTCGCCTCCATGGTGGCCCTGATCGCCCACCACTACACCCGGCGCCGTTCGTGAACGTCGTCCCCTTCGACGACGTCCCCGAGAAGCACGGCGACCTGGTCACCCTGGACCTCCCGGCTCGCAGAACGACCAATACGACCTGATGCGTCTCCTGACGCATCACACCGCCGGTCGCCGCGCTCGAACCAGGTCGTCGCCGCGATCAACGGTGGCACGGCACGCGCGGTTCAGAATCGGTAGCGCAGCACGCGGGCGCCCTGCCGGGCCATGATGACGCTGTGGGCTGCGAGGCGCGTGATCGCCCGGAGCGGTTGCGGGAACCCGGCCACCTCCGGCGCCTCGACCAGCATCTGCTCCTCGACGAGCGTGAGCCGGGCGTTCCAGCTTTCGGGTTCGCGGGGGTCGTCGAACCCCTGCCCGGCGCCGACGCCGATCGCCTTGATCGTCGGGTGGTACTTCATCGACCACGCCGCAAACCGGGTGTACCCATTGAAGGCGAGCTCGCCGGTGGCGAAGTGCCCGGTCAGCGTGCGGGCGAGCTCCTGGAAGGCGTCGGCGGCGAGGAAGGGCTGCAGGCCCTCCGCCACGATCATGGCGGGACGGTCACGCGGCACATCGTCCAGCCATCCTTCCCCGGTGAGGTCGGCGCCGACGATGTGGGTGTGCGCCCGCTCGGGGAGGAACCGGGGGCGAAGGCGGGCGATTTCAGGAAAGTCGATGTCGTACCAGTCGACGCCCTCCGGCGGGTCGCAGCGGAACACGCGTGTGTCGAAGCCACATCCGAGATCGAGGACCACGGCCGCCGGGTGTGCGGCGACGAACGAGCGGACGGCGGCGTCCAGCTTCTTGCCGCGTAGCGCGGCGGTGATGACGAGATTGGCCGGGACCTTGAATTTGCCGAAGTCGTAGTCGATCTCGTCGACGATCCCGGCGGACATCGTGTCGCCGAGGATCGGGGCGGGCCGCCTGCTGTCCACGGCTTTGCAGTAGGCGGTGAGCAGCAGGGTTTCCTGGATCGGGCTGAGACGGGGAAGTCGCTGAGGCATGGAGACACGTCCTTGAGCCGCGAGATGACGCCCCGGAACCGGGGCGCCGGACCGACGGCCTTCATGAGCCGTCGGCCGACCATGAGATTTCGTACCGGCGCGACCGGAGGCGGTTCGCCGACCACGGCGTGCCGGTGTCAGGGGTGACCGGAGGGCCTGTTGATCACGGGATGTCGGTGTCAGGGGTGACCGGAGGGCCCGCTGATCACGGGATATCGGTGTCGTGAGCGATCGGGGTGCCTCCCGATCACGGGATGTCGGTGTCAGGGGCGGCTCGGGGCCGCTCGCCGATCAGTGGATGTCGGTGTCCGGAGTGGCCGCTTCGACCGCGTTGCGTGCGAAGACATCCTGCAACCAGGCGAGGGAGTCGTGGGCGGCCCGAATCCGTTCGGTGCGAGGCCCTTCTCCGCCGGTGAGCGCCACACCCTCGTCGGCGATGTCGCCGAACACGCTGAGGCTGGCGAACTTGCGCTGGATGACCTTACGCCAGGCGTCGTCCTCGATGCGGTAGTACACGACGCGATCACCTGGGCGGCGGACCTTGCGGACCAGCCCGATGCTGGTGAGGAAACGCATGTTGGAGGTCAGTGACGCCCGGCTGGCCTGGATCGCGTCGGCGATGTCGCCCGCGGACTGCGCGGGCGGCTCACAGATCATCAGCCAGCCGAGGATGCGCCCCGTGATGGGCGGCAGGGCCCACTCCTCCACGCAGAACGCGGCGACCTTCTCGACCCACAGCAGGAGGTCGTCACGGCTTGGCTCTCGGTCGCCGCTGGGCATTCCGCGTCACTCCTCGCGTGTCATCCGTAGATCATTGTTTCATGGCGGCCACCGATTCGCGGGTAGGCGCCGGAGTCACGACCGGCAGCTCGGTCCGGCGCAGGTAGAGGTCGAACCAGTCGACGGCGAGGCTCATCGCCTTTTCGAGGCCGGGCCCGGTGTAGAGGCCGAGGACATCGTAGGGCAGCACCTCGAGCCGCTTGGGCTCCCCGGCCTTGGCGAAGGCGCTCTGCGCCTCATCGAGCATGTGGTACGGATCCCAGCCACCGTTGGCGATCATGAGCAACGGAGTGGGGGCCAGCCGGTGGACGAGGTCCTCGGGGGCGAAGGTGAGCAGGTGCTCGGTGGAGTCGAGTGTCTTCTCGTTGCGGTACGTCGGGTAGATCTCGGTGGACAGGAGCTGGGCCTGGTGCGCGTTCTCGTGGTCCAGGTTCAGATGCGGGACCCGGGCGCTCTCACCGGTCTCATGGCGGCGCTGCCAGTCCTCGTCGAGACGGTCGCGCAGGGCGCGCAGCCCGGCCCGTCCGAGGAGCCGTTCCAGGTAACGCCAGCCGTTCATCACACTGGGGCTCTGCACGACGACGCACTTGGCGCGCCGGTCGAGCACGGCGGCCTGGAGCGCGACCGAGCCTCCGACGCTGACCCCCCACAGCCCGATCCGTTCCGGCTGCACCTCGGGTCGCGTATGGAGGTAGGAGATCGCGCTGCGGAAGTCCTCGACCTGCCGCTCCGGGTGGTCCAGCCCGCGGGGCTCGCCCTCACTTGCGCCGACCGTGCGGTAGTCGATCGCCAGGACCACGAAACCGGCCTCCGTGAAGTACGGCGCGAAGTGTCGCAACGCCTCCTTCACCATGACGCCGCTGTGCCCGAGCACCAGCGCGGGCGCCGGGGAGTCCGCCGACACCGTGTCCGGCAGGTAGAGGTCACCCGCGCAACGGGTGCCGAGGCTGTTGAACATCACCTGTTCGGGCCGTAAGGCCATGATCACCACCTTGGGAGTAGTTGCTAGTCATGACTGATATTGCCAGTCATGACTAGCATCGTCAATCATGCAGTGCGGATAAAGGGCGCCGAACACTGCTGGACACTCCCGCCGGAAAGGTTCAAAGGCTGAGGTCGGAGGGGGCGGAAGCCCAGTCCGGGCCCGATGGGGAACGCGGTGATCAGAGCAGGGCGGGTACCGCATCCGCTTGGACCGGTTCTTCGCCGTGCGTGCGGCCTGATCGACGGTGTGGACGGCGAAGGCCGGCCAGGGACCGTGCCCAGACCACCACGCCGCCCCGCCGGGCTCCTCCTGGCCCTGCTCTTTCAGTTGGGTGAGCTGAGTTCGAACCAGATCACCGTTCCCATGGAGTCACGGTGGAACCCCCACTGGGTGGCGAGGCTGTTGACGAGGGCAAGTCCGCGTCCGCCTGTGGCGTCCGGTCCTGAGATCCTTGGGCAGGGGATCCTCAGGGAGCCGGGGTCCTGGACGGTGATCAGAACGCCCCGGACGACGAACGTCACCGTGACGAGGAACTCCCGCGGACCGGAGACGAGCCCGGTGGGGTGTTCGACGGCGTTGGTGGCGAGCTCGCTGGTGAGGAGCACCGCGTCGTCGCGGAACGGATGACCGTCCCCGAGCATCTCGGCGACGAAGTTCCGCGCGGGCCTGACCTGATCGGGGGTCGCCCTGAAGCGCCGAGAGATCACGGGGTGATCCGGGGACGCCGGACCTCGCCGCGGTGACCAGCCCATGTCCGGACGAGACAGATCTGCGACGTCATCGGTCATCGTGCGGAGCCGATCAGCGAACGCGCCCATGAGCATGGCCAGAAGCCGTGCCGCCACCTTCATCACTCCTTTCGATCGTGTCCTCGGTGACTCTTGGGCGAGGCGCCGGGAAAGCCGCCTCACGCCCTGTGCCGGGAACAGGGCGTGACCGGCGTACGGGGCGTGGGCAGGGGGCGAGGTGAGGGCGGGAGTCCTCGATCCGCTGGATCCGTACGGCCAGCTCGCCGAGGGTGGCGGTGTCGATCAGGCCGATTCGCTGTCGGCACCAGACAGGGGAGAGCGCCCACCAACGCCCTGTCGCCACGCCGTACCAGAGACACCAGCCGGTGAACCGCAGCGCCAGCGCACGCACCGCCTCCTGAGGCACGGCATTCGCGCTGCCCAGCCTCGCCGCGGAGTCACCCGGCCTCGTGATGGAAGGGCCAGGCCGACTTCGGGGTGGGATGACACCGGGCGGATCGCCGTTGTCCGTCGCCGCAGGCGAAGGGCCGCTCACACTGTCACCGCCTCTCGGTACGGTTCGCGCCTGCCGTATGAGGGGGGATTGTGCTCGTACGGCGCGGCAGCTGCCGTGGTCGGTCGTGAGCGGCGTCCTCGGCTCCCCGGGCTCGCCGTGGGAACCGTGGAGGGGCGGAGCCTCAGCGGATGCGCGGGCACGGTGACGGGCGGCCGACCGCACAGTCCGAGACGGCGTCGCGCCGCCATTCGGGCACGAACCTGGGCGGGGGTGGGCTGGTCCCAGAGGTGACCGGGGCGGTGCGGCAGGCTGGCCGCGTCATGGGCGTACGGCGGATGACCGCACCATCGGCACCCAAGCGGCGACGGCGGCCGCTCGGCATGCCAGCGGATCCGAATGATCCTGACGGCTCCACCAGGGTTGGACACGGTCACACCCTCCTGTGCGATCAAGGCTCTGCCATGCGGCACCACCCACCTGGCGGAGCCGCCCATGGACTTCGATCTGGCCGTGACGCCGGAGGAACACCTGCCTGACGTCCTCCAGCGGTTCATGAGTCGTGATCCGGCGTGAACGGCGTCCCGATCAGGTGACGGGGGTGTCGCCTGACGTTCCCACGCCTATCTCCACTCACTCAAAGTGACAGTACGACCGCGTAGAGGCGTCGATATCAACGCCGTTGATACTTTGACGCAGGCACGGGCCAAGCCCGCTGCGGCGGGCTACTTTGAGGTCATGGCCTACTCGGATCCGGCGGCTGAGAGCGTGGGAACGCGTGTGCGTCGCGCCCGTAAACGCATGGACATCACCCAGCGGGAGCTGGCCCGGCGCGTCGGTCGCGCGCAGTCCTGGGTGTCAGGAGTCGAGAACGACAGCATCCCCCTGGACTCCATCGCACTGATCAACACCCTCGCCCGTGCCCTGCGCGTGCACCCCAACGAGCTGACCGCGCGCCCCTATCGGGGAGACACTCCGGCCGAGGACCGAGGTCATTCGGCGATCCCCGAGATTCGCCGCCAACTGGAGCGCTACGACCTCGGGCCCGAATGGGATGGCGAGGTGCGACCGCTGTCTGAACTCAGCACCGCAATCAATCGCGCGAACTGGCTACGAAGAGAGGCACGCTACGCGGAGCTGGCCAACGAACTTCCGGCCCTGCTCTCCGAGCTTCAAGCGGCAACTCACCTTTACCTGGGGTCGAATCGGAGCACCGCCTTCAGTCTGCTCGCGACCGCTTACCAGGCGGCGGACTCCGTGACCTACAACCTTGGCTACGCCGATCTGTCTCTGATCGCAACCAACCGAGTTCGCTGGGCCGCTGAGCAGTCGGGAGACCCATACCAAGGCGCTGTAGCTGCTTATCTGCGGATACGAAACCTGTGGTCCAGCACCTCATGGAACGACGCCCTCAGCGTGCTCGACTCCGCGTGCGCGGGCGTCGAGAACGAATACACCGCAGGCGAACCAGAGGCGCTGGCAGTCTGGGGTGGGCTCCAGCTACGAGCCGCGATCACCGCAGCCCGCAAGAACAGTGCCGACGAAGCGTGGTCACGCCACCGACTCGCAGCCGAGGCGGTCACCCGGCTTGGATCCCGCCAGCGCACCAACTATTACGAGCTGTGCACCAACCAGTCCAACATCGATATCCACGGCGTCGCCATCGCCGTCGAGCTTGGTGACGGACCGCAGGCCGTACGCCGCGGGGAGGTGGTGCGGCTCCCGAAAGACCTGCAGGCCAACCGTGTTGGATACCACCACCTCGACTACGCCCGAGGGTTGTTGTGGTGCGGCAAGCGCGAGGCCGCGACGGCCGAGCTGGAGCGCGCCGAGAAGGTCGCCCCCCTGCTCATCCGCAATCACCCGATGGCCCAGCAGGCCGTACGGACCCTCCTGGACCTCGAGCGCTACAGCTACCGCGAACGCATCCGCCGCTTGGGCGTACGCATGCACATCCTTTGATGTTCGGTATTGCTGTCGTCTGCTTTGGAGTAATCAGCCGACACCAAGGCTGATTACTGTCCATCGGATTGGTGCAACTCCATGTTGACCCAGCTACCGAGCGTGGTGGGGTTCGTAAGTCTCTGTCGGGTTATGTGCCTACTTGTCTAAAAAATGTTGAGCACCCCAGTGAGCTACAGCATCAGGCCACTATGTCAGCTGATCTTCGCTCTGTGCTTGCTGAACAGGCCATGTCGCTGATGATTTTCCTGCCCAATAAACGCCTTGAACTCACCAAGACTGTACGCGACATCACCGTTGGACCGTTGAACCGACAGTAGCTCGAAGTCATGGCCGAGGTGGTTCAGGTGCCGCTCGACATCTGGTTGATCCATTGGCTCATTCGTATCAGCTAGCCGCTCAACGATCTGCTCAACCGTCAATGGTCGGCCGCTGCTCAGCAGAACCTTGTAGACGGGATCCAGCACAACATTGGTGTTTTCCACCAAAATCTGCCGGTTGCCCTCTTTCAGTAGAGCTTTTCTAATCGCTACGCCGAGTGCCTTCGCGATCGGGGGTGGGAAAGCATTGCCGATCTGCCGATACTTGGAGGTCTTGCCGCCGCGGAACTCCCACTTCTCAAACTCCCTGCCGTACCAACCCTGGATCCGCGCGACCATCTCTACGGTCAGCATCGGATGCTTGACGCCCTTTACCCTCGGGTTATTCGGTCCGGGTGGCCCGTCCGCTACCCCCTTGGCGTCGACTCCCATCGCCTCCCATGCAGCCTTGGCGCGCGTGGGACCGAGATCAGCACCGCCGTGTCTCTTGGAGCCCCCGACGATGGTTGGGGCTATCTTGTTCGCCTGCTGGACCCATTCGTCCAGCTTTTCCTCAGGCCAATCACCCAAGGCCATCAGGTCCCTGAGTAGCTCACCAACTGAGGGCGGCTCCTCCGTACACCGCTTGGGCCACTCGAAGTATTCCGCGTACTCAGGCCTGAGGGCGACCAGCACAAACCGAGGTCGGAGCTGTGAAACTCCATAGTGATCCGCTTGCAACAACTTCCACTCGGCTATGTAGCCATACTCCTTCAACCGGTCGAGTACTCGCTGCCGATATGCTGTGAACCGGCTGCCGCTCAGACCCTTGACGTTCTCAAGCAGGAGCGCCTTTGGCTTGATCCGGCCACACAGCTCCACGGCCCATGCGAACAAGTCCCGCTCGTCGGTGGCGCCCAGTTGCTTGCCCGCGATACTGAAGGGGGGGCATGGCACGCCTCCAGCAAGCAGGTCGACGTCGCAATATTCGTCTGGGTTCCAGACCTCCGGGTCAGCAACGTCACCAATTCTGACAGTGTCGATGGCTTCCTCCTCGTCGTATTTGAGCACTTTGACGAGGTTGTGACGGAGCGTCTCGGCGGCCTGCCTGTCGAGTTCGACGGCAAGCAGATGCCGAAAGCCTGCGCGTTCCAGCCCGAGTGACTGCCCTCCCGCGCCGGCGCAGATCTCGACGACCTTGAGTTCGTCCACGCGCTCTGACGTAGGCGGTGTTGACCCAGCGGCCCCAGTGAGCTCACGCTCCAACTTTGCGCTCTCCGGCTCGAGGAGCTGCTCGTTGGCCCCAGCGTGGGTGTCGATGATGCAAAGCTGCTTTTCGGTCACTGGGACCCCTTGCGTAGTCCGGATGAGGCAGTGGACCACTGGGCAGTTGTATCTTCGCGTAGAAGATTGTCAGTCGCATGCCCAATGGAACGAGTGTGGGAGAGAACAAGAGAGTCCAAGCCAGGAAGCAGGCCCACGAGCAAGGGATTTATCCGGCGCCGCTCAACGAGGGCCGATCCCGGAACATGCAGGCCAACCGGCGCTCCGACACCAAGCCTGAGGTTGCCCTGCGTAGGGCGCTGCACCGCTTGGGTTTGCGCTACCGGAAGGACCTCCGGTTGGATGTTGCTGAGGTGAAGGTCCGTCCAGATATTGTCTTCACAGCCAAGAAGGTCGCGATCTTCATCGATGGCTGCTTCTGGCATGTCTGCCCGGAACATGGCCGACAACCCACCACGAACGAGTGGTACTGGGCACCCAAGCTTCGCCGAAACATGGAGCGCGACCAACTCGTCAACTCTGCCCTCGAGGCCGCTGGCTGGCGTGTGGTCCGGCTTTGGGAGCATGAACCGCTTCCCGCGGCCGTAGCGGCGGTGGTTGCAGCGGTGAAGCCCGATACCGAACATGCGAGCGAGACTAGCGTGACCAGCCGACAACCTAGCAACCAGGAGTGAGCATTCAGCATCGTACCGACAGTAAAGAATATATGATCTTGCTGCGGGAGGCGTACGAGTCGGGTTGTGTTCATGGATGTGGCGCTTGAGCATCCCGCAGGCAGTGCGCGGCTTCCAGTTGCGCAGATCCCGTTACCTCGGCTTAGCCAAGCCCCATCTACAGCGCGTCCTGGCAGCAGCCGCAACCAACTTCGTCCGTGTCGACGCCTGGCTCACCGGCCTCCCTCTGGCTCTTAGCCGCCGCCATCACCTCGAAAAGCTCCCAACCGCGACCGCGGCCTAACCATCGGAATTTGCCAATAGTGTCAGATCTGGTCCAACAACCCTCAGGAGCGGTTAAACAAGGAGATCCGCCGCCGCACCGACGTGGTCAGGATCTTCCCGGCCGGGCCGCGATCATCCAGCTCGTTGGTACGGTTTTGGCCGAGCAGACCGATGAGTGGACCGAGGGCCACCGTTACATGGGGTTGGACATCCTGGCCAAGTGCCGGACGTGTGTCCTCGTCGGCGACACACCGACACGCAACCCCATCCCACAGAAACTCACCAATTAACCTGTAGAAACAGGATCACGCGAAGGTTAGCTTATACACCGTCAGCGTGGACGTGACCGAAGCCTCACAGACTCCTCGCGTGCCCATTGAACAGTGGAAACATATGGATCAGTTCGACGACAGCCCAGATTTAGGCACGTATCTGGCACGACCAAGCCCTAGGCGCCGGGTTTCGACATCACCAATTAAGCCGACTCACTGAAGCCGACTGGGGCTTTGAGACAGACGGCCGCACAACACCCAGTATGCTGCAGTAACGGTCCTCTTGATCAAGAAGTCCCAAGTGAACCGCTGTCCATCGTGAATAGCCCGCTATGGGCATGGTCGCGAGTACCAACATGTTACTGACATCATCCGGCAGAGGGGCGCTGAGCAGGTGGACGATCTGCTCTGGGAGTCAGGCGGTCAACTGAAAGAGCACCCAAACAACGCGAAAAAATTAGGATACATAGAGGGGGTGAACCGCATCTCGGCTCACCCCCTCCGGCTTATCCAGGATCAGGACTTAACTGGCCTGAGGCCAGCGCTCCCGGTCATACGGCAGGAGCCATCCAGCGACCTTGCCGCCAAAACGCCGTACCTCCACCTCAGAGGTACTCGGCTGGAGGGGCAGGACGTAGATCCTGCTCCACTTGCTCGTCCGCGGGTCTTCTCGCAGATACTCGCCGATATGGCTGGCGAGACCATGTGGATCGGCTGGCCGGTAGACAGACCCGACATAGCAGACCTTGCCGTTCTCGTCCTCGACTGCGTAGACAGCACACGACAGGTCCGGCAGCTGTTCCGGAAGCGGTCGCATTGGTAGGGGCATCCTGTGAAGCAGGCGCCTCCCAGCGAGGTCGGTGAGGGCCATGTACACCATGCGCTTCATCAGTTGGTCTCCTCCTCAGACAGGTCGTCCTCATAGTCTGAGTTTCCGTTCTGGGCCTCCATGACCGCGATCAGCCAGCCGTCAGCGGTGTCCTCCAGCTTTTTGAGATCTTCTCGGAGGAGCAGGATGTCTGGCTTACCGGTCTGTTCCACCAGAGGAATCGCGTCGCCCGGCATGTAGATGCCTGCGAGGTTCCGCATGCTGTCATCCAGCTGACGGACGCTTTTCTGCACGGTCTCCATGGCCGCGCTGAAGCGCTTGCGGGCCCCATCCTCCGGCAGGATCGAATCCTCTGCCACTCCGTCCTTAGGGGCGAGCTTGTCACGCAGGAAGTTGTTGCTGATCACAACGTCGGCGCCCGCAGCGGTCTTCAGGGGCTGCCCCTGATCATTAACCCGCCGGGGCCGCAGGCCGACGCGGTCGTCCTCCAAGACCTGCCGCAGATGCCGGAGCCCAGCCTCCGTCTTTAGCAGAGCCTCAAGGACCTCACCAGCAGGACGCCGGTCACCCTCAGGACCCTGGTCGTGACGCGGTCCGCCGATCATTCCGTGCTTGCAGAGCACGTAGGCGGCTCGTACCCACAGTTCGGTTCCGGCGGGGCCACCGGGAAAGCCGTCGGATAGTTCCTTGAACGCGGCTTCGAACAGAGCCTCAGGAGTCCGCTTGGTCCGCTTCCAGAGTCCACGAGTGCTGAGGTTACGGGGCAGCGCTTCTTTGAGCAGCTTGCGGAACTGGGTGACCTTCGCCTCCGGGAAGAGGGGAGCACCGTGCAGTTCGCGGGCGATCACTTCGATGCCCAGGGGCAGCTTGGTGTTCCCTTCCACACGGACTGCCCGCCTACGGGAAGGAGCATCCTCGTCACTTGTCAGTACAAGGGCGATCGGTGCTCGGATCGCGTCGTGCGTCGTCTTCTCGTTCGTGGTGAACATGTGGATGATCCATGCAGCCCGATCGTCCCCGTACGGTGGAATCTTGAGCCGGGAAGCGTCGTCGCGTGTCAGGTAGCCTCCAAGCCACATCGCCTCATTATCAGACCCGAGGACGTCCGCTTTCCGCGCGGAAAGTAGGCACTCCTCGGCGAGTGAGGTGTTCTTAGACTCCGTAGTCCACCGAGTCTTCGGGTTGAGGTGGTCCTGGGCGACCCTCGCTT
Source organism: Streptosporangium carneum (assembly GCF_027922005.1). Lineage (GTDB taxonomy): Bacteria > Actinomycetota > Actinomycetes > Streptosporangiales > Streptosporangiaceae > Streptosporangium > Streptosporangium carneum. The sequence goes on along the minus strand of NZ_BSEV01000010.1, from coordinate 103,632 downwards.
TGATCGCCTGAGACAGGTCAACCGCTCCAGGGACGTCGGGCTCCACTCCGATGATCAGCTCGAACTCGGTGACGGCGCACCGCACTGCCGCCTGTTCCGTTGGCTCGATCTCATCGACAGGCTTGTCGGCGTAACTGTTGAGCCTGGTGATGTGGCTTTCCATGCTGCTTGCGCTGCGCGGCAGCTGATGGAGCACCTCATTGGCGCTGACATTGAGATGCCAGTGACCGTGGCTGACACGGGAGGAGCCTTCCCTCACCACGGGATAGGTCATCGGCATAGCCTCGTCCTCCTCGAAGAAGAACGTCGTTGCCACACCGATCGGGGGATCCATGATCCCCTGCTCCGCAATACTGGGGTTGGGGGTGTTGCGGTTACGCGTCGTCTGAATGGCCCACCTGAGCTGCCTGGTGAGCTCCTCAGGGCTCGCGACGTGGACCGCCATCTCGCCGACGCCATGTTCGGTCGCGGCCGCGAGCGCGGCAGGAGGGGCATCTTTGGTCTCCGCCAGCGCGAACTGGACCAGGTCAGCGTTACGTGGGTTGTACGGGTCCGGCACCAGCCTCGCCGTGTACACCTCGCCCGAGATTACCAGCTGGTACGCGCCGGGGATCCTCCGCCGCTGCGGATTGCTGACCTGGGGCAAGACCGCCTTGGGGTTGGTCCAGATCGTGGAAATGGCGCCGGCGGCACGATCACTCATACCGTGCTTCTTCAGAGCGGCACGAAGGGCCCGGTGGTCTGCCGAGTCAGGGATGGGCGGGACCAGCCTGATCGGCTTGGAAAGCGCGTCCGGACTTGGAGACGTGATGTTCGATGACACTGTGGTTGCCTCCTCGGCTCCCAACGCCGCAGGAACCTCTCCCGCGGAGCAAACACGCGGGAACCGGAGACGCCGAACCGGCCCTCGCTTCCCTATCTCGCAGGTCTGGCCCGCAAGCAGGGAGCGTTGGAGACACATCTCCACTCCGCTGGGTCGGCCTCAGCGCTCTACGGCGCTTTCCCGGGCCTCTCCTATACCCGTTCAGGTCGGCGCCTGTCCGGGGTTGCAGAGTGACGCATGCTCCTACGTCATGGTCAACAGTACGTAAAGAAGCGGCAAAGTCAAGCCAATATGAGACAGGAACGCCATAGGGGCCGGACCGCATGTGCGGTCCAGCCCCTATGAGCAAGCGGGGGGTATGAGATGCGAGCTCCTGAGGGGATTCGCCGAACACGCTTTAGCGCACTACTCGTCCTCCGTGGAGGACTTTTTTGTGTCAGGGAGCATGGGGGCGGGCTCTACTGGATCGTCGGGCCTTGCCACCACCCACTCCTTGCCTTCGAGATGGATATACGGGAGGTTTCCATGTAGAGCGTGACGCTGGGCTAGCCTTACGCTGATCGACTCACCACTGCCAGGAACTGGAACTCCAAGCTGGCGGGCAAGCGCTCTGTGACTGTCGTACTGGCCGAAGATGACGATGCCTTCAGGCTTGAGGTTAGAGCGCGCACCGCCGTTTCCTCGGACACGCTTCATATAGTCTTCTTGCTGCGCCACGGTGGCGACGGCGGTTCGGCCGACTAGCCGACCCTGCGCCCTGCGGAAGAGTTCGTCTACGCGCTTGCTCCCATGGCGTTCGCATTTGTGGCCGGTCGGCCCACAGCTGAAGATGGCAGCAACATCTTCCTTTGGCATGCGGAGCAGGACATTCTCGGGAAGGGGAGCGTTCTGGAACAGCCAGCGAATGGTGCCTTTGCCCTCCTTTGTCAGGCGTCGTTTACGATCGCGATTTCCCTTCTTTGATGTCAGCATGTCTGGATGGGCTCGAACAAGGCCTGCTGACCATCGTCCGAGCTGGTCATTACCCCACAGGCCCAAGAGTAGATGCCCCTCCGCCTCCGGGGGGATCATCCATTCTCCAATATCCTGTGAGTACTTGCAGTCCACCTCGACGCCTTCAATGGAATAGTCGAGAACCTCTCCGTCGGAAAACTCAAACTCTCGCTGCAAGTTGATCTCGACCAGAGTGCCGCAATGTGTCTTCTCGGTCTTGTGCAGCTGCTCCCAGCGGAAGCGTCCAGTGTGCTGGCCGTCCAAGAGCATGTCGAAGGTCCGCCTGATCGCTTTCCCCGTCCTGGCGCCGTCCTCGTCGAGGGCCATGAGGCGGGTGAAGACTGCTTCAAGCGCTGAATCGGGGGCCATTTCGCCAACGCTCAACTTGCGCTCCCATCGCCCGTGCCCAGAACTGTTCCAAGCCTCTTGTTAAGAGCCTCCCGATGTATGGCAGGGAGCTGCCGGTATAGCGCCCAGACCTGTTCTGTCTCCAGCATGAGCCGACGATCTGCAGCCATCCAGGCCAGTAGCTTCTGCTTCTCTCTCTTTGGAAGCTCTTGGATCCGGTCCCAGACCTGTTCTGCGGAGAACTGGACACCTGTCAGATGCTTCACCGCCTCGTTACAGCGTGCGCACTCGGTGATGAGGTTTTCGAGATGTGCGGCGGACCCGTGCTTGTGTGGTGTGACATGTCCAAGCGTGAGCCGGGCGCTGCTGCTGGGGTCGTCCGGGTACGGCTCGCCCGCACTGATCCCGCAGCGCACGCACCGATGGTGATCCCGCTCCAAGACCTCCCGCCGGAGTTTGCTGCTGATCGCGCGCAGCCCAGCGGATCGCTGCCCCGGCTCCCAGATGTGTGCTCCAATTTTCTCTAGAAGCAGTTCGTCCGGACTGAGGTTGGCCATGTCCCGGTAGGTCCTGATGATCCAGCCGGCAGGACGGAGATCCCGCATGCGGCGGTCGACCTGCTCTACATCCGGGATTGCCTGCCGCAGCTGTTGCTTGTTGAACCGATTGCCCTCACCAATCTCGTTGTGGAGCCAGAGGGCCACACGGATGCGAGCCCCCAGTTGGTCGTTCTGCCAGTTCATCCAGACGGTGTCCGTCAAGGGTCTCCTCACCAAGATCTCTGGCGCGAGCGTAGAGGTTTGCGGCAGGATTCGGCAACTATCGGCAGATGGCCGCTAAGTCCAGAAATACCGGCACCACCGCGCACTTCGGATGAGGAGCGGCTCAATCCAAGCGAGCACTCCCATCCCTTCGGGCGGCCATGGCGATTTTCTGGACCTCAGTTCGGGATGTCCTCAACCTGTTCGCTGTCACTAGCCAGGCCAAGCGCGTACTCGCCGACTGGTGGAGCGACCCGTCGAAGATGCACGTCGTGCCCTCCGTAGAAGCGCACTGGGGCGCTCCAGGCCACTGCGTTGTAGACATCGCCACAAGGTCTCGGTCACCGTCTCACAGCCAGGCATGTCCAACAGGGCGAGCGCGGCGAGGTCGGTGATGAGCATGCCTTCGGACATGGATGCTTCGCTCTCACCAACAAGATTGATGAGCTGTCGTCACCGATGTCCTTGCCGGAGGATGGAGCGGCCTAGAGGTCTCTTCTCTGAGGACGGGTGGGGGCTGAAGCTTTCCTACTGGGAGTGGTTGGCTTCAAAGCCTGTACGGAGCGTTGACGGCGCTCGTTGTGTCGTTCAGAGTCGGTGTTGCTCGCAATCCTTGGCAATCGCTCGAAAGGATCATGCTCATGCGCCTGCGGTTCCTCGGTACGTCCTCCGAGAACGGTGACTGTCCTGCCGCCTACGAGACCTCCAACGGCACGGTGGCCATCCAGGGGAAGCTCGTCCTCGACCCCCAAGCGCTCGGCGATGCCGTCAACCTCGGCCTGGGCGAGGCTATCGTCGAGATTCCCCGCGAGATGCTTGAGTTCATCCCGAAGGAGTAGCAAGGGTGACGGAGCTAGTCAGAGGTGACCGCTTCCAGGAGCTCTTCACCTTTTTCCGGTCTACCGCCCAGCGTTTGGAGACGCGGGACCATTACAACTCGCCGGTCGAGCAGGAGCCGCTCCGTCGATTCCTGGAGGGGAATCCCGATCCGGAATGGGCGAACAGGCCGTGGCTCCACTCGGTTCGTCAGGCGGCGACGGAAGGGCGACTCTTTCAGAGAGTTCGGATTGTCTCCCTTCCGCTGTCAGGCTATGCCCGATTCGGGCTGCATGGAGCTAAGGCGAACAATGCGGCAGGCGAGGACATCCGGTACCTGGATCGTGATGCCGCGCTCAAGGCGAACATTCCTCAGTTCGATGTGTGGTGCTTTGATCGTTCCCTGTCGGCGGTCCTTCATTTCGGAGAAGAGGATGGCGCGCTTCTGGGGGCGGAGCTGATCGATGACCCTGTCGTCGTAGCCGAGCACTGCAGGTGGTTCGATCTCGCCCGAAAGCTTTCCGTGTCTCGCGAGGAGTTCGCCAAGCGTGTCTAGCAACATCCGCCAGGCACGTGAATCACTCGGCTTCAAGCTGCGGGAGGCCCGGCTCGACGCGGGTCTGAGCGGCAAGGAGCTTGCCGGCCGGGCCGGATGGCAGGCATCCAAGGTCAGCAAGATCGAGCTGGGCAAACAGACGCCCACCGAGGCTGACATCCGGACCTGGCTGGAGATCGCGAACGCTCAGGAGAGAGGGGCCGACCTTGTCGCCGAGCTTCGCTCCCTGGAGTCGAAGTACATGGAATGGCGTCGCCGAATCCGTGACGGGGTGAGGGTGCGCCAGGAGGAGATCCGCGAGCTCGAATCTCGTAGCGGCCGGATCCGATCGTTTCAGTGTTCGGTCATTCCTGGTTTGCTTCAGATCCCCCCATACATGCGGGAGCGGTTCAAGAGGTCGGTTCACATCTGGGGTGCTCGTGACGACATCGAGGAAGGGATAAAAGCGCGTCTCAAACGCCAGGACATCTTGTACGAAGCAGACGTTCACATAGTGATGACCGAGGCGGCGCTGCGATACGGCACGGCTCCCCGCGAAATCCTGATGGAGCAGCTTGACCGCCTCTCCTTGGCCACCTCTCTTCCCAGACTGAAACTGGGCATCATTCCGCTGAGGGAGTCGTACGCGGCTACACCTCTGCACGGCTTCCACATCCTGGAAGACCACACGGTGCTCGTCGAGACCTTTGCGGCCGAGCTCACCCTCGTGCAGCCGGGTGAGATCGAGATCTACGCGAAGGTCTTCGACGCCCTGGCAAGCATCGCGCGCTACGGCCGTGATGCCCGCAGTGTGATCGCGCAGGTGCTGACGGAGCTGCGCGCGGAGGCGGAGTCGGGAGATTGCGACTAGCCAGTGAGGCTCATGGGTTTTCGAGCAATCCAAAGCAATCTCGTTGACCTGGCAGGGCGTGGATTCCTACCGTCGGAGCGTGTCCTCACAGACAGTCAGGTCTGATCCCTGGATGTCGACACGTCCTGGCCCTGCTCTGGCGAAGGCATCACCCCACCCCCGCTCCTCCCGGGACACGCCGGGGAAAGGACGCAGCCATGAACGACTCGCACGGACAGCCATGGGGTCTCACGAGGCTGGTCCCGTTCGTGATCGGGGAAAGCGCGCCGTACAGCGTCGAGCTGGATCCCGTCACCCAGACCGGTGTCCACCGCGACACGACGAGCGGGCAGCTCATCGAGGCGGGCAAGCACGGCACCAACAAGCAGACCAGTAAGACGCAAAGGACCGGGGGAGGAGGCGACGGCCAGAGTCCTCCACCCTCGGATCAGACCACCGTCACCGACTACGACAACGACTGACGGCCGCCCCGTGATCCTGGTGCTCACCTGCCTGGACGATCCGACAGCGGACATGGTCATCAACCATCTGAACCGGCGCGAGGTGTGTGTCGCCCGCTTTGACCCCGGCGTGGATTTTCCCGCCGACGCCGAGCTGTCGGCGTGGTTCGGAAGGTTTCCTCCGCACGGCGTCCTCACCACCCGGTCACGGCGGATCGTTCTGGAACGGGTGCGGGCCGTCTACTATCGGCGGCCCACGCCGTACCTGTCTGAGAGTCCGTCGCAGGGTGAACGGTTCGTCGGAACACAGACCCGATTCGGGGTTGGCGGAGTCCTCGCGGCTCTGCCGTGCCCGTACGTCAGCCACCCGTGGGCGATCACCGCCGCCGAGCACAAGCCCCTTCAGCTCGCCATGGCGCGTCAGGTCGGATTCGACGTTCCCGCCACCCTGATCACCAACCGGGCGGATGATGCCTGTGCTTTCGCGGCCGAGTACGGTCCGATCGTCTACAAGCCGCTGCGGGCCACCTCGTGCAACGGTGCCGACGGGAATCCCGCCACCATCTGGACGACCCAGGTCGAGCCTGATGACGTGGACGACACTGTCAGCCGTGCCGCGCACCTGTTCCAGGCACGTGTCGACAAGGTGGCCGACCTTCGGGTGACCGTCGTCGGAAGGCGGGTGTTCTGCGTACGGATCGACTCCGGCCTGCTCGACTGGCGGCAGGACTACGACCGCCTTTCCTACACGGTGGTCGATCCGCCGCCCGGACTCGCCGATGGCTGTCTCGCCTACCTCGAAGGACTCGGCCTGCGCTTCGGCGCGTTCGATTTCGCGCTCACCAAAGATGGTGTTCCGGTGTTCCTGGAATGCAATCCCAACGGACAGTGGGGGTGGCTCGAAGACGCCACCGGGCTGCCGATCGCCGCAGCTATAGCCGGCCTGCTCTTGGAGGAACCGACATGACCGCCAAAGCCACATCCGGCCTTGCCGTACGGCTTCGTCGTGCCCTCGCCGATCAGCTCGCCCTGACCGGATCCCTGCGCGGCCCGGCATGGCGGGACGCGGTCGAGGCCGTGGCGCGTGAACGGTTTCTTGGTTCCGCGATCGCCAGGGCCACCAAGTACGGCGAGGGATGGGAAGTGATCCATCGCGAGGAGGTGGGCGCGGATGAGTGGCTGGAGCTGGTCTATCGCGATGAGACGTGGGTGACGCAGATCGACGGGGTCATGGTCACGGACGCGCACGGCCTCGTCCAAGGAGCGCCCACCTCGTCCTCGACACTGCCCGGTTTGGTCGTACGGATGTTGGAGGCCGCGCGGATCTCCGATGGGGACAAAGTGGTGGAGATCGGCACGGGCACCGGGTACTCCACCGCGCTGATGTGTCATCGGCTCGGTTCCAAGGCTGTGACCTCGATCGAATACGACCCCGCCGTAGCCGGCCGGGCCCGTGACGCGCTCACTGCCGCCGGATACACGCCCACGCTCGTGACCGGTGACGGTCTCGCGGGTTATGAGAAGAACGCCGAATACGATCGGCTGATTGCCACCTGCTCCGTGCGTTACATCCCGTTCCCCTGGCTGTGGCAGGTGCGTGACGGCGGCACGATCACCGTCCCGCTCTCCGGGTGGATGTACGGCAGTGCGTTCGCGCGTCTCACGCTCGACGACGACGGCACCGCGAGTGGACGATTCCTGGAGGACGACGTCTACTTCATGACGGCTCGCCCGCATGGGCCGCCGCCGATGGCGGCTCCCTATCTCGGGATCGGGGATGGGCGGAGCAGCCGGGTGGATCCTCGAGTGCTGGACGATCCGGCCGGGTTGTTCGTGGGACAGTTGGCCGCGCCGTCGGCGATGAAGGTGGGCGGTGGCGACGAGGTCGTCCTGCTGGACGTGGCGACCGGGTCGCAGGCCACCACCAAGCCCGACCCGGAAGGCGGGTGGACGGTTCACCAGCACGGGCCTTTGCGGTTGTGGGACGCGGTCGAGGACGCCGTTCTGACCTGGCAGGCGGCTGGCTCTCCGCACCAGTCCGCCTACGGGCTCACCGTCACCAGAGAGCGCCAGTACGTCTGGTTGGGCGAACCCGACGGGCCGAGCTGGGATCTCCCTGTGTGAAGGACGTGGCTGTGTGACTTGGGGAAGGTCTGTCGCGCCTATTTCCGGGTCTTCTGCGGGTAGTCGCGGTAGATCGTGGGTTTCTTCTCCTTGCCTGGGAAGACCATGATCAATAGTTGGACGGTGGCATCCGGGGTGTCGATGTTCTCCCGTACGGCCTTGCGGCCTCGGACGTGGACGCGGACCCGGTAGTCTCCTGGGCCGTTGACCGCGAGATCGGGAAGCTCTTCGCCGTTGTCGCCCACGATGGACAGGGTTCCCTTCGCGGTCGTGTAGCCGACCTCGACGACCTGTTCCCAGCCTCGGGTCTCCACGGGAGGACGGCGTCTGTAGGCCTCGCCTGTCACGCACGCGTGGCCGATTTCGTCCGCGGCCCAGATGTCCAGCGCGCCGGGTGCGCTTCCGACCAGGTCGGCGACCATGTCGCCGGTCGATCCGCCCTCGTTTCCCTCGTCCCACGCGTTGATGTACCAGAACTCCGTCCACATGGTCGCGCGAGCCTGCCGTACCGGCCTGATCTTCGGCTGGTGGCGGGGGTGGGAGGAGCAGCGCTTCTTCGCCGCCGCGATGTAGGCGTCGTTCTCCGCCCGCATTCGCTCCTCCTCGTCCTCCTGGGCCTGGGCCACCGAGGGACACAGCTTCGCCAGCGCTCCTGTCAGCGAGGGGTTGTTCATCTTGCCGATCGCCTTCGCCACGGCGGGCGCGGAGACGTTGTCCTCGTTCTGGGCGGCCAGGTCACACCATTCGTCGTCGATGAGGGTGGCGTTGGTCTGCACGCTGTGCTGGATCCGACCTGCCTGACGCAGGTCCTCGAACGGCGCGAGCAGCGCGCCGAACTTGCGCAGTCCCAGGGCTAGGGGTTCCCCGCCGTGCCACACGATGTCCAGTGGGCCGCTGGGATCGGTCAGCTCCGCCGCCGAGTCGGCAACGGCCTGGGCGACCTCGGGGGACATCTCATTGCTGAGGCGCCGGAACGGCAGATAGCAGTACACGCAATCGAGGTTGCATAGCGTGGTCGGCTGGAGTACTAGGGTCTTGGCGTGGCCAAACCACCGATCGAACTCTAGTTGTCTTTCCATCTCGTGGCGTTCCTTTCGTAGAGGGGAAAGGGGCCGTGGTGTCCGTGGCCGCAAGAGGGTTGTCGCCCTTCGCGTGCCCCCCTGGCGGGGGTGAAGGGCGAGTTGGTCTCGTGGCCAGGGTGTTGTGCGGTCCGTCTAACCTCGCGTGCGGCCCCGGAAAGTCGCGCACCGCCGCTCGTGGGGAGTTTGTCGCGGCGGCACAGGAGGAGGACTCTCCATGTCGCCGCGGGTTTAGGGGATGTCCGCTAGGTGCGGCGCTGGCTGCATGTCCTCGATGCGAACGACCAACTGTGTGGCAAGTGCATAACGAAGAAGGTTCGGCTCGTCCAGGCCGACGAAAAAGTTGAGGTCATCTGTGTGAACGGGTTTCCGTTCATGTTGGGGTTGTACATGTCCTCCAGGACCACAGCGGGGGTTGTGAGGGCCACGATCCAGGCTGCGGGCGACACGTGGAACTGCGGGCATGAGCTGGGGGATTCCGGGATGCACGTGGCGCAGGTCGCGGGCGCGCTGGTCAGGCCGCTGTCCGCCTGCTGTCTGTCTAGGGATCATGCAACGACGGTAGAACTTGGTGGGTCTCCCTCACACCTATGACAGAGTCCGCAATTACTCGGATCTACGGGTGGTGCTGACCTGCGTTTTTCGTCGATCTTCAAGTTGTTGCCCATTGGGATGGGTAACCTAACGGCGAAATCATGAGGAGGCAGGCGATGCTTACCCAGAGTCGGGGTGGAGAAAGCCCTCAGGCACGGGGACGCGAACTGGCACGTATCGGTAGGCAGTTATGGCAGGAGACGGGCTCGGTCAAGGAGGCCGCCGTCGAGCTGATGAATCGGTATCCTGACATATCCAGCCTTCAGGCCCACCGCTATGTGTGTGGTCTCTCCCAGGACCAAGCCGCTGTCCGGTACAACGAGGTGACTGGGCATCAAACCAGCCTGGGTGGTACCTCCATCAACGCTTGGGAAACATGGGCGCGTGCCCGCCGTGGAAATGCATCGCCTCCATCCTTCTCAAGCCTGTTGATTCTTGCTACTGCGTACAGCAGTGGCCCCCTGGGCGTGGCAAATGATCACATCTCTCCCAGTGATCTAGTCGCTGAAGCATATGAGCGCCTCGCGCCCGAAGATCAGCTTTCACTGAAGAAGTTCACCGCAGCCGATTCGCCTAACGAGCCATCTGAATCAGGGACAGGGCGAGAAGGGCACCCGACCAAGCTGGACTCGCAGGTGATCTCCGCTGAAGCCAACGTCATAGGTCCTGACTTCAACCTTGCCGTCCCAACTGTCGAGTACGGCAACCCGGAGATCTGCCTGTACTCTCTGCCGAACCCCAAACCAGGCCAATTGCTGAACCTGACTTGGACGTCGTTCGGATATGGGATGGAACGGCTTGTCCAGCAGATCAAGAACGTCGGACGTCGCGTAGACGTTGATGCCTGCTTCGGGATCAACGAAGCTGGCCTAGTGATGGCGACCTTCCTCGCATCTGCCCAGTTTGGGCGATGTCCCATCGGATACTTAAAGTGCAACAAGAGACGGGACCTCATCGCTCTCGATCGGGCCTCGGTGTATCCGGACCTGCCAGGAGCCCCGACGATCGTCCTATGCGACTTCGAGGTCAAGCACGCGGACGTCGTTGGATTCATCACCCGAGAGATCCGCAGTCGCTACCCAGATGCGGAGATCTACTTCGCCGTCTTCGGTGCTATGACCAAGGGCCGAAACCTTGAAGTAGCCAGCTTCGACGACCTGACCGGTGCGGGCATCATGCGAGCTGCGGACTTCAAAGCGGTATTTATCGCTGCAACGATGAGTCCTCCCGGCATCGAACCGCCCCTAGAGCTACGCTGACAGAACCGAGGTGTATCGTGACGTCCCAGTCCCCTCTATCCGGTATTGCGCAGAACCTCGCCGAGTTGGTTGCGACGGTGATCAGTGAGATTCGTCCCCAACTGATCGAGGCCGCACTATCGGGTGATCGCTCGGAGAGCCGAAACTTTCGACATGCCGACAACTTTCTGTCGGAATATGACCTGTGGATGCACAAGCGCTATCAGGAACTGCTGACAGAGATCATTCCATCGTACGTCTATGCCTCAGAGGAGGCAGATCTCCAGATAATCGGAGATGATCCGGACCCCGACCTGTGCGTTCTGGTCGATCCACTCGACACGAGCGAACTAGCTGTCCGAGCCTTGTACGGCTACACACATGTCCTGGTCTACTCACGTAGCCTCGAGCGCCCGATCGCAGCGATAGTTGGTGACATCTTTCACCACCTCCAGATCTATCTCGCAGCCCGTGACGATGCCGGGCAAGAACAGGCTTTCGTCTTCACGGAGGAAAAGACCCCTCATGCATTGCGACTGGAGCGGTCTACTTCGCTACCAGAGTCGTTGATCACGAACTACTCTATGAAGCCTTCCGAACGCTTCCAACCACTCGCCCGGCAGACTCGCCTGATAGAGGAGTTGAGCCGACCCTCTCAGGACGGTGCCAGCCGAGGTCGGATCGGTGTGGACTTTGGCTCCATCGGGTTGTGTCATGTCGCCGCAGGCTTCAGCGACGCGATGATCGAGTTCGCAAAGGGATTCGCCATCTGGGATCTTGCGCCCGGGCACTACATCCTTAACGCTGCTGGAGGAGTAGTCCTCGATCTTCAGGGCCGTCCTATCCCATTGAACTACCAGTTCGGCACCGTGGCCGACATCAGAAAGGCCATGAGCCAGCGGCGAAAGTTCGTTGCCGCTTCCAGTCTGTCGCTTGCTCAGGACATTCTTACCGCGATGATGAAGGTATGAGGCTATAAGGCCAAACTGGACTGCCTTCTCGATTGGTCGATCCCGATGGCGGTTGTGGGATGCGGTCGAGGACGCCGTTCTGACCTGGCAGGCGGCTGGGGCTCCGCATCAGTCCGCCTACGGGCTCACCGTCACCAGAGAGCGCCAGTACGTCTGGTTGGGCGAACCCGACGGGCCGAGCTGGGATCTCCCTGGCTGAGGGGCATGGCTGTGTGACGTGGGGAAGATCTGCCGCGCCTATTTTCGGGCTTTCTGTGGATAGTCGCGGTAGATCGTGGGTTTCTTCTCCTTGCCTGGGAAGACCATGATCAATAGTTGGACGGTGGCATCCGGGGTGTCGATGTTCTCCCGTACGGCCTTGCGGCCTCGGACGTGGACGCGGACCCGGTAGTCTCCTGGGCCGTTGACCGCGAGATCGGGAAGCTCTTCGCCGTTGTCGCCCACGATGGACAGGGTTCCCTTCGCGGTCGTGTAGCCGACCTCGACGACCTGTTCCCAGCCTCGGGTCTCCACGGGAGGACGGCGTCTGTAGGCCTCGCCTGTCACGCACGCGTGGCCGATTTCGTCCGCGGCCCAGATGTCCAGCGCGCCGGGTGCGCTTCCGACCAGGTCGGCGACCATGTCGCCGGTCGATCCGCCCTCGTTTCCCTCGTCCCACGCGTTGATGTACCAGAACTCCGTCCACATGGTCGCGCGAGCCTGCCGTACCGGCCTGATCTTCGGCTGGTGGCGGGGGTGGGAGGAGCAGCGCTTCTTCGCCGCCGCGATGTAGGCGTCGTTCTCCGCCCGCATTCGCTCCTCCTCGTCCTCCTGGGCCTGGGCCACCGAGGGACACAGCTTCGCCAGCGCTCCTGTCAGCGAGGGGTTGTTCATCTTGCCGATCGCCTTCGACACGGCGGGTGCGGAGACGTTGCCCTCGTTCTGGGCGGCCAGGTCGCACAGCCGGCGGCCGTAGGCGAGAAGGTCACGGTCTGGCATGTCCGCCAGCTCGGGCACGCCCTCGCCGAGCCTGTCGCTTCGGATCGCGCACAGGAACTCCTTTTCGGACTCGTCGAATCCGGAGGCGGTGCCTTCACCGAACCCTTGACAACCGAGTGCCATCACGTCGCTCACCGGGCTGGCCGCGCTGTCGGCCACCGTGCCGAGGACGATCACGGCGACGAGCGACAGTGTGGCTCCCGTGCGGGCGAGGTGGCTCCTTCGGGGAAGCCCCGGAGTGCGGACGACGACAAGCACGAGGATCGCGGGAACCAGGTAGTAGAGGTTCGCCGCGACACTCCAGCCCACCACCTCCGGCGGTCCCCACACCTGCGCACACCCGGAGCTTCTGGACACGTCGAGCATGAGCAACAGCGGGGACGAGAGGTATTCGACGATCATCACCGTGGCGACGGAGCGGGCCAGTATCCGGCCGATCCGGGGGCGGCCGACCCGTTTGCTCAAGAGCATTCCACCCCAGGCGAGCACGATCAGCGGCACGGATCCGAAGTACGGAAGGGAGAAGGTGTGGATCGGGCCCAGCAGCCGCCGTATTTGGAGGTCGGCCTCGTATCCCGCGCACCACCCGTATGTCACGAAGCCGTAGGAGAAAGAGTCGCCCGCGCCGCCGGACAGCAATGCGATGATCATGAAACAGGCGGCGGGGGCGATGGCGGTCAGGATCGCCGCCGTCCAGAGAGCTGTTGATCGTCTGGGCACGGGACGGAAGGCTATAGGGCTCTTACGACAAAGGCGGGCTGTGATGCGATCTTTGTTTATAGGGGCCGAAATGGATTTTTCGGCGCTGCTGTCTCAGGTCGGAGGGGACTGCTGTCTCGGGTCAGAGGCGGTGTGTCGGGTCGGATGAGCCGGCGGCTTGTGCGTCGGTGAGGCGGATCAGTTCCGGGAGGATCGTGCCCAAAGGGGCGTCGAGGGTGAGGGTGGCGTAGGCGTCGCCGCGGGTCTCGCCCTGGTTGATGATCGCCACGGGGATGCCGAGCCTGTTGGCGTGCAGGACGAAGCGGCGGCCCGACATCACCGTCAACGACGATCCGAGGACCAGCAGCAGGCGTGCTCTCTCCACGAGGGCGTAGCACTCGCGCACCCGATCCACCGGGACGGTCTCCCCGAAGAAGACGACGTCGGGCTTCAGCGTGCCGGTGTCGCAGGCCCGGCAGGCGACCACCTGGAACCCGTTGACCTCGTCGTCTCCCAGTTCGACGTCGCCGTCCGGGTTGATCGTGGCGGCCCGGACTCCGAAGTGCGGGTTGGCCTGGGACAGGCGGCGGTCCAGCTCCTCGCGCGAGGTCGAGTCGCCGCAGTCGAGGCAGACCACCTGGTGCAGGCTGCCGTGCAGTTCGACGACCGCTCGGGCGCCGCCCGCCTGGTGCAGGCCGTCGACGTTCTGCGTCACGATGCCTGCCACCAGACCCCGCCGCTGGAGGTGTGCGACGGCGCGGTGGCCGTCGTTCGGCGTCGCCCCCGTCATCGTCCGCCATCCGACGTGGCTGCGGGCCCAGTAGCGTCGCCTGGCCGCCGGGTCGCCGACGAACGTCTGGTAGGTCATCGGGGTGTGCCGGGTCAGGGAGCCGCTCGGCCCCCGGTAGTCGGGAATCCCCGACTCCGTCGACATCCCGGCCCCGCTCAGCACGACGACGTCACCCGCGGCCAGCAGCTTCGCCAGTGTGCTCCTGTCCTCGCTCACCTTCCCATGGTGCCTCACCGCGCGTGCGGGCAGTCCCGGGCCCATGCTCCGTGCCGGAGATCTCGGGCCCATGTGCGCCGGAGGTCTCGCGCCGCCGCCGTCCTCGTTGCCGGGCCTGAGGAGCTCTCGGCTCATGCGTGCCGGAGATCTCGGAGCGCCGCCGGGCCGCGCTGGCGGAGGTGCCGTCGGTGGAGGGCTCCTGGGGAGGAGCCGGTGGAGGGCTCCCGGGGAGGACAGGGGAGGACATAGGGGGACATCGCCTGTGCCCGGCGGATTCGCTGAGTGTGGTGGACCAGGAGATTTAGCCGAAAGTTGGATAATCATCGTTCGGCGGGCGAACCATAATCCTTGCTGTGAAAGACCTGGGCAGCCTGGTGGAGGGGACCGCGTGCCAGTTGGCGGCGCGGCATGTGGGAGTGGTGGTCGCCGCGATCGCGGGGGACTCCGTGGAGATCGGGGGAGCGGGACGGACGGGCGGAGGGTACGGCGGCGCGCCCGACAGCGGGCGTGACGACGTGCCCGGGGCCGACACGGTGTTCGAGATCGGGTCCCTGACCAAGGTGTTCACCGCGTTGGTCCTGGCGCGGATGGTCGTGGCGGGCACGGCCGGACTCGACGAGCCGCTGGTCGAGCTACTGCCCGAGGGGGCGAGAGTGCCGTCGCGGGACGGTGCGGAGATCACCCTGCGGCACCTGGCGACGCACACCTCGGGGCTGCCGCGGCTGCCCAAGGGGATGTTGCTGCCCGCGCTGCTGAACCCCTCGAAGCCGGATCCGTACGCCGGATGCACCGCCGACGTCCTGCTGCGAGGACTGGCCGCGACCAAGCTGGGGGCCACGCCGGGGCGTCGGTTCCGTTACTCCAACCTCGGCGCGGGGCTGCTGGGGCTGGCGCTCGCGCACCGGGCCGGAGTCGACTACGAGACGCTGGTCGCGAGGGAGATCTGCGAGCCCCTGGGGCTGGCCGACACCGGCGTCACCGTCGACGGGGATCGGGCCAGGCGTTTCGCCCAGGGGCACAGTCGCAAGCACAAGCCCATCGCGGAGTGGCACCTCGCCGATCTGGCGGGGGCGGGCGGGCTGCGCTCGACGGCGGCCGACCTGGTCGCCTTCGTACGGGCCCAGCTGGACGCGGGTACGGGCGCTGTCGCCGCCCCGCCGGACGGCGACGCCGCTGCCCGGTCGAACGGTGGCGGCGGTGAGGGAGCCGTCCGGTCGAACGGTGGCGTCAGCGGAGCCGCCGCGCGGTCGGGCGGCGGTGCCGGTGAGATGGCCGAGGCGATCCGGCTCACCCGTGAGGTCGAGCAGCGGACCAGCCCCTTCTCCTGGGTGCACCTCGGGTGGATGGGGCAGCGTCTGCACGCCGGCCAGGGGGGCCACCTGCAGATCTGGCACAACGGCGGGACCGGCGGCTTCGTCTCGTTCGCGGGATTCGACCCGGAGAAGAAGGTCGCGGCCATCGTGCTCAGCAACACGCAGCGGTCGGTGGACAAGGAGGGGTTCGAGCTCCTCAAGATCCTGCAGTCGTGGAACTCCTGAGGAGGGCCGACACCGGGCACCGCGCGGGGTTCAGCCATACGGGGTGCCGTGGGACCGATCCGGCGGGTTCCGCCATACGGGGTCCCGCGGCACCAATCCGGTCGGGCGACGGCTACGGATACCTGGTGACGGGGCGTCAGGCTCCCGGCGGTTCGCCGTCACCCGAGCGGTGTCATTCGGCGGTGGGCGCGGCCGGGCGGTGGCCGGGTGGCCCGGGAACTGAGGGATTCCCGAGCCGCCCGATCCACTGAACTCCCGAGCCGTTCGGCTGGCCGGACCTGCGGGCGATCCGATTGGCCGGACCTGCGGGCGACTCGACTCGCTTCGCCTCTCCGACGGGCTCGGGTCCCGAAGACCCGAGCCTGCGGCTCCGCCTTGGCCGCCGGTGGGTTCGGACCCCGAAACCCCCTGGACCCACCGGCCCCCCATCAGATCTCCACCAGGCCCCCACCAGGTCTCCGTACGGCCTTCCGGCCAGGTCTTCAGCGCTTCAGGGGGCGTCAGCCTCCGACGGGTTCGCCTTCGCCGCCGACCAGGGCTCCGGTGAACTGGGCCGAGTAGAGGCGGTGGTAGGCGCCCTCGGCGGCGAGGAGTTCGGTGTGGGTGCCCTGTTCGACGATGCTTCCCGCCTCCATCACCAGGATCAGGTCCGCGTCGCGGATCGTGGACAGGCGGTGGGCGATGACGAAGCTGGTGCGGTCGGAGCGCAGGGCGGCCATGGCGTGCTGGACCAGGACCTCGGTGCGGGTGTCGACCGCGCTGGTCGCCTCGTCGAGGATGAGCAGGGACGGGTCGGCCAGGAAGGCGCGGGCGATGGTCAGGAGCTGCTTCTCCCCGGCGCTGACGTTGCCGCCCTCCTCGTCGATCACGGTGTCGTAGCCGTCGGGCAGGGAGCGGACGAACCGGTCGACGTACGTCGCCCGCGCGGCGGCCTGGATCTGCTCCTCGGTCGCCCCGGGGTTGCCGTAGGCGATGTTCTCGCGGATGGTGCCGCCGAACAGCCAGGTGTCCTGGAGCACCATGCCGATGTGGGAGCGCAGGTCGTCGCGGCGCATCGCGGTGATGTCGACGCCGTCGAGGGTGATGCGGCCCGCGTCCAGCTCGTAGAAGCGCATGACCAGGTTGACCAGGGTGGTCTTGCCCGCGCCGGTCGGGCCGACGATCGCGACCGTGTGCCCGGGCTCGGCCACCAGGGACAGGTTCTCGATGAGAGGCTGCTCCGGTGTGTAGCTGAAGGACACGTTCTCGAACTCGACGCGGCCCTGACGGGAGGTCGCGGGCACCGGATCTGCGGGGTCCGGGGCCTGCTCCTCGGCGTCCAGCAGCTCGAAGACCCGCTCGGCGGAGGCGACCCCCGACTGCAGCAGGTTGGCCATCGAGGCGACCTGGGTCAGGGGCTGGGTGAACTGCCGGGAGTACTGGATGAACGCCTGGACGTCGCCCAGGCTCATCGCGCCGGTGGCCACCCGTACGCCTCCGACGACGGCGATGGCGACGTAGTTGAGGTTCCCGATGAACATCATCGTCGGCATGATGATCCCGGAGATGAACTGGGCGCCGAAGCTGGCCCTGAACAGCTCCTCGTTCTTGGCGCGGAACGCCTCCTCGACCTCGGGCTGACGTCCGAACACCTTCACCAGCTCGTGGCCGGTGAAGGCCTCCTCGATCTGGGCGTTCAGGGCGCCGGTGTTGGCCCACTGCGCGACGAACTGCTTCTGCGAGCGTTTCGCGATCAGGCCGGTGACGACCGTCGACAGCGGGATGGTCACCAGCGCGATCAGCGCGAGCAGCGGCGAGATCACGAACATCATCGCCAGCACGCCGATCAGGGTCAGCAGCGAGGTCAGCAGCTGGCTCATCGTCTGCTGCAGCGTCTGGGAGACGTTGTCGATGTCGTTGGTGACCCGGCTGAGCAGCTCGCCGCGCGGCTGGCCGTCGAAGAACCGCAGGGGAAGCCGGTTGAGCTTGTCCTCGACGTCGGAGCGCAGCTGGAACACGGTGCGCTGCACCACGTCGTTGAGCAGGTATCCCTGCAGCCAGGAGAAGACCGACGCCGCGACGTAGAGCGCCAGGGCCCACACCAGGACCGTGCCCAGGGCGGGGAAGTCGATGCCGTGGCCGGGGACGACGTCCATCCCCGAGAGCAGGTTGGCGAAGTTGTCGTTGCCCGACGCGCGGGCGGCCTGGACCGCCTGTTCCTTGGTCGTCCCGGCGGGCAGCCGTCTGCCGACCACCCCGTTGAAGATCAGGTCCGTCGCGTGACCGAGGATCTTCGGCCCCACGACGCCGAACACCACGCTGATCACGGCGAGGCCGATCACGGCCAGGAGCCTCGGACGTTCGGGGGTCAGCCGCCGTATCAACCGTCGCATGGAGGGGCCGAAGTTCATCGACTTCTCCGCGGGCATTCCGGCTCCCCCGAAGGGGCCCCGTCCGAAGGGGCCGCCTCCCATCGGGGGGCGTGGTCGCGTGGTCGTCACCGGACGCTCGCTCATGCTGCCCTCTCCGCGGTCAGTTGGGACTCGACGATCTCGATGTACGTCGGGCAGGAATCCAGCAGCTCGTCATGGGTGCCCATGCCGACGACCACGCCGTCGTCGAGGACGACGATCTGGTCGGCGTCGGCGATGGTCGAGACCCGCTGGCCGACGATGACGACGGCGGCCTCGGCGGTGTGCGGGCGCAGCGCGGCGCGCAGCCGGGCGTCGGTGGCCAGGTCGAGGGCGGAGAACGAGTCGTCGAACAGGTAGATCTCGGGCTTGCTGACCAGCGCCCTGGCGATCGAGAGGCGCTGTCGCTGGCCGCCGGAGACGTTCGTGCCGCCCTGCGTGACGGGGGCGTCGAGCCCCTCGGGCATCGCCTCGACGAAGTCGCGGGCCTGCGCGACCTCCAGCGCCTCCCACAGCTCCTCGTCGGTGGCGTCGGGGTTGCCGTAACGCAGGTTGCTCGCGACGGTGCCGGTGAACAGGTACGGCTTCTGCGGCACCAGGCCGATGCGCCCCCAGAGCACCTGGGGGTCGAGGTCGCGGACGTCGACGCCGTCGACCAGGACCGTGCCGGAGGTGGCGTCGAAGAGGCGGGGCACCAGGGAGACGAGCGTCGTCTTGCCCGCCCCGGTGCTGCCGATGATCGCGGTGGTCTGTCCCGCGGAGACACGGAAGGAGACGCCGGACAGCACCGGCGCCGCGGCCCCGGGGTAGCGGAACCCGACGTCGCGCAGCTCGAGCTCGGCGCGGGCGGGCACCTGCCGTACGGGATCCGAGGGCGGTCCCACCGACGACTCGGTGTCCAGCACCTCGTTGATGCGCTCGGCGCAGACCGCGGCGCGGGGAATCATGATCGAGATGAAGGTGGCCATCATCATCGAGCCGAGGATCTGCACCAGGTACATGAGAAAGGCGGTGAGGGCGCCGACCTGCATCTCGCCGCTGTCCACGCGGCCCGCGCCGAACCAGAGCACGGCGACGCTCGAGGCGTTGAGGATCAGCATCAGGGTGGGGAAGATGAGCGCGGTCAGCCGCCCGACCCGCAGCGCCGTCGCGGTCAGGGCGTCGTTCGCCTCGGCGAAGCGGCGGGTCTCCTCCCGCTCCCTGACGAAGGCGCGCACGACGCGGATGCCGGTCAGCTGCTCACGCAGCACCTGGTTGACCACGTCGATCCGGGTCTGCATCGCGCGGAACTGGGGGACCATCCGGGAGACGATCAGGCCGATCGACACCAGCAGCGCGGGAACGCAGACCAGCATGAGCCAGGACAGGCCGATGTCCTGCCGCAACGCCATGATGACGCCGCCGACGCACATGATCGGCGCGGCCACCAGCATCGTGCAGGTCATCACCACGAGCATCTGGACCTGCTGCACGTCGTTGGTGCTCCGGGTGATCAGCGAGGGCGCTCCGAACTGGGCGACCTCCCTGGCGGAGAAGGCGCCGACCCGGTGGAAGACGGCCGCCCTGACGTCCCGCCCGAATCCCATCGCCGCGCGGGCGCCGTAGTAGACCGCCGCGATCGAGCAGGCGATCTGCACGAGGGAGACGGCCAGCATCCAGGCCCCGCTGGACAGGATGTAGCCGGTGTCGCCGGTGGCGACGCCCCGGTCGATGATGTCGGCGTTCAGGCTGGGGAGGTACAGCGAGGCCATGGTGCCGACCAGCTGGAACACCACCACAGCGGTCAGCGCCGACGAGTAGGGGCGCAGGTGGACGCGCAACAGCCGACTCAACATGGGGGATCTCCACTCGGGGTGTCCAGGCCCGGGGTGCCCGAGTCTGGGAGGTCGAGTACGGGGGCCTCGGGGTGGGAGGCGTCCCGGGGGGAAGCGGGGGCGGGCGTGTCGTGGCCGGGGCGCAGGCGGATTCCGTCCAGCAACGTGGAGACGATCTCCTCGGGCGTCAGCGGGTCGTCCTCGACGATCCGGGGATGGCTGCCCGCGATGGTCAGCAGCTGCAGGCGGCGCGCGGTCTCCTGGGGCGTGCACCGCAGCCGGTCGCGATCGGGTTCGATCAGGTTGACGAGCGCCTGCCGGATGACGACGCGCTGGTCGAGCTGGGTCGCGCGGATGCGCTGGAGCTCGGCGGCGCGCGAGTCCGGCAGGACTCCGTGGTCGCGGCAGGCCTCGGGGTCGCCCTGACCTGGCCCGGGTCCGCCGTCGACGCCGGTTTCGACGCCGGTCTCGGCGGCGTCCCGGCCGGTCTGGGCCTTGCGGCCGGTCGCGGCCGCTCTCCTCATCACCAGCGCGTCCACCAGCCGGAAGACGCATGCCGTGTGACGCTGCAGGATCTCGACCGCGGCGACGAGCCGGGCGTCCAGCGAGGCCGCGCGGTCCACGGCCGTCAGGTCGTGCAGGAGCGGGGAGGGGTCGAAGGCGCTGGAGATGGCCGCGTTCACGAGCTCGTCCTTGGTGGCGAAGACGCGGAAGATCGTCCCTTCCGCCACCCCGGCCGCCTGGGCGATCTGCTTGGTGTTGACGTCGGGACCCTGGGCGAGCACCAGCGCCAGGGTGGACGCGATGAGTGCGGCACGTCGCTCGTCCGGTGGGAGGGGAGCGGCGCGGGGGGAGGTCGAAATCACGTTGATCACCCTATATGAGTGAGTAGCTCACTCACTCGTATTTATCCCCCTTTGGGGAGGGGGCTGTGACCGGTCGGGAGAAAGGTCCGCGCCGGGCCAATCCGGCAGGGGAACGGCTACGAATCCCTGTCATCGGAGCGATGAGCTCCGGTCGTCCGCCCGTAGTCGCTCCACGCTGGACGGCGGACGGAACCGCGTGGCCTGGCGCTGGAGGGGGTCCGGGTCACGCGGTTCGTCCATCAGGCCCATTCCGCCCAGCCCGCTGACCCCGCTGACCCCGCTGAGCCCCCTGAGCCCGCCCATCCTGCTCAGCCCGTTCAGCACGCCGCCGGTTCGACCCGCGTCGTTTCGGCGCGCCGTCGTTAGCGCACCGGGAGGCGGGGTATGGCCCGCCGTGGAAGCCTCCGAAGACGGGAGGGGCGGACATGGGACTCATCGACAGGGAATGCGTCCGGCGGCTGCTGGAAGCGCCCGACCCCGGAGCCACCCTGGTGTTCGTCCAGGGTGACTGCATGGTCCTGCCCGACGGGGAGATCAACGACCATCACAGACCGCTGATCATCGCGCGGCGCTACGAGCTGACGGAGTTCCTCGGCGGGGAGACGGCGACGGACCAGCAACTGGACATGCTGGCCGACCGGCTCGACAACGTCGCCAGGGACCTGGCGGACTGACCACGAGGGAGGGGGCGCTCCCCCCGCCTGACCCGCAGGTCAGCGGGAGTGCCACCTGGCCAGGAGCTCGGTCTCCCGCTCCGGGGTGATCGTGACGCCGACGGAGAAGGCCGACTCCGACTCGCGGATCTCGCGGATCGACCGGCGCAGCGGGCGCGGGCTGAGTCCCGCCGCGTTGGCGGCGGCCGGACTGGCGGCGTTGGCGGCCATCCAGCCGTCGCCCTCCGACCACAGCGGCAGCGACGTGCCGTCCTCGCCCTCGGCGAGCAGGAAGTCCTGGCCGACCCAGGTCAGGGTGGTTCCCGGCGGCCCGACCTCCGCCAGGATCGTCTCCAGTATGTCGCCGAAGGAGAACGGCGGGGCGGGGCTGACCGCGTGAAAGGTTCCCGAGGTCGTCGTTCCGGCACGGTGTCCGGTCCCGCTTTCCGCGCTTTCGGCCGTCCCCGCCGCGCTTTCGGCCGTCCCCGCCGCGCTTTCGGCTGTATCCGCCGTGTTCGTTCCGTCCAGTACGGCGATGATCCAGGAGGCCAGGTCGCGCCCGTCGATCACCTGGATCGGGTCCGAGGGGTCGCCGGGGGCCAGGACCTCGCCGCCCGCGGCGATCCGGTTCACCCAGTAGGTGAAACGCCCGGTGTGGTCGTGCGGGCCGATCACGTAGGTCGGCCGTACGATCAGCGTCTCCGGTCCGAACCTGGCGACGGCGGCCCGCTCGCACAGCACCTTCAGCGCGCCGTAGGTCTCGACGGTCACCTCGCCGGGGACCGGCCCTTCGATCTCGGCCACCGGCGCGTCCTCGCCGAAGCCGGGGGAGAACGGGGCGGTGTAGACCGAGGTGCTGGAGATGAGGACGTACCGCCCCGCGAAGGAGGAGGCGGCTCGCTCCTCGGAGGGGGCGTCGGCTCGCTCCGCCGAGGGCGTGTCGGCAGGGGAGGCGGGACGTCCCGCGGAGAGGGCGTCGGCGAGGGAGTCGACCTGCGCCGGGAGGTAGGCGCTGACGTCGATCGTCGCGTCCCATTTTCGGCCGTTCAGGACCGACAGGTCCGCGTTGCGGTCGGCCCGCAGGTGCTCCGCCCCGGGGAACAGGTCCGCCCCCGTCCGCCCGCGGTGCAGCAGGGAGACCTCGTGTCCGGCCGCGATCGCGGCCTCGGTGATGTGTCGTCCGACGAACCGGGTTCCGCCGATGATCAGGATCCGCATGGCCGTAATTTTGTCCTATACGAGGCTCGTACGGCAGGCCGCAATCCCTGCTTACCAGGAGGAAACCCTCAGGAGGCGCTTGAGAGCCCGGGGAAGGGCGAGACGGGAAAAGGTGACGGTTCAGGAGACGTCGTAACGGGAATTCTCGAGGCCCCGTCAGTGGGAAATGTCAGAGAACGGCAGGTAGAGCGGTTTTCTCGTCGCCAATGATGCTCATCGACTTCGCTTCGAAAGTCGGCAAGGGGTACGTTGGATGCTGTCCATCCTCTACTTCAGGACTGTGTCGCCATGGCAATTCGGCCAGAGCAGAGATCGCCCAGACCGCCTCCGGCCGCCAGGCCCGACGCTCCAGTGCCCGATGTTCCCCTGCAGCTTTCCCACGCGCTCCGGATCATCCCGCTCCAGCGGCCCGGCGGTCTCCGGGTGAGCGGTGAGATCGACCGAACGACCAGGAAACCCTGGGAGCAGGCGCTGGAGGAACTCGTCGTCGTCGGCCGCGACATGCACCTCGAGCTCTCCGACCTCACCTTCATCGACGTCCGGGGAACATGGTTGCTCGCGGAGGCGGCGTACAGCCTTCCCACGGGGAAGAAAGTCGTCCTGCACCATCCGCCCTACTGTCTGAGGTCCGTACTCGCCTTGATCGGGTCGTTCCCCTCTCCGATCGAAGTGGAGACATGATGGCCACCGTGACGGCCGATCTGGATCCGTTCGTCCATCCTGCGCTGTTCTACCGGGGGACTCACGAGTACCTCCAGGCCACCCTGCCGTTCATCCGCGGGGGGCTGACAGCGGGTGAGCCGGTCGCGGTGGCCGTGCCCGAACGGAACCTCCGGCTGTTGCGGACCCAGTTGGGCGAGGCGGCCTCCGAGGTGCACCTCGTCGACATGACGAAGGCCGGCCGCAATCCGGGGCGCATCATCCCCGGCGTCCTGCGCGCCTTCGCCGACCGCCACGCGGACCGCAGGGTGCGGATCATCGGAGAGCCGATCTGGCCGGGACGCTCGGTGACGGAGTATCCCGCGTGCGTCCAGCACGAGGCGTTGATCAACCTGGCCTTTCCCGGCCGTGCCGTCACCATCCTGTGTCCCTACGACGTCGAGGGGCTCGACCCGGAGATCGTCAAGGACGCGGAGATGACCCATCCCGTCGTGATAGACAGCGCGGGCCTGCGCCTCAGCGACGCCTACGCCCCCGAACGCGTCATCCACGACCACAACCGCCCGCTGCCCGACCCGCGGGACGCCGCCACGCTCTCCTTCGGAGACAGCGCCCTGATGCACCTCCGAGACTTCGTCGCCGGGCACGCCTCCGACGCGGGACTCTCCGGCGAGCGCCTCGAGGACCTGCGGTTGATCGCCAGCGAACTGGCCGCCAACAGCCTGGACCACGGCGGCGGCCACGGGGTGCTGCGCATCTGGGCCGAGAACGGCCAGGTGGTGATGGACGTCAGCGACGCCGGCCACATCACCGACCCCCTCGCGGGGCGCAGGCCCGTCGACCCCCGCCAGCGGGGCTCCAGAGGCCTGCTCGTCACCAACCTCCTCAGCGACCTCGTCCGCGTCCACACCGGCGAGGGCGGCACCACTGTGCGGGTCTACTTCACGATCTGACATGCTCATTGCGGGCTTCCCGCCCGATCTCGCGCCGACGTACGGCCATGCGGAAGGACACGATCCTGAAATCAGGAAACGATGCCGACCTGCTGCCCTACGGCGGGGCCGACGTTCTGAACAGGGGCGTTCCCGCCGCGCCGCTCCCGCGCGGGCAACTCGCGAAGGCCCCGCGCACCGCTGATCCCGCCCTGGCCGTCGCCTGCGGTCCCGATCCGGCTGTCGCCTGCGGTCCCACCCCGGCCGGCACCGCCGATCCCGCCCCGGCCCTTGCCGCCGGTCCCGATCCGGCCGTCGCCGCCGGTCTCGATCCGGTCGTCGCCGTCGGTCCCGATCCGGCCCTTGCCGTCGGTCCCGATCCGGTCCTCGCCGCCGATCCCGGCCCCGGTCCCGATTCCGCCGCTGACCCCTTCCACGTCGCCGTCGATCCCGGCCTCTCCCAGGCCGCGGCGGACATCCAGGTCATGCTCGACGTGATGCCGGGATCGGCGAGCTGGGCCGTGCCCCTTCGTGACGAGGCGGGGACGGTCGTCGACTTCCTCCATCTCGCCGCGACCCCGGAGGCCGAGGACATCCACGGCAGGCGGGGCGCCGAACTGGTGGGCGTGCGCACCCGGCAGGCCTACCCCTCGGTGGTCGGCACCCCGCTCTGGCAGGCCTTCCTGCAAGCGCTCGAGACCGGCGAGACCGAGTGCCTGAGCGGATACGAGCACGTCGAGGACACCGACGGCGTCCCGCACCGCTCCTTCTACAGTCTGCGGATCGCGCGCCTGTCCGGAGGCCTGCTCAACTCCTGGACCCGTGACGACGCCGTTCTGCGGCTCGAGGCGCTCCTGTCCCGCACCGAGCGTCTCGGCAACCTCGGCTGGGGGCGCTGGAACCTGGTCACCGGGGAGATCGTCTGGTCGTCGCAGCTCTATCTCATCCACGGCCGTGACCCGGCGGAGGGGCCGCTCACGCTGGAGGAGTACTCCGCTCTCGTCCACCCCGACGACCTGCCGGTCATCGAGCGGGCCAAGAGCGAGTGGGCGAACAGCCCCGAGCCGCACGAGTTCGAGGTCCGGGTCCGGATCGGAGACGGCGTCCGCACCATCCACGTCTCGACGGAGGCCGTCCACGACGTGGCGGGCAGGCCGCTGGAGATCCACGGGATCATGCAGGACGTCACCGACCGGCGCAGGGCGGCCGACGACCTCGCCGCCGCCAACCGGCGTCTGGAGGAGGAGAACCGGCTGACGGCCGACCTGCAGAACGTCATCATGCCGGTCCGGGAGGAGCCCCACGTCCTGCCGGGGCTGCGGGTCGCCGCGCGCTACCAGCCCGCCGAGACGGCGGCCTACCTGGGCGGCGACTGGTACCAGGTGATCGGTCTGGCCGACGGCGACGTGCTGCTCGCCGTCGGCGACGTGGCGGGCCACGGGCTGGCCGCCGCCTCCGCCATGGCGAAGCTGCGCCACGCGATCACCGGGCTGGCCTTCGCCGACCACGACCCGGCGCAGATCCTGACCACGCTGAACCGCCTGTTGTGCAAGCTGCGGCCCGACGTGCTGGCGACCGCCCTCGTGGCCCGCTACCACCCCGCCGACCGCACTCTGCGCTGGACGCACGCCGGTCACCCCCCGATGCTCCTGGCCAGGGGCACTCATGTGGAGCGCCTGCTCCATCCCGGGGTCCTGCTCGGCGTCTTCGACGACGCCTCCTACACCTGCGGCACCGTACGGCTCAGGCCGGACGACCTGCTGGCGATGTTCACCGACGGGCTCATCGAGAAGCGCGGACGTGATCTCTACGAGGGACTGGACCTCCTGAGCGGGGCACTGGTCACGGCGCTCGGACAGCCTTCCATCGCCGCCGGCGACCGGCTGACGGCGGCGATGGAGGCCGTCGTCCCCGGCAACGAGACGGACGACACCTGCCTCATGATCGCCCAGGTCACCGGCACCCTGTCGCCGCCCGCGCCCCCGCCGCACGTCAGGCGGTACGGCTGATGACGGATCTTCACCTGAAGACGCTCGAAGCGGAGCTGTCGGCGCGAGACGGGGTGACGGCGGGCATCGTGGTGATCAACGGGATCTTCGACCACTCGCTGCACGTCCCCGCCACCAGGTTCTTCGACGAGGTCTTCGCCGCGTTCGGCCCGTATATGGTCCTGGACCTCATGGGACTCGACCTGCTCGACTCGCGGGCGATGGGCCTCATCGTCACCTGCTGGAGGCGCGCCCTCGACGAGGACGGCTGGCTGGCCATGGTGGCGGCCGAGCGCGGCGCGACGCGCATCCTGTGGATCACCGGACTGGTGACGCGCATTCCGGTCTTCTCCACGGTTCAGGACGCCCTGGACGCCCAGCCTCCGCGCTCTCTTCGGAACTGAGGCGCGACAGGGGGACCACAGGGCGTCACCCACCCGGAAAAACGCCGTCCTTCGAAAAGGGCGCCCTTCGGAATGAGGCGTTCATTCGTCGGAGACGTCGCCGACTTCGAAAAGGAGATCGCCATGACCATGCCCGACGCCGTCATGACCAGGATCGGCCAGGGCGTCGAACTCGGCCATCGGGGTGAACGCGACGCGGCCCGCCGCCTGTTCGCCGAGCTCTGGGACGAGATCGGCGAGGCGGGCGACGCGCTTCACCGTTGCGCGCTCGCCCACTCGATGGCCGACGTCCAGGACGACGTGCGGGAGGAACTGAAGTGGGACCTGCGGGCACTCGAGGCGGCGGACCAGGTCACGGACGAACGTGCGGCGCAGGCGGGCGTCGCGGGCTCCGTGGCCGGTTTCTATCCGTCTTTGCACCTCAACCTCGGTGAGGCGTATCGCAGGCTCGGCGAACTCGACAGCGCGCGCGACCATCTGGAGCGCGGTCTGGCGGCGGTCGGCGCGCTCGGCGACGATCCGTACGGAAAAATGATCAAGGGGGGACTGGAGGGGCTCGCGAGACGCCTTTCCCCGGCCATGCCGTGATGGGATTTCACGGAGTTATATCAGAAGTTGACGTAAAAGGTTTCCCTGTTCGCTGCCGACGGATTACCGGTTTAAGAAAAGGATGATATCTGGCGGTTTGGGTCTTCTCGCCGGGGTGTGAATGGGTTATCAATAATCCAGAGGCGATGCGACCGGCTCTTTTCCATCCATATGTGACGTCCATATGCGACGTCTGCATTGGCATGCCCGACGTATACAACCACCGGGTTGACCGGTGTCGCTCCATATATGGCCGTAACACCCCCCAGAATGGATGGAGAATCGTATGCGCCGGTTACGAAGAGCGCTCCTCGGAGTCTTCTGCGGCATCGTCACGCTCGTCACCGGGCTCGCCTCGGCGACCACGAGCGCCCAGGCGGCCGTCCCTGACCGCTGGGGATTCGCCTTCGTCGACGTCTTCTCCGGCGTTCCCACCCTGGCCCACCAGGCGGGAAGCTGGTCGTCCGCGTCCACCGTCACCGTCTCCTCGGGGGCGACGGGCCAGGTGAAGGTGGCCTTCCCCGGCATCGCGACCTCCGGCGGAGTGGCGCACGTGACGGCCGTCTCCCCGAACGCCGAATGGTGCCAGCTCCAGACCTGGGCCCCGTCCGGTCCCGACGAGATCGCGCTGGTCCAGTGCTACAAGTACGGCGGAGCCCCGGCGTTCGTCCCCTTCACCATCGTCTTCGAGCAGAGCAGCGGCCTGCTGCCCGCTCCGCAGGCGCTGGGCTACGTGCACTTCAACGGCTCCTCCGTCGCCACGCAGTTCAACTCGGCAGGCGCGGCGAACACCGTCGCCGCCGGCGGCGTCGGGACCTGGACCGTCACCCTGCCGGGCCTGGGCTCGACGGGGCCCGAGGGCGGCCTCCAGGTGACCGCCGTCGACCGGGCGAAGCCCGCCCGCTGCAAGGTCGGCGGATGGAGCTCGGCCGCGGGGGCGCAGACCGTCAAGGTCATCTGCCACGACGCGACGAGCACGCCCTACAGGACGGGATGGACGCTGAGCTACCAGCGGCAGCGGGCGATCACGGGCGCCGCCGCGCCGCCGAAGCACTTCGGCTACACCCTGGACACCGCCCCGACCACCGCGGGCCCCTACGCGCCCGCGCCCGCCGGGATCAACTTCAACTCCCAGGGCGCGACCAACACCATCAAGAACTCCGCCCCGGGACGTGAGGTGACCTTCCCCAAGGTCGGCTACCTCCGCGACCACGTCCAGGTGACCGCGTTCGGGCCCGGCCCCGAGTACTGCAACCTGCTGAAGGTCTGGGCCACCCCGCCCAACGACGCCGTCGTCGGCGGCGTCAAGTGCTACAACGCCCTCGCCCTGACCCCGCAGCGCTTCTTCGCCAGCTACACCTCGGAGAAGTGACCGCCCCGAGAGGGTGACCACCGTGGAGAGGTGACCGCCCCGGCGAGGTGACGTCTCGGGGAGGTGACCGTCGAACTCCGGTACGGCTCGGCAGGGCCGTACCGGACCACGCCTCCAACCCTTACCGAGTGATGGTGCTTCCGGGAAGGAAACACAGGTCAGGCCTGCTGTAAGTAGATGGTCGTGAACTCGCTGCAGCAGGCCGGAGACCTGACCCCCGACACCGCGACCGGCCCGACGACCGGTGCCGCGACCGGCGGAGGCGGAACCGGCCAGACAGGGGACGCGGGCGGTCGCCGGATCCCGGTCGCGCTCGCCGTCTGGGGATCGCTCATCGTCGCCGCGTGCGCGGCCGGGGCCGTCCTGCACGGGCTGGGCGTGCTGCGCATCGACCACCTGCCGCCCTTCCACGGTCACTTCCGCACGCCGTCGATCACGCTCCTGCCGCCCCTCGCCCTCGCCGTCCTCGCGGTCGCGACGCTCCCCGCGCTCACCGCGCGCCTGCGCTTCCGGCAGGCCCTGCTCGTGGCGTACGGCACGGCACTCGCGTGGACGGTGTCGCTGGCCGTCTCCGGAGAGGGGCTGGCCAGGCCGTTCACCAACCCCGGGGAGTATCCGGCCGTCCTGCCCGCCGTGGCGGACGACCCGCTCGGCTGGCTGGACTCCTTCGTCGAACGGCTCCACGGATACCCGGCGCACGTCAGGGGACATCCGCCGCTGCCCGTGCTGGTGGTCTGGGCCCTGGCCAGGGCAGGGCTGCCCGGCCCGTTCTGGGCGGCGCTGCTGGTCGTCGCGGTCGGCTGCTCGGCGACCGTCGCCGTCGCGCTCACCGTCCGGCGGCTCGCGGGGGAGGAGGCCGCCCGCGCGGCGCTGCCGTACCTGGCCCTGACCCCCACCTCTGTGTGGATCGCCACCAGCATGGACGCCTTCTTCGCCGGGGTCGGGGCCTGGGGCGTGGCGCTGCTGGTGCTCGGAGGCGGGGCCGGGATCGCGCCGCGGGCCGGAACCCTGTCGAAGGCTGGGATCGCGCCGAGAGCCGGAACCCTGTCGAAGGCTGGGATCGCGCCGCGGGCCAGAACCCTGCCGTGGGCTGGGATCGCGCCGCGGGCCAGAACCCTGCCGCGGGCCGGGGGCCCGTCGCGGGCCGGGATCGCGTTGGGGTCCGGAGATCCGTCGAGGGCGGGGATCGTTGCGGGGGCCGGAGCGGGGGTGCTGCTGGGGGCGCTGCCGTATCTCAGCTACGGGCTCGTGCCGTACCTGCTGATCCCGCTGGTCGCCGCGTTCGCCGCGCGGATCCCCAGGGGGACCGTGTTCGCCTGCCTGGCCGGGGCGGCGGCGGTGACGGCGGCCTTCGCCGCGAGCGGTTTCCTGTGGCCGTCAGGGGTGCTGGCCACCCACGCGGAGTGGTCGGTCGATCCCGGCGCGGCCAGGCCCTACTTCTACTTCCTGGTCGCCGACGTCGCGGTGCTGGCCCTGCTGACCGGTCCCGCGGCCGCCGTCGGCCTGGCCAGGACTCCGCCGGGGGTTCGCGCGCTGGTCGTGGCGGCGGCGGTGGCCGTGCTGGCCCTCGACCTCAGCGGGGTGACGAGGGGGGAGGTCGAGCGCATCTGGGTGCCGTACGCGGTCTGGATCGTCCTCGCCGCGGTGGCGGCTCCCGGGCGTCGATGGCTCGCCGCCCAGGCCCTCACGGGACTGTTGCTGCAGGGGCTCGTCATCTCGCCGTGGTGATGTGCCGCGCCGGACCGACGGGGGCGCGTGTGCCGGTCCGGCGCGGGGTCA
The DNA here is from genome assembly GCF_027922005.1 of Streptosporangium carneum. Classification (GTDB taxonomy): domain Bacteria; phylum Actinomycetota; class Actinomycetes; order Streptosporangiales; family Streptosporangiaceae; genus Streptosporangium; species Streptosporangium carneum. Next base: position 73,154 of record NZ_BSEV01000010.1, on the reverse strand, counting down.
GAGGTCCCGGGCCAGGTGGGCGGCCTCCTCCTCGGACAGCTGGTCCAGCTCGGCGACGAGCAGCTCCTCGACCGCCGCGGCGAGGGTCTCGACCGTGGCGTGGGTGAACAGCGTGCGGATCGGGACGTCCAGCTCGACGGCCGCCCTCAACGTGGCGATCACCCGTACGGCCAGCAGCGAGTGGCCGCCCAGGACGAAGAAGTCGTCGTGGGCGCCGACGGCGTCGAGTTCCAGCACCTCGGCGAAGACCTTGGCGACCAGCTCCTCCGCGTCGGTGCGCGGCGGGACGAACTCCGCCTCCCGTCGCGCGTCGGGCAGCGGCAGCGCGGCCCGGTCCACCTTGCCGTTCGCGGTGAGCGGCAGCCGTTCGAGACGCACCCAGACGTGCGGGACCATGTACGGCGGCAGCGTCTCCGCGAGAAAGACCCGCAGCTCGTCGAGGTCCGCGTCGCCGACGACGTAGCCGACCGGGGTGTCGTCGCGTACGGCGACGGCCGCCTGGCCGACGCCGGGGTGGGCCAGCAGCCGCGACTCGATCTCGCCGAGCTCGATCCGGAAGCCCCTGACCTTGACCTGGTCGTCGAGGCGGCCGAGGAACTCCAGCCGCCCGTCGGCCCGCCAGCGCGCCCGGTCGCCGGTCCGGTAGATCCGGTCCTCCCCGAAGGACGTGAAGCGCTCCGCGGTCAGTTCGGGCCTGCCGAGATAGCCACGCGCCACTCCCGCGCCGCCGACGCACAGCTCACCGGGAGCGCCGGGCGGCGCGAGCCGTCCCGCGGAGTCGAGCACGTACGCCCGGGTGCCGCCGACGGGGACGCCGATCGGCGGCCGTCCGGGGGAGCCGTCCAGCTCGGCCGCGGTGGCGATGATCGTCGCCTCGGTCGGGCCGTAGGTGTTGACCAGCCTGACCCGGTCGCCGAAGCGCTCCCGCCAGCGCGTGACCGCGGCCTCGTGCACCTGCTCGCCGCCCAGGATGACCAGGCGCAGTGTGTCGGGCCAGGCGATCTCGTCGATCTGGTCGACCAGCGCGTGCCAGTAGGCCGTGGGCAGGTCCAGCACCGTCACCCCGTCCAGGTGGTCGGGCAGGGTGACGCCGCCGTCGGGAAGCAGTTCCAGGCGCGCCCCGGCGGCCAGCGTCGGGTAGATCTCCTCGGCGTGGGTGTCGAAGCTCAGCGAGGCGAACTGCACCACCCGGTCGCCGGGGTGCAGGCCGTACGCCTCGCGCATCCACGCCACCCGCGCGGCCAGCCCGTCGTGCTCGACCACCACGCCCTTCGGCGTCCCGGTCGACCCGGAGGTGTAGATCACGTACGCGGCGGCGTCGCGCGGCACGGGCTCCGGCTCACAGGGCCGATTGCTCGTGCGCACCACCGGGACGCCCTCGGGCAGCCGGTCGCTCAGGTTCGTCGAGGTGAGGACGAGCGAGGCGGCGCTGTCCCGCACCGTGAAGGCGAGCCGTTCCACGGGATGGTCGGGATCGAGCGGCAGGTAGGCGGCCCCGGCCCGCCAGACCGCGAGCAGCGCCGCGACCGCCTCGGGAGACCTGCTGAGGCAGACTCCCACGACGTCCCCCGCGCGCACCCCCCTGGCCTGCAGCAGCCCGGCCAGCTCGTCGGCGCGGGCGTCCAGCTCCGCGTAGGTCAGGGTCGCCGGCCCGCAGGCCACCGCGACGGCGTCCGGACGGGCCCGTACGGCGGCCGCCACCAGGTCCGGCACGTGAGGCGCCTCGGGCAGCGGCGGTCCCTCCCCGAGGGCGCGCAGCCGTCGCGCGTCCTCCTCGGTGCACAGCTCCAGACGCCGTCCGGGGTCGGCGGAGACGCGGCGGAGCAGCCGTTCGAAACGGGTGGCGAGCGCGGCGACGGTGGCCGCGTCGAACAGCTCCGCGTCGTAGGAGAGCACCACGTACAGCTCGCGCTCGTCCTGCCAGGCCTCCAGCGTCAGCTCGAACTTGATCTGCTCGAAACCGTGCCGGAACGGCTCCGTCTCCAGCCCGGCGAAGACGGGTTCGGCGCCGCCGTCCTGGGTGTGCAGGATCGCCATCGTCTGGAAGAACGGCGTGTGCGAGGGATCCCGCGTGACGCGCAGCCGTTCGAACGGGACGCCCTGGTGAGCGAAGGCGGTCAGGACGGTGTCCCTGGTCCGCTCGAGCAGTTCGGCGAAGGTCGGGTCCCCGCTCAGGTCGCCGCGCAGCACGACCACGTCGCTCAGATAGCCGATCATCGTCTCCAGCTCGACGCGGTTGCGTCCCGCGGTGACGGTGGCGACCGGCACGTCGTCCCTTCCGCTGTGCCGGGCGAGCGTCGCCTGGTAGGCGGCGAGCAGCGTCATGAAGAGCGTGGCCCCGTGCGCCCTGCTCATCGCGGTCAGCCGGTCGGCCTCCTCCGCGGGAAGTCTGAAGCTGTGGAAGGCGCCCCTCCTGGCGCGAGCGGTCTCACGCGGCCGGTCCGTCGGCAGGTCGAGCGGCACGGGGTCGGCGAGTCGCTCCCGCCAGTAGGCGAGCGACTCCTCGTGCTCCGGCTCCCGTTCCCGCTCCCAGAGGGCCACGTCGCCGAACTGCAGCGGGAGCGGAGCGAGCTCCTGCCCCGAGTAGAGGCGGGCGAGCTCGTCCAGCATGACGTTGAGCGACCAGCCGTCGCCCAGGATGTGGTGGAGCACCACGCACAGCACGTGGTCGTCCGCGCCGAGCCCGACCAGGGTGACCCGCAGGGGCGGCCCCGAGGTCAGGTCGAAGGGAGCGTTCGTCCGCTCCGCGACCAGCCTCTCGACACCGTGCCCGTCCTCCGCCGTGACGGTCTCGATCGGCACCGGTCCGGCGGGCTCGACCACGGCGACGGGAGTCCCGTCCACCTCGGGGTAGCGCGTGCGCAGCGTCTCGTGCCTGGCCACGACCTCGTCGAACGCCCGTCCCAGGGCGGCGGCGTCCAGCGGGCCGCGCAGCCGCCGCACCACCCACATGTTGTAGGCGGCGTCGTCAGGGTCGAGACGGTTGAGGAACCACAGTCGTTCCTGGCTGTGGGAGAGCGGGGCGCTCACCCCGGCGCCTCGGGGACGGGGACCCCCGCTCCCCGTCCCCGTCTTCCCCTCGTCGGCGTCGTCGAGCAGCCCGGCCAGCGCCTCGACCGTGGAGCGCAGGAAGACCTCCCGCACCGGGATCCGTACCGGCAACCGCGAGGCGACCATGGTCGCGAGCAGGGAGTGGCCGCCCAGCACGAAGAAGTCGTCGGTCGCGCCCACGTCCGCGACGCCGAGCACCTCGGAGAAGACCGCCGCCACGAGCCGCTCGTTCGGGGTTCTCGGCGGGACTCGGACGCTCCTCGCGATCGGCGCGTACGGCAGCGCGTTACGGTCGACCTTGCCGTTCGGGGTGAGCGGCAGGGCGTCGAGCACGACGATCACGTTCGGCACCATGTAGCCGGGCAGCAGCCCGGCGGCGTGCTCGCGCACCCCCGCGGTCACGTCGTCCGCCTCGGCCGTACGGGCCGCCTCGGCCGTACGGGCCGCCTCGGCCGTACGGACCGGCTCGAACGCGGTCGGGCTGGAGTCCGCCTGGGCGGACGTGACCGTGTCGGCCGGGGTGTGCTCGGTGGCGGTCGTCTCGACCACGAAGGCGACCAGCGCGTCGTCCCGCACGGTCACCACGGCCTGCGCGACTCCGGGGGCGGCCTCCAGGACCGACTCGATCTCGCCCAGCTCGATGCGGTGCCCGCGGAGCTTGACCTGGTTGTCGGTGCGGCCGAGGAACTCCAGGGTGCCGTCGCCGAGCAGGCGGACCAGGTCGCCGGTCCGGTAGACGCGCTCCCCCCGGTGGTCGACGAAGCGCTCCGCGGTCAGCTCCGGCCTGCCCAGATAGCCGGTGGCGACGCCGGTCCCGCCGATGAGCAGCTCGCCGGGGATCCCGATGGGCGCCTGCGCGCCGCCGGGACCGACCACGTGGACGGTGGTGTTCGCGATCGGCGCGCCGATGACGATCCTGTCCGGCTCCCGGGGCACCTCCCAGGCGGTCGACCAGATCGTCGTCTCCGTCGGGCCGTACACGTTGACCAGCCTGCTCACCCGTGACCTCAGCTCGGTGGCGAGCCTGAGCGGGAGCGGCTCGCCTCCGGCGAGGGCGACGACCGGAGGGAGGTCGCCGACGAGCAGCACCCGCCAGCCGGACGGGGTGGCCTGCACGTGGGTCACGCCCCGCTCCACGACGAGGCGGGCGAGCGCGGCTCCGTCCCTGGCCGTCTCGGCGTCCGCGACCACGACCCGGCCGCCGGTGACGAGCGGGAGGTAGAGCTCCAGCGCGGAGATGTCGAACGACAGGGAGGTGAGCGCCAGCCAGGCGTGGCCGGGTTCCGATCCGACCAGTGAGCGCATGGCGAGCAGGAAGTTGGTGAGCGCGCGGTGCGGGACCACCACGCCCTTGGGCCTGCCGGTGGATCCGGAGGTGTAGAGCACGTAGGCGGTGTCGTCCGGCCCGGCTCCTCCGGGACGGCCTCCCGGGATCGGCGCCGTACCGCCCCCGGGTTTGGCCGCCTCCACGCCGGTCGGGGCCGGGATCGGAACCGTACCGGCCCCGGCGTCGCCCGTGCCGCCTCCGGTCCCGGTCTCCGCGGCCTCCACGCCGGTCGGGGCCGAGACCAGGTCCTTCAGGTCGGCGTCCGTGAGGGTCAGTGAGGCGCCTGAGTCCTCGATCACGTAGGCGACGCGGGCCTGCGGGTAGTCGGGGTCCACCGGCAGGTAGGCGGCGCCGCTCATGGCCACGCCGAGCAGCGCGACCGGCATCGCGGGGCCGCGGGAGATCCGCACCGCGACCAGTGAGCCGCGCCCGACGCCGCGACGTGTGAGCCGCTCGGCCAGGGCGGCGGCCCGGTTCGCCAGCTCGGCGTAGGTCAGCGTGGTCTCGCCCGAGACGACCGCGACCGCGTCAGGGGTGGCGTTCGCCCGTTCGAGGAACAGGTCGACGACGGTGAGTTCGGGCAGCTCGGCGGCGGTGTCGTTCCACTGCTCGAGCAGGACCCGCTCCCGTTCGGGCAGCAGCTCCAGACGCTCGACCGGGAGCCCCGGATCGGCGACCGCCGAGGCGAGCAGCCGCAGGTACCGCTCTGCCAGCCGTTCTGCGCTCTCGCGGTCGAACAGCTCCTCGCTGTGGATGAGAACGCCCAGCAGGCTCCCGTCGGGCTCCTCGTGGACGTCGAGCGAGAGGTCGAACCTGGCCGGGTGCCAGCCGTGCGGGAACGGGGCGACATCCAGGCCCGCCAGGCCGGTGTTGTGCTCGCCATGGGTGTGCAGCGCGAACATGGTCTGGAACACCGGCGTCCTGCTGAGGTCCCGCTCCACGCCCAGAGCGCCGACCAGCCGTTCGAACGGCACGTCGGCGTGGCCCAGCGACTCCAGGACCGACCGGCGGGTACGGCGCAGCAACTCGGCGAAGGTCGGGTCGCCCGACAGGTCGCAGCGGAGCACCATCGTCGTCGACAGGAAGCCGATCATCCCCTCAAGCTCGGTGCGGTTCCGTCCCGAGGAGGGGGTGCCGACGCAGAAGTCGTACTGGCCGCTGTGCCGGGAGACCAGCACCTGGTAGGCGGCGAGCAGCACCATGAACGGCGTGCAGCGGGACTTCCTGGCCAGCTCGGAGACGGCCGAGACGAGGTCGGGGGCGATGGGGAAGCGCACCTCGCCGCCCGCCGTGCCGCGCCGGGCGGGGCGGGGACGGTCGGCGGGCAGCTCCAGCGTGGGGACCCCCGCCAGCCGCCCCGTCCACCACGCCAGGTCGGCGTCGTCGGCGCGCTCGGTCCTGACGTACTCGCTGAACTGCGGCGGGAGGTCGGCGGGCAGCTTCCGGCCCGCGTAGTGCTCGGCCACCTCGGCGCGCAACACGTTGAAGGACCAGCCGTCGACGTTGACGTGGTGCGACGTCACGCAGAGGACGTGGTCGCCGGGGCCCAGCCGGACCACGGTGACCCGCAGGGGAGGGCGTTCCGACAGGTCGAAGGCGACGTTGGTGCGGGCGCTGACGATCCGCTCCGCGTCCTCGACGGAGGCCGCCTCGACCACCTCGACCTCGACGGGCGAGGGCGGTTCGACGACCGCGACGGGCCGTCCTTCGAGCTCGGTGAACCGGGTGCGCAGCGCGTCGTGCCGGGCGGCCACGGCGGTGAAGGCGGCTCGCAGCGCGGGGACGTCGAGCTCTCCGCGCAGGCGGTAGACGTAGGAGGTGTTGTAGGACGGGTCCTGCGGATCCAGGCGGTTGAGGAACCACAGCCGTTCCTGGCCGTAGGAGAGCGGGCCGGTTTTCATGCCTTTCCCCCGATATCTGGAAAGGTCCTTTACTGTTACGGGCGGGCCGAAGTGTTCCACGGAACTTCGCGGGGTCGCAAGCCCGGCCGTGCGGGGGTGGGGGGCTGCGCCGTACGAAACCGCACGTCAGCGAGGTGTGGCGGGGCGGGTTCGGGCGGCGCGGGAGCCTGGGACCTTGCCACTCCTGAGGGGGGCGTGCCAGACTGACGCACCCAACTGATCAGAAAAGTTTCTTTCCAGAAACTGCTTCACTGTTCTCGCGCACAGCGGCGTGCGCTCCGACAGCTTCCGGGACTCAGCGGGAGCGTGCCGCGGCCTCGTCTCCGGCACCGCGCCTTTCCCGGGGGTCGTGAAGACATCGTCGTAGGGGGATGGCGTGTCCGCTGCCGATCTTTCCGAGGCCAAGCGGGAACTGCTCAGGCGCAGGCTGAAGACAGTCGCCCCGAGCCGTCCCGCGATCCCGCGCAGGCCGGACGGCGTGTCGCCGCCGCTCTCCCCGGTCCAGGAGCCCCTGTGGTTCATGGAGCACTTCACGCCGGGAAGCGCCACCTACACCATCGCGGTCGCGGTGAGGCTGCGCGGCCCGCTGGACACCGACCGGTTGCGGGACGTGCTGGCCCTGCTGCCCGACAGGCACGAGAGCCTCAGGCACCGATTCCCCGCGACGGAGGACGGGCGGCCCGCGGTGCACGTGGTGCCCTCCGCGCCGGTGCCGCTCAGGCTGGCGGAGGCCGCGACGGAGACCGAGGCCGCCGAGCTGATCGACGCCGAGAGCGGCAGGCCGCTGGACCTGTCGGAGGGGCCGCTGCTGCGCGCCATGCTCATCCGCCTCCCCTCCGACGAAGGAGCGGACCCTTCCCACGAAGCGAACTCCTCTCACGGAGCGGACCCCTCCCACGAAGCGGACTCCTCCCACGGAGCGGACTCCTCTCACGGACAGGCCGACGACCACGTCCTGGCGCTGTTCGTCCACCACATCGTCGCGGACGGCCGTTCCGCCCAGCTCCTGTTCGCCGACCTGTTCGCGCTCTACCGGAGGGAGGAGCCGGCCGCGCCCACGGTCCGGTACGGCGACTTCGCCCTCTGGCAGCGCGAGCGTCCCTTCGACCGCGAGCTGGCCTACTGGAGCAAGGAGCTGGCCGGGCTGCCCCGCGTCGAGCTGCCCGCCGACCGCCCCCGCCCGCCCCTGCTCAGCTACGACGGCGCCTCCCACGTGCACCGACTCGACCCGGAGCTGGTCACCGCGCTCACCGAGCTGGGCAGGCGGCACGGCGCGACACCGTTCATGACGCTGCTGGCCGCCTTCCAGGTGCTGCTCGCGCGCTACTGCGGTGAGCGGGACGTCGCGGTCGGCACGCCGGTCGGCGGGCGCACCCAGGCGGGTCTGCAGGACGTGGTCGGCATGTTCGTCAACACCCTGGTACTGCGGGCCAGGCTCGACAGAGACCCCGGCTTCGCCGATCTCCTCACCCGCACCCGCGACGTCGTGATCGACGCGCTGGACCACCAGGAGCTGCCGTTCGCCCGGCTGGTCGACGCCCTCGACGTGCCCAGGGACCCCAGCAGGCAACCCCTGACCGACACGCTCTTCTCCATGCACGACTTCGCCCCCGACACGGGAGCGGGCGGTGACCTGGAGATCACCGACTTCACGATGCCGCCCGGCTCGTCCCGCCACGACCTGGAGCTCTATCTCGTCCCCGGCGCCGACGGCGGCATGACCGCCGCCTTCACCTACCGGACGGCCCTGTTCGAGGCCGCGACCGTCGGCCGTATGGCGGGCCACTTCGAGACCCTGCTCAGGGACGCCGTCGCGCGCCCCGACGTGCCGGTGAGCGAGCTGACCCTGCTGGAGGAGGCGGAGCTCCGCCTCGTCACCGAGGAGTGGAACGCCACCGCCCGTCCCTTCCCCTCGGACATGACGCTGCACGGCCTCGTCGAGGCCCAGGCGGCGCGGACGCCCGACGCCGTCGCGGTGACCTTCGGATCCGCGGCCGGGACGGGGGCCGGACCGGCGGGCGGGCCGGTGTCCCTGACCTACCGGGAGCTCGACGAGCGGGCCAACCGGGTGGCGAACAGGCTCGGCGCGCTCGGGGTCGGCGCCGGAACGCTGGTCGCGGTCTGCGCGGAGCGCTCAGCCGAACTGGTGGTCGGGCTGCTGGGCGTGCTCAAGACGGGGGCCGCCTACGTCCCGCTCGACCCGGACTATCCCGCGGAGCGGCTCGCCTTCATGCTCTCCGACGCCGCCGCCCCCGTGGTGCTGACCCAGACGCGCCTGGCGGAGCGTCTGCCGGAGAGCGACGCGGTGGTCCTCCCGCTGGACGATCCCGCCCTCTGGGAGGGCCTGCCCGCGACCGCTCCCGAACCCGCGGGCGAGCCGGGCACGGCCGCCTACATGATCTACACCTCGGGGTCGACGGGAAAGCCGAAGGGCGTCCTGAACAGCCACCGCGGCATCGTCAACCGCCTGGACTGGATGCAGCGACGGTACGGCCTGACCGCGCGGGACACCGTCCTGCAGAAGACGCCCGCGGGCTTCGACGTGTCGGTCTGGGAGTTCTTCTGGCCGCTGATCACCGGAGCCAGGATGGTGCTGGCCGAGCCGGGCGGGCACCGGGACCCCGCCTACCTGCGCGACCTCGTCGCCGCTGAGCGCGTCACCACACTGCACTTCGTTCCCTCGATGCTCGCGCTCTTCCTCGCCGAGGACGTGGGACGCCTGACGTCCCTGCGGCGCGTCGTCTGCAGCGGCGAGGAGCTTCCCGTCGACCTCGCCAGACGCTGCCTGGAGGCCCTCCCCGCCGCCGAGCTGCACAACCTGTACGGCCCGACCGAGGCGGCGATCGACGTCTCCTCCTGGCAGTGCACCGCCGAGGCGCTCGCGGGCAGGACGAGCGTGCCGATCGGCGCGCCCATCCAGAACGTCGCGCTCCACATCCTCGACCGGCACCGCCGTCCGGTTCCGGTCGGCGTTCCGGGCGAGCTGCACATCGGCGGGGTCGGCGTCGCCCTCGGCTACCACGAACGGCCCGAGCTGACCGCCGAGCGGTTCTTCCCGCTCGGTGCGGACCGGGTCTACCGGACCGGCGACGCGGCCCGCTGGCTGCCCGACGGCACGATCGAGTTCCTCGGCCGCCTCGACGACCAGGTCAAACTGCACGGCCTGCGGATCGAGCTGGGCGAGATCGAGGCGGCGCTGCGGGAGCGGGCGGGCGTGCGCGAGGCCGCGGTGATCGTCAGGGAGGACGTGCCGGGGGACAGGCGGCTGGTGGCCTACCTCGCCGCGGACGCCGCCGGTGCCGAGGACGCGGGCGCGGACGCCGTGCCCGACGTCTCCCAGGTGCGGGCCGCCCTGCGCGGCGTCCTGCCGGACTACATGATCCCCTCGCTGTTCGTCACGCTGGACGCCCTGCCGCTGACCCCGAACGGCAAGCTGGACCGCAAGGCCCTGCCCGCGCCGGAGAGCGCCGCCGCCGAGTACGTCGAGCCCGGCACCGACACGGAACGGGCGATCTGCGACGTCTGGGCCGAGGTGCTGTCCGTCGAGCGGGTGGGCGTCGACGACGACTTCTTCGACCTGGGCGGCAACTCGCTGCTGGCGATCCAGGTCGTGGCCAAGCTGCGCAGGGCGCTTCCCGAGGGCAGCCACCAGGTCGGTCTCGTCGACCTGTTCTCCTACCGGACCGTGCGCGAGCTGGCCGGGTTCGTCGCGGGACCGGCCGCCGACGGGCCGAGGCCGCTGCTGCAGCGGCTCACGCCCCGCCGCGGCGTGCCGACGCGCGCCTACGTCTGCGTGCCGTACGGCTCCGGCAGCGCGATCGTCTACCAGCCCCTCGCCGACGCCCTCCCCGAGGACCAGGCCCTCTACGCGGTCGGCATCCCCGGCAACGACGTCGGGCTGGACGAGGAGCCGGAGGAGTTCGACGAGGTCGCCAGGCGCTGCGCCGAGGAGATCCTGCGGACCGTCGAGGGGCCCGTCGTGATCTACGGGCACTGCGGGGTCGGGGCGGCGCTCGCCACCGAGCTGGCCCGCCGGGTCGAGGCGGCGGGCCGCGACGTCGAGGCCGTCTACATCGGAGCGATCTTCCCCTTCGCCAGGCCGAGGGGGCTGATGCGCACGCTGTCGCGCCTCGGGGACCTGGGGAACCTCAGCCGCAGCCAGACCGACATCAACCGGCTCAAGGCCAGGGGCATCGACCTGGAGGAGCTCGATCCGGGGGTGGCGGAGCGGATCGTCCGCACGATGCGTCACGACTCGAAGGCGGCGGAGAAGTACTTCACCGACCTGTTCGACACCCCGGACCGCGACCGGCTGCGGGCCCCGATCATCTCGGTGATCGGCGAGCGCGACCCCGCGACCGACTTCTACGAGGAGCGCTTCGAGGAATGGCGCTTCCTCACCGACACCACGGCCCTGGTCGTGCTGGACGAGGGCGGACACTTCTTCCTGCGCTACCGGGCCGAGGAACTGGCCGACATCCTGCAGCTCCACACCTGCCTCGACGCGCCGCCTGAGCGCGGGCCCGCCGACACCTGGTGGGTGCACGCGGTGGGCACGGCGACGCCCCCGGGACCGGGCTCCGACGCCCCGGCCGTCAGACCCAGCATGGGACGCTTCCTCGTCGTCGCGGCGGGCCAGCAGATATCCATGATCGGCTCCGCGCTGACGGGGTGGGCGCTGCCGCTGACGGTCCTGGTCGACTCGGGTTCGCTGGCGCAGTTCTCGATCCTGGCCGTGCTCAACCTCGCCGGGCTGCTGATCTCGCCCCTGGCGGGCGCGATCGTCGACAGGGGCGACCGGCGCAGGGTGCTGCTGCTGGCCGACTGCGCCTCGGCCGCCAACCAGGCCGTGCTCGCCGGGCTGATCCTGTTCGGCGACCTCCAGCTCTGGCACGTCTACCTGCTGGTCGTCTCGCTGTCGATCGCGGGCAGCTTCCAGCGGCTCGCCTTCGGCTCGGCCGTCCCGCAACTCGTTCCCAAGCACTACCTCGGCCACGCGATCGGCGTCACCCAGATGACGGGCGGTGTGGCCCAGCTGATCGTCCCGCTGATCGCCGCGGGCCTGCTGGCCTGGATCGGGCTCGGCGGCATCGTCGCCCTCGACGTCGCCAGCTACGTCTTCGCGATCGCGGTCGTGATCCTCGTCCGCTTCCCCGACACCCTGCCCTGGAGGCCGAGGGAGCCGCTGAGCACCGAGATCGCCAAGGGGTTCGCCTACACCTGGAAGGAGCGCGGCCTGCGTTCCATCCTCGGCTTCTTCGCGGTGCTCAACCTGTTCCTCTCGCCCCTGCTGCTGCTGGTCTCCCCGCTGGTGCTCTCCTTCGCGACCCTCACGGACGTCAGCCGGATATCGGTGGTGAGCGGCCTCGGCGTGCTGCTGGGCGGGCTCACCATGGCCATCTGGGGCGGGCCGAGCAGGCGGCGATTCCTGGGCGTCCTGGTCACCACGCTGGCCATGGCCGTGGGAAGCGTCGTCACCGGCCTGAGCCCGTCACTGGTGACGATCGGCGTCGGCGCGTTCACGCTGACCTACTTCCTGACCCTCATGAACGCGATCTACTCGACGATCGTCCAGATCAAGGTGCCCCACCGCTACCACGGCAGGGTCTTCGCGCTGAACACCCTGGTCGCCTGGTCGACCCTGCCGATCGGCATGGGGCTGGTCGCCCCGCTGGGCGCGGCCCTGTTCGACCCGATGCTGGCCCCCGGCGGGGTGCTCGCCCCGACCGTCGGCGCGGTGATCGGAGTGGGTCCCGGGCGGGGCATCGGCCTGCTGTACTGGGTCTGCGCCCTGGGGATGGCACTGGTCGTCGTGGGGTCGCTGCGGGTGCGGCGGCTGGCGCGGTTCGACGCCGAGACGCCGGACGCCCTTCCCGACGACCTCGTCGGCGCCCAGACCCTTGAGGCCCGCCGCACCGGAGCCGCGGCCTGACCGGAGCCGGGCACCCCGAGGGGAGACGCCGAGGCCGGGTGCTCAGGGCCCTCGACGGTGCAGCCACACATCCGTCTGGCGGGCCGTGCCGCCGGTCCGGGCCCTGGGCGTCGCCCTGGTCTCGGTCACGGTGAAGTCGGTGACCACGTGCCGGTTGTGCAGGAGGAACCCGACCAGGCCCGCGACGGCCTGTACTCCGTCGCGGGCACGCGTCTCTCCGCTCAGGAGGTAGACCAGCGGCGCGGACGGCTGGTCGAGCGCGAAGCGCCGGCTGTGGTTGTGGGCGTCCTGCAGGGTTCTGATGGGGATCGGCCGCTCGCTGGTGAACCACGCGAGGGCGTCCCAGAACGGCAGTGCGAGGCCCGGGTCGACCGACTCCTCGTAACAGTTCGCACAACCTCGGCGGGCGTCCTGCCCGTGCGGGCACGCCCATGAGGCGGCGTCGTGCGGCATGCTGCGCTGAGACATGAGCTGACCGTATCCGTCCACTGTCCTGTCGCCGAGACTCCCTGGCGGGTGGTTGACATTCCCTGGAAATGAAACGCCAATCAAATCAGGACAAAGTTCCCTTTGGGTGCGCCGTCGAGTCGGGCAGGCGGCTCCGGGCCTTGAGGGGCGCGGCCGCCTGGGTTGGGGCGATCCGGCGGCCGGCCCAAATCTGTCGTGGCGACAGTAGACATTCGACTATGGCGTAAGTAGCCTTTGTAGTGCCACAGGCGGAGAAAACCGCATGTGGCAGATGCCGAACTGGTCATGTGAAGTCCGACCGAGGATCGGCGGGTGCGCGGGACCTGCGAGGAGGCGGGCATCCTCCGCACCGGCGCGAGCGACCCCAAGGCGCTTGTGACAGCACGAAGGACCAACGAAGAGCCATCCAGAGGAAAGGGGAGTTGGACGCCACGATGATCGCCCGCCGCGGTTCGGTTTCGCTGCGCGGGTACCGCAGCTCCACGGATTGGAAGGTGGTCTCCGGTTACTCATACGCGATTCCCGCACACCCAGTCTTTCCCGTGGGTGTGTGCGGCGAAGGAAAACCGGCAAAATAGCCGGTAGATGGTGTTGAACTCTTCGGGCCCCGGTGCTTTCGCGCCGGGGCCCTGGCACGCGTCACGGAAGGTGCGATGGAACCAGCCCGATCAGCGCTGTCCGACAAGTTCGACGACGACGACTATCCCGCCTACAGCATGGGGCGGGCGGCGGAGATCCTCGGCGTCACTCCGGCGTTCCTGCGCAGCCTGGGGGCCGCCAAGCTGATCGAACCGCTCCGTTCCTCGGGTGGCCATCGCAGATACTCCCGTTACCAGCTCCGCCTCGCCGCCCGCGCCCGTCAGCTGGTGGACCAGGGCACCCCGCTTGAGGCGGCCTGCCGCATCATCGTCCTGGAGGACCAGCTGGACGAGGCGTTGCGCCTGAACGCCGAGCTACGGCGGCGCGCCGAGTCCGCCCAGCAGCCGCCGGGCCCCTGACCGCCCTGCCCCTTCGCCCGCCCGGTCCCTTCGCCCGCTCTGCGCCCCTGACCTCCCCGTGTTCCGGGCTCGTGTTCCATGCCGCGTGTTCCGGGAGCGCGGGGGCGGGAGAGCCGGGCTTCAGGCGCCGGTCCGCTCGGCGGTGCCCCAGAACCACTCGACCTTCGCCGTGCTCCTGCGCCGCTCGACCCACTCGGCGAAGATCCTTCGCTCGGCCAGGTCGCGGACGGTGTCGTCGAGGACGGCGGGCTCGACCGCCAGCACCTTGATCATCAGGTCGCCCCGCTCGGTCGGGAAGGGGCCGACGACCGTCCCCGGCTCGGCCGAGAACACCGCGTCGGCCGTCTCCGGGCCGAGCTCCTGCCTGCGCAGGGTGGCGAACACCTCGCCCGGCACGGCCGCGCCGTCCGCGAACGCCCGCTCCACGCCTTCGAGGAACCCGGCGGGATCCGCCGAGGACAGGACGGCCCCGGGGACGAGGACGACCTTCGCGACGCGGGCCACGTCGAGGTCGCGGCCGTGCTCGGCGAACCAGTCCTCGACACTCTCCGCGGCGATCCGCGAGCGGAGCCGCGCGATCGACGCCTCGACCGAGACCAGCTCCTCGAGCTCGTGGTGGGAGATGCGGTTGCGCTCCATCCAGGCCCTGGTCTCCGCGCCGGTCAGCAGCCCGCGCGCCCTGCGGAAGGCGTTCATCGCCTCCTGCAGCTCGGCGTCGGTCAGCGGCTCCCACGCCTCCTCCATCGCCTCGCGCACCAGGCTGTCGGTCACGAGGCGGTCGGCCAGCCTGCTCTCGTCCCAGATGAAGTCCAGGCAGGCGACAGCCCTGGCCACCGGGGTCTCGACGCCGTTGACCCGGAGCAGCAGGTGCTCGCCGGCCCGGTGCACGCCGCGCAGCGGCCAGGGCAACTCCCGCTCGGGACACCACGACAGGGAGATCGTGGCGCCGTCGCCCTTCTTGATGAGCAGGGCGTGCTGAATCGAGCCGTCGTACTCCTCACGCTGCCGGACCAGCCGTACCCGCACGCCGGGGTGCTCCGCCCTGAAGGCGGCCAGGTCCCGCTCGGGGGAGCCGCCGCTGAGCACGCCGAGCGCCTCCGCCAGCATCCGCTCGTCCGCCATCACTTCACTCCGCTCATGAGCAGGTCGCGGACGGCCGCGCCGATGGGCAGCCCGGTCGCGGCCTCGATCCACAGGAACTGGCCGTTCGGGTTTATCTCAAGGAAGACGTGGCGTCCCTCCGGCGTGACGATCAGGTCGATCGCGCCGTAGGTCAGCCCGAGCCGCTCGACCAGCGCCACGCACCGCGCGGAGACCTCCGCGGGCAGCTCGTGCGGCTTGATGGGGGTGGCGCCCGGGTCGTAGTGCCGCCAGTCGTGACGCGTGTGGTTGCTCACCTGGGAGTGGATCTCGGCGGCGAAGACCTCCCGTCCGACCACGGTCGCCCGCACCTCGACCCGCTTGGGCACGTAGGCCTGGACGATGACCGGGCACAGCCGCAGCGCGTCCGCGTGCGCCAGGTCCATGGGGGAGACGGGCGCCGCGAACCGGCCGAACCGCTCTCCGCCCGCCTCCAGCTGGTTGCCGTGCACGGGCTTGGTGATCACACGCCCCTCGTGACGGTCGTAGAAGTCGAGAAAGCTCTCCGGGTCGGTCGTGATCAGCGTCGCGGGAAGCTCGAAGCCCAGGCGGCGAGCCTGTTCGAGCTGGTACGGCTTGCGCGCCGCGCGGTCGATGACCGGCCTGGACGCGGGGACCGTCAGGCAGTCGAGGCTGTCCCACAGGCTCTCCGCGACGACGAGGCACTCCTGTTCGACGTGGGCGCGGGCGGTGACCCGCGGGTCGGCGACCGGAGGCAGCGGCCTGCGGTACCAGAGCGCGGTCAGCTCGTCCAGCACGACCTCGCGGCCGTCGGCGACGAGCGTCCTGCGGGTCGAGCCGTCCCCCGAGTGGCCGATCTCCAGGGTGGCGGCGGTCGGGTAGGAGGCGGGGTCGAAGACGGCGACGTCGGCGTCCGAGGCCGTGAGCATGTCGACCACCCGGTCGGCGTGCTCGTCTCCGTCAGAGGTCAGAACGAGAATCATCGCTGCGGCTCCCGGGCGGGGGCGCGGTGTCCGCGCCCCCGCGGCGCGTCAGTTGCTGTCGCCGGAGGTGTGCGTGTGGCCGCCGTGGATCACGATGACCTGGCTCCGCACGCCACCGTTGACCTGGAGGAGCTGGCCCTCGTCGAGCTCGGGGCCGAGCGCCGCGATGTCGTCGAGCGTGGTACGCGACTTGCCCATGCGTATCCCTGCCTTTCTGCTGGACGGATCACCCGGTGCGATCCGTTCACCGAGAAGGCTAGGCAGGCGTGCCACGGCGGGACGTCCGTCACGAGGGTGATCGTCACTCCCTCTGCCAGCGGACCCGGGCGGGCCCCCAGGGCGAGGCCGGCGCCGCCGTACGGAGGTTCCGCGCTGGTCGGCACCCTCATCCGCGCTCCGCGCGACCGGCCTCTCGCGAGGAACGCCGTCCGGTCCGTCTCAGGCGCCCACGGTGCCGTCGATTCCCTCGCGCAGGAAGTCGGCGTGCCCGTTGTGTCGGGCGTACTCGTGGATCAGGTGCAACATCACCATCCGAAGTGACACGTCCTCGCCCCACCTGGGCTGATGACCCGTCACGTCGAGCGACTCCGCCGCCTCCTCGATCCGGCGCGAGTGCCCGATCTCCGTCTGCCAGGCGTCGAACGCCTCCGGCCCCGTGGCCGCGCTCGTGTCGTAGGCCACCTGGTAGTCGCCCTCGTCCGACCACACGAGCGGGATGTCCTCCCCGTCGATCGTCCGGCGGAACCAGGCGCGCTCCACCTCGGCCATATGGCGCACCAGGCCGAGCAGCGACAGCGCGGAGGGCGGCATCGACCGGCGGCGCAGGTCCTCGTCGGAGAGACCGTCGCACTTCATGGCGAGCGTCGCGCGGTGGTAGTCGAGGTGGGCGCGCAGCATCTCGCGCTCACCCGCGATCAGGGGCGGGCCGATCCGTTCGACGGTCATCGCTGACTCCTTCTCATGATTTCCCATGATTTCCCACGTGACGTCGGAGATCCGCCGTGCGACGACCCGCGGGTGACTTTCATGTCTCGGTTGAGGGGATAACCAGATTCATAGCTGGTTTCGTCCGGCGAAAATTGATTCGGGCCGTCGACATCTGCTATTTCGGTACGCGCAGATATGGAATAGTGAGCCTATCTATCTCAATTTGAGACGTGTGAAGTCCCGGTGATTCCCATAACATGCCGCACATACGGTCACCGTAATGGCCTCACTCCGATGCCGAGCGTGAAGTTTGTCCACGTTCGGCATGGTCACCATAGCGATGCGGCGGAGACAGATGGCGACACACCCATCATCCGAGTCACACGGCCGACAAGATCGGTTCCTCAACAGACCCTGGCCCCCCGCCAGCCTTCTCGGGAGCATCCCCTTCGAGGACCGGCGCGCCCTGCTGAACCTCGGCGCGCTGCGCCAGTACGGCGCGGGCGAGTCCCTGCTCGTCGAAGGCGACACCTCGACGTTCGTTCTGCTTCTGCTCGACGGCTGCGTGAAGATCACCGCCGTGACCGAGAACGGGCGGACCGCCCTTTTGGCCATTCGTGTCGGCGGCGACGTGATCGGTGAGCTGGCCGCGATGGACCAGGCGCCGCGCATCGCGACGGCGACCGCGGTCGGCGCCGTGGTCGCCAACCGGATCGGCGCCGCGGACCTCCGGGAGTTCCTCACCGGGCATCCCGCCACCGCCATCGCCCTGGGGAGCGTGGTGGCCGCCAAGCTCAGATGGGCGACCAGGCGGCGCGTCGACTTCGGCGGTCACGAGGTCAAGGGACGCCTGGCCAGGGTGCTCATCGAACTGCTCGGCTCCTACGGGAAGGAGACCCGCGAGGGGTTCGAGATCACCGTCTCGCTGACCCAGCCGGAACTGGCGGGAATCATCGGGGCCTCCGAGCCGGCGGTGCACCGCGCGCTCGCCGATCTCCGCCACCAGGGCGTCGTCATGACGCGCTACCGCAAACTGCTGATCCTCGACCTGGACGCTCTCACCGCGCTGGCCGGAGCCGACTGATCCACCCGTCCTCCAGCACGAGACTCGTCTCGAATCCGCCGGATCCCATCGTGCGATGACGTCCCGCCGCACCGCCGCGACCTACTCTGCGATTCACCGACTTTTTGCCGACTTTCGCCTCAACCGAAACTCCAGTGCACATCTGGAGAATCGCACCTCGAAGAAGCGCCGAAGAAACGTCGAAGAAGGGAGGGACCGGTGGAGGAGAGGATGCAGGCCATCCGGAGGGTGTGCGTCGCCGTCGATCTCGAGAGATACAGCTCCCGCATCGCCGTCGAGCAGCACAGGGCACAGCACGAACTCAGGGAGATCCTCGACAACCTGTCGGCGGACCTGGGCAGGGAGAGGTGGCTCACCCAGGACCAGGGCGACGGAGAGCTGGCGCTGCTGCCGCCCGGGATCAACGAGTCGCACTTCGTGCCCACGCTCGTCCGGTCACTGGGCGCGGCCCTGCACAGGATCAACCGGCCCCTGGCCGACGACGCCCGGCTGCGGATGCGGGTCGCCATCCACGAGGGGCTCACACTGGTCGCGGGCAAGGGCTTCGCCGGAAGCGCCGTGGTGACCGTCTGCAGGCTGAGGGACGCGCCCCCGCTCAGGAAGGCGCTCGACGACGACCCCGACGCCCTGCTCGCGCTCGTCGTCTCCCAGCGGATCTACGAGGACGTGATCGTGGAGCACGACCTCTACGACCTGCCCGCCGACGTCTTCCGGCGGGTGTCCGTGGAGATCCCCCAGAAGGGATTCGCGGCCGAGGCCTGGATCACCGTCCCGTGCCGCAGGGAACGCCGGGCGGGAAAAGGCACGGACTCCCCGGGAAGACGGGACGAGCCCGCGCCCGCGGAGAACGGGTCCGCGCCCAAGCAGACGGAGGGGGGCGTCGTGATGCACGTCGGCGGCGACTGGCACGGGCGGGACGTGGTCGGCCGTGACGCCTACAACCTCCACGACCCCGGACGGTGGGACGGGGGCGGCAGGTGAGCAAGGAGAACGGACCTCCCCCCGAGCCGCCCCCCGCGGAGCCGCCGACGCAGCCGCCCGAGCCGGACGCGACGGCGTCCCCGTCCGCGACCCCCGGGACACCCGCGGCCCTCGCGCCCGCCGAGCAGCCGGTACCGCGGCTGCCCGGCCTCCGTTCCGCCCCCTCGCCCGCCGGGCCGCCCGCCATCAACCGCCCGCCCGTGCTGAAGGCGGCGCGCGCCGAACAGCCGCCCCCCGGCATGCCGCCCCAGCGGCAGTCCCCTTCGGGCAAGGAGCAGAAAGAACGCGGCCAGAAACGGCGCGAGGCCCCCAGGACCTCCACCGAGGAGGAGGAGTCCCTGCACGACCGCGCGGTGGAGGACATCGCCCGCCGGATGCGCGCCAACAAGTGGTACGGGCGGGACTGGGTCGGCCGCGACGTCTACAACATCAGCTACTTCGCCTCCGGCGGCGTCTCGGCCCGGCGTGAGGCGCACGTCAGCGGCTCACTCGGAGCGGACAAGATCGACGACTGCGTCCGGGTCCACGTGCCGTCCGACTCCGACGAAAGGGTTCGCCTGCTGCTCACGGGGCACGGCAGGCTGGTCTTCCTCAACGGTCGCGAGCGCACCGGTCGCAGGTCGTCGGCCGTGGTCGCGCTCCACCACGGACCGGGGACGGTCAACGTCGTCGACGGCGCGGGCGGGCTGACCGCGGTCATCGAGGGGCTGATCCAGGACGGCGGGCATCTGGTCGACGCCACGGACGCGCAGTGGCCGTACGACCTGAGCGAGGCGCAGCTCGCCCACCTGGTCAAACGCCTGGAGGAGAAACAGGCCTTCCTGGTGGTCCTCGTCAGGCAGCAGAGCGCCGAGCACTGGGTGCGCGACTGTCTGGTCCAGCACGTTCCGCCGGACCCCGTCACCGTGGTGCGCCACCATGTGGCGGCCCTGCTGTTCGAGCCGGGAACGCGTGTCGCCGAGGCGTCCCTCGCCCTGGCCGACCGGCTCATCTCCGAGACACTGGAGGGCAGCGCCGAGGCGGCGGCCTGGCACAGGGAACTGGTCGACGACAGGACGGTCGCGCCGTCGACCGCGGCCCGGCTGGCTCAGACGATCTGCGACTGGCACCAGCTCGGCAAGACCGAGGACCTCGACCGGCTGATCCTCCAACGCCGGGCGGCGCACCTGATCGAACAGGCCAGGAAGCTGCTGGCCGTCCCGAACGAGGCGGGCTCGCCGGTCCACCAGGCGTACGTGCTGGCCACCGCCGTCCTCGACCGGATGCCGATGACGCACGTCGTCGCCGCCGCGCGGCGTCTGGCCGACCTGCTGCTGAAGGTCGAGCGGCCGGTCGGGAACGCGGGCCGCAGAGTCTTCGCCGAACCGCTGCCGCACCGGTTGCAACACGTGAAGCTCGTCACCGGCTCCGAGTCGAAGGTGTACGTGCACATGCCGGAGCCGCGCCTCGCGCGCGAACTGCTCTGGGTGGCCTGGACGGACTACGACCACGCGCGCGCCCCGCTCATCAAGTGGCTCGTCGAGCTGTGCGAGAACCCCGGAAGCGAGGTCGTCCAGGTGCGCTACGCGCAGTCACTGGCCGTCATCGCGGCCGACGACTTCGACGTGATCAGGGAACAGGTCATCGAGCCCTGGGGAAAGTCGGAGAACCCGGACGTCCATCGGGCCGCCGCCTGGCTTCTCGAGGCCCTGGTCATCTCCTGGCAGGAGGGACGCGCCCACGAGAACAGGGTGAAGCAGGTCCGGGCCCTGCTGCGCAGGTGGGCGAGGTCCACCGAGCTGGGAAAGCAGGCCGTGGCCATCCGCTCGTACGGCACCCACATCGCCACCGCCTTCCCCGAGGAGGCGATCAGGGGCGTCCGGATCGGAGCCGCCGACCCCCGGCAGAACTTCGCGAGCCTGGTCGAACGCGCGCTGACGGAGATGTACCTCCAGGGACTGCACGGAAAGGTGCTGGAGGAGATCACCAACTGGACGGTCCTCGCTCCGATGCGCCGCCGGGCCGCCCGCACCTGGGTGAGGCTGGCCCGGCTGCGCGCCACCCCCGCCGAGAGGACGTCCGCCGTCTTCGACATCCAGTGGCGTCAGGCGCACGAGCCCGGCCTCCTCGACGCCGAGATGCTGGCGCTCCTGTGGGCCATGGCCTGCACCGAGCGCGACTCCCTGAAGGTGGCGTGGCAGCTGCTCAGCAGGTGGGAGCTGAGCAGCCGTAGGAACGCCGACCTGAGGCCCGGATTCGAGGACCTCCTGAAGCGCCTGGCGGAGTTCGAGCCGCTCCGCGGACGCCTCGGCGTCTACCGACAGATGTGGACCAGAAGGTGGAGAAAGGAGACGACATGAGCACCGAACGGCCGAAGAGGAGGCGACGCGGGGACACCACCTCCCCCTCCGGGTGGGACTCCTCCGACCCGGGAACCACTTCCTGGTGGCGCAAGCCCTTCACGAAGGCGTGGTGGAGCGCCCAGTGGGAAGGCGCGAGGCGTCTCCTCAACCTCGGCGACGACTTTCCCTCGATGCCGCCCCGCAGCGAGCTCTCCCGGGTGGTGGTCAAGAAGTCACGGCAGGAGTTCACCTTCACGACCCCCGCCATGGGCGACGCCTTCCCGTTCACGGTGCGCGTGCGATGCGACTGGCACACGGACGCGACCGCGGACAGGAAGGCGATGGCCGACAGGACGCGGGAGATCGAGAAGAGCATCAAGGAGCTCAGCGCCGAGGCGCAGGACATGATCGAACGGCGCGTCCGCCCGATCGGCCGCAGGTATCCCCCCTACCGCGCGGCCGAGGTCGAGGAGGCCATCGGGCGCGAGCTGGTGAACTGCATGAACGACGGCGACGTGAAGTGCGCGATCCGCGTCTGGGTCGACGTGTGCGAGCCCGTGCGGAAGGACCTGCAGGAGCTCTGGCACGAGCGGCTCCTGCTGGACAACTACGGCGACATCCGGGAGGTCTACGTCGAGCAGATCCGCACCCTCAGGGACCGGTGGCAGGAGACCCTGCTGGAGTCGCTGCGCGGCGTGGGAGACGTCGAGACGGAGAAGGCGACCTGGATCGCCCCGTACGCGATGGCCCTCGCCGAGGACGCGGAGATCAGCGGAGCCGCGACGCTCGAGGTGATGCTCCAGGAGCGCGTCACGGAGACGAACCAGCTCTTCAAGAACCTCAGCGACCTTGTGATCGAACGGCGTCGGCTCGACGAGTTCGACTTCATCGTCCAGAGCGACTCGGCGCTCCACGCGCTGCTGCGCCACCTGGGAGTGCCGGTTCCCAAGCCGCTCGACGTCGGGACGGTGACCGAGTCCGACGACGACCGGCCAGACGACGAGTCCGACGGCGACCCCACGGAGGACGACTATGCGCTCTAGGACTTCGGCGGCGCTCGCGGCGCTGGCGCTCGCCTGCCTGCCCGTGAGCGCGTGCACCGTGACGGCTCCCGCCCAGAAGGGCGCGGGACAGGAGCGGTGCGCCTGGCTGAACCGCCCGAAGCGAGGCGACGCGGCCAGGCAGGTCACCTCGCAGACCGTCTTCCTCGTGGACGTCTCCGCCTCCGCGTCGCCCGCCCGGGGCGTCACAGGCCGCATGGCCGACGTGACGTCACTGGTGGCCGACGCCATCGGGCCCGAGTTCACCGCCGACGGCGAACGGCTCGTCTCCATCGGGACGTTCGACGGGGCCTCACCCAAGACGGGGTGGCAGGCGGTCGACGCCGCCCTGCCGTACGCCTCCGGAGGCGACGCCCGGCGCGCCGCGCAGGAGGAGTCCGTGGTCGACTGCGTGGCGGCCGCCGTCAGCGCCACCTGGAGGAGCACCCCCATGGCCGAGGGCACGGACGTGCTGGGCGCGCTGGCCCAGGGCGGCGAGATCCTCGCGCGGGCCGCCGTGCCGCACCGGCGGCTGGTCGTCATCACCGACGGGCTGTCCAACTCCGGCTGCCTCGACCTGCGGAAGATCCTCAAGGAGGGCAACGAGCCAGGCGCCGCCCTGCGGGCGTGCGGGAACGCCAAGGGCCTGAACAGCCTGGAGGGAGTGCGGGTCAGCCTGTACGGCATCGGCATGCAGGCCTCAGGCAGGCCGCTGGCGAGCGAACACGCGGAATGGCTCAAAGGGTTCTGGCGTGACGTCTGCGCCTCCCTGCGCACCGAGAACGCCTCCACCTGCGTCCAACCGCCGGGCAAGACCTCCGACGTGACCGGCGAGATCGACCGCGTCGACGATCCCGACGTCGTCTTCCCCGAGATCAGTACCAAGGGCGACCGGCTGGAGATCCCCTCGGAACTGCTGTTCGCCACCGGCTCCGCGGCACTCGGCGACCGGGCGCGGGCGGTCCTCGACCAGATCGCCGCCGTCACCAGGCGGGCGAAACGCTCCGTCGCCCGTGTGATCGGGCACACGGACTCCCGTGCCTCGGCCGCCTACAACAAGAGCCTGTCGGAGCGCCGGGCGCGGGCCGTACTGGACTATCTGGTCACCAAAGGCGTGGCGGACGCGGAGACCGAGTCCGTCGGACTCGGCGAGACCCGGCTCAAGTGCGCCGACGAGTTCCCCGGCGGCACGCCCGACGACCGATGCCTGCAGGCCAACCGGCGGGTCGAGATCGTCTACGGGAAGCAGACATGAGCGACGAGACGACCATCGTGAACGGCGAAGTGGTCCCCAGGTCCGGGATCACCCCCGACGCCGTCATCCTGCCGTGCCACCACGGCTGCACCTGCGGACTGCACCAGCAGGTGGTGTACGGGAGCCTGCTGGACAGACGCCCGCCCCACGTGCTGGACAACGGTGAGATGACGCACCTCACCGAGGCGAGCGAGAGCGCGACGCGGCGGCTCAACGACTACCACGGATATCTCAGCCGCCAGCGCGGGGCGGTGGAGCAGCGAAAGGCGAACGCCGAGAACGCGCTGAGGACGTTCAAGGTCTTCCTCGACGGCGGCATGGTGTTCCGGGCCAGGCAGGCCCTCATCGAGGCGGACCGGGCGCTCGCCTCGGCGGCGTTCCACGAGCGTGGCCCGGCCCCCCGGTGGCTGCGCCTGCTGACGCTGGCCACGATCGTCTTCGTGGCGATCTTCGACGCGTACTTCTTCCAGCGGGTCTTTCTCGACCTGCTCAACATCGAGCTGCACGCGCCACTGCTGGAGCGCAGCGTCGGACTGGTCGCCGCCGTCGTCCTGGCCGTCAGCCTGGTCACCGCGGGCCGGATCCTCGCCGACCCGATCGCACGGCTGACCAACGCCCGGCGGCGTCCCGCGTCCGCCGACGAGCGTCCCAGGGTCCTGCGCACCCTCGGCAGAGCCCTGGCACTCCTGGCCTTCCCTCTGCTGATCTTCGCTGTCTACGCCCTGTGGGCGTACATCAGGGGACAGCTCGCGGCCGACGAGGCCGGAGGGATCGTCTCCGTGCCGCCGGACTGGGCGGTCCTGCTGTTGATCATGGTGTTGGCGGCGACGGTGGTCGTCCTCGAGGCGCTGATCCACCGTCCGCACCACGAGAACATGCGCGGAGCCGAGCGCGCCTTCGAACGGGCCGCGGCCAGGGCCACGGCGCTCAGCGGCGACGTGGAGAAGGCGGTGTCGGCCTACGAGCACACATGGCGCGACCTGCGCTCATGCCATGACGAGGTCGCCAGCGTGATCAGGGCCGAACTGGCCAAGCCGTGGTACGACGTGATCCTTCCCGCCAGGCTCCGGCACGGGAAGGCCGGACCCGAGCCGCCGAAACCGCTCACCCAAGGCGACATCGCGACGACGCCGACCGCGGAGTGGCTCGCCGCGGCCGGCCTGCCGTACCAGATCTTCGAGGGCGTCCACCAGCCCCAACCCGGTCGCGGACCGCTCGCGGAGACCGTGCGCACGCTCGTCGAACTCGATCCCGTGACCACCCGTGAGAAGTTCGCCGACCTGGTGAGAAGGCTGGAGGCACAGCTCAGCTGGACGAGGAGTTCCCCGGAGGGTTCTCCCGAGTCTTCGGAGGGTCTTGCGGGGGGTTCTCCGGAGGGTTTCCCAGAGTCCTCTGAGGGCTTTCCGGAGGGTTTCCCGGAGTCCCCGGAGGGTCTTGCGAGGAGTTTCCCAGGGAGTCTCCCCGAGTCCCCGGAGGCGTCCCCGGAGGCATCCCTCGAGGCGTCCCCCGAGGCTTCTCCCGAGGAGGACAGGTGACCGCTCGCGAACCGTCGGCGGCGCCGCGGGCGGGCGTCCCACACGGTCGCTGGCGGCTGGTCAAGGAAGGCGAGAGGCTGGCCGAGGACTTCGACGCGGCGTCGAGGGCCCTGGACGACTTCGGGACGGCGTGCGAGGAGGCGGCGCGGCCGGTCAGGAGACCAGGTCTGCACCGCAGAGCGGAGACCTGGCAGTACGCGCTCCTCGCGACCCTCCTGGCCGCTCTGCTCACCTGGGAGTCCCTGAGGATTCTCGCGGAGGTGACTCCGGCCGCCCTGGCCGCCCTCTGCGGCGCGCTGCTCGCTCTCACGCTCATCTCCTCCGCCTCGTGGGCGGGCGGAGGTCACAGCCTGCTGTGGGCGAAGGTCCAAAGGAGCGGCCGCCCGTCGCGGGGTGAGCGTTCCGCCGCACCCGCCTCCTCCTCGCTCGCCTCCGCCTCACCTGCCTCCGCCTCACTCGCCTCCGTTTCACGGGCCGGACGGAGAGGCTCCACCGGGGTCATGCCCGCGGACGTGATGTTCTTCGCCTGCTCGGCCGCGTGCGCCGGGTGGACGGCGCTCTGGCTGAACGCGGAAGGGTTGTCCGGTCCGGTGGCGGCGTGCGGCGTGGTTCTGACACTCGTCGTCCTGGCGGTGTTCTTCCTGAGCCGGATGCGGTTCGGCGAGCTCATCCGGGCGGAGGTCCCGTCCGCGCCCACCGCACGGCCGCTCCGGCAGGTGCGGGCCGACCGCGAAAGGGCTCGGCGACGGCTGCGCCGCCACCGGAGGCGGTGGAGCGCCATCGCGCACGAATGCGCGCTGCAGGCGGGTGCGGACGACCAGGCCGTCGTCGCCGGTCTGATCGGCGCGCGCGACGAGGAGGCGCTGGTCCCGCGGGCCGACCTCCACGGTCCCTACGCCGTGATCCTGTGGAGCCTCATCCGCTGTCACCCTCTACGACTGGACAGCCGGTTCGCGGCGCTGTGCGAGCGGTCGCACGCACCGGACGGGCCGAGCCGGGACCCGAACAGACGGACCAGGGAGGCTCAGGGCTCGGACGGACAGTGGGGCGGCGGCTCAGACGAGCAGCGGGGCCAGGACGACGGCGGACGCGCAGCAGAGGATGGCGGCGAGCAGCAGAAGCATCCCCCGGCGGATGTGCCGGTACTTGACGTCCACGATTGAGGCGAGATGCTCCACCTGACTCACGACCAGCTCGATCCGTACGCGAGCGTCGCGGCCGAGCTTCGCCCGGCCCAGCTCCGCCTTGACCGCCGAGGCGAAGTCACCGAGGAAGACTCCTCGACGGCGGACGATCCGCGCCGCTCCGCGGCTCGACCTGGGGTAGATCGCGAAGCCGAGCGACAGGACGCCCAGCGCGCAGAGGACGATGCCGACCCACCACAGCCACTGCACCGAGCCCGGCAGCCGGGTGGGCGACCACTGGCCGCCGAGCAGACCCGCGATCAGGGCGCCGACGCCGACGCCCGAGGCCGCCAGGAGGGCGGCCGCCTTCTGGTCGGCGCGGCCGATCTCGTTTCTGGCATCGGTGAGCACGGCCACGATGTAGACCATCACCGCCTCGTCGGTGAGGTGACCGGACTCGGAGGGCGTCTTGTCGTCCGCGGCCCCTTTGCCGAGCAGGGCGTCGAGCACGAATCTCAGCACACCCACATTATGTCTAATCCAGGCCGTCGCTTTCAGTATGGAAAAAGGACGCGGTGAAAAATCCCGTTCCCCGGCAAGGAGAAGTCTCGGCCTGACAGGTATGACTCACGCTTTGACCTGGACGATCGCCGCCGAGGCCCGGCCGCCTTCCCCGGGAGGGCCCGAGAAACTCCGCCTTCAATTCGAGGGCGGCTCGGAGGTCGCGAAAATGGCCTTG
Organism: Streptosporangium carneum; assembly: GCF_027922005.1. Taxonomy (GTDB): domain Bacteria; phylum Actinomycetota; class Actinomycetes; order Streptosporangiales; family Streptosporangiaceae; genus Streptosporangium; species Streptosporangium carneum. The sequence goes on along the minus strand of NZ_BSEV01000010.1, from coordinate 46,387 downwards.
TCGGCGGTTCGCGAGCAGGGATATGTTCTCGGTTCGTGGCACATTCGTGGGCAAAGCTCGCGCGCTGGAGAATCGCCAGAAGATGGGGCGCCGTCGCACTGCTTCTGTGTGCTCTGATCGCCTGCCAGGGGGCGACCGGCCTCACCTTCCAGGCGATCACGTACGGCGAGCCGTCGTCGCCCGAGTGCGCAGACTCGATGCTCGGCCTCTTCGCCCCCGAACCCGAACCCGCCTACGAAGAGGTTGTGGTCACGTGCGCGGGCTGGACGCTGCACGTGCCGTTCGGCGTGGACGTCACGTTGCGAACGGCTGTGAGCGTCATCCGGACCCCCTCACCAGGCGGGCGGCAGGTGATCCCCATCGACATCAGCCCCGACGGTCACCGTGTCGCCTACCTGGACGTCAGGCAACTCCGATACCTCGCCACGGACCTTCGCGGCGGCTCCGCGCGCCCGATCACCCCCGTGCTGACGGCCGAGGAGCTGGTCGGGATCACCAGCGTGGTCAGCTCCGCCGACGGCCGTCACTTCGCCGTGTCCACCAGGGCGAACCGCCGCACCTTCGTCACCGACTTCGAGACGGGGCGAACCAGAACGTTGGACCGGGTGTGCTTCGTGTACGGGCTCGACGATGACAGGCTGGTGGGGAACGCTGCCTGCAACGGTGACGCCGACAAGGCGGTCTCCATCCGCTCCGACGGCGCCGCGACCCCCTTCCGCCCGCCGACGGCGGTACGCGACCTCTCACCGGACCTGCGCCGGTACATCGGCTTCGACGGCTTCTCGATCTTCGACACGTCCACCGGACGCCTGGTGAAACGCCTTCCGGCCGGGCTCGAGCCTCTCATGTGGGCAGACAGCGACACCCTGGTGGCACGGGACGACGACGTCGTCGCCGTCGACGCCACGACAGGCGAACAGACCCCGACCGGCATCCCCTACTCCTCGACCGTCGTCTTTGGAAAGGTCCGCTGATGTCCGAATGGGACGAGCGGATCCGCCGTACCGCGTCGCTGCTCGGCGGGCCGACCGAATACGCCGACCGCATGGCGGACAGGGCGAACATCCGCCACAGCGAGGACGGGTTCTTCACGCTCTACCGGTCTTTCCTCAGCCGCCTTCGCCGCTGGCCGAACCCCGCCTGGGGAGACGGCCTGTCCCGGACGCAGCGGGCCGTACTGGTCGCGTTGCACCACGACGGACGGACCGAGCAGGAGACCGCCTACCTGTGCGGACGAAGCAGGAAGTCCGTACGACGCGCGGAGAGGCAGGGGCTGCTCACACTGGGCACGGACGCCGCGAGCCTGGCCGCCGAACTCCAGGCCATGACCGGGGACCTGCCGGAACCCCGCGAACGCAAGCCCGGCGGCAGGTGGGGACCGGTATTCGTCTGCCTCGCACTCGCCGTCCTGCTCACCCTCCTCGTCGTCTCACTCATGTCTCCCGGCTCACCGTTGTCCTTCAGTTCGCCGTCCGAGTCTTGGCCCGCCCTGGCGCGGATCCCCTTCTCCGAGCGCGCGACTCCGCTGCGCCTTCCCACGCGGGCCGCGGTCCGGCACGCCTTCCTCGACGAGCGGGGAGACACAAGCGTCGTCCCCGCGGCTTTTCCCGAGGGGAGCGTCTGGGTGGCGGTCACCGAGACCGGCGAGCGGCTGCTCGTCGAGGACGCCGAGGAGGATCTCGCGATCAGCCCGGATGGCCACCGGCTGGCCTACCGGAGCCGGAAGCGCGACAAGATCGTCATCGTCGACCTCCCGTCGGGGAGGACCACCGTGGTGACGGGACGCGAAGGCGGCTTCGCCTTCTCCCCGGACGGCAGGCGGCTCGCCGTCGACACCTATGACGCCGACCTCAACGATTTCCTCTATGTATGGGACGGCGCCCTCCGGCGGGTTCCCGCCGACAGCTTTCTCAGATCGTTGTCCGGATGGTCGACGACCACGGAAAGTCTCCTGTTCACCGGCCCCTCCCATGCCGCGGCGGTCGGTCTCAACGGCAGGGAACGGTTTGTGTTCGAAGCCGAGGACGACGAGTTCGACGTGGAGATCTCCCCCGACGGGAGGACGGCGCTGGAGGTCGACGACAAAAGGAACGGCTTCATCCGGCACGGTGAGCGCACCGGACGACGCGACATGGCCCTGCCCGCCACAGCGAAGTTCGACAGCTTCGAGGGGTGGGCGAGCGCGGACGAGTTCGTGATCCGCACGATCGGCTACGGGCCCAGCGACTACTACCGCGTCAACGTGGACACGGGAGCCGCCACTCCGGTCGCCGCGGACATTCCCTATGGCACGCGCCTGGTGAGTTTCCCCGCGCCTGGCCGTACGGGCTGAAGGACCGCTCCCCAGGCGTCAGCCGACCCGTACGCGTCCCGCGTCTCGCGTGCTGCGTGCCGCGTGCCGCGTGCCGGAAAGGGTGGCGTCGATCTCGAGGTCAGGGGCCGGTGAGGCGGCGGTCGCCGCGGGTGGTGACCACGAAGACCTGCCAGTTGTAGTAGGCGTAGTAGTTTCTGATGTCCTTCTTGATCTGGCCCGCGTGCAGCAGCACCGCGTCGACGTACGCCTGGGAGTGGTTGTAGGCGTACAGCGCGCGCCGGTAGTCACGCGGCGCCCCCGACGCGTGCAGGTAGTTCGCCGCGGCGAGCAGGGCGTCCCGGGTGTCCTGGATGTCACCGCCCATGCCGTAGGCGGCCCAGGTTCCCGGCATGAACTGCATGGGCCCCTTCGCGCCCACGTAGCTCGGCGACCTCACCCGGCCGAACTTGGTCTCGACGAACATCACCGCGGCCAGCACCTCCCAGTCGACGCCGAACCGGCGCTCGGCGTGCCGGAAGTGACCGAGCAGGACATCCGCGGGCTCGGGCGGCTGGACGCGGAACTTCGCCGGTTTGCTGACCGGATGGACGAGGGAGAGCAGGTTCCTGGCGGCTGTCACGTTGTCCTTCGCCTGCCCGGCCAGGGCCTTCGGCAGCTTGGCGTAGGTGCGGGAGGCGACCTTCGGGTTGCGGGCGAGGTAGCGGTAAACGCGCTGCTGGTGCAGGGCCAGCAGCACCACCGCCTCGGGCGGCTGCCCCTTGGCGGGGTCTCCCTCGCGTCTCCAGTCGTCCACGGCGCGCCGGAGCTCCGTGACGGTGCCGGACAGGGAACGGGCCAGCTGCGCCGGGTCCTTGGGGATCGCCTCGTCCGGAGCGGGCAGGGCCGGGGCCTGACGCGGGGGTTCCTTCTCCTCCGCCTTCTCCTTCGCCGACGGTGTCGCCGACTGCGCGGGAGCCGACTGTGTCACCGTCCGCGCGGGGGCGACCGGCGAGGCGGCCCCCTGCGAGGGGGCACAGCCGGAGATCGCCACAGTCAGGCCGACGAGCGAGGCGACCACCGGCCTCCCACGCCACCCGCCCACGCGTGTGCTCGTCCCCACGTCCGTGCCCGCCGTCCTGCCCGAGGCGTCCGGTCGCCCGGGCGCCGTCTCCTTGCTCGTCCCGCGGCCACACTCCGTCCGTGCGAACCCCGCGCGCTGATCCCTCACCGGCCCCAACGTACCCCGAGCGACGACCTCCGAGGCCGTTTCCCCCGGGGACACGGCAGCTGAGGAGACAGCTCGCCGTACTCGGTGGCTCGTCGGACCAGGACGGGAGGCGGCGGTGCGGGCCGTGGCCTGCGCCGACAACCGTGGCGATCAGGAGCTGCGGCTCAGCGAGTGGGGGCGGCGGCCGCCGGGCCGAACCTGAAGCGTCGTCTCATGACTCCATGGCGGCGCGGTGGACGACCGGCATGCTTCACCCGGCAGATCGGGGCTGGGTTTCCGCCGGCGGCGGAGGCACTCAGGATCTTCGGCGTCGGTGGTCGTCACCACCAGTAGGTGGGGTAGCGCGGTGTCACCCCGCTGCGTCCGATGAGCATGCCGAAGATCACCAGGACGACGGTCGCGGCGACGAGTATCGGCAGGAACGGCACCAAGGGCTGCTGCTGGGCGACCACGATCGTCGCGGTGGCGGCGGCGGGCGAGTGCGGCGTACGAGTCAGGGCCGTGACCCCGAGGGCCAGGCCGCCGGCGACGGCGGCGGCCCAGATGGAGGAGCCGGCGACGGCCAGTACGGCGAAGCCGGTGAGCGCCGCCAGCAGCTGACCGCCGATCACGCTTCGCGGCTGAGCCAGCGGCAGAGTCGGCGCGCCGAAGACCAGAGCGGCGCTGGCGACGAGCGGGGGCATCAGCCAGACCTGGTCCAGCGCGGCGCCGAACGCGACCAGGGTGACGAGTGCGATCGTGGCGCCCGCGGTGAAGACAGCGATGGCAGCCGTCTTCGGCCGGGCAGGCGCACGGCTTCTGAGACCCTGCCAGGCGTCTGCCGCGGTGGTCCCGCCGGACGCCGCGGTGGTCCCGCCGGACGTCTCGGCTTCTCCGCTCGCCGGCGGGACGAAGGTCGCCTTCTCGTCGTCCTTTTCGAGGACATCCGAGTACGCCACACAGGCGGTTCGCCGGGAGCGCGGCGGCTCCACCCGGGTCTCCGGATCCAGCGTGGTCTCGACGGGCCCGTGCAAGTGCACCCTCTCTCCCCGTGAGATCTCCTTCGTCTCCCCGATGGCCCGCGGATCGAGCCGCATGGTCTCCAGGCCCCTTCCCAGTCCGGACGCGTACGACAGAAACGGCGTCGTCTGCCCGCGCGTCCGGCCGGCCGGGAAGAAGTTACGAACCCCCATAGAAAATCTCCTGCGATCTCGGCATCCATTGCCAAAAGTCGCAGAACGCCCTTGTGTCTCACTTGAAGGTCAGCAAAAACGCCTGGTCACCGGGCGAACGCCGCCCAGACGGCGGGTCATCGGGTGTTCCACTCGAGGGACGCACCGTCTCGTGCCCTCGTTCGGGACGAGTGCGGCGACCAGACGCGCCTGCGCCGGTTCTTCCACGGCGAGGCCGAGGTCGTCGGCGGACCACAGGAGTCCCTACGGAGCCTCTACGTACTCCCGCAACTGACTGTTCATGAGATCCCAGAAGGAGCGGCAGCGTTCGGCCCCGGCCAGCCAGGGCGCGAGGTACCACGCCTCCCACTCACCATCCGGGGTTTTGATGTGAGGGTTGAGGAGATATGTGCCGTCGTCGTACTCGCCGATCTGGAGAGTGTCCGGCAGGTACTCCGGCCGGAGATGGACCGTGTCCTGCTCTTCCCCATAAACGAAGTAGTCCTCATCGGGCACACTCACGGGCTTCCAGTCCGGGGATGACCACATGTCGGCCAGCCCCGGATCGAGATCACGAAGCCAGCCGATCCCAGTGAGCGGCAGCAGGGGGCCACCGGCGATGCCGTACTCGTCCCAGCCGTTGGTGACCTGGAGGAATTCCCTGTAGCTCGGCGGCAGACGGACACCGAGGCGCTGCTCGTGCCGTACGAGCTCGGATTCGGCGGCCCCCGGCGAGCCCGGCCAGTTTTGGGAATCCTCAGCTGTGAGGTGTTCGAGGTCATCCCCGTACGCACGCTCAACGGCCAGCCGGCCCACGTGTCGTAGAAGGTCGCGCCAGGGGAAAAGCGCGTCACTGGGGACATGGAGGATGCTCATGGGGCATACCGTACGACAACATGATCAAGAGGGCTCGGCCGATGCGCGGCACCGCCCAGCCGGCCAGGCGGTGACCGCGCCACACCCCCTCGGCCCTGCTCGGTCCGGGAACAGTCCTCTGGGCCCTGTTCGGCCGGTTCCGACACGCCCTTGTTCCGTTCGATCAGCCGCCGCCGGCAGGTCATGCCCGAGCCGCACCCCGGCTCTTGGGAGAGGCGCTCCCAGGAGATGCCGGTGTGCGGCACGAACAGGATGTCTTGCGGGGACAGGCGGCCGTTCAGCCGGCCGAGCGACGAGCGCCTACTCGTTCGGCATCCAACCGATCTGGGCGGAAGAGGCCCGGTCGTTCATTCCCTTGAGCTTCCCAAGCTTGTCGAACCGCTGGGTGTAGGAACCACCGAAGTATGTGTGCTCGTAGAGCAGGCCCCGGCAGCCCTCAAAGGTTTGGATCGAGGAGATCCTGTCGTTCCATCCGTACGCCAGCTCCGCGTACTTGTAAACGTTGTAGTTTCCGTAGCATCCCTGCTTGCTCGCGAACATCATGCTGGAGCCCTGATAATTCTCGTGCTCCCACGCGGTGGCGACACGGATCGGGTACTCGTCCGCCTGCGCGCTCACTTGCTTGTTGGCCCGGTTGGCGGCGTCGATGCGGCGGTCGAGGTCGGCGCGGTCGGCGCTGGTCATGGTGGCGGGGTCGGGAGCGTCGGTGACCCTCCCTCCGGTGACGTCGGCGACGGCCTCGGCGAAAGTGCGGTAGCAGGTCGCGTTGACGGGGCGCTTGCTGGTGCTCGGGCGGATCACGCAGTGCTGCTCGCCCTGCGGGGTCTGCCCGACGCCGCTGGAAGAGGCGGAAGGAGAGTCGGAAGGCGAAGGGGAGGGGGACGGGGTGGCGCCCGCGGCGGGCGCGAGGGCCAAGCCGAAGGCCGCGACCGTGGAGACCACGGCGGCGGACAGGACGAGGGAACGCATGGGTCGATCACCTTCCGAACAGCGATGAGACGGTGCGGGGCCCGTTGCCTCCGTCACCGCCCACAGGCTGTCATCGAGGTCATCTGAAGATCAACATCTAGGAATCGACGCTGGAATGAACGGCACGAAGATCTTCCGCTACGAGGACAAGCCGGTCACAGGGCAAGACGGCTACCGCTTCCACGGGCACTTCCTCCGAGCTTCGGCAGGTGACAGCGCGTTGAACGCCCCGCCCCGAAGGACGCACCGGATCGGGGGTCCGAATCGCTCCCGAACCTTGCCGAAGAACGCCTCTCGACGCGGAAGGCCGCTCCGGTCGAGCGCGGAGTTCTTGGACGCTCACTCAGTGGCGGTGCGGTTGGTGATGATCATCGGGTGAGGTGCCGAGGTCGTCGTTGCGTCCGGCCTCGATCCGTGACCACTGGGCGGTCGGTCGGCCGTCCAGCCGAAACCGGCCACCTTTGGAACCCCAATGCTGAGGCCAGCCGTCCGGCGAGTCCTCCCAGAACTCCTGTCGGCCGTGGACGGTCAGATCCAGCAGTCCGTACGACGGCGCCATCGGTTCGTTGCCGCGGCCGGTGGTCCAGTAGGTCTCGTAGACCTTGTCGTCGTCCCGGAGACAGGTGACCAGGATGCCGAAGTGCCGGTTTGCGACCAACCGGTCCACGGCGTCCTGCGGCACCGAGTACCAGGGAATCGTCCAGTCTGTGAAGTCGCGATAGCGAGAGCTCTCCTCGTACGGTCCCTGACAGAAGGTGGCGTAGCTGACGTCCCGCGAGTGCAGGTAGGACAACTCGTTGATGTGGGCCGTGGAGAGGGTGCAGCCCTCGCACTGCTCCGCCGCGGGCCTGCCGGTGTGCCACATCTGGAAGTAGGCGATCAGTTGGGACCGGCCGTCGAAGACGTCGACCAACGGCACCGGACCGTCGGCTCCGATCAGCGGAGTCTGCGGATCGACTTCGACCATCGGCAGCCGACGGCGTTCGGCGGCCAGGGCGTCCCCGGCCCTGGTGTGGGCCTTCTCCCTGACCCGGAGTTCGTCGATCTTCGCCTGCCAGGTCTGCCGATCGGCGATCGGTGGAAGGGGGCGTTCAGCTGCTGATTTCTCTGTCATGCGACCTGTCTGACCCAGCTGGAGAGTGCCGAACAGCACCTTCTCGGAGGCGCGTCCCCGCCCTACGGCGAAGCGGTCCCGAAACGCCCGGAAACCGCCCGGTGAAGTGGGCGAACGCCCTCAAGATTGTCCCGTCTGTGCTCCGTGATCACACCTACGGCTGCACACGACCGCCCTCGGCTGCATGGGGACGGACAGGCGCAACGGGCTACTGATCACCGACGCGCCTCACCCAGGAACCGCCGCGCGCCACGCAACCTGGTCCGAAGCCGTCGCTGAGTCATGCCGCACTCCAGACGCACGTCTATCGGGCCGGGCACGCCGCTGTCCGCTCGCAGGCCCGAAGGCAGTCGGTCGGCGTCGAGGCCGTCACGTCGGGCGATGAGCAGCCCCAGCTCGTATCGGCTCATCGCATCGCTTCCGGCGACATGGTGGATGCCGTGATACTCGGACGCGGCGAGTTCGAGGAGCGCCGCGGCGAGATCGGCGACATGCACGGGACACCGCACCTCGTCGGTGAACAGCACTCCTTGCGCCCTGCCGGTGGCCAGGGAGTGCACCAGCGCCTCGTGTGGGGAACCGCCGTCGCCGATGATCAGGGATGTCCGGGCTGTCACCGCGGTCGGCGCGATCGCGCTCACCACCGTCTCGGCGGCGGCCTTGGCCGCACCGTACGGGCTGATCGGATCGGGGACGCACGTCTCGTCATAGCGAATCGCGGCACCGGAGAAGACCGCGTCACTGGACACATGGACCAGCCGCCCACCTGCCGCAGAGGCGGCCAGAGCCACGTTCGCGGCTCCCGTCGCCGTGGTCGCCCAATCCGCCTGCCGGTACGCGGCGTTGATCACCACTTCTGGACGGAACGCGCTGACCAGCGCGTCGACGTCCTCTCGTCGGCGCACATCGAGCGGCGACCACTCAACACCCGCGATCTCTCCTGGTCGGGCGAGGTAGGTCGCGGTCACCTCATGCCCGGCCGCCGAACACTGCCGGGCGAGTTCGCCGCCGAGAAAACCGCTGCCACCGACAATGAGGAATCTCATGGCCGGTCACCATAGTTGATCAAAGGATCACTGCTCTGCAGGCTCTCCATGGCCTCCAGGACATCGGTGACGGTGTGGTCCGCCTCGCGCTCCTGGTCTGCCGGGTGCCTTTGTCGATCCAGATCGTTCGCAGACCTGCCGACCGTCCGTCGGCGACGTCCGCTGTGAGACTGTCACCGACTACCCAACCGCCGCTGGACAGAGCCATCCCGCATCGCTCGGCCGCGATCTCGAACAGCCTCGTTTCGGGTTTTCGGACACCCACGATGCCCGACAGCGCCATGGCGTCCACAGCCTCGGCCGGCCCCGTCCGCCGGATCTTCCTCAACCGCTTGTCCGCCGTCCGGTTGGTCACGATCGCCACTCGCCACCCTGATACCCGTAGGTGAGACAGCCCGCTCAGGACCTCGGGGCGACAGCGGACGATATACGGCATGCGCCTGCGGTACCGGCTCCAGAGTTCGTCAACCGAGCCGGGGAGTCCGAAGTGATCTTTTGTCTTGGTGAAGAACACTTCGCGATGTGGATAGCCGGAACGGTCAAGGCCAATCAGCCGACTCACGCCATCGTGTCCAAGACCGTGTCCCTGGGCGAACTCCACGGCCCAAACGTGGAACTCCTCATCGAGCTCCACGAGGCTGTTGTCCAGATCGAAGAGGGCCAGTCGTTGCACGGGAACCGAGCCCGTCCGGCGCTGCCTCCTTGGCTCATGCGCTCCGTGCCGATGCTCATTCGGGTGACCTGAGCTGGCAGAACAGCTCCAAGATCATCACGTGCACGCTCCGCGACCACTGACATACAGCTGCCCGCAGGGGCGTCTGGCTACCTGTGGCTGTTAAGAGGAAGACGTGCGAAGCCCCAGGTGGATCGGGGTTTTCGCTGGTAAGAAGAGTGCCCCGGCATGACTCGAACATGCGACACCCGCTTTAGGGGAGCGGTGACCGTACGGTCAGCTTATGGGCTTTGAGCTGTGCAAACACTTCGTGCAGCCTGCACCGTCTACGAGATTATCCCGCGGATGTCCCGCATCCGTCGAGTGGGGTCGTCAGCAGGATGACCGTTCGCTCTTCAGGCGGAGCGATCGCCCTCGTCAGGCTGCGGACATCATGGTCAGAGGGGGACGGTGGCCGGCGTGAGCCTGCATGTGGGGACGTTGCTGTCAACGCTGCTGTCACATGGATCAGAGGAGAGCAGCCACAGAGCACCCCCAAATCACCAGAGCACTTTGTTACGAGTCAACGGCGGGGCCGCGATCCCGAGCTTTGTGCGCTGGTCAGGCGTGTGATGGTACGCGGAGCGATATCAGATCGGTCCCGCAGAAGGAGCCGCACACGAAGGACTTGCTGGTACCGGCGGGACCCGCCGGTACCGCCTCCAGGAGAGCGAAGTGCCGCTTGACGTGCTGGAGAAACTCGTTCACGCGTTCATCGACGTCATGCTTCGTGTGGAACGTGGTACAGGGTTCGCGTTGATGCGAACCAGGCACGGTCGATGAACCGGCCGGTGATCCGTCCTGCCATGCACATGTAGCGGTCAAAGGTTTCAGCGTCGCTGATTTCGTCGCTGAGCTCCAGTCCGCTCGCGTGCGCCTCGAACTCAGGGACCTCCATCCATCCCCCAGGGGAGGAAGGAGGGAATATCTCTCCACGGTATTCCCTGTCATAAGTGTACAGCAGTTTTCCGGGATCGGCCTCTTCCACATAATAGGCTTCGAGTACGCGTTGTCCGTCTGCGCTCAGCGCCTCTATCAGCCGTGGCGGCACCGTTCCGCCGCTGATGGTGAGAATGGTGGACCAGCCGGCTGAGTGCTCTCCCACCCATACGATCAGTTCTTCCAGGCTGGTTTCGTATGATTGCATGGCTGTTTGAAAGTCGCACAATGTGCCGTTCTGGGGATCGACGCCCAGCCGTCGGGCGATCTCGTTGCCGTCTTCCGTGCTTACCCACAGGCAGCTGAACCACGATTCCAGATCGTGTTCGGTCAGCAGATCCCACTGACCTTCCGCAGGAAGGGCGTGACGGGAATTCTGCATCATTGACCTCTTGTCGGTTGGCTTGGGGAAAGTGGAGGTGCGGGCCATACCTGACCCCATACCTCCACTTTGATACACCGACAGGGATGATGACTACGGTACGACGGACCGTCTTTCATGCAGTTCGCGCAGTCGTACGTGGTCAGCCGGTGGCGCAGGACGGCTCCTCGAAATCGGGAAACTGAGGCGTACGCGCTGTTGTCGCTGATCCGGGCGCTGGTGGCTGATGTTCCGGATCGACCGGAGACCCACGAGTCGCGCAGCCTCAGGCACCGGGCGAAGAAGGAAACCAGGGAGATCCCCACCCCGCCTGTCCTGGTCGCCATCCTCCGTGAACACATCGACGCCTACGTCACCGAGGACGACGGCTGGCTCTTACGGACGACCAGGGGAGGTTCCTACTCCAACTCGGCATGCTCCTACGTCTGGCAGGAAGCGCGAGCGCTCGTCTTCACCGATGAGCAGGTGAGGTCACCGCTCGCCGCCCGACCCTATGACTTGCGACATGCTGCCCTGTCCCTCTGGCTCAATGCGGGTGTACCGGCTACTGAGGTAGCCAAACGAGCCGGGCACAGCGTGGAGGTCCTCCACCGGGTGTACGCCAAGTGCATGGAGGGCCGGCAGGAACGGATGAACGGGAAGATCGGCAACGCTCTCGGCGAATGCTTCCCATAGATGCTCGCCTCCAGGCCTCGGCGCAAGCCGGGGCCTCAACCTATGTGCGGCTTGCCCGATCCTTCGAGGAAGTGGCCGATCCGCAGCCGCATTGAGCGGTCCATCGACAGTGAGCAAACCGCGTCCCGCGGCACCCAACGCACTTCCTGGGATTCGTCGCTCAGCGTTGGTTTCTCGTCGACGGCTCGGCTGGCGAGCACGGTAGAGAACTCCTGCAGGGCCTCGCCGTCGCTGGTGTAGAGAATCACGTGCCTGGGATCCGTGTACGTTCCGACAAGACCAGTGATCTCGCACCTGACGCCGGTCTCCTCCAACGTCTCGCAGATCGCGGCCTCGGGCAGGGACTCGCCCAGGTCGATCGCGCCGCCGGGAACGGCCCAGTTGCCGTTGTCGCTGCGACGGATCATCAGGATCTCGCCCGCCTCGTTGGTGACCACGACGTTCACTGACGGAACCAGGCTGTTGGGCTTGGGTGCGGCAGGGGCGTCGTAGAAGTCGATCCGGCGGCTCAAGCTCAGGACTCTACCGACAGGCTTTCATTCCAGAGGTATTCAAAACTTCATCCTGTTCCAGGTGATCGAGTGAAGAGCGTCAGGGTGCAGCTTGAGGCGATCACGAGGGTCCTGCCGCTGGGGGAGAAGCCGACAGCACGCAGCTCGCAGGATTCCTCCCGATGTACGTGCCACCAGGACGAGCCGGCTTCGCCTTGATAGGGGCTGCTGTCGAAGGACAGCATCACGCTCTCGACGGGCCAGTCTGGGGCCACGACATCAACCGCCCAGCCACCGGGTGCGGTGGTGTGCAGACCGCCTCCCCACAGTCCCGCCACGGGCACGGTGATGCCGGACAGCGGACCGATCCCCTCGTGCACGAGTTCGTCAGTGTCGGGCCAGCCGGCGTCAGGGGCCGGGTCACGAGCGATCCGGGCACCTGTAGAGCAGTCGAACAGCCCTCTGCCACTACTTGAGACGACAAGCAAAAGATCACCCTGTCCACTGTGAGCTCTGCCGAATCCGACACAGGACAGGCCGCCCACCGCTATCGGGGCCAGCGGCTGCCAAGGAGTGGGTGGAGGTTGAAGCGGGGCGGTGCGCAAACGGGCGCGGAGTCGCTCCTGATGCGAGGACATGATGCCCATCTTCCCAATCAAGATCTCTTTGAGGCTTGTGGCTCAGGATTCCGTGCCCCGGCTGCAGGCCGGCAGCCTTCTGAAGATCATTTGCTGACGGTGCAAAGGATCTCCATCGCGTCGATCACGTCAGTGACCACGTAGTCCGGAGAATGCTCATGGCCGACCCCGGCTCCGCGGTCGATCCAGACCGTTCGCAGGCCTGCCGTGTGTCCTCCGCCGATGTCCGCGACAGGGTGGTCTCCGACCATCCATCCTCCAGCGGCAAGACTCACACCGCATCGCCTTGCGGCGATCTCGAACAGGCCCGTGTCGGGTTTGCGGATGCCCTCGATGCCCGAGAGTGCGTAGCCGTCGACGGCATCGCCCAAGCCCGTTTGCTGGATCTTGCCGAGTTGGTTGTCCGCCGTGCCGTTGGTGACGATCCCGACCCGCCATCCGAGCGCGCGTAGCTCTGCCAGCGCGGCTATGACCTCAGGACGACACTCGACAAGATGGGGCATACGGCGGCGGTACGCGGCCCACAGGTTCGCTGCCGAATTGGAGAGCTTGAACCGCTCGCGCACTTTGGCGAAGAACAGCTCACGATGAGGTAGGCCGTTGCGGTCCAGCTTGATCAGGTGGTCGACGGCTTTCCGGCTGAGTCGATGCTCTTCGGCGAATTCCTGCGCCCACAACAGGAAGGCGGCGTCCAAGTCGATGAGCGTGTTGTCCAGGTCGAAGAGCGCCAGTCGCTGCACGATGATCGATCCTAGGTGAGGCTGACTTCTCGCTGCTGATCGGCGTCCCGGCTGCTATCCGGCTCTGGTCGGCCCGACTGGGGCCGACCTGCGGAAACACGCCAAGATCCATCCCGCGCATATCCCACAGTCGCTGACATGCGACTGCCTACGGCGACACACGGCTGCACAGAGCCAGGGAACAAGAAGCAGAACACACCCAGGTCAAGGGCATGATCGCTGGCCAGAAGAGTGCCCCCGGCATGATTCGAACATGCGACACCCGCTTTAGGAGAGCGGTGCTCTATCCCCTGAGCTACGGAGGCAGGGACTCCCTGTAAGAGTAGCGAAAGTGTGGAGTGGATGTGCGGTTGGAGGGGGGTTGGTTGGCGATCCGCAGGTTATTGGTTCGCTGAGCTGCGGTAAAAGGGCGGCAACTGGCTGAGTGTCGTGGGGTGTGGGGTGGCTAGGGTCGCGCTCTGTGATGGAGCGGCGACGGAGGCGGATACGGGGGCATCGCGCGCTGCGGCCGTTGGTGCTGTGTGGGGCGATGTTGGCGCCCGCGCTTCTGGCCGCGGGTCTTCTGGTGGCGGAGCTCACCGGATACCGGGCGGCTGTTCGAGGGGTCGTCGCCGGAGGAGACCGCTGGGAGACCGGAGGGGATCCCTGGGAAGAGGGGGGATCCGGGTCTCTGGGAGGGGAGAGGCTCGGGGAGTTCGGGCAGCTCGGGGAGTTCGGGCAGGAGGAGGGGCTCTGGGAAGGTGGGGAGCCTCTGGGGCTGGCGGGGGACGGGGAGGGCGGGGTGTCGGGAGGCGGGGCCCCTGAGGGTGGGGCCGCCATGCTGCCGGTCGCGGCCGCGCCGGTTCGAGGCGCGGTGCTCGAGCCGAGAGTCGTTCCTCCTCCCTATCGGCCCAAGCGGGTCTACGGGGGCTGGACGCCGCCGGTGGTTTCTGTGGACAGGAGGCCTCCCGCGGCTGACACGTCTACCGGGAAGACGCCTCCATCGGTCACACGGAGGGTTGTGCCACGCGAATCTCAGGCGCCGCATGTGAGGCAGGCGCCGCGATCTGAGCGGCCGGACGAGGCGTTCGGCTGTCCGGGTGAGTGGCGAGAGACCTGGTTGTGGGAGGTCTGTAAGGAGCAAGCGCGACGAGCGACCTGAGTGGCAGGAGAGCTAAATGGGGTGTTCGGCACATATCGGCTGCAGTGAGTCCGACCCAGGTACTCGGCGAGCTGTAGTAACGTGCGTGCCTGACCCAGGTCACGAGTTCGCAAACGGAGGGGTCGAACGTGCCACCTCGTCGATCAGCGGGTCTGATCGCCGTCGTCGCGACGATGTCTTCCCTTTTTCCTGGGGCGGCTGCCGCGAGCCACGGGCGAACGGAGTCCCGGTCAGTCGCCGCCGCCGAGTCGACGCCCCTCGCCGGAACGACGAACCTCGCTGAGCGGCTACGTGAACCCGTCAACCTCACCGAGCTGCGCCGTGAGGCGGAGAAGGCGGCCAAGGACCTTGAGGCCGCCACGAAGGCCCTGGAGCAGAGAAGAGCCAAGATCCAGGCCTCGGAGAAGGAGCTCGCCGCCAAGCTGCGAGAGCTGCAGGTCGCGGAGAGGGCCTTCGCCCAGGTGCGGCAGCCGCTGTCGGACCTGGTCAGCCAGTTCTACCAACGGCCCATCGGCGGCGACGCGGCTTTCTTCCTGTCGGGCGACTCCGACGCCTCGACCCTCAGAGCCATGGCCGACGTCAGCCAGCTTGTGGCCGAACGTAACCAGGTTCTCGATGACGGCGCCCGCCTGCAGGCCGAACGGGAGCGGCTGGCGGCAGAGGCGCAGGAGTTGCGGGCGGGCAACCTCCTGGCGGAGGCCCAGATGGGCGCCGAGATCGAGACACTCAGGACGCGTTCCTCCAAGATTGTGAAGTCGCTGACCCAGGCGCTCGTGAAGCTGGGGGTCAAGGTCGACAAGTCCGGGAACCCCGCGGCGGGATGCGCCCCGACCAGAGCGGCCTCGTTGAACGAGTTTCCCAACGGTCTGATCCCGAAGGCCTATCTCTGTCCGCTGCAACAGCGGGGCAACGAGTTGCGAGGCGACGCGGCGCTCGCGTTCATCAGCATGAACGAGGCGTACAAAAGGCGGTTCGGCAGGCCCATGTGCGTGACGGACAGCTATCGGAACCTTGCCGAGCAGCAGTCGGTCTACTACCGCAGGCCAGGTTTCGCCGCGGTCCCCGGCCGCAGCAACCACGGCCTCGGACTCGCCGTCGACCTGTGCGGAGGGGTGGAGCGGTTCCGGTCGGCGGAGTTCAACTGGCTGGAGGCCAACAGCAAGAAGTTCGGGTGGATGCATCCGAGATGGGCCTATGTCAGTCCTTTCGAGCCGTGGCACTGGGAGTATGACCCGAAGCTCGGGTCTCTGCTGTAGGCATCGCACAGAACAGGGAGCGGGGGCTCCGCTGGTTGCGGAGCCTGACTGTGCCTGATTTCCGGTGTGAGGTCGATGGGGCGAGGTTTCCTGCGGCGACCTCTCCCGCGGGCGTCGTCATGGGACCGGAACGACCGGAGAGGTGCATCTGGCGCAGCGTACGGCGGCCCTGGGGATCTCCGACAGACACTCCGGGCAGTCACGCAGCACGCTCTCCTCCTGTCTGGTGAAGCGGGCCGAGAGGCTCTCGTAAGGGCGGACGACGAGGAAGTAGATGACGGCCGCCACCATCAGGAACGAGATCAGGGCGTTGAGGAAGAGTCCGTACCTGATCTCGCCCGCGCCGATCCGCAGGGTGAGAGCGGAGAAATCCGGCTGTCCGCCGATGGCGGCTATCAGCGGGGTGAGGACGTCCTTGACGAAGGAGTTCACGATCGCGGTGAAGGCGGCGCCGATGACCACCGCGATGGCGAGGTCCACCACGTTGCCGCGTAACAGGAACTTCTTGAATCCACTGATCATGGCCACCCCTCACTCCGGGCTCCTGGCCGCCGCCCGTGTGTCGGCGTCACAAGAGAATGATTACTCTGAGTGTTGAGAAAATCACCTTACGCGAGAACCGATGGTGATCGACAGGCGACCACCCGCCTGGGCCGAGGCCAGTTCCACAGCCTGTGTCGAGGTGGTGGCCAGCACGACAAGCGCGTCCCGGTCCGGCTCGCCTCCTGGAACGGCCAGCACGGTGACGTCCTCGGCCACGGTGCGGGCGGGAGCGGAGCCGTCCCAGGTGGAGGGAGCGGCGAGCACGTCCACGACGTCGCCGGGAGACAGCAGGCGCGCCGTCTGCGGATCGGCGACGCGGACAGGGGTGGCGACTCTTCCCGGTCCCTGGGTGGCCAGCAGGCCGGGACCGAGAAGACGGACGTCCGTCAGCGGTTCCCCGCGTCGCATGGGACTGGTCAGGATTTTTCCGGCGATCGGTGTGCCGGGCCTCAGAGCGCCGTCGGGGACCGTGCCCGGACGTAGGGCGACGGCTTTCAGGTCGGTGACCCCCAGCGTGCCCCCGGAGAGGTCTCTGGCCGCGGCGAGCACGGTCACCGACGCGGTTTCCGGCCTCAGCCCGAGCACGGCGCACATCATTGCCAGAGCGGCGACGACGGTGGCGATGAGGCGGTGGCGTCGACCGCCAAGGCGGCGGACCGCGGTGAGGCGGCGGACGGGGGAACTGCCAGTGTGGTTGAGGGGGGAGTTGGGGGCGGAGTTGTGAATGGCGCGCATGAATGACTCCGTCAGGCGGGAAGAGTCGGGTGTCGAGGTGGCCAAGTGGTTGAACGGGCGGCTGGCTGGGTTTGAGCATCCAGGCGTGAGGGCGTGAGGGCGTGAGGGCGTGAGGGCGTGAGGGCGTGAGGGCGTGAGGGCGTGAGGGCGTGAGGGCGTGAGGGCGTGAGGGCGTGAGGGCGTGAGG
>NZ_BSEV01000010.1:0-29172 GCF_027922005.1 Streptosporangium carneum | reverse complement strand
GGCGTCAGGCGGCTCAGGCGTCGGGTGGAGCTGTGCTCGCGAAAGCTGGGGGCCGATCGCGGCCAGTTGGTCAGACCTGGGCATGAGGCCTGGGTGGTGCTGTGACTGAGAAACGTTCACCGGGGTGCGCGTTGTTTGAAGGCGCAGGGCATGCCTGCATCAGCACTCGCCGTGTCGGCACTCAAAACGCCACGAACCTCGGTGAAGGCATGTGGTCACCCCGCCTGGGGGCTGGGGCGAAGGTCAGGGTCCGGGCGTTGGGGACTTCCTGTGGGAAGGACGTTTCCAGTAGTGGTGAGCCCCCGGGAGGAGTGAAACGAGCTCCGGGAGGAGTGGTGAGCCTTCGGGAGGAGTGGTCTGAGAGGGCGTGGGGCTGAGTCGAGAGTGCCTGGAGGAGCTGGGGCCCTGGAGGAATGTCTGAAGAGCTGGGTCCTGGAGGAGAGGTGTGGGACAGGGCTGGAGCGAGCTTGCCTGTCCCGAATCTCGGTGGGGCGGACAAGCGTGGAAGGCGTGGTGAGCCGGGGAGTGAAGATGAACTGAGACGAAGGCTGCGACGCCGGCCTGTATGGCAGGAGGAACAGGAGGAAGGGGTGCGGGGCAGGGGAGGAGGATCAGCCGGGGAGCTCGAAGGGGAGGCGGAGGCCGTTCAGGACATCGGGGCATGAACAGGTGCGTTTTTCGGGCAGGGCGTTGACCACGTCGGCGACCAGGGAACGCATGCGGGCGATGTTGGTGGCGAAGAAGGCGAGAACCTCCTCGTGGGTGACGCCCTCGCCTGCTTCGACTCCCGCGTCGTGATCGGTGACGAGGGACAGCGTGGTGTAGCACAGAGCCAGCTCGCGGGCGAGGACCGACTCCGGGAAGCCGGTCATGCCGACGATCGTCCAGCCGTTGGCGGTGAACCAGCGGGACTCGGCGCGGGTGGAGAAGCGCGGGCCCTCGATGACGACCAGGGTGCCGTCTTCGGCCAGGTCCCATCCGGCGGATCTGGCGGTGTCGACGGCTGCCGCGCGCCCTGCGGGGCAGTAGGGGTCGGCGAAGGAGACGTGAACGACGCCGCCGGTGTCGTAGTAGGTCTGTGTGCGACCTGAGGTGCGGTCGACGAGCTGGTCGGGGACGACCAGGGTGCCGGGGCCGAGCTCGGGGCGCAGGGAGCCCACCGCGCTGGGGGCGAGAACCTGACGGACGCCCAGGGAACGCAGGGCCCACAGGTTGGCGCGGTAGGGGATGAGATGGGGAGGGAAACGGTGGTCGCGGCCGTGCCGGGGCAGGAAGGCCACCGAGCGTGATCCGATCCGGCCGACGGTGATGACGTCGCTGGGCGGGCCGTAAGGGGTGGTGACCTCGACCTCTGTCGCGTCGTCGAGCAGAGAGTAGAAGCCCGAGCCGCCGATGACTCCGATGTCCGCGTTGGTGACCATGGCGCCGAGGTTAGCGCCATCGATGAGTCGTTGAGGAGCCCTGAGCGGGTCCTGTGGATATCGGTAGGGCTTCGGGGGCGCCCTGTGGATAACCGCTCTTCAGTGTGGTGATTTGATTACTCTGGGTATGTTTCGCGTTACGCCGATCGGGGGCGAGTTACGTCGATCGGGGGCGATGTGAGCGTTGAGCTTGGCCGGCCGGGCGAAACCGATCCACGCGATGAGCCTGGGGTGTTCTGGAGTCGACGCGGACGGTCAGAGAGCTCGATCACGTGGGGCGGTGTTGCGGTTGGGGGACTCAGGGGGCGTGCGCCGCATTGGGGTGTTCGAGCTGTGCGCCGTGCCAGGTGCT
Organism: Streptosporangium carneum; assembly: GCF_027922005.1. Taxonomy (GTDB): domain Bacteria; phylum Actinomycetota; class Actinomycetes; order Streptosporangiales; family Streptosporangiaceae; genus Streptosporangium; species Streptosporangium carneum. The sequence goes on along the minus strand of NZ_BSEV01000010.1, from coordinate 27,399 downwards.
CGAGAGGCGTAAGGGGTGGGGGCCGGTGTTGTCGAGGTTGGCGGTGATCACGCGTGCGGCGGAGGGGGCGTCGTGTGAGCGTGGTGTCGCTGTCCGCGGCGCCGGTGTCGTCGGTGATCGTTTTGGGGCGGTCTGATGGGTGAGAGAGCTTGGTGGCGGGGCGGGTGAGGGCGCCGGGGGAGTCGAAGGGGGTCGGGCTTGTCATCGGGGCGCTCATGCTGGGCATGTTGCTCGCGGCGCTCGACCAGACGATCGTCTCCACGGCGCTGCCGACGATCGTCGGGGATCTGGGCGGCCTTGGGGAGCTGTCCTGGGTCGTCACCGCGTACATCCTGGCCTCGACGGTCTCGACGCCGCTGTGGGGCAAGCTCGGCGACCAGTACGGCAGGAAGAGGCTGTTCCAGGGGGCGATCGTCATCTTCCTGGTCGGCTCCGCCCTGTGCGGCCTGTCGCGGAACATGGGCGAGCTGATCGGCTTCCGTGCCCTGCAGGGGCTCGGCGGGGGCGGCCTCATGGTGCTGGCCCAGGCGATCGTCGGGGACGTCGTGCCCGCCCGTGAACGCGGGAGATACCAGGGGTTCTTCGGCGCGGTGTTCGCCGTTTCCAGCGTCGCCGGGCCGTTGCTCGGCGGCCTGTTCGTCGACCACCTGTCCTGGCACTGGGTCTTCTACGTCAACCTGCCGGTCGGGATCCTCGCGCTGCTCGTGATCTCCGCGGCGCTGCCGCAGGACGCGGCGCGGACGCGGCACGCCGTCGACCTTCCCGGCATCGTCCTCCTCGGCGCCGCGGCTGCGTGCCTGGTGCTGACGACCACCTGGGGCGGCGCTGTCTATCCCTGGAGCCATCCGGTCGTCATCGGGCTGGTGATCGCCGCGGCGGCCCTCCTGGCGCTGTGGTGGCGGGTGGAGCGGCGAGCGGCCGAACCGGTGCTCCCACTTCGCCTGTTCGGGTTGAGGGCCTTCAACGTGGCGTCGCTGATCGGCTTCGCCGTGGGGTTCGCGATGTTCGGCTCGCTCACCTACATGCCGTTGTTCCTCCAGGTCGTCCAGGGCGTCTCGCCCACCCTGTCCGGCATCCACCTGCTTCCGATGATGGCGGGCATGCTCGTGACCTCGATCGTCAGCGGGCAGATCATCACGCGCACCGGGAGATACCGGGTCTTCCCGATCGCGGGCGGCGCGATCGCGACGCTCGGGCTCTACCTGCTCTCCCAGCTCCACGAGGACATCTCGACCTTCGAACTGAGCGCGTACCTGCTCGTGCTGGGCGTCGGCATCGGCCTGGTGATGCAGGTGCTGGTGATCGTGGTGCAGAACGCGGTCGGCTTCGAGGACCTGGGAGTGGCCACCTCGGGCGCCATCTTCTTCCGCTCCATCGGAGGGGCCTTCGGCGTCGCCGTCGCGGGGACCGTCTTCACCTCACAGCTCACCGAGGACCTGGTACGGCTGTCGCGGACGGTCCGGATCCCGCCCGGCCTGGAGGCGGCGGTCCAGTCGGACCCGACGGTCGTCAGGGAGTTGCCGCCCGAGGCCGCCGCCGCGTTCCTCACGGCCTACTCGGACGCGATCGCCCAGGTGTTCCTCTACGGTACGCCGGTGGCCCTGGTGGCGTTCGCCGCCGCCTGGCTGCTGCCGGAGGTGCCGCTCCGCGAGACGACCAAGCCCGCCGACCTGGGCGAGTGCTACGGCGCCGTGTCCGCCGAGCGCTCCTCGCTCCGCGAGGTCGAACGCGGGCTGTGGCGGCTGGCCGACGCGGACATGCGCAGGGACTACTACCGTCGTCTGGGCGACATGACCCGTCTCGACCTGCCGCCGGGCTCCATGTGGCTGCTCGCACGCCTGGCCGTCAGGGGCGGTCAGACGGGCAGGGAACTCGCCGAGCGCGCGGGGGTGACGGCCGACCAGGGCAGGCCGTACGCGGACCTGCTCGTCACGCGGGGCCTGGTCCGCCGTACGGACGGCGGAGCGCGCCTCGAGCTCACTCCGGCCGGTGAGCAGGTGGCCGGGCTGCTGGTCGGCGAGGCACGCGAGGGACTGCGGCGGATGCTCGACGACTGGGACCCGGACAGCCACCCCGGGCTCCGTGAACTGCTGGACAGGCTTCCCCACGAGATGCTCGGCTCGGTCTCCGACCGCCCTCGTGGCCGCTGACCGGGTCTCCGGACAGCCGCCGTCCCCGAAGGGCCGGTAGTCCCCGAAGGGACTCATCCCCGTACGGACGCGAGATGCCCGTACGGGCGCGAGAGCGCGGCCGACGTCTCCGAAACGGCAGTCGCTCCCGAGTGGCTGTCGTCCCCGAGAGGGCGGGTCTCCGTCGTGCCGGTGGCCGCCCGTGTTCCGACGGTCGCGATCGTCCGTTCCCCGTGTTCGTTCCGCCCCGCCCCCGACGGCTCGACGCGTGAGGCCGGTGGGCCGGTCTCGGAGGGCGGGGGTCGGTCAGGAGGCCGCGGGGGCCGGGCTGCTGGCGGCGGCTGGCTTCGACTCCGCCGGCTTGGACTCGGCGGGCTTCGAGTCACCGGACGAACCCGACGCCGAGGACGCGCCGGAGCTCACCGTGCTGGACGAGGAGGACCGGCTGTCGGTCCGGTAGAAGCCTGAGCCCTTGAACACGATGCCGACCGCGGAGAACACCTTGCGCAGTTCGCCGGCGCAGGTCGGGCACTCGGTGAGCGCGTCGTCGGAGAACTTCTGGACGATGTCGAACTCGTTGCCGCAGGCACTACAGGCGTACTGGTAGGTGGGCACGCGCTCCTCCTCTTCGGTCCGCGCCGATTGGCACTCTACTGACGCGACTGCTAATGATAGGCAGCCGACAAGCATAAACGCGAGTCGGATCTGTCGCATTCCGTCCGCGAATCGACCGGTTACCTTCCCCGCTCCCCGAACCAGCCCGCGAGCTTACCGCGACGGCTGATCGCCTTCATCCGCTGTTCGACGGATTCCCTGCACGTCGCGGTCGTCACGATCAGGAGTTGGTCGTCGATCCTGATCCTCGTCGAGTCCGTGGGCACGAACGTCCTGCCGTCCCTGACGATCAGCGTGACCTGGGCGTCCGAGGGCAGCCTCAGCTCGAAGATCTCGACACCGTGGAGCTTGGAGGTCGGCGGCACCCTGATCTGCAGAAGGTCGGCGTTGAGTTCCTCCAGCGGCGCGGACTCGACCTCCAGGTCGCGGGCCTCGTCAGGGGTGGAGAGGCCGAGAACCTTGGCGACGAAGGGCAGCGTCGGACCCTGGATCAGGGTGTAGACGACGACGATGACGAAGACCTCGTTGAAGACCAGCTTGGCGACGCCGTTGTGCACCGAGTTGGCGGCCCAGGGGATGGTGGCCAGCACGATGGGCACCGCGCCGCGCAGGCCCGCCCACGACAGGAAGGCCTGCTCCCGCCAGTTCAGCCGGTCGACCTGTGCCAGCCGTACGAACAGGGCGCTGAGCACGATGGACAGCGGCCGGGCGACCGCGACCAGGATCAGCCCGGTCACCAGGCCCGGGATGATCGCCGCGGGCATCTCGGACGGGCTGGCCAGCATGCCGAGCATGACGAACAGGCCGATCTGGGCCAGCCAGGCCACTCCCTCGGCGAATCCGCGCGAGGAGGCGCGGTGGGGCATCCGGGAGTTGCCCATCACGAGGGAGGCCAGGTAGACCGCGAGGAAGCCGCTGCCGTGCAGGAGCACCGCGCCCGCGTAGGCGACGAACGCCAGCGCGAGCACCGCGATCGGGTACAGACCCGACACCGGCAGGGCGATGCGGCGCAGCGCGTACACCCCGACGGGGCCGACCGCCAGGCCGACGGCGGCGCCGACGACCAGCTCGAAGACGACCAGGAGCAGCGCGCTCCCCAGGCTGGGCGAGGCTGCGGCGCTCAGCAGCATCACCGCGATGACGGTCGGCGCGTCGTTGAAGCCGGACTCGGCCTCCAGGACGCCCGCGAGCCGTGAGGGCAGGGGCAGGCGGCGCAGGACGGAGAAGACCGCCGCCGCGTCCGTGGACGCGAGGATCGCGCCCAGCAGCAGTGCGGTCCGCCAGTCCATGCCGAGCAACGTGTGCACCGCGATCGCGACGGTCGCGATGCTCACCGCGACCCCGAGGGTCGCGAGCACGAGCGCGGTGGGTATGGACCGCCGCACGTGGTGCCAGTTGGTGGTCAGACCGCCCTCGGCCAGGATGATCGCCAGGGCGATCAGGCCCATCTGCTGGGCGAGCACCGGGTTCTCGAACTGGAGTCCGAGGCCGGACTCGCCGACGAGCAGGCCGAAGCCCAGGAAGATCAGGAGGCTGGGCAGGCCGCTTCGATGAGCGATCCGCACCGCGACGATCGCCGCGATGACGATCCCCGCTCCGAGAAGCAGCCAGACGTCCAATCCCATCTGGCCCCCTCTCTCACTTCAGGGACCATTGTGTCGCATTAGACCGACTCGTCAGGCACGCCCCGCTGTCACCTTGGTGATTCCGCTCGGTTGCGCCACGTAGCGGACCGGTTGGTCGTGCGGCTCCGCGGGGACCCCTTCGATCAGCTCTCCCTCGTGCAGCAACGCGACCGTCGGCACGTTCGGACCGACCCTCGCCAGCGCCCTGTCGTAGGAGCCGCCGCCGCGGCCGAGCCGTACGCCGGTGGACCGGTCGACCGCGAGCGCGGGCACGATCACGAGCGCGGCGGTCCTGACGGTGTCGATGCCCCGCCGGGTGTCCACCGGTTCCATGATCCCGAAGCGCCCTGGGGCGAGGGTGTCGGGGCCGTCGTACACCGCCCAGTCGAGATCGTCGTCCTCGCGCAGCACCGGCAGGATCACCGTCGCGCCGTGCTTCCACAGCGCGAAGACGAGCCCGTGGGTGGCGGGTTCGGCGCCGATCGACCAGTAGCACGCCACGAGCCCCGCCATCTGGACCCACGGCTGCTCCAGCAGCGACTCCCTCGTCCTGACGGAGGCCGCGTGCCGCTCGTCCTCAGGAACCGCGGCGCGCGCGGCCTCGATCGCCGACCGCAGCCTCGGCTTGTCCACAACCCCTCCACTATCGTTTTCATATGGCCGACTTCGATCTCGTGACCAAAGCCGTCGTTCCTGCCGCGGGCCTGGGCACCCGCTTCCTCCCGGCGACCAAGGCGACTCCGAAGGAGATGCTGCCGATCGTCGACAAGCCCGCCATCCAGTATGTCGTCGAGGAGGCGGTCTCCGCCGGACTGCTCGACGTCCTCATGGTTACCGGCAAGAACAAGCGCTCCATCGAAGACCACTTCGACAGGGCGATCGAGCTGGAGGACGTCCTGGAGGCCAAGGGCGACGACGAGCGCCTCTCCCAGGTCCGTGAGCCCGCAGATCTCGCGACCCTCCACTACGTACGGCAGGGCGAACCGCGCGGCCTCGGCCACGCGGTGCTCTGCGCCAAGCAGCACGTGGGCGACAACCCCTTCGCGTGCCTGCTCGGCGACGACCTGATCGACTACCGTGACGAACTGCTCAAGCGCATGATCGAGGTACGCCGCACCCACGGGGGCAGCGTCATCGCGCTGATGGAGGTCCCCAAGGAACAGGTGTCCCTGTACGGCTGCGCCGCAATCGAGCCCACCGCGGAGGACGACGTGGTCCGGGTGACCGACCTCGTCGAGAAGCCCCCCGCCGAGGAGGCCCCGTCCAACTGGGCGATCATCGGCCGATACGTGATCGACCCGGCCGTGTTCGAGGTCCTCGAGAACACCCCGCCCGGCCGGGGCAACGAGATCCAGCTCACCGACGCCCTGCGCACCCTCGCCGCCCGCGGCACCGAGGACGGCGGCCCCGTCCACGGCGTGCTGTTCCGCGGCCGCCGCTACGACACCGGCAACAAGCTCGACTACCTGCGCACGGTGGTCCAGTTCGCCGCCGACCGTTCCGACCTGGCGCCGGAGTTCCTGCCCTGGCTGAAGGAGTTCCTGGCTTCCCGATGAGTTCCACGAGCCCGACGAGCCCCATGAGATCGGTCGACGAGCACCTCGCCGACATCCTGCTCACCGTGCGGTCGCTGGCCCCCCTCGAGATAGAGCTCGAAGGGGCGCTGGGGACCACCCTGGCCGAGGAGGTCGCCTCCCCGGTCTCGCTGCCGCCGTTCGACAACTCGGCCATGGACGGCTACGCCGTACGGGCCGAGGACGTCGCGGCGGCGCCGGTGACGCTGCCGGTGACCGGCGACATCGCGGCCGGCGACGGCAGGCCGCTGGTCGTCGGCCCCGGTACGGCGATGCGCATCATGACCGGCGCTCCGATGCCTGAGGGCGCGGACGCGGTGATCCCGGTCGAGTGGACCGACGGCGGCACGGCGCGGGTCACGATCGAGCGGGCCGCGCCCGTGGGGAACGCGATCCGTGGGGCGGGCGAGGACGTGCGCGCGGGTGACGTCGTGTTGCCCGCGGGCACGCTGATCGGGCCGGCACAGCTCGGCGTCCTCGCGGGAGTCGGCCGCCGCCGGGTGCTGGTGCGGCCCCGCCCCAGGGTGGTGGTCATCTCGACGGGTGCCGAGCTGGCCGAGCCCGGCACGCCGCTGGCCCCCGGTCAGATCTGGGAGTCCAACAGTTACACCCTGGTCGCCGCGGTGCGCGAGGCGGGCGGTGACGGATACCGGGCGGGGATCGTGGCCGACGACGCCGCGAGCTTCCTCGACCAGCTCGACGCCCAGCTCCTGCGGGCCGACGCCGTGATCACCAGCGGCGGCGTCTCGATGGGCGCGTACGAGCCGGTCAAGGAGGCGCTCGGCCCCCTCGGCACGGTCCGCTTCGACCGCGTCGCCATGCAGCCGGGCATGCCCCAGGGGTTCGGCGTCGTGGGGGAGGACCACATCCCGGTCTTCGCCCTGCCGGGCAATCCCGTGTCGTCCTTCGTGTCGTTCATGCTGTTCGTCCGGCCCGCGCTGCGGAAGATGCAGGGACTGCCCGCGGGGCCGACCCCCACCGTGCGGGCCGTCACCGCCTCCCCGCTCCGTTCGCCGCGGGGCAAGCGCTCCTACCTGCGCGCGGTGCTCGCCGCCGACGGCTCGGTCACCCCGGTGACCCGGCAGGGGTCCCACCAGCTCGCCGCCCTGGCCTCGGCCAACGCGCTGGTCGTGGTCCCGGAGGACGTCACCGAGGTGCCGGAGGGGGCGACCGTCGAGGTCATCCCGCTGTGATCGTGGGGACGCCGCTCCGAGGGAGGACCCGGCCGAGAGGATGATGTCCGCATGAGCGGATTCACACACATCGACGAGACCGGCGCGGCGCGGATGGTGGACGTCTCGGCCAAGGACGTCACGGTCCGTACGGCCGCCGCCACCGGAAAGGTGCTGCTGTCCGAGGAGGCCGTGGCCCTGCTGCGCTCCGGGGAGGTCCCCAAGGGCGACGCGCTCGGCACCGCGCGCATCGCCGGCATCATGGGGGCCAAGCGGACCCCGGACCTGATCCCGCTCTGCCACCCGATCGCGCTGCACGGTGTGAAGGTGGAGCTGGCCGTGGCCGACGACGGCGTGGAGATCGCCGTCCTGGTCAGGACCGCGGATCGGACCGGGGTCGAGATGGAGGCGCTGACCGCCGTCTCGGTCGCCGCGCTGGCACTGGTCGACATGGTCAAGGCGGTCGATCCGGCGGCTGTGATCACCGATGTCCGTGTCGAGGAGAAGACCGGCGGCAAGACCGGGACCTGGACCAGGCCGTAGGCGGGACGGGGCCGGGAGTGCTGGAAGGATGACCGCATGAGAGCTCTGGTGATCACGGCGTCCAACCGGGCCTCCGCCGGGATATACGAGGACAAATCGGGAAAACTGTTGGCCGAGCTGCTCGCCGACGCCGGATGCGAGGTGGACGGCCCGCGGGTGGTCCCCGACGGCGAACCGGTCGAGGAGGCGCTGCGTTCGGGGGTCGCCGAGGGCTATGACGTGATCGTCACCACCGGCGGCACGGGCCTGACCCCGACGGACCTCACCCCCGAGATGACCGCGCGGGTGCTCGACAGGGAGATCCCCGGCATCGCCGAGGCCGTCCGCCAGGCCAACCGCGACAGGGTGCCCACCTCGATCCTGTCCCGCGGGCTCGCGGGGCAGGCGGCGAACACCCTGGTCGTCAACCTCCCCGGGTCCTCGGGCGGGGTCCGCGACGGCATGGCGGTGCTCTCGCCGGTCCTCAGGCACGCGGTCGACCAGATCCGCGGCGGAGACCACCCGCGCTGACCCGGCGCACGCCGTGGGCGTGTCCACGGGCCCAGGGGCGTCCGCGGGGGGCCACGAGCGTGTCCGGGACTCCGGGGCCGATCCCTCCTCCGCCGCCGGAGCCGGTGTTCCGCCCGTGCTGACAGGGGCAGGGGACTCCATGGCACGTCGGCGTCTCTTCGGGAGATGATGGAGAGCGTGGATCGACTTCGTGGCTGGCCGGTGACCCTGACGGAAGGCCCGGTGGGACTTCGGCCGCTGCGCCTGCGAGATGTGCGCGTCTGGCGTGAGGCGCGGCTGCGCAACGCCAACTGGCTGCGCCCCTGGGAGCCGAGCAATCCCGAGACCCCGCTGTTCCGGACCGGTCTCGGGCCCTACATCTCGATGGCCGGAACCCTTCGCAGGGAGGCGAGGCAGGGGCTCGCCCTGCCCTGGGTCGTCACCTACGAGGGGGCTTTCGCGGGACAGCTCACGATCGGCGCCATCGTCTGGGGGTCGGCCAGATCGGCCCAGATCGGCTACTGGGTCGACGGAGCCCTCGCGGGCAGGGGCGTCATCCCCACCGCCGTGGCCATGGCGGTCGACCACTGCTTCTTCACCACCGGGCTGCACCGGGTCGAGGCGAACATCCGTCCGGAAAATCACGCGAGCCGACGGGTGGTTGAAAAGCTTGGCTTTAGGGAAGAAGGCATCAGACGGCGGCATCTGCACATCGATGGCGCTTGGCGCGACCACATTTGTTACGCCCTCACGATCGAAGACGCACCAAGAGGGTTGCTGGTGCGTTGGCGCAGGGCCCGGGAGGCGGCCGCCCACGGTGGCGCTCCCCATGAAGAGGTTTGAAGATCTCGCGACACACCGCACTGAATACTCGTCAAATAGTGACACGCAGCCTTACTGTGCGTGACGTGAGCACATTGGAGACGCCAAGGGACCCCAGGCGTTTTCATGCTGCCCGGAGGTGGCCGTGAGCAGCGTTCTTCTGTACCTGGCCATTGTCCTCATGTGGTTGTGCGTGCTCGTGCCCATGTGGTTGCGCCGCGACCGGGCCACCTTCACCGAGCTCTACGAGAGCGCCGAGCCGTACGTCCATGATGAACAGTCAGTGACGGACGAGCAGGACGAGCAGACCGTGACGGAAGGGATCGGAGCGACGCCCGACGCCGCTTCCCCGTCGTCCGCGGTGCCCTCGGTAACGCCGTCCGTCTCCACGTCGGCGTCCGTACCGGTCCCGCCGCCCTCCCCCGAGGCGCTGGTCCGCGCGTCCTCGCCCTCGGCGGATCCGGCAGCCGGCGGCCGGCGACCCGCAACCGATCGCAGACGCGCCGAACGGCGCCGCAGGGCGATCCGGGTCGCCAAGCGCAGGCGGCTGACCCTGTGGTGCGTGCTGTTGATCCTCGCCTCGGTGGTGACCGCTGCGGTCCAGGTGATCCCCTGGTGGGGGGTGGCGCCCTCGGTGGTCCTCCTGGGCTTCTATCTGGCCGTCCTGAGGGTTTCGGTGCAGATCGACACCGAACGCCGCAGAGCCGCGGCTCAGGCCCGGGCGGAACGCGTCAGGCGCGCTCGCCGCAGGGCCGAGCTGGAGGTCAGGCGACCGGTGGCGGAGATCATCGAGCTGGCGGCGCACCGCGACGAACTCTTCGACCAGTACGCCGAGGCGTCCCGCCGCGCGGTCGGCGACTGATCTCCAGCCTCCCCCGGCCTCGGATGGCGCGAGGGGCTTCAGAAGTTTGCTAACCTAGGTGACGTCTTGGGGATGTAGCGCAGTCCGGTAGCGCACTTCGTTCGCATCGAAGGGGCCAGGGGTTCGAATCCCCTCATCTCCACCAAGGCCAGAGGCCGCTTCCGAGAGATCGGAAGCGGCCTTCTGCGTTGCTGGGTGACCAACTGAGCGATTACGCCGGACAGGAGCCAACGATGCGGACCCGACAAGGCGCCCGGACTGTGCTGCTGGACCAGGACGATCGGATCCTGCTGATCCGGCACAGGGACGACGGCGTCATCGTCGTCCCCGGGTCTCCGGTCGGGGAGTTGTTCTGGGTGCCCCCAGGCGGAGGATTGAAGGAAGACGAGGACTTCCTTCAGGCCGCTCGCAGGGAGCTACTGGAGGAGACCGGGCTGACGGAGGTCGAGTGGGGGCCGTGCCTGTGGATCCTCGATACAGACGTCCAGTGGGGCGGCGAACCCGTGCGTATGCACGAACGGTACTTCCTGGCGCGGGCGTACGGCACGGAGACCATCACCCGCGCCCATCTGGAGCCGAGTGAACAGCAGGGGATCGTCGGGCATCGATGGTGGTCCTTGGCTGAGCTTGTCGCAGCCGAGACCCCGGAGACCCTGCGGCCTGTGGGACTTCCGGAGCTGTTGGCCGATGTGCTGGCCGTAGGCGGACGTCCGTCGTCAGGCGAACCGCGTGTCCTGCGCAGATAGAGTCCTGCCCGCTAAGGCCACCCCAAGGTGAAGGCCGCTCCCGGCTCGTAGGAGCAGCCTTTTTTAGTTGCTGCGTGACCAACTGAGTGGACTGTCCGGTTCCCGAAGACCTGGCCCATCGCTTCGGCTCCCTCCAGGAGCATCGGGCGAAGCTGCTTGCGGTAGACCGTCTCTGTCACCGAGGCGTTGCGGTGGCCAACCCAGACGGGAGACGCTTCCCAGCGGGACGCCGGAGTCCGACGCCGGGACTTGCGGGTCTTGGTGTCGCCGCACTCCCGGACCGAGCGCCCGACCATGATGGACGGCGGAGTGCCGTCGAGGTCCGCGCGCACCAGACGACCCCGTCGTTCAAGTTCTACGTGATCAACCGGAACAGGTGTTTTTCGGCTTCTACCCGGTGGTCAAGCACACGGTCCGGATCAAGGGCGAGCAGCATGAGCTGTACGACGTCGTGGGTAAGGACGCGGTGCTGTTCCATTACCAGGTGACCGAGGACGCCTCGTCGATGCAGCCGCAGTACGTCGCTCAGACTCGCCTGTGGCTCGGGAGCATGTGGTCGACGATCAGTCACGAGGTCGAGGTGTGACCGCCGGGACGCTGGCGAAGATCCTTCGGGAGTCTCGCGCCATCTTGTTCGACTTCAACGGCCTTGTGTGCAACGTCTTCGCCGGGTTGCCGACGCCTGTGGTCGCGGCCGGTTCAAGCAGCTGCTCCAGGACGAGGGAGTGGAACTCCCGCGGGACGTCATGGTTCTGGGCGATCCGCTCAAGGTGTTGCGCCGTACGGCGGTCTTCGCACCGGACCTGGTCGACAAGTTGGAGATCTCGTTCGTGGGCTATGAGGTCGAGTCCGTGAACCGCGCCGAGATCACGCCGGGAGTGCGGGATCTACTCGATGCCTGTGCCGAGACGGGTCGACCCGTGGTGATCGTGAGCAACAATCCGAGCGAGCGATCGAGGCGTTTCTTGATTTGGCCGAGCTGAGGGGGCGAGTCGCCGGCCGCCCGATCGGCAACCCCGCAGAGATGAAGCCGGACCCTCGATTGGTGTTCCGAGCCTGTGAGCTGGTCGACGCACGGCCCGGAGAGGCCGTCCTGATCGGAGACTCCGACTTCGACATGCAGGCCGCGGCCAACGCGGGAGCCCGCAGCATCGCCTACGCCAACAAGCCGGGCAAGGATACGCGCCTTGTCCAAGCGGAATCGGATGCGGTGACCAGGAGCATGCAGGAGCTCGCCGGGATCGTCAGAGCGAGCCGGTAGCCCGCGATCTACGGGCGAGCGTGGTTCAAACCTTCCCTACGTCATCAAGCCGCCGCCCGATGGGCGGCGGGCGGTCGGCCGGAACCGGGCGGGCGGCCTCTCCGGGCCGGTCTCACCCGACCGGCCCACCGCACATCGGACGCCAGGCAGAGACGGGGGAGAAGACCAGCAGGCCGGACGGGAACGGCGACACGACAGCCGTACGGCGACGCAGACAGCGGAGGTCAAGGCATGCCTCCGGCGGGGGCACTCCGGCCCCGAGGTGATCGCCGAGCAAGAGCCCAGGTTGTGGGGTGGCTGGGGCTGATCACCTCGCACGCCGTCGACCCAGGCAAGCCCAGCAGACCGGTTCCTCCGGGGCAGGCCCGGCCGTGCGGGATGGCATTCGATGATCGAGGAACGGCGACCGGCTGACGTACCCCCGAGGCCGGGCTTGCCCTCCGTCCCCGGCCCGCTGCCGCTCCGCGGTGGGTCGACGGCGTACGAGGTGATCAGGTGCCTGACTCTGGGGCAGACCCTAGTAGCCCGATGGCGCGCGCATAATTCCCGAGCTTAGTCAGAACGTAATTTGCGATCTCTGCGCGGCTTGTGGTTTCACGCCACATAATCTCGACTCTCAATGGGCCTGTATCCCGTGTGAGGTATAGGTCGCTGAAGAACTTGGGGGCTGTGCCGATGCTTTTTTCTGTCGTGTACGAAAGAGCAAGCTCGGCGTCGACGAGAGCGCTTCCAATGGCCCGGTTGAGTGCTCCGTCATTCAATCGGGCGATGTTTGCTATATTCGAGAATGCGCTGAGCGTATTTCCTCTCGGCTTGGATCCCCGCTTCCGAGTGCCAAGTGTATTGCCCGCCATGATTGATCCAAGCTCGCTTCCGGCTATGCGATCTTTGGCGGTTTTGTCGGAGCTTATCGACATGCCTCTGGCGCTCATAAGGCTATGTAGTTGAGGATCGCCGTAATGACGGGCTACGGCGTTGATCGTTACAATATCTATGTTGAGTATCTTTGCATCCAGGACAGTGCCGAGTATACCGAGCGTGTCAGGCGACTTTTTGAGCTCGCTGACGATGTTTGCGCCGGTTGCCGTCATTAGCCTGTCAATATCTGCATATGCGTAACCACCCCTGGTGAGGGCGGCTACATCCCCCTCAGGATCGTTTCCTGCAATTACAACAGTCCAGAGCTTGTACTGTTCTTCGGCGAGAAGTTTGCGCACGCGAGCGCCGTTTTTAATTAGATCTTTCCGGACTAGTGCCAGGTAAAGTCCGATTGTGGATGCCTGATTAGCAAGCTCATCGGCCCGCTCTGCTGAAATTCCCAGTGCGGCGAGCGAGGCTCCCTCGTTTAGGGCGGCAACCGTTCTTTCTGCGATGCTGACGAAGTTTTGCTTGGAGGGTCCATAGAAATGTGTTACTGGTTCTTCAACTCCGAGGAGGGATTCTCCCCCAAGTTTATGTGCAATCACCGAGAGTGATTCAGTGAGATCATCCGTGTTTGTTGGCCATACGATCAATGTATCTTGTCCGACTGGGGAGCGGACGAATGAATTGATCGCGTGAATGGCAGCCTCTAGTGCAGAGCTAGAGATCTCTCGAAGTGCCTCGCGCCCTTCAAGGACGATTACGCGCGGAGATGAAGAGGCATGGACTTTGCTTAGTGCCTCGACGATGTCATCGCTTCCAGGGATGCGTTCGGTGACTACGCCCGTACGAAAAAGGCCGATTGTGTCGAGAAAGGTCGACTTTCCGGCTCCGGTCTTGCCTCGCAAGATCACGAATGAGCCGCGACGTGCAGCTCGCATATCTAGGAAACGATCATCAAATACAGCAAGAGTTTCTGTGACGGGCACAATGATCGACATGAGCGCCCCCGCCCCCGCGTCCCTTAATCCCTCGAAACGATCAGGGACATGCAGGTCGTCCGAATTCTGCGGAGAGAATCCCATGTTGCCCGCCTCTCGAACCTGCCTAGACGATCTTGCTGTGGATGTCCGTCTCTGGACTGGGCAGCAGTCTACCGATCTTCGAGGGTTGGTCATTCATGGTCAAGCTTTCAATCTTGCCATCGCTGCTCTCTCCGTAACCACAGATCAAGGTACATCTGTCTCAGGAAGCATTGTGGTGGCAGTCGACGGCAAGCGTTGCGTGTATTTCTGCAGTTCGGGTAGGGGTGGAGGTACTCGAGCAGCCATAAATCTGTCCGATTTGCCCATAAATGTCCCATGTGGGGAAGATGGGTGATCAGCATGCTCGCCCCGCCAGTAGGAGGAGCCAGGTTCCCCTAGCCTGCTTGCTGAGCCAGCGGTCTGTCTCGTGGACGACAGCCTTGCCTGACTTTACGGTGGTGCGGCGGATGAACAGCAGGCCGCCGGAGGCGCAGAGTTCGTAGCTCTGGACCTGGCATATGCAGGTGTGCTCCCGTACGCGTACGCGGTCGGAGCGAGCGACCGGGACCCGCCAGGTGAGCTCCTCGTAATCAGTGACGAGCGGCCCCACGTGAGTGCTGTGGTAAGCCCTGGTCATGAGCTGACCCTACGTCTACCTTGTCTACCTCGTCTCTCACGTTGCCCATATGAGCAGCGTTGGGGACGTGCGTAACGTCGTGCTCGTGGAAGTGGATAGGTTCGATCCGACGCCGATCTACCAGCAGGTGGCGGCGATCATCCGGGAGCAGATCAAGAGCGGCGGGCTACAGCCGCGCGACCGGATACCGTCCGAGTCGGAGATGGTCCGGGATCACGGCGTCGCGCGTGACACCGCCCGCCAGGCCGTTGCCATGCTGCGCGACGAGGGATGGGTGATCACCTTGCCGCAACGCGGAAGCTTCGTGGCCGACAAGGAGAACTGGCCCGCGGAGGACTGAGTGCACAGTCGGGGAGAGATAGGAACGCCCCCGGCCTAGCTGGTGGTTCGCACCGTCCGAGGTACGGCCAAGCCCTCGGGACTGAGTGACCAACTGAGTGACAACGGCCATGGACCACAGGGGACTGCTTCCCCGACGTCAGGCGACGTCGACCACGGTCCCGGACCCCGTGACTTGGCTTCGCATCGAAGGGGTCAGGGGTTCGAATCCCCTCGTCTCCACTAGGACGAGGGGCCCGGTTCCAGCTTGTGGAACTGGGCCTTCTTGCTGCTCAGGTCTGTGTGGCAGTTCGACAAGCCGTCGATCACGCATGTGACGGCGGGTTATGCGGTGTGTCGGTCGCGGGTGCACGCACGGATCTTTGATCCGGGAGCGGTCAAGGGTGTCGCAGGTCGTATGCGATGCGTTCGACGACGTTGCTCAGCACGCGCAGGCGCATGTGGTCTGTTCCGGTCGCGCAGAAATTCCCCGCCCGCTCGGCAGCGGAGCGGGCCGCGTCGACGGGAGAAGGATCCAGAGCCAGCTCCAGGAGGACGAGCGCGGCGCTCTTCCGCCACAGCGGCATCACCTCGTCGGTCGTGCCCGGCATGGAGCGCGCCTGGGTCCGTTTGGCCTGTCGGTCGGTCTCGACGCGCAGCCGGGCCAGCCGCGACCGCAGTGCCTCGCGTTCGCCGGGCGAGCGTTCGCCGTGCTCCAGCACCCGCAGTGTCTCCTCGCCGAGTGAGTCCTCCAGGTCGATCGCGGCGACGGCGAAGGAGACGGCCAGCTTGGTGATGTCGAGCAGTACGGCCGGCGAGGGGTTGGCGAGGATCCGCGCCATCTCCGGCTCGTCCAGGAAGGGCGCGCGCGGATTCAGAAGGGCGGCGGGCACGAGGGGGTCGGGCAGCGGGTCGGTGACCAGGACCGTGAACTGATCGGAGCGCAGCCACTGCGGGGTGAGGCGCTGCCCGCTGAGCGCTTCGCCCAGGGCCAGGACCCGTGCCTTGCGCGCCTGCGCCGGCAGGCCGTCGTGCAGGCCGACCTGACGCAGGAGGCCGTCCAGGGCGGCCGGATCGCTGCCTGAGCGCTGCCCGATGTCCATCAGGTCGAAGGACGTGACGACCCGGCCGTCGACGGCGTAAGCCACCTCGTTGTCCAGCTCGCCGTTCCAGAACACACTGAAGGCGCATCCGCCGGCCGACAAAGGCTCCAGGACCGCGGAGCGCACTCCCTGGAATCCGCTGGGTTCCATGGCGATCGTCCATTCGCCCATCGTGGTGAGTTCGACCAGTTCCTCTCCGTGCTCCTCCTCCAGGTCCTCGAGCTCGTCGGGTGTGGCCCACGACCCTGTCTCGGGAGCCGCGCCGAAGCGGTGGGCGACCTCCTCCAAGTCGCTGTTCCTGCACCAGGTCAGGCACACTTGGCCGCGGGGGAAACCGGCTTCGAGAAGTTCGGCGTATCGCGTGTGGATCGGATCCATGGGGCGCTCCTTCGCGTGTGGCATGGCGGGGGCAGTGACGCCGATGTGATGAGCGCTCCCGTGTCCTCGTCACGCTGAAGATCATCGTATGTGCGGGGCGGCTTCCACCGGTGACTGGAGCCGCGGCTTGAACAGGGCGAAGCCGATGACGTCCACCGTGAGGTCCTCGTGGCCGAGAAGCTTGTGACGAACACCGGACGTTCGGGCTGGGCGTGGACGACAACGCCTTGCTGGCCTGGTGGGACGCCTGTCACTGTTGATCGCCGGATGAGCGACCGGAGCGAGGGGGCATGGGGCGGAAGACACCACCGGGGAAGCGCGGGAAGACTCCGCAGGAGAAGAAGCGGCTGAGCTACGCAAAAGATCGTCGCAACGACTACGGCGAGAACGACAAGAGTTCGCGCAAGAGCATCCGGCGCAACAAGCGGACGCCCCATCGGGCTGACCGCCATCGTGATCATCAGATTCTCGAAGCCGCCCGGGGCGCCGCCGACGAGCGGTCGAGCGGGGCTGTCGAAGAGCGTCTGTACGCCAGGCGGCCCAAACGCTGGAGGAAGTTCCGCGACGCACCCCTTGGTGAGGTCTTGCAGGGGCGTATCGAGCGTCGGGTGAGGCTGGGCATCGACGATCCTGAAGGTGGTCGCAGGCGTGTCCGCCGTATTCGTCAGCGGCAGGGGAAGACGACGGACGGCGACTGACCCACGCCGCGATCAAGCCTGAGACGGTCAGAAACCAAGGTGTCGCTCGCCAGGCGGCGGCCATGCCGCGCGACGAGCGATGCGCCGGGTCCTTCCCCCGGACCCTCGAACGGCCCCCCGAAGTCCGAGCGTTTTGTTCAAGACCGCGAAGGGCCGCGCGATCGAGACTGCGGTCATGTCTCAACGAACCTTCACCCCGGCCCTGGGCCGCCTGGGTCTCACACGCCTGTACGACTCGGTGGTCGCCCTGACGCGTGAGCGGCTGTGGCGCAGCCTGGTGGCCATGCACGTGGCGCCGCGGCCCGACGACACGATCGTGGACGTCGGCTGCGGCACCGGCTCACAGGTTGCGCTGCTCCACCGCCTCGAACCGCGAGCACGGATCATCGGTGTCGACCCCGACCCGGAAACGCTGGCACTGGCGCGGCGCAAGACCGGCGCCGACGGAGTGGCCCCGCAGTGGCGGCTCGGCATGGGCGACGCGCTGGTCGAGCTGCTGGGTCCGGGCTCGGCCGACACGGCGGTGTCGAGCCTCGTCCTCCACCAGTGCCCGCTTCCGATGAAGCGGTCGATTCTCACCTCGATGCACGCCGTGCTGCGGCCGAGCGGCAAGCTGGTGGTCGCCGACTACGGCCTGCAGCGGACCACGCTGATGCGCCTGGCGTTCCGTACCGTGCAACTGGCCGACGGACTGCAGGACACTCAGCCCAACGCGGACGGCGTTCTGCCCAGGCTGATGAGCGAGGCGGGGTTCCGCGGCGTACGCGAGGCGGAGGTCATCCCAACGCTGACCGGCTCAATCTCCATCTACGTCGCTTCGCGCGGCTGACGGACGCAACATCGGCAGTACGGCCGTCGGCGTGAGCCCCATCATCTCGCGCAGTCGCCGGCTGAAATGCGCCTGATCGGCGAAGCCGCCCGTGATCGCCGCCTCGGCGATCGACTGTCCCTCGACCAGCGCCCGGGCCGCACGCGTGAGTCGCCGCCAGATGCGCCACCGTGCGAGCGGCATGCCCAGTTGCCGCCTGGCCAGGGCACGCAGGCGTTGCGGGGAGAGCCCAGCCTCCACGGCCGCCCCGGTGACCTGGATGTCCCGGCGGGCCAGCGCCTCCATCGCCGCCAGCAGCCTCGGGTCGAGCGTGCCGGATGACTGAGGCGCCCCGGCGATCTGCACGTCCTCCTCGCGAAGGCCGCGCAGATCGCCGGCCGCGGTGATCCCGGCGCCACAGCGTTCACGCAACCCGGCCGCGAACGAACACTGCGGTTCGATGAACCACGTACGCAGGTACGGCGCGGCCGACATGCGATGCCGCACCATGGGCGGGACGATCAGCGCCACGTCGCGATGACACGCTCCCGACTCGTCCGTCATGACCACTTCGCCCTTCACGGCGACGGTCACCTGGAAGGCGGCGTGACGATGCTGAACGTTGTCCGTCGACGGCCCCCGGTACGACGCGTATCCCTCACCGATGACGAAGCGCCCTGTCACCCTTCACCACCTTCGCCCCAGACCAGCGCAGACTACATCCGGTTCCTCAAGGATCTGATCGCCCGCTGTCATACGCGGCTCGCCCGGACATGGACGGTCCCGTGCCGCCGCGTCGTTTCTACGCGTCGCGCGGTTTCGCGCGGACGTGCATGCGTTCGCCCTGTGATCCGAACAGGCTGAGAATCTCCACCGGCGCCTCGCCGGTGCTGCCGAACCAGTGCGGTAGCCGGGTGTCGAACTCCGCGGCCTCCCCCGCCTTGAGCACGATGTCGTGCTCGGCGAGCACCAGCCGCAGCTTCCCGCTGAGCACGTACAGCCACTCGTAGCCCTCGTGCGTACGCGGATCGGGTTCGCAGCGGGCGGGGCCGATGACCATTTTGAACGCCTGCGGCCCGCCGGGGTGCTGAGTCAGCGGCACGATCGTCGAGTCTGCTCGCTTGATCGGCTTCAACCGCACCCGTGGGTCACCGACCGGCGGGGCTCCGACGAGTTCGTCGAGCGGGACCTGGTGGACCCGCGCGAGCGGCAGCAGCAACTCCAGATTGGGTCTGCGCTCGCCGGACTCGAGGCGGGACAGGGTGCTGACCGAGATGCCGGTGGTCTCCGCGAGCTGGGTCAGGGTGATGCCGCGCCTGGTGCGCAGCGCGCGCAGCCGCGGGCCCACGGAGGCCAGGACAGCGTCGTCGTCGTTTGCCACATTGGCAAGGTTACTTGTCGGCCCAGCAGGCATGTCGCACCGTGGACGCGGACGACGGTCGGAGAGAGCCCGCGGTGGACGAGGCGTAGGACGACCGACGCCCGACACTACGGCCTCCACCGAACCCGGCACGGCTCAAGCCGCCAGAAACAGAGTTCATGTTGACGACGATCATCGCGGGAAGCGACGAACCAGTGGCTGAGGATCCGGAACGGAGGCCTTCGGCTCGGTGGGCGCTCGCCGGTCTTTCGCTGTCCATGTTGCTGTCCTCGCTCGGCACCAGCATCGCCAACGTGGGCCTGCCGACGTTGGCGCAGGCGTTCACCGCCTCCTTCCAGGAGGTGCAGTGGGTCGTCCTCGCCTATCTCCTCGCCGTCACCACCCTGATCGTCAGCGTCGGGCGACTCGGTGACATCGTCGGCCGCCGACGGCTGCTCCTGGCCGGAATCCTCCTGTTCACCGCGGCCTCGGTCCTGTGCGGCGTCGCGCCCACGCTCTGGACGCTGATCGCCGCCCGAGCGGCGCAGGGACTCGGAGCGGCCGTCATGATGGCCCTCACCATGGCGTTCGTCGGCGAGACGGTTCCGAAGTCAAGGACCGGTAGCGCCATGGGGCTGCTCGGGACGATGTCCGCGATCGGCACCGCTCTCGGCCCGTCGCTGGGCGGCGTCCTGATCTCCGGACTCGGCTGGCGGGCGATCTTCCTCGTCAACGTGCCGCTGGGGGTCCTGACCTTTCTTCTCGCGCATCGCCGTCTGCCCGTTGACCGGCGGGAGCCGAAAGCCGGTCGGGCCAGGTTCGACAATGTCGGCACATTGCTTCTCGCTCTGACGCTCGCGGCCTATGCGCTCGCCATGACGCTCGGGCGTGGCGGTTTCGGCGCGCTCAATGTGACTCTGCTGTCGGCCGCCGCCTTCGGAGTCGGGCTTTTCGTCTTCACCGAGGCGAGAACGGCATCGCCGTTGATCCGACTGGCGATGTTCCGTGATCCGGTGCTGAGCGCGGGCCTCGCCATGAGCGCGCTCGTCTCGACGGTGATGATGGCGACGCTGGTGGTCGGGCCGTTCTATCTCTCTCGTGCGCTCGGGCTCGACGCGGCCCTGGTCGGGCTCGTCCTGGCGGCCGGCCCGCTTGTCGCCGCGTTGACCGGCGTGCCGGCAGGGCGCATCGCGGACCGTTTCGGCGCACAACGCGTGACCGTCGCCGGGCTCACCGGAATGGCGGCCGGTTCCGCTGTCCTGTCCATGGCGCCGGCGACGCTCGGCATCCCCGGCTATGTCGCCCCCATCGTCGTCGTCACCCTCGGCTACGCGTTGTTCCAGACGGCCAACAACACCGCCGTCATGGCGGATGTCCGCCCGGATCGGCGGGGCGTCGTCTCCGGAATGCTCAACCTGTCGCGCAATCTCGGGCTCATCACCGGCGCATCCGTCATGGGTGCTGTGTTCGCGCTCGCCTCGGCGACGATCGACGTCACCACGGCGCGTCCGGAGGCCGTCGCCACCGGTATGCGGAGCACGTTCGCGGTCGCGGCGGTTCTGATCGTCGTCGCGCTCGCCGTCGCGGTCGGAAGCCGTCTTTCGAGGCACGCCCTTCGCTCTCCGCGGCAGGTCTTCCCGGTGACGTGCCGAGGGTCACTCGTGTACGGCGGCGCGCCGGTGCCGGAGCAGCACGATCTGGGAGTCGAACGTCCGTGACTCGACGAGTTCGAGACCGACCCGGTGGCGCTGCTCCTGGAAGACCGGCTTGCCGCCGCCCAGGACCACGGGGTGGACGAAGATCTGGTACTCGTCGATGACGCCGTGCTCGGTGAGGTGGGAGGCCAGCGCGGATCCGCCGAACAGCAGCAGCGTGACGCCGGACTCCTTGAGCGCGGTCAACTCCTTGACGGCGTTCTCGCCGATCACCCGGGTGTTCCAGTCGGCCTTCTCCAGGGTGCGGGAGACCACGATCTTGGGCGCCTCGCGCCAGATCGGGGCGAATGCCAGGTCGTGCTCGTGGGTCGAGTGACGTTCGGCGTGCGGCCAGAAGTTCGACATCACATCCCACACCACGCGTCCGTAGAGGAACACCTTGTCGCCGTCGGTCAGTTCCTGCGAGTAGGCGGACAGTTCCGGTCCCATCCGCGGCCAGTCGAACTCGCCGTTCGGTCCCTCGATGAAACCGTCGAGGGACTGGTGCACGAAGTGGATGAGCTTGCCCATGGATGGCGTCCCGTCTCTGTGAGTCTCTCGCGCCCTCGAAGGCGCGCCGTCACCGGGGAGTCGGAGCCGTCGCGGGATCCTCGACGTCCGCCGACGGCCTTTCTGGAATTTTCTCGGACGCCGACCGGGCGCGGGGGGCATCCGAGAGCGTTTCCGTGGCGGACACGGAGCCGCTCCCTCGCCCGCGCGTGTCGGTGCCCGCGGTCGCGACGGCTCAGCGGGCGGGGGAGACGAACTCGGGCTGGTCGAGCAGGCGGAGCCAGCTTCCGTCGGGCTGGCGCCGGACGACCTGCGCGCGGGCGCCGCTCCCGTCCTTCGGCGGGGTCGAGGTGAGGGCGATGTCGTCGCTCACCAGCGTCGGCAGCGGCTCTTCCGGCTCGAAGCGAGGGCGGCCTGCCAGCACCCTCTCCCACAGGGCGCGGATCGCCTCCCGGCCCACAGTCTGGGCGCCGGGCGGGTAGGCCAGCACCGCGTTCTCCTCGTAGAGGGCGGCGACTCCGGCCGCGTCGCCGGCGTTCGAGCGCTCGACGAACAAGCGGGTGATGTCCTCCGGCCGCATGGCCTTCTCGTACTCCGGCATGGGTTTCCTCCTGTCGTCGGGTTCTTGCACCTCCCAGGGTTGTCTCTCAGCGATCAGAAGTCCAACAGATTGATGTGATAAGAACTAGAATCTGCAGTTATGGAACTGAGGCAGCTGGAGTACTTCGTCGCGGTGGCCGAGGAGCGGAACTTCACCCGGGCCGCCGAACGGGTGCACATCAGCCAGTCCGGTGTCAGCGCCCAGATCCGCCAGCTGGAGCGCGAACTCGGCGCCGAGTTGTTCGACCGGTCGGCGCGCGCCGCCACCCTCACCGTCGCGGGAAAGGCCGCGCTCGAACACGCCCGCGCCGCGCTCGCCGCCGCCGAGGCGGTCAGCCAGGCCGTGGGCGAGGTGACCGACCTGATCCGGGGGCGGATCACGGTCGGAATGGTCATCGGCTGCACCGTCACGCCGCTGTTCGACGCCCTCGCCGCGTTCCACCGGGCGCATCCCGGTGTGGAGGTGTCGCTGCTGGAGGACAACTCCGACAGGCTCGTCGAAGGGGTGCGCGCGGGTACGGTCGACCTGGCCCTCGTCGGGACCGCCACCGCCACCCCCGAGGGGCTGGAGGCGCTGACGATCGTCAAGGAGCGGCTCGTCGCGGCGGTCCCGGCCGCGCACCCCCTGGCGGGACGGCGGCGGGTCACCCTGCGAGAGCTGAGCGCCCACCCGATCGTGTGCATGCCGCCCGGCACCGGCCTGCGCACGGTGTTCGACCAGGCCTGCGCGGCACAGGGGCTTCAGCCGGTGATCGCCCTGCAGGCCAGCGCCGCGGACGCCATCGCCGACCTCGCCGCCAGAGGACTCGCCGTCGCCGTTCTCAGCGACTCGATGGCCGGGCACTACCGTGACCGGCTCACCGCCCTCACCGTCGACGACGTCGAAACGCCCGCCCTGCTCGCGCTGATCTGGAGAAGCACGCCCGGTCCTGCGCTGCGTGAGTTGCTCGGGTACGGCAGGCGGGCGTTCGCCGTGCCCCCGGGCCCGGCGGGCGGCGGTCCCGCCGAACCGTGACCCCGGCCCCGGCGGGCGGCGGTCCCGCCGAACCGTGATCCCGCCGGACGGCGGCTGTGCCGACGGTCGAAGGAGTCGGCTAAACCCAGCGATCACACCGTTGTTTAATCGTTATAGGGTTTTGTATGCATATTGAGGCTTTCGGTTGTCTCACATATGGAACGCGCCAGGGCTGAAACCGGCGCGAAGCTCATATATGAGGAGTAGACCGTGAACACCCTCAGGCGGACGGCTCAGGCCTCGCTCGCCCTCGTGGCTCTCGCCACCGTGGCGGCCTGTGCGGCGGAGGGCAGCCCGGCTGCACAGCCCGCGCCCGCGCCCACGCCCGTCACGACCACGGCCAAGGCGCACCAACCACGCCCGGCGGGGGGAGCCGTCATCAAGGCGGCGGCGCGCAAGCCGGTGCTCGGCATCGCCGACATCACGCCGATGGGCGAGAAGGTCGAGAAGATCGGCGTCGGATCGCCGATCATCGTCACCTTCGACAGGGCGGTCGCCAACCGGGCGGCGGCCGAGGCCGTGCTGCAGGTCCAGGCGGACAAGCCGGTCGAGGGCGCCTGGCGCTGGGTCTCCGACCGCAAGGTCATCTACCGCACCAAGACCTACTGGAAGCCGCACCAGAAGGTCCTCTTCACCGCCCGCCTCAGCCAGATCCCCGGCAACCAGGAGGCCAAGGACGTCAGCCGCCGCTTCGCGATCGGCACGGCCAACATCTCCGTGGTCAGCACCGGCAAGCACCTGATGAAGGTCTACCGGGACGGCAAGCTCGCCAAGACCATCCCGATCAGCGCGGGCCGCGGCGGCCTGGTCAAGAACGGCGTGGACGTGTACCTCACCACCAGCGGCGTCCATCTCACGATGGGCAAGAAGGCGGTGGAGACCATGACCTCCTC
Organism: Streptosporangium carneum; assembly: GCF_027922005.1. GTDB lineage: Bacteria > Actinomycetota > Actinomycetes > Streptosporangiales > Streptosporangiaceae > Streptosporangium > Streptosporangium carneum. The sequence continues at coordinate 3,661 of NZ_BSEV01000010.1, read as the reverse complement.
CTGGCTGGGCGTCACCGACCCCAAGGACCCGCGCTACTACAAGGAGGAGATCCCCTGGGCGGTGCGCATCTCCGACAGCGGCGAGTACGTCCACCAGAGCGCGGGTTACTACCAGTACCTCGGCCGCTCCAACCAGAGCCACGGCTGCGTGCGCGCCACGCCCGCCGGGGCCAAGTGGTTCTACGGCATCGCCCAGCGCGGGGACGTCGTGAAGATCGGCGGCACCAAGCGGAAGCTCGACTGGCGCAACGGCTGGGGCTACTGGCAGCTCAGCTGGAGGCAGTGGAAGCAGGGCAGCGCCCTGCCCGCCACCGGCCCCACCCCGACTCCGACCCCCACCCCCAGCGCGCCCCCCACGGACCCGACGACGGGTGAGGAGCAGGAGGGGCAGCAGTCCGGGCTCTGACCTGTCCCGTCCCGGGAGGTCGCGGACCGGGACCCGCCCCGCCGACGGGCGGCTGACCGACGGCAGGGGGCACGGCGGACGCCGTGCCCCCTGCCGATCAGGCCCGTTCCTGCCTCGGCATGACCACCTCGCGGACGATGAGCAGGAGCGCCGCGACCAGGGGGATGCCCAGCAGCGCGCCGACCACGCCGAGCAGCGCGCCGCCGACCAGGGCGCCGACGATCGTGGCCAGGGGCGGGACGTCGACGGAGCTCTTCATGACGCTGGGCGCTATCCAGTAGTTCTCGATCTGCTGGTAGACGGTGAAGAAGATCACACAGACGATGCCGACGGTCGGTGAGACGAAGAAACCGACGACGGAGGCGACGCCCGCGCCGATGAAGGCGCCGACCATCGGGATCAGGTCGGTCAGGGCGACGATCAGGGCGAGCGCCAGGGCGTAGGGGACCTCCATCAGGACCAGGAAGAAGAAGGTGGCGACTCCGGCGATCAGCGAGATGATCAGGTTTCCGGCGACGTAGCCGCCGATGCTGTCGATGATCTGGTCGCCGAGCAGGGTCGCGCGGGTCCGGCGGGACCGGGGGACGAGACGGTAGGCCATCTTCTTGAGCGAGTTCAGCGAGCCGAGGAAGTAGAGCGTCAGGACCAGCACCGTCAGCGCGTTGAAGACGGCCCCGATGAGCACCTGGCCGAAGCCCAGCACGCCGCCGAACATCTGGCTGCCGAAGTCGCCGCTCGTCACGTACTGCTGGAGTTTCTCCAGGATCTGGAACCGCTGGTCCAGGTCGCGGATCAGCGGGTTGTTCTGCAGTTCCTGGACGTACTGCGGGACCTTCTGCACGAAGTCGGTCGACTGCGTGGTCAGCGGCGGCACCACGGCCAGCCCGAAGCCGGTGAAGACCGCGATCACGCAGAGGAAGACCGCCGTGATCGCGACCAGCCGGGGAAGTCCGCGCCTCTGCAGGTTCTCGACGGCCGGGTTCAGGCCGATGGCCAGGAAGAGGGAGACGACGATGAGGATCAGCACCGAACTCGCGCTCACGACGGCCTGCACCAGCCACCAGGCGGTGAGAACCCCCAGGGCGGCGGTGAAGCCGAAGACGAACGGGTTGCCGCGCATCGGCCTGCCCGGCCTGCCGAAGGGGAGGTCGGCGGTGCTCTCGGCTCCCGGGGCGTCGAGCGGTCGTACGGGGCCCGCCGAGGTCAGGGCGGGCTCGGTCGTCTCGGTGGGGGCGGCAGGCCCGGCAGGGGGTGTCTCGGTGGTGACCGACCTGGTCGACGAGACGTCGGCGCCGGGTGGAGGGGGAGGCGTTCGCGGCGCTTCGTCATGCTCGCTGGTGATGGGTTCGGACACGTACGGCAATTGCCCGTTATATAGCTGAATAGTCCCCTTTAGTGGAGTGGACGTGAACGTTCACCGGGCTGTGCGCCGCCGATCGGCGCCGGGCAGGCCTGCGTCACCGCTCGCCGTACCGGCGCGGTGCGGGGGCTGCGGGGATGAGCAGGTCAGGGGTGAACGGATCCGAGGGTGAGCGGTTCGGGGGCGGGGTCAGCTCATGTTGACGTACTGGCGGGGGCGCAGGGCGTGGCTTCGCAGGGCGGCCAGAGCCGCGGACCGGCCGGCGGGGGTCAGCTTGCCCTCGGACCTGAGGCCGAAGGCGTCCAGCCGCTGTCCGAGCTCGTTCAGCGAGGCGTCGACCTCGGGAGTCTGCCACTCCTCACAGTCGATCACCGCTGTGACGCGGTCGCGGTCCGCGGGGGAGCCGTCGGCGAGCAGCATCAGCGCCACCTCCCTGGCCGACGCCCTGAACTCGTGCTCTCCTGACGTGGGAGCCAGCAGTGCCGCCGACGCGGTCTCCCAGAGCAGATCGGGGTCCTCCAGCAGGCGCTGCCCGGTCGAGGTGGTCACCAGCCGTCTCCCCGCGCGGCGCAGCGCGCCCATCTGGGTCTGCGCCACCTCCCTGGCGGCGGCCAGCTCGGCGGCGCTCCAGGTGCTCTGCGCGAGCACCGAACGGGCCAGGTTGTGGCGCTGGGTCAGCGGGATGCCGCCGGGCTCGCGGCCCACCCTCAGCAGCCACCGCAGCGCCTCGAGGTGGTCTTCCGCCGGGGCGGGGATCGGGGCGTGCAGGCACACCTCGAAGGGCTGGGCCAGCTCGCGCCACGCGGTGCCCCTGCCGAGCACCCAGCGGTTGAGCCGCTCGCCCTGGACCCGGTGGAGCCAGTTGTCCCCGCCCAGCTCGGGGCGGGGGGTGGTGAGCCACAGCCGGGTCAGCGCGCCCCGCTCCTGCGAGTCGGGGCTCAGCTTCCCCGAGACGATGGCCAGCTCGAGCGCGGCGGAGCACGCGCCGTGCGCGCCCAGCTCCTCCGGGCCCATGATCGAGCTCCACCGCAGCTCGGGAACGTCGGGCGGAAGCACTCCCGTGGCGCTCAGGGCGCTCTGGTAGGCGGCCATGCCCGCGTCCTCCCCGGCGCGGGCGTAGGTGCGCAGGATCCGGGTGGTCGTCGGGGAGGTGCAGAGCGTGGCGTAGCGTTCGAGGCCGCCGAGCCTCAGCAGACGGCCGAGCGCGCGGGCGATCGCGGCACGGTCGCCGCCGACCTTGGTCGGCAGGGTGTACCAGAGGAACTCGCACACGTTGAGCTCGGTGATCGTCTCCAGCGGCTCGCCGCCGGTCAACCAGTCGATCGCGCTCCGGGCGTGCTCGGCGTAGTCGGGCTCGGATCGCTCCAGCTCGGAGAGGAGCGCGGCCACGTCCGGTGCAGGCATGCTTCGAAGTCTGCCGTATGCGGGCCTGCCCTGACGATGAACGTGACGTAATGGATCGTGCACGTCGCCTACCCTAGGAAATCAGTGCCAAGCGGATCATGTGCGGAGGGCTCAGATCCACCCCTTCTTGAAGAGCATGCGGGAATTCCACTCCGCGTAGGGGATGATCTCGGCGGTGAGCACCGGGTAGAGCCACCAGAAGTTGATGATCGCGAGCACGGTGAAGCCTCCGACGATCGAGGCGCCGACGACCCGCCGCGACGACGTGGCGTCGGCCGGGCCTATGACGAGTCCCGCGGCGAGGGTGAGCGCCAGGATCATGAACGGGACCATGGGGATGGCGTAGAAGATGAACATGGTGCGGTTGTCGGCGATGGCCCAGTAGAACCAGGGTAGCCATCCGGCGGCGTAGGCGAGCAGGACGGCCCCGGCCCGCCAGTCGCGGGTGGCGACGTACCAGGCGATCATCGCGACGAGGGCGACGAGCCCGC
>NZ_BSEV01000009.1:84859-345780 GCF_027922005.1 Streptosporangium carneum | reverse complement strand
ATCCCGGCGTCGTCGCGGCGGCCCGCGCGTCAGCGGCTCCGGGGAACCTCAGGGCTCAGCGGGAGGACCGGTGACCCGCTCTCTTCCGCATCGGCGTCCACGGGGTCCTCCGCCGCCAGGGCGCGGCCCAGCGCCGCCCGCCGGAGCAGGAAGCCGAGGCCCGCCAGCGCCGCGACCAGGCCGAGGGCCAGATAGTAGACGGTCTCGGGAACGATCTGGCTCAGCCGCACGACACCGCTGCCGAGTCCTCCGCCGAGCGCGGCGAACAGCCAGTAGACGCCGGTGACCCGCCCGATGAACGGGCGAGGGAGCACCTCGGCCAGCGCCGAGACGCTCACCGCCGCGACCACGACCTCGCCGCAGGCGTGCGTCAGGTAGACCACGAGCAGCCAGAGCGGGGAGACCTTCGCGCCGTCGGCGGCGAGCGTGGCCGCGAGGGACATCAGCAGGAAGCCTCCGCCGACCAGCAGCAGCCCCGCGGCGAACTTGCCCGGGACGCGTCCGCCGATCCGGGGCAGCACCGAGGCGACCACCGGCGCCAGGACCAGGATGAACAGCGGGGTCGCCGCCTGGAGCCAGCCGGCCGGCACGACGAAGCCGAACACGTCGAGGTCGACGTGGTCGCGGGCGAAGAGGTTCAGCAGCGAGGCCGCGTGAGCGATGATCATCCAGAACAGCGTGCTGCCCAGCAGCACCGCGAGGAAGGCGCGGAGCCGCCGCCGGTCGGCCGTGCCGAGCTCCGGGTGCCGGTAGAGCGTCAGGTAACCGACGGGTGGCACGACGACGCTGAGCACTCCGGTCAGCGCGATGGCCGCGGTGGGGCTGAGCGCGCCCGCGAACGCCATGACGAGGAGCAGGCCGGCCACCGCCGCGCAGGCGATCGAGGTCCGGACGAGCAGGACCCGGCGCTCCCCCGGCGTGAGCGGCCTGGGAGGCCTGGCGCCGACGCCGTGGAACTGGGCCGCGGTCAGGGCCAGCAGCACCCCGGTGACGAGCACCGCCGCCGCCGCCACGGAGAACCCGAGGTGCCAGCTGACCCGCTCGCCGAGGAAGGCGGTCACCAGCGGCGCCAGCAGCGCGGACACCTGGACGCCGACGTACATCAGGGAGATGCCCGACTCGCGTCCCCTGCTGCCGCCGAACATCAGGTTGATCATCGCCTGGTGGTTCGGCTTGAACAGGCCGCCGCCGACCGCCAGCACGCACAGCCCCACGGCTGTCATCGCGGCGGACGGGACGGCCAGGAACAGGTAGCCGAGCCCGCTGAACACGCATCCGGTCAGGAGCGCCGGGCGCTGGCCGAGCAGCCTGTCACCGGCCCAGCCGCCCGCCAGCGCCAGCGTGAACATCAGGCCTATCCAGGCTCCGAACAGCGCCGCGGCGTCCGGCGTGGCCAGTCCGAGACCGCCCCTGGAGCGGGGGGCCGCGGCGTACAGCACCAGGATGGCCTGCATGCCGTAGAAGCCGAAGCGTTCGAGGGTGTCGGTGACGAAGAGCGTCACGTACCAGCGCGGCATCCTGCGGATCGACACCGCGCCGTCGTCACGGCCGGGAACTCTCATCTCGTCCATGCGCTCTCCCCTTTTCAGGACGGACCGTTGGCGAAAGCAGTACGTGCGGCGGCTCGAGGATCCCTGGCGTCCTGAGTCGTCCCCGGGTCATCTCTCGCCGTCCTGTCCGAACTGCCTCTCGAACTCCAGGAAGAGGCGACGGTCCGGATGGGGCAGGTCCTCGTGGAGGGTGATCCGGTCCGGGGGGAGCGGCTCGCGGGGCGTCTCCCCCGGCTCGCGGCCCGTCCGCCTCTCCGGGGGTCCGGCGGTCCGCTCCCGCAGGGCGGTCAGGACGTCGGGAGTCGGCCAGACGATCACTGCGAAGTACATCAGACCTGTTCCGAAGTGCCTTGAGCACTTCCTGAGGCAGCGTGCCGTCCACCGCAGCGCTCTCGCGCCGGTGAGATCTCGTCGCATTCGGGCCCTCCAGTCGTGCTTTCGGCATCGAGCCTCGCCGCGCCCCCTCTCCTGCCGGTCGAGAACCGCTGGACCCGGCGTGGACCCGGTGTGGACCCGGTGTCGCGCCGTCCTAGAGAGCGCGTCCGGGCAGGGCGGGACGGCGAAGCGAGGCGAAGAGGGAGCCGGGGAGACGGCCGAGGAGGCACCGGGAAGGCGTCAGGGAGGCGTCAGGGAGGCGTCAGGAAGGCAGGGTGACGGCGAGGCCGTTGAGGGCGAGCGCCGCCATCGCGAGCGCGGTGCGCAGCGTGTGCCAGCGCCGCCACAGCGGGCGCGGATCCTGCCACCCCGGCGGGATCGCGTCCGGATCGGTCCGGTGCACCCGCCTGTTGATCGGCACGTTCCGCAGGTGCGAGACCGCGGAGACCCCGGCCAGGCACACGGCCGCGCCGATGATCAGCGAGCGGGGCACGGCTCCCGGCGTCAGCACGGCGAGCACGACGTCCAGCAGCGTCGTGCCCAGCACGATGATCGGCATGGTGGGGTCCCAGTTCCTGCCGAGCAGGGTGTGCGTGTAGACGTAGCGGTCGGGCGGCATCGCGGCCAGGGCGGGGACCGTGCTGAGGGCGACCGCGAACAGCACCCCCGCCACCGTTCCGCTGCCGATCAGGACCAGCACGCTGAGCACGTACACGACGGTCACCTCCAGACCGCGTCGGCGATCAGGTCCGCCTGGCCGGGGTCGGGGACGCACGGGAAGAGGATCAGCTCGTCACAGCCCGCCGCCCGGTAGCCGTCGGCGAACTCACGCAGCCGCTCCGCGTCGGTGAGCACGCTCCGCACGGCCATCTCGGCCTTCCAGCCGAGGAAGGCGTAGTAGTCGAGCAGGTGGTGCTCGGCCCGCTCACGCGCGTCACGGCCGAGCGCCACGTAGGCGATCGCCACCAGGCGTGGCCGGTCGGGGCGGCCCGCGGCGCGCCAGGACTCGCGGAGGCGGTCCGCGAGCTCGGCGTACCCCTTGGCCGAGCTGCCTCCGGCGATCCAGCCGTCGGCCAGATCGGCGGCACGCCGCATGGCCGTGGCGGAGTGGCCGCCGACGAGCAGCGGCGGGCCCCCCTTCGCCCAGCGCGGCCCGGGGACCGGCCCGTCGCCGGTCCCCTCCCAGGAGCGCCGCAGCCCGTCGAGCAGCTCGTCGAGCCTGCGGCCCCGCCCGGCGTACGGCGTCCCGCACGCCTCGTAGTCGTCGGGGCGTCCGCCCGCCGCGACGCCGACCACCAGCCGCCCCTCGGAGAGCCGGTCGAGGCTGGCCAGTTGCTTGGCCAGCACCGCCCTGTCGCCTCGGTAGGCGGCGATCAGGATGGTCGTGGCCAGCCTGATCCGGCTCGTCGCGCCCGCCGCGCCCGCGAGTGCGATCAGGGACTCGTAGCCGTCGTACATCAGCCGGTCGAGCACTCCGAGCGAGGAGAATCCGAGTTCCTCGGCGCGCCGGGCCCACGAGAGGAGGTCCCGGCCCGCGATCCCGGAGATCATCGTCGGCAACCCGATGCCGATCTCCATGTCACCCTCCCACGTCTGTGGCCCGGCGGGACGTCCTGCCCGTCCGCGCCCACGGCTCGGCGGCCGCGGACCGGGTCCTCACGGATTCACCGGGTGCGTGTCCGCCGAGAGCTGGGAGACGCAGCGCATGATCGCGTCGCCGAAGTACCTCCCGAAGGCCTCGGGCGTCGAGGTGTCCCGCTGCACGGCGAGGTAGGGCGCGAGACGCTCCTCGATCAGGTGCACGCCGCGCTGCCCGGCCATGTGCGCGGCCACGGCGCGGAAGTCGCCCTCGTAGTGGATCACGCGGACCATCACGTCGTCCTTGATGAAGACGGCCGTACCGAGCAGGCGGCCCGCCCGCTCGCCGTCCGCGTCGCGCATGACGGGGGTGTCCACCCGTTGGAATCCGGCGAAGATCTCCGCGATCTCGTCCTCGTGTCCTGGTCTGACCCGGTAGGTGATGGCAGCGAATGGCATCAGATGCCTCCGTCCACGTTGAGGGTGACTCCGGTGATGTACCGCGACGTGTCACCGGCGAGGAAGAGCACGGCCGCGGCCACGTCCTCTCCCGCGCCGAGGCGGCCGAGCGCGGTCACGGTGCGGATGAGGTCGGCGACCGGGGGCGGCGGCCCGCCGCCCGGCTCGGTCACGATCACGCCGGGCGCCACCGTGTTGACCCGGATGCCGCGGCCGCCCAGCTCCCTCGCCAGCGAGCGGGTCAGTCCGGTGAGCGCCGTCTTCGACGCGCCGTAGTGCGCGCTCTCCGGCCGTCCGCGCATGCCGGCGGAGGCTCCGACGTTGATGATCGAGCCGTTGTCCGCCAGGAGGGCGAGCGCGGCCTGGGTCACCAGGAAGCAGCTGGTCAGGTTCGTCTCGACGACCCTGCGCCACTCCTGCTCGGTGAGCTCTCCGAACGGCGACCTGGCGTCGACGCCGACGTTGTTGACGACCACGTCGAGCCCGCCGAGCGCCTCCCGGCAGGCGTCGGCGAGCGCGGCGACGCCCGCGGCGTCCGTGACGTCGGCCTGGACGACGCGGTGGCCGTCGCCCAGGCCCTTCAGCTCGCGGGCGAGACTGTCCGCCGCGTCGCCGGGGCCGCGGTTGCAGGTCACGACGCGCGCCCCGGCCCGGGCGAACGCCAGCACGGTCTCCCGGCCTATTCCGTGGGTGCCCCCGGTGACGAGGACACGTTTGCCGGCCAGTCCAAGATCCACGATTAACCTCCGTCAGGCAGGTACCTGACGAAGATGGGCCGGTTCGCTCGTGCCGGGCTGGAGTCCCGCTCGGCGTCCTCTCGGGCGTCCGGCGGGCGGGAGCGCCGCCCGCCGCCGGACGAAGGCGGTCCGGCCGTCAGCCGGCCGCCCCCGCGCCGCTCATCGCGTACACCACGCGCATCGTCGTCATCGACCCTCCCGAGCGGAACGGATGCAGCTTCGTCCGGTGTGCCAGGTGCCCCTCGCTGTGCTCGAACTCCCGGAAACGCGGCTCGTCCACCCAGTCGCTCACGATGTAGTACACCCCCTCCTCCTCCTGGCTTCTGGCCAGCCACTGGCCCAGGTTCGCCGGGTGGTCGGTGACCGCCTTGCCCACCTCGTACCACGTGCGCTCGAACTCCTCCTCCATCCCCGTGTGGATCTGCATCCGCAGGAAGACCCGGAAGACCGCGTCGGAACCGGACACGTCCATCCCTCCTCACTCGACCTGACGTGACGGGACACCGCGGCCCCGCCGTCGGCGGCGGTGTCCCACCGGGGAGCACACCAGACCCCTCTGGTCGATCGCTGGCGACTCGCTCGCCCCGGTCCCGCGCCGCCCCCACCGCCCTCGAGCCCGCCTCGAGCCGTCCCCCCGGCGCCGGTGAGACCCTTCACGCACGCGCCGCCGCCCCTCGGGCGACCGTGGCGGGCGCGGGCCCCTGACAGACGCACCGGCCGGAGGTTTCTTCGATGACGACCACGGGGAAAGCCCGCAGAACGCGGCGCCCGTTCCCGCCCGCCCCGCTTCCCTGCCCGCCCGTCGCCGGAGGCGGGCGCCATGGGTGACGCGAGGGTCGCGCTCGTCAGCGGCGGATCGCGCGGCATCGGCCGCGCGGTCGTGCTGAGGCTGGCACAGGACGGTTTCCACGTCAGCTTCTGCTACCGCAGCGCCGAGGAGCCCGCCGCGCGGGTCGCGAAGGAGGTCAGGGAGCTCGGCGGCCTCGCGCTGCCGGTGCGGGCCGACGTCTCCAGCGGCGAGGACATGCGCGCCTGGGTCGCCCGCGCCGAGGAGGAGCTGGGGCCCGTCGACGCGGTCGTGACGTCGGCGGGCGTCACCAGGGACGGACCTCTCGTGCTCGCGGGCGAGGCCGACTGGGAGGAGGTGATGAGCACCAACGTAGGGGGCGTCTACCACCTGTGCCGCGCCGCGGTGTTCGGCATGATGAAGCGCCGCTCGGGCTGCGTCGTCACGATCTCCTCGGTGGCCGGCGTCTACGGCAACGCGACGCAGACCAACTACTCGGCGTCCAAGGCCGCCGTCATCGGCTTCACCCGGGCGCTGGCGAAGGAGGTCGGCGGCCGGGGGGTGCGCGCCAACGTGGTCGCGCCCGGCCTCGTCGACACCGACATGACCGACGCCCTCGGCGAGAAGGCCAGGCGCAGGCTGCTGGAGGCGACGGCCCTGGGCCGGTTCGGACGACCTGAGGAGGTCGCCGAGCTCGTCGCCTTCCTGGTCTCGGACCGCGCCGGGTACATCACCGGCAGCGTCGTCGAGATCCACGGCGGGATCGTGATCTGAGGGCGCGGCCCGGCGGCCCGGTCGCCCGGCCGCGTCACCCGGCCGCGTCATCGGGCGGCGTCACCGGGCGGCGTCATCGGGCGGCGTCACCGGGCGGCGTCACCCGACCGGGGAGCGCGGCTCCGCGACGACGGCGGCGTCCCTGTCGCCGTCGCCCGCGAGGACGACCTCGGCGAACCGGGCGGCGACGCCCGCGGTGACCGGCAGTTCCAGACCGCGGGCGGCGGCCTCGCCGACCGCGAGGCGAAGGTCCTTCTCCATCAGGGCGCTGCGGAACGCCGCGGGCTCGTAGCGGCGGGTCCGCATCAGCTCCGCCCTGAACGCCAGCGTCGGCGAGCTGAGCCCGCTCCCGGCGACGGCCGTCAGGAGGAGGTCCCGGTCGAGCCCGGCGCTGTCGGCGAGCAGCAGCGCCTCGGCCAGCGCGGCGATCTGGTTGCCGAGGATCAGGTTGAAGGCCAGCTTCATGGCGCACGCGGAGCCCGCCGGACCGACGTGCGTCACCTCCTGGGCGAGCGCCTCCAGCACGTCACGGGCCTCGTCGGCGTCCTCGGCCCGGCCTGCCGTGAAGACGCGCAGCCTGCCCGCGTGAGCCATGGCGGGGTTGCCGAGCACGCACGCCTCGAGGCGGCGGACGCCGATCCCGGCCAGCCGTTCGGCCGCGTCCGCCGAGTACGCGGGCGAGACGGTCGAGGTGTCCACCACGAGAGCGCCGGGACGCAGCCGTCCGGACAGCTCGCCGAAGAGGACCCGCTCGACGGCTGTCTGGTCGCTGAGGCTGAGGACGACGATCCGGGCCGCCCCCGCCGCCTCCGCGCTCGAGGCGGCGACCCGTGCTCCCGCCCCGGCGAGCGGCACGGCCTTGGCCGCCGTGCGGTTGTGCACCACCAGGGGGAATCCCGCCTCGCGCAGGCGGAGCGCCATGCCGGCGCCCATGCCGCCGAGCCCGATGAACGCCAGCTCGTTGTCGCTGCTCACCACGGTCACCTTTCGACGATGACGGTCCGTCGGCGCTGATGTGCCTGCCGTCACCCTGTGGTTCCGGGCTCGAGCCGCGCTCGCGACCCGGTGTGGGCGCGTTGGCGGAGCAGGTCTGTCCCGTCCGGGTTCCGCGCTCCCCCGGGTCCCGGTTCCGGGACCGTTTCGAGCCGGATTCGACTGGGACCGGACACGACGGGGTCAGCATGACCGCATCGAACGAGAGGAGTCCCGGAGTGCACCGGACATTGATCGTCGCCAGGATGGAAGCGTCCGAGGCGGACAACGTGGCGCGGATATTCGCGGACTCGGACGCCAGCGATCTGCCGCGGATGATCGGAGTGTCGCGGCGCACGCTCTTCCGCTTCCACGACCTCTACTTCCACCTGGTGGAGGCGGACGAGGACATCACGCCGAATCTCTACAGGGCGCGCAGTCACCCGCTCTACGACGAGATCAACAAGCGGTTGTCCGAACACATCAGGCCGTACGACCCGAACTGGCGCGAGCCGAAGGACGCGATGGCCAGCCCCTTCTACGTCTGGGAGGCGAACGGTGAGTGAGCCCGTCAAGGAGCTGCGGGCGCCGGCGAAGGTCGCCGCGCGCGACGTGGCGCCGAACCGGCGTCGCGGGGGCGACATCCGGGTGGTCCTCAGCCCCAGGACCGTCGCCTCGACCTCCGGGTTCATGGGCACGCTGACGCTCGCGCCCGGCGAGTACGTGGCCGAGCACTACCACCCCTACTCGGAGGAGTTCCTCTACGTGGTGCGCGGCCGGGTCACCGCCCGGCTCGGCGGCGCGCAGGTGATCGAGCTGGCGGCGGGCGAGGGCCTGATGGTCCCGACGGGGGTGCCGCACCGGGTCTGGAACCCGGGTGAGGAGGAGGCGCACGCGGTCTTCCACCTCAGCCCGCTGGCCCCGCGGCCCGAACTCGGCCACGTCGACACCGAGCCGCTGCCGGCCGCCGGGGCCGCCGAGCCCCTGCCCGATGTGGGAGGGCCGCGCTGATGGCCGGTGAGAGGCGCGTCGTCATCACCGGGATCGGTGTGACGGCTCCCGGCGGCATCGGGACGAAGGCCTTCTGGGAGCTGCTCACCGCGGGCCGTACCGCCACCCGCACCATCACGCTGTTCGACGCGTCCGGGTTCCGCTCCCGCGTCGCGGCCGAGTGCGACTTCGACCCCGCGGCCGAGGGCCTGAGCCCGCAGGAGATCCGCAGGATGGACCGGGCCGCGCAGTTCGGCGTCGTGTGCGCCAGGGAGGCCCTGGCCGGCAGCGGCCTGGAGGAGGGCGACGTCGCGCCCGAGCGGATCGGCGTCAGCATCGGCAGCGCCGTCGGCTGCACGACGGGCCTGGAGGAGGAGTACGTCGTGCTGAGCGACGGCGGCAGACGCTGGCTCGTCGATCCCGCCTACGCGGCGCGCCACCTCTACGGGTACATGGTGCCGAGCACGATGGCGTGCGAGGTGGCGTGGGCGGCGGGCGCGGAGGGGCCGGTCTCGTTGATCTCCACCGGGTGCACGGCCGGGCTGGACGCGGTCGGCAACGGCTGCCAGCTGATCTGGACGGGCCGCGCCGACGTCGTGATCGCCGGCGCCACCGACGCGCCGCTCTCGCCGATCACCGCGGCGTGCTTCGACGCGATCAAGGCGACGTCGCCGAACAACGACGACCCGGCCCACGCCTCCAGGCCGTTCGACGCCCACCGGGACGGGTTCGTGCTCGGTGAGGGCGCCGCCGTCTTCGTGCTGGAGGAGCGGGAGGCGGCGCGCAGGCGCGGGGCGCATGTCTACGCCGAGATCGCCGGCTTCGCCAACCGCAGCAACGCCTACCACATGACCGGTCTCAAACCCGACGGGCGCGAGATGGCGGAGGCGATCCGCCAGGCCATGTGGTGGGGACGCCTGGACCCGGCGGACATCGACTACGTCAACGCGCACGGTTCCGGCACCAGGCAGAACGACAGGCACGAGACGGCCGCCTTCAAGCGGGCGCTGGGCCGGCGCGCCTACGAGGTCCCGGTCAGCTCCATCAAGTCGATGGTCGGGCACTCGCTCGGGGCGATCGGGTCGATCGAGGTCGCCGCCTGCGCGCTGGCCATCGAGCACCAGGTGGTGCCGCCGACGGCGAACCTGCACAACCGCGACCCCGAGTGCGATCTCGACTACGTGCCGCTGACCGCGCGCGAGCATCCGATCGACTCGGTGCTGAGCGTCGGCAGCGGGTTCGGCGGCTTCCAGACCGCGATGGTCATCAGGCGGGACCGGGCGGCATGACCAGGCGGGCCGTCATCACCGGGATCGGCGTCGCCGCGCCGAACGGGCTCGGCGCCGAGGCGTACTGGGCCGCCACGCTCGAAGGCCGCAGCGGCATCGGGCCGATCACCCGTTTCGACCCCGCGGGCTACCCGTTCAGGGTCGCGGGGGAGATCGGCGACTTCGCCGCCGCCCAGCACGTGCCCAGCCGTCTCATCCCGCAGACGGACAACTGGACCCATCTCGGGCTGACCTCGGCCGCCCTGGCCCTGGAAGACGCGGGCGCCGATCCGGCCGCGTTCCCCGAGTACGAGATGGCGGTGGTGACCGCCAGCTCCTCGGGGGGGACCGAGTTCGGTCAGCGGGAGATCGAACGGCTGTGGTCGAAGGGCCCCTCCTGGGTCGGCGCCTACCAGTCGATCGCCTGGTTCTACGCGGCCACCACCGGACAGATCTCCATCCGGCACGGCATGCGCGGCCCGTGCGGGGTCGTCTGCGCCGAGCAGGCGGGGGCCCTCGACGCGGTGGGGCAGGCACGCCAGCTGATCCGCAGCGGCACGGCGCTGGTGGTCACCGGCGGCACGGACGCGTCGCTGTGCCCGTACGGCCTGACCGCGCAGCACAGCAACGGCAGGCTCAGCGAGAGCGACGACCCCGAGCGGGCCTACCTGCCCTTCGGCGTGGGCGCGGCGGGCTACGTGCCGGGTGAGGGCGGCGCGATGCTGGTCACGGAGGACGCCGACGACGCGCGTGCCCGGTCGGCGCCGGTCGTCTACGGGGAGATCGCCGGTTACGCCGCGACCTTCGACCCGCGCCCCGGCTCGGGGCGGGAGCCGGGCCTGCGCAGGGCCATGGAGCTGGCGCTGGCCGACGCGGGCATGTCCGCGGGCGAGGTCGACGTGGTCTTCGCCGACGCGGCCGGGGTGCCGGAACTCGATCTTTCCGAGGCCGCCGCGATCAACGCGCTCTTCGGCTCCCGAGGGGTTCCGGTCACCGCGCCGAAGACGATGACCGGACGGCTCTACGCGGGCGGCGCGGCACTCGACCTGGCCTGCGCCCTGCTGTGCATGCGCGACGGCGTCATCCCGCCGACGACCGGTGTCACCGAGCTGGCTCCGGGTTGCGACCTCGACCTGGTCCGCGGCGCGGCGCGCGAGGCGCGGGTCCGCGCCGCCATGGTCGCCGCCCGCGGCTACGGCGGGTTCAACGCGGCAGTCATCGTGACGAAGACCGACCAACGGAGGAGCAGATGGCACAGATCACCTCGTTCACCGTCGACGACCTGAAGGAGACGATGCGCACGTGCGCGGGAGTCAACGAGGCCGTGAACTTCGACGACGACATCGCCGACGTCACGTTCGAGGACCTCGGGTACGACTCGCTCGCCGTGCTCGAGATGGCGGCGAAACTCCAGAACCACCTGGGGGTGGTGATCCCCGACGACGCGGCGGAGCAGCTTCCCACGCCGCGGGCGCTCGCCGAGTACGTGAACGTCAGGCTGGCGGGCTGAAGAAGCGACGGACCGGGCCGGACGCCGGCGACGGTCACGAGGCCGAGCAAGGGAGAACGCCATGGCAGGGCACACCGACAACGCGATCGTCATCAAGGCTCCCATGGAGCTGGTCTGGGACATGACCAACGACGTCGCGTCGTGGCCGCAGCTGTTCAGCGAGTACGCCGCCGCGGAGATCCTCGACCGCGGCGACGACACGGTCACCTTCCGCCTCACCATGCACCCCGACGAGGAGGGCAGGGTGTGGAGCTGGGTCTCCCAGCGGACCGCCGACCCGGTGAAGCGCGAGGTGCGCGCCCACCGGATCGAGACGGGGCCGTTCGAGTACATGAACATCCACTGGGAGTACCGCCAGGTCGAGGACGGCGTCCGGATGCGCTGGGTGCAGGACTTCCACATGAAGCCGCAGGCGCCGGCCGACGACGACGGGATGACCGCCTATCTCAACCACAACACGGCGATCCAGATGAACCGCATCAAGCTGCTGGTCGAGGAGGCCGCGGCGGCCACGGCGGGCCAGGGCCTGCGGGCAGTGGAATGATCAAGGCGCTCATCCCGCTGACGCTGTTCGTGAACGGCATCGCGGCGGGCGTCATGCTCGGCAACGCGATAGGGCTGGCGGCGCACGCGCTCAGGCTGCCGTACGCCGGGTACGTCGATCTGATCAAGTTCCTGTGGCCGCGCTACGACCCGTTCCTGCCCATCACGAACGTGCTGGCCTTCGTGCTGGACGTCGTCATCGCGGTGCTGGTCCGCGACGGGCGGGACGGGGTCGTCGCGGCCGCTCTGTTCGGGGCGTCCGCCGCGCTGCTCGCCGTCCTCATGGCGATCTCGCTGTTCAAGAACGTCCCGATCAACAAGTACGTGACCGCGCTCGACCCGGGCGCTCCTCCGCAGGACTGGGCCGAGCGCGATCCGCGCGCCAGCTGGCGGAACTGGAACCAGGTGCGTGTGGTGCTCTCGCTGGCCGCGCTGGTCACCAGCCTGGCGGGCGCGGCGGTCCTCCTCTGACCTCCTCCCGCGGCCTCACACGGCCGTCGCGGGAAACGTGACAGAAACGGCAGGCAACGATGGAACTCAGGCTGACAGGCAGAAAAGTGCTCGTGACCGGGGGATCGCGCGGCATCGGGCGGGGAATCGTCCTCGGCCTCGCCCGCGCGGGCGCGGACGTGGCGACGTGCTACCGCACGGAGGGCGAGGCCGTCACGAGCCTCGCCCGCGAGCTCAAGGAGACCGTCGGCGACCACCACCTCGTCAAGGCGGACGTGAGCGATCCGGCCGAGGTCGACGCGCTCGTCGAGGTGTGCCGCGTCTCGTTCGGCTCCCTGGACGTCGTGGTGCACAACGCGGGCGTCATCAGCCACGTGCCGTTCGCCGAGCTCCCGGTCGAGGAGTGGCGGCGCGTGGTGGACACCAACCTGGGCGGGCCGTACCTCGTGACGCAGCGGACGCTGCCCCTGCTGTCGGCCGGGGGCTCCGTCGTCTTCGTCGGCTCCAGGGTGGCCACCGTCGGGATCCCGCTGCGCGCCCACTACACCGCCGCGAAGGCGGGCCTGGTCGGGCTCACCCGGTCGCTGGCCAAGGAGCTTGGCCCGAAGGGGCTGCGCGTGAACGTGGTGGCGCCCGGGCCGATCGAGACGGAGGAGCCGACCCCGGCCGAGGTGCGGGAGCGATACCGGAAGATGATCCCGCTCGGCAGGCTCGGCACCCCGGACGACGTGGCCGGGGTCGTCGCGTTCCTGGCCAGCGACCTGTCGCGGTTCGTGAACGGCGAAACGATCAACGTCGACGGGGGGATCTGATGCGCGAGGAGAACGTCCAGGTGCTGATCGTCGGCGCCGGGCCCGTCGGACTGTCGACCGCGGTCTTCCTCGGCAGGCACGGCGTCAGGACCCTGGTCGTCGAGAAGCGGTCCGACACCTCCCTGCTGCCGAGGGCGCCCGGCCTGCAGGCGCGGACCATGGAGCTGTTCCGGGCGGCCGGGCTCGGCGCCGAGGTCAGGGCGCTGGAGATCGGCGACTCCCATCCGTTCTTCGAGGGCGGCATCCTGCGGGTCAACACCTTCTCCGAGATCGCGGACGCGGAGGTCCTCGAGGCCCCCTCGCTGGACGGCCCGGACATCAGCCCCGAGCGGGTCATGGGGTGCGGCCAGGACCGTTACGAGGTGGTGCTCGCGGAGAAGGCGGAGGAGTTCGGCGGCGAGGTCCGCTTCTCCACCAGGCTGCGTTCGATCGAGCAGGACGAGAACGGGGTGCTGGCCCAGGTCGAGGACGTGCGGACCGGCGAGGTCAGCGCGGTCCGCGCCGACTACCTGGTCGGGGCGGACGGCGCGGGCAGTTCGGTGCGCCAGGCGCTGGGCGTCTCCCGTTCCGGGCGCGGCACCGTGTTCAACGCGCTCAGCATCTACTTCCGCGCGCCCGAACTCGAGGAGATCCTGGCCGACCGGCCGTTCATCCTGTGCTACGCCACCGCGGGCGGGACGATGACCGGCCTCTCTCGCCTGCACGGGCGGGATCCGTGGCTGGCGGCCCCGGTGTACCGCCCGGATCTGGGCGAGTCCCCCGCCGACTTCACCGACGACCGCTGCGTCGAGATCGTCAGGACGGCCTCGGGGCGGCCGGACATGCGCGTCGAGATCGTGGCCAAGGTCCCCTGGGAGGGCTCCCAGCTGGTCGCGGAGCGTTTCAGGGTCGGCCGGGTGTTCCTGGCGGGGGACGCCGCCCACGTGCATCCGCCCGCAGGCGGCTTCGGCGCGAACACCGGCATCCACGACGCGCACAACCTGGCCTGGAAGCTCGCCGCCGCGCTGCACGGCTGGGCGGGCTCCGAGCTGCTCGACACCTACCACGACGAGCGTCACGCGGTGGGCTCGGCCATGGCCGAGCAGGCGATGGTGCGCAACCGCATCCGGCACGGGCACGCGGACGACGAGGTCCGCGCCCAGATGGTCGACGACATCATCATCACGCTCGGCTACCGGTACTCCTCCCGGGCGGTGGTGACGGAGAGGCCGCGGCCGGTGCTCACGGCCCCGCTCGAGCTCGTCGGGGAGCCCGGCACGCGCGCGCCGCACGTCTGGCTGGAGCGTGACGGTGGGCGGCTGTCCACGGTCGACCTGTTCTGGGACTCCTTCGTGCTGCTCAGCGGGCCCGAGGGAACGGCGTGGCACGAGGCGGCGACCCGGCTGGCGGAGCGTGCCGCGGTGCCGCTGCGCGCCGTGCGGCTCGCCCCCGGCGGGGACTACGCCGTGGCGGACGGCGACTGGGGCGCGGCGTTCGGCGTCTCTCCGTACGGCGCGGTCCTGGTCAGGCCGGACGCGTTCGTGGCGTGGCGGAGCGCCGACGCCCTGCCGGAGCCGCTGAAGGTGCTCGAGGACGTGCTCGGCCAGGTGGCCGGCGTCGCCGACGTGACCGCCGCGGCGCGTTGACCGTGGTGGCCGTGGCCGGGGAGCGGGGGACGATGCGTGAGGAGTTGTCGGCGGCCGCCGATCCCGTGCTGGCCAGGATCAGGGAGCACCCCTTCTGGGACGGGCTGCGGAACGGGACGCTGCCGCCGGTCTCGTTGCGGTACTTCGCCGAGCACGACGTCCGGCACGTCGTGCCCGCCTACGCCCGCGCGATGGCGCGCTGCGCCGCGCTCGCCGACCACGACGCGCACGGCGCGCTCCTGTGCTCGGCGGCCAGTGCCACCTTCGGCTCGCTGCCCAGGCTGGACAGCGAGCTGGCCGGGCTCGCGGAGACGATCGGCGGGACACCGGGCGGCGGGGAGACCGGTGGCGGGACACCGGGCGTCGCGGGCACGGGCGGCACGGGCACGGGCGGCGGACCGCCGGGCCCGGCGGTCCACGCGTACGTCTCCTTCATGTCCGCCGCCTCCTGCGACTCCTTCGTCTCGGGGCTCGGCGGGCTGCTGCCCATGACCTGGTTCCACCTCGAGGTCTCCGGTGACCTGAGAAGACGGCACGACCCCGGATCCCGCTACTCGGGCTGGATCGAGCAGTACTGCCCGTGGGACGGCTATCCGGACTATGTCGAGGCGTACCTGAACGTGGTCGACGAGGTGGGCGGGCGGTGCTCGGCCGACGAGCGGAACCGGCTCGTCCGGCACTTTCTGCTGGCCGCCCGCCACGAGTGGGCGTTCGCCGAGGCGGCGTGGCAATGCCAGGAATGGATGGTTTGGTGAACGGCTTCTCAGCGTGAAGAACGACTTCACAGCGGTTTCTCCAGCGCGGCTCGAGCTCTTCCTATAACACTCGACACAGCAGCACCCGTTATCCGGTGACCGGTGCGGTCCCCCGGCGACATGGCCGGGGGACCGCACCGGTCTCTGCGCGCAAAGTCACACCCTTGGAGTAAGCGGCATGGATGTCCCCCTGAGCCCGACTCGCACCGCGTGGTACCGGGCACGCCCCCTCAGCACCCTCGCGATCGCCGCCGGAACGAGCCTCGCCGTCGCGCTCGCCCTGCTCGGAGCCCCCGCGCAGGCCGCGTCCGGGCAGCAGATCGGCAGGCGGTACCACCTCGACTGCGCCTCCGGCGACGACTCCGCCTCCGGCACGACGACCGGAACCGCGTGGCGGACCCTCAACCGCGTCAACACGGTGACCTTCAAGCCCGGCGACTCCATCCTCCTGCGCAGGGGCACCACCTGCAACGGCGTCCTGCAGCCGAAGGGATCCGGCACCGCCGACGACCCGATCACCCTCAGCGCGTACGGCCTCGGCGCGCGCCCGGCGATCGTCGGAGGCGGCGCCCGCGCGGCCGTGTTCCTGCGCAACGTCCAGGGATGGGTGATCAGCCACCTGGACGTCTCCAACCCCGGCCCCGCGGACGGCACTCCGCGCATCGGCGTCTACGTGCTGCTGGAGGACTTCGGCACCGGCAGGCACTACGTGATCAACGACGTGAACGTCCACGACGTCCCCGGCTGTGACTGCCTGCAGGCCGACCTCGAGAACAGCGGCGGCATCGTGTTCAAGGCCGCGGGATCGAGCACGCCCACCGGCTTCCACGACATCAGGGCGTTCCGCAACACCGTCTCCGGCGTCGACAACGTCGGGATCGGCATCCTGTCGCAGTGGTCCCGCCGCACCCCCCTGTACCCCGGCGGCACGAACACGTTCGTCCCGATCACCAAGGTGCGGGTGTACGCCAACCGGCTCACCGACATGGGCGGGGACGGCATCCTCGTGCAGAACGGCGTGGACCCGCTCACCGAGTTCAACGTCGTCAACGGGTTCGGCCGCCGCGCGAGCGCCTCCCACGCCGGCGTCCTCGCGTTCAACTCCGACCGCGCGGTGATCCAGCACAACGAGGTGACGGGCGGGGCGGCCTTCCCGCCGTCCTTCGCCTTCAGCGTCGACGCGGGCAACGCCGACATCGTCTACCAGTACAACTACAGCCACGACAACAGCGGTCCGTTCATGCTCTTCTGCGCGTTCTCCGGAACGAACTCCGACGGGGCGACGATCCGGTACAACATCAGCAAAAACGACAAGGACCTGCTGCTCGGCACGTTCGAGATCCCCGTCATCGCCAACGGCTGCGACGTCCCGGTGACCAATGTGAAGATCTACAACAACGTGGTCTACAGCCCGACGGCGAAGGCTCTCGTCGGAACCCTCCATCCCAACCCGATGACGGTGAGCAACAACGCGTTCGTCGGCAGGCAGCAAGGCTCGACGATCACCGACCCGGTGGGGGTCTACGACCACAACCTCTACCGCAACGTCAGCACGCCGCCGCCGGGCGACGCCCACGCGGTGACCGCGGATCCCCGCTTCACCGATCCGGCCGTGTCCGGGATCAGAAGCGTCTTCGGGTTCCGGCTCAAATGCGGCTCCCCGGCCCTGGGCGCGGGCGTCGCCGTGCCGCACGACGGCGGCCGCGACTTCTTCGGTCTCCGGATTCCCGACACGGCGCCGAACATCGGCGCCTACCAGGGGCCGTGCGTGAACTAGTCCTCCTGCCGGGAACCAACAGCCTCTTCCCGTGCGGGAGGGGCTGTTCGCGTTTGCCCGCCATGGCCCGGAACGGGCCCGCGCCGCGCGTCGTGCGCCGTCGAACGGCGCTCGAGCGGTTTTCCAACCCGGACGGCGAGCATGAGGCCATGCGTGAATCGACCCAGATTTTGATCATCGGCGGTGGCCCCGCGGGTTCGACCGCGGCCGGTCTCCTGGCCAAGGAGGGCTTCCAGGTGACCCTCCTCGAGCGTGACCGCTTCCCCCGCTACCACATCGGCGAGTCGATCCTGCCGTCCTGCCGCCCGATCTTCGAGATGCTCGGGGTCTGGGACAAGGTCGAGGCGCACGGCTTCCAGCCCAAGGGCGGCGCCTTCTTCCAGTGGGGCCCCGAGGAGTGGGAGGTGCTCTTCAGCGACATGGGCGACGACACCCCCAACGCCTGGCAGGTCGTCCGCAGCGAGTTCGACCAGCTTCTGCTCGACCACGCCCGCGAGCTCGGCGTCGAGGTGGTCGAGGGAGTGAGCGTCCGCGACGTCGAGTTCGACGGCGACCGCGCCGTCGCGGCCCGCTGGCACGAGACCAAGGACCCGAGCCGCGGCGGCGTCATCAGGTTCGGCCACGTCATCGACGCCTCGGGGCGCGGCGGCCTGCTGGCCACCCGTCATCTCAGGAGCCGCCGGTTCCACGACGTGTTCCGCAACGTCGCCGCGTGGGCGTACTGGAGGAACGCCAAGCCGCTCGGCAAGGGACCGAAGGGCGCGATCGCCGTGTGCTCCGTCAAGGACGGGTGGTTCTGGGCCATCCCCCTCCACGACGGGACGCTCAGCGTCGGCCTGGTCACCGGACGGGACCTGTTCAACGACAGCCGCGGGCGGCTGAACGGCGACATCCAGGCGGTGTACGACGAGGCGCTCGCCGGCTGCCCCACCGTCCTCGACATGCTCGACGGCGCCGAGCAGGTGACCGGCATGAAGGTCGAGCAGGACTACTCCTACGTCTCGGAGAGCTTCGCGGGCCCCGGCTACCTGCTCGCGGGCGACGCCGCGTGTTTCCTGGACCCGCTGCTGTCCACCGGCGTCCACCTGGCCACCTACAGCGCGATGCTCGGCGCGGCGAGCCTGGCCAGCGTCCTGCGCGGCGAGGCCTCCGAGCAGGACGCGTGGCGCTTCTACCAGACCGTCTACCGCCACGCCTACCAGCGGCTGCTCGTCCTGGTCTCGGTGTTCTACGAGAGCTACCGGGGCAAGGAGCACCACTTCTACAACGCGCAGCGGCTGACCTCCGACGAGCGCGACCATCTGAACCTGCAGGCCGCCTTCGACCGCATCGTCACCGGCGTCGCCGACCTGAACGACGCCGAGCAGGCGTACCGGCTGGTCCAGGAGCACCTGCACGGCTCGGGGAGCGGCGACCCCAACCCCCTGAACAACCTCAACCGGGTGCAGGAGATCAGGCAGTCGCCGTTCGACCCCGCCAACGCCGTCGACGGCCTGTACCTGGTGACCCGGCCCCGGCTCGGGCTGCGCTCCGTCGAGGCCCCGGCTCCCGACGCCCCCTGACCACGCTCCCCCGAGGGAACCGAGCCAGAGAAGAAGCAGCGGGCCCACGTCGCCGCCGACATGGGCCCGCTCGTGCCGGGTGCGTCAGGCGGACGCCGCCTGACGGAGCCCGCGGAGCGTTCCGTCGGGGTCGGCGAGGACGGGCAGGGCCGCCAGCACTCCGGAGACCCCGAGCGACTCCAACCGGCGCAGATGGGCGGCCACCCCGGAGACGTCCCCGGCCACACCGGTCAGCCCCGCCGCGAAGTCGACGAGCCCGAGCTCCTCCAGCAGCCGCGCGTTCTTGCCCCCGACGGTGAAGTCCCAGACGTCGTAGCGCCGTTCCATCTCCTCGACCGCCGGCACGAGATGAGGGGGGATGAGCGAGCGCATGTGCGGCGCCTTGAGGCGCAGGGCGACGTCGGAGGCGAGGGCCGCGCCGATCTCGGCGTTCGCCTCGGCGGGGGTGTCCCTGACGGAGACGAAGCTGAACCCCCAGATCTCGACCTTCTCGGGATCGCGTCCGGCCTTCTCCGCCGCCTCCCTGACCGTCGTCACCTTCCGCTCGACGAGTTCGGCCGACATGCCGACGGTCGTGACCACCCCGTCGGCGATCTCGCCCGCCAGACGCAGGCTCCTGGGATAGTCGGCGGCGAGGTAGATCGGCATGGGGTGAACCCGCGCGAGGGGCTCCGTGTCGTAACCGTCGACACGGGCCGAGCCTCCGCCGAGGATCGCCCGTACGTCGGTGACGTAGTCGTGCAGCTCCTTCGGCGTCCCGACCGGGGAACGCCCGACGACCCGCCTGGTGCTGCCGCCGTTTCCGAGGGCGAGCATGACGCGGCCGCCCGTCAGCTCGTGCAGCGTGGAGACCGCGGTGGCGGTGGCGGCCGGGTGACGGAGAAAGGGTGTGGTGACCATCGGCGCCAGGACGGCGTTGCGGCTCTCGTGCGCCGCCACCGTGAGCGAGACGTACAACTCGTATGCGCGGGCCGGTGTGTCGCCGACCCCGATGAGGTCATATCCGAGATCGTCGGCCAGGCGAACCTGCCGTCGGAACGCGGAAAGATCGTCCATCCATTCTATGATCGCGCCCAGCTTCACGGGCCGTCCCCCTTCTTCACAGAAACTTCTCACCCGGCGTCCCGCCGAACATAAATAAATCGACATGCGCGGGCAACACGGCTCGAGGTGTCATTGAGCGGCCCTCGATAAAACGCCGCCGACGTCTGGAATTCGGGGATCAGGCGTCGCGAATACGGATTTTCCGCAGCCGCGGGCCGTTCGACCGTGACTCGACCGCGACCCCAGCGCCGGCCAGGACACTTGCTCACACCGGCGGCCGGGGCGTCGCCGCGGCGCGCCGGGCGAAGGCCGTCCCTCGGTCGCGGAAGTCCGCCTGCCGTGAGGGCCCCAGGAGCCGACGCGAGAATCCGAAAGAGCCAAAGAGGAGCGGAATGGACATCGGAGTCTGCCTGCCCACCACCGTGCCCGGTGCCGACGGCAGCCAGTTGATCGAGTTCGCGCGCCGCGCGGACCGCCTCGGATTCCACAGCCTGACGGTGGTCGACCGGGTGGTCTACGACAACTACGACAGCATCGTCGCGCTCTCCGCCGCGGCCGCGGTCACCGAGCGGATCAAGCTGGTCACCGCGATCCTGCTGGCCGCCTACCGGCCGAGCGCCGTGGAGCTCGCCAAGCAGCTCGCCAGCCTGGACCGTCTCTCCGGCGGCAGGCTCGTCGTCGGCGTCTCCGCCGGGATGCGCGAGGACGACTACGCCGCGACCGGAACCGAGTACGGCACGCGCGGCCGGCGTCTGGACTCGACGATCGAGGAGATCAGGCAGGTGTGGCGGGGACAGGGCCCGGTGCCGGGCGTCGGTCCGCGCCCCGTCAACGGCGACATCCCGATCTGGGCGGGCGGCCACTCCCCCGCCGGTCTCCGCCGGGCCGCGAGGTACGGAATCGGCTGGATCTCGCCGGGTGGCCCGCCGCACAAGTATCCGGAACTGGTCACGAGGTTCAAGGAGCTGTGGGCGGAGGAGGGCCGTACGGGCTCCCCCAGGATGGGCGCCAACTGCTACGTGTCGCTCGGCCCCGACGGCAAGGAGCACGCGACCGAGCACATGCTGAGCTACTACGCGTACATGGGCAAGATGGCGGAGCACCTCGCCGCCGGGGCCGTCACGGAGGAGGACAGGCTGCGCGACGTGGTGGACGGCTACGCGGCCAACGGCTGTGACGAGCTGCTGCTGCTGTCGTGCACGGCCGACCCCGGCCACCTCGACCGGATCGCCGACGTGGTGCTGCGCTGACTCGGAGGACCCGATGAACACCCCTCGCGACCGGGCAAGACCGCTGCGGATCATCGTCATCGGCGGAGGCGTCGGCGGACTGTCCCTGGCCCAGGGACTGAGGCGGGCCGGAGTCGACGACGTCGTCGTGTACGAGCGCGACGACTCCCCCAGGGGACGGATGCAGGGATACCGGCTGCGGATCAGCCCCGAGGGAGAGCGGGCGCTGCGGGAGTGCCTGCCCCACCGGGCGCAGGACCTGCTCACCGCGACGTCCAACGTGCGGCACGAGCAGGGGCTGGCGGCCTACGACGAGCGGCTCACCCCGCAGTGGGCCCCCGAGTTCGACGATTCGCGCGGCGACGCGCCGGACAAGGTGGACGCGGTCGACCGGGTGACGCTGCGCCGCATCCTGCTCGCCGGCCTCGACGGGGTCGTGCGCTTCGGCGAACGGTTCACCCACTTCGAGCGGGCGGGCGGAAAGGTCGTGGCGCACTTCGCCGGCGGCGGCTCGGACACCGGCGACGTGCTGGTGGCGGCGGACGGCGCGAACTCCCAGGTGCGCGCCCAGTCGCGGCCCGCCTACCGTGCCCTCGACCTGGGGGTGCGCGCGATCCTGTCCCGCACCCCGAGGGCGGGCGCGATCGAGGCCGGGCTGCCCGAGGTGCTGCGCGACCGGTTCGTCAACGTGACGGGCTCGAACGGCCTGCGCCTCGCGCTGATGCCCATGGTCTTCCGCACACCGCCGAGAAAGGCCGCCGAGCGGCTGTGGCCAGGCCTGGAGTTCGACGAGACCGAGGACTACTACATGTCGGTGTTCAGCGTGCACCGGGACGTCCTCAGGCTGCCCGACAGCGCGTTCTTCGCCATGACCGGCGAGGAGCTCCGCGACCTCGTGCTCGAGCGCACCACGGACTGGCACCCGGACCTGCGCGGCGTGTTCGCCCACGCCGAGGCGGCGGAGACCTACCCGCTGGCGCTGCGCGTCACGACGCCCGTCGAGCCCTGGGAGCCGGGCGACGTGATCCCGCTCGGCGACGCGGCGCACACGATGCCGCCGACCGGCGGGGTCGGGGCCAACACCGCGCTGCGCGACGCGGCCTCGCTGTGCCGCGCGCTGGCCTCGGTGACGCGCGGTGAGCGGTCGCTGCCGGACGCCGTGGCCGAATATCAGCGGGAAATGGTCAAATACGCGACTGAAGCAACAGAAATGTCGCTGAAAATCGCTAAATGGTCCATGCGGAAGATCGACCTGACAGAGGGAAACCTCCCCCGGACTTAAAGGAGCCGTGCAAGTGACGAGCATTCCCACGGACACCAGCCGTCCAGCCGGAATCCTACGGTTGGCGAACTCCTTCTGCGACGCCAAGGCGTTGTTGACCGCGGTGGAACTCGGCCTTTTCACCACGCTGCACGGCGGCGCGGCCGACGTGGCGGAAATCCGCGACCGCCTCGGGCTGCACGGCCGGGGGTTGTCCGACTGGCTCGACCTGCTCGTCGAGCTGGACCTGCTGGAGTCGCGCGAAGGCCGCTACAGCAACGGCCCGGGGGCCGAGCGCCACCTGGTGCGCGGCGCGGACTCCTACATCGGCGGGTTCATCGAGCGCTCCAACCGCAACCTGTACCCGGCGTGGGGCAGGCTGTCGGAGGCCCTGCGCACCGGGAAGCCCCAGTCGGGAAGCGACTTCGACGCGGTGGTCAACACCCCCGAGGTGCTCGCCCAGTTCATCGGCTCGATGGACGCCCTGACGCGCGTGCTCGGCCCGCAGCTGATCGACGCCTACGAGGGCTGGTCCGGCTACCAGTCCGTGCTCGACGTCGGCGGCTGCCGGGGCGCCCTGGCGTCACAGATCGTCAAGGCCTGCCCGCACCTTTCCGGCGCGGTGTTCGACCTGCCGCAGATGGCCCCCTTCTTCGACGAGAAGGTGGCGGAACAGGAACTGACCGGCAAGGTGTCCTTCCACGGCGGCAGCTTCTTCAGCGACCCGCTGCCGTCGGCGGACATCGTCGTCCTCGGGCACGTGCTGCACGACTGGGACCGGGAGCAGCGGAGGTTCCTGGTGGAGAAGGCCTTCCAGAGCGTCAACCCCGGAGGCGTGCTGCTGGTCTACGACCGCATGCTCGACCGGGAGTCCAGCCGTGTCGAGAACCTGGTGATCAGTCTGGACATGCTGCTGGTCACCGACGGCGGCTCCGAGTACACCGTGGCCGAGCTGCGGGAGCACGCGGAGGCGGCCGGGTTCGTCTCGGTCGAGGATCGCCCGCTCGGCGACGACGACACCCTCGTGGTCGCCCACAGGCCCGCCTGACCTCCGAGGCCACGGCGTCCCGGAACCGCCGTGACCGACCACGACGACGTCCACGCCGCCAGGCGGCGGACGACCGAGGCCGGTGGCGGCCCCTCCTCCGCCACCGGCCCCGGTCTGTCCCGCCCCCTTCAGAGTCCGGCCTTGCGGCAGACGACCAGGGTCTCGTCGTCGTCGAGCGGCCGGCGCTCCACGGAGGCGAAGCCCACGGCCCCGGCGAGTTCCGCCAGTTCGCCGACCGTGTACTCCGAACCCTCCTCGGTGACCAGTGCCATGATCAGGCTCGCCAGGAGGTTGTCGACGACGGGACGCTCGTCGTCCAGCATCCGGTCGTGCACCAGCAGCGCCCCGCCGGGGTTGACGGCCTGGAACGCCTTGCGCATCAACCGCTCCCGCCGCACGGGCGACCAGTTGTGCAGGACGTGACCGAAGACCAGCACATCGGCGCGGGGCAGCGGGTCGCGGAAGAAGTCACCGGAGTGGAACGTCACCGCGCCCGCCGTGCCCAGCTCGGCCATGTGCTCCTCGAACAACGGCTCCATCTGCGGCAGGTCGAACACGTGCCCGGTCAGCCCGGGATTCGCAGCGACGAGCCTGCCCACCAGCGCGCCTCTGCATCCGCCCGCGTCCAGCACCGAACGGTGTCCCGACCAGTCGACCGCCTCGAGCAGCCGAGGCAGCAGCGGCCGCAGCGCGCCTTCCATCATGAACGCGTACCGCCGCAGCTCCCGCTGGTCGTCCAGCATGGCGGCGAAGCCGTCCGCCGTCGAGCGCGGCCTGCCGCTGCGCAGCGTCTCGGTCAGCCCGCCCCAGACCGGATACAGGTTCGTCTTGGCGCCCAGCAGGGCGCCGCCGACGTAGCCCGGCAGACCGCCGACGAGGTGACGGTCCGGCCCGGCGGCGTTGCGGTAGAGGCCGTCCTCCTCCTCGAGCAGGCCGAGCGCGACGAGCAGCCCCAGGAAGTCGCGCAGCCCGCGGCCGTGCAGTCCCAGAAGCCTCGCGACGTCCTCCGCGGTGGCGGGACCGCCTCGCAGTACGGTGAACAGGTCGAGCTCGACCGCCGTGAGCAGCGCCTGCGCCTGGCAGAAGGCGTTGCCCAGCCGGAGGATGCCCTGCGCGGAACCGACGTCGGGGGCTGTGCTCGTCATCAGCCGGCCTTCCTTACATCTCGGCACGTCTCTGTCTCTTCCTCTCCGCGACCATGCCGTGCCGCCGTGGAACATCGCTCGACTGCGCGGGTGGTCGCGAGGAGGCGGTCCGCGGTCGCTACACCGGCCCTCGAGCCGGACACGAAGATCTGGTCGCAGAGTGCTCCTGTGAACGCGCGGACGGTCTGGGAACGGTGGTGGCGATGAAGGTGAGCGCGACCGGGGAGACGTGTGTGGTGAGCAGCCTGTGCGTCTACCGGGTGCCCGAGGTCTTCGACCAGGACGAGGAGGGCACGGTCAGGGTCATCGACCCGGATCCGCCCGCCGAGCTGCACGACGCCGTCCGCAGCGCGGCGCGGGGCTGCCCGACCCGGTCGATCCGTGTCGAGTAGGCGCACCGGCTCAGCGCCCCGGCGGCGCTTCGGTCACTGTCCCCGGCAGCGCCCGAGCCCGGGCCGCGTCCCCCGCCTCCCTCACGCGACGGGGCGGTCGAGCGGCCGTCGAGGCCGTCTGGAAACGCGGCCCGCATGCTGCGGAAAAGCACGGAACCAACCGAGGGAGACGTGAATGTGCGGCATCGCCGGCTGGGTGGACTTCGGACGCGACCTGACGCGGGAGCGGCCGACGCTGCAGGCAATGACCGATACGCTGGCCAGGCGGGGTGTGGACGACCGGGGACTGTGGGTGAGCGACGACGCGGCGCTCGGGCACACGCGCACCGCCGTCATCGACCCCGCAGGCGGCGCGCAGCCGCTGACGGTCGAGGAGGACGGCAGCCCCGTCGCCGTGATCGTCTACAACGGCGAGGTCTACAACTTCAAGCGGTTGCGGACCGAACTGGAGGCGCGAGGGCAGCGCTTCCGCACCCGTAGCGACACCGAGGTGGTCCTGCGCTCCTACCTCGAGTGGGGGGCGGACTGCGCGGAGCGGCTCGAGGGCATCTTCGCCTTCGCCGTCTGGGACCTGCGCCGCGAGGAGCTCGTGCTGGTCCGCGACCGGCTGGGGGTCAAACCCCTCTTCTACACCAGGCTGCCGGAGGGCGTCCTGTTCGGCTCCGAGCCGAAGGCTCTGCTGGCCAACCCGCTGGTCCGGCCCGTCGTCGCCCTCGAAGGACTCCAGGAGCTCTTCGCCACGGCCAAGAGACCGGGACAGTCGGTCTTCCGTGACATGCGGGCGCTGCCGCCGGGTCACACGCTGACCATCGGCCGGGGCGGCGCGGTCGAGCGGAGATACTGGGCGCTCGAGGCGCGGCCGCACACCGACGACCTCGACGGGACCGTCACCAGGGTGCGCTCGCTGCTCGAGGAGATCGTGCTCCGCGAGCTCGAGTCGGACGTCCCGCTGTGCACGGCGCTCTCCGGCGGGGTGGACTCCAGCGCCATCACCGCGATCGCCGCCAGATGGCGGTGGCGGCTGGACGGCGAGCGGGTGCGGACCTTCGTGACCACCTTCGACGACTACTCCAGGAACTTCCGGCCCGACGACGTCCGCTTCTCGCCGGACGAGCCGTACGCGGCGGAGGTCGCCCGGCACGTCAGGTCCGACCATGTCAGGATCACGCTGAACACCCGGGACCTGATGGACCCGGAGACACGCCTGGCGGTGCTGCTGGCCCAGGACATGCCGACCACGCTCGGCGACATGGACACCTCGAACTACCTCACCTCCCGCGAGATCAAGACGCACTCCACCGTGGCGCTCGCGGGAGAGGTGGCGGACGAGATCTTCGGCGGTTACAACTGGATGTACGACCCCGACCTGCTGAACGCCGACGTCTTCCCGTGGGTGGCCAACGAGACCCGCCAGCCGGGCTCCCCGACGGGCCAGGGCAGAAGACTGTTCGACCAGGGGCTCATGCGCAAGCTCGACATGAACCGCTACTACGCCGACCACTACCACCAGGCGCTGGCCGAGGCGCCGCACCAGGAGGGCGAGGACGCGCGGGAGCGGCTGATGCGCTCGGTCGGCTACGTCACCCTGACACGCTGGCTGCCCATGCTGCTCGACCGCGACGACCGGCTCTCCATGGCGCACGGCCTCGAGCTGCGGGTGCCGTACGCCGACCACCGGCTCGTCGAGTACATGTACAACACCCCGTGGAGCTTCAAGACCTTCGACGGGCGGGAGAAGAGCATCCTGCGCGCCGCGGTGCGCGACCTCGTGCCCCCGTCCGTCCTGGAGCGGACGAAGAGCCCGTGGCCGGTCACCCAGGACCCCGCCTACACCCGGATGCTGCACGACGAGCTGGCCGACCTGGTCGGCGACCCCTCGTCACCGGCGCTGCCGTTCCTCGACGCCGACGCGGTACGGCGCACGCTCGCCGGTCGCTCCGAGGCGGCCCACGAGTGGATCAGCAGGATGCACATCGAGATGGCACTGCAGTTCAACACATGGCTGAAGCACTACGCCGTAGAGCTGGCGATCTGACATCGTGAGGTGATTAGCATGGATTTTTCCGACGTGCTGCGCAAGCGCCAGATGGTGCGCAGCTACACCGAGGAGCCCGTCTCCGATGACGCGCTGAACCGCATCCTGTGGGCGGTACGGCGAGCGCCCAGCGCGGGGTTCAGCCAGGGCCACCGGCTGGTCGTCGTCACCGACGCCAAGCTCAGACGGCAGGCCGCGGACATCTCCGAGGGCCGTTACCTCGAGTTCGGCTTCCCCCCGTGGATCTCCACCGCGCCCGTGCACATCTACGTCGGCATCCGCGAGCGCTCCTACCACGAGCGATACGGACAGGCCGAGGAGGTGCGCCCCGGGTACACGGAGATTCCCTGGCCGGTGCCTTTCTGGTGGTTCGACGCCGGCGCGATGTTCATGCTGCTGCAACTCGCCGCGATCAACGAGCGGCTCGCGACCGGCTACTTCAGCTCCGTCTACACCGACGAGCTGGACGCCCTGGCGCAGGTGGCGGGCATGCCGGATGACGTCGCCCTGGCAGGCGTGATCACCGTCGGGCACCCCGACAACGACTTCCCCATCCCCGTTCCCGACCACGCCGTGCCTCGCAGGCCGAACGACGAGCTCATCGAGTGGCGCCGGTAGACGCCATGGGAGAGACAACCGTGAGCGAATCAGGGGAGACTCCGACGGCTCCGCGTGTGGTCGTCCTCGGCGGGGGGATCGCCGGCCTGGCGGCGGCCGTCGCCCTGGCCGGACGCGGCTGTCCGGTCACGCTGGTCGAGCGTGACCCTCCACCGCCCGACGACCGTGACCAGGACCCCTTCCTGGCGTGGAGACGCCGCGGCGTCCCCCAGTTCCGTCTGCCCCACGGCTTCTCCGCGCGGGCTCGCAGCCTGCTGGCGGCCCACGCGCCCGACGTCCTCGAACGGCTCAAGGCCGACGGCATCGAGGAGATCAACGTCTTCAAGCAGCTTGTCGCCCCGGAACTCTGGCGTCCCTCCGACGACGAGTTCACCGTCGTGTGGGCCAGGCGTTCCGCCTTCGAGCTCTCCCTGCGTCGCAGCGCCGAGGCCGAGGCCGGGATCCGCTTCCTGTGCCCCGCCGTCGCGAGCGGGTTGCGCTTCGACCGGTCTCCCGCGGGGCCGCGGAGGGTGACGGGAGTCCGGCTCTCCGACGGGCGCGAGCTGGAGGCGGACCTGGTGCTCGACTGCGGCGGCAGGCGCTCGCCGGTGTCCCGGTGGCTCGCGGCCGAAGGCGCGCACGTCCACACCGACATCCAGGACTGCCAGACCGTCTACCACAGTCGCTACTACCGGTTCACACCGAGCTGCTCCATGCCCAGGACCGCGGTCGCGATCCTCCGGGGAGAGCTTGAGAGCGTCATGTTCCTCGGCTTCCCCGGCGACCACGACACCTTCGCGATCTGCCTGGAGGCCCGGCCCGACGACCCGGACATGCGGCCGCTGCGCCACACGTGGGCCTGGGAGGCCGTCGCCCGCGGCATCCCGGAGGTGGAGCCCTGGATCGATCCGGCCAACGCCACGCCCGTGGCCGAGGTCCAGACCATGGGGGGACACCACAACGTCCGCAGGCGCTACGTGGTCGACGGCGCTCCGGTCGTGCTCGGTCTTCTCCCCGTCGGCGACGCCATGTGCACGACCAATCCCGCCTACGGCTGGGGGGCGTCGATGGCGCTCACCCACGCCTTCGCCGCCGCGGAGGCCGTCGCCCGCCACGGGTCCGACCTGTCCGCCCTGGCACTCGCCTATGACGCCGCCACCTCGGCCGAGGCCGACGCCGTCTACCGGGAGTCCGCCGCCATGGACCGGGCCCGCATCTACCGAAGCACGGGGCAGGAGGTGCCCGAGCACGACCGCGCCGAGATGGAGCGTCAGCATCTCATCGCCGAGAGCCTCGCCGCCGGGGTGTTCGCCGACCTCGAGCTCGGCCGTGCCTTCTGCCGCCGGGTCAACCTCGCGGGCCCCGCCGACGTCGTGCTCGACAATCCCGACCTCGTCGAGGGAGCCAGGAAGGCCCGCGACCGGCTCACCGCCGCGACCTCCGGTGCGCCCGTCGCCGCGCCTGCCGCTGTGTCCGCCACTGTGCCCGCCCCTGTGTCCGCCACTGTGCCCGCGGGCAAGGCCGGGCCGACCCGTGAGGAGCTCCGCGCCCTCGTTCTGGCGGCCCGGCCCAGGTCCACCGCCTGAACCACGGCCTCCGTCCCGCGGCGCGCCCGCGGGACGGAGGCCGCCTGCGCCGTCTCAGTAGGAGGCGGCCACCTCGTAGACGCCGAACGGCCTGCGGGCCGGAGCCTGCTGGTAGCGGCGCAGCGGAGCCGTGGCGCCGCGGTGGGCCGCGCCCTCCTCCCAGGAGCGGAAGGCGGCGAGGCTCTCCCACTCGCTCATCACCACGAACGCGGCCGGGTCGTCGGCCGCGCGCAGCAGCTCGTTCCCGAGCAGGCCCGGCGTGCCCGCGAGGTCGCGGCTGATCCGGTGGTAGGCCGCCTCGACCGCGCCCGGCTCGTCCGAGGGCGCGGCGGCGTAGATCAGCACCCTGGCGCGCGCGGCGCCGGACCCGCCTCCGCCGTCCTGCGCCGTGTGGCCGTCCTGCGCCGTGCGGCCGTTCTCCGTCGTGTGGCCGTTCTCTGTCGTGTGGAGACGCCCGGCCATCAGCCGACCGCCCCGGCGCCGGCCGTCGTGCGCACCGCGCGCGTCGTCATCGAGCCTCCCGAACGGAACGGGTGCCACCTCCTTCGACGCGCCGGACGTCTTCTCGGGGAAATCCCGGGACCAGACACACCCACCCTCCCTCACCGGACCTTGAGCTGACCTGAGCCGAAAGGAGACCGCCCCGTCAGGCGACGTCTCCCACCGGCAAGCACAGCAGACCCGTCTGGTCGATCGCTGGACCCCGTGCCCCGTTCCCGCACGTCCTCGAGCCCGCCTCGAGCCGTGACCGCGGGAAGCCGGTTCAGGCGGGGTGGCCCTGCTGTGTGGGGAGGCTCATCTCGGGGTGGATGAACTCGCGGTTCAGTCGTTCCCTCGCGTAGAGCCGGGTGAGCTTGTGCATCTCGTAGTGGATGCCGTCGGTGCCGTCTGACGTGACGTCGAGCAGGTGGCAGCTGACCAGCCGGATGAGCTGGGCCTCCACCGCGTCGGTCGCGCTGCCGAGGAGGCCCGCCGCCGTCGCGGCGGTGAACTCCTGCGGGGGAAGCAGGCTGAGGAGCCGAAGGGCGCTGCGGTCGTGGGGGTCGAGCCGGAAGTAGGTGTCGTCGTAGTCGGCCCGCACGTCGAACTCCGCGAACCGCAGCTGGTCGAGAGGCGCGGGTCCGGACTCGATCAGCGCCGCCATCTTGCGCAGCGGCCAGGTCCGCGCGGCCGCCAGCCGGGCGCCGACGCATCGCAGTGCCAGGGGGAGGTTGCCGTACAGGTCGACGATCCTTTCCGCCTGCTCCCGCTCGGCGGCCACGCGGTTCGTGCCGATGATGCGGCCGAGCAGCTCCACGCCCTCGGCCTGCTTCATGACGCCGAGTTTCACGGTCTGCACGCCGGGGAGACTCTGCAGGCCCTCGCGGCTGGTGATCATCACCGTGCACCGGGGCGTCGCGGGCAGCAGCGCGGTCACCTGGGAGGCCGCGCGGGCGTCGTCGAGCACGACCAGGACCCGTCTGCCGTTGCTCCAGGTGCGGAAGAGGTTGCTGCGTTCCTCCAGGCTCGGAGGGATCTGGTGTTCCGGGACGCCTACGGCACGCAGGAAGCCCGCGAGGATGTCGGTCTGCGGGGTCGGGGTGGCGGAGGCGCCGCGCAGGTCCGCGAAGAGCTGTCCGTCGGGGTACTGCGCCCGGTCGATGTGGGCGGCGTGCAGCGCCAGGGTCGTCTTCCCCACCCCCGCCATTCCGCATATCGACACCACCCGGGCCGTGGTGCTGTTGTCCTGGCACTCGGCGAGTATCTGGCGGACCTCGCGCAACGAGTCGGCATGTCCGGTGAAGTCGGAGATGTCGGGTGGGAGCTGCGCGGGGACGGTCAGGGTGGCGGCGTACCGCACGGTGGCGGCCACCGGCGGGGCCTGCCGGGGGCCGGCCGGGGTCTGCCTGCTTCTGACAGGGGCCTGTCCGCCCCTGACGGGATCCGCGGAGTCGGCGCTCAGCAGCGACTGGTGCAGGCGTTGCATGGAGGAGGACGGTTCAAGGCCGAGCTCGTCGATCAGCACGCCGCGTAACTGCCGGTAGACCTCCAAGGCCTCGTAACGGCGCCCCGACCGGTTCAGCGCCGTCATGAGGTCCCCGTGGAAGCGCTCGTGAAGGGGATAGGCGTAGACGAGCACCTTCAGCTCGCTGATGAGCTCCTGGTAGCGGCCGAGTCTCATGTCCGCCTCGATGTGCATCTCCAGTGTCCGCAGCCTGTTCTCCTCCAGGCGGGTCACGTGGGCCGACAGGATCTCCCCCGCCGTGACACCGAGCAGCGCCTGGCCGCGCCACAGCTCCAGCGCCTCCGACAGCAACTCGCTGGCGCGCAGCGGATCGCCGTTCTCCAGCGCGAGACGCCCCTGGCGCGAAAGCCGCTCGAAACCGCAGACGTCGATTCTGTCGTCGGCGACGTCGAGAAGATATCCGGACGGCTGAGTGTGCAGGCGGGCCAGCCCCGAAGGGTCCAGCGTGTCTTTTCTCAACTTGTAGATGTAGGTCTGGAGAGTCGTCATCGCACTGTCCGGGGGGTGGCTGCCCCACAGTTCGTCGACGAATTCGCTGACCTGCACGATCTGATTCCTGCGCACCAGCAGAAATGCCAGGACCTGACGTACCTTCGGCGCTGTCGGGGTAATGTCCCGGCCCTGATGGGTTACGGATAGCGGCCCGAGAACACAGAAACCCACTTTGCCCCCTTCGAATACATATGCTCGTAATGAGCACACATTTAGGATGCTAACCTCGGCTCACCATGAGGACGCTCGAAGCACAGCCAGTCCCCGCCGTTTTTCACACCCCTTTTCTTCCCCGTTTCTTCCCCGTTCTGAGATTCCCTCCGGCCCCAATGCCCTCGATCTCGGCCGGGCGTCTGTCGCGACCGCGGACGCCCGGCGCCCCCGCGGCCGGCGCGGCGGCTCGGACCCGCTTCGCTCCGGATGGGACGGAGTACCACGATCCATGCGGTCGACCTAACTACGAGATGATCAGGTCAGGCGTTGCAGGGCGAAGACGTGCTAACTGTCCGTAGTCGAATGACTGCGACGTCCAGGTCGGCCCGAGGCAAGCCCAGTCTCATTCTTTCTCGTTTTAATATGCCGCCGGAAAGTGCGTCAACCTCTATTATTCGGGGTTGACGGCGACCAAAGATCGTCGAAATGGGGCGGACGCGTCTGATCTGCGAGGATGCGGCTTCCCGGTCACGTCGCCGCAGGTGAGAGACATGCCTCCCGGGCGAACGACACGGTACGGTTTATTTCATTTCGGATTTCAGCGGACACCTGGGGATCGATCGGGCATTTATCTACCACACTGTTCGGCGAATGTACCAACTCGGTTCGCTTGACCAAAACATACGACATGGTATTAACCCCAACAAGGGGGTCTTCGCCGGACCAATGAGGCTTCGCGCGACTCCGCGTCACCGGCCGCGCCGAAGGCGAAGACATGCCGGAGCGCCGATCACCCTGAATCATCGACGGCAAGGGCAGGAACGGCGAAGCATCCCTTTTGACCGTCATTTCTACCGCCGAGCGACCCACAAGAATGCCGCAAATACCAGATAACGGTCAAATTTCACCTTAAGCCGTATGGCATGGCGAAAGGCGTGACGTCGCCTGCGCCACCCGCCGCGACGTCCTCGGCCCGGCTCAGGGAACGAGTGCTCAGCGGCCGCCGGCGGTGTGCACGACCTCACCGTTGATGTTGCCGTTCGCCTCCGAGCAGAGAAAGACGACCACGCGCGCGACGTCCTCCGCGGTGCTCAGGCGACCGCTCGGGGTCTCCCGTACGGCTCGCTCGAGCAGCTCGGGGTCCACCGCCTCAAGGCTCTCCGTCAGCGTGCCTCCCGGCGCGACCACGTTCGCGAGCACCCCGTCGCGGGTCCACATCAGCCCTCGCGCGAAGCCGTGCAACGCCGCCTTGGCCGCGCTGTAGAGCTCGGAGCCCGGATTCCCGTGGGTCGCGGTGACCGAGGACAGCAGCGCGATGCGCCCCCAGCCCCGTTCCCGCATTCCGCCCAGGGCCTGCCGGACCGTCCACAGATGACCCTCGACGTTCTCGCGGAAGAGGGCGAGCCAGTGGTCCATGGGGAGGTCCTGGTACGGAGGCACGTCCTCAGGGTTGATCCACACCCACGTCTGGGCGTTCGCCACCACGACGTCGACCCCGCCCCAGCGCTCCTCGACCGTGGCGACCGTCTCGGCGGCGGAGGCCGGATCGGCGAGGTCGTAGCGCAGGGCGCACGCCCGGTCGCCTCCGCCGAGCTCCTCGACCACACGCTTGGCCGCCGCGTCGGAGGTGTGGTAGGTGACGGCGACCCGCGCGCGCTCCCGCGCGAACACACGCGCGGTCGCGAGGCCGATGCCACGGGTGGCGCCGGTGATCAGTACCCGCTTGTCTTCCAGACCAAGATCCATCGTGTGTTCCTTACGGCCTGCCGCCCGGCCTGCTGCTCGGCGTCGAGGACATGTCGGCCATCAATCTCCGCCAACGGGCTCGAGAGCGGCTGGGACGCGTCCGAAGCGGAGCCCCGCGTCCGGCGGCGGCCTCCAGAAGGCGTCAAGCGGGTCTCGGTACGGTCCCACCGGAGTTCGCGCCGTGACGAAGGAAGGCCGATGCTGCACAGGAAACTCATGGCGGTCGGGGAACCGGTGCTGCGAAAGGTGCAGGACCATCCCTTCTGGTCAGGTCTCCGGGACGGTTCGCTGCCGGGCGAGGCGCTCGCCTGTTTCGTCGAGCAGGACACCGCCTTCCTGCTCCCCGCCTACGCCCGGGCGCTGGCCCGGTGCGCGGCGACCGCTCCCGACGACGAGGACACGCTCCTGCTCGGCCAGTCGATCGTCGGCACGCTCGAGGCCAGGGACAGGTTGCGCCGGACCTACGCCGACCTGGCGGACGAGTTGGGCCTGCCGAAGCTCGGCGAGCCGCGTCCGGTGGATCCCGCCACCCACGCGCACGCGTCGTTCTTCGCGGCCGCCAGCGCGCGATCCTTCAACTCCGGCGTCGGCGCGCTGCTCCCCATGGTGTGGTTCAACGCGGAGGTGTCCGACCGCCTCAAGCGCGACGCGACGCCCGGCTCGCGCTACCTGCCGTGGATCGAGGTCTACCACCCGGGCGAGTCGTACCGGTACGCGGTCCAGGCGTTCTTCGACATGGTCGACCGAGCCGGCGAGAGGTGCTCGACCTGGCAGCGTCAGCTGATCGTCGAGCAGTTCTCCATCGGCGTCCGTTACGAATGGGCGTTCGCGGAGTGCTGCGTCCTGCAGCCTCCGTGGCCGGTGTGACCCGTGGACCTCGAAGACGAGCAGCCGACGAGAAAGGTCTCCAGCGAGATGAGCACCGAAACTCCAGTTTCATATCCCTTTCAGTGGACGCCGCCGATGGAGGTCCCCACCGGACTGCGGGGACTGCGCGAGAAGGCCCTCGTCGAGGTCAGACTGCCCAGCGGCGACACCGCGGTGATGGTGACCCGCTACAAGGACGTCAGAAGACTGTTCGCGGACGAACGACTGAGCAAGAACATCGCCAGGCCGGAAGTCGCGAGGATATCCGCGGACAACGAGCTGTTCGTCGACCCCCGGATCGACGCCGACCCACCGGACCACACGCGGATGCGCGGCCTGGTCACCAGGGCGTTCACCGCTCGCCGGATAGAACTGCTGCGCCCGTTCGCCCAGGCGGTCACCGACGAGCTGCTCGAGGAGATGGCGAAGGGCCCCAGGCCCGCCGACCTGAACGAGGCGCTCGCCTTCCCGCTGCCGATCCTGGTGATCTGCAGGCTGCTGGGCATCCCTCCCGAGGACCGGAACAGGTTCCGCGGACTGGTGGACGGTTTCCTGTCGGTCACCAAGCTGCCCCCGGAGAAGGTCGAGGAATGCCGCACGGGACTGTGGAGCTACCTCGTCGAGCTGATCGCGTTCAAGCGGGCGAACCCGAGCGACGACCTGATCAGCGATCTGATCAGGGTCAGGGACGAGGACGACAACCGACTGTCCGAGCATGAGCTGCACTTCTGGACGCAGAGCCTGCTCATCGCGGGCTACGTCACCACCGCCAGCCAGATCGGCACCGGAACCGCCGTCCTGCTGCACCGGCAGGATCTGGTCGAGGAGATCAGGGCCGACTACTCGCTGGTCCCCTCGGCGGTCGAGGAGCTGCTGCGGGCGCAGATCATGGGGTCCTCGATCGGCACGCTGCGCTACGCGTTGGCGGACATCGAACTGTCCGACGGCACGGTGATCAGAAGCGGGTCCAGCGTCCTGCTGTCCGAGGAGTCGGCCAACATGGACGAGAGCGTCTTCAGCGACCCCTTCACGCTCGACATCCGCCGCAAGGAGAACCACCACATGACCTTCGGCGCCGGCATCCACTACTGCGTGGGCGCGGCGCTGGCCCGGATGGAACTCCAGGTCGCGACCGAGACCCTGCTGCGCCGCTTCCCGGACATAGACCTCGCGGTCGCCGGCGAGGACCTGCCCAGGGGGCTCGGCGGATTCATGGAGGGGTTCAGCGAGATCCCGGTCGTCTGGTGAACCGCGACCCGATCCGGCGCCCTCCCGCCCCCGTGGGAGGCGGGCGTCGCCGCGGCGACGTGGAGGTGGGCGGATGACCCACGGGGAAACGGCTGCCGAACCGCGCACCGCTCTCGTCACGGGAGCCAACCGCGGCATCGGCCGCGCGGTCGCCGCCGAACTGCACCGCAGGAACCTGCGGGTCGTGGTGACCGGGCGGGACGCCGAGGCGGCCCGCGCCGCGGCCGCGGAAATCGGCTCCGGCGTGCGCTCGCACGCGCTGGACGTCACCGACCCGGACGGCGTCATCCGGTCGAGCGAGGAGATCGGCCCGGTCGACGTGCTGGTCTGCAACGCGGGCGTGCTGCTGGACATGGGGACGGATCCGCTCTCCGTCCCCCTCGAACTCGTCGAGCGGACACTGCTGGTGAACCTGCTCGGCTCATGGCGGGTGACGCAGGCGTTCGTGCCGCCCATGGTCCGCAGGGGATGGGGCCGGGTGGTGCTGGTCTCCAGCGGCACGACCGCCGAGTTCGGCGGCGCCCTGTTCGCCGGCGCGCCCGGCTACTCGATATCGAAGAGCGCGCTGAACGGGCTCACCGCGATGCTGGCCGCCCAGACCGAGGGGTCGGGAGTGCTGGTGAACGCGGTGAACCCGGGACGGGTCCGCACCAGGATGATGCCGACCCAGACGACCCTCCCAGAAGAGGCGGCCCGGTACATCGCCGACGTGGCGACCCTTCCGGCCGACGGGCCCACGGGACGGTTCCTCACCGGGAACCGCAGCCGAGGCTGACTCGCCCCCAGGAAACAGGAGACGGCATGGAATTCGACCTTTCCGGCAGGAAAGCCGTGGTGACCGGAGCCGGCGCCGGAATCGGGCTGGCGTGCGTGCAGGCACTCGTCTCGGCGGGCGCCGAGGTGTTCGGCGGCGCGCGCACGATCACCCCGGAACTGCTCGCGGCCACACCGCACACGTTCGAGGTCGACCTCCTCACCGAGGAGGGGCCCGGACTGCTGATCGAGCAGGCCCTCGCCAAGTTCGGCGGCATCGACGTCCTGGTCAACAACGTCGGCGGCGGCGTGAAGCTGGCGGCCGGTTTCCTCGACATCGACGACGACGTCTGGCGGCACACGTTCGACCTGAACGTCATGACCACGATACGGGCCACCCGGGCGGCGCTGCCCAGCCTGATCGAACGCGACGGCGCGATCGTCAACATCGGGTCGATGAACGCGAGCATGGTGGACCCCCGGCTCGGCCACTACTCGGCGGCCAAGGCCGCGCTCGCCAACATCGGCAAGGCGCTCTCGGCGGAGTTCAGCTCGCAGGGAGTCCGCGTCAACACCATCTCCCCCGGCCCCGTGCGGACCCGGCTGTGGACCAACCCGGAGATCGCGCGGCGGGCGGGGGTCACCCCCGAGGAGTTCGTCGCGGCGGTGCCGAAGATAACCGGACTGTCCACCGGCAAGATGATCGAACCCGACGAGGTGGCGGCCCTGGTGGTGCTGCTGGCGTCCGGCAGGGTGCGCAGCGTGACGGGCGCGGACTACACGATCGACGCGGGAATGGCCCCGCCCGCGCACTACAACCGCCCGAAGTGAACGTGCCCGCCACGTCCCGCGCGTCCCCGTGACGGCGTGGACGGGCGACGGGCGAACGACCACGGCCGGGTCGGCCAGGCGGTGACGCCTGACCTGCCCGGCCGCCGCGCGTCCACGCCGCCGGGCCGCCCCGTACCCGGTGAGCAGAGCCGAAAAGGCCAGGGCGTCCGAAGACACCGGACATGGCCAGCCAGGGCGTCCGAAGACACCGGACATGGCCGAAGGAGCGGGAGACGTCTGAAAGAGCGGGACACGTCCGAAGGGGCGGGGGCCGGAGAGCCCGCAGGGTCCGCCGTACCCGGGTCAGCCCGCCGTGCCGAGAATCCGGCCGAGCACCCCGTCGAGCAGGGCGGCGGGGTCGCCGGTCCCCGCCTCCGCCCTCCAGGCCACGTAACCGTCGGGGCGGACGAGCGCCGCGCCGTCACCGTCGAGGCCGTAGCGGGTCTCCCAGACGCCGTCGACGTCGACCAGCTCGACGCCGGAGGAGGCGGGGCCGACGCGGTAGGCCCGCAGCGGGACCCCGGTCCGGGCCGCGACCCGGCCCGCCGCGTCCGCCCACGCGCCGCCGCCGGGCCCCGTGAGCAGCACGAAGGCGTCGTGGAAGAGGTCGTGCACGGAGATCGGCGCGCCCTCCGCCTCCAGACGGAGATGCGGCGCGCGGACGCCCGCGACGGCCCGCTGCTCCAGTTTGTCGCCGTAGACGGTCTCGTGCTCCGCGCCGGCAACCGCCGCGGACCGATAGCGCTGACCGAGCGTGCACAGCACGTCGTCCACGTCGTCCACGTCCTCCTCGTCCGGGCCGCCGCCGAAGCGGGCCCGCTGCCGCCGTACGGTGATGTCCGCCAGCGCCCTGGCGACGGGTCCGCGCTCCGCCTCGTAGGAGTCGAGCAGACCGTCGGCCGCCCAGCCCCCGACCACGCCCGCGAGCTTCCAGGCCAGGTTGTGGGCGTCCTGCACGGCCGCGTTCGCCCCCATCGCCCCCGCGGGCGGCCACACGTGCGCGCTGTCCCCGACGAGGAAGACCCGGCCTTCGCGGAAGCGCTCGGCGACGCCGACCGCCTCCTCCCAGCTCGCGACGTCCAGGATCTCGACCGCGACGTCCCTGCCGACGACCGCCCTCGCCAGCCTGGCGCAGCGCTCGGGGGTGAAGTCGGCCGCCGACTCCTTCCCGGGGTCGTAGGTGACGCTGATCGCCCACTGGTTCGGGACGGCCGTGGTGAGGAACGAGCCGAGGCCGATCTCGGGGTTGACGACGATCCAGAACAGCGCCCGTCTCCTCACGACCTCCGAGAGGTCGGCCTCGACGACGAAGGTCACCCAGTGCTGGGTGACCCCGGGTCCGAGACGGGCGACGCCCAGCCGCCGCCTGATCGCGCCGCGGAAGCCGTCGGCCGCGACGAGATAGCCGGAGCGGACGGTGCGCCGCCGCCCCTCCCGGTCCTCGGTCACCGCCGTGACACCGTCCGCGTCCGCCTCGACCGAGACACACCGGACGCCGAAGCGGATGTCGGCGCCGTTCGCGCGCGCGGCGTCGATCAGGACGGGCTCGACGCTGCGCTGGTCCGCCATGCCGAACTCGCAGGCGGTCAGCTCGGGCAGCGCACCACGCGTGTCGTCCTCCAGGATCCAGTGCCACTCGTCCGCCAGACTCCGGCAGCGCACCACGCCCGCCTCCCCGTCGAAGGGCCGGCCCGCCTCCCTGATGCGCGCCGCGACGCCGAGCGGGCGGTAGATCTCCATGGTCCGCTGGTTGATCCCGCGTGCCCGGCCCTGGATCGACACGTCCGGATGGCGGTCGACCAGCACGGAACGCACACCGTGGTGCGACAGGAAGAGCGAGGACGCGAGGCCCGCGTATCCGCCGCCGACGATGAGGACCGGCACGGTTTCGTCGTACGCCGCCACTGCGCCCCTCCTTCTCCGGTGCCCGCCCGGTTCGCCGGCCGGTCACCGGCGTTGAGCTCCGGTTTCCCCACGCGAGGCTGCCACGGCCGACTCGAGCCTCACTGGGGCTGCCCCGGCCGACCGCCGATCGAGCCGCCCCCCAGCGCTCCGGTGCATCCTGCGGCACGACAGCGGACGCCAAAGGAGGACGCGATGCCGTTCGTAGCGATCACCTACGACATAGAGAGCGGTTACGAGGACGAGGTCGCCGAGGTCTTCTCCGACTTCCAGCGGCCGAAGTCGGCGGTGGTGCCGGACGCGGACGGCCGGCAGGCAGGGCGGATCCTGGCCACCGCGGTGTTCGTCAGGGACAGCCTGCTGGTGCGGTTCATCGAGTTCGAGGGCGACCTGGACGCCGTGGCACGGCACATGGCGGCCCAGCCGGGCGTCCAGGAGGTGGAGCGCAGGCTCAAGCCGTACCTGCGCTCCCCCCGCGAC
The DNA here is from genome assembly GCF_027922005.1 of Streptosporangium carneum. Lineage (GTDB taxonomy): Bacteria > Actinomycetota > Actinomycetes > Streptosporangiales > Streptosporangiaceae > Streptosporangium > Streptosporangium carneum. The sequence continues at coordinate 306,442 of NZ_BSEV01000009.1, read as the reverse complement.
ACCGACACCGTCGAGGGCTTCGTCCGGACGTTCAACAACGGCATGCTGCGCTGTGTCACCCAGCTGTCCGTCCCCAGGTCCGCCGGTTAAGGCGCTGAAGCAATCCGTTCCGGGTCCGGTCCATGGTCGATCGCCGTAGCTGAAGCCCCCATGCAGAAAGGAGCTCAGGGCTGAGGTGGAAAAACCCCGACTAGAAAAGGCCTTTCCCACCCGTGAGGCGCCGACTTCGGTGAGCCGCCTGTTGCCCGCCCTCTGATCGTTGCCCAGAGCCCCCCTGGAATCCTTGTCGCCTCCCCGAGAAGTATCGCCCTGCCCGAGAAGCATCATCCCGCCTTGGAAATGTCACTCTGCCCGAGAGGTCGAGAAATATCGTCCTGCCTTATAGCTCCTAACAGAATGATCTCCGTTGTGGTTTGATCTCTCGCTGTAACGACAGCGGGAGAGGTGAGCGGGTTGGCGCGGCTGAAGCCGTGGGAGGTCGGCGACGAGCTGTGGGCGATCATCGAGCCCCTGCTGCCCAAACATCAGCGGCGAGCCCGCTGGCCAGGGCGAAAGCGCCTGGATGACCGTCTGGCCCTGCAGGGTGTGCTGTTCGTGCTGCACACCGGGATCTCCTGGGAACACCTGCCGCAGGAACTCGGGTACGGCTCGGGCATGACGTGCTGGCGGCGGCTGAACGAGTGGCACAAGGCCGGTGTCTGGCAGCGCCTGCACGAGGTGCTCCTGGCCCGGCTGCGCGCGGCAGGAGCGATCGACCTCTCCCGGGCTTCGGTGGACTCCTCCCACGTCAGAGCCCTAAAAAGGGGGGCGCAGACCGGCCCGTCGCCGGTCGATCGGGGACGATCCGGCAGCAAACACCAGCTGATCAGCGACGCCACCGGCATCCCGCTGGCGGCAATTGTGACTGGCGGCAACCGCGGGCGACGTCACCCAGCTGATGTCGCTTCTGGAGGCCGTCCCGCCGGTGCGCGGCAAGCGCGGCCGGCCGCGTCGGCGCCCCGATGTCGTCCTCGCCGACCGCGGCTACGACCACGACAAGTACCGCAAGCAGGTCCGCGGCTTGGGCATTCGCCCGCTGATCGCCCGACGCGGCACCGAGCACGGCTCCGGCCTGGGCAAACACCGCTGGGTCGTCGAGCAGGCCTTTGCCTTGTTGCACCACTTCCGTCGACTGCGTATCCGCTGGGAGGTGCGCGCCGACATCCACGAAGCCTTCCTCAGCCTCGGCTGCGCCTTGATCTGCCGGCGCCGCCTCAGCTCATTGCGTTAGCGGTTCCAATGGGCCCACTTCGAGAGGGAGATCAGCAAGCTCACCTTGTCCCCTCCGGGGCTGAGCGCGCCGATCGAGATCATCCCATCCCTTGAGTAGTCCTGCCGCTGTTCGACGAGGGTGAACATCGTCCACCGCCACCGGGTGGCGATCCTGCCGATCCGGTGCGCGGACGCCTGGGCGGGGGCGCGGACGAGTCCCGCGACCGACTGCCACGCCTTCATCCTGGCGTACCCGCCACGGAAGCCTCGGACATGGCGGACATCGCAGCAGGCGTTGTAGAACAGCTCGGCGAACGCCTCCTTCAGGGTGGCCGGATGTCCCTTCAGCCTGATCTCCCTCCCGCACCAGCCCGGCAGCAGCGCGTTCACGGCCGGTGACCTCATCTCCCCGGGTTCGAAACGCCGGGGAAGCTCGATGGTCATCGCCAGGTACGGCGGGCCCCAGTGCTCCACCGCGGCGGCGATGAGTCGCTCCTGCCCCGGAGTGCTCACGCGCCGGGGCTCGCCGTGCCCAAAGCCCCCGCGCGAGGAGCGCGCATCCCATCCGGGGAGGGGGAACGTCGTTTTCTTCTCGATCTCCGTTTCCTCCCTGAGGTAGTAGTGGGAATGGTGGGGCTCCCAGCCGCGGACGGAGCACGAATGCCTGTTCAGCCTGTTTCCCTCCCCCCGGGAGAGTCGCAGGGGCAGCCTGGCCAGGGGGTGGCCCTGCTTTCGCAGGGCGGCCGCGCAGCGCAGCGCCGCCGGTACGCGAGTCAGGTCGGCACCGAGCAACACCAGTTCCTGTGTCAGGCAGGCGATCAGCTCCGCCCATACGCCGGGCTTGGCGGGTACGCGCTCGAAGAGGGGCAGCAGGCCCAGCACCGGCTCCCACTCCTCGAGCATCAACTTGTCCAGTACCGGCTCCCACTCGTCGTACAGCGGGTTCCTCGAATCGAAGGGCCTTTCCCGAACGGCCAGCAACGCGGCCAGATCACGGATCTTGTAGGGATGCCGGTCCGCGGCGTAGTAGGCGGACACCAGCGCAGCCAGCGGCCTGACGTCGCGGGGGTCGCGGGACAGGGCCAGCGTGCGCAGCCCGCGCCGGAACTCGTCCGAGACCGCGAAGGCCTCCGGCGTCATGATCATGAAGGCTCCCATGGTGGCGGATGAGGAACCGGCCGTTCTCCGTCCCCCGCCCGGCGTCGTCCGGCCGGGGAGCGGAGGCGGGGCCGCTGTCGCGGCCCTCGCGTGAGATGACGAACATGTCGGCGTTCCCAGCATCGCGCGGGCCGGCCCCTCCACCAATAGGTGAACGATCTTGCGTATCGGTTGCGGGCGGCTGGGAGCCAGGCGGGCGGGTTCGGGCCGCTGGGGTTCTCGAACGTGACGCTGCGTAATTGAATACGTCATCGCCTTGTGCAGCTCTACGGATCCCGCCGATCGCTCTCACCGGCCACAATCAGGCACCTACAGTTGTCGGGCCACGCCTACGTAGCCGTACGATCACCCGATCAAGGACCGCGATGTCGATACACGAGAGTCTGGCAATCCTTCACCGCGCCGCCGAAGCCGGAACGGTCATCATCACGGCGTCGGAGCCCGCCTCCGCCGAAGCCGTCCGCGACCGCGAGACAGGGCTGAAGCCCCATTTCGGAACCGTCGACTGGACGGCTCCGCCCGGCTACCGGGCTTTCCTCGCCGAGCACAACACCTTTGCCTGTAAGCGCTGGGACGTCTCATCCAACGGGTACATCGAGTTCGTCGTCGTCGGCGACGATGCCATCGTTGAGCTGAACTCCGATCTCGTGCACATGCCCGAGCATGTGGACCGCGGCGACGGCCGGTGGCTGTCCACCAACCACCTGGTCGGCTTCGCCCTCGCCGACGCGGACAACGAGGCGGTCTGGTGCTTCGATGTCACCCAGCCGGACGCAGACGGCGAATATCCGGTCTACTACCACCACTACGACGATCAGGAAGGGCACGCACGCTACGTTGAGGGCGGGGACTGGGAGGACCTGGCCAACTCCACCCCGGACTTCCCCACGTTCGCTGCCTGGCTGGACGCGATGACCAACGCGTTCACCGCGCCTGAGCCACCGAGCTGGTTCGAGCAGCTGGGCTCTCCGGGCTTCTACCCGGGGCTGTAGGAGACTGTACGGGTAGGGGTGCGATCATGGTCGGCGATTCGGGCGTCCGTCCCAGCGGTGAGTCGTCCATGCCTGACGGATCAGACTGCGCACGGTGATGATCGTGTCGGCGAGGTCGAAGAATGCGTCGACGACGGTGGCGTGCCGCTCGTAGCAGCGGGCGATCCGGCAGAAGGCGTTCTGCCAGGCGTGGGTGCGTTCGACGTGCCACCTCCAGCTTGCCTGGACGGGCGCCTTCTCGCCCTTGTGTGCGATGCGGCCGTGCAGGCCGCGTTCGTCGAGGAGGGCGCGGGTCTTGTCGGAGTCGTAGCAGACGTCCAGGTGCACGGTGACGTCGTCGGGCAGCGGTCCCAGGTCGTCCAGGCGGTCCAGGGCCGGGGCGAGCAGCGGAGAGTCGTGACGGTTTGTCGAAGACGATCCGGTCGGTGATGCGTGGGCGGTGGCAGCCCAGCGGATGAGTCGCCGCGTAGGTCGGCCGCTCGGACAACAGAGCGGCGAATCGGCCCCCGAGTGGTTCGGTCAGCCATGACGGAAGCACAGGCACAGGTCTCCCCGGTGGTCACAGAGCGTCACAACTCCATGATCGCCAGGACCTGTGCCTGTCTTACTGCCGGGGTAGCACCAGCACGCCTGTCTGCGCGACCTCTTAGGAATGTCGCTCTGTCTGAGAAATATCGCTTTGTTCGAGGATCGTCGCCTCAGGCGAGCAGGGCCGCCCAAGGATTTCGGAGTGCTCTGGGCAACAATCATGGGGTGGGCAACGGGAGGCCCACCGTGGATGAAACCCCTGCGGATTGCTTCAGCCGCCCAGGGATGAATGGGCGGCCGGAAAGGAAGCGACTACGGTCCGCGCGTCGTACGGCGGGGCAGCCGTGCGTGGAGGGGGGCGGGTGGTCCGGCCGGCGTATAAAAGGACCGCAACCACCGACGCCCGCCAGGCCGGAGGCCTGATCTCACCAGAGCTCAGCTGAGACGGCCGGCCGGACCACCCGCCCCCCTCCACGCGAACAAAAGAACCAAAAGAACCAAAAGAACCAAACCAGCCCAGAGACCCCACCGAAGCCTCGCCGTCAGCCTCGCCGGAACCGGGCCACGGCCAGACAGAAGAACACGACCATGATGACGACGGCCCACACCAGAGAGCCCGTGACGTAGTACGCGGCGTCGTGGCCGAGGAAACGCCGTGCGTGGTCGCCGAGGGTGAGAGCCCGTACGGCGTTGGCCATCCACGTGACCGGCTGGTTGTCCGCGAACGCGCGCAGCCAGTCCGGCATGGTCTCGACGGGCACGTACGCGCTCGACCCGAAGGTCAGCGGGAAGACGAGCATCGCCATCCCCTGCGCCGCCTGGCCGTTTCCGGCGAGCAGGCCGAGTGTGATGAAGACCCAGCTGAAGGCGAGCCCGAACACCAGGCACAGCCCGAAGGCCGCCAGCGCCTGCGGGACCGAGCCGTGCGGCCGGAAACCGATGGCGAACCCGGTCAGTGTGGCGATCGCCAGACTCCACGCGAGCACCACGCCGTCGGCGAGCACCCGCCCGGCCAGCACCGCCGCGGACGGGAACGGCAGCGAGCGCAGGCGGTCGACGAACCCCCTCTGGAGGTCCTCGGCCATCACCACGGCCGTGCCGATGAGCGTGAAGGGCACCCCGGCGGCGACGAAGCCGGGAACGGCGAAGTCGACGTACGACAGGCCTCCCCGGGTGTCGAACGCGCCGCCGAAGACGTAGCGGAAGGTCATCAGGAAGCCCACGAGCTGCACGGTGCCGAGGACGACGAGCTGGGGCGTCCGCAGGAAGGTCAGCACGGCTCGCCTGGCGACGAGCATCGTGGCGATCGGCAGGGTGGCCCCGCGCGAGGCCCCGGCAGCGGTCATGGTCGCCTTCCGTCCCGTTCTCACCGCGTCACCCCGGTGGACGCGCCCGCCGCCGTGACCGGCGTCTCCCCTCCGGTCAGCGCGAGGAACACCTCTTCGAGCGTGGGCTGCCGCACGCCGATCTCGAGCGGTTCCGCCCCCGCGTCCTCGACGGCCCGCAGTCCGGCGGCCAGGCCTCTCGCGGCCGTCTCCTCGACCGTGCCCACGCTGACGCGACGGGTGGCCTCGTCGACCCGCGGTTCCGCGTGGCCGAGCCCGGCGAGGGCGGAGGCGATCCTCGCCAGGTCGGCGCGGTCCCGCGCGCGCACCTCCAGCACGCTGCCGCCGACCCGCCGTTTCAGTTCGGCGGGAGGCCCGGAGGCCACCGCGCGTCCGCGGTCGACGATGACGACGTGGCCGGCCAGGCGCTCCGCCTCGTCCAGGTACTGGGTGGTGAGCAGCACGTCGGTCCCCTGGTCGACGAGCCCGTCGATCGCGTCCCACAGTTCGACGCGGGAGCGCGGGTCGAGCCCGGTCGTCGGCTCGTCCAGCAGCAGCAGGCGGGGCCTGCTCACCAGGCTGGCGCCCAGGTCCAGTTTGCGGCGCATCCCTCCGGAATAGGTCCGTGCCAGCCGGTCGGCGTCCGCCGTGAGGCCGAAGCGCTCGAGGACGTCGGCGGCGCCGGCGCGGGCGGTGCGGGCCCGCTGGCCGTACAGCCGCGCCACCATCTCCAGGTTCTCCCGCCCGGTCATGGCGGGTTCGACCGAGGCGAACTGGCCCGCGAGCCCGATAGCGCGACGGACCGCCTCGGGCCGACGCCGCACGTCGAGGCCCGCGACCCGCAGCACACCGCCGTCGAGGCGCAACAGCGTCGCCACCGCCCTGACGAACGTCGTCTTCCCCGCCCCGTTCGGCCCCAGGACCGCGACCACCCGTCCCGGTTCGACCGTGAGATCGAGCCCGGCCAGAGCCGCCTTCCCGCCGAAACGTTTGACCAGTCCACACGCCTCGATCGTGAGCTCCGCCATGGCTTCACCTCGAACGTCGTCGCGGCATCGGACGTCATTGTGTCCGCCCGGCCTTGAATTGTGTCCGCCCCGCCTTGAGCGGCGCTGGAGGCTGCCACAAGCGCCAGGTGCTGCCATGGGCGGATGCGCGTACTATTCACCACCTGGGCGTGGCCGTCACATCTGTATGCGATGGTTCCCCTCGCCTGGGCGTGCCGGGCCGGCGGACACGACGTGCTGGTCGCGAGCCAGCCCGAACTCACGGAAACGATCCTGCGCACCGGCCTGCCCGCCGCGCCGGTGGGCCGCGACGTGGACGCGGTCGCGACCTTCAGGGACATCGCACTGCCCGGGGACATCGCACCGCCCGGGGACATCGCACCGCCCGGGGACATCGCACCGCCCGGGGACATCGCACCGCCCGGGGACATCGCACCGCCCGGGGACGTCGCACCGCCTCCGCCCGGGCGACGGCGGAGCGGCGAGCCTGGGGGAACGCTTGGCGGCGGGGCGAACGGAGGACCGGGCGGAACGCCTGCCGGAGGACCGGGCGGAACGCCTGCCGGAGGACCGGGCGGAGGCGGGCCTCGCGTCCTCGGGCTGTTGACCGCCCTGGCCGACGCCATGGTCGACGATCTCGTCGAGCTCGGCCGGAGATGGCGGGCGGACCTCGTCGTGTTCGAGCCCACGGCCTTCGCCGGGCCGCTGGCGGCGGCCGTGCTGGGCGTTCCCGCCGTACGGCACCTGTACGGCACCGACCTCATGAGCGTCGTCGGCCGGTTCCTCCCGGCAGCGCTGGACCCGCTGCGCGAGAGACTGGGCCTGCGGGCCGTCGACCCGTTCGGCGTGGCCACCGTCGACCCGTGCCCCGCCGGGCTGCAGGTGCCCGTCGGCTCCCGGCGGCTGCCGATGCGGTACGTCCCGCACAACGGCCCCGGCACGCTGCCGCCGGAGCTCCCACGCCCCTCGGGCCGTCCGCGCGTGTGCGTCACCTGGGGCACGACCATGAGCCGCGTGGACCCCGGGCTGTTCCTCGCCGGTCAGGTGGCACGGGCGATCGGCGACCTCGAGGTGGACGTGGTGGTCGCGGTCACACCGGGTCAGCGGGAGCTGCTCGGCCCGCTGCCGCCCCGGGCGCACGTCGTGGAGTCCGCGCCGCTCCACCTGCTGCTGCCCTCGTGCGACCTCGTGGTCGCCCACGGTGGCGCGGGCACGCTGCTGACCGCGCTGGCCCACGGCCTGCCGCAGCTTCTCCTGCCGCGGCTGCCCGACCACGTGCGTCACGCGGGCAGGCTCGCCGAGGCGGGCGCGGGCGTCGTGCTCCCGGCGTCGGCCTCGTCACCGGAGACGATCAGGGACGGGTTGTCCGAACTGCTGGCCGTCCCCGGCTACCGGACCGCCGCGGAACGGCTGCGGCGGGAGATGCACGGCCAGCCCTCACCCGAGGAGGTCGGGCGCGAGCTCGAACGCGTCGCGACGGGCGCCGCCGTCCGGTCATGACCGCGAAGGACCGCGAAGGACCGCGAAGGGCTGTGAAGAGCTGCGAAGGACCGCGAAGGGCTGCCGGGGCCACGGCTGTCGAGCCGTCCACGAGCCGCTCTCAACCTGCGGGTGCGACTCTCCGAGAGTCCTGCCGGATCCGGGTCTGTCGGCCGGGCGCGGGCGCCGCGCCGAGCGGCATGGCCCGGCGTCGTGGGGGCGGCCCCGCGAGGGTCCGCCCCGCAGGGAACCTCGGCGGGACACGCAGGACGCACATGGCCCCGCCAGGACCCGGCAGGACCCGGCAGGACCCGGCGTGGCAGCGGAGACGGACTTTTCATCCTTGAGAGGCAAGACGGGAGCAAACTATATGAATTCCTCCCCTAAGTTCGAACACGAATCCTTCGCCCAGCGGCACCGCGGCGGGATGCTGCTCGAGAGGCACGGCCTCGACCTCTACCCCCATCCCTTCCTGGGGTTCACCCTCGCCCCCGGGCACCGTTCAGCCGTGCTCAACACCGACGACGAGGGCTTCCGCCTCTCCGACTCGCCGTTCGGCACGGTTGACAGCGCCACCTGGCTCTCCTCGGGCGGAGGAGGGATCGTGCTCGGCAACTCGGTGGCGATCGGCCTCGCGGCGAGCTCGGACAGCGCGACCCCGGCCTCCCACCTGGCTTTCCTCACCGGAACCCGGCAGCTCAACCTGGGTCTCTGCGCGGCGGTCTCCCTTCAGGAGGTGGTGGCCGCGCTGCCGTTCCTGCACGCCGCGTCCACGGTGGTGATCATCGGCGGGGGGCCGGACTTCGTCAACCTGGTGGGCTCCCTGACCCCGGACAGCGTGTTCGGCGCCGTGTCCTACGAGCGCACGTTCGCGGAGCTGACGCGGCTGCCGCTGTTCGACCTCGCGACGCTCGCGACGGGCAGGCCACTTGACGACCTCGACTCCCGCAGGCGCCCGCAGGGGAAACCCTCCCCGTGGACCATCGCGGACACCCTGCCCCGCATGGAGACCGCCGCCCGCAGACGACTGCGCGACCTGGCGTTCCTGTCCAGGGCCGCCGGTGACCGGACCCGGATCCTCTTCTGTCTCCAGCCGTTCGTGAGCTCCCGCACGCGCGCGCTCACCGTGCAGGAAAAGGAGCGCTACGACTTCGACGCCCCCGTTTTCGGCATCCTGCACAGCGCCATCGAGAACAACTGGGACTCCTACGCCGCCCTGCTGGCCAAAGGCTGCGCCGACCTGGGGGTGTCCTTCGTGAACCTGTCGGCCGACCTCTTCGTCGGCGACTCCTTCGCCGACACCGTGCACTTCACGGACGAGGGAAACCGGCAGGCCGCGCAGATGATCTACCAGGCTCTCGAGGAGGCCTCGGCGGCGGAGAGCGTGCCGGCCCCTCGCTGAGACGTGTCAGCCCCGGTGAAAGACGTGAAGAGCCCGGCGAAAGACGTAAAGAGAAGGAAGCGCGATGACCCAAGCGACAACGAACCAGTCCGAACGAGTCCGGCAGCTGCGCGACATCCTCGTCGACGTCCTCGAGATCGAACCGGACGAGCTCACCGAGACCAGCGACTTCGTGAACGACCACGGCGCCGACTCGCTGCTGGCCATCGACATCATCTCCAGCATCGAGCGGGACATGGGCGTCTGCATCCCCAGCGAGGCCCTGCCCGAGATGACCGATCTGAGCGCGGTCCTCGGCCTGGTGAACCGATACGCGCCCGAGGCGGGGACCGATGCCTGAAGGGGCGTCGCGTCGCGTGGTGGTGACCGGGCTGGGGGCGGTGAGCAGCCTCGGAACGGGTGCTCGCGCCTTCACCGAGGCCATCCGTGAGGGACGCAGCGGCGTGTCGCCCATCAGAAGCTTCGACGCGACCGGATTCCCCCACACCTTCGCGGGCGAGGTCCACGACTTCGAGCCAGGCCGGATTCTGCGCAGGCTCCGCACGGGACAGTGGGGCCGCAGCAGCCTCTTCGCCGCCTCGGCCGCGCGGCTGGCGGTGACGGACGCGGGCGTCGACCCCGGCCTGCTCTCGGCCGCGCGCGCCGGTTCCGCGATGGGAACCACCCTCGGCGAGTCCACGGTCGTCGAGGCGCTCACCGGCCAGTGGGTGCGCGAGGGCATGAAACAGCTCGACCCGGCACTGGTGCGTCAGGCTCCGGCCAGCCGGATCGCCGTCGCGGTCAACGCCGAGCTCGCGCTCACCGGCGAGGCCCACACGGTCGCGACAGCCTGCTCCGCGAGCAACTACACGCTGGGCTACGCCTACGACATGGTCAGGACCGGGGAGGCGGACTTCATGATCGGCGGTGGGGCCGACTCCGTCAACCGGTGGGAACACGCGGGCTTCTACCGGCTCGGGGCTCTGGCCGAGTCGGTGTGCAGGCCGTTCGACACCAGGCGCTCGGGAATCCTGACCGCGGAGGGCGGTGTGGCGCTGTTCCTCGAGCCACTCGAGAGCGCGGTGGCCCGCGGGGCCAGGATCTACGCCGAGATGCTCGGCTACGGCGTCAACTGCGACGCCAAGCACCCGGTCGCGCCGGACCCGACCAGCATCGCGGAGTGCATCCGGGCCGCGCACCACAACGCGGGCGTGCGCCCCGAGGACGTCGACTACATCTGCGCCCACGGCACGGGCACCCCGACCAACGACGCCACCGAGGTCAGCGCCGTGCGCGAGGTGTTCGGCGACCGCCTGCCACCGATCAGCTCGATAAAGTCCATGATCGGACACACCATGGGCGCCGCCAGCGGCTTCGGGGCGCTGATCTGCTGCATGGCGCTGTACGACGGGTTCCTGCCGCCCACGGCCAACGTGACGGAGATCGACCCCGCGCTGGGCCCCGGGGTGGACTGCGTCCCGGGCAGGGGGCGCCCGGCGTCGCCGCGGATCGCGCAGAACCACGGGTTCGCCTTCGGCGGCAACAACGCGATCACGATCCTGGGGAGGGCCGCGTGACGACGACCACGACTCTCGCCCCGCTCGTGATCACCGGTTGCGGGGTCGTCTCGCCCGCGGGCGTCGGCCTGGAGGCGCTCGCGGACATGGTGAACGGCACGGTGAACGGCACGGTGAACGGCACAGTGAACGGGATCGAGGGCGGCCACCAGCCGGGAGAGGCCGAGCTGGAGGCGATCGGCGGGGAGTTCCCGCCGGTCCCTTTGGCCGCGACACCGGACTTCAGGGCGGAGGAGCACCTGGAGGGCAAAGGGGTCCGCTCACTGGACCGGACCACGCGTCTCGCCCTGGTGGCGAGCGCCCTGGCCCTGTCGGGGCTCGGCACGCCGCTGGCGGACCGGGACCGCGCGCGGACCGGCGTGGTGATGGGGACCAGCACCGGCAGCGTCCGCAGTTCCAGCGAGTTCTCCCGCGAGACGCTCGTGCGGGAGAAACCGTACCTGGTGCGCGCCAATCACTTCCCGCCCTCGGTGATGAACTTCTGCGCGAGCCAGATCGCCATCAGGAACTCCCTTCGCGGCGTGAACGCGACGATCGCCGACGGCCGGATATCGGGCCTGGCCGCGGTCAGGTACGCCCGCAACGCGATCGCCCAGGGGCACGTCGACCGCGCGCTGGTCGGGGCCGTCGAGGAACTGTGCCCCCAGTCCGCGTGGGGGTGGTACCTGTCGGACGCGCTCGCACGGGACGCTGCCGTCGGCGAGGGGGCCGCCGTGTTCGTCGTCGAGACGCCTGAGGGGGCCGCCGCGTCGGGCCGGACGCCGCTGGCCGAGCTGCTCGCCTGCGAGGTCGGCACCATGGGCATGTCCGGGCTGCGCCGCGGCATGGCCGTGTGCGTCGGGCGCGCCCTGGAACGCAGCGGCGTGTCCGCCGAGTCGATCACCACGGTCTCGCTGGGCGCGACCGGATTGCGGGGCCTGCGGGCGGCCGAGGAGGACGGCGTCCGCGCCGCCCTCGGCGGCCTGCCGCCCCACCGGATCAGGACGGCCGACGTCATGGGCGAGAGCTTCAGCGCCAGCGGCTCCCTGCAGATCGCCGCCCTGCTCGCGGCGTGGCGGCCCCGCGACGGCGCGGTGGGCCCCGTGGCGCTGGTGACCTCCGTGGGGGATGACGGCAACGTCGGCTGCCTGGTGGTGCGCCGCGCCGCCTCCTGACGCCCCGACGACACCCCGCTGATGCCCGGGCACGACACCGCGGACCCCTCTCGCCCGCGTCACCGGAGACGACCTCCCGCGGACGACCGTCCTTCCGCGCGGCGCGTGGAACGACCTCCCGCCACGGGCCGCCCCCGCGCGCGGCGTGTGCCTCCGGACGCCGGAACCCGCCCGCCGTCACGCGGCGTGTCCGCCCGCGCCCTCTCTTCTCCGCTCTCACCGGGGAGCCGGCTTCGCCTCCGGCACGCCGCTCCCGCCGGTTCCCGCGCGACGGCTCATCCGGCGGCCCTCTGCCGAGGGCCGCGTCCCGCCGTCCGGCTCCCCTGGGAGGACACCGCGGTGAGGGCGTCCGGAGCGCCGGACGGCCGGGGGAATCGGTCATGCGCCCGCGTGAGGGAAGACCGGCGGCAGAGTCGTTGACTCGATATTTTACTTGCTGTTATATGCAAGATATATCGCGATGGGCGAGTGCTTGCCGATCTCCGATCGGGGCGGACGGTCATCGCGAGTTCACGTTGCCCACCGGCCCCCGCTCGTCACGGCGGCGCCCGGGAGGTCCGGGCGCGGGCAGCGGGTCCCGGAGAGCAGCACCGAGCCGACCCCGCTCACAGCCGCATCAGCCGCAGCAGCAAGGAAGGTGCTCAAGTGTCCGAACAAGCGTTGCACGTTGTGATCATCGGAGCGGGCCTCGGCGGCGCGTGCCTGGCGCACGGGCTGAAGAAGGCCGGCATCAGCGTGGCCGTGTACGAACGGGAGGCAGCCAGGCACGACGGCTTGTTCGGCTTCCGGGTCGTGATCGCCCCGGACGGCAGCCGGGCGTTGCGCGACGCCCTCCCCCCCGACCTCTACGAGACCTTCGTCGCGACGTGCGCCGAGTCGCCACGGCACCTGACGGTCTACTCCGAGGGACTCGAGGAGTTGTTCACCACCGGTCTTCCGGAGGCGGACCGACAGGACGCGCGGGCCGTTCCCGGCATGAGGTACGCCAGCCTCATGACCCTGCGCCAGTTGCTGCTCACCGGGATCGAGGACACCGTGCGGTTCGGCAAGGAGTTTCTCCGCTACGAGCGGCGGCCCGACGGCCGGATAACCGTCTTCTTCGCCGACGGCACCTCCACGGTCGGTGACGTCCTGGTCGGCGCCGACGGCTCGCACTCCCGGGTACGGCACCAGCGCCGCCCCAGGGACGGCGTCCAGGACTGTGGCTTCGTCGCGGCGTACGGGCAGGTCGACCTCATCGAGGCGGCCCGGCTGCTGCCCTGGGAGATGCTCCGTGGGATATCGGTGGTGCACAGCCTCCAGGGGCCCTCCCTCGTCACCCAGCCCATGGAGTTCCGGTGGGACTGCGAGGGGGAGCTGAAGACCCACGTCGGCGGCGTCGACGCGGCCCTCATCAAAACCTGGCCCGGGCTGCGCTACGACAACACCAGGGATCACCTCATGTGGGGGCTCATGAGCTCCTCGCGCCTGTTCCCCGCCGAACCCGAGGGACTCGGCGGAAGCCGTCTCATCGACGTCGTCGCCGACATGACCAGACGGTGGTCCCCCGCCCTGCACACGCTCGTCAAGCTGACCGATCCGGCCACGGCGGTGGCGACGCGCGCCGTCGTCTCGCGCCCCGTCGACTCCCAGGAGACGACGAAGGTGACCCTGCTCGGCGACGCGGGCCACGTCAGGGTCCCCGACCCGGGCACGGGGGCGAACGCGACGCTCCGCGCCGCCGGACTGCTGTGCCGCCTGCTGTCCAGGGCCGTGGCGGACCGTCGGCCGGTCGTCGCCGCGATCCGCGACTACGAGGCACAGGCGCTCGGCTCCGGCTTCGACTTCCTGGCGTACTGGAAGTGCCTCAACCGCCAGGCCCGCCTGAACAAGCCGTTCATCGGCCCGGTGCTCGCGGCGGGCAGCCGTACCCGCCTGCGGGTCGCCAACCAGACCCCGAAGCTGAAGAGGCGCGTGGCCGGGGAGTTCAACTGGCTCCAGGGCGGCGGCCCCGCCGGATCCCCCCGGGTCTGGTGACCCAGCGGCCCGCGAGGCGTCCTCGAGCGGGCCGAGAGCGCGCGACGCCGCCCCGGGGCGGCTCCCGCCGGGGACGCGGCCTCCCGCCAGGACCGCGGGGGGCCGTGCGCGGCGTGACGGCGGACGGGCCCCGATGACGTGCGGGGGACGCGCGGGAAGGTACAGCCGTCTTCCAGTGGTCGTTGAGCCGATCATGTGAACCTGCCGGAGTGAGCGTCCGAACAATGGCTTCCGGAACGGCCGAGTGGGTCAGCTGTTCCCGGTGCCGAGAACTGACGTACGGCAGGCGCTTCGAGCGCGACCTGCGAGTCTGCCCCGGGTGCGGTGCGCACAGCCCGCTCACCGCCCGGCAACGTGTCGAGCAGTTGCTGGACGCCGACTCGGTCAGGCCGCTCGAGCGGCCGGCCGTCCTGGAGGACCCACTCGGTTTCACGGACTCCCTCCCCTACCCGGAACGGCTGCGCCGGGCGCGCGAGCGGACGGGGAGCGAGGAGGCGGTCACCTGTGTCACGGGCACACTGATGGGACATCCCGTCGTGGCGGCGGTCATGGACTTCCGCTTCATGGGCGGCAGCCTCGGCGTCGGGGTCGGCGAGGCCGTGACGAGGGCCGCGGAGACCGCGCTGCGGACGCGCGCCCCCCTCGTCGTCGTCACCGCCTCCGGCGGCGCGCGCATGCAGGAGGGCGCCCTGGCGCTGATGCAGATGGCGAAGACCAGCCAGGCGCTCGCGGAGCTGGACGAGGCGGGGATCCTCACCGTCTCGCTGCTCACCGACCCCACCTACGGCGGCGTCGCCGCCTCCTTCGCGACACTGGGCGACGTCATCCTGGCGGAGCCGGGGGCTCGCATCGGGTTCGCGGGGCCGAGGGTGATCGAGCAGACGATCAGGCACGAGCTCCCCGAGGGCTTCCAGACGGCCGAGTTCCTGCTGGCCAGAGGGCTCGTGGACGCGGTGGTGCCGCGAGTCGCGCTCAGGCCCGTGCTCGCCTCTCTTCTCGACGTCCAGGCGCCCGCGCCCGCCGCCTCGAAACCCGCGGTCTCCGCGCCCGCGACGCGGACGCGCCTGGTCCGGGATCCCGGCGAGCTGCCGGAACGGGACCCGGAGGAGGTGGTGCGGACCGCCCGTCACCAGGAGCGGCCGACCACCCTCGACTACGTGAACCAGCTGCTGGACACCTTCCAGGAACTGAGGGGCGACCGGCTCAGCGGCGACTGTCCCGCGATCGTGGGCGGTGTCGGGCGCTTCGACGGCCGGGCGGTCGTCGTCATCGGGCACCAGAAGGGCCACGACACCCCGGAACGGGTCCAGCGCAACTTCGGCATGGCGCTGCCGGAGGGCTACCGCAAGGCCGCGCGGCTGATGCGGCTGGCGGCCAAGCTGGGCCTGCCGGTCGTCACCCTGGTCGACACGCCCGGCGCGCACCCCGGCGTCGGAGCGGAGGAGCGGGGCCAGGCGTGGGCGATCGCGGAGAGCATCCGGCTCATGTCCGGGCTTCCCGTCCCGATCGTGACGGTGATAACGGGCGAGGGCGGCAGCGGCGGGGCGCTCGCCCTCGCGGTGGCGGACCGGGTCCTGGCCTGCGCGGGCGCGATGTACTCGGTGATCAGCCCGGAGGGGTGCGCGGCCATCCTCTGGAAGGACGGTTCCGCGGCGCCGAGGGCGGCGGCGGCGCTCCAGGTCGGCGCGCGCGACCTGCTCCGGCACGGGATCGTCGACGCCGTCGTGCCCGAACCCGAGGGCGGGGCGCACCGGGATCCCATGGCCGCCGCCGAGCTGTTGCGCGAGGCGCTGTCCGCGACCCTGCGCGAGGTCACCGCCCTCCCTCCTGACGACCTGGTGGCACAACGCCGACGACGGTTTCGGCGATACGGCGTCGAGATACCGAGGTACGCATGAAAGACGAGGACACCGTCACCGCGCCGAGCGGGATCGACGAGCTCTGCCGACAGGCCGCGGGTCTCATCGAGGCCGCGGGAGGACCGCTGAAGAGCGTGCGGTTGCGGGCGGGCGACCTAGCCGTCGAGGTCGAGTGGCCGGAGCCTGGCCGGGGGCCGGACGGGAAGGCCGCGTGGAACGGGCATGCCGTCGTCCAGCCCCTTCCCGCGCCCGCGACGCCCGACCCGCGTGAGGTCGTGCCGCCCGAGGACGACGGCACGTTCGTCGTCCACGCCCCCCTGGTCGGGACCTTCTACCGCGCCTCCTCCCCCGGCGCGCCGCCGTTCGCCGACGTCGGGGACGAGATCGTGGCAGGCCAGCAGCTGGCGATCGTCGAGGCGATGAAGCTGATGAACGCGGTCAAGATCGACCGTCCTGGCCGTGTCGTCGAGGTGCTCGTCTCCGACGGGTCGCCGGTGGAGTACGGCGAGCCGCTGTTCCTGCTCGCCCCGGTGTGAGCCGGGCCCTCGCAAACGCCGTGACGGAGAGGAACTCCATTGTTTTCGACGATCCTGATCGCGAACCGAGGCGAGATCGCGCTTCGCGTCGCCCGCACCTGCCGCGAGATGGGCATCAGAACCGTCGCCGTCTGCTCGGACAGCGACCGTGAGTCGGCCGTGACGCGCTTCGCCGACGAGTGCGTCCGCATCGGCCCCGCCGCCCCGCGGCTCAGCTACCTCAACGCCGCCGCGATCGTCACGGCGGCGCTGCGGACCGGCGCGGACGCCGTGCATCCCGGGTACGGCTTCCTGTCCGAGGACCCGGACTTCGCGGAGATCTGCGAAGCCGAGGGGCTGGCCTTCGTCGGCGCGCCCGCGTCGCTGCTCAGCAGGCTCGGCGACAAGGCGCAGGCCAGGGAGATCGCCCAGGCCGCGGGGCTGCCGGTGCTCCCCGGGAGCTCACGGTCGCTGGCGACCCTGGAGCAGGCCAGGTCCGTCGCCGACGGCATCGGCTATCCGGTGATCGTCAAGGCCACCGCCGGTGGGGGCGGGCGCGGCATGACCGTGGTGCGGGACCCCAGGGAGCTGCCGCGGGCCTGGGGCCAGGCGCGCGCCGGCGCCCAGGCGGCCTTCGGCGACCCCCGGCTCTACATCGAGGCGTTCCTCGACAACGCCAGGCACGTCGAGGTCCAGGTGCTCGGCGACGGCGCGGGGGGCGTGGTCGAGCTCGGCGAGCGTGACTGCTCGGTGCAGCGTCGCAGGCAGAAGCTGGTCGAGGAGACACCGGCTCCCGGGCTTCCCCGGGAGCTGGCCGAGCGGATACGCGCCGCCGCGGTGCACGCCGCCCGGGAGGTGAACTACTCGGGGGCCGGGACGTACGAGTTCCTCGTCGACGGCGACGACTTCTTCTTCATGGAGGTCAACTGCAGGATCCAGGTCGAGCACCCGGTCACCGAGATGGTGACCGGCGTCGACCTGGTCAGGGAGCAGCTCCGCGTCGCCGCCGGGTACGGGCTGTCCGTCCGCCAGGAGGACGTCCGGCCCAGGGGCGTGTCGATCGAGTGCCGCGTCAACGCGGAGGATCCCCTCAGGGGGTTCCTGCCGACGCCCGGCGTGGTCGAGGAGTTCCTGCCGCCCGGCGGTCCGTTCGTGCGGGTCGACACGCACGGGTATCCCGGCTTCCGGGTGACGGCCGACTACGACCCGCTGCTGGCCAAGGTCGCGGTCTGGGCCCCCGACCGCAGGCAGGCCATCGCGCGGGCCGACCGCGCCCTGGAGGAGTTCCGCGTATCAGGGCGCGGCATGCACACGACCAGGGACTTCCTGCGCGAGGTGCTCGGGGCTCCGGTGTTCCGCGCGGCCAAGCACACCACGGCCCTGGTCGACGACATGGGGACCGGCTCCGCCGAGCTCTCACGGCTGGGTTGAGCCGCCCGCGTCAGGCGGCCCGAGCGGGACGCGGGAGGCCTCCGAGAGGCGGCGGGCCGAGCGCCGTCACCGCGTGGCCGCCCCGTCGTGTCCTCGGGGACGGTCACGGGGAAACGGTCTCGGTCCGGTCGGCGGAGGCGCCGGCCGTACGGCCCGAGCGGGTGATCAGGAGGGTCTTGCCCAGGGTGGCGCGGGCCTCGATGGCCGCGTGGGCGTCGGCGGCCGCCTCCAGCGGGAAGGTCTGGCCGACCGTCGGACGCAGCCGTCCCGCCGCCGCCTCGGCCAGTGCCGTACGGCTGAGCTCCCTGAGGCGCTCCGGGGTGAGGGGCGCGCCGAACCCCACGGTCCGCAGGCCCCGGCTCTCCGCCTCGCCCTCCGGAAGCGAGGTCATCGCGCCGCCCGCCATGCCGAAGGCGCTGAGACGGCCCCCGTCACGCAGCAGCGCGACGGCGGACGCCCCGATCCGGCCGCCGACTCCGTCGAACACCAGGTCGACCCCGGCGCCGCCGGTGGCCGCGCGCACCCGGTCGGCCCAGTCGGGCCGCGTGTAGTCGACGGTGACCTCGGCGCCGAACCGCTCGGCCAGGCTCAGCTTGGCCTGCCCGCTCGCCGCGGCGACCACCCGGGCTCCGGCGGCGTGTGAGAGCTGCACGAGCAGGCTGCCCACACCGCCGCCCGCCGCCTCGACCAGCACCCACTCCCCGGCGAGCGGGGCCGCCCCGCGGACCAGTCCGACCGCGGTCCGCCCGTCCGCCAGCAACGCCACCGCGTCGGTCGTTCGCACGCCTTCGGGAATCGGGATCAGGTCGGCGGCGTCCACCGCCGCCGTCTCGGCGTAGCCGCCGCTGCCTCCGGTCGTGCTCACCACCCGCGAACCGATCAGCGCCCGGTCCACGTCGGGGCCCACGCCGACCACCGCTCCGCCGACCCCGTTGCCCGGGATCATCGGCAGTTCGGGCCGGTGGGCGGGAGTGGGCCCCTTCCCCGCCCTGATCTGGGTCTCCACGAACGTGATGCTCGCCACGGCCACGTCGACCAGCGCCTGCCCCGGGCCCGCGACGGGAGCGGGCACCTCCTCGGCGACCAGCACCTCAGGCGGACCGAACTCCCGCACCAGCACAGCCCGCATGCGACACCTCTTTCGGAGTGATTTACTCCGAATAATGTAATTCGGAGTAAATCACTCCGCAAGCGGAGCCCCGCCCCTCCGGGGGGCATGGCGTCACCACGAGGAACGGTGGCCGCCGCCGATCCCTGGGCGTGACGAACTCCGTGTGTCGGCCAGACGGTCCGCGTGCCCAGAAGCAGGGCGGGCCCGCTGTCGCCTTCCGGCGAGGGGCGGAGGGGACGGCTCGTCAGGAGTAGGCGGCGACCATGCCGGTGACGACGCCCACGAGCGAGACGGCCGTGAGCAGGGATCCGAGGATCACCGTGAAACGGCGGCCCCGCCGTACCCGGAGGACGTAGAGGAACACGTACGGCACGAAGCCCAGGACCCCCACGCCGAGGAAGGGCATGGTGAGCGCCGCGAGAAGGCCGACGGCGCCGGTCGCGACGGCGCGTTCGCCCTGGGGGGCGAGCTGGGCGCGCTTGACGTCCCCGACCGTCGAGTCCGGCGAGACGGCGACCGTCCTCGCCTCGCCGTTGTCGGCCACGAACCTGCCCTTGCAGTCGTAGCGGCCCTCGCCCAGCGACTCGCACGAGACGACCGTCAGGGTGCCCGGCCTGCCGATCTTCCCCGTCGCCAGTTCGATGTCCCTGATCGAGACGTAGAAGGGCAGCAGGCCCAGCCCCACCCAGAGGACCAGCAGGATGGTCATGCCGATCTTCCCCGGCGTGCGTCCGGGGCCCGGGGTCGGCCCGGGCTGGAAGGCGCTGACGAGGCCGTCGAGTGCGTCGCTCATACGGACAGCGTGGAGCAGGTCACTTGCGGCTCACCTGCTCACGACTTGTGGCGCGCCGCCTTGGCCTCCGCCTCCGCGGCGTCCAGCTTGGCGGCCTCCTCCGGAGTCGGCGCGGTGCCGCCGAGATGACGGGGCTGCCACCACGCGCCCGGCGGGATCTCCGGATAGGTCCGCTGGGCCCGGTCGAGCAGCTCGGCCATGCGCTCGCGCAGCTCGGCGGTCACCGCGTCGTAGTCGTCGCCGCGCTTGGGGTTCAGCGGCTCGCCGACCAGGATCGTGATCGGCACGTGCCGCTGGAAGAGCCTCTTGGGGCGGCCCTTGGTCCACAGCCGCTGGGTGCCCCACAGGGCGACCGGGATCAACGGCACCTTGGCGGCGACGGCCATCCTGACCGCGCCGTTCTTGATCTCCTTGACCGTGAAGGACTGGCTGATCGTGGCCTCGGCGAACACGCCCACGACCTCACCGGCCTTGAGCGCCTTCAGCGACGCGCCGAACGCCGCGGCGCCCGCCGCGCGGTCGACCGGGATGTGGTGCATGCCGCGCATCAGCGGCCCTGAGATCCGGTGGTCGAAGACCTCCTTCTTGGCCATGAAGCGCACCAGGCGCTTGGCGGGCAGGGCGGCCAGACCGGCGAAGATGAAGTCCAGATAGCTGATGTGGTTGCTGGCGAGCACCGCTCCGCCGGTCCGCGGGATGCGCTCTGCGCCCTCAACACGGATCTTGAGGTCCAGCGCGCGGAACAGGGTCTTCGCCGCCCCGATCACCGGGGGGTACACGATCTCAGCCATAGGCTGAACCGTACCTCAGCCTCCCGGTCTCTCTCAGCCCGGTGGGCGTCCTCCCCGCCCTGACCTCCCTCGCGGCCGCTCCGCCCGTCCCCGTGGCCCGTGGACGTCAGTGCCCGCGGAAGGCCTCCTCCAGCCACCACGAGGCCCGCGCGCCGCTGACCCTGGCGTGGACCAGCATCGGCCTCTCCCTCGCCCCGGCGAGCCAACCGGCCACCGCGGCCAGGTCCTCCCTGTCGCGCACGGTCACCGCCTCGCACCCGAACCCCCTGGCGATCTCGGCGAAGTCGACGGGCGGGAAGGTCACCGTGCCCAGCGGGTGCCCGTCGGGACCGAAATGGTGCACCTCCGCCCCGTAGCCCTCGTCGTCGTAGACCACGATCAGCATGGGCAGGCCCAGCCGTACGACGGTCTCCAGCTCGGCGACGCCCATCAGCGCGCCCCCGTCGCCGAGCGCGGCGACGGGGAGCCGGTGCGGCTGCGCCAGCGCGGCGCCGATCGCGGTGGCCAGGCCGAGGCCGACCGACTGGAAGGCCTGGGTGAAGCAGAAGCCGCGTTCGTCGGGAACGTCGAGGAACATCGCCGGGTAGCCCATGAAGTTCCCCGAGTCGGTGGAGACGACCCGCTCCGCGGGAAGCAGGCCGTCCAGCGCGATCGTCAGGGTACGGGGGTCGATGCGGCCGTCCCCGCCCTCGTCGGCGTAGGGCACGTCCCGCCAGCGGTTCTCCCCGGCGATGCGCGCAGCCAGCTCCTCGGAACGGTATCCGGCGCGGTCGTCGGGCGCGGCCTCGGCGAGCAGCCCGGCGACGGCTCGCGCGGTGAGGACGACGTCCCCGGTCACTCCGAGGTGAACCGGGCGGTGGAGACCGAGGGCGCCGGGATCCAGGTCGACCTGGACGACCCTGGCGTCCTGGCCGACGAGCGTGCCGTGACGCATGGTCCACATGTTGAGCGCGCAGCCCCAGCCGACGATCACGTCGGCGTCGCGGATGAGCCCGGCCGTGAGAGGGGAGGCGAAGCCTCCGCTCACGTCCAGGTCCCAGGGACTGCCCCTGAAGAGCCCCTTGGCGACCGCCGAGGTGGCCAGCAGCGCTCCGGTCAGCCCGGCGAGCCTCTCCAG
Organism: Streptosporangium carneum; assembly: GCF_027922005.1. Taxonomy (GTDB): domain Bacteria; phylum Actinomycetota; class Actinomycetes; order Streptosporangiales; family Streptosporangiaceae; genus Streptosporangium; species Streptosporangium carneum. The sequence goes on along the minus strand of NZ_BSEV01000009.1, from coordinate 284,957 downwards.
CTCCCGCCTGGCCGCGCGCGCTCCCCGGCCCGCCACGAACACCGGGCGGCGCGCCGCCGCCAGGACCTCCGCCAGCCTGGCGGCGTCCTCCGCCCTCGGCTCCCCGCCTCTCGGACAGGTGCGCGGCTCCCGCCCCGCCCCTGGAGAGTTCGCGGACCGCGAGTCCTCCGAGGGACCGCCTCCCTCGACGTGCGGCCCACGCCAGGCGGGAACGGCCTGTCCCTGCACCTCGAGGGGGAGGTTGAGCAGGACCGTGCACCGCTCGTCACGGGCCACGCGGAACGCCTCCGCCGCCTGCGCGACGGCGGTCTCCGCCGAGGTGACGCGCATCGGGACCGCGCCGACCGCGGTGGCCAGGGCCGCCTGGTCGACGAAGAAGTTGGAGTGCGGCGCGGTCGCCTCCCCGGCCAGCACGATGAGCGGCGTGCGGCTCTTGGCCGCCTCGGTGACGCCCGTCATCGCGTTGGTGAGACCGGGCCCCTGATGGACGGTGAGCACGGCGACCCGCCCGCTCGTGCGCGCGTACGCGTCGGCCATGGTCGCCGCGCCGCCCTCGTGACGCGCGGCGACGAACCGCACGCCGTGCTCGATCAGCGCGTTGGTCACGTGGAAGTTGCCGCTGCCGACCACCCCGAAGGCGGCGTCGACGCCGAGCGAGGCGAGGACGGCGCCGACGGCCCGGGCGACGTTCACCGCTCGACCAGTGCCAGGACGCGCACCGGGCTGCCGGAGCCGCCGACGATGGGAAGCGGCGGAGCGACGATCACTGCGCCGGTGACCGGGAGCCTGTCGAGGTTGCGCAGCTGCGTCAGGCCGTACTTGCCCGCGCCGAGCAGGAACGAGTGACACGGGAAGGCGGGGTCGAAGCCGTGCGCGGCGCCCGCGTCCGTGCCGACCGTCTCGACGCCGATCCCCGCGATCGGCGTCTCCTCCGCCAGCCACCTGGCGCACTCGGCCGAGACGCCCGGCGTGTGCGGACCGGTCTCGTCGGCGTTGAGGAAGCTCTCCTGATCGTGGGAGCGAGCGTCCCAGCCGGTGCGGTAGAGCAGCCAGCCGCCCTCGGGCAACGGCCCGTTCGCCTCCTGCCAGGCCTTGACGTGGTCGATCTCCAGCAGGAAGTCCGGGTTCCGCGCGGCCTGCGCGGCGAGGTCGAGCACCGCGGCGGGGGCGATCAGCCGGTCGAGCGGCACCTGCGAGACGTCCTCGCCGTCCCTGCCGGTGACCCAGTGGACGGGCGCGTCGAAGTGCGTCCCGGTGTGCTCGCCGGTCGAGATGTCGTTCCAGTACCACGCGGGGCCCCGGTCGTCGTAGCGGCTGATCTCCCTGAGCGTGAACGGGACGGTGTTGCCGAAGGGCTCGGGCAGCCGCAGGACCGGCGTCCGCGACGACAGCGGCGCGGTGAGGTCGACCACCTCGATCCCGCCGTTCCGCACGCTGTCGACCAGGTTCCGCAGCACCGACATGACACCTCCAGCATCACAAGAAGACCTGGTCAGATCCTCCTACAGGCCGGTGTCCTCCGTCATCCCCGCCGGGCGGGGCGCGAACGACCGATGGGAACAAGAGGTTCCACGCGGTGGCGCTTGCCTCGACGCGCGAGCGGGAAAAAGTAGCAACTGTGAAGAAGCTCATCAACAGCGTCGACTCGGTCGTCGCGGACGCGCTGCGCGGGATGGCGTCCGCGCACCCGGGACTGCTGCGGGTGGACGAGGAGAACCGGATCGTCTCGCGCGCCTCGGGGCCCCGCGCGGGCAAGGTCGGCCTGGTCTCCGGCGGAGGCTCCGGCCACGAGCCGCTGCACGCGGGCTTCGTCGGGTACGGCATGCTCGACGCGGCCTGCCCCGGCGAGATCTTCACCTCCCCGGTGCCCGACCAGATGATCACGGCGGCCACGGCGGTGAACGGCGGCGCGGGCGTGCTGTACGTCGTGAAGAACTACACCGGCGACGTCCTGAACTTCGAGCTGGCGGCCGAGCTCTGCGCCGACGAGGGCGTCGAGGTGGCCCGTGTGCTCGTCGACGACGACGTGGCCGTGCGCGACTCCCTGCACACGGCGGGCCGCAGGGGCACAGGGGCGACCGTCTTCGTCGAGAAGATCGCCGGAGCGGCGGCCGAGGGCGGCGCGCCGCTGCCGGAGGTCGTGCGGGTGGCCGAGGAGGTCAACGCGCGGAGCCGGTCCTTCGGCGTCGCGCTGAGCGCCTGCACCACCCCCGCCTCGGGCAGGCCGACCTTCGAGCTGGGTGAGACCGAGATCGAACTGGGCATCGGCATCCACGGCGAACCGGGGCGGACCCGCTCGACCATGCGGCAGGCCCGTGAGCTGGTCGCCGTCGCGATGGACGCCCTCGACGAGGACATGCCGATCTCCGGCGACGTCCTGGTCATGCTGAACGGCATGGGCGCGACACCGCTCATCGAGCTCTACGTCGCCTTCGCCGAGGTCGCGGAGTACCTGTCGGGCAAGGGCGCCAGGGCGGCCCGGAGCCTGGTCGGCGACTACGTCACCAGCCTCGACATGCGAGGCTTCTCCGTCACGGTCTGCCTGCTGAACGAGGAGCTCACCCGGCTCTGGGACGCCCCGGTCGAGACCCCCGCCCTGCGCTGGGGCCGCTGAGATGGACACCGCCGTCTTCGCGCGCTGGATCGGCGAGATCGCCGCAGCGGTGCGCGCCGACAAGGACCGGCTCACCCGGCTGGATGCCGCGATCGGGGACGCCGACCACGGGGCCAACCTCGAGCGGGGCTTCGACGCCGTCGTCAGGGCGCTGGCCGACGACTCCCCCGACACCCCGGGAGCACTGCTCGGCCTGGTGGGAAACACGCTGATCCGCAGGGTCGGCGGGGCCTCGGGCCCCCTGTACGGCACGGCGTTCCGAGAGGCGGGCAAGGCTCTCGGCGACGCCCGGACGGTGTCCACGGCCGACCTGGCCAGGGCGCTGGAGGCCGGGCTGGCGGGCGTCCGGCGGCTGGGGGGTGCGGCGGAGGGGGACAAGACGATGGTGGACGCGATCGCTCCCGCGGTCAGGGCGCTGGCGGAGGCCGTACGGGACGGGAGCGGGCAGCGGGAGGCGCTCGGCGCGGCGGCGTCCGCGGCCCTCGCCGGAGCGGAGGCCACGATTCCGATGCGGGCGGGAAAGGGCCGGGCGAGCTATCTCGGCCCTCGCAGCGTGGGCCACGAGGATCCTGGCGCCGCCTCGGCCGCGCTCGTGTTCGCCGCCCTGTGCGCGGCCGAGGCGGCGTCCGACGAATCCCGGGGAGGGTAGGCCGCCGATGGTGGGCATCGTTCTCATCTCCCACAGCGGGCCGCTCGCGGCCGAGGTCGCGGCGCTGGCCGCGCGGATCTGCGCCGTCGACGTCCCCCTGGGCGCGGCGGGGGGCACCGAGGACGGCGGTCTGGGCAGCAGCCCCGAACTGGTGGCGGCGATGATCGAGCGGGTGGACCAGGGGGACGGGGTGATCCTGATTCCCGACCTCGGCGGCTCGGTGCTGACCGCCCGGCTCTTCGAGGCTCCGGGGGTGGTGGTCGCCGACGTGCCGTTCGTCGAGGGCACGATCGCGGCAGTGATCTCGGCGAGCGCGGGGGCGCCGCTGCGGGCCGTGCTCGCCGCGGCCGAGGATGCGAGGAGGTTCCGCAAGTTCTGACCTACCGCGGGCCCGTTCCGGCGTTCACACGGGCCTGGACAGGAGCGGGAAGGTCCCCGAGAACCCGAAGGGCCCCCGCCGGTGAGAGCGGGGACCCCGTCGGACGGGTTACGTCATTCCACGATCTTGCCGAGCGCCCCCTCGTACTGTTGGGCGTCCATTGGCATCAGTTCCTTCGACACGCGCACCACGACCGGGCCCTTCACATAGCTGTACTCACCTGCGGTCGGGCCGCTCTTCGCGGCCTCCTTGACGGAGGCGGCCCTCGCCTCGGCGTCCTCCGCCGTGGCGAACACCTCGACGGTGCCGCCGAGGTTCACGTCTCCCTGCTTGGCGGTGGGCACCTTGGCAGGGTCGACGCGCTGGTCGGCGAAGGACGCCTTCGAGGTGTAGCCGTTCGGACGCCCGAGCAGCTTGTTCGGGTCGCTGGCCTTGTCGTACGTCACAGTGGGGGTGACGGGCATGCCTTGCTTGGCGAGCGCCTCGACCATGCCGCTCGCGTCCAGGGTGGTGGTCGGAGCGGAACCGCAGGCGGTCAGGACCAGAGCCAGCGTTCCCGCGGAGAGCACCGCGTTCAGTCGAAGGATGTGGGGGGAGCTAAACATATTTCCTCTTCGTTTGGACCGCTCCTGCCATTACAGAAGCGGAAGCTCCTGTGATTACACGAACGGAGGCGGTTCTGTGAAGAGGCATCCCGGCAGAAGGAAGCTCACCCCCCGGATGGACCCGGTCACGGAGCGGGCTCGGGTCGGCCACGGCCCGGCGGGACGGGCCGTACCGCTCCGCGCGCCATGGCAGGCGTACGCCCCTCCGATCTACGCTAGGATCATGACGTCCAGCCCGAGAGGGCGAAGGACGATCGGGACGTAGCGCAGCTTGGTAGCGCACTTGACTGGGGGTCAAGGGGTCGCAGGTTCAAATCCTGTCGTCCCGACTGTAGAGAACGACGGTCGGCCTGATTCCTCCACGCCGTGGAGTCTCGCGGCCTCCCGTGTTCCGTCACCGTCGGTCAGAGACCGACGGAACAGAGCGAGATCCGGAGAACGGCGGGCACCCTTCCCACGGACGGGCCGTGCGCCCTCGGCGGAGCCTGGAGGAGCGGTCGCGTCGCGGGCCTACTTGTGCCGGAAGTAGACGAACAGGCGGCCGTGGTTCTTGGAGTCCTTGTCGATGCGGTGGTAGAGGGCCTTGATCTCCTTCTGCTCCAGGAAGCGCAGGACCTTCTTCTTGAGCTGACCTGAGCCCTTGCCCGGGATGATCTCGACCTCGGTGGCCCTCTTCCTGATGGCCTCGTCGATGACGTCCCGCAGCGCCCTGTCGATCTCGCCGCCGCGGTTGAAGATCGGGTGCAGATCCAGCTTCAGTTTCACGTGTCCAAGCCTCTCATCCCTCGCCCTCACGGGCCACCCGGGGACGCCCGGCGAGGCCTCGCCGGGCGGGGCGCCGGACCCGCCAGGTAATTAGATGTGACCAATTCCCACGTCGATTGTGGCAATTTCCGGATCTATGCAAAGAAAAGGCCTCTAGTTAGGCTCCCAACCATGATCGGCCACCTTTAGGGGTGGCCGTTCTCTCGTCACCCAACGGGGAGGGCCGAGTCCTCCTTCAGCCATGCCCTGGCACGGGCATGCCGGGTGACCTGGCGCCTCCTGACGGCGTGACGCGGCCATGCGCCCCTACAGGAGGTCCAGTTGTCAGGCAATCCCCTTTTATCGAGGGCCAGGCGCCTCGCGGCGGTCGTCGCGGGCGTCGGACTCGTCGCGGTGATGACGCCGCCGGCGAGCGCGGACCCGGCCCCCACCCCCAAGAAGTGGACGGCGACCCCGCTGGCCGGCGGGGAGCTGGTGCAGGGAGCCAAGTCACAGACCGGCAAGCTCGCCGAGAGCGACCCGGCGCTGCTGAAGTCCACCTCGGGCGCGACCGTCAACGTGATGGTCAAACTCGACTACGACTCCTATGCCGCCTATCAGGGTGACCTCGACGGGCTTCCCGCCACGAGCCCTGCGAAAACCGGCAAAGCCCTCGATATCAAAAGCAGTGCGGCCAAAAAATACGAAAACCACATCGAGGAGGTGGAGAACGCCTTCCTCGCCGAACTGGTCAAGGCCGTGCCCGGCGCCAGTGCGGGTCAGAGACTTCGGACCGTCTACGGCGGCATCGCGCTGCGGATCCCCGCCAACAAAGCGGCGACGGTGTTGAAGCTGCCCGGGGTCGCCGCCGTGCAGGAGGACAGGCCGGAGCAGCTCCTCACCGACTCCAGCGCCTCCTTCATCGGCGCGCCCGCGATCTACAGCAAGCTGGGCGGCAGTTCCTCCTCGGGCAAGGGCGTCGTCGTCGGCATCCTGGACTCGGGCGCGTGGCCCGAGCACCCCCAGTTCGCCGACCCCGGCACGCTGCCCGCCGTGCCCCCGACCAAGGACGGCACCCCTCGCGTCTGCGACTTCGGGGACAACCCGCTGACCCCGGCGGCCGACCCGTTCGTCTGCAACCGCAAACTGATCGGCGGCGCGCCGTTCCTGGAGACCTACAACGCCATCTACCCGAACGAGGTGTATCCGGACAGCGCCCGTGACTCCAACGGCCACGGCACGCACACCGGCACGACCTCGGCCGGCGGCCCCGTGGCCGACGCCAACCCGCTCGGCATCAGCCGCGGCCCGATCCACGGCATCGCCCCCGCGGCGCACGTGTCGGTGTACAAGGTCTGCGGCGAGCAGGGCTGTTTCCCCTCGGACTCCGCGCAGGCGGTCGGCCGGGCGATCCTCGACGGCGTCCGCGTGATCAACTTCTCCATCTCGGGGGGCACCTCCCCCTACAGCGACCCGGTCGAGCTGGCCTTCCTCGACGCCTACGCCGCGGGCGTGCTCGTGTCCACCTCCGCGGGCAACTCGGGCCCGGGCACCGCGACCGTCAACCACGTCAGCCCGTGGGTGACCACGGTCGCGGCCTCGACGCAGAGCCGGACGTTCCAGTCGACGATCACACTCGCGGGCTCGGGCGGCGCGACCGCCACGCTGAAGGGCTCCTCCATCACGGCGGGCATCGCCTCCCCGCTGCAGGTGGTGCTCGCCTCGGCGCCGCCGTACTCCAACGCCCTGTGCACGACCCCCGCGCCCCCGGGCCTGTTCGTCGGCAAGATCGTCGCCTGTGAACGGGGGCCCAACCGGGTGCTCAAGAGCTTCAACGTGCGCCAGGGCGGAGCGGCCGGCCTGATCCTCTACAACGCCACGCCGAACGACGTGATGACCGACAGCCACTGGCTCCCCTCGGTCCACATCGACAAGCCGGAGACCGACGCCCTGCTGGCCTTCCTGTCCGCGAACGCGGGCGCGACCGCGAAGTTCACCCAGGGCGCCAAGGCCACCTGGCAGGGTGACGTGATCACCACGTTCTCCTCGCGCGGTCCCGGCGGGGACTTCCTCAAGCCCGACGTCAGCGCGCCGGGCCTGCACATCCTGGCCGGTCAGACCCCGACGCTGGAGAACCCGGGGCTGGGCCCGCAGGGCAACCTGTACCAGGTCATCGCCGGCACCTCGATGGCGTCGCCGCACGTCGCCGGCGCCGCCGCCCTGGTGTTCGCGCTGCACCCCGACTGGACGCCGGGCCAGGTCAAGTCCGCGCTGGAGACCACGGCCAAGACCTCGGTCACCAAGCAGGACCGCGTCACCCCCGCCGACCCCTTCGACCTCGGCGGCGGCCGCATCGACCTGACCAAGGCGGGCGACCCCGGCCTGACCCTGAGCGAGACCGCGCAGAACTTCGCCGCCTCGGCGAACGACGAGCTGAACCGGATCGACCTCAACCTGCCGTCGGTGAACGCCCCGATCATGCCGGGCCTCATCACGGCCAAGCGGACGTTCACCAACGTCACCGACAGGACGCTCACCTACCAGGGCAGCGGCACGACCGTGAACGGGGCGAGCGTCACGGTGCTGCCGCAGGTGTTCAGCGTCAAGCCGGGCAAGTCCGTCAACGTCACCATCGCGATCGCCGCTCCGGACCTGCCCGACGGGCAGTACTTCGGCCAGGTGAACCTCAAGCAGGTCGGCGGCAAGCGTGATCTGCACCTTCCCGTGGCGTTCTTCCGCAAGGAGGGCGCCGTCCCGATCGACCAGACCTGCGCGCCGGCGACCATCCCGCGCAACACCGGCGAGGCCACCTGTACGGTCACCGTGCAGAACAGCACCCTCAAGGACGCCGAGGTGACGGCGGTCAGCACGCTGAACGGCAAGCTGCGGCTGAACGGCGTGACGGGCGCCACACAGGTGGGCTCGCAGGTGGCGACCGCGAAGGCCACCCTCGCCGCCAGGCAGCCCGACAAGCCGGGCGTCGCCCCCGGAACCGGGCCCGCGCCGTACCTGCCGCTCGACGCCTTCGGCGTCACGCCGACGTCGATCGGCGACGAGCAGGCGCTGAACTTCACCGTTCCCCCGTTCAAGTACGCGGGCAAGACCTACACCAGGATCGGCGTGGTCTCCAACGGCTACGCGGTCGTGGGAGGCACCTCGGGGTCGACCGACATCAGCGCGACACCGCAGTCGCTGCCGAACCCGTCGTCCCCGAACAACGTGCTCGCCCCCTACTGGACCGACCTGGACGGCACGGGCGCTCCCGGCGTCTACGTCGGCACGCTGACCGACGGCGTGAACAGCTGGCTCGTCGTCGAGTGGCGGCTCAACGTCTACGGCACCACGGACGCCAAGGTGTTCCAGCAGTGGATCGGGCTCAACGGCGAGGAGGACATCACCTACACCTACGCCCAGGACAGGCTGCCCGGCAACCCGCCCGCGGGCTACGGCCTGACCGTGGGCGCGGAGAACGACGAGGGCACGGCGGGCGGCCAGATCTCCGGACCGCCCACCGAGGACCTGAGGGTGACCAGCACGCCCGGCGCCCCCGGCGGCAGCCTGACCTACACGCTGAAGGTCAAGGGAGTCAGCACGGGCGTGGGAACGGTGACGACGGGCACGTCGACGCCGCAGGTCAAGGGCATCACCATCGAGGTCGACAAGGTGACCGTGCAGTAGGCGGCGCCACCCGGCCCCTCTGAGGCAAGGCCCCGCGCGGCCCGGCGACACCGGGCCGCGCGGGGCTCGTGCCGGTCTCAGCGGTGAAGGTAGTCGACCAGGTAGGCCTTCTCGGTCTCCAGCGTCTCGATGGCGCTCTTGACCACGTCTCCGATGCTCACGATGCCGACCAGCCGTCCTTCGGCCACGACCGGGACGTGCCGGATGCGGTGCGTCGTCATGGTCTGGCGCAGGTCGTCGACGTTGGCGTCGGGCGGGCAGCTGCGGACCTCGGTCGTCATGATGGACGCCACGGGGGCGCTCAGCACGTCCGCTCCGCGATCGTGCAGCCTTCGCACGATGTCACGCTCAGAGACGATGCCGGCGATCGAGGAGCCGTCCTCCGAGACCACGGCGGCGCCGATGTTGTTCTCCGCCAGTAGGTCCAGCAGCTCGGTCACCGTCGCCTCTGGGCGGACGGTCGCCACGTTCGAACCCTTGGCCTGCAGAATCGTCCCGATCAGCATCGACACCACCTCAGTTCAGCCTGGCTGGGGTATCCCTAGGTTTTGCCCCGCCCGAGCTGTTCCTAAGCGTGGGCGGCACTGAACCCGGTGATCGCAAAATCACGGAAAGCGACTCGAGGTCCGCTGGACGGAGTCCTGGTGATCACCGCCTAAAGTGGGGTGCGTGGCCCGTCCGGTCGTGAGTAGTGTGTGAAATATCACTAACCTCCGCTCCGGGGACACGATGACCGAGAAGCTCAACACCGGCAGCCACGACCTGCCGGTCTCCGACGCCCTCGCCGCGTTCATGCGCACCGGCTGGGCCGACACCCACCGGGCCGACCTGGCCGCCCTGCCGCTGGCGGCGTACACCGCCAAGCGCCGCGCCGCGCTCGCCGCGCGCTTTCCCGGCGAGCGGCTGATCATCCCGTCCGGCACGCTCAAGGTCCGCAGCAACGACACCGACTACCGGTTCAGGGCGCACAGCGCCTTCGCCTACCTCACGGGCGGCCAGGAACCGGGTGACGTCCTGGTCGTCGACCCCTCGGGCTCGGCCACGCTGTTCCTGCGCCCCCGCTCGCCGCGCTCGGCCCCCGGGGCGGCGGGGCAGGAGTTCTACCGCGACCGCCGCTACGGCGAGTTCTGGGTCGGCAGGCGTCCCGACCTGGCCGAGGCCGAGGCGCTTTACCTCGTCGACTGCGCGTCGATCGACCGGCTGGACGACGCGCTCAGGGGGCCCGCCCGGGTGCTGCGCGGGGTCGACCCGTCGGTGGACGCCCGGGTCGCGCCGCACGAGGGCGACGACGAGCTGGAGACGTTCCTGTCCGAGATGCGGCTGGTCAAGGACGAGTGGGAGGTCGCCGAGCTCCAGTTCTCCGTGGACGCGACCGTCCGTGGGTTCGAGGACGTGGTGCGGGCGCTGCCCGCCGCCATGGAGCACCGGCGCGGGGAACGCTACCTGGAGGGGGTCTTCGGCCTGCGGTCCCGCCTCGAGGGCAACGCGGTCGGCTACGACAGCATCGTGGCCTCAGGCGCGCACGCGTGCGTCCTGCACTGGATCCGCAACGACGGCAGGCTGAACGGCGAGGAACTGCTGCTGCTCGACGCGGGCGTGGAGACCGACAACCTCTACACCGCCGACATCACCAGGACGCTGCCGCTCTCCGGGCGCTTCAACCCGGTCCAGCGCCAGGTCTACGAGCTGGTCTACGAGGCCCAGAGCGCGGCGATCGCCACCCTGCGCCCCGGCGCGAGGTTCCGCGACTTCCACCTCGCGGCCATGCGGGTCATCGCGGAGGGCCTGCACGACTGGGGCGTGCTGGGGGTCGGGCCCGACGAGGCCATGGAGGCGGGCAACGGCCTGTACCGCCGCTACACCCTGTGTAACAGCGGTCACATGCTCGGCATCGACCTGCACGACTGCGCCAGGGCGCGCTCGGAGGTCTATCTGGACGGCGTGCTCGAGGAGGGCCAGGTGCTCACCGTCGAACCGGGCCTCTACCTCCAGCCGGACGACCTGACCCTCCCTCCCGAGCTGCGGGGCATCGGGGTGCGCATCGAGGACGACCTCGTCATCACCGCGGACGGCGCCCGCCTGATGTCGGCCGGGCTGCCCCGCCACCCCGACGAGGTCGAGGGCTGGATGGCGGCGATCGCCTCCTGATCACTCACCCACGACGCCTGAAAAGTCACCTTTTATCGCCTGAAAAAGGTTGATCTGCCTAACCTAGGCAAATGCGTGATTGCCTGGTGCTGGCCGGCCACACCGACGAGATCTACTCTCCCACCGCGCTGGACCTGCTCACCGACGTGGAACGGGAACGGGCCGCGGCCTTCCGCCACGAAACCCACAGGCGTGACTTCGTCGCGGCCCACCTCCTGGTACGGCGCTGCGCCGCCAGGGCGACCGGCGTCCCCGAGGACAGGCTGACGCTGCTGCAGCACTGCGACCGGTGCGGCCCCGGGCACGGCAGGCCGTACATCGCGGAGATCCCCGGGCTCGGCGTCAGCCTCACCCACAGCAGGGGCTACGTGTGCGCGGCCGCGGGCCCGGGGAAGATCGGCGTGGACGCCGAGCACGTGCCCCAGGGCCCGCTGGACGAGTCCCTGGCCGCGCAGGCTCTCGCTCCCGCCGAACGACCGCTGGTCTCCGACAACGAGGCCCTGATCCGCCTGTGGGTCCGCAAGGAGGCGCTCATCAAGCGGGGCGAGCTCACCCTGGGCGACCTGCGCGACATGGACCTGTCCGCGCTTCCCGTCGACGGAACCCCGCGGGAGGACGAGCCGCGCCGTCTCGAGTGGGAGGGCAGGCGCCTGCTGGAGTGGCGGACCCGTTCAGGCGTCGCGGTCAGCGTCGTCACCGACCATCCGGCCCTGCTTGGCCGATCTGCCGGGAGTCGGGTCGAGGAAGACCTGTGAGATCGACGGGAAGCGCTCGACGAGCCTGCGCTCCACCCGGTCGGAGGCCCGTTCGAGAGCCGCCCCCGTGGTCTCGTCGACGAAGTCCACCCGGGCGGCGACCATGATCTCGTCGGGTCCCAGCATCATGGTCAGCAGCTCGACCACCGACTCGACCTCGGGCAGGGCGAGCAGTTCGGCCCTGATCTCCTGCTCGATCCGCACCGGCGCGGCCTGGCCGATCAGCAGGGACACATTGGTCCTGATGAGGTTGAGCGCGACGCCCAGGAGAAGCAGGCCGATCACCACGGAGGCGACGCCGTCCCACAGGGGCGAACCGGTCAGCTGGTAGGCCAGCAGCCCGCACGCGGCGATCAGCAGGCCCGCCAGGGCTGCGGCGTCCTCGAAGAGCACGGCCTTGAGCGCGGTGTCCGGGGTTCTGGAGACGTAGCGCCGCGGGCTCACCCTGAACCGTCCGGCCTGGGCGCGCACCTGTGACAGCGCCTTGAGGAACGAGATCCCCTCGATCACGAACGAGACCGCCAGGACGGCGTAGGAGATCCTGAGGTCGGCGAGCTCCTCGCCGTGGGCGATCTCGTGGACTCCGTGGGTGATCGAGAATCCGGCGCCGCCGATGAGGGTGGCGAAGGCCGCCATCAGGGCCCAGAAGAACCCCGCCTTGCCGTGTCCGAACGGGTGCCGCGCGTCCGGCGGATGGCCGGCCCTGCGCACCGCGACGAACAGCAGGATCTCGGTGACCGTGTCGGCCGCGGAGTGCATGGCCTCGGACAGCATGGCCGACGAGCCGCTGATCAGACCGGCGACCAGCTTGGCCACCGCGATGGCGAGGTTGGCCAGTCCCGCGACGACCACGGTGCCGAGGCTCTCCGCGGACCCGTTCGCCGCCCCGTCGGCCGCCGCCCCGCCGCTCTCCGTGCTGGTCGCGTCACTCGTCGCCCGGCCCGCGAGCTCGTCCGCCGCCTCGTCGGGCGTCCCGTTCGCCGCCCTGCCCACTGCCCCGTTCGTCACCCTGCCCGTCGCTTCCTCCTCCACCCGGCCACCCTATGCGACCGTGATTCACGTCTCCCTCCCCTGCCGGAATGATTGAATCTTCATCTATGTTGACCGGCAAGGAGCTGAAAAAACACACGTATAGCCATATAGGGGATCAAATGACTCTCGCTCTTTCCGTGGACGCCCAGGACCTGCTCTTCCGTGAGGCGCGCACCGCCAACACCTTCACCGACGAGCCTGTCGACGACGAGCAGGTGCGGGCGATCTACGATCTGGTCAAGTACGCCCCGACGGCGATGAACCAGCAGCCGCTGCGGGTCGTCCTGGTGCGCTCCCCCGAGGCCCGCGCCCGTCTGGTCGAGCTCATGTCTCCGGGCAACCGCGCCAAGACCGCCGCCGCCCCTCTGGTCGCGATCCTCGCCGCCGACCTCGACTTCCACGAGGAGCTTCCCAAGGTCTTCCCGCACAGGCCGGAGGCCAGGGACATGTTCTCCTCCGACGAGGCGCGGCGCGCCAGGAGCGCCGCTTTCAACGCGACCCTGCAGGTCGGCTACTTCATCCTGGGCGTCCGGGCCGCCGGGTTGGCCGCGGGCCCGATGGCGGGCTACGACGCCGACGGCGTCGACAAGGAGTTCCTCGACGACGCCCACACCGTGCTGGCGGTCGTCAACATCGGCAAGCCGGGCAGGGACGCCTGGTTCGACCGCCTTCCCCGTCTGACCTATGAGGAGGTCGTGAGCACCGTCTGAGGTAGGTTCTGCTCTATGAGCCGGGAGCGAGCACGACACAGCGGACGAAGTGGCCGGTCGGCGACAGTCTCCCGCCCGACGAGCAAGGAACGGGTGATACGACCAGTGAACGACGAGGAGCCCCGCTGGCTCACCTCGATGGAGCAGCGGGCCTGGCGTGCTCACCTGGCCGCTCACAAACTCCTTGAGCACCGCCTCGATCGCGATCTGCAGACTTTCGGGCTGTCGGTGAACGACTACGAGATCCTGGTCAACCTGTCGGAGAGCTCCGAGCACCGCATGCGCATGAGCGACCTCGCCGACGCCACGATCCAGTCCCGCAGCCGCCTGTCCCACCAGATCTCCCGGATGGAGGCGGCCGGGCTGGTCGCCAGGGAGACCTGCGTGGACGACCGGCGCGGCACCTTCGCGGTGCTCACCGAGCACGGATGGGCCACGATCCAGCAGGTCGCGCCGCATCACGTGGCCAGCGTGCGGCAGCACTTCATCGACCTGCTGACCGACGACCAGCTCCGCGAGCTGGAGGCCGCGTACACCCCCGTGGTGAACCACCTCAAGAGCCTGCGCTGAAGCGAAACCGATACCGGTCGGTTCTCCCTTGGGTGACCGGGCGATCGCTACGATCCGCCCATGTCTCCTCGCCGGATCCTCACAGCGGCGGTCGCCGCCGCGCTCTTCCTGGTCACAGCGTGCGGCGGCGCCTCCGACGGGGCTCCGCCTGACGGCCCCGAGCTGGTCAGGAGGGCCGCGGAGGCGATGCGGGCGGTCAAATCCGCCGCCTTCGCCATGGAGACGGAGGGAGCTCCGCCGGTGCCGGTCAGGAAGGCCACCGGTCGCCTCAGCGGCGCGGGCGACGCCGACGGCACCATCCAGCTCGAGGTGATGGGCACCCTGCAGGAGATCACGTTCGTGCTGATCGGGGACACCGTCCACTTCAAGGGCGTGACGGGCGGCTTCCAGCGGATGTCCCGGAGCCAGCTGGCCTCGATCTACGACCCGTCGGCCATCCTCGACCCGGGGAAGGGCGTCGTCCAGCTCCTGACCAACGCGCTGAACCCCCGGACGGAGGCGGAGGAGAAGATCGAGGGCACGGAGGCCTACCGGGTCTCGGCCACGCTCTCGCAACAGGTCCTCGCGGTGATGGTGCCCGGCCTCAAGCAGAACGTCGACGCCACCCTCTGGATCGACAAGGTCACGGGACGCCTGCTCAAGGCCGACCTGCCGCTGACCGGCGGCAAGGTGATCGTCACCTTCAGGGACTACGACGTGCCGGTCCAGATCACCGCGCCCGCGGAGTGAGCCGGTGACCGACCCCGTTCCCGGACTCGGCCCGGCGGCCCGGCGGCGGATCGTCCTGGGCGTCGGCGGCACCGCGGTGCTGCTCGCGGCGCTGGACGCCTACGTCGTGGTCACCGTCCTCGTCGACATCGCCAGGGACGTCGACGTCCCGCTGAACCACCTGGAGCGTGCCACCCCCGTCGTCAGCGGCTTCCTGCTCGGCTACATCGCGGCCATGCCGCTGCTGGGCCAGCTCTCCGACCGGTACGGCAGGCGCCCGCTGATCCACCTGTGCCTCGCGGGCTTCGCGACCGGCTCCGTCGTCACCGCCCTGGCCGAGACGGTCCCCTGGCTGGTCGCGGGGCGCGGCCTGCAGGGCGTCGCGGGAGGCGCGCTGCTGCCCATCACCATGGCCCTGGTCGGAGACCTGTGGGACGAGCGGGCCAGGCCCGTCGCGCTCGGCGCGGTCGGCGCGGCCCAGGAGCTCGGCAGTGTGCTCGGCCCCCTGTACGGCGCCGCCATGGCCACCCTGGTCCCCACCGCCCTGGAGGTCGGCGGGACACAGCTGGGCGGCTGGCGGTCGATCTTCTGGCTGAACGTTCCGCTGGTCGCCGTCGCGGCGATCGCCGTACAACGCTGCGTGCCCGCGCCCGAACGCGCCCCGACCGGGAAGGCGCGGGTCGACGTGCCGGGCGGGCTGCTGCTGGCGCTCGCGCTCGGCCTGCTGGTCGCCGGGTTGTACAACCCGGACCCCGGCACGTCGGTCCTGCCCCCGTGGGGCCCCGTGATGGTCGGAACGGGCGCGGCGGCCCTCGCCGCGTTCGCGGTGTGGGAGACCAGGGCGAAGACCCGGCTGATCGACATGACCGGGGTACGGCGCGCGCCGTTCCTCGCCACGCTCGGAGTGAGCCTCATCAGCGGGGCGGCGCTGCTCGTCACGCTGGTCGACGTGCAGCTCTGCGCGCAGACGCTCCTCGGGCTCGGAAGCCTTGACGGGGCGCTGGTGCTGTCCCGCTTCCTCCTCGCGCTCTCCGTGGCCGCGCTGCTCGGCGGGGTCGTCGCCCGCAGGTACGGCGAGCGGGCGGTCGCGGTGGCCGGGCTGGCGCTGGCCACGATCGGCTACGTGCGCATCGGGCAGTGGCCTCTCGCCCTGGCCGAGGCGGGACACCGGCTCGACGTCGACCTGGTCGTCGCGGGGCTCGGCCTCGGCGCGGTGATCGCGCCCGTCTCCTCGGCCGTACTGCTCGTCACCCCCGCCGCCCGGCACGGCGTGGCGTCCGCGGCGGTGGTCGTGGCGCGGATGATGGGCATGCTGCTCGGTGTCGCAGGTCTTTCCGCGTGGGGTTTCCACCGCTTCCAGACGCTCACCGCCGATCTCGACACGCCGCTGCCGTTCGGCGTCGCCCCCGCGGTGTACGCCCGGCGGCTCGCCGACTACGAGAGAGAGATCCGGGCCGCGCTGCACACCGAGTACAGCGAGATCTTCCTGCTCACCGCGGCCCTGTGCGCGGTGGGCGTGCTGGTGGCGTCGCTGCTGCCGCGCGGGGCGAAGGACACGGCGACCCGCTGAGACAGCCCTCGGCCGACACGCCGGCGGCGGAAGGCGGGATCACGCGACGGCGGGGCGGAGGGGTGACGCCGCCCCGCCTCGCCCGAAAAGGCGACGGGCGGCCGGGGCCCCGCGAGGCCCCGGCCGCCCGCACCGGTCACTTCTTCTTCTGGACCTGCTTCTTCTGGCCCTGCCGCTTCTCGCGGATCTTCATCGTGACCTCGATCGGGGAGCCGGCGAAGCCGAACTCCTCCCTGATCCTGCGTTCGATGAAGCGGCGGTAGGTCTCCTCGAGGAAGCCCGAGGTGAACAGCACGAACCTGGGCGGCTCCGTCGTCGCCTGGGTGGCGAAGAGGATCTTGGGCTGCTTGCCTCCTCTGACCGGAGGCGGGGTCGCCGCGACCAGCTCGGTGAGGAAGGCGTTGAGGCGGGAGGTGGGAACCCGGGTCGACCAGGAGTCCAGCGCCTTCTCCAGAGCCGGGACGAGCCTGTCGACGTGCCAGCCGGTCTTGGCGGAGATGTTGACCCGCAACGCCCACGGCACGCGGACGAGCTGGCGGTCGATCTCCTTCTCCAGGTAGTAGCGGCGGTCCTCGTCGAGGAGGTCCCACTTGTTGAAGGCCACCACCATGGCACGGCCCGACTCGATCACCAGGGAGATGATCCGCAGGTCCTGCTCGGTCAGCACCTCGCTGGCGTCGATGAGCACGACCGCGATCTCCGAGCGCTCCAGGGCCGCCCTGGTGCGCATGCTGGCGTAGAAGTCGGCGCCCTTCAGCTCGCGGTCACGCCTGCGGATGCCCGCGGTGTCGACGAAACGCCAGGTCTTGCCGCCAAGCTGGATCAGCTCGTCGACCGGGTCCCGGGTCGTGCCCGCCATCGGGTCGACGAGGACGCGCTCCTCACCGGCCAGCTTGTTCAGCAGGGACGACTTGCCGACGTTCGGCTTGCCGACCAGGGCGACCCTGCGCGGGCCCCGCTCCGCGCCGAAACGCTGGGGCGGCGTCTCCGGCAGCTTGTCGAGGATCACGTCGAGCAGGTCGCCGCTCGAACGGCCGTGCAGGGCGGAGACCGGGTGGGGTTCGCCGAGGCCGAGGGACCACAGCCCGGCGGCCTCCATCTCCATCTGCTGGTTGTCGACCTTGTTCGCGGCCAGGATGACCGGCTTGCCGGAACCGCGCAGCACGTGCCCGACGATCTCGTCGGCGTCGGTGACACCGACGACCGCGTCCACGACGAACAGGATCACGTCGGCCAGCTCGGCCGCCACCTGCGCCTGCTCGGCGATCTTCAACGCCATGCCGGTCGCGTCCGGATCCCAGCCGCCGGTGTCGACGACCGTGAACCGTCGCCCACGCCAGGTGGCGTCATAGGTGACCCGGTCGCGGGTCACGCCGGGAACGTCCTCCACGACCGCCTCCCGGCGGCCGATCATCCGGTTGACCAGCGTGGACTTGCCGACGTTCGGTCGGCCGACCACGGCGACGACCGGCTGGGGCCCGGTGTCGGGCTCCGTCTCGTAGGAGCTGTCCTCGGTACCCGGATCGACCAGCTCGGCGTCGATCCAGCCGCTGTCTTCCTCGTATTCCTCCGTCACGCCTTTTCCTTAATCAAACGCAGTATCTCGGCGACGACCTCTTCGAGGTTCAGCGCCGTGGTGTCGAGTTCGACGGCGTCCGCCGCCATGGTCAGCGGGTCGGCCCTCCGCGTCGAGTCCAGGGTGTCGCGCCTGGCCATGGCGGCCTTCTGCGCCTGCACCGTGGTGCCTTCCAGCTCCGCCGTACGGCGCAGCGCCCTGGCGTCCGCGCTCGCGGTCAGATAGATCTTGACCGGGGCGTCGGGCACGACCACCGTGCCGATGTCCCGGCCCTCGACGACGATGTCGCCCGCGCCGATGATCTCACGCTGCTCCGCCACCAGCCTGCGCCTGACCTCGGCGACCGCGCTGACCGCCGAGACGGCGGCGGTGACCTCGGAGGTGCGGATGGGGGCGAGGGCGTCGGCTCCGTCGACGGCCACCGAGGGGGCGTCGGGGTCGGTGCCGATCGTGAGCACGGGGTCGAGCGCCCTGGCGGCGATCGCCTCGGGATCGGAGAGATCGACGCCCCGCTGGAGCATCCACCACGTGATCGCGCGGTACATCGCCCCGGTGTCGAGATAACGCAGCCCCAGCGCCCGCGCGACTCCGCGCGACGCGCTCGACTTACCCGACCCCGAAGGACCGTCCATGGCGACGACCAGTCCGGTCACGACGCCTCTCCCTTGCAGCCCGCTTCAGTTGTCCGTACGAGGCTACCGGGAACGACGGGGGACTCACGCATCGAACGACCCCCGCCGCCCCCGTGGCCCGCCTGGACGGGCCACGGGGGCGGGGAACTCAGGGCAGCTGCCAGCCGTGCGCCCGCAGCGCCTCCGACAGGGCGGGCACGGCCTCCGGCTGGACCGACAGGTCCGCCGCGCCCAGCGGCAGGCCGGGGGCGTGCTCGAGGCGGACGTCCTCGATGTTGACGCCCGCGGCCTGGGCCACCTGGAACAGCCGGGCCAGCTCGCCCGGACGGTCGCCGATGATGACCTGGACGGTGGCGTAGGCGCGCGCGGGACCGCCGTGCTTGCCCGGAATCCTGCCCGTGCCCGCGACGCCGCGGCGCAACAGGTCGGTGACGTCGCCGAGCGTCTCGGGGTCGGCGGAGGCCCGCAGCGCGGCGGCCGCCGCGGCCAGGTCGGCCGCGACCGCCTCCAGCACGTCGGCGACCGGCAGCGCGTTGCCCGACAGGATCCCGGTCCACAGACCCGGGTCCCCCGCCGCGATCCGCGTGACGTCGCGGACTCCCTGACCGGCCAGGCCGAGCGCGGTGGCCGGAGCCTCCGCGAGCCTGGCGGCCACGGCGGAGGCGGCCACGTGCGGGGCGTGCGAGACGACCGCGACGGCCCTGTCGTGCTCGGCCGCCTCGACCTCGACCACCTCGCCGCCGCAGAGCTTGATCAGAGCGCGCATGACCTCGACCGCGTCCGGGGAGGTCTGCTCCGTCGGGCACAGCGCCCACGGCCTGCCCAGGAACAGGTCGGCGCGCGCCGCCGCCGGCCCCGAGCGCTCCCTGCCCGCCAGGGGGTGCCCCGCGACATAGGAGGTCAGGTCACAGCCGAGGTCGGCGGCCTGCCTGAGCGGGAGCGCCTTGACGCTGGCCACGTCGGTGTAGAACCGGGCCGCGCCCGCCTTCTGGAGGCCGGCGAGCTGCTCGGCGACCAGGTGCGGCGGGACCGCGATGACCGCGACGTCCACCCTGCCGTCCGCGCGGTCACCCGCACCGCCGTCCGCACCGTCCCCGGCGCTCCACTCAATACCCGCTCCCAGCTCCCGCGCCAGCCGTACGGCCGCCGCGTCGCGGTCGGACAGGTAGACGGTGACGCCGTGCTCCCGCAGGGCCAGGGCGACCGAGGTGCCGATCAGACCCGTGCCGACGACGAGGACGCTCTCGAGGCCGCTCACCCGTGCTCCTCCGAGGTGGTCGCGCGCGAGGCGCTCACTGGGCGATGTCCACGCGCAGGGCCGCGGCGCCGCGCAGGTAGACGTGCTGGATCTCCTGGCGCGGCCGGTCGGTCTC
Source organism: Streptosporangium carneum (assembly GCF_027922005.1). GTDB lineage: Bacteria > Actinomycetota > Actinomycetes > Streptosporangiales > Streptosporangiaceae > Streptosporangium > Streptosporangium carneum. The sequence goes on along the minus strand of NZ_BSEV01000009.1, from coordinate 265,214 downwards.
CACGTGCGCCATCAGCCGCACGACGTGGGGCAGCGCGCCCGGGACGTCGATCTCGGACGCGCAGATCAGCGGGACGTCGTGGAAGCCGAGCTTGCGGGCGGCCAGGGCGGGAAACTCCGCGGTCAGGTCGGGCGTCGCGGTGAAGATCACGCTGATCACGTCGTCGGTGGTGAGCCTGTTGCGCCCCATCACCTCGGTGACCAGCTCGGTCACCCCGGCCAGGATCGCGTCCCTGTCGTTGCCCTCGACCTGGATCGCACCGCGGATCGCCCGCACCATCGTCGTTCCTCCGTATCGTTCACCCCGGGCCGCCCTGAGGCGGCCCGGGGTGTCCTGAACGTATGTGTCCAGGAAGGTTACAGGCCGACGGCGGCGTAGAGGTCGCCGACTTCCTTGACGGTCAGCGCCCGGACCGTCCCCGGCTTGAGACGGCCGAGCTTGACCGGCCCGAACTCGATGCGGGCCAGGTCGATGACCGGGTGCCCGGTCTCCTCCAGCATGCGCCGGACGATGTGCTTGCGTCCCTCGTGGAGGACGATCTCCACCAGGGCCTGCTGGCCGTGCTCCTGGACGATGGTGAAGGAGTCGGCCTTGGCGATGCCGTCCTCCAGCTCGATGCCCTTCTTCAGGCGGCGGCCCAGGTCACGCTCGATCTTCCCGGGAACCTTCGCCCAGTACTTCTTCTGCACGCCGTAGCTCGGGTGGGTGAGCCGGTTGGCCAGCTCGCCGTCGTTGGTGAGCAGGATGAGGCCTTCGGTCTCGGTGTCCAGACGGCCCACGTGGAACAGCCGCTCGGTGCGGTCGGCCACGTAGTCGGCCAGCGAGGGGCGGCCGTCGGGGTCGGACATGGTGCTGACGACGCCGATCGGCTTGTTGATGGCGAGATAGACGAGGTCGGGCATCGTGGGCAGACGCTTGCCGTCGACGTGGATGATCTGCTTGGTGGGGTCGACCCTGGCGCCGAAACGGCGGACCACCTGGCCGTCGACCGTCACCCTGCCGTCACCGATCATGTCCTCGCACGCCCTGCGGCTGGCGACGCCCGCCTGGGCGAGGACCTTCTGCAGCCGGACGCCGCCGGGAACCTCGGTGGTGTCGCGCTCGTCGACGTAGTCGCTGTCGTAGAAGTCGGAGTCACGCCGGGGCTGGCGGGCGGTCTTGAAACGGTCGTTCTCGATCGCGCCCGGCCTGAGCTCGGCCTTCTCCGCGGGGCCGCGCCCGCTTCCCTGAGCGCCGCGTCCGGCCGTCGCACGGCGCTCGCCGTACGAGCCCGCCCGCTTGCCGCCGATCGTCTGGACCTCGTCGCGCTTTCCGGTCCTGCCGAACCGCGCGCGGGAACCGCCGGGCGCCTCGCCCCGGCCGCGCTCGGCGCGGAACCCGCCGCGGTCGTCCCTGCGCGGAGCCTCCGAACGGAACCCACCGCGATCGTCACGACGCGGACCCTCGGAACGGAACCCGCCTCGATCGTCCCTGCGCGGAGCGTCGGAACGGAACCCGCCACGGTCATCGCGACGCGGACCCTCGGAACGGAACCCGCCTCGATCGTCACGACGCGGACCCTCCGAACGGAACCCACCACGGTCGTCACGACGCGGAGCGTCGGAACGGAACCCACCGCCCTGCGAGCCACCGTCGGACCTGCCGAACCGCCCGCGTGAGCCGCCGCGCTCGGCGCGGAACCCGCCGCGGTCGTCCTTGCGCGGAGCCTCCGAACGGAACCCGCCGCGATCGTCACGACGCGGAGCGTCGGAGCGGAACCCACCGCGGTCATCGCGACGCGGACCCTCCGAACGGTATCCGTCACGGTCGTCCCTGCGCGGACCCGCAGAACGGAAACCGTCACGGTCGTCCCTGCGCGGAGCCTCCGAACGGAACCCACCGCGATCGTCACGACGCGGACCCTCGGAACGGAACCCGCCACGGTCATCGCGACGCGGACCCTCGGAACGGAACCCGCCACGGTCATCGCGACGCGGACCCTCGGAACGGAACCCGCCTCGGTCGTCCCTGCGCGGAGCGTCGGAGCGGAAGCCGCCGCCCTGCGACCCGCCGGACTGACTGCGCGAGCCACCGCGGTCGGCGCGGAAGCCGCCCTGCGACCCGCCGCGAGATCCGCCCCTGGAGTCGTTGCCCCTGCGAGGGGCGCCACCGCGCGGGACGCCGCCACGGCCTCGACCGCGTCCATCACCGGACGGGGTGCTACGCCTGCTGTTCACTACTTCTGCTCCTCTAGGTTTTCCACGTCGTCGGGCAGGAACGGCGCCAGTTCGGGGAGCTCGTCGAGATCCCGCAGGCCCATCCGCTCGAGAAAATACGAACTTGTCCGGTAGAGCACAGCCTGGCTCTCCGGGTCGGTGCCGGCCTCCTCGACCAGCCCCCTCGCCACCAGCGTGCGCATGACACCGTCGCTGTTGACTCCTCGGATGGCCGCCACCCGGGCCCGGCTGACCGGTTGCCGGTAGGCGACCACGGCCAGTGTCTCCAGGGCCGCCTGGGTGAGCCGCGCCTGCTGGCCGTCGCGGACGAACCGCTCCACGAGGGCCGCGCACTCGGCCCGTGTGTAGAACCGCCAGCCGCCCGCGACCTCTCTGAGGTCAAAACCCCGGCCGGCGCCGGTGTATTCCTCCGACAGCTCGCGAAGCGCGCTGGCGACCTCGTGGGTCGGCCGTTCGAGCACCTGGGCGAGGGTCGTCTCGGCGACCGGCTCGTCGACCACGAGCAGGATCGCCTCCAGACCGGCGCGCAGGTCCGGCTCGAGTGCCGCGTCAGTCATCGGAAGGCTCTTTCCCCGTGCTCGCGTCGTAGTCGTCGGCGACGGTGACGTCACCGTCGTCGCTGCCGGTCCAGGTCACGTGCAGATCCCCGAGGGGCTCCAGCTGCTCGAAGGAGACGGCCGCCTCCCGGTAGAGCTCCAGGACGGCCAGGAAGCGCGCGACGACCTCGAAGGTGCCCGCGCAGTCGGAGGTGAGGGCTCGGAAGGTCGCCCGGCGCATCCGCCGCAGCCGCTGTACCAGAATAGCCGCCTGATCGCGGACGTTGGCGAGCGGTTGGTAGATGTGGGCGACCGAGACCGAGGGCGGGGCCTTCGGCGCGAAGGCGCGTCTGGCGAGCTCGGCGAGGCGCTCGGGGCCTATGCCCAGGACCAGCGTGGGCAGGAGGTTGGCGAACTGGGCCTCCATCGGCACGGTCCTGGGGAAGCGCAGGGCCTCGTCCGCCATGCGCGCGGAGAAGACCTTCACGACCTCCTTGTAGGCGCGGTACTGCAGGAGGCGGGCGAACAGCAGGTCGCGGGCCTCGAGGAGGGCGAGGTCCTCCTCGTCGTCGACCTCGCCCGAGGGCAGCAGCCTGGCCGCCTTGAGGTCGAGCAGAGTCGCCGCGACGAGCAGGAAGTGGCTCGTCTGGTCCAGGTCCCACTCCGGGCCCCTGGCCCGGATGTAGGCGATGAACTCGTCGGTGACCTGGCTGAGGGACACCTCGGTGATGTCCAGCTTGTGCTTGGAGATCAGACCGAGCAGCAGGTCGAAGGGGCCCTCGAAGACCTCCAGATGCACTCTGAAGGTGTCGTCGGCCGTCTGCGGCTGCTCGGTCATCCCGTCATTGTCCCGCACCCGGGACCGTGGTCACGGCCGGCGGATCACGGTTGTTGGGAGCTCCACCTGGCGAGGACCTCGCGAGCCAGCTCCCGGTAGGCGCTGGCGCCGAGCGAGGAGGAGTCGAAACTCGTGATGGGTTCTCCGGCCACGGTGGCGTCGGGGAAGCGAACCGTTCGGTTGATCACCGTGTGGTACACCTTGTCGTCGAACGCCTCGACCACCCGGGCGAGCACCTCACGGCCGTGCAGGGTGCGCGCGTCGTACATGGTGGCGAGCAGGCCCTCGATGACGAGGTCCTCGTTGATGCGCTGCTGGACCTTGATGATGGTGTCCATCAGCAGCGCGACGCCGCGCAGCGCGAAGAACTCGCATTCCAGCGGCACCATGACGCCGTGCGCGCACGCGAGCGCGTTGATCGTGAGCAGGCCCAGGGAGGGCTGGCAGTCGATCAGGCAGACGTCGTATTCGGGCAGGAGCGGCTTGATCACCCGTCCGAGCACCTGCTCGCGGGCGACCTCCGTGACGAGCTGGACCTCGGCCGCCGACAGGTCGATGTTGCTGGGCAGCAGGTCCATGCCCTCGACGCCGGTCTCCATCAGCACGTCCCTGGCGGTGATCTGCCGCTCCATCAGGAGGTTGTAGACCGTCAGGTCGAGCTGGTGGGGGTTGATGCCGAGGCCGACGGACAGGGCGCCCTGCGGGTCGAAGTCGACCAGCAGCACCTTCAGCCCGGCTTCGGCGAGCGCCGCGCCCAGGTTGATGGTGGTGGTCGTCTTGCCGACCCCGCCCTTCTGGTTGACCATGGCGACCACGCGCGCCGGTCCGTGCACGGTGCGAGGGGGCGGGTCGGGGAACACCGGGCGGGGTCGCCCGGTCGGGCCGAGGACTCCCCCGCTATGAGGGGTCCCGGCGGTCTTGGTGTCCCCCCAGGGATTCTCGGGGGTTCCGGGGGTCGTTGCCCGGACAGAACCGTCGGTGGTCACAGTCACCAGTCGAACCTCCCTGACGGCCTCGAACCGGACCGTCCGGACGGACACTATGGCGTCAACACGTATGCGGCAAGGCGGCACGCCCGGACACAACGAAGGTCAATGCCGCGCGCGCGGATGCGCGGCCGCATAGACCTCCCGAAGCTTGTCGACCGTGACCAGGGTATACACCTGGGTGGTGGTCACCGAAGCGTGGCCGAGTAATTCCTGAACCACCCTAACGTCCGCACCCCCATCCAGGAGGTGCGTTGCGAACGAATGTCGCAAGATATGCGGCGAGATTCCCGCCAGCCCCCCTCGCTCGGCCGCGCCCTGGAGGACCTCCCAGGCTCCCTGACGGGTGAGCCGCCCGCCCCTGGCGTTGAGGAACAGCCCCGAGCCGCCTCCGCCCTGGGCGGCGATGCCCGGCCTGGCCCTGGTGAGGTAGGCGCCCAGCGCCTCCCCGGCGAAGCGGCCCAGCGGCACGAGGCGGGCACGCCCGCCCTTGCCGCAGAGCCTCACGTGCCGGCTTCTCAGGTCGATGTCGTCGACCGCGAGCCCCACGGCCTCGGAGATGCGGGCGCCCGTGCCGTACAGCAGCTCGAGCAGCGCCCGGTTGCGCATCGTGAGCGGCGCCCCCTCCGGCCCCGACGCGGCGATCAACCGTTCCACGTCGTCCACGCTGATCGCCTTGGGCAGCCGCCTGAGCCGGGGCGGCAGGCGCACCTTGTGGGTGGGGTCGTGGTCGCACACGCCCTCCCGGAGAGCGAAGCGGTGCAGGCCGCGCACCGCGGAGACGGCACGCGCCGCCGAGCTGGCGACGAGGGCCTGGTGCTCCTCGTCGCCCTCCCTGAGCGCGGCGAGGAAGGCGGTGACGTCGGCCTCGGCGACCTCGTCGAAGGTGACGTGGCCACGACCCTTCAGGTGCTCCAGGTACCGCAGGAGGTCACGGCGGTAGGAGGCCAGTGTGTTGGCGGCCAGACCCCGCTCCATCGCCAGATGGGCGAGGTAGCTGGCCAGGACGGCCTCCGTCTCGCTCAGGGTCTCCTCCTGTCATGCCTCCGGTGCGTCGGCGGGCCGCAGCGAGGCGAAAGCATCCGCCGAAGCGGCGTATGCGGCGAGAATACCGGCCACGGCTTGGGAATTGTGGATCATTCCCTCCAGGGCACGCCGAACCGCGTCGGACAGGGGAATCCAGACCACCGGCATGTCGGACTCCTCGTGTCGCCGGACGAAGTCCAGCTCCCCCTCCGGGATGAGGGTGAGGTCCCTGGCGAGGAAGATCCGGGTCCGCTCGTCGGTCATCCCGGGCGAGGTGAAGGCGTCGACGAGGGTGTGCCAGGTCGCCGCCCGGTAGCCCGCCTCCTCGGCGAGCTCCCGGGCGGCGGCCACGTGCAGCGGCTCGTCCTCGACGTCCCGCAGTCCCGCGGGCAGTTCCCAGAGCAGGCGCCGGGCGGCGTGACGGTACTGCCGGATCATCAGCACCCGCTCGCGCTCGTCGAGCGCGAGCACGGCCACCGAACCGGGATGGACCGCGTAGTCGCGGTTGACGACCTCCTCGTCCGGCATGAGGACGGCGTCGGTCACCACGGTGATGACGCGCCCGCTGAAGTGCTCGACGGAGGAGACGACCTTCCACTCCTCGGGGAGGTCGACGACGTCGGGCGCGGAGCCGGAGACGGGGGCGGGCTCCGGAGCCGCCTTCCCCGGGGGGGCCGACGCGGGGCCGGATGCGAGGTCGCTCACTTTCCCCGCCCCGCCCTGGCCGCGGCGCCGCGGACGTCGGCGTAGGTCAGCGCGGCTCCGATCAGGCCCTTGAACAGCGGGTGCGAGCGGGTCGGCCGGGAACGGAACTCGGGGTGCGCCTGGGTCCCGATGAAGAACGGGTGGACGTCGACGGGCAGCTCGGCGTACTCGACCAGGCGGCCGTCCGGCGACAGCCCGGAGAAGACCATGCCGACCTTCTCCAGCTGGTCGCGGTAGGAGTTGTTGACCTCGTAGCGGTGACGGTGGCGCTCGTCCACCTTCGCCATGCCGTACAGCTGGCGGGCGAGGGAGCCCTCGGCGAGCTTGGCGGGGTACAGGCCCAGGCGCATGGTGCCGCCCATGTCGCGTTCGCCGGAGACGACGTCCTGCTGGTCGGCCATGGTGGAGATGACCGGGTGGGTGGTCTCGGGGTCGAACTCGGTGCTGCCCGCGTCCTCGATGCCCCCCAGGTTGCGGGCGGCCTCGATGACCATGCACTGCATGCCCAGACAGATGCCGAGCAGCGGGACCTTGGCCTCGCGGGCGTGCCGGACCGCGCCCAGCTTGCCCTCGATGCCGCGCACGCCGAAGCCGCCGGGGATGAGCACGCCGTCGACGCCGTCCAGCTCACGCTCGGCGCCCTCGGGGGTCTCGCAGTCGTCGCTCTTCACCCAGCGGATGTTGACGCGGGCGTCGTTGGCGAAACCGCCCGCGCGCAGCGCCTCCGTGACCGACAGGTAGGCGTCGGGCAGGTCGATGTACTTGCCGACGAGGGCGATCGTCACCTCCTTCGCCGGGCGGTGCACCCGGTGAAGGAGCTGCTCCCACTCCTTCCAGTCGACGTCGCGGAAGGGCAGGCCGAGGCGGCGCACCACGTAGGCGTCCAGCCCCTCGGAGTGCAGCACCCTGGGGATGTCGTAGATGCTCGCGGCGTCGACGGCGGAGACGACCGCGTCCTCGTCGACGTCGCACATGAGGCTGATCTTGCGCTTGAGGGAGTTGGTGATCGGCCGGTCGGAACGGCACACGATCGCGTCCGGCTGGATGCCGATGCTGCGCAGCGCGGCGACCGAGTGCTGCGTCGGCTTGGTCTTCAGCTCGCCGCTCGGCCCGATGTACGGCAGCAGCGAGACGTGCAGGAAGAAGACGTTGTCACGGCCGACCTCGTGACGGACCTGGCGCACGGCCTCGAGGAAGGGCAGCGACTCGATGTCGCCGACGGTGCCGCCGACCTCGGTGATGACCACGTCCACGTCGGGGCCCGCCATGGAGCGGATGCGGTCCTTGATCTCGTTGGTGATGTGCGGGATGACCTGCACGGTGTCACCGAGGTACTCGCCGCGGCGCTCCTTGGCGATGACGTTGGAGTAGACCTGGCCCGTGGTCACGTTCGCCGAGCCGTGCAGCTCGGTGTCGAGGAAGCGCTCGTAGTGGCCGACGTCGAGGTCGGTCTCCGCCCCGTCGTCTGTGACGAAGACCTCACCGTGCTGGAACGGGTTCATCGTTCCGGGGTCGACGTTGAGGTAGGGGTCGAGCTTCTGCATGGTGACCCGCAGGCCCCGCAGTTTCAGAAGGCGTCCGAGGCTGGAGGCCGTCAGTCCCTTGCCGAGACTGGAGGCGACGCCGCCGGTGACGAACAGATGCTTGGTGTGTGCGGCGCTGCGCAAGAAGTCTCCCGTGGTCGTCATAGATCAGTCGGCGCGCCCTGCTGACGGCCTACATGTCCACGGGCTCTCAGAATATCAAACGGTTACCGCGATCGGCCCGTACATCCCCTGACCCGCATTTCGCCGGGATATGACCAGGCGGTAACTTGGGCCGCTATGTCACTTCGTGGTGTGGTACGCCGTGCCGTCGGCAGCCTCGTTCACCGCCTCTGGACCACGGTCCGCGCCGCCGGCGCGGTGAGCGCCGCCAGCCCGGCGGGCTACGGCTTCCGCCGCCTCGGCCAGGGCGCGTGCCTGGCCTTCCCCGTCGGAGCCGTCTTCGGCGAGGCGTGGATCGAGATCGGCGACCACACCCTGGTCGGCGAGCGGGTGTCCATCTCCGCCGGCATGGGCCCGGGGGTCGACCTGGGCCCCGGCTCGATCGTGCGGATCGGCGGGAGCTGCTCGATCGGCAGGGGCAGCCACATCGTCGGACACCAGTCGATCGACATCGGCGACCACGTGTTCACCGGGCCGTACGTCTACATCACCGACCAGAACCACGTCTACGACGATCCCGAGACGCCGATCGGCCGTCAGTGGCCGCGCAACAACCCCGTGGTCATCGGCTCGGGCTCCTGGCTCGGCGCCGGCGCGATCATCCTGCCGGGGACCCGGATCGGCAGGCAGTGCGTGGTCGCGGGCGGGGCGGTGGTCCGCGGGGAGTTCCCCGACCACAGCGTGATCGCCGGCGTGCCCGCGCGGGTCGTCCGCCACTACGTGCCCGGCGAGGGGTGGTTGCCTCCCCATCTCGGCGGCGGCCGCGCCGAGCCCGCCGGCACCCGCTCCGCCCCCGCCGCGACAGGCGGCGTCCGCGCCGAGCCCGCGGGGTCGGTCGGCGCGGCCTGACCCCTTCCGGGCGTTCTCACCCCGCCGCCGGCTCACCGGCCCCTCAGCGCGCCGTTCTCCCCAGCAGGCCGGATGCCTCCTCCGGCCTCTCGCGCGGGTCCTCGACCGCCCCGCGCGCGCCTTCCGCCTTCCCGCGCGCGCCCCTGACCGCCTCGCCGCCCTCCGCCTCCTCCCGCAGGCTCTCGGCGAGCCTGCGCAGCGCGGGAAGGGCGGCGGCCAGCGCCGCCATGTCGTCCTCGCCGAGCCGTTCCACGTGCGCGCGGACGAGCTCGGCCCGTCGCTCCTGCCAGGCCCGCAACCGCGCCTCGGCCTCGGCGGTCGGCAGCAGCAACGCGGACCTGCGATCGTCCGGGGCGGTCTCGCGGCGCAGCAGGCCGGCCTTCGTGAGCTGGTTGACCAGCGTGGACACCGAGTTCCCCGCCAGATAGAGCTCCCTGGCCGCCGCCGAGACGCCGATGCCCGGATTGGCGGAGACCAGACGCAGCAACTCGACCTGCGCGCCTCGCAGCCTCGGCCCGGTCATGCCTCGGCGCAGCCTGCGCCGGACGAGCCGTTGGACGCCGGCCAGGACGTCGGCCAGCCCCTCGGGGAAGTCCGTGGTGCTCATAGGGGAATATTAGCTCTTAGTACGAGATAAGTACGCAAGCCCCTGGCCCGGAGCCCGCCATCGGCTTGCGGCTCCGTCGTCCCCCTGAGGACGGACGCGCCGTCACCCGCTGGACGGAAATCGTCCGAGGACAGGGTGGATTGCGGGGATTTTCCCTTGTGAGCGGCTCAGCGCCGCTCATAGCTTTCCCATGTTCGCTCCCGCCGACGGATATGGCGGGGATGGTGAAGGGGATTGCGTTGAGCGGAGTTCGTATCGGTCGCCGGCTGCTCGCGGCTGCCACAGGGGGGATCGCGCTGCTGGCCGCGGCGACCGGTCAGGTCGCCGCAGCGCACGCGGCCGACAGCGAGACCACGGTCGTCGCCAAGGGACTCGACAGCCCGCGCGGACTGTCGTTCGGCCCCGACGGCACGCTGTACGTCGCCGAGTCAGGCCACGGCGGCAAGGTCAAGTGCGCCACGCCTCCGGCACAGGAGGGCGAGAAGCCGGAGAAGATCTGCCTGGGCCTCACGGGACGCATCAGCACCGTCAAGGACGGCAAGACCTCCGTGCTGGTCGACGGCCTGCCCTCCGCGGCCAGCGGTCCGTTCGCGCTCGGACCGCACGACGTGGCGCTCACCGACAAGGGCGACCTCCTGGTGACCATCGGCTTCACCGGTGACACCGCCTTCCGCGCCAAGCTGGGCCCCAAGGGCAGGACGCTGGGCACGCTGCTGACGCTCTCCAAGAAGGGCAAGCGGCTCTCCGTCGCAGACCTGGTCGCCTACGAGACCAAGCACAACCCCGACCGCAAGGACAAGGGCAGCGCCGTCGACTCCTACCCGTTCGGCGTGGCCCCGCTGCCCGGCGGCGGCGCGCTGGTCGCCGACACCGGCGGCAACTCCGTGCTGCGGGTGGACAAGAAGGGCCGCGTCAGCACCGAGGCCGTCCTCCACGCCAGGTCCGTGGCGGCTCCCCCCGCGCTCAAGCTGCCCAAGGGCAGCAAGATCCCGATGCAGTCGGTGCCGATGGGCATCGCCAAGGGCCCCGACGGGGCCTACTACGTGGCCGAGCACGGAGGCTTCCCGAACCCGGAGGGCGCCGCCCGGGTCCTCCGCCTCAAGAACGGCAAGGTCACCACCGCCGCGAAGGGCTTCACCACGGTCGCCGACGTGACCTTCGACGCCGAGGGCAGGATGATCGTCCTCGGCTCCGTCGGCCCGCTCCCCGCGGAGGGAATGAGCAAGAGCACCGTCTACCGGATCGAGAGCGACGGCACCCGCACCGAACTCCTCAAGCCCGGCACGCTGGTCACCCCGCTCGGCGTGGCCGTGGGCCCCGACGGCGCCGTCTACGTGGCCAACCAGGCCATGGCGCCCGGCAAGGGCGAGATACTCCGGGTCCCCGTCTCGGAGTAGCCCTCGGGAGAACGAGGGGCGCACCCTGTTGCGGAGTGCGCCCCTCGTTTTTCGTGTCCGCGAACATCACCCCGGTGAATCCGGGAACATGGCCCGTGTGAACCGGCCACCGGCGATCGGCCAGGCCTGACGGGATCGTTCCTCGACCGGGAATCGTTGTAGGGAGGGACACGACACAACGGAGGTGCGGATGCTCGCGGCACTGACAGGTCTCGGCCTCTCCACCGCGGCCGGTTTGAACGCCTACATCCCCCTGCTCGTCGTCGGTCTGCTCGCCAACTTCACCGACTACGTACGGCTGCCGCAGGAGTTCGCCTGGCTGTCCAACGGGTGGGTGCTCGGGATCATCGGCGTGCTGCTGCTCGCGGAGATCGTCCTCGACAAGGTCCCGGTGGTCGACAGCGTCAACGACATGATCCAGACCGTGGTCCGCCCCGCCTCCGGCGGCGTGGTGTTCAGCGCGACCGAGGCGGCCGCCCGCCTGGACGGCTCCAGCTGGATGAGCCACAACCCCTGGGTCGGCTGGGCGCTGGGCATCGGCATCGCGCTGGCCGTGCACGTGATGAAGACGACCGCCAGGCCCGTCGTCAACGCGACGACGGCCGGGGTCGGCGCTCCCGTGGTGAGCACGATGGAGGACGCCGGATCGCTCGGCATGAGCCTGATCGCGATCTTCCTTCCGCTTCTCGTCGTGATCGCGGTGGCCGCGCTCGCGCTGTTCGCCTGGTGGGCCCTGCGCAAGGTGCGGCGCCGCCGCGCCCTCCGGCGAAGCCCGGCCTGAACCGGCGTCCCTGACCGACGCCCCGCGCGAGCCCGCGCGCCCGCGGACGCGCGGGCTATGCTCAAAACACCTGTTCTTCCCCCTGTCAGGAGGTGGTTCCGATCGGCACTTTCCTCACCATCGTGCTGGTGATCCTGCTGCTCTTCCTCCTCGCGGGGGCCGCCGGCGTCTACCTCCTGGTCAAGGTCGGCAAGAAGGCGACGAAGAAGGCTCGCAAGGTGACCGGCCGGGTGGCCTCCCACATGGCGGCGATGAGCCCGGGCGACGCGGGCGAGTCCGAGCGGATGCGTCTGGACCTGCGCCGGGAGGTCTCCCTGACCCGGCAGGCCGTGGACCAGGCGCTGCGTGACGGGTGGGGCCTGGGCGACCTGCCCCAGCTGGTGGCGGAGATCGGCGCGCACGCGGAGCAGCTGGACGGCCAGCTCGCCCTCTACGCCCAGCACAGCCGGACCTCCGCCTACGTCGACCACGCCTCCATGAACCGGCTGCGCGAGCACCACGCCAAGCTGACCACGTCGTGCGCCCGGATCCGCGCCGACCTGCTCAGCGACCAGATGGCGCACTCGGCCACCGGCATCGACGACATCCAGAGCCGCACCGACCTGGAGATCGAGGCGCGCCGCCACGCCCCCGACCCGCTGGACGAGATCGACGAGCTCTACCGGCGCACGGAGATCCACCGCTCCCACCGCGACGACCACCGCTGACCGGAGAGGCGCGACGCCCCGCCCCGGCGAAACCATGAGCCCCGAATCGGGGTGGACGGACCACCGGACCAGGCGGCCGGAACGGACGACCGGGGACGGACGGGATGGACCGGCGAGGCTCAGGGGGCGGGCACCGTGACCTGGCCGGGCGCGGGCGCGTCCCCGTCCGTGTCCGTGTTCCCGGCCGTCTCCCTGTCCGTGTCCCCGCCCGGGGCCCCGGCGTCCTCGCCGTTCCCCGGGCCGCCGTTCCGGGCGGCCTCGCGCTCCGCGCCCTCGCCCGTCTCCCCGCCGGCGTCCTGGTCCCCCGCGTCGGGCAGGTCGTGCTCCACCCGGCGCAGCGACGGGAGGAGCAGCATCACCGCCGCCAGCGCGAGCAGCAGCAGGCCCGCCGCCAGCAGCATCGCCGCGATGCCGCGCTCCTCCCCGACGCCGACCAGCGCGCCGAGGGAGCCGGCCAGCGGACCACCGGGACGCAGGGCGGGGCCGAGGACGCTCTCCGCGAGCGGCCCCGCCACCAGGTAGGAGATCGGCATCGCGAGCTGGGCCAGCGTGTGCGTGGTGCCCATGACCCGGCCGAGGGCCGTCGGCTCGATCTTCGTCTGGAACACCGTCGCCACGCTGCCCTGCACCACGGGCAGGGTGAACAGGAACGCCGCCGCCGCCGCGCCCACCAGCAGGGCCGAGGGCCGCAGCGTGTGCAGGATCAGCGCCACCCCGCCCAGCGCGGCGAACAGCGCCACCCCGGGCACCCGCCGCTTGGGGCCGCCCCAGGCGGTCATGACCAGACCGCCCACGAACAGGCCCGATCCCCCGGCGAACATCAGCACGCCCAGCGTGGCGGCCGAGGCGAAGGAGAGGATCAGCGGCTGGACCAGCACCCCGGCCACGCCGAACGCGAAGTTGTAGGCGGTCAGCACGAGCGCGAGGTTGAACAGGCCGCGGCGGGCGCGGAGGTAGCGCCAGCCGTACGCCAGGTCGGAGCGGAACGACGGCGGCTCGGCCCGCTCCTGGGGGATCAGCACCGTCGCGGGCAGGCGCATGAGCAGCAGCGTGCCGACCGCGACGAAGAAGGTCGTCAGGTCGATGACGAGCACCCCGGCCATGCCCACCGCGCCGATCAGGGCGCCGGCCGCCAGCGGCGCGGCGATGTGCAGCGCCCCGGCGGTCTGCATCAGGCCGTTGACCCTGCCCAGGTGCCGTTTCGGGGTGAGCAGCGGAATGATCGCGCTGTAGGCGGTGGTGTGGAAGACCCCGCTGGTCGAGCCGATCGCGGCGGCCACGTAGATGTGCCAGACCTGGAGCCCGCCGGTGGCGAGCAGCAGCGCGATCCCGGCCGTGGACAGCGCCACGACCGTGTCGGTGATCACCATGACCGTGCGGCGGTTGAACCGGTCGATCACCACCCCGGCGAAGGGGCCGACCAGGACGCTGGGCAGCATGCCGCTGAGCATGACGAAGGCGTACTGGCTGGCGGACCCGGTCTGCTGGAAGACCCACACCCCCAGCACGAACCAGGTGAGGCTGGAGCCGATGCCGGAGGCCAGCGACGCCAGCCACACGACACCGAACCTGACCAGCTCCCGGCGGTCGTGGGTTTCCGTCATGACGCTCCTTGGGGGGATGGGAGGTGGCCGGAGGCGACCAGGGCGCCCAGGTACCGGCCGAGCAGCTCGGAGTCCGCCGGCGGGCAGACGATTCCGAGGGCCGCCAGGCGCCCGTGCGTCGCCCGGCAGTCGAACAGGGGACGGGGGAAGGTCGGCTCCGGCCCGGCGACGACGCCCGCGAACGGGCCGATCGCCAGGTCGTCCCCGGCGGCGAGCCGTCCGGCGACCTCGTCGCGCCACTCCTCCCACGGGACCGTCCGCGCGGGATGGCCGTGCTCGCGCAGCGCCTCGGCGATCCGGTCGTAGCCCATCGTCGCCGGGTTGAAGTAGTGGATGTCCTCCCCCTGCCCGGCCGGGGGCTCGGCCACGGCCGAGGCGACGCCCGCCGCGAGGAGGTCGACGGGGAAGAGGTCCTCCTCGTAGGACAGGGCAGGCACCAGGCCGACCTGCGCGAAGGTGACGAGCAGGCGGGTGAAGTAGTCCTCGGGGACGCCCACCCCGCTGCGGCTGTCGCCGGTGACGCGGGCGGGCCGGTGGACGGTGACCGGGATCCCCCGCGACCTCGCCTGCCGGACCAGGCTGTCGGCCACCCACTTGCTCCGGTTGTAGCCGCCGTACAGGCCGTCGGGGTCGTCCGGCGGGTCCGCCTCGGTCACGCGCAGATCCCGGTACGCCGACCCCAGGTAGACGCCCAGGGTCGAGACGTGGTGCACGGGCAGACCGCCGCCGGCCGCCGCCAGGCGGAGCACCTCCAGGGTGCCCGCCACGTTGGCCGGGCGGAGCATCGCGTACGGCTGCGCGAAGTTGACCAGCCCGCCGTTGTGGCAGACGACGTCCACCGTGGCGGCCAGCTCGGCGAGCACGGAGTCGTCCAGCCCCAGGCGCGGCGCGGCCAGGTCGCCGGGCAGGCCGGTGACCCGGTCGCCCAGGACGGCCGGGTCCAGGCCGTGCCGGGTGAGGTTGTCGCGGACGCGGCGCAGGGCGTGGGCGGCCGAGTCGGCGCGGACCAGGCAGACCAGCCTGGCCGGGGTGCGGGCCAGCAGCTCGGCGGTCAGGTGGGCGCCGAGGAAACCGGTGGCGCCGGTCAGCAGGACCGTGCCGGGCGGCCCGCTCCTCCACGGCTCGCGTTCGGCGCCCCGGGCGCGCGCGGCGGGCGCGTCTCCCTCGCCGGCCCCGGTCCCGGACACGCGGGCGCGCACGACGACGTCGGCGGGCAGGACGGCCTCGGCCCGCAGGTCGGCGTCGTCGTCCCCCGCCCCTGCCGTTCCCGCGGCTCCCGACTCCGCGGCCGCCGCGTCGGTCAGCTCGGCCAGCTCCGCCAGGTCGGCGGCCTCGAACAGGGCCCGCATCGGCAGCCGCACGCCCAGCGAGCGGTCGATCTCGGCGATGACCTCGGCGACCCGCAGGGAGTGCCCCCCGGCGGTGAAGAAGTTGTCGGACCTGCCGACCCGCTTGACGTCGAGGACCCGCTCCCAGATCTCGGCCAGCGCGGTCTCCGTCGGGCCGGTCGGCGGCTCGTGGGAGGACGGCCCGGGGAGGTCGGCCGGGTCGGGCAGCGCCGCCAGGTCGGTCTTGCCGTGCGCGGTGTGCGGGATCCGCTCCAGCGGGACGAACACGGCGGGCACCAGGTAGTCGGGGAGACGCCCGCGCAGCCAGCGCCGGAGCCCGGCCACCGGGGACCCGGCGTCGCGGCCGCCGGAGCCGTCCCCCGTCCGGGCACGGTCGCCGATCCCGGCTCCGGTCCCGTCGCGGCCGTCACCGCCACCGTCGCCGCCGGAGGATGCGGACATCCCGTCTCCCCCGTGTCCGGGCTCCCCGGCTCCCGTGACGACGTAGGCGATCAGACGGTGGTGGCCCGCCGCGTCGGGACGGGTGGTGACGGCGCAGTCCAGGACCTCCGGGTGCTCCGACAGGGCCGCCTCGACCTCGGCGGGTTCGACCAGATAACCGTTGATCTTCACCTGGCCGTCGGCCCGGCCGAGGAACTCCAGCGTCCCGTCCGCGCGCAGGCGGGCCAGGTCGCCGGTGCGGTACATGCGGGCGCCGGGCGTCGGCGAGTGGGGGTCGGGGACGAACCTGGCCGCGGTCAGCCCCGCCTGTCCCGCGTACCCCCGGGCCAGGCACTCTCCCCCGAGGTGGAGCTCCCCGGGCGTGCCGGCCGGGGACGGCCTGCCGCGCCGGTCGAGCACGTAGGCGCGCACGTGGTCCAGGGGGAGGCCGATGGGCAGGTGGGCGGCGTCCTCGGGTCCCTCCACCGTGTGATGGGTGGTCGCGCAGACGGTGGCCTCGGTGGGGCCGTAGTGGTTGACCAGCTCGATCCGGCCGCCGGTGGCCCGCGCCCACGCGCGGGCCGACGCCGTCGAGGCGCGCTCGCCGCCGATCATCATGAGCCGGACCGGCCAGTCCTCCGGCACGGCGTGCCCCGCCAGGTCGTCGCCCCAGCGCCGCCAGAGCGCGGCCGGGGCGTCGACGGCCGTGACCTCCAGCTCGGCGCAGAAGCGGACCAGCTCGGGCCCGTCGAGCAGGGCGGGCTCGGGGTGCAGCGCCAGGGACGCGCCCGAGGTGAGCGCCGGGAACAGGTCGCCGACGGAGGCGTCGAAGGTCAGCGGTGGCAGCATGAGGACGCGGTCCGCCGGGCCGAAGCGGTGGGCGTCGACGAACGAGCGGTTGAACCGGGAGAGGGTGCCGTGGGTGATCATCACCCCCTTGGGCCTGCCGGTCGAGCCGGACGTGAAGATGGTGTAGGCGAGGTCCGCAGGGCGGGCCGGGGGGACCGGCGGCGGCGTGTCGGCGACGCCGGGGCCGGTCCGCAGGAGCGTGCGGGAGCCGTGGCCGAGCAGTGCGGGGTCGACCGCGGTCCCCTCGGAGGCCAGCAGGACCGGGACGTCCGTCTCGTCCAGGACGCCGGCGAGCCTGACCGGCGGGTGGGCGGGGTCCAGCGGAAGGTAGGAGCCGCCCGCCTTGAGCGCGGCGAGGATCGCCACCACGGCGTCGGGCACGTCGGAGACGAGCACGCCGACCGGCCGCCCCGCGACGGGGACGCCCGCCAGCAGGTGGGCGAGGTGGTTGGCCCGCCGGTCCAGCTCCCCGTAGGTGAGCGTCCGGCCCCGGGACAGGATCGCCGGGGCGTCCGGCGTCCGCGCCGCCTGCGCGGCGACGAGCTCGTGCACCGGCCGTCCGGCGGATTCCGTCTCCCCGGCGCCCGTGTGCCCGGCCTCCGTCTTTTTTCCGGCCTCCGTCTCTCCGGCGCCCGTGTGCCCGGCCTCCGTCCTTCCGGCCTCCGACGCCCCGGCGCCCGTGTGCCCGGCCTCTGCCTCCCCGGCCTCCGTCCTTCCTGCCCCCGTACGCGCCGGGGCGTCGTCCGCCCAGCCGTCCGGTCCGCCTCGGACCTCGGGGACCCGGCTCCCCGTCCCGCCCCGGATCCCGTCCGCCGGGCGGGGGGCGAGGTCCACCTCCCAGACGGGGGTGGCGAGCCGTTCGGCCATGGCGGTCAGCACGGTCACCAGGTGGCCGGTCAGCCGCTCGGCGGTCGCGGCGTCGAACAGGTCCGCGGCGTAGTCGAGGTTCAGGCCGATCCGCTCCCCGGTGACGACGCACAGCGTCAGGTCGAACCTGGCGCCGGGGGTGGGCAGCGACCAGCCGGTGGCGGTCAGGCCGGGCGCGGGCTCCCAGACCGGCGGGGCGCCCGGCTCGACCACCAGCATGGCCTGGAAGACCGGGTTGTAGCTGAGGTCGCGGGGCACCCGCAGGAGGTCGACCACCTGGTCGAAGGGGAGCATCTGGTGCTCCAGTCCCGCGACGGCGGTCTCCTTGACCTGGTCCAGCAGGCCTGCCAGCGTCGGGTCGCCGCTCAGGTCCGCGCGCAGCGCCAGCGTGTTGACGTACATGCCGACCGACCGCTGCAACTGCTGGAGGTCGCGGTTGGCCACGGGGGTGCCGACGACGACGTCGTCCTCGTCGCACACCCGGGCCAGCACCGCGGCGAACGCCGCCAGGAAGACCATGAACAGGGTGCACTGCTCGCGTCGCGCGAGGTCGCGCAGCGCCTCCGACAGGCCGGGCTCGAGCTCGGCGACACAGCGGTCGCCGCGGAGGGTGGGGGTGGCCGGACGCGGCCGGTCGGCCGGCAGGCCCAGCAGGGCGGGGGCGCCGTGCAGATGCTCGCGCCAGTGGGCGCGGGCCGCCTCGGACCGCCCGGTCCCCCGGTCGGCGAGCCACACGGCGTAGTCGGGGAACTGGGCGCCCGCCTCGGGCAGCGCCGCGACCGGGTCCTCCCCTGCCAGCAGTGCCCGGTAGGCGGCGAACAGCTCCTGGACGACGACCTCGGTGGAGGGGCCGTCCGAGACGATGTGGTGGATGCACAGCAGCAGGACGTGATCGTCGGGGGCGAGCCGCAGCAGCGCGGCGCGCAGCAGCGGCGGCCGGGCGAGGTCCATGGGGGCCGCCGTCAGCGCCCGGGTTACGGCCTCCGCCGTGCCGGGGGGCGCGTCGCGCAGGTCCACCAGCGGCAGCAGGGGGCCGGGGTCCGCCTCGCCGGGCGGATCGCACGGCGTCCGCCCCCGCGCCGTCGGGAGCGCCCCCTCGTGCGCCGGGGGCTGGGGGACGATCCGGTCGTGCACCACCTGCACAGGCCCGCCGGGTGTCTCCACGATCCCGGTGCGCAGCGCCTCGTGCCGCGCGACGACCGTCTTCAGCGCCGTGTCGGCGAGCTCCGCGTCCAGTGGGCCCTTCAGGCGCTGCCCGGCCCAGAGCAGGTAGGTGGAGCCGTCGAACCCCGCCCGGTCGAGGAACCACAGGCGTTCCTGGGAGGGGGTGAGCGGCACCGGCCTCGCACGGTCGCGGACGGGAACGGTCCGCTCCGCCGACCTCAGCGCGGCGAGTCGTCGCAGCGTGTCGCGGTCCATCCGGGGTCTCGGCCTCGCTTCGCCCGCCATCCGACCCTCCTCCTCGTACGGCCTGCCGATCGGCCTGATGGCTTTCACACCAGGCTGGCGTGAGCAGGGAAAAGAGAACAAGAATGCGGGAGCGCCCCCAAAGGCTAGGGTTTATGGCTATATGCGTCAACATTTGCTCATTAGCTGGGATTTCTACTTGCCCTCCACTCCTCCCCCAAGGCACTGAGCTGCTATTTTCCGAATTTCACCCATTCTGGCCTCCTTTTGTGGAACGCTCCACAAAATCACCTGTTGACGTGATGAGACGACGTCCAGGATCATCCTCGTCGGGAGTGTTTCATCTGTTGATCGCCGCGTGCTCGTCCGACGTGGCATAAAACGACCGAAGCAGGGATCGTCCCGCGATCCGCCGTCCGCCCCTCGCGGTCCGGGACGGGCGCGGGGCCTTTCAGGAGAACCTCCCCATGAACGCGATGCCGGACCAGTCCCTCTCATTCGGCCAGGAACACATGTGGTTCCTCGACCGGCTCGATCCCGGTGACGCCTCCCACAACGTCCTCAGCGCCTCCCGCCTGTACGGCGAGGTCGACGCCGGGCTGCTCGACCGCGCGCTCGGCGAGGTCGTCGCCCGGCACGAGCAGCTCCGCTCCCGCTTCCCCTCCCATGACGGCCTGCCGGTCCAGGTCGTCGATCCGCCGGGCCGGATCCGGCTGGAGGTCGTGGACCGCACCGCGATCCCGGCCGGCCGGTGGGACGAGGAGGCCGCGACCCTGCTGTCCGAATGGACCAACGGCTCCTTCGACCTGGCGGAGGGGCCGCTGCTGCGGGTCCGCCTGATCGCCTTCGGCCCCCGCGACCACGTGCTGTGCGTCGTCGCCCACCACATCGTCTGCGACGGCTGGTCCTTCGGCGTCCTGATCGGCGAGCTCACCGCCCTGTACACCGCCTTCCTCGACGGCAAGCCGTCCCCGCTGCCCCCGCCGCCCTGCGGGTACGGCGACTTCGTCGCCGAGCAGCGCCTGATGCTCGACGGCGACGAGGCGGCCGAGAGCCTCGCCTACTGGCGCCGGGAGCTCACCGGCGCCGCCCCGCTGGAACTGCCCACCGACCGGCCCCGCCCCGCGGTCCGCGGCACGCGGGGCGCCTCCCACCAGGTCCCCCTGCCGCGGGATCTCGTCGAGGGGGTGCAGCGTTTCGCCCGCGCCGAGCGCTGCACGCCGTTCATGGTGTTCCTGGCCGCCTACCAGCTCCTGCTGGCCGGGCGGAGCGGAGCGGACGACGTGTCCGTCGGCTCGGTGGCGGCCTCCCGGGACCGCGTGGAGTACGAAGCCGTCATCGGCCACTTCGTCACCACTCTCGTCTTCCGCGGCGACCTGTCGGGCGACCCGGCCTTCCGGGCCCTGCTCCGGCAGACCAGGCGGAAGGTGATGGGCGCCTTCCAGCACCGCCGGGTGCCGGCCGAGCGGGCCCTGGAGGGCTCGGACGCGGCACGCGACCTGAGCCGCAACCCGCTGTTCCAGACCGTCTTCGTGCTGCACAGCATGGGGGACGCCGACCTCGCGCTGCCCGGCGTCCGCGTGGAGATGGCCGACTCGGGTTTCCACGCCTCGCCGTACGACCTGGCGCTGCAGATCTTCAACGCCGGCGACGACCACCGGATGATGCTCACCTACAGCACCGACCTGTTCGACGCGGAGACCGTCGCCGGGTACGCCCGCGACTACCAGACGTTGCTCGAACGCCTCGTGGAGGAGCCGGAGGCGCGTCTGTCGCACCTGCTCGCCCCGCGCGGCGAGGAGCGGCGCGTCCTGGTCGAGGACCTCAACCGGACCGGCCGGCCGCTTCCCGCCGTGCCCGCCATGGTGACGATGTTCGAGGAGCGGGCCCGCGCCACGCCGGACGCGCCCGCCGTGGTCGCCGGGGACACCGTCCTGCGCTACGCCGAGTTGGACGCCGCCGCCGAACGGCTGGCCGCGCGTCTGCGCGCGGGCGGCGCGGGCCTCGGCGAGCTGGTGGCGGTCAGTCTGCCCAGGTCGGCCGACATGGTGGTCGGCCTGCTGGCGGTCATGAAGACCGGAGCCGCCTACCTGCCGGTCGACGCCGACTACCCCCCGGCCCGCGTCGCGCTGGTCCTGCAGGACGCCGACCCCGCGTTGCTGCTGACCCACGGCTCCCTGGCCGGGCACCTGCCCGCGGGACGGGCCCGGGTGATCCTGGTCGACGCCCCGGGCGGCGCCGGGGACGTCGATCAGGAGACCGCCGCCGCCGAGCCTCCGGAGGGATTCCCCGCGAGGGCGCGGCGGGCGGCCGACCCCGCGTACGTGCTCTACACCTCCGGTTCCACCGGCAGGCCGAAGGGCGTCGTCGTGCCCAACGGCGCGCTGGTCAACTTCCTGGTCGCGATGCGGGACCTGCTCGACGCCGACCCCGGGACCCCTGCCCCCGGCGACCGTCCCGGCCACGGGGACCTCCCCGCCTCCGGCGACCGTCCCGCCTCCGGGGACCACCCCGGCCACGAGGACCGTCCCGGCCTCGCTGGACACGCCGCTCCCGCCGCTCCTCCCGGGACGGGCCGCGACGAGGTCTGGCTCGCCCTCACCTCACTGTCCTTCGACATCTCCGCGCTGGAGCTCTACCTGCCGCTGGTCACCGGCGGCACCGTGGTCGTCGCCGACGGCGAGACCGCCAGGGACGGCGCCCGGCTGGCCCGCCTCATCCGCGACACCGGCGTCACCCACGTCCAGGCCACCCCGTCGGGCTGGTGGCCGCTGCTCGACGCGGGTTTCGACGACGAGCGGCTGACCGCCCTGGTCGGCGGCGAGGCGCTCCCGCTCGCGCAGGCCGTACGGCTGCGCGCCCGGGTCCGCCGCCTGATCAACGTGTACGGCCCGACCGAGACGACCATCTGGTCCACCGCCTGGGACGTCCCGGAGAACCCCACCCGGGTCCGCATCGGGCGCCCCATCGCCAACACCCGGGTCCACGTCATGGGCCGCAACGCCGAGCTCGCCCCGGCCGGAGCCCCCGGTGAGCTGCTCATCGGGGGCGACGGACTCGCCGACGGCTACCTGCGCCGCCCCGGCCTGACCGCCGACCGGTTCGTGCCCGACCCGTTCGGCCCGCCGGGCGCCCGGCTGTACCGGACCGGCGACGTCGTGCGGCGGCACCCCGACGGAACCCTGGAGTACCTCGGCCGTTCGGACAACCAGGTCAAACTCCGCGGCCACCGCATCGAGCTGGGGGAGGTCGAGAGCGTCGTCGAGGAGCACCCCGGCGTGCGCCAGGCCGTGGTGGCCGTCCGTGACGAGCTGCTGGTCGCCTACGTCGTCGGCGACGCGGCCCCCGAGGACCTGCGCGCCGCCGTCGCCGAGCGGCTGCCGTCCTGGATGACGCCCACCGTCTTCGTGACGCTGGACTCGCTGCCGCTGACCCCCAACGGCAAGATCGACCGCCGCGCCCTGCCCGCCCCGGGCCCGTCGCGGCGGGAGCGGGCCGCGACCCCGCCCCGCACGCCGGCCGAGCGGCTGGTCGCCTCGACCTTCGCCGAGGTGCTCGGGCGGAACGACGTCGACGCGCTCGACGACTTCTTCACCCTGGGCGGTCACTCGCTGCTCGCCATCAAGACGGTGGCCCGCCTCGGCGACGCCCTCGGCGTCGACCTGCCGGTCCGCGAGCTGTTCCTGCGCCCGGCCGTGGCCGACCTGGCCGCCGTCCTCGAGACGCTCACCGGGCGGCGGGCCGTGCCGCTGCGCCGCCGCGAGCCCGGCGCCGTCGTGCCGCTGTCGGCCGCGCAGGAACGCCTGTGGTTCCTGCACCGGCTCGACCCGGCCGACGCCTCCTACAGCATGTACCTCGTGCGGCGGCTGCGCGGCCCCCTCGACCGCGAGGCGCTGCGCGGCGCTCTGGGCGTCCTGGCCGCGCGGCACGAGAGCCTGCGCACCCGGTTCCCGCACGAGGACGGCCTGCCGCGCACCGTGGTCGAGCCCCCCGGCCCGGTGCCGCTGGAGGAGCTGGACCTGTCGCACCTGCCCGCCGACCGGCGCGAGGCCGAAGCCCGCGCCGCGACGGCCGCGCGGGTCAACGCCCCCCTGGACCTGGAGGCGGCGCCGCCCCTGCGCTGGACGCTTCTCACGCTCGGCGCAGGGGACCATGTGCTGTGCGGGGTGGTCCACCACATCCTGGGCGACGGCTGGTCGCTCAACGTGATGTTCGAGGAGCTGACCCTGCTCTACGACGCGCGGGTGCGGGGGACGGACGCGGGTCTGCCCGAGCCGCCCGTCCAGTACGGCGACTTCGCGCTGTGGCAGCGGCGGCGGGAGGCGCTGGGTGCCGGGGAGGAGTCGCTGGCCTACTGGCGGGACCGGCTCGCCGGCGTGCCCGCCCTGGACCTGCCCACCGACCGGCCCCGGTCGGCCGGGGCCGGTCACGGGGGCGCCTTCCACCCGCTCCGGATCCCCGGCGACCTCGCCGCCCGGCTGGAGGAACTGGCCCGCTCGCGCGGCGCGACCCTGTTCATGCTGTTGCTCGCCGCCTACCAGGTGCTGCTGTCGCGCCACTCGGGACAGCACGACTTCGCGGTGGGCTCCCCCACCGCGGGCCGCGACCGGGTCGAGCTCGAGCCCGTCGTCGGCTACTTCACCAACACGCTCGTGCTCCGCGCCGACCTCTCCGGCGACCCGTCCTTCGGCGACCTGCTCGCCCGGACCGCGACGACCGTGCTGGGCGCGATGGAGCACCAGGAGGTGCCGTTCGAGCGGCTGCTGCCCGCGCTGGAGATCGAACGCGACCCGACCAGGACCCCGCTGTTCCAGACGATGATGATCCTGCACAGCCAGGACGCGGACACCGGCCCCGGCGGACGGTTCGGCGGGCTGAGCGCGGAGCCGTTCGAGCACGGGTACGCGCAGGCCAAGTTCGACCTGATGCTGGAGGCGTGGCGCGGTCCCGGCAGCCTGAGCCTGGTCTTCGGCTACGACACCGGCCTGTTCACCGCCGCCACGGTCGCGGCGATGGCCGGCCGTCTCGAGGTCCTGCTGCGGGCCCTGCCGTCCCTCGCGGACACGCCGGTCTCGGCGCTGCCGGTGCTGACCGCCGAGGACGAGGCCCTGCTCGCCCGCGCGGCCGACGGCGGTCCCGCCGGGACGGTGAGCGTGCCCGAGGAGGTGGCGCGGGCCGTACGACTCCATCCCGGCGCGACGGCGGTGGAGTGCGGCGGGTCAACGCTGAGCTACGCCGGCCTGGACGCGCGCGTCGCCGCCCTGGCGGCCCTCCTGCGGGAGCGCGGGGTGAGCGCCGGCGACGTGGTGGGCGTCTGCCTCGGCCGGACCGCCGACACCGTCCCCGCGCTGCTGGCCGTGTGGCGGGCCGGAGCCGCCTACCTGCCGCTGGACCCGGCATACCCTGCCGAACGGCTGGCGTTCCTGGTCGGCGACAGCGGCGCGGCGGCCGTGGTGACCACCGCCGGACACGCCGTACGGCTTCCGCCCGGCGTGCCGACGGTCGTCCTGGACGACGCCGGTGACGGCGGTTCCGCGACCGGAGCGTGGGCCGGGACGGAGGACGACACCGGCGCGGAGACCGGGGCCGGAACGGAGAGCGAGGCCGGAGCGGAGACCGGGGCGGAGAACGGCACCGGAGCGAAACCCGAGGCTGAAGCGGAAACCGAGGCGGAGACCGGGGAGCTCGGCGGGGGAACCGGTGCCGAGGCCGGGGCGGAGGGCCGCGGCGGCGAGAACGGCCCCGGCGTCGGTCGCGTCCCCATGCCCGGAGAGGCCGCCTACCTGATCTACACCTCGGGCTCCACCGGGGTCCCCAAGGGCGTGGTCGCCACGCACGGCGGCCTGGCCGCGCGGGTCTCGTGGATGCGCGAGCACTACGGCCTGGGCCCCGGTGACCGCGTGGTGCAGTTCGCCTCGCTGAGCTTCGACACCCACGCCGAGGAGATCTATCCCGCGCTCGCCGCCGGGGCGTGCGTGGTGATGCTGCCGGACGGGGCCGCGACCCTGCCCGACCTGCTGGCCTCCCCCCGGGGGAACGAAATCACGGTGCTGGACCTGCCCACCGCCTACTGGCACCGGCTCGTCGAGACGATCGACGAGGTGGCCTGGCCCGCGTCGCTGCGACTGGTCGTCCTCGGCGGGGAGCAGGTGCACGGGACGCACGTCGCCCGCTGGCGGGAGCGGTTCGGCGACCGGGTACGGCTGGTGAACACCTACGGGCCGACCGAGGCGACCGTCATCGCCACGGCGGCCGAGCTGACCGGGGCGGGCGCGACCGGCTCGGCCAGGGAGAACGCCGCCATGGGGGACGCCGCCGGAACGGACGGCGAGACGCCGCCCATCGGCCGCCCGATCGGCGGTGCCACGGCGTGGATCCTGGACCCCGCAGGGCGGCCGGTCCCGCCGGGCGCCCCGGGTGAGCTGTGCCTCGGCGGCCCCGGGATCACCCTGGGCTACCACCGGCGGCCGGGCCAGACCGCCGAGCGCTTCCTCCCCGACCCTTCGGGACCGCCCGGGTCCCGGCTCTACCGCAGCGGCGACCGCGCCCGCCTGCGACCCGACGGGCGGATCGAGTTCCTGGGCCGGCTCGACGCGCAGGTGAAGGTCCGGGGGCACCGGATCGAGCCCGGCGAGATCGAGACACGGCTGCTCGCCCATCCCAAGGTGTCCCGCGCGGCCGTGGTGGCGCGGGGCGACGTGCTGGCCGCCTACGTCGTGGGCGGCGGGACGGCCGAGGAACTGCGCGCACACCTGTCCTCCGTCCTGCCCCGGCATCTGGTGCCCGACGCGTGGGTGTGGCTCGACACCCTGCCGCTCACCGTCTCCGGCAAGGTCGACGTCGCCGCGCTCCCGGCTCCCGGCCCGCAGGCCGGCGCCGGGCACGTCCCGCCCAGGACCGACACCGAGGAACTCGTCGCGGAGGTCTGGGCCGAGGTGCTCGGGCTGGAGCGGGTGGGCGCGCTGGACGACTTCTTCGCCCTGGGCGGTCACTCGCTGCTGGCCGTGCGGCTGGTGTCGCGGCTACGGGCGGAGACCGGCGTGGAGGTGCCGATCCGGACGCTGTTCGCCAACGCCACCGTGGAGACGCTGGCGCTGGCGCTGGAAGACCTGGTGGCGGAGGCGCTGGCCGAACTGGAGCCGGACGGCCCCACCGGGTGACCGGCCCCCGCCGACGGCACCGGACCCTACGATGACCGAGAACCCACCGGCGGGACCAAGAACCCACCGGTGGCCGAGAACCCGCCGACGGGACCGGGAACCCGCCGATGCCCCGCCCCAGCGAGGGGACGGGGATCACCACGGTCGTACGCCCGGAGCCGTCCCGAAGACGTTTCGACGGACCTCGGCTCAGGAGACTCCGGCCTCGCGCATGTCGCGGACCTCTCGCTTGAGCTCCTTGATCTCGTCGCGCAGCCGGGCCGCCACCTCGAACTGGAGGTCGGCGGCGGCCTGGTGCATCTGATCGGTGAGCGACTCGACCAGCGCCTCCAGCTGGGCCCTGGGCATCTCGCCCGCGATCGCCTTGGCGTGCTGGCCGACCTGCTTGACCGCGAAGCCGGGAACCGGGGCCTTGCCGCGCGACTGCTGGCGGCCGCTGCCGCCGAGGAGCTGGGCGGTGTCGGCGTCCTCGCGGTTGAGCGAGTCGAGGATGTCGGCGATCTTCTTGCGGAGCGGCTGGGGGTCGATGCCGTTGGCCTCGTTGTAGGCCGTCTGCTTGGCCCTGCGCCGGTTGGTCTCCTCGATCGCCCGCTCCATGGAGGGGGTGATCCGGTCGGCGTACATGTGCACCTGGCCGGAGACGTTGCGGGCCGCGCGGCCGATGGTCTGGATCAGCGAGGTCTCCGAGCGGAGGAAGCCCTCCTTGTCGGCGTCGAGAATGGCCACCAGCGAGACCTCGGGCAGGTCCAGGCCCTCGCGGAGGAGGTTGATGCCGACCAGCACGTCGAACTCGCCCATCCGCAGCTCGCGCAGGAGCTCGATGCGGCGCAGCGTGTCGACCTCGCTGTGGAGGTAGCGGACCCGGATGCCCAGCTCCAGGAGATAGTCGGTGAGGTCCTCCGACATCTTCTTGGTCAGCGTGGTGACCAGGACCCGCTCGTCCTTCTCGGTGCGCGTCCTGATCTCGTGGACGAGGTCGTCGATCTGGGACTTCGTGGGCTTGACGATCACCTCGGGGTCGACCAGGCCGGTCGGCCTGATCACCTGCTCGACCACGTCGCCTCCGGAGCGGCCGAGCTCGTAGGAGCCGGGGGTGGCCGACAGGTAGACCGTCTGGTCGATCCGCTCCAGGAACTCCTCCCACTTCAGCGGCCGGTTGTCCAGGGCGGAGGGCAGGCGGAAGCCGTGGTCGACGAGCGTGCGCTTGCGGGAGGCGTCGCCTTCGTACATCGCGCCGATCTGCGGGACCGTCTGGTGTGACTCGTCCAGGACCAGCAGGAAGTCCTCGGGGAAGTAGTCGAGGAGGGTGTTGGGCGCGCTGCCCGGGGCACGGCCGTCCATGTGGCGGGAGTAGTTCTCGATGCCGGAGCAGGTGCCGATCTGGCGCATCATCTCCAGGTCGTAGGTGGTGCGCATGCGCAGCCGCTGGGCCTCGAGCAGTTTGCCCTGCCGCTCCATCGTCTGCAGGCTCTCCGCCAGCTCGGCCTCGATGTCCCGGACGGCCCTGTCCATCCGCTCGGGGCCCGCGACGTAGTGGGAGGCGGGGAAGATGTAGAGCTCCTCGTCCTCCGTGATCACCTCACCCGTCAGCGGGTGCATGGTGGAGAGCTTCTCGATCTCGTCGCCGAACATCTCGATCCGCACGGCGAGCTCTTCGTACTTCGGGATGATCTCGATCGTGTCGCCGCGCACCCGGAAGGTGCCCCGGGTGAAGGCGAGGTCGTTGCGGGTGTAGTGCATGTCGACCAGGCGGCGCAGGAGCGTGTCGCGCTCGATCTCCTGGCCGACCTTCAGCGCGGTCATGCGGTCGACGTACTCCTGGGGGGTGCCCAGGCCGTAGATGCACGAGACCGACGCGACCACGACCGTGTCGCGGCGGGTCAGCAGCGAGTTGGTCGCCGAGTGACGCAGCCGCTCGACCTCCTCGTTGATCGAGGAGTCCTTCTCGATGTAGGTGTCGCTCTGCGGGACGTACGCCTCGGGCTGGTAGTAGTCGTAGTAGGAGACGAAGTATTCGACCGCGTTGTTGGGCAACATCTCGCGCAGCTCGTTGGCGAACTGCGCGGCGAGCGTCTTGTTGGGCTGGATGACCAGGGTCGGCCGCTGCAGCCGCTCGATGAGCCAGGCGACCGTCGCCGTCTTGCCCGTGCCCGTGGCGCCCAGCAGGACGTTGTCCTTGTCACCCGCCTTCACACGTCGCTCGAGCTCCGCGATCGCGGTCGGCTGGTCGCCCGAAGGGGTCATGTCGGTGACGACCTCGAAGGGGGCCACCTTGCGCTGCAAATCTGTTACCGGCCTCACTCTGACCACTGTAGGCGGCGCCACCGACATTCCCGGTCCCGATCACCGACCCCTGCCCCTCGTTCTCTCTCCCGCCCGCCCCAGCCTCCCGCCCGCACCCCGGCGTGCACGTCCTTCAACCGCATGTCAAGCAGACCGCAAGCCACATGTTCTTTACTGTCATTGCGTGCATGCGATCACCAAGCGTGATATATCGGGCTTTCGACAAACGGATCCACCGGAGGTGTGATGTCCCGCCCAAGAGAGGCCATCCAGTCGGCGATGGCCGCCGCCCAGGCGTACGGCCAGGGCGGCGATCTACGCCAGATCGCCGGACAGGTCGCTGGGCAGGTCGCCGGTCAGATCGCCAATCAGGTGTCCGGTCAGGTGGGTGAGAAGGGGTTCGCGCTCAACCCCGCGGACTTCCTGGCCGCACGCGAGCAGGGCGTGTCCGTCGGCACGCTCATCGAGGCCCGTAGCGCCTCGCTGAACGAGGCCGGGGAGATCGTCAACCGCAGTTTCACCGGTGACGGCCAGAACGGCGAGGCGGTCCACGTCATCTCCCCCGTGGTGATCCCCAAGGGCACCACGGCGCGGATCGTCGTCCCCCTGGTCGTGCTGGCGGGACTGGGCCTGGTCGGCCTGGTCGCCACGGGCCTGCCCGAGAGCGCGCGGGTGCTCTTCGGGCCGCACTACTGGGCCGTTCTGGTGCTGGCCGCGGCGTTCCTGTGGTGGCGGCGGAGCGTGGTCATGGTGCCGGAGGGCTGCAAGGCGCTGATCACCAAGTTCGGCAAGCTCGTGCAGATCGCGGAGCCCGGGCGGGTGACGCTGCTGAACCCGTGGAAGCGGGTCAGCTACATCGTCAACACCACCCGCGAGTACCCCTTCAACGCGCCCATCCGCGAAGCCCCGACCCAGCAGGGCGTCAAGGCCAGCGTGGACCTGTTCCTGCAGTTCCGGATCGAGGACCCGGCGGAGTTCATCTTCGTGCTCGGCTCGGTCAGCGGTTTCCAGGCCAAGCTGCAGAACGCGATCAGCGAGGTGACCCGCTCCCTCATCTACGCCCAGCGCGCCGAGGACATCTACGACCTGGTCGGCGAGAGCACCCTCGGCATGCTGGACAGCCTCAACCAGCAGTTCCTGCCCGCGGTACGGCTCACCGACGTGAACATCACCCACGCGGAGCCGTCCAGCCAGGAGTACCGGATGGACCTGGCCGCGCCGGAGATGATCCGGGTCGCCAAGGAGGCGTACACCTACGAGTACGAGTTGCTGCTGCGCAAGGAGCAGAACGAGGGAGACCTGGTCAAGGAGCTCGCCGGGCTGCAGGAGCAGCTGTCGGCCATCCACGCCGAGATCGCCGGATACCAGGCGCGGATGGACACGGCGCTGGAGCGCGCCTCCCACCAGGCCAAGGCCCAGGCGAGCCAGCGGCTGGTCGAGGCGGAGTCGACCGCGAAGGCCAACGCGGCGCTGCTGGAGGCCCAGGCTCTGGACATCAGGGCGCTGAGCGCGGCCGAGGCGCCGGAGATCCTGGACTACCGCTTCCAGCAGGACCTGCTCGACAAGCTCGAGGCCGTGGCCGCCCATCTGCCCCGCGTGGTGCAGGTCGGCGAGAGCACGGACATCGACCTGCTCGCCCTGGCCAGGCAGCTCGTCGGCAGCCGTGAGACACAGCTGTTCTCCGAGTCGGACATGGCGGCGATCAGGGCCAGGATCACCGAGATCGGCAGGCGGGTCGAGGGCCGGGAGGCCGAGATCTCCGCCCTGCTCAACCCCGTCGCGGACAGCGGCGAGACCGCGGAGACCGGACGGGGCCGGCAGGACGCCCCGGTCGCCGGCCTCCCCTCGGCCACCAGGACCATCCGACCCGCGGAACCCGCGGGAACGGCCGCACCCGTCGCGCAGGAAGACGTCTGAGATGAGCCGAGAGTTCTCCAAGATCAAGGAATCCCTGGCCTCGTGGTCGGAGATCCGCCAGCTGCTGCGCGGCGGGGAGTCGGGCCAGCTCGTCCCGGTCGTCATCCCCAAGGACCGCAGGGGTTTCGCCTGGGTGGCGCTGTTGCTGCTGGCGCTCTACCTCGCGGGCACGGCGCTGCTGGGCGGCGGGGCCCTGGCCGCCCTGGCCGCGGTCGGCGCCGTGCTGTCGCTGCTCGCGGCGCTGGTCTGGCTGTGGCGCCGGGCCATCATCGAGATCGAGGAGGGCACGACCGGCGTGCGCAGCCGGTGGGGGGCGATCGTCGGCACGCTGCCGCCTGGCCGCCACTACCTGTGGCTGCCGTGGGACCGGGTCGACGCGGTCGTCGACACCTCGACCGAGATCCCCTACTCCGCCCCGATCGTGGCCTGCCCGACCGCGGAGAACGTGCCGCTGAAGTCGATCGAGTTCTTCCTGAAGTTCCGCATCGTCGATCCGGTCGCCTTCGTCAGGACGATCGGCGCGGGCAACTTCGACCTCGTGCTCAGCAGCGCCGTACAGGACGCCATCCGTCAGCGCAGCCGCAGGGTCCACACCGAGCGGGCCTACGACCTGCGCGGCTCCGACGTGGGCGACATGCAGGAGCTGCTGACCCGCCAGCTCGGCAGGTACGGCGTGCGCATCACCGGCGCCAACATCCCCGACGTGCAGCTGCCCGACCAGTACCAGCAGCACCTGGCGACCCGTGAGAAGGTCGCCAAGGAACTGTCGGCCTTCGAGCGGGAGTGGGAGCTGACCCGCAAGCGCCGGATCGACACCCTGCTCATGGAGATCGAGCGGGCGAAGAAGACGAGGGACGCCCGCATCGTCGAGGTCAGGGCCGCCGCCAACACCGCGCGCAAGGACGTCGCCCGGATGCTGGAGGAGCACGAGACCGAGGCGCAGCGGGTGCGTTGGGAGATCGAGGCCAAGGGCAGGGCCGAGCTCACCTCGGCGGAGAACGAGGCCAAGGGGCTGCGCAGGCTGGCCGACTCCTACCGCGACAACCGCGCCGTGCTCCAGTACGAGCTGGCCCGCCGCCGCCTGGACGTGGGCGCCAGGCTCGCCGAGAACGCCCCGCGTCCCGTCGTCGTCCGCACCGGCGGCGCCTCCGGCGAGACCTCCACACTGTCCACTATGCTCCTGGCCCAGCTCCTGCCGCAGATCGGCGCGGGGAACGACCAGGTCAAGCCGCCCGTTGAACCTAACTGAAATCTCTCAACTCCAGGAGTCCCCAATGGTGTTCCGTAAACTCATGGCCGCCTTCGGCGCCGGTGTCGAGGTCGACACGGTGCTGCAGAACTCCAATGTCCGCCCCGGCGAGATCCTGCGCGGACAGGTCAACTTCCGCGGCGGCGGCTCCGACTACAAGGTGGAGGGCATCTTCATCGACTTCACCGCGGTCGTCGAGGTCGAGAGCGGCGACAACGAGTACAGGTCGACCTACAGCTTCCTGCGCCAGCAGATCACCGGCCCCTTCCACCTCGCGGCGGGCGCCCCGCAGACGGCCCCCTTCGAGATCCCCGTGCCGTGGGAGACCCCGATCAGCGCCATCGGCGGCCACCCGCTGCGCGGCATGCAGCTGGGCGTCTCCACCGAGTTGTCCCTGGCCGGGGCCCTCGACAAGGGCGACCTCGACCCGCTGTTCGTCAACCCGCTGCCCGCCCAGGACCACGTGCTGGGCGCGCTGGACAACATGGGCTTCCGCTTCAAGAAGGCCGACCTTGAGCGCGGCACGCTGCGCGGTTCCCGGATGCCGTTCTTCCAGGAGATCGAGTACTACGCGGGCCACGAGTACGGCCGGCACTTCAGCGAGCTGGAACTGACCTTCATCTCGGGCCCGCAGTCGATGGACGTCATCCTGGAGGCCGACAAGCGCGGCGGCTTCCTGAGCTCCAGCCACGACACCTACAACCGGTTCACGGTCCGCTACAACGACCACCCGGGGCAGGTGGAGCAGTCGCTTCGCGCCGGTCTCCACTCGATGGCCCAGCACCGCGGCTGGTTCTGACGTCTCACGGCACGGCTCGCGCCCCGGTCGTCGCACCCGCCGACCGGGGCCGTCGTGGGCGGTGGATCAGCGGGAGCGGGCCCGTCGGCAGAACACTCCGGCCTGCCCCTGTCCTCGCGGAGCCGGTCGTGCTCTCTGTCCTGCTCGTGGCAGGCGAGCAGTTCCCCTGACACGGTCGTAGCTCATGATCGCGAGAAAAGGGATCAGGGAGCGATGGACTCGTCCGGCCAACGGCGGTACATGCGTTCGACCCAGGCGTCGTAGCGGTGGCCTGAGACCGCCCTGTAGTCGTGCTGCCGGTAGATGGCGAAGGCCTTGCGCTTGACCTCGCGTGCGACGGGGTCGAGGTTGACCGGAAGAGGCTGGATCGTGTACCCGCGGTAGGCGATCACCTCGACGTCGGCGGGCACGGCCGTGAGCGCGAACCGGGCGGCGGCGACGTGGTCGGGGTGCTCGACGCCGACGGACGGCGGGTCGGGGTCGAGGACACGCAGCACCGTGGGACGGAAGACGTCCGTCAGCGAGCGCATCATGTCCAGCACGTCACGGTGGGTCAGGCAGGCGGCACGGCGCAGGAAGGCGTGCACACAGGTCCTGCCCTCGGGGTCGGCCCACAACCTGGTCAGCGCGCCGCGACCGCCGTCGGCCCGGGGGTCGCCCCCGTCGGGCAGTCCGACGAAGACCAGCCGGACACCGGGCAGGTCCTCCAGGGTGTCCACCTCCACCGATATCCGGCCCGTCGTCATGAAGCTGCGCCGCCACCGGTCGCGGGCTCCGGCGACCCAGGCGTAGGCCGCCCTGACGCCCTTCTGCCGATCGAGGGCGTACCGCCGGGGAGGGTGGTCGTCGGACACTCCCGCGACCGACTCCCCCGCCGTGAGATAGACCGTGACGGTTCGCGCGCCACGGGCGACCAGACCCAGCAGGTCGGGGCTCATGAAAAGCAGGTCGTCGTCCGGGTGGGCGGCCACCTGGAGGTACAGCCCGTCCGGCGCCCCGCCTGCCGACAGGAACGCGGGCCCGGGGACACAGGCCAGCGGCAGCACCAGGGGAAACACCAGGGCGACGACGACCGCGACCGCCATGACCGTGCTCACGCCTCGCCCGCCCCGCACGCCGACCCCCGTCGCCATCGAAAGTAATTCGACGGTAGATGGCGGGATCGTCCGGTTCATGAACCGAGCGAATGATCTTTAACCGGGTGCAGTCATTCGAGAGACCTGTGCGGACTCATCCGGGAGGCGGAGCCCGGAGTACGACCGGGGTGTGGTCCCGCCTCGCTCCCGGAACCGTCCCGCCCGCTCCACGAACGGGACGAAGACAGGCGGAACGCGTGCGAGATGTATGCGGGCGCGAGATCCACACCGACGAGACAGCACGGGCCCGGCCGGAACACGGACCCTCTTCTCAGCGCACACGGTCCTCGGGGCGCACGTGGACCGACGCGGTCTTTCAGCGCGCGCACGAACCGACGGTCCTCTCCACGCACACGCGAACGCCCCGGCCTTCTCAACGTACGCATGAGCCGACGGCCTTCTCGGCGCGCGCGTGGACCGGCGGCTCGGCCGCCCTCTCCGGCGCGCGGCCCGGCGTCCCGGCCCCGGACTTCTCCCGGACGCTCCCGGGCTGTCGCCCCGTCTCTCCCGTCGTGTCCGCGGACGCGACGGGCTTGTGACCTCTCAGGCGTCCGCGCGGGCCACCAGCTCGGCCCAGACCTCGTCCACCCGGGCCTCCAGCTCCTTCAGCGACCCCTCGTTCGGCACCACGACGTCGGCGATCCTCAGCCGGTCCTCGCGGCTCGCCTGTGCGGCGAGCCTGGCCCTGGCGTCCCCCTCGGCCATGCCCCGCAGCCTGACCAGCCGATCGAGGCGCGTCTCGTCGGCCGCGTCCACCACGATCACCACGTCGTACATGGGGGCGAGGTTGTTCTCCGCCAGCAACGGCACGTCGTAGACGACGATCGCGTCCTTGTCGGCCTGGCTCTGCAGCTCGGCGACCCTCGCCCCGACCAGCGGATGCACGACGGCGTTGAGGGAGGCCAGCTTGTCCGAGTCGGCGAAGACGATCGAGCCGAGCCCCTCCCGGTCGAGCGAGCCGTCCTCGCGCAGCACCCCGGGCCCGAACAGGGCCACGATCCGCGCCAGTCCCCCGGTCCCCGGCTCGACCACCTCTCGGGCGATCTTGTCAGCGTCGATCACCACGGCGCCCCTGGCGCTCAGCCGCCGCGACACCTCGCTCTTGCCGGAACCGATCCCGCCGGTAAGCCCCACCTTCAGCATGAGCCGCAGCATACGCGCCGGACCGGCGCCCTCGAGTCTCGGGGCACGGCCCCCGGACGGGACGCGTGATCCTCCGCGGCTCCGTCACGGGCAAGGGACGCCCACGGCGGGGGCGGGCAGGAAACGGGCCGGATGGTCGACGGTGCACGGCCCGCGACGTCCCGCGTGCTCCTCCACACGGCGGAACGATCCCGGTTACGGCTGCCTGCGCATGTGGACGAGGGTCAGGTGGTCGCTCATCCGCTCCCTGTGGGTCTCCTGGTAGCCGTGACGCCGGTACAGCCGCAGGTTGCCCTCCGACAGGTGTCCGGTGAACAGGTCGAACGCCGTCGCGGAGACCATCTCGTCGTGCACGGCCGCCAGCAGGGAGCTCCCGATCCCCCCGCCCTGGACGTCGGTCGCCACCACCAGACGGCCGACCAGGCAGGTCGTGCCGGACATCCGCCCGCGGACCGCGCCGACGACGCGCCCGCCCTCCCGGGCGACGAGCACGACGCCCGTCTCGACCGCCCTGCGAACCTGCTCGGCGGACTCGACCAGCGGCGGGATGAACGGATCCCCGTAGAGCTGGGCCTCGCTCACATAGGCGGCCCGCTGCACGGTCAGGATCTCGCCTGCGTCTTCGGGCTCCGCCCGCTCGATCACGGTCACGCGGCAACCCTAGCGCGCGGAAAAGAAAAAGGACCCCGCCTGAGCGGGGCCCTTCTTCCGATCCTCAGATCGCCACATTCACCGCCGAAGCGTCAGCTCTGACCACCGGCGAGCTTCTCGCGCAGAGCCGCGAGAGCCTCGTCGGAGGCGAGGGCGCCCGCCGCCGGAGCGGAGGAGCCACTGCTGGAGCCGGCCGCCGGGGTCTCACCGGAGTAGGAGGTGGGGGCAGCCTCGCCCGCCTCCGCCTCGGCCTTGCGGGCCTCCTCGACCTGACGCTTGTGCGCCTCGAAGCGGGTCTGGGCCTCGGCGTACTGCCGCTCCCACTCCTCGCGCTGACGGTCGAAGCCCTCGAGCCACTCGCCGGTCTCGGAGTCGAAGCCCTCGGGGTAGATGTAGTTGCCCGAGTCGTCGTAGGTCGCCGCCATGCCGTACAGCGTGGGGTCGAACTCGACGTCGGCGCCGATCGCGCCCTCGTTCGCCTGCTTGAGCGACAGCGAGATCCGGCGACGGTCGAGGTCGATGTCGATGATCTTCACGAAGATCTCGTCGCCGACCTGGACGACCTGCTCGGGGATCTCGACGTGGCGCTCGGCCAGCTCGGAGATGTGGACCAGGCCCTCGATGCCCTCCTCGACGCGGACGAACGCACCGAACGGCACCAGCTTGGTGACGCGACCCGGGACGACCTGACCGATCTGGTGGGTGCGGGCGAACTGCTGCCAGGGGTCCTCCTGCGTCGCCTTGAGCGACAGCGAGACCCGCTCGCGCTCCATGTCGACGTCGAGAACCTCGACGGTGACCTCCTGGCCGACCTCGACGACCTCGGAGGGGTGGTCGATGTGCTTCCAGGACAGCTCGGAGACGTGAACCAGTCCGTCGACGCCGCCGAGGTCCACGAACGCACCGAAGTTGACGATCGAGGAGACGACGCCCTTGCGGACCTGACCCTTCTGCAGGGTGTTGAGGAACGTCTGGCGAACCTCGGACTGGGTCTGCTCGAGCCAGGCGCGGCGGGACAGGACCACGTTGTTGCGGTTCTTGTCCAGCTCGATGATCTTGGCCTCGAGCTCACGGCCCACGTAGGGCTGCAGATCGCGGACACGGCGCATCTCGACCAGCGACGCGGGCAGGAAGCCGCGCAGGCCGATGTCGAGGATCAGGCCGCCCTTGACGACCTCGATGACGGTGCCGGTGACGATGCCGTCCTCGTCCTTGATCTTCTCGATCGTGCCCCAGGCGCGCTCGTACTGGGCGCGCTTCTTGGACAGGATGAGGCGACCCTCCTTGTCCTCCTTCTGGAGAACCAGGGCCTCGACGTGCTCGCCAACCTCGACGACGTCCGCCGGGTCGACATCGTGCTTGATCGAGAGCTCACGCGAGGGGATGACGCCCTCGGTCTTGTAGCCGATGTCGAGCAAAACTTCGTCTCGATCGACCTTGACGACGGTGCCCTCGACGATGTCGCCGTCGTTGAAGTACTTGATGGTCAGGTCGATCGCTGCGAGGAACTCTTCCTCGGAGCCGATGTCGTTGACCGCTACCTGCGGGGTGCTCGAGGTGGCCTCAGTGCTGCTCGTCATGTGTGGAATTGCTCCGAACGCGGACAGATGTCGATGTGGCGAACACGCAGCAGGCCCCTTATCGCCAAGCCGATTGACACCGACCTGGTCGAGCGCGAGCCCACTCCGTCCGAGACACACGCGAGCCCACAGCGCAGCGATCAGCATATGAGAACAGACGAGCCTGGTCAATCCGGTAGCACGACACGCCGACGGCATGACCATGAGCGAAAGCCGTCAGTAGGCGTTGATCTGCTGTCTCCGCTGCGCGCTGATAGTACCCCGAAGTCGCTCAGGAACGGAGATGTGTTGGGGATCCCCGTCCGCTGTGTATCGCCGGTCCGGGTGCTTGTTCAGCCACTCCAGCCAGTACTGCGAGCACCACTTGCGGCACTCGCCCTTCTTGCCGTTGCTCTGCACCCGCTGGATGGCCCGCCAGTCGTAGTCCTTGGTGAAGGGCGAGGACGACGGCTGCGCGCCGGCCAGGAAGACTCCCTTGAAGGCGAACCGGGTGCCGTCCCACTTCCCCGACTGGACGGTCGATCTCTTACGGGGCATCGCGCCGAAGGGCAGCGCGAGCGTGTCCGACGGCCCCGTGCCGAGTTTCTTGAGCATCCGCTCGGTCCGGACGAGCTGTTCCGCGATCTTCTTCTTCGACAGGCCCGGCAGGTAGGCGTGGCTCCAGCTGTGGTTGGCCACCTCGAAACCGCGCGAGGTCAGCCACTGCACGGCGCGCGCCTGGTCACGCTGGTCGCGCAGCCCGAACGGCTCGCGGTTGACCCAGAAGGTGGCGACGGGACGGAAGTCGGGGTACTTCTTCGCGACCTGGTAGATGATCCCGACCGCGGTGTCCTTGACGGGCATGCCCCTGTCGTCCAGCGCGAAGTGGCTCGGACTCCCGTCGTCGAAGGTCAGCACCACCGGGTGCTTGCCCGCCGGGATGTCGATCCTGCCGGTGGCGAACTCCTGCGCGGTGATCGGCACGTAGCCGTCCCTGGCCAGGCGCTCCATCTCCTTGCGCACCTGGGAGGGGGTGCGGTCGATGGAGGCCAGTCGCTTCTTCATGATCCGGTGGTACATCAGCACCGGGATCATCCCCGCCTCGTTGGCCTTGACCTGCCGCGCGAACTCCGCGGAGGCCACGACGGGCGGCGGCAGCTCCGCGGAGGGCAGGCTGACCGTCGGCGAGGGCGACGGCGAGGAGGGCGGCGTCGCCGTTCCCGCCGGGGTGGGCGTCGCCGTGTTCGCCAGTGAGGCCGATGTCGGGGGCGCCGCGGTGGGGAGCATGAGAAGCACCGTCACTGCGGCGATCACGACCACCACGTTGGAGAGCATGATGATCTGCGTGAGTGGCGCTGAACTCCGCACAAAACTCCCGTACCCATCGAGATCCTGGCTGGATTACCACCCTAGAACAGACTCGGGCAGGCCGGGCAATCGATCAGTGACCCACACAGTCACCGCCCGGTGACCGCGGGGTGGCCGCCCGGTGACGACCACCCGGCGACCACCTCCCGGCGACGGGCTCAGTGACCCGCGTCCTCCCAGGTACGGCCGACGCCGACGGAGACCTCCAGCGGGACGCGCAGGGAGTAGGCGGCGTTCATCCGGTCGACGACCAGCTCTCGCAACGTCTCCAACTCGCCGGGCGCCACCTCGAACACGAGCTCGTCGTGGACCTGCAGGAGCATCCGGGAGCCCAGCGCCACCTCCTTGAGCGCGCTCTGCACGTTGAGCATGGCGACCTTGATGATGTCGGCCGCCGAACCCTGGATCGGCGCGTTCAGCGCCATCCGCTCGGCCATCTCCCTGCGCTGCCGGTTGTCGCTGTTGAGGTCGGGCAGATAGCGGCGACGGCCCATGATGGTCTCGGTGTAGCCGTCCTGCCTGGCCTGCGTGACGATCGCGTTGAGGAAGTCGCGGACGCCGCCGAACTCCTCGAAGTATTCGTCCTTGAGCGCCCTGGCCTCCTGCACCGGGATGCCGAGCTGACCGGAGAGACCGAAGTCGGACAGGCCGTAGGCCAGGCCGTAGTTCATCGCCTTGATCTTGGCCCGCATCTCGCCGTTGACCTGCTGGGGCTCGATGTCGAAGACCCGCGCGGCGGTGGCCTGGTGGAAGTCGTGCCCGGACTCGAAGGCCGCGATCAGCGACTCGTCTCCGGACAGGTGCGCCATGATCCGCAGCTCGATCTGGCTGTAGTCGGCGGTCAGCAGGGTCTCGTAGCCGGGGCCGACCACGAAGCCCTGCCGGATCCTGCGGCCCTCCGCGGTGCGGATCGGGATGTTCTGCAGGTTGGGCTTCTCCGAGCTGATCCGCCCCGTGGCCGCCATGATCTGGTTGTAGGTGGTGTGGATCCGCCCGTCGTCGGCGATCTCCTTGATCAACCCCTCGACCGTGATGCGCAGCTTCGCCTGGTCGCGGTGCCTGAGCATGATGGTCGGAAGCTCGTGGTCGGTCTGCGTGGCCAGCCACGCCAGCTGCTCGGCGTCCGTGCTGTAGCCGGTCTTGATCTTCTTGGTCCTGGGCAGCCCGAGCCTGACGAACAGGATCTCCTGCAGCTGCTTGGGCGAGCCCAGGTTGAACTGCTCGCCGACGGAGGCGTGCGCCGCGTCGACCGCCTGCTTGACCGCGGCCCCGAACTCGGCCTCGAGGCCGCTGAGATACGCGCCGTCGGCGGCGATCCCGGCCCGCTCCAGCTCGGCCAGGACGGTCACCAGGGGCAGCTCGACGTCACCCATCAGGTGGGTGCCGCCGCGCGGCTCCAGGAAGGCCTCGAGGGCGTCGGCCAGCTCCCGCACGGCCATGGCCCGCAGCCCGAGGTCGCGGACGGCGTCGGTCTCCTCGTCGTCGAAGAGGCTGGCCTGGCCGTCGGTCTCGGCCTCGCCGCGCAGCTCCCGCCGCAGGTAGGCCCGGACGAGGTCCTCCAGCGGGAAGGCGCGCTGCCCGGGCATCGCCAGATAGGCGGCCAGGGCGGTGTCGCAGGTCAGGCCGCGCAGGTCCATCCCCTGCGCCCACAGCGCCAGCATCGGCCCCTTCGCGTCGTGCACGGCCTTGGCCCTCGAGGCGTCGCACAGCCAGTCGCGCAGGGCCGCCTCGTCGGCCTCGGTCAGCGTGGTCGGGTCGATGAACGCGGCGCCGGGGCCGCCGTCCGCGCCGCCGTCGGGCGCGGCGATCGCGATGCTGTCGATCCGCCCCGTGCCGCTGCCGTACGCGCCCTTGAAGGCGAGCCCGGCCCTGCCCTCGGGCAGCCTCCGCAGCCACGGGCCCACCTCGTCGGGGCCGAGCGCGACGGTCTCGACCTCGAAGCCCTCCCCCGTCTCCGGCTCGGCCGAGGAGAGCGTCTTGAACAGCCTGTCGCGCAGCTCGCCCCTGAACTCCAGCGTGTCGAGGATCTTGTCGATCTCGTGGCGGTCGCCCTGGCCGATCGTCAGCCCGGAGACCTCCAGCTCCAGCGGGACGTCGCGGGTGAGCTGGGTGAGACGGCGGTTCATCAGCACCTGGTCGAGGTGGTCGCGCAGTTTGTCGCCGACCTTGCCCTTGACCTCGTCGACCCGGTTGACCAGCTCCTCCAGCGAGCCGAACTCGCGGATCCACTTGGCGGCCGTCTTCTCCCCGACGCCCGGGATGTTCTTGAGGTTGTCGCTGCTGTCGCCCCTGATGGCCGCGAAGTCGGGGTACTGGGCCGGGGTGAGCTCGTACTTCTCCAGCACGGCCTCGGGGGTGAACCTGGTCATGTTGCTGATGCCGACCCTGGTCATCAGCACCGTGACACGCTCGTCGACCAGCTGCAGCGCGTCGCGGTCGCCGGTGACGATCAGCACGTTCATGTCCTGGGCGGCGGCGCGGGTGGCGAGCGTGGCGATCAGGTCGTCGGCCTCGAAACCCGCCAGCGACAGGTGCGGGACGCGCAGGGCGTCGAGCATCTCGTGGATCAGGCTCATCTGGCTGCGGAAACTGTCGGGGCTCGCGCTGCGGTTCGCCTTGTACTCGGGGTACTCCTCGTGCCGGAACGTCGGCTCGGAACGGTCGAAGCAGACGGCCACGTGTGTGGGCCGCTCGTCTCTGAGCACGTTGACCAGCATCGAGGTGAACCCGAAAACCGCGTTGGTCGTCTGGCCTGTCGTGGTGGAGAAGTTTTCCTCGGGCAGGGCATAGAAAGCCCGGTATGCCAGGGAATGTCCATCCAGCAACAGCAGACACGGACGCGAGGGGGTCGCTTCGTTCTTCGGCACAACGGAAGCCTAGTCTCCTGGTGCGACAGAAAAGCTGGTACAGCGCGACAGGAGACATCCCTTGACCATGACAGACCCAGAGGAAGTCGCCCGCGTCATCGAGGAGCGCCTCGGCGGCACCCACAGCGGCACGCTCGTCGAGCGGATGGGCATCGAGATCGTCGAGGCGACCCCCGAGCGGGTCGTGGGCCGGATGCCGGTCGAGGGCAACACCCAGCCGTACGGCCTGCTGCACGGCGGCGCCTCGTGCGTGCTGGCCGAGACCCTCGGCTCGATCGGCGCGGCCCTCCACGCCGGCGAGGGGCGCGGAGCGGTCGGCATCGAGATCAACGCCACCCACCACCGCTCGGCCACCTCCGGCCACGTCACCGGTGTCGCGACCAGGGCGCACGGCGGCGGGACGATCGCCACCTACGAGATCGAGATCACCGACGACCAGGGCCGCAGGGTGTGCACCTCGCGCCTGACCTGCGTGCTGCGCGACCGCTGACCTCCCGATGACCTCCGGCCTGCCCGCGGGCCCCGATCCAGCACGTTTTCGATCATAATCGGACCTCCCCTTTTTGCACTCTTGCCACACGAGTCGCTACCGTGGGTGACATCGATGCCCGTGGGGGGACCGAGTAGAAAACGCACAGGGTCGGGGAAGCTCTGTGCGGCGCCAAAGGTCTCCCCCGGGCTCGTGATCCCCGGCGTCCACCGCGTCCGCCCTGTTCGGGGTGTGAGGACCTCAGCGCGGAGACGCCTTCCACGAGAAGGCCCCCAGGCCCCCTCAGTCGCCTCCTGCGGCCCGCACGGCGGGCGGGCCGACAAATGCACGGCGACGCCCCGCCGCCCCCGCTGAGACGAGCTGGGAGCCTCGCAGGAGCCCACGCGCGGCCCCCGGGACCGCCGGAAGGGCGCGCGACTCGTCCGGCGAGGGCGAGGCGGCCGCCCGCTCGCACGGGCGGCCGCCGGGCGGGAGCGCCGCAGGACGGGAGGAGCTCAGACGTCGGTGTGCGTGGGGTCCAGCACCCGGCGCAGGAAGCTCTTGGTGCGCTCGTGCCGCGGGGCGCCGATCACCTGGGCGGCGGGGCCGTCCTCCACGATCACCCCGCCGTCCATGAAGACCACGCGGTCGGCCACGTCCCTGGCGAAGGCCATCTCGTGGGTGACCACGAGCATGGTCATGCCCTCCTCCGCCAGTTTGCGCATGACCGTGAGCACGTCGCCGACCAGCTCGGGGTCGAGCGCCGAGGTGGGCTCGTCGAAGAGCATCAGCGCCGGGTTCATGGCCAGCGCCCTGGCGATGGCCACGCGCTGCTGCTGTCCGCCGGACAGCTGGGCGGGGTAGGCGTCCGCCTTGGCCGCGACGCCGACCTTCTCCAGGTTCTCCCTGGCGATCCGCCTGGCCTCAGCCGCGCTCCGCCCGAGCACCCGCCGCTGGGCGATCACCACGTTCTGCAGCACGGTCATGTGCGGGAAGAGGTTGAACTGCTGGAAGACCATGCCGACGCGGCGGCGGGCCGCGTCGATGTCGACGTCGGGGTCGGTCAGCTCGACGCCCTCGAGGACGACCCTGCCCGAGGTGGGCTGCTCCAGCAGGTTCACGCAGCGCAACAGCGTCGACTTGCCCGACCCCGAGGGGCCGATGACGCAGACCACCTGTCCCGGGTCGACCGCGAAGTCGATCCCCTTGAGCACCTCGAGCTTGCCGAAGTGCTTGTGCAGGTTCCTGATCTCGACCGCGTGGGCCGCCGGGGTCACCGCTTTCGCCTCCTTCGCCGGAGTCGCCATCACCGCCCCCTCCCCTGACGCTTCTCCAACCGGCTCGCGAGGTAGCCGAGCGGGATCGTGACGAGCAGATAGGTCACGCCGACGACCAGGATGGGCGTGGCGTTGGAGAAGGTGGAGGCCAGGTCGTTGCCGAACTTGGTGAGCTCCACGTACTCGCTCGTGACGCCGAGGAAGAGCACCAGCGACGAGTCCTTGAGCAGGGACACGAACTGGTTGGTCGTCGGCGGGATGACGATGCGGACCGCCTGCGGGATGACGATGCTGATCATGGCCCGCGAGTGGGACATGCCCAGTGAGCGCGCCGCCTCCATCTGCCCCTTGGGAACCGCCTGCAGCCCCGCGCGGAGCGTCTCGGCCATGTAGGCGGACCCGACGATGGTCAGGCCCAGGATGCCCTGGCCGTAGGTGCCGCCCGGCACCTCGAAACCGCGCAGCGCCAACGGCAGGAACAGGATGAACAGGAAGATGAGCAGCGCGGGCAGACCACGGAAGATCTCGATGTAGGCGATCGCGATCCACCGGTACGGCAGCACCGACGACAGTCTCATCAGCGCGAAGATCAGGCCGAACAGGAACGCGAAGACGAAGCCGCCGACGGAGTAGATGATCGTGTTCTTCAGGGCGACCGTGAACACCTCCGGCCACGTCTCCGCCGCGACCTCGGGTTTGGCGAAGTTCTGCGCGAGACCGCCCCAGTCGATGCGCAGCACGAGGAAGACGACGACCGCCACCAGCACGACGTACTGGACGGCCCTGCTGATCTGCTGCTTCTTTCGCGGACTGAGCCGGGCCCTGCCGGGAGGAGTCCCGGCGGGGCCCGACGGCTCAGTCGCCGTTGACTTCTCGGTCATGGATCAGCCGAGCTCGCCGGGCTTCTTGCCGAACCACTTGACGTAGATCTGCTCGTAGGTGCCGTCGGACTTGGCCGTCGTGATCGCGTCGTTGATGGCCTTGAGCAGCACCGGGTCGGCGTTCTTCTTCAGGCCGATGCCGTACTGCTCGCCGGTGTTCAGACTGGCCAGCAGCTCGAACTTGTCGGCGATCTCCGGCTTCTTGAGCCAGGTGAGCACGACGGGCAGGTCCTGGATGATCACATCCACCTGACCGGACTGCAGGCCGAGGAGCTCCTTGGGAGAGTCGGCGAACTCCTTGGGGTTGAGGCCGTTCTTCTTGGCGTACTCCAGGCCCGTGGTCGACGCCTGGGCGCCGAAGGGCAGGTTCTTGGCCTTGATCTCCTCGAGCGTCTTGACGCCGACCCCCTTCTTGCCCAGAAGCGCCTGGGTCGCGTCGAAGTAGGGGACGGAGAAGTCGATGTTGGCCTGGCGCTCGGGCGTGATGGTCATGCCCGCCGCGGCGACGTCGCACTTGCCCGCGGCCATCGCCGCGCCGCTCTTGATGACGGCGAAGTCGATGTCGACGATGTCCTGGGTCAGGCCGAGCTTCTTCGCGGCCAGGTCGACGATGTCCACGTCGAATCCGACGACCTTGTCGCCCTGCTTGAACTGGAAGGGTTCGTAGGGCAGGTTCGTGCAGGTGGTCAGCTTGCCGGGGTGGATCACCTTGGGGCCGCCCGCCGCTGCGGGGGCACTGGAGGAGGCACCGTCACTCGTGCTCGCGCCGGTGTCGCCGCCGCCGCAGGCCGCGAGGCCGAGCGTTCCGGCGACCACCAACGCGCCCGCCGCCAACGCACGACGGGAAACAGAACTCAGGCCCACGGAGGCCTCCTTACGGTCAATGTCGCATCGTGGACAGTTACCTCCGGGTAATACTGCCTCACCTGCGAGGACGTATAGATCACCGCTACGACACAATTCGGACAACAACCACTTTCGGAGCCGCCAAGATCGCTATCGTGCCCAAACACGGATCCTGACGCCTCCGCTCACCGGACGGTCAGCCTCTCGGTCTTCATTCGACCAGCGCGGTCCCGGACCGGCGAAGTCAAGCCCAGAAACTGTGAAAATATTCTATATTCGCACTTCAGA
This sequence comes from Streptosporangium carneum, assembly GCF_027922005.1. GTDB lineage: Bacteria > Actinomycetota > Actinomycetes > Streptosporangiales > Streptosporangiaceae > Streptosporangium > Streptosporangium carneum. Next base: position 220,471 of record NZ_BSEV01000009.1, on the reverse strand, counting down.
TGGGTGAACATGCCCTCCGAGCACACCTGACGCGCCTCGAAAGCGACCGCAGCATACCCGCGGAAACGGCCCGCGAACGCCCCCCTGATCACGAAATCGCCTTGTTCCGGCTTTTCGCGGCTTCGACGGGGGAACGTCCCCGCACCCTCGGGAAAAACGACCTCACACGCACCCCGGGAAAGCCGGGGGACGCCGGAAAAACCCGGGGGCCGGAGCACTAGAGGCATTGAGGGCCGGGTCCGTTTCAGCTAACTTGCCCGATGTGCGCAACCTCCCAAAGCTGTTCACCGGTGCCGCCGTCTCGCTCGTGCTCCTCACCGGCTGCTCGGAGAACGCCCCCGCGGCACCCACCCCCTCTCCCACCCCGACCTACCCGCTGACACCCCGCCCGGTGCGGCCGGGCGAGCGCCCGGTCACCGCCGCGCCGGTGACGGACGGCGACACCCGTTTCCAGGTGATCGGCCTGCAGACCGGCCTGGCCGGCTTCTTCGGCAGCCACGCCGAGTGGCAGGCCAAGGGACAGTACGTGGTCGTGCGGATCGTCGTCGACAACCCCGGCCGCACCAACTCCCGCTTCGAGGCCAGGCGGCAGAGGCTCCTCACCTCGGACGGCGGGTCGTACGGCGTCGACAACTTCACCCAGGCCATCAAGCGCCAACCGGACACTCTTCCGGTCGGGGCCGAGGTCAGGATCGAGATGGACCTGTGGTTCGACGTGCCCAAGGCGGCGAAGGTCACCGCGATCCGGTTGTACGGCGACCCGCCCCTCGGCGTCGGCGGCACCACCGACGGCATCACGGTCCCCCTGCCCTGACGGCCCGCCCTCACAGGCTGACGTCCGCCCGCCCCCGCGAAGGCCGCGCCGGGAGAGCACGCGTCCCCGCCGCGCGGACGCGACGGGGACGCGGGCAACCACCGGACGAAGGACTACGCCTGCGCCTCCGGCGCCTCATGCCCGAGACCGCCGCCCAGGTAGGCGGCCTGCACGTCGGGGTCGTCGAGCAGCTCCGCGGCGGGCGCGCTCTTGACCACCTTGCCGGTCTCCAGGACATAGGCCCTGTGGGCGAGCTTCAGGGCCTGCTGGGCGTTCTGCTCCACCAGCAGCACCGTGGTGCCGCGGCGGTTGATCTCCTCGATGATCGAGAAGATCTGCTGTACCATCAGCGGCGCCAGCCCCATCGACGGCTCGTCGAGCAGCAGCACCTTCGGCTTGGCCATCAGCGCGCGCCCGATGGCCAGCATCTGCTGCTCGCCGCCGGACATCGTGCCGCCCGCCTGCGTCCTGCGCTCGGCCAGTCTGGGGAACAGCTCGTAGACCTCCGCCAGGTCGGCGGCGAAGTCGCCCGAGCGCGTGTAGGCGCCCATGAGCAGGTTGTCGTGCACCGTCATGCCGGGGAAGACTCCCCGGCCCTCGGGCGCCTGCCCCAGGCCCGCGATGACCCGTTTGTGTCCCGGCATCTTGCTGATGTCCTGGCCGTCGAAGACGATGCTCCCCGATGTCAGACCGCGCAGGCCGGAGATCGTCTTCAGGGTCGTGGTCTTGCCGGCGCCGTTCGCGCCGATGAGCGTGACGATCTCGCCCTCGTTCACCTCGACCGAGATGCCCTTGATCGCCGCGATCTTGCCATAGTGGACGTGGATGTCCTTGACCTCAAGAAGCATCTGCGGGAGCCCCCAAATACGCCTCGACGACCCGGGGGTCGTTCCGCACCTCGTCCGGCAGACCGTCGGCGATCTTCTGGCCGAAGTCCAGCACCGCGATGCGGTCGCTGATGCCCATGATGAGGCTCATGTCGTGCTCGATGATGAGAATCGTCCGGCCCGCGTCACGGATGTCGCGGATCAGCTGCTGCAGCGCGATCTTCTCCGCCGGGTTCATGCCGGCGGCGGGCTCGTCGAGCAACAGCAGCTTCGGCTTCGTCGCCAGCGCGCGGGCGATCTCCAGCCTGCGCTGGTCGCCGTAGGGCAGGTTCTTCGCGTGGTCGTTCGCGCGATGCGAGATGCCGACGAAGTCGAGCAGCTCCATCGCCAGCGCGCGCCCTTCGCGCTCGGCCTTACGGTGCAGGGGAAGGCCCAGCGCCACGCTCAGCATGCCGGACCTGTGGTGCGCGTCCGCGCCCACCATGACGTTCTCGATGGCCGTCATGTTGTGGAACAGCCGGATGTTCTGGAAGGTGCGGGCGACACCACGCTTTGTGATCTTGAAGCGCTTGACGCCGCTGATCTTCTCGCCCTGGAAGCGGACCTGCCCCTCCGTCGGCTGGTAGACCCCGGTCACCACGTTGAAGACCGTGGTCTTGCCCGCGCCGTTCGGACCGATGAGGGCGAAGATCTCTCCCTCGTTGATGGTCAGGTCGACGTCGCGCAGTGCCGTGACTCCGCCGAACCTCATGACGAGACCCTGCAGCTCCAGCATCGCCCGGCCGCCGGGCCCTCCGACCGCCCCACTCACCTCGGCGCTCACTTGGAGGCCACCTCCTCACCGTGCGACTCGGGACCGGGAACCTCTGCGCCGAGGGCCCCCATCCCGCCTGATCCCTCCTGCAGCTCCGCCTTGCGCTGGCGTGACGGCAGCAGACCCTCGGGGCGGAAGATCATCAGCGCCACCAGCACCGCGCCGAAGATCAGCATGCGGTAGTCCTGCAGGCCGCGGAAGCGCTCGGGCAGCCACGCCACCACGAACGCGCCCAATATGACGCCCGGCAGGTTGCCCGCGCCACCCATGACCACCGCGGCCAGAATCGTCGCCGACAGCAGGAACTGGAAGTCGTTCGGGTTGATCGAGATGGCCTTGGCCGCCCACAGCACGCCCATCGCACCGCCGATGGAGGCGCCGATCGCGAAGGCGAGCATCTTGAACCTGAACGTCGGCACGCCCATGACCTCGGCCGCGTCCTCGTCCTCGCGGATCGCCGCCCAGGCGCGCCCGACGCGGCTCTTCTCCCAGCGCTTCACCAGGATGATCACGATGACGGCCAGCGCGACCAGCAGGTAGTAGTACGGCCGCGGGTCCAGCACGCCGTACTTGAAGATCTTGATTCCGAACAGCTCGACGTCCGGGAAGCTCGGCGGGTGCGGGATGGCGCGGATGCCGTTCGGGCCGCCGATCGAGTCGGTGTTGCGCGCCGTGATCCGGATGATCTCACCGAAGCCCAGCGTGACGATCGCCAGGTAGTCGCCGCGCAACCGCAGCGTCGGGGCGCCCAGCGTGATGCCGGACAGCGCGCACAGCCCGATCCCCACCAGCAGGATCAGCCAGAAGTTCCAGCCGAGCCTGGTGCCGATCAACGCCATCGCGTAGCCGCCGACCGCGTAGAAGGCCACGAAGCCCAGGTCGAGCAGGCCCGCCTGGCCGACGACGACGTTCAGGCCGATCGCCAGCACCACATAGGTGCCGATCGGGAAAAACAGGATGCTCGCCCAGTCGGTGTAGGGCGACATGAAGGAGCCGATGCTCTCCGACGGCAGCAGCAGCGCCCCGACGATCAGGAGCGCGTAGACGATCCAGCGCTGCCAGCCAGGCGTCTTCAGCCAGCGATCGTGTACGCCGTCGCCGTAGCGGCTGAGCCGATGACGGAAATCTTCCAGGGAATTCTTCTGCTTCATGCGCGCGCCTGCTGGAGTGATTCACCGAGGATTCCGGTGGGGCGGAACATCAGGACCAAGACGAGGATGCTGAAGGAGATCACGTGCTTCCAGTCGGAGCCCGCGAAGATCGCTCCGTAGTTCTCCACCAGCCCCAGCGCGACACCGCCGACCAGGGCGCCGCGCAGGTTGCCGATGCCGCCCAGGACCGCCGCGGTGAACGCCTTGATCCCGAAGAGGAAACCGATGTAGTAGTACGTGTTCTCGTAGGAGATCAGGTACAGCGCGCCGGCCACACCGGCCATGCCGCCGCCGATGAGGAACGTCATCCGGACGATCTTGTTGATGTCGACGCCCATCAAGACGGCCGCCTCGGGGTTTTGCGCGGTGGCGCGGATCCCCCGGCCGATCTTCGTACGGTTGACGAGAGCGTCGAGTGCGATCATCATGCCGACCGCCGCCACGATGACGAGCACCTGGTCCACCCTGACGGAGTGGCCGAAGATCGAGAAAAGCTCGCTCTTCTCCATCAGCCGGGGCAGGCCCATCTGGATGCGGCCCTTCTCGGGACGGTTGAAGACGTTGGGGATCACCAGGAGCGCGAACAGCTCCTGCAGGAAGATCGAGGCGCCGATGGCCGAGATCAGCGCCGCCAGCCGGGAGGCGCCGCGCTTGCGCAGCGGCCGGTAGGCGATCTGCTCGAGCGCGACCGCCGTGCCGGCCGAGGCCAGCGTCCCGGCTACGATCATCAACAGAATCACGCCGACGAGCGCGAGGCCGGTCAGCGGCTCGCTGACGCCGAGCGCGAACGGGACGAACATCGCACCGAAGGTTCCGATCATGAACACTTCTGAGTGCGCGAAGTTGATCAGCCGCAGCACGCCGTACACCATGGTGTAACCGAGCGCGATCAGGGCGTAGATCGATCCGAAGGCCAAGCCGTCGATCGTGGCCGGCCAGAACTGATTGACGAAGTCATTGAGCACTAGGGTTTACCACTTCTAGCGGGGGTCGCCTGCACTGCCGGTAGCACACCGCTTCCAGCAGAACCTCGTGGACTCTGGTGGAAGTACGCCGAAAGCGGGACCGCACTGCGGCGATCCCGCTCCCCGCGCGTCAACTACCTTCTCTTCTCGTGGTCCCGACTCAGCCCAGCTTGGCCTCTGTGGCCTTGCCCAGCAGCGTGATGGCGCCGTCCTTGACCTGGTAGATGTAGATGTCCTTCGCCTCGACCTCACCGTTCTCGGCGAACTTCACCTGCTTGGAGACACCCGCGAGGTCAATGGTCTTGAGGAACTCGTTGATCTTGTCTGTGGTGGTGTTGCCCGCCTTGACCGCTTCGGTGAAGACCGTGGCGGCGTCGTAGCCCTCGGCCGCGTAGATCGCCGGGTCGGCGTTGAAGGCCGCCTTGTAGGCTTCGGCGAAGCCCTTCACCTTGGCGTCGGTGACATCCGGCGTGGCGAGGTAGCACGGGCAGCCGATCAGGGCGCCCTCGGCGTTGTCCTTGCCCGCGCTCTCGATCAGGCCCTTGTCCAGCGAACCGTCGCCGGAGAAGAACTTCGCGTCCTTCACGCCCTTGTCACGAAGCTGCTTGAGCAGGTTGCCGCCGGCGGCGTAGTAACCGCCGAAGAAGACCGCGTCAGGCTTGGCCGCCGCGACCTTGTTCACCACCGAGGAGAAGTCGCTCTCGCTCGGGTCCAGCGAGTCGTTCGTCAGCTTGACGCCCTTGGTGCCGAGCTGGGTGCGGACCGCGTCGGCCAGCGGCTTGCCGTACTCCGACTTGTCGTCGATCACGAACACGTTCTTCGCACCCGCGGCACCCGCGATGAAGTCGGCGACGCCGGGACCCTGGACGCTGTCGTTCGGCAGCAGGCGGTGCCAGAACTTCCAGCCGTTCTCGGCCAGCTTGGTGTTCGTCGCCGAGGCGGTGATGCTGGGGATCTCCGCCTCCTCGAGCACCGGGGCCACCTGTGCGGACTCACCGGAGAAAGCGGGGCCGATCAGACCGACGATCTTGTCGTTCTTGATGGCCTGCTGGGCCAGCGCGACGGCCTTGGAGGCGTCGCCCTGGCTGTCGTACTTGACCAACTCGATCTTCACCGGCGGGTTGGTCTTGTTGTACTCGTTGATGACGAGGTTCGCGCCGTTCCACGGGGGAATGACGATGCCCGCGCTGGGACCGGTCAGGTCTCCCATGAAGCCGATCTTGACGGTGCCGCCAGCGGGAGCGGCAGCGCTGGGGTCGCCGCCCGACGGCTTGTCCTCAGAGCCGCCGTTACCACAGGCAGCGAGACCGAGGGTGAGCGCCACACCGGCAGCGAGCACTCCACCGAGGCGAGCAGTCTTAGGCCGCAAGGTTGCCTTCCTTTCACCCGACCCCTCATGGGGAGCGGGTTCACAGATGCCCTCCCTGACGGAGTGGCCAGGGGGTTGTGTCGGTTAGTACAGCCAGCGGATGTCACGGGTCGATACAGGACAGGCCACCGTAACCGTTTCGTTATTACACCGATCCTTTTCGGCTATAAGCGACAAAAGCAATGGTCACTGGCAGCATCGCGCCCCTCACATAGATCACTTACAGACACGCGAAAGCCCGCGCGACACCCTGGAACCCAGAGCCGCGCGGGCTTAACAGATAGGAAACCTTCCTAACGGACAGAGGACCGGGGCCGGCCGCTCATCCCGTCGCCCATCCCTCGATCCTCCCTGGCGGGACCACTCCCCCGCCCCGGCCCCTCACGGCCGACGCCCCGTCAGCCCCCCTCGCCCCCGCCGGAGCCCGACATCCCGTCGACCACGATCTGCGCCACCTGACGCATGCTCAGCCTGCGGTCCATCGACGCCTTCTGGATCCACCGGAACGCCTGCGGCTCACTCCAGCCGTGCTCCGACATCAGCAGACCCTTCGCCCGCTCGACGAGCTTGCGCGTCTCCAACCGCTCGGAAAGCGTCCCCACCTCCCGCTCGAGCGCCGCGATCTCCTCGTGCCTGCTCACCGCCATCTCGATCGCGGGCACCAGATCCGACTTCGTGAACGGCTTCACCAGATAGGCCATCGCCCCCGCGTCCCTCGCCCGCTCCACCAGATCACGCTGCGAGAACGCGGTGAGGATCAGGCACGGCGCGATCCGCTGCGACACGATCTGCTCGGCGGCCGAGATCCCGTCCAGGATGGGCATCTTCACATCCAGGATCACCAGATCGGGCCGGTGCTCCGCCGCCAGCGCCACCGCGGCCTCCCCGTCGCCCGCCTCCGCGACGACGGCGTATCCGTCCTCTTCCAGCATCTCCTTGAGATCGAGGCGAATCAGGGCCTCGTCTTCCGCGATCACCACTCGCCGCTGCGTACTCACGAGCAAGAGAGTACCGATGTCCGCTAGATTAGGACCACGCCGGTGTCCACAGCTGATCCAGTTCTGGGTAAGCTCGGTCCCGACACACAATCCGGACAAGTCCGGAAATATGCCCTGATATCCCAACGGCAGAGGAAATGGTCTCAAACACCATCTAGTGTGGGTTCGAATCCCACTCAGGGCACCAAAAACCGCCGGGCCTTGCACCGCCAGGCGGTTTCTGTCACACCCGTCGACGACACTCTCCGTATGTACGACACCACCGTCCGTCAGAGAGTGAGTCGGCTTCTCGACTCCGGCCAGACGATCAGCTCGGTCAGCCGCCAGACCGGCGTGTCACGTTCGACGATCAGACAATGGCGAGACCAACCGGATCGTGTCCCTTCACGTGTGGCCTCCTGCCCCAGGTGCCTGGACGTCCCGGAGTCCCCCGAGCCGGCCGACGCCTACGCCTACCTGCTGGGTCTCTATCTCGGAGACGGTTGCATCAGCGTCGTCGGAGATCCCGGGAAGCGGGTCTGGTCATTGCGGATCATGTGCGCGGACGCCTGGCCGGGCCTGCAGGAGGAATGCGCCCAAGCACTCGCCGCCCTCAGGCCCGGCAACAAGGTCCGCAGGCTTCCTCGTCAGGGGTGCACGGAAATCAACTCCTTCTCCAAGCACTGGCCTCACCTGTTCCCGCAGCACGGGCCGGGGAAAAAGCACAACCGTTCGATCATTCTGGAAAGCTGGCAGCGACAGATCGTCCAGGCGAATCCCGGCAGTCTCGTCCGCGGCCTGTTCCACTCCGACGGATGCAGGCTGAGCAACCGGGTCCGGCGAGAACTTCACAGCGGAACGCGCCGGTACGAATATCCTCGCTATCTCTTCGTGAACAAGTCCCGGGACATCCTGGAGCTCTGCGGGGAAACCCTCGATCTCCTCGGGGTGGCGTGGCGCCGGTCCAAGCCCGACACCATCTCCGTCGCGCGGCGGGAGGCCGTCGAGCGGCTGGACGAGTTCGTCGGGCCGAAGCACTGAGGGGCGGGGCGCACAGAGCGGGGCGGGTTGCCCGCGAGGGGAGGGATCGGGAAGAGTCGGCGACACCCGGGCCTGCGGGGTCCTTCGAAGTGAGAGGCAGCCATGACTTGTGACGTCGTTCCCGGCGAGCTCCGCCTGAGCGGGCACGGCCTGGTGTTGCGGGAGTGGGAGGACGACGACCTGGCGGCGATGGTCGGCCTGTTCGACGATTCGGAGGTCGCCTACTGGACGCCGTTGGTCTCGCCGTTCGACCTGGAGGCGGCCAGGGTCTACCTGAAGCGGGCGAGAGAGAGGCGGGCGGCGGCGCAGCGGGTTCAGCTGGCCATCACTCTGGACGGGGGCGAGGCCATGGGCGAGGTGCTGCTGATGCGCAGCGGGCCCGGCCTGGAGGTGGCGGAGATCGGCTACAGCGTGGGAGCGGCGTACCGGGGGCGGGGACTGGCGGCGCGGGCGGTGCGGGTGATGACGGAGTTCGCCCGCGAAACGGTGGGGATCGGGCGGTTGCTGCTGGAGATCGAGGCGGACAACGCGGCGAGCGCGGCGGTGGCGAGGACCGCGGGTTACTACCTGACAGACGCGCCGCCGATCACGGCCGAGGAGAAGGGCAGGACGCTGTCGCTGCGGACATGGGAGTACGGGGGGCGGTAACGAGGCCAGGAGGGCCACAGCGAGGGCACGGGAGGAAAATCCCCTATGAGCCCACTTGTTCGTTCTGAGGGCGTTCAGAAGCCCGGCAGAGCATGTTCGAAGGAAACAGTCGGGCGGAGCGGGGGCGGATGGCGGGCCCCGGACCGGGCCTGTGAAGCCTGGCCCGGCCGGGCGGAACGGACGGGTCCGGCCTGGAACGTCAGAGCCCGGCCCGGGTGAGTCAAGCGACCGGACCCAGCCAGGTGAATCGCCTGGCTGGGTCCGGCAAGGTGAGTCACCTGGTTGAGCCTGGCCCGAGCATGTCAAGTGGTTGGACTTGGCTCGGGCATGTCAAACGGTTGGGCCTGGCCCGGGTGAATCAAACGGTTGGGCCTGGCCCGGGTGAGCCAAACGGTTGGGCCTGGGCCAGGCGCGCGGAACGGGGAAGGCCGGGCGGAACGCGGGTCAGGCGGGGTGGGCGACGGCCGCGCCGATGGTGTGGACGCGCAGGGCGTTGGTCGAGCCTGCGGTGCCGGGAGGGGAACCGGCGACGATGACGACCTTGTCGCCCTTCTCCAGTCGGGCGTGGGCCAGCAGGGAGGCTTCGACCTGGCGGACCATGTCGTCGGTGTGATGGACGAACGGCACCTCGAAGGTCTCGACACCCCAGGTCAGCGCGAGCTGGTTGCGAACGTGAGGTGCGGAGGTGAAGGCGAGCAGCGGGATCGGCGAGCGGTAGCGGGCCAGGCGGCGGGCCGTCTCACCCGACATGGTGAAGGCGACGAGGGCCTTGGCGCCGACGATGGCGCCGACCTCGGCGGCGGCGCGGGCGATGGCGCCGCCGGTGGTCTCCGGCAGCCGGTCGAGGCTGTGAGTGGCCTGCAGCGAGGTCTTCTCGGCCGCGCTGGCGATGCGGCTCATGGTCTGGACCGTCTCGATGGGGTAGTTGCCCACCGAGGTCTCGCCGGAGAGCATGACGGCGTCGGCGCCCTCCATGACGGCGTAGGCGACGTCGGAGGCCTCGGCACGGGTCGGGCGCGGGGCGGAGATCATCGAGTCGAGCATCTGGGTGGCGACGATGACGGGACGGGCCTTCTCCCTGCAGAGCTCGATGGCCCGCTTCTGGACGATCGGCACGTCCTCGAGGGGCAGCTCGACGCCGAGGTCGCCACGGGCGACCATGATGCCGTCGAAGGCCTCGATGATCTCGGGGAGCCGCTCGACGGCCTGGGGCTTCTCGATCTTCGCCAGCAGCGGGAGCCGGACGGCCTCCTGCTCCATGATGTTGCGCACGACGTCGGCGTCCGAGGGGCGGCGCACGAAGGAGAGGGCGATGAGGTCGAATCCGGTGCGCAGGGCCCAGCGGAGGTCGGTCTCGTCCTTGTCGGTGAGGGCCGGGGCGCTGACGTTGACGCCGGGCAGGTTGAGGCCCTTGTTGTCGGAGATCATGCCGCCGATGATCACGCGGGTGGTGACGCGGGGGCCGTCGATGCGGGTGACCTCCAGGTGGACGCGTCCGTCGTCGACGAGGATGCTGTCGCCGGGGCGGACGTCCTTGTGGAGGCCGAGATAGGTGGTCGAGACCTGTTCGCGGTCTCCCGGAACGTCTTCCGTGGTGATGGTGAAGACGTCGCCGAAACCGAGGCGGACGGGCCCTTCCTCGAACTTGCCGACGCGGATCTTGGGACCCTGCAGGTCCGCGAGCACGCCTACGCCGCGGCCGAGTTCGGCGGCGGCCTCCCTCACCCTGTCGTAGACCTCCTTGTGCAGCTCGTGGCTGCCGTGGCTGAGGTTGAAACGAGCCACGTCCATGCCTGCGGCGATGAGCTCGCGGAGGCGTTCTGGAGAGGAGGTGGCGGGGCCCAGGGTGCAGACGATTTTCGCGCGACGAGTCACAGGTCCCACCCTAATTGGTACAGACCACTTGGTCGTTACGTTGACTGGAGCGGGGATGAAAAACTCGGTGACATCACGCTACAGCCGTCACACCATGGTCGTGAACAGACACCTCGCCGGACAGGGCGGGGCGGCCCCGGACGAGGACACGGCGGGTGGGGACACCACGGACGGTTGAGGCGGCGCCCGGGGTGCGAGGCGTGCGCGGGCGACCGGTGATTCGAGTGAGGCGTTCTCATCGGATCTTCATGGAGCGCCAAGGGGGTGTTGAGGCGGCCGTTCGAGGGTTTGGCGCATGGATGTGCGCGGGGAACCCCGGTGGTCGAGGTGGGTGCTGGTCGCGGCGTGCGGATTGGCGGGAGTGTTGTACGGCTGGGCGCTCAGCTCGGTGGGATACGGCAACTCCTACTATGCGGCGGCGGTCAGGTCCATGACGCTGAGCTGGTCGAACTTCTTCTTCGGGGCGTTCGACCCGCTGGGGGTCTCGACGGTGGACAAGCCGCCGGGCGCGTTGTGGGCGCAGGTGCTGTCGGTGCGGGTGTTCGGATATCACGGCTGGGCGCTGATCGTGCCGCAGGCGGTCGAGGGGGTGCTGGCGGTCGCCGTGCTGCACCGGGCGGTGGGACGCTGGGCGGGCCCGGCCGCGGCGTCGATCTCGGCGCTGGCACTGGCGCTGACACCGATCACGGTGGCGGTGAACCGGAACGACAATCCCGACACGCTGCTGGTGCTGTCGCTGGTGTGCGCGGCGTACGCGGTGACGCGGGCGGTCCAGGGCGGCCGGGCTCGCTGGCTGGTGACGGCGGGGGCGTTCGTGGGGCTGGCGTTCACGGTGAAGATGCTGCAGGCGTGGGTGGTCGCTCCGGCGCTGCTGGGAGCCTGGCTGGCGGCCGGGCTCTCGTGGCGACGGCTGTGGTCGGCCGTCGCGGCGGGGGCGGTGATGCTGGTGACGTCGCTGGCGTGGGTGGTCGCGGTCGAGGTGTGGCCGGGCGCCAGGCCGTACGTGGGAGGCAGCAGGGACGGCGGCGCGTGGGATCTGGTGGTCGGTTACAACGGCCTCGGACGGCTGCTGGGGACGCGCGACGGGGCGGGGACCGGGCTGGGGAACGCGGGGCCGAGCATGGGCGGCGACCCGGGTCTCGGCCGGCTGTTCAACGAGCAGGTGGCCGGGCAGATCAGCTGGTTGCTGCCGTTCTGCCTGGTGGGGATGGTGGCGGCGGTCGTCACGATGGTCGTGCGGAGACGACGGGGCGGGGTGCGGAGCGGCCTGGCCGTCGAGACAGAGGGGGCACGGGAGGGGGCGGCGTCTCGGACCGCGCGGACCCGGGGAAGACGGGACGAGACCGTGGGGGCCGGGACGCTGGATGCCGAGGTGGTGAGGGCCGGGACCGAGAGCGGCGGGGCTGGGACCGGCGGGGCTGGGACCGAGAGCGGCGGAGCTGGAAACGGGACCGGCGGGACGTACGCGGCGGGCTGGGTGCTGTGGGGCGGCTGGCTGGTGCTCTGCTGGGCGGTCTTCAGCTTCGCGGAGGGGATCTTCCACCCGTACTACACGACGCAGCTCGGTCCCGCGGTGGCGGCGGTGGCCGGGGCGGGCGCGGTGACGATGTGGCGGCTGTACCTGCGACCCGCGGGCTGGTCGTGGGCACTGCTGCCGGTCGCCGTGGGAGCGTCCGCGCTGTGGGCCGTGCTCGTGGTGGGGCGGACGCCGGACTGGCTGCCCTGGCTGACTCCGCTGATCGGGGTCGCGGGAGCCCTGGGGGTGGCGGGGCTGCTGGTCGGCCGGTTGCCGCTGCGGGTGTCACGCGGCCGGACACGACGGGTCCCTGCGGTGGCGGCGACGGTCGCCGCCGTGGCCGTGATGGCGGCTCCCACGGCGTGGTCCGCGGCCGAGCCCCTCGACGGGCCCGGCGGCACGGGCGGGGTGAATCCGACGGCGGGGCCGGAGGCCGGGTTCGGCGGCGGTGGGCCAGGACGGGGTGGCTCCTGGGCGGGCGGGCCTGGACGCGGCGGTCGTGGCCCCGGTGGCGGACCCGATGGCGGACCTGATGGCGGCCCCGGTGGCGGACCCGATGGCGGACCCGATGGCGGACCCGATGGCGGACCCGGTGACGGAAGCGCGCCCGGCGGTTTCGTCCGGGGGAACGGCCGAGGCCAGGGCGGCGTTCCTGGGGCGGGAGATCAGGCGGGGCCAGGCGCCGGGCAGAGCGGCGCGACAGGACAGGGACGGGACGGCGGGCCTCGCGGGGGCGGGGGCGGCCTGTCGACATGGGGTGTGGCGACCGGGACGCTGACGGCCGGGCAGCGTGACGTGCTGGAGTACGTCACCGCCAGGCGGGACGGGGCCAGGATCCTGCTGGCGACCCTGTCCGCGACCGGTGCTGCGCCGTACATCATCGCGACGGGCGAGGACGTGGTCGCGATGGGGGGCTACAACGCGACCGACCAGGCGGTGAGCCTGGAGGAGCTGAAGCGGCTGGTCGCGGACGGCGATCTGCGGTTCGTCCAGCTGTCGGGCTTCACCGGCCAGGGAGCGGACTCCGACCCCCGGCTGGTCTGGATCGAGGAGAACTGCTCCCCTGTCACGCTGGAGGGTGTCACCGATCTTCGCCGGTGCGGCGCGTAACGCGGCGATCATGCCCGTTCACCGGGCTGAGCGCCGCCCACCCACGCCGACCAGGCCCGCGCCACCGCCCGCCGCACCGGCGTCCCATGGGACGCCACGGCGAAGACGAACGGGCGGACCGCCGATCGCCGGTGGAGCGGTAGGCGGGGCGCCGCCGATGGAACGGGCGTGCCGGGCGTCGATGGTGAAGCGCGATCCGAGGCGACGACGGGACGGGGTCTCGGCGAAGTCGGACGTGCGGATCGCCAACCATGAAACTGAGTTCGAGACAGCGGTAGGACGGTAGACGGGACTCCCTGCTGGAACGAGGCTCGAGGCGACGCCGAGACGGTAGGCGAGGCACCCCCGATGGAACGGGCGCACCGGTCATCGACGATGGAGTGGGCTCCGAAACAGCGGTGGTGGGGTGGGTGGGCGGGGCGCTCCTGGTGGGGTGGGGCGGTGAAGAAGAAGTGTCGGTGGGCGTGCTTTGTCAGCGGGGGGTTGTGGCGGCTTTGGCGGCGTCGACGAGGCCTCGGCCGTAGAAGCCGTTGCGGGACTTGGAACCCTCGCAGACGTGGGTGCTCTCGCCTCCGGAGGCGCGGTAGACGTACTTGCGCGGGCTGGGGCAGGCCTTGTGGGTCGCGGTGGCGTAGAGCAGGCGTTGGACGTCGGCGGGCGGCATGGTGACGCCGTCCTTGGACGGCTTGCCGAAGCGGCTGATGAGGATGGCGGCGACGCCGGTCGCGTGCGGGGCGGCCATGGAGGTGCCCGCGAGGTACTGGTAGTAGGCGCAGGTTCCGGCACGGCAGTCGCGGACGACGGAGCCGCCCCGCGGCTGGCCGTCCTCGCCGATCAGGCCACTGGCGCGGAGCACGTGCTCGGGGGCCGCGGCCAGGATCGTCCTGGCGATGTCGGGCCTGCCGTCGCCGTCGTACTCGTCGCCGCCGGGGGCCGACAGGTCGGTCTGCTCGATGCCGTAGTCGGAGTAGTAGGCCTTGTTCTTGCCCGGGCCGACGGAGGAGACCGAGATGACGCCCTTCGACTCGGCCGGGACGCTGAGGCAGGAGTTGTCGATCCTGCGCAGGCGCTGGGAGTCGAGGGGGTAGTCGGGGCTGCCCGTGTCGACTCTCGGCTTTCCGAGGTCGGTCCCCTCGTTGCCGATGGCGCTGATCAGGGTGACGCCGTGCTTGCGGGCGTAGTCGAGGGCGCGTTGCATGCCGGTGATGACGCCGCGCTGCTCGCGCTGCTCGGCCTTCGAGTCGCGGGGGTTGGCCTTGCAGTTGAACAGCCACGGATCGATGTAGTAACTCATGTTGACCACGTCGATGCCGTTGTCCGCGGCGTAGGTGAGGGCGTCGAGGCTGGGCTTGAGGAAGAACAGGCCGGCGTCCTGGCCCGCGCGGAGGTTGACGAGGGTCACCTTGGGGGCCACACCCGCGATGCCCAGGTCGTTGATCGGGGAGGCGATGGTGCTGGCCACGTGGGTGCCGTGGCCGTCGTCGTCCCAGTCGACGGGGTCCTTGCAGCTCTTGAACTCGCAGGGGCCGTCGAGTTCCTTGCCGTTGGAGTCCTCGGGGCGGTCGGTCACGAAGTTGCGGCTGAGCTCGCGGTCGAAGTTCGGCGCGATGTCGGGGTGTTTCCCGTCGACGCCGGTGTCGATGACACCGACCAGGACTTTCTCGCTGCCGGGGGCGGCGGCGTAGGAGCCGGTCGCGGTCGCGCCGATCATCTTCATGTCCCACTGCCGTCCGGCGAGGGGTTCCTCCCCGAAGGTGACGGCGCGGATGTCGGAGGCGTTGACCCGGGCGGGCAGGACCGGGGTGGCGGTGGCGTGGCCGATCGTGCGGTCGGAGGAGATGCCCGCGACGGCGGCGTCGGCCTCCAGGGTTTCCGCGAAGCCGTCGCCGGGACCTCTGGCGACGACGTAGCCGAGTTTGGGCTCTGTCGACAGCGGGACGCCTCCGCTCGCCCTGATGGCGGCGATGGCTCTGGCCTGGGCTCCGTCGGTGTAGAAGACGAGGTAGTCGCGGAGCTTGCCGCTGTCGGCCGCCGCCCCACCCCCCGGGGCGCCCGCGGCGAGGCCCGCCGCCATGAGGGCGGCGGTCGCCGCCCCGGCCAGGCGCTTGCTCCAGCGATTCATCGACCCTCCATGCCTGTCAAGACCGGGAGAATCATCCTTCAGGGATACAAGCGTCAAAGCAACCTGATCACGATTTGACTGCTGTTTCCGGTACAGCTGGCGAAGCCGTACCGGAAACAGCGGCCCGGTGATCAGACCAGCGGCCTGGCGGTCGGCGGGATCGCCACCGGCAGGGCCGTCTGGCCGGTGAGGTAACGGTCGACGGCCGAGGCGGCCGAACGCCCCTCGGCGATCGCCCAGACGATCAGCGACTGGCCGCGGCCGATGTCTCCGGCGACGAAGACGCCGTCGACCGACGACATGTAGCCCTTGTCCCTGGCGACGTTGCCCCGCGCGTCGAAGAACTCGCCGTCGGCGGCCGAGGCCAGGTCCTCCAGCAGTCCCGCCTTCTCCGGGCCGACGAAGCCCATCGACAGCGTGACCAGCTCAGCCGGGATCTCGCGCTCGGTGCCCGGGACCGGCTTGAACCCGGCCGCCGGTCCCTCGACCTCTACCAGGCGCAGCGCCCTGACGTTGCCGTCGGCGTCCCCGACGAACTCGGTGGTCGAGACCGCGTAGACGCGGTCGCCACCGCCGTCGGCCAGCTCCTCGTGGGCGCTCTCCATCTTGAACAGGATGGGGAACGTGGGCCACGGCTGGCTGCCGGGACGGCCGGCCGGGGGCTGGGGCATGATCTCCAGCTGGGTGACCGAGGCGGCGCCCTGACGGATGGCGGTGCCGATGCAGTCGGCGCCGGTGTCTCCGCCGCCGATCACGACGACGTGCTTGCCCTCCGCGCTGATCGGGGAGACCGGGTAGTCGCCCTCCTGGACCTTGTTGGCGGGCGGGAGGTACTCCATCGCCTGGTGGACGCCCCTCAGGTCGCGCCCGGCGACGGACAGGTCCCGCCACTGGGTCGCGCCGCCGGCCAGGACGACCGCGTCGAACTCCTCACGGAGCCGGGCGGCGGTGATGTCGACGCCGACGTTGACGCCGGTGCGGAACTCGGTGCCCTCCGCCCGCATCTGCGCGAGCCTGCGGTCGATGTGCCGCTTCTCCATCTTGAACTCGGGGATGCCGTAGCGGAGCAGGCCGCCGATCCGGTCGGCGCGCTCGAACACCACCACGTCGTGCCCGGCCCTGGTGAGCTGCTGGGCGGCGGCCAGGCCCGCGGGGCCCGAGCCGACGACCGCGACCCGCTTGCCGGTCTTCGAGGCCGGGACCTGGGGGGTGACCCAGCCCTCGTCGAAGGCGCGGTCGATGATCTCGACCTCGACCCGCTTGATCGCCACCGGGTCCGAGTTGATGCCGAGCACGCAGGCCGCCTCGCAGGGCGCCGGGCACAGGCGGCCGGTGAACTCGGGGAAGTTGTTGGTCGCGTGCAGGCGCTCGATGGCCTCGCGCCAGTCGTCACGGTAGACCAGGTCGTTCCACTCGGGGATGAGGTTGCCCAGCGGGCAGCCGTTGTGGCAGAACGGGATGCCGCAGTCCATGCAGCGCGCGGCCTGCTTGGTCAGGGCGGGCTTGGGGAAGTCCTGGTAGACCTCCCGCCAGTCGCGGATGCGCACGTCGACCGGGCGGCGGGCGGGCAGCTCGCGTCCGTGAGTGAGAAAACCCTTCGGGTCAGCCATCGGTGTACCCCCCTTATCCCTGAACCGCAGCGGCCATGACCGCCTCGTCGATGTCGCGGCCTTCGAGGCGGGCGGCCTCCGCCGCGCGCAGCACCCGCTTGTAGTCGGTCGGCATGATCTTGCTGAAACGGGCCGGGTCCCAGTCGGCCAGGAGCGCCTTGGCGACCGTGGAGCCGGTCTCCGTCAGGTGTGCCTCGACGATCTCCCGCAGTTCCTCGGAGTCGGCCTCGCTCAGCTCCTCGATCTCGACCATCTCGCGGTTGACCCGCGCGGCGTCGAGGTCGAGCAGGTAGGCGACGCCGCCGGACATGCCCGCGGCGAAGTTGCGGCCCGTCGGGCCGAGGACGATGGCCCTGCCGCCCGTCATGTACTCGCAGCCGTGGTCGCCGACGCCCTCGACGACGGCGGTCGCGCCGGAGTTGCGGACGCAGAACCGCTCGCCGACGACGCCGCGGATGAACGCCTCGCCGGAGGTCGCGCCGTACAGACCGACGTTGCCCGCGATGATGTGGCCGTCGAGCGGGGCCTCGTCGTACGGCTGGACGGTGATCCTGCCGCCCGACAGGCCCTTGCCGAGGTAGTCGTTGGCGTCGCCGGTCAGGCGCAGGGTGACGCCCTTGGGCACGAAGGCGCCGAAGGAGTTGCCCGCGGAGCCGGTGAAGCGGACGTCGATGGTGTCGTCGGGCAGGCCCGCCCCGCCGTACCGCTTGGTCACCTCGTGGCCGAGCATGGTGCCGACCGTACGGTTGACGTTGCGGATGGGCAGTTCCAGCGTGACCCTCCTGCCGCTCTCCAGAGCGCCTTCGGCGAGCTGGATCAGCGTGTGGTCCAGCGCCTTGTCGAGACCGTGGTCCTGCTCCTGCGTACGGCGCAGCGCGGTGCCCTCGGGCAGCTCGGGCCGGTGCAGGATCGGGGCCAGGTCAAGGCCCGAGGCCTTCCAGTGGTGCTCGGCCGGGGTGGTGTCCAGCAGCTCGGAGTGGCCGATGGCCTCGTCCAGGGTGCGGAAGCCCAGCGCGGCGAGGTACTCGCGGATCTCCTCGGCGATGAACTCGAAGAAGTTGACCACGAACTCGGGCTTGCCGCTGAAGCGCCTGCGCAGCTCGGGGTTCTGGGTGGCGACGCCGACCGGGCAGGTGTCCAGGTGGCAGACGCGCATCATCACGCAGCCGGAGACGACCAGCGGGGCGGTGGCGAAGCCGTACTCCTCCGCGCCGAGCAGCGCGGCGACGATCACGTCGCGGCCTGTCTTGAGCTGGCCGTCGACCTGCACGACGATCCGGTCGCGCAGCCCGTTGAGCAGCAGCGTCTGCTGGGTCTCGGCCAGGCCGAGCTCCCAGGGGGCGCCCGCGTGCTTGAGCGAGGTCAGCGGGGAGGCTCCGGTGCCGCCGTCGTGGCCCGAGATGAGCACGACGTCGGCGTGCGCCTTGGACACGCCCGCCGCGACCGTGCCGACGCCGACCTCGGCCACGAGCTTGACGTGCACGCGGGCGGCCGGGTTGGAGTTCTTCAGGTCGTGGATGAGCTGGGCGAGGTCCTCGATGGAGTAGATGTCGTGGTGCGGCGGCGGCGAGATGAGGCCGACGCCCGGCGTCGAGTGCCGGGTCTTGGCGATCCACGGGTAGACCTTGTGGCCGGGCAGCTGGCCGCCCTCGCCCGGCTTGGCCCCCTGGGCCATCTTGATCTGCAGGTCGTCGGCGTTGACGAGGTACTCGGAGGTGACGCCGAAGCGTCCCGAGGCCACCTGCTTGATGGCGGAGCGGCGGGCGGGGTCGTACAGGCGCTCGGGGTCCTCGCCGCCCTCGCCGGTGTTGGACTTGCCGCCGAGGCGGTTCATCGCGATGGCGAGGGTCTCGTGCGCCTCCATCGAGATGGAGCCGTAGGACATGGCGCCGGTCGAGAAGCGCTTGACGATCTCGCTGACCGGCTCGACCTCGTCGATCGGGACCGGCTCGCGGACTCCCTCGCGGAGGCCGAACAGGCCGCGCAGCGTCATGAGCCTCTCGGCCTGGGAGTCGACCAGGGAGGTGTACTCCTTGAAGATCTCGTAGCGGCGCGAGCGGGTGGCGTGCTGCAGCTTGAAGACCGTCTCGGGGTTGAACAGGTGCGGCTCGCCCTCGCGGCGCCACTGGTACTCGCCGCCGACCTCCAGGCGGCGGTGGGCGTTCTCCACGCGGGGGTAGGCGCGCCCGTGCCGGAGCGCGACCTCCTGGGCGAGGACGTCGAACCCGACGCCGCCGAGGCGGGAGGTGGTCCCGGAGAAGCAGACGCCGATGACGTCGTCGTCGAGGCCGAGCGCCTCGAAGATCTGCGCGCCGGTGTAGGAGGCGACGGTGGACACGCCCATCTTGGACATGACCTTCAGGACGCCCTTGCCGTACGCCTTGATGAGGTTGCGCACGGCCTTGTGCCGCTCGGTCGCCAGGACGCCGGAGGCGATCATGTCCTCGACGGTCTCGATCGCGAGGTAGGGGTTGACCGCGCCCGCGCCGTAGCCGATGAGCAGGGCCATGTGGTGGGCCTCGCGGGCCTCGCCGGTCTCGATGACCAGGCCGACCCGGGTGCGGGTCTTCTCGGCGATGAGGTGGTGGTGGACCGCGCCGGTGAGCATCAGCGACGGGATGGGCGCCAGGACGTCCGAGGAGCCCCGGTCGGAGAGCACGATGATCCGCGCTCCGCCCTCGATCGCCGCGGAGACCTCGGAGCGGATCTCCTCGAGGCGGTGGAGCAGGGCCTCGCCGCCGCCGCGGACCTCGTAGAGGCCGGAGACGACGTGCGGGTGGAAGCCCGGCAGCGCGCCCTCGTCGTTGATGTGGATGATCTTGGCGAGCTCTTCGTTGTCGATCACCGGGTAGGGCAGCACGAGCTGGCGGCAGGAGGCGGGCTCGGGGTCGAGCAGGTTGCCCTCGGGGCCGAGCGTGCTGGCCAGGGAGGTGACGAGCTCCTCGCGGATGGCGTCCAGCGGCGGGTTGGTGACCTGCGCGAACAGCTGGCTGAAGTAGTCGAACAGCAGCCTGGGCTTGTCGCTGAGGACCGCGACCGGGGTGTCGGTGCCCATGGAGCCGATCGGCTCCATGCCCGTCTTCGCCATCGGCGACAGGATGATCCGCAGCTCCTCCTCGGTGTAGCCGAAGGTCTGCTGCCGCTTGATGAGCGCCTCGTGGGTGGGGATCTCGCGCGAGCGGGCGGGAAGCTCCTCGAAACGGACGAGTCCGGCGTGCAGCCAGTCGCCGTAGGGCAGCTCGGCGGCGAGCTCGGCCTTGATCTCGTCGTCCTCGATGATCTTGCCGCGCGCGGTGTCGATCAGGAACATCCTGCCGGGCTGCAGGCGGCCCTTGCGGACCACGTCCTGCGGGTCGATGTCGAGGACGCCCGCCTCGGAGGCGAGCACGACCAGGCCGTCGGCGGTGACCCAGAACCTTCCGGGACGCAGGCCGTTGCGGTCGAGGACCGCGCCGACGAGGGTGCCGTCGGAGAAGGTGATCGAGGCGGGACCGTCCCAGGCCTCCATCAGCGTGGAGTGGAACTCGTAGAAGGCCCGCCGCGCGGGGTCCATCTCGGTGTTGTTCTCCCACGCCTCGGGGATCATCATCAGCACGGCGTGGGGCAGCTTGCGCCCGGCGAGGTGGAGAAGTTCCAGCGTCTCGTCGAAGGAGGCGGTGTCGGAGCCCTCCGGGTCGCAGATCGGGAACAGGCGCGACAGGTCGCCGGGGAGCGCGGCGGTCTTCAGCATGGCCTCGCGGGCGCGCATCCAGTTGCGGTTGCCCTTGACCGTGTTGATCTCGCCGTTGTGGGCGATGTAGCGGTAGGGGTGCGCCAGCGGCCACGAGGGGAAGGTGTTGGTCGAGAAGCGCGAGTGGACCAGCGAGATCGCGGTCTCGTAGCGCTCGTCGCTCAGGTCGGGGAAGAACGGCTCGACCTGCCCGGGGGTGAGCATGCCCTTGTAGACGATCGTCCGGGAGCTCAGCGAGGCGAAGTAGACGTCCGCCTCGTGCTCGGCCCGCTTGCGCAGGCAGAAGGCGAGCCTGTCCAGCTCCAGGCCGCTCTCGCCGTTCGGGGAGGAGACGAAGAGCTGCCCGAAGAACGGCATCACCGCGCGGGCGCTGGGGCCGGGGAGCGTCGAGTCGGTCGGGACGTCGCGCCAGCCGAGGACCGTCAGCCCCTCCTGTGCCGCGATCTCCTCGATCAGCCGGACCGCGCCGGCGCGGGCCTCGGGGTCGGCGGGCAGGAAGGCGGTGCCCGCGGCGTACGCGCCCGCTTCGGGGAGCGGGAAGCCCGCTTCGGCGCGGAGGAAGGCGTCGGGGATCTGCGTGAGGATGCCGGCGCCGTCACCGGTGTCCGGCTCGCTCCCCTGGGCCCCCCGGTGGTCCAGGTTGCACAGAGCCGTCAGGGCCTTGGCGACGATGTCGTGGCTGCGGCGTCCGGCCACGTCGGCGACCATCGCGACACCACAGGCGTCGTGCTCGTTCGAGGGGTGGTAAAGGCCCTGGGGCTCGGGAAAGCCGAGGTGGGCAGCAGGCATTGAATCCCTCCCGTCGTCTTGCTTCTCTGGATCAAGCAAGGGACGACGTTGGCCCTGCTGCGTGGTGGGTAGACATTACCGTACCCTGTCGGAATGCTGCCTACCCGGGCTGCATTACGAGCATTTAGTACAGATTTGCCCGCTTCGGTCAACGCGCTGACGAGGCACTGCATTCCAGGTCGGGCCCCTAAGGTGGGCGCATGGAAGCGATTGCTGAGCTCCTCGCGCGGGCGGGTGTGGACGGCAGGCGGCCGCGGGCGGTGCTGGCGGCGCTCGGCGAAGGCCGCTGGTGGACTCTGGCCGACCTGGTCAGGGAGACCGCGACGGCGCGGCGGACCGTCGAGGCCCTGCTGCGCGAGACCGACCTGGAGCGCTCCGGCGACCGGTTCAGGCTCAGGGCCCCCCTGCCGGGCCTGACAGGGGCGACAGGGCGCGAAGGCGCGCCCGCCGACCCGGTGGCCCACCTGCTCGCCGACCACGCCCCCCTGGTCGCCAGGATGGACGAGCTGATCGTCAGGGCGCCCAGGGGACGTCACACCCTGGACCACGTGTCCGCGACCGCGGAGACCGTCGTCAGGCGCGCCCTGCTGCTGGAGGCCAGGTTCTGGCTGGACGGCGCCAGGCTGCTCTGCGTCGGCGACCACGACCTCACCTCGCTGGCGGCCGCCGCGCTGCACCCCGGCCTCGAGGTGACCGTGGTGGACGTCGACGAGCGCATCCTCGGCTACATCGCCGAGCGGGCCGACCTGCTCGGCCTGCCGGTGCGGACCCGCTGGGCCGACCTGCGGCTCGGGCTGCCGGCGTCGGCGCGCTCGTGGGCCGACCTGGCGATCACCGACCCGCCCTACACGCCGGAGGGCGTGGGGCTGTTCGTCGCCCGCGCCGCCGAGGGCCTGCGCGACCGCGAGCAGGGCCGGATCCTGCTGGCCTACGGCGCGAGCGAGCGCACCCCCGCGCTGGCGCTGAAGGTGCAGCAGGCCCTGTCCCAGCTCAACCTCCTCAGCGAGGCGATCTACCCGGACTTCAACCGCTACCTCGGAGCCGAGGCCATCGGGTCGGCCGCCGACCTGTACGTCCTACGACCCACGACGAAGACCTGGCCCGCCCTGAGCAGGCAGGCCGCCCGCGCCGACGGCCTGAACGCCGCCATCTACACCCAGGGCCCCCAGGCGGTCGAGTCGGCCGCCTCGGCCGAACCGGTCACCGCCCCCGGCGGCTCCCCGGAGGTGCTGGTCGGCGACTGGCCGAAGGAGGTGCTCCCCAGGACGCCGAGGGCCCGCCTGTCGACCTGGCTCGCCAAGCCCTACGCCAGCGACCCCGGCGAGGTCGCGATCGCCGTGCCCGCCGGGCTCGAGGCCGCACTCCCCCGGCTGCTGCTGGCCACCCGCGCCCGGCGCGTCCAGGTCACGCTGGCCGCCCCGCCGGCGAGCCTTCCCGCCGAGCCGCTCTCCTCGGTCTACGAGCTGACCGCCGAGGGGCGGACCGTGCACGCCGTACGGCTCCCGCTCCCCGAGACCGACGAGGCGCGGATCCTGCGCCGCATCCTGGACAACGCGCACGGCAAGGTCGCCAACACCTGGCGTGAGGCGCTCATCGGCGTCAGGGGAGACCTGACCAAGAAGCAGGCCAGGGCGGTCGTCTCCGCCGTCGCCCCCTGGGCGGACGACGTGACGGTCCTGGAGCTGCCCGCGGGCCGCCTCGGGCAGCTGGGGGAGGCTGTGGCGAGGTCCCTCAGCGCACCAGTCGCCGCTGGATGAGCAGGCTGGGGCTGTCGACGGCCAGCTGCGGGTAGGTGAGGTCCGTCGCGCCCCCGTCGCGGACCGGGCCGACCCAGCTGACGGTCACGTAGTGGCCGAGGGCACGGGCCTGCGCCCACCCTCGGGAGCCGTCGAAGTTCTCGGGGGTGCCGGGGGCGGGCCGTACGAACCCGCCGTCGCCGAGGGCCGTCACGAGCTTGTCGGCGGCGGCCGAGTCGGGCAGGTTGAAGATGACGAACTGGCCGAGGACCTTGCCGTCCCCGGTCGCGTAACGGGCGCGCAGCGCCTGGGTGCACCCGGCGACCGCCTGCTCGGCGCTCCCCCACACCGCGGAGGCGCAGTCGGTGAGCGCCTCGGTCCCCTGGCCGGCGAGCGTGACGCCGCCCGCGGTCACCGAACCCCTGGGGAACATCTCGGCGACGGTCAGGGGGGCGGGGTCGACGGCCCTGCTGGCGATCGGGGCGTAGTGCGCCGTGGTCGGCTCGGCTCTGAAGGTGGCGGGCCGCGGATTCTCCGCGCCGCCCCGCGACCACAGGAACGCCGCTGCCCCCACGACGACGAGGAGCACTGCGGCGACGACGATCCACTTGCGCATGACCGATGAGCCTACTGCGACCTGAGACTCCCGCGGGTCAGGGCGGGCGACACCGTCGCATCGCGACACCGTGACGCCGTGGCCTCGCGACACCGTGACGCCGTGACGCCGCGAGGCACGGCGGGCGTCAGGACGCGGGCCGGGGGCGGGACGGGTCTTGCGGGACGCGGGGCGGGGTCAGGACGCGGGGGCCGCGGAGGAGCCCGCCGCCACGACACGGCGGAAGACGGCCTTCTCCGCGCCGCGGACCGCCAGCGACAGGGAGACGAAGTCGTCCTTCTGGCCGGGCTCCGCGCCGTCCGCGCGGCCGATCCAGACCAGGCCGACATAGTGTCCCATGGCGTGGCCGCTGGCCTCGCTGTGACCGCCAGAGGGGAAGAGCCTCGCCGCGGAGTCCAGCACCTGGACCCAGCTGCCCCGGTGGGCGGCGGTCAGGGACTGCACGAGCCCGTCCGCCGAGGCGGTGTCGCGCAGGTTGAGCAGGGTGTACTGGGCGACGTAGCGGCCGTCGGCGCTGAGGTAGGCGGCCCGCAGGGCCTGGGTGCAGCCCGCCTGGGCGATCCGGTCGGCCAGTTCCTGCCCCCAGACCACCGTCGAGCAGTCGGCGTCCAGCTTGGGAGCCGTCAGCTTCAGCGTGATCCTGCCCTCCTTGAGGGTCTTTTCGGCGAAGACCTCCTTGAGGGTGAGCGGCGTGGGGTCGGCCTTGCTCTCCGCGATGGGCGCGAACAGCTTCGGCGAGATCCAGCCCCGGTAGGCGTCGGGCCTCGGCTGGGTGGCGACGGCCGCGGCCGTGGCGCGCTCGGGCACGAAGTCGTTGCCGATCGCGGAGATCGCGAAGGCGATGGCGACCGCGGCGACCAGCACGCCCGCCACGGCCCCGATGATCACCAGCAGCCGCTGCTGGACCTGGCTCAGCCCCCACGCCTCCAGCCTGTCGCTCTTCAGGGTCTGCGTTCTGGTGGGGGTACGGCGGCGCTTGCGGCCCGACAGGGACGGAGGGGACGGAGGGGTCACAGGGCGCCCCCTCCCAGCAGGTGGCCGAGGCCGAAGGTCAGACCCGCCGCGACCACCCCGACGAGGAGCTGGCGCAGCCCGCTGTACCACCAGCTGCGGGCGGTGACCCTGGAGACCAGCGCGCCCGCGCCGAACAGCGCCAGGCAGGACACGATCGCCGAGCCGACCAGGCTGGTGACCCCCAGGAGGTACGGCAGGAGCGGCAGGACCGCCCCCACGCTGAACGACAGGAACGAGGAGACCGCGGCGATCTTGGGCGAGGGCAGGTCCTGCATGGTGACGCCGAGCTCGGCCCTCGAGTGCACCTCGAGCGCCTTGTCGGGGTTCAGGGAGATCTGCCTGGCCACCTCGGCCGCCACGTCGGGCTGGACGCCGCGCGACTCGTAGAGCTGGGCGAGCTCCCGCTGTTCGGCCTCCGGGTGGCGTTCGAGCTCGCGCCGCTCGACGTCGATCTCGGCGATCGCGAGCTCCCTCTGGCTGGCCACGGAGACGTACTCGCCGCCCGCCATGGAGAACGCGCCCGCCGCCAGGCCCGCCATCCCGGCGAGCACGACGACCCTGGTGCTGGATGTGCCGCCCGCGACACCGGCGATCAGGGCGAAGTTCGAGACAAGCCCGTCCATCGCCCCGAACACCGAAGGTCGCAGCCACCCGCCGTTGACGTCACGGTGGGCATGGTGGATCTCGGCGCGCCCTTCGGCTCCGCCCTCACTCATCGTTTCTCTTTCTTCTCCGCGTTCACGGCCGGCGCCGCTTCCCCTCGGCACGGCTCACGCCGTGCCGTCCTCCCCGGGGGCTCCGCGCTCGCCCTTCACCGCGCTCCTGCCCGCACCCGCCTCGGCCTCGTCGGCCTGGTCGGACGAGTGCGCCGGGTCGATCGCCCCGTCGCCGTCTGGGACGAGTGCGGACACGACCGCTGTCTCCCCATCCTGCCCCTCGGACTCGTCGGCCTGGTCGGAAGGGTGCGCCGGGTCGGCCGCTTCCTCGACTTCCTCGACGTCGAGGACGGGCTCGGGAGTCACCCCCACCGACTCCTCGCCGGTCTTGTTCCTGGCGTACCAGAAGTAGGCGATCGCCGCGACGAAAAGCACGATCGAGGTCCACTGGTTGAGCCGCAGGCCCAGGATGTGGTGGGCGGTGTCGACCCGCAGGCCCTCGATCCAGAACCGGCCCACGGTGTAGCCGGCGACGTAGAGCGCGAAGACCCTGCCGTGCCGGAGCGCGAACCTGCGCCCCGCCCAGATCAGGAAGAGAGCCAGGCCAAGGTCCCAGATCGATTCGTACAGGAACGTGGGGTGGTAGGTGGACTCGCCCGGCACCGTCCCCGGCTTGTCCGGGTCGATCTCCAGGCCCCACGGCAGATCGGTCGGGCTGCCGAACAGCTCCTGGTTGAAGTAGTTGCCCCAGCGGCCGATGGCCTGGGCGACCGCGATGCCGGGGGCGACGGTGTCGGCGACCGCCGTCAGGGAGATCCCCCGGTTGCGGCAGCCGAACCACACGCCCAGGGCGCCCAGGGCGACCGCCCCCCAGATGCCCAGTCCCCCGTTCCAGATGTACAGCGCCTCGATCGGCGTGTGGGGGGCGTCAGGCCCGAAGTAGAGCTGCCAGTCGGTGATGACGTGGTAGAGGCGCCCGCCGACCAGGCCGAACGGCACGGCCCACACGGCGAGGTCCACGATCGTGCCCGGTGCGCCGCCGCGGGCGCGCCAGCGGCGTTCCCCGATGACGACGGCGACGACGACGCCGAGCACGATGCACAGTGCGTAAGCCCTGATGGGGATTACGCCGAGGTACCACACCCCCTGGGAGGGGCTGGGAATCGAGGCGAGGGGCATGTCAGGTGACGTTACCGTGTCACGGGCTACTTGGCGGCATTAAGCACGGCCTTGCGAAGCTCCGCCGGCTTGAACGCGACGTCGTTGCCGATCTCCGTGCCGTTGAGCTTGAGCGTCGGGGTGCCGCTGAGCTGGGCGCCCTGCAGGATCTTCGTGCTGTAGTCGACCTGCTCGGAAGCCTTCTGCTGACCGGTCACACAGGTCTCGAACCCCGCGCTCGTGACCCCCGCCTCCTTGCCCCAGGCGACCAGGTCCTCCAGCTTGAAGCCTTCGACGGTCTCCGCAGGCTGCTCCTTGAAGAGCCTGTCGTGGAACTTGACCCACGGAGTGCCTCCGGGGATGCAGCGGGAGGCGGCGCCCGCGCGCAGGGAGTTGGCCCGGGTGACGCCGCCGTTCACCTCCTGCGAGAAGATCGTGATCGGGTGGTAGACCACCTTGACCTTGCCCTCGGCGGCGAGGTTCTTGATGGTGGCCCCGCTGGTCTCCTCCATCGCCTTGCAGGCGGGGCACTGGAAGTCCTCGTAGACGTCCAGCACTGGCTTCTCGACGCCCGCCACGGACATCACGACGGAGCCGTCGGGCGAGGCGGTGACCGGCGCGAGCGCCTGGGTGACCTCCTCGGGCTTGCTGCCGTTGGCGGCGTACCACCAGCCCGCCCCGATGGCGCCGAGTGCGACGACCACCGCGGCCGTGATCGTCGCGACGCGCCTGAGCCGCTCCCTGTGCTGTTGCTCCTCGCGCTGTGCCTTGATCCGGTCACGCACCGACTGGTCCCGTGCGGCCTTGCCCATCAGTGGTTCTCCTGTTCCTGTGGCTCCCCGTCGTCGCCCTCGATGTCGTCGTGCGACTCCCGCTCGGGCGCCAGCCCGAGCGCGGAGTCCAGTGCGAGCCGTCCCGGACCGAACCAGGCGATGACCACGCCGAGGACGAAGAGGCCTGAGTCCCGCAGGATGTCGATGAGGTAGTCGGGCTCGACCCCCGGCTTGAGCTGTCCGCCCCCGCCGAAGCAACCGCAGTCGATTCGCAGTCCGCGCGCCCACACCGAGGCGATGCCGATGACGAACGCCAGCATGAGCAGCGCGGAGATGGCACCCGCGGCACGGGTGAGCAGCCCGACAATCAGCAACACCCCTATGACGATCTCCAGGATGGGCAGGCCGTAGCCGACCACCGTGGCAAGCGAGTCTGGAAGCAGTTTGTATGCCTTGACCGACTGGACGGAAAGCACAGGAGTGCCGATCTTGCCCCAACCCGCGACAATGAGCACGCACGCAAGCACCAATCGTGAGACGGTCGTCACCCAGGGTAGCGCCGAACCGGAGGTGCGCGACCTCGGGGGGGCCTGCTTTTCAGAAGTCACGAGCATCATCGTCTCCCATTCCGGGCCTCCGTCACGGCCGGCCTCAACGGATACGCGCGTTCCCAGGGGGAACCCCATCACGTGCTGGATAAGCGTCGAATAAGGCAGTCGACGGCACGGGATCCGCGAAGGCGCCCATCCGCCGCGCGCTCTCCGGCTCCGGCGACCGCCTCGACTCCGTCCATGGCCTCCCACCTGCGTGATCGGCCGGATCACGGCCTGCACGGCGTTCTCAGATCGGCGGGGGAACGGCGGACCTGACGGGATGGGGCGCCGCATGCCTCGGAAAGCGGCGCGCCCGTCTCACCAGGCGCTTGTCTCAGAGTACGCCTGCCCGCGGTGACGGTATCGGTCGCGGACGCCGCGCGTCACGGATTCGGCCACGTTCGCGCCCGGCGCACGCGGAGGCGGGCGGGATCACGCGCCCGCGAAAGCCACGAATCCGGGCGGATCATGGCGGAAAGCACAGATGCGGCCGCCCTACAGGACGACCGCATCTGGAATGGTTCGCGGAGAAACTCCGAAGGAGCGAAAGAAGACCGGGCGGGACGGTCAGCCGCGCACGCCCGCCGCCAGCTCCGCGCCCAGTTCGCGGACCGACGCCAGCCCCGAGGCCTCGTCCGGGGCGTCCAGCAGGCGGCGGATGAACGCCGAGCCCACGATGACGCCGTCGGCGTAGCGGGCCACCTCCGCGGCCTGCTTGCCGGTGCCGACCCCGAGGCCGACGCAGACCGGCAGCTTGGTCTGCGTGCGGGTCCGCTCGACCAGGCCCTCCGCCGCCTCGCCGACCGACTCGCGGGCGCCGGTGACGCCCATCAGCGAGGCGGCGTACACGAAGCCGGTGCAGCACTCGGCGACGGCCTTGATGCGGCTCTCCGGGGAGCTCGGCGCGACCAGGAAGACGGTGTCGATCCCGGCCGCGGCGCTGGCCTCACGCCAGGTCCCCGACTCCTCGGGAGTCAGGTCGGGGGTGATGGTGCCGACCCCGCCCGCGCCGGCCAGGTCGCGGGCGAACCGCTCCGCGCCGTAACGGTCGATCGGGTTCCAGTAGGTCATGACCAGGGTCGCGGCGCCCGTCTTGGCCACGCCCTCGACCGTGCGCAGCACGTCGGCGATGCGGGTGCCGTTGGTCAGCGACCGGTGCACGGCGTCCTGGATGGTCGGGCCGTCCATGAGCGGATCGGAGTACGGCAGGCCGATCTCGATCACATCGCAGCCCGCCTCGACCATGGCGGTGGCGGCCGCGATCGCGCCGTCCTTCGTGGGGAATCCGGCGGGAAGGTATCCGATGAGGGCGGCGCGATCGTCCGCCTTCGCCTTGGCGAACACCGTCTGAAGAGTCGTCATCGTGGGTTTCCGTTGCGGTTCGTGGCCTCCGTCCCCTCCGGCGGGCCGGAGGGGAAGCAAGTCGGTCGTCAGAGGTTGAAGTACTTCATGGCGGTGCCCATGTCCTTGTCGCCCCGGCCCGAGAGGTTGACCAGGATGGTCGCCTCAGGGCCGAGCTCGCGGCCGAGCTTGAGCGCTCCGGCGAGCGCGTGCGAGGACTCGATCGCCGGGATGATGCCCTCGGTGCGGGCGAGCAGCGCGAAGGCGTCCATGGCCTCGGCGTCGGTGATGCCGTGGTAGGTGGCGCGCCCGGTGTCCTTGAGCCAGGCGTGCTCGGGGCCGACACCGGGGTAGTCGAGGCCCGCGGAGATCGAGTGGGACTCGATCGTCTGGCCCTCGTCGTCCTGCAGGACGTAGGTGCGCGAGCCGTGCAGGACCCCGATGGAGCCCTCGGTGAGGGTCAGGGCGTGCTCGCCGGTCTCCACTCCCCGGCCGCCGGCCTCGTAGCCGTGGAGCTGGACGTCCTGGTCCTCGATGAAGGCGTGGAAGATGCCGATCGCGTTGGAGCCGCCGCCGACCGCCGCGGCCACCGCGTCGGGAAGCCTGCCGGTGAGCTCCAGCATCTGGCGGCGCGCCTCGACCCCGATGATCCGGGCGAAGTCACGGACGATCTCCGGGAACGGGTGCGGCCCCGCGATGGTGCCGAACAGGTAGTGCGTGCGGTCGACGTTGGCCACCCAGTCGCGGAAGGCCTCGTTGATGGCGTCCTTGAGGGTCTGACTGCCGTTGGTCACCGGGACGACGGTGGCGCCGAGCAGCTTCATGCGGGCCACGTTGAGCGCCTGGCGCTCGCAGTCGACGGCCCCCATGTAGATCACGCACTCCAGGCCCATCAGGGCCGCCGCCGTCGCGGTCGCGACGCCGTGCTGGCCCGCGCCCGTCTCGGCGATCACCCGGTTCTTGCCCAGGCGCTTGGTGAGCAGGGCCTGGCCGAGCACATTGTTGATCTTGTGTGCCCCGGTGTGGGTCAGGTCCTCGCGCTTCAGCACGATCCGGGCGCCGCCCGCCTGCTCGGAGAAGCGCGGCACCTCGGTGAGCGTGGTCGGCCGCCCGGCGTAGGTGCGCAGCAGGTGGTCGAACTCGCGCAGGAACGCGACGTCGTTCCTGGCCTTCTCGTACTCGGCCGCCACCTCGTCCAGCGCCGGGATGAGGGCCTCGGGCACGTAGCGGCCGCCGAAGACGCCGAACTTGCCGTGGACGTCCGGGTCGTCGCCGTGGACGCCGTTGCCCGCGAGGTCGGCGGGGGTCAGAAGGATGCCGTCTGTCGCTGTCACTGCTTACTGCCCCTCAGGTCGGGATGCGGGGTGGGCGCCGGCGGTGACGAGGTCGACCACTGCGGCCCTGGGGTCCTTGCCGGTGACCAGGCTCTCGCCGACCAGGACCGCGTCCGCGCCCGCCCTGGCGTAGGCGAGCAGGTCGTGCGGGCCGCGCACGCCGGACTCGGCGATCTTTATGATGCCCTCGGGGATCTTCGGGGCCAGCTTGGCGAACACGTCGCGGTCGACCTCGAGGGTCTTGAGGTTGCGCGCGTTGATGCCGATGATCTTCGCTCCGGCGGCCAGCGCGCGGTCGAGCTCCTCCTCGGTGTGCACCTCGACCAGCGGGGTCAGACCGATCGACTCGGCCCGCTCGATGAGCGAGACCAGGGCGTTCTGCTCCAGCGCGGCCACGATCAGCAGCACGAGGTCGGCGCCGTAGGCGCGGGCCTCCCACAGCTGGTAGGAGGTGACGACGAAGTCCTTGCGCAGCACCGGGATGTCGACGACGGCGCGCACCGCGGCCAGGTCGTCGAGGCTGCCGCCGAAGCGGCGCCGCTCGGTCAGCACGCTGATGACGTGGGCGCCGCCGGACTCGTAGTCACCGGCGAGCGCGGCGGGGTCGGCGATCGCGGCCAGCGCCCCCTTCGAGGGACTGGAACGCTTCACCTCCGCGATGACCGCCACCTGGTCGCCGCCGAGGGCGGCGTAGGCGTCGCGGGGCGCGGGCGCCCGCTCCGCGCGCTCCTTGAGCTCCGCCAGCGACACCGCCTGCTGCCTGTCGGCCAGGTCGGCGCGGACGCCTTCGAGGATCTCCTCCAGCACGCTC
This sequence comes from Streptosporangium carneum, assembly GCF_027922005.1. Lineage (GTDB taxonomy): Bacteria > Actinomycetota > Actinomycetes > Streptosporangiales > Streptosporangiaceae > Streptosporangium > Streptosporangium carneum. The sequence goes on along the minus strand of NZ_BSEV01000009.1, from coordinate 189,081 downwards.
ACTTGTCCTCCTCGCGAAACTCGGAGGTCACGTTCGCGAACACTGCCACACGCATGGTCCGCTCGCTCCACTCGCTCACGAGTAAGGCCCCTCCCGATCGATTGCCCTTGTCTCGCCGATGCTATCGGCCTTGCCGAGGTCACCCCGCCACCGGGTGACGCCTATAGGTGACTATGGGGCCAAGAATTCCCCAAATGGAACATTTCGCACTATCCAAAAAACGATCATTAAACCAAGAAATGTCCATACATAGGCAGGATGCATGCCTTTTCCGGCAAATCGCCTGCCCTGCCAGGACCTCAGCGCCCAGCGCCCCCACAGGAGGACGGCGACGGGGATCAGCACCACGACGAACGGGTTGAGCCCGAGCGCCGTGACGGGATCACCGTGGACGAGCGCGTGCACGGCCCGCAGGCCTCCGCACCCCGGGCAGTAGAGCCCGGTGAGCGCGAGGAACGGGCACGTGGGGTAGTGCCCCGGCTCGTTGGGGTCGACCAGTCCGACGAAGGCGGTCGCGGCGCCGGCCGCCAGGGCGACGGCGAGCGGCGCGAGCACGGCCCGCGTCCGCGACGCCCGTGGCCCCCGTGCCTCCACGGCCCTGTCGGTCACCATCGGCCCGCCCGAACCTCTCCACCGGCGACGACTGTCACCAGCCACGATACTCAAGACGACCCGTGAGGCCCGGCGACACCCCGTCTCGGCGGCCTGTCGCCGGGCGAACGGCTCGCGCCCCCGGTCTACCCCGAATAGCTTGTCGCCGGGACCGAACTCGCCAGGACGCCGATCGCGATCAGCCAGACCACCAGCACGATCAGCCAGCACAGGACGCCGAAGTAGGACAGCACCAGGCCGGCGATCGCCATGCCCCGTCCCTCCTCGCCCGTGCGCCTGATCTGGCCCAGCGAGATGTGGCCGAGCACGATGCCCACGATCGAGGTGACGCCGCACACGGCGAGCCCGGCGATGCCCAGGATCAGGGAGGCGATCGCCATGCCGTTGTTGCCGCGGGGCGGCTGCGCGCCGTAGCCGTAGGGGTCGTACCCGCCGCCGGGCGGCGTGCCGTAGCCGCCCGGGGGCCCGTAGCCGCCCTGCGGCGGTCCGTACCCACCGGACTGGTTGCCATAGCTCATGGATGACTCCCCTTTGAACGTGCTGCGGGCGAAATCCTAGCGAAACCAGATCATTCCCGAAGGTCGGCTCCGGCTCCGTGGGCAAGTTGTGACCGGAGAAGCCAGGCCGTGCCCCGGAGGGGGCGCGGCTCCACCGTCAACGCCCGCCGTCGTCCCCGTCGGGCCTGGCCCGCGGGGACTCGCCCTCGGTCTCGCCCTCGGGGTCGGCCGTGGGGTCGGCCGTGGGGTCGGCGCCGAGGTCGATGGCATCCCACAGGGCCCTGTCCGTCGGGGCGCCCCGGGCGGGAGCGCGGCCCGCGGCCTCCGCCCCGTGCCCGTGCCGGTCGTACCGCTCCGACATGCCGGGCCAGCGACCGCCCACGACCGCGGCGACCACTCCGCCCGCCAGCAGCAGCAGCCCGCCGGCCCCGGCGGTCAGCGGCCAGGCCAGGGCGTTGGCGATCCGCACCACGTCGGTCGTCCCCGCGGCCATGGGAGCGTGCTCGGCCGCGACGGCCAGCCCCGCGCCCGGCCTGCCGCCGCTCCAGGCGCCGACGATCACTCCCACGCCGCACAGCGCCATCACGACGCCGACGATCCTGCGCCACACTCCCCTGGTCGCGAGCACCGCGACCACCGCGGCCAGCGCCGCCCACGCCGCCGGGCCGAGCGCGGGCGCCAGTTCCGCCGCAGGGACGGGCACGGCGCGCGTGCCGTACGTCACGGTGGCCCAGTCGCGCCCCGCGGCGAGCAGCACGAGCCCCGCGCCCGCCCCGCACACGGCCACCCAGGTCCACAGCGCCCGCCCCGCCGTCACGCGGAGGTCACCGCCAGCTGGTCGGCGTCGAAGCAGGTCCGGTCCCCGGTGTGGCAGGCGGCCCCCACCTGGTCGACCTTGAGCAGGATCGTGTCGCCGTCGCAGTCGAGGGCGACGGACCTGACGTGCTGGGCGTGGCCGGAGGTCTCGCCCTTCACCCAGTAGGCCCTGCGGCTGCGCGACCAGTAGGTGGCACGCCCCGTGGTGAGCGTGCGGTGCAGCGCCTCGTCGTCCATCCAGGCGAGCATCAGCACCTCGCCGGTGTCGTGCTGCTGGACCACGGCGGGCACCAGCCCGTCGGCGGTGCGCTTCAGTCGGGCCGCGATGGCGGGGTCAAGGGACATGCGGCAATTGTGCCGCAACCAGGTGGAGGGGTGGCCTCCGGCATGCCCCGGCGCGCGTGGCGGGCCCGAGTGCGGCGGCAGGTCGTGGCTCCCGGAAGGGGGACGGGCCCTCCCCCGCGGCGGGACGGGTTCAGCGCGTGCGGTCGTCGTCGAACAGGTCGGCCGCGTGGACGACGATCCTGGGGTCGGGCTCGCCGACGATCTCACGGTCCTTGTTGGTGTAGTCGAACTGGCTGAGGAGGTGGCGCATCGCCTCGACCCTGGCCCGTTTCTTGTCGTTGCTCTTGATCACCGTCCACGGCGCCTCCTCCGTGTCGGTGTGCAGGAACATGTCCTCCTTGGCCTGGGTGTAGTCGTCCCACTTGTCCAGCGACTCCAGGTCCATGGGCGACAGCTTCCACTGCCGGACCGGGTCGACCTGGCGGATGATGAAGCGGGTGCGCTGCTCGGAGCGGGACACGGAGAACCAGAACTTCACCAGATGGATGCCGTCGCGGACGAGCATGCGCTCGAAGGCGGGGGCCTGCTCCATGAACTCCATGTACTCCTCGGGCGTGGCGAAGCCCATCACGCGCTCGACCCCGGCGCGGTTGTACCAGGAGCGGTCGAAGAAGACCATCTCCCCTGCGGCGGGCAGGTGGGAGACGTACCGCTGGAAGTACCACTGGGTGCTCTCGCGCTCGCTCGGCTTCTCCAGCGCGACCACGGTGGCCCCCCGGGGGTTGAGGTGCTCCATGAAGCGCTTGATCGTGCCGCCCTTGCCCGCCGCGTCACGTCCCTCGAACAGGACCAGGAGCCGCCCGCCGGTGTCCTTCATCCAGTACTGCAGCTTGAGCAGCTCGATCTGGAGCAGCCGTTTGGTCCGGTCGTACTCCGCGCGGTCCATCCGCTCCCCGTAGGGATACTTCTCCCGCCAGGTGTCCACCGGGGTTCCGTCGAGGCGCACCAGGACGGGATCGTCGTCGTCATCGTCGAGGACGCGCAGATTGGGCAGATCCTCGAGCAGATCACTGTGGGCCACGGCGGAGCGCACGTCGAGCACGGGATACTGCCGCCCGCGCATGGGCTCCTCTCCCAGTAGACCGGTCATGAACGTCCTTCCCCCCGGGGACGGATACCTCAACCCCTGCGACTGCCCTCTACCTCTATGTGAGCACGTTAATCCCCTCCAGAGGACCTCCGACAGCCCTTGTCATGACATGTCGACCAGTGTTCACTCCCTCACTGCGATCATGACAAAAACCTACTAAACCAGTAGGTCTTGACGGAATTGGTCTCCTGTGTTGAAGTGAAGGCCATGCAGGCCGAGTTCCCTTCGGCGATTCGCGGCCACATCGCGCCGTGCCGCGCGTCGTCCCCTTCGTGTCGCCACTGACCCAGCGCACCCGTGGCGGCGCGCTCGCCGCGCCGCCGTCCCCATGACCGGACGGCCTCCTCGCCCAGACGACCTGCCAGAAAGGCTTCAGCCATGCCCGTCGAGTTCTTAGGCATCGGTGCCACAAACGACGGATCGGAGACGAGACCCCGATCCGGGCCCGCGTTCGACAGACAGTTCACGCTACGGCTGGCTCGAGCGCACCAGGAGCACGGCTGGGACCGGGTCCTGTTCGCCTACGGCTCGGGCTCCGCGGACCCCGCGCAGGTGGCGGCCTTCGTCGCGGGGCAGGTCGAGCAGTTGCAGATCCTGCTGGCCCACCGGCCGAACGTCTCCTACCCGACGTTCGCCCTGAAGACCTTCGCGACGCTCGACCAGATCAGTGACGGCAGGCTGACCGTGCACTTCATCACCGGCGGCAACGGCCACGAGCAGGCCCGCGAGGGCGACTTCCTGAGCAAGGACCAGCGCTACTCGCGCACCAAGGAGTACATCCAGATCGTCAAGAAGGGCTGGACGTCCACGACCCCCTTCTCCCACGAGGGGGAGCACTACCGGTTCGAGGACTTCCTGGCCGACGTCTTCCCCGTGCAGCGGCCCCGGCCCCGTGTCTCCTTCGGCGGCTCCTCCCCCGCGGCGTACGCGGCGGGCGGCGCGGAGGCCGACATCTACTGCCTGTGGGGCGAGCCGCTGGCCCAGACCGCCGAGCAGATCGCGGCGGTCAGGGGAGCGGCGCTCGCGGCGGGGCGGGGCGACCTGCCCAGGTTCCAGGTGGCGTTCCGGCCCATCATCGCGCCGACGGAGGAACTGGCCTGGGAGAAGGCGGCCCGCACGCTGGAGGCCATCAAGGCCGTCAAGGCCGTCAAGCCCTCGGCGCGGCGTCTGCCCGCAGGCAGGGCGCCCGAGAACTCCGGCTCCCAGCGGCTCATCGCGGTCGCCGCCAAGGGCGACAGGTACGACCGCGCGCTGTGGACGCCGACGGCGGCGGCCACCGGCGGCGCGGGCAACTCCACCGCCCTGGTCGGCACGCCGGAGACCGTGGCCCAGGCCCTGCTCGACTACTACGACCTCGGTGTGGAGATCCTCTCGGCGCGCGGCTACGACCTGCTGGAGGACGCCGTCGACTTCGGCCGCCACGTCATCCCCATCGTCCGCGAGGAGGTGGCCAAGCGAGATCGCGAACGCGAGGCCTCCGAGACCCCGCAGCGGCCCGTCACCAGCCTGGCGGGACGATGAACCGCCCCGCCGTCAAGGCGCCCGCCGACGAGACGCCCGCCGTCAGGACCGAGACCCTCGAGGGCCCCGGCGGCCACGCGGGCGACGCCGCCCCGGCGCACGCGCTGAAGGTCGTCACCACCAAGCATCCCGGACGGTGGGCCGCCGCCGCCGTCGTCGGCGTGCTGCTCGCCATGGCGGCAAGCGCGCTGATCACCAACCCCGCCTGGGACTGGGACGTGGTCGGGGAGTACCTGTTCGCGCCCTCGGTGCTGCACGCGGTCCTGTTCACCCTGCAGCTGACCGCGCTGGGCATCGGCATCGGCTTCCTGCTCGGCACCGTGCTCGCGATCATGCGGCTGTCGAGGAACCCGCTGCTGTCCTCGGTCGCCTGGGGATACGTCGCACTGTTCCGGTCGATCCCGCTCATCCTGCAGCTGCTGTTCTGGTACAACCTGGCGCTGCTGTACCAGCGGATCTCCTTCGGCGTCCCGTTCGGCCCCTCGTTCTTCGACATCGGGACCATGGACCTGATCAGCCCGGTCACCGCCGCCGTGCTCGGGCTCGGGCTGCACCAGGCCGCCTACTGCTCCGAGATCGTCAGGGCGGGGCTGCTGTCGGTCGACCCCGGCCAGCGCGAGGCCGCCGCCGCGCTCGGCATCCCCTGGCGCAGGCAGCTGTTCAAAATCGTCCTCCCGCAGGCGATGCGGTCGATCGTGCCCACCGCGGGCAACGAGATCATCGGCCTGGTCAAGGGCACCTCGGTGGTCTACATCATGGCCCTGCCGGAGCTCTTCTACCAGATCCAGGTGATCTACAGCCGCAACGGCAGGGTCATCGCGCTGCTGCTGGTCGCCACCGTCTGGTACCTGCTCATCACCTCCGTGCTGTCCGTCGCGCAGTACTACGTCGAACGCCACTACGCGAAGGGCCGCAAATGAGCACCGCGATGGTCGATCTCCGGGACGTGCACAAGAGCTTCGGCTCGCTCGAGGTCCTGCGCGGCGTCGACCTGCGGGTCGCCCGCGGCGAGGTCACGGTGATCCTCGGCCCGTCCGGCTCCGGCAAGTCGACCCTGCTGCGCACCGTCAACCACCTGGAGAAGGTGGACAGCGGATCGGTGCGCGTCGACGGCGAACTGGTCGGATATCGGCAGTCCGGCGACAAACTGTACGAGCTGCGCGAGCGCGAGATCCTCAGACAGCGGACCAGGATCGGGTTCGTCTTCCAGAGCTTCAACCTCTTCCCGCACCTGACGGCGCTGGAGAACGTCGTCGAGGCGCCGGTCTCGGCGCAGCGAAGGCCGAAGGAGGAGGTGCGGGAGCTGGCCCTGCGGCTGCTCGACCGGGTCGGCCTCTCCGAGAAGAAGGACGCCTACCCCAGGCAGCTGTCCGGCGGCCAGCAGCAGCGGGTCGCCATCGCCCGCGCGCTCGCCCTCGAGCCGAAGGTCATCCTCTTCGACGAGCCGACCTCGGCGCTGGACCCCGAACTGGTCGGCGAGGTGCTCGACGTGGTGAAGGACCTCGCCAGGAGCGGCACCACCATGATCGTCGTCACCCATGAGATCGGGTTCGCCCGCGAGGTGGCGGACACCGTCGTCTTCATGGACGACGGGCGCGTCGTCGAGCAGGGACCGCCCTCCCAGGTGCTCGACTCCCCCAGGCACGAGCGGACTCGCGCCTTCCTCAGCAAGGTCCTCTGACAGGGCCCCGTGAAAACCCCGAGCAGGACTCCCAGAACCCCTCGCAAGGCTCCTTCGGAAACTAGGACTGAAATGTCGCTCCTCTCCAGGCTCACGCCTGCCCTCGTCGCCGCACCGCTCCTGCTCGCCGCCGCCTGCGGGTCGACCGGAACCTCCTCGACCACGTCAGAGGCCAGCACGAAACCCGCGGAGAAGACCGCCGCTCCCGCGGGGAACGCGGAGTCCGGCGCAGCGAAGATCAACACCTCTCCCGAGCAGAACCGCATCAAGGCCGACAAGGTGGACGCGATCGCCGCCCAGGTGCCCGAGGCGATCCGTACGAAGGGCGAGCTCGTCGTCGCCTTCAGCGGCGAGGGCGCGCCGCCGCTGGCCTTTCTCGCCGACGACGACAGCACCGTCATCGGCGTGGAGACCGACCTCGCCCACATCGTCGCCGACACCCTCGGCCTGAAGGTCAAGGAGGAGATCACCTCCTGGGAGAACCTGTTCCTGGGAGTGAAGTCCGGCAAGTACGACGTGGCCTTCAACAACGTCACGGTGACCGAGGAGCGCAAGGACATCTACGACTTCGCCACCTACCGGGTCGACCAGCTCGCCTGGCAGACGGCGAAGAACAGCCCGATCACCGAGATCAAACAGCCTTCCGACATCGCGGGCAGGCGGGTGGCGGTCGGCTCGGGCACCAACCAGGAGAAGATCCTGCTCGACTGGGACGCGCAGAACCAGAAGGCCGGCCTCAAGCCCGCGCAGATCCAGAACTACCAGAAGTACGTCGACGCCCTGCTCTCCCTGAAGTCCGGGCGCATCGAGGCCTACATCGGCCCCAACCCGTCCCTCGCGTACCAGAACGCCGTCGGCGGCGACACCAAGATCGTCGGAACGGTGTCGGGTGCGGGCCCCGACCTCCAAGGCCTGATCGCGGCCATGACCAAGAAGGACAGCGGACTTGTCAAGCCGCTCAACGCGGCGTTCAACGAGCTCATCAAGAACGGCAAGTACGGCGAGGTGCTCGAGCGCTGGAACCTCTCCAACGAGGCCCTCACCGAGTCGCAGATCAACCCGCCCGGCCTGCCCAGGCAGCCGGCGAAGTGACCGTCGAGTCCATCCGGGTGCGATACGTCGCGGTCCGCGACCCCGAGGTCAGGCCGCTCCTGGACGACCTGCACCTCGAGTACACCAGCCGCTACGGCCCCAACGACGAGATCAACCGCTACCCCGACGACGAGTTCTCCCCCGCCAGGGGAGGCGTGTTCCTGGTTCTCGTCGAGGGGGGCCGGACCGTCGCCGGTGGCGCGTTCCGCCGCTACGACGAGCGGACCGCCGAGCTCAAGCGGATCTGGACCCACCGGGACCACCGGCGGCGCGGGCTCGGGGCGGCCGTCGTGCGCGAGCTGGAACGGGAGGCCGTACGGCAGGGCTACCGCAGGATCTACCTGGCGACCGGTCCCCGCCAGCCCGAGGCCGCGGGCCTGTACCTGTCCACCGGTTACACCCCGCTCTACGATCTGCGGGCCGCTCCCGAGACGGTCGGCCCGCACCTGTTCGAGAAGGACCTCGGCCCCCTTGCCCAGGGGGCTCCGCGGTGATCCCGTCCCTCCAGGACAGGGGCGGCCGGGCGGTGCGTCGCATGGCGCCGAGGGGGCCGTGACCTTCGTCACGGACCTCCTCGGCAAGGCGGCGACGCGCCGCCCGGCCGGGCCCGTCCCGGTCCGTGCGCGGGGCGGGCGCGGCGGGACGCTAGGACCTTGCGGCGGAGACCCAGGAGGCGTGCAGGTCGGCGTAGACGCCCGGTTCGCCGACCAGGTCGGCGTGCGGGCCCCGCTGGACGATGCGCCCCCTGTCGAAGACCAGCACCTCGTCGGCCGCCTCGGCGGTGGACAGGCGGTGGGCGATGGAGATGGCGGTACGGCCCCGCGTGACCCCTTCGAGCGCGCGGGCCAGCCGTACCTCCGTGGCCGGGTCGACCGCGGAGGTGGCCTCGTCGAGCAGGAGCAGGTCGGGGTCGGCGAGGTAGGCGCGGACCAGGGCGACGAGCTGGCGTTCGCCCGCCGACAGCGACTCCCCCCGCTGACCGACCCCGGTGGCCAGGCCCGCGGGCAGGCCGTCGAGCCAGTCGGTGAGCCCCAGCTCGGTCAGGGCCAGCAGGATCTCGGCCTCGGACGCCGAGGGGCGGCCGAAGCGGATGTTCTCCTCCAGCGTGCCGTCGAACAGGAAGCCGTCCTGCGGCACCATGACGATCCGCTCGCGCAGCGAGGAGAAGCGGACCTCGCGCAGGTCCGCGCCGTCCACGGTGACCCGGCCCGTGATCGGGTCCATCAGGCGGGTGAGCAGCTTGGCGAAGGTCGTCTTGCCCGAGCCCGTCTCCCCGACCACCGCGATCCGCGAGCGCGGCGGGATGTGCACCGTGACCTCGCTCAGCACCGGCGCGCCGCCGGGGTAGGAGAATCCGACCTCCTCGAAGGAGACGGAGATCGGGCCGCGAGGCAGTTCGACGCCCTCGTGGCCCGGGTCGGCGACGTCGGGCGGGGTGTCGAGGACACCGAGGACCCGGCGCCAGCCCGCGATGGCGTTCTGCGCCTCGTTGAGCACCTCGGTGGCGATCTGCAGGGGGGAGACGAACAGCGTGATCAGGAACAGGAAGGCGACCAGGCGTCCCGGGGTGATCTCACCCGCGACGCCCAGCCGCACTCCGAGGAGCACCACGGCGGCGAGGGCCACCGCGGCGACGATCTCGGTCAGCGGGAACACCGTGGAGACGATCCGCTGGGCGCGGGCCTGCGCGGCCTTGTTGGCGTCGATCGCCACGTCCAGCCGCTCCGCGGTGCGGGCCTCCGAGCCGTGGGCCCTGATCACCGCCGCCCCGACGACCGACTCGCTGACGGCGGCGAGCATGTCGCCCGCGCGTTCGCGGACCTGCGTGTAGGCACCGGACAGCCAGCGCTGGAAGCGCGGCATCACGACCATGAGCGGCAGGAAGCACGCCCAGACCGTCAGGGCGAGCTGCCAGGAGTAGACGAACATCAGCACGGTCGCGACGAGGAGCTGCCCCATGGCGATGATGATGAACAGGCCGCCCGACTGCATGAAGGTGCTGATCTGGTCGACGTCGCCGGTGACCCTGGAGACCAGGGCGCCGCGCCGTTCCGAGTTCTGGGTGAGCACCGACAGGTCGTGCACGTGCCGGAACCCGCGCACCCTGAGCGTGGCGAGGGAGGCCTCGGTCGCCCGGTACAGGCGCACGTTCATCAGGTAGGAGGACAGCGCGGTGAGGATCACGGCCGCCGCGCACAGCAGCACGGCGGCGCGGATGTAGGGCAGGTCGGGAACCGAGCCCTTGAGCCCCCTGTCGATGGTCTGCTGGACGGCGATCGGGACGACGACCTTGCCGACCGTCGCCAGGACGGCCAGCGCGAGCGTCCCCGCCAGCCCCCTGCGGAACTCCGGTGTGAGCGACAGGCCGTGCCGTACGGTGGCCAGCCCCGATCTGTCGACCCCGTGCAGCGAGCTCACGCGCTGACCTCTTCCTCTTCCTCGGCGCCGAGCGCCTCGCGCTCGGCCTCCTCGCGTTCGTAGGCGGTGACCAGGTTGCGGTAGCCCTCGCAGCCGACGAGGAGCTTCTCGTGAGGGCCGCGGTCGACGACCTTGCCGTGTTCGAGGTAGACGACCTCGTCGGCCAGGGCGATGGTGGCCATCCGGTAGGCGACGACGACCACGGTCGAGGCCTGGGACGCCTCCCGCAGTCCTCCCAGGATCCGCGCCTCGACCTGCGGGTCGACACTGGAGGTCGCGTCGTCCAGGATGAGCAGCCGGGGGCGGCGGACCAGCGCGCGGGCCAGGGCCAGGCGCTGGCGCTGGCCTCCCGACAGAGTCGTGCCGCGTTCGCCGACCTTGGTGTCGAGGCCGCCGGGCAGCGCGCTGACGAAGCCGTCGGCCTGGGCCAGGCGCAGCGCCGCCCAGACCTCGTCGTCGCCGGCCGCCAGGCCGAGGGTGATGTTGCCGCGCACGGTGTCGTCGAACAGGAAGGTCTGCTGCGGCACCAGCGTCACCGCCTCGCTGACTCCGCCGCGGGCGACCTCGCGCAGGTCGACGCCGTCCACGAGGACGGCCCCCGCCGCCGGGTCGACCAGGCGCACGAAGGTCTGGGTGAGGGTGGACTTGCCCGAGCCCGTCGGGCCGACCAGGGCCACGGTGCGGCCCGCCTCGATCTCGAGGTCGACCCCGTGCAGCACCGGGGAGTCGCCGTAGGCGTAGTCCAGGCCGCGGACCTCGAGCCGGGCGGGGGCGGGGCCCGGCAGTGCGGCGGCGCCGTACTCCATGGAGCCCGTCGCCTCGAGCACGGCCCGCACCCGCTCGTAGCCGACGACGGCGCGGGGCAGCTCGGCCAGGACCCAGCCGAGGGCGCGGATGGGGAAGGCCAGCAGGGTGAACAGGTAGGCGACCTGGACCAGGACTCCCGGGCTGATCGCGCCGCTCTCGAGACGTCCCGCGCCGACCAGCAGCACGGCGAGCACGCCCAGGGTCGGCAGGGCCTCCAGCATCGGGTCGAACAGGCCGCGGACCCGTCCGACGGCGATGTTGGCGTCGCGCAGCTCCTCCGCCCTGACCCGGAACCTGGTCGTCTCCTCGTCCTCACGGCCGAGGGTCTTGACCACCAGGGCGCCGTCGAAGCTCTCGTGCGCGATCTCGCTCACCTCGGCGCGCAGCTGCTGGGCCCGGGTGGCCAGGGGGCTGAGCCTGCGCTGGTAGACGAAGTTGAGCACGGCGATCGCCGGGAAGATCAGGAAGCCGACCAGGGCGAGGACCGGGTCGGCGAGCATCATCGCGACGGCGGCGGTCACCAGCATGACGACCACGCCGACCGCCATCGGCAGCGGAGCCAGCGGCGCCCACGCGGCCTCGGCGTCGGCGCTGGCGTTGGACAGCAGCTGGCCCGTGGGGTGGCGGTGGTGCCAGGCGAGGGGAAGCCTGAGGTACTGACGGGTGACGGCCCTGCGGGAGCTGGCCTGCATCCGGTACTGCATGACTCCGGCGTAGTAGCGCCGTCCCGCGACGCCCAGTGCCTTGAGCAGTGCGACGCCGAGGATGAGGAGGGCCGCCGTCACGGACGTGCCGGTGGCCACTTCGCCCGCGGCGAAGGAGGGGAGCACGAGGTTCTCGGTGGCCCAGCCGAGGGCCCACGCGGACGCGACCGTCATGACGCCGTAGAGGGCGCTGGACAGAACCGCGACGGCGAAGACCGCCTTCTCTGCCCGGACGGCAACCCCGAGTACGCGGAGCCCCTGACGCATGACGGCGGAAGTCACCTTGCTCGCCACTCGGGGGGTGTCCTTTCGAAGAGAAATATTACTACCTATGTGACTATCACGCTTGATCAAGCGCTTATTCCCCTGTATCCCGAGATCCACCGTTTTCCCTGTTCAGGAGGGTGGAAGACGGAGGGCCCGACACCCGCGGGCCGGGGGGCGCCCCACGCCGTGGTCACCCCGATCGCCCGCGTGACGGCGTTGTTAGGATCACCGGATGACCCACGCCCGCGCCGAGCGCGCCGCGCTCGCCGACCTGCTCGTCCGGCTCGGCCAGGACGCCCCGACCCTCTGCGAGGGCTGGACCTCCTTCGATCTCGCCGCTCACCTCGTGCTGCGCGAAAGACGTCTGGACGCCGCGGGCGGCATCGCGCTCAGGCCGCTGGCCGGATACACCGCCTCGGTCCAGGAGTCGCTGAAGGCCAGGTACGGCTACGCGGGCCTGACCGGGCTCGTCGGCACCGGCCCCGGCGGCCTCTACGGCCTGCTCCCCGGCCTGGACGAGGCCGTCAACACCGTCGAGTTCTTCGTCCACCACGAGGACGTACGGCGCGCGCAGCCCGGCTGGGAGCCGCGCGAGCTCTCCCCCGGGCTCGACGAGGTCCTCTGGAGGCGGCTGCGTCCCCTGACGCGCCTGCTGCTGCGCAGGTCGCCGGTCGGCGTCGTGCTGCACCGCATCGGCGGCGGCGTCGCGCTCGGCGGACCGGGAGGCGGCCCCCGGGTCGAGGTCACCGGCCGTTCTGGCGAGCTGCTGCTGTTCTGTTTCGGCCGTCAGCGGCACGCCAGGGTCGAGGTCGCCGGCGGCGAGAAGGCCGTCGCCGAACTGATGCGAGCGCCGCTGGGCACCTGAGCCGCCCCGTACGGATCCGGGGCCGCGCGGGCCGGCGAAGGCCGCCTCGCGCCTCCGGCCGGGATCCCGTCGTTCAGATCTCGGCGACGCGCAGCAGCGGCTGCCGCGGGTCGGAGTAGTGCTCCAGGACCCCGTTGTGGAAGGCCGCGTACGCCTCCATGAACAGATGCGCCTTGGCGTGCCAGCGCCGCTCGGTCTCCTCGTCGATCCCCGCCGCCCCGGTGAACGGCTCCCGGCTGACGGATCCGTGGCCTCCGACCGCGTTGCCCCCGGTGTGCGCGCGCATCGACTCGACGAAGCCCGAGGCGAGCCCTGCCCTGTCGCACGCGGCCGGGAATGAGACGGAGGCGGTGTGCCCCCCGGCGCCGCCCGCGGGGCCGAGGGGCCTCTCGAGCACGCCGACCGCGGCGGCGAAGAACAGCGGGTCGGTCCGCGCCCACCAGGACAGCATCTTGGTCAGGGCGGTGGTCGTCGACAGCGGACGCGCCCGCGACAGGTCGTCGCGCGTGACGCCAACGGCCCCGAGGGCGCGGGCCGCGATCTCGCCGTGGCGGCGCTCCTGCCGGTGGAGGCCCTCGGGCGTCCGCCTGGGACCGGCGCTCCACGCGAGGCCGAGGACGGCGGGGCCTGGTCCGTTCTCCCCGAACAGGAGCAACCACCTCTCAAGCCAGAACCCGTAGAAGACGTTGTGAGACAGCCTCTCCGGACGCTGCAGGACCTCGCGCCAGAACGGGCCCGCGAGGACCAGGTCCTCCAGGAGCCGGCTGAGGACGGCGTCCAGGCGCGACAGGGCCGCCCGCTCCGAGGAGGCGACCGGGACGGCGCCCTCGTCGACCAGGCCCCAGACCACGGCGGGCTCGACGATCTCGCGAACCGCCTCGCCGTCGAGGCCGGTCTCGCGTTCCAGGTCCTCGATGGTTCTGCTGCCGTCGAGCAGCTTGAGAAGGTCGAGGAAATCGTCCCTGCTCATCCCCTCGGGGGCCTCGACCTCCAGAATCCCCGAGGAGGTGTGCAATTCCGCCTCACCCTTCTCGCCGATGCGCAGAGAGGCCCGGAGGCAGGGCTTTACCGGCAGGAAGCTCACAGGCACTGTCAATTCCCCTTGAGGTCGAAGAGCGGACACGGCCAGAGGCGACATACGGGAAGGGGGCGACAGCGGAAGCGCGGATCTCCCGCCGGCCGGCCAGATCACCGGCGAACAGCCGAAGGAGCGGTCACCTCGGCTCGACGCCTCCCCGCATGGCACACCTCGCCGTCTCTCTGCGATCGCGAAGAAAGATGTCAATCCTTACATACTCTGCGCTTTACAGATATACGCTGATTAAAGTCAGACACTAAGGCGACCACCTGCGGGAGTCAACCCTTACTGCCTGACCGATATAGCCCTCTATTGCTTTACGAATAACTACGGAGAGTGTCATCTAAGGCGATTTACTCCACGGGAACGAAAAGCCCCGTCGGCACGTTGGGATATGACCGCGACAGGCGCTCCTCCATCGACGGCCCACCGGTCCCGGTCACCGGGAAGCAGGTCATGGGCGGCGGAGAGAGCGCGGCCGGCGCCCCGGCCGCCGTCCGGAGGCACTCGGGGCAGCCCAGGCCTCGCGGGGGACGATCGCGCACGGCGGCGGCCGGAGAGGCCTCGGACCCGTTCCAGCCGCGCAGCCGGAGCCTCCGGCGAGACACCGGCGAGACAAGGTCGTCGCGCCCGCATGCGACACGCCGCAGGTCCCGTCAGAACGGCATCACCCCGAGCACGGCGAGCCGGGTGGAGCCCGCGGGCCGAGCGCTCTCTCAGCCCCGGCCGCCCCTCCCGGCGGGGCCCCTCAGCGCCCCCGGGCCCGTCCCCCGCCAAGCCCCCTCAGCCTCGCCCCCAGGCCCCCACGCACCCAACGCGCTCAGCACCCCTCAGTGCGCCCCTCAGCGCCCTCGGGGCCGCCTTCCCGACTCTCCCTCCTCCACTCGACGTTCTTGCGGTCCGCCTTCTCCCAGCCCTCGCCGAGCAGGCGGGCCGAGGCGTTGGCCTGCGCGATCCGGCGCAGCGCGGCGACCAGCGCGTCACCCAGGGAGGTCCCCACGACGACCACCTCGACCATCCTCTCCAGGTTCGACTCCTCAGCCATGGCGGCGACGTCGGCGTCGGCGATCCTGGCCGCCGCCTCCGCGTACTCGTCGAGCCGGGAGAGGACTGCGTCGTAGCCCAGCCCCTCAAGGGTGAGCAGCACTCCGGCGACGGTCCGCATCGCGGGCCCCTCGGGATCGTGCAGCCAGCCGTGCCGGGCGATCAGCTCGTCGGCTCTGCGCAGCGCCTCCGCCCACTCCTCGCCCTCGCCCGGCTCACGTTTGGGCGTGACGGTCTTCTGGGCGTAGCCGAGCCGGTCGTGCAGGCTGTGGCCGGGATCGTCGAGATGACCGAGCAACTCGCGAATGTCGGCGATCGACAGGCCCGCGTAGTCGGCCATGGCACGCACCAGCATGATCCGTCGCACATGCTCCTGGCCGTATCTCGCCTGGTTGGGGCTGGTCCGCTCCCCACTGGGGAGCAATCCCTCCCGCAGATAGAACTTGATCATCGGGACGGAGACACCCGTCACCCGGCTCAGATCCGCCATCCGCACAGCAGCCTCCTAGTTGTGGTCGGCCCCAAAGTTCAGCTATAGATAAGAGATAGATCCGTTATCTATATGAAAGTTCCCCTCATGATCCGCTGGCATCGCCCACTGCTCCTCATGTCCGCGACCATGGCCGTCCTGGCAATCATTTCGCTCGGCGGCCTCCTTCTCGACCAGCGCACGCTGGAGGGCATGCCCATCTGGGCCAAGCCGATGAAGTTCACCGTCTCGCTCGCAATCTACGGACTGACGTGGGCATGGCTGTTGTCCCTGCGGCGGCGGGCGCCCCGCTGGGGGTGGTGGCTGGGCACCGTACTGGCGGTCGCGAGCGTCGTCGAGGTGGTGGTGATCATCAGCCAGGTCGTCCGGGGGCGGCGCAGCCACTTCAACGTCTCCACCGCCCTGGACGCCTCGCTGTACTCGATCATGGCCACCACCATCGTGGTGCTCATGGTCGCCAACCTCGCCGCGGCGGTCCTGGTGTTACTGGAGCGCCAAGCCGACCCGGCCGCCACCTGGGCGATCCGCATCGGGCTGGTCATCTCCGCGGCCGGCATGGCGCTGGCGTACCTGATGACCCCGCCGACCGCCGCTCAGCTCGCCGACGTCGCGACCACCGCCATCGGCGCCCACAGCGTCGGCGTGCCCGACGGCGGCCCCGGCCTGCCCCTGCTCGGCTGGAGCACCACCGGCGGCGACCTGCGCATCCCGCACTTCGTCGGCATGCACGCCCTGCAGGTCATACCGCTGCTCGCCCTGGCGTCGCAGTGGATCCGCAGCCAGGCCGTCCGCCTGCGCCTGGTGTTCACCGCCGGAGCCGGTTACGCCGGGCTCGTCGCCCTGGTGACCTGGCAGGCGTTGCGCGGCCAGCCGCTCCTGCGTCCCGACGCCCTCACCCTGGGCGCGACGGCCCTGCTCGCGGCCGGGGTCGCGACGGCCGCGCTGCTGTCCCTGCTGTCGCGGCGCTCCCCCGCCACCCGCGCCACCGCCGCGGACACGGAGCCCGCCGCGACCGTGACACCCGTCGCCGCCGCTCAGGCCGAGCCCGCCACGCTGGAGGCGTGATGACCGAGGCGCTGTTCCAGCTGAGCTTCCTGGCCGCGGCGCCGTTCTGGGCGCTGATGATCGTGGCGCCCACCTGGTCGCGCACCCGGCGGATCGCCGGGTCACCGCTGATCGTGCTGCCCTCGCTCGCGGTGTGCCTGACCCTGCTCGTCCCGCTCCTGCCGGACTTCTGGCCCGTGGTCACCCGGCCGACCCTCGCCGGGCTCACCGCGCTGACCGCCGACCCGCGGGCGCTCGCCGCCCTGTGGGCGCAGATCATCGCCTGGGACCTGCTCGTGGGCCGCTGGATGTATCTCGACAGCCGGGAACGGGGGATCCACCCACTGCCCATGGCACCGCTCCTGGTCCTCACGATCTTGCTGTCCCCCCTAGCGTTACCGGTATATCTGGCACTCAGGATTGGACAGAACGGCCTCGCCACCGCACCATGGCGGAGGTGACCCATGCCAATCCCCCGACTGGCCATGGATTGTCGCCGCGCGACAGGTATGATCATCAAAATCCGGGAGCCACTCGGGCCGAAGATGCCAAAGATCATTAAAATCCGGGTATAACGGCTGGGACTGGAACAGCAGGAGGCCCCCATGCAGGTCAAGAAGGTCGCCACCTACGTAGCGGTGGCGTTCGTGGCCTTTTATCTGTTCACCAGACCCGCCGATGCGGCGAACGCGGTGAACGGAGTCTTCGACGGGATCGTGAGAGCGGCAGACCAACTGTCTCTGTTCTTCACACGAGTGCTGAGCTGACCACCGGTGGGGGTTTGCCCCACCTCCGACCTTTTTCTCCGGCGCTCCCGCACGCCTGACGCAGGAGCGTGTGCCCTCGTGACGCCAGGCCGCCACGCGATGTGCTTCCACTGCCCCCAGGGACGTGTTACGCAGAGAGCATGGCAGACCGCTACAGCGTCACCGGGGTTCATCCGCTCGACCCGGCGGAGCGGCGCGTTCTCGAACGCGCCGAGACGGAGGGCATCGAGCTCGTCCGTTTCATCTACGCCGACCACGGCGGCGTGATTCGTGGCAAGGCCACCTCACGTTCCCGGCTGGCGGAACGACTCGGTTCGGGCATCGGGCACACCGTGGCGATGATGGCGATGAACATGCTCGACCAGCTTCAGGAGGTCGAGGGGCTCGGTCCCGTCGGCGAGGTCCGCCTCGTCCCCGATCCGGCCACGTTCGTCGCCCTCCCCTATGCCCCGGGCGCGGCGGCCATGCTGTCGGATCTGCGTGAGGTCGACGGCTCCCCGTGGGCCGCCTGCCCGCGCACCTTCCTCCGCGAGGCCGTCGCCGCCCTCGCGAGCGAGGGACTCGTCGCGGTCGCCGCGTACGAGCCCGAGTTCACCCTCGGCCGCCGCGTGCCGGGCCAGGGCGGGGAACGGGACAGGCTCGCGCCGGTGGACGACAGCCTCTGCTACGCCACCTCCGGCTTCGACCTGGCCCACGACTACGCCATGAGCCTGGTCCGCGCCCTGCAGGCGCAGGGCCTGCGGGTCGAGCACTACCATCCGGAACTCGGCCACGGCCAGCAGGAGTTGTCCATCCGCCACGCCCAGGCCATGCGTGCCGCCGACAACCAGGTCATCTACCGGGAGACCGTGCGCGGCGTCGCCCACCGCATGTCCATGTGGGCCTCCCTCGCCCCGAAGCCGCTCGCCGACCAGGCGGGCAACGGCGCGCACCTGCACATCTCCCTGTGGGACCCCGAACTGCGGACCAACATGTTCAGCGCCCCCTCCGACCGCTACGGCCTGTCCACCACGGCCTACCGTTTCATCGGCGGCCTCATCGCGCACCTGCCCGCCCTCACCGCGTTGACCTGCGGTTCGGTCAACGGTTTCAGGCGTCTCGCGCCCAGGATGTGGTCGAGCGCCTACGCCTGCTACGGCATGGACAACAGGGAGGCCGCGGTGCGGATCTGCTCCCCCATGCGAGGAGCGGCCGAGGCTTCGGTGAACCTGGAGATCAAGCCCTCCGACTCCTCGGCCAACCCCTACCTGTCGCTCGGCGCCGTCATCCACGCCGGTCTGGACGGCATCCGCAGGGGACTCGACCCCGGCGAGGCCGTCAACGTCGATCCCGACACGCTCCCCGAGGGCAGCGTCCCCCGTCTGCCCCGCTCCCTGGACGAGGCGCTGGACGCCCTGGAGGCCGACGACGTCCTGATGGACGCCCTCGGTCCCCTGCGCGCATCCGCCTACCTCGCGGTCAAACGCTCAGAAGCCCGCGCCTTCGCCGCGGAGGACGCCTCCTACGAGCTCTTCCACCACTTCCGCGTCTTCTAGCGGGCCCTTCGGCCGTCGGCGGACGGCTTCGTCGCAGACGATCCTCGTCGGACCTATTTCGCCCGCTGGCGCGCCCGCCGTACCGGCTGGGGGTTCTCGACGGGAGTCGCGAGGTGTCCGGTCACCAGGCGGTTCATGGCCCTCAGGAAGATCTCGCGCTCATCGCCGGGCATCGCCGCCAGCGCCTCCCTGTGCACGCGATCGACGATCTCCTGGCTCCGCCCGGCGACCCGCGCGCCCTCCTCGGTGACCGCGATGATCCGGGCCCGTCTGTCCGTGCTCGAGGGACGGCGTTCGGCGAGCCCCGCCTTCTCCAGGGCGTCGACCGTCACCACCATCGTGGTCTTGTCCATGTCGCCGATCTCGGCGAGCTGGATCTGGGTGCGCTCCTCCTCCAGGGCGTGGACCAACACGCAGTGCATGCGCGCGGTGAGCCCGATCTCGGCGAGCGCCGCCGCCATCCGGGTCCGCAGGGCATGACTGGTGTGGTCCAGCAGGTACGACAGGTCCGGCGCGGTGCTGGTGGGGGCCATGGCGGTCATGTCCACCAGCATAACCATTCGATCCGCAGCGGATTATCCGCCAGAAAACCTCAAAGGGCGGGCTTCGGGTCAGGACCTCCGGCCGGCGAGTCGCCACCGTCCCGCGACGGCGGCGTCGCGCTCAGGATCGAGGCGAGAAGACCGGGGAAACGTCGTTCGAGGTCGTCGCGGCGCAGCCGGCTCGGCCGGGCGTTGCCGACCAGCCGGGTCGAGACCACGCCGCTCTCACGCAGGCTGCGCATGTGATGGGAGACCGTGGAGGCCTTGACCGGCACGTCGAGCGCGGTGCACGTGGACTCCCCCGCGGCGTCGAGGGCCCGCACGATCTGGAGCCTGACCGGGTCGGCCAGGGCCTGCAGGACCGTCCCGACGTCGATGCCGTCGAGGTCGGGCTGCGGCAGCCAGTAGTCCTGTCCGTTCATCCCCACCCCTTCGACGCGCACCGCTCTTACGATACTCGTCGAACATGTATTACGATCGCCATCGTAATTTACGATGTCAATCGTAAAGGATGTCCTGATGACTCTCGAAACCCCTCCGGCCGGGACCGGCACGCGCTGGCGTCCCCATGTCACGGTCCTGGCCTTCGGGACCTTCGCGGTAGGGACGGACGCCTTCGTCGTCGCCGGGCTGCTGCCCGAGATCGCCGACTCGCTGGACGTCGACGTCGCGGCCGCGGGCCAGCTCGTCACCGTGTTCTCGATCGCCTACGCGGTGCTGGCGCCGCTCCTCGCGACGCTGACCGCGGGCTGGTCCAGACGCGCCGTCCTGCTCACGGCACTGACGTTGTTCGCCGCGGGCAACGCGGCGACGGCCCTCGCACCGGCCTACGGGCCGGTGCTGGCCTCACGGGTCATCGCCGCGGGAGGCGCGGCGCTCTACACCGCGAGCGCGAGCGCCACCGCGGCCACGCTCGCGGGAGAAAGGCACCGTGGACGGGCGATCTCGATCGTCATGCTCGGAATCACGACCTCACTGGCCCTCGGAGCGCCGCTGGGCACCGCCGTCGGGGCGGCGCTGGGCTGGCGGACGACGATGTGGCTCGTCACCGCGCTCGCGGTGGCGGTCGTTCCGCCCGTCGCGCTCCGACTGCCGCACCTGCGACAGGACGTCGCCACAGGGCTGCGCCGCCGCCTGGCCCCGCTCGCCGACCGGCGGATCCTCACGGTGCTGGCCACCACCGTGGTGGTGTTCACCGGGATCTACATCCCGTACACCTACATCACCGCCGTCTACGCCCCGGCCGTCTCGGGCGACGGGAACCGTGCGGCGATCCTGCTGCTGGTGTTCGGGGTGGCGGGCACCGTCGGGAACCTCGTGGCCGGTCACCTCACCGACCGGCACGGGCCCCGCAAGGTGGTCCTCGTCGCCACCCTGGCTCTCACCGCCGTGTTCCTCGCACTGCCCGCGTTCCGGGAGCCGCTCGCGGCGGCGGCGCCCGCGGTGGCGGTCAGCGCCCTGTTCTCCTTCATGGTCACCACCCCGCAGCAGCACCGGATCATCGCCCTCGCCTCCCCCGGCGCACGGTCGATGGTCACCTCGCTCTACCAGTCGGCGCTCTACCTGGCGATCTCACTGTCCGGCGTCCTGGGGGCGGTCGGGCTGAGCGTGTCAGGAGCCGCGTCGCTCACGCTGCTCGCCGCGGGATTCACACTCACCGCCGCGGCCCTCACCTGAACGCCTCCCCTTCGCCTTCCCCGGCGCGATGCCCGCCCCTTGGCGAGACCGGGCCGGAGGACTCCGCCGGCACTCCAAGCGGACCTCGGGCCACCGCGCCGCCGCACTTCTGCGCCCTCTTACTTTGGCAGTAAAACGTCTATATGTGGCAGCATTCCATTGGAATGGTCCGGTCGCCCGCGGCTAAATTTACCAAAAGCCCCGACGAGCCAGAGGGACGCGCCATGATCCGTATGCTCAAAACCGTAGGCGACCGCATGCTCACAATGGCGGCTCCGCACGTCGAAGCGGCCGCCGATCCGACATACGTGGAGTGTTACTGCAACAACCTCTGCGCATTGTTCCAGCGAGTGTGCGGCCCCGGGGGCTGCACCGCCTGGACGCTCATCGGCGGCTGCATAAAGCCCACCGGCCCCTACCCGTGCTGAGGGAGACCAAGCGGCCTCGCCCAGGACCGAAACCAAGGAGGTTCACGTGACCCGACTGCTGAACAGGGTGGGAGACACACTCCTCGCCCTGGTCGCCCCCCGAGCCGAGGCGACCGCCGACCCGACGTACACGGAGTGCCGCTGCTTCCGCTGCTTCCTCCAGCAGCGCACCTGCGGCCCCGGCGGCTGCACCGCGTGGCAGACCATCGGAAATTGCTACGTCCAGTGCGACACGTCCCACACGTGGGGTTGCTGAACGGCGGCATCAGCGAACGGGCGGGTTTCCCCGGCGGGCCCGCCCGTTCGCGCCACCGCACCGATTCGGCAGAGGGAATCGAAATGACAATGGCCTGCATGAGCATTACCTGCCGCTTTTTACTCACCCTGGTGTTCTTCTCCGCGGCCGCGACGAAATTGCGCGGGCGAAGCGATCTCGCGCAGTTCCGCGCCACCGTTCGCGAATTCGGCGTCGGCCCGCGATGGAGCTCCGCCGCCGCCGGGGCCGTGATCGCGGGCGAGCTGGTCGCCGCGTCGCTGATGCTGTTCGACGCCGCCGCCCTCGCGGGCCTGGGGCTTGCCGCGGTGCTGCTGGCGGCCTTCACGGGAGCGATCGGCTCAGCCGTGCGGCGGGGCGCGACGACGAGCTGCCGATGCTTCGGCGCGTCCGACCAGCCCATGGGCATGCGGCACGTGGCGCGCAACGCGATCCTGCTGTTGATCACGGCGGCGGGCGTGACGGGAACCCTGCTGGCCCCCGGCGGAGCCGGCGGACTCGACGTGACCGCCCTGATCCTCTCCGGTTTCGTGGCCGTCGTCCTGGCCACGCTGGTCATCGCCTACGACGATCTCGTGGCGCTGGTCCTCGTCCGCTGACCCCTTCGGAAGTCCTCTCAGTCTGGGAGTGTGTCGATGAATGCCGTACTGAGCGCCGCCGTGGTCGTCGTTGGCCTTCTGGGCGTGCTCAACTTGTTGCTGCTGCTCGCCGTCCTGCGCCGGCTGCGGGATTACGGGGCGAAATGGGCGCTGGCCGGCCTCGACCGGATCGTGGAGCGCAAGTCGTCGCCCGAGTCCGGACACCGCGTCGCCGACTTCGAGGCCACGGCGCTCGACGGCGCCCCGGTGTCCCTTCGCGCTCCGGACGCTCCGCTGTTCACGGGTTTCTTCTCCACCGGCTGCCCGTCCTGCCGCGAGGAGGTTCCCCGTTTCGTCGAGTACGCCGCCGCCATGCCCGGCGGGCCGGAACGGAAACTGGCGGTGGTCTCCGGCACGGCGGAGCAGGGCGCGGACATCATCGACGCCGTGCGCCGGGTGGCGCGAGTGGTCGTGGAGCCGCAGGACGGTCCGGTGGCCGGCGCGTTCGGCGTGCAGGGCTCGCCCACGTTCGTCCTGCTCGACCAGGACGGCACCGTGCGCACGAGCGCGCCGAGCATCCGCGGACTGGCGTCATCCCAGGTCGCCGTACGGTGACGGGCGGACGCGCCCCCGCCGCCGACCTCGCCGGCGGCGAGACGACGTGGCGGGAGAGGGCCGTCGCCGCCCTGGGCATCGCGTGGTCCGCCAGACCGGCCCTGCTGCTGACCTATCTGACCACCGAGCTCGTCACGGGCGCCACGCCGGTCGGCGTCGCCTGGCTGACCAGACACGTGCTGGACGAGCTGCTGGCGGGCCGGGGGCCCGTCGGCTCGCTGGTGGCACACGCCGTCCTGCTGGCGTGCCTGGGATTGGTCATGGCGGCGCTGCCGTACCTTTCCCAGTACGTGCAGGCGGAGCTCGGCCGGGTCATCCGCCTCCACGCCCAGGACCGGCTGTATGAGGCGCTGTCCCGCTTCGGCGGGCTGGCCCGGTTCGAGGATCCCGCCTTCCACGACCGCATCGGCCTGGCACAGCAGGCGAGTGGAATGGCGCCGCAGACGGTCCTCGACGCGGTGCTGGGAGGCGTGCGCGCCACCGTCACCATGACCGGGTTCGCTGTGACGCTGCTGACGGTGCACCCCGCGATGGCGGGGCTCGTGCTTGTCTCCGCCGTGCCCGCCCTGGTCGCCGAGCTGGCCCTGAGCAGGAGACGCGGCCGGCTGCTCTGGACGACCAGCCCCAACGTGCGGCGACAGCTGTTCTACTCCCAGCTCATGACTGACCGAACGGCGGCCAAGGAGATCCGGCTGTTCGGTCTGGGCGGCTTCGTGCGGTCGCGGATGCTGTCCGAGCTGCGGCAGGTCAACGCCGCCGAGCGCGGGCTCGACCGGCGGATCCTCCGCACCCAGGCGGGCCTGGCCGCGCTCGCCGCCGTGGTGTCGGGCGGCGGGCTGGTCTGGACCGTCCTGCTGGCCCGGGCGGGCGAGCTGACCCCGGGCGACGTGGTCGTCTTCATCGCGGCGGTCGCGGGCACGCAGACCGGGCTGTCCGGGCTGGTCACGCTGCTGGCGAGCGGACACCAGGGGCTCCTGCAGTTCGGCCACTATCTCGCCGTCCTGAACGCCGGGCCCGACCTGGCGACGCCGGACTCCCCGCTGCCCGCCCGGCCGCTGCAGGGCGCGATCGAACTGAAGGACGTCTGGTTCCGCTACGACGCCGACAAGCCGTGGGTGCTGCGCGGCGTCGATCTGCGCATCCCGCGCGGCGCTCTGCTCGCCGTCGTCGGCGTGAACGGCGCGGGCAAGAGCACCCTGGTGAAGCTGCTGTGCCGGCTGTACGAGCCCACGCGCGGGTCGATCACCTGGGACGGGGTGGACATCCGCCTCATCCCGGTCGCGGAGCTGCGCGAACGGATCGGCACGGTCTTCCAGGACCACATGAACTACGACTTCACCGCCGCCGAGAACATCGGCATCGGCGACCTGGCCGCGCTGGAGGACCGCGACAGGATCCGCGTGGCCGCGACCGCCGCCGAGGCCCATGAGGCCGTCTCGGGCCTGCCGTACGGATATGACACTCTCCTGAGCAGGATCTTCTTCATGAACTCCCGGTCGGACGGCAGGACGGCGGGCGTGACGCTGTCCGGCGGCCAGTGGCAGCGGATCGCCCTCGCACGCGGCCTCATGCGGGGTCGGCGGGACCTGCTCGTCCTCGACGAGCCCAGCTCGGGCCTGGACGCCGAGGCCGAGCACACCATCCACCGGCGGCTGGTCGAGCACCGGCGCGGGGTCACCAGTGTGATCATCTCCCACCGGCTGAACGCCGTCCGGATGGCCGACCACATCGTCGTCCTCTCCGGCGGCCGCGTCACCGAGCAGGGCGCACACGAGGAGTTGATGGCCGTGAACGGGGACTACGCCCGGCTCTTCCGCCTGCAGGCGCTGGGATACGACACCGGGCAGGAGCCGCAGGCGGTCTCCTCGTGATCGCAGCCCTCGCCGCAGGCTCCGCCCTCGCCATGGCCGCCGTCCTGCTCGCCCTCCTGCGGCGGCGCTGGACGACGGTGACCGTGGTCGGCGTCAGCATGACGCCGACCCTCCTGCCGGGAGACCGGCTCCTGGTACGGCGGTGCGGCATCACCGAGTTGAAGGTCGGCGACATCGTGGTCCTGGAGCCGCCCCGCCCGGCCACCCCGTACGGCGTCGTCGTCACCGCCTCCCCGCTGACGCGTACACGTTGGAAGGTCAAGCGGGTGGCGGCGCTGCCCGGCGACCCGATCCCCGCACGGGCGCGCGCCGCGACAGGCGACCGGCAGACCGTCCCGGAGAACTCGCTGATCGTGTTCGGCGACGGCGTCGAGAGTCACGACTCCCGACAGGTCGGCCTGTACCCCGGCGACCGCATCCTCGGCGTGGCCGTCCGCAGCGCCGGCGGGAAGCGGCCGTCGTGATCGGTCAGGGGCAGGGCGACCACCGCCGAGCCCCCTGACCGATCACGACGGCCCGCAGCGGGCTGGTCACCGCGGCACTGACCGGCGATCCGCGTCCCGCCCGAAGGACACGAGGCAGCCGCGGTAGGCGCGATACGCCAGATAACCCGCCACCAGCAGGTCATACAGCACGCAGGCCGACGGAAGATCGGTCATCGGCGGTTCCAGCCGGCGAGGCACCGCGACATCCCACACCGGATGCAGCAGCCAGGCCGCCACCAGAAACCACGGCGACCGGAACATCCCCAGCAGGACCAGCGTCACCACCACCGCGAGCGCCGCGTACTCCATCCCGCCATGAGCGAGGTATGTCGGCGCGAGAATCCATACGGTGACAGCGCTCCAGGCCGCGAGTTCCACCCTGTCGGGCAGCCAGCACAGGGCGAGCACGATCGCCGCCCCGAACGGCAGCGCCGCCATCACGAGCCGATCGGCCTCGGCCGCGATCCCGATGGCGTACGACATCGCCACCACGACCACCACGACGTAGAGCGACTGTCCGGCGGTCAGCCACGACCGCCCGGTCATGCGGAAACCCATGTTCTCTCGCGCCTTTCTCACCCGCGCTCCGGATCTGTC
The DNA here is from genome assembly GCF_027922005.1 of Streptosporangium carneum. GTDB lineage: Bacteria > Actinomycetota > Actinomycetes > Streptosporangiales > Streptosporangiaceae > Streptosporangium > Streptosporangium carneum. Next base: position 163,341 of record NZ_BSEV01000009.1, on the reverse strand, counting down.
GGCGCAGACGTCACCACAGCAGTCGTGCACGGCCGTGGTTCGGTTCCCGGAACGCGTCCACCGGAAGGCGCGGCGGTGGTGCTGGCTCTACCGCCGGATTCCCGTAGGCGGGATCGAGCACGACATGCTCCCGCCGACATGCTTGACGGCGTCACAGCCGAGTCATCAGGCGGGAAGTCCCCTGACGCCTCACCTCACCGTCAGCCTCCGTCGGCGGGGTCCGCCTGCGCCGGGCGGCGTGGCCCGCCGGCCCTGGCGCACGAGCCGGCCTTACGGACCGGGGGTGTCCGCCCGATCGGGGGTGCGGGCACCCCCTTCGGCCGGTTGGAGGGGGCCCGTACGCTGAAGCGCCGTCCTGATCGCTGGGATTCCCTTTGGCCTGGTTGTCAACCTCTCAGCATGATGGACCGTCTTTCAAACGTTTCATCCTTCATGCTTTCGGAGATTTGGTGCGTTTTCTGCCTCTGGCCCTGGCTGCCGCGTTGTCCGTCCCCCTGCTCGCCCCCGCTGTGCCCGTCCACGCCGCAGCGGCCCCGGCCATCCAGATCACTCGTATCTGGTATAACTCGCCCGGCTCACCCGACTTTGGTGCGAACAGCAGCTTGAACGGCGAGTATGTCCAGATCAAGAACACGACCCGCAAAGCGGTCAGCCTCAAGGGATGGACCGTCCGCGACAAGACGCGCCGAGACGATCACATCTACACCTTCGGCGCCTTCACCCTGAGCGGCGGCAAGACGGTCACCCTGCGGACCGGCAAGGGCAGGAACAGCGCCACCACCCGCTACTGGGGCAGGAGCGGGGGAACCCTCGCCTACATCTGGAACCAGAGCAAGGACACCGCCTACCTGCGCGACCCCTCGGGGACGCTGATCGACTCCTGCTCCTACAACTCCGCCAAGGTCGAATACGTCGACTGCGCGTAGCCCCGGCCGGCGCAGTCAGCCCCGCCCGGCCCCACGCCGGGCGGGGCTTCGCACGGCGCCGCACCCGACGGAAAGGCGACCGCGGGCGTTCGACGGCATGACGGCCGCGCGGACCCGCCCGCGCTATGCGCCCGCGGCGGGAGAAAAGGACGGTGACCGGCGCGCCGGTCACCGTCCTCAGCGAACCGGACGCCCCGCCTGACGCAGCGTCTCCTTCACTTCACCGATCTTGAGCTGCCCGAAGTGGAACACCGAGGCCGCCAGCACCGCGTCCGCGCCCGCCTCGATCGCCGGCGGGAAGTCCTCCAACGCCCCTGCCCCGCCACTGGCGATCACCGGCACCGAGACCGCCGCCCGCACGGCCCTGATCATCTCCAGGTCGTAGCCGTGGCGGGTGCCGTCGCCGTCCATGGAGTTGAGCAGGATCTCCCCCACCCCGAGCTCCTCACCGCGCCGGGCCCACTCGACGGCGTCGATGCCGGTGCCCCGGCGCCCTCCGTGGGTGGTGACCTCGAAGCCCGACGGGGTGGGCGGTCCGTCGACGACCCGGCGGGCGTCGACGGACAGCACGATGCACTGCGCGCCGTACCGCTGCGACGCCTCGGTCAGCAGTTCGGGCCTGGCGATCGCCGCCGTGTTCAGCCCGACCTTGTCGGCCCCCGCGCGCAGCAGCCTGTCCACGTCCTCGACGGCGCGCACTCCCCCGCCGACGGTCAGCGGGATGAAGACCTGCTCGGCCGTCCTGCGGACCACGTCGTACATCGTGGACCGGTCGGAGCTGGAGGCGGTGATGTCCAGGAACGTCAGCTCGTCGGCCCCTTCCGCGTCATAGCGGCGGGCCAGCTCGACCGGGTCTCCCGCGTCCCTGAGGTTCTCGAAGTTGACGCCCTTGACCACCCGCCCGGCGTCAACGTCCAGGCAGGGGATCACCCGCACCGCGACACTCATCAGAAACTCCTCACTGCGGGCATTCCCGGCCCGACTCGCGGTATGCCTCGATCTCGGCCTCGACCAGCATGCGCGGGTCGATCAGGCCTGCCACCCGCACGCCCGTGCAGGTGGGACGGACCTCGCCGAACACCTCCGCGTGCGCGCGGCCGACCTCGTCGTAGTGGTCGTCGTCGACGACGAAGTAACGGACCCGGACCACGTCCTCGCGGGACAGGCCCGCCTTCTCGATGGCGTCCAGCGCGACGCCGAAGGCCGTCAGCGACTGCCGGTAGGCGTCGCCGACGTGCACCACCTCACCCGCGACGGTGGCGGTGCACCCTGAGACGATCACCCACGGTCCCGCGACCACCGCGCGGGCGTAGCCGTAACGCTCCTCCCAGACGCCGCCGCTGAACACCCGGGAACCCGAGCGGCGGCTCACCGCGATCTCACCCACGTGACGCTCCTTTCCGCGGCGGGCGTCTAGGAGCTCACCGCGGCCAGGGCGTCCTCGAGCGTGAACTCCTGGGCGTAGAGGGCCTTGCCCACGATCGCGCCCTCGACCCCGATCGGGACCAGCGACGCCAGGGCGCGCAGGTCGTCCAGGGAGGAGACGCCGCCGCTGGCCACCACCGGCTTGTCGGTGCGGGCGCAGACCTCGCGGAGCAGGTCGAGGTTGGGACCGCGCAACGTGCCGTCCTTGGTCACGTCGGTGACGACGTAGCGGGGGCAGCCGTCGCGCTCCAGACGCTCGAGCACCTCCCACAGGTCACCGCCCTCCTCGGTCCAGCCCCGCGCGGCGAGGGTGGTGCCGCGGACGTCCAGGCCGATCGCGATGCGGTCGCCGTACTCAGCGATGATCTTGGAGCACCAGGCGGGGTTCTCCAGCGCCGCGGTGCCGATGTTGACCCGGCGGCAGCCGGTGGCAAGGGCCGCCTCGAGTGAGGCGTCGTCGCGGATGCCACCGGACATCTCGACCTTCACGTCGAGCGCGGCCACCACCGAGGCGAGCAGCTCGCGGTTCGAACCCCGGCCGAAGGCGGCGTCGAGGTCGACCAGGTGAATCCATTCGGCGCCCGCCTCCTGCCAGGCGAGGGCGGCGGAGAGGGGGTCGCCGTACGAGGTCTCGGTGCCTGCCGCACCCTGGACCAGGCGGACCGCCTGGCCGTCGGCGACGTCCACGGCGGGCAGCAACTCTAGCGACATCTGATCAGGACCTCCGGTCGAAGACAAGGGTGAGGAAAAGCGGCACGAACAGCGCCGAGAGCACGAAAACACCGAACCGCGCGGCCCAGGAGGACCACAGCAGCCAGGCGATGACCTGGACGACGAAGAACAGGACCACCACAAGACCGTTCTGCGTCCTGCGGCGGCGGGCCATGATGCCGCCCTGGACGGCGATCCTGACAGGCCTGCGGGGCAGGAGCGCGGTGACACGGCCGACGCGTGCGCGCCGCCGCGCCAGCCTGGCCTCCTGCTCGGCGCGCAGGGCGGCGAGGCGAGCCTGCTCCGCCTCGCGTGCCGCCCTGCGTCTGGCCCGCTCCTTGCTCACGGCCGGCTCACCGGAGACTCGCGCGACGGCCCGTCCGGCGCGCGGCTCCGCAGGCCGGACGACGGCTCATCCGGTCGTTCACTTGACGGTGCCCAGCCAGTTGGTGAGCAGCTGCGCTCCGGCGTCGCCGGACTTCTCCGGGTGGAACTGGGTGGCCGTCAGCGGGCCGTTCTCCACCGCGGCGACGAACGGGACCCCGTGCTCCGACCAGGTGACCAGGGGGTCGGTGAAGCCCGGGCCCGCTTCGAGCTCCCAGGAGCGCACGCCGTACGAGTGGACGAAGTAGAACCGCGTGTCGGGATCGAGCCCGGCGAACAGCACGGTGTCCTCGGGCGCCCTGACGGTGTTCCATCCCATGTGGGGCAGGACGGGCGCCTCAAGTCGCTCGACCGTGCCCGGCCACTCGCCGCAGCCCTCTGTCGTGACGCCGTGCTCCACACCCGTCTCGAACAGGATCTGCATGCCGACGCAGATGCCGAGCACCGGCCTGCCCGCCGACAGGCGCCGGTCGATGATCCGGTCACCGCGTACGGCCCGCAGCCCCGCCATGCAGGCGGCGAAGGCGCCGACGCCGGGAACGACGAGCCCGTCGGCCTCCATCGCCAGCGTGTAGTCGGAGGTCACCGTGACATCGGCGCCGACCCTGGCCAGCGCCCGCTCCGCGGAACGGAGGTTGCCGGATCCGTAGTCAAGAACCGTTACGTTCACCACCAGAGCACCGCCGCCGTAGTCGCCATGGCCGCGAGCACGGCGAGCACCACCGCACCCGTCTTGAGGCCTTGCTTGAAGAAGGACACGATCCCGCCGACCAGGAACAGGGCGATGAAGGCCATCGCGACGGCCGTCCAGTTGTCGCTCACGCCTCCTCCTCCCCTGGGCGCGGGCTCACGGGACGTCCGCTCACAGGACGCCCTTGGTGCTGGGCACCCCGGTCGCGCGGGGGTCGATCTCCGAGGCCTCGCGCAGCGCCCTGGCCAGCGCCTTGAACTGCGCCTCCACGATGTGGTGGGCGTTGCGGCCGTAGGGCACGTGGACGTGCAGGCAGATCGCGGCCTGCGCGACGAACGACTCCAGGATGTGCCTGGTCAGCGTCGTGTCGTACTCGGGGCCGATCATCGGGGCCATGCCCTCCGGCTCGCTGTGCACGAGGTACGGCCTGCCGGACAGGTCGACGGTGACCTGCGCGAGCGCCTCGTCCAGCGGGCAGGAGGCAGTGCCGAAACGCCTGATGCCCGACTTGTCACCCAAGGCCTCGCGGAACGCGGCGCCCAGCGCGAGCGCGGTGTCCTCGATCGTGTGGTGCGAGTCGATGTGCAGGTCGCCCTCGGTCTTCACCGTCAGGTCGAACAGGCCGTGCTTGCCCAGTTGGTTCAACATGTGGTCGTAGAACCCGACACCGGTGGACACGTCAACGTATCCGGTGCCGTCGAGGTTGACCTCGACCAGCACCGAGGTCTCCTTGGTCGCACGCTCCACGCGACCGAACCGCCGGTTGTGCTCGGCTCCGGCAAGACTGCTCACAGGGTTCCCTCCAGGGCGGCGCGGAAGGCCGCCATCTCCTCAGCCGTTCCGATGGACACTCGCAGCCATCCGGGCGGCCCGACCTCGCGGATCAGCACTCCGCGCTCGAGCATGCCCCGCCAGACGGCGTGCCTGTCGGGGAAGCGGCCGAACAACACGAAGTTGGCGTCCGAGTCGGCGACCTCCAGCCCCCTGGCCCGCAGCCACCCGACCGTCGCGTCACGCTCGGCGCGCAGCGCGTCGACGGTGCCGAGCAGCTCGGCCCGGTGGGCGAGCGCCACACGCGCCGCCGCCTGGGTGAGCGTCGACAGGTGGTACGGCAGCCGCACCAGCAGCAGCGCCTCGATCACCGCGGGATGGGCGGCGAGGTAGCCGAGCCGGGTGCCCGCCATGGCGAACGCCTTGGACATGGTCCGCGTGACGACGAGCCGGGGGTTGTCCGGCAGCAGGGTCAGCGCGGAGGGCGTGCCGGAGCGGGCGAACTCGAAGTACGCCTCGTCCACGATGACCATGCCGGGCGCGGCCTCGACGATCCTGGCGATCACCGCCGGGTCGAGCGCGGTGCCGGTCGGGTTGTTCGGCGAGGTCAGGAAGACGACGGAGGGCCGGTGCTCCGCTATCGCGGCGACGGCCTTCTCCGGGTCGATCCCGAAGTCGTCCTCGCGCGCCCCGGCGATCCACTCGGTCGAGGCGCCGGTGGTGATGATCGGGTGCATCGAGTAGGACGGCTCGAAGCCGAGCGCGGCGCGCCCCGGCCCGCCGAAGGCCTGCAGGATCTGCTGGAGCACCTCGTTGGAGCCGTTGGCGGCCCAGACCCGGTCGACGGTCAGCCCGTGCCCCAGGTAGTCGGCGAGATCCTGGCGCAGGGCCACGGCGTCACGGTCGGGGTAGCGGTTGAGCTCGCCCGAGTCCCGCCGTACGGCCTCGGCCAGGTCGGCGACCAGGGACGCCGACGGCCCGTACGGGTTCTCGTTGGTGTTGAGCCGCACCGGCACGTCGATCTGTGGCGCGCCGTACGGCGAACGCCCCCTCAGATCGTCGCGGATGGGCAGGTCCTCAAGCCTCATGAGGGAATCTCCCAGTCAAACCTGGCGCGGACGGCGGCGCCGTGCGCGGGCAGGTCCTCCGCGTCGGCCAGGACGCACACGTGGGCGGCGGCCTCCGCCAAGGCCTCGCGGCTGTAGTCGACGACGTGGATGCCGCGCAGGAAGGTCTGCACGGAAAGACCGGAGGAGTGACAGGCGCAGCCGCCGGTCGGCAGCACGTGGTTGGAGCCGGCGAGGTAGTCGCCGAGCGAGACCGGCGAGTAGGAGCCGACGAAGATCGCGCCGGCGTTGCGGACCCGGGCGGCGAGCGCGGCGGCGTCGGCGGTCTGGATCTCCAGGTGCTCGGCCGCGTAGGCGTCGACGATCCGCAGCCCGGCCTCCATGTCGTCGACCAGCAGGATGCCCGACTGACGCCCGGCCAGGGCCTCGGCGACGCGCTCGCTGTGCTTGGTCGCGGCGACCTGGCCGGACAGCTCGCGCTCGACGGCGTCGGCCAGCTCCACGGAGTCGGTGACCAGCACCGAGGCGGCGATCGTGTCGTGCTCGGCCTGGCTGATCAGGTCGGCGGCGACGTGCACGGGGTCGGCGGTCGCGTCGGCGAGGATCGCGATCTCGGTGGGACCGGCCTCGGAGTCGATGCCGATGACGCCCTTGAGCAGGCGCTTGGCGGCGGCGACCCAGATGTTGCCCGGACCGGTGACCATGGTGACCGGCTCGCACTCCTCGGTGCCGTAGGCGAACATCGCCACCGCCTGCGCGCCGCCGACGGCGTAGACCTCGTCGACTCCGAGCAGCGCGCACGCGGCCAGGATCGTCGGGTGCGGCAGCCCGCCGAACTCCTTCTGGGCCGGCGAGGTGACGGCCAGCGAGGAGACACCCGCCTCCTGGGCGGGGACGACGTTCATCACGACGCTGGAGGGATAGACCGCCCTGCCGCCGGGCACGTAGAGGCCCACGCGCTCGACGGGGACCCAGCGCTCGGTGACGGTGCCGCCCGGCACGACCTGGGTGGTGACGTCGGTGCGCCGCTGGTCGCGGTGGACGAGACGGGCGCGGCGGATCGACTCCTCCAGGGCGGCCCTGACCCTGGGGTCGAGCTCCTTCAGCGCCCGCTCGATCTCCTCGACCGGCACCCGGGTCGACTCGATCTCGACGCCGTCGAACCTGGCGGTGAGCTCTCGCACGGCCGCGACGCCACGATGACGCACGTCCTCGCAGATCGGCCGCACCTTGTCCAGGGCGGCTTCGACGTCGAGTTCGGCACGGGGCAGCACGTCGCGGAGGTCCTTCGGCAGGGCCCCTCGCAGGTCGGTACGAGAAATCACCCGTCCAGTCTACGGAGGTCCCGCACCCGCTCTCGTTCCGTCCACCATCCGGACACGCCCTTTACGTTGTAGATTTTATTCGGCCACTACAATTCCCCCGTGAGCAAGAGCAGGAACAAGGGCGGCCAGGGGACCCCGGCGACGGTGGCGCTGACCCAGGCCAAGGTCGACTTCACCCTCCACCCCTACGAGCACGACGCAGGCGCCCAGGCCTACGGCGAGGAGGCGGCCGACGCGCTCGGCGTGCCGTACGGGCAGATCTTCAAGACGCTCGTGGCCGAGGTGGAGAGCGGCCTCGCCGTCGCGGTCGTGCCGGTCGCCGGCAAGCTTGACCTCAAGGCCTTCGCCGCGGCGCTGAAGAGCAAGCGGGCGGCCATGGCGGACGCGGCCAAGGTCGAGCGGGTCACCGGCTACGTGGTCGGCGGGATCAGCCCGCTGGGCCAGCGCAGGCAGCTGCCCACCGTGGTCGACGCCTCCGCCCTCGACTTCGAGACGATCTACTTCTCCGCCGGGCGCAGGGGGCTGCAGATCGAGACGGCCCCCGCCGAGCTGGTACGGCTGACGCGGGCGGTCACCGCCCCCATCGGCAAGACGGGGTAGGCCCGCCCGGGACCGGGTGTCAGAGATCGCCGACGCGTCCCGGCACTCCGTCGGCGAGACTCGGGGCCGGGCCGTACGCGAATTCGGGGGACAGATGATTTACCTGACCGCTGTCGAGATGCTGGAGCTGCTGCGGACCGGACAGGTCGGCGCGGTCGAGCTGCTCCAGGCGCATCTGGACCGGATCGAAGAGGTCAACCCGCGCGTCAACGCGATCGTCACGCTGGTGGCGGAGCGGGCGCTCGCCGAGGCCCGGGAGGCCGACCGCGACCTGGCCCGGGGGCACTGGCGCGGGCCGCTCCACGGCCTGCCGGTCGCGCACAAGGACCTGGCCGACGTCGCGGGGGTCCGCACCACGTACGGCTCGCCGCTGTTCGCCGACCACGTGCCCCTCCAGGACTCCCCCGTCGTGCGGCGGATGCGCGAGGCGGGGGCGATCACGGTCGGCAAGACCAACACCCCGGAGTTCGGCACCGGCTCCCACACGGTGAACGAGCTGTTCGGCGCGACCCGCAACCCCTACGACCTGTCGAAGTCGGCGGGCGGCAGCAGCGGCGGGGCGGCGGCCGCGCTGGCGACCGGGATGGTGCCGCTCGCCGACGGCTCCGACATGGGCGGCTCGCTGCGCAACCCGGCCTCCTTCTGCAACGTGGTCGGGCTGCGCCCCACCCCGGGACGGGTGCCCTCCCCCTCGCCGACGACCGCGTGGTTCACCCTCGGCGTGCCGGGGCCGATGGCCCGCACCGTGGCGGACCTGGCGCTGCTGATGAGCGTGATCTCCGGCTTCGACGCCGCCTCCCCCCTGTCGATCACCGAGAGCGGCGCGGTGTTCGCCGGGCCGCTCGAGACGGGCCTGCGGGGGATGCGCGTGGCGTGGAGCCCCGACCTGGGCGGGCTGCCGGTCGACGTGGAGACGGCGCGGGTCACCGCGCGGGCCCCCGAGGTGCTCGCGGAGCTGGGCGCGAAGGTCGAGCAGGTCACGCTGAACCTCTCCGACGCCGAGGACGCCTTCCGGATCTACCGGGCGTGGTACTACGCGCTGTCCTACGGCGGCCTGCCGCAGGAGGAGCTCGGCGCGAACGTGCGCTGGAACGTCGAACAGGGCCTCGGCCTGACCGGGGCCGACCTTGCCAGGGCCGAACGGCTGCGCAGCGGCCTCTACCGGCGGATGAACGCCTTCTTCGACACCTACGACTTCCTGCTGGCCCCGGTCAGCCAGGTGCCGCCGTTCCCCGTCGACGCGCCGCACGTCTCGGAGATCAACGGCGAGCCGCTGCCCGACTACCTGGCCTGGATGCGCTCGGCCTACTGGATCAGCGTGCTGCACGCCCCCGCGGCCTCCGTGCCCTGCGGGTTCACCTCGGACGGGCTCCCGGTCGGCGTGCAGATCGTCGGACGCCCCTTCGACGACATGGGCGTGCTGCGCCTGGCCCACGCCTTCGAGCGGGCCACCGGCCACGGCGCCCGCAGACCCGCTCTCGGCTGACCCCTTTTCGCTGACCCCTTTTCCGGCCCGCACGAAAAAGGGCCGGGGGTTTCACCGGCGACCGGAAACCATGCGGCCCCTTTTTTGGGCCTACGCTTCGTCGCCCATTCATGTCAGAATGATTTTCGTTCTCGGTCATGTTCGCAGTGGAGAGGCGGGAAACAGCCGGCGACCGCCGGGACCTCCCGCCGGAGGGAGCATGAAATGGCAGGACGGAAAGCGCGCCTGGCGGCGCTGACAGTGGGCCTGATCAGCCTGTTCGCGATATCCGGCGGCATCGCGAACGCCGAATCCGGCCGTACGTACCGGGTCTCGTATCAAGGACCGTTCGAGGTTCAGAGCACCTGCAACGCCTCTAGCGCCGCCCTGCACGAACCACCGGACGCCTACACCGCGTCCTGCTTCTATTCCGCGACCGGCGTTCCCCGCTACAGCATTCTTCCGGGATGGTATTTCCGTTACGTTTATTCCATCGACTGAACATCCGGATTCCCGCCCCCGGCGTTTTCCGTCCCGGGGCGGAACGGCGCGGGCTACCGATCGCTGATGTCGTAGCTGGACAGCGGGCCGTAGGGGTCCTGGCCGCCGAACGGCCTGCGCAGCGGCGAGTCCCGGTAGCCCGCGATGCCCTCCAGCGCGAAGAAGAGGCCGACGGCGAGGGTCGGCCACGCGTACATCACGCCGTGGGCGGTCAGGTCGAGCGGGCCGGGGAACAGGGACATCGTCTTGCCGGAGGCCGTGACGTTCGCCGGGCCGAGGTTGACGACCCTGCCGACCAGCAGCGCGAGGTAGGACCCCAGCAGACCGCCTCCCGCCAGGCCGAGGACGACGGCCAGGGGTCGCCCGCTGCGCGACAGGCTGTAGCCGACGGCTCCGCAGGCCAGGCCGACCGCGCCGGTGACGGCCGCGAACCAGCCGTCCGCCGCGATCAGCGCCTGGGTCGAGGGGTCGGCCAGGAACGGCCCCTGGCCGGTCATGGCGTACGGCGGACGCGGCGCGAGAAGCGACCACAGGACACCCGCCACCACTCCGAGAAGACCCAGCACCAGCACGGTGACGGCGAAGTCGCGCGCGTGCCGCAAAGTGTTCCCCCTACCCGCTGTACTGATGTCTGTACTGATGTGCCCGATGTTACCGATCCCGGGTCGTGTTCCCGGAGAGTCAGGGCGAATCCCGTTACGCTGTCCGAGTGAACGAAGAGGTATGGCTGATCGAGCCTTCCGGGCCGCTCCGCGGCGACGTGGAGGTCCGCGGTTCGAAGAACGGCGTGTCCAAGCACATGGTCGCGGCGATGCTGGGCACCGGCGAGAGCACGATCCACAACGCCCCCGACGTGGGCGAGGTCGGAATCACCGCGCAGATGCTGCGGGCGCTCGGCATCAACGTGGAGATCACCCCCCGTGAGATCAGCCTCACCAGGGGCGATCAGATCAATCCGCACGTTCCCGCGGCGTTCACCGGCCTCAACCGGATCCCCATCCTGATGCTGGGACCGCTGCTGCACCTGGCGGGCGAGGCCTTCGTGCCGCTGGTCGGCGGCGACCCAATCGGGCGCAGGCCCGTCGACTTCCACGTCGAGGCGCTGCGCGCGATGGGCGCCGAGGTCGAGGTGAGCGACACGGGGGTCTACGCCAAGGCCAGGCGGCTGCGCGGCACCAGAATCGAGCTGCCCTACCCGAGTGTGGGCGCGACGGAGACGATCCTGATGTCGGCGGTGCTGGCCGAGGGCAAGACCGTGCTCAAGGGCGCGGCCATGGAGCCCGAGGTGGTGGAGCTCGCCCTGTTCCTGCAGCGCATGGGCGCGCGCATCGAGCTCAGCCCCGACCGGCGCATCGTGATCGAGGGGGTCGACCGGCTGCGCGGCGCCTCGACCTGGCTCAACGGCGACCGGATCGAGGCGTTCTCCTACCTCGCGGCGGGCCTGATCACCGGCGGCGAGGTGCGGGTGCACGGGTGCCCCCAGGACCGCCTGGTCACCGCCATCACCACGCTCGCCAGGATGGGCGCGGAGATGGACATCACCGACGACTACGTGTCGGCGTCGGCCCCGGACGGGCTGCGGGCCGCCGCGGTGCAGACCGACACGCACCCCGGGTTCATGACCGACTGGCAGACGCCGCTGATGGTGCTGTTCACGCAGGCCCAGGGCATGTCGGTGCTGCACGAGACGGTCTTCGAGAACCGCCTCGTCTACGTGCCCGCGCTGCAGAGGATGGGCTGTGAGATCGAGGTCTTCGACGTGTGCCTCGGCGGCCCCGCCTGCCGCTACCACGACACCAACGCCAAGCACTCGGCGGTCGTGCGGGGCGTGTCGAAGCTGCGCGGGGCCGACGTGACGCTGCCCGACATCCGGGCCGGGTTCTCCGCCGTGCTCGCGGCCGCCGCGGCCGAGGGCACCTCGACACTGCGCGGGGTGCACCACATCGAGCGGGGTTACCACCGCCCGTTCGAGCAGTTCGCCTCGCTGGGCCTGCAGATCAGCAGGGAAGAGGTCCAGGAAGGGTAAAGATTCACAGCCGGGTGTTTGTCCTCGGCCACCCGGCCGCACGTTACTATCCGTGACATCGCGATCATCCGAGGTGAGGCGCGGCCTCAGCGCGTGCCTGGCCGGGCTGACGGCCTGCGGCGTGCTCTGCGGCCTGCTGGTGGCCGCCGCCGCCCTGCCGGTGGTCGGCGGCGCCGGCATCACCACCAACCGGGTCGCGCGCACCTTCGTCGATCTGCCGCCGAGCCCGCGCGAGGACCCGCTCCCCGAGCGGACGGTGCTGCTGGACAGGAACGGCAGGCAGTTCGCGCAGTTCTACACCGAGAACCGGAAGATCGTGAAGCTCGACCAGGTCGCCCCCGTCATGCGCGAGGCGATCGTGGCGATCGAGGACTCCCGTTTCTACGAGCACGCGGGCCTGGACGTCAAGGGAACCCTGCGGGCGCTGGTGACCAACACGCAGGCGGGCGGGGTGCGGCAGGGCGGCTCCTCCCTCACCCAGCAGCTGGTGAAGAACATCCTGGTGGAGGGCGCGGAGACGGAGGCGGAGCGTGACAGGGCGCGCGAGCCGAGCATCAGGCGCAAGATCACCGAGCTGCGCTACGCGCTGGCGATGGAGAAGAAGTACAGCAAGGCCGAGATCCTCGAGCGCTACCTCAACATCGCCTACTTCGGCGCGGGGGCGTTCGGGGTGGAGGCCGCCGCCCAGCGGTTCTTCTCGGTCTCCGCCTCCGAGCTGACCCTGCGGCAGGCCGCGACGCTGGCGGGCGCGGTGCGAACGCCGTACGCCACGGACCCCTCGCTCGGCCCGCAGCGCAGGCAGCGGCTGCGGGAGCGCAGGGACATCGTGCTGGACCGGATGGCGCAGCTGGGGAACATCCCGGTGGCGCAGGCGGAGGCCGTCAAGCGTGAGCCGCTGAACATCCGTCTGAAGCCGGAGCCGGGCGGCTGTGCCGGGAGCGCCTACCCCTACTTCTGCCTCTACGTCCACCGGGAACTGGTGAACAACCCGGCGTTCGGCCACAACCGGGCGGCGCGGGAGCGTCTGCTGGCCAGGGGCGGCGTCGTCCTGCGCACCACTCTCGACCCGCGGGCCCAGCGGGCCGCGCAGCGGGCCATCTCCTCCCGGGTGTCCCAGGAGGACACCGAGGTGGCGGCGGAGGCGATGGTCGAGCCGGGAACCGGGCGGATCGTGGCGATGGCGGCGAGCAAGAGGTACGGCCGCAACTCCGGCGACCACAGGAACGGCCCCAGCACCACCTACAACCTGCCCGCCGACGTGGCGCACGGCGGCGGGCAGGGATTCCAGGCGGGGTCGACGTTCAAGGTGTTCACCCTGGCGACCGCGCTGGGCAGGGGCTGGCGGTTCGACGACGGTTTCATGACCCCGGGCCGGTTCGTGCCCTCCAGCGGCTACTTCGACTGCCACGGACACCGGGTGAACGCCCCGAACGCCGAGATCTTCAACGCCAGCGGGGAGGGCAGCGGCGGCCCGCAGAGCATCTCGACCGGCACCTGGAAGTCGGTGAACATCTTCTACATGATGCTGGAGCGCAGGGTCGGCCTGTGCCAGGTGGTCAGGACGGCCAAGGCGCTCGGCGTGACCCGCGCGGACGGCACGCCGCTCCACGAGGTGCCGACCTTCACCCTCGGGGTAAACGAGATGGACCCGGTGACGGTGGCGGCGGCGTTCGCCGCGTTCGGCGCGCGGGGCCGCTACTGCCGTCCGATGGCCATCGTCGACATGGTCGAACGGGACGGGACGCGCGTCGCGGTGCCGCCGAGCTGCGTGCAGGCGATCGAGCGCGGCGTGGCGGACGCGGTGAACCACGTGCTGTCCGGGGTGTTCACCAGGGGGACCATGACGGGCCAGGACATCGGGCGCGACGCGGCGGGCAAGACCGGCACGAACAACGGCTACACCTCGGCCTGGTTCGCCGGGTACACCCCGGATCTGGCCGCCGCGGTCAGTCTGGGAGACATCAGGGGCTCCTACCGCTACCCGCTGCGCGACGTGACGATCGGCGGCGAGTACTACGGCCAGGTGCAGGGCGCCTCCCTGCCCGGCCCCATCTGGGTGGCGTCCATGGAGGCCGCCCTGCGCGACGTCTCCCCCACCTCCTTCCACCACCCGGACATGGGCCGTTTCGGCGGCGGCTACACACCCGGCCTGGAGAAGGACGAGGAGAAGGAGAAGGACGGCGAGGACGGCCGAGCCGGCGACCGGGCGGACGGCTGGGCCGCCGAGCCCCAGAGGCGGCACGGCCTGCGCGGGGACCGCGGTCACCGGGAGTGGAAGTCACGCTGGAGGCAGTGGAAGCAGCGGCACCGCTACCGCTGAGCCCGGCGCGGGACCGCCTCGCGGCCGCCCGCGCCGGGCTCGGGCGGCTACCTCTTGACGAGGACCTGCTGGGTGGGGAAGGGCACGAAGGGGGCGCCCTTGGCCGCCGTCGCACCGGAGCCGCACAGTGCCCGCAGGACGTGCTCGCCGAGCGCGAAGTCGATCGGGTGCGGCTGGAGGACGCCGTTGTCGTCGAAGCGCTGGTACTTCATCAGGTTGTGCCCCAGGGAGATCTGGCGGTTGCCGTCCGGGCTGGACAGGGAGAGGGTGCCCATGCCGAACACCGCTCCGTCGTGGCCCCAGAACCTGCCGCAGGGCAGGTCCTGGGCGTAGATGCCGAGGCCGTAGTGAATCATGACCTCGCCCTGCTCGTTGGTGACCGGCACGGTGGTCCGCATCTGCTCGAGCTGGGCGGCGGGCAGGAGCCCGCCGCCCAGCAGCTGCCGGTAGAACCGGTCGAGGTCGGCCGTCGTCGAGACGATCGCGCCCGCCGTGCTTGCCCACGACATGTCGTAGACGCTGTAGTCGCGGGGCGGGTCGATGAACCCGTAGAACGACTCGTACGCCCTGGAGTGCCGTCCGGGGATGGTCGCCCCGCGCGGGAAGAAGGTGTCGCGCAGCCCGGCTCTGCGGATCACGTTCTCGGTGATGTACGTCTCGGCGTCGGCGCCGGTCACCGTCTCCAGCAGGAGCCCGAGGATGACGTAGTTGGTGTTGGAGTAGGACCAGCGCTCCCCGGGCGCCCCCGTCGGCTGGGCCTTCACGCCGAGCCGCACCAGCTCCCTGGGCGGGATGTCGCGGAAACGGTGCTCGTCCAGGCTCGCGGCGGACCCCGAGGCCAGGGAGGGGAAGGCGCTCAGGACGTAGTCGCCGATGCCGCTGGTGTGGTTGAGCAGCATCCGCACCGTGACCTTCTGGCCGAGCGAGGGCGGCAGCAGCGCGGGCCGGTAGCGCGCGACGGGCGCGTCCAGGTCGATGCGTCCCTTTTCCACCTGCTGGAGGATCGCGACCGCGGTGAAGGTCTTGGTGATGCTGCCGACCCGGTGCAGCGTCTTCGCCTTGACCGGCCGCCGGGTCTCCACGTCGGCCACTCCCGCCGCGCCGTCCCAGGACGCCCAGCGGTCCCGCACGCTGGAGTAGACGCCGTACATGCCCGCCTCGTGGACGGCTTCGAGGGTCCGGGCGAGCGCCTGCCGGTCGAGCGCGGACGACGCCGGGCCGGAGCCGGGTGACGCCGCCGTCTCCGCCACGGAGGACTGCCCCGTTCCCGGCCCTGTCGCCTCCGCCGTCGCGACCGGCGCGACGGCGCCCGTCGCGAACAGCGCGCTCAGCCCGAGTCCGGCGATCATGAGCCCCCGCCGGGAACGCCGCGTGTAGGTCATCGTCCCTTATCTCCTCTGATCGGAAACATGACACCGTTATCGTCGCAAGCGGAGGCCGTCCCTTCCTCGGCTCGGCGGAGGATCACCCGCTCCTTCGTGAGGACGACGGTTCGGCGGGCCGCGGATGTCAAAAGTCATATCCCGCCCGCCTCCCGCCTACCGGACCGCCACCGGGGACGAGGCTCCTCGCAGCAGTGGCTTCGGGGCGCCGGAGCCGTCCGCGGGGACCGACCAGACGTCCCCGCCCCTGGCGTACATCACCGTGCGGTCGTCGAGCCAGGCCGCCTGGTCGTCGACGTTCGCGGTCTCGGCCAGCGGCGTCTCGCGCATGGTGGCCAGGTCCAGCAGGTGCAGGCGCCACATCCGGCGCGGGTCGGAGGAGACCCGCTTCTTGAACACCAGGCGGGTGCCGTCGGGTGACAGCGAGGGGCACTCGACGTTCTCCCTGAGCGTCCGCGCCCGCCACGCCCCGTAGTCGCCCTCGACGAGGTAGGTCTTCCCCTTGGTGGCGACCGTGGCGTAGAACCGGTTGTCGTCGGCGGCGAAGGTGATGCCCCAGTAGTTCACGTCCGGCGCGTGGTAGCGGCGTCCGTCGAGGGTCAGCGGGATGTCCTCGATGTTGGTGACGACGTAGCCGGTGCGGGTGTCGAGGATCCCGCTCCAGGTGGAGAAGGCGCCGTCGCTGTAGGAGTCGCCGGTGACGAACACGGTCCACGACGCCATCCGGCCGCTCGGCGACACCCTGGCCCGGTTGGGGATGCCCGCCAGCTTGATCCTGCGGGTCTCCTTCATGGAGCGGTCGAGGATCACCGCGTCCGTGGTGACCAGCGCCCCCGGCTTGGCGACGAGGCAGATCGCCGTGCCGCCCGCGGTGGAGAACCTGTTGCAGGCCGGGCCCGAGGGAGCGGGCGGGGCCGAGGGGTCCTCCAGCGGGACCCCGGCGACCGTGCCGCCCGCGCTGCGGAACATCAGCCGCCCCGGGCGGAGCGCGCCGCCGTCCCGCGCCGGCCCTGAGGCGGACGCGGAGACGGGAGCGGAGACGGGGACGGAGACGGACGCGGAGGCGGCGGTGCGGCGCGCGGCCCACGCCGCGTATCCGGCCGCCGTGCCGCCGAGGAGGGCGACGGCGGCGACCAGCACCAGCAGGCGTCTGATCGGGGTCACGGGCGCCCGCCCGTCACGGAGCGGGCGTCGGCGACCCCGGGAACGGACGGCCTGAGCCAGATCATGAGTGCCTCCTCAGCACGAACCAGGCGCAGGGCACGCACAGCGCGAGCCCAGCCGCCATGACGGACAGTCCCTGGGCGCTGCCCCACACCGTCCACAGCGCGCCGAACAGCGTGGAGGACAGCAGCCTGGCCGTCGCCTGGCCCGTCTGCAGCAGGGCCATCCCGCTGGTGCGCAGGTGGGCGGGGAGCATCGGCCCCGCGACGGCCATCAGCACTCCGTCGGTCGCGGCGTAGAAGGCTCCGTGCAGCACCAGCACGGCGACGAGCCACCCCGGGCCGAGCAGCACGAGATAGGCGGCGACCAGCGCGAGGTGTCCCGCCAGGAAGACCGGCACCCGGCCGAGGCGGTCGGCGAGCCGTCCCACGGGCACGGCCAGCAGCAGGTAGGCGGCGGCGGTGCCGATCGACAGCAGCGGGAAGTACTCCGCGTCGACGACGCCGCGCTTCTGCAGCAGCAGGTAGACGAACGCGTCGCCGACCGTGACCAGGCCGAGGAGCGCGGCCACGACGCACACCCGCAGGAACGCCGCGTCGCGCAGCAGCCCGAGCGCGGCGCGCGGGGAGGCGTCCGGGCGCGGCCCCTGCGAGGGCGTGCGCCGGTCGCGGACGTACATGACCAGCAGCAGCACGCCGAGCACGGCCACGCAGAAGCTGACCATGAACACCGCGTCGTAGGCCCCGCCCGTGCCCGCCAGGACGGCGAACGCCACCAGCGGGCCGAGCAGCGCACCGAGGGTGTCCATGGCGCGGTGCGCGCCGAACGCCCGCCCGAGTTCGCCGGGCGGGACGCTCAGCGAGATCAGGGCGTCACGCGGAGCGGTCCGCAGTCCCTTGCCGGTCCGGTCGGCGGCGATCACCACGCCCAGCGCCGCGACCGAGCTTCCCACGGCGAGCAGCGCGGGTTTGCACAGTGCCGACAGGCCGTAGCCGATCCCGGCGACGAGCTTGCGCCGCTGCCACCGGTCGGCGAGGTTGCCTCCCGCGAGGCGGACCATCGCCGTCACGCCGAAGGACAGGCCGTCGAGCAGGCCGAACTGCAGGGGGCTGAGGCCCAGGAAGAGCGTCAGGTAGAGCGGCAGCACGGCGGTGACCATCTCGGAGGAGACGTCGGTGACCAGGCTGACCGCCCCGAGCGCGAGCACGTTCCCGGGAACCGTCCAGGAGAGCCGGGACCGCGGGCGTGCTCCGTCCGCGGTCCGGCCGTTAGCCGTGATGTACATCTAGTGGCAGGCGTAGGTGGGGCCGGTGTCCTTGACGGAGCCGTCCGTCCCGATCAGCTGCCAGGAGAACGCGGCGGGGGCGAGGTTCAGCTTCAGCACGCCGTAGGTGTTCACCAGTCGCTTCTGGCTGTTCGGCTGCACGTTCTCGATCTTGTACGGCGAGGCGCCGCCCATCCCGCCGAGGATCTCCACGATGCCCTTGGGGTCGGCCTTGGCGTCGGGGTTCTGCGGGGCGAAGCGCTCGTAGTGGTGGTCGTGGCCGTTGAGCACCAGGTCGGCCCCGGCGTCGTAGAGGATCTTCCAGACCGGCTTGCTCACCGGGTCGTTGCCGTGCTCGCCTGAGCTGAACAGCGGGTGGTGCCAGTAGGCGGCGATGCACCCCCTGGTGTTGGCGGCCAGGTCGGCCTTGAGCCAGTTGATCTGGGCCGACTGGTCGAAGTAGTTGGAGTCGAGGGCGATGAAGTGCCAGTTGCCCTGGTCGTAGCTGTAGTAGGTCTTGCCCTTCGGGGTGGCCAGGGAGCCGAAGTAGCCCTTGTATCCGGCGTAGACGCCCGCCGGGTCGTAGGTCTCGTGGTTGCCCGCCGCGGGGCGGGTCTTGCTCTTGAACTTGCCCCACGTCTTGTCGTAGTAGTTCTGGAAGTCGGACAGGCGGGCGTCGTCGTACTGGTTGTCGCCCATGGTGATGACGAACTCGGGGTTCATCTCCTGGACCCGCGCCGCGGTCTTGGGGTGGGCGCAGGAGCTCGAACTGGCCGTGCACTGCTCGGCGATGTCACCGGCCGCCGCGACGACGAAGCTGTCGCCCGCCGTCGGGGTCGGCGAGGGGGACGCGGTGGCCGTCGGCGTCGGGCTGGGCGTGGATCCGCCGCCGCCGAACACCTGGAACTCGTACAGGGAGTAGCCGTACTCGGTGCCTCTGGCGGTGCCGTACAGGCGGACGTAGCGCCCGGAGCCCGACAGGCCCGTCAGGTCGTCCTGACCGCCGTCGCCGTCGCTCGTGGAGTAGACGGTCGTCCAGGCGGCGGCGTCGTCGGAGACCTGGATCTTGTAGGCCTTGCCGTACGCGGACTCCCAGAACAGCTTGACGCGGGAGATCGAGGAGACCGCGCCGAGGTCGACACGGATCCACTGGGGGTCGCTGCCCTCCTGGGAGGCCCAGCGGGTCGAGGTGAGGTCGCCGTCGACCGCCTTGCCCGAGCTGTAGGAGGAGCTCTCCTTCGACGACGAGGCGGCGGGCCTGCCCTGCGACAGCAGGGTCTCGGCGGCGTCGGCTCGGCCCGTGGCGACCAGGGCGCTCACGAGGAGGACGATCACCGCGAACGGGGCCAGAAGACGGCTGTGGGGGAAACGGAGGACGGATTGATGCGTCGTTGATGACACGGACTTGTCTCCTGATGGGGGGAGAGACGACGGTCACGGCGTCGGCTGCGACGCCGTGCGACAGGCGGCCGGGACAGCACATCCATCGCTGAGCGCGTCACGTCCCCGCGGAGGACGCCGCGCCAAGCCGCTCTCCGGCATCGTGACAAGCGGCCCGGGAGCACGTCAATGGAAGTTAGGAAAGTTTCCTAACTTGAAATCCGACGTTCGTGAAACCCACCGTTTTCCACATGTTTTCCATGGAAATCGCCCAATGCCCGGAAAAGCACCGTTTTTCTGGAAATCAACGGCCGCAGGAACCCTCTCCCGGGAGGGCCGTCCCGGTCCCCGACCGACGACGCGGGCAGAGGCGACCGGAACCCGGAGCGACGACGGGGAGAGGGGTGACCGGAACCCGGACCGACGCGGACGGGCGGCCGGAACTCAGACCGGCCGCCCGCTTTCAGGACGTGGCGCTCCCCCGTCAGGGCCGGGAGCCCGCCCCCGGGGTCAGGCCCCCAGGCAGGCGGGGCCGAGCAGTTGCTTCAGGTCGCCCATCAGCGCCGGGGAGGGGGCCACCCGCAGGCGGTCGTCCAGGCGCACGATGGTGGTCTTGGGGCCGTTGTGGACCTGGAGGTGGACCTCGGTCGTGCCGGGGTGCGCGGTCAGGACCTCCTTCAGGCGTCCGATCACCGGAGGGGTGCAGCGGGCCAGCGGGAGGCTGACCGGCAGCGGGCCGCCGCTCTCCCTGGTCAGGTCCGGGGCCGTGACCTCCATCGCGATGATCTTTCCGACGTCCTCGCGCTTGTCCAGGCGGCCCTTGACGAAGACGATGGCGTCCTCGGCCAGGACCGTCGCGCAGAGCTGGTAGGCCGAGGGGAAGATCATCACCTCGATGGCGCCCTCCAGGTCCTCCAGCATGGTCAGCACCCAGGTGTCGCCCTTCTTGGTGACCTTGCGCTGAACGCCGGACAGGATGCCGCCGACGGTGACGACCTGGCCGTCGGGACGATGCTCGTCCTGCAGCGCGGCGACCGAGCAGTCCGCGCCCGAGGCGAGGATGTGCTCGACGCCGAAGAGCGGGTGGTCGGAGACGTACAGGCCCAGCATCTCCCGCTCGAACTGCAGCAGGGTGTTCTTGTCCCACTCCCCCGGCGGGATCTGCACGTCGAAGGTCTGGTCCTCGGCCCCCTCGATCGCCCCGAACAGCGAGTCCTGTCCCTGCGCCTCGTTCTTCTTGATGCCGATGATGCTGTCGACGGCCTGTTCGTGGACCATCACCAGGCCCTTGCGCTCGTGCGCGAACGAGTCGAAGGCGCCCGCCTTGATCAGCGACTCGATGACCCGCTTGTTGCAGACGATCATCGGGACCTTGCGCAGGAAGTCCTTGAAGTCCGCGAAGCGGCTTTTGTCCTTGCGCGCCGAGATGATCCCGTCGACCACGTTGCCGCCGACGTTGCGGATGGCCGACAGGCCGAAGCGGACGTCGGTGCCGCGCGGGGTGAAGTCGAAGTCGGAGTCGTTGACGTCCGGCGGGAGCACCTTGATGCCCATCCGGCGGCACTCGTTGAGGTAGAGGGCCGACTTGTCCTTGTCGTCCTTGACCGAGGTCAGCAGACCTGCCATGTACTCGGCCGGATAGTTGGCCTTGAGGTACGCGGTCCAGTAGGAGACCAGCCCGTAGGCGGCGCTGTGCGCCTTGTTGAAGGCGTAGTCGGAGAAGGGCAGCAGGATGTCCCAGAGGGTCTTGATCGCCGCGGCGGAGTAGCCGTTGTCCTTCATGCCCTGCTCGAAGGACTCGAACTGCTTGTCCAGCTCGGCCTTCTTCTTCTTGCCCATCGCGCGGCGCAGAAGGTCCGCTTTGCCGAGCGAGAACCCGGCGACCTTCTGCGCGATGGCCATGACCTGCTCCTGATAGACGATCAGACCGTAGGTCGTGCCGAGGATGTCCTCCAGCGACTCGCGGAACTCCTCGTGGATCGGGGTGATCTCCTGCTGGCCGTTCTTGCGCAGCGCGTAGTTGGTGTGGGAGTTGGCGCCCATCGGGCCCGGGCGGTACAGCGCGCCGACGGCGGAGATGTCCTCGAAGTTGTCGGGCTTCATCAGCCGCAGCAGCGAGCGCATGCCGCCGCCGTCCAGCTGGAACACCCCCAGGGTGTCGCCCCTGCCGAGCAGCTCGTAGGTCTTGCGGTCGTCCAGCGGGAGCTTGAGCAGGTCGATCGCGGTGCCGGTGTTGGCCTCGATCATCTTCAGGCAGTCGTCGATGATCGTGAGGTTGCGCAGGCCCAGGAAGTCCATCTTCAGCAGGCCGAGCGTCTCGCAGGTCGGGTAGTCGAACTGCGTGATGATCACACCGTCGGAGTCGCGGCGCATGATCGGGATGTAGTCGGTCAGCACCTCCGAGGACATGATGACGCCCGCGGCGTGCACGCCGGTCTGCCGGATCAGCCCCTCCAGGCCCCTGCCGAGGTCCATCGCCGACTTGACGTCGACGTCCTCGTCGTACAGCCTGCGCAGCTCGCCGGCCTCGTTGTAGCGGGGGTGAGCGGAGTCGAAGATGCCCGACAGCGGGATGTCCTTGCCCATCACCGCGGGCGGGAAGGCCTTGGACACCTTGTCGCCCAGCGCGTACGGGTATCCCAGAACGCGGGCCGCGTCCTTGATGGCCGCTTTCGCCTTGATGGTGCCGAAGGTGGCGATCATGGCGACCTTGTCGGCGCCGTACTTCTCCGTCACGTAGCGGATCACGTCACCGCGGCGACGCTCGTCGAAGTCGATGTCGACGTCGGGCATGGAGACGCGGTCGGGGTTGAGGAACCGCTCGAAGATCAGGCCGTGCGGCAGCGGGTCGAGGTCGGTGATGCCCAGCGCGTAGGCGGCCAGGGAGCCCGCCGCGGAACCACGCCCGGGGCCGACCCGGATGCCGTTGTTCTTGGCCCACATGATGAAGTCGGCGACCACGAGGAAGTACGAGGGGAACCCCATCTGCAGGATGATGTCCATCTCGTAGTCGATCTGCTTCTGATGGACCTCGTCGACGCCCTCGGGGAAACGGCGGTCCATGCCCCGCCGGATCTCCTCGCGGAACCAGCTCTCCTCGGTCTGCCCCTCGGGCACGGGGAAGGTCGGCATCAGGTTCTTGAAGCCGAACATGCCGGTCGGGTCGACCTTCTCGGCGACCAGCAGCGTGTTGCGGCACCCCTCGGCCCACAGGTCGGAGGAGTCGACCGCGCGCATCTCGTCGGCGGACTTGATGTAGTAGCCGCTGCCGTCGAAGCGGAACCGGTCGGGGTCGGACAACTGCTTGCCGGTCTGGATGCACAGCAACGCGTCGTGGGAGGTCGCGTCCGACTCGTAGGTGTAGTGGGAGTCGTTGGTGACCAGCGGCGGGATGTTCAGCTCCCTGGAGATGCGGGTCAGCCCGTCGCGGACCCGGCGCTCGATGTCGAGCCCGTGGTCCATGACCTCCAGGTAGTAGTTGTCCTTGCCGAACAGCTCCTGGAACTTCGCCGCCGCCGCGACCGCCTCGTCGTACTGGCCCAGGCGCAGGCGGGTCTGCACCTCGCCGGACGGACAGCCGGTCGTGGCCATCAGCCCCTCGGAGTGCTCGGCGAGGGTCTCGGCGTCCATCCGGGCCCACTTGCGGACGAAGCCCTCGGTGTAGGCGCGCGAGGAGAGCTTCATCAGGTTCTTCAGGCCGCGCTCGTTGCGCGCCCAGATCGTCATGTGGGTGTAGTAGCCGCCCGCGGAGACGTCGTCGCGCTTCTGGTGCGGCTCACCCCACAGCACCGGCTTCTTCTGGTGCCTGGAGGCCGGGGCGACGTAGGCCTCGATGCCGATGATCGGCTTGATCCCGGCGCCGGTCGCCTGCCTGTAGAAGTCGTAGGCGCCGTGCATGTTGCCGTGGTCGGTCATCGCGATGGCGGGCATGCCCAGGTCTCCGACCTGTTTGAACATCTGCTTCAGACGGGCGGCTCCATCGAGCATGGAGTACTCCGTGTGAACGTGAAGATGCACAAACGAGTCGGACATGCGGCCTCGTTCCTCCCCCTAGTCGCGTGTCGGCGTGGGAAGCCTACGCCGTTCGCCGCCCTTTGGGGGCACCCGACGCCCTGCACGTGGAGTGACGATTGGATACTGTCCGTAACATCGTTTCCAGGCGGGGCAAACGGGGGGAAGCCATGAGGACCGACGAGGGCTACAGCCACGCGCTCGGCAATCGCCAGGTGCAGATGATAGCGATCGGCGGCGCGATCGGCGTGGGCCTCTTCCTCGGCTCCGGCGGGCGGCTCCAGGCGGCGGGCCCCGCGCTCGTGCTGTCGTACGCGACCGCCGGGCTCGCGGCGTTCTTCGTCATGCGGGCCCTCGGCGAGCTGGTGCTGTACAGGCCCACCTCGGGCTCCTTCGTAGACTACGCCGCCGACTTCGTCGGGCCGTGGGCCGCCTTCGCCAGCGGCTGGATGTACTGGCTCAACTGGGCCTTCACCGGCATCGCGGAACTGACCGCGATCTCCACGTACGTGGGCCTGTGGGCCCCGCAGTTCCCCCGCTGGGTCACCGCGCTCGTCGCGCTGGCGTTCGTGCTGGTGGTCAACCTGCTGTCGGTGCGGCTCTTCGGCGAGCTGGAGTTCTGGTTCGCCATGCTCAAGGTGCTGGCCATATGCGCGTTCCTGGTGGTCGGGCTGACGCTGGTGATCTTCGGGACGTCCCTGGGCGGGAGCACCGCGGGGGTCGGCAACCTCGTCGACCACGGCGGTTTCCTGCCCAACGGGTTCCCGGTGGTCCTGATGAGCCTGCAGTCGGTGGTCTTCGCCTACGCCTCGATCGAGCTGGTCGGCATCGCCGCGGGCGAGACCAGGAATCCCAGGGAGATCATGCCCAGGGCGATCAACGGTGTGGTCTGGCGGATCGCGATCTTCTACGTCGGCTCGGTCCTGCTGCTCGCGATGGTCCTGCCGTGGACCGCGTACGGCCCGGGCCAGTCGCCGTTCGTGACGGTCTTCACCGCCCTCGGCGCCCCCTGGGCGGCGGACGCCATGAACCTCGTCGTGATCACCGCGGCCATGTCGTCGTGCAACTCGGGCCTGTACTCGACGGGGCGCATCCTGCGGGCCATGGCCCTCAGGGGCGAGGCCCCCGCCTTCGCCGGGCATCTCGGCTCCCGCCACGTCCCCTACGGCGGCATCCTCATCACGGCGGGCGTGCTGTTGTCCGGGGTCGCCCTCTACTACTTCGTACCGGAACGCGCCTTCAACATCGCGACCGCGGTCGCCTCCCTCGGCGTGATCACCACCTGGGGCGCCCTCGTCTTCTGCCAGCTCCGCCTCCGCCAGGCCGCCGAGCGGGGCCTGCTGGAACGCCCGCGCTTCCGGATGCCGGGCTCGCCGTACAGCAACTGGCTCACCCTGGGCTTCCTGGCGCTGGTCGTGCTCCTCATGCCGTTCGCGGACGCCGACCAGCGCGTCGCCTTCCTCTGCATCCCGCTGCTGGCGGTCGCCATCACCGCCGGGTGGCGGATCGTCTCCTCCCGCCGCGACCGGTCACCCCTTGATCAATAGTACGTTACACGATATATATCGAATGTGGCCTTACGCGAGCAGAGCTATCTGATCCTGCTGGCCCTCTCCGAGGGCCCCCTGCACGGATACGGCGTGATCAAAACGGTTCGGGAGCTGTCCGAGGAGCGGGTACGGCTCGGCGCGGGCACCCTCTACGGCGCGCTCGACCGGCTGGCGGCCGACGGCCTGGTGGCCGTGGTGGGCGAGGAGGTCGTCGGGGGCCGCCACCGCCGCTACTACGACCTGACCGGGCACGGCCGCGAGGTCCTCACCGAGGAGACCGCCCGCCTGTCCCGGCTGGCCGCCACCGCCCGGCGCCGCCTGGACCCCGGACTCGGCCTGGAGACGTGAGTCCCCTCCCCCGCCCCGCCGCGCACGGGCCCGGTCCGGAGCGGACGCCCTCCGTGTCCCGTCCGGGTGCGGACCAGCCGCTCTCCGGACAGGACACGACGTCCTCTCGGCCGTGGCGGGCGCAGGCCCTAGGCCTGGGCGTTCGCCGCCCGCTCCTCCGCCAGGTGCAGGCCCGCCTCGATGACCGCGTTCATGATGGACGCGAGCCGCGCCTCGCCCAGGGTCGGGGCCCTGCGGGCCATCTCCTCGACCAGGCGGCGCTCGCGGTCCATGTCACGGCCGGCGAAGCCGCCGACGGGCTTGAGGCGCTGGATGGTGCCCGCGAGCTCGGCGCGGCGCTCCAGGAGGACCGCGAGGGCCGCGTCGACGCGGTCGATGGCGCTCCGCGCGGCCAGGACGGAGTCGGGGACCTCGGATCGGGTGACCGCTCCGACGATCCGCACGGCCTCCTGCGCGGCGAGGGCGGTCCGCTCGGCGGCGTCCTGGGCCAGCAGGAGCCCGTCGGCCCCCGCCGCGACGGCCGCCGCGGCCAGGGCGGGCTCCTCGCCGAGGTCGGCCAGGACAGGACGCCCGGAACGTCGCCTCGCCTCCCGCATCAGGGCCAGGTCGAGGGTGATCCCCGCCTGGTGCGTACGGCTGCCGCTCTCGCAGAGCACCACCCGGTCGTTGCCCTCGGCGACGCAGTAGTCGGCGATGGCGAGCCACTCCTCCAGGGTCGCGGCGGGACCGCGCTGGACCACCACCGGCAGGCCGAGCCTGGCGACCGCCCTGACCAGCTGGAAGTCCTGCATCCAGGCCGCGCCGACGATCACCCCTTCGACGTCGGCGACGATCTCCGGCAGGTCGGCCGCGGAGAACGGCTCGACCAGGATCGGCCCGGCCCACTCCGCGCGGACCGCGGCGACGGTCTCCGCCGCGGGCACCCGCCCGTGGTGGTCGCGCAGGCTGACCCAGCGGGCGTCCGCCCCCGCTCCGCCGATCACCACGGCCGGTCCGGCCCCCACCGTGAGCGTCCCCACCTGTACGGCGCCGCGCTCCAGGTGTGCGGTCAACGACATCTCGGCTCCCCATGCTCAGCCGGCGCGCACATCCCGTGGTCCGGCGAATCGTAAGAAACAAAAAAGGCAGAGACTGTGGCGTCTCTGCCCCTGCCGGCTCCGAACGGTCGCTACGTCACGCTGTCACGACCGGCTCCTCGGAGCCGGCTCGATAAACACGGAATAGCTAGTCATGAAAACGACGATAGGGCATCTCAGCCCCAGACGCCACTTGCAGGTCAACACCTCCGTGGGTACGGACTTCCAGATCCCAGGAGAGTCGATCACCCACCTCGGCCTATGAGAGTATTCGGGGGTTTAGAAAGGGGTAGGTGCGGTTGATGGCCGAAGCACAGCCTGAGGGACGTCGCGTTGCCTCCCGCTACCACCTGCTCGAACCCATCGGCCGGGGTGGCATGGGCATCGTCTGGCGGGCGCACGACGAGCTCCTCGACCGGGAGGTCGCGGTCAAGGAGGTCCGCTACGCCGACTCTCTCGGCGAGGACAACCAGGAGGACTTCAACCGGCGCACCAAGCGCGAGGCGCGTGCCGCTGGACGGCTGACGCACCCGAACGTGGTCGTCGTCCACGACGTGGTCGAGGAGGACGGCAGGCCCTGGATCGTCATGCAGCTGGTGGAGTCCCGCTCGCTCGGCAGGGTCCTGCGCCAGGACGGGCCGTTGCCCGCCAAGCGGGTCGCCGAGATCGGGCTGGCGGTGCTGGAGGCGCTGCGCGCCGCCCACGCCCAGGGGGTGCTGCACCGTGACGTCAAACCGGAGAACGTGCTGCTGGCCGACGACGGCCGGGTGGTGCTGACCGACTTCGGCATCGCGACGCTGGAGGCGGAGACCGCGCTGACCATGACCGGGATCGCGGGCACGCCCGCGTTCATCCCGCCTGAGCGGATCAAGGGCGCCAGCGCGCAGCGCGAGTCGGACCTGTGGTCCCTCGGGGCCACGCTGTACGCGGCCGTCGAGGGCAAGCCCCCGCACGACCGGGGCGGGGCGCTGCCGACCATGCACGCCGTGCTGAACGACGAACCCGAGCCCCCGGTGAACGCGGGGCGGCTCACCCCCGTCCTCGAGGGGCTGCTCCGCAAGGACCCTGAGCTGCGGATGTCCTACGAGGAGGCCTCGCGGCTGCTGCGCGAGGTGGTCGAGGACGACGACAGGCAGCGGCGGCCCGCCAGGACGGCCGTCATGCCCTCGGTGGCCGTCACCCCCGCGCCGACGCCCGTGGACGCGGATCCGGGGACGAGCGCGGCGACGGCCGAGACCGACCCGGGGATCCAGTACCGCGCGGAGGACCTGCCCGCGACGGGAGTGAAGCTCGGCTCCCCCGCGCAGGACGCCCCGGCGCGACGGCCCGAGACGGCCGAGCCCGCGGAGCGGGAGCCTCGGGAGCCTCGGGAGCAGGGCCGGCGACCGGGGTCGGCGCCCGCCTCGAAGCCTGCGCCGGTTCCGGGGGCGGACTCCGCCTCCGGAGCCGTCTCCCCTCCCGGACCGGTCAGGACGCCGCCGCGGAAACCCGTTCCCGGCCCGGCCCAGGCGCCGCGGAAACCCGATCCGGTGTCCGGGCAGGCCGGGCGTCCCGCGTCCGCCCCGGCGCGGATCCGGACCCCTGTCTCCGCCCCCGTCCCCCGCCCGGCCCCGGCTCCCGCCGCCAAGGCGGGGCGCGAGCCCGTCCCTCCGGTGCGCCGGGTCCAGGAGTCCCCGGCCGGGGTCGCGCCCGTCCCCAGCCGGGACCTCCTCGCCGACCTCAAGCCCTCCTCCCCCCGGGCCGTGCCGATGGAGGAGTATCTCGCCACGTCTCCCTCGGGAGTGCCGGAGGAGCCCTCCAGGTCGCCGCTGAGGCGGGCCCTGCTGCTCATCGTGCCCGCGCTCGTGATCGTCGGACTCGTCGCGGGATGGCTCGGGATGCGTTCCGGCCAGACGACGGGCGGTCTGCCCGCGCCGCGCCCCAGCGAGCCGAACGGGTCCGGCCTGCCCGCCGAGACGAGCGGGAAGCCCACCTCCGAGCCCTCCTCGGGCGACAGCCCGAGTCCCAGCCCGACCAAGAAGGAGAAGGACTCCAAGCTCCCCGACGGCTGGCACACGCACAAGGACGGCAACGGGTTCTCCGTCGGCCTGCCGAAGGGATGGGGCGTGGACCGGCGCTCCGGGCAGTCGGTGTGGTTCCGCGGTCCCGACCGGGTGAGCTACCTGCTGATCGAGTACACCGAGAACCCCAGCTCCGACCCGAAGAAGGACTGGCAGGAGCAGGAGCGCTACAGCCGGAGCTCCTTCAACGGCTACAAGCGCGTCCGGATCGACAAGGTCGACTACATGAAGAAGGCCGCCGACTGGGAGTTCACCTGGAACATGAGTTCCGGCAAGGCACGGGTGATCGACCGGGGATTCATCACCGAGGGCGGCCGGGGATACGCGATCTACTGGCACACTCGGGCCGACGAGTGGGACAAGAACCTGGGTCTCTTCAAGGGGTTCACCGCGACCTTCTCCTCGAAAAAGTAGGGAAGCGTCCTGACCGGCTACGATGCGTTGGTTTGGGAGGGGCGGGGAGAATGACCGAACGGAAGGTGGCGGGCCGATACCGCCTGCTGGAACCCATCGGCGAAGGCGGGATGGGCGTCGTCTGGCGGTCCCACGACGAGCTTCTCGACCGGATCGTCGCGGTCAAGGAGGTTCGCTACCGGGGGGTCGACGAGGCGGCGCGCGTCGACCTGAACCGGCGGACGATCCGGGAGGCGAAGACCGCGGGGCGGCTCGACCACCCCTCTGTGATCATCGTGCACGACGTGGTCGAGGAGGAGGGCAGGCCGTGGATCGTCATGCAGCTGGTCCGGTCGCGCTCCCTGGGCGAGGTCGTGCGCCAGGCGGGGCCGCTCTCCCCTGATCGGGTCGCCTCGGTCGGGCTGCACGTGCTGGGCGCGCTGCGGGCGGCGCACGCCGCGGGGGTGCTGCACCGTGACGTCAAGCCGGAGAACGTGCTGCTGGCCGACGACGGCCGGGTGGTGCTGACCGACTTCGGCATCGCCTCGATGACGCAGGAGACCGGGATCACCCGCACCGGCGGGATGGTCGGCACCCCCGCCTTCCTTCCCCCCGAACGGCTCCACGGGATGTCCGCGACCCCCGAGTCCGACCTGTGGTCCCTGGGGGCGACGCTGTACGCGGCCCTGGAGGGGCATCCGCCGTTCGAGCGCCCGACGGCCGCGGCGACCATGATGGCGGTCCTGAACGGCGAGCCCAGCCCCATGTCGCACAGCGGGCCTCTCGCCTCCGCGATCCTCGGCCTGATGGCCAGGGAGCCCGCCGCCCGGATGTCCGCCGACGAGGCCGAGGCCCTGCTCACCCGCGCCTCGGCGGACCGCCTCCCCGGCGGGGCCGCCACGGGCGACCGGTCCGCGCAGGCGGGCCCGGCCGCCCACCACGGCCGTGCGCCGCACGCGGGGCAGCCGCAGACCGGGCAGCCGGCGTACGACGCGGGACCCTACGGCGCCGCGTCGTACGCCGGAGCGCCCCACAACGGAGCACCTCACGCCGGGGACCCCCACACCGGCGCCCCGTACGGCGCGCAGGCGTACGGGTCGCACGGCGTGGAGGCGTACGGCGCCGCCCCGCACGCCGGAACCCCGCACGCCGGGGACCCCTACGCGGGCAACCAGTACGCCGTGGAGCGACGCCGCGCCGAAGAGGCCCGGTACGCCGCGGACGCCAGGTACGCCGGGGAGGCGCCGCGTCCCGCGGGCGTGCCGCCCACCGCCTGGCTTCCCCAGCACGGCCCTCCCCAGCACGGGGGGCAGCCGCCCCTCCCCCACGGCCAGGGGCACTCGCCGCGCACCGGCCCCACCCACGGTGGGCTGCCCTTCCAGCTCACCCACCCCTCCGGCCAGCCGCACCACGGCGACCTCCCGCACGCGGGGCGGACGCCGGCCACGAACGACCCGTTCCAGTCGCTCCACCCCCACAGCCCGACCAGGACGGAGCACCCGCTCCCCGGCGCCGACCCGTTCCAGCCGTCCTTCCCGGACCCCTCCGCCCAGGCGGGGCAGCCCTTCCAGCCCGCCGAGCAGCCGTACCCCGGCCCCAGGACGCGGCGGGGGCAGCACGCCTCGGACGACGACCCCACGTCGGCGCGGCGGCGTCCCGCCACCCGGCGGACGGCCCTCATGGTGGGCGCGCCCGTGCTCGCCCTGGCGGTCGGGGTCGGCGGATGGCTGGTGCTCCGCAACCTGGGGGGCGAGCCGGGGGACGTCCCGACCTCGCCGACGGCCACCGCCGCGGTCCCCGGCACGACGGTCTCCCCTTCCAGGTCGCCCAAGCCGTCCAGGACCTCCCGTCCCACCGCCTCGGGCCGTCCGACCCAGCTTCCCGACGGCTGGCAGCTCTACCGCGACCCGCTCGGCTTCAGCGTGGGGATGCCGCGCGGCTGGACGACCAAGCGCTCCGCCGGGCGCGACCGGGTGGAGTTCAGGGCTCCGGGGTCGGACGCCTTCCTGTGGATCGAGTCGACGGAGGACCCGGAGACGGACCCGGTCAGGCACTGGGAGAAGGTCGAGAAGGGCGGGCTGGCCAGGAAGCTCTGGCCGGGGTACGAACGGGTCGGCATCACCCCGCGGAGATATCGTGGGCTGGAGGCTGCCGACTGGGAGTTCACCTACCTGAAGAACGGCGTCCGGACCCACGTCCTGGACCGGGGGTTCCGCACGGCCGCCGGCCGTCCCTACGCGATCTACTGGGAGAGCCCCGAGTCCGAGTGGGACCGGACGTTCTTCGACAGGTTCACCGAGACCTTCAGACCGTGACGGGCCTGGGGGCGGGCCGGGAGACAGGACTGGGAGCGAGACAGGAGACCTGGCCCGGGGCGGGCCGGGAGGCCGGGCCGGAGACCGGCCTCGGGGCGGAGCCGGAGGCCGCGCGCTTCTGGCGAAACCCGGCGCTGCCCGGGGTCGACCTGCTCAGGGCCAGATACGTGACCCACAGGTTCACCCGGCACGCGCACGACGGATACGCCATCGGGGTGATCGTGTCCGGCGTCGAGGAGTTCGACTACCGGGGCGCCCGGCACCGCGCGGGCGCGGGAAGCGTGGTTCTCGTCGACCCCGAGCAGGCGCACACCGGGCACGCGGGCGAGCCGGACGGCTGGGCCTACCGGATGCTCTACCCCTCGGTCGAGGTCATCGCCGAGATCGCCGCCGAGCTGCTCGCCGGGCGCGGCACGCCGTACTTCCCCGAGGCCGTCGTCTCGAACCCGCACAGCGCGACGCTGCTGAGGGCCGCGCACGACGCCGCCGAGCGCGGCGACGACCTGGCCTCCTCGACACTGGCCCGCGCGGCCTTCGGCACGCTGCTGCGACACCACGCGGGCCGCCTGCCACCGGAGACGCAGCTGTCCGACGACCCCAGGGCGGTCCGGCTCGCGCGGGAGATCCTGCACGAGCGGCTCGTCGACCCGCCCACGCTGGAGGATCTGGCGCTGGCCGTACGGTCGAAGCCGTTCGCCCTCATCCGGGCGTTCAAGGCGGCGACGGGGCTGCCTCCGCACGCCTACCTGAACACGCTGCGAGTCCAGCGGGCCCGCGGACTGCTCGACTCCGGCGTGCCGCCCTCGCAGGTCGCCGGCGATGTGGGGTTCACCGACCAGGCCCACCTGACCAGGCACTTCAAACGGATGGTGGGCGTTCCCCCTGCCGCGTACCAACGTGCAGGAACGTACAAGACCCGGCCCTGAAGCCGGACATAACCTCGTCCACATGGAAACATCCACTCGTTCCTCAGCAATCAGGGACGGACTGGGAGTGGGGATCGCCGTCGGACTGGCCGGGCTCGCCTTCGGCGCCAGCGCGGTCACCGCGGGACTGAGCGTCACGCAGGCGTGCGTGCTGAGCCTGTTCGCCTTCACCGGCGCCTCGCAGTTCGCCATGGTCGGCGTCGTCGCGGGCGGCGGGAACCTCGTCGCGGGCACCGCGGGCGCGCTGCTGCTCGGAGGCCGCAACAGCCTGTACGGCCTGCGCATGGCCGACGTGCTGGGGGCCAGGGGCGGGCGCAGGTTCCTCATGGCCCATGGCGTGATCGACGAGACGACCGCGGTGGCCATGGCCCAGCCGGACGACGAGTCGGCCAGGACGGGCTTCGCCGTCACGTTCGCCAGCCTCTACCTGACCTGGAACCTC
This sequence comes from Streptosporangium carneum, assembly GCF_027922005.1. Lineage (GTDB taxonomy): Bacteria > Actinomycetota > Actinomycetes > Streptosporangiales > Streptosporangiaceae > Streptosporangium > Streptosporangium carneum. The sequence continues at coordinate 130,818 of NZ_BSEV01000009.1, read as the reverse complement.
ACCACCCTGCTGGGCGCGGTGGGGACCTCCTGGATCTCCGACCCGGCCGTGCTCGGCCTGGACGCGGTCGGTCCCGCGACGTTCCTCGCGATCCTGTGGCCCAGGCTCACCGGCGACGGCCCGGAGACCCGCACGCTGCGGACGATCGCGGCGGGCGGCGCGGCGATCGCGCTGGCCGCGACCCCGTTCACCCCGCCCGGCGTGCCCGTGCTCATCGCGGCGGTCGCCGCGCTCGCCGTGATCATGAGGAGGCCCCGGTGAGCGCTGTGTGGTGGGCTGTGATCGCCACCTGCGCGGGGTGCTACGCGCTGAAGCTGGCCGGGCTGTCCGCGCCGCGCAGGCTGCTCGACCACCCGCGGGTGCAGCGCTTCGCGGCGCTGGTCCCGGTGGCGCTGCTGGCCGCGCTGATCGCGGTGCAGACCTTCGCGCACGGCCAGTCGCTGCTGGTGGACTGGCCGCGTACCGCGGGGCTGGGAGCGGCCGTCGTGGCGCTGCTGCTGCGCGCGCCCTTCCTGGTGGTGATCGCGACGGCGGCCGTCGTCACCGCTGGGCTCCGCTGGCTGGTGGCCTGAGCGGGAGCCGTACCCGGAACGTCGCCCCCTCGCCGGGGCCGGAGGTCGCCCCGGCGTCGCCGCCGTGCGCGGCGGCGACGGCGGCGACGATCGACAGCCCGAGGCCCGCGCCCCCCTGACGGCGGGCACCGCCGCGGGCGTGCTCTCCCCGGTGGAAGCGTTCGAAGACCAGGGCGGCCTGCTCCTCGGTGAGCCCCGCCCCCTCGTCGGCCACCTCGATCACGGCGTGCGGGGCCTCGGCCGTGATCCTGACGACCGCCGGAGTCCCCTCCGGGGTGTGGCTGAGCACGTTGGCGAGCAGGTTGCCGACGATCTGGCGGATCCTGGCGGCGTCGCCGAGCACCTCGACCGGTCCTTCGCACTCCAGCGACAGCGGTCTGAGCGGTTCGATGGCCAGGGTGTCGGCGATCGCGTCGGCCGCCAGGGCGGTCAGCTCGACCGGGGCGCGCTCAAGGGGACGGCCCTGGTCCAGCCTGGCCAGCAGCAGCATCTCGTCCACCAGCGAGCCCATCCGGGTGGCCTCCGCCTCGATCCTGCTCATGGCCTTGGCCAGGTCCTCCGGCCTGGTGGCCGCGCCGCGCCGGAACAGCTCGGCGTACCCCCTGACAGAGGCGATCGGGGTGCGCAGTTCGTGGGAGGCGTCGGCGACGAAGCGGCGCAGCCGGTCCTGCGACGCCTCCCGCTCGCGGAAGGCGTCCTCGATCTGGGCGAGCATCTGGTTGAGCGCGTGACCGAGACGGCCCACCTCCCCGGTGAGCGGCGCCGTCTCGACCCGGCGGCCGAGGTCGCCCCCGGCGATGGCGGCCGCGGTCTCGACGATGCGCTCCAGCGGGCGCAGGCCCCGGTGGACGAGGTGCGCCGCCAGGAGGGTCAGGCAGACCAGCGCGAACAGCGACGAACCGATCATGACGTAGGCGATGCGCTCGGTCAGCTCGTCGGAGGCCGCCTCCAGCGCCTGCGGCGTGGTCAGGGCGAGCAGCCGGGAGCCGCCGGGCCCGCGCCAGTCCTGCAACGCGCCGAACGTCGCCCCCGCCGCCATGCCCAGCGCGAGGGCGACCAGGACGACGGCGGTCAGCACGAGGCGGACCCGCAGCGACATCAGTCCTCCCTCGGCAGGCGCAGGACGTATCCCACCCTGGGCACGGTGTGGATGAGGGGCGGGTCGAAGGCGTCGACCTTGCGGCGCAGGTAGCTGACGTAGGTCTGCACGATCCCGTCGTTGCCGCCGAAGTCGTACTCCCAGACGTGGTCGAGGATCTGCCGCTTGGAGACGACCCTTCCCGCGTTGAGCGCCAGGAAGCGCAGCAGCTTGAACTCCGTCGGGGTGAGGTCGACGCGGCGGCCGTCCCGCCGCACCTCGTGGGCGTCCTCGTCGACGACCAGGTCGGCGAAGGTCAGCCTGCCGCCGCCCGGGTCCGTCCGCCTGGTCCGCCGCAGCACGGCCCTTATCCGGGCGATCAGCTCCTCCAGGCTGAACGGCTTGGTGACGTAGTCGTCGCCCCCCACGGTCAGTCCGCTGATCTTGTCCTCGGTGGCGTCGCGGGCGGTGAGGAAGACCACCGGCGCCTGTGAGCCCGTGCTCCTGATCCGACGGCAGACCTCCGTGCCGAGCACGTCGGGCAGCATCACGTCCAGGACGATCAGGTCGGGGTCGAAGGCACGGGCCAGCGCAACCGCCGCGGCCCCCGTTCCGGCGATCGCCGTCTCGAATCCCTCGTAGCGCAGGGCGGTGGCGACGAGATCGGCGAGATAGGGCTCATCATCTACGACCAATATGCGGCTCACGCGACCAGTCTGGCCTGAAAGATCGCACGGAAGGCGCGAAGAACCCCGTGAACGAGGATTCACACGCCGCTCTAAGAACGGGCACAGGGCGGTCAAAGATCTTTTTGTTGGACTGACGGGCATGAAGAGACTTTCGGCCTTCGTCCTGCGGCGCAAGGGGCTGGTCGTCCTGCTCGCGCTGCTGGGACTTCTGGCGGGCATGGGCGCGACCCCGATCGCGATCCAGCGCCTCTCGGAGGAGTACTCCCACCCGGGCATGCCCGCCTTCGACGCCAACCGGGAAATCGTCAGGATCTACGGGAACGGCGGTTACCAGCGGCCGTTCGTCCCGGTCGTCGTGTTCCCCGAGGGGACGCGGGCCGAGGACCGGAGACAGGAGCTGGGCCGCGCCTTCGCCGCCGTCTCCGCCAGGCTGCCCACGTCCCGGGTGGTCTCCTACGCCGACACCGGCGACCCCCGGCTGATCGGCTCCGACGGCAGGACCTCCTTCGGGCTGGTCTTCCCCGGCGCCTACTCCGACGGCAGCCCGCCGGGCGGCGGCCTCGGGGAGACCCCGGACGAGGGCCCGGTCATCGTCGAGGCGATGACCCCCGCGCTGCCTCGGGGCACGAGCGTGCGCGTGACGGGCCTGGACACGCTCGCGCCCGGCGTGGACGCGGGCGGCGTCGACGTCCCTGCCAAGATCGGCGTCGGCGTGCTCGCCTCGGTGATCGTCCTGCTGCTGGTGTTCCGCTCGGCGCTGGCCCTAGTGCCGCTCCTCGTCTCGATCATGTCGATCTTCCTGGCGTTCGTCGTCATCCTGCTGCTGACGTTCGCGATGACCGTGCACGACGTGGCGCTCACCACGATGCCCCTGCTGGGGCTGGGCATCGCGGTGGACTACTCGTTGCTGCTGGTGGCCCGCTGGCGCGAGGAGCAGGCGGGCGGGTACCGGGGCGACGAGGCCGTGCACCGGGCGATGGCGGGCGCGGGACGCGCGGTGCTGTTCAGCGGCATGGCGGTCGCGACCGGGCTGGTGACCATGGTGGTGCTTCCGGTGCCGTTCCTGCGCAGCCTGGGCCTGGCCGGAATGGTCATCACGGCGACGAGCGTCGTCTCGACGCTCACCGTGCTGCCGGTGCTGCTCGCGCTGGCCGGGCGGCGTCTGGAGCGCGGGCGCGCCAGTGAGGGCGGTGAGCGGCCCCGCTTCCGTCGCGAGGCGAGGGCGGGAAGGGCCTGGTCGGCGTGGGCGCGCGGGGTGGTGCGGCTGCGCGTGCCCGCCGCGTTGCTCACCGGGGGACTGCTGGTCGCGCTGACGGTGACCGCCCTGGGCGTCGATCTCGGCCTGCCGGAGAGCGGGGACCTGCGCACCTCGGGCCCCGGTCACGAGGGGCTGGCGGCGCTGCGCGAGGCGGGCGTCCCCGTGGGCTCGATCACCCCGTTCGACGTGCTGGTCACCGGGGACCCCGGCCAGGCCGTCCAGCGGCTGAGAGGCGTGGAGGGCGTGTCCACCGTGCTCGCCCCCGACACCCCGTCCTGGCGCCGGGACGGGACCGCCGTCGTCACCGTGCTGCCGATCGCGGAGAACGGCGCCGCGGCGGGCGAGGCCACCGTCTCCCGGGTGCGCGAGGCCGCGCCGTCGAACGCGCGGGTCGGCGGCAACGCGGCGCAGAGCATGGACTTCCAGGAGCGCGCCTACGGGGCGTTCCCCTGGATGCTCGCCCTGATCGCGCTGGTCACGTTCGTGATGCTGGCGCGGGCCTTCCGCTCGCTGCTGCTGCCGCTGAAGGCGATCGTCCTGAACCTGCTCTCGCTGGGTGCGGTGATCGGCGCGATGGTGCTGCTGTGGCAGTTCGGCTGGGGCACCAGGCAGCTGCTGGACATCCAGCCGACCGGGTCGATCGGCGAGTTCGTGCCGCTGACCGTCTTCGCCTTCCTCTATGGCCTGAGCATGGACTACGAGGTGTTCATCCTGGCCAGGATGCGTGAGGAGTACGACAGGTCCGGCAGCACCGAGCACGCGGTCGTCGAGGGCGTCGGCCGTACCGGGCGGCTGGTCACCTCGGCGGCGCTGATCCTGTTCGTCTCCTTCGCCGCGCTGGCCATGACGCCGGAGCTGGACGTGAAGGTGTTCGCCAGCGGCCTGGCGCTGGGCGTCCTCCTGGACGCCACCCTCATCCGGGGCGTCCTGGTCCCGGCGGCGGTCGCGATGATGGGCCGCTGGAACTGGTGGCTGCCCGTCTGGGCCGCGCGACTCCTGCGAACCGAGCCGTCAGCGCCGCGCGACGAGGGCTCCGCGCCCGTCCGGATCCCCGAACCCGCCTGAGCCCGGACGCCGGGCCCCGCGACAGGGGCCGGGGCCGGCACGAGGCTCCGAAAGTTCACCCCAGATGCTGATCATTGCGGCGGTCTGCGTGATTCGTCCTGAATACCGGGACGGATCGGGGGTAGTCGGCAGCCCATGACCGATTCTCAGGGGATCATCGGCACGCGGTACCGGCTGCTGGAGCACATCGGCCGGGGGGGAATGGGCACGGTCTGGCGAGCGAAGGACGAGGTTCTCGGCCGCGACGTCGCGGTCAAGGAGGTCATCCCCTCGCCGGACCTGACGGGCCCCGAGCGTGAGGTGTTCACCCTCAGGACGCTCAGGGAGGCCCGCGCGGCGGGCAGGATCGGCCACCCGGGCGTCGCCACGGTCTACGACGTGATCGAGGAACACGGACGTCCGTGGATCGTCATGCAGCTGGTCGAGTCCAGGACGCTCGGGGCGGTGGTCCGCGAGGACGGGCCGCTGCCTCCGGTCCGGGTGGCGCAGATCGGGCTGGAGGTGCTCGGGGCGCTGGTCGCCGCCCACAACGCGGGAGTGCTGCACCGCGACGTCAAACCGGACAACGTGCTGCTCGCCAGGGACGGCAGGGCCGTGCTGACCGACTTCGGCATCGCGGTGCTGGAAGGCGACTCGTCGGTGACCAGGACCGGCGCCCTCATCGGCACCCCGGCGTTCATCGCGCCGGAGCGCGCGGGCGGAGGGCCCGCGGAGTTCGCCTCCGACCTGTGGTCGCTCGGCGTGACGCTCTACGTGGCGGTCGAGGGCCGCTCGCCCTTCGAGCGCGCCCACCCGCTGGCGACGCTCAGCGCGGTCATGCACGAGGAGCCCGCCCCCCTCAGGCACGCCGGGTCCCTGGGACCGGTGATCTACGGCCTGCTCCGCAAGGACCCCGCCCAGCGCATGTCCGCCCAGGACGTGCAGATCCACCTGCGCTCCATCGTGAACGGGACCGCCCCCCAGGCCACCATGCCGATCGACCTGCCCGTCCCCGTCCCCGTGCCGGTGACCGGCCAGGTCGCGGAGCAGATCGCCGGGCAGGTCCCGGGGCGGGGGACCGCACCCGGGACGCCGCCCGTCGCGGCGGCGCCTGCCGGCGGCGAGGACGCCGCGGCCGTCCCCGGCGCGCGGCGGCGACGCCCGGCCGCGCTGGCCAGGGTCGCCGCGGCGCTCGCGGTCGCCATGACCGCGGGCGGGGCGGCCTGGGTCGCGCTGAACTCCTCCCCCGGCGTCTCCGGGGAGCCGTCGACCTCGGCGAGCACCCCCGCGGGGAACGGCTCACCCCGGACGAGGCCCGAGCAGGCCAGGCTGCCCACGAAGAAGAAGCCCGCGCCCACGGAGACCGAGCGGGAACCCGCCGCTCCCCCGGTGACCCCGGACGAGCCGCAGAGCGAGCCTCCGCCGTCGACGAGCGAGCCCTCCGAGGCTCCCCCGAAGAAGGGCCCGGAGAAGGACTCCAAGGACCCCGAGAAGGACTCCGGCAAGGATCAGAAGCCGGATTCCGACAAGAAAGACGACAAGGGCAAGGGCAAGGGCGGCGGCAAGGGGCAGGAGAACGAGGACGGCGCGGACTCGGGCAACGGCGAGAGCGGCTCGGAGCCCGAGCAGGGGGACGAGCAGAGCGCGGGCGAGCAGGACCAGGGGGACCAGCCGTTCGGCGAGGTCGACCCCGGGGCCGCGCTGGAGACCCTCGCGAAGGTCTCCTGATCCCGGCCGGAGGCCGGTCCGCCTCAGAGCCCGGCCGCCCGCCTTCGCCTCCGCGGCGGGTGTCAGGAGGCCGTCGTGACGGCCGTCACCAGGACTCCTCGCCGACGACCTTCAGGGCGTGGGCGAGGTCGTCGGGATAGTCGGTGGTGAAGCCGACCCACTCGCCCGTCGTCGGATGCTCGAACGCCAGGGAGACGGCGTGCAGCCACTGCCGGGCGACGCCCAGGCGCGCGGCCAGCGTCGGGTCGGCGCCGTACATCATGTCGCCGACGCACGGGTGGCGCAGCGCCGACATGTGGACCCGGATCTGGTGGGTCCTGCCGGTCTCCAGCTTGATGTCCAGCAGCGACGCGGCGCGGAACGCCTCGATCGTGTCGTAGTGGGTGACCGACTCCTTGCCTCCGGCGACGACCGCGAACCGGCCGTCCCCCGAGGGGTGCCGGTCGATCGGCGCGTCGACCGTGCCGCGCAGCGGGTCGGGGTGGCCCTGGACGAGCGCGTGGTAGCGCTTGTCGACCGTGCGTTCCTTGAAGGCCCGCTTCAGCCGCGAGTAGGCGTGCTCGCTCTTGGCCACGACCATGGCGCCGGTGGTGTTGGCGTCCAGCCGGTGCACGATGCCCTGCCGCTCGGCGGCGCCGCTGGTCGCCACCCTGTGCCCGGTGCCGAGCAGGCCGCCGATCACGGTCGGCCCCGTCCATCCGGTGGTCGGGTGGGCGGCCACGCCGATGGGCTTGTTGACGACGACGATGTCGTCGTCCTCGTAGACGATCGTCATGCCGGGGACCGGTTCCGCCACCGGCGTCGGCGCGGCCGGCGGCGGGGGGAGGGTGACGTCGAGCCACGCGCCCGCGTGGACCCGGTCCGACTTGGCGGCCGGCGAGCCGTCGACCAGCACGTCGCCGTCGACGATCAGCTCGGCCGCACGGGTGCGCGAGAAGCCGAACAGCCGGGACAGGGCCGCGTCGAGACGCTCGCCCTCCAGCCCGTCGGGGACCGGGAGACTCCGCTGTTCAGCCATCACTCTTGCTCTCTGTCCCGTTCTCCGCGTCGCTCTTCGCGGTGCTCTCCGTGGCGTTCTGTGTGGTGTTCTGTCCGGTGTCGCGCGTGCCGTCGATCTGGTACCCCCGCCAGGCGAGGAAGACGGCCAGGATGCCCCCGCAGACGATGGCCGAGTCGGCGACGTTGAAGACCGGGAAGTGGCCGGGGAAGGCCTCGACGAAGTCGACCACGTGCCCCTGGAGTCCTCCGGGCGCGCGGAAGAGCCGGTCGGTCAGGTTGCCGAGCGCCCCGCCGAGCATCAGGCCGAGCGTGACGGCCCACGGCAGGCTGCGCAGGTTGCGCGCGGTGCGCAGGATGGCGACCACGACGCCGCTCGCGATGATCGTGAAGACGATGGTCATGCCGGTGCCGATGCTGAAGGCGGCCCCCGCGTTGAAGATCACCCGGAACTGGAGCAGATCGGGGATCAGGACGAACGGCTCCCTGCCCTCGAGCGTCCTCAGCACGATGGTCTTCGTCAGCAGGTCGAGGCCGTAGACGACCACCGCGAGGGTCGCCAGCACGGCCAGCCTGCGGGCCCGCCTAGGGACCGCTCGCGAGCCCTCGGCGCCGCCCCCGTCAGCGACGGCGTCGGCGCCGGCGCCGGCGATCCCCTCGCCGACGCCGTCGGCCGCGCCGCCGGTCAGCGGCGCTCCTCCCGCTGCTTGCAGACCACGCACAGCGTCGCCCTCGGGAACGCCTGAAGGCGCTCCTTTCCGATCGGCTTGTGGCACGATTCGCACACTCCGTAAGTCCCCGCGTCGATCCGGGCGATCGCTCGCTCGTTCTGCGCGACCAGATCGCGCGCATTCAGGGTAAGGGCGATCTCACGTTCCCGCTCATACGTCCTGGCGCCCGCGTCCGCCTGGTCGTCTCCGGCTCCGTCGGTGACGTCGCTCGAGGCTATCTCGCTCTCGGCCCTGACGATCTCCCGGTTCAGCTCCTCGATCTCCGCGGCCAGCCGCCCGCGGACCTCCGCGAGTTCCTCGGCCGACCAGGTGACGGCGCTCCCGTTCTCCGACGGTGCCACCGCGCTCTCGTCCGCGCGTACAGTCGCGGCCATGGCGGCCTCCTTGCTCGATCGGACCGTCTCCAATGTGGTAAACGGTGCGGGCAGCTTAGGTCTCCCATAACAGAACGGCAAACGACCCGCCGTGATGTTTACCACTCCCGTAACATCCGGCCCCCTCCTCCGGATTCCACCTCCGACCTCGACGTACGGAAGATATTCGGGAAGTTTCGCGCGGGTGTGTGCGTTATGGTGTGAGCCTGCAAGGCGTTGATGGGGACGACTACCTCCGAGCCCCTCGCGTGAGCGACCCGGGGACGGTGCGAGCCCGGGGCGATGCCCGGAGGGAAAATCACCCCTGAGCCGCCGGAAGAACGGTCGCGGTGACCCAGTAGAACCGGCAGCAGAGCCAAAGGAAGAGGGCCTTCTCCCGAAGGCCAAGGAGGGTGGTACCGCGGGGCCCATGGCCTCGTCCCTCCACGCCACTGCCAGCACCAGCGTGGAGGTTCCGCCCGTCATGTCCGCCTATTTCCGCTCTCTTCCCGCGCAGGTCGCCCTGCCCGCGCTCGAACACGAGGTGCTCGACCGCTGGCGTGACGGCAAGGTCTTCGAGCGCTCGGTCGAGCAGAACGTCGGCGGGCCCAACTGGGTCTTCTATGAGGGTCCCCCCACCGCGAACGGCATGCCCGGCGTGCACCACGTCGAGGCCCGCGTGTTCAAGGACCTCTTCCCCCGATACCGGTCGATGCGCGGCTACAACGTGCCCCGCAAGGCGGGCTGGGACTGTCACGGCCTGCCGGTCGAGGTCAGCGTCGAGAAAGAGCTCGGCCTCTCCGGCAAGAAGGACATCGAGGCGTACGGCATCGCCGAGTTCAACGCCAGGTGCCGCGAGTCGGTGCTGCGGCACGTGGACGCCTTCGAAGAGATGACCGAGCGGATGGGCTACTGGATCGACCTGTCCCAGGCCTACCGCACGATGGACCCGTCCTACGTGGAGTCCGTCTGGTGGTCGCTGAAGGTCATCTTCGACAAGGACCTCCTCACCCGCGACTTCCGGATCACGCCCTACTGCCCGCGCTGCGGCACCGGTCTGTCCGACCACGAGCTGGGCCAGCCCGGCGGCTACGAGACCGTCACCAGCCCGTCGGTCTACGTCCGCATGCCCGCCGTCTCCGGGCCGCTGGCCGACCTCGGCGCCTCGCTGCTGATCTGGACCACCACCCCCTGGACGCTGGTGTCCAACACGGCGGTCGCCGTGCACCCCGACGTGACCTACGTCGCGGCCCGCCCCGCCGGGTCGGAGGAGGTGCTGGTGGTCGCCGAGCCGCTGCTCGCCTCCGCCCTGGGCGAGGGCGCCGAGGTGCTGGCCTCCTTCCGGGGCTCCGAGCTCGAGCACACCGCCTACTCGCGCCCCTTCGACCTGGTCGACATCCCCGGCGCGCACTACGTGGTGCTCGGCCACTACGTCACCACCGAGGACGGCACGGGCCTGGTGCACCAGGCTCCCGCCTTCGGCGCCGACGACATGACCACCTGCAAGCGGTACGGCCTGCCGGTGGTCAACCCGATCGGGCCCGACGGGCGCTTCCTCGACAGCGTCCCCCAGGTCGGCGGCCAGTTCTTCAAGGACGCCGACGAGGGCCTGACCGCGGACCTGCGGGCGCGCGGCCTGCTGTACCGGGGCGGCCACTTCGACCACAGCTATCCGCACTGCTGGCGCTGCCACACCGCGCTGCTCTACTACGCGCTGCCCGCGTGGTACATCCGCACCACCGCGATCAAGGACCGGCTCCTCGCTGAGAACGAGAAGACCAACTGGTACCCCGGGACGATCAAGTGGGGCCGGTTCGGCGAGTGGCTGCGCAACAACGTCGACTGGTCGCTGTCCCGGTCGCGCTACTGGGGCACGCCGCTGCCGCTGTGGGTCTGCTCGGCCGACGACTCGCACATCACCTGCGTCGGCTCGCTCGAGGAGCTCGGCAGGCTGTCGGGGCAGGACGTCTCCGCCCTCGACCCGCACCGCCCCTACGTGGACGACGTCACCCTGCCCTGCCCCACCTGCGGCGCCGAGGCCCGCAGGGTGCCCGACGTGATCGACGCCTGGTACGACTCGGGCTCGATGCCCTTCGCCCAGTGGGGCGCGCCGCACCAGAACGCGGAGATGCTCCAGGAGGCCTACCCCGCGCAGTTCATCTGCGAGGCCACCGACCAGACGCGCGGCTGGTTCTACTCGCTGATGGCGGTCGGCACGCTGGTCTTCGACAGGTCCTCCTACGAGAACGTGCTCTGCCTGGGCCTGATCCTCGCCGAGGACGGCCGCAAGATGAGCAAGCACCTGGGCAACGTGCTGCAGCCGATCCCGCTGATGGAGCAGCACGGCGCCGACGCGCTGCGCTGGTACATGGCCTGCTCCGGCTCGCCGTGGGCGGCCCGCCGGGTCGGGCACGCGGCCATCGAGGAGATCGTCCGCAAGGTCCTGCTGACCTACTGGAACACCGCGTCGTTCTTCACCCTCTACGCCAACGCCGAGTCGTGGTCGCCGTCCCGGCTCTCCGAGGCCCCCGCGTACGGCGAGCGCCCGCTGATCGACCGCTGGGCGCTGGCCGAGCTGCACCGCACCGTGGCCGAGGTCACCGCCGCGATGGAGGACTACGACACCGCCAGGGTCGGGCGGCGTCTGGCCGACTTCCTCGACGACCTGTCCAACTGGTACGTGCGTCGCTCGCGCCGCAGGTTCTGGTCCGGTGACTCCTCCGCGTTCGCCACGCTGTACGAGTGCCTGGAGACGGTCACCCGCCTGATGGCGCCGGTGACGCCGTTCGTCACCGACTACGTCTGGGACGTCCTGCGCGACACCGACGCGCCCTCCTCGGTGCACCTGGCGAGCTGGCCCTCGGTGACCGAGGAGCTGCTGGACGAGACGCTGTCGGAGCAGATGGCGCTGGTCCGCCGCCTGGTCGAGCTCGGCCGCTCCGCCCGCGCCTCAAGCGGGGTGAAGACCCGCCAGCCGCTCGGCCGCGCCCTGGTCGGCGCCCGCGGCTGGAGCGCACTCTCCCAGGAGCTGCGCGACCTGATCGCCGACGAGCTGAACGTGCAGGGCCTGGAGGACCTGGGCGGCATCGAGGCCGACCTGGTCTCCTTCACGGTCAAGCCCAACTTCCGGGCGCTGGGCAAGCGGTTCGGCTCGCAGACCAAGCTGGTCGCGGCGGCCGTCACCTCGGCCGACGCCGCGGTGCTGGCCCGCGTGCTCCGCTCGGGCTCGGCGGTCTCGGTGGACGCGGGCGAGCTGGGCACGGTCGAGCTGACGGCCGAGGAGGTGATCGTCACCGAGCAGCCGAAGTCCGGCTGGGCGGTGGAGACCGGGGCGATCGACACCGGGACCGGGGAGACGGTCGCGCTCGACCTGACGATCACCGACGAGCTGCGCCGCTCCGGCCTGATCCGCGACGTCATCCGCCTGCTCCAGGACGCCCGCAAGTCCACGGGGCTGTCCATCTCCGACCGGATCGACGTGTGGTGGTCGGCCGCCGACGCCGACCTGGCCGAGGCCCTGCGCACCCAGGGCGGCACGGTGGCCGACGAGGTCCTCGCCGTCTCCCTCACCGAGGGCGACGCCGACGGCCTGCCCGTCCACCGGGACGCCGACCTCGGCCTGACCTTCCAGCTCCGCCGCGCCGGCTAGGAGCCGCCTCGGCCAGGGCTTGTGGCTCGCCGTACCGGACGACCGCGCACCTCCGTCGTGCGCGCCGGTACGGCGGGCCTCAGCCGTCCGCGGCGTCCTCGGTCTCCCAGCGCAGCAGGTCTCCGGGCTGGCACTCGAGCGCCTCGCAGAGCGCGGCGAGCGTCGTGAAGCGCACCGCCTTGGCGCGGCCGTTCTTGAGCACCGCCAGGTTGGCGGGCGTGATCCCGACGCGCTCCGCGAGCTCGCCCACGGACATCTTCCGCTTGGCCAGCATCACGTCGATGTCGACGGCGATCGGCATCAGATCACCTCTTCCAGCTCGGCCTGCATCTGCGCCGCCTCGATGTCGCGCGCGACGGCCTGGGCGAGCAGCATCCGCAGCACGAGCACGACGAGCGCGACCCCCAGGACCGCCACGGCGGCCCCGCAGATCAGCAGGACGATGCCCGGGGGGACGGCCTCTCCCGGCGCAAGGAGGACCGCGAACGCGAAGACCAGGAGGGCGGCCGCCACGACCGCGCCGATCACGATGTGCACGTACCTGAAGGCGGCGTGGGAGAACACGGTTCCGAGCCGCACCATCGTCACCAGCCGCCACACGCAGACCAGGACGACCTGGGCCGTCACGACGCCCAGCACCGTGATCGCCAGGAACGGGGTGCGCAGGTAGGCGTAGTCCGGGCTGAGCTCCTCCATGTCGGTGGCCAGCAGGGGCACCATCACTGTCTGCACGAACACCGATCCTGCGAGCAGCGCCACGATCACGGCGCGCAGCGCGAGCACTGTCAGTTTTCCCATCGTCTCTCCCTCAATCGACCAGCGATGGAAATCTATCGACAATCGATAGATGCGGCAAGAGGTCACACAGGCCGACGCGGTGAGACTCCTGTACGGATTCGCAGGCTGACGCTCCGGAGTCCGCCTTCAGAGATCGTCGAACAACGGGGTCACCACGGGTGAGTGGGACCCGGCGTCGACGCGACACGGCCGGACGCCGCTTCGAGCGGTTCGAAGGCGTCCGGGGCGTCGCCCCCGACATGACACGACCGCCGCCTCCCACGAGGCGGCGGTCGCACTCACGTCGTCCCCGCCTCCGGGCGGGAGATCCGTTCGGAGACGGAGCCTAGCTGCCGGGCCTGCAGACCGAGCAGCTGCGCATGCCCGCCTTCTCCGCCTCGGCCAGAGGCATGCTCTCCAGACCGCTGCCCTCGAGCCCCTTGATGGCGTCGAGGCCCTTGATCAGGGGACAGTCCGGGCTGTGGAAGCGGCGGGTGCCCGAGATGATCCTGACCGTCTCCGAGCCGCCGGCGGGCTGGTCCTTGACGGCCGGGATGCCGCGCGGGTTGGTCTCTGCTCCCTCGTCGTCGCCGTCCGAGGGCTTCTTCGCCGCGGAGGGAGCGGGCCTGTCGCCCGAGGGGGCCGGCCGTGCGGGGTTCGCGGAGGTGGAGCCGACCGGCGCCGGTCGCCCGGCGCGCCCGGGTCCGGTCTCGGCCGACTCCACCGGCTCCGCGGTCCGGGCAGGTTCGGCGGCGGGCCCCGCGGGGGCCGCCTGCTTCGCCGAGGACGGCGCAGGGGTCTTCTGCCCGGCGGGGGCGTCGGCCCGGGGGTCCGCGTCGCTTCCCGGCTTCGTCTCCGGGCGGGCGTCGCCGGTCCGGGGTCCGGCCTCGGCGGGTTCGTCCACGGTCGCCGGGGAAGCGGCCTTGACCGGCTTGACCGGCTTGTCCGGGGACTCCTCCGGTGCGGCTCCCGCGGCGGCCCGCTCCTTCGCGGAGGGCTCGGCCCCCGGCTGCGCGGGTTCGCCTCCTGAGGCGAGAGATGCGGCCAGGTCGCGGCTGAACCAGCTGGTGGCGTTGGCGTCGGCCGGGGTCTCCGGTTCGGGGACCGGGAACCTGACCGGGAAGGCGGTGGCGGGCTCCGCCGCGCGGAGCGGCGGGGTGGTCGCCCGTCCGGCCGGCGACTGCTCATTCCCCCGGGGGCGGGACTGCTCGCCGGGAGCGGGGGAACCCTGGACGTAGGGCCGGGTCACCGGGGCGTCCTGGTCGCCCGGCGCGGTGACGGGCGCGTAGGGCGAGGCGAACCGGGCGGTGGGCTCCTGGACGCCGGACTCGCCGGCGTCGCCCGAGCCGCTCTCACCCGGGCGGGAGGGGCCTGGCTCCTGGGAGGCCGTACGGGGAAGGCCCGGTCCCTGAGGGGAGGGGACGGCGGGCTCCTGGGCCTCCGGGGAGGCGCTCTGCTGGATCCCCGCGGTGAACTCGGGCAGGCACGTGGTGCAGGGCGTGAAGCCCTCCTCCCGTGCCTCCTCGTGAGTGAGTTCCTCATGATCCCGGCCTGCCAGCTGGCGGCAGCCCGCGACGTGGTAGCGCTTACGCCCCGGGATCACCAGGACGATCGCCTCGTCGTCCAGGGGACCCCGCCTCGCGGCGGGAACCGGCCCGGACGGCCCGGCCTCCGGACGGCCCAGCGGAGGCTGGGGCGCGACGGGGGCCGTCTGCCGCACACCGTAGGGCGCCGTCGTCTGCGGCGCCTGGGCGGCGGGAGGCTGGTTCTGCGTCGTGGGCGGCCCCTGGGGAACCGGCCCCTTCTGCGGGAACGGCGGAGCTGCCCCGGCGCGTCCGCCGCCGGGGAACAACTCGTGGCGGCGCAACAACGCCCCGATCACCAGGAAGACCGCGGACAGCACACTGACCGCGATCGACCACATGACCAGAAACGGTTTGGCCAGCACGAATCCCGCGATGAGCAGAACGATGGCCGTGAGCACCAAACCAGCGCTGATAAGGATCACAGAGGAACTCCCGGATACGGGTCAGAGGGAATGACCCGACACCCTAGCGGCGGTCGTTGTGCGGACCGTCCACACCCTGGAAGGCGCCCGAGTGCTGCGTGGGCTCGCCGCCGAACGGGTTGGCCGCGCCCTGGATGGACGGCTGCGGGCCGGGAGCCACCGCGTGGGACATGGCCGGGGGCCCGCCGACGATCGGGAACCCACCGCTGCTCTCGGCGGCGACGGTCAGCTCGGCGAGCTGGTTCTCCAGGTACAGCTTCAGGCGGCTGCGGTACTCCCGCTCGAAGCTGCGCAGCTCCTCGACCTTGCGCTCAAGCTCGTCACGGGTCTGCACCAGCGATCCCATGGCCTGCCTGTGGCGCTCCTGCGCGTCGCGCTCGAGCGTCTCGGCGCGGGCGCGGGCGTCGCCGATGACCTGCTCGGCCTGGCGGCGTGCCTTGCCGAGGATGTCGTCGGCCTCGCGACGGGCCCGGGTCACCGTCTCGTCCGCCTCCCGGCGGGCGTCGGCGATCGCCTGGTCGGCCGTCTGCTGGGCGAGGGCGAGCACGCGGGCCGCGGTGTCCATGTTGTCCTCGGCCGGGGGCATGCCCATCCCGACGGGAACGGGCTGCTGGTGCTGCACCGGCTCGGGGGGCCTGATCGGCTCGGGCTGCTGCATCATCATCTCGGGCTTGGGCTCGGCCACGGGGGCGGGCGCCATGGCCATGCCCATTCCGCCGGGCACCTTGCCCCGCAGGCACTCCGCCAGTTTGGCGCGGAGCTCCTCGTTCTCCTGGATGAGACGGTCGAGTTCGGACTCGACCTCGTCGAGGAAGGCGTCTACCTCTTCCTCGTCGTAACCCGGCCTCAGCCGGGTCGTACTGAATTGCTTGTTCCGCACATCAGCGGGCGTCAGCGGCATTTCGGTCTCCTTGGCGCGCTTGGAGTCTGTCCGGAGGACGGTACCCGATCAACGAAGCGCGGACACGAGTTGGATCAAGACCAAGACCCCAATGAACAGCATGGTGAAGCTTAGGTCAAAGGCCACCGTACCCAACCGGAGTGGCGGAATGAAACGGCGGAGGAACTTGAGAGGTGGGTCGGTCAGCGTGTATACGACCTCCGCCAGAACCAGGACGACCCCGGTGGGACGCCACTGGCGCGCGAACGACTGCACCATCTCAAAGATCATTCTGCCGATCAGCAGAACGAGGTAGAGGGACAGGACGGCGACCAAGATCTCGCTAACGATCCCCACGGCCTGGGCCCGCCTCCACTCTTCCGTTCCGCCGTCCCCGGTCCCTTCGGGACCCGTTCGGCCGGTCACTGTTCATGGTGGAACTCTAGCTCTGGTTGAAGAATCCGCGTTCCGCGATTCGAGCCTTGTCCTCGGCGGTCACCTCGACATTGGCAGGGGACAACAGGAACACCTTGTTGGTAACACGTTCAATGCTGCCATGTAGGCCAAAGACAAGACCTGCCGCGAAATCCACAAGCCGCTTCGCGTCGCTGTCAACCATCTCGGTCAGGTTCATGATGACGGGCGTCCCGTCGCGGAAGTGTTCGCCGATTGTGCGCGCCTCGTTGTAGGTGCGGGGATGAAGCGTGGTGATACGCGCCAGATCGGTCGTACGACGCTCCAGAACGGCCGTCGCGGGCCGGGGAGCGGGGACTCCGGTCTCGGTGTCGTCCTCGCGGTCGTGGACCGTGCCAGGCCGCTCGTCGCCGGCTCTCCGCGAGTCCTCGAACTCGTCGTACTCGTCGTCGGAATAGCTGTCGTATCTCTCGTAGCGGTCGTCCTCCACAAGACCGAGGTAGACCGCCATCTTGCGCATCGCGCCGGCCATCGCTACTTCTTCCTCCGCCTTACTTCGATCTGCCTGGGGCGGCAGCCGCACCCCCTTGGAGCTCACCACCGATCGACCTCTATCTGGATACGCGGACGCCAAGGTCCACTTGAAGGGACATTACCTGACGAAGGGCTTTCTACGACCGAGCAACGCCGTACCGACACGCAGGTGTGTCGCGCCGTTCGCGACGGCCTCGGACAGATCACCGCTCATCCCCGCGGAGATGACGTCGGCGCCGGGGTGGTCCGCCCGCACGGCCTGTGCGATCTCCCACAACCTCGCGAAGGCCCTGCCCGGCTCCTCGCCCAGCGGCGCCACGGCCATCACCCCGCCGAACCGCAGCCCGTCGGCCGCGGCGAGGGCGTCGGCCAGCGCCGCCACCTCCACCGGCCTGGCGCCGCCCCGGCCCGGATCGTCGTCCAGGGCCACCTGCACCAGACATGTGACCTCCCTGCCCGCTCGCACCGCCTCGTGGCTGAGCGCGCTCACCAGACGCGGCCGGTCGACCGAGTGGACGACGTCCGCGTACCCGACCACGGAACGGGCCTTGTTGGTCTGCAGCTGGCCGACGAAGTGCCAGGTGAGATCCAGGTCCGCGCATTCACGTGCCTTGACGGAGGCTTCCTGGTCCCGGTTCTCCCCCACGTCCCTCACCCCCAGCGCGGCCAGCAGCCGCACGTCGGAGGCGGGATAGGTCTTGCTCACCGCGACGAGCGTCAGCTCCTCGCGGGCACGGCCCGCGGCCCGGCAGGCCTGGGCGATGGTCGCCTCGACCTCGGCCAGGCCGGCCGCGATCTCATCACGTCGTGTTGTCTCCGTCACGTCTCCGCCGCTCGAACACTGGAAAACCGGCGAAGCCCATTCTTCCTGTCACGACCGGGTGGTCCGTCTCCTGCCCGGCCGTGAGCAATGTCACTTCAGGAAGTCCGGAACGTCGAGCTCTTCTTCCTGCTCCTCGAAGATCACCGGACGACGCCTCGCGGGGTCGGAGACCCTCGCGGAGATGGGCGTCGGCTGGGGCGGCTCGGGCGCGGGCCGCGGGATCGACACCGGGGGAACCGGGGGCTCCTCGGCGCGGTGCGGCTCGGCGTGCTCCACCGGAAGGTGGACGGGCGGAGCGGGCTGCACCGGGTGGATCTGCTGGACCGGCTGCGGCGCGGGCGGGGGCGGCGTCTCCGCGACGGGGAGGGGCGGCGGCGCGTTGACCACCGGCCTGACCGGCACGGGAGGCTGCTCGGCCCTCGGCTCGGGCCGGGGCTCGGCCTTCACCGTGGGCGCGGGCGGGCGCACCTGCGCGCCGACCGAGGGAGGCGGCGCCACGGGGCGCGCCGCGGGCTGCTGACGCGGCGCGGGCTGTGCCGCCGCCGCCTTGTTCTCGGCCACCGGCTCGTCGAACCCCGCCGCGATCACGGTGACGCGCACCTCGTCGCCCAGCGCGTCGTCGATGACCGTGCCGAAGATGATGTTGGCGTCCGGCGCGGCGGCGTTCGAGACCAGCTGGGCGGCCTCGTTGATCTCGAACAGGCCGAGGTCGGAGCCGCCGGCGATCGACAGCAGCACGCCGTGCGCGCCGTCGATGCTGGCCTCCAGCAGCGGGCTGGAGACGGCCATCTCGGCCGCCGCGACCGACCGGTCGTCGCCGCGCGCGTGGCCGATGCCCATGAGCGCCGAACCCGCACCCGACATGACCGACTTCACGTCGGCGAAGTCGAGGTTGATCAGACCGGGCGTGGTGATGAGGTCGGTGATGCCCTGGACACCGGAGAGCAGCACCTGGTCGGCCGCCTTGAAGGCGTCCAGCACGCTCACCTGCCGGTCGGAGATCGACAGCAGCCGGTCGTTGGGGATCACGATGAGGGTGTCGACCTCCTCGCGGAGCGTCTCGATCCCCGCCTCCGCCTGCATCGCGCGGCGCCTGCCCTCGAAGCTGAAGGGCCGGGTCACCACGCCGATGGTCAGGGCGCCGAGGGAGCGCGCGATGTTGGCCACCACGGGGGCGCCGCCCGTGCCCGTGCCACCGCCCTCTCCCGCGGTGACGAACACCATGTCGGCGCCCTTGATGACCTCTTCGATCTCCTCACGGTGGTCCTCTGCCGCCTTGCGTCCGACTTCGGGGTTGGCCCCCGCGCCGAGGCCGCGCGTGAGCTCACGTCCGACGTCGAGCTTGACGTCGGCGTCACTCATCAGCAGCGCCTGGGCGTCGGTATTGATGGCGATGAACTCGACGCCCTTGAGTCCCTCCTCGATCATCCGGTTGACGGCGTTGACTCCGCCTCCGCCGATTCCAACAACCTTGATGACCGCGAGGTAGTTCTGCGGTGCTGCCACGACGAGGGGCCTTTCCGCTCGTTGACTTGCAATTTCATGCGGCACGGGGCCCGTGCCGTCGTTTCCAAAACTCTCACCCTCAAGTTGAGATTTAGATTTATGTCAACCTGAGGAGTGATACGGACAGTAGGAGTTGCGCTCCAGGTGGGTCAACTAACCGCGCCGCAAGCGTGCCCGGCGTGTCGCGGGCCGTCCTTTTCCGCGAACCCGTGCGAGGCGACGAGATCACTTCACCGTCACGACGTCGGGTGAGCTCACGTCATAACTGTCGGCCGGGCGTTTCAGCAGCGTGGTGAGGATGCGCGCCTTGTCGGCCGGGCGGTCGGGACCGCCCCACACGACCGCGCGGCCGTCCTTCAGACGCAACGAGACGGTTTCCGGGGAGGGGGCGAGCACCTCCGCGATCCGCGGGACCAGATTCGGCGGCAGCGCGCCGATGACGGCCAGCGCGGCCTCGGTCGCCGGGTCCCCCGTCTGCGGGCGGTCCACCCGGAGCACGGGAAGGGTCGGCGGCGCGACGGTCTCGACCTCGGTCACCACTCCGTGACGGTCGACGACCGCGAACTTCCCGCCTATCGGGATCACGGCCACCGGTTCGCGCTCGGCCACCTTCACCACCAGCGTGCCCGGCCAGCCCCGGCTGACGGCGACCGACTCGATCTGCCTGATCCCCTTGAGGCGGTTCTCGACCTCGGTCACGTCGACGGTGGCCAGCGGCGTGCCGTCGGCCACCCCCGCCGCCTGCCGGATCTGCTGGGCGGGGATGGCCAGGTTGCCGACCACCTGGATGTCCCGCACCCCCAGCACCGAGGAGAAGAACACCAGCCAGGCGGCGGTGCCGACGACCCCCACGGTGAGCAACGCCAGGAAGGCGGGCCTCCACAGCCCGTTCATCGCCCCACCCCGTCCGGCGGCCCTGACGCCCGCGCCCGGCGTCTCCTGGCGTGGGTCACCGCGCGGCCAGCTCCGCCACGATCAGGGGACCCAGCTCGGTCACGTCGCCCGCGCCCATCGTGAGCACGATGTCACCGGGCCTGGCACGCTCGGCGACCAGCGCCGGGACGATCTCACGGCGCGGCGCGTAGGCCACCTGGGCGGCCGGAAGCGGCACCCTGTCCGCCACCAGGGCCCCCGAGACGCCCGGCTCCGGGTCCTCACGCGCGCCGTAGACGTCCAGGACGACGGCCTCGTCCGCCAGGCCGAGCGCGGCGCCGAACTCGTCGGCGAAGAACCTCGTGCGCGAGTAGAGATGGGGCTGGAAGACCGCGATCACCCGCCCCGTGCCGGAGAAGGAGGCGACCACGTCCCGCGCCGCCCGCAGGTCCGCGGCGAGCTCGGTCGGATGGTGGGCGTAGCTGTCGAAGACCGCCACTCCCCCCGACTCCCCCTTGGCCTCGAAGCGCCGCTTCGCCCCGGTGAAGGCCGCGAGGCCGTCGCGTATCTCGTCGAAGGACACGCCCAGCTCCGCCGCCACGGCGATGGCCGCGGTGGCGTTGAGCGCGTTGTGACGGCCCGGGACGGAGAGCCTGACCTCCCCGTGGCCGACGACCGTGAAGGAGACGCCCATGCCGTCGGGGACGATCTCGCTCACCCGCAGGTCGGCGTCCTCGGCCTCGCCGTACGTGATCACCTTCAGGCCGCGCGCGCGGGCGATGGGGACCAGCGCGGCGGAGCCGGGGTCGTCGACGCAGAGCACCATCGACCTCCCCACCCGCTCGACGAACCGCGCGAAGCTGTCGTAGACCGCTCGCGGGTCGCCGTAGTTGTCCAGGTGGTCGGGTTCCACGTTGGTGACCACGGCGATGTCGGGAGCCAGCATGAGGAAGGAGCCGTCGCTCTCGTCCGCCTCCGCGACGAACGCCCCGCCCGCCCCCTCGTCCGCGCCCAGCCCGGTGGTCACCAGCTGGCCGCCGACGCAGTAGGACGGATCGGCGCCGCACTTCTGCAGCGCGACCGTGAGCATCGAGGTCGTGGTGGTCTTGCCATGGGTGCCCGCCAGGGCGATCCCGATCCGGCCCGCCATCACCGAGGCCAGCGCGGCGGCCCGGGGAATCACCCGCAGGCCCTGGCGCAACGCCTCACCCAGCTCGGGGTTGGAGTCGCGGATCGCGGTCGAGACCACCACGGTGTCGACGTTCTTGATGTGCGAGGCGGCGTGGCCGATGTGAATCCTGCCCCCCAGCTCCCGCAGTTCGTTCAGCAGGTCGGAACCGCGCGAGTCGCTGCCGGAGACGGGCACGCCCCGTTTGAGCAGGATCCTGGCGATGCCGGACATCCCGGCGCCGCCGATCCCGATGAAGTGCACCCGCCCGAGCTCCTCAGCCGCGACCGGATCCACCAACTTGACCAAGCTCATCGGTCGCTCACCGCTCCTCATTCGCTACGCGGACGATCTCGTCCCTCGACCGCCCACTCCGCTCACTCCGTCGAGCTCGCTCCCCGCCTACCGGTCGCTCGCCCTCCTCGTTCGCCACGCGGACGATCTCGTCCCTCGACCGCCCACTCCGCTCACTCCGTCGAGCTCGCTCCCCGCTCATCTCTTCCCCTCCGCCGCGATCTGCAGCACCCTGCGGGCGAGCGTCACGTCGGCGTCCTTTCTGCCCATCCTGGCCGCGGCCTCGGACATGGCGACCACGCGTTCGGGGTCGGACAGGATGGGCAGCACGTTCTGAATGATCCACTCCGGTGACAGGTCGGCGTCGTCGGCCATCAGGCCGCCGCCCGCCTGCACGATCGGCTCCGCGTTGAGCCGTTGCTCACCGTTGCCGTGCGGCAGCGGCACATAGGCGGCGGGCAGGCCGACGGCGGTCAGCTCCGCGCAGGTCATCGCGCCACAGCGGCACAGGGCGAAGTCGGCGGCGGCGTAGGCCAGGTCCATCCGGTCGACGTACTGCAGCACGACGTACTGCGGGTCGCCCGGCGGCGGCTCCTCCTCCAGCGTGTTCTTCGGGCCGATGACGTGCAGCACCTGAACCCCGGCCCTGCGCAGCACGGGAGCGGCGCCCAGCGCCGCCTGGTTGAGCGAGCGCGCGCCCTGCGAGCCGCCGGTGACCAGCAGCGTGGGCAGGTCGGCCTCGAGGCCGAACCAGGAACGCGCCTTGTCGCCCATGGAGAGCCGGTCCAGGCCCACGATCTCGCGGCGGAGCGGGATCCCCACATGCTGGGCGTGGGGCAGGGGCGTGTTCGGATGACCGGTGAACACGTGATCGGTGAGCCGGGCGCCGAGCCGGTTGGCCAGGCCTGGCTTCGGGTTGGCCTCGTGCACCACGATCGGCACCCCGCGCCTGCGCGCCCCCAGGTAGGCGGGGGTCGCCACATAGCCGCCGAACCCGACCAGCACGTCGGCCTGGACCCTGTCCATGATGCCCGCCGCCGTGTTGATGGCCCCCGCCAGACGTCCGGGAACGGTCAGCAGCTGGGGCGTGATGGCCCGGGGCAACGGCACCGCGGGCACGAGCTGCAGGTCATAGCCCCGGGCGGGGACCAGCCGGGTCTCCAGACCGCGTTCCGTGCCGAGGCAGGTGATCCCGATGTTCGGGTCCAGTTGGCGCAGCGCGTCGGCCAGGGCCAGCGCCGGTTCGATGTGACCGGCCGTCCCGCCGCCGGCGAGGACCACCCTCATGTCGGTCCTTTCACTTATCGTCTCTCGCGGACCGGCCGTCGTCTCCGTGCCGGACCACCCAGGCCAAGCCAGCTTAGGCCCCGCGCCACCGGTCCGGGGCCACGGGCGGCGAGAGCCTCACGCGCTCCCGGCTCGAGTTTGGCGAAGGACAGCAACATGCCGAGTGCCGCCAGGGTCGGCAGCAGCGCCGACCCGCCGTAGGACACCAGGGGCAGCGGAATGCCCGTGATGGGCAGCACGCCGATGACCGCGCCGATGTTGACGATCGCCTGGCCGGCGATCCAGGCGACGGCCGAGGCGGACGCCAGGCGGACGAACGGGTCCTTGACCCGGGTCGCCACCCGCAGCCCGGCGTAGCCCAGCAGGCCGAACAGGGCGATCACCACCAGGGTGCCCATGAGGCCCAGCTCCTCACCGAGGATGGAGAAGATGAAGTCGCTCTCCGCGTGCGGGAGCCTGCCCCACTTCTGCCTGCTGGAACCGAGCCCGAGCCCGAACCAGCCGCCGCTGCCCATGGCGATCTGCCCCTGCACGGCCTGGTAGCCGGCGTCCTGGGCGTTGCCCCACGGGTCGAGCCACCCCTTGATCCGGTCGGAGCGGTATCCCTCGGTGCTGATCATAACGATGGTCGCGAGCACCGCGACCGCGAGGATCCCGCCGAACAGACGCAGCGGCGCGCCGACCACCCACAGCAGCGACAGGAAGACGAGCATCAGCACCAGCGTGGTGCCCAGGTCGCGTCCCAGCATGACCATGACGGCCAGGATCACGGTGCCCGGCATCAGCGGGATGAACAGGTTGCGCCACTCGATCATCCCGTTCCGCGCCTTGCGGGCCAGCAGGTCGGCGCCCCACAGCAGCAGCCCCAGCTTCGCGGGCTCGGAGGGCTGCAGGTAGATCGGCCCCAGGTCGATCCAGCGCTGGGCGCCGAGCTGGGAGGTGCCGACGAACAGCACCAGGACCAGGGCGATGATCGACACGACCATCAGCGGGTATCCGGCGAGCCTGAAGAAGCGCTGGGGCAGCATCGAGCAGATCCACATGATCGGGATGCCGAGGGAGACCGAGACCGACTGCTTGAAGAACCAGTAGAACGGGTTCCCCTTCTCCTGCAGCGCCTCGATGCTCGAAGCGGACAGCACCATCATCAGGCCGAGGGCGAGCAGCAGCGCGCTGCAGCCGAGGATGAGGTAATAGGAGGTCAGCGGCCGGTTGAGCAGCTCCCGGAACGCGGCGAGCTGCTCGCGCAGCCCGCTGTGCCGCGCGGCGTCCCCGCCTCTTCTGATCCTCTCAGGCCCGGCGCCCTGGTGCGCCGCCGTGCTCACTCCCGCCCGCCGTCGTGCCGGGTGACGAGCCGGTGCACGGCTCGCGCGAACGCCTCCCCCCGCGCTGGGTAGCCGGCGTACATGTCCAGGGACGCTCCGGCGGGGGCCAGCAGCACGGTGTCTCCCGGGGCGGCGAGCCTGGCGGCTTCGGTGACGACGCGGTCCATGACCCCAGTGTCTTGCCCCGGCACCTCGACCACCGGAACATTCTCGGCGTGTCGCGCCAGCGCCTGACGAATTCGCTCGCGGTCGACGCCCAGCAGCACCGCGCCGCGCAGCCGCGGCGCGGCGCGGCGTACCAGGTCGTCGACGTCGGCGCCCTTGAGCTGCCCGCCCGCGACCCAGACGATCGACGGGTAGGCGGCGAGCGAGGCCGCGGCGGCGTGCGGGTTCGTGGCCTTGGAGTCGTCCACGTAGTCGACCTCGCCGACCCGCGCGACGTGTGCGATCCGGTGCGGGTCGGGGACGAAGTCGAGCAGGCCCCGGCGTACGGCCTCGGCGGGCACGCCGTAGGACCTGGCCAGCGCCGCGGCGGCGAGGGCGTTGGCCACGTTGTGCGGCGCGAAGGGCCTGACGTCGGCGAACGAGGCGAGCTCCTCGGCGTTGCGCACCGGGTCGGCCACGAAGGCGCGGTCGACCAGCAGGTCGTCGACCACGCCGATCTGTCCGGGCCTGGGCACGTCGAGGGTGAAGCCGACCACACGCCCGTGCTCGCCGTACGGCCCGGCCAGGCGGACCGGCCACTCGTCGTCGGCGTTGTGGACGATCGTCCCCGCCCTGGCGAAGATCTCCCCCTTGGCCCTGGCGTACTCCTCGAGGGAGCCGTGCCAGTCGAGGTGGTCCGGCGCGACGTTGAGCAGGGCCGCGGCGTGCGGGGCGAGGCTGGGCGAGCGGTGCAGCTGGAAGCTGGACAGCTCGACGGCCAGCACGTCCCACGGCCCGGTGACCGCCTCGACGACGGGGGTGCCGACGTTGCCGACCGCGAGGGCCCTGTGCCCCGCGGCGGTCAGCATCGAGGTGAGCATCCGCACCACGGTGGTCTTGCCGTTGGTGCCGGTCAGCGCCAGCCACGGAGCCGCGCCCTCAGGGCGCAGCCGCCAGGCCAGCTCGACCTCGCTGACGACCTCGATCCCGTCCTCCGCGGCGGCCAGGAGCAGCGGGTGGTGCGGCGGCCAGCCGGTGGTGACGACGAGACGGGTGCCGTCGGGCAGCCCGGCGGGCGCGCCGAAGCGGACCTCGACGCCCGCCTCGGCCAGCTCCGCGGCGGCCGCCCTGGCCCGCTCGCTCTCCTTGCCCTCGATGACGACGACCTTCTCGCCCCTGGCGGCCATGGCGCGGGCGGCGGCCGTGCCCGAGACCCCGAGACCGGCGACGCAGATCACGCCGTCACCTCCGCGTCGCGGGGACTCGTGTGCGTTGTCACTGCTTCGGCATCCATTCGACGTAGAACAGTCCGAGACCGGCGGCGGCGCAGAGCCCCGCGATGAGCCAGAAGCGGACCACGATGGTCGTCTCCGCCCAGCCTGACAGCTCGAAGTGGTGCTGGAGCGGAGCCATTCTGAAGACGCGTTTGCGCGTCATCTTGAAGAAGCCCACCTGGATGATCACCGACGCCGTGATGACCACGCACATGCCCGCCAGGATGAACAGCAGGCCCTGGGTACGGGTGGTGATGGCCAGGCCCGCGAGCACACCGCCCAGGGCCAGGGAGCCCGTGTCACCCATGAAGATCTTGGCGGGCGGGGCGTTCCACCACAGGAAGCCGACCAGCGCGCCGAGCACCGCGGCCGCGACCACGGCCAGGTCGAGCGGGTCACGGACCCAGTAGCAGTTGGGGCCGAGCTGGGTGGTGCAGTTGTTGCGGAGCTGCCAGTTGCCGATCAGGACGTAGGAGGCCAGCACCACTCCGGTCGCGCCGCTGGCCAGGCCGTCGAGGCCGTCGGTGAGGTTCACCGCGTTGGAGAAGCCCACGATCATGATGAGCACCCAGATCGTGAACCCGATGAGGCCGATCGACGGGCCGAAGTCCCGCAGGAAGGACAGGCGAGTCTCCGCCGGGGTGATCAGGTAGGCGTTGGGGAAGCGGGTCACCAGGACGGCGAAGACCGCCCCGACGATGAGCTGGCCCAGCGCCTTGGCGCCGCTGCGCAGGCCGAGGCTGCGCTGCTTGTAGATCTTGATGAAGTCGTCGAGGAAGCCGACCGCGCCCAGGCCAGTCATCAGGAACAGCACCAGGATCGCCGAGACCGTCGGCAGGGTCCGGCTGTACAGGTGGGCGCAGATGAACCCGAGCAGCGCCGCGATCACGATGACGGTGCCGCCCATGGTCGGGGTGCCGCGCTTGTCGTGGTGGCCCGAGGGCCCTTCCTCACGGATGCTCTGGCCGTAACCGCGCCGCGAGAACAGGCGGATGGCCAGCGGGGTGCCGAACATCGACAGCAGCAGTCCGACCGCCGCCGCGATGAGGATCTCCATCATTGGCGCTCACCCCCGGTCAGCGCCTGGGCCACGCGCTGGAGGCCGGCGACCCGCGGCCCCTTGACCAGCACCACGTCGCCGGGGGCCAGCAGCGCGGAGAGCCCGGCGACCGCCTCGGCGACGTCGGCGACGTGGACGACCCTGGTGCGGGACGGCGCGTCGGGCGGCGTGCCCGGCGGAGCGCCGTCCTGAGCCCGCGGCTCCCCCTCTGATCCGTCCGCGGCCCGCGGGGCGGGATCCGCGCCGCTCCCGGCCCGCGGAGGGTCGCCCGCGCCGCCCGTGACGGACGCGGCGCCCGCCAGGACGGGGTCGGCGTCGGCTCCCACGACGAAGAGGGCTTCGAGGCCCGCGCTCGCGGCCAGGCGTCCCACTCCCGCGTTGAGCGCGGGGCCCTCCTCGCCGAGCTCCTGCAGCGCGGCGATGACCGCGAAGCGGCGACGGCCGCCCGCGAGGGCGTCCAGGGCGCCGAAGGCGGCGCGCATGGAGTCGGGGTTGGCGTTGTAGGCGTCGTTGATCACGGTGACGCCGTCCGGCCTGTCGGTGACCTCCATCCGCCAGCGGCTGCGGGGCTCGGCCTCCGACAGCTCCTCCGCGATGGTGGTGACCGGCAGACCGAGCTCGTAGGCGGCGGCCGCCGCGGCCAGGGCGTTGTCCACGGCGTGCTCGCCGTACAGGCGAAGTTCGACCGGCGCGGCCCCCGACGGGGTGCGCAGCGTGAAGCGGGCCCTGCCCCGCTCGTCGAGCGTCACGTCCTGCGCGCGGACGGCGGCGGTCTCGGCCCTGCCGTACCAGGTGACGCGGGCCGCGGTCCGCTCCGCCATCGCGGCCACCAGCGGGTCGTCGGCGTTCAGCACGGCCACGCCGTCGGCGGGCAGCGCCTCGACCAGCTCGCCCTTCGCCTGCGCGATCGCCTCCTTGCCGCCGAAGACGCCCAGGTGGGCGCTTCCGACGTTGAGGACCACGCCGATCCTGGGCGGGGCGATGCGGGCGAGGTCGGCGATGTGGCCCGCGTGCCTGGCGCTGAGCTCGAGCACCATGTAGCGGGTGTCCTCCGCGGCCCTCATGACGGTGAGGGGGTGGCCGATCTCGTTGTTGAACGACTCCACAGGGGCGATCGTCGGGCCGACCCTGGCGGCGAGACGGGCCAGCAGATCCTTGGTCGTGGTCTTGCCCGCCGAGCCGGTCACGCCGATGACCGTGGCCTCCGGCAGGCCGGCGGCCACGGCGGTGGCCAGCTGCGCCAGGGCCGCCAGGATGTCACCGACGACGATCGCGGGGGCGTCGACGGGCCTGGACGCCAGGACGGCGACGGCGCCCGCCGCGACCGCCTGGGCCGCGAAGTCGTGCCCGTCGGCCCGTGCGCCCTTGATGGCCACGAACAGCGACCCCGGCTCGACGGCGCGGGAG
Source organism: Streptosporangium carneum (assembly GCF_027922005.1). Taxonomy (GTDB): domain Bacteria; phylum Actinomycetota; class Actinomycetes; order Streptosporangiales; family Streptosporangiaceae; genus Streptosporangium; species Streptosporangium carneum. The sequence continues at coordinate 102,946 of NZ_BSEV01000009.1, read as the reverse complement.
TCGATGACGACCGGGCCGCGCACCACCGCACGGGGATCGGCCATGCCGGCGAGGGCCCCCGAGGTGATCTCGGCGATCCTGGCCAGCGGCAACGGGATCATGATGCGTCTTCCCTACTCTCCATACGTGCTTCGGCCCGTGCCTCGGCGCCCGTCCGGTCGCGCCGTCTGACGATCGCCTCGGCCACGACCTGCCTGTCGTCGAACGGGAGCACCTCGCCCCCGACGTACTGTCCCTGCTCGTGCCCCTTGCCCGCCACGACGACGACGTCTCCGACGCCCGCCCTGTCGATCGCCAGGCGGATGGCGGCGGCCCGGTCCGGCTCAATGATCACATGTGCGCGCTCGTCCCCGGGCACGGAGAGGACTCCGTCCATCATCTCGGCCAGGATCCGCAACGGGTCCTCCGAGCGTGGGTTGTCACTGGTGAGAACGGCCACATCGGCGAGCCTGGCGGCCGCCTCCCCCATCATCGGGCGCTTGCCCCTGTCGCGGTCGCCGCCGCAGCCCAGCACCACGGTCAGCCTGCCTGTCGTGATCTCGCGCAGGGCGTTCAGCACGGACTCGACGGCACCCGGTTTGTGGGAGTAGTCGACGACGGCCTGGAAGCCGTCGCCTCCCGGCACCCGTTCCATCCGGCCGGGCACGCCCGTCACCGTGGCGACGCCCGCGACCGCGGCACGCAGCGGCACTCCGGCCTCGACCAGGGAGACGATCGCGCCCAGCGCGTTGGCGACGTTGAACGGGCCCGGCAGCGCGACCGTCGCCTCCTCCTCGACCCCACCGGGGCCGACCACGCGGAAGGAGCCGCCCTCGGCGCTCAGGCGGACGTCCGCCGCCCGCCAGTCGGCCTCGGCGTCGCCCTTCGCGGAGAAGGTGGTCATCGGGATCTTGCTGAGCCCCAGCAGCTCGCGCCCGTGCGCGTCGTCGACGTTGACGACGCCGGTTCGGCTCATCTCGGGAGTGAAGAGGCGGGCCTTCGTGGCGAAGTACTCCTCGAGGTCCTTGTGGAAGTCGAGATGGTCCTGGGACAGGTTGGTGAACAGCGCGACGTCGTAGAGGACCGCGTCGACGCGGCCGAGCGCGAGCGCGTGGCTGGAGACCTCCATCGCCGCCGCCGTGACGCCCTGCTCGCGCATGAGGGCGAACAGGCCCTGCAGGTCGCTGGCCTCCGGCGTGGTCAGCTTGGGGGTGAAGCGCAGCTCGCCCGCGCGGATCTCGACGCCGCCGATCAGCCCCGTCGTGTGCCCCGCGGCCCGCAGCCCCGCTTCCAGCAGGAAGGCGGTGGTGGACTTGCCGCTGGTGCCGGTCACCCCGATGACGGCCATCTCGGCCGAGGGGGCGCCGTACACCCAGGCGGCGGCCTGCCCGAGCAGGGCGCGCGGGTCCGGCACGACGAGGACCGGCAGGCCGGTCGCGACGGCGGCCTCACGCCCCTCGGGGTCGGTCAGGATCGCGGCCGCTCCCGCGGCGAGGGCCTGGGCGGAGAAGTCGGCTCCGTGGGACGTGGCGCCCGGCAGCGCGACGTAGAGGTCTCCGCGCTGGACCTGGCGCGAGTCGATGGTGACCCCGGACACCGCGGCCAGCGGCGCTCGCGACGTGCCGGAGGGCGCGCCGAGCAGGCTCGCCAGCCCCGAGAGCGGACGGGGTGAGCTGGTTGAGGGTCGCATGGACGACGGGGGACGCACGGCGAGAGCGTACCTTCCCTCATCATTCCCCGGCGCGTATCCGCACCGCGGGCGGCCTGGTTCCGGTGGGCGGGATCTTCTTGCTCTTCAACGCGAACGTCATCACTTTCTTGAAGACGGGAGCGGCGATCTCCCCGCCGTAGTGCCCCTTCTGGGGGTCCTGGACGACCGCCAGGACGACCAGGCGGGGCTTGTCCGCCGGGGCGAAGCCAACGAATGTGGAAGTGTATCCGCAGTAGCCTTGACACCTGGTGTCATAGCGCATCGCGGTGCCTGTCTTGCCCGCCACCCGGTAGCCGTCGATGGCGGCGAGGTTGCCGGTGCCGTCCGTGCTCACCGCGGCCTCCAGCATCCCCGCGATCTCCTTGGCCGTGCGCTCGCCGATGACCCGGGTCCGCGCGCCGGGTGCGGAGGGGGTGAACACGCCCTCCCCGTTGGTGGTCCCGGCCACGATCCGCGGGGTGACGCGCGTGCCGCCGTTGGCGATGGTCTGGTAGACGCTGGCGGTCTGGAGCGCGGTCACCGAGACGCCCTGGCCGTAGGCGACCGTGCAGCGCTGGCTGCCCGACCAGTTCCTCCAGTCGGGCAGGAGCCCCGCCTCCTCGCCGGGCAGGCCGCTGCCCGGTTTGACGCCGAAGCCGAAGCGCTGCAGCATCCCGTACAGCTTCTCGTCGCCGACCTTCTGGGCGGCGAGGATCGTGCCCACGTTGCTCGAGGTCGCGACCACCCCGGAGAAGGTCAGCCGCTCCATCGGGTGCGGGTGGGAGTCCCTGAGCACCTGGTCGGCGCATCTGATGTTGTCCCGCACGGAGAACACGCTCTCCGGACGCACCGCTCCCGACTCCAGGGCGGCCGCCGCGGTGATGACCTTGTTGGTGCTTCCGGGTTCGAACACGTCCGTCACCGAACGGTTGACCCAGTCCTCCGGTGGGGCCTTCTGCCAGTTCTTCAGGTCGAGCTCGGGCGCGTTGGCCATCGCGAGCAGGTGTCCGGTCTGCACGTCCATGACGATGGCGCTGCCGGTGCGCGCGCCGACGGCCTTCACCTGGTCGGCGATCGCCTTCTGCGCGGCCCACTGGATGTCGCGGTTGACGGTCAGCCGCACGCTCCCGCCGTCGACCGGCGCCTTGAGCGTGCCGCCGGTCATCGGGATGCGCTGCCCTTCGAGACCCGTCTCGACGAACTGCTCGCCGTCGCGGCCCGCGAGCAACTTGTTGTAGGTGCTCTCAAGCCCGCTCAGGCCCGTGCCGTCGCTGCCGACGAAGCCCAGCAGGGTGCCCGCCAGGTCGCCGCCGGGGTAGTCGCGCCGATAGCGGTGCTTGCTGCCGACCCCCTTGAAGTCACGGTCCATGATCCGCTGCGCGACCGTGGGGTCGACGGCCGCCGCCACCTGCTGGTAGCGGCCGCCCGCGGCGAGCTTGGCCATGATCGGCTCTTTCTGGACCCCCAGCTCGGCGGCCAGGGCCGTGGCCACCTGGTCGCGCTTGGCCGCGCTCACGACCGAGGGGTCGATGAAGATCTCGCGCGCCTCCAAGGTCAGCGCGAGCTCGTGGCCGTCGGCGTCGGTGATCGCCCCTCGCCGCGCGGGCAGCTTCTCCGGGCGGACCCGCTGCTCGGCGGCCTTGGCCGTGTAGACCTTGGAGTCCAGGCCCTGAAGCTGGATGAGCCGTCCCGCGAAGATGGACAGCACGAAGGTCATCCCGATCAGGCCGACGCTGATGCGCCTGCCGGGGTTGCCGAGGCGCAGCACGGCGGGAGGGCGCGCGGGAGGACGGGGCGGCGTGCCGCCGAGGCGGATCCTGCCCCCTGCCCTGCCGAGGTCGCCCGCCCGCCCGTCACCGCGCCCCGCGCCGGGGCGGGCCGTGCCGGGGGCGACGTCCTCTCCTGGCCTCGGCGGGCGCCGGGGCGTCCGCGGGCCGCCCGCGTCCTCCTGACGCGTCGGCCCCGCCACCGACTCGAACCGCACCGGCCTGCCCGAGGACCCCGGCCCTCTGGTCCCTGCCGAGGCGCCGGGTCTGCCCGGACTCCTCTCGGGACGCGCGGACCCGCCCGCTCCCGTCTGGCCGCCCTGCCTGCCCGAGGCCCCCTCGGAACGCGGCCTGCCGCCCCCCGCGGGGCCGCCGGGCCTGCCCGGGGTTCCCTCGGAACGCGCTCTGCCGCCTCCGCCTGAGGCGCCGGGCCTGCCGGGTGAGCCCCCGGGACGCGGCCTTCCCGCGCCGCCCTGGCCCGTCTGCCTGCCCTGGCCGCCCTCGGGACGCGCGGACCTGCCCGCTCCCGTCTGGCCGCCCTGCCTGCCCGAGGCCCCCTCGGAACGCGGCCTGCCGCCCCCCGTCTGACCGTCGGATCTGCCGGAGGTCCCTCCTGGACGCGGCTTGCCCGCTCCTGCCGGACGGCCCGGCGTGCCGGGTGAGCCCGCAGGACGCGGCCTTCCCGCGCCGCCCTGGCCCGTCTGCCTGCCCTGGCCGCCCTCGGGACGCGCGGACCTGCCCGCTCCCGCCTGGCCGCCCTGCCTGCCCGAGGCCCCCTCGGAACGCGGCCTGCCGCCCCCCGTCTGACCGTCGGATCTGCCGGAGGTCCCTCCTGGACGCGGCTTGCCCGCTCCCCCCGGACGGCCCGGCGTGCCGGTCCCCTCCCCCGGCTGCCTGCCGGAGGAGCCCGGTCTGCCTGTGCCCGCGCCGTCCGGCCTGCCCTGCCCGTCAGGGCGGGGACGGCCAGGGGCGCCTTGCCCGTCGGGACGCGGAGGACGCCCCGAGGCTCCCGGCTTCCCTGTGGCGTCCTGGCCTCCCGGCCGCCCGGTACGGCCTGGACCTCCTGGAACACGGCGGCCGGAGCCTCCGGCGGATCCGCTGCCGGAACCGCCGCGCCCCGGACCGGGGCCCCGCCCCCCGGTCTCCCTCACCGGCCCGTGCCCGGCACTCGCTCCTGCCCCGCGGGCGTCTGGCCGTCGCTGGCGGCCTTGCCGTTGGCGGAGCCGTCGGTGATGACGTTGAGGTCGTCCCAGTCCGGCTGCTGCCCCTGCTTCTCGGCGTTCTGCGCGAGCCACTCGGGGGTGTCCATCTGGGCGTTCAGGTGCTTGAGCTCCTCCTTCTTCTGGCGGAGCTGGTTGTTGCCGTTACGCAGCTCGTTGGCCCTGAAGGAGTCCTGGGCGAGGATGGTGTTCAGCAGCAGGAGGCTGACCAGGCCGCCGCAGAGCAGGCCGACCACGAGCAGCAGGAAGGGAGCGCGCGGCGCCCGCCCCCGGCGGCGTGCCGCGGACGCGGCCGCCGTGGGCGCCGCGACCGTCCTGACCGCCTGGCCGGCGGCGGGAACGGTCCTGACCGGCCTGGCCCTGCGCGCCGGGGGCGTCGCACGGGGGACACGCGCCGGCCGTCCGCCGCGACCTGGCGCGGTGCGGCGAACGTCTTGCTCACTCCTCGTCAACTGCCTCACGAATCCTCTCCGCCGCCCGGCACCGGGCGGAGGCGGCACGCGGGTTGCGGGCCACCTCTTCTTCGCTCGGGAGCTCTGCTCCCCTTGTCAGGAGGGCGAACCTCGGCTGGTGAGCCGGCAACGGGACGGGCATCCCCGGCGGCCCCGTCTCCTTGGTCCGCGTCGCGAGGACCTGCTTGGTGAGCCGGTCCTCGAGGGAGTGGTAGGCGAGCACGACCACGCGCCCGCCGAGCGTCAGCGCGTCGAGCGCGGCGGGGAGCGCGCGTTCCAGTGCTGTCAACTCCGCGTTCACCTCGATCCTCAACGCCTGGAAAGTCCTTTTGGCGGGGTTGCCCCCGGTCCGTCGAGTGGCGGCGGGGATTGCCTCACGGACAATCTCCGCAAGCCGCTTAGTCGACGTTATGGCCTCCTTGGCCCGTTCCTTGCCGATTAGGTGCGCGACACGCGGGGCGAATCGTTCCTCGCCGTAATCCCGGAGGATCCGGATCAGCTGGGGAACCGGGTAGGTGTTCACGACGGTCTCGGCGGTCAGCTCCTGGTCCCGGTCCATGCGCATGTCCAGCGGCGCGTCGTAGGAGTAGGCGAAGCCACGCTCCGCCTCGTCCAGTTGCGGGGAGGAGACGCCCAGGTCGAACAGCACCCCGTTGACCCGGGGATGCCCGCTGTCGGCGAGCACCTCGGTGAGCTCGTCCGAGACCGCCCTGACCAGGGTGGTCCTGTCGGCGTACGGCGCGAGCCTGGCGGTGGAGCGCTCGATCGCGGTGGGGTCCCGGTCGATGCCGACCAGGTGCAGCGAGGGGTGGGCCGCGAGGAGCGCCTCGGCGTGACCGCCGAGGCCGAGGTTGGCGTCGACCACGACGGGGTGGGGCCCGGACAGCGCCGGGGCCAGGAGCTCGAGCACGCGCTCGAGCATCACGGGCACATGGCCGCCGGAGGCCGGAAGATCATGCTTGTCGTTTTCGGCGCGCATGAAGCGCAACCCCCTTCTCGCCGCCACGATCGCGGTTGTGCGACGGACGCTCATCGGTGTCTCTTGACTGGCTCCCACCCCCGGGGGCCGTCCGGCCAGGTCCCCATCCGCACCCGTGTGCCGCCTGTCACCTGACACCGGGGAAGGTGCATCAGCTGACAGGCATGTGGTTGCGGGTGGAGACCTCGCCGAACGACGTTTTCACCCATGAGTCGACCGTGGAGTCACAGAATCCCTGGCAGCACCTCCTCCGACAGATCGGAAAAAGCCTGCTCTTGGTCGGCCAGATACTTGTCCCAGGCGCACGCGTCCCAGATCTCCAGCCGGGTGTTGGCGCCGATGACCGCACAGTCACGACGCAGGCTGGCGTACTCGCGCAGAGCCTGCGGGATGGTGATCCGGCCTTGCTTGTCGGCGACCTCGTCGGAGGCGCTGGCGAAGAAGACACGGCTGTAGTCGCGGACCGCCTTGGCGGTCACCGGCGCGGTGCGCAGAGCCTCGGTAATGCGCTGGAACTCCTCTACGGGGAAAACGTAGAGGCAGCGCTCCTGGCCTTTGGTGATCACCAGACCCTCCGCCAGCTCCTCACGGTACTTCGCCGGCAGGAACAGCCGTCCCTTGTCATCGAGACGCGGGTGATGAGTGCCGAGGAACACCGGCCCCACCTCCCGTGCCTAGCGGAGCACCTGGCGCTGTAGCCCCTGCCCTCCACTGCGCACCACCATACTCCACTTCTCTCCACCGTCAACTGATTCTACGGGTCTTAGCGATGGGTTTCGCCGTTATTTCCCCAGCTCAGAAAGGGTGGGGCGGAGTGGAGGGGGTAAGCCGCCCCCACATGTCACGGGCGTGTCGAGAAGGTGAGCGACAGCCGGGCAATCGCGAAATCGACCGGCCGGCGACACCGAGGGGGGAAAAGTGGAGCGCCGGGAGGCCTGCGGCGGGCCCGGGACGCCTTTCCCCGAGCGGCCCCCGCCCGCTCGTCACGAGATCCGCACGACTCTCCGACAAGAACAGGATGCTCAGCTCACACACTGTGTCTGTCCACCCAGAAACAGCCCTAATACCCACATAGAGTCGCTCTGGAACCCACAGCGTCGTAGTGTCGGTACGCACAATGGAAAAGGGGCTATAAAGGCCCCGAAAATACAACCCCCCGGCGCGAAACCGCCGCAGCTTCATGGAGGCCTGGTGGCAGTAACCCACGACGTCTCACCTCGACTCGATGATCTGGTCGTCACGGCGCATCGCATCCGCCAGGCGATCGAGTCGGTGATCGAGGGCAAGGGCGACGCCGTCCGCCTGACCTTGACCGTCCTTCTCGCCGAAGGGCACCTTCTCATCGAGGACGTGCCCGGAGTCGGCAAGACGATGCTCGCCAAGGCGCTGGCACGATCCATCGACTGCCCGGTCCGCCGGATCCAGTTCACCCCCGACCTGCTGCCGAGCGACATCACGGGGGTCAGCGCCTACAACCAGCAGACCAGGGAGTTCGAGTTCAAGCCCGGTCCGGTGTTCGCCAGCATCGTGGTGGGCGACGAGATCAACCGAGCCTCGCCGAAGACGCAGTCGGCGCTGCTGGAGTGCATGGAGGAGCACCAGGTCACCGTGGACGGCACGACCTACGCGCTGGACAGCCCCTTCATGGTCATCGCGACCCAGAACCCCATCGAGATGGAGGGCACCTACCCCCTCCCCGAGGCGCAGCGCGACCGCTTCACCGCCCGGATCGCGATGGGCTACCCCGCGCCGGGCGCCGAGCTGGAGATGCTCGACGTGCACGGCGCCACCTCTCCGCTGGACAAGCTGGAGCCGGTGGCGACGACCGCGGAGGTCAAGGCGCTCATCGAGGCGGTGCGCGCGGTCTACGTCTCGCAGCCGATCAAGAAGTACGCCGTCGACCTGGTGACCGCCACCCGCCACTCCCCCGAGCTGCGCCTGGGCGCCTCTCCACGTTCGACCCTGCAGCTGGTCAGGGCCGCCAGGGCGCACGCGGCGCTGGCGGGACGCGACTACGTCATCCCCGACGACCTGCAGGAGCTGTGCGTTCCCGTCCTGGCGCACCGGCTGCTGCCCAGCGTCGAGGCCCAGGGCCAGCGGCGCATGCCCGAGCAGGTGATGGCAGACCTGGTCCGCCAGGTTCCGGTGCCCGAGGCCCAGACGAAGTGATCTCAGGCCTCAAAGCGCTCACCGCCCGCGGCCGGTCCTTCCTCGCGTCCGGTGTCGCGGCACTGCTGTGCGCCTTCCTCCTCGGGGAGCACGACCTGCTCAGGATCGGGGTGCTGATCGTCACCATGCCGCTGCTCGCGGCGATGGTGGTCAGCCGCACCCGCTACCGGCTGAGCTGCGCGCGACGCCTGGACCCGCCCAGGTGCCCGGTGGGCAGCGAGGCCACCGTGACACTGCGTCTTGAGAACGTCACCCGGCTGCCGACCGGCCTGCTGATGATCGAGGACACCGTTCCCTACGCGCTGGGAGCCCGGCCCAGGTTCGTGCTGGACCGGGTGGAGGCGCAGGGCGTCCGGGAGATCGACTACCGGGTCAGGTCCGACCTGCGGGGGCGCTTCGGCATCGGCCCGCTCACCGTGCGGATCAGCGACCCGTTCGGCCTCGTCGAACTGACCAGGTCCTTCACCATCAGCGACACCCTCGTGGTGACCCCGCACGTCGTGCCCCTGCCCCGGGTCCGTCTGTCCGGGGAGCTGGCGGGCGGAGGCGAGAGCCGTACCAGGAGCGTGGCGGCCGCGGGCGACGACGACGTCGCGCCGCGCGAGTACCGGCAGGGCGACGACCTGCGGCGGGTGCACTGGCGCTCGACCGCCAGGTACGGCGAGCTGATGGTGCGGCGCGAGGAGCAGCAGTGGCAGAGCCGGGGCGCGCTGCTGCTGGACACCCGCAGGTACGCGCACCGGGGTGAGGGCCCGCGCTCCTCCTTCGAGGTCGCGGTCTCGGCCGCGGCCTCCATCGGCGCGCACCTGGCCCACGAGGGACTCGGCCTGCGTCTGATCACCGACCAGGGCGCGGAGCGGCTCCCCGAGACCGGGCTCGGCTGGTCGCTGCTGGACGCCCTCGCCGAGATACGGACCAGCTCGGCGCGTTCCCTGGAGTACGGCATAGCCGCCCTGCGGCAGGGCGGCGGCGAAGGCCTGATCGTCGCGGTGCTCGGCGTGATGGACGTCGAGCAGGCCAGGGCGCTGGCCAGGCTCAGGCACGGCAACGTGACCGGGGTGGCCGTGATGCTGGACGTGGCGGGCTGGGAACTACCCGAGCTCGGCGAGAACGAGCACTACCAGGCGGCGCGGGGGGTGCTCGCCGGGGCCGGGTGGCGCGTCGTGCGGCTGCCCGCGGGCGCCTCGATCGCGAACGTGTGGCCTGACGCCGCGCAGCGCGGACGATTCGCATTCACCGGGGGCGGCTCATGAGACTTCCCATCGCGTCAGGCGCGGCCACGGCGGCGGTCGCGGTCACGCTCTACCCCCTCTTCCAGGGCGGCGCCTGGTTCTGGACGAGCCTCGGGGCCATCGTGGTCGTGACCGGCGTCGGCATGCTGGCCAGCCGCCTCACCCTGCCGGACTGGCTGGCGCCGCCGGCCCAGCTCGTCGCACTGTGGATCTACCTGACGGCCGTGTTCGCCGGCGGCAAGGCGTGGGCGGGCGTCGTTCCCACCCGGGATTCGCTCCTCGCCCTGGGCAGGCTGCTGCTCACCGGGTTCGCCGACATCCAGCGCTTCGCGGCCCCCGTGCCCGCGACCGTCTCCATCACGCTGCTGACCTGCGGGGGCGTCGGCCTGATCGCGATCGTGGTCGACCTGCTGGCCTCCCGCGTGCGCCGGGCCGCGCTCACCGGGCTGCCGCTGCTGGCGCTGTTCACCGTTCCCGCGGCGGTCGTCACCGAGCCGATCGGCTGGCCCGCGTTCATCATCTCCGCCCTGGGCTACCTCGGGCTGCTGGTGGCCGACGGCAGGGAGCGCGTCAGCCACTGGGGCAGGGCGGTGCTGGTGCGCCGGACCTCGGCCTACGCCAGGCCGAGGACCGCCTCGGACCCCGGGGTGCTGCGCCTGTCCGGCAAGCGCATCGGGGTGACCGCGATCGTGCTGGCCGTCCTGCTGCCCGCGCTGCTTCCCACCCTGGAGCCGGACCCGCTGTTCGGCTTCGGCGTCGGCAACGGAAGGGGCAGGGGCGGCAACTCGATCAGCATCCCGAACCCGATCGTCAACCTGCGGGGCGAGCTGTCGCTGCCGGTCAACTCCGACATCCTCACCTACACCACCAGCGACAACTCTCCGCGCTACCTGAGGATGTACTCACTGGACATCTTCGACGGCCAGCAGTGGACGATGACGGGCCCGAACGGCCGTCCCGAGGACCGGACCTCGGAGGGGCCGCTGCCCCGTCCTCCGGGCCAGGGCACGGGCGTGCCCGTCACGAACGTGACGACCAAGATCACGGTGAGCGACGAGATCAGGAACCTGAAGTTCCTGCCGCTGCCGTACCCTCCCGGCAGGATCGACGTCGAGGGCGACTGGCGCCCCGACCGGGACACGCTGATGGTCTTCTCCACGCAGGACACCGCGGAAGGGCTGACCTACACCGTCGTCAGCGACGAGCCGAACCCGACGGCGGAGATCCTCAAGTCCACCAGGCCCATCCCCCCGGAGATCGCCGAACGCTATCTGCAGCTGCCGAGGAACCTGCCCCGCGAGGTCAGGGAGCTGGCCGCGCGGGTGGCGGAACGGAGCGGCGGCCACTACGAGCGGGCGGTCCGGCTCCAGGAGTTCTTCACCAAGGACGGCGGGTTCACCTACAGCCTGTCCACCCAGGGGCACGACGAGCAGGCGCTGACGGACTTCCTGATCCACAACCGGGCCGGATACTGCGAGCAGTTCGCCGCCTCGATGGCAGTGATGGCGAGGATCCTGGGCATCCCCGCCAGGGTCGCCATCGGCTACACCGGCGGCAGCAGGCTCGGCGAGCGGTGGCAGGTGCGCATGCACGACTCCCACGCGTGGCCGGAACTCTACTTCGAGGGGGTCGGGTGGCTGCGGTTCGAGCCGACCCCGACCGGCAGCGGAGGCCAGGGCAGCGCGACGGTTCCGTCCTACACCCGCACGGAGGCCGCCAAGCCCGAGGGCGGCCGGCCGACCACGGCTCCGACCGTCGGCTCCGGCGCGCTCGACCTGCCCAACGGGTCGGCGAGCAACCCCCGCAACCGGATGCTCGACCTCGAGTACGGCGGCGGCGCCCTCGTCACCGCGGACGAGGGCACGCCGACGGCGGTGCGGATCGGCCTCGGCGTGGCGATCGCGGCGCTGGTCGGGCTCGTCCCCGCGCTGCTCCGCTGGCAGCTGCGCGCCCGCCGCCGAAGGTCCTACTCCCGCGCCGCCTCGAGCGCCCCCGTCGTCCTGGAGTCGACCGGCGTCACGGCGGCCAGGACCGGCAGGTGGGAGTCGGCGACGACGGCGGCCTGGGCCGAGCTCGACGACGCGTTGTGCGACTACGGGATGTCCCGGCAGCCGAGCGAGAGCCCCAGGGCGCTGGCCGGGCGGCTGATCGGGCAGTACGGGTTCGACGCGGAGGCGGCGGCCTCGATGACGAGGATCGCCACGGCGGTCGAGCGGATGCTCTTCGCCAGGACCCCCGGCGAGATCGGCTCGCTGCGGGAGGACCTCCGCGTGGTGCGCCGGGCGCTGGCGGCCACGGTGACGCGTGGCAGGCGGATCCGGGCGGTCCTGCTGCCGCCCTCGACGCTCCTGCGGATGCGGCGCCTGGGGGGCCGCCTGCTCGACGGTTTCGACCGGCTCGAGAACCTGAGGCTGCGCAGGCCCGCCAGGCGGAACGTCTGACCTGCCTCCCGGCCTCCGGCGACGGTCCCCCGTGGGGACGCCGGAGGCCGGGAGGCACCGGGAGATCCGGCACACCGGGGATCGGGGTCCTCCGGAGACGCGGGGCCCCGAAGGTCCTGGAGGGCACGGGCGTCCGAAGACCCGAAGGAGCCCTGCGGGGCCGGGGAGGCACGGGCACCCGAAGACCTGGAGAAGCCCCGAAGGGCCGGGGAGGGCAGCGCGTCCGAAGGCCCGAAGGGGCCTCGAAGGGCCGGGAAGGCGCGAGGATCCGGGAGGGCCGCCTCCGGCGGAGGCGGCCCATGACCGTCAGAACCAGTGGCCCGCGACCGTCACGAGGACGGGCCCAGGCCCGCTAGCGCTCGTCGTGGCGACGGCGCCAGCGCTCTTCCATCCGCTCCATGAAGCTCGGCCGGGGGCCGCCACGGCGCCTGGCTCTGCCCGGCTGACCGGAAGGGCCGGCCGCTGAGGCCTCGCCGAATCCGTTCATCCGCTTCCAGCTGGATAGACCCCACAAACACGCGGCGAGCATGACCACGAAACCGACAACGCCGAGCAGGATGTAGTTCATGACGCCGACCATCAACAGGACGACGCCCAGGATGAAGCCGATGGAGGCCTTCACCAGGCGGCGCTTGTAGTGGCTGCGCGGATCACTGATCCTTACGGTATTGGCCCACTTCGGGTCCTCGGCGTAGAGGGCCTGCTCGATCTGGTCGAGCAAGCGCTGCTCGTGCTCAGAGAGCGGCACGGCGCCTCCCAAGGACAGCCCCAGTACGGGGAAGACGGTGACGGACGACACGGGGTGTCCGAACCTCGCGGTCGGTTATCCCCAGAATACGAGGCTGTAGACGTAGACGAAAGAAAACGTCCAACGTAGTCCAAACCGGAGGCGGTGTCATAGATCTATTTCATCAAACGACGGGCGAACAAGCGACGCCGGGAGCACCGCATCACGGCCGAACCTGCGCGTCGCCCGGTCCACCGCCTGCTCGGCCTCCCGCCAGCCGGTCTCCCGCTCTCCCAGGCCGAGCTGCCTGGTCACCTCGGCGGCCGGACGGAGGTTCTCGACCCGCACTCCGACCAGGCGGAGCCGTATGCCGTCCAGATCCGCGGCGGCGTACAGGTCGCAGGCGGTGGTGTAGATCACCCTGGCGACGTCCGTCGGCTCCCTGAGGGTCCTGGAGCGGGAGATGGTGGTGAAGTCGGCGCGGCGGAGCTTGACGCTGACCGTGCGGCCCGCGTGAGCGCCCTCCCTGAGCCTGGCGGCGACCCGCTCGGAGAGACGGAGCAACTCCTTGCGGATCTTCACCGGGTCGCCGACGTCCGTGGCGAACGTCTCCTCGGCCCCGATGCTCTTGTCGGGCGCGTTCGGGGTCACCCTGCGCTCGTCGCGCCCCCAGGCGAGCGCGGCCAGGTGAGCGCCGATCGCCTGGCCCAGATCGCGCTGGAGCGTCTCCACCGGGACCCTGGCGAGATCGCCGACCGTCTTGATCCCCAACCGCACCAGGGACTGCTCGGTGCGCTCTCCGACGCCCCACAGCGCCGCGACGGGGAGCGGGTGGAGGAAGTCGACCACCCTGTCCGCGGGCACGACCATCAGGCCGTCGGGCTTGCAGTGCTGCGAGGCGAGCTTTGCCACGAATTTACTGTTCGCCACCCCGACGGAGCAGGTGATCCCGTGCTCGCGCACGACCCTCTCGCGGATCATGGCGGCGATCGCGGCGGGCGGGCCCAGCCGCTTGCGGGCCCCGCCGACGTCGAGGAACGCCTCGTCCGAGGCGATCGGCTCCACCTCCGGGGTGAACGTGTGGAAGATCTCCATGACGCCCCGGGAGACCTCGGAGTACTTCCCCCGGCTCGGCGGGATGATCACTGCTCGGGGGCACAGGCGCCGGGCCCGCGTCATGGGCATCGCCGAGTGCACCCCGAATCTCCTGGCCTCGTACGTGGCACTGAGCACCACGCCGCGGGCGCCCGGCGCGCCGACGATGACGGGGACGCCCCGCAGCTCGGGCCGCTCGCGCAGCTCGACGCTGGCGTAGAAGGCGTCCATGTCCACGTGGAGGATCGGGCAGCCCGTGTCGTCGGAACCCAGGTCGGAACCGGGACGCGGCACCTGCTGTTTCCTCGACACGCCCCCATTGTATGGGAACGCGCGTTCGACGGAAGGCTCACCGGCGACCGAGGGCGTGCAGCTGGGTCGCGATGTCCCTGAGCACCGGGTGGGCGGCGGCGGCCTGCTCGAGGGCGACCAGCGCACGCGCGGCTCCCGGTTCCCCGTCGAGCAGACGGCTCGGCACCAGGTCCGCGAAGATCCGCACGCCGTGGACCTCTCCGAGGGTGAACCCGGTCACGGCCAGGAGCCGGGACAGGGCCTCCCTGGTGAAGCGCCTGGGAGTGGGGTCGCGATCGCCCCACCGGCCCTCGGGGTCGTCAAGGACCTGGAGCGCCTCGTCGAAGCGGCCCGCCACGGAACGGTGCAACGCGGCCGCGAGCGGGTTGGCGGCCAGCACGCTGACCGCGCCGCCCTCGCGCAGCAGGGCGGCCATGGCGCTCAGCGCGCTGACCGGATCCTCGACGTACTCCAGGACGCTGTGACACAGCACCAGGTCGGCGCCGTCGACGGGGAGGAGCTCCCTCAGGTCCGCGGCGTCCCCCTGCAGGGCGCGCACGGTCACTCCCGCCTCCGCGGCACGGCGCTCGAGCGCGGCCAGCGAGTCGGGGCTGGGGTCGACGACCGTGACGGCGTGCCCGAGACCGGCGAGCGGCACGGCGAAGCCTCCCGTCCCGCCTCCTGCGTCGACGATGTCGAGCCGATCCCTGCCGGTCGCGGTCACCCGGTCGGCGAGCACTGCCCGCAGCACGTCCCATACGACGGCGGTGCGGACCGCCGGGGTGCCTGATGGGCGCGAGATGCCTACGGCGCGCAACTTCAGATCGCCTCCTCTTTCGCGGTACGAGCCCAGCCTACGCCGGGACGGCCGCGGGACCGTCCGAGGGCGATCCATGGCCCCGCCTGATCGAGTCTTTCCCCGGTGCGGACCGCCAGCGTGGAGAGCAAGCGACCAGAAGGGGAAAAATCCATGTATGGCTCCCGCGGCACGCCTGTGGAGGGACCGGGTCGCCCGATCCCTCCATGGGCGTGGCCTACAGCGCGAGGGACGGCTTGAGCTGCTTGAAGCGGGCCATGAGGCCGTTGACGAACTGCGGCGACTCGTCCGTCGACAGCTCGGACGCCAGACCGACCCACTCACTGATGACGACGCCCTCGGGGACGTCGGGCATCCACAGCAGCTCGTAGGTGCCACCGCGCAGCAGGTTGCGGTCGACCGCGGGCATGCGGTCGAGCGTCCAGCCCTCGGCGTAGGTGGTGATCAGCTCGTCGATGCGCGCGCGGTGTCTGCACACCCCCTCGACGATCGTCGCGGTGTACTCGTTGACGGGCGGCTCCGCCCGCTCAAGGCGCTCGGCCAGCACGCTGAGCGGGTCCTGGCTGCGCGCCTCCGCCTCGAACAGGATGTCCAGCGCGCGCCTGCGCGCCTTACCCCGTGCGGACATCAGGCGCGGCCGAGGTAATCGCCGGTGCGGGTGTCGACCTTGACCTTCTCGCCGGTCGTGATGAACAGCGGCACCTTGATCTCGGCGCCGGTCTCCAGCTTGGCGGGCTTGGTGCCGCCGGTCGAGCGGTCACCCTGCAGGCCGGGCTCGGTCTCCGCGATGATCAGCTCGACGGCCGCGGGCAGGTCGACGTAGAGCACGTTGCCCTCGTTGACCGCCACGGTGGCGAGCATGTTCTCCAGAAGGTAGTTGGCGGCGTCGCCGACAGCGGGGCGCGAGACGTTGAGCATGTCGTAGGTCTCGGTGTCCATGAAGACGAAGTCGTCGCCGTCCATGTAGGAGAACTGCATCTCGCGCTTGTCGACGTTGGCCACCTCGACCTTGACGCCTGCGTTGAAGGTCTTGTCGACGACCTTGCCGGAAAGGACGTTCTTCAGCTTGGTGCGGACGAACGCACCACCCTTGCCGGGCTTGACGTGCTGGAACTCCACAACGGTCCAGAGCTCACCGCCGTCGAGCTTGAGCACCAGGCCGTTCTTGAGGTCGTTCGTCGTCGCCACTAGTTTCTCCTGCGTACGGCCGCTCTAAAGGACAAGCAGCTCTTTGGTCGTCCGTGTGAGAAGTTCCGGTCCGTCATCACGCGTCACGAGCGTGTCCTCGATGCGGACGCCGCCCCTGCCCGGCAGATAGACGCCGGGCTCGACGGTGACCGGAACTCGATCCTCTAGTCTAGCGTGCTCGCCGTCGGGTTCCGGCTTCGGCGGAGACAGGAACGGCACCTCGTGGATCTCCAGCCCGACGCCGTGACCGAGGCCGTGCCCGAAGCGCTCGCCGTAGCCCGCCTCGGCGATCAGGTCGCGGGCCGCCGCGTCGACCTCGTGGGTGACCGCGCCGGGCCGTACGGCGTGGCGACCGGCCCGCTGCGCGGCGCGGACCAGGTCGTAGAGCTCCCGCTGCCAGGCCGCGGGCTCGCCGATCGCCACCGTCCTGGTCATGTCGGCGTGGTAGCCCGCGTACAGCGCCCCGAAGTCCATGGTGACCAGGTCGCCGCGCTCCAGTGGCCGGTCGGAGGGCGAGTGGTGGGGAATCGAGCCGTTGGGGCCGGAGGCCACGATCGAGTCGAAGGCGGGTTTCTCCGCGCCCAGCTCGATCATCCGGGTCTCGAGCGCCCTGGCGATCTCCTTCTCCGTCACCCCGGGCCGCAGTCTGGGCAGCACGTCGGCGAAGGCCTGGTCGGTGAGCGCGCACGCGGTGCGGATGAGGTCGATCTCCCCCTCGTCCTTGACCCTGCGCACCGACTCGACCAGCCCGGACAGCCGCAGCAGGTCCTCGCCCAGGCGGAAGTAGTCGGCCACCGGCATGTGGTGCGCCTCGACGGCGACCCGGTCGGCCAGCGGAACCAGGCTTCCCGCGACGTCGCGCTCCTCGACCACCTCGATGTCCGAGCAGATCCGTCTGGCGGTCTCGGCGTATCGGGAGTCGGTGGCCAGCGTGGCCACCGCGTCCGCGGTGACCAGGACGGCCGCGTTCGAACTCGCCAGGCCGGTCAGGTAGCGCACGTTGACGGGCCGGGTGACCAGTAGGGCGTCCGCCTCGTGAGCGGACAGCATCGCCGCCAGGCGTTCGCGGCGCTGAGCGTGGATGACGGTCATGACCTGCATGCTATTGACGATGTTCGTCCCTGTCGTCCCCTGGCGTCGTTCGCCGTCTCTCGTGGCGTGGGAAGGGCGCGGGGACGCGCCGGGGCCGGGCGTCCCGTCCTGAGCCGTGACGCGTCCGCACCCGTCCGGCCGGGAACGGGCTCGCTCCGTCGGCGCCCCGCCCTCCGGTCGCGTCGTGCGCCGCCGCCCGCGCGGCCCCGTCCGGCGGACGGCGGGGAGAGCTCATGTTCCCCGGGGCCCGGAGCGGGCACTGTGATCCCGTGTTCACACCGACTGCCCATCGAAGGCGAGAGGGAGCATGGGCCGTTCATACGTGGTGACAGGCGGCGGGCGCGGCAGACGCCTCCCTGCACTCCGCGCCCACCCGGCGGGTGCTGGAGCTCATCGCGGCCAACCTGAACGCCGCCGTCGTCGGATGCGCGACCGCGGTACGCCGTTTTCTCGCGGCGGGGACGCCGGGGGCGATCGTCAACGTCTCCTCGCACCAGGCGCGGCAGGCGGTCAGGGGCTGCGTGCCGTACGCGACGGCCAAGGCCGCCGTCGAGGGGATGACCCGCGCGCTCGCGGTGGAGTACGGCGCGCACGGCATCCGCGTCAACGCGGTGGCCCCCGGTTCGGTCGAGACCGAGCGCTACACGGAGTTCCTCGTCTCCCTGGGGCCGGAGGGCGCCGCCAGGATCGAGCGGGAGATGGCGCTCCTGCACCCGATCGGCAGGGTCGCGCGCTCCGGGGAGGTGGCGGACGCGATCGCCTACCTGCTGTCCGACGGGGCCGGGTTCATCACCGGGGCGACCGTTCCCGTCGACGGCGGGCGGACGGTCCTCGCCCACGACCCCGAGTCGTGGGCGTCGTGGTCGTCCACGAACGCCGATCGGAATGTCCCGGTAACCGGATGTGACGCTCTGAACTCATGCGGCATTGAGGGCTCCATAGGAGAATT
>NZ_BSEV01000009.1:62232-84849 GCF_027922005.1 Streptosporangium carneum | reverse complement strand
CCCACCCCCCCCGCCCACGACGCCGGCCGCGCCGGGACAGGGCTGAGCTTGAAGCTCAGGCGAGAGCGGGTTCCGGGCCCGAGGCGGGACGGACCACGGCGGGCGCCTCGTCCAGGGGTTGCGGCGGGGCGTCGAACACGGCCTCGTCGAGACGGCCCTCCGAGCGGGCGACCAGGACGGGCACCACGATCTGCCCCGCGACGTTGGTCGCGGTACGGATCATGTCGAGGATCGGGTCGATCGCCAGGAGCAGCCCGACGCCCTCCAGGGGCAGGCCGAGCGTGCTCAGGGTCAGGGTGAGCATCACGATCGCGCCCGTCAGCCCGGCGGTCGCGGCCGAGCCGACCACGGAGACGAACGCGATCAGCAGGTACTGGCCCACGCCGAGCGGGACGTCGAACACCTGGGCCACGAAGATCGCGGCGAGCGCGGGATAGATCGCGGCGCAGCCGTCCATCTTGGTGGTCGCCCCGAAGGGCACCGCGAAGGAGGCGTAGTCGCGGTCCACGCCCAGGCGCTCGGTGGTGACCCGCTGGGTGAGCGGCATGGTCCCGACCGAGGAACGGGAGACGAAGGCCAGCTCGATCGCGGGCCAGGCCTTGCGGTAGAAGGTGAGCGGGTTGACCTTGCCGACGAAGGCGAGCAGCAGCGGGTAGCTCACCAGGAGCACCAGCAGGCAGCCGATGTAGACACCCGCGCTGAGCTTGGCGAGCGGGGCGAGCAGATCCCAGCCGTAGCTCGCCACCGACTTGCCGATCAGGCCCGCGGTGCCGATCGGGGCCAGCCTGATGACCCACCACAGGGCCTTCTGGACCAGCTCGAGGACGGAGCGGCTGAAGCCGAGGAACGGCTCGGCCTTCTCGCCGACGGCCAGGGCCGCGGCGCCGAGGACGACTCCCAGGAAGACGATCTGGAGGACGTTGAGCTCGGTGAAGGCGGTGACGATGTTGGTCGGGACGATGCCGGTCAGGAAGTCCAGCCAGGTCCCCGCGCCCTCCAGGTCGACGGCCTTCGCCCTCTCGGTGGCGATGGTGACGCCCTGGCCGGGGTTGAGGATCAGGCCGAGGCCGATGGCGAAGACCACCGCGATCAGCGAGGTGATCAGGAACCACAGCAGCGTCTTGCCCGCGAGCCTGGCGGCCCCGTTGACGTTGCGCAGGTTGGCCACGCTGACGACGACCGCGGTGAAGACCAGCGGCGGGACCGCGAGTTTGAGGAGCTGGACGAAGATCTTGCCGACTTCGGTCAGGGTGGCGGTGAGCCAGGCGACGTCACCGGCGCGGGCGGCGAACCCGAGGGCCGCGCCTATCACCAGACCGAGCAGCAACTGCAGGGAGAAGGAGAGTTTCTTCACGGACACGACTCCGGCAGAAGGGCATGCTCACGCCGAGGCGGCATGCGGGGTGAGGAGAAGGGGGCGGGAACTGCGTTCAGGGACAGAGCTGACTGCTCAGGCGGCACAGGTCCACGTGCAGTCGCTCGACGAGCCACACGATCACCGGGGAGAACCTCACGAGGCGGTAAAACCTCCTCAACCGGTAGGAAAATTCCGGTTTACCCTGTGATCCATATCACGTTCCCCGGCGCGGGAGAAGCCTCGACCGCACCGGAAACACGGAGAAATCAGAGAAGTCCCGGGAAACCACACCGAGAGCGTCCCGCGCGGGAGCCTCGTGCGGGGAGGTGGCGGCCGGGAGCGCGCCGCATCCGGGAGCGCGCCACGCCCGGCCCGCCCGGGAACACCTCGCGCTCGTCAGGGGCGCGGGGAGCCGACGGCCGCCGCGCGGCCCCCTCGCCGGAGGAGGGGCCGCGCCGGGGCGCGGACGGCGGGGCTCAGGAGGCCAGGTCCCGGACCCTCTCGATGAGGCGGACGCGCTCCTCGTGGGTGTGGGCGAGCGGCGTGACGTTGAGGGTCGTGACGCCCGACTCCTTCATCGCCTGGATGCGGTCGCGGACGTGACCCTCGGGGCCGATCAGGGACATCGCCTCGAGCAGCTGCCTGGGGACCAGCGCGGCGGCCTCCTGCTTCCTGCCGTCGAGGTAGAGGTTCTGGATCTCCTCCGCCTCCTTCTCGTAGCCGTACCTGCGGGCCAGGTCGTTGTAGAAGTTCCTGCCTTTGGCCCCCATGCCGCCGATGTAGAGGGCCGCCATCGGACGGCCGAACTCCAGCCAGCCGGACACGTCGTCGCCGATGGCCAGCGCGGCCTGGCCGATGACGTCCAGCTCGCCCAGCGACGGGTCACGCCTCGCCTTGCCCGCGGCGAGGGAGGGGCCCCAGACCTCCGCGGCCTTCTCCGGCATGTAGAAGATCGGCTCCCACCCCTCGGCGATCTCCGCGCAGAGCTCGACGTTCTTCGGGCCGATCGCGGCGATCACGATGGGGACGCGCTCCCTGACCGGGTGGTTGATGATCTTCAGGGGCTTGCCCAGGCCGGTCCCCCGGTCCGCGGGGACCGGGACGGTGTAGTGCCTGCCCTCGTGAACCAGGCGCTCGCGCCGCCAGACCTGCCTGCAGATCTCCACGATCTCGCGGGTACGGCCGAGCGGCGCGGTGTACGGCACGCCGTGGAAGCCCTCGACGACCTGCGGCCCCGAGGCGCCCAGGCCGAGGGTGAAGCGACCGCCGGAGACGTAGTCCATGCCCGCCGCGGTCATGGCCAGCAGGGCGGGCGTGCGCGAGTAGATCGGCAGGATGCCGGAGGCGATCTGCAGCCTTTCGGTCTTGGCGGCGATGTAGCCCATCTGGCTGACCGCGTCGAAGCTGTAGGCCTCGGCCACGAAGACGATGTCGAGGCCGGCCTTCTCGTAGTCGGCCAGCTCGGCCACCGTCTCCTTGAAGCCCCCCGCGTAGCCCAGGGCCATACCGATACGCATCGTGAGATCGTCCTTCCGCGGCAACCGCAAAAACCGAATGTTATTCCGTTGTCTCCGCGCCAAGGCTATCGACTCACCGTCGAAGCACCAAGCCCCCGCGCGTCCGGCGCGAGGCCGGTAGCGTACGGGGTTCGGGGCGGGGCAACCCCCTCGAAGCCGGGCGGACGCGGACAAGGAGCAGTGTGCTGAGGCGGGCGATCATCGTGGTTTCGGGGGTGTTGAGCCTGGTCCTCTGCGGCCACCGGCTCCTGCCGGAGCTGGGGGGTTTCACACCGGTGCTGGAGAGCCTGCTCCCATGGCTCGGCGTCGCCGTTCCGTTCCTGGTCTTCGGCGCCCTGTTCACCCGCTCGTGGCAGGTGATCGTCGCGACGCTGCTTCCCGCGGCCGTGTGGGGGGTCATGTTCGGCCCCGCGCTGCTGCGCACCCCGCCCGGCGGCCCGAGCGACGTGTCGGTCGCCACGCTCAACGTGGGCGCGACCAACGGCGACTCGGCGCGAGCGGTGCGGGACGTCTCCAGGGGCAGGGACCTGGTCGCCGTTCAGGAGCTGACCGAGGGCGGCCCCGCGGCGAAGACGCTCGACGGCCGTTTTCCGCACCGCTACCAGGTGACCACCGTCGGCCTGTGGAGCAGGTTCCCGATCCTGGAGGCCCGCAAGGTGGACATCGGCCTCGACTGGGCCAGGGCGTTGCGGGCGGTGGTCGAGACCCCCAGGGGAAATCTGACCGTGTACGTGATGCATCTGGCCTCGGCCCGTCCTGGCCAGACGGCCCAGCGTGACGAGACCCTCGCCCACGCCAGGAAGATCGTCGACCGGGACGGCAGCAAGCATCTGCTCCTGCTCGGCGACCTCAACACCGCCACGACGGACCGCAAGCGCTCCGGCCTGGTGCCGCCGCTGTCGGACGCCCAGCAGGAGGCCGGGGCGGGGTTCGGCTTCACCTGGCCGTCGTCCTTCCCCGTGACCAGGCCGGACCACATCCTCTACCGGGGGCTCACGGCGACGAGCGCCGGCGTGGAACAGGCCGCGGGCAGCGACCACCGCGCCGCCGTCGCCTCACTGCGCCTGCGGGAGTCCTCCACGAGCCCGTGAGGCCGAAAGGTCGGCGGGGGTGTCGATGTCGGCGGGGTCGCCCACGTCGTCGCAGGGAACCTCGACGACCAGCTCGGGGTGCGCCCGTAGGAAGGGCCTGGCTCCGACGTCGCCGACCGCGAGCCTGGCGACCTCGCCGAAGTGCTCCCTGGCGATCAGCACCGGGTTCCTCCGCCTTCCGCCGTAGGTGGCGACGGCGACGGAGGCTCCGTCACGTGCCGCCAGGATCAGCCGCCCGACGGCCTCGGACCCGATGAACGGCTGGTCGACCAGGGCGACCACCACTCGTTCCGCGTCGGCGGGGAGCGCCTCAAGACCGGTGCGGAGCGAGGATCCCATCCCGGAGCGCCAGTCCGGGTTCCGTACGGCCACCGCCGCCCGCACCTGGACGGTCGCGGCGCCGAGCACGACCACCACGGGGTGGCAGCCGCCCTCGCGCAGCAGCCGGACCCCCCGGTCGACCAGCCGCTCGCCGCGGAAGTCGACCAGAGCCTTCGGCGTGCCGAGCCGGGAGCCGGATCCGGCCGCCAGCAGCAGCCCCGCGCTCAACGCCCTCACCGGGAGCTCCCCGTCCTGCCCCGGCCGCTCCCCTTCCACGGCCCCGCCCCGCCCACCGACCTCACGAGAACCTCCTCGTTGCCCGCCGACCTCATGAAGACCTCCTCGCCGCCCGCCGACCTCACGAAAGCCGCCCGCCGGGCCGCGATGGCCCCCTCGCCGCCCCGGCCGTGGGCCCCTCCGCCTCCCGGCTCACGCGGAGCGCTCCCCCGCCGAGTCTCCGCCCTCGTCCTTCGACGCCGCGGGAAACGCCTCCCGCTCGCGGGAGCCGTCCCCGTGGATCCGGCCCGAGCCGTCGCTCAGCGGCCGTCCCGAACCGCCCCAGCGCAGCTGGATCAGCTCGGCGGCGATGGAGACCGCGGTCTCCTCGGGGGTCCGCGCGCCCAGGTCCAGCCCGATCGGCGAGCGCAGGCGCTTCAGCTCGCCCTCCCCGAGGCCCGCCTCGCGCAGCCTCGCCAGCCGGTCCTCGTGGGTGCGGCGCGACCCCATCGCGCCGACGTAGCCCGCCGGGGTGCGCAGGGCCACCTCGAGCAGCGGGACGTCGAAGCGGGGATCATGCGTGAGCACGCAGATCGCGGTCCGTTCGTCCACGGTGACCGAGCTCAGGTAGTCGTGCGGCCACTTGACGATCACCTCGTCGGCCTCGGGGAAACGTCTGGGGGTCGCGAAGACGGGTCTGGCGTCGCACACGACCACGTGGTAGCCGAGGAACTTGCCGACCCTGGCGACCGCGGCGGCGAAGTCGATCGCGCCGAAGACCAGCATCCGGGGCGAAGGGGCGAAGGAGTGCACGAAGATCGACAGCTCGTCGAGCCGCCGCTCGCCCCGCGCGCCGTACCGGCGGACCCCGGTGAGCCCCTGCGCGAGCATGCCCCTCGCGTCGTCGTCGACCGCGGCGTCGAGGCGGGCGACGCCCAGCGAGCTCGACGATCGGTCCGCCCAGATCACCCTGCGGGCGCCGACCCGCCCCGGCCCCGACAGCACGGTCGCCACCGCGACCGGTTCACGCTCGATCACCGACCCGGCGACCTCCCCCAGCTCGGGGAACGTCTCGCGCGAGACCGGCTCGACGAAGACGTCCAGAATGCCGCCGCAGGTCAGTCCGACGGAGAAGGCGTCGTCGTCGCTCACGCCGTAACGCTGCAGCACCGGGACGCCGGACGCGACCACCTCGCGAGCCAGCTCGTAGACGGCGCCCTCGACGCATCCGCCGGAGACGCTGCCCTCCGCCTCCTCCCCGAAGACGGCCATGGACGCGCCCGCGGGGCGGGGCGCGCTGCGGAAGGTGTCCACCACGGTCGCCAGGCCGAACGTCTCCCCCGCCTCCCACCATCGGACGATCTGCGACAGCACGTCACGCATGCGCGCCTCCCAGCAGCCCGGCCAGTTCCTCGAAGGCGGCCAGGCTGTGCCCGGCCACGAAGTCGTCGACGTACGGCAGGGCGGCGCGCATCCCGGCGGTGAGCGGCTGGTAGCCCTCCTGCCCCTTGTGCGGGTTGACCCAGATCACCCGGTGCGCCGTCCTGGACAGCCTGGCCATCTGCGCGCCGAGCAGCGAGACGTCACCCCTCTCCCACCCGTCGGAGGCGATCACGACCACCGCGCCCGCCGCGTCGTTCAACGCCAGAAGGGCGCGCAGTTCCTCGCCGAGACGGGTGCCGCCGCTCCAGTCGGGGATGGCCGAGGAGACGGCGTCCATCGCGGTCGACGGGTCGCGGTGGCGCAGCTCGGCGGTGAGCCTGGTGAGGCGGGTGCCCACGCTGAACACCTCGGTCGCCCGGGGCTCCGAGCGGACCAGCGCGTGGCCCAGGCGCAGGAGCGTGTCGGCGTAGGGGGTCATGGAGCCGCTGACGTCGACGAGCAGCACCACTCTGCGAGGTCTGGTCCGGTGGGCCCGGTAGCGCAGCCGCGCGGTCTCCCCGCCGCGCCGCAGCGTCTCGCGGATCGTCGCCCTGCTGTCCAGGCGTCCCCGGTGCGACGGCCCGAACCGCCGCGACCCGCGCCGCTCACGGCCCGCCCGCAGCAGGGCGAGCAGCCGCCGCACCTCGGCCAGCTCGGCAGCGGTCATTCTGGCCACGTCGCGGTTGCGCAGCACCTCCGCCGGGCTCGCGCTCGCCACCCGGGCCGGGCGGTCCCGTGCCTCTCCCGGGGCGTCGGACAGGGCGGCGACGTGCCGGGTGACGGTGATCGCGGCCGGTCGCGCGCGTCCCGCCCGCATTCCGCCGAAGTAGGCCTGGAAGACCCTGTCGTAGCGGGGCAGGTCGTCGGCGGAGGCGCACAGGGTGAACCGGCCCGCCCAGTAGACCTCGCGCGGCACGGCCGCGTCCAGGTGGGAGAGAGCGCGCAGCAGCCCCTGGGTCCGCTCATGGTCGGCGGGAACCCCCGCCGCGCGCAACGTCCTGGCGAATCCGGTCATCACGGCGACCAGATCCCGTTCGACCCGGTCCCCCCCGACCCGGTGGCGTCCTCCCGGATCCCGCTTGATCCGACCGCTTTCCTCCCGATCCGGCGAAACCGGGCGCTGTTCCTCCGAATCTCGCCCGGCCGGGCGCTGTTCGTTCCCGTCGGAAGACGGCGGCACGACGCCACCGGCCTCCGAGGCGCGGGCCTCGCGGAGGCGGGGGTCCGGGTCCTCAGTCATGGCGGCCGCCGAAGAACCCGTCTCCGAGGACGGCCTCGTGGTCCTCACGGTGTTTGAGCAGGGCGCCCAGCGTCGCCGCGGCCAGGTCGGGGTCCAGCTCCCGAGCACCGAGGGTCAGCAGGGCCTCGGCCCAGTCGAGGCTCTCCGCGATCCCCGGCGGCTTGACCAGGCCCGCCTGGCGGAGTCGTCCCGCCGCCCCGGCCACCTGCTCCGCGAGGGTCTCCGAGCAGGCGGGGAGCCTCCGCAGCAGGATCGCGACCTCCCTGTCGAAGGAGGGATGCTCGAGCCAGTGGTAGAGGCAGCGCCGTTTCAGCGCGTCGTGCACCTCGCGCGTGCGGTTGGAGGTCAGCACGACCACCGGCGGGCTCTCCGCGCGGATCGTGCCGAGCTCGGGAACGGAGATCGCGAAATCGGAGAGCACCTCCAGCAGGATCGCCTCGAACTCCACGTCCGCCCGGTCGATCTCGTCGATCAGCAGCACGCTCGGCTGGGTCTCTATCGCCTTGAGCAGCGGTCTGGCGATCAGGAACCGCCGGTCGTAGACCTCGCCCTCGAGCCGGGCCGCGTCGGTGGTCCCGGCGGCCTCCGCGGCCTTGAGGTGCAGGAGCTGGCGGGCGAAGTCCCAGTCGTAGAGCACCTGGGGCCCGTCGAGCCCCTCGTAGCACTGCAGCCGGATCAGCGGCGCCTCCAGCACCGCCGCGAGCGTCCTGGCCAGCTCGGTCTTGCCGACCCCCGCCTCGCCTTCGAGCAGCAGCGGACGGCCCATCCGCAGCGCCAGGAAGGCCGCGGTGGCCAGTCCCTCGTCCGCGAGGTAGGCCTGCCGGTCGAGCAGCTCCCCCAGCTGTCCGGGAGACTCCACGTCCGACGCCTTCGTTGTCCGCCTCAGCACCACCTCAGGCTACGCCTGCCGAAGCGGTCCGCAGGAGAGACTCGTTCTTCTCTCGACAGGCGTATTCTCACCCCTCGTGAAGAACGTGCTCCGGCGGATCAACACGCCGTCGCGGGTTGTGGTGGCCGCCTTCCTCGTCGTGGTCCTGACGGGCGCGACGCTGCTGTCGCTGCCCATCGCGGTCGAGACGGGCCGGGCGGCGTCGTGGACGTCCGCGCTCTTCACCGCCACGTCCGCGGTCTGCGTGACCGGACTCGCCGTGCAGGACACGGCGACGCACTGGACGTTCTTCGGCGAGATGGTGATCATGGTGCTGATGCAGATCGGCGGCTTCGGGATCATGTCGCTGGCCTCCGTCCTGGCACTGGTCGTCTCGGGGAGGATAGGCCTGCGCGCCACGCTCAACACCCAGGCGGAGACCAGGACCCTGGGGCCGGGCGAGGTCCGCCAGGTGCTCGCGGGCGTCGCCAAGGTGACGCTGGCGGTCGAGGCGCTGACCGCCGCCGTGCTGACCGTCCGCTTCGTCACCGGGTACGGCGAGCCGCTGGGCCGCGCCCTGTACCAGGGGATCTTCCACGCCGTCTCCTCGTTCACCAACGCCGGGTTCGCGCTGTGGCCCGACAGCATGATGCGGTTCGTCCGGGACCCGTGGATCTGCCTGCCGCTCGCGCTCTCCGTGGTCGCCGGGGGGCTCGGCTTCCCCGTCTACGCCGCGCTGCGCCGGAGCTGGCGTCGCCCGGGGCGCTGGTCACTGCACACGAAGATCACCGTCGGGATGACGGCCGCCCTGCTGTTCGGCGGGACCGCCGCCGTCACCGCCACCGAGTGGAGCAATCCCGCGACCCTGGGAGGGCTCCCCCCGGGGTTGCGGATCCTGGCCGGTTTCTTCCACAGCGCCATGACCCGCAGCGGCGGCCTGAACTCGGTCGACGTCTCACAGATGCACGAGAACACCTGGCTGATCAGCGACGTGCTGATGTTCGTCGGCGCGGGCAGCGCGAGCACGGGCGGCGGCATCAAGGTGACGACGTTCGCACTGCTCGGCTTCGTCATCCTGGCGGAGCTGCGGGGCGAACCCGACGTCACGGCGGGCCGCCGCCGCGTGCCCGAGCAGCTCCAGCGGCAGGCGCTGACCATAGCCCTGCTCAGCGTGGCCACGGTCGCCCTCGGTACGTTCGTCCTGATGATGGTGACCCCGTTCAAACTCGACCGCGTGCTGTTCGAGGTGATCTCGGCGTTCGGCACGGTCGGCCTGTCGACGGGGATCACCGGCGACCTCGGCACCGTGGGGCATCTGGTGCTGACGGTCCTGATGTTCGTCGGCAGGCTGGGCCCCGTGACCCTCGGCGCCGCGCTGGCGCTGCACGTCCAGACCCGCAGGTTCCGCTACCCGGAGGAAGGTCCCCTCGTTGGTTGACAAGAAGAACCGCGGCGACGCGGTCGTGGTGATCGGCCTGGGCCGGTTCGGCAGCGCGCTGGCGCTGGAACTGGTGGGACGCGACGTCGAGGTGCTCGGCGTGGACAACGACTCCAAGAACGTGCAGCAGCTCTCCGGCCAGCTCACGCACGTGGTCTGCGCCGACTCGACCGACCCCGACGCGCTGACCCAGCTGGGCGTCGCCGACTTCGGCAGGGCCGTGGTCGGCATCGGCGGCGACATCGAGGCGAGCATCCTGACCACCTCGATCCTGGCCGACTTCGGGGTGACCGACATCTGGGCCAAGTCGATCAGCCGCCAGCACAGCCGGATCCTGGAGCGGGTCGGCGCGCACCACGTGGTGCAGCCCGAGCACGACATGGGAGAACGGGTCGCGCACCTGGTGACGGGACGGATGCTCGACTACGTCGAGATCGACGAGGGCTACGCCCTGGTCAAGACCAGGGCGCCGGGGTGGGCGGCGGGCAAGGCCCTGGGCGAACTCGGCATCCGCAAGAAGTACGGCGTGACCGTGGTCGGGATCAAGGGGTCCGGCGGGTTCACCTACGCCACCTCGGACACCGTCATCCACAGGGGCGCCATCCTGCTCGTCGCGGGCGAGACCGGCAAGGCCGAACGCTTCGCCGAGGAGACCTGACCCGCCCCGCCTCCCGGCGAGGCTCTCACGGCCCCTCCACCACCGCGCTCCTGCTCGGCGGCGTGATCCTGACGGGGGCTCCCCAGCGCGTGTAGAGGGTGTTCGACGTCTGGGTCGCCTCGTCCTCCCGGTCGGATCCGCCGGAGTCCTCGGACCCGCCCATGACGATGACGGCGTGGAAACGTCGCGGCAGGGCGTCGGGACCGACCCAGAGCCGCCACGTGATCCGCCCTCCCGTCCAGCGGCCCTCCTGGAGCCCGAAGGTGGTTCCGGTCTGCTTCGTGCCGATCTCCGGGACCGTCACGGTTCCGGAGTGGAGAGTGGTGGCGACTCCGTCCAGGGCGCCGCCGTCGGCGGCGACCGAGCCCCGGGAGGCGACCAGCTCGAGGAACCTCGGATTGATCCCGCTGATCAGGTCGTCCGTCCGCAGGAAGGCGTCGACGTCCCTGCGGTGGCTCCACTTCCCCTTCGGCAACGACGAGTAGCGGTTGCTCTGCGTGTAACTGTCACGCCCTATGGTGATCATCCGGAATCGGCTTGAGTCGTCCCGGCAGTGCTCCGTGCTGTCCGAGGCGGACACGCCCGGGGCCGCGAAGCGATACACGCCACGCGTCGCGCAGACGTCCGAGCCGAGGGTGAAGTCCTTCGAGCGCTCCTTGTTGGAGAAGCGCACGCTCCCCTTCTTCGCGAACTGGCGCTTGATCGCGCCGACCACGGCCTTGAGGTCGCCGGACGCGGGCGCCGCACGCACCGCTCCGCCCGGTGTCGCGGCGACCAGGAGGGCCGCCGTCACCAGCACAACGCTCGTTCGTCCCATGGGTCGAGGATCACCCATGATGATCTCGTTATCGTCTCCGCCGGGTTGCGGAACCCGACCGTGGAGCCGAACGCCGCGCGGCCGCGCCGGCCGGGCGCCGGGTCAGCGGGTTTCCTCGGCCTCGCCGCGTTCGTGGATGAGCGCGGTGAGCTCGCGGACCTGACGGACGGTCCGTTCCTTCTCCGAGCCCTGCATCCCCATCGCGCCGATCGTCGCGCCGTCGGTGAAGTCGATCTTCGCCCAGGGCTCGCTCTCCGTCAGCGTCACCCCGAGCACCTCCGGCCATTCGTAGCGGTGCACCCGCAACGGGTTGACCACGGTGATCCCCTGCTCGTCCGCCTCCACCCGGCAGCGCCCCAGCAGGTGCAGCACTCCGGCGATCACGCCGCCGAGGATCACCATCGCGATCTTGTCGGCCAGGGTGAACGGCGGGGGCAGCAGGATCGCCAGCAGCACGGCTCCCACCATGATCAGGCCGGCGAAGCCGTAGGCCACGATCCGCCCCCTCCTCGGCCGCCACACGACGGGCAGCGGGGGCGGAGAGACGTTCTCGGGGCTCACTAGAAGATCACGTTCCTTCGAAAAGCACCGGTCACAGCAATTGTGACCCTGGCGCGACGCCGAACGAAACCTACCGCACCCTCCGGCCGCCCCCCGCCGCGCACCACTTCTAGGCCTTACGCAGATCCCTCAGCAGGATCGCGGTCTCCAGGGCCGCGACGGTCGCCTCGTAGCCCTTGTCCTCGTGGCTGCCCGGCAGGCCGGAACGGTCGAGGGCCTGGTCGAGGGAGTCGCAGGTGAGCACGCCGTTGCCGACCGGCGTCTCCTCGTCCAGCGAGATGCGGGTCAGGCCCGAGGTCACGGAGTCGCAGACGTATTCGAAGTGGGCCGTCTCACCGCGGATCACGGCTCCCAGCGCGACGACGGCGTCGCACCGCCTGGCCAGGGTCTGGACCACGACCGGGATCTCCAGGGACCCGGCCACGCGGATCACGGTCGCGGTCGCCCCGCTGTCCTCGCTGGCCTGCACCGCCCTCGCCACGAGCTGGTCGGTGATCTTCTCGTGCCAGCGGGCGGCCACGATGCCGACGGTCAGCCCGTCCGCCTCCACGGCCGCCGCCTGCGGTCGTCCTGCGCCGCTCATGCGAGTCCCTCTTCCGTCGAGCCCGGGTGGACGGACGCGCTCCGCCCCGCGATCCGTGCGCTCATGCGCTCTCCTCCTGGATGTCGTGACCGAGGCGGTCACGCTTGGCCGTCAGGTACTTCTCGTTGTGGGGGTTCATCGCCACCGGCATCGGCTCACGGCCGAGCACCTTGATGCCGTAGCCGTCCATGCCCCGCAACTTGGCGGGGTTGTTCGTCAGCAGCCGGACGGACTTCACCCCCAGGTCGGCCAGGATCTGGCCCGCGTTGGAGAACTCCCTGGCGTCGACCGGCAGCCCGAGCTCCAGGTTGGCGTCCACGGTGTCACTGCCCGCGTCCTGCAGGCTGTACGCCCTGAGCTTGGCCAGCAGGCCGATGCCGCGGCCCTCGTGCCCGCGCAGGTACACGACCACGCCGCGCCCCTCGGCCGCGATCTCCGCCATCGCGTGGTCGAGCTGCACCCCGCAGTCGCACCTCAGGGATCCGAGGACGTCGCCGGTCAGGCATTCGGAATGCGCCCTGACCAGGATGTTCTCCCCGTCCTCCAGGTCGCCGTAGACGAGGGCCAGGTGCTCGCCGCCGTCCAGCGCGCTGGCGTAGCCGTACGTGCGCCACGTCCCGTACCTGTTGGGCAGCACCGTCTCGGCGACCCGGGTCACCATCCGCTCGGTGCGCCGCCTGAACTCCACCAGCTGCTCGATCGAGACCAGCGCCAGGTCGTGCTCGTCGCAGAACTCGCGCAGCTCCGGCAGCCGCTTCATGGTGCCGTCGTCGTTGACGACCTCGGCGAGCGCGCCCGCGGGACGCAGCCCGGCGAGCCTGGCCAGGTCCACGGCCGCCTCGGTGTGGCCTCGCCTGACCAGCACGCCGCCCTCGCGGTAGCGGAGCGGGAAGACGTGGCCCGGCCGTACCAGCTCGAAGGGCTCGGTGGCCGAGTCGCACAGGGTGCGGATGGTCTTGGCGCGGTCGGCGGCCGAGATGCCGGTGGTCACCCCGTCGCGGGCGTCGACGCTGACCGTGTAGGCGGTGCGGAGGCGTTCCTTGTTGTCGTGCACCATCAGCGGAAGACCGAGCCGGTCGAGGTCCTCGCCGGGCATCGACACGCAGATCACGCCGCTGGTGTGGCGGATGGTGAAGGCGAGCAGCTGCGGTGTGGCCTTGGCCGCGGCGAAGATGATGTCGCCCTCGTTCTCGCGGTTCTCGTCGTCGACGACGACGACGGGCCTGCCCTCGCGGATGTCGGCGATCGCTCGCTCTATGGGGTCCAGCGCGGTCACACAGCCTCCTTGGGGACGAGCACGGTCCTGGACCGGTACTCCTTGAGCCAGTTGAAGAATCCGACGAGGACGAGGACGAAGAAGACCCCGTAGACGGCCCCGGACACCACGAGCCCGGAGCTGAAGGCCAGTGGCACGCCGACCAGGTCCACGGCCACCCAGATGATCCAGAAGTCGACCAGCGCGCGGCCCTGCGCCCAGGTGGCGACGGCGCTGCCGACGAAGATGTAGGCGTCCGCCGCGACGAGCAGATAGCCCTGCGGCGGCGGGACGAGCGCGCCCCAGGAGAGCTTGGTGAGGAAGAACAGGACGCCGACCGCGATCGTGCCCAGGACCATGACCCCGACCATCGCGAGCCGCTCCCGGCTCGTCGCGGGACGCACGGCCAGGCTCTGGCCGCCCTGGGTGCCGCGCGTCCAGCGCCACCAGCCGTAGACGGCCAGGACTCCGAACATGACCTGCTTGAGCGCGTTGCCGGTGATGTGGGCGCTGACCGAGGTGACGAACAGCAGCACCGCCGCGGTGAGCTGCACCGGCCAGGTCCAGATCGACTTGCGGATCGCCAGCAGCACAGTGGCCAGCGCGGCCACGTTGCCCACCAGGTCGGTCCACAGGACCTTGACCCCGAGAAGCTGGAACCCCTCGGTGACCCAGTTCACGACCCGCTCCCCGGGACGTACGCGCCGACGAGCTTCTCCACGTGCTTGGCGATCACGTCGACCTCGAGGTTCACCGGGTCGCCCGGCTGCTTGGCGCCGAGGGTGGTCAGCCGCAGGGTGGTCGGGATCAGGCTCACGGAGAAGCCCCCGGCGTCCACGCCGACCACGGTCAGGCTGATCCCGTCGACGGCGATCGAGCCCTTCTCCACGACGTAGCGGTTCAGCTCCGCCGGAAGTGAGATCCGGACGACCTCCCAGTGCTCGTCCGGCTCCCGCGCCAGCAGCACGCCGGTCCCGTCCACGTGTCCCTGCACGATGTGGCCGCCGAGGCGCTGGTCCGCGCGGACCGCGCGCTCCAGGTTGACCCGGGAGCCGGGACGCAGGGCGCCCAGGCAGCTGCGGTCCAGGGTCTCCTTCATCACGTCGGCGGTGAACACCTCCCCGTCGACGTCGACCACGGTCAGGCAGACCCCGTTGACGGCGATCGAGTCGCCGTGCCCGGCGTCGCCGGTGACGGTCCTGCCGCGGATCGCCATCCTGGCGGCGTCGCGCAGCGGCTCGATCGCGGCGATCTCGCCCAGTTCCTCAACGATTCCGGTGAACATTCACAGCTCCTTCACGGGGCGTGCCGGCCTGGTGGCGACGAGGCGGGGGGCGGGGCCGACGGGGGTGACATCCTCGAACTCCAGGCGGTGTGTCCCGGCGAGTATCGCGAGACAACCTCGATCGGCCACGCGGACTTCCCGGCCGGTGGGACGGGGACGGCGCGCGGGGGCCGCGGCGGGACCGGGCGGGGCGGCGGGAGCCGTGCGGGCGGACCCTCCGCCGGGTACGGCCGCGCGCTCCGGCGCGACGGCGGGACGGACGGTGGGACAGGACGCCATGGCGAAGCCGGGCACGGGGTGAAGGGGGGCGCCGACCGCGCCGCGACCACGCGCGGGGAAGTCGGCCGTCTGGCGCGTGCGCGCCCGGTCGGTCATCCGGGGACTCCTACTCGCCGGTAGCTGTCTGCCACGGCGGGCCCCGGGGGATCCAGGTGTGTACACCCAATGGCGGAGGGTGTCTGAGGACACTCTCCGCCCGCGCGCTTCCTCCCATCCGGACTTTAACCGTCGGTCCTGGAATCTCACCAGGTCAACCGGTCGATGGCTTCGACCGGGTCGCGGACTTTAACCGCCGGTTCGGACTTTCA
Source organism: Streptosporangium carneum (assembly GCF_027922005.1). Taxonomy (GTDB): domain Bacteria; phylum Actinomycetota; class Actinomycetes; order Streptosporangiales; family Streptosporangiaceae; genus Streptosporangium; species Streptosporangium carneum. Next base: position 69,633 of record NZ_BSEV01000009.1, on the reverse strand, counting down.
CCGACCCCGGAGCACGCTGCTCTCCCCATCAGTGTGCCACGTCCGGCAAATGGGACGGGACACCCCTCCACCATATGGAACAAGCGGACGCTTGGTATAGCTACGCGGCGTGGCCCTCCACCGCCCGCCGCGCCCTGCGGGCGTCGGGGCCGTACCTGACCGGAGCGGGGACCAGGCCGATCCCGGCGTGCAGGGCCTTCAGCGTGGCCGTCGCCCACAGGTCGCCGACCGGGGTGGCGGGCAGGCCGTACAGCCTGCGGGCCCAGCGCGGCAGGGTGGCGAAGGCCAGGAGGGCGAGCATGGGGAAGACCGGCTTGAGCGGGAGCAGATAGACGGGCAACGGCGCGTTGAGCGACTGGCGCAGCGGGTGGGGCGCCTCGGGGGCGAAGTAGAGGCCGGGACGGCAGGCCTGCATGTAGTCGCGCATCTCGCCGACGGAGCCGGGCACGTCGTCGGGGCGCAGGCCCACCACCTCGGCCGCCCGCCGCCACTCGGCCACGAACCGGTCGGCCTCGGCGTCGGTCAGGCCCACCCCGGCCCTGCGGGCGACCGACAGGTAGGAGTCGACCTCGCCGACGTGGACCCAGCGCAGCGCGTCCGGATCGTCGAGACGGAAGCGCTCCCCCGTGTCGGGGTCGAACGCGGTGAGGCTGGAGTGGATCTTCCTGACCCTGGCCCCGGCCTTGGCGACCTCCGCGCTCGTGCCGTAGGTGCGCACGCGGACGAACTCGGTGGTACGAAGGAAGCGGGACCACGCCTCGGCCGGATCCATGAGGGCGGAATTCTGCGCGACCCCCCGCATGGCCCTGGGATGCAGCCCCTGCATCAGCAGCGCCCTGAACCCGCCGACCAGAAGGATCGGCTCTCCCATGACACGCCAGGTCACCGAACCGGGTCCGAAAAGTCCATGATCCATGCCACACCGCCCCTCGTAAGCGGGTAATTACCCTACCCAGGCGGCACAGAACCACGTCAAGGGATCACAGCGGAGGGTGACATGACAACCGGACAGACCGTCATGGTCATGTCATAGGTATGTCACAAATCCGTGAATATCAGACGGTGGGGAATCCGATTCTTTCATCCGACCCCCCTGTCAGGTCAATGGAATTGCAGCCACAACCTGATCTATATTGCACAACAAAAAAACAAGTAACAGCCAGGCCATTGATTTGCCCCTGACTGTTTTGCAATGGTTCCCCCAGATCCCGCTCAGTCATGCTCGATGGGGGCTCCCGCACCATGACCATCCCCGCACCAGCCGCGACCAACGCCGAAACGGCGCCCGTGGTGAAGGCACCGGAAACGGTGGGCCGCTCACCCGGGCAGTTGATGTGGCTCCGTTTCCGCCGCGACCGGACCGGCGTCGCCTCCGCGGTGGTGGTGATTTTCTTCATCCTCGTCGCGCTGCTCGCGCCGGTGATCTCCTTGGTGTACGGCAAGGACCCGTACACCCTGTACGGCCAGGACACACCGGGGCTGCTCAACGACTTCGGTTACCCGATCGCCGCCAACGGCGGCATCAGCCCGCAGTTCTGGTTCGGCATCGAACCGGGCCTGGGCCGCGACGTGTTCATGCAGCTCGTCTACGGAATCAGGACGTCCCTGCTGATCGCGGTCGTCTCGACGGTCCTCACCACGATGATCGGCATCGTGATGGGCATCGTGGCCGGATACGCGGGCGGCAAGACCGACTACTTCATCGGCCGCCTGATCGACACGCTGCTGTCGTTCCCCTCGGTGCTGTTCATCATCGCGTTCATGCCCGTCGTGGAGAACCTCTTCGTCAGCGCGGACGAGGAGACGCCGGTCTGGCTGCGCGCCGTGACGCTCGTGCTCGTGCTGACGCTGTTCGGCTGGGCCGCGCTGGCCCGCCTGCTGCGCGGCCAGGTGCTCTCGCTGCGCGAGCGCGAGTTCGTCGAGGCCGCCAGGGTCACCGGCGCCTCACCGGCCCGGATCGTGTTCAAGGAGCTGCTGCCCAACCTGTGGACGCCGATCCTGATCCAGTCGACGCTCCTGCTGCCCGCCCTGGTGACCTCCGAGGCCGCGCTGTCCTACCTCGGCGTCGGGATGATCGAGCCGATCCCCGACTGGGGTCGCATGTTCCGGCGCGGCACCGAGGTCTACCAGAACGACATCACCTACCTGATCTTCCCCGGCGTCGCTCTGGTGATCTTCGTGATCGCCTTCAACCTGCTCGGGGACTCGGTCCGCGACGCCTTCGACCCCAAGCTCAAGCGCTAGAACCCCATGCTCTCGAGCGCTAGACCGAATAGGAGAAAGATGACAGTCCGAAAGCGGACAGCAGTGGCCGCCCTCGCCATCGGCGTGCTGGCGGTCACCAGCGCCTGCGCCGCGGGCAACCAGGGCGCTCCCGCCGCCTCCTCAGGCGGCCCCAGCGGCTCCGCCGCCGCCCCCGCCGCCCCCGCCTACAAGCCGGCGGTCATCACCGTCGGCACGGCGGAGGACTCCAAGGGTCCCGCGATCCCGCCGGAGGGCGTCGTCAAGGGCGGCACGGTCACGATGATCGACCGTGACGACTTCTCCCACCTCGACCCGGCGCAGATCTACGTCAACACCGAGGCGAACTTCGGCAGGCTGATCTCCCGCACCCTGACCGGCTACAAGCGGGTCGCCAAGGGCGAGTTCAAGCTGGTCGGCGACCTGGCCACCGACGTCGGCACCGCGTCCGACGGCGGCAAGACCTGGAAGTTCACGCTGAAGGACGGCGTGAAGTGGGAGGACGGCACGCCGATTACCTCGGCGGACGTCAAGTGGAGCATGGAGCGGACGTTCGCTCCGTTCATCACCCAGGGCCCGACCTACATCCAGCAGTGGCTGACCGAGGTCGACCACAAGAAGGCCTACCAGGGTCCGTACGACGGCAAGGAACTCGACGCGATCGAGACGCCGGACGACAAGACGATCATCTACAAGTTCAAGACGCCGCACGCCGACGCGAACTACGCCTTCGCCATGGGCGGCTACGCCATCGTGCCGAAGGCGAAGGACACCAAGGAGCAGTACGACAAGACCCCCGTCTCCAGCGGGCCGTACATCATCAAGTCGCACGTGGTCGACAAGTCCATGGACCTCGAGCGCAACCCCAACTGGGACCCGGCGACCGACCCGATCCGCGGCGCCTACCCCGACAAGTGGCACCTGGAGTTCGGCTTCGAGGCCCTGCAGGTGACCGACCGCCTCATGGCGGACGCGGGCCCCGACCAGAGCGCGTTCACCTTCTACGCCTCGGCCCCGCCGGAGCGGCTGCAGCAGGTGCTCGGTGACCCGGCTCTGGCCTCGCGCCGGCTGAACAGCCCCTCGCCGTACGGCAACTACTACTACTTCAACCTTGACCGGGTGAAGGACATCAAGATCCGCCAGGCCATCAACTACGCCTGGCCGTCCAAGCAGATCCAGCAGGTCCTGGGCGGCCCCGCCGCCGCGGCGCTGCCGACCACGATCCTCAACGAGAACACCACGGTCGGCTACCAGTCCTACGACCTGTTCGGCAAGGAGACCAAGCCCGAGGGCGACATCGCCAAGGCCAAGGAACTGCTGGCCCAGTCGAGCAACCCGACGCCGACCATCGTCTACGCCTACAACCAGACGCCGGTCCAGGAGCAGGTCACCGTCGCCATCAAGAGCGCGCTGCAGAAGGCCGGCATCAACGTCGTCGCCAAGCCGCTCGACCGCAAGACCTACTACGACTCGATCGGCAAGACGAAGAACGAGTTCGACATGTACTGGGGCGGCTGGGGCGCCGACTGGCCCTCCGGCTCCACGGTGATGCCGGTGATCTTCGGTCCCGTCGCCGACGGTGCGCCCAACTACTCGCACCTGAAGGACCCGGCGCTCACCGCCGAGATGGACAAGATCACCGCCACGACGGACATCGACGCGGCCAACGCCGCGTGGATGGCGCTGGACAAGAAGGTTCAGGAGACGATCACTCCGCTGGTCGTCGCCGAGAACAGGATCGCCACCATGCTCCACGGTTCCAAGGTCGGTGGTGCCGAGATCGATCCGCAGCAGTGGGTCGTCCAGCCGGACACCATCTTCGTGAAGCCGTAGGGACAGCATCGGCCGTGGTCCCCGCGAGATACGCGCGAGGACCACGGCCCGCGGGGGCCGCACGGCCCCCGCCGCTGTCTCCCAGCAACCGTCGGGAAACAGGCCATGTTTCGATTCATCACTCGTCGCACCCTGGGCGCCCTGGTCACCCTGCTGATCATCGCCGCGTGCACGTTCTTCCTCTTCTTCGCCATCCCGGCCGACCCCGCCCGCCTCGCCTGCGGCAAGGTCTGCCCGCCCGAACTGCTGGAGCAGGCACGACACAACCTGGGGATGGACCAGCCGCTGTTCGCCCAGTTCTTGGCCTGGGTGGCGGGCATCTTCGTCGGCCGCGACTACGAGGGCCTGGGCAACTGCCCGGCTCCCTGCCTCGGCTTCTCCTTCGTCAACCGGGCACCGGTGCTGGACACGATCCTCGACCGCATGCCGCTCACCGTGTCGCTCACGATCGGCGCGGCCGCCGTCTTCCTCACCTTCGGCGTGGCGACGGGCATCATCGCGGCGCTGAAGCAGGGCAAGGCCCTGGACAAGATCGCCAGTGTCTCGTCCCTCGTCGGCGCCTCGCTGCAGATCTACTTCGTCGGCACGCTGGCGCTGTACTTCCTGGTCTACCAGAACCACATCCTCCAGCAGCCCAAGTACGTGCCGTTCACCGAGAACCCCGCGGCCTGGGCCGCCGGGCTGGCCCTGCCCTGGGTGGTGCTGGCAATCATCTTCACCGCCAACTACACCCGCATGACCCGCTCGACGATGGTCGAGCAGCTCAGCGAGGACTACGTCCGCACCGCGCGGGCGAAGGGCATGCCGGGCCGCTCGGTCGTGATGAGGTTCGCGCTGCGAGGCACCCTGATCCCCATCGTCACCATCTTCGGCGTCGACCTGGGCACCCTGATCGGCGGCGCGATCATCACCGAGACCACGTTCGGCCTCCAGGGGATCGGTCAGCTCTCGGTCAAGGCCGTCGGCAACTCCGACCTGCCCATGCTGATGGCGACGGTGCTGGTGGCCGCCGGGGCGATCGTCGTGTTCAACATCATCGTGGACGTCATGTACGCCGTCATCGACCCCCGCGTACGGCTGAGCTAGGAGTCGGAAGAAAGTGTCGAACCCGTTCCTGTCAGTCCGTGACCTGACCGTCGACTTCCACACCGAGGACGGCGTCGTCCACGCGGTGGACGGGCTCTCCTTCGACGTGGAGAAGGGCACCACCCTGGGGATCGTGGGCGAGTCGGGCTCCGGCAAGTCGGTGACCAACCTGAGCGTGCTCGGCCTGCACAACCCGGAGACCACCAAGATCAGCGGAGAGATCCACCTGGACGGCCAGGAGCTGATCGGCGCCTCACGGTCCACCATGGAGAAGCTGCGCGGCAACAAGGTCGCGATGATCTTCCAGGACCCGCTGACCTCGCTCTCGCCGTACCACACCATCGGCAGGCAGATCGGCGAGGTGTACCGCAAGCACACCGGCGCGAGCAAGGCCGAGGCCAAGGCGCGCGCCGTCGAGATGCTCACACGGGTCGGCATCCCGCAGCCGAAGATCAGGGTGGACGACTACCCCCACCAGTTCTCCGGCGGCATGCGGCAGCGCGCGATGATCGCGATGGCCCTGGTGTGCGACCCGGACCTGCTGATCGCCGACGAGCCGACCACCGCGCTCGACGTGACCGTGCAGGCCCAGATCCTGGACCTGCTCAAGGAGCTCCAGGACCAGACGGGCGCCTCCATCATCATGATCACGCACGACCTGGGCGTGGTGGCGAGCACCGCGCACAACGTGCTGGTGATGTACGCCGGACGGGCGGTCGAGCGCGGCACCGTCAAGGAGGTCCTCGGCGAGCCCCGCCACCCCTACACCTGGGGCCTGCTGGCCTCGATGCCCCGGCTGACCGCGTCGGTCGACGTGCCGCTCACGCCGGTCCGCGGCACCCCGCCGAGCCTCATCAACCTCCCGTCCGGCTGCCCGTTCCACCCCAGGTGCGACTACGTGAACCTGGCGGGACCCGAGCTCTGCAGGGGCGAGCGGCCCGAACTGTCCCCGCACCGCGGCCACGGCGACGCGTGCTACCTGACCCTCGCCCAGAAGCGGGAGATCCACCAGTGAACCAGCGAGTACGGCGACGCGCCGCCCGCGCCGCCGGCGAAGGACCGCGTGTGAACGAGCGCGGCGAGGCGTCCCGGGCGCCCGGCCGCCCGCGGACGCCGTGGGCGAGGGAGGACGCGTGAGCGAGCCACTGCTGGAAGTCTCCGGCCTGGAGAAGCACTTCCCCGTGACGGGCGGCCTGCTGTTCAAGCGCCAGGTCGGCAAGGTCCACGCGGTCGACGGCCTCGACCTGACGGTGCAGACCGGTGAGACCCTCGGACTGGTCGGCGAGTCCGGCTGCGGCAAGTCCACCACCGGGCGGCTGGTCGCCCGGCTGCTCGAGCCGACCGGGGGCAGCATCAGGTACGACGGACGCGAAATCGCCCACGCGAGCCGCAAGGACCTGAAGCCGATCAGGGCCGAGATCCAGATGATCTTCCAGGACCCCTACTCGTCGCTCAACCCCCGCCACACCGTGGGCACCATCATCGGCGGCCCGATGGAGATCAACGGCATCAACCCGCCCGGCGGCAGGGAGAAGCGGGTCAAGGAGCTGCTGGAGATCGTCGGGCTCAACCCCGAGCACTACAACCGCTTCCCGCACGAGTTCTCCGGCGGCCAGCGCCAGCGCATCGGGGTCGCCCGCGCGCTGTCCCTCAGCCCCAAGCTGATCGTCGCCGACGAGCCGGTCTCGGCGCTGGACGTCTCGATCCAGGCGCAGGTCGTCAACCTGCTGCAGCAGCTCCAGCGCGACATGGGCATCGCGTTCCTGTTCATCGCGCACGACCTGGCCATCGTCAGGCACTTCTCGCAGCGGGTCGCGGTCATGTATCTCGGCAAGATCGTCGAGATCGGGGACAGGGCCTCCCTCTACGAGCGCCCTCGCCACCCCTACACGCACGCGCTGCTGTCGGCGGTCCCCGAGGCGAGCGTGGAGAGCGGGTCGCGCGAGCGCATCCGGCTGGCCGGGGACGTCCCCTCCCCCATCGACCCGCCGTCCGGCTGCCGGTTCCGCACCCGCTGCTGGAAGGCCCAGGACAAGTGCGCGACCGAGGAGCCGCCACTGGTCAGGCTGGGGGGCAACCGGGAGGGCCACCTGACCGCCTGTCACTTCCCCGAGGAGCCGACGGTGCACGGCGAGGACGTGGTGCTGGACCCGGCGCTGCTGGGCTGACGCCCCACCCGGTGAGCGCGACGACGCTCACCCCGACCGGACACGCCGAGCGGTGCCGACCCCGGCACCGCCG
>NZ_BSEV01000009.1:0-62222 GCF_027922005.1 Streptosporangium carneum | reverse complement strand
CTCGGCGCCGTTGGGCGAGCGGCCCGGCGAGAGGCCGGCCGCCGCCCGTGGACGCCTCGCGAACGGCCCCGCGGACGGCGGGGCCGGGAGGGGTCAGCTCTTCTTCTCCGCCAGCGTCCGCAGCTCCTCGATCGCGCGTGCCGGGTCCTCCGCGCCGTAGACGGCGCTGCCCGCGACGAACACGTCGGCCCCCGCCTCCGCGCAGCGCTCGATCGTCTCGGCGGAGACCCCGCCGTCCACCTGCAGCCAGACCTGGCCTCCGTGGCTGTCGACGAGCGCGCGAGCCCTGCGGAGCTTGGGCAGCACCACGTCAAGGAACTTCTGCCCGCCGAAGCCCGGCTCGACGGTCATCAGCAGCAGCATGTCGATCTCGCCGAGCAGGTCCTCGTACGGCTCGACCGGCGTCGCGGGATTCAGCGCGAGCCCGGCGCGGGCGCCCGCCGCGCGGATCTGCCGCAGCGTGCGGACCGGCGCCTTGGCCGCCTCCGCGTGGATGGTCACGCTGCCCGCCCCCGCCTCGGCGTACGCGGGAGCCCAGCGGTCCGGGTCCTCGATCATGAGATGGCAGTCGAGCGGCGTCGAGGTCGCCTTGAGCAGCGACTCCACGACCGGAAGCCCGAGTGTCAGGTTGGGCACGAAGTGGTTGTCCATGACGTCCACGTGCAGCCAGTCGGCGTTGGGGACCGCCGCGGCCGCCTCCGCGAGGCGGGCGAAGTCGGCGGACAGGATGCTGGGCGAGATCTGTACGGCCATAGTGCGGCCGAGTCTATTGCGAGGGCTCGGAGGGCGGGCCACCGGCAGGCGGGATCGCCGGATCCCCCGGCCCTGCGGCTCCCGCCCTCCCCCACGGCCTCAGAGCTTGAGCTGCACGGCGTAGTCCTCGAGCCAGGCGTTGACGCCGAGGAAGCCGTCCAGCGCCGCCCGGGTCCCCGGCCCTCCGGCGGTCTCCGGACGGTCGAGCAGGTCCCTGATCCTGCCGAGGTCGGTCAGCGGCGCGACGGCGGCGTCCTCCCGCTCGAGCAGCTCCGCGCTCTGCGCGCGCAGGGCCCGGTCGTAGGCGGGGTCCTGGGTCGAGGGGTAGGGGCTCTTGCGGCGCTCCACCACCGAACGCGGCAGGACGTCGGCGGTGGCGGCGCGCAGCACGCTCTTCTCGTGCCCGTCGAAGGTCTTGATCGACCAGGGGATGTTGAAGACGTACTCGACGAGCCTGTGGTCGCAGAACGGCACCCGGACCTCCAGGCCGACGGCCATGCTCATGCGGTCCTTGCGGTCGAGGAGGTTCTGCATGAACCGGGTGAGGTTCAGGTAGCCGATCTCCCGCATGCGCCTGTCCAGGCCGCTCTCGCCCGGCAGCCGGGGCACCTCGTCCAGGGCCTCTCGGTAGCGGTCCGCGCGGTAGGTCTGGAGGTCGAGCTCCCGCAGCAGGCCCGCGTCGAGGATCCCCGCCGCGCCGCTGAACTCCTCGATGCCCGGGATGGCCAGCCACGGGAAGGTGTCGCCGTTGATCGCGAGAGGGTCGTGGCACCACCGGTAACCGCCGAAGACCTCGTCGGCGGACTCGCCGGACAGGGCCACGGTCGAGTGCTCCCTGATCGCCTTGAACAGCAGGTAGAGGGAGGTGTCCATGTCACCGTGGCTGCTCGGCACGTCGCGTGCCCGCCGGACCGCCGCGCGTGTGGCGGGGTCCATGAGGTCCGCGGAGTCCAGCACGATGCCGGTGTGGTCGGCGTCGATGTGCCGCACGACGTCGAGGACGTACGGCGTGTCGGGGGTGGCCCGCATCGCGTCGGGCTTGAAGTTCTCGTTGTATCCGACGAAGTCGACGGAGAAGGAGCGGATCCTGCCGTTCCCCCGGGCCTGGAGCTGCCCCATCGCGAGCGCGGTGACGGCGCTGGAGTCGAGACCGCCGGACAGCAGGCTGCACAGCGGCACGTCCGAGATGAGCTGGCGCTCGACGATGTCGTCCAGCAGCTCGCGCACGGTCCGCACGGTGGTCTCGACGTCGTCGGTGTGCTCGCGGGCCTCGAGCCGCCAGTAGAAGCGGCGGCTCAGGCCCGCCCGGCTCACCCGGATGAGCTCGCCGGGACGCACCTCGTACATCCCCCGGTAGATCCCGTGCCCGGGCGTCTTGCTGAGGGCGAAGATCTCGCGCAGCCCGTCGAGGTCGACCACGGCGGGCTGGGCGAGCGGGTTGGCGAGGATCGCCTTGGGCTCGGAGCCGAACAGCACCCCCGACTGGGTCGGGTGGTAGTACAGCGGCTTGACGCCCATCCGGTCGCGCACCAGCAGCAGTTCCTCGCGGCGGACGTCCCAGATCGCGAAGGCGAACATGCCGTTCAGCCGGGCGGCGAGGTCGTCTCCCCACTCCAGGTAGGCCCGCAGCAGGACCTCGGTGTCGCTCCGGGTGCGGAAGCGGTGGCCGCGCGAGGACAGCTCGTCGCGCAGCTCGCGGAAGTTGTAGAGCTCTCCGCTGTGGACGAGCACGGCGAGCGGCCTGCCGTCCTCGTCGGCGACCATGGGCTGGCGGCCGCCCTCGACGTCGATGACGGCGAGCCTGCGGTGGCCGAGCGCGGCGTGCGGGGCGGTCCACAGTCCCTCGTCGTCGGGTCCGCGGCAGGCCATCGTGTCCGTCATGGCCTGCGAGGTGTCATGCAGCCGCCCGAGGTCACGCTCGAAGTCCACCCAGCCGGAGATCCCGCACATTCGACAACCCCCACATTTTGTAGGCAATTGCCACACACTCTCAGCAGTACCATCCGTATCTCAACGTGACGCCCGTATACGGCCTTCCGTAACACCCCTCTTCACACCATTCAAATCCACCACATATGTCCCTTAAGAAACACCTTCCCCACCGGTCACAGCGGCGGCCACGAGGCGGCGGTGACGGCACGACGAAACCGCCACCATGGCCGACCAGTGGAAAGGCCGGAGAACCGGAGGGGGAGGGCGTCTCAGCGACGGCGCAGCAGGGCCAGGAACATCGCGTCCGTACCGTGGCGATGTGGCCAGAACTGGACATGCGGTCCCGCGCCCAGTCCCTCGACCTCGGGAAGGTAGTCGCGGGCGTCGAGGACCTCGACGTCGTCGCGGCGGCGCAGCACGTCGTCGACCACGGTCACGGTCTCCGCCAGATGCGGCGAGCAGGTCACGTAGGCGACGACTCCTCCCGGACGGGCGGCCTCGAGAGCGGAGGACAGCAGGTCGCGCTGGAGCCTGCCCAGGTCGGGGAGACTGCGGGGGTCGCGGCGCCAGCGGGCCTCGGGGCGGCGGCGCAGGGCGCCGAGACCGGTGCAGGGGGCGTCGACCATGACCCGGTCGAAGACCCCGGGCCGCCACGCGGGAAGCGTGCCGTCGGCGGTGACGACGGCGGCCTCACGGGTGGCCTGCCGGACCAGACGGGCGCGGTGGTACTGAAGCTCGACGGCGAGCAGATGCGCCCCGCCGGGAAAGGCCGAGGGACGCGACCGTGCCCGCCCCTCGGGCGACGCCCCGGCGGCCTCGGGAAGGCCCGGGGCCCCGCTCCGCTCCTCTGGGGCGCCGGAGAGAGCGGCCTGGCCGCCCCTGCCGCCCAGGGCGGCGACGTCGGCCAGGCCCGCCTGGTCGCCGTGGACGGCGATGGCGTCGAGCAGGCCCGCCTTGCCGCCGGGACCCGCGCACAGGTCGAGCCAGCGCGTGTCGCCGCCCGCCACCGGGACGCGCGTCAGGGCCAGCGCGACAAGCTGGCTGGCCTCGTCCTGCACGGCGGCGCGCGCCTCGGCGACCGCCAGGATGGAGCCGGGGTCGCCCTCGCGCAGGTAGGCCGCGTAGGGGGAGTGGTCGCCCCGCTGGGCGCCCGAGGCGAGCAGCTCCTCGACGGAGGCCCGTCCGGGGCGGGCCACCAGGGTGACGCGGGGCCGCTCGTTGTCGGCGGCCAGCAGGGCCGCCGTCTCGTCGAAGTCGCCGCCGACGGCGTCGCGCAGCGCGGTGACGATCCAGCGGGGATGGCTGTGCGCGACCGCCAGATGACCGACCGGGTCCTCGACCGGGTCGGGGGCCACGATCGGGATCCACTGCTCCAGCGAACGGGTGGAGACCTTGCGCAGCACCGCGTTGGCGTACTTCGACGCGCCGGTCCCCACCCGCAGACGCACCAGGTCGACGGTCGTGCCGACGGCCGCGTGCGGCGGGACCCGCGTCTTGAGCAGCTGGTGCACGCCCAGGCGGATGGCGTCGAGCAGCGGCGGGTCCAGGTCCTCGGGAGCCCGGTCGCTGCAGGCCGCGATGACCTCGTCGTAGGTGCCCAGGCCGCGCAGGGTGCCGTAGGCCAGCTCGGTGGCCAGCCCCGCGTCCCGCCCCGACAGGCGGCGTTCGCGCAGCAGCGCGGGCATCAGCAGGTTGGCGTAGGCGTCCCGCTCGTCCACCGCCCGCAGCAGGTCGTAGGCGACGTTCCTCGCCTCGTCACGGACCGGCCTGGGCGGGCGGGGACCCCTGCCCCGGCCTCCACCGGACCCGTGCCTGTCCCTGCCGCCCTGCGCGCCCGTCTGGCCGCCCCGCGGGTGGCCGGAAGAACCACGGCCGCCCCCGCGCTGAGCGCCCGCGCCGCTCCCCCGATCTCCCATGTCCCTAACCCAGCCGATCTTCGTCGGTGGGCCGCACGCCGCGGGCCCACTCCCCCGCGCCCATCAGGCGCTTGCCCTGCGGCTGCACCTCGCCCAGCTCGACGGGGTGCGTGGCCGTGCCGACCAGCACCGAGGTCTTCGAGACCGAGAGCAGCCCCGGGGCGAGAGCGGGCGCGTCGGGCGCGGGCCGCACCGGACCGAGCTTGAGCCGATGCCCCCGGAACTCCGTCCACGCGCCGGGCGCGGGCGTGCAGGCCCGGACCAGGCGGTCGACCCGCATGGCGGGCGCCGACCAGTCGACCCTGGCGTCCTCGACGGCGATCTTCGGAGCGACGCTCACCCCCTGGGAGGGCTGGGGCACCGCCTCCAGCTTCCCGTCCTCGATGCCGTCGAGGGTCGCGGCCAGCAGCCCCGCTCCCGACTCCGCGAGCCTGGCGAGCAGCTGCCCGCTGGTGTCGGCCGGCCTGACCTCCTCGGTGACCACGCCGTACACCGGGCCCGCGTCGAGCTCCTTGACGATCTGGAAGGTGGCCGCGCCGGTGATCTCGTCGCCGTGCAGCACGGCGTGCTGCACGGGGGCGGCGCCGCGCCAGGCGGGCAGCAGCGAGAAGTGGAGGTTGACCCAGCCGTGACGGGGGATGTCCAGGGCGGCCTGGGGCAGCAGCGCGCCGTAGGCCACCACCGGGCAGCAGTCGGGATCGATCAGCCGCAGCCGGTCGAGAAACTCGGGGTCCCCCGCCCTGTGCGGTCTGAGGACCTCGATCCCCGCCTCCTCCGCCAGCTCGGCGACGGGGCTCGGGTGGACCTTGCGGCCCCGGCCCGACTGGGCGTCGGGGCGGGTCACGACGGCGACGACGTCGTGACGCGGCGAGTCGAGCAGGGCCCTCAGCGAGGGCAGAGCGGTTTCCGGGGTTCCGGCGAAGACCAGGCGCAAGGTCCTACAGAGCCTTCCCTTGGGTGGCGTGCGGGGAGAACTTGAACGCGGGGGCGGAGAGGCCGGTCCACTCGGCCTCCCGGATCTCCTTCATGGCGAGCTTGCGCTGCTTGGAGTCCATCCGGTCGATGAACAGCACCCCGTCGAGGTGGTCGGTCTCGTGCTGGAAACAACGGGCCATGAGATCGGTGCCCTCAAGTGTGACGGGGTCGCCGTGCATGTTGAAGCCCGTCGCCACGGCCCGGATCGCCCTGGGGGTGGGATAGGACAGCCCGGGGAAGGACAGGCAGCCCTCCTCCCCCTCCTCGTCCTTGTCGTCGGACAGGTCGAGGTCGGGGTTGATCAGGTGCCCGAGCTGCTTGTCGACGTAGTAGGTGAAGACCCGCAGCCCGACTCCGATCTGCGGCGCCGCGAGCCCCGCTCCCGGCGCGTCCATCATCGTGTCCGTGAGGTCCTTGACGAGCTTGCGCAGCTCCTTGTCGAAGTCCTTCACCGGCTCGGCCGGCGTGCGCAGCACCGGGTCGCCGAAAAGGCGGATCGGCTGAATGGCCAACAGGCTCTCCTCACGCTTTTCGGGGATTCCCCCAGTGTAAGGGGCCTGACCACGTCCTTCGGATCTTCCCTGTCGATTGTGACGCCTGGCGGCGTCGCGATGAGCGGGGTGCTACGACCGGCGGGAGCGGGTCTTCATGGCGGCTTTGCGGGCGGCTTTGGCCACGGCCGCGTCACTGTGGTGGGCGCCCAGCAGGTCGAGCACGGCGACGGTGTCGGGGTGGTCGGCCAGCGCCATCTCCTCCACCACCCTGACCAGGTCCTCGCCGGGTTCGAGGGCGTCGAACTCGCGCATCGCCTCGGCCGCCTTGCCCAGCTGGACCAGCGAGGCGAGCGTGTCGACCGCGATCCAGGTGCGGTCCGCGGGGGTGAGGGGCGGCGCGGGCAGGTCGCGGATGTGCAGCCAGGAGGCGGCGTAACGCCACATGCTCGGCTCGGCGAGCGCCTCCCTGAGCGGAGGCTCGGCCTCCGGGCCCAGCTCCTCCAGGATCGTGCCCACGGTGCCGCGCTGGCCTGCCGTGCCCGTCGCGGCGATCCCGACCAGCTCGCGGGCCGCGGCCTCCGGGCTGCGCGACTCCAGCCAGACGGTGACGGCGCTGGGCGCGGCGGAGCGCTTGATGATGGCGTCGACCAGCTCGGTGCCGCCGAGGTCGGCGAAGACAGCCACCTCGGCCCCCGTGGGCGCGTCGTGGCCCTCGCGGATCAGGTCCTGGCGCACCGCCCACACGCCGAGCGGGGTCAGCCTGGGCCTGCCCGCCTCGGACAGCTCGATGAGCCCGCAGTAGCCGAGGAGCGCGAGCGCGCTCTCCAGTTCGCCGGGAAGGGCCGCGGCCAGCTCCCGCATCTCCGCGGGGCGGGCCTCACAGGCCACCTCGTGCGACTGGAGGATGCCCTTGACCAGGGTGACGGTCGACAGTCCCTCGCTCACGGCGTACATCGTGGCGAGCATCTCGGCGAGGTGGTCGTCCACGACCGCCGAGCCGGTCAGGCTCTCGTCCGCGCGGTCCAGGACGTCCATGACCACGCCGTCCCAGAACTCGAGCGCCGCCCTGTGGGGCAGCTCGGCGGACAGGGCCAGCGGGCCCGCCGTCGCCACGCCCCGGGAGATGCGGAGCATGCCCGTGTTGACCGCGACGACCCACAGCAGGTGCAGCCTCGACGGGCTGGGCACCCCGAGCTCCGCGCACGCCAGGAAGGGGTCGGGCAGCAGCCCCTCGGGAGTCACCTCCCTGGTGCCGGTCCACGCGGCCAGCCGCTGGGCGTCCAGCACCAGGGGAACCTTCAGCACGGCCGCCGCCAGCTCGCCGTCGGCGGCCAGCTCGACCGGGGGGAAGCTCAGCACCTCGGTGCCGCAGTCGGGGCAGTCGCAGTCGTCGACCGCGTCGGTGGCGCCGACCGCGTCGAGCACGGCCGCGCGCAGCTCTCCGGGCCCCGCCCCCAGCTCGCCGACCAGCCTGCGCAGCTCGCCGAGGTCGAAGACGTTGCCGGTGTTCCCGCTCTTTGCCACTCGTGAAACTTACTGCACCGGAGCCCCACGGGTGTACGGCTAGCCGATCGCGCGGGATCTCGCCTTGAAGGCCGCCTTGCGCGCGGCCTTGGCGATGTTCTGGTCGTTCAGGGAACGACCGAGCAGCTCAAGGACCTGGACGACGTCCGGGTGGTCCACCCGCCACATCTCGTCGATCACGTGCGCCGGGGGCCCCGAGGCCGCCATGTTCTCCGCGAAGCTCTCCGGGTCGTCCTCGGCGGCGGAGATGGCCAGCGCGAGGGTGTCCACGCTCATCCAGAGCACCTCCTGCTGGGTGAGGGCGGGGGCGGCCAGGCCACGGGCGGAGAGCCAGTGGATGACGTGGGGGCGCAGCTCGGCCTCCTCCAGGTGCCGCCGCACCGCGGGCGCGGCGTCCGGGCCGAGCCGGTCGACGATCGTCACGGCGATGCCCCTGGCGACGGAGGGGGCGCCGGAGACGGCACCCAGCAGCTGGGCCGCCGCCTCCTCCGCGGTCCTGCCCCCGAGCCATGCCTCGATGTCCGCCTCGGCCATCTCCGTCGGGATGCCGGACAGCAGCCCCTCGATGAGCTCGGAGGCGTCGACGGCCGCGAGGTCGGCCGCCTCGGGCGCCTCCATGCCCAGGCCGGTGTAGAGCTCCCTGAGTGCCCACACCGCCGCCGGGGTGAGCGTCAGGTTCTCCTCGTCGGCCTCGACGACGCCGCAGTAGGCCAGCCTCCGTACGACCTCGACGAGGTCGATCTCACCCTCGTCGGTGAGCCCGATCCCCTCGATGTACTCCATGACGATGGGAACGGGAACCGGCGCCTGCAGCCGGTAGAGCATGTCGCACAGGCCGTAGAGCTCCTCGTCGAGGGCCGGGGCGCCGGTCACGGCCCCGCGGGTCTCCTTCTCCACGAGGAACTCGACCACGGCCGCCCAGGTGTCGAGCGGGTCGGGGGCGTCGGCGTCGAAGATCGCGACGCCCTCGACCTCGACCAGCCCGGCGTAGACCGCCAGGTCCCACAGGAGGGCGGGGTCCGCGACCGCGAGCTGGGCGGTCGCCTCCGCGGCGTCACGGACCCTCAGCCGTCCCTTGACGGTCGGGGTGCGGCCCCCGGCGAGCATCCACTGCACCAGCCGCCGCACGTCGGTCACCAGCGGGACCCGCAGGGCCCCCTCGGCGAGCGCCTCGCGGGAGGCGAGCCGTACGGGGGGCAGGGGGGAGCATCCGGGGCAGTCGCAGATCCCGGTCGCGGGTTCCTCCGCGGAGCGTTCCTCGGGGCTCTCCGCGCCGGGATGCGGGCCGCCCTGCTCGAGGGAGTCTGCGCCCATCGCGCTGAACAGGCTCTTCGCCATGCCGAACCGGGAGGTGTCGGCGAGCGCAATCGGCATCTCGGGTTCGATCCGGTCCAGGACGGTCCGCATGCGGGCCGCCATCTTGCCCCCGATCTCCTCGGTCGAGAGGAGGAAGTCGACCAGGGTGCGCGCGGCCGCGACGGTCTCCGAAGCGCTCTCCGGCGGGGCGATGACCTTGCGCGGGTAGATGTTGAGCAGCAGTTCCTCGAAGGTGACCGGAGTGAAGTCACCCAGCTCGTTCACGTCCAGATAGTCGCTGGCGTAGTCGCAGAGCAGACGCACCTCGTCCACGTCAACGTCCAGGCCGTGCGCACGCCCCCACGCACGCAGATCGTCTACGGCCCGATTCACCCATTCGATCGACACAGAGGAAAATTAACGGCTTACTGTCAGCACCGCGAATCGGGGAAACAACTCAAATGACGTCCAGGGGGTCAATGCACACCCGGACCACCTCCGGAGACTTGCGCGCCGAGCGCACGCCGACGGCCCCCTTCAGCGCCGCGGCGAGCGCCGATCCTCCCGCCTGCGAGACCCGCACCATGGCACGTTCCCGCACCTGATCGCCCCTGGGCGTGTCGACGGGGACGGGTCCGAGCACCTGCGCCCCCTCCGGCAGCGCGACTTCGCCGAGCATTTCCCGCACCGCCGCGGGAGAGCCCGTCAGTGTGGCGATTCTTACCGCGGGGGGAAAACGTAGTTCTGTCCTCTCGGCCAGTTCACGTTCGGCGTGGGTGACGGGGTCCCAGCGCAGCAACGCCTGCACGGCGAGCACGGAGGAGTCGGCCAGCACGACCAGTTCCGCCCGTGGCCGCAGCAGCGCCGCGGCGTTCATCCACCGGCGCAGCGTCTCCTCCGCGACCCGCAGGTCGGGCCTGCCCAGCAGGGCCCACCCGTCCAGCAGCACCGCCGCGGCGTAGCCGCCCTCGGCCACGGGTTCCGCCCCCGGGGTGGCCACGACCAGGGCGCGCGCCGCGCCGATCTCCGCGAGCACCCCCTCCTTGCCGGAGGTCCTGACCGGCACGGAGGGAAAGGCCCTGCCGAGTTCCTCGGCCGTACGGCGGGCGCCGACCACCTGCGCCCGCATCCTGGCCGTGCCGCAGGCCCTGCAGCGCCAGTCTCCCGCGATCCGGCCGCACCAGCGGCAGTACGGCGCGGCGTGCCCGCCGCGGAGCGCGAGCGGCCCGCCGCAGCTCCCGCACCGCGCGGTGGCCCGGCAGCTCTGGCAGGCCAGCGCGGGCAGGTAACCCCGCCGGGGGACCTGCACCAGCACCGGGCCCGTCTCCAGACCGGCTCTCAGCACCCGCCAGGCGAGACTGGGCAGCCTGGCGGCCCTCGCCGCCTCGTCCCTGGCCAGCTCGGAGTCCTCCCCCGCGGGGCGGACCCTCGGAGCCCTCTCCCTGACCGTCTCACGGGCGGCGGCGATGGGACCGGCCCAACCGGTCGCGACGAGCCTGGTGGACTCGGCCGTACGGGCGTATCCGCCGATGAGCAGGCCCGCGCGACCGTGGTGGGCGCGCAGCGCGAGGATCTCCCTGGCGTGCGGGTACGGCGCGAGCCGCTCGGCGTGCAGGTCGTCGCCGTCGTCCCAGATCACCGCGAGACCGAGGTCCCTGACCGGGGCGAAGGCGGCGGCCCTCGTGCCCACGACGGCGCTCACCCGCCCTCTGACCACCCGCAGCCAGCGGCGGTAACGTTCGGCGGGTCCCAGGTCGGAGGTGAGCGCCACATGCGCTCCCGGCCCCAGGACGGCGCTCAGCGCCGCGTCCGCCAGCGCCACGTCCTTTCCATCGGGAACGACGACGAGGGCTCCCCTGCCGCCGCGGAGCGTCTCCCTGACGGCCACGGCGACCGCCTCCGGCCATCCGGGGCCTCGCTGTCCCGTTCCGGGCAGCGCGGTCCACACCGCGCGGGGCGAGCGGCCCTCGGCGAGGGCCGCCAGGAACGACTCCCCGTCCGGATAGTCGGCCCACGGCCCCGGTTCGCCCCGGCCCTCCTCCCCCGCCTCCTCCCGAGCCCGGTCGTGGGGCTCGTCCCGGGTCTCGGCCTCGACCCTGGCGTGACGCGGGGGGACGGCCAGTCTGAGCACGTCGGCCAGAGTCCCGGCGTAGCGGTCGGCGACGGCGCGGGCCAGCAGCGCGATCTCGGGGGTGAGCACGCGTTCCGGCGAGACGATCCGCTCCAGCCTGGCCAGTTTGCCCGTGTGCTCGCTCGCCTCGGCCCGCTCCAGCAGGAAGCCGTCGACGAGCTTTCCCGCGAACCTGACCCTGACCCGTGTGCCCGGCGCCGCGTCGGCGTCCATGGAGGCCGGGACGAGGTAGTCGAACGGGCGGTCGAGGTGCGGCAGCGGCGTGTCCACGGCGACCCGCGCGACCGGCAGCGTCTCCGCGGACTCCGGAACCCCCCTGGCAGGCGGGACGGCGACGGGCGCGGGCCTCTCACGTACGGCGTCGAGCGGCAGCAGGGCGTCGTCGTCTGGTGGGAGGCTGCTGTGGGTCACCCACTTGTCCTACCAGATGCGAAAGGGCTGTCCCGCCAGACGCGAGGACCGCGAGGCCGGCGGGCCGGCGCTGAGATCGCGGGAGGTTTGGTCGGCCAGTGGGTCACGCCCGACACAGGGAACACCCCAACATGACTTCGGACGGAAGGGGACCCCTCCCTCGAGACCGCCCGACGCTGCGGAACGCTGGAGCACACGGTGTCCCACTGGCCGCGTCCATCATGACCGTCGTCCGGCCGTTCCCGCATCGGGCGATGTGCCTATTCGGACCGTGGATCGCTTTCCGCGACCCAGGCGGCGACCTGTGTGCGGGAGGCGAGGCCTCCCTTGGCCAGAATGTTGCGGACGTGCGCGTCCACCGTGCGTTTCGCGATGTCCAGCCGCACGGCGATCTCCGGGTTCGACAGCCCCTCGGTGATGAGCTCGGCGACCTGGAGTTCCCTGGCGCTCAGGGCGCCGCTGACGGGACGCGCCGCCCTGTCCGCCTGCCGGGGGGAGGGCAGCCGCCCCCCGCCCCGCAACGGCCGCTGCACGGCGGGCCGCCACGGGGAGCCCGACGGTTCGACCCCGAGCTCCCGGTACGCCTCGAGCATCCGGTAGCGGTTGCCCGGCTCGCGGAGCACGATCGAGCCCGCGACCAGCTCGGCGAGGACCCGCGTGACCCGCTCGGCCGGGAACCCGACGCCGCAGGCCGCCTCCGCGCCCGCCAGGTCGAAGGACCCGGGCAGCGCGGACAGCAGCGTCCACAGCTCGCGCTGCTCGTCGTCGCAGAGGTCCCGGCTCCACTGGACGGCCGCCCGCAGGTCGCGGTGGCGCGGCAGCGCGGTCCTGCTGACCCCGGTCAGCAGGGTGAGCCGGTGCCGCAGCCCCTCCAGCAGGTCCCTGGCGGACATGGACCGCACCAGGGTGGCGGCGAGCTCGATCGCCAGCGGCAGGCCGTCCAGCCTGCCGCAGATCTCCGCGACCACCGGCGCGACGGCGGGGGTCAGCGCGAAGCCGGGGTCGACCGCCATGGCCCTGTCCTCGAACAGCCGCACGGCCGAGGTGAGCGGCAGCGGCGCGAGCTCCAGCACCCGCTCCCCCGGCAGGCCGAGCGCCCTGCGTCCCGTGGCCACCACCACGACCCTGGGCGCTCCGCCGAGCAGGGTCTCCACCAGCTCCGCGACCTCGCCGGGAAGGTGCTCACAGGTGTCGAGCACGATGAGCGTCCGCCGGTCGCGCAGGACGGAGGCGATCTCCCGCGCGGTGGGCGGGCCGGGCGGTTCGAGCGCCTCGGCGAGCGTGGCCGCGGGGTCGCCGCTCCCGGACAGCTCGGCCCGCCACACCCCGCCGGGGAAGCGGCGGCCCAGCCTGGCCGCCAGGCGCAGCGCCGTACGGGTCTTGCCGACCCCCGCGGGGCCTGTCACGGTCATGAGCCTGGCCTCCGCGAGGTGCCGCAGCCCCTCGGCCAGCTCCTCCGCCCGCCCCACGAAGCTGGACAGGTCCACCGGCAGGTTCCCCTGCCTCCGCGCGGTGTTCATGCTCCGTGCCCGGCGGGGCGTCCGGTGAGACTCCCCGCCGGACGTCCGGCGAGACTCCCGACCGGACGTCCGGCGGGGCGCTGCCGGGAAGCCGTCACGCGTTTCCCCTGCGCCGTCTGGTCGCCCACGCGGCGATCTGGGTGCGCGCGGAGAAGCCGAGCTTGGCGAGGATGTGCTCGACGTGGGAGTCGACGGTGCGCTGGACCACCACGAGACGCTGGGCGATCTGCCGGTTGGTCAGCCCCTCGGCGACCAGCTCGGCGACCTCCCGTTCCCTCCGGGTGAGCGGCGCCCAGCGGGAGTCGCGCCGTACGGCGAAGCCCTCCGCCTCCTCGCCGAGCGCGTAGGCGATCGCCCCGTCGAGGCCGAACGCGGCCCCCTCCCTGGCCGCCTCCTCCGCCTCCCTGCGCGGCAGGCCCTGGCCGACCAGTTCGGCGCAGCGGGCGCTCTCCTCGATCAGCATCGGGTTGCCCTGCTCCAGCAGGCCCTTGTCGATCCGTTCCGCGCGGGCCGCGGCGAGCAGCCGACCGGCCCTGGCCAGGTCGCCCTCCTCGGCCGCGGCGCAGGCCAGCAGTTCCAGGCAGGAGACGACGCCTATGGTGTCGGAGAAGTGCCTCTTGACGCGGAGGGAGTCACGCGTGTGCGCGATCGTGCGGGCGGCGTCGCCCTCGGCCCGCGCGACCAGGCCGAGGCCGTGGTCGGCGTGGGCGTTCACCCAGACCTCGCCCAGGTCGTCGCAGAGCAGCCTGCACTCCATGAAGATCTTCCCCGCGGCCTCCGGCTCGCCGCCCAGGACCAGGCTCGTGCCCAGCTCGACCATCGCGGGCAGGAGCACCTCCGGCAGCTCCCGGTTGGGGCGCAGCCGCTCGATCACCTCGCCGAGCATGCGTTCCGCGCGCCGCGGGTCGCCCTCGACGGAGGCCAGGGTGCCGCTCATCTTGGTCTGGACGAGCTGGACCAGCTCGCCGCCCGGCGTGCCCGGCGGGCAGTGGAGACTGCACCGTTCCAGCAGCAGCCGCGCCTGTTCCACGTCGCCCCTGGCGTTGGCGACGTAGACGAGCGTGAGCAGCCCCCACGACCACGCGTGGCTTCCCGGCAGAGGCTGGGCGAGCAGCCGCTCCAGCTGGTCGCGGCCCTCCCTGAGCATCCCGCAGGCCACCCAGAGGTACCACAGGGCCGCGGCCATCATCAGGCCCGTCTCCCGCAGCGCCGGGTCCGCCACGCACAGGTCGAGGGCCGCGCGGAGGTTGGGCCACTCCCTGCGGACGCGGCTCCACGTCGCCAGCTGGTCGCCGTGGCGGCCGGACTCCTTGCCCCTGAGCGCGAGCTCGAAGTAGTGACGCAGGTGACGGCGGCGCAACCAGTGCTCGTCCCCGGTCTCGGCCAGCTTGGCGGCGCCGTACTCCCTGATGATGTCCAGCAGGCGGTAGACCGTTCCCTCGTCGCTTTTGACCGGGATCACGATTGACTTGTCCACCAGGCCGAGAAGGGTGGGAAGGATCCGGTCGGCGGGCAGCGCCTCGTCCGCGCACACCCCCTCGGCCGCGGCGGCGTCGAAGCCGGAGACGAAGACCGGCAGCCGCGACCAGAGCAGCCGCTCGTCGGGAGTGCACAGGTCATGGCTCCAGTCGACGGTCGCGCCGACGGTCGGGTGCCGCGCGCTCGCCGTACGGCCTGACAGCAGCCAGAGCCGGTCGTCGAGGAGGTCGCGGATGCGGCCGAGCGTGAACGCGCGCATCCGCACCGCGACCAGCTCGATGGCCAGCGGGATGCCGTCGAGCCTGGTGCAGATCTCGGCGACCTCCTCCGCGTTCTCCCGGGTGAGCGCGTAGGCGGGGTTGACGGCCTCCACCCGCTCGACGAACAGCGCGACCGAGTCGCACCGGGACAGCGCGCCGACGGATCCCGCGGCCCGCGGTCCCGGCAGGGACATCGGCGGAAGGGCCACGATGTGCTCGCCGGGCACTCCGAGGGACTGCCTGCTGGTGGCCAGGATCCGCAGCTGCGGGCTGCTCTCGAGCAGGGTCTGCGCCAGCCGGGCGCAGGCGTCCACGAGGTGCTCGCAGGTGTCGAGGACCAGCAGCGTCCGCCGGTCGCGGAGACGCTCGGCCAGGACCTCGGCGTCCGGCTTGGCGGACAGGTCGAACAGCTCGAGCGCCTGCGCCACGGCCTGTTCGAGGCGTGCGGGATCGCTCACCCCCGCCAGTTCGACGAACTTGACGCCGTCGGCGAAGGAGCGGCGCACGCTGGACGCGGCCTTGATGGCGACCCTGGTCTTGCCGATGCCCGCGACACCGGTGACGGTGACCAGCCTGGAGACCTGGAGCAGACGCCTGACCTGGCGAACCTCCTCCTTGCGTCCCACGAAGCTCGTGGCTTCCGTGGGCAGTTCGCCCGTCCCAGACCGCCTGATCACGTCTCTCCCCCAAGATCTCTAAAAGAGAAGTTACACAGAAATCAGCGCTTCATGGACGCCGGTTGGCGGTCAGGGCCCCGGATGCACGGTCATGGCGGGTGACGGTGAGGCTGCTTTCGGTGACCGCCGACGACCCGGGACACGACGGCCCGCCGCGGGACCGCCGCCCGCCGTCACCCCGCCCACCAGGCGCGATGAAGGTCTCGGGCGGCGGGGAAGCCGGCCCGCGGGGCCGGGGGCGGGCCTTCGGGGCGGGTTCGCGGATCGGCGGCCGAGGCCCGGAATCAGGGAAGATCCTTCGCGCGGTATCGGCACGGCTCATCGGATGGATATGGATGATCCATATCTGGCAGGATTTCCCCCTCTGCACAGATCACGGGGAACCCACATGAAACGATTGATCGGCGGCGTCTCGGTCGCCGCGGCCGCCGCGCTCGCGTTCGCACCCGCCGCCCAGGCCTCCTCGACCGGCGGCGCCGAGACGGCGCAGAGCCGAGGCGTGCCGAGCATGGGAGTGAGGTTCACCGACCTCAGCGCCGTGACCGAGGACGGCGGAAGCACCCCCCTCGTGCGGCGCACCGGCTCCTTCCAGTTCGGCAAGGACGGCGTCGCCGCCTCGGACATCAGCTCGAAGCCCGCCGCCAAGGCCGGCGACCGGCCCGCGTGGGTCGGCGACCGGTTCGCCCCGCAGCGGACGATCCGCATCGGCGTCACGAGCTACGTCTCCGGCGGCTCGTACGGCGCGCGGCTGCCGAAGGGCAAGACCTGGTACAGGACGGACAAGGACGTCGTCGACGCGGGCGCCTGGTTCGGCCAGATCGTGAACACCGCCGAGCCCGCGACCCTAGGCACCCTCCTCAGGCACGCCAAGCGCTCCGGCGGCGTCTACTCGGGAACCGTCACCTTCGCCGAGCTCGCCGAGGTCTCGCACTGGTTCCGGACCACGCTGCCGATCCGGGCGAGCGACAAGACCGCGGTGACCTTCAGGCTCACCCTGGACCGTGACCGGCACCCCAGGCGTCTGACCACCTCGTGGCGCGCCACGGGCGTGTTCGACAGCGACGACTGGGAGGGCAGGACGATCAACGTCGAGACCCGCTTCGCGGGCTGGGGCGGCAGGGTCACCGTCAAGGCTCCCCCGGCGAGCAAGGTGAGCACCACGCTGAGGGACGAGACCGAACAGCACTGAACCGGCTCGCCACCGGCTTCTGCGTGGAACCGCGTCTCCGTCGGCCGGATGACATCCGCTCCGGCGGCTACGGCCCGCTCGGCGGAGCCGGTGACGTCCGGCACGAAGACCATCAGGCTGACCGGTGCGCCGCCGACTGCTGGACGAGGTCGGCCTCTCCGCTTCCCGAGTTCGCCCGCGCTCGGTTCGCGCGATCGAACGGATCCGGATGCCACGGGACGGCCGCTCCGGACAGGCCTGCCGAACGAGTTTGGGCGTTCAGTGCTCAACAGGGCCTGAGAAGGTCAGGTAGGGATGTTCCGCATTCAACCACCTGCGGTCCAGCCGCACCCCTGTAGCCAACTCGATGCCCGCCAGGAAGCCCGCCTGCCAGTCCCAGTTGTCGTCCCTCCCGGTGCAGGCGGTGTCCTCGTAGTCGAGGAAGAAGTCGTTGATCGCCGTCAACTCCGGCCACCACGCCAGGTTCGGGTGGTCCTCGGGGCGCCCGGGGAACAGCCCGTCGATCGACAGGAGAACCTCGCCGTCGACGGCGAGGGACAGATGGTTCACGCAGTTGACGTTCCACCAGGCGTTGTAGACGCGGGCGTTCGCGCTCAGGGACCGAGTCACCGCAGGAGGCACTCCGAGATGGTCGAGCCCGTACAAGACGATCGCTGACCCGGCCCGGTCCACGGCCACCGGAGGCGGATTCAGGCGGTGGTCGGGCAGGTCGACGACGTCGAGGCCGGCCGCTTCGTGGACCTCGTGCCCGGCGCCCCCGCTCAATCGGGTACCGACGTCTTCCACGGTGAGAGGCACCGCGCCGGCGTTGGGGACGACGACCGTCCAGCACAACGCCACATCCAGTGCGGGTGGCACGGGCTCGCCGACAAGCCGCCGATAGTGCCTGTACACCTCAGCGGCCGAGGACCGTCGGCCATCCATGTGGTGGTCTCTTTTCGTCGTCGTCGAGCGGGCCGAGGAAGATCTTCGCGGAGGACCGGGAGGAGCGTGACCGCCCGTGCGATTCCGGGACCGGGCGCTCGCGCCGTGAAGGCCCGCGGGAGGACCGCCGCCTTTCGGAGACGGGAGCCGGATGTCGCTCACGGGCCGTGGGGGTCGAGTGAGCCCGCGTCCGCCACGCGTTTCCTGTCCTGATCCGCAGGATCGGGGGTCCGCTGTGGCGAGGCTGCGCGCAGCGTCGCGGTGACGGCCGCCGCGTGGTCGGGGTCGGCCATGACCTGCCCCCCGTGGACCAGGGCGAAGTGGGTGCTGTAGGCGGCCCTCCTGGCGTCGGGTGACAGGGCGTGGCGTACTGACGTCACCGCCTGCCAGCGCGGCCGGACCGCCTCCCGCTCCGCTTCGCCCGGGCGGTGATGCCACCTGCAGCTCGGGCAGGCCGGCATGCCGGTCCCGGTATCGACGGAGAAGATGGGGCGCCTGTCACCCGGGGAGCGATGCGGATCCGCGGCCGGGTTCGCCGTCCACTCGCCGGTGGCCCCGTCGATCGGATGGCCGGTCAGCTCCGACTCGTAGCCGCGGATGAGCTCGGCGAGCGGGGAGTCGTGCCCGACCGGCCTCGTCTCGCCCCGCTCGGCCGAAGCCAGCGCGGCGGCGAGCACCGGATGGTCGGCCACGCCGGCCAGCTCACACTGGCGGCGGGCTTCGGCGACCGCGGCCCGCCGCTGGAGGTCAGGAGAGGCGTCGTCGATGGCCTCGGCGAGCTTCCGGTCGAAGGCCCGCAGGCCGTGCCTGGCGAGCGGGTCACCTTCCCGGGGATCGTCGGGAACCGGGTCGGTGATGACCCCGCCCAGCAGCGGCCCGTCCAGCAGTGCGGGGGTGAACAGCACCCCGCAGATACGACTGGCCAGGGCGAGGGCCGCAGGAACGGAGCCGGACACGTATGGGAACTCCTCATCCGGTTCGGGTTCCAGGCCCAGCTCGCGCATGTCCTCGTTCAACGCGTCGGGGTGGCTGCCCCAGCGCTCCTGGGGCGTCTGCGGGCGAAAGGCCGTCCGGATCCGGCCGTCCGCGGCGTGGGTGAAGTCGTGCGTCGCGTAGTTGTGGCGCATGACAGAGACGGCCTCACCGCCGTTGCGGGTCAGCTCGCGCAGGGTCTCAGGCCGGGTCCCCTCCCAGCCGCTGTACTCGAAAGCGATCGTCCAGTCGCCGGCCCGGGTCACCAGCAGCATGTCGCAGCAGCCGTCGGTCTCCTCGACGCGCTCCATGACCTCCTCGTCGTCCGCTGGATGGATGTTGTCGTCGGCCACGCCGAATCGCCGGAGCGTCTCGCGCTCGTCCAGGCCGCGGACGAAGGTGACGGTGTAGATCTCCTCCGGCCAGTCGTTCTCCCACGCGTAATCCGCGGGCATGATCTTGCGCATCGATCTCCCCGGTTCTTCCCTTTCATGATCGCGGTGAGTATGGCAGGCGGATCCGACATCCCCGACGGCAGGAAGGATCGGCTCGTCGCGCGTCCGGCCCGGGAACTTCACCTCGGATTCGGGACGACGGACGAGACGCGGACGGCCTCCGTCAGGAGATCGGTCATCGGACACCCCCGATCTCGAAGAGCGGGCGGACGCGACCTGTGTGGATGCCGTCTCATAAGGGTGACCCGGTGAACTGTCCGCCGAAGGGGGCCGAACGTTACCCTTGCAGACCACGACGTTGCGGCTACACCCCCGAGGACAACGGCTCGGAGGCAGTCAGTGAGTAGAAGACGGTATGTGGCCAGAGGAGTGCCGGGTGGCTATCGGATCTGGGACGCCAAGGCACGCCGATGGTGGGGAGATCTCTACGAGTTGTGCCCCGACGACTTGCTGACCGAGCTGAACGGCGACGCGAACTACGAGCGGATCACCGCTCTGCTCAAGAAGTATCGGGCTCTCAAGCGCTGATCTGACATGTGCCCCGTTGCAGATGACTTCTGACGTCTACCCAGAGGGCTTCTGAAATCGACACATCCACGCCGTCGGGGCATCTGCGGTTCCCCATGTTCGGCGCCTTCGACGAACTCCTCCGCGAGCTCATCGTGGAGGGGCACGTCATGGCCGTCCAGCACTGACCAGGCAGATCACAACAAGATCAACGCTGTTTGGAGCTCAGTACCGGCACGTTCCTTACCGGTCCCCGAGCAGCACCGACCGGCACAGCCCTCCCCCGGCTGCTCGGACCGTCGAAGACTCGGGCGTGCCCTCAGGAGACGACAGGGCTGCGGCGTTCGACCAGGACGACGTCGCGCCACACGCCGTGGTGACGCCCGATGCGCGTCCTGGTGCCGACCACCCGGAATCCGAGGCGGGCGTGCAGGGCCAGGCCGGCGGTGTTCTCGGGGAAGATCCCGGCCTGGATCGTCCAGACCCCCGCCGCCTCGGTCGAGGCGATCAGCGCGCGGAGCAGGGCGGTGGCGACACCCCGGCGGCGGGCGTCGGGATGGACGTAGACCGAGTGCTCCACCACCCCGGCGTAGGCCTGCCGGTCGGAGACCGCGGCCGCCGCCGCCCAGCCGAGCACCCGCCCGGCCTCGTCCAGGGCGACGTGCCGGTGACCGGGAAGCTTCGACGCGTCGAAGCGCTCCCAGGCCGGCACGCCGGTCTCGAAGGTGGCCTGGCCTTCGTCGACACCGAGCCGGTAGATCGCCAGTACCTGGTCGGCGTGCTCGGCCGTCATGGCCACGACGCGCGGCCCGGCGGCGGCCTCCCTGACGCTCATCCGCCCGCTCCTGCGGCGGGGACCCGCGGCAGGGCCGAGCACCCCGCCCGACTCGCGTCGGCGCCACGCCTCTCCGTGCTACGGGGGCCGGCCCGGCCGGACCGCGGTGACCCCGGGTTCAGATGCGCCGGCTGTCGCGTCTCGCGTTGTACGTCTTCATCTCCCCGCCGTGGACGGCCAGCGCGTAGATCACCAGGATGTCGACGACGATGACGATGATCGCCCAGAGCGGGTAGGCGGGGAACCAGGCGAAGTTGACGATCGCCTGGAGGGCCGCGACGACGACTCCGGCCACCCGCCCCCACGTCGTGCCCGCCATGAGGGCGACGCCGATGACGGCGACGACGCCTCCCATGATCAGGTGAGTCCACCCCCAGGTGGTGTAGTCGGCGGGGACCGCCAGCTTGTTGGCGATGATGAGGTAGAAGTCGGTGTTGAAGATGCTCACCAGGCCCATCACGGCCTGGAAACCTCCTACGACGATCATCGTGAGGCCGGCGAACATCACCCAGCCGATCCAGGCGGTGGGCTCGGGCTCCGCCGGCCGCTCCGGAGCCGACGCCGCCTGCGCCGTCGGTCCCGGCGCCGGTGGCGTCGGCGTTCGCGGCGACCCCTGACGCGGCTGGGGCGGGGTCGGCTGCGGCGGCCGGTCCTGGGAGTCCTGCGGTCGTGCGTGACGTGGATCTGCCATGTCCGGCTCCTCTCGTCTCCGCGCCCCGGCTCCCCTCTGGTCGCCCCTGGCCTCGCGGCGACCCGGCGACCCGGCGAAACCGGCGGCCCGGCGTTCGAGCGGATCGGGCGGATCGGACGCCCAGTTGTCCCCGCCCTTCTCTCCTGCCTACCCGGAGCACCCCTGCCCCCTCCATCCGTCTAGCCAAAAGTTCACTTATATAGACAAAAGTGAATAAATAGGCACAAGTTTGATGTACGGGCGACGAGGTGGCCTTCTACGTCTGCGGCACGACCCCCTTCCCGGCACGGAAGGGGAGGTGGATCGCGCCAGGCGTCCGGGAGGCCGATCCGGGCGGGCCTCAGCCGGTGACGGAGAGCGTGCGGAGGCGTTCGTCCAGGTCCCGGACATGCCGGTTGTCGGCCCAGGGGTCGAGCCGGGCGCGGGCCTGCCGTACGGACTGGACGAGACGGGCGGAGCTGTGCGTCGCGGTGACCTGCGCGGCCTCGCCGATCATCTCGGCGGCGGCGACGATCTCCCGCTTCTGGACGAGCGCGGTGGCGCATTCGGCTTGCAGAAGGCCCCGTTCCCGGACGAAGTTGGAGTCCATCGTCGCGAGCCGCTGTCTCACCTCGGCCAGCACCTGGTCCGGCCGGTTGAGTTCGAGGAGACAGAAGATCCCGTAGGAGGGGACGCAGTCCGGGGTGAGCCAGCCGAGATGCTGGAAAACGGGGCCGCTCCGCCCTCTGCCCGCCAGGTGGGCGGCACGGTCGATGAGGCGCAGGGCGCCTTCGTCACGCTTGACCCTGGAGAGCGCCCTGGCGAGCTGGATGGAGGCCGCCGCCTGCTGCAGGGGGTGGCCGCTCTCCTTCGCCCACCCCTCGGCGGCGAAGGCGTGGTCCAACGCGACGCTGGGCCGTCTCTGGTGCAGTGCCATGTAGGCCAGCAGGCCGTGCAGGTGGGCGATGAGAGCGGGGGCGCCCAGTTCGTGGGCCGCCGCCAGTCCCTCGTTGTATCGGCGGGAGGCACCCGCGTAGTCCGTGAGGTCGAAGTGGCTCCAGCCGGTCATGAGGGACAGGTTCCAGTAGAGGCGGAGCAGGCGGTCACGAAGATCCGGGGTGAGAGAGGCCTGTTTGAGCAGGTCGCCGACGAGGGCGCGCTTGGCCTCGGCGACCGGCAGCACCTGTGCGGGCCCAAGGCGCTCGTCCATGCCCCACAGCCGGTTCATGAGCTTTTCCAGCAGGCCGATCGCGTCGCTGTCGACCGGGGCCCGCTGCCCGGCCGTGGCGACGAGCCGTTCCCGCTCCAGCGGGGTGAGGTGGCGCAGCAGGCCCAGCGCGGGAGTGCCGCCGAGGACCAGGGCCAGCTCGAAGAGCAACTCGCGTCGTCTCACGTCGGCCTCCTCGGCGCTCAGCGCGCGCAGCAGTTCGGCGTAGTGCGCGGGCCCTCGGGCGGCGATCCCCCCTGAACCCGTTTCCGCCCGCATGGTGTCACGGGCGGACGCCTGCCGGACATGGCCGTGCCGGTGAGAACTCTGACAGGGGTCGAGATGGCGGTGGTCGGCGCGGTCGAGGAGGTCGCGGTCGCGTACGTCGTAGGAGGCGTAGGCCTCCTCCGGCAGCAGGCGGCAGGCGGCGGTCTGGTAGATCCGGGCGAAGGTCGCGATCGTTCTGGCCGAGGGCCTGCGCCCGCCGTCGGGCCAGGCCTCGTAGTCGTACAGCCGAGCCTCGCGCAGGGACGCGGCGCCCGCCGGGTCGAGGTCGTTGAAGACGGTCACGACGTCGGAGGCGGTGCGGCCGTGCGCGTAGCGGTACAGGCGCAAGGGGCTGACCGCGTGGTCCAGGGACAGCACGTCGGCGATCTGGTCGAAGGTGAAGGAGCGAGCCCGCAACGCTCTGGCACGCCGCCTGCAGTCGAGCAGGATCCGGTAGCCCTCACCTGACATCGTCGCCCCTTTCCGATCTCCACGAGCCCATACGAATGGTAATCGTCTGGTCACACATAATGACGATCACTGTGAAAACAGGGATGCCCGCCCCATTCAGTGAGACATAGCCGCAGGTCAGAGCGGTTTTCCTGTGGAGTGGTCCCGAAGGTTTCACAGGGGGTTATCGGAGCCGGAGGCGTGCGCCACGGTTCCGGTGACGCATTCCTTCTCCTCGGGAGATGATCCATGGCCGTTACCTGGAACGAGGTGGCTCCGGAGATGATCGACGCGATGCTGCGACTGTTTCCCTCCGGGCTGACCTGGAGGCGGACCTTCCCCGGACGCCTGGACCAGGTGCCCAGGGCGCGGCAGTTCGTCAGGTTCCTTCTCGCGGACTCCTCCTGCCGCGACGACGCGGAGCAGGCCGTCGCCGAACTCGCCGCCAACGCGGTCGCCCATACCGCCAGCGGGCGGCCGCACGGCGTCTTCGTCGTCGAGGTCGTCCGCAAGGCGGCGACCGTCCGGGTCACCGTTCACGACCACGGCCTGGGCGGCGTGCCCGAGTTCGGGCACCGCGAGCGGGCCGACCCGTTCGCGGAGCGGGGCCGGGGCCTCGACCTGATCGCCGCGCTGGCCTCGAAGGCGGGCCACCGGGGCGCTCCGGCCACCGGTCACGCGGTCTGGGCGCAGTTCGCGACCGCCTCCGCCGACCACGCGGACGAGAGGGCCTGACCCGCCCCCCTCCCGTGGCCTGTTGACAGGCGAAGATCACTAAAGCACTCTTTCACTACTTATCTAGTGAAAGAGTGTTTTCTTTATGATCGAATTCCACCTGGACCACAGATCGGGGGTGGCGACGTACCTCCAGCTCGTCCACCAGGTCAAACAGGCCCTGCGTCTGGGCACGCTGCGGCCGGGCGACAAGCTGCCCACCGCTCGAGAAGTGGTCGACGCCCTGGCCATCAACCCGAACACCGTGCTCAAGGCCTACCGCGAGCTGGAGCGCGAAGGTCTCGTGGCGGGCAGACCGGGGCTGGGCACCTTCGTGCAGCGCTCGATCGGCGGCGCCCGCCTGGCCGATCAGGCCGCCCTGCGACGGGACCTGGACGCGTGGGTACGGCGGGCACGCACGGCCGGTCTCGACCGCGACGACATGGAGACGCTGTTCTCCATGGCGATGGTCGACTGCTTCCGGGAGGACACAGCGTGAGCGTCGCCCTGCGGACAACCGGCCTGGGCGTGCGCTACCGACGCGCCGACGCGTTGCGCGACTGCTCGCTGGCCGTCCCGGCCGGCCGCATCGCCGCGCTGGTGGGTCCCAACGGCGCCGGCAAGACCACCCTGCTGCACGTGGCCGTCGGGTTGCTCACCCCCACCTCCGGCGAGGTCTCCGTCCCCGGCCGGGTGGCGTTCATGGCCCAGGACAAGCCGCTGTACGACACCTTCACCGTCGCCGAGATGCTCGCCTTCGGGCGACGGCTCAACCGCGTCTGGGACCAGGAGTACGCCACCGCCCGGCTGACCGGGCTGGGCATCCCGCTGGACCGCAGGACGGCCAGGCTCTCGGGCGGGCAGCAGGCGCAGGTGGCGCTCACCGTCGCACTGGCCCGGCGCCCCGACCTGCTGGTGCTGGACGAGCCGTTGGCCAACCTTGACCCGCTGGCCCGGCACGACGTCATGCGCTCGCTCATGGTCGAGGTCGCCGAGCAGCCGCTGACAGTCCTGATCTCCTCCCATGTCGTCGCCGACCTGCGGGACACCTGCGACTGGCTGATCGTGCTGGGCGGCGGCCGGGTTCAGGTCAGCGGTGACGTCGACGACCTGCTCGCCGAGCACCTGGCGCTGACCGGTCCGGCCGAGCTCGTCGACACCCCACCGGCCGGGACGCGGGTGGTGGAGGCCTCCCGCACCGGCAGGCAGGCGCGGCTGCTGGTCCGGGGCGCACCCGTGCTCGACCCGCGCTGGAGTGCCCGCCCGGTTGACCTGGAGGAACTGGTGATGGCCTATCTGCGCAGCCCGCAGGCGTCCGCGCTGCCCGCCCTGGCGGCGGTGAGGGCGTGATCTGGCTGACCTGGCGCCAGCATCGGGCGCAGATCCTCGCCACCGCCGTCCTGCTGACGGCGCTGGGCCTCCTCCTGCTCGGCTCGGCGGTGGAGGCGAAGCTGTACATCGCCGAGCACGCGCCGCCGGGCTGCCCGGGATCGGCGCCTGCCTGCTGGGACCTGGCCAGAGCCCTCGCCGACCGTTACGACGCGGTCTACACGGTCTTCGGCTGGATGCCGATCGTCGCCCCCGCGCTGATCGGCGCGTTCTGGGGGGCGCCGCTGCTGGGCCGCGAGTACGAGCGCGGAACCCACAAGCTGGCCTGGACCCAGTCGGTCTCCGTCCGCCGCTGGCTGGCGGTCAAGCTCGCCGTGCTCGGCGCCCTGGTGGCCGCCGCGGGGCTGACACTGGCCGCGATGGTGAGCCTGTGGCGGCCGGTCTTCCACCAGGAGGACTTCTTCGGCAACCCCGGCGTGTTCAACATGGTCGGCGTGGCCCCGGCGGCGTGGTGGCTGTACGCCTTCATGCTGGGCACCGCGGCGGGGACGCTGCTGCGCCGTACACTGCCGGCGATGGCACTGGTCGTGGCCGTGATCACTCTGACGACGCTCACCCTGTACAAGTCCAGCGACCACTACGCCGAACCGGAGCGAATCGTGCTGTCGGACACCACCGTGCTGTCGGACGCCGACAGCCGAAGGGTGAGCGACGCCTGGGTCGACCCTGCCGGACGGGAGCTGGCGGCCCCGCCGAGTGGAGTCTGCCCCCACCCTCCGGACGTCGGGCGCGGCGACCGCAACCAGCGGGCGTACGAGCGGTGCATGTTCGGCAAGGGCTACCGGTTCGCCGTCTACTTCCACCCGCCGTCGCGGTTCTGGCGCTTCCAGTGGACCGAGGCCGCCCTCCTGACGGCCGCCTCCGTGGCGTTCGCCGGCCTGGCCGTGCGCCGTACGCTCCGGCGCGGGGTGTGAGGCGAGCCGTCCGGGAGAACCGGCCGCCTCGGTGAGCCGCGCGCCGGACGGCGAAGACCCGGAGAAAGCACAGCGAAGGCCTGGGGAAGACACGGAGCAGCCCCCGTGAGACGTCTCACGGGGGCTGCTCCGGTCGGTTGAGGACCGGTGTCGCCACCGGCCGGAGAACCGGGGTCGGTCAGAGACCGGCGGCCTTGCGGAGGGCCTCGGCGCGGTCGGTGGCCTCCCAGGAGAACTCGGGCCTGCCGAAGTGGCCGTACGCGGAGGTCGCCGAGTAGATCGGGCGGAGCAGGTCGAGGTCGCGGATGATCGCGGCCGGGCGCAGGTCGAAGACGCTGAGCACGGCTTCCTGGATCTTCTCGACCGGGACCTTCTCGGTGCCGAAGGTCTCGACGAACACGCCGACCGGGTGCGCCTTGCCGATGGCGTAGGCGACCTGGACCTCGGCGCGGTCGGCCAGCTCGGCGGCCACGATGTTCTTGGCGACCCAGCGCATGGCGTAGGCGGCCGAGCGGTCCACCTTGGACGGGTCCTTGCCGGAGAAGGCGCCGCCGCCGTGGCGGGCCATGCCGCCGTAGGTGTCAACGATGATCTTGCGGCCGGTCAGACCGGCGTCGCCCATCGGGCCGCCGATCTCGAAGCGACCGGTCGGGTTGACCAGCAGCCGGTAACCCTCGGTGTCGATCTCCAGACCGGCGAGCACCGGGTCGACCACGTGCTCCTTGATGTCCGGGGCCAGCATCTCCTTGAGGTCGATCTCGGCCGCGTGCTGGGTGGAGACGACCACGGTGTCGAGGCGGACCGGCTTGTCGCCGTCGTACTCGATGGTGACCTGGGTCTTGCCGTCGGGACGGAGGTAGGGGACGATGCCCTCCTTGCGGACCTGCGACAGGCGCTCGGCCAAGCGGTGGGCCAGCTGGATCGGCAGCGGCATCAGCTCGGGGGTCTCGCGCGAGGCGTAGCCGAACATCAGGCCCTGGTCGCCGGCGCCCTGGCGGTCGAGCTCGTCGGCGCCCTCGCCCTCGCGGTTCTCGTAGGCGTCGTCGACGCCCTGGGCGATGTCGGGCGACTGCGCGCCGATGGACACCGACACGCCGCAGGAGGCGCCGTCGAAGCCCTTGTGGGAGGCGTCGTAGCCGATCTCGAGGATCTTCTCCCGGATGAGGCCGGGGATGTCGACGTAGGTCTCCGTCGTCACCTCTCCGGCGACGTGGACCTGACCGGTGGTGATCAGCGTCTCGACCGCGACACGGCTCTTGGGGTCACCCTTGAGCAGGGCGTCGAGAATCGCGTCACTGATCTGGTCGGCGATCTTGTCCGGGTGGCCCTCTGTGACCGACTCGGAGGTGAACAGGCGACGGGACAAGTCAGTGGCTCCTCATGCAGCGGCTGCTGGCGTCTGGGGGCTCTGGCGTCGGCACGACACCAGGAGCGCTCGCCGAATTCTAGCCCCACCTGGAGCGGCGTCGCGAAATCACCTCGAATCTGGCGAGCCGAAATCAGGGACCGGTGACCGTGTCGGCCGTCCAGAATCACGTCCTACCAGAAACACCTCCGAATCACACCCCATCGGAAATGCCGGAAATCACGCCACTTTGACTGGTTAGACGGCACGATCCCGCCCCCGTACGGCCTCATCCGCCCGGCCCGCCTGGAGCACGCCCCCCGGCGGCCGCCGCCCGCACAGCCCGTCTCACGTGATCCATCTCACCTGGAGCCCGTCCCGCGCGGATCAGCCCCCGGGTGGCGAGAGCCTCCGCGTAGCCCTCCGCGGCGCCCACCGCCGCACCCGCCCAGTCGCCGTGCCGCAGCGCGGGCTCGATCGCGGTCGCGGCCACCTCGTCGAGCTCCCCGGCCGACAGGGGGAAACGCGAGTCGGCGGAGACGGCGTAGCGCCTCTGCCCGACGGAGACCGCCAGCAGCAGCTCGAGCCTGCCGAGATGACCGCGCAGGGCCGCCTGGGAGGCCCACTCCTGGGCGGACAGCCCGGAGAAGTCCTCGACGTAGACGACGTACAGGCGCACGGCGTGAGCGGCCTCCAGCCTGGCGAGGGCGGCCTCGACCTGACCTCTGCGACCGCCGAGCGCGCCCGCCCTGTCGGTCACCGTCCGGGAGACGGGGGTCGGCGGTTCGGCGCGTACGGCACGGCCCCCACGGGCCGCGACACCGGGCGGGAACACGAGGGACAGCAGCACGACGAGAACGCGAACGACACGCGACGCCCGCGAGGTCCCCATCAATCCAGAAACCACCTCCGACCCTTTTATCCTTTTCGCCCGTTTTATCCCCAAGTGGGGAGAGCGGCACACGTTTCCTCAACGGACGGGGGCGAAGAGGGCGGAGCGGAGAAACGGGCCCGGGGGGAAATCCCGGCCGACGGCCGGACCGGGGCCGAGGCCAGGAGCGGGGCGACAGGACGAGGGCGGGGATCGCGGTCAGGGCGGAGGAGAGCGGTCGGGACGGAGGAGAGCGGTCAGAGGTCGGGAAGCGGGTCGGGGGGCAACGTCTCGGGGGCGAAGACCTCGGCGTCCGCGGCGCACACCACCGCCGCGTACTCCTCGTCGATCTCGAACACCATGCCGCCGAGCTCGATGGCCGCCCCCGCGGAGAACTCGACCGGGCCCAGCCTGGTCCGGCGCGCGTGGGTGGCGTAGACGGAGTTCGGTATGTCACGGTCGAAGAACTTGGTGGACAGCACCAGGATCGACCGGTCGGCGACCACGATGAGGAAGGTCGCCATGCCCGGCGCGTTCACCGACAGGGCCGGCAGGATGTAGCGGATGTCCTCCCCCGAGGGGAGCAGGGCGCGGCAACGCGCCCTGACGACGGCAGACACCGGCATGGTCAAAACCCTCCCGGGCGTAACGTTCCAGGCCGCTTTCGGACGCAGTATCCGTCGCTGGAGGATCTCCAGCAAGCAGATCAGGCGAGCCTTCCGGCGACGAGGTCCCAGACCACGTCGGCGAGGTCCTCCTTGGGTCCGCGCGGGATCTCCACCGGATCCCCGTCCGCGACCAGCACGACCGCCGCGTTGTCCGGCCTGCCGAACGCGAGATTCTCCCCCACCTGGTTGACGACCAGCAGGTCACAGCCCTTGCGGGCGAGCTTGGCGCGCCCGTTGGCGAGCACGTCGTCGGTCTCCGCGGCGAATCCGACGATGACCTGGGGGTACGGCTTGAGCCCCTCCCTGCGGCGCTCACCCAGCTCAGCCAGAATGTCTGGATTTTTCACCAAATGGATAGGGTCGGGCTCGGCGGAGGTCTTCTTGACCTTCGAGTCGCTCCGCCTCGCGGGGCGGAAGTCGGCGACGGCGGCGGCCATCACCACCGCGTCGGCGTTCTCGACCGCCTCCAGCACGGCCTCGCGCATCTCGAGCGCCGACTCGACCCGGATCACCGTGGCCCCCGCCGGGTCGGGCAGGGCGACGTTGGCGGCGACCAGGGTCACCTCCGCGCCCCTGGCCAGGGCCGTGCGGGCCAGGGCGTAACCCTGCAGGCCCGAGGAGCGGTTGCCGAGGAAACGGACCGGGTCGAGCGCCTCGCGGGTGCCCCCCGCGGAGATCACCAGGCGGCGGCCCGCAAGGTCCGCGGGACGTCCCGACAGGACCCCGCGGCAGAGCTCGAAGATCTCCCTGGGGTCCGGCAGCCGTCCGCGGCCCGTGTCCGCGCCGGTCAGACGGCCGACGGCGGGATCGATGACGATCGCCCCGCGCTCGCGCAGCGTGGCGACGTTGGCGCGGGTCGCGGGATGCTCCCACATCTCGGTGTGCATCGCGGGGGCGAAGACCACCGGGCAGCGCGCGGTGAGGAGCGTGTTGGTCAGCAGGTCGCCCGCCAGCCCGTGGGCGGCCTTGGCGAGCACGTCGGCGGTGGCGGGGGCGACGACCACCAGATCGGCGCCCTGCCCGATCCGGACGTGGGGAACCTCGTGCACGGACTCCCAGACGTCGGTCGTCACGGGATTGCCCGACAGCGCGGCCCAGGTGGGCTCGCCGACGAAGTTGAGGGCCTCTCTGGTGGGGACGACGCGGACGTCGTGGCCCGACTCGGTGAACAGGCGCAGCAGCTCGCAGGCCTTGTAGGCGGCGATGCCCGCGCTGACCCCGAGGACGACGGAGGGCCTTCGACGCCGGCCGCCGCCCTCCGAGGCCGCGGAGCCGTCACCGCCCGGCGTGGAAGGGCGCTCGTCGCCGGGCGTCGGGGAACCGCCGTGCGACGTCCGCCGTTCGGTGGGAGAGCCGGACTCGGAGGAGTCGGCCACGGGCGCGTCCGCCGCGCCCTCGCCAGGCGTCCGCATGGGTGGGACTAGCCCTCGATCGGCTCTGAGGTGAGCAGGCCCTCGCTGACCTCGCGCAGCGCGATGGACAGCGGCTTCTCCTGGGCGTGGGTCTCGACGAGCGGGCCGACGTACTCCAGCAGACCCTCGCCCAGCTGGGAGTAGTAGGCGTTGATCTGGCGGGCGCGCTTCGAACCGAAGATCACGAGGCTGTACTTGCTGTCGACGATGTCGAGCAGGGCGTCGATCGACGGGTTGGTGATGCCTTCGGAATAGGCCGCGTTCGTTGCCACGTTGTGTTTTCCCCTAGCTAGGTGAACGTCCGGGGCTCGAAGCCTCGGGAGCATCAGCCAACAAGGCTATCAGCCGGTGGCATACGTCCTGGACGGATGTGTTCACCAGGGACAGGTCGAACTCCTGCTCGGCCGCCATCTCGATCCGGCCCGCGGCGAGTCGGCGGGCGATGACGTCCTCGGGCTCGGTGCCCCTGCCCCGCAGACGCTTCTCCAGCTCCTCCCACGAGGGCGGGGCCAGGAAGACCAGAAGAGCCTCCGGCATGGTCGCGCGGACCTGACGGGCCCCCTGCAGGTCGATCTCGAGCAGTGTGGGAACCCCCGCGGCGAGCTTGTCGAGCACGGGGCCGCGCGGCGTGCCGTACCGGTTGCCGGCGAACTCCGCCCACTCCAGCAGCTCGCCCGAGGCGGCGAGGCGGTCGAACTCCTCGTCGTCGGCGAAGAAGTACTCGACCCCGTGGGTCTCCCCCGGACGGGGTTTCCTGGTGGTCACCGAGACCGACAGCCACACCTCCGGGTGTGCCCGCCGAAGCTCGGCGACGACCGTGGACTTGCCTACACCTGACGGCCCTGAGAGGACCGTCAGGCGGTTGCCGGTCGGTCCGGGGAAGGCTCGCGCCCCCTCCGGGCCTGCGACCGGGGATGTGGAGCCGCCGGACCCGCTCTCAGCGGTCTTCTCCGGAGCCCGACTCCCGTCGGGCCACGATGTTCCGGTCAACTCCAAAACCCCCCGTGATGCCGTTCCCGCGATCGCGGGTGAGCGTGTGTCTTGAACCGAGATTAGCTCTCGGCCCCGCCGAACTCACGCTCGAGCGATGCCCTCTGGTTGGCGCCGAGACCCCGCACGCGGCGGGACTCTGCGATGCCAAGCCGCTCCATCAGCTGCTTGGCGCGGACCTTGCCCACGCCGGGGAGCGACTCCAGAAGAGCCGACACCTTCATCTTGCCGATGACGTCGTCAGCCTGCCCGTCTTTGAGCACCTCAGCCAGAGAGATAGCGCCGTGCTTCAGGCGGTTCTTAACCTCGGCACGCTCTCGGCGGGCCTTGGCAGCCTTCTCTAGGGCTGCGGCGCGCTGCTCAGGGGTAAGGGGAGGAAGAGCCACGCCGGGTCACCTCGAATTTCCTGTCGATGTACTCGGACGGGAAGGGAAACTAGCTGGTCATCGCGCTTCAAGCAACGTCAAGACCAGTTTCTTCCCTTAGAAAATCTACTTCGTCACTTTGTGTATCGCAAAAGTTGCCGAGTGTCGACGAAACGACGCTCAACTCCGCGTTTTTCGGGGATGCGGATCAGGCCCCCCTGTCGGCGGACGCGAGGGCCCTGCGGAGCTCCGCGGCGATCCTCGCCGCCGTCGCGCCGGGGTCCGCGGAGCCGGTGATCGGGCGGCCGATCACCAGAAGATCGGCCCCGTCGGCGAAAGCCCTCTCGGGAGTCGCTACTCTGGCCTGATCCTGACTCTCGGAACCGGCGGGGCGGACGCCGGGAGTGATGAGGGTGATGTCCGGCCCGACCTCTGCCCGCACCGTGGCGACCTCACGTGGCGAGCACACCAGGGCCTGGGCTCCCGCGCCGACGGCGAGCGCCGCCAGACGGCGCACGGCGTCATCGGGAGGGCCGGCGACGCCGATCCTCTCGAGATCGGCCTCTGAGAGCGACGTGAGCACCGTCACGGCCGCGACCTGGGTGCCGGGCAGCGCGTCGACCGCCGCCCTGATCATGGTGGGGCCTCCCGCCGCGTGGACGGTCAGGATGGCGGGCTTGAGCCGCGCCACAGCCTTGGCCGCGCCCGCGACGGTGTTCGGGATGTCGTGGAGCTTGAGGTCGAGGAAGACCTGGACGCCGCTCGCGCCCCGGACCGAGGCGATCACCTCGGGGCCGTAGCGGAGGTAGAGTTCGAGACCGACCTTCACGGTGCTGACGTGCGGGGTCACCAGGCTCGCCCAGTGGGCCGCGGTCTCCAGGTCGGGTGCGTCCAGGGCGACGGCGATGGGTGCGGGCGTCACAGGGCGGTCTCCTCAAGGTCTATCCGGTGCCGGGTGGCAGTCCCCGGCGGACGATGGGCCAGCCCGACGGCGTCGGCCAGGCGGTGGAACCCCCGCGCCGCCAGGAGCTCCTCAAGCTCCCGCAGGACGCGCAGGCAGGCGTAGGGGTCGTGGAACAGCGCCGTGCCGACAGCGACGACACAGGCGCCCGCCAGGATCAGCTCGAAGGCGTCCCTGCCGGTCAGCACGCCCCCCATGCCGATGATGGGCACGCTGGGCAGCGCCGCGTGGACCTGCCAGACGCAGCGTACGGCCAGCGGCCGGATGGCCGGTCCCGACAGGCCGCCGGTGACCGCGGCGAGCGAGGGCCGCATGGCCTCGGTGTCGATGCTCATGCCGATGGGGCTGTTGATCATCGAGAGGGCGTCCGCGCCTCCGTCGACGCACGCCCTGGCGACGCTCACGATGTCCACCACGTCGGGCGACAGCTTGGCGACCACCGGGACGTCGTAGCGCATGACCGAGCGCACCGAGGCGATCACCTCGGCTGAGGCGGCCCCGTCGCGGGCGAAGACCCTCCCCCTGTCCTCGATGTTGGGACAGGAGAGGTTGACCTCGACGGCGGTCACCCCGGGGGCGTCGGTGAGCCTGCGCGCCAGCGCGGTGTACTCGGCGACGGTCCCGCCCCCGACGGAGACGACGGTCCTGACGCCCCGCTGGGCCAGCCAGGGCAGCTCACGCTCCAGGAAGGCGTCCACGCCGGGCCCCTGGAGGCCGACGGCGTTGAGCAGCCCCGAGGGCGTCTCGGCCATCCTGGGGGTCGGACGGCCCGCTCTGGGGGCCATGGTGATCGACCGTGTGGTCAGCGCGCCGATCCGGCCCAGGTCGAAGAACTGGGCCAGCTCCGAGCCCGAGGCGGCGCATCCGGCGGCCGTGGTGATCGGGTTGGCCAGTTCCACGTGCCCCAGGTACGTCCGCATGTCAACCGACATTGCGTGTTCCACCACCCGGCGCTCCGAGCGCGTCGAACGGGATCGTTCCGACGTCGTCGAAGCGGACGCGCTCGCCCCTGAAGACCGGTCCTTCGACGCACGAGCGCACCATCCGGGTGACACCGTCGTCTC
This sequence comes from Streptosporangium carneum, assembly GCF_027922005.1. GTDB lineage: Bacteria > Actinomycetota > Actinomycetes > Streptosporangiales > Streptosporangiaceae > Streptosporangium > Streptosporangium carneum. The sequence continues at coordinate 28,685 of NZ_BSEV01000009.1, read as the reverse complement.
CGATGACCGGCAGCACGCACGTCATGCACACGCCGATCCCGCAGGCCATCCGCTCCTCGACGGCCACCTGGACCGGTATGTCGAACTCGACCGCCACGGCGGTGACGCCGCGCAGCGTCTCCATCGGGCCGCAGGCGTAGACCGCGTCCGCCCTGACGTCGGCGATCACGCCGGGCAGCACGTCGGTCACCCTGCCGCGCATGCCCAGGGAGCCGTCCTCCGTGGTCAGGGTGGTGGTCTCCCCCATCCTGCGGGCGCGCAACGCGCCGAAGACCCGGTCCGACGAGGCCGCGCCGAGCACGAAGTCGACCCGGCAGCCGCGCTGCTGGAGGGCGTCGGCCACGGTGAACAGCGGCGCGGAGCCGTACTCGGCGCCGACCAGGACGCAGGTGACCGGGTCGCGCGGCAGGGGGAACGGCCTGCCGAGCGGCCCGACCAGGTCCAGCGTGTCACGGGCGCGGCGCTCGGCCAGCCACGCCGTGCCCGGACCGCCGACGGTGAAGACGAACTCGACCGTGCCGCCGTAGTCGGGTTTGACGTCGTGAACGGAGAAGGAACGGCGCGTCAGCATCGACGTCTGCGCCCCTCCGACGGCCACCGACACGAAGTGTCCCGGCCTGAAGCGCTCGGCGATGCCGGGCGCGACCACGGTCAGCGCATGGTAGGCGTCGACCCGGCGCGTCGTCAGCACCGTGCCCGTCACCTGTACCGGAGTAACAGGCGTCTCCCTCACCTCCGCTTAGGCATCAACCCCGCAGGTGTGCTGTGTCCATGGTCGCGTCCGGCTCCTCATTCTCCACGCGGACGGCTCATCCTTCGCCGGCCGCTCCGCTCACTCGTCCCCTCAAGCCGCACGAGCCCACGGTCGCGCCCGGCTCCTCATTCTCTACGCGGACGGCTCATCCTTCACCGGCCGCTCCGCTCACTCGTCCCCTGAGCCGCTCCCCGTGCTCCTGGAGCGACCGTACGCCCACGTCGCCGCGGACGATGGCCTGGACGCCCTGGACCGCGGCGGCCAGCCCCTGGACGGTCGTAATGCAGGGAACGCCCCGCAGCACGGCCGCGGTGCGGATCTCGTAGCCGTCCAGCCGCGGCCCGGACTGTCCGGGGCTGCCGAAGGGCGTGTTCACGATGAGATCCACCTCGCCGTCCAGGATCCGCCTGCCGATGGTCGGCTCCCCGTCGGGCCCCGTCCCGTCACTCTGCTTGCGCACGATCTTGGCATGGACGCCGTTGCGGCGCAGCACCTCGGCCGTGCCCTCGGTGGCCAGGATCTCGAATCCGAGGTCGGCCAGCGCCTTGACAGGGAAGATCATCGCACGCTTGTCGCGGTTGGCCACCGAGACGAACGCCCGTCCCTTGGTCGGCAGCGAACCGTAGGCCGCGGCCTGCGACTTGGCGTAGGCGGTGCCGAAGAACTCGTCGATGCCCATGACCTCGCCGGTGGAGCGCATCTCCGGGCCGAGCACGGTGTCGACGCCCCTGAACCGGTTGAACGGCAGCACGGCCTCCTTGACCGCGATGGGCGCGTCCAGCGGCATGGTGCCTCCGTCGCCCTCCGCGGGGAGCATGCCCTCGGCGCGCAGCTCGGCCACGGTGGCGCCCATCATCACCCGGGCCGCCGCCTTGGCCAGCGGCACCGCGGTGGCCTTGGAGACGAACGGCACCGTACGGCTGGCACGCGGGTTGGCCTCCAGCACGTACAGGATGTTGGCCGACATGGCGTACTGGACGTTCAGCAGGCCGCGCACGCCCACCCCGCGGGCGATGGCCTCGGTGGCGGACCGGATGCGCTTGATGTCGTAGGCGCCGAGCGTCATCGGGGGCAGCGAGCAGGCCGAGTCGCCGGAGTGGATGCCGGCCTCCTCGATGTGCTCCATCACGCCGCCGAGGTAGAGCTCCTCGCCGTCGAACAGCGCGTCGACGTCGATCTCCACGGCCTCGTCGAGGAACTTGTCCACCAGGACCGGGTGGTCGCTGGCCGCGCCCGCCTTGGCCATGTAGGTGCTCAGCGTCTCGTCGTCGTAGACGATGGCCATGCCCGCGCCGCCGAGGACGTAGGAGGGCCGCACCAGCACCGGGTAGCCGATCTCCTCCGCGATGGTCAGCGCCTCCTCCACGGTCACCGCGGTGCCGTGCTTGGGGGCGGGCAGCCCGGCCTCGGCCAGGACCCTGCCGAACGCGCCGCGTTCCTCGGCCAGGTGGATCGACTCGGGCGAGGTGCCGACGATCGGCACCCCTGCGTCCTTGAGCGCCTGGGCCAGTCCCAGCGGGGTCTGCCCGCCGAGCTGGACGATGACGCCCACGACCGGCCCGGTCTGCTGCTCGGCGTGCACGACCTCCAGCACGTCCTCCAGGGTGAGCGGCTCGAAGTAGAGCCGGTCGGAGGTGTCGTAGTCGGTGGAGACCGTCTCGGGGTTGCAGTTGACCATGACGGTCTCGTATCCGGCGGCCGACAGCTCGAAGGAGGCGTGCACGCAGGCGTAGTCGAACTCGATGCCCTGGCCGATGCGGTTCGGGCCCGAGCCGAGGATGAGGACCTTGGGACGGTCGCCCTGCGGGACCTCGGTCTCCTCGTCGTAGGTCGAGTACAGGTAGGGCGTCTGGGCGGCGAACTCGGCGGCGCAGGTGTCGACGGTGTTGTAGACGGGCCGCAGGCCCAGGGCGTGGCGCAGGTCGCGGACCTCGGGCTCGCTCATGTCGCGCAGCTCGGCGATCTGCGCGTCGCTGAAGCCGTTTCGCTTGGCCCTGGTCAGCACCTCGACGGTGAGCCGGTCGGCCTCGCGCACCTCGGCGGCGATCTCGTCGATGGCGTAGAGCTGGTCCAGGAACCACGGGTCGACGGCGGTGGCCTCGAACAGCTCGGCCGCGGTCGCCCCGGCGCGGATGGCCTGCTGCATGGTGCGCAGCCTGCCGTCGTGCGGGGTCCCGCAGGCCGCCAGCAGTTCGTCCTTGTCGCCGGGCTCTCCCGCCCAGGTGAAGACCGCGCCCTTCTTCTCCAGCGACCGCAGCGCCTTCTGCAGGGCCTCGGGGAAGGACCTGCCGATGGCCATGGCCTCGCCCACCGACTTCATGTGGGTCGTCAGGGTCTGGTCGGCGCCGGGGAACTTGTCGAAGGCGAAGCGCGGCACCTTGACCACGATGTAGTCCAGCGACGGCTCGAACGACGCCGGGGTCTCCCTGGTGATGTCGTTGGGGATCTCGTCCAGGGTGTAGCCGATGGCCAGCTTGGCCGCGATCTTGGCGATCGGGAAGCCGGTGGCCTTGGAGGCCAGCGCGCTGGAACGGGAGACGCGCGGGTTCATCTCGATGACGACCATGCGTCCGGTGCGCGGGTCGACGGCGAACTGGATGTTGCAGCCGCCGGTGTCGACGCCGACCTCGCGGATGACCGCGATGGCGACGTCGCGCATGTTCTGGTACTCGCGGTCGGTGAGGGTCAGCGCCGGGGCCACGGTGACGCTGTCGCCGGTGTGCACGCCCATCGGGTCGAGGTTCTCGATGGAGCAGACGATGACGACGTTGTCGGCCTTGTCGCGCATGACCTCCAGCTCGTACTCCTTCCAGCCGAGGATGGACTCCTCCAGGAGCACCTCGGTGGTCGGCGAGGCGTCGAGGCCCGCTCCGGCGATCCTGCGCAGGCCGTCCTCGTCGTGGGCGAAGCCGGAGCCGACGCCGCCCATGGTGAAGGAGGGCCGCACGACCAGCGGGTAGCCCAGCTCGCCCGCGGCGGCCAGGCACTCGTCCATGGTGTGGCAGACGAAGGAGCGGGCCGACTCGGCGTTGAGGCCGCGCTCCTCGGCGACCTTGGCGACGATGTCCTTGAACAGCTCCCGGTTCTCGCCCGCCTGGATGGCGTCGACGTCCGCGCCGATCAGCTCGACGTCGTACTTGGCCAGGACTCCGGCCTCGTGCAGGGCGATCGCGGTGTTGAGCGCCGTCTGGCCGCCCAGGGTCGGCAGCAGCGCGTCGGGGCGCTCCTTGGCGATGATCTTCTCGACGATGTCCGGGGTGATCGGCTCGACGTAGGTGGCGTCGGCGAACTCCGGGTCCGTCATGATCGTGGCCGGGTTGCTGTTGACGAGGATCACGCGGAAGCCCTCCGCGCGCAGCACGCGGCAGGCCTGGGTGCCGGAGTAGTCGAACTCGCAGGCCTGCCCGATCACGATCGGCCCTGAGCCGATCACCATGACCGACTGGATGTCCGTGCGCTTAGGCACCCTTGCTGCCCTCCGTCGTGTTCGTGTTCTCTTCCATCAGCGCGCAGAACCGGTCGAACAGCCCGGCGGAGTCGTGCGGGCCCGCGGCGGCCTCCGGGTGGTACTGGACGCTGAAGGCGGGACGGTCGACCAGCCGCAGCCCCTCGACGCAGTCGTCGTTGAGGTTGACGTGGCTGACCTCCGCCGGGCCGTACGGCGTGTCGAAGCTCCCCTCGAGGGGGGCCTGCACGGCGAAGCCGTGGTTGTGCGCGGAGATCTCCACCTTGCCGGTACGGCGGTCCTGGACCGGCTGGTTGACCCCCCGGTGGCCGTAGCGCAGCTTGTAGGTGCCGAGCCCGAGGGCGCGGCCGAAGATCTGGTTGCCGAAGCAGATGCCGAAGAACGGCTTGCCCGCGGCGAGGACTCCGCGCAGCGCCTCGACCTGGTGGTCGGCGGTCGCCGGGTCGCCGGGACCGTTGGAGAAGAACACCCCGTCGGGGTTGAGGGCGAGGATGTCCTGCGCGGTGCTCGAGGCGGGCAGGACGTGCACCTCGCAGCCGCGCTCGGCCATCCGCTGCGGGGTCATCGCCTTGATGCCGAGGTCGACGGCCGCCACGGTGAACCGCTTCTCGCCGACGGCGGGCACGACGTACGGCTCGGCGGTCGAGACCGCCTCGGCCAGGTCCGCGCCCTCCATGGCGGGGCTGTTCCTGACCCGCTCGAGCAGCTCCTCGACCGGGGCGAGGGCCTCTCCGGAGAACACCCCGGCGCGCATCGCGCCGCGCTCGCGCAGGTGGCGGGTGAGGGCGCGGGTGCCGGGGATGGCGATGCCGACGACGCCCTGCTCCCTGAGGTAGTCGTCGAGGGAGCGGGTGGCGCGCCAGTTGGAGGAGACGCGCGCGGGCTCGCGGACCACGTAGCCGGAGACCCAGACGCGGGAGGACTCGGGGTCCTCGTCGTTGACCCCGGTGTTGCCGATGTGCGGCGCGGTCATCGCGACGATCTGTCGGTGGTACGAGGGGTCGGTGAGGGTCTCCTGGTAGCCGGTCATCCCGGTGTTGAAGACCATCTCGCCGAAGGTCTCGCCCTCGGCTCCGTAAGGGGTCCCGTGGAAGACTCGGCCGTCTTCCAGCACTAGCACTGCGGTCACTCAAACACCCCGATCATCTCGGTCATTGCTCCGCAAAGTATGAAATATCTGGCGCAACTGAAGGGCGCCTCTCCATGATGTGGGACGACCTCCCGCCGCCCGGGCAGCGGCGCCGCCGCGCGCGGGTCGTTCACGCGTGGCGAGCGGGAGGAGGTCACGCGAGCTTTCCGTCCAGGACGGTCGGCCTGCCGCGCAGGAAGGTCGCCACGACGCGGCCGGGCAGGCTCCTGCCCTCGTAGGGCGTGTTGCGGCTCTTGGAGGCGTAACCGGCCGGGTCGACCTCGGTGCGCGCCTCCGCGTCGTAGAGGGTGATGTTGGCCGGCGCGCCGACCTCGATCGGCTGGCCGTGGTCGGCCACCCTGCCGATCCTGGCCGGGGCGTGGGACATGCGCTCGGCGACCCCCGCCCAGTCGAGCAGCCCGGTCTCGACCATGGCCTCCTGGACCACGGACAGCGCCGTCTCCAGGCCGATCATGCCCATGGCCGCGGCGGCCCACTCGGTCTCCTTGTCCTCGAGCGGGTGCGGGGCGTGGTCGGTGGCGACGCAGTCGATCGTGCCGTCGGCCAGGGCCGCGCGCAGCGCCTCCACGTCCGCGCGGGTGCGCAGCGGCGGGTTCACCTTGTAGATGGGGTTGTAGGAGCCGACCGGGGAGTCCTCGACGAGGTCGTCGGTCAGGAGCAGGTGGTGCGGGGTCACCTCTGCGGTGACGTCCCAGCCCTTCGACTTGGCCCAGCGGACGATCTCGACGGAGCCGGCGGTCGACAGGTGGCAGACGTGCAGGCGGGAGCCGACGTGCGCGGCGAGCAGGCAGTCGCGGGCGATGATCGCCTCCTCGGCGACCGCGGGCCAGCCGGTCAGGCCGAGCCTGCCGGAGACCGCGCCCTCGTTCATCTGCGCGTCCTTGGTCAGGCGCGGCTCCTGGGCGTGCTGGGCGACCACGCCGTCGAAGGCCTTGACGTACTCGAGCGCGCGGCGCATGAGCACCGCGTCCGAGACGCACTTGCCGTCGTCGGAGAAGACGCGGACCCGCGCGGCCGAGTCGGCCATCGCGCCCAGCTCGGCCAGACGTTCGCCCTCGAGGCCCACGGTGACGGCGCCGACCGGGCGGACGTCGCAGTGGCCCGCCTCCTGGCCGAGCCGCCAGACCTGCTCGACGACGCCGGCGGTGTCGGCGACCGGGTCGGTGTTGGCCATGGCGTGCACCGCGGTGTAGCCGCCGAGGGCGGCGGCGCGGGTGCCGGTCTCGACGGTCTCCGCGTCCTCCCTGCCGGGCTCGCGGAGGTGGGTGTGCAGGTCGACCAGGCCCGGCAGAGCGATGAGGCCCCGGGCGTCGACCGTCTCGTCACCGCTCAGGTCCTGGCCGATCTCCGCGACGACGCCGTCGCGGACCAGGATGTCGACCGGCTCGCCGCCGAGGATCCTGGCGCCCTTGATGACGATGGTCTTCACTGGATCTCTCCTCCGAGGTCGGCGCCGCCGAGCAGCAGGTAAAGGACGGCCATGCGGGTGGTCACCCCGTTGGCGACCTGCTCGACGATCGTCGAGCGCGGTGAGTCGGCCACCTCGGCCGCGATCTCCATGCCCCGGTTCATCGGGCCGGGGTGCATCACGACGGCGTCGTCGTGCAGCTTGGCGACGCGCTCGCGGTCGAGACCGTAGCGGCGGCTGTACTCCCGCTCCGTGGGGAAGAACGCGGCGTTCATCCGCTCGCGCTGCACGCGCAGCATCATCACCACGTCGGACTTGGGCAGCACGGCGTCGAGGTCGTAGGAGACCTCGCACGGCCACGAGTCGACGGTCACCGGCAGCAGGGTCGGCGGGGCGACCAGGGTCACCTCGGCGCCGAGCGTGGCCAGCAGCAGCACGTTGGAGCGGGCGACCCGGCTGTGCAGGACGTCGCCGACGATCGTGACCTTCCTGCCGTCCAGCGAGCCCAGGCGGCGGCGCATTGTGAAGGCGTCGAGCAGCGCCTGGGTCGGGTGCTCGTGGGTGCCGTCCCCGGCGTTGACGACGCTGCCGCGGACCCAGTTGGCCAGGCGGTGCGGCGCGCCGGAGGCGCCGTGCCTGATGACGACGGCGTCGGCGCCCATCGCCTCGAGGGTGAGGGCGGTGTCCTTGAGCGACTCGCCCTTGGAGACGCTCGACCCCTTGGCGGAGAAGTTGATCACGTCGGCCGACAGGCGCTTGGCCGCGGCCTCGAAGGAGATGCGGGTGCGGGTGGAGTCCTCGAAGAAGAGGTTCACCACGGTACGGCCGCGCAGGGTCGGCAGCTTCTTGATGGAACGTTCCGAGATCTTCGCCAGCTCGTCGGCGGTGTCCAGGATCAGCAGGGCGTCGTCACGACTCAGGTCGGCCGCCGAGATCAGGTGCCGTTTCACTTGTCGCCTTCCTTCAGCAGCAGGACCGCGTCACGGCCGTCGTTCTCCTCCAGGTAGACCTTGACGATCTCGGACTTGGAGGTCGGGAGGTTCTTGCCCACGTAGTCGGCCCTGATGGGCAGCTCTCGGTGGCCTCGGTCGACCAGGGCGGCGAGCTGGACGGCCTGCGGGCGGCCCAGGTCGTTGAGCGCGTCGAGCGCGGAGCGGACCGTGCGGCCCGAGTAGAGGACGTCGTCGACGAGGACGACGATCCTGCCGTCTATGCCGTCCGAGGGCAGCTCGGTGCGGCCGAGCGCGCGGGCGGGGCGCAGGCGCAGGTCGTCGCGGTACATCGTGACGTCGAGGGATCCGACGGGCACGGAGCGGCCCTCGAACTGCCTGATGTAGGCGGCCAGGCGCTGGGCCAGATGGACGCCCCTGGTGGGGATCCCGAGCAGGACGATGTCCTCGGCGCCCTTGGTGCGCTCGAGGATCTCGTGGGAGATGCGGATCAGCGCGCGATTGATGTCGGGTCCCTCGAGGACCGCGTGGGCGCTGCCGCGGGCATGCGAAACGGCGTCAGCCAAAGAGAACACCACCTTTCCCGCCTCACAGGACGGGTCTTAAAGGAAGTCGACGCCCTCACGTTAGCAGCCGGGCGACGATGCCCCAGAACCAGCCCCTTAGTTCCTTAATGGTGACAAAATATGACATAAGGGGCATAAGCCCCTAACGGGGGGCGCGGATTGGCAAAACCTGGCCTGCCGCCGACCGTAACGGCAGCTCATCGCGGGCAGTGCTGTGAAGATGGCCTCCTCACCGGCAGGAGAGGCCGAGGATCACGGAGGCACCGGGAGGCACCATGGGGGCAGAGCTCCGCGCGATCCGCGCGCGCATCCGGTCCGTCAGGTCGACGGCCAAGATCACCCGAGCCCAGGAGCTCATCGCGTCCTCACGGATCCCCAAGGCCCGCCAGCGCCTCGAGGCCGCCAGGCCGTACGCCGAGGAGATCACCAGGGTGTCCTCCATCATGATCAGCCACGGCACGCGCATGGACCACGCGCTGCTCAACCGCAGGCCGGACACCTCCCGCGTCGCCGTGCTGGTGATGAGCAGCGACCGGGGCTTCTGCGGGGCCTTCAACAACAACGCGCTGCGCCAGGGCGACGCGCTCGCCACGCTTCTGCGCGAGCAGGGCAAGGAGCCGACCTTCTATCTGTGCGGCCGCAAGGCGGTCGACTTCTACCGCTTCCGGCACAGGAAGACGGAACGGGAGTGGGTCGGCCTGTCCGACAGCCCGGTCTACGAGGTGGCCGCCGAGATCGGGCAGACCCTGGTCGAGGCCTTCGACATGCCGACCAGGGAGGGCGGGGTCGGCGAGGTGCACGTCGTGTTCACCGAGTTCGTGTCCATGCTGAACCAGCAGACCAGGGTGCACCGGATCCTGCCCCTGGAGATCGAGGAGCAGGAGATCGGCGGCGGGGGCGAGGGATCCCTGGCGGCCCCGCCGCCGCCGTACGAGTTCGAGCCGAACCCCGGGGCCGTGCTCGACATGCTGCTGCGGCAGTACGTCAGGGGACGGATCTGGCGCATGCTGCTGGAGTCCAGCGCCGCCGAGCACGCCTCCAGGCGGCAGGCGATGATGTCGGCGACGGAGAACGCCCACGAGCTCGTCGCGCAGCTGACCCGGCGGGCCAACTCCGCGCGCCAGGGCGAGATCACCACCGAACTCACCGAGATCTCGGGCGGGGCGGAGGCGCTGGCCCACTCGAAGGCCGAGGACTGACAGCGAAGATCTACCCCCTCCGACTTGGCAAAACCCGACAAAGTGGCATTAAAATCCTCCGCGTCATCGTCAGCCACCGGGGGATGGAAAACATGGGCCTGTCCGCTCGCGAAAAGCGCACTCTCGACGGGATCGCCGACCGGCTCTACACCGAGGATCCGCTCCTGGCCGAGTCCCTGTCGTCCTTCGCGACCGGCGCGGTCACCGCCGAGCCCCTGTCACCCCGACGCGGCCCGTTCCCCGCGGTCCTGCTTCCCGTCGCCCTGCTGGCCGCGATCATGGCGATCATGGCCGTGCTGCTCCCGCCGATCTCGGGCACGGCCGAGGCCGACCCGGCCCCCGTCTCCCACACCCTGATCCGCGGCTGATCCGGGCCTGACCGGGCCGGACAGCGGCCCGACCCGCGCCCGGCTCCGGCCCGGCTCGGGAACGCCCCGTGAACACCCCTCCCCCGGCCCATCGGACACCGGCGCCGCCCATCCGCCCTGGCAGGGCGGGTTTCGCCCTTTCCCGCCCCGGGGACCTCATTAGGTATTGCCACTGAAAGTGAGCAATAGGGGGATATGTGCCGGGGGGCGCACCATGGGGGATTCCTTTGGCGACCGTCCGCGAGGACGGACCGCCGCAGAAGAAGGGGTGATCCGCGACGAGGCAGCCGAGGCGATCGCCGAGGAACACGGCAAGCTCGGCCTCCCCGCGGCGATCTCCCTGATCGTGGGCAACATCGTGGGCACGGGCGTGTTCCTGCTGCCCGCCTCGCTCGCCGCGTACGGCACCATCAGCATCGTCGCCATGGCCCTGGTGTCGATCGGCGCCATCGCCCTGGCCATCGTGTTCGGCAGGCTGGGCGCGCGCCTGCCCACCGGCGGCGGCCCCTACGCGTACGCCAAGGACGCCTTCGGCGAGTTCTCCGGCTTCTGGAACGCCTGGTCGTTCTGGCTCACCGCCTGGATCGGCAACGCCGCGATCGCCGTCGTCTGGGTCAACTACGTCAACTACTTCCTGAACTGGACCTCCCCCGTCGCCCAGATCGCGCTGGCCCTGGTCGCGCTCTGGATCCCGGCGCTGATCAACCTGAGCGGCGTGAAGAACATCGGCGCCTTCGCGCTGGTCACCGCGGTGCTGAAGTTCATCCCGCTGATCTTCGTCGCGGTGGTCGGCCTGTTCTTCGTCCAGGGCGGCAACTTCGGCCCGTTCGTCGCGACCGGCGGCAGCTGGATCGCCGCCCTGTCCACCGCGGGCGCGCTCGCATTGTTCATCTACTCGGGCGTGGAGAGCGTCACCATCGTCGCGGAGAAGGTCAGGGACCCCGCCCGCAACATCGGCAAATCCAGCGTCTACGGCGTGCTGATCTGCGCCGCGATGTACATGCTCAGCACGGTCGCCATCTTCGGCACCGTCCCGCACGACGCGCTCGTCAACTCCACCGCCCCGTTCGCCGACGCGATCAACAACATGTTCGGCGGCAGTGTCGGCGGCGGCATCATGGCCGCCTGCGCGATCGTCTCCGGCATCGGCGCCATCAACGGCTGGACCATGCTGGTCGCGGAGATGCCGATGGCCGCGGCCAGGGACGGACTGTTCCCGAGCGTCTTCGCCAGGGAGTCGCGCCGCGGCGTGCCGTGGGTCGGCATCGTCGCCGGCACCGCGCTGACCTCGCTGGTCGCGGTCTACAACTACTTCGGCACCGAGGACGGCTTCAACAAGATCCTGCTGATCGCCACCTTCACCACGGTCATCCCCTACTTCTTCTCCGCGTGCGCCCAGCTGTTCTGGCTGGTCACCGGGGCCAGAAGGATCAGCGGGGCCAGGCTGGGCCGTGACCTGGCGGTCACCGCCGTGGCGATCCTGTTCGCCTTCTGGATGACCTACGGCGCGGGGATGGAGGCCATCTTCATCGGCTTCCTGATGCTCCTGGTGGGTATCCCCGTCTACATCTGGACCAAGGCCAAGCGCGGCGAGTACGGCCCGGGAGGTGAGGTCCCCGCGTCACCCCACGGACGACCCGGCCGGTGACGCCCCCCGCAGCGAGAACCCGTCAACGACGACGAAGGAAGAGAAATGGCTTTTCACGTCGACTCCGAAGTCGGTCGGCTTCACCGCGTCCTGCTCCACAAGCCCGAACTGTCCCTGAAACGGCTCACCCCGTCGAACAAGGACGAGTTCCTCTTCGACGACGTGCTGTGGGTGCAGCGCGCGGTCGAGGAGCACGAGGAGTTCCAGCAGGTGCTGCGCGACCGCGGGATCGTCGTCCACATGCTGGCCGACCTGCTGCGCGAGACGATCGACATCCCCGAGGCCCGCAAGTACATCCTCGACCACGTCATCGACGAGCGCTTCTTCGGGCCGATGGCCGTCGACGCCCTGCGCAACGCGCTGGACGCGATGGACTCGGCCGACCTGCAGCTGTACCTCACCGGCGGGATCACCAAGCAGGAGCTCATGGACAGGGGCACCGACCCCAAGAGCCTGGCCTTCCACACCCTGGACCCGGAGGACTTCGTCCTGCCGCCGCTGCCCAACCACCTGTTCACCCGCGACACCTCCTGCTGGATCTACGACGGCGTCTCCGTCAACGCGATGAAGAAGAAGGCGCGCCAGCGCGAGACCGTGAACTACGAGGCCGTCTACCGCTTCCACCCGCTGTTCGCCCCGGGGTTCGACAGACCGGACGAGGGGGGCTTCAACCTCTGGATGCCGGGCCTGGCCTCCGCGCCCGCGACCATCGAGGGCGGCGACGTGCTCGTCCTCGGCAGGGGGGCCGTGCTGATCGGGATGAGCGAGCGCACCCAGCCCCAGGCGGTCGAGATGCTCGCGCGGAGCCTGTTCTCCAAGGGCGCCGCCAAGAAGATCGTCGCGTTGAACATGCCGAAGGCACGGGCGTTCATGCACCTGGACACCGTCATGACCAACGTGGACGTCGGGGTGTTCACCAAGTTCGCCGGGCTGGGCATGCTGCCCTCGTACACCGTCGAGCCCGGTGACACGGAGAAGGAACTCAAGATCACCGATCACGCCCCGGAGGACATGCACCGGGCCATCGCCTGGGCCATGGACATGGACGAGATCAGGATCCTCACCCCCACCCAGGACGTCTACGCGGCCGAGCGGGAGCAGTGGGACGACGGCTGCAACGTGCTGGCCGTCAGCCCGGGCGTGGTCGTCGCCTACGAGCGCAACACCACCACGAACAACTACCTGCGCGACAACGGCGTCGAGGTGATCACCATCAGGGGCAGCGAGCTCGGCCGGGGCCGGGGCGGTCCCCGGTGCATGAGCTGCCCCCTCGAGCGCGACGGCATCTGATCTCTTCTCACGGGGGGCACACACATGGCATTCAACCTGCGCAACCGAAGTTTCCTCAAAGAGCTCGACTTCACCCCCGAGGAGTTCAGGTTCCTGATCAAGCTGTCGGCCGACCTCAAGGCCGCCAAGTACGCCGGGAGCGAGGAGCCGCACCTCCGGGGCAGGAACATCGCCCTGATCTTCGAGAAGACCTCGACCCGCACCCGGTGCGCCTTCGAGGTCGGCGCACACGAGCAGGGCGCCCACGTCACCTACCTGGACCCGAGCGGCTCCCAGATGGGTCACAAGGAGTCGGTGAAGGACACCGCGCGGGTGCTCGGCCGGATGTTCGACGGCATCGAGTACCGGGGCAGCAAGCAGGCCTACGTCGAGGAGCTGGCCGCCTACGCGGGCGTCCCCGTCTGGAACGGCCTCACCGACGAGTGGCACCCGACGCAGATGCTCGCCGACATGCTCACCATGCAGGAGCACAGCGACAAGCCCCTGCGCGAGGTCTCCTACGCCTACCTGGGCGACGCCAGGAACAACATGGGCCACTCGCTGCTGGTCACCGGCGCGATGATGGGCATGGACGTGCGCATCGTCGCCCCCGAGGAGCTGTGGCCCGACGACAACGCGGTCGTCAAGCCCGCCAGGGACCTGGCGAAGGAGACCGGGGCGAGGATCACCGTCACCGCCGACGTGGCCGAGGGCGTCAAGGGCGTCGACTTCCTCTACACCGACGTGTGGGTGTCCATGGGCGAGCCGAAGGAGGTGTGGGACGAGCGGATCAAGCTGCTCATGCCGTACCAGGTGAACGCCGGGGTGGTCGAGGCCACGGGGAACCCGAGGGTGAGGTTCATGCACTGCCTGCCGGCCTTCCACAACCGGGAGACCAAGGTCGGCGAGGAGCTGTTCGAGAAGACGGGCCACGAGGCTCTCGAGGTCACCGAGGAGGTCTTCGAGTCGTCACGCTCGATCGTCTTCGACCAGGCGGAGAACCGGCTCCACACCATCAAGGCCGTCATGGTCGCGACCCTGGGGGACTGAGCATGCGCGCCACCGCACCCGTCGTCGAGCCCGCCGTACCCCTGGGAGGCTGAGAATGCGCGTCCTGGTCGCCCTGGGGGGCAACGCGCTGCTGCGCCGGGGGCAGAAGCCCGACGCGGAGACCCAGCGGGAGAACGTCCGCGTCGCCGCCGCGTCGCTGGCGAGACTGGCCGAACGGCACGAGCTGATCATCACCCACGGGAACGGCCCGCAGGTGGGCGTGCTGGCTCTGGAGAGCGCCAACGACCCCAACCTGCCCAGGCCCTACCCCCTCGACACGATCGGCGCGGAGACCCAGGGGATGATCGGCTACTGGATGCTGCAGGCGCTGCAGAACGCGCTGCCGGGCAGGCAGGTGGCCGCCACGGTCAACCAGACGCTCGTCTCCGCGGTCGACCCCGCCTTCGACGACCCGACGAAGTTCGTCGGCCAGGTCTACGAACAGGCAGAGGCGGAGAAACTGGCCATGGAGTACGGCTGGACGGTCAAGCCCGACGGGCAGTACTGGCGCAGGGTCGTGCCCTCCCCCGTCCCGCAGCGCGTCGTGGAGACCCGGCTGCTGCGCCGCCTCGTCCGTGACGGCGTGGTCACGGTCTGCGCGGGAGGAGGCGGGATTCCGGTCATCCGCAACGACAAGGGTCAGCTCCAGGGAGTCGAGGCGGTCATCGACAAGGACCTGACCGCCTCGGTGCTGGCCGAGGCCCTGGAGGCGGACGTCCTCATGGTCCTCACCGACGTGCCGCGGGTCGCCAGGAACTTCGGCACCCCGCAGCAGGAGGAGATCTTCCACGCCACCCCGCACCAGCTCCGCGCCGAGCGCTTCCCCGCGGGGTCCATGGGGCCGAAGGTCGAGGCGGTCTGCAGGTTCGTCGAGACGACCGGCGACATGGCCGCGATCGGGAAACTGGACGAGGCCGAGCGGATACTGGACGGCAAGGCGGGCACCATCGTGACCCCCAACGCCACCTGGCCGCTCGCCAGCACCCTGTGATCGGACGGCCCCGCGCGTTTCGGCGGGCGGGGTCCGGTCAGTCCCCCCGACACGACGGATCATCCGCATACCGGCCCAGTCGAGGGGGCGCCCCATGGTTTCCGTGTCGCAACGGCTTTTCCGCACCAAGCCCGCCCAGCAGATCGTCGCGGAGGGCGGCCACGGCGAGGGCGGCGAACTGCGCCGGACCATGACCCTGTGGCAGCTCACCCTCTTCAGCGTCGGCGCCACGCTCGGCACCGGCATCTTCGTCATCCTCGGCCAGGCCGTGCCGAAGGCGGGGCCCGCCGTGGTCGCCTCCTTCGTGCTCGCCGCGATCACGGCCCTGTTCTCCGCCCTGTCGTACGCCGAGCTGGCCGGGACCATCCCGGTCTCCGGATCGTCCTACTCCTACGCCTACGCGACGCTGGGCGAGCTCGTGGCGTGGGTGTGCGGCTGGTGCCTGATGCTGGAGTACGCCGTCTCCGTCGCGGCGGTCGCGGTCGGCTGGGGCGAGTACCTCAACCACTTCCTCCGCGACCTGTTCGGCTGGCAGCTGCCGGACGCCATCACCCACTCCCCCGGCGACCAGGGCGGAGTGATCAACCTCACCGCGATCCTGATCGTCCTGCTGGCCACCTGGCTGCTGCTGCGCGGCGCCTCGGAGAGCGCGACCGCGAACGCGGTCTTCGTGCTGATCAAGGTCGCGGTGCTGGCGTTCTTCTGCGTAGTGGCCTTCACCGCCTTCGAGAGCGGCAACCTGACGCCCTTCGCCCCGCTGGGCATCGCGGGCATCACCGCCGCCGCCTCGCAGGTCTTCTTCTCCTACATCGGCTTCGACGCGGCCTCCACCGCCGGCGAGGAGGCCAAGAACCCCAAGCGCGACCTGCCCCTGGCGATCATCTTCTCCCTGGTCATCGTCACGGTCATCTACGTGCTGGTCGCGCTGGCCGCCGTAGGGGCCATGCCGTGGCAGGAGTTCGACCCGGAGAGCACCGAGGCCAGCCTCGCCCTGATCGCCGACCAGGCGACCGGCTCCACCTGGGCGGGCGTGATCATCTCCTTCGGCGCGGTCATCGCCATCGCCAGCGTGGTCCTCACCGTGCTCTACGGCCAGACCCGCATCCTGTTCGCGATGTCGCGCGACGGCCTGATCCCGAAGATCTTCGAGAAGGTCGACCCGCGCCGCCAGGTCCCGATCGCCAACACGCTCATCGTCGCGGCCTTCGTCTCCGTGCTCGCCGGGTTCATCCCGCTGGGCCAGCTCGCCGAGGCCACCAGCATCGGCACCCTGTTCGCCTTCGCCATCGTCAACGTCGGCGTGCTCGTGCTCCGCTACACCCAGCCCGACCTGCCCCGCAGCTTCAGGACCCCGTTCTTCCCCGTGACGCCGATCCTCGGAGTGATCTTCTGCATCCTCGTGATGATGGGACTGGCCGGCGTCACCTGGCTGGCCTTCGGGATCTGGATGGTCGTCGGCCTGCTCGCCTACTTCCTGTACGGCTTCCGCCACTCGCGCCTCAACCGGAGTGTCCGATGAAGATCGACCAAATCCTCGCCGGGTTCATTCCCGGCGGCCGCGGCCAGGACGGGCTGAGGCTGGCCGTGCTGCTGGCCCGCCAGACGGGGGCCAGGCTGACGGTCGGACACGTGCACGTGCCCGCCTGGCCGACGCCGGGCCCCGGCAGGATCGACGCCGAGTGGCGGACCTACGTGGCCGAGCAGGCCGCCCACACCCTGGAGCAGGCCCGCAATGCCATGGCCGACGTACGGGACGTGCCGGTCGAGTACGTCTCGGCCGCCCACCGGGGCAGCGGGCGCGGCCTGGTCCAGCTCGCCGGAAGGATCGGGGCCGACGTGGTGGTCGTCGGCTCGGCTCCGGGAGGCGGCAGGGGCCGCATCCGGATCGGCAGCACCGCCGACCAGCTCCTGCACACCTCCCCGGTGCCGGTGGCCCTGGCCCCCCGGGGATACGGCGAGGAGCGCCCGCCCGGGATCGAGAGGCTGACCGTGGCCTACCGGCGCGACCCGGCCTCGGACGAGGCCGTACGGCAGGCCTTCGCGCTGGCCGCGCGGACGGGCGCGTCGCTGCGCCTGATCACCATCGTGCTGAGCGGCGGGCGGCCGGCGAAGGTCGAGGAGGAGATGCTCGGCAGGCTCAGGGAGAGGGTGGCGGCCGACCTCGAGGAGATCTCCAGGAGACACGGGGACGTCCAGGTCGAGGTGAACGTGCTCGAGGGCAGGAACGTGGCGACGGCGCTCAGCCGTATCGACTGCGAGGATTCCATCCTGATCTGCGCCTCCAGTGAAACCGGACCGCTGCGCCGGGTCTTCCTCGGCGACACCTCGTTGAAGATCATACGCTCGGCGCCGTGCCCGGTGATGATGTTGCCCAGGAATCCCCCCAAGAAGTCAGGGTCCGCCGGGAAGCACGAGAAACCGTGATGATTCACTATCCGCGATGGGACAAGCACGGCGTTTGAGGCGGACCACATCGGATCGGATTCGACATCTTTTTTCCAATCAGCTTGACCTTAGGCGTCCACAGCTTTACCGTCACTGTCCGTAACCACACCTCGCGACGTTACCGGGTAAACCCTGACGCTTCGGTCACCGAAGGTGCCTACCCCGGGCGCCATACCGGTGGCTGGGGCATAAGTTGCGAGGGAGCACAATCAAGTGAAAGCAGTACATAACAGAGCCGGGGGGCCACACGATGCCGTCTGAATACGCCAAGTCGCTGGGTGCAAGACTCCGCGCGATTCGCACCCAGCAGGGCTTGTCCCTGCACGGAGTCGAAGAGAAGTCCCGCGGCCGCTGGAAGGCCGTTGTCGTCGGCTCGTACGAGCGTGGCGACCGCGCGGTCACGGTGCAGAAGCTGGCCGAGCTGGCGGACTTCTACGGGGTGCCGGTCAATGAGCTGCTTCCCGGGGGCAGTGCGCCGAGCCCGCTCGGCCCGACACCGAAGCTTGTGATCGACCTTGAGCGTCTTGCCCAGCTCCCGAAGGAGAAGGCGGGCGCGCTGGCTCGTTACGCGGCCACCATCCAGAGCCAGCGTGGCGACTACAACGGCAAGGTGCTGTCCATCCGCCAGGAGGACCTGCGCTCTCTCGCCGTGATCTATGACAAGTCCCCCAGTGAGCTCACCGAGGAGCTCATCACCTGGGGCGTCCTGGACCCCGAGGCCCGCCGAGCCGTCGAGTCCTTCTGACGACCTGTCCGGCAGTGGGTACGTCACGCCTCGGCGTACCCACGAGCCGGAAATCTTGCCGTCTCGTTAGAACATCGCCTGCATCCCGCCACGGGTCACGATCGCTGTGGTAGGAAAAGGCAAACATGGCATTTAACGAGATGTGGTGGACATGGCCCGCGGAGAGGATCGGCACGATCACTCTCAATCGCGCCCGAAGAGCCGTTTCGACGCCCTCAAGGCGTCGCTGGGGTCGACCAAGACCCGCGCCTTCCTGCGGCTGCTGACCTCTGTCGGAGGCACCAGGACGCAGGACACGCTCAAGCTGCTGCCGTTCGTCGTCATGGCCGTGGTCGCGCTGATCGACTTCGGCTCGGGGCCGACGTCGGGACTGCTGCCCCTGCTGGCCCTCGGCCCCGCCTTCGCCAGCGTGGCCTGCGGCCTGGCCAGGACCACGGCGGTCGGCGTCATCGCCCTGGCGCTGTGCGTCGCCCTGGGGCTCTACAACGACATCCTCTGGACGTCCCGCACGAACATCACCGTGGCCGCCATCCTCGGCGTCACCGTGGCCAGCGTGCTGGCGAGCGCCGGACGGCTCCGGCACGAGCGTCAGCTCGCCGACGTCCGCTCGGTGGCCGAGGCCGCCCAGCGGGTGCTGCTGCGGCCCGTGCCGCGCAGGGCGGGCCCGGGGATCGGAGTCGCCGTCTCCTACACCTCCGCCACGGCTGAGGCCCTCATCGGCGGCGACCTGTACGAGGTGGTGACCACCCCGCACGGGGTCCGGATCATCGTGGGAGACGTCCAGGGCAAGGGCCTGGAGGCCGTCGAGACCGCCGCGGTGGTGCTGGGCGCCTTCAGGGAGGCCGCCCACGACGAGGCCAAGCTGCAGGGCGTGGTGGCCCGCCTCGAGAACGCCCTGACCAGGGAGCTGTCCGGCGAGCAGTTCGTCACCGCCATCCTGGCCGAGATCACCGAGCTGGCCGACGCCGCCGAGCTGGCGGAGGGGACCTCGATCACCGTCATCAACTGCGGCCACCCCGCCCCGATGGTGCTGGCCGCCGACGGCAGGCCCTGGTTCGCCGACCCGCCGGACGAGGCGCTGCCGCTGGGCATGGCCTCGCTGAAGGCGAGTGAGGCCGTTCCGCACCAGATCCCGTTCGAGCCCGGCGACCAGGTCCTCTTCTACACCGACGGGGTCATCGAGGCGCGCGATGGAACGGGCCAGTTCTACCCGCTGCCCGCCAGGGCGCACCTGCTGAGCGGCGCCGACCCGCAGCTCGCCCTCGACGCCCTGCGCGCCGACCTGCTGCGTCACGTGGGCAGACCTCTGGGCGACGACGCCGCCATGCTCCTGCTGCGCCACCGCGCCACCCGCCCGACGGCCTCCTCCGTCTGACTCCCCCGCCCGTCCCCCGTCCGGCCAGGGCGGGGGCACGAAGAGACCGGCCGCCCATGAGAGGACGGCCGGTGATCGGCGGGGTGTTCGGGGCGAGGACCGCCGGCGAGGGGGCTAGCCGGCCATGGGAACCCGGGTGGGCAGCATGGGCTGGGCAGGGACGCCGAGAAGCTTCTCCACCGTGACGACGAACCGCTCCGCCTCGGAGACCAGCTCCTCGGCGTCCCTGGCCGAGACCATGCGGGTCATCCCCGCCTCGGCCGCGGCCCGCTTGGTCGCGCTGATCTCGAAGTAGGGGGCCCAGTCGGCGAGTCGGGGCTCGGCCTCGGGCAGCAGCTCCCAGGCGCTGCGCAGGCGACGCCTGCGGCCGTCCAGGGGACGCGGCCGTGCGGCCAGGACGGCGGCCGCCGCCCTGAGCGCCGCCAGGTGGGCGGCGACGTAGCGGGTTGCGGGGGTTCGGGCGGCGCCCGCCTCCTCGAGGCAGTCGCGCGCGTCGGTCAGGTGCGCCCGCACCGTGGGTGAGAGCCGGGGCCCATCGGAATCGCTGAGCCGAGGGGTCATGTGCTTCAGCCTCCTTGGTCGCAAGCGGCTCCCGGCGACTTCGCCGGTCAGGCCAACATTCGCAGACCCCACCGACAAATCCGCCGGGCGGCTGGACGAGGAGCTTCCCCTCTCCCCGTCCGCCCCGGCCTGACCGGCCGTCGTCGCCGACGTCACGGACAGGACCGACCACCCTGGACGTGAGCCACGAGTCTCACGTCATTACATCGAACATAAATTCGATCACACACAGTGTCAAGTAAAGCCACGAACAAAAGTTCGATCTTCCATGGAAGGTGAAAACCAGGGAAAACCTGGATGTCTCACAGCCTTCGCCCTTGTCTCCCGGGGGCGGCCCGAACGCTCCCCGGGGTTCCGCCGCGGCGCCGCGGCCCGCCGGCCGTGCCGCCTCCTCACACCCCGGGGTGAGGGAAACCACACCCGTGGCGGGTACGCAGGACCAGTGCGCGCCGTACGGCCTTCGGGCAGATTCGACATCGTGAGCCCCCCGGGGGACGACAGGGAACGTGACACCCGCCACAGGGCCACCCCGGCTCGACGCGACGCCGCGGCCCTCGGCGGGGCCCGGGGAGGGGGCAGGCCCCCTGGCGGCGCCGTCCACGGGCCCGGCGGCGTCGGGGCGCGTCCTTCCCGCGGCTTCGCCGAGAGGGGTCGCGGGGCTTACGCGAAGATCCCTCACGGGCTCCTTTGGAGATAGCGTGTGGATTCGACGGCAGGCCTGGAACCACGACGACGAAAGGGCACGCGTGAGCGGACGGTCGCCGGGACCGGGCGGTGGGGAAATTCGAACAGGCGGTGCATACTTTGAGCGTCGTGCGGTTTTCGGTGCTGGGTCCGTTGACCATCACCCGGGACGGCGTGACCACGCCGGTCTCGAGCGGCAAGATCCGCACACTGCTCGCCTCCCTCCTTCTCCGCCCCAACCAGGTCGTCAGCGTCGACCAGCTGGTCGAGCGGCTGTGGGAGGAGCGTTCTCCCCGGGACCCACGCCGGGTGGTGCAGACCACCGTCGTGCGCCTGCGTCAGACGCCGGGGCTGGGTGAGCTGGTCCTCACGCGGCCAGGCGGGTACGTCGCCCGCCTGGAGGAGCACCAGCTCGACCTGCTGGAGTTCCTGCGGCTGACGGAGGCCGCCGAGGCCGCCGCCGACCCGGAGGAGGAGAGCCGGATCCTGCGCCGGGCCCTCGCCCTGTGGCGCGGCCCCGCGTGTGAGGACGTCGACTCCACGGTGCTGCACCGCGTCGAGACCCCGCCCCTCGCCGAACGGCGTCTGCTGGCCGTCGAGCGCCGGATCGACCTCGACCTGCGGTCGGGGCGCGACGAGGGCCTGGTCGCCGAGCTTCGTGCCCTGACCGCCGAGCACCCGTTGCGTGAGCGGTTCAGGGTGCAGCTGATGGCGGCGCTCCACCGCGGCGGCCGCCAGGCCGAGGCCCTCGACGCCTACCGGGCCGTCTTCCAGCTCCTGCAGGAGGAGCTCGGGATCGCCCCCGGCGAGGAGTTACGCACCCTGCACCAGGCGATCCTCACCGGCGACCACGAGCGCCATCCCCTGCTCGCCTCAGGACCGCCCGTCCACGGCTCCGGGCCCGTGCCCGGCGGCCCCGGAGCCGCGGGCCGTGCCAGCCTTCCGGTCCCGGACACCGAACCCCCGGCCGCACAGGTCGTGAACGAGCCCGCCGCCGGCATGGCGTACCCGCCCCAGGAGATTCCGTCGGACATCTCCCACTTCGTGGGCCGCGCAGACGAGCTGGGCCTGCTGGACAAGGTCCTCGCCGAGGGGGACCCCCGCGCGACCTCGGCTCCCAGGGCCGTCGTCATCGTCGGCAGCGCGGGCATCGGCAAGACCGCCCTCGCCACGCGCTGGTGCACGGCCGTGGCGCCCGCCTTCCCCGACGGGCAGCTGCACATCAACCTGCGGGGATTCGAGACGCTCCCCCCCATCACTCCGCTGTGCGCCCTGGCCACGCTGCTGCGCAGCCTGGGCGTGCCGCCGCAGGACATCCCGCGCGACCTGGCCGCCGCGTCGGCGTTGTTCCGGACGCGGACGGCGGGCCGGCGCATGATCGTGTTCCTGGACAACGTGTCGAACACCGAGCAGGCCCGCCCCCTCCTGCCGGGACGCGGCTGCGTCGCGGTGATCACCAGCAGGAACCAGCTGCGCGGGCTGGTGGCCAGGGAGGCGATCGCGAGGATCAGCGTGTCCCCCCTGGAGGTGTCCGACTCGCTGAGGCTGCTGGGCCGGGTCGCGGGCGAGGGCCGGATCGAGGCCGAGGAGGCGCAGGCCCGGGCACTGGCGAGCCTGTGCGACAACTCGCCGCTCGCCCTGCGCATCATCGGCGAGCGCCTCGCCAGGCAGCCGGACAGGCCGCTGGCCGCGTTCGTCGAGGAGCTCGGCGGAGGACACGAGCGGCTGGACGCCTTCGACTCCGGCGACGACGCGGGCACGGACCTGCGAACGGTGCTCTCGTGGTCGTACGAGAGCCTGAGCCCGCAGACGGCGCGCGTGCTGCGGCTGGTCGGCGGGCTCTACCCCGGAGCGCACCTGAGCCTGGCCGCCGCGAGCGCCGTCTGCGACCTGCCCGTCGACCAGACCCGCCGCCACCTCGACCAGCTGGTGGCCACCCACCTGGTCGAGCAGCACGGGCACGACCGCTATCACCTGCACGACCTCGTGCGCGCCTACGCGGCCGAACAGACCCTGTGGCAGGACTCTCCCGAGGAACGCGACGGCGCGATCTCGCGCCTGCTCGCGTGGTTCGCGCACAGCCTGTTCGCCGTCGACGTCACCTTCGCGCCCGACCGTCACAGGGATCCGTTGCCGGAGGCCGCCGGGGCCTTCACCTCCGTGGGGTTCGCCGACCACCGCGCCGCCCTGCGCTGGTGCGAGCTGGAGCATTCGACCTTCACCGCCCTGCCCGCGTGGGCCTACGCCAACCGCGCCTTCGACGCGGCGTGTCAGATCGCCTATCTCCTGGAGAACTTCCTGGCCCACTACAAGGACTGGCACATCCTCATCGACAGCCACAGGGCTGCGGTGAGCGCGGCGAGGGAGAACGGCGACCGGCGGCTCGAAGGTCACCTGCTGAACGCGATGGGAAACGCCTACGCCGAGCTTCACCGCCGTGAGGAGGCCGACCGCTGCTACCAGGAGGCCCTGTCCGCCTTCGACGCCTGCGACGACCTTCGCGGCAGGGCCAAGATCCTCGGAAACCTGGCCATGCTGGCGATCGACGCGGGCGACTACGAGACCGCCTGGCTGCGATGCGTCGAGGCGCTCGACCTGTGCACGCGGCTCGGCAACGAGCGCGGGCGGGCGCACAACCTCGACAACCTCGGTGAGATCCACTTCGGCCTCGGCGACTTCGGCGAGGCCGTCGAGACCTGGCGCGCGGCCCTGGAGATGAACCGGCGGGGCGGCTCGTTGTTCGTGCAGGCGACCAACCTGACGAACCTCGGACGCGCGTTCGCCGCGCTCGACATGCACGACCAGGCGATCGCCCGGTACCAGGAGGCGATCGCCATCAGCCGGACCATAGACAGCGACCGGGGGCTCGCCGCCGCCAGCGTGAGACTGGGTGACTCGCATCACGCCCTGGGAGACACGGCGGCCGCGCGGGACGCCTGGGCCGAAGCCCTCGGCATCTACTCCTCCTCCGGCGACCCCAGGGCCGAGGAGGTCCGCACCAGACTCACCCCGTCCTGACAGCCGTCGTGTCCCCGAGGCGCTGCCCGTGGTCGTCGGCTACTCCTCCCGCCGTGGATACCGGCTGCAACAGCTCTTCAAGGCACTCCTCGACGCCTGTCCCGAGGACCGGCGCTGGATCTACGCGGGCCTGAAGAACTTCAGCCATCTCGACTTCATCCCGGCGGAGACACAGAACAAGCCCGTCTTCCGGGCCACCCGGCGACTCGCCAAGATCCTCAACGCCACGAAGCACTAGGGGGGAACGGCCATACTCGACGAGCTGATCCGCGGCCTGCGCGATTTCCTGACCGGCGAGGAGCTCGCCCACATCGGCAAGCACGCGCTGCAGCACTTCATCAGGGACCACCTGCCCCACCTGTGGAGCTGGGCCAAGGACAACATGGGCTCCATCATGAACGCCGTCAGCACCTGGTTCTAGGGGACGAGCCCCGGGCGGCCCCTCGCGTTCCGCGCTCCGGACAGCGGCGGGAGCACGGAACGCGAAAACCCGCCCGGAAGACGGCCGTACGGCGGCGCGCGAGCCGGACCGGCGCGCCGGGACCGCCGTCAGCCCTCCCCGAACAGAACCTGGGCGATCATGCCGAGAGTCGGCCAGTCGACCAGCCGTCGCGCCATGATCGTGTCGACGGTGCACAACTCCGGCCAGGTCAGCTCACCGTCGGCGGAGACGCCGTACGGCCCGGCGTGAGGCCGGAACCACTCCAGTTCGTCCTCGGTCAGCTCCGCCGAGTAGAGGTGGGCGTGGTGAACCGAGAGGGTGGCGGCGACCGGGCGGTGGCCGTGGTGCCGCAGCCGGGCGGGATCCAGCTGGAAACCGGTCTCCTCCCAGACCTCCGTGACGGCCAGGGCGCTCGTCGTGCCCTCGCCTCCCGACCCGCCGGGGAGCTCGTGAACGAACCCGTCGGCCGCCGTGCCGGGCGAACGGTACTCACGGACCAGGACGACGAGGCTCTCCCCCGGGGAGGCCCCTCTGCGATAGAGGAGCACGTTCGTCGTGTCCGGCCGGGACAGCACCACCTCGTTGTCCTTCGTACGGTTCTCCGCCGCCACGTGGACGCTGACGTGCAGCGCCCAGAAGAACAGCGGACCGGAGCGCGCGTGAAAGCTCCAGACCGGACGCGCCGAGACGAGCCGGTTGCCCACGGCACGCTGGACCGCGTACCAGCGCCGGAAGGTGGGGGTGTGCCAGATCGGGAGCGGGACCTCGCGTTCGCCGCCACTCCTGACGACCCCGGGGCCCGTCGCGCCGAGAACGGCCCGGACGGCCTCCGCCAGGGTGGGGGCCGCGGACACGAACCGCCCCTGCCCCTGCCCCTGCGGGCGAGGCGGCCAGGCGAGAATCGCGTCACCGTACGCGCTGTCCTCACCGGTCACCAGCACCAGGCGTCCCGGCGCCCGCCAGCCCGCGCGGAACCGGGCGATCGCCTCCTGGCGAACGTCGCCCTCACAGCAGAGGCCGACCGCCGCGTGAAAACTGCCGGGAACCTCCGTGTCCTTGGAGGCCACGACCACCTCACCGCGCATGTGATCAGCATGCTTGAGGTTCGCGAAGAAGGCCAGCCTCCCCTGTTGGCCGTTTCCGTCCATTGCCCACCAGCGCGGCGGGGACCGTCGCCGGGGTCGGCGCCCCGCCTCATCAGTGGGTGAACGCCTGGAGTTCAGCCGCTCGTATCTGGTCGCGGTTGGAGCTGGCGGTGGCGCAGTCCGTTATGTCCTCTGGGACGCTGGTCTGCTGGCCCGCGTACATCGGGTTGCCGGTGCACTGCGAGGTGAGGGCGCGCAGCATCAGGTGGGTGGCGTCGGTCGCGGGCACGCGGAACGACCTGATGATCATGTCGGGGCTCATCGGCCGGGGACGATCCGCGGGGAACGCGTCCGGGCGGCTGGTGTACATCAAGCGGAAGTTCGCCGGGTCGGCACAGGCGGCACGGCAGGCGAGCAGCTCGAAGGAGCGCAGGGCCGTGAAGCGGTCCTGGTAGCCGGGGTCGTCCTGGTCGGCCCAGTCGGTCCTGAGCATGGCGCTGACCTGGATCCTGCGGACGGTGACCGGACGGTCACCGGCGAGGTCGACGACGACCGACTTTCCCGCGGGGGCTCCGGTCAGGGAGGCCCAGTTGGTCGCCTCGGTGTCGTCGATGAGCTTGGCCTGGTTGACGCCGTCGCCGGCGGCGGTCGCGCCCGCGGCGGCCGAGGCCAGGTTGCGCGACAGCGGCACCCGGAGCCGGTGTGTACGGCCCGCCGGAACGCGGGCGGTGAGCCGGGTGTGGCCGTACCCGTCACCGACGACCAGGAAGCGGTAATCGCCGGGCGTCATCTCGACCGTGTCGCCGAGCGGGGTCGCCGGGTCGGTGTCGGCGACGGGGAGCGCGCGGGCCTCGTAGTCGCCGACGTAGAGCCTCAGCACCGCGCCGTCGGCCGCCGCACCCTCAGGGGTCAGGCGCAGGAAGCCGTTGTCGCCCTTCGGGTTCACGAAACCGGGCGTCGGGTCCTCGGCGTTCGGGTCGTCGCCGGACGCGCCTTCGCCCAGGCCGTGCTCGGCGAACGCGCGCCAGATGATGTCCTGGTTCGCGCCGCCGAAGCGGACCCGGTCGGCGGCGAGGATCGCGTCGCGCTCGTCGACGAAGCCGTCCGCGCCCGGACCCGTCAGAAGCAGGGCGTCGAAGGCGAGCTGAACCCAGCGCCGATTCCCCGGGCACCGCTCGACGGGCCGCTCGCCGTCGGCGCAGGCCCGCTGCTGGGCCGGGGTCCCCTTGCCGTACCGCCTGAGGAAGGCCGCGCGCACGTCGAACTGGGCCGCCGCCCAGATCTCGCCGTCCTCGTGGGTCTGGCGGCCCACCAGGTCGTACCCTATGTCGCTGAAGTTGAGCGGCGAGTTGGACATGTCGTAGTTGCGGATGCCGTGCCCGGGGCCGCCGGTGACGTAGCCGCCGATGATGTACGGCGTGTCACCGGACGGGCGGAAGCCGTACTCGTACATGTACTCGGCGGCGAACAGGTCGCCGGTGGACTCGCTTACGCCGCCGCCCTGCCAGCTCGTCCATCCGCCGTCCGGCCCGCCGACCATGCGGCTGGTGATCGAGTGGGTGTACTCGTGCCCGAAGACCGACATGTCGTAGTCGCCGTCGACACAGGGGCCGTACCAGGTGCCGCCGATCGGCCCCCACAGCCCCATGCTCGTCATCGGTGACACCCCGTCGGGGGTGTTGACCTGAGCGGCGTCATTGTTATGGCGCGTCAGCGTGCCGGACTGGGCGTCCGCCATGTCAGGATCGTTGCCGAGGCCGCCGCGGTCGCCGTTGTCGGCCTGCATGTTCCACGCGGTCTCGGTGAAGCCGAGCCGGTACGACCAGTCGTGCATGCGGTTGAGGTTCACGTGCAGGTTGGCGATCGCGGCCTCGGTGTCGGCCCCGCCGGGCCGGCCGATCACCGCCGGGTCGCACCTGGACTCGTGCCAGGAGTTCTTCCAGGGGTAGGTGTAGTCGCGGGCCGGCGACGGCGCGTTGCCCTGGGTACCGGGTTTTTCGTGGTTGGTGTCCCCCCGGCCGTCGAAGGTGCGTACGGCGTTGCCCGCGCTGGTGTGGGTCGAGGTCTTCGTGGCCGGGTCCACGTCCCAGGCCAGGCCGGTCGCCGGGTCGCCGCCGGCGACGAGGTCGCAGCCGGGCCCGGCCGCGAAACACCAGCGCCGCCGGGTGTCGCGTGAGGAGAGGTCGCTCGGCGGGTTGGCGGGGAAGACCGTCCAGGACGGATTGTCCGGAGCAGCGGCCTTGAGGGTCTCCACCAGGTTGTCGCGGACCAGGACCGCACCGCCGGCCGCGTCCACGTGTGTGGTGTACGCGGCGGGACCGCCCTTCTGGCCGGGCGCGACCAGCACGACCTGGTACGCCCGGTGCACTCCGTCCGGAGCCGGTACGGCCACGGGCGTCACCCGCCTGGTCGTGACCGCCGTCAGATCGACCCCGCCGTCCCTCGCCGCGATCTCCACGGCCCGCTGCTCGCTGATCGTGGCGGCCGGGAGCGGGGCCGTGACGCGCGACAGCGAGGAGGAGACGTACTCCACTCTCCCACCCACGACGCCGACCGCGACCAGGCCGTCCACCCCCGCGGGCAGACCGCCGAAACGCTGCCGCAGCAGGACGGCGTGGCCGGAGCCGATCGGGTTGACCGCGACCTTCTCCAGCGCGTCCACCTCGGCGGCGGACAGGCCGAAAAGGTCCTCGCGGTTCTTGAGGTACGCGCGAGCCGCCCCCACCGCGTCGGACCCCAGGCCCTCCGCCAGCGGCCCGGACCTCGCGGTGACGACGGCCGGGGTGCCGAGCGCGTTCCAGCGCACCTCGACGCCCGGCCCGGCGCTCCGCGCGGCCAGACCCGCAGGCGGCGGAACCTTGCCTCGCCGGTTGTCCAGGTCGGGTTTGCCGGGCCCGTCCGCGAGAGGCTCCAGGAGCATGGCCCTCCTGGCGCCGGCCGCGCTTTCGGAGCCCTGGGCGGTCCCGGCGGTGGTGGTGAGCGGGAGAACCATCGTCGCGACGCCCACAGCGGCGACCGCGGAACGTAACCAGAACCTGGTCGGCATAGCCCCTCCTGTCGCGCGAGCGCGAGTTGATTTCACATATGCGATAGACGCATCACCAGAGGTAAATCGTTGCAACACATTCCAGAAGCTCAGAAAATCAGTACACAAAGGCCGATCGGTGCCATTATTGCAATTCACTGCGGCGGGGCAGTGATTCCGCTGAATATCAACGGTGCGAACGGACGGAAAGTGAAAAGAAAGCAAGAAGCACCTGGTCACCAGGGGCAGGAAGAATCCCTCGACCGGGACAACCGTCGCTGGCGCTGTTTCGCCACGACCGGAATGTGCAAGGCGGAGGTCGAATGCCGGACGACGGGTGAATCACTCGAAGTGGCGTGGTCGGTCAGAAGGCCGGCGCCGCACGGGTGAACACAGGACGGGCGAGCAAGTCGGCGGCCGGGTCGACGAGTTCGCCGGGGTGCCGCGCCGAGCCGTACCGGCGCGCGGACGGTCAACCGCCGCTTC
>NZ_BSEV01000008.1 GCF_027922005.1 Streptosporangium carneum | reverse complement strand
CGCGCCGCCGCACGGCCCGCCGCCCGAACGCCGCCCGAGCGTGCGGCGTGGGCGCCGGTCTCGGCCGGCGGCGGGACCACGGGCCGCCCGCCGTACCGCCCGCGCGCCGTACCCGGCCGTCGGCCGCCGTACGTGGGCCACCCCGCCGCCTCGCACGCTAGACCTAGTTCTGGGGTGCCTGTGAGGTTTCACTGGTTACGGCGTGCTCTGTCGAACTGGACATCGCTTTGCCTACCCCCTTGACCGCTGTCTTCCTGCGTCGGCGTTCGGTGAGAGCTGCACCGAAACCACTGATCCAACCCAATAGCACCGTGTAGCCGATGACGCTCTGCCAGTTGAAGACCGTATCCAAGGGCCAGAGGTCGTTGTTGTAGAACCACAGTGCGAGGAGACTCGCCAGGAAACCTCCGATGGCACCTTGCGCGAAGCCACGGAGGCCTACTCGCCATAAGGGAGCTTGCTCGTATTGCATGCTCAACCTCTTTTGTCTCGGACAGGAAAAACTGGCCTCACAGTGATCACGCTACCCGCGCCGAGGCTGTGTGTGACCTCAGCAGCTGAATCATCTGAATTGGTACCACCCTGACGATCGCCTGATGGTGGCTGATCTTCGTGCGTGCTTGGGGGCGATCGGAGGTCTGGGACTTCGTTCCTCAGCCCCAGCCCACCGGGTGACGGGGCTGATCACCGGCCCTCCCAGCCGTGCCACTCGCGTGCCAGTAAGACCAGGAACCAGGGGGGAATCACAGGGAGGCGCGGGAACACGAAAAGCCCGCTGACCTGGGACGCGGCAGGTCAGCGGGTCGTGCGCCGAAATCTTCCAAACTGGTGGGCTGACATCGGGGCCGGTACCGTGCCGGGGGCTCACTATCCGGATGAACGAGGCGGCGGCATCCGCGCTTCAACCGCTGGCAACCGTCGATCCGCCACCTGCCGTTCCTGCTCTCAGCCAGGGTCTCCGTGACAAATTCGCCTCGGGACTCATCT
The DNA here is from genome assembly GCF_027922005.1 of Streptosporangium carneum. Taxonomy (GTDB): domain Bacteria; phylum Actinomycetota; class Actinomycetes; order Streptosporangiales; family Streptosporangiaceae; genus Streptosporangium; species Streptosporangium carneum. Next base: position 353,642 of record NZ_BSEV01000008.1, on the reverse strand, counting down.
ACAACGAGGGCGCCTGGATATTCACCGAGCACGTCGGCCAATGGGCGGGCGTGCCAGCTTCCGCTTCGGCGGCGATCGCTGAGATGGGCTGGCAGGACCTGTCCAGCTACGAGTGGAACGTCAACGCCTTCCACTTGGAGGACTACGCGCCGGTACACGTGACGAGCATCGATGGGCAGCCGCAGATCAGCCGTGATGATCAGGTCCTGTTGCTCCGACTCGGCCTGGTTGTCGCCGACAGCGTGTTCGACCTCATCCGAGCATCGCCGGAGCGGGTTCCCATCCGATGCGTCATCGGCGGTGCGTTCGACACCTGTGTCGTGTTCCGCTTTCACTAGATCCGCCTCGGGGACGAGTGGATCGACGATGTCCTGATGAAACCAAACGACCCAGACATGATGGTCGTCATCGACCACCATCCCTGAGCGTGCTCGTTACGTGCTGTAGGCGAGTTTCGCAGTGGCCGCTGCCGCTGAGTACGGTCCGGTAGAGGAAACGGCGTCGATCCGGTTTTGGGAGCCATCTTGGGAGCCACCCGAACGGACGATCATGAACTGAGTTGGGCGGGCCTGAACGGCCGGAGTCCCGGCGAGCAGCAGGACGAACGGCTCTGAACAGCCCTGGACATCGTTCGGGGACCTACGGATCAGAAGGTTAGGGGTTCGAGTCCTCTCGGCCGCGCAGATGCAAGAAGGCCTCTGAGCAGGGATTATCCGCTCAGAGGCCTTCTGGTTTTCTCGACCGTCTCTGCTTCTTGCTGCTGAGGATGAATTCCCGGGGTTAGGTCAGTTCGAAGGCCAAGCCGGTCTCGGCGAAGAAGCCGTCGATCAGGTCAGGCCGGTATTGCATACGCTTCAGCCGGGTCTTGATCGTCGCGTTGAGGGCGTCCAGGCCGTCGAGCAACAGGTTGCCCAGGCCATGCTTCATACTCGCCCAGATGCCTTCGGCGGGGTTGAGCTCGGGAGCGTAGGCGGGCAGCCGGTAAACCGTCAGCCACTCACGGGCGGCGATGTAGGTGCGCATTGCGTGGCTGAGGTGGGTGTTCAGATTGTCCCAGACGAGCACGATGGAGCCGCCGAGCTGCTGGTGGGCGGCGTCCAGCAGGCGCGCGTAGTCGCGTTCGGCGAAGCTGCGCCGCTCGCCCTTGCGGCCGCGGTGCAGCCGGACGCGGTAGATCATCCGGCTGCGGTGTCCGGCCTTGACGCAGATCATGCCGGTGATCGACACCCGGCCCGATCCCTTGCCCGAAACCGTGGCCACGGGCGTGTGACCGCGTCGCGACCACGTCCGGCCTCGGGGCGGTCTGGAAGATCTGGCCGCCTCGTCTTCGAAGCAGATCCAGCCGTCTTGAGCCGCCGCCGTCTTTTTATCCGCTGCCACTGCTCGGTCCTCCACCAGGTGATCACCACCTCGTCGCGTTCCGCGGCCCGGTGCACGCTCACCTGCGGCGACCAGCCCATCCGGTGCAGCAGCAGCGAGACCCCGCGCAGGCTGTAGCGGATCCGAAACAGCCGGGCGATCAGATCCGCCACCCGGGCCAGCGTCCAGCGCTGGTCGGCCCAGCCGTGGGCGGCCGGGCCGGCCTGGAGTTCGGCTTCCAGCCGGGCACGTTGTTCCTCATCGAGCTGGCAGGGCCATCCGGCCGCTCCCTTGGAGGCCAGCGCCGCGGTCCCGCCGGTTTTCCAGGCCCGATACCAGCGGCTGGCCGACATCGGCGAGACGCGCAGTTGCCGGGCTACCTCGGCCTGAGGCACGTCTTGGGCGAACATCTGCGCCGCGCGCAGCCGTACCGCCTCGCGTCGAGCCCGGTCTTTGGCGGTCAGCCCGCCACCTTCCGGATATCTCATAATTCCGGCATATCGGATGCATGGTCATCTAGCGGTCATGAATCACGCATGATGGTCTAACTTCCGAGCTTCAGCCTCAGTAGCTCCAGGTCAGAGACGTGCTGTCTTTCTGGCCCTAGCAGCCTTGAAAACCGCTGCCCCTGACTTTGAAGGTCCTGGGGCGCGGCTACTGGGTGGGTGTACCGTCCGTACCGGCTTCCATCAGGTAGTCAGGTAGTACCGCCTGGATACGTCCTCCGTCTTGCAGATGATCTCCCTAGCCGGCGGGGTTGGCATCGGTGGTCGGCGCTCTTTCGCAGTGTGGCCACATCCCATAGCTTGTCCGTCAGTCTCGATGTCGACCTTGCCTCTCGTCACCTGAACAGGATCGTCTCCATGGGTTTCTATGAGTACTACCGAGCCGCCGATCGCGAGGCGGCGCTCGTCCGGCCGGAGGCTTCCCGTGTGATCGATGAGCCTTACGGAGTTGCCGGGTTCGACGCCGTGGAGACTAAGTGGATCGATCCGTGGGGAACCCTGAACAAGCTCGTGGCGCTCATCAGTGATGAGGATCTTTCCACGGAGCTGGTCGGCGTGGTGACTCTGTATCCCCCGCCGGAAGGAGCACCGCAAAGTGAGGAAGAGTTGGACGTCTTGCCGGAGGACTCGCCTTACCGGGAGGGGCCGGGCATTCAGGAGCTGTCGGTGAACGGGCGTGACCTGCTTGCCGGTGCCGATGACGCACGCCTACCGGCGTTGATGGAGCGCTGGGCGCAGATCGAAGAACTTTCGTCCTTCACCTGGGCCGACATGGAGTACCTGCTGTCGGTGGCTGAGGACCTTGTCGGGCTGTCCCGTCGTGCGAAGGAGCAGGGCCAGCTGCTCTACTGCTGGATGTGCCTCTGACCGGGTGGTCGCCGCTGGATGGGCCAGGGTGGTTGATCGGCTGGTGGAGGGGGCGGTGAGAGCGTGATCGATCGCTGGATGGACCTCCGGCCGTGTTTGCCGTGACGTGCAATATGCGGGCAATGATCATGGCGGCAGGAGAGCCATGAACGTGCTGCGTACCAGGTCAGCGGCCATGCCGCAGTAGGAACGGTCACGAGCTGTAAAACCGTCGGCTCAGCCTACGCAGGTTCAAGTCCTGCACCTGCCACACCAGCAGAAAGAGCCCTCTCGCCAGCGTAAACGCGGTGAGGGGGCTCTTCTCGTATGTCCGACTGTCTACGACCGTCAACGGCGATCTACGAGCGTCCGCGTCGTATGCGCGTCGGCGTTCAGTCGGTGTTCCGCGAGGGCTTCAGGGCTTCGGCGATCAGCTTTCGAGCCTGCTCGTCCTGGCCCACGATGCACTTGGCGTAGACCCGCAGAAATACGTTCATGCTGTGCCCTGCCCACTCGGCAACCTGGCTGGCGGGCACCCCGGCGTTGAACCACGTGGACACGCAGGCGTGCCGCAGGTCGTACGGTCGTACGGTCGTTCGGCGAGCGGGGAGGCGGCCTCTGCTTCGCTCAGCGCAGCCGTACGGGCCTTCTGCCAGACGCGCCCATAGACGCTCTCAGACAGCGGGCCGCCTCGCTCGCCGACGAACAGGTGACCGTCGGGGCTCACGCCGTGCTTGGCGAGGTGGTTCCGGAGAATGGCGACCAGGGGCGGCGGGATCGGCACCGGCCGGACCGCCTTGCGTGCCCGGTGCTTGAGCTCTCGCGACTCCCGGCGCTTCCCGTTTCCCGTCCAGTCGGCCCCTACGGCGGGTGCGGAGTCGCCCAGCAGGAACCACCCCCACTCGTCGCCTTTCCTGGCTTCCGGAAGGTCGATCTCGTCGGCGGTCAGGGCGACCGACCAGGTCCGGCAGCCCCTTGAGCGCCTATGACACCGGCATTTCGCTACCACCGTCCCACCGCCGCATAGGTTCCCGGCCGACGGCCTGCGGCCGGGAACCACGTCGTATGGGGTCAGCAGCGGCCGGAGAACACCTGCGTGTTGGCGGCTGCCGTGCTGTTGGGGGTGTGCTCGGAGCGCTGTCCGGCCGGCACGCACGGGCCGTATTCCGTCCACGAGTAGGCGACCTGGGGATTGGGATGGGTGAATCTGATGACGACCAGATGCCGGTTGGAGCCGTAGGCGCAGTAGGACCAGTAGCGAGTTGGTGAGTAGTCTGTGCCGGTCGAGCACTCGTAGGGATTGGCCTGGGCGGGAGAGGCCGTGCTCAGAAGGGCGGCGGTGGTGAAGAGGACCGTGGCGAACAAGGTCGCTGCGGGCTTTCTCATGCGCATCTGCTGACCTCCAGCAGGTCGGGTTACCTTGGGGTGTCCCGGGGCGGTTTTCTGTTAAGAAAGCTTCCTAAAAAGGACGATAGACGCGCATCGCCAGCCGTCAAGCCCGATTTCTTCTGCTGCCTGTCCCTGGGGATGGAGCGGTCGGCCGGGGCAGGAACGTCCAGGGCCGCCGCAGATGCGCGATCTTCATCTCCCAAGATCTCCCAGTACGCCGGAGGCTGTCTCTCCGGTTAGGACGAAGGCCTCTGACCTGGAGCCGCCTAAGAGCTCGTAACACGATCACGTTTGACGTTTCCTCAGCCGTCGCCAGCAGATGAGACAACAGGCAAGTGAGACAAGGGCATCATGCAGTCGTATAGGTGGTCTCAGTATGCGCCCAGACATCCGTTGACGCTTGTCGGCAAGCCCCAGGTATGTCGGCCCTGTAGGTCACATCCGGAACAGGCTCGGTGCAAGCAGCCTGAGGGGAAGCCGCAGTCCCCGGCATGAGATAGAGCTCGATCTCGGATCTGTCGCGTAGCCGCTCATAGGAGAGCTCGACTGATGGCGGCCCATCCTCAAATTCGCCGAACCATTCCGTGAGATGCGTGGGCCGGTATTCCTGAGCGCCAAGCTCCATGAGGGGGATGCCGGAGTGAGCGAGCCTCCGTGTGCGTGCCACCTCGGCAATGGCATCCTGACCCAAGGACACACCGGCGAACCCGATGACGACTGCACCGATCACAGAGGAACGGAGTGTCCGGCTCCCCGGAACCAGCATGGCCGCCGCCGTGGCATGACCGCTGGCTCCGATGGCCGCGAATATGAGGCTCCCGGGGAGCATGCCGAGGTCCATGATGTCGGTGAACGTGAGGTTGTGGAGCGCGAGAGTAATGATCGCGATGTTGACGAACGGCGCCAGGATCGCGACTTGTCTCCAGCGTGGCAACCTGATCAGCCATCCCAATGTCAAGCCCACTGGGAAGGGCGCGAGGAGCATCGTGTTCGCGCCTGTGAAGTCGTCCTCCGGCCCATAGAGGTAGATGAGGACCTCCAGCAGCCCGATGGCGGTTCCCACGAGTGCGGCCCGGAACAAGGCGTTCATAGATGGATGATCCCAGCGTTGATTATTCGGACAAGATCTCGTGGGAGAACTCTGGGCGGCGGTGCGGCCGAAGTACGGCGGGTTAGTCGGGTGCGGCGGGTGGGCGGTGCGGTGGGCGGCCCGTGGTCCCGCCGTCGGCCGAGACCGGTGTCTATGCCGCACGTTCGGGCGGCGCGCCGCGCCGCCGCCTTGATACCCATGAGAACGATTCGGCAGTGTGGCTGCATGATCGAGGACGCTTCGGACTGCGTTGAGGTTCGTGTCACTGCCGGCAGCCGAGGGGAGGCTGCTCGAATCTGTTCGGCAGTGGTGGAAGAACGGCTGGCCGCTGCGGCGCAGGTCGTCGCGCCGATCGAGTCGGTCTACTGGTGGGCGGGAGAGATCCAGTGCTCTGATGAGTGGCTGGTGCTGATGAAGACGACCCTCGGCCGGTTCGAGCGGTTGGCGCGGCGGGTGCGGGAACTGCACTCCTATGAGGTGCCGCAGATCGTCGCCGTCGCACTGACGGTCGGCACCGCCGACTATCTGGAGTGGATCAGGCGGGAGACGTCCCCAGACTTCGGCGAGTAGCGACGATGTCGCCGAGCAGGTCTCTGGCCGTTGGGTCCGCCTGGGCGGCAAGGGTCTTCTCGACCGTTGTGAGGTGCTGGAGTCCCCAGGTGGATTCGCTGCGCTGGGCTGACTCCAGGGCGCGGCGGGTGTAGGCGACCCCTTCGGCCACGTCGCCGATCTGAAGTTGCGCCTGGCGATGTCGGCGTAGACGACAGCTGTCCTCTTGCGGTCGGTGTCCTGGCCGATGGCGGACAGTGCGACCTGCTCGGCCTTCGACGGCGTAGGACTTGTAGGCGTGGGTGCTCTGGCCCGCCTGTCTGCCCTGCTGACCCCCGGCCAGACCTCCGTCCCCGAGAAGGCGGGCCGGTGAACGCTCCGGCTTTCCTGAGGCGTCGGATCGCAGCCGAAGCCGTCGGCACCGCGGCGCTGGTGGCCGTGGTGGTCGGCTCCGGCATTGGTGAGGACCTGGCTGCGGCCGGCGAGTGTCCTGGTGGGAGCAGTGATCGCTCCACGGGTCGCGTAGGCGGAAGGACGTCGGGCAGCGTGTGCCACGGTTCGTGAGCGTGCAGCCGATGTTGAGTCTCTCCGATGGAGAGACGGGCTATGTCAGGACTTCGGAGGTGCGCCGGCAGCGTTGGAGGCGGCCGGGGATATGGCCGAGTACGTGGGTGCGGTACACGTCGAACCCGCTACGGCGGGGGCACTCAACCTCTCGTACTCGGGTTTCTGAGAAGGCGGTGGATACGTGGGGGATCGGCGCTGAACTGGCCGGTTTGTCGGTGGCGGACTCTACGCTCGCCGCTGTGAGCGCTTATGCGGAGACCGTCCGGGTGGAAGTAGACATCGAGGACTGCGGCTCTGTCGCCCTGATGGACGGGGACGGCGACGACGTGGGCGACGTGGAGCAGTCCGTCGCGCTCGTCACGGTAAATAAGGGCATGGCCGAACTGTCGACCATCTACCAGCACGGCGACGGTGTCCCCTTCACGGTGACCATCGCCGACCACGACCCGGGTGCCGACCTCGACGGGTACGAGGAGATCGTGGAGATCGACTTCATGTCGTCAACCGGCGAGGTCCTCCTGATCGGATGGCGCCTGGACTGGGACGACGCGGCGGTACGCCGTCTTCCTCCGCTACCCGCAGGTCCGGGCGTTCACCGGCTGCGCTACCACGTCTGGAGCACGCTCATGGAGCGGCCGGATTTCGACGGCAACCACCACTACCTGCAGATCTGGCCCGCACAGCCGTCCCCGCCCGTCGTCGTCAAACAGGGCGAATGGATCGCTCACTCGAACGACGCCGTCACCTGAGGCCCGTGGCCGGGTGCGACGTGCCCTGAGCTCCAGGCCGAACAGTGCAGGGAGCCGCCCACGCGCGACGTCGACCGGTCTTGGCCCGACGACAGCCGGCCCGCCTACGCGCCCGGCGGGCGGGTGAGGCTCTCACGGGGCGAGGGTTCAGGGGGTGACAGCCCCGAGACCGCGGGCCGCACCCCACTCAGGGCTTGGGCGACGACGAACGGTCGACGGCGATGGCCGGTTTGAGGAACCGGCGGACAGCGACACCCCGTTGAAGCCCCCCGGGGCCGGGCTCCTGGTATGTTCTCTATGCACATTCAAGCCTTCTTGGTGTGGATTCCCATCCGCCGAGGAGGCTTTTTTCATGCTCGGGGTCGCCGTACCCCTGGTGCGGGTGGACCTCTCTGCCGAGGTCACGGTCCTGACCAGTGGCTGAATGCGCGACTCCCACCATTCGCCGTTCTTGCCAGGGAGATTCATGTCAAGCATGTGTGTGCGCCTTGCCCAGGCCGCCGATCGCCCCGTCGTTGAGCGTCTTTGGCTGATGTTCTGCCACGACCTGTCCGAGTTCCGCGGTGTCATGCCCAACGCGGACGGAACCTTTCGAAGCGACCGGCTCCATACGGCATTCACCGATGCCGACTGGGCGCCCTACCTGGTGACAAGCACCGAGCGGCCTGTCGGCTTCGCCTTCGTCCGTGGCCTGACCGGCCCGACTCGCGTACTGAACAGTTTCTTCGTCGCGCGCGGCGCACGAAGAGCGGGCATCGGGCTGCGTGCGGCCCAAGAAGTCCTTGCTCGGCACCCGGGCGTGTGGGAGGTCGCCTTTCAGGATGCCAACGTCGCCGCAGTACATTTCTGGCGTCGAGTCGCAGCCAAGGCGGCCGGCCCTGTTTGGACCGAGGAGCGCAGGCCTCTACCGGGCCGGCCGGAGCTGCCGCCCGACGTCTGGATCTCGTTTGCCGTCCCGAAGAGAGCGCGGTAGATCGGATCTCGCACAGCGACGCCGAGATAGGGCGAAGCAGCCGGTAGCCAACCTACGGTGACCGGCCACGGCGATCGAAGAGTTACAAGCTCCCGGCGCTGCCTACGCCCGCCCGTATCCGAACGGCCGGCGGCGGTGACCCGGCGGCCTTCAGCCCGCTGTCGCCGCCGGTCGTTCCGTTGTCGCTCAAGCCCCACTCCACCGACTCTCGCTCCGGGCGGAGCCATTTCAAGCCGTCATGAATTCACGCTGTGATCAACAAGTGGGGCCAAGTCGATCCCAGGACGACCTGATCGGCTCTCCAACCTCACTGTTTGACGGACGGCCGAGCGTCCTCCCTGATGAATTCCACCATGTCATCGCACTCAGGCAGGCCGTCGACGGGAGCGTGAACGACAGCGGCCTGAGCCGGCCTGGGTCCCGTTATGGTCGTGGCCGCACCCCAGGACTGGATATCGATGGCGGCGCCGCCCTCACTGTGCGGTTTTTTCTTTTCCTGGGTGCTCCAGCTTGAGGCGACCTTGAAGGGGAGACCCCGCCTGTCGAAGAAGATGTTCCACTCCAGAACCAGGTTCGCATAACTCGGGTCGGGTCGTTTTCCGGCTACTTCGCGGAATGTGGGGGAGAGCTCGTAGAGTTCGGCGAACGTGATGGTGCCGTTGTAGAATCCGATCACCTTGAGGTCGGGGGTTTTGCCGGCGGGGTTCGGCACGTTGTACTTCCGCTTGTCGACGTCGGCGAGCAGCGCCTTGAGCGTCGGAATCTCGAAGATGTTGATGATCTGGTCGCTGAAGGCCGTGGCTCCGGCGCTTTGCCTGCCGCGCCCCGCCCATGTCTTTCCTTTGGGCAGGCCGGCGGTCCACAGGCGTCCCGTGCTGTAGAACTGGCCGTTTTTGTTGACCCAGCGATGCGGTTGGGTCTGTGCGATCAGGCTTTGCGAGACCAGATCGCCTTCGGCGGCGTGTTCCTTGGCGAGCGGGAGCAGGTGGGGGTGGAACTCCACCCGGCGTGTGATGCCCGTCGCGACGACTCCACGCCTGCCGAGAAGCAACGTTCCGTTCTTTGTCAGTTGAAAGCGGAACACGCGGGCCTGGTGATTGTCGTATTTGTTTCTGGAGCCGAAGTAGACTTGTCCGTACTGCGTGAACTTCACGCTTGCGCCCTTGGCGAGCTGGTTCTGCACGGCTCGCACCACATCGGGAACGGCGGCTTCGGCCGCAGCCGGGACGGTGAGCGTCGCCGCCGGACCGATGAGTACGGCGGATAAGAGAGCTGGTAAACGGCGCATCGGTGTATGCCTTCGGTGCGGATCGGAGCTTCGGCATCCGAACGAATGATATTCAGGAATCCCCGCAGCGTATCAGTTTCGCACGCGAATGCGATTGAAATGCCGTTTTGCTTCTTGTAATACGGTGGGGGCGCCGACGCGCTGCGCTTTAACAGGGGGCTGGTGGCCGGATTTTCCCGTCGCCGTGAACGATGCGGATGTTCACACCCCGCTCGACGAGGAGCGTCGCTGCCGACGGGGCGTCGACGAGCGTCGCGACGTTCCGCGTGACCACGCGCGCTGACCTGACTGAATGCCTCCGGTGAGCCGTGCCCGCTATGCGTCGAGCCTGTAGCGTAGACCGCGGTCATCCAACTGGATCAGCGGACGGCAGGTGCCACGGCAAAGCGACTGGCCGGGTGGGAGAGTTCCCTGACAGCAGGCCTTCCAGCAGCGTGCCCAAGCCGACCGGAACGACCATTTCCTCAGCTGACTCGAGCTGCGACACCGTCCACCACGCGAAACGGTCCGTCGCTCTGCGTTCCTCGTCGTCCATGCCTGAGGTGTCCACCCGCAGCCCGCTGACGCGCAGCAGGAAGTAGGAGTCCATGGACCTGAACGCCTGCCCGCGAAGCGACCATGTTCCCGAACTGGTCGCCACGACCGGCCCCAGAGCCTCAGGGGCGACGGCATACCCCAGCTCCTCGGCGAGCTCTCGTGCGGCGGCCTGCTGCAGGCTTTCCCCGGAATCAACACCGCCGCCGGGCGTGAACCAGGCATAGAACGGATCTTCCACCTGAAGCAACAGCCCGCGATAGACCAGGAGCCGATCGTGATCGTCGACCAGCAGAACACGTGCGGTGGGGCGGAAGATCACTTCGCGCATGAGCGAGATCATAGGGGAAGCTCTCGACGCGTCCGGTGCCGTGCCCAGAAATGATCACCGGGTTGACGTGTACGGCGCTCCTGGCGGCTGACGGGCCGGGGCCGCCTGCGGGGACGGAGGTCCGCCACTACAGGTCGGATCCACGCCGTTGAACCCACTGAAGGCCGCTACTCGGTCTCGCCGAGGTCGAAGGCGACGTCGGCGAGGCGAACCGTCCGCACCTCCGGGTCGTCGAGGAGTTTACGCAGGTCGGCGAGTTTCCAGCGGTCGATGACGAGCCCGTGCACGACGCCCGCCTTGGCCGTCTCGGCGAGCCACCCGTGGTCCAGTTCGAACGCGCGGAGGTCGTCCCCCTCGTCAAGCAGCCCGACCCACCTGCGAAACTCCGCCAGCGCCGGCTCGGGCTCGGTCTCGCACTGATAGCTGAAATCCGCCCGGATGTAGCCCTCGGTCATGTTGCGGTTCCAGACGACCGCGTTCAGCGGGGGGTCGCTGCTGGAGTCGTCGTAGTAGGGGGACGGGGCGTAGATGTAGGAGACGTCCGCCCCTCCGCAGAGTTTGTGCCTGCGGTTGAAGGCGACGAGCCGATCGGTGGTCATCGAGCGTGCGAACTCCACGACCGCGACGGCATCGAGCGTCTGAGGGAGCCCGTCGATGGTCTTCCGGGCCTTCTCCGTCAGTTCCTTGTCGGCTTCGGGGTCTTCCTCCACGGAGTCGATCGCGTCGCCCAGGCTGCCGGACGGTCCGTCGAGGGAGGAGGTCCAGACGGTGCCGAACAGGTCTTCCGTGATGTCGTACCTCGTCACGCGCTCGTCGCGACCGGCCCGGCGTGGCTCCCCCCACAGTGTGTAGGTCGTCTCCAGCAGTCCTCCGTCGTCGTCGGCGTACGACAGGCGCTTGTCCGGGTTCGCGACACGGGCGGCCGTGCCGTACACCTGGGCCGTCCGCTCGTCGGAGTCGACGAACACCCACAGGACCCGGGCGATCGCGCCGAGGGCCAGGAAGAGCGCCGCGGCGACGGCCAGGACCTTGACAAGGGATCTGGCCACGTACGCCCAGTCGGGCTCCCTCGCGTTCATCATCGCGCGCTCCTGCGATCTACATCAAATCAGGTACGGCGCACCATAACCGCTCGAAACCGGTCTGGGCGGGGAGATCGGACGAGCGCTCGGTGTGACGGGCCGGCCGAAACGGCAGCCGAGCCCTGACGGTCACCTCCGATCTCGCCGCCCAGCAGGAACGGCGCTGGATCATGCGTGGGTGCGGAGGCTCCGGACGGCGGCGATGATCCCTTTCATGTCGTAGCCGCTGGTGGGCATGGTGGCGCCGTGAGCGTGGCGGACGATGCCCTGGGAGTCGATGAGGACGCTTCCTGACTGCTGTAGCGAGCCGAAGACCTTCCTGGTCAGACCGAACATCTCGTGTGGGGTGCCGCGGCGGCCGAGGAGGACGGGGAACGGGATCTGACGCCTGGCCTTCCACGCGGCCGCTTCCCGGCGGTCCTCGGGAACCGCGACAAGCACCTGGACGTCGTCGGCTGCGAGCTCGTCGCGGCGCCGGACGAGGTCTTGGACGTGCCTGTTGCAGACCGGACATGACGTCGACCGCATGAAATAGACCAGCACGGCACGGCCGCCTCGGTAGTCGGACAGGCGGACGGCCTGCCCCTCCGTGTCCTCCAGCGTCATGTCGGGCGCGGGCGATCCGGTTTCAAGCATGGCGGAACTCCTCTTTGGAACTCGGGTGTGGAAACACGGTTCTGCTCGGGTCAGGCATCGCCGGTTCCGGGGGCACGCGGGCCGCTGACGGAGCCGGTCCTGCCACCCAGGCTGAGCCGGACCGTGTTACGGGCCCGGTGGAGCTGTGACTTCATCGCGGCGTTGCTCAAGCCGAGCCTCTCCGCGACCGTCCGCCCCGGATAGCCCAGAACATCCCGCATGATCAGTACTCTGCGCTGGACGTCCGGCAACTCCCTGATCGCCTGCGCGACGAACTCGGCTTCCAGATGTCGGATGACCTCGTCCTCGGCGGAGGTCACCAGAGCGGTGCTTTCCTCGTCATAGTGGTCGAAGTCGTAGCGGTCGAACAGCACTCGAGCCCGGCGTAGACACTCGTTCCTGACGATTCTGAACATCCACGACGCCAGTGCCCCGGTGGCGCGCAGGGAGCCGATCTTCCGATAGAGGATGATCAGCGCCTCCTGCGCGGCGTCTTCGGCGTCCTGCGGGGACGCGCAAAGATGCTCCGCGAAACGCCGTACGTGAGAGTGGGAACCGTAGAGCACCGCAGTGATCGACTCACGGTCCCCGGCCTGCGCGGCCTCGATGAGCTGAGCGCTCGCCCAGGGGCCGTCAGCCATGTCCGCGCCCCTGCCATCGGAACAGGGGCCCAAGGAGTGCCTGCCGCACAGCAGGCATCACGACCTCACCCATCCACATCTCCTTCCCGGCGTGCCCGTCACCCGATAAGAGGCCTCCGGGCCGCGAAAGGATTCACCGAATATCAGCCCGATCTCGCCGGGACCGCACCGATCAGGGTGTCGGCAGGCCTCAACCCGTTCCCGAAGAGGGGGCCGCACCGGTCGCCCGGTCGAGTGCCGACCTGCCCAAGGTCGTGTTCGTCCGCCATTCGTGGTCGAGCATGCTCATCGTCAGCGCGGACCACCACTGACCGTTCACCCGGGTGACTTCGCGTTGAACGCCCTCCCGCTGAAAGCCGAGCCGCTCATACAGGGCGATGGCGCCCGCGTTCCGCGTGTACACCCCCAAGTCGACACGGTGGACCCTCACGTCGTCGAAGGCGACCGCAAGCGCGTCCCGGATCATGGTGGCTCCGTACCCACGACCTCGCCTGGCCGGTGAGACCATCACCAGCCCCAGGCGTGCCGACCAGCCCGGAACATCTGGCTTCAGGCTGAGATGCCCGACCGGCGTGCCATCCGCCTCGACGGCGACCAGCGTCCGCCGTTCGGATTCGGCGTGGAAGGCCATGAGCTGACCGGCGTCGAACGGCCACGAGAATCCGCTGTTGCCGGACCACATCGTCAGCGCCTCGATGTCGCTCACCCATGACGCGACCGCAGTCGCGTCCTCGGGCTCGAAAGCACGCAATCGGATCATTCGCCATAGGTACCGAAAAAAATCGTCAGGATCAACGAGGCCGCCTCGGACAGGAGGGGCATGAGCTCTCGCACCCGGTCTCACCCCTCCCCGACATTCACATGCTTGATCACCGTGTTCGATCCGTGCCGGAACAGGCGGGAAACCGCGCTCTGGTTCCGTTTCCTCGACGGAATCGTTCTCCTCGTGTGCCTCATGGGCACTTGATGTTCCCGGCGGCTCAGGAAGACTGGCGCTGTGATACTCGAGACAGTGCGCCCCCGCGACTACAACGACGTCCGACAGGTGGGGCATTACTTCCGTGAGGGCATTCCGGTTGTCATGGATCTCACGGCGGTGGCGGATGACGAGGCGAGGCAGTTCGTGGATTTCGCCGCGGGTCTCATCTGCGGGCGACGCGGTGACATGGAGCGCCTGAGTCCCAAGGTCTTCCTGCTGATCCCCTCGGTTCTGGCCAAGCCGGGCACCCTGACGGGCATCGTCAAGAAGCTGCGTCCCCGCGACTACAGCGAGGCGCTGTATGTGGGGCACTACTTCCGCAAGGGTGTTCCGGTTGTCATGGATCTCACGGCGGTGGCGGATGACGAGGCGAGGCAGTTCGTGGATTTCGCCGCGGGTCTCATCTGCGGGCGACGCGGTGACATGGAGCGCCTGAGCCCCAAGGTCTTCCTGCTGACCCCCTCGGGACCGGCCAGGCCGAACGAGGCCGAGAACGATATGACCGGAGCCGAGAACGATATGACCGGAGTGGAATCGATCTGATTGTGGCCTGGTGGGGGTTCGAGGTGTTTTCCGTGGCGTTTCAGCCGACAGCGACGGGACGAAAAGGGCTCAACGCTGTCAACCGAATGTCTTCACGCCCCGTCTCTCCTGTGCCCCGTCTGCCACAACAGGAGTCGCCTTGCGCATTCGCTCGATTCTCTCGGTCACCCTCCTGGCCGGTGGTCTGGGCCTGTTCTGCCAGCCGGCGCACGCGGTCGTCTCCGAGCCGCGACAGGGCGCGGTCGTCGTCACCGATGTCGTCGAGTACGAGTGCACCACAGCCGGTGTGGTCGAGACACAGGACGTCAAGGTCAAGGTCGAGCTGACGGTGCCGGCCAAGGTCACGGTGAACGAGCCGATGACTGTCGGCTGGCATGGGAGCTACGCCGACGACGTCGCCGTGCTGCGGGCGCCCGTCACGGGGCTGGACGACGGCGTCAAGCTGTACGCGTACGCATCCTTCAGCGGGATCAAGAATCTGAGCTCTGCCACCGGGGTGGGCGAGCTCGCCGTGCCCGAGGCGGGTGAGGTCATTCCCCTGCCGACGGCCGTGCTCTCTCTGGCGACCAGGTCGCGCGAAACGGGCACCGCGGAGGTGCGGCCTGCCGCGATCAATGTCGGGACCCGCTCCAACGACCCGGTGATCCAGTGCCAGGTGCGGAACAGAGACGCTCTGACGACGTACCCCCTCGCCGTCGTCTCCGCGGACGACCTGACGGCGGACCCCGCTCCGGTGACGTCGAGCCCGCAGCCGACCCCCACGGCGACGGCGGAGGAGGCGGAGGCGGAGGCCGACGGTCAGACGGGCGGTTCCGACCCGGAGACCTCGGCCCCGCAGCCCGTCCGCGCCACTCCGACGACCGTGGCCAGAGCCGCGGCGAACGGGAACGGGAGGGTGACGAGGACGCCGTCGGGGGCGGCCGCGACCGGAGGCGGCGGTGAGTCCGGCCCCGACGGGAGAGTGCTCGTGCTGACCGGTTTCCTGCTCGCCCTTACCGCCGCCACAGGACTCCTGCTGCGCCGTCGTGGCCTTTCCGGCAGATGACCGTCGGCTGGGAGGCGGGTCGCCTTGGCGCCGGGGCCGGGGAAGCCGGGGCAGGGAAGTCGGGGGCAGGGAAGTCGGGGGCAGGGAGTGGGCGCCGACTGAGGGGCCGCTCAGGGAATTCAAAAAGAGCGAATCCGAAGAGATCCTATCTTTATCGACCTGTGATCACCTCGTGATATGTGGTGCGGAAGACTGAATTCAGTCGGATCGATCATGTGTGTTCTCCACTTCTACGGAGGCGTCGGAGTGATGCGAAAGCGGTTCGCGGCCGTCGTGATTTCTCTCTCGGTGTCGATCGCCCTGCCCGCGCTGTCCGCTCCTGCGTACGCGGAGAACCCGGTGGGGGAAAACCAGAGAATCGCCAAGTCCATGATGTCGTCCTGGGGTTGGCGCCCTTCGTCGCATTTCGACTGCCTGGTTCGGCTCTGGGGCGCTGTCAGCGGTTGGCGGGAGACGGCCGGCACGCCGTCCGGCGCGTACGGAATACCGTGGGCCAATCCCGGGAAGCTCATGGCCTCCGCGGGGTCGGACTGGAAGACCAACGCGACGACCCAGATTAAATGGGGGTTCTCCTATATCAAGGGTAAATACTCCACTCCGTGCGGAGCGTGGAGCCACTACCAGTCCCACGGTTCATACTGAAACGACATGCCGCGATCGCCGGTCGCCGGTCGAGACGTCCAGGCCGGATCAGGTGCAGCGCATGTCCAGGCCGGGGCCGGTGCTGTCGTACAGTTCCACGATCACCGCCCGGTGGTCGTACGCGGCGCGTTCCGACGGTTGTCGTGCCCACACCGTGATGGACGGCCGACCTCCCTCGATCCCCGCGATGTCCGCCCGGTCGTAGTAGTCCGTGAGCTCGCGGACGGACAGATCTGTCTCAAGGGTGAACCGGGCGCGGTAGTCGCAGTGGTTGCCGTTGCCGCGAAGCGCGATGGAGCCGTCGGCGCCGCCGTAGTCAGGCCAACTGGTCCTGGGCGGCAGGGGGTGGCTCTCGAGTCGGCTGATCATGTCTTCCAGCTTCCCGTCGTCGACCCACATGGGGACCTTGACGAGGAGGAACAGGCCGATCACCGGCAGGAGGGCGACTGCGAGGCAGCCGCCTTTCCGGCCGCGCCAGAACGGCCGCCTCCCGGGAGGTTCCTCGCCGACGGCGCTGACGGTGGGGGAGACGTCCTGCATGGCACCATTCGGATTCGGTCTGCGGCACGGGGTGAACATCCTGCGGCCTACGAAGATCGCCTGGCAAGGACGCCGCCCCCGCGCGGGTGTGTGATGACGACCGCGACCGGCACTCCCGCCGTCGCGACTGTCGAGGGTGTCCTGGAAACCCGCCTCGCGGAGGCGATGCGCTCTTTTCGGGATTCCTGGGTTTTCTCCGGAGACACGTTCATGTAATGGCCTCGGGACTCGCCGGAGTCGCCACTCCTCGATTCGCGGCGTTGGGTGACGGCGTGATCGCTTCTTGTGAATGCGATGCCGGAGGCGGATACGCCATGACAGTTCTGTGGCGAATCCCTGGCAATGACGGCGACGCTGTCGGCCCTACCGGCTGTGAGGACAATGCGCGCGCGCCTGTAACATGCCGCTCGTCTGACTGGTCCAGCGCCGTTCTGTGAGCAAGGAGCGCTTTGTGCGAGACATCACCGTGTTCAGCGGAAGTGCCCATCCCGAGTTGGCGGCCGAAATCTGCTCCCATCTTGGAACCCCGCTGCATCCGGTGCGGGTGAAGCGTTTCGCCAATGACTGCCTGGAAGTGCAGCTGCAGGCCAACTGCCGGGAGCGGGACGTGTTTCTCATCCAGCCCCTCGTGCCGCCCGTTCAGGAGAACCTGGTCGAACTGCTTCTCATGCTGGACGCCGCCAGGGGGGCCTCCGCGGCCAGGACGACCGTGGTGATGCCTCACTACGCCTACGCCCGGTCGGACAAGAAGGACGCCCCGCGCATCTCGATCGGTGGGCGTCTGGTCGCCGACCTCCTGGTGGCCGCCGGAGCCAGCCGGGTGCTCACCGTGACCCTGCACTCACCCCAGGTGCACGGCTTCTTCAGCGTCCCCGTCGACCACCTGCACGCTCTGCGTGAACTGGCCTCCCACTTCCGCCAGTACGACCTCTCCAACACCGTCGTCGTCTCCCCCGATCTGGGCAACGCCAAGGAGGCCGCGGCCTTCGCCCGTCTCCTGGGGACCGAGGTCGCCATGGGGGCCAAACAGCGGTTCAGCGACGACCGCGTGACCATCGGCTCGGTGATCGGCGACGTCGCGGGAAAGGACGTCATCATCCTGGATGACGAGATCGCCAAGGGCACGACGGTCATCGAGTTGCTCGACCGTCTCCGCGAGCGCGGGGTCAACTCGGTGCGGGTCGCCTGCACCCATGGTCTCTTCGCGGACGGGGCCGTCGACCGCCTCGGCGACCAGCCCGAGGTCGAGGAGATCGTCTGCACCAACACCGTGCCTCTCCCCGACGCCAAGCCGGGCTCGAAGCTCCGTGTCCTGTCGGTCGCGCCCGCGCTCGCCGAGGCCATGCGCCGCATCCACGACGGCGAATCGGTCAGCGCCCTGTTCGACGCCCCCTGAACCGCCGTCCCCCTGAACCGCCCCTGGAACGCCCTGAACCACCCCTGGACGTCTCTGACGCGTTCCGCGCGACGGCAGGGCACGGCGGCGGCAGGGGGCGGTTCGGGTCGCGTCCGCCGAGCGCCGTGAGCGCGGGCGCGCGGAGCCTGGGGGAGTCGCGGTCGCGCGGGACCTGAGGGAACGCGGAGTCCAAGGGAACGCGGAGTCCAAGGGAACACAGAGTCCAAGGGAACACAGGCCTGAGAGAACGCGGGGCCTGGGGAAAACGGTGGGATCCACCATTCCTTTTCCGGGTTTCGGAGAATGCCGGCCCGAGAGTGACAGCCGCGTCCCGCCCCGTGTTCCCTGGGTGTGCCGTGTCGGCTGAACCCGGATCGACGGGAGTCGGCGGCTGTTTCCAGAGGCGGACCGGCAGGGTTTCCGTCCGCCCATGGTTATCTCCAGGTCACCGTCGGGCCCGACCGGGTCGGCACTCGCCGTACCGGCGCGCGGAGACGCCGCGAACCCGGTGAGGGCATGCGGTCACCGTGCCGGGACCGGTGAAAGCCGTAGGGGCGTTCGGCGTCGCGGGGGGCTGCCGCGACGGGGACGGCGGGATTTATGAATTCCCTCTAATTCGTGATTCATCACTGAATATCTAGCGGTGAGCGCTGTCTCACTTATATCGGTCACCGTATTGTTTTTTGTGTCCGGGACCGGACACCTGATCGACGGATGAGAGATCCGCCTGGTCGCCGGCCTTCTCGAATGCGATAGTCGCGGCAGGGCCGAGGTGGAGGCGGGTTTCACTTGCTCGATGTGACGCGGATCGTGGAACAGATCCAGGACGAACTCTCCGAGGAGCTCAGGGAACGGGTGCGAACCCGGCTCCGCGCCCAGTCCGTCGACTGGCTGGTCGAGCAGTTGCTGACGTTGGTCCTGCCGGAGCGCGGGAGCGCGGGGGCCGCGCCGCGGCGGCCCGCTCCGACGTGGGCGGCGGGGGAGACCGAGGAGGACGGCGACGCCAGAACGGCCCGCCTGCGCGAGCTGGGCCTGGACGAGGACTCCCTGTCCCGCTACACCGAGCGGTATCGCTCCCTGAACCGCTCCGTCCTGGAAGCCGGCGGCTACCTCGTCGACCCGCCGCCCAAGGGCGAGGAGCTCGTCCCCAGGTCGTGCCGGTCACCGCAGGGCGAGGCGTTGCTGAGAGAGGTCAGGGACGTGTTGTACGGCCTGCTGTTCGGCGGTGAGGAGGAGGGGGTGCTGCTGGGACGGACCGGACGGGAACTGCTCACCCTGACCGTTCCCCGCGCCAAGGCCCACGCCGTCGCGTTCCTGCTCCGCGCGGCCGCCGAGGTGGGCGCCGAGTGCGCCTGCGGTGACCCGGAGGGGATCGAGGGCGGCGTGGCCGACACGGTCCTTCAGATCGAGTACGGAGAGGTCACAGGAGGGCTCGTCGGCGGCGCCCTGTCCGCCGCCCTCACGTTGGTCAACAACCTGGAGGTCAACGAGCCGGTCCTGCACGGCCGGATGGAGAGCGCCGAGTCCTGACGGGGGCTCTCATCCGTCGAGCGCGTCCCACAGGGTGGCGAACTCCTCGGCCGTCAGGGGGTTCAGGCCGAAGTCGTCGGGATAGAGCGGACCCTCGGCGAGGAAACCGTGCTCGTCCTCGAAGTGGCGCCACGAGTACCGGAGGGCGACGCCGTCGGAGCGCAGCTCGGCGTGTCTGACAGGCCAGTACTCGCCGCCGTCGTCGATGACGGTCTCGAACAGCCACACGTGGCCGTCGCCGTCCTTGCCGTACCAGTACCAGTGCCGCCTGTCGCTCTCGTCGAGCGCCCTGATCGCTTCCCTGCGCCGGTCATCCGGCATTGTGTCCCTCCGCGTCACTGAAAGGTGATGAAGGCCGCATACGCTGCCTTCTGTTATGTTGCGCGTTCTCGGTCCGCTCCAGGCGGAGATCAACGGTCGTACGGTGGACCTGGGCGCGTTCCGGCAGCGGGCCGTGGTGGCCCGGCTGGTCGCCGCGGGCGGCCATGTGGTCTCCACCGATCGTTTCATCGACGACCTCTGGCGGGGACAGCCCCCGCCGAAGGCACTGGCCGCCCTCCAGGTGTACGTGTCCAATCTGCGGCGGACGCTCGAACCCGACCGGCCGCCTCGCACACCCGCGTCCGTGCTGGTCAGCGCCGCGCCCGGATATCGCCTCCGGCTGGAGCCCGAGCAGGTGGACGCCTGGCTGTTCCCCCGGCTGGTCGACTCCGCCACCGCCTCACTCGCCGCGGGCGAGGGGACGCGGGCGCTCGGCCTGCTGGACCGGGCGCTCGCGCTGTGGCAGGGGCAGGCCTACGCGGAGTTCGCCGAGGACGAGTGGGCCGAGTCCGAGGCCGCGAGGCTGGAGGAGCTGCGGCTGGTCGCCGTCGAATGCCGTGCCGAGGCTCTGCTGGCCCTCGGCCGCAACGCGGAGGTGGGGCTCGAACAGCACGTCCGGGCCCACCCGCTGAGGGAGAACGCCGTGCGGCTGCTCGCCCTGGCCCACTACCGGGCGGGGCGGCAGGCGGACGCGCTGGCCGCGATCAGAAAGGCGCGCGAGACCCTCGCCGAGGAGCTGGGGGTGGACCCGGGACCCGCGCTGCGCGCGCTGGAAGCCGACATCCTCACCCACGCCGCCTCCCTGCACGGGGAGGAGCCGGTGAATCCCAGGCCGGTGAATCCCAGGGCGGTGGATCCCGGGGCGGTGGATCCCGGGGCGGTGGATCTCAGGGTGGTGAATCCCGGGGCGGTGCATCCCGGGGCGGGGCCCTCAGGACCCGCGTTCTCCGAACCGCCGTCCGGGAGCCGGAGCGCCGAACCGGCCGCCGAGCTGATCGGCCGTACGGCGGAGCTGGCCGTGCTCCACGCCGTCGCCGACGGGCGAGGGCTGCGCACGGTCTGGCTGGGCGGGGACGCGGGCGCGGGCAAGAGCACGCTCGCCCACGCGTTCGCCCTGAGCCTGGCGGACCGGGGATGGCTGACCGTCACGGGGCGGTGCCCGGAGACGGACGGCGGGGCGCCGCCCGCCTGGGCGTGGAGCGAGGCGCTGCGCAGGCTGGCCGTCGTGAGACCGCCCGAGGACGACGTCGCGGTACGGCTCGCCCCCCTGCTGGCCGAGGACGCCCCGGCGACCGGCCGGTTCCAGCTGGCCAGGGCGGTCGAGGACTACCTGGGGCGAACAGTGCGGGGGGACACCAGGCTGCTGGTCGTGCTCGAGGACGTCCACCGCGCCGACGGCGAGACGCTCCGGCTGCTGCGTCACCTGGCGGTGCGGCTCGCGGCCGCCAGGATCATGGTGGTGGCCACCTACCGTCAGGCCGAGGCGACCGACGATCTCGGGGCGACGTGGGCGGCCCTCGCCGGACACGACACCCACAGGCTCGACCTGCGCGGGCTCGGCGCGGAGGACGTGGCCCGGCTGCTGCGGGAACGTTCCGGGCGTGACGTCGACCCGGTGACCGCGCGCACGGTGGCGGAGCGGACCGGAGGCAACCCGCTCTTCGTGTGCGAGACGGCGCGGTTGATCACCACGGACGGGACGACCGCGGCCCTGGCCCTGCCGCCCGGGGTGCGGGACCTGATCCGGCGCAGGATCACCAGGCTGCCCGCCACCGCGAGGACCACGTTGCGGGACGCGGCGGTCGTCGGCAGGGACGTCGACGTCGACGTGCTGCTCGCGATGGACGGGGCCGACGAGGACACGGTGTTGGAGGGGCTTGAGGCGGGCGTCATGACGGGGCTGCTGACCGAGCCCGCCCCCGGCCGGGTGCGCTTCGCCCACGTCCTGGTCAGGGAGACGCTCTACGAGGACACCCCGGGCCTGCGCCGTACCCGCCTGCACGGCAGGGTCCTCGGCGCGTTGGAGCGCGTCAGGCCCGGTGACGTCTCGGCGCTGGGGCACCACGCGCTGGCGGCCGCCACCGCGGCCACGGCGGAGCGCGCGGTGCCGTACGTGGTCGCGGCGGCGGAGCAGGCCACGGCCCTGCACGCCCACCGGGAGGCCGCAGGCCTCTACCGGGGAGCGCTCGGCCTCGTGAACGACGAGCACAGACGGTTCGACCTGCTCTGCCGCCTGGTGGGCGTCGAGGCGCACGAGGGCGACGTGATGGCCGCCAGAAGGCACCGGGCGCAGGCGATCGAGGTGGCGCGGAGGCTCGGGACAGGGGTCACGCGGGCGCTGACGGCCTACGACGCGCCGGTGACGTGGTCGATTCAGCCGGACCGGCAGGTGGACGAGGTGTTCGTCGGCGCGGTCATGGAGGCGCTGACCGAGGGGAGGCGGGCCGAGGGGACGCGAAGCGGGGAAGCGCGGGGTGAGGAAGCGCGGGCCGAGGAGACACGGGGCGGGCAGGCGAGGGGTGAGGAAGCGCGGGCCGAGGAGACACGGGGCGGGCAGGCGAGGGGTGAGGAAGCGCGGGCCGAAGGGGGACCAGGCGGGGGAGCGTCGGCCGAGGGGGCGTCGGCCGAGGGGGCTTCGGCTGACGATGACGAGGTGCGCTGCCGGTTGCTGGCCACGCTCACCTTCGAGCTCGAGGGGCACGACGAGGAGGCCTGCGAGGCGTTCAGCGCCGAGGCGCTCCGGCTGGCCAGAAGGCTTGGCCGTACCGAGCTGATCTGCCTGGCGCTCAACGCGCGCTACTTCGTCCTGCTGACGCCCCACCGGCGGGACGAGCTGGAGGCGGTGGGGCGGGAACTGGTGGAGCTGGGCGGGCGCGCGGGGCTGCCCGGCTACCAGATGCAGGGGCACCACGCGCTCTTCATGGTCAGCCTCGGCCGCAACGACCTGGCCGCCGCCCGTCAGCACGCGGACCGGGCGCTGGAACACTCGACCAGCGGCCAGTTGGGGCTGGCGCTGAGCGTGCTGTCCATGCTGGACACCCTGATCCTGCTGATCGGGGGCGACTTCGAGGCGGCCGAGCGGGCCTACTCGGGGGTGGCCGAGCGGATGGCGGCGACAGGCGGCGCGAACGCCTCCGGCATCGGCGTCTTCGGCAGGTTCGTGACCCGGTTGGCCGCCGGCCTGCCGCAGGACATCGGAGAGCTCACGGCCATCCACGAGCACATCCCGCAGGACGCCTCCGAGATCCTCACCAGGGCACTGGTCGCCGAGGGGCGCCAGGAGGAGGCCCGGAGGGTCTGGGAGCCGGGCTGGAAGGCCAGACAGGACTACTACTGGCTGATCCGGCTGGCGCTCCGGGCGGAGAACGCCGTCGCCCTGGGCGACCGCGAGGTGGCCGAACGGTGCTACGAGGAACTGCTGCCGTGGGACGACGAGCTGGCCGGGCTTTCCTCGGGCTCGGTCGCCATCGGGCCGGTCGCGCACACCCTGGGCGATCTCGCGGTCTTCCTCGGCAGGGACGGAAGCGAGCACTACGCCAAGGCGGTGCGGGTCGCCGAGCGGGTCGGCTCTCCGCACTGGGCGCGCAGGGCGGCCCGGGAGTTGTGAGCCTCCTGCCTGCCCCGGTCTCTCCCGAGCCGCCTGCCCCGGCCTCTCCCGAGGCGGGGTTCTCCGGCCCCTCGGGCCTCCCGCGTCGGAGTCCCCTGGCCTCTCCGGTCTCCCGGGGCGGGCTCCGCGCCCTTCCCAGGGCTTCCGGGCTGGAGCCTCGGCCCTCTCAGACACCGGCGAGAGGGCCGAAGACGAGCCGTTGGCGGCGGCGGTGGCCTCCGCGGAACAGGAAGATCATCAACGACAGCACGGGCCCGGCCAGTTTGCGCAGGCGGGCGAGTTCCTCCGGCCTGGCGTACTGCTCGATCCTGGGCAGGTCGACTCTGACGTCGCCGCCCTTGCGCGCGGCGTCCTCGATCCTCTTCCAGTCGGCGACGGAGACATGCTTCGTGATGATCGGGAAGAGCAGCCGCTCCTCCTCCTCGATGTGCTCGTCGAGCATGTCGGCGAGCCTGGTGAGCGAGACGGCGAGCGCGGAGGCGTCCCCGGTCGAGGCGAACGCCGCTGCCTGACCGTCGATCTCGGCCAGCAGCGGGTCGAGTTCCGAGTGGTCGTCGCTCAGGTCCCGAAGGTCCACCTCCGCCCCCGCGGACCGCTCGATGACGGGCCACAGCATCTCGTCCTCCGTCACATGGTGATGGTGGATGCTCGCGCACATCGCCGCGACGAAGGCGGCGACGGCCCTGGCGCGGTCCGCGTCGGCCGACTGCCTGCCGTCGGCCAGCTCCGTGGCGAGGACGGCGAGGCGGCGGACCTCGCCCCTCATGACGCGGTGGGCGAGCTGGAATCCCAGCAGTTCGGGGGTCATGTCAGGTCTCTCCTTCGTGGTGCGCTCCGCTGCGCCACCACGATGGGGCGACCCGCTTAGGGCTTACTTGGCGACCACTTGGCGTGCCGCGGGCCGGTCCGCCGGGAACCGTGTTCGAAAGGCCCGCGGGCCAAGGCCTGACCTCGGTCGCACATGGCTCTCCGACGGCTTCGGAACGGCTCTCGGGCGGCCTCCGCACGGCTTCTCGGGCGTGTGTCGTCGGGGTGCGGCCGGGGCGGAGGTGTGGTGATCCGGGTGGTCCTCCATTGATTTCGCATCGTGCTCCCGAGGCGTGTATGGTTACACCTGTCCGCAGCGCGAAGGCGAAGGCCGGAGCGGAGCAGACAGGCCCCTTTAGCTCAGTCGGCAGAGCGTCTCCATGGTAAGGAGAAGGTCTACGGTTCGATTCCGTAAAGGGGCTCGACAGCCTTTAAGCCCTGACCGTCAGGTTGGGGCTTTCGGTTTGGGTGGACTTCGACGGCCACCTGGAAAGCACTCGAGGTTCCCGGCGCGTGGACGGGCATACCGGGGCAACCCGGAAGATGGCCCTGACCTGCGCAAGTGCGCAGTCAGTCCGCGGGTCGGGTATCCTTGTGGGGGTCGCCGATTTCGTCGACCCAAGGCGGAGTAGCTCAGTCAGGCAGAGCAAACGGCTCATAATCGTTGTGTCGCCGGTTCAAGTCCGGCCTCCGCTACTACCCTCCCGGTTCCCCGCACAGGGAACAGGCACGGGTTGTCCCAGTCCCAAACGTAGAAAGGCACTCCCAAGTGGCTGCCACCGACGTTAGGCCGAAGATCACGCTGGCCTGCCAGGAGTGCAAGCACCGCAACTACATCACGCGGAAGAACCGGCGCAACGACCCGGATCGGCTTGAGCTGAAGAAGTACTGCCCCAACTGCAAGACGCACCGCGCGCACCGCGAGACCCGCTAGGTCCTCGCGAAGCCTCCCGCTTCCGTCCGGGAGATGGTTGCTTCGGCAGCGTTCGCATACTCAACGCAGACCGGCGTCCTCCATGAGGGCGCCGGTTTGTCGTATGCGCACAACTATCTCTTTCGGGCGTTGACCACGCTCGACAGGTGTGCGGGGCGCGGATCGGGCTACGGTTTCCCAGTGGCCGTCCGGGTGAGTCCCGGAATATTGTTCCGTTCCTGTCGGCCTCGGCAGCTCGATATCCGCAAAGGAGCACGATGGCTCTGAACCGTGATTTCGTCGGGCGGGCGTCCGCGCCCTCTCCGCCCTACGAGGTCAGCCGCGTGAAGATCAGGGAGTTCGCGACGGCGATCGGCGACAACAACCCGATCTACCGGGACAGGGAGGCCGCCCAGGCCGCCGGCCATCCGGACGTGATCGCGCCCCCGACCTTCCCCATCGTGTTCAGCCTGGCGGGCGGCTCGATCCTCGCCGACCCCGAGCTCGGCCTCAACTTCGCCATGGTCGTCCACGGTGAGCAGCGGTTCGAGTACAGCAGGCCGATCCGCGTCGGCGACGAGCTGGTCGCGGTCTCGACGGTGACCGACATCCGCAGCGTGGGCCGCAACGAGCTCATCACCGTCAGGAGCGACGTCTCCACCGTCGAGGGCGAGCCCGTCTGCACGACCTACAACACCATCGTCGAGCGCGGAGGGGCGGGCTGAGATGACCGCGACGATCAAGTACGACGACGTCGAGACGGGCCAGGAGATCCCCGCGGTCGACTATCCCGTTCGCCGCGTCAACCTGGTGATGTACGCCGGAGCCTCCGGCGACTTCAACCCCATCCACTGGAACGAGCGCTTCGCCAAGACCGTCGGCCTGCCCGACGTCATCGCGCACGGCATGTTCACCATGGCCCAGGCGGGCCGGTTCGTCACCGACTGGGTCGGCGACCCGGGCGCGGTCGTCGACTACGGCGTGCGGTTCTCCTCCATGGTGGTGGTCCCGGACGACGAGCAGGGGGCGGTCATCACGGTGAGCGGCGTCGTCGAGGAGAAGCTTGAGGACAACCGCGTGGTGGTCGCGCTGACCGCCCGGTCCGGAGACTCCCGGGTGCTCTCCAGGGCCCGCGCGACGGTCCGCCTCCCCTAGGGCCTATTTGGTGGATCTTTCTGCCTACTGCGGTCGGCCAGACGGCGCCCCGCCGCGTTGTCGCCCCACCCCACGAAAACACTCCGCAAGCTCCGCGTTTGCCGCGGGGGCCCCGGGGAGATCTCGTCGCCCATAACTCCGTTATGAGCTCCTCCTCCGCCTTGCGGTGCATCCGCCTGGCCGATCCTCGCTACGGCGAAGATCCACAAAACAGGCCCTAGACGCCCTCCTCGGAACCCTGCGGATCGCGGCGGTGTGCCGCCCGGCCGTGGAAATGGGCCGTTGCAAAAGTGGAGCGGCGCTCCGTATTATCGGAGCGGCGCTCCTGTTGTTGTCGGGATGCGCTCTCCTTTCCCTCCACCCTGTCGAGGTGTTGTCGCATGCCCAGGGAACTCGCGGAATGGCAGGCCCGCTCAGGCGGCTACGTCAGACGCCCGAAGTTCGAGGAATACGCGGAGAAGTACGCCGATCACTTCGTCATGGAACGCCGTGACGGGATCATCCAGTTACGGATGCACAACGCCGGAGGCCCCGCCCGGTTCGACTTCGCGGTGCACAACGCCTGGGCCCAGGCCTGGCAGGAGGTGGGCAACGACCCGGAGAACGAGGTCCTGATCCTCACCGGCACCGGAGACCAGTGGCTCACCGTCGAGGGCGCGCCCGAGGAGGCGCATGACAGGCTCACCCAGGAGGAGTTTCCGAAGGACTTCGCCTACGAGCACACCTACTACGACGCGACGAAGCTGCTCGAGAACTTCGTCTTCGGGATAGACATCCCGACCATCGCCGCGATCAACGGTCCAAGCGTCGCCCACACCGAGTTCGCGCTGCTGTGCGACATCACCCTGGCCTCGGAGAGCGCGACCATCGTCGATCCCCACCTGCTGGCCGGTGTCGCGCCCGGAGACGGGCAGCAACTGACGCTGCAGGAGCTGATCGGCGTCAAGCGCGCGGCCTACTACCTCTACACCTGCGAACCGATCGGGGCGCACAAGGCGCTGGAGCTCGGCCTGGTCAACGAGGTGCTGCCGGCCGACAGGCTCCTCCCGCGCGCCTGGGAGATCGCGGAGGCGGTCGCTGCGAAGCCGAGGGCCGCCCGGCGGCTCACCCACGCCATCGTGCAGCGGCCCTGGAAGCGGCGGCTCGTCCAGGATCTCGGCTTCGGCGTCGCCCACGAGATGTTCGGCATCTCCGCCGACAGGATCCTGGCTCGTCAGGAACGCGAGACCTCTCCGGATCGGGGCTGATTCTTCCCTCTGTCCGTGGGTAGCGTCCTGGAATGAACGAAGTGCCACCTCACGTGATGTCCCTCGCAGAGCGGCGGACCAGGGCAAGGGACAGCGGTGACTACGCCGGGGCCGACGCGCTCCGTGACGAGATCGAAGCCGAGGGCTGGGTCGTCCGCGACACCGGTGAGGGGTTCGACCTGACCCCCAGGCCGCCCTTCGAGGTGTGGCCCACGGTCACCTCGGTCCCCGTGCCGCGAAGGCCTGGCCGGTCGGCGAGGGACGCGGGGGCCGGTTCCCCGGGTTCCACGGGCGCGGAGGACGCCGCCGCGAGCGCCGCCGGCGCGGGGCGGGCGTCGGGCGCGCCGGTCCACGAGGACACCTCCCCGGAGGCGGGCCGGGTCGGCGAGGCCGCGGAGCCCGCCGCGCACCCCGGACGGCTGGGAGAACTGGAGGCCGAACGGGTCGCGGAGACCGAGGCCGCGCCCGAACAGGAGCCGGAGGGGTCCGAGCTCGTCGGCAGGTCGGACGACCACGAGGGGCATCCTGAGCGGACTCTCGCCTCCCAACTGCTGTGGGACGGAAGCCTGTCGGTGTCCCGGCTCGACGAGGAGGTCACCCCGATCGAGCCCGAGGAACCGGTCGCGCCCCCGGCCGTGACGGTCGCGCTCGTGGTCGACGGCTGGCCCGACGACCTGCGGGAGTGCGTCCGCGCCTTGATCGCCAGAACCGACGCGAGGATCATCGCCCTGGACCTGGGGAACGTCGACGGGGCCGGGATCGTCCTGGAGGAGCTGGCCAAGGAGTATCCCCGCAGGGTCGAGGCATGGCATGTGGCCGAGACCGCGCACTGGAGGGGAGGCTCCGCGGGGTGGGGCGAGAGCCGTACGAAGCTGCTCCAGCTCGACGACTCCGACGTGCACGTCGTGATGGAGACCTCCACCATCCTGGACGGCGACGCGATCACCCCCCTGGTCAGGGCTCTGGAGGACGACGTCGCCGCGGCGGGCTGGAAGGGCGTCAACCCCGGGGCGGACGGTCACGACTGGCACGAGGCGGGGCCGGGCGAGGTCAGAGGGGTCCTCGGCCACCTGTTCGCCGTCAGGCGGGAGGCCGCGCTCACCGCGGGCGGCTTCTCCCGTGACGCCCGCTACTACCGCAACGCCGACCTGGAGTTCTCCCTCTCGCTTCCCGGAACCGTCGTCGCCCTCGGCGGCGATCTGCCGGTTCACGAGGAACGGCACCGCGGCTACCACGACGTCGATCCCGACTACCGCGACAGGGAGTCACGCAGGACCTATGACCGCGTGCTCGGGCTGCTCCGCGCCACGTAGGCTGGTCGCCGGATTTCGCACTGGCGTGGGGAAGCGCATGACTGAGCGGGTTGCAGGGGTACGGCTGGCGCCGTACACGACGTTGGGACTGGGCGGCCCCGCCGGGGCGTTCGTCGAGGCCGGGTCGGCGGAGGAGATCGTCGAGCTGGTCGCGGGGGCGGACAGGGCGGGTGAGCCCGTGCTCGTGCTCGGCGGGGGCAGCAACCTGGTCGTGGCGGACGAGGGGTTCGACGGCCTGGTCGTGCGGGTCGCCTCACGGGGTGTCGAGGTCGACGGCGACCGGATCACCGCGCAGGCGGGCGAGGACTGGGACGCGCTGGTCGCCCTGGCGGTCGCCGAGGGGCGGCCGGGGATCGAGTGCCTGTCGGGGATCCCCGGGCTGGTCGGGTCGACGCCGATCCAGAACGTCGGCGCCTACGGTCAGGACGTCTCGCAGACCGTCACCGGGGTGCGGGTCTACGACCGCAGGACCGGCGAGGTGAGCGACCTGACCGCGGCGGAGTGCGGGTTCGCCTACCGGCACAGCGCGTTCAAGCAGGAGCCGGACAGGCACGTCGTGCTGGCGGTCACCTACGAGCTGGCCAGGGGGGAGACGTCGGGTCCCGTCGCCTACCGGGAGCTGGCGGCCAGGCTGGGCGTCGAGCTCGGCGACCGGGTGCCGCTGGCGCGGGCCCGCGAGGCGGTGCTGGAGCTGCGCAGGGGCAAGGGAATGGTGCTCGACGCGACCGACCCGGACACCCGGAGCGCGGGCTCGTTCTTCACCAACCCGATCCTCACCGCGGAGCAGGCGGCCGAGCTGGAGCTGCGCGTTCCCGGGTTCCCTCGCTGGGACACGCCCGAGGGCTCGGTCAAGGTCCCCGCCGCCTGGCTGATCGAGAACGCCGGTTTCCCCAAGGGCTACCGGCGCGGTCCCGCACGCATCTCCACCAAGCACACCCTCGCCATGACCAACCCCGAGCTGTCGGCGACGACCGCCGACCTTCTCGACCTGGCGCGCGAGGTCAGGGACGGCGTGCTGGAGAAGTTCGGCGTCACGCTCGTCAACGAGCCCGTGATGGTGGGCGCCCGTCTCTGACCCGCCCGTCTCTGACCCGCCCGTCTCTGACCCGCCCGTCTCTGACCCGTCCGTGTCCGATCGGCCTGTGTCCGATCGGCCTGTGTCCGATCGGCCTGTGTCCGGTCCGCCTGTGTCCGGTCCCCCTGTGTCCGATCGGCCCGCCGCGGCGACGCCGGGTGTGTTCCGCGCAGGGGAATCAACGGGTGCGTTCCGCCTGTTAGAGTCAGGTGGAAACACCCGAAGGGGAGTAGTCCCAATCGCGTGATCGACATACTGGCGCTCCGGCGCCCGGTCGCGCGGGCCTCGCACAGAGGCGGACGAGACCTTCGGCCTGGCAGGCATACATCGATGCCGCCGGGCCGAAGTCGTGCCCGAGACTCCCCGGGTGCCCCTTCCGGCCCGGCCGCGCGCGGAAGGGCAGCTCGTTGGAAGCGTTCTGGATCAGTCTCGCTGTGATCTTCGTCGCCGAGCTCGGCGACAAGAGTCAGCTCATGGCGATGACCTTCGCGACCCGGTTCAAGCCGTGGCCGGTCCTGGCCGGCATCACCCTGGCGACCGCGGTCGTCCACCTGGTCAGCGTCGGCCTGGGCAGGCTGGCCGGTGACCTGATTCCCACCACGGCGATCACGATCGTCGCGGGCCTGGCGTTCCTCGGCTTCGCCGCGTGGACGCTGCGCGGGGACGAGTTGACCGACGATGAGGCGCAGAAGGCCAAGCGCACGACCCGCTCCGCGCTCGTCGCCGTGACCGTGGCCTTCTTCCTCGCCGAGCTCGGCGACAAGACCATGCTGGCCACCATCACCCTGGCCACGCAGTACGGCTGGTTCGGCACCTGGCTCGGTTCGACGGTCGGCATGGTCGCCGCGGACGCGCTGGCGATCGCCGTCGGCCGGATGCTCGGCAAGCACCTCCCGGAGAAGGTCATCCGGTACGGCGCCGCCGCCGCGTTCGCCGTCTTCGGCGTGCTGCTGCTGCTCGAACCGCTGTTCGCCTGACCCCGCGGTCCCGCCGTCAGGTCAGGCGGTCGCGGATCTCCTGGAGGCTCGGGTTGACCAGGCCGGATCCGTCGGGCATGACCACGGTCGGGATGAGCCAGGAGCCGCCGCCGATCTCGGTGATGAGGTCGATCGCCCCCGGTGTCAGGTCGACGTCCACCTCCACGAAGGGGATCTCCGCGCGGGTGAGGGCGGCCTTCAGGCGGTGGCAGTGACCGCACCAGGGGGCGCTGTAAACGGTGAGGGAGTCCATGCATTCCCCATTCGAAAGGTGGGTTTGACCCGGATGCTATGGAGCGAATACTCTCCTGAGCCAAGTGGATAGTAATGGTAGACGCAGCAGCTAGACAGGCTGGCTGGTCGCACGAAAGTAGGTCCCTGTGACCGGTCTCCCCGACGCCGCCCTCACCCGGCGCTCCCTCCTGAGGTCCATCGCCATCGTGGGCGGCCTGGCCGCGGTTCCCGGTCTCGTCGCCGCCTGCGGCTCGAGCGGCCCCGCCGACTCCTCGAAGGACGCGGGCGCTCCGGCGAAGTCTCTCGACGTCCTCAAGGTCGCGCTGCCCTCCTCGATCAGCTCGCTGGACGCGAGCAAGGAGGCGGGCATCATGAACTACGTCGTCGCCCTCCTCTGCCAGGAGGCGCTCGTCGGGGTCGGCCAGGACGGCGGCCTCCAGCCCGCTCTCGCCGAGTCGTGGGAGCGGAAGGACCAGAAGACCTACGTCTACAAGATCCGTTCCGGGGTGACGTTCGCGGACGGGACGCCGCTCACCGCCGACGACATCGTGGCCAGCCTCGACCTGCACGCGAAGAAGGGCTCGACCTCGGCCTTCGCCTACGCCTACGCGAACGTGGACAAGATCGAGGCCGGCGGCCCCTCCGAGATCACGATCACGCTGAAGGAGCCGGACGCCTCCTTCGCCTGGACGCCCTCGCCCGGCACCCTGCTGGTCACCAGCAGGAAGTTCATCGACGCCACCGGCAAGGACATCGGCACCCCCACTGGGAAGATCCTCGGCACCGGCCCCTACAAGGTGACCGAGTTCGCGCCCGACTCGCACGTGACGCTGGAGCGCAACGACGCCTGGTGGGGCGGCAAGGCCCCCTACCGTCAGATCAGGCTGGACTTCATCCCCGAGGAGTCCACCCGGCTGCTCGCCATGCGCGGCGGCTCCGTCGACGTCGCGCTGAACGTCCCCGCCGAGCAGATCGACCAGTGGAAGGCGATCTCCGGTGTCGAGCTGAAGACGGCCAGCGACCGCTCCCTGGTCACCCTCGCCTTCAACACCGCGAAGAAGCCGTGGAACGACATCCACGTCCGCAAGGCGGTCGCCCACGCGATCGACCGGGACGGCATCGTGCGCAGCGTCCTGCGCGGCCACGGTCAGGTGGCCGTGACCATCCCCGACCCCGCGCAGTGGGGCGGCGTGCTCGACGAGGCCGGGGTCAAGAGCCTGTACGCCGGCATCCCGCAGTACGGCTTCGACCTCGCCAAGGCCAAGGCCGAGCTGGCCCAGTCGTCGGTCCCGAACGGCTTCAGCGACGTGCTGACCTACCCGAGCAGCGGCCCCCAGCTCGGCAGGGCGGCCCTCACCCTCGCGGAGAACCTCAAGACCATCGGCATCACGCTGGAGGTCAAGGAGATCCCGCTCGAGCAGTGGATCGCCGAGCTCGGCAAGCACGCCTCCGGCGTCTATCTCGGCTGGTACTTCGCCACGACGGGCGACCCGTCCGAGTACATCCAGCAGCTCCTCAACGGCGCCTACGTCGGCGAGAACGGCTCCAACATCGCCGAGTACGCCAACGCCGAGGTGACCGGCCTGCTCGACGACGCCAAGAAGAGCGTCGACGACGCGGCCAGGGGCAAGCTGCTCGGCGACGCGCTGGTCAAGGCCGCCGCCGACGTCCCGTACCAGCCGCTGTGGTGGGGCGAGGCGGCGACCGCGTTCGGCCCGAAGGTCGGCGCGGGCGAGTTCGGCCCCTACTTCTTCGTCGGCCCCTGGGCCGCCAAGCTCTCCGCCCGCTCGTGACCACGCCGCTGTCGTCGGGCGCGGGGCGGGCCGTGCCGCCGGAGGCGCGCGCGAGACAGGCGGCGCTGGAGGCGCACACGGCGCTGGCGGCCCTGCGCGTGCCCGACGCCGTGACGCTGCACCCCGACGGAAGCCGGGTCGCGTGCGTCCTGCCGCTGTCGGACGCGGGCCCCGTCGCCCACGTCCTCGACCTCGCGGCGGAAGGCGCGCCGGTCCCCGTGCCGGAGGCGGCGGTCGTGCGGGGCGTGCCGGAGGCGGCAATCGTACGGAGCGTGCCGCAGGCGGCTGAGGCGTCCGGGCGCTGGCACGCGCTCACCCGGTGGCTGCCCGACGGGCGGCTGCTGTTCGCCTCCGGTGAGGGGCAGGACCTCGACCACGTCGAGGTCCGCTCGGCGGACGACCTCACCCTCACCTGGCGGGTCAGGGTGGACGGGGAGATCGAGGACCTGGTCGCCGGGAACGACGGCACCGTGCTCGTACGGCTCGCCGACCCCGGCAGCGAACGCGACGGCAGCCACCTCGGCCTGCGGGTCGCCGATCCCTCCGACCCCTTCGTCAGGACCCCCGGAGGGCGGCTGCGGCGGCTCGCCTGGGCCGAGGTCGGCGACGCGGCCCCGCGGCCCATCCCCCTGACGGGCCTGACCGTGTGGGACGCCGACTGGCGTGACGGCGTCGCGCTGGCCGTGACCTCGGCGGACGAGACGCCCGCTGGGTACTACCGGCCCCGTCTCGACCTGATCGACCGCGAGACCGGCGGGACCAGGACCCTCATGAGCACCTCCTGGCAGCTCAACCGCCCCCGGCTGGCCCCCGGGGGACGCGCCGTCGTCGTCGTCGAGGGGCTGTCCATCGTCTCCGGGCGGATCGTCCACGTCGACCTGGACAGCGGCGAGGTGACGCGGCTGACCGCCGTGGACGACGTCACCGACCTGGGCTGGCTGGACGAGCACACCCTGTGGTTCACCGGCTGGTCCGGCACCGGCACGCACGGCGGCACGCTGACCGCCGACGGTCGCCTGCTGACCCGGTGGACCGCCTGGGGCACCCTGGGCGGGCGGGACGGGCAGCCGTCCCTGTCCGTCGACCGCGCGGGCACGCTCGCCGCGGCCGTCTGGGAGACGGCGGAACGGCCTCCGGAGATCGCGGTGGCCGGGGTGGGCGAGGGTGAGTGGCGTCAGGTCACCGGCCTCAACGAGGATCTCGCCCGGCTGGCCGTACGCCAGGAGGAGGTGAGCTGGACCGGACCTGACGGGCTCACCGTCCAGGGCCTTCTGCTGACCCCCATGGACCGCGACGCCCCCGACGCCGCTCCGGCCCTGGACGATGCTCCAGCCTTGGACGCCGCTCCGGCCCTGGACGATGCTCCAGCCTTGGACGGCGCTCCCGCTCTGGACGCCGCTCCCGCTCTGGACGCCGCTCCCGCTCTGGACGCCGTTCCAGCCATGGACGGCGCTCTCATTCCGGACGACGCTCCCGTCCCGGACGGCGACGGGGGGCGGGCCAGGCCGCTCGTCGTCATCGCGCACGGCGGCCCCACCTGGCTGTGGTCGAGCACCTTCGCGCCCGCCGAGTCCGACCAGCTCGCGCTGCCGCTGGTGCACGCGGGCGCCGCCGTGCTGCTGCCCAACCCCAGGGGGAGCAGCGGGCGCGGGCAGGACTACGCGCGTCGCGTCATCGGCCGCGTCGGCGAGGAGGATCTCGGCGACGTCCTCGCCGGAGTCGACCGCCTCGTCGAGCGCGGGATCGCCGACCCCGGGCGCATGGCCGTGCTCGGGCTGAGCTACGGCGGCTACCTCAGCGCGTGGGCGGTGACCCGCACCGACCGGTTCGCGGCCGCGGTGGTGATGTCCGGCGTCGCCGACTGGCTCAGCTTCGCCACCGCCAGCAACCTCGCCGGAGGCTACGACCCGCTCTACCACCGGGGAGCCGACGTCGCCACGACCGAGGGCAGGGAGTTCCTCGCCGCCCGCTCCCCGGTGTGCCACGCCGCCGCCGTCACCACCCCGACGCTGATCCTGCACGGCGCGGAGGACCGCACGACCCCCGTCGGTCAGGCGGAACAGCTCTATCGTGCCTGGTCAGCGGCTGGCGTGAGGACTCAACTCGTCGTCTACCCTCGGGAGGGCCACGAGCTGACCGAGCCGGAGCACCGCCGTGACGCGGCGGAACGGGTGGTCGCGTGGCTGGCGGGGAACGGGGTGCTGTGATGGCGTGGCGGAGCTGGGGCGCGTTTCTGCTGCGCAGGTTCGCCGGCACCGCCGTCGTCGTCGTGCTGCTGTCGATCGGCGTGTTCGGCCTGCTCTACCTCGCCCCGGGGTCGGTGCAGCAGACCCTGCTCGGCACCCGTCCGGCGACCCCGGAGACGATCGCCGCGATCCAGGCCCGCTACCACCTCGACGACCCGCTGCCGGTGCAGTACCTGAGCTGGCTCGGCGGCGTCCTCCGCGGGGACCTCGGCGTCTCCATCAGGACCGGCTCACCGGTCGCCGACATGATCGGCGACCGGCTCCCGCTCACCCTGGCGCTCACCGGGTACGGCACGCTGTTGTCGCTGCTCGCCGGCATCCCGCTGGGCGTGGCGGGAGCCCTGCGCCGGGGCAGGGCGACCGACAGGCTCGTGGTCACCGCCGGAGTGGTCGGGCTGAGCGCCCCGCCGTTCGCCGTCGGACTGCTGCTGCTCGTGGTCTTCGCCGCCTGGCTCGGCTGGTTCCCCGTCTACGGCACCGGTGAGGGCCTCGCCGACCAGATCTGGCACCTGACGCTGCCCGCCGCCGCGCTGGCCGTCGGAGCCGTCGGCATGCTCGTCCGCTTCAGCAGGGCCGCGCTGATCCGCGAGCTGGACCAGGACTACGTGGTGTTCGCCAGAGCACGCGGCCTGAGCTCCGCCGCCGTCCTCGGCTACGCGCTGCGCAACTCGCTCGTCCCGATCCTCACCGCGGCCGGGCTCATCGTGACCGGCATGCTGGCCGGGACCGTGCTGGTCGAGGTGACCTTCGCGCTGCCGGGCCTCGGCTCCCTGCTCGTCGACTCGGTCACCTTCAAGGACGTCCCGGCGGTCCAGGCGCTCGCGCTGCTGCTCACCCTGCTCATCGCCGTCGTCAACCTCCTGGTCGACGTCGGCTACTCGGTGGTGGACCCCCGGGTCAGGCTCGGCGGGAGGACGTCATGACGCATCCACGGACCAGGCCCGGCGGGAGGACGTCATGACACGCTCACGGACCGAGTCCGGCGGGAGGACGCCATGAAGCACCCGCGGGCCGGGCTTGCCCGGGAGACGAGGCGTCGTCCCCCGATCAGCGTGGCCGTCGCGCTGGCCGTCCTCGTCGCGGTGGCGGTGGCCACCGTCTTCGCCCCCTGGATCGTGCCGGACGCGACCGCGCAGGACCTGATGCTGGGCATCACGGGCCCAGGCCCCGGTCACCCGCTCGGCACCGACGATCTCGGCCGCGACGTGCTGGAGCTCCTGGTCGCCGGAGCCCGTACGGCGGTGCCGGGAGCGCTGTGCGTCGCCGCCGGGTCGATGCTCATCGGCAACCTCGTGGGCCTGCCCGCCGGATACCTCGGCGGCTGGGTCGACGCGCTGGCCATGCGCTGGGCGGACCTGGTGTTCTCCCTGCCCGCGCTCCTGGTGGCGATCGTCGTCGCAGGCGTCCTGGGCGGCGGGTACGGCCTGGCGATCGCCGTGCTGGTCGTGCTGTTCGCGCCGACCGACACGCGGGTGGTGCGCGGAGCCGTGCTCGAACAGCGGCACCGCCCCTACGTGGAGGCCGCGCAGCTGAAGAACCTCTCCGCATGGCGGATCATGACCAGGCACGTCTGGCCGAACATCGCCCCGGTCGCGCTGGCCAACGTCTTCCTCAACTTCGCCTACGCGCTGGTCTCGCTGGCGTCGCTGTCCTTCCTCGGCCTGGGGGTGCCCGCGGGCTCTCCCGACTGGGGGCGCACGCTGTCGGACAACCGCACCCAGTTCCTCACCAACCCCTGGACGGTGATCGCTCCGGGCCTGGCCATCATCGCCACGGCCGCCGCGCTCAACATCGTGGGCGACTGGCTGTACGAACGCGTCGACCGGCGCGGAAGGGCACGCTGAGATGGCATCGAGAGCGGACGGGCCGGGGGCGGGGAACGCGGGCGGGCCAGGGACGGGAGGGGGCGGAGCGGGACGTCCCGAGGCCGCCGGGCTCTCCGGGGGCATCCGGGACGCCGGGCTTTCAGGAGACGTCCGGGGCGCTGGTCTCTCAGGAGACGTCCGGAACGCCGGGCTCTCCGGGGGCGTCCGGGTCGAGGGGCTCGCCGTGCGCCAGCCCGCCACGGGACGGACCCTGCTGTCCGGGGTCTCCTTCGAGGTCGCGCCCGGCGAGTCCGTCGCGATCGTCGGCGAGTCGGGCTCGGGCAAGTCGCTCACGGTCAGGGCGATGCTTGGTCTGCTGCCCCGGGGGCTTGAGGCCACCGGGCGGGTGGACGTCGACGGCGTGCGCGTCGACGACGACCCGCGCACCCGCGCCCGGCAGCGCGGCGGCGTGGTCTCCCTCCTCATGCAGGACCCGTTCACCCTGCTCAACCCGTTGCGCAGGGTGGGGCGGCAGATCGCGGACGGGCTGCCGAAGGGGGCGGACCCGAAGGTCGAGGTGCCTCGGCTGCTGGCCGAGGTCGGCCTGCCGGAGGACGTCGCGGGACGTCACCCCTTCCAGCTGTCCGGCGGCATGCGGCAGCGCGTCGGGCTGGCCGCCGCGCTCGCGGGCGGGCCGCGGGTGCTCGTCGCCGACGAGCCGACGACCGCGCTCGACGCCACCACGCAGCGCGAGGTGCTCGCCCTCGTCAGGCGCATCCAGCGTGAGCGGGACATGGCGTTCGTGCTCATCACCCATGACCTGCGCCTGGCGTTCTCCACCTGCGACCGGGTCGTGGTGATGTACGCGGGCCGGATCATGGAGACCGGCGGGGCGGCGGCCGTACGGAACGAGCAGCTCCACCCCTACACCCGGGCCCTGCTGGCCGCCGAGCCGCCCGCGGACCGGCGTCTGGCCGTCATCCCCGCGGTTCCCGGCTCCGTGCCCGCCCATGACGCCGTGGCCGACCGGTGCGCCTTCGCGGAGCGGTGCTCCCTCGCCGTGGCCGAGTGCCTGGCCGTGGGGCCGGTGCCGAAGGCCGTACGGCCGGGCCGTGAGTCCGCCTGCCTGCGCGCCACGGAGCTGCCCGCCCAGCCCGCGCCCGCGCCGGGTGTCACGCTTCCGTTCAGAGGCCTGGCCGACGCGGTGCTCGACGTTCGTGACCTGCGAAGGACGTTCGCCGGGGCCGGCCGTCCCGCGCTGGCCGGGGTGAGTCTGTCCATCGCCTCCGGCGAGGTCGTCGGTGTGGTCGGTGAGTCCGGGTCGGGCAAGACCACGCTCGCCCGCTGCGTCGCCGGACTGGAACGCCCGGACGCGGGCACGATCCTGCTCGACGGCGTCGACTGTTCCGACTACGGCAGGCTGAGCCGTACGGCGGTGCGCCAGGCGCGCCGCACCGCACAGATGATCTTCCAGGACCCCTACTCGACGCTCAACCCGGCCCGCACGATCGGGGCGGCCCTCGCCGAGGCCCTGCGCGCGGACGGCCGTCCCGCGGCTTCGGGAGACGTCGCCCGGCTGCTGGAGTCGGTCGGTCTGGGCCGCGACATGGCCGGGATGCGTCCCGCCGGGCTGTCGGGCGGGGAACGACAGCGGGTCGCGATCGCCCGTGCCGTCGCGGGCGAGCCCCGGCTGCTGATCTGCGACGAACCGGTGTCCGCCCTCGACGTCTCGGTCCAGGCGCAGATCCTGGGCCTGCTGGCCGAGCTGCGCGAACGGCTGTCCATGGCGATGCTGTTCATCACCCACGACCTGGCCGTGGTCCGCCAGATCGCCGACCGGCTCTACGTGCTGGAGGCGGGCCGGTGCGTGGAGACGGGCTCCGCGGACCAGGTCCTTGACGCCCCCGCCCACCCCTACACCCGGGCGTTGCTGGCCAGCGTCCCCGACGGCTCCGCGGGCTGGCTCGGCTAGCGCCGCGTCAGGCGACGTTCGATGATCCGCGATGACCGACTACGTCAACACGCCGGCCGAGACCGGGATCGACGGGCCTCCGGTCTCCTGAGGCTCCCGGCCCAGCCGCCTGACCGGCTTGATCAACAGCAGCGCCGCCACCACGCCGACCGTCACCAGGGCCGACCCCAGCATGAAGGCGCGCGGTTCGACCAGCGCGGTGACCGGACCGGCCAGCGCCTGCCCGACCGCCATGCCCGAGACCGACCCGGCCACCTGGTAGGCGTTGACCCGGTTCACCACGTCCGGCGCGACCTGCGTCTGC
The DNA here is from genome assembly GCF_027922005.1 of Streptosporangium carneum. Lineage (GTDB taxonomy): Bacteria > Actinomycetota > Actinomycetes > Streptosporangiales > Streptosporangiaceae > Streptosporangium > Streptosporangium carneum. The sequence continues at coordinate 314,658 of NZ_BSEV01000008.1, read as the reverse complement.
ACGCTGGTCGACCACATCACCGACCAGAACGCCAACGCGCCCCCTCCGAGCAGGTGCCCGGCCATCAGCAGCGGCAGCGGCAGCCCGAGCGCGACCGTCAGCGGCACCGCCACGTACCCGCTCAGCGCCACCGCCCCAGCCGTCAGCGGCCTGCGCGGCCTGAGCCTGATCGCCACCAGCCCGCCCAGCACGGTGCCGAGGCCGAGCGCCGCCATCACCCAGCCGTAGTCGGCCCCGATGACCTGCGACGACAGCGGCACGTACGGCCCGACCACCAGAACACCCCAGAACACCCAGACCAGGATGACCGACCACATCCAGCTCCTGGCCTTGAACTCCTCCCAGCCCCTGCGCAGGTCGCTCAGCACGTTGGAGGGCTCCGGCCTGGGCACGGTGACCCGGACCAGCAGCAGGAACAGCCCGCTGACCAGGAACGTCGCGGCGTCCACCGTGTAGACGAAGACCGGCCCGGCGACGACGATGAGGACCCCGGCCACTGCGGGACCCGCCAGCTGGGTGACCGCCTCGGCGATCTTCAGCGTCGCGTTGGCCCGCTGCGGATCCTTGGCGACCAGGGGGACCATGCCGTTGACGCACGGTTCGAACGTCCCCGCGCCTATGCCCGACAAGAACGCCATCGCCAGCAACAGGGCGAGCGGCGGAGCGCCGTCCAGGAAGGCGACGGCCACACACCCCTGGGTGACGACCCTGAGCAGGTCCGCGCCGATCATCAAGCGCCGGGCGCCGATCCGATCGGCGAAAACCCCGCCGAACAACATGACCAGCACGGCCGACGTGGTCCAGATCGCGAGCACGTAGCCGACGCCCGCGATCCCATAGACTTTCCCGATCGCCAGCGCCGAGGCGACGGGCATCATCGCGTCACCGAGCAGAGAGATTGTGCGGGCCCCGAAGTAGAGGGTGAAGTTCCTCGTCCACATGAGCCCCAATTCTGGGTTTTTCCAGATCAGAGCGCCGGTGTCCCAAATGACATCATTGGGTACATTTGCGCCATGACCCTGCACTGCCCGGAAACGCCCCCGACGCCCTCCGGCCCGCATCGCGTGGTCGCCCTGGTCGCCCCGAAGCAGGAGCTCTACCCGGTCACCTCCGCCTCAGCCGTCTTCGGCTACCACGGCCCCGACATCCCCCAGCACTACAGCTTCGACCTGTGCGCCGAACAGCCCGGCTCCCTCCCCACCACCCTCGGCGTCCCCATCCAGGTGGACAACGGCCTCGAAGCCCTCGACGACGCCGACACCGTGGTCATCGCGGGCTGGAGCTGGACCCTCACCCCCTCGCCCGCCGTACTCCAGGCGGTGTCCCGAGCCCACGCCCGGGGCGCCCGCATCGCCGCCGTCTGCGCCGGGATCTTCGTCCCCGCCGCCCTGGGCCTCCTGGACGGCCGCCGCGCCTCCGTCCACTGGGAACTCTCCGGCGAACTCGCCGCCCGTCACCCCCGCGTCATCCTCGACGACACCGTCATCTACGTCGACCACGGTGACGTCGCCACCGCCGGAGCCTCGGCGGCCACCCTCGACCTCTGCCTTCACCAGGTCCTCCAGGAGTACGGCGCGGCCCACGCCATGCGCATCGGCCGCCAGCTCGCCGCCGGTCCGCACCGCGAGGGCTGCCAGCGCCAGTACCCTTCCCTCCCCACCACCGGCCCCATGCCGGACTCCCTGGCCCCCCTGCTCGAATGGCTCCTCTCACATCTGCCCGACCAGGTCACCGTCGAGGACATGGCCGCCTACTCGGGCGTCTCCCCCCGCACCCTCACCCGGCAGTTCGCCGACCAGCTCGGCGTCCCGCCCGCCCGCTGGCTGCTGGAACGCCGCCTGGCCGCCACCCGCGCCCTGCTGGAGGAGACCGACCTGCCCGTCGAGACCATCGCCACCCGCGTCGGCCTCTCCTCGGCGGTCAACCTCCGCCGCCGCTTCCACACCGCCCTGCGCACCACCCCGGCCGCCTACCGCCGCTCCTTCCGCTGAAGACGCCGGGCGGTTCCACCGCGATCACGACCGCCCGGCGGACTCGGGGAAGCCGTCTCAGAGCTGGGCGAAGTAGTCCAGCGGGAACGGCGGGCGTGCCAGTGGCGCGACGGCCAGCCGCATCAGAGTGAGCGGATTGTCGTCACCGGCGACGCGGTTGGCGTTGAGCGTGCCGCACGCCGTACAGCGGTGGATGATCGCCCACTCGCCGTCCTGACGCGCGTGGATGGCGATCGGCGCCATGCCTGAGGCGCAGTCGGCGGCTCTGTCGCCCGGAGTGTTGTCCAGGTGCCTGGACCACAGGCAGGTGGGGCAGTGGTTGCGGTGTGCGGTGCCCGGCGCGTCGGTGGGCACGTCGAGACGGCAGTTGACGCAACGGAAGGAACCGATGCGGGCGCGATGGCGTGGCAATGGAGGAGCTCCAAACGAAATGGGTGACGAGTCGGCTGACTGTGCCGTCGCAACCCACGCGGGATCACCCCCGCCGGAGCCTCCGGTGGGGACGTCGACCCGCTCGAGGGCGCACGACGGCGTCCTCGGTGCCCACGGCCATCAACATCCCCCCTTGTCTGCTCGGAGCCAAGTCAAACAAGCCCCCATGCCGGAAGCAACCGGTTTAACTCCCGAACCCGGCGAGACCCGGCCGAACTCGACGCTACCGTCCGGTGATGCCGGGATCGGCCTTCCGCGTCTTCCCCGGTTCGACCGGCGGAGCTTTCACCAGGGGCGACGCGATCGCGTGCGCCTCGTGACACGAGTGGTGACGACGCCCCGGCGAGGCGTCAACCCACGCTCTGTCGATCGGGCTCGATGAGCGCGACGACCCGTTCCTCGTCACGTGAGTAGGGGCCGCCGATGTACTTCGTCGAGATCCGGTCGACGATCTCCCAGGCGGCGTCGCCCTCGACCCACTCGACGACCCTGCCGCGGACGATGACCGGCTGGAACGGGTTGTCGGCCGGCGTCAGGGAGATCGCGACCCGCGGGTCGCGCCGCAGGTTGCGGGCCTTGCGGGAGTGCGGACCGGTGAGGATCACGACATGGTCGCCGTCCGTGCCGATCCAGACCGGGACGGAGTGGGGAGCGCCGTCGGGGAGGACGCTGGCGAGGTGGGCGATCGAGGCGCCGTCGAGCACGCGGCGCACGTCGGGGTCGAGCATCGTGGTCATCTCCTGGTCCGGGTTCCGTGATGGTGCCGGGTGGGCTTCTGGCGGGGGTCGGCGAGTGCGTTTCCGCCGCGCCGGATGAGGAAGGCCTCCCCGCCCGGGTCGAGCGGTGCCTGGGCGGCGTGGGCGCCGGTCGCCGTGGGGCCGCCGACGGCGAGGCTCATCGCTCGACCTCGTAGCGCAGGTGGGTGACGCCCGGCGCCGGGACGGCTTCGACGAGGCGGAGGCGTACGTGCTCGGGGAGCGCCTGGAAGAAGGGACGGCCGCCGCCGAGCAGGACGGGCACCTGGTGGAGGATCACCTCGTCGACGAGCCCCGCCTTCAACGCCTCGGTCACGACGCCGCCGCCCATGAGACCGACGTCGAGGTCGCCGGCGGCCTCGCGGGCCGCCGCGACCGCGTCCTCGACGCCGGTGGTGACGAGGGTCTGCCGCTCGGTCATCTCTGGCGCCGGCCGACGGCTGAGGACGAACAGCCGGGCCGTCGGGTGGGGGCTGCCGCCTCCGAAGTGGTCGGAGTCCTCGTAGGTGTTGCGTCCCGCCACGACCGCGCCCACGCGTCCGGCGAGGGCGTCGAAGACCCGGGCGCTGGGCTCGCTCAGTCTGAATCCGTCGAAGACCCGGCTGGGCGTGTCGCCGTCGGCGTACCAGTCGAAGAGCGTCGTCCCGTCGCCGAGTCCGCGCCCGGTGCCGGGACCGCGACCGGTGATGTACCCGTCGACCGACACCGCGTGGGCGCTGAAGACCTTGCCCATCTCCGTGCTCCTTCCCGAAGTTCCTTCAAGAGACTCCATGACCGTAGCATTCGGAGTTCCCTGAGGGAACTCAAATTGCTAGACTCCTTCCATGCAACGCACGGACTTCGGGAAGCTGGCCTGCTCCATCGCGCGCACCCTCGACGTGATCGGGGAGCCGTGGTCGCCGCTGATCCTGCGTGACGTGTGGGCCGGGGTGAGACGGTTCGACCAGCTCCAGGCCGACCTCGGGATCTCGCGCAAGGTGCTGACCGAGCGGCTGAACCACCTCGTCGACCACGGCGTGCTCGAACGCCGCCCCTACGACCAGCGGCCGCGCCACGAGTACCACCTGACACAGAAGGGCGCCGAGCTCGTCGACCTGCTCATGGTCATGGCCGGCTGGGGGGACAGGTGGCTCGCGGGCGAGGCCGGCCCGCCGGTGCTCTACCGCCATCACGCGTGCGGTGAGATCAGCGGTGTCGACCTGCGCTGCGCCCACTGCGGCCGGCCGATGCACGCGGGTGACGTCGACCTGCTGCCAGGCCCCGGCGCGGCCGTGTGACCCAGGCGGGGTGAGCGGTCTAAGAGAACGCCGGCAGGCCGATCCGGCCGAGCTGGTGGTCGAGGAGCGCGGCCGCCTCCGTGACGCCCGGTTCCCCGACCAGCACGCCGTCGGCCAGGCCGCGCGCGAGCAGGAGCACGGGAGCGCGCGCACCCAACTCGACGACGGCGAGCAGCGCGCGCCGCAGCGTGTCGGCCGGGCCGTCGGCGTCCCGCAGCGCCGCGCGAACGTGGCGTTCGATCTCCTGCCTGAGCAGGTGTGCGCTCGCGCGCAGCAGGTCGGCCTTCGCCGCGAAACAGTGCTGCACGAGCCCCTTGGAGACGCCGGCCTCCTGTGCGACCTGCCCGATGCGCCACGACCGAGTGCACCTCGTCGGAGTGTCCATCGGCGGGTGGAACGCTTTTCACCTCGCCCTGCACGCCCCGGAGAAGATCGCCTCGGTGAGCCTGCTCGACCCCGCCGGCCTTTTCGGCCGGATCACCTGGAAGGTCGTCGTCTTCTCGCTGGGCTCGGTGGTGCCGTTCTTCCCCGAGTCGTGGCGCCGAGGGCTGCTGAGCTGGATCTCCGGCGGAGCCGACGCCTCCGACGACGAACCCGTCGCCAACCTGATATCGGCAGGGATGCGAGACTTCGCCACCTTCCTGCCGCCACCGACGTACCCCACGGACGACCAGGTGGCCGGAGTCGACGTGCCGGTGCTCGCCCTGATCGCCGGGCGCAGCATCATCCACGATCCGCGCAAGGCCACCCTGCGCGCCCGCCGCCTGCTCGCCCGTGGCGTCGTCGAACTGTGGCCGGACGCCTCCCACGCCATCAACGGCGAGTTCCCCGAGCGCGTCAACGCCCGGGTCCTCGCCTTTGTCGACGAGATCGACCGCACCGGCCGCACCGGCGACACGCCGTGATGACATGAGCCGGTGAAGCGCGCTCCCGAACGACGCGGGCGTTCATCGCGGACGGGCGATCCGCAAGAACACCGGCTCCTCAGGCGGGACGGGCCAGGTCGACCAGTACGGCGCGCAGGTGGGCGGCGCTCTCGGTGACGAAAGCCAGCCGTTCGGACACCGGAACCGGCTGGGAGAGCGTCTCCCTGTCGGGAACCTCACCCCGTTCGGCCCTGCGCCGGTAGCCGTCGGCCAGCCGGACGATCTCGGCCAGCTCCACCGTGGTCAGGTCCGGGTGCCCCCCGTGCCACTCGGGGTCGTAGATGGACACCGGCAGCGGGAACCGCCGCCCCATGACGCCCTCGATGGACAACGTCAGCCGGGGCGCGTGCGCCAGCAGCGGCCGCAGCAGCGCGGGCCAGTCGATGACGCCCCGGCCGCACGGCGCGAGGAAGCGCCGGACGCCGTCCTCGGTCAGGAACAGCGCCGCGTCGCGCACGTGGCTCTGCCGTACGTAGGGGGCGACGCGATGAGCCGCCGCCACCGGGTCCTCGCAGCGCAGCAGCACGTTGGCGGTGTCGAAGGTGATCCCGAACGCGTCGGGCCCCGCCTCCTCGACCAGGCGCACCAGCTCGAAGGTGGTGATCTCCTCGTGGGTCTCGAGGTTGAGATGACAGCCCAGGTCGCGCAGCAGCGGCCCCAGTCCGGCCAGCACCTTGCCGGTCGCCTCCAGTTGCTCCGGCCAGGTGACGTCGGTGCGGAACCGGTCGCAGCCGAGTCGCCCGGGGATGCCGAACTTGTAGTTGGCGGTGGCGCTCCACAGCTCGCGCACCCCCGCCTCCGCGCAGGCGACGACGAGCCTCTCCAGGCCGCGAAGGTAGTCGCCGCCGCCGAGTTCCCGCACCTCGGGGGCCTCGGGCGCGGCGAACGGGTTGACCTTGGCGGTGCCGACCTCGACGTACAGGCCGAGGTCCTCGGCGAGCTGGACCACGGCCCGTAGCTCGCCGGGGTCCAGGGTGGGGCTCAGCTCCAGGACCGAACGGAAGAACACGCCCTCAAGGCCGAGCCGGTGAACCTCGCGCAGCGTCCACTCCGCGCCGTTCTCCGGAGCGCCGGGGAACTTGCTGCTGTCGGTGCCGACCCGCACCTCACGCGCCGGAGCCGTCTCACGCGCGGCCGTCTCATGCTCCGAAGTCGCCTCACGCGCCGAAGCCTCACGCGTCAAAGCCCCGGGTGTGAAAGCCCCGGGTGTGAAAGCCCCGGGTGTGAAAGCCTCAGGCATCGGTCCCACCCGACAGGTCCACCAGCCCGCGCCTGAAGACGTTCGCCGGGTCGTAGACCCGCTTCACCTTGACGAGCCGGTCGTACTTCTCGCCGTAGATGTCGCGCGCCTCCATCGCGTTGACGATCTCGGTGGTGAAGTTGACGTAGGAGCCGGCCTTGAACCTGTCCATGTCGGCGTCGAAGGCGCGGGTCCATTCGATCAGCTCGGGGGCCTCGGAGGGGAACTCCCACTCGGCTCCGGCGCTGGACATCCAGCGGGCCTCGACGCGGTCGCCGACCGCGGTGTCCCACGGGTCGACGCGGGCCGCCTGGCCGCCGCGCGGGAAGAGCTGGAACGGGCACGCGAAGTGCGGGGCGATGGTGGAGCCCGCCTGCAGCGGCCTGCCGGGGTAGCGGTCGGACCAGTGGAGCACGGTGTCGATGGCCTCGTCGGGGAAGTCCCGCAGGTTGCCGTTGCGCCAGTAGCGGCGGACGCCGTAGCGGAAGTCGTCGTCGCAGGCCCGCTGGAGCTCCATGTGCGGCACGGTGTAGGAGGTCTCCCAGACCGGGGTGGCCTGGGCGAACATCGGCTGGGTGACCTCGGGCTCGTCGTCGCCCCACTGGACGGTGGCGACGCTGACGATCTGGGTGCCGCGGTGCGCGGTGGGCACCAGGGTCCAGTATTCGGGCACCTCGACGGTGCGGGCGTAGGTCACCACGTTGTCGGGCGCGTCGTAGGCCCAGTCGCGGAAGAAGCGCAGCACCTCGCGCCGGTCGTCGGTGGCGAAGAACGCCTGACGGACGTTGGCGAGCCGGGTGAACGGCAGGTACCTGAAGGTGAAGGAGATCGCGACGCCGAAGTTGTGGCCCGCGCCGCGCAGCGCCCAGAAGAGGTCGGGGTGCTCGTCGGCCGAGGCGGTGATGATCCGTCCGTCGGCCAGCACCAGCTCGACCGAGAGCAGGTGGTCCACGGTCAGGCCGTACATGCGGGACAGGTAGCCGTTGCCGCCGCCCAGGGTGAGCCCGGCGACACCGGTGTGCGAGACCGTGCCCGCGGGCACGACGACGCCCTCGTCGGCACAGGCCCGGTCCAGGTTGCCCAGCCTGCAGCCCGCGCCGACCCGCACAGTCCCGGCCTCGCGGTCGAACACGACGTCCCGCATGCCGCCGGTGTCCAGCAGCACCGCGCCGTCGTCGACCGAGGTCCCGGCGAGGTTGTGGCCGCCGCCGCGCACGGTGATCTCCAGGTCGTGGTCCAGGCACCAGGTCAGCGCCCGCGACACGTCCTGGGCGTCGCGGCAGCGCACGATCGCCGCCGGACGCCGGTCGATGTCGGCGTTCCACACGTGCCGGGCCACGTCGTATCCCTTGTCGCCGGGCAGGATGACCGGACAGTCGACGACGGAGCGCAGCTGGGCGGCGGTCGGCGTCTCGGTGATGCTCACGTGAGGTCCTTTCACAAAAGGTCGTACCGGCCCACAGGAGGGCGGTCAGTTGTACTGGCCTGCGGCGAAGCCGCTCAGCGGCGTGGCGCTCTCCGGCTGGGGGACGCCGAGGAGGTCACGCAGGTGACGGGCGCTGCGGCCGGCGAACTCGTCGCGGGTGTAGGGGCTGCCGTCGCGCCAGGCGTCCCGCCCGGGGGCGGCGCCTTCGGCGACCAGCCCTGCGTAGGCCCCGACCTGGCGGTCGATCTCGGCGAGCTCGCGCTCGTCCAGGTCGGGATGGGAGGCCCGCCACTCGGGCAGGGCGAGGTGCATGGTCATGTCGCGCTGGCCGCTGCCCGCGGGCTCGACGGTCAGGTTCGTCAGACCGCCGAGGATCTCCAGCAGCGCGGGCCAGTCGATCACTCCCACGCCGCACGGCACCAGGTAGCGGCTCACCCCGTCGGGGCAGGGAAAGAGCGCGACGTCGCGCAGGTGGGCCATCCGGACGTACGGCGCGACCCTGCGCGCCGCCGCGAGCACGTCCTCGCCGTGCACGTAGACGTTGGCGGTGTCGAAGGTGACGCCGAGCACGTCGGGGCCGACGGACTCGACCAGCCGCACCACCTCGAAGGTGGTGATCTCCTCGTGGGTCTCCAGGTTGAGCCGTACCCCGTTGGCACGCAGGCACGGGGCGAGCCTGCGCAGGAAACGCTCGGTCGCGGCGAGCTGGTCGGGCCAGGGCGCCTCGCCCCGGTAACGGTCGGTGGCGTGCACCCCGGGCAGGTGCGCCTTGTAGTTGCCGGTGGCGGTCCACAGGTCGAGGCAGCCGATCGCGGCCGCCGCCTCGATCATGCGTTCCATCCCGGCCAGGTAGCTGCCGCCGCCCAGCTCGCGCACCTCGGGCAGCTCGGCGGTCATGTACGGGTTGACCTTGCCCGCGCCGAGTTCGAGGTACAGGCCGAGCTCGTCGGCGCGTTCCCGCAGCTCGCGCAGGAATCCGGGGTCCAGGGTCGGCGAGAGTTCGGCCATGGTGCGCAGCAGCACCCCGTCGAGCCCGGCGGCGGCGACCTGCCCGAGCACCTCGAGCGGCGGGTCGGCGACGGCGCCCTTGACCGGGCGCAACGCGGAGGGCAGCTTGACGTCAAGCCCGATCCTGGTCAACGGCTCTCCTGGTAGTGACGGCGGCGGGCGCGGTCGGCCGCCGGGTCGGGGATGGGCACCGCGGCGAGCAGCGCCCGGGTGTATTCGTGGGCGGGCGCGCCGTACACCTGTTCGCGGCTGCCCTCCTCGACGACCCTGCCGTCCTTGAGGACGAGCAGCCGGTCGCAGAGCTGGCGGACCACGGCCAGGTCGTGCGCGATGAACAGGACGGTGAGCCCCAGTTCCCTGCGCATGGCGCGCAGCAGGTTGATCACCTGGGCCTGGACCGAGACGTCCAGGGCCGAGACGGGCTCGTCGCAGATCAGCACCTTCGGTTCGGAGACCAGGGCACGGGCGATGGCGATGCGCTGCCGCTGCCCGCCGGAGAACTGGGCGGGGTAGCGGGGCAGGTGGGCCCCGGTCAGCCCGACCATCTCCAGCACCTCGACGACCCGTTCGCGGCGGCCTTCGCGGGAGCGGCGGCCCTGGTGCACCAGCAGCTGCTCGCCGACCAGGTCCTCCACGGTCATCCGCGGGTTGAGGCTGGCGTACGGGTTCTGGAACACCAGCTGCACCTCGCGGCGGAAGCGGCGTCGCTCGTCACGGCCCGCGCGCAGCACGTCGAAGCCGTCGTAGGTGACGGTGCCCGTGTCGGGGCGTTCCAGGCCGACGAGGCAGCGGGTGATCGTGGACTTCCCCGAGCCTGACTCGCCGACCAGGCCGAGGGTCTCGCCCTGGTCCAGGGTGAAGGAGACGTCGTCGACGGCCTTCACCGGTTCGCCCCGGTCCCGCGAGGCGAAGGTCTTGCCGAGTCCGTCGACGGCCAGCAGGGTACGGCTCACGCGACGACCTCCTCCCGCTCGGGGAGGGCGCGGTGGCAGGCCACCGCCCGCTCCTCGTCCTGGAGCACCCGCAGCTCCGGGATCTCGGTGAGGCAGCGCTCGACCCACCGGTCGCACCGGGGGTGGAAGGCGCAGCCGCTCGGCGGTTCCGCCGGGTTGGGCGGAGTGCCGGGGATCAGGTCGAGGTCGGTGCTGACGTCGCGGTCGACGCGGGGCACCGAGCGCAGCAGGCCCTGCGCGTAGGGGTGCCGGGGGGCGGCGAAGAAGTCCTCGACCCCGCTTCCCTCGATCTTGCGTCCGGCGTACATGACGGCGACGCGGTCGGCGTATCCGGCGACGACGCCCAGGTCGTGGGTGATCAGCAGCACGGCCATCCCGCTCTCCGCGGCGAGCTCGTCGATGAGCTCGAGCACCTGCTGCTGCACCCGGACGTCCAGCGCGGTCGTCGGCTCGTCGGCGATCAGCACGGCGGGGTCGCCGATGATGGCCATGGCCAGGCAGACCCGCTGCCGCATGCCGCCGGAGAACTCGTGCGGGTAGGCGCGCAGCCGTTCCCCGGCGCGTGCCACGCCGAGCCTGTCGAGCGCCTCCCGTGCCCTGACCAGCGCCGCCTTGCGAGGAACGCCGCGGATGGTGAGGGTTTCGGCGAGCTGGTCGCCGATGCTGAGCACCGGGTTGAGCGTGGTCTGCGGGTCCTGGAGCACCATCGCGATCCGCGTGCCGCGTATCCTGCGCAGCTCGCGTTCGGTCAGCGTCACCAGGTCGCGGCCCTCGAACAGGATCTGGCCGCCGATCACGGCGTGCCGGTCCAGCCTGAGCAGCGCGCGGGCGGTCACCGACTTCCCCGAACCGGATTCGCCGACGAGGGCGACCCGCTCTCCCGGGGCGACGGTCAGGTCGAGCTCGCGGACGATCCGCAGCGTGCGCCCCCGGCCGCCCGCGACCGGGAAGTCCACGCTGAGCCCGCGCACGTCGAGCAGCGCTTCTCCGTCCGCCGAGCTGTCGCTCGCCGGGGTGTTCCGCGGCGTTCTCACATGACCTCCCGGCCGCTGGTCCTGGCCCGCAGCGCGTCGCCCGCCAGGGCGAACGCGAGCGCGGTGAGCGTTATGACGGCGCCGGGGACGACGGCGGTCCACCAGGCGCTGGTGAGGAAACGGGAGCCGCTCTCGACCATGGCGCCCCATTCGGCGCTCGGCGGCTGGGCTCCCGCGCCGATGAACGACAGGCCCGCCATGATCAGGGTGGCGCCGCCGATCTCCAGCGTGACCTGCACGTACACGCTGTCCAGCGAGTTGGGCAGCACGTGCCGGGTCATCAGCCGCCAGCGGGAGACCCCGGTGATCACGGCCGACTCCACGTAGGTGGAGGTCATCGTGGTACGGATCTCCGCGCGGGCCAGCCGGGTGAAGCTGGGCCACCACGACAGCACCATCGCGATGATCGCCGAGCGCAGGCTCGGGCCGAGGGCGACGGAGATGCCCAGCGCCATCACCATGATCGGCAGGGACAGCGCGATGTCGCAGATCCGCATGATCGCGTCGTCGACCCATCGGGGGGCGAGCGCGGCCAGCGAGGCGACGGTGACCCCGATCAGCGCCGACAGCCCGACGGCGCACAGCGAGCCGAGGATCGTGGGCCGCGCGCCGTACAGGACGCGGCTGAGGACGTCGCGTCCCGAGGAGTCCGTGCCGAGCCAGTGTTCGGCGCCCGGCGGCAGCATGGCCTGCCCGAGGTCGACGTGGTAGGGGTCGTACGGCGCGAGCAGCGGGCCGAAGGCGACCGTCAGCAGCAGCAGGCCGACCATGGCGAACGCGGCGCGGTCCAGTTTCGGCATGCGGCGCAGCCGGAGCACCGGGCGGCGCAGCAGGGCGGAGGTGGTCATGCTGGTCATGCCTTCGCTCCGAGCGGGGACGCGCCGAGTTGGGCGGCGCGGACCCTGGGGTCGCTGACGAGTTGGACGAGGTCGACGGCGAGGTTGACCAGGGTGACCGTGACGCCGGTGAACAGCACGACGCCGAGCACCGCGAAGGTGTCCTTCTGCTGGACGGCCTCGGTCAGGTAGGCCCCGACGCCGGGACGGCCGAAGACGCCCTCGATCAGTACGGCGGCGCCGATCATCCAGCCGGTCTGCATGCCGATGAGGGTGACGATCGGGCCGAGGCAGGTGCGCAGCCCGTGCTGGAGCATCACCCGCAGCGGGGAGGCGCCCTTGGCGCGGGCCATCACCACGTGGTCGGCCTCCAAAGCGGTGATCATGGAGGTGCGGACGAGTCTGACCGCGAACGCGATGAACGGGACCGACAGGGTCACGGCGGGCAGCACCAGGTGCTGCACCGCGTCCCACCAGCCCATGAGGTCGCCGGCGAGCAGGGAGTCCACGGTGGCCATGCCGGTGACCCGGGGCGCCTCCATGCCCATCGACTGCGTGCCGGAGATCGGCAGGATGCCGAGCCGCGCGCCGAACAGGTGCTGGAGGATCAGGCCCAGCCAGAACAGCGGCAGCGCGCCGCCCGCGATGGCGCCCAGCCGGATGGCCGCGTCGGGCCTGCGCCGCTCGTAGGCCGCGGCCAGCATTCCGACGGGGACGCCGATCAGCAGGTTGAGCAGCACCGCCGCGGCGACCAGTTCGACCGTCGCCGGCAGCGCGCCGCCGAGGTCGGCGGTGACGGGACGGAAGGTGAAGATCGAGCTGCCGAGGTCACCGTGCAGCAGCCGTCCCAGGTAGGCGAGGTACTGTCCCCAGAGCGGCAGGTTCAGTCCCAGCCGTTCGCGGACGACCTCCACCTGTTCGGGGGTCGCGGTGATCCCCGCCGCGCTCTGCGCCTCGTCGCCGGGGATGGCTTTGATCATGAAGAAGACGAGGGTCGCGAGACCCCAGACCGCCAGGACGACGAGCCACAGCCGTCGCAGCAGGTAACGCGTCAGGCGCCGGTCCATTCGGGTCAGCTCACCTTGTAGGCCTGCGGCACGTAGCCGACGTGGGCGGGATACAGCTCGATGCCGGTCACGCCCTTGGGAGCGATGATCACGGTCTCGTGGTCGGCGATGTTCATCGTGGCCGCGTCGGCCTCGATGAGCTCCTGCGCCTTCTTGTAGGCCGCGCACCGGGCGGTCTCGTCTCCGCTGGAGACGGCCTTGTCCAGCAGCGCGTCCACCTCGGCGTTCTTGTACTGGCCGTAGTTGGTGCTCGAACCGAGGAACTTGGAGCTGTAGGTGCGGTACAGCAGCGAGCCCGCGTCGGGGGTGGGCGGGTTGTCCCAGAGCAGGGCCAGTTGCGGGGTCGTGTCGACGCTCTTGAGCGACTCGAGGTAGTTGGGGTAGGCGGTCGGCTTCAGCTCCAGGGTGATGCCGATCTGCTTGAGAGCCGACTGCAGGGCGGTGGCGGCCTCGGCGTGCTCGCTGAAGATCTGCTGGTATGCCATGGTCAGTTTGAGGTCCTTCTGCCCGGACTCGGCGACCAGTTCCCTGGCGCGGGCCAGGTCCTGTCTGGCGTCCGGGATGTCGGCGCGGCAGCCCATGGTGTCGGGCAGCGGGCCCGCCGCGACGCTGCCGAAGCCGCGCAGGATCGTCTTGGCGTGGCCCTGGTAGTCGTAGGCGAGCCGGACGGCCTCGCGGATCCGCCTGTCGGCGGTGGCCCCCTTCTGGGTGTTGAAGAAGACGTACAGGCCCTGGGGTTTCTTGAGCCTGACCGCCTCGAAGCGGGGGTTGTTCTCGAAGGCGGGCACGTCGATGGGGTCGATGCCGTCGGAGACGTCGATGTTGCCGTTCTCCAGCTCGTCCCGCTGGGTGGAGCTCTCCGGGAGCAGCCGGTAGACGACCGTCTTGGCGATGCGCGGGTCCGCCCCCGCGTAGGCGTCGTTGCGGACGTACTTGATGTGCTGGTTGGGGGTGTAGGAGGCGAGGGTGTACGGCCCGCTGCCCGCGACGTGGGTGGCGAGCCAGGCCTGGCCGTCGTCGGACCCGGCGCCGGCCTGGACGAGTTTCGAGTTGAGGACGTACACCTTGCTGAGCGCGCCGAGGAAGAGCGAGGAGGGCGTGCTGAGCCTGATCGTGAAGTGGGTGTCGTCGGAGATCTCGGTCTTCTCGTAGGCGGAGACGGACTCCGCGACGCCGACGCCGAGTTTTTTGATCCGGTCCAGGGTGTAGGCGACGTCCTTGGCGGTGACCGGGGTGCCGTCGTGGAAGGTGACGCCCGGACGCAGGGTGAACTCGACGGAGCGGGCGTCGGGGGCGACGGTCCACTTCTCCGCGAGCCTGCCGACGATCTCGTTGGCCGGGCTGAAGTCGAGCAGCGCGTCGTAGACGGGCACGACGGCCTGGTCCACGGTCGAGTTGCTGGCGAGGATCGGGTCGAGGTTGGGCAGGGTGCCGTCGACCCCGAAGGTGAGGGTGTCGCGGGCGGCGGGGGTGGCGCCCGTTCGGGAGGCGGTTCCTCCGGCGGTGCAGGCGGTGAGGGTGGCGAAGGCGAGCAGGGCGGCGCCCAACCCAGCGCCTCGGGTCACGGTGAGAGAGCGACCGAGGTACACGTTGTCCTCCGGGGGGCGGGGGGAACATTGGTATACAGTCTGCCGACCTTCGAGCCTCAGCGCTAGGGGTTGACGTCAACCTGTGATTCCGAACCCGCTTTTTCGCTCGTCAACTAGCAGGTAAAACGTAGGTGTTTGGTTTCCTGTCAGCTTCGGGGTCTCGCGTCAGCGCGGTCGAGTCGATAATATTTGGCATACCAACCCCCCTTGTTCTGGAAGGCAGGCCTCCGTGACCGGACTCATGGCCGACACCGACTTCCCCACCCTCACGACCGCCGAACGGGATCGCCGACTACGGCTGTTGCGCGAGCTGATGGACGAGCTCGGCCTGGACGCGCTCCTCGTCTCCGGGATGGGCCGCGACCAGCTCGACCGCTACATCACCAACGAGGGGACCCGGGGGCTGTGCCTGCTGCCGCGCGCCGGCGAGCCGGTCACCATGGTCGCCAGCGGCAACGTCACCCTCGGCAGGCACGACATCCCGGGACGGGCCTACGAACGCTGGGTGCCGGACCAGCGGCTGACCTCCCGCTCGTACGGCCCGGCGGACGTGATCACCGAGCTGGGCCTGGCCCGCGCGCGGATCGGTGTGGTCGGCCTGACCAGCAGGGCGCCCGCCAGCGCGGCGGGCACCATTTCGCACAACACCTGGAAGCGGATCCTGGACGCGCTGCCGGAGGCGGAGTTCGTCGACGTCGCGGGCCGCTACGAGACGGTCATGCTGGTGCACAGCGCCGAGGAACTGGCCATGATTCGCAAGTCCGCGCAGATCGGCGAGCACGCCTGCGCCGCCATGATCGAGGCGGCAGGGGCCGGGGTGCGCGAGTGCGAGGTCGTCGCGGCGGGCATGAACGAGGTGACCCGGCGCGGCGGCATGTGGCTGACCGGGCCGCAGCGCAGCGGCCCGGAACGGCTCGGCTGGGCCGGAGCCGACTGGATCTGGATGGGCGGCGGCTCCCGGGTGCTGGAGAAGGGCGACGCCTTCGGCGCGGAGCTGTTCACCTTCTACGGCGGGTTCGAGTCCCAGCAGCAGATCGACATCTCGATCGGCGAGCCCGACGCCGACCACAGGTTCCTGCACGAGGTGACCGAGGCCTCCTACCGTGCCGGTCTGGACACGCTCAGGCCCGGGATCACCTTCGCGGAGTTGTGTGCGGCGATGGAGGCGCCGCTGCGCGAGGCCGGATGCTGGAACATGGGGCCGCTGGTGCAGACGGTCTCCCCGGTGATCTTCAACAGCGCGACCCACGTGGGCCTCGACTCCCAGCCGGGCCTGGCCGGGCTTCCGCTGCCCCACGAAACTCCGAGAGACGGGGATTTCTTGATCGTTCCTGGGGTAGCATTCGCGTTCGAGCCCAACGCGTGCCGGGACCGCAAACGAGTGTGCCTCGGGGGAACAGTGCTCGTCACAGAGGACGGCCACGAGGAGCTCAACTCTCTCTGCAATCGCCTCAACGTGGTCTGACCGGGCGGGACAGCACAGATGGACAAGAAAAGCGTGGCGGCCCCCGACTTCGCGGCGCCGCTCGGGACGACGAACCGTTCCCTTCCCGAGCAGATCTGCGA
Source organism: Streptosporangium carneum (assembly GCF_027922005.1). Lineage (GTDB taxonomy): Bacteria > Actinomycetota > Actinomycetes > Streptosporangiales > Streptosporangiaceae > Streptosporangium > Streptosporangium carneum. The sequence goes on along the minus strand of NZ_BSEV01000008.1, from coordinate 298,558 downwards.
CCACATCCGTGAGCTGATCATCGACGGGACGCTGGAAGCGGGCACCTGGCTCCGCGAGAGGGACCTCGCCCAGCGGCTCAACGTCTCACGCATTCCGGTCCGCGAGGCGCTGCCCGTGCTGGAGGCCGAGGGGTTCGTCAGGATGGTCCCGCGTCGCGGCGCGATGGTCACCACGCTGACGCTGCGCGAGGCCGAGAACCTGTACGACATCAGGGAGTCGCTCGAGGTCCTGGCGGCGCGGCTGGCCGCCCGCCAGGCCAGGCACTCCCCGCCCGTCGCCCTGCTCGAGTGCCTCGAGCGGGGCAGGGCCGCCGCCGAGGCCGGTGACCGGCACGGTGTCGAGGCGGCCAACGCCGCCTTCCACGGGGAGATCCTCAAGCTCTCCGACAACCCGCTCCTTCAGTCGATCATGAAGCCGATCAAGGGCAGGGTCCGCTGGCTGTTCCACCTGCTGCCCAGCCGCGACCCGCACTCTCAGCTGCTCAAGCACCAGGAGCTCTGCGACGCCATCGCCAGCGGCAACCCGGACCTGGCGGCGGCCGTGGCGTACGCGCAGATCGTCCGCACCAGGGAGAGCAGCCTGGCCGTCCTGCGGACCCTCCTGCCGGAGAGCTGACCCGGGTCTGCCGGAGAGGCGACTCGGGTCCGTCGGAGAGCCGAGTCGGGCCTGCTGGAGAGCCGACCCGGGGCGCGACGACTCCGCGCGGGCCGCCGGGCCGTTCCGTCCTGGACCGGCCCGGCGCGTGTCGTCCCGGCGGGCGCCATCTCAGCGCGTCATCCCAGCGGTCCGCGCCTCCCCAGGAAATCCCGGACCAGGGGCCAGAGCCCGCCGTCGTGCTCCGCCATGCCCGCCCGGTAGAACCCGTGCCCGGCGCCGTCGACCACCTCGACGGCGGCCGGAGGGCCGGGACGCCCGGCCGCGGCGCGCAGCCGGTCGGCGTCGACGCGCTCGTCCGCCCCGCCGACCACTCCCAGCCACGGCGAACGCCGCCGGGCCACCAGGGCCTCGACCGCGGGCACGCCCGGCCACGGCCCCGCGGAGGGACTGACCGCGACCGCGGCCTCGACCACGTGGTCGGCGGCCGCCCAGGTGGCGAGGTGGCCGCCCATGCTGAAGCCGACGACGAGCACGGGACCCGCCCGCCTGGCCTCGAGGTAGCCGAGCGCCGCGCCGACGTCGGCGGCGAGGTCCGCCGCCGTCAGCTCCGTCATGTGCGCCCTGGCCCTGGCCAGCTCGTCGGCGGCGAACGCCGGGCCGCCGCGCTCGTGGTACAGGTAGGACGAGACCGCGAGCCTTCCCTCGCGGGCCAGCGCGCGGCAGACCTCCTCCGCGTGGTCGGTGACCCCGAAGACGTCGTGCAGGACGAGCGCCCCTCCGACGGGTCTTCCGGCCGGTTCGCAGACGAACAACGGCGCGGCGGCGTCGAGCACCCGCCTGCCGCGGTTCGCCGGTCCGTGCGCGTGCGCGCTCATGCCGTCCCGCCTTTCCGGGAGACCGTCGAGGCGGGCGCTCCCCTCACCGGCCTGACCGTTCGCGCGCTCACGGGATCTCCACCGGGGGGATGAACGGCGCGGGGGCGGGCCCGATCGCCGTGACGTCGACCTCCAGGAGGTACGGCTCCCGCCGCACGACGGCCGCGGCGAACACCGCCTCGAAGTCGGCGGGGTCGGTCACCAGGGCGTGGGGCAGCCCCATCGAGGCGGCCAGCGTCCCGAAGTCCGGCGTGTGCAGGTCGACCCCGGAGCGCCGTTCCAGGTGGGCGTCCTGCATGTTGCGCAGCACGCCGTAGCCGCCGTCGTTGAACACCACGAGCACCAGCCACGGCCGTTCCTGCGCGAGCGTGGCCAGCTCGCCCAGGTGCACGGCCAGGCCGCCGTCGCCCGCCATGACCAGCGTCGGAACGTCGGGCCTGGCCAGTGCCGCGCCGATGCCCATCGCCAGGCCCTGCCCGATGCCGCCGCCGAGCGGGAAGACGTTCGTGGCGGGGTCGTAGATCGGCAGCAGCCGGTTGCCCCACTGGCTCGACGGGATCGTCACGTCCCTGGCGATCGGCGAGCGCCGGTCCAGGCAGGCCCGCATAGCGTCGCAGATGACACGGTACTTCCCGATGTCGGAGCCGAGCCGCTCGCGCACGGCCTCCCGGGTCCGCACGGCCCGCGCCCGCCACCCCTCCTCCACGTCCGCGACGACCGGCAGGGCGGCCAGGAGCTCGGCCAGCGTCTCCGCCGCGTCGCCGTGCAGGCCGACCGTCGCCGGATACACCCGGCCGAGCGCCTCGGGGTCGAGGTCGATCTGGACGTGCCGTTCCGGCAGGACGAGTTTGTAGTGCCTGGTCTCGTTGGACCGGAAGTGCGTGCCGACGCTGAGCAGCAGGTCGGCCTCGGCGATCAGGGCGGCCGCCGCGGGGTTGGCCGCGAAGTTGCCGACGACCAGCTCGTGGTCCTCGGGAACGGCGCCGCGCCCGGCGTTCGAGGTGAGGATCGGCGCGTCCAGCCGTTCCGCGAGCGCGCGCAGCTCCGTTCCGGCCTCCTTCGCACCGCCTCCCGCCCAGATGAGCGGGCGGCGCGCCGACCCGAGGAGCCGTACGGCCTCCGCGAGCGGCCCCGCCCCGGGAACCGGGCGGGTCCCGGAGCCGGCGGGCGCGCCGGGGGACAGGTCGGGGGACAGATCGTGGGACAGGCCGGTGGCCTGCGCCGCGTACTGCAGGTCGATCGGCCACTCCACGCTCGCCGGCCCGTACGGCGCGGCCAGCGCCCGCCGCGCCGCCTGCCTGAGCACCTCGGCCGCGCTCCCGGCCGAGGGGATGCCCGCGGCGTGCTTGGAGACCGCGGTCAGCATGCCGAGCTGGTCCCTGGTCTCGTGGATCACCCCCCGGCCGAGGCCCAGGTAGCCGCTGTCGATCTGCCCTGTGACGTGCAGCACCCGGCTGCCCGCGCTGAGCGCCTCGACGAGCGACCCCGCCGCGTTCCCCGCCCCGGTGCCGGTGCTGGTCAGCGCGCAGCCGAGGCCGCCGCTCGCCCGCGCGTAGCCGTCGGCCGCGTTGACCGCGGCGGCCTCGTGCCGCACCGGGACGAAACGCAGGTCCCGGTCGACGGCCTCGACCAGTGGCAGGTTGTGCACGCTGACGACGCCGAAGACCACCTCGACGCCGTTCTCCCGAAGGACCCGCACGAGCAGGTCACCGCCGTTAGACATATCGAGCGACTCCTCCGCCGACGTCGATGGACGCGCCGGTGATGTAGGACGCGCGCGGCGACAGCAGCGCGACGATCGGATAGGCGACCTCCTCGGCCCTGCCGAGGCGGCCGAGGGCGACACCCCGGTCCGCCGCCAGCGCCCCGGTCCACTCCTCGTAGGAGTCGGGGACGCCCGCGGCCTCGTGGCGACGCCGCCACTGGCCGGTGTCGACCAGGCCCAGGCAGACCGAGTTCACCCGGATCGGGGCGAGGTCCGCGGACAGGGTCCTGGTGAGGTTCAGCAGCGCCGCGCGGGCGGCCGAGGTGGCGGCCAGCCGGGACTCCGGCTGGCGGGCCAGGATGGCGTTGACGTTGACGACCGAGGGGGCGGCGGCACGGCGCAGGTACGGCTCCGCGGCGCGGACCGTGTTCAGCACCCCGAAGATCTTGAGGTCGAACTCCTCGTGCCACTGCTCACGGGTGGTCTCCGCGGCGGGGGCCAGCAGCGACCTGCCCGCGTTGTTCACCACGCCGTCCAGACCGCCCAGCTCCTCGGCGGCCGAGGCGACGAACGCCGCGACGCCGTCGGCGTCCAGGACGTCGCACCCCCCGGCGACCACCCGCGCGCCCTGGGCGCGGGGCAGCGGCCTCAGGGCCGCGGCCAGCCGGTCGCCGTCGCGGGCGCAGGCGACGACGTGCGCCCCCTCGCCGAGAAGCAGCGCCGCCGTCGCCAGACCGACACCGGAGCTGGCTCCGGTGACGACGTAGGAGCGTCCTGCCAGGTCGAGATCCATTTCAGGCCTCCGCTACGGGGGACGGGACCGACGCGAGGAAGTCCAGGACCAGCCGGTTGAACTCCTCCGGGCGTTCCTGGTTCGCCAGGTGTCCCGCGCCGGGGACGACGGCGAGCCGCGCGCCGGGCACGGCCGCCGCGATGGCCTGGCTCTCCGCGACCCCGGTGACGCGGTCCTGGTCGCCGACGACGACCAGGACGGGGACGGAGAGGGAGCCGAGCACGTCGTTGTGGTCGGTTCCGGCCATCGCGGAGGCCGCGTACGTGTAACCGGGCAGGCGGATCGACCGCTCCATCGCGGTCACCACCCGGTCCACGAGTTCCTGCGGGGCCTGCGGGGACAGCAGCCGGGGGCCTCTGGCCGCGGCGAACGCCGAGCCGCCGAGCCTTTCCAGCTCGGCCGCCCGCCCGCGCATCGCCGCCGCCTGCTCCGGAGTACGGCCCGAGCCGCGGGTGGAGTCGGCGAGCACGAGCGAGCGCACCAGCCCCGGGTGTTCCAGGGCGAGGCGGGTGGCGACGACCCCGCCCCAGGAGACGCCCACCACGTGGGCGGGTCCCGGCAGGAGCGACGCGGCGAGGGCCGCGTACCCGGACATGCCGGGTGGCGTCGAAGGATCGCCGGAGCGGCCGTAGCCGGGGGCGTCCCAGGCCAGCACGCGGTGCCGCGTGGACAGCGCGGGGATCTGGGCGGCGAAGGAGCCGGAGCTCCCGCCGATGCCGTGCAGCAGCAGTACGGGGCCGCCCGGGGCCTCGTTCAGGGTGTCGATCAGGTGGAGGCGCATCGGGCCAGTTCCTCGATGGCGGACAGCACCGCGTACGGCACGACCTGGCTGCTGGCGGGGTTGTCCGCCGAGGGGCGGTTGCGGATCTCGAACCGGTAGTCGCCGGAGGGCCCGGACGCGATGATCACGTGGGAGGTCAGCGTGGCGGCGGGGTCGGCGACGACCACGGCCTCGACGGCGTCGAAGGAGCCGACCGCGAGCGCCACGGCGGCGGCCACGTTGGTCGAGCGGGGGAAGGCGGCGGCGATCTCGCGCGCCGGTCCCCGCATGATCTCCAGGGGCCCGTCCGTCTCGGCGACGCCGAGCGTGGCGGGCTTCTTGGTGGTGACGATGAGCACCTTCTCCAGGGGGCCCGTCCGGGCGGCGGCCCGCAGCAGGTCGAGGCCGCCGATCGCGCCCGAGGTCAGGTGCACCCTGCCGGGGCCGCGCCGCAGCCGCGCCAGCAGCGCGTCGTCGGTGAACGCGCCGATCGAGACGACCAGCAGGTCCCGGCCCGCGTCGACGACGGCCGGGCCGATCTCGGCCAGCGCCCGCTGTCCCGCGCACTCGACGACCAGGTCGGCGGCCTCGATCGCGTCGGCGAGGGAGTCACCGAGGTCCACGGTCGCCACGAGCCGCGCCCCCGGCACCCGCCCTCTCTCCAGTTCTCCGATCACGACGGCGCCGATGGCTCCCCGGCCGACGACGGCGACGCGGATCACCGTTCCCACCACCGGCCGGGGTCGGGGACGCCAGCCATGTGCGAGCGCACGTCCTTCGAGGGCGGGCCCGCCGTCCCCCACAGGTCGGACAGCTCGGGCACGCGCCGCCACACCCGGCACAGCCAGGCGTCCTCCTGGACCTGCTCGACCTCTGAGGTGTACTCGCAGACCAGTCCCGCGGGGTCGGCGAAGTAGGAGAAGGTGTTGTTGCCCGGGCCGTGGCGGCCGGGGCCCCACAGCGGGGTGACGCCCTGGTGCCTCAGGTGCCCGACGCCCCGCATGAAGTGGTCGATCGACGGCATCTCGTAGGCCACGTGGTTGACCGAGGTCCACTCCGCCTGGTTGAAGGCGATCACGTGGTGGTCGGCGTTGCAGCGCAGGAACGCCATCTGGTGCTCCGACCAGTCGGAGACCCGCATGCCGAGCACGTTCCGGTAGAAGGCGACGGCGGCGTCGATGTCGACGGTGTTGAGCACGACGTGGGCGAGTTTGCGGGGCGCGGCCCGCCTGCCCTGCGGCTCCATCGGCACGACGGCCTCGACCTCGGTCGACAGCTCGACCAGGCGGCCCTCGGGGTCGGCGAAGCGCAGGCCGTAGCCGCCGCCCGCCTGGTCGAGACGTCCCGGCTCGGCGACGAGGGGGACGCCCAGCTCGGCGAGCGCGCGGGCGGCGTCGTCGACCTCGGCGGGCGAGCCGACGGAGAAGGCGATCTTCCCGAGGGCGTTCCGCTCGGCCCGCCGCACCTCCAGGATGTGGTGCTCGGCGCCGGCGCCGCGCAGCCAGGAGACCCCGTTGTCGCCCTCGACCTCGGACAGGCCCCAGACCTCCCGGTAGAACTCGGCGGCCTCCGAGACGTTCGGGGTCCGCAGCGCCACGCTGCGGAGGCTTCTCAGGCGGGCGACGCTCATCGTGCCTCCCTGGCCCTGAGCTGCCGCCTGGCCTCGCCGCCGAGCATGCGGCGCAGCCGTACGATGGCGAGGTCGTGCTGGTAGAGGTTCTCCCGTGACCAGGCGTCGAGCGGCATGGCCTCCTCCATGACCCGGTCCTGCTCCAGCACCTCCCAGTGGCGCGGTTCGAGACGGGCCTTGTAGAGGAAGCGCCACGAGTCGCGCTGCCATCCGGTCACCTTGCGGGTGCGCCAGAAGAACGCGGCGTGCTGGGTCTCGTTGATCGGTGTGGCGGTGCACACGATGGTGAAGGGGCCGCCGGGGCCCGCCGTCGCCGGGTAGGGGATGGACAGGCGCACCCAGTGCATGTCGGTGTCGATCCACTCCGACCAGTCGAAGTTCACCCCTGCCTGGTCGGTCTTCTCGAAGACGAAGCCGGTCGGGGTGTCGCGGATCTGGAACAGGGCCTCGCGTTTGCCGGTGGACATGGTGTGCGACTTGCGGTGCAGGAACGCCCCGTGCATCGGGTCCATGAGGTTGTCGAGGGAGTAGACCCAGGGGGCGTCCCACTCGACGTAGGCCAGGAAGCCGTCCCATTCGGGGTCGACGAGCTGCTCGGGCGGCTGGAACGGGGCGGGTTCCGCGTCCTCCTGGTCGCCGAACCAGGCGAAGACGGCGCCGGCGTGCTCGAGGGCGGGGAAGGTGCGCAGGGCCCGCTTCCCCTCGAGCGCGCAGCCGGGGACCCCGGGCACGGACACCACGACGCCCTCGTCGTCGATCTGCAGGCCGTGGTAGTTGCAGGCGATCCGGTCGCCCATGTGCACGCCCTGCGAGAGCCGCGCGCCACGGTGCGGGCAGCGGTCCTCCTGGACGTGCACGGTTCCGGCGGCGTCGCGCCAGATCAGCAGTTCCTCGCCGACGCGGTCGAGGCGGACCAGCTCGCCGCGCCTGACCTGGCCGGCGGGGCACAGGGCGTACCACCGGTCGCGCAGGCCCAGCCTGAGCAGGCCGTCGACGGTGTCCAGCGACGGGTTGCCCGAGGGGTGCCTCATTCCTTCGCCCCCAGCCGCGCCAGCTCCGAGGTGAGGGAGGACTCGGTCCAGTCGACGCCGCCGGGAGGGCGGATGCCGGTCTCGTTGAGGGCGTCGACCAGCGGGGCGAGCTCGTGGACGCCACGGCCGTAGATCGCTTCGAGTTCGTCGGCGAGCGCGTGCTCGTAGCTGGTCAGCTCGTGTGCGCGGGACTGCACCGGCTGAAGGCGCAGGGACATGTCTCTCCTAGCGGTTGGGGGGTGCTACAGGTCAAGGACCAGTCGGGGAGTGCGGGAACGCGAGACGCAGAGCATCATCGACTGGTTCGCGGCCTTCTCCTCCTCGGTGAGGAGGAAGTCGCGGTGGTCGGGCTCGCCCGCCAGGACCCCGGTCTCGCAGGTGCCGCAGATGCCCTCCTCGCAGGACGAGGGGACGTCGAGGCCGCCCGCGCGCAGCGTCTCCAGGATGGAGACGCCGGGCTCGACGGCGAACTCGCGGCCCGAGCAGACCACGGTGAACGGGGAGTCGGCTCCGGTCCTGGGCCGTTCGGCGGCGCGGAAGCGCTCGACGCGCAGCCGCGCCGGGTCGTCCAGCGCCCGCTCGACGGCCTGGATCAGCGGTTCGGGGCCGCAGCAGTAGACCAGGGCGTCCTTCGGCGCGCCCGCCAGCACCGCCGCCAGGTCGGGCGGGCGTCCGGCCTCGTCGTCGGCGTGCAGGGTGACGTTCGGACGGCCCGACAGTTCCTCGGCGAAGGCCATCCGCGCCCTGCTCTGGCCGCAGTAGAACAGTCGCCACGCCTTCGCGCCGAGCGCGCCGACCATGGCCCTGATCGGGGTGATCCCGATCCCGCCCGCGACCAGCAGGTAGGCCGGGGCTTCCACCAGCGCGAAGTGGTTGCGCGGCCCGTCGACCTCCAGGAGGTCTCCTGCCCGCAGCCGCTCGTGCACGTGCGCGGAGCCGCCCCGGGAGTTCCGCTCCCGCTGTACGGCCACCGCGTAGCGGGAGCGGTCGGCGGGATCCCCGCAGAGGGAGTACTCCCTGACCAGGCCGTCGGTGAGCCTGAAGGACAGGTGCGCCCCCGGCTCCCAGGCCGGCAGCGCGGCTCCGGCGGGGTCGACGAGGTCGAGGCGCACGACGCCCTCCGCGAGCCAGGTCATCTGGTGAAGCCGCAGCGTGGGCATGTCGGTCAGTCGCGGGTGACGCCGTGCATCGCGGAGGTGGCCGGATAGGTCGGAACCTGCGGCCTGGCGGCGCCGATGATCACGCAGAAGAGCGCGTCCTCCTCGCCGATGTTGCGCAGGCTGCGGGGCACTCCCGCGGGCACCCGGATCAGGTCGCGGTAGCCGAGGATCCGGGAGGCGGTCTTGGAGCCGTCCCGCACGTCGTGGACGGTGACCTCGAGGGCGCCCTCCAGGACGAAGAACGCCTCCTCGGCGTCGTGGTGGGTGTGCTCGGGGCCGACGGCTCCGGCGGGCAGGCGCATGTTCGAGAACGTGAAGTGCTCCGCCTGGAGGATGCGGCTGTCGTTCTCGTGGTCGCCGGTCGCCCCCGAGCCGATGTAACGGATCTGGGCCCGCCGGAACTCGTCGCCCGCCTTGGCCTGGAACCCCAGGGCGTCCCAGTCCTCGTACCGTCCCTCGCGTGTGGCGATGCACGAGTCGATCAGGGCTTCCAGAGCTTCGCTCATGGCTTCATCATCCCTTCCACCTGGCTTATTTACTTTAGCACCAAGATGTTTGGCTATAAGATTTCTAGCAGTCAGGCACAGGGCTCGCAAGCCCCCTTAGGCTTTTCCCATGACCCGCAGACCCGCCGAGCACCCCGACGCCGTCGACCTGTTCCTGGAGCAGTGGCGAAAGGAGCTGCCCGGCGTCGACGCCACGCCCATGGCGGTCTTCGGGCGGCTGCACCGCTCGTTCATGCGCTACCAGACGCTGATCAACGAGGTGTTCGAGCAGCACGGCATCAACATGGCGGCCTTCGACGTCCTCACCGCGCTGCGCCGCTCGGGACCGCCGTACCGCAGGACGTCGGGTGAGCTGGCGGCCGTCTCCCTGGTCTCCTCGGGAGGCGTCACGCTCAGGGTCGACCGTCTCGAGGCCGCGGGGCTCGTCGTCCGCGAGCGCGACGCGGACGACCGCAGGGTCGTCTACGCCAGGCTCACCGAGCAGGGTCTCGACCTCGTCGAACGGGTCGCGCAGGCCCACTTCGCCAACGAGAAGGGCATGCTCGAGGGGCTGAGCGAGGTCGAGCAGGAGCGGCTGGGCAGGCTGTTGAGCAAGCTGGAACGCTCACTCGAGAACGCCGAGCGAACCCGCCCCACCGTCGTCTGACCCTCAGGTCAGGAGGCGGCCCAGGGCAGCGGGTCCTCGCTGAGACCCCAGTAGAGGCTCCGCTGCCTGGTGTAGGCGAGGATGCCCTCGCGTCCCTTCTCCCTGCCGATCCCGCTCTCCTTCATCCCGCCGAAGGGCGTGGAGATGCTGAACTGCTTGTAGGTGTTGATCCAGACCGTGCCCGCCTCGATCCGCCCGGCGATCCGCCAGGCCCTGCGGTAGTCGGCGGTCCAGATGCCGCACGCCAGGCCGTACACCGTGTCGTTGGCCTGGGCCACCAGGTCCTCCTCGTCGGTGAACGGCAACGCCACCAGCACCGGGCCGAAGATCTCCTCCTGGCAGGTCGCCGACCTGTTCGGCAGGCCGTCCAGGATGGTCGGCAGGTAGTACGCCCCCGGTCCCTCGGGCGCGCGGCCCCCGCACAGCACGCGGGCTCCCTCCTTCCTCGCCGTCTCGACCATGGCCGCGACCCGGTCCCGGTGGGCGTGCGTCACCAGCGGCGCGACCTGTGTCGAGGGATCGCCGCCGGGGCCGACCCGCAGCCTCTCGGTCTGCCTGACCAGCCGGTCGAGCACCTCGTCGTAGACGTCGGCCTGGATGAAGACCCGCGACCCCGCGATGCAGCTCTGCCCGGAGGAGGAGAAGACGCCGAACAGGACGCCCGCGACCGCCTGGTCGAGGTCGGCGTCGGAGAAGACGATCGTGGGCGACTTCCCGCCCAGCTCCAGGGAGACCGGCATGATCTTCTCCGCGGCGACGGCCCCGATGGTCCGTCCCGTGGCCGTGCCGCCGGTGAAGGAGACCTTGCCGACTCCCGGATGCCTGACGATCGCCTCGCCGATCTCCCGTCCGGGGCCGGGGAGCACCGACAGCAGGCCGGGCGGCAGTCCGGAGTCGGTGATCAGCCTGCCGAGCGCGAGCGAGACCAGAGGGGTCCACGCCGCAGGTTTGAGCACCACCGCGTTGCCGGCCGCGAGCGCGGGCGCGAGCTTCTGGGCGTCGCTGGCGATGGGGGAGTTCCACGGGGTGATCGCCCCCACGACCCCGATGGGCTCGTGCACGCTCATCGTGAGGTACGGCCCCCTGGACGGGGTCAGCGCCCCCTCCAGTGTCTCCAGCGCCGCCGCGAAGTAGCGGAAGGTGCTCGAGGCGCTCGCCACCAGAGCCCGGGTCTCGTTGATGGACTTGCCGGTGTCGGCCGTCTGGAGCCTGGCCAGGTCCTCCGCCCGCTCGCTGATCAGGTCGGCGATCCGCGTCAGGTGACGGGCCCGCTCGTGCGGCAGCAGGGCCCGCCATGACGGGTCGGCGGCCGCCCGCCGCGCGGAGCGCACGGCGTCCTCCACGTCGTCCGCGCTCGCCCCGTGGAGCACGGCGATGACGTCGCCGGTGGCCGGGTCTCGGGTCTCGATCGGTGCTCCGCCGCCGCGACGCCAGACGCCGCCGACCAGAATCTCATCCACTGCCTGAACCTCCCATGGATCTGACCTCGCCAATAAACTTTAGCGCTAAATATTTTAGCTGTCAGCTATCTGGTTGGGGGGAACGGCGTCGTGAGGGAGGCGTCACAGGACGACGCGGCCGCCGTGCACCACCGGAGACCGGGGCGGAGACCCGTCCATGCGGTCCCGCCGCGACCGTACGGCCCGTGAGGCGCCGGACGCCGAAACGCATGATCGGTTCTGTCGTGACGACTCGTTAGGGTGAGGCCCTTCGGCCCCGTTCCCCCAGGAAGTGTCGCGTGCTCCGTCGTCACCGTTTCGGTGTTCCCGCCCTGCTCGTCATGAGCGCGTACGTCGTCGCGGTGGCGGTCGCCGCCGGAGTCGCGTCGAGCGTCGGCGACCTCGGCGTGCTGTGGCGGTTGACGCTGTTCAGCGAGATGGACGAAGACGTCGCGCCGACATGGCCGAACGCGCTCGCCCTGGTTCTGGCCGGCACGGCGTGGGCCTGGGCGCTGTGGCAGAGCCTGCGCGGGCCGCTGGCGGGGCCGCCGCCCGAGCTGGACCGGGACGTGCGACGACTGCGGGTGGCGCTGTACGCCGCGGTGGCGTCCTGGCTGTTCTACTTCTTCATGTCGTCCTGGCCCTGGTGGGTGACGGTGCTCGACGCCGCCGCGATGGGGGCGGTCGTGGTGCTGTTCCATCCGGTGCTGGCACGCGACCCGAAGCACGCCGACCGCACGCGGGCCCTGGGCGTGCTGGCGTACGGAGGCGTCGCCGCCCTCGAAGTGCTGGACGTCCTCGGCAGGCCCGTGCCCCGGGGGTTGTCCCTGGTCTGCGGCCTGGCGGGCCTGTTCTGGACGGTGCTGGTCCTGCGGGCGCAGCGGCAGGACGGCCGCTGGCGGCGGACCACCGTCCTGTACGGCGTCGCCTCCCTACTGCTGCCGGTCGCTCTCTGGCTGGTGGGCTGGGCGCTCATCGGCGCGGACAACGCCTACTACGCCGTCGTGGAGACCGTCGACGCCCTGGCGATGGTCTGGCTGGCCCGCTCCGCCCACGATCTCGCCGACCCACGTCCTCAGCCGGCCCTGCCCTCGTCCCTCTCCGCGCGGCCGCAGGGCTGAGGTGCCCGGTCGGCAGAGGCGGGGCCACAGCTGCGGTTCCGTTCCGGCCAGTACAGTACGGGGATGGCGAACCTACGGAAGCAGATTCTCGCCGAGCTCGGCGTCAAGGCGACCATTGTCCCCAAAATCGAGATCCGGCAACGGGTCGACTTCCTCAAGGACTACCTGCGGTCGACCCCGGCCAGGGGCTACGTGCTCGGGATCAGCGGCGGCCAGGACAGCACGCTGGCCGGCAGGTTGTGCCAGCTCGCCGGCGAGGAGCTGCGTGCCGAGGGGCATGAGGCCACCTTCGTCGCGGTGCGGCTGCCCTACGGCGTGCAGGCCGACGAGCACGACGCGCAGATCGCGCTGGAGTTCATCCGGCCCGACCGGTCGATCACGGTGAACGTCAAGCCGAGCGCGGACGCCGTCGCCGCCGAGGCGGCGTTCGGCCTGCGGGAGCTGCTGGGCGATGAGCCCAAGCTGCGGGACTTCGTGCGCGGGAACATCAAGGCCCGCGAACGCATGGTGATCCAGTACTCGATCGCCGGACAGCTGGGCCTGCTCGTCGTGGGCACCGACCACGCGGCCGAGGCGGTGACCGGCTTCTTCACCAAGTACGGCGACGGCGGCGTCGACGTCACCCCGCTGACCGGACTGACCAAGCGCCAGGGCGCCGCCCTGCTGCAGGAGCTGGGCGCGCCGCCGAGCGCCTGGGAGAAGGTGCCGACCGCCGACCTCGAGGACGACCGGCCCGCGCTGCCCGACGAGGTGGCACTCGGCCTGAAGTACACCCAGATCGACGACTATCTGGAAGGCGTCGACGTCGCGCCGGACGTGGCGGCGAAGGTGGAGTCGGTGTACCTCGCGACCCGGCACAAGCGGACCGTCCCGGTCACCCCACTCGACGACTGGTGGCGTTGATCCCGCAGTGGTCGCCGGAATCCGTCCGGTCACTTCGGATGCCGACAACTCCACAGGTGCCCCAACGAACCCCTGGCCGCCTGGCATGGCTCGACGCTCTGCGCGGCGTCGCCGCTTTGACGGTGGTGTTCGAGCACGCCCTCGAACCGCTGCTGCCTGAGGCGCGTCCGTCGTTCAAAGCGGGCTTCGACCTCGGCTGGTACGGGGTGATGGTGTTCTTTCTGGTCAGCGGCTACATCGTGCCCGCATCGCTGGAGCGGCGGGGCGGTGTGCGGGCTTTCTGGATCTCCCGTCTTTTCCGGCTGTATCCGCTGTTCGGCGTGGCGGTGGCGGGCATGGTGCTGCTGACGGCGGCGGGCTGGGACGACCCGCATGTCTGGTGGGGGTCCCGGCTGGTTTCCCTGACGCTGGGGCATCTGACGATGCTGCAGAACTTGCTGCACATGCCAAACCTGATCAACGTGCTGTGGACGTTGTCGTATGAAATGGCCTTCTACCTGCTGTTGACCTCGATGTTCACCCTTGGGGTGAACCGGAGGAGCGTCCTGGGCGCGTTGGGTTTCGCCGCGGTGGCCGTGGTGGGAGCGGGCGCGTTGCCGACGGCCCTGTTGTCAGCCGGCGGGGCGGAACGGATGCTGACGGTCACAGTACTGGTGATCACGCTGCTGGCAGCAGGTCTGGCGGCCGTGCTGAAGGGCTCGAGAGTTCTGAGGCAAGCGGGCGCCGTCGTCATCGCGGGTACCGTGCTCGCTCTGCTGACGGTCAACCAGAGCTATCCCGGCCCATGGCAGGGGCTTGTGATCATGGCCGTCATGTTCGCCGGCACGGCACTGCGTCGGGCCGAGCAGCGCGAGATCCGTTGGAGACAAGCCGGATGGGTGTTCCTGGTGCCGCTCGCCGGAGTCTGGCTGGCGCGGGGTGAGTCCGGCGTGCAAACGGCCATGGTCGCCGCCTGGGTCACCTTCGCCGTGGGGATGGCACTGCGGCGCCGGAAGGTTCCACGAGTTCTGGCCTGGCTGGGCCTGGTCAGCTACTCGACCTACCTGCTCCACCCGCTGCTGTTGGAAAGCGTCCAGCGGTTCTGGCCCGAGCCGCTGAGGGTGCCGCTGGGGCTGCGGCTCGTCATCCTCGCATGCGTCGTGGGGCTGCTCCTCGGGCTCAGCGCGTTGACATGGCGTTTCGTGGAGACCCCCGCGCAGCGGCTGGGCAAACGCCTCGCATCACGCCACGAATGAAGGAATTCCACGTCAACAGGGAACCCGTGGGGCTTCTCGGGCGCCGCCTGGGTGATCACCGGTCGGCGGGACAGCTGACGGATCATGACACCTGCCGCGGCAGGCCGGCCCGGATGACGACGGCGAGCGGCGCGTCCCGGCCGTCGCGCGGGCCCGCTCGGAGCCCGAAGGAAGCCTGACAGAATTTCGGATGGCCAGCACAGCACAAGCTTTTCGGGTGGCCAGCACAGCACGAGGAAGGCACACATGACATCCATCGAGTTCGGCACGCCCTCGACCCTGCCGCCGACCAACGGCTACAGCCACGTCGCGAGCGTTCCGCCGGGTAGCAGAATCGTGTGGACCTCCGGCCAGGTCCCGATCGCCGCAGACGGGACGGCGGCTCCCGCCGGAGACTGGGAGGCGCAGACGCGGCAGGTCATGCGGAACGTCGGCGCGGCCCTGGAAGCGGGCGGAGCGACCTGGGACGACGTCTTCAAGCTCACGATCTTCGTCGTGGACACCTCCGCGCTGGCGACCGTGCGGGCCGTACGCGACGAGTTCGTCAACCTGGAACGGCCTCCGACAAGCTCACTCGTGCAGGTCGCGGGCCTGTTCCGTCCCGACCTCCTGATCGAGGTCGAGGCCGTCGCCGCGGTGCCCGCGGCGTAGGAGTCCGTGCGGGCCCCCTCACGGGCAACGCCGTGGTCCTGCGCGTGGTCACCGGTGCGGTGACCACGGAGGATCACGGCGACGGCCCCCGCGACGACCGGCACGAGCGCCCGTCAGCCACCCCGGCCTCCACGGGGAACCCGGAGAAGCGCGGTCAGTCCTCGGAGAAGGAGATCAGAGTCAGCACCCGGCACGGAACCGCACCGGTGGCGTAGACGTGGTCGGACTCGGAGGCGAAGCGCAGCGCGTCGCCCGCCGCCAACGTCACCGACCACTCGCCGGTCTCCACCGTCACCTCACCGGAGACCACGTAGGCGTGCTCGACCGAGCCCCGGCCGTGTGAGCTCTTGGCGCTGCGGGTCCCGGCCGGGATGTCGCCCTCCGTCAGCTCGAAGCGACGCCGGTCAGGCGCGGCGAACAGGGTGCGGATCGCGCTGTCGCCGACCAGCAGCGGAACGCTCTCGCTGCGGCGGATCACCTCGGGGCCCACCAGGTGGATGCGGGTCAGCTCGCCGAAGGTCAGCTCCAGGGCGGTCGACAGCCGAGCCAGCACCTCGACCGTGGGGTTGGCGACGCCGCGCTCCACCTGGGAGATCAGCGCCTTGCTCACCCCGGTCAGCTCGGCCAGCTCACGGACGCTGAGACCGCGCGCCAGGCGGGCACGGCGCAGGTTCGCGGCGATCGCGTCACGAATCCCGGCCGCCTCGGAGGGGGCGTCGCGCACCACGGGAGCGTCAGAGGGAGTTCCGCGCGGTCCCTGAGACTCGGATGACGAGACCGGGGTCATGCCGAAGGCGACACCGTTCTCGCTTCGCATGCGCGTTTCCCCTCTTCCCACTCCGACCGATCCCCGCACTCCGGCCGATCTCCGTGTCACGACCGGTCCGCACGCCCTGGCCGGTCTTCGCGCGTTGACCGGTCTTCACATCCCGACCGGTCCCAGCACCCGACCGGTCCCAGCACCCGACCGGCCCCGGTGTCCCGACCGATCCCATGATGCAGGAAGTCAGCCGATCAGGGCGAGGCGGTGCGCCGCCGCCGCGGCCTCGCCCCTGGTCGAGACGCTGAGCTTGCCCAGGATGTTCGAGACGTGCACGCTCACGGTCTTGGCCGAGATGAACAGCTCGGCCGCGATGTCGCGGTTCGACCGTCCCTGGGCGACCAGTCGCAGGACCTCCTGCTCACGGGGGGTGAGCAGCGGCGCCTGCGGCGTCGAGGCGGGAGCGGAGAGCGCTGCCGGCGACTCCCCGCTGAGGGACACCCCGATCCTGCGGGCCAGCGTCTCGATCTCGGTGGCCAGGGGCTTGGCCGACAGCGCCAGGGCGATGGGGTGGGCCGTGCGCAGCCGTACGGCGGCGCCCTCGCGGTCTCCCGCGCCCGCCGCCGCTCGCCCCGCGTGGAGCAGCGACTTGGCGCGGGAGAAGGGACGGTCGAGCCGTTCCCAGGCGATGGCGGCGGCGTCGTGGTCGCGGTTGACGCTGAGCCGGTAGGCCTCGGCGACCGGGCTGTGCGTGCCCATCGAGGCGCAGGTCTCCTCGATCTGGGAGCGCAGCGCCGCCGCGCGTTCGGGCGCGAGCGCCTCCGAGGCCTCGCAGACCGCGGACAGCAGGGCGAGCACCCGCCAGCCGAGCATGGGCTTGCTGGTGAGCTGTGCCTCCCGGATGAACCGCTCGGCCAGTTCGAGCGCGGCCAGCGGCTCGCCGCAGAGCAGGTGCAGGCCGAGTCTGAGCCGGGTGTTGGCGGTCCGTTCCTGGGTGAACTCCTCCTGGACGGTGAAGGCCTCCACCTCGTTCAGCACCGATCTGACGATGTCGACCTCGCCGCGCGCGACCGCCACGTCCGCCCTGATCCGGCGCAGGTGGTGGCGGGTGCGGGGGATCGGGTCCATGGTGAGCGCCTGTTCGACCAGCTGGGCCGCCTCCTCGAAGCGCCCGAGCGCCTCCAGCGCCTCCGCCCGGTTGTTGGCGATGAACGTGCCCGAGATCCGGTAGCGACCGTACTTCTTGGCCAGTCGTTCGCCTTCGAGCGCCAGCTCGATGGCCTCCGCCGAACGCCCCATGTTGTTGAGCGCGTCCACGTTGTTGCTGAGGGCCCGCAGCACGATGCGGCCCGACTGCTTGCGTTCGCCGATCGCCTGGGCGGTCGAGTTGACGGCGATCGTCTCCTCGAGGCGTCCCTCGATCGAGGGGCACAGGGCGAGGTTGAGCAGGAGGTCGGCCTCCAGGCACTCGTCGCTGTGTTCACGGGCGATCCGCAGCGCCTCCTCGGTGAGCGCGGCCCCTTCGGCTATCTCACCGCTGAAGATCAGGAACGAGCCCAGCCTGGACAGCACCTGGGCGCGGTCGGGCCCGGGCTCGGGGACCAGCCGCGCGGCGTAGCGCAGGTCGTCGAGCACCCCTGGCCTGCGCTTGGACATCTTGAACTGGGCCAGCCGCACGACCAGCTCGGCCACCCGCTCGGGTTCGGCGCTCTCGTCCAGCTCGCTCAGCGCGGCCTTGACGAACTTCATGCCCCGGTCGATCTCACCGCAGGCGTAGGCGGCCTCGGAGGCCTGTTCCAGGACGGTGGTGTGGTCGACGCCGATCCGCGCGGCGGCGTCGGGGACCTTGTTCCACAGCGTGAGCACCCGCTCGAGCAGCTGCATCTTCTCGTTGTAGGCGAAGGTCCTGGCGGCCTTGCCCGCCGCCTCCCAGGCGGAGATCAGGGCCCACAGGTCGTCGCGGGCGGAGTACCAGTGGTGGGCGATCTCGATGGCGGCCCTGCCCATGGGGACCAGCTTGCGGTTCCTGCCGATCTCCTCGGCGAAGCGGGCGTGCAGCCGTACGTGCTCGCCGGGCAGGAGCTCCTCGTGTACGGCTTCGCGGATCAGGGCGTGCCGGAAGACGTAGGCCCGGTTGTCGGCGACCTGCAGCACGTTGGCGGCGATGGCGGGCCGCAGCGCGTCCTCAAGGTCCACCTCGGACAGTCCGCTGACCGCGGCCAGCAGGTCGTGGCCGACCCTGATCCCGCCGGCGGCCGCGATGCGCAGGATCCGCTGGGTCTCGTCGGGGAGCTGCTCCACGGTGCCGATCATCAGGTCGTGGAGGGAGTCGGGGTAGGAGCAGTCGCTGCCGCACTCGAGCAGCGCCTCGACGAACAGCGGGATGCCCTCGCTGAGCTCGAAGACCTGGTTGACCCGGGCGAACTCGGGTGTCGTGCCGAGGATGCCGGTCATCTGCGCGGCGACCTCGTCCCGGGTGAGCCGGGGCAGGTCCAGTCTGACGACTCCGTCGACCCGGCCGAGCTCGGCGAGCACGGGGCGGAGCGGGTGCTGGCGGTGCAGGTCGTCCGAACGGTAGGTGAGGATCATCAGGACGGGTGCGGTACGGAGGTTCCTGCTGAGGAAGGCGATCAGGTCCCGGCTTGAGCGGTCGGCCCAGTGGATGTCCTCGATGACGAGGATGACCGGGCGGCGTTCCGCCAGTCGTTCCAGGAGATTGAGGATCTGCTCGAAGAGCCGGGCCCTGGCGGTGTCGGTCTCCGCGTCGCCGCTCGGCTCGCCGAACTCGGGCAGCAGTCTGGCCAGGTCGCGCGCGGCGTGCCCGGGCAGCAGCGCGGCGACCTCGTGCGCGCCCTGTTCGCGTACGAGCTGGCGGATCGCGGCGGTGAACGGCGCGTAGGCGAGGCCCTCCGTGGACAGTTCGACGCAGCCGCCGATGAGCACGTGCGCCCCTTCGCCTGCGGCGTGCTCGGCGAAGCGCCCGATCAGCCGGGACTTGCCGACCCCGGCCTCGCCTCCCAGCAGCACCGCCGCGGCCGCGTTGTCCCTCGCCTGCTCAAAGGCCTCGGCCAGGCCAGCGAGCTCCGCCTCCCGCCCCACGAAGACGGGGCTTACCGCCCGACCCATCATGTCTTCCAGCATGTCATGCCTTATATGGGGTCCTCTTCCTATTTATCCCTCAGCGGAAGATCCCTACGGAGGCTGGGAGGCCCGGCCGGACGGGAGGCGGCGGCCGGGCTCTCGTGACCTGGTCATGCGGAGGCGATCCTGCCGAAGAGGCTCCGGCGACGCTCGCCGGAGGAGCGCTTGTCCTGCTTGTCCTGCTTGTCCTGCTCCTGCCGGGCCTCGCGGGCGCGGCGGTACTCGGCCGCCTCCCTGCGAAGTTCGGACGCCCGCTGGTCGATCATCTGACGGTGCAGTTCGGGAGACATCTCTGGTTTCTCCTCACGGGACCGCTGTCCCGGGTGGTGCGACTTCCTTACACACTCAAGAGTCGTTCTAAGGCCCCCCTCGCCACATCGGACGGATGCCCTATCTCCGGGGCGCGGCCGAGACCGGGCATACCTAGGCGACGGCGACCCGCCTTAGTGGGCGTTCGGTCCTGTGTGATCCCGGCTCTTTCGTGCCTGGTCGGAAGATCTGGGAGCTGCTGGAGCATCACCGCGTCCGGCTCCGAGGCGACGGGTGTCCCCGGGCCGCAGCGGGCGTCCCGGGCACGGGCCCGTGCCCGAATACGGCCCTCTGGCTGCTTTTCGGCTTTCTGATTCGTGTTCTCCGACGAAAAGAGCCATGCGACGGCGGTATGGAAAACAATGGGGTTCTCTTGTCGCGTTTCCGGTGTCACGTTCGACGTAGCCCGGCCGGCTGCGGCTCCTGACGAACGTGGAGGAGTCATCGGGAATGAACCCCAGGATCAGGTTGGGAGCCATCGCCGTCGTGGCGCTGGCCCTCACGGGCGCACCCGCCCTGACGAGCGGCGCGAGCGCCGCCCCGGACACGCCTTCGGCCGCCTCGGACGCGCCTCCCGCCGCCCCGGGCGGGCCCTCCACCGCCGCCCCGCCGAGCTCCCGGGCGCGTGAGCGCGTGGTCGCCCACGGCGCCGGCAACAGCCACTTCAACGGCAACCCGGTGACCATCCAGACCACGCGGACCGGGTTCGTCCACTCCATGTCCGACCCCGTCCGCCCCGGCCTCAAATGCGCGCGCCCGAGCGGAGCCGTCTTCACCAAACGGATCGACGTCTGGGGCAACGGAACGGGCACCAACCTGGAGACCGCCTGCGTCGACGTCCTGTTCGGGGCGCAGCGGTTCTCGGACATGCTCCGTGACTGGATGGGACGCGACGGGATCGACGGCGCGGGGCACAGCTATCCCGCGCGGGTCGGCCTGAACGAACCCAGGAACTACTGGCACGTCGACTTCGCCTACTTCGGCCGCAACCAGGCCCGCGCCAAGCAGCTCGTCTCCCTCGACATGGTCGCCCACGAGTACGGACGCCTCGTCTACGACACCTCGGGAAGCGGCGCAGGCCCCGCGGAAACACCCGAGGCCGCGACGCTGGCCACATCGGCCGGGGACATCTTCGGTGCGCTGACCGAGCACTACGTCAACCACCCGGTCGCGTTGGACGAGCCGGACTACACCGTCGGCGAGGAGGTGAACGTGTTCGGCTCCGGGCCTCTCCGCCACATGTACAACCCCTCCGTCGTGGGAGACCCGAACTGCTACACGACATCTGCCATGTCCGATCCGCTGAGCGGGGCGGGTCCGCAGAACCACTGGTTCTATCTCCTCGCCGAGGGCACCAACCCGCCGGGCAGGCCCGCGAGCCCCGTCTGCGGAGGCCCCTCGTCGCTGACCGGCATC
This sequence comes from Streptosporangium carneum, assembly GCF_027922005.1. GTDB lineage: Bacteria > Actinomycetota > Actinomycetes > Streptosporangiales > Streptosporangiaceae > Streptosporangium > Streptosporangium carneum. The sequence continues at coordinate 277,879 of NZ_BSEV01000008.1, read as the reverse complement.
GGCATCGTCAAGGCGGGGCAGATCTTCTACGCGGGACTGCAGCTCAAAACCCCTCTCTGGACACACGCCAAGGCGCGGGCCGCCACCGTCAGTGCCGCCCGGACCCTCTTTCCGGGCAGCTGCCTGGAGGTGAACGCGGTCAAGGCCGCCTGGACCGCCGTCAACGTCCGCCCGCAGGCCGGGGAGGTGGTCTGCGACTGAGGACGGAACACGGTCGCGTACGAGCGCGGACAGGCGGACGGGAACCACCGGAGACCCGTCGTGTCCACAGGCCGAAGTCGGCGAATGTTGACGAAAACCAGTGGTGGGACTGGGCAGCGTCCAGTTTGGAAGTAATCACACCAGTCGGCATGCTGGAGAGGTGTCAACTATGACTACTTCGCTCGCGGATGTGGCCTCGTCCAACGTCGCGTTGCGAAACTTCCTCCACGGCCTGCCCGGTGTCGACCGTGTGGGCGCCGACCAGCGAGCTGCGATGCTCGGCACTCGATCGATCAAGACCACGGCCAAGGCGTGGGCCGTCGACCTGGCCATCCGCATGGTGGACCTGACGACGCTCGAGGGCGCCGACACGCCCGGCAAGGTTCGCGCGATGTGCGCCAAGGCGGTCCGTCCCGACCCGAGCGACCCCTCCGTGCCGAAGGTGGCCGCCGTGTGCGTCTACCCCGACCTGGTCGCCCAGGCGGTAGGCGCGCTCGGCGGCTCAGGGGTGAAGGTCGCCAGCGTCGCGACCGCGTTCCCCAGCGGTCGCTCGTCCCTGGACGTCAAGGTCGCCGAGACCGCGTTCGCGGTCTCGGCCGGGGCCGACGAGATCGACATGGTGATCGACAGGGGAGCCTTCCTCTCCGGTGACTACCTCAAGGTCTTCGAGGAGATCGCCGCGGTCAAGGCCGCGTGCGGCGAGGCGCACCTGAAGGTGATCCTGGAGACCGGTGAGCTGGCGACCTACGACAACGTACGGCGCGCCTCCTGGCTGGCCATGCTGGCCGGGGGCGACTTCGTCAAGACCTCGACGGGCAAGGTGCAGCCCGCCGCGACCCTCCCCGTGACGCTGGTCATGCTGGAGGCGGTCCGCGACTTCCTGTCCGCGACGGGACGCAAGGTCGGGGTGAAGCCCGCGGGCGGCATCCGGACCACCAAGGACGCGATCAAGATGCTCGTCCTGGTCAACGAGACCGTCGGCGAGGGATGGCTGGACCCCGACTGGTTCCGTCTCGGCGCGTCCAGCGTGCTCAACGACCTGCTGATGCAGCGTCAGAAGCTGGCGACAGGCCGGTACGCGGGCCCCGACTACTTCACCCTGGACTGAGCGATGTTCGAATACGCACCGGCCCCCGAGTCCCGCGACGTCGTCGACATCAAGCCGTCCTACCAGCTGTTCGTCGGCGGCGAGTGGGTCGACTCGCAGGGCGAGAACCGGCACAAGACCATCAACCCCGCCTCAGAGGAGGTCCTGGCCGAGGTCTCCTGGGCGACCGAGGAGGACGTCGACAGGGCGGTCAGGGCCGCGAGGAAGGCGTTCGGCCCCTGGTCGGCGATGCCCGGCTCCGAGCGGGCCAAGTACCTGTTCAGGATCGCCCGCATCATCCAGGAGCGCTCGCGCGAGCTGGCCGTGCTGGAGACCCTCGACAACGGCAAGCCGATCCGCGAGTCCCGCGACGTCGACCTGCCGCTGGTCGCCGCGCACTTCTTCTACTACGCGGGCTGGGCCGACAAGCTGGCCTACGCGGGCCACGGTCCCGACCCCAGGCCGCTGGGCGTCGCAGGCCAGGTCATCCCGTGGAACTTCCCGCTGCTCATGCTGGCGTGGAAGATCGCCCCCGCGCTGGCCTGTGGCAACACCGTCGTCCTCAAGCCCGCCGAGACCACCCCGCTGACCGCGCTGCTGTTCGCGGAGATCTGTCGGCAGGCCGACCTCCCGCCGGGCGTGGTCAACATCGTGACCGGGGCGGGCGAGACCGGCGCCGCCCTGGTGAACCACCCGGACGTCGACAAGGTCGCCTTCACCGGATCGACCGAGGTCGGCCGCATGATCGCCAGGTCCGTCGCGGGATCGGGCAAGAAGGTCACCCTGGAGCTGGGCGGCAAGGCGGCCAACATCGTGTTCGACGACGCCGCGCTCGACCAGGCCGTCGAGGGCGTCGTCAACGGGATCTTCTTCAACCAGGGGCACGTCTGCTGCGCGGGCTCGCGGCTGCTGGTCCAGGAGTCGGTCGCGGACGAGCTGCTCGACGCGCTGAAGCGCAGGCTCGCCACACTCCGCCTCGGCGACCCGCTGGACAAGAACACCGACATCGGCGCGATCAACTCCGCGGCGCAGCTCGCCAAGATCCGCGAGCTGTCCGACCTCGGAGAGGTGGAGGGGGCCGAGCGCTGGTCCCCGGAGTGCCCGCTGCCGGACAGGGGATTCTGGTTCCCGCCGACGATCTTCACGGGGGTGGCGCAGTCGCACCGCATCGCCCGCGAGGAGGTCTTCGGCCCGGTCCTGTCCGTGCTGACCTTCCGCACCCCGGCCGAGGCCGTGGAGAAGGCCAACAACACCCCGTTCGGGCTGTCGGCGGGCGTGTGGACGGAGAAGGGGTCGCGCATCCTGTGGATGGCGGACAGGCTCCGCGCCGGCGTGGTGTGGGCCAACACCTTCAACAGGTTCGACCCCGCGTCGCCGTTCGGCGGCTACAAGGAGTCCGGGTACGGCAGAGAGGGCGGACGGCACGGTCTGGAGGCGTATCTCGATGTGTGAGCACCGTAGGCCCAGGCGCCGCTCCCGCCGCGCCCAGGCGACCAGGAACCACGGCTTCGCCAGGGCGGGACGCCCGGTGCTGCGCGGCTGGTTCGCCCATCGGTGCGGGGTGAGCCGTTGCGGCCAGATCTTCGTGCCGGCCCGGCTGGCGCAGCAGGAGAGCACGTGGAGAGGGCGGGGCGATGAGTGAGGCCGAGACGGTACGGCTGGCCGTGCGCAAGACGTACAAGCTGTACATCGGCGGGGCGTTCCCGCGTTCGGAGAGCGGAAGGTCCTACGTGGTGACCTCCTCAGGGGGCGACTTCCTGGCCAACGCGTCCAGGGCGTCCCGCAAGGACGCCCGCGACGCGGTCTCGGCCGCGCGCAAGGCCTTCCCCGGCTGGTGGGGCGCGACGCCGTACAACCGGGGGCAGATCCTCTATCGCGTGGCCGAGATGCTGGAGGGCCGCAGGGCGCAGTTCGTCGCCGAGCTGGCCGACGCGGGCGTCAGGAAGGCGAGGGACGCGGGAAGGGTCGTGGACGCGGCCGTCGACCGGCTGGTCTGGTACGCCGGCTGGTCCGACAAGATCGCCGCGGTCGCCGGGTCGACAAACCCGGTCGCGGGGCCGTACTTCAACGTCTCCTCGCCTGAGCCGACCGGGGTGGTCGCGGTGGTCGCCCCCGACGACCCCCTGCTCGGCCTCGTCTCGGTGATCGCCCCGGTGATCGTCACCGGCAACACCTGTGTCGTGGTCGCCAGCGAGCGGGCCCCGCTGCCGTCCATCACCCTGGCCGAGGTGCTGGCCACCTCCGACCTGCCGGGCGGCGTGGTCAACGTCCTCACCGGCTCGGTGGCGGAGATCGCCCCCTGGCTGGCCGCGCACATGGACGTCAACGCCGTCGACCTGACCGGCGTCGCCGACGGGGACCTGGCGGTCGCGTGCGAGGAGGCGGCGGCGGAGAACCTCAAGCGCGTCCTGCGCCCGTCCGCGAGCGCGGGGACCGACTGGTTCGCCGACCCCGGCACCAGGCGTCTGACGGCGTTCCTGGAGACCAAGACGGTCTGGCACCCGAACGGCGTCTGAGCACCGTCAGCAGGCACTGTCAGCGGGCACCGTCAGCGGGCACCGTCAGCGGGCACGTTCCGCTCGTTCTCAGCCGAGCGGGGCGTGCCTGAGCCAGGGGTGGGCCGCCTCCAGCTGGAGCGCCAGGGCCAGCAGCCGGGACTCGCCCCCGGGCGGGGCGACGAGCTGGACGCCGATCGGCATGCCCGTGGAGTGCCAGCCGTACGGAACGCTCATGGCGGGCCAGCCGGCCATGTTCCAGGCGGCGGTGGCGGGGGCGTAGGTGACGTTGACGCGCATGTTCTTCAGCAGCCCGCGGCGGCCCCAGCGTTCGGCGGGGGGCGGGACGTCGGCGAGCGTCGGGGTGACGAGCACGTCGGCGTCGCCGAACCAGTGGTCCGCCGCGTGGGCGCGCCAGCGGTCGCGGCCCGTCGAGCCGGTCATCCCGATCCGGGCGAGCAGCCTGCCCGCCCTCGCCAGCGACCTGGTGCGGCGCTCCAGCCTGCGCGGATCCAGTCCCCGCACGTCCCGTAGGGCGCACGCCAGCCAGGTGGCGATCGCGGCGCTGCCCAGCCAGCCCGGCAGCCGGGCGTCGTGCTCGACCACGGTGTGTCCCACGCCGCCGAGCGTGTGGGCCGCCTCGACGGCCGCCCGCTGGAACTCGGGGTCGACCGTGAAGCCGGACGGCAGCGGTGTGGCGGCCACCGCGATCCGCAGGCCCGTCGGCCCCGAGGGGACGAGTCCGCCCGGACGGTCGCCGACGTCGCCGGAGAACTCGAGGTGTCCGGGGGAGCCCGTCCCGTTCCCGGCCGGGGGAGCCAGGGACATGTCGCCGGCCATCACCGCCAGGGCCAGGGCGAGGTCGGTGACGGTCGTGGCCAGCGGGCCGTTCTCCGACATGCCGTACCAGTCCTGCTCGGGCGGCGGGACCACCTTCTGGCCCGGCTTGATCGAGACGATCCCGCAGCAGGCCGCGGGGATGCGCAGTGAGCCGAGCCCGTCGGTGCCGTGGGCCAGCGGGACCATTCCCGCCGCCACCGCCGCCGCGCTCCCACCTGAGGATCCGCCGGGCGTGCGCCGCGGGTCCCACGGGTTGCGGGTCACGCTGTACACGCTGTCGCAGAACCCGGCCAGGGACAGCTCGGGCACGTTGGTGATCCCGACGACCACCGCGCCCGCCGCCCTGAGCCTGGCGACCACCGGGTGGTCCTCCGTGGCGGCGGCCGACGGCGTCGCCGCCGACCCGTTGCGCGCCGCCTCGCCCCTGACCGCGACGTTGTCCTTGATCGCCACCGGCACGCCGGCGAGCGGCAGCCCGGCCAGGTCCTCCCGCTCCTGTACGGTCCGGGCCTCGGCGAGCGCCCGTTCGGCGCGGACCCTGCGGAAGGCCCCGATGCGCCCGTCGCGTTCGGCGATGACCTGGAGGTGCTCCTCGACGACCGACGGCGCGGTCGCCTTCCCCTGTCGCACGGCCTCCGCGATCTCGGCTGCGGACTTTCCCACCCAGGACATGAACCGAGTGTGATCCGGCGAGTGCGTCAGGGGAAGCTTCTCACGTCTCAATCAGATGACTTGTCCGGCTCGTCGGCGTTATCCCGCTCGGTTCGTCTGGGCTCGCGCCCCGCCCCCTTGAGGGCCAGGCGCAGTGCGTACTCCAGTTGGGCGTTCACGCTCCGCAGGTCGTCCGCCGCCCACCTGGCGATCGCCTCGTAGACGCCCGGATCCAGCCTGAGCAGGATCTTTTTCCGCTCAGGCATACAGACTGCCGGCGTTGACCACCGGCTGGGTCGCCCGGTCGCCGCACAGGACGACCAGGAGGTTGGACACCATCTGAGCCTTGCGCTCCTCGTCGAGCTCCACGACGCCCTCCTCGGCCAGCCGGTTCAGTGCCAGCTGGACCATACCAACCGCGCCGGCCACGATCTGGGTGCGCGCCGCGACGACCTGGGTGGCCTGCTGGCGGACCAGCATCGCCTGGGCGATCTCGGGGGCGTACGCGAGGTGGGTGATGCGCGCCTCGAGCACCTCGACCCCCGCGAGCTCGGTGCGCTCGACCAGCTCGCCGGTCAGCTCGGCGGCCACCTCGACGCCGTCGCGCAGGCTGGTGCGGCCCTCCTCGTGGGCGTCGTAGGGGTGGCTGGTGGCCAGGTGCCGGACGGCGGCCTCCGACTGGATCGCGATGTACTCCTCGTAGTCGTCCACGGAGAAGGCGGCCTTCGCGGGGTCGGTCACCCGGTAGACGACGACGGCCGCGATCTCGACGGGGTTGCCGTCGGCGTCGTTCACCTTGAGCTTCGCCGTCTCGAAGTTGCGCACCCGCAGGGTGATCCGCTGCTTGCTGGTGAACGGCAGCACCCACTGGAAGCCCGCGTCGTTCACCGAGCCGACGTAGCGGCCGAGGAACTGCACGACCTTCGCCTCGTTCGGGTTGATCACCACGAAGCCGGTGCTCACCACGACCGCGACGACGGCCCACAGGATCGCGACCGCGGCGATGACGATCTCCGTTCCCGACGCCAGCGCGATCCCCGCCATGACCGCGCCGAGGATCAGCAGCCCGACCAGAACGGCGAAACCGTTGACTCGGAAGGCACGTCGCTCCATGTGCTCCACCTTTGCTATCGAAGTGATATCACTACGATAGCGCGTCTCCCGGAGGCATGTGAACCGCAAGCCACCCCCAAGCGTTCGGCGGCACACTCGGAGACATGTGGTTCCTCGATCGCACGGCACGGCAGCTCCGACTCAGCCCCGCCCTGCTCACCCCCCGCCCGATAGACCTGAGCAGGCTGGAGAGCCTGCTCCGCCAGTACGACCCCGGCCTGACCGTTTCGGGGGACTGGTTCACCGCGCGGGGGACCAGGCTGCGCCGCGCGGTGATCAGCGAGGAGCAGGCGGCGCTGGCCCGCGTGCCCCTGGGCATGCGCGGCGCGGTCATCGCCCGCGGCGGAGGGAAGGCCGCCCGCCGACTTCTCCTCGCGGGACTGGCCAGCCGCCTCGGCGGCACGCTGCACCCCGTGGAGGAGCACGAGGCCCTCGACGACCACGTGGACCTCGAGGTGCGCCTGGACGCCCACCTCAGCCTCGACTGCGAGAAGGTGGCCCAGATGGTGCGCCCCATCCTCGGGGAGCGGACCGTCGACCATGACCACGACCTGCGGGTGTGCCGCATCGAGGGCAGGAAGGGCGACCCCATCCTCGTCACCTACGAGTATCCGCCCGCCCGCCGTCCGGGGGCTTCGCCGCCCGGCCTGCCCGCACGCGACTCGGGCCACGTGGTCGGCCTGGAGATCGACGCCCGCGATCCACACCGTTCGGACATGGAGGTCCTCTACCGGGCCGCTCTGGCCGTCTCCTCCGCCACCGGCGGCGGCCTCTACTCGATGGACTTCCCCGTCACCCGGTTCGAGGACATCCTTCCCGCGGGGGCCCGCACCGAGGTCTGAGCCCGCTCGCCTTCCGCCGCGGGTCCCGGCCGGTGCTCAGCGGCGTGGGCGGGGAGGCGGGCGACGGGGCCCCGGGCGGCGCTCGGTGGCGCGGCCGGTGCTCAGCGATCCGGCCCGGTGCCCGGCGATCCGGGCGGTGCTCAGCGGCGCGGATTGGCGCGGCGGGTCGCCACGGCGGACAGGGGGTCCTCGGGCCAGGGATGTCTGGGATAGCAGCCGCGCAGCTCCGCCCTGACCGCGCGGTAGCCGTCACCGCGCCAGAAGGAGGCCAGGTCGGAGGTGACCGCCGCGGGCCGTCCCGCGGGGGACAGCAGATGGATCACCAACGGCGTCCCCGCGACGCGCGGCGCCTCGTCCCAGCCGAACAGCTCCTGCAGCTTGACGGCCAGGACCGGTTGCTCCCCCGAGTAGTCGACCCTGATCCGCGACCCGCTCGGCACCTCGATCCGCTCGGGAGCGGTCTCGTCGAGGCGCGCGCTCCAGGGAACCAGGCGGCCGAGCGCCGAGGCCACGTCGAGCCGCTCGAGGTCGGCCCTGCGGCGGGCACGGGACAGCTCGGGCTCCAGCCACAGATCGGCCGCGTCGACCAGGGAGTCGTCGTCCATCGCGGGCCAGGGGTCGCCGAGCGCGCGGTGACAGAAGGCCAGGCGCTCGCGCAGGGTGACGGCCTCTGGGGTCCACCGCAGGATCGACAGGCCCTCGGCGCGCAGGCCGTACAGGAGGGCGGGCCTGACGTCGGCGTCGCTCAGCGGGACCGAGGACAGCTCGACGGCGCCCAGCCGTTCCACCCGGCGCGCCGAGACGTCCCCACGCCGCTCGCCTGGCGGGACCCGCCACCCGATCTCCTCGGCGGAGCCGTACAGGGGCGCGGCGGCGACCCTGGCGATCTCCTCGTCGATCACGACGGCCTGCCTGACGCGGGCCGCCGCCGACCCGGCGGGCCGGTCCGCGACCGCGACCGCGAGCCATTCGGCGCCGCCCAGCCGTGAGCCGGGAGGCAGTTCGGCGGCCGTCCCCGACGCCATCAGGTAGGAGCCGCCCCGCCGCCTGGCCACCCGCTCCGGATAGGCCAGCGCCACGACCAGCCCGGCCAGCGCGTCGTCACCCCGCTCCGCGTGCCAGGGCACGGAGGCCCCGCCCCGTCCCTGTCGCGACCGGACGTCGCCGCCAGGTCCAGGAGACAGAGGCACGCCGCCGGACCCCCGTCCCCGACCGACGCCTGCCCGGGAGGACTCCTGTGCCTGCCCGACTTCAGCCCGGGAGGACTCCGCTCCCCGACCGACGCCTGCCCGAGAGGAGTCCTGTTCCCGTCCGGGTTCCGCCCGGGAGGTCGGCTCTCCCGGAGGAACGGCACGGCTCAGCCGCCTCGCCTCCTGACGCCATCGGGCGGAGAAGCCGTCGCCGCCCCGGCGGGCGGAACGCCAGACCGCGACCAGGTCGTCGCCCGCGTCCGCGGGAAGCCGTTCCGACAGCAGCGCGATCACCTCGGCCGCCTCCGCGCCGACGTCGAGCAGAGCCCGGGCAAGGCGGGGATGCACTCCGGCGGCCGCCATCCCACGGCCTTTGGCCGTGACCCGGCCTCCGGGGGCGTCCAGGGCTCCCAGGGCGTGCAGGGTCCGCCGGGCGGCGTCCATCGCGGCGGGTGGGGGCGGGTCGAGGAGGGCGAGGCCGGTGGCGGCGGGGTCGCCCCAGCAGGCCGCCTGGAGGGCGAAGCCGACCAGGTCGGCGAGGGCGATCTCGGGCTGGGCGTGTTCGGGCAGCCGGTCGTGCTCGGTCCGCGACCAGCACCGGTACACGACACCCGGGGCCTCGCGCCCTGCCCGGCCCGCGCGCTGGGTCGCGGAGGCCCTGGACACGCGCACCGTCGTCAGCGAGCCGAGGCCCCTGGCGTGATCGGTGCGGGGCTCACGGGCCAGACCCGAGTCGACCACGATCCTGACGCCGGGAACGGTCAGGCTCGACTCGGCGACCGAGGTGGCGAGCACGACTCTCCTGCGCGACCCCGGAGACAGCACGGCGTCCTGGACGCGGCCCGCGGCCTGGCCGTGGACCTGGAGCACCTCGACGTCCCCGAGGCCCGCGGAGCCCTGGAGCGCCGCCGCCACCCTGCCGATCTCGCCGACCCCGGGCAGGAAGCACAGCACGTCCCCCTCGTGCTCGCCCAGCGCGCGCCGTACGACGTCGGCGACGTGGGAGAGGAACACGGGGTCGACCCGCAGGCCGCGCGGGGGCGTCACCGTGCCGGGCGCGGGCGCCCAGACGGGGACGACGGGGTGCGCGACGCCGGAGGCGTGCACGATCGGCGCCGCCGCCGTCGACCATACGTCGGGTGCGGAGCCGAGGCCGCCGGGGGCGGGGCCGGGGTCGTCGGGTACGGAGGAGGTCGGAAGGTCGGCGGGGGCGGTGGGGGTGGCGGGGACGTCGCCCGGCGCGCCGGAGACGAGCAGCCTGGCCCACGGGACGGCGTCGGCGGTCGCGGAGGCCGCGACGAGCCGAAGGTCGGGGCGGAGGGTGGAGCGGACGTCGAGGAGGAAGGCCAGGGCGGTGTCCGCGTCGAGGTGGCGTTCGTGACACTCGTCCAGCAGCACCACGTCCACGCCGTCGAGTTCGGCGTCGCGCTGGAGCCGTTGCAGGAGCACTCCCGTGGTGACGACCTCGACGACCGTCCTCGCGGAGGCCCGGCGCTCACCGCGGACCGAGAACCCGATCTCCGCGCCCACCTCCGACTCCAGCAGCCAGGCCATCCGCCGCGCCGCGGCCCGCACCGCCATGCGCCGGGGCTCGGCCACGACGACCCGCCTCGGCGGCGAGTCGCCGACCAGACCGGCCAGCGCGAGCGGGACGAGCGTGGTCTTGCCGGTGCCGGGAGGCGCGGTGAGCACGGCGACGCCGTGCTCGTCCAGGGCGGCGAGCAGCTCGGGCAGGGCATGGCGGACGGGAAGACCCGACCAGTCGGAACGCACCAGGCCAGTCTCTCCGAACCGGGCCGGTCTCTCCCAACCGGGCCGCGCGCCGCGCACCGGCGCCGATCCGCCCCGCTCCGCCGTTCGCCGTACCGGCGCTGTGGACGGTCGCGGAGGGGTGGAGGTTCAGGTGGTGCCGCGCGTCGGTGCGGTTCCGCCCTGCTCCGCCGCTCGCCGTACCGGCGCTGTGGACGGTCGCGGACGGGTGGAGGTGCGGGGCCGCGGCGAGGGAGTGGCCTGGGAGACCAGGCCGGTGGGTGAGGTGGGCGGGGTCAGGCCATGGGCTGGAGGACGTCGAGGCTGACCAGGGCGATGATGAGGATGCCGAGGAGGATCCGGTAGATCACGAAACCGGTGAAGCGGTGCGTGCTGATGTACTTCAGGAACCACGCGACCGCGGCGTAGCCGACGACGAACGAGATCACGGTGGCCAGGATCGTCGGGCCCCAGTCGGGGCTCGCGCCGTCACCGATCTTGAACAGCTCCAGCACGCCCGCGCCGAGCACCGCGGGGATGGCCAGCAGGAAGGAGTACTTCGCGGCCTCCTCCCTGCGGTAGTCGAGCAGCAGTCCCGCGCTCACCGTGCCGCCGGAGCGGGAGACGCCGGGAATCAGGGCGAGCGACTGGGCGAAGCCGTAGATCAGGGCGTGCGGGAAGCTGAGGTGCCTCTCCAGCGTGAGCTTGTTGCGGGCGGTGCGGTCGGCGAACCAGAGGATCACACCGAAGACGATCAGCGTGGTGCCGATCAGACGCAGGTCGCGGAAGACGGTCTCGATGCTGTCCTTGAACAGCAGGCCGAGCACCACGATCGGCAGCGTGCCGACGATGATGTACCAGCCCATCCTGGCCGCGTGGTGTTGGCGCAGCTCGGGCTTCCACAGCGCCTGCACCCAGGTGGAGATGATCTCCCCGATCTCCTTGCGGAAGTAGATGAGCACCGCGGCCTCTGTGCCGATCTGGATCACCGCCGTGAACGCGGCACCCGGGTCCTCCCAGCCGAACAACGCGGAGATGACCCTGATATGGGCACTGGAGGAGATCGGCAGAAACTCTGTCAATCCCTGAACGAGCCCGAGGACCACCGCTTCGAACCAGCCGATCAACTTGGGCACCTTCCGTCCCAGCGCGTGTGCGTGACGTAGGCGAGGCTAGCGGAGCCTGGGACCTTACGTGACGCGGTCATTCGGGTGGTGTCGGCTGTCATCCGGACGCCGGGTCCCGGCGGTAGTCATCCTCGAAGGCGTCACGCTGGAGGCAGGGATGACAGAGTTCGCTGAGTACGTCGCGCAGCGTCACGAACGGCTGCGAAGAACGGCGTACCTCCTCACCAGGGACTGGGCGATCGCCGAGGACCTGGTGCAGACGGCGCTGGCCAGGGCGTGGCTCGCCTGGCGGCGGATCGACGGAGACCCCGATCCGTACGTCTACCGGATCATCACGAACACGCACGCCTCCTGGTGGCGGCGGCGCTGGCGGGGTGAGATCCCGACGGCCGAGCTGCCCGACCGGGTGGAGACGAGGGACTTCACGCGTGAGGTCGGCGACAGGGACGTGCTGTGGACGGCGATCGGCGCGTTGTCGAACCGTCAGCGGGCGGTGGTCGTCCTGCACTACTTCGAGGAGATGACCCTGACCCAGGTGGCCGACGTGCTCGGCTGTTCGGTCGGGGCGGTCAAGAGCCAGCTCGGCAGGGCCCTGACCAGGTTGCGGGTCGACCAGGGGGTTCAGACGATGACGGGAGCGGAGCGATGAGCCACACCGAGCACGACCTGAGGGAGCTGCTCGCCGCGCGCAGCGAGGGCGGGCGCGGGGGCCCCGCCCGGCTCGACGAGATCGTCGCGCGGGGCAGGAGGATCCGGCGGAGGCGCGGGTGGGCGGCCGCGGGGACGGTGGCCGCCGCGTTCGCGGTCCTGGCCGTGCTGGTGCCGTCCCTGCTGTCCGGAGTGTCCGGTGCGAACGGGCGGCGGTCCGACATCGCGGCCAGGGTGGGCGAGACCGAGAGGGCGCCGAGGGAGGAGGGGGTACGGCTGGCGGGCGCGCGCTCGGAGAACACGGCCAAGGTGGAGCGGCTCTCGGTCACGCCCAGGAGCGACGAGACCTCCTACCGGGTGAACTGCGCGGAGGGCTGGGCGTTCGTGCGCCTCGGCGACCAGGTGGACGGCGGCGTGTGCGGAGCGCACGACACCCAGTGGACCCTGTCCGGCTCCCTCGACGAGGCGAGGGAGGGCGTCCCCGCCACGGTGGAGGCGTTCACCGTGCCCGCCTCCCAGGTGCCGCAGGACGTCAGGGAGCGGAGCGACGGCACTCTCTCCTCCGGGGACTTCGACCGGATGCTCGCCGACTCCGCACCGCGGGAGGCGCTGTGGGAGATCGCGATCCACGACGGAGGCGTCTCCAGCATGTCCTGCTCGCCGGACATCTGCCTGGACAGCGGCACGTTGCCCGCCGCGCACGGCGAGCGCAACCTCGCGGGCCTGCCCAACGGGCACCAGATCGAGGGCCGTCGTCTCACCGAGATCAACAGGAGAGTCGCCTTCGCGCCCGCGTTGCACGGCGGGGCGCGGGTGTACGTCCGGTGCGAGGGCGAGGAGCTGCACGCCTTCATCTGGGCGGGGAAGGGCGGTGACGACGGCGTTCTCGCCAAGTCGCTGCCGTGCGGGGCCAAGCCCGCGCTCTGGGAGTTCAGCGCCGACGGGCCCACGGATGTCACCGTCGCCGTCATACGGCGCGACCGGGTGCCGGACGGCGTCGACTTCGTGTCCGACCTGCGGGTCGCCTCGGACAGGGCCAACCTGCTCCTGCGGAAACTCACCCCCGAGGCGGGGAAGTGGGAGGTCTCCATTCAGCAGTGGGACGAGCCGGAGTCGAAGGTACGCGTCTCCGAGGGGCCCGAGGGAAGGAGCTACACCTTCGGGGACTGACCGGGTGGCAGGCCGGTGCGTCGGCCTCCGTGAGGCAGGCCCTGAAGACGGCCGGTGAGGAAACGGGCGATGGGGGAGAACCCTGACAGGGTTTTCTCAGGGATCTCTCGGGAACGTGGGTTTTCCCGCCCGTCGTTGGACCGGGTGAAGAACAACGATCCGGGGAGAGACAAGTGCACCGTTCGAGAAACCACAAGATAATCGCCGGCGTCTGCGGCGGGATCGCGGAGAGCCTCGGCTGGTCACCCACGGTTGTCCGGGTGCTGTGGCTGCTGCTCTCTCTCATTCCCGGGCCGCTGTGGGTGGTCTACGTCCTGATGTGGATCTTCATCCCCAAGGCTCCGGCGGTCCGCTACTGAAATTAGGCTGGGGGCCATGAGGGAACGGCCGCTGGCACTTTTGCAGGACGACCTGGTGGACTACGAGAAGGCGATGGAGCGGATGGCCGACCTGGTCGGCCGGCGGCAGCGCGACGAGCGCCCCGACACGCTCTGGCTTCTCAGCCATCCGCAGGTCTACACCGTCGGCAGGCGCACGCTGGAGCAGCATCTGCCCGATCCCTCACACGGCATTCCGGTCGTGAGCACGGGCAGAGGCGGCCAGCTCACCTATCACGGTCCCGGCCAGCTGGTCGGATACCTGATCGTCAAGCTCGACGAGTCGGAGGGGATCGTCGACTACGTGCGCGAGGTCGAGCTCCGGCTGGTGAGCGCGCTCGCCGCGCTGGGGGTCGAGGCCGAGCGCCGCGACACCCCGCCCGGCTCCGAGCTGCTGACCGGCGTGTGGACCGCCCAGACGGACCGGAAGATCGTTTCGATCGGCATGCGGCAGAGCCGCGGGGTCACCAGCCACGGGTTCGCCCTCAACGTCGACGGCGACCTGACCCCGTGGGGCTGGGCGGTGGCCTGCGGCATGCCCGAGGTCGACATGACCTCGCTGAACCGTGAGGTCTCCGCCGCCGGAGCCATGGACCGCGTCAGGGCGGCGGTGGCGGAGGCCTTCGAGGCGCGCTGACGAGGCAGGCCGCTCGGCGGGCCCCGCTCGGAGGGGACCCGCCGACCTCGTCGTTCAGAAACACGACCGGCCCAGGAACACGACCGGCCCAGGAACACGACCGGTTCAGGGGCGTGACCGGTTCGGCGGCCGGTCAGCCGACCGGCTGCTCCTCGCCGACGTCGTCGACGTCGTCGACCGTACGGCGCGGCCCGGTGAACCAGTGCCGGGCGGACAACGCCCACCACAGCCCGACGCAGAGGACCATCACGCCGACCACGAGGGGCGCGTAGTTCACCGCGCTCCACGTGAAGCCCTCGCCGAACGGCACGGCCGCGGGGACCAGCGGCATGACGAAGTAGACCGACACGACGACGATCTCGACGATCGCGATCCAGCACATGACCCTGTACTTCGAGCCGAGCGTCCACGGCCCCGGCTGGAACCGGTCGCCCATCCGCAGTCTGAGCCAGATCGGGATCGCGAAGGCGATGTAGAGGCCGATGACCGCGACCGAGACGACCGCGTAGAACGCCAGCGGCAGCCCGCCGGGGGCCTCGTAGAGGGCGGGAAGGGTCAGGACCAGCGCGGCGACGCAGCCGAAGACGATCGCGTTGACCGGGGTCCGGTTGGCGTCGACCCTGGACCACAGGCGCCAGCCGGGAACGGCGCCGTCCCTGGAGAAGGCGTAGGTCATCCGGGACATCGACGTCACGCAGCTCATGCCGCAGAAGAACTGGCCGACGGTGGAGATCGCGAAGATCGCCGTGGCCAGGTTGCCGGGGAGCGCGGTGTCGAAGACGGCGCCGACGAAGCCGCCCGCCTTGTTGATCGCGTCCACGTCGGTGGCCGCGAACAGGAAGGCCAGCAGCAGGATCCAGCCGCCGATCGCCGAGTAGAAGATCGACTTCCACAGTCCCTTGGCGGCCGCGGTCGAGGCGCCCTGGGTCTCCTCCGACACGTGCGCGCACGCGTCGAAGCCGGTGATCGTGTACTGGGTCAGCAGGAATCCGAGCGGGAGCACGTAGAACCAGTAGGAGGAGTCGGAGAACCCCGAGTTGTTGATCGTCTCGGTGAAGACGAACGACATCGACTGGTGCGAGTCGGGGCCGAAGACCAGGATGAGCACGACCACCGCGGCGCCGAACACGTGCCACCACACCGAGACGTTCTGCAGGACCGCGATGAGCCGGTGGCTGAAGACGTTGATCAGGGCGTGCAGTGCGAGGATCACCGCGAACAGCAGGAAAGCGCTGGTGAGGGTGGGGGTCCAGCCGGGGACGAACCGGCTGAGGGTGATGTTCGTGAACGTCGCGCAGCCGTAGTCGACCGAGGCGGTCACCGCGATCAGCCCGATGAGGTTGAACCACCCGGTGAACCAGCCGTGGACCGGCCTGCCCATCTTGGCGGCCCACCAGTAGATGCCGCCCGCCGTCGGGTAGGCGGACACCAGCTCGGACATGCACAGGCCGATGACGAGGATGAAGATCGAGATCAGTGGCCAGCCCCATGAGATGGCGATCGGACCGCCGTTGTTCCAGGCCTGGCCGAAGGTGGTGAAGCACCCGGCCAGGATCGAGATGATCGAGAAGGAGATGGCGAAGTTGGAGAAGCCGCTCCAGGTGCGGGAGAGCTCCTGCTTGTAGCCGAGTTCAGCGAGTCTCTTCGCGTCCTCGTCCTGCTGGGCTGGCTTGGTCACTCAAGCCTCCTTGCGTCGTGCGTTTCTTGCGGGGGGTGAAAGATCCGGGGTGCGAGCCCCGGACGTCGTCGACGAGCCGGCCGAACCCCGGGTCGTCCATGTCCCGTACGGCCCGCTCGAACTTGCCGGCGGCCTCCGCCTCGTAGTTGAAGTCCGCCGCGGCGGCCTGCTCGGCCAACAGCCCGTGGTGCACGGCGAACCAGAGGGTCCAGGTCAGGTTGGACATGATCAGGTTGAGCCTGACCCTGGCGGTCAGCCCGGGGTCGTCCTCGCCGAAGTAGGCGCGGGCCAGGCCACGGGTCAGCTCCGGGTCGTAGTCCGCCTCCGCGGCGATGTCGCCCAGCTCGAAGGCCGGATCGTTGTTCCCGGAGAGCTGGTAGTCCACGATCCTGATCTCGGCGCCGCAGCGGATGAAGTTCGCGGGCAGCAGGTCGTTGTGGCAGGGCACGGCGGGCAGCGGACGGGCGGCCAGCGCCCGCTCGATCTCCGCCGCGGTCCCCAGCAGGTCCTCGTAGCCGTCGGGTTTGCGTAGCTGGTGGGTGTGGCACAGGTCGAGGAAGCGTTCGAGCTTGCGGAAGACGGAGAAGTCGTTGACGAAGCGGGGACCCGCGTGCAGTTTGCGGCAGGCTGCCGCGATCGGTGCAGGGAGCGCTCTCACAGCGGGGGCGTCCAGGGTGGAACCGTCCAGATACTCCAGCAGGAGGGCGTCGGGCATCCGGCGCAGGACGCGGGGGCCGACCCCGGACTCGGCCGCCAGCAGCGTGTTGGCGATCTCCAGGTCGAGGGGGATGCCGAGCTCGGCTTCCGAGACCCGGGGGTCGAGCACCCGCAGCACCCAGCGCTGCCCGTCGGCCGCGTCGAGGCGGGCGATCCGGTGACTGAGCCCGCCCTTGATCGGCGTTTCGACGACGGGCTGTCCGGCCCATTCCCGGACCTCTGCGAGAGCATCTGGCATGCCGCACTCCTTTGGCCTACCTTCATACCATTGATCTGATGCCGCGGACAGAGTCGTTACAGAGGGGTTGCCGACCTTGAAACTTCCCAACTCCGCGCGGGCCGTCGTGATCGGCGGCGGGGTGGCCGGGTGCAGCGTCGCCTACCACCTGGCCAGGCTCGGCTGGACCGAGATCGTCCTGGTCGAGCGGCACGAGCTGACCGAGGGGACCACCTGGCACTCGGCCGGGTTCGTCGGCCAGCTCCGCTCGACCGTCACCCAGACAAAGATGATCATGTATTCGGCGGGGCTCTATCCCGAGCTGGCCGAGCTGACCGGGATGGACCCCGGCTGGCGCGGGGTCGGCGGACTGCGCCTGGCGACCACGCCCGAGCGGGTCGAGGAGTCCCTGCGTCTGGCGGGAGCGGGGGAGACCTACGGCCTGGACCTTTCCGTCCTGTCGGGCGCCGAGGCGGGCGAGATGCTGCCGCTGCTCGACGTGCGTGACGTGCGCGCCGCGCTCTGGCTGCCGGGGGACGGCTGGCTCGACCCGGCGCTGCTGGCCAGGGCGCTGGTCGCGGGAGCGGAGAAGCTGGGCGTGCGGATCCTTACCGGCACCCGGGTGACGGGGATCGAGGTGGTCGGCGGCGAGGTATCCGGGCTTCGCCTGGCGTCATGTGTGAAGCCGGGCACGGACACGGACATGGACATGGACATGGACACGGGCGTCGGCTCGGGCGTCGGCTCGGGTTCGGCCGGGGGCTCCGGGGCGAGATCGGGCGCGGAGGTCGGTCCGGGCTCAGGCTCGGGGGCGGAGGTCGGTCCGGGCTCGGGCGTCGGCTGGGAGGAGTGGTCGCTGCGGGCCGAGGTCGTGGTCATCGCGGCGGGAGCCGCCAGCGGGCGGGTCGGACGGCTGGCCGGGGTGGACATCCCGATCGTGCCGATCAAGCACCAGTACGTCGTCACCGAGCCCTTCGGGGTCCCCGCCTCGACGCCGACGGTCCGTGACCCGGACAACATCGTCTACTTCAGGGAGGAGGGCGGCGGGATCCTGGTGGGAGGCTACATCCGGACTCCCGAGATCTGGGACGTGGAACGCCCACTGGAGGAGCCCAGGACACTCTTCGCCCCGGACATGCCGAAATTTCAGGAGTCCTGGGAGTCGGCGACGCGGCGGGTTCCCGCGCTGGGCCGTACCTCGATCGTGAAGGTCGTCCACGGTCCCGAGGCCTTCACCCCGGACGGGGAGTTCCTGCTGGGGGAGACCCCGGTCAGGGGTCTGTGGACGGCGGCGGGGTTCTGCGTGCACGGCCTGGCGGCGGCGGGCGGCGTCGGCAAGGTCATGGCCGAGTGGATCGTGGACGGCACGCCCGAGTACGACGTGTTCGGCATGGACCTGCGCAGGTTCGGGACCCACGCCCGATCCGCCCGGTGGGCGCGGGCGAAGGCGCTGGACTCCTACTCCAAGTACTACGACATCGTCTACCCCGGCGAAGAGCGCACCGCCGCCAGGCCGCTGCGCCGTTCCCCCGCGTGGGTACGGCACGCGGAGCTGGGGGCGGTGTTCGGCGAGAAGGCGGGCTGGGAGCGGGTCAACTGGTTCGAGTCCAACGCCGTCCCGGTCGACGCCGTCCCGTCCGCCGAGGGCCAGGCCGACACGGGCCGGTCGGAACCGGGGCCGGCCGGCGGGCACGCGCCTGGGCGCACCGGCGGCCGGGGGCGTCCCGAGGGCTGGGCGGGCCGGATCTGGTCCTCGGCGATCCGTGCGGAGTGCCTGGCGACCCGGGACGCGGCGGGCCTGTTCGACCAGACCTCGTTCTCCAAGCTCGAGGTGTCGGGCGACCGCGCGCTGGAGGGGCTGCAGTGGGTGTGCGCGGGGCAGCTCGACCGGCCCCCCGGCTCCGTCGTCTACACCCAGCTGCTCAACGACCGCGGCGGCGTCGAGGCCGACCTGACCGTCACCCGCCTGGCCGAGGACCGCTTCCGCCTGGTCACCGGAACCGCCTTCGGCGTCCACGACGCGGCCTGGCTGCGCCGCCACGGCCTCGACGTCCGCGACGTCACCTCCGCCCACGCCTGCTACTGCCTGTGGGGTCCGCGCGCGCCGGCCGTCCTCGGCTCGCTCTCCGACGACGACCTGACCTTCGGATACATGAAGGCCAGGGAGATCACCGTCGGAAACGTCCCCGTGCTGGCCCAACGGGTGACGTTCGTCGGCGAGTTCGGCTGGGAGCTGTACTGCCCCTCGGAGTACGGCCTCACGCTGTGGGAGACGCTCATGGCGGCGGGCACGCCGTACGGCATGCGCCCGGCGGGCTACCGCGCGATCGACTCGATGCGCCTGGAGAAGGGGTACCGGGTCTGGGGCCTGGACGTCACCCCGGAGACCACCCCGTTCGAGGCGGGCCTGGACTTCGCGGTCGCCGGGGACAAGGACTTCCTCGGCAGGGCCGCGCTGGAGGCCTCCCGACGTCCCCGCTCCGGCGCGCCCGCCTCCGACGTGTCCGCGGACGATCTCGGCGGCGCTCCCGCCAGGCGGCTGTTCTGTCTCGTGCTCGACGACCCTCGCCAGGTCTGCCTGGGGGGCGAACCGGTCCGGGTGGACGGCAGGCCCGCCTCGCGCGTGACCAGCGGCGGGTACGGCCACCGGGTGGAGCGCTCGATCGCCTACGCCTACCTGCCCGAGGGCGTCGCCCCCGGCGACCGCGTCGAGGTCGGCGTCACCGGGGCCTGGATCGGCGCGGCCGTCGCCGCCGAACCCCTCTACGACCCGTCCTCCGAGCGGGTCAGGCGTCTGCCTGGCTGATCCGGGAAGAGGCCGGGCGGTTCTTCTTCTCGTGACCGCCCTACCGGACGGTCGCCAGGCCGTTGACGGTCCGGCGGACGGGGATGCCCGGCCAGGGGGCCGCTCCGGTGCGGTTCACCCAGCAGAAGTCCACCCCGGCCGCCTCCGCGCAGCCGCCGTCGCTCACCGGGGAGTCGCCGATCATCAGGGCGTCGCGGGCCCTGACGGCCAGCAGGTCCAGGGTGTGGTGGAGCAGCGCCCCGTCCGGCTTGCGCAGGCCGACCTCGGGCGCGATCACCACCTGCTCGAAGAACCCGCCGATGCGGGTACGGCGCAGCTTGGCCCGCTGGACGTGGGCGATGCCGTCGGTCACCAGAGCCAGCCTGAACCGCCGGGAGAGCCGCCGCAGCGCGGCCCTGGCCTCGGGGAACAGGGCCACGTTCCGGCCGAGCGCGTCCTCGAACGCGGACGCGACCGACGGCGGGGCGCCCATCCTGGCCCAGCGTTCGAGGCGCAGCTCCGCGAGGGTGATCCGGTGCTCCCGGTAGGCCGCCCACAGCGGCTCGTTCGCGGCGTGGAACGCCGTGAGGAACTCGGCGCGGCTCATCCGGAAGAAACGGCGGTGAACCTCATGAAGCGCGTCGCGCTCCGTCCGGGCGTAGTCGACCACGGTCCCGTCCAGGTCGACCAGCAGGACCCCGTACCGATGTCTCCCCGCCGAGCCCATCGCGCTCCGACAGCCGGAGGATCTCCCCGACCGCCGCCGCGTCCGCGGCGTAGATGTGGGGCACGTCGACGAAGACCCTCATTGATCCACAGCTCACCCCGAGGTCGTCCGCGACCTCGCCCTGGATACTACGCAGCGGAACGTAGTTCAGGTAGGAGGTGTACGCGTTCTGCGACCTGAAGGCGGCGGTCATCACCAGTCGTCCGTCGCGGAGCCTGAAGGCCAGGCTGGTCAGGCAGGGCACCGCGTCCGGCGACTCGCCGGGGGCGGTGAGGGAGATCCAGCCGCTCTTGGAGTACGGCTTGGCCCGCAGCACCCCGGCCACCCAGCGGAGCTGGTCCACGCCGAGGAAACGGCGCAGCCGCCCGCCGTAGCTGTACTTGAACGGGGGCACGACCGTGTTCTCGCTGAACTTCCTGCTGTACAGCGGGATCTTTCCCGCGTCGCCGTAGGAGCGCAGTATCGGGTCCTCCCAGCCGAGTCCCGCGATCTCGAACAGCACCGCCGGGGCTTCGATGATCGGGCCCCGGTCGTCCTCGGCGGGCCCGCCGTTGTTCCTCACGTGTCGCATTAACCAGATCCACGTCTCCCCACAAGACACGAATCTGAGAAGGTCGGGCATTCAGGTCTCCACATTGGGGAAATGGAAGGGATTCTGTGGGAGCCGGCGCTGCCGGGAGACATTGGCGCGGACGTAGTACGCGAAGTAGTGCACCAGCGCCAGCAGCCCGATCACCACGGCCAGGAGCGCGGCGTCGGGGTCGGCGCCGACCAGGCCGAGCACGCCGACGGCGATGTAGGAGCCGTTGACGAGGGCGAGCATCATGACGTTGATCCCCGGCCAGGCGAGCGGGGCGTAGGTCTCCGGATAGCGGGGGTCGACCGGCAGGTTGGGGGTCCAGCCGAGGGCCGAGAAGTGGTCCTTGAGCTGGACCACGTAGAGCAGGCGGAAGTTGTTGAGCGCCCGCGCGGTCCGCATGTGCGCGTTCACCGCCTCGATCAGACGCAGGAACGGCAGGACGCTCAGCAGCCCGAAGGCGGCGACCACGGCGAACAGGTACCACGGGACCCTGTCCCACGAGGCCAGCGCCGCGGGGTCGATCACCTTCGTGCTCGCCAGCGCGATCGTGGCGGCGAAGGGCGCGGCGAGCAGGCTCATGGAGAGCCGGGTCATCTTGAGCCGCTCGTCCTTGGCGGCGAGGTAGACGTTGTAGGTTCCCGCGAAGTCCACGGACACCAGCTGGACGAACTCCCGGGGCTCGACGGGCAGCCCGTCGAGCCGCTCGGGCAGAGCCTCCGCGGTCTTCCGCGGCACCGTCTTCCGCATCGGGACCCCACTTTCGAGGAATAGTGGATTTTCCCGTAAGAAGATTTTGGCTCACTTACCAGTTTGATGTGTGCGATTTACTCACATGCCTCTTGGAACTTCTCGGGTGGAGGGACTCGGGGTTACCGCGGTCGCGGGAAATCCAGGTCGGTCCTGCCGGGCGGACAGCCGCCACGGCAGGGTGAGGGAACCGGCCGGGGATGCGCGGCGGCCGCTGTCGCCGCTGCCGCCGTACGCGCAGTGACCACGCGTGGCGGACAGGGTCAAATCGGTGACACCGGAGGGCGGCGGGCGGGGCGGCCTGCGTAGGCTCGGGACGTGGATGAGAGCCAGGAGTACACCAGGTACCGCCAGGACGCGGCGGTCCTCGCCGAGATCGGCCGTTTCCTCGGACCCCAGGTCACGCGCCTCACCGTCCGCCTCTCCAGGGACCTGGCCGGGACCGCGATCGCCGCGTGGGAGCGCGACGAGGAGGGCGAGGTGGGGCGGGAGACACCGGAGCAGGCCCGCGTCCGCGACCGCGCGGCGTCGCTGGCGCTGATCGGCCTGGCGGTGTCGGACCGGGGCGTCGCCTCGGGGGACGAGGTCGTCGTCGAGCTCGACGTGACCGAGGTGGCGGCGGCCCTGCTGGCCGCCTACGACGAGGACGTCATCCCTCTGGAGTCGTAGGAGGGCACTAGGCTACGCCGGGGGTGTCGCTGCGAGGGCGAGGTGGGTTCGCGGTGCGGAAGTCAGGCGTCACGCCGACGCTCGATCTGGTCGACGTCGGCGAGCACGTGTGCTGGACCGTCGACCCGCTCCAGGGATACGCGGCCGCCACCTCGGCGTTCCTGGCGGACGGCGAGCTCTTCGGCGACAAGGTGGTCATCGTCGGGTCGCCGCTCGCCCCCTTCCCGCCCGCGGGCGTCCCGAGGGACGCCGTCCTCGTCGACCCGCGCTCGGTCCGCGGCGACGGCCCGACGCCCGACCTGGGGTCGATGCGGGGCCTCGTGCGGCGCGAGGCGGACATGGCGGGACGCCAGGGCTACCGCGCCCTTCGCGTGCTCGCCGTGATGGACCAGCTCGTGTCGCCGGAGGTCGGCCCGGACGTGCTGATCGACCACGAGCTGCGCCTCGACGAGCTCGTCGCCGACAGCGAGGCCATCATGGTCTGCGCCTACGGCCGTGACCGTTTCGGCGCGGCCATCCTGGACCAGGTCGCATGTGTGCACCCACGTGAACTGGGTAACGGACGTTCTGGACCGTCGTTTCGGATGTTCAACTCGGGCCCGGACAGCTGGACCGTGTGCGGAGTGGTCGACTCCGACGGAGCCGCCGCGTTCGGCGCGGCCCTGGTCGCCGCGACGGCGCTCTCGCCGGTGCTACGGCTCCGCCTCGACGAGCTGGAGCTGATGGACGCCGCCGGGATGCGCGCGCTCGCGGAGACCGCCGTGGGCGGCTCGGTCCGCCGGATCACGGTCGAGGGCGCGAACCCGACAGTGAGGGCGTGCTGGGAGATGCTCGGCTACAGCAACTGCGAGATACCCGTGGAGCTGACGCCATGACCACCGAGACGACCGGCGTGGCGGACGCGGCGGGTCTCCGTCACGAGATCTACTCCTACTCGGGTGAGGCGCAGTTCCTCACCGGAGTCCTGTCCTTCATCGACGACGCCCTGGCGGCGGACGAGGTCGTCCTGGTGTCCGTCCCCAAGGACAGGGAACGGATGCTCCGCGACGAGCTGACCGGGCCCGACCCGAGCGTGGTGTTCATGGACACCTCGGCGCTCGGCCGCAATCCCGCCCGGCTCATCCCCGCCTGGCAGCGGTGGATCAGCGAGCGGGCCGGAGAGGGCAGGCCGGTGCGCGGCATCGGCGAGACCGACTGGAACGGGCGCGGCACCGCGGAGATCGAGGAGCTGCGTTACCACGAGTGGCTGCTCAACCTGGCCTTCACCGGCTCGCCCGCCTGGTGGCTGCTGTGTCCCTACGACACCGGCACGGTCGATCCCGAGATCATCCGGGGCGTCAGCAGGTGTCACCCGTTCGCCCTGGGGGACGGAGGGCACCGGCAGGTCCCCGGCTTCGTCCAGGAGCCCTTCGTCTGGGACGACCTTGAGCCCGCCTGCGACCCCTTCGAGGAGTTCTCCTACACCAGGGGAGACCTCGCGGCGGTCCGCGACAAGGTGGTCGCCTGCGTGACGCCGTACGGCCTGGAGGGCGACAGGCTGCGGGAGACCCTCGTCGCGGTCACCGAGGTGGCGGGCAACAGCATCGCGCACGGCGGTGGGCGGGGGACCCTCCGCACCTGGGTACGGCAGGGCACGCTCGTCTGCGAGTTCAGGGACGAGGGGGTGATGAGCGACCCCATGATCGGCCGCAGGGCTCCCGACGCCCGCTCGCTGCACGGCCGGGGCATGTGGCTGGTCCACCAGCTGTGCGACCTGGTGCAGATCCGCTCGACCCCCGAGACGGGAACGATCATCCGCCTCCACATCGCCCTTCCCCGGCCCTGACCGACGCCCGCCTCCCGGCCGCGACCGGATCCGAGGCCCGTCTTCCGGCCACGACCGGGTCCGCGTCCGGCTCCCGGCTTTCGGCCCTCGGCCGCGCCCGGGTCCGCGCCCGGCTCCGGCTCCGGCTCCGGCTCCCGGCGAGAACCCCGCGGAGCGTCCCTCGGGCCCGCCCCGTACGGGGCGATCTCACCGTTCCTCCAGGGCCTCCTCCACCGAGGAGGACAGCTCGAAGAACTGCAGCAGCCCCGTGGTGGTCAGCATGTGCCGCAGTGTGCGGTTCGCACCCGCCAGGACGAGGTGAGTGCCGGTCTCCTTGCTCCGGTGCAGCGCCCACAGCAGCTCGGCGAGGCCCGTCGAGTCGCAGAAGGTGAGGCCGGTGAGATCGAGGATGATCGAGGGGGAGGGGTCCGCGCCCGTGCCGGCGCCCCAGAGCTCGCTGAGCTCCTGCCGGAACATCGGCGCGTAGTCGTAGTCGAGTTCGCCGACGGCACAGATCACGATGGCGTTCCCCCGCGAGCCCGACGACAGAAACAGCGCGCTCGCACTCTCCGATGACATGGGAAAACTCCTTAGGCCCGCGGTTCACAGGGCGGGCGTTCCCCCCGTCCTACCAGGTATTCGGACTCAGCGTCGATGCGGGTCGGGATTCGATGATAATTGACGCTACTTCAAGGCATTTGTCGGAATTTCCGTACGGACAGAGCGCCTTGTCCGTCGCCCCAGGTCAGGTCGGCGGGGCGTCGAGGAGTTCGACGGTTATGGTGAGGCCGCCCTCCTCGCGGGGGCGGGCGGTGACCGTGCCGTCGTGGGCGTTGGCGATGGCTCGGACGATCGACAGCCCCAGACCGCTGCCGCGTTCCGAGCGCAGCCGGTCGCCGTGGAGCCTGCGGAAGGGCTCGAAGATCGTTTCGATCTCGTACGGCGGGACCTGGAGCCCGGTGTTCGCCACGACCAGCTCGGCCACGCCCGCACGCTGCCTGGTGGTCACCCACACCTCGCCGCCCGCCTGGTTGTGCCTGATCGCGTTCTCCACGAGGTTCTGCACGAGCCGTTCCAGCAGCACCGGGTCCCCGGCCGTCGGCGTGGTGTCCAGCAGCCGGTGCAGGGTCACCTCGCGCTCCTCCGCCTCGGCCCCCGCCTGGTCGAGGACGTGCTCGACCACGTCCGTCAGGTCGAAGGGACGCCGGTCGATGACCGTCTGCTCGCCCTCCGCCAGGGCGAGCAGCCCGTCGATCAGCCGTTCGTGCCGGGTGTTGACCAGTAACAGGGACTCGCCGAGCCGTCTGACGTCCTCGGTCGCGTCCGGCCGCCTGACCGCCACGTCCACCAGCGTCCGGTTGATGGTGAGCGGGGTGCGCAGCTCGTGCGAGGCGTTGGCGACGAAGCGGCGCTGACCGTCGAAGGCGCGGGCCAGCCGGGCGAGCATGGTGTCGAAGATGTCGGCGAGTTCGGCCACCCCCTCACGAGGCCCGGTGTAGGCGATGCGCTCGGTGAGGTCGTGGCTCTGGGCGACCCGTCTGGCGGTCTCCGTCACCTTCTGGACAGGGCGCAGCGCCCAGCGGCCCGCCCACCAGCCGAACCAGACCGCTCCCGCGCCGGTCACGACGAGCACGAAGCCTCCCACGTTGAGCAGCGTGCTCAGCGTGTCCCGCTGGTAGATGCGCCGCGTCTGCTCCACCCGCTTGACGGCCACCTCGTACTCAGGGGTCCGACGCTGGTAGTAGCCGTTCGGGACCATGATGTACTCCGGCTGTCCCAGCCCGTCGCGAGGCTCCAGGCTGTTGCGCACCAGGAAGTAGATGCCTCCGAGCAGCACGGACCCCACAAGGAGGAAGATCCCGCCGCAGGCCAGTGCGAACCGCGTCCGGATGGTCGGCTTCATGGAATGCGGTACCCCACCCCGGGGACGGTCTCGACGACGGGAGGATCGCCCAGCTTGCGGCGCAGCTTCATCACCGTCATCCGCACGGCGTTGGTGAAGGGGTCGATGTGCTCGTCCCACACCTTCTCCAACAGGTCCTCGGTGGAGACGACCGCCCCACCCGCCCGCAGCAACTCGGCGAGCACGCCGAACTCCTTGCGCGCCAGCGGCACGTACCGCCCTTCGCGGAAGACCTGCCGGTGGGCGCTGTCCAGCCGCACGCCCGCCCGTTCCAGCATCGGCGGATCGGCGGGCCTGGCCCGACGGCCCAGCGCGTGCACGCGGGCGACCAACTCCTCGAAGGCGAACGGCTTCGGCAGGTAGTCGTCGGCGCCGAGGGACAGCCCCGCCACGCGGGAGCGGACGTCGGCCGCGGCGGTGAGCATCAGAATCCTGACGAGGGCCCCCGAGCCGATGACGGCCCTGCAGACGTCGTCGCCGTGCACGAGAGGCAGGTCCCGGTCCAGGACCAGCACGTCGTAGGCGTGGAGACCGAGCCGTTCGAGCGCGGCGTCACCGTCGTAGGCGATGTCGACGGCCAGGGCCTCCGCGCGCAGGCCTTCGGCGATCGAGTCGGCGAGCATGCGTTCGTCTTCGACGACCAATACGCGCAACGACCCCTCCCCCTGAACGCCCCGACGCGCACAGAACGCGCGTTCCGCCCAGCGTGCCGCAAGTCGTATAACGCGGGCGTAACCAGTTTCGGTGACGCCCAGGTTAGCGATCATTCGCTCTACTCCACCACCGGTGAGGGCGACCGTCCCCGCCGGAACAGGAGATCGACCGATGCCCCATCCGGAGTCGCCCGCCCCACCCGCCGCACCGGGGACGTCCGGTCCGCCCGCCGCACCGGAGTCGCCCGCCCCGCCCGCCGTACCGGAGACGCGTGACCCGCACGTTCCCCCGGAGGCGTACGGACCTCTCATCCCACCGGAAGGGCACGGCCCGTCCGCTCCGCGCCGAGGGGACGGCCGACTCCGCCGAGCCCTCGCGGACCACTGGCTGTTCGCGCTGGTCGTCGCGGCGGCGGCGGCGCTGCGGGCGGTGACCATGCTGGGCTACCGGCCCGCCCAGCTCTACTGGTACGACTCCTTCACCTACCTCGACACCGCCGTGCACATGAGGCCGTCCGGGCAGTTCCACCCGACCGGTTACCCCTTCCTGCTGTGGTTGCTGCGTCCCTTCCACAGCGTCGAGGTGATCGCGGGCGTCCAGCACGCCATGGGGCTGTGCATCGGCCTGATGGTCTACGCGACACTGCGGCGCCGGTCGCTTCCCGCGTGGGGGGCGACGGCGGCCACGCTGCCCGTCCTGTTCGACCCGGCGTTCCTGAGGCTGGAGCACGCCGTCCTGTCGGACACGCAGCTCATCTTCCTGGTCACGGCCGCGCTCACGGTTCTGCTGTGGCGTCGTGAGCCGTCGGTCACGGCCGCCGCAGGCGCGGGCCTGCTGCTCGCGCTCGCCGGGCTCACCCGGACGGTCGCGGTACCCCTCCTGGGCCTGTTCCTGCTCCACCTCCTGGTGCGCCGCATCGGTCGGCGGCCCGTGGCGGCGCTCGCGCTGGCCGCGATCCTGCCGTTGACGGCCTACGCGGGCTGGTACGCCGCGCACCACGGCAGGTTCGCGCTCAGCGGTTCCGACGGCGTGGCACTGTGGGCGCGCACCATGACCTTCGCCGACTGCTCGGTGATCGAACCGCCGACGCGGGAGGCCGGACTGTGTCCGAACGGCTCGGTCGTCGACGCCGCCTCCGAGTACGTCTGGGCCCCGGGCTCCTCGCTCAACAAACTGCCCGGTGACCGGTTCTCCCACAACGACCTGGCCCGCTCCTTCGCCCTGCGCGCCATCGCCGCCCAGCCGCTCGACTATCTCCGCGAGGTCGTCAGGGACACCTCCCTCACCTTCGCCTGGACTCCGGTCGCCCACCCCAAACGGGTCAACGCCTCCCTCACCTTTCCCAGGGGGAGCTGGCCGCTGCCCGACTTCCCGCTGATCGACCAGGTCCGTCGTGAGTACGACTCGGACATCCGCGGCATGTACTCCGTCGAGCCGTACGCGAGCCTGCTGGCGGCCTACCGCTACCCCGCGTATCTGCACGGCCCGCTGCTGGGCGCGGTCCTGCTGCTGGGCGTGCTCGGCGCACTGCCACGGCGTCGCCAGGCCCTGCTGCCCTGGGCCGTCGCGATGTTCCTGCTTGTCGCGCCGGTCGCCGTCCTCGACTTCGACCACCGATACGTCCTGCCGGTCTTCCCGGTGGCCTGCCTCGCCGCCGCCCTGGCCCTCGCGGGCTCCCGTACGGCGTCCGGGGGAGGGCGGCGTGGATGAGTCGCCCGGTCGTCCCCGTGTCGCATCCGCGCCCTGAGAACCGCCGGCTTCGCCCTCGCGGCGGGGAAGGGATTTTCCGCGCCGCAGGGGACGCCCGGACACGTTTCTTTCTGATCTGTTTCACCGGATGTTTCGTTCGGCTCCGCCTCGTGCGGGAATCCGCCACTCCGGACGTGCCCCGTTTTCGAGGAGAAAGTGTGCTGCGTGCGTTCTTTTCACGGTGGTGGAATCAGCCGGGCACGTGCCGCGAGAGTCGCCCTTCTCCCAGTGTGAAGGCATACGAAGACCGCGTGGACACGGAGTGCGGCGGACGGCCGGGCGTCGGAGGGCCATCACTTCTATGACGTTCTTCGGCCGCTGTCAAGCGCATTTGAATGAGCCGTTGAGTGCTGGCTCCGTTCTGCCGTGAATCGATGCAATGACTCCGCGCGTTCGCCTAATGGCCGACCGTGTAAATCGCTTTTTCGCTTGATTTTAGAGCGGGTGATCGGCCTATGCTGACTCGCCGAGTTTGTTGTTTTCGTGACACATGTCGATTGTGCGAGTAACGGGTCTTCCGACGGTGGTGACGCCTCGGACCGATGTGCTCGGGTGGGCATGCCGCCGCTGGTCGGCATGCCCGGGATCACTGACTGCAAGGCTCTGAACTCGTGCGTCGCGAAAGACGCCAGAGGAGAATTCGTTGTCAGCTCACTCCAATGCTCGGGATCGCGGAAGGTCACGGTCGTCGATGCGGCGGCTCGCCGCGGCCGTGCTCGCCGTGACCGTCGGCACGCTGTCGGCTGTGACACCGGCGGGCCCCGCCTCGGCCGAACCGGTCCCGGCGTACGACCACAGCAAGGACAAGGGGAAAGCACCGGGCACGCACGGCCCGCTTCCCGAGGGCTTCTCCACGACCCAGCTCACGGTGAAGTTCAAGCCAGATCTGACCGTACGGCTCCGCGGTCAGAAACTGGTCGCGGAGAACACCGCCGACGCCGCCGAGGTGCAGCGGGTGCTGGCCAAGCACAAGGGCGCGTCGATCAGGCCGTTGTCGCGCACGTCCGAGGAGAAGGTCACCCGGCAGCGCCTCCAGTTGGAGAAGCGGACCGGCCGTGAGCTGCCTGACCTGAACTCGTGGTTCGTCGTCACCGTTCCCGAGGGCATCGAGTCGCTGCTGGGCGACCTGAACGCCCTGCCGTCGGTGGAGATCGCCCAGGCCAGGCCGAACCTGGCGTCTCCCAGCGAGCCGTTGAGCTCGCACCAGAAGTACCGCAACGCGGCCAACTCCGTACAGGGCGGAGGGGTCGACGCCGAGTACGCCAACGCGCAGCCCGGCGGCAAGGGCGACGGCATCACGGTCACCGACCTCGAGGTGCAGAGCACGGTGCTCCCGAACCAGGGGCCGCAGTCGATCTCCGCGGGCGACGAGCACACGCTGATGATGGCGTGGGGCGCGTTGGGGGCCGGGAATGTGTGGGCGTGGGGCGACAACTCCCAGGGCCAGCTCGGCATCGGGAACACCACGACCAAGAAGGTCCCGGTGCGGATCCCCACTCTGACCGGCGTCAGCGCCGTCTCCGCCGGCAACGGTTTCTCGGTCGCGCTGAAGCTCGACGGCACCGTGTGGGCCTGGGGCGACAACAGCCAGGGCCAGCTCGGCAACGGCACCGTCGTCGACAGCTCGGTCCCGGTGCAGGTCACCGGCATCACCAACGCGGTCGGCGTGAGCGCGGGCGCCGGCCACGTCCTGGCCGTCCTGTCGAACGGCACCGTCAAGGCCTGGGGTGACAACAGCCAGCGCCAGCTCGGCTACGGCACCACGGGCGCCGACTCCTCGACCGCGACCGTCGTCCCCGGCCTCACGGGCGTGTCCACCGTGTTCGGCAGCGTCGCGGCGGGAACCGCCCACTCGGTCGCCCTGCTCTCCGGCGGCACGGTCAAGGCCTGGGGTGACAACAGCCAGGGGCAGCTCGGCGACGGCACCACCACTGACCGGACCTCCCCTGTCACCGTCTTCGGCCTGACCGGCGTCAGCCAGGTCAGCAGCCGCGCCGACCACGTGCTCGCCCTGCTCACCAGCGGCACGGTCAAGGCGTGGGGCGACAACTCCCAGGGGCAGATCGGCAACGGCACCGTCGTCGACAGGAAGACCCCGGTCGCGGTGTCCGGCCTGGCCAACGTCAGCAGCGTCTCCGCGGGCTCCCTGCACAGCGCCGTCACGACGGCGTCGGCCGGTTCGCCCGCGACGACGTACACCTGGGGCGACAACGCCCAGGGGCAGCTCGGCAACGGCACCGTCGTCGACTCCACCACCCCCGTCGCGCTCTCCCTGTCCGCTGACACGATCGCGGCGGGCCTGGCGCACACCGTCAGCAAGGTCAGCCCGGTGTTCCACGTCTGGGGCTCCAACGGCAGCGGGCGGCTCGGCGACGGCACCACCACCTCCCGGACCGGTCCGACCCCGCTGCTCGGGGTGACCAACTCGTGGAACATGTGCCACGAGGACCTGGCCGGGCGTGTCGCGACCGGTGCGGTGGTCCAGTCGCCGACCATGTTCGGCGACCCGTGCTCCAACGACTTCGCGGTGCAGCACGGCACCGCCGTCGCCGGGGTCATCGGCGCCCAGGACGACAACGGGGTCGGCATGGCGGGCATCGCGCCGCACGCCAAGCTGCACCTGACCGGCACCGACATTCCCGACTCCGTCGCCTACGCCACCGCGCACTCCGTGCCGGGCGACGTGTTCGTGTACGAGAGCGCGATACCGATCTCCGGTCCCTGGTATCCCTGGGAGCTGGAAAGCAGCGTCTACGACCAGACGGTGCTGGCGACCGCGGCCGGGGTGACCGTGGTCGAGGCGGCGGGCAACGGCGGCAACGACCTCGACGACCCGACCGACCCCTACGCCGTCACCGTCATGGGACGTCCCGACTCCGGCGCCGTCATGGTCGGCGCGGGAGCGCCGCCGAGCCCCGGCGGGACGAACTGCACCGGGTCCACCCCTGCCGCCGAGCGGACCGCGCTGTCGTTCTCCACGTACGGCTCGCGCGTCGACGTCCAGGCCTACGGCGCGTGCGTGGCGACCCTGGGCGTTCCCGGCTGGCAGGACCTGACCCCCTCGGAGACCGATCCGACCAAGATGTACGCGCCCTACTTCAGCGGCACCTCCAGCGCCAGCGCCGTCGTCGCCGGCGCGGTGGCCGACCTCCAGGGAGTCGCCAAGGCGGCGAGCGGGGTGCTCACCCCGGCCCAGGTCCGCGACACCCTCAAACTGACCGGCACGCCGCAGCCCGCCGGCGACCCCCACCACATCGGCCCCCAACCGGACCTGCACGCCGCCATCGACGCCATCCTGGCTCCGTAGCGGATCACCGTGCGCTCCGGCCCCGCGCTGAACGACGCGGGGCCGGGACCCGTCGCCCGCCGACACACTCGACCCGCTGTGGGCCGTCAGGACGCGTTCCTTTCCGCTCTCATTCACCTGGGTTTCGCCTGGCTCAACCTCATGGCCGACGCCGTCGGCTGCGGCCACCGCGTGATCTTCGGTGTCTTCACAAACTTCGCGTAATCACGGAGTGGCCGTTCTCGTGCGACCTCGACCCCAAAAGTCGCGAAGTGTCACCGGAACCCTGAACCGGCCGGGCGCTTGCCGTAGGAGTCCGGTGTCGCGG
This sequence comes from Streptosporangium carneum, assembly GCF_027922005.1. Lineage (GTDB taxonomy): Bacteria > Actinomycetota > Actinomycetes > Streptosporangiales > Streptosporangiaceae > Streptosporangium > Streptosporangium carneum. The sequence goes on along the minus strand of NZ_BSEV01000008.1, from coordinate 245,908 downwards.
CGTGACGGCGCGAGACGGCAGGGTGGAAATGAGTGCGACAGGTGACCGGGCGGCGAGGGCGATCTTTTCTACGACTTTTCCCCGGCCCTGTCAACCGTGCCGAAATTAACTTTCCGACGACAGGTCGACATTGCAGGAATCGATGAAATGACTCCGCGTGTCCGCTCGGCGTCCGACCGTGTAAATCGGTTACCCGCTTGATTTTCGTGTGGGTGATCAGCCTATGCTGACTCGCCGGGTCTGCAGGTTTCACCACATATGTCGATTGTGTGATTAACGGGTCTCCCGGCGGCCTCGGATTGATGTTCTCAGGAAGCATGCCGCCGCCGATCGGAATGTCCCGGTAACCGGATGTGACGCTCTGAACTCATGCGGCATTGAGGGCTCCATAGGAGAATTCGTTGTCAGTTCACTCCAATGTCCGGGACCGTGGAAGGTCTCAGACAGCACGACGGCGGCTCGCCGCGGCCCTGCTCACCGTGACCTTCGGCATGGTGCCGGGAGTGGTCTCGGCCGGACCGGCCTCGGCCGAACCCGCTCCCCCCTACGACCACAGCAAGGAGAAGGGGGTCGCGCCGGGGACGCACGGGCCGCTTCCCAAAGGGTTCTCCAGAACCCAGCTGTCGGTGAAGTTCAAGCCCGACCTGGTCGTACGGCTGCGCGACCGCAAGCTGGTCGCGGAGGACGCGGCCGACGCCTCCGAGATCCAGCGGGTGCTGGCCAGGTACAAGGGCGCGTCGATCAGGCCGCTGTCGTCCACCCCTGAGACGAAGGTCACCGAGCGGCGCCTCCAGTTGGAGAAGAAGACCGGTCGCAGACTCCCCGACCTGAACTCGTGGTTCGTCGTCACCGTTCCCGAGGGCGTCGAGCCGCTGCTGAAAGACCTGAACGCCCTGCCGTCGGTCGAGATCGCCCAGGCCAAGCCCATCCCGGTGTCGCCCACCGAGCCGCTAAGCTCGCACCAGAAGTACCGCAACGCGGCCAACTCCGTACAGGGCGGAGGGGTCGACGCCGAGTACGCCAACGCGCAGCCCGGCGGCAAGGGCGACGGCATCACCGTCACCGACCTCGAGGTCCAGTCCACGGTGATCCCCGGCTACGGGCCGCAGACCATCGCCGCGGGCAACGACCACTCGCTGGCGCTTCTGTGGGGTGCTTCCGGCGGAGAGGCGTGGGCGTGGGGTGACAACGCCCAGGGCCAGCTCGGTCTGGGCCACACCACGGGCAGGAAGGTCCCGTCACGGGTTCCCGGCCTGACCGGTGTCCAGTCCGTCTCCGCCGGCAACGGTTACTCGGTCGCAATGAAGATCGACGGCACCGTGTGGGCCTGGGGCGACAACAGCCAGGGGCAGCTCGGCAACGGCACCTTCACCGACAGCCTGGTCCCGGTGCAGGTCACCGGCATCACCAACGCGATGGCGGTGAGCGCGGGCGCGGGCCATGTCCTGGCCGTCCTGTCCGACGGCACCGTCAAGGCCTGGGGCGACAACAGCCAGCGCCAGCTCGGCTACGGCAGCACGGGCTTCGACTCCTCGACCGCGACCACCGTTCCCGGCCTCACGGGTGTGTTCGCCGGAAGCGGCGGTGTCGCGGCGGGAGGCGGCAACTCGGTCGCCCTGCTGTCCGCAGGCACGGTCAAGGCGTGGGGCGACAACAGCCAGGGCCAGATCGGCGACGGCACCGTCATCGACCGGCTCTCCCCGACCACCGTCCCCGGGCTGAGCGGCGTCACCCAGGTCAGCAGCCGCGGCGACCACGTTCTCGCCGTGCTGTCCGCAGGCACGGTCAAGGCGTGGGGCGACAACAGCCAGGGCCAGATCGGCGACGGCACCCTGACCGACAGGAAGACCCCGACCACCGTCCCCGGCCTGAGCAACGTCAACAGCGTTTCCGCGGGCTCCCTGCACAGCGTCGCCACGACGTCGTCGTCCGGCACGCCCACGGCGACGTACACCTGGGGCGACAACGCCCAGGGCCAGCTCGGCAACGGCACCACCGTCGACTCCAAGACGCCCGTCGCGACCTCCGTGTCCGCCGACTGGATCGCGGCGGGCCTGTCCCACACCCTCACCAAGGTCACCCCGACCTTCCACGTCTGGGGTTCCAACGGCAGCGGCCGGCTCGGCGACGGCACCACCGTCTCCCGGACCAGCCCGACCCAGCTGAGCGGGGTGACCACCCGGTGGAACCTGTGTCATGAGGACCTCGCCGGGCGCGTCGCGACCGGCGCGGTGGTGCAGCTGCCGTCCATGTTCGGCGACCCGTGCTCCAACGACGTCTCGGTCTACCACGGCACCTCCGTCGCCGGGGTGATCGGCGCCAAGGACGACAACGGGGTCGGCATGGCGGGCATCGCGCCGCACGCCACGCTGCACCTGACCGGCACCGACATCTCCGACCCCGTCGCCTACGCCACCTCGACTTCCGGACCCGGTGACGTGATCCTGTACGAGCTCGCGGTGGTGCCCGGCAACCTCGACGAAGGCTGGTACCCCTGGGAGGTGGACAGCAGCATCTACGACCAGACGGTGCTGGCCACCGCGGCCGGGGTGACCGTGGTCGAGGCGGCGGGCAACGGCGGCAACGACCTCGACGACCCGACCGACGCCTACGCCGCCACCTTCATGGGGCGTCCCGACTCCGGCGCCATCGTGGTCGGGGCGGGCGCGCCGCCCAGCCCCGGCGGGACGAACTGCCTCGGCTCCTCCCCGCCCGCCGAGCGGACCGCCATGTCGTTCTCCACGTACGGCTCACGCGTGGACGTTCAGGCCTACGGCGCGTGCGTGGCGACCCTGGGCACCACCAGCTCCAACGACCTGACCCCGTCGGTGACCGATCCGACCAAGATGTACACCGGCGTCTTCAGCGGCACCTCCAGCGCCAGCGCCGTCGTCGCCGGCGCGGTGGCCGACCTGCAGGGCGTGGCCAAGGCGGCGACCGGGGTGCTCACCCCGGCCCAGGTCCGCGACACCCTCAAACTGACCGGCACGCCGCAGGCCACCGGCGACCCCCACCACATCGGCCCGCAACCCGACCTGCACGCGGCCATCGACGACATCCTGGCTCCGTAGCGGAACATCTTGCGTCCCGGCCCCCGCGTCGTCCGACGCGGGGGCCGGGACATGTCCTGCGAACTCTCGCGCCGGCGCGATCAGGGCTCGGACGCCGGGGGCGGCTGCTGGGCGCCCCAGTCCCAGAGCGCCTGGAGGACGGGGCCGAGGCGTCGTCCGTGGGGCGTGAGCCCGTAGTGGGTGCGGGGCGGCCAGTCGGCCTGACGGCGGCGGTCCAGGACACCGACCTGGACGAGGTGCGCCAGCCGGTCGGACAGCACCTTGTCCGACAGCGCGGGCAGCGCCTGGCGGAGTTCGCTGAAGGTGCGGTCGCCGCGCAGAAGCTCGCGGATCACGAGGGTCGTCCAGCGACCGCGCAGGGCCGCGAGGGTGACCTCCACCGGACAGGACGGGGTGGGTTCGCCGACGCTCGCGAGAGGGTCGTCGGGCAGGCCCGGCCGGGGCGGGTGGCCAACCGTTTGGTGAGTCACGAGAGCGCCTCCTAGCGTTTCCGCGTCTCGGTGATTTCTACCCGCTGAAAGGACGTGCGGTGATGACGCGACGACTGGCAGACCGTCCCGAGGACGTGCCCCTGGTGTTCGCCGAGCGGTTCAACAGCGGTGATCCGGCGGCGGTGGCGGAGGTGTACGAGAGCGGGGCGGTGTTCGTCCCCGAGCCGGGCTCCCCACTGACCGGACCCCAGGCCCATGCCGCCAACGAGGAGTTCATGAGCATCGGGGCGCCGATCGCCGTCCGGCCGCGGCACGTCTACACCGCCGGCGACATCGCGCTGCTGATCGTGGACTGGACCATCGACGGCACGGACCGTGACGGCCGCCCCGTGCACGTGGAGGGCACCGCCACCGACGTCGCCCGGCGCGGACAGGACGGGCACTGGCGTTACGTCGTCGACAACCCGTTCGGCGTGGGCCCGGAAGGCGATGACCCGCGGTGACACCGCGTACCGGCGGGTGCCGTCGGGGAACCGTACGGTCGTCGGCCGCGAGCTCCCGGAAGAGCCCCGGGGAACGGCGCTGTTCCTGGTAGGGGGTGGGGACGGGGGAGCCCCCGTCCCGGCCGGGAGGCTGGGACGGGGGCTTCGGCGCGGGGCGGTCAGCGGCGGTGGGGCGCCCGCTGTCAGGGCACCGTCAGGGTCACCGGGACCTGGAAGACCGGCCGGCGCCCGCTGGTCGAGCGGATGACGAGTTCGCCGCTGCGCGTGTCGCCGGGCGCGAGACCGGCGGTGGAGACGGTGACGGTCAGGGCCGCCGACTGGTCCTTGAGGAGTCCGCCCGTCCCGGGAGAGACGCTCAGCCAGCCGGGCCGGTCCGATTCGGCGGTGACGTCGAAGGGGGTCGGCCAGCCGTGGTTGGTGAGTGTGACGGTCGCCGTCCTGGTGGCGCCGGGCGGAGCCGTCAGACTCACCTGCGCGGGTGAGGCGGTGACCTTTCCGGTGATCAGGGCGGTGTCCACGGTGGTGACGGCACGCGGGGCGACGGTCACGTACCGGGTGGTGGTGCCGTAGTGCTGCCTGGACACCTGCGCGGTGTGGTTTCCGGCGGGGATCTGGCCGTAGAAGGTGCCGTCCTGGCCGGTGGTGAACGTGGCCACGTGGGGGAACGTCACCGTCGCCCCGGCCACCGCCTGGCCGTCGTTGGCGTCGGTGACCGTGCCGCGCACCACGCCGCGATCGGCGGTGAACGTCAGGCTCTGCCCGTTGGTGAGCGAGGTGGTGTTGTAGGAGTAGAGCAGCGCGTCGGTGCTGGTGGCGTTCTCGATCCCGATCGTGGCGTCCTTGCCCTGCTCGAGGTCGGTGCCGAGGTCCTTGTAGCGGTAGCCGATCGTGCCGTCCTCGCCCAGCAGTACGGAGAACGACAGGCGCGGGCCGGTGTCCAGCAGGGCGACGTCGCGCCATTCGATCACGAAGGACCGGCGGGGGGCCGTGCCGACCGTGGCGGTGTAGACGCCGGCGCCGCCGCTCACGTTCAGGTCGTCCCAGAACGGATAGACCGCCAGATGAGGGGACTCCCCGTCCGGCAGGGCCGCGTTGTGCCCGTCGGCGGATGAGATCGCGGTGAAGGACGCGAACCCGTCGGAGGCGACCCAGATCTCGCTCCGGGGGGCGCCGTAGAAGGGCACCGGGAACGGCAGCGTCACCCGCTCGGCCGCCGTTGCGCCGGCCAGCGCGAGGCGCTGGGTGCCCGCCACGTACGGCTCGGCGCCCTCGGTGCAGGTGTAGCCGAAGGCGTCGCTGCGCAGCCGCAGATCGATGTTCTCGGTCTGGTCCGCGGTCATGGTGATCTGCTCGGTGGCCGCGGCGACGCAGCGGGAGGTGGCTTTGATCTCCAGGCGGTGGGAGCCGTGCGGCAGCTCCATCCGGTAGCGGCCCGCACCGTCGGTGACCACCTTGACCGACGTGCCGGACACGGTGATCGTGGCACCCGGCTCGGGTACGCCCGCCGCGGTGACCGTGCCGGAGACGACAGCGTGGGGCAGGCGGGTCAGCGTGAGGTCGGCGCTCACCGTCTGGCCGTCCGCGACCGTCACCGTCCGGGAGGAGGCCTGGTAGCCGAACCGGGTGGCGGTGACCTGGTAGTCGCCGGGAGGCAGGCGCGGCACGGAGTAGGTGCCGTCCTCGCCTGTGGCCACCGTACGGCCCAGCGGCCCGGTGACCGTCACGTCGGCCTTGGGCAGGGGCAGGCCGCCGGCGGTGAGCGTGCCGCGCAGGTCGCCGAGCGGTTCGTCCGGCGCGGCCTGCACGGCGGCGTGGGCGTCCAGGGCGCCCTCACCGGCGACGTTGTTGTCGTCGGATGTCCCGCCGCATCTCGTGTCGGGGATGTCGACGGCGGTGTCGTCGAGCAGCAGCCGGGTGGCGGCCACGTCCCTCCTCAGGGACGGCGCGGCGGACCACAGCAGCGCGACCGCGCCGGCCACGTGCGGGGACGCCATGGAGGTCCCGGTGTCGTTGACGTATCCACCGCCGAGAGCCGCCGAGCGTATGTCGGTCCCCGGGGCGGAGATGTTGGGTTTGATCTCCCCGTTGTCACCCGGACCCCGGCTGGAGGTGTAGTACATGTTGCCGTTGCTGTCGAGGTTGCCCGCGCTGTAGCTCGCGACGTACTTGGCGGGGCTGATGCTTGAGTCGCACGGTGTTTCGTTCCCCTCGTTGCCGTTGGCGAACATCGGGAAGATGCCCGCGGCGACCCACGCCTCGACGGTCTGCCGGTAGTCGAAGACACGCTGCATCCAGCCCCAGGAGCTGTTGATGATGTCGGGGGCGAGGTCGGGACGGGGGTTGTGGCCGTTCAGGTCGGTGGGCGCGATCATCCACTGCCCGGCCGCCAGCAGATCGGCGTCCCCGCAGCTGCCGGTGCTGCAGCCGTTGGTGGCGATCCACCGGGCGCCGGGCGCGACCCCGATCCCGTTCTTGCCGGTCATGATGCCGGCCACGTGCGTGCCGTGCCCCTGCCGGTCGCACGGCGCCTGCTCGAGGCAGAGTCCGCTGGGGTCGAACCAGTTGTAGTTGTGGTCCACGCTGCCGTCGGCACGCCTGCCGCGGTACTGCTCGATCAGCTCCGGGTGCTCGAAGTCCACTCCGCTGTCGAAGACGGCGACGACGATGCCCTCGCCCCGGTTGTTCAGCTCGTTCCACACCCGCGGCGCCTTTATCCGGTCGATGTTCCATTCGACCGTGTTCGCCGCCCTTGCCCTCGCGTCCGCCTTGCCCGGCTTGTGTTTGGGCATCTCGACCGTGCCGACGGGTTCGACGGCGGCCACCTCGGGCAGGGCGGCGATCCGTGCCGCCAGCTCGGCGTCGGCGGTCACCTTCACCGCGTTGACGATCCAGAACGGGGTGTGCTCGGCGTGCCGTTCGGTCAGCAACGCGCGGAGCCTGGCCTGGGACCTCTTCGCGTGCGAGGTCTTGGAGTCGTACACCGCCTTGGCCTTGGCCGCCTTCGTGACGGCCGCGCGGGCGGCGCCGAGATCGGCCTCGCCCTTCAGGCGAACCCAGAAGGTAGCCTGGCCGTCCTTCAGGTCGGCGCGGACCGCCGCGTCGATCTTGCCGGGCTCGGACGGCGCGGCGTTCGCCATGCTCTGGGGAAGGACCAGGCACAAGAGCGCGAGCATGCCGACGAGCGCCCGGACCAGACCCCTGGGTAAGGCTGGGCGCTGTGGGGGATGAGACATCTGTTCTCCTTGTAGGGCGGCAGGGGGGATGGCGTGCCGTCCGGACACGGCTCCGATGCGAAGCGCGTCTGTCCTGCGGTGTCGGCGGAGCCCGCCACGATGTCCGCCTCCACGGCCGGGCCGTGTCTCCGCCTTCACGGCCGCGCCGTGTGCCCGGGGCGTCCCGTATCGCGCAGGTGATGTGTCCGGCCGGGCCGGCGTGCGGTGCCGAGCGCCGTGGGGTCGCGCTGCGGCGCTCGGCACCGCGCACCGGCCCGGCCGGGACGAAGCTCCGTGGCCGGGGGCCGGGGCTCCGGCTGTTTCCAAGGGGTGCGGGCTCGGGAAAGGTCCCGGCCGGATCGGGATCCGGCCGGGGGAGGGCGGGCGCGGGTCAGCTGACGGCGGCGCAGATCGCGTAGACGCTGATGCCGACGTCCTGGTAGTCGTTCTGGCGGCCGAGGCCGATCCATCCCGTGCCGTCGTCGGTGGGGAAGGAGCCGACCAGGATCGCGTCGTTGCCCTGGGCCTCGGCTCCGCCGCCGACGGCCCGCTTGCCGGCGGGGCACTTGACGACGCGGCGGGTGAAGTTGGGGACGTTGGCGTTGGGCAGCTTGACGATCTGGTAGCCCTTGAAGGCGGCCACGGAGGTGGAGGAGGCCGTGGCCGGGGTGACGACGGCCACCGCCGTCAGGCCTGCACAACCGACGAGGGCGGCCAGGGCGACAGATGTGAGTTTGTTAGGACGCATGCTCTCTCCTGGGTCGGATGATGCTGCTGTGGCGACAAAGGCACGACGCGCGGAGCCGGTTGTCTCCGGTCGCGGGAAGACGGTGGTACGGCCGGCGCCGCCGTCGGTCCTGCACCGTCGGACGGCGCGGAGTGCGCGGCTTTCGATCGGGGAGAGGCGGCACCGGTGGAGGATGGAGCCGATGTGGTGACCGATGCGCCTCGCAGGCCTGGGTGCGTCCCGGCTACGCGCGGGTGTGTGGGGCGCACAGAACGTGAGGGGCGCACAGAACGTGTGGGGCGCGCAGAAGGGGAGTGCTCATCGGGGGAGCCGCACTCCCCGGACGCGGGGCCGGTGGCGGTCACGGTGAGACAGGCGGTCAGGGAGTTCGCCGTCGGCCGTCATCTGTGAATTCTGTGGTTTCTTGCGCATTTACCTCCCTTCTTGGGTGAATCTTTAATTAGTTTGTCGGGTTACGGGTGGGTTGTCATTGACCATTTCTGTAATTGTTGTTGACGGTTTCTGCACTCCCTCGCGGCGGGGAGAAAGCGTGGGCGCCCTCCGGGGGGTGGGACCTGTCGTGGCGAGAGGTGTGCCACGCCGGTTCCTCCGGGTGACGGCACGGCGACGCGCCGATGCCGGTGGAGGCGAGCGTGCCGGTGAAACGTGTGTTTTCAGATGCTCCAGGGTGGAACGGGCTCTCGTACGATGATGTGGTGTCCGGCCTGCTGCGCTCCGTGTGGAACGAGCCCCGCCCTCCCGATCCGCCGTCGCGGGTGTGGCGGGACTGGGTGCTCGTGGGGGTGCTCGTGCCGGTCGCGATCCTCGAAGGGGTCCTGCGGCCCGACCTTCCGTGGCGGGCCGTCTCGGTGATCGTCACCGTCGGGCTGACGCCGACGTTGCTGTGGCGTCGGACCAGACCGCTGCCGATGGTCGCGATCGTCTGCGGCGTCACGAGCCTCGCCCCGCTGCTGACGGACGGCGTCCCCCTGGAGACGTACACGATGGTGTACCTCCTGGTCGTGTTCTACGCGCTGTTCCGGTGGGGGTCGGGACGCGAGGTCGCGATCGGGTTGACGCTCATGATCGTCATGGTCTCCCTCTCGCTGCTCTTCGGCCGCCTCACCCCCGGCGACATGGTCGGCGCGTTCGCCGTCACGTCCTCTGCCGTCGCCCTGGGCGGGGCCTTCCGCTACCGCGCCGGGGCGAGGACGCGCGAGCTCGAGCAGATCAAGCTGCTCGAACGCGAACGGCTGGCCCGCGACCTGCACGACACCGTCGCCCATCACGTCTCGGCGATGGCGATCCGGGCACAGGCCGGCATCGCCACGTCGGCGTCGCGGCCGGACGCCGCCACCGAGGCGCTCCACGTGATCGAGGCCGAGGCGGCGCGCGCCCTCGACGAGATGCGCGCCATGGTCCGCCTCCTGCGCCGGGACGAGTCCGCGGAACTGGAGCCGGGCCGCCGCATCGCCGACCTCGAACAGCTCACGGGCCGAGGCCGTTCCGGCCCGTCCGTCGACGTGGAGATCTCAGGCGACCTCGGCGACCTTCCCCCGTCGGTCGAGGCCGCGATCTACCGCATCGCCCAGGAGTCGGTCACCAACGCCCGCCGGCACGCCCGGCACGCCACCCGCGTCGAGGTCCGCGTCACCGCCGACGACACCTCGGTGCGCCTGCGCGTGAGCGACGACGGCGACAGCGGCCTCATCCGTCCGGCCGCGTCGCCGGGGTACGGACTCATCGGCATGATCGAACGCGCCGACCTGCTCGGCGGAACCTGCGAAGCAGGCCCCGACTCCGATCGCGGCTGGACCGTGACCGCCGTGCTGCCCCGGACCGGGGCGGCGACATGAGCGGCATCCGGGTGCTCGTCGCCGACGACCAGGAGATCGTCCGCACCGGGCTCGTGATGATCCTCGGCGCCCAGCCGGACATCGAGGTCGTCGGCGAGGCCGCCGACGGGCGGCGAGCCGTCGAGCTCGCGCGACGCCTACGCCCCGACGTGTGCCTGTTCGACATTCGCATGCCGGGCCTCGACGGCATCGAAGCCACCCGATCCCTCGCCGGGCCGGACGTCGCCGACCCCCTCGCCGTCGTCGTCATCACCACATTCGACCTCGACGAGTACGTCTACGCCGCCCTGCGAGCCGGTGCCCGGGGGTTTCTGCTCAAGAACGCCGGGGCCGCCATGCTCTCCCAGGCCGTCCACGCCGCCGCCGCAGGCGACGCGCTCATCGCCCCGAGCGTCACCGCGCGCCTGCTCGGAGCCTTCGCCCGCACCGGGCCCGCCTCGGCGCCGGTGCACCCCGTCGAGGTGCTCACCGACCGGGAGGAACAGATCCTGGCCGTCGTGGCACGCGGGAGGACCAACAACGAGATCGCCGACGAGCTTCACATCTCGCTCAGCACCGTCAAGTCCCACGTCGCCAGCCTGATGGCCAAACTCGGCGCCCGCAACCGCGTCGAGATCGCCATGTGGGCCTACGAGACCAACCGCGTCAGGAGCTGAGCCGGGTCGTGCGACCGCCCGCGTCGGCGGGACCTGACCTGGCGCGGCCCGGCCTGTTCGGCCGCCTGCGGATGATCCATTCGGCCACGGCGACGTTTATCACCCAACCGGCGCCCATGAGCAGCGCTCTGGGAAGCTCGCCAGGCGTGCCGACGAGCAGGAACCAGGGCAGGTGGGTCAGCGCCTGCGTGCCCGCGCCCAGGCCGATCGCGTAACCACGGATCATCCAGGCGCGGTGCCGGGCGAAGTCCCGCCGCCGGATCGCGGTGAAACCGAGAACCACGGCCAGGAGCATGGCCGAGCCGAACACGAGCCGGAGAGCGGACACGAGATCACCGTCACCGGCGGGGCGCGGATAGAACAGGGTCATCCACAGCCCGGAAAGCGCCGAGACGAGTCCGCACAGGACCAGGACCCGTCCGGCGACGCGGTGCCAGCCGGGCCTCCGGCGGCGGAGACGGGGGGCGAACTGGAAGGCCCCCGCGACGCTGTACAGGCTGACACCGAGGATGTGCAGCACCACGGGCAGGGGAGCGGCGAAGAACCGCGCGTTCGCCGGGGTGACCTCCGCGCCGCCCGTCAGCTCGGTCAGGCGGACGGTTCCGGCGATCACCGGAATCGCGCTGAGCAGAAGCAGCGCGGCAGGCACGAGCCAGGACGTCCCGGCTGAGGAGGCCACGGCGGAAGTCCGTTCCGTGCGCCCGCCGTTCGTCGCCCGGTCGCCTCTCTGCGGCGGAAGGTGTTCTGTCAGGCTCTCGTCGGTCATGACCCGATCGTGACGACCGGGACGGTGACGGTTCATCGGCGGAACGGTCTGACCTGAGCCGGCCGATCAGCCGCCAATCAGGCGTACTTTCGGCTGATGAGCCCTCTGAACAGGCCTTCTACGCTGATTTCTCGTGGCCCGTGACACGCTCGCCGTTCTCAGGGCGGCGACGTCTCGGCCCTGTCGACGCGGCCCACGACGTCGATCCGTGAGCGCGGCGGTCCCCGGCGGGCCCGCTGCGCGGCAGAAGACCCCCGCACCGGTGATGGATGAGGAGAATGTGATGAAGGCGTTCGTCCTGCGTTCGTACGGCCCACCCGAGGCGTTGGAGCTCACCGACCTCGACAGACCCGTGCCCGGCGACGACGAGGTGCTGGTCCGGGTGCGCGCCACCTCCGTCCAGCCGTACGACTGGCACCTCATGAGAGGCGAGCCGTACCTCGCGCGCCTGATGGGCGGCGGCCTCGGCCTGCGCAAGCCGAAGATCGACATCCTGGGCGCCGACGTGGCGGGACAGGTCGAGGCGGTCGGCAGGGACGTGACGGAGTTCCGCCCCGGCGACGAGGTGTTCGCGATGTCCAAACAGGGCGGCTTCGCCGAGTACGTCTGCATCAAGGAAGGCGAACTGGCGCCCAAACCGAAGAACCTGTCGTTCGAGCAGGCGGCGGCGGTGCCGCTGGCCGCCAACACCGCCCTGCTGGGCCTGCGCGACCAGGGGCGGGTTCAGCCGGGGCACAGAGTCCTCGTCAACGGGGCCTCAGGAGGCGTGGGCACGTTCGCCGTGCAACTCGCCAAGGCGTTCGGCGCGCACGTCACCGGCGTCTGCGGCCCGCGGAACACGGACCTGGTCCGGTCGATCGGCGCGGACGAGGTCGTCGACTACACCAAGGAGGATTTCACGCGGAACGGCAGGCGCTACGACCTGATGCTGGACATCGCGGGAAGCCGCCCGGGATCGGCCTGCCGACGGGCGCTGACCCCCAGGGGGACCTACGTCGCCGTCGGCGGACCGGGTGGCCGATGGCTGCAACCCATGGGGCACATCATCTCGGCGCTCGCGGTTTCGCCGTTCGTGTCCCAGAGGATGTTCCTGACGAATGTGGTCCGGTGCACGGAGAACAAACAGAACCTGATGACGCTGACCGAACTCGTCGAGGACGGCAGGGTCACCCCCGTCGTCGACCGGCGCTACCGGTTCGAGGAGATCCCCGCCGCCGTCAGGTACGCGGAGGAGGGACACGCCGCGGGGAAGGTCGTCGTCGCGCTCTGAGACACCGGACCCGGTCTCACCCGGCGCACATGGCCGCGTCGAAGGTCGCGATCAGGTCGGCGGCTTTGCGGGGGGTGTCGGCCGAGCCGGTCACGTAGACCGTCGCCGTACGGCCCCGCTCGGACCTGCCGCTGAGCACCGTCACCCCGGGCACGTCACCGCCGTGCAACCAGGCCGTGCCGCCGCAGGGCAGCTTTCGCTTCCCCAGGCCCAGGCCGTACCTCTCGCTGAGCGGCCATCGCTCGGGATCGGCCGTCGCGACCGTCGGCGAGAACATGGCGCGCAGAGTCGCGTCGGGGACCAGCTCGCCGTTGAAGACCCCCTCCCAGAAACGGTTCATGTCGGCCGGGGTGGACACCAGCCCGCCGCTGGCGCCCAACTCGTAGCCGGGCAGCGCGGTGACGTCGCCCTCCTTGTCGGGAGCGGTCGGGAGGGTGCCGTAGAAGCGGGCGTGCGGCCCACGCAGACCCGTCTCCCCGCGCCTGGGCCAGTAGGTGCCCTTGAGCCCGAGCCTGCCGAAGATGTTCCTGGCCGTCACGACGCGGAAGTCCTGCCCGGTGACCCTGTTCACGATCATCCCCGCCACCAGGTAGTTGGTGTTGGAGTAGGCCCACCGCTCACCCGGCTTCCCCGTGGGTTTCTGTGCCAGGGCCAGGGCCAGGTATCCCTTGGTGTCGGGAAACGGCTTGTTCCAGTCCACCAGGAACACGTACTCCGGCAGCCCGCTGGTCTGCTGCAGCACCTGCCGTACCGTGATCTTCCGGCCGTCGCCTCCCTTGCCCCGCACCACTCCGGGCAGGTAGCGCTCCAGCGGAGCGTCCAGCTCGATGCGCCCCTGTGCCACGAGCTGCAACACCGCGACCGCCATGACCGGCTTGGTCACGCTGGCGATCCTGAATCTCCCCTCCGCCCCGACCATCGGCGTGTCGGTTCCGCGCTCGGCCACCCCCGAGGTGAGCGTTCCCCCGTCACTCGTGTGCAGCAACGCGCCCGTGAACCCGTCCGCCTTGGTCAGCGTGTCCAGCATCGTCTGCGGATCCGCCGGGCCGGCCGCCGCCGCGAAGGCCGGAGCCCCCGCACTCAGCGCCACCGCCGTCAGCACGCCGACCGCTGCCATCCGTCGCACAGTTGATCTCCCCATGCCCTGAAGTCTGTCGGCCCGTGATCGCCAGGACAGTCATGTCGGCAGCCGTACCGGGGGTAGGGCGTGCCCTACCGCAGCCGGGAAAATCCCCACCGAATCCTCCACACGAGGCCAGCCGTTTCTGCACATGCCAGCCGTGCCGTGCGGAACATGACAGACACGCGGGACTTCGGCGAGTGGGTGCGGGATTTCGAGGCGGAGGCCGAGCGTCGACGGCCGTCGACTCGCCTTTTCCACGCGTCGGCATGTGGCTGCGGCGTTCGCGAGGGCGAGTGTCGTCCGGTCGTCGCCGTGCCGTGTTCGTGCCCTGAGAACCGCGTTTGTTCGTCCCCGTGGTGTGGCGGGGTGTTTCTCGCACGATGAGGTCCGAAATTCTCGCACGATGAGGGCCGTCAGGGGCGTGTTTCCTTCGGCTCTGTTTCACCGGGGTTTCGCCCGGATCCGCTCCGCTCCGGAAGCCGCCCTCTCGTGGCAGTGTCCTGTTCCGGGAAGAGCGCGTGGTCCGTGCGAGCCTTCTCCGGTGGTTCGTGCGCGCCTTCTCCGAAGGGAAGTCCACCGGCTCCGGAAGGAAGCCCGGCGGGCCCCCGCCGGGGGCCACCCTTCCCGCGACGTGGTCGCGTACGACGACCGGCCGGACACGGAACGCGGTCGAATATCGAATGACCGTCATTTCTACGGGCTTTTGTGATCGCTGTCAAGCGTACCCTCATTAAATTTTCGCGACAGATCAAACCTTTTAAGAATCGATGAAATAACTCCGTGTGCCCACTTAACAGCCGATCGTGTAAATCGCATTAAAGGTTGATTTTTAAGTGGGTGATCGGCCTATGCTTATTCGTCGGGTCTGTTGTTTTCATGACGTATGTCGATTGCGCGAGTAATGGGCCTTCCGGTGGCGTCGAGGCTCCGGATCAATGCGCTCGGGAAGCACGCCGTCGCTGTTCGGCATGCCCGGGGTCACTGATGGTGAGGCTCTGAACTCGTGCGTCGAAGACGACGCCAGAGGAGAGTTTGTTGTCCGTTCACTCCAATGCCCGGATTCATAGAAGTTTATGGTCGTCGCGTCGGCGACTGGCCGCGGCCGTGCTGGCCGTGGCGGTCGGTGCGCTGTCCGGGATGGTCTCGGCGGGGACAGCCTGGGCCGAACCCGCTCAGGCCTATGACCACAGCAAGGACAAGGGGAAGGCACCCGGGACGCACGGGCCGCTTCCCAAGGGGTTCTCCACCACCCAGTTGTCGGTGAAGTTCAAGGCCGACCGGGAGGTACGGCTGCGCGACCGCAAACTGGTCGCGGAGAACTCGGCCGACGCCTCCGAGGTGCAGCGGGTGCTGGCCAAGTACAAGGGCGCGTCGATCAGGCCGCTGTCGTCCACCCCCGAGACGAAGGTCACCCAGCAGCGCCTCCAGCTGGAGAAGCGGGTCGGCCGGGAGCTGCCCGACCTGAACTCATGGTTCGTCGTCACCGTGCCCAAGGGCATCGAGTCGCTGCTGAGCGACCTGAACGCCCTGCCGTCGGTGGAGATCGCCCAGGCGAAGCCGATCCTGACATCCCCCACCGAGCCGTTGAGCTCGCACCAGAAGTACCGAAACGCGGCCAACTCCGTCCAGGGCGGAGGGGTCGACGCCGACTACGCCAACGCGCAGCCCGGCGGCAAGGGCGACGGCATCACGGTCACCGACATCGAGGTCCAGTCCGTGGTGACCCCGCTGTACGGGCAGCAGACGGTGGCGGCGGGTGACGACCACTCCCTGCTGGTGTCGTGGGCCCCGACGTTCGGGCAGGTGTGGTCGTGGGGTGACAACGCCCAGGGCCAGCTCGGTCTGGGGCACACCACGACCAAGAAGGTCCCGGTCGCCGTCCCCGGCCTGACCGGCGTCACCGCCGTCTCCGCGGGCAACGCCTTCTCGGTCGCAATGAAGAACGACGGCACCGTGTGGGCCTGGGGCGACAACAGCCAGGGTCAGCTCGGCAACGGCACCCTCACCGACAGCTCGGTCCCGGTGCAGGTCGCCGGAATCTACAACGCGGTGGGCGTGAGCGCGGGCGCGGGCCATGCCCTGGCCGTCCTGGCCGACGGCACCGTCCGGGCCTGGGGCGACAACAGCCAGGGCCAGCTCGGCTACGCGGGCACCGACTCGCCGGTCGCGATCGCCGTCCCCGGCCTCACGGGGGTGTCCGCGACGCTCGGCACCGTCGCGGCGGGAACCGCCCACTCGGTCGCGGTGCTCTCCACCGGCACGGTCAAGGCCTGGGGTGACAACAGCCAGGGGCAGCTCGGCGACGGCACCACCACCGACAGGATCTCCCCGGTCGCGGTGTCCGGCCTGACCGGCGTCAGCCAGGTCAGCAGCCGCGCCGACCACGTGCTCGCCCTGATCTCCGGCGGCACGGTCAAGGCCTGGGGCGACAACGCCCAGGGGCAGCTCGGCGACGGCACCACCACCGACAGGAAGACCCCGGTCGCGGTGTCCGGCCTGACCAACGTCAGCAGCGTGTCGGCGGGTTCGCTGCACAGCGTCGCCGCGACGTTGTCGGCCACCTCCGACACCTACACCTGGGGCGACAACGCCCAGGGGCAGCTCGGCAACGGCACCACCACCGACTCCACCACCCCCATCGCGATCTCCGCGAACAGCGAGACGATCGCGGCCGGGCTGGCGCACAACGTCACCAAGCTCGGCCAGTGGCTCTACGTCTGGGGCGCCAACGGCAGCGGCCGTCTCGGCGACGGCACCACCACCGGCAGGACGTCCCCGGTCGAACTGCTCGGGGTGCTGAACTCGTGGAACCTGTGCCATGAGGACCTGGCCGGGCGCGTCGCGGCCGGCGAGGTGGTCCAGGTGCCGCCCATGTTCGGCGACCCGTGCTCCAACGACTCCTCCGTCCACCACGGCACCGGCGTCGCCGGAGTCATCGGCGCCCAGGACGACAACGGGGTCGGCATCGCGGGCATCGCGCCGAACGCCACACTGCACCTGTCCGGCACCGCCGTTCCCGACGCCGTCGCCTACGCCACCGCGCACTCCAGCCCCGGCGACGTGATCCTGTACGAGGTCGCGATCGTGACCTCCAGCGGTTGGTACCCGTGGGAGGTGGACAGCAGCGTCTACGACCAGACGGTGCTGGCCGTCGCGGCAGGGGTGACCGTGGTCGAGCCGGCGGGCAACGGCGGCAACGACCTCGACGACTCCAGCGACACCTACGCCACCACCATCATGGGCCGCCCCGACTCCGGCGCCATCATGGTCGGTGCGGGATCGCCGCCCAGCCCCGGCGGGACGAACTGCACCGGCTCCAGCCCGGCCCCGGAGCGGAGCGCGCTGTCGTTCTCCACGTACGGCCTGCGGGTGAACGTCCAGGCCTACGGCGCGTGCGTGGCGACGCTGGGCGCCCCCGGCTGGCAGGAACTGACCCCCTCGGAGACCAACCCGAACAAGCTGTACGCCGGCACCTTCAACGGCACCTCCAGCGCCGGCGCCATCGTGGCCGGAGTGGTGGCCGACCTCCAGGGAGTGGCCAAGAACGCGGGCGCGGTGCTCACCCCGGTCGAGGTCAACGACACCCTCAGAAGCACCGGCACGGGCCAGCACATCGCCGACCTCCACCACATCGGCCCGCACCCGAACCTGCACGCCGCGATCGACGAGATCCTGGCTCCCTAGACGAGATCCTGGCTCCACAGACGAACGAGTCCGGGCGGCCGTGACAAGGGCGCGGCCGCCCGGACGCGGACAGGACGAGGTGCCCCACTCCTTCCCGGGTCGCACGATCAGGGGGTACGGCGTGCCGTGCGGGTTCGCGGAGCCGTACCGGGTCGGTCAGGACCTACAGGAAGGTCCGAGGGGTGATCGGCGGCTCCGGAGGAGGCAGGGCGGCCAGGATCTCGGTCTGGGCCTTCAGTTTCTCGTCCAGTTGCTCGGCGGTGGCCGCCCTGATCAGGAGCCGGACACCTGCCGCGACTTCCTGTTTGGTGGGGAAGGCGCGGCGGTAGGCGCTCCAGACGCTGTTGCCGGTTCCGGCGTCGTGAAAGACCCGCCAGCCCGGATGCGTCTCCTCCAACGCGGTGCACTGCCGCCGCCGTGCGGGGTCGGGGCGGCTGGGACGAGGCGGTGGATCAGTGTTCATGCGACCCACTGGTAGGGATGCGGCGGTCCGGGCACCCGCGTCGGGGAAGTGACGATGCGCGGAGGGGAGGGAGCGTCGTGGTGCCCGTTCGGGAGAGGGGACACGGAGAGCGTCCGGGCGAAGGCCGTCTCCTCCTCGCGCATCCGCGCTTCCAGCCCTTCGGCGGTGTCGTCGCAGACGATGACCGGCTCGGCTGTTTCCCAGTGCCTGGCGATGGCGTAGAAGCGGCGGTTGCCCAGGCTGTAGAGAACCAGCCAGGCAGGCATGGAACGTTCCAGTCGTTGGGCCTCATCCCGGGCGGGGCCGTCCCACAGGCGGCGGTGGACGCTGGTGTGCGGCTGTCCGTCGCGGTGGCGTCCCGGCGGGCGGGAGCGACGCAGCCTGATCACGAGGTCACCTGCCGGGCGATCTCCTCCTGCCGCTCCACCGCGTCCCGAACCTCGGCGAAGGTGTCGGCGTCCACGGCGGGATCGGCCCCGGCGCGCAACGCGTCGATGGAGAAGGGCGCCTGACGGAAGGCCCAGAAGCGTCCGGCGTCGCTGAGGATCAGCCGCCAGCCCTCGATCGTCTGACTCGTCAGGATGGCCTTGGCATTCTCCATGGATCGCGCTCCTTCGCGCTCAAGGGTTCGGCTGGAGCTGCGGGCGTCCAGCCGGACTCGGCTTGTGGGGTGGGTGAGGAGAACGTGCGGCGCGCCGCACGACGTGGGCGGCCGAAGCTCGGGGACGGTCCAGGCCTGGCCGGTGCCATGAGACGGGGGCAGGCGGTCGCGGGCAGGCCGACAGCTGCCGACCCGTGGGCCGCCGGGCCGCGACAGCCCGATGGATCGGGGACGCGGGCGGGGGAGGGGACGGCGTGTTCTTCTGGGCAGCGGCGGCCGTACCGGTGGTGTGGCCGAGACCGACGTGCACGGCAGCGGTTCGCTCCGAACAGGCCCGTTCGATGTCAGGGGCTGGGCGGCGGTCTTCGGGGCGGGCGACGTCTCCGAGGCGGCCGGTGACGTCCGTACGGCGGGCCGCTCGGGGCGGCGCTGGGCGGGCACCTTGGCCGTCGCGATTGGAGCCACCTCTGCGGGCGCTGCGACACGGGGAAGAACGCACGCCCCGGCGCGACGCCGTTCCCGAAGACGGGCCGCCATCAGCGCGCCGTCCGGCTGGACGTAGTCATGGTCGGAGCGGTGACCGGGACAGCCGTGCGCGTAGGGGGCGTGACCGCAGTCGGCACACCCCATAGGCATCGGTGCGGCGTCGGCGAAGCAGCCGCAGTCGTCCCTGATCGACAGCCGGTCCAGGACCGGAACACTAGGGTTGGTCATGGGTCAGGAGTGCCTTCCTGATCAAGGACCCGTCCGGACGTGGCAAGCGTCGGCCGGGTCCGTTTCATAGAGTCATTTGGGCAGTGAAGTCGCTCGCATGTTCGAATACTTGTATCTACTCGTCTGTACTCGTGTGCACTCGTAGCTAGATGATCTAGCTCGTAGGTGCGCGTCTACATTCGTCTGGTGATCGAGTTTGAGCCTGACCGGCCCATATGGATCCAAGTGGTCGAGGTCCTTCAGGGGAGGATTGAGCGGGGGGAGTACCTGCCCCGCCACCTTGTGCCCTCCGAAGCGCAGATGGTCCAAGAGTTCGGTATTGCGCGCACAACTGCGCGAAAAGTGGTCGCGTACCTGAGGGATCAAGGGTTCGTTTATACCGTTCCGCAAATCGGAACTTTTGTGCATAGTTCGGATAAGTGGAGTAAAGAGCGGGATTGATGGGGTAAAATCTGACATATAGGAAATAGATCGAACTGGTTTCGTCATAGTGTTCCCTTCGGGGGTGCCGGTCACATCATTGACGTGCAATGCGCACCTGTGCAAGCGATTTGCCTGTAGAGTTTTTGGAACAGGGGCGGCAGAATGCCGTCATGTCGATGAAGTCCCCCACCGTTCGCCATCGCCGTCTAGGCCGTGAGCTGCGACGACTTCGAGAGAATGCTGGTCTTAGCGTGGCGGAGGTGGCCGTCCAGCTTGGCTGGTCAGTCAGCAAGGTGAACCGGATCGAGAATGCAAGGATCGCTCTAACGCCATCCAGCGTCAGCCACGCTTGTGACCTCTTCGGTGCGGACTCGTCTACGAAAGCCGGGCTGATCCAGCTATGTAAGGATGCCGCCGTGCGCGGTTGGTGGACTGCGTACCATGACGTGTTCGGGGGCTCATATGTCGTTCTAGAGGCAGATGCGTCGGTTATCCGTACTTGGGAGCCGCTGTTGATTCCTGGCCTACTCCAGCACAAGGAGTACGCCCAGGAGCTGATCCGAGGTGGTCGCCCCGACCTTGGCGCATCCGATATCGAGCGTCGCGTGGCTGCCCGGATGACCCGCAAGATTCACCTGCTCGGGCCGAACGCGCCCACGTTCCACGCTCTGGTGGATGAGGGAGCCCTACGGCGTCCGATAGGGCCGTCTTCCGTCATGGCTTGCCAACTCGACGATCTACTCCAGGTCGCCGACCGGCCAAACGTCACTATCCAGATCCTGCCTTTGGCGGCTGGCCCGCACATCGGTCTGGACGGTGCTTTCTCGGTGCTGTCCTTCGATCCGGAGGACCCTGACGTGGGCTACACCGGTTGCCCTGGCGGAGATGTCTACGTAGAAGCCACTGATCAGGTCCGTAGCCTTAGGGTGGCATTTGAGCGCCTCATTGACACGTGCCTGTCCCCCGAGGAGTCCACGGCGGTTATCGCCGAGGCGAGGAGTGAACATGACCGCCCCTGACTTGTCTACCGCCGTGTTCCGCAAGTCCAGCCTTAGCGGCAGCAGCAACGACAACTGCGTTGAGGTGGCGACGAATCTTCCCGGCCTCGTCGCGGTCCGCGACAGCAAGGACCCTTCCGGCCCGGTACTGACCTTCCCTCCGGGTGTCTGGAGTGACTTCCTGAGGAGCATCCGCCACGGGCACCTCCAGGAGTGATGAAGGTCGGCAGGGTGCGCGGAGGGGCAGGTGAAGCGGCCTTGAGATACTTCCCCCATGTCCCCTTCGCTGGTCGTTCTCCTCGTCGCACTCGCGTTGCTGGTCGTCACGAACCTCCCTCGCCGGGGCCGGGCTGCGTCATACAAGGACGCGGACCACAAGGGGGTGGTCGTCTACTGGCGGCCCGGCTGCACGTACTGCATGAAGCTGCGCACACGACTGCGCTTCACGCGGCTGCGCTACAACGAGGTCAACATCTGGGCGGACCCCGACGCGGCGGCGTTCGTCCGTTCGGTCGCGGACGGAAACGAGACCGTGCCGACCGTGACCGTGGCGGGAGAGGCGATGGTCAACCCGTCGAAGAGCCAATTGCTGGAAGCGGTCAGAAAGCACACCCCACACCTGGCCCCCGACACTGACAGACCAACCAAAAGCTAAGAAACCAGAGCTGAGATCCCCTAGAGCCCCTACTGGTGACGTTCCGTGCTCCTCGGCGGCGTAGCGGTTCATCTGCGGAACCCGTGGAAGACGCCGTCCGCATCGACGCTCTTGCCGAGGTCCATGTTGGCGATGGAGACGCCGTCGTTGACCAGGCGGCGTGGACGTGCGCCAGGGCGGCTTAGCGCTGACGGCCGCCGCCCTGACGCCTTCTGCCGTTCTACGGCTCCAGTTCGAGGCAGAGTCCCACCTGGTGGCCACCGGCCCTGCTCTGCAGCGGGATTGTGGTGGTCTCACCCGTCGGTGCCACAGCCGTGGCGCCGGAGGTCACCAGGGCATAGGCGCGGGCGAGTTCCTCCACCGCCGTGGACGCCTGGCCCTGATGTCCGTCAGCGATGGCGTTCGCCTGGGCCGTGATGGCCTTCAGCAGCGCGTCGCGCGCCTCGGCGGCCGCGGGCACCTCACGGACGGTGATCACGGCCGGAATCTGCTCGGGTGGTGTCTCCTGGATGGTCAACGCTCTCCTCGATCGGGGTGGTCCAAGTTCACAGTGGCGCTGTCGTTTGGACAGCGTAACCAGGTTCAGTCGGAGCCGCGGTGGACGCACAAGAGCTGGTTTTTGATGCCGTTCTTGTCGCGGTAGGCGGTGATCGACCTTCTAGCAGAAGGCCGGTGCCCTGTCCGGCTGACCAGGGTCGAGCGCCGGGCAGCGCGCTCTCCTCCTGTCCCATGCGCACCGGCGCTCAGACCGCGCTCACCCAGTGCGCCGTGACTCCGGTGCGTCCGTCACCGCCGCTTTCGATGAAGGCATCGCCGGTCCCTATCCGGTACGCGTGAAGCGTCACGACATCTCCGGCGGCGAAGGTCTGCAGGAGCGTCTGCCCAGCGGTGACCCGGAGTGTCACATTCACACCGCCGACGCCGCTTTGGGCCTCACTACCGGGAATGAGCACGCCGTTCTTGAACAATGCCGTGTGGACATACAGATACGGCCCTGCGGCGGCCAGCGCGTGGAGGGCGTGATAGGAGACCTCCCACACACCGGGAAAGGGAATCCGAAGGTCCGGAACCCCAGAGACCTTCTCGTGGGTACGGTCGGCGCCCTTGAGGGTGTGCCTGAGGGCGAGAGGGCCGCTCTGGACCCATTGCTGTGAGGCTCCCTGCTGGGCAGATGGAGTAGGTGATGTCATACCTGGCACGCTAGATCGGGAAGCGGCAGAATATGGATCGTCAGGATAACTTGGCCAAATAAGGCCAGGAAAGAGTGAAAGGCCAGTTCGGCGGGTAGTTTTTCCGGCCTCTCCTGTCTGAATCCCGGATACCGATTGGCGGTCTCACAGACATTATCATCCGTCAGCCGGGCAAAACGGATGATCCTGCTCACAGCGAGCTATGAGCGTTCTCGTGTTGAGCAGGGCCGCAGCGGTCGTTCGTAGGGCTCCGTCGACATTGGTCCAGAGGCAGGATCTAAGCTTGTTTTTCATCCTCCGGATTGTTGTGCTGAACAGCCCTCCACTCGGGTCCGTGTAACCAGCCGCAAAACAGCTGTGAGTGATCACAGTTACGGTTGGTACAGGCTGGTCGGCCTTCGGCCGGTGCCGCGGCGGCGTCGTACTCGCGGAGCATGCGCAAGACGGTCGCCGCCGAGGGGGGCGGCCCTTTTGGGCCATCCCCGCGTGCGCGGGGAGCACTCTTGCTGACCTGCGGGTTTATTGGTGACTGAGGCGAAAATTAAGCATTTTCGTTGGATCGGGCCCTTCGTGCGTGCCGTTCGGTGTATGCGGTCCGGACATTGATCACAGGCTGAAGCTAGTGATGTCGCCCATGTGTCGTTCGGTTTATGCGACCTGAACCGAATCAACGCCGTTGAGTACGGCTGGGCCGCACGCCGTAAACGATCAGTTCGTTGAGCAAGGGAAACATCCCCGGCAAGCTGAAGGGCGCATGGGCGGCCGTCATCACGAAGGCGGCCGCGTGGCCATAGACCTCGTGGTCGAAGAGCGATGGAGAATGATGTCTCCTCTTGGTTGCCTGTTGCGACGCTACGCTTGTCGGCGAACGCTCCGCGTCAGGACTCCGTGTAGTGAGAGGCAAGCGCATGGGGGAGCACGAGGGTGACCGGCATCCGAAGCCGCAGCCTTTCACACCGACGAAGCCAGAGCCCGACAAGTCCACACCGCCGGGTCAGCATGAGAAGCCGACTCAGAAGTGACGGCTGGTCCCGAGGCCGGACAGACGCTGTGTGACATCCTCCTCGAAGCGGGTGTGGCTCCGGAGTGGATGAGGGCATACGGCGAGGTTCCCAGGGCGCTTTTCCTCCCCGAGGTGATGTGGCCCTTCGACGACGGCCGTGACCTTGTCATCTCCAGAACGGACACTCCCGAGGAGTGGCGCCGCTGGGCGGACGCCGATGTGCCCATCACCACCCAGTGGGACGACGGCGACCATACGGGGACCGCTGTCGGCGAGCTGAGAACCAGTTCCGGTTCGATGCCCAGTCTGGTGTTCGCCATGTTCGCCGACCTGTCGGTGTCTGACGGGATGCGCGTGCTGGAGATCGGCACCGGAACCGGTTGGTGCGCCGCGCTGCTGTCGGCCCGGCTGGGTGAGCGCAACGTCGTCTCTGTCGAGCTCGACGCGGCGGTGGCCGCCAGGGCGCGCAAGGCTTTGGACGCGGCCGGTTGGCGTCCGGAGGTGGTCACCGGCGACGGCCTGCTCGGCTGGCCGGAGCGAGCGCCGTACGACCGGATCCTGGTGACCGTGTCCGTCCGCGAGGTTCCCAGAGCCTGGATCGACCAGGCGAAGCCGGGCGCGGTCATCGTGATGCCCTGGGGGACGCGTTACAGCCACCAGGACGCCATCGTCCGCCTGGTCGTCGCCGACGACGGCACCGCGAGCGGACGCTTCACCAGGCTCGCCCGGTTCATGCAGATCCGCTCCCAACGTCTGGAGGTCAGGCACGGCGACTACATCGACGGCGATGACTGGCCAGACGACACCCGCAGGTCGGTGCCGACATTGTCCGCGTCGTCCCTCATGCCGCCCGGCGTGGAGTTCGCCCTCGGCCTCCTGGTGCCCGACTGCACGCATGTCTCCGGTCACGACACCGACGGCACGCCGGGCGTCTGGCTGTACGGACTGACCGACCGCTCATGGGCGGCGGTGTTCTTCTACGGCGAGGACGGTCACTCGGCCTCCCAGGTCTACCAGGGCGGCCCCCGCAGCCTGTGGGACGAGGTCGAGGCCGCCTACCTGTGGTGGGTCGACCAGGGACGGCCAGGACATGGGGAGTTCGGGCTGACCGTCACCGCTGACGGTCAGCAGGCATGGCTGCGTGAGAAGCGGCAATCAGTTGAGGCGGTCTGGAAAAAGCCGTAGAGACCATCCCCGCGTGCGGAGGAACACTCGGTGCTCCGAGGCTGTCCCGCACCGGATGGCAGACACCCGGCAACGGAAGCGGGACAGATCGTGGAACAGGGCGAAGTGAGGGGAGTGGCCGGTCAGTCGCGCCGGCGCAGTTCGGCGTTGATGCGCAGGGCTTCGGCGAGCTGGTCTTCCAGGACGATGATGCGGCAGGCGGCCTCCAAGGCGGTGCCCTGGTCGACCAGTTCCCGGGCGCGGGCGGCCAGGCGCAACTGGTAGCGCGAGTAACGGCGGTGACCGCCTGCGGAGCGCTGCGGCTCGATGAGTTTGGCGGTGCCCAGGTTACGCAGGAACGCCTGGGTGACGCCGAGGATTTCCGCGGCCCGGCCCATGCTGTAAGCGGGGTAGTCCTCATCGTCGAACTTCTGATCGGAGTTGTCGCCGACCGTGCCGTGGAGGGGCTCGGCCGCCTGCGCCGTGAGGGCGCTGTCCCGGGGGACGTCCCGGAATTCGTTGTGGGATTGGGGACTTCGGGCTGTCAGTGCTTGATCCATTCAACCTTCCCTAACGCCGACAGGGGCCCCGGCGCCATGATGCGCCGGGGCCCAACGAGGTTCAACACCATCTACCGGCCCTGGGGCCGGTTCACTGCTTCCGCACTGGCCGCCCCGAAGGGCGAGGGTGCGGGGATCGCGTATGCGTGACCGTAGACCACCGTCCAATCCGTGGAGCTGCGGTACCCGTGCGGCGAACTTCAGCCGGCAGCGGGCGATCCTGATGGCGTTCAACACTCCTTTCGTTATCTCTGACTTCTTGATTCGATCCGTTACCGCTGTGGCAGCGCGTCCACGGCTGGACCCTTCAACCCTGCTGGCCCTGGCACGTCCGACCTTCTGCCGTCCATCTGCGTCGTTCACTGCTATCCACGTTCGTCCGGACAGTTCGTCGCCCTGCTCACGTACTGCTCTGCCCTCGTGGATCCGTTCCTTGCGATGTCAGAAACTCTAGCCTCTCCCATCGCGGATGTCTACATCTGTCACTACAGATTTTCGGTAGCGGGGGAACGATAAAGCTTTCATTCTGAGGGGAGCAGCTCGGCGACGGCCTGGTCGGTGCCCTCTCGCACCTCGAAGTGCGCCAACAGGCCGGTTCGGTCCAGCAGATGCCGTAATCCGTGGGGAAGGCCCACGAGCAGAAGACGGCCGGTGGCGGTGTCCAGGACGCGCTGCCGCAGGCGGGCCAGGACTCCTATGGCGGTGGAGTCGTAGAAGGTCAGTTGAGACAGCTCCAGCACCAGGCGCGGGCTCGACTCCCAGAGCGCGTCGACGCGGTCGGTGAGCGTGGGGGCGGTGATGAAGTCCAGGTGCCCGCCGACCCGCAGCACACTGCAGTGCCCATGATGGGTCACCTGCACCCGCAAGGCCTGCCTGTGATGATTCACCTCAGTCTTTCCCCTCGTCGCGCACCACCGGTGAACTGTCTGCGATACCCCGAACAGGGACGGCGATGCCCCTGCCGCCGAGGTCCGGCTCGACCGGGA
This sequence comes from Streptosporangium carneum, assembly GCF_027922005.1. GTDB lineage: Bacteria > Actinomycetota > Actinomycetes > Streptosporangiales > Streptosporangiaceae > Streptosporangium > Streptosporangium carneum. The sequence goes on along the minus strand of NZ_BSEV01000008.1, from coordinate 219,852 downwards.
CACCGCCGGTCAGGGGGGCGCTCGTCCTGGGGCGACTCGATTCCTCATGGGCCTGCGGCACAGCCCCGAAAACAGGCCATCCGTCCCACATGCGGGGATGGCCCCGGCCGCATTCGACGGGGAGGCGGTCCAGGTCGGTGGAGGCGTGCTTCTTGTCGGCTGTGTGGGCGCGTGTGGACATGGTCAGCGGGTGGGCGGGGTGGGCATCGACAGCATCACCGAAGTGCCCGCCTCACGGGTGGGTGGAAGCGGCCCCCGTGCAGCCAGCCGTACTTTGGGCTTCTCGTTCAGTGCACGTGGCTCTCGTACACACGGGGACGCCAGATGAGTGATTTCCCAAGAAAGTGATCAGACGGCTGTCGTGTGCGGCCCCGGCTTTGACAAGATCACGATAATGGCGGGATGGCCGAACAATACATATCGGCGTTCGCGATCGATGCCGACGCCTTCCTTGGCATGGTCGGTTCCAACGACGACGCGCTCGTCCGGGTCGCTCTCGGCAGGATCGAGGAACTGAAGGAAGCCGACGAGCTGCTGCGGGCCACCGACGCGGCCGAGGTGGAGGCGGCGCTGCGGGAGGTCGTCGCCGGGCGGCTCGACCCGTCCCGTCCCGGCGGGTACGCGTGGTTGCTGGAGCTTCTCGGCCGCACCGCAGGAGATCCGCTCGGGTCGGTGGTCCTGCCGGGGCGCGGCTGGGACCGGCTTCAGGAGGCGTTTCACGTCTGGGGCCTGGTGAGCCTCGCCGACCTGTGGGGGCGGTGCTGGACGTTCCCGTGGCGCGACGCGGAGCCCGACGCGGACCCCTGGCCCTTCCCCATGCTCGCGTCGAAGGCCGACCTCGACCGCATCCACGCCGAACTCGCCGGCTTCGACACCGACCGGATCCACCTCGACTGCGAGCTGCTCCCGTACGACGAGGACGACCTCGAGGAGGCCGCGTGGCTGGTCGGCGAGAAGCTCCCGGCCTGGGTCGACGGCGCCCGCCGCAAGGGGCGCGAGCTGCTTGTCCTCCGTGACGGCGGCAAGTGACCCGAAGACGGCCCTCTCATCCTTTGACGCACGGTGTCCGGGGAGCGGGGGACGGTCCCGTCTCCCGACGTCGTATCCGCTTGTGGCCGCGTGCGGGGGCGTCGTTCAGGGAACGACGGCCCCGCGTGGGAGAGGCGGGTGTCAGCGTTTGATGCCGATGCCGCCGTACATTGAGACCTCGTTGTCCTTCAGGGACTTCGCCTCGTCGTCGGGGTGCCAGTGGTGTACGGGCGTCGCGCCGGGGGGAACCATGTCCAGGCCGTCGAAGAAGAGGTCGACCTCGGCTCTGGTGCGCGTCTTCGAGGCGATCCCGCGTGCGTTGAACGCCGCTACGGCCGACGTGACGCGCTCGGGGGCGGCGTCGATCGCGATGGTGGACATGGCCATGGCGCTTCCGGGGGGCAGCGGCTCCATGAGCCTGCGGACGATGTCGTGCGCCTCCTGCTCGTCGGGGATGAAGTGCAGGATGGCGATCAGGCAGAGGGCGACCGGCTTGTCCAGGTCGAGGGTCTGCCGTACCTCGGGAGAGTTGAGGATGCCCTCCGGGTCATGGATGTCGGCGTCGATGTAGGCGGTCTTGCCCACGGGGGTGCCGACGAGCAGGGCGCGGGCGTGCTGCAGCACGATGGGGTCGTTGTCGATGTAGACGATCCGCGCCTCGGGGTTGACCGCCTGCACGACCTCGTGGAGGTTCGGCGAGGTCGGCAGTCCGGTGCCGATGTCCAGGAACTGGGTTATCCCCAGCTCGGAGACGAGGTGGCGGGCCGCGCGGACCATGAAGTTCCGGTTGGCCCTCACGGAGACCCGCAGGTAGGGGGAGCCGGCCATGACCTCTTCGGCGACCTTGCGGTCGGCGGCGAAGTTGTCCTTGCCGCCCAGCATGTAGTCGTAGACCCGGGCCGAGTGGGGTTGGTTCGTGCGCAGGTCGACGGGCTTCGAGGCGCGGGAGTCGTCAGGCGTCAGTCTGGACCAGTCCATGTTTCCCGACAAGGATGATCCTCCGGTCTTCGATGTGACGTCATGTCATATAGCTATAAAGTCTGTCGATCATATGCCAGGACCGCAGAATCAGGACTGAAGTTCAGATTGCGGGATGGGAACGGTTCAAGCGGGACGTAGAGGTGTATCCGGTCCTGTCTAAATGCTGGACCGTTCGGGCGGATCACCGCGGCTCTCCTGTACCCCTATACGGTGATATATCGTAAATAAGTTCGAATAGAAGGGGTGGCTGTCAGAGGCGTCGAGAGGGGCGGGGTCGGTGTCCCGGCGTGGCGGGCGTCGGCGACAGGGACGGCGGAGGCGGCAGGGGGCCGTGGAGGCGACAGGGGTTGCGAAGGCGACGGGATCGCGGAGACGGCAGGGGTTGCGAAGGCGACGGGATCGCGGAGGTGGCGGGGATGGCGGAGGCGGCGGGGATGGTGGAGGCGTGACCGCCGTCCGCCCGGTCCTTTCGCGACGCGGGTCCGGTGCGGAGTTCCGGTGCGGGGGGCGGTGGGGAGCGCGGTGGGGAAGGGGTTCGGGGGGACGGTGTGGAGGGGGAATTAAGTCGGGTGCAATGGCGTGAACCGTGGAACTACGCCTAATAAAACATCGCAATTCAAGAGATGCGTTACGTGAGACACGAATGTGACTCTAATGGCATGTCTGAATTTGCAGGAAAAACCATCCTGATCACCGGAGGCGGCAGCGGAATCGGCCTGGCCACCGCGCGTCACCTGGTCGCCGCGGGCGCGAACGTGGTGCTCGCCGGGCGCGGCGCCGACCGGCTCGAAGCCGCGTCGAAGGCCCTCGACGCCGGTGACAGAGTGCTGGCCGTGCCCACGGACGTGACCAGGATCGGTGACCTCGACGAGCTCGTCGCCCGGGCCGGAGAGCGGTTCGGCACGTTGAGCGGTGTGTTCGCCAACGCCGGAGTGCCCTTCTCCGCGCTCGCCGCCGACGTCACCGAGGCCGACTTCGACCAGGTCGTCGGCGTCAACTTCAAGGGCGCCTTCTTCACCGTGCAGAAGGCTCTGCCGCTCGTCGAGAACGGCGGGGCGATCGTGGTGAACTCCTCCTGGCTCGTCCACCGCGGCGTCGGACTGGCGTCGGTGTACGCCGCGAGCAAGGCCGCCGTGCTCAACCTGGCCCGCACGCTCGCCCCCGACCTGGCCGCTCGGGGCGTCAGGATCAACACCGTCACCCCGGGCCACGTCAAGACGGACATGCTCGAGACCGTCACCGGCGGCAACGAGCAGATCCAGGAGTTCTTCGGCAGCCAGGTCGCACTGGGCAGGCTGGGCAGCGCCGAGGAGATCGCCGACGCGGTCGCCTTCCTGCTCTCGTCCCGCGCGTCCTACGTCACCGGCCAGGAGTTCGTCGTCGACGGCGGCCTGGTCGGCTCCGTTCCCGGCTGACGCCCCCGGCTGACGACCGCCTCCGACGGCCTGAGCCCGCAGATCCAGACGACCGACCCAGGACGACCGACCCCACGACCGCCTCGGCTGACGTCGCCCGCCGTCCGCTTCGGCCCCCGCCCGCCCGCCGGGGCCGACAGCCGGAGGAGACCGACGACGGCGCGGGCGGAGGCGCGGGGAAGCGAAAGATCGGCGGGCCGACACGCCACCGCCGGCGACTCATGATCCAACTTCGGGATTCGAGGAGGTAACCGTGAGCGACGTGACCAATACGCGAGCGGTTGTGCTCGGCGGGAGCCTCGCCGGGCTGTTCGCGGCCAGGGTGCTCGCCGACGCGTATGACGAGGTGTTCATCGTCGACCGCGACGTGCTGGTCGGAGTGGAGGGGCCGCGGCGCGGCTGCCCCCAGGGACGGCACATCAACGGCCTGCTCGCCCGTGGCCAGCTGGCCATGGAGGAGCTGTTCCCCGGCATCACCGAGGAGCTGTTCGCCGACGGCGTGCCGACCGGCGACCTGGCGGGAGACGTGCGGTGGTACTTCAAGGGCAAGCCGGTCAGGCAGCAGCACGCCGGCCTCGTGTGCGTCTCCGCCAGCAGGCCGATGCTGGAGCGTCACATCCGTGAGCGGACGCAGGCCCTGCCCAACGTCGTCTTCCTCGAAAAGTACGACATCCTCGGGATCGAGGCGACCGCGGACCACAGCCGGATCACCGGTGTGCGGGTGCAGCGCCTCGGCGAGGACGACAGCGTGGAGATCCTCGACGCCGACCTGGTGGTCGACGCCACGGGGCGCGGGTCCCGCACGCCCATCTGGCTGGAGAACCTCGGCTACCCCCGGGTCCCCGAGGTCCGCAAGAAGATCGGCCTGGGCTACGTGACCCAGCACTACCGTCTGCTCGCCGACCCCTACCACGGCGATCTGTCGATCAACCCGGTCGCCTCGCCGGACCTGCCCCGCGGTGCGATCTTCACCAAGACCGACGGGGACAGGGTCGAGCTGACCACGTACGGCCTGCTGGGCGACCACCCGCCCACCGACCAGGAGGGCCTGTACGCCTGGCTGAAGACGCTGGCCACCTCCGACATCTACGACGCCCTCCAGCAGGCCGAGCCGCTCGACGAGCCGGTCGCCTTCCGCTTCCCGACGACGCTGCGCAGGCGTTACGAGAGCATGAGCCGCCTGCCGGACGGCCTGCTGGTGACCGGGGACGCCGTGTGCTGCTTCAACCCCGTCTACGCCCAGGGCATGACCGTCGCGGCGCTCGGGGCGCTCACCATCCGGCAGCACCTGCACACCGGCGCGGCCCCCGACCCGGCCCAGTACTTCCGCGACCTGGCCCGCGACGTCATCACCCCGCCGTGGGAGATGACCAACGTGGTGGACCTCGGCTTCCCCGGCGTCGAGGGGGAGCGGACCCTGATGGTCAGGGTGCAGCAGCTCTACCTCTCGCTCGTGCAGACGGCCTCGGCCTACGACGGCAAGGTCACCGCCGCCTACATGAAGGCCGCGGGCATGGTCGAGCGCCCCGAGTCGCTCATGCGCCCCGAGATGGTCGTGCGCGTGCTGCGCAACGCCCTGGTCAACGGGAAGGTGCTCGGGGGGATCGGGGAGTTCGTCGGGTCGAAGCTCTTCGGCGGCGGCGCGTCCGCCGGTGGACGGCAGGGGGACGCCTCGAGGGAGAACGTCAGGGGAGCCTCGGAACCCGCTGGGCACGGCGGGCGCTGACGGGTCCGGGCGAACCTGCCGGAAGCGGGTGGCGGGAGGTCGCCGATCACTCCGGTCGGCGGCTCCGCCACCCCTTTCGTCCACGGCGGGGCGGGAAAGCGCTTACATCAAGCTGTGAGAAGTGTTTACATGGTGCAGTCAGGAAACGTTCGCTGGCGCCGGTAAAGGCGAAACAGGGTTGTTCAGTCGGAAGTTTGGGCGACTATGACCACGACATGGGTGGCGGCCTTCCGGTCCGCGGTGATCAGTCCGTACGAGCGGATCTCCTACGTACGGTCCCGGGCCTTCGCCGACCAGACCGTGCGGCAGATCCTCCACCTCGACGGCGGCGGTGAGGCCCTGCGGGTGCGGTTCAGCAACCGGTACGGCGTGCGGCCGCTGACCGTGGCGGCCGCACGCGTGGCCCTGCGCAAGTCGGGCAGCGAGATCGTCGCGGAGACCGACACCGGGCTTCGCTTCGGCGGGGCGGCGGAGACGACGATCCCCGTCGGCGGCCAGGTGGTGAGCGACCCCGTGGGGCTGGCGGTCGGCGCGGGAGCCGATCTCGCGGTGAGCCTGTACCTCCCCGAGGAGACGGGCCCGGCCACCTTCTCCCACCAGCCGCAGGAGAGCGCCTACGTGACGAGGGGCGACGCGGTCTCCGACGTCGCGCTCCCCGGAGCGGAGGAGGTCGCCTCGCGGTTCTACATCACCGGGGTCGACGTGCGGGTCCCGGAGGGCGCCGCGGTCGCCGTGGCCTTCGGCGACTCGTGGTTCGACGGGGTCGGCACCACCCCGGGAGCCAACCGGCGTTCCCCGAACCTGCTGAACCGCCGTCTGGCGCGGGGCTGGGTGGTCAACCAGGGCATCGCGGGCAACCGCCTGCTGACCGACGAGATCGGCGAGCACGCGCTGGCCAGGTTCGAGCGTGACGTGCTCCAGGTGCCGGGGGTGAGCCACGTCCTGGTCCACTTCGGCATCAACGATCTGGGCCTGCCCGGGATCGCCGGTCTGCCGCCCGCCACGGCGGACGACCTCGTCGCCGGGTTCACCGAGCTGGCCCGCAGGAGCCACGAGGCCGGTCTCAGGATCCTGGCGGCGACCATCGGGCCGTTCGCCGGGTCGATCTACCCCGGCGTCGACACACCGGAGGGGCAGCGGACCCGGCGGGTCGTCAACGAGTGGATCCGCACCGGCGGCGTCTTCGACGCGGTGTTCGACGTGGCGGCGGCCGTACAGGACCCTGACAGACCCGACTTCATCCGTCCCGACCTCGACAGCGGCGACCACACGCACCTCAACGACGCGGGCGCGCAGGCGATGGCGGACAGCGTGGACCCGGCCACCGTCAGGCTGTAGCCCCGCGGCCGCGGTCCCATCAGGAGACCCGCGGTGGGGTCTCGTCCAGCGGGGTAGTGCCAGTACTACCGTCGTCTCTCGCTCCAGCGCCCATGTGCGGGGAGGCCTTTCGGCGTTGGATCGTCGGTATGACGACCACGAAGACCCCGCCCGCAGAGCTCCCCGACTCCGTGACGCCGCCCTCGTTCCCTGGTACGACCACGAAGACCCCGCTCGCGGGACTCCCCGACTCCGTGACGCCGCCCTCGTTCCCCGGGAGGTGGCTGGAGGGGGCAGGGCTCGTCCTGGGGCCGCTGCTGCTCCTGGCGGGCGTCCTCACCCGCGTCGGAGTCGACGACTTCTTCCCCGGGCAACTCGCCGCCTTCGCCGCGGATCCCGGCAGGATGACCCTGTCCTACAGCCTCTTCTCCGCGGGCCTCGTGCTCCTGTGGCCCGCGGCGACCTCGCTGGCCCGCCGGATCGGCCTCTCCCAGCCGGGGTGGGCGAGGTGGGGGGTCACGCTGGTTGTCCTCGGCCTGTTCGCCAAGACCTTCCACGAGGGCGCGAACCACATGGCCTTCCGGATGGTGGACGCCCAGGGGCTGGAGGCGGCGTCGAAGGCGGTCGCCGACTCCTACGGGGCCTTCCACGTCTTCAAGGTGCTCTCCGTCGCCGTCATGTTCGGCTGGATCGTGCTCGCCGTCGGCGCCTTCCGGTCCAGGGTGTTCGGTCCGGGCGTGCTCGGCATGGCGCGCTCCGTCGGGCTGGGGCTGGCGTCGGGGCTGCCGCTGGGCGTGCTCAAGGGCAGCGGCGACCCGATCGCCCTGCTGGGGATCGCGGGGCTGACCTTCGCGCTGGTTCCCCTCGGCGTCTCCGTGCTGCGGGAGGGGCCCGCGCCGAGGTGGTCCGCGGCGACGCTGACGGTCGTGCTGATCGCCCTGGCGTCCTTCCTCGGCATGGTCGGCTGAGGCGCATCCGCCAGGCGTCCGCCTCGGCGGGGAAGGATCCGTCATGGACGACGACTGATCGTTGTCCGTTCGGGCACTTCTCCCGGTGTGATGGATGAGGGACTGGTGTTGCTCGCGGCCTGGGGACAGTTCCTGGTACTGCTCGGCGTGCTCGGCTATCTCCTGTTGCGACGTGGGGCATGAGGGGCCAGGACGCGCGGCGGGCGCTCGCCGCGGTGACGGTGGCGCTCGCGACCTGTTCGGTGAGCGGTTGCGTGAGCCCGGCGTGGGACGACCACGACTACGCGCTGAAGGCGGGGGCGACCGCGCAGGCCGCGGCCTCGAGCGTGGAGCTGGTACGGCTGGCCGTACAGGGAGAACACGACCTCACCACCGCCTACCTGAAGGTCCTCCTCACCGATGCGGCCGAGTCGCTGGGCAGCGTGAACGACCAGTTCGGCGGGGTGCAGCCGCCGTCGGACGCGTCGGACCGGCTGCGCTCGCAGGTCACCGACCTGACCTCGCAGGCCGAGGACGAGGTCGAGGACCTGCTGATCGAGGTCAGGCGGGGTGGGATCGAACAGCCGGACGAGGCGGCCAGGACGCTGGAACGGCTCGGCTCGGAGCTTCGGCGGCTCGGGGAGGCGCACCGGTGAAGAAGGTGTTCGCCGTGACGCTCGGCATCCTCACCGCCATCGGCGGGTTCGTCGACATCGGCGACCTGGTGGCCAACTCCCTGGTGGGAGCCCGGTTCGGGATGTCGCTGGCCTGGGTGGTCGTCGTCGGCGTCGTGGGGATCTGCCTGTTCGCCGAGATGTCGGGCAGGATCGCCGCGGTGTCCCAGCGCCCGGTCTTCGACCTGGTGCGCGAACGGCTCGGGCCGCGCGCGGGACTGGTCAACCTGGGGGCGTCGTTCGGCATCAACCTGCTCACGCTGGCCGCCGAGATCGGCGGCGCGGCGCTCGCCCTGGAGCTGGCCACGGGGGTGAACTACCTGCTCTGGGTGCCCGCGGTCGGCCTGACGGCGTGGCTGGTGATGTGGCGGGTCAGGTTCTCCACGATGGAGAAGGTCTTCGGCCTGGCGGGGCTGGCGCTGGTCGCCTTCGCCGTGGCGCTGTGGCAGCTGGACCCCGACGTCGGCGAGCTGACCCGCCAGCTGACGAGCCCGCCTCCCGACGAGCCCGTCCCCACCTACTGGTACTACGCGATCGCCCTGCTGGGCGCGGCGATGACGCCGTACGAGGTGTTCTTCTTCTCCTCGGGAGGCGTCGAGGAACGCTGGACGCGCAAGGACCTGGTCACCGCGCGGGCCAACGTGTTCGTCGGTTTCCCGCTCGGGGGGTTCCTGTCGCTGGTCATCGCGGCCTGTGCCGCCACGCTCTTCCTGCCCGCGCAGGTGCAGGTGGACACGCTGGGCCAGATGGTGCTGCCCGCGGGACTCGCCCTCGGGAAGATCGGGCTGGCCGCGGTGATCTTCGGGGTCTTCGCCGCGACGTTCGGCGCGACGCTGGAGACCGCCCTGTCGTCCGGTTACACGCTGAGCCAGTACTTCGGCTGGCAGTGGGGAAAGTACGTCAGGCCGAAGGACGCGGCCAGGTTCCACGCCTCCGTGCTGGTCGCCGTGATCGTCGCCACCGCGCTGATCCTGACGACCGTCGACCCCATCAAGGTGACGGAGTACTCGCTCGTCTTCTCCGCCGCCGCGCTGCCGCTGACCTACCTGCCCGTGCTGATGATCGCCAACGATCCCGACTACATGGGGGACAAGGTCAACGGCCGCTTCTCCAACTTCCTCGGCACCGCCTACATGATCCTGCTCGTCGTGGCGGCCGTGGCGGCGATCCCCCTGATGATCGCGACGAAGGCGGGACAATGACGACGGCCAGAACCCTGCACGCGCAGCTCCACCTGCTCGACCGGCAGGTCGTCAGAGCCGAGGACGGCCGCATGATCTGCAAGGTCGACGACCTGGAGCTGACGACGGACGAGCAGGGCCGCCCCTACGTCCTGGCGATCCTGGCCGGGCCGCTCGCCCTGGGCCCGCGGATCGGCGGCGTCGTCGGCCGCCTGGTCGTGGGTGTGACCGAGCTGTTCCGTCCCGAGGAGGACCCCGGCCCCCAGCGAATTCCCATGATCACGGTGTCCGAGATCGGCAGCGCGGTCACGGTGGGCGGCGACGTCCAGGAGGCGGCCCTCGAACACTGGGTCAGGGTCAACGTCATCGCCCCGCTTCCCGGCAGCGGCGTCGAGACCGCGGCGGGGGAGCGCCGCCCGGCCAGGAGGGGCGACCTCACCGGACGGCTGCGCATGAGCGATCTCATCGGGCGTCGCGTCGTCGACGACTCGGGCGCGCTGGTGGGGCAGGTGGCCGACGTCCGGCTCAGCCAGGACGGGCCGATGCTGGGCGAGGTGCAGCACGCCTTCCGCGTCGCGGGTCTCATCGTGGTCCCCCGGCACACGGGTCAGCTGTTCGGCTACGAGCGCGGTCCGGCGGGGCAGGCTCCCGCGCTGGTCGCGGCCGTGGTCCGCCGCCTGCACAGAAACAGCCGCTACGTCACGTGGGAGCAGGTGGACGTCATCGCCGACGACGTACGGCTCGCGGTCCCGACGGCCGAGCTCGCCCCGCTCGCCGGCCTCCACCGGTCCATGTCCCGCTAGGTTCTGTTCTGCGGAAGGGCGAACGTCGCCTGAGGCGGCACTAAACGAGGATGACGCGGCGGCCGCGTGTGTGGCCGGCGCGGCTGTCGATGTGCGCCTTCGCGGCTTCGGCCAACGTGTAGGACTTGTCGACCGGGATGTGGAGCTTCCCCCGCGCGATGAGCGCGGCGGCCTCGGCGAGTGCTTCCGGCACGCTTCCGGCCTCGCCGGAGAATCGGACGCCGAACTGCGGCGCGCTGAGGTCGGCGATGGAGACGACCCTCTGCGGGTCCCGGGTCAGCTCCAGGAGTTCGGGAATCACGCCGGAGCCGGCGAGATCGAGGGCCGCGTCGACGGGACCGAGCCGGCGCACTCTGTCGACCCAGCCGGGGCCGTATGTCGTGGCGAGGGCACCGAGGCTGCGCAGATAGTCCTGGTTCGCCGCCCCGGCCGTGCCGATCACCGTGATGCCACGGTCGCGGGCGATCTGCAGCACCGCGGACCCGACTCCGCCGGAGGCACCACTGACAAGGAGTGTCTGCCCGGGCTGGACGCCGACCTGGCCGATGACGCGCAGCGCGGTCTCGACCACGGAGGGATATCCGGCCGCCTCTTCGAAGGACAGGCCGTCGGGCATCCGAGCCCAGGCCGAGAGCACGGCGAACTCGGCATAGGTGTCAGCGCCTTCGCCGAACACGCGGTCGCCGATTTCGAACCCTTCGACGCCCTCCCCGATCTCGTCGACCACTCCTGAGGCGTCCAGTCCGACTCCGGCGGGCAGCCGGATCGGATGGGCCTTCAGGATCTGGCCTTCACGGATTCTCCAGTCGACGGGGTTCACGCCTGCTGCCCGCACCGCTATGCGTACCTGGCCGGGGCCCGCGTGGGGTTCCTCGACCTCAATGATGTGCAGGACGTCCGGACCGCCGAACTCGGTGAAGTTCACTTTCCTCATGCGGCAGACCATAACACTAACCGTTAGCTTTTTGAAACGGTTAGGTTTTCACACCTGGTAGTGTTAACGCGTGACCGAGCAGCCCGGACGCCGCGAGCGTAAGAAGGCCGCGACCCGCCAGAAGATCGCCGACACCGCCCTGCGCCTGTTCTCCGAGCGCGGCTACGAAGCGGTGGGCATCCGCGAGGTGGCCGCCGAGGCCGACGTGGCCGTGACCACGCTCTTCTCCCACTTCAGCTCGAAGGAAGCCCTGGTCTTCGAGCAGGACGAGGACTTCGAGCAGCGCCTCGTGCGGGCGGTCACCGACCGCCGGCCGCACGAGGCGCTCATCCCCGCCCTGCGCCGCGAGATCCACGCCATGGTGCGGCACTGCACGGCGGACGGCGCCGCCCCGCTGTGGCGCATGATCGAGGAATCACCGGCGCTGCGGCAGTACGAGGAGTCGATGAGACAGCGCCACGCCCGGTCGCTGGCAACGGCCATCGCCGCCGACCTGGACGTGCCGCAGACCACGCCGACCTGTGGCGCGATCGCACGCTTCGTGGTCGACGCCTTCTCGGTCGCCCGCGAAACGGACGATCCGCAGACCGCGGTGGACGAGATCTTCCGCATGATCGAGGCGGCTTGGGCGGTCGTCGGTGCCACTCCACCTACGCGGGAGAGCGTTGCGGTGTGAGGCGCAGGGGATGGAGAACGCGCCGGCCGAGAACGGATCCCGACCGGCGCGTCGCAAGCCACAGGGCAGTCGTTGCCTGACAAGGCACCATGAGCCGGCCTTCGTCAGTCCGTGTCCCGTCAGGAGCCGGTCTTCACCGGCCCGTGTCCCCTCAGGGGGCGCGGAGTCAGGAGGTCTCCTGGCCGAAGGTGATCACGATGCGCCTGCCGTTGGCGTAGCTGACCACGGGCCGCCCGAGCATGTCGCCCACCCTGCGGGCGACCCGCTGGAACAGCTCCGCCATCTCCGGGGTGTCGGCGCTCACACTGAACCGTCCGTTGGCCATGAGGCTCTCGGCGACCAGGGGGGCGAAGTTCGTCTCGCTCCTGGCCTTCTCCTCCGCGCTGAGGGGGGTGCGCCGGGGCGCGGGCTGCATGCCGAAGGGGTGGGTCATCCCGGGTCTCCTCGTGATGGCGGTTTTCCCAGCATGCCATCCCCGGCCGCCCCGCGGACCGTCGCCGGGCGGCCGACGGCCGCGGTCAGGGGGTGATCTCGGCGATCAGGTCGTCGACGAACGAGCGGAACAGGCCGGGCATGTCCACCTGCTCGGGGTGCAGCAGCCACTGCAGCTGCAGGCCGTCCATCATGGCGAACACCCGGCGGGCCGTCGCCGTCGTGTCGACGTCGGCGCGGATCGAGCCGTCGTCGACGCCCAGCCGTAGGCTGGCGGCGAGGTCGCCGATGCGTCTGTGATAGCGGGCGACGACCCACTCGTGCGCCGGGTGCGCGCTGTTGACCGCGGCCTCGCCGGTCACGATGGCGAACAGTTTCACCAGTCCGGGCAGGTGCGCGTTGTACTCGACGAGCTTGACGTAACGCTTCAGGGCGGCGATGCCGGGGGTCGGCTCGTCCATGTGGAACTTCTCCGCGTCGAGCCTGTCGCGGTGCTCCAGGACCCCGGCCAGCAGGTCGGCCTTGGTGGAGAAGTGGTGCAGCAGACCGGGTTGCGACAGGCCGCATCCCTCGGCGATGTCCGCGATCGAGGCGCCACGGTAGCCGTTCTCCGCGAAGATCTTGAAGGCTACCTCGAGGATGTGCTCCTTACGGGCCTCACCGCGTGCCTGGGTCCGGCCGGAAGTACTCATATCCCTATCTTCCCTGGTCGGTCAGGCGGGTGGGACGGAAAGCGGTGCGGCGCGTCATCCCGCACCGGATCCCGCGCCGGACCCCGCACCGGATCCCGCGCCGGACCGCGCACCCGATCTCGTGCTGAACTGCGCGCCCGATCCCGCGCCGGACCGCACGCCGGACTCCGCGCCGACGTCCAGCCGTCGCAGCGGGCCGAAGGGGTCGCGCTCGGTCGTGTCCGCGGTGTCGAACACCCTGGTCCACCGACTGTCCGCGTCGTAGCGCGGCCAGTCGGCGGGCATCCGCCCGTGCCGCGCGAACGCCGCCCACGCCTCGCCCATGTTGTCGGCCAGCGTCTGCGGGGGGTTCGGTCCGGTGAAGAGGCGCACGCCCGGCTGGTCCAGGTTGTCGAAGACGAACGGCAGCTCCATGGAGTGGCACGCTCCGAGCACGCCGTCGCGCGCCCGGGAACGCCAGGCGAACAGGTAGCGCCAGACGTCCGGCGTCAGCGCGGCGTAGGCCTCGGCGAGCCGGTCGGTGGGCGCGACGAACAGCCGCGTCCCGATGAGCGTCGCCACCAGCTCCGCCGGGCTCGCCCCGGGGTCCAGCGAGCGGAAGGTCTCCAGCGCCTCGACGCCGTCGGCGCAGGAGTCGGCGAAGAGCGCGGTGAGCGCTGCCTCGTCGGGGACGGGTGGTTGCGGGGTGAGGAGGAAGAGCCTGCCCTCCTCCCGGTTGGCGCCGAGCAGGAGCGGTACGGCGGGCACCGCCCCGCCCCGGATCGCGTCCAGCGGTCTGGCGGGAAGGACGACTCCGTCGACGACGGGGGTGAACGGCAGTCCCACCCCGTCGCCTCGTGCCCGCATCGCCGAGCACAGCGCCTCCTCGGCGGAGATCAGGTCGGCGACGGGGATCTCCCGCAACCGCTGTTCGGCAGGCTCGTCGACGCCGAGCAGGTCGAGGAGCTCACGCGTCACCGCGGCGGCGAGCCCAGGGTCGCGCACGAGCTCCGCGCTGCCGCTCTGCGCGACGGCCCGGTGGAACAGCCCCTCGGCCGCGGGCACGGTCAGCAGGGTCACGATGCTCATGGCTCCGGCCGACTGGCCGAACACCGTGACGTTTCCCGGGTCGCCGCCGAACGCCTCGATGTTCTCGCCCACCCAGCGCAGTGCCGCGATCTGGTCGAGGAGCCCGAGGTTGCCTGATCCGGCGTACTCCTCGCCCAGCGCGTCGGCGAGGTGGAGGAAGCCCAGGACGCCGACCCGGTAGTTGACCGTCACGACGACCACGTCGTGCCGCGCGGCCAGGCGTGCCCCGTCGTAGGTGACGTCGCCGCCCGAGCCGTTGAGGAACGCCCCGCCGTGGATCCAGACCATCACCGGACGCCGTTCGCCGTCGACGCCGGGCGTCCAGACGTTCAGGTTCAGGCAGGATTCCTCGGAGGCGGGGAAGGGGCCCCGGCCGAGCATCTCCTCGGCGAGGGCGTCGTACGACTGGGGGACCGCCGGGCCGTACTCGAGGGCGGGCCTGACGCCGGTCCACGGCGCTGGCGGGCGCGGCGGGCGAAAGCGCAGCTCACCGACCGGGGAGGCGGCGAACGGGACGCCCTTGAAGACGGTGACCGGCCCGTCGGCCGCCCCCTCGACGGCTCCGTGCCGGGTGTGCGCGATCATCGGGTGCTCCTTCGTCTGTTCCAGTAGGTATGTCCGTTTCAGCGGGATATGTCGCATCGTGGAGGGCGGAGCCGGTCCGCCCGGCCCCGCTCTCCGCCCGTCACTTGGGCGCGACGGTCCACGCGAGGTCGGGCAGGTAGCCGGGGGCGACCGTCACCCCGGTGAGCTTCTTGTCGTTGTAGGCGTAGATGTTGTCCTGCCGGGCGACGGCGACGAACCACGCCTGGTCGACGACGTACCGCATGGCGTTCCGGTAGAGCCCGGCCTGCTTGCTCTCCGGAGCCGCGGCGGCCTCGGCCAGCATCGCGGTCAGCTTGTCGTCCTTGGAGGCGAAGGGGTTGAAGGCGGAGGTGTGGGGGAGCATCCAGTCCAGCGAGGTGAGATAGGTCGGGAGCCCGCCGTAGGCGAAGCCGAGCGCGGGGAACGTCTTGGACGTCGCGTTGGCCAGGAAGCCGCCCACGGTCGTGTCGGTGACGACGTTCACCGTGACGCCGATCTGCTTCCACTGCTGGAACACGGCCTGGGGGACCAGGTCGAACCCGTTGACCCCCTGCACCTCCGCGCGCAGCGAGAAGCCGTCGGGGTATCCCGCCTCGGCGAGCAGCTTCTTCGCCCGTTCGGGATCGTAGGGATAGCGGTTGTCGTAGTCGGAGACGTAGCCGTCCAGGCCGGGCAGGGAGAGCTGGGCGGTCGGCTGTCCGTACTCCCTGAAGACCGCCTGGGTGATCGCCTGCCGGTTGACGGCGTGGTTCAGGGCCTGTCGGACGCGCACGTCGCCCAGCGGTTCGGCGAGCGTGCCGTCCCGGTCGGCGAGGTTCACCCCCACGAAGGCGATGGGGGCGTTGATCACCGCGAGCCCCGAGGTCTTCGCGGTGTCCGCCTGGTTGGCGATGACGGGGATCAGGTCGGCCTGCCCGGTCTTGACGGCGTCCAGGCCGGAACTCGGGTTGGTCACGACCTTGATGACCACCTTCTTCCAGTGGATCCGGGACTTGTCCCAGTAGTTGGGGTTCGGGGTGTAGGTGTAGTGGTCGCCGGTGGCGCTCTGCGCGCTGTCCAGGACGTACGGTCCCGCGCCGAAACTCGCCGAGCCCATCTTCGACGGGTCCGCGAGGCCCTTCGGGCTGATCACCGAGCCCATGAGCTGGATCTGGTTGAGCAGCATCGGCAGCACCGGGTGCGGGGTCGCGCAGCGGACGCGCACGGTGAGCGGTCCCGTCGCGGTGACCGAGTCGATCGCGCTCGACCACGTGGCGGAGTTGAGGCCGTTCTTCCTGGCGTAGTTCAGCGAGTCGGCGACGGCCCGCGCCGTCACCGGCGTGCCGTCCGCGAACTTGGCGTCGGCGCGCAGCGTCAGGTCGAACACCTTGTTGTTCTCGCCGACATAACCCCATTTCTCCGCCAGTCCCGGCTGGATCTCGCCGTCGGGGCCGAGCCGCAGGAGGGTGTCGTAGGCGAGGTTGACGAACCAGTTGTCCGAGCCGACGTTGGCCTTCACCGGGTCGAGGGTCGCCGGCGCGGTGCCGGAGATCACGGTGAGGGTGTCGGAGCCGCCCGCTCCCGAGGCCTGGCCGCCGCACGCCGCGGTCGAAGCGGTGACGAGCGCGACCGAGAGCAGCCCGGCCGCGGCGCGATGCCTTGAGATCACCGACATCACGTTTCCTCCATCTGGATGTCTTTCGGGAGGCCCGCGGCGACCGTGCCGGACGCGACGTCGTTCCCGGTGGATATGAGTTCCTCGGCCCGGTGGCAGGCCACCGCCGCCCCGCCGGCGACGCCGTCGCCCCGCAGCGGCAGCAGCGGGGGGCGTTCCGTACGGCACAGCTCGACGGCGTGCGCGCACCTGGGCGCGAAGGGGCAGCCGACGGCCGACGACCGCGGCGCGGCCTGGGCGGCGGCGACGGGCGCGTCGTGACGGCCGCTCCTGACCCTCGGGTCGGGGTCGGGGACCGCGGCGAGCAACGCCCGGGTGTAGGGGTGCGCCGGGCGTTCGTAGACCAGCTCGACCGGCCCGGTCTCCATGACGGCCCCGTGGTAGAGGACGACGACACGGTGGGACAGGTACCGGACGACCGGCAGGTCGTGCGCGATGAACAGGTAGCTCAGCGACAGCTCGCGCTGCAGCTCGGACAGCAGGTTCAGGGTCTGCGCCTGGATCGACAGGTCGAGGGCGCTGACCGGCTCGTCGCACACGACCAGCTCGGCCGACGTCATCAGGGCCCGCGCGATGGCGACGCGCTGGCGCTGGCCGCCGGAGAACTGGGCGGGATAGCGTTCCGCGGCCTGCGCCGGCAGGCCGACGCGCTCCAGCATGGCCGCCACGCGCGCGTCGACCTGCGCGGGGCGGAGCCTGTGGTGGACCAGCAGCGGTTCGGCGAGGGTCTGGCCGATCGTCCGCGCCGGGTTCAGCGACGAGTACGGATCCTGGAACACCATCTGCAGGCGGGCGCTCAGCGTGCGTCTGAGCCCGCGGTTCGCGCGGGTGATGTCGGCTCCGTCGAAGCGGATCTCCCCCGAGTGGACCGGGGTGAGGCCGAGCACCGCGCGGGCGATGGTCGACTTGCCCGAGCCCGACTCGCCGACCAGGCCGACGGTCTCGCCGGGACGCACGTCGAAGGAGACCCCGTCGACCGCGCGCAGCGACGGCGCGCGGCCCTGGCCGTACTCGACGGTGAGGCCGTCCACTTCGAGCAGCGGGCGGGCGGTCACCGGCGGACTCCTTCGTCGACGAGTTCCTCGAAGTGCAGGCAGCGGGTGAGCCGGGCCTGTTCCGGCTGGACGAGCGCGACGGGCGCGGCGCGGCAGTCGTCGGCGGCGTGCGGGCAGCGGGCCGCGAACCGGCAGCCGACCGGCCAGTCGCGCGGGGGCGGCACCGCGCCCGGGATCGTGACCAGCGGGTGGCCGCTGACGGCCTGGTGGGGGTTGGCGGCGAGCAGGCCCGCCGTGTAGGGGTGCAGCGGCCGGACGAACATCGGCTCCACGTCCGCCTGCTCGACGACCTGCCCGGCGTACATGACCAGGGACCGGTGGCAGAGGGTGGCCACCACGCCCCAGTCGTGGGTGACGATGAGCACCGCGATCCCGGTCCGCCGCTGGAGGGTGTGCAGGAGGGTCAGGATCTCCTTCTGCACGCTCACGTCCAGCGCGGTCGTCGGCTCGTCGGCGATCAGCAGCCGTGGCCGTCCGGCGAGGGCGAGCGCGATGAGCACGCGCTGCGCCAGACCACCCGACAGCTGGTGCGGATGGCGCCTGGCGACCGAGGGCGGGTCGGGGACGCCGACCATCGCCAGGAGTTCGAGCACGCGCTCCCTTGCCTGCTCGCGGGTCGTCCCGAGATGGCGGCGCACGGCCTCGGCGAGCTGGGCCATGACCGTGAAGGTGGGGTCGAGGCCGACCATCGGGTCCTGCGACACGTACGCGATGCCGCTTCCCCTGACCCTCGCCAGCCCCTCGGGGGATCCGACCAGGTCGACGCCGTCGAAGACCACACGGCCCCGGACGACCCTGCCTCCGCCGGGCACCAGGCCCAGGACGCCGAGGGCGGTCACCGACTTGCCGCAGCCGGACTCCCCGACGACCCCGAGCGTCTCACCGGGCATGACGTCGAAGCTCACGCCCTGGACCACGGGGACGCCGCCGATCTCGACCGTCAGGTCCCGCACCGACAGCAGCGCGTCGGGGTCGGGCGCGCGGGACGTCCCCGCCGTCTCCTCTGCCATCTCCTCCGCGACGGGCGGCGGGGCGACGGGCCCCGAGGCGGCGAGTTTGGACACCGACCAGTTCTCGACGGCGGTGTCGCGGATCGCGTCGCCCAGCGCCATGAGCGCGATCACCGTCAGCACGAGCGGCACACCGGCGGGCACCAGCATCCAGGGGTCGCGGTCGATCACCTGGGAGGCGTCCGCGACGAGCCCGCCCCAGCTCGGGGCGGGCGGCTGGGCGCCCAGCCCCAGGAAGCCGAGCCCGGCCTGGATGATCACCGCCACCCCGGAGAACAGCGCGGCCTGGACGATGACCGTGCTGGTCAGGCGGGGCAGGACGTGCCGCCGCAGGATCTGGGCGTCCGACAGCCCGCTGACCCGCGCGGCCGCGACGTACATCTCCTGGCGGATGCCGAGGGTGCGTGAGCGCAGCACCCGGATCATGCTGGGGCTGCCGAGGACGCCGAAGGTGACCATGGCCGCGTGCAGGTTGCCGGGGAAGACCGAGAGCACGACGAGGACGATGACGATCGCGGGGAGTGCGAACAGCAGGTCCCCGATCCGGGTCGTCAGGTGGTCGACCCAGCCGCCCAGGTATCCCGCGACCAGTCCGAGGCCGGCTCCGACGACCAGGTGGACGGCCAGCGCCTCGGCGACCGCCAGCAGCGCGGGCTGCCCGCCGTACAGGAGCCTGCTGAGCAGGTCGCGGCCCAGGCTGTCGGTGCCCAGGGGGTGTGCCGCCGACGGCAGGGCCAGCACCTGGGTCAGGTCCTGGTCGAGCGGTCCGTGCGCGGCGATCAGCGGCGCGCCCAGGCTGGCGGCGGTCAGCGTCACCAGCCAGGCGACGGCGATCACGGCCGAGGGCCTGCGCAGCAGGCGGCGCGCCAGGGCCGGTCGGGTCTTCGTGGTCGTCATGAGGTCCTTACTCGGGGGTCGAGCCGTACGTAGGCGAGGTCCACCGCGAGGTTCACCACGATCACGAAGACGGTGATGTAGAGGACCGCGCCCTGGATGACCGGTATGTCGTGCTGGATGGTCGCCTGCTGGGTCAGGCTCGCGATGCCGGGCATCGCGAACACCGTCTCCACGAAGACCACCGCGCCGAGCAGGCTCACCATCAGCACGCCCAGCACGGTCACGATCGGCAGCGCGGCGTTGCGCAGGATGTGCCGGTACAGGATCGAGCGCGGCGAGAAGCCGTTGGCCTGCATCACCCGGATGAAGTCCTTGTTCATGGTGTCCAGCACCGAGTCGCGGGTCTGCTTGGCGATGATGGCGACCGCGCCCAGGGCGATCGAGGTGACCGGCAGCACCAGTGACCCCGCCCATCCGCCGGGGTTCTCCTCGAGCGGCACGTAGCCCGTCACGGGGAACCAGCGCAGCGTCACCGCGAACACCTCGATGACGAGGAGCGCGAGCCAGAACGGCGGAGCGGCCAGGCCCAGCGTGGCGAGCCCGTCCACGAGCCTCATCAGCACGCCGCCGCGGCGGGCGCTGAGCAGCCCGAGCGCGACGCCCGCGAGCCCGGAGACCACCGTGCTGGCGAGGATCAGGGAGAGCGAGACCGGCAGCCGGTTGCTCAGGATCGACGTCACGGCCTCGCCGCTGAACAGCGAGGAGCCCAGGTCGCCGTGGAAGGCCTGGGTGAGCCAGTTCCAGTACTGCACCGGCAGCGGCTGGTCGAGTCCCAGCCTGTCGCGGATGAGCTGGTACTGCTCGGCGGTCGAGTGCTGCCCGGCGATGGTGCGGGCCGGGTCGCCGGGAACCAGGGAGACCAGCACGAAGGTCAGCGCGGATGTGAGGAAGAGCAACGGTGTCGACGCCAGGAGACGGCGGACGACCAGACGAAGAGCGCTCATGGCGCCTCCAGAGATATTCAGATTACTTACCGAGTACTCGCTCGGTTATTCTGCTGACAGTAGTGACCCGGTCACCGGGACGCAAGGGGGTGCCGACATCTGTTTCGGCACGTAATCCCAGGTGGGCGGGGTGCGGGCGCGACGGCGCGCGGCGGCCGCCCGGCCGTGCGGGGTGGGAGGCGGGTGCGGGTGCGACGGCGCGTGGCGGCGGCCCGGCCGTGCGGGAGCGGGGAGGCGGGGTCCGGCGGGCGGTCCCGCCTCCCCGGAGAGGGGGTGCGGTGTGCGGAGGCGGTTACCCGAGGTCGGCCGCGCACTCGCGGACCGTGGCCGCCAGTGCCAGTCCCCTCGCGTCGGCGCCGCCGGGGAAGGGCATCTGCGGCGTCGTGTAGCCGAAGCACAGTCCGTCCTCGGGATCGGCGAAGCCGACGCATCCGCCCACGCCGTCGTGGCCGAACGCCCGGTGGCTTCCGTAGCTGAGCGGTCCGCCCGCCTTCTGGAACAGCGTGGCGAAGCGGGTCGGCGTCCCCAGCACCAGATCGTCGCCGACGGTCTGGAGCCTGCTGACGGCCTCGACGGTCTCCGCGCTCAACAGCCGTGCTCCGCCGACGTCGCCGACGCAGCAGGCGTACAGCTTCGCCAGGCCGCGCGCGCTCCCGACGCCGCCCATGGAGGGCGGCCCCGCCCTGTGCACCGCGGGCGTGTTGGCCAGCTCGGGCAGCGGCGGGAAGTCCGGGCCCGGGGTCATCGCCGCCCCGCCGAGGGTTCCCGGCGCGAACACCGCCTCCGCCTGGGGCGGCGACGCCGGCGCGGACGGGAGTTCGGGGGCGAGCACCGGGACCACGCGTCCCTCCTCCGTCTCGGGCAGGCCGACGAAGAAGTCGATGTCGCGGGGGAGTCGTATCTCCTCGGTGTAGAACTCGGCGAGAGTGCGGCCCGCGGTCCTGCGCACCAGCTCGTCGGCGAGGACGCCGATCGTCAGCGCGTGGTAGCCGTGCCCGGCCTTCGGCTGCCAGTAGGGTCGCTGCCGCGCCAGGCGCTCGGCCAGCTCCTCGTGCCGGAGCAGGTCCTCGACGGTGAAGCCGCCGTCGACGCCAATGAGACCGACCTGGTGCGACAGCAGGTCCCGTACGGTCACGGCCGCCTTGCCCCGCACGCCGAACTCCGGCCAGTACTTGCTCACCGGGTCGTCGAGGTCGAGCAGCCCGCGCTCGACCAGCAGGGCGACACAGACGCCGGAGACTCCCTTGGTGCACGAGAAGGTGGTGAGGATCGAGTCCTCGCGCAGCCGGGGGCCGCCCCACAGGTCGACGACGAGTTCGCCGTCCACGTAGGCCGCGACGGCCGCCGAATACTCGGGGTCCTCGGCGCGCAGCGCCTCGAAGCGCTCGCGGACCCGTTCGAAACCGGGGATGGTCACCCCGCTGGAAAGTCGTTCGCCCATGCGTCTGCCCTTCAAAACCGACCGACTACTCGGTCGGTAACTTATAGGGGTGTTCGCACTCCGGCAAGGTCTGGTTACGCGCCGCTTCGGTTTTTGTTCGCCCCTCTTGTCGCTGTTGTCTGCAAGATGTATACATTGTGCCTATGAGCAGTCTAGAAGCTGTGACCAGCGAAGACTCAACCCGAGGCGTCGCCTGCCGACGGTTGGGGTGGCGCGTCGGCGCGCCGCGGGGACATGGCCTGCCCCTCCCGGTCCTGCCCCTCCCGGCCGAGGGCAGGGGGGCGCGTGCCGCCCACCCGGCGGGCGCGCCCGCGGCGTCGTGGCCGACCGGCCCCGGCGGCCGGATCGCGGGACAGTGACGGAGGGACGGTCGTGAGGATCGCACTGGTTCAGGTCGCCAGCCCGCCGGAGGAGACGCCGGACGCTCGCCGGACGCGGGTGGGCCGGATGGTCTCCCAGGCGCGCGGCGCGGATCTGGTGGTGCTGCCCGAGCTGTGGGCGGCCGGCTACTTCGCCTTCGACGCCTACGAGGACCGGGCGGAACCGCTGGACGGGCCGACGGTCGCCGCCGGGCGCGAGTGGGCCCGCGAACTGGGCGCGCACGTGCACATCGGCAGCGTCGTCGAGCGTGACCGGAGAGGACGGCTGTTCAACACGGCGGTGCTGATCGGCCCCGCGGGCACGATCGCGCACACCTACCGCAAGGTGCACGTGTTCGGCTACGCCTCACGGGAGGCGGAGCTGCTGACGCCCGGGGAACGGCTGGACGTCGCCGACACGGTCTGGGGCCGTGTCGGCGCGACCACCTGCTACGACCTGCGCTTCCCCGAGCTGTGGCGCGGCCTGGTCGACCGGGGCGCGCAGACCGTGGTCGTGCCCGCGGCCTGGCCCGCCGCCCGGCGCGAGCACTGGCGGCTGTTCACCTCCTGCAGGGCGGTCGAGCAGCAGCTGGTCGTGGTCGCGTGCAACGCCGTCGGCACGCAGGACGGCGGAGTGGAGCTGGGCGGCGCGAGCCGGGTCGTCGACCCGTGGGGCACGGTGCTCGCCGAAGCGGGACAGGACGAGGGGATCACTTTCTGCGAGGTCGATCCCGCGGTGGTCGACCGGGTGCGCGCGGAGTTCCCCGTGCTCGCCGACCGCCGCTGGCCCGTGGAGAACCCCGCCGACGGCGGCGACGCCGATGACGAGAGGGCCGGCGGCGGTCCCGGTGACGAGGAGTCCGGCGGTGACAGCGGTGGCGAGGGATGACGTGAGCGGAGGACCGACACAGGTGATCTTGAATGTGTCCGGCAGCAACGAGCGGCTGGCGGTCTCACCGGAACGACTGATCGTGGCCGGGTACACGGCGAGGGACGAGGCCGCGGTGGCCGAGCACATCGCCGAACTGGAGGCCATCGGGGTGCCGCGCCCGTCCAGCGTCCCCGCGTTCTACGACCTGGACCCGGGGCTGCTGACCACCGACGGCGTGATCGAGGTCCGGGGACCGTCCACCTCGGGCGAGGTCGAGCCCGTGCTCGTCCGCCACGGCGGCCGCTACTTCCTGGGGGTCGGCTCCGACCACACCGACCGGGACCTGGAACGCGCCGACATCGCCGCCTCGAAGGCGGCGTGCCCGAAACCGGTCGGCGACACCGTCGTCGAGATCGGCGCGGGCATGTCGACGCTGAACTGGGACGGCCTGACCGCGCTCTCCAGCGTCGACGGGCGGACCTACCAGGCGGGGCCGGTCGCGACGCTGCGCCACCCCGCCGACCTGCTCGAACGGATGACCGCCGCGGTCGGCGAGGTCTCCGGAGACCTGGTGCTGTTCTGCGGCACCATGCCGCTGCTCAGGGGCGAGTTCACCTACGGCGGCCACTGGCGGATGCGTCTCGAACTACCGGCCGGGACGGTCCTGGCCCACGCCTACGAAACGAAACGGAGGAGTCTGTGATGCGGAGTGGATCCGACTATCTCGCCTCGCTGAAGGACGCGCGACGCGTCTACGTCGACGGCGCCGCGGTCGAGGACGTCGCGCACCATCCGGCGTTCGCGCCCGTCGCGCGCACGATCGCCGAACTGTTCGACCTCGCCGCCGACCCCGCGTCGGGCATGGCCCGCCTCGACCCGGAGACCGGCGCGACCGTGAACCAGGTGTTCACGGTCCCGCGCAGCCGGGAGGACCTGACGGCCTTCCGCGAGGCGGCGACCAGGTGGGCGCGGCACACCCACGGCTGGGTCGGCCGCAGCCCCGACCACGTCGGCGCGTTCCTGTCCGCGTTCGCCGCCCACCCCGAGGCGTTCGCCGCCGGGGAGGCGGGGGAGCGCGACTTCGCCGCCAACGTCGCCGCGTTCCACCGGCGGGTCGCCGACGAGGACCTGTACGTCTCCTACGCGATCATCCCTCCGCAGGTCTCCCGCGCGACCACGGCCCACGCCTGGGACGGGGAGCTGATCCAGGTGGGCGTGGCCGAGGAACGGGCCGACGGGATCGTGGTCAGGGGAGCCCAGATGCTCGCCACCGGCGGCGCGGTCGCCGACGAGATCCTCGTCTCCTGCATCAAGCCGCTGGGCCCCGAGGACGCCGACTTCGCGATCAGCTTCGCCGTGCCCGTCGGAGCCGAGGGACTGAAGCTGTACTGCCGCAGGCCGTACGCCCCGGCCGCGACCAGTGCCTACGACTATCCGCTGACCACCCGCTTCGACGAGACCGACGCGCTGCTGGTGTTCGACGACGTGTTCATCCCCTGGGAGCGGGTGTTCGTCTACCGCGACGTCGCCGGGCTGCGCAGGCAGTTCTTCGACACCGGCGCGCACGTGCTGGGCAACTGGCAGGCCCAGATCAGGTTCGGCGTGAAGCTGAGGTTCCTGGCCGGGCTCGCCCGCAAGGTCGCGGCCGTCAACGGGGTCGACAGATTCCCCGGAGTGGTGGAGAAGCTGGGCGAGCTGGCCAGCCTGGTGTCCCTGGTCGAGTCGGCGGTGCTCGCCGCGGAGTACACCTCCGCGCCGGACGAGCGGGGCCTCTGGCGGCCCGGCGCCCGCGCGGTCTACGGCGCGATGGGCCTGCAGACCGAGCTCTACCCCCGCGTGCTGGCGATCCTGCGCGACCTGGTCGGCGGCGGAGTGCTGCAGGTGCCCTCCAGCGTGGCGGACATGACCACCCCCGAGACCCGCGCCGACATCGACCGCTACGTGCACAGCCCGGGCGCTCCCGCCGAGGAGCGGGTCAAGCTGTTCAAACTCGTCTGGGACGCGGTCGGCAGCGAGTTCGCGGGACGCCACCACCAGTACGAGATGTTCTACGCGGGCGCGCCGTTCGTGGTGAAGGGCTACGCCTTCCGCAACTACGGCTTCGACGAACCGCTCGCCGACGTGGACGCGTTCCTCGCGGGCTACGACCTCGTCTGAGCCGAAAAGACCGGAGAGACCCATGAGCAAGCCGGAACACGAGTTCTTCCCCGTCGCCGACGTCGACTTCACCGTCTGCCCCGGCGGCGACCCCGCCATCACCGAGCGGATCCTCGCCGGGGATCCGGACAGCGGGGTCGCGACCCGCGTCCTGCGCTACGCGCCCGGCGCCGACTCGACCCCGATGGGCGTGCAGAAGCACGACTTCTGGGAGGAGGTCTACATCCTCGAGGGGTCCTTCACCGACCTCACGCTCGGTGAGACCTTCACCGCGGGCATGTACGCCTGCCGCCCGCCGGGCATGCCGCACGGTCCGTGGCGCACCAGCGAGGGCGTGCTCACCTTCGAAGTCCGCTACCGCGCATGAACCGCCTCGTGGACGGTCCCGTGGCGCCCGACCCCTCTCCCGCGGACCCCGCGGTCGACCCGCTGACGATGCGGCGCGCCATGGGCCGCTTCGCCACCGGCGTCGCGGTGGTCACCACCGTCGTCGACGGCGTCCCGCACGGCATGACCGTCAACTCCCTGACCTCGGTCTCGCTGGACCCGCCGCTGCTGCTGGTCTGCCTGACCACCGGAGCACGCAGCACCGACGCCGTCACCAGGTCGGGACGGTTCGCGATCAGCATCCTGTCCGCCAGGCAGGAACAGCTCGCCCTCCGCTTCGCCCGTCGCGGGGAGGACCACTTCTCCGGCCTCGAGGTCACCTACGGCAGGCACAGGGTGCCGGTCATCCCCGACGCCTTCGCCCACCTGGAGTGCGAGGTGGAACGGCATCTCGTCGCGGGCGACCACGTCGTCGTCATCGGGCGGGTGCTCACCGTCTGCGAGCGCGACGGCGAGCCGCTCGGCTTCATGGGCGGGAGGTTCAGCGACATCGTGGACCGGGGGCACGAGCCCGTCTCCTGGTTCTTCTGACCCCTGTCCCGGTGGCCATGCGAACGGAGAGCACACGGACGACAGGACCGTCGCCTCGGCGGCCGTGACGGCGGCCCCGAGGCGATCCGGCCCGCCGTACGACGGCCGCCGTCCCTCTCCCCGCGGCTTCCTCCCGGATCCGGGATCGGGGCTCCCGTGTCGACATTTATCGAAGCACGTACTAAAGTCGCCCTTCATTATGAAGGACGTACATAAATCATCGGCCGACGTCGAGCACGACGACGAAGGCTTCCTCTACGACTCCCGGGCCAGAGCGGCCATGACCAGTTTCACCGCGGGCGAGGACACCCTGGCGCTCGAGGCCGCGGCGGCGGTCCGCGCCGCCGCCCGCGCCGTCGAGCGCATGCGCGCCCACGGAGCCGAGGGGCGTGGCCTGAGCGCGGGGGCGCTCGACATCCTGGTCCGCCTGAACGCCTCTCCCGGCGAGGGAACCAGCATCGGCGAGCTGGCCCAGGCGGCGGGGGTGAGCTCCCGCAACGTCACCGGGCTGGTCGACACCCTCGAACGCGACGGCCTGGTGCTGCGGGTTCCCGACCGGCACGACCGGCGCTCCGTCCTGGCCAGGCTCACCCCCGAGGGGCAGGCGTGGATCGAGTCCTTCCGGCGGCCGACCCAGGTCGCCATGGCGGCTGTCTTCCGGGACTTCACTTCCGCGGAGCTGAGCCAACTGCGGCACCTGTGCCTGCGCCTCGCCGACAACCAGAACCGGGCCTTCCGGCATCTGGAGCAGACCGGCGGCACAGACGGCGGCACAGGTGGCGACACAGGTGGCGACACGGACGGCGCGCGGTCGTGAGCCGAACCCCCGGACAGACGCGGCGGCGAGAGAGGACAGGTCGGAGATGGCTTCCATCCGCACGGAGACCGTGATCGACTCCCACCCCGACCAGGTGTGGGCGGCGATACGCGACGTCGGGGCGGTGCACCGCCGCCTCCTGCCCGGCCGCGTCGTCGACACCCGCATCGAGGGCGAGGTCAGGACCCTCGTCTTCCCCGGTGGCAGGGTCGTCCGCGAACTGATCGTCGACGTCGACGACACGGTCCGCAGGCTCGCCTACGCGGTGATCGAGGGCGCACGGCCGTCCCTCACCCACCACCACGCCTCCTTCCAGGTCTTCCCCGAGGGCGCGGATCGCAGCCGGCTCGTCTGGACGACCGACCTGCTGCCGGACGCGTTCGCCGCGGAGGTCAGGGCGCGTGTCGAACGAGGCGCGGAGGAGATGAGACGAACACTGGAGGAGGCCGCCGCTCTCCGCTGAACCCCCGGCGAACCACGGTGATCATGCTCTCCGCACCGTGCCGGGGTTTCGGCGCGGTGGCGGTGACGCGCGGCCGGGGCCTGGCCGAAGGCGGGGTCACAGGTTGGTCAGGAAGTCGTACACCCAGTAGGCGAGCAGCGCCATCAGGAGAATCGTGGAGACGAAGATCCCCAGCATGACTCCGAAGAGCCTGCCGCCGGGACCCCGGAATCTCAGGAAGGCTCCGACGAGCGCTCCGAGCGCGGGCAGGCCGACCAGGGCCAGCGTGTGAACGAGCGGCCGGAGACCGAACTCGTCGACCTCGATCAAGACGTGACGGACCGGCATGATCGCGAAGATGACGCTCAGCAGGATCAGGACGTAGGCGACGGGCCTGTAGTCGGGTTCGCCCACATCTGAGTGGTCGCTGTTCATGATGACTGGATGCTGACACCGTCGCGGTGCGGAGTCAAGATCGATTGTTGGCCGGCGATCGCACGCCGCGTCGTCCGGCGTGGCCGTGCGGGCGGGTCGCCGGGTTCGTTCGGCGCGGTCTGGACGGGGACCCGGCCTGGAGCGCGGTCCTCGCCCGAGGGCGGGGGCCGTGCTCAGGCGGTGAGGGCCGGGGAGCGGTGAGCCCGGGCGAGGAAGGGCAGCAGGGCCTCGGCGAGAGCCTCGGGGAACTCGGCCTGCGGGTAGTGCCCGGCGCCCTGGATCAGCGCCAGCGGCGCTCCCATCCTGGCGGCCTGGAGCTCGGCCACGGCGGCGGGGTCGGCGAAGTCGGGGTCGGCGGTGCCCATGACGATCAGCACGGGGCAGGCCACCCGGTCCAGCCACTCCTCACTCATCGGGCCCGCGGTGGTGTAGGCGCGGGTCGCCTTCCTGCGGGCGGGCAGCGCGGCGACGGACCGGGCGCGGTACTCGGCGAAGTCGGCGGGCGGCGCGGTGGGGTACGCCATCTTGAGGTAGGCGCCCCAGACGGAGGGGAAGGCCACGACGGCCTGGCCGACCAGTGCCAGCAGCGCCCGCTTGACCGGCCCGACCGGCAGGTTCGGGACGAAGCCGGCGACCGGCGCCACGCCCGTGACCAGCTCGGGGGCCTCGGCGGCGGCGCACATGATGGAGCCCGCCGCGTAGGAGTTGCCGACCAGGACGGCGGGGCCCGCGTCCAGGTGCGCGACCAGGGCGGCGATGTCGCGGCCCTGGGCGGCGTAGGAGTAGTCGTCCCAGTCGATGGAGGACTCCCCGTAGCCGCGGATGTCCATCGTCACCACCCGGTAGCCCGCCTGGACGAGCAACGGGCGTAGGAACCGGTAGGACTCCCGGCTGTCGAGCATGCCCAGGACCATGACCACCAGCGGCCCGTCGCCCTCGTCGTCGTAGGCGATCCGGCCGCCGGTGACCTGCAGGAACTGGGTCTTCATGATTCCTCCGTGAGCAGCTGTTCTTTTTGAGAGCAATGCTCTCGATGGGTTCATCATGCCCCCCTTCTCGGTAGGCGTCAAGAGCACTGCTCTCTTTTTGTTCGGATGGTCTCGCCTCTCAGGCCGGAGCCGGCCGCCGGAGGAAGGCCGGTCACGACGGTCCGGTCACGACGGTCCGGTCACGACGGTCCGGTCACGACGGTCCGGTCACGACGGTCCGGTCACGACGGTCCGGTCACGACGGGGCGGTCACGACGGTCCGGTCACGACGGGGCGGTCACGACGGTCGGACCCGGTCCGCGCGGAAAAGCGGTGGCGCGGAGCCGCCCGCCGGGAGTTGACTTGGCCGGTTCTTTCGAAGGGAGCCCCATGATTGTGATCTCGGCCGCGTCCGGTGAGCTCGGCCGCCTGGTCGTCGACCGGCTGCGGAACCGGGCCGAAGTGGTGGCCGCGGTGCGCGATCCAGGGCGGGCGCCAGAGGGCGTGCCGGTCCGCCGGGGCGACTACGACGATCCGGCGAGCCTGCGCGAGGCGTTCGACGGCGCCGCCCGCCTGCTCCTGATCTCCTCCCCGGAGCTCGACCCGGCCCGCAGGGTCGCCCAGCACCTGGCCGCGATCGCCGCCGCCGTGGAGGTCGGAGTCGGGGCCGTCGCCTACACCAGCTTCCTGGGGGCCGACACCGGCGCCACCGGCATGACCGAGGCCCACCACGTCACCGAGCGGGCCATCCTCGACAGCGGCCTGCCGTACACGATGCTGCGCCACCCCTTCTACAGTGAGGCGTTCGTCCCCCAGGTCTCCGGTGGAGAGCTGGCCGGCAGCACCGGGGGACGCGGCCTGAACACCGCGTTCAGGTCCGATCTGGCCGAGGCGGCGGCGA
The DNA here is from genome assembly GCF_027922005.1 of Streptosporangium carneum. Classification (GTDB taxonomy): domain Bacteria; phylum Actinomycetota; class Actinomycetes; order Streptosporangiales; family Streptosporangiaceae; genus Streptosporangium; species Streptosporangium carneum. Next base: position 190,523 of record NZ_BSEV01000008.1, on the reverse strand, counting down.
ACGTGCTGACCGGTGACGGGCATCTGGGCCGGGCCTACGACTTCACCGGTCCGTTGTGGAGCCATCCGGAGGCGGCCCGGGCGCTGGGCGTGACCTACCGGGAGGTGCCCGACTCGGGCTCGGGGGTCATGAGCTGGCTCAACGCCCAGGTGCGAGCCGGTGCGCTGGAACGGCAGAGCGCCGACCTGGAACGGGTGCTCGGCAGGCCCGCGGAGACGGTCGTCTCCCGGATGCTGAGCGGCGGAACGCGCGGTCCGCGACCCCGCGGAGGCCAGAAGGGGCAATCGGCGGACGAGGCGGCCCGGATTTCCGGAAGAAAGCTTGACGGGGCGCACCCCGTCGATCAGGATTCACTGGCTTGACATTTTCCGTCACCACCTCCTCGAAAGGGCGGAATCGTCTTGTCCGAAATCCCGTTGTGGCTTCAGGGGCGTTCGGCCGTTGTCGCCGCCGCGGATCCACAGGAATGGCGCGGAGCGACGCCCGACTATCACCTTTCACACGAGGTGATGCCGCGGCAGCGGACGCACCACTTCGAGCCCGACTCGTTGGAAGCCGTGGTCGAGCGGATCGTGCAGGTCTTCGAGATGGAGGTCTCGCACAAGAAGGACCCCGCGACCTGGGTCTCGATGGTCACCGAGCATTTCCGGACCAACGTCAACGGCGGCCCGTGGGCGAGCGCGGCGGATATCGCGGAGATCGGCAGCTACAACATCCTGATCGGTGAAAGCGCCTTCTACAGGGGTGAGCAGGAGAGCTTCGAGTCCTCCCACCACATCTTCCACAAAGCGTTTCCCGGCGGTTTCTTCTGGGAGGTGCTCGAGGTGCTCAGCCCGCCACCGACCGTCACTTTCAAATGGCGACACTGGGGCGTCTTCGACGGTGAATACCACGGTTTCGCGCCCAACGGCCAGACAATCGAAATGTACGGCGTCAGCGTCGCAAAGGTGACCGACGACCTCAGGCTCGTCGAGGTCGAGCACTACTACGACCCCAACGCCTTCCTCGGCAAGCTGACAGGCGGATGCCCGGTGGCCCACCAGGACTCGTGATCGGGCGAGCGCCTTCCTTCCGCCTCGGGGCGGAGATTTCGGCGGCAGGTCCTCCGTGGGATCGACGAGCCCACCCGGCGGACCGCCGGGACAGGTTCTCCGCGCCCGTCGTCGACCTCGCGCGTGCCCGTTCCGGCATGCGCAGACCCCGAGGCGGCGACGGGCGCGGACTCTCGGCTCCGAGTGTTCCTCTCCTCACTTTTCCGCACCCCAAAACCACTGATTGCCGACATATCGGGCATAAGTCTGGGAGTACGTCACCCATACCCGAGGGAGGAGCGATGGCCACAGCAGGAGCCGGCAAGACGGTTCAGGACATGATGCATCCGGACGCCAAGTGCATCGGCGAGCGGGACAGCTTGCGCATGGCCGCGCAGATGATGCGCGACCTGGACGTCGGCGCGCTGCCGATCTGCGGGGAGGACGATCGGCTCAAGGGCATCATCACCGACCGTGACATCGTGGTCAAGTGTTGTGCCGAGGGCAAGGACCTCGAACGGACCACGGCGGGCGAGCTCGCCCGGGGGCTGGTGTGGATCGACGCCCACAGCAGCGTCGAGGACGCCCTGAACATGATGGAACATCACCAGATCAAGCGCCTGCCCGTGATCGACAACCACCGCATCGTCGGCATGATCAGCGAAGCCGACCTGGCCAAGCAACTGCCCGACGACAAGCTCGCGGAGTTCGTCCACCGCGTCTACGGACGTCTCTGACCGAGCTCGGCCGCGCCGCGCCGCCGGGCCGCCGCACGGGCCGGCGGCGCGGCGGCCGCGTTGTGAACGGGGTGGACGCCGCCGGGCGCGGCCGGGGTTGACTTTCGGCAATGGGAGCACTCCCCGACCGTGGATACCGTTGCCGGGATGAGGGGAAAGGCGAAGCCGCTCACCGTCGCCCTGTTGTGGGCGTCGCTGGGGATTCCGGTGTTGTGGGCCGGGTTCACCTCCCAGCTGACCTACCGGCTCGAGTGGTGGGAGATTCTCGCCTACCTGGTCGTGATCGGCGTGGGGGTGGCGCTGAGCCGTGCCCGGCCGCTGGCGGCGATGCTGCTGGGCTCGGCGCTGTGGCTGGCCGGGGTGGTGCGGGGCAATCCGTTCGGGGGATTCGCGGCGATGGCGGTGCTGGCGTATCTGGCCGGGGTGCGGATGGAACGGGCCAGGCCCGCGGTGATCGGCCTCGGTGTGCTGCTGGGCCTGGCCGGGGCGGTGCCGCCGCTGATCCGCGACGCGGGAGCCGGATTCGTGGCGGTAGCGGGTGTCGTGCTGGCCGCGATCGTGCCGTGGCTGTCCGGGCGCGCCCGGCGGCAGTACCTGGTCATGGCGAGGGAGGGCTGGGAGCGGGCCGAGGAACTGGAGCGCGCCCAGCGGGTCATCGCCGAGCAGGCCAGGACGCGCGAGCGCACTCGCATCGCCGGTGACATGCATGACCTGCTCGGCCACGAACTGGGACTGGTCGCGCTGCGGATCGGCGGGCTGGAGGTGGCCCCCGGTCTCGACGAGCGCTACCGGGAGGCGGCGGGTGAGGCGCGCAGGGCGGTGACGTCCGCCTCGAAGCGGTTGCAGGAGATCGTGGACATGCTGCACCAGGACACCGTGCCCTCGCAGGAGAGCGTCCCGGAGCTGGTCGAGCGTGCCAGGGCGGCGGGCATGCGGGTGGAGTCGCGCACCCTGGGCCAGGGCCCTCCTCCGACGGCCATGGCCGAGCGGGCGCTGCGGCGGGTGGTGCAGGAGGGTCTGACCAACTCCGCCAAGCACGCCCCGGGCGCCCCGGTGACGGTCACGGTCGAGCACCTGGACTCCGAGAGCGTGGTCACGGTGACCACGGGCGCGGTGACGGCGGGCGCGGTGACGGCGGACGCGGTGAGCCGGCGCGCCCACGGGGACGGGCGGGGGCGTGAGGGGGCCGCCGGGCAGGGCGGCGGGTACGGGCTGGAGGGGCTCGGGGAGAGGGTCCGGTTGTGCGGCGGATCGCTGCGGGCCGGACCACGCGGGGAGGGATTCGAGATGAGCGCGCGGCTGCCGCGCGTGCCGGGTCCGATAGCCGAGCCGAGCCCGCCCTCGGTCTCCGCGGCGCACCTGGCCAGGGCGCAGCGGCGGGCCCGCCGTACGCGCGTCACCGCGATCGTCACCGCCGTCACGGCGGGCACGGCGGTGACAGTGGTGGTGGCGGCCTTCATGGTCTACGACGCCGCCACCTCGGTGCTGCCGCCCGCGGTTTTCCAGGGGCTGCGCGTCGGCCAGCAGCAGGCGGCCGTGGAACGGGTTCTCCCCGGCCGCACCCGCATCGACGGACCGGTGCCCGGCGAGCCGCCCAGGCAGCCCGGGACGAGCTGCCGTTACTACGGCACCCATCCCAACCCCTTCGACGAGACGCACCGCGAGCTGTTCCGGCTCTGCTTCATGGAGGGCCGCCTGGTGAGCAAGGATTTCCTGCCCGCCGACCGGGTTCCGTAGAGTTCACCCGCGAGAAGGGGAGAGACCTTGGTGCGAGTGGTGCTGGCCGACGACGAGGCGGTGATCCGCGCCGGGGTGCGGATGATCCTGTCGGCGGACCCGGAGATCGAGGTGGTCGCCGAGGTCGCCGACGGGCGGGCGCTGGTCGAGGCGGTGCGCGCGCACCGGCCCGACGTGGCGCTGGTCGACATCCGCATGCCACACCTGGACGGCCTGGGCGCCACCGCCGAGCTGCGCGCCGTCGCGCCCGCCACGGCTGTGCTGATCATGACGACGTTCGGCAGGGACTCCTACATCTCCCGGGCCCTCGGTGACGGGGCCGCGGGATTCCTGCTCAAGACCGGGGACCCGCGCGAGTTCCTGCTGGGGGTGCGGGCGGTGGCCGAGGGCGGGGTCTACCTCTCGCCCAGCGTGGCGGCCCGGGTGGTCAGCGAGCTGACCGGCGAGCAACTGGCCAGGGCGGCGGCGGCCCGCGACCGTGTCGCGGTGCTGACCAACCGCGAGCGGGAGGTGCTGGCGCTGGTCGGCGCCGGACTGTCCAACGCCGAGATCGCTCGTCGGCTCCACCTGGCTGAGGGCAGCGTCAAGACCTACACCAGCACGATCCTGGGCCGTCTGGACGTGCGCAACCGCGTCCAGGCCGCCGTCATCGCCCACGACGCCGGTCTGGTGCGGCGAGAGTGAGCCGTTCCCGCTCGGGCGCGGCGGGAGCGAGCAGCAGCGGGCGCAGCACCGGCAGCCCGCGCAGCCGTTCGACCAGCGCGGTCGTCGGCCTGTTCAGCGCGAGCGACACCATCGGCGCGAGCGCCCCGCCCAGCAGCAGTCCCGCCGCCACGTCGTGCGGGTAGTGGACGCCGACGAACACCCGTGACATCCCGCCCAGCAGGGCCAGCACGATCACATACGGCGTCGACGCGGGCCAGGCGAGCACCAGCCCCGCGGCCGCCGCGGCCACGAGCGCCGCGTGATTGCTCGGCAGCGACCAGTCCCCGTACGGCGGGCACGGCACGATGGTGGCCACCTCGGTCAGCAGCCGGCACGGCCGGTCCTCCCGCAGCAGCTCCTTGACGACCTCGCTGACCGCGTAGGACGCCACCATCGCCACCGGTGCGAGCAACGCCAGCGCCATCCCGGAGGCCCGCCCCCTCCTGGCCCGCCACCACGCGCCCAGGAACAGCGCGGCGAACACCGCCAGCACCCCGTCGGTGCCCACCCCCACCAGCCCTCGCACCCACTCCGGTGTGCTCGCGGCGATCTCCACGATGTCCCGATACAACCCGCCGTCCACGTCGGCCTCCGTGTTCCTCCTGGTCAGTGACCCTATGAAGGTAAAAATCAGGAGGTACGGCACACAGTCGCCGATCGTCGCCGGCAGACCTTGACTTTCGTCAACGGTCCGGCGGCGAACCCCACCCGGGAGGCGACCACCGGCTGTCGCGGACGATCGCTCCGCGCGGTGAGGCGACCGCGTGACTCGCGGATCGCGACGACAGGAGAAGCCGTGCGGGAGGGGAGATCCTGCCGGGGAAGGGCCGCCGGAATCGGCTGTTATGCTCCGCTCGTGATCAGACGGGTGCCGTTCCTGGGCGATGAGAAGCAGAGCCTGCGCGTCAGCCTGGACCGGCACCGTGACGCGGTCCTGTGGAAGCTCGAAGGCCTTGACGACGAGCGGTTGCGGCGGCCGATGACCCCGTCCGGGACCAACCTGCTGGGCCTGGTGAAGCACCTGGCGGCCGTCGAGTACGGCTGGTTCTGCCAGACCTTCGGACGCGAGACCGAGCCGCTCCCGTTCGACGAGGAGGACGAGAACGCCGACCTGCGGGTGGAGCCGCACGAGACCACCGCTGACATCGTGGAGTTCTACGGCCGGGCCAGGGCCGCGGCCGACCGGGTGATCGACGAGCTTGAGGTCGAGGACGTCGGCACGGCATGGTTCGGCGACACGGTGTCGCTGCGCTGGGTGCTCATCCACATGATCGAGGAGACGGCCCGGCACGCGGGTCACATGGACATCGTGCGAGAGCTCCTCGACGGCGAGACCGGCGACCACTCCAAGGACTGATCTCACGGCGGCCGCGTCCCGGCCCGCCGGACCGGCGCCGGCGCGCCCGTTCCGCGGCCGGCTCGCGGCCGCGCTGGCAGGCGCGCCGGCCTCGGCGCCGAACCGCCGAAGCCCCCTTGACAGCGTCGGCCCGGGTGAGACGTTGAAGTCTTCCGGTCGTCAAGGAAGGCCTAGATGTCCACTTTCTCCCATCACCACCATGACCCGGTCGAGCAGGCCGTCGTGCAGGCGCTGGCCGACGTCCACGCGCGGGGGGACGGCCTGTTCTCCCAGGCCCTGGTGATCGTCAACGACGACGTCACGTTCGACGACGTCAACGGCTACAGAACCGCGGTCAACTCGGCCGGCTCCGGCGGTGAGGCGTACTACTCCCTGACGGCCAGAGAGGGGCACGGCCATCCCCGCCCCGACCACGTGAGCGAGGACGAGGCCAGGCTGTCGCAGCGCGACAGCGAGGTCGCCACCCTGCAGGACGCCTACGATTGGCTCGACGGCCAGGGCGTCACGCTGAACGTCAGCGGCGTCCGCGTCGTGCTGGTGGGCAACATCGGGCCGTGCGACGGGTGCAAGGCCCGGCTGAACTACTTCCTGGGCGACGTCGTCGAGCTGTTCGGGAGCAAGGTTCCGGTCGTCGTCGACAGCGTCTACGACACCTCTCAGGCGCACAGGCAGCTGCCCCGGCAGGGGATCACGACGGTGTACGGTTACCCGGACGCGACCCCGTACACCCACACCGCCTCCACGGGCACGAGGACGCGGTACTGGCTGCACAGAAACAGCTTCACGCCCTGACCCGTCGAGGAGCGGGGCCGCGCCGAGGCGAGCACCCGCGCGGGCCGTGTCCGTCGGAGCCGCCTTCGGGAAGAAAAAGGTTCTCCTCCGCGCTCTGCTTGTTTCGTGAAAACATGAGGGCGACATCTGCAACGGCGGGTTGCCGGTGGATGAATTTCGCGGGCACGTCACCCGCCGCCAGCTGCGGCCGGCGTGAATCATGCGATTGATGACTGGATTTCCGCTGTTTTCGGACAGGGTGCGAGAAGAGCATGTTCGTGCTGCCGTTAATCGGCAGGACTTTCTCGTGAAGCAATGAACGACCGCTTCGTCGAAAGGAAAGACATGCGTATTAAGGGAATGCTCGCACTGGTCGGCGCGGGCGCGGCGCTGGCCGCCGGTCTCGCCACGGCCGCTCCCGCTCAGGCGGCCTCCTCACAGGCCGAGGCGGCTGTCGGCGCCCAGGCCGGTTCGGCCCTGCTGACGCCTCTGCGCTACTACACGACGTTCTACGGTCCCAACCCCTGGTGGTCGTGCACCCAGCGCGGCAACCAGGGGGTCAGCAACGGCGAGTGGTACGACTTCCAGTGCAGGGCCGGTGACAGCTGGGTCGACCTGTACATCCAGGTCGCGCCCTGACGTCGCTGATCGCCCGGCGTCACCTGTGACGAACGGCCCATGCCCGGTCACGGCTGGACACGCCGTGACCGGGCATGGGCGGTCCCGGCGCGCCGCAGCCGCGCCGGGACCGCGCCGGTGGAGGTCCGGATCAGCCTCCCCGGCAGACGGGCCCTCTCCTGTCGTGCAGCCGCCCGGGTTTCTCCTGCACCCGTCCCGCCGACTTCTGTTCCCGCGGCGCCCGCGCGGCCATGTCGTCGTGGTGGCCGAACCTCTGGCGGTAGGCGCGAGGAGAGAGGCCGCGCCGCTTGACGAACTGCTCGCGGAAGACGGCCACGGAGTTGTAGCCGACGCGGTGGGCGATCTCCTCGATCTGCAGACCCGTGGTCTCGAGGAGCTCCTCTGCGTGGTTGAGGCGTTGGGACAGCAGCCAGGAGTGCGGAGTGGTGCCCATGGTGTCCCTGAACCGGCGGGTGAAGGTGCGCGGGCTCATCAGGGCGTGGGTGGCCAGGTCGTTGACCGACATGGGCTCGTCCAGGTTGGAGCGGGCCCAGTCGATGGCGCTGGTGAACCGCTCGTCGTCGTCGGCGGGCACCGGCCGGGCGATGTACTGGGCCTGGCCGCCGTCGCGGTGCGGGGCCACCACCATCTCGCGGGCGACGGCGTTGGCCACCGACGCGCCGTACTCGCGGCGCAGCAGGTACAGGCACATGTCGACGCTCGAGGCGGCCCCGGCGCCGGTGATCACGGATCCTTCGTCGATGTAGAGCGCGTCGGCGACCACGGTGACCTCGGGGTAGGCGGCGGCGAGATCCTTGGCGAGACACCAGTGGGTGGTGGCCCGGCGGCCGTCGAGCAGGCCGGTGGCGGCCAGGAGAAAGGAGCCGGTGCAGAAACCGGCGATGATCGCGCCGTGCCGGTGGGCGGAGCGCAGCGCGGTCACCACCGCGGGGGAGAAAGGAGGCGGGCTCTCCTCCCCGTAGGGCATCAGGATGATCAGATCGGCCTTGGCCAGGTGGTCCAGGCCGAACTCCACGTGCAACGACAGGCCCAGGTCGGTGCGCATCGGGCCGGGTTCCTCGGCGCACACCGCGAAGTCGAAGGCGGGCAGTCCCAGAGCGGTACGGTCGGCGAACACATGTCCTATCCCTCCGAGATCGAAGGTGCTCACACCTTGCGTGACGAAGGTCATCACTGAGCGAAAAACAGACACCTCGTCAGCCAGCCAATTCTGTGAGGACGGATGACACTGCGACCTTTCGAGTGATTCGCATAAGACAATTTAATCTCAATGACGACTGTCGCGGTCGTCACTTCGAATAATGTTCACGGATTTCATGCCGTAATTTGTCTCCTGTGATTCGTGGGGCAGGAGGGGATGACGGGGGCATCGGCTGCGCGGTGATACAAATGGCCTGGTCAGGTCCGCGTTCGGGGCGGGTAAAGGCGCAGGATCAGGTTTTTCCGGCGAATGTTGTCTGACAATACGAATATTGTCAGACAATGCGGGGCGTGTCATCGCCACGCGCCCTGGAGTGGTGAAGTGACCCAATAATTGTCGCCGTCCGCTCCTGTCGTCGGATGGGGGATTCGGGACGCGAAAGATCAGGACAACGGCGTAGCGGAGTTTCCCGCGCACGCGGGCGCGGCCTTTCCCGCCGGGTCGGCCGAGTCCCGTACGGCGGGCGACGGCGAGGTGACCGTGCGGCACCGTCACGGGATCGGTGTGTGCACGAAAAGGCGCTGGTCTGTGACAGGGCGTTTTCCTTGGCCGGTCGCGGCAGGCACGGCGTCCGGGGCCGGCTTTTTCCGCCCGGCAGCCGATCAAAGACATGCCTACGATGGCAGTTCGGCGGTGGGCCCGCCATGGGCACAACTGCGTATGGACAACGGAGGGGGCCGTGTCATACCTGCGGAGAGGCGACTACGAAAGAATGCTCGGCCTGGCTGTGGGAGTGTTGGAAGCCAGGCAGTCCGACCAACTCTGGGAAATGGTCGTCCAGGAATTGCTGCGCGCGCTGGACAGCGCCGTCGTGATCACAAAGGACGTGGAGTGGACTCCGTCCAGCGGTGTGGTCGGCGCCTGGCACCGGGACGCCCGGCAGGCGTCCGTGCTCGCGGGCCCGGGGGTGGAGCACGTCCGGGGCGGATACCCGTTCGCGGCCCACTACGGCTCCCACGCGGATCGCAGCCCGCGCACGGCCGCGCAACTCGTCGGAGGACGCGCGTGGCTGCACAGTGAGACGGCCAGCGCGACGCGTGAGTCCTTCGGCACCCGCCACATGCTCGGCGTACCGCTCCCCGACGCCGACGGTCACGTCCGGGGGTTCATCGTCCACCGCGCGGGAGGAGACTTCAGAGCGCGTGACCTCCTCTACGCCGCGCGCGTCCAGCCCTTGCTGGCGGGCGCCGCCGCGCAGCGCGGTCTTCTGGCGCGCTGGCAGGCGACCGTGCAGCCCTCCCGTCCGCACGAACCCCTCGAACGGGCCACCGGGTACGGCCTGACGCCACGTGAGGTCGCCGTGCTGCTGATGCTGGCCGAGGGGCTTCCCGCCGTCGGCATGGCCCGCCGCCTGGGCATCTCCGTACGGACGATCCACAAGCACCTGCAGAACCTCTACCGCAAGCTCGACACCGTCGACAGGCTCGGCACGGTGCTGCGCGCCCAGGAGGCGGGCCTGCTGCCCGCGGCTTCGGGCCGCTAGCGCGGCCTCGCCCGACCCCAGGGGCACTCCGGCCGCCGCCGTGATGTCACGGGACGCGGGGCCGTTCCGCGCCCCGTGTTCCTTCCGCCCGCCGGGTAGCCTCAGGTCATGATCACGGACCTTTTGCACGCCTATGACCAGCAGATGCGCGGAGTGCCGCCCAAGCCCGCGGCCGGGGTCACCCACGAGTGGGACGGGCCGGTGCTGCGGGTCGTCGGCGAGCACCGGGGTCTGGTGACCGGCCCCCGCGACCTGGGGGTGGAGGGCGCGGCGCTGGACGCGCTGATCGCACGGCAACGGGACTTCTTCGCGGCGCGCGGCGAGTCCGTGGAGTGGAAGACTCGGGCGCACGACCACCCGGGTGACATCGCGCGACGCCTGCTGAAGGCCGGATTCACCGCCGAGGAGACCGAGACCGTCATGATCGGCCTGGTGGCCGACGTCGTCGCCGAGCCGGTCCTGCCCGCGGGGGTGACGCTGCGGGAGGTCGACGCGCCGGAGGACCTGAGGCGGATCGCCGCGATGGAGTCACAGGTCTGGGACGCCGACATGGGATGGCTGGCCGACGACCTGGCGGTGAGACTCGCCGCCGCGCCGGACGATCTGACCGTGCTGGTCGCCGAGGCGGACGGGCGGGTGGTGTCGGCGGCGTGGCTGGCGTATCGGCCGGGCACCGAGTTCGCGTCACTGTGGGGCGGCTCGACGCTCGCCGCCTGGCGCGGGAGAGGGATCTACCGGGCACTGGTCGCCGAACGGGCCCGTCGCGCGTTCGCGCGCGGCGTCCGCTGGCTGCACGTGGACGCCTCCGACGACAGCCGCCCCATCCTGGCCAGGCTCGGGTTCCAGGCCGTCACCACGACCACGCCCTATGTCTGGACGCCCTGAACCACGCCTTTCGAACCGGCGGGCCGGACGCTCAGGGAAGGGGACGGGCCCTGTCCGGTCGTCGGGCCTCGCTGACGGCGTCTCAGACCGCAAGGAATTGGATATGGACGTCGGGGAATGGATCAATAAGCTGGAAGCTGGCTGACGCCGTAGAAAACCCCGAAAGACATCCCAAAAGCGCACTGAACGATAACTCAGGAGCTTAGATGTCAGGTCGCAGGCGACTCCGCGTGACGCGACCAGGCGGGCACGACATTCCAGTGGCGATCAGCCCTTCCGGCCAACCGTCAGGAGCACGGTCCTTCCCCGGGACTCGACGTCAGGGAACCCGGAGCGCCCCCCTGCCACCGGCCGCCGCCAGGAGTCTGCCGGACGGCTTACTCCCTGACCCGATGAGGAACAGCATGGTGAACGCCCGTGGTTCGGTGTCGTCCTGGAACGTTCGGGACCGTGGTTTCACCCCCGAGGAAACGAGAGCCGCGGAGGCCGTGCTGGAGCGTCGGCTCGGCGGGGCGGCCCGGATCGAGCTGGCGTTCCTCGGCGGCAGCTTCGCGGTCGGCCTGGGGCACGGGACCTCCGACATCGATCTCTACGCGGTCGGGTCCGGCCTGCCCGGCAGCGACATCGTCTTCGAACACGACGGCATCCAGGTGCACGTCAACCCGGTGCCCGCAGGCAAGGTCCGCGAGCTTGTCGAACTCGGCGCGGAGTACCGCACCACGGGTGCGGACCGCACGCAGATCGCGACCGAGCTGAAGACACTGAACGCGTTGGTGCGGCTGTCCACCGGGCAGATCCTGCACGCCGACCGGCGCTGGCGCGAACTGCTCGACACGCTCGACCCGAACGTGGTCAGGCAGATTCTCATCACCCGTAACGCCAACGTCTTCTCGGCGTACGCGGAGGACGTCTACGGCGCGCTGGACGTCGGTGACCTGCTCACCGCGGCGACCGCGTCCGACCTCGCGCTGCAGGCCGGTTGCGAGGCGGTCCTCGCCGCGGCCGGTGACGTGTACTTCGGGCCGAAGTTCCTGTTCCGGCGGTTGGCGAGGACCTCGGCGACGGCGTCATGGTGCGACCACGTCTGGCGGCTGACCCACCGCGAGCTCCATCCGGAGTCCGGCGGGTGGCCGGACGAGGTCCGGGCCATCGCCGAGGAGCGTCTCTGGGCCGGTGGGCTGCTGTTGTCGTGGAGTGTCGTCGAGGGGTGGCACGAACCGCTCGACAGGCTGCCCGCGCCGTCACGGCCGAGCGGCACGGGCCCGCGCAGGAGCGTGTACTTCGCACCGCTGCGGTTCGCCGACGGCTGGGCGTTCGTCGGACCCGAGGACGGTTACGAGGTCGCCGAGCGCACCGTCCGCCTGTGGCGCGAGCTCGACGGGCGCGCGTTGTCCGCGGTGCCGCGCGAGGACCTGCCGGACGACGTCAAGGACGTCGGGGCGGCGGTGGCCAGCCTGGCCGCCTTCGGCGCGGTCGAGGGGGGTTCGGCGGGGGGAGAGGAACCCGACGAGCTGATCATCCGGAGGTCGCCACGGTTCGGCTGCCATCCAAAGGCGGCCTCGTGATCGCCGCGATCGTCGGCGCCGACGGCGCGGGAAAGTCGACGGTGGCCCACGCGGTCTGCGAACTCCTCGGTCACCACGCGAAGGTGATCGACCGGTGGGACATCGTCGGCAGCCCGGAGTATCCGACGGCCGACTTCATCGGGGCCGACGTTCGCCACGTCCGTGCCCGCACCGCGCTGATGTCGCCGGTGTCGCGTCTGCTCTTCCTGCTCTGGACCTCCGTCGCGTCCGTCGTGGACGGGCGGACGGAGGGACACACGGATGAGCGGCGGGATGAGCGGTGGAGCGGGCAGGGGGATGGGCAGTGGGATGGGCAGGGCGTGGAAACGCCGGAGTCGGTGCTGCTGCTCGACGGTTACTGGATGAAACACGCCGCGAGCGAGATCGCCTACGGGCTGGACCAGGCGTGGGTGGAGCAGGTCGTGGCCGGGCTGCCGGGCGTCGACGCGGTGATCTATCTCCAGTCGGACCCGGAGACGGCCTGGGACCGGATGGGGGACCGGGCGGTGCCCTACGAGTGCGCGATGGATCTGAGCTGTGCCAGGCCCAGTTTCATCGGTCACCAGCGGAAGATCCACGAGGTGCTCGGCAGGTGGGCGGCCCGGCCGGGATGGATCACGATCGACGCGCGCCAGCCGCTGGACGCCGTCGTCGACGCGACCGTCCGGAGCATCGGCGGGCTTCGCGGAGAGGGGTGACGCCGCCGTTTCAGGCGTCGCGAATCGGTCGCGATAACGCTTGTCTGTCAACCATGCCCCTAATTCACCGCTTTCGCATCGCCCATGGAACGCTCTGAGCAAAGCGGATGATGAGAATCAGGTGGAGATCAGGTGTCGTCGAGTAGTGAGCGATCGGCATGGAGGCGTTCCGGTCGGGCGGTCGCCTCAGCCGCGGGGGCCGTCACCATGGCGCTGGTCATGGCCGGCTGTTCCGCCGGCGGCGCCCCGGACAGGGCGGCCCCCGTCGCGCAACCGTCCACCGCCTCCTCACCGGCGGCGTCCGGCACCGGGATCCAGAAGCCGCCGGCGGTGGACCCCGCGTGGCCTCGCTGGGGGTTCACCCACACGGGGGTCAGCGCCAACAACGTCACCGAGCGGTTCGAGCGGGACGCCTCCCGCGCGCTCGCCCAGACCCCGATGCTGCAGAACCAGCACATCATGGGGTTCGGCGCCCTCAACCCCGAACCCCGCCCGGGAGAGTTCTTCTGGGAGGACCTCGACAGCCGGACGAACCTCATGAGGCAGTCCGGAGGCACGCCGGTCATCACGCTCTGCTGCGCCCCTGACTGGATGAAGGGGGGGCCAGAGGGGCCGACAGAGGAGTCGGCCTGGGCCGAGCACCTGGAGGACGCCCCCTACCCCGAGCACTTCGACGACTTCGCCAAGCTGTCGGCCGCCGTCGCGACGAGGTACCCGGACGTCAAGTACTTCATGGTCTGGAACGAGCTCAAGGGCTTCTGGAAGGACCACTCCAAGCCGGCGGACTTCAAGGGCTACACCGAGCTCTACAACAAGGTCTACGACGCGGTGAAGGCGGTCAGGCCCGACGCCGAGATCGGCGGCCCCTACATCGGCTTCGACAGCAACAGGACCGGCGACTCCGAGCTGCGGGGCCCGTGGGGAGTCGTCAACCAGAACGCCCTGGACGCCTTCGAGTACTGGTTCAAGAACAAGAAGGGCGCCGACTTCATCGTGGTCGACGGCGCGTCGCTGACCGACGCCCACGAGCTGCTGCCCGACGCCTTCGGAGCGCTGGGCAAGTTCAGCGCGGTCACCGCCTGGTTGCGGGCGAAGGCCGGCGACCTGCCGGTCTGGTGGTCGGAGTGGTACTTCGTCCCCGAGGACGGCACCACGTGGCCCGAAGCCAAGCGGATCGCCGTCCAGGCCGCCTCGATGATCGAGTTCGCCAGGAGCGGCGCCGCCACGGCGTTGTACTGGAATCCGCAGACCAAGGAGGGCGCCTGCCAGGCCTGCATGTGGGACCCGCGGACCGGCGCCCTGCTGCCGACGGGGCGGCTGGTGAGCGACTTCGCCAGGTGGTTCCCCGCCGGAGCCGAGCTGGAGCAGGTCGCCTCCTCCGACCCCAAGGTCAGGGTGTTGGCGCAGCCGCGGCGGCTGGTGATGGTCAACACCGCCGACACGAAGGTCACCACGACCGTGGACGGCAAGGAGTTCGCCCTCAAGCCCTACGAGATCAGGTGGAGCGACCGCTGACCTTCCGGCGGGGGGCACGCCTCAGGACTTCCCTGATCGAATGATCGGGGAAGTCCCGGATGGCGGCCCCGGAGGTCAGGACCGACACTGGACGCACACGTGACCGGGCCCGCGCGCCGTCGGCCGTCGGGAACGTGCGGCTCCGTGTGAGACGTCGGTCCTACCCGAAGTGAGATCCAGGCGATGGGGAAGCTGTCCCGGAACGACCACGACGCCGAGGGCGCCGGAGAGGAACGCCTCGACGAGGCGGCCCGGCGGGACGGGGCGTCGCGGTCACGCGGGGCCGGGATCACGCGGCGTTCGCTGCTGGCGGGCGTCCCGGTCGTGGCCGTGGGAATGGCCGGACTGGCGCTGCGGGGCGATCCGCCCTCCGCCGCCGTGGTCTCGGAGGACGTCGACCGCAGGGCCGCGAGGGGCATGACGCTGTCCCCGTGGGGGCGGCTCCCCGCGGAGGCCAGGATCGGGTCAGGGGTGGCGGTGACCGGCTCGGGCGAGGTGCTGCTGCTGCACCGCGGAGGCAGGGCGTTCGCCGGAGACCAGGTGATGGGCGTGGACCCGGTCGTCGTGCTCGACGCGGCCACCGGCGGGTTCAGACGCTCCTGGGGAGCGGGGATGTTCAAGTCGCCGCACGGCGTCTCGGTCGACGAACGGGGCCGGGTGTGGACCACGGACGTGATGACCAACCACGTCACGGTGTTCGCTCCCGACGGGCGGCTCGAGCGGAGGATCGGGCACGACTACGGCGCCGGGCTGGACACCTGTCTCGCCGTCAGGAACGAGCTGACCAACCTGCCCTGCACCGGCGACCCCTACATCTTCGCCCGGCCGACCGACGCCGTGTTCTCCCCGACGGGACGGGTCTACGTGTCGGACGGCTACCGCAACTCCCGGGTGGGAGCCTTCGACGCCGCCGGGAAGATCATCAGATCGTGGGGCGCGCTCGGCGACGGCGACGGCGAGTTCCACATCCCCCACGGGATCGCGCTGCGCGGCAACGGCGACGTCGTGGTCGCGGACCGGCGCAACGCGCGCGTCCAGGTCTTCTCCGCCGACGGCAGGCATCTGGCGACCCACTCCTCGGCGGAGATCGGCAGGCCCTACGACGTCGCGGTGGGGCCGGGCGACGTGCTCCACGTGCTCGACGGCGGAGACTCCCTCGACGAGGACGGCGGGCAGCGCAGAGGCTACGTCGTCGCTCTCACGGCGGACGGATCGGTGGCACGGCGCTGGGCCCTGAGCGACCAGACGGCCGATCCCCACCAACTCGCGGTCGGTCCGGGAGGCGAACTCTACGTCGCTGCGCTCAACGGCCCACCCCTGTGGCGCTGGGCTCCGCGATGAGCGCTCCCGCCCGTGCGGTCGGTCGACGCGGGGAGATGACGCGGGGGAGATGACGCGGGAAGTGCGGGGAGACGCGGGGAGATGACGCGGGATATACGGTACGGCCGCGCTTGTAGTGTCGGGGCGTGGACCTGCACGTCAGCCTGGGAGGCCCGGGAGACCTCGCCTTCCGCATCCACCGGCAGCTGCGCGACGCGATCCTGGACGGCAGGCTCCGCCCAGGAGAGCGCCTGCCGTCCACCAGAGAGCTCGCCCGCAGGCTCGACGTGGCCCGCAACACGGTCTGCGTCGCCTACGAGCGCCTGACGGCCGAGGGCTTCCTCGTCGCCCGTGTCGGGGCCGGCACTTTCGTGGGGGCCCCACCGGTCGCCCGCGCCGGTCCCCGGACCGCGCCGCCGGGCCACGACGTGCGTCCCCGGCCGTTCTGGGACTCCGTCGCCCCCGGCCTGCCCGCCGGGACGCCGCCCGTCCACGACTTCCGGATCGGCAGGCCCGACGGAGAGCTGTTCCCGCTCGCCACGTGGCGTCGGCTCGTCGCCGGAGAGCTGCGCGCCTCGACGGTCGGGTCAGCCGGTTACGGAGACTCCGCCGGGCACGAGGGCCTGCGCGAGGCCGTCGCCCGGCACGTCGGGATCTCCCGTTCGGTCCGCGCGCGCGCCGAGGACGTGCTCGTCACCCAGGGCGCCCAGCAGGCCCTCGACCTCGTCGGCCGGATCCTGATCGAACCCGGTGACTGCGTGGCCGTCGAGGAACCCGGTTATCCACCGGCGCGAGCGCTGTTCGGCTCCTTCGGAGCCCGGGTCGCGGGGGTGCCCGTCGACGAGGAGGGGCTCGACGTGAGCGCGCTCCCGGACGCCGCCCGGCTGGTGTACGTCACGCCGTCGCACCAGTTCCCGCTGGGCACGCCGATGTCGCCGACCCGGCGGGCCGCGCTGCTCGAATGGGCCTCGCGCCGCGGCGCGGTGATCGTCGAAGACGACTACGACAGCGAGTTCCGCTTCTGCGACCGTCCTCTCGAACCCCTGCAGAGCCTCGACCGCGACGGCCGTGTCGTCTACGTCGGCACGTTCTCCAAGACGCTGCTGCCGATGCTGCGGCTCGGCTTCCTGGTCGCCCCCGCCTCGCTGCAGCCGGCGCTGCGCGCGGCCAGGCGGCTCACCGACTGGCACGGCGACCACGTCGCCCAGGCGGCGCTCGCCCGCTTCATCGACTCCGGCGAGCTGTCGCGACACGTCCGCAGGGCGACCCGGGTGTACGCCGCCCGCCGCGAACGCGTCCTCACGACGCTGCGCGACGACCTCGCCGACTGGCTCGACCCGGTGCCGTCGGTCGCCGGTCTGCACCTGTGCGCCCTGTTCAGACCGGACGTGTCCGTCGACCTGGACAGGGCGCGCGAGCTGGGCGTCGCCGTGGAGAGCCTGGCGGCCTACCGCGCCGACGACGCGACGCCTTCAGGACTGGTGATCGGGTACGGCGCCGTCCGCGCGGAACAGGTCGCCGACGGGCTGCGGCTCCTCGCCCGCTGCTTCGAGAGCCGCGGCGGCGGGTCTGCCGCCTCCCTCCGCCGGGAGCCCGTTCGCGAGGGACCCGCCGCCCTCAAGGCGGCGCCACGACGACCGCGACGGCCTGACCGGGCGTGACCGGCGGGCCCGGTGACCTGCCGTACGACGCCTCGGCTCCGTGTTGTTCGTGACCTTACGGATGATCTACGCTTTCACCGCAGCCAGTCACGTCAGGGCCCACAGCGCCCGCCGGGTACCCTCTCGGCCGATCGGGAGGTGGGCGATGAGCCTCGGCGAGTTGAGTCTGTCCGAGGGCGTGGAACAGGCCATCGGCTCGGAGGAGCTCTTCTTCTCGACGACCGACAGGCATGGGCTGATCCGCAGCGGCAACTCGGTCTTCGTCCGGACCTCCCGGTTCTCCGTCGACGAGCTCACCGGCGCCCCGCACAACGTCGTGCGCCACCCCGACATGCCCGCCGGGGTCTTCCGGCTGATGTGGGACCGCCTGCTCACCGGACGCCCGGCGGGCGCCTACGTGCGGAACCTGGCCAAGGACGGCAGCGACTACTGGGTCTTCGCCACCATGACGCCCCTGGCGGAAGGCTTTCTCTCGGTCCGGATGGCTCCGCGAAGCCGGCTGTTCGAGGCGGTCAGGCAGGCGTACCGGTACGTGGCCGACGTCGAACGCGAGGCGGTCGAGTACGGCGGGATGAACCGGCGCGAAGCCGCGCTGGCCGGCATGGAGCAGCTCGAACAGCTGCTGGGCGAACTCGGGTTCGGCTCACACGACGACTTCCTGACCGAGGCGCTGGCCGCCGAGGTCGCGGCGCGCGGCAGGCTGGCCTCCGCGACCTACGCCCGCCCGTGGGCGCAGGGGCCGATCGCGGGGGTGCTGGCCGGCACGGAGGCGTTGGAGGCCCTGCTGGCCGACCTGGTGAGGCGGCTGGAGGGTTATCGGGCGTTCAGCGACCGGCTCGTGCGGTCGTCTGCCCGGGTGCTCGACGTCGCACGGCGGCTCGACCACGCGGTCGTCGCCGCCCAGGCCGCCTCCGAGATGGTCGCCGACACCGCTCCGGTGCTGCGCAACGTCGCCCGGGTGATGGCCACACCGACGCGCGCCGCGGTGGTCGCGCTGGAACAGCTGGTGCCCAAGCTCGCCGCGCTGCGCTCGGACGTCACGGACCTGCGCTTCCGGATCGCGCTGGCGAGCCTGCACAACGACATGGTCGCCGCGTTCGCCGCCGAGGTCGTGGACGGCGTCGCGCCGCCGACCTCGCTGGTTGAGGTGCCCCTGCTCTGCGACGCCGTGCACGAGAACGTGCTGGAGATGTCGGCCAGGGCGCAGCAGGTGAACCAGGCGCTGCGTGAGATCGTCGCCGGGGTCGCCGAGGCGGGCGAGCGGCTGACGGCGTTCCGGCGCTTCCTCGGGCAGTGGCGGGTCCTCGTGCTCCGCCATGGGGCGGAGAACGTGCTCGGCGACCTGGTGCGGCCGATCGACGAGGAGTTCGCCGCGAGCTGGGACGGCATGGACATGCTGCGCGCGCTCGGCTGGGAGTTCGAGTCCTCGGCGGTGTCGTTCGACGTCGAGGCGCTGGGGGCGCAGGTGGCCAGGATCCGAGCCGAGGCCACCGACTTCCTCGACGCCTCCTGAACCGGGGCAGGCCGGCTCCGCCCATGGGCGTCGGCGACGTCGGCGACCTCGCCGTCAGCCCCGCCCGCCTCCGAGACCCGCCCCGGACGGCTTCTTGAGCCGGACGGATTCTCGGGCCGGACGGATTCTCGGGCCGGACGGATTCTCGGGCCGGACGGATTCTCGGGCCGGACGGATTCTCGGGCCGGACGGATTCTCGGGCCGGACGTTGTCGGGCTGAGAGCCATACCCCGGGCGCGGGGCCGGGTAATCCCGCCGGATGACGGTCCGCCTCCTGTCAGCCCGTCGGCTGACCGTCGAATCGTCCCTCATCCGCTGGTCGGAGCCTGGAGGCGCTGAAAGGCTTCTCAGGTGTGCACAGACCACCCGTGAGGAGACGCCGCATGCGCACCGCGACACCTGATTCTCGTTTCCGCCGCCGGCGGACCACGGCAGGGCCGGCGACCGCCGCCACCGTCGTCGCCGTCACCCTCGCCACCGCTGCCGTCGTCACCGCCGAGGCCCCGTATCCCGCGGTCGTGCCCGTCGCGGCGTCCGCCGGACTGCCCGCCGGACTGCCCGCCACGGCCCGCACGGGCCTCACCCTGTCCCTGCCCGCCCCCACGGGAGGCCACCCGATCGGCACGGTCGCCCTGCACCTGGTGGACCGGACCCGCCCGGACCCCCTGGTGAGGTCGAAACCCCACCGCGAGCTCATGGTGAGCCTCTGGTATCCGGCGAAGAAGGCGCCGAACCTCCCCCTGGCGCCGCAGATGTCACGACGGGCCGCCGCCGACTGGGACAAGCGCTCCGCGCCCCCGATGGGCGTCAAGCCGGGCACGGTGGACTGGGCGGCCACGCCGACGCACGCCCGGGTCGGCGCGCCGGTGGACCGGCGGGCCGGAGGGCTCCCGGTCGTGGTGTTCTCCTCGGGGGACGGCGGTCCGCGCACGCTCGGCACCGTGCTGGTCGAGGAACTCGCCAGCCGCGGCTACCTCGTGGTCAGCGTCGACCACACCTACGAGGCGGACCAGGTCGAGTTCCCCGGCGGCCGCGTCGAGCGCGCCGTCCCGTTGCCGAAGAAACTGACCGAGGACGTCGTCGCCCGGCTGCTCGACAAGCACTCGAAGGCGCGCCTGGCGGACATGAGGTTCGTCCTCGACCAGCTCGCGGGGCTCAGCCGTGGACGCAACCCCGACGCGGAGTCCACCCCGCTGCCTGCCGGACTGCCCGGATCGGCGGACCTGACCCGGGTGGGGATGCTCGGCCAGTCCATGGGAGGTTCCGTGGCCGCGCAGCTCCTCCACGACGACTCCCGCGTCGACGCCGGGGTCAACCTCGACGGAGGGTACGTCGGGCCGGTCGCCCGGACCGGGGTCGCCAAGCCGTTCCTGCAGATGGCGTCGGAGTCGCACACCCGCAGGACCGAACCCACCTGGAAGTCCTTCTGGGACGCGTCGACCGGCTGGAAACGCGAACTGCGTCTCATCGGAGCCAGGCACGGCTCGTTCACCGACCTGCAGGCGCTGCTTCCCCAGCTCACCGGAGAGCTGAAGAGCCCGCTCGCCGCCGAGTTCGTCGGAACGATCGATCCCACGCGTTCGATCTCCGCCCAACGGGCGTACGTCACCGCGTTCTTCGACCGGCACCTGAGGGGACGGCCCACCCGCCTGTTCGACGGCCCCTCCAGACGCCACCCCGAGGTGCGGCTCGTCCCCTGACGGCGACGGATCCGGAGCGCGAGGAGGAAGGGCCGGTCCTGTCGTAGGCATGTCGTACCGTCCTGGGCGAAGCCGACGCGAAAAAGGAGCGCTCATGAGCGATGTCGCCGCCCGCTATCGAATTCGTGCGGACATCTTCGCGGCCAAGGTCACCGCCGTCAGGCCCGGCCAGTGGTCCAGCCCGTCCCCGTGCGAGGGGTGGACCGCCAGGGACGTCGTCGGTCACATCGTCGACATGCACGCCGCGATGCTCCGTCCGCTCGGCGGGTCGCTCAGCCCCGCGCCCGTCGTCGAGGAGGACCCGCTCGCCGCCTTCGCCGCGGCGCGTGCCGACGTCGAGGCCCTGCTCGCCGACCCGGCCACCGCCGCGCGCCAGGTCGACACCCCGGCGGGGCGCCTGTCCGTCGAGCTGCACGTCGACCAGGTGGTCAGCGCCGACATGGTGCTGCACGGCTGGGACCTCGCCCGCGCCACCGGTCAGGACGACACGATCGACCCGGCCGAGCTCGAGGCGATGTGGCCCGACGTCCAGCGGATTCCCGACGAGATGCGCGTCCCCGGAGCCTTCGGACCCGGCATCGTCGTCTTCGGTCCGGAGGTCGAGGTTCCCGACGACGCCCCGCTCCAGCACCGCGTCCTCGGTCTCCTCGGCCGGGACCCCCACTGGTCCGCCTGACACGAGCGCCGCGAACGCGGCCGGTCGCGGTCGGTCGCGGGCGGTGTCGGCCACGGCCGGTCGGCGGGCACGCCGCCCGGTCGCGGCCCCGCCGTGCCCGCCTCCGTCAGCCGGCGTGGCTGCGGGTGTGGGCGTTGCGGTAGCGGGAGGGCGCGATGCCGTACCTCCCGGTGAACGCCTGGCGCAGGGTCTCGGCGGAGCCGAAGCCGCAGCGGGCCGCCACGCTGGGCATCGGCAGTGAGGTGCCGGCCAGGAGGTGGGCGGCGGCCTCGAGGCGGGCGTGCCGTACGAAGTGGCCGGGAGACTGTCCCAGGTGGGTCAGGAACAGCCGGGTCAGGTGCCGGACGCTGATCCCCGCCCGCGCCGCGAGGGCGGTGGTGGACAGGTCGTCGCCGAGGTGGTCAGATTCCCGTCCCGGATGTAGATGGGGCGGGGGTCGACGGTGACCGAGGGGTGGCGGGCGGCGAGTTTGCCGGCCCACCGCCAGTGGGTGGTGACGCGCCGGCCGTCCAGCAGTCCCGCGGCGGCGAGGATGCTCGCACCCGTGCACACCGACGCGATCCGCCGGCTCTCCCGCGCGATCCGCCGGACGTGGGCGACGATCAGCGGGTTGGCGGCGGCCTGCTCGTGCCCCCAGCCGCCGGAGACGAGCCCGCACGACGCCGCCCTCACCGTGACGTACGGCCCGTCACACGGTTCCGGCCCCGGCGGCCTTGACCCGGCGGTCTTGACGGGCTCGTCCGGGCCGGGCGGGCGGCCTATGGTTGGGGATCATGACAGGAGACTCGCTCGCGACCGGTCAGCGCTCCCTGGGAGACCCGTCCGTCACGTACCCGCTGTGGCCGCCGCTGACCAGCGGATGCCCGCGCACCAGCACAGCCGAGCTCGCCTACCCCGTCGAGGTCGACTACGCCTACGACAGGACGCCGGACGACCTGTTCAGCCGGGGCCGGACGCGAAAGGCCGGCCTCGACCGGTGGGCGTCCCTGCTGCCGCCGCTGGCCGTCCCCACCCTGGGCGAGGGCGGCACCCCGCTCGTCGAGATCGGCGACGGGGTCTACCTCAAGGACGAGTCCCGCAACCCCACCTGGAGCCACAAGGACCGGCTGAACCGCTGCGCCGTCAGCGCCGCGGTGGGCGTGGAGGCCGAAGGAGTGGTGGTGGCCTCCTCCGGCAACCACGGCGCGTCCGCGGCGGCCTTCGCCGCCCGGGCGGGCCTGCGCTGCGTCGTCCTGGCCTCGGCGGGCGCGCCCCCGGCCGTCCGGTCGTTCGTGAACGCCTACGGCGCGGTGGTGCTGCCGGTGCCGTGGGAGTCGCGCTGGCCCCTGATGCGGCAGATCGTCGACCGGCTGGGCTACCACCCCGTCAGCAACCTCACGGTCACGCACACCGGGCACGCCTTCGGCCCCGAGGGCTACAAGACCATCGCCTACGAGATCTTCACCGACATCGGCGTCCCGGCGGCCGTGTTCATGCCCGTCGGCTACGGCGAACTGCTGTTCGGCGTCTGGAAGGGCTTCGCCGAGCTGCGGCGCCTCGGCCTCGCACAGCGCGTCCCGCGGATGTACGCCTGCGAGCCCGCCGCCGGAGGCCCGCTCGCCGCCGCCGTCCGGCAGGGACTGCCGGCCGCGGTCGTCCCTGTCGGCCCCACCTCCGCGTACGGGATCGCCTGCGCCGTCGGCGGCCATCGCGGCCTCGTGGCGATCAGGGAGAGCGGCGGCGAGGCCCTGCTGGTGAGCGACGAGGAGATGGCCGCGGCCCAGGCCGAGTTGTCCCGTCAGGGGATGTGGACGGAGTTGTCCGGCGCCGCGGGTCTGGCGGGACTGCGACGCCACGGCGTCGTCGACGGGCCGGTGGTCTGCATCTCGACCTCCAGCGGCTTCAAGGACCTCGCGGTCGGTTCGCACGGTCCCGAGGCGGTCGAACCCACCTGGGACGCGGTGAGCCGACGCCTGCGCTCGGCCGGCATCAGCACCTGACGTCCGGGCCGTGCGCGGGCGGCGTGGAGGAGCCCACGACGCGCCGGCTCGTCATCCTCCGGCCCGCAGGACCCCGGCGATCGCGGCGGGGGCCTCCTCGGCCATGAAGTGGCCGTAGGCGACGGTGGTGTGCCGCAGGTCGGGCGCCCAGGCGCTCCACAGCGCGGCGGCGTCGAAGCCGAGGGCGGCGCCCCAGTCCTGCTGGAGCACGGTGACCGGCATCCGCAACCGGTTGCCCGCGGCCCGGTCGGCCCGGTCGTGGTCGACGTCGACACCCGCGGAGGCGCGGTAGTCGGCGACGATCGAGGGCACCGCCTCGCGGCAGGCGTCCAGGTAGGCGGCGCGGACGTTGGCGGGGACGGCCCGCGGGTCGCCGGTCCAGATGTCGAGGAAGTGGCCGAAGAAGGCGTCAGGGCTGGCGGCGATCATCTGCTCCGGCAGGCCGGGAGGCTGGGCCATCAGGTAGAGGTGGAAGCCGACGGCGGCGGCGGTGCCGTGCATCACCTCCCACATGTCCAGGGTCGGCAGCACGTCGAGGCAGGTGAGGCGGGTGATCGCGGCGGGATGGTCGAGGCCGGCGCGGAAGGCGACCAGGGCGCCGCGGTCGTGCCCGGCCAGCGCGAAGCGCTCGTGCCCCAGCGCGCGGGCCAGGGCGACGACGTCGGCGGCCATGGTGCGCTTGGCGTAGACGGCGGGACCGGTCTCCGCGGGCTTGTCGCTGGCGCCGTACCCGCGCAGGTCGGGACAGATGACGGTGTGGTCGGTCGCGAGGTCGGCGGCGACGTGCCGCCACATCAGGTGGGTCTGCGGGAAGCCGTGCAACAGCACGATCGGACTGCCCGAGCCCGCGACGGCGACGTTCAGGGACACGCCCTCGGCGACGGGGACGCGCCGGTAGTCGAAGCCGGTGATGGCAGGTGTCATGGTTCCGCCCTTTCCACGGGTGACCGGATGAGGAGATGTCCCAAGCCTGCCGGGCGCGGATGAGCATCCGATGAGCGCGCTAGCGTGACGTGGGACGACGCCGGGGAGAGGACGGTCGAGGGTGCGGGTCGCGTTCGGGGTGCTGGGGCCGGTGGCGGCCTGGGACGCCGCCGGGGACGCGATCGCCCTGAAGGGGCCGCGGCATCGCGCGGTGCTGGCCCGGCTGATCGTCGCCCGCGGCCGTGTCGTCCCGGTCACCCGCCTGGTCGAGGATCTGTGGACGGATCCGCCCTCCGACGCGGTGGGCGCGGTGCGCACCTTCGTGGCCGCGCTGCGCCGCGCGCTGGAACCGCAGAGGCCGCCCCGGGCTCCGGCTCGGCTGCTGGTCACCGAGGGGCCGGGGTACGCGCTGCGCGCCGAGCGGGACGCGGTGGACGCCTGGCGCTTCGAGCGGGTGACGGCCGCCGACGCGACGTCTTCTCCCGCCGAGGGGCTGGCGCGGCTTGAGGAGGCGCTGGGATGGTGGCGCGGGCCCGCCTACGCCGAGTTCGCCGACGAGCCCTGGGCCCACGCCGAGCGCTCGCGCCTGGCGGAGCTGCGGCTGCACGCCGTCGAGCGCCGGGCCGAGGCACGCCTGGCCCTGGGCCTGGCGGCCGAGGCCGTGCCGGATCTGGACGCGCACGTGGCCGAGCACCCCTGGCGTGAGGACGCCTGGCGGCTGCTGGCCCTCGCCCTGTACCGCACCGGCCGTCAGGGGGACGCCCTCGCGGTGCTGCGCCGGGCACGAGCACTCTTGGCGGAGCAGCTCGGGCTGGATCCGGGCCCGCGGCTACGCCGACTCGAGGCGGACGTCCTCGCCCACGCCCGCCACCTCGACCCCGCCTCGGGACCGGCGGGCGCGGCCCAGGTGTGGGCGCAGGCGGCCGCCGACTACGACCGCACCGTGGCGTCCGGCGCGCGGGCGCGGCTGGAGTCGACGGTGGGCCTGCTGCGCAATCTCGCGGTGACCGGAGGCGGCGGTCTGGAAGCGGCCCGCCGACACCGTGTGGCGGCCGTCGCGGCGGCCGAGGAGCTGGGCGACGCGGAACTGACCGCCCGCGTGATCGGCGCCTACGACGTCCCCGCGATCTGGACCCGTGTCGACGACCCGGAGCAGGCCGCGCGGGTGCTCGCGGCGGCCGAACGCACCCTGGCCGCTCTCCCGCCCGGCGGGCACGAGGCGGCGCGGGCGCGGCTGCTGGCCACGATCGCCCTGGAGTCGAGAGGCGACCGTTCGGAGCGCGGGCCCCAGGCCGCCCGGCGGGCGGAGCGGCTCGCCCGTGGCCTCGACGATCCCGCGCTGCTGGCGTTCACCCTCAACGGAGTGTTCATGCAGAGCTTCCACCGGGCGGGTCTGGCCCCGCGCCGGGACGAGACCGGCGCCGAGCTGATCGCCCTGTCCGCCCGGCACGGCCTGTTCGCCTTCGAGGTGCTCGGGCATCTCATCCGCCTCCAGGCCCGCAGCGCGCTCGCGGACTTCTCCGCGGCCGACCGCCACGCGGCGGCCGCGGAGCGCTTGGCCGAGCGCAACGAGCTGCCGCTGGTGGGGGTGTTCACCCAGTGGTACCGGGCGCTGCGGCTCGCCGCGACCGGCCAGGCGCCCGCGGCCGAGGTGGAGGCCGCCTACCGGGCGGCCGCCGCGCGGCTGGACGGCGTCGGCATGCCCGGACTGGAGCGCGGCCTGCTGCCGCTCGCGCTGCTGTGCCTGCGCGTGCGGCGGGCGCGGCCCCTCCAGGTCGTCCAGGTGGAGGAGCACACCGACTGGGGACCGTACGATCCCTGGGCCCGCCCCCTGGTGCTGCTGGCCCAGGACCGCCGCGGCGAGGCCGCGACGGCGCTGCGAGAGGTCCCGGATCCGCCCCGCGACCTGTTGTTCGAGGCTCTGTGGTGCCTTGCCGCGCACGCGGCCGTCGCCGTCGGCGACCAGGAGACGATGCGGCGCGCCCACGCCGAGCTCGCCCCCGCGGCGGCGGAACTGGCCGGGGCGGGCAGCGGCCTGCTCACCCTGGGGCCGGTCTCGGAACACCTGGAGGACCTCGCCGCCGCCCTCCGACGCCTTCGGTGAACGGGGCCGCCTCCGTCCGTCAGGCTCTCACGGCGCCGGACGTTCGCGCTCGGAACGGATGACGGAAATCGAAGACGGGTAAGAGGTTTCCCACCCGTGGGTCCGCCGATTTCACCGCCGGTGATGATCGGATTGAAACGGGCGCGAGGGTTCTGCCGGTTCTTGCCGAGCCGGTGCGCGTACGGGCACGCAGACGATCTTGCTTTGCGAAAGGAGCACGGCCGGAAAGTTCAGCGAGTGGAACAATCGTTTCATCTGTTGCTGCGGAGGTGCGTTGTTTAAAAAATCGACGTGTCCGCGCGGAACCGATCTGGCGCCGCACATCGCGCGAGGGACCGTCGCCGCCATCCTGGCGGGATTCGCCGCCGTGTACGTCCTGGCGATCAACAGCCGGCAGTCCGGGGCGCTCCAGCTTCTCGCCGCGGCGGTGGTCGCGGCGGCGATCTTCGGGATCCAGCTCGCCTACGTGTACCCCAACCTGAAACGGCGTCTGGGCGTGCGGCTGCTCGCCCTCCAGGCGGTCCTCGTCTACCTGGCGGTGATCCCGCTGGGAACGTCGGTGGGAATGCTCGGTTTCCTCGTGGGTTCGCTGCTGCTGAGCTCGGCGTGGCCGGTGGCGATGGTCGTCGTGGGGAGCGCCGTCCTCGTCGAGACGACCCGGGCGCCGGATCTGGCCGCCACGGTCAGCATCACCATCGGCACCGTCCTGACCGGTCTGGTGATCTACGGTCTCGCCCAGCTCGCCGACCGGGTCGAGGACCTGTCCGCGGCCAGGCTCGCGCTCGCCATGGCCGCGGTGGCCGAGGAACGGCTGCGCGTCGCCACCGAGCTGAACGAGAAGATCGGCGTCGGGCTGGACGCCGTCAACCGCCTCACGGTCGAGCCGCCGGACGAGGTGATCGACGAGGTGCTGGAGGTCGCCCGGCGTTCCCTCGCGGACGCGCGCGCCGCGGCGGTCGACTACCGCAGCATGTCCCTGTCCCCCGAGATCGCGCGGGCACGGGCGCTGCTGTCGACGGCCGGGGTCGAGGTGGAGGGGCGGACCCGCCACACCGAACCTCTCGGTCCGCCGGGCGTTCTGCTCGGGGCCGTGCTCAGGGAGGCGGTCACCGGGATCGTCGATCTCGGACAGGCGCGGCGGTGCGTCGTCGAGACCACCGAGGACAACGGCCTCGTGGGGCTTCGCGTCGTCAGCGACGGAGCCCTGGACGTCGGATGTCTCGACGGTCTGGTCGGCCAGTTCCAGGACGCGGGCGGGCGTCTCACCGCCGGTTCCGAGGCCGACGGCTGCTCCGTGGTGAAGGCGACCATTCCGGTGTGCTCGAAACCGGCCGCGTCGCTGCCCGGCTCGGCCTACAGCCTGTCGGTCACGCTCCTGGTGGTGGTGCTCGCCGGCTTCGCCGCCAAGGTCCTGCTCTACGTCCCGGTGCGGGCGCTGGCGGGAGCCGCCGCCTGCCTGGCCGTGATGGCCGTCCTGCAACTCCGCGGCACACGGGACCGGCCCCTGCTCTCCCTGTCCGTCCAGGCGGTCCTGAGCTTCCTGCCCATCCTCTGGTTCGGGCGGGGATGGCTGAACGTTCCCGGTTTCATGGTCGGCTCCCTCCTGCTGGTCCTTCCTCCGGCGCTGTCCTGGCCGCTCACCGTGCTCGCGATGGCGGGTGTGGCGACGGCGGGAGTGCTGCTCTCGCTGGGCGTGACCGTGGTCGTCAATCTGACGATCGGCGTGCTCGTGACCGGGCTCGTGGTCTCCGGCCTGGCCAGGCTCACCCGGTTGATCAAGGAGCTTCAGGCCACGAGGGAGGAGCCCGCGCGGACCGCGATCGCCCAGGAGCGGCTCCGGGTCGCCCGTGACCTGCACGATCTGCTCGGCCACAACCTCGCGGCCATCCTGCTCAAGTGCGAGCTGGTCCGCAGGCTGCTCGACCGGGATCCCGGCCGGGCGCGGGCGGAGCTCGCCGACATCGTCGTGATCTCCGAACGGGCGCGCGCCGACATGAGAGCCGTCTCCGGAGGCCACCTGGAGCTGTCACTCGAGGAGGAGGCGGCCTCCGCCAGGGCGATCCTCACCACGGCCGGGATCGAGGTCAGGATCGACCTGGACCACGGTCCGCCGCCGGCGTTCGACGACCCCGCGGTCAACACGGTGCTGAGCGCCGTCCTCAGGGAGGCCGTCACCAACGTGCTGCGGCACAGCAGCGCCCGGCGGTGCCGGATCGAGACCGGGTACGCGCAGGGGCTGTTCCGGCTCATCGTCGCCAACGACGGGCTCCCCCACGACGCCGTACGGTCTCCGGCGGGTTCCGGGCTCGGCAACCTCACCGCTCGGCTGGCCATCGTCGGGGGACGGCTCACCGCGGCCCCGGAGGAGGACGGCTGGTTCCGGCTGCGGGTCGTGCTGGACCTGGCCCGTCTCTCGCCGGACCTGACGAGAGACGGGGCATGACCCGTCCGGGGAGGCGGGGCTCGGGCAGGCCGTCAGATCCAGCCCGCGTCGCGGGCGATGCGGACCGCGTCCGTTCTGCTCCTCGCGTTCAGCTTGCCCACGATCGCGGTGAGGTGGTTGCGCACCGTGCCGGCCGACAGGAAGAGCCTGGTGGCGATCTCCGCGACGTCGGCGCCCTCGGCGGTCAGCCGCAGCACGTCGGTCTCGCGAGGGGTGAGGGGGTCGTCACCCAGGTTCCAGGCGGTGACGGCGAGGTTGGGATCGAGCACCCGCCTGCCCGCCGCGACGGCGCGGACCGCGGTGATCAGCTCGTCCACCGGCGCGGTCTTCAGCAGGAAACCGGTCACGTGCGCTCTCTGGGCGCGGCGCAGATGACCGGCTCGGCCCTGTCCGGTCAGCACCAGCGTGCGGCACCCCGGAACCCGCCGGCTCAGCTCGGCGGCGGCGTCGAGGCCGTCGATGTCGCCGGGCATGTCGATGTCGAGCACGGCGACGTCCGGACCGTGCCTGAGGGCGGCGGGCACGACCTCGTCACCGGAACCGACCTCGGCGACGACCGTGAGGTCGGACTCCAACTCCAGGAGAGCGACCAGCGCGCCTCGTACCACCCGCTGGTCCTCCGCGATCAAGATCCGGATCACACCCCTATGTCTATCAGGACACACCCATGACGACGTCATGAGTGATTGGTGATCGTATCCCTGGCCCGTGTGACCCCAGGGTCAGAAGACTGGTCTCCATGAACGATGTGGTGCGTTTGGACACGGTCAGCAATGTCTACGGCAGGGGACGGAACACGGTGTTCGCCCTGCGTGAGGTGTCGATCGGTACCCCTCGTGGCGGCTTCGCCGCCGTGACGGGTCCTTCGGGGCCGGGCAAGAGCACGTTCCTGCGCTACGCCGCGGCGCTCGTCTGCGTCTGCGGCCTCCTGGCCGTCGCCGGTCCGCGCGGCGCGGCCGAACCCGCCGGACACGCCGTGCCCCTCGTCCTGGCCGCCGGAGACCGGAAGGTCCCCGAGGCGGGTGACGGGGACAAGGCCGGGAGCGAGGCGGGACGGGCGCCCACCGCAGGAGGGGCGGCGGCCGACGCGAACGCCGGGCTGTCGGCGGGCTCCCAGGGGAGTGTCCGGATCACGGCCGTCCCTCGCGGGAGTGTCCGGATCACGACCGCCCCCCACGTCCACCGGGTGGCCGGCGTCACCGCCGAGGCTCCCGGCAGGCGGGTCTGAGCGGTCTTCCCCACCGCCGGGACCCCCTGAAACCGGCGTGTCAAATACGGGCCTATAAAACGGTCACAGGCCCTGTTCGGGGTCTGATCTCCCCATTTTTGTCGCAGCGGCCGGCGCTAGTGTGCTCACATCGCTCCTGCGCCCGTACCGGCTCTCCCCGCGAGTCGCCGGTCCGGCGCAGGAATACGTCCTCACCACCCCCCACACCAGCCCGAAGGACGTGAGACATCACATGCGACGTGAACTTCTCTCCAAAGCCCTGGCCGCAGCGGGAGCCCTGCTGCTTCCGCTGGGCACGACGGCGGTCACGCAGAACGCGAACGCCGCGACCGCCGTCCCGATCCGCGTCAACGCCGGCGGAACCGCCTTCGCCGGCGCCTCCTCTCCCGCTTCGGCGTCGTCACCGGCCTCCAGGACGTCGCCCGGCGTCATCGAGGTGTCCACGGCCGCGGCGCTCAAGTCGGCGCTCGGCGCGGCCGTCCCGGGCGACACGATCCATCTCGCCGACGGCACCTACAGGGGCAACTTCAAGGCCTACACGGCGGCGACGCCCGGCTCCCGCATCACACTCACCGGCTCCTCCAGGGCGGTCCTCACGACCGGCGGCGGTTACGGCCTGCACCTGGACGGCGCCTCGTACTGGACCGTCAGGGGCGTCACCGTCACCGGCGGGCAGAAGGGCATCATGGTCGACTCGGCGAAGGGCGTCGTCATCGACACGGTCACCGTCCACGACCTCGACATGGAGGGCGTCCACTTCCGCAGGTCCAGCACCGACGGCGTCATCAGGAACTCGACGATCTACGACACCGGGAACGACGGTCGAGGCATGGGCGAGGGCGTGTACGTCGGCACCGCCAACACGCTCTCCGACAACAGCGATCGCATCCAGATCATCGGCAACACCATCGGCCCGGACGTCGGCGGTGAGAACGTCGACATCAAGGAGGGCACCACGGGCGCGCAGATCATCGGCAACACCTTCGACGGCGGCGGGCTCACCGGCGCCAACTACGACGACTCCTGGGTCGACGTGAAGGGCAACGACGTCCTCGTCAGGGACAACAAGGGCAGGAACACCAGCAACAACGGTTACGAGACTCACACCCAGCAGCCCGGCTGGGGGTGCGGGACCGTCTTCCGCGACAACACCTCGGATCTGACGGGCGCGACCGGCGCGAGGCAACTGGCGATCAACGTCACCAACCACGGCCCGGGCTGCGAGACGACGGTCCACAGCGGCAACACGGTGACGGGAGGAAAGGGCCTCACGAACATCCAGGTGACGCCGTGACCGTTGTGGACGGGCGCGCCGCGGGACCGGACGGATGAGCGAGGCAGGTCACGGGGGCTCCCCTCCCTGACGGCGTCGATCCCGGTCGTCTCCGGCGGGAAGCGCGCGACCGCGGCGAAACGGGCGGCCCGTTTCGCCGCGGTTCGGTCGGCACGGACCCGGCCGAGGACGTCAGGTCCTGCGACCTCGGCTGTCTCGACATGGACCGGGTTCCCACGCCGGGGCGACGGGGTGAACGAATTCCGGCGACGCAATGAGTCCTTGTTTTCATCTGTGCGTTATTGGAAATTTATTTCCGTCTGATAAGATGCCGAAGGTAATATTTTTGTGCGATTAGCATCGTCATTCACACGGCCTGAAAGTTGCGAAAGGAAATCAGCCGATGAATGACGAAGAGCCCAGCCGGACCGCGCTCATGGCGGCGGCAGGCCGCGCGGCACACCTGCTGGTGGACCGCGAACCCTTCATCTTCGAGGACACCGTCGCGCACGCGCTGCTGGGGGACGGCGCCGAGGAGCTGATCGGCTACCACCGTGCCTACGGCGACCACCTCATCCTGTCGGGCGTCCGGGCGCAGGTCACCATCCGCAGCCACTACGCCGAACGCCGCCTGACGGAGCTGGCCGGACTGGGCGTGACCCAGTACGTGATCCTCGGCGCGGGACTGGACACCTTCGCCCACCGTTCCCCGCTGACCGGTCAGGTCGCCGTTTTCGAAGTCGACCATCCGGCCACCCAGCGCTGGAAGCGCGGCCTGCTGGCGGAGGCGGGGATCACCCCGCCGGAGGCGCTGGCCTTCGTCGGGGTCGACTTCGAGACCGACGCCCTCGTCGACCGGCTCGTCGCCTGCGGGTTCGACCCCGCCAAGCCCGCCCTGGTGAGCTGGCTGGGCGTCAGCATGTACCTGACCGACCAGGCCGTCGTCGCCACGCTCGCGGAGATCGGCCGTCTGGCCCCCGGCACCGAGCTGATCATGGAGTACGCGCTCTCGCCCGTTCTCCGTGACGAGAAGGGGGAGGCCTACGCCCAGATGGCCATGGCCGCGGCGGCCGAGCGGGGTGAGCCCTGGCTGAGTCTCTTCGCCCCCGAGGAGCTGTCGGCGAAGCTGGCGGACCACCACCTGGACGTGGCCGAGCACGTCCGGGAGCAGGAGGCGGTAGACCCCGCGCTCTGGCGGCGGCACGACGCGCTGCAGTGCGCCGACGCGTGCCGCCTGGTCCGCGCGGTGGTGAGGACGCGGCCATGACGGTGCGCCGCCGCGCGCGGCGGGCGGACGGAACCCCGCGCCGTCCGTGAACTCCGGCCGCCGGCGTCCCCGCGAGGAGGCGCAGGCGGCTGGTGGAGTTCCTGTTCGGCGGCGGCACGAGCGCGCTGACGCCGATGGCGAGGACGCCGAGGTGAGGGCGGGCACGGCCTCGGAGGCGGTCTGGGCGATCGTGCGGTTGAAGCGGCGCTAAGGTAGGCCGGGAAGACGGCGAGCGCATGACGTCAAGACGAACGGAACGTGACAAGAGCACTTTGCCCGTCCCCCGGCAGACGGCACCGCTCCTGCGCGCCGAGCGCCTCACCCGTACGGGAGACGTGATGACCAGCCCGAAGACCACCGTCGACGTGGTGGTCCTCACCATGAACGATCGGCCTGTCGCGTTCCCGCAGGCGATGGACTCCCTCCTCGCCCAGCAGGACGTCGACCTGCGTGTGGTCGTCGTGGGCAACGGGGTCGAACCCGACCATGTGCCCGCCGGCGTGCGCACCGTGACCCTGCCCGTCAACGAAGGCATTCCCCAGGGCCGCAACGTCGGCGCCGACGCGCTGTCCGGTCCGGGCTGCGGCGAGTTCGTGTTCTTCTTCGACAACGACGCCGTCCTGCCCGCTCCCGACATTCTCGCCAGGCTCGTCGCCGAAGCCCGCCGTCACCCCGAGGCCGCCTACATCCAACCCCGCATCGCCGACCCCGACACCGGCGTCACCCTGCGCCGTTGGGTCCCGCGCCTGCGCGCGGGCGACGCCACCCGGCCCGGCACCATCACCGTCATGGCCGAAGGCGTGATCCTCGTACGCCGCGCCGACTACGAGCGGGCCGGCGGCTGGCCCGGCCGCTTCTTCCTCTTCCACGAGGGCATCGACCTGAGCTGGAGGCTGTGGGACCTCGGACGCACCGGCTGGTACGCGCCCGACATCGTCATCCACCATCCGGCCACCGACCCCGCCCGGCACGCCACCTTCTACCGCCTCGTCGCCCGCAACCGCGTCTGGCTCGCCTACCGCCGCCTGCCCGCCCCCCTGGTCCCCGTGTACCTGGCGACCTGGACGCTGCTCAGCGTCGTTCGGATCCGGTCCCGTGCGAACCTCGCCGTCTGGGCCCGTGGACTGTGGGAGGGCATCAAGGGCGGACACGGACAGCGCCGGCCGATGTCCTGGACCACCGTGCTGCGGCTGACCCGCGCCGGTCGCCCCCCGATCGTCTGAGCGTGCCCGGCCGCGCTTCCTCATCGGATTCTCAGTTCGGCACCAGGGACGTCTCATGAGGTCGGCCGATTCTCGGTGGCGGATCCATCGAGAATCGACCGAAGGAGTGCCATGAACCGCACCAAGCGTCTTGCCGTCGTCGCCGGGATCGGCGCCGCCGTGGCCGGCGGACTGCTCGCCCCGGTGGTGGCCTGGGCCGACCCGACGCCCGCGCCGTCCGCGACCGCCTCCACCGGTCCCGACGCTCCGTCCGACGCCGGGCGGCGCGGGCCGCACGGCGGCGACCGCGGCCAGATGGCCGCCAAGCTCGCCGAACTGCTCGGCGTCGACGAGCAGAAGATCACCACGGCCCTGGAGGAGATCCGTACGGCCGGCGGCCGCCCGTCCGGAGACGGGCGGCGGGGCGACCAGGGGCAGCTGGCCCAGGCCCTGGCCGCCAAGCTCGGCGTCACCGCGGAGAAGGTCACCACGGCCCTGAACACGCTGCGGCAGCAGCGTGCGACCGAGGCCGAGTCCGCCCTGAGTGAGCGGCTCAAGGCGGCCGTCTCCGCGGGCACCCTCACCCAGGCCGAGGCCGACGCCGTCCTCAAGGCGCAGCGCGCGGGGCTGCTCGGCGGCGGGCCGCGAGGCGGCCACAGGGGTTTCGGCGGCACCGGCAACGGCGCGGAGCAGGGGACCGGTCAGTCCTCCTGACCTGTTTCTTCGGCCGGCGCGTGCTTGATGGTCGAAGCGCGCGCCGGCCGTCGGGGTGTTCACGCCGGTGACGCCGACCGAGGCGAGGACGTCCGGCTGGTCGCGGGCCGCCTGCTTTACTCCTGTTGTCGAGAACGGCGAAGGAGTCTTGTGAACGGGGTCGCCGTGGGCTCTTGCGGGCTCCTGAAGGCGAGATTACAATCCGAATCTATTAGGAAAGTTTCCTAATGGAAAAGGAGGTGTGGGGGCGTCATCCTGCTCCCTCACACTCAACGAGGCCGCTCCCTGTGCTCGTGTAAACGCGGCCTCATTCGTTCCACATGCCGGCCAAGCGGTGCCGACGTGATCTCGGTGCGGCAGGGCCCGGCGGATGTGCACCCCGGTCTGTGGCCGCTTTCGCTCGCGAGGGCAGCCGCAGGCCTGCCAGAGCTTTCACCCCCCAACCCCCGGAAGTGTGACGTGAGATTTCGTGTCCTCATCCTCGCGCTCTTAGCCGTCTTCGTGACGGGCGCGGGCGCCCCGGCGCTGGCCGAAGCCGGCGCGCGGCAGGCGAGCGTCCAAGCCGCCGCGGCCGCGTGGGCCCCCTACACCGCCTACACGGCGGGCACCGTGGTCACCCACAACGGCGTCAACTACCAGTGCCTGCAGAGCCACACCTCTCTGCCCGGCTGGGAGCCCGACCGGGTCCCGGCCCTGTGGAAGGTCAGCACGGGCGGCCCGACCGACCCCACGCCCCCCTCGACCCCGGGCAACCTGCGCGTCACCGGAACCACCTCCAGCAGCGTCTCGCTGGCCTGGGACGCCTCCACCGACAACGTCGGCGTGACCGGCTACGAGGTGTACCGCGGCACGACCCTGGTGACCACCGTCACCGGCACCAGCCACACCGACTCGGGTCTGGCCGCCTCGACGAGCTACACCTACACCGTGCGCGCCCGTGACGCCGCAGGCAACCGTTCGGAGCCCAGCGCGCCGGTCACCGGGACCACGCAGGGCGACAACGGCGCGCCCGGCCAGCCCGGCACGGCCTCGGCGACCACGACCAGCAGCAGCATCATCCTGACCTGGGGCGCTTCCAGCGGCACCGTGACCGGCTACCGCGTCTACGAGGGCGCCACGCAGCGGACGCAGGTCACCGGGACCAACGCCACCATCTCGAGTCTCGGCGCCTGCGAGACGCACACCTACACGATCAAGGCCTACAACTCCAACGGCGAGTCGGCGGGCCGCGACGTGAGCGCCACCACCACCGGCTGCCCCCAGTCGCCCAGGCTGCCCGGCGCCCCGTACCTGTACATGGGCTGGGGCAACCCGCCCAACCCCGGCACGGTGATGGACGCGACCGGCGTCAAGGCCTTCACGATGGCCTTCATCCTCGCCCAGAACGGCTGCAACCCGGCGTGGGACGGCCAGCGTCCGCTGACCGGCGGCTCCGACCAGACCGCGATCAACACGATCAAGTCCAAGGGCGGCAGCGTCGAGATCTCCTTCGGCGGCTGGAGCGGCAACAAGCTCGGCCCGAACTGCTCCACCCCTGAGGCCTTCGCCGGCGCCGTGCAGAAGGTCATCACCGCGCTCGGCCCGGCGGTGGTCGACTTCGACATCGAGAACACCGACGAGTTCGAGAACTACACCGTCCAGGACCGCATCCTCAACGGTCTGAAGATCGTCCGGCAGAACAACCCGAACGTGAAGATCGTCGTCACGATCCCGACGTTCAAGACGGCCCTGAGCGCCGCGGGTGTCCGGCTGGTCAACCGGGCCAAGGAACTGAACGTCCCGATCGACAACTACACGATCATGCCGTTCAACTTCAGCGGCACCGAGATGTACCAGGACACGGTCAACGCCTCCGAGGGGCTGAAGAGCTCGCTGAAGAGCGCGTTCGGCTGGAGCGACGCCGAGGCCTACGCTCACATGGGCATCTCCGGCATGAACGGTAAGTCCGACAACAACGAGACGACCACCCCGGCCCAGTGGACCAAGATCCGTGACTGGGCCATCGCCAAGGGGCTGACCAGGTTCTCCTTCTGGGCGGTCAACCGTGACCGGGTCAACGGCGGCGGCGTCCCGCAGGCCGAGTGGGAGTTCACCAAGATCACCGCGGGCTTCTGACAGCCGCGTAGGGGAACCGCGGACCTCTGACAGCCGCGGAGGAGAGGGGACGGGTCATCACCCGTCCCCTCTCGTCTTTTCCGGAGCGTCTTTTCGGGAGCGTCTTTTTCTGGACGTCTTTTCCGGAGGCGTCTTTTCGCGGGCGTCGC
The DNA here is from genome assembly GCF_027922005.1 of Streptosporangium carneum. GTDB lineage: Bacteria > Actinomycetota > Actinomycetes > Streptosporangiales > Streptosporangiaceae > Streptosporangium > Streptosporangium carneum. The sequence continues at coordinate 153,931 of NZ_BSEV01000008.1, read as the reverse complement.
CTTTCCCGGGAGCGCCGCAGGAAGGCTCCCTCCTCCCGCTGTGCTCGCCGCCGTGGTGGTCGAGGGCGTGTTTCGATCTGAGGAGATGGGCAATGCCTGGGTAGGAGGCGACGGCCGGTCGAGTGGTTCACGGCCCACCCTGGCGGTCACGACGCGGACGGGGGTGACCGATGTCCTCCTCTCACGGTGTCGAGTCGATGCTGGTCGGGTTGCTGGAGGCCAGTCACCTGACGACGCTGGAGGAACTGCCTGCCCTGGTCGACGAGTACGCCGCCCGCGTGGGTCTGCACGGCGTGTCGATCTATCTGGCCGACCTGCAGCAGAACGTGCTGCGCCCGCTGGCCGGGCACGGGGAGAGACCCGGCGAGGAGTCGGCCGTGCTGCGCATCGACGGCACCCTGGCGGGACGGGCCTACCAGGAGGTGCGCACGCTGGCCAGGTCGGGTGCCGACGGTCAGGCGGAGCAGTGGTGGGTGCCGTTGCTGAACGGCACCGGCCGTCTGGGGGTGCTGCGCGTCCGTTCCGCGGAAAACGGTCAAGTCGCCCGGGGCAGCATGTGGCACCTGGCTTCGATGGTGGCGTTGCTGCTGGTCAGCGTGCGCGACTACAGCGACTCCTATGCCCGGCTGGTGCGCACCCAGCCGATGAACGTGGCCGCGGAGATGCAGTGGAACCTGACGCCGCCGCTGACCTTCGCCAACCACAGGGTGACCGTCAGCGCGGCCGTCGAGCCGGCCTACGAGGTCGGCGGGGACGCCTTCGACTACGCCATCGCCGGCGACGTGCTGCACCTGGCCGTCTTCGACGCGATGGGCCACGACACCTCCGCGGGGCTGACCGCCAACCTGGCGATGGCCGCCTGCCGCAACCACCGCCGCCAGGGCATGAGCCTGGTCGACAACAGCGAGGCGATCGAGCGGGTTCTGATCACCGAGTTCGGCAGGAGCACCCGCTTCGTCACCGCGATCATGGCCGACCTGGACATGACCACCGGCCGGCTCAGGTGGGTCAACCGCGGCCACCACCCGCCGGTGGTGATCCGCCACGGCCGCTGGGTCGCCCTCCTGCAGTGCCCGCCCGCCCATCCCATGGGGCTGAACCTGAGCCTGCCGGTCCACATGTGCCAGGAGCAGCTCGAACCCGGTGACCGGGTGCTGCTGTACACCGACGGCATCACCGAGGCGCGCCGCCCCGGCGCCCAGGAGTTCGGCCTGGAGCGCTTCGTCGACTTCGTCATCCGCCGCCACGCCGACGGTCTGCCCGTTCCCGAGACGCTGCGCCGGCTGATCCACGCCGTGATGGAGTATCACAACGGGCAGCTTCAGGACGACGCCACCGTCCTGATCGCCGAATGGCACAGCCCCGTCATCCGCCACCGGCTGGACCCGCGCTCCCTGCTGACCGGCGAAATCACGGCGGCGGAGAATCGACCATGACTCCACGAGACGGCGGGCGCCCGGGTGCACCGTCCCGCCCGCGCCGCGACGGGGTGAGCGTCGTTCCTCGCGGGGACGGAACGGCCTCGCGGGCCGTTCTCGCGCCGGGCCTCCTCCGGCACGGCCGGGGGTGTGCGTCGCCGGGCGACTGGGGCGTCCGTGCTCGGGGACCGTTCCGCGGCGGCGGGAGTTGTCAGGTCACGGAATGGTAGAGGAGGTGTTTCGCGTTACCTATGCCGTGAGCTGCGTTCATGGCAGAGCGTATGCCTATGGTTTCGATTTTTTGAGGGAATGCGTATGTTCGCGGTGCTCGTCACGATGATCTCAGGAGCACTCGTCTCGATCACACTGGTCCTCGCGGCGATGGCCGCTGGGCGGGCTCGGCGTCACTAGCGGACCGGCCCCACAGGGACGCGCCCTCGTGAAACTCGCGAAAGGCCACCCCGGCGGTCTCCGCGGTCGGCTTCGACCTCGGGGACGAACCGCACGCGGAACATCCTGGGCCACGACTTGCCGGTCAGCAGGAACTCATCGGTTCCGGGGACGGCCGCGATGCCGTTCAGGACGCTCGCCTTCCTGGCTTCCGCCGGGGTGAGCAGGCCGGCGGCGTCGACGCTGCCGGTCACCGCGCCGGTGCCGGTGTCGATCCGCACGATCCGGTCGGTCCAGTAGACGTTGGCGTAGACGGTGTCGGGGCCCACGCATTCGAGCTCGTTGAGCTGTGGGACGGCCTGGCCGTGCTCGGTCACGGTGAGCGTGCCGGTCGCGGCGAACGTGACGGGGTCGCGAAACGTGAGGCGGGCGGAACCGTCGCTCATCACCAGCCGGTCGCCCTGTCGCTGGTGGCACAGCCCCCAGCCTTCCCCGGTGTAGGCGACGCGGCGGCGTTCGGCGAGGGTGCGGCTGTCCCGTTCGACGGCGACGCCCTCGCGCCAGGTGATCTGCCACAGCGTCGGCCCCAGGACGGTGATCCCCTCCCCGAACAGCCGGGCCGACAGTCGCGCGCGGGCGGTGGGCGGCTTCCCCGCGGGCCCGGCCATGACCACCGACTCGCCGTACTCGCCGGTGCTCTCGTACAGCCTGCCGCCGGCCATCTCCAGTCCCTGGGTGACGGCGCGGGGATCGTGCGGCAGGCTCTGGAGGACCTTGACCCGCAGCCGCTCCACCGGCTGCCGCCCGCCCGTGCCCGACACGGCCGAGGCGTCCTCCGTCTCCACGCGGGCAGGACAGGCTCGGTGGCCGCCGAGCAGGACAAGCGCGACCGATCCGATGGCGACGGACATGACGCGGCACATCGTCTCTCCTCCATGACGTCGTCCGGGTGATCCAACGGGAGCCTTCCCCCGCGCGCCGCCCACCACCCGCGAACCGTCCCGCGTCCAGCCGAGGCCGCCGGGCGGCCTGCCGTGGGTTCCCGGGGGATCGGACGGAGACCCGAGAACCCTGAGAACGGGGTCAGACGCGCCGGTTCCGGTCTCCGCGCATGTGTTCGCAGGGGACAGGATCGGCGCTCGCCCGGGTGTGAGCACCTCCTGTCCGGCGGGACACCCGGTGCCAGAACGTCCGGTCCGTGTCGTGTCGGCCGCTCGCGCACCAGCGGAATCCGGGGGATCTCCGGCGGGTCAGGTCGAGCGCGCGTGCGCCGATTCCCCGTCCCCGCAGCTTCGGGTCGAGCGAGATCCTGGCGATGTATCCCAGCTCGCAGCTGTCGCAGACCTGGTAGGTAACGCGGCCGATCTCCCGTTCGCCCAGGAGGATGTCGATCCGCTGGACGTCGCAGGGCTGGTCGGTCGCCGGTGGCCGATGGACGAAGCGAACCTTCCTCCGCGCCCATCGGCGGCGTAACCAGTACCGCGGGGTGAGGCGCCGCAGCCTTCTGCGATATGCGGCTATATGCCGGTATGCGGTTGGTTTTCGGGCATTTTCGGCCTCAGCTCTCCGCGGGCACGGCTCTCCCGGACCCGCGGTGACGTCGTCGCCCGCCTGGCGGAGCATCTCCAGGGCCATCTCGGCCAGCCTGGCGGTTTCGAGCCAGCCGCGGGTGTTGCCGCCGCCCGCCTCCCGCTCCGCGAGGCGGGCTCTCGCCGCCGCGGCTATGGCGGAGATCCGCTCCGGATCCGCGCGGAACTCGTCGAGGACGAAGCGGGCGTAGGTTCTGAAGCGCTCGGAGGCCGGGCCGCCTGCCGCCTCGTCTCCGGTGGGAGCCGCGTCGACCGCGTAGGACCAGGCGAAGTGGAGGTCTTCGTCGAGCCGACCGTCCGACCCGTCCTCGCGCATCGGCGCCTCCTTCGGTGAGAGGTCCTGTGGCCAAGATCTCACCACGGGCGGCCGTGCGCCCAGGTCCAATCCGAAGGATTTTCATGAGTTATCCGGCGCGGGACACTCCGACGCGAAGCCTACGCCGGAGCGCCTCCGCCGGGACAGGCCCTGTCGCCGGTGCGCTGATCCGCGCGAGGTTCACTCCCAGGTGACCGGCAGGCTGCGCACGCCGTAGATCTGGACGGGGTCGCGCAGCGGCACCTCTTCGGCCGGTACGGCAAGCCGCAGCGACGGGAAGCGGGTCAGCAGTGCCGGGAAGGCGACGCGCATCTCGACACGGGCGAGTTGCTGGCCGAGGCACTGGTGGACGCCGTGGCCGAAGGCCAGGTGCCCGGCGGTCGAGCGGCGGATGTCCAGCACGTCGGGGTCGGAGAACTTGGCCGGGTCCCGGTTGGCGGCGTTGACCGCGATGATGACCGTGTCGCCGGCCCTGAGCGGTGCGCCGCCGAGCTCGACGTCCTCCAGCACGCCGCGCATGCCGGTGGTGGCGATGGAAAGGTGACGCAGCAGTTCCTCGACCGCGCCGTCGACCAGGCTCGGGTCGTCGCGCAGGGCTGCGAGCTGCGAGGGGTGCCGCAGCAGCGCGAAGGTCCCGAGCGCCAGCATGTTGGCCGTGGTGTCCAGGCCGGCGCTGAGCAGGAAGGCGGCCACGCCACCGAGCTCGTCTTCGGTCAGGTCGCTCGCGGTCAGGTCGCTGAGCAGGTCGTCGGTGGGGTCGGCGCGCTTGGCCCGGGCGAGGTCCCGCAGGTACTCGCCGAGCCGGGTGAAGGCCGCGAGCTGCGCTTCGGGGTCGTCGTCGTTGGAGACGGACTGGGTGAAGCCCGCGAAGTCCGCGCGCTCGTCGTACGGCACGCCGAGCAGCTCGCAGATCATCTGAGCCGGGACAGGATGGGCGAAGGCCTGAACCAGGTCGGTCGGCGGCCCCTGCCTCTCCATCTCGTCGAGCTGGGCCCGGGTGACCTCGGTGACCCGCTCGGTGAGCTGGTTCATCCTGCGGACGGTGAACTTGCCCGCCAGCATCTTGCGGATGCGGGTGTGCTCGGGCGCGTCCATGCCGGTCAGGTCGCCGAGCGGAGCGGGCGGCATGTGCGCGTCCATGAGCGGGTGGTACTGCGTCTCGTAGCGGGAGCTGAAGCGTGGGTCGGCGAAGATCTTGCGGACCAGCTCGTAGCCGGTGACCAGCCAGACGCCCGGTGCGCCCTCGGGCGCGGCCAGGCGCGCGATCGGCAGCTCACCGCGCAGCGCGGTGAGCTCCGGGGACGGGTCGAAGGGGCAGCCGGTGGGGCGGTCGAACGACGGCATGACCGGCTCATGTTCGCGATAGTACGCGTTCGTCATATTTTGAACGCTACGTTGCGTTCAAAACAATCGTCAATCGATGAATACGTGAAACTCCAGGTAGAAGCCGGAAAACTGATGCAATGACGATGGATCCAAATGCAATTTCGTGTTGCAATGGAATGAAGGCGAACGCAACAATGGCGCCATGCCAGGAGGAAGGTTGACCCAGCGGGACCGTCAGCGCATCGCGGTGGGGCTCGCGGACGGTCTCTCCTATGCCGAGATCGCCCGGCGGCTTGACCGGCCGACCTCGACGATCAGCCGGGAGATCCACCGCAACGGCGGCCCGGGCGGTTACCTGCCCGAGCAGGCGCACCAGGCGACGGAGCGGCGGGCACGGCGCGGCACGCCCGCTTCCCCGCTCGTGGCCGGAGAGCCGGGCGGCGCGGCGGGCGAGGTGGGCGACGAGGCCGTGACGATGGCCGTCAGGATGGGCCTGCCGAGGATGACGGCGCGCGTGCTCATCTGCCTGTTGCTGACCGACGACGGCAGACTCACCGCGGCCGAGCTGGTCCGCAGGCTCAGGGTCAGCCCGGCGTCGGTCTCCACGGCTGTCGGCTATCTGACGGACCAGGGGGTGATCAGACGCGAGCGCGATCCGCGGCGGCGGCGCGACATCTACGTGATGGACGACGACGCGTGGTACAGCTCGGCGGTGCACAGCTCACGGCGGACGCTGGAGGTGGCCGAGGTCACGAAGAGGGCGGCGGAGGACTTCGGGCTCGACACGCCGGTGGGGCGCCGGCTGTTCGCGGGCGGGGCCTTCCTGGAGCGGATCAGTCTGGACATGCTGGTCTCCGCCGAGCGCTGGCGCGATCTCCTGCTGTGACGGCGGGGTGTTCGCCAGGCGCTCGGCGACGGCCGTCTGCTGTGACGGCGGGGTGTTCGCCAGGCGCGCTCGGCGACGCCCGCCTGCCCGAAACCGGCGGCGAGGCCGTACGGCTCTCGACCGCCGGCTTTCACCGGTCCAGCAGGCCGGAGATCGTCTTCCGCAGGCGGGCGGCGCGTCCGGCCGGGGTCCTGGCCTTCAGCAGCGGCAGGACCAGCAGGTAGCGGCCGGACCTGCCGAGCGCCTCGAAGCGGGCGGCGGCCTCCGGGCGGGCCGCCAGCGCCTCGGCCAGATCGGGCGGGACGGCGGCGTCGCGCTGGGCGGCGTAGGCCGCCGCCCAGCGGCCGTCGGCCTGGGCGGCGGCGACCTCCGCCAGGCCGGGCGGCCGCATGCGCCCGGCGGCGGTCAACGCCTCCACCCGCTCGATGTTCACCTGCGACCAGGGGCTGCCCTTACGGCGGCGCGAGTACCGCTGCAGGAAGCTGCGCTCGTCGCAGGCCTTGCGGTGGCTGTCGATCCAGCCGTGGCACAGCGCGACCTCCAGCGCCTGCTCGATCGTGATCAGCGCCTCGGCCGACCCCTTCCTGGCGATCCGCAGCCAGACGCCGCCCTCGGTCCCATGATGCTCGGCCAGCCACGACTCCCACTGGGCCGCGTCCTCGAAGTGCATCATCGGCCCAGGATCTCCAGGTAGTGCCGGTTGTACATCACGCCGAGGACGTTCCCGAACGGGTCGACGACGGACGCGGTGACGAATCCGGGGCCGCGCTCGACCGGCTTGTCGTGCACCGTGGCGCCCATGGACAGCAGCCGCTCGAAGCAGGCCTCGACATCGTCCACGTGCCAGTAGACCACCGCGCCCCCGGCCCGGTCAGACCGGCTGTGGGCGGCGAAACGGCTGTCGACGAGGCCGAACTCGTGCTGGTAGTCGCCGACACGGAACTCGACGTACGCGGGCGTTCCCTCGATCGGCCGCACGAAGTACGGCTCGACGCCGAACAGTTCGGCGTACCAGTCCCGGGCGGCCGCGACGTCGTCGGCGAAGAAGTTGACGGTGGTGAGTCCCCGCAGCATCGGTGGTCCCTCTCTTCGGTCGGTGACAATGACCATCCTCCGCCCTAAAGTGCTCATCAATTGAGCACTTTTAGCGGGAAGCCGGGGACATGCGCGCTGATCGACTCGTTGCCGTTCTCCTCCTCATGCAGGCCCGTGGCCGGGTGACCGCCGCCGAGCTGGCCGACGAGCTCGAGGTGTCCGTCGCCACCGCCCGCCGCGACCTGGAGGCGCTGTCCGCCGCGGGCGTCCCGGTGTACCCGCAGCCCGGACGCGGCGGCGGCTGGTCGCTCGTCGGGGGCGCCCGCACCGACCTCAGCGGCCTGTCGGCGACCGAGGCGCAGGCGCTGTTCCTTCTCGTCGGCCCGGCCGCCGCCGTCTCGGGCGAGGCCAAGGCGGCGCTGCGCAAACTCGTCAGAGCGCTGCCGCGGACCTTCCGGGCCGACGCCGAGGCCGCCGCCGACGCCACCATGATCGACCCCACCCGGTGGGGCGAGCGCGACCGCCGCAGGCCCGAGATGGTCGACCTGCTGCAGACCGCCGTGGTCCGCCGCAGGAAGGTCCGGCTGACCTATGCCAACGCCTCCCGGGAGCGGACCGAACGGCTGGTCGACCCGTGGGGCCTGGTCGACAAGGACGACATCTGGTACCTGATCGCCGGGACCGAACGAGGACAGCGGACCTTCCGGGTCGACCGGATCGTCGAGGCCGAGCCGACCGACCGGCCCGCCGAGCGCCCGGACGACTTCACGCTCGCCGCCGCGTGGGAACAGGTCGTCGGCGAGGTGGAGCGGCGGCGTTCGCAGACCTGGGCGACCGTGCTCATCGCGGCCAGGTACGTGCCGGTGCTGCGCGACCAGTTCGGTCGGCACTGTCACACCGACGGCGAGCTCGACGACGGGCGAGTCCGGGTCCGCCTCGCCGCGCCCACCCCGTTGGACGTCGCCCGGAACCTCGCCGGCTGGGGGGCGATGGTGGAGGTGGTCGAACCGCGATCCGTCCAGGCCGAGCTGGCGCGGATCGGCGCCGAGCTCACCGGCCGCTACGCGGGCGGACACTGACACGGAGCTCGGCGGCGACATCCTCGACCTCGGCGGACCGCCGAGCGCGCGAGGTCTCCCTCACCCCGGGGCCTATGAGGCGACCACCAGGGCCTGGGGGGCGGCCTGCTTCATGCGGGTGCGCAGCCACAACAGCTGGGTGGCGGTCTCCCCTTCGCAGACTCCGACGACGCCGAGCAGGTCCTCGTCCCGTGCTCCCTGTGCGGCCTGTCCGATCAGCGTCCAGGAGATGTCGCACTCGGCGGCCATGAGATACAGGTCGTGCAGATCCCGCAGCAGCCCCAGCCCGCCGGTGCGGGTACCGGAGAACAGCGTGGCGTGCAGCCGCTCGGGCTCCTTCGGGGCCTCCTCGGAGTAGCGCCGGACGAACGGCGCCAGCTTCCGGGCGTGCTCGTCGCACTGCCCGGCCAGCCGTTCACAGAGGTGATGGACGTCGGGCTCGTCGAGGTGGCCCCGCCCGACCTCGCGGAAGGCCTTCGCCAACTCGTTCTGCGAACGGTGCAGCAACCCCAGATAGTGGGCCAGGTGCATGGTCACGCCTCCTCGACGTGCTGCCGGGCTCGCGCGGCGGGCCCGCCCGCCGTCGCCGGGACCTGTGGGTCGGCGGGGGCGGCGGCGCCGGTGGTGGGGGCGGCCGACGGCACGCCGTCTCCGCCGGCCACCCTGGTCACCCGGACCGCGGCGACCTTGAAGATCGGCTGTTTGGACACCGGGTCCCAGCTGGTGATCGTCAGCTCGTTGGCGGCGCGGGGAGCCTCGCCGGTCCGCGGGCCGCTGTCGTCGTGGTCCCAGTAGCCGTAGTGGAACGGCACGAACACCACCCCGGGGCGGGTTCCGCACACCCGGGCCCTGGCCTCGAGCGTCCCCCGGGGAGATTCGAGGCGCAGCAGGTCTCCCTCGGCGACGCCCAGCGCGGCGGCGTCGCCGGGAGCGATCTCCACCCAGGACTCGGGGGCGGCGTCGTTCAGCTGGGGGGCGCGGGCGGTCTTGGTGCGGGTGTGGAAGTGGTACACGGTCCGGCCGGTGGTCAGCAGCATCGGGTGGTCCTCGCTGGTCACCTCGGGCGAGGGCTGGTACGCCGCGGCCTTCAGGAAGGCACGTCCCCCCGGGTTCAGGGCACGGTGGTGCTCCGCGTCGTAGGCGGCGCCGGTGACCAGGTCGTGCCCGTAGTCCTCGCAGAAGTCGGGGTCGGTGTTGAACCGTCCGTCGGTGTACAACCGCTCGGTACCGCGCGGCGCGGCGGGGGTGCACGGCCACTGGACGCCGCCGGCGCCGCGCAGGAGCCCGTAGGTGACGCCGGTGTAGTCGCACGGCCGCCCGGCCGAGCAGGCCTTCCACGCCTCGAACGCCGACTCCGGGTCGTGCCACGCGACCAGCGGCGCGCCGTCCTTGTCGCGGAAGTCCATCCGGCGGGCGTAGTCGAGGAAGATGTCCAGGTCGGCGCGGGCCTGGCCGGGTGGCTCGACCGCCTTGTCCGCCAGATGCACGGTGCGGTCGACGCTGGTGAACGTGCCCTGCTTCTCACCCCAGGTGGCCGCCGGCAACACCACGTCGGCCAGCATCGCGGTCTCGGTCAGGAAGACGTCCTGCACGACGAGGAACAGGTCCTCCTTGGCGAGGATCCGGCGGACGCGCGCGAGGTCGGGCAGCGAGACGGCGGGGTTGCTCGCCGAGACCCACAGCAGCTTGATCGAGCCCTGCTCGGCGTAACGGAAGATCTGCATGGCGTGCGTCGGAGGAGCCCAGTGCGGGATGATCGAGGGCTCGACGTTCCACAGCTCGGCGAGCTCGCGGATGTGCTCGGGGTTGTTCCAGTTGCGCATCCCGGGCAGGTCGCCGTCGGCCCCGGTCTCACGGGTGTTCTGCGCGGTGGGCTGGCCGTTCATCTGGTACAGCCCGGCTCCGGGACGGCCCAGCATGCCGCGCAGCAGGTGGATGTTGTTGACCTGGCAGGCGGCGGCGGTGGCCTGGTTGGACTGGTAGAAGCCCTGCAGCACGGTCGACAGCAGCCGCTCGCTGGACCCCAGGATGTCCGCGGCGTGCTCGACGGAACGCAGCGGCACGTCGCAGATCTCCGCCGCCCGCTCCGGCGGGCAGTCCTGTACGACCCCGCACAGCTCGTCGAAGCCGATCGTGTGCGCCCTGACATACTCCTCGTCGTACCAGCCCCTGTCGATCAGCCGGTGGATCAGGGCGTTCATCAGCGCCATGTTCGTGCCGGGCCGGACGGCCAGGTGCACGTCGGCCTCGCGCGCCACCGGGGTGTCGCGAGGGTCGACGGCGATCATCGCGGGAGGCCGGGGGCCGCGGCGGCGGTCCAGCATCCGCATCCACAGCACCGTCTGCGTCTCGGCGACGTTGTGGCCCCACAGCGCGATCGCGTCGCAGTGGTCGACGTCGGTGTAGGAGCCGGGCTGGCCGTCGGTGCCGAAGCTCTCCTTCAGCGCCGCGGCGGCGGTGGCCGTGCACAGGCGGGTGTTGCCGTCCATGTGCGGGGTGCCGATGCCCGCCTTGCCGATCACGCCGAGGGTGTAGTACTCCTCGAGGAACAGCTGGCCGCTGGTGTAGAAGCCGAAGTGGCCCCAGCCGCCCGGCCCGTCGAGCAGCTCCTTGGAGCGGGCCACGATCCGGCCCATCGCGGTGTCCCAGTTGGTCTCGACCAGCCGGCCGCCCTCACGCACCAGGGGACGCCTGAGCCGTTCGGGGCTGTGGTTGGCCTGCCAGCCGTACAGGTCCTTGGGGTCCAGCCGCCCGCGGTTGACCCTGTCACCGGCTCGGCCGCGCACCCCCACGATCCGGCCTCCGGCGACGGCGATGTCCATCGCGTCGCCGTTGGAGTGCAGGATCGAGGCCGCCTGCACCCACGCCTCGACGTCGGACTCCTCGAAACCGTCGTCGAGGAACATGTCCACGCGCACCGGCCAGGAGCCGTGTCGGCCCGGCTCCTCGCCGGGCACGGCGTGCGTGCTCTCGGCGGGCGACACGGCCTCCGCCGGGACAGGAGGGCCGTACGGCGTGCGCCGCCCCCAGAGGTCGGCGATTCGGTCAACCATCCTGGCGACTCCTTCCGGGAGAAGACGGTGGGGGACCTCAGGCGCCCTACCCTGCCCGGCTCCCGCCACACGAGGCGGCTCCACTCGCCCGGCTCCCGGGGCGTCCCGGCTGGGAGGCGGACTCGGTCAGGAGGGGGGCAGTCATGATCTTCTAGGCTGAACGACCGTGGAGTATTTCGTGTACGGACGTGACCGCCCCGGCGCCTTCGGGCTCAAGATGAGTCTGAACGACGACCACTGGTCCTTCATGGACGGATACGGCGAACTGCTGGTCGCCCGCGGCCCCACGCTGACCGGCGACGGAGAGGAGGCCGAGTCGACGGGCAGCCTGCACATCGTCGACCTTCCGGACGCGGAGGCCGCCCGGGCGTTCGCCTACGAAGAGCCGTACCACCGCGCCGGCGTCTTCGAGTCGGTGCTGCTGTGCCGCTTCCGCAACATCCTGGGCCGCACCATGTGGGACTTCACCGAGGCCGTCGACGGCTACGGCCGGTTCCTGGTGATCACCATGGGCGAGTCCACCCCTGCGCCGGTCGCGTCGGAACACATGATCGTGTGCGGCGAGTTGCTCGCTCTCGACCGCGAGGCGCGGCTCGGCTGGGCGGCCGCGGTGGAGGCGCCGGACCGGGAAGCCGCCGCGACGCTGCTGCCGGCCGACGGTGGAGGCCGTACGGAAACGCACCACTGGCGCTTCGGCGGCAGACCCGCTCCGCTTCCGTCCCGGCCGAAAGCTAAGGATAGTCTTACCTGAATTATTGGGCCGAGACGGCACGGTTCGGAGAACACGCGAGCCGTGGCCGCTCGCGTGTTCCGGCCCTCCTGGACGTCGCCGACCGCGTCCTCGTCCTGGACGGCGGCGTCATCACCGCGGACGACACCCATCGGAACCTCCTCGCCGGCGACGAGAACTACCGACTGGCCGTGGCCCGGTGACGGAGAGCGACTGTCCTGTTCCGGTCCGGGCGCTGTCGGCCGGCGCCGGACCGCGTCGGCCGTCGACGTCCACCTGATCGACTTCGCCGGCGACGAGACGCCCCCGCGGTGCGGCGAGCAGGTCGTGGAGCCGCTCGCCGCGTCGGGCGTCAAGCGGGTCACGGTGCTCGGCGGCGTTGTGCCCCTGGACCCTAAGATGTACTTTTGTACATGTACATCAGTCCATTAACGAGGGGATCATGTCCGATGAGAGCGCGTCGCCGGAGAGGTCCCGTCGCCGACGCGATCCTGAGGGGCGTCGCCGTGTGATCGTGGAGGCCGCGGCCGCGCTGATCGTCGAGGTGGGTTCGGAGGGGCTGACGCATCGGCTGGTCGCCGGGCGAGCGGAAGTGCCGCTGGGGTCCACGACGCAGTACTTCGCGACTCTGGAGGATCTTCGCGAGGCGGCACTGCAACATCTCGCGGCCGAGATCGACGCGGAGCTCGCGGTCGTGCGCGCGGCGATGGAGGACATGAGCACGGCGCCGGCCGCACTCGCGTCCGCGTGGCACGCGTTTCTACGGGACATGCGTCTCGTCCAGGCGGACAACGCGCTGTCCTGGGCCGCGGTGCACGACCCTCACCTGCGCTCGCTGGCCCTGCGCTGGTTCGACGAACTGGTCGTCGTCCTGTCCGCGCACATCGGGGTCCGCCGGGCGACGGCGGTCGCGGTGTTCGCGGACGGCGCCACCTGGCACGCCGCGCTCCATGACGAGCCCCTCGACGTGCGGCTCCTGGCCGACGCCATCACGGCCCTCTTCGCGGCCCCCGAGCCGCAGGAGGAGGAGCGGTGAGCCTCGCCACGCACACGCCCCCGGTCTCCGCGCGACGGCGCTGGGCGTCCGCCGTCGTCCTTTCGGCGAGTCTGCTGGTCATCACGATGGACATGACCATCCTCAACATCGCGATCCCCGACATGGCCGCCGCCCTGCGGCCGACCTCGGACCAGCTCCTGTGGATCGTCGACGTCTACTCCCTGGTCCTCGCCGGCCTGCTGGTGTCGATGAGCGCCGTCGGAGACCGGTGGGGACGCAAGCGCATGTTGCTGACCGGCTATGCCGTCTTCGGCGGCGCGTCGGTCCTCGTGCTGCTCGCCGGGACGGCCGAGACGACGATCGCCCTGCGTGCCGCCCTGGGGGTCGGCGGCGCGATGATCATGCCGACCACCTTGTCCATGATCCGTACGGTCTTCGCCGACCCCGCCGAGCGCGCCAGGGCCCTCGGGCTCTGGGCCGCCGTGTCGGGGCTCGGCGCGGCCGTCGGACCGATAGTGGGCGGACTCCTGCTCGAGTACTTCTCCTGGCAGGCGGCGTTTCTCGTGAACGTGCCCCTCATGGTCCTCGCGCTGGTCGCCGGCGCGCTCATCCTGCCCGAGTCGCGCAGCTCGCGCCCCGGCCGCTGGGACGTCGTCGGCGCGTCGCTGTCGCTCGTCGGCATGGTCCTGCTCGTGTGGGCGCTCAAGCGCTTCGCGAAGGAGGAGAGCCTTGCCGTCCTCGACGGCTGGATCGCGCTGGTCGCGGCGGGGGCGGCGCTGACGCTGTTCGTGGTGCGCTGCCTGCGCCGCCCCGATCCGCTCCTGGACATGCGGCTGTTCACGAGCCGGCAGTTCACGGCGGGCGTGGTCGCGGCGCTGGGCTCGACCTTCGCGATTGCCGCCGCGTTCCTGCTGCTCGCGCAGTGGATGCAACTCGTCGAGGGGCTCGGCCCGATCCAGACCGGTGTCCGGCTGCTCCCGGTGGCCGCGGCCGGAACCCTCGCCTCCCTGCTCGCGCCGTGGCTCGCCCAGAGGACGGGGGCGAGGAGCGTGCTCGCCGGAGGACTCGCCGTGGCGGGCGTCGGCCTGCTCGTGCTCTTCCTCGTGCCCGGTGATCTGACCTACGTGCACGTCCTGCTCGCCCTGTGCCTGGTGGGAGCCGGCATCGGGTCGCTCGCCATCGGCTCCGCGATGATCATGTCCGGCAGCCCGGACGACAAGGCGGGCAACGCGGCGGCGATCGAGGAGACCTCCTACGACCTCGGCAACGTCCTCGGCGTGGCGATCCTCGGCAGCCTCGCGGCCCTCTTCTACCGTGCCGGTCTGAACGACCTGGGCATGTTCGAATCCTCGGCCGCCGACGCCGCACGCGAGTCGCTGGGCTCCGCCGTGGCGATCGCCGACAGGCTCGCCCTGCCCGACCTCGCGGCCAGGGCGAGCGCCGTGTTCACCGACTCGATGCGGATGACGAGCCTGTTCGGCGGCCTCATGATGCTGGCCGTGGGCATCGCCGTCTTCGTGATCACTCCGAAGGGCACCGACATCAACAGGCAGCAGCACTGACCGGAGACGGCCGGAGCACTTCAGGTCGTGGGATGAGCTCGGGGCGGGGGAGTGGCTGATCACAGGGCTCGGGGGTTCGCCGAAGTTATGCCGAAGTGGGATTAGGCGTCATAAAACGGCGGTCATTACGATCGCCGTGACGACGAGAGAGCGGCGGCTGCCCCTGCCCTGCTTGCCGGCGGCACGTCCGCTCAGGAATGAGGTTCCGGTGAGTCGAACGCGCGCTCTGTCTCTCGTGACCGTACTCCTCGCGCTGCCGCCGGTGGCGGTGACCACCGCCGCCTCAGGCTCTGTCACGAGCCTCGCCGCGCCCTACTGTTATGAGGAACCGTCGCAGCCCACCGCGGACGTGAGCGACCTCAAGGCGAGATTCACCTCCTCGAACTGGATGCAGACCCTCCAGGCGATGTACCAGCGGCGGTGGCCCAGCGGCCAGGCGCTGGCCATCGCCCAGGCCAAGGACCAGTACTGGAACCAGTTCGTGCGCAAGAACAGCTTCGAGGCGTTCGCCGAGTCGATGATGGTGGCGATCCACGAGGAAACCCACATGTGGGATCTCGACCCGGCGCGGACCAGGTGGAACGTGCACACCGCGGCCTGGATCAACGCCTCCCGGCAGGACACGACGGTGCCGCTGCATGACGGCTTCCCCCGCAAGGAGATCCTGCCGCTGATCAAGGACCGGCTCAGCGACTCCATGGACGGCATCTACCTGCGCGACCAAACCCAGGGCGAGTACCACCTCCAGGGCGTGCTGGCGGAGTTGAACGCAGGACTGACGGGCCTGCCCGCGGTGACGGTGGTCCAGGAGTACATCAAGGGCGTCGGGGCCAGCAACGCACGCGACATCGCCGCCACCAACCTGCGCTACCTGCTGCTCTACCTGCGCGTGGCCAAGGACCGGCACCCCGCCTACTGGGCGAAGATCAAGAACGAGCCGAAGCTGCGCGAACTGGTCCTGACCCAGTTCCTGCGCACGGCCTACTGGCTGGAGAAGTCGGCGCCCTACACGGGCAAGCTGGGCGGCCCCAACGCCGACAAGATCACCGTGACCAACTACGCCCCGGAGAACCTCGCCATTCTGGAGGAGTTCACCGGCAGGAAGGTCCGCACCGACACCCAGAGACACTGCACCCTCACGTCCTGAGGCGTCCGTCGGCGGTCTGCTCACCCTCGTCGACGCCGTCTCGCCGGCGACCGAGCAGCACGCCGACGCGCGCGGTGCCCGCTGATGTCCGGGGCTTCGCCCTCCTTCACTCTTCGCCGCGGTAGGCGCGCAGCTCACGGCGTGCCCGGTGACGGTCGCGGCGGCGCTCTTCGCGGCGGATGCAGGAACCCTCCCAGCCCCCATGGCCGTACCCGAACCAGTAGTACGCGTAGGGGGTGGCGCTCCAGTGACAGCCGCCCGTGCGGTGGCTCAGGGAGGCGCTGTCGGCGGTGATCTCGTTCGGCAGCGTGCAGGGCCCGAACCGGTGATCATGCGCGGGCAGGCAGGTCACCATCGGCGTGTCGGCCATCCGCACCCACCAGGGCCGGGTCTTGTCGGTCTTGCTCATACGGTCACCTTTCGGCTCCGCGACGCCCCGGGGTGGGGCTGTCACAAGATCGGATGCACCGTGATCACCTCCGATTTCGCGCACGATGTATCGGGACCGAAAGCGACGTCGCCGCTCAGAGAAACCGATTCCGACTCCCGTGTTCGCTGATGCGCACGAAACAATCCCTTCGCGTCTCAGGCGGGGCGGTCCTTCCGTCACTGGTTAGACACAGGCGGTCGGTGAATTGTTGGGAGAATCGGCGTCGAATTCGAGAACGGCGCGACCCTTCGCCTCGCGAACGGCGACACGACGGCGGTGGTCCGTGACGACATGGAGGACGGCGGGGAATGTTCTCATCATGTCAAGCGTCGGTGGCATGGCGACACGCCCTGTCCGGGTCGTTCAGCGGATGACACGGCGAGTGCGGTGGCTGGCCGGGCACACACCGCCGCAGCGGGAGCGCTATGTCGACCTGCTGCGCGCCGTAGCGATCACGGCGGTCGTCGTCGGCCACTGGCTGGCGATCTATGTGACTCGTGACGGCGGAGGCTTCCAAGGGGGGAGCGTTCTCGAGATCCTCCCGTGGACCCGCCCGCTGACGTGGCTGTTCCAGGTGATGCCCCTGTTCTTCCTGGTCGGGGGCTTCGCGAACGCCGCGTCCCTCACCTCCCATCTCGACCGGGGCGGCAACGCCAGGGGCTGGGTGCTGGGCCGGACGACCCGGCTCCTGCGCCCGACGACGGTGCTGCTGGGGGGACTGGCGGTGGGAGCCCTGACCGCCCGGGTTCTGGGAGCCGAGCCCGCCCTGATCGGCGCGGCGGTCTGGCTCGCCTCGATCCCGTTGTGGTTCCTTGTCGCCTACCTCGCCGTGATGGCCCTCACCCCGTGGACGCACGCGCTGCACCGGCGTGCGGGGCCGGCCGTGCCGATCGTCCTGGCGGCCCTGGTCGCCGGGGGAGACCTGGCCCGTCTGGTGCTGGCCGTTCCCTACGTGGGGCAGGCGAACTTCCTGCTCGCCTGGCTGGCCGTACACCAACTCGGCTTCGCCTGGCAGGACGGACGCCTGCCGCTCCGGCGGAGCGCGGCTCTGTCGATGGCGGCGGGCGGGTTCGTCGCTCTCGTGCTCCTCACGGTGGTCGGCCCCTATCCGGTCAGCATGGTGGCGTTCGAAGGAGAGAAGGTGCGCAACACCTCTCCGCCCACGCTGGCTCTCCTGGCGCTGGCCGTCACGCAGACGGGAGTCGCCCTGTGGATGCGCGGCGCGGGAAATCGGTGGCTGCGGCGACCGGGGCCGTGGGGCGTCGTGGTCGCGGTCAATCTGGTGATCATGTCGCTTTTCCTGTGGCACATGGTCGCTGTCGTGATCGGCGTCCTGGTGCTCCACGGAACGGCGGTGATTTCCGGTGCCGCGCCCGGATCGGAGCCCTGGCTGCTTCTCCGCGTTCCCTGGCTTGCCTGCCTGGCGTTGATCCTCACCCTTCTTCTCGCGGTGTTCGGCCGTTTCGAGCAGCGTACGAGGTCACGGATCGATCCTGTGGGCACGGTGACCGGCGTGTGGCCCACCACCCTGGTGATCATCGGGCTCGGAGGCGTGCTCGCCGCTCTGCTGGCCCTCGCACTGGCGGGCATGGGCTATCACGGACCTACGGGCCTGCCGGTGAGAGTGCTGGTCGCCTACTTCGGCGGGGTCGCCCTCCTGAGGTTCGTCCGATGGCGGGGTTCGCGTCCGGCTCAGGGGTAGGACACGTTGCATCTTGATCGTCTTTTGGGCGACGCCTAGGCTTTCATGCCGTGGAGACGGGGGAGACGGGAAGGTCGGGCCGCGGCCGCCGGCCGTGGCGCGACCGACTGGTCAGGCGTCGTGCGATCACAGCCCTGTTGACGGGGGCGACGGGATTGGCCGTTCTGGGCGCGGTGCTCGTCGTCCTGCCGGGTGAGTTGGTCGCCCACGACCTCGCCGGGGCGAGCGTCGCCGCGCAGGACCGGCTGAAAGCGGTGAACGACGTCCGTACGACACTCGTGCAGGCCGTCGGCGGCATGGTCCTGCTGTTCGGCGCGTACGCCACCTGGCGGCAACTGCGAGTCAGCCAGGACGGCTTGCGCGCCACCCAGGAGGGCTACGTCACCGACAGGTTCAGCCGGGCCGTCGACCAGCTCGGCAGTGACAAGCTGGAGACACGCATCGGCGGACTGCACGCGCTGTGGCGGATCGCGGAGCACTCCGCTCGCGACCGTGAGGCCGTCATCTCCATCAAGGCCGCTTACCTGCGTACACACCTGCCGTGGCCGCCCACCGGGCCGGAGGCGCCGGCGGCGGACACGCCCGTCAACGACGTCGCGCCACTGGAGGTCCGCGCGGCCGACGCCCAGGTGGCGCTGACCGGTCTCGGCGTGCTGTGCCGGCATCGGGAGCAGTCCTGGGTCAACCTCAGCGTCACCGACCTGCGCCGGGCCGACTGCGACGGGCTCTGGCTCCCCGGGGTCAACCTGGATCGCTCCTGCATGGAGGCGGCGGGCCTGTACCACGCCAACCTGACGCAGACCTCCCTCGTCTCGGTCAACCTGCGGCACGCCGACCTCAAGACCGCGACCCTGCGCCGTGCCCGCTTCGCTCTGGCCGACCTGCGAGGCGCACGGCTGGTCGAAACCGACTTGCGCGAGGCGGACTTCACCGAGGCCGATCTGCGCGAGGCGAACCTGCGCAAGGCCGACGCGGGCGGCGCCGTCTTCCGCCGCGCCGACCTGCGCCTGGCCGACCTGCGCGGGGCCGACCTGCGCACGGCCGACCTTCTCCAGGCACGTCTGACGGGCGCGGTGGCCAGCGAGCGCACCCGCTGGCCCGCCGGCTTCGACCACTCGGCCGCCGGCGTCGTCCTCACCGAGGATCCCGGCCCCGAACCCCCGCCCCTGCTCCAGCCGCCGGGGATAACGACGCAGCATCCGCCCCTACGGTCCACACCGTGACCGAGGGGCGCGGCAGGCTCACGGTTCCAGCTCGTGGCGCGGACTTCCGTTCCCCCGGCTGTGCTGGTCCCGGTACGCCTCGAGCAGCCGCAGCCACACCTCGCTGATGGTGGGGAAGGGCGGCACGGCGTGCCAGAGGCGTTCGATGGGGGTTTCGCCGGTGATGGCCACGGTGGCGGAGTGGAGGAGCTCGGCGACGCCTGGTCCGGCGAACGTGGCGCCGACGACGGTGCGGCGATCGGGGTCGATGAGGACGCGGGCTCTGCCGCGATAGTCCGGGGTGTGCTGGAGGGCGCCGGCGACGTGGCCGAGGTCGTAGTCGACGACGTGCACGCGGCGGCCGGTGCGCCGGGCTTCGACGGTGGTGAGGCCGACGCCGGCGATCTCGGGATCGGTGAAGACGACCTGGGGCACGGCAGTGGTGTCGGCGGTGGCGGCGTGAGGGCTCCAGCGTCCGGTGTCGAGCGGGGTGCCGCAGGCTCGGGCGGCGATGACGGCGCCGGCGATGCGGGCCTGGTACTTGCCCTGGTGGGTGAGCAGGGCCCGCCGGTTGACGTCGCCCACGGCGTAGAGCCAGTCGCCGGGGACGGCGGTGACGGTGAGGGTGTCGTCGACGGTGAGCCAGTCCCCGGGGATCAAGCCGACGGTCTCGAGGCCGATGTCGCCGGTGCGGGGTGCGCGGCCGGTGGCGAAGAGGACCTCGTCCGCGGTGAGCCGGCCACCGTCGGAAAGGATGATGTGGACCTCGCCGCCTGTACGGGCGGCGGCGGCGACGGTCACGCCGAACCGCAGGTCGACGCCCGCTTCGCGCAGGCGGTCGGCCACGAGTTCGCCGACGAAGGGTTCCATCTGGGACAGCAGGCGGGTGTCACGGGCGAGGAGGGTGACCTCGCTGCCGAGGGCCTGCCAGGCGGTGGCCATCTCGGTGCCCACGACGCCTGCGCCGACGATGACGAGTCGTCCGGGCGGCCGTGGGGCGCTGGTGGCTTCGCGGCTGGTCCATGGACGCAGGGCGGTGAGCTCGGGAAGGGCGGGAAGGGCGGCGCCGCTGCCGGTGCACACGGCCACGGCGTGGCGGGCCCGCAGACGGACGGTGCCGCCGTCGGGGGTGGTCACGGCCACGCGTCGTGGCCCGTCGAGGCGGCCGTGGCCGCGTTGGAGGTCGACGCCGGCCGACTTGAGCCATTCGACCTGGTCGTCATCGCTCCAGTGGGCGGCCATGCGGTCGCGATGCGCCAGCACGGCGGCGGTGTCCAGCGGTCCGGCGGCGGCCGGGGCCAGGCCGGGCACCCGGCCCGCGTCGGCCCGCAGGAGTGCGGGCCGCAGCAGGGCTTTGCTCGGCTCGCACGCCCAGTACGAGCATTCGCCGCCGACGAGTTCGCTCTCCACGATGACGGTGCTCAGCCCGGCGGCGGTGGTCCGGTCGGCGACGTTCTCGCCGACCGGACCGGCCCCGATCACGACCACGTCATAGGTACGGGTGTCTTCGGTGGTCACTTGTCCTCCATGGTGTGGCCGTGTCTCGGGGGTGCCGTCGGTCAGCGGCCGGGCAGCCGTTCGGTGATCTCCTGCAGGAACCAGCGGTTGCCGTCGGGGTCGGAGAACGCGGCGAAGGAGCCGTAGCTGGCACGCTGCGGGTGCGGGCCCAGGACGCGACCGTTCTCGCCGGCCTGGTGGAAGGCGCCGGTGACGTCGTGGAACGGGCCGGTGACGTCGACGCCGCGGCCGGTCAGCTCCTTGTGGGCCTGCTCGATGTCGGACACGATCAGGTGCAGTCCCTGGACGGTGCCGGGTCCGGCGTCGGTGAGACCGTCGCCGAAGATGATCGAGCAGGCGGAGCCGGGCGGGGTGACCTGAATGATCCGGTAGCCGTCGTTGATGGGGAAGTCCGCGTCGAGGCGGAAGCCCAGCTGTCTGGTGTAGAAGTCCTTGGCGCGGTCGACGTCGGAGACGGGCAGGACGACGACTTCGAGCTTCATGTCCATGGTCGTGATCTTTCTTTCGGGGGCTAGCGGGTGGCGCGCGCGGCCTTCTCGATGACGTCGGCCACGGTCTTCGGGTGGGAGACGGCGACGGAGTGGGAGGCGCGGACTTCGGTGACGTGCGCGCGGGCGCGCTTGGCCATGTAGCGCTGGGCGTCGACGGGGATGTTGAGGTCCTGGGTGGCGATGACGGCCCAGGAGGGCTTGTCCTGCCAGGCGGCGGCCTCGGCCTTCTCCTCCAGGGCGGACTGGGCGATGGGCCGCTGGGTGGCGGCCATGAGGGCGGCGGTGCCGGCCGGGACGTCGGCGGCGAACTGGTGGTGGAACGTGCCGGGCTTGATGTACAGGTCGGTTCCGGTGGCGCCGCCGGGGAGGGTGAAGGGGACGGGGTCGAGGGCGTCGGGGAGGGTGGAGCCGGGGTACTTGTTCGTCAGCTCCAGGGCGGTCTCGCCGGGGGCGGGCAGGAAGGCGGCGACGTAGACGAGGGCCTTGACCTGGGGGTCGTTCGCGCCGGCCGCGCTGATGACCGAGCCGCCGTAGGAGTGCCCGACGAGGATCTTGGGTCCTTCGACGTGGTCGAGGACGCTGCGCAGTGCGGCGGCGTCGTTGGCCGGTCCGCGCAGCGGGTTGGCCGCGGCGACGACGGGGTAGCCGTCACGGCGCAGTTCCTTGATCACGTCGTTCCAGCTGGAGGCGTCGGCGAAGGCGCCGTGTTCCAGCACGACGGTCGGCTTGGCGGGCTTGTCCGCCGCGAAGGCGGGCGTGGCGGCGGCGGTGGCGAGGAGACCGATCGCGATCGTCGACACGGCGCCCAGCCTGAGCCGCCGCCTGCGTACACCCTTGATGCTGACCACGATGTTTCCCTTTCAAGAAGCTTCCGACGAAGGTGGTGGATCTGCTGCCATCACTGTCGTCCGGGAAGGACCGCGGTCACATCGGTCACTTGACGGTCAGTCATCACGAGTCGGCCGGGCCGTCGCTCAGCACCGCAACGGCGCTGGTCGGTCGGCTGCCCGGCCTCGTGTGGCGGCCGTCCACGCGCCTGTGCGCGCCTCGGCGCGTTAAGCCATTCAACTCTTCAGTCAGTGACGTGAGTATGGGCGGCGCTGCGCGGACGCCCCGTACGCAGGCCGCCGACCTGTGCCCGGAGTGACTCACCGGTGCTGACCGTCAACTGACTGATGTGCCGGTGCCGGCCGCGAACGACAGTGGGACACACCCCAACAGCTGACGACTTCAGCAAGAGGAACGTCATGAAACGAATACTGGCCGTCCTGGCCGCCGCCGTGCCGCTGGCCGCCGCGCTGTACGCGCCGAGCGGCGCCGCGGCGGAGACCGGCAGCCTGGCCGCCGCCCCGTTCACGTGCTCGTCCGTCTCCGTGAACGCCCCGGTCGGCACCACCGTGGAAGCCGTGACAGCCGCGCGCCGCGAGGCGGGGACCGTGCACGTCCCCGCGGTGCCGCCGCTGGGCGCCGTCGAGATCCCCGACGTCCCGGCCCACTGCGACGTCACGATCACCCTCACCCACCCCGGCGCCGACGACCACGCCAAAGTACGCGTCTGGCTGCCCGAGACAGGTTGGACCGGCCGCTTCCAGGCGGTGGGCGGCAGCGCCTACGCCGCCGGCGACTACGGCACAGGCCTGGCCGCCGCGATCAAGAACGGCTACGCCGCCGCGACCACCGACGCCGGCGTCGGCCCCTACCTCGACACCTCCTGGGCCCTGACCGGCGAGGGCAAGGTCAACACGCCACTGCTGAAGAACTTCGCCGACCGCTCCCAGCACGAGATGACACTTCTCGCCAAACAGGTCATCGCCAAGGTCTACGGCAGACCCGCCGCCTACTCCTACTGGAACGGCTGCTCGACCGGCGGTCGCCAGGGCTACATGGAGGCCCAGCGCCACCCCGGCGACTACGACGGCATCCTCGCCACCGCCCCCGCCGTCAACTGGGACGAGTTCGAGGTCGCCACCCTGTGGCCCCAGGTGGTGATGAACCAGGAGAACACCTTCCCCGCCCCGTGCGAGTTCGACGCCTTCACCCAGGCCGCCGTCAAAGCCTGTGACCGGCTCGACGGCGTCTCCGACGGATTGATCGGCGACCCCGCGAAATGCGCCTTCGACCCGCGCCGGCTCATCGGCAAGACGGTCGAGTGCGACGGAAAGCAGGAGACCATCACCGCGGCCGACGCGGCCGTCGTCCGCAGGATCTGGGACGGCCCCCGCACCCCGACCGGCAGGAAGCTGTGGGCAGGAGTCCCGGTCGGTGCCGGCTTCGACCTGGCCGGCACCCGCGTCGACGCCGACGGCGACCGCGTGGGCGCGCCGTTCCCCGTCCCGGCCGCCTGGGTCTCGACGTTCCTGAAGCGCCAGCCCTCCTTCGACGTGTCGACGATCACCTACGCCGAGTTCGCCGAACTGTTCGCGCAGTCCCAGGCCGAGTACGACACGATCATCGGCACCGACGACCCCGACCTGTCGGCCTTCCGCAGGTCCGGCGGCAAGCTGCTCACCTGGCACGGCCAGGCCGACCAGCTCATCCCCGCCCAGGGCACGGTGAACTACTTCCAGCACGCCCAGCGGGCCACGGGCGGCCGCCTCGACGACTTCTACCGGCTGTTCCTGGCGCCGGGCGTCGCCCACTGCGCCGGCCCCACGAGCACCGGCCCCGTGCCCACCGACGCCCTGGGCGCCCTGACCGCCTGGGTCGAACGCGGCAAGGCCCCGCGGACCCTGAGCGCCGCCATCACGAACGCCTCCGGCGCGACGGTCACCCGCGAACTGTGCCCCTACCCGTCCGTCTCCCGCTACACCGGCCACGGCGACCCGGCCGACGCCGCAAGCCACCGCTGCGTCCCCGTCCGGCGCTGACAACCATCCACTCGTCCGGAAAGGCCGTTCATGACGAACACGAAGACGTCATCCCTGCTGAAGCTGTACCTGGGCCGTGGAGTGCTGGCCGTGGCGTGGGCCGCCGCGTTCGCCGTGGCCCACAACCCCGTCGACGCCCTCGCGATCACCCTGCTGGTCGTCTATCCGCTGATCGACGCGGTGTCGTCGTTGATCGACCTGCGTGCGCTCCCTGACGGATCGGAGCGTCGTCTGACGCTGTTCAACGGGGTGCTCAGCGCCCTGGCCGCCGTCGGCGTCGGCGTGGCGGGGACGAGCGGGGTGGCGGCGGTGCTGCACGTGTTCGGCGCCTGGGCGGTCGTCTCCGGCGCGGCGCAGGCGCTGGTCGGGATCCGGCGGCGCGGCCCGGAGCTGGGCAGGCAGTGGCCGATACTGATCGCGGGTGGCCTGTCGTTCCTCGTGGGCATCTTCTACAACATCCAGGCCCTCGGGGCCGACGCCTCGCTCGACGTGCTGTCGGTCTATGCCACAGGCGGCGGCGTGTTCTTCATCGTCCAGGCCGGGCTGCTGGCCTGGCGTGCCCGCCGGCCGCGGACGCAGACCGTCTGACGGCACTCTGAGCTCGACACGACCACGAACACACCGACAGCCTGTCGGATCGCGTCCGGCAGGCTGTCTCGGCATCGCAGGCGGTGGACCGGACATCGCGTCCGTCATAGGCGGTCCGCACCCTTCTCCGGAGCAGAGCGTCCCGGCAGGCCGCGCCGGACCGGCTGCGCAAGGCGGGCAGGAGCATTGAGTCATTCGACTGTTCCTGCCCCGGGCGCGTCTGGACGATCCTTGAGCCACGGCCCGTACGACCTGGTTCTGGGCCTTTCCGGAGAATCCGTGAACCCCATTCCAGGCCACTCGCGGCAACATCCCGGTCACCGTCCGGGCGACCGCCGCCGCCTGACACGCCGCCGTTCCGCTTCGGCGGGCTTCACCACGGAAGGGAGCATCCCGTTGTCCATATCGAGTCTCATGAAGGCGTTGTCGGTGGCCGTGCTCGTGATGGCCGTCGTCATCGCCTGCTTCGCCGGCGTGTTCTGAGCGCGAAGAGGCCGGACGGCGGGCGGGGCGACAGGCCGCGTCCGCCGCCCCTGGAGGCGGAGCCCCCTGTCAAGACGGCGCGGGCCTGCCGGCGCGCAGATGGGCGATGCCCATGTCCAGGGCGGCTTCCAGATGGTCGGTCTCACCGGTGGACATCTGGATCAGCACGCCGCCCTGGATGCCGGCGAGCAGGGCGGCCGCCGCACGGTCGGGGTCCAGGGCCGGGTCGATCTCGCCGGCGTCCTGCATGTGCCGCACGCCGGTGGCGATCTCGGCCTGCCAGCGGTGCATCAGCTCGGTGACCACGGCCTGGGCGCCGGGCGTGCGAATGCCCAGCTGTGACGTGACGGCGTTGAGCGGACACAGGCGGCCCTGCCGCCGGTAGCGGTCGACGACCTTGTCACGCCACGACTGCCAGGCGGACCAGGAGGTGAGGTCGCCGAGCTGGGGTCGCTGGTCCTCCAGCACGCGGTCGGCCTCGAAACGGGCCACGGCCAGCAGCAGCTCCTCCCGGCCGTCCGGGAAGTAGTGGAAGAGCTGGCTCTTGCTCGTCGCCGTCCTGGCCAGCACGTCGTCGAGCGTCATGTCGGCCACGCCGTGCTCCCGGATGTGCGCCGCCGCGCCCTCGAGAATGCGCTGCCGCGTCGCGGCCCCCTTGCGGGTCAGAGTGCGCATGACCGCCCTCCAGACTGGACTTGCCGATCCATGCTAGCCGGGCCCCGCGTCGAGCGGGGCGCCCACCGGCGAGCGGCGAACAGGAGCGGCCGCCTCAGGCCCCGGCGGTGCCATGCCGGGCGCGCTCCGCCTGTCCGTGAGGTGTGCGGACCGCCGGGATATGGGGTGGTTCGCCCAGATGAGCTTGGTATGGGGAAGGTTTTCCAATTTTCCGGAGGAACGGCTGTGTAACGGGGGACGTCTTGGGGCCCCATAGTCTTGTCCCATGCCAAGACGGGGTGAGGTCCAGCCGGGAGTCGTGTCGAAGATCGGGCTTCTCGCAGTCACGGGGGTGGCGGCGGGCGCGGTGGTCGCCGGGCTCGCGTTACCGGCCGTGGGAGGGGTGGGCGTCGGTCTCATATCGGCGACCAACGAGGTGAACCTCGCGCCCGAGGACCTGGTCGAGCCGCCTCCTGCGGAGGTCACGGTCGTGCAGGACGTCAAGGGCAACGAGATCGCGCGGTTCTACGAGCAGTACCGCGAGGTCGTCAAGCTCGACCAGATCGCCCCGATCATGAAGACGGCCATCGTCTCGATCGAGGACTACCGCTTCTACGAGCACGGCCCGATCGACGTCGAGGGCACGATCCGGGCGTTCGCCAAGAACCTGCAGGCGGGCGGGGTGGCCCAGGGCGGCTCCAGCATCACCCAGCAGTACGTCAAGCAGGTGCTGCTCAACTCCGCCGACACCGACGCCGAGCGGAACAAGGCGCTTGAGGCCAGCTACGCGCGCAAGCTCAAGGAGCTGCGGTACGCGATGGCGGTGGAGAAGAAGTACCCCAAGGACGAGATCCTGGGCAAGTACCTCAACATCGCCTACTTCGGTGCGGGCGCCTACGGGGTCGAGGCGGCGGCCAAGCGATTCTTCGGCGTCAAGGCGGAGGCGCTCACCCTGCCGCAGGCGGCGACGCTGGCGGGCGCCGTGCAGAACCCCAACGCCACCGACCCCAACCTGGGCAAGAAGCAGCGTGAGCGGCTGCTGAGCCGGCGCAACGTCGTGCTGGACCGGATGGCCGAGCTGGGCAAGATCACTACGGACGAGGCGGCTAAGGCGAAGGCCACCGGCCTCGGCTACAAGGGCACGAAGCTGCCCGGCGGCTGTGAGTCCAGCAAGTATCCGTACTTCTGCATCTACGTCCGCAACGACATCCTGAAAAATCCTGACTTCGGGAAGACGGCCGCGGATCGTCTCAAGCTTCTCAACCGCGGCGGCCTGACGGTCAGGACCACGATCGACCCGGCCATGCAGGCGGCGGCGGACAAGGCGATCAGCAAGTGGGTCCACTCCTCCGACAACCCGGTGGCCTCCGAGGCGCTGGTCCAGCCGGGCACCGGGGCCATCAGGGCCATGGCGGCCAGCCGGCCGTACGGTCAGAACGCGGCCAAGCACGAGATGGCCTACAACCTCATCGCGGACGCCGCGCACGGCGGCGGCATCGGCTTCCAGGCCGGATCCACCTTCAAGACCTTCACCCTGCTCGCCGCCCTGAGCAAGGGCATGAAGATCAACGACGGTTTCACCGTCGGCGCGGGTTACCGCGCGCCGGCCTACTCGACGTTCAAGAACTGCAAGGGCGAGAGCATCGGCGACCCGAACCACACCGTCACCAACGACGAGGGCTCTCCCGGCTGGCGGACCCTGCAGACGGGCACGTGGGGTTCGGTGAACACGTTCTTCATGACGCTGGAGCAGCAGGTCGGGCTCTGCGACACGGTCAAGATCGCCAAGTCGCTGGGCATCCACCGCTCCGACGGGAACAAGCTCCAGGAGTACGAGACGTTCACGCTCGGCATCAACGAGATGGACCCGGTGACCGTGGCCAACGCCTACGCCGCGATCGCCGCCCGCGGCAAGTACTGCGCGCCGACGGCGATCGCCCAGATCACCGATCGCGACGGCAAGACCACCACCTACAGGCCCAAGTGCCGTCAGGCGCTCGACCCCGAGGTCGCCGACGCGGCGGCCGACGTCCTGTCCGGAGTGTTCACCAAGGGCACCATGCGCGGCGTCGGCGGCATCGGCCGTGACGCGGCGGGCAAGACCGGCACCACCGACAGCTACGCCACCGCCTGGTTCGCCGGATTCACCCCGGACCTGGCCGGCGCCGTCAGCATCGGTGACCCGCGCGGCTCGCAGAACCACAAGCTGACCGGCGTCACCATCGGCGGCCGCTATTACGGTGTGGTGGCCGGCGCCAGCATCCCGGGGCCGATCTGGAAGGACACGATGCTGGCGGCGCTGAAGAACGTCAGCCCGACGTCGTTCACCCCGATCAACGCGGCGCGGTTCGGCGGCTGCGGCCAGAGCTGCCAGCCCGCGCCGCCTCCGTCGAACGACGGCGGCCCCGACCGGAACGCCGACGTCGACGGCCCCGGTCAGGGCCGCAACGGCCCCGACCGCGGCGGCCCTGACGGCGACAACGGTCCCGGCGGTGACCGTGGCCGTTCGAACGGCAACGGCCGTTCGAACGGCCGCGGCTAGGCAGTACCCGTCGGCGACGGTCCGATCTCCTGGTCAGAGCCGGGTGATCGCGCCGGCGTTGTCGCGGTCAAGGTGCCGTCCGATGACCATGCGCTGGATCTGGTTGGTGCCCTCGAAGATCTGCATGACCTTGGCCTCGCGCATGTAGCGCTCCACCGGGAACTCCCGGGTGTAGCCCGCACCCCCGAGGACCTGGACGGCGTCCGTGGTCACCTTCATCGCGTTGTCGGTCGCCACGAGCTTGGCGATCGACGCCTCGCGGCCGAACGGGAGGCCGGCGTCCTTGAGCCGTGCCGCGTGCAGCAATGTCGCACGCGCGGAGACGACGGCGGCCTCCATGTCGGCAAGTACGAAGCCGAGTCCCTGGTGGTCGATGATCCGCCGTCCGAAGGTGTGGCGCTGCTGGGCGTAGGCGAGAGCGGCGTCGAGAGCCCCCTGGGCGAGACCGGTCGCGACCGCGGCGATGCCGAGCCTGCCCGCGTCGAGACCGGCGAGGGCGATCTTGAGACCGTCACCCTCCGCGCCCAGCCGCCGTTCCACCGGCACCCGGACCCCTTCGAGCCGCAGGGCGGCGGTGGTCGAGCCGGTGAGGCCCATCTTCCGCTCCGGTACGTCCGCGACCAGGCCGGGCGTGTCCGCGGGGACGAGGAAACAGGAGATGCCGTGGCGGTCGCCCTGGACGGCGCCGGTGCGCGCCATGATCTTGTAGAAGTCGGCCTGGCCGCCGTGGGTGACCCAGGCCTTGGCGCCGTTGAGCACGTAGCCGTCGCCGTCGCGGCGGGCCGTCGCGGTCATGGCCGCGGGGTCCGAGCCGGCGTGCGCCTCGGAGAGGCAGTAGGCGCCGAGGAGCTCGCCACCGAGCATCTCGGGCAGCCAGCGCTGTTGTTGCTCCGGAGTGCCGCGCGTCGCGAGGCCGAAGCAGGACAGCGCGTGGACGGAGACGCCGACACCGACTGAGGCCCACACCGCTCCGATCTCCTCCAGCACCTGGAGGTAGACCTCGTACGGGAGACCGGACCCGCCGACCTCCTCCGGGTAGGGCAGGCCGAGGATGCCGACCTCGCCGAGCATGCGGAAGACGTCGCGGGGGAACTCCTCGTCGGCCTCGGCCTGCGCCGCTCGGGGCGCGAGCTCGTCGGCGGCGATCGTGCGGACGAGCTGGATCAGGTCGGCGTGCTCAGCCGAGCGGAAGGTACGTCGGGCCGACATCGGCGGTTCTCCTGGAGTTCTGGGGGTGGTGGATGGTGGTGACGGCGACCTGGTTCGTCATCACAGCACCGCCAGTCCCGGCTCGGCGAGCAGGGCGGCGGTGTCGCCGAGGACCTGGGATCCTTCGGCGCCGTCGAGCACGCGGTGGTCGAAGGAGAGCGCGAGCTGGAGGATCGAGCGGGGCTCGATCCTCTCACCGGCGGCGTCCTCGACGACCCAGGGCTGCCGACGGATGGCGCCGACGGCCAGGATCGCCGTCTCGCCCGGGTTGAGGATGGGGGTGCCGGTGTCGACGCCGAAGACGCCGACGTTGGTGATGGTCGTCGAGCCGCCCGCCATCGCCTCCGGCGTGGTCCTGCCGGCGCGGGCGGTGGCGGCGAGCTCATTGATCGCGTTGGCGAGGTCGAGCAGGCCGAGGGTGTGCGCGTCCTTGACGTTCGGCACCATCAAGCCACGTGGAGTGGCGACGGCGAAGCCGAGGTTGACGCCGGCGGGGACGACGATCTCCTGGGCGGCCTCGTCCCAGCGCGCGGTCGCCGTCGGGATCCGGGCCAGGGCGCGGAGGTAGGCGCGGGCGACGAACGCCAGGGGCGTGAGCTTGGTGTCGCGGAACTCGCGGCGCCGCTGGACCAGCTCGCGCAGTTCCAGGGTCTTCGTCACGTCGACGGTGACGAACTCGGTCACGTGCGGTGCGGTGAAGGCGGAGGCGACCATCGCGGCCGCGGTGTGCTTGCGCACCCCCTTGATCGGGATCCGGGTCTCCGAGCCGTCGGCGGCCACGGCGGGGGCCGGGTCCGCCGACGCAGGCCGGCCGCCGGACTCCGAGGCCCGCAGCACGTCGGCGCGTACGACGGTCCCGTCCGGGCCGGTCGGCTCGACCGCGGCGAGGTCCACCCCGAGGACCTTCGCCAGCTTGCGGACCGGAGGCTTGGCCCGTGGCCTGTCCCGGCTGGGAGCGGCGGGCGGCGTGACCGCGGGGGCGGCGGGCGGCGTGACCGCGGGGGCGGCCGCGCCGCTCGGGGCGGCGCCACGGCGGCGCCGGCTGCGGCCGGCGTCCCTGGCGCCGTAGCCCACCAGCAGCTTGGGCTCCGGCCCGCCGGCCTCGCCCTCGGCGGGAGCGGCCGGAGCGGCTGCCTGCGCGTCGGCGGTGCGGATGGCGATGATCGGCGAGCCGACGGCCACGACCTGGCCCTCGGCGGCGAGCAACTCGACGACCTCGCCGGCGTACGGCGAGGGCAGCTCGACCACGGACTTGGCGGTCTCGATGTCGACGATGATCTGGTTGACGGTGACCGTGTCGCCGACGGCGACGCGCCAGACGACGATGTCGGCCTCGGTGAGGCCCTCACCGACATCGGGCAGCAGAAAGGTCTGTGCAGTCGCGGTGGTCAAGGTGTGCTCCTGCGGGCAGAACGGATGGGGCTGTCTCGGGATGGCGTCAGTGGCTCAGGCTGAGGTCGCAGGCCTCGAGGATCCGGTCGACGTTCGGCAGCCACTCCTCCTCGAGGCGGCTCGCCGGGTACGGCGTGTCGTACCCGGTGACCCGCAGGATCGGCGCCTCGAGCTCGTAGAACGCCTGGGCCTGCACCCGGGCGGCGAGCTCGCCGCCGATGCCGCAGGTCTGGGAGGCCTCGTGGGCGATGACGAGGCGGCCGGTCCGTCGTACGGACTCGACGACCGTGGCGTCGTCGATGGGCGAGAGCGAGCGCAGGTCGATGACCTCGACCTCGCGTCCCTCCTCCGCCAGCACCCCGGCGGCCTTGACCGCGACCGGCACCAGGGCGCCGTAGGCGACCAGGCTCAGGGCGTCCCCGGGCCGCACGATCCGGGCGCGCTCCATGTCGACCGCCGGGGCCGACGGGTCGACGTCTCCCTTGGACCAGTAGGACCTCTTGGGCTCAAGGAAGATGACCGGGTCGTCGCACCGGATCGCCTGGCCGAGCAGGTCGTAGGCCTCCTGCGCGTCGGACGGGCAGAGCACGCGCAGTCCGGGGGTGTGCGCGAAGTAGGCCTCGGGCGACTCGCTGTGGTGCTCGATCGCGCCGATGCCGCCGCCGACGGGGATGCG
This sequence comes from Streptosporangium carneum, assembly GCF_027922005.1. Taxonomy (GTDB): domain Bacteria; phylum Actinomycetota; class Actinomycetes; order Streptosporangiales; family Streptosporangiaceae; genus Streptosporangium; species Streptosporangium carneum. Next base: position 122,649 of record NZ_BSEV01000008.1, on the reverse strand, counting down.
GATGACGACGGGGAGCGAGATCCGGCCCTCGGAGCGGTGGCGGTACCTCGCGAGCTGGGTGACGATCTGGTTCATCGCCGGGAAGACGAAGCCGTCGAACTGGATCTCGCACACCGGCCGGTACCCGGCCAGGGCGAGACCGATCGCGCTGCCGACGATGCCGGCCTCGCCCAGGGGCGAGGTGACGACGCGGTCGTCGCCGAAGTCCTTCTGCAGGCCGTCGGTGACGCGGAAGACGCCGCCGAGCGGGCCGATGTCCTCGCCGATGAGGAGCACCTTGTCGTCGGCCCTCATCGCGTCGCGCAGGCTCGCGTTGAGGGCGTGCGCCATCGCGGTGCTCACGAGTGGTCTCCTTCGGCTGCGGCCACGAAGGCCAGGTGCTCGTTCATCTGCCGCTCAAGGTCGCGCGGCATGCTCCCGAGGGAGTGGAGGAACGGATCGCCCGCCGCGGGCACGGGGAGGGCACGGCAGCCGCCGCGCAGACGCTCGGCCAGCTCCTCCTCCTCACGGGCCAGGTCGGCCAGGAACGCCTCGTCGATCTGCGGCGAGTGGTCACCGCCGGTCAGGAGGGCACGGAGCCGGTCGATCGGGTCGCGGGTCGCCCACTCGTCGTTCTCCGAGCCCGCCCGGTAGCGCAGGTCGTCGTCCGACGTGGTGTGCGGGTTCCGGCGGTAGGTGACCGCCTCGATCAGGGTCGGGCCGCCACCGGCGCGGGCGTTCGCAAGCGCCGCCTGGGTCACCGCGTGACAGGCGATGACGTCGTTGCCGTCGACCCGCACCCCCGGGAAGCCGAAACCCCGGGCGCGCTCGGCCGCGGGAACGCGGCTCTGCACCGAGAAGGGCGCCGAGATCGCCCACTGGTTGTTCTGGCAGAAGAACACCACCGGCAGGTTCTGCGCGGCGGCCCACACGAACGCCTCGTTGGTCTCGCCCTCGCTGAGCGCTCCGTCGCCGAGGAAGACCAGCACCGCTCGGTCCCGGTCAGGGTCGCCGGTGCCGACGTCGCCGTCACGCACGATGCCCATCGCGTAGCCGACGGCGTGCAGGGTCTGGGCGCCGATGACCAGGGTGTACAGGTTGAAGTTACGCTCCCGCGGGTCCCAGCCGCCCATCGTGGTGCCGCGGAAGAGCCCCAGCAGCTGGACCGGGTCGACGCCGAAGCACCAGGCCACCGCGTGCTCGCGGTAGGTGGGAAACACCACGTCCTGCGCCCGCAGCGCGGAACCCGCGCCGACCTGGGCGCCCTCCTGGCCCAGCATCGAGGGCCACAGCCCGAGCTCTCCCTGCCGCTGCAGCGCGATCGCCTCGGTGTCGACGCGCCGGGCCAGGACCATGTCACGGTAGGCGGCCCGCAGGTCCAAGGCGTCGGCGCCAAAGGGGACGCGGTCGTCCTGGCGCAGCCTGCCCGCTGCGTCGAGGACCGACCAGGGCTCGGTCGTTGGAGTCGCGGAGGTCATGGTGCTCCCTGAATCGTCGTGCGGAGCACTTTCGCAACAGCTGGATCCAGAACGCAATCAATGAGTGCAAGATGAGCGTAAGACGCTGACATTATGCGTCTGTCTCGGAACAAATCCCTATAATCGCGCGTGGTGCGGCATGTTCTTTCGCACTCAAGGAGGCGTGATGGACAGCATCGACCGACAGATCCTGGACCTTCTCCGCACCAACGCGCGCATGCCGGTCAGCGAGATCGCGCGACGCGTCGGCCTGTCCGGAGCCCCCGTCTCGCGGCGCATCGAGCGACTGGAGGCGGACGGGGTCATCCAGGGCTACGTCGCGCTCGTCAGCGACGCGGCGGTGGGCGAACTCGACGCCTTCACCGAGATCCGCCTCACCGGGGACACCGACACCCGGGAGATCGAGGAGATCGCGCGCCAGGTCCCGGAGGTCCAGCAGTACTACACGATCGCCGGCGACCCGGACGCCCTCGTGCGGTTCCGGGTCCGCAACGTCGACCACCTGCAGCAGGTGGTCAACGCCATCCGGCGCACGGGGATCGTGGCCGGCACCAAGACGCTCATCGTCATGTCGACGTGGGACCGCACCCGCTCACTGGACTGAGGGCGCAGCCGGGCGGGCCGGTCACCTACCACTGACCCACAAGCCGTGGAGCGCCGCCGGCTCCGCCCGGCCCCGACCCGCCGGCCGATGTCGCCGCGCGTGAGAGGTGCGCAGGGCCTTGTTGCCTGTCGGCCCGCTCACCGAGGGGTGATCCGCACGCGATCGCTGTCTCCGTCGGAGAGGAACGAAGCCAGCGCGCTCCCCTCCTCGGCCACCGCCGTACGGTCGGCGGGGGAGAAGCCGTTCAGCGGGGCGACGACCACGGTGCCGGTCTCGACGGTCCAGGTGCCGGCCACCCGGCCGTCGACCAGGACGACGCGAGCGCCGGCGACCGACAGGCCGCGGTGGGCGTCGTCGATGATCCGGCCGCGGTCGTGGTAGCCGAGGATCGCGTTGTCGAACGCCGGCAGGAACCGTACCGGCGCGGGCGTGTCCGGGTCGGGCCGCGGCCCGCCGGGCAGGTCGAGCAGCTCCCGGCCCCGCTCGTCGCGGAAGGCGACCAGCTCGTCCCGGATCGCGGCCACCGCGGCGGGCAGCCCGGTCAGGCCGGACCAGGCACGCAGGTCGGCCACGGCCGCGGGACCGAACGCCGCCAGGTAGCGCCGTGCCAGCTCCTGCCCCACCGGGTCGGAGCCGTCCTGCGCCGGCGGGTCGACGTCGCGCCCCAGCCAGGCGGAGAGCAGCACGTTGCGCACTCCTCCCTTCGCCCGCCACAGCCCGCGCGGCGGGAGCTGCGCCGCCGGGACGAGGGCCGGGATCAGCATCTCTCCCAGCGCCCGCGGCCCCGGCCCTGACCAGCGGTCGGCCAGCGCCCGTACGAGCTCGGCCATCGAGCGGGGCTCGCCGTCGGCCATCACCGCCAGGCCCGCCGCGGCGAGCCCGTCGAGATCCACCCCGGCCAGCTCGCGACGGTAGGTCCCGAGCACCCGCTGGCGCAGCATGAGGTCGTGGCGGGCCCGCCAGGCCAGCACGTCCTCGGTGGTCAGGAGGTGGACGGTGCGGCGCATGAGGTGGGTGCGCACCACTCCGCGCCCGACCAGCAGCTCCGACAGCACCGCCGGGTCGAACGCGCGCAGCCGTGACCAGAGTCCGACGAACGGCTCCTGGGGTTCCTGCGCCTGCATGCCGCACAGGTGTGCGACGGCGTCGAGCACCGGCACGTCGGCGCGGTCGAGCAGCAGTTGCCGGGCCAGCGTCGCGCGGTTGAGCGCCCGGGTGTCCAGAACGGTCGTCGGGGTCACGCCGCGGCCCGCCCGCCGGCCGCCCGCGTGATGGCCGGCGGGTCGCAGGACACGTCGGCGGTGTCGACGACGTCGATCCCCGCGTCCACGGCCCGGTGGACGGTGCGCACGCAGCCGTCGTGGCCGGGACCGCCGACCCGGCCGAACATCACGGTGCCCATGCGGGAGGGGCTGACCGGTGTCCCGGTCCGGCCCAGGGGGCGCGTTCTCATTGTGGGGTGTTCCCTTCGCTTCGATCGACGGAAGGCCGGCGAAGACGGGGGCAACCGTGAGGGCACGTCGTACGCCATGACGTGGAAGCCGTTGCCGGCGGTCAGCTGGCCCCACATCACCTGATCCGCCTCGGCGGGGTCCTGCACGTCTCCCGAGTCCTTGTACGTGACGACGGCGACGTCGCCGCCGAACACGGACTGATAGAACTCCAGTGCCGCACGGGCGTCACCCCGGAAGTTCACATGCGCCACAGACTTGACGGACATGTTCGACCCCTGATTTCTGCTCATCGTCTCCGGACGCCGTCAGGCGCGCCCGGCCGGCGGACTTGCTCGGCTGGGGACAACAGTCGCAGGCAAAGCGGCCAGGATGTGTCCTCTTCTTCCGGCAAGATGGATGCCATGCCGAAAACCTCAGCGCGGCTGCTGGCGCTGCTCTCGCTGCTCCAGACCCGCCGGGACTGGCCGGGAGCGCTGCTGGCCGAGCGGCTGGACGTCAGCCCCCGCACCGTACGCCGTGACGTCGACCGCCTGCGCGAGCTCGGCTACCCCATCACGGCCTTCAAAGGGCCCGACGGCGGGTACCGGCTCGACGCCGGCTCGGAGCTGCCCCCGCTGCTGTTCGACGACGAGCAGGCCGTCGCCCTGGCCATCGCCCTGCGGCTCGCCACCACCAGCGGCGCCGCCATCGAGCAGGGCGCGGCGCGCGCCCTGCACACCGTCTGCCAGGTCATGCCCGCACGGCTGCGCCACCGCGTCGACACCCTCCAGGTCACCGCCGTCGAGCGGCCGGAGCTCCGGCCGGACCCGCCGGTCGACAGTGGCGTGCTCATGGCGCTCAGCGCCGCCGTCCACGTCCACGAGGAACTGCGTTTCGACTACGCGTCAGGAGCGGACGACGGCGGCGCGCCGGCCCCGCCGCGCCGGGCGCAGCCCCATCACCTCGTCACCTGGGGCGGGCGCTGGTACCTCGTCGCCTGGGACCTCGACCGCGAGGACTGGCGCACCTTCCGCGTCGACCGGATCACCCCGCGCACCCCCACCGGGCCCCGCTTCACACCGCGAGAGCTGCCCGGGGGCACGGTGGCCGCCTTCGTGACCGCCAGGTTCAGGGGCTCCGACGGCTCCTCCGCCGACTGGTCGTGCCGCGGCGAGGTGATCCTCGACCTGCCCGCCGCCGTCGTGTCCCGCTACACCCGCGAAGGAGTCGTCGAAGAGCTCGGCCCCGACCGCTGCAGGCTCGTCCTGGGGTCATGGTCGTGGATCGGCCTGGCGTCCGCCATCTGCAGGTTCGACGCCGACATCGAGGTCGTCGGCCCGGCCGAGCTCAAGGACACCTTCGCCCGCCTGGCCCGCCGCTTCGCCAAGGCATGACGTTCGGAACACCGTCGCGACGCACGCTCGCGCGGATCCCACGCAGGCGCTCGCCGCTCACGACACCGGCTGTCTCATGACCCTCCTTCTTGACTCCATGACCTGACCGCGAACGTCCACGGGTTCTCGCGGTCGGGGCGGCCATGATTCCGGGCGATGTAGACATGCACGTTTCTATAGTGCAGGCTGCAATAGAGAGTTTTGCATCTAAATAGAGAGGAACCTCATGACTGCGGGAACCGGACAGACCACGGAAACCGTCGACGTTCGCCAGATCCGCGAGTTGCTCGACCGCATGACGGAGGCATGGAACGCGGGGGACGCCACCGCCTACGCCGCGCAGTTCACCGAGGACGCCGACTACATCACCTTCTTCGGCATGCACGTCAAGGGCCGCGCGGCGATCGAGGAGGGACATCGTGCGCTCTTCGACGGTCCGCTGAAGGGGTCCCGGCTCACGGGCGGGACCGGAGAGACCGCCCTGTCGATCCGGTTCCTCCGGCCCGACGTCGCCCTCGTGATCTCCACCGGCAACTCGTCTCTCGGTGAGAAGCCGGATCCGAGCCGGAACTCCGTCATCACGCTCACCGCGGTGAGACAGCCGGACGCGTGGCGCTTCACGTCGTTGCAGAACACCCGCAGGACCGACATGGGCAAACCGGTCGCCTAGGCGTCGTCTGGTGTTCGGCGGCGGTGTTGTGGCCGCCGTTGTGGCCGATTGTGGCCAGTTCGCCGTCGATCACCATCGGCCTGCCCGGCAGGGAGTCCACGCAGCGGGTGCCGCGACCAGCACGAACGCGCGCTGTCGCCCGCGGTCTGCTTCCCTCGCGTCGGCGCCACTCCTGTCGGGGGCGGATGCACGGTCAAGGTGGGGATTGCCCCGCCGGTGCGGTCATGGTCAACTCAAGGTCTCCCTCACGTTTCGAGAACGGATGGTCACGTGGCGCGATTCGGCCGCGCGTCAGCGGCCACGACGAGCACTGTGCCGCCTGTTTCAGAGCCGCTTCCGGCGCGGGCGGGGTGGACGGGGAATCCCCGGGCGTGTGAGGACGCCATCCCGTGCGACCTGCTGACTTTCGTCTCGATGAGGGAGATCCATGCGTCCGCCGTTCGCTTCGTCATGCCCTTACGGCGGCGCACCCCGGCGGCCCATGGCCTGCACGACGGTCTCAAGAGCGTCGAGTCGAGCGGCTCGACGCGGCCCACCCGAGAGAGGATCCCATGACCACCCTGACCACCCCGGTTTCCAGCCTCACCGCGACCGAGATCGAGCGGACCGCCGCCCTGGTACGCGAGGCCGGCCTGGCCGGCGAGAGCGTCCGCTTCGTCTACGTCGGCCTGCTCGAGCCGCACAAGCAGGAGGTGCTCGCGTTCCAGGCCGGCACCGGGCCAAGGCCCGACCGCCGGGCGCGGGTGCTGCTGCTCGACACCGCGACCGGCGACGCCCGGGACGTGACCGTCGACCTCACCGCCGACGCGGTGGCCGCGATCGTCGACGTCGACGGCTCCCAGGGCGGGATGCCGGTCCTGGTCGAGGAGTTCATGTCGGTCGACGGGATCCTCGCCCAGGAGCCGGCCTGGGTCGACGCGCTGGCCAAGCGCGGTCTGACCGCGGAGCAGGTGAGATGCGCGCCGCTCTCCGCCGGCGTCTTCGACCTGCCCGGCGAGAAGGGCAGGCGGATCATCCGGGTGCTCTGCTTCGCCGCGGCCGACCCCGACGGTCACGTCTGGGCGCACCCGGTGGACGGGCTGAGCGCCTACGTCGACCTGATCGAGAAGAAGGCGACCGAGATCGTCGACATCGGCGTCTTCCCGCTGCCGGAGGAGCCGAGCAGGTTCCACCTCCCGCAGGGGCGCCCGGCGCCGCTGGAGACCCTGAGACCCATCGAGATAACCCAGCCCGACGGGCCGTCGTTCCAGGTCGAGGGCGACCAGATCACCTGGGCGAACTGGTCCTTCCACTTCGGGTTCGACGCCCGCGAGGGCCTGGTGCTCCACCAGCTGGCCTACGCCGACCCCGACCACGACGGCGAGCTCCGGCCGGTCGTCTACCGCGCCTCCATCGCCGAGATGGTGGTGCCGTACGGCGACCCGGCGCCGGTCCGGTTCTGGCAGAACTACTTCGACACCGGTGAATACCTCTTCGGCCGGTTCGCGAACTCGCTCACCCTGGGCTGCGACTGCCTCGGCGAGATCCACTACGTCGATGTCGACCTGGCCGACGAGGCCGGGGACGTGCGGCGGATCCCCAACGCGATCTGCCTGCACGAGGAGGACTACGGCACGCTCTGGAAGCACACCGACATCTACACCCCGAACTCGGCCGAGGTCCGCCGCCAGCGCCGCCTGGTGATTTCGTTCTTCACCACGGTCGGCAACTACGACTACGGCTTCTACTGGTACCTCTACCTCGACGGCAGGATCGAGTGCGAGGCCAAGCTCACCGGCATCCTCTTCGCCTCGGCCTACCGCGGGCTGGAAGAATGGCCCTACGCCAGCGAGGTGGCTCCGGGCCTGGCCGCCCCGTTCCACCAGCACCTGTTCAGCGCGCGCCTCGACATGATGGTCGACGGCCTCCGGAACGCGGTCGACGAGGTCGACGCGGTCCGGGTGCCGGTCTCGCCGGAGAACCCGTACGGCAACGCCTTCAGCTACGCCCGGACCCGGATCGCGAGCGAGGCCGAGGGGGTGCGCAGTGCGGACGCCTCGGTCGGGCGGACCTGGCACGTGGTGAGCACCGAGCGCACCAACCGGCTCGGTCAGCCGACCGGCTACGTGCTGCGCGCCGAGCAGAACCCGACCCTGCTGGCGGACCCGTCGTCGTCGATCGCCGCGCGGGCGGCGTTCACCACCCGGGATCTGTGGATCACCCGGTACACGCCTGAGGAGCGGTACCCGGCCGGCGAGTTCGTCAACCAGAACCCGGGCGGCGACGGTCTGCCCGCGTACGTCGCGGGTGACCGGCCCCTGGACGGCGAGGACGTCGTGCTGTGGCACACCTTCGGCGTGACCCACTTCCCGCGGCCCGAGGACTGGCCGGTGATGCCGGTCGACCATGTCGGGTTCTCGTTGACGCCGTACGGGTTCTTCGACCGCAACCCCACGCTCAACGTGCCCGCCAACGAGGCCGAGCACCGTGGCGGGCACTGTCACCACGGCGACTGAGAGGCGGAGAGCGGGTACCGGCGGCCGGGGGGTGCTTCCGGCGGCGTTCGGCGCCGCCCGCCGCGCGGTCGCCCGCGGGAGGGGCCGGGCCGTCGCCGACGCCCTTGTGGGCCGGGGCCTGTCTGTCAGGAGGAGTGGACTTCAGGGGAAGGCCAGGCGCCGTCTTCGGTGAACTGCGATCCCCAGTAGAACGGGTTCACGTCGCGAAGAGTGCGAACGCCCCACCCCGTCACGGTGGAGTCGTCAGGCACCCCGACCTGTACGTCAGGCCCCCACAAGGCCAAGCGCTCCTGGCAGATGCCGCACGGAGGAAGGACGAGGACGCGGTCACGTTCGGAGGCCCGATAGACGCACACGGAGGCGGTGATCTTCTTGTTGAGCGTGTAGGCCTGGCAGATGGCGCCAGTCTCATGACACAGGGACACTCCGCCGTTGAGATTGTCCAGGCCGACGCTGGTGAGGATCTGCCCGTCCTCCAGGTAGACGGCCGCGGCGCCGCCCGGCTCATCAGCCGGCCATCGCCGATCCATCTGTGCGACGGCCGCGTCGACAAGGGTTTGATCAAGCTGCATGCAGGCATCGTGCCACATCGAGGCGGTCGGATCCTTGCCGCCCCGGGCTCGGAACCGCTCCTGACCTGGGCCTTCTTGCTTGGAGCGGGTGGCGGGAGTCGAACCGGACGGGCGAGAGGGTTCTCACCCGTCGACGAAAGCGGGCGCCGCGGTCTGACAGGCCGCGGCGCCCAGCGGGATCAGTCGACGACGTTCAGCCGGTTCGGGACGGTGTTGAGCTCCTCCGGGCCGTCCGCGGTCAGCAGCACGGTGCCGCCGACGCAATCGAAGGCGCCGCCTTCTCGTGCGTGAAGCCGGAGACCCTGAACTTACCGGGGTTCTCCCAGGAGGGCGGAGAGAACCGCTGAGGGCAGTACGCCGCCGTCGGCGAACGGCCGTCGGCGAAGGAGCTCCTCGGCGGATCGACGGGGCACGCCGGCCCCGTGAATCACCTGGACGGCGTGTCCGGCGGGGAGCAGGTCGAGCCAGCGGAGCACGGCCGCCCGGTGGGCGTCGGCGACCAGCTCACCGTGCACCCTGAGCCTGGCCAGACCGCCGTCGGGGAAGACGTCGAGGCGGACGTGCGTCACGGGCGCGGCCGACACCGAGCGGAAGAAGTGACGCGTGTCCGGCTGCAGCCGGGTCTTCGGAACCAGGTCGAACCACTGCGCGTCCTCGTCCGGACGGTCGGCGTCGGTCCCGCTCAGCGAGGCCCAGCCTGCCGCGTTGCCGACGAAGTACGACGTGTCGATCTCCACCCGGCGGACCCGCCCACGGGCCGCCAGCCTGATCGACACATGGTCGTTGCCGCCGTCGCGGCGGCGGGCGTTCTCCCAGCCGTCGCCCATGATCCTGGCCCTGCCGGGCAGCAGCAGCTGCACCGGCGAGGAGTAGAACGTGTTCGAGCAGTCCACCACGTCCCCGCCGTGCTCCAGCGCGGCCAGGTCGATGGTGCCGTCCAGGAACCGCGGGTCCGGCACCGGCTCGCCGTGCACCCGGAACCGGGCCACCCCGCCGTCGGGGTAGATGCTCAGCCGGACATGCGTCCAGCGCCGCCGGTCCGCCACCTCGAACGCGTTCTCGGCGTCGCCCTTGATCGCGCTCTTCCCGACGATCGTCTCCCAGCTCGCCCGCTCCAGCTCGGCCGGTGACGGCGCTCCCTCGACGCTGGTCGCCTCCACCGAGGCGTACGGCGGATAGTTGCCCTTGAACCAGGCGGTGTCGATCACCACACCGTGCACCACGCCGGGGACGCCGAGCCGGACGATCGCGCAGTCGTTCCCGGGCTCGCGCCGGCGACGGGTCTCCCAGCCGTCGTACACCTTGCCCTTGTGGCCGAAGTCCTCCGCCGAGAACACCGCGGGACCGGCCTTGATCAGGTTCTCGCGCTCGGCGAACAACTCGTCGTTGGCATACACGACACTGCCGGCCAGCGCACGCGAGGCCAGGTCCGGAAAGCGGGTGAAAGTCATATTTCTCCTCGGTTGAGCAGCCGGCCCCGCGGCGGGCCGTCGATGTCGATCCGTACGCCGCGCAGCCAGCTGCCGCGGACCACGCCGGTGAGCCTGCGGCCGTGGTAGGGCGTCACGGGGTTGCGGTGGTGCAGCCGGTCCCTGTCGACCGTGAACGCCTGGTCGGGCGCGAACACGCAGAAGTCGGCCTGGTAGCCCGGCGCGATCCGGCCCTTGCGGGACAGTCCCGCCACCTCCGCGGGGCGTTCGGCCATCCAGCGCACCACGTCGGCCGGCGTGTGGCCGCGGCGTCCGGCCTCGGTCCACACCGCGGGCAGGCCGAGTTGCAGTGACGCGATGCCGCCCCAGGCGGCGCCGAAGTCACCGGTGTCGAACCGCTTGAGCTCCGGTGTGCACGGCGAGTGGTCGGAGACCACGCAGTCGATCGTGCCGTCGGCGAGTCCCTGCCAGAGCGACTCGCGGTTGGCCGCCTCGCGGATCGGCGGGCAGCACTTGAACTGGGTGGCTCCCTCGGTGATCTCCTCGGCGCTGAACGTCAGGTAGTGCGGGCAGGTCTCCACGGTGATCCGGACGCCGTCGTGCCGGGCGGAGCGGATCATCGGCAGCGCGTCCGAGCTGGACAGGTGCAGGATGTGCACCCGGCAGCCGGTCCGGCGGGCCAGCTCGATGACGCGCGCGACCGCGAGGTTCTCCGCGTCGCGCGGCCGGGAGCGCAGGAAGTCCCGGTAGCTCGCGCCGTGCGCGGGCGGGGCGTGGTCGATCACGTGCGGGTCCTCGGCGTGCACGATCATCAGCGCGTCGAACGCCCTGATCTCCCGGAGCGCGTCCGCCAGCTCGCCCGGCTCCAGATGGGGGAACTCGTCCACGCCCGAGTGCAGCAGGAAGCACTTGAACCCGAACACGCCCGCGTCGTGGAGCCCGCGCAGCTCGCGCAGGTTGCCCGGTACGGCGCCGCCCCAGAAGCCGACGTCGACGTGCACCCGCCCCTCGGCGGCCTCCCGCTTCACCCGCAGCGCCGCCGCGTCGACGGTGGGCGGGACGCTGTTCAGCGGCATGTCGACGATCGTCGTGACGCCGCCGGCCGCGGCCGCCCGGGTGGCGGTCCCGAATCCCTCCCACTCGGTCCGGCCGGGGTCGTTCACGTGCACGTGACTGTCCACGAGGCCGGGCAGCAGCACCTCGTCGTCGCCGAGCTCGATGACCTCGGCGGCGTCGAGACCGGCGTCCAGCGGCTCGACCGCGACGACCGTCCCGCCCCGTACGCCGACGCTGCGTGCCGCCTCTCCGTCGGCGGTGACCACTCGACGGGCCCTGAACAGCAGGTCCAGCCCGGCCATCAGGCGTCACCTCCACGGCTTCGCCGTCCCGCGTCGGTCGACCGGACGCCGGTCGCGGTCCCGGTGGTGATCGGCCACCCGGTCACGGCCTTGGGGCGCGGCGTCCCGTAGGTGCGTACCTTGCTCGTGGTGAGGCCGAGCCGGACGAGCCCTTCGGCGAGGGCGACCGCGGCGGCGACGCCGTCGACGACGGGTACCCCGGTGGCGGCGGTGATCTCCCGGTCGAGGCCGGCCATTCCGCCGCACCCGAGGCAGATCACCTCGGCCCGGTCGTCGACGACGGCTTCGCGGGCCTGGGCGACGATCGCGTCGACGGCCAGGGCGGGGTCCCTCTCGAGCTCGAGAACCGACAACCCGCTGGCCCGGACCGACGCGCACCGGCCGGTCAGCCCGGCGAGCCGCAGCCTGTCCTCGATCTGCGGTACGGCACGGTCCAGCGTGGTGACGACCGAGTACGTGCGTCCGATCAGCATCGCGACCTGTGCGGCCGCCTCGGTGATGTCCACCACGGGGACGTCGAGCAGCTCCTGCAGCCCCTCGCGGCCGTGCTCGCCGTACCCGGCCTGGATCACCGCGTCGTACGGCTCGTCGTATCGGACGACCCGGTCCATCACGGCGACCGCCGCCAGATAGCTCTCGAAGTTCCCCTCCACCGACTCGGGCCCGAACGACGGGGTGAGGCCGACGATCTCGACGCCCGGCGACGCGTGCGCCGCGGCCTGGGCACGGATCGTGTCGGTCATCGACGAGGTGGTGTTCACGTTCACGATCAGGATGCGCATGTCAGCCCCCTGTCCTGCCGCCGACGCGCACGGCACGTAGTTCGGGTGGGGCGATGCCGACGAGGGCGTGGAGCTCGGCTTCGCCGACGGCGCCGCAGTCGAGACCTCGGGCGAGAAACCCGGCCATCGCCCGGGCGGTCGCGGGCTCGTCGAGGAAGCCGGACTCCTCGCGTTCGAGATAGCCGCGTAGCCGGGCGGCCGCGGCCTGCAGTCCTTCCCGGAAGAAGGCGTAGACGGCGGCGTACCGGCTCGGAAGCTGGGCCGGATGCAGGTCCCAGCCCTGGTGGACGCCGCCCTCCAGGGCGCGCCGGACCAGGCGCGCGTGCAGCCTCCAAGCGGCGCGGACCGCGTCACCGTCGCCGACCGGGAGCACGTTGGTCGAGCCGTCGCAGACGCGTACGCCGGTGCCGGCGGCGGCGACCTGCATCACCGCCTTGGCGTGGTCGGCGACCGGATGCTCCACGCTCTGGTACGCCGCCGACACCCCGAGCGCCGCCGAGTAGTCGTAGGTGCCGTAGTGCAGGCCCGTGCAGCGTCCGGCCGAGGCGCGGATCATCGGCGCCAGCGGCGAGACGCCGTCCGTGCCGAGGATCGCCTGCGGTGTCTCCACCTGGATCTCGAACCGCAGGCTCCCGGCTTCCAGCCCGTACGCCGCCTCCAGCCGCTCGCCGGTCAGCACCATCGCCTCCACCTGCTCGACGGACGTCACCTTCGGGAGCGTGACGACGAAGCCGCCGGGCGGCGGGCCGAGGGTCTCCAGGAAGAGCGCCAGGGTGCGCAGGCCGCGCCGCCGGGTCGGCGCCTCGAAACTCTTGAACCGGATTCCGCAGAAGGGCGAGCCGTCGCCGGCGGCGACAGCGGCGGCGAGGGCCTTCGCGGCGGTCCGGGCGGCGGCGTCCTCCTCGGCGTCCGAGCGGTTGCCGTAGCCGTCCTCGAAGTCGATCCTCAGGTCCTCGACCGGCTCGCGCTCCAGCTTGGCCCGGACCAGGTCATACACCTCCGCCGCCGTCCGCGGCGGCAGGTCGAGCGCGTCGGCGAACTCCATGGCGGTCCGGCCGTGCTCGGCCAGCGCCGCCCGGGCCCTTCGGCCCCATGTTCGTACGGTGTCCGGCGTGTAGCGGTCGGCCGGGACGTAGACGGTGTGCACCGGCTGCCGGCCGGACGGCTCACCGGGGTAGGCCGTACGCAGCCGCTCGTCCGCCGCGGCGAGCCGGGTGTCGAGCTCGGCGGCGAGGTCGGCGCTGAGCTCGGTGAAGCGTCCGGTGCCGCTCATGGGCCGGCCTCGACGACGCGGAAGGAGGCGGGGAACGGCAGCGCCGGGTCGCGGCGCATGCGGTCACGCTCGGAGCAGGCGGCCTTCATCGTCTCGAAGCAGGTCCGCGCGCGGAACCGCACCGGCTCCTCCAGCACGTCCAGCGGGTGCCGGCCGTACCGATCGCGCAGCAGCCGCAGCTCCGTCGACCCCCGCATGCGGATCACGTCGGCGAGCCCCTTCTCGCCGAGCTCGGGCTCCCGGCGCACGTCCTCGCCGCCGTCGGCACGCAGCACCGGCACGCCGGAGCGGTGGCCACAGGTATGGCTCGACGGATCATCAACAGGACCTTTCGCGAACGCGTCCGTTGCGGACGACGAACTGGGGGGTGGGCTTGTCCACGACCGCTTGGGCCACGGACTCGGCGCGAACCAGGATGAAGTCGGCGGGGTCGCCGGCCTGCAGCCGAGCCGGCTCCAGGCCCAGCAGGGCGGCGCCGCCGTGCGCCGCGACCTCGTAGCACGTGGCCAGCTCCTCGTCGGTGCGGGCGTCGGTGCGGTAGGCGAGCAGGTGCGCGCGGTTGATCATGTCGCCGTCGCCGAACGGCGTCCACGGATCCCGTACCCCGTCGGATCCGAGGCCAACCAGCACTCCGGCCTTGAGCAGCGACCTGACGGGCAGGACCGGGTCCGCGCCGAGCGCGCAGGTGGTCAGCGCGACCTTCGCCTCGGCCAGCGTCTCGGCCAGGTCCTCGCGGTCGGCCAGGCAGAAGGCGTGGCTGATCGTGGTCGGCACACCGCTGGACCTCGCCCTGCGAGCGATCTCGAGCACCTGCGCGACCCCCTGCTCGCCGCCGTCGTGCAGGTGGATGTCGACGGGTACGGTGTGCCGCTCGGCCATGCCGTACAGCAGGTCGAGGTGTCCGTGCAGGTCGCCGTCGACGCCCACGGGGTCGAGGCCGCCGACGATGTCCGCGCCCTCCTTCAGCGACTGCTCCATCAGCTCCGCCGTCCCCGGCGCCGAGAGCAGCCCGAGCTGGGGAAAGGCGACGATCTGCACGTCCAGCAGGTCCTCGCGCGCCTGAGCCGCCTCCCGCACGCCGTGCACGTTGCTCAGCCCGTACACCGGGGCGACGTCCACGTGCGCCCGCCACGCCCGCGTACCGCGTGCGATCGCGTGGTCCATGAGCGCCGCGGCCCGCGCGGCGACCGGCGCGGTCATTCCCGCCCGCGCCGCGACGTCGCCCTCGATCAGGTCACGCAGCGTCCGAGCCGGAGTACGGCTCAGCCAGGGCTGTCCCCAGGTGGTCTTGTCGGGATGGACGTGCGCGTCGACCGGGGCGGGCAGGGCGAGCAGCCCGCCCGCTTCCACCACCTCGCACCCTTCCGTTCTGCGTTCCAGGGGGACGAGGCGGCCGTCTTCGACCAGGACATCGTGGGGGCGGACATCGGTGAACAGAATCTGAGCCATACCGGCTGATCCCCTTAACCTGAGGGCAACAGTGGCATAGGATTATCAGACATCAGATGATTAGAGAAGAGGACAAATGCGGCATGTGGGCCGGACCTCCCTCGTTGACTCCGCCATCCGCGAGCTTCGCCAGGAGATCGCGAGCGGCGTCTGGCCGGTCGGCACCAAGATCCCTACAGAGGGCCAGCTGGCCGAGGCGCTGGGCATGAGCAGGTTGTCGGTACGCGAGGCCGTCCGCGTGCTGGTCCACGCCGGCCTGCTCACCACTCGTCAAGGCGACGGAACCTATGTCACCGCGACCGACGAGAGCGAGGTGGCGCTCAAGCGCCGCCTGGACCGCGCGGCCACGATGGACATCATCGACGTGCGGCGCGGCCTGGACCTCGTGGCGGCCAGGCTCGCCGCCGAACGACGCAAGCCGGCGGACCTCGACGAACTGAGGGAGGCGCTGGAGCGGCGCACCGCCGCTCACCAGGCCGCGGACCTCGACGCGTTCGCCGACGCCGACGTGGACTTCCACCTGTCCATCGCCGCGGCCTCGCACAACCCCGTGTTGCTGGACCTGTATCGCGGCATGAGCGAGGCGGTGCGCGACACGGTCCGCCGTGATCACTGCATGGAACGTGCGGGGCTCGGCTCCGACTCCACCCACCAGGACCTGTACGAGGCGATCGAGGTCGGCGACGCGGCCGGCGCGGTCACGATCGCGCTCGCCATTCTCAACGACCAGGAGCGCGACCTCTGAGCCCGCGACCGGCGGCACGGCGGCCCCCCGACGCCGACGCGGCCTTCCGCATGAGCCGTGTCGTGCGGCGACCCGTCAGCGGCCTCGCGCCCACGGCCGCAGCTTCTCCGGATTGCGGACCACCCAGATCCGGGTGACGCGGCCGTCGGCGACATCGAACGAGGCTACGGTCATGACGACGCCGTCACGCTGGGCCACCAGGCCCGGCACACCGTTGACCGACCGTTCCAGGAGTTCGAGCCCCGGAGCCTTGCCGGCGATGGCGACCATGTACCGGGCGACGCGCGCGCCGCCTTCGATCGGGCGCAGGACGGTACCGACCACGCCGCCGCCGTCGGCGGTCATCACGGCGGCCGGGTCGAGGAGGTCGACGAGGGCCGCGATGTCCTTCGTCTCCCATGCCTTCTTGACATGCCGCACCGTGTCGGCCTGCCCGGCCGCCGTCACCGGAGCGCGCGCGCCGCCCACCCGCCGCCGGGCGGAGGCCGCCAGTTGCTTGCAGGCCGCAGAGGTCCGGCCGAGGACGCCGGCGATCTCGGCGAAGGGGTAACGGAAGACGTCGTGCAGGACGAACGCCACCCGCTCGGCGGGCGTCATCGACTCCAGGACGACGAGGAAGGCCATGGTCACCGATTCGTCCAGGACCATCTGGTCGGCGGGGTCGGCGCCATGGCCGTGGTCCCACTCGGCGCGGTCGGGCAGCGGCTCGGGCAGCCACGCGCCGACATAGCGTTCGCGCCGGGCCCGCGCCGAGCCGAGCACGTCCAGGCAGACGCGGCCGGTCACCGTCGTCAGCCACGCGCCAGGGGACGTGATCTCCTCCTGCCGACTTCGTGGCAGCGCGTACCAGCGCGCGTAGGCCTCCTGGACGGCGTCCTCGGCCTCGGCCAGTGAACCGAGCAACCGGTAGGCGACATTGATCAGCTGGCGCCGCTCGCCGGCTATCTCATCGGTGCTCGTCCCAGCCATCCCCATGCTCCCGACCGCCTTCTCACCTTACCTTTCGCAGGCCCGCGTCGTCGGGCTGGTGAGACCTTATCGATCCACTGCCCCCCGGGGCGGAACAGGAGGACCGTGACATGGCCACCCAGGCGACGGCACAGCGCAGCTTCTCGTTTCTGCGGATCGCGATCACCCTGCAGACCCTGACCATCTTCCTTCAAGCGGTCTCCGCCGGACTGCTGCTGACCTCGCCCTACGGAGAGACGCTGCACAGTGCCGGAGCCCGCGTGATGTACGGGGCGTCAGTGCTGTACGTGCTCGCGGCGGTGCTGGCATGGAAGCCGGGCGGCGGCTCGCCCCGGCCCATCTGGCACGCGTCCGGCTTCCTTGTCCTCGCCTCCGTCCAGGTCGTGCTCGGCATCGCGCACGTACCGTCGGTCCATCTCCCGCTGGGCGTCCTGATGTTCGGGCTGAGCGTGCTGGCGCTGGCGCGGCGCTGAAGTCTGACATGAGCGCACCCGGGATCGGCTGATGCCGACCTCGCGCCTGACTACGGTGCCACACCCGGCTGTTCGGTGGGCCAGGCCAGGGGTGACAGATGCCTGATCGCCTGGCCAACCTAAATCGCAGAAATGGGAGTTCACACCTTCATGGCAGGATATGGAGCAATTCTGCGGTCCCGGTTTCGACGTTCTCCACCGAGGGCGCCTGGCCGCCTGTGATGACGCAGAGCAGGCGGTGCAGGCCGGCGGCGGTGTTCACGGCGGCCACCGGATCGGCCCGGTCGAGGTGTCCTGGGCGATCTGCCGCAACGGCCCGGACAACTGATCCGTCGTACCGCCACCGAAGCGGAACCTGGCGAGATCACCGTTACCGAGATGCCGTCCGACCTGGACCACCTCTGGTTACGAGACTGGTCGCGAGACGCCAACGGCGAGCTCCACACCGCCGAACCACGTCTGGCAGCGGTCAGACCGGGCTCGTCACGTCCCCGGAACACGGAGCCGAGTGTTTCCCTGACCACCGGTGATCGCAGTCGCTACGCTTGCCGTTCATGACTGATGTGGACGAGCACGGTCGACCCGAGCCGCCTGTCGCGGGTGACGAGACGGCGACCCTCCTGGGGTTCCTCGACTACCATCGCGCGACATTGGCGTGGAAGTGCCGGGGTCTCGGCGCCGCGGGGCTGACGGCAACGGTGGGTGCCTCGTCGATGACGCTGGGCGGGCTGCTCAAGCATCTGGCATACGTGGAAGACCACTGGTTCTCCCACCGGTTGCACGGGCGGGACCGATCCGCGCCGTGGAACACCGTGGATTGGCGCGCCGACAGGGACTGGGAGTGGAACTCCGCCGCCGACGACTCCCCGGAGGAGCTGTTCGCGTTGTGGGAGAAGACTGTGGACCGCTCCCGTGAGGCGGTCGCTGAGGCGCTGGACGACGGCGGCCTGGACCGTCTGGCCCAGCGGTCCTGGCCCGGCGGCGAGACGCCGTCCCTACGGTGGATCGTGGTCCACATGATCGAGGAGTACGCGCGCCACAACGGTCACGCCGATCTCCTCCGAGAGTCGGTGGACGGGGAGACCGGGGAGTAACGCCCGGCGACGGGCCCTGTGCGGTGATCATCCATCGCAAGATGGTCGCAGGAGCGGTGGGGCCGGGGGCGATGTCGAGCAGGCTCAGGTTCCGCTCGCGGGGCCGCAGCCCTGAGCCGTCACGGCGGGAGGTCCCCGACGGGCTCAGCCGTCGGCGGACAGGCGGAGTTCCAGGATCTCCTCCTCGCCGAAGGTCTGCCCGGTGGGGGCGAATCCGGCAGAGGTGTAGAGAGCCTTGGCCACGACGTTGTCGGCGCGTACGCCCAGCCGCAGCACCGGCGCGCCGAGCCCGTCCCGCACATGCGCGACGATCTGCCGGAGGGCGGCCCGGCCCAGGCCCTTGCCCTGGTGAGACTTGTCGATCATCAAGCGGTACAGCCACACGTGGCCGTCGTCGGGATCGGGACCGTACATCGCGAAGCCCACGGCGCACTCGCCGTGCATCACCGCCCGGGTCACGAAGCCCGGCAGAAAGCGGCTTTCGGCGATCGAGTACAGGTTTGACGCGACGAGGTCGCGCTGGTCGTCGGCCACCGTCAGGTCGGCCACGTCCTCCCAGGTCTCCCGGCACAGGTCCTCAAGGCGCACATGAATCGGCATGAGGTATCCCTAGTCGATCCTCACGTGGGTCGTCATGTGAATTGTTCGCACAACCGCCTGAGATCCGTCCGCGCGGCCTCGTACGGGCGCGGATCACGAGCCGCCGTCCAGGGCGAACCGGCGGATCGGTGCGGACGAGGCGTGTCTTGCGTCGCTCCGACAGCGCCGCGTACGCCGCACAACCTGATCTTGACGTGGGAATCGACCATAGGAGATGGTCATCCGCGTGTCCCCGTCGAACGACGAATCAGCAGCCGAAGTGGTCCCCCGCGAAGGTGTGTCCAAGCCACGCCCACGGCTGCGGGCAGCCGTGGCGACCGTGCTTGCACTTCTCGTCGTCGGTGGAGCAGGCGCTGCCTGGTTCGTCGGGGGAGGTTCACACGATGTTCTTGCGCCGCCGGACGGTCCATGGCCTGAGCAGCGTGGGTTCATGGTTCTGCAGTGCTCGAAGGAAGGGCTGACACCGGAGACCCAGCCGGCTGTTGAGAGGTTTCTCCGTGCCTTGCCGGAGATCGAGAGCCTCACCGCCTACAGCAAACTGCAGATGGAGGAAGGACCGCTGGGGACTCGCAATGTTTGCGGCGTCCAGGCGCATTTTGTGGGCACCGCCCGCGATGTGAGTGACATCCCGAAGATCGCAGAGGAGATCGCGAAGTCACCGGCCTCCGTAAGGCTGGTACGGCTGCCGTCCAACTTCTGGGCGGGCAAGGCAGACGTGCGGATCATATTGACCGGCCCGGGCTCTCCCTCTCTCCAGCTCGAAAAGGAGGGGGCCCGTGCGGCGACGAAGGATGACAGAGAGATCATCACCGAGAAGATCCGGCAGGCGGTGGACGTCGAAAAGATCTATTACGAGGACAGCGCCTTCGCGACGAAGGTCAACGCCTTCTACTGTCCTGACCGGCTGTGTGCTTTCGATCCAGGTCCGGTCGAGCAGGAGACCCTCTACGTCAAGACCGACGTTCTCGGTGCGGTCAGGACGTTGAAGAGCACGCTTGGTGACGTGCCGGGTGTGGAGTTCGTTGTTCCGGTCAGTCTCGATGTGCTGTAGCCGGCCTTGGCCAAGGAAAAGCGGCCACCCCTGTTGTCGGCGCGGGAAGTCTTCAAGATCACGCACTCTGAGCCGGGGAAACGCCACCCTGGGTCTACGGTGGTCGAGTCCTCAACGCCGGCGCCACAGTTGCCTGAGCGAGGTCGGCGCCTCGGTCCACGCCAGCGCCTGCTCCTCGTAGACCACCCTCCAGCCGTCCCGGCACAGCGCCATGGTCAGATCGGTGTCCTCGGCCAGGGTGTCGACGCTGACGCCGCCGAGTGCCTGCAGCGCCGAGCGGCGGAAGGCCCCGATCGCCCCCGGCGCGGTGGGCGTGCAGCCCAGCAGGTCGAAGGCGCGGCGGTCGAGGTTGAAACCGATGACGTACTCGATGTGCTGCCGGTCTACGGCGCGGTCCGGGACGCCTCGGGGCGGGTGTTGGCCGTGGCGGAGGTGCTGCTCCCGGCCGACCGCCATGAGTTGGGGGACGTCTACCCGATCGCGTGACCTACGACGCTGTCTTGCCGTGCCGGTGGGGGACCACGACGATCTGGTGGTCGTCTTCGTAGACGATCCTTCCTGGGTCTGAGGAGCGCACCGCTTCGTGGCCGACGCCGTGGGCGGTGAGGATCTCCAGGTAGCCCGCGACGCGTTCGACGAGCGGGTGCGCCGACGTTTTGAACCAGGCGGCGGCGCCCGGGTTCAGGTCGTGGTCGTAGACCGTGGGGTCGACGTCCGAGGGGTTGGTGAAGTTCGCGTCGTACCAGGCGTTGTTCGCCTGCCTGAAACGCTCCTGCTCCGCCGTCAGCTTCCCTGCGGCTGCCAGGACGTTGACCAGGCCGAACACGCCGGGGAAGCGTCCGCGCCGATCGAGGTCGGTGCCCTGGAACCTGACATAGAGCGCTCCGTCCGCCACGTGCTCCTCCGATCGATCTGACTTCCCGGCGAGGTGAATGCCAGGGCATGCGCATGGTGGCAGTTCGGTGGGGTGCCCATGTGTAACCGGCTGGATAGACGAGTCTCACCCCGCGAGCCCGCTCAGGCGCTTGACCTACCCCGTGGGCTTCTGGCGCCGGCCGACCTCCTCGGGCACAGCGGGGCCGCCTTGCCGGAGCATTGACATCTGATATATTAGAGTTTACGTTGCACATGCAAGGAGAGGGGCAGGCAATGGGTCAGAGTCGAGTTGTCGTCATCGGCGGCGGTAACGCCGGCTTGTGTAGCGCGTTGGCCGCCCTCGAAGGCGGGGCCGAGGTGACACTGCTCGAAGCCGCCCCGGAGCCCGAGCGTGGCGGGAACTCCGGATTCACCGCAGGGGCCATGCGTTTCGCCTACGACGGCAGGGAGGACATCGTCCAGCTCGTCCCCGACCTGTCGGAAGAGCAGCTCGCGAAGACCGACTTCGGCAGTTACTCGCAGGAGCAGTTCTTCGACGACATGGCCCGGGTCACGCAGTACCGCTGCGACCCCGACCTGGTCGATCTGCTCGTGACGCGCAGCTTCGACACGTTGAAGTGGATGCGCGACAAGGGAGTGCGGTTCCTGCCGATCTACGGCCGTCAGGCGTTCCAGGTGGACGGGAAGTTCACCTTCTGGGGAGGCCTGACGCTGGAGGCCAACGGAGGCGGCCCCGGGCTCGTCGACTCGTTGTTCGCCGCGTTCGAGTCGGCGGGCGGCAAGGTGTTCTACGGCCACCGCGCCATCGGCCTCACCGAGGACGGCGGCAAGGTGAGCGGCGTCGTGGTCCGGGCCGGCGGGGAGATCCGGACGATCTCCGCTGACGCCGTCGTGCTGGCCTGCGGCGGATTCCAGGCCAACGCGGAGTGGCGCACCCGCTACCTGGGGCCGGGGTGGGAGTTCGCCAAGGTCCGCGGCACCCAGTTCGACGTGGGCGACGGACATCGCATGGCGATGGACATCGGCGCCATGTCGTGGGGCAACTGGTCGGGCTGCCACGCGGTGGGCTGGGACAGCAACGCGCCCGCGTTCGGTGACCGCCTGGTCGGTGACGGGTTCCAGAAGCACAGCTATCCCTTCGGGATCATCGTCAACAGCCGCGGCGAGCGGTTCGTCGACGAAGGCGCGGATTTCCGGAACTACACCTACGCGAAGTACGGCCAGGAGGTCCTGAAGCAGCCGGGGCAGATCGCCTGGCAGGTTTTCGACAGCAAGGTGAGCCACCTGCTGCGCGACGAGTACCGGATCCGGCAGGTCACGAAGATCGTGGCGCCGACCCTGGAGGAACTCGTCCGGCGGATGGACGGCATCAACGCGGAGCAGTTCCTGCGGACGGTCGGCGACTACAACGCGGCGGTCGACCAGTCGGTCCCGTTCAACCCCAACGTCAAGGACGGGCGGGGCACCTCCGGGCTGGCGGTGCCGAAGTCGAACTGGGCCAACACCCTCGATTCGCCACCGTACGAGGCCTACGCGGTGACGTGCGGAATCACGTTCACCTTCGGCGGTCTGAAGATCGACACGTCGGCGCGCGTGATCGACGTCACCGGAGAGCCCATTCCCGGGCTGTACGCGTGCGGGGAGATCGTCGGCGGGATCTTCTACTTCAACTACCCGGGGGGCAGCGGGCTCACAGCGGGCTCGGTGTTCGGGCGGATCGCAGGGTCGGCGGCCTCGGGCGCGCTCGACCGCTCCGCCGCGTCGTCGGTGAGCGCGTGAGGTGGCTGTGCCTGGCGGAGTAATCGTTACCGGTGCGGGTGGAGGCATCGGAGCCGCGGTGGCCGAGTGCGTCGCCGCCGCGGGCTACGGCGTCGTCGTCAGCGATCTGGGGGTGTCCGTCGACGGCCGCGACCCGGACCGGCAGGTGGCGGAGTCCGTGGTCGAGGCGATCCGGGCCCGAGGCGGCCGCGCCGTGGCCCACCAGCACGACGTCGTCTCGTTCGACGCGGCGGCAGACCTGGTCCGGCGCGCGGTCGAGGAGTTCGGTTCGCTCGCCGGCCTTGTCACCTGCCACGGCATCCTGCGCGAGCGCATGATCTTCAACATGACGGAGGACGAGTGGGACTCGGTCGTCGCCGTGCATCTCAAGGGCACGTTCAACTGCGTGCGCTTCGCCACGGAGCAGATGCGCCGCCAGCGCGGCGGAAGCATCGTGGTGCTGAGCTCGGCGGCGGGCCTGGAGGGCAGCCCGGCACAGGCCAACTACGCGGCGGCCAAGGCGGGCATCGTGGGCCTCGCCCAGAGCACGGCGCTGGCGATGGGACGCTACGGCGTCAACGTCAACTGCGTCGTCCCCTCCGCGGCGACGCGCATGACCTCGCGGCTCACCGATCAGATGCAGGCCAGCAGGCCCGACGCCGAGCGACAGGGCCCCGAACTGGTCGCCGAGCTCATACGCGCGCTGCTCGACCCGGCCAACCGCCACATCACCGGGCAGACCTTCACAGCGGCCGGCCGCAGGCTCGCCCGGTGGGAGCCTCCTCAGGAACACGAGAGCGTGCGCCTCGCCGACGAGTTCACATACTCCGACGTGACCGACGCGGTCCGGCAGCGGCTCGGAGCCACGCCGCTTCGCCGGTTCGCGGCGCTCGGGCTGCCGACGCCGGCCGCGTCCGACCACCAGACCACGGACATCCTCGGGGTGGGAGACGGAACATGAACGCTCGGCCGACAGCGAGCTCCCCGCACGATCCGCACGATCCAGCCGCCATCCGGGACGGGCTCGCGTGCTCCGCCACGCGCGCCGAGGAGGTGGCGCGGTGAGCGGGCGCAGCGTGCCGCTGGAGATCGGCACCGCCATAGGAGCGGCGGACGAGCACCACGTGCAGGTGCGCGGACTGGATCTCGTCGACGACCTGATCGGCGAGCTGACCTACACCGAGGTCACGCTGCTCGCGGTGACCGGCCGCAGGCCGACCCCCGCCGAGGCCAAGGTGGTCGACGCGGTGCTGGTGAGCCTGCTCGACCACGGGCTGACGCCCAGCGCGCTCGCCGCGCGACTGACGTTCTGGGTGGCTCCGGAGGCGATCCAGGGCGCCGTCGCGGCCGGTCTGCTCGGCGCGGGAAGCGTGCTGCTCGGTTCGATGGAGGGCTGTGGGCGCCTGCTCACGGACATCGCCGGCGATGTCGCCGCCGGTGCCGTGGCCCGCGACGCGGTGGACACGCGGCTGCGCGCCATCGTGGACGCGGGCGAGCGGATCCCCGGCCTCGGCCACAGCCTGCACCGCGACGGTGACCCGCGCGCCAGGAGGCTGCTCGGCGTCGCGCGCGACCAGAAGGTCGCAGCGCAGCACGTCGAGTACCTCGAGCTCGTCGTCGAGCGGGCCGCCGCGCTCACCGGCAAGGCACTCCCGCTCAACGCGACGGGCGCCGCCGCCGCGCTGTTGCTCGAGGTGGGTGTGCCCTGGCGGCTGCACCGCGGTTTCGCCCTGATGAGCCGTACGGCCGGCCTGGTCGCGCACGTCGGTGAGGAGCTCGAATCGCCCATCACCCCCGCGGTGCGCGCCGCGCTGCGGGCCGCGAGCCGCATCGAACCGGAGGTGTGAGCGGTGTCGGAGGTCGTGGAGCCGCAGCCGGAACCGGGCTGGGAGATCTTCGTCTGCGACGAGTGGCGGGCGCGGGTGCTACAGGAGATCACAGGCCTGAACGGCCCGCCGTACGCCGACGGTCACGCGCCCTGCCCCGCGTTGCTGCCCCCGACGTTCCTGGTGGCCCATCGGACCGACCCGGCGGCCATGGGCGTCCCGGACGCACCGGTCCGGCTCAACGCCGGCAACTGGTGCCGGTGGGAGGCGCCCGTGATGCCGGGTGAGATCCTGGAGCGGCGCACGGTGATCGAGTCGGTCACCACGAAGCCGGGTCGAGACAGCGACCTGACGTTCTACCGGCTCGCGACGACGTACCGGCGCCGCATGACGCGCGACGTGGTGGCGCGCACGTCCACGACGACGATCCGCACGGGCGCCCGGCAGGGTCGCGGCGGTTCCGGGCATCACACGGAGCCGCCCGCCGACGCCGTGCCGGTCATCGAGGTCGTCCCGAGCAGTCGCGAGGTCGTGCGGTACGCCGCGGCCACCGACGACTTCTACGAAGTGCACTACGACCACGCGTTCGCGCAGGCGAGGGGTCTGCCGGGGACGATCACCCACGGCCTGCTCAAGCTCGCCTACCTGGCGCGTGCCGCCGTGCAGTGGGGCGGCCGCGGGACGTTCGTGCGGGAGCTGAGCGCCTCCTACCGGGGGATGGACCGGGTCGGTGCGCCCTTCCGCGTGCTCGCCCGGCCGGACGACGACGCCGGGGACGGGTCCTCGCGTCGTCTCACGCTGTACGGCGTCTCCGCTGACGGCGTGGTCAGCACCGTCGGCCGTGCGGTGATCGAGAGAAGCGAAGGAGAGGACGGACAGTGGCTGAGCTGACGGTGCAGACGGTACGCGGACCGGTCGCGGTGTCCGAACTCGGACGCGTGCTGCCGCACGAGCATGTGGCGTGCGACCTGTTCCGAGTGACACGACAGATGGGTCTCGCCGCGTTGAACGACCCGGACGAGGCGGTCCGGGACCTGAAGGTCTTCAAGGAGCTCGGCGGCGGCTCCCTCGTGGAGGCCACCAGCGGCGGGCTCGGCCGTAAGCCCGGCGTGCTCCGGTCGGTGTCCGAACGCGCCGACGTGCACATCGTCATGGGCTGCGGGTGGTACCGGGAGCCCTATTACGAAGAGGACATGAACAAGGTGAGCACGGCCGAGCTGACCGATCGCCTGCTGATCGACTACTTCGAGGGCGAGGACGGCGTGCGGCCGGGAGTGATCGGCGAGATCGGCGCCGACCGCGAGTGGGTGTCCGGGGTCGAGGAGCGGGTGCTGCGCGCCGCCGCCCGCGTCCAGAAGGAGACCGGTCTCGGGCTGATCCTGCACGCGGTCAAGAGCGAGGTCGGCGCCTGGCAGCTCGACGTGCTCGAGGACGAGGGCTGCGACCTGAGCCGGGTCGCGGTCGGCCACTGCGACACGTATCCGGACGTCGACTACCACGAGCGGCTGGCTGAGCGCGGCGCGATGGTGATGTACGACGGCAACGGCCCGGGTGACCCGCTGCTCCAGGAGCAGCGGATCGCGAACGCGGTCGAGCTGATCCGCCGCGGATGGGCCAAGAGCCTGCTGCTGTCCCACGACGTCTGCGTGCTGGGGATGCGCGAGCGCCGCGGTGGGCCGGGCTACTCGTACGTGCTGCGGCAGGTCGGCCCCGACCTGATCGCGGCCGGGGTTCCCGAGGATGTCGTGGAGACGATCTTCCGCGAGAACCCGCTGCAACTGCTCGCCGGGCACCGCCCGGGCGACAACTGAGGAACGCCTTTTCTCCCGGCCCGAACGTGCGAGGGACGACCGCTGCCGGATGCATTGGTGTCTGTTCTGTCAAGTTCCAAGAAAGTGTGAGGATGCCATGAACGACAGGACCGGTCGGACAATCAATCGACGCCGCATGCTCGCCGGGGCGGCGGGGGCCGGTATCGTCGCGTTCGCCCCGTCGGCCGCGTTCGCGGCGGGGGAGCGGGCGCGCGGCCCGAAGCGGGGCGGGCGCGAGACCGTGTTGCCCGCGCAGACGTCGTGGGACCCGGTGCCCGCGATGACCGGCAGGAAGCAGGTGCAGATCCCCGACGTGCGGCTGGCGGTCTGGGACACCGGCGACGGAGGCAGGGGCCCGGGCAGGGGCCAGACCGTGGTGCTCATGCACCCGCACACCGGGAACGGCGGCTCGTGGGGCTACCAGCAGGCCGCGTTCGCCGCCGCGGGCTACCGGGTGATCAGCTACTCACGGCGGGGATACCACGGGTCGGAGGCCGGGCCTGCGGAGCGGCCCGGCACGATGGTCGGAGACCTGACGGCCCTGATGGACGCGCTCGGCGTCGGAAAGTTCCACCTGGTCGGCCTGGCCGCGGGCGCGTTCGCGGCGTTCGACGCCGGCCTGTCGGTCCCGGACCGGCTGCTGAGCTCCACGGTGGGCGCGACGCTGGGGGGGATCCAGGAGCCGTCGTGGAACGAGGGCACCACGGCGATCCTGCCGGAGGGCTGGTTCGCGCTGCCCGAGACGTTCCGCGAGCTCGGCCCGTCCTACCGGGCCGCGAGGCCGCAGGCGATGACGACGTGGATCGAGCACACGAAGCTGCCGGTCACGACCGTGCAGCAGCCCCCGCAGAACAAGCTGCTGTGGCCGGCGATCGAGTCGATCAGGACGCCGACGCTCCTGCTCACCGGCGACTGCGACCTGTACCTCCCGCCGACGCGCCTGCGTGAGATGGCGAGCCACGTCCGGAACGCCGAGGTGGCGATCTTCAGCGAGGCGGGGCACGCCCCGCACTGGGAGTCCTACCGCGAGTTCAACGAGACCGTGCTGTCGTTCCTCGGCAAGCACCGGCGGTAGGCCATGGAAGCGGCAGGCACCGGGGCCGAAGAGCCCGTGGATCTGAGAATCGCGGGTCACGTCGCGACCGTGACGCTCGACCGGCCCGACGTGCTCAACGCGGTCAGCACGCCGATGTACCGGTGCCTGCTCGCGACCTTCGCGAAGATCGAGGATGAGGCGGACGTCCGGTGCGTCGTGGTGCGCGGGCGGGGCAGAGCCTTCAGCGTCGGCGCGGATCGGACCGAACGCGCCACGATGACGGTCGACGACCTGCGGCGCAGGCGCAGGCTCGTGCCCCGGGTGTTCTCGGCGATGTACCACTGCTCGCGCCCCGTGATCGCACAGGTGCAGGGCTACGCACTGGGCGGCGGTCTCGAGCTGGCGCTCAGCTGCGACCTCGTGGTCGCCGCCGAGGACGCCGTCATGGGGCTCGTCGAGACGACCCTCGGCAGCATGCCGGCGGGCGGCGGCACGCAGCTGCTCCCGCGGCTCGTGGGCATCCCCAGGGCGAAGGAGCTGATCTTCACCGGCCGTCGGTTCACCGGCGCCGAGGCCCGGCAGTGGGGGCTGGTGAACCACGCGGTGCCCGCCGCCGACCTCGAGGCCACGGTGGACGCGCTCGCCGCCGAGATCAGCGCGGCGGCACCGCTGGCGGTCGCGCAGGCCAAGCGCGCCATCGACCTGTCCAGCCAGCTGGAGATCGACAGCGGGGTCGAACTGGAGGCCGAGCTGTACGAGCGGCTCCTCACGAGCACGGACCGGCTCGAAGGGCTGGCCGCGGCGCGCGAGGGCCGACCGGCGCGCTTCCGCGGCCGGTGACGAGGCCGGTGACGAGGCCGGTGACGAGGTCAATGACAGGCCGGTGACGAGGCCGGTGACGAAAGGAATGCACGGTGATCGAAAGGTTGGGATGCGCTATCGGCGGGCTGGCCAACCCGGAACACCCGGGGGACGTCGCCGCGATGGTGCGGACGATCGAGGATGCGGGCTACGAGTCGGCGTGGTCCTATGAGGCGTTCGGCGCCGACTGCTTCACGCCGCTGGCCTGGTGGGGCTCGCATACGCGCACGATGCGGCTCGGCACCGACATCGCCCAGATGGCGGCGCGCCCCCCGACGGGGATGGCGATGGCCGCGATGAGCCTCGACCAGCTGTCCGAAGGGCGGGCCGTGATCGGGCTTGGGCTCTCCGGCCCGCAGGTCGTCGAAGGGTGGTACGGGATGCCCTTCGAACGCCCGCTGGGCTGGACCCGGGAGTACGTCGCGATCATGCGCGCGGCCATCGCCGGGGAGCGCGTCGCGTACGAGGGCAAGACGTACCGGCTTCCGGCGGAGGGAGGATCGGGGCTGGGCCGCCCGATCCGCTCCACGCTGCGTGGCGGCCGTACCGACATCCCGATCTACCTGGGCGCGGAGGGGCCGAAGAACGTCTCGCTGACGGCCGAGATCGCCGACGGCTGGCTGCCGACGAACTTCTCGCCCAGCGCGGACGACTGGTACCGGGAGCGGCTGGAGCTGGGCTTCGCCCGCCGGCCCGGCGGCCGGCCGGAGAACTTCGAGATCGCACCCGCGGTGTCGGTGGCGTTCGGCCCGGACCTTGAGTCCGCCGCTGACCGGATCCGCCCGTTCATCGCCTACCAGATCGGGGCGAACGGGGCGGCGAACATGAACTTCCACCTCAACGCCGTCGCGCGGCTCGGGTTCGAGGAGCCCTGCCGTGAGATCCAGGCCAAGTTCCTCGAACGGGACCGCGAAGGCATGGTGGCCGCGGTGCCGACCGAGATGGTCGAGGCGGTCGCGCTGGTCGGGCCGCCGGAGAAGATCCGGGCTGACCTGGAGACGAAGTGGAACAGGTGCGTCGCGACGAGCCTGATCGCCCGGGCGGGCTTCGACGACCTGCTCCAGCTGGCCGAGGTGTTCCGCACAACCACGGGCGCCGCGCAACGGCAGCCCGCCTGATTCGTACGACCGGTTTGGTCGGTGAGGAGTTCGCAAATGGTGATTAGGTACGAGCACTGGATCAACGGCAAGCCGGAGCCGTCGGCGAGTGGAGAGTGGCTCACGTCGACCAGGCCCGGTACGGACGAGGTCGTGTGCGAGATCCCGTTGGGCACCCGGGAGGACGCCGACCGGGCGGTGGCCGCTGCGAACGCCGCCTTCGCCGGGTGGGCGGCGGAGAAACCGATCCGCCGCGGCCGGGTCCTGATGGGCATCGCGGCGGGGTTGCGGCGCGAGCGGCAGCGGCTCGCCGAGCTGGAGGCCGCCGAGACCGGCAAGCCGCTGCGGCAGGCGGACGTCGAGATCAGAGGCGCGGCGGCGTTCTTCGAGTTCTACGCGGGCCTGGTCAACGTGCCGGCGGGGGAGATCCTCGATCTCGGCGACGGCTACCACGGATACACGCGGCACGAGCCGTTCGGCGTGGTCGGGGTCATCACCCCGTGGAACGTCCCGCTCAACCAGGCGGCCAGGGCGGTGGCTCCGGCGCTGGCGGTCGGCAACGCCGTGGTCTGCAAGCCGTCGGAGTTCACGTCGTCGACCACGCTGGAGCTCGGGCGGATCGCCGCCGAGGCCGGGCTGCCGCCGGGGGTGCTCAATGTGGTGACCGGCCTGGGCGACGTCGTGGGCAGCGCGATCGTCGAGCACCCGCATGTCCGGAAGGTCGCGTTCACGGGTTCGGTGCGCGCAGGCCGCATAGTCGGCCGGGCCGCCGCTGAGAAGATCATCCCTGTCACGCTCGAGCTGGGCGGGAAGTCGCCGAACATCGTGTTCGCCGACGCCGACCTCGACGCCGCCGTCGCCGGCGCGACGAGGGCGTTCGTCGGGAACGCCGGGCAGGTCTGCTCGAACGGCACCCGTCTGCTGCTGGCCCGCGAGATCCACGACACGTTCGTGGCGCGACTGGTCGAACGGGTGCGGACGGTGAAACCGGGCGAGGACTACGGGTCGCAGACGACGAAGGACCAGTTCGAGAAGGTGTTGTCCTACTTCGACGTCGCGCGCCAGGAGGGCGCCACGCTGGCCACGGGCGGGCGGTCCACCGGCGACGGGTGGTTGATCGAACCGACGATCTACACCGGGGTGACGAACGAGATGCGGATCGCTCGCGAGGAGATCTTCGGCCCGGTCCTGGCGGTCATCCCGTTCGACGACGAGGACGACGCCGTCGCCAAGGCCAACGACTCCGACTACGGTCTCGCGGCGGGCCTCTGGACGGCGGACCTCGGCCGGGCTCACCGCGTCGCGGCCGCCCTGCAGGTGGGACAGGTCTACGTCAACGAGTGGACGGCCGGGCTGATCGAGGGCCCGTTCGGCGGCTACAAGAACAGCGGCCACGGCCGGGAGAAGGGTGTCGAGGCGCTGCGGCACTACACCCAGTCGAAGTTCGTGTCGGTCCGGATCGGAAAGAGCGCGAGTGGCGGGTAGGCACGGCCACCACTCGTGACACGCACGGTCGGCCGGGCCGACGACCCCCGGTGAACGAGGGCAGGCGGCGGGTCGTCGCGAACGAGGGATATCGGAGGGATATCGGGGGACCCGCCCGGCCTGACGCGGGCCTACGTCGAGGCCGGAGACGAGCGCTTTCGGGACCCGCGCGTCGACCGGGACGTCCCGCGCCGGCCCGCCGCCAACTGAGTGATCGACGGCGTGTCGCCGTCGGTCGTCGGCATCAGCGCCTCGACCTTCGCGGTCGAATGCGCCTTGTGGGCCTGCATCGCGTTGTACGCCGCCTGCGGGTCGCCGGCGGCGATCGCTTCGGCGACCGCGCGGTGTCCCGCGACGGATTCGGCGAGACTGCCGGGCTGGCTGAGGTTGCGGAAGCGCAGCAGACGCACGCGGCCGTCGAGAACGCCCAGCGCGTCGCGTAACCCGCCGCTCCCGGCCATCGTCAGCATCTCCTCGTGTCTTTCCTCGATCATGCGGACATACGTGGGGACATCCTCGGCCTCGGCCACCCGCTCCAGATCGGTCACCGACCGCAGCAGAGCGCTGCGCTGCTCCACGGTGCCGCGCACGGCGGCCCACGCGGCCATCATGGGTTCCAGCGCGCTCTTGATCTGGTAGACGTCGCTGATCTCCTGCGGGCTGATCTCCCGGACGAAGACGCCGACGCGCGGGGTGATGGTGACGAGACCCTCCACGCTCAACTGCTGCAGAGCGTCACGCACCGGTGTCCGGGACACGCCGAACCGCTCGGCGAGGTCGTCGGTCGAGATCCGCTCACCGGAGGCCATCGTGCCGTTGTAGATCAGCGCGCGGATCTCCTCGGCGACCACATCCTTGGCCGAGAGGATCCGGACCTGTGAATCCAACGATTTCACCTACTCCATTAGCGCTGATGTGCAGAACCCCCTGAAGTAATCGTAGCCGCACGACAGGGCCGGCCAATGGAGATCCGAGGACATCATCGAGCGGCGCTGGGATGCTGATCCTTGACATGTAGTACATCAGCGCTCACACTTGAGTTTGTGCGCACTTCCCTGAGACTCCGTGTTCTCTCGGCGAAGGACGTCGTCATCGAAGAGATCCGCGCGTTGATCCACAACGGCACGGTGACCTCCGGTGAGCGGATCTCGACCGACGACCTCGCCGAACGGTTCGGCGTGTCCCGGACACCGGTGCGTGACGCTCTGCAGCAGTTGAGCGTGGAGGGTCTCGTCACCATCACCCCGCGCGTCGGCGTCTTCGTCCGGGAGATCAGCCCGCAGGAGATCACCGACGTCTACCAGATCAAGACCGCCCTGGAACCCATGATGGCCGCGTGGGCCGCCGTACGCGGCACCCCGGAACAACGTGCCGCGTTTCGCGGGACCTTCGACGAGCTCGAACGGCTGGCTCACTCCAACGACGTCCAGGAATATGTGCGGGCGCTGGAAGAACGCCGCGAAGCCCTGCTCGCGATGGCCCGGAGCGACGGGTTGCGGGATTCGTTCGCGGTGCTCGACGGGCGCGTGCGCCTGCTGCGGTTCCGCAACCTCAGCCAGCCCGGCAGGCTCACCGAGTCCGCGGCTCAGCACCGTTCCATCGCGGAGGCAATCGAGGCCGGTGACCCCGAAGCCGCCTACATCGCCATGCGGGACCACATGCTGGACGCCACCGCACGGGTGCGCCTTCTCGTGGTGACGGCGCAGCCGAACGGCGACCCGGCGCCCACCGCCTACTCAAAGTTGTCGAAACGCACGGAAGGTGAGAGATGATCAACAAGGTCGTGGAGTCGGCGGCCGAGGCCGTCGCCGACATCGGAAGCGGCGCCATGATTGCTTTCGGCGGCTTTGTCGGCGTGCCCGGTGTCCCGAGCACGCTGATCAAGGCAATCGCCGAGCGCGGCCTGAGCGACCTGACGATCATCGCGTGCGAGTCAGGGCGCGGCCGCGCCGGCGCGCAGTCGTACGGGGCCGGCGGCGGCAACCAGCCGTACATCCCGGAGCCGGAGGACGGCGTCTACCCCGTCGGATACCTCGCCGAGCTCGGCCAGGTGCGCAAGGCGATCACCACCTTCTCCTCGCTCAACAACCCGAACTTCGACGGGCCGCTGGAGGCGGGCGTCCGGCGGGGCGACGTGGAGATCGAGCTGATCGGGCAGGGCAGCCTGTGCGAGCGGCTGCGCTGCGGGCGCGCGGGTCTCGGCGGCGTCTACACGCCGGTCGGCGTGGGCACGAAGATCGGTGAGGGCAAGGACGTCCGTTATTTCGACGGCGTGCCGCACCTTCTCGAGACGGCGCTCCGCCCCGATTTCGCCATCATCTCCGCATACCAGGCCGACCGGTTCGGCAACCTCATCTACCGGCACGGCGCCCGGACGACGAACCCCGTCGTGGCCGGCAGCGGCAAGGTGACGATCGTGGAGGTCGAGGAGGTCGTCGACTATCTGGACCCGCAGCACATCGTCACTCCCAGTCCGTACGTGGACCGGATCGTCCTGAGCGACAGGCGCCTCATGGTGAGGTGACCAGCGCTCCAGCGAGTTCCAGGACCGAGGCGGTCGGGCGGCCTCGGGTGAATCCATCCTCGGGAAAGGAGTTCGGGGGACACTGCGCCCGGACCCCCGGCCAGGCTATGACGCCAGCTCAACACCCCTCCGCGCCATCCCTGAGCAGGGTCGGAATCGCGCGACGCATCTCACAGGACTTCCGTGAGGGAGACGTCATCAACCTGGGCGTCGGCGTGCCCATGCTGTGCAGCCTCTTCATCGAGGACGAGGACGACATCTTCCTGCACAGCGAGCACGGCGTCCTCGGGCACGGCAGGACGGCCCGCACCCAGGACGAGGTCGACCCGTCGCTGGCCACGGCGGGCCGGCAGCCGATCATCCCCCGTCCCGGGATGGTCGTCATGGACCACGCGGAGTCCTTCGCCCTGATCCGGGGCGGCCACCTCGACGCGACGATCCTGGGAGCGTTCCAGGTGAGCGTGCAGGGCGACCTCGCCAACTTCTGGCTGCCCGGGGCGATAGCGGGCGCGATCGGCGGCGCCCAGGACCTCGCGTTCTGCGCCCGGCGGGTGGTCGTCGCCATGCAGCTGCTGCCGCGCCCGCGGCGGTTCGTCAACCGGCTCGACCTGGAGATGACCGCGCCGCGCTGCGTCGACCGGCTGGTCACCGACATCGGCGTGATCGACCTGGAGGACGGCAGGGCGATCGTACGCGAGCTCGTGCCCGGCTGGAGCCTCGAGGACGCCCAGCGGGTCACCGAGGTGGAGCTCGTGGCCGCGCCGGAGGGCATCGCCGAGGTGACGCTCAAGAGCGACAGGGATGACCTGTGGACCGCGGCGTAGCGGGCGGCCGGACCGTCGAGACCGTGCGCGGCCCGGTCCCGGTGTCGGAGCTGGGGCGGATCCTGCCGCACGAACACGTGGTCTGCGACCTCATCAAGGACCGGCCGCGGCCCGATCCCACCCTGGACGAGTCCGAGGACGCCGTGCCCGACCTCAAGGAGTTCAAGGCGGCGGGCGGCGGCACGATCATCGACTGCACGAACAACGGCCTGGGGAGGAACCCGGGTCTGCTGCGCTCGGTGTCGGAGCAGACCGGCGTGCACATCGTGATGGGCTGCGGCTGGTACCGCGAGTCCTTCTACGAGGAGGACATGAACAAG
Source organism: Streptosporangium carneum (assembly GCF_027922005.1). Lineage (GTDB taxonomy): Bacteria > Actinomycetota > Actinomycetes > Streptosporangiales > Streptosporangiaceae > Streptosporangium > Streptosporangium carneum. The sequence goes on along the minus strand of NZ_BSEV01000008.1, from coordinate 88,382 downwards.
GTCAGCGTCGCTGAGCTGACCGAGGTCCTGCTCGAGGACATCAGGACCGGGGTGCACGGCATCCGGCCGGGTGTGATCGGGGAGATCGGGGCCGACCACGGCTACCTGTCCGCGGCCGAGGAGCGGGTGCTGCGCGCCGCGGCCAGGGCCCAGAAGGAGACCGGTCTCGGGCTCGTCCTGCACGCGGTCAAGAGCGACGTCGGGAGATGGCAGCTCGACGTGCTCGAGGAGGAGGGCTGCGACCTGCGGCGGGTCGCCGTGGCCCACTGCGACATGTATCCCTACCTCGACTACCACGAGCTGCTCGCGAAACGCGGCGCGCTGGTGAGCTACGACCGCAACGGCCCCCGCAACCCCCACCAGCAGGAACGGCGCATCCGCAACATGGTGGAGTTCATCCGCCGGGGCTGGGCGTCGCACCTGTTGATCTCCCATGACGTGTGCATTCCGGGGGATCGCGGCAGTGCGGGCGGACCCGGATACGCGTACGTGCTGAAGCAGGTCGTGCCCGATCTGCGGGAGGCCGGGGTTCCCGACGAGGTCGTCGAATCCATCATGGTGGACAACCCCGTGCGTCTTCTCGTCGGCTCCTGACCGCGCCGATCCATCCGATTCCCCATTCCACCCATGTCCCATCGACGTCAGGAGAAAGCGAGTGGCTGACAACGCCGAGGTGGTGCTGTGCCGGACCGACGGCCGGGTGCGCGTCATCACCCTCAACCGTCCCCGGGTCCGCAACGCGCTGAACAGCGAGCTGATGCGGCTCTTCCATCAGGCGGTGGACGACGCCGTCGCCGACCCGGATGTGGGCGCGATCGTCATCACCGGCAACGGCCCCGCGTTCTCGGCGGGCGCCGACCTCAAGGAGGCCGGCACGAGCCCCCGCCCTGACGACCTGTGGGGCCGGTACGCGCAGGCGGTCGACAACGACCGGATCTACGAGCGGTTGTCGCGGGTGCCGAAGCCGGTGATCGCCGCGGTCAACGGGTTCGCCGTGGGCGGCGGTTGCGCGCTCGCGGTGTCGTGCGACGTCGTCATCGCGGCCGACACGGCGCGCTTCAGCTATCCCGAGACCAACCACGGAATCGCCCCGGTCACGGTGGCGGTCGGCCTGAGCCGCGTGGTCGGGCGCCTCCAGGCCCTCGACCTGCTGCTGTCCGGCCGGTTCGTCGAGGCGGCCGAGGCCCACGCGATGGGCATGGTCACCCGGATCGTTCCCGCCGCCGACCTGATGACCGAGGCCGTCGGCTACGCGCAGGCCCTGGCGGAGAAGTCGCCGACCGCGATCCGCCTCACCAAGCGGATCTTCCGGGCCGTCCAGGAGCTCGATTACGACCACGCTTTCGAGTACGCCCGCGACGTCAGCCTGATGACCCGCGAGGCGATGTCCGGCGGCCTCGGGGCGACAGGGGCGCCGGCCGGCCCGGGGAACCGGGCGGTGGACACCGCGACGGAATGACCATTGCGTATGTGATATTTCAGGTGTAACATTCAGTACTACACTGCAAGCGGATCAGCCCAGCGCGGTGTCTACCACTCGGGGACGGGATCGCCGCCGTCTCGGCACGACCCGTATCAATAAATTCCTTGGACTTTCGGAATCGGGTCTGTGCCCGGGACATGGGAGCGAACGATGAAGATATGCGGGGTTCAGGCCCGTATGGTGGCCCCTGCCGCGCTCGTCGCGGTGTTGGCGGCCGCCGGCTGCGGTGGCAGCGGTGGCAGCGGTTCGGCGACGAACGAGCGGCCGACCATCCGATGGGGCGTGGCCACCGAGGGCATCACGTCGATGGACCCGGTCCGTGCCGTACAGCCGGTCGACCGCACTCTGTCGATGATGTTGTTCGACGGCCTCGTCCGTTATCAGCCGGGCAACGCGACGGCGCCGTTCGAGCCGGGGATCGCGAAGGAGATCCCACAGGCCGCGACGCAGGACGGCAAGCAGGTCTGGACGATCGCGCTCCGCACGGGCGTGAAGTGCCCCGCCGGCCAGAAGACCCCGGCGTACGACCTGACGTCCGACGACGTGGTGTTCTCGCTGAAGCGGGCGGCCGACCCCGACAAGTCGACGTTCGCCTCGGTGTTCACCGCCTATGACACGGTCGAGGCGGTGGACGCCGGCACCGTGAAGGTGACGATGAAGCAGCCGGTGTCGCCCGCCGCGTTCCTGCCGACGATCTCGAACTGGCAGGGCGGGCTCGTGGTGTGCAAGAAGGCGGTGGAAGCCGAAGGCGAGGACTTCGGCAAGCACCCGGTGGGGCCGGGGCCGTTCAAGTTCGAGAGCTGGACCCCGGGCCAGCGCATCAAGTTGCTGGCGAACGACGACTACTACCTGGGCAAGCCGCTGTCCGCCGGGTGGGACATCCGGTTCATGCCGGACGACACGGCCCGGCAGGCCGCCCTGTTCGGCGGCGACCTCGACGTCGCGCCGCCCACCGCGACCGGCGACAAGGGCCTCGAGGTCATCGACTCCCGGAAGGGGTTCAAGGTCGTCCAGGCTCCGCTCTTCGGCACCTGGTACCTGTTGTTCAACGCGAAGGTCGGCCCGACCGCGAAGCCGGAGGTGCGCAAGGCGCTGGCGTACGCGGTGAACCGCGCCGACTACGTGGCCTCGGCCGGGCAGCGGACCGCGAAGCCGACGCTCAGCGTGTGGGGGGCCCAGTTGCCGGGCGGAATCCCCGACTCGCACGTGCAGCAGGCCGGCCTGGCGTACGACTTCGACGTGGCGAAGGCGCGTCAGATGCTCGCGGCGGCGGGATATCCCAACGGCTTCGACGTCACCGTCACCGCGCCCAGCAACGTGACCTTCTTCCAGATCCTTCAGGCCCAGATGAAGGAGATCGGCGTCAACGTCAAGATCAAGACCGTGGACCTGCCCACCTGGCAGTCGGCGATCATGACCGGCCAGGAGCCGCTCATGCTCACCCTCATCTCTTACCGGCCCACACCGCAGATCCCGTACACGGACTTCTTCTACGGCCCCTCAGCCGTACGGGGCGGCAAGCACCCGGCGCAGAACTTCGGCGGATACGACGGGGCCGACGCCCTGATCGAGAAGGCGTCCCAGTCGTCCGACTCCGAGGAGCAGGCGCGGCTGTGGCAGGAGATCAACGACAAGATCCTCGAGGACGCCGCGGCGAAGCCGCTCTTCATGTCCTACCAGGCGTACGGCGCGGTCTGCGGGTTCACCATGGGCGGCGTCGAGCCGCCGACCGCGATCCCCGGCAACTGGCAGCCGAGTTACAAGGCCACCGTCGACGCCCGAGCGAACGACTGCTGATCCCGTGCTGTGCGGAAGAGAGGTGCTGTAGTGGCTGAGGTCGAGTTCCAGGTCGTGACCGATGGCGTCGGCGTCATCACGCTGAATCGGCCGGAGAAGCTCAACGCGTTCAACTTCGAGATGCACCGGCAGCTGGCGGCGGTGCTCACCGGCGACGAGCTGCAGGACTGCCGCGCGGTCGTGCTGCGGGCCGAGGGCCGGGCGTTCTGCGGCGGCACCGACCTCAGCGAGCTGGGCAACCAGCTGGGGCAGAGCCGGACGCCCTCGTTCGAGGTGTCCACCGGCAGCGAGATGTCGCACAACTTCCGGTACGCACGGCCCGTGATCATCGCGGCGGTGCAGGGCTACGCGCTGGGTCTCGGGACGCTGGTCGCGAACCTCACCGACCTCGTGATCGCGAGCGAGGACGCCGTGTTCGGGCACCCGGAGGTCACGCACGGCCTCGTCCAGGGCAACGGCATCCCGCGGCTGCGCGAGGTCGTCGGCACGCGGGCGGCGATGTCGCTGCTCGTCACCGGTCGGCGCGTGCCGGCGGACGAGGCCCTGCGGATCGGCCTCGCGAACGAGGTCGTGCCCGCTGAGCGGCTCGAGGAACGTGCCATGGAGGTGGCGCGGCAGATCGCGGCGAACCCGACCTACGCGGTGCACATGGCGAAGAGGTTCTTCTACGAGTCCGCCGAGATCCCCTACGGCGCCGCCGTCCAGGCGGGCTACCGGGTCATGCGCACCGCGCAGCTGGCGAGGCGGGAAAACGGGGCGAACTTCCAGTGGTGACCACGCCGCGGGTGGTGGCCGGGCCGGAAGGAGCATCAAGTGATCGATAAGCTCGCCTGCTCGATCTACACGCTGGGCGCCGACGCCGCCGAGGTCGCCGAGGCCGCGGGTTACGAGTCGGGGTGGACGTCGGAGTCGTACGGCACCGACTCCTTCACCCCCCTGGCCTGGTGGGGCGCCAAGACCCGGACGATGCGCCTCGGCACGGGCGTCGCGCAGATGGCGGCCCGCGCCCCGACCGCGACCGCGATGGCCGCCATGACGCTGGACCGGCTCTCCGGCGGGCGCGTGGTCGTCGGCCTGGGGTTGTCCGGCCCGCAGGTGGTCGAGGGGTGGTACGGGATGCCCTTCGAACGGCCGCTGCAGTGGACCCGCGAGTACGTCACGATCATGCGCGACACGTTCGCGCGGGAGCGGGTCGCCCACCAGGGCGAGATCTACAAGCTCCCGGTGACCGGCGGAACCGGGCTGGGGCGTTCGATCCGCACGGGCATCCGGGACGCCCGCACCGACATCCCCATCTACCTGGGCGCGGAGGGGCCGAAGAACATCTCGCTGGCCGCCGAGATCGCCGACGGCTGGCTGCCGACGAACTTCTCCCCGGAGTTCGACCACTGGTACCGGGAGCGCCTCGAGATCGGTTTCCGCCGCAGGCCCGGGGGGCGCCCCGAGAACTTCGAGGTGGCTCCCGGCGTGTTCGTCGCGTTCGGTCCGGACGTCGAGTCGGCCGCCGACCAGCTCAGGCCGGGCATCGCCTTCCAGGTCGCGGCCAACGGCGCAGAAGGCATGAACTTCCACTACAACTCCATCGTCCGGCTCGGCTTCGAGGAGCCGTGCAAGGAGATCATCGAGCGGTTCAAGGCCCGTGACCGCGAGGGCATGGCGGCCGCCGTGCCCACGGAGATGGTCGAGGCGATCGCGCTGGTCGGCCCACCCGAGAAAGTCCAGCGGGACCTCGAGACGCGGTGGCACGACTGCATCGCCACGACGCTCATCGCGCGGACCTCCGTGCAGAACCTTCCCGTGCTCGCCGACGTGTTCGCGGCATCGCGAGCCGCCTGCGGCGCACCTGTGGCCTCACGAGCGGAGAACGGCTGATGGCGCGTTACTTCCTGAAGCTGTCCGGGCGGCTGCTGCTGACCCTGGCGGTGGTCTCCACCGCCGTCTTCTTCCTGATCCGGCTCACCCCCGGCGGTCCCGCCGTGGCCATGCTGGGCCAGGACGCGTCCCCGGACGCGGTGGCGCGGCTCAACGAGAAGCTCGGGCTCACCGACCCGCTGCTCCTGCAGTACTGGAAGTTCCTGGCGCAGCTCGCCCAGGGCAGCCTCGGCGAGTCGCTCACCAACGGCCTGTCGGTGAGCGAGACGATCCTGGGCGTGCTCCCGCACACGCTCGAGCTCGCTGTGGCGGGGCTCGCCATCGGCATGCTCGGCGGGATCACCCTCGGCATCGTGGAAGCGGTGTGGAAGGACAGGTCGCCCGACGTCGTCGGGCGGGTCCTGTCGCTGGTCGGGCTGTCCTTCCCGAGCTTCTTCGTCGCCGTGCTGCTGATCCTGTTCATCGCGCTGCCGCTCGGTCTGCCGACCAACGGGGTCGCCCCCTTCACGGAGCCCGGCTCGAACCTGCAACGCGTCCTGTTGCCCGCGCTGGCCATGGGGATCGTGAGCACGGCCTACACCTCCCGGATCACCCGCTCGCTCATGGTCGAGATCATCGGGGAGAACCACGTCCGTACGGCGCGGGCGAAAGGGGTGCGGGAGGGCCGCGTCCTGGTGCGCCACGTGCTCCAGCCCGGCTCGCTTCCGCTCGTCCCGATCGCCGGCATCTCGTTCATCACCCTGGTGGGGGACGCGGTGCTCATCGAGACGGTGTTCGCCCGCCCGGGGCTGGGCAGCCTGATGGTCAGCGCCATGCAGGCACGTGACTACACGACCGTGCAGGGCTGCATCATCGTGATCACCACGGTGATCGTCCTCGTGAACGCGGCCGTCGACGCCCTCTACCACGTCCTCGACCCCCGAACCAAGACGGTGTGAGGTCCTCCATGGATCCGACAAGCCTCCGGCCGCTCTGTATCCACAGCCCTCGGCGCCCGAGTGACGTCGAGACGACACGAATGCCGGTGCGAGCATGACGACGAACGACTCGGGAGCGGTGGTGACCGCCGCCGTCCCCCCGCCGGGCAAGGGCGGCTCACGAGATGTCTCGCAGCCCCGGAGGAGGGGAGTGCGCCGGCTCAATCCGCTGCTGGTCATCGGCGGGCTGATAATCGCCTTTCTGGTGCTCGTCGCGCTCTTTCCGACCCTGTTCACCTCTCAGGACCCGGCGCGCCAGGATGTGGCGGCCCAGCTGGAGCCGCCGAGCGCCGAACACTGGCTCGGCCGCGACCAGTTCGGCCGGGACATCTATGCGCGGCTGATCTACGGCACTCAGGTCTCGATGGTCATCGGGGTGTCGTCGGTGCTGCTGGGGATGGCCGTGGGTGTCCCGATCGGGATGATCGCCGGCTACTTCCGAGGGAAGACCGAGCGCGTGATCATGTGGATCGTCGACGTGAAGATGGCGTTCCCCGGGCTCGTCCTCGCCCTGCTCTTCGTCGCCCTGTTCGGGCAGAGCACCTGGAACATCACGCTGGCGATCGTGATCGGGATCATCCCGGTGTTCGCGCGGCTCGCGCACGGTCCCGCCCTGGCGTTCCGGGAGCGGGAGTTCGTCAAGAGCAGCATCGTGTTCGGCGCGCGGGCGCCGTGGATCCTGTACAAGCACATCTGGCCCAACCTGCGCAGCGAGATGGTGGTCATCGCCAGCATGACCGCGGCCGTGACGATCCGGATCGAGGCGGGCTTGAGCTTCCTCGGCCTCGGCCTGCCGCCGCCCACGGCCACGTGGGGTGGAATGCTCCGCGACGGCACCACCTACCTGCAGACAGACCCGTTGTTCTCGCTGGTGCCCGGACTGGCGATCTTCGTCGCCGCCCTGGGCTTCAACCTCCTCGGTGACGGACTGCGGGATGCCCTGGATCCCCGGACCGCGAACAGTTGACCTGCCGGAGACCGGCCGACCCGAAGGTGTGTCGATGACCGACGTGACCGAGTCCGAAATCCAAGAACGTCCGCAGACCCCGGCGTCGGACGGATGCCTGTCCGTGCGGAACCTGACGACGGTGTTCACCACCAAGCGCGGGACCGTGGCCGCGGTGACCGATGTGAACTTCGACCTGCGTGCCGGGGAGACGCTGGGGATCGTCGGTGAGTCCGGGTCGGGCAAGAGCGTGACCGCGATGTCGATCCTCGGGCTGATCCCGCGGCCCCCGGGCAAGGTCGTGTCCGGCGAGATCCGGGTGGACGGAAAGAACCTGCTGGCGCTCGACCGCCGCAGCCTGCGGGCGGCGAGCGGGTCGGACGTAGCGATGATCTTCCAGGACCCGATGACCTCGCTCAACCCCGTCCATCGGATCGGAGCGCAGATCGCCGAGGGGATCCTGGCCCATCAGCGCAGGCCGTCGAAGGCCGACAAGGAGGCGGCCCGGCGCCGGGCCGTCGAACTGCTCGCGGCCGTCGGGGTGCCGGCGCCGGAGCGGCGCGCCCGGCAGTATCCACATGAGCTGTCCGGCGGCATGCGGCAGCGGGTGATGATCGCCATGGCCATGAGCTGCGACCCGAAGGTGCTCATCGCCGACGAGCCGACCACCGCGCTCGACGCCACGATCCAGGCGCAGATCATGCGGCTGCTGCGCGAGGTGCAGCGGCGCACCAACGTCGGGATCATGCTGATCACCCACGACATCGGCCTGGTGGCGCAGAACGTCGACCGCGTCATGGTCATGTACGCGGGGCGGGTGGTCGAGATGGGCACCGTTGAGGAGGTGCTCGGAAACCCCAAGCACCCCTACACCGTCGGCCTGCTCCGGTGCACGCCGAGCCGGCTGCCGGCGGACTCCGTCCGGCGGCGGCTCACGCCGATCCACGGCCTTCCGCCCAATCCGACGGACCTGCCCCCCGGATGCTCCTTCGCGCCCAGGTGCGAGCTCCGCGGCGACCGGGAGCGGTGCCTCCTGGAACAGCCGGAGCTGCGCCCGGCGCCGACGGACGACCACCGGTCCGCATGCCACTTCCTTGAAGAGGTCACCCCCTGAGCGTGCCCCTGCGCTCGTGCTCGACGGTGAGGAGTCTGAGCTCATGTTCCACAGCACACAGCAAGACGTGGTGGATCCCACGGAACCGGTCGGCGAGGAGCTGCTGCGGATCGAGGGACTTAAGATCCACTTTCCGCTCGGCAGGCGCAGACGCGGCCAGTACGCCGAGACGGTGTACGCCGTCGACGGAGTGGACTTCACCCTGGACAAGGGCCAGACCGTCTCGCTCGTCGGGGAGTCGGGGTGCGGCAAGTCGACCGTCGCACGGTCGCTCGTCGGGCTGGTCCGCCCGACCGCCGGGTCCATCCGGTACAAGGGCATGGATCTGAGGACCGCGAGCCGGAACCAGATGCGGATGCTGCGGCGGGAGGTGCAGATCGTCTTCCAGGACCCGTTCGCGTCGGTCAACCCGCGGATGCGGGTGCGGGACATCATCGAGGAGCCCCTCCGCGTGCAGGGGATCGCCCGGGACAAGTACGTGGCCGAAGAGCTCCTGGAGATGGTCGGGCTCCAGCCCGTGTACGCGAACCGGTTCCCGCACGAGTTCTCCGGCGGGCAGATGCAGCGCATCGGCATCGCGCGCGCGCTCGCGCTGAAGCCGCGGGTGCTGGTGCTCGACGAGCCGATCTCCGCGCTCGACGTGTCGATCCAGGCCCAGATCATCAACCTGCTCATGGACCTGCAGGACGAGCTGGGACTGTCCTACCTGCTCATCGCGCACGACGTGGCCGTTGTGCGCGCCGTTAGCCACCGCGTGCTGGTGATGTACCTGGGCCGGATCGTCGAGGCAGGGCCGGAGGTGCTGTCCGACCCCGGCCACCCGTACACGCAGGCGCTGCTGAGCGCCATCCCCTCGGCCGAGGTCGGCTCCCGCGGCTCCAGGAAAGAGATCATCCTTGAGGGCGACGTCCCCAGCCCGACCGATCCGCCGAGCGGCTGCCGGTTCCGCACCCGGTGCTGGAAGGCCGCCGACGTGTGCGCGGAGGAGGAACCCGCACTGCTCGACCGCACCGGGCTCGGCGCACTCAACGCCTGCCACTTTCCCGCCCGCGAGTAGGAGGGGACTTTCCCCGTGCCGGGCGCACAACGCGGAAGGCCCGGAAGCCGTACGGCTTCCGGGCCTTTCTACGCGCCAGAACCTAGAGGCGGTAGATGTGGTACACCTTCTGGAAGGTCTCGTGGACGGTCCAGGTGCCCTTCCAGCCGACCGGGAAAACCGCACTCGCCCCGGGCGTGAGCTTGACGGGTTCGCCGCCGTCCTCCTGCACGGTCATGCTGCCGGACAGCACGTAGATGGACTCCTCCCGGTTGGGGTACTCCCAACGGGACGAGCCCGGCGCGCACTCCCAGTGGCCGATGATGAACTTCTTGTCCTCGCTCATGTGCAGGACGCGGTTGCGGGTGAGAATCTCGGCCGGCTCGATGGGCGTGGCGCTCGGCGGCACGAGCGGCCGCTGCTTCGCCTCGCTCAGGTCGAGCTCTTCGGGGCGGAAGTTCATCGTCATGGATCGCTCCTCACTTCGTCTGGATCGCCGGACGGCCTGGCCCCGGTCCTCGCCGGGGCCGATGACGACGGCGCTGCGTGAAGTCTTTTTTGAATTCTACCCCTGATATATTACACGTCAAATCTGGTGCATGCCAGGGGCGGTGGTCGTCGTCATCCGTGCGCCCCGCCGATCGGCGTGCCGGCCTGCCGGCCGCTCTTGGCCTCCCGGGCGGTCGGGCGGGGGAGAGTGAGGACACGCTCGAGCCAGGAGTCGCGGGCCGCCTTCGAGGCCCGGCTGACCGTGGCGTCGGGAGCCTGCTCCGTGAAGCCGTGGAACGCCCCCGCCCAGATGTGCAGCTCGGCCTGGCCGCCGACCGCCCAAATGCGTGTCGCGTAGTCGACGGCCTCGTCGCGGAACACCTCGCAGGCGCCCGCGTCGATGTAGGCGGGCGGGAGACCGGACAGGTCGGTCGCCCGCGACGGCGCGGCGTACGGAGACGCCTCCGGGCCGCCCGCGTCGTCACCCAGCAGGAAACGCCAGCCCCAGAGGTTGCTGTTGCGGTCCCACCAGCCGATCCCGTCGTACTGGTGACTCGACGCCGTGGTGTTCCGGTCGTCGATCATCGGGCAGTACAGCCCCTGCCCGGCGATGGCGGGCCCACCCCGGTCGCGCGCCAGCAGCGACACGCCCGCGGCGAGGCCGCCGCCCGCGCTGCGCCCCATCACGACGATCCGTCCCGGGTCGAAGCCCAGCTCGTCGGCGTGCTCGGAGACCCAGACGAGGCCTGCGTAGCAGTCCTCGACCGGCGCGGGGTGCGGGTGTTCGGGGGCGAGCCGGTACTCGACCGAGACAGCGACGAGCCCGTAGACGTCGACGAGCTCCACGAAGCTCTCCATGGACCAGAACCGGTTGCCCATGCACATCCCGCCGCCGTGGATGTTGTACAGCGCGGCCGGAGTCGTGACCCCGCCCTTCGGGCGCAGGATGGAGACGGTGAGGTCCGGGGCTCCGGCCGGGCCCGGGATCACCCGGTCCTCGAACTCCACCGGGCGGCCGCCGAGGATCTCCTCGACGGGCCTGGTCATCGACCCGCCGCCGTCGCGCTGCGCGCGTACGGTCTCCGGGCCGAGCGGCGGCCCCCCACCGGTGTGGAGCGCCTGGTAGACGGGCAGGAGGTCGGGGTCGAACGGGACGGGTGTCACGGTCATCGGTGGCTACTCCTTTGGGTGTCGAACAGGGGAAACGGCAGCATCCGCTGACCGGTCGTGATGTTCTGATGCGAGAGAGCGAGCAAGAGCGACGGCGCCGCCGGTGCCGGTTGAGGTGAAACCAAGCCTTGCCCGGTCTTGTGAGCGTGGGGCGGCGCCCGGAGTCGCGGGGATCGGTGCAGCCGGTGGCGAACGACGGCCGCTTGGGGGCGGCACGCTGCGGCGCCTGGAGCGGATCCGTCGACGTGAAGCCCCGGGGCGTGATCCCGTAGCGGATCGTCGGTCGTACGTCTTCTCCGGTGGCGTCGCAGCCTTCGCCGGCGCACGCGGCCGCGCCCGTCAGCGCGGCCGCCGTTCCGAGGATGAGCACGGTCCTCGCTCTGCCGTTGTTCACCCTGTTTTTGTGTATACTAGACGTGATGTATCAGCCCTGGGGTTGGGTGGTGCGGGCACCCGGGCCGGACGGCGTATGCCGTCCGGCCCGGGGAAGCCAGGTCTAACGCGCCGGGTCGAACTCGGCGGGATAGACCGTCGTGCCGATCAGCCTGCCGAATCCGTCGAGCGTGAAATGAGCGAGAACCTGCCGGGACTCGTCGAGCCCGAACAGCACGCCCCGCGAACGGATGCTGCGGATGTCGCGGTGGTCGGCGACCGTCACCGCCGCGCAGGGGAGCGTCTTCTCCCGCCAGGCGAACAGGAAGATGCCGGGGCGCAGTTCGTAGGCGGTGCACTCGTCGGTGTCCGCGAGCCCTTCCTCCGAACCGGCCAGGCACTGCCAGGTGTACTGTCGCGGCCCGAGGTAGATGTGCTCGTACACGCGGTCGGGGCCGTACTCCCACAGCACACGGCGGCCGGTGAGCGCGGTGGACGGCGCGGGTGGAAGCATGGTCGACTCGATGCCTTCGATCCGCGCCGTCGTGAAGCGCTGCCGGACCCGAGGCCGGCCCGGTGAGGGGTCGCCGATCAGGGTGATCACCGACAGCGCGTGCCCGCTCGTGAAGTCGAGCGCGAGGCTTACGGACTCCGCCGGCGTCTGCGTGTGGTGGAACTGCACGTAGAAGAGATCGTCCGCGATCCGGAACGCCTCATAGCGACCCTTTCCTGAGGCCGAGACGTCGTCTTCGCGCCCCGGGCTACGCGTCCACGTGACGGTGTCCGTGCCGAAACGGTGCGTGATGCGGGTGCCGTGGTCGTCGTAGAGCACGACCACGCGGCCGACGAGGGCGGACGGCGGACCGGTTCTGGTGAGGCCGATGTCCACGGCCCCGAGAAGTCCGTGGAGGGGGCGACGGATCGAGACTTCGGAAAGATCGCTAATCATGGTTCTCCTCACCGGAGGGAGACGAGGCGAGGGCAAGCGAGGACGCCGCGGGCGCGGATGAGGCAGCGCCTGCGACTCCCGTTCGGCTCATCAAGCTCGGTTTCGCCCGCAGCGGCGGACTCTGGTCTGTCAGTAGGCGCGCGGCTGTGCGCCGATCGTCAGGTGCGACGCTGGTCACGTGGAGTGGGATGAACGAGGCGGAGAAGGCGTGGTGGAACTCGGCGAAGTCATGGGCGAACGCCGTGGTGACGTGGCCGATCCGCGTTTCTTGAACAGTATCGTTCAAGACTTACCTCCCTTGCCTCAAGGGCAAAGCTTGCTGATCCCATATCGGATCCCGACAGGTCGGGTGCTGTCAAGGTGCCTCGAGCCGGCATCGGATCGGGTGATCGCCCCAGATCCGATGCTCGACGACAGGCTCCGAAGCGCGCCGGGCGACCGCTACCGAGGTGGGCGGAGCCGCTCAAGGGCGCCGACGTACTCCGCGACGATCCGCTCGACGATCTCGGCCGCCGGGAGCACCGAGTGGATGAGTCCGGCGGACTGACCAGCCTCGACCTTGCCCCAGGTGACGTCGCCGTACAGCGCGGCGTCCCTCAGCGTCGAGGCCTGGAACGCCTTGCGGCGCACGTCGAGGTCCGCGTTGGACTCTTCGAGTTCGGTCATGCGGGCGGTGAACTCGTTCGCGAGCGCGCGGGTGACGCCGAGCTCGCGTCCGACGGCGCGGGTGCCGTCGACGGTCGCCGCGAGGACGGCCTCCTTGTAGTTCGGGTGGACGCTCGCCTCGTGGCTGGCGAGGAATCGGGTGCCGAACTGCGCGGCGTCGGCCCCGAGGGCGAGCATCGCGGCGAGGCCCGCGCCGTCGGCGACGCCGCCGGAGGCGATGACGGGGATGTCGGGGACCTCGGTGACGACGGCGCGCACGAGGACCTGCGTGGTGACCATGGCGGGTGGCGGGTGGCCGCCCGCTTCGGCGCCGACGACGACGAGCCCGTCGACGCCCGCCGCCGCGGCCTTGCGGGCGTGCTCGGTGCCGGCGACGACGTGCAGGCACGTGGTGCCGACGTCGCGGAAGCGCTCGAGGTAGCGCCGCGGCCCGCCCTGGGATGCGATCAGGACCGGTGGTCTGCGCTGGAGGAGGAGGTCGATCACCTCGTCGGCGCCCCGCCGGTAGAGGGGAAGGTTGACGGCCCACGGCCGGTCGGTCCCGGCGGCCATCTCGTCGAGCGTGCGCGTGAGGTCGGCGAGTCGCATCGGGCCTGCGGCGACGACGCCGAGTCCACCGGCCCGGCTCACGGCGAGCGGCAGGGCGGAGCTGGACGAGGCCCAGGCCATGCCGCCCTGAATGATCGGCAGGTCGATTCCGAGCAGGCGGGTGACCGAGGTGGAGATCACGCTCCCACCTCGCTGCGGTCCTGCTCGAGCAGCTTGCGCGCGTGGGCCGCGAGCTGGTTCTTCTGCACCTTCGAGCTCGCGGTCATCCCGATGTCCTCGAACCCCTCCACGATGCGAAGGTAACGGGGGACCTTGAACCCGGCGAGGTGCGCGCGGGACCAGTCGAGCAACTCCTCCTCGGTGGCGTCACCGCCTTCGTTGAGCACGACGAACGCGAAGGGAACCTCGATCAACCGCTCGTCGGGGACCCCGACCACGGAGGCCTGATGGACGCGGGGATGGCGGTGCAGGGCATCCTCGACGTCGGCGGGTGCGACGTTCTCCCCACCGACTCTGATGATGTCCTTCGTGCGTCCGACGAAGTGCAGGCGCCCGGCCTCGTCGAGGATGCCGATGTCGCCGGTGAACAGCCATCCGTCAGCGTCGATGGTTGCGGCGGTCTGCTCGGCGTCGTCGAGGTAGCCCCGCATGACGTTCCAGCCGCGGACGAGGATCGAGCCCGGTTCGCCGGGGGCGCAGTCATGACTGTCGTCGAGAGCGCGGATCCGGACCTCGACACCCGGCTGGATGCGCATCGCGCCGGAGGCCCGTACGTCCTCGTCCTCCCACCAGGCGGACAACGAGACGTTGGGGGAGGCCTCGGACAGGCCGTAGGCGGCGACACACTCGGTGGCGCCGAGTTCGTCGATCACGCGCCGGATCACGGTGGGGGACGCCGCGACCCAGGCTCCCCGCAGGTGCAGCGTCCGCCGGGCGCGGTCGGGGTGGTTGAGCAGCATCAGCGCGATGGTGTCGTTGCCGGAGAAGTGCGTGCACCGTTCCGCCTCGAACAGGCGCAGCGCCTCGGCGGGCTCGAAGCGGGGCATGGTCACCAGTGTGGTGGCGTGCTGGATCGATGCGAGCACCGAGAGCGTGCTCCCCGCGACGTGGAAGAACGGCCGCGCACTGTGGTAGCGATCGCCCGGCCGCAGGCCGAGGCGTACCCCGGCGAAGAAGGCGTCGGCGCACATGCTGCGATGGGTGAGCAGCACGCCCTTCGGTCGCGAGGTGGTGCCGGAGGTGTACTGGACCAGCAGGACGTCGTCCGGATCGGCGGCGGGCGGCACGGCGCCCACATCGCTCCCCGCGTCGACGAAGTCCGACCACGCGGTCGCCCAGCCGGGGACGTTGTCGCCGAGCACGACGACCGACGTGAGCTCGGGCAGGGTCGGGCAGGTCGGGGTTCCGGCGTGACCGATGCCGAGCTCGTGCAGCATCGCGATGAAATCCACGCGCAGGACCCGGTCCGCCACGAACAGGGTGGAGACGCGGGCGTGGTGCAGGGTGTACTCCACCTCGCCGGCGGTGAAGCGGGTGTTCACCGGGACGGTGACGGCTCCGACGCTCCCGAGGGCGACGAACAGGGCGACCCAGCGTGGCTCGTTGCCGAGACAGACGCCGACCCGGTCACCGTGCCCGATGCCGGCGGCGGTGAGAGCCGCGCGGATGCGGGCGACCTCCTGGGCCAGCTCGGCGTAGGTGATTCGGTCATCGGCGGTGACTACCGCCTCGACGTCGGGAGCGAGCAGCGCGGCGCGGTCCAGCGCCTCGTGCGCGGTGACAGGACACGCCGTTCTGAGATCCATCAAGCTTTCTCCGTCCCGGATCCGGTGCGCCGGACCTGTGGTCCGCCCGGGGCGACGTACGCGCAGATCATGATCGCGTCGGCCATAGAGCCACCTCCTCGTGCTGGCTCTAGGAGTACGCAAATCTGTTGACGTTGTCAACACTCTAGAGATTGCTTGTGTGGTCGCGTTCCTGGCGTTCCACGTCCAGTGCGAGATCGGCGAGCTTGTCGAGCGCGCGCACCAGCACCTCTCGCTCCTCCGGGGACAGGACGGCGAGGAACGTCGCATCGCGCTCGTTCGCCGCGCGTATGAGGCCACGGTAGACCTCTATGCCCGTCTCGGTGAGCGCCAGCTGGAATGTCCGTCCTGACCCCGCGGTCCGGCTGACCAGGCCCCGTTCTGTCAGCTTGGTCACGACACGGCTCATCTGCGCTTTGTCGAGGCCCGCGCGCCGGGCCAGCCGGTTCAGGGTGAGCGTCGGATCGGACGCGATCAGGGCGATCGCCCGCCACTCGCCGAGGGTGACGTCGAACTCGCGGCGGTAGCGCAGGGCCGCACTGCGGGAGAGGGCCGCCGATGTGCGTGACAGGCGATAGGACAGCAACTCGGCGATCGGGACGAGATCACTGACATTCGCGCGCTCGGACATGGGGAGATCGTAGTCGGCAGAGGGTCTATGTTGCATCATCAACAACCAGCGGGCTCGTGATGATCGCCGGACGATCGCCACGGACGCGGGCGCGTTGGCATGGATTACCTACTGGACCGTCCCGGGTCGGCGGGTCATCATGCTGACGGTGCCCCGTAAGCAGCGGATGCGCGAGTCGGCCGAGATCGAGCGGGTGTGGCGGGTCGTGCGGCCGTGCATCGCTGAGGCGCACACGGCAGATGAGGAGTGAGCGATGGGCGAGCACAAAAGCTGGGGTACCAGGCGGGCTGAGATCATGAGCCGTCCGGAGGCTGGAGCGGCACATGAAGCGGCCAGGATCCGTTTTGAGCTGGGGGAGGCGGTACGGCTGCGCCGTGAGCAGCTCGGTCTGACCCAGAGCGAGCTGGCCGAGCGTACAGGGTTGAGGCAGCCGGCGGTGGCACGGTTCGAGGCGGGTGGGACGATGCCGACCATCCCGACGCTGGAGCGACTCGCGGAGGCCCTGGAGATGCGGCTGAGCGTCCAGTTCCAGCCACTGCAGGAAGCAAGCTGATCATCAGAGGCGTTTCCAGACCATGGATCACCGAAGCAGGAACGAAGGACGCTGAAAACCATCCAGGCCCAGCTCGGAAACCTGTCCCTGACCCGGGCCTTCGCTCTTGGAGCGGGTGACGGGAATCGAACCCGCGCTGTCAGCCTGGGAATCATCCACTGACCTCGCCGCCTTCAGCTGGGAAAACGGGGGTGCAGGTCAGGGCGGGTCGAGTCCCCGTGAGTGACCGTGGTTCCCCGCCTGTTCTGGCACGCGTCAGGCACGGGAAACTCGCTCGTCGTCCATCACTTGACGGCAACCTGATCGCGCCGCCTCTGACAGCCGATCCTGTCGGTGGCGAAGTCTATGCTTCCCGCCCGTGACCAGAGATAAAACCCCTGTCGTGCAGGTCAAGCAGCTGGATGTGGAGGTGGATTACCACCAGGCCTATCTTGTGGACGAGGGATGTAGCGCGGGTGGTTTTGACGACGTGCCGGGCCACCCCGTTGGGATCATCCAAGTGAAGAAAGGCAGTGCCCTCCTGACCGTGGCCCCTCAGTGGGGAACGGTGGGGTTCACGGTGGCTGTCGCCGATCGGGATCCGGGCGCCGACTTCGACGGCTACGAAGACATCGTCGAGATCAGCTACGAGTCCCCATCGGGCCGGCTTTCCCTTGAGGAGTGGGAAGGGGGGAGGGCCCATACTCTTCCTCGGCTGCCTGCCGGTCCCGGAACATATCGGTTGCGATACCACGCCAGGGGAATGGATGAAGAGGAGAGCTTGGACGCGACTGAGCACTATTTCCTGCAGATCTGGCCTGAGCCGCCATGCGATCCCGTCGTGCTCAAATCTACGAGTTCGTTGTTTCAATACTGGCTGAACTCGTAACGATCTGGGCAGGCTGGTGCGGAACAGAGCGATCTGAATTATCTGCTTGGGAAGTCTCCATCGCGCCTGGCCGCTGAGCTGGGAGGACGCCGATCCGCGGGGGAGCGGATCGAGTGCCCGTGGTTCCCCGTGAGTCCCCCCTTGATCACCCTCCTGACGGGCACGCAACGGGCCCGCGAGGAACACGGGAGCGTCTTCGTCTCCGTCGCCCTGGTGCTCGGCAGGCGGGGGTGAGGCACGAAACCCCGGACCGTCGATCGCCCCCAGCCCGGTACGGAGATCAGTCACCGCCAGGCGATCGTAGGGCGGTATGAGTGCGGTGCCACCCGAAGGCACGGCAGTGGGGAGCCTGATCTTTCCGGGACGTTTGAGCGAGTCGGAGGTTCTCGGCTGTTTAGAGTCGTCTCATGGAAGTGGATCAGTATGTGTACTTCGCCCTCAAGAGCGAACGCATGTCCGCAGAGGAGATGGCCACGCGATTGGGTCTTGAGGCGGACGAGGTCACGATTCGAGCCAGTAAGAGACTCGAACCTCCTCGTCCAGCGGTTCACATCTGGCGGATCAACGTTCCCAGATCGAGCCTGCCCGTTGACGACATGATCACGGTTTTGGTTGACCGATTGGAGCCATACGCATCGGCGATCGGAGCGCTCGCCGATGAGCTGGACCGGCATGAGCCTGGACACACCGCCGTCCTGCAAGTGGTTCGCTTCTTCGGTGACGATGACGAGGAGGGCTCCGAGGAAGAGCGAACAACAGAGGCTCCGCCTCGGCCGCTGGGCTGGCATCTTGATCGCCGTGTCCTCGACTTCTTGCAGACCACTCGGGCGGAACTCGACGTTGACGAGTACGGAGACACCCTCTGATCGTCGGGCAGTACCGCTCGGGCTGTGCGTCCGCCATGGCTCGGTTGAGGGGTTTCACTCGGGGGACTGCCCTCCGGGCTCCCTGGTGCCCAGCGAGGCCCAGCTCATCGACGAGTTCGGCGTCTCGCCCACCGTGGTCGCCGCACCGCGGGTGCCGCGCGAACAGGGCTGGACCGACTCCCAGCGGGGCAAGGGCCGGTTCGTGCGTGGCCGTCCGGCAGTCGCCTCGGTGGAACGGCCCCGGCCCGGTCAGGCGTACCTGACCGCCCCGGAGAGTGACTCTCCCGGTGATGTGGTCGAAGCCGCGGCCGTGACCGTGTCCAACCGGATCGCGCCCCTGCTCGGCCTGGCCTCGAAGACCAAGGCGTTCCTCCGACGACGGCTGGTCGGCCGGGAGGGGAGACCTGCTGAGGTGGTCTCGGTGTGGGCATGTGGAAATTGAGGTGCCAGAACCGGGCGCGCATCCTTACCCTCGGCCCCATGCGCCACGAATCCGCCCTGCTGAACGTCATCGATGTGGAGGCCACCTGCTGGGACGGACAGCCGCCGCCTGGCTCTGTGAACGAGATCATCGAGATCGGTCTCACCGTCGTGGACGTGTCGGCACGGCGCCGCGTGTCCCGGCACCGTGTCTTGGTCCGCCCTGTCCGGTCGGCGGTGAGTGACTTCTGCACTGAACTGACCGGCCTGACGCAAGCCGAGGTGGAACGGGGCGTCACCTTCGCCGAGGCATGCCGGATCCTCGTCGAGGAGCACGAGGCCGGGAGGCGCCCCTGGGCGAGCTGGGGCGAGTACGACCGTCGGCAATTCGCTCGACAGAGTCAGGCCGACGGGGTGGCCTACCCGTTCGGGTATCCAACGGAACGCACGCACACCAATGCCAAGGCCGTATTCGCCGCGGCGTACGGGCTGCGCAGGAAACCCGGCATGGGCCACGCTCTACAGATCGCCGGGCTGCCGCTCGAGGGACGCCATCACCGCGGCGAGGACGACGCGTGGAACATCGCGGCACTCGTTCTCGATCTGTTGGGCCGCGGGGCATGGCCAGTCACGGCCACGGTCGTCTAGAGAAGCGCCTCGACCGGTTGGCCGGGACGGCTTCGTCTGGCCCCGGTCGGCGGCTTGAGCCGGACCCATTTGTTGATCACTGGATGAAAAGGCGACGGCTTGAAATGGCCCCATCCTGATCGGAAGTGTCAGGCCTGTTGGGGCTGTGTCGACCTTGTGACTGATAGCCCTTGAGTTCGACTGGGCTTCTTCGGTCTCTCCGGCCGGTTCTTGATCACGGTTTGGTGTCGCGCGATCTGCCGATCTTGACGGAGGAGCGCCCATGGGACGTTATTAGAACGTACGTTCCCATCTATGGAGGAGGTCCTCGTGCGCCACTCGCTGGTTCGCCGATTAGCCGCTCACTGCGGCGCCGTCGGCTTGATCACCGGCCTGCTCACTGTTGCGGCTCCCACCGCCTCGGCGGCCGACACCACGACCGACCTCGGGGTGACCTTCGACTCCTACACCGCCGACCTGGCTGTCGGCGGCGGCCGGGTGTTCGTCGCCGCCGCCGACGACCGCATCATCGTGGCCGACACCGATGGAAACCTCACCGGCGGCGGCGTCACCGGCCTGTCCGGCGTCCGCGAGCTGGCCATGAACGCGGACGACACCCGCCTGTACGCGGCGCTTGCCGGTTCGAACGAGGTGGCCGAGATCGACACCGCGAGCCTCGCCGTCATCCGGCGGATCGACCTGTCGGCCCATCCGTGCCCTTCCACCCTGGCATTGCTGGGCGAGCGGCTGTGGGTGGGGCACGGGTGCGACAACGGCCCCGGTGGCGTCGTCGGCCTGGATCTGAGCGCGGCCACACCGGCGCCGGTGGCGGTCGGGGGCGAGCACCTGCGCGCTCCCGTGCTCGCAGCCGCCGGCGACACGCTCGTGGTCGGCCGAACCAGCCTGCACCACGCCGACATGCTGGTCTACGACGTCGGCGGCGGCACCCCGCAACCGCGCGGCACGATCGACGGCAAGCAGTGGCGCATGGACTACCTGCGCGACCTCGCCCTGACCTCCGACGGCACCACCCTGTTCTCCGCGGCCGACACCCCCGGTCACTTCACCAGGTACGAC
Organism: Streptosporangium carneum; assembly: GCF_027922005.1. Lineage (GTDB taxonomy): Bacteria > Actinomycetota > Actinomycetes > Streptosporangiales > Streptosporangiaceae > Streptosporangium > Streptosporangium carneum. Next base: position 68,115 of record NZ_BSEV01000008.1, on the reverse strand, counting down.
ACCAGGACCCTGGCGGCGACCGGCACCTACGGTGACGGCTGGGACGGGTATCCGTCGGCCGTGGCGCTCAGCTCAGACGGCGCCTACGTCGCCGCGGGACGCCAGTGGGGCGGCACCGACCTCACGCTCTACGACGCCAGGACCGGTGCGGCGATGTTCGCGGCCGACCAGCCGGACGCCGAACTGCTCCCGGACGGCGTCGCGTTCTCCGGCCTGGACGTCTTCGTGCTGCTGCGGAGCTCCACGGACCGGCTGCTGCTGTGGCGGGTGACGGGCACCGCGCTGCCGGCATCCAATCTGACGGTGACGGCCCCGGCGCACGCGTACGTCGGCTCGCCGGTCACCGTCGAGGGGCGGCTCACCCGCACCGACGGCAAGGCGCTCGGGCTCAAGCCGCTCGCGGTGACCCGTCGCCTGCTCGACGGGACGAAAGAGCCGATCACCGGCGTGACGACGCAGAAGAACGGCACGTTCACCTTCAAGGACACGCCGCCGGACATCGGCGAGGTGACCTACCTGGTGTTCTGGGACGGCGACGACCACTACCGCCGAAGCAGCGCCTCCGTCACCGTGACGGTCAGGCACAGATCCACCCTCACCATGGACGGGCCGCAGTCAGGCGTCGTCGGCACGGCCATGAAGCTGACCGGCGTGCTGACGGCGGGTGGCAAGCCGGTCTCGCCAGGGGCCACGCTCACCGTGCAGCGCAGCGTGTACGTCGACAACGTCAGCGATGGAAGCGTCAAGCTGCCGCCGGTGAGCGTGAACGCCGATGGCACGTACACGTTCACCGACACGCCCGCCGTCGCCGGGAGGTACAGCTACCTCGCGTTGTGGTCAGGGGAGACCACGGCCGGGCCGGCCAAGGCCACCTACCAGATCACGGTCAAGTGACCTGACGGTCGTGCCCGGCCATCAGGCCGGGCACGACCGTCAGCCCTTCGTCGCACCGCCGAAGTCGAACGAGCCCGCCAGGTACTTGAAGTCTTTCGGCAACCGCAGGATGCGGCCGGCCGCCTCGCGCAGCGCGAACAGGTCGTGCGACGTGCAGGAAGGTGTGCTTGCTCGTGAGGCCGAGCGTCGACTTCCGCTGTCGGAGAGGTGGGGGAAGTCTGAGGCCAGGTGTCGCGTGACGTCTCCTCGGGACAGGAGCACCTCTCTGCTTGTCACATACCCATGGGGGGTATATGTTCTGTGAAAGCAGAAAGAAGTACGAAAGACCTGGAGTTCCCATGGCCGAGCAGCATCACGATCACAGCCAGCACGGCACGGCTGAGCGGGCGGAGCATGAGCACGCGGGCCACCATGACCACCACCAGCACGCGCACGCCGGCCACGGCAAGGTCACCTGGCGGATGGCGGCCTCGGCGACGCTGCACTGCCTGACCGGGTGCGCCATCGGCGAGGTGCTCGGGCTGGTGATCGCCACCGCGCTGGGCTGGCACGCGTTCCCGTCCATCGCGTTGGCCGTCGCGCTCGCCTTCTTCTTCGGCTATCTGCTCACCCTCATCCCGCTTCGCCGGGCCGGGGTGGGCTGGAAAGAGGCGATCAAGCTGGCCCTGGCGGCCGACACGGTGTCGATCATCGTGATGGAGGTCGTGGACAACGGCGTGATGCTGGTCATCCCCGGCGCCATGGATGCCGGGCTCACCTCGGGGCTGTTCTGGGGGGCGTTGGCGTTCTCCCTGCTGGTGGCGTTCCTGGTGACCACACCGATCAACAAGTGGATCATCGGCAAGGGGCGGGGACACGCGGTCGTCCATGCCTACCACCACTGACACGGGCCCGTCGGCGGCCATGAGTTCACACGCCTTCGGACTGCCGCACACGTCGGCGTGAAGAAACCAGCTCAGATTCTCCGTCCGAGGCCGGGACGCACCGCCATACCGGAGTCGATCATTACGGTTTGTGCGACAGGGCCGCCTCCAGAGGCGGCCGGTCCACATCCTCGTCGGCTCCGGGGCGACGCGACCGGCCAAGCCGATGCCGTCAAGCAGGCCGGCGGCTTGAGGCCCAGCGGTTCCAAGAAGGCAAGAGCGGCGATCGACGTGTCACAGGTGCCGACGTGTCGGCGATCGATCCCGGCGTCGGTCGGGTGCCACAAGCTCGGTGATCATCGAGGTGACCCCTCATCTACTAGATCTCATAGTGACGATTCCTCATCCCGACACCCGTCTCCTCGGCGGCCGACACGTGCGCTGCGGCCGCGTCGACCTCCTTCTGACCAGGGAGTTCGGCCACTCCCGCGGCGATCACTGTGCCCCCTTGATCAATGGGACTACTCGTGATCATTGACTCCTGTCGGTGTGACTACGAAGCAACGGGTTAAATGAAGCATGCCGCTTCTGTAGCATTTCGCCCGACATCTGATCGACGGGAAGGCGTCACAGTGGCCGTGGCGGGCATGCTGGTGAAGTTGGGGCGGATACCTGGGGCGGTGGTGCTCGCCATCATGGCCCTCCTCCTGCCACTCGACAGCGCGGTCGCCGAACCGAGACCCACCCTCTCGCAGGCCAAGGCGAAGCTGAAGAAGCTCAACGACCTGGCGGGTAAGGTCGTCGACCGCTACAACCTGGCCGACGAGCGCTGGAAGAAGGCCAAGAAGCGCTACGAGGACCTGAACAAGGCCTACGGCCGGCAGCGGGAGACCGTTGACGACCTGAGGCGCAGTCTCATCACCGTCGCCGTCGGCACCTACCAGTTCGGCGGGTTGAGCGGTGGAGCGGGACTGTTGAGCAGCGACGATCCCCAGGCTCTCCTGAGCGGTATGGCCGCGCTCGATCAGATATCGGCCGGGCACGCGCAGTCGCTGCGCGCGTTCGACGCCGCCAACCAGACACTGAAGGAACAGCACGAACAGGCCAGGGAGGCACTGACCGAAGCGGACAAGACTCGAGACACCCTGGCCGCGGAGAAGGCGAAGACCAAGCGTCTGATCGCCGAGCAGACGAAACTGCTGCGCAGGCTGGGTGCCTTTCGCGCCGGCGACCCGAACAGCACCGGCATCACCTACACGGGTCCGGCGTCCGGCAACGCCCGGGCCGCGCTGCAGTTCGCCTACGCCCAGATCGGCAAGCCGTACCAGTGGGGCGGCGAAGGGCCCGGGGGGTATGACTGCTCGGGCCTGACCCAGGCCGCCTGGGCCCGTGCCGGGATCACCATTCCTCGTACCACCTGGGAACAATGGAGCTGGGGTGTCAGCCGGCGGGTGCCGTTGGACCTGAACCAACTCCAGCCCGGCGATCTGCTGTTCAGCAAAGGACTGGGACACATGGGCATGTACGCGGGCGGCGGCAAGATGGTGCATGCCCCGCGAACCGGCGACGTCATCAAGATCGTCGATCTCGACGACTACTGGTGGGGACGTCTTGCCGGGGCTGTCCGACCCTGACCAGGCCATGCCCGCATCGCGCGACGCAATGCGGGGATCACCCGTCTCCGACGGCGGCTTCCAAGCTTGCTTACCGGAGCGGATTGCGTTCTTTCCGAAGCGAGATGAAGATCATCGACGTACCGTCCGGCGACGGAGACGGTCGGCTCCGCGGTGGGTGCCCGGCTCGGTGGACGAGGTGGGCGCGGCTGCGCGCCGTCGCGTGGGCGACAGCCGTCGAGCCATGGTGACAAGCCTGCGCAAGCTCCCAATAGGACAATTCGCCCGGGATGGCAGATGCCGATACGGCGCGGCGTCTTCGGGCGGTCCATGATCATCCTCTCTGCTGTCCCCCGTGGCAAGGAGTGCGCCACGGGTGCGCCGCAGGCTGGTGAAGTGCTGGGCGGGCACGGCGAAAGGTAAAGCTTTCGGGGGCGGAACTCCTACTGCGCAGGGGATTGCGTAAAGATCCCTTTTGTACTACTTGCCACTAGTTGGCCTATTCGCTTACCTTCAAATCACCTAAGGCATACACCTGATGCGCGGGACGCGCCACGTATGCCGCACATTGCCGAGACCGTGCCCCACCTGCAGGCATCTGTTCCCGCAGGGGGAAACGGCCGCCGAATTCGCGATCTTGCGGAGCCGGGGACCCACTCTGTCCGAGGTGAATCCTCTGTTGGGGTGAATCGGCGCGCCCGCCATGCGGCGGCGTGCCGTAGGGCACTTCCACGCCCGAACCCGTCAGCTAACCCGGTAGGCGGCATGGAAGCGAAGCAAGGAGTAAACCCCGCATGACCATGCGCCCCTTCCCCTCTTTCCGCATGCCTGCCAACCTGTCGCGTCTTGCCGTCGGCGCCACCGTCAGCGCCACCGTCCTGGCCGGTGCTCTTGCCACCGGTACCCCCGCCTTCGCCGACCACGCCGACCACAGCCAGGTCGGCACCACCCGCGCCGCCGACACCTCGCAGGTCGCGGCCGACAAACAGCAGCTGCGCCGGGGAACGGCGCAGACCGTGCTGCGCGTGGCCGAGCAGCAGGTGGGCGTGACCGAGAACGCCGCCGGTGGCGGCACCCCGTTCCACAAGTGGTACATGGCCTCCCCTCGCGCCCAGCAGACCCTGGCCCGCGACGGCGGAAACCTGCAGGCCTACGCAAACGCCCCCTGGTGCGCGATGTTCGTCTCCTGGGTCGGCGAGAAGGCCGGTGTCCGGCCCTCGATGGGCTGGGACGCCTACACCGTCACCTGGGCCAAGTGGTTTGAGAACGAGCAACGCTGGGGCAACACGGCCAAGCCCGGCGCGGTGGTGTTCTTCTCCTGGGACGCCAAGAGCATCAGCAGCATCGACCACGTGGGCCTGGTGAAGAAGGACAACGGCGACGGCACGATCACCACGATCGAAGGCAACACCGGCAACGGCAAGGTCGAGCAGCGCGTCCGTCCGAAGTCACAGGTCGTGGGCTACGGATACCCGCAGTACAAGGCCTGACGGCACAGCCACCGAAAGGGGCACGGCACACGCCGTGCCCCTTCGGCATGTTCACGCCTCTCGTTCCGCTCTCCTTCGGTCCGAGCCGGTTTCGACGACAGCCCGCCACCCGCCTCGGCCGCTGGGGTTCTGGTTCCGCTTCGGTCCACGAGGGCGAGCGCTTGACCGCCAGGGGTCTTCGATTCCGAAGGAAGCAATCCGCAGGCCAAGGAACTCGCCAAGACCATCGAGACAACTCAGCAGGCGGAGATCAAGGAGATGCAGGAACTGCTCGGCCAGCTTTGATCCGCTACATGGGGAGTGGACCTGGAGATGAGGGCGCTCTTTGTCACCGCTGTTGAGTATCGGAGCTGCGAAGAGTGACAAGAGCTATCAGGGCGGCAGCGGCCAGCAACCCGACGCCGGTCAGGAACGCAGCCGAGTAACCGCCGGTGAGGGCCGAGGCCGATCGGGGATCCGCGGCGGCACCGGTGACGGCCAGGGCGAGTGCGTTGAGGATCGAGATCCCCACGGCCCCACCGATCTGCTGGGTGGCGTTGGTCAGCGCGCTGGCGACACCGCTGTCGTCGGGCAGGACGTCCTGCAGGGTGACGACGACGATCGTCGTGAGCGCGGTGCCCACCCCGAGACCGACCACAAGTTGGGCGATCAGCAGGACGGCGTAGCCGGTACGGGGCTCGACGGTGGCCAGCCCGCTCATGCCCAGCGCGCCAAGGGCCAGGCCGGTAGTCAGGACAGCTCTGGGCGTGACGCGGACGGGCAGCCTGCCGGTGCCGAGCGCTCCGGCCAGGATGCCGGCTGTCTCACCTACACCGCCTACCGGCACACAGCCTGAGAACAGCCGGGACGATCCGGCGAAGAACGCGATGCCGGTCGCACTCCTGTCTGGTCGCGCCGGTCGCCCGGCTCCAGGGCGTGCTTCGAAGACGTCGCGCAGGAACTCCTCGCGGTGCACGTTGTCAGCCGCGGCCTGGAACAGTGCCTCGAAGGTCGCCGGGTCCTCGTGAGGCCAAGGCTGACAGCGGTCGCACACTATGGCGCACCGGGGGGCTTGTGGCAAGACCCGGGTCGTGCTGCAGAATCTCCGACCGAAGCAAGAACCCGCGGAAATGAGGAAAGTCATGATCTCGACTGAGGAACGATATCGGAAGCGTCGTATTGAGGTCGATGGGCTTGAAATGGCATACGTCGAGGAGGGAGAAGGTGATCCGATTGTCTTTCTTCACGGCAACCCGACTTCGTCGTACGTATGGCGGAATGTAATCCCGTATCTGGCGGACAAAGGGCGCTGCATCGCCCCGGATCTGATCGGGATGGGCGAGTCCGCGAAACTTCCGGCCAGCGGGCCGGGCTCATACCGCTTCGTCGAGCATCGCCGCTATCTCGATGCGTTCCTTCAGGCCCTCGGCGTACGTGATCGGGTGGTCATGGTGCTGCAGGACTGGGGTTCGGCCCTGGGTTTCGATTGGGCGTACCGTCAGCCTTCCGCACTCCGGGGTATCGCCTACATGGAGGCGTTCGTGGCTCCGATCCCCTCGTGGAGCGACTGGCCGGAGCCTGCGGTTGCGCTCTTCCAGGCGATCCGCTCCACCGCAGGTGAAGAGATGGTCCTCGACCAGAACTTCTTCGTCGACGACGTCCTGCCTGCACAGGTGCTGCGAGGGCTGTCGGAGGCGGAGATGGCCGTCTACCGTCGTCCCTACACGGAACCGGGCGAGTCACGCCGACCGACGCTGACTTGGCCGCGCGAGGTTCCCGTTGCGGGCGAACCACGCGATGTTCACGACGTCGTCACGCGTTATGCGGAATGGCTCGCCAAGTCTTCGGTTCCCAAGCTGTTCATCGAGGCGGTTCCAGGAACGATGTTTGAAACACACCGGGCCGTCGCCCGGTCGTGGCCGAATCAGGCACACGTCACGATCACGGGTGGCCACATGGTTCAAGAAGACGCTCCCGATCAAATCGGGGCGGCCATTGCCTCCTGGCTGAGAGATCTTTCCTGAAAGGGGCGGTGGCTCCGGGGCGACCTGGTGCTGGCGGAGGGCGACCCGATCACGGACATCACCGCTCCCCGGTAATCGTGGAGATGTGGCGGGGCGGAGTCCGCCAGAGCCGGGCCTACGGCTTCTGTCCGGCCTCGTTGACGATGCCCACCTGGTACGGGTGGGCATCTGCCAGGTTGTCCCCTTCTCGATGCTCCACTCCACATGCGGGGCCATCGGGACGCGCTTGCCGTCCTTCACGGTGAACTTTTCGACGCCCGGCCGCGGGTGGCGCTCCTCGTGGTCCCTGATCGCGGTCTCGCGCCTGCCTCTGAAGGCGCAGGTCGCCGGATCCAGCAGGATCTCGAAGTCGCGCCACCCCTCGACTCCGGCTCCCCGCACGTCCTCCTGTCCAGGAACACGTCCGTGCGGGAATGCTCCTGCTATTGGCCTGAGATCAACGTGAGATCACCGGATGGACTCATGGCGGTCAGGGGAAAGGCATGGCTCGGGTTCGGAGCGGAAAGTCCGTCCCGGCATGACCGCAGCCCGAGCCGGCACGCAGAACCCGACTTCGGACCCTGGAGTCGAGATCTTCGAGTGGGCTTGAATTGACTCATCGTCAAACATGATCCATTTCGCCCTGTTTTGATCTACCGAAGATGAAGCCCTAGCTTACGAGTTCGTAAGTAAAGTTACCTAACCACAGGGGATGATCGTGCTTGGTCTGTCGGTCTTGACGGCCGTTCTCACCGGGCTGTACCCAGCGGCCGTACCGAGCGCGGCGCTCGCCGCGTCGACGGCGCCCACGGCCTCTCCCACCGCCCCCTCCGGCACGTCTGCCTCCTCCGCCGTCTACGAGGCCGAGAAGGCCACCTTGTCGCGCGCCGCGGTCGACGACAGACACGCGGGCTTCAGCGGCACGGGCTTCGTGGACTACGCCGCCGTCGTGGGGAGCTACGTGGAGTTCACCGTGACCGCCGCTTCTTCGGGCAGTGCGGACCTGGTCGTCAGATACGCCAGCGCGGCCGGGGAGGACCGCCCGCTCGACATCACGGTGAACGGCGCGGTGGCCGCGGCCCGCAGCCCGTTCGCGCCGACCGGGGCATGGGCGACCTGGCGCGAGGTGACGGTGAGGGCGACGCTCAGGGCTGGTGCGAACAAGGTGCGCCTGGCCGCGGCGACCGAGGACGGCGGCCCCAATCTCGACCGGCTCACCGTGAGGACCACTGGGGCGCCCCTGGTCACCTCGGTGACCGGGCTGAGGGCGGCGATCGCCAAGGCGGCGCCCGGCGAGCGAGTGGTGATCGCGAACGGCACCTACGCCGTGGACGGCGACATCCCGATCGAGCGGAGGTCGGGGATCACCGTGGCCGCGCAGAGCGTCGGCGGCGTCACCCTCACCGGCACCGGGACCTTCACCTTCGACCGGTCCTCACAGGTGACCGTCGAGGGCTTCGTGTTCCGCCAGCGGAGCGGGCTCACGGTTCCCGCAGGATCGACACGAATCAAGATCCGGCGCAATGTGTTCCAGCTGACCGAGACCCCTACTGACAAGATCAATTGGCTGACGGTCGAGGGCGACGACGCGGAGATCACCGGAAACGCCTTCAGGAACAAGACGACGCACGGGGTGTTCCTCCAGGTTAACGGCGCTGGATCGACCATGGCCCAGCGGGTGGCGATCCGCCGCAACCACTTCTACGACCACCGGTGGACCGGCAACGGCGGCGAGGCGATCCGGCTCGGCTACGGGGAGAAGGGCCAGGTGCCCGCGCACGCCGTGGTGGAGTACAACCTCTTCGAAAAGGCCGAGGGCGACGACGAGACGATCTCGGTCAAGTCCTCCGACAACGTCATCCGCGGCAACACCATCCTCGGCGGCAGGCGGGGCAGCCTGACGCTGCGCGCGGGCGACCGCCACACCGTCGAGGGCAACTTCATCGTCGGCGGCCCGAAGGGGGTGCGGGTCTACGGCGAGGGCCACACGATCGTCAACAACTACATCGCGGACGTCGGCGGCGACGGGATCGTCCTGGGCGCCGGATACGACGCCATCCACCAGCGGGCGGACGACACGCGCCTGCTGTTCAACACCGTGGTGAACGCCACCGGCTCGGCGATCCGGGTCCAGGGCGGAGCCAACCCCGCGAAGGACTCCCTCATCGCCGACAACGTCCTCGTCCGCCGCTCCGCGGGCGACCTGCTCAGGCTCGGCGGCGCGCAGAAGGCCACGACGAGCGGGAACATGCTGTGGGACGGCGTGGCCGGATCGGGTAAGCGCGATCCCAAGCTGGTCCGCGACACCGCCGGGACATACCGGCTCTCTGCGGGGAGCCCGGCGATCGACGCCTCGAAGGGGAGCTACCCCGAGGTAGGCGAGGACATGGACGGCCAGCGGCGCGTGTCGGTCCCCGACGTGGGCGCGGACGAGTTCCACGCGGAAGGCGGTGGGGGGCCTCTCACCCGCGCCGACGTGGGTCCCGCCTTCCACTGACGAGCCACTGACGAGGCGGGACCTTCGCCGGCGGGACGGGCCCGTCCCGCCGGCGAAGGTCCCGCCCTCCTCAGGCATGCCGGCCCTGCAGGGCGTCGCCGCCGCTCTGGCCGGCACGCTCGCCCAGCTCATATCGCCGGAGGTCGCGATGAGCGTCATGGCGGCGGCGTCCGTGACGGTCACGCTGGCTCTGACGCGCCGGACCCCGGAGCCGGTGCACACGAGCGAGCTCTAGCAGAGTTCGCGGACACTCAACCTGAGGACGAACGCGTCACCCGCGATGTGGACGCAAGGCTTTGAAGATCCCAGCAACGTGGGCTGACGGGTGCCTTGCCCCGGACCGGTGGGGCGAGTACACGACCTTGATCTGGTCCTGGGCCGAGACGGCGGGGATCGAGACGGTCTAACCCCTTGATCGACCGCGTTTGGGCTGGCACCCCAGTTGTTTGCGTCGCGCGACCGTCCCCGTCTTCCGCCTCCCAGGTCGGCAAGCACAGCGACACGAACGCCCGTTGAACGCCGAACCATGGAATGGTGAGGAAACGTTCAGACGTTACCTATGTCTGAGCTGCATAGATAGCGGAACGTATGCATAAGCTTTCGACGTCTTGGGGTGCTTTACGTGTTCGGGGTGTTCGTCGCGGTGCTCGGGGGAGCGGTCATCTCGGTGCTGCTGCTGGTGGTGATGGTGGCATCGCTCCGGACCGAACGGCGGGGCGACCGTTCCCGGTAGGCAGGGGAACGCATGGAGCGGATCGAATACAGCTCGTGACAGTTGCCCCGCATGGTTATGTGACGGTCATGTTCAGTATCACCGTGTCACGGGCACTCACCGTTGCCGAGGTGGTTGCCACATTCGTGGAATTGATCCCGCCTGGCCTGCAGCTGGTGGTTCAGCCGGATGACGCCGACATTCCGGACAACATGGGAGACCTGTGGATACGCCTGGTGGACAACGAAGATCCGGCGTGGCCGCTTTCCCTGGATGTGCTGGGCGGGTACGACTGTGGACTTGGGCCGCACCCTGACCTCCGCGTCGCAGAGCACATGGGAGAGCGACACGGCGTCGACGTTTTGTGTGGCGTCGAGCCATCCCTCGTCGATGTCGACCCCCAAGATCCGTACTACCGGCTGGCGCTGGTCGGCGGCCGGTGGTACCTGGCCAGCACTGCCGGCGCACGGCTCATGGGACCGTACACCGTGTGTGACGCCGCCGGATTCCGGAAGGAACCGGGCGAAGAGCCCGTCAAGCTGATCCGGCAGGTCGTGGTTGACACGCGCTGAGCCGTGATCGACGGCGTCCCCTGGGTGGGTGCCGCAGACAAGGCTCTTGACCAGGGAATCACCCGTGAGAGCAAAGAGCAGACAGCATAGGGCAGTTCTGACGTGGCGCTCCAGCAGCGTCCGGGTCGCCCTCGCCGTCGTCCAGCCGGGGCAGGCGGGTGCGGGCGGCAGGATTGGAGACGCGGATCGGTGGGGTGGCCCCACCGCGCTCTGCAGGACGGCGTACAGCAGGCCGTGCAGGTTCTGGATCGTCTTGGGCGCCCGCGGACGCCGTAGCCATGTGCGGCGCTCATCCGGATGGGGAACGCCGCGGTGGAGCTCGTTCACCCACGTGGACACGGTCACCCGGTCGAACGTGTGGCTCTCGTCACGCAGGTCCAGGCCGCCGAAGGTCGGCATGATGTGGTTCTTGAGGTCGCGCTCGTAGTCGTGTCGGGTGCGTTCCTCGACGCCGGACAGGCTGGTCACGAACCGCAGGGCGTAGTCGGTGAAGAGCACGGGTTCGTCTTTGGCGGGCCGTTTCCCGGGAGAAGGCGCCCATCCGAAGCCGCGGATCCAGTTCTCGGGCCAGTGACGGTCACATGCCTCGACGGCGAGTTTGAAGGTCAGGGCCGCTGCCTTCTGTTCGAAGGTCTCGGACTGCCACTCGCCGTTCCGCGCTCCGCCGAGGCGCCAGCGGACTCGTAGCGGGTGTTGCCGGAGGAGGTCTTGCGCTTGTCGATGCTTGCCGCGACGCCAGTTTCAGCTGGTCAGAGGGCATGCCAAGGGAATCTAGAAGATCGTTTTTCTGTGGTGTGTCCACGGTGTGACCATGAAGATCAAAAGCCTGACCGGTGATCAAGGGGTCGCCTGGTCAGGCCGGCTGAAGGAGCGGAGCGGGTGACGGGAGTCGAACCCGCGCTGTCAGCTTGGGAAGTCTCTATCGCACCTGGCTGCTGACCTGGTGAAACGCTGACCTGCAGGGGAGCGCTCCGGCTGCCCGTGACTCCCCGCGAGTTCCCTTTGATCACTCTTCTAACGGGCACGCAACGGGCACGCCTGTTCGCTGTGGCTCATCGTGATCCGCTTGCCAGGCCCAGGCTGCCGGCGGAATCCTCTGAGAACCCTACGACGACCTCATCGCTGCCCACCCGAAAAGACTCAGGGCTCATCCCGTGTGGTGCCGCAGCAATGAGCCAGGCAGAGCCGGTTGGGAAGTCAAGCCGGACGGCGGTCGGACATTGCGCCGGGCCCAGGTCTCCGATTGCCTCGTCCCAAAGGATCTGCGCTCCCGCGATTGGCTGCCTGGTCCCGTCATGGTCAGCTCCACTCCCATTACGGGGTGGTGCCAGTCGCCGTAGTCCCAATCCTCAATGCGCTCGTTGTAGTCGTGGAGGCCGTAGTAGGTCGTCTTCTCGATCTGGAGCCCGATTCTTCGCCGCAGCGGACATGACGCGCGCCTTGGCTCGCTGGTCCCATGAGGTGGGCCTGTGTTCGCTCATGCTTCGGGCGTACCCCCAGTGCGGTCTTTCGGCGACCACGTCGTCCGGCTCGGCACCGCGCTTGTCCCTCATATGAGCTACACGCAATGTCCGCCACGGGGTGATTCGGGACAAGGCCCTTCACTTCTACCTTTCTCATCAGCGGCTGACAATCACGGTCAACCGCGAAGCCAGATCGCGGCACCCCAGTGGGCGACGGTCTCGTCCACTCCTGATGCAAGGAGGAACCCTCATGACATCAACGCTCCGCAGAGCCCTCACTGTGGCCGCTGCCGCTGCCGCGGCAGCGGCAGCGCTGGCCATCCCCGCAACACCCGCCTTCGCGATCGATGAAGTCCCATGCGGCCGCAGCGACTTCGCCTCGGTGAAGTACCACGAAACGCCAGGTCAGAGCCATGAAGTATGTTTCGCCAACAGCGGAGAGGCGAATTTGGACAACTGGGCCGCGAGTGAGTGGCTTCATGAAATCTGGACCGGCAACAACCGTGTCCAGTGGTACGGGGACGGTAGGTGGCAGCCTGAGGGCGGGATCAACAAGTGGACCCGCTTCACCTTCCCGAACAACCCGGGCGGGGTCAGCTTCACAAAGATCAGGATCCTCTGAACTTCCGGTGATCATCAGGGACGGCGACCCTGCCCGGTCGTCGTCCCCCCGGCCGCTGTTCACGTCTTCGTCCAGGCCTTCACCGCAGCCCAGTCCGCCACCCTGCCGCCCCTGCCTGGTCCCGGCGCCCTGGTCCGGGCCGTGCCCGGCCTGACCTGCACCCTTGTCACGGCGCTCAGCCAGGGGGGCGGTCAGAAGGCCGAGCCCGAGTCCGGTGCCGCCTGAGGTCCCGACCGTGGTGGGCGTCTGCGACGCCTCTTCGCCCTGGCCGACGCGATCGAACCTCGGTTCCGGGCGTTGGTGCTCCTGGCAACTTTCGGCAGTCTGCGGTGGGGTGAGCTGGCGGCGCTGCGACGCAGGTACATCGACCTGGAGGCGGGGACGGTGCGGGTCGTGGCCTCCACCACCGAACTCAAGGACGGATCGGTCACCATCGGGCCGCTCAAGTCCGCCGCCGGAACGCGCACGGTTGCCCTGCCCGAGGTGGTGATCTTGGAGCTTTGGAGGTCAGGAGGGATCGGGCACGGAACGGGCACGGAAGGCCGGAATGGAGCCCGGAAAGATCGAAAGCCAGGTCGGGAAGATCTCCCTGACCTGGCTTTTCGTAATGAGAGCGGGTGACGGGAATCGAACCGGACAGGTAAGAGGGTTCTCACCTGCAGGTTTGCCGTTTTCGCTGCTCGCGGCGATGGGGTTGGAGCAGGTTCTGCGGGGTTCTGCCGACTCTTGCCGGCCCGGTGTGCCCACGTGGACACACCGATGATCTTTCCGCGGACGGCCAGGTTTGCGAAGCTGAGTCAAGGCACTTCCTTCTCAGTGGCCGCGGAGCTTCTGTCCAGTAGGGGCGAGCAGGTGTGACGTGGCCGGCATGAGTGGAACGGAGGCCGCTGCCCGCGTCGTGTGCACGGCATTTCGAGTGGCTTCTTGCTCGGCGGGGGAACGTCCTGCCCGGCGGTGTGAGTCGTCGGTGAGGCGTGGGCCAAGGGCCGATCCGGCAGGCGGAGAGCGATGATCGCCCCCCGTTTCCTCCGTATCATCGGTTGTATGACCGGCGAGCTCCCAGAACCCGTCAGCCGCAACGAGCTGCGCGTCTCCCACGCCGAACGCGAGGCGGTGGTGGAGAGGCTGAGCAAGGCGGCGGCCGAAGGACGGCTCGACCTCACCGAGCTGGACGCGCGGCTCGACCGGGCGCTGACTGCCAGAACCTACGCCGATCTGACCCCTCTTACGGCGGATCTTCCCTCCGAGGTTTCCTCGGTCCCGAAAGAGCCGCTGGTCATCAAGGGAGGCCTCAGCGGCGCGACACGTGCCGGATACTGGCAGGTGCCCGCGAAGATAGTCGCCTACGGCGGCATGGGCGGTGCCAAGCTCGACTTCACCCAGGTCGACTGCCACCTGCCCGAGATCGAGCTGGAAGTGCACGGCCAGGCGGGCGGCGTCACGGTTGTCATCCCCGACGGCTGGGTCGCGGAGACCAGTGCGATGGATCCGGGCCTCGGTGGCCTGAAGGACAAGGTCACCCCGACCCGGCTTCCGGGGACACCGCTGGTCCGCGTCAGCGGCACCGGCGGCCCGGGGGGCGTGGTCGTCCGCCACTCCAACAGCTGGGAACGCCGGAAACTGAGGCGCAACCAGCAACGGTGAGCCGCGGGACCCGGCGTACTCCCTCCGCCTCCCGTGGCCTGGCGCCAAGGCGACACCCGCAGGCGCGGGGCCGACGCTTTCCCCGGGCATGAACCTGCCCCTGCGCGAGGAACACCCCGCGTGGGAATGGTCCGAGCGGTGGCAAGGAGGAGTCTCCGGAACGGCCGTCTGCCCTGCGTGTGCGGGGGTGATCCGACGGCCCAGCTGTACGAGGGCCTGCTGCGGTTGCGCATCGATCCGGCGCTCGGGGACCGGTTCTTGTCGGAGATCACCGTTCGGCGCGTCCGGCAGCGGTGCACCACGCTTCTCGGCGAGGCCGGTTCCGGTGCGTCCACATTGGCCGAGGCGTACCAGCTGCTGCGCGACATCCCGAACTCCGCCGTGGAGGACGAGCTGATCAAGAAGAATCCGCGCCGGATCAAGAGTGCCGGGTGGAGCGTCCGGAAGAGCGGCCGTGTCGGCCGTGGCGGAGGTCTTCGGGCTGGCGGCTGCCGTACCTCCATGCTGCTGCGCTCCAGGGTTCCTGGCGACGTTCGGCAGCCTATGGTGGGGTGGCCGGCGGCCCTGCGACGGTGTCATCTCGACGCTCAGACGGTCCGGATCGAGGTGACGGCGATGGCCTACCTGCATGCGGCGAAGAACAGGGACCGGGCTGTCGCCGACGTCCTCGGGGAGATCGTCAAGGAGGGGCTCAGGTCCAGGGAAAAGGAAGGGGTCAGGTCTGGGGAGGACGAGCACCTCATCGAGGGCAAGATCAACTGATCTGGCACGCGAGTGAGAAACGTCTCAGGAAACAAACAAGGCCCGGTCCGGAAATCGTCCGTGACCTGGGCCTTCATGGGTGGAGCGGGTGACGGGAATCGAACCCGCGCTGTCAGCTTGGGAATCGGCTGCTGGCGTTGGTGGCCTGAGCTGGGAAAACAGGGATGCAGGTAGACGGGGTGCGGTTCCCCGTGAGTCCCCGTGGATGACCGAGGCTCCCCGCCTGTTCTGGCACGGAGCTGGCACGCGATCAACGCCGCCGGGAGGATCTGCACGAGCAGCCAAGGTCGAGAAGTGGACGCCGAGGTAGACCTGGTATTCGTTCCCGCTACGGGTTACCATCGAGTGCATATACTATTGATGGTATGCCTCAGTGGGGGATCGACCTAGAGCCGGAGGTGGAGTCTTGGCTGGACGGACTTTCTTTTCCGCTCTACTAGCGGGTTATGCGGAACGTGGACGACTATCTCGTCACTGGCGGCATCCCTGACGGGGATCACGTGAAGAAGCTGAAGGATGCCGAAGGTGTGCACGAGCTGCGTGTTTCTCTCGACCGCACGACCTGGCGGTTGACCTTCTGGAAGCCATCCAACAAGGTGATCGTGATCCTGACGGTCTTCCGCAAGACACAGGACGGGACGCAGACCGCCGACATCGCCCGAGCGATCGCTGCTAAGAAGCGGTGTGAGGCAGAGCACGACCTAACCACCACGCACGTGTTCGAGAGGAGCGCATGATGGGTCACAGCCGTTGGGAAACCTACAAGGCGAAGCGTCTGCGCGAGATGGAAGCGGATGCGCAGCCTCACCCCGAATACGAGCAGGCAGGCCGTGACCTAGAGCTCGGAGACCAGTTGCGTGAGATCCGTAAGCGCCGAGGCTTGTCTCAGAAGGTCGTAGCGGAGCGCTCCGGGATGTCCCAACCCGCCCTGTCTCGCATCGAGGGCGGCGGCGGTATCCCGGATATAGCGACCCTGCTGCGCCTCGGTGCGGCAATGGGGGTTCGGTTCCGCGTCGAGCTCGTCGTCGACGACGACACCACTGAAATCGAGCCTCTAACGGTGCATCACCGACAGCTCGCGACCGCATGAGTTTCAGGCGGCCGCTTCGAGGCTCAGTCCGTAGGCTTCCGCTTCTCCTTCCGCGGTAGCGGTCTGAGGAGTCGTCAGCGCCAGGGGAACGCGGAAGGATCAGCTCTAGATCACATTCTTGAGCTGGGCATTCGATGTTGGAGCGGGTGACGGGAATCGAACCCGCGCTGTCAGCTTGGGAATCGGCTGCTGGTGTGGATGGTCTGAGCTGGGAGAGCAGGGATGCAGGTAGACGGGGTGCGGTTCCCCGTGAGTCCCCGTGGATGACCGGGGTTCTCCGCCTGTTCTGGCACGGATCTGGCACGAAAGCTCGATGTCGAGAAACCCGCGCCGATCTGGAGAGTAGCGATGCTGGTTGTACTGGAGTCTTTGAGCACGTGTGACGCTGCCGCAAGCAGAACGGCTTGCGTAGACTCGTGGGCATGAGCGCCGGGCATGCTTATGAGGAGCTTCATCACCTGGTGGATCGGCTGTCGCCGGACCAGGCGCGTCGGCTCCTGCGCTTGGTCAAGACAGATCCAGAACTGGCTGGGGCGGCCGATGGGGAGCCGTCTGAGCCGGTTCGGCGTCGTCGGCTGTCGATCGCTGGGCTCGGCGCGTCCGGTGAGGGTGATCTGTCGGAACGGGTCGAAGATCTGCTGGCGGAGCGGTTCAATCGCTCAGTGTGAGCGCCACACTCCTGGACACCGGTCCTTTGATCGCTGCTGTCGATCGAGACGACAAGCACCATGCCTCGTGCGTGCGGCTTCTTGAGGAGTTGGAGGGGCCGCTGCTCCTGCCGTCAACGATCTTGATTGAAGCCGGTTGGACGATCAACAGGCACATGGGTCCTGCCGTACATGCGCAGTTCCTTGATCTGGTCACTGAAGAATTCGAGCTGGTCGATCTGCTTCCCGCTGATGTGCGGCGCATGGCCGAACTCGTCCGGCTCTACAAGGACGCTCGTCTTGACCCGGCTGACGTGTCCGTGGTCGCCATCGCGGAGCGCTTGGGCATCACCCAAATCGCAACGATCGACCGACGAGACTTCAGCCTGATCCGCCCTCGGCATGTGCCAGCGTTCAGACTGCTGCCGGAGGTGCTTGCTTGAAGATGGGAGCGGGTGACGGGAATCGAACCCGCGCTGTCAGCTTGGGAAGTCTCTATCGCGCTTGGTCGCTGAGCTAGGAAGACGCTGACCTGCAGGGGAGGGGGGTGAGTGACCGTGGTTCCCCGTGAGTCTCCCTTGATCCCCCTCCTGACGGGCACGCAACGGGCACGGACGCGGGTCTGTCCTCACCGGTGGTACGGCTGAGGAGGTGATTCATAAGGGTGTGACCTCCTGGCATCGTTATTGGGATCATCGCTGGATGTGGGACTACGGGGTATCTGGTTACAGTCCGGTGTGGCTGACGGGACGTTCGGCTGTCACCGCCGCTCATGGCCGGAGGCTGGCCATGCTGGAAGGCCGGAGGCTGACCCGGGCCCTGCTGGTGTGGGATCTCGACGATGACGTGTGGTTCGCCGACGGTCTGGTTCTGCTGGACTTCGAGGGCGAGCAGGTCGAGATCGTTCACACGAAGTTCGACGAGGTCTCAATCACGTGGAACACCGTTGATCCGGCTCAGCCGGTGGACTGGGGCGAAGAGTTCCGGCTGGCATGGCGAGACGGTGTGCCCGGTGAACTGGCCGTTTTGGAGGGGCAGCGGCTGCGGGCCGTGGAGCTTCTCGAGTGGGTGGGGGAGGACATGGCCCAGGGGATGGTGGCTCTCAGCTTCGTCTTTCCGAACGGCCGGGTGACGATCTACAACGCCCTTGACGAGAATGGCCTGGAGTTCGGGCCTCCCGATCACCGGTACATACGCCAGCGGCTCGGTGCGTAGCGGGTACGGCTCATCCGGGTCGGGCTACATTAGCTGGTCAACGGCCGTCTCTATGTAATGCGGTGGTCCGGGGTTGAGGTACGAAACCCCGGACCGTCGATCGCCCCCGACCACGTACGGAGATCGGCCACCGCCGGGCGATCGTGAGGGCGGCAGTCCAACGGGCCGGGTCTGGAGCTTCTCTTCTTGGCGTGCGATCATCGGCTCATGACGTTGATCAGAAAGGGCCATGCCGCGTAGGCGCCCTTCGGAGGTTCGCGCGCGGGGATCGGTGTGCGCAACCCACAGAGCTTCGATCCATCAGGTTCCCGGTCTCGGACGTCGGCCCATGGCCGCGGTGATCGCGCTGGAGCACACTCGGATGCGGCCGGGCACGGTAGCCGGGGCGCTGCTGGCCTGGATGCAGGCGGTCGTTCCCGGCAGTGTCGACCGGATCGGTCCCGGGTGCATGTGTCCTGAGTGCTGCGGAGACGCGCCACGCCAGCGGCTCGAACAGGCGCTCACCGCCTTGCCACGCTGGGCCAGGCCGTATCTGTACGCCTTGATCCTTCCTATCGACAGGCGGTTCCTCGCCCGGACGTCGCCAGACCCGCACGCCTCACCCGAGTGGCCGTGGTGGCAGCAGCGGCGTTGAACATCAGGGATGGCTCTCAAGTAGGGAGGCGGCGGCGCGGCCCGGTGCGGTGGCCGATGGTCGAGTACGGCGCGCGAGCGGTGCGGTGGGCGGCCCGTGGTCCCGCCGCCGGCCGAGACCGGCGCCCACGCCGCACGCTCGGGCGGCGTTCGGGCGGCGGGCCGTGCGGCGGCGCGCCGCGCTGCCGCGCTTGATCCCTACAAGAACAATTCGGCAAGGCAAGCCCAGGCTCGATTGTCCTGTCTCGCTTGATGGTTGACACTCTGGCTTCGCTTGATGCTTGACACCCCCATGCAGAAACGGCGCAGCAATATAGCTGCTGGTCATGCGGACGGGACGCCTGAAGCTGGGAACGCGCCCGTGGGTGTCATCGTTGAGACAAACGTCGGTTGCCTCGCTTAGGATTCGCGATATTGATCAGGAAGGACTCATCGTCGGGATGATACGAAGGCTGATAAGGACCCGCTGGGGGGCGCTGGCGACGATAGCCGTTATCGCAGGCGGTGTCTGTGTGTACATGTCGTCGGTGTGGCGCGGCGACAGTTGGTTGTCAGGCGTTCTAGTCAATGTTGGCACGGGCCTGGTTCTCTTCCTTCCTCTACTCTTGATTGGTTGGGGCGTAGAACGGAGGCTTGATGATGTCCGTAAGCGGCAAGATGTTGCTGCGGAACGCCAGGCTCAAATAGAGGAGCGTCAGGCCGAGGTGACTTCCGATGTCGCTCGGCTAGAAGGAGAGATTACAAAAACGCAAGACGATCTGCGGCTGACCCGGGAAGAACTCTCTGACGCTGTTGTAGCGCGGCTTGCTGCTAAACGTTCAGAAGATTCTAAGATCTTCAGTGCTGTCGGAGTGGACCCTAAGCAGGAAGAGATGTTCGCTGCTATTAACCGAGCATCAAAATTGGGAATAGTGGCTCCCGTTGGTCCTCGCGTCTATGTTCCAGGAGGGGATGTTTATGTTCGTTTCGCTACAGATCAAGAAGAGTATGGCGCAGGGGTGATTGTTTTATTTGTTGAGACGCCTTCAGGTGAGTCGAAGGAGGAGCTGGGGTGGTACCCAGGTGAGAGTGCCACGGATCTACTCGTAAGCCTTGGTGAACTTCTTCAGTCCATTGGTCGGTATCCGGGAGACAAGTCCTTTGGTTCTTTAAGACTATTTTCTGACCTACATGACCTGCTTGATATCGGCCATCAGTGGTCGATCAATGGAAAGGTTGCGCTTCACGAGCTCGCGCCTCTCGTTCAGTTTTGCCCTCCTCAATGGGTGGTAACGATGAGCGGTATCACGAGTCTCGATCCGGCTGGGTATACTATTCCTGTTTCTCGATTTGATGAGGACTGGGAGAGTCATATGGGTGGCAAGCCCTGGGTGGATCAGGACTCGCTCCAGGAAGCTCTTGCTGCAGGAAGGGCGTTGTTTCACGCTTATCGCTTGGCGTCGCACCCCCGTTCTCCATGGGACAGCGAAGTGCCCTTCTGAAGGGATGTAATGAGTCTGGCTGTCTAGTCCAGCGCCTAGCTGCTTTGTATGCAGAGGATCACTCGATATCTTGGGATGCATCCTGCATGGAATGGCTGAATATAAAGTCTCTAGGATGCGGTTTTATGTTTCTGTGATTTCTCTAGCTGGAGTGGCTTAATCAAGAAGGTCGGGGCGGTGGGCGGCGAGTGCTCGGCGGGCAGTTATATGACGCTCATGAAACTCATCGGCAAGGGCTTCACGCCGGTAGCGCTGGTATAGAACTCGGTCAAGGTCTCCAGCTCGGTGGACGAGGTCGGTGAGGGATCGGCGGTCGATGTCGAAGGCGGCCATGCCTTGTTCCACTGCTGCGTCGAGGTCGCCGCGGCGGGCGTGGATGATGCCGAGGTCGATGTGGGCGTCGGCTACCCGCATTGGGGCGTTGGAGGTGCCGTCGGGGCGGGTGTGCATCTGGATGGTTTCCAGGGCGTGTTCCTCGGCGCGGTCGTTGTCTTCGAGCCAGGTGTAGGCGGTGGCGGCGTAGAAGACCCACTTGGCGTGGTCGAACACGAAGTGGTGGTCCGGGTTGGTGGGCAGTGGGAGTTTGGCCAGGATGTCGGCTCCGCGGGTGAGAGCCTTGTCTGCGTCGCGGCGGTTGCCGATGCGGGCCAGGCCGCGGGCTTCCTGCAAGGTCAGTTGGACCATGGCGCTGGAGTGGCCGGCTACGGCCTGGCCGGTGCGGGCGGCGATGACGACGTCTTCGTAGCGGCCCTCGACCAGGGCGAACCAGGCGCTCATCTCGTAGGCCCAGGCCATGAGTTCGCCGTGGCCGACCTGGCGGCCCATCTCATAGGCGGTACGGCGGGCGGTCTCGGCCTCCTCCCGCTCGCCCAGGTCGTAGTGGACGCATCCGAGCAGCGCGGTCAGCCAGCCAGTGATGACCAGGAGTTCGCGGTGCTGGTCGAGCGTGATGCGTCCAGCGAGGAGGCCGTTGATCTGGGCGAGGCGTTTCTGGGTGCGGTCGCGCAGGGTGGCGGCGGGGACTACGGGGTAGGCGCGGCACAGTAGGTCGACGGCCTCGGCGAGGGCTTCCAGGGTTCCGGTTCCGACATCGGAGGCTTGGAGTTGCTGGGCCAGCTCCATCGTGCCGTACAGGTCGGCCTCGGCGCGGAGGGCGTCCACGGGCATCACGGTCGCCTCGACGAGACGGTTCTGACCGCGCCGGTTCGGGCGGAATCCCAGATCTTCCGGTTGCAGGCCGGTCCGCTGGGTGAGGGCCAGCCGGTAGGCAGCATGTGGCCAGGAAACCTCTCCAGCCTCCCAGCGGCGGATACGTTCCTCATCGCACACCAGGCGTTCGGCGATGCCGATCGAGGTGGCGTTGATCTGCTCGGCCATTTCAGCGCGGGTCAGCAGGTGCTCGTTACGCCACGCCCTGAGCTGAACGTTGGGGATGTAGTCGGGCATCTGGGGCCTTCCTCCCGGCTGGGGGCTCAAGAGGGGGGAATGAAGGGGGGCCTTTCAGGGGTCCTGCTGTCTCCGGTTTGCCGGTGGACTTGTCATCAAGCAACCACGGTACGTCAGCCCGCCTTCCGCCGCAGGGAGCGTGGATCGAAATCGAGGAGATGGCGACGGTGACCCGGCCAGACGAGTCCAGCGAAGAAATGCCCTGCCCCTTTTGCCGGGGGCGGGGGACCAAGCTGCGCAGCTCGCGCCGTGCCCTCCTCATCGGCGAGAGCGGCAGTGATCAAGAGACGTACGGAGAACAGGAATGTCTCGACTGCCTCGGAAGCGGCCGGGGCGAAGGGAGCGTGACGTGAACCCACCTCCTCAGGCCGCCGCCGTCCCCCCACAAGTCGGTCCTCACGAAGAGCCACAAGAACAGAGTGAAGCCGTCCTCCTCACCCTGCTGCAGGACGCACTGCTGCGTCGCGGGGTGCGAGCCGAGCTGCGCGACAACGTCACCGCGCTGATGATCCCCCGTCCCGACGTGGGGATGCCGGTGTGGGTGTTCGTCGGATACGGCGGTGCCTACTTTTCCTGGCAGTCCGCCGAAAGGCGCCATTCGGTGAACGATCTGGATGGCGCGGCACAGGTCTTGGCCGATTACGTCGGCCGATAGACGGGCGCGGCGGGGCAGGGTCCCCTGGGTCTGGAGGGGGCCGGGGAGCGTTACCCCTGTCCCGTCGCGCCTCTCACCGTCCCGGCAGACAGCAGAGCGGACGCATGCAGCCCGCCCCCGGTAACCGCATGCCCTTTCCCCCGCTCCTGTCTGCCGGGATCGTTCTTTTCTCTGGTCTCGCCCTCCTCGAACGCGTGACAGGGGAGGAAAGCCAAGTTACGCTCTAGCTTGGTAAAACAACCTGTTGGGTGATGGACGGTCGTTATGTCGCTAGAGTCCGTACCGCCGAAGTACGCGCAACTTGTCCAGGCGCTACAGCGGCGCATCGAGTCGGGGGACTACCCTCCGGGCTCCATGCTGCCCAGCGAGAACCAGCTCATCAACGAGTTCGGCGTCTCCCGGCCCACCGTGGTCGCCGCTCTGCGAGTCCTGCGGGAACAAGGGTGGATCGAGTCCCAGCAGGGCAAGGGGCGGTTCGTGCGCGGTCGTCCGGCGGTGGCCTCGGTCGAACGGCCTCGGCCGGGGCAGGCGTATCTGACCGCTCCGGAGAGCGCGTCTTCCGGTGAGGTGGTCGAAGCCGCGGCCGTGGCCGTACCCAACCGGGTCGCGACCTTGCTCGGCCTGGCTCCGAAGAGCAAGGCGTTCCTGCGGCGACGTCTGGTCAGCCGGGAGGGGAGGCCGGCCGAGGTCGTCTCGGTGTGGGTGCCACTTGAGCTGTCCGAGGGCAGCGACCTGACGAGCGCGGACTCGCTTCCCCAGGGGCTGCGGGAACATCTCCAGGCCCGTAAGGGGGTGCGGTTCGATCACGTCGTGGAGCAGATCACCGCGCGGATGCCCACGGCCGACGAGGCCAAGCAGCTCGGCATGCCGAAGAACACGCCACTGCTGGCGGTCTACGGGGCGGTTCGGGACGCCTCGGGCCAGGCGCTGGCGGTGGCGGAAGTGCTGCTCCCGGCCGATCGCCACGAGCTGGAGGACGCCTATCCGATCGGATAGCAGAGTCTCACCACGCGAGCCCGCTTAGGTACTTGACCTACCAAGCGGGCTTTCTTATCCTCGAAGCACATGACAGGTTAAGTGCCTGTCAGACGACAGAGGAGTGCTGTCATGGCTCTGCAAGGCCTCATCCCCGTCAGCTTCGACCAGGTCTTCCCGCACGGCTGCTACGTCGTCGGCGACGTCGAACCCGTCAAGGACTTCGACGCCTCCACCAACGGCCGCTTCGTCCAGTCCCGCGACAAGACCACCGGAGACCCCATCTGGCAGGTCGCCGTCATGGACGCCGACCCCACCGTCAAGGCCGGACAGAAGACCGTGGCGGTCAAGATCCTGTCCACCGTCCAGCCGGTTCCCCCGGCCCCGCTGCCCGACTCGCCGTTCACGCCGGTCGAGTTCGACAACGTCACCGTGACCCCGTACGTCAACGGCGCTGGACGCCTCGCCTACTCGATCAAGGTCCGCGCGATGCGCGCTCCCCGTACCGGCTCCGCCCCTGTCTCCACCAAGAAGAACACCGCTACCGAAAAGGACGCCGCCTGATGGCACGTAGAAGAACACACCGCATCAGCACCATCACCCTGAACACGGGTCGTGGGGCTCGCGCGACCAACCACCCCTACCCGGCCCGGACCCCGATCCTGGCTCTCGACTTCGGAGCCCTCTCGGTCCTGGTCACTACCTCGGCCGGCGACCTGGTCACCGCCTCCGACGTCGACTTCGCCCGCGAGCTCGCCAGTGAGGCTCACCGATTCGCCCGCTCGGTCGAGCGCTCCTTCCACGGTCTCGCCAACGGCAGGGGAGTCGCGGCATGAGCGACTACCAGCCGTACAGCTACGTCACTGCGTCGATCCATGAGGGAAACACCCGGCTCAGTGTCTCCTTCCACACCGCCGACCTTTCGGTCATGGCGCTGAACGTCCACGGCATCCGGCCCTACCTGTGCTTCGGCAGCACTGAGGGTGAGTTGTCGATCTCCACCACCGGAGGCGGGCCGGTCACCGCTGCTGACCTGGCCTTGGCTCGGGAGATCGCGGACGCCGCCACGCGCTACCGGGACGAGTGCGAGCGCTTGCACGCCAACCGGTCACCCGACCCCGACCAGGCCGACGAGAACGCGGCCTGACATGAGGTGGGGCCGCTGGAACTGGTCCTTCCGGCGGCCCCCTTTCTCCCTGACGCGAATCAAGAGAGGGCTCAAGCCTATGTTCAAAAAACTGCCCGGCGACGAGGCACAACGCCTTGTCTCCACCACGCCCGACACCGCCGTTGTCTTCCGTCCGGCCGTCGTCCGTACTCCGGCGCTGCTCACCCTGCTCGTCTTCATCTGGCGTACGGTCGCCGGACTGGGACGGCTGCTGTGGCGGCACCCGATCGCCTCGGCCGTCGTCGCCGTTCCCGGCGTGATCTGGACCCTGTACGGCTGGCCGTACGGCCTCGGTGTCGTCGCCCTGCTGGTCGCAGTCCCGGCCGTCTGGGGGTTGGTCGATCGGGGCTCGTTCCGGCGTCTGGTGGGCTGGCGGCTGCTGGCTTTCTGGCGGCTGGTGTGGGTCTACCGGCGGCACTGGCAGCCGGTGATGGTCGTCTCTGGTCTGGCCCGTCACCTCGACGGCCGCGACTGTCTGCCCCGGCTGGTCAAGGTCACCTGCACCTCGTGGGCCGACCTGGTCGAGGTCCGGATGCTCACCGGGCAGGCCGTCACCGACTGGGCCGACCGTACCGAGCATCTGGCGCACGGGTTCGGGGCCGCGTCCTGCCGGGTGACGGTCACTCGCGCGGGGCGTCTGCTGCTGACCTTCCCGCGCAGTGATCCACTGGCGGTGCCGATGTCCGCCGTACCGATCTCGGCCGCCGCGTCGGTCGGGCCGGTGGAGATCGGCCGGTGTGAGGACGGCACCCCGTGGCGGCTCAGAGTCCACGGCACTCATGTCCTGGTCGCCGGGGCCACCGGTTCCGGCAAGGGGTCGATCATCTGGTCGACCGTTCGAGGGCTGCTGCCCGCCGTACAGGCTGGGCTGGTCGAGGTCTGGGCGCTGGACCCCAAGCTCATGGAGCTGTCCTTCGGGCGCGACCTGTTCGGCGACCGGTACGCCGCTGAGCCGGCCGCCTGCGCCGAGCTGCTGGAAGCGGCCGTGAAGGTCATGCAGGAGCGGGCGGGCCGCTTCGCCGGGGTCCGCCGCAACCACATCCCTACCGCGGACGACCCGTTCGTCCTGGTCGTGGTCGACGAGGTGGCGTTCCTGACCGCCTACCAGCCGGACAAGGGGCTCAGACTGCGGATCTCCGCCGCACTGGCGACGCTCACCACGCAGGGCCGCGCGGTCGGGGTCGGGGTGCTGGCCGCTCTCCAGGACCCGCGCAAGGACGTGCTCAGCATCCGCAACCTGTTCCCCGACAAGATCGCGCTCCGGCTGGACGAGTCCGAGCAGGTGGACATGGTCCTCGGCGACGGCGCGCGGGATCGGGGCGCGCTGGCCGACCTGATCTCGCCTCGACCGGAGCAGGGGGCGGGCGTCGCCTACGTGCGGTTGGAGACCTCGCCGGATCCGATCCGGGTTCGCGCGGCCTATGTCTCCGATGACGACATCCGCGACATGGTCGCCGTGTTCGGCGCGGACACGCTGCCCCTACCGGAGGTGGCCTGATGAAAATCGTCATCCACGGCACCGCCGACGAGATCGACGCCCTTCCCTTCCGGCGGCTGCGCACCTTCGACGGCTCCGACCTCGCCGAAGTGGTCGTGACCGTCGACCTGAACACCGCCCGACTGCGTAAGGACCCCCACGGTGACGCCTACCGCCTCCACGCCGACGTGCTCGACAGGAAGGAGACCGCGTGATCGACACCACCCATCCGTCCACCCCCACGGCTCCACCCAACGGGGCCGACCGCACGCTTCCCCGCGTCGTCCGCGACACGCTGCCGCTGGCTCTGGACGTGGCGGTGGAGGTCGCCAAGCTCAACGGCGTCTGCATCCGCCCGATAGAGCTGCGCCGCTTCGACACTCACACCGGCAGGAGCGAGACGTTCGACGTTCCGTGCGGGGCGACCAGCGAGGTCAAGTGTCCGCCGTGCGCCACGCGGAACAAGCAACTGCGCATGGCCCAATGCCGAGAGGGCTGGCACCTGGAGGCCGAGCCGGTCGCCGAGCCGCACCCCAGCACGGACGACCAGCGGTGGCTGATCGAGTTCCGGGCCGACGTGCAGGCCAAGCGTGATCAGGCCGAACGTGAGGGTGAGGACACCGCCGACTGGGACGAGGTCATCGCGGGCATCGACGCGGAGATCAACGCCGCTGGCATGCGGGGCAACGTCCTGGGCGGCCGGGCCGCGCCTCGGCGTTCTCGTTCCACTCGGCGTCGGCAGGATGCGCCGGATCTGCCTCGGCGGGCACGGCAGAACACCACCCTCGGCCGGACCTTCGCGGCTCCGGATGGGAAGGTGTATCGGCCGTCGCTGTTCGTCACACTCACCCTGCCGTCCTACGGCAAGATCCGGTCCGGTCAGGGTGTGCCGGTTGATCCCTCCACCTATGACTATGCCCGCGCTGCTCGGGATGC
The DNA here is from genome assembly GCF_027922005.1 of Streptosporangium carneum. Lineage (GTDB taxonomy): Bacteria > Actinomycetota > Actinomycetes > Streptosporangiales > Streptosporangiaceae > Streptosporangium > Streptosporangium carneum. The sequence continues at coordinate 41,278 of NZ_BSEV01000008.1, read as the reverse complement.
CCTGCACTTCTCCAAGCTGGTCGACCGGTTCGTGCAGAACTTGAGGCGGGTGGCGGGCTATGACGTGCAGTACTTCGCCACTGTGGAGCCGCAGAAGAGGTTCGCGCCTCATCTCCACATGGCGATCCGCGGGACTCTGCCACGCGCGGAGATCAAGGCCATCGCAGCAGCCACGTATCACCAGCTGTGGTGGCCTGCTGTGGACAAGGTCCGCTTCGAGGGCGATCACCTGCCGGTCTGGATGGAGCGGAACGAGTTGTCTCCCGATGGGCAGGCCGGCGACTACCTCGACCCGGCCACGGGGGAACTGCTGCCCACCTGGGAGGAGGCACTCGACCGGCTCGACCAGCACGAGGAGGCCGCGCCCCTGCACGTGGTGCGCTTCGGGGCTCAGGTCGACGTTCAGGGTGTCATCGCGGGCTCGCCGGATGCCCACAAGCGCATCGGCTACCTGACCAAGTACCTCACCAAGAGCCTCGGTGACACCCTCGATCCCGACGAGCCCGGCGACCGGGCACGCCGTGACCACGCCGCCCGTCTGGTCGAGGCGCTGCGTTACGAACCCTGCTCGCCTGCCTGCGCGAACTGGCTCCGGTACGGCGTGCAGCCCAAGGGGGCCAAGGCGGGCATGGTCCCAGGCCGGTGCCGGTCCAAGGCGCACAAGGCCGAACACCTCGGCTACGCGGGCCGCCGTGTCCTGGTCTCCCGCAAGTGGTCGAACAAGACGCTGCGGGAGCACAAGCAGGACCGCCGGGCTTGGGTGCTCGACATGCTCGGGCTGCCCGACGAGACCGAGACCGATCCGAACCGCTATATCTGGCGGCCGGTCTCCTCCTCCGACCCGGCCCGGACTCCGCTGGCCGTACGGCTGTTGCGTGGTGTGGCCAACCGGCAACGGACCCGCGCCCGGCTGGACGAACTCCGAGCCAGAGCGGAAGGCAGACCCCTCCCAGATCTTTCGGCAACTTCAGAGATGGGAGTGGCGGCATGATCAGGAAAACCATGCGAGAGTCCGTCTCGCCCCTCCCGGACTGGGCGCAAGGCAAGCTGCTGACCGTCGAGGAGGCGGCCGAGCGGTTGAACACCACGGTCCGTTTCCCCCGCCGCCTGATCGAAGAGCGGCGGATCGCCTTCGTCCATGTCGGGCGCAACGTTCGGATCCCCGAGGCCGCCCTGGAGGCGTTCGTCGCGGCTGGGCTCGTCGAACCGATCACCACCACACGACGCAGGAGGGCCGCGTGATGGCCAGGACCGCACTCGACACTCCCGAGGAAGAGCCCCGGCGTACGGCCAAGAGCAAACCGACCAAGAGACGCTTCGGCCGTGTTCGGCAACTGCCCTCGGGCCGGTTCCAGGCTCGCTACAAGGGGCCGGACGACATCGACAGGGCGGCTCCGGAGACCTTCGCGACCAAGCGCGATGCCGAGGTGTGGCTGACCAAGAAGGAAGCGGAGATCCTCGCCGAGGACTGGAGCAACCCGGACCTCGGGAAGGTGTCGTTCAAGGAGTACGGCTCCGACTGGGTGAACGAGCGCCCTGGCCTGCGACCCAAGACAATGCAGCTCTATGAGGGGTTGTTCCGCCTCCACCTGGTGCTGACGTTCGGCAACTGCACCGTCGGTGAGATCAAGGCCGCTCACGTGCGCAAATGGCGCAAGGCGCTCCTGGACGGGGGAGTCGGGCCGGTGACCGTGGCCAAGGCGTATCGGCTGCTCAAGGCGATCATGAACACGGCGGTGGAAGACAAGATGATCAAGTCCAACCCATGCCAGATCAGGGGCGGCGGCAAGGAGGAGTCCCCCGAACGGCCGACGCTGACCGTGAGGCAGGTCTTCGCCTTGGCCGACGCGATCGAGCCTCGGTTTCGGGCGCTGGTGCTCCTGGCCACTTTCGGCAGTCTGCGCTGGGGTGAGCTGGCGGCGCTGCGACGCAGGTACATCGATCTGAAGGCGGGGACGGTGCGGATCGTGGCCTCCACCACCGAACTCAAGGACGGATCGGTGACCATTGGGCCGCCCAAGTCGGCGGCAGGCACGCGCACGGTGGCACTGCCCGAGGTAGTGGTCTCGGAGCTTCGCGTCTACCTGGGCACTTACGTTGGAGATGGTGATGAGGCCTTTGTCTTCCTCGGGGCGAAGGGGGCCATGCTGCGGAGGTCGACCTTCACTCGGCCGTGGGCCAAGGCGCTCAAGGAGGCGGGCCTGACCGGAGTCCACTTCCATGATTTGCGTCACACGGGAAACACCTTCGCCTCCCAGTCCGGTGCCACGCTCCGGGAGCTGATGAACCGTATGGGCCACTCGACCACGCGGGCCGCGCTGATCTACCTGCACACCGAGGGGGACCGGGATCGGAAGATCGCCGATGGCATGGGCAGGCTCGCCCAGGAGGCTCTCGGCAAGGGAGGTCAGGAGGGATCGGGCACGTAACGGGCACGGAAGGTCGGAATGGAGCCCGGAAAGATCGAAAGCCAGGTTGGGAAGATGTCCCTGACCTGGCTTTTCATAGTGAGAGCGGGTGACGGGAATCGAACCCGCGCTGTCAGCTTGGGAAGCTGATGTTCTGCCATTGAACTACACCCGCAGCGGTGAACCGCGTCCCCTACTGTAGCGGAAACTTCGACGACTCTGGTCGTTCGCGGGTCGGGTTTCCGGACCTTCTGGGAGTCAGGACGTTGGTAGGTTGCCTCACGTGCTGCTTTCCGATCGTGACATCCTTACCGAGATCGAGTCCGGCAGGGTCAGGCTTGACCCCTTCCAGCCGGAGATGGTCCAGCCGTCCAGCATCGACGTACGGCTGGACCGTTATTTCAGGGTCTTCGAGAACCACCGGTACCCGCACATCGATCCGGCCGTCGAGCAGTCCGATCTCACGCGGTTGGTCGAGCCGGAGGGGGATGAGCCGTTCATCCTGCATCCCGGGGAGTTCGTCCTGGCCAGCACCTATGAGGTCATCACGCTTCCGGACGACATCGCCTCCCGTCTGGAGGGGAAGAGCTCACTGGGCAGGCTGGGCCTGCTCACGCATTCCACCGCCGGGTTCATCGATCCGGGGTTCAGCGGGCATGTCACGCTGGAGTTGTCCAATGTCGCGACGTTGCCGATCAAGCTCTGGCCCGGGATGAAGATCGGTCAGCTGTGTATGTTCCGGCTCAGTTCGCCTGCCGAGCATCCCTATGGCTCGGAGAAGTACGGCTCGCGCTACCAGGGCCAGCGGGGGCCGACGCCGAGTCGTTCGTACCTGAACTTTCACCGGACGCCGATCTGAGGGGCCGGAATACCTGGAGTCACCGGGGGGCGGGGCGGGGTCGTGCGGGTGTGATGAGAGGCGGGGGGAGCGGTGACGGAAATCACCGTGGTGGATTCCCCGGCGCTTCGCGGTCGTTCTTGGAGCGGGGCGCCTCGGGGGGTTCCTTACGCCGCTCTCGAGACGGGTTCTCCCGGTGACGCCTCGGTGTCGGGTGGGAGGGAAGCCGAGGTCAGAGGCCTGTGGGAGTTACGGCCGAGGCTGGTGGGGCACAGGAGGCGGGAGCCGGAAGGGCGAGGATAACGCGCCGATCACTGTCGAGGTGAGGGGCTCCATAGACGGCTAGTTTCGGCGTAACATGGGCCAAAACCAGCATAACGGTCATCGAAAAGATGCACCCAAGGCTCCCTCAACCCGGGTGTCGCCAGGTATACGTCGGGTAGCGACAACTGGAAGAGTAGGCGTCTAGCGGGTGAAGTTCGCATTTCCGCTGGTAACCCGTACCCTTCTCTGCGGACCATCCCCGCACATCTGGAGAACGACGTGCGCCTGCGTCTCACGCCTAGTGAGGACAGCTACTACGACTTGTTCGCCGACTCGGCGAACAACCTCGTCACAGCGTCCCGTCTGCTGGTAGAGATCATCAGTGACGGTTCGGACAGGGAAGCCCTGGCCGAGAAGATGCGCGCTTGTGAGCACGCCGGTGACGAGCGTACTCACGCGATCATGAACCGGCTCAACGAGAGCTTCATCACGCCCTTCGACCGCGAGGACATCTACCGTCTCGCGTCGAACCTCGACGACGTGATGGACTACATGGAGGCCGCCGCCGATCTCATCGTGCTCTACCAGATCGACCACCTCCCCAAGGAGGTCGTCCGCCAGGTCGAGGTTCTGGAACGTGCCGCCGAGCTGACCGCCGAGGCCATGCCCCGCCTGCGTTCGATGCGGAACCTGAACGAGTACTGGATCGAGATCAACCGGCTGGAGAACCAGGCCGACCAGGTCTACCGCCGCCTTCTGGCCAAGCTGTTCGGCGGCGATTACGACGCGTTGACCGTCCTGAAGATGAAGGAGGTCATCGACCAGCTCGAGATGGCCGCCGACGCCTTCGAGCACGTGGCCAACACGATCGAGTCGATCGCGGTCAAGGAAAGCTAAGTGGATCTCACGCTCGCACTCGTCATCGGCGTGGTGGTCGTGGCGTTGGCGTTCGACTACACCAACGGCTTCCACGACGCCGCCAACGCGATCGCGACCTCGGTCTCGACGCGCGCGCTGACGCCGAGGGCAGCCCTGTTCATGGCCGCTGCCATGAACTTCCTGGGCGCCCACCTCGGCACGCAGGTGGCGGCGACTGTCGGCAAAGGCATCATCGACGCCCCACAGGGCTCCCACGGGTTGGTGATCGTGGGGTCGGCCCTGGTCGGCGCGATCGTCTGGAACCTCGTCACCTGGTACTTCGGACTGCCGTCCTCGAGCAGCCACGCCCTCATCGGCGGGCTGGTCGGCTCGGCGCTGGCCTCGTCGAGCCTCGTCCACTGGGACGGCGTCGTGGACAAGGTCGTCATCCCGATGATCCTGTCGCCGGTGATCGGCTTCTTCCTGGCGGCGATCATCATGATCGCCATCCTATGGGGTTTCCGCCGGTCCCAGCCCGCGAAGACCAACCGGGGCTTCCGGCACGCGCAGACGATCTCCGCCGCGGCCATGGCCCTCGGCCACGGTCTGCAGGACGCGCAGAAGACCATGGGTGTGATCTTCCTGGCGCTGGTGGTCGGAGGGTTCCAGCAGGAGGGGGATCCGATCCCGCAGTGGGTCATCCTCTCCGCCGCGACGGCCATCTCGCTGGGCACCTACGCCGGTGGCTGGCGGATCATGCGGACGCTCGGCCGCCGGATCATCGCGCTCACCCCTCCCCAGGGGTTCGCGGCCGAGTCGGCCGCGGCGGCTGTGCTCTACGTCGCGGCCATCGGCTTCGGCGCCCCCGTCTCGACCACCCACACGATCACCAGTGCGATCATGGGCGTCGGCGCGACCAAGCGCCTGTCGGCCGTGCGCTGGGGCGTGGCGGGCAACATCGTGACCGCCTGGATCCTCACGATCCCGGCAGCCGCGCTGGTCGCCGCGCTCTGCTACTTCGCGCTGCACTGGATGGTCGAGTGAACGCGTCACCTTGAACGCGATGTGAACGCCGGTCGGGAATCCGACCGGCGTTTCATCGTTTCCAGGGTGAGTCCGGCAGATGGGTCTCGTCCGTGAAGGTCACTTCCGGTACATGACGTCCACGTCCCACCGGGTGAATCCGAGCTTCTCGTAGAGCCGGATCGCCGCCGTGTTGCTCTCGTCCACGTACAGCATCACCTGGGCCAGGCCGCGGGAGCGCAGGTGCGTCAGACCCGCGAGGGTGAGCGCCTTGCCCAGGCCGCCGCCCTGCTCGGCGGGGTCGACGCCGACGACGTAGACCTCGCCGATCGGCTCGTGGCCGTGGCCGCCGTCGCCGTGGACCTTGGTCCAGTGGAAGCCGGCCAGCGCGCCTGTCTGCGGAGTCGCGTCCGTCCGGGGGGTCTGCCGTTCCGCGAGGAAGAAGCCCGCGGGGTCGAACCAGGGCTCCTGCTCGCGTCGCTTCAGGTCCTCCATGGTCCACGCTCCCTGCTCGGGGTGGTGGGCGAAGGCCTTGGCGTTGAGCGCGACCCAGGCCTCCTCGTCGGGGGAGCCGGGTTCGAACGTGCGCAGCCGTACGCCTTCGGGAAGCTCGAAGCCGGGTATCGCGGCGAACAGGGAGCGGCGCATCTGCCACAGTGACCTGATCTTGGCGAATCCCGTCGACGCCGCGAGGGCCTCGGCTCCGGGGTGGCCTCCGTGCGCCCACAGGCGCAGCCGTCCCCCTGTCCGATCCAGTACGGCCCGCAGTAGCCGCCCCCCGTGTCCCTGTCTCCGGAAGGCGGGATGGATCACCAGTTCCCCGCTCGGACCCTCGACCGGGTCGGTCGGGTCCACGTGTGCGTAGCCCGCGAGGTCGTCCCCGACGTACAGGAGCACGGCTCCCGCCCGTTCGTCGCCGCCGTAGCGCAGGTGCAGCATCACGTGTTCGTTGAGCGGCCTGACCCCGTCGGCCTCTGTCGCGGCCTCGACCACCGAAAGGACGGCGGCCACGTGTTGTTCGTCGAGTCGTCCCCTGTGTTCCACGCGCACGTTCATGTTCTGGACTTTAGGCGGCCCCGGACCCCAAGAGTTGGTCGGGGACTGGCAAAAGCCGCCATCCTTCGAGCGGGTGAATCGTTACCTCTAGGACATTCCTTGCATGGGTAGCCGCTTTAGTGTCGTGGTTCATGACGTCTCGTACCTTCCAGCGATTAGCCATGGCCGGGATCCTCGCCGGAGCCGGACTCGTCCTCGCGATGGGACCCGCGGAGGCGGGCAACAAGCCCCCCAGGACCGTGCCGGTCCGGCTGCTCGCCCTCAACGACTTCCACGGCAACCTCGAACCGCCGACCGGCTCCTCGGGCCGCATGGTCGACGAGACCGGCGCCACGGTCGACGCGGGCGGCGCGGCCTACGTGGCCACGCACCTCAAGCAGCTGTCCGACAGGAACACGCTGAAGGTCGCCCAGGGCGACCTGATCGGCGCCACCCCGCTGATCTCCGCCGCCTACCACGACGAGCCGTCCGTCGAGTTCCTCGGCAAGGTGGGCGTCACCGCCTCCGCCGTCGGCAACCACGAGTTCGACGAGGGCTACGACGAGCTCAGGCGCATCATGTACGGCGGTTGCCACCCGGTGGACGGTTGCTCGCCCGCGGGTCGCTGGAAGGGCGCGAAGTACAGCTACCTCGGCGCCAACGTGATCTTCAAGGGCTCGAACGGCGCCGCGGAGAGGGCCAGGGGTTCGAACGGCGTCGCGGAGAAGGCCGAGAAGGAGACGCTCGCCGCGCTCAACGGCCAGAACGCCGGCCTGACCGCCGGATCCCTGCGCGCCCTGCTGAAGGACTACGGCGTCCCCGCGCTGCCCCCGGTCACCGTCCGCTGGATCAACGGCGTGCCGGTCGGCTTCATCGGCCTGGTCACCCAGACCACTCCGAACATCGTCACCTCGGAGGGCGTCAAGGCCCTGGAGTTCGTCGACGAGGTCAAGGCCGCGAACGTCGCCTCCGGGCTGCTGAAGCTGGTCGGGGTCAAGGCGCAGGTCGTGCTGGTGCACGAGGGCGACCAGGTCGCCGCGGGCCAGTCGCCGGACGCCTGCAGCGCCCAGCCGGGTGCGGGCAACCGGATCGCCACCCAGGTCGACCCCGAGATCGACATGGTCCTGAGCGGCCACTCCCACCAGGCCTACCTGTGCACGGTGACCGACCCCAAGGGGGTCGCCCGCCTGTACAGCCAGGGCGGCTCCTTCGGCCGTGTGATCACCAAGGTCGACTTCCAGGTGGACGTCCGCACCCGTGACGTCGTGCGCTCCTCGGTCGTGGCCGACAACCAGGTCGTGACCCGCACGGTCACCCCGGACCCGGAGATCGCCACGTTCGTCCAGAACTGGAAGGACCGGGTCGCGCCGGTGGCCAACAAGCCGATCGGCAGGATCACCGCGGACATCGTCAACACCGCGTCGGCGTCCGGCGAGTCGCCCCTGGGCAACCTCATCGCCGACGGCCAGCTCGCCGCGACCAAGAGCGGCGGCGACGCCCAGATCGCCCTGATGAACCCGGGCGGCGTGCGCACGAGCCTCTCCTACGCGGGCTCGCCCGCCGGTGAGGGCGACGGCGTGGTGACCTACGGCGAGGCCTTCACGGTGCAGCCGTTCAACAACCTCGTGCAGGTGATCACCCTCACCGGCGCGCAGCTCAAGACGGTTCTGGAGCAGCAGTTCACCGGTGGCCCCAACGCGCAGCCCTTCAACAAGATCCTGCAGCCGTCGTCGAACCTCACCTACACCTACAGCAGGAGCGCGGCGTGGGGCTCGAAGATCTCCGACATCGAGATCGACGGTGTGGCCGTGACGGACGCCCAGAGCATCCGGGTCGCCGTGAACAACTTCCTCGTCGGCGGCGGTGACGCGTTCGCCGGGTTCAAGGACGGCACGAACCTGTGGAGCGGCCCGCTCGACATCGACGCCTTCGCCGCCTACTTCGCCGCGAACCCGTCGATCACGCCCCCGGTCCCCGACCACATCACCGTCGTCCCCTGACCTCGCGGCCGTACGGCCCGCGACCGGCTCGGGGTGACGCCGTGTCGTGAGGGATCCCGGACCGGTCGAGGAGCTCCACGCCGCCGAGGCGGACTCCAGGCCGGTTCGGGCGGGCGGAGGGTCCGCCGGATCGCGTCCGGCGGGCTTTTCTCCCGTGCAGGTGTTTCCGCCCGCTTCGTCAGGCCCTACCGGCGGGCGGGTTCGCGCTCCTCCGAGGACTCGTTGCCGCGCTCGGGGACGAAACGGTAGCCGACGTTGCGCACGGTCCCGATCAGTGATTCGTACTCGGCGCCCAGCTTGGCGCGCAGCCGCCGGACGTGGACGTCGACGGTCCTGGTGCCGCCGAAGTAGTCGTAGCCCCAGACCTCCTGCAGGAGCTGGGCGCGGGTGAAGACCCGCCCCGGGTGCTGCGCCAGGTATTTCAGGAGCTCGAACTCCTTGAAGGTCAGGTCGAGCGCCCGGCCGCGGAGTCTGGCGGTGTAGGTGGCCTCGTCGATCGACAGGTCACCGCTGCGGATCTCGTCCGGGACCTCCTCCACGGCGGGGAGGTTCAACCGGCCGACGGCCATCCGCAGCCTGGCCTCGACCTCCGCGGGGCCCGCGCTGTCCAGGATGACGTCGTCGACGCCCCACTCCGCGGTCATCGCGGCCAGTCCGCCCTCGGTGACGATCACCAGGAGAGGACAGGTGATGCCCGTGGTCCGCAGCAGCCTGCACAGGCTCTTGGCCTGGACGAGTTCGCGGCGCGCGTCGACCAGGACGGCGTCGGCGGGCGGGGCGTCGATCAGCGCGGACGCCTCGGCGGGCGCGACCCGGACGGAGTGCAGCAGCAGCCCCAAGGCTGGAAGTACCTCGGAGGAGGGTTCAAGGACGTTGGTGAGCAGCAGGAGATTGCTCACGGTGCCTCCTTCCCGCGTCATGCCGGCAACGGCCGTACAAACACGTAAGGACCCGGGGGCTACGTCGCCCAGGTCCCGTAATAGGTGAGGATAGCCCACGAGGATGAGGCGTCCACGGAGTGTCCACCTGGTGAACAGTGTTTCCCCGGCGAGGACGCCGTGACGGCACGGTTACCGTGGGTGTGAGTGAGGAGTTGATTCGAAAGATGGCCAAGGGCACGATCCGCTACTGGGCGGCGGCCAAGGACGCCTCCGGCGTCGCGGAGGAGCCCTTCGAGGCGGCGACGCTGGCCGAGCTGATGGCGAACGTCACGGCGGGGCGCGCGGAGCTGGCCCGGGTGGTCCGGCGGTCGTCCTTCCTGGTGGACGGACACCCGGTGGGCAGGCGGGCGCACGAGGAGGTCGTCCTCGCCGAGGGGGTGACGGTCGAGGTGCTTCCCCCGTTCGCGGGAGGGTGACCGTTCCGGGGGCGGCATGATCGACCTGCTCGTTGTCATGACGTTTTGGGCATGATTGCCGGGGGAGATGCCGCAGTGGCACTCTGGCCGAACCGAGGCAACGAGCAGGGAGTCAGATGCGAAAGCTGGCCGCTTTTCTGGTTTTGCTCCTCGTTCTCGTCGCGATCCTGGACAGGGTGGCCGTCGCCGGGGTGCAGAAGGAGATCGCCACCCGGGCGACCGCCAAATACGACCTCGCGACCCCGCCCGAGGTGACCATCTCCGGGATCCCGTTCCTGACGCAGGCGATCGCGGGACGGTACGACGAGGTCAAGGTCGACGCGGGTCCGATGAGCCTCGCCGGGATCCGCTTCTCCAGCGTCGACTTCACCCTCCACGGCGTCACCGCTTCGCTCGAGGACCTGGTGCTCCACCCCGAGCGGGTGGACATGCGCGCCGAGCGCGTGGCGGGCACCGTGGTGGTCCCCCTCGCGACGCTGAACCAGAAAGCGCCGCGCGGGATCAAGGTCGCCGTCGACGGCGACGTTCTCGTCGTCAGCGGAGAGATCAGCGTGCTGGGGCGGAAGGTGCCGGTCAAGGCCGACCTGAAGATCGACGTGGCCGAGAACGAGCTGCGGTTCGTGCCCGAGAAGGTCACGGTGAGCGGCGGCATCCCGGTGCCCGAGCCCGAGCGGTTGATCAGCTACCGGATCCCGATCAAGAACCTGCCGTTCAACCTGAAGGTGACCGATGTGAAGACCGTGCCCCAGGGGATCAGCATCTCCGGCGAGGCGACCGACGTCCCTCTCCGCGGCTGACCCCGCCGCCCTGACCGCCTGCCGACGCGCCCGCCCGCCGACGCCGCCCGCCGAGCTCCTCGCCTGTCGGTCGGAACGCCTGCCGGCTCCGCCGGGCCGTGAGCGCGCCGTGACCGAGCCGGACCGTGACCGAACCGAGCCGAACCATGACCGCACCGCTTCCGATCGAACCGAACCGTGACCGAACCGAACCGTGACCGAGCCGAACCATGACCGCACCGCTTCCGATCGAACCGAACCGTGAATGAACCGAACCGTCCCGCCGTACGTCGTGAGGGTGTGAGCCACGCAGGAACCGCCGACGAGCAGCTCGTCAGAGCGCTTTTCGACGAGCACGGCGGGCCACTCTACGGTTACGTTCTGCGGCTGACGGGTGACCCGGGGAGAGCGGAGGATGTCGTGCAGGAGACGCTGCTACGGGCGTGGCGGCACCCTGACGCGATCACCGGGCGTCCCATCCGCGCGTGGCTGTTCAAGGTGGCCCGCAATCTCGTCGTCGACCAGCACAGGGCGCGCAAGGCGCGTCCGCCGGAGACGGGAGAGGACGCGCTCGCGGTCGTGCCCGCCGACGACGAGCTCGAGCGGGCCGTCGAGTCGTGGGCGGTCGCGGAGGCGCTGGCCACGCTGCGGCCCGAGCACCGGGAGGTGCTCGCCGAGGTCTATTACCAGGGAAAGTCGGTCAAGGAAGCCGCCGAGGCGCTCGGTATCCCTGCCGGAACGGTGAAGTCGCGCACGTATTACGCGCTTCGGGCGCTCAAGCTGGCGCTGGAGGAGCGGGGGCTCGCGCCATGATGATGAACTGTGACGATGTGCGCATGTCGCTCGGGGCGTATGTGCTCGGGGCGCTGGAGCCCGAGGAGTGCGTGGTGGTCGAGGCGCACCTCGCCGAGTGCGACGGCTGCCGCGCCGAGTTCGACGAGCTGACCGGGGTCGCGGGGTTTCTCGGCAAGGTGTCGGAGGAGGACGTCGCCCAGGTCGCCAGCCCGCCGCGCGCGGTGCTCGACCGGCTGCTCGGCGCGAGGGCCAGGAAGCGCAGGATCGCCAGGGTGATGCTCTCGCTGGCCGCCTCGGTCCTGGTGGTCGGGCTGGGCGGGACGATGTGGGCGGCGACGCGGTCACCGGAGAGCACCCTCGATTCGGCGGCGCTGCCCGCGCCCGCGGCGGCCTCGGCAGGGAGCGAGGGCGGCTTCGCGGCGCCGCAACAGCGCAAGGACGAGCATTTCGCCGCCTCGGCGTCGCCGGTGTCGCCGGAGAGCGACGACCGGATCCTGTCGGCCGCTCCCGACGAGTCGAGGACGGTCAAGGCGGGCAAGGGCGCCGTCCGCGCCGCGGTGACCATGACGCGGGGGGACGGGACGACCGCCGTCAAGGTCGTGCTCTCCGGGGCGGCCATGGGCACCCCCTTCAGGCTGGACGTGATCAGCGCGGGCGGGGAGCGGCAGACGGCGGGGAACTGGGTCGTCAACAAGGCCGCCTACGACAGGTCGGGGCCCTTCCTGGGCAGCACCACGATCCCGTTCGGGAGCATCTCCAGATTCGAGGTCGTCACCGCGGAGAACCGTGTGCTGGTCGACGTCCGGGTTCCCTGAGAAGGGCTCTCCTGAGAGGGGCTCTCCAGAGGGGCTCTCCTGGGCGGAGGCCCTCCGGGCGGGGGTCTTCTGAGCGGGGCGTCCTGAGCGGAGCGTTCTGGGCGGGGCGTCCTGGGCGCTGCGTCGTGCGCGGTGCGTCGTGAGCGGGGGCGCGCCGGGGGCGGGGCGGGCTCCCGGTGGCGCTCTGGCGGAGCAGGACGGGAACAGGACGGGAACAGGACGGGAACGGGGCGGGGAGCGGGCGTGGCCGTGTCGGGAATGGCCCGGCACGGCCAGGTGTTGTCGTGCTCTGTGACCGGATTGGCAGTGGTGCTCGTCACATTGGCGGTGGCCACGCTGGTCGGCGTGGCCGTACGGCGGCGCGACGGCGTGCCGCGCGAGGTTGGGGGCGACGTGGAGCTGCTGACATCCGATGACCTCGACGCCTCCCTCGGGGAGCGGGCGACGCTCGTGCAGTTCTCCAGCGCCTTCTGTCAGCCCTGCCGGGCGACCCGTCGGATTCTGAGTGAAGTGACCGAAATGGTGCCCGGTGTGGCGCATGTGGAAATTGATGCGGAGTCCCGTCTTGACCTCGTCCGCTCGCTGAACATCATGCGCACTCCGACCGTACTGATCCTTGACGCGTCAGGGCGTGTTGTGAAACGTGCCTCCGGGCAGCCACGTAAGGCTGACGTGATCGGTGCCCTGGGTCTCGCCGTCGACGGGTGAACGGGGCTTCGTACCGCCTGTTGAACAATTTTGTCTCATAAGTTGGACAGGGATGTGACAGACGATGGAGCGTCGGGGTAGTGTCTTGGGCATGAACTCCTCGACAGAGCTGCTGACGAAGCGGCGCGCGGTTGATTTCTGCCGCGTGACCACCGCGCTCTGTCGCGTTTCCTAAAGGGCGATCTCAAGCGGCATCGCGCCGCACCGATCTGTACAACCCTTCAGGAGCATCGAGTGATGCACGTTGATCCCCGAGCCCTCCGCTTTTCCGCGGCCGTAACGACCGTCGTCCTCGCAGCCGTCCTCGTGACAGGCAGTGCGTGGTTGCTGGGAGCCCAGGCTGCGGTGTTCGCACTGGGGCTTTTCGGCGCCTCGCCGTACGGGATGATATTCAAAGGGATAGTGAAGAGCCCTCCTGCGGAGTTGGAGGAGGCGTCCCCGTCGCGTTTCGCGCAGGGGGTTGGCCTTTTCTGTGCTCTGCTGGGTTTGGTCGGATACGTCACACAGATCACGCCGCTGGCCCTCGGCGCCACCGCTGCGGCTCTTTTCGCCGCCTTTCTCAACGCAGCCTTCGGCTTCTGCCTCGGCTGCGAGATGTTCCTGATCATTCGCCGTCTACTGCCCGCCGCAAGTTAATCCCGGAGGAATCCCAATGAGCCGCTCCGCCGTCCTGGTGGACGCTGACTGGGTCGAGGCCAACCTCGACGCCGATGGCATCGTTCTCGTCGAGGTCGACGAGGACGCCAGTGCCTATGACAAGGGCCACATCCGTGGCGCTGTGAAGATCGACTGGAGGCAGGACCTCCAGGACCCCGTCCGCCGCGACTTCGTGGACCGCGAGGGCTTCCAGGCGCTGCTGTCCTCCCGGGGGATCGGCAACGACGACACCGTGGTCCTCTACGGCGGCAACAACAACTGGTTCGCCTCCTACGCGTACTGGTACTTCAAGCTCTACGGCCACGAGAACGTCAAGCTGCTCGACGGCGGTCGCAAGAAGTGGGAGCTCGACTCCCGCGAGCTCGTCAAGGACGTCCCCAACCGTCCGGCCACGAACTACCAGGCCAAGGACCAGGACCTGTCCATCCGCGCCTTCCGTGACGACGTCGTCGCCGCGATCGGCAAGCTGAACCTGGTCGACGTGCGCTCGCCCGACGAGTTCACCGGCAAGCTGCTCGCTCCCGCGCACCTCCCGCAGGAGCAGGCCCAGCGCGCCGGGCACGTCCCGACCGCCCGCAACATCCCGTGGTCCAAGGCGGCCAACGACGACGGCACCTTCAAGTCCGACGAGGAGCTGAAGGCCCTCTACGAGGGTGAGGGCGTCGACTTCGCCAAGGACACCATCGCCTACTGCCGCATCGGCGAGCGCTCGGCCCACTCGTGGTTCGTCCTGCACGAGATCCTCGACCAGGCCAGCGTCAAGAACTACGACGGTTCGTGGACCGAGTACGGCTCGCTGGTGGGCGTGCCGATCGAACTGGGAGAGGCCCGATAATGACTCAGGGATGCGCTGCTCCGGAACAGACGATTGCTCTTCCGGCCGGGATCGACCTTTCGACCCAGGCCGTCATCCAGGGTGTGGTCTCCGGCACCGGCACGGCTTACGCCCGCCTGCTGGACCACTCCGGCGAGTTCACCGGCGAGGTCGTGGTGTCCGACGAGGGCATCTTCCGCTTCTTCGCCGCCCCCGGTGACTGGACCGTCCGCATCATCGCGGGCGGCGGCGTCACCAAGGACATCCCCGCCCAGGCCCGCCTGGGTGAGGTCACGCAGCTCGCCGTGGCTGTCTGACCCGTTCGACGACTCGTTCGACGGCTTCGGGCGACGAGCGAAGACTGAGGCGAGCGAAGACTGAGGAGAGCCGGCATCCCCGTGACGGGGGTGCCGGCTCTCTTCTCGTGCGGGACGCTTTTCACACCGGCCGCCCCGGCGACCCGCGCGCGGGACGTTCTTCGTGCCGGCACGCCGTCGGCGGGCTCGGCCGTCACGGCGATCGCCCGGTGTGCGGGACTCACGTTGATCGGCTGCCTGTGGGTGCGACGGCCGTTCACGAAGCGAGGGTGATCTCGGTCAGCTCACGCCAGTCCCGCCGCCGCCCCGCACGGGTCGCCTCGGCGAACGCGGTTTCACCGAGGCGATCACGCGTGTCCGCGGCGATCCTGGAAGCGTCCGGGTGCGAACGATCCTGCGTCCCGCGCACGGCGTCGCTCGCCGCGAGCAGTCGCACGGCCTGCTCGTCCTGTCCCTGGCGCAGCGCGAGATCCGCGATCCCGACCAACATCTCGGCGATCAGCGGTGGATACGCCGTCTCCACGGCCGCCCGGAGCGCTTCGGCCCGATGCGCGCGGGCCTTCTCGAGATCCTCGGTGAGGTAGCCGTACAGGTCCTGGGTCTTGGCGCGGAAGAAGTCGTTCAGTTCCGCGTCGTCCAGCGTTGACCGCACCGTGGCCAGGTGCTGGTGTGCCTTGTCCGGCTCGCCGCGCCGCCACGCCAGCTGCGCCTTCGAAAACGCCAGCTCGACCAGCGTGTCCGCCCAGGCGATCCCGCCCGCGTACCGCTGTGCTTCGGCCATGGCGGACGTGCTGGATCGCTCGTCGCCGAGCAGCCAGTACAGCTGCGCCTGCCGCCCCCGCAAGGAGATGACGTCCTCGGTCGCGCCCACCTCGGTCAGCGCCACAACCGCCTCTTCGTAGTGCTCACACGCGCGGGTGAACTCGCCGCGCGTGGCGAGCCGATCGGCCAGGAAGGTCAGCGCCGTCGAGATCCCCCACCGGTCACCCAGCGTGCGGAACTCGGCGAGGGCTGTTTCGATGTCGACGTCCACGTCGGTCTCGTCGCCGCCGAGCGTGAGCCGCAGCCGGCCGCGAGTGAGCCTGGCCTGCGCGCGCACCCATGGGTCGTCGTCGGCGACGAGCGGCTCGAACGCGGGCAAGAACTCCGTCGGCTCCCGCAGCATCCGCTCCAGCGGCGCGACCAACCCGAGCACAGGGTGGCGATGCCCGCTGCGCTGGGCGAGTCTGTGCGCCTCGTGGATCCACTCCTGCGCCTCGTACTGGTCGCGGCCGGGTCCGGAGGTCAGGAACACCGCCACGATGCTGCACGCCATCGCCCGCACCCCGTCGGGGGCCTCACCCCGCAGCGAGGCCGCGGCGATGCTCAACTCGGTGCCCTCGCCCCTGTGCCCGCTGAGGAAGTAGTACCACCCCGCGGCCGCGACCAGCCGCATCGCCTCCTGGGCCCGTCCGTCGGCGATCGCCCCGCGCAGGGCCGCACTGATGTTGTCGTGCTCGGCCTCGAGCGTGGCCAGCCATTCCAGCTGCTCGGCCCGGCGCAGGTGCGGCTCGGCCGTCTCGGCCAGCTCGGTGAAGCAGGCGAGGTGCGCCCGGCGCGCCGACTCGGTCTCCCCGGCTTCGGCGAGCCGGTGCGCCGCGTACTCCCTGATGGTGTTGAGCATCCGGTAGCGCGGCGTGCCCTCGCCGTCGGCGAGCAGCAGCGACTTCTCGATCAACGCGGTCAGCGCGTCGAAGACCTGCTCCCCGGCGAAGGCCTCGTCCCCGCACACCCGTTCGGCCGCCTCCAGGCTCGCCCCGCCGGAGAACACCGAGAACCGCCGCAGCACTTCGCGCTCGGTCTCGGTCAGCAGATCCCAGCTCCAGTCCACGACCGCGCGCAGCGTCTTGTGCCGGGCGAGCGCCGTACGGCTGCCGCCGGTCAACAGCCGGAACCGGTCGTCGAGCCGGCGGGCCAGCTGATCGACGGACATGGTGCGCAGCCGTGCCGCGGCCAGTTCGATCGCCAGCGGTATCCCGTCGAGCGCTCGGCAGATCCGCGCCATGGCCGCCAGGGTGTGCGCGTCGGAGCCGATGTCCTTGCGCACCAGGTCCGCGCGGTCCCGCAGCAGCCGCACCGCGGGCGAGGACCCGACCTCGGCGGGGTCCGCTCCCTGCGCGGGCAGCGCGAGGGGCTCGACCTGCCACAGCACCTCCCCGGTGATGCCGAGCGGTTCCCTGCTCGTGGCCAGGATCCGCAGCCTCCGGCACTCTCCCAGAAGCCGGTCGGCGAAGGCCGCGGCCGCCTCGATCACGTGCTCGCAGTTGTCAAGGATCAGCAACATCGCGCGCTCCCGGAGCGCGGCGATGAGCCGATCCATCGGCTCCCCGCCCCGCGCGTCACCGAGCAACGCCTGGTCACGCAGGCCGATCGCGGTAAGGGCGGCCTGCGCCAGCTCACCGCCTGCCCGCACCGAGGCCAGTTCGACCAGCCACGCCCCGTCCGGCAGCTCGGTGAGCATCGTCCGCGCGGTCTCCGTGGCCAGCCTTGTCTTGCCGGAGCCGCCCGGCCCCGTCAAGGTGACCAGCCGGTGCCCGATGGACAGAACGGCGACCGCGGAGATGTCGCCGTCCTTGCCGACGAAACTCGACAGCTCGGCGCGCAGGTTCGTCCTGCGGTTCTCTGCCCGCTCGCCCAGCTCGCCCCGCAGCAACGCGGTGTGCAGCGCGGAGAGCTCGGCCGACGGATCGGCGCCCAACTCCTCGGCGAGCCGCTCGCGCGTCCGCTGGTACACGGTCAACGCCTCAGTGCCGCGCCCCGCCTCGGCGAGCGCGCGCATCAAGGCCGCCACGAACCCCTCCCGCAGTGGATACGCGGCGACCAGCTCGGTCAGCTCGGAGAGCAACTCCGAGCCGCGGCCGAGGCGGATGTCCGCATCCACCCGATCCCCGAGCGCGGCGACGTAGAGGTCGTCCAGACGCGTCACCACGGCGTCGAACGCGTCGCTGTCTCGCATGGCGATGTCCGCCATGGCCGTACCGCGCCACAGTGCCAGGGCCGAGCGCAGCAGATCCGCCCGCGCCGCGGGCTCGGCGGCACGGGCCTGACCCACCAGGTGCTCGAACCGGCACACGTCCACGGCGTCAGGAGCCACGGCCAGCCGGTATCCGCCGGCCTCCGCCTCGATCACACCGTCCGGCAACACCCTGCGCAGCCGGGACACCAACGCCTGCAAGGCGTTCACCTCGTCCGCGGGCGGCCGTTGCCCCCAGATCCAGTCCACCAGCCTCGCACGCGTGACGATCCGGCCAGGTTCGAGGGCGAGTGCGGCCAGCAGCGCGCGCAGCCGAATCCCAGGAACCTCCACCACGGCCCCATCGCGGTTGCGAACCTCGAACGGCCCAAGCAATTCAACTCGCACATCAGCAATTGTGCCGAACCGCGGCGACGTCCCGAGCCGGTTGCCGGGCTGGAGCCTGCCGGTCACCGGGGACGCGTGACCGCCGGCCGGTGAACAGGTGAGGGTGCGTCCGGCCGTCCGCCGAGTCCTTCATCCGAGATCACCGGCCTGTTGGCACAACCGCCGGTGCTTGTACGGACTTGTACGGAGAATTCGGCTAGGGCTTCACCGGCTGCGGAGTTCTCGTCAGCGTGGTTCCGGCAACGACCCGTCGCGGAGCGCACGGCTCCGCGCAAGCAGGGAGGAACCCCGATGTCCAGACTCATCAAGACCGCGTTCGCCGCGGCGGCGCTGTCCGGCGCTCTCGCGCTGACGGTCACGGCCGCCGGCGCCGTGGCCAGCTCCCAGAACGGCACACAGACCAGCGCGCAGTTCTTCACCGGGGAGAGCAGCCCCTGGACCGCTCAGACGATCGGGGCCTGGGGGAACATCCCGACGGCGGCCGTCAACGTCACCGTGCCCTCGGGAACGACGCGATTCCTCGACGCCCGCTTCACCGCCGAGTCCCTCTGCGCCGGCGACGCCGGCGCGTGGTGCACCGTGCGCATCGTCGCGGTCAACTCCGCGGGGACGACCATCGAGCTGCAGCCTGTCGTGAGCACCGACTACAAGTTCGACAGACCCGGTGACGGCGAGG
Organism: Streptosporangium carneum; assembly: GCF_027922005.1. GTDB lineage: Bacteria > Actinomycetota > Actinomycetes > Streptosporangiales > Streptosporangiaceae > Streptosporangium > Streptosporangium carneum. The sequence goes on along the minus strand of NZ_BSEV01000008.1, from coordinate 22,537 downwards.
AGGCGCACGCCCTCGAGCGTTTCTCCGGCCCCCTGGGCCCCGGGACCTACACCGTGCGGGTGCAGGCCCTGCGCATGACCGGCATCACCCAGTTCACCCTGGACGACTACGCCTTCGCGGTCGGCCTCGTCGAGCCCTGAGGTGTGACGGCACAGTGCCGGATCGTCCATGGGCCCCCGCGGACGTCTCCGCGGGGGCCCATGGGTCACGGGGCCAGGCGTGGCGGATCCGGTCAGGCGCCGGCGCGCTCCTGCGCCCGGCGGACCGCGCCCGCGTACTCGGGGTCGGAGGACATGGCCGCGGCCATGCGCAGGTGGGGCAGGGCCTCGGCGTGGCGGTTGGACCGCTCAAGGGTCCTGCCCAGCAGGAACCTGGCGTAGTGGTCGCCGGGAGCCCGTTCGAGCAGCGACTCCAGCGTCTGCCTCGCCCGGCCGAGCTGGGCCGAGCCGAAGTAGGCGCGGGCGGCCAGCAGGCGCACCGCGGGGTCGTCGCCGTGTCCGTCCAGCAGAGGTCGCAGCATCTCCAGGGCGCCGAGGGGGTCTCGGGCGTCCAGGAGGGCCTCCGCGTGACGAAGGCACGTGACCTCCTCGGGGAGTTCGCGCTCGGGGACGGCCTGCCGTACCAGGTCCCGCAGGACCTCGGGAGACTGTGCCCCGGAGACGGCGGAGCGGCCGACCACGAAGGTCGGGGAGGTGGCCACGCCGATGGCCTTGCCCCGCAGGAGCTGGGAGCGGACCTCGGCGGTTCCCCGCCCTGAGGCCAGCGCCCGCGCCATGCCGTCGAGACCGGCCTCGGCGGCCAGGGCCGCCAGGGTGGCGCGGTCGCCGATGTCGGCCCCCTCGGTGAAGTGGGCGCGCATGAGCCGCTCCACGACGGCGTCCTGCAGGGCGGAGCCGCCCCGTTCGTAGGCGAGGGCGATCACCCGGTGGGCGTCGAAGGTGTTCGGCCGCCAGACCGCGCCCCATCGAGGGCCGAGCCTCTCCTCGGCCGCGACGAGCGAGACGCGCTCGCGGTTCTCCTCGGGGGTGAGGGTGGGGTGGCAGGCGCGCAGGGCGCCCTCGGCGACCGGGTCGCGCAGCGCCTCGTCGAGAGGCTCCGTCTCGGCCGGGGCCATCGGGTCGATCTGGTACGGACGCCAGACGACCTCCACGTCCTCGCCGAGCTCCGCCTTCTCCAGACGCTGCCTGCCGATGTAGGCCCAGGCGCACACCATGTCCGCCCAGACTTCGATGCGCTTCATGACAGGTGCAACAACCGACACCTGTCGTTTATTCGACGGGTGTCGTCTATCCTTGCGGCCGTGCCGGAAATCGTGCCCGAAGGGGATCCCAGGGTCCGCAGAACCCGTGCCAGCCTGCGCTCGGCGGTCCTGAGGCTGGCCGAGGAGCGCGATCCCGACTCGATCACCGTCGCCGAGATAGCCAGGCTGGCCGAGGTCAACCGGGCCACCGTCTACGTCCACTACCGCGATCGCGACGACCTCGTGCTGGACGCGATGGAGACGGCGATCGGAGAGCTGGCGGCCCAGGCCGCGGGCTGCCCCTACCGGGAGCCCGGGCCGGTTCCCGCCCCGCTGGTCGCGCTGTTCGACCACGTCGGCGCCCGGGCGCCGCTGTACCGGCGGATGCTCGGCCCCTACGGCAGCGCCCGCTTCTGCGCGCGCCTTCGCGAGGTGCTGGCCGCCGAACTGCGTGTCCCGTTCACGGCGGGCTCCCGGCCGCCCGGCCACGACGACGTGCCCGCGGAGATCCACGCGGGCTACGTGGCGGGCGCGCTGGTCGGAGTCGTGACCCACTGGCTCGCCGAACAGCCGCCCCGCCCGGCCGAGGAGATCGCGGCGGCCACGTGGAACCTCGTCCGCGGAAGCTGACCGGGCCCCGCCGGCCGCCGGAAACCCCGTGAACGAGCAGGGCGAAGAGAGCGCTTCCCGCTGCGGGTTCCCGTCGTCCCGCCGAACACTTCTTCAGTGTTTGTCAGGAAACGAAAAGCGATCAAGCAGTGAATCGACGGCCGTATTGAGCTGGGAAACGCGGAGAAGACGTCGGCGGCGTGTGTGCCCGGCTGTTCGTGAGCGTTTGGCTGTGGGGGCGGAGCCGGGGTCGCTACGATGCATCGGGTGTCCGGAACGTCTGTTATGCCCCCGCCTTCACAGCCCGCGGCTCGCTCGCTCTCGGCGTACGCGCTTCCGGCGCACGCGCTCAGGATCTTCGGCGCCTGTGCCGTCTCCCTGGTGCTCTGGTTCGCCGCGGGACGCGCGATCCGGGTCGGCCTGATGTGGGTGGGCACCGAGATCACCCACGGTGACTACCAGCAGGTTCGGTTCGCCCTCACGATGTTGATCTTCACTCTGATCGTGCTGAACCAGCTCGTGGTCATGGTCGGCATGCTGCACACGGTGCGGGGGGCGCTCTGGGAGATCCGGGCGCGGCGAGCCGGGGACGAGGCGGACGAGAGCCTGTACGGCGCGCTCAACCGGGCCACACTGGTCTTCGCCACGATCTACATGGCCTGGAGCTTCCACGTTGAGGACGCCCGCGAGTTCATCTCCCTCGACTTCATCAAGCGGGCGGAACAGGACCTGAAGGGGGCCTTCGCGGGAGTCCAGGGAGACGCGGGAACCGCGCTCATCGGCCTGGACGTGCGGGTGTCCATCGGGATCGCCGTGGTGGCCTACCTGTTGAAGACCCTGTTCGGCTGGTGGCACTCCAACGACAAGGTCAAGGGCAGTGGCGTGCTCGCCACCTTCTTCGAGCTGGCCTACGCCTTCTACGGTCTCAACGCGCTGTTCACCTTCACCTCGGCGCGATCCGACTGGATCTCGCAGCGGGCCGTCATGACCACGCTCCACGGCTGGGTCGAGCAGGCGGAACAGGCGCTTCCGTGGTGGAAGGCGTTCCTGACATGGCTCGGCGAGGTCTGGCCGCACATCATCGACGCCCTGATCGTCCCGCTCACTTGGCTCACGGTCGCCTCACTTGTCTACGGCGCGTTCGCCGAGGACACGCGGGCGGTCGTGCGGGGGACCAGACTGGACGCCGTGGCGGACCGGATGGAGCAGACCCACACCCTCACCCGCTCGACCATGACCCGGGCCACGACCGGGTTCCAGGAGCGCTGGGTCCCGCCGGCCAACGCCTTCAGGCTCGCCGCCCGCGGAGGCGCCGCGCTGTTCGGCACGTTCTGTCTCTGTTACGTCGCGCTCCACGTGGGAGGCGACTACGCGGCCCGCGGGGTGAAGTCGCTGATCGGAAGCGAACAGCCGTTCTTCTGGCTGGTCATCGGCCCTCCCGTCGACTTCGTCAGAGACCTGGTCGTGGAGGTGCTGACGGTCTGCCTGCTGGCGGCCACGTTCGACCTCGCGGCCACCCGCAGCCGCGAGGCGGGAGAGACGCTCACCGCCTGAACAGCAGCACCTGGTCCTGCGGTTCGGCCTTCTCCGTGCCGATGCGCTTGAACATGTCCTCCACGGACTCCTCCTCCAGCGGCACCCGGATCGTGCTCGGGATGACCCGTACCTCGACCTGGCCCGCGACCGCCTTGGGCACCAGGCTGATCACGTCGTAGTCGTATCCGACGCCGACCTTGTGGTCCTTGACCTCCAGGGGGAGCTTCTCCTCGACGACCTCCGCCTGCCACCTGCGGCCGTCGGGATGCTCGACCTGGATCTCGGGCTTGCCGCGGCGGATCACGCCTTCGGTGTTCAGGGAGGTCCTGGTCACCGTGATCCTCAGCCACTGCTGGTCCGCCTTGATCGGACGCGCGCCGGGGAGACTGTCGGCCTGCTCGACCTTGACCTTCCAGGCCACGTTCATGAGCGTCCCCGTGCTTCCCGCGGCCACGGTGTGGATCCGGTAGTCGGGGACGCCGGAGCGATACATGAGGTAACCGCTCCATGTGGACAGGCCGACGGCCAGCGTCACGGCGAGGACCGCCGCGCCTGCCCGCAGCGCCGTACGGCGGCGCGGCGGTGGATCGGAGACAGGGGCTCCGGCGGTCTCCGCAGCTCCGGGGACCTCGGCGGTTCCGCCGGGAGGCACGGCGGGCGCGGTCACGGGCGCCGGGGCGGGCGGGGACGAAGGGGAGAGCGCAGGGGACGCCGCCTCGTGGCGCGCGGCCTGGGCCCCTGCTTCGGGCCCGAGAGCGTGAGGGGGCGCCGTCCGCTGCAGCGGGGCCGCGGGGACGGCGGGGAACGGCTGGGTCGAAGCCCCGACGGGCTCGCCGGTCGGTTTCGGCAGAGGCGGCCAGACCTGCTGGTCGGAGAACGTCCGCTGAGGGCCGGGCGTCCACGGGGTAGGGGCAGGGGCAGGGGCAGAGGCAGGGGGCCGCTGGGGCGGGACGTCGGCGGGAGGACGTTGGAAGAGGGCGTCGGCGGACGCGGGCCCGTGGGGGGCCGTCGGCGAAGCCTCAGGACGCCGTCCGGGCGCGTCCGTGCGGGCGGCCGACGAGTGCCGCCCTTCGTGCGGGGGAGAGGGGCTCAGGAGCCCTGCGTGGGCGGCGGGGTGGGGCGGAGGCGTCGCGGGGTGCGGAGCAGGCCCCGGGGGCCGTACGGTGGCGCGCTCGTCGGGAGCGGAGTGACTTCCGGCGGCCCTGCCGTCCTCCACGGGGTGTGCGGTCGGGCGCCTCTCGGGGGTGGTCGCGTGACCTCCCCGGTCGCCTGGGTGTCTCCCGCCGCCGAGAGGGTCGCCGAGCACGTCGGTGTGTCTCTCGAAGCCGGTGGGGTGGTCCGTGGGGGGCATGGGGGCGGCGTGCCCGCTGGGGGGCGGCGCGGACGGAGGAGCGGGCCAGGAGCCGGTGGCAGGCCAAGGAGCCCCCCGGTACGGGTCCTGCGCCGCCGGAGCCTGGCGCCCCGGTGCCTGGTGGGGCGGGACCTGACCGGGGGCGGTCTGCGGCGGTGCCTGGTGGGGCGGGAACTGGCCGGAGCCGGAGGCGGTCTGCGGCGGCGCCTGGTTCGGTGAGATCCGGGACGGAAGCTGGTCGGGCAGGGGCTGGTCGGAGAAGGGCCTGTGGGGCGGGCCCTGGTTCGGCGGGGGCTCCGGCCGGTTCGCCGGCGCGAGGGGGTCCTCTGCGCCGAACCAGTTGGGACGGCTCTCGTTCTCGGGGGACGGGGCGCCGGTCACTTCTTGCTCGCCAACGGGTAGACGTCCTTCGCGTTCGCGACCAGGCGCTGCGCCGAGGCCTCGTCGAGTCCCAGGTCGACCTCCACCTCGGGTAGAAGCGCCTCTGCTATGAATCCGCTCTGCGGGGCGAGCACAATCCGTGATCCTGCCAGTGCCGAGGCCGGAATCTCGAACACCGCCACACTCTGGGCCCACCAGCCCACCTGGATGTAGGGGTTGGTGATGGTGAGAGAGCTGTCCACCTTGTCGGTCGCGGTGTAGCGTTTGCCGTCCTGGCCCAGCAGCACGGGAGGGGCCAACTTCTGCGGCGTCCGGGTGGCCGTCGCAGCCACCTCGGCGACCAGGAAGACGCCTGAGGTCTCGGCCTTCTTCGGCTTGCCGCTCAGGGGCGTGAACTCGACGGCTTTGGCGACATGGATGGCTTTGACCTCCGCGCTGAACCGGGAGGCGGAGACCTCCTCTCCCACGCTCCCCGTCCAGGTCAGGTGGGCCGAGCTCGCCTCTGAGGACAGCGCGGCCGACTGCAGGAGCACCGCGCCCACGGCCAGCGCGGCGCCGACGGCCAGCACCCCTGCTCGGCGTGCCCTGCCCGGCTGCCTCGGAGCGCGGCGGCGACGGCGGGTGGACGACGCGGGGCCCGCCGGGGCGACGGCGTCCGACGCGGTGTTCACCGCGTCGCTCGTCACGGAGCTCATCACAGGGCTCCCGCCTGCCGTACGGGAAGGGTGACCTGGGCGACGACCTTGGGCGGGGCGTTGACCCCCTCGTCGTCCTTGACCAGGAACCACGTGCGTTCGAGGGACTTGACGCCCCCCGCGGAGTACTCGAACGTCCCGACGTCGTAGCTGACCTGCTTCGGCGGACGCTGTCTGTCTCCCAGCTGGTACCTGAGCACGACGGTCGCGGGCATGCCCGGATGCAGTTGCGAGCTCGGCGTGCTCGCGCCGGGCACGGAACTCGCGCCGGGCACGGAAACGGACGGGCCGAAGTCGCTCTTGATGGCCGGCGTCATCTTCAGCAGGGAGTTGGCGAAGAAGACGCCGGGAGTCTTCCCGTTGGACGGGGAGCCGACCCCGGTGGTCTCCTCGCCCTTGTTGGTGACCTGGAGCTCAACCTCCAGGAAGCGTTTGTCCGCCGTGCCGAACAGGCCGGGCTCCACGACCGTGCGGGACTCGACGAACTTGGTCGTGAACTCGCCCTGGTCCAGGGTCGCGCCGGGGCCCAGCTGTTTGGGAGGCTCTTCGGGGGTTTCGGCGAAACCGCCGAAGGCGGCGATGATTCCCAGACCGGTGACCGCGGCCAGGGCGGCTATCGGAACCGCTACCGGGCGCCGTCGCCTGCTTTCGCCACCGGGGGGAGACGTCATGACAAAGGATGGTAATCGCTTGCCTTCACACCATCCGACTCATTCATCCCTTAAGTGGCGGTGAACATGGGGAAAATACAGCAGATTGGCGGGAACGCTGCCCGAATCGGAGGTCCAACTCTTACGCTGTCTCCGAGGCGGCGAGAGCCCTATGGCGGAGGTTCCGTGGCGGACGTGCATCCCGAGCATGCGCAGCTCCAGGCGGACCGGATCTACCTGGGCTGGCAGTATGCCCTGCTGCACCCGGATCCGGGTCCGGCCCCCAGACGACCCTCTCCGGTCGACGACGGCGTCACCGTCGTCGCCGACGAGGTCGACCACGAGTGGATGCGCAGGGAGCGGCTCAACGAGCACCTGCTGAACCGCCCCATGAAGCTCTTCAGGGCGTTCATGGGCGGGCTCGCGGCGCTGATCCTCGTCCTCGGCGTCACCGAGCTGCTGAGCTGGTCCTTCGCCGCCGTCGGGCTGGTCGCCGCGGGCGGGGTCGCGGGCTTCTGCAGCTACGCGATCCATCAGGGCGACCGCGCGGTCCGGCACCGGATCCGCGAACGTCAGGCGGTCGGCGACCGGCAGCGCGAGGAACGCGACAGGGAGCTGTTCCAGGCCCAGGAGGAGCACGCCGCGCGCTACCGGGAGTGGGCCGAGCGCAAGGAGCGCCACGACCGGCAGCTCACCTGGTACGCCGTGACCGTGCCGGACGAGATCGACCGGATCGACGTGGCCGGGGGCACGCTGCCCGGATGGTCGGCGCTGATCACGCTGCTCGGGGCGACCCGCCTCTACAGCGGCGGCCACATGACCGTGCTCGACCTGTCGGAGGGCGCGGTCGCCAAGGACCTGATCGAGCTGGCGCGCAGGGGCGGCGACGACCCGCTGGTCTGGGTGCTGCCGACCGACCTGCCCAGGCTCGACCTGGGGGCCACGCTGTCCCCCGAGGCCTTCGCCGACGTGCTCGCCCACGTCGTGAGCGTCAGCGAGGAGCACCGCACGACCAGGGACCTGTCGTTCGACAACGCGATCCTCGAACGGGTCCTCGAGGTCCTCGGGGAGAAGGCCACGATCAACCAGGTGACCGCCGCCCTGCGGGCCCTGGCCCAGGTCGGCGACCCGCGCGAGGACCTCCAGCAGGGCCTGATCACCGCGAGCCAGCTCGAGCGGATCGGCACGCTGTTCGGGCGAGGGGTCAGCGACCGGGTGGTGATCGAGCGCGCGTGGGCGCTGGAGTCGCAGCTGCGCAAGCTGGAGACGCTCGGCTCCGAGGCCGTGCGGCTGCCGCCCGCGCGCCTGCGCGTGGTGTCCATGGACCGGCAGGCGGGCGTGTTCGGCAACCGCGTCCTCGGGACCTACGTGGCCACCGCGCTCACCCACATCCTGCGTCAGTCGCCCGCCTCCGAGCGGCCGTGGTACCACACGATCATCGTCGCGGGCGCGGACAAGCTCCGCGGCGACGTGCTCGACCGGCTGATGGACGCCTGCGAGACCTCCAGGACCGGCCTGGTGCTCACCTACCGCTCGCTCACCCCGACCGTGCGGGAACGCCTGGGACGGGGACACGCGGCCGTGACGTTCATGCGTCTCGGCAACGCCGAGGACGCCCGGATCGCCAGCGAGCACGTCGGCACCGAGCACCGACTCGAGCTCGCCCAGCTCACCGAGACGATCAGCGCGGCCGGAGCCGGGCTCGACGGCGGCTACGTCTCGACCGTCGGTCACGCCGACGACGCCGACGACGCCCGGGACGTGAGCCGTACGGACCTCAAGGAGGACATCACCTTCTCCACCGAGTGGGGCCGCCGCGCGACCAAGGCGATGGGCGGCGAGACCGAGCGGGTCCTGCACCGCTCCCGTGAGTTCCTCGTCGAGCCCCACCAGCTCCAGCAGCTGCCGACCACCTCGGTCATCGTCACCGACGCCACCGCGGAGGGCCGCAGGGTCCGCCTCGCCGACGCCAACCCGGCCATCCTGACCTTCCCCAAGACCACGCTGGGGGAGTTCGACGAGATCAAGGAGGCCGTGCTGGAGCGCGCGGAGGAGACACGACGCCACGAGCCCAGCCTCTTCGAGAACGCGCCGCCCAATCTCGGGCCGCCTCCGGCCAGGCTCGACTGGCGCAGACGCCAATGAACCGTTCGTTTGTGGTAATGGCCTGGTCAATGCGGAGGTGCGATCCCCCAGGGAGGTTCGATTTTGGTTGCCGGGGTACCCCGCCCCCGGGTCTCCGCCGCTCCTTACGGCGGAGCGATCCGTGAAGCGTCGACCCCCCGGTCTAGAGCCGGGTCCCCCGGGTGGAGAGCAAATGCAACCGAGCGTGTCCCGTCCTCCCAACCCCCTCGCCGGTCCGTGGTACCGGATCCAGGCCATCACGGCTCCCTCGCGCAGCTCGTCGGCGGAGTGGGACTTCGTCACCGTCCTGCCCGCCGTGCTCTCCGCGGCCCAGCGCAACCGGCCCTTCGTGGTCGGGTGGCTCTCCCGGGGCTCAGGGGCTCCGCTTGAGCTCATCACCAACGCGGGGCCGCTGACCCCGCCGCGCCCGCCCCGCAGGGCCGCCGCCGAGCCCGAGCCCGTCGCCTCGGGTCCCGAGCCGCTGCTGTTCCCCAGCGGGGCCAGGGGGGTGCGGATCGGCGACGAATGGCTGCGCGACCTGTCCGACCTGGCGTGGGCCGTCTGCCCCGGACGCCAGGCCCCGCCGCTCGGCGGGCGCCGCGAGCCGGACGCCGACGAGATCAGGCGGCCGACGCTCTTCGAGTCCACCCTGGTCACGCTCATGTCCAGGCCCTTCGCCTGGCTGGTCGTCGCCGAGCAGACCGACCTGCTCGACGCCGAGGTCTCCCACCTGCGGACCCAGCTCAACGTGCTGAGGCAGTACGGCGACGCGTCGGAGCGCTCCCGCTACGACGCCGAGCGGGCCGAGCGGCGCATGCAGGAGCTCGACGCCTTCCGCGAGGCGGGGCTGTGGAGCGTGCGGGTGCTGGCCGGAGCCGCGGGGCCCGAGGAGCTGCGCCAGATCGCCCCCGTGCTGGTCGGCTCCGCCGAGATGAGCCACCACCCCTACCGGCTGCGCAGCGCGCTGTCAGGGCCCGTGCACGGCTTCGTCGAGGCGCTGTCGGTGACCCTGCAGGACCCGACGGACGGCACCGCGGCGCCGTTCGCGGCCACCGCGGGAGCGCTGGCGGCGCTGGCGGGGCTGCCCCGCAGGGAGGTGCCCGGGGTCAGGGTGCTCGACGCGGGGTTCTTCGACGTGACCAGCGAGGCGGACGTCACGCCCGGGGCGCTGACCGTCGACCTCGGATCGATCCTGGACGGCCAGGACAGGGCGGTCGGCTCGTTCAGGGTCCCGCTCGCCACCCTGAACCGGCACGCGTTCGTCACCGGGGCCACGGGCTCCGGCAAGTCCCAGACCGTCAGGCACCTGCTGGAGCAGCTCACCGGCGCGGGCATTCCCTGGCTGGCCATCGAGCCCGCCAAGTCCGAGTACGCCGCGATGGGCGGCAGGGTCGAGCACCTCGCCCCGGTCACCGTGATCAATCCCTCGGCTCCGGAGAGCGTGCCGTTCAGCGTCAACCCGCTCGCCCCCGAGCCGGGCTACCCGGTGCAGGCCCACATCGACATGGTGCGGGCGCTGTTCATGGCGGCCTTCGACGCCGAGGAGCCGTTCCCGCAGATCATGTCGCTCGCCCTGCAGCGGGTCTACGAGGCGAACGGCTGGGACGTGGTCACGGGCTGGGCCGCCCCCGGGGCGGCGGTGCGGCCCGCCGTGCCGACCCTCGAGCAGTTGCAGCAGCACGCCATGGACGTCATCCAGGAGATCGGCTACGGCAAGGAGGTCCAGGCCGACGTCGAGGGCTTCATCTCGCTGCGGCTGCGGTCGCTGCGGGTCGGATCGGCGGGCCGGTTCTTCGAGGGCGGTCACCCGGCCGACATCGGCGACCTGCTCCAGCGCAACGTGGTGTTCGCGATCGAGGACGTGGCCAACGACGAGGACAAGGCGTTCCTGATGGGCACGCTGATCATCCGGATCGTCGAGCACCTGCGGATGCGGGCCAGGAAGGAGCGGAGCGCGGGGCTTCGGCACGTCATCGTGATCGAGGAGGCGCACCGGCTGCTGCGCGACCGGGGCGCGGGCCGGGCCAGCACGCACGCCGTCGAGCTCCTGGCCGGGATGCTCGCCGAGATCCGCGCGTACGGCGAGGGCATCGTGGTCGCCGAGCAGATCCCCACCAAGCTCGTCTCCGACGTGGTGAAGAACACCGCGCTGAAGGTCGTGCACCGGCTCCCCGCCGAGGACGACCGCCAGCTGGTCGGGGCGGCGATGAACCTGAGCGAGGAGCAGTCCCGGCAGGTCGTCTCGCTCCAGCCGGGCGTCGCCGCGATCTTCGCCGACGGGATGGACCGGCCGCTGCGGGTGCAGGTGCCGCTGGGGGAGGACCGTGAGCGGCTGCTTCCCGGCCACATGCCGCCGATCTGCGGCCGTCGCTCGGCGGCGTGCGGCCAGGAGTGCCGGACGGGACGGGCGTGCACCCTCGTCGAGCTCCGCGAGGCCGACCTGCTCGCCGACGCGCCCGAGTGGGCCTGGCTGCGGATCTGGACCGACACCCTGGTGCTGGCGTTCTGCGCCAACCGCCCCGTGCCGGGGGTTCCCAGGGTGCTCGCCGACCTGTGGGCCGAGCTGCCGCTGAGGCGGCGCGAGTGCCTGCTGGCCACGGCGGTGGAGCGCAGCGTCGGGCGCAGGGCGTGGTCGCTGCGGACCGTCGGCGACCCGGCGAAGCTGACCGAACAGGTCGCGGCCACCGCGACCCGGCTGCTCGGGCCCGACCGGGAGCCCGGCGAACGCCCGGGCCCGGCCTGGGTCATTCCGCAGGTCCGGTGGCTGCACGAGGTGGACAGGCTCTTCCCCTACGGCCAGCCCGCGCCCAACCCGCGTGGCGCGGCGCCCGTCATGGAGTACGTCCTGTTCAACCGCCCGAACAACGGCGCCGAACTGCTGGGCCACCGGGCCAAGGCGCTGCGCCACCACCCGCTGTCCATGGAGGTCGACCGAAACCGGGCGCTGGCCTGGCGGGTCATCCTCGGCGACGACGAGCACGAGGGGGTCGAGCAGGACATCCTCACGGTGACGATCGGCATCGACCCCGCCGAGCGGCTGCGTCACGTGGCCCAGACGATGGGGGCGGGGTGGATGGAGAGCGTGCTGGCGTGGCCGCGCCGCTTCGTGCTGCCGTTCGACGCCGCGTCGCCGGAGACCGCCGAACTGGCCTTCAGCGAGTGAGGACCGGCCCGCGCCGCGAGCGCGCGCGGACGCGGGCGGAACGCGCTCGCCGTGAACCCGCCCAGGGCGTCGAAGAACGGTCACCGTGCCCAACGACGGCTAGGATCGGCGGCATGAACGATTCGGCTATTCCGGTCCTTCGAGCTGCCGGATCGTCCTGCGACGGGTCGCTACGCGAGGAGACGGCATGACTCAGCTTCCGCTGCGGGCGCAGCTCGCGAGCGCTCTCGGCCGGACGGCCGCGACCCTGTCCAGGGCGACGGGGCGAGGCGACGGATCGGTGATCGGCGGCCGGGTCGGCCTGGCGCTGGAACCCGACCTGCTGCGCAAGCTCGCGCAGGACCGCAAGCTGGCGCTGGTGAGCGCGACCAACGGCAAGACCACCACGACCCGGCTGATCACCTCCGCGCTCCAGGAGCTCGGCGACGTCGCCACGAACGCCTTCGGGGCCAACATGCCCGCCGGGCACGTCTCGGCGCTGTCGTCGGCCAAGCACGCCCCGTACGGGGTCCTCGAAGTCGACGAGAAGTACCTCCCCGAGGTCATCGACACCACCGGGGCCGGGGTGATCGTCATGATGAACCTCAGCCGCGACCAGATGGACAGGGCGGGCGAGATCTGGCTGCTGGCCCAGAAGTGGCGGCGGGCGCTGGCGGGCAGGCCGGCCCACGTGATCGCCAACGCCGACGACCCGCTGGTGGCCTGGGGCGCCTCGACGGCCGCCAGCGTGACCTGGGTCTCGGTGGGGCAGCCGTGGAAGGAGGACTCCTGGTGCTGCCCCGAGTGCGGCGGCCCGCTGGACCGCAAGGGCATGGACTACACCCCGCCCGGCACCGCCGCTCCCGCGGCCGTCTCCGGGCCCGTCCCGGGAACCGCCTCGGGCGCCGTCTCCGGCGCGCTCGTCTCCCGCTCGGCCGAGAACGACTGGGCCTGCCGTGAGTGCACCTTCCGGCGCCCCGAGCCGACCTGGTCCCTCGACGACGACGCGGTGATCGACCCGCGCGGGCAGCGCTGGGTGCTGGACATCCAGCTGCCCGGGCGCGCCAACCGGTCCAACGCGGTGATCGCGCTCGCCACCGCGGAGACCTTTGGCCTGCCGGTCCAGCGGGCGCTGCCCCGGCTCAGGGAGGTCACGTCCGTCGCCGGTCGTTACACGACCGTCCAGCGCGACGGCAGGCACGCCAGGCTGCTGCTGGCCAAGAACCCGGCGGGCTGGCTGGAGGCGTTCGACGTGTTGGACCGCTCCCTGCCGGTGATCCTCTCGGTGAACGCCCAGGGCCCCGACGGCCGCGACACCTCCTGGCTGTGGGACGTGGACTACCGCGTGCTGCGCGGCAGGCCGGTCTACGTCACCGGGGAGCGCAAGCTCGACCTGGCCCTCAGGCTGGACGTGGCGGGGGTTCCGTTCCAGCTGACGGGCTCCTTCGCCGAGGCGCTCGCCGCGCAGCCGCCGGGCAAGGTCGACGTGATCGCCAACTACACCGCCTTCCAGCAGATTCGATCGGAGTTCGGCCGTGCAGTCTGACAGCGTCCTGCGACTCGTCTGGATCTACCCGGACCTGCTCAGCACCTACGGCGACCAGGGCAACGTCCTGGTGCTGGAGCAGCGCGCCCAGCGCCGAGGCATCCCGGTCGAGACCGTTCACGTGCGTTCGGCCGACCCGGTTCCCGAGGGCGGCGACATCTACCTGATCGGCGGCGGCGAGGACCGGCCGCAGATCCTGGCCGCCGAACGGCTGCGCAGGGACGGCGGCCTGAACAGGGCCATCGCGCGCGGCGCGGCCCTGCTGGCCGTCTGCGCGGGTTACCAGATCATGGGCACCACGTTCGGCGGCGAGGAGGGCCAGCCGGTCGACGGCATCGGGCTGATCGACATCGCGAGCGGCCGCGGCCAGGGCCGTGCCGTCGGCGAGCTGGCCGGTGAGGCCGACCCCGTGCTCGGCATCCCGACGCTGACCGGCTTCGAGAACCACATGGGCGTCACCCGGCTCGGCTCCGGAGTGCGGCCGCTGGCACGCACGGCGGTTGGCATCGGCAACGGCGACGGCACGGAGGGCTGCCACGCCGGCAAGATCGTCGGCACCTACCTGCACGGCCCCGCGCTCGCCCGCAACCCCGGGCTCGCTGACCTGCTGCTGACCTGGGCCGTCGGCGCCCAGCTGCCCCCGATCGACGACTCCTGGTTCGAACGGCTCCGCCAGGAGCGCCTGGCGGCCGTGCTTCCCCAGTGAGCGCCCCGCTCTCCCGCTGACGGCCGCCCTCCCGCCGACCGCGGGGCGCGGCGAGCCGCACGGCCTCGCCGCGCCGGGCGGGGCCGTGCCGTACCGCCCGCGGACGGGAGTCCGGACCCCGTCACGTCAGCAGGATCCCGTCACGTCAACAGGATCCCGTCAGCGGGGTCCTGTCAGCGGGGTCGCGTCAGTAGACGAGGGCCTGGACCCCTTCGCCGAGGACCTCCTCGACGAAGGTGGGGGCGCCCGCGATGCGCACGCCCTCGATCACGTCGTCGACCGTGATGTCCCGCCGAGCCGCGCACTGCGTGCACAGCGTCACCTTGCCCACCGCCAGAACCGTGTCGAGCAGGTCGCCGAGCTGGGCCGCGTGCGGGAGAGAGAAGTCCTTGGCCCGTCCGGGGAGGGCGAACCACGCCGACTCCCCGGTCAGCCAGAGCGAGACGGGAACCCCGCTGGCCAACGCCGCCGCCGCGACCGTGAACGCCTGGTTGCAGCGCTCGGGCTCGTCCGCCCCCGCGGTCACCTTGATCACCAGTGATCGTGCCATACCCCGAAGCCTATTCGGGTCCGTGTCACGGGCGCGAGCCGTACCCGGACGGCTCTAGGCTCGGATTCATGGACGTTCCCGAACTGCACCCCGCCCTTGAGCCGATCGCTTTCCTCCTGGGCCGGTGGGAAGGTGCCGGGGTGGGTGGATACCCGACGATCGAAAGCTTCAACTTCGGACAGGAGATCGTCTTCGGTCACAACGGCAAGCCGTTCCTGACCTACACCAGCCGCACCTGGCTTCTGGACGAGTCGGGCGGCAAGGTCCGCCCGCTGGGCACGGAGACCGGTTTCTGGCGCAGCCTGCCCGAGCGCCAGCTCGAGGTGTGCCTGTCGCACCCGACCGGCATCGTGGAGATCTACGTCGGCGAGGTGGTCTTCAACAAGATCGAGCTTCAGACCGACGTGGTCGCCCGCACCGCGACCGCCAAGGAGTACACCGCGGGCCACCGCCTCTACGGCCTGGTCAACGGCAACCTGATGTGGGCCTACGACATGGCGGCCATGGGTCAGCCTCTCCAGTCCCACATCTCCGCGGAGCTCAAGAAGGTCGCCGACTTCGTTCCCGAGGTCGACTAGCGTCCGTTCTCCGGCACGCCTGCCGGAGAACAGACGTCGTTCCGGGGGCCGTGAACGCGGCGGATACCATCGCGGGCATGAGCACTCCCTTCACCCCCGATGTGGTCGAGGCCATCAAGCGCCACATGAACGACGACCACACCGACGACGCGTTGCTGATCTGCAGGGCCCTGGGCGGCCGACCCGAGGCCACGAGCGCCGTCACCTCGGGTGTGGACGCCGAGGCGATCGAGTTTCTCGCGGTGGTCGACGGCGAGGACGTCACGGTCAGGGTGCCCTGGAGCACGACACTGACCGAGCGCGCCCAGGTCCGCAAGGAAGTGGTCCGCCTGTACCAGGAGGCGTGCGCCGCTCTCGGCCTCCCGGCCCGCGGGGAGCACTGAGGGAGCAGAGCTCCGGAGACCTCGCGCGCCGGAGACCTCACGCGCCGGAGGGATCCGGAAGCGCGCACCGGAGAGATCCGGAAGCGCGCACCGGAGGGATCCACTCGCGCGCGCCGGATGGATCCGGAGGCCGCGGAGCCGGGAACTCCGGAAGCCGGAAGATCGGGATGGGAATTCCGGAAGCCGGGAAGATCTGGAAAAGCCGGGAAGATCTGGAAAAAGGAAGAACCCCGGGCCTGTTCCTTCCGCGGAGCGGAAGGGCCAGATGGACCAAAGACGGGAAGGGACTTCCCGCCCTCTGGCAGCCCGGGGTTCCGGTGATTGTCGTGGATTCGCCGAACGTCGCCAGACGTCCGGACAGAGTCCGGAAGCTGGGGCGTCCTAGCGGACAGCCACCTCGCTAGCCCAACTATGATCAACCATTGTTCGGACCACCTCCTTTCGGCGTGCTTGTACAGTACGAAAACGATCCGGCTCGGGCAAATGAATATTCGAGCCCGCCCCTTCGAGCCGGTGATCCTCATGGCCGGTCGCCCTGTCGCGGGCGGGAGAAAACCAGATGAGATCGTCGGGGATCGCTCGGTAACCTCGCCTCAGCACGCAGGGGCTGAGCACGCGGTGAGCTCACTCGGTTGTAACCCGGACGCTTCGGCTGTGGCGGTTCGACTCCGTCCCCCTGCACTCCGTTCCTGTGCGTCCAGCGGCCCAGGACGACCGGGCTCCCCTCGGGGACCCGGCGGCGCCGGTTCGAATCCGGCCGGGAGCGGTGCCTGCCTGCATAGCTCAGTCGGTGAGAGCGCCGCACTCATAATGCGGAGGTCCCAGGTTCGAGTCCTGGTGCAGGTACGCCCGGAGACGACGAGGCACGCGGACGGCTCTTTCACGTGGCGGGCGTCGACGCGGTGAACGGTTCCGAGCAGGTCGGCACAAGCAGATCGCCGCCGTCGGCACACGATACGCGGGGCCGTGTGCCGACGACGGCGGCGATACCCGGCGCGTCGCTCTCCGTGCGCGGTCACGTGAAGCCGGGTGAGGTCACGTGACCTCGGGTGGGGGTACGGGGGAGGGATCCGGCGGCGCGGAGAGAGCGGAACGGCTCCTCGACGCCGCCGGGCGCGCTCACGGGCGTGACACGTCGGCTAGCCGCGCGCGACCTCCGGGGTCGGCACGGTCAGCACTCGCCGCGCCACACGACCTTCACGAGGGCGTTGCCGGGAGCGGCGTTGCCCTTGTACTGGCCGGGGCCGGGGTTGTAGTGGAGGCACACGGTTTCCTGGAGGCCCTGCCAGTCGTACGTCATGTCGACGTGGTCCGCCCCGGGGAGCGCGTAGCCGTTGTTGAACGCGGACTGGAAGGCGACGCCGCCGGTCCAGTTGCCGGCCGTCTTCAGCACGAGGGTGCCGGTCTGGTTCGGGCCGCTGTAGGCGCAGAAGTATCCCTTGGGGCAACCGGGCGGGTTCGGCTCGGCCGACGCGCCCGTGGTGGTGGCCATGACGCTGATGAACGCGGCGGAGGCGGCAAGAACCGAGACGACTCGTTTACGCATGACGATCTTTCCCCTTCGTGCAATTGCCGACGACGACACGGAGCCCGCCGTGAAGATCTGTGGCGGGCGTCTCGCCAGGTGCCGGTCTAACACGGAAAGATTGTTCGGCGTCGGGGGAGGCGGAGTGAACAAACAACCGCCGAACAACGTCACCCGGTTGTTTCCGAGGTGACGAGGCCGCCTGCCGCCCAGGAGGCCGGGGCGGCGCGCGGAGGAGCCGTGCGCGGTCGTCGACGGCGACGTCTTCGGAGGGGGCGCGAGGTCTTCGGAGAGGGCAGGGAACCCGGCGGCTCGGGCTGCTCCGGCGGCGTCGATATGCTCTTAGACTCTGTTCATGACCGAGACGTCGTGGCACGAGCAACTACGGGCGCGCGGTTACCGGGTCACTCCGCAGCGTCAGCTGGTGCTTGAGGCGGTCAAGAGCCTTGAGCACGCCACTCCGGAGGAGATCTGCGCCAAGGTGCGCGAAACCGCGCGCGGGGTCAACATCTCGACCGTCTACCGGACCCTCGAACTCCTCGAGGAACTCGGCATGGTCACCCACAACCATCTCGGGCACGGCGCGCCCACCTACCACCTGGCCGCCGACGCCGACCACGTGCACCTGGTGTGCCACGAGTGCGGCGAGATCAACGAGGTCCGCCCCGAGTTGGTGAACGACTTCGTGACCAAGCTCGACGAGGAGTTCGGGTTCGCCGTCAACGTGCACCATCTCACGGTCTTCGGCCGCTGCAGCAGGTGTCGCTGAGGCCTCGTAGGCTTGGCCCATGCGAAGCCCTCTGCTGGACACTCCCGGCGCGGTCGCGGCCGAGACTCCCGATGCCGACGTCGCCGGACACTACGGCGACCCGTTCGCCGAGCAGCGCGCCTTCCTCGCCGGTGAGGCGCTGGTCGACCGGAGCAACCGCGAGGTCGTGCGAATCTCCGGAGCCGACAGGCTGAGCTGGCTCAACAGCCTGAGCTCTCAGAAACTCGACGACCTCAAACCGGGCCAGGCCACCCAGACGCTGCTCCTGGACGCCCAGGGCAGGGTCGAGCACCACCTCACGCTCGTCGACGACGGCGAGGTCGTGTGGGCGCACGTGGAGCCGGGCACGTCGGCGGGGCTCGTCGCGTTCCTCGACAAGATGCGGTTCATGCTCAGGGTCGAGGTCACCGACGTGACGTCCGACTACGCGGTCGTCTCCGTGGCCGACGCCGGGCGGCTCACCCCGCCCCAGGGAGCGATCCTCGTCGGCGACGACGTGCTGCTCCCGCGCGACCAGCTGACCGAGCGCCTCGGCGGCCTGTGGCTCGCCGGGCTCTGGGCCTACGAGGCGCTGCGCATCGAGGGCCACCGCCCGCGGCTCGGCTTCGAGACCGACCACAAGACCATCCCGCACGAGGTCGGCTGGATCGGCACGGCCCTGCACCTGAACAAGGGCTGCTACAAGGGGCAGGAGACCGTGGCCCGGGTCCACAACCTCGGGCATCCCCCGCGCCGCCTGGTCTTCCTGCACCTGGACGGCAGCGCCGACACCCTTCCCGGGCACGGCGTCCCCGTCGTCCACGAGGGCGCGGAGGTCGGTTTCGTCGGCAGCTCCGCCCGCCACCACGAGCTCGGTCCGATCGCGCTGGCCGTGGTCAAGCGGACCGTCCCGGTGGACGCCACGCTGCAGGCCGGGGAGGTGGCGGCCTCCCAGGAGGTCGTCGTGCCGCCGGACGCGGGGCGCAACGTCCAGATCGACCCAGCGCTGCGCCGCCGCGTTCGCTGAGCCGCTGCGGTTCGCTGGGCCGCCGCGTTCGCTGAGCCGCTGCGGTTCGCTGGCCCGGCGTATTCGCTGGGCCGCTGCGTTCACTGGCCGCCGTGTTCGTTGGGCCGCTGCGGTTCGCTGAGCCACCGCCAGGTCGCCGGGCTGCCGGGTTCTCCCCGGCCAGGCCCGTGCGACCGGGTCCTCGTGCCCGTGAAAGGTCAGTTCTTCGCCCAGATGGCCGTGTAGTTGCCCTCCTCCACGTCCAGCTGCGTGGGGTAGAAGCCCTTGGCCTTCAGGTCGTCGAAGCGCTTCTGGTAGCCGCTCGAGCTCATGCCGGTGTACTCGTACCAGCTGGAGCCGTTGTCCTTGACCCAGACGGTCGTGTAGGTCTCGCCGGGGCCCACCGAGACCAGCGAGGGCTTTTCGCCCTTCTTGGTGCGGGCGAGGAACTCCGCGTGGTGCTCGTCGAAGGACTTGCCCGTGGTGACGGACCAGGCCTGCGAGCCCTGCGTCCAGACGCCGACGTAACGCGGGGCGTCGGCGGTGCCGTAGACGTTGGCCGCGGTGAGGACGTACCCCTGCCTCGCCGCGTCGGCGTTGGCGGCGGAGAACTGGCCGGCGTCGATGTTGTGCTTGGCGAAGAACTTGCCGGGCGTCTTCTCGAAGATCGCGGCGAAGACCGCGTCGTCCCCTGAGCCGCTGGCGCTCACCGTGGTCGGGCGGTAGCCCTGGGCGCGGTAGTCGTCGAAGCGCTTCTGGTAGCCACTGGACGACATGCCCTGGATCATCGCCCAGGCCGGGCCCGACCTCTTCACCCAGACGGCGCCGTAGCGGGGCGAGGACGTGTTGTCCACCGTGAAGGTGATCGGCCGGTAACCCTGACCGCGCAGGGCGTTGAAGCGTTCGGTCTGCTGCTCGCCGGTGACGCCGTGGTAGGCGCTGAACACCGGCAGGGCCTGTGCGTCGGCTGCGGGTGCCGTCGCGGCGACCAGTGCGGCGGCGACGACGGACGCGGCGGTGATGGACGCGAAGGTACGCATGACCCTCCCCATGGGTTGCGACTTTCCTGATGATTCATCACGGACAAGCGGTGACCTTAGCGGATCACCGCCGGAGGAGTACGGCTTCGCGTCGCTTCCCGATCTTGGGGGCGGTGCGTCAGGACGGTTCCGAGGGTTTCGTGATCCGTCCTCACCAGGCCTTTCCGGTTTCTCCCGGTTCGGCACGATCGAACACTTCTGAGATCTTCGAAGTTCGGTGCGGCCGGACGCCGCCCGGCCTGTCCGGGCCGCCGCTCAGACCTCCAGGATCAGCGTGATCGGGCCGTCGTTGGTCAGACCGACCTGCATGTCGGCGCCGAACACCCCGGTCTCCACGTGCGCGCCCAGCGTGCGCAGCTCCGCGCAGACGGCCTCGACGAGCGGCTCCGCGACCGGTCCCGGTGCCGCGGCCTGCCAGGTGGGACGGCGGCCCTTGCGGGCGTCGCCGTACAGGGTGAACTGGCTGACCACGAGCAGTGGCGCGCCGATGTCCGAGCAGGACTTCTCTCCGGACAGGATCCGCAGGCCCCAGAGCTTGGCGGCGAGCCTGGCCGCCTCCGCCGGGGTGTCGGTGTGGGTCACGCCGACCAGCACGAGCAGCCCCGGCTCGTCGATCGCTCCGACCGTCTGCCCGTCCACCTTCACCGAAGCGGAGTTCACCCGCTGTACGACCGCACGCATGCCCTCCATCCTCCCGCCTTTCCCGCCGTGCGATAAACCCGGACTCCGATCTTCATAGAATCTTCGCGAAAGGAGACAAAGGTGTCTGCTGAGTCGTTGGTTGTCGAGGTCGTCCGTTCGGGGTTCGTGGAATCCACCCATCTGGTCCGCATGCTGGCCGTCGACGCGGCGGGCTCCCCGGTGCGGGTGCACGGCGCGGTGGACGCCCTGGTCTCGCCCCGTTCGTCGTTGAAGCCGCTGCAGGCGCTCGGCATGGTGCGCGCCGGGCTGCCCCTGGACGGGGAACTGCTCGCGCTGGCGTGCGCCAGCCACGCGGGAGAGCCGTTCCACGTGGACGGCGCGAGGAGGATCCTCTCCGGGGCGGCGCTGGACGAGAGCGCGCTACGCTGCCCGGAGGACCTGCCCGAGGACGCCGCCTCCCGCGACGAGGTGCTGCGTTCAGGAGGCGGACCCGCGCCGATCTACATGAACTGCTCGGGGAAGCACGCGGCGATGCTCGCCACCTGCGTGATCAACGACTGGCCGCTGGAGACCTACCTGGATCCGAGGCACCCGCTGCAGAAGGTCATCCGCGATACCGTCGAGGAGCTGACCCGCGAACGTGTCGCCGCCACGGGGGTCGACGGCTGCGGCGCTCCGCTGTTCTTCGTGTCGATGATCGGCGTGACCCGGGGGTTCCGCGCCTTCGTCCAAGCGGAGCCGGGCACGTTCGAGCGCCGCGTCGCGGACGCCTTTCGTGCCCATCCCGAGTGGACCTCCGGCACGACCAGGGCCGAGGCCCGGCTGATGCGGGCGATCCCCGGCCTGATGGTCAAGGCCGGGGCCGAGGCGTTCGACGCCTTCGTCTTCGCCGACGGCCGCGCGGGAACCGTCAAGGTCGAGGACGGCGGCTACCGCGCCCGAGTCCCGGCCACCGTCGCGGCCCTTCGCGCCCTCGGCTTCGAGGCCGCCGAACTGGAGGAGCTCGCGACCGGCGTGCTGCTCGGCGGCGGCCGTCCGGTCGGCGAGGTCCGCCTGCGCTGAACCCCGCCTGCGCTGAACCCGCCTGGGGTGGACTTGTCTGGGTTGAACCTGCCTGGGGTGAACTTATCTGGGCTGGACCTGTCTAGGCTGGACTTGTCTGGCCTGGACTCGCCCGGGTTGGAGCCGCCTGGGCTGAACTTGCCCGGACTTGCCCGGACTGGATTTGCCTGGGCGGGTCAGGCTCGGGAGAGCTCCTCGGCCACCAGGCTCGCGCCGATGCCCACCAGCCAGATGTCCTTGGCGATGCCCAAGCCCTCCTGGGTGGGACGCAGGCTTCCCTCCTGCCGCATGCCGGGAGTCCTCAGGTAGAGACCGACCAGTCCTCCGGCGAAGGCGGTGAGCGCGGCGCCCGCCAGCAGCGACGGCACCACCGGGATCAGCAGGGCCGCGCCGACGGCGATCTGCCCTTTCGCCAGCCAGTGTGAGAACCGCTCCGGTTCGATGTGCTTCAGGAACGGGTAGGCGTTCGCGGCCATTCCATGGACGGCGACCGCGTTGTCCGCACCTGCGGCGGCCATGGTGAGCCCGGCGTTCAGGACGAACGCGCCTGCGGCGATCCGGGCGGGAAGCTGGTGCGGACGGACCATGATCCTCATGAGTGCTCGCAATGGTCGATGGAGCGATAATCATGCTCCTTCCCGCTGTTTGCGCTGCTCATCCGCATAGCAACCGTTTCTTGAACGTCGGGGGACCTTCTCGCGGGGCGCGCCGTACGAAGGCGCTGAACACGTCCGTGTCGACACTTGCCGTACCGGTGCTCAGGAAACATCACGAATGCGGTGAAGGCATGCGGTCACCGCGCCAGGAGACCGGCCACCTGTCAGCCGCGTCACCAACCTGCCTGGACAGTACGACCATGGGGCGTTTCCCGGGCCGGGACTTGGGCGGCTGCCGTCGGGGGTGGGTGGTTCGTTGGGTCTGCTTGGCCTGCCTGGTCTGCTTAGCCCGTGGTGTCGCTTGGTTCGTGGGTTTGCTTGGTTTGTGTTGCGGTGGCTTTGTTCTCTGGGTTCGCTTTGTTCGCGC
>NZ_BSEV01000007.1 GCF_027922005.1 Streptosporangium carneum | reverse complement strand
ATCTGGGCGATGAGCGCCCCGTCGATGGGGGAGTGGTCGTCGAACGTGGTGGGCGAGCTGACCCGCTCGCCGCCGATCCAGTGATCGCCGTTGACGGTGATGCCGGCGACAGTGGCCATCCGCTTCTCCTAATCGTTTGACTCCAAACAAATTAGAGTCCATTTGGGGCGCGGTCAAGACGTGGCCTGCGACGTCACTGTATCGTTCGGAGCCAAACAAAGAACCTGAGGGGTCCGGGATGTCAGTGAGGAGTGCGCGGACGCGCAGGTTTCCTCAGTGTCCATGTTTGACGCCCGACGTCGGGCGTCACAAATCTCTTACGGACGCGGACCTGCGACAACAGGCTCTTGCGTCATCTTTGTTTGTGCACATACGATCCCCGCCACGCAGGTCGTACGGGTACGAACGAAACATGCTTCCAGTCTGTCCCGTGCTTCCATTCCGTCCCAATGGAAGGTTGCCATGACCGTCAATGAAACGGCAGCCGCCCCGGCCACGCTGTCACGCCGGCGCATCGGTGTGCCGGACATCGTGTTCTTCGTGGTCGCCGCGTCCTCCCCGCTCACCGTGGCCGCGGGCGGCACCCCGCAGAACTTCGCCACCACCGGTGTTCTCGGCGTACCGATGATGTTCCTCATCCTGGCCGCGGTCCTGGCTCTTTTCTCCGCGGGATACGCGGCGATGAGCCGCCACATCTCCAACGCGGGCGCGTTCTACGCCTACATCACGCATGGCCTGGGGCGTGTCCCCGGCGTCGGCGCCGCGTTCGTCGCGCTGGTGGCCTACAACGCCATGCAGGTCGGCCTGTACGGTCTGCTCGGCTTCAGCACCGCGGGCTTCCTGTCCGGCGCGCTGGGCGTGGATCTGCCCTGGTGGACGGTCTCGCTGGTCTTCCTCGTGATCATCGCCTTCCTCGGCTACCGGCGAATCGACCTCAACGCCAGGGTGCTGGCCGTGCTGCTGGTGTGCGAGGGCCTGCTCGTCCTGGTGTTCGACGTCTCGCAGGTCGCCTCCGCCCCGCAGGGGCTGTCGCTGGAGCCGTTCAGCTGGAGCGCGCTGACCACGGGCGCGGTGGGAGCCGCCTTCCTGTGGACGATGGCGGCCTTCATGGGCTTCGAGTCCGGAGCGATCTACAGCGAGGAGTGCAGGGACCCGCGCAGGACCGTCAGCCGGGCCACCTACATCGCCGTCGCCGTGATCGGCGTCTTCTACGCCTTCACCGCCTGGGCGACCGCGATGGGCGCGGGGGTCGACAACGTCATCGCCGCCTCCCGTGAGCACGGTCCCGAGCTGGTCTTCGTGCTCGGCGAGCGGACCCTGGGATCGGCCTTCTCCACCATCGGCCAGGTCTTCCTGATCACGGCGGTGTTCGCCGCCACGCTCTCCTTCCACAACGCGGTGGCCCGTTACTTCTTCGCGCTCGGCCGCGAGGGCGTGCTGCCCCCGAAGCTGGGTCTCTCGCACCCCCGGCACGGCTCGCCGTACGTGGGATCGATCAGCCAGACCGTCTTCGCGGTGGTCGTCGTGCTCGGGTTCGGGCTGTTCGGCGGGGACCCGATGGGCACGCTGTTCAACTGGTTCACCAACCTGGGCGCGCTGGGCGTGATCCTGCTGCTGGTGGCCACCTCGGTCGCGGTCGTCGGCTTCTTCCGCCGTGAGAGGCGAGGGGAGAGCACCTGGAGCCGGGTGGTCGCCCCGGTGCTGTCCGGTCTCGCGCTGCTGGCCGTCCTGTACGTCGCGTTCACCAACTTCTCCGCGCTGCTCGGCACCCCGCCGGACTCCGCGCTCAACTGGGCGCTCCCGGCCGTGGTGGTGCTGGTCGGCGTCGTGGGCCTCGGCTACGGCGCCTATCTGAAGTCCGCGGACCCGGCGGCGTACGCCCGGATCGGGCAGGGCGCGCCGCCCCGGGACTGATCGACTGATCCGTCGTGCGCGGCCGAGCCGTCCCGCGCGGGGGGCCGCGCGCGGTGGGGCCCGTACGGTCGCCGGACGGGCCCGCTTCTCCGCGTCGGGTGCGGCAGGCTCCTCGGCGGTGAACGGCTCGGGCCCGTCTGTGCCGAACAGGTGAACCTTTACTTGTTTGGATCCTTACGATATGCCCTGAGCTGCGAGGTTTCGCAGCGAAGATCAATTGTTTCGCTCCGGTGGAGACTTGTTCCGGGTGTGTTCCGGACATATGGTTTGCACCCAAACGAGTTGTCCGGACGTACCAGGGAGGCCCAGTGAGCGCGGAGTCCGTCGAGCGGACCGTCGAGCGCCTGAGGGAACAGGGCATCGACGTCGTCCGGGTCGGCTACCCCGACCTGATCGGCACCGAGCGCGGCGGTGCAGCGTTTCTCCCGGACCGTCACCGACTGGGAGTTCCGCGAGTACGCCTACCAGCTGTAGCTCTCCCGAGATGTACCTCTTCCCGAGATCACCTGCTAGTTCATCCCACGCATCACCTGGAGGATTCATGCGCCTGGAAGACGTCGACCTGGCCGACAACGACAAGTTCCTTGACGGCGACACCCCGTGGCGCATGTTCGACGTGCTCAGGGCCGAGGCCCCGGTGCACTGGCAGGACGAGGGCGAGCACGGCAGCGGTTTCTGGTCGGTCACCAGGCACGCCGACATCGTGGCCGTGGACCGCGACCCGGAGACCTTCACCTCCACCAAGTTCACCAACCTCGAGGAGGTGGACGACCGCCAGGCCACCATCCGCCGCTCCCTGCTGGAGACCGACGGCCCCCGGCACAGCGTGCTCCGCCGCATCCTGCAGCGCCAGTTCACCCCCCGCGCGATCGCGGGCTACGAGGTCTTCCTGCGCGGTCTCACGGCCAGGACCCTGGACGCAGCACTGGCCAAGGGGACCTTCGACTTCGTGAAGGAGGTCTCCGCCGACTTCCCGATCAACGTGCTCGCCAAGATGCTGGACGTCCCCCAGGACGACACCCAGCAGCTGATCGACTGGGGCAACCGGATCATCGGCAACACCGACCCCGACTACGCCGACGTGCTGCTGCACAGCGCGGAGAGCGAGCAGTACCGCGACCTCCCGTTCCGCAGCCCCGCCTCGCTCGAGGTGTTCGAGTACGGCCGCGAGCTGGCTCGCAAGCGTCGTGGCGGCGACGGGAACGACCTGGTCAGCAAGCTGGTCAACGAGCCGACCGCGGACGGGGTGCCCCTCTCGGGGCGCGACTTCGACAACTACTTCCTGCTGCTCGTGGTCGCGGGCAACGAGACCACGCGGCACGCGATCTCGCACACGATGCTCGCGCTGATCAACAACCCGGGCGAGGCGGAGCGGCTCCGTCAGGACCTGTCGCTGATGCCGGGCGCGGTGGAGGAGTTCCTGCGCTGGGCGTCCCCGGTCTACCACTTCCGCCGTACGGCCACCCGCGCCGTCGAGCTGCACGACAAGAAGATCGCCGAGGGTGACAAGGTCGTCATGTGGTTCGCCTCGGGCAACCGGGACGAGCGGGTCTTCGACGACCCCTACCGTTTCGACGTCACCCGGCCCGCCAACGACCACATCACCTTCGGCAAGGGCAGCCCGCACTTCTGCCTGGGCAACGCCCTGGCCAGGCTGGAGATGCGGATCATGTTCGAGGAGCTGCTGCCCCGCATCTCCGACATCAGGCTGGCGGGGGAGCCGCGCCGGGTCCGCTCGAACTTCGTCAACGGCATCAAGGACCTGCCCGTCACGGTCACCCTCGCCTAGAGGCGGTCGCCCTCGCCCGGAGGCGAGGGGGGCCCGCCCGAAACGCGGGGAGCCGGGAGCGACGTCTCGCTCCCGGCTCCCCGCGTTTCGCGACGGTCAGTCGCCGTCCCCGTCGCCGTCGTTCTCCACGTCGGGCGCCCCCGTGGTGTTGACCACTCCCGGGTTGTCGTCCCTGTCGTCGCCGTCGCCGTCGCCCCCGCATCCTCCTGCCAGGCCGACGAGCGCCACCGTCGCCGCGGCGGCCATCGTGGTCTTCCACGCCCTCTGAGCGAACACGCGCAACCTCCAGGTGATCTACGGCCGGGTCCGCCGACCCGGCCTGTCTCCTCTGTCCCGTTCCGCGGCGATCTAACGGAAGCCGGAGGTGTTTCCGGAGGACGAAGTCAGCGGGTGGGGTCGAAGTCCCGCAGCGCGGCGGGCTGCTTTCCCGTGGTGATCTGCTCGGCGAGCATGCGTCCCGTGACCGGTCCGTGCGTGAGCCCCCACATGCCGTGCCCGCCCGCGACGAACCTGCCCGGGGCGTCGGTGGCTCCGACGAGAGGGCGGCCGTCGGGGGTGACGGGGCGCGGGCCGACCCAGGGGTCGGTGAGTCCGTCCCAGGAGACGCCGGTGAGCAGAGGCCTGGCGGAGGCGATGATGGCGTCGATGCGCGCCCGGTCCAGCGGGGCGTCGGCGTCGCGGAACTCCATGGTTCCCGCGACGCGCAGTCTGCCCTGGTAGGGCGTGCAGGCCACGCGCACCGCGGGCAGGTAGACGGGACCGGAGACCGGCTGATCGGTCGGCACGGTGAAGGAGTAGCCGCGTCCCGCGCGCACCGGCACGCGCACGCCCCACGCCGCGCCGAGGTCGTTCAGCCAGGCGCCGGTGGCCAGGACGACCGCGTCCGCCCTGACGGAGTCTCCCGCGCCCGACCGCACGGACAGGGCGCCGGAGTCGTCGTGCACCCCGGTCACCCGGAAGCCGGACCGGATGACGGCTCCCCGGGCGGCGACCGCGTCGGCCAGCGACCGTGTGAACCGTCCGGGGTCGACGTAACGCTGCCCGTCCAGCCGGATCCCCGCCTTCACCCGGGAGGAGAGCTGCGGCGCCTGCTCGCGGAGGGCGTCGCCGTCCAACGCCGTGTAGCGGATCTTCAACCCCGAATCGTCGATGCGCCTGAGCTCGTGCAGGAGCCCCACCGCCTGCCGCGTGTTCTCGAACGCGGCCGTGATCGGGGCTTCGACGGTGGGCGCCTCCACGCCGTTGGCGGTCAGCACGTCGAACGCCTCCAGGCACTCCTCGTTGAACGCGAGGTTGGCCTGTACGGCGCTGCTCCAGGACTTCCAGGTGCAGTTCATGGCGAACCGGGTGAGGAAGGACAGCAGCTTGACGTCGGGGGTCGCGGGCACGTGCAGCGGGGCGCCGGGGTCGAGCAGGGAGCGCAGGCCGTACCGGAGGATCCCCGGCTCGTTCAGCGGGATCGCCAGCCCCGGCGAGAGCCAGCCCGCGTTGCCCCACGACGCGCCCGCGGCGACTCCGTCGCGGTCGACCACGGTGACCTCGACGCCGCGCTCCTGCAGGAACCACGCGGTGGACAGTCCCACCACGCCGGCACCGATCACTACCGCCGTGCGCGGTCCACCATCGACACCCATGACCAATTTCTCCGCTCTGACAGCTGACAGCTCTGTGACGACCTCCGGCGGGCCTCCGGCGGACACAACCGGGACGTGACGTCCCCACCGGGACTCCCACGGGTCCCGGTGGACGCCGGCATGCCCTCCGGCGGGTTTCCCGCCAGGTTTCGGACAGGCCGACATGCCCTGGAGGCCTGTGCCCGTCATGAGCATCGCCCCCGTGGCCCGGAAACGGGCTGTGTGTCTTGGACAAGCGGGAAAGGGGGTTTTGGCCGACCGCTACAAACAGCCCCGCGAAGGCGGGGGAGCCGGAGCCGTCCGCTCCGGCGGAGGCCGGAGGATCAGGGCCTCAGGTCCTGGCTGACGGCCAGGGCGATGATCATCGCCAGTCGTTTCTCCGGAAGTTCGAGCCCCAGGTCGGTGATCTCCGCCATTCTCCGGAGCCGATAGCGGACGGTGTTCGGGTGAACGTCGAGGCGGCCCGCCGCGACGGCCAGGTCCCCCTGGGCCTCCAGCCACGCGCGCAACGTCGCGATGTAACGGGTGCCGTGCTCGGCGTCGTGGCGGGTCAGCTCCGCGACGGGGCCGCGCGCGGGGACGCGCCCCGCCGAGGCGGCCGCCCGCAGGCGCTGCAGGAGGATCTCGTCCCACGACTCGTCGTAGACGACGGCGGGACCGTCGCCGGGCCGTGCCGCCCGCAGGGCGAGGCTCTCGTCGGCCTCCTGCCTGCCTGAGGGGAGCTGGGTGGGCTCGGCCGCTCCGCCGATGCCCGCGAGCACGGTGACCTGCCGTGGCAGGACGCTGACGATCGCGCTGAGCCAGTCGAGGGCGGGCGTCACGTCGTTGCCGCAGGGCAGCAGGGTGTACAGGGTGTTGCCGAACAGCGCGCTGCGCCCCGGGCGTGACCAGCCGAACCCCGTGGTCGCGCGTTCGAAGGCCATCAGGACCGCGGCGTGTCTCTCCTCCGCGATGTGCGCCTGAAGCGCGATCACCCGGAACCGGCCCCGGGGCAGGCCGAGCCTGCTGATCACGGCGGGTGCGTCGGCCGTTCCCTCGAGCAGCCGGATGACCAGGTCGGACTCCACCTGACGCTCCAGGTCCGCGCTGACCCGGGAGCGCAGCAGGTGCAGTGCGACCGCCCGCGCCCCGTCACCCAGGACGGTCCGGTGCCCGTCCGTCAGCGGGCGTTCGCACTCGACCCAGATGGATCCCAGCAGTTCGCGCCCGGCACGCACGGCGACCACCATCCGGCCTCTGAGGCCGTGCGCGGGCGAGGGGGCGAAGAACAGCGGCTCGTCCGAGGTCGCCAGGTGCGCGAAGACGCCTTTGCGCTCGAACAGCCGCCGCACGCTGTCCGGCACCCGTCTGCCGAGAATCGTCTCCAGCCGCGCGGGATCGGCGGTCTGCTGCGAGCCGGAGTAGGCCAGGACCCGCGACATCTGGTCCTCGATCGTCACCGCGGAGCCGATCTCGGCGGCGAGCTTGTCCGCGAAGGCGAACAGGTCCGTCGGCCCCCTTCCCGCCTCGGTCTCGCGTCCTTCGAGCACCAGGCCGTAGACCACGCCGGAGAGCTCGCTCCAGGACACCTCCGGCTCCACGAGCAGCACGGCGAGCCCGCCGTCACGGGCTTCGGCCAGGACGCCCTCGTCGAGCGGCGGGCTCGCGCGCACCAGCATCGCCACGGCGCGCGCCGAGCGCGCCAGGCGGACCGCCTCGGCCGGGGAGTCCACGCCGACGGACAGGAACACGTCACCGGTCGCGGCCCGGGTGTCGGCCGGGTCGTGCACGACCACGCTGCGCAGTTCGACGTCCCTGGACGCGGGAGCGCAGCACAGCCGTGCCCCGTAACCGCCGAGCACGTTGACCAGCCGATCCAGTCTCAGCATCCGCCGCGCCCGCCCGCTCTGCGGGTTTCGCCAGGATCGTTCCAGTTCACCCTACGATTGTCCTCCGTTCCCTGGGGCCGCTCGACGCGCCCCGGAGGCTTCACCGTCCTCCCCGACCCCTCGGCCCTGCGGCGTCCCGGGGTTTTACGGGTTTCGCGGCGTGGTCTCCAGGGCGTCGCGGGCGTCCATGAGGGCGAAGCCGAGCAGGTTGAGGCCCCGCCAGGCGGCGGGGGAGGCGGCGCGTTCGTCGTCGGCGGCCAGGCCGATGCCCCAGATCCGGTCGACGGGGCTGGCCTCGACCAGGATCCGGGCGCGCGTGCCGAGCAGGAACTCTCCCAGCTCGGGGCGGCCGCCGAACTTGGCGATGTTGCCGCGGACCACGATCCCGTAGCGGTGCTCGTCCCACACGGCCTCGTCGAAGTCCCTGACCTCGCGGCCGAGCGACTTGGCCTCGCCGGGATGCTCGGCGGTGAGGATCCGCTCCGCCGTACGGTCGTCGCCGAACAGCCAGGCCTTGTGCGCCATCATGTAGTGCTCGGCCGTCGGGAAGAGCCGTTCCTCGGCGGTGAAGGGCGCCGGCCACCACTGGCTGAGGCAGCCGGGGCCGACCCCGCCGTCGCGCGGCGGCCGGTGACCCCAGAAGAACAGGTAGCGCAGCCGCTCGCCGCCGCGCTCGGCGGCGACGGCCTCGGCGACCGAACGGGGCGACTTGATGAGATCGGACACCGTCACACCGTGCCACGCGCCGCCGCGCTTCGGCCAGCGGGTCACAGTCGGCGGGACCGGATGTGACCGATCTCCCAGCCGTCCCGCCCGGCCCCGGGGAGGCCGGACGGCGGGGGCCCACGGTGCCGGGCGCGACGGCGCGGTCACGGGGCTACAGGCGTTCGAAGCCCCGCACGCGCTCCCAGTCGGTGACCGCCGTCTCGAACGCCTCCAGCTCCACCCGCGCGGCCTGGGCGTAGTGGCCGACCACCGCCTCGCCGAAGACCTTGGCGGCGATCTCGCTCCGCTCCCAGCGGCGCAGCGCCTCGCCCAGCGTCGCGGGCAGCCGGGGCACCCGGGAGTCGGCCAGCGCGTTGGCGGCGTGCGGGGGAGGCAGGGGGAGCCGGTTCTCGATGCCGTGCAGCCCCGCCGCCACGACGGCGGCGACGGCGAGGTACGGGTTGGCGTCCCCGCCCGGCACCCGGTGCTCCACACGTGCCGACAGGCCCGAGCCGACCACCCGGATCGGGCACGTGCGGTTGTCCCTTCCCCAGGCGACGCCGGTCGGCGCGAACGCGCCGGGCCGCAACCTCTTGTACGAGTTGACGTTCGGCGCCATCAGGAGGGCGAAGTCGGCGATGCAGGCGAGCTGCCCGGCCACGAAATGGCGCATCAGTTCCGACATCCCGTCGTCGGCCGTCTCGTCGGCGAACACCGCGGAGCCGTCCGCCCCGCGGAACGACAGGTGGACATGACAGGAGTTGCCCTCGCCCTCGTCGAACTTGGGCATGAAGGTGAGCGCCACCCCCTCCTGCGCGGCGATCTGCTTGGCCCCGTTCTTGAAGAACGCGTGGTTGTCGCACGTGGTCATCGCCTCGTCGTAACGGAAGACGATCTCGTACTGCCCCGCGTGGCACTCGCCCCGGGCGGTCTCCATGGCGAGCCCGGCCCGTGCCATCTCCCGCCGGACGCGGCGCACCACCGGCTCGATCTCCGTCAGCCCCTGCAGGGAGTAGTCGACGCCGTAGTGGGTGGCCGTCTCCAGACCGGCGTAGCGGCGATCCCAGGCGTCCCGGTACGAATCGCGGAAGACGAGGAACTCGAGCTCGGTCCCGGCGAGCGCGACGAGCCCCCGCTCGGCCAGCCTGTCGAGCTGGGCACGCAGCACTTGGCGGGGGGCGACGCCGACCGGCTCGCCTCCGGGCCACTCGGCGTCGGCGATGACGAGCGCGGTGCCCGGGTCCCACGGAGGCAGGCGCAGCGTGGCCGGGTCGGGGCGCAGGACGAGGTCGCCGAAGCCGGTGTTCCACGCGTCTATCGCGTATCCGGGCCCCGTGGCCATGTCCACGTCGGAGGCGAGCAGGTAGACGCAGGCGGCGAAACCCTGCCGCGCCGCCTCGTCCAGGAAGTACGGCGCCGCCAGCCTGCTGCCCTGCAGACGGCCCTGAAGGTCGGGGACACAGACGATCACCTCCTCGACGCGTCCGGCCTCGACCTCGGCGCGCAGCCGTTCGTAGGCGGGCGGCTCCTGCGGGTCCGGCGTCGTCGCATCCGCTGTCCGAAGGCCCGTCATGCCCGTCCCCCCGAGGCGGGGAGCGGACCTGCGACGGGGACGGCGTCGAAGAGGGGAGCCGCCGTGGCGAGCGGGTTGGCGACGACGCCGTGGACGACGTCGAAGCCCTCGTCGCGCTCGGCCCGGTCGTGGAAGGCTCCGCCGAGCAGCTGCTCGCGGTTGAGCGCCACCCGGCCGAACTCCGGCGCGAGCAGGCCGAACTCCTCGTACCTGTCGGCCAGCTCGGGGAAGCGCGCGTGGTAGCGCTCGATCTCGGCGCGGACCATGCCCCAGAACTCCCCCTCGGGCACGCCGAGCCGCTCTTCGACCAGCGGGGCGAAGAAGCGGAAGTGCCCGGCGAAGACGGCGCTGAGCAGTGAGTGCGCCAGCTCGCCCGCGGGCCAGCGGAGCAGGACCGCATCGGCGCGCCCCGGCAGGGCGGCGTACTCGGGGTGGCTGCCCGGCAGGAGGTTGACGTCCTCGGCGAAGTCCTTCAGGGCGATTCCGACGGGGACGTCGGCGGCGTCGTAGAGGATCACGGTGTTCTCGCCGTGCGGGCAGTAGGCCACGCCGTACCGATAGAGGCAGTGCAGCAGACCGGGCAGCAGAGCCGACAGGAGACGGGCCAGCCAGGCGCGCGGGGCGAGCCCCGAACGCTCGACCAGCTCGGCCACGAGGGCGCGGTCGTCGGAGCCGACCGTGAGGAGCGAGGCCATGGTGCGGGCCCGCTCGCCGTCGCCGAGCAGCGCGGTCACCGGCTCCCGCCACACTACGCCGAACAGCTCGTGGTAGCGGTAGGGGGCGTCGCCGACCGAGTCGTAGAGCGGATGCCGCACGGCGACGGCGGCCACCTCTCCGAGCGGGTGGAAGCGCAGCTCCTCGCTGAGGTAGGGGTCGGCCCGGCGCACCGCGTGCAGCCAGGCGGTCACGTCAGGCGCGGCCCGGGTCGGCTCGGTCGACAGGCCGCGCCACACCAGCGTGTTACGGATGAGAAGCGGCGTCTTCACGTTGCGGAGCCACGGGCGGTCCAGGTTGGCGAGAGTGCGGATCGACTGCAGCGGGCGGTAGCGGTCCGGCCCCTCGCCGAGCGGGACGATCCGCCCGTCGGCGAGGTAGGGGGCGAACAGGGGCTCGACGGCCTCGTCCCAGTGGAAGGGGTGGACGGGCAGCCAGACGAAGTCGGCGGCGTCCCAGGGGCCGTCCGCGCAGGCCTCCTTCAGCGTGGCCGCGAACCTCTCGCGCGTCGGCCCGTCCAGCTCCTCGGCCAGCAGCGTCGCGGCGTCGAGCCCGGGGACGCCGGAGTACTCCGCCAGCGTGGCGTGCACGGCCGCCCACAGCAGGCGCACGGCCCCGGCCGCCTCGGGGGTGTACGCGGCGGCGTCGGAGGCGGAGAATCCCAGCCTGCCCTTGTTGAGCAGCATGCAGGGGTGACCGTCCTGGAAGGCTTCCAGGTCCAGGTGGTCCAGGTCGGCGAGGCGGGCGGCGGACGGCATGCGGGAGAGGATCTCCGCCTCGGCCCGCCGGGTGGCGGTGAGCTCGCGCAGGACCTCGGCGGTGGTCGGGCCGTCCCAGCCGAGGAGCGCGCGGGCGTCGAGCAGCAGCCGCTCCGGCCCCTCGTCGCCGTCCTCATGGGCGGGGTGCCGCCGCAGCGTGCCGTCCACGAGGCGCCAGGTCCCGAAGGAGCCGCGCGCGGCCCTGAACGTCCAGCTCACCCCGTCTCCCAGGTCGAGCCGGTAGGCGTCGGGCGGGCCGGCTTCGGCGTCGGGGCGCGGAAGGAGGAGCTCCTCGTAGGCGAACTCCTCGACGGCCTTGGCGAGCAGGCGATGCCCGGCTCGTGCCCAGGCGTCGCGGGCGGGTCGGTTCATCTGCGCGTCTCCTCTGCGGACATGACGGGGGGCTCTGGGGACATGACAGGGGGTTTCGCGGGGGCGGAGAGGTCCGCCGCGGACACGGCGAGGGGAGGTGCCGCCACGGGGATGACAGGGGGCACGGGGATGACAGGGGGAGGTGCCGCCATGGAGACGGCGGGGACGTCCAGGCCGACGGCGGGCGTCGGCGCGGAGGCCCGCGCGCGCCTCAGGGACAGGGCGACCGCGGCCGTCTGGACGATTGCGGCGACGGCGACGGGCAGGGCCAGATCGTGCGAGACGGCCGCCGCCGCGGCCAGCGGAGCGGCGAGCAGCCCGGCGGACCTGACGGTCTCGACGACGGTGAACGCCGGGCCCGCCGTGCCCGTGGCGCGGAACGCGCGCAGCTCCACGGCGACCTGCCCCACGCCGAGACCGACGCCGAACAGCAGCCTGCCGCAGACCAGGGCGGGCAGCGAGGCCGACAGCGCCTGCCACGCCAGCCCGGCGGCCCCGACGGCCAGTGCCAGCGGCAGCAGCCGGTCGCCGAACACGTCGTGGAAGCGGCGCACGAAAGGCAACACGGCCAGCGCGGCGACGCTGGGCAGGAAGAACAGCGCCGCGGACTCGGCGGCCCCGCCGCCGAGAGCGTCGGCGAACTCGGTGAAGAAGGGACGCGCCACGTTGACCGAGAAGTCGAAGGCGACTCCGATCAGCGCCGCCTGAGCGAGCGCCGCGAACCGGGGGCCGCCTCTGAGGCCGCGCCAGAAGGCGGCGACCCCTGAGCCGCCGACGGGGGCGGCCGGGCCCTCGACGCCGCGGGGGAGCTCCCCGGCTCCGGCCCGCTCGCGGAGGCCGGTCGGCGCGTCGGCGGCGGCCGTGTGCGAGGAGGCGTCGCCGGGTGAGGCGGCGGGCGCGTTCGAGGCGTCGCCGGAGGGCGTGTGCCGTCCGAGGACGCGGAAGGTCAGCACGGCCAGCGCCGTGTCCAGCAGGGCGAAGGCCGAGATGCCGAGCCGGGGTTCCGGCAGCGCGAGCACCCCCGCGCCGACCGCCGTCGCGACCACGGTCGACAGGTGGAAGACCACCACGATCGAGCAGATCCCGGCCAGCCGGGCGCGCTCCCCGCCCTCGCGGGCGTCGTCGTGCTCGGCGATGAACGCCGGATAGGCCAGCAGCAGCGCGCTGTTGGTCATGACCACGGCCGTCGACAGCACGGTGTACGCGGCGTAACTGGGGGCCATGCCGAGCAGCAGGTCGAGCACGGCGGACCCGCAGAGCCCGGCCAGCACCAGCCGGTGCAGCGGCCACCGCCGGGCCGCCAGCCCCCAAAGCGGGAGCGCGGCCAGGCCGACGACGCGGCAGATCCACAGGTACATCCCGGTCGCGCCCGGGTCCTCGACGCCGTAGAGCCGCTGGAACAGCTGCGGCAGGAAGGGGGTCAGCGAGGTCTCGGCGACCAGGTGCAGGCCGATCACCGAGATGAGCACGGCCTTGGCGCGGCGCGCCCCCGCTCCGGGGACGGAGGCACCGCCGGCGTCGGAGGCGTTCATCGCGGCGAGCCGGTCGCGGTCGAACCCAGGACGCCGCCGGGCGACCCGGCGCTCCACGCTCGCTCTCCGTCCCGCGCGTCGGGCGCTCCGAAGGTCGTCCAGGCCACCTGAGAGGGGACGTCGAACACCGTCCGCCCCACCGCGGCGTTCAGGATCGTCGCGGCCCGCCACGCGCCGAGGGTGAGGTCGGGCGCGCCGACGCCGTGCGTGTGCGTCTCGGCGTTCTGCACGTACAGCGAGCCCGAGACGCGGGGGTCCAGCGCGACCCGGTACTCCCCGTCGACCTGGTACCGGCCCCTGTCGTCCCAGTCGACCAGGTCGGCCAGCGGCTCCAGGAAGGCGGGACGGGAGGCCGTGTATCCGGTGGCCGCGACCACCGCCGAGGTGCGCACCTCGAAGACCGTCCCCTGCTGGCGGTGGCGGCAGGTCAGCAGATAGCCGTCGCCCTCGGCGGACGCGGCGACGACCTCGACCCCCGGGTGCAGCGCGGCGGGGGACGCCGCGCCGCCGACGGTCCTCTCGTACAGCTCGTCGTGGATGTCTCCCAGCGTCTCCTGACTGACACCCTTGTAGAGCTGCCACTGCTCGCGCACGAGCCGCTCGCGCTCCGCCTCGCCGAGCCCGCGGAAGTAGCGGACGTAGTCGGGGGTGAAGTGCTCCAGGCCGATCTTGGAGTACTCCATGGGGGCGAACGCCGGCGTGCGGGCCAGCCAGCGCACGTACGGCCCGCCCTCACCCGAGCCGTCCGCGTCGTCCCGATGGCGCAGCAGGTCGAGCACGACCTCCGCGCCCGACTGCCCCGCGCCGATCACGGTGACGTCACGGGCGGTGGCGAGACCGGCCCTGTGGGCGAGGTAGTCGGCACTGTGCAGGACGCGGCCCGCGTGCGTCTCGGTCAGCAGCGGGCGCAGCGGTCCGGGGACGACGGGAGCGGTTCCGACGCCCAGGACGACCTGGCGGGCCCTGACCCGGGAGAGCGTCCCGTCCGCGGAGCGGTGCGTCACCGCGAAGGCGCGGGCCGTCTCGTCCCACTCCAGCGAGGTGACCTCGGCGTCGAAGCGGCAGGAGGGCAGCCGTTCGGCGGCCCAGCGGCAGTAGTGGTCGTACTCGCGGCGTGGGATGTGGAAGCGCTCGGAGAAGAAGAAGGGGAACATCCGGTCGTGGTGCCGCAGATAGTTCAGATACGACCAGGGGCTCGTCGGGTCGACCATGGTGACCAGGTCGGCGAGGAACGGCACCTGCAGCACGGTCCCTTCCAGCAGCAGGCCCGGATGCCAGGAGAAGCGACTCCTGGCGTCGAGGAAGAGGACCCGCAGGTCGGGCACGCCGGAGCAGAGCGCGGCCAGGGAGAGGTTGAACGGGCCGATGCCGACTCCGACCAGGTCGTACGGGGCCTGGTCGTCGGCGGGCAGGCCATGGGGGGAGCGCTCGTCGGGGGACGTCGAGGGCGGGGTCACCGCGCCACCTCCGTGAGGGGGTTGGGAAGGTCGATGTAGACGGACTGGGTCTGCACGTCGCCGACCAGCTCGTCCAGGCCGTCCACGCAGGTCAGGTAGTTGCCCTTGCAGCGCAGGACGGGCGAGTCGAGCAGCAGACCGAGGAAGTTCTTCGCGCCGGGCTCGGCCGCGCGCAGCCGTTCCAGCGCGGCGCGCAGCGCGCGCAGCAGGTCGCCCTCGTCGGCGAGGCCGAGGGCCCCGAACGCGCCGACCAGGCCGAGCAGGTTGTTGACGCCGAGGTAGTAGGCCATCCGCTCGTCGACGAAGTCGTCGTCGAAGACGAGGTCCAGCCCGTCGGCCAGATCGGGCAGCAGCCGCCGCAGGCCGTCGGCCTGCGAGGCGGCCACGTAGTAGCCCTGGCTGTCCCGGTACCAGCCCGCCCGCGGCAGGCCGTCGCCGTCCAGCGCCACCAGCGTGTTCTGGTGGTGGGGCTCCAGGGCCACGCCGTACCGCGCGCGGAGGGCGATCAGGGGGACGACGAGGACGTCGAGATAGCGGGCCAGCCAGCGCGCCGACGCCTCGCCGGTGGACACGCCCAGCGCGCGGCTCGCCCGCGCCACGGCGGCTGACAGCAGGGCTCGATGCCCCGGCGCGGTGCCGTCGCCCGGACCCGTGCGCTCGGCCAGCAGACCGGCCACGCACATGCCCTCCCCGTCGTCGCCCCGGAAGGGGTTGTCGCGGATCGCGGTCTCCAGGCCGGTCTCCGGCCCGTCCGCGCCCACCGAGACCCAGGCGAAGTCACGCAGGATCCGGAACTCCGGGTGCCGGGCCCGCAGCCAGGCCGCGGGGCCCGCGGCCAGCAGCCGGGCGGCCTGGACGCCGAGACGCATCTCACCGCGCAGGTTGTTGCGCCGGGAGTTGGTGATCCGCATGCCGAGGGAGAGCTTGAGCATCACCTCGGCGTCCGGGCGGTGCACGGTGCGCACCGAGGAGGTGGGGTGCCACGCGGGACCCGCGGGCCCGAGCGGCCGCAGCAGCCCCGCCTCGACCAGCGCGGCGACCTCGGGACGGCGCAGCACCTCGCGGGCCTGCCACGGGTGGGCGGGCACCGGGACCGTCCCGTCCGGCAGGACGACTCCCCGGGCGAGCCCGCGCAGCAGCTCGGGGACGGGGACGCCGTCCGCGCTGCCGCCCACGACGACGGCGGGGTCCGCGGCGAACCAGTGCAGGCGGAACGAGCCGCGCGTCTCGGGGGAGTACTCCTCGAGCTCGCCCTCCGAGGCCTCCTCGCGGCTTTTGGGGGCGGGGTGGAAGGGGTGGCCCAGCAGGAGCGCCTGCTCGGCGTCGAGGAATGGGGTCGGCCCCCGCCCGCCGGGCCCCTCGGCGCGCCGCAGAGCGAGATGCGCTCCGGTACGGCGGGCGGAGTTCAGCACCCGTCCGACGGCGTCCGAGGCCAGGTGGGAGGGGAGCCGTCGCGCCACGACGGTCTCCCGGACCAGGGCCGCGGCCACCAGCGCGGCGTCGGCGGGCAGCCGCCGCCCGCCGGGCCCGTCCGCCGGGACGACGAGCGGCTCGCCGAAGCGGTGCCAGCCGGTCGCGGACCTGTACCGCACCGGGACGGTCAGCCGGACGCCGCCGGCCGTGAGGTCGAGCGGCATCTCCCGGCCAGGGGCCGGAACGCGGGTTCCGGTGTCGCGCACGTACGCGCGCAGCAGCGCCTCCATCGCCGCCGCCTCTCCCGCCCGCAGCGGATCGGCGTGGTCGAGCGGGTCGGAGCCGTGGACCCGCCCCGCCGGCGCGGTCGGTCCTGCGGCGTCGCCGTCCTGGCTTCCGGGGGTGCGGCGTTCGCCGGTCGGCTCCTTCACGGCAGTTCCTCCTCGGCTGCGCCTTCCTCGGCGACGGTGTGGATCAGCCGCTCGACCTGTTCGGGAGTCGTGTGCGGGTTGAGCAGGGTGAGCTTGAGCCGGACCCGGCCGGGGCCGTCGCCGGGCAGCTCGGTGCGGCCGACGACGGCCCGCCCCTCGCGGAGCAGCCGACGCCGCAGCCCGGCGTTGACCCGGTCCGCCCGCTCGGGGTCCGCCGGCATGTAACGGAACAGGAAGGTCGTCAGCACAGGGTCGGCGTGCAGCTCCAGGCGGGGGTGGGCGCGCACCGCCTCCGCGCCGGCGAGCGCCAGGTCGTGGCAGGCGTCGACGAGACGGCCCAGGCCGCTCCGGCCCAGGGTCCGCAGCGTCACAGCGATCTTGAACGCGTCGGCGCGGCGCGTCGTGCGCAGCGAGAGCCCCAGCAAGCTGGGATAGCCGGCCCGCTCGTCGTCCGCGGGGTTGAGGTAGGCGGCCCTGCGGGCCAGTGACGCGTACGTCTCGGCCCGCCGCACCAGGAACACGCCCGCCGCGGCGGGCTGCCAGCCCAGCTTGTGCCAGTCCAGGGAGACCGAGTCGGCCAGCTCGATGCCGGCCACCAGCGGCGCGAGCCGGTCCGACAGCAGCGCGCCGCCCCCGTAGGCGGCGTCCACGTGCAGCCAGGCGCCGTGCTCGCGGGCCAGTGCCGCGCAGGCGGGCAGCGGGTCGATCGCCCCGGTGTCGGTGGTGCCGGCGGTGGCCACCACGGCGACGGGGAGCTCACCGCGTCCGGCGGCTTCGTCCAGGGCACGGGCCAGCGCGCCGGCGTCCATCCTGAGCCCGTCGTCGACGGGGACGGGCACGACCGCGTCCTCTCCCAGGCCCAGCAGGGCCGCGGCCCGCTGCACCGAGAAGTGCGCGACGGCGGAGGCGAAGATCCTCGGGCGTGGAGCGTTCCGGGGTATCCCGCCCGTCTCGATCCGCTGCCCGGTCGCCTCGCCCATCACCCGGTCCCTGGCCAGGGTCAGCCCCATGAGGTTGGACTCGGTGCCACCCGAGGTGAGCACGCCGGCGGCTTCGGCCGGGTACCCCACCAGCCGCGCCAGCTCCTCCAGCAGCAGCGTCTCCAGCGAGGTGGCCGCGGGCGCCTGGTCCCAGGAGTCCTGCGAGGGGTTGAGCGCGGACACCGCCAGATCGGCGGCGACGGCCACGGCCAGCGGCGGACAGTGCAGGTGCGCGGCGCAGAACGGGTCGGCGGGGTCGGCGCTGCCGTAGGCCAGCAGGGTGGTCAGGCGGTGCAGCGCGTCGTCGCCGCCCGGCTGGGACAGGGCCCGCGCGACCCCGGCGGCCAGCTGCGCAGGCCTTCCCGCGGGGA
The DNA here is from genome assembly GCF_027922005.1 of Streptosporangium carneum. Classification (GTDB taxonomy): domain Bacteria; phylum Actinomycetota; class Actinomycetes; order Streptosporangiales; family Streptosporangiaceae; genus Streptosporangium; species Streptosporangium carneum. The sequence goes on along the minus strand of NZ_BSEV01000007.1, from coordinate 339,317 downwards.
GCGGCCCGCCCCGCTCCGCCGCGCCGGCGGCGAGGGCGTCCAGCACGACGCGCAGCACGGGCTCCAGCGCGGCCGCCCCGGCGACGCCGCCGGACAGCGCTGTCCTCGGGTCGGCCTCCTGCGGTACGACGGGATCCAGGGCGCTCTCGGCGGAGCCGTCGACGGCGGGGATCATGCCGGCCGCCCGGCGAGCCGCGGCGCCGTCACCGCCGCGAGGGCGTCGGTGAGCCTGTCGAGGACCGTCTCGGCCTGCTCGTCGGTGATGGTCAACGGAGGCAGCAGCCGGACCGTCGAGTCGTGCCTGCCGCCCAGCTCCACGATGAGACCGCGCTCCAGGCACGCGGCGCGCACCTCGGCCGCCAGCCGCGGCGCGGGGGGGAGGGCGCCCCGGGAGTCGGGGACGCCCTCGGGGTCCACCAGCTCGACGCCGATCATCAGGCCGCGGCCCCGGACGTCGCCGATCACGGGCAGCGCGGCGCGCGCCTGGGACAGCCGCTCCATCATCAGGGCGCCGACGACGGCGGCCCGTTCGGTCAGGCCCTCCCTGGCGATGTGGCGCAGGGTCGCGGCCCCGGTCGCCATGGCCAGGGTGTTGCCGCGGAAGGTGCCGGTGTGCGCGCCGGGCAGCCAGTCGTCGTAGTCCTCGTGGTAGACGAGCACCGCCAGCGGCAGGCTTCCCCCGATGGCCTTCGACATCACCATCACGTCGGGCACGATCCCGCTGTGCTCCACCGCCCAGAAGGCGCCCGTCCGCCCCGCGCCCGTCTGCACCTCGTCGACGATCAGCGGGATCCGGCGCTCGGCGGTGATCCGGCGCATCCGGCGCAGCCAGGCGTCCGGGGCGGGCACCACGCCGCCCTCGCCCTGCACCACCTCGAGGATCATCGCGGCCGGGGGCGTCACTCCACCGGACGGGTCGTCGATCAGCCGCTCCACGTACGTCGCCGACAGCTCCGCGCCCCGCTCCCCGCCGACGCCGAACGGGCAGCGGTAGTCGTAGGGGTACGGCAGTCGCGTCACGTCCGCGGCGATCCCGGCCACCGGCTCCTTGACCGCGACGCTGCCGGTGACGGCCAGCGCGCCCGTCGTCATGCCGTGGTAGGCGCCGGTGAAGGCCAGCATGCCGCGCCGCCCGGTGGCGGTCTGGGTCAGCTTCAGCGCCGCCTCGACCGCGTCGGTCCCCGCGGGCCCGCAGAAGTGGACGCGGGCGTGGTCGGCGAACGCGCTGGGCAGGGTGGCGAACAGCGCCTCGGTGAAGTCGTCCTTCTGCGGTGTGGCCAGGTCCAGGACGTGCAGCGGGGCTCCGCTGTCGATCGTGCGCCGGACGGCCTCGGTGACGACGGGGTGGTTGTGGCCGAGGGCGAGGGTGCCGGCGCCGGAGAGGCAGTCGAGGTAGCGGCGGCCGTCGGCGCCCTCGATCGTCATGCCCTGTGCGCGGGCCGGGACGATCGGGAACGAGCGGGCGTAGGTGCGCGCCGAGGACTCCCGGGCGTTCTGCCGCCGCAGGATGGCCTCGGCCTCGACGGAGGGGTCATCGGTGTCGACGAGGTCGATCGGATGCGCGGTCATGGATCGGACTCCAGGTGGCGTGGGGGGACGACGTGGGAAGCGGCCCAGGGCGACACAGCCCGCTGGTCGTGCTGTCTGGCGCGGTGCCGTACAGCCCACGGGCCGTGGGGATGTCATGGAGATCTCGGAGAGACGGCTTCGGGACGTCGTGAGGTCGCGGTGGGACGGGGGCGGGGACGTCTCTCCCGGACGGAGAGACCGTCAGAGCAGGTGGCGTTCGGCGACGGGATGTCCTAGGAAGCGGTGCATGGCGAACTCCCACCCGTAGGAGCCCGCGTAGGGGAAGACGACCAGGTCACCGGCGCGCACGCGGTCCACCCGGACGTCGCGCAGCAGTGTGTCCTCCGGCGTGCACAACTCACCGACGACCGTGACCCGCGCGTTCTCGACGGCCGGGCGCGTGCCCTCCTGCCACCGGTCCACCGGCAGCACCGCCATGTTGTGCACGATGTCCCACGAGGTGGGGAGCTGGAAGTGGTTGATGCCGCCGCGCAGCATCACGAACCACGAGCCGTAGGAGGACTTCACGTCGACCACCTCGGCGGCGTACCAGCCGCAGTCGGCGGCCAGGAAACGGCCGGGTTCCAGCAGCACCCGCACGCCCGCGGGCGGTTCGACCTGCCCCGCCAGCTCGCCGAAGCGGGCGACGTCGAAGGGCTTCTCCCCCTCGAAGGCCACGCCGATGCCACCGCCGACGTCGATGTGGCGGAGGTCGACGCCGTTCTCCGCCGCGGTCCGCGCACTCCACTCCACGCACCAGCGCAGGTAGGCGGCGTGGGAGTCGGCGTCGAGGTTGCCGGAGGCCGCGTGGACGTGGAAGCCGACCACGTCCAGGCCGGGCAGTCGCACGGCCTCGCGCAGCACCTCCGGCACGTCCGGCTCCGCCACGCCGAACTGGGACGGGACGCCGCCCATGAGCAGGGAGCCGGTGACCGGGATCTCGGCGGGGTTCACCCGCAGCGCGACCCTGGCCCGCACGCCCTCGGCGACCGCGATCCGGCTGATCCGGTGGAGTTCGAGCAGGCTCTCGGCGTTGATCGCCTCAGCTCCGGCCCGGACGAGGGCGGTCAGGACGGGGACGGACTTCGCCGGCCCGGCGGCGACGACGCGAGCCGTGCCGTCCAGCGGGGGGCGGACCTCCAGGGCGAGGTCGAGCTCCGTCAGGGAGGCGACCTCGAACCCGTCCACGTGGGGAGCGAGGGCCCGCACCACGCCGGGGAAGGAGTTGGCCTTCATGGCGAAGTAGACGGCCGCCCACCCGGGGAGCGCCGCGCGTAGTTCGCGGGCGCGTTCCGCGGCGACCGATCCGTCGTACACGTACGCCGACACCGGTGTCCCGGCACGGGTCAGGTCGAGGAGGCGGCGCCGGAGCGCCGCGGGAAGCACGTCCGTCGGGTAGGCGGAACGAGGGGCCGCCGAGGGCGGGAGCTGGATGGACACGGGTCTGCCTTTGGGCGAAGGGAACGGGGCGTATCGTCTAAGCCGACGGGTCGCCTGTGGGCGCCGGCCGTACGGGCATGACAAAGGTTCCTGAGTGGTCTTCGGACATCGGAAGATCCGGACATGGGGGCTGATTGAGGTAAGGCTAACCTAATGTCGGATAAAAGCTTTTGCAAGCCGTGAGGCTTTGCCGCCCATGAGGCGTGAAGATCGTAAGAGAGGCGCCGCCCGGCGGGCAATGGCGGGGAGGCGCCGCCCGGCGGACGGCCGTCCTCGCCGGGCGGGGAGCGCGGCGTCACGACATCCGGCTCCGGCGTCATCCGGGCCTCGCCGCGGGCTCGGCCCGCGCTCGCGGTCCCGCGCCGATCTCGCCGCGGTGCCCCCGCGGCCCGGGGGACGCGTGATCCTGGCGGTGGCCGTCCTGTCGGCGCGGGCGGGCGCGCGCCCGCGCGCGACGCTTGTCCGGACGGCGGGAACGAATGCGCCCCCGCTCGTTCCGCCGAACAACTCGGCGCCGATTTCCCGCTCACCGCGCAGGGGTGCGGCGCGGACTCCGTTCATCCCGTCCATGACGGACGCCGGCCGGTGGTGAACGGCAATGGGCGGCGGTTTGTCGCTTGATTCGAGAAGCGACCGCCAATGGTCGTGGTTCGTTCCCTCCTGCCGCGGGGAATTCCCGGGGGCGGTGAGGTGGCCGGTGTGAAGGCCGTCGGGAGGCCGTCGGAGTCAACGATGCCGGGGGCGTTGAGGGTGGACCCTCCGACCGTGCCGCCTTTCAGAAAGCTCTGCGTCGAAGTCTCTCCCCGAGGAGACTGCGCGTAAGCCGGGAACGCCGACGAGGGGCGGCGTCAAGGCGTTCGGAAATGTCGCCTCATGGCGACCTTCGGCATCTTCTTCGCGAACGAGAACCAAGTCGCAGCGGAAAACAGGCCGTACCAAATCTCATTTACTGGAGCTTGTCAGGTTCGTCATTCATCATGGTCGAGGCGATTCGCGTTCGTCGTTGACGGCCTCGCCTGCGCGACGGGCTTCGTGACGCCGTGTGACGGCTCTCGTGCGGGCCGTTCGGGCGTCCTCGCGCGGCCCGCTCGCGTCGCCCGCCCAGGGCTGCGAAAGGGCTCGGCGGGCCTACGGTGAAGACATGCGCCTGACCGCTTTCACTGACATCTCGCTCCGCATCGTCATGCGGCTGGCCGTGGCGGGCGAGGAGGAGCTGCCCACGACCCGCTCGGTCGCCGGGACGCTGGCCGTGCCGTACACCCATGCGGCCAAGGCGGTGGCGCGCCTGGGCGAGCTGGGGCTGGTGGAGACCAGGAGGGGGCGCGGGGGCGGGTTGCGGCTCACCGGCGCCGGTCGTCGGGCGTCGGTCGGCGGCATCGTCCGCACCCTGGAGGGGGAGGGCGACCTGGTCGGCTGCGAGGACGACCCGCCGTGTCCGCTGCGGACCGCCTGCAGGCTCCGCACGGCGCTGGCGCGGGCCAGGGAGGCGTTCTTCGCCTCGCTCGACCCGATCACCGTCGACTCCCTGGTGGCGTCGCCGACCGGGCCCGCGCTTGTCATGCTCCTGCCTCCGGCGAAGGACCTTGGTCCCTAGGGGATGTGGCCTTCGACCCTCAGGAGCATGCCGAGCCGTGGGGTTGAATATGCATATCAGATGCAAATTTGACCGGATCTTCCCCTTCCGCTTCCCATAACTGGAGGTCACGTGCTCTCCCCGGAGTCCGCCGAGATCGTCCGCGCCACACTGCCCGTCGTCGGCGCGTCACTCGACGCCATCACCACGAAGTTCTACGGCACGATGTTCGCCGAGCGTCCCGAGCTCCTCGACGGCCTGTTCAACCGTGGCAACCAGGCGAACGGCGAGCAGCGCAGGGCACTGGCCGGCTCCATAGCGGCCTTCGCGGTCGCCCTGCTGGAGCGTCCGGACGAGCGCCCCGACCGGCTGCTCGCCCGCATCGCCCACAAGCACGCCGCCGTCGGGGTGACCCAGGACCAGTACGTCATCGTGCACAAGTACCTCTTCGGCGCGATCGCCGAGGTGCTCGGCGACGCGGTCACCCCGCAGGTCGCCCAGGCGTGGGACGAGGTGTACTGGCTGATGGCCGGCGCGCTGATCGCCATGGAAGCCCGTGTCTACGCCGAGGCCGGGGCGGACGAGGGACGCACCTGGCGGCGCTGGCGCGTCGTCGGGCGGCGCGAGGAGACGGCCGACGTGGTCTCCTTCCAGCTGAGCCCGCTCGGCGACGACCCGGTCCCGCCGGCGCGCCCCGGCCAGTACGTCAGCGTCAGGGTGCGGATGCCCGACGGCGTTCACCAGCTCCGCCAGTACACCCTGTCGAGCGGCGAGCGGGACGGCCTGCGCAGGATCACCGTCAAGCGGGTGCGCGGCGGCGACAGCCCTGACGGGGAGGTGTCCACCCTGCTGCACGACACCGTGGCCGTGGGCGACGAGCTGACCCTGTCGGCGCCGTTCGGCGAGGTGACCCTGGAGGACGGCGACGCGCCGCTCGTGCTCGTCTCCGCGGGCATCGGCTGCACCCCGATCGCCGCGATGCTGGAGCACCTCGCCGCCACCGGCTCGACGCGCCGCGTCCTGCTGCTGCACGCCGACCGCTCCCCGGTCGACCACGCGCTCCGTCACGAGGTGAACGGCCTCCTCGACACGCTGCCCGGCGCGGAGAGGGTTGTCTGGTACGAGTACGGAGCCTCGGGCGACGCCCGCGAGGGGTGGATGGACCTGACCGGTGTCGAGGTTCCCCCCGGGGCGCTCGCCTACCTGTGCGGTCCCGTGCCGTTCATGCGCCAGGCGCGCTCCCAGCTCATCGGGGCGGGGGTCGCGGCCCGCGACATCCGCTACGAGGTCTTCGGCCCCGACCTCTGGCTGGGCGAGGACGCCGCGGCCTGAGCCGGATCCGGTGCCGCGGTCTGGGCCGGATCCGGCGGAGCGGCCGTCCGGCCGCCCGCCAGGAGCTCGACGGTCCCGCGCTCGCCGTCGACCCTGATCCTGTCGCCGTCGCGCAGACGCATGGTCGCGTTGCCCGTGCCGACCACCGCGGGGATGCCGAGCTCGCGCGCCACGATCGAGGCGTGCGACAGGGGCGCGCCCATGTCGGTCACGACGGCGGCGGCGCGGGGGAACATCGGCGTCCAGCCGATGTTGGTCAACGTCGTCACCAGGATCTCGCCGGGGGCGAGCAGCCCGCCGTCCTCGGGGCTCGCGATGATCCTGGCCACGCCCTCGACGACGCCCGGCGCGCCGGGGAAGCCGGTGACCGTCTCGCTCACCGGGGCGCTGCCGCCCCTGGCGTCGAAGATGTCGCCGCGCCGGTCGGGGGAGGCGGCCCAGCGGACCGGGTCGAAACGGCCGACGATCAGCGTGGGGTAGGCGGGCAGGGCGGCGTACCGCTCGTAGGTCGCACGCCTGACCGCCACCTCGGCCAGCGGGCCCTCGTCGCCGCGCAGGACGGTGAGGATCTCCTGGATCGACAGGAAGAACAGGTCGTCCCCGTGGCCGGTGAGCCGCCCCGCCCGCAGGACGAAGGCGCGCACCGCCCAGAAGGCGCGGATCGACTCGGAGCGGGTCGTCTCCCGGTCGCGGACGATCGCGTTCCACCGCTGGACCCGCGACCGCATCCTGGCGGCCCTGCGGGGGTGACGCCGCTCGAACCGCTCCCAGGCCGCCTCGCGCGCCTCCTCCTGGCGGGCGAACAGCGCGTCCGTGCGGTGCGCGCCGCCGGCCATGGCCGCGAGCTGCGCGTCGATCCACTCCGGGTCCTCGCCGGGCCTGGCGATCGAGATCTCGAACTCGTGCGGCCCCCTGTGCCCGTAGAGGCGGGCGAACGTCTCCCGGTCGATCTCCCCCCGGGCGAGCCTGTCCAGGCCGACGATCGGGCCGAGGCTGGCCAGCTCCCCGTCGGAGCCCGCCCCGGTGAGCATGGCCTCCGCGTCGGCCTCGCCGACCAGCCTGCGCAGCCTGTCGCGGGTCCACACCAGGGAACTGCCGCCCTGGCGTCCCGCCGCCTCCAGCATCCGGCAGGCGTCGGCGAAGTACGGCGCCAGCTCCTCCTCCCACAGCCGGACCAGCTCGGCCGCGGTGGGCGCGGCGGAGGCCCGCTCGCGCAGCTCCGTGCAGCGCTCCTGCGCCGTGGCGAGGAAGCCGGGCATCCTCTTCAGGTTGGCCGCGACCTTCTTGCGGAGGGTGAGGGCGAGCGGCAGCACGCTCCTGATGATCCGCCGGCGCGAGGCGGGCAGCAGCGGCACGTCGAGGCCGGGCGGGAGCTTGCCGAAGACCTGCTCGGTCGCGCTGAGCCTGCCCTGCATGCCCAGGGCCCTGGCTATCGAGACCACGACGCTCAGGTTCATGTAGAACCGGCCGCCGATGTTGCCGACCAGGTCGAAACCGGGCATGGCCGAGGCGGACATGGCCTCGTGGATGAAGGTCCGCACCAGCGACCACGTGCACGGCGTCATCACGTCGGGGATGGCCTCGCCGAGATTGGCGGAGGTCCACAGGTAGTCGCCGCCCAGGCTGTCGTTCCACTCCTCGGTCCGCTGCCCGAGGCCGGTGACGGGGCGCGCCTGCACCACGAAGAAGGCCCCGTCGCGTCTGGCCCACTCGACGTCCACGGCCGTGCCGTACAGCTCCTCGATCCGCGCTCCCAGCTCCGCGAGCCGTACGGCCTGCGCCCCGTCGAGCACGGGACGGCGGCGCAGCTCCTCGGGCGCCGGCTCCTCGCGCGTGCCGCCGGGAGTGCGGACCGTCATGACGGCCTTGTCGCCGACGTGCTCCTCGACGATCTCGTGCCCGGCCTTGCCGACCACGACGGTGTCCGGGGTCACCTGCCCGCCGACGACGGCCTCACCCAGGCCCCAGGAGGCGTTGATCACCGTCTGGTCGCGCGCGCCGCTGACCGGGTTCACCGTGAACAGGACGCCCGCCGCGTCGGCGGGCACCAGCTCCTGGACCACGACCGCCAGGGCCACCTCGTCGTGCGGGACGCCGTTCCCCTCCCGGTAGGCGATGGCGCGCGCGGTCCACAGCGAGGCCCAGCAGCGCCTGACCGCCTCGAGCAGGCCGTCGCCCCTGACGTTGAGATAGGTGTCCTGCTGCCCGGCGAACGACATCTCGGGGAGGTCCTCCGCCGTGGCGGAGGAACGCACGGCGACCGGCACGTCGTCGCCGAGCCTCGCGTGGGCCGCCCGGATCTCCCGCGCGGTCTCCTCGGGAACCTCGTGCCCGGCGAACAGGGCCGAGATCCGCGAGGCGGCCTCCTGCGGGGACTCCTCGGAGACGGCCCGCATGATCAGCTCGTGCAGGCCGTCGCGCGAGACGAAGTCCCGGTAGGCCTCCGTGGTGACGTGGAAGCCGCCGGGAACGGGCAGGCCCGCGCGGGCCAGCCTGGCCAGCGACGCGCCCTTGCCGCCCGCTGTCGCGAGATCGGCCGCCGCGTCGCCGAGGGGGATGATCCTCACGTCGTGTTCTCCTGTGTGCCGAGGGAGAGGGCCAGCTTGCGCCGTGCCGTCTCCAGGGCGAGATCGAGGAAGTCGAGGGTGGCCAGGGAGATCGCGCGGGCGTCGTCCGCCGAGAGCGGCTCGGCGCTCTCCAGCGTCCTGGCCCCCGCGTCGGCGATCAGCTCCGCCAGCCGCTCGTCGGGCGGTCTGTAGTCCGGCGGCATCATCCGCGAGGCGAGCAGGAACCCGTAGAGGATGGAGACGAGCGTGGTCACCCGGTCGGCGGGGGAGAGGTCGGTCCGCAGCCCGCCGTGCCCCGCCAGCACGTCCAGGTAGGTCCCGAGCCCCGTCCGCAGGTCGGCGGCGCCCGCCCCGCCGTCGCGCTTGACGGTGATGAGCTTGCCCATGACCTCCGAGTCGCCCAGGACGCTCGCCCGTGTCAGGGGCCTGCCCATGAGCTCGGAGGCGAGCAGTCTGAGCAGCTCGCCGAGGGTGCCCTGGTCCTCCTGCGCGCGCCGCCGCACCTCGGAGAGCATCTCCACCCGCTCCCGGCGCAGCAGCGCGGCGAACAGCTCCTCGCGCGTCCGCCAGTGCAGGTAGAGCGTGCCCTTGGCGATGCCGGCGCCCTTGGCGATGTCCTCGACGGTGGTCTTGTCGTAACCCCAGCGCAGGATCAGGTCCGTGGCGGTGTCCAGAATGCGGTGCGCCCGCTCCAGCCGGTGCGCGGCGTCCTTGGGGGGTCGCCCCACCTTCCCGGATCGCGGCCTCATCGCCCCGCCTCTTTCGTAAATATCTGACTGGATGACCTCATTTGGTCATTTAATTAGTACCACGTGTCCGCCGTGCGCTGAAGGGGGACGGTCCGATCCGTCACGGGGGAGGGGCGGCGTCGCCGCGAGGCCGCGCGCCGGGCGGCGGACCTTCCGGCCTCGCGGGCGTGCCGCTCGGCCGGTTTTCGACGCTTCGGGGATCAGACGTCGAGGAGGTGGAACCCGCTGATCGGCGTGGCCGGGGCCGTGACGGCCTGGCTCAGCAGGCGGGTCAGCTGTTCCGCGAGGCCCACGGCGGTCGAGCGGTCGAACAGGTCCTTGCTGTACTCCAGGAAGCCCGTGCCCGTCCCGTCGAGGTTCAGGGTCAGGTCGAACTCGGCGGCGCCGGTGTGCACGACCTCGACGCCGTGCGCCGGGGCGTCGCGGTGCACCAGCGTCACCTGGAACGGCGGGCGCCGGTCGTGGGAGCGGGACGGGCCGAGCGCCTCGGTCAGCCGGTCGAAGGGCAGGTTCGCGTGGTCGAACGCGACGAGGTCGGCCTTCCCGACCCGGTCGAGCAGCTCCGTGAAGGACGGGTCGCCCGAGGTGTCCGTGCGCAGCACCAGCATGTCGGCGTAGGGCCCGACGGCGTCGTCCAGCGCGTTGTCCAGCGCGCCGTCGTGCCTGCCGGCGACCGGTGTGCCGATCGGGATGTCCACACCCGCGCCGAGCCGGGTGAGCAGCGCCGCGAGCGCGGCGTGCAGGACGGGGAAGACGCCGGTGCGACTCGCCCCGGCGAGTTCCCCGATCGCCGCGGCGAGCCCGGGCGCCGCCTTGACCGGGACCGTCCCTCCCGCACCGCTCGGGACACGGGGCCTGGGGCGGTCGGCGGGCAGCTCCAGCCGGTCGGGCAGCCCCTCCAGAGCCTGTCTCCAGTGGGAGAGGCCGGGGTCGGGCAGGTCGCGCCGCCAGAGCGTGTAGTCGGCGTACTGCACCGGTGCTCGCTCGAAGGCGGGGGCGACGCCGGACCTCCTGGCCTCGTAGGCGGTGAGCAGGTCGCGTGCCAGCGGCCCGGTGGACCGGTGGTCGGCGGCGATGCGGTGCAGGACCAGCAGCAGCACGTGGTCGTCCGGACCGCGCCGCAGCAGGTGGGCGCGGAGCGGGAGATCGACCCCCAGGTCGAACCCCCGGCGTGTGATCGTCCGCATCGCCACGGCGGGGTCGTCCGGCTGCCAGACCGGCAGGGGCACCGGTCCCGGGGGCAGGATCCGCTGCCGGGGCACGCCGTGCTCCTCGGGGAAGACGGTGCGCAGGATCTCGTGCCTGGCCACGACGTCGCCGAGCGCGGCCTGCAGGGCGTCGCGGTCCATCGGACCCGGCGGGCGGACCGTGAACGCGATGGTGTGGGCCGGGCTCCGGCCCTCGACTCCCTGCTGGGACCACAGCCTCGCCTGGGCCGGTGACAGCGGCATCGGCGTCGGCCTGTGCCTGGGCCGCAGCGGCGGCAGGGCGGGCCGCCCCACGGGCAGCGGGGCCGCCGCCCCGGCCCGCGCCGGCGGGGCCGCGGCCGTACCGGTCGCCGCGGCGCCGCGGGCCCGCCGTCCGCGCCGCGGGGCGGTCGCGGGAGCGGCCTCCTCACCGGCGGGGGGTAAGGCCTCCTCCGCGGGCGGCAGGAGGAGGCCGACGGGGGTTTCCGGCGGGGTGAGGGCCAGGGAGGTCAGGAGCCGTGCCAGCCGCAGGGCGTGCGCGGCCAGCGACTCCTCCGAGTAGAGGGCGACGTTGCCGGTGAGCTCGAGGGTCAGCCGGTCCCCGTCGAGCAGGAGGGTGACGGCCAGGTCCTCGACGGGCCCCGAGGCGAGGGTGCCGACCGTGGCGCGCGCGTCGCCGAACTTCACCTCCGACGCGAAGGGCTTGATGTCGAGCAGCGGCCCGAACAGGGCTCCCCGGGAGTCGGGCAGGCCGAGGTCGCGCCGGAGGTCCTCGATCCGGTAGCGGGAGTGGCGGCGGGCCTCCGCCACCCGCAGCGCGGCCTGTTCGACGAGGCCGCCGAGCGGGACGTCGTGGCGCACGTCGAGCCTGAGGGGAAGCACGTTGGCCGTCAGGCACGGCACCCTGAGGGCGGCTCCGAAGCGGTTCATCAGCGGCAGGCCGATCAGGACGTCGGTGACGCCGGTGAGCCGTCCGAGATACACGGCCAGCCCGGCCGCGGCCACGTCCGCCCAGGTCGCCCGCGCCTGCCGGGCGATCAGGTCCCAGTGCCCCGTGGCGGGCAGGTCCTCACGGCACCTGATCACCTCGCCCGCGGCCCTCGGGGGCGCACCCGCGAGACCCCTGGGCTCCGGCGCGGAGACCAGCCGGTCGAGCCAGTAGGCCCGGTCCTCCGCGTGCCGCTCCGAGGCCCGATACGCCTCCTCCTCCGCCAGCACGGGCAGCAGGCCGCCGAACGGGCTCGGACCCGCGGGAAGCCCCTCCGTCAGCGCGTTGTAGATCTCCGCGACCCGGCCGACCAGCATCGACAGCCCGTAGGCGTCGATCAGGATGCAGTGCATCCGCAGGTACCACACGAACCGGTCGTCGGCCAGGCGGAGCAACGCGTGGCTGGACAGCGGCCCGGTCACCAGGTCGACCGGGGCCGCGAGGTCGGCGCGCATCCACGCGTCGGCGGCGGCCTCGGGGGCGGGCCACTCCCGCAGGTCGAGGAAGGCGGCCGAGCCTCGCAGCGAGTCGCACTCGGGTAAGTACTGGGCGGGTTCCTCGGTGAAGCGCAGGCGGAGCGGCTCGGCCTCGGCCAGGCAGCGCAGCAGGGCGCGTTCGAACAGGACCGGGTCGACGGGGCCACGGACGTCGACCCGGTAGGCGGTGTTGTAGACGGGGTTTCCGGGATCCGGGCGCTGGGCGAACCAGATCCCGGCCTGGGCCCCGGTGAGAGGGAACGTCTCGGCAGTCATCCCCGTGGCTCCGCAGGGACCGCCGGTTCCTGCCGGAGCCGTTCGGCTGTCTCGGCGCGCGGAGGTGGCGCGGCCTCAGACACCGGCCACCTCCGCCGAGAGCGCGCGGCTGACCTGCAGGGTGGTGACGGTGACCGCGCAGCGTTCCGCGGCGTAGGTGAGCGCCATGCGGTGGTGCTCGAGGGAGAAGTCCGCGACGGCGTCGGCGACCACGAACGCCTGGACGTCGCGCATGAACGCCTCACAGGCGGTCATGAGCACGCCGATGTGCGCGTAGATCCCGCAGACGATGAGCTGGTCGCGGCCCTGCTCCGCCATCAGCTCGGCCAGCCCGGTCCGCTGGTAGGCGCTGTAGCGCCACTTGGTGAGCAGCACGTCGCCCCGGCGGGGCGCCAGCTCGTCGGTGATCCTGGCCTCCCACGGGTCCTGCCCGATGCCGTCGCCCCAGAAGTCCAGCAGCAGCCCGCGCTGCTCCGCGCTCTGGGCGCCGGGCTGCGCCGAGTAGACGACGGGCACGCCCAGGTCGGCGCAGCGCTCGCGCAGCGCCAGGACGTTGGACATCAGCTCGACCGTCGGCGACTGACCCGCGGGGAAGGCCCGCAGGAAGTAGTTCTGCATGTCGTGGACCAGCAGCACGGCGCGGTCGGCCTCCGGACGCCACTCGACCCGGTTGGTCGGCAGATCCGACGGCATCGGGTAGGGCTGGATAGAGGGGATCGCCATGGTCGTCATGTCCTCTCACGTAGGTGGCGCTTGCTGACCTTGCCGACCGCGGTCTGCGGGAAGGCGTCGACGAACTCGAAACGGTCGGGAATCTTGAAGGCGGCGATGCCCCGGTCCCTGAGGAACGCCCTGAGCTCGCCCCTGCCCGGGGCCTCGCCCCGGCAGATCACGTAGGCGCAGGCGCGCTCGCCCAGGTAGGGGTCGGGGACGGCCACGACGCTGGCGTCGTGGATCGCCGGATGGGCCAGGAGATGGTTCTCCACCTCCTCGGCGGCGATCTTGTCGCCGCCCCGGTTGATCTGGTCCTTGGCGCGGCCCTCCACCACCAGGTAGCCGGTGGGGGTGCGCCTGACGATGTCGCCGGTCCGGTAGAACCCGTCGGCGGTGAAGGCGGTCTTGTTGTGCTCCTCCGCCCGCCAGTAGCCGCGGATGGTGTAGGGGCCGCGGGTCAGCAGGTGACCGGTCTCGCTCTCGCGGTCCTCGTCGTCCACGATGAGGATCTCGTCGTCCGGGGAGATGGGACGGCCCTGCGTGGAGACGATCACGTCTTCGGGGTCGTCGAGCCTGGTGTAGTTGACCAGCCCCTCGGCCATGCCGAAGACCTGCTGCAGCGTGCAGCCCAGTTCGGGGGCGACCCGCTTGGCCGCCTCCTCGCTGAACTTGGCCCCGCCGACCTGCAGCACCTCCAGGCTGGACAGGTCGTGCGCGCCCGCGCCCGCGGCGTCCAGCCAGACCAGCGCGAGCGGCGGGACCAGGGCGGTGACGGTGACGCGCTCCCGCTCGATCAGCGGCAGGCAGGTGCTCGGGCTGGGGTCGGGTGCCAGGACGGCGGCGGCCCCCGCGCTGAGCGTCCCGAAGACGCCGGGGGAGCTCATGGGGAAGTTGTGCGCGGCGGGCAGCGCGCACAGGTAGACGCTGTCGGGGGTCAGCCCGCAGATCTCCGCGCTCGCCCTGAAGCTGTAGATGTAGTCGTCGTGGGTCCTGGGGATCAGCTTGGGCAGCCCCGTGCTTCCGCCGGACAGCTGGAGGAACGCCACGCCCGCCGGGTCCGGCTCGGGCAGCTCGACGGGGTCGGCCTCGGGCAGCGCGCCCAGCACGAGCGCGGGGGTGTCAGGGGCGAAGGCCCGGTGGTCGTCGTCGGGACAGACGTAGGCCGCGGCCTCGGTGAACTCGCAGAAGTAGGAGATCTCCGCGGTGCGGTGCGCGGGCAGCGCGAAGACCGGCCACGCGCCGAGCCTGAACAGCGCGAAGCAGACCTGGTAGAACTCCGGGACGTTCGGCAGCTGCACGACGACCCGGTCGCCGGGCCCGATACCGAGGCCGAGCAGTCCCGCGGCGAGCCGGTCGGCCCGTTCGTCCAGGTCACGGTAGCTCCACCGGGCTCCCTGGGAGATCAGCGCGGGGCGCGGGCCGTACCGGGCGGCCAGGTCGCGCAGCATGGCCCCGAAGGTCTCGCCCCGCCAGTACCCTGCGGCCCGGTAGCGGGCGGCGACGTCCTCAGGCCAGTGCATCGGCGCTCACCCCCAGCGCCCGCAGCATGGTGCGGAACTTGGCCGAGGTCTCGGCGAGCTCAAGCTCGGGGTCGGAGCCCGGCACGATGCCCGCTCCCGCGTACAGCCGCAGCACGTGCTCCTCGACCGTGGCGCAGCGGATGGTCACCGCCCACTCGCCGTCTCCCGCCGCGTCGGTCCAGCCGACCAGGCCGGTGTAGAAGTCCCGGTCGAACGGCTCCAGCCTCTCGATCGCGCGCCTGGCCGCCGCCTCGGGCGTCCCGCACACCGCGGGGGTCGGATGCAGCGCCGCGGCGAGGGTCAGGGCGGAGACGTCGGGGTCGCGCAGCACGCCGGTGACGCGGGTGGACAGGTGCCACATCGTCTCGGTCGACGTCAGCTCGGGCGCGGAGGGCACGTCCAGGTCCGCGCAGTAGGGGCGCAGGGCGTCGGCGACGGCGTCGACGACCAGGCGGTGCTCGTGGCGGTCCTTGGCCGAGGCGGCCAGGCCCTCAGCGTTGCGGCGGTCCTCGACGGGGTCGGGGAGGCGGGCGGCCGAGCCCGCCAGGGGGTTGGCGACGACCGTCCTGCCTCTGCGGGAGACGAGCAGCTCGGGACTGGCGCCGATGAGCGTCCGGCCGCCGGGCAGCGGCGTGGCGAAGGAGTAGCCGTGGCCGAGAAGGGGGCGCAGGAGCTCACGAACCTCGATGGGCTCGTCCGAGCCGAGTTCGAGGGTTCTGGCGAGCACCACCTTGTCGAGGTCGTCGGCGTCCATGAGCTCGAGTGCCCGCCGTACCGCCTCCGTGTAGTCCTCCGGCGCGGGAAGGGGACGCACCCGCCAGCCGCCGCGCGGTGATCCGACACCGGGTTCCAGCGGTGCCGACCAGGTCACGGCCCGGGGGACGACCAGGTGGGCCGTGCCGTCGAACCCGATCGCCCCGGCCGCGACGCCGTCGCGGCCGAGCGCGGCGGCCACCTTTTCCGGCAGGGCGTCGAGGTCACCGCCGACGACGGTGTCGACGCCGCGGGTCAGCAGCGTGCGGTGGGGTGAGGCGAAGAGCACCGACTCGCCGTGTTCGTATCCGGCGAGCGGATCCACGGCGGTTGTCAGCGGATGCATCGGAGTCCAATCTGGTCAGGCGCGGAGGGTCGCGCCGCCGTCTACGAAGAGATCGTGCATGGTGATGTGCCTGGCCCGCTCCGAGGCGAGGAAGAGCACTGCGTCGGCGATGTCCCCCGGATCGGCGACGCGGCCCAGCGGAATGCCGACCCGGAAGGAGCGGGGGTCGCCGTCGAGCGTGCTGTTCCACGCCTCGTCAGGCTCCCTGTCCTCCCACAGCGCGCGCAGCATGGAGGTGTCGGTCGAGCCGGGGGAGACCACGTTGCAGCGGATGCCGTACGTCGCCAGCTCCAGGCCCAGGCACTTGGTGAACATGGAGGCGGCCGCCTTGGACGCCGCGTAGGCGGCCATGCCGATCCTGGGCACGGAGGCGGCGTTCGATCCCACAGTGATGATCACACCCCGCCGTCGCCGGACCATCCGCCTGGCGACCGCCCGGGAGGTGTGGAACACGCCGTCGGCGTTGACCGCGAAGGTCTGCCGCCACCGCTCGTCCTCGGTGTCCTCGACCCGCCCGGGCAGCAGCACCCCCGCCACGTTGACGAGGATGTCGATCGGCCCGAGATCCCTCTCGACGGCCGCGACCGTCTCCTCGACCGTCCGGGGGTCCCGCACGTCCAGCGGGTACGGCACCGCGTTCCCGAGCTCTCCCAGGTGCTCGAAACGCTTGTCGGCCGCGGCGACCTGTGCCCCGGCGTCCGCCAGAGCATCGCGGACCGCGGCTCCGATGCCTTGCGCCGCTCCGGTGACCAGGGCGACCCGGTTTCCGATCCCGTCCACTTCCCACGCCTTCCCGCCGGCCCGGTATGTATAGATTAGGTAAGGCTTGCCTAATTTTAGGTAAGCCTTACCTAATTTGATACGAGTGTGGTGATCTGTCAAGTGCCGGCGTCGTAGTCGGAGACGATCTCTTCGGATCGGCCGGCGCGGGGCTCGAAACGCCTCGGGCCGCGGGGGCCGGAAAGGCCTCAGGGCGCGGGGGAGGCGGCCACGGGGGAGGCGTCCGGCGGCGACGGGAAGGGGGCCCGGGAGGCGTGGGAGAGATCGGACGCGCGGTGGGGCGGGGGCGGTCCGGTGGAGAGGCCGGCCGCCCTCGCGGGCGGGCCTCAGCGCCCGTTCGCGTCGTCCGCCTGGGACGTGCCGTTCTCCGGAGAGGAGCTGGCGAGGGGGACCGCCTGGCCGCGCACCAGGTCGAGCTGTACCGTCTGGCGTGGCAGCAGCGCGTCCAGCAGCCAGTTCCCCGCGATGCGCGCCCTGCCGCCGGGCACGGCCAGCAGGTGGTACCCCCGGGTGACCACCTTGGCGGGAAGACCGGAGAGCGGCACGCCCAGCGGGTTCGCCGCGGCCTTGAGCCCGCCCAGGTCGACGACGAACCCGAGGTCGTTGTGCCGGTACGGCCTGCGTTCCCCCCTGCCGTACGAGGCGGCGACGTTGTGTGCGACGCGCTTGCCCTGACGGCTGGCGTGCTGGGCGGTCATCGCGGTGTACCGGCCAGGACTGGTCAGGTCCGGCACCGCGGCGGCGTCCCCGCAGGCGAAGATCTCCGGGTGCCCGGGCACGTTGAGGTACTCGTCGACCAGCAGCCTGCCCTTCTCCGTCGGCAGCCCCAGCGACTGCACGAGCGGGTCGGGCCGTACGCCGACGCACCAGATCAGCGAGCGGGTCGGCACGAACTCCCCGTCGGAGAGCCTGACCCCCGCCGAGGTCGCCTCGGCCACGCTGGTGCCGGTGCGGATCTCCACTCCGCGCTCGGACAGGGTGTGGTGCGCGGTCTGTGAGAGGCGTTCGTCGAGCTCGGGCAGGATACGCGGGGCCAGGTCGGCCAGGATCCAGCGGACCGGCTGGTCGCGCAGGCCGTGCCTGCGCTTTCGCGCGTCGAGGGTCAGCAACTGCCCCTGCGCCGCCACCTCGGTGCCGGTGTATCCGGCGCCCACGACGACGAACGTGCAGCGCGCCTCGCGCTCCTTGGGGTCGTCCGAGGCGTCGGCCAGCTCGATCTGGCGGATGAGGTGGTCGCGAAGGTAGAGGGCCTCGGCGATGCTGCGGAAGCCGTGCGCGTGCTCGGCCACCCCGGGGACGGGCAGCAGCTTGTTGACGCTGCCGACCGCGAGCACCAGGCGGTCGTATCCGAGGTCGCGACGGCCGCCCTCCGCGTCGGTGTAGCTCAGCCGCCTGTTCTCCGCGTCCACGGAGTCGACCGTGCCCAGCAGGTGCCGCACTCCGGAGCAGGCCCCGGACAGCGGGATCGCGACCTTGCGCGGGTCGAGGATCCCCGCCGCGACCTCGGGCAGCAGCGGCAGATAGAGGAAATAGTCGGTCGGGTTGATCAGAACGATCTCGACCGCTCCCCTGGCGAGCCCGGAGAGGGTCCGCGCCGCGGTGAAACCCGCGAAGCCGCCTCCCACGATGACGATTCTCTGCCGCTTGGTCATGTCCGCACGTCCTTCCCGATCGTGGAACTCCTCCGTGTGTCGCGTGCCCTGTTCGCGCGACGTCAAGCCTCGGGACGGGGGCGGGGTGTCCCTTGAGGCTCGCCGCCACACGATGCCCCTGTGAAATTCGGTGAACAAATTTTTCCGAGAAGGCGGGAAGTACGGCTCAGAAGCAGCTTCAACAGGTGGTTTGCGGGTGAACAGATTTTCATGCCTTGTTCACCAAACTCGCGTCTGATAGAACAAACGGCACACGCAGGTCAGGTGGGCCGTGAACGGAAGCGAACGGAACGGAGGGCGGACGATGAGCGACGTGGTCGTCGTCAACTGCACCGTGGTCGACGGCCGGGCCGTCGACGGTGTGGGGCCGGTCGCGGACGCGGCCGTGCTGGTGAGGGGCGAGCGGATCGCGCTCGTGGGGCCTCGCGAGGACGTCCTGCGACAGGCGGACGGCGCGACCGAGATCGACCTGGGGGGCGCGTACGTCACGCCGGGTCTGGTCAACATGCACACCCACCTGTCGCTGTCGCTGCCGGGCAAGGGCGGGGAGAGCGTCAAGAGCCTCACCTCCCACGAACTCGCCCTCTACATGGCCGACGGCGCCCGGCGCACCCTGCACTGCGGCGTCACCACCGTGCGCTGCGTCGCCGAGAAGGACCACGCCGACTTCGCCCTGCGCCGCGCCATCGAGGCGGGCATGGCGACGGGGCCGCGCATCTTCACCGCGGGGCAGGCGCTGGTCTGCACCGGCGGCCACGGCCACGAGGGGTCGGACACCCTGGAGTGCGACGGCACCGACGGGTTCAGGCGCGGCGTCCGCACCCAGATCAAGGCGGGCGCGGACCTCATCAAGGTGATGATCTCCGGCGGGATCGCGGGAGAGCACGAGCGCATCGACACCCCGCAGCTGTTCGCCGACGAGATGGCCGCGGTGCTCGCCACCGCGCACGCCTGGGGGCGCAAGGTCACCGCGCACGCGGGACCCGCCTCGGTGATCGGCGAGGCCGTCGAGCTCGGCCTCGACTGCGTCGAGCACGGCTATCAGCTCACCCCGGAGGTCGCGGCGAGGATGGCCGAGCGCGGCACCGCCCTGGTGCCGACGCTGCTCGTCACCAGGTGCAAGGAGTTCTTCGACGAGCTCGGCGTGCCCGAGTGGATGCAGTGCCGTTCCCTCGGCGCGGGCCCCCGTCACCTGGAGAGCTACGCCATGGCCCTCGCGGCGGGCGTCGAGGTGCTGCTGGGCAGCGACATGCCGCCGTTCTGGGACTTCGAGGGGACCAGTGCCACGGTGCGAGAGCTGGAGTACATGTCGGAAGGCGGCCTCGGCCCCGCCCGCGCGCTCCACGCGGGCACCCTCGGCCCCGCGCGCTGGCTCGGCGCGGAGGAGGACATCGGCGCCGTCGAGGCGGGGCGGTACGCCGACCTCGTCGCCATGGACGCCGACCCGCTGGCCGCGACCTCGGCCTTCCGCACGATCCGCTGGGTGATGAAGGGAGGCCGGGTCGTCCGCGACGACCGGGCCGGAGGGGGGAACCGTGCCTGACGCCAACACCGACGCCGACGCCGACGCCGCCGTCACAAGCGCCGCAGGGAGCGCCGTCACGAGCGCCGTCACGAGCACCGACGTGAGCGCCGTCACGAGCACCGACGTGAGCGCCGACGTGAGCGCCGGCGCCGCGCAGGCCGACGCCGAGGCGATCTCGGCGGGCATCGACGACATGTACGACGCCTTCCTCAGGGCCGACCGTGCGCGCTTCGACGGTCACCTGCACGCGGAGGTCACCACCTGGGAGAGCCATCTGCCGGGGCCGTTGCGCACCCGCGCCGAGCTGGACGCCTATCGTGACGAGCGTGACCGCTCCGGCGCACGCCCCGCCCTCGCCGGGCTGAGCGCGTGGGACAAACGGATCGACGTGTGGGGGGACACCGGGGTCGCCCGTTACGTGCTCGTCGCCGAGCCGCACGACGGTCCCGCCGAGCACAGCCGGGTGACCGACGTGCTGCGGCGCGCCGACGGCGTGTGGCTCATCGTCCACCACCACTCCGAACTGCTCGGATCATGACCCGGGACGGAACGGCTGGCGAGGAGTTCGGCGAGGCGCGGCCCGTTCCCGGCCCCGCCGCGGCACGGCGGGAATCACGGCCTGAAGGAGGCGCGACCGTGGAAGACGGCGACATGGAGCTGTACGACCTGCGGGTCGTGGTCGACCGCATCGAGGGCAGGTCCGTCTGTGGAATGGAGGTCGGCGACTGCTTCGTGCTGGAGAACAGCGCGCACCTGCGGCTGCCCGACGGCAAGCACTTCTGCGTGTACGCGCTCGCCTCGGTCCTGCCGTTCCTCGCCGCCAAGCAGCGTGACCTCGCCGAGGGCGACTGGCTGGCGCAGGACTCCCTGTTCGCCTGTCCCGACCCCGAGGAGCGGCTGGTGATGCGGGTCGAGCGGACCGGCCGCCGCCGGATGAACTCCGCTGACCTGACCTGACCTGAGCCGAGCCTGACCTGAGCCTGACCCGAGCCGAGCCGAGCCGAGCCTGACCCGAGCCCGGTCCGACATGGAGGAGCCCCGATGACCGTTGCCGAGATCGGCCTCGGCCTGCAGAGCGACAAGCGGGCGGGCGACTACGCCAGGCTCGCGCGTCGCGCCGAGGAGCACGGCTTCGACGTGCTGAGCGTGTTCGGCGACCTGATGTACCAGCCGCCTGTCTTCCCGCTGCTGGAGATGGCGGCGGCCACCGAGCGGGTACGGCTCGGCGCGGCCTGCCTCAACCCCTACTCGGCGGCGCCGTACGAGATCGCGGGGCAGCTCGCGGCCCTCGACCTGGCCTCGCACGGCAGGGCCTACCTGGGGCTGGCGCGGGGCACCTGGCTCGGCGCGGTCGGCATCGCCCAGCCCAGGCCGCTGACCGCGCTGGCCGAGGCGGTGGAGGTGGTCTACCGGCTGCTGGCGGGCGATCCCGGGGGGTTCGAGGGGAAGGTGTTCCGCCTGGCTCCCGGCACCGTGCTGCGCTACGCCGTGCACAGGCCGCGCCCCCCGCTGCTGCTCGGCGCGTGGGGGCCGAAGGGGGCGGCGCTGGCCGGGCGGATCGCCGACGAGATCAAGGTGGGCGGCAGCGCCAATCCGGCCATGGTCCCGGTGGTCCGCGAGCGGGTCGCGCGGGGGGCGGCCGAGGCGGGACGCGACCCCGAGGAGATCGGCGTGGTGCTCGGCGCGGTGACCGTCGTCGACGCCGACGGCGCGGCGGCCAGGGCCAGGGCCCGCACCGAGGTCGCCATGTACCTCGCGGTGGTCGCCGACCTCGACCCGACCGCCGAGGTCCCCGCCGACCTGCTGGCCCGGGTCAAGGAGCTGGTCGACGCGGGACGGCACGCGGACGCGGGACGCCTGATCCCCGACGACCTGCTCGACCTGTTCGCCTTCTCCGGCGACCCGGAACAGGTCGCCGCGCAGGCTCAGGCGCTCATCGACGCGGGGGTGCGGCGCGTCGAGTTCGGCACGCCGCACGGCCTCACCGACGACGGCGGCGTGGAGCTGCTCGGCGCCGCCGTGCTCCCGATGCTCGACCGTTCCCCACGCGCTGTGAACCGGTGAGCAGGGCGAGGTGACGCTCTGTCACCTCAAAGCCTGATCCGCCAAGAACCTTCCGCACCAAAGGCGAAGAGCCTGAATCGCCTCGTACTCCTGATTTCAGAAAAGTTCCATAGGCGTGAACATGGAACCGAACGAAGGAGACGACATGACGACAAGGCGCATGAGAGGCCCGGTGGCCAGGAAGGTCAGGGCGATCGGCGGGATGGAGCGCGCGGACCGCGCGGCCGCCAACCACGGCCTGCCGACCCTGGAGTTCGAGACCGGGACCCCCTATGACGACTACGTCGGCACCGCGGTCCTGCACGACCTCCAGAGGCCGATCACCGACGCGCCCGAGGAACTGGCCTTCCTGGTGACCACCCAGGTCATGGAGCTGTACTTCGGGCTGCTCCGCGCGGAGTGGACGCTCGCCCAGCGGCTGCTGGACGAGGACGAGGTGACCGGGGCGACCACGGCGATCAGCAGGAGCGTGCGCCACTTCGAGGCGCTGAACGCGGCCTGGGCGGCGCTCGGCTGGATGACCCCGGCCCAGTTCAACTCCTTCCGTGACGAGCTGGGCGAGGCCTCGGGGTTCCAGTCGGCGATGTACCGGCACCTGGAGTTCCTGCTGGGCAACAAGTCTGAGTCGCTGACCCGCCCGCACCGGCGGGACCCGAAGGTCTACCAGGGGCTCCTCGACGCGCTCGGCAGGCCGAGCCTGTACGACAGCGTGCTGTCCCTGCTGGCCAGGAGGGGCTTCGAGATCCCCGGCAGGGGGGACCACTCCGCCGAGTACGTCTCCAGCCCGCTGGTCGAGGCGGCCTGGGTCAGGGTATACGCAGAGCAGGGGTCCGGTGACGAGCTGTGGACCCTCGGTGAGGCCCTCACCGACCTGTCGGAGCGGTTCTCCGACTGGCGTTACCGGCACCTCATGGCGGTGCGCAGGTCCATGGGGGCCAAGCCGGGTTCTGGCGGCTCCAGCGGCCTCAGCTGGCTCGAACGCAGCCTGCGCCGTGAGGTCTTCCCCGAGCTGTGGTCGGCCAGGACGGCGATGTGACGACCTTGTCCTCGACACCTTCTTCGACTGCCGGCGAGCGGCTGCCGTCCTCGCCGGGGAGATGAGCCATTCATGAGATCCCGTCACGAGGTCGCAGTGGTCGGCGCCGGTCTGGTCGGCTGCCTGACGGCCTGTTACCTGGCCCGCCGTGGATACGAGGTCACCCTGTACGAACGCAGGCCCGATCCGCGAGAGGCCGCCCCCGAGCGGGGGCGGTCGATCAACCTGGCGATCTCGGAGCGCGGGATCGACGCGTTGCGCAGGGTGGGCCTGGACGAGGTCGTCATGAAGGCCGCGCTGCCGATGCCGGGCCGGATGATGCACGCTCCCGACGGCACGCTGAGCTTCCAGCACTACAGCGCGGACGGGTTGCGGTCGATCAACTCCATCAGCCGTTCCGACCTGAACCGCACCCTCCTCGACGCGGCTCTGGCGATGCCCGGCGTGCGGGCCTGCTTCGAGCACCGCCTCACCGGACTCGACGTCGACTCGGGACGGATGGACTTCGAGACCCCCGACGGGCCCGCGACCGCCTCCGCCCCGGTCGTGCTCGCCGCCGACGGGGCCTACAGCGCGGTCCGCGGCAGGCTCCAGTTCCTGCCCGGGTTCGGCTTCAGCCAGGAGTACCTCGACTACGGCTACAAGGAACTCACCATCCCGGCGCGCGACGGCGAGTACGCCCTCGACCCGGGCGCCCTGCACATCTGGCCGCGCGGCCAGGCCATGATGATCGCCCTGCCGAACCCGGACAGGTCCTTCACCTGCACGCTGTTCTGGCCGAAGTCGGGACCGGGCAGCTTCGAGGCCCTGGACACCGTCGAGCGGTTCGAGGAGTTCTTCGCCGCCAACTACGCCGACGCCCACGCGCTCATGCCCGACCTGGCCGACGACTACGCCCACAACCCGATCGGCCACCTGGTCACGATGCGGACCGACCCCTGGCAGGTGCGCGGGGCCCGCGCGGTCGTCGGCCTGCTCGGCGACGCGGCCCACGCCATTGTCCCCTTCTACGGCCAGGGCGCCAACTGCGGCTTCGAGGACTGCGTCGAGCTCGACCGCTGCCTCGAGGAGACCGGCGACGACTTCCCCGAGGCGCTCGCCAGGTACGGCTCCCGCCGCAAGGAGCACGCCGACACCATCGCCGAGCTGGCGCTGACCAACTTCGTCGAGATGCGGGACAAGGTGGCCTCCCGGTCGTTCCTGCTGCGCAAACGCCTTGAGCACGGCCTGGAGCGGCTGCTGCCCGGCCGTTACGTGTCCCGCTACGAGCTGGTCTCCTTCAGCACCATGCCGTACGCCGAGGTGCAGCGGCGGATCACCCGCCAGAACGTGGCGGTCGCCGCGGGCGCGCTGGGCGCGCTGGCGGCCGCCGTCGCGGTGACGGCGAGGCTGGCGCGGCGACGCTGAGCGAGGACGGCGCGCGCCCGGCGGGAGGTCGGAACAGGCCGAGGATCAGAACAGGCGAGGGGTCACCACCGACACGACCGTGGTGACCCGGTCGGTGTCGTTGTACATGCTGTGCGGGACGGTCGAGCGCAGGTGCACGCTGTCGCCCGGGCGCAGGCGGTGTTCGACGCCGTCGACCTCGTAGAGCAGCTCGCCCTCCAGCACGAAGGCGAACTCCTCGCCCGCGTGGCCGTAGGCGTCCTCGCGCCTGCCTCCCGGGGCGATGTGCACCAGGAGCGGTTCGAGGACGAGGTTCTGGCCGCGCGCGGAGAGCATGCGATAGGTCTGCTGGCCCGAGATGTACTCGGTGGCCGCGGTCGCCGAGCGGGTGAGGGTGAAGTGGGTCGGCAGCGGGGGGACCGTGGCCCGCCGCTCCTCCTGCGGCTCCTCGTTGAAGAAGTCGGCGACGCTCCGGTCGAGGGCCGTCGCCACGCCGTTCAGCGCGGTCAGGCCGATGGCGGAGATGCCCCGCTCGACCTGGGACAGGAACCCGATCGACAGTCCGGAGGCGGTGGCCAGGCCGCGCAGGGTCAGGCCGCGTTCCTTGCGGAAGCGCCGCATGCGGGCGCCGACGCCGTCGTGGAGGTCGGGTCCCGCGGCGCCCTGCTGCTCCGATGTGCCCACCGTGATCCTCCTCCGTCGAGCGCGGCGCCGTTTTGTTCGCTCCAGCCAAACATATTTCACAGCACTGTCTCTTGGGACGCCAACCGCGCGCCGCCGCCCCGGAGGAGACGTCTCGAAGGAGGCGTCTCGAAGGAGGCGTCTCAGACGCGGAGCATCGCCGCCATCGGCGGCTCCTTGCCGCTGAGGTGCCAGTCGCCGATCCAGACCTCCTTGGCGTCCGTCGGGTCGTGGGTGGCGAACGTGCGGGCGTTGCGCCAGAAGCGGTCGAACCTGTAGCTGTTGGCGGTGCTGCGCGCTCCCGTGAGGTCGAAGATCTCCTGGGTGACGGTCAGCGCCGCCCGGATGCAGGCCGCCTTGACGGCGAACGACTCGACGAACAGCTCCGTGGTGTCCCCCTCGGGACCGCACCGCTCGATCTTGCGGGCGCTCTGCAGGAGGAAGGCGCGCGCCGCCTCCAGGTCGACCGCGCAGCGGCCCACGCGGCGGCGCACCAGGACGTCCTCCGTCGCGCTCTCGAACTCGGGAAAGCTCGGCCGGTCCATCTTCCTCACGTAGTCCAGGGCGGCGTCGAACGCGCCGAGACCGGGGCCGAGCATGATCGTCGCGTGCATGAGGAACACGTAGGACAGGTAGAGCGGGGGAATCCCGTTCCCGGTGAAGTGGTAGCCGTCCGGGACGAACACCTCGTCGTAGACGATGGTCTGGCTGTGGGTGCCCCGCTGGCCCATGACGTCCCAGTCGTGCTTCATGGTCACGCCTGCCTGGTCGAGGGGGAGGAGCGCGTGGTAGCGGCCCTTCCTCCCCTCCAGCGCGAGACCGACGTTGGCCCAGCCGCCCCCGCCGCTGTTGGTGTTGAACGCCTTCGTGCCGTTGACGACGATGCCCCCTTCGACGCGCCTGGCCGTCACGGGGCCCGGCGCCCCCGCCTCCGAGTTCGAGGCGCAGAGCCTGACGCCCTCGTCGAGGATCAGGCGGGCGAGTTCCCGCTTCGTGGTCTCGGGCAGGGTGTTGCCCTCCTTGAAGACCTCCATCGTCGAGAGCGCCTGGACCACGAAGTTCATCCCGGTCGAGGAGTCGCCGGCCATGATGTCGAGGATGATCTTGACGAAGGCCTCGGTGTGCAGCTCCGGCCTGGCGTCGTTCACTCCGCCGAACCTCCGGGGGAGGCAGAAGGCGAACAGGCCCTCCTCCCACAGCCGCCGCATCCCGAAGGCCGTGTCGGTGTTCTCCGCGTCGCTCTCCACGGCGCCTGCGGGCAGTTCCCTGCGCAGGGCCGCCGCCCTGCGGGCGAGATCCTCGAGGCGTCGTCCGGTCTCGTCTCCCGCCGCCCCGTGGTCGCCCGGGGGTGTCCCGTGTTCCTGAACACTCATGACCTCTCCTGTCCTGCGGTGGAACCGCCACCGAGCATTCGGGTCCGGGTCTCCGGCCCGCTTCGCCGCGGGGCCGGGACGTCGCGCACGGGGCCGCGCCGCCCGTCCGGCCTCTCTCGTCGGGGTGGAGCCGGTCGTCCCGCCGGGGCCTGGCAAGGAGGAGTCGTCCCTCGCGCGCCGACACAAGTAAAATCCGTATTCGGATTCGAAGTCAAGGCTTGGTGATCACTGGAGGCGGCCTTGACGGCGGCGGAGGAGCGCCGGATACTCGAAGAAGAATATGGATTCGAATTGACTGAAGGGCGCCTCGACGCCCGCGGACCGGCCAAGTCCACCCCTGCCCCGTACGACCGGCCGAAATCCCTCCTGAGCGAGGAGACAGTGAAGATGCAGCCCTTTGTCGTCGGGCTCGGGGGCACCCTCCGCGCCTCCTCCTCCAGCGAGACCGCCCTCCGCATCGCCCTCGACGCCGCCGAAGCGGCCGGCGCCCGTACGGAGCTGTTCGGCGCGGACTATCTCGCCCGGCTGCCCATGTACGACCCGGAGCGGCCCGCGAGGGTCTCAGGGCGGCGTCTCGTCGAGGCGTTGCGCGCGGCCGACGGGGTGATCGTCTCCTCTCCCGGCTATCACGGGTCGGTCTCCGGACTGGTGAAGAACGCCCTCGACTACGCCGAGGAGCTCAGGGACGACGTGCGCCCCTACCTGACGGGCAGGGCGGTCGGATGCGTCACCACGGCGTACGGCTGGCAGGCGGCCGTCACGACGCTGCAGGCCCTGCGGACCATCGTGCACGCGTTGCGCGGCTGGCCGACCCCTCTCGGGGCCGCGATCAACTCGGCGGAGTCCCGCCTCGGCCCCGGCGGCGCGGACGCCCGCGTGACGGCCCAGCTGCGGACGGTCGGGCTCGAGGTCTGCGGTCAGGGAGGAGTTCCCAGGCCCGCCGGGGTGCGCGGCGCACATCAGAACGCGGCTTCGGATACTGATACCGTGTTGAGGATGTTCTGAGGGTTGACGACGACCCTCGCGTTTCGCGGGGGCGAAGGGGATCGGCATGTCGGGAGGCTCGGCGACCGTCCGAGAGGGCGACGGCCACGAGGGGCACGCGGGAGGCTCCTGGCTGCCCGGCCTGCACGAGGGCCTTCTCGAGCAGCCCCAGCAGCGCCGCAGCCGTCGCTCCGCCCTGCAGATCCTCGAGGCCGCCAGAGCGGTGCTGGCACGTGACGGGGCGGACGGGTTCACCATGGCGGCCGTCTCCGAGGCCTCCGGGATCTCCATCGGCGGGATCTACGGCCGTTTCGACGGCAAGCAGGGGTTGATGCGGGCCGTCGGGGACCTCGTCCTCACCCATCTGGAGGAGGAGCTGGCCGAGCGGCTGCGCGATCCCGGCATGACCCTGGCGGACGTGGTGCGCGCGTTCGTCACCTGCCTGTCCGAGGACGTCGCCCGCCAGGCCGTGCACCCCCTCGCCGGGCACTCGACGGACGACGAGCACGTCAGGGCGCGCAAGCTCCGCGCGCGTGAGCGGCTCTTCGTCTCGTTCAGGGAGGCCGTGTTCCGCAACAGGGACGAGATTCGTCACGAGGATCCCGAGGCGGCCCTGCTGACGGTGTTCCACATGTCCCTCGGCAGTTTCCTCACCGCTCAGGGCCTGGGCGGCGGGGAGGGGCTGCCGAAGTCGGTCGAGCAGCTGAGGGGCGAGGTGTCCAGGGCCTGCCTGGCATATCTCACCTCGCCTCGCTGACCCCTCCGGCGTTCCGTCCGCTGTTGCGCACGATGTCCGCGGGGTACCGCTCATGACATGAGCTCATCATCGAAGGATCCCCTGGCGGATCTCGACCCTTTCGACATCTTCGACGCCGAGGCGGACCGTCTGGACCGCTACTTCTCCCAGCTCGACGAGGAGGGCTGGAACCGCCCCTCCCGGGCGGCGGGCTGGTCCGTCAGGGACGTCCTGGGACACCTGGCGGGGGAGGAGCTGTACAACCACGCCTGCCTCGACGACGACCTCGACGGGTTCTCCGCGACGCTCAAGCGCGAGGGCGTCGAGGGCGGTTTCAACGCCTTCAACGACTGGTGCGTGCGCCGCCGCAGAGACCTGCCCGTCGAGCGGGTGCTCGAGGAGTGGCGGGAGGCGAACGGCGAGACGCGCAGGCGCATGCGGGCGCTCGGCCGCGACGCGGGGCTGCAGACCCTGGCGGGGCCGTACCCGGTCGGGCTGCAGACCTTCCACTACGACTCCGAGTACGCCACCCACGCCGACGACGTCGGGGCGCCCGTGTCCGAGCAGGAGGAAGGGGAACGGGCCTGGTGGCGGGCCAGGGTCGCGACGTTCGTGCTCGGCGAGCAGGGGTCGCACGCCCAGGTCGAGCCGACCGCGGAGCGGATCTGGGTGCACGTGAACGACACGAGCGAGCAGCTGCCCGTCCCGGTGTTCGTCGAGGCGACCGTCGGCAGGCTCCCCGACGACTACCCGATGGACCGCAGGGTCAGGGCCGCCCTGCGGTGCCTGGCCTGAGGGGCCGGACGGAGGCCTCGCCCGGCGACTCGGCCTGAGCGCCGGACGCCCTGTGCGCGAAGGCCGGACGGGGGAACGGAAGCCACCCTCCGGCCCGCTTCTCGGGTGGGAAAGAATTACCGGATGACGGGATCGCAAGAACCCAGATCATCCTTTTCCGGACGAACAGCCTGGGTGCGTAATCTCCAGACACCGCTTCGCGAGTTCCTGCGCACCGAGACCGGCAGCGCCGCGGTCCTGCTGGCCGCGACGCTCGCCGCGCTCGCCTGGGCGAACCTCGCCCCGTCGTCGTACGAGGGCCTCTGGCGGACGCCGCTGGCGGTCAGCGTCGGGGACGCGGTCGTGTCGCAGGACCTGCGCGGCTGGGTCAACAGCGGGCTGATGACGTTCTACTTCTTCGTCGTCGGGCTCGAGGCCCGTCGCGAGTTCGACATGGGCGACCTGCGCGAGCGGCGCAGGGCCGCCCTGCCGGTGCTCGTCGGGATCGGCGGCATGGTCGTCCCCGTCGTGGTCTACCTCGGCGTGAACGCCGGTCTTCCCTCCGCCTACGGCTGGGGCGCGGCGATGTCGACCGACACGGCGTTCGCCCTCGGAATGCTCGCCCTCGTCGGGGCGCGCTTCCCCGACCGCCTGCGCGTCTTCATGCTCACCGTCACCGTCGTCGACGACATCGTCGCGCTCGTGGTGATCGTGACCGTCTACAGCGGCGACATCACGCTGCCCCCGCTCGTGGCCGCGCTCGGGACGTTCGCCGTCGTCCTGGTCGTGCGCGCCCTCGGGGTGCGCCACGGGCTGGTGTACGTGCTGCTCGGCGCGGCGGCGTGGGTGGCGCTCTTCGTCTCGGGCGTCGACCCGCTCGTCGTCGGACTGGCGATGGGGCTGCTTACCTACGCCTATCCGGCGGCCCGCACCGACCTCGAACGCGCGAGCGGCCTGTTCCGGCTGTTCCGCGAGCAGCCGACGCCCGAGCTCGAACGGTCGGTGCGCGTCGGCCTGGCGTCGGCCATCTCGCCGAACGAGCGGCTGCAGCGGCTGTACCACCCGTGGACCAGCTACGTGATCGTCCCGCTGTTCGCGCTCTGCAACGCCGGGATAAAGGTCGACGCGGACCTCCTCGGCCGCGCCCTCGCCTCGCCGATCACGCTCGGCGTCCTGCTGGCCTACGTGCTCGGCAAACCGGTCGGCGTCGCGGGCGCCGCGTGGCTCGTCGCCCGGCTCAGCGGCGGACGCCTGCGCCCCCCTGTCGGGTGGGCCGCCGTCGTGGGAGGCGGCGCGATCGCGGGCATCGGCTTCACCGTGTCACTGCTCGTCGCGACCATCGCCTTCCGCGGCCTGGAACTGGAGGAGGCGAAGGTCGGCGTGCTCTGCGCGGCGGTCTGCGCCTCGGCCCTGACCTGGGTGCTCTCCCGCGCCACCGCGTTCCTGCCGAAGCCCCTGCGGATCCGCGCGCTGCTGGGGACGGCCGAGACCGTCGTCGACCTGGCCGTGCCGGTCGACCCTGGCCGCGACCATGTGCGAGGGCCGCGGGAGGCGCCGGTGACGATGGTCGAGTACGGCGACTTCGAGTGCCCGTACTGCGGCAGGGCGGAAGCCGTCGTCCGTGACCTGCTGGCCGACTTCGGCGACCTCCGCTACGTCTGGCGGCACCTGCCGCTCAACGACGTCCACCCGCGCGCGCAGCTGGCCGCCGAGGCGGCGGAGGCCGCGGCGGGGCAGGGCGCGTTCTGGTCGATGCACGACCGGCTGCTGGAGAGCCAGGACGACCTCAAGCCGTCCGACCTGGTGCGCCACGCGGAGGAGCTCGGGCTCGACGTCGACCGGTTCCGCCGCGACCTGCGGGCGCGCGCGGGAGCGGCCAGGATCGCCGAGGACGTCGACTCCGCCGACCTGAGCGGCGTCTCCGGCACGCCGACGTTCTTCCTCAACGGGCGACGGCACCAGGGCGCCTACGACATCGACACGCTGTCCTCCGCGGTACGGCTCGCCCGCGCGCGGGCCGCGATCAGGTCGTAGCCGGCCCTCCTGACAGGAGGTGCGCGTTCGGCTCCCGCGCGGCCTCGGCGAGCTCCGGGATCTCCACCACGGTGACGCCCGCGGCCGCGAGCTCCTCCGCGCCGTGGCAGTCCACGAAGAGCAGGGGCTCCCGCCAGGCCATCACGACCCGTGGGACGCCGCTGTCCACGATCAGACGGCTGCAGGGGCGCGGGCGGGAGCGGCGACGACTGCAGGGTTCGAGGCTGCTGTAGACGGTGGCGCCCGGCAGCCGGGGGTCGTCCGGGGCGATCTTGGCGAGCGCCGACTCCTCCGCGTGCACGTGGGGATCGCTCTCCCGTGAGTATCCCCGGGCGATCTCGCGCCCGTCGGCGTCGACCACCACCGCGCCGACGGAGAAGGCGGTCGGGGACGGCGGGCAGAGCCGGGCCAGCTCGCAGGCGAGCCGCAGCCAGTCGTGGTCGTTCATCGGTTTCCTGAGGTTCTCATCGCAGTAGGTAACGCAGGAGGACGACGTCGCCGATCCGCCTGACGTCCGCCAGGTCCATGCGCCTGCGGAAGTCCCGGGGGAAGTCGCCGTCGTGGACGAAGCGCGGCGCACCGGGATCCCCGACGAAGAACGGCGCGACGACGAGCTGCAGCTCGTCGACCAGGTCCCCGCTGAGGAACGCGGTGTGGACCGAGCCGCCGCCCTCGACCATCAGCCTGCGCACCCCCCGCCCCGCCAGGTCGGCCAGGACACGGTCGAGGTCGGGGGGATCCCCCGCGTCGACCACGGACGAGATCGCGCCGAGGCGGGCGGTGAGCCCGTCCACAGCGGGCGACGCGGCGTAAACGATCTTTTCGGCGTCGCCGGCGGTGAAGAAGCGGCTCGCGGGGTCGAGGTTTCCCGTCGTGCTCAGCGTCACCTTGACGGGGGAGGACGGCAACCCCCGCGCGAGGCGTTCCTCGCGCCTGGCCGGTGACCTGACCAGCAGCCGGGGGTCGTCACGGCGGACGGTGTTCGCCCCGACCAGGATCGCGTCACAGCCGGCGCGCACCGCGTCGACGCGGTCGAAGTCCTCCTCGTTGGAGAGCATGAGCCTGTCCCGCGTGCCGTCGTCGATGTATCCGTCGACGGACATCGCGCAGCTGAGCAGCACATAGGGGCGCTCGCCCATGTCGCCTCCCGCTCGCTCTCCCCGGTCCTGCCGGCGTGTGCCCGTCCTCTTCGCCCCGCAGGTCTCCCCGGCCCGCCCCCCGGGAGCGAGCCTCCCGCCGGACGGGCGCTCCTCGGGGACGGGCGTCCGGTTTCCGTAAACCCTACGTTCCCCCGTGAGAGCTCGCACGCGCGGCCGTGCCCCGGGCGGGAGCGCTCCGTCGGGCAGGACGAGCCCGTCTCCACGCCCCCGGAATGTCCTTTGCCTTGCGCCGGATACTGTTGGTTCAGGGGGCTGGTTCAGGGGGGGCCGTCATGAAACGCATCATCGCCGCCGCGGCGCTACTCATGATCACCACGTTTGGGCTCGTCGCCACAGGGACCACGGCGCAGGCGCAGCCGGCAAGGGGCGCCAAGAAGACGCCGGTGAGCGAGTCGCAGTACCAGACGCTCCTCAACCAGTGCGAGTACGCGGACACCGAGCGGCGCCGCGCCGCCTGCCGCGCCATGGTCAGCGAGAACTACCAGGTGACCGGTGAGGAGAACCCGGGCCTTGACTGCCGAGAGTACGCCGGGGTGGCCGTGTGCGGCCCGCTGGATCTCAGCCCTGCGGAGCGCCGCTGCGTGAAGAGCTCGGTGGACGGCGGCCTGACGTACCGGCGCGCCGAGGTCGAGTGCTACGCGTTCTCCTGACGCGCCTGCCACGCGATCCTCGGCGCGCCGGGGCCGCTCACCACACCGGCGGGGCGACGGGCCGGTCCCGGTGAACGTCCTCGACGGGCGTCAGAGGGGTGGGGAGCCGGGGGTCAGGGCTTCCACTCCTCCTTCCAGCCGGGACGGAAGCGGTAGCCGTACGCGGTCTCCGTGATCGCCTCGGACAGCACCTCGTCCTTGATGGCGGCCACGGCCAGGAGATGGGCGTCGTCGGCCGTGAGGCTCTCGCCCTCGCGGATGCGGTCCTCCAGCCCGTCGATGACGGCGCGGTTCCTGGTGAACATCTCGACGATTCTGATCTTCGCCTCGCTGTTGGACCTGATGTGGTCGATGAACCTCTTGCCGCCCCCGGGCCCGAGGGTCTTCTCACCGAGAACGGTGACGAGGTCGGTCTCCGCTGCGAGGGCTTCGGCTCCGGCGACCTCGTGATTGATGGTGCGGAACAGCCAACCGGCGATCTCGACGGTCACATCGTCTCCTTGGGCAGGGCGCTGCCCTGATGGCAGTCGCGATTATTTACGATCATTAATCGCGGTTCCGGCCCTGTCGATAGGCGCGCGTCATCGTCTCGGCCGTACGGCACGCGCCTCGACCTGCGCCTCCGGCGAAACGCGCTGGACGTGTGCCGTATAACGCCGCTTTTCACCGTTCAACGGGGCAGGGTGAGCTCGCCTCAACGAGGCAGGGTGAGCTCGGCGAAAACGGGACGGTGGTCGGTGCCGGGAAGGGCGTGCACGCTGAAGGCGTCGACGGCGATCCGCGAGTCGGCGAGCACGTGGTCGATCGTCACGCCGGGAACGGACTGCCACCCCTGCTGCGGCCAGGTCGGAGTCAGTCCCCGCCCGGTCACGTCCGCGGCGTCGCGGTAGCCGCCCTCCAGCAGGGCGCGCATCGGCGGATGGTCGAGGGTGGCGTTGAAGTCGCCCGCGAGCACCCGCAACCGGTCGCCTCCCCTCGGGAGCGCTTCCAGCCCGTCGGACCAGCACGGCACCTTGGAGTCGTAGCGCAGCGCGCACGGGTGCACGGAGACGACCTCGATCTCACGGCCGCCGGGATGCCTCAGCACGGCCCGCGCCTGCCGGAACCCACCCTGCTCGATCATGGGATTCTCGGAGAGCGGGTGCTTCGAGTAGATGCCGGAACCCCGCCCCCCGCCCCTTGACCGGTCGACGGCGTACGGCATGAGCTCGCGGAGTCCCGCCCTCTCCAGACTCTTGAGCGCGTCCGGGGTGAGCTCCTGCAGCGTGAGCACGTCGGGGTCGAGGGCGCGCACCAGCTTCATCAGCGACGCGGTCTCACCCGCGCCCACCGCCAGGTTCGAGGCGAGCACCCGCAGCCGCTGGTCGCCCGCCGGGGGGTTGCCGTCGGTGAAGTGCCTCGGGAGCACGACCGCCGCGAGCGTCACGCTCGTGGCGAGGGCGACGGCCGAGGCCGCCCAGCGGCGCAGCCCCAGCGCGAGGAGCAGCGGGACCGCGGAGGCCGCCGCCACGTAGGGGGTGAAGGCGATCAGCGCGATCCACTGCCACGTGGGGATCCAGGTGGTGATCCGGAGCGCGGCCCACGCGGTGAACGGAGCGAGGAGTAACCAGACCAGTACGCTCATCCATGTCGACTTGATCATGGAGCGGCAGCGTAACGAACCTTCGTGCAGATCCTGTGGAGATTCGCCTGGTTATCCGAGGACATGTGGGCGTTCTCGCCGCGCCTCTGCCCCACTCCTGCCCCGCCCGCGCCCGGCCGGGACACCGGGTTCCCCGCTCCCGCGGGCAAGGTCCCGGGACGGCTCCTGTATCCGGGCGCTTCGCGGAACGGAACCCTCACGCCGTCCCGTTCGTCACATCCGCTGTACTCCCTTCGACGCTGAAAGGCAGCTTCCGTGCGTAGCTCGTTCTTCGGAAACCTGGACCAGGGGCAGGTCCCCGGCCACTTCGCCCTGCAGAACTCCAAGATGCTGAGGGTGCATCTGAACGGGGAGGTGCTGGCGCGCCAGGGGTCGATGGTGGCGTTCCAGGGCCAGATGGACTTCGACTACGAGGGGTCGGGAGGCGTCGGGCGGTTCCTGAAGAAGATGGTCACCGGTGAGGGCGCGCCCCTGATGCGGGTCAAGGGGCAGGGACTGCTCTTCCTCGCGGACAACGCCGACGACGTGCACCTGTTCTATCTGGAGAACGAGGCGATCACCGTCAACGGGACCAACCTGCTGGCCTTCGACCCGCAGCTCACCTGGGACATCCAGCGTGTGCAGGGCGCGGGCGTCGCCACCGGCGGCCTGTTCAACACCACCGTCCAGGGCACCGGCTGGGTGGCCGTCACCGCGCACGGCGCGCCGGTGCTGCTCGACGCCTCCCGGGCTCCCACCTTCGCCGACAGTCAGTCCGCGGTGTGCTGGAGCGCGGGCCTGCGGGTGGGGGTCAACCGTACCTTCAAGGCGGGGGCGCTCATCGGCAGGGGGAGCGGCGAGGCGGCGCAGCTCGCCTTCCAGGGGCAGGGCTTCGTCCTCGTCCAGGCCAGCGAGGGACCGGTCCTTCCGCAGAACAACGGCTGACCCTCGGGAACGTCGCGGGGAGGGGCCTCCCCGGGGTGTTCGGCCGCCGAGGTGGACCCCCTTTGAGGAGATGTTTACCGGCGAGTGCTTTAAGTCGCCACATGGAGGATATGTCAGTCTCGTACGTCGATGATCACGGCCCCCGCCGTACGGCGCGCCGCGTGCTCTCGCGCGGCGAGGGGGCCTCGCGGACGAGGAGGAGGATCCTCATGACCGAGACCGATCCGGAGAGCACGCAAGGCGAGCCGCCTGCCCAGGTGCCGGACGACCGGGAGGACTCGGCGGGCGCGGACGCCCCGGCGGGCATAGATCCGCAGGGCCCGGAGCCGCAGATCCCCGACGACCGCAAGGGGGTCGCGGACTCCGGGGATTCCGGTCCTGAATCCCGATGAATTCCCGGAGTGCCATATCTTTCGCTGGTTTTTAAAGCTCCATTTAGTTTTGGCATGCTTTCTAGGCGTGTGAGATAAAGATGGTGTTTTGTCCGGTTTTCGATGTTCGGGCGGGGTAACCAAGCGCATGGCGCCGTTCCCGGCGGGAGGCGCCCGCGCCCTCGTGGCGGGGCGTGGAGCGGCGGGCCCGCACGCAGGACACACCGGAGGTGGAAGAACCGTGACCAGCACCGTCAGCAGCAAGAAGGTCGTGCTCGAGAAGGCGGCCCAGGACTTCGCCGACGCCAACTCCAAGCACCCGTTCATCTACGAGCTTCCGCCCGAGCAGGGCCGCGAGATCCTGGAGAAGCTGCAGTCCGACGACAGCGTGCCGAAGCCCGAGGTCGACGAGGAGTGGATCCAGGTGCATGGCGGTCCGACGGGCGTCGTGCCGGTCCGCGTCGTCAAGCCCAGGGGGGCCACCGGCACGCTGCCGGTGATCTTCTACATCCACGGCGCGGGGTGGGTCTTCGGGTCGGCCCACACCCACGACCGCCTGGTGCGTGAGCTGGCCGTCGGCGCCGGCGCGGCGGTGGTCTTCCCCGAGTACGACCGCTCGCCGGAGGCGAGGTACCCCACCGCGATCGAGCAGAACTACGCCGCCGCCCAGTGGGTGACGCGGCACGGCGACGAGAAGGGCCTGGACGCCTCGCGCATGGCGGTCGTCGGCGACTCGGTCGGCGGCAACATGTCCGCCGTGCTGACCCTGATGGCCAAGGAGCGCGGCGACGTGAGCCTGGTGGCCCAGGTCCTGTTCTACCCGGTCACCGACGCCGACTTCGACACCGAGTCCTACCAGCAGTTCGCCACGGGGTACTACCTCAACCGCGACGGCATGCGGTGGTTCTGGGACCAGTACACCACCGACCCCCGCCAGCGCGCCGAGATCCACGCCTCGCCGCTGCGCGCGAGCGTCGACCAGCTCAGGGGCCTGCCGCCCGCGCTCGTGCTCAACGGCGAGGCCGACGTGCTGCGCGACGAGGGCGAGGCCTACGCGGCCAAGCTGCGTGAGGCCGGGGTCGAGGTCACCGCCGTACGGCTCGCCGGGATGGTGCACGACTTCGCCATGGTCGACCTGCTGCGGGACACCCACGCCAACCGGGCCGCCATGGCACTGGCCGTGCACACGCTGCGCGAGGCGCTGCACGGCTGACGGCCCGCCGAGGGCTGAGGGCCCCGCGCCTGTCAGCCCTCGGCGGCGGTCTCCCCGTGAGGCGCGCCGACGGGCTTGGACTCGGGTGAGCCGCGCTGGCGCAGGTAGACGGAGAGCACCACCATCGACAGCACGGCGAGCAGCTCCGACTGCCAGTTCTGCAGGGTGCGGTCCCAGAAGTCGGGGGACATCACATAGCCTCCCCAGCTCACCGGGTCCTGCAGCTGCGACAACTGCTGCTCGTTGTAGCTCGCCGTGCCCGCGACCGACTGGGCCAGCCACGACAGCACGAAGATCGTGCCCATGACCAGGCCGAGGGAGTTGCCGTACAGCGTCTGCCTGAGCCCGGTCGCCCTGGCCCACTCGGGGCTGCCGGGCGTCGCGTGCCGCCCCGTCCTCTGCTCGGCGTCGCTCTCCCCGCCCTCCTCGCCCGGTTTCTTCGACTCAGGGGAGCCCCGCTGCACCAGCCAGACCGTGGCGAGGATGAACAGCAGGAACTGGAGGTACTCCGACTGCCAGTTCTCCGCGACGTCGACCGCGAAGTCGGAGGAGGTGACGTACTGCGACCAGGAGATGGTCGCCCCGCCGTCGGCCAGCCGCCTGTCGTTGGCGTCGGCCGTGCCCGCGACGGACTGGCCCGCCAGCGCGATCAGGAACGTGACCAGGAAGAACAGGCTGAGGGCGTTGTCTTTGACGAAGCGTCTCATGAACCCTCCCTAGCGGCGCAGAAGACCGATGGCGAAGAAGTAGACCAAGCCGACCGCGATGACGGTCACCGTGATGACGAACATGGTGCGCATTTCTAGGACCTCACCTCGCATCTGTACGGCAGGTCGCCCCGCGGCCTGCAGCCCGCGCCCCGCACCAGCCAGCCCCGGGGGAAACGGTGCAGGAAGACGGTGTCCCGTGTGAGCCGTACCTGGGCCTCGTCTCCCCAGACGGCGGCCTCACGCACCTGGCCGCCCGGCAGGTCGAGCTCCAGGACGGTCTTGGCGCAGCTCTGGCCGCCGACGCTCAGCCCGTCGGCGGCCTCGGGGGTCAGCAGCGAGCAGGCCCGCGACCCGTCCCGGTCGTGCACCGCGGCGTAGAAGCGCGTCACCGCCTGCTCCGCCGGGGACCTCTCCTCGGAGGCGCAACCGGAGAGCGCCACCGCCAGGACTGACACGACCAGCACCGCTCGAACCCTCATCGGCCCCCCCTACCCCGGAGATCGCACACGTCACCTTCGCGATCCGGCCCCGGCCATGTCGTCCGTGGCCAGGGCGAACACCCGGTCCCAGTCGGACAGGAACCGTCCGAGGCCGTAACGGGCGAGCGCGGCGGCGCGGGCGGCCTCCCCCGACCTGCGGGCCAGCACGGGGTCGGCGACGAACGCCCTCAGCGCGTCGGTCAGGGTGGCGACACGGGTCGAGATCACCCCCGCCTCGGGGGGGACCGCCTCGACGGCCTCGGTCGTGGCCAGCGCCACGACGGGCATGCCGAGCGTCATGGCCTCGATCAGCGACAGGCCGAGCGAGGTCCACCGGTAGGGGTGCAGGTAGACGCGCCGCCGGGCGAGCTCGGTGTGCATCGCGCGCTGGGGCATGTCCTCGAAGGTTCCGGCGGTCACGCCCAGCAGGTCGGGCAGGCCGGTGACCTTCATGCCGAAGACGTCGAGCGGGGCCGCCGCGGCGAACCTCGGCAGCAGGTCGGTGCCCGCGACCCGTTCGCGCCTGACCGGCTCGTTGACGACGACGCCCACACGTGGGAGTTCGCCCGTGTAGCGGTGCCCGGGGTCGACGACGCCGTGCTCGACCACGAGGGCGGGAGCCCTGCCCGAGTCCCAGAACAGCTCGTTGAAGTGGGTCACGTGGACCAGCGGGATGTCGTCGCGTTCCGCCAGCGGGTGCCGGGTGCGCGGGACGTCCCCGGGAGGGGCGTTGTGCTCGACGTAGACGGCGGGCACGTCCCGTCCCGGACGCCTGCGCAGCCAGCGCCCGGCGAGGTCCAGTTCGTGGGGGCGCTGCAGGACGACCAGGTCGACCTCCTCGTCGCCGAGCCGGTCCCACGGCACCTCGCGCACCGTCCCCGGCCAGGGGTAGGTCCGCGCCCGGCCGCGCCCGTCGGGGCCCCGGTCGGGCACGAGCGGCACCAGGTACTCGTGGGTCCCCTGGACGAACGCCGTCGTCCACGACCCGTGCACGTGCCAGAGCAGGATTCTCACGGAAGTGCCTCCGATTCCGGACGCGCGGCCCTCTCACGTGCCGCCCTCGCCGCTGCGGCCCTCTCGCGGGCCGTCCCCGACGCCGGAGGGCGGGGGCGCAGCGCCCTGTCGACGGCGTCGGCGAGGTCGTGGGCGACCTCCTGCGCGTCCTGGATCTCCCGGGCGAGGGTCTGCGCGGTCGGCACGAGGATTCCCCGCGCCCCCGCCGCGCGGGCGGCCTCCACGTCCCGCCCGATGTCCCCGATGAGCACGCAGTCGCGGGCGCTCACCCCGAGGACGGCCGCCGCCCGGAACACGAGCCCGGGGGCGGGTTTGCGGCAGCCGCATCCGTCGTCCTCGTCGTGGGGGCAGACCGCCCACACGTCGAACGGGCCGAGGAGCTCCTCTACCCGGGCGTGCACCCGGCGCAGCTCCCGCGTCTGGATGAGCCCCCTGGCCACCCCCGACTGGTTGGTGACCACCCCCACCGGCACGCC
The DNA here is from genome assembly GCF_027922005.1 of Streptosporangium carneum. Taxonomy (GTDB): domain Bacteria; phylum Actinomycetota; class Actinomycetes; order Streptosporangiales; family Streptosporangiaceae; genus Streptosporangium; species Streptosporangium carneum. The sequence continues at coordinate 300,163 of NZ_BSEV01000007.1, read as the reverse complement.
CGCCCAGCGCAGCCGGTCCAGCGCGTGGCGGGCTCCGGGCAGGGGGGCGACGAGGTCGGGGTCGCGGTTGTACGGGACGTCCGCGATCAGTGTGCCGTCCCGGTCGAACAGGACGGCGGCCGGGCGGTCGCGGTTCGGCACGGGCGCCTCCGGAGTGCTTGTCCAGCCCGCTTCTCGCGGGCGGGGCGGGTGGTCCACGGTGAGGCGTACAGCCCGCCGTGAAAATCACAGAGAGTGATATTTGGTGATATTCAACGCTCTTACCAGGACTTTTCCCTCATCTCCAGTTTTGAGAACCGCTTCTCTCGGTAGTTATCGAGTTACACACGAGAGGCGAGTCCATGAGATTTCTCGGGATAAACGCGATCTTTCATGATCCGGCCGCCGCGCTGGTCGTCGACGGGGAAGTGGTGGCCGCGGCGGAGGAGGAGCGCTTCAGCCGCCGCAAGCACGGCAAGCGCCCGGTTCCGTTCTCCGCCTGGGAGCTGCCGGAGCAGGCCGCCGCGTGGTGCCTGAAGCAGGCGGGGCTGCGCCCCGAGGACCTGGACGCCGTCGCCTACTCCTACGACCCGGACCTGGTGCGCCCGGGACAGGGCGGACTGGACGAGCGCTGGGAGGAGCTGCGCACCGCCTACGCGCGGCGGGCCCCGGCCTTCCTGGCCACCGCGTTGCCGGGGCTGGACCCGGCCCAGGTGCGGTACGTGCCGCACCACGTGGCGCACGCGGCCTCCGCGGGGCTGGCGGCGCCGTACCGGGACTCGGCCGTCCTGGTCTGCGACGGCAGGGGCGAGGCGGTCTCGCACCTGGCCGGGCACTACCGCGACGGCGAGCTGACCGTGCTGGCCGCCCAGGAACTGCCGCACTCGCTCGGGCTGATGTACGAGGAGGTCACCGCGCACCTGGGATTCCTGCGCTCCAGCGACGAGTACAAGGTCATGGCCATGGCCTCCTACGGGCGGCCGCGCTTCCTGGCGGAACTGCGCGAGCTGATCCACCCCACCGGCGACGGAGGCTTCCGCGTCGAGCCGATCGACTGGGGCGGCTACGCCAAGGCGCTGCGCCCCGGCCAGGCATGGAACGGCGAGCACGCCGACCTGGCCGCCAGCGTGCAGGCGCGTCTGGAGGAGGTGCTGCTGGAGCTGGCCCGCTGGCTGCACGCCCGCACCGGGGAACGGTTCCTGACGATGGCGGGCGGGGTCGCGCTCAACTGCGTGGCCAACACCCGGCTGCTGGAGCAGGGTCCGTTCGAGGACATCTGGGTGCAGCCCGCGGCGGGGGACTCGGGGACCGCGCTGGGCGGGGCGCTGCACCTGGCCCAGGCCCACGGCGAGCCCGCCGCGCCGATGCCCGGCGCGGACCTGGGCAGAGCCTGGGACGACGGAGAACTGGCCGCCTGGCTGGAGGTCGCGCGAGTGCCGTACGAGCGGCCCGCCGACCTCGCCGCCGCGGTCGCCGCCGAGCTGGCCGCCGACCGGATCGTCGCCTGGTTCCAGGGACGGGGGGAGTACGGCCCGCGCGCGCTCGGCCACCGCTCGCTGCTGGCCCACCCGGGCAGGGCGGGCAACACCGAGCGGCTCAACGACGTCAAGGGGCGCGAGCAGTTCCGTCCTGTCGCCCCGATGGTGCTGGCGGAACGCGCCTGCGAGATCTTCACCCGGGGACCGGCGTCGAGCCCGTACATGCTGTTCGTCCACGACGTGCGCCCGGGCTGGCGCGAGCTGATCCCGGCCGTGGTGCACGTTGACGGCACCGCCAGGATCCAGACCGTCGACCGGGCCGTCGATCCGCTGCTGGCCCGGATGCTGGAGGAGTTCGAGGCCCGCACCGGGATTCCCGTGGTGGTCAACACCAGCCTGAACACCGCGGGGCGGCCCATGGTCGACGACCCGCGCGACGCCCTCGAGTGCTTCGGCTCCGCGCCGGTCGACGTGCTGGCCCTTGGACCGTACCTGGTCCGCAGGGGGGAGGCGTTCGCTTCATGATCACTGTGGTGATTCCCACGATCGGCAGACCCAGCCTCGCGGAGACCCTGGCGGCCCTCGACGCCGATCTGGACGTCGTCGTGGTCGACGACCGAGGGGGAGGCGAGGCGACGGGCCGAGGCGCGGGACCGCGCGGAGCCGCAACACCCGGCCTGCCGGGCCTGGAGGCCGCCGGGCCCCCCGTTTCCCCCGGCGGGACGGGGCGAGGGATCCGGGTGGTGCGTTCCGGCGGGCGGGGGCCGGCGGCGGCGCGCAACGCCGGATGGCGGGTCGCGGAGACGCCGTGGGTCGTCTTCCTCGACGACGACGTGGTGCCCGCCCCGGGATGGGGGCGGGCGTTGCGCGAGGATCTCACGGGCCTGCCGGAGGACGTGGGCGGCAGCCAGGGACGCATCGAGGTGCCCCTGCCGGAGGGCAGGAGGCCCACCGACGCCGAACGCCACACCGCGGGGCTGGCGAACGCCGAGTGGATCACCGCCGACATGGCCTACCGGCGTGCCGCGCTGGAGGCGACCGGCGGGTTCGACGAGCGTTTCCCCCGCGCCTACAGGGAGGACGCCGACCTGGCGCTGCGGACGCTGGCGGCCGGTTACCGGCTCGTCAGGGGAAGGCGCGTCACCAGGCACCCGATCCGTGACGACGGTCCGTGGGCCAGCGTCCGCAGGCAGCGCGGCAACGCCGACGACGCGCTGATGCGCCGCGTCCACGGCCCCGGCTGGCGCGCGGCCGTCGGCGGCGGCCGGGGACGGCTGCGCGGGCACGCCCTGACCACGGGCCTCGGGCTGCTGAGCCTGCTCGCGGGAGGTCTGGCCGTGAGCGGAGGACGAGGCCGCGGCACAGGAGGCCTGCGCGCCGCCGCGGCGGTGGCGGGGGCGGGCTGGCTGGCCCTCACGGCCGAGTTCGCCTGGTCCCGCATCGCCCCGGGGCCGCGCACGACCGAGGAGATCGGGTGGATGACGGTCACGAGCGTTCTCATCCCTCCGGTGGCCTGCGCGCGCCGCCTCGGCGGGGAACTGCGGGTCCGCCGATGAGGGGCCTCCTCATGGCGGACGCCTTCACCGCACCCGTCATCGGGCCCGCCACCGTGACGGGCGCGCTGAAGGCCGTCGTCGGAGCCGCCGTCGAGGGCACGGTTCTGGTCACGCGCACCGACAACGCGGGCGACGTCCTGCTGGCGGGCCCCGCGATCAGGGCGGTCGCCCACGGCGCGAAGGAGGTCGTGCTGCTGGCGGGGCCGAACGGCAGGGCGGCGGCGGGGCTGCTGCCCTGCGTCTCCAGGGTGCTGGAGTGGCGGACGCCGTGGATCGACCCCGAGCCGCCGCCGATGACCGGCGGGCACGCCGCACGGCTGATCGAGGCGGTTCGCGCGACGGCCCCCGAGACGGCGTTGATCCTCACCTCCTTCCACCAGTCGCCGCTGCCGCTCGCCCTGCTGCTGAGACTGGCGGGAGTGCCGGTGATCGCCGCGATCTGCGCCGACTACCCCGGCTCGCTGCTGGACGTGCGGCACGTCGTCGACGAGACCGTGGACGTGCCCGAGGCCGAGCGCATGCTGAGCCTGGCCCGCGCGGCGGGATTCGAGCTTCCCCCCGGCGACGACGGGAGGCTCGCCGTACGGCGTCCGCTGCCCGCGGTCGAGCACCTCACCGGGCCGCCCGGCTACGTGGTCGTGCATCCGGGAGTGTCCGCCCAGGCCAGGGCCTGGCCCGCGGACAACTGGACGCGGGCGGTCCGCGACCTGGTCCGCGCCGGATGGCGGGTCGTGGTGACCGGCGGCTCCGACGAGCGCGCGCTCACCGCGAGGGTGGCCTGCGGCGCGGTACGGCCGGGCCCGTTCCACGACCTCACCGGCCGGGGATCGCACGACCTCGCCGGCGCGGGAGCCGCGGCCGGGACCGGTGACGGCGGACCCCGGGGGCCGGTCACGGATCTGGGCGGAAGGACGACCTTCGCCGAACTCGCGGCGGTGCTCGCCGGAGCCGACGTGGTCGTCGCGGCCAACACGGGGCCCGCCCACCTCGCGGCGGCGGTCGGCGTCCCCGTGGTCAGCCTCTTCGCCCCCGTGGTCCCCGCGGGCCGCTGGGCTCCCTACGGGGTGCCCTTCGTCGTGCTCGGCGACCAGCGCGCCCCCTGCCGGGACAGCCGGGCCAGGACATGTCCGGTTCCCGGCCATCCCTGCCTGTCGTCCGTGCCGAGTGCCGCCGTCGTCGAGGCGGTCGGCCGCCTGGCGTTCGCGAAGGAGGACGTCCATTGAGGATCGCCATGGTGTCGGAACACGCGAGCCCTCTCGCGGCCGTCGGCGGGGTCGACGCGGGCGGGCAGAACGTCCACGTCGCGGCCCTGGCCGCCGCGCTCGCCGAACGGGGGCACCAGGTCACCGTCCACACCCGCCGCACGGCCGCCGCCCAGCCGGACACGGTCCGCGCCGGACCCGGGCTGACCGTCGAACACGTCCCCGCGGGTCCCGCCGCCGAACTGCCCAAGGACGAGCTGCTGCCGTACATGGCCGACTTCGGCGCGCACCTCGCGCGGAGGTGGGCGGACAGGCCGCCCGACGTGGTGCACGCCCACTTCTGGATGAGCGGGCTGGCGGCGCTGGAGGCCGCCCGTGACCTGGGTGTCCCGGTCCTGCAGACCTTCCACGCCCTGGGCACGGTCAAGCGGCGCTGGCAGGGCTCGGCCGACACCAGCCCGCCGGAGCGGATCGCCGCCGAGGCGGGCATCGGGCGGCGGGTCTGCGCGGTCGTCGCCACCTGCCGCGACGAGGTGACCGAGCTGCTGCGGATGGGGGTCGCCGTGGACCGGATCGCCGTGGTGCCCTGCGGCGTCGACCTCGACCTCTTCAGCCCCGACGGACCCGTCGCTCCCCGCGGGCCCAGGCCGCGTGTGCTCAGCGTCGGCCGCGTCGTTCCCCGCAAGGGCCTGGAGACCGTCGTGCAGGCCCTGAGCCGGGTGCCCGACGCCGAACTCCTCGTCGCGGGGGGCACGCCGCAGGACGACGAGGCGAGGCGGCTGGTCCGCATGGCCGCGGCGTACGGCCTGGCGGACCGGGTCCGGCTGCTCGGCAGCGTCGGCAGGGCCGAGGTCCCCGCGCTCATGCGCTCGGCGGACGCGCTGGTGACCGTGCCCTGGTACGAACCGTTCGGCATGGTCCCGGTCGAGGCGATGGCCTGCGGGGTCCCCGTGGTCGCCTCCGCCGTCGGCGGTCACCTCGACACGGTCGCGGGGTGCGGGGTGCTGGTGCCTCCGCGCCGTCCCCACGTCCTCGCCCGCGCCCTGCGCGACCTGCTGGAGCGGCCCGACCTGCGGGCGTCGCTCGCGGCCTCGGGCGAGCGGCGCGCCCGGTCCAGGTACGGCTGGCCGAAGGTGGCGGCGCGCACCGAGTCCGTCTACCTGGCCGCGCTCACGGGCCGCAGGGCCGGGATCGCCGTGGTGGGAGGCTGACCGTGCACCCGCATCTTTCGCGACTCAGCGCCGCCCTGTCCGCGGTGGACGCCGACGCGGCGGTCGTCTCCACGTGGGGCCGCAAACTCGCCGCCGTGCTCACCGGCGGCGGCAGGCTGCTCGTCTGCGGCAACGGCGGCTCCGCCGCGGAGGCCCAGCACCTGACCGCCGAGCTGGTCGGCCGCTACCGGGCCGACAGGGAGCCCTACGCGGCGATCCCGCTGCACGCCGACACCTCGACCGTCAGCGCGATCGGCAACGACTTCGGGGCCGAGGAGGTCTACGCCCGCCAGGTGCGCGCCCACGGCAGGCCGGGTGACGTCCTGATGTGCCTTTCCACCAGCGGGGCGAGCCGCAACGTCCTGGCCGCCGCCGACGCCGCGAGGGAGTGCGGCGTCGCGACCTGGGCGCTGACCGGTCCCGCGCCCAATCCGCTCGTCGCGTGCTGCGACGACGCCCTGGCGGTTCCCGCGGAGGAGACCGCCACCGTGCAGGAGGTGCACCTCGCCGTGATCCACATGCTCTGCGACGCCGTGGAGGAGGCCCTCCGATGAGTGCCAGGCCGATCGTCGTGGTCGGGGACACGTTGCTCGACGTGGACGTCGAGGGCGAGGCGGAACGACTGTGCCCCGACGCCCCGGTCCCCGTCGTCGTGGGCGGGCGGGAGCACCGCCGCCCGGGCGGAGCCGGTCTCGCGGCGGTGCTCGCCGCCCAGGCGGGCGCGGAGGTGGTCCTGGTCACCGCCCTCGGGGACGATCCGCAGAGCAGGAGCCTGCTGGGGCTGCTCTCCGGACGGGTCGAGGTGGTCAGGCTGCCGACGGCGGGGACGACCTGCGTCAAGACCCGGATACGCGCGCGCGGACAGACCCTGTTGCGGATCGACACCGGCGACGGGCGGGCCGCGACGGTCGCCGAGGGCGACCGGACCCGCCGGGTCGCCGGCCTCCTGCGGGACGCGGGTGCGGTGCTGGTGTCCGACTACGGTCTCGGGGTCGCGCAGGTGCTCGGCGGAGTCCTGCGGGAGGTGTCCGCGCCGCTGGTCTGGGACCCGCACCCGCGAGGCCCCGCGCCGCCGCCGGGGTGCTCGCTGGTCACGCCGAGCGAGGCGGAGGCCCGGCTGCTGGGCGGCAGGCCGTACGTCTCGCCCGACCAGGCGGCCCGCCACCTCGTGTGCTCCCTGCGGGTGAGGGCGGTGGCCGTCACGCTGGGCGCGCGGGGAGCCGTGCTCGCGCGGCGGGAGGGCCGGTCGGCGCGGGTGCCGCCGCCGTTCCGCTCGACGGGCAGGGACGTCTGCGGCGCCGGTGACCGGTTCGCCGGGGCCGCGACGCTCGCCCTGAGCGAGGGCGCGACCGTCGAGGAGGCCGTCCTGTCCGGGGTCGGGGAGGCGACGCGCTTCGTCGAGGGCGGGGGAGCGGCGGCGCTCAGGCTGCGCGCGTCGCCGCTGGCGGACAGGGCGCGCACGGCGCTGGAGGTCGCCGAGGTGGTCCGCGCGACCGGGGGCAGGCTCATCGCCACCGGAGGCTGCTTCGACCTGCTGCACGCGGGCCACGTCAGCCTGCTGCGCCGGGCCAGGGCGCTGGGCGACGCGCTGGTCGTCTGCGTCAACTCCGACGAGTCGGTGCGGCGCCTGAAGGGGCCGGGCCGTCCCATGGTCGGGGAGCAGGACCGGATCGAGGTGCTCCGCGCGCTGGAGTGCGTGGACGCCGTCGCGGTCTTCGAGGAGGACACCCCCACTGCGATGATCGAACGGCTGCGTCCCTCCGTGTGGGTCAAGGGCGGCGACTACGCGGCGGCCGACCTGCCGGAGGCCGAGGCCGTGCGCGGGGCCGGGGGGAAGGTCGTCGTCCTGCCCCAGGTGTCGGGACGGTCCACGACCAACCTGATCGCCGCGGCCAGGGCGGCGATGTGACGGGGACGGCCGGAGCCGTGGGTGAGGCGTTGTCAATGAGATGGTGTGAACTGGGGGAACAGTCATGGTGGGGAACATTCTGATCACCGGCGGCGCGTCCGGGCTGGGGCTGGCCACGGCCGTGGCGGTGGCCAAGGCGGGCGGCAGGCCGCTGGTCGTGGACGTCAATCCGCCCGAGAACGGCGGAGACCACGTGGTCGCCGATCTCGCCGACCGCGCGTGCGCCGAACGGGCGGTGACCGAGCTGGCCGAACGCGCCGGCGGTCTCGACGGCGTCGTCACCGCCGCGGGCGTCGACGCCTGCGGACGGCTGTCCGACGTCGCCGCCGACGCCTGGGACCGGGTGGTCCAGGTCAACCTGCTCGGCACCGCCGCCGTGATCCGGGCGGCGCTGCCGTACCTGCTGCTCTCCCGGGGCAGGGTGGTCACCTGCGCCTCCACCCTGGGCCTGCGCGCGGTCGGCGACGCCACCGCCTACTGCGCCTCCAAGTTCGGCGTGGTCGGCTTCACCCGTGCCCTGGCCGCCGAGCTCGCCGGGCAGGTCGGGGTGACGCTGCTGGTGCCCGGCGGCATGCACACCCACTTCTTCGACGACCGCGACGAGCGGTACAGACCCGGCCCCGACGCCCAGCTCAACCAGCCGGAGGACGTGGCCGCGACCGTCCTGTTCGCCCTCGCCCAGCCCGTGGGCTGCGAGATCAGGGAACTGGTCGTCTGCCCGTCCACCGAGACGTCATGGCCGTGACGGCGCGGGAGCGGCCATGACCACGAGGCGAAGGCCCGCCATGGTGGTGCTGCGCGGCCTCGGCCTGGGAGACCTGCTCACCGCGGTTCCCGCGCTGCGCGCGTTGCGGCGGGCCCATCCGCGCCACCGGATCGTGCTGGCCGCGCCCGCCTCGCTGGCGGGCCTGGCGTCGCTGATCGGAGCCGTCGACGAGATGCTCGACGTCTCAGGGACCGGTCCCGTGCCCTTCGAACGTCCCGAGATCGCGGTGAACCTGCACGGCAGGGGCCCGCAGAGCGTGGCCGCGCTCCGCCGCACCGGCCCGGCGCGGCTGTTGAGCCACGCGCACCCCGACTTCCCCGACGTGCCCGGCCCGTCATGGCGGGACGACGCGCACGAGGTCCGCCGCTGGTGCGACCTGCTCGCCTGGCACGGCGTCGCCGCGGACCCGGCCGACCTCGCGCTGGAGATCCCCCGGGACCCGCCGTGGACCTCCCCGGCTCCGGAACCGCCCCCGGTCCCCGGACGGGCGAGCCCGGCCGAGGCCACCGGTCCGGCGGCCGAAGGCGCCCCGGCTCCCGGCCGGGGGCCCGTCGTCGTCCATCCGGGGGCGGCGCGTCCGGCGAGGCGCTGGCCGGCGGAGCGGTTCGCCCGGGTGGCCGCCGCGCTGCGACGCGAGGGCCACGAGGTGGTCGTCACCGGGAACGCCACCGAGCGGTCCCTGGCCACGCGCGTGGCCGCCGCCGCCCGCCTGCCCGAGACGTGCGTGCTGGCCGGCAGCACCGGCCTGCCGGAACTGGCCGCGCTGGTGGCGAGGGCCTCGCTGGTCGTCTGCGGCGACACCGGGGTGGCGCACCTGGCCACCGCGTTCGCCACCCCCTCGGTGGTGCTGTTCGGGCCGGTCTCACCCGCTCTCTGGGGACCGCTCGGCGGGCCGCACACGGCCCTGTGGGCGGGACGTTCCGGCGACCCCCACGGGGACCTGCCCGATCCGGGCCTGCTGGAAATCGGCGTCCTGGAGGTCCTCGACGCCGCCGCCGATCTGCTGGAGGTAAGCGTCCGATGATCAGTCGACGGGTGGTGGTGACCGGCGGCGCCGGTTTCCTCGGTTCGTACCTCTGCGAACGCCTGCTCGCCCGGGGGGCGGAGGTGGTCTGCATGGACAACTTCCTGACCGGTTCGCCCCGCAACGTCGAGCACCTGATGGGGCGGCCCGCGTTCCGGCTCGTCGAGTGCGACCTCACGGGGTTCGTCCACGTGCCGGGGAGCGTGGACCTGGTGCTGCACTTCGCCTCCGCGGCCTCGCCCGCCGACTACCTGCGCCACCCGATCGAGACCCTCAAGGTGGGCAGCCTCGGCACGTTGCACGCCCTCGGGCTCGCCAGGGAGAAGAACGCCAGGTTCGTGCTGGCCTCGACCAGCGAGGTCTACGGAGACCCGCTGGAACACCCGCAGCGCGAGACCTACTGGGGCAACGTCAACCCGGTCGGCCCGCGGAGCGTCTACGACGAGGCCAAACGTTTCGCCGAGTCGCTGACCACGGCCTATCGCAACTCCAACGTGACCGACACCGCGATCGTGCGGATCTTCAACACCTACGGGCCGAGGATGCGTCCCCACGACGGCAGGGCCATCCCGACCTTCATCCGGCAGGCGCTGTGCGGGGAGCCGATCACCGTGACCGGCGACGGCGAGCAGACCAGGTCGATCTGCTACGTGGACGACACCGTCGAAGGCGTTCTCGCCCTCGCCGACAGCTCCTTCGAGGGCCCGGTCAACATCGGCAACCCGTCGGAGCTGAGCATGCTCGAACTGGCCGAGACGATCCGCGACCTGACGGACTCCGACTCGCCGATCGAGTTCGTCGAGCGTCCCGTCGACGATCCGGCCATCCGGCGCCCCGACACCTCGCTGGCCGCCTCCCGGCTGGGGTGGCGGCCGAAGGTCGAGGTCGTCGACGGGCTGCGCCGTACGATCTCCTGGTTCGCCGAGGAACTGCGCGAACCGGGAGAGCTGCTCCGGGGCTAACGGGACGGCGGTGATCTCCAGACGACCTCGCCGTCCACCCGGTCGTCGGTGGGGACGAGGCCGAGACGGCGGGCCACCGCCGAGGAGGCGGCGTGGCCGGGGTGGATCGTGGCGACGATCTCGGTCACGCCGTGTTCGCCGAGCCAGGCGACGAGGGCGCGCGCGGCCTCGGTCGCGATCCCCCTGCCCTGCCACGGGACGCCGACGACCCAGGCCACGGCGGCCCGTCCCGAGGTCACGGTGGCCTGCACGCAGCCGACCGCGCGGTCGAGCCGGACCACCCAGTTGAGCCAGGCGTCGTCGCCTCCGGGCGGCGGCCCGGCGGCCATGCGGGCGTAGCGGGAACGCAGCTCCTCCTCCGTCGCGGGGGAGCCGCCGATGAACTCGTGGAGCGCGGGGTCGCGGAGGGCTCGCGCCATCTCGGCGGCGTGTCCGGCCGTCAGCGGTTCGAGGATGAGACGCGATGTCGTGATCGTTTCAGCCCGCATGGTCGGACCAGTGTCCCACGGCCGTACGGCGTCGTCCGAGCCCGAGCGGGGGAGGGAGTCCGTGCGGAAGGGGGATCACGCCGTGACGATCTACCGGGAGATGTCCTTCCCGGCAGGGACGGAACCTCAGGTGTGAAGGCCCGCGGCGGAGGGAGGTGGCCCAGGGTGATCGGGCGATCATTCTCGGTTTCCCTCCCGGGGTGAAAGGTAATCCGCCCGAACAGATGCCTTTGGTCTCTCTGGGACGACCGCCGCACCTCCCCCAACTAACGTGGTATTCGTGTTCGCCCTGTTCGGGCGTCCTCTGATACCGACTCGGCGTCACGCGGGCCCGGGGCCACCCGGCGCAACCGACTCGACATGGAGTGATCTCATGACCGGTCTCAGAAACGTTCTCGCCGCCGGTGCGCTGGCGGCCTCCGTTCTCGCGACCCCGGCGACGATGTCGGCCCAGCCCGCGGCCGCCGCACCCCTGCCGCAGGGGACCGTCGCCTCCGTCCACGTCCCCGTCATGAAGCCCTGCTGGGAGTACAGCGATCCGATGACCAGGCGGCAGTGCTACAGGTGGCGGGGCGGGGGTTACTAGCGATCGGTGAAGGCGTCGCCGCACGGCCCGCGACCGGACGATCCGGGCGCGGGCCGTTCCCGGGGCGGGATCACCGGGGAGGCGTGGGCCTGGCGGCGCGCCTGAAGAAGGCCGCGATCTCGTAGGGGTCGACGGGATCGGTGAGCAGCGCGAGCATCTCGTCGCCGCGCGCCGGATCCACCTTGAAGGGGTGGCCGAACACGTGCGGCCCCTCCCCGTCGTCCAGCAGCCTGGTCAGCATCAGGTCGCCGACCTCGGCCTGGCTCGGCAGCAACTCGTCGGCCAGCGTGATCGGCGCGTGCTCCCCGGGGCCCGCCTCGCGCAGGGTGATCTCGTCTCCGGACACGCCGAGGACTCTCCACAGGCGCAGCGGCGTCCTGCGCCACGACTCCAGCAGCCGCACCTCGTCGTCGCGGAGCCACTCGCTCCGCGCGTCCAGGAACTCGCCGACGACGTCGTTCTCGAACAGCGCCAGATCGGCCAGGGCGGGTTCGGCCACCCTGACGCTCAGCGCGACCAGATCGTCGATCAGGCGGCGGCGGGCCGGGCGGTGGCCGTAGGCGAGAAGCTGGCGGAACAGGTGGGCCGCCCGTGCGGGCAGCGGGTCGTCCGGGTTCGTACGGCACGCGGCGTACTCGGCCGCGTCCCGCTCGGCGGGGGCCAGGCCGGGGGAGAGAGCCAGGGCCTCGGCGATGATCCCGGAGGCCTCGAAGGAGCGCCCCTCGCCCTCGGCGGACCTGGCGACCAGCAGCAGCGCGGCGGGTTCGGTGCGGGGCAGCGCCCCGGCCAGACCGGGTGACAGCGGCTCGCGCTCCACCTCGTCGGCGATCCGCGTGAGCACCTCCTCGGAGCGGGACAGGTAGGTGATCGCCTTCGACAGGTCGGCGCCGTCGTCGTAGGTCCGCAGCGCGCTGCGGACCAGGGCCAGCCTGACGATGTCCAGCGGGGCCAGATCCGCGACCGACTCGGTGTCCCACGGCGCGCCCACGATGCCCACCCGGCCGCCCCGCACCTCGAGCGAGGCCTCACGCAGCAGGGGGGCCAGAGGCGGCAGCGGGTCGGCCAGGGTCTCCGGGGCCTTCATCAGCAGCTCCAGGAGCACGATGTCGATCGAGACGCCCGGGCTCGGCTCGAGACCCTCGGCGAAGGCGCGCAAGGCGTCCAGCGCCTGCTGCGCGAACTCCTCGGTGACCCGGATCGCCCGCTGGGCGGGGAAGTCCGCCAGGGTCGTGGTGGACAGCTCCAGCCTGCCTCCGCGCACGCGCAGCGCGACCACGTCCTCGGGCCGCACCCCGGCCAGCCAGCCGTCCGGGCCGGTCAGGCTCGGCTCGCCCGCCTCGACCGCGGTCCGCACCACGCCGCCCCCGGCGAACGGCACCCCGTCGCCGTCGGCGAGGCGGGCCCACAGCCGCAGGTCGTCGACGGCCGTCAGCGCACCGGCCGCCAGCTCGGCCCGGGTGGCCAGGTGCGTCAGCACCGCGCCCTCGCTCAGCGTCAGAAGCTCGCTCATCCATCCATTCTTCTCGACTTCCGGACATGACGGCGCCGTTTTCGGACACGACGCCTCCGGCTTCCGGAACCGACGGCCTCAGGAGCGGGCCGTCTCCGTCGGAGGCGGTCCCGGGACGCGGACGGTCTCACGGGCCGGTGGCCTCCGGACGTGATGACGCCGCCGACCCTCCGGAGAGGGGCGGCGGCGTTCGGTCGTCGGGTGAATTCGGGCATCGGGTGAAGAGGTGGTGTGCCCGGCCGTTCGGGCCAGGCGGTGGTGGTGAACGCGGATGAGACGGGATCGCCGCCAGGTCCGCGCCGAACGCTTCATCGCCGGGTCAGGGCGAGGTGCCGAAACGGGGGTTTTCGGCCAGCCATGTGGCGTACCGCGTGCTTCGCCGTACCGCGTCGGCGTGGGCGGCCTTCGCGTGCTCGACGATCGAGGCGGCGGCTCGGGCGCCCGGTCCCTCCGGGTGCCAGCCCAGCAGCTGCCGCCAGCGCAGCGGCGCGTCCGCGAGCGGCACCATCGCCACTCCCGGCGCGGGCTGGAAGGTCGCCTGGCACAGCACCGCGGCGCGGCCGACCTGGGCCAGATGCATGCAGGTCGCCACGTCCGTCTCGTAGATCGTCTGGGGCGTGAAACCCGCACGCGCGCACGCCGTGGCGAAGCAGTCGCCGAAGCAACTGTCGCCGGGTGTGACCGCCCACCGTTCGCCGGCCAGCTCGGCCAGTGTCACCTCCTTTCGTTCCACCAGTGGATGGTCCTCGTTGAGCAGGACGAAGACCGGGTCCATTCCCACGGTCAGCCACACCACCGGCCCCTCGACCGGTGGTGCGCTCTCCCCGCAGGCGCCGATGAGCGCGAAGTCGATCCGGCCCAGCATGACCATGGTCGTCAGTTCCCTGGCCGACCATGAGGTGTAGGTGCTCACCGGTGTCGACGGCCACGCCGTGGCCAGCCGGTCGACAAGACCGCCGAGGATGGGCCCGTTGGTGGCGCCCAGCCTGTAGCGGGGGATGTCGCCGTTGGCGTTGGCGAACCGGACGGCCTCCTCCTGGAGTTCCCGGGCGGCTGGCAGCAACACCATCGCCCTGGACAGCACCAGTTCCCCGAGAGGTGTGGGCCGCGCGCCGTTGTGGTCGCGTTCGAAAAGAGCTCCCCCGAGCACTCGCTCAATCCGCTTGAGCTGCGCGGTCAGCGCGGGCTGTGCCAGCCCGAGATGGCTGGCAGCTTTCGTGACGCTCCCGGCCTCGGCGACCGCGCGCACGATCCTGAGGTGTCGGAGCTCGAGATCCATACCGGGAAGGTAAGGCTAAGACGTTATGGCCGCAATGCAAACGTGTCACGAAATCTGACTCAATTTCGTGAAAGCGTTCCAATGCGACGCAAGTGAGGAATGCGAAGAGGTGCGGCGAAGCCCTGACGGGGTAGGCGGTCCCGTATGACGATGGGAATCGATCCGAGGGATCTCGCCGAGGAAGACCTGCTACGTGAGCTGCGGCATCTGCACGTTACCCGTACTGAGACGCTTCTGCACGGCTCCGCCGAGGCGCTCGCCAATCACACCACGCGAACCGAGGAGCTGGAGCAGGAGTACCTCCGCCGCCATCCGGAGCGGGACGTCGACCCGGAACGCCTGCGCGCGGGCGCGCGACGCCGTTAGGAAGGCTGTCAGGGAGTCCCGGCTGTCGGAGGGTTGTCAGAGGGCTGTCAGGGGGGGCGCGACGGCTCGGGGGAGGCCGGGGGAACGCCTGGGGAGCCGGCAGGAGAACCGCGGAGGAACCGCAGCGGAATCACGGGAGAACCGCGGGAGAAGCGCCGGGAGGGCGCGGGAGGTTCTCGGCGGAGTCGTGGGAGGGCGCAGGAGGGCACAGCAGGGTCCGGGAGGGCGGGACGGAGATCGGGACGGGCGGCCGGGACGGCCGCCGGATTGGAGGCATGGCCATGAGCGAGGAACGGTCGCCCGACGTCCAGGCGCTGTCCGACGCGGACACCCGCGTCTACGAGGCGGTGGCCGGGCTCGCGGTCGACGGCCGGACCGCCACGGTCGAGGAGGTGGTCCAGGCGACCGCGCTGCCGGAGGATGCCGTACGGCGGAGCGTCGCGACCCTGGCCGAGGCCGGATGGCTGGAGGAGGACGGCGGCGCGTACGCCCTCGGCCCCCACGACTGGGGAGTCGATCGCTGACGCGGGCCGCGGGCGGTCCGTTCGCGGCCCGTCCTGCCGGCCCCCGGTCTTGCGGGCTTGACCGGACCCCCTGACGCCGCCCGGGGCGGGCGCCTCGTTGTCAGCCCGCGCGGCGGCCTCCCGGGCGGACGTCCGCGCTCTCCTCGCGGGGCGGTTTCCGGCGGACGCCCACTGTCGCCTTGTGGGAAAGTTTCCGTGCGGATAATCTTCCGTCAGCTCGCGGGGCGACTTCCGCGTGGACGGTCCGCCGTCGACTCGCCGGGAGACCTCCTGGCGCGTGCTCCGCCGTCGCCCCACGGGGCCGTCGAGGCGTGCCCCGACGTCATCCCGGCCTGAGCCCGCGCGCCGCCGCGTCCAGCGCGGTCGCGATCTGGTCGCCGACCCGGGGGGCTCCCAGCCGGTTGTCGATCTCCCAGTACGGCACGGCGGGCGGCTCGTCCACCCGGATCGCCCGCAGATACTCCTCGAAGCGGGCCAGTTTTCCCGCGTCCCTGGCCAGTCCCCTGCTCCGCAGCCGGGCGGCCAGGGTGGGGCCGTCCGACCTGACCCAGACCAGCCGTACCGGCGGCCCGCCGAGCTGGGTCACCCAGCGCGCCCACAGCGCCGCGTCGTGCACCTGGGAGGTGAAGGGGCCGTCGAGCATCACCGGGCACCCGTGGGAGCGGATCTCCCCGGCGAGCCTGGTGAGTCCGGCGTACTCGTGGCGCTTGACGTGCTCGTCGTACCACGGCCCCTCGCGTTCGCCCGCGTCGCGCCCGTGCGCCTCCAGTGTCGCCTCGACGAACCCGCCGTAGACGGTGTCCTTGTCGAGCAGGGCCGGGACCGGGGCCAGCCGGGCGAGCAGGGCCGCCGCGACGGTCGACTTGCCCGCCCCCGGCGGCCCGCTGACCACCCACAGCGGCGCCGGGCCCGCGGGGGGCCGCTCGTCCCCTCCCACGGCCGTCAGTCCCGCCAGACCTTGGCCACGCTCTCGACCACGTCGGGCGCCTGGGCGAGACCGGCGGCGAAGGCGGGACGCCACAGGGCGGGGTCGAGGATGTCGGAGCCGAACACGGTGACCGACGCCTGGTCGGGCGTCACGTGGGCGACCGCGGCGTCCCCGAGCGTGGCGATCTCCGCGTCGATGCGCCGCCTGGTCTCGAGGTGCGCCAGCGGCTCCACGACGACGACCGCCGAGCTGCCCGCCGCCAGGTCGGCGTTCGTCACCGAGCGGACCCCGCCGTCCATGTAGCGGCGTCCGTTGATCGCCACGGGCGGGAAGACGCACGGCACCGCGCAGCTGGAGGCGACGGCGGACGCCAGCGGGACGCCCGAGTGGCGGTCCCAGACCACGAACTCCCCGGTCCCGGTGTCGACCGCCGTGACCAGCAGGCGACGGTCGGGCCACTCCTGCACGGGCAGCTGCTCGCCGATCCTCTCCGTCCTGGCCCCGGCGCCCCCGACCCGGAGGGCCAGCGCGCCCACCCGCCTCCTGGCCTCCTCCGGCTCCAGGGACGGGTCGTTGAGCAGACCGAAGACCTCTATCACCGCCTGCAGGTCGACCGAGGGAGCCGCGGCGGCCGGTTCCGCGTCCGCCTGCGCGCCGACCGCGCCCTCCAGATCGACCCCGGTGGCGATCAGCGTTCCCACCACCGATCCCGCGGAGGTGCCGACCAGGAGATCCGCCTCTCCCAGGTCCAGGCCCGCCCGTCGCAGGCCGGTCACGATCCCCGCCTCCCACGCGATCCCCGCGATACCGCCGCCGCCCAGCACCAGTGTTCTCGTCATGTGCCCATTGTGACCGGACACGCCCGACGCCGCCGGGTATGTGCCTTCCCGGTCCTCTCCCGGACACGGGGGAGGGCGGGACGCCGCCCGGGTCAGACGTCGCGGCCCCTCATCCCCTCCTGGCCGGGGTCGACGCCCCAGGAGACGATCCGCGTGGGGCGGATGCGGATGACCTCTCTGCTCAGGTACGGCTCGGGCGGATCCTGGTCCTCGAGGGCCTGCGCCACCCCGCGGATCTCCACCCCCCTGACCTTCCAGGGGGTCCGGGAGGCGATGTCGTCCACGACGAAGGCCACCCGGCCGTTCTCCTTGACGTTGCGGAACTTCCTGGTCGTGCCCATCGCCCAGCCGTGGATGTCGATCGTGCCGGTCCGCGGGTCGACGGAGAAGGAGGTGGGGCTGTTCTGCGGCACGCCGTCGGGGCCGACGGTGGCCAGGCGTCCCAGTGTCTGGCTCGCGAGATAGTCGAGCTCGGCCTGTGTGAAGGTCATGCGTCCAGCGTGCAACCTCAATCATGGTCGAGGTCAAGTTAGAGTGGAGCGTGTCCAAGAACATGGAGATCACCGTCGGCCAGCTCGCCGCGCGCAGCGGCGTCGCCGTCTCCGCCCTGCACTTCTACGAGGCCAAGGGGCTGATCCGCAGCCGCCGCACGGCGGGCAACCAGCGCCGCTTCAGCCGTGACACGCTCCGCAGGATCGCCTTCATCCGGGTCTCGCAGCGGGTCGGGATCCCGCTCAGGACGATCCAGGACGCGCTGTCCGCCCTGCCGGACGAGCGCACCCCGACCCGGGAGGACTGGGCGAGGCTCTCCGCGACCTGGCAGAGCGAGCTCGACGACCGGATCAGGCAGCTTCAGCGGCTCCGCGACGGCCTGACCGACTGCATCGGCTGCGGCTGTCTCTCCCTCGACCGCTGCGCGCTGGCCAACCCCGACGACGCGGCGGCGGCCAGGGGACCGGGCTCGCGCCTGATGCTCGCGCGGCGTGAGAGCCGTGAGTGCTCTCCCTGCCAGGACACGGCCACCGGCGGCGGGTCAGAGGCCGTGTGCGCGTAGCCAGATCCGGTTGGCGCGCTGGTCGGCCAGGACGCGTCCGACGTCCTGGCCGGGGCCGGGCGCGTCCTGCTCAACGACCAGCCAGCCCTCGTAGCCGCGCAGCTCGCGCAGGACGCCGGGAAGGTCGACCTCTCCCGCTCCGAGGGCGGGGAAGGCGTCGCCCGCGATCACCGCGGCCAGGTCGCCGCCCGCTGCCCTCTCCCGGTCGCGCGCCCGCCTGCTGGCGTCCTTGAGGTGGACCTGCCTGATCCGGTCGCCCCAGTGCCGCAGCGCGGTCACCGGGTCGCCGCCAGCCAGCCAGAGGTGGCCGGTGTCCAGGCAGAGCGACACGTCGGTGAGGTCGAGGAGCCGCTCCACCTCCTCGGGGGTCTCCACGAGGGTGCCCAGGTGGTGATGGAAGACGGGTTCGATGCCGCGGTCCCTGCAGCGGTCGGCCGCCTCCTGGACCCGCGCCGCGAACTCGGCCCAGGCCTCGCCGGGCAGGCCGGGGGCGACGCCCCGCGCGAACCTCCCCGGATGGGGAGGGCAGGCGAGGGTGAGGCGCGGCGCGAAGCGCCCGTCGGCGACCGGCACGCTCGCGAACACCGCGAGCGCGGTGTACAGCCCGGCCAGGCCCGCGGCGAAGGCGTCCTCGTCGTCGTAGCGCAGGTCGACCTGCCCGCCCGCCAGGCCCATCCCGGTCCTGGCCAGCCGGTCGAGCAGCCCGGAGCCCGTGCCGAGGTAGCCGATCGGGCCGGAGTCGACCCCCTCGTACCCGACCTCGGCCAGCGCGTCGAGCAGGAGGTCGGGGCTGGGCGGCGCGCCGTGGGCGCGGTTGATCCCGAAGTTGACGGGCGCGTTCGCGACCTTGATCGACACGGCCTACTCCACGCAGGTCAGCCAGCGGATGGGGTTGTCGTGGGTGATCAGGCGGATGACGTCCTCGCCGACACCCGCCTCGCGCAGCCTGGGCAGGAAGGTGCGGAACAGGTGGCTGTAGCCCGCGCCGCCGTACCTCTCGATCTCGGAGACCCTGGACAGGCCGCTGCTGAGCAGCAGCCTGCGGGCGTGCCCCGCCTCGATGAGGTCGAGCGCGTCGCGCAGCCGGTCGGAGCCCAGGGAGGTGAGGCAGACGTAGCCGCCCGACTCGACGATCTTGCGTGCGCTCACGGGGTCGGCTCCCGCGTCGGCGACGCTGATCCGGTGGGCGGGCAGGCCCTCGGAGAGCAGGATCTCCATCAGGGTCAGACCGCCGCGGTGGTGGGCCGCGACCGGCAGGCCCGACAGGAGGGACGCCCTGGCCGCCGCGATCGCGCAGCGCTCCTCGACCGGGGTCGGCTCCTCGTCCCAGAAGCCGATCTCGCCGATCACGCCGGGGCGGGAGCCGGTGCCGTCCAGACCGTCGTCGATCTCGGCCAGCAGGTAGCGGGTGAGCGCGTCCACGTCGGCCTCCAGCGCCCAGCCGGGGGTGAACGGTCCCGCGAAGAACCCGGTTCCGGCGATCACCGCCACCCGGCTGCACGCCGAGACCCTGGACAGGGTGGCCGCGTCGCGGCCCGTGCCGATGCAGCTGAGCTCGACCACCAGGCCGAGCCCGTCGGACCGGCGCAGCTCGCGCAGCTCTCCGGCGACCGCCTGCTCCTCGTCCAGCCAGCGGTGCGGGTCGGACGGGGCGCCCGCCGCCCAGCGGAGGTCGGTGCGCAGGTGCTCGCGGGGCAGGACCGTTCCGTCGATGGCGGACACGGCGCAGGGGCCGTTGACAGTCCTGACGCTGATGGTCTTGACAAGGGGAGCCTCAGACATGAACGGACATTAGCTCACTTTTGGGACGAAAATCACCCAAGTCTGCAGGGTTTTACCTTGGAGTTGTCGGTTTCACTGTCAAAGCCGAGGGTGAGATCCCGGGTTTTCCCGGTCTGGAAGGGGATGGCGGAACGGGGATGTCGGCGCCCGGGAACTGTCGGTCGTCCTCGCTAGGGTCCCGCGCATGATCGCCGAACAGTTCGAAAGCCCGTTCAGCGCCGTCGGGCGCATGGTGGTGCTCGTCGACGACCTCGACGCGGCTCTGGCCTTCTATCGTGACGTCCTCGGCTTCACCGTGCTCCACGACCAGAGCGTGGACGGCTACCGCTACCTGCACGTCGGCCTGCCGGGGCAGCGGCCGGTCGGGCTGTGGCTCATGCCCGTCGCCGACGAGCGGGAGCGCGGGCTGGTGGGACGGCAGTCCGGCGGCCAGCCGCTGCTCGTCCTGTACACCGACGACCTCGACCGGGTCGGGGAGCGTCTCCGCGAGCACGGCGTGCGCGTGTGGAACGAACAGCAGGACGCCGCCAGTCGGTCCCTGCACTTCGCCGACCTGTACGGCAACACGCTGGTCGCCGCGGAGGTCCGCGTCCCGCCCTCCGTGTCCGGTTCCTAGTCCCTGAGCTCCCCGCCCGCGCGCTCCGGGATCGTGAACGCGTCATGTCCCGCACAATGACCGCAGATGGGGTGAGCGGCCCTATTCTTAAGCGAAACCGACAGGCCGGGAGAGTGCGTGGCTATCTCAGATGAGGTGCGGAAGACCCGCGACGAGTCCGGGCGCCCGTCGGAGACCGGCGACGCCGACGCTCTGAAGGACGACGCGGCTCGCCGGTCGAGCATCCAGAGCTGGCTCGACGGCATCAGGTCGACCCAGGCGGGCCGCCTCACCCTCAAGATCGTCATCGGTGTCATCGGCGCCGTGCTGGTGGTCGCGGGTCTCATCATGGTTCCCTTCCCCGGGCCCGGCTGGCTGGTCGTCTTCGCCGGTCTGGCCGTGCTGGCCACCGAGTTCCACTGGGCCCACCGCCTCCTGGAGTTCGGCAAGCGAACACTGGCCGGCTGGACGGCCTGGCTCGGCCGCCAGGGCTGGCCCGTGAAGATCCTGGTGGTCCTCGTCGCGGCCGCCGCCGCCCTGGCGATCGTCTACTACGGCCTCAAGCTCAGCTTCCACCTCGACCTGATCGCCGAGGCTCGCGAGCTCCTGAACCGCTGACGCCGCCGGTGATCCTTTGCCCGGAGCCGACGTTCACATAACCGTTTCGATGCGTCACCCTCCGTAGTGTCCTCTGCGTCTCAACCCCAAAGACGCAAGGAGAGTGACGCACGATGCGCACCCTTTCTTCGATGTTCGTCATCGTCGCGGCCGGAGCGGTCGTCATGACGGGCACGGCTCACGCCGACAGCGTGAACCTGACCGCGACGGTGAACCCCGGCGCGGAGGTGTCCCTCAGCCCCGAACTCGTCCCCACGGCCCCCTACAAGGGCCGCGTGCTGGTCAAGCTGGACAACAACACCCAGCCGACGGAGGTGCGGATCGGCAACTGCCACGGCCGGCACATCGGCAAGGTGGCCATCGCCGCCAACGACCACGCCGCCTACGTCGCGGCCGCCGACTCCCCGGCCCCGGCCTGCGTCCGCTTCAGGGTGAAGAACGTCGGCGACCAGCCCGTCACCGTCGCGGGCGTCGGCTACTTCTAGACCGGTCGTTTCCGGACAGGCGTCCCAGGGCCGGTCGTCCACCGGCCGGCGTCCGGGGACGGTGTTCCGGACCGGCGCCTCCGGGCCTGCGTCCGGGGGCGGTGTTCCGGACCGGCGCTTCCGAGCAGGGGCCCTGGGGGTGCCTCCCCGAGCGAACTCCCTGGCCGGTCCGACGCGGTGAGCCGGGCGAGGGCGGCGAAGGCCGTCCCGCCCGGCTTCTCTCATGGAGCCGTCGCCGGGCCGCCGGGGAAACGGCCGGAAGCGGCCGTTGATCCGGATCACCCTTGTCAGGCGGACCGATTCGTTATAGATCACAAACTATGAGGACCTCCCGCCCTAAGCTGCGGCCGTGCCTGTGACTCCTGGGATTCACCGACTGCTCGGCAGCGCTGTCATCGCGATCTCCGTGACCGCGCTGGCCCCGCCCGCCGCCCACGCCGCCCTGCCCGCCGACGTCACGTTGCCCGACACCCGGGTGACCGTCCGCGAAAGTCCTGGAGACCCTCTGACGGTGACCTCCTACACCTTCGACAATCTCGCCTACCTCCGCAAAGGCGATGTCTTCGGCAAACAGGCCGGCTACCAGGAGATCACGGTGTCGCCCGGGGGAGCCAAGGCGCTCGCGGTTCCCACCTCCTACAGCTCCGGTCACGACTCGGTGCTCCTGGCCGACCTGGTCGCGGAGAAGGCCGTCAAGGTCCAGACCGTCCAGAAGCCGCTCGTCGCCCACTTCGCCCACTGGTCCCGCGACGGCCGCAAGGTGGTCCTGACCGCCCAGCGGAAGGCCGGGACCGGCTGGGAGACCACCGGGTTCGTGATCGTCGACGCGGTGGCGAAGACAGCCCGCACCGTGGCCGTTCCCGGGGTGGACAAGGCCGCCAGGTTCCGGTGGACCCCGGACAACGCCCAGCTGGTGGCCGCCTACCAGAGCGGGCTGCGCTTCTACGGCCAGGACGGCTCCGTCAGACGCACCCTGACGAAGACCGGGGCTCCCGCCGGGGGCGAGGACGTCTTCTCCCCCTCGGGGAAGGGGCTGATGACCTGGTGCCCGGCGAGCTACACCGAGTACGTCTGCGTCTGGGACCGCGTCTCCGGCAAGCTCGCGGCCAAGGTGAACATCAAGCCGAAGGCCCTGCTCGGCTGGTGGGACGAGCGGAGCTTCATCGCCGTCGTCCCCAGTTCGAGCGGCTATCGGGCCGTGCTGGTCGACGTCAAGGGCAAGGGGCTGCGGGTCCTGGCCGACGTCTCCGCCGCCGACTGGAACAAGAAGATCTATCTGAGCTACACACGCGGCTGAGCGGCGAGTCCGAGCGGCGAAGCGGGCGGGGCCGGATCTCCGGCGCCGCCCGCGCCCGTGCGCGGCGACCGGTCGCCGTGTGCGCGGCGACCGAGCCCGCCCGTGCGCGGCGACCGGTCCGGCTGCCCCGGTCGGCCGGTCCGGCCGCTCTCACGAGGGGCGACAACCGGGCTGCAAGGGGGATGCAGGCGGACGAACCTACGGTGCGGCCATGGAGGAGATGCGCTACACCAAGACTTTCAGGCCGTTCCTGTTCATCCCCGGCGCGCACATCGTGTGGCTTCCGCTGGGACTGTTCTTCGTGGTTCCCGAGCTCATGGGCCACGAGATCGAGATGAAGCGCGGATCCGGGCTGACACTTGGGATCGTCTTCTGCGTCTTCGGGGTGGTCGCCGTCGTCGCGACCCTCCTGCTCGCCGCCTTCCTGAGCGGGTGCGACCGCAGGCGGGCGTTCCTGCGTGAGCACGGCCTGCGGGCCCAGGGCGTCGTCACCGCGGTCTCCGGCACGCCCAGCAGGATCAACGGCAGGGCGCTGATGCGCCTGCACGTCGAGGCGCCCGAGGTGCCCGGACTCGCGTTCAGGCAGCTCACCTTCGACCCGCTTCCCGAGGGAACCGCGGTCACCGTGGCCTACGACCCCGAGAACCTGCGCAGGGGATTGCTGGTCACGGCCTGAGGGGCTCCTCGCGCGCCCGCTCGGGGGCGCCCCGGGAGGCTCCGTACGGCCTGTCCCGAGGCCCCGGCGCGGGCCGGAGGCCCTCGGCGTCGCGCGGGCGGCGGGTCAGAGGTACAGGCCGGTGCCGTTGTCGGTCTGCGGTGTGGCGATGGCGTGCAGGTCGCGTTCGCGCATGACGAGGTAGAGCTGGCCGTGGACCTCGACCTCGTGCTGGTCCTCCGGGCTGAACAGGACCTTGTCGCCGACCTTGACGGACCGGGCGTTCGCGCCCGCGCCGCAGACCTCACCCCAGACGAGCCGGTTGGCCATCTTCACCGTCGCGGGAATGACGATGCCCGCGGTGCTGCGCCGTTCCTCGGACTCCTGCTCGACCTTGACCATGACGCGGTCGTGGAGCATCTGGATCTCGAATTTCGGGTCACCCACAGTAGAAGCTTATGGGAACGGCGGCACCGCGCCGGCTGATGTCCCAAGTCCGCCCTCTCTTCTCCCGTCAACCGCGCCGGCGGTTCGTCCGCCGCCGGTCGCCGCCGTGGCGGGTGCGGCCGAGTGCCTCGCCGGGGCTCGAGTCCGGGGCCGGAGGTATTGATAACACCTGAGGTACGGAAAGTAATATTTCGCGCTATGACGTCTTCTGAGCTCGTGAACGACTTCCTCAGCTGGCATCTGGAGGCCAATCCCATCCAGGCCGCCCTCATGGGAGCCGAAGGCTACGACCGGACCCTCGGCGACTTCACGGAGGCGGGCATCCTCGCCAGGGAGCGGGAGTCGCGGCGCTGGCTGGAGCGGTTCCAGGCGGTGGAGGAGGAGCAGGCGGGCAACCGGAGCGCGGAGAGCTTCGAGGACGGGATCGACCGCGGGCTCGTGATGTCCACGCTGCGCGGATCCCTGGCCTACGAGGCGTGGCCGACCTGGCGCCGGGATCCCTCCGTCTACGTGGGGGCGATCTTCGCCTCGATGTTCAGCCCGTTCCTGCACCGGCTGTCTCCCGAGGCGGAGCTGGTCGAGGCGGCCGTCGCGCGGCTGGCCGAGGTCCCCGACGTCCTGGCGGCATGCCGTGCGAACCTGGATCCGGCACTGGCGGCGGCGCTGCTGGTGGAGCGAGGGCTGGGCCAGGCGCGGACCGCGCGGCGCTTCCTCACCGAGACGGTTCCCGGCCAGGTCGCGGACGAGCGGTCGCGCGCCCGCCTCGCCGCGGCGGCGGAGCCCGCCGCCGCGGCGTTCGACGAGCTGGTCGGGTTTCTCGAGGGCTTCGAGGCCACGGGCACCTGGCGGATGGGCGAGGAGCTCTACTCGACGCTGCTGCGTGAGCGGGAGATGCTGGGCTACGGCGCCGACGAGCTGCTCAAGCGCGGCCAGGCCGCCTACGACGAGCTGGACGCGCAGATGCGCGAGGTCGCCAGGCGGCTTCCCGGCGGCTCCGACGATTGGCACGCCGCCGTCACCGCGCTCCAGGACGACCACGCGCCGACGCTGGAGGACATGCGGGCCGAGTACGAGTTCGAGACCGAGCGGGCCAGGGAGTTCGTGCGCGAGCGCGGCCTGGTGACGTTCGCCGAGGGCGAGGAGTGCCGGGTGGTGCCGTCGCCGGAGTTCCAGCGGCCCATCCTCTCCGTCGCCTCCTACATGCAGCCTCCGCCCCTTTCCCCCTCCAGGATCGGGCACTTCTTCGTGCCGTTCACCCCCGACTCCTTCACCGAGGAGCAGGTGCGCCAGCGGCTGCGCACCAACGCCAGGGCGCAGATGCCCTCCATCGCCGTCCACGAGGCCTACCCCGGTCACCACTGGCACCTGTCCTGGGTCGCGGGCAGCCCGCGCCGGGTTCGCAAGCTGTTCCGCACGCCGTACTTCGTCGAGGGCTGGGGCCTGTACGTCGAGAAGGTCATGCGGGAGCAGGGCTACTTCACCACTCCCGCCCAGGAGCTCGCCCACCTGGACTTCCGCCTGTTCAGGGCCGCCCGCATCGTCGTGGACACCTCGCTGCACTGCGGTGACATGAGCGTCGAGGAGGCGGAGGAGTTCATGACCACCAGGTCCTCGCTCACCCCGGGAACCTCCAAGGGGGAGGTCAACCGCTACTGCGCGTGGCCGACCCAGGCTCCCTCCTACCTCACCGGCGCCCTGGAGATCGACCGCATCCGCGACGACTACCTGGCCGCGGGCCGTGGCGACCTGCGCGCCTTCCACGACACCCTGGCGGGCTCGGGAGGCCTGCCCCTCGGTCTGGCCAGGAAGGTGGCCCTGGAAGGCTAGGGACATGTCCGAGAACGGGTCCGCGGGGGTGTCCGACGCCGAGGCGAGGGTGCTGAACGCCCTCGACGACGCCGAGACGGTCAGGCTGCTGGCCGATCTGGTGCGGGTGCCGAGCGTGACCGGCTCCGACGCCGAGTCGGAGCTGCAGCACCGCTGCGGGCGGCTGCTCGCGGAGGCGGGGCTGGACGTCGACCTCTGGAGGCTCGACCTCGACGCGCTCAGGGCCGCGCCCGGCTTCCCGGGAACCGAGGCCCCGCGGACCGAGGCCTACGGCGTGGTCGGCGTCACGGAGGGGGAGGGCGAGCCCGCACTCGTCCTGCAGGGACACGTGGACGTGGTGCCCGTCGGCGACCCGGCCAGGTGGGAGGGCGCCGACCCCTTCGACGCCAGGATCGCCGGCGACGTCCTGCACGGCAGGGGAGCCTGCGACATGAAGGGCGGGCTCGCGGCGAACCTCGCCGTCGCCGTCGCGCTGCGCAGGTCCGGCGTACGGCTCGCCCGCCCGCTGGCCGTGCACTGCGTGGCGGGGGAGGAGGACGGAGGACTCGGCGCGTTCGCCACCCTGGCCAGAGGCCACGGAGGCGCGGCGGCGGTGATGACCGAGCCGACGGGAGGGACGGTCATCACCGCGACCGCCGGCGCGCTGACGTTCCGGATCGAGGTGGAGGGGCGGGCGGCCCATGGCGCGACCCGCTATGAGGGGGTCAACGCCCTGGAGGTCTTCTGGCCGGTCTTCGAGGCGATCAGGCGTCTGGAGGCCGACCGCAACCGCGACGCCGACCCGGTCTTCGCGGGCAACCCGCTGCCGTACCCGATCGAGATCGGCACGGTCCGCGCGGGCGACTGGGCCAGCAGCGTGCCCGACCTGCTCGTCGCGGAGGGCAGGCTCGGCGTGCGCCTGGACGAGGACCCGGCACGCGCCCGTCTCGCCCTGGAGACCGCGATCGCCGAGCTCGGCCCGCCGTGGCTGAGGGAGCATCCTCCCAGGGTCACCTGGCCGGGAGGGCAGTTCGCGAGCGGGCGGCTGCCCGCGGGTCACGAGCTGCTGGACCAGGTGACCCGCGCGGTGGCCGAGGCGACCGGGAGCCGCCCCGCGGAGGCGGCCGCGCCGTACGGCAGCGACCTGCGCCTCTACGCCGCGGGCGGCGTCCCGGCCCTGCACTACGGGCCCGGCGACGTGCGCCTGGCCCACGCGCCGCGCGAGCGGGTCGACCTGCGCGAGGTGTGGGCCACCAGCAGGGCGCTGGCCCTGCTGGCCGTACGGCGCTGCGGGATCAGGAGCTGAGCGTCAGCCGGTCGTGACGCCGGACTCGACGGGCAGTCCCGCCTCGGTCCAGTCCTGGATGCCCTCGCGGTACTTGCGGACGTCGGTGTAGCCGAGCGCGGTCAGCCGCCGGGCCACCGCCTCGCTGTTGCCGCAGGCGGGGTTCGAGCAGTAGGTGACGATGGCGGCGTCCTTGTCGGGGAGCAGTTCGGCCGCGCGCTCGGCGACCTCGCTCTCGACCAGGGCGATCGCGCCGGGCAGGTGCTGCTGGGCGTAGTAGTCGCCGCCGAGGGCGTCCAGGACGACGACGGCGCCCGCCTCGATCGCGGTCCTCAGCTCGTCGCGGGTGATCAGTGCTGTCATGGCTGGCCCTCCAGGACCTAAAAGGACTATAGTCCGTTTGTGTGAGTGATCTGGAATCTAGCGGACCGCAGTCCGCTTCGTCAACCGAGTCGCTGCGCGTGCTGCTGGACGAGCCTCGGAGGGAGCGGGCCGACGCCGCGCGCAACCGTCTGAAGGTGCTGGCGGCGGCGGCGAGGCTGTTCCGTGAGAAGGGCGTGGACGCCGTCTCGATGGACGCGGTCGCGGCCGAGGCGGGAGTGGGCAAGGGCACGCTCTTCAGGAGGTTCGGCGACAAGGCGGGGCTGGCCGTCGCGCTCCTGGACGAGCGGGAGCGCGAGCTCCAGGAGGCGATCCTGAGCGGCCCCGCGCCCCTGGGCCCGGGAGCCCAGGCCGCCGAGCGGCTTGCCGCGTTCGTCGAGGCCTACCTCGACTACCTGCTGGGCCACCTCGACCTGGTCAGGATGTCGGAGACCGCGAGCCCGGGGGCCCGCTACCGCATCGGCGCCTACCGGTTCTGGCACCGCCACGTGGCGATCCTGCTCGCCGGGACCCGCCCCGGCTGCGACGCCGACCCCCTCGCCCACGCCCTGCTCGCCGCGCTGGCCGCCGAGCACGTGACGGCCATGGTCGCCGAGTACGGCGAGGCGCGCGCGCGGCGGGCGGTCCGCACGCTGGCCCTGGGGTGACCGGGGCGGATCGCGGCGACGACGTGGGGTCCGCGCTCCGGACGGCTGACGGGGCGGACGGGCCGCCGCCCGGCCTCCCGGCGCGGTGACGTCCCGATGCCCTGACGCCGGGACGCCTGCCCCGCGCGAGGCGTCACGACGTCGGGCCTTCCGCCCGGTCAGCCGTACGGCCGAGCGGACGAAAAGGCCCCGCGCCCTACCGGGCGTCGCTTCCCTGCGGCGCGCCGGGCGCCGCTAGCACCACCAGTCGGTCAGGTATGACGAGCCGACCCCGGCGGGACGCGCGCCCGCCCGCATGCACACCAGGGAGCTGTTGACGGTCTTCAGCGCGTTTCCGTAGTTCCTTCCGGTGCCGATGGTCCTCAGGTCGCACTGCCTCCACGTGGTTCCGCCGTCTCCGGAGATGTCGATCCAGATCTGGTCGCCGTTCTGGGAGTTCTGCACGCGCGTCCACGCGTACTGGACCCCGTTGATCTGCCCGGTGCGCAGCTCCAGCGTCCGCCCCGGCATCGGGGTCGACTTGACGGTGCTGACGCCGGTGGCGTTGACGGGGTTGACCATTCCGGCGCACGAGACCGGGACGGCGGCCCCGGCGGCGGCGTCTGTGGCGGCGTCTGTGGCGGCGTGGGCGGCGGCGGGGGCGATCAGCAGCGAGCCGGCCGCCACGACGCTGAGCGCCGCGCGCTTCCCGAAGGTCATTCGCATGGTGATCCTCTCCGTTTCCGAGCTCGGATGAGAACGTCTCGAGCTCTGACAGGGGTGGGGGAACGCGGTGACCGGCCGGTCTTTCGCTCCTGGCGCCGGCGCCGCGCTGTTTCCAGACCGAGGTTGCGGAAGGCCGGGACATCCCACAAGGAAGATTGCCAAGATGGGACGTTGAGATGTCCCAACCACCGCGAGCTGTGAGGTTTCGGATCTGCTGGGATACAGGTGAGACGACTGCCTCGGCAGCCCTGGGGCCCTGTGGCTCGCCTTCGCTGCGGAGACGCAATGACACAGGGGGAGGAAGTCCAACGGTTCGCCGCCCGGCTTCGGGCGCTCAAGGACCGTTCGGGGGTGAGTTTCGAGGCGCTGGCGCGCCGGAGCGGGATCAGCCGTTCCAGCCTGCACCGCTACTGCGCGGGCACCAAGATTCCCGCGGCCTACGGCCCGGTGCACGCCTTCGCCAAGGCCTGCGGCGCGAGCAACGAGGAGTCCCGGGAACTGCACCGGTTGTGGGCGCTGGCCGACGCCGCGCGACCGTCGTCCGCGGCGGCCGGGAGCCCCGCGGCGGCCGGGAGCCTCACGGAGGAACCGGACGCCGGGCGCCGGCGGGACGGCGCGACGCCGGACAGCGCGGCCCCAGACAGCGCTGCCCCGGACAGTGCGCCCCCGGAGGAGCCGCGGGTGGTCGCGCCCGCGCGGTGGTGGCGTCCCGGCGGCAGGCGGGTGGGGCCGTCTCTCGTCGCGGGGGTCGTCCTCGCCGCGGCCGCGGTGACCGTCGTCCTCATGTCGGGAGCGGGCCGCGGCGACGGTCTGCCGACCATCGCCGAGAGCCGGTCAGGCACGGTGACGGCCACCGTCCGGGTGTTCAACGTCGAGGGCGACTGCAAAACCAGGAAGGAACGGGTTCCGGCCTGCAGCATGGGCCTGGCCCGTGACCCGCGCAAGAGATACGACGTCCACAACGTGGTCGGCCATCGCATCTGGCACGGCGACGTCCTCAACGCCGACTGCGTCTTCCACGAGGGCGAGCGGGTCGAGGACGAGACGGGCGTCGGCACGACACGCTGGTTCCGGGTCTGGCTCGACGACGTTCCCGGCGGCGCCGCCTGGCTTCCCGCGGTCCGCACCCATGACGACCCGAAGGTGCCGCCCTGCACGGGATAGCGGCGGCCCGCGTCCCGTGGGAGAGCCGCGGGTGACGGGGCCCGCAGGGGTGCGCGGCCCGGAGGCGACGTCCCCGGCCGCGCGTCCCGGCGCGAGGACGCGTGGGCGCGCCGGCCTGTCCCGGGCGGGCTCGGGACAGGTCAGGCGTAGGCCCCGCGGACCTCGACGATGTCGGCCAGGGGGAACTCCAGGTAGTCTCCGGCCTCCTCGCACCACGCGTCGAGCACTCCGCTGCGCAGCTCGCCGTGGCTGATGGTCGCGGTCAGCCCGTCGGCCAGCCTGATCGCCGCCCGCACCCCCCGGTCGACCACGAAGCCGAGCAGCGACTGCTGGGCCGTCGGCAGCCGGGAGGCCATGCGGCCGATCACCGCCCACGTCCTGCCGTTCTGCTGGGCGGCGCCCCCGTCGACGGCGAGCAGCCGCTGGGCGTGCTCGCGCGGATCGGGCGGGATCTCGAACAGGGAGTAGGGCGGCTGCTCGAACTCGGCGACGCGGCCACCGGGCAGCAGGATCAGCCGCCCGCTCTGGGGCTCCTCGATCCGGGCCCGGCGAACGGTGATCTCCCCGGTGTCCTCGATCGGGACCGGGGCGTAGCCGTTCTCCCGCAGCGCGGCCAGGGTCTTGGCCGCGGGCACGGCACTGGCCAGCACGGTCGGCGCGAGCAGCCGCAGGCCCAGTCTGCCGAGCCGTCTGTGCCCGGCGATCTCGGCCAGCAGCACCGGGTCGGAGGCCTGCACGATGCAGGCGACCGTGGTGACGGTGACCTCGCCGTGCCGCCTGGCGACGTCGCGCACGAGGTACTCCAGCGGCTGCGGAATCGTGCCCACCTCGGCGAGCTCGGCCAGCAGGTCGTCGGCGGCGCACCCGGCGTCCATCGCCCGCCGTACGCTCATCGGGCTGAACCGCCACACCGAGGCGGCCCCCCTGGACTCGCGGTCGGCCGCCCGGTCGAGCAGCTCGGCCAGTTCGGCGGAGGGCGGGCCCGTCACCACGGCGGTGAGGTCGGCCCCGAACAGCGCGCTCCGCCGTACGCTGGCCAACGCTCTGGTCGAGCACTCCACCAGCACCGGATCGTTCTCCACGAGCGGCGTCGAGTCGTCGTTCTCGTCCCCCGCGGCGTCCAGGACGGCCAGCGCGCGGCCCAGGTCGGTGATCGTGTCGTAGGCGACCAGCCCGAGCATCCTGGCCTCGTCGAGCACGGCGGGCGCGCACTCGGCCAGGAGCGGCTGCTCGAGCAGCGGGGCGTGCCAGTGGGCGGAGCCGACCAGCCCCGCCCGGTCGGCGCACGCCGTGCTGGCGGGCAGGCGGGCCAGCACTCCGAGCACCGCCCGCCTGGCCCTGGCGACCATCGCCCCCATGGGGTCGTCGCCGAGCACCGTGCCGTACTTGCCGTCGATCCGGCGCAGCGAAGAGCGCTCCATCCGCCACCACGCCGACAGCAGCACCCGCAGCCTGGCCGCGGCGTCGTCCAGCCGCCAGCGGTCGAACTTCTCGGTCGGAACCAGCCCGCCCGCCGAGTCGTCCCAGGCCAGCAGTCTGGCCACCGCGCATATCTCCAGCAGCAGCCGGGTCTCGTCCTCGTCGCAGCCGGTGTCCCTGGCCAGCCTGCGCACCTCGCGCACGCCGACCCCGCCCGCCTTCAGCAGCGGCAGCGGGACCTTGGCGGTGTTCTCCAGCATCGCGGCGCAGCGCTCGACCATGTGCGGGGCGGCCAGCGTCATCAGGTGGTCGACGGCCTCGGGATCCACCGGGATGGTCGCCAGGTCCGGCGGGGCGGGGGTGAACGGCGGGTGGTAGCCGGGGCCGCGCAGCGCGAGCGCGACCTCCCTGGGCATCTCGGCGGTGTTCCAGCTCGGCCGGAAGAGCAGCCCGTGGTCGCCGGCCCACTTCTCCGGGGAGCCCGGCGCCACGAACCGGCCCCCGTCGACGTCACGGGCCGGGCCCTCCCAGGCGAACTCCTCCAGCAGCCGTCCCGTCCCGTCGGGCGCCCGCTCCAGCAGCGTGGCCAGCCGCGCGGGGTCGGAGAGCGTCTCGGCGACCTTGGCGATCGTGTGGCGCTTCGGGCCGTGGGGCAGGCCGAGCGTCCTGGCGAGCGCGCGCAGGGCGTCGGCGCTCACGGTCCACGAGTCGAGGTAGTGCGTGAGCGGCTCGCCGAGGCCGCACGGAGCGGCCCACCGGCGGGCGACGCCGTCGGCGATCCTGATCAGCCCCTCGTCGTCGGGCCAGGCCAGGGCGTGGTCGAACAGCAGGTCGACCCAGGGGGCGATCTCGGCCTCCGGCACGCCCATGAACCCGGCCAGCGCCTCGAGGTCGACGCGGCCGCCCATGGCCAGCGCCGCCTGCGCCACCTCCAGTGAGGGCAGCGGAAGGCCGCGCATGACCGCCGTCACCGCGGACCCGTTTCCCAGCCGCTGCGCCAGGGTGTCCAGGCGGCGCGGCCACGGCGGGGCGATGGCGTCCGGCCGGTTGGCCAGAACCCGGGTGAGCCGTTCTTCGTCGAGGGTCTTCAACCAGCCGTGCAGATGATCGTTCATCTCGCAGCTCTCTGCAGGAATCTCGCGTGGGGACTCTCCGTGAGCCATAAACATCCACGGTAATGCAGAGGGCATCTCGGCGGGATGCACCGCGCAGAATGCGACTGGTTCCAGCGATGTTCTCCGGGTTTTGACCGCTCCCGGGACCGCACGTGGGGGTACGCGGCGGCCCCGGGAGCCGGTCGGCGCCAGATGAGGGGAAGAGGCGGCGCCTTTTCGGGGAGGGCGATGGGGCCGGAACGGCCGCCCTCGGGACCGTCGTGGACGGCTGCCCCGAGGGTCTGGCGGGGACGGCTACCTGAGGACGGCCCAGACGATCTTGCCGTAGGGCGCCAGGGGGGCCCAGCCCCAGCGGGCGCTCAGCGACTCGACGATGTGCAGTCCGAGCCCGCCGATGTCCAGGGGTGACGGATCGCGCAGCGTGGGGAAGCCCGATCCCGGGTCGTTCAGCGCGCAGGCGACCAGGCCTCCCCGGCGCAGCAAGGAGAGCCTGATCGGTTCCTTGGCGCGGGACTCGGCCAGTCGCAGACCGTGCCTGAAGGCGTTCGTGGCCAGCTCGGAGACGACGAGCTCCATGTTCTCGCTCAGCTCGCTGAGCTTCCAGCCGGTGAGCGTCCCCGTCGCGAAGCTGCGGGCGGAGTGCACGGACTCTGCCTGCGGGGGGAGCACGAAGGTGGCGCTGGCCATGGCCGTCGACCCGGAGAGGAGGTCGCGGGCGGCGTCTGGCCACCAGCCGACGGGGGGCCACCAGTCAAGCGCCGTCCAGGAGGTTCGGGAGAGCGCGGTTTGGGTGGACTGCACATCGATCATCATGGTGCAAACTCCCGTGCAGGTGCAAGAGCGAATGCACGTGCATAAGGTGTGTGCAACCGCTACGGTTACCCATGAATTCGGCAATCGGGACAGAAAGGGGATCTTGTCCGCGGCTAGGGAATCTTGTGCCGCGAAGTGACAGACTGTCGATCAGGAAAGCGAGCGAGGAGCAACCACGTGTCCATGGACCCGCCAGGTACCGGTTCCACCGTTCGGCGCATCATGCTCGGCGCAAGCCTGCGCCGTCTGCGTGAGGAGAAGGGGCTCCCCCGTGAGGTGGCCGGATTCCACATCCGGGCCTCGGAGTCCAAGATCAGCCGGATGGAGCTGGGACGTGTCGGTTTCAAGACACGGGACGTGGAGGACCTGCTCACCCTGTACGGCGTGCTCGATGACGCGGAACGGCGCGGCCTGCTGGAGATGGTCCGCGAGGCGAACACCCCCGGTTGGTGGCACAAGTACGGCGATCTCCTGCCGAACTGGTTCACCACCTATGTGGGGCTGGAGGAGGCGGCGAACGTGATCCGCACCTACGAGGTGCAGTTCGTTCCCGGCCTGCTGCAGACGGCCGCCTACGCGCGCACCGTGATCCGGTTGGGCTACCCGGACGTGCCGGAGGCGGACATCGAGCGGCGTGTGCATATGCGCATGCAGCGTCAGGAGCGTCTGACGAAGAGGGACAGCCCGCGCCTGTGGGCGGTCATCGACGAGGCGGCCCTGAAGCGCCCGATCGGAGGACGGGAGATCATGCGGGAACAGCTCCAGCACCTGCTGGAGGTGGCCTCGCTGCCCAACATCACCATCCAGGTGATGCCCTTCCGGTTCGGCATGCACGCGGCCGAGGGTGGTGCGTTCAGCATCTTGCGGTTTCCCGAGTCCGACCTGTCGGACGTCGTTTATGTCGAGCAGCTCTGGGGTGCCCTCTACCTGGACAAACGTGAGGACATCGATCCATACCTCACGGCTATGGAGCAGCTGTGCGTGGAAAGCACCACGCCTGGGGGCACCGCCGAGATCCTCGGCGACCTTCTCAGAGAGATCTAAATGAAGCACACCTACAACGGCATGCCCGCCACGGACCTGGCCGGGGCGAGTTGGCGGAAGAGCCGTCACAGCAACTCGACGGGCAACTGCGTCGAGTTGGCCGAACTGCCCGACGGCAGTATCGCGGTCCGGAACTCCCGCTTTCCGGGAGGGCCGGCGTTGATTTACACCCGCGACGAGATCCGTGCGCTGGTGCTCGGGGTGAAAGACGGGGAGTTCGACAGCCTTACGGTGTAACGCCGTTTTCACACCAGGCGCGCGTGGTTGACCTCGGCGCGCCGGTGACGTAACTCGGGGAGCGGGTCGGCAGGAAAGAGTTGGGCCAACAGCGAATGGGGGTCCAAGCCGTGCTCGACCAGATGACCTTGTATCCCGTGGCCGACGACGTGCTCTTCGCACCGGGCGGTCGCGTCGTGATCCGCACCTATGGCGTCGCCTCGCAGGCCACAGGCGACGGTGCGATCACTCCGGTGTCCTACCGCACATGGGTCACCGGAGTGCGCGACCAGCCCTGTTACCGGCGGTGGGGCCACTTCGAGGACGCCCGCCGCGGTCACGAGGGGTTCTCGAGCGGCTGACGGGCCGAGGCCCGCGGCCCGGCGCGGTCGCGTCGACGGCCGCCTCGCGCGGGTCGCTCAGACGGGAGCGTTCCAGGCGAGCACGACCGGCTCGCCGTGTTCGAAGCCGAGCCTGGAGTAGGTGCCGGTGTCCAGACGGAAGAGACGGCCGTCCTGCGGAGGCAGGCCGAGCCAGCGGGCGCACAGCACCCGCAGGTAGTGCCCGTGGGCCACCAGGACGACGTCGCCCTCCGCCGCCCGAGCCCTGTCGATCACCCGGTCCACGCGCGCGGCGACCTGGGTCACGCTCTCGCCGGGATGCTCGGCGTCACCGGGGACGATCCCGTCGCGCCACAGATACCAGCCGGGACGCGTCCGGCGGATGTCCGCGGTGGTGATGCCCTCGTAGCCGCCGTAGTCCCACTCCCACAGGTCCGGGTCGACCTCGTAGCCCGTCAGCCCGGCGAGGTCGGCCGTACGGCGGGCCCGCAGGGCGGGGCTGACCAGCGTCAGGCCGAAGGACCTGCCCTTGACCAGCGGCGCGAGCGCCCGCCCCTGGTCCTCGCCCCTGCCGGTCAGCGGCAGGTCGGTGCGCCCCGTGTGGCGTCCGTTCCTGCTCCACTCGGTCTCGCCGTGCCGCAGCAGAATCATCTCGTCCATAGGGGATCCATCATGCCGCCACGGCCCGCGCGCCGCGCGGCGCCCCACGGACTTCCCGCGCGGGCACGGGGCACGCCACCCCGAGCGCACGCTCGGGGGAGGAGAGCGTGAGAAGCTGAGGCCGTGACGATATCCGTGGGTTTGGTGGGCGCGGGGCCTTGGGCGGAGATGGTGCACGCGCCGATGCTGGCGGCCGGACCGGACACGCGCCTGGCGGGCGTGTGGGCGCGACGCCCCGAGGTCGCGGCCAGGTTCGGCGTCCCGGTCTTCGACCGGATCGAGGAGCTGTTCGACAACTGCGAGGCGGTGGCGTTCTCCGTGCCGCCCGCCGTACAGGCCGAGCTCGGCGTGCTCGCCGCCAAGGCGGGCAAGGCGCTGCTGCTGGAGAAGCCGCTGGCCGCCGACCTGGACGGGGCCAGGCGGCTGGCCGAGGCGGTCGCTGAGGCGGGCGTCCCCTCCCAGATGGTCCTCACCTGGCGTTACTCGGAGGCGACCAGGGCGTTCCTGGCCAGGGTCTCGGCCATCGAGCCGTTCGGCGGGCACGCGGCCAACGTCTCCGGATCCCTGCTCGGCGGCGACTTCGCCACCCCGTGGCGGCTCGAGCGCGGCGCGATCCTCGACGTCGGCCCTCACATGATCGACATGCTGGACGCCGCGCTCGGCAGGGTCGCGGGGGTCCGCGCCCACGGTAACCCGAACGGCTGGGTCGGCCTGCTGCTGGAGCACGAGACGGGCGCGGTCAGCGAGGCGTCGCTGTGCATGAGCGTGCCGGGGGAGACGCCGCCCTCCCACGTGGAGGTCCACGGCCGTCTCGGCTGGGAGCGCATCGACGGCGGCCAGCTCGGCTCCGACGTCTTCGCCGTGATGCTCGCGGAGTTCGCCGAGACCGTGGAACGCGGCGGCGGCCACCCCCTCGACGCCGCCCACGGCCTGCGCCTCCAGGAGATCATCGACGCCGCCGAACGGCAGCTCGGCTAGGGGGGGCCGCGCACCGGAAGAAGAGGCGCGTGAACCCTTGACGAAGGGTTCACCAGGAGGATTGATAGCGTTTGTCCGACGCGCAGCGCGTAGCGAAGTCCGGTGTGAGCCCGGCGCTGTCCCGCAACTGTCATGGCCCCACGGGCCGAGCCAGGTCGCCTTCCGCTGTGCCGACGTCGTCGACCCTCGTGGAAAGGGTGACCCCGTCCCTTCACGGGTCTCTCTGTTCCGGTAACTGAAAGGACCCCGCGTGAGGCCCGTACGCACCGCCTTCGCAGGCGCGCTGCTCGGAGTGCTGACACTGGCCGGATGCGGCCAGAACTCCGCCCCCCAGGGCACGACCGCTTCGGCGGCCCCCACGTCCGCGACCCCCTCCGCGTCGTCGGCGACGGCGTTCGCCGGAAGCGACGGCTTCCCCGTCACGGTGCAGGCGGGCAACGGGCCGGTCGTCGTCCAGAGCAGGCCCGAGCGGATCGTCTCGCTGTCGCCGACCGCGACCGAGAGCCTCTTCGCCGTCGGCGCGGGCTCCCAGGTCGTCGCGGTCGACGACCAGTCCGACTATCCGGCGCAGACGCCGAAGAGCGCACTGTCGGGCTTCAAGCCGAACGTGGAGGCGATCGTCGAGAAGAAGCCCGACCTGGTCGTGCTCGCGAACGACATCGACGGCGTCGTCGCCAAGCTGGGCAAGCTCGGCGTCCCGGTGCTGCTGGAGCCCGCGGCGACCAAACTCGACGAGGCCTACGACCAGATCGCCGACCTCGGCGCGGCCACGGGCAACACGGCCAAGGCCCAGGAGGTCGTCACCGGGATGAGGAAGCAGATCGACGATCTCGCCGCCGCCGCGCCCAAGGACAAAAAGCTCACCTACTACCACGAGCTGGACAGCACGCCCTACTCGGCGACGTCGACCACCTTCATCGGGCAGATCTACGGACTGTTCGGCCTGACCAACATCGCGGACAAGGCTCCTGAGGCGGCGGGCGGCTATCCCAAGCTCTCCGCCGAGTTCGTGGCCAAGGCGGATCCCGACCTCGTCTTCCTGGCCGACACCAAGTGCTGCGGCCAGTCCAAGGAAACCC
The DNA here is from genome assembly GCF_027922005.1 of Streptosporangium carneum. GTDB lineage: Bacteria > Actinomycetota > Actinomycetes > Streptosporangiales > Streptosporangiaceae > Streptosporangium > Streptosporangium carneum. Next base: position 262,970 of record NZ_BSEV01000007.1, on the reverse strand, counting down.
TCGCCAAGCGCCCCGGCTGGTCCGGGCTCTCCGCGCTCAAGAAGGACCAGGTCGTCCTCCTCGACGACGACATCGCCTCTCGCTGGGGTCCCCGGGTCGTCGACCTCGCCAAGCAGGTCGGCGACGTCGTCCGCAAGGCCACGACCAGCTAAGTGACCAGGCTCTCCCGCCCCTCGGCCCCTTCCGGCGACAAGGACGCTCCTGTCGGCGGCGAGATCGTCCCGCCCGGCGGCAGGAGCGTGGCGGCCCGGCGCGCGCCGCGGCGGGCGGCCGGGCTCGGTCTGGCGCCGGCGTCGGCGGCCTGCTTCTTCCTGCTGGCGAGCATGCTCGCCGCCCTGCTGGCGGGAGCCGCCGACATGGCTCCGGGGAAGGTGGCGCTGCAACTGCTCGACTGGCTGCCGTTCGTCTCGCTCGACTCGGGACTGGCGCCGGTCGAGCGGGCGCTGCTGTTCGAGCTCAGGCTGCCCAGGGTCCTGCTCGCCGCGATCGTCGGCGGGCTGCTGGCCTGCGCGGGCGCCGGTTACCAGGGCGTGTTCCGCAACCCGCTGGCCGACCCCTACCTGCTGGGCGCGGCGGCGGGAGCGGGGCTGACGACCACCGCGGCGATCGTGTTCATGAAGGGCGACGGCAGCGCCCTCGTCGTGCCGGTCGCCGCGTTCGCGGGGGCCGTCGGCGGCGTGCTGCTCGCCTACGCGCTGGGCAACGTCGCCGGGCGGGGCGGCGGCACCGCCACCCTGGTCCTCGCCGGAGTGGCCGTCACCTCCTTCCTCTCCGCGGTCCAGACCTTCCTGCAGCAGCTCAACGTGGAGGAGCTCCAGCGCATCTACAGCTGGATCCTCGGCAACGTCGGCGGCGGCTGGGACCAGGTCTGGCTGGTCGCCCCGTACGCCCTGGTGTCCGTGGTGGTCCTGCTCCTGTACGGCAGACTGCTGGACGTCCTGTCGGTCGGCGACGACGAGGCGGCCAGCCTCGGCCTCGACGTGGCCAGGGTCAGGCTCGTCGTGCTGCTGGCTGCCTCCCTGGCGACCGCCTCCGCGGTCGCGGTCAGCGGCCTGATCGGCTTCGTCGGCATCGTGGTGCCGCACGTGGTCCGTCGCCTGGCCGGAGGGTCCTACCGGGTCGTGCTCCCGATCTCACTGGTCGGCGGCGGGGCCTTCCTGGTCCTGGCCGACCTGATCGCCAGGACCGTGATCGCCCCGGCGGAGCTGCCCATCGGCGTGGTCACCGCGTTCGTCGGCGCGCCGTTCTTCGTGGCCGTGCTGCGCCTGACCAGGAGGGTGGACACGTGAGCCGCGTCGAGGTGCGGGACCTCGCCGTCGTCCTGGGGACGCGGACCGTGCTGTCCGGCGTCGACTTCGAGGTGGGCGGCGGTGACTGGCTCGCCGTCATCGGGGCCAACGGGGCGGGCAAGTCCACCCTCCTCAGAGCACTGGCCGGGCTGCTGCCGCACTCGGGAGAGGTGCTCGTGGACGGTGTGCCGCTGCGGAGGCTGAAACCCAGGCAGCGGGCTCGCCTGCTCGCCTACGCCCCGCAGACCCCGGCGCTGCCCGCCGACATGACGGTGTTCGACTACGCCCTGCTCGGCCGCACGCCGTACATTCCCCATCTCGGCAGGGAGAGCCGTGGGGACCGGGAGGTGACGGCGTCGGTGCTGGAACGGCTCGACCTGTCCTCCTTCGCCTCGCGCGCGCTCGGCCACCTGTCGGGCGGCGAGCGGCAGCGGGTCGTGCTCGCCAGGGCTCTGACGCAGCAGGCCCCCGTGCTCCTGCTCGACGAGCCGACCACCGCCCTCGACCTGGGACACCAGCAGCACGTCCTGGAGCTCGTCGACCGGCTCAGGCTGGCCGACGGGCTGACCGTGGTCACGACCCTGCACGACCTGAGCCTCGCCGGCCAGTACGCCGACTCGATGATGCTCGTCGCGGGCGGCGGGACGGCGGCCTCGGGCACTCCGGCCGAGGTCCTGACCGAGGAGCTGATCGGCAGGCACTTCGACGCCCGCGTCCGCGTCGCGACGGGCGTGGCCGGCAGGCCCGAGGTCCACCTGGAGCGTCCTTGACACACCCTCGAGACAACGGCGCGACGCCGGACCGGACTGTGGAGCGGACGATGGAACTGAGTCACCGCGAGGAGGACGGGGCCAGGCTGGCCTCGCTGCTGTGGGAGTTCGGTCCCGGCTGGAGGGCGATCTCCTCGGCGATGGTCGGCGGCGGCATCGGGCCCGCGAGGTGGGCGCTCAACGCCCAGGTGATCGGCGGCTACTCGCGCATGGACCCGGTCGAGCACCTGCTGGAGATGGCCCCGAGGGGGCCCGGCGTCGGCATGCTGACCGCCGCCTCGGTCGACCGCTTCACCACGGCGACGGACGGGGGAGTGGAGGCGGCGGCGACCGTCGGCCTGCGCGTCCCCACCTGGGCCGCGGCCCCCGACGGCGTCCCCGACCCCGAGCTCGCCCCCATGCATCTCCCCGGGACGATCAACATCATCGTCGCCGTGCCGGTCGCGATGACCGACGCCGCCCTGGTCAACGCCGTCATGACGGTCACCGAGGCCAAGACCCAGGCGCTGGCCGAGGAGGGCTTCCCCGGCACGGGCACCGCCTCGGACGCGGTCTGCGTGGCCGTACGCGAGGAGGGGCCGCGGGAGCTGTTCGGCGGCCCCAGGTCGACCTGGGGCGCCCGCGTCGCCCGCGCGGTCCACGACGCCGTACGGCGCGGCGCCCGCGACTGGATGAACCGTGACGGATCGACTACTTCAGGTTAGGGAATCGCGGGAAGTGCCATGCGGGTGGAAGTGAGACTCCCGATACTGGGCAGGTGACCGCGATGGCGACGACGGAGCCGACGACCGGGCGGACGGTTCTTCCAGGAGAGCCGCCGTTCACCGTCGACGACCTGCTCAGGTTTCCCGACGAGGGGAGCCGCTACGAGCTCTTCGACGGAAGTCTGCTGATCAGCCCCCCTGCGACTCCTGCGCACCAGCGTGCGGTCGTCCGTCTCGCGCGGATCGTCGAAGACGCCGCACCGGTGGAGTTCCAGCCGCTTCCGGGAGTCAACCTCCGGGTGGGGCCCCGTGACTTCTTCATCCCCGACCTCGTCGTGGTGCCGACGGAGGCCGTCGCCGAGACGGAGCTGATGTTCACGCCGGACGACGTCCTGCTGGCGGTTGAGATCGTCAGCCCGACCACCCAGATGCGTGACAGGCACATGAAGCGGTCCGCCTACGCGGCGGCGGGCATCGAGCTGTACTGGCGGATCGAACTGTCCGAGGGGCCCTGCCTGCACGTCCTCGAGCTCGTGGGAGACGACTACAAGCCCGCGGGAAAGCACGCCGCGGGCAGGGTGGCTGACCTGTTCGCCCCGTTCGAGGTGAGCTTCGACCCCGCGGTGCTGCTGCGCCCCCGCGGTTGAGCGGACCTCTCCTCCCCGCGCGTGTGCTCCTCCACATCCCTGCCCCCTCCACACCCGTGCGCTCCGCCGCGCGTGACTCTCGTGCGCCCCTGCCCGGCGCCGCGACCCCGCCTCCGCGCTTTTCGCGCTCTCCGTCGTGTGCGACGTCATCGGCCCGCCGTACGGTGACGGCGATCGACGTGTCCCTCACCGGGCTGTCCGATATAGATGCTTTGTCTGGAGCTGTGCTGGCTGAGGGGGCTCTGTCCGCCGGATCTTCCGTCGTGTGAGCTGGGTGATCAAGAGTTATTTCCCTGGCGAACGCCTGTCCGTATGCCGTTCTATTGACTTCTGCACTACGGTTGCCACGCTTGTCCTTATCCCCCTTATGGAGTGGCTATGCGGCGGTTCGGCTTGGCTCTGGCGCTCCTCGGCGGTTTCACGCTCGTGACCGCCGTGACGCCCCCTGCCCTGGCACACGAGCATCCCAGCGGGATCACCGACCTGGTGACGCCCGCGGTCGTCAGGGTCGAGGCCAAGGCGCACGTCGACATCACCCTGCTCGACCACATCGGCGAGCTGGTCCACGTGGAACGCAGCTACGAGGTGCCGATCGGCGAGGGCACCGGGACCGTCGTCAACCCCGAGGGCGGCATCGTCACCCTCACCCGGGTGGTCAGGACCGACAGGGACGTCGCGGTCTACGCGGCCAACAAGATCTTCGCCGAGCACCACAAGGTCAAGATCCCCGAGGACTTCGAGCGGCACACGGTCAAGGACGACCAGCTCAACCACCACCTGCAGGAGTGCTACCCGCCCAAGCAGCCGACGGCCACCTGCATCATCGACGTCACCACCGAGATCCGCGTCTTCCCCAACATCTCCCCGCCGGACAAGGAGGGGTTCAAGGCCGAGGTCGTCCGCGCGGGGGACCGGCCCGACAGCCCCGCCGTGCTCATGCCCGTCGGACGCGCCGACGGCAGCGCGGGCCTGCCGACGGCGCCGCTCGCCGCCCAGGTGCCGGACAAGGAGGCCTCGCCGGTCGCGGTCGCCGGGTTCACCGGACGGCCCGCCGCCACCCTGCCGGAGACCGTGGACATCGCCCACCTGAGCGCCGGAGGCGCGGGAGAGGGCGGACGGCGGTTCAAGGACCCGGAGAACAAGGTCGACGAGCCGCGGAAGCTGGGCGCGCTCGTCGACAGGGGGCTGCTCGGCGGCCCGGTGATCGAGGACAAGAAGGGCGAGGTCATCGGCCTGCTGATCGGTGGCGGCCAGGACGGGCGGATGATCGGCGTCAGGGAGATCGCCAAGGCGCTGGCCGAGGCGAAGGTCACGCCGAGACGCGGTCCGATCGACGCCGCCTTCGAGCAGGCGCTGACCCGCTTCCACACCCGCTACTACGGCGACGCCGTCCCCGCCTTCCAGCGCGTCCTGGACCTCTACCCCGGGCACACCGTGGCCGCGGCGCACCTGAAGACGGCCCAGCAGAAGCGGGGCACCGCCGAGGACGAGGGGGCCAGGAAGGCGGACGCCGCCGCGGCAGGCGGCGGAGCCGGGCTTCCCCTGTGGCCGTTCCTCGTCGCGGGCGGAGTGCTGGTGCTGGCCGTGCTGGCTGGAGCGTTCCTGATCTGGCGGAGGAGGGGAGCCGCGGAGGAGGACGAGGAGGACGAGGACACCGCGGGGGACACGAGCGGGGACACGACGGGAGACACGGCCGGGGGCGTCACGGGGAACACCGAGCCGGGCGGTCACCCGCAGCCCGGCCCGCTGTTCACCGGCCCTCCGTCCACGCCGAGGCGGCCGCCGCTCGACGAGGGGGCGGACGCCACGGTCGTGGTCGGCCGTTCCTTCCCCGCGCTGCCCAAGGTGACGCCCTCCTCGTCCCCCAGGGCGGGTGAGCCGGGCCAGCCCGTGCTGGTCGCGCGGGACCCTGCGGCGAAACCGGCCGCCGGGAGCGCTCCGGCGGCGCGGGACACCGGGACCAGGCCCACGGAGATCGTCCAGAAGTACTGCACCGCCTGCGGAATGCGGCTCGGACCCGCGCACCGCTTCTGCGGCTACTGCGGTCACCCGTCGGAGACGTGATGGCCCAGAACGACAGAGCCCTGATCGGCCAGGAGGTGGCCGGCTACCACGTCGAGGACCTCATCGGCAAGGGCGGCATGGCCGTGGTCTACCTCGCCGTCGACCCCCGGCTGAACCGCAAGGTGGCGTTGAAGATCCTCAACCCGCTGCTCGGCGAGGACGACCGCTTCCGTCAGCGCTTCGTCCTGGAGTCGCGGACGGTCGCCAGCATCGACCATCCCAACATCATCCCGATCTACGAGGCCGACTCCGCCGAGGACGGCACGCTCTACATCGCGATGCGCTACGTCGACGGTCCCGACCTGCGCCGCCTCTTCTACGACCGGGGGCCGATGCCGGTCAGCCAGGTGAGCCGGATCTTCGCCCAGGTGGCGGCGGCGCTGGACACCGCGCACGCGCACGACCTGATCCACCGCGACGTCAAACCCGCCAACATCCTGATCGCGGGCCACACCGAGGGCGACCACGCCTACCTCACCGACTTCGGCATCACCAAGCACCGCACCTCGATCTCCGGGCTGACCCAGACCGACCAGTTCATCGGCACCCCCCGCTACATGTCCCCCGAGCAGATCAACAAGGAGCACATCGACGGCCGCTGCGACCAGTACGGCCTGGCCTGCGTGGTCTACGAGGCGCTGGCCGGGCGGCTGCCGTTCCAGCGCGACAACGAGATCGCGCTGCTGTGGGCGCACCTGGCCGAGGCGCCCACGCCGCTCAGCACGCTCAGGCCGGAACTTCCGCTGGAGGTCGACGGCGTCATGATGCGGGCGCTGGCCAAGTCGCCCGAGCAGCGCTACGACACCTGCACGCAGTTCGTCGCCGAGTTGCGCGACGCGATCAGCGGCCAGTCCTACCAGCTCGCCCAGGCCGCGCCGAGGACGGAGGCCGGACCCGGGACCGCGCGGGGAGAGGGGAAGCCCTCCGCGAAGGGGGGCGGGAGACCGCAGGGGAGGAAGAAGGCGGGCGGGACCGGACGCGGCGGCAGGGGCGTCCTCGTCGGCGCGGCGGTGGCGGTCGCGGCCGTCGTCGCGCTGGTCGCGGTGCTCGCCACGATCCTGCGGGGCGGTGACGCGTGGACGTCGTACGCGGGCTCGTCCGCCGTGCCGATCGCCTTCGAGCATCCCGGCGGCTGGACCCCTCACCCGCACGCGGACGTGTTCGTGGTGACGTCGCCGAGGGCGACGGAGTTCGACGCGCTGTTCGGCACGCCGGTCACCGCCGACTGGGCGACGGTGAACGAGATCATCAAGAGCTCCCCGGGGGAGGCCACCGGGATCTACGCGCAGACCCTCGACACCCTCGACCCTCGAGGCGGGACCCAGCAGCTGCAGGAGACCCTGCAGTCGTCGCTGCCGGGCGCGGTCAACGTCTTCTCCGAGGTGGTTCAGGTGCGGGTCGGAGGACAGTCCGCCGTACGCCTGGAAGGGTCGATCGCCGACCCGCAGGGCGGCGGCAAACTGGACTTCACGGGATGGGCCGTGGAGCGGCCGGACGAACCAGCTCTTATGATCTATTTCTGCGCACCCGGCACATGTGACGTCACCCTGGCCAACCGGTTCGTGCGGAGCGTGTCCTTCCGGACGTCCTGACTTGTGACCCACTTGTAAGCCACTTGTCTGGGCGTTTTGTCCTATATGAATAAGCGGGGGGAGGGTTTAGTCTCCCCGCATGGCGGTTCCCTCTCCCCTGGCTCGGCGCTCCCGCACGGCGTCGACCGTTCGACGTTCCCGCACGACGTTCACCCCGCACCTCGCCGTGGCGTCGCTCACCCGCCACCTTCGCACCATCCCGAAGACCGACCTCCTGATCGGCCTCGGGGTCGTCGCCCTCGGCACGCTGGAGGCGTTCACCGTCGCCACCGAGTACGGTGCCGCCGAGACACCCGAACTGTGGTGGATCGGCCAGGCGGTCGTCACCGGCGCGCTGGTGTGGTTCCGGCGCAAGACGCCGGTCGCGGTCTTCATCCTGATGATCCTCGCCCAGTACGTCTGGCACCGTCAGGGCTACGAGCACTGCCAGACCTGGCAGCTCGCCTCCCTGCTGATCGTCTTCCACACGGTCGCCGCGGAACTCCCCCTCAAGCCGGGTCTCGCCTGGGCCGTGACCGGCATCCTGGTCTTCGACTCCGGGGCCGTCGACCACCGATGGCTCCCCTTCGACGAGGTCATCTTCCTCACGGTCGTCTTCGGCGCCGCCTACCTCACCGGTCTCGCCGTGCACGCCTACGCCGCCAGGGCCGAGCGCCTCGCCGCCCACGCCGTGCAGTTGGAACGCGACAGGGAACGCCAGGCCGCCGAGGCCGTCGCCCAGGAACGGGTCCGCATCGCCCGCGAACTGCACGACGTGGTCGCGCACAGCGTCAGCATGATGGTCATGCAGGCGGGGGTGCTGCGCCGTACGGGCGGCGGCGACGAGGAGATGCTGCTGGGCATCGAGCAGATGGGCCGCGAGGCGGTGGACGAGCTGCGCGTCATGCTCGGCGCGCTGCGCATGCCGCTCGACGAGGCCATCCCGCAACCCGGCCTGGACCTGCTGTCCGGCACGGTGAGCATGCTCGTCTCCTCCGGGCTGGAGATCACCTTCGACGTCGTCGGCGAGCCGGTACGGCTCCCGCCGGGCCTGGACCTGTCGGCCTACCGCATCGTGCAGGAGGCCCTCACCAACGCGGTCAAGCACGCGAACGAGTCCCGGATCCAGATCACGATCACCTACCACGCCGACCGCGTGGAGCTGGAGATCCTGGACGGCGGCGGTGGCGCCCCGTCCGAACTGTCGACGGGCAACGGCCTCGTCGGCATGCGTGAGCGCGCCGCGCTCTTCGGCGGCCGGTTCGAGGCGGGCCCCCGCCCCGAGGGCGGCTTCCGTGTCCACGCGTCCCTGCCGATCTCCCACCAGGAGGTGTTCGCCGATGAGCGGACCAAATGAGCCAATGACGCGGCACGCCGCCGAGCGGCGGGGCGAGGGGGAGAGATGACCATCCGCATCGTGATCGCCGACGACCAGGCGATGGTCCGCGCCGGGCTGAAGCTCGTCGTGGAGAGCGAGCCGGGCATGGAGGTCGTCGGCGAGGCGCCCGACGGCGTGGAGGCCGTCGCCGTGGCCCGCCGCACCCGCCCCGACATCGTGCTGATGGACATCTCCATGCCTCGCATGGACGGCCTCACCGCGGCCAGGCAGCTCCTCGACTGGCCGGACCCGCCGAAGGTCGTCATGCTGACCACCTTCGACACCGACGAGAACCTCTACGCCGCGCTCCGCGCGGGGACCAGCGGGTTCCTGCTCAAGGTCTCGCCGCCCGAGCAGCTCGTCGAGGCCATCCGCGTCGTCGTCGGCGGCGACGCCCTGCTCGACCCGGCCGTCACCACCCGCGTCATCGCCTCCTTCGCCGGTCGCCACGACCCCGCGCCCCCGCCGGAGCTGGCCGACCTCACCCCGCGCGAGCTGGAGGTGCTGCGCTTCCTCGCCCGGGGCCTGACCAACGCCGAGATCGCCGGGGAGCTCTTCGTCGGCGAGGCCACGGTCAAGACCCATGTGGCGCGGGTGCTCATGAAGCTTCAACTGCGTGACCGGGCTCAGGCGGTGGTGTTCGCGTACGAGTCGGGCGTGGTGCGGCCGGGGGCGTCGGTCTGACAGCCCGGACGGGGAACGGCGGCCGGGCAGAGCGGGCCGGGGAGACCGGCAGGACAGGCCGGGGCCCGGCGGGTTCTCGACGCGGCGAGGACGCTGGACACGCGGGCCTCCTGTCTGGTCTGGCCTGTCCGCTCTGCTGTCCGGTCCGGGCCCGTTCGGGCTCCCAGGGGACGTGCGGCGCGGCACGGGGACGGTGGTGCGACGGGTGGACCGACGCCGCGCGGGGCGGCCCCCAGGGTGGGGCGCGGTGTCGAGGGTGTGCGGTGCGGGGCCGTCACGAGGAGCGTAGGCCCCCGTCTCGTCCCCGGGCGTCCGCTTACGGGTGGACCCGCCATCCCCCGCGCGGCGTAACCGCTCTCGGGAGTGACGGGTCCTCGCGGCTGCTCGCCGGTCTCTCCGGGCCCTGCCGATGATCGGCGGGGTTCACGCCGTGGTGTTCGCGGAGGGGGCGGGGCCGTGGGCCGCCGAGGGGTAGTGGGAGACCCACTCCTCACGGCTCATCCGGAGCATCTTGACGCCCAGCGAGCCCAGCGCGACCGCCGGGAGGGCCCACATCACGATCGTGGTCGGGCCGTACGGAAGCACCAGGGACGTCCCGTAGCCGATCGCCACGACGAGCGGCACCCACCAGTGCGCGAACCCGGCCCGCCAGACGCCGACGAGGAGGATCGGCAGGCCGAAGAGGGCGAAGAAGATCCAGGGCATCTGGAAGCCGAAGACGACGCCGGGCAGGTTCAGCATCTCGTCGAGGGTCTTGGCGGCCTGCTCGGGGCTGTTGCGCTGCCCCAGCCACCACTCCACCGGGTCGATCAGGAGCAGGCCCGACAGGTTGATGTAGCCGAGCACGGTGAGCGGGCCCGCGATGTGCCCGAAGACCACGGCCCTGCGTCGCATCACGTGCAGCAGACCGATGGCCGCCAGAGCCATGAGCAGGTAGGCCCAGTGGTACATGGCCGACTGGAGCTGGGCCAGGGCCGGGTTGTCGCCGTAGCTGACGGCCTCCCGGTCGTCGCCCCAGGTGCCGGGGTCGAGGACGACGGCGACGGCCTGGAGGAGGGGAGCGACGATCAGCAGCGTGCCCGAGGCGACACGCCTGAAGTCTGCGGAGTCCTTGAACATGGGGGGATTCCTTGCTGTGTCCTGCTGTGCGGAACTGTCGCAAGGAAGGTAGGCCGCCCCGCCCCGCCAGGTCGTCCCTCCCCGGACGGACCCGGTGTCCCTCTGGCGGACTAAACCGACCGTGCGCGTCCGCTCACAGTTCGTCCGCCCCGTCGGATCGGTCGCCCCCTTCCCCGATGACGGACCGCCCCGATCGCGGGCCGGTGCGTCATCGGGGAAGGGAAGGCGCCCCCGGAAGTGAACATCCGATCTTCTCCGTCCCCCGACCGGTCTGGTAGAGATCTCCGGTGACATGTACGAGATCGGCGTCGAGGCGCCGGGAGGTCTCATGGGACAGGAGGCGTGATGCGCGGGGAGATCCTGTGGTTTCGTCTCCCCGTGCGGGGAGACTCGGCTGAGCGTCTCACGGGGAAGCTCGACGGGCTCGGCGTGCATCTCGCGAACCCCTTCACGGGAGCCGTGACCCTGCTGACGGACGAGGGGCGGACGGAGGTGACGGCGCAGGCGGCACGTGAGGGGCTGGGGGGCAGCCGTCCGCTGAACGTCAAGCTGTGGCTGGACGAGGACGCCGACGTCGTCCTGACGGTCAGATCGTCCTCCGGAGTCGACGTGCTCGAGTTCGACCTGGACGGTCTCGACCGCGACGAGGCCGACAGGGTGGCGTCGGCCGTCCTCTGGTGCGCCGTCACCGACCCTGAGTCTCTCGGCCTGGTGCTGGACAGCCGACTGCCGGACACCGCCTGCTCGTGGGAGGCGCATTTCGTCACGGGAGCCGCGCCGCCCTCATGGACGCCCGAGCTGCTCTGGAGCCGCGTCGACGAGGCGCGGTCGTCGCTGGACGTGCCCGCGCACTCGTGGCCGGTCTCCTGACGGGCGTCGATCCGCCCAGAGGCGAGCCGAGAATTCCTTGAGGCGGCTCAAGAACGTGAAGGACGGTCTGACATGGTTTTCGCGATCGCGATGAGAGTCGACGAGATGAGAGTGCTGTCCGGGGACGACGCTCCGCTGTGGGGCGTCATCTCCTTCGACATCGACTCGCACGCCTTTCCAGGGGTCGGGTGGAAGGACTTCCTCGGTTCGGTCGTCGGCTCGTTCGTGACCGCTCTCAGCGAGCTGGTCAGGGGAAGGAAAAGCGCCTGGGTCTACTTCTTCAACGGTTCGTTCCAACTGGTGCTGGAAAGGCGCGGCGTCTCGGCCGCCAGGCGAGGCGCCCGGGCGTCCGGGGGCGACGAGGTCACTGTGATCGCCTTGTACGACCCGGCGGTTGAGGAGTACGTGGAGGAGGCGAGGTGCTCGGTGAGTCTGGAGGAGTTGCTCGTCACCCTGCGCGGAGCCGTCCAGGAGATCCTTGAGGAAGGCCGGCGTCGTTCGATCACCGGCATGGGCATGGACGTGATGAAGGGCAACCTCAAGCACCTGGACGACCTGGCGTCGCGTCTTTCGACGTCGGCGGCTCAGAACACGAACTGACGCCTTCCACGGTGTCCGCCTCCGCCCCTGACGGCGGTCCGGGGAGGACGGTCGCGAGCGCTGGTCTCTCCGTCCGGACGTGCCGGTCTCGCACCGGCTTTCAGGAGCTCCTGGGCGGGGCGAGGCCGTTCATCAGGGTGGCGACCAGGGCGTCGACGAGGCCGGCAGGGGCCTCGGCCCTGATCGGGCCGGAACCGGTGAGCAGGCGGGGCAGGACCAGTTCGTGGCAGACGCCGACGAGCAGGGTGGCGGCGGCCTCGGGGTCGGCGTCGGGGGCCAGGCGGCCGAGGTCCTGTTCGGCGCGGAGGTAGTCGGCCAGGAGCGTGCGCAGCCCCCGGCCGTCTCCGAGGGGGTTGGGCAGGGCGTCGAAGCGGGCCAGGACCTCGGGCTGGGGGAGCAGGCCCGCGAAGGCGGGCAGGAACGCGGCGTGCAGCGCCAGGCCGTAGGCGACGCACGCGCGCAGGTTTTCGGCCACCGTCCCCTCGCCCGCTCTGGCGGGCAGCTCGCCCAGCTCGCGCTCGACCGACCGGACGTGGGCGTGCAGGGCGAGCGCGAGGAGCTCCTCCTTGCCCTCGAAGTGGTTGTAGAGCACGCCGTCCGCGACCTGCGCCTCCCGGGCGATGTCACGGACGGTGAGTCCGACGGTGCCGCGCCTGGCGATGAGACGCTCGGCGGCGGCGATCATGTGCTCGCGCAGGCTCGGGCCGTCGAGGCCGTCACGCAGGGCGGCTGCTTTTCTCGGTGACATCACGTCGAATCCTATTGACGGTCGCCGCGTCTCGGGCCGCCGATCCGGAGGACGGAGCGGACGGGGTCGAGACGCGGCGGAGGAGGCCGTGGAGCCGGACCGAGCCGACGAGGGCGGGGCAGGGACGCGACGGGACGCGACGGGGGATGACGAGCGTCCGACCGGGGCGTCGTGGCGTCACCGGCCTGGGCGCCGTGACGTCAGGGGCGGGTCGCGGTGATCAGCCAGGCGGCGCCGCGCAGCCGTACGGCGTCGGCCTCCTCGAAGGGGCGCAGCGCCTCGGTGAGCGCGCCGAGGGCCCGGGCGGCGGCGGCCTCGTCGACCTGGTCGAGCGCGAAGCGGACCGGCCCCCAGCCGCCCAGGAACGCCGCCGCGTCCTCGGTGCCCCTGCCCCATGTCTGGGGGGCGTCGACGGGGGTGGAGGTCACCTTCTCGAAGCCCGCGCCGGTGAGCACCTCGTGGATGCGGGCGGGGTCGGCCAGTGACTCGGGGCCCGGGGCGTTCGGCTCGGTCGAGGCGGGTCTCAGCGGGAGGTGCTCGGCCATGGCGGCGAAGACGCCGCCCAGGTCGTGGTCGGCCAGGCTCCGCATGGACAGCATGGCCAGGCGTCCTCCGGGGCGCAGCGCGCGGCCGATGTTGGCGAACGCGGCGACCGGGTCGGCGAAGAACATGATCCCGAACCGGCTGACGGCCACGTCGAAGTCGCCGAGGGGAACGGCGGGCAGGTCACCGGACAGAGGGGCGGGGAGGTCGCGGGACAGATCGCCGGGGGCGACAGGGAGATCGCCGGGGAAGCCGGTGGAAAGACGGCCGGAGGAGCCGGTGGAGCCGGGGGAGAGGCGGCCGGAGGAGCCGGTGGAGCCTCCGGAGGAGGCGGAAGAGGGGGAGTCGCCGGAGCGGAAGGGGTGGATCTGGGCGTCGCCCTGCTCGAAGGTCACGTTGGCGACGCCCTCCTCGGCCGCGCCGGCACGGGCTTGACGCAGCATGGGCGCGGACAGGTCGATCCCGACGGCGTGTCCGAGTCGCGCCCGCCGGGCGGCCAGGCGGGTCACCTGTCCGTTGCCGCAGCCCACGTCCAGCACCCGGTCGCGCTCGCCGATCGCCGCCGCCGAGAGCAGGCGGTCGTTGAACGCGTTGTTCACGGCGTCGTAGCGGTCCCGGTGCTCGGCCCAGTGGGCGCCCTCGTAGCCGTTCCAGGCCTCTGCCTGGTGAGTGTTGACGACGGAGTGCATCGCGTTCTCCCTGTGCGTGGTTGTCGGGCGTGCGTGGTTGTCGGGCGTGCGTGGTTGTCGGACGTGAGTGGCTGCCGGACAGCGCGGTCGGCCGGACGCCGCGGCGGGCCCGACGTCGTGCGAAGTCCTGTGTGATCACGACGTGTCATTATGAACGAGTGTTCATGAATGCTTGTTCATAATGAGGCGGCGGCCTGGACGTGTCAACAGGGACGGCGGCCCTGCGCCGGGCAGGCCGGGTGGCGATCGACGGCTGTGCGGCCGACCCGGCGTGAATTAAGATCATTCGTACGTACAGGTCAGAGAGGCCGTGTCCCTCGGACGCGCGGTCCGCCGCACGGATCGGCCGCGAACGTCAGATGGTGGAGGTCGAGGTGCTGGACGACAGGACGGCCGTGAGTCCGGTCCTCGCCGAGGGCTCCGGACAGGCGGGGACGGCCGGGCGGGCGGCGTCGCGCGGCGTGGACTCGGGGACGGGACCGCGACGGACGGAGCACGTCCCGATCTGCGCGGGGCCGCCACTGTGATCACCGTGCTGCTGGTGGACGACCACACCCTGGTCAGGACCGGTTACCGGCTCATGCTGAACGCCCAGCCCGACATCACGGTGGTCGGCGAGGCCGCGGACGGCCTGGAGGCGCTGGCGCTCTGCCGTGAACTGCTGCCCGATGTCGTGATCATGGACCTGCACATGCCCAGGCTGGACGGCGTGGCCGCGACGGAACGCGTCACCGCCGAGCTTTCGCGGACCAAGGTGCTCGTGCTCAGCACCTTCGACCTGGACGAGAACGTCGTCGCCGCCCTCAGGGCGGGCGCGAACGGCTTCCTGCCCAAGGACGTCTCCCCCGAGGAGCTGATCGAGGCCGTCAGGACCGTGCACGGCGGCACGGCGATCGTCGCGCCACGCCTGCTCCTCGGCCTCATCCGCACCCACGTCAGGGGCGAGCGGAAACGCGCCGCGCTCGGCGGGCTCACCGCCAGGGAGCAGGAGGTGCTCGTGCTCATCGGCAAGGGTCTGTCCAACGCCGAGATCGCCGCCGCGCTCGACCTCTCGCCGAGCACGGTCAAGAACCACGTGACGGCGCTGTTCGCCAAGATCGACGCACGGGACCGGGCGCAGGCCGTGATCGTGGCCTACGAGCAGGGGCTTGTCAGGATCGGGGAGTCCTGATCGGAGGGCTTTCCCGCGAGGTTCCCGACGACGGCGTCAGGTCGAACCAGCCCTTCTCGGCCAGGCGGAATCAGGGCCCTTGAGCCCGATCTCAAGGACAGGCTCGACACCGGCCTCAGGAACGTCCGCGCCAAGCTCGACACCGGCCTCAGGAACGTCCGCGCCAGGCTCGACACCGGCCTCAGGAACGTCCGCGCCAGGCTCGACACCGGCCTCAGGGGCGCGCCCGAAGCCGACTCCGGGAACGCCGGCGCCAGGGGTTCGGGCGGGTGAGCGGGCCGTGTTCACTCGCCGGGCCGCGCCGACGGCGCGGTTCGGGTCCCGTCCGGCGGGCACAAGGCCGAAGGCCACCCCCGAGTGATCGGGAGTGGCCTTCGGGTGTTCAGGTGTTCGGGTGTCGGGCGTCCGGTCAGCGGCCCTGCAGCGACTTGGCGTTGTCGCCGAAGGTCCAGCCCTTCGAGCCGTCCCAGTTGATGGACCAGGTCATCAGGCCCTTGAGGCCGCCGCTGAAGCTGTTCCAGCTCTGGGAGACCAGGGAGGGGGACATGTAGCCGCCTCCGGCTCCGGGCTGGGCGGGCAGACCGGGGACCTGCTTGTCGAGGGGAACCCTGATCGTGGTGCCCTGGATGACCAGGCCCTTGTCCAGGCAGGTGGTCTGGGCGACGAAGCCCTGAACCGTGCCCGCGGAGTAGGAGTCGCCGGAGCAGCCGTACATGCTTCCGTTGTAGTACTGCATGTTCAGCCACCAGAGGCGGCCGTTGTCGGCGTACTTCTTGATGATCGGCAGGTACGCGCCCCAGATCGAGCCGTAGGTCACGCTGCCGCCGGTGACGTAGGCCGTCTCGGGGGCCATGGTCAGGCCGAAGTTGGAGGGCATCTGGGCGAGCACGCCGTCGATGATCCGGATGAGGTTGGACTGCGACGCGGACAGCTGGTTGATGTTGCCGCTGCCGGACAGGCCGGTCTCGATGTCGATGTCGATGCCGTCGAAGTTGTACTTCTTCAGGATCGGCACGACGGTCGCGACGAACTTGTCGGCGACGGTGCTGGAGCTGAGGTCGATGCCGGCCGTCGCGCCGCCGATCGACATCAGGATGGTGGCGCCCGCGGCCTTGGCGTCGCACATCTCAGCCGGAGTGGAGACCTTGACGGTGGCGTCCATCCCGTCCTCCCACAGCACGGTGCCGTCGGAGCGGATGACCGGGAAGGCGGCGTTGATCACGTTGTAGCCGTGCTGCTTGATGCGGGGGTCGTTGATCGGGGTCCAGCCGAACGGCGGGTGCACGCCGTTGATCGCACCGTCCCAGTTCTCCCAGTAGCCCTGGGTGACCTTGCCCGCGGGCCTCGACTTCACCGGGCAGGTGACGCCGCCGGTCGGCGAGGGCGAGGGGGAGACCGTCGGAGAGGGGGAGACGGTCGGGGAGGGCGAGACGGTCGGAGACGGGGAGACCGTCGGCGAGGGCGAGACCGTCGGAGAGGGGGAGGTGGTCGGAGTCGGCGAGGGCGAGGGGCCGGGACCGTCGAAGCTGACGTCGTCGGCGTAGTAGGTGCCCTGCCCGTACCAGCCGTGCAGGTAGACCACGGCGCTGGTCTGGTTGGCTCCGGTGGTGAACGAGACGCTGAGCTGCGTGTACGTCGACGCCGACGAGGTCCAGCGGGACGAGCCGCCGTTCACGCCGAGGTACACGTAGCTGCCGCGCACCCAGGCGCTCACGTTGTAGGCGGTGTTCGGCAGGACGGTCACGGTCTGGGTGCACTGGGCGGTGTCGGAGCCGCTCGCCGCGCCGGCGAGAGCGCCGGAGCCGGAGCGGACCGGGGTGCTGACGACCGATCCCAGCCCGCCGGTGCATGACCAGGGGGAGAGGGATCCGGCTTCGAAGCCCGGGTTCGCGAGCAGGTTGGCCGCTTGGGCCGACGTCTGCGTGATGAGGACACCCAGGGTCGCCAGCAGTATCGACACTGCGAGCGCGAGTAGGCGGGGGGTTCGCTTCATGGGGGGTACAACCCTTCTGTCGCCCGGACGTGACAGGTCACCGGGCATAGACAGCGCGGCAAAGGGTTGATAGGCCGCGCTGTGGGGGGCTTGAGGTCAACAGGTGCAACGAATTATCGAGAGAAATTCAGTCAATGTCCATAACAAGTTTTATTCCTGGAATGTCAACACCTGCACCTCCGTGCCCGAATTGCTCCTTGCCATCCGGATCACCGACTCAACTCGGCCGCCTGGGGTCGGCCTTCCGTCGCGTTGTCGCTGACAAGGTCCACAGCTCAGGAGCCATTTGAGGCTGTCGTGCTGATAGGGGATCGCGGCCATTGTCACCGACCGTGCCGTCTGGAACGCCGATCGTGTCCAATGGGTCAGCCGCTCGCTCCGCCCCGTTTCGCCATATCCTGATCCGCCCTCCGCCTCGGCCCTCCGCCTCCGCGCCGCCCTCCGCCTCAGCCTTTCGCCTCGGTCTTCCGTGCCGCTCTCCGCCCTCCGCGTCGCCCTCCACTTTCCGCGCCGCGCCGCGCCGCGCCGCCCTGCCTTGCCCGGCCTCGCCTTGCCCGGCTCCGTGCTGCGTCGTTCCTGGGCCCGGTCGGTTTTCGGGGGCGGGCATCGGCCGTCTCACCGAAGGGGGCGCCTCACGGGTGGGGGGACGCGGCCATGTCGGTGCGCTCTGCTCCACGGTTCCCGCGGAGGCGGCGGGTGCCCGGCCGAGAAGCTCATATATGTGCATTAGAGCGTTTATGGCCGTCGACTGAGGTTTACTGGCGGTCGTCCACAATTACGCTAACTGGGTGGTTCCTGTGATTTTATCGAGCCTCATATGGGAGTGATCGCGAGGGGTGCTCAGGTTGGATGTCGTAAAAACGATCTCCCTTGTTTCCGGCGCCGCTCCGTGGCTTCCGGGAGTTCGGGAGGCCGTCGGCCGGGCGGGCGTCGGCCCTCTCGCCGAAAGGGGCATCTAGAGGGCGGGGCGGAGGCGGCCGACCCGGCGGCGACGTCGCCGACGTTCTGGAACGACCTGTTTCGCGGTTGGTGACGGGGTGAAACGGGAGGGCGGGGCGCGCGCCGCCGTCGACGGCGATCCGGGCCGCGTCGCCGCTCGCCGTACCGGTGCCGAGGGAGGTCCGCGGCCCGGGGCGGCGGAAGCGGGGATCGGTTTCTTGGGGGATTTAACGGTGTATACCCGACAAAGATGCCTCGTTTCCAAAGCGTGTCCTGCCTTCTTCGGCGATTAGGCCTTACTGGAAAGCTTCTTTGCTTTTACTCTCGATGCGTGGATCTCCAGGTTCGTCATCTGAGGGTGCTGTGCGCGATCGCGGACAGCGGGAGCATCTCCAGGGCGGCCGCGACCCTGAAGATGTCCCAGCCCGCGCTCACCGCTCAGCTGCGCCGCATCGAGCAGATGTTCGGCGATCCCCTGTTCGACCGCGGCCCCGACGGGGCTCGCCCGACCCGGCTGGGCGAGTGGCTGCTGGTCCGCTCCCGGTCCCTGGTCTCCGCCGTCGACGAGCTCGAGCGGACCGCCAGGCGCTACACGCCTCCTCCCGACGAGATAGCGCCGATACGCGTCGGCTGCGCCCCGACCCGCCTGAGGATCTACCTGGCGAGAACGCTCCGCCAGTTGCTTCCCGGCGCGGAGATCAGGCTGCTCACCGAGCAGACGATCGACACGCTGCCGCGCCTGCTCGAGTCGGAGCGGATCGAGCTGGCGACCCTTGACGACTATCCGGACCACAGGCTCTCCCCGCCGCCGGGCGCGGTGTACACCGCCATCGCGGTCGAGCCGCTGTTCGTCGGGCTGCCGTCGAACCATCCGCTGGCGGAGCGGCAGGAGATCGAGCTGCGCGACCTCGCGGAGGAAGACTGGGCCCTGCCCACCCCGCTGGAGTCGGGGCCGCGCGAGTACTTCTGGAGCACCTGCACCAGGCACGGCTTCACGCCGCGCGTGGCCTACGGGGTCAACCTCGAGGTGGGGGTCGACCTGGTGGCGGAGGGGCGCTGCGTCAGCCTGTTCCAGGCCACGGCCCCGGGCCGTGAGGGCATCGTGATCCGTCCGCTGATCGACTCTCCCCTGCGGTTTCGCCATCTCATCGGATGGACCGCTCCCGGCCCGATCAGCGCGCACGCCGACGACCTGGTCAGGGTGCTCACCACCACCTACTGGACGGAGTCGCAGCGCGCCCCCGCCTACCGTCACTGGTTGGAGAGGCACGGGCCGCTGAAGCAGCTGTGACGGGAGTCGGGAGGCCGTCCCCGTCTCCCCGGGCGGACCGGCGGCGCTGTCCGGATCCGTTCCGCGGAGGCAGGGGGACGGCCGGGGACCTCGTGCGGGAGACCGACGACGCGTCTTCCGGAAAGCCGTCCGCGCCCGGCAGGCCCGGTGGGGCGCGCGCCCGCGACGGCCTTGACCGGGAGGTCCGCCGGTTCCGCGATGTCTGTCGGATGATTGACTCTCTGAACTGATTTGCCTGCTCAAGTACCCCCTGGGGTATGGTGAAGGCGTTCGAAGGGAGAACGAGCGTGCAGATGGACGAGACGCTGGCGGGTGACGCCCTCGCCAGGCTTCGCAGGGCCAACGGTCAGCTCGCCGGAGTGATCGCGATGATCGAGGCGGGGGAGGACTGCGTCAAGGTGCTCACCCAGCTGGCGGCGGTCTCCAAGGCGCTCGACCGGGCGGGTTTCAAACTGGTGGCCACCGGACTGCGTCATTGCCAGGCCGCCCAGCAGCGTGGCGAGGAGCCCCCGATGGACCTCGCCGAGCTGGAGAAGCTCTTCCTCGCCCTGGCCTGATCGCCCTCCCGGGGGCGGGCCGGACGCCCGCTCCCCGGGCCGTGGGCCCGTCCTCGGGCCGAGCGGCCCCCGTTCCTCATGGAATGGGTCATCCGTGTTCTCCAGATACCCCCCGGGGTATTTTTCGTCTGCTGCATACCCCCCGGGGTACCAAGGAAAGGAGTGAGGTCATGGAGGTCATCCCCTTCAGGACCCCCGGTCTGGGAGACCAGACCTATCTGCTCACCCACGAGGGCAAGGGCGTGCTCGTCGATCCCCAGCGTGACATCGGCCGCTTCCTGGACGCCGCCGCCGAGCGGGACGTCGACCTGCGGTTCGTGCTGGAGACCCACCTGCACAACGACTACCTGTCAGGCGCCGAGCAGGCCGCGCTGCGCACCGGCGCCGAACTGGTGCTGCCCGCCGCCTCCGCGGCCGCCTACCCGCACACGCCCGCCTTCCACCTGGAGGACATCCCCGGCACGGACGGGCTGACCATCCGCCCGATCCACACCCCGGGCCACACCCCCGAGCACACCAGCTATCTGGTGCTGATCGACGGCGAACCGGTCGCGGTGTTCTCCGGCGGCAGCCTGCTCGTCACCTCCGCGGGACGTCCGGACCTGCTGGGACCCGAGCGCGCCGGAACGCTGGCCAGGCTCCAGTACGGCTCGCTGCGCCGGCTCGCCGCCCTTCCCCGTGACGTCGGCCTCTACCCGACCCACGGCGAGGGCTCGTTCTGCGGTGTCAGCGGCGCGGGCCGGCACACCTCGACGATCGGCGACGAGCTCGAGGGCAACGCGCTGCTCGGCCTGCCGGACGCGGAGTCGTTCGCCGGGGAACTGCTGGCGGACCCGATGCCGATCCCCGCCTTCTACGCCCACATGGGTCCGGCCAACGTCCTGGGCGTCCCCGCGCCGCCGGAGGGCGACCTCCGGGAGATCGGCCCCGAGGAACTTCCCGAGGAGCTGAGGGGCGGCGTCCACGTGATCGACGTCAGGCCCAGGGGGGAACAGGCCGCAGGGTTCGTCCCCGGCTCGACCGGGATCGAACTCGGCGACGACTTCGGCAGCTGGGCCGGCTGGCTGGTGCCGTACGGCGCGCCGGTCGCGCTCGTCGCCGAACCGGGCCAGGACGTGGCCGAGGCCGTCACGCAGCTCAGCAGGATCGGCATGGACGACGTCAGGGGCGTCGTCCGCGACCTCGGCGACATCGGGAGCGCCCGGTTCGACCTGGTGGACCTGGAGGGCTTCCTCGCCCTGACGTCCGGAGCCCAGGTGCTGGACGTCCGGATGCCCGTGGAGCGGCGCGCGGCCCCGCTGCCCGGTGCGACCGAGCGGTTCCTGCCCGACCTGGTCGCCGAGGGCGTCCCCGCCGAGCTGGACCGCGACCGCCGGGTGCTGGTCGCCTGCGGCTCGGGCCGCCGCGCATCGATCGCCGCGACGATCCTCGCCCGCGAGGGCTACCGGGCGGTGGTGCTCAACGGCTCGGGAGCCCACGACGTGGCCGCCGCCCTCGAGGCCTGACCCGTCACACAGAAGCCTGGCCGGCCGCCGCGGGGCCCGCGCGCCCGCCGCGCGGGGCCTGTCCGCCTCGCGCGCCGCCCGCCGCGCCGCCCGCCACGTCGGCGTCGCTTCCGAAGAACCACACCGAACGGAGAACTTCCTTGATCCTCTCATCCACCGTCGACGTGGCCTCCGCCCGTGCCCTGACCGCCTCGGGCTCCGGCGTGCTGCTGCTGGACGTGCGCACCCCCGCCGAGTTCGAGACCGCGCACATCGAGGGCGCGGTCAACCTCCCGCTGGACCGGCTCGACGAGAGCCTGCCCCTGCCCCAGGGGGAGGCGTCCGGCGGGGTCGTGCTCGTCTGCCAGTCGGGCGGCCGCGCCCGCACCGCCCAGGCGAAGCTGGCGTCCGCCGGAGTGCGGGAGACGGCGGTCCTGGCGGGTGGGATGGGCTCCTGGATCGCCTCCGGCGCCCCCGTCGTCCGGGGAAGGCAGCGCTGGAGCCTGGAGCGGCAGGTCCGCCTGGTCGCGGGACTCCTGGTCCTGGTCTCGGTCGTGGCGAGCCTCTGGGTGCCCTGGGCCCTGCTGGTCACCGGGTTCGTCGGCGCGGGGCTGACCTACGCCGGGGCCAGCGACAACTGCATGATGGGCATGCTCCTGGCCCGCCTGCCGTACAACCGCGGCACCGGCACCGGCACCGGTGCCGACGTGACGGGCGCGCCTGGCCGGGCGTGTCCGCGATGAGTGTGGCGCTGACGCTTGTCGGCGCGGTGGTCGTCGGTCTGACGCTCGGACTGCTCGGCGCGGGAGGCTCGGTGCTGGCCGTTCCCGTCCTGGTGTACGGAGTGGGTCAGCCGATGACCGTGGCCATTCCGACCTCCCTGCTGGTGGTCGCGGTCTCCAGCGCGGGAGCCCTGCTTCCCAGGATCGGCGGCGGGCAGGTGCGCTGGCCGGTCGCGGCCGTGTTCGCCGCAGGCGGCGTGCCCGCCGCGCTCGCCGGAGCGGCGGTCGGCCGAGCCCTTCCCGAGTGGCTGACGCTGCCCGGGTTCGCGGTCGTCATGGCCGTCGTGGCCGTGCGCATGATCCGGGGCGGCGAATCCCACGGCGGAGCCTGCCGGACCGGCGCGGGGCGGGTCGACCGCCGCCGCTGCCTGCCTCGCGCCCTCGCGGCGGGCGCCGGTGTCGGGCTCCTGACCGGAGTGTTCGGCGTCGGCGGCGGCTTCGCCGTCGTTCCCGCACTCACCCTGCTGCTCGGCCTGGCCGCGTCGGAGGCCGTCGCGACCTCCCTGGTGGTCATCCTGGTCAACGCGGCCGCCGGATTCGCCGGGCACGCGGGGGCCGCCGACCTGGACTACGGGATCGCGCTGACCTTCGCGGCGGGCGCGCTGCTGACCTCTCTCCTCGCGGGCAGGTTCGCCGGGAGGCTGCCTGAGAAGCGGGTGCGGCGCCTGTTCGCCTGGACCGTCCTCGCCCTGGCGCCGGTGGTCGCCGCGGGGGCCTTCGCGTGAGGTGACCCTTCCGCTCCGGGCGTCGGCTCCGCTCCGGGCGGTGACCGAAACCTTCGAGACCGACCGGAACGAGGCGCCGGAGCCCGAAGCTCCTCAGAGTCCTGCCGTAAGGGATGTGTCAAAATTTGGGTCTCTTGTGTATATTTTCCGTCATTGGGTCACATCTGAGGGAGGATTTATCGTGCGAGCGTTCCCACGGGTGCTCTTCGACGAGGCACACAACGAGTCATGGACCATCCGCAGGGACGTGGCCGAAACGATGAATCCGGGACATCCCGACGACAACAGCTACGCGCGCGCCGCGGACCTGCTGCGCCGCCTCGGCCACACCGTGACCGCGCACACCGAGGGGCCGATCACCCTCGCGCTCCTCGCGGGCCAGGACGTCTTCGTGATCGCGCACCCCTCGGCCAACCGCTGGGAGCGCACCACGGGCCTGGGCAGCCCGATTCTGCCCGTCGAGGAGCTCGACGCGATCGAGGACTACGTCGCGGCGGGCGGCGGGCTGGTCGTGCTCGCCGAGTGCGAGCAGGAGAAGTACGGCAGCAACCTCGCCGAGCTGCTCGACCGCTTCGGCGTGGGCGTCGAGCACACCACCGTGCAGGACCCCAGGAACTCCCACAACGGCGTGGCCTCCTGGATCCTGGGCGTCCCCGGCGAGACCGCGGAGGAGGACCCGCTGGCCGGGGCCCGCCGGGCGTGCTTCTACCGGGCCGGCGTCCTGACCGGCCCGGACCACGCGACCGTGCTGTTCCGCACCTCGCCGACCGCCGACCCCGCGGGCGCGCCGCTGGCGCTGGCCGTACGGCACGGCGAGGGCAGGGTCGTGGTCCTCGCCGACTCCGACCTGTTCGGCGACGACTCCATCGGCGACCACGACCACGCCGCCCTCTGGGGCAACCTCGTCACCTGGGCCGCGCGCGTCCCGGCCCCCTCAGCCACGGAGGCCGGGACGGGCGCCACTTCCGCCCATGAGGTCTTCGGGGAGCTCAAGACCGCCGTCGAGGCGCTCAAGCCGCTGCAGGCCAAGGACGGCTCCATCGAGGGCGACCGCGACCGGGCGGTCGAGCTGATCGCCGAGATCGTCGACCACGTCGCACGGCTCGCCCCCCGCTTCCCCCACGACGAGGCCTACCTCGCCGCGGTGGTCGCCGACTTCCGCAAGTGGGTCGAGCAGGGCCTGGGCGTCCCCGACTTCCTGGACTCGCTCAACGCCTTCCATCCCGACACCCAGCGGGTCGACGGCCTGGAGCACCTGGTCGTCTTCCCGATGTACACCCAGAACGGCACCACCTTCCGCTACATCGAGGCCGTGTGGATCCGCACCGTCTGGCCCGAGTGGCTGGCCAAGCTGGAGCGGGAGCGCTACGACAACCCGATGTTCGTGCCCATCGCCTTCGAGGACTTCACCTCCGGCTACGACACCAACTCCGCGGTGCTCTTCCCCGAGACCGTCGCGGTGCGCGAGATCCCAGCCCGCTTCACCTGGGGCGGCATCTTCTGCGACCGCGAGGCGGCGCGCTTCCGCGCGGTCAGCCGGGCCGCGGCGACCACGCTCAAGCTGGCGCTGCCGCCGGACGCGGCCAGGCTGGTCGAGTCGCAGGAGCTGGCCCAGGACACCTTCGTGCTCTGGGACCTGATCCACGACCGCACCCACAGCCACGGCGACCTGCCGTTCGACCCGTTCATGATCAAGCAGCGCATGCCGTACTGGCTGTACTCCCTGGAGGAGCTCCGCTGTGACCTGACCGCGTTCGGCGAGGCCGTGAAGCTGGAGCAGGAGGGCGTCCCGCACGCCCGCTACGTCCAGCTCGCCATCCTGTTCGACCGGTTGTTCCGCTTCCCGATCACCGGCGACCGGGTTCGCAACTACGACGGGCTCGGCGGGCAGCTGCTCTTCGCCTACCTCCACCGCAACGACATCGTCAGGTGGACGGACAACCGGCTGAGCGTCGACTGGTCCCGGCTCGCCGACGGCGTCGCCGACCTGCGCGGAGAGGTGGAGAAGCTCTACCGCGACGGGATCGACCGCGCCAAGCTCGCCCACTGGCTGGCCGCCCACCAGCTCGTCGCGGCCTACGTGGAGCCGCACCCCGCCTCCGTCTGGAACCGGGGCGTGGACGCGCTGCCGGTCGAGGGGTTCCCCAAGGCCGTGGTCGACGCGGTGCTGCCCGACGAGTTCCCCCTGAGCATGTTCTACGAGGCCCTGCGCCGTAAGCTCGGCGATGTCGTCGAGTCCACGAAGGGGATCCGAGCATGATCATCCTTGTCGCCGGCGCGGCCGGCCCCGCAGGCCAGGCCGTCGTGCGCCGTTTCACGGACAAGGGCCACACCGTCATCGGCGTCGACAAGTCCGGCGCCGACGGGACCCTCCCGGTCGACCTCCTCGACTTCGACGCCGTCAAGCGGCTCGCGGCCGACGTCGAGGCCGAGCACGGCAGAGTGGACGGCATCGCCCACCTGGTCGGCGGCTGGCGCGGGTCGAAGACCTTCGCCGAGACCAGGCTCGAAGACTGGGACCTGCTGCACGACCTGCTGATCCGCACCCTGCAGCACGTCACGCTCGCCTTCGAGCCGCTGCTCAAGGCGAGCGAGCGAGGCAGGTTCGCCATCGTCTCCGCCACCGCCGCCGAGCGTCCCACCCAGGGCAACGCCGCCTACGGCACCGCCAAGGCCGCCTCGGAGGCCTGGACCCTGGCCTTCGCCGACGCGCTGGAGGGCACGAACTCCACGGCGAACATCCTGGTCGTCAAGGCGCTGGTGAACCAGGCCATGCGCGAGGCGAACCCGGAGCGGAGGTTCCCCGGGTTCACCGACGTCGACGACCTCGCCGAGGCGATCGACGGTCTCTGGGACACCGACGTCAACGGAGACAGGATCGTCCTCGTCCGCGAGTGAGACGACCCCGCCCGAGGGCGGGACGAACGAGCACGACGGAGGCGGCCGGCCGTCAACCACCGGCCGCCTCACTGAGGGGAAAAGAAGTGACGGACGCCATCCGCAGACACGACCCGCTGGTCAAGGGGTTCGCCAGCGACAACTACGCCGGGGTCCACCCCGAGATCCTCCAGGCCATAGCCCTGGCCAACGAGGGACACCAGACCGCCTACGGTGACGACGTCTACACCCGGGCGTTGCAGGACGTCTTCAGGAGGCACTTCGGTCCGACGGCCGAGGCCTGGCCGATGTTCAACGGCACCGGCGCCAACGTGGTCGCGCTCCGCGCGATGACCGCCCCCTGGGAGGCGGTCGTCTGCGCCGAGTCCGCCCACATCCACACCGACGAGGGCGGAGCCCCCGAGCGCTCGGCGGGGCTCAAGCTGCTCACCGTCGCCACCCCTGACGGCAAGCTCACCCCCGAGCTGATCGACACCCAGGCCTGGGGATTCGGCGACGAGCACCGCGCCCAGCCCAAGGTCGTCTCGATCACGCAGACCACCGAGCTGGGCACGCTCTACACCCCGGAGGAGATCAGGGCGATCTGCGATCACGCCCACCAGCTCGGCATGCTCGTCCACCTCGACGGAGCCCGCGCGACCAACGCGGCCGCCGCGCTGGACGTGCCGCTGCGCGCGTTCACCACGGACGCGGGAGTCGACGTGCTGTCCTTCGGCGGCACCAAGGCGGGGCTGATGTTCGGCGAGGCCGTCGTGGTCCTCAACCCCGACGCGGTCCGCGGGCTGCGCTACCTCCGCAAGACCTCGATGCAGCTCGCCTCGAAGATGAGGTTCGTCTCGGTGCAGTTCGAGGCGCTGCTCGCCGGAGACCTGTGGCTGCGCAACGCCCGCAACGCCAACGCCATGGCCCGCCTGCTGGCCGACGCCGTACGGGATGTCCCCGGGGTCGAGGTGCCGCGTCCCGTGCAGGCGAACGCGGTCTTCGCGATCCTGCCCAGGGAGGTGACCGAGCGCCTGCAGAAGCGCTTCCGCTTCTACACCTGGAACGAGGCCACCGGCGAGGTTCGCTGGATGACCGCCTTCGACACGACGGAGGCCGACGTGAATGCCTTTGCCGCCGCCGTGGCGGAGGAGATACGCTCCTGTATGTGAGCAAGCACAGTCTGGGTCTGTGGCGGGCCGCCCTCGGCGGACCCGCTAGCCAGCCCTGACTGCGCAACCAGACGGCCGCCCGGAACCGGCGGCCGTTTCTCGTTGTGTACGCCCCCGGTGCGCGGCGGTCCCTTCTTTTCGCGAGGAGCGACCATGACCAAGCGTGTCTTCTCGGCTTTCAAGCCGACGGGCCATCTGACACTCGGCAACCTGCTCGGCGCCATCATGCCCGCCGTACGCCTCCAGGACGAGGCCGACTGCGTCTACGCGGTCGCCGACCTGCACGCCCTGACCGTCAAGCACGACCCCGAGCGGTTGCGCGCCCGCACGCTGGAGGCGGCGACCCTGCTGCTCGCCTGTGGCCTCGACCGGTCGCTGGTCTACATCCAGTCCCGGGTGCCCGCGCACACCGAGCTGGCCTACCTGCTGGAGAGCACCGCCTACTTCGGCGAGATGCGGCGGATGATCCAGTTCAAGGAGAAGTCGGCGAACCAGGAGGAGGTCCGCCTGTCCCTGCTGACCTATCCGGCGCTGATGGCCGCCGACATCCTGCTGCACCGGGCGGACATCGTGCCCGTGGGGGACGACCAGCGCCAGCACGTCGAGCTGACCAGGGACCTCGCGCTGCGGTTCAACCGCCTCTACGGCGACACCTTCACCGTGCCGGAGGCCGTCCATCCGCAGCTCGCCGCCAGGGTCATGGACCTGACCACACCCGACTCCAAAATGGGCAAGTCCGACGGCTCGGCCGCCGGAACGATCTATCTTCTCGACGAGCCCGCCGACATCCGCCGCAAGGTCATGCGCGCGGTCACCGACTCGGAGACCGAGGTCCGCTACGACCCCGCGGAGAAGCCCGGCGTCTCCAACCTGCTCACCCTGCTCGCGGTCTGCTCGGGGCAGCAGGTCGAGTCGCTCGCCTACCAGACGTACGGCGCGCTCAAACGCGAGACCGCGGAGGCCGTGGTCGAGGCGCTGCGGCCCGTCCAGGAGCGCCACGCCGAGCTGTCGGCCGACCCCGCCGAGCTGGCACGGCTCCTCGCCGCCGGAGCCGCCACGGCCGTCGAGCGCACCGCAGGCCTCATGGACTCGGCCCGCAGGGCCATCGGCGTGCTCTGAAGGACGCCGCCCGCCCCGGACGCGCCTGCTGAAGGGGCCGCGGCGGGGGCCGCTCAGGCGTCCAGGAGGATCGCGGTGTCGAGTGTGACGTCGATCGGAGGCGGGATGAGGAGCTTGTCGCCCATCTCCACCGTCGTGACGGTCTGGTATCGGCCGTAGGCGAGGTCACCGTGCAGGGTGACGCTTCCCGGCTCGGTCTCCGGGTCGACGACCAGCAGGAGCGGCACGCCGCCCCTGGCGTAGACGTGCGGCTTGTCCTCGCGATCCTCCCGCGCGCCGGCGGCGGAGACCACCTCGGCGACCAGGACGAGCCCGTCCGACAGGACCTCGCGCTCGCCCCAGCGGGGCGCGTCCCGCGGTCCCACGGCGAAGTCCGGGACCAGCGGCTCGCCGCTCCAGGAGGCGCACACCTCAAGCCCGGGCCAGACGCGCCAGCCCCGCGTCCGGGCGGCGGGCAGGAAGGCCTCGACGAGCAGTGCGACGATCCACGAATGGCGGGGAGAGCTGAGAGGGCTCACGATCACCCTTCCGTTGACGACCTCGACGCGGAAATGCGGTGTCTCGGGAAGGCGGTCGACGAACTCCCGGAGGGTGACGGGCGCTTTGCGCCCTGCCGTCCCGGTGTCCCGCCGATCCGGCCCGGATGTCGTGACCACGGCACACCCCGTCCGTTCTGGAACGTTTCCAACGCGAGGAGTATCGCACTGATTCCGTACGGTGACGAAGCGTTCGCCGACGGGAGGGCGGATTCCGCTCCCCGCGAGACGCGCGGCCGCGGGCTCACGGCTCCCGGTGACGCGAGGTGACGCCGGGTTCCCGGAAGGGCGCGGCGAGAGTCAGGACTTTCGGCCCGTCTCGTTCTCGTACTGGGTGAGCTGCTGTTCCAGGGCCTTCATCAGCTCGAACACCTGGCTCGGGGGGATGCGGATCCGGCTGACGATCCTGGTCGGCACACTGACGAAGTGCTGGCCGGACGAGGGGTCGTTGGCGAGCTGGGGTGGTCTGGTGATCACTGCGAAGTCCAGAACAAAGCCATCCTGGGTGTGCCACACCGACGCGAAGTTGGCGTACTGCCCGGACTCCACCTCGGCGGAGATGCTCACCTCCAGGCGGTTCTCCGGTTCGTCGTTCACCATTCTGTTTTATCTCCTCCGGCCGGATCGGCTCCATGCTGCCCTGGCCGGGGGGTCGGCAGCGCGGGGACGCGCCGACCTCGTCGAGGCGGACGCCGTCAGGGGCGGTTCGTCAAAGAATGGACGGCAGCGGCTGGGCGCCGCGTTGAGCCAGCATGTCGGTCATCAGCTTGATCTCTCCTGTCTGGCCGTCGACGATGTGCCGCGCCGTGGTGGCCACCTCGTCGCGGTCCGACAGTTTCAGCAGCCCCTGGCTCATCTGCACGCCGCCCTCATGATGACGGATCATGAGCTGGAGGAAGAGGATCTCCTGGTCCTTGCCCGTGGCCTCGCGGAGCCTCTTGAGCTCATCCTCGCCGGCCATACCGGGCATCGTGCCGGAGGCGGCCGCCGTTACGCCGTGGCCGTGACCGGCCATCCACGCCATCGGCGGACGCTCGCTGGACTGCTCCAGACCCCACTGCTGGAGCCAGCCGCTGAACATCCCGCGCTGTGCGGTCTGGGTGACGATGATGTCGTAGGCGAGCCGTCTGACCGCGTCGTCCTTGCTGCCGTCCCTGGCGATGAAGGACATCTCGACGGCCTGGGCGTGGTGGGTCGACATGTCGCGGGCGAACCCCGCCTCAGATGAGGCGTCGGTCGGCGCGGTGCTCCTCCCGACGATCAGCAGCAGCGCCGCCGCGGCGGCAAGGCAGGTGAGCAGCACGACGAGCGCCGTGCGGCGTCCGGACTTCGCAGTGTTTCCAGCGGGGGTTTCCATCGCCTGCCCAGAGTACCCACTGTGGCGAATCGTCGCTGTATCACGCATTGTGATTCCTTTATTCTCCACACACACGGTTAGGGCATAGTCTGACCCGGAGTTGGTTGCCGGCTGGAGGGTCGATGACGAAGGAAAAGGCGCAGGCGAGGCGAGAGAATCTCGCCCGGATGCGTGCGGAGCAGAAGCGACAGGAACGCAGGGCGGCGTTCCTGATGTGGGGCGTCGGCGGCGTCGTCGTGGTTCTGCTCGTCGGGCTGGTCGGCTTCTACCTGGTCAACGAGCGGGCGACGACCTCGCTGGACGGCGTCACGAGCGCCAAGTATCCAGGCAGCGTGCACGTCCAGACCAAGGTGAGCTACAAGGAGAACCCGCCCATGGGCGGTGAGCACAACCCGGCCTGGCAGACCTGCGGCGTCTACGACAAGCCGATCAACAGCGAGAACGCCGTCCACTCGATGGAGCACGGCGCGGTGTGGATCACCTACCAGCCGGACCTGCCCAAGGAGCAGGTGGCCAAGCTCAAGGAGCTGGCCTCCAAGGAGTACATGCTCCTGAGCCCCTATCCCGGACTGCCCGCCAAGGTCGTGGCCAGCTCCTGGAACAAGCAGCTCAAGCTGGACAGCGCCGACGATCCGCGCCTGCCCAAGTACATCGCCAAGTACAGGAACAACAGCACCGAGACCCCCGAGTTCGGCGCGACCTGCAGCGGTGGCATCAACAGCACGACCGCCGAGGCTCCGATCCCGGCGACCACCCCGACGGGCGCCCCGAGCCAGGGGGAGTCCACGGCTCCCACGACGAGCCCGTCGCCGAGCGCCACGCCGAGCTCCTGACCTGACGGGCACGGCCCGCGTCACACGGTACGGCTCCCGCCTGGCGGGGGCCGTACGCGTGCGGGGACACCGAAACACCGCGGCGACGCCGTAGGCCGCACACCGCCGGTACCGGGAAGCGGTCAGGCCAGCACCTGTCCGAGGGGCACCGCCTCCAGGCCGTGGGCCTCGGCGACGGGCAGGTTCGTCAGGTGCCCCTCGTGCGTGTTCAGTCCGGGGGCCAGCACGGGATCGGCGCGCAGCGCCTCACGCCAGCCCCGGTCGGCGATCGCCAGGGCGTAGGGCAGGGTCACGTTGGTCAGCGCGTAGGTCGAGGTGTGCGGGACGGCGCCCGGCATGTTCGCCACGCAGTAGAAGATCGAGTCGTGCACCCGGTAGGTCGGCTCCGCGTGGGTGGTCGGCCGGGAGTCCTCGAAACAGCCGCCCTGGTCGATGGAGATGTCCACCAGGACCGAGCCGGGGCGCATCCGCGAGACCAGTTCGTTGCTGACCAGCGTGGGAGCCTTCGCCCCCGGCACCAGGACCGCGCCGATGACCAGGTCGGCGCTCAGGACCGCGCGCTCGACCTCGTAGCTGTTCGACGCGACCGTCTGGCAGTGGCCCTGGTAGATCACGTCGGCCTGGCGGAGTCTGTCGATGTTCTTGTCGAGCAGGATCACCTCGGCCTGCATGCCCAGGGCGATCACCGCGGCGTTCATGCCGGAGACCCCGGCGCCGATCACGACCACGTTGGCCGCGTGCACACCGGAGACCCCTCCCATGAGCACGCCGCGCCCGCCCTCGGGACGCATCAGGTGGTAGGCCCCGACCTGGGGGGCGAGCCTGCCCGCGACCTCCGACATCGGGGCGAGCAGCGGCAGGAAGCCGTTCGCGTTCTGCACGGTCTCGTAGGCGATGCCGGTGACACCCGACTCGAGCATGGCCCGCGTGCACGCCTCGGAGGCGGCCAGGTGCAGATAGGTGAAGAGCACCTGCCCCTTGCGCATCCGGTGGTACTCCTCGGCGACCGGCTCCTTGACCTTCAGCACCAGGTCGCCCTCGGCCCACACCTCGTCGGCCGAGTCGAGGATGGTCGCGCCCACGCTCTGGAAGTCGGAGTCGGGAATCGAGGACCCCGACCCCGCGTCTTTCTCGATGAACACCTGATGACCATGGCGGACGAACTCCTGGGCTCCGGCAGGGGTGAGGGCCACGCGGTACTCGTGGTTCTTGACCTCGCGGGGAACTGCGATCTTCACGGCTCCTCCAGATTTGTGCACCTGTGTCGTCTTCACTCTGCGTTCCCGGGAAAGGGGGTACTACGCGCAAGGTGCAAGGAATCGCTGGTGCTTGATAACAGGCTGTCAAATGGCAGCGGTTGTCATATTTCCGAGGCCGGGTTGACGTCCGGTTACCGGGTCCTTTGAGTGATCGGTAGGCTCGCCGCGAGCCGACGCGAGAATGAATACGGGGACATGACGATGGGGATGCATGCGGGATCGGGTGGTCCGGGTGGCCCACCGGTGCCCCAGGGACCTCCACCCGGCCGCCGCGGCCGCCGTACGGGACCGCCGGATCCCAGGGGCGGCCCGGCCGCTCCCCATGACGGTTCGGGGAACCCGGGGGCGCGCGGCTCGCAGGCCCCCGGACGGACCGCGCCCGGCCAGACGGCGTCCGGCCGGACGGCTCCCGGGCCTCCCCGGGCGAGCAGGGGCACCACGATCGTCCTGATCCTCGCCCTGGTCGTCGTCGTGCTGACCGCCGGTGTGCTCGGCACCCTCGCGGTTCTCATGACCCGCAACCCCGACATGCCGCTCGGCGCCACGCCACCCCGGCGTCTGGCCGTCCCCATCCACTTCGCGCCGGTGACGGGCTCGCAGCAGGGACCGTGCACCGACTCCGACGCCAGGCCCGACGACCTCGGCCAGGTCTGCTACACCCTCGCCCCCGGCGTCAGCGTGAACGCCGTACGGAAGATCGAGGCGGTCCAGGAGCAGAACGGCGCGTACTCGGTCAGGATCGCGTTCGCGCCCGCGTTCCGCGACCAGATCAACGACCTGACCAAGGAGGCGGTCACCCAGCAGATCGCGATCGTCGTGGGGGAGAAGGTGGTCGCCGCCCCCAGAGTCGCCCAGGTGATCACCGAGGACAGCCTGAGCATCGCGGGCTCCTTCACCAAGGAACAGGCCGACGCCATGGTCGCCAGGTTGCTCGACGCGGGCGGAACGCCGAGCCCCGGCGGTGCCACGGGCACGGTGCCTCCCGGCGACGCTGGCACACCGGGGAGCACAGGGACCACCGGGACGTCCCCCACTCCAGGGTCCTCTGGCACCACGGGAACTCCCGACACCACGGGAACTCCCGACACCACGGGAGGCACCGGAACCCAAGGCAGCACCGGGACCCAGGGGAACACCGGAACTCAAGGCAGCACCGGGACCCAGGGGAACACCGGAACCCAGGGGAACACCGGAACGCAGGGAGGCGGAGGGACCCTGCCCACGGGGTAGCGCTCTACCGGGAAACGTCCCCGGTCGCGCGCCGCGCATCGGCGCCGACCCGCTCCGCGTCGCCGCTCGCCGTACCGGCGCTGCAAACGATCGCCAGTGTGGCGGAGGTGCTCGGGGTGACGGTGAGTGCGATGAGGGGACGCGGTGGCTACGGAGGTGGTGAGGGGACGCGGCGACCGTGAGTGCGGTGAGGGGAGGCCGTCTCGTCGGAAGGCGGTCGTTCAGACGAACAGGGCCCGGAGGGCCTCGATCGCGAAGTAGGCCGCGAAGATCACTGTGACCGCCCACAGGAGCCACGGGATCTGCCGGACGCGGCCGACCGCGGCCTGGACGATCGTGTAGGAGATCACACCGGCGCCGACGCCGTTGGTGATGCTGTAGGTGAAGGGCATCAGGGCGATCGTCAGGAACGCGGGGACGGCGAGGGTCAGATCATCCCAGGGGATGTTCTTGGCCTGGGTCATCATCAGCGCGCCCACCAGCACCAGTGCGGGGGCCGCCGCGGCGGCGGGCACCACGGAGGCGATCGGGGTGAAGAACAGGGTCACCACGAACAGGGCCCCGGTCACCAGGGCGGCCAGGCCCGTTCGCGCGCCCTCGCCGACTCCGGCCGCCGACTCGACGAACACCGTGTTCGCCGAGGCGCTGGAGAGTCCGCCGACCGCCCCCGCGACGCCGTCGACCGTCAGGATCGCTCCCAGCCTGGGCACCCGGCCCTCGGCGTCGACCAGGCCCGCCTCGTCGCTCACCCCGATGATCGTGCCCATCGCGTCGAAGAACCCGGACAGCACCAGCGTGAACAGCACGACCGTCGCGGTCAGCGCCCCGGCGCGGGAGAAACCGCCGAACAGGTCGACCTGGCCGACCAGTCCGAAGTCCGGCGCCGCGATCACCCCCTCGGGCACCCGGGGCACCACCACGCCCCAGCTCGCCGGGTCGATCCTGACGACCGAGTTGACGATGATCGCCAGGACGGCGGTGACCGCGATGCCGATCAGGATGGCGCCCCTGGTCCTGCGCACGAAGAGCACGATCATCAGCAGCAGGCCGAAGCTGAAGACCGCGACCGGCCAGCCCGTCAGGTGCCCGGTCGCGCCGAGCTGCACCGGCGTCCCCGTGCCCTTCGCGACGAAGCCGGCGTCGACCAGCCCGATCAGCGCGATGAACATCCCGATTCCCACGCTGATCGCGTGCTTCAGGGCGAGCGGTATGGAGTTCATGATGAGCCTGCGCAGTCCGGAGACCGCCAGCAGCACGATCACCAGGCCCTCCAGCACGACCAGCCCCATCGCCTGGGCCCAGGTCATGTGCGGCGCGGCCTGGTAGGCGACGACCGCGTTCAGTCCCAGCCCGGCCGCGACGCCGAAGGGCGCGTTGCCGACCACGCCCATCAGCAGCGTGCTCACCGCGGCCGCGAGGATGGTCGACGTGGTCAGCTGCAGGATCGACAGCTTCGCCCCGGTGACGTCCGTCGCCCCGCCCAGGATGATCGGGTTGAGCAGGATGATGTAGGCCATGGCCATGAAGGTGGTGATGCCGCCCCTGACCTCACGGCCGACCGTCGAACCACGCGCCGACAGTTCGAAGAACCGGTCCATGACTCTCCCCTCGCCTGCGGGGGATGATCCGTTCCTACCCCCGTCGGCGCGATCTCATGAGATTCGGCGTGATGTCGAAGGAGGCAGCGCGATGTCGTGGGGCCGGATGGGCACGCGGGTCAGCGGCAGGCCGGTCGCGGCCCGTACGGCGGCGGCCACGGCGGGGGTCGACGACAGCGTGGAGGGCTCGCCGGCCCCGCGCAGGCCGTAGGGGGCGTGCGGGTCGGGGTTCTCCAGGATCGTGAGCCGCATGGGCGGCATGTCGAGGATCGTGGGGATCAGGTAGTCGGTGAAGGACGGATTGAGCACCCGCCCGCCCGTGACCTGGATCTCCTCCATCAACGCCAGCCCCAGCCCCTGCGCGGAGCCGCCGTGGATCTGCCCCTCCAGGGCGAGCGGGTTCAGGACCCTCCCCACGTCCTGTACGGCCGCCAGCTCGACGACCTTGACCAGGCCCAGCTCCACGTCCACGTCCACGACAGCGCGGTGCACGCACAGCGCCAGCTGCGCGTGGGAGTCGCCCTGCCCGGTGACCGGGTCCATCGGGAAGGTGGGGCGGTGACGGTAGCGTCTGGTCTCCTCGACGGCGCCCGCCAGTTCCAGCGCCTCGACCAGGGAGAGCCCGCCCTCCCGCAGCGCGTCGAGCCGCGCGCGCACGGCCTCGCACGCCGCCTTGACCGCGCCGCCGGTGACGTAGGACTGCCGGGAGGCCGAGGAGGACCCCGCGGAGCCGACCGTCGTGTCCGCCTGCGCGACCGTCACCCGGTCGACGCCCAGCTCGGTCCTGGCGATCTGCTCCTGGATCGTCACCAGCCCCTGGCCGACCTCGGCCGCCGCCGTGTGCACCAGGACGTGCGGCTCGCCGCCGAGCAGCTCCGCCCGCACCCTGGCGGTCGAGTAGTCGTCGAAGCCCTCGGAGAAGCAGATGTTCTTGATGCCGACGGCGTACCCGACGCCGCGCCGCACGCCCTCGCCCCTGGTGGTCTGCGCGACGCCGCCCGGCATGTCCAGTGGCCCTCCGCCCGAGGCGGCCGGCAGCGGTTGGGCGGCGAGCCCGCGCAGCATGCCGGCCAGCGGGGCGGGGGAGTCGACGACCTGCCCGGTGGCCAGCTTCGAGCCCTGGGAGACCGCGTTGCGGACGCGGATCTCGACGGGGGAGACGCCGCACGCCTCGGCGAGTCTGTCCATCTGCGACTCGTAGGCGTAGCAGGCCTGCACCGCGCCGAAACCGCGCATGGCGCCGCACGGCGGGTTGTTGGTGTAGACGCCGTAGGCGTCCAGGTGGATGTTGGGCACCTCGTAGGGGCCGACGCCGAGCGAGGCGGCGTTGCCGACCACGGCGGGGGAGGAGGAGCAGTAGGCGCCGCCGTCGAGCAGGATCTCCGCCCTGACGTAGAGCAGCCTGCCGTCCTCGGTCGCGCCGTGCTCGTAGCGCATCCTGGCCGGATGCCGGTGCACGTGGCCGAAGAACGACTCCTCGCGGTTGTAGACGATCTTCACGGGCCTGCCGGTGCGCAGCGCCAGCATGCAGGCGTGGACCTGCATGGACAGGTCCTCCCTCGCGCCGAACGCGCCGCCGACCCCGGCCAGCGTCAGGCGTACCCGCTCGGGTTCGAGTCCCAGGCACGGCGCGATCTGGTCGCGGTCGACGTGCAGCCACTGGGTGGCGACGAACAGGTCGACCCCGCCGTCCTCCGCGGGCACGGCGAGCCCCGACTCCGGGCCGAGGAAGGCCTGGTCCTGCATGCCGACCTCGTACTCCCCGGTGACGACCACGGGCGCCCCGAGGTCGGAGCCGACCCGGACCGGCTGGTGGCGCAGCACGTTGCCGCCCTCGTGGACGCTGGGGCACGAGGGGTCGAAGGCGGCCCTGCGCGGGTCGACGACCGCCTCGCGGACCTCGTAGTCGACCACGATCGCCCCGGCCGCCCGTCTGGCCCGCTCGGGATGGTCGGCGGCGACGAGCGCCACGGGCTCGCCCTGGTAACGGACCTGGTCGACGGCCAGCACCGGCTGGTGCCTGAGCTCGAGGCCGTAGAACTTCTCACCGGGGACGTCCTCGTGGGTGAGCGCCGCGAAGACGCCCGGCATGGCCAGCGCGGGGCCGACGTCGACGGAACGGATCCACGCCGACGGGTGCGGACTGCGCAGCGTCACCCCCCAGATCATGTCCGCGAGGTACAGGTCGGAGGAGTAGGCGAACTCACCCGTCACCTTCAGCGTCCCGTCGGGACGCGGCGCGTTCGCGCCGACTCCCCACTCGAGCCGCTGCCGCCAGGTCTGGACATCGCTCACCACAGCAGTACATCAGCCCAGGTCAGAGTGGGGAATGGTGGACACGGCCAAAGATGTGCCGAGCCTCACGGCGGTTCCTGCGGTCCTGCCAGGCAGCGGGTTCGGCCGGCCACACGGTGCGTGACCCGGTCCGGCGCGGGCCTGCGGCGGAGACCCGCAGGAAAGAG
Source organism: Streptosporangium carneum (assembly GCF_027922005.1). GTDB lineage: Bacteria > Actinomycetota > Actinomycetes > Streptosporangiales > Streptosporangiaceae > Streptosporangium > Streptosporangium carneum. Next base: position 225,909 of record NZ_BSEV01000007.1, on the reverse strand, counting down.
GCCGGGCCGGGATCCGAGCCGGAAGCCCACATCGCGTTCGAACGGGCCATGATGGAGGAGGAGGGGCGGGTCGGCGGCGGGCGCGAAGCCGGAGCCGCAGCGGAGAAACACGCGAGGAACCCGGATGAAGCTGGGCAGGGGGAGTCAAGAAAGGGCGCGGAGGGAGCGGTGCCGTCGGCTGAGGACACGACGGGCGAGACACCGGGGCCGGAGCGCGCGCCGGCGGTGGGGATGGCCGGAACCCGGGTTTCGATCGGGGGAGCGCGACGCCGGCGGGTTCGGCGGCGCCGGTGCGGACGCTCGGCGCGTTCCTCGGCCACGGCGGCTCCTGGAACGCCTGCGCCGAACGGCTGCACGCGCACGTCAACACGGCCCGCTACCGCATCCGCAGGGTGGACGAACTCACCGGACGGGATCTCTCCACGATGGCGGACCGTGTCGACCTGTTCCTTGCTTTACAGGCGCACTGACCCGCCCTTAGTCGGGATAGTTCCAGTTGGTCCTGTTCTCCAGGTTGTGCTGCAAAGAATACTGACTGGCAGGCTGTGAGGGGGCAGACGAATCGGCACTAGCGGTCGTAGCATTGCTCGTGGCTGCAAATGTGGCCGTAAATAGTACGGCGAGGGCAGACAAAGCGAGGCGTCGGCGCACGGGGGAGGCTCCTGTCGTGGGTTCTGCTGCTCGAACGATATCTTTCAAGGGGTAACGTGGCTGGTCAAGACTTGGTGGGGCAACGCATCAAGACCGTCCGTCGTCAACGGGGTCTTTCCCAGGCGCAACTCGCCCATCCGGAGCTGTCCGACAGTTATGTCTCTCTGATCGAGAGCGGCAAACGCACTCCCACCCCCGCCGTCCTCGAACTGCTGGCGGAGAAGCTCGACTGCTCCCTCACCTACCTGATCAACGGCGTGACCGCCGAGCAGATGCAGGAGATCGAGCTCGGCCTCGGATACGCCCGGCTGGCCATGGAGAACGGCGAGGTCGGCGAGGCGCGCACGCGCTACGCCGAGCTCCTCGCCGACAGCGGCCTGGCGGGCCTGCCCCAGTTGAGGCAGGACGCCGAGTACGGCCTGGCCCTGGCGACCGAGGCCTGTGGCGACCTGGACGGCGCGCTGGCCCTGCTGAACGGGCTCCGCGAGAACGACCCCGCCACGATGACCCCCGACCGTCACGTCGCCGTCGCCGTCGCGCTCTCGCGCTGCTACCGGGAGCAGGGGGATCTGGCCCAGGCGGTGAACGTCGTCGAGCAGATCCTCGGTGGAGCGGTCCGGCCGGCCTGGAACGACGGCCTGATGAGGCTGGGCGGCCAGCTGCTGGCCGCCTACATCGAGCGCGGCGACCTGCTGCGGGCCCGCCAGTTCTCCGACGAGCTGCTCGCCGCCGCCGAGGCGCTCGGCACCCCGCAGGCGCTCACTCTGGCGCACTGGGGCGCGGCCATCGTCCTGGTCGAGAACGGGCACGGCGACGAGGCGGTCGCCCATGTGGAGCGCGCGCTGGCCATCCAGTCCGAGTACGGCGACCCCCGCAGGCTGGCCACGCTCGGCGGCGACTACGCCCAGGTCATGCTGACCGCGCGGCCCATGCAGGCGGGCGCGTGGCGTGAGCTGCTGACGAAGGTGGAGAAGGAGCTGTCGGAGAGCTACGCCAACCCCATGGCCAAGATGCGCTGCGCGATGAACCTCGCCCGCGCCGAGCTGTTGCTCGGCAACCCCCACCGGGCCGGAGAGCACATCAAGGCCGTCTGCGACATGCTCGACGGGATGCCCAGGATGCTGCAGATGGAGGCGCGCCTCCTGTACGGCCAGACGTTGGCGGAGCTGCACGGCCAGGAGCAGGCCCTGCACGAGCTGGAGGCGGCGACCGAGGCCCTGGACCAGCTGCCCGCGACCAGATCCACCGCCCACTCGTGGCTGACGGCCGCGCGGGTCCTGGAGCGCATCGACGCGCCTGACCGCAGCGTGGACGCCTACAAGCGAGCCCTGGCCTGCGTGGGGCTGTAGAACCGTGTGCCACCCGCGGACCGGGCGCGCGGTCCGCGGGCGGGCACGAGGTGGGACGGCGTCCTCCCAGCGGCGCCGGGCACGTTCACGGCGTGATCGGGGCAGGGAGGTAGGGACCGCATGACGGCGTCGGTAGCCTTGAGGGTGCCATGAAGACTTCCCCTGTCGCGGTAGCTCTCGCGCTCCTCGCCGCCCTCGTCCTCGGTACGGCCTTCGCCTCGCCGGCCCTGGCCCACGACACGCTCAGAAGCAGCGACCCCGCGAAGGGGGCCAAGGTCGAGAGCCTCGACGAGGTGAAGCTGACCTTCAGCTCGAAGGTCCGCTTCCCGACCGTCGTCGTGCACACCTCCGACAACACCGCCTACCAGGACGGAAAGCCGTCCGTCGACGGGGAGGTGGTCACCCAGAAGCTCAAGGGCGACCTTCCGCCCGGCGGATACGTCATCGCCTACCGGGTGGTCTCCTCGGACGGCCACCCGATCGAGGGGGAGATCCCCTTCACCCTGGTCGGCTCGGACAAGCCCACCCCGGCCGAGAGCTCCTCCGAGGCCGGCACGGCTCCGCCCACCGAGTCCCCGGCGTCCCCGGCGTCTCCGTCGCCCTCCGCGTCCCCCGCCTCCACGGAGACCGCGGCGGACGCGTCCCCGGTCGGCCAGGCCCCGGCGGCCCAGGCGTCCGACGCCTCACAGTCATCGGGCGGCGTGCCCGGCTGGGTGTGGCTGGTGATCGGCGGGCTGACCGGCGTCGGCATCGGCCTGTTCTTCAGCCTGCGAAACAAGAAGAACCAGTGAACAGGCAGGAGCAGACGGCCAAGGCCGCGCTGGCCGAGCGCGAGGGGAACGGCAGGACGGCCAAGCTCGCGCTCGCGGCCGTCGCCGCCGCCGTCGCCGCCCTGGTGATCGCCATGATCGCCGGAGGTTCCGCGGCCCCGCGCGTCATTCCCGGCCTGCCCGACGAGGGCGCGCTCACCCGCTGGGGCCTGCCCCTGGCGAAGCTGGCGATGGACGTCGCGGGCGTGCTCACCGTGGGCACGCTGCTGGCCGCCACCGTCTTCCTGCCCAGCGACAAGGGCCTGCTGGGCAAGCCCGCGCTCGTCTACGTCAAGGCCGCCTCCTGGCTCGCGCTCGCCTGGGCCCTGGCGGCGGCCGCGACGATGGTCTTCAGCCTCTCCGACGCGCTCGGCATGCCCGTCCTCGACGTGCTCGGCGGCAACGAGCTCACCAGCTTCGCCAGCCAGGTCTCCCAGGGCATCGCGCTCACCCTCGTGGTGCTGTTCTCCGTGGCGATCGCGCTGTTCGCCCGGGGCGCGATCACCGTGGGCGCGAGCGGCGCGCTGCTGGTGCTGGCCCTGGCCACCCTGCTGCCTCCGGCGCTGACCGGGCACACCGCCTCCTCACCCAACCACGACCTCGCCACCACGGGCGTCGCGGTGCACCTGATCGTCCTCGCCCTGTGGGTCGGCGGTCTGGCCGCGCTCTGCGTCCACGCGCTGCGCGGCCAGTCCTCCCTGGAGATCGCCGCCACCAGGTTCTCCTCGATGGCCCTGTGGTGCTTCGTCGCCGTCGGACTGTCGGGCCTGTTCAGCGTCCTGGCGCGGCTCAGCTCGATCTCCGAGCTGTTCACCTCCGCCTACGGCCTGCTGCTGCTGGCCAAGACCGCGGCGTTCGCGCTGCTCGGCGTCTTCGGCTGGTGGCACAGGAAGCGCACGCTTCCCCAGCTCGCCGCCGGTGTGCCGAGGGCGTTCTTCCGGTTCGCCTCCTGCGAGATCCTCATCATGTTCGCGACCGTCGGCCTGGCCGTCGCGCTCGCCCGCACCGCCCCGCCTCCCGCCCTGCGGGTCGACCCCGTCTTCGACCTGCTCGGCTACCCCATGCCGCCGGAGATCTCCCTGGCCAACCTGGCCTCGCTGTGGTGGTTCGACCTGTTCTCGGGCACGCTCATCGCGCTGCTCGGCGGGTTCTACCTCGCCGGAGTCGTACGGCTCGCCAGGCGCGGCGACTCCTGGCCCGTCGGCCGTACCATCGCCTGGTTCACCGGCCTGCTGATCATGCTGCTCGCCACCCAGACCGGCGTCTCCCGCTACGCCAAGGTGCTGTTCAGCGCGCACATGGCCGAGCACATGACGCTGTCCATGCTGGTGCCGATCTTCCTGGTGCTCGGGGCCCCCGTCACCCTCGCGCTGCGCGCGCTCAAGCCCGCGGCCCGCAGGGGCGACCGAGGCCCCCGAGAGTGGCTGACCACGATCCTGCACAGCAGGTTCGTCCGGTTCGTCTCCCATCCGGCGATCGCCACCGCGATCTTCGTGGTCTCGACCTACGCGCTGTACTTCACCCCGCTGTTCACCTCCGCGATGGAGGAGCACCTCGGCCACATCGCCATGACGGTGCACTTCCTGCTCAGCGGCTGTCTGTTCTTCTGGGTGATCATCGGGGTGGACCCCGCCCCCCACAAGCTGCCGCACGTGGCCCGGCTGATCGTCCTGTTCGTCACGATGCCGTTCCACGCGTTCTTCGGGATCGCGCTGATGAGCATGGGAACCGTGCTCGCCTCCGAATGGTACGACCAGCTCGGCCGCACCTGGGGCGCCTCCGCGATCTCCGACCAGCAGACCGGCGGCGCCATCGCCTGGGGCTTCGGCGAGATCCCGACGCTGATCGTGCTGATCGCACTGGCCTTCCAGTGGTGGCGTGACGACGACCGCAAGGCCCGCAGGGCCGACCGCAGGGCCGACGCTCTCGCGGCCCGCACGGGCGGCACCGGCGACGTGCAGCTCGACGCCTACAACGACTACCTGGCCAAGCTCAGCAAGCGCGACCGCACCGAGTAACCCGTCCGGACCGCCGGGGCGTCCGGCGCGGCGGGCCGGGGCAGGCCCGGGATCCCGGGGGCGGGATCCCGTGGGGAGGCCGGATACCAGCGCCGGACGGCGAAGCCGAGTGGCCCCACCGCCACGCCCTCCTATCTTCCAGCCTCGCCGCGGCCACCTCCCGGTAACCTGTAAGGCAGGGGGTCTGGCATCACCGCAGCGGGTGCAGCGCCTGGTCGTCGCGCGCCACGCCCAGTCACGTACAGGTCACGTGTTCGGTCGGGGGGCCGGTGGCTGCCATCTGCGGCAGGAGGGTTGAGCAGTGGCCAAAGAACTCGACATGCGCGCGGGCCGCAGCCTTGCCCAGGCTCTCGAGGAGCATCTGACCGAGTGGGCGGAGAGCACCGGGATCGTGGTCGAGATCTGGGCGCTGCCCGGCCGCGACGTGCCTGCCAGGATCGCCAGGGCCGTCCTGGTGGCCTTGGGTGAGGCGTTGTCCAACGTCGAGCTGCACAGCAGGGCCCGCGTGGTCTCCGTGGCGGTGACCCTGGGGCCCACGGGGCTGCGCATGACGGTGAGCGACGACGGCGCGGGCTTCTCGGGACAGGCGGCGGGCCGGGGCGTCGCCGCCATGCGCGCCCACTTCGCCGACGTCGGCGGCACGCTCAGCGTCAACAGCGTCCCCGGAGAGGGGACGACCGTCACCGGCGCCGTCCCCCACGCGGGCTAGCCGGCCCCGCCGCCCGGGCGGCGGGGTCAGGGCGACGTCAGGATCTCGTGGCCGGTCTCCGTGACCAGGATGGTGTGCTCGAACTGGGCGGTCCGCTTGCGGTCCTTGGTCACGGCGGTCCAGCCGTCGGGCCAGATCTCGTAGTCGATCGTGCCGAGCGTCAGCATGGGCTCGATGGTGAAGGTCATACCGGGCTCCAGCGTGACCGACAGCGACGGGTCGTCGTAGTGCGGGACGATCAGCCCCGAGTGGAACGTGGTGCCGATGCCGTGACCGGTGAAGTCACGGACCACGCCGTAGCCGAACCGCTTGGCGTAGGCCTCGATGACGCGGCCCGCCACGTTGAGCTGGCGTCCCGGCGCGACGGCCTTGATGGCCCGGTTGGTGGCCTCGCGGGTGCGCTCGACCAGCAGCCTGGACTCCTCGTCCACCTCGCCGACCAGGAAGGTGGCGTCGGTGTCGCCGTGCACCCCGCCGATGAACGCGGTGATGTCGACGTTGACGATGTCGCCGTCGCGCAGCACGGTGTCGTCCGGGATGCCGTGACAGATCACCTCGTTGATCGAGGTGCACAGCGACTTGGGGTAACCCCGGTAGCCGAGCGTGCTGGGGTAGGCCCCGTGGTCGCAGAGGAACTCGTGGCCGATGCGGTCGAGCTCGTCGGTCGTGACGCCGGGCGCGACGTGCCTGCCGACCTCCTCCAGGGCTTGAGCGGCCAGCTTGCCCGCGACCCGCATCCGCTCGATGATCTCGGGCGTCTTGACGTCGGGCTCTCCGGTCTTCGGGGATTTCTTCCCGACGTACTCCGGCCGCTCGATGTGGGCAGGGACCTTGCGAATGGGCGAGATCCGCCCGGGCTGGAGCACTGTCGTCATGGTCCCCCAGTCTAGTTGCGCTTCTCACTGGGCAGGATTGCTCACATGAGCGATCAGTGGTGGTTCTGTCTGACCCATATGGCCGTCGAGCCCGACGAGGGCTGTCCCAACAAGGACCGGATGGGTCCCTACCCCACCCGCGAGGCCGCGGCCAACGCGCTGAAGACCGCGGCCGAGCGCAACGAGGCGTGGCGGGAGGAGGACAAGGCCTGGGACGGCGATTAGGCCCTGTCCCGTAGATCTTCAGTTGCCGACGGCGGGGCCGGCCGGTCGTGGGTGACGGCCGCCAGAGACGCCCCGCCCCGGCCGCCCGCCGCGCTGCGCCGTCGCCACGTCCTTCGAGGACGACGCGATCGACGGCGCGGCGAGAATCCCGCCGCCGGACATTCACCGGGCTGCTCCGACCTCACGGGGCGCCACGTCCTTCCACGCCGAGAAAGACCTGCCCCCAGAAGCCGGAGCACCTGTTTCCAACCGAATTCCCGTTACTCCCTGGTGCTCGATCCTGTCCGCCCCGACGGCGGATACGTCAAGGATCCGGTGCTGAACTTCGAATATCTCGCCGCCGGAGAGGTGGTGCCGGTACACGTGCACTCCGACGAGGAGGTCCCCGTCATCGACGAGGGCGAGGCGGAGGCCTTCCACGACGGGTAGTGGAAGCCGGTGGGGCTCCCCGCCGACGATCCGCGGGACAGGATTGGGGCGGGCGGCGTCAGCGGTCGTCCACGACCGCGTAGGCGCGGACCGGGAAGGTGCCCATGCCCGTGATCATCGGGGGAGCGGCGTGGAAGCGGAACCCGGTGTCGGGGAGCGCGGCCAGGCCGGTCATGTGCTCGACGATCGGGATCCCCGCGCCGAGCAGCAGCGTGTGCGCGGGGCGCTCGCCGCGCGGCGGGGTGTCGTCGATGTTCAGCGAGTCGATCCCGACGAGGGCCGCCCCCTGCTCGGTCAGCCACCGCGCCGCCTCGGGTTCGAGGTAGGGGTGGCCCTGGAAGTACGCCTCGGCGCCGAAGTGCCGGTCCCAGCCGGTCTGGACGAGCACGGCCCTGCCGCGCACGTCCAGACCGGCGAACCGGTCGAGCCCCACGGAGCGCAGCCCCTCGGCCCGCACGACCAGCCCCGGCAGGTCGGCGATCGCCTCGAGCGGCACCCCCGACAGGTCGGGTCCGGCCGGATAGCGGTGGTAGGGGGTGTCGAGGTAGGTGCCGGTGTTGGCGACCAGTTCGACGGTGCCGATGTGGAACTCGGTGCCGGGGGCGTAGACCTCGCGGGAGGCCTCCCGGCTCAGGTGCACCCCGAGCCGGGGGCCGGGAACGCCCGGATAGGTGCGCATGCCGTCGGTGATGCGGTGGCTCAGTTCGATCAGCCGGGTCACGGGAGGCTCACTGTCTTCTTTCTGTTGCGGGCCGTGACCGTCCTCGTGACGGCCACCAGGCCGATCACCCCCCAGACGACGTTGAGGATCGCCGAGGGCCAGGCGGAGTGGTAGGCCGTGTTGATCATCAGGGCGATCGCCCCGACAAGGTTGACGATCTGGTACGGCATGCCGTCCCCGGCCATCCGGGACGAGGACACCATGGCGTAGCCGTACAGCATGAGCGCGGCGCCGGCCCAGCCGAGGAGATCGACGAACAGGGACATCGGATCACCTTTCAGTTCGGAAAGCGCTCATGTCCTCATGGTCCTCAGTCATCACCCTGAAGCGCAAATAAAGTCTTCTAAAGAGGTGCGTAAGCTGAGCTGTATGGAAATCGATCCTCGGCGACTGCTGGTGCTTCACGAGGTCGCACGCCGCGGCGGGGTCATGCGCGCGGCCGAAGCCCTTCACCTGACCGCCTCCGCGGTCTCCCAGCAGCTCGCCCAGCTGGAACGGGAGGTGGGGCTGGCGCTCATCGACCGCTCGCAGCGGCGGGTCGCGCTCACCCCCGCGGGCCGGGTCCTGGCGGGATACGCCGAACGGGTCGAGGAGGAGCTCGGCGAGGCCAGACGGGAGCTGACCAGGTTCACCGAACTGCTGGCCGGGCCGGTGACGATCGCCGCGTTCCCCACGGCCATCCGGCACCTGGTGCTGCCCGCGTTGACGACGCTGGCCGAACGCCACCCCCAGGTCACGCCGCGCGTCCACGAGCTGTACGGCGCGCCCGCGCTGCAGGAGCTCCGGCTCGGCGGGGTCGACCTGGCCATCACCGAGCAGGACGCCGACAGGCCCGCCTCCGCGCAGTCGTCGACCGTCTCCCATCCCCTCTACGTGGACGAGTACCGCATCGTGGCGCCTCCGGGCTGGCCGGACGTCCCGCGCGACGTCACCGACCTGGGCGGCGTGCCCTGGATCGCGGGGCCGTCCGACCAGGCGTGCGGGCACGCGCTGAACAGGCTGGCCGCCCTGCACGGGTTCACCCCGCGCAGGGTCCACGTCATCGAGGAGTTCCCGCCGGCCCTCGCCATGGTCGCGGCGGGACACGGGGTGGCGATCGTTCCGTCGCTGGCCCTGCTGGAGCTTCCCGCGGGTGAGGTCGTGGTCACCGACATTCCGAGTGTCGGCGCTCGCAGCCTCAACGTCGTGACCCGCGTCAGCCGCGCCCGCTCCGGAGAGCCGGGCCCGGTGCAGGCCGTGGTCATCGCCGCGCTCAGGGAGGCGGCGGACGGCCTGGTGGCACGACTGGGGGAGCGCCGGCAGGCCCACGGCGCGGGGTGAGGCACGGTTGTCCGGCGTGTTCGGTGTGTCCGGCGTGTCCGTCAAGGGCCCGGCGCGGTGTCCCTCGCGTGTGTGCGCGGCGGGCGCGGGCGGACCGGCGCGCGGCGCCCGGCGGGCGTTCTCGCGGCGTCAGTCGGGGACCCGGGGGCCGCTGACCCGGTCCAGCAGCCGGGCCAGGCGGTCACGCAGACCCGGGCGCCGGTCGGTCTCGCCCGCCGCCAGGCTGATCAGGTGCTGGGCGCCGTCGAAGGAGAGCGGCCCCCGCTCGGGGATCGCCAGCGCGTCGTGGGCGAGGCCCTCGAGGTCGGGGTCGCCGCCGTCCAGCGCCAGGACGGTCGCCCCGACGCGCCGGGCGTCGCCCACCCGCTCCAGCAGGGGCTCGGGGGCCCGCTCCTCGGTCACGACGAACAGCGTCTCGCCCCGCCTGGCCTGCTCGATCCGTTCCAGCCCGACGCGCAGGTGCGCGGGCGCGTCGGGGGCGGGCGTCCAGCGCACCAGCGTCGGGGCGAGCTGCGGCAGCCCGGCGAGCCTGGCCTCGTCGCTCAGGTGCGCGGTCAGGTGCCAGGGCTCCTCCTGCGGGGTGCCGACCACCAGAAGCCCGCCCGGCGACCGCGTCGCGCGCAGGGCGAGGCCGAACTCACGGGTGCGCTCGATCCAGCCGGTCGAGGCCAGAATCTCACGCAGGAGTGCCACGGAGCGAGCGTCCATGACCCTCATGGTGCCTCAGTCACCCCGGGATGACTCGCGGAACGCGGCCCTGGCATCATCTGGACAGATGACAGGGCCGATCGAGTCCGGCCACACACGGCAGAAATGACGGGGAGCGATCAGTGAGCACTGACATTCCGGACGTAAGCGGAATCTCGATCGGAATCCTGGGCGGCACCGGTGACCAGGGCAAGGGACTGGCCAGGAGGTTCGCCCTCGCGGGGAACCCGGTGCTGATCGGCTCGCGCAGTGCCGAGCGCGCCCAGGAGGCGGCGGCGGGCATCGGCGAGGCGGTCCGGGGCGCGGACAACGCGACCGTGGCGGCCGAAGCCGACGTGGTGATCGTGGCGATCCCGTGGGACGGCCACAAGTCCACCCTCGAGTCCCTGCGCGCCGAACTGGCAGGGAAGATCGTCATCGACTGCGTGAACCCGCTGGGCTTCGACAAGCAGGGCGCGTACGCTCTGCCCGTCGAGGAGGGCAGCGCCGCCCAGCAGGCCGCGGCGGTCCTGCCGGACAGCCGGGTCGTCGCCGCCTTCCACCACGTCTCCGCCGTCCTGCTGCTGGACCCGGAGGTCGACGAGGTCGACCTGGACGTGCTCGTCCTCGGCGACGACCGCGAGGCCACCGACACCGTGCAGGCGCTGGCGGGCCGGATCGCCGGTGTCAGGGGTGTGTACGGCGGTCGCCTGCGCAACGCCCACCAGGTCGAGGCGCTGACCGCCAACCTCATCTCCGTCAACCGCCGCTACAAGGCCCACGCCGGATTCCGCGTCACCGACGTCTGACCCCGCGACCACCTCGGAGCCGGGCCCCGCACCGTCCTCGGCGCTCTCCGCGCCGAGGGCTCCCGGCGGGCCGGCCCCAGGGGCGGCGTCCGGCCCGGCGAGGACTCCGGGCGCGGTGTTCAGATCCAGCCCACGTCCTGGGCGATCCTGATGGCGTCGATCTTGTTGCGGGCGCCGGTCTTGGTGATCGCCCCGGTCAGGTAGTTGCGGACCGTTCCCGCCGACAGGTGCAGTCGCGCGGCGATCTCCTCCGCCGGGGCGCCCCGCGCGGCCTCCCTGAGCACGGTCGCCTCCCTGGGGGTCAGCGGGCTCGCGCCGTACTCGATGGCGGTGGCGACGAGCTCGGGGTCCAGCACCCGCAGTCCCTGGGCGGTGCGGCGGATCGCGTCCGCCAGGCGGTCGCCCGGGGCGTCCTTGACCAGGAACGCCTCGATGCCCTCCGTCAGCGCCCTGCGCACCTGACCCGGCTGGCCCATCGCGGTGAGCACCAGCACCCGGCAGGCGGGCAGCCGCTCCCGCAGCTCCACGGAGGCGGTGATGCCGTCGACGCCCGGCAGTTCGATGTCCAGCACCGCGACGTCCGGGCCGGTCCGCAGCGCCGCGGAGACGATCTCGTCGCCCCGGGTGACCTCGGCGACCACCTCGATGTCCGGCTCGAGCCGCAGCAACGCGACGAGCGCCGCCCTGATCATGTGCATGTCCTCGGCGAGCAGCACCCTGATCACGCGGGCACCTCCATCGCGAACCGGAAACCGCCGCCGTCCGTCCGCTCGGCGCTGACCACGCCGCCCAGGTCGGCCACCCGTTCCCGCAGCCCCGTCAGCCCGTTGCCGCCGGCCGAACCCCCGCGCGCCCGGTCGTTGACCAGTTCGAGCCGGACGACGCCCTCGCGTGCCGAGGTGCTGATCGAGCAGGTCGTCGCGTGGCTGTGCCGTACGACGTTGGTGACCCCCTCGCGCACCGCCCAGGCGAGCGCCTCGTCGACGGGGCGGGACACCGCGAGGTCGGCGAGGTTGGTCTGGCAGCTCACCCCCGAGGCCTCGAGGAGCGCGACCGCCCGGTGCACCTCCTCCGTCAGCGACATCTCCCGGTAGCCCCTGGCCACCTGCCGTACCTCCTGTGCCGCCTCCCTGGCCACGGCGGCCAGCTCGGCCAGCTCCGCCTTCGCCGCCTGCGGATCGCTCTCGACGAGCCTGCGCGCCAGGTCGCCCTTGAGCGCGACGGCGGTCAGGGTGCTGCCCAGGCCGTCGTGCAGGTCCCGCGAGATCCGCAGCCGTTCCCGCAGCACCGCGGCCTCCGCCAGCTCCGTCCTGGCCTGCTCCAGCTCCCTGCTGACGACGACCAGCCGCACCGCCCCGTAGATCACGCCGCCCGTCACCACGACCGTGACCAGGTTGTAGAGGGCCAGCGCGAGATTGCCGTCCGACACCAGGAGCCCGAGCCACACGTCGATCGCGCCGATCACCGCCACGACGGGGACGGCGAACCTCGCCCTCAGTCTGACGAGCACCGCCGCCGCCAGGATCGTCTGCATGCTCGACGCCCAGTTGTAGCCGACGAAGGGCGACAGCGAGGACAGCAACGGGACCGCCGCGTAGGTGACCGCGATCTGGACGATCAGGGCGACCGGGACGCCCCGCCGTTCCCTTCCGCGCAGCGCGTCCCGCAGCTGCAGGTGGTGCGGGACCAGGAAGGCGGCCGCGGCGACGGCCACCGACACGGCCTCCAGCGGGTTCCTGGTCAGGGCGAAGAGCGGGGCGGTGAAACCGATGGAGATGGTGTAGACGACGCCCACGGCCAGGCGCTGGGGGTTCATCCGCATGTCAGAGAATCTATGGCCTTCGGATTTCCCAGCGGAACCAGCGCGCGGTCGCCGCCAGCCCGACCGCCGCCCAGACGGCCAGCTTCAGCGCCGGCACGGCCGCCGCCTGGAGATCGCCGACGAGGCTGCCGTCCGCCGCGTAGGCCACACGGGCCACTTCGGCGACGGCGCTGCTCGGCAGCAGTTCGAAGACCGCTCTCACCCATTCGGGGGCCATCTGCAGGAGCGGGCCGAAGCCTCCCGCGCCGAACCCCGACAGGAGGAAGACCGGCATGCTCATGACGGCGGCGAGCTCGGCGCGCGGGACGGCCGCCGTGAACGCCGTGCCGAGCAGGCACAGCACGGCCGCGCCCGCGACCACGGCCAGCAGGTACAGCAGCGGGTCACGCGGCACCGGCAGGCTCGTCAGCGCGTACAACGCCACCGAGACCACGGCGGCCAGCCCGGTGCCCTGCACGACGAGGTTGGCGACCTCCCCGCCGAGGATGTCGCGGTCGGCCAGCCCGGTGGCCCGCATCCGCTTGAGCAGGAGCTGGTCGCGGCGGGCGGTGAGCGTGATCGTGATCTGGCCGAACGTCGCCAGGACGAGGACCATCGTGAGCACCCCCACATGCTGGTCCACGACGAAGTCCGGGCGCCCCGGCCGCAGCCTGTCCATCAGGAACGGCAGCCCGATGCCCAGGCCGAGGAACAGCCCCACGGAGGTGCTCTGCGCCGCGCGGTCCCGCCAGAACAGGCGGCCGCTGAAACGGGTGAGGACCGCCAGGTCGCGTGCGGACACGGTCACACCACCTCCCTTTCGTTCCTCTCGCCGGACTTCTCGCCGGACCTCTCGTCGTTCTTCTCGTCGGCGGACAGGTCGAGGAACAGGTCCTCGAGCGTCGCGGTACGGACCTCCAGGCCGCGCAGGCGCAGGCCGCGCTCTCCCGCCCAGCCAAGCAGGGTCTGGGCGGCCAGGTCGGGTTCGGTGACGCGGCACACGACGGTGCCGCCCTCCAGCGTGGCGCCGGGAACCGGCAGCTCCTCGACGCCGACCGACAGGGGAAGGTCGAAGGCGACCCGCCCCGTCTGGGCGGCCAGGGTCTCGGCCATGCCGCCGCCCGCGACGATCCGTCCCCGATCCATGATCGCCATGCTGGAGGCCAGCCGCTGGGCCTCCTCCAGGTAGTGCGTGGTGAGCAGGATCGTGGTGCCCTGCCGGGCGAGGTCCAGGATGACCTCCCAGGTCCTCCTGCGGGCCTCGGGATCCATCCCGGTCGTCGGCTCGTCGAGGAAGAGCACGTCGGGCCTGCTCAGGATGGCCAGCGCCAGGTCGAGGCGGCGCTTCTCCCCGCCGGAGAGCTGGCGCACCCTGGTGGCGGCCTTCGACCCCAGGGAGGTCAGTTCCAGCGCCTCGTCGCGTGGTCTGGGCGCGGCGACGAAGTCGCGCCACGCGTCCACGGTCTGCGCCACGGTCAGGTCGGGGAAGAACCCCGCCTCCTGCAGCATGATCCCGACGCTTCTGCGCACTCTGGCCCGATCCCTCACCGGGTCGAGGCCGAGCACGCGCACCGTTCCTCCGCCGGGGCCCCCGTCGGGCGCCTGGAAGCCCGCCAGCACCTCCATCGTCGTCGTCTTCCCCGCGCCGTTGCGCCCGAGCAGGGCGAAGATCTCCCCCTGCGGGACCTCGAACGAGATGTCCCTGACGGCCGTGAAGTCCCCGTAACTCTTTCTGAGTCCGTTCACCTGAATCGCTGCCATGCTTCGAGCATGGAGGCGCGCCACCCGCCCGGACAGTGAGGAATTCACAACCGTGCCCGGGAAGCGGGAGGGATGTGAGGCGTGCGGGGAAAAGGGGCGGGGCGGCGGTCGGCTTTCCGTCCGGCGTTCCCCGCGATGGGTCAAACTCGCGCGCCCCGGTCTGACAGATCCCCGGCGCGCCGGACATCCTTGACGCATGAGTGAACTTCGCCCGGAGACCCGTACCGTCCATCTTCCCCAACCTCCGCTGAACGGCAGCCGCCCCATCGCCGTGCCGATCTACCAGACCTCCGGCTTCGTCTTCGAGGACCCGGCCGTCTTCGCCGACGGGATGGGCCGCCCCGACGGCCCCTTCGTGTACGGCAGGCTCTCCAACCCGACGGTCCGCTCCCTGGAGGAGGCCGTCGCGGACCTCGAGGGCGGAGTGGGCGCGGTCGCCACCGCCTCGGGCATGGGGGCGATCAACTCCGTGCTGTTCGGCCTGCTCAAGCCGGGCGACCACCTGATCGCGCAGAAGCCCCTCTACGGCGGCACCGCCACGGCGATCAACGACCTGGTCCGGAGGTTCCAGATCGGGGTCTCCTACGTCCCCGAGGACGATCCGGCGGCGTTGCGCGCCGCCGTACGCCCGGAGACGAAGCTGGTCTACCTGGAGACCATCGCCAACCCGGTGGCGCAGGTCGCCGACCTGCCGGGGATGTGCGCGGCGGCCCGCGAGGCGGGGCTGGTCTCGGTGGTCGACAACACCTTCGCCTCGCCGATCCTGTGCCGTCCGCTGGAGCACGGAGCCGACATCGTGGTCCACTCGACGACCAAGTACCTGAGCGGGCACACCGACGTGCTCGGCGGCATCGCGGTCTTCGCCTCAGAGGAGCTCTACCGAACGGTGTGGCACTTCGCGGTCGAGCTGGGCGCCACCGCCGATCCGTTCGCCGCCTGGCTCACCCTCCGCGGCATCCAGACCCTGCCGCTGCGCATGGAACGCCACTGCTTCAACACCCGCGAGCTCGCCCTGCGCCTCGACAACCATCCCGCGGTCTCCGCGGTGCACTGGCCGGGGCTGCCGTCCCACCGTTCGCACCCGCTGGCGCGCAGGCTGCTGCCGGACTTCGGCGGGGTCTTCTCCTTCGACCTCGTCGGCGGGCGCGCCGCGGGGGAGAAGTTCATGAGCTCGGTACGGCTCGCGCTGCTCGCCCCCTCACTCGGCGGCGTCGAGACGCTCATCCTGCATCCGGCGACCACCTCCCACCGTTCGCTGACGGTCGAGGAACTCGCCCGGCACGGAATCGGCGAGGGCACGGTCCGGGTCGCGGTGGGCATCGAGCACATCGAGGATCTCTGGGCCGATTTCCAGCAGGCGCTTTCATGATTTTTCCCTGGACGCCCACAGATGGCGTGATCTAGATGCCACTGTGTAGTCCGAAAGGCTCAAGTCCGGAAAGTTGGTCTTTGCGGAAGGCGAACCGATGCCGCTGAAGAGCTACGGGGTCCTCGTGGGAAGAGCCGTCGACAGACGGCGCGAGGGGCGCACCGACAGCCCGCACTACCAGATCCACCTCGTCGACACGGCGGGCGTCTCCTACCGGGTCGCGGTCAACGTCGAGTCCCAGCAGGCGCCCTCCGAACTGCTCCAGTTCGCCGACGAGGATTTCAGGCACCCGCTCACCCAGGCCCTCCCACAGACCGCCGCGGGCTGGACGGGCCTGCCGTCCCGTCCCGGCGGCGCGGCGCTCGACTACATCCGGGGCAACCTGTTCGACCCGGCGGCGGTGCGCCCCCTCCCGCCCGACCTTCCGGGCGTCGACAACGACCTGGCGGACAAGCTCGACCACTACGTCCAGCGGGCCGTCGCCGACCCAGCCGCGCTCGTCTACGCCTTCGGCGAGCGGTGGGGGCCGGAGCCCGGCGTCCCCGACAAGATCTTCGGATTCCGGCCGGGCAACGGCGTCCACGACATCCATATGAACCAGGGCAACTCTGGACGTTTCCGCGGTGACGACGGCGTCTGGCAGGACGGCGGCCTGCTCATCCACTTCCCCTCGGAGTCACGCTGGATCGCGGTCTTCCTGGCCTTCCAGTCCCAGGCGTGGCACACCGACGACATCACGGGACACACCCTGGACGGCGCGCCGACGCGACCCGAGACGGGGCAGGAGAGGGTCCGCGTCGTCGCCGCGCTCGTCAACCCCGTGGGGCCCGCCCCCGAGCGCGAGGTCGTGACCCTGCTCAACGCCTCGGCGGAACCGGTGGACCTCACCGGCTGGCGGCTCGCGGACCGGGGCAAGAACGCCTTCCCGCTGCCCGCGGGCCCGCTCGCCCCCGGTGCCGTCCTCCAGGTCGCCGTCGGCGCCCCCCTCGCCCTCGCCAACGGCGGCGGCGCGATCACGCTGCTCGACGCCGCGGGGCTCAAGGTCCACGGCGTCTCCTACACCTCGGAGCAGGCCGCGAGGGAGGGGTGGACGGTCGTCTTCTGACCGGTCCCGTACGGCGCGCCGGCCGTGCCGTGACGTCCTGGAGATCCGGGGCGTCACGGCACGGGGGTCGCGCCGGCTGTCAGGGGTGTCAGTGGTAGCTGTGCTCGGCGGTGGGGAAGACGCCGGCCGTCACCTCGTCGGCGTAGGCGCGCACCGCCCTGTCCATCTCCCCGGCCAGGTCGAAGTACTTCTTGACGAACTTGGGCGGGTTGGGGTTCAGGCCCATCAGGTCCTGCCAGACGAGAACCTGGGCGTCGGTGGCGGGACCCGCGCCGATGCCGATGGTCGGAATGGACAGCGAGGCGGTGACCCGCTCCGCGAGGTCGGTGGGGACGCACTCCAGGACCACCGCGAAGGCCCCGGCGTACTCCAGGTCCTTGGCGTCCGCCATCAGCTCGTCGCCGGACTGGCCGCGCCCCTGCACCCGGTAGCCGCCGAAGGCGTTGACCGACTGGGGGGTCAGGCCCAGGTGGGCCATCACGGGGATGCCGGCCGAGACCAGGGTCTCGACCTGGGGCAGGACCCTGCGACCGCCCTCGAGCTTGACCGCGTGCGCACCCGCCTCCTTCATGAAGCGGGCCGCCGTCTCCAGAGCCTGCTGAGGCGAGGCCTGGTAGGAGCCGAACGGCAGGTCGGCGACCACCAGCGCGCGTGAGGAGCCGCGCACCACGGCCGCCGTCAGCGGCATGAGGTCGTCCACCGAGACCGGCAGCGTCGAGTCGTAGCCGTACACGACCATGGCGGCCGAGTCGCCGACGAGCAGCACCGGGATGCCCGCCTCGTCGAAGACCTTCGCGGTCATCGCGTCGTAGGCGGTGACCATCGGCCACTTCTCGCCCCGCTCCTTGGCGAGGGCGATGTCGCGGACGGTGATCCTTCGCCCGGCCTTGCCGCCGTAGAGAGCGGTCGGCGAGCCGGCGACGGAGAAGGTCGAGGCGGAGGTCACGGAAGAGGTAACGGAAGAGGGCATGGAAAGCCTCCAACAGAAGTCTCGAGGCGTCCCTGTGACGTCCCCGGACGGTTCTGATGATTGCACGCGTACGCCTCGTTAAACACCCCCGGTCCCGACCGTAATCCGGTGGCGGGCGTGTCAGTGCCATAGGACACAATGCATGCGGAGGTAAGTAATCAAATGGCAATCGAGCCTTACCGTCGCCTGCTGGCCATCCCTGGCGTACGGACGTTGCTGCTGGTGGGACTGGTCGCCAGGATTCCTGCGACGGCGACCGGCATCACGCTGACGCTGCACGTACTCGATGGTTTGGGACTCGATTACATCCAGGCGGGCCTGGCCGCGACGGCGAGCACGGTGGGGATGGCGGTCGGTTCGCCGCTGGCGGGCAGACTCGTCGACAAGCACGGCATGCGTCCGGTGCTCCTGGTGACCACCCTCGCGCAGCTCGCGTTCTGGTCGACGGCCTGGGCCCTGCCGTTCCCGGCGCTGCTGGCCGCCACGGCGCTGGCGGGGCTGTTGAGCCTGCCGGTGTTCAGCGTGATCAGGCAGTGCATCGCGGCGGCGGTCCCGCTCGAGCAGCGCAGGATGGGATTCTCCCTCGACTCCATGCTCATCGAGCTGTCCTACATGGCGGGCCCGGCCATCGGCGTGGCCGGGGTCACCATGCTCGGCAGCATGTGGACGATGTTCCTGGTCGCGGCGGGTCTCGTCGCCTCGGGCGTCGCGCTGCTCGTGCTGAACCCGCCGATCCGCTCCGAGGAGGAGCTGGAGGAGCCGCAGGAGAGGGTGCCGAGGCGCAGATGGCTGACCCCGGGTCTCGTCGGGCTGCTCGGCACCGTGTCCGCCGCGACCTTCGTGCTCACCACGACCGAGCTGTCCCTGCTGGCGACCATCAAGGACGCGGGCGACGTCGAATGGACGGGCCTGGCGATCGGAGTCTGGTGCGCCTACTCGCTGATCGGCGGTTTCGTGTACGGCGGGCTGTCCAGGGGCCTGTCCCCGCTGGTGCTGATCGGCGCGATGGGGGTGCTGACCATTCCGGTCGGTCTTGTCGGCGGCGACTGGCGATGGTTGATGGTGGCCCTCATCCCCGCGGGGGTGCTGTGCGCCCCGGGATTGTCGGCGACGGTTGATACGTTGAGTCGCTGGGTTCCCGCCGGGGCGCGGGGCGAGGCGATGGGCCTGCACGGCACGGCGTTGTTGGTGGGCGGAGCCGCCTCCGCGCCGATAGCGGGGGCGCTGATCGACTCCTACGGCCCCGGCTGGGCCTTCGCCGTGGCGGGCCTGGTCGGAGTGGTGATGGTGCTGGTCGCCCTGCCGTTCTGGCGGCGGACCGGCGGGTCGGTCGACGCACCGGTGTCGGCTTCGGTGTGAACTGACCGAAAACATCCGGCTAATACGAAACGCAACGGTTGCGTATCGTAAAGCGGTCCGATACGGTACTGTTTCGAAACTTTTGCGTATCGAAACGGGGTCTCATGGAACACCAGTCCGGCCACCCGAAACGGTGGCAGATCCTGGGAGTGCTGGTCTTCAGCCTCCTGGCGGTCGTGCTCGACAACACCATCCTCAACGTGGCGCTGAAGACGATCGCCGACCCGCAGGAGGGGCTGGGGGCCACCCAGAGCCAGCTCGAGTGGGCGATCAACTCCTACACCCTTGTCTTCGCCGGCCTGCTGTTCACCTTCGGAGTGATCGGTGACCGGACCGGGCGCAAGCGCATGCTGTTCATCGGCATGGCTCTCTTCGGTCTGGCCTCGCTGGCCAGCGCCTACGCCCAGGACCCGACACAGTTGATCGTCGCGCGGGCGTTCATGGGCGTCGGGGGCGCCGCGATCATGCCCGCCACTCTGGCGATCATCTCCAACGTCTTCCCGCCCGAGGAGCGCGGCAAGGCCATCGGCATGTGGGCGGCGGGCGTCGGCATCGCCGTGGCGATCGGCCCGATCACCGGCGGCCTGCTCATCGAGCACTTCTGGTGGGGCTCGGTCTTCCTGGTCAACCTGCCGATCGTGCTGGTCAGCATGGTGCTCATCGCGCTCGTCGTGCCCGAGTCGCGTGACCCCAAGCCCTCCAGGCTCGACCCGGTCGGCGTGCTCCTGTCCATCATCGGTCTCGTCGCGATCACCTACGGCATCATCAGGGGCGGTGAGCTGGCCACGGTCGCCAGCGCCGAGGTGCTGGTCCCGACGATCCTGGGAGTGGCCGTGCTGGCGGCCTTCATCTGGTACGAGCGTCGCATCGACCACCCGGCCTTCGACGTCCGCTACTTCTCCAACGCCCGCTTCTCCACCGCGGTCGGCATGATCGGCATCGTGTTCTTCGCGATGATGGGCGCGATGTTCTTCCTGATCTTCTACCTGCAGATCGTGCTGGGCTTCACCCCGATGCAGTCGGGCGCGCTGATGATCCCCTTCGCCGCGGCGCAGATCATCTTCGCCCCGCTCAGCCAGCAGATGGTCAGGCGTTTCGGCAGCAAGCTGAGCGCCACCGCGAGCATGGTCGTCGTGGCCGCGGCGCTGGCCTCGTACGCGTTCATGGACCAGAACACCCCGATCCTGGTGATCGAGATCGTCTTCTTCGTCCAGGGAGCGGCGATGGCCAACATCATGCCGCCCGCGACCACCACGATCATGGAGTCGCTGCCCAGGGAGAAGGCCGGCGTCGGCTCGGCCATGAGCAACACGGTCCGCCAGGTCGCGGGAGCGCTCGGCGTCGCCCTGCTCGGCTCGCTGCTGTCGGCGACCTACCGCGACGAGATCGCCCCCTCCTTGACCGCCCTGCCCGAGCAGCTCCAGCACCTCGCGGGCGAATCCCTGACCGGCACGCTCGGGGTCGCCAACGCCCTCGGCGAGCGCGGCGCCGCGCTCATCGAGCCCGCGAAGCACGCCTTCCTCGACGGCATGCACGTCACGGCGCTGGTCTCTGCGGCGTTCGCGCTCCTCGGAGCCCTGGTGGTGCTCAAGTGGCTGCCGGGAAAGAACGCCCCTGAGCCTGTCGTGGATCAGCACGTTGCCGACAGGGAACCGGCAGTAGTGTAGGGACACGATGACCACCACGGATGAGACGCAGGCGGCCCGCCCGGCGGGCCGCCCCCGCAGCGCCCGGGCAGAGAAGGCGATCATCGACGCGACTCTCGACCTGATCGGCGAGAGCACCAGCCTCGGTGAGATCTCGATCGAGGCGATCGCCTCCCGGGCCGGTGTCGGCAAGACGACCATTTATCGGCGGTGGTCCAACAAGGAAGACCTCCTCGTCGACGCCCTCGCCACGCTCAAGGCGCCGCTGCCCCCGCTGGCGGGCAGGTCGCTGCGCGAGGACATGATCGCCTGCGTGGAGGTCTTCCTGCACGAGGCGTGCGACGCGCGGGCGCGATGCGTGATGAACATCGCGATGAACGAGGTCGAGCGTCACCCCCGCCTGGTGCAGCGGATCCGCCAGGCGGCCATCGAGCCGCGCAGGGCGGTGCTGACCGGGCTGCTCCAGCGGGGCATCGCCAGCGGTGACCTCAGGGCCGACCTCGACGTGCCGGTCGCGCTCGCGGCCCTGATCGGCACCGTGGTCTGGTACGTCCGGGGCCTCGAACCCGACCACGGCCCGCTCCAGGAAGGCATCGCCGAACAGGTCGTCGACCACCTTCTGGTAGGTCTGGCCTCCCGCTAGGGCGTGTTTCCCGGCGTGGGGCCTCCAAGCCTCCCCCCGGGAGAAACGCCCTAACAAGCGGCTCGCGTGCTTTCGTGGCATTAGGGCGTCGGTGGTCATCCGGGGAGGCGGGCCTCCAGCTTGGCGGCGAGCCACGGGCGTAGCGTCGGCAGGACGTTGGCCGCCTGCATGGCCCACATGTGGTCGAGGCCGTCCATGACCTTCACGTCCCAGCCGAAGGCCTCCAGCTCCGCCCGTCGGCTCACGACCGGGCCCGCGATGCTCACGTGCACGTCGCCCCAGCGCTCGCCGTACTCGATCTCGTCCGCCGACCCCACGAAGCAGAGACGCGGGCAGCCGACGCGCGCCTGGGCGGCCCGGTCGTCGAACCCCTGCAACGCCTCGTACAGCGTGACGAACTGTCTGGTCTGCGGCTCCGTCAGCGTCATTTCCACCGTCGACCAGTCGATCTCCTCCGACGTCTCTGAGGATTCGGCGGATGTCCAGGAGGATCCGGTGGATGTCCAGGAGGTCTCGGCGGCCTGAGGGGAGACGGACATCTCGTAGGTCGCCATGGTCACGCGCAGCATCTCCTCGTACGGCCCGCCGAGCGGCGGAAAACCGCCCATGACGAGCGCTGAGAGGCGGTCGGTCCGGATCGCCAGTTGGAGGCCGCTCAGCGCCAGCCAGGAGTAACCGTAGTAGGCGAACCGGTCGGCCCCTGCGGCGTCGGCCACGGCGAGCAGGTCGGCGGTGATGTTGGCGGGCGTCAGGGTGTCGGGTTTGGGGAAGGCCAGGACGTGGCCTTCGTAGTCGAAGGCGACCACCCGGAAGGCGTCCTGGAGCCCCTCGATGAGGGAACGGCCCAGTGCCGGGTCGGCGCCCAACTTCCGTATCTCGTCGGCCTGCGGCCCTTCGGACGGTCGAGGGTTGACCGGAAGCAGCAGGGTGGGTCCTTCGCCGTGAACCTCCGCCTCGACCGTGCTTCCGTCATGCAGGGTCACCTTGAGCATCGAGATCATCTCCACTTCGACCGTTGGGGACGGCAACTCTATATGGTGTAAAGAGTTGATGCTCGAGAGAATACCTTATTGCGTAAAGAGTTGTACTCCCGATGTCTTCACCGGGCAGGACGTCGGTCCGCCTCGTGCGGGCCGACCTCGGCGCGGAGGGCAGGCGTCCGGGCAGGCGGGGCGTCACGGGAAGGCGGCCGCGGAACAGGCCAGGCCGGTTCAGGCGGCAGGGAGCGTGGCGTGGGACGCGGCAGGGATCACGGCGTGGGAGGCTCCGGAGGCCCCGGAGGTCACGGCCGGGTTCTCACGCGTCCGCCGCCGCCCCTCGAAGGGCGGCGGCGGATCCTCCGCTCGTCCGGTCAGGAAGTGGTGAGCGGGGTGTTCGTCTGGTCTCCGGCGACCACGTGCGCGTCCGGGCCGGGGAACACCATGGTCTCGTGCTCGTCATGCTCCCAGTGCACCATGTAGGGCGGGGAGCCGTCCTCGTGGACCAACTCCACGATCACGCCGATCCGGCGGGTCTCGCCGTGCCGAGTGCCCTCGACGACCAGCTTGTCGCCTACCGCTGCCTTCATCTGATTCCCCCCTCTTTCCTGGATTGCCGCGGACCGCGGTCGCCTGCGGCCGCCGTACTCGCGGTACCGCGTCGCGCCGCGCCCGGATGACCGCGCGGAGGGGTGACGTGGTCGGCTCATCGCCTCTCGGATCACCGCCGGCCGGCAGTTCAGCCCCCTCCCCGGCCGCCGGTGCGCCTCCCTGCGGTGATACCCACCCCGAGGAGGTCTAGCACGGGCGGGTGAGGAAGGTTCGGAGCCTCGGGATGGCACGGCCCCGGGTGACCGGGCCATCCCGACGGCCTCAGCTGTCGAACTCGCCGAGTTTGACGCCCTCGACGAAGGCGCTCCACCCGGAGGCGGTGAAGAGGAGCTTGGGGCCCTGAGGGTTCTTGGAGTCGCGTACCGCGCGGAGCGACCCGTGGCCGGAGGCGCTCACAAGGGCCACCTCGACGCAGTTGCCGCCGCTGGAGCCGCTCAGGGAGGACTTGTGCCAGGTCACGCCGGTCAGGTCTGCTGCCATTGCGTCATCACCTTCGCTATGAGGTCGGCACTGGCCCGCACGGGCAGGGCCGCCGAGCGGATCGTTTCGTATCGTCTGCAGATCATCGCCACGTCACGGGGGTGGTCGGTGACGTGTCCTACGGTGGCGGACTCCACGAACACACTATCCAAGCTGCCCTCGACGCCCGCAATGACGAAGGCTCCCTCCAAACCCGCTGTCACCGCCGCCCTCGCCGGGACGATCTGGACCGAGACCTGCCGCCTTTCCGAGGCGGTCTGCAAGGCGGCAAGCTGGTCGCGCATGATGCCGGGGCCACCGACGTCGCGGTGCAGGACTCCTTCGTCGATCATGCTCCACAGCAGGGTCTCACCCGCCAGCAGCTTCTGGCGCTCCAAGCGGGCGGTGAGCAGCTCCTCGACGCGCTCGTCGGTTACTCCTGGATCGGCTTCCAGGACCGCACGGGCGTAGCCGGGGGTCTGGAGCAGGCCGGGGATCAGCAACGGGTCCCAGCTCCGCAGGGTCTCCGCGTTCCGTTCGACGTCGATCCACGGGCGAAAGCGCGGCGGGAAGACGCCGTAGGCCAGCAACGGCCAGATCCGGGTGAGCGCGCCCTCGGCATTCAGTGCCTGGTCGCAGCGCTGGACGAAGTCGAGCGACGGGGTGCGCTGAGCTGTTTCGATCATGCTGATCAGGCCGATCGAGTAGGTGATCTGCCGACCGAGCTGGCCCTGTGACCACCCGATCTGCTCGCGTCTGCGGCGAAGCTCGGTGGCGAAGAAGGTGAGCGGGCTGGGGGCACCCTCTGGTTTGCGTGAGGGAGGCATCGCGAGCTCCTGTCCTGGACCGGGCGGCCGGAGGGGCGGCAGTCGAATCACTACGTAAAGTAACGGCGCGTAACTGCGGTAGGAGGCAGATCGCGAAGGTGTGCCAGAAAAAATGCGTCCCCTGACGGGCGATTCCAGCCGGAGCATATTAATCCGTCAGTCGCCACCCCTTTCTGTTAACACCTTCAACTGTGAAGAATGCGGGATAGGCTGTGAAAGCTTTGTTGCTCTGGCATCTCTATCCCGAGGGGACCGGGCGAAATGACGGAGTTCGTTGGCATTGATCCGGCCGGAGCCCGGCGTCTCATCAGTTCCATGGGCGACGCCGTACAGCGCGTTCGCACGCTGAAGCCCTTTCTGGCCGCCTCCATAGCCGAAGCCGGTCCGGACTGGCCCGCCGGCCCCGGCGCAGAGGTGCTCGACAGGGTCGGCAGGTTCCTCGACGAGGCACAGCGGGACCTGACCTGGCGAACGCAGACGATCGAGCGTGTCGAGAACGCCGCGTCGAAGGGTTTTCTGAAGACAGCCGAGTTCGCGTTCGGTGACGCGGCGGCGGCCCGGAGCGCGGGAACGGACGACGGAAAGCGGATCTTGGCGGTCTGGCAGGGCTACCTGAAAGATCCCAGTGTCCAGAACTGGGAGAAGGTCCAGGTGATGCTCAGGCAGGGGCAGGGCAAGACCGCCGACGCCGCCTATTCGGCGGGGCTGCTGACAACCCTGGGCACCGCCGCCTTCAGTGCGATCTTCGTCGCGGTGGGGGTGCGAAACCAGAACGACCCGCGTGGCTACAGCCCCGGGAACATGGACGGAGTCAGGAAGGACCTCGGTCCGCTGGCCGAGGCGTTCGCGTCGTCGGATGCCGCGGGAACTCTTCCCAAGGACCTGCGCGACCACGCGTTGAACGACCTCCCGATCGCGAACATGGCGGCACTGCTCGGACTGGCCCGTCAGTCCCGTGAGTTCGTCCTGAGGGCCGGAGCCAAACTGCTCCAGTACAGCGGATCGCGGGTGGCGGGAAAGGACTGGAACACCTACTGGCTGGTCAAGGCACTGAGCCAGGACGTGGGGGCCACCCAGCGGCTGCTCGCCACCCCTGACGACGCGGCACTGCTGCTGCGATCCGAGGTGGTGAACGGCCTCGAGGGCACGGACTTCGAGAAGCTGCTGGCCGTGGCCCTGGACAGGGCGCTGGCCCCAGGGGCGGGAGACGCGACTCTACGTCGTGATTCCTGGCTCACCGTCATCGACCTGTTCGGCAGGAAGAACTTCTGGCCTTCACTGACCCCCGGTCTCGCCGATGGGGAGTGGCTGTCGGCGTCGGCCCCCTCTCCGGTCGGCCAGGTGCTTGCCACGCACATCTCGCAGTACTTCCCCGAACTCATCGCTGTCTGGAACCGGGGACGTAATCTGCCGGGGCTCGGGGTGGGCGGGGGATGGCAGAAGCTCGACTCGGAAAGGATCTCGAGTTTCTTCGGAGCCTTGCTGCAGGGGCCTGGAACGCTGCCGCCGCTCAGGAAGGGGTACGGCGACTTCTTGCGAAAGCTCGACCTGGGAGAGAGTCATCCATTCGGTGACGCTCCGACCGAGGAGGCCAGGAAAGATCAGCGTGAGGTGTTCCATGGGAAGGTGATCAGTTCGGGGGCGTTGGCGTCGATGCTCTTCAGCGGTCTGCATGAAGCCGATCTGTCCGCTGAGGAAAAAGACAAGATCATCACAGAGCTTCTGCTTCTTCCGTTGGACGTGGTCAGTGCGGGAGCCGTCGAAACAGTGATCGACGCCGGTGTCGTCAAGGAGACGCTGATCGGAAAGGCGGCTGACATAGCCGAGAAAAACGGCCTGAAGGACACGGTTGAAGGCCTTCTCGACAAGGGGGATCCGGGAGAGGCGTCGGACTTGGTCGACGTCCTTGTCAACGCCCAGATATCCGCTTTCAATGCCTCCCGGCAGGCGCATGGGCATCCGCCCCTCGGAGAGTCCGATCTCCGGCAACTCAGGGATCTTTTCTACGGTCGCCTCGAACCCGTGCTGAAGAGCGCGCTCGAGGCGCGAGGAGGATGACGTGGCGGAGTCAGCCGAACTGCTGCGCCAGGCGGAGGGAAAGGAGTTGCTGGCTGATCGGTTCGAAGGTTACGTCCAGAACCTGGAGACCGTCTTCGAACGCATCAGAGTCGACACACCCGTTGACGGCCCCGTCTGGACGGGATCGGCCGCCCGGCGTTTCGAGAGCGACGCCGTTCAAAGGCGCTCGGATCTCACCCGGCTCGTCGAACAGTGTCGTGAGGCGGCGGGAAACCTGAGGCGGACCGCCTCGCGGCTCAGAGAGCAGGCTGACTTTTCCCGGACGCCACTGTGATCAGCGGCCTCCGGGCAGGCAGTCGGTCTTGCCGATGACTTCCACGTTCGGCTGGGATTCCTGAACGAGCACGATGAAAGTGATTCCCGGGTTCTGCTTGCGCAGAATGCTGACGACGCGGCCGGGGCGCGCCCAGCTGGCGTTCCGGTCCATCTCGTAGCCATTTTTTTTAATCTCGTCCAGCAGGAGAAGGCTGAACGACTCGACTCGCTGGGCCGGAGAACTCCGGCCCTCACTGCCGAAGTCGCTGCTGAGCTGATAAGAACGGAGTGCGGTTTCGTTCTTGGCGCAGCTCGCGAAGTCGCTGCCTCCCGTACCGGTCTGGTCGACTACTTTCTTGTTGGTCGCCGGGTAAAGGTGCTCGAGCTTCTTAGCGTCCTGAGCCAGCACCTGGGCCGCCTCGTCAAGGGTCGGGCCGCCGGTGGTGCAGGCGGTGGACAGCAGCAGTATCAACAGGGCACATCCCGCGATATGACGCACCCTGTCGACTCTACTGATCAATCATCTGGGCCGAAGCCCGATGCCCGAACCCTGACGAGGAAAGCTCAGGGCGTCTCGCGCCAGCGGTTGGTGATGGGGAGGCGGCGGTCGCGGCCGAAGTTCTTGGGGGTGATCTTGGGGCCCGGGGGGTACTGGCGGCGTTTGTACTCGGCCAGGTCGACCAGGCGGATGATCCGGGTGACCAGGGCAGGGTCGTGGCCCGCGGCGATCAGTTCGGCGGAGCCCATGTCCTTTTCCACGTAGTCGTCCAGAAGACGGTCCAGCACGTCGTACTCGGGCAGGGAGTCGGTGTCGCGCTGGTCGGGGCGCAGTTCCGCGCTCGGCTCCTTCTCGATGGAGTTCTCCGGGATCGGCGGCGTCGCGAAGCCGTACAGGAACTCGCCCGACCTGCCCGCCTGGGCGTTGCGCCAGCGGGACAGCTCCCAGACCAGGGTCTTGAGCACGTCCTTGATGGGGGCGAAGCCTCCGGCGGAGTCGCCGTAGAGGGTGGAGTAGCCGGTGGCCAGCTCGCTCTTGTTGCCGGTGGTCAGAACCAGGTGGCCGTGCTGGTTGGACAGGCCCATCAGGATCATGCCGCGTACCCGGGCCTGGAGGTTCTCCGCCGCCAGGCCGGACAGCTCGATCCCCTTCTCGAAGGCGTCGACGACGTCGGCGATCGGGACGACCCGGGCGTTGATCCCCTGCCGGTCGACCAGCTCCCTGGCGTCGCTCAGGGAGTGCTCGGAGGAGTATCGGGAGGGCATCAGCACCGCGTGCACCCGGTCGGGGCCGATCGCGTCGGAGGCGATCGTGGCGGTCAGCGCCGAGTCGATCCCGCCGGACAGGCCCAGGATGACCGACTGGAAGCCGTTCTTCCTCACGTAGTCGCGGACCGCGAGGACCAGGGCCGAGTAGACCTCCTCGGTGTCGTCGAGGTGCGCGGCGACCGAGGGGGGTTCGGGATCGTACGGCTCCACGGGGAAGACCGACAGCTCGACCCGCTCCACCGTGATCACTGACCCGTCCCCGGCCTCGACCTCGAAGACGCCGAGACCGCCGAAGCGGGCCTCGGGCAGTTCCAGGTCCGTGACCAGCAGTTCCTCCGCGAACTGCGCGGCCCGCGCGACCAGCTCGCCGGAGGCGGAGACGATGAGGGAGTCGCCGTCGAAGACCAGCTCGTCCTGCCCGCCGACCTGGTTGGCGTAGGCGAGGGCGCAGCCCGCCTCCCTGGCCCGCCGCGAGACCAGTGCGAGCCGCACGTCGTCCTTCTCCCGCTCGTACGGCGAGGCGTTCGGCACGACCAGCAGCCCGGCCCCGGCCTCCGCGACCACGGAGACGGGGCCGCCCTCCTGCCACAGGTCCTCGCAGACGGCGATCGCCACGTCGACCCCGTGAAGCCGGAAGATCGGCAGCCGGTCGCCGCGCACGAAGTAGCGGTACTCGTCGAAGACCCCGTAGTTCGGCAGGTGGTGCTTGGCGGTCCTGACGACCACCCGTCCCCGGTGGAGCAGGGCCGCCGCGTCCAGCGGGGCGCCCTTCGGCTGGCCGACGCGCGGCGCCCGGTTCGCCCGGTCGACGTAGCCGACGACGACCGGGGTCCCGCCCAGTCCCTCGTCGGCCAGCCGCTCGGCGAGGGCTTCGACGGCGGCGATCGACGCCTCGACGAACGAGGTCCGCAGCACCAGGTCCTCGACCGGGTATCCGGTCAGGGACATCTCGGTGAAGACCACCAGGTGCGCGCCGCGGTCGGCGGCGCGCCGGGTCCACTCGACGAGCTTGTCGGCGTTCGCCGCCAGGTCGCCGACCGCGGGATTGGTCTGAGCCAGGGCGATGCGCAGTTGAGCCACGTGCCCTACCTTATTTCGGCTCCCCGATCCGTCGTCGGCAGGGCGGAGCCGACTCCGGCGCGCGACGACGCCGGATCGGGGAGGCACGTGGCTCTGCGGCACCGCGGCCGCTCAGGCCCCGGGACGCCGTCGCACCGCGGCCGGGACCGGTCTGTCAGCCCAGGACGTTGAGCAGGCCGAGGTTCCTGGCCTGCGCGGGCTCGGGCACGCGCTGGCTCACCTTGAAGGTGTCGGGGTCGAGGACGACCCACGTGTTCTCCTTGGCGCCCCTGACCCGGACCACGAGGGTGCCGTCGTACAGGTAGCGGGCGCCGATCAGCGTGCCCCTGACCGGGATGGCGACCTTCCTGCCGGTCCTGGTGTCGTAGAGCGACGGGGTGAAGGCCAGGGGCCAGGAGCCGTCGCCGCCGGGGTCGTTCGCGCTGATCGCGTTCACCAGGACCCGGCTGCCGTCGGGCGACAGGCCGTCCACGTGGTTGACGAGCTTGATCCCGGGGACCTTCCGCGAGGCGTGGGTCCTGGTGTCCAGGAGGTGGACGCCCCTGGCGTCTCCGGCGTAGCCCGCGAGCGTCCTGCCGTCGGCCGACCAGGCGAGGTGGCAGACGCCGAGCGTCCTGCCCGCGGTGACCGGGACGCCGCCCTTCGCGCCGACCACGTTGACGGTCGCGGCCGTGGCCGTGCCCTTCACCACGTAGGCGATCCGCTTGCCGTCGGCGGTCCAGGCGGGGGTCAGGCAAGGGCTGCCGTAGGCGGCGTTCTTGGCGATCACCTTGTCCCCGCTCGCGCTCTTGACGTGCAGGCGGCTCTTGCCGTCGATCCAGGCGATCTTCGTGCCGTCGGGCGCGGCCGCGAACTGCGCGACGAAGCCGCCGCCGCCGGCGCTCAGCTTGCTCCAGCCGCCCTGGTGGGTCGTCACCTCGACTCCCGCGCCCTTGTAGCCGAAGTAGACGGCGCCCGGTGTGGTCGCCGCCCGGGACGAGGCCACTGCGGGAGAGGCGACGGCGGCGGTGGACACGGCGAGTGCGACGCCGACGGCCAAGGCCAAGTGCTTCACAACGAGCTCCTCAGATAAGTTCATCAACGCCTAGTTAGAAACCTGAAAGCCGCAGAAGGTTCACACCTGTCCGGCGGAAATCGGCAGGACGGCTTCGACCACCGTGCCGCCGCCGGGCGCGGAACCGATCACGCACGTCCCGCCGAGTTCGGCGGCGCGCTCCCTCATCGAGATGAGGCCGATGCCCGAACGCGGTCCCGCGGGCAGTCCGTGCCCGTCGTCCTGGACGCGCACCACCAGCGAGTCGCCACGCCGCAACGAGACCACCGCGGAGCGGGCGCCCGCGTGCTTGCGGATGTTGGTCAGCCCCTCCTGCGCGATCCGGTACGCGGCGACCTCGGCGGCGGCGGGCAGGTCGGACAGGTCTCCTTCGGTCTCAACGGCGACCCGGGGCGTGCCCTCGACGGCCAGTGCCCGCACCGCTCCCGCCAGGCCCAGTTCGTCGAGAGTCGGCGGGCGCAGGCCGTAGACCAGCTCCCTGATCTCCTGGCCGACCGCGTCCATGCCGCTGCGCAGCTCGGCCAGAAGCCGGTCGGCGGAGGCGGGGGCGGTGCGCAGGCTGATCCTGGCCATGTTGATCGACATCGCCATGTCGGTCAGCGCGTGACCGAGCCCGTCGTGCAGGTCCCGCCGCAGGCGGCGGCGTTCCTCCTCGCGGGCGGTCAGGATGCGCTCACGGGAGCGCTGCAGGTCGGCGGTCATCATCACGGCGTGCACCACGTCCGCCACGTACGGTGTGACCACGGCGATCAGGCGGTCGTTGTGGGCCGCGGCGAACCTGCGGGGGCCGGGGGAGCCGAGGAAGAGACGCCCGACCAGCTCGCCGTGCCAGATCAGCGGCACCACGCGGGGACTCGGGCCGAGCAGGCCGATCTCCACCCGCCTGGCGCCGGAGTCCCTCACCTCGACCGCGACGCCGGTGACGCCGAGGCCGTCCCTGATCGCGGCGGCGACGGAGGCGAGGGCGTTGGCGGGCTCGGTCTGGCCGACCTCCCTGGCCAGCCGGGCGGCCAGCGCTTCAGGATCGCCGTGCGTGCCGTACATGAGCCGGTCGACCCAGCGCCTCAGCATGTGCCGGAGCGGGTGGAAGAACACCCCGGCGAAGAGCGCGGCGGCCAGGCCGCCGACCCGGTCGTAGCCGGACAGGGCCAGCCCGGCGACCGCGCTCGCCCCGAAGTAGACGACGCTGACGGCGACGATCATCCCGGCGGCCACGAAGGCGCGGCTGATGACCGTGTCGATGCCGTACAGGCGGTAGCGCAGCACGGAGAAGGCGATGGCGACCGGGATCAGCCCGGTCGCGACGGTGGCCGCGGGCACCCAGTCGGCCCCGGCGAGCATGCAGGCGATGTAGATCGCGAACGCGCTCAGCGGCCAGGCGATCTGGCGGCGCGTCACCGGGTCGGCCCTGCGCAGGCGCAGCACCAGCGACAGCAGGGCCACGACGGCGAAGACCATCGTCAGCGACACGATGACCTGCTGCAGCTGCCGGTTGTAAGGGGCGAGCGCCTC
Organism: Streptosporangium carneum; assembly: GCF_027922005.1. Lineage (GTDB taxonomy): Bacteria > Actinomycetota > Actinomycetes > Streptosporangiales > Streptosporangiaceae > Streptosporangium > Streptosporangium carneum. Next base: position 194,532 of record NZ_BSEV01000007.1, on the reverse strand, counting down.
GACCGCCAGCGGGTTGGGGATGATCCGGGCCAGCGGGTAGTTCTGCTGCGTCGGCGTCGGGCGCACGACCGTGCGGACCACCTCCACCGCCATCAGCACGAACGCCGCGACCACCACCGGACGCCAGCGCCTGGAGGGCAGCCGCCCGTCGGGGGAGTAGAGCGGCAGCAGGCTGGCCAGCAGCATGCCGCCGACGACCCAGCCGATCCCCGAGGCGTAGCGGTAGTACGCCGCGGCGGTCAGCGCGCCGTCGGCGCCCGAACGGAGCAGCATGGCGTGGCCGAAGACGTTGCTCGCGCATCCCATGCCGCCGAAGCACATCAGCCAGGCCGTGGCCGGGCGCGACCTGTGGGCGAGGAGGAAGGCTCCGACCAGCGTGAAGGTGAGACCGACCGCGTGGTCGGGGGTGAGCGGGGGGTCGGGGCTCCAGTCGGGAGGCAGGCCTCTGGCGATCAGGATCCCGGCCACGGTGAACCCGAACGCCGCGAGTGAGAGCACGACGACCGTCAGCCGCAGCGGGGAGGCCAGCAGGTCGCGCGCGACGGCCGCCGCCGGACGGGGCGGGACTCTCGCGCCCGCGCCCTCGTCCGGTGCGGAGGCGTTCTCCTCCGGTGCGGAGACGCCTTTCTCCGGCACGGAGACGTCCTCCTCCGGTACGGGGACGCCCTTCTCCGGTGCGGAGACGTCCTCGTCCGTGCCGGAGGAGCCCGCGCCCTTACCGGGCCGCGCCCGCATGGACATCGCTACCTGCCCACGTCACCGGGGTTGACCAGGCCCGATTCGTACGCCGCGACGACGAGCTGGGCCCGGTCGAACAGCCCCAGGTGGTCCAGGAGCTTGGTCACCGACTGCGCGACCGACTGCTCGGAGACCGACAGGGTGGCCGAGATCTGCCGGTTGGTGAGCCCGCGCGCGATCAGCTTCATCAGGTCCAGTTCCGTGTCGCCGAGACCCGCGAGCCCCGGGGGAGCCGAGGGGTTGGCGCGCCCGGCGAAGGCCGCGATCAGGCGGGTGGTGACCGCCGGATCGATCAGCGCGTCACCGGCCTGCGCCGCGCGCATCGCGGTGATGAGCTGCTCGGGGGCGGAGGTCTTGAGCACGAAGCCGCTCACCCCGGCCCGCAGCGCCGCGTAGAGGTTGTCGTCGGTGCCGAACGTGGTCATCATGATGACCTTCGGGGGCGCCTCGTCCGCCAGGATCCGCCGTGCGGCGGTCAGGCCGTCGAGACGGGGCATCTGGATGTCCATCAGCACCAGGTCGGGGGAGGTGTCGCGGACGACCGCGATCGCCTGCTCGCCGTCCTGCGCCTCGCCGACGAGGTGGAAGCCGGGCTCGCTGTCCAGCACGACCCGCAGTCCCGTGCGGACCAGCGCCTGGTCGTCGACCACCACGACGCGCAGCGTCGCGGGCTCGGCCGCCCGCGCGGGCGCGGTCTCCCGAGGGGGAGTCGCCTGGACGCGGAGGTCCAGGTGGGCGGCGTGCGAGAGCATGTCCGTCTCCAGGCGCTGGAGGGTGGCGCCCAGGTCGAGACCCAGCTCCTCGCGGAGCGTCGTCCTGGCCCGTCGGAGCGCTCCCAGCGCGTCTCCCTGCCTGCCGCTCCGGTAGAGCGCCAGGGCGAGCAGCCGCCAGGCCTCCTCCCGCAGCGGGTGGGCCGAGACGTGCGCCTCCAGGTCGGCGACCAGCGCGCCCGACTGCCCGAGCGCGAGTCCGGCGTCGGCGCGGCGCTCGACCGCGATCAGCCGCAGCTCCTCTAGGCGGCCCGCCTCGGTCACCGCCCACGGCAGGTCGGAGAACTCGGCCAGCGCGGGCCCGCGCCACAGCGCGAGGGCACGCTCGAGGCGTTCCCACACGGCGGCGGGCTCGCCCTCCGTCTTGACGGCGCTCTCGAACCTCCAGGCGTCCACCTGTTCGGCGTCGGCGCGCAGGGCGTATCCCGGCGGGGCCGAGACCAGCACCTCCGCCTCCTCCCTGGGGGCGCGCCCCGGCTCCAGGGCGCGCCGCAGCCGCGACACGTATCCCTGGATGGTGGACAGGGCCTGGGCGGGAGGTTCGCCCGGCCAGAGCTCGTCGATGAGTATGGTCACGGGAACGGCACGGCCGCCCGCCACGAGGAGACGGGCCAGCACGGCCATCTGGCGTTGACCGCCGAGGTCGAGCACCGCGTCGCCGTGACGAGCCTGGAACGGTCCGAGAGCGCGAAATGTCAGCATTGCAGGGGCAAGCGTAGAGCTGACTGAACTGACGTCATACGGCAATACCCACCATCGTTCGCGTGCTGTAAGAAATAATCGGCGGTCAGGTCTCTACATTCAAGTTCAACGGGAGCACCGCTTCGACCACCGTCCCGCCCTCGGGCGGGGAGGAGATCACGCATGTGCCGCCGAGCTCGGCGGCTCGCTCGCGCATCGACGCCAGTCCGACCCCGGAGCGCCTGTCGGCGGAGAGCCCCACCCCGTCGTCGCTCACCCGGATGTTCAGCTGCTCGTCCCCGCCGGGTTCCGGCGAGACCCGCTCCACCAAGACCCACACCACCTCGGCCCCCGCGTGCTTGCGGACGTTGGTGAGGGCCTCCTGGACGATCCGGTACGCCGCGACCTCGGCGGCGGCGGGCAGCCCGGCCAGCTCGCCGCGCACCTCTACCGTCACACCGGACCCGGCCATCGCGATGAGGGCCCCGGCCAGGCCGAGGTCGTCCAGGGCGGGCGGGCGCAGGCCGTAGACGAGGTGCCTGATGTCGCTGGTCACGGTGTCCATGCCGGAGCGCAGGTCGCTGAGCATGCGCTCGGCGGTCTCCGGGGAGGCGCGCAGCGAGTGCCTGGCCATGTTGATCGACATGGCCATCCCGCTGAGCGACTGACCGAGCCCGTCGTGCAGGTCTCTGCGCAGGCGGCGGCGCTCCTCCTCGCGGGTGGCGACGATCCGCTCCCGGGAGCGCCGCAGCGCGCCGACCAGCCTCACCGCGTGCGCGGCGTCCGCCACGTACGGTGTCAGCGCGGCGATGACCCGCCCGTTGTGCGCGGCGGGCAGCCGCCTGACCCCCGGCGGTCCGATCAGGAGGTTGCCGACGGGCTCGCCGTGCCAGACCAGCCTGACGTCGCGGACCGTCTCCCGAAGCTCTCCCACGGTCACATCGTCGGGCACGCCGTCCCGGAACCGCACGGCGACCCCGGTCACCGCCAGCCCCTCGCGGAGCACATCCAGCGCGGCGGTCAGGCCCCCCACGGGGTCGGTACGCTGCAGCCGGCGCCGCAGCCCCTCCGCCAGGGCCACGGGGTCGCCCTTGCTGCCGTAGAGCAGGTTGTCCGCGCCGCGCTGCAGCACCCGGCGCAGCGGGTGGAAGAACGCCCCGGCGCAGAGCGCGGCCACCAGGCCGCCGATCCGGTCCACGCCGGACAGGAACAGGCTGGAGGCCGCGCCGACCGCCACGTAGACGCCGCCGATCACACCGACCAGGCCCGCGCCGACCAGGGTCCGGGTGATCAGCGTGTCGATGCCGTAGAGCCGGTGACGCAGCACGGAGAGGGTGATCGCGGCGGGGATGAGCAGGATCGTGAACGAGGTCAGCCACCACAGCGGGTTGCCGATCACCCAGGGGATGATGACGGTGGCCATCGCCAGCAGCGGCCACAGGATCTGCCTGCGTTCCTCCGAGCTCGCCCGCCGGAACCGCACGGCCAGCGAGACGAACGCCAGGATCATGGCCGCGTTGGCGAGCTGTTCCAGCAGGAACTGGGCGCGCCAGCCGAACGATCCCTGGTAGGGCAGCCGCATGGGCAGGAACTCGGCGCGCAGCACGTCGACCGTCAGCACGACGACCGTGAACCAGATCAGCGGCCGCCAGCGGGGGGACGGCAGGCGGCCGTCGGGGTAGAGCAGCGGGAGCAGCACGCCCAGGTGCAGGATCGTGAGCTTCCAGCTCGCGCCGACGAGCAGCCAGATCTGCTCCGGAGCCTCGAACCGCCCGGTCTTCAGGCTCAGCATCGCGAGGTTCGCCGACAGGCTGTTCAGCGCCGAGCACAGCCCGCCGACGCAGAGCAGCCAGCCGATGACCAGCCGGGGCCGCTGGAACACCAGCAGGGCTCCGAAGATCGGGAACGCCGTGCCCGCGACGTCCTCGGGCGCGAACGGCAGCGGTGTGTACGAGGGCTGCGGCAGCTGCGCCGTGACCCAGATGTTGACGCACTCCATGGCGACCGAGACGGCGGCGATCAGCACCGCTGCGACCCGCGCCTGGACAGGCGTCACCGTCGGGAAAACCCGGCTCAGCCTGCGCATCGCCCCGGCCCTTTCATTTCGTACTTAAAGGGACCTTAACCGGCACGGACCGCAATCGAATCAACAAGCGTTTGAAGCGACATGTTCACCGGAGATTCACAGCGGTCCCTCCAGGTGACGACTCCCGCGCCGACGCCTCCGCGTGGACCGGCTCCTCCGTGCGCTCCGCCCCCTCCCCACGGGGCGACACTCCCGTCGGCGTCGGCGTCGGCGTCGGCGTCGGCGTCGGTGTCGGTGTCGTACGGCGGCGCAGCGCGGGGCCGATCGCCAGCAGGCCCACGGCGGCCACCAGGTCGACGGCGCCGACGACCGGCCAGAGCGCCCCCGGAGCGGTGTCGAGCAGCCAGGCGCCCAGGAGCGGGGCAAGCATGATCCCGCCCGACCAGGCGAAGCCGTACAGCCCCGAGTAGCGTCCGCGCAGACGGGGCGGGGCGAGCGCGGCCACGATGGCGCCCGCGATGCCCGCGGTGACGATCTCGCCCAGCGTCCACAGGACCACGGTCGCGGTGTACCCGGCGAGATCGGAGACGAAGGCCGTCAGCGCGAGGCCGACGCCGATGATCCCCATGCCCGCGGCGAGCACCGTGCCGTGGTCGCGCCTGCCGAACCAGTCGCCGGTCAGCGGTTGCAGGAGCACGATCAGGACGCCGTTGACGGCGACCACCAGGCCGTAGTCGGTGGTGGAGAACCCGTCGCGGGTCATGGCCAGCGGCAGGGTGCTGAACGCCTGCGCGTAGGCCAGGACGGACAGCAGGGTGATCAGGCAGAAGGCGACCATCAGCCGGTCCTCGAGCACGGCCGCGAAGCCGCCGCGTCCGCGCCGCCCCTCCCGGGCGGCAGGCGTCTCCGGCAGTGTCTCCGGCGGTGTCGTCGGCAGGGTCGTCGGCAGGGTCTCCGGCACCGCCCGCCACACCAGCAGGCCGAAGGCCAGCGAGGCGACGGCGTTGATCGCGAACATCCAGCCGTATCCGGCCCTGGCGAGCCAGCCGCCCGCGACCATCGCCACCGCGAATCCCAGGTTCATCGCCCAGAAGATCAGGCCGTAGGCGCGCGGCCGGTCCAGGGGCGAGACCAGGTCGGCCACCAGGGCGTTGGCCGCGGGACGGTAGACGTCCATGGCCAGACCCAGCGCGAACATGGTGAGGACGAGGGCGGGGAGCGAGGTCGCGTACCCCAGCGCGACCATGGTGACGGCGGTGGAGACCATGCCGCCGACCAGGGTGATCCGCCTGCCGAACCGGTCGGTCAGCCATCCGGCGAGGATCTGCGACAGCAGTGAGCCGACGCCGAACACCGCCATCACCGTCCCCGCCGCGGTGTACGACATGCCGCGCTCCTGCGTCAGGAACACGCCGATGAACGGCTGCACCATCATGCCGACCCGGTTGACCAGCGTGCCCGTCCACAGGGCCCAGAACGCCCTGGGCAGGCCGCCGACCTTTGAACGGAGGAAACCGGGAGGAACAGGATTAGTGCTCGTCATGAACCCAGGGTTGGACAGATGTTCGGTAACCAACCAATCTTTTAGTCGTGCCTAAAAAGAGTGGTCCGAGTACGCCCGAAAGGCCCGGCCGCATTGAGTGGATCTTCGCTCCGGACGACGTGGCCAGGATCCGGTTCGCGTTCTCCCCGATCGGGGAGCTGGTCGCGAGCCTGCGCGTGCTCCGCGACCCGGCCAGGCACTCCTTCCACCTGCCCTGGCTGCGCGCCGTACGGCCCCGGCTGGGCGGGATCGACCTGTCCGAGCTCTTCGCGCTCGTCCCGCTCCACGGCTACATCGTCGACTTCGCGACCCCGACACCCCAGACGCCGATGCCCGACTTCGCCACCGAGCTCGAGCGCGTACGGCGGACGCCCCCGGAGCGCGCGGCCAGGGAGGCGGCCCGCGTGGTCGGATCCGACCCGCGCGCCGTCGAACGGTTCGTGGCCGACCCCGAGGCGGGCGTCGAACGGTTCGCCGACACCCTGGAGCGTTACTGGAAGGCGGCCTTCGCCGAGTTCTGGCCCAGGGTCTACGGCCTGCTGGAGGCCGACGTGCTGCGGCGTTCCCGGCGGCTGGCGGCGGGCGGCGCCCGCGAGCTGTTCGCCGACCTCCACCAGAACGTGCGCTGGCTCGGTGACCGGCTCGTCGTCGCCAGGCGCTGGAGCCACTCGGCGCCGCTGGGCGGCGACGGACTGGTCCTTGTGCCGACGTCCTTCTCCTGGCCGGACGTGACCGTGATGGTCGCGCCGTACCAGCCGACGCTCATCTACCCGGTGACGGGGGCGGGCACGCTGTGGACCTCGGGCCCGCCGCCCGCTCCCGGAGCCCTGGCCGCGCTGATCGGCCGTACCAGGGCGCAGATCCTGATCGCCCTGGCCGACCCCGCGACCACCTCGGCGCTCGCCAGGCGGCTGGCCCTCACCCCCGGAGCGGTCAGCCAGCACCTGAGGGTCCTGGCCGACGGGGGGCTGGTGACCCGCCGCCGTCTCGGCCGCGAGGTCGTCTACCGCCGCACCCCGGTGGGGGACTCCCTGGTCTGCGCCGCGTGACCGCGCCCATGACGACGCGGCCCGTGATCGCGCCTCGTCACCGTGGTCCGTGACCGTGGCCCGTGAACGCGTTTTGTGACCGTGTCCCGTGTCCGTGTCCCGTGTCCGTGTCCCGTGATCGCGGGCCTCATGACGGTGGAGTCTCACGCGGGCGTCCCTGTCAGGGCCGCGCCTCCTTACGGAGGCCGTCCGGGAGGCCGCCGTCGCGTCCGTCCCGTGGACTCCGCGCGAACCGGTGATCCGGCCCACGCGGGGATTACGTCATGAGTCGTATCTGCTGGACTCCAGAAGCCATTCCAGCTGGGCCCTGGGCGCGGTGAGGAACGCGCACGCCACCCTGCTGGCGTTCCTGGCCTGGAGCGGCGAGAGCCCGAACTCGTCGAACAGCCCCGGCAGCCGCCTGGCGGCGGCGCGCAGGTCCTCGGCGCGCTCGGCGATCCGGTCGTTCACCCACGCCACGGCTTCGGCGTCCGGCAGGCCGAACGCGTGGGCGGCGACCGTCACGTAGTTGTGCACGTCGCCGTTCGCGCGCTCCTTGGGATGCGACGCGACGTCGTTGCACCACGCGGTGACGTCGTTGCAGGCGTCGACCAGCGTGCGCCAGGTCGGGCTCTCGCGCAGCTCGACCGGGACCTCGACCCCGAGGCACGGTTCGACCAGGTCGAACAGGTAGGGGCCCGCGGTGCCCCGTCGCAGCGCGGGATACTCCGCCACCGACGGCACCCGCCCCGCGCACCGGTTCTCCGCCTCCGTACGGCAGGCCGCCCCCTGCGCCACCAGCCCGCGGGTGAAACGTTCCCGCCAGCGGGGGCTCATCCGCGGGGCGGTCGCCTCCCACAGGTCGCCGAAGGCCGCCTCGACCGGCGTGACGCCCTCCGGCCTCGGCGCGGCGGCTCTCGTCTGGAACGGCGGGAGTCCCTCGGACACCGGAGCGGAGATCCTCGCTTGAACCGAGGAGAGCCCCTTCGCCTGGAGGGACGACCTGCTCCTCGTGGGGAGCGGTGACGGCCCCCTCGTCTGGCCCGACGCGGGAGGCCTGGGCCTGACCGTGGCGGTCCAGGCCGTCCCCTGGGCCCCCGCCCTGCTGCCCGTCCTGGCGGCCTGCGTCTCCGGCACGCCGCAGGGGAGCACGGCCTCGACGGTGTGCCGAGCGAGGCGGGCGAATGCGGCCTCGACGATCCCGACGGCGCGTCCCGCCGGTTTCTCGTCCCATTCGTCGTCGAAGTGGAACAGCCAGGTCAGCCACTTGGCGAACAGCAGCGTCGAGTCCACGCCGAAGCCGGAGAAGGCCCGGGCCGCCATCCGGTCGAAGCCCGCGGGCGCGGCCGTGTCGAGCCCGACCTCGCGGGTCCATTCGGCGAGCGAGACCGTGATCCGGTCGATCGAGGGGTGCATGCCGCAGGGGGCCGCCATCACCGGGATCCGGTCGATGAGAGGCAGCAGCGACGCCGCGGCCACGGAGGGAGCCCGCTCCCGCGCCGCGTCCGTCTGCGCCCCGCCGGTCGTCCTGGCAGCCGTGTCGATGACAGGCACTACAGCGAACCGAACGACTGGTCGCAGGCCGTGCCCTGATCGGCGCCCCGGTAGTAGGCCCGGGTCGCCTCGACCAGCTCGCCGACCGAGATGCCCCGCTCGAGGTCGTGGTCCAGCAGGTCGAGAGCGGTGTCCGCGTCGTCGTGCGAGGTGCCGAACGCGCTCAGCATGCCCCGGAGCTCGGCGGGCCCGACGACCCCGTCGCCGTCGGTGTCGTACAGCTCGGCGACCGCCTCGGCGGCGGGCCGGAACACCGTGTCGAACCGCTCGTCCTCGGAGAGAACCGAGGTCATGCCGGTCCGGAACTCCTCCGGCGAGATCGCGCCCTCGCAGTCGACGTCGAGCTCGGCGGACAGGGCCCGCCATATTGACTCGAAGCCGTGCAGGACCTTGCTGCCCGCGGCAGAGGTCGGCGACTCGCCGAAGCCGACCAGGATCAGGGCGCCCAGCCCGAGCAGGTCGTCACGCTCGACCTTCCCGTTTCCGCTCGCATCCAGATGATCGAAGGCGCGATCCAGTTTGCGCCTGAGAAGCTCTGTGCTCATCTTGTACCTCCATGTTACCTGAAGAACTCAGGCGGTTACTCTAGGTGACGATAGCGAGGGGATTCCAGAAGTCCCTCCAGGTAAGCCCTGGGAATCGTCAAGAAGGCGCAGGCCACCTGAATCACCTCGCGGGAGGCGGCGAAGTCGAGACCGCACCGCTCGACGAGCACGGGGAGCGCCCTGGCGGAGGCCCAGAGTTCCTCCATGCGGTCCGCCACGCGGTCGGCCGCCCAGCCGACGGTCGTTCCCGCGCCCGCCTCGCCCGCCCGGCCGGGGACGCCTCCCCCGCCCAGGAGGGCCGAGGCGGCCGCCGCGTAACCGCCTCCCGTGGCCAGGTCGTCGCACCACGTCACCACGTCGCCGCTCGCCTCGACCATCGACCGCCACCGGGGGCTCTCCCCGACCTGGGCGGGCACCTCGATCCCGACGCAGGGCTCGACCAGGTCGGACAGGCGCCTCCCGAGTCCCGCCCCGCTCCGTGCGGGTCGCTCCTCGGCGGAAGCCGTGCCGGCCGTTCTCGTGCCGGCCGTGCCCGCGTCGGCCCTGTTCGTGCCGGCCGTTCTCGCGCCGGTCGTGCCGGTCGTGCGGGTCGTGCCGGCCGTTCCCGTGCCCGGTGGTTTCGCGTGCCCGGGGGCGAGGCCGGCCGTCCCGGCGGCGAGCCCGGCGACGAACCGCTCGCGCCACCCGTCGCTCATGGCGGGCGCGCAGGCCCGCCACAGATCGGCGAAGGCCCGCTCGACGGGCGCGGGCCCCGGCTCGCCGCCTCCGGCGACCGCGAGCACCCCCGCGAGCGCGGAAGGCTCGTCGCGCAGCCGGGACAGCCAGGTCAGCCAGCAGGCGAACGTCGTCGCCGTGCCCGTGTCGTGCCGGGCGAACGCCCGCCCCGCCAGCAGGTGCACCCCCGCCGTCGGGTCGGCTTCCAGGCCGGTCCTACGCGCCCAGTCGATGACCGCGGCCTCGATCCGGTGCACGGAGGGGTGCATGGGGCACGGCGCGGACATCGCCGCGAGCCGTTCGCCGAGTCGCTCGCCGAGCGGGGTCCCGCCCCGCGGCGCGTGGAGTTGGGTGCGCATCGTCGTCTTCCCCCGAAGGACGTAGGTTTCCAGGCCCGGTCACGAAAGATCGCCGCCGGTCCCGGTCCGGGGCGCGCCCGGGCCCCCGCCAGGGAGTCCGGTCGCGGCCTGACGGGGGTGTCCCGCCTTGCCGTGTCGCGAGCACCGTGGTCCACCGTGGAGCACTGTGGACCGCCGTGAGTCGCCGCGGACCGCGGGGGATCGCCGCTCACGGACCGGTGGCCCGCATTGTTTCGCCTGGTCATCCGGGGTGCCAGCACCGGTCGTGCCGGGCGTGTCCCAGGGGCCCCGGGTGTCTTCGCGGGAGACGCCCCCGCGGCGCGTCCCGCCGGGCGCCGCCGGCGCTCTCGGACCTCGGAGCCCGTCGCGCCCCCGCGGCCGGGGGCGCGACGACCGCTGGAACGCGAGCGGCCGGGAGGGGCGTCGGCGTGCTTCCTGGTAGGTCCCGGGAATGATGGAATCTGTCAGTGGAGACACGACGGGTTTGATGCGGCATCTCACCGTTCTCCCTCGTAACGTGTGCGAAACACGGAGCGGGCAGACTGGTGATAGGAGGCCGGACGTGTCGCACCACGTCGGCGTCGGCATTGGAGGAGTGGTTTTGGACCGCCAGCAGGAGTTCGTTCTCCGTACGCTCGAGGAGCGCGACATCCGGTTCATCCGGCTGTGGTTCACCGATGTGCTCGGGTTCCTGAAGTCGGTGGCGATCGCCCCGGCGGAGCTGGAAGGGGCCTTCGCGGAGGGCATCGGCTTCGACGGCTCGGCGATCGAGGGCTTCGCCCGCGTCTACGAGTCGGACATGCTCGCCAAGCCCGACCCCTCGACGTTCCAGATCCTTCCCTGGCGCAGCGAGACGCCGGGCGCGGCCAGGATGTTCTGCGACATCCTCATGCCGGACGGCTCACCGTCGCACGCCGACCCGCGCTGGGTGCTCAGGCGGACCCTGGCCAAGGCCTCCGACATGGGGTTCAGCTTCTACACCCACCCCGAGGTCGAGTTCTTCCTGCTGAAGAACCGCCCCGAGCAGGGGAGGCGGCCCGAGCCGATCGACGACGGCGGCTACTTCGACCACACCCCGCACAGCTCGGGTCACGACTTCCGGCGTAACGCGATCATGATGTTGGAGTCGATGGGCATCTCGGTCGAGTACAGCCACCACGAGGGCGGTCCGGGCCAGCAGGAGATCGACCTGCGTTACGCGGACGCGCTCACCACCGCGGACAACATCATGACCTTCCGCCTGGTCATGAAGGAGGTCGCGCTGGAGCAGGGCATCTGGGCCAGCTTCATGCCCAAGCCGTTCACCGAGTACCCCGGCTCCGGCATGCACACCCACATGTCGCTGTTCGAGGGCGACCGCAACGCCTTCTACGAGCCGGGCGCCGAGTACCAGCTCTCCAAGGTCGGCAGGTCCTTCATCGGCGGCCTGCTCGCGCACGCCGCCGAGATCACCGCGGTCTGCAACCAGTGGGTGAACTCCTACAAGCGCCTGTGGGGCGGCGCGGAGGCGATCGCCGGAGCGGGCGGCGAGGCCCCGAGCTACATCTCCTGGGGGCACAACAACCGCTCGGCCCTCGTCAGGGTGCCGATGTACAAGCCTCACAAGAGCGGTTCGACCCGCATCGAGTTCCGCTCCCTCGACTCGGCCTGCAACCCCTACCTCGCCTTCGCGGTGATCCTCGCCGCGGGTCTGAAGGGCATCGAGCAGGGTTACGAGATGCCTCCCGGCGCCGAGGACGACGTCTGGGCGCTGACCTCGGCGGAGCGGCGCGCCCTCGGCATCCAGCCGCTGCCGCAGTCGCTGGACGAGGCCATCGCCGTCATGGAGCGCAGCGAGCTGGTCGCCGAGACCCTCGGCGAGCACGTCTTCGACTACTTCCTGCGCAACAAGCGCACCGAGTGGCGCGAGTACCGCCGCCAGGTCACCGAGTTCGAGCTCGGCCGCTATCTCCCGGTTCTGTAGGGTCCCCGGCGTTCCCCTCGGGGGGCGGGAGCGCGCCGCCGAACGCGTGCGCGCGCTTCCGCCTCACGCGGTAGGGTGCAACGGCGCGTACGGCCCGCCAGGGCCTGCGCGCCGGGTGACCGCCGTCATGCGGGAACGCCCCGGTGTGTCCTGCCCGGCCGTCGCCGGGCGCGGGCCGTCGGCCGTGCGGAACCGCTGGGGGCCGGGTCAGGCGGGCAGGGGTTTCGAAGGCGCGGCGCCGGGCCGGTCGTGGTCGCGGGGCGCGTCGTGGGTGTGGCCCCTGCGGTTCCGCGCTGGACGACATGTGGCAAGGCGCCGTTGGTCCGCGGATCATCGCCCCCTGGTTCGCTGTACGCGCGAGGACTCCGGTAAAATCGGTCGGTCCGTTTAGAGTGATTTTCGAGGATGAATCGCCATAAAGGCGACTGGAGGTGCCGCATGACGACGGCTGCCGAGCTGCAGACCGTGGTGACCGTTCCAGCACGTTTCCGCGGCCCCGAGGGCTCCGCGAACGGCGGATGGATCGCGGGCACGGTCACCGAGGCGTTGCACGGCGCCCGGCACGACTCGGCCGTCGAGGTCACGTTGCACGCCCCCACGCCGCTGGAGGCCGAGCTGTCCCTGCGTCAGCTGGCCAACACCGCGACCCTCACCCACGGTGACACCCTGCTCGTCGAGGCCATCTCGGTCGCCGAGCAGCTCACCGCCCCCGCGTTCGTGCCCTTCAACGAGGCGGCCAGGGCGGAGGGCGGCTTCGCGGGGCTCGCCGACCACGCCTTCCCCGGCTGCTTCTCCTGCGGCCTGCGCTCCCCGGGAGACGGTCTGCGGATCTTCCCCGGCTCCGTGTCCGGCACCGACCTGGTCGCCGCGGGCTGGCGGGTGCCGATGACCGTCACCGACGAGGACGGCGTCGTCCCCGACGCGGTCGTCTGGGCCGCGCTCGACTGCGCCACCGGCTGGGCCCATTTCAAGCCCGGTGAGTTCGCCCTGCTCGGCAGGCTGACCGCGAAGGTCGAGCGGCGGGTCTACCCCGGCGGCACCTACTCCGTCGTCGCCCGCGCCACCGGCCGCGAGGGCCGCAAGCTCTTCGGGGAGAGCGCCGTCTACGAGGTGGACGGCACCCTGGTCGCCGCGGCCAAGGCCGTTTGGATCACCCCCGCCTGAACCGTTCTCTCCGGGGTCGTCGGCGGCACGACGGCCCCGGAGGGAGGCTGATCCCGGCTTCCCGGAAGGCGGAGGTCCCGGATCGCGGGGACTGTCCGTGCACCGGGCGCACCGAAGACCGATATGGGGTCTTGGGTGGTTTTCGCCCATAATTACCGCATGAGAATCACTGTCGTCGAGAACGAGGCCGGAGCGGGCCCCGGGCTCTTCGCCGAATGGCTGGCGGAGGCCGGAGTCGACTGCGAGGTCGTCCGGCCCCATCGGGGAGAGCCGGTGCCGGACCGGGCGGAGGACGGGCTCATCGTGCTCGGCGGCTCGGCGGCGGCCTGGGAGGACGAGCGGTGCCCCTGGCTGCCCGCCACCCGCGCCCTGATCCGCGACTCGGTCGAGACGGGCGTGCCCACCCTGGGGATCTGCCTGGGCGCCCAGCTGATGACGCTCGCCTGCGGCGGCGTCGTCGAACGCGGCGAGCACGGGCTCGAGGTGGGCGTCAAAGAGGTGGTTCCGCTCCCCGCGGCCGAGGAGGACCGGCTGTTCAGCGGTCTCGGCCCGGTTCCCGCCGTGCAGTACCACGGCGACGCGATGACGCGACTGCCCGAGGGCGCGGTGCCACTCGCCACCGGAGACCCCTACCCCAACCAGGCCTACCGTCTGGGGGAGCGGGCGTGGGCGGTGCAGTTCCACCCCGAGGCGAGCGTTGAGATCTTCACCGAGTGGACCCGTGACTCCGCCGACAACCTGACCGCGCTCGGCCACTCGGTGGAGGAACTCAACGCCGGGGCGAAGGAGGCGGAGGAGGGCCTGATCGGCGCGTGGCGGACGGTCGCCGAGCGCTTCGCCGCCGTCGTCACGAACGGATGACGTCTCCACCTCCTCCCGTCCGGCACGCGGCGGGGCTGCCGGGTGAGAGCGGAGCGCCTCACCCATACTTGTGACCGGAGACGAGGGAGGGCGGTGAACGCCGTGCCCCGGATGCGGACGACCGCAGGGCAACTGGCCAGGCTCGGGTTCGCCGACGGGACCAGAGCCGAGCGGCTGCTCGACGAACTCGGCCCGCAGGCGGCCGAGGACCTCGACCTGCTCGACTCGCTGGCCGCGGCGGCCGACCCCGACCTGGCACTCACCTCGCTCAACCGGCTGGCGGAACAGGACCGGGGCGTCCTGGAGACGCTCCGCTCCGACCCCGGCCTGCGGGCCAGACTGCTCGGCGTCTTCGGGGTCAGCGCCGCCCTCGGCGAGCACGTGGTCAGGCACCCCGGACACCTGGACCTCCTGGGCGGAGCCCGGCCCCTGCCGCGGCCGACCGCGCAGGAGCTCCGCGCCGAGCTGCTGCTCGCGGTCGGCGCCGACCCCGAGGACCCCGAACCGCGGGCGGCGGGTGTCGGCACCCCGACCCTGGTCGCGCTGCGGGTGGCCTACCGGGGCCGCCTGCTCCACCTGGCCGCCCGTGACGTCACCGGCGAGGCGTCGCTCGCCGATGTCACCGCCGAGCTCTCCGACCTGGCGGGAGCCGCGCTCGAAGCCGCCCTGGCCGTCGCCAGGGCCGAGCACGCCGACCCCGGCTCCGTACGGCTCGCCGTCATCGGCATGGGCAAGTGCGGGGCGCGGGAGCTCAACTACATCAGCGACGTCGACGTCGTCTTCGTGGCCGAGCCGAGGGAGGGCGCGGAGGAGACCGAGGCCATCCAGACGGCCACCCGCCTGGCCAAGGGCATGATGCGCGTCTGCTCGGCTAGCACCCCTGAGGGGGCCCTGTGGGAGGTGGACGCCGCGCTGCGTCCCGAGGGCAGGTCGGGGCCGCTGGTCCGCACCCTCGCCAGCCACCAGGCCTACTACCGTCGCTGGGCCAAGACGTGGGAGTTCCAGGCGCTGCTGAAGGCCCGCCCCGTCGCCGGGGACCTCGAACTCGGCGAGCAGTACGTCTCGGCGATGAACGAGATGGTCTGGCAGGCCGCGACCCGTGACCGGTTCGTCGAGGACGTGCAGGCGATGCGCCGCAGGGTCGAGGCCCACGTGCGCGGGGACGAGGCCGAACGCCAGATCAAGCTCGGTCCGGGCGGGCTGCGCGACATCGAGTTCGCCGTACAGCTGCTGCAGCTCGTCCACGGCCGCCTCGACCCGCTCCTGCGCCGCCGCGCCACGCTTCCCGCCCTCGCGGCCCTGTCCAGGGGCGGCTACGTCGGCAGGGACGACGCCAAGGCGCTCGCCGAGGCCTACGCCTTCCTGCGCCGGATCGAGCACCTGATCCAGCTGTACCGGCTGCGCCGTACCCACCTGGTGCCGCAGAGCGAGACCGACCTGCGGCGGCTCGGCCGGGGGCTGGGCATGGTCAGCGACCCGGTGGGGGAGTTCACCACCCGGTGGCGGCGGCACGCGATGGAGGCCAGGCGCCTGCACGAGAAGCTGTTCTACCGGCCGCTGCTGCAGGCCGTCGCCCGGCTGCCCGAGTCGGAGGCCCGGCTCTCGACCGCCGCGGCCCAGGCCCGCCTCGAGGCGCTCGGCTACACCGACCCCGCCGGAGCGCTGCGCCACATCAGCGCCCTGACCAGCGGCGTCTCGCGCCGCGCGGCGATCCAGCGAACCCTGCTCCCGGTCATGCTCGGCTGGTTCGCCGACGCCCCCGACCCCGACGCGGGCCTGCTCGGCTTCCGCCAGGTCTCCGACAAGCTCGGCGCGACCCCGTGGTACCTGCGGCTGCTGCGCGACGAGACCGCGGTCGCCTCGCGCCTCACCAGGCTGCTGGGGAGCAGCCGCTACGTGACGGGACTGCTGTTGCACGCCCCCGAGGCGGTGGCGATGCTCGGCTCGGACGCGGAGCTGGACCCCAGGCCCGCCGAGACGTTGCTCACCGAGGCGCGGGCCACCGTCGGCCGCTACCCCGGCGAGGCCGAGATCGCCGTGGCCGCGGCGCGCGGACTGCGGCGCAGGGAACTGGTCCGTACGGCCGCCGCCGACCTGTCGGGGCGCATCGACGTCGAACGGGTCGGCCAGGCGCTGTCCGCGCTCAACGACGTGACGATCCAGGCCGCGCTGGACGCCGCGATCGGCAAGGTCGAGATGGAGCGGCGCGCCCCGCTGGGCACGAGGTTCGCGGTCATCGCGATGGGACGCCTCGGCGGCCTCGAATGCTCCTACGGCAGCGATGCCGACGTGATGTTCGTGCACTCGCCCCTGGCGGGCGGCTCCGAGCGGGACGCCACGGACGCGGCCTTCGCGGTGGCCAACGAGCTACGCCGACTGCTGGCGTTGCCCGCGCCCGACCCGCCCCTGCTCATCGACCCCGACCTGCGCCCCGAGGGCCGCCAGGGCCCGCTGGTCCGCACCCTGGCCTCCTACGCCGCCTACTACGAGCGCTGGTCGTCGCCGTGGGAGTCCCAGGCGCTGCTGCGCGCCCGTTTCTCCGCCGGGGACGCCTCGCTCGGCGCCGAGTTCCTGGGGGTCGCCGACCGGCTGCGCTACCCGGAGGGCGGCATCCCCGACGCCGCCGTGACGCAGATCCGCACGCTGAAGGCCAGGATGGAGG
This sequence comes from Streptosporangium carneum, assembly GCF_027922005.1. GTDB lineage: Bacteria > Actinomycetota > Actinomycetes > Streptosporangiales > Streptosporangiaceae > Streptosporangium > Streptosporangium carneum. The sequence continues at coordinate 177,924 of NZ_BSEV01000007.1, read as the reverse complement.
CGGAGCGGCTGCCGCGCGGCGCCGACCCGACCCTGCACACCAAGCTCGGCAGGGGAGGCCTGTCCGACGTGGAGTGGGTCGCCCAGCTCATCCAGCTTCGCCACGCCGGGTCGTCGCCGCCGCTGCGGACCACCCGCACTTTGGAGGCGCTGCGCGCGGCGGTCGCCGAGGGCCTGTTGTCCGAGGCGGACGAGGCCGCGCTCGCCGGGGCGTGGCGGCTCGCCTCGCGCGTCCGCGACGCCGTCATGCTGGTCAGGGGCCGCGCTTCCGACTCCGTTCCGGTGGACGCCCGCGAACGCGCGCTCATCTCCCGCGTCCTCGGCTACCCGCCGGACGGCAGCGGGGACTTCGTCGACGACTACCGCCGTGTCACCCGCCGCGCCCGCCTGGTCATGGAACGCGTCTTCTACGGCGGCTGAGAACCCGCGCCTTCCACGACGACTGGGACCGCTTCCGCGGCGACCGGGACCGTCCGCCCCCTCCACGCCGGTCGAGACGCACGTCCGGCGGGGGACGATGCCTCCGCTATGCCGAATCCCTATGGAAAGCAACCCCATTCCCGCCGAAACCGGACTTTGTTACGGGTGATGCCGTTGCGCTCGCCGGGGCGAACGTGTATCAACGGTGCGGGTGATCTACTGTGATATCCGTTTACGTTGACCTGGCCATCGGGCTGGTGCTGGCCTTCCTGTTGCTGTCGCTCCTGGTGAGCGGGATCAACGAGGCCATCGTCAGGCTGCTCGGCATCCGCAGCAAGTTCCTGTGGGCCTACCTCCGCGACACCCTGGACGGCGGTCCGCGGGAGGGCAGGTCGTGGATCCCTTCGAAGATCATCGACGTTTTCGCCAAGCTGCCCTTCTCCAGGCACGACCCGCGCCCCCGGCACGATCCCGAACCGGCGCCGCCGGTGGTCGAGCCGATGCCGGTCGACCCCAGCGCGGTCCTCGCCGAGAAGGCGCCCGCGCCCCCGATCGACATGACCCGGCGCCTCTACGAGCGTCTCCAGGAGATCGACCACCCCAAGGGATCCAAGACCAGCATCGCCAACATCCCGCCCGAGCGGTTCTCCGGCGCGCTGCTCGAGCTGGTCGCCGCCGAGGAGGGCGGCATCGAGGGCCTGCTCACCAAGCTGGAGGCCATCCGCAGCCCGCTGGCCGGGCACCTGCGGGGCGTGTGGGAGGGCGCCCAGCGGGACATGGGCAAGTTCCGCAAGGGCGTCGAGGACTGGTTCGACGGGGAGATGCAGCGCCTGTCCACGCTATACCGCCGCTACGTCAAATGGGTGGTCTTCACCCTGTCCGTGGCGCTGACCCTGGCGTTCAGCATGGACGCGCTCGAGTACGGCAAGACCCTGCTGCGCGACAACGCCTACCGTGCCGCGGTCGCGGCCATCGCGAGCGGCGGTGAGGACGGCACGCTCGCGCTGAAGGAATCCCTGAAGGACAGGTGCGCGGTGGCGGGCTCCGTCGAGCCGTACTCCTGCGTGACCGAGGTCTTCAGCTCCCCGGCGCTGGTGAAGATCTTCGACCACGCCGTGATGAGCGTGACGATCCCCGCGGACGGCGAGAGCGGTCCGTCCTTCAACTTCAACGGCGGCGCCTGGTGGAGCCGCCTCATCTCCCTCGGCCACTGGCCCGGCTACCTGATCACCATGGCCGCCCTGCTGTTCGGCGCCTCCTTCTGGTGGGACATCCTGCGCAGGCTCACCGGCCTCCGCCCCCACCGCTCCTGACCCGGCGACCGCACGCCCTTCCCCGCCGTCCCCGAGAACGTCCCTCACCGCTCCCGGGAGCGTCCGTGAGTCGGCCTTCCCCCTGGCCGTCTCGGGGAGTGTCCGTGAGTCGGCCTTTCTCCTCGGCCGTCCTGGGGGCGTCGTGACGTCGGCCTTTCTCCTTGGCCGTCCTGGGGGCGTCGTGACGTCGGCCTTTCTCCTTGGTCATCCCGGGAGCGTCCGTGACGCCGGCCTTCTCTCTCGCCGTGGCGGAGTCGTCCGCCGCGCCGGTACGGCGAGCGGTGACGCGGTCCTGATCGGCGCAGCCGGGCGGTGCGTCACCCCTCGAAGGTTCCCCTCACGAGCCTCGTGTCGTGTTCCTCGTTTTCCCGTTGCCAACCGGAGGATGCCTCCGTATTGTTGGCGCTATCCGGAGATGGCCTCCGGTAAATCCTCTGAGGAGCCTGCAGGCGATGAGCGTGAATCTCGGGCGCGTGGGAGTGTGGACCTCCGCCTTCGACGGCCAGCCCGCGACCAGGGTGCGGGAGGCGGCGGCCGAGCTCGACGAGCTCGGCTACGGCGCGATCTGGTTCGCCGAGGCGTACGGCAGGGAGGCGTTCACCCAGGCGGGGCTGCTGCTCAACGCGACCGAACGTCTGGTCGTCGCGACCGGCATCGCCAACGTCTTCCTGCGCGACCCGTTCGCCATGGCCTCGGGGGAACGCGCCCTGGCCGAGGCGTTCCCCGGCCGCTTCCTCCTCGGACTCGGCGGTCACCGCACCGCCGACCAGCCGCCCGGTGTGCTTCCGCACCACGGGCGTCCTGTGCCGACCGTGCGCGCCTACCTGGACGCGATGGACCGCGCGCCCCTGCGGTCTCCGGCCCCCGCCGAGCCGTCCCGCCGCGTCCTGGCCGCTCTCGGCCCCAGGATGCTGGAGCTCGCCGCGGAGCGCACCTGGGGGGCCCACCCCTATTTCGTCCCGGTCGAGCACACCGCCAAGGCCAGGGAGACCCTGGGGGCCGACGCCCTGCTGGCGGTCGAGCAGACGGTCATCCTGGAACGCCCCGACCGGGCTCGCGAGCTCGCCCGCGGGTTCGTCGACGGCTATCTGGGGGCGCACCACCAGGTGGCGAACCTCAGACGGCTCGGTTTCGGCGACGACGACCTGGTCGAAGGCGGCAGCGACCGGCTGCTGGAGGCGTTGTTCGCGTGGGGTGACGTCGAGAGCGTCGCCAGGAGGGTCCGCGAGCACCTCGACGCGGGCGCCGACCATGTCTGCGTCCAGGTCCTGGGGGAGGAGCCGCCCATGCGGCAGTGGCGTGAGCTGGCCCCCGCCCTGCTGGAGCTCTGATCCCGGTCTGACCTCCCTCGCCGTGTCACGCTCCGCACGAGGAGAGGACCGCGGTGCGAAGGGGAACGCGACCGAACGCCGACCGCCTGTGGGGAACGCCGCGCACCAGCGCTGACGGGCGCTCGCCCGACTACAGGTAGCGGAAGTATCCGGCGAACCCCTTGACCGCGCTGAGACGGTCGATCCGGACCTCGGTGCCGGTCCTCAACGCGTTGATCATCCTGTCCTGGCCGATGTAGATGCCCACGTGGTGGGTCTTCGCGCGCTTGCCGACCTTGCCGTAGAACACGAGGTCGCCCGGCCTCGCCGCGGTGACCGGGATCTTCGTCAGACGTCGGAGATGGTCGTTGGTGTTGCCCGGGCCCAGCACGTCCCTGCCGTAGGCGAGCTGGTAGACCCACCTGGTCAGGCCGGAGCAGTCGAGCCCCCTGGTCGTGGTGGCGGGGCAGGGCCTGATCGCGCCGTGGTAGCCGACGCAGGTGCCGAGGGAGGGGCCGGGGCTGTCGTCGTGGCCGCCGCCCCAGGAGTAGGGGATCTCTCCGCCCCGCCAGCCGGGCTGCCGCTGCCCGGCCTCGATCGCGTAGGCGATGGCGGTCACCCGGTTGAGGACGACGGGCAGGATCGGTACCGAGCCGCCGACGGCCAGCGCGGTCCCCGCGAGCACGGCGGCGACGGCCAGCCGACGCCTGAGGGTTCTCCGACGGTCCCCTTCGTCCGAGGAGAGCAACGGCGTCCACCCATCCCGATCAGCAGGCTTGTTCACCACTGTTTCGCCCAAACTACCGCCACTTCGGCTCGCGCGCGGAGATCGCACGGTCACCTGTCACGCCCGTCGGCGCTCAGGTCCGGCGGGACCGTACCCCGAGCGCCGTGATCAGGACGACCAACGCGGCGGTGGAGACGACAGTGATCGCCAGTGTCATGGACAGCGCGTCCGCCCCGCCGAGGGAGAGCAGCGGCGGCACCACCGCGCCGATGAGGAACTGCAGCACGCCCAGCAGCGCCGACGCGGTCCCGGCCCGCTCGCCGTGTGGGGACATGGCCAGCGCGTTGGCGTTCGGCGAGACCAGGCCGATGCTGGAGACGGCGACGAAGAGACCGGGCAGCAGCCCGGGCAGTCCCCAGCCCGCCAGGACGCCCACGAGCGCGGCCAGCGCTCCGGCCAGTCCGGTCACGAGCCCGATCCCCAGCATGCGACGGGCGCCGAAGCGGCCCACGAGGACGCCGTTGAGATTTCCCCCGGCCATGATGCCGAGGGAGTTGACCGCGAAGATCGCGGAGAAGACCTGCGCGGTCACCCCGTAGCGGTCCTGAAGCACGAACGGGCTGAGCGTGATGTAGACGAACAGGGAGCAGCCCGCGAGCGAGAGCACCAGCGCGTAGCCGACGAAGGCGCGGTCCCGGACGAGCACGGCGAACTGCCGTCCCGTCGCGCGCAGCCCGCCGGTGTGGCGGGCGTCCTGGGTGAGCGTCTCCGGCAGGCCCAGTGCCGCCAGGAACAGCAGCAGACCGATGACGGCGAGCGCGACGAACATGCCGCGCCAGTCGGTGAAGCGGGCGAGCTGGCCCCCGACGAGCGGCGCGACCACCGGCGCCAGCCCGCTGACGAGGATGAGCAGCGAGAACACCCGGGCCGCGGCGTCACCGTCGAACAGGTCGCGAACCATCGCTCTGGCGATGACCAGTCCGGCGGCTCCGGCGAGTCCCTGCACGAGACGAAGGCCGATCAGCGACCAGATGTCCGGAGCCAGCGCGCACAGCAGCGAGGCGACCGCGTAGGTCGCCACTCCCACGACGAGCGGACGGCGGCGACCGATCCGGTCGCTGATCGGACCCGCGAGGAGCTGGCCGAGCGCCAGCCCCACCATGCACATCGACATGGTGAGCTGGGCGAGGGCGTCGGTGGTCCGCATGGCCCGGCCGAGTTCCGGCAGGACGGGCAGATAGAGGTCCATCGACAGGGGGCCGAACGCCGACAGGGCTCCGAGCGTGACGAGGACGCGCAGTCGGCGGGTTCCGGAAAGGGCGGGTTGTGTGACGAGGGTCATCGCGGACCGTACGCCCGCGCGCCCTGTCGGCTCTCACCCTGCCGTCGCCCGTGCCGGAGGTCCGGGGCCGGGAGGTCGGCGGCGTGTACGGACACGGCGCCGTCGCCGAGACCGGCGTCCATGCGTCTCCTTCCGTGGGGGTCGTCCGGATTTCGCGCGTCACCCTGGTCCGGGCCGCGCGACGTCGCCGGTGTCGGGGGACTCTCGTCGTGCGGGCCGTCAGAACGCTCCAGCCGGACTCCGCCCGCCGGCGCGTCCGGATGACGGCCACGAACAAGTATCACGACGCCCGCCCGGCCGACGGTCACCGGGGTCCCCGGGCCCGGGAGAAGGCGGACAGGGGAGCCGTACGGGCGGTGTGGGCGGTGTGCGCGCAGGAGGAGAGGCCGGGCACGCCACCATATGAGCACCACGTGGGCGCCGTACGACCGCCGTCATGTGAGCCGTCGTCCACCGAGGGCGGCGGCACAGCGAAGGAGACACATCTGTGACACGGGAACTGAGACTCGACCGGGCACGCGCGGCGGTGGAGGCCGCCCTGGCTCGCGCGGCCCGCGACGACCTCCGGGTCAGCGTCGCCGTGGTGGACGCCATGGGCAGGGACGTGCTCGTCGTCCGCGGTGACGGGGCCACCTGGTTCACCCCCGAGGTGGCACGCTCCAAGGCCCGTACGGCCGCCGCCTTCCGGCGCGACAGCGCCGCCCTCGCCGGGCTCAAGGAGTCCTACCCCGAGGTGTTCGCGCTCGCGGGCGACCAGGTGCCGTTCCGCCCCACCACGCTGCCCGGCGGGATCCTGCTCGAGCTCGACGGCGAGGTCGTCGGCGCGGTAGGGGTCAGCGGCGCGACACCCGCCCAGGACGTGCTGTGCGCCGAAGCCGCCAGGGACGCCTGCGCGGCCTTCGGAACCCGCGAGGGCTGAACCTCCGCACGGGCTTCGGAGCCTGCGAGGGCTGAATCCCCGCGAGGCGCGGCGGATCCGGCGGGCGCGGAGGTCTTCAGGGAACGCGGAGGTCTTCAGGGAAGGTCCCCCGTGAGACCCGGCCCCCGCGCACCCGGCCCCCGTGAGACCCGGCCCCCGCGACACCCGGCCGCCGCACCACGGCTCCCGGACGGCGTCCGCCGCGCCTGACCGGGAGCCGTGGCGGGGTCCCCGGCCGAACCTGGTCGCCGCAGGGCCGTCCTGCCGAGGAACGCTGTGGTGCGGCGCCGCCCCCGCGACTCCGGGGATCGACGCCGATGAGACGCACGTCACATCCGGTTTTCTGTCACGCGTGGCCCGGGCTGCCCGGTCAACCGTGTGGAGAGCCCCGACTCATCGCCGTCGCCAACGCCTGCGGCCGCATCGAGGTCGTCGATCAGCGGCCTTGAGCACTGCGGAACCGGCCGGTTCGGCCAGGACCGCCCCCGGACACGGCCCCCGACAGACCCCGCCGTTCAGCATCGGACCGACGTGGCGCGCCAGAGCGATCCGGTGCGCCCGTAAGGCCCCTTTCCCTCTGCTTCGCCGCTGCGACCTGAAGGAGAAGACGCATGCCCCAGCCGCTCCCGTTCGTCATCGACCCCACCGGTGCCGACCGGCATGCCGAATACCGGGCCCTGCGGGCTCGTGGCCCGGCCACCCCCGTGGACATCCTCGGCCTGCGCGCCTGGGCGGTCACCGACCCCGCCCTTCTCAAGGCTCTGCTCACCAGCCCCGATGTCTCCAAGAACGGCCGCGCTCACTACCCGGCCTTCCAACAGACGATCAGCACGTGGCCGCTCGCCCTGTGGATCGAGGTGCAGAGCATGCTCACCGCGTACGGCGCCGACCACCGCAGGTTACGGCGGATGGTCGCCCCCGCCTTCAGCGCGCGCCGCATCGCCAGGCTGAAGCCGATCATCCGATCCCTGGTCACCGAGTTGGTCGACGACCTTGCCGCGGTGCCCCCGGCCAGGTGGTGGACCTGCGTGAACGGCTGGCCTACCCGCTGCCCATCGCCGTGATCGGCCACCTGATGGGGGTGCCGGAAGACCAGCGGGACGATTTCCGGCAGCTCGTCGACAACGTCTTCGACAGCACGCTCACGCCTGAGCAGGCCAAGGCCAACGCCGCGCGTCTTTTTGAGACCACTGACCAGTTGATCGCCGCCAAGCGCGGCGACCCCGGCGACGACATGACCTCCCTCCTCATCGCGGCACGCGACGAGGAGTCGGACGGCACCGGCTTCACCGACGTCGAACTGCGCGACACGATGATTCTGATGATCAACGCCGGGTACGAAACGACCGTCAACGTCATCGACCAGGCCGTCCTCGCGATGCTGACGTCCCCCGACCAGCTCCACCTCGTCCGTGCGGGCCAGGCCACCTGGGAGGACGTGGTGGAGGAAACCCTTCGTGCCGAGCCCGCCATCAAGTACTTGCCGCTGCGCTTCGCCGTGACCGACATCAGGCTGCCCGACGGGCAGGTCATCGCCGCGGGGGATCCCATCCTCGCTGCGTACGGGGCCGCCAACCGTCACCCGGACTGGCACGGGCCGGACGCCGACGCCTTCGACGTCACCCGCAGGGTGAAGGACCACCTGGCGTTCGGCTACGGCGTGCACTTCTGCCTCGGCGCTCCCCTGGCCCGCCTCGAAGTCGCGGAAGCCCTGCGTCAGCTCTTCGAGCGTTTCCCCGCCATGTCACTCGCGGCGCCGGCCGACGCGTTGCGGCCGGTGCCCACTCTCATCAGCAACGGTCACCAGGAACTCCCCGTGCGCCTGCGCGTCGTCGAGTAGCACGGCCTGGCGTCGGCGCCGGGCGCGCCGAGCGGATCAGTGCCGAGAGGGTCAACGGGGTGCGGGTGTGAGTGCGCGTCAGGGGACGGCCTTCCCGCAGGTGACCTGTGCCCCGCTGTGATCCCCGCCCCCGCGTGTGACGCAATGTCTCTTTGTGGTTACCTTCTGATGTGGATGGACTGCCGGTGAGCGCCACGTCGAGCCGCCCGGTGTCGCCGCTCATGCGTCGCCGACGTCTCGGATAGGATCTGGCGCGCCAAAGGCGCCGAACATCGATGAATCCCAGCGAAGGTGACAGCGTGACAGAGACTGCGCCGCTGCGGGGACGGCATCGCGAGCTGGCGGAGCTGGACGCGCTGGTGGACCGTGTCCGCGCCGGTCACAGCGGTGCGGTGGTCGTCTCCGGCGAGGCCGGCGTCGGCAAGACCGCGCTCTTGGATCACGCGGCGGCGCGCGCCGCGGCCCACGTCCGGGTCGAGCGCGTCGTCGCGTCGGAGTCCGAGATGGAGCTGGCGTACGCCGGCCTTCAGCAGTTGTGCGGGCACATGATGAGCTCGGCCGGGCGCCTGCCCGCCCCGCAGCGCGAGGCGATCGAGGCGGCGTTCGGCCTGCGCCAGGCCTCCGCGCCCAGTCCGTTCCTCGTCGGGCTCGCACTGCTCGGGCTGCTCACCGAGGCCGCGGGCGACCGGGCGCTGCTGTGCGTCGTCGACGACGCACAGTGGCTCGACGAGGCGTCGGCGCGCGCGGTCGCGTTCGCCGCGCGGCGGCTCGACGTCGAGGGGGTCGCCATCGTGCTCGCCATGCGCACGGTCGCCGAGGTGTTCGCCGGGCTTCGGCAGATGGTCGTCGAAGGGGTGGGGCACGACGACGCGCGCGAGCTCCTGCGCCTCTCGGCCCCCGGCGGCCTCGACCGGCGGGTGCGCGACCAACTGATCGCGGAGGCGCGCGGCAACCCACTGGCGCTGCGGGAGCTGCCCCGGTCGCTGAGCCCGGCCGAGATCGCCGGCGGGTTCGCTCTCATCGGCGCGATGCCGCTGGAGAGCCGCATCGAGCAGAGCCTGGTCGCGCAGCTCGAGCCGCTGCCCGAGTCGGCGCGCCTCCTGCTGCTGCTGGCGGCTGCGGACCCGACCGGCGACCCCGGGCTGCTGTGGCGTGCGAGCGCGGCACTGGGTCTGGGGCTGGAGGACTTCGACGCCGCCAAGGACGCCGATGCGCTCGTCGTCGGCACGCGCGTCGGCTTTCGCCATCCGCTCGTGCGGTCGGCGGTCTACCGGTCCGCGTCGCCGCAGGACCGGCGGCGCGTCCACGCCGCGCTGGCCGACGTCACCGGCGTCGATCACGACCCGGATCGCCGGGCATGGCATCGTGCCAGCGCGACGCTGCACCCGGACGAAGAGGTCGCCGCCGACCTCGAGCGGTCCGCGGTGCGCGCGCGGACCCGCGGCGGCGCGGCCGCCGCGGGTGCGTTCCTGGAGCGGGCGGCGGAGCTGACGCCCGAGCCGGTCCGCCGTGGGCAGCGGCTGATCGCGGCCGCCGAGGCCAAGCACGAGGCGGGCGCGCCCGAGGCAGCCCTGCGCCTGCTCGACACCGCCCGCGACCATCCCCTCACCGCGTTGCAACAGGCGCTCGTCGCCCGGCTGCGCGCCCGCGCCGGATACGCGCTGCGGCGCGACAGCGGCGGTGCGCGGCTCCTCCTCGCCGCGGCGCAGGGCCTCGAAGGGCTCGACCCGGTGCTCGCCCGCGACACCTACATCGAGGCGCTGTCGGCCGCGATCTACGGCGGTCGGCTCGGTGACGCCGAGCAGGTGGCCGCCGTCTCGAACGCGATCCTGGAGGCGACCGCCGGCGAGGAGTCCGACCGTGCGCGGGACCTGATCCTGCGCGGCCAGGCGCTGCTCGCCGCCAAAGGGCAGGAGGCCGCGCTCGAGACCCTGCGCCGGGCGCAGCGCGCGTTCCTCGAGCAGGCCCCGGACTCTCTCGAACTGCACTGGATGTGGTTCGCCTCCCGCGCCGCGCAGGACCTCTGGGACGCCCGCGGGCTCCGCGCGCTCGCCGATCGGCAGGTCGAGCTCGCCCGCGCCGAAGGCGTCGTGACGGTGCTGCCGATCGCGCTGAGCCTGCTGATGGTGGCGCAGACGGTCGACGGCGAACTGGACGCGGCCGAGGCCTCCTGCGACGAGATCGACGCCATCAAGGACGTCACCGGCCACCCGCTGCCGCAGTACGGGCGGTTCTTCCTCGCGGCGTACCGAGGGCAGGCCGACGAGGCGGAGCGTCTGGCGGAGCAGATCCGGCCGGACGCGCTCGCGCGGGGCGAGGGATACGGGCTGAGCGCGGTCAATTTCGGGGAGGCCATCCTCTACAACGGCCTGGGGCGTTTCCCTGAGGCGGTGACCTCCGGTCGCCGTGAGCTGCCGTACACGCATGAGCTGAACCACGCGATGCGCACGCTGCTCGAGCTCGTGGAGGCGGCCGCGCACACCGGCGAGCGCGCGCTCGCCGAGGAGGCGTTCGAGAGACTGGCGAGCGTCACGCGGCCGGTGGGGACCAACTGGGCGTTGGCCGTGCTGACGATGGCAGAGGCGCAGCTGCGCGAAGGCGACGAGGCCCAGGCCCTGTACCGGGACGCGATCGAGCGCTTCGAGCGCGAGCGGATTCCGATCATGGTGGGGCGCTGCCGCCTGCTGTACGGGGAGGAGCTGCGCCGCCAGGGCCGGCCCTCCGACGCGCGCGAGGAGCTCCGGGCCGCGTACGAGGTGTTGTCGGGCATCGGCCTGAACGGCTTCGCCGAGCGCGCCGCACGCGAGCTGCGGGCGAGCGGTGAGACCTTGCGCGTGCGCGGGCACGGGTCGGCGGCGCGGCTCACCGACCAGGAGCTCAACGTGGCGCGCCTCGCCCGCGAAGGACTCACGAACCGGGACATCGGCGCGCGGCTGTTCATCAGCGCGCGCACCGCCGAGTACCACCTGCGCAAGGTCTTCATGAAGCTCGGCATCAGGGGACGCGCCGAGCTGAAGTCCGCGCTCGCCGAGCTCGACCACACGGCGCCGGGCGTCGGACGGCCCCTGGTCACGGAACCGATGACGGAATCCTGACCCGCTGTGCCCGCCGTGGTCGTGCGGTCGCAGGCAGGGGAGTGTCACTCCTCGGCGTGGTCGGCGGCGTCGAGGACGGTGGCGGTCACGGCGTCGGGTTGCGAGGCGGCGATCGCATGGGAGGCGCCGGCGACCTCGCGGGTTCCGCGGGAGCCGGCGCGTTCGGCCATGAAGCGCAGCGCCGCGGCCGGGATGTTGAGGTCGCGCCCGCCGTGGACGAACCAGGACGGGATGGTGCGCCAGGCGGGCTCGTCCGCCGTCAGGGCGTCGGTCAGGGCGCGCTCGGTCACCGGCCGCTGGGTCGCCGCCATCAGCGCGGCCTCGCCGGCGTCGAGGTCGGCGCAGAACTGATGATGGAACTTGTCCGCGGCGATGCGGAACTCGTTGCCGCCGGTGGCCACCGGATACGCCTCCAGCGCGCCGGCCAATGTGCTGCCCTCGAACTTGCCGGACAGCAGGAACGCGTTCTCGCCGGGTTCGGGGGCGAAGGCGGCGACGTAGACCAGGGCGCGCACGGCCGGGTTGCCGGCGGCGGCCTGGGTGATCACGATGCCGCCGTAGGAGTGGCCGACCAGGACGACCGGGCGTCCGATGCCGGCGATCACGTCGCGCACGTACGCGGCGTCGCCCTCGACGCCGCGCAGCGGGTTGGCCACGGCGACGGCGGTGAGCCGGTTGCCGTGGAGGCGCTGGACGACGCGGTTCCAGCCGGCCGATTCGGCGAAGGCGCCGTGGACCAGGACGATGACGGGCTGCTCGCTCATGAGTCGGCCTCTCCGGTGTTCAGGGCGGTCTTGAGGAACTCGACGGCTTGGGCGGTGGCGGCGCGCGCGGCGTGGGTGTCGCGGACGGGGGTGAGCATCATGAAGTCGTGCAGCGTGCCGTTGTAACGGACGCTGGTGGTCGGAACACCGGCCGCGGTGAGCTTGCGGGCATAAGCCTCGCCCTCGTCGCGCAGCACGTCGTACTCGTCGACGATGACGAACGCGGGCGGCAGACCCGCCAGGTCCTCCAGACCGGCGCGCAGCGGTGAGACCGTGATCTCCGCCCGCTGGGCGGGGTCGGTGGTGTAGGCGTCCCAGAACCACGCCATCGCCTTGGCGGTCAGGTACGGGCCGTCGGCGAACTCGAGATAGCTGCCGGTGTCCTGGGCGGCGTCGGTGACCGGGTAGTACAGCGACTGGTGCACGAAGGTGACGTCGCCGCGCCGCTTGGCCAGGATGGTCAGCGCGGCGGTCATGTTGCCGCCGACCGAGTCACCCGCCACCGCCAGCCGGGAGGCGTCCAGCCCTTCGTCCGCGCCGTGACGGGTGATCCACCGGGCGGTGGCGTAGGCCTGCTCGATCGCGACCGGGTAGCGGGCCTCGGGCGAACGGTCGTACTCCACGAACACCACCGCCGCGTCCGCCCCGACGGCCAGCTCGCGCACCAGCCGGTCATGGGTGCCCGCGTTGCCCAGCACCCAGCCGCCGCCGTGGACGTACAGCACGGCGGGCAGCACACCCGTCGTCCCGGCGGGTTTGACGATCCGTACCCGCACGTCACCGACCTCGGCCGACACGGTGATCCATTTCTCGTCCACGTCCGGCTTGGCGACCGGAGCGGCCTGGAGGTCGTCCAGCACCTTGCGTGCGCCCTCCGGGCCCAGCTCGTACAGGAACGGGGGCTTGGAGGTCGCCTCGGCGAGCTCCTGCGCCGCAGGCTCCAGGACGTTGTCGTTCATGCGGAACTCTCCGTTTCCATCTCGTTTCTTCGTTCGGACCTTGCGGATCTTCGTGCGCGTCGTCCGCGCGGGCCGTCGGAAGGGGCGGCCAAGGCCGCCGGATCGATTCGCCCACTTAGACCGGGCAGCCCCCGCATCTGTGACACCGGGGATCGAGAGGAGTTGTCACGAACCCGCGCGGTCGTCCGGTCTGAGAGGGCGCGCGAAGCGGCTCGTGCCATGCCCCGGCGCCCACCACGGGGCCCCAGTGGTCCGGGCCAGGGTGTCGACCAGGCTCTCCCCAGGGCGCGATGGAGGGGCTCGGGAAACGACCGTGATCGCAGCGGCATCGCCGGATGCCGGGGTGCGAACGGAGCCGAGATCGTGACCATGAACCTGTTGGAGTCGCACACAGACCACACGGAGCAGACCGGCGACCGGTCGATCAGAAGATGGGACGGAGCCGTTTCGGCGTTCGTCAGCGCCGCGCCCCGGCTCTTCGCGATCGGCCTGCGCGTCCTGCAAGACGTGGGCGAGGCCGAGGACGTGGTGCAGGAGACGTGGCTGCGATGGGCCCGCGCCGACCGCTCCGTCGTCGTCAGCCCGCCCGCGTTCCTTGCGCTGACCACCACCAGGCTCGCCATCAACGTCGTCCAGTCCGCCCGCAGGCGTCATGAGACCTCCGCCGGTCCCTGGCTTCCCGAGACGACGGACCGCGCTGTCAGCCCCGGGACGGCGGCCGAACGCCACGAGGCGGTCGACACCGCGATCCGGTTGCTGCTGGAGAGACTGACCCCCGCCGAACGCGCCGCCTATCTCCTGCGCATGGCCTTCGACTACCCCTACCGCCAGATCTCCGAGATCCTCCACCTGAGCGAAGACCACGCGCGGCAACTCGTGCGACGCGCTCGCGGCCACCTCGCCACTGAGCGATGCCGACCGGTGAGCACCACCGCGCACCGGCGGCTCGTACAGACGTTCCTCGCCGCCGCGCAGACCGGCGACCTCGCCGAACTGGAAGAACTGCTCGCCGCCGGCGTCGCTCGCTAGGTCGTCGGGCCGTCAGCTCCGGGCTTCGGCCCGCTCGCGGATCCCCGGCGGCATCCGCCGCGTCGTCGGGCGACGGTGGGCTCCCGGTTCGTGACGGACCGTCCCCGCACCTGGGCGATCTCAATCGAACCGCGGAGCCGGCAGCCGCCGCCGGCCGCCGTCACTACGAGCGGGCGGCACAGACGAGTCCGGAAACTTGGCCTGGCGTGTGTCCTGGGTGTATGCAGAGTCGTGCAATCAGGACAAAAGGCGAGGGGCCGTGGGCCAACGTAAGCGGAGCGCCGGGCGCGGTGAGAACGTCGGGTTGCTCGGGCGGGGGCCGGAGTGCGCCCTCCTCGATCAGATGATCGCGGCCGTCCGCATTGGGGAGAGCCGCGTGCTCGTGGTCCACGGCGCGCCGGGAGTCGGGAAGTCGGCGCTGCTGGAGTACGCGGAGAGCTTGGCGACCGGCATGCGGGTGCTGCGTGCGGTCGGTGTCGAGTCCGAGATGGAATTGGCCTTCGCCGCATTGCATCAGTTGTGCGCGCCGCTGCTGGATCGACTGGAGAACCTTCCCGCGCCGCAGCGCGACGCGCTCGAGACGGTGTTCGGGATGCGAGGGGGAACGCCGCCCGAACGCTTCCTGGTCGGGCTGGCGGTACTGAGCCTGCTGTCGGACGCCTCGGAGAGGGGTCCTCTGCTCTGCGTGGTCGACGACGCGCAGTGGATGGACCGGGCCTCGGCGCAGATTCTCGGCTTCGTCGCACGGCGGCTGCTGGCGGAGTCGGTCGCCCTCGTCTTCGGCTCTCGCCAGCGGGCTCAGGACCTGCTCGGACTGCCGGAGCTGGAGGTCGCCGGGCTGAAGGCCGCAGACGCGCACGCTCTGCTGAGCTCGGTGACGCACGTCCGGATCGATCAGGACATCCGCGATCGGTTCGTGGCCGAGACCAGGGGCAACCCGCTCGCCCTGCTGGAGCTGCCGCGTGAGCTGGCCGTGACCCGGATGGCGGGCGGATTCGGCCTCCTGGACGCCGACACGCTGCCGAGCCGGATCGAGCAGAGCTTCCTGGCCAGGATCGAAGGCCTGCCCGAGCAGACCCGGTTGCTCCTGCTGATCGCCGCCGCCGAGCCGGTCGGCGACCCCTCGCTGGTGTGGCGTGCCGCCGAACGGCTCGGCGTCACGCCGGTGACGGTCCTGGCGAGCGGGACGGACGGGCTGCTGGAGTTCGACGTACGGGTGATCTTCCGTCACCCGCTCGTGCGGTCGGCCGTGTACGGGTCGGCGAAGGAGGGGGATCGCCGGGCGGTCCATCTTGCGTTGGCGGAGGTCACCGACGCGCAGGCCGACCCGGACCGCCGTGCCTGGCACCTCGCGTCCGCGACGGCCGCGCCCGACGAGGACGTCGCCGCCGAACTGGAACGCTCCGCAGGCCGGGCACAGGCGCGCGGTGGGCTGGCCGCCGCGGCGGCGTTCCTGCAGCGATCCGTGGCACTGAGCGTCGACACCTCGCGGCGCGCCGAACGCGCCCTGACGGCGGCGGACGCCAGCCTTCGGGCGGGCGACATCGAAGCCGCGCGCCGATTCGCCGACATCGCCGACCGGGACGCCCAGAGCGAGTTCCAACGCGTGCGAGCCCACCTGGCAGGCGGTCACATCACGTTCGCGGCAGGCTTCGACAACGAGGCGCCGCTGATGTTGCTGGCGGCCGCGCAGCGGCTGGAGCCCTTCGACATGGACCTGGCGCGGGAGACGTATCTCATCGCCTGGGGTTCCGCGTCGTTCGGCGCCGGAAACCGGGACAGCCTCATGGCCGTCTCTCGGGCGATGAGGGAGCTTCCCGCTCCCGAAGGTCGTCCGCGTGCCCTCGATCTCGTGCTCGAGGGCTACGCGCTGCTCATCACCGACGGCCGGAGCGCCGCGCTTCCCGCGCTGCGAAGGGCGAAGACCGCACTCACGGACCATCCCGTGCAGGACCTCCTGAAATGGGGCTGGGCGGCCTGTGGCGTGAGCGCGTTCCTCTGGGAGGACCGGATCATGCCCGAGACGCCCGCCAGGGCGGTCGAGGAGGTGCGCGCGGCCGGCGCCCTGTCCGAGCTTCCCATCTATCTCCACGCGTTGGGGATACCGATCTCGTTGAGCGGCGAATTCGCCGCCGCGGCCGCGCTCGTCGCCCAATCCGAAGCCGTCGCCGACGCGACGGGCGTGCCCATGACGCAGCACACCCGGCTCCTGCTGACGGCGATGCAGGGCAAGGAGGCCGAGGCCGCGGCGCTGATCGCCGCCACGATCGAGGAGGCCGGCGCCGGCGGTCAGTTGAACGGTGTCGCGTCCGCCCACTGGGCGGCCGCGGTCCTCTACAACGGCCTCGCCCGCTATGGGCTCGCGCTGCCGGCGGCCCAGGCCACCACCCGGAGCGCCAACCTGATCGTCTCCCAGTGGGCGCTGCCCGAGCTCGTCGAGGCGGCGGCACGCGTCGGAGACGACACGGCCGCCCGCGGGGCGCTCGAAGGTCTGACGGACGCGGCGGAACCGTGCGACACGGACTGGGCGCGGGGAATCCTGGCCCGCTGCCGCGCGCTGCTGAGCGACGACGCCGCCGCGGACGACCTCTACCGCGAGGCGATCGAGCGGCTGGGCCGGACGATCCTGCGCCCTGAACTGGCGCGCGCCCACCTGCTGTACGGCGAGTGGTTGCGCCGGGAGCGTCAGCGGGTCGAGGCGCGGGCACACCTGCGTACCGCGTACGAGATGTTCGCGTCGATCGGGATGGAGGCGTTCGCCGAGCGTGCCCGCCGCGAGCTTCTCGCCACGGGCGAGACCGTCCGCAAGCGCAGGAGCGAGGCCCCGACGAGTGATGAGCTGACGGCACAGGAGAAACAGATCGCCCTGCTCGTGCGGGACGGCCTCTCCAACCCGGAGATCGGGGCCCGTCTCTTCCTGAGCCCGCGTACGGTCGAGTGGCACCTCCGCAAGATCTTCGCCAAGCTCGGGATCAGCTCGCGAAGGCGGCTCGGCGACGCCCTGTCCCGCGGCGAGCGTCCATGACGCGGTGAAGGCCGGGGAATGAGCCGTCGGCCGCCGCCGCCGCTGCCGTCGGCGTCGTGGCGCGCGGCTTCACGTGCCCGGATGTCGTCCACATCGTGCGCCGCCGTTCCGGCCGGCACCCCCGCGGTCATGGTGACCAGGCGCCCCACGTCGTGCCTCCAGAGTCGTCGGCCCGTCCGGAATCGGGCCTACGGGAGGCCTCTCGCACCCGTGGCCCTCCCTGGCCCGGGTCGCACCAGTGAGACTCCCTGGTGCGACCCGGCAGCCGGCTGCGCGAGCCTCGTCGTGGCACCCGAGGCCTGTCAGCGAATGATCTGCGGCGACGCCCGCTTCCGCGTCGCCCCCGACCCGAGGGAATGAGGCAGTCATGCACGATCGGCCGCTGGACGGAGCCGTCGCGCTCGTCACCGGCGCCAGCAGCGGAATCGGCGCCGCGACCGCGCGCCGCCTCGCCCGCGAGGGCGCGGCGGTGGCCCTGGTCGCCCGCCGCCGCAGCCGCCTGGACCAGGTCGCGAGCGACATCGCGAAGCTGGGCGGAGAGGCGGTCGCGTTGGAGGCAGACATCACCGAGCCTGAACGCGCCGACGACATGGTGCAGGACGCGCTGGATCGGTTCGGGCGCCTGGACATCCTGGTCAACAACGCCGGGATCATGTTGCTCAACTCGGCGCTGCACACCACCATCGAGGAGTGGGATCGGATGATCTCGCTCAACGTGGCGGCGCTGTTGCGCGTCACGCACGCCGCGATCCCGCACCTGATCTACGCGGCGTCCACCTCTCCGCGGCAGGTGGCGGATCTGGTGAACGTCAGCTCGACGGCCGGGCGGGTCGCCCGGCCGGGGAGCAGCGTCTACGGCCTGACCAAGTCCGGCCTGAACGCGTTCGCCGAATCGCTTCGCCAGGAACTGCTCAGTGAACGCGTCCGGGTCAGTGTGGTGGAGCCCGGCACCGTGGACACCGAACTGGTGAACCATCTCAGCGACACCACCCGGGACGCGGCCCGCAGACAGGTCGACGGCATCGAAGCGCTGCGGCCGGAGGACGTCGCGGACGCGATCAGCTACATCGTCACGCGAGAGCGGCGAGTCGCCGTCAACGAGATGCTGGTTCGTGCCGGCGACCAGAGATGGTAGCCGCGCCCACTCGAGCGCGAGCCCGCGAAGTGTCGCTTCCCTGCTCCCGGCCGGACGCGTGGCTCGGGGAACGAGCGATGGCCGTACGACCCGCACTCGTGTCGGCGACCATCCGCAGAGCTCTCGACCGCGGCTGGGCTCCACACCAGACGGGCAACGCCTTCACTCTCCACCTGACCGAGGACGACCTGACGGAAGCGATGAACGGCCGGCCGCCCTCCTATGTGATTCCCTCCATGCGAAGGTGACCGATCCAAAAGACACCCGCGCTTTGTGCCGCACGTTCAGCAGCCACTCGAAACGGGATATCTTCTTCACCGTGAGTGCCCGGTACGCATGGTCTGAACGCTTCCCCGCAAGGCATCCGGTGATCGAGGGTTCTGATCGCCCGGCGGTCAGTCCACTCGGCGACCTGTATTCCCCGGCTGCCGAAGCAGAGGTCCGTGAGCTTGAAGAGCGGCTGGGTGCGGAGCTGCCGACGAGTTACCGGCGCTTTCTCCTGTTCGCCAACGGATGGGGCAGTGACGACGACTGCCGCCTGCTACGTGTCGAGGAAATCGGCTGGCTCCGGGATGTGGACCCCTCGGTCGCCGAGAGCTGGTCGGCACCCAAGCCCGAGAACTCATGGAGCGTGCCCGACGAGCTCTACTTCGTCTACGGACCGGAGCAGGACTCCATCCATTACAGAGGGGAGTATGTGCCCGACACCCTTCTGGCCGGATACTGGGATGACGGAGTGGCTCTCCTCAACCCCCACGTCAAAACTCCTGAAGGTGAGTGGGAAGCCTGGTATCTCGCGCCATGGCTGCCCGGGGCTATGCGTTACAGGTCCTTCTGGGACCTCGCAATGGACGAGCTGCGAATGCGATACGCAGGTTGATGTCCCTTTCGTAGTTGCGGCGTGACCTACGTTCCGCGTAATTCGTACTTGCTGGAACCGAAGTAGCCCTTGATCAGTTGTGGCCGATCAAGGGCTACGCGGAAAGGTTCATTACCTGGATGCCCAATTCGATGCCAAACTCGAATCCGGCACCCAGCACTGCGCCGACCACTGTTCGATCATCACCCAGAAAGGGTTCTCATCGCCGACTCCGAAGTCGGCATGGAGTCCGCCCAGGGCACTGCCCTGGTCCCGGCGGACCACCCGTCAGGGTTTCCGCAGGTCACGGCCTCAATCGGTCAGACGTCGTAGTACAGCTCGAACTCGTGCGGGTGCGGGCGCAGGCGGATCGGGTCGATCTCGTTCTCACGCTTGTAGGCGATCCAGGTCTCGATCAGGTCCGAGGTGAACACGCCGCCCTCGAGGAGGTAGTCGTGGTCGGCCTCCAGGGCGTCGAGCACCTCGGCGAGCGTGCCGGGGACCTGCGGGATGTTGCGGGCCTCCTCGGGGGGAAGCTCGTAGAGGTCCTTGTCCACGGGCTCGACCGGCTCGATCTTGTTGCGGATGCCGTCGATTCCGGCCATCAGCTGCGCGGCGAAGGCGAAGTACGGGTTGCAGGACGGGTCGGGCACACGGAACTCGATGCGCTTGGCCTTCGGGTTCGAGCCGGTGATCGGGATGCGGATGCACGCGGAGCGGTTGCGCTGGGAGTAGACCAGGTTGACCGGAGCCTCGTAGCCGGGGACCAGGCGGTGGTAGGAGTTCACCGTCGGGTTGGTGAAGGCCAGCAGCGACGGGGCGTGCCTGAGCAGGCCGCCGATGTAGTAGCGGGCGGTGTCGGACAGACCCGCGTAGCCGACCTCGTCGTAGAAGAGCGGCGCGCCGTCCTTCCAGAGCGACTGGTGGCAGTGCATGCCGGAGCCGTTGTCACCGAAGATCGGCTTGGGCATGAAGGTGACGGTGTGGCCGTGCTCCAGCGCCGTGCTCTTGACGATGTACTTGTACAGCATCATGGTGTCGGCGGCCTTGAGCAGCGTGTTGAACCGGAAGTCGATCTCGGCCTGTCCCGCGGTGCCGACCTCGTGGTGCTGCATCTCCACCTCGATGCCCGCCTCGATGAGACGGCGGACCATCTCCGAGCGCAGGTCGGTGAAGTGGTCCATCGGCGGAACCGGGAAGTAGCCGCCCTTGTAGCGCGGCTTGTAGCCGAGGTTGCCGCCGTCCTGGGCCTTGCCGGTGTTCCAGGCGCCCTCGATGGAGTCGATGTGGTAGTAGCTGGAGTGGGCGCTGGTCTCGAAGCGCACGTCGTCGAAGATGTAGAACTCGGCCTCGGGGCCGAAGAAGACCGTGTCGGCGATGCCGGTGCCCTTGAGATACTCCTCGGCCTTGCGGGCGACGTTGCGGGGGTCGCGGCTGTAGGCCTCACCCGTCAGCGGGTCGTGCACGAAGAAGTTGATGTTGAGCGTCTTGTGCTTTCTGAAGGGGTCGAGCACGGCCGTCGAGGGGTCGGGCAGCAGAAGCATGTCGGACTCGTGGATGGCCTGGAAACCACGGATCGACGATCCGTCGAACATCAGGCCGTCGGTGAAGACGTTCGCCCCGAAGTTCTCCGTGGGGAACGTGAAGTGGTGCGTCGTCCCCGGCAGGTCCGTGAACCTGACATCGACGAACTGCACCCCCTCGTCCTTGATGAACTTGAGGACGTCGTCAGCGGAGTTGAACACGCGAACCTCCCAAGGGGCACGGGCTATCAGATCGAACGTAGATCTGCGCCGTTACCGCCCCGTGTCTCTTTTGTTTCACTCGTGTTAAGGAGAAGCCGTCCTTCACGCTAGCTCCGGCGCATCACTGCGCCATGCCGGAAACAGCTTCCTTTGCCCGACTTTCACGTACGGCCCGGCGTGCGGCGGGGCCGGCCACCGGACAGGTCCGCCTCCGGTCGCGGTTCAGCCGCCGGACAGGACCGGGCCCTGGGGCGTCGTCTGACCGGTCACGTACGGCCCGCCCGGTGGCCGCGACCGCCGTACGGTTCGGCGGTCAGCTGCGGGAGGCCGCTCTGCAGCTGTTGTCGTCGCCGGAGTCGTGGTCGAGGTCATAGGGGTCCAGCGGGGCGCCGGTGGCCTCGACCACCTCCTTGTCAGGCGCCGAGTCCTCGTAGAAGGGGTGGACGAAGCCGTCCTGAACATCGCAGCGGACCCCCGTCACGGTGCCGGAGTTCCACTCGACGGGCCACACCACGAGTGCGCCGTTCTCCCGGTAGGCGAGGAGCTCTCCCATGTTGTGGCTGATGACCCGGGTGACGCTCTCGGGCTGTCCGGGGCGTTGGACGGCGTAGACGAACAGGTAGTTCACCGTGATCCGGATTCCTGTTCTGCCGTCCTCACGGAAGGCGGAGTACTTCGTCCGCCCGTTGACCTTGATCACGTCTGTGGCCAGTTCGGCGGCTTTGGGCGCCAGGCTGGTGACCCAGTAGCGGGTGTTGGAGTCGTTCCCGGGCTTCCTGCGGTCCAGGTTCTTCAGGAACCACGGGCGGAGCTCCGGGTCCAGAAGCCTCACCAGCGCCGTCGGCCTGCCGCCCATGAGCGTCCGGCGATCGAGGTGGGAGGCCGCGAGCATGTCCCTGGTGCGCTTCAACGCGGCGGCGACGTCCTTCCGGCTCAGTCCGCCCCTCGTCGTGGCGGGCGGCATCACCAGTCCTTTGACCCCCTCGGCGTAGTCCTTGGCCGGAGACCCCTCGAAGGGGGAGACGGACGGGGGGACGGCGTCCACCGTCATGGTCTCCTCGGGAATCGCGCCGAGGCTCAGGCCGCCCGTGTCGGAGAGCTGTTCGGCGAGGGCGTCGCGGACCTGGGTGACGACCTCGGGCCGGTAGGCGACGACGACTCCGGCGCCCGCGACGAGGACGCACGCGGCCAACACCGTGATCCACCGCCTGCGGCGACGTCTGTTGCGAGGCAGGTTCGACCACTCCTTGGCGGCGGTGTCGCTCATCCTCCGGCGCTCGTCCTGGTCGGTCTGGGAGGCGATGGCCGCGAAGCGTCGGTCGAGGTCATCCGTATCGGACACTGAGGACTCCGAAGAAAAAGAGGACAAGAAGTTTAAAGATCATGATCTCTGTTTTTCGTCGGGTTCGGTAGGGTTTCGGCCGAATGCGGGGGCGACCTCACGGGCGGATACCGTGGAGTCATGAACAGCAGGCAGCAGCCCCGTTGGACCCAGACCTGGCTCGGCGGCGTCAGGTCGGCCGGTGTGGATCTGGGCTATCCGGGGGAGCAGCTCGGGCTGCCCGCCGAGGGCAGCGGAGCGGTGGCCGGATTCGGGCGCAGGATCGGCGCTCTGGTGATCGACTGGTTGATCTGCACCTGGGCCATCACCCAGGGACTGCTGCGGATCGACCCGGTCCAGCAGAGCTGGGTTCCCGTCGCGGTGCTCGCGGTCGAGTACGTCCTGCTGGTCGGCACCATGGGCATGACGTTCGGCATGCGCCTGCTCAACATCCGGGTCGCCGCGCTCGACGGCGGCCGCCCCCGGTTCCTGTCCGTGCTCGTGCGGACCGTGCTGCTGTGCCTGGCCGTACCGCCTCTGATCTGGGACCGCGACCAGCGCGGCCTGCACGACCGCGCGGCGAACACCGTGGTCGTGCGGATGTGAGTCCGGGCGCGTCGCCGTGAGGGCGTGGGGCGAGGGCCCCGCGCCCTTCCTTTTTTCCCGGGGTCGCCCTGATTTTTCGAAGACGTCCCCCGAGGACCGTACCGGTAAATGAAAACAATTGCTCATCGTTATTTCCTATAGCGCTGAACGTGAAATCGAATAGGGCTAATTGGCCGCCCGTTCATTATGTCGTCGCTGTCGATTCACCGTCCTGCATGACGGTTTCCCCGGAACACCCGACAGCTACAGAACGACAGCACAGAACGAAGGCACATGCGCTTCAGGAATGGGTTGGCCCTGCTCGCGGCCGCCACGGTCATCGCGACGCCTCTCGCCGCCGAGGCCCGGACTGCTCAGACCCCGTTGCAGGCCGAGAACTTCGACGGCCTTTCCGGCTCCCTGTCCACCCGGGTCGACGAGTCCGGGATTCCCGCCGACCTCAAGGGATTCACGCACACACCGCCCGCGGGATGGACGGTCAGTCTGGCCCCGGACATGCCGCAGGGCGTGACCGAGTGGCAGGGCTGGTCGTTCACCACACTGCCTTTCTGGACCGCCGCGGAGGGGCAGGGCAGGGAGGGTTTCACCCGCGCCTCCGGCGTGTTCGCCGTCGCCGACCCCGACGAGTGGGACGACAAGGGATCCCCCAGTTCGAAGGGCCGGTTCGACTCGACGCTGACCTCGAACGAGGTGACCCTTCCCCAGGGGAAGGACAAGGTCTACCTCGGCTTCGCCAGCCACTACCGCCGGGAGGCCCCGCAGAAGGGGCAGGTGACCGTGAGCTTCGACGGCGGCGCCCCTGTCGAGATCATGAAGCTGGGCGACGCGGACGCGCTCAACGAGTACTACTCGCTGGAGATCCCCGTCCCCGCCGGCGCCCAGAGGATGAAGGTGAACTGGCGCCTGCACGACGGCGCCAACAACTGGTTCTGGGCTATCGACGACGTCAGGGTCGCCGACGCGCCCATCGAGAAGCCCCCGCTGCCCGAGGCGCCCCCCGAGGTGCCCGACGGCCCCGACGGGACCAAGAAGGACAAGCTCCTGGTCATCGGTCTCGACGGCGCCCTGCTCGACAAGATCGGGGAGGCCGACGCGCCCAATCTCAAGGAGCTCGTCGCCAAGGGCACCGCGGCGCCGAGCCCGCTCTACTCCAGCCCGATGGCGCAGACCAGCTCGGGCCCCGGCTGGTCGACGATCGCCACCGGCGTCTGGCCGGACAAGCACAACGTCAGGGACAACGACTTCACCAGCCCCCGCTACGACGCCTACCCCGACTTCATGACCCGCCTGGAGAAGGCCGACCCGTCCTTCTCCACCTTCGTCGTCGCGTCCTGGGGGCCGATCAACAACACCGTCTTCGGGGCCAAGGTGGACGTGCGCCTCAACGGCGGCGCCGACTACGACGAGGGCACCACACGCAAGGCGGTCTCCTACATCAAGGACAACAGCCCGGACGCCACCTTCGTCCAGCTCGACAACATCGACGGCGCCGGGCACAGCACCGGCCCCGACAGCCCGGCCTACCTCAAGGCGATCAAGGACGCCGACGCCCAGGTCGGCCGGATCCTCCAGGCGGTGCGTTCCAGGCCCTCCTACGCCCAGGAGAACTGGCTGACCATGGTCACCGCCGACCACGGCCACAAGACCGGCGGCGACCACGGAGGCTCCGACCCCCGCGAGCGCTCGACCTTCGTCATCGCCCAGGGCGCGGACATCCCGGCGGGGGCCACCCGTACGGACGTCCGCCTCGTCGACCTCGCCGCCACCGCGCTGAAGCACCTCGGCCAGCCGCTCGACCCGGCCCTCGACGGACGTCCGATCACGACGGCGAGCACCGACCCGTTCGACACCCTGCGCCCGAGCCTGGCCGAGCGCGCCGACGAGACCGGCATCCCCGCCGGGCTGAAGGGCTTCACCCACACCCCGCCGACCGGCTGGAAGGTGGACAACGGCGCGATGGGCACCGGCGGCTACGCCGAGTGGCGGGGCTGGTCCTTCGCCACGGACGAGTTCTGGACCCGCACGGAGCGCGACCAGCGGCGTGAGACCAACGTGCGCTCGCGCGACGTGTTCGCCGTCGCCGACTCCGACGAGTGGACCGACAAGCCGGTCACGGGAGGGTTCGACTCGACCCTGGTCGGCCCGCCCGCGAAGGTCTACCCGGGAAGCACCCTCGACCTGTCCTACGTGACGCACTACCGCACCGACCCGGCCCAGAAGGCCGAGGTCTCGATCTCCTTCGACGGCGCGACCCCGGTCCCCGTCACCTCCTACACCGCCGACGCCGTCGCCAAGACCGAGTCGTTCAAGGTCCAGGTCCCGGCCGGCGCCAAGCAGGCACAGGTCCGCTTCCGCTACGCCTCGACCAAGGAGGGCTGGTACTGGGCGGTCGACGACGTCAGGCTGTCCTCCAAGCCCGCCGAGGGCCTGGTGGTCAGCGAGGCGAAGACCCGCTCCGTCGCGGTCGGCAACCCCGCCCACTCCCCGGCATGGCAGGCCTTCGTGGACCTGACCGTCACCGACCTCGCAGGAAAGCCGGTGCACGGCGCGCTGGTGAAGGGCTCCTGGCTCCGCGAGGGCAAGAACGTCGCGCTGCCCGCCCTCTGCCGGACGGGCGACGACGGCAGGTGCACGCTGACCAGGACGGTGACGCACGCCGAGACGGTCAAGGCCTCGATCAACGACATCCAGCACGCCAGGCTCCCCTACTACCCCGAGGGCAGCGAGGTCACCGAGGTCACGGTCAACCGCCCATAGACGACACCGCTTCTCCGGAACGGCCTCCTCGGCGGCCTCCTGGCCTTCTCCTGAGGCCTGCGAGGTCACCGAGGCGGTCAGCCGGGTACAGGCTGGTTCTGCTCCGGAACGGGCTTCTCAGCGGCCTCCTGGCCTTCTCCCGGGGCCTGCGAGCTCGCCGGGGTCACGGTCGGCCGTTGACGAGGACGGCTGGACTCAGAACCCTCATCGGCGCCGGTACGGCGAGTGGTGACACGGAGCCGGTCGGCGCTGACGAGCGGACACGGCCCGGTGAACGTCGGCGGCCGCCCCACCGGGTGGCCGTGCACGAGCAGGGGCGGGGATCCCATGAGGATCCCCGCCCCTGCTGTCTTCCTTCTCCACGCTCCGTGCGTCGCCTCCCCGCCTCGGGAACGGCGGCGAGGAGTCGCCGAGGACTCCTACGGCCTGACGCAGGTGAAGATCGCCGTTCCTGGAAGGCAGCGGCCCCGCAGCGGGCTCCAGCCGCCCCACTCGCGCTTGTGGCCCTCGGGCCACTCCGGCTCCACCAGCCCGCACAGCACCAGCCCCGAAGCGACGACGTGCCCGATCCAGTCCGCCATCGTGCGGTGGTGCTCGACGTAGGACGGCTGCCCGTCATCGCCGATCTCCACGTACGGCGAGCGGTCGAAGTAGGACCGGTCGGCGATCAGCCCGGCGGGACCCGGGTCGTCGGGGAAGGCCCAGCGGATCGGATGGCTCACCGAGAAGACCAGCCGGCCGCCGGGACGAAGCACCCTGCGGGCCTCGACGAGGACGGCACGGGCGTCCGCCACGAACGGCAGGGCGCCGAACGCCGAGCAGGCCAGGTCGAAGGACTGGTCGGCGAAGGGCAGGAACTCGGCGTCCGCCTGGACCACGGGCAGGTGGGACCCGCCGCCGAGGTCGATCCTGCGGGAGTGCTGGAGCTGCCGGAACGACAGGTCGAACGCGGCGACCCGCGCTCCCTGCCCCGTCAGCCACCGCCCGCACTGCCCGGCTCCGCAGCCGATCTCCAGCACGTCCTTGCCGGCCACGTCGCCCAGCAGGCGCGCGTCGGCCTCGTCGAGCCCCTCGGGACACCAGACGAAGCCCGCGTCACGCAGGAAGTCTCCATGCTCGGCCTGGTATTCGTCCGCGGCGCCGTCCCACCAGCCGCGGTTCGCCCGCGAGGTGTCCGCGGCGTCCACCTGACGCCGGTCGATCCCCGCCACGTCCGTCAACGCATCTTCGGCCGGGGCATCTTCGCGCCACGCGGCAGCGGGCCCTTGGGCATCGGCAGCGTCTGCGGAAGGGCCTTGAGCCTGTTGTTGACCTCGTAGACGGCGGGCTTCTTGAGGTTGCGGGGCAGCTTCATCAGGTGCCGCTGCAGCTTGGCGATGGGAATCTGGCCCTCGCCGTCACCGGACTGGATGTCGTAGACCGGCACGTCGAGAGCGACCCGCTGCACGCGCTTCTTCTCGGCCACCAGCATCTTCTGCACCCGGGAGCCGGGGCCCTCGGAGACCAGGATCACACCCGGGTAGCCGATCACACGGTGCACGATGTCCTGGTCGCGGTTGACCGCGACGGCGGGGGCGACCTCCCACGTGCCGCGCATGCCCTGCAGGATCGCGGCGGCCGCGCCCGGCTGGCCGTCCAGCATGGAGTACTGAGCCTTCTGGGCGAGCTGACCGAACACCACCAGACCGACGGTCAGGGCCAGCATGATCCCGATGAAGAGCAGATACCAGAACAAGCCCGTGACCAGGCCTATCACGACACACAGCGCGAGCGTGCCGAGCGCCGACGCGTAGACGATCGGCATTCCCTTGGGGTTTGCCTGTTTGATGATCTGCGCGATCATGCGGAGCTGCTTGATGCGCCCCGGGCGCTCTTGGTCTTCGGGCTTCTTCGCCATGTCTTGAGGATACAAATCCTGGGGTCAAAAAATGAAAACGTGACCTGCCCGCCGCCGACACGCGACGTCCGCTGACCGGGCGGCCGTCGGAGGAAGCGGTCGAAAAGCGGACGAGAGCCACTTCGCGGGAGCGCCCTCGGGCCGGGCGCGGTGAAACGCCGGGAGCCCCGCGCGCGTGGCGCGGGGCTCCCGGTGAGAACGGATCAGGCGTTCTGGCGAGCCTCGATGGCCTGCTGGTACAGCCGGCCCGCGCGGTAGGAGGAACGGACCAGCGGCCCCGACAGGACCCCGGCGAAGCCGATGGCCTCCGCCTCCTTCTGGAGCTCGACGAACTCCTCGGGCTTCACCCAGCGGTCCACCGGGTGGTGACGCGGGGTGGGGCGGAGGTACTGGGTCACGGTCAGCAGGTCGCACCCGGCCTCGTGCAGGTCGCGCATGGCCTGCACGATCTCCTCGCGCTCCTCGCCCATGCCGAGGATCAGGTTGGACTTGGTCACCAGACCGGCCTTGCGGGCCTTGGTGATCACCTCGAGGGAGCGCTCGTAGCGGAACGCGGGACGGATCCGCTTGAAGATCCGCGGCACGGTCTCGATGTTGTGCGCGAACACCTCGGGCTTGGCCGAGAAGACCTCCTCGAGCTGCTCCTGGTCGCCGTTGAAGTCCGGAACCAGCAGTTCGACGCCGCAGCCCGGCAGCAGCGCGTGGATCTGCCTGGCGGTCTCGGCGTACAGCCAGGCGCCGCCGTCGGGAAGGTCGTCGCGGGCCACACCGGTCACCGTGGCGTAGCGCAGGCCCATCTGCTGGACCGACTCGGCCACCCTGCGAGGCTCGTCGGTGTCGTACTCGGCGGGCTTGCCGGTGTCGATCTGACAGAAGTCGCAGCGACGGGTGCACTGGTCGCCGCCGATGAGGAACGTGGCCTCACGGTCCTCCCAGCACTCATAGATGTTGGGACAGCCCGCCTCTTCGCAAACCGTGTGCAGACCCTCGCGTCTCACCAGCGACTTGAGCTCGGTGTACTCAGGACCGGTCTTCAGCCGGGTCTTGATCCACGGAGGTTTGCGCTCGATGGGGGTCTGGCTGTTGCGGACCTCCAGGCGGAGGAGCTTTCGGCCTTCAGGAGCAACGGTCACGCCATTCAGCTTATGTCCCGCCGGAACGAGGGCGTGCACGAGGTGTTGTGTTGACTGCGACGCCTGGCGGCGTCACGGGCCCGGGCGCCTTCGCGTCGGCGTCCTCCCTCGTCACTCCGTCGCTTCGCTCCTGCTGTCTCACCGCGACGCCGCGCGTCGCGGGCCTGGGCGCTTCCGGGCCGACGCGCCCAGGCCGGGCCTCGGTCCGGACACCGACGCGCCCAGGCCGGAACGAATCCCGGCCGACCGGGAGGTGAGCCGGGTCCCGGGCCAGGCGACGGTGAGGCCCGTTGCCTCGTGACGCCTGGCGACGTCACGGGCTGGGGGCCTGTCCGCGTCGGACCGTGGCCTGGGCGGCGATCGCCGTCTGATCCACAGAACAGGCCCTAGCGGCGGAAGAGGTCCTCCTCCGGCAGGTCGAAGGCCTGCGCGCCGAGGGCCTCGACCAGGTGCTTCTCCGCGTACGGTGTGACCTCGTCGACCACGATCCTGCGTCCCGTCTCCGCCGACAGCGAGGAGACTCCGGCGTCGCTGATCCCGCACGGGACGATCCGGTTGTACCAGCTGGGGTCGTTGGAGCAGTTGAGCGCGAAGCCGTGCATCGTCACGCCCCGGCTGACCCGGATGCCGATCGCGCCGACCTTGCGGTCGGGCAGGCCGTGGGAGGGGTCCCCGGCGACCCAGACGCCGCTGCGTCCCTCGACCCTTCCGGCCTGCACGCCGAAGTCGGCGCAGACGCGGATGAGCGTCTCCTCCAGCAGCCTCATGTAGGAGCTGACGTCCAGGTGCTCTCCGAGCCTGATGATCGGATAGCCGACGAGCTGGCCTGGACCGTGCCATGTGATGCGGCCGCCCCGGTCGACGTCGATGACCGGGGTGCCGTCTGTCGGCCGCTCGTGGGCGGCGGTGCGCTTGCCCGCCGTGTAGACCGGCGCGTGCTCGAGCAGCAGGCAGGTGTCGGGGATCTCCTCGGCCACGCGGCGGGCGTGGATGCGCCGCTGAAGATCCCAGGCCTGCTCGTAGGGGAAGTCAACGCCAAGACGGACGATCGCCAGCTCAGTCACGCATTAAGAGTAGTTGACCCGCTCATGCTCAAGTCGTGAGAAGCCGAGGCTCGATGCGGAACTCCTTGACCCCGTTCTCGCCGTCGTGCTCCACCCGGTAGGCGTAGCCTCTGGGGTCGACGCTCACGGCCTGGATGAACTCGGTGCCCACGTAGTGGAGCGCCACGCCCTCGTCCGCGGCGTAGCCGCCCGGCAGCTCGCCGGAGGCCACCGACGCGTGCAGCAGCTCGCGGCGCTGCGGGTCGGAGTTGTAGTGCACGCCGCACGAGTAGGGGAGCAGGCCCAGGCCGTCCGCCCACACCCGCAACTCGGGCCCGAAGGAGTCGGTGTTGCCGCCCACGTGCCAGCACAGCGCCCCCGCGCTCTGCCCGGACAGCACCACGCCCGCCCGCCAGGCCTCCTCGAAGGCCTCGTCCAGTCCGTGCAGCCGCCACAGCGCCGCGAGGTTGGCCACACTGCCGCCGCTGACGTAGATGACGTCCTGGCTCAGGATCCACTCGCGCGGGTCCTCCACGTTGGGCATCGGGAAAACGGTCAGGTGGCTGATCTCGACGTCCCAGGCGCGGAACGCGCCGTACATCCTCAGCAGCCATTCGGCGTCGTCGCCCGTCGCCGTGGCGAGCAGGCCCAGCCTCGGCCGGTCCTGGCCGGTCAGGTCGAGGGCGTAGCGCAGCAGCGCGCTCGCCTCCATGACCCCCTGGCGCCTTGAGGGGCGGAACGAGCCGCCCCCGATGGCGAGGATGTGAGACTGCCCGGACCTGGCCATATGTGATCTCCCAGTTGCTCCAGCGGAAACAGGGACCCTAGAGTACGGCGGCCAGTGCGTCGCCGAGGCGCATATGCCGGAACGTGTGACCCGCCTCGAGCAGCCGCCGGGGAAGCACCCGCTGGCCGGTGAGCACGCCCTCCTCCGCGAACCCTCCGATGGCGGCGCGCAGCACGAACCCGGGCACGGCCAGCGGCATCACGGGCCGGTGCACGGCCCGGGCGAGTGTCCTGGTGAACTCCGCGTTGGTGACCGGCTCGGGCGCGGTGACGTTGACCGGGCCCGAGATCTCCGGGTCCCGGAGGACGCGCAGCACGGCCTCGACCCAGTCGTCGACGGAGATCCACGACCAGTACTGCCCGCCGGAGCCGAGCGGCGCGCCCAGCCCCATCTTGAACACGGGCAGGATCCTGGGCAGCATGCCGCCCTCTCCGCTCAGCACCAGGCCGGTGCGGAGCAGCGCGACCCGGATGCCGGCCTCACGCGCGGGCTCCGTCTCCGCCTCCCACGGCACCACCACCTCCCGTGCCAGGAAGCCGTCGCCGGGCGGGGCCGTCTCGTCGACCTCGCGGTCGCCGGTGTCGCCGTAGAAGCCGATCGCGGAGCCGGAGAGCAGCGCCCCCGGCCTGGCCCCGGCCTGCGTGAGCGCCTTCACCAGGGTCCTGGTGCCCTCGACACGGCTGCGGGTCACCTCGCGCTTGAAGTCGTCGCTCCAGCGCCGGTCGCCGATGCCCGCTCCCGCGAGGTGGACGACGGCCTCGGCGCCCTCGACGGCCGCCGGGTCGAGAACGCCCCTCGCGGGATTCCAGAACGCCTCGTCGGCCCCTTGGGGCTCCCGCCGCACCAGACGCACCACCCGCGTGCCCTCGGCCCGCAGAGCCTCGACCAGAGCCGACCCCAGCAGGCCGGAGGACCCGGTCACGATGGTCGTCATGTCACCCAATTTAATCGACCTCCCCTGGGGTGTTCGGGAGCGGGGCGGTCGCCGGATTCACGCTCGGGTCCGAGAGGCCTTCGGCGAAGGCGGTGGGGGTGGGGGTGGGGGTGGGGTGGCCGGGGAAACGGACCGGGCCGGCCCGCGAAACGCGGACCGGCCCGGAGGAGAGAACGAGGACTAGGCGTTGAGGCCCAGCTGGTTCTCGAAGCGGCCCTCCTCGAGACGACGCTTGATCGTCGTCAGGAAGCGGGCGGCGTCGGCGCCGTCGACCAGGCGGTGGTCGTAGCTGAGCGCGAGGTACACCATCGAGCGGACGGCGATGACCTCGCCCTCGGCGGTGTCCAGGACGACGGGACGCTTGACGACCGCGCCGGTGCCCAGCATGCCGACCTGCGGCTGGTTGAGGATCGGCGTGTCGAACAGCGCGCCGCGGCTGCCGGTGTTGGTCAGCGTGAACGTGCCGCCGCCGAGCTCGTCGGGGCTCACCTTGTTGGTGCGGGTGCGCTCGGCCAGGTCGGCGATCTTACGGGCGAGACCCGCGATGTTGAGGTCGCCCGCGTCCTTGATCACCGGGACGATCAGGCCGCGCTCGGTGTCCGTCGCGAAGGCCAGGTGCTCGGCGTCGAAGTAGGTGACCTCGTTGGTCTCGCTGTTGATCGTGGCGTTCAGCTTCGGGTGCTGCTTGAGCGCCTCGATCGTGGCGAGCGCGAAGAACGGCATGAACGAGAGCTTGACGCCCTCGCGCCGCTGGAACTCGGCCTTCGCGCGGTCGCGCAGCTGCGCGATCTTGGTGACGTCGACCTCGACCACGGTGGTGAGCTGGGCCGAGACCTGCAGCGACTCGACCATGCGCTTGGCGATGGTCTGACGCAGGCGCGACATCTTCTCGGTACGGCCGCGCAGCGTGGTGTCCACCGCGACCGGCTCGGCGGCCTGGGCGGGGGCCGCGGCGGGCGCCTGGGCGGCCTGCGGGGCGGGAGCCTGGGCCGGGGCGGCCTGCGCGGGAGCGGTCTGCGCGGCTGCCCGCTGGTTGCGGGCGGCCTCGAGCACGTCCTGCTTGCGGATGCGGCCGCCGACACCGGTGCCGGTCAGCGTGTCGAGGTCGACGCTGTGCTCGCTGGCGAGCTTGCGCACCAGCGGGGTGACGTACGGGCTGTCGCCGGAGGGCGCGGGCTCCGCCGCCTGGACGGGCTGCGGGGCGGGAGCCTGCGGCGCGGCCTGGACGGGCTGCGGGGCGGGAGCCGGAGCCGGAGGGGCGGCCTGCGGCGCGGGAGCCGGGGCGGGCGCCGGAGCCGGGGGGGCGGCCTGCGGGGCGGGCTGCGGGATCGAGGAGATCGGCTGGGCCGGGGCGGGCTCGGGCTCGGGAGCGGGAGCCTGGGCGGGAGCGGCGCCCTCGGTGGCGTTCTCGTCGATGATCGCGAGCTCGGCGCCGACCTCGACGGTCTCGTCCTCGCCGACGACGATCTTGGTGAGGATGCCCGCCGCGGGCGACGGGATCTCGGTGTCGACCTTGTCGGTCGACACTTCGAGGAGCGGCTCGTCGGCCTCGACGCGCTCGCCCTCCTTCTTCAGCCAGCGGGTGACGGTGCCCTCGGTGACGCTCTCGCCGAGCTGGGGCATCTGTACGGACTTCGGCATGATGGCTTCTCTCGTGTTCCGAGTGAGGGCTTGGAGTTAGTTGTGGACGTGCAGGGGCTTGCCGGCCAGGGCCAGCATCGCCTCGCCGACGGCCTCCGACTGGGTCGGGTGCGCGTGGATCAGCTGCGCGACCTCGGAGGGCAGGGCCTCCCAGTTGTAGATCAGCTGTCCCTCGGTCACGAGCTCGCCGATGCGGCGGCCGACCATGTGCACGCCGAGGACGGGGCCGTCCTTCTCTGAAATGATCTTCACTGCGCCCTGCGTCTGCAGGATCTGGCTCTTGGGGTTGCCCGCGAGGTCGTAGGTGAACTCCACGATCTCGTGGCCCCGCTCCCTGGCCTGGGCGGAGGTGATGCCCACCGAGGCGACCTCGGGGTCGGAGTAGGTGATCCGGGGCACGCCGTCGTAGTCGATCGGCACCGGGTTGAGGCCGGCGATGTGCTCGGCGACCAGGATGCCCTCCGCGAAGCCCGCGTGGGCGAGCTGCAGGGTCGGGATCAGGTCGCCGACGGCGTACACGCCGGGGACGCTGGTCTGGCAGAACTCGTTCACCGTGACGGTGCCGCGCTCGACGGCGACGCCCACCTCCTCCAGGCCCAGGCCGGAGGAGACGGCGCCGCGCCCGACGGCGACGAGCAGGAGCTCGGCCTCGAGGGTCTTGCCGTTGGCGAGCGTGACGACCACGCCGGTGTCGGTGGTCTTGACGCTCTCGAAGAAGACGCCCAGCTCCTGCTTGATGCCCCGGCGGCGGAAGGCGCGCTCGAGCAGCTTGGAGCTCGACTCCTCCTCCAGCGGGAGCAGGTGCGGCAGGCCCTCGACGACCGTCACCTCGGCGCCGAAGGAGCGCCAGACGCTGGCGAACTCGACGCCGATGACGCCGCCGCCCAGGACGATCACCGAGCCGGGGACCCGGTCCAGCTTGAGCGCGTGCTCGCTGGTGATGATCCGCTCGCCGTCGATGTCCAGGCCGGGCAGCGACCTGGGCGCCGAGCCCGTCGCCAGCACGATGTTGCGGCCCTCGTAGACGTCGGAGCCGACGGCGATCCGGTTCGGGCCGACCAGGCGACCCTCACCCTCGACGATCGTGATGCCCTTGCTCTTGAGCAGGCCCTGCACGCCCTTCCAGGCGCGGGTGACGATCTTGTCCTTGAAGGCGTGGACCGCGGGCACGTCGATGCCCTCGAAACGGGCCTTGACGCCGTAGGTCTCGCTCTCGCGCGTCTCGTCGGCGACCTCCGCCGAGTGCAGGAGGGCCTTGGTGGGGATGCACCCCCGGTGCAGGCACGTGCCGCCGATCTTGTCCTTCTCGATCAGGACGACCGTCTTGCCCAGCTCGGCCGCCCGCAGAGCGCAGGCATACCCACCGCTACCGCCACCCAGGACGACGATGTCGTACGGGCCGCTGCCATCAGCCACAGGAAATCTCCTTGTCGGATTGAAATACCGCATCGCGGTCGCGCCCGCTCCGCGCCTTCGCCGGATCCGTGGATGCCCGCTCGCATCCGCGTCTCCGCCCCCTGGCCACGGCTCGCCGCCGTGGCGGCGCCGGGCCGTCGGCCCGGCACCGCCATCCGCATCTTTTCATCTGTCCATGTCGCTTGTGACCCGCTCGCGCGAGGCCTGTCAGCTCGCGTAACGCTCCGCGAGACCGACGAGGGTCCGGGTGATCGCGCCCGTGCCGCCCTTCGGCGTGTAGCCGTGGGCCTCGCCCTTGTTGAAGGCGGGACCGGCCATGTCGATGTGCGCCCAGCTGACCCCTTCCGGCACGAACTCCCGCAGGAAGAGGGCCGCGGTCAGCATCCCGCCGAACCGCTCGGGGTGCAGGTTGGCGATGTCGGCGACGGAGGAGTCGAGGCCCTTGCGGAGCTCCTCGGGCAGAGGCATGCCCCAGGCGGCCTCGCCCTGCTCGCCCGCGGTCGCCACGACCAGCTCGCGCAGCGCGTCGTCGTTGGCCATGACGCCCGACGTGCGCCAGCCGAGCGCGACGATCTGCGCGCCGGTGAGCGTGGCGACGTCCACGATCACGTCGGGGTTGTCCTGGCCCGCGCGGGCGATGCCGTCGATCAGGACCAGGCGGCCCTCGGCGTCGGTGTCGAGCACCTCGACGGTCTTGCCCGCGAAGCTGGTGAACACGTCGGAGGGGCGCTGGGCGGTGCCGCTCGGCATGTTCTCCGCCAGGCAGAGGTAGCCGACCGCGTTGACCTTCAGGCCCAGCCTGGCGATCGCGAGGAGCGCGCCGAGGACCGCGCCCGCGCCGCCCATGTCTGACTTCATCCAGTCCATCGAGGCCGACGGCTTGAGCGACAGGCCGCCCGAGTCGAAGGTGATGCCCTTGCCGACGAACGCGACGGTCTTGGCGGCCTCGGGGTGGCTGTAGGCGAGACGGACCAGGCGCGGCGGGTTGGCCGACCCCTGGCCGACGGCCACGATGCCGCCGTAGCCGGCCTCCTTGAGGGCCTTCTCGTCCAGCACCTCGACCGACAGGCCCGCCTCTGAGCCGCTCTGCTCGGCGAGCTCGGCGAAGCGGGCGGGCGACAGGTCGGAGGGCGGGGTGTTCACCAGGTCGCGCACCAGGGAGACCGACTCAGAGAGGGTGGCGGCCCGCCCGACCGCGGCCTCCGCGTCGTCCGCGCGGCTCAGCACGGTCAGCTCGTCGACGGGGGAGGGCTGCTCGCCGTCGGTCCGGTACTTGGTGAAGGAGTAGGAGCCCAGCAGGCCGCCCAGGGCCAGGGCTCCGGCCTGCCGCGCGTCCGCGGCGGGCAGGGCGAACGCCACGCGGGCGGTGCCCGTCAGGGAGCGTACGGCCGCGCCCGCGGCGCGGCGCAGGGCCTCGAGGTCGTACTCGCCCTCGGGGGTCTTGCCGAGGCCGACGACGACCAGCAGCGGGGCGGTGATCGCGCCGAAGGTCGGAACCTTGGCGATCTCGCCGGTGTTGCCCTTGACGCCCACGGCGCCGAGGGTGGCGGCGAGCTTGCCGCCGAGTGCTTCGTCCAGCCCTTCCGCGCCGGAAGCGGGGATCGGCCCGCTCTCCCCGGCGTGGACGCCGACGACCAGCGCATCGGTGTCGAACGAGACGACGTTGTCAGTTGAATTCACCCGCACAGTGGTCACGCGCCCGATGCTAGCCGCGCTTGGGCCGTACGCATAAACGAGGGTTCGTCCTATGAATTGGTGAGAGCCGAAATGAAGCTATCTCAAGTGGCATCATCCCGAGGATGATGCTACTGTCAATAGCATCATGTTACTCACCCTGGACCTGAACGATCCCCGGCCGCTGCACGAGCAGGTCGCCGGAACGATCCGCCGCGCCATCGCGGACGGCTCCTACGCCCCGGGTGACCGCCTGCCGCCCGCCCGGGACCTGGCGGACGCGCTGGGCATCAACGCCAACACGGTGCTGCGCGCGCTGCGCGAGCTGCGGGACGAGGGGCTTCTCGAGTTCCGCAGGGGGCGCGGCGTCAGCGTGCTCAGCAGGCCGGACGCCCGGGCGGTGCTGGCGGAGGCGGCGCGCGAGCTGCTCGCCGAGGCCGACCGGTACGGCTACGGCCCGGAAGAAGTGATCCACATCATCAGGGAACTGTCATGACCCCCACGCGACACCGGTTCCCCCCATCGCCCGCGCAGCTGTTCTACCAATGGAAGGAGGCGCGATGATCCTCCGAGGCCGCGCCGCCCTCGCCCTCGCCTGGGGCGCGTTCGTCACCGTCGTCATGGTCGGCGTCCCGCTCGTTCTCCGCGACCGTCTCCCCGACCCGCTCGCGACCCACTGGAACGGCGCGGGCGTCCCCAACGGTCACATGACCTTCACCGTCAACCTCGTGTCCGCCCTGCTCCTGTGGGGGGTCGGGTGGGGCGTCCTGCTGGTCCTCGCGCTGCGGGGCCCGGCGCTGAGCACCCGCCTCGGGCGCGCAGGCTGGTGCGGCTTCCTGTTCGGCTGGTCCGTGCTGGCCGTCGGCGTGCAGGCCTCGACCCTCCACGCCAACCTCGACGTCGCCGACTGGCGTCAGGCCGCGCTGCCCGCCTGGCAGGTCGTCACCGTGGTCGTCGCCGCCGTGGCGGCGGGCGTGCTCGCCGGGGTGCTCGGCAGGGGCGGGCCCGACCCGCGCCACGATCCCGCCGCGCTGCCGACCATGCGGCTGCGGCCGGGCCAGCGCGCGGTCTGGGTGAGCCGCGCCACCAACCACTGGCTCGCCGGCCTGTCCCTCGCGGCCCTGGCCGGCGCGCTGGCCACCGGCGTGCTCGCCGCGACGGGCGTCATGTCCGGCGAGGTCGTCTGGATCAACGTGGCGGTCCTGGCCACGGTGGCGCTGGTCGGGGCCGGCACGTGCTCGGTCCGCGTCCGCGTCGACGCGGAGGGTCTGCGCGTCGGCTTCGGCGCCCTCGGCAGGCCCGCGCGCCACACCCCGGTCGCCGGGATCGAGTCCGCCTGGGTCGAGACGCGCAGTCCCGCCGAGGTCGGCGGCTGGGGCGTGCGGGGCCTGCCCGGCGCGGGCCGGGTCACCTTCATGCTGCGCGGAGGCGAGTGCCTGGTCGTCCGGCGCGTCACGGGAGGCGAGTTCGCGGTCTCCGTCGACGACGCCAGGAACGGCGCCGCCCTGCTGAACGCCTATGTCGCCGAGACCGTGGGCTCCTGACCGGAACCGGCCGTCAGGAAGCCCCCGCCGCGCGCCTGCCGTCCCGTTCGCCTCCGTCCCGGCACCCGTCCCGGCACCCGTCCCCGCCTCCGCCACGCGCGCCGGGCGACGCCCGCACCCTTGAGGAGAGTGATGTCATGCCACGTCGTCACGCCGACCTGTGGCTGTTCCTGATCGTCGCGTTCGGCCTGGCCTGGCTGTTCGCCCTTCCCCTCTGGCTGAACGACGCCTCCCTCGGATCCCCGCTGCTCACGGTGACCGGCGCCGCCATGATGTTCACCCCGTCGCTGGGCGTCCTGGCCGTCCTGCTGTACGGCAGGCGGCGGGGAGAGCCCGGGACGACCTGGCGCGAGTGGGCGAGGCGGACCGGTCTGACCCTGGGGGAGCGCAGAGGCCGTACGGCCCGGCTCTTCGCGGTCGCCTGGTTCGGCACCCCGCTGCTGGTGGTGGCGGCGATCGCGCTCAGCGCCGCCCTCGGGCTCGTCGTCCTCGACCTCGACGGGCTCAGCCTGTACCGCCAGGGCCTGGAGCAGGCGGCCCCGGCGCGGTCCCCCTCGATCGACGTCCGGGTGCTCGCCGGGCTGCAGGCCGTCTCCGCGGTCCTCGTCGCCCCGCTGATCAACTCCGTCGTCGCGTTCGGCGAGGAGTGGGGCTGGCGAGGCTGGCTGCTGCCGCGCCTGATGCCGCTGGGCGTGTGGCGGGCGCTCGTGGTCTCCGGAGTGATCTGGGGGGCCTGGCACGCCCCGCTCACCCTGCGCGGCTACAACTACCCCGAGTTCGGCGCGTGGGCCGCTCCCTTCTTCGTCGTGTTCTGCGTGGCCTACGGAGCCTTCCTCGGCTGGCTGCGTCTGCGCTCGGGCAGCGTCTGGCCCGCGGTCGTCGGCCACGGGGCGCTGAACGCCTCCGCGAGCCTGGTGGTGCTCGTCGGCGACGCGGCCCACCCGCCGAACCCCGCCGTCGCCGGGATCACGGGGCTGGTCGGCTCGGCGCTGCTGGCCGTGCTGTCCGCCCTGCTGTTCACGCGCCGGCCGGTGCGCCCCGTTGTCCACGCCGAGGACCGGCCGGCGGCGTGAGGAGGGAGATCACCGACGAGGCAGCTGGTCGAGGCCGTTGACGAGGCCGCCGGTCGGGGCGCGGCGTGGCCGGCGGGAGGGTCATCCCACGAGCGCCGCGCACACGACCAGCGCCGTCGCCGTGGCGGTCTCGACCAGCGCGCCCAGCACGTCACCGGTGATCCCGCCCAGCCGCCGCACGGCCCTGCGCCGCAACGCCAGGGCGGCCAGCAGTCCCGCGACGACGGCCGCGGGCGGTCCGAGAGACGCCGGCCACGGGCCGGTCGGCGGGTGCGGGGCGAGGACGGCGCAGGCGGCCGCGACGGCCGCCGTCCCGAGGAGCACCAGGGCGGTCACGGCCAGCGCGGGGCCCCGCCGTACGGTGCCCGCGACCATCGCGCCGAGACCGCCGGGCCTGGCCGCGGGGACGCCCGTCCCGCAGGCCCAGGTGAGGGCGAGCCTTCCCGCCGCGCACGCCGTGACCAGCACGACCGGACCCCTTCCCGAGCCGGCCGTCTCGGCCAACGCCGCGACCTGGACCAGCAGGGTGAGGACCAGGGTCACGACGCCGAACGGGCCGATGTCGGACCGTTTCATGATGTCCAGCGCCTGACCGGCGGGTTTGCCGCTGCCCAGCCCGTCGGCCAGGTCGGCCAGCCCGTCCAGGTGCAGTCCGCGGGTGAGCAGCGCCAGCGCCGCTACGGCCAGCGCCGACGCGAGCAGCGGGGTGAGGCCCAGCCACAGCGCTCCCCCCAGCACGACCGCCCCCGCGACGCCGAGCAGCGTCCCCACGAGCGGGGCGAGCGTCATCGCGACCCCTCCGGCTCGGCGGTCGACCACCCCGGGGCGGACCGGGAACACGCTCAGCGTGCCGATCGCCAGGCGCAGTCCGTCGGCCGGAGTCGACCTGGGCTCGGCGGGCGGAGGATCGGAGGACGGCGTTCCGGACATGGTCGACGATCGTAGCTCCGCGCCGCCTGCCCGGCCGTGACCGGGCGTGTGACCGGGCGTGTGACAGGGCAGGAGGGCCGGGACGGGCAGGAGGGCGGGGCGTCGGCGCGAAGGCGGGCAGAGCGCTCGAAAGGGCGGCGAGAAGGTCGCGGGGACCGTAGGGGGCGAGACGGGCGGGCGGCTGGTCAGAGGGGCAACGGCAGGAGGCGGCCCGCCACGACCAGCGCGACCTCCTCCGACTCGGCGGCCAGCCGCTGGTTCAGCCTGCCGAGGACGTCACGGAACATCCGGCCGCTCGACGTGGCGGGCACCACGCCGAGGCCGACCTCGTCGGAGACCGCGACCACCCGGGAGCGGGCCTGCCGCCAGGCCGCGACCAGCTCGTCGCACCGGGCCGCGACCGCGTCCCTGCCGCCCTCGTCCCCGCCGGACCAGGCGTCGCACTCGTCGAAGACCGCCGCGACCCAGGTGCCGAGCCCGTCGACCAGCATCGGGGTCCGCGAGGTCCGCAGCAGCCCGGCCAGGTCGGTGGTCTCGACCGTCTCCCAGTGGGCGGGTCTGCGCTCCCGGTGCGCCCTGACCCTGCGGCCCCACTCGGCGTCGCCGTCGCCGGAGGGACCGGTCGCGACGTAGCGGACCTCGGGCTCGGCGGCCAGCCTGACCTCGGCCTCGGCCGACTTGCCCGAGCGCGTCCCGCCCAGGAGCAGCGTCCTGCGGGGGAGCGGAGGCCGGGCGGGGGCGGGTTCGCCGAGGTCCAGGACCGTCCCGTCGGGCACGACCCGCACCCCCCACAGCAGCGCCCGCCGGGCCAGCTCGTCCTCGGACGGAACCCGGTGGTCGACGTGCACCGCCACGACGTGGGTCCGCTCGGCGACCACGCCCCTGCGACGCAGGTCGCCGAGCAGTTCCGGGCGGTCGAGCACGTCCACCAGCACCAGGTCGCACGCTGGGCCGGACGGCGAGTCGGACACCGGGCCGGGCGGCCCAGGCAGCGGCTCGGTCGGCGAGCCGTTCAGCGGGGTGGGCGGCGAGCCGTTCAGCGGGGCGTCGCCCGTGCGGTCGCCGTCCGCCCGCGACGGCTCCGCGGGCTCAGGCCGGACGGGAACGGGGAAGGACGGCAGGTGCGGCGGGGCCGCGTAGAGGATCCGGTGGCCGTGGGGAGTGGTGAGGAGCAGGCCGTCCTGGCCGGTCGAGACCAGGTAGCCCGGGGGCACGCCGACGCCGGGACCGGGGAGCGGGAGCCGTACCGGACGGCCGGGCTCGCCCAGCACCGCCTCGGCGGGGCGGCGGTGACCAGGGGAGAGACGGGAGCACGAGGCGCATCCGCACCCCTGGACGGGCCATCCGGCCGTTCCTCCCGTGCCGGAGATCAGGACCTTCACCGCCCCAGCGTATGGGCGTGACATCCGGCGGGCGCCGCCCCGCCCCCACGTTCGGGGCGGCCTCGGGCGATGTAGGGTTCGCTGAGCCGTCTGGAAGGCATCGCCTCACCCCGTGAGAAGGAGCGTATGGCATGACTTGGCACTGGCGTTATGAAAACGCGAACGGCGGCGAGGTGACCGAGGGGGTCACGCCCTCCGACGCGTTCCCGAGCCAGGCTGACGCGGAGTCGTGGCTCGGTGAGAGCTGGCGCGAACTGCTGGAGGCCGGTGTCGAGACGGTCACGCTTCTCGAGGACGGCCGGGTCGAGTACGAGAAGATGTCGCTGCGCCCGGAGTGACGCCTCTCCCGCGAACGGACGGCCCCGGGCCTCCCCCGATCGTGAGGGAGGCCCGGGGCCGCGGGATCGCCGGTGACGTCTCGGCGGGAGGCCGTCGGGAACCGGCGCCCGACGCCGGCTGACTAGGGACGCCTCTCCGGGCTGACGGTCTTGGCGGGGTCGCGTTCGACGACCGGGCCGAGAACGTCGTCGATCCTCTTCAGCACCTCGTCGTCCAGCTTCACGCCGGACGCCTTGACGTTGTCGCGAACCTGCTCGGGCCTGGTCGCTCCGACGATCGCCGAGGCCACGTTCGGGTTCTGCAGCACCCACGCCACCGCGAGCTGTGCCATGGTCAGTCCGAGGTCGGCCGCGATCGGCTTCAGGTCCTGGACGCGGGTGAGGACGTCGTCGGCGAGAATCCTGGAGATGAAGCCGCCCCCGGTCGGGTCGGTGGCCCTGGATCCGGCGGGCGGGGGCTGGCCGGGAAGATACTTCCCGGTGAGCACGCCCTGGGCGATCGGCGACCAGACGATCTGGCTGAGACCCTCCTTCGTGCTCAGCGGCACGACCTCGGCCTCGATGACCCGCCACAGCATCGAGTACTGCGGCTGGTTGGACACCAGGCGGTCGAAGCCCATCTCGTCAGCGATCTTCAACGCCCGGCCGATCTGGTCGGCGGTCCACTCGCTGACGCCGACGTAGAGGACCTTGCCCTGCCGTACGAGGTCGTCGAAGGTCTTGAGGGTCTCCTCGAGCGGGGTCTCGTAGTCGAAGCGGTGGGCCTGGTACAGGTCGACGTAGTCGGTCTGCAGGCGGCGCAGCGAGCCGTGGATCGACTCGGTGACGTGCTTGCGGGACAGCCCCCGGTCGTTGGGGCCCGTGCCCGTCGGCCAGTAGACCTTGGTGAAGATCTCCAGGGATTCGCGGCGGACGCCCTTCAGCGCGCGGCCGAGCACCTCTTCGGCCTTGGTTCCCGCGTACACGTCGGCGGTGTCGAAGGTGGTGATCCCCTCGTCGAGCGCCGCCTGCACGCATTCCCTGGCGGCGTCCTCCTCGACCTGGGAGCCATGGGTGATCCAGTTGCCGTAGCTGATCTCACTGACCTTGAGGCCGCTACGGCCAAGGTGGCGGAATTCCATGCCTTCGACCCTATTGGGTGCGATGAAACAGGGGGATTCGGGATAACCTGCCCGGCGTGTTGCGCTTGATCAGTTCTCGATGGGTACGGCTCGCGCTGGCGGCCGCCGCCGCGGCGGCGATCGTCGTGGCGGTCCTGCGCCTGCGCCGTCCCCCGGCCGTCCCCGGGGCGGCCTCCGGCGCGAGAACCGCTCAGGACCCCCGGGTGGAGATCGTCCCGGGAGCCGCCACCTCCCTGGCCGAGACCGGGCCCGGCTCCGAGACGCGATGGCCGCCCGCCCCGGTCCTCGGCACTCCGAGCGCCGAGGTCCTCAGGCGCTACGCCGCCGGAACCCGCCTGCCCGCGTTCCTCTCGCGCGAGGCCGCGCCGAGGAAGCCCCTCGAGCCCGCCGCCCGGCGCGCGCTGACCCGGTGGGCGGCGGCGGCGTGCGCGCTGTGCCTGTTCGCCGGCAGCGCCCAGCTCCTGGAGGGCGCGGTCTTCGCCAAGGAGGAGTACTCCACGTGGGTCGTCACTGAGGGGGGAGGCGGCACCCTCTCCGAGGTCGGCGCGTGCGAGTCGTGGGGTGAGGAGGGACTCACCTGGAGGACGAGCGACACGGGCGAGGCGTTCTGCGTGGAACGTGACGTCGACGGCGTGGTCGGCCGGTGGTCGGCGGACGTCCAGCCCGTCCTTCCCGACGACGTCCCGGACCTGCCGCCCGTCGACCCTCCGCGCCCCGAGGCCTCCGGCGCCGCGCCGACTCCGACTCCGACCGCCTGGACGGACGGCTCGGCCGTCGACGCCGACTGCCACCCCGTGGCGCGCACGCCGAGGGTGCGGCCGATCCGTCCCAGGGTGACCAGGGCGGTCGACCGGCAGTGGACGCGGATCGACAGGTGGCTCAGGGCCAACGCCCCCGAGACCTACCGCACCCTCGCCGCCCCGGCCAGGCCCGGGACCATCGCGGTCGCCGAGGCGCAGATGGGTCTGCGCCTCCCCGACGACCTGCGTTCCTCCCTGCTGCGGCACAACGGCTCGGCGGGGACGGAGGAGGCGTGGGGGTTCGGCCCGATGGGCGAAGAGCTCCTGGGCGTCAAGCAGATCCGTGACACCTGGCGGATGCTGTGCGGGATCGACGGCACGGATGAGGACGCGGAGGGTGCGGAGCCCGATCCGCGTACGGAGTGGTGGGACGGGCGGATGATCCCGTTCTCCAGCGACGGTGTCGGCGGCGGGCTGCTGATCGACTCCGTCAGGCGCGACGTGGGCAAGACCGTGGAGGACGGCCCGATCGGTTTCACACCGGGCGGGATCCGGATCAGGTCGTACTACGCGCTGCTGAAGGCCACCGCCGACGCCCTGGAGACCGGCGGGACGGTCGGCGACTGGAAACCCGTGCTCGTGGGGAAGGCGCTGGAGTGGCGGTTCGTGAGGTCCGGCGGAGCCTGAAGGGCCGGAAAGGGCCCCGGGAGAGCCGGGGCCGGGGAGGCGGACCCTCGGGCGTCCCGAGGAGACGAGCCAGGTCCGGGAGGAAGAGGCCGTGAGGAGCCGCTCCTGTGAGGGCGACCAGGGAGGGGAAAAGCCCGAGCCCCGGCCCCTCCGCTTCGGGGGGCCGGGGCTCGGGGCCGCTTCGGGAGCCGGGGCTCGCGGGGCTCTCGCCTCGCCTACTTCTTCGGCGGGACCGGCCTGCCGCCGGGCAGCACGGCGGGCGGCGGGAAGCGCAGCTTGCGGATCTGCAGCGCGCGCATGGCGGCGTAGAAGCCGACGCCCTTGACGTTGTCGCCGGGGAACTTCTCCGCCGCCGTCTTCTTGACCTTCCAGGACACCCAGACGGAGGTCAGCAGAACGCCGATCATCATGAGCGGCCAGCCGACCGTGATGACCGCGAGGTAGAC
Organism: Streptosporangium carneum; assembly: GCF_027922005.1. Taxonomy (GTDB): domain Bacteria; phylum Actinomycetota; class Actinomycetes; order Streptosporangiales; family Streptosporangiaceae; genus Streptosporangium; species Streptosporangium carneum. The sequence continues at coordinate 133,973 of NZ_BSEV01000007.1, read as the reverse complement.
CTGGCCGCGGACCGCCTCGGGGAAGGGGATCCAGGTCAGCAGCAGGATGAGCAGCGAGAACGGCAGGAAGTACTGGCTGGGCAGGCGGCGGGAGTCGACCCAGTCCCTGGCGAACTTGCGGGCCGGGCCCCGGTCGCGGGCCGGGAAGTAGCGCTCGTCGCCGCGCAGCATGCCCTCGCGCGCCTTGACGCGGTCGTTGGCCTGGCGCTCGCGAAGCTGCTTGTAAGCCTCTTTGCGGTTCTGCGGAGCGTTCACCGGCTGGCGGCGACGGCCTTCGGCGTCCCGGCGCTTGGGTGTGGGACGCCCCTTGCCCGCAGGCTTAGGATCGTTGACGGAGACGGGGGAGTCGTCCGCGGTGGTCTGGGTACGTCGGAACACATCGTCAGCCTACCGGGACTGCAACTTAGTGACGCCCCCGTGCGTTATGCGTAGGGTGAACCTAGGTGGCTCCGGTGCTTTGCTTGGGGAGCTGGACTCACTGGGGTGACCCGAAGGGCATTTGAAGAAGGGGACGGCCGACGCGCATGAGCGTGATGAAAAGACTTTCCATGATCTTCAAGTCCAAGGCGAACAACGCCTTGGACAAGATGGAGGATCCGCGCGAGACCCTGGACTACTCCTACCAGCGCCAGTTGGAGTTGTTGCAGAAGGTGCGCCGTGGCGTGGCCGACGTCGCCACCTCGCGTAAGCGGGTGGAGCTGCAGATCAACCAGATCGAGGCGCAGTCGCGCAAGCTTGAGGAGCAGGGGCGCAAGGCGCTCGGAGTCGGCCGGGAGGACCTCGCCCGCGAGGCGCTGACCCGCAGGTCGAGCCTGCAGACCCAGATCGCGGACCTGCGTGTGCAGCACGACAACCTGCAGGCCGAGGAGGAGAAGCTCACCACCGCCTCCCACCGTCTCCAGGCCAAGGTCGACTCCTTCCGTACGAGGAAGGAGACGATCAAGGCGACCTACACCGCCGCCGAGGCGCAGACGCGGATCAACGAGGCCTTCTCCGGCATCTCCGAGGAGATGGGCGACGTCGGCCTGGCGATCCAGCGGGCCGAGGACAAGACCGCCTCGATGCAGGCGCGCGCGGGCGCCATCGACGAGCTGCTGGCCAGTGGCGCGCTCGACGACTTCAGCGGACAGCGGGGCGACGACATCCAGGCCGAGCTCGACCGCATGGGCGGCGGGCACGACGTGGAGCTGGAGATCGCCCGGATGAAGGCCGAGCTCGGCCAGGCTCCCGCGCCCAAGAGCGCGATCGAGTCGGGCCCGTCCCAGCAGCCCCAGCAGCAGCCGCAGACGCAGACGCAGCAGTTCCGCCAGCAGGGGGAGGGGCTGTGATCGCGCGCATCATGGGCGAGGGGCAGATCGAGATCGCCGAGGCCGACCTCGACGTCCTCAACGCCCTCGACGGCGAGCTGGAGGCGGCCATCGCGGCCGGGGACGAGGAGACCTTCAGGAGCAGGTTGCACGACCTGCTCGACAAGGTCCGCCACGTCGGCAAGGCGCTGCCCGACGACAGCCTGGAGCCGTCCGAGCTGATTTTGCCTCCGGCCGACGCTTCCATGGACGAAGTGCGGGCGATGCTCGGCAACGAGGGGCTGATTCCCGGATAGTTTGGGCATATGGCACACACCCGGTTCGCCCCGGACCGGGGCCTGACCAGCCGCATGGTGCTGACCATGTTCCTGCTGGGATTGCTGTATGTCGTGTTCGTGGGCGCCCTGATCGCGCTGGGCGTCCAGACGGTCGTGGTGCTGCTCGTCGCCGCGGGCACCCTTCTGGCGCAGTACTTCATGTCCGATCGCATCGCGCTGTTCGCGATGCACGGGCGCGTCGTCAGCCCGCAGGAGGCCCCCGAGCTGCACGGTGTGGTCGACCGCCTGTGCGCGATGGCCGACATGCCCAAGCCGCGTGTGGCGATCGCCGACTCGGACGTCCCGAACGCGTTCGCCACAGGCCGCAACCAGAAGAACGCGGTGGTCTGCGCGACCACCGGGCTGATGCGCCGCCTGGACCGCGCCGAGCTCGAGGGCGTGCTGGCCCACGAGATGTCCCACGTCGCCCACCGCGACGTCGCGGTGATGACGGTCGCGTCGTTCCTCGGCATCGTCGCCGGGCTCATGACCAGGGTCGCGCTCTACAGCGGCCTGGGCGGGCGCAGGGACAACCAGAACGGGGCGCCGATCGGCCTGATCGTGATGCTGGTCTCGATCCTGGTCTACGCGGTCAGCTTCGTCCTCACCCGTGCCCTGTCGCGCTACCGCGAGCTGGCCGCCGACCGCGCGGGAGCGCTGCTGACCCAGCGCCCCTCCGCGCTGGCCAGCGCGCTGGTCAAGGTCTCGGGCGAGATGTCCCGCATCCCGACCAGGGACCTGCGCGAGGCCGAGCCGTTCAACGCGTTCTTCTTCGCCCCGGCGCTCGCCGGCCGTTCGGCGCTGACCTCGCTGCTGGCCACCCACCCGCCGCTCGAGCGTCGCCTCGAGCAGCTCAGGGGGATCTCCGCCCAGCTCGGACAGGGAGTGTGAGGCGGTGGCCAGGTGGTGGGACGCGTTGCTCGGCCGTACCGAACCCGTCAAGCCCGATCTCGACGCGCTGTTCGCGCTGCCGTCCGCCGCGGTGACCCTGCAGGCCGCGACCGGGCTCGAGCCGTCGGGGGTCGGCTCCGTCTGCTTCCGCTCCGCCGAGGGCGGGGCGTTCGCCACGCTGGAGCGCGACGTCGTCCAGTTGCTCGCCGCCGGAGGAGGACCGCCGGTCGAGCAGTCGAAGGACTCCTACGGTTACACGTGGCTGGTGGCGCGCCGTGCGCCCGACCAGCCGGGCGACCTGGTCACCGACCTGCACGCCGTCAACTCCTCCCTCGAGGCCGCGGGCTTCGGCCCATCCCTGCTCTGCTCGACGGTGGCCTTCGCCGGCGACTCCTCGGGGGCGCGCGGGCTCGCCCTGGTGTACCTCTACAAAAGGGGCACCTTCTATCCCTTCGCGCCGCTGCCGGGCCAGCGCAGGGACAACGCGCTCGAGCTGCAGGTGCGCGCCGCGCTCGAAGGGGAGCTGCCGATCGAGCCCGACCTCGGCCGCTGGTTCCCCCTCTGGGGCGCCCCCGGGCTGTGAGCGGTGCTCTCCAGGCGTAGGACGACCCTGGTCGCCGCCGGCGCGTTCCTGCTGTCCGGACTGTGTTACGCCGCCTGGGCGCCGCTGCAGTTCCTCAATCCCGGGATCGACAGGTACACGGCGTACGTCAGCGAGCTGGCCGCGGCGGACCAGCCCTGGTCGTGGCCGGTACGGGCCGCGGACGTGCTGGCCGGGGCCGCCTGCCTGGTGGGAGTCGCCCTCGTGCCCGACGAGCGGCCAGGTCGTGCCGGTGCGGCGGGCTGGCTCGGCCTCGCCCTGTTCGGCGTGATGACGGTCCTGGACGCAGGCTTCTTCCCGCTTGACTGCGCCGTGCTGAGCGACCCCTCGTGCGCGGCGGCCGAGGCGGCGGGCAGGGTCTCCGCCGCCCACCGGATCCACACGGTCACCAGCTCCCTGGCGCTCGCGGGAGCGGTCGTCAGCCTCCTCGCGCTGCCGGTGAGCGCGCTGCGGCGGCGCAGGTGGCCGCTCCTGGCGCACGGCGGAGCCGTACTGGCCGTCCTCATGGCCGTCACGACGGCGTGGACGCTGACCCTCGTCGCCGCGCCGGCCACGACCGGGCTCAGGGGGCCCGTCGGGATCGCCCAGCGTCTCCAGGTCGGGGTCGTCGCGTTCTGGCTCCTGCTGGTCGCGACCGCGCTGTGGCGTGACAGGACGCGGGCGGCCCCGCCGAAGTCGCACGTGCTGGTCGAGGGGGCGGGGGCGCCGCCGGTGGTGATCTGCGCGGGGATGGCCGGGGCGTGGTTCCACTGGGAGCGGGTCGCGGGGGGCCTGACCGCACACCACCGGGTGATCCGCTTCGACAGGCCCGGGCTGGGGCTCAGCTCGGGGCACCTCGGCCCGCCGACGCTGCGTGAGGAGGCGGAGCGCATCGCCGCCCTCGCGGAGTCGGCGGTGGTCGTGGGGCACTCGGTCGCGGCCATGCACGCCGAGGCCTTCGCCAGGCTGAACCCGGGGCGGGTCGCGGGCCTGGTCCTGGTCGATCCCAGCTGTGAGCGGGAGGCCGGGGGCAGGGGCGGGCCGTCGGCGGCGCTCGTGCGGGCCGTACAGCGCGCCCTGCCCGCCCTGGGCGGGACGTTCGGCGCCACCGCGCTCGCCGGTCTGACGCTGCCCCTCGCGCACCGTCTCGTCATGGGCCCGCACGACCGCGCCCGTCCGGTGTACGGCAGAGGCCGGGTCCTGGCGGCGGCGCTGGCCGAGTGGCTCGCCTATCCCGACATGGCCGTCGAGCTCGACGAGCTGCGCCGAAGCCGCCCCTTCCCCGAGATCCCGGTCGTCATCCTCAGCGCGGGAGGGGAGGACCCGTGCCACCGGGCCCTCGCCGGACTCCTGGGCGCCCGCCTCGTCCCGCTGCCGGACACGGGGCACGAGGTGCAGCTCGAGCGCCCCGAGGCGGTCGCCGAAGCGGTCAGGACGCTCACCCGGCTCCACTGAGGATCACCCGGAACATGACCCCAATAACCCCTTTCGGCCCGTCTGTCTCATGGATTGATGCACGTGCTGTGACTATTAGCCGTCACAATGGAGCGTAAAAAGTCCCTAAAGGGGGGGTAGGGGTATGCCGGACCTTGTGTCCTTGCGGCCTGGGGATCCCGAGAGGGTGCGGGAGTACAAGCTCACCGCGCGGCTCGGCGAGGGCGGGCAGGGAACGGTCTATCTCGGCGTCTCGCCCACAGGCGCCCGCGTCGCGGTCAAACTGCTCCGTGCAGACCTCGCGCAGGACGAGGAGGCGATGGAACGTTTCGTCCGCGAGGTCAGCACGACCCAGCGGGTCGCGCCGTTCTGCACCGCCGCGGTCATCGACACCGGCGTCGACCAGCACCGTCCGTACATCGTCAGCGAGTACATCGACGGTCCGACGCTGGCCGAGGTCGTGGCCACGGAGGGACCGCGAGAGGGCTCCGCCCTGCACCGCCTGGCGATCGGCACGGTGACCGCGCTCGTGGCGATCCACCAGGCGGGGATCGTGCACCGGGACTTCAAGCCCTCGAACGTGCTGCTCGCCTCGGACGGCCCCCGTGTGATCGACTTCGGCATCGCCAAGGCGCTCGACCGCACCTCGACGCTGACCGCGACGGCGATCGGCACCCCCTCCTACATGACTCCCGAGCAGCTCGCCGGAGAGAACGCGGGATCACCCGCCGACATGTTCTCCTGGGGCTGCACGATGGTCTTCGCGGCCACGGGGCAGCCGCCGTTCGGCACGGACAGCCTGCCCGCGATCTTCAACCGGATCATGAACATGGAGCCCGACCTGCGGGCGATCGCCGATCCGGCGCTGCGCGAACTGGTCGGCCAGTGCCTGTCGAAGGACGCGACCCTGCGTCCCACGGCGGGGGAGGCCCTGCTGCGGCTGCTCGGCCACGCGGGCGGCGGGCCGGGCGTCGCCACGCCGACCGCGCCCAAGGGCATTCTCGCCGAGGGCTCGGCCGCCGCCGCCCAGCAGACGGGGCCCGGCCCCGGCGGCTACCCGTACCTCCCGGCGAGCGGGTACGGCCAGACCGCCCACCTGGAGCACACGGGGCCAGGCGGCCACCCCGGCCCCGGGCAGCCGGGGCAGGGCGGCTACCCCGAGCGGACACGTCCCCAGAACTTCCACGACGCGGGGCCGGGGCAGGCGGGCTACTCCTCGCAGACCATGTACGGGCGCGGCTACCCGCAGGGCGGACCGGGTCATCCCCAGCAGCAGGGGCCCGGTTATCCGCAGCAGGGGGTCCCGCAGTCCCACGTCCCGCAGTCCCACGGGGCCCCGGCGCCCTACCCGGGGCAGGGCGCCTCGCCGTATCCGGGACAGGGCGGCGCGCCGTACCAGGGGCACGGGCGGGAACGGAAGTCGTCCCGGCGCGGGGTCTGGGTCGCGGTCGGCGCGGGGCTCGCGGTCGTCCTCCTGGGAGGCGGAGGGGTCACGCTGGCGCTGCGCAACAGCACGCCCGGCGGCGTGGTGGCCACCGGCGCGACCAGCACCCAGGGGACCAACAGCCAGGGAGACAACAACCAGGGGACGAACAACCAGGGGACGCCGGACGATCCCGTGTCCTCGCCGCCCCCCGAGGTCACCGACCCGCCCGAGGCGTCGAGGAAGATCAAGCTGCCGGGCACCTCGATCACGCTCCACGAGAGCGACGACGACCCGATCAGGCTGACCTCCTACAGCCTCGACTGGGACAAGACCCTCTACGTTCGCGGCCTCAGCGGCGCCTTCACCAAGAACGACAAGTACTTCCAGTACACGGTGAACGCCGCGGGCACCCACGCGCTGGCCACGGACAAGGTCTACGACGCCAACAGCTACGCCGTCGTCTCGATCGTCGACCGGCGGTCCGGCGCGGTGACCAAGATCAAGACCACCAAGGCGCCGGTCTACCCGACCCTTCCCCAGTGGTCCCCCGACGGCAGGCGGGGCCTGGTGACGCTGTACGAGGCGGTCGGCGACACCAGCAAGGAGTACGGCTACGCCGTCATCGACATCGCCAAGAAGAAGGTCAGGGTCGTCCGCGTCAAGGAGAAGGACGCGGGCAAGTGGAGCTACTTCTGGCGGGGGGACGGCCGGGCGGTCGGCACCTGGGCGCTCACCGGCAAGACCCAGCGCATCCGTTTCTACGACCTGCAGGGCACCGTGCTGCAGACCCTGCTGGACGTGGGAACCCCGCTCACCGTCGAAGGTGACGACGTCTCCCCTTCGGGCACACTGATCATGACCTACTGCAAGGGGAACGACGAGGAGGTCTGCATCTGGTCGACCGCCTCCGACGCGGACGCCCAGTTCAGGGTCCCGTTCCCGACCAAGCGGCTCATCGGCTGGTACGACGACCGGCACATCGTGGGCTGGCGGAGCAAGGGGAGCGGCTACGAGGCAGTGGTGATCGACTTTGAGGGCCGGGTGAAACGGGTCCTGGCCACGACCACGAACGCCAAGGAGTACGAGAAGCAGTTCATGCGCTTCACGCGAAAGGGCTGAGATGAGGGACTGGACCCACGAGGAGCACACCGAGGCCACCCGCCGGGAGATCACCCGGATGGCGGAGTCGCTCGCGGGCGGTGACATGTCCACCGAGGTGCGGACCTGCCCCGGCTGGGACCTGGCCGAGCTCACCGCCCACACCGGCGGGGTGCACAGGTGGGCCGCCGCGATGGTGCGCGACCTGGCGGAGCGGCGCTACGACCGCGAGACCATGGAGACGGGCCTGCCCGCCAGGGCGCAGGACCGTCCCGGCTGGCTGGCCGAGGGAGCGACCCTGCTGCCTGAGGCGCTGCTGGCGGCCGACCCCGACGCGCCGATGTGGTCCTGGGGCGGCGACAGGCACGTGCGGTTCTGGTCGCGGCGGCAGCTGCACGAGACCGTGGTCCACCGGATCGACGCCGAGCTCGCGCTGGGGGTTCCGGTCTCGGTCGACGAGGACGTGGCCGAGGACGGGGTCGAGGAGTTCCTGGACATCCTGCCCCACGCGCGCTGGAGTCCCGTGGCCGAGCTGAGGGGAGCGGGCGAGACGATCTCCCTGCAGGCCGACACCGGCGCGGGATGGGTGGTCACCCTCGACCCCGACCGCTTCCACCACGCGCGCTCCCTCCAGCCGGGGACGGTCACCGTCCGCACCTCGACGGCCGCCGACCTGCTGCAGGTCGTGTGGGGCAGGCGCAGCGCCGACGACTACGCCGTCGAGGGCGACGCGGGGCTGCTGGCCTGGTGGCGGGAGCGCGCCGTAATCTGATCTTCAAGACACGGCAGGGCGCGTCGGGCCTCCCCGGCCTCGTCGCCAGGCCGTGGTGCCATGAGCATATGATCAAGTTGTCTCACACCGTGGCCGCGGCCGCGTTCGTCACCATGGGGATGTTCGGCGGGGCCGCGTTCGCCGACTCCGGCTCCGACGTTGCGAGGGTGGTAGTGGACGAAAGCCAAGCCCAGGTGACGGTCACGGGAGAGGGAAGCCTGTCCTCGCCCCCGGACATCATGCGCCTGAACACCGGTGTCGAGGTGCGCCGCGCGACCCCGGGACAGGCCTTCGCCGACGCCCGCAGGGCCGCGGCCAGGTTGACGAAGGCTCTGCTCAAGGCCGGGATCGACGCCAAGGACCTGCGGACGAACGAGCTGGCCCTGGGCCCCGAGTACGACACCTACCCCAAGGTCTCCGGCTACCGGGCCGTCCAGGGCGTCGAGGCGGTCGTGCGCGACGTGGAGAACGCCGACAAGGTCATCGAGGCGGCGGTCGAGGCGGGGGAGGAGGTGCGACTCAACGGCGTCTCCTTCGAGATCTCCGACGGCCGCAAGGTGCTCAGGGCCGCGCGCGAGGTGGCGTTCAAGGACGCCAGGTCCCGGGCTGAGCAGTACGCCAAGCTGGCGGGGCGGGAGCTCGGCCCGGTCGTGACGATCGCCGAGGAGAACGTGACCCCGCCCAGGCCGATGGCGTACGGCGCCGGCATCGCGGCCGACAAGGCCTCGATCAGTCCGGGCCAGCAGAGCGTCTCGGTCAGCGTCCGGGTGGTCTACGGGCTTCGCTGACCCCTCGCGCGTTCACGAGGGCGCCCGGCGGCCGTGCTCACGGGACGGCCGCCACGAGGAGACCGGGGCGTCCGCGGGTCGCCACGAGGAGGCCGGGGCGTCCGCGGGTCGCCACGAGGACGACCCCGCCGCCGCGCTCCCCCCGGCGGCCGGCGGCCGCCGGGGGCGCACTCCGTGACAGGGCGCTCCGCGGGATCCCGTCAGCGGACGGGCGGTCAGGGCAGGGCCAGCATCCGGTCGAGGGCGACCTTGGCCCAGCGGGTGGTCTCCGGGTCCACGGTGATCTGGTTGGCCACCTGGCCCGCCGCGAGGGACTCCAGCGCCCACACCAGGTGCGGCAGGTCGATCCGGTTCATCGTCGAGCAGTAGCAGACGGTCTTGTCGAGGAAGGTCACGTTCTTGTCGGGGAACATCTGCCCCAGCCGCTTGACCAGGTTCAGCTCGGTGCCCACCGCCCAGGAGGAGCCCGCGGGGGCCTCCTGCAGCTTCTTGATGATGTACTCGGTCGAGCCCACGTAGTCGGCCTTGGTGACCACCTCGTGCCTGCACTCGGGGTGGACCAGCACGTTGACCCCGGGGATCCGCTCGCGCACCTCGTCGACGCATCCGGCGGTGAAACGGCCGTGGACCGAGCAGTGCCCCTTCCACAGGATCATCTTGGCGTTCTCGAGCTGCTCCGCGGTCAGCCCGCCGTTCGGCCGGTGCGGGTTGTAGACGACGCAGTCGTCGAGCGACAGGCCCATCTCCAGCACCGCGGTGTTGCGCCCCAGGTGCTGGTCGGGCAGGAACAGCACCTTCTCGCCGCGGGAGAACGCCCAGTCGAGGGCGCGCCTGGCGTTGGAGGAGGTGCACACCGCGCCGCCGTTGCGCCCGCAGAACGCCTTGATGTCGGCGCTGGAGTTCATGTAGGTGACCGGAACCGTCACCTCGGCGATCCCGGCGTCCTCCAGCGCCTCCCAGCACTCCTCCACCTGGTCGAAGGTGGCCATGTCCGCCATCGAGCAGCCGGCCGCGAGGTCGGGCAGCACGACCTTCTGCGAGTCGTTGGTGAGGATGTCGGCCGACTCCGCCATGAAGTGCACGCCGCAGAAGACGATGTACTCCGCGTCAGGCCTGGCCGCCGCGTCCTTGGCGAGCTTGAAGGAGTCTCCGGTCACGTCGGCGAACTGGATGACCTCGTCGCGCTGGTAGTGGTGCCCCAGGACGAAGACCCGGTCGCCGAGCGCGGCCTTGGCCCGCCTGGCGCGCTCGACGAGCGCCGGATCTGAGGCCGACGGCAGCTCGCCGGGACAGTCGACGCCGCGCTCGCTGTGCGGGTCGGTCCCCCTGCCGAGGACGAAAAGCGGAAGCCCGGTCTCGGTGGTCGTCACGACCACACCCCCTTATCGTCGAACTGACGACTAATGATGACACACGCCGTGGGGGGTTTTATTCCGGGGTGGAGGATGGTTGCGGTCCCAGGAATGTGTGGCCGTCCGCGCGTGTTGGTAGCGTCTAAGAAGGACGTCACAAACAGACAGCCGTTCCGAACGGGCGGTTGACGCAGACGCGGGAGTCACCACATGTCGGTTGAGAGCAGTGAGACCACGGCGCAGGGCCTGATCCTCAGTGACGCGGCCGCGGCCAAGGTCAAGAGCCTGCTGGAGCAGCAGGGCGAGGAGGGCCTCCAGCTGCGCGTGGCCGTGCAGCCCGGCGGCTGTTCAGGCCTGCGCTACCAGCTCTTCTTCGACGACCGTTCCATGGACGGCGACGTCGTCTCGGACTTCAACGGCGTCAGCGTGGTCACCGACCGGATGAGCGCGCCGTACCTCGTCGGCGCCACGGTCGACTTCGTCGACACGATCGAGAAGCAGGGCTTCACGATCGACAACCCGAACGCCACCGGCTCCTGCGCCTGCGGCGACTCGTTCAACTAGACGGGTCCGCGCGGACACGTCAGGACGAGTGACACGCGAAGGCCTCGCGGGGTGAGATCTGTCACCCCGCGAGGCCTTCGCGCGTTCACCTGGTCGCGTATTCTTGCGGGGCTCCAATCCCCGTCATATCCAGAGATGCTGACAACGAGGAGAATGATCCCGTGCGCATCGCCGTCACCGGCTCAATCGCGACCGACCATCTGATGACCTTCCCGGGCCGCTTCGGCGACCAGCTCATCGCCGAGCAGCTCGACCGGGTCTCCCTGTCCTTCCTCGTGGACGACCTGCAGATCCGCCGAGGCGGCTGCGCGGCCAACATCGCCTTCGGCATGGGCTGCCTGGGACTGCGGCCCGTCCTGGTCGGCGCGGTCGGCGCGGACTTCGCCGACTACCGGTCCTGGCTGGAACGGCACGGCGTCGACTGTGACTCCGTGCACGTCTCCGAGATCCACCACACCGCCAGGTTCCTGTGCACGACCGACGAGGACCACAACCAGATCGCGTCGTTCTACACCGGGGCGATGGCCGAGGCCCGGCTGATCGAGCTCGGCCCGATCGTCGACCGGCTCGGCGGCCTCGACCTCGTCCTGGTCAGCCCCAACGACCCCGACGCGATGCTCCGGCACACCGACGAGGCCAGGGGACGCGGCATCCCGTTCGCGGCCGACCTCTCGCAGCAGCTCGCCCGCATGCCCGGAGAGGACATCCGGCGGCTCGTCGACGGCGCCGCCTACCTGTTCGGCAACGACTACGAGAAGGGCCTGATCGAGCAGAAGACCGGCTGGTCCGACGAGGAGATCCTCGACCGGGTCGGCGTCCGCGTCACCACGCTCGGCCCCAAGGGCGCCGTGATCGACCGCAAGGGCGAGCCCTCCCTGCACGTCTCGCCGGCCCCCGAACTGGGCAAGGCCGACCCGACCGGCGTCGGCGACGCCTTCCGCTCCGGCTTCCTGGCGGGCGTCGCCTGGGGTCTGTCCCTGGAGCGCTGCGGCCAGATCGGCAACCTCACCGCCACCCACGTCCTCGAGCGGGTCGGCGGCCAGGAGTACGAGCTCGGCCGCGCGTCGTTCCTCGAGCGCTTCGCCGCCGCCTACGGCGCGGAGGCGGCCGCCGAGGTCGAGCCCCTGGTGAAGTGCCACTACGCCTGAGCCCGCCACGCGGGTGAGTCCTCCTCCCGCGGGCCGCCACGAGGGGCCCGCGGGGGATCTCGGCGATCCCGGGGGAGCTCAGTAGTTGCGCCGCACGTGGATGGCCCAGCCGCCGCCGGGAAGCTCGTGGCTGCCCACGTGGTGGTGCGACTTCAGCCTGCACCAGGCGGGGATGTCGGTGAACGCCGCGGGGTCGTCGGCGAGCACGGAGACGATCGCGTTGCGCGGCACGTAGTTGATCTGCTCGGCGAGCATGATGATGGGGATGGGGCACTTCTTGCCCAGCGCGTCGATGGTCAGAGCCGGAGGCTGGGTGGCCCCCTCCGCTGCGGCCTGTGCGGACGTCATGAAGCGCTCACTTCCCGAATATCGATCACGACTTTATTCCCGCGTCCTCACGGATCCTCCTCACCATGTCCGGCAGGACGGCGAGGAAGCGATCGACATCCGCCGAGGACGCGCCTCGGGGCAGCGATACCCGGACGTTCCCATGCGTAAGCACGCCCATGGCCTCCAAAACGTGTGATGGACGAAGCGTACTGGCCGTGCAGGAACTGCCAGACGATACGGCGAATCCTGCCTTGTCCAATTCTGTCAGCAACGCCTCACCTTCCACGTAAAGACACGAAAAGGTGACAATGTGCGGAGCGCGGGCGACCGGATCGCCGATCACCTCGACGTCGGGGACCAGCCGGGGGACCTCTGTCCTGATGCGGTCGACCAGCGCGGACAGGCGCGCCGACTCCCCGGCGGACTCGGCGGCCATGGCGCGCAGCGCGGCGGCCGAGGCGACGATCGCGGGCACGTTCTCGAACCCCGGGACCCTGCGGCGCTCGCGCTCGTCCTCGGGGAGCGGGCTGCGCCACCTGGTGCCCTTGCGGACGACCAGGACGCCGACCCCCGCGGGGCCGCCCCACTTGTGCGCGCTCGCGGCCAGCACCGACCAGCCGCCGGGCAGCGGCATCCGGCCCGCGGTCTGCGCGGCGTCGACCAGCAGGGGCACGCCGGCCTCGGCGCACGCCGCCGCGGCCTCCGCGATCGGCTGGACCGTCCCCACCTCGTGGTTGGCGCTCTGCAGGCAGGCCAGGGCCGTGCCCTCGGCGAGCACGGCCTCCCTGAACGCGGCCGGGTCGACCGCGCCGGTCAGGCCGACGCCGACCGTCTCCACCGAGCCGCCGTCGCGCTCGTGGACCCCGGCGGCGTGCAGCACGCTGGAGTGCTCCACCGCGGAGGTCACCAGGCGGCGTCCGACCCTGCGCCGCCCGTGCAGCGCGCCGAGCACGCCCAGATGCACGGCCTGGGTGCCCGAGGAGGTGAACGAGACCTCGTCGGGACGGGCTCCGAGAGCCTCGGCCACCTCTGTGCGCGCCTGTTCCAGTAACATCCTTGCCCGGCGGGCGGGACCGTACAGTCTCGCCGGGTCGGCCCAGCCGACGTCGAGCGCCGCGATCAGGGCCTCGCGGGCCTGAGGGTGCAGCGGCTCGGTCGAGGCCGCGTCGAAGTACGCCACGTCCCAATCGTCGCATCACACGCGACGCAATCGGGGGCTGCGCGGGGGGGCGAGGGTGGTCCGCGCTAATGTGTCCCCCAGCGTAAAGCTGTGAACTACAAGTTGTGAACATGAACAAACGACCGCCCAGGAGCGACTCCTGGGCTTCATCTGTGGGGTAGGCGATCCGTGAGTCCGACCCGCCGTTCTGCACGGCGTTCGTTGGCCCGCCGCCGGGTGCCACGCGCTGCCGCTCTGGCGCTGCTGCTGGTGTCCGCGACGGCGTGCAGTGCCGAGGAGTGGTCCCGTGGCGGCATGCCCGTCGGCATCACCAAGCAGGCCGATACCGTCCAGAATCTGTGGAACGGATCCTGGATCGCCGCTCTCGCCACCGGTGTGGTCGTGTGGGGCCTGATCCTGTGGTCCGTGGCGTTCCACCGCAAGAGGAAGAACTCGAAGGAGACCCTGCCGCCGCAGGTGCGCTACAACCTCCCGATCGAGATCCTCTACACGGTTGTCCCGATCATCATGGTCGGAGTGTTCTTCTTCTTCACCGCGCGTGACCAGAACTACGTCAACACGCTTTCCGGTCACCCCGACGTGAAGGTCAAGGTCGAGGGCTTCCAGTGGAGCTGGCGCTTCACCACCGACTACAACGGCAAGAAGGTCGAGGTCGTCGGCAAGCCCGCCAGCGACTACACCGGGGGCCCGCAGCTGGTGCTCCCCGTCGGCAAGAAGATCGAGTTCGACCTCGTCTCGCCGGACGTCATCCACTCCTTCTGGGTGCCCTCCTTCCACTTCAAGCGCGACGTCATCCCCGGCGTGACCAACAAGTTCGAAGTGGACACCCTCGACAAGCCCGCCGTCTACGCGGGCCGCTGCGCCGAGCTGTGCGGCACGGACCACAGCCGGATGCTCTTCTCGGTGAAACTCGTTCCCCAGGCCGAGTTCGATCAGTACATCGCTAGTCAGGCGGGTGCCCAGTGACCGCGCACAACGAGTCCCTCCCCCTACCCCCGGCGACCCGCAAGGGATCGGTCGTGGTGAAGTGGATGACGTCCACCGATCACAAGATCATCGGACACCTCTACCTCATCACCTCGTTCGTCTTCTTCCTGATCGGCGGCGTCATGGCGCTGATCATGCGAGCCGAACTCGCGCAGCCCGGCCTGCAGATCACCAGCAACGAGCAGTTCAACCAGCTGTTCACCATGCACGGCACGGTCATGCTGCTGATGTTCGCGACGCCGCTGTTCGCCGGCTTCGCCAACGAGCTCATGCCGCTGCAGATCGGCGCGCCCGACGTGGCCTTCCCGCGTCTGAACATGGTGAGCTACTGGCTGTTCACCTTCGGCAGCACCATCGCCCTGTCGGGCTTCATCACCCCGGGCGGCGCGGCCAGCTTCGGCTGGTTCGCCTACACCCCGCTGTCGAACGCGATCAGCTCGCCCGGCGTCGGCGGTGACCTGTGGATCGTCGGCCTGACCATCAGCGGTCTGGGCACGATCCTCGGCTCGGTGAACTTCATCACCACGATCATCTGCATGCGCGCGCCCGGCATGACGATGTTCCGCATGCCGATGTTCACCTGGAACATCCTGCTCACCTCGATCCTCGTGCTGATGGCCTTCCCGGTGCTGGCCGCCGCGCTGCTGGCCCTGGAGGCCGACCGCAAGCTCGGCGCGCAGATCTTCGCCTCCGAGACCGGCGGCGCCATGCTCTGGCAGCACCTGTTCTGGTTCTTCGGCCACCCCGAGGTGTACATCATCGCGCTGCCGTTCTTCGGCATCGTCACCGAGATCCTGCCGGTCTTCAGCCGCAAGCCGCTGTTCGGCTACATCGGCCTGGTCGGCGCGACCATCGCCATCGCCGGTCTGTCGATCACCGTGTGGGCCCACCACATGTTCCCGACCGGCCAGGTGCTGCTGCCGTTCTTCTCCTTCATGACGTTCCTCATCGCGGTCCCGACCGGGGTGAAGTTCTTCAACTGGATCGGCACGATGTGGCGGGGGCACCTGTCCTTCGAGTCGCCGATGCTGTTCTCCATCGGCTTCCTGGTCACCTTCCTGTTCGGCGGCCTGACCGGTGTCATCCTGGCCTCGCCGCCGCTGGACTTCCAGGTGTCGGACTCCTACTTCGTGGTGGCCCACTTCCACTACGTCGTCTTCGGCACCGTGGTGTTCGCGATGTTCGCGGGCTTCTACTTCTGGTGGCCCAAGTTCACCGGCAAGATGCTCAACGACACGCTGGGCAAGGTGCACTTCTGGACGCTGTTCATCGGCTTCCACACCACCTTCCTCGTCCAGCACTGGCTGGGCGCGGAGGGCTTCCCGCGGCGTTACGCCGACTACAGCCCGATCGACGGCTTCACCGACCTGAACATGGTCTCCTCGGTCGGCGCGTTCCTGCTGGGCGCCTCCACGCTGCCGTTCCTGTACAACGTGTGGAAGACCCACAAGACGGCCCCGAAGGTCACCGTCGACGACCCGTGGGGTTACGGCAACTCCCTGGAGTGGGCGACCTCCTGCCCGCCGCCGCGGCACAACTTCACCTCGCTGCCGCGCATCCGCTCCGAGCGCCCGGCGTTCGACCTCAAGTACCCGCACACCGTCACCACCCCGCGTGAGCTGGAGGAGGTCCGATGAAGGTCCAGGGCTGGTTGTTCATCCTCTGCGGCGTGTTCTTCGCCGCGGTGGACGTCGTCTACTGGTACTGGTCCAAGGAGCCGGTGGGCACGACGGCGATGGCCATCTCGGTCGGCTTCGCCTTCATGATCGGCTACTACCTCATGTACACCGCCCGTCGCATCGGCGACCAGCCGGAGGACGACAAGCAGGGCGAGATCAGCGACGGCGCCGGAGAGCTCGGCTTCTTCAGCCCGCACAGCTGGTGGCCGCTGTTCGTCTGCCTGGCCGTCTCGCTCACCGCGGTCGGCCTGGTCATCGGCTGGTGGCTGTTCCTGATCGGCGTCTTCGCGGTCATCATGAGCATGATCGGGTTCGTCTTCGAGTACTACCGGGGTCACTTCTCGCACTGACCCCTCGGCGCTCCGCGCCGCCCCTCATGCCCGAGAACGGGCCACGGAAGCTTCCGTGGCCCGTTTTTTGGTGTTTATTGGCTGCTCAGAATCGCTGTCATATGTGGCGCTCCGCTTACTCCGGGTAATAACAGGATCACTAGAGCGGTCCTGAACAGGGAAGTACAGGTGGGGCAGGCGATGCGTCGATCGATTCCGGGAGTCGGCCTGCTGGCTCTGGCACTGGTGACCTCGTGTTCGGACGGTTCGACCACCGCCGCGCAGAGCACGGGCGCCGCCGTGCAGTACGCCGACGCCGCCGTCAGCGTGGTCCCCCTGGACAGGGCGGGCAACGTGCCGAGCCACGCGACCGTCCTGGTCGCCGCCAGGGGCGGGACCCTGAAGAGCGTCGCCGTGAAGGGCCCCAAGGGTGCCCTGACGGGCGTGCTGAGCGCCGACGGCACCCAGTGGCACAGCAGGGGCACCGTGCTTCCCGGCACCTCCTACGAGGTCACCGCGACCGCGGTGAACCCGGCGGGGAAGGTCACGCGGACCACCACCTCCTTCTCCACGGCCAAGGTCGACAAGACCTTCGCGATCGAGAGCCTCATGCCCAGCAAGGAGACGACGGGCCTGACGGTCGGGGTCGGCATGCCGGTCATGATCACTTTCGACCAGCCCATCGCCGACCGCGTCGAGGTCGAGCGGAACCTGCTGGTCCGCACCTCCAAGCCGGTCCTCGGAGCGTGGCACTGGTTCGACGACAAGACCGTGCACTTCCGTCCGAAGGAGTTCTGGCCCGCGCACACCAACGTCCGCGTCGACGCCCGTCTGGAGGGCGTCAGAGGCGGCAGGGGCCTGTACGGCAAGCAGAACCAGACCCTGCGCTTCAGGGTCGGCCGTTCCCAGATCACCAAGGGCAGCACCCTCACTCACCACCTGACCGTCAGACGCGACGGCAAGGTCGTCCGGCAGATCCCCATGAGCGCGGGTCAGGGCGGCCAGTGGAAGTACTACACGACCAGCGGGGTGCACCTGGCCATGTCCAGGGAGCCCGTCACCGTCATGACCTCACCCGGCATCGGCCCCGGTTCCCCCGGCTACTACCAGATGACCGTCTACAACACCGTCCGCATCTCCAACAGCGGCGAGTACGTCCACAGCGCCCCCTGGTCGGTCGGCTCGCAGGGGTACGCCAACGTGAGCCACGGCTGCGTCAACGTCAGCCCGAGCAACGCCTCCTGGTTCATCGACAACACGCTGATCGGCGACCCCATCATCATCACCGGCTCGCCCCGCAAGCTGGAGCCGACCAACGGCTGGGGTCACTGGCAGGAGAACTGGAAGGAGTGGCTCAAGTGGAGCAGCGTCAGATACTTCACCACCGACGACCTGTGACCCTCCACGCGGCCACCTTCGTCCTCCGTCGCGCCTGAGGCCCTGTACGGCCTCCTGAGGGGCGTTCGCGCGTTGCCCATGGATGGGTTCCGATGAGGTCCACGCAGGTCAGAGCGGGCCGTACAGGGCCGTTTCCGGGTGGTCGTGCCGTCTCGCCGAGTGGACGCGCGGGCCCCGTGGCACCCGGCGGGAAGCCGGCGCCGTGAGGCGGGGGCTCGGCGGCAGGGCGCGAAGGGGACGCAAAAGGGCGGGGCCCGGACACCGTGTGGTGTCCGGGCCCCGCCTTTGACGGCTTGTGCCTGTCGGGTCGATCAGTGGGTGAGGGACTTGTCGTCCTTGCCCGGGCCGACCTCCGCGTGCTCGCCGTGCTCGTCGCCGTGACCGTGGCCGTCGTCCAGGGCGATCTTCTCGCCGCCGTAGGCCTTGCTCATCTTGGCGCGGAGCTTGCCGAGCGGGCCGCGCATCCCCTTGGGGGGGATGCCGTCGCTGTCGGCGTCGGTTCCGGCGATCATCGGGACCGGCGTCTTGCCGCGGACGTGGGCCTCGATGGCCTCGTTCGGCGGGACGTGGACCTCGATGTACTCACCGTGGGGCAGGCGCTTGATGACGCCCGACTCCACGCCGTGACCGATCACCGCGGCGTCGGCGCGCTGCAGGCCGAGGCAGATCCGGTAGGTGACGATGTAGGCGACCAGCGGGCCGACGAAGACCAGGACCCGGCCGACGTACGTCGTCCAGTTCAGCGAGACGTGGAAGAACGAGGAGATCTCGTCGTTCGCGCCGAGCAGCCACAGGACGCCGTAGAAGGTGATCGCCGACATGCCGATCGAGGTGCGGTGCGGGTTGTTGCGGGGACGCTCGGCGACGTGGTGCTCGCTGCGGTCCCCGGTGACCCACTGCTCGATGAAGGGATACAGGGCGAGTCCCGTCATGATGATGCCCATCGGGACCAGCGCCGGGATCAGCACGCTCAACGGCAGGGTGAAGCCCAGGACGTTGATCTCCCACGCGGGCATCAGGCGGAGCGAACCCTCCAGGAAGCCCATGTAGAAGTCGGGCTGGGAGCCCGCCGAGATGTCCGCCGGCGTGTAGGGGCCGAACAGCCAGATCGGGTTGATCTGGGCGAAGGTGCCCAGCAGCGCGATCACCCCGAACGTGAACATGAAGTACGCGCCCGCCTTGGCCATGAAGGCCGGGTAGAACGGGGCGCCGACCACGTTGGTGTTCGTGCGGCCCTTGCCCGGCATCTGGGTGTGCTTCTGCACCCACATCAGGACCATGTGGGCCGAGATGAGCGCCAGCAGGATGCCCGGGATGAGCAGGATGTGCAGCGAGTAGAACCGCGAGATCACGTCCTCGCCGGGATACTCGCCGCCGAAGAGGAAGAAGGTGATCCACGTGCCGACCAGCGGCAGCGAGATCGCCACACCCTCGGTGATCCGCAGACCCGCGCCGGAGAGCAGGTCGTCGGGCAGGGAGTAGCCGGTCAGACCCTCCAGCAGCGCCAGAGTGAGCAGGCCGACGCCGATGAGCCAGTTCAGCTCGCGCGGCTTGCGGTACGCACCGGTGAAGAACACTCGGAGCGCGTGCACCATCATGCCGGCGACGAACAGCAGGGCGGCCCAGTGGTGCATCTGCCGCATCAGCAGACCGCCGCGCACGTCGAAGCTGATGTGCAGCGACGAGGCGTACGCCTCGGACATCGTGACGTCCTTGAGCGGCTCGTAGGAGCCCTCGTAGACGACGTGCCCCATGGAGGGCTTGAAGAAGAACGTCAGGAAGGTGCCGGTCAGCAGCAGGATGATGAACGAGTAGAGAGCGATCTCACCCAGCAGGAACGACCAGTGGTCGGGGAAGACCTTGCGCAGGTTGCGCTTGAGGAAGTTCCCCGCGCCGAGCCGGTCGTCGAGGAAACTGCTCGTGCCCGCTATGGGCTTCGGAACGGTTCCGGTGCTCATGCGTGGCCTCCGTTCTCACGGACCTCGGCCTCAGCGTCGCCGCGCTCCCAGAAGCTCGGTCCCGGCGGGACGGCGAAGTCGGCCGTGGCGACGAGGTATCCCTCGTTGTCCACGGCGATCGGCAGCTGGGGCAAAGGCCTGGCGGCCGGACCGAAGATGACCTTGGCGCCGTCCGCGGCGTCGAAGGTCGACTGGTGGCACGGGCACAGGATGTGGTGCGTGGTCTGCTCGTAGAGGGCCGCGGGGCAGCCGACGTGGGTGCAGATCTTGGAGTACGCGACGATCCCGTCGTGCGTCCAGTTCTTGTTCGTTCCGGACTTGATCTCTTCCGGGCGGAATTTGATCAGGATCAGTGTGGCCTTGGCCAGGGCGTTGAGGTCGTGCTCGTAACCCTCGGGCACGACGGAGAGGATGCCGCCGGGGGAGTTGAAGTCCGCCGCGCGGATCGGCGCGCCGGTGCCCTCGACGACGAGCCTGCGGTTCTTGCCGTCCTTGGTCTTCTCGCCCCAGACGGTGTGCCGCAGCTTGCTCGGGAAGTCGCTGTAGCGCGGCCCGAGGTCGCGCAGCAGCACCAGCGGGAGCACGCCCAGCGGGGCGGCGGCGAGCAGGAGCGTGCGGCGCAGCAGCGGCCGCTTGGTGATGCCGCTCTCGGCCGCGCCCTGCAGGAAGGTCTCCGCGACGTACTCCCTGGCCTCGGGACCCGAGGCCATCGGGTGACGCTCCTGGACCAGGTTGTACTTCGGCATGACCATGCGGACCCACACCACGATGCCCGCGGCCAGCGCGAGCAACGCCAGGGTGAGGGAGCCGCCCAGGGCCAGGGTGGAGACCTGGGTCGTCTCGACGTCGCCGACCTGGAACGCCACGTAGGAGACGACGAAGGCGACCGCCGCGAGGAAGGTGACGGTGAAGCAGAGGGCGGCGACCCTCTCGCCCTTCCTCGCGGTCTGCTCGTTCTGCGGGATCACGCCGGGGACGTCGGCGACGCCCTCGGCGTGATGCTCGTCGGTCCCGAGCAGGGAAGTGCCCGTGGCTGGGGAGGGGGTGCCGATGACGCGCCGTGGCACGCGTCCGTCGGGCTGTTCGATGTCGTGATTGGTGTCAGTCATTGGTGGGCCTGTCGCTTCTTAGCGGTGATCCAGATGGCGGCGAGGGCGAGCAGGCTGATGCCCACGATCCAGGCGACGAGACCCTCGGTCACCGGGCCGATGCGGCCGAGACCGGCGCCGCCCGGGTTGGGCTCCTCACGCACGCCCACGATGTAGGCGATCATGTCCCGCTTCTGCTCGGGAGTGATGATGCTGTCGTTGAAGACGGGCATCGCCTGCGGGCCGGTGATCATGGCCTCGTAGATCTGCGTCGGAGTGGCGTCGTGCAGCGGCGGGGCGTACTTGCCCTGGGTCAGCGCGCCGCCGGAGCCGACGAAGTTGTGGCACTGGATGCAGTTCGCGCGAAACAGCTCGCCGCCCTTCGCCTTGTCGCCCTTCGCCGGGTCGACCTGCTCGGGGCCGGGGGCGACGGGGCCGCCGCCCAGCGACTGGATGTAGGCGCCGAGTTGCCTGATGGTGTCGTCGTTGACCCAGGGGGCCGTCGGCTTGCGCGGAGCCTGCGCGCCGGGGTTGGCCAGGGGCATACGGCCACTGCTGACCTGGAAGTCCACGGCGGCGGCGCCGACGCCGACGAGCGTCGGGCCGTTCGCGGTGCCCTCGGCGTTGAGGCCGTGGCAGCTGGAGCAGCTCTGCTCGAAGAGTTTCCTGCCCTCGGCGACGTCGTCGGCCCTGCCGGACGCGATGGCCGCGTCAGCCCGCTCGCTCGTCGGGGCCGCGAGGGTGTAGAAGCCCCCCAGCAGTCCCAGGGCAAGAAGCAGGACGGCGTATCTCGCGAGGGGATGCCGCCGCCCAGCGGTGATCCTATTCACAGAGATCCCCGATTCCTTAATGAATGCCGTAGATGGTCACGAAAAGGCCGATCCAGACCACGTCGACGAAGTGCCAGTAGTAGGACACGACGATGGCGCTGGTCGCCTGCTCACGGGTGAAGCGCTTCGCGGCGTACGTGCGTCCCAGCATGAACAGGAACGCGATCAGTCCACCGGTCACGTGAAGGCCGTGGAAGCCCGTGGTCAGGTAGAACACCGAGTCGTACGCGGAGTGCGACAGGGTGTGCCCCTCGTGGACCAGCTGGCTGTACTCGTACAGCTGGCCGCCGACGAACACGGCGCCCATCAGGAAGCTGACGATGTACCAGAAGCGCAGCTTGGCGACCTGGCCCTTCTCAGCCGCCCACACGCCCAGCTGACAGGTCACGCTCGACAGGACCAGGATGATCGTGTTGACCAACGAGAACTGGACGTTCAGGTGAGCCTCCGGCCAGGGAAGTCCCTGGCCGAGGCTCACCGACCGGATGGTGAAGTACATCGCGAACAGCGCCGCGAAGAACATGAGCTCAGAGGACAGCCAGACGATCGTCCCGACGCTGACCAGGTCTGGCCTGCGGGACGAATGCGCTGTCGTCGTCGTTGAGATTGCGGATGCTGTCGCCACGGGCAGCATTATTGCGGCTCTCCTGGTCGGGTCGCCGCACGACCCCCCAATAGGGGACCCACGCGTCCCGCAAAACCGGGCGTATAGGGCAATTGTTTCGGTGATGCGTCTGCCCTGGGTCTCCGGGCGAGCCGACCGGTACCATCCCAGGTGACCATACATCGACAAGGGATAGTGAGCGCCACCGTGAGCACCGACGACAAGATGAGGGTCCTCGTCTACAGCGACGACGCGAGCACCCGAGAGAAGGTGCGGCAGGCCCTCGGCCGGCGTCCCGCCGCCGACGTGCCCCTCGTGGAGATCGTGGAGTGCGCCACCCACGCGAAGGTCGTGCAGCACTTCGACTCGGGAGAGATCGACGTCGCGGTGCTCGACGCGGAGGCCCGGCCCGCGGGTGGCATGGGGGTCGCGAGGCAGGCCAAGGACGAGGTGTACGACTGTCCGCCGATCTGCCTGCTGATCGCCCGCCGCGACGACCGCTGGCTGGCCGAGTGGTCCCGCGCCGAGGCCGTCGTGCCGCAGCCGATCGACCCGGTGGCCCTGGCGGGCACCGTCGCCGACCTGATGCGCCGCCGCCTGTCCACCCGCCTGACCGCCTGACCGCCCGCCAGAACACCTTCCTTCCTTCTGGAGACCTCCATGGACGCGCGCACCACCTGGCCCGCGCTGTTGTCGGCCCTGCTCGCGGGTGAGCACCTCACGGCGGACGAGGCCGCCTGGGCGATGAACGAGATCATGTCCGGCTCGGCGACGTCCGTGCAGATCGCGGGCTTCGCCGTGGCGCTGCGCGCCAAGGGGGTGACGGTCGCCGAGCTGACCGGGCTGACGCGCACCATGCTGGAGCGGGCGACCCCGCTGTCGGTCGAGGGGCCCGTCGTCGACGTCGTCGGCACCGGCGGCGACCGCGCCCACACGGTCAACGTCTCCACGATGGCCGCGATCGTCGCCTCGGCGGCGGGCGCGCGGGTGGTCAAGCACGGCAACAGGGCGGCCTCCTCCCTCTGCGGCGCCGCCGACGTGCTGGAGCACCTGGGGGTCGTGCTCGACCTGACCCCGGAGAACACCGCCAGGGTCGCGGTCGAGGCGGGCATCGCCTTCTGCTTCGCGCCGCACTACCACCCGGCGCTGCGCTTCGTCGGGCCCGCGCGCAAGGAGCTCGGCATCCCGACGGTCTTCAACTTCCTGGGGCCGCTGACCAACCCCGCCAGGCCCCAGGCCCAGGCGATCGGCATCTTCGACCCGGTCATGCTCCCCGTGGTCGCGGGCGTGTTCGCCGAGCGCGGCGTCTCGGCCCTGGTCTTCCGGGGGGACGACGGGCTCGACGAGCTCACCACCGCGACGACCTCGACCATCTGGGTGGTGCGCGACGGCGAGGCCAGGAAGACCGTCTTCGACCCGGCCGTGCTCGACATCCCCAGGTCCGCGCCGGACGCGTTGCGCGGGGGCGACGTGACGTTCAACGCGCAGGCCGTGCGCGACCTGCTCGGCGGCAAGACCGGCCCGGTCCGCGACGCGGTGCTGCTCAACGCCGCGGCCGCGCTGGTCTCCCTCGAGGGCGCGGGCGACGACCTCGACGCCGCGATGGCCGGGGGATACGCCAGGGCCGCGCACGCCGTGGACTCCGGCGCGGCGGAGGCGACCCTCACGCGCTGGGTCGAGGCCAGCCAGGCGCTGAAGTCGTCCTGACCCGGCTGCCCTGCCTCCCCTCACGGGCGGACGCAAGATCCACCCATGAGGGGATGCAGCCCCGCGGGGCGCGGTCCTAGATTGCGCTCATGTGGCGTGTTGACCTTCTGGCCTGGGTGGCGCTCGGCCTGCTCCTTCTCGTGGTTGCCTGCCTGTCCCTGGCGACCGCGAGGCTCCTGCGTGAACGGCGTCGGCTGCTCCTGCGGCTCGAGGTGGAGCAGACCGAGCTCGCCGGGCAGCGGGAGGTCCTGGCGGGGGCCGTGACGACGAGGGAACGCGCCCGCATCGCCGGAGAACTGCATGACGTGGTCGCCCACGGGGTCAGCATGATGACGCTGGGCGTGGGCGCGGGCCGGATGATCATGGAGAAGGATCCAGCCAGGGCCCGCGAGACCCTCCGCGTGGCCGAGGAGTCCGGCCGGCAGACGCTTCTCGAGCTCCAGCGGATCCTGGTCCTGCTGCGCGAGGAGGGCGGCCTCACCGGGGCCAGGACGCCCCAGCCCAAGCTGTCGGACCTGTGCGACCTGCTCGCCGAGGTCCGTACGGCGGGCCTGCGCGTCGACGTGGTCGAGGACGGACGCCCCGTCGAGCTCGGCCTCGCCCTGGAGCTCTCGGCGTACCGGATCGTCCAGGAGGCGCTGAGCAACACCCTCAGGCACGCCAGGGCCAG
This sequence comes from Streptosporangium carneum, assembly GCF_027922005.1. GTDB lineage: Bacteria > Actinomycetota > Actinomycetes > Streptosporangiales > Streptosporangiaceae > Streptosporangium > Streptosporangium carneum. The sequence continues at coordinate 109,536 of NZ_BSEV01000007.1, read as the reverse complement.
GTCGGCCCACGTCACGCTGCGCTGGCGTCCCGGCTTCCTCGACGTGCTGGTCCGCGACGACGGCGAGGCCGTCCCCGTGCCCGCCGCGCTCAGCGTGGGGACGGGACTGCTCGGCATGCGCGAGCGCGCCACGATGTTCGGCGGGACCCTGGAGGCCAGGCCCCTCCCCGAGGGAGGGTTCGAGGTGCGGGCACGCCTGCCGACCATGGGGGAGACGCGTCCCGGCGCCCCCCCTTTCGGATGAACGTCCGCGCGCCGGGGCCCGCCGCTCGTCGCGCCGGGCGGGCGGGCGCCGCCGCGCGGCGCGTCACCCGGTGGGCGTCTCCCGGCGCGGTCCTAGTCGGACTCGCCGAGGCCGATCGAGAAGGCGGCCTCGAGGTCGTGCCGGGAGTAGGTGCGGAAGGCGATGTGCGTCTCGGTGTGCAGCACCCCGGAGACCTTGTTCAACCTGCCGGGAATGACCTCGGCGATCTCCTCGTAGGCGGAGACGCGGACCATGGCCAGCAGGTCGTACTCCCCGGTGATGGAGTACACCTCGCTCACCCCGTCGATCTCGGCGATCGCCTGGGCGACCTCGGGGATCCGGTCCACCTCGGCGTTGATGTGCACGATGGCGGTGACCACTGGCTTCCTCCTCGTTGAGAACTGCTCGCACTTTTCCACGAAGTTATCAGCGCAGCGGACGGCCATCGCGGGGCCTGTGCGGCTCGCGGGCCTGGTAGGCGCGATCGATGCGGGCCTTGAGCCGTCCCGCGCCGCCGATCGGCAGGCTCCAGTCGCCCTCGACCTGCACCAGGCGCACGCCGGGGCCCTCCAGCCAGCGCAGCACGCACTCGGTCTCCTCCGCGCTCGCGGCGGGAACCGGGCCGGGGCCGGGCACGACGGTCTCCGCGGTGGCCACGAGGGCGTCCACGAACGGGGTCGGATGGGCGCCCCTGGGCATCACCCCCGCCGAGGCCAGCCTGCCGTGCCTGACGACGTGGATCTCCCACGCGCCGCCGGTGACGGGGGCGGCGGCGACCATCTGCGGCAGCGAGGTCAACGCCCGCAGCCGCTGCATGCGCGCGCAGGTGCGGACGTACGAGGCGAGCCGGTCGCGGTCGGCGGCCGCCTCCTCGTAGCGCTGGTCGAGGGACAGGCGCTCCATCCTGGCCTCGATCGCGGAGAACACCTCGGCCGAGTCCAGCTCCATCGCCCTGCGGGCGGCGGTGACGTGCAGGCCGTACTCCTCGACGCTCTGGCGGCCCTCGCAGGGGGCCCCGCACCTGCCGATCCCCGCGAGCGCGCACGCGGGGCGGCCCGCGCGCGGGGTGATCCTCTCGGTGCACTGCCGCAGCGGGATCGTCTCGTGCAGCGCGGCACGGGCGTCCTCGGCGGCGCGCACGCCGCCGAAGGGGCCGAGGTAGGCCGCGCCGTCGTCCCTGACCTCGCGCACGACGGACAGGCGGGGGAACGGCTCGTCGGTGAGCTTGAGCCAGACCATCTTCTCCGGGAAACGCGACCTGCGGTTGTAGCGCGGCTTGGCCGAGCCGATCAGCCTGAGCTCCCTGACCTCCGCCTCGAGCGGGGTCGCGCAGGTGATCGTCCGGATCCGCTCGGCGAGGCCGACCATCTCGCGGATCCGCGGCCGGGTCTCGGCCGCGGTGAAGTAACTGCGCACGCGGTTGCGGAGGTTGGTGCTCTTGCCGACGTAGAGCGGGTCGCCGCGGTCGTCCTCGAACACGTAGACGCCGGGCCCCGAGGGCACCCCGTCCGCCAGATGCCGCTTGCGGCGCTGCTCGGCGGTCGGCGCGCGCACGAAGCCCTTCAGCTCCTCCAGGGTGTGCACCCCGAACGAGCCCGCCCGCTCCAGCAGGGCGTGGAGCACGTCCACGGTCGCCTGGGCGTCCGCGAGCGCGCGGTGGCAGGGCTCGGTCCTGCTGAAGATCCGGGCCAGCGTGGACAGCTTGCAGTTGGGGGCCTCGTCGCGGGTCAGCAGCCTGCGAGCCAGCACCACGGTGTCGACCACGGGGTGGGCGGGCGGGGGATAGCCGAGGGCGGCGCAGGCCGCCTTGATGAAGGACATGTCGAAGCCCGCGTTGTGCGCCACGAGCGTCGCGCCCTCGGCGAACTCCAGGAACGAGGGCAGCACCGACTCGATCTTCGGCGCCGCCACGACCATGGCGTCGGTGATGCCGGTCAGCACCGAGATGAACGGCGGGATCGGGGAGCCGGGATCGACCAGGGTGCCGAACTCGCCGAGCACCTCACCGCCGCGCACCTTGACCGCGCCGATCTCCGTGATCGCGTGCTCGCCCGCGGAGACCCCCGTGGTCTCCAGGTCGAACACGACGAACGTGATCTGCTCCAGCGGCGTGCCCAGCTCGTCCAGCGTCCCCTGCACGGCGTACTCCACGGTTCACGACCATAAGAGCCTCCACCGACATTTGCCGCTCCGGGTCCGCTTCCGGCCGCCGCCCCCGCGCGCGGCCGGACGCCTCTCCCGCGTCCGTCTCCGAGGTTTCCGCGGAGAACGCCGTGCCACGGCTCCTCACGCCTGTGGCGGAGGTCACCGGGCCCGCCGGTCCCCCTCAGCCCCGCCGGTCCTTTCTCCTCAGCGCCATGCCCGCCGAGCACAGCGCCAGGCCCAGCACGCCCAGCACGATGCCGGCGAAGATCTCGTAGCCGTCCAGGAAGTCCAGATAGTTCACCAGGAACCAGCTGCGCCCGCTGCCCCACAGGTTGTTGATCGTCCCGCCGACGGCCTGGACGACGCAGAGGGTCCCGAGGATCTCAAGGGTCACTTTCATGTCTCGATGCTGAGTGAGGGCACGGCCGCCGCGCGTCGGCCGAAGGTCGCCGAAACACCGACTTTGGTTGGTGTCGCACCGCTTTGGGCGGCCCTACCCTCGTACGGTGTGACGGAGTATCGATGGCTGCTGCCCGCGGTCCTGCACGGTGACTCCGCGGGCGATCGCTCCTCGGTGCGCCGCTCGGCCCGCGACTGGGGCGTCGACATCGTCATCTTCCTCGTGTCCGCGGGGCTGGGGCTGCTCGCGGGGCTGAGCCTGGGCGAGACCGCCGCGCCGCCGCCGCTCGTCGTCGCCGACCAGATCCTCGGGGCCGCCGCGTGCGCGCTGCTGTGGCTGCGCCGTCGCTGGCCGGTCGGGCTCGCCCTCGCCCTCGTGCCCACCGCGCTCGTCTCGACCGTCTCGGCCGGAGCCGTCGTCGCGGCGCTGTTCACCGTCGCCGTTCACCGGCCCTTCAAGGCCGTGGTCATGACGGGCGCGCTGCACGTGGCCGTGCTCGTGCCCGTGCTGTGGTGGCGTCCCGACCCCGAGATGCCCTACCTGGGGTCGCTGCTCGTCTCCGTGCTCTTCTACCTCCTGCTGATCATCTGGGGCATGTTCATCAGGGCGAGGCGTCAGCTCGTGCTGTCGCTGCGCGACCGCGCCGAGCGGGCCGAGGTCGAGGCCGAGCTGCGGGTCGAGCGGGCCAGGCACATGGAGCGCGAGCGCATCGCCAGGGAGATGCACGACGTGCTCGCCCACCGTCTCTCGCTGCTCAGCGTGCACGCGGGCGCGCTGGAGTACCGCCCGGACATCCCGGCTGGCGACGTGGTCCGGGCGGCCGGGGTGATCAGGTCGGGGGCGCACCAGGCGCTCCAGGACCTGCGGGAGGTCATCGGCGTGCTCCGCCTCGGCGGCGAGGGCACGGATCCCGACCGGCCCCAGCCGACCCTCGCCGACCTGGCCGGTCTCGTGGAGGAGTCCAGGCTCGCGGGCATGGAGGTGGCGCTCGACATGCGGGTGAGCGATCCCGGCGGGGCGCCCGCCAGACTCGGCAGGAACGCCTACCGGATCGCCCAGGAGGGGCTGACCAACGCGCGCAAGCACGCCGCCGCCGCGCGGGTCGACGTCACCGTGGCGGGCGGGCCCGGTGACGGGCTCACCGTCGAGATCCGCAATCCCACGACCGTCGGGCAGGCCATTCCCGGCAGCGGGACGGGCCTGATCGGGCTCACCGAGCGCGCCGAGCTCATGGGCGGCCGCCTCGACTACGGCACGTGCGTCGACGGCGGGTTCCGGCTCAGCGCGTGGCTGCCGTGGGCGGTGTGAGGAGGGGTGTCATGGCCGGTCCGGCGGAACGGAGGGGGCGGCGCGGCCGGGTGGCCGCGCGGGTGGCTACGGAGCGGCCTCCGCACGGCGGAGCCCGGCGTTCGGGCGGAGGACGGGCGTGGCTAACGTGATCGACATGAGCTCATCCGCTCCGAGGCCGGAGATCCGCGTGCTGATCGTGGACGACGACGCGCTCGTCCGCGCCGGGCTGTCCATGATCCTCGGCGGGGCCGCCGACCTGGTCGTCGTCGGCGAGGGCGCGGACGGGCGGGAGGTGCCGCACCTGGTGGCCGTGCACCGGCCCGACGTGGTGCTGATGGACATCCGCATGCCCGGGGTCGACGGGCTGAGCGCGACCGAGCGGCTGCGCGCCGCCGGCCCGGCTCCCGAGGTGGTCATCCTGACCACCTTCCACGCCGACGCCCAGGTGCTGAGGGCCCTGCGGGCGGGGGCGGCGGGGTTCCTGCTCAAGGACACCCCGCCCGGCGAGCTCGTCGCCGCGATCCGCAGGGTGGGGGCGGGCGAGCCGATCCTGTCGCCCGCCGTGACCCGCCAGCTCATCGCCCACGTCGCCGACGGCGGCGCGGGGGCGCGCCGTGAAAGGGCCGCGACGCTGCTGGCCGGGCTCAGCGAGCGCGAGCGCGAGGTCGCGCTCGCGGTCGGCAGGGGGAGCTCGAACGCGGAGATCGCCGCCGAGCTCTACATGAGCGTGGCGACGGTCAAGGCTCACGTGTCCCGGGTGCTGACGAAGCTGGAGCTGAACAACCGCGTCCAGATCGCCCTGACCGTCCACGACGCGGGTCACCTGACCTGAGCGGGCCGTGGCGGGGACGCCCGGAGCGGGGTGACACACGGGGCCGGGGGAGCGGAGGGGGCCTTCCGGGGTTTCCCGGTCGGGAGGTGGGGGAGTGTCGGATGGCGGCCGTTCGGCGAGGTGGTCGCGGGCGGGGTCGTACACCTGCCGGACGCCCGTCGTACATCTGGGAGAAGGCGGCTGTCCATGCGGTGTCAACTCGGCGGAGGCGTCCCCCGGCCCGCCGCTCAGGTCGGTGGCGGGGTGCGGTAGCCGTACCCTTGACGTGAAGACCAATCCGAGTAGGGGCCGTGATGAGTTCAGCCGGAGAGGGCCTGTCTCGTCCGTTGCCCGAGCAGGTTCGCTTACATGTCGTGGAGCTGGCATCCCAGATCCTCGGATCGATGTCCTCGGCCGCGGTGCCTCCGCCTCTGAAGGGGATCGCCAGGTTCGATCCCCGTAAACGGGCCAAGCTGGGCGGCGCGCCGATAGCTGCCCAGCTGGAGACCGACAAGAAGTTCCGTGAGCTGGTCGCGGAGGCGCTGGGCGCCGGCTGGCCCGAGCTGGTCGAGAGCCTCGCGGAGGGCGTCGTGCCGCCCGCGGCCGAGCCCGTGCTGGTCGCCGCCGCCGCGTATCTGACCAGGCCGCCCGGCTGGGTGGAGATGGTCGAGGTCGCCCGAGCCGACCTGGAGCAGTCGGCCGCGGCCGCCGAGGGGTCGGCGCAGGAGCAGACGCTCACCAGGCTGAGGGAGCAGCTCGCGGCGCAGAAGGCCGCGGCGAAGGAGGAGTCCGACCGGCTGCGCGAGCAGCTCAAGGGAGCCAGGTCCGAGATCTCCGACCTGCGGCGCAAGCTGCACGACGCGAGGGAGCGGGCCAAGGCCGCCGACGCGCGGGCCGCCGAGATGGAGGAGGCGGCCCAGGAGGCCAAGGCCGTCGCGGCGGCGGCGGGCAGCGCGGGGGAGAGCGAGCTTCGCCGTATGCGCGAGCGGCTGGCCGACGCCGAGCGGCAGCTTGAGGCCACGCGCAGGGCCGCCCGCGAGGGCCGCAGCGTGGAGGACACCAAGGTCCGCATGCTGCTCGACGCGCTCCAGGACGCCGCCGCCGGGCTGCGCAGGGAGCTCGCGCTGCCCTCCAGCATCCACCGGCCCGCCGACTCGGTCTCGTCCGTCGCGCCGGGCAGGCACGGGGTCCAGGCGGTGCCCGCGCGTGCCCTCGCCGACGACGATCCCGCCCTGCTCGACCAGCTGCTCGCGTTGCCGCAGATCCACCTGATCGTGGACGGCTACAACGTGACCAAGACCGGGTACGGCACGCTCACGCTCGCCGACCAGCGCAACCGGTTGCTGACCGGCCTCGGCGCGCTGTACGCGCAGACCCGCACCGAGCTGACCTGCGTCTTCGACGGCGCGGAGCTGAACGGCCCGGTTCCGGTGTCCGCCCCCCGCGGTGTCAGGGTGATGTTCAGCGCCCCGGGGCAGATCGCCGACGACCTGATCCGCCAGCTGGTCCGCGCCGAGCCCCTGGGCCGTGCCATCGCGGTGGTCTCCTCCGACCGCGAGGTGGCCGAGTCGGTCCGGCGGATGGGCGCCCGGCCGGTCCCGTCGGTGTTACTTCTGCGACGTCTGGGACGTGCCTGAACCTTTTGGCTCTATGGTTCATCGGATCACACTGGAGGTTGATTCGATGAAGAAGCTTGTCGCGCTGGTCTGTGCCGCGCTCGTCGCCGGCACGGCCGCGGCCGCCCCCGGCATTCCCAAGGGGTTCCTGCTGTACGAGAAGGCCGCGGCGCAGAAGGACGACGATCCCGAGACGAGCTGGAAGGTCAGCGACTCGCTGAGGACTCCGTTCGCGGTGGACCCCTGCGGCAGGGGAGCGGTGGGGAAGACGGGCAGGACGGCCGTCAGGACGGTGACGTTCGTCGGGGTTCCGGACTTCATGAAGGTCGAGCAGGTCCTGCTGTACGGCTCGCGGAAGGACGCCGAGCGGGCCATGGCCCAGCTCCGCGGCGGGCTGACCGCGTGCGCGTCGAAGGCGGACGCGGGTTCCACCTACCGCTACGCCTCCGCCGCCGTGGCCCGGCTCGGGGACGACGCGCTGAAGGTCTCGGGACAGGTCTACTACAAGGGGAAGGCCGGGGTCGGCGGCGACCGCAGTGTGGTGGTCAGGAAGGGCAACGCCGTGCTGGTCTACCTCTGGGCGGGGGAGTACGCCAAGCCGGTCAAACGCGACTGGGCCGACCAGCTGCGGGACGCCACCCGGATGACCGCGAGAATTTGCGGGGTGGCCGCCTGTCGGTAAAGAACAAAACGGCCAAAAAGGTGAGCTGAACCTTACTTGTTCTGTACTATTTCGCCCCAGGTCTTTGGCGTTGGGGAGGCGGCACGGTGGCCGTGGCGGGTAAGCCGGTTGGGTTTGTGCGGATGCCGATGGCTGCGGGTCTGGCCCTCGCCCTGCTGATGGTGCCGGTCGGTGGCGCGCTCGCCGAGCCGAAGCCGACGATCGCGCAGGCCAAGAAGAAGCTCGACAAGCTCAACGATCAGGCCGATCAGCTCGTCGAGAAGTACAACCAGGCCAGTGAGAAGTGGAAGAAGGCCCGCAAGAAGTACCGAGGCCTGAACGCCGCCCTCACCACGCAGACCGCGAAGGTCGCCGGGTTGCGCAAGGACCTCGTCACCATGGCCGTCACCAGCTACCAGGGCGGCTCCGTCGGCTGGCAGAACCTGGTCGGTCAGGCCAACCCCAACCTCGTGTTGAGCGGTCTGGCCACGGCCGACCAGATCTCCGCCTCCCGGGCCCAGACCCTGAACGCCTTCGACGAGGCCAACAAGGAGCTGCGCGACAACCGCGACAAGGCCAAGGAGGCCCTGGCCGAGGCCGACCAGACGCGTGACGAGCTGGCCGACGAGAAGACCAGGGTCGAGAAGATGATCAAGGCGCAGACGAAGGTCCTGCGCGAGCTCGGCACCTACCGGACCGGCGACCCCAACAGCTCGGGGATTCAGTACAACGGCCCGGCCTCGGGCAACGCCAGGGCCGCGTTGAGCTTCGCCTACGCCCAGATCGGCAAGCCGTACCGGTACGGCGGCACCGGCCCGGACGGCTGGGACTGCTCCGGGCTCGTCCAGGCCTCCTGGCGCAGCGGAGGGGTGAGCCTGCCGCGCACCACCTGGGAGCAGTGGAGCTGGGGCGCCAGCCGTAAGGTCTCGCTGAGCGAGCTCCAGCCCGGCGACCTCCTGTTCAGCCAGGGCCTGGGCCACGTGGGCCTCTACGCGGGCAACGGCAAGATCGTTCACGCTCCGCAGACCGGGGACGTCGTCAAGGAGGTCCCGCTGTCGGCGTACGGCGGCCGCCTGGTCGGAGCCGTCCGCCCCTGATCGTCCCTGAGGCGGTCGCCCCTCGGGACCGGCCGCCTGCCGCCCGCGGGGCCGCTTCGGCCCTCCGTGGCCCTCTGAGGCCCCTGTGGGCCGCTGTGTCCCCCCGGGCGGCGCTCGGCCGCCCGGAGCCCCGCCCCGTGGACGCCGGGCGGAGAGGCTTCGGACGTCGGGGGAGGGGCTCCGGGCGTGCCGGGCACGGAGGGCGCCGGGGACGGAGGCGTCAGGCCGCGCGGCGACCGTCAGGCCGTGCGGAGAAGAGGCCTCAGGCCACGTAGAGCGAGAGGGTCTCCGCCACGCAGGCCGCTCTCTTCTGGCCCTCCACCTCGACGGTCATCTTGACCTTCACCAGCTTTCCCGCGGGGGAGTTCTTGACGTCGGTGAGCTCCGCGCCGCCGCGGACCCGCGAGCCGACCCTGACCGGCGCGGGGAAGCGGACCTTGTCGAGCCCGAAGTTGACGCCCATCGTGATCCCCTCGACCTGGAAGATCTCGGTCATGAGGGCCGGCAGCAGCGCCAGCGTCAGGTAGCCGTGGGCGACGGTGCCGCCGAAGGGGCTCTCGGCCGCCCGTACGGGGTCGACGTGGATCCACTGGTGGTCGTCGGTGGCGTCGGCGAACATGGCGACCTGCTCCTGGGTCACCTCGCGCCAGGCGCTGTAGCCCAGGTGTTCCCCCTTGGCGGCGGTGAGGTCGGCGAGGTCGGTGAAGGATCTCATGCCACCGAATCATGCCCGATCGGCCGACCGCGTCGTGCGGGGGGCGACGCCGCGCCCGGGATCCGGCGGCCGTGGGACCGCGTCGCGAGGGTCGGGACCGGTGTGACGCGTGTGACGGAAGTGACTCCTCCGGGGCCGGACGCGAAGAATGTGACGAGGGTCATATTCGAATGCGGTAAACGCCGCTCGATCAGGTGTTTCGTGAAGGTGAAAATCTTTTTTTGATCTTCGAATTTGACGAACCCTTTGCCTGAACTTTGTAATCGAGGTACCTTCTCGGCGCGGTGAGCAAGCCATGCCGCCGCGTCGAATGCCGGTCCTCCAGGCCGGTGTCCCACATAGAGATCCAGCTGGTCACCGTTTCCCTATGGGGTGCGCCCCACCACGGTGACCTGCCGAGTCCGTGCAGCCAGGAGGCACGGAGCCGGGGAACCAATCGGCCTTAGACATATGGCCAGGGGTGAATCGACATGTCTGTTGTCGTAGGGCGTCTTCCCAGCCCGAATCCGTCAGCTAACCCGGTAGGCATCAGTGGAAGTCCCAAGGAGAAATCCTGTCTACCACCCCGCACAACCCTAGTTTGTCGCGCCTTTTTCGCCTTTCTCTGGGCGGTTTCGCCCTCACACTGACTGCCTCAGCCGGAGCGGTCACGCTGGGATCGACGGCGGCAGGGGCGACGACGGACACCGCGGCCGCCATTCAGGTCAAGAGCACGGCGAAGACCCACGTCAAGCGCACGGCGAAGGCCAAGATGAGCAAGGCCGCACGCCAGCAGGTGAAGGCCAGGAAGGCCGTGGCGACGGCTGAGAAGCAGATCGGCGATCCGTACCGGTGGGGAGCCTCCGGTCCCGGCGCGTTCGACTGCTCGGGGCTCGTCCAGTACGCATGGCGCAAGGCCGGGGTCTCCCTCCCCCGGATCACGCACAGCCAGTACCGCGCCGTCAGGAAGAAGGTCCCGTGGAGCAAGTTGCGCCCCGGTGACCTGCTGTTCTTCTACGGCAAAGGCCACGTCGGCATGTACGTCGGCCACGGCAAGATGGTTCATTCGCCGAGCAGCGGCAAGACGGTCCGGATCGTGAGGCTGAAGGGGTACTACAGGTCCTCCTTCGCCGGAGCGGTCCGTCCCGGCGGCTGACAGCGGTATACGGCCCCGTCCACGCTCCCGGTGGACGGGGCCGTCGCATGTCGACCGGACACGTGCGGCGGAGCCGGTCGGAAACGCACAGAGCCTCTGAGACACCCACAGAACCGGTCAGATGCTCATGGAGCAGCTCAGACAGACATAGAGCAGATCAGACGCTCGCGAAGCATGTCGGGTGCGCACAGAACATGTCGAAGAGCCGCAGGAGCGGCAGGAAGTTCATGGAGTTGGTCGGACAGGTGCAAAGTGATCGCGTGCCGCTCCGGCACGCACCGGGCCGAGACGCGCGGGTCGAGTAGCATCGGCTGACATGTCCGTCCCGCAGGGGCGCCGAGCCATGCTCGCCGGGATGCTGGCGCTGATGGGCGCCGGTCTGGTCACCGGGGCGCGGCCCGCGTCGAGGGCGGTCCGTGACCTGTGGCCCGGCGCCGCGACCGTGGTCCGCGGCGAGCGCTCGCTCGTCGTCGGCCATCGCGTCCCCTCCGCCGAGCTGCGCGATCTGGTGTCGAGGGCCGACCGCGCCTGCCGTACCGTCGCGGAGGTCTGGGGGCCGGTCAGGGCGGTGCTCCTGTTCCCCGCCACGGACGCCGAGGCCGCGACGCTCGCCGGAGCGGGGGCGACCGGCGGCCTGGCCGCGATGGCCACCGCGGACCGGGTGGTCGTCCTGCCGACGGGTTACGCCAGGCTCAGCGCCGCGGGCAGGGACGTGGTGATCACCCATGAGCTCACCCACGTGGCCACGGGGGCGACCAGGGGCGGCCGGGTGCCGATGTGGCTGTCGGAGGGGTTCGCCGACTACGTCGGCTACCGGGACGCGGGGATCGCGGTGCGGGCGGCCGCCGCGGAACTCGCCGAGGAGGTGTGCGCGGGCGTCCTGCCCTCCCGCCTCCCCGAGCCCGCCGACTTCGCCCCCGGCGCGCCGAGGCTGGCGCAGGCCTACGAGGAGGCCTGGCTCGCGTGCCGCTACATCGCGGAGCGCTTCGGCGAGAGGGCGCTGGTGAGGCTTTACGGTAGCGATGTGGGCAGCGTGCTGGGCCTGTCGCGGGCGGAGCTCACCGCAGCCTGGCGCGACCACCTCCGGAGGGAACTCGCATGACGCGGACCGTGACGGACACCTCCCCGGCGCCGGGGGCTCTGCGCGGGGCCGGATGGGCGCTGGCCGTCCTCGGCGCGGCCACGCTGGCGGTCGTCGCGCTCACCACGCCGTGGCGGGCCCTGCCCGAGGGCGCGCCGCCGGTCGCGCCCGATCCCGCCCGCGACTTCACCGCGGCCGAGATCGCCCGTTCCGAGGCCTTCGACTCCGCCGTCAGCGCCCCCGCCTACCTGTCGCTCGGGCTGACCCTGCTCGTCGCCGGGCTGCTGGTGGCGACCCCGCTGGGCGCGCGGGCGCTGTCCCGCCTGCGGGGTCCGTGGTGGGCGCGGGTGCTGCTCGGGGTCCTCGCGGTCTCCGTGGTCGTGGCGATCCTGCGCTGGCCGCTGGGCGTGTGGTCGGAGATCCGGTTGCGCGAGTTCGGCCTGTCGACGCAGACCTGGCCGTCGTGGACCGCCGACCGTCTCAAGAACCTCGGGGTCGGCACCGGGCTGTCGGCGATCATGGTGCTCGCCGTGGTCGCGCTGGCCCGCCGCTACCGCCGCTGGTGGATCCCCGCCGCGGTCGGCGCGTTCACGCTGACCGTGCTCGCCTCCTTCGCCTACCCGGTGGTGGTCGAGCCCCTCTTCAACGACTTCACGCCGATGCCCGCGGGGCAGCTTCGCACGGACCTGCTCGCCATGGCCGCCAAGGACGGCGTGCCGGTCGAGAACGTGCTCGTGGCCGACGCCTCCCGGCGGACCACCGCGCTCAACGCCTACGTCTCCGGGTTCGGCGCGACCCGCAGGATCGTGGTCTACGACACGTTGCTGAAGGCCCCCGCCGACCAGGTCGAGCTGGTCGTCGCGCACGAGCTCGGCCACGCCAAGGCGGGTGACGTGCTGTACGGCACGCTCGTCGGCGGCCTCGGCGCGGCCTGCGGGGCGTGCCTGCTCTATCTGCTCACCTCCGCCGGGCCGGTACGGCGGCGCACCGAGGTGCCCTCGGCCGCGGATCCGAGGGCGGTCGGTCTGATCATGGGGCTGCTGAGCCTGGCGACCGTCCTGTCGGGTCCGGCGCAGAACCTGGTCAGCAGGCACATCGAGACCCGCGCCGACGCGCACGCACTGGACCTGACGAGGAATCCCGTGGTGTTCGGGGCCATGCAGAAACGGCTTGCGGTTACTAATATTTCGGATTTGTCACCTGATGTCGTTGAATATCTCCTTTATGCCTCTCACCCCACGGCGCCGCAGCGCATCGCGATGGCACGTTCCTGGGCCCTGCTGAACGGCGTCGCCGAACCGTGAACCGCACGCTGATCGTCACCAACGACTTCCCGCCCAGGGCGGGCGGCATCCAGTCGTTCGTGCACGGCCTGGCCGCCTGCCGCCCGCCCGGCTCCGTGATGGTCTACGCCCCGAGCTGGCCGGGGTGCGCCGACTTCGACAGGCGGCAGCCGTACCCCGTGGTGCGCCATCCCACCTCCCTGATGCTGCCGACCCGCGCCGTCGCCCGCAGGGCCGCCGAACTGGTCACCGGGTCCGAGTGCGAGACGGTGGTCTTCGGGGCGGCGGCCCCGCTCGGCCTGCTCGCGCCGCGGATGCGCGCGGCGGGCGCGCGGCGGATCGTCATGGTCACCCACGGGCACGAGGCGGCCTGGGCGGGCGTCCCGGTCGCCAGGGGGCTGCTGGCGAGGATCGGCGCTCACGCCGACGCGGTGACCTACCTGGGGGAGTACACCCGGCGTCGCCTCGCGGAGGTCATCCCGGAGGACCGGCTGGTACGGCTCGCGCCCGGCGTCGACACCGGCCTGTTCCGTCCCGGCGCGGGCGGGCAGGGGGTCCGCGCGGCCCTGGGCCTGGAGGACAGGCCGGTCGTGGTCTGCCTGTCCAGGCTGGTGCCCCGCAAAGGGCAGGACATGCTGTTGCGGGCCTGGCCCCGCGTGCTGCGCGCCGTGCCCGACGCCGTGCTGCTGATCGTCGGCGGCGGGCCGTACCGGAGGGTGCTGGAGCGGCTCGCCCGGCCGATGGGAGACTCGGTCAGGATCACCGGTCCCGTGCCGTGGGCGTCCCTGCCCGCCCACCTCGACGCGGGGGACGTCTTCGCCATGCCGTGCCGTACGAGACTGGGCGGCCTCGACGTCGAGGGGCTCGGCATCGTCTACCTGGAGGCCTCCGCCAGCGGGCTGCCCGTGGTCGCCGGCTCGTCCGGCGGAGCCCCCGACGCCGTCCTGCCCGGGGAGACCGGGCTGGTCGTCGACGGCGCCTCACCGGCCGAGATCGCGGCGGCCCTCGTCCGTCTGCTGGAGGATCCGGCGGCGGCGCGGGCGATGGGGGAGCGCGGGCGGGAGTGGGTCGAGCGCGAATGGGACTGGAAGCTGGTCACCGACCGCTTCGCGGGCCTGCTCGAGACGCCGCCGGGCACGGCGGCCGTCGCGGGAACGTGAAACGGGCGGCCGAGGTTCTCCACGGGCCTCGGCGCCCCCTCAGGGCGTGAGTCCCGGGGAGTCCCCGGGGAGTCACGGTCCGAGGACGAGCCGCGCGGGACCCGCTCAGCCGGCCGGGGCGTCGCCGTACAGGGACTCGATCTGCTTGGCGAAGTCGCGCGTCACCAGGTTGCGCTTGACCTTGAGCGACGGGGTGACGTGGCCGCTCTCCTCGGTGATGTCGGTGTCGAGCACCGTGAACCTCTTGATCTGCTCGGCCTTGGAGACCGTCCTGTTGGCGTCGTCGACCGCCTTCTGCACCTCGGCGAGGATCGCCGGGTCGACGCTGAGCTCGGCGACGCTCGCCCCCGTCCTGCCGTTGGCCTTCTTCCAGTGCGCCAGCGCCTCGGGGTCGAGGGTCACGAGCGCCGCGACGTACGGCCTGTCGTCGCCGACCACCATCGCCTGGCTGACCAGCGGGTGGGCGCGGATGCGGTCCTCCAGCGGCCCGGGGGAGACGTTCTTGCCCGCCGCGGTGACGATGAGCTCCTTCTTGCGCCCGGTGATGCGCACGTAGCCGTCACCGTCCAGCTCGCCGAGGTCGCCGGTGTGGAACCAGCCGTCCGCGTCGATCACTTGCGCGGTCGCCTCGTCGTCGTTCCAGTAGCCGCTGAAGATGTGGCGGCCCTTGACCAGCACCTCGCCGTCCTCGCCGATGCCGATCGTGACGCCGGGGAACGGCTTGCCGACGGTGCCGACCTTGTTGGCGCCCGGCTGGTTGACCGCCGAGGGGGCCGAGGTCTCGGTCAGGCCCCAGCCCTCGAAGACCTCGATGCCGACGCCCTTGAAGAAGTGCGACAGCCGCTCGCCCAGGGCGGAGCCGCCGGAGACCGCGGCCGACAGCCTGCCGCCGGTGGCCGCGCGGAGCTTGCCGTACACCAGCCTGTCGAAGAAGGCGTGCCTGAGCTTGAGCCCGAGCCCGGCGCCGCCGGAGGACTCGGCGCGGCTCCAGGCGATGGCGGTCGCGGCCGCCGCGTGGAAGATCTTTCCCTTGCCCTCGGCGGAGGCCTTCTGCTCGGCGGTGTTGTAGACCTTCTCGAACACCCTGGGCACGCCCAGCAGGAACGTCGGCCGGAAGCCCTGCAGGTCGGGGGCGACGTTCTTCATGTTCGGGGTGTGCGCCAGGACCGTGCCGGTCTCGACCAGCACGAGCTGGATCATGCGGGCGAAGACGTGCGCGAGCGGCAGGAACAGCAGCGCGGCGCTCCCCTGGGTGAACAGCGGCTCCAGCGGTCCCGCCGCGACGTTCCTGGCGGTGAACAGCAGGTTGTCGTGGGTCAGCGAGCAGCCCTTCGGGCGGCCCGTGGTGCCGGAGGTGTAGACGATGGTCGCCAGGTCGGCCGCGCCGCGCGCCGTCCTGCGCTCCTCCAGCGTCTCCTCGCTCACCTCGGCGCCGCCCTCGGCCAGCTCGTCCAGGGCGCCGTTCTCGATGTGCCAGAGGTTCTTCGGCTCGGGCAGCTCGGACAACGCCTCGCGCACCGTCTCCTCGTGCGCGTCCAGCTCGACGAAGACGGCCTTCGCGCCGCTGTCGGTGACGATCCACCTGACCTGGTCGGACGAGGACGTCTCGTAGATCGGCACGGTGACGGCTCCCGCGGCCCAGATCGCGTAGTCGATGACCGTCCACTCGTAGCGGGTCCGCGACATCAGGGCCACCCGGTCGCCCGGCTGCACGCCCGCCGCGATCAGTCCCCTGGCCGTCGCCGCGACCTGGTCGCGGAACTCGCCCGCGGTGACGGCGGCCCACTCCCCGCCGACCTTGCGGCGGAGGGTCACGGTTCCGGGCTCTCGTTCGGCGCGCAGGAAGACCGTGTCGGTCAGGTTGGCGGAGGCGGGGACATCCACCAGGACGGGGACGCTGTACTCACGCACGGGTAACTCCTGCGGGACGCGCGGTCGACGGACGCCTGAGGTCGTCGCGACGCACTACGCGCCGGTGATCGTCGCCAGGCGTTCTCGGGGGCGATTTCACGGTATCAGTCCCGCCACGCGAGGCCTCCTGACCGCGCGCAGGGCGCTCGTGTCGCATCCGAGTCGTTATCCGTGTCCGTATTCGTCGAACGATTAGGATGTCGGCATGCGGGTTCATGTCGTCAGCGATGTGCACGGAAGAGCCGACGCCCTGGCCCGCGCGGGAGACGGCGCGGACGCGCTCGTCTGCCTGGGCGACCTGATCCTGTTCGTCGACTACGACGACCACTCCCAGGGCATCTTCCCCGAGTTGTTCGGAGCCGAGCGGACCTCGCGGCTCGTCGCGCTGCGCACCGCCAAGAGGTTCGAGGAGGCCAGGCGGATGTCGGCCGCGCTCTGGGCCTCGCTGGACGGCGACCCCCAGGAGCACATCGAACGCCTGGTGCGCAGGCAGTACGCCGAGATCTTCGCCGCGATGCCGACCCCCGCCTACCTCACCCACGGCAACGTGGACCTGCCGCGCTACTGGCCCGACTACGCCAGGCAGGGCCACCACGTGCTCGACGGGCAGACGGCGGACATCGGCGGCCTGCGGTTCGGCTTCGTCGGAGGCGGGCTGCGCACGCGCTACCGGACGCCGAACGAGATCGACGACGAGGAGTTCGCGCGCAAGGTAGAGGCGGTCGGCGAGGTCGACGTGCTCTGCTGCCACATCCCTCCGGCCGTCCCCGAACTGCTCTACGACGTCGTCGCCCGGCGCTTCGAGCGGGGCAGCGAGGCCACGCTGGAGGCGATCAGGCGCACCCAGCCGCGTTACGCCCTGTTCGGCCACGTCCACCAGCCACTGGCCGCCCGCACCCGCATCGGCAGGACCGAGTGCCTCAACGTGGGGCACTTCCGCGGCAGGGGCGTTCCCTTCGCCCTCGAGTGGTGAGCGGCGTCCCCGCAACGTCCCCGTAGTGTTTCCGCGGCGTCCCCACAGCGTCCCCGCAAGGTCCCCGCAGGGTCCCGCCGCGGCCGGTGAGCCACGAGGCGGCGCGGGAACGACGAAGGGGGGACGAACGAGTACGGTAAGCCCATGGCTGATCGCACCACCTCGAACATCACGATCGGCGCCGACCGGTCGACCGTCATGAAGGTCATCGCCGACTTCGCGGCGTACCCCGAGTGGGCGGGCCAGGTGAAGTCGGCGCGAATCCTGTCGACCGGGGAGGACGGCCTCCCCGCGACGGTCAGGTTCGCCCTGGACGCGGGCGTGATCAACGACGAGTACACCCTCGGCTACACCTGGCACGGCGAGGACTCCGTCGACTGGAGCGTCGTCGAGGCGGGGAAGATGGTCTCCGGGCTCACCGGCAGCTACCGCCTGGCCGAGACGGGCGGCGGCACCGAGGTGACGTACGAGCTCGCGGTCGACCTCAAGGTCCCGATGATCGGCATGATCAGGCGGAAGGCGGAGAAGGTCATCATCGACACGGCCCTGAGGGGGCTGAAGAAGCGCGTCGAGAGCCCGTGAGGCGGCGGGCGGCGCGCCCAGGGGTTCCAGCCGCGGTGCCCGCCCGCAGGTCCGTGGGGGAGAGGGTGCTCCGAGAGGGCCTTCTCCGGGTACGGTTCGAGACGGGAGGGCCTGATGACTGAGAAGACCGCAAGAACCGACGACACCGAGAAGTCGGCCAACGACAGGGACCCGCTGGGCAGCGCGGCCGAAGAGGCGTTCAAGCTTTTCGAGTCGCTCCAGCAGAAGGCGACCAGGGAGCTGCGCAGGAACTTGATCAGGGGCACCGTGAGCGGGTTCGGCAACGCCTTCTCCAGCGGTTTCTCCAGCGGCGGCCGGAGCAGCCAGGACGTGTGGGGGGAGGCGGTCTCCGAGCACGACGAGTACATCTGCCGGGCCTGCCCCGTCTGCCGGGCGATGGCCGCCCAGCGCGAGTCGGGTGGCGTGGTCGCCGACCACCTGATGCAGGCGGGCAGCGAGCTGTTCGCCGCCTTCAAGTCCGCGGTCGACGGGCTTAACCGGCCCTCGCCCGGGCAGCGGGCGCGTGAGCGTGCCCGGACGGAAACCCCCGTGGAGCACATCGACCTGGGATGAGCCCAGGGGGAGAGGACGAGCAATGGCGCTGACCATCGGTGTCGACATCGGCGGCACGAAGATCGCGGCAGGCGTCGTGGACGAGGACGGCCGCATCGTCGAGCATCTTCTGCGGCCGACCCCGGCCAAGGATCCCGAGCAGGTCGCCAAGACCATCGGCGAGGCCGTCGGGGAGCTGGCCAAGGGCCGGGAGATCGAGGCCGTGGGACTCGGCGCCGCGGGGTTCGTCGACGAGACGCGCGCCGTCGTGCGTTTCGCGCCCAACCTCGCCTGGCGTGAGGAGCCGTTGCAGAAGAAGGTCTCCGACCTGCTCGGCCTGCCCGTCGTGGTCGAGAACGACGCCAACGCCATGGCCTGGGGAGAGGCCAGGTTCGGCGCGGGGCGCGGTGAGAGCCATCTTGTGTGCGTGACCGTGGGCACCGGGATCGGCGGCGGCATCGTGTTCGACGGCTCCCTCTACCGGGGCCGCTGGGGCATGGGCGCCGAGCTCGGCCACATGCAGGTCGTCCCCGAGGGGCGTCTGTGCGGATGCGGCAACCTGGGCTGCTGGGAGCAGTACGCCAGTGGAAACGCCCTGGTCACCGAGGCCAGGGAGATCGCCGAAGCCGACCCGGGGCGTGCCGCGAAGCTGCTGGAGATCGCCGGCGGCACGCCGGAGCAGATCGAGGGCCGCGAGGTCACCGAGGCGGCGCGGCAGGGAGACTCGGCCGCGCTGGGCGCGTTCTCCGCGATGGCCGACTGGCTCGCCCAGGGCCTGTGCGACCTCGCCGCCGTCCTCGACCCCGGCTGCTTCGTCCTCGGCGGGGGCGTCTCGAACGCCGCCGACCTGTGGATCGACCAGGTCCGTGAGAGCTTCGCCGCCAACCTGACGGGCAAGGGGCACCGCCCGATTCCCGACATCCGCCTGGCGGAGCTGGGGGCGTCCGCAGGCCTGGTGGGCGCGGCGGACCTCGCCCGGATCCGCTGAGGGAAGGGACGCCTCCTGCGGGGTGAGGGCACGGCGCCGCTCAGGGTCGCCACCTACAACGTGCGCTCCATGAAGGACGACGTCGCGGCCCTGGGGCGGGTGATCACCGCGCTCCGCGCCGACGTGCTCTGCGTCCAGGAGGCGCCCAGGTTCCTGCGCTGGCGTCACAGGCGCGGGCGGCTGGCCGCCTCGGGAGGCATGTCCGTGGCGGCGGGCCGCCGGCTGGGCGGGGTGGCCGTGCTGACCGGTGCCGGCGTGCGGCCGCTGCACGCCGAGGGCCGCCTGCTGACGTTCTTCCTCGGCCTCGAGCAGCGCGCGATCGCGATCGCCGTGGTCGAGCGCGGCGGGCAGCGGGTGGCCGTCGGCTCCGTCCACCTCGATCTCGACGCCGCGGCGAGGGCCCACCACGCGAGACAGGCGCTGACCCTGCTGGAGGCCGTCGCCGCCCGTTTCCGCGCGCTGCCCGTGCTGGCCGGGGACGTCAACGAACGGCCGGGAGAACCGGCCTGGCGGCTGCTGGCCGGGCGGCTGAACGACTGCTACCCGGTCTCGCCGCGCGGCGACGGTCTCACCTTCCCCGCGCGGCGGCCCCACGCGCGCATCGACGCGATCTTCGCCGCCCCCCGGCTCGAGGTGGTCTCCTGCGGTGAGGCCGAGGCCGACCCCCGCGACCTGGCGCTCGCCACCGACCACCTGCCGGTGCTCGCCGAGCTGGCGCTCCCCGGCGGGCCCGCGGACCGCTGACGGGGCAGGGGCCCGGAGCCGGGGTGGTCCGCGTGTTCACAGACCGCCGACCGGGCCGGGAGCGGAACCGGTCGTGGCTCCGCGGGGATCGCGGACAGGCCGGAAAACCGGGATTCCCGGTGGGCCGAGAGCGTCGGAGACGGCCGGGGACGGGGATCGCCCGAGTGCTCAGGGGCGGTGGCGGCGTTCAATCTCAAGGGTCTGGCAGGTCATGGTCGGCGTTCTTCCCGGAGATCTCCATCCGGAGGGCAACTGGGGAAGCTACGCACACAGGCCGCGTTCCGCCCCGTACCATTTGGGACATGACCCGTCGCCTTCCGCGGCGTGTGCTGGCGCTGTGCGCGGGAGGTCTGCTCCTGTCGGTCTTTCATCCGCCTGCCGCTCACGCCGATCCTGTCACCCCGCCCGTGGCGGAGGCGTGGCAGGCGCCGACCAGCGCGAGGTTGAACAGTGACGGATCACTGTCCGACGTGGTCGGGATCTCGAGCTCTGACATCTGGGCGGTGGGCCAGGAAAGCGTCTGGGACATCTGGCAGAGCCGCGGCGCGATCGCCCACTGGAACGGCACCGCCTGGAGCGAGGTGGGCATCCGCAACGACCCCACGGGCGCAGGGCTCCTGCGTTCGGTCGCCGCGGCCTCCCCCGACCGGCTGTGGGCCGTCGGTGAGGGGCATGACGGCATGCCGTACCTCGCCGTGGGCGACGGGTCCGCCTTCGACCGGGTCATCGTCGACAAGCTGCACGTGGGCGACTGGCTGGGCGGGGTCGCGGCCGTGCCCGGCCGGATGGCCGCGGTCGGACGCCGGGACAAGCAGCCGCTGATCCTCGCCGAGACCGGCGGCAAGTGGAAGCTCACGCAGCTCAAGGGCAAGGGCATGCTGTACGGCGTGGCCCTGGCGGGCAAGAGCGACGGCTGGGCGGTCGGCGACAACGGCGGGAGGCCGCTGATCGCGAAGCTGTCCGGCGGCCGGTGGAAGGCCGTCGCGGCTCCGGACATCCCGGGCGGCTATCTGCGTGACGTCCACATCGACACGTCGAAGCGGGTGCTGGCCGTCGGCGGCGTCTACCAGAAGTCGGGGAAGGTCAGCCCGCTGATCCTGTCCTGGAACGGCAAGAAGTGGTCCAGGGTGGCGGCGGCGGGCGGCGACGTCCGCCTGTACGGCGTGACCGGCGACCGCAAGGGGCACTTCTGGATCTCGGGTGTGGACATGGACCGGCCGGGGGAGGCGTTCATGTTCCGTTACGACGGGCGCACGGTCAAGGCGCTGCGCGGCGCCGACGGCGCCGCCCCGCGGACGATCAGGCTCCAGTCCGTGACCTATCTGCCGTCCACGGGAACCGTGCTGACCGTGGGCCACGTGGTGGACGCGAACGGCCGCTACACCGACGTCATCGAGCGGTTCGGCACGCCGGAGCGGACCGAACCGTAGCCGAGGGGCGGTGGCCCCGGCCGTCAGACGACCGCGCCGTCGTCCCAGCCGGAGTCGTTCGGCGGGCCGTCGCCCATCCGCACCACCAGCGCCACGAAGCCGCCGATGAAGGCCGCGACCGCGGTGAACAGCATCCACCCCTGCAGCCGCCAGTTCAGGGCGGCGCTGAGCAGCAGGTAGGCGGGACCGCCGAACAGGGCCAGCCAGGCGATCTTGGTGGCGGTGTCGGTCTTGGGCAGGGGAGGCGGGGGCGGGGGGACGTAGTGACCCTCGTCGTCCTCGTCGGTCTCCTCGCCGTCGCGCTCGCCGACGCCGGTGAACTCCTCCTCGGCACGGGGGAGGGGCTCCTCGTCCGACTGCTTGATCACTCTCCGGGGAGGCTCCGCGGGGAGGTTCTCGCTGTCGGGCCACGGCTGGTCGGCCGCGTCGAGCTCGGCGGTGTCGTTGAAGGAGGCGACGATCTGACGCCAGACCTCGTCCTCATCGCTTTGAGGTGTCACTTAGCTGGCCCGTCCCTCCCGGAGACCGCGCATCCCCCGCTCGCGTTCAGTCTCCCTGCAAGGGTACAGAGGCGTTCGCGTTGATGAACTCCAGGCTCCCCGCAAAGATCCGTTCTGCATCGTTGTCGAGAGTCGCGACGTGGTAGCTGTCGTTGAGCTCCACCACATTAAGATTCCCCCCGGTCAGCTTCTCACGCAAAATACGCAAACTGGTCGGTTTCACCACATGGTCCTGCGGGCTGTGAAAGACCAGCACCGGTTGGACGACCTTGTGCAGCTCCGACTGGGTCAGCGCCCACAGCCGGGGAAGGGTGGCGGCGGCCTTGACCGGGGTGCGTGTGTAGCCCAGTTCGGTCACCCCCTCCTTCTTGATGTCCCCGGCCACGCCCGGCACCGAGGAGATCACCAGGCCGAGGAGCGGCGCGAGCGCCAGCAGCGGGACGTCGTTGGCGATCGACGGGTTGACGATCACGACCCCTCTGATCCCCGCGCCGTGCACCTGGGCCAGTCGCAGCGCCATGCAGCCGCCCAGCGAGAGACCCGCCGCGAACACCTCGTCGCAGCGACCGCGCAGGTCCGCCAGCGCCTTGTCCAGCTCGGCGTACCAGTCCTCCCAGCGGGTGTGGCTCATCTCCTGCCAGGTGGTGCCGTGCCCCGGCAGCCGGGGCAGTGACACGCTCAGACCCGCCTCGGCCAGATGTTCGGCCCATGGGCGCAGCGACTGCGGCGACCCCGTGAATCCGTGACAGAGCAGGACCCCGATTCGTCCACCTTTATGGTGGTACGGCTCCGCGCCTGGCATGACTGGCATCGCAGCTCCTTGTAAGGTTCGCCCGATCGTCGCACGACTGGGGCGTGTTTTGCGAGGGGTCGTTTTGGGTGGTTTGGCGATGTAGGTGGTCCGCCCCGGAGGTGGGAGGATGACTCCAGGTCCCCGCCCGCCGACCGAAGGAGCCTCGCGTGTTCTACTGGGTGGTGAAGGCCATCCTCTGGCCCTTCCTCCATTTCATCTTCCGCCCGTGGGCGGAGGGCGTGGACAACGTGCCGAGGGAAGGGCCGGTGATCCTGGCCGGCAACCACCTGTCGTTCGCCGACCACTTCTTCGGGGCGCTGTTCCTGCCGCGCAAGGTGATCTCCCTCGGCAAGTCCGACTACTTCACGGGACGCGGAGTCAAGGGCCTGCTCAGCCGGGCCTTCTTCAGCGGGGTGGGCACCGTCCCGATCGACCGCTCCGGCGGCAAGGCCAGCGAGGCGGCGCTGCGCACCGGCAAGCGCATCCTGGCCGAGGGCCAGGTGCTCGCGATCTACCCCGAGGGGACCCGGTCCCACGACGGGCGCCTCTACAAGGGCAAGACGGGCGTGGCCAGGCTGGCGCTCGAGGCGCGCGTCCCGGTCATCCCGTGGGCGATGGTCAACACCTTCGAGATGATGCCGCCCGGCCGTCCCCTGCCCAGGCTCGGCATCCGCCCCGGGGTGAAGTTCGGCAAGCCGCTGGACTTCTCCCGCTACTACGGGATGGAGGAGGACCGCCTCGTCCTGCGCGCCGTCACCGACGAGATCATGTACGCCCTGATGGAGCTCTCCGGGCAGGAGTACGTCGACAAGTACGCCGCCAGCGCCAAGGTCGAGGCCGCCCGCGCCGCCAGGGAGGCCGGCAAGCGCCCCTAGCGCCGCGGCGGGGCGCCTCCCACCGGGCCGCGCGGCCCTCACCCGAGAACCGCTTCGGCGAGCGCGAAGCCGATGAACACCGCGCCGAGCCCGGCGACGACCGAGGCGGCCACGTTGGCCACGGCGAGGAACAGCGCGCCCGCCTCGGCCAGCCGCAGCGTCTCGTACGAGAACGTCGAATAGGTGGTCAGCGCCCCGCAGAACCCGGTGCCCAGCAGCAGCTGCGCCTCGGCGCCCACCGCGCCGGCCAGCACCGCCCCGGTCAGCGCGCCGAGGACCAGCGAGCCGACCACGTTGACGGTGAAGGTGCCCCAGGGGAAGACGGTGTCGTGACGGGCCTGCACGGCCCGATCGGTCAGGTAGCGCACCGGCGCGCCGACGGCGCCGCCGAGCAGCACGAGCAGCCAGTTCACGACGCCGCCTGACGGCCGCGGTGGTGGACCACCTCGACCTCGTCCAGGACGGCCAGGCCTTCGATGAGCAGGTCGTCCAGCTGGGGCAGGAAGGCGCGGATCCGCTCCTCGGTGTCAATGATCACGACGGCCACCGGCAGGTCGTCGGCCATCGACAGCAGCCGGGTGGTGTGCACGACCGAGGTGGCGCCGAAGCCCTCCAGGCCGCGGAAGACCGACGCTCCGGCCAGCCCGGCGGCGTGGGCGCGGTGCACGATCTCGGTGTACATGGGGCGGTGACGCCAGGTGTCGGTGTCGTCGACGAAGACGGTCAGCCGCAGGGCGCGTCCAGACATGATCATCGCGTTCTCCTCGCTGTCCTCAACGCCAGCAGGCGGCGGGCGCCCCGCGCGCCGACGGTCACCGCGGTCAGGGCGGCCAGGGCCGTGACGGCCAGGTAGCCGAGCCCGACCTCGGGACGGCCCCCGGACACCAGGCGTTCGATGTCCACGCAGTAGGTGGAGAAGGTGGTGAACCCGCCGAGCACGCCGGTGGCGAGGAACGGCCGCACCCAGGCGGGCGCCGTCCACGCCTCGGTCAGCGTCACCAGGAGGATTCCGATCGCCAGGCACCCCGAGACGTTGACGCCCAGGGTGGTCCACGGGAAGGCGTCGGGCTCGGTCGGCCAGAGCAGGGCCGCCCCGTAGCGGGCGCCCGCGCCGGCCGCGCCGCCGGTCGCGACGGCCGCCAGCACCCGCCCGTGCGAGCGGCGCAGCTCACGACGCCGGCGCGCCTCGGCGAAGGCGGTGTCGGGATCGACGGGATCGCTCACTGTCGGGACTCTAATCTGATCCGAACGCATGTCTCTCCCTACGCGTGGCGTGCACCCGCGGACGCGGGCACGAGATGTCACGAGTAGGGACCGTTGGCGGCAACGGAGTGCCGCGGTTCGGGTACGGCGGGCCCCACCGCCGCGGGCACCCCGCCTGGTTCGGCGGGACACCCTCCTGTCCAGTCTAACGCGGCGGTCACCGGCCGTCGCGGCCGTCGGGCCCGGAGTGTCGTGGAGCCGCTCCGGCGCGTTCCAGGCCCACGGCAGGGCGGGCTGACCGATTCGGGCACGGCGGGTCAGCGGGGTGAGCGTCCGCCCGGCAGGGCCGCCCACGCCGTGCGGACCTCCGCGGCCACCCCGGACAGCGGGCCGGTCTCCGGCAGCGCGCCGCCGGGGGCGTCCTTTTCTGCGGGCTCCCGGCGCACGACCGACGCCAGGGCGCGCAGGCGGGCCTCGACGGCCGCGAGATCGGCCGCTGAGGGAGGCGGGGCTCCCTGCCGGACCTGGACGGCGGCCTCGGCGACGGCGTCGGTGATCCGCTGGACCGCGACGACCTCGGGCCACCAGGCCGCGGTCCTGGTGCTCGCGGGAGGCGGCTCGCTGAGCGCCTGCTGGAAGATCGTGTTCAGGGAGCTGAAGCGCCGGTACACCTCGTGCGGCGTGCGCGTCTCCTGTCCCGCCTCGAACGCCGTCTCCAGATAGCGCTCGGCGGCCGTCACGGTGTCGGCCAGCCTGTCGCGGACCCGCACCCGCCAGCTCCTCGGCCAGAGGGCGTACCCCGCGATCAGGACGATCGCGCAGCCGAGCAGTGTGTCGAACAGCCGGGCGGGCAGCACCTGGCGCAGCGGAGCGGGCGCGGCGGACTCGGCCAGGATCAGGATGAGCGGGGTGATCGCGGTGCTCATCATGGCGTTGCTCCGGTCGAAGCCGATCCGGGCGAGCGCGCCGAGGGCGAACACCACGGGCACCGTCGGCCAGCCCAGGGGGACGAGCAGCAGCAGGACGCCGCCCACGACCACGCCCGCCAGCGTGCCCAGGGCGCGGAGCACCGCACGCACGAACACCGACCCGAAGTCGGGTTTGAGGACGAGCGTCACCGTCATGAGCACCCAGTAGGAGTGCGGAACCCTGACGACGGAGACCAGCGCGGCGGCGATGCCCATGCACAAGGCGAGCCGCAGGGCGTAGCCCCAGGTGCCGGGCGAGGTCAGCACGCCGGGAAGGGTCCGCCGCCACCGCCGGCCCGGTCGGCCGGCGGGCGGTTCGGCGTCACCCCGCAGACAGACGACGGCGTAAGCCAGGGCGCGGTCGAAGTCCCGCTCGCCCGCCGTGACGGGCCGCCACCGCGGCAGGCGGACCTCGCGGGTCCCCGAGGCGACGGCCTCCGCCACGGCCCGCACCGCCGCCCTCGCCCGAGGGGGAGGCCTCTCACCCCGTCTGAGCATGCTCTCCGTCGCCTCCAGCAGCGGCTGCACGGCGTTGAGCATGCCCATCAGCCAGACGCTCTCGGAGTCGCGGTCGGGCATCGAGAGCCGGTGGCCGGCCAGCACGTCGTGGGCGTCGCCGATGACCGGGGGCAGCACCGCCCAGGCGTGTGCGGCGTCGCCCTCGTCCAGCACGGCGGCGATCTCCCGGTACACCCGCGCCACGGCCGCGCGCTCCGCCGTGCCGGCGCGCACGGGCCACGCGGCCAGCGTGAGCGCCAGCACGGTCGCGCCTCCCGCCAGGTAGAGCAGCGGCGGCCACCACCAGGACGCGTGCAGCGGGAGCGCCGACCACATCGACGCCGTCACCAGCATGTTCATTCCGGCGGCGGAGAAGGCGGGGCCGATCGCGCTGATCACGCCCGACACGAGCGCCGTCCCGACGAACGCCGCCACCGTCCACCAGCCGAGGGCATGGAAGAGCACGCCGATCACCGTCCCGGCCGCGCCGCCCAGCACCGCGACCGTGATGTAGACGAAGCGGAGCCGGTAGGAGGGATGCCGGTCCTGGATCGCGGCGGCGAGCGCGCCGGTGGCCAGGAGCATCCCCACCCTGGGGTCGCCCACGACGACGCCCGTCGCGACCCCCGCCGCGATGCCCGTGCCCGCCCGCAGCCCGGCCGCCCAGGCGATCGGAGCCTTCTTCGGCCTGAGGGCGCGGCCGAGCCACCCGCTCGCCGCGCCCGCTCCCACCGGGCCCGTCCCCGCCGTGCTCAGCTCCCGCCGAACTGCAGGTCCGACCCCGCGAGCTGCTCCGCCTCCGTCTCCTTGAGCCGGAAGAACCGGTCGACGACCTTGCCGATCACGTAGGTGACCGCGAAGGAGTAGACGGCCACCACCACGACGGACACCGCCTGTTTGCCGAGGAGCGCGCCGCCGCCGCCGTAGAACAGGCCCGCGGACTTGGTCACGCCGGTCGAGAGGAGCCCGATCAGCAGCGTGCCCACGATGCCGCCCATGCCGTGGATGCCCACCACGTCCAGGGTGTCGTCGTAGCCGAGGACGAACTTCCACTCCACGGCGAAGGAGCACAGCACGGCGGCCACGATGCCGATCACCAGGGCTCCCTCGGCGTTCACGAAGGCGCACGACGGGGTGATGGCCACCAGGCCCGCCACCGCCCCGGTGCCCGAGCCCAGCTTGCTGAGCCTGCGGGCGCGCAGCCATTCCATGAACATCCAGGTCAGCATGCCCGCGCAGCCGGCGATCATGGTGCTCAGGAACGCCGTCACCGCGGTCGGGCCGTCGTTCAGCGCCGATCCGCCGTTGAAGCCGAACCAGCCGAACCACAGCAGGGCCAGGCCGAGCATGACCAGCGGGATGTTGCTCGGCTGGGGAGGCTCTCCTCGCCGGAAACGCACGCCGGGGCCCAGCGCCACGGCCAGCGCGAAGCCCGCCATGCCGGAGTTGAGCTCGACCACCAGCCCGCCCGCGAAGTCGAGCGTCCCCCATTTGTTGATCCAGCCGGAGGTGGCGAAGACCCAGTGCGCGATCGGGAAGTACACCAGGGTGACCCATAGGACGGAGAAGATCATCCACGGCCCCACGCGGGTGCGCCCCGCCACCGAGCCGCTGATCAGCGCGACGGTGATGATGGCGAAGGTGAGCTGGAAGAGCGCGTAGGCGTAGGTGGGGACTGAGCCCGTCAGGTCGGTCGGCTTGATGTTCGCGAAGCGGAAGTCGCCGAAGCCGATCAGGCCGATGCCTCCCGCGTCGGGGCCGAAGACGAGCCCGTAGCCGTAGGCGAACCACAGCACGGTCACCAGACTGATCGACACGAAGCTCATGAAGAGCATGCTGAAGACGTTCTTCGAACGGACCATGCCGCCGTAGAAGAAGGCGAGCCCCGGTGTCATCAGCAGCACCATGGCGGTGCTCACCAGCACCCAGGCGGAATCGCCGGTGTTCAATCCGGTAGGCATCCTCGAACCTCGCTTAGCGCTGCTTCCGATCTGTCGGTTAATGATCTAAATCAAACAGATCGAAACATTAGATTTATTGATTTTGCCGCCAATAAAAGGAGACGGATAAAGAGTGGTAACAAATAGGTATTGATCGTATTAAAAGGGGACTTGTCCAGTAGTTAGCTGGCAAGTCCCGGGAATGGTGATCAGTACGGCTCAACTCGATCAACAACCGCCGAACGGGGAGAATTCGGAGGGGCCGATGTGACGTCGACGACCCCGGCGGAGGCGGCTCCGCCAGTGCGACAACTGAAGCCTCTCGCCTTGCTCGTCGCCGTGATCCGCGGAATCGGGCAGGTCGACTTCATGGCCGGCCCCCGGACCGGGCTCGTCTTCCTCGGCGCGCTGTTCGTCGGCGGCCGGCGCCACGGCCTCTACGGCCTGCCGGGCTCGGCGGCGGTCACCCTCACCGCGGCGCCGACGACCTTCTTCGCCCCGTTCGGCGGCCACCCCCCTACCTGGCCGTTCGTCCTGGTGACCTGGGCCTTTCTTGCGGCCGTCCCGGCGTTCGCCCCGCTCAGACGGGCCGGGTGAGCGCGACGACAGGAAGACCGCGTTCCCGCTCCGCCGGAAGTTCGCACGGACTCTTCGAAAAGGGGGATCTCTCATGAATCTCACACCGCGAGAACTCGACAAGCTGCTGATCTACGTCGTGGCCGACCTGGCGGCCAAACGCAAGGACCGCGGCCTGAAGCTCAACTACAGCGAGACCGTCGCGCTCGTCAGCGCGGCCGTGCTCGAGGCCGCCCGTGAGGGCAAGTCGGTCGCCGACTGCATGCAACTCGGCAAGCAGGTCGTCGGGCCCGCGGACGTCATGGACGGCGTCAGGGAGATGCTGCCGCTCATGCAGGTCGAGGCCACCTTCCCCGACGGCTCCAAGCTCGTCTCCTGTCACGACCCCGTCGGCGCCTGAGCATGCCCGCGCTCCAGCACGCGCGGCCGTTCCCGGCGACGCCCCCCGCGGGGCGACCGGCGGCGCCGCGCCCGCCGACGGCGCGGCGGACGGTGCTGGTCGGCGGGCACGAGAGCCGCTACGGCCTGGCCCTCGGCGACCTCGCCGAATCCGGGTGGGCGGCGGTCACCGCCGTCGGCCGTGACCTGTACGCCCTCACCATGAGCCCGGCCGTCGTGGTCCCCATGACGCTCGGCAGGGACGCGGAGCTCGCCTCCCAGATCGCGCAGGTCCTGCGCTGGAACGGCCGGGACCGCGAGCCTGGCGAACTGCTCCTCGCCCCGCCGCTCGGCACGGCCGCCCACCTGGTCGGCTGGCTCAGGGCGGCGGCGGGGCGCGTCACCCCGCCGGAGCCTCCCGGTCCGTGCGCCGCGGAGCCCGGAGCGGTGCTGGTCACCGCGCCCGCCGCCACCGCGGAGGAGGACGCGGAGCTGTTCCGCGTGGCCCACCTGGTCCGCAGGCACAGCGGGCTCCGCTGGGTCGAGGTCGCCCTCACCGACGGCGATCCCGACGTCGAGGAGGGGGTGTCCCGGTGCCGCCTGCTCGGCGCCCGGCACGTCACGGCCGTCCCCGCCTCCTTCGAACGGCCGCCCCTTCCCGAGGACGTGACCTGGGCGGGCCCGCTGCTCGCCCCCGCCGCCCTGCGGGAGCTGGTCGGACGGCGGGCCGAGGCGGCGCGGGACCGGTGGGAACGGCACGGCGACGACGGCCTCGCCGCCGCGTCCGGCGGACACCACCACCATCACGACCACGGTCACTGACCGACCACCGTTATCGAGGGGAAAACCATGCCACGCAAGATGAGGGACCACGAGTCCCTGCCGCACCACGAACGCTACATATACGGCGAAGGCGACATCGAGATCAACCGGGGGCGCAGGAAAGCCAGCCTGACCGTCCGCAACACCGGCGACCGGGCCGTCCAGATCTGTTCCCACTACCACTTCTTCGAGGTCAACCCGGCGATCTCCTTCGACCGCGACGCCGCCTACGGCATGCACCTGGACCTCCCGGCGGGCAACGCCATCCGGATCGAGCCGGGTGACACCCGCGAGGTCGACCTCGTCGAGTACGGCGGCGGCCACCGCGTCTACGGCTTCAGCGGCCTGGTCGACGGCAGCGTCCGGGCGGGCATGACCCGCAGGGTCGCGTTGGAGCGCATGGACATCCTCGGCTTCCTCGACACCCGGGGAGAGGAGAAGCAGAGCACGAACGGGGAGGCGCGCAAGGCGCCTCAGAAGAAGGCCTCGACCGCGAGGAAGACAGCGGCGGCCCCGGGGGGCAAGGCGGCGTCGAGCAGGACGACCTCGAAGGCCGCCGCCTCCAGCGGGACGACCTCGAAGGCCGCCTCCAGCAGGGCGAGCTCGGCCAAGGCCACGTCCGGCAGAACGGCATCCGGCAGGGCGTCCTCGGGCAGGGCGTCCTCGGGCAGAGCGGCCGCGGACAAGGCGGCCTCGGGCACCACGGCCTCCGGCAAGGCGTCCTCGGGGAAGAAAGGCTGACATCCCATGGTCACCATGAGTCGCAGACAGTACACGGACATGTTCGGCCCCACCGTGGGAGACCGGGTCAGGCTGGCCGACACCAACCTCGTGATCGAGGTGGAGAAGGACTACAACGCCGGGCTCTACGGCGACGAGACCGTCTACGGCGGCGGCAAGACCGCCCGCGACGGCATGGGCTCCGCGCCCAACGCGACCAGTCACAGCGGCGCGCTCGACATGGTGATCACCAACGTCCTCGTCGTCGACCCGGTCCTCGGCATCGTCAAGGGGGACATCGGCATCAGGGACGGCATGATCGCCGGAATCGGGAAGTCGGGCAACCCCAACACCGAGGACGGCGTGGACCCGCGCCTCATCGTCGGCACCGGCACCGAGGTACTGTCCGGCGAGCACACCATCGCCACCCCGGGGGCCATCGACAGCCACGTCCACCTCATCTGCCCGCAACAGGCCGAGGCCGCGCTGAGCGACGGGATCACCACGCTGATCGCAGGCGGCGTCGGCCCCTCCGACGGCTCCCGGGGCACCACGTGCACGCCGGGACCGTGGGGGATCAGCCGGATGCTCCAGGCCTTCGAGGCGCTCCCGATCAACATCGGCCTGATGGCCAAGGGCAACGGCAGCAAGCCCGATCCGCTGAGCGAACAGCTCCTCGCCGGGGCGTGCGCGCTGAAGGTCCACGAGGACTGGGGCACGACCCCCGCCGTCATCGACAACGCGCTGAGGATCGCCGACGAGTTCGACGTCCAGGTCGCCATCCACACCGACACCATGAACGAGAGCGGCTTCCTGGATGACACGATCAGCGCCATCAACGGGCGCGCCATCCACACCTTCCACACCGAGGGCGCGGGCGGCGGCCACGCCCCCGACCTGCTCAGGATCGCGGGCGAGCCGAACGTGCTGCCCTCCTCCACCAACCCGACGCTGCCCTACACCGTCAACTCCGTGGACGAGCTGCTGGACATGGTGATGGTCTGCCACCACCTCAGCCACGACGTCCCCGAGGACCTCGCCTTCGCCGACAGCCGGGTCCGCGCCGAGACCATCTCCGCCGAGACCGTCATGCACGACCTGGGCGTGATCAGCATGGTCTCCTCCGACTCGCAGGCCATGGGCCGGATCGGCGAGTCCTTCACCCGCGCCTTCCAGATCGCCCACCACTGCAAGGAAATGCGGGGCGTGCTGCCCGAGGACTCCGACCGCAACGACAACTTCCGGGTCCTGCGCTACCTGGCCAAGCTGACCATCAACCCGGCCAGGACCACGGGCATCGCCGACGTGATCGGCTCCCTGGAGACCGGCAAGCTCGCCGACATCGTGCTGTGGCAGATGCACAGCTTCGCCGCCAAGCCGTACATCGTCGTCAAGGGCGGCCAGATCAACTGGTTCCAGATGGGCGACCCGAACGCCTCGCTGCCGACGCCGCAGCCTGTCTACTACCGGCCGATGTACGGGGCGTTCGGCAAGGCGCTGCCCGCCACGAACATCACCTTCATGTCGCAGGCGGGCGTCGCGGCCGGGGTGCCGGGCAAGCTCGGCCTGGAGCGGATGATCCACCCGGTGCGGGGCTGCCGCACGCTCGGCAAGCAGGACATGGTCCGCAACGACGCCCTGCCCACGATCACCGTCGACCCGGAGACCTACAAGGTCACGGTGAACGGCGAGCACGCCGCCATCGAACCGGCCAGCAGGCTGCCGCTGACCCAGCTCTACTTCATCGCCTGAGGCCGCGGTGAAGCTCGCCTCGCTGCTGGCCCAGCTCCAGCTGACCGACTCGGCCTTCCCGAGCGGTCTGTACACGCTGTCGCACGGCCTCGAGGGCTACGTCCAGACGGGCCTGGCCGCTCCCGCCGACCTGCCGGGCCTGCTGGCCGACCTGCTCCGCCACTCCGTCGGCCCCGGCGACGCGACGGCGCTGGTGCTCGCGCACCGCGCGGTGACCGGCGGGGACTGGGACCTGCTGGTCGCGGCGGATCGGCGGCTGCACGCCGTCAAGCTCAACCACGAGCTGCGGGTCGCCGCGACCCGGACGGGCCGGCAGGTCCTGGAGACGGCGGGCCGCGTCTTCGGGGGGCCGGCAGTGGAGAGGCTGGCGGCCCTGGTGCGGGAGAGGGCCACGCCGGGCAACCACGCCGTCGTGGTCGGCGCGCTCCACGCGACCCTCGGCGTGTCCGAGGCGCAGGCGGTCGCCGGGGACCTGTACGCCTTCGCCGCCAGCTGGACCGGCGCGGCCGTACGGCTGGGCAGGGTGGACTTCCGGCGGGCCCAGGAGATCCTGTACGGCGCGCACCCCGAGATCGCGCGCGCCGCGGCGATCGCCCTCGCGGCCAGGAGCCCGGACGACGTCCACGGCTCCGTGCCCCTCGCCGACACCGTCTCGGCCGCGCACGAGCGGGCGTCCGCGCGCCTCTTCACGACCTGACCCCGTCACCGGACCGAAGGGACCGCGATGGAGAACGTACTGAAGGTGGGCATCGGGGGCCCCGTCGGCTCCGGCAAGACGGCGCTGATCGAGGCCCTGGTGCCGCTGCTGATCGAGCGGGGGCACACGCCGGGCGTCGTCACCAACGACATCTACACCCAGGAGGACGCCCAGCACGTCCGCCGCTCGCTGGCCGGGGTTCTCGACCCGCGGCGCGTGGTCGGCGTGGAGACCGGGGCCTGCCCGCACACCGCGGTCAGGGACGACCCCACGATGAACCTCGCCGCCGGCGCGGAGATGCTCGACAAGTTCCCCGACACCGACATCCTGCTGTTCGAGAGCGGTGGGGACAACCTGACGCTCACCTTCAGCCCGGCGCTGGCCGACACCTACATCTTCGTGCTCGACACGGCCGAGGGCGAGAAGATGCCGCGCAAGCGCGGCCCGGGCATCACCGACTCCGACCTGCTCGTGATCAACAAGATCGACATCGCGAAGTACGTCCGCACCGACCTGTCGGTGATGGAGCGCGACGCCCACGCCGTGCGCGGAGACAGGCCGGTCCTGCTCACCGACTGCCTGACCGGCACGGGGGTGGCCGAGGTCGCCGACTTCATCGAGGTGCGCGGGGACGTGAGGTGTCCCTCGCCGAGATAGGGACCGGACGGGGGCGCGAGAGGCCCCCGCGAAGCCGGTGAGGGTCGTATCGGAAGGACCTGTGAACGGGGTGGGGTCGTGCCGGAGAGGACATCCGTGAACCTGGTGAGGGCCGTGTCGGCGAGGGCGCCCGTGAACGGGGCGGGGGCCGTGCCGGAGACGACGCCCGTGAACGCGGCGGGATCCGCGGGCCGGAGGGGTCTTCCGATCGCGCAGGAACCAGCGGGCACGACGGGCCCCGGCGTCCCCGTGGACCGGCTGGCCCCCGGCCGCTACACGATCGACGGGATTCCCGAGGCCGTGACCGGTCACGCCGGGGCCGCGGACATGCTGCCGGTGGGAAGCCCGGGCAAGGTGGGGGTGCTGGAGCTGGAGTTCGCCCGGACGGAGCGGCGGACCGAGCTGACCGGCCACTACCAGAAGAGCCCGCTGCAGATCATGCGGCCGCTCTACTACGACGAGCGCCGTCCCGGGACGGCCTACGTCACGCTGATGACGTCCGGCGGAGGCGTCGTCCAGGGGGACCGCTACCGCATGGACCTCACCTGCGGTCCAGGAACGGAGGTGAACCTCACCACCCAGGCCGCCACCAAGATCTACAAGATGGAGCAGGACCACGCCACCCAGCTCGTCACCCTCACGGCGGGCCGGGAAAGCTACGTGGAGTACATCCCGCACGCGACGATCCCGTTCGCGCGCTCCCGGTTCTACCAGCGCGTCCGGCTCGTCGCCGACCCTTCCGCCACGGTCGTGCTGGGTGACAGCATGCTCGCCGGGCGCCTCGCCAGAGGGGAGCGCAACGACTATGACGCGTACTGCTCCGACCTGGAGGTCAGCCGCCCGGACGGGAAGACGGTCTTCGTCGACACCGTGCGGCTGGTGCCCGCGGAAGGCGGCGTGACGGGCCCGGCGGTCCTCGGCGGCTTCGGGGTGATGGGCACGCTGTTCGTGGTGACCGGCGCGGTTCCCGCCCCCGTGCTGGCCGACACCCTGCACGAGGCGCTGACCCCCCTGACCGCGCGGACCCCGGGACGCCTGCGTGCCGGAGCCAGCGTGCTCCCGCACGACTCGGGAGCCTGGGTGCGCATCCTGGGGGAGGAGTCACCCGAGGTCGAGGCGGCGCTCCGCGGCGCCTGGGACGCCGTCCGCCGCCTCCTCGTCGGAGCCCCGGTCCCCGCCCGCCGCAGACCGTGACGTCTCCACGACCCCGGGGTCTTTTCCGGTTCTCTTCCCTAGGCCGTGGTCAGGTGCTCGCGGATCTGACGGATGTGCTCGGGGGTGGTGCGGCAGCAGCCGCCGACGAGGGCTGCGCCCGCCGCGTGCCATCCGGCCGCCGCCGCGCCGTACTCGACGGGGTCGGCCAGACCGTGCCAGCGGCGCTCCTCGGCGTCCCAGGTCTCGCCGGAGTTGGGGTAGACCACGACGGGCTTGCCCTTGATCCGGCCGATGAGGTCGGGGATGTGGCGCGGCGCGGTGCAGTTGACGCCGACCGCGATCACCTGCGGATGGTCGGCGAACAGCGCGGCGGCCTCACTGAGCGGGGTGCCGTCGCTGATCCGCTCCCCGTCGCGGCAGGAGAAGCTCACCCACGCCCGCGTTCCCGGCGTCTCGGCGAGCAGCCGCCTCAGCGCCCGCGCCTCCGGGTAGGACGGGACGGTCTCGCAGGCGAGCAGATCGGCCCCGCTGCCCGCCAGGATGTGCCAGCGGTCCCTGTGCCAGGCGACCAGACCGTCCTCGTCGAGGTCGTAGTCGCCGGTGTACTCGGCGCCGTTGGCCAGGTAGGCGCCGTACGGTCCGACGCTGGCGGCCACCGTGCCCTCGCCGTGGGAGTCTCTCGCCTCGGCTGCCAGGCGGACCGACAGCAGGATCAGCTCCTCGGCCTCGTCCGCGTCCAGCCCCCGGCGGGTGAACGCCGGGATGCTCGCCTGGTAGCTGGCCGTGGTCGCCACCTGGGCCCCGGCGGCGAAGTAGTCGAGGTGCGCCTTGCGGATCACCGAAGGGTCCTCCAGCAGAAGCCGCGCCGACCAGAGATCGTCGCTCAGGTCCGCGCCGAGCGCCTCCAGATGCGTGGCCAGCCCGCCGTCCAGAATCACCATCCTGCCACCCTACGCGGGCGCCGCGACCGGACGACCTGCCTGCATGGGCGCCGCGACTGGACGACTTGCCTATGTGGGGGCGGCGACCGGACGTCTTGGCTCTTCCCCGCCCTTCGCGAGCACGCGGTTCCGTTCTCAGCGAGAAGCCGCCCGTTCTCCGCGAGAAGTCGTCCGTGTCCCAACGAGAAGTCGCCCGTGCGGGCCGGGAAGGCAGACCGCACGGGCGACTTCGATCAGGTCCGACCGGGCGACGCCGGTCGATCAGGCCTAGTTGTTGGTGCCCACCCACTCGGCGGGCTTGCCGCCGATCGTCCAGGAGACGCTCATCCGGCCACCGGACACCTCGCCCAGCTCGGCCTCGGACAGCTCGGCGCCCTCGAACGGGATGTCGTCGATGTTGATCTTGGACATGTCGGTTCCTTTCGGCCGCTCTCGCGGCGATGATCGATCCCCCCGGCCGCCGTGGGGCGGCGGCCTGCTTACACGGATCAAGGTAGGAGCTCCAACTTGGAGGCCGCTTGCGCCTACCTGGGGGCTCACTTGCGTCTCTGGAGCCTCACTTGCAACTGAGAAGGGCTCCGGTCGGGGCTACGCCTCCGGCGTCTCCGGCCGGGGACTCCCGGCGACCGGCCGGGCGGGGAAGCGGGCCGGTCGCCGGGCGGGCGGGATGCGAGCCCGCCCAGCCCTAGGGGACGCGATCCGGTGATGGGGAGGGGGACCTGCCGCGCGGCGGGAGAGCCGGGCCCGCCGCGCGACAACCGGATCAGCCGATCCGGCGCAGGGCCTCGGCCAGGCCGGACAGTCCGACCGGGCCGAGCTCAAGGGCGGCGGTGTGCCAGCGGCGCAGGTCGAAGCCCGCGCCCAGACGCAGCCTCGCCTCGTCCCGCGCGGCGAGCCAGGCCCGCTCGCCGAGTTTGTAGGAGATCGCCTGCCCCGGCCAGCCGAAGTAGCGGACGACCTCGGCGTGGACCCGGTGCGGCTCACAGCGGCCCCGGTCGCGCAACACCTCGCACGCCTTGTCGAAGGTCCACCTGCCCCCTGTCGGGAGCGGAAGGTCCAGGTGGACGCCGATGTCGATGACCACCCTGGCCGCACGCAGGGCCGACCCGCCGAGCATGCCCAGCCGGGTGCCGGGATCGGTGAACCAGCCGAGCTCGTCGGCCAGCCGTTCGGCGTACAGCGCCCAGCCCTCGCCGTGACCGCTCACCCAGGAGATCTTGCCGAAGCGTGACAGGCCGTCCCCGGCCACGCGGGTCGCGCCGAACTGGAGGTGGTGCCCGGGAACGCCCTCGTGGAAGACCGTGGTCAGCTCGGGCCAGATCTCGAAGCGGTTCCTGCCGTTGCCGACGGGCCACCAGGTGCGTCCCGGACGGGACAGGTCCTCACTCGGCGAGGTGTAGTAGGCCGAGCCCGAGGTCGAGCCGACGGCCAGCGTGACGTCCACCCGGCGCAGCGGCTCGGCGATGTCGAAGTGAGTGCCGTGCAACCGCTCGACCGCCTGGTCGTGGCGCTCCTGCAGCCAGCCCCGATAGGCGTCGAGCCCCTCGACGTACTGGCTCTCGTTGAGGATCTCCGTCGCCTCCTCCACCGAGGCGCCCGCCTTCACCTGGTCCGCCTCGGCGATCAGCTCCGCCTCGATGCGCTCCAGCTCGGCCCAGCCCCACTCGTAGGCGTCCACCAGGTCGATGTCGGCGCCCAGGTTGAGCCTGGCGGCCACCGCGTAACGCTCCGCGCCCACGGCGTCGGCCTCCGCGGCGGCGGGGGCGTACTCCTCGCGCAGGTAGCGGGCGACCTCGGCGTAGGCGGCGTGCGCGGCGGCCGCGCCCTTGGCCAGGTCGCTCCGCACCGGCCCTTCGCCGTAACGGGCCACGAGGGCCTCGTGGGTGCCTCCGCTCGCCAGGAGGTCGGCCTGGACCGCCGACTCCAGCGCCTGGCGGCGGGCCGCCCGCAGCCCCGAGTCCAGGCCGTTCTTGAGGCTCGTCCGCCAGCCGTCCAGCATCACGGGCACCGCCGCCAGCCGGGCCGCCACGTCACGCCACTCGTCGTCGTCGCCATGCGGCAGCAGGTCCACGCTGTCGCGCACTTCGCTGAGAAGCCCGAACGGCGCCTGCACCGCGCGGAGCGGCTCGCCGATCTCGTGCCAGGCGAGCTCGGCCTCGAGGCGTTCGCGCAGGTGGGTCGCGGCGCGCAGGTCCGTCTCGCCCAGCGGTTCCAGGGAGGCGAGCCTTCCCAGGGTCTCGCTGATCAGAGCGGCTCGGGCGGCGTGGCCGTCAGGACCGTAGTCTGTGGCCGGGGAGAATTCGACGGCGATGCCCGCCGCTCCGGCGGCGATCGGATCGAGCGCCGCCGAGCGGGAGACATACTCATCACAGAGGGCAAAAATCGGGCTGGTCACGCGGGAACTTTAGCCAACGCGACCTGCGATTTTGTGGAATCTCTTGACTGTTATGGTAAGTAGTTATCGCTTCCAGAACGGGCGACGCCTTCCCGCCCGGCTGAGAGACTCCAGCCCCTCGGCGGCCCTGCGCCACAGGACGTCCAGCTCACCGCCCGTCTGCAGGGCGGCGGCCAGGGCCGTGAGCTCCGCGTGGCCGCCCAGATAGACGGCCAGCGCCGCGAGCCTGCTGCCCAGATCCTCCAGGTAGCGCAGCCGGTCGGCGGCGGGCAGCGACTCCGCCGCGCGCAGCCGTCGCAGCTCCTCGCCGAGCTGGGTCCTGAGCGCCTCCTGCGGCTGCGCGCCGGGCGCTCCCGCCGGCGCGGGGCGGGGCGGCATCGCGGCACGCGGGGCGAAGCCGCCGCCGGGCGCGCCTCCCCCCACGGGTCCTCCTGCCGGGCCTCCCGCGAAGCTCTCCGGCACGCCGCCCCCCGCCCTCGCGGCGAACTTCGGCGCGGCTCCCGGAGCGCTCATGGGAGGGGCGGGCGCGGGGAGACTCATGGGGGCCGCCTGGGCCATCCCGGTCAGCATCATCGGCGCCGCCGTGACGACCGGGGTCTCCCAGCCGCTGGGCAGCTCGACCGGCTGGATCACCCGGTGCCCGGGGCCGCCCTCGGCGACCACCTCGCTGTCGACCGCGACGAACGCGGTGAACCTGCACAGCACGCCGTACCTCAGCGAGACCTCGACGATCTCCTCCTCGAGCGACCGGTCGCCCGCGGCGTAGCGGTCCTCCAGCGTCCGCAGGCGGGCCCGCGCCCAGATCGCCCGCACCGCCGGGTTGTCCACCCGCGTCCCGGTGACCCGCCGCTCCCACGGCCGCCCGGTCGGGTCCACCCCGTGCACGGTCAGCGCCCCGCCGGGGGCTCCCCGGTATCGTCCCTGGACGGTGAGCGGCACGCCCGGGTAGATCGAGCCGAGGCGGCCGACGCTGCCGGGGACGAGGTCGAGCCCGTCCGCCTTGACGGACAGGTCGGTGACCAGGGGGGAGCCGATCCTGCGGTGGATGTGCTCCATCGCCTCGTCGAGCCTGTCCTCCGACTCCACCAGCTCGCAGCGCCCCGCGCCCAGCCCGGCCAGCCTGCCGAGGAACCCGGCGTTGACCGCCCTGTCGATGCCGACCGTGTGCACCCGCACCCCGGCCAGCCTGGCGCCGAGCCGCTCCAGGATCTGGTCCTCGTTGCCGACCTGGCCGTCCGTGACGAGGACCAGGACGCGGTCCCTGACACCGTCGTCCCCGGCGGTGTCGCCGGCGGGGGTGCCGAGCAGCGTCACGGCCCGCTCCAGCGGGTCCAGCATCTCGGTGCCGCCGCGCGCCTCAAGCCGGGCCAGGTGCTCGACCGCGCGGTAGCGGTTGCGGTCCGACGCCTCGGACAGTCCCTCGCCGAGTCCTTCCGGGTGCTCGACCACGGTGTCGAAGGAGAGCACGGCGAACCGGTCGCCGCCGACGAGCGTGTCGACGATGCGGGCCGCCGCGCGCCTGGCCGCGACCATCTTCCAGCCGGTCATGCTGCCCGAGCGGTCCAGCACCAGCACGACGTCCTTCGCCCTGGCCGTGGCCTCGGCCGGGTCGGGGACGACGGTCAGCGTGAACGTGCCCTCCGCCCCTTCCCGCTCGCCGGACTCGCCGCCGGACTCCAGGTCGGGGGCCAGGGCCAGCGAGGTGGAGGCGTCGAAGGACAGACGCAGGACGAAGTCGCGGTCCAGACGCTCGCCCGGCCGCAGCCGCACCGTGTCGCCCTCCTCCTGGACCACGTGCAGGCTGGAGCGGACCTCGCGCAGCTCCAGGCCCGCCGGGTCGACGGAGGCGGCCAGGGACAGGCGCACCGGGTTGGGGAAGCCGGGCAGCAGCACCGGGGGAGTGATCCTGGAGGCGTCGGGCACCGCGTCGGTGTCGGGAGCCCAGCCGTCGCCCGCCTGCTCGCCGTCGAGCGGGGAGCCGGGGATGTAGCGGGGGGCCACGACCAGCGGGAAGCGGAAGGTGGCGGCGCCGTCCTCGTAGGGGAGCGGCTGGTTGAGCACGAGCCGTACGGTGACCCGCTCGCCGGGCACGATGTTGCCGACCCTGATGGTGAAGACGTCGGGACGGTCCTCCTCGGCGATCGCCGCCCGCCTGCCCTCCGAGATCGCCTGGTCGTAGTCGGCCCTGGCCTGACCGCGCTCCTTCAGCACGCCCTCGATGACCCGTCCGTCCGCCTCCATCCTGAAGGAGGTGACGGCGGCGCGGTCGGGCAGCGGGAAGACGTAGGTCGCCTCGAGCGCCACGTCGTGCGGGTTGCGGAAGATCTGGACCACCTTGACTCCGGCGACGAGCCCGGAGAGGTCGGCGGTCACGTCCACGCTCTCCAACGGCAGGTTGCCGCGCTCGGTGACGAGTGCCCCCAGCCCGGCGTCCGGGACCGGCTCGCACTCCTCGGGACGTAGCGTCGTGATCTCGGTGATCATGGCTGGTTCCCTTCCTGGTCCTGCTGATCCTGTGGGTCTGTGGGGGCGAGGTCGTGTTCGCGGAGGACCGCGAGCAGCGTCTTCGCGGCGGCGCCGATCTCGGCGAGCTCCTCCGGTGACGGGGCGCGGCCGCCGTCGAGCAGCAGCGTCACCCCGGACGCCAGCCGTACGCCGTGGACGACGACGGCCGAGGGGGCCGGCCGGGCGGGCGGGGTGGGACGGGCGGCCGGCGCGTGGGGCCGCCGCGCCGTGGCCTGCTGCGGCGCGGGGCGTGGCGTCGGTTGTGGCGCTGATTGGGGCGCCGGGCGCGGTGCGGTTCGTGGGGCCGGCGGTGGCGCGGCTGCACGGACGGCAGGTGAGGCGGCCGGGGGAGCGGTGAGGGGAGCGGCCTGGCCGGGGTCGGCGGGGGCGCTCTCCGCCGTGGCGGCGAGCGGTTCGGCCCAGAACCTGGGGCGCGTGGCCCGGGGAGCGGTCCTTTCCTGCCTGGAGGTCCCTTCGGCGCTCTCGTGGAGACCGGCGATCGACTCGAGGGCCTGGTCGGTCGCGCCGGTCAGCTCGGCCTGGATGTCGGCGATGGTCAGGCCTTCCGCCTGGCGGCGTTTGACGGCGATCAGCTGCAACAGGTGACGCCTGCCGTACAGGGCGACGCGGCCCCGGCGGGCCGAAGGCGGGTCCAGCAGGCCGATCGTGGAGTACCACCGGATGAGGCGCTCGTTGGGCGCGTCCCTGACCCGCCCGTTGAGCTGGGCGGTCGGGGACAGCGCCGCGGAGGCCCGCTCCGCCAGTTCGCCGATGGTCCATTCCATGTCTCTGATAGTGACACTGTCATAATGACACTGTCAACATAAGGGTGGCGTAGCTGGGTAGGGACGTTTCAGGACAAATAGGAAATAGATCATGAAACAGGGGGAGGACACCATATGTCCGCGATCACCAGTCCGCTCAACGCAGAGAACAAGAAGGTCGTCGCCACCGCCCTCCAGGGCTCTCTCGTCGACCTTCTCGAGCTCTCGCTTCTGGGCAAGCAAGCCCACTGGAACGTGATCGGCCACAACTTCCGTTCGCTGCACCTGCAGCTCGACGAGATCGTCGCGGCGGCCAGGGAGCACGCCGACACCGTCGCGGAGCGCGCGGTGGCCCTCGGATGCAATCCCGACGGACGGGCGACCACGCTCTC
This sequence comes from Streptosporangium carneum, assembly GCF_027922005.1. Taxonomy (GTDB): domain Bacteria; phylum Actinomycetota; class Actinomycetes; order Streptosporangiales; family Streptosporangiaceae; genus Streptosporangium; species Streptosporangium carneum. The sequence goes on along the minus strand of NZ_BSEV01000007.1, from coordinate 68,187 downwards.
GAAGACCAGCGAGGTGCCGGAGATCGAGGCGGGCTACATCAACGACGGCAAGGTCGTCGCCGCCATGACGGACATCCTCGGGTCCATCATCCGCCGGATGCGGGAGCGCATCGAGGCCACGGACGAACCCGACCCGGTGACCCAGGACATCCTCATCGAGATCACCCAGGACCTGGAGAAGCACCACTGGATGCTCGAGGCCCAGCGCTAGATCATCCCCGCAGTCCAGAAGGCGCCCCGCTCCGTCAGGACCGGGGCGCCTTCCCGTGCCGGTCGCACGCCTCCCGCCGTCGTGGACGTCCGACGAGCGCCTCGGCCACCGACCCGTCAGCGTCCGCCGCAGCCAGCCTGATACACCTAGAAAAGGGTGAATCCGCCGTCCACCACCACCACTGAGCCTGTCATGAAGCTGGATGCCGGGCTGGCCAGAAAGACCACCGCCGGGCCGAGTTCCTCAGGCAGGCCGTACCGCTTCATCGCGGCGGGCTCGACGCACCATTCGCGGTACTCCGGCTGGTCCACGGGGGACGCCTCGGTGAGGATGTAACCGGGGGCGAGCGCGTTGACCCGTATCCCGTGCGGTGCCCACTCGGCGGCCAAAGCCTTGGTCAGCTGGTGCACCGCCGCCTTGGAAGCCAGATACGCGGGCTGCCATCGGGGCCGGTTGACGATCATGGCCGACATGGAGCCGATGTTGACGATGCTCCCGCCGCCCTGTGCGACCATCCGCGCGCCGACCGCCTTGCTGCAGTACCAGACCCCGTCCAGGTTGGTGGCCAGCACCTCGCGCCAGAGCTCGTCGGGGGTGTCCAGAGCCTCCCGGCCGATACTGATGCCGGCGTTGTTGACCAGTACGTCGATCGGCCCCAGTTGCTCGCTGACCAGCTCCACCATCCGATCGACCTGAACCGGATCGGTCACCTCAAGACCGACCGGCAGTGCCGTGATCCCGGATGCCTGAAGTTCGTCGGCCGCTCGTTCGGCGGCCTCGAGGGTGCGGGCGGTCACCGCGACCGCCGCGCCCGCCTCGCCCAGCGCCTGGGCCAGGGCCCGGCCGATGCCGCGGCTGGCTCCGGTGACCACGGCGACCTTGCCCTGCAACGAAAACGAGTCCAAGACGGTCATGGTGTCTTCCTGTCGGTTGGCTGTCGTACGGTCCAGTGCAGCGTCATCGAGAATCGCAACGGCGCTCCGGGCTCGACGAGCTGATAGTGGTGAGTGTTCAAGCCGTTGACCGGTCCGGACAACGGTTCGACACAGACGGCGTCGGCTTTGGTCTCGCAGACGATCCAGTGGCCGGCCGCGCTGGCGACGGTCAGGTCAAGGGTGGGCCAGTGAAGGACCGGTGAGCTGGCGACGGCGGTGAAGGAGTCATCCCATGGCCGCGGGCCGGTGGAGGCGGACAGGTGCTGCGGGATGCCGTCCTCGTCGCAGACGTAGCGCAGGCCGGGTTCGAAGCGGTAGGCGAGCTCCGGCCCGCCGTCGATCCTGCGCGTGAACCACGGGTGGAAACCGACGATCGCCGGCATGGCGCGGCGTTCGTTGGTCACCGTGGCGCGTACCGTCAGCGCGTCCGGCGTCAGCTCGAACTCCTGCCGCACGGTGCCGCCGAACGGCCATCGCTCGTCCAGTTCGATGTCGATGGCCGCGGCTCCGTCGACGGTCCAGGGGCGGTCGAAGACGAGACCGTGCAGGGCGTGCGGGGCGAGATTCGCCGGTACCGTCCACTCCCGCCCGGCGAACGTGAACCGGGCCCCTTCCAGCCGGCCGACGAACGGCGCCATCAGGAAGCTGCCGTACATGATCCGGTCCAGGCCGGACGGGCCTGCACCGCCGCTGCCCAGCAGCTCCGCGTCGCCGACTCGCAGGGACGTCAGGCGACCGCCGTCGGCGGGGTCCACCCGGATGGCGGCGTTCCCGGCAGTCAACTCGATCATTTGACGCCCCCCGCGGTCAGTCCTCCCACCAGATGCCGCTCGATGGTGATGAACAGCACCACGACGGGCACTGTCGCGATCAGCGAGGCGACGAAGAGGTACTGGTAGTTGGTCTCGTTGAGGCCGACCAGTTGCTGGATGCCGACCGGCAGGGTGACCCGGTCATTGGTCGGGTCGTTGAAGACGGTCAGCGAGATGACGAACTCGTTCCACACCTGGATGAAGGTGAAGACCAGCGCGGTCACCAGACCCGGGCGCACCACCGGCAGCATGATGCGCAGCATCCGGCGCACCGGCCCGAGTCCTTCCATCATGGCCGCCTCCTCGATCGCGAGGTCGACGCCGGCGAACTGACCGTTCATGATCCAGGTGACGAAGGCGAGGTTGAACGCCGCGTTGACCACGACGATCGCCCAGTACTGGTTGACCCCGTCGACGTAGATGACCTCCTGGTAGATGCCGACGACCAGGGCGACCGGGGCGAGGACCTGCGTGACCAGCACAAGGTTCAGGAAGGCCGTCCGGCCGGCGAACCGGTTGCGGGCGGTGTAGTACGCGGCCGGCACCGCGATCAACAGGACCAGCGCGGTCGAGGCGGCCGCGATGATCAGACTGTTGCGCAGCAGCATGGCGAGCGGCAGCACATCCCACACGTTCGCCCAGTTGCTCCATTCCCAGTGCCGCGGCAGGTAGGTGGCGGGCACCGCGTAGAGCTCGGCGCCGTCCTTGAACGAGGCCAGGAACATCACCGCGTACGGGGCCAGGAAGAACGCCGCGACGACCAGCCCGGCCAGCGGCAGCACCACCGGGCGCAGCCGCGGCCACATCCTCCGGCGCGCCCGGTCGGACACCGCCACCGAGACGGGACCCGCCGGACGCCGCCGACCCCATCGTTCGCTCAGCCGGTCGGTCAGCGCCGCCCAGGCGCGGCCCAGCCACGACTGCCGCTCCCGGTCGCCGTTGACCGCACGCAGGTACAGCAGTACCACGACGATGAGTATCAGGACGTTGAACACCGACAGCGCGGCTCCCTCTCCGGTGTTCAGCTGCTGCTGGAAAGCGATCTTGTACGCCCAGGTGAGGGTGGTGTCCGAGAAGTTCCCCGGGTTGCTCCCGGTGATGACCCAGATCACCGGGAACGAGTTGAAGACGTAGATGGTGACCAGGATTGTGGCGATCACCAGGGCCGGGCGGAGCAGTGGCAGGGTGATGTACCGGTATGTCTTCCACGGCCCTGCGCCGTCCAGCTTTCCGGCCTCGTACACCTGCGCGTCGATCGCCTGCAGCCCGGCCAGCAGCACGTAAGTGGTGAACGGGATGGTCACCACGATGCCCACCCCGACCACCGACCAGAAGGCGTACCGGGGATCCTGGTACCAGCCGATCGGTGCGCTGATCACGCCGAGGTCCATCAGGAACCGGTTGACGATCCCGTTGCCGCCCTCGAGCATGTACCGCCACACCGTCGAGGTCATCACCAGCGAGGTCGCCCACGGCACGATCAGCGCCCAGCGCACCAGGCGCCGCCCGAAGAACTGCTTGTTCAGCAGCTGTGCCAGGCCGAGTGCGACAACGATGGACACGCCGACCACGAGCAGCACCCACACCACCGTGTTGCTCACGACGTTGACCAGCGCCGGTTCGGCGAACAGGCGGCGGTAGTTGGCCAACCCGGCGAACCCGTGGCTTACTCCGGTCTCATCGGTGAGCTGCAGCGACGTCCACACCATTCGCAGCGCGGGCAGCGTGATCACCGCGACGATGAGCAGAACGCTCGGCGAGATCCAGGTCAGCGACCGCCATGTGTGGTGCCGCATCCTCGGTGTCACCGCTCAGCCGCCGTTGCCCTGCGTCGCTGCGCTCTGGATCTGGTCCAGAACCGACTTGGTGTCCGCGCCCGGGGTCAGCGCGGTGCCGAGCTGCGCCTCAAGGGTGCCCTGTGCCTTCGGGAAGCTGGGGTCGGTCGACGGGTAGAACTTCGCGATCGGCAGCAGATCCAGATACGGTGCGAAGTTGGGGTCGTCCTTCAGGGCGGTGGACGCCGTCTGTGTGGTCGGCAGGAAACCCTGGCTCGTCAGGAAACGCACATAGTTGTCGGTCTGGTAGAAGAAGTTCAGGAACTTCGACACGGCTTCGGTGTTGCCCGGGTTCTTGAACGACACCAGGTAGTCCTGCACCCCCAGGGTGAACGGCTTGGTGCCGTTGTTCACCGGGATGGGGGCGATGCCGTAGTTGACGGTGGAGTTCCACTGCTTGAACAGGCTGGGAGCGAAGCTGGCACCCATGATCATGCCTGTCTGGCCGTTGGCGAACGGGCGGAAGACCCCGTCGGTGCGGTTCGTCTGACCAGGGTTGGGCTGCGTCACCTTGTAGACGTTGGCGAGGCAGCTGAGGAAGTTCAGGCTCTGAACGTTCCGCTCACTGTTGACGCTCCACTTGTCGTCCGACTTCCAGTCGCCGCCGTTGGACCACATCCACAACGACCACTCGCCCTGGTTCTCCTCGCCGCCCAGCGGCAGACCGTATCCGGTGTACCCGGCCGCCTTGATCTTCTGCGCGGAGGACACCAGCTCGGCCCAGGTGGCCGGGGGCTTGCTGATCCCCACCTTGGCGAAGATGTCCTTGTTGTAGAACAGTGCGCGGGTGCTGGCGATCAGAGGCAGTCCGTACTGGCTGCCCTGGTAGTAGCTGTTCTCCTTGAACGACGGGATGAAGTCGTTCCCGACCGTCGGGGAGACCAGTGAGTCGATCGGCTGGAGCAGTCCGTTCGCGGCCCATCCGGAGAACTTGTTCTGATTGAGGACGTCCGGATACTGCTTGGTCTGGATCATCGTGCTGACCTGCTGGTCGATGTTGTTCCAGTCGATGATCCGGATGTTGACCTTGTATCCCGGGTTGGCCGCCTCGAACTTGCCTGCAAGGTCCTTCCAGTACGCCTCGGTGGTCCCGGTGTAGGCCCCGCCGACGAAACTGATGGTCTTGCTGCGTGCCGTGGCCTTGGGCAGCCCGGTTTCGAGCGATGCCTGCTGGACGTGGAGACTCTGGCCACCTCCGCTCGGCTGCTTCAGCGACGTGCTGGCGCCGGCCGCCGCCCCGCCTGTGATCTTGTCGCAGCCGGCCTGGTCAAGGGTGGTCCCCGAGGCGGAGGAACCGCCCGCCGCACAACTTGTGGCGGTCAGCACCGTGCAGACGCTCATCAGCGAGAACAGCTGAGCCCTACGCCTTACTTTCATGTCACACCGTTTCCTGCTTGAAGCTCTACCTCGCCGGGGGTGGGTCAGAGTCGCGAGGTTAGTTAAGGGTAACTACATACCTAACGCTGTCAATAGGTTTCGGTCCGCCACATTGGAGGGTTTGTGCTCCAACACATCAGGTAGATCGCCTGAGTTGCAGATCCTCGCCGTTCGTGTTCGAATCGGTATGTCAGAAGCCCGTACATACCCAGTGAGGACGGTGGGGCGGTGTGGTCACCCAGCGAGACACCCCGGCCCGAGCAGCCGACCGGGCGGCAGCCGACCGTCCTGATGACCGCGGTCAAAGCCGGGCGCGTCAATCAGGGGCGGGTACTGCAGGCGCTTCACGACCTGGGGCCGCTGTCCCGGGCCGATCTGGCCCGGCTGGCCGGGGTCAGCCGGGCCACCATCGGATCGATCGTGCAGCCCCTCCTTGAGAGAGGGCTGCTCGCGGAGGGCGAACCACAGCGGGGCGCCACCCCCGGCGGCAAGCCGGCCCGGCCGCTGTGGTTCGCTCCGGACAGCCCGCCGCTGGCCGCGGTACACCTGGTGCCCGGCTGGGTGGAGGCCGCACTGGTGAGCGCGGACGGCAGAATACTGGCCGCCGCCAGCGGGCGCTTCCGGGTCACCGCCCCTGCCGCCACGGTGGTCGACTGTGTGGTCGACCGACTCAACGCGGTCCTGGCGGGGAGCGCGGCCCGGGCTCTCGGCGTGGGCATCGCGGTCGGCGGCATCGTCGAATCGACCAGCGGAACCATCGTCGCCTGCAACCTGATGCCGGAGCTTTCCGGCCTTCCGCTCGGTCCCCTGGTCTCCGAGCGGGTCGACCTGCCGGTCCACCTCGATCTGCACCCCCGGGCCCAGGCCATAGGCGACCGCTGGTCCGGCCCCGGCCGAGGCGAACAGTCCTTCGCGTCCATCTACATCGGCGAGGCGATCGGCGCGGGCCTGTTCCTCAACGGCGCCATCCACTGCGGACCGGCCGGGGCCGGCGGCGAGATCGGGCACACCGTCGTCGATGTCCGTGGACGAACCTGCCGATGCGGCCAGCGCGGTTGCTGGGAGACCATCGCCACGCGCGACTGGCTGCGCGAAGAGGCCGCCCGGCTACGTCTACCGGCCGCGCAGGCGATGACCACGGCACTGCTGGCCGGTCTGTCGGCCGCCGGCAACGCCGACGCCAAGGAGCTGTTCGAGCGGTACGCCCACAACCTCGCCCTCGGCGTGGTGAACCTGCAGCAGATCCTCGCCCCAGGCCTGTTCATTCTGCACGGCGACGTGATCGCCGGCGGTGAGGCGCTGCGCGGCCGCGTCGAGCGGCAGGCACGCAGCCAACTTCCGCCGCGATCCGCGGCCGAGCCGCAGATCACCTTCGGCTCCGCTCACGACCGCACCACCCTGCTCGGCGCAGCCGGCCTGGTGCTGTCCCAATCCTTCCCGCTCGTCGGCTGAGCCGACGCCCAGAGGAGGACGACATGTCAGCAGTTGCGTGTCACGACGATCGCCGGCGCGACTCGTATATTGGGGTGCGGGAAAGATCACGCGCAACCACGCCCTCCCTGGGCGCGCCGCATCGGGTGTTCCGTTTGGATCGGGAAGGACTGTAGCGTGCAATCGGAGTGGACGCGCCCGGAGACAACGGCCCCGCCGCCCCGGCCTCACTCGCCGCTGATCACCCCGAACACGGTCAGCCAGGTGAATCGCGCCCGAGTGCTGCAGGCGCTCTACGATGTCGGCCCGCTGTCCCGCGCCGACCTGGCCCGGCTCACCGAGGTCAGCCGGGCGACGATCGGCTCCATCGTGCAGCCGATGATCGACAACGAGATGCTTGCCGAGGGCGATCCCCAGCCCAGCGGCGCGGTCGGCGGAAAGCCGTCGCGCCCGCTGTGGTTCTCCCCCAACAGCCCGCCCATCGCCGCCGTCCACCTGCTGCCCGGACACGTCGAGACCGCGCTCGTCAGCGCGGGTGGCACGATCCTGACCACGGCGAGGCGCGAGTACCCGGCGGACACCCACGACTCCGACCTGGTCGTCGACGCTGTCACCGACGCGTTGGACGAGCTGTTCGCCCCGAACCGGCCGGCCGCCCTCGGCGTGGGCATCGCGGTCGGCGGCATGGTCAACACCGACAGCGGCACCATCGTGCAGGTCAACCTGGCTCCCGGTCTGGCAGGCCTGCCGATCGGTCCGCTCATCGCCGACCGCACCGGCCTGCCCGTCTACGTCGACCTGCACCCGCGCGTCCAGGCTCTCGGTGACCGCTGGTTCGGGCAGGGACGCGGGCTGTCCACCTTCGCCTCGCTCTACGCCGGAGAGGCACTCGGCGTGGGACTGGTACTGAACGGTTCGGTACACCGGGGGCCGGGCGGCGCGGGCGGCGAGATCGGGCACAGCATCGTGCAGGTCGACGGCCTCCCCTGCCACTGCGGTCAGCGCGGCTGCTGGGAGACCATCGCCACACACCGCTGGCTGCGCGATGAGGCGGCCCGGCTCAATCTGCCCTCGGCGTCCACGTTGACGGTCGGACCACTGACCCGCCTCGCCGCCAAGGGCCACCCCGGGGCGGCTGAGCTGTTCGACCGGTATGTCGACAATCTCGCCGTCGGCATCACGAACATCCAGCAGATCCTCGCCCCCGGGCTGTTCATCCTGCACGGCGACGTGGTCGCGGGCGGCGAGGCGTTGCGCGGCAAGATCGAGTGGCGGGTACGTCAGCGCACCGCCGCCCATCCGGGCAGCCAGCCGCAGATCGCGTTCTCCGCCCTGCACGACGACTCCACCCTCCTCGGCGCCGCCGGACTCGTGCTCTCCCACTTCCTCCAACTCACCCCCTGACGCGGCCTCCCGAGACCGAATCCACGAGGACGTCCATGCGGGGGCGCCCGCCGGGCAGCTGATTCCCGCCGAATAGACGTTCAGCCGATCCGTTCGCCCCCGAACCGGCAGCTGCGCACGGCCGTCCTCGCTTCGCGGCTGCTCCACGCGGCGGGCAGCAGGGGGAAGGGCCCCTTTGATCTCCATCGTTCGAAGGATTGCCCTCACTTGAAGTATCTGTTAGATATATCTGGCAGATAGGCGCAGGCGTCGATGGCGCGACGACCCCGGCGAAGCCTCCGCTCTGCTCGGAGGCACCCCCGCGAACGGAGAATCATGATGACCACGTCGGCCGATCTCGTGGACGGCGCGGAGCGGCGCCCGCCGGTCTCGCGTCTCCGGGCCCGGATCAACTTCGCCGTCTTCTCGGCCGTCACCGTCGGTTGCGGCTGGCTCTTCGTCGCGCTGGACCGGGCCGCCGGGGAGGTCACCGGCGCCGGGAGCGTGTCCTCCGCGAGCGGCGGCACGAACGGGCAGGGGCTGTGGATCGCGGTCCCGGCGCTGGTCGCGCTCGCTCTCCACTTCCTCAGCCGGGACGGCGCGGGCCCCCTGGGGTTCACGCTGCGGTTCGCGGGCCGGGCCCGCTGGTTCGCGTTCGCGGTGCTGCTCTCCCCGGTCGTGACCGTCGCCCTGGTGGCGGCGGCGACGGCCACCGGCGCCGCGACGTTCTCCTTCGCCCCGCGCGCCGGAGAGACCCCCCTCCTCGTCGCCGTCGCCGCCGCGCTCGGCTTCCTGCTGGTCAAGAACCTGCTGGAGGAGTTCATCTTCCGCGGCTACGGCACGCGGACCGCGATGGCTCTCGGCCTGCGCGGCGTCGCCCCGCACGTGCTCGTCGGGCTGGTCTGGGGGCTGTGGCACATCCCGCTGTACACGGTCTGGATGTCCCAGGCGGACTTCCGGCAGAGTACGACGCTGTCGTGGTCGTGGTACCTGCCGACCTTCTTCGCGGGCATCGTGGCGGCGGCCGTCCTCTACGGCGAGATGCGCGTGCGGACCGGTTCGATCTGGCCCGGTGTGGTGCTCCACACGGTCGACAACGCCCTCGTGACCCCGCTCCTGCTCAACGGCCATCTGACCTTCGAGGGGCACGGCGACGCGCTGTTCGGCGTCGCCCCGAACTCGGTCGCCTCGATCCTCCTCTTCGGAGGGGCGGGACTCGTCCTTCTCCGCCGCCGGAACCGGAGCGGTGGGCATCTGGAGGTGTGAGCGCGAACGGGCGGCCGGTTCGTTCTCGATCACGTCCGAGGCCCGGACGGCGATACCGCTAAAACGGACGGCAGTAGACATAAATTGCCATCATTACATCATCGCCACGACAGAAGTAAATATCAGGAGTAAAACGGATGGAGCGTCCAGGAACACACTCTCCTTAAGGAGCTCTCTGTGACCAACAAGCGCGCCATGCTGTATGCCCTGCTCGTCACATCGATCAGCCTCGTCACGTGGACCGTCGCCCCCTCGGCCTCAGCCGCCGTCGCGTCGTCGTCTGAGGCGGGGCGCGCCGCGTTCACCCTGACAAGCTCCGCCTTCTCCCCGGGCGGGGTCATCCCGAAGGTCCACGAGTGCACCAGCGGCGGCAGCGATCCGCGCCAGAAGAACGAGTCCCCGCCCCTGACGTGGGCCGGCGGGCCGACCGCCGCCAGGAGCTACGCGATCGTCATGCGCGACCTCGACAACAGGAATCTCATCCACTGGGTCATCTACGACATCCCGGTGAGCGTGACCTCGCTCCCGCAGAACGTCGACCACACCTACCAGCCCTCGGTTCCCTCGGGATCCAGGCAGGTCTACTACCGGGGAAGCGCGAGCCTCTTCGGCTACCAGGGACCCTGCTCGCCCTCGACGGTGAACACCTACGAGTTCGTGGTCTACGCGCTCAACAGGGCGAACCTGTCCGAACTGAACTCCAGCTCCTCGACGCAGACCGCCGCCAGGGTCATCACCGCCGCGTCGGTGGGCTCGGCCAGGCTGTCCGGGGAGTCGTGAGACAGGACGACACCTCGCTGACGCGGGTCGCACCACACCTGCGACCCTCGCCTGTGGCGCCCGGTCCTTGAGGGACCGGGCGCCTTTCCTTTCCTCGCGGCTACGACAGGGGCCCTTCGACGCCGTCCGGCCGTGCGGCGTCCTCCCCGAGCCAGACGAGGTCGGAGCGCAGCCGCCACGCGGCGCTGTGCGGGCTCCTCCAGAGGCCGAACCCGTGGCCGTTCGCGCCGACGGTCGTCGCCGCGCCGCCCGGCAGAGCCAGCCCGTAGGCCACCACCTCGGTCGCGACCTCCTCGTCGTCGCACCCCTGGACCAGGGCGAACATGCGGGGGAGTTCGCCGAACAGCGCCCGCGTGTCCTCGAACGCGAGCTCCAAGGACGTGTCCCAGGGGTGAGGCGCGTCGAGGCTCGGGTCATGGCGGTCGGACGACTGGTCGGAACCGGTGTGACGCTCCATGGTGAGTGCTCCCTTCCGGTGCGGGGCCTGAGCGGAGATCTGATGAACGGTTCCGCCCTGCTCTGATTTCCCTGTGTTTTCAGGTGAATGCAGAGCGTGACTATCGATGCTTCGGTAGCGTGACACTGAATTCAGATTGACGCAAGGTTGCTGAAAAAAGTTATTGATATTGCCCGAAATTGCCAGCAATGGTCGGGAAATGGATGGCGTAGGCCAAAAGGAGGCGGCAGTGAGGGTGAAACGAGGACCGACGCTGAGGGCGCAGTGGCTCGGCAAGCACCTGAGAGAGTTCCGAGAGTCGGCCAAGCTGACCCTCAGGCAGGCGGGCGACTACCTACAGCGTGACGCGGCCACCATCAGCCGCCTGGAGTCCGGCATCATCCCGGCGAGAGCGTCCGACGTGCTGGCGCTGCTCAACCTTTACGGCGTCGGCGACCAGAAGATGCGCGACGGGCTGGAACAGCTCAGTCGCGACATCTGGCGGAAAGGCTGGTGGGACGGCTACGCCACCGAGTCCTTGGGCGGAATGCTCGACCACGCCTGGCTCGAAACTCGCGCGAAAAAGATCTGTTCATACGACGCGATGGTCGTCCCTGGCCTTCTCCAAACCCGCGATTACGCTTTGGAGGTCATCGCGGCGGACGACGCTGACACCTCCAGGGAGCAGATCGAGCGCTGGGTCGAGTTCCGGATGGATCGGCAGCGTGCACTCGACGCGGAGACGGCTCCGATCTTGGAGGTCATTCTCGACGAAGCCGTGCTCCACCGCGTGATCGGTGGTCCGAGGGTGATGTGCGCCCAGCTGGAGCGCCTGACCGATGTCGCGGTGAGACCGAACGTGAGCGTTCAAGTGCTGCCGTTCGCCGCTGGGGCACACGCCAGTCTGGATGGTGCTTTCATGTTCTTCGACATGCCGGAGCCGTACTCCGATGTGGCTCATGTGGACACCCGGGGCGGTGCCGTCTATACCGAAGCAGAGGGTGCCGAAGACTTCGCCCGAGCATACGATTCCATCCAAAGCGCCGCACTCACCCCGGATGAATCCGCAATTGTCATCCGGGCCGCGCTCGACCGTGTCAAACAGGCGAGAGGGAGGAGCACGTGATGGTCACCCCTGAGGAACTGGCGAGCGTCGCCTGGCGCGTCAGCACGAGAAGCGCCAACACCGGCGGGCAGTGTGTCGAGGCGGGGCCGTTGGGGAACGGCAGTGGGCGGGTGGCCGTACGGCACAGCCGTCGTCCCGACGCCGAGGTGATCGTCTACACCCGGGCCGAGTGGGAGGCCTTCGTCGGCGGCGTCAAAGACGGCGAGTTCGACTTCCCCGTCCCCTGAACGCCCCCACCTCTGACCTCCCCCGGAAGCACTGCCGTGCGGTGGAAAGGTGGGGGCGGCCGGGCCACCCGTTCCGGGTCGTGATCGTCACAGGTCCGGCGCACTCCTGTGGCGGGCGAGCCACTGCTGGCGTGTGATGGCGTACTCGACTTCGCCGAGGTCGCTGTCGGGGAGTGGTTCGTCCCATTCCGTGTGGAACGTGCGGACGTACCGCATGCCGACCGCGGCCATCGTCGCGCGGGAGGCGGTGTTGACCGCCATCGTCTCGGCGAAGACGCGGGTCAGGCCGAGGTCCTCGAACCCGTGCCGGAGGAGCTCCCTGGCCCCCTCACTGGCCAGGCCCTGACGCCAGTGGCGGCGCAGGAGCCGGTAGCCGAGCTCGGCCTGCCCTTCGACCGGGCCCTGGTCGGGGCGTTGCGGAGGCCCCAGGATCCACCAGCCGACGAACCGCCCGTCGACGGAACCGGCCCAGTAGCCGAGTCCCGGAACGCGGTCCGCGGCCGTGAGCCGTCGGCGGTGGAAGGGTTCGACCTCCTCACGGGTCCGGGCGCGGCCGGCGAGGTAGCGCATGACCTCGGGGTCGGAGTCGAGTTCGACCTCGTGCTCGAGGTGTTCGTCGGACAGCGGAACGAGCCGGATGCGGGCGGTGCGCAGCGTCGCCTGGGACATGGACGCATTCTCGCGCGTGCCCGCCGGAGCGGGCGACCCCGCTCCGGCGCGATCATCCGCTGAGGGGGCGGGAGGTAGCCCCCGGGGCGGATCGGCGCTCACCCGGCAGAGGGACGACCCGGCGACGCGGCGACGCCACGATGTGATCATCATCCCCTGCGGAGGCCTCCTCCCGGCGCGCGCGGACGACGCGAGGGGCGGGATCGGCGCGCCACCGGCCGGATACGTCGAGGCCCTCACGCTCCAGGGATGTCGTGAGCCGTCAGCACGCGCTCTCGGCGCACACCGAACGACCCGTAACGGAAAGCCGGAGGAGACGAACATGTACAGGAAGGCTCTACCCACCGCGATCGCGGCGGTCGCCCTGGCAGCCCTGGCCGCGGCCCCCGCGTCCGCGGCGACGTCCGCCGCGGAGCCGAAGGTCGACGTCGTGCTCAAGCACATCTCGACCGTGAAGGAGTCGGCGGGCGTCTGGTTCACCTGCCCGGACAACGAGGTGATCACCAGCCGCAAGCACACCGGTGACGAGAACGGCAACACCACGTACTACTGCAGCGCGATCTACATCGACGGCCAGCAGGTCCAGCACACGGTCCTCGGCGCCTGGAGCGGCGCGATAAAGGAGAGCAGGTCTACCTACATCGCCCCGATCAACCAGGCCATCGTCGGCAGATGGCACTCGGGAGACGAGAACGGCTCCACGAAGTACCTCGCCGGCCAGATGTACTGGCAGGGCAAGCCGATCTACTTCGCCGACCCGAGGTGGACCGGGGACATGAAGGAGAGCAACCACTCCTTCACCGCGCCCGCGGGCACGGTCATCACCGGCCGCAGGCACCAGGGGGATGAGAACGGCTACACGAGGTACCAGTACGCCAGGGTCGTGTTCCCCGGCTGAGACCTCCGCTGATCCCTCCCGGCGTCACCCCGCCCACCGGCCTCGCCGGACGGGGTGACGCCGGGGCGTTCAGCCGCGGGGATCGACCGGTTCCCGTCCCCGTCGTGTGCCGCGCAGACGGGCCAGAGCGCGGGCCGGCGGGAGCAGGAGAGTGGTCAGGACGACGCCCGCCGTCGTGAGGAGGGCGGTGCGGGGGGTGGTCAGCTCGGCGAGGGCCCCGGCGAGGGCCGCTCCCGCGGGCTGGCCGCCCCAGGCGATCATCCGGGCGGTGGTGTTGACGCGCCCCTGCAGGTGGTCGGGCGTCTGCTCCTGGCGTTCGACGATCCCGTTGACGCTGACGAGGGTGTTGGCGGCCTGCCAGGCGGCCAGGACGAAGAGCCCGGGGACGAGACGCCCGGTGAACGCCCACACGATCAGGAGGAGCCCCACGGCGGCGAGCGCCGTGAGGGAGATCGAGGGTGTCGTGAAGCGACGGCGCAGGCGGGGTACGGCGAGGCCCGCGAGCAGGGCGCCGACGGCGGTCGAGGCGAACAGCAGGCCGATCGCCGGGTCGGTGGACCGCAGGCCGAACTGCTCCACGGCCACGACGACGAGCAGGCCGAGGACGGCGCCCTCCGAGAGGCTGTTGCCGACGCCGAGGAAGGTCAGCGGCCCGACCACGGGATGGGCGCGGATGTGGCGGATGCCGTCGAGGATCTCGGCGCGCAGACGGCGGCGCGGCTGCGGCGAGGACGGCGGCAGCGCGAGGCGGGCCAGCAGGAGCGCGGCCGCGGCGTAGCTCAGGGCGTCCGCGCTCATGGCGCGGGGCGCGCCGACCGCGGCGACCACGACTCCCGCGAGGGCGGGGCCGACGAGTGCGATCAGGGTGCTGCACGTCATGAGAGCGCTGGTCGCCTGGGCGATGCGGTCGCGTCCGACGAGGGCGGGCAGCGCCCCGAAGGCCGCGGCGTCGAAGAACACGAACGACGCGGAGGTCGCGGCGGCGACGGCGAACAGGTGAGGCGTGGTGAGCAGTCCCGTCGCGGAGGCCAGGGGGACGCTCGCGACCGCCAGCGCGCTGATCACACTGGTGAGCGTGAGGGTGCGGCGGCGGTCCCACCGGTCGGCGAGCGCGCCCGCGGGCAGCCCGAGCAGCAGGTAGGGGGCGGCCTCGAGGGCGGTGAGCAGGCCGGTGAGGGCGGCGTTCCCGGTGCGCTGGTAGAGCAGCACCGGCAGCGCGACGAGGGTGATCGACGACCCCGCCCAGGAGATCACCCGGGCGGCGAGATAGCGGCGCATCAGAACGCGGCGGGGTGCAGGGCCCGAGCGAGCGCCAGGGCGCCGTCGACGGCGCGCAGCCCGGAGTAGTCGGCGGCGGGCGTGCCGATCAGCCGGTTGTCCCTGACCGCCCTGGTCTGGCCGAGGTGGTCGCGGATCCACCTCTCGGCGGCGGCGCGGTCGGCGTCGTCGGTGTGGTGATAGACGATCGTCTCAGGGTCGGCCTTGGCGACGGCCTCGACGGAGACGACCTCGAAGTTCTTGCCCGGGGGGACCTGCCCGTCCAGGACGTTGACGCCGCCCGCGGTGCGGACGATGTCGGAGTACAGGCCGCCCGCAAGGCCGTACAGCTGCCTGTCGAAGATCTGGACCATGGCGGCGCGCACCGGCGTCCGGTCGGCCAGGCGTCTGCGGACGTCGCCGAGGGTCGCGGCGACGGTCTCCTTGGCCCGCGCGGTCCGGTCGGGGACGCCCAGGAGCGCGCCGAGGGCGTCGAGGTCGCGTTCGGTGTCGGCGAGGGTGGCGGTGCCCGTGACGGCGGGACAGAACGCCGCGTCGACGTAGACGGGGACGCCCAGCTCGGCCAGTTCGGCGATGGTCGGGAGCTTCCTGCCGTCGAAGTTGTACTCGCCGTCGGCCAGGATGAAGTCCGGGCGGGCGGCCAGCAGCGTCTCCCTGGACACCTCGCCGCCGGACAGGACCTTCACCCCGGCGTAGTCGGCGGCGTAGGCGGGTTTGGGCGGCGACTGGTCGGCCCAGACCTGGCCGGCGACGCGGTCCTTCACGCCGAGGGCGAGCAGCAGCTCGGTGTTGGAGGGGAAGAACGACACGATCCGCTCGGGCGCCCTGGTGACGCGGACGGTCCGCCCGCAGTTGACGACCTGAGCGGGGAACGCGCCCGCGGCGGCCGGAGCCGTTGCGGCCCCACCCCCGTCGGGGCGGGCGTCGGCCTGTCCGTCGGCGCCGGTCCCGCAGGCCGTCGCCAGTGTGAGGGCCGCCAGGGCGCAGGCGGCGCGGAGCGGAGTTCTCATCGGGGGTCTCCGGTCTCTGTCAGAGGGACGGGGGTCTGTCCCAGGGGGGCGAAGGCGAGGTTCGGGCGGCCGGTGAGCGGGTTGACGCCCAGGTGGGCCCGCACGCCGAACACCTCGGCGAGCAGATCGGGGGTCAGGACGTCGGCGGGGGCGCCGTGGGCGACGATCCGCCCGGCGTCCAGGACGTAGAGCCGGTCGCAGTAGGCGGCCGCGAGGTTGAGCTCGTGGAGCGCGGCCAGGGCCGTGACCCGCAGGGAGCGGATCAGGTCGAGGAGCTCGAACTGCGCGTGGACGTCGAGGTGGTTGGTGGGCTCGTCCAGCACGAGGACGCCGCCCTGCTGGGCGAGGGCTCGGGCGAGCAGCGCCCGCTGGCGTTCCCCGCCGGACAGCGTCGTGTACACGCGGTCGGCCTTGCCGGCCATGCCGACCCGTTCCAGGGCCGCGGCGACGATCCGCCGGTCGGCGGCCGGCGCGCCCCGGTGCGGGGTGCGGCCGGTGGCCACGAGCTCGGCGACGGTGAAGTCGAAGCCGTCGCCGCCGTGCTGGGCGACGACGGCGATCCGCTGGGCCGACCGGCGGGCCGACAGGGTCCGCCACACGTCGTCTCCGCCGACGAGCACCGTTCCGGCCTCGGGGCGCAGCGTCCGGTAGAGGGAACGCAGCAGCGTGGACTTGCCGCTGCCGTTCGGGCCGATGAGCCCGACGAACTCGCCCGGTTCGACGCGCAGGTCCGCCCCGGCGACTCCGCCCAGCGGCAGGTGCAGGCCGGTGAGTTCGACGCGCATCACGTCACCGGGCTTTCGCGGCGCAGCAGCCACAGGAAGAACGGGGTGCCCAGCACGGCGGTCAGCACCCCGAGCGGGAGTTCCAGGGGCGGTGACAGGGTGCGGGCGGCGAGGTCGGCGGCGACGAGGAACAACCCGCCGGTCAGGGCGACGAGGGGAAGGGACAGGCGGTGGTCGGGCCCGACCAGCAGCCGGACCGCGTGCGGGACGACCAGTCCGACGAACGCGACCCCGCCCGCGACGGAGATGACGGCGGCGGTCAGCAGCGCCGCGACGGCCAGCAGCGCCAGCCGGAACCGGTGGACGGCGACGCCGAGCGCGGCGGCGGTCTCGTCGCCCAGCAGCATCGCGTTGAGCCGCCGCCCCTGGAGGGCGAGCCAGGCGGTGCAGGCCACGACGATGACGCACGGCACGGCCAGGTCGTCCCAGCCCGCGCCCGCGACGGAGCCGAGCAGCCAGAACAGGATCCCCGACAGCTGGCCGGGCTGGGCGCGCAGCTGCAGGTAGCTGGTCGCCCCCTGGAGCAGGTAGGACAGGGCGACACCGGCGAGGACCAGCCGGGTCGGGGCCAGGGTGCCCCGCCTGCTGCCGAGCAGGAGGACCAGGGCGAGGGTCGCGCAGGCCCCGGCGAAGGCCGCGCCGGACACGCCGAGTCCCGCGACGCCGCCGAGGGTGATGACCGCGACGGCGGCCAGCGAGGCCCCGGAGGTGACGCCCAGGACGTAGGGGTCGGCCAGGGGGTTGCGGACCACGGCCTGCAGGACGGCCCCGGCGACGGCGAGTCCCGCCCCGGCGACGAGGGCGAGCACGGTCCTGGGGGCCCGCGAGTTCCAGATGATCTCGTCGTCGATGCCGCTGACGTCCGCGGGGCGGCGCCCGGTCGTGAGATGCGCGGTGATCGTGTGCCACACGTCGGCGGCGGGCAGGTCGACGGCGCCGTGACCGACGGCGGCCACCAGGGTGAGCGGCACGGCGGCCAGGAGCAGCGCGACCGCCAGCGGGTAGCGCCACCCGGAGATGAGGTGTGGGGAGGTCAAGGGCGGGATCTCTCAGTGTGGGAGCGGCAGGACGCGGCGCGGACGGCCGTCCAGGGTCGCGGGCAGGCGGGCGCCGCCGAGGAACGGCAGACCGGCGGCGGTGTTGGAGTAGGCGCCGGGCACGAGGGTCCGGACCACGCGCAGCCCGGCGGCCCGCACGTCCGGCGTGGTCACCTCGACGCACAGCGCCCGAGGGCCGAGCCGCCGGGCGAGCTCGCCGAGATCGCGGGGCGGGGCGGCGGGCGGGCGCGCGGCGGGCGCGCGCTCGGTCAGCGCCTGGGCGAGCTCCTCCTCGAACTCCCGCTGGACGGCGGGGTCGAGGAACAGCTGCAGATGGCAGCCGTAGTCGACGACGTCGGCGAGGTCGGCCCGGTAGGACGAGCCGTAGGCGCGGTCGGCCCGCCACGGTTTGAGGGGGCTGCGCGGATCGGCCGCCACCCTGCTGTACGGCCCGCCGGGGTCGTCGAGCCCGGCGACGAACAGCTGCAGCTGCAACGCCTCCCCGTAGGCCTTGACCATCGCCTCCTCGCCGTCCCGCCGCACGCCCATGCCGAGGGTGAGGTAGCCGGTCTCCCGGTCGCGGACCAGCGCCCCGGTCACGTGCAGGCCGGTGGCGGTGGGGAACTCCAGGAACCTGACGTGCAGGCGTCGCCGCGGCCCCGCGGCGAAGGCGGCCAGCCAGGGCGGCGGGGTGAGGGCGCGGAGTCCGGCGCGGCCGTGCCAGGCCAGGGTCATGGCGTCGCGTTCGGCGATCTCGCACAGCCCACCCCGGATCGCGTACTCCCGGGTCGGCCCGGCGGCGAGCCCGGCCTGGATGATCGGGTTGGTGCGGGGGGCGGGCGGGGTGACGTCGGCGGAGAAATAGGACACCCACACCAGCCCGGCTGGAACGAGCAGCTTCTGGCCGCTGTTCAGGTCGGTGGCCTCGGTCCACTCCACCGGCAGGTCGCGGGTGAACGGCGTGAGCGGGAAGCCGGGAGCGGCGTGCTGCTCGGGGGAGTACAGGGCCAGGGTCGCCGGGTCGAGGCCCGCGGGGCCGAGCTCGTCGTGGGCGGCCAGGCGCAGCCCGGGTGGGACGAGGTTGCCGCAGTAGCGTTCGGCGGCCTCGCCGAGCGCCGCGCCGCGGGCGGCCTCGGGATCGGCGAAGGCGTATCCGGCGCCTGCGGAGTCGGCGGGCCACCGGCTGAACCGGGTGGTGTCCGACAGCACCGCGGTGACCAGCTCGAACGAGCCGGGCAGGTGGTCGGGGAGGTCGGCGCGGGCGAGGGCGCGGACGACGCCGGTACGGGGGTCCAGGAGCGAGGAGTACATGTCAGGCCAGGGGGAGAGGGTGGGGGAACAGGTCGGCTTCGTCCAGGACGCGGTCGGTCAGGCCGAGAGTCCGTGGCACCTCGTACAGGCGGGTCCCGCCGCGCAGGGGGAAGGCCGGTGGGGCGTTGCCGACCAGGCCGGGCACCAGGACCCGCACCACGTGCAGCCCTGCCGCGGCGACGTCGGGGGTGGTCAGGTCGACGCTGTAGGCGGTGAGCCCGGCCGCGGCCAGCCGGTCGAGATAGCCCGCGGGGTCGGCGGAGGGCAGATCGGCCAGGGCGGGGCCGGGGGCGGCGCGCAACCGCTCCAGGGGCGCGCCCTGCATGCGCGGGTCGAGGTAGAGCTGGGCGATGGCGGGCAGGTCGGTCAGGTCCCGGTAGTCGGGGCGGAAGGCGTCCCGGTAGGAGCGGTCGGCGCGGAAGGGCCGGAACACGTGCTCCTCCAGCGCGCCGGTCGCGACGGCCTGCCACACCTGTCCGTCGGGGTCGGCGAGCTGGAGGGTCAGGGAGTACAGGCCGTAGGCCTCGACCAGCGCCTTGGTCGCGGCCTGGTGAGGGGTGGCGCGGCAGGCGCCGCCGAACGCCACGATCCCGGTCTCCGGGTCCTCGAGGAACGCGGCCATCACCGGGACGCCGAACGGGGAGGGGACGACCAGCAGCCGGATCAGCGGCCCCTCGTCGCCGAGCGCCGCGATGACCCGTTCCGGGTCGGCGACGGCGTCGCAGGCCGCGCCGCTCGCCCACCAGATCGTGGTGGCGTCCCGTTCGAACAGCTCCTCCAGGGCGGCCCGCTCGGCGCGCTCGCGGGTGCGGCCTGTGGCGATGCCCGAGTACGGCAGCGAGTGGGTGGGCGGCTGGGCGGCGCGGGGACCGTGGAAGTAGTCGAGCCATGCCATGGACGCGGGGACCAGCACCCGTCCGCCGCGGCGCATGTCCGTCGCCGGAGTCCAGGCGATCGGCAGGTCCCGGGTGAGGGGGACGAAGGGGAACCCGGGCTCGCGGTACTGGGCGGCCGAGTACAGCGGGATCGTCTCGGGGTCGAGGGCCGCCTCGGTGAGCCGGTTCCAGGAGGAGACGGGTAGGTCCGCGGGGACGGCGTTGCCGCAGTACCGTTCGATCGCCTCACCGAGCGCGGCGGCGCGCGCGTGCGCCGGATCGCCGAGGGTCGCGCCGAAGCCGTGCCGGTCGGCGGTCCATCCGGCGAACCTGCGGGTGTCGGCGACGGCCGCGCCGTACCCGGTCCACCAGCGGGGCAGCCCGGGACGGCGGGCCTGGGGCCCGAGCGCGGTCAGCACCCCGGTGCGCGGGTCGACCAGCAGGTCTTCTGGGCTGCTCATGAGGTCTCCAGGACGAGGCGTGCGGCGTTCACCCGCTGGTGGACGGTCGCGGTCGCGGTGGTGGTGTACCGGTCGGCCCCGGTGCCGAGCGAGCGGGCCAGGCGGGGGAAGTCACTGCCGGTGATCTCCAGGCGGAGCCGGGAACCCGCGGGCAGGCTCACCCAGACGGGGCTGAGCGCGAGCCGTCCCGAGCCTCCCGTACGGCCGCGGGCCAGCTCGAAGACCTGACCTTCCGCGGTGTGCTCGGCGAGCCGGACGATCCAGTCGACGTCGTCGGCCGGGGCGGCGACGTCCAGGCGGACCCGGGCCGAGGTGAAGGAGAGCGGCGCCGGCAACGGCGGAGTGCCGAACCGCAGCACGTCGGGACGTCCGTCCAGGGGCCGCCGGTCGGCGCCGGGCGCCAGCGAGGGACACGGGTCGGACGGGTCGTAGACGAAGGCGCCCGGCGGCGCGTCCGCGGGGACGGTTCTGAGCGTTCCGTCGGGATGCGCGTGCAGAACGGACTCGCCGCCCGCGGCGGGCCACGACAGCCAGGACCGCCCGCCGACGGGGAGGACCAGGTCGGGGCCGGGGTCGGCGCCCGCCAGGCACGCGCGGATCCACGCGACCTGCGTCGCGCCCAGGTCGAGCAGCGACTGGGGGCCGTGCTCCCGGTCGCCGTGCCGGGTCCGTCCGGTGAAGGCCAGGTCGTGCCCCCACGGTCCGATGATCAGCCGCTGCGGCGGGCGGGGGCTGCGGGCGGCGCCGACCGTCCGCCAGTGCAGGAGCGTCTCGTCGACCAGCAGGTCGTACCAGCCGCCGACGTGGAGCCCGGCGGTCGGGAGGGCGGCCAGGTCCCGCTCGGTGATCTCCTCTTCCGGACGGTGGTCCGGTCCGCGGCGGACGACCTCCGCCCACCGCGGCAGGCGCGTCCCGAGCCGGTCGGGCAGGTCGACCACCGGAAGCCGGGCCAGCGCGCCGGGGTCGCCGCCGAGCAGGAGCGCGGTGAGGCCGTCCCGGCTGACGCGGCCGTCGGCGCGCTCCAGCCACCAGGCCGCGTGCTCGGCCAGCCGCAGCACGCCGTCCTCGAACTTGGTGCGGTGCAGCGCCATCGACGGGCCCATGCTCACCACCGCGGGCACCGACTCCGGGCGCTCGACGGCCAGCGCCCACGCGGTGTATCCGCTGTAGGAGCCGCCGTAGCCGACCAGGCGTCCGTCGCTCCACTCCTGGGCGCGGATCCAGTCGGCGAGGGCGGCGCCGTCGCCGCGCTCATGGCGGTAGCACTCCCAGACGCCGTCGGAGTCGTACCGGCCCCGCACGTCCTGGACCACGTAGCCGAAACCGCGCCGGACCCACCCGGCTCCCTCGGCCAGGTGGTGGCCGCGCCCGTACGGCGTGCGGGTGACGACCGTGGGGACGGGCCACGAGGACGGCTCGGGAAGATGGGCGTCGAGCGCCAGCGAGGTGCCGTCCCAGCCGGGCAGCCGCAGGTTGAACCGGCTCATGCGACCGGCAGCGGCAGCACCGGGTGCCGGTCGACCCGACCGGACGCCGGGTCGACCACCAGCTGGAATCCGGCGGTGGCGGGCAGGCCGCCGTCCCGCCACGTCAGGAGGTCGTTGACGAGCAGGCCCGCGGCGATCGCCACCGCTCCGGCGTTGGGCCAGGGCACCGGCGGGAGCGGCGCCGTGCCCGCGAGGCCGTCGTCGAGGTAGGACCACAGACCGGCGAGCTCGTCGGGCAGCGCCGCCGCGGCGAGCCTGCGGCCCCGCAGGTCCCGGTAGGACGCGGTGCGGCCCGGCACCGTCATCGGCCCGACCACCAACCGGCGGCCCTCGACGTGGCAGCGGTGCCAGACCCCTCCGCCCGCGTCGACGCGCCGCCAGCGTTCGTCAGGCAGCCAGCCCGTGCACTCGACCAGCGCGTCCGCCGTACGGGGGTCGTCGTCGAGAAGCGTGTTCCTGGCCGTCTCCAGCAGCCGTGCGACCTCGACGGCCACCGGCCCGTCCCCGCGAACGCACACCCGCAGCTCGCCCTCGTCGGCGTCCTCGCCGGGGAGGGGGGTGAGCACGCCCCGCTCGCGCAGGACGGCGGCGAGCGGCTCCAGGTCCGGAGCGCTCCCGCCCCGGTAGGCCTGTTCGCGCATCCGCTCCAGCAGGTCCGCCTGGCCGGACAGCCGGGCGAACCGTTCGTTCTCATCGCATGAGCGCCAGGTCCCGTCGGGACCGGTGTACAGGTGATGCCCGGGGGCGATCGACTCCATCTGCTCTCTTCTCGGCCTTCTCGGCGACTTCACGGGGGAACGAGGAGGGGGCGGGCGGCCCGCTCTCCGAGCGGGCCGCCCTGTCGGAACTCAGGAGTTCCAGGCGAACGGGGAGTGGACCAGGGCGTTGGTGCCCGGGCCCTGCAGGGCGGGCAGCGCCGCGGCCGGGGCCAGCTCCTCGAACGCGAACGGGGTGTGGACCAGGGCGTTGGTGCCCGGGCCCTGCAGGGCGGGCAGCGCCGCCGCGGGGGTCAGCTCCTGGAAGCCGAGGGTCGTCTGCATGCGTCTCTCCAATCGGTAGCGAAAACCGTTTTCGTTTTCGCGAGAACCATAGGCGGGCGTATCCGGCGAATGCAAGGGGCAAAAACCGCTTTTGGGTCGTGCTCGGTTGCCGGTGTCCGGGCGGGCTCCGGCCGATCGCCGGGAGGCGGCGCGCGACAGGCGCGGAGGGGACGCGAGGAACGTGGGGACCGTTCACCGGCCCCCGTCGTCCGACGATTCGGCGACCGCGGTGAGCCCGGCCGGTCGGGGATCGGCCGATAATTTCAGGATTTCTTCAGTGAAAAAGATCGGCGTGGTGATATGGCGGCGCGTTGCGTCGAGGTGGCGAACAGCCGACGTCTCCGGTCTGGTTCTCGCGCTCATGCGGAATCGTCTTCTCCGGTGACGTTTCCCGGATCGTCGCTTCGCCGTTCGGGGGTCGTGCGCGCCTTTCTTGTTCGCCCCTCCGCCGTCGTGGACGGGTGGGAGGTCGCGCGTCGCCGGCTGCGGTGAGACCGGGGGCGGGGCCTTTGGCCTCGCATGCCGTCGCGGCTCGCCCTGGGCCGCCTGGCCGCCGCGGAAAGAAAAGCATCCGGATCGTCCGGTAAAGCGATAGTAGAAGGGTGATGTTAGGGTACGCAGAAATCTGCGGCTTATATCACCAGGAAGGAAATCCTTCCCTCGGGGTGGCTGGTGAAAATCCCGGGCGCGCCCTCATTGTTTACTGTGAAGGTGTGGCCCGGCGTGTCGGAGTCACCGTGAACCGCCGTCGCCGTGCGGTGACCGCCCTATGGAAAAACCATGAAAAAGCCGATTTCGGCGAAGTGGCCGTCATATCCGTAACGGAAGGAACATGTCCATGTTGAAGCACATGTTCGCCGCGGTGCTCCTTGCGGCTGTCGCGGCGAGCCCGGCAGCGGCGCGGGCCGACGTTCCGGCGCGGGCCGCGCCCGGAACCCCCGCGGCGACGATCTTCTATGAGAAGTCGGGCGGCTTCGCCGGGATCCACCAGGCGATCACGATAGACCGGTACGGCAGAGCCCACGGCACCAACGGCGACACGACCGCCGACTTCCGGCTCACCCCGGCCGAGTTCCGCGCCCTGCAGCGCAGGCTCGCCTACATCCGGACGTGGTCCTCCTCCCGGGAGGGCTGCGACATCGCCGACCACTTCACCTACACCCTGGTCTACCGCGACCGGCACGCCACCCGCTGCCACGAGCCGCCGTACGACTGGCGGCCCGCGATCGCCCAGTTCGAGGAACTGGTCGCCCGCTACCTCACGGACCCGTCGCCCACGCCCGGCGACTGAGCGCGGACGAACGCGACGCGGGAGTCGACACCGTCCCTGGGCAGGGTGATCAGCTCGTAGCCGTGGCGGGTGTAGGCGTCGACCATCGCGTCGTGGGTGCGGACGGCCTCGGCGAAGTCCTGGGTGCGTTCGCGGTCGTGGGCGTAGATCTGCTGCCAGGGCGGCGCGACGAACACGCGGGGGTGATAGCGGAACAGGCGGGCGGCGGCTGACACGTGCGGTGGGACGGGACGGCCGAGCAGCAGGTGATAGCCGACGACGTCGGGTATCCCGCGGTCGAAGAAGACCGTTCCCGTCTGGCCGGCGGCATGGCGGTACGAACGCATCTCCCAGGCGAGGATGATCTCGGCGAACAGCAGGGAGTCGGCCTGGTGCAGCGCCCGCCCGCCGATCGCCGTCTGGTCGCGGATGATCGCCCTGCCCGCCTCGGGGACGCAGGCGAACCCGTGCCGCCCGAGCGCCTCGATCAGGGTGCTCTTTCCCGCGCCCGGTCCACCGGTGATGACGACGAACCGCTCCGACGTGCTCATCATGCTCCTGTCTCCTGGAATGTCCTGGTGCGTGTGTTTGCCGGGGAGCCGCCTCCGGCCACCGTGGACGCGCGGGGCAGACCGGTCGGACCTCCGAGTCCTGCGGACACGGCTCCCGTCGACCCGCATGGCGCGTCCCGGCCGGGCCGCGAGGTCGGGGCGAGCGGACCGTCAGGGGCGCGGCCCCGCCGACGCAGGGTCCGCGCCCTGGAGGCTCCGAAGGCTCTACAGGAGGTGGCGGGCGAGGTCGGCGATGGGGTGGGGGCAGGACAACAGGTCGCGCAGGGTGTCCAGGTGGGCGCCGTCCCAGGCGCCGTGGCCCGCCAGACCGGCCTCGTGGACGGCCCGCTCCCAGCTCTCGTCGTCGGCCGTGCCCGCCGCGTGTTCGAGGCTCTGCAGCACGGTCGTCCCCCCGACCTCCATGATCAGCAGCGACAGCAGGTGCGGCCAGTGGATGGTCAGCGCCGCGAGCTTGGCGACCTCGGCGTCCGAGGCGGGCGCGGCCCCGGCCAGGGTGCGCCGGTAGGTCAGGAAGGAGTAGAAGCGGAAGACGTTCACGTAGCGCTTGATCTGGCGCGGGTTGAAGAACGTCAGGGCCGGCAGCACGAACTCTATCGCCCGGTAGGCGTTCTCGTCGCTGTAGAGGTCGTCGAAGACCCGGTCCGCCGCCTCGCGCGCCGCCGAGGACAGCCCGCCGATCGTGTCCTGGTTCTCGATGCCCAGGGCCTCCTGCGCGAGTCTGGCCGCCTCGTCCAGGGTCGCGGCCGTGGGCCGCAGCGCCCAGATCGCGTCCTCGAGGCGGCTCACCTGAACCGGGTCCGGCGGCTCGACGGGACGCGGCAGGGGATCGGCTATCGGAACGTCGACCGGGCTGTGTCGCCGGGACCCCGGTCCGGGTCCGTCCGCCCCGCGCCCACGCGTCCGCTTCTCCGGCCCGCGCGCCCGCGCCCCTGACTCGTGCGTCTGCGCTCCCGGCCGGGGCGGGCGCGGGTCCGATCCGCGCGGCCCGCCTCCGTTCTCGTACGGCTGCGCCCCGCCCTCCCCCGCGAGGAGCCCGTCCCGTGACGCGGAGAACCCGTCCTGCGGCGCGGACGACTCGTCCCACGACCGGGACCGCTGGCCGGGAACGCCCCCGCCCCCGCTCTCCCCGCCTCCGTCGGCCCCCGGCGGCCCGGCCGGTTCGGCGAGCTCGGGCATGCCCAGCAGCGCGCGGACGAACGCGGGCAGCCGGTCGGCGTCGTCGAGCAGCGGCACGCTCAGCGGCAGCTGCACGATCTTCTCCAGGAACCGCCAGCCCAGCCCGGAACGCCCGTTGTCCGGCAGCGTCTCGACCAGCTCGCGGTAGGCGGCCTCCACGTGCGCGACGACCACCTCGGGTTCCATGGCCAGCACGAACACGCAGTTGGGGAACTCGCCCGCGAGGAACAGATTGATCGCCTCGATGACCTGGGCCACCGTGCCCGGTGAGCAACGGTCCAGGTCGTCGACGAACACCACCAGCGGCCGTTCCTCGGTGGCCACCAGGTCCAGCACGTGCCGCATGTCGGTCTGCACCAGGTGGAGGAACCCCGTCCTCGACCGGTAGCCGGGGCCGGTCGTGACCTCGGCGGACAGCCCGTCGGCCGCGTCGCGGGCGAGCAGGTCGGGTTGCCGCACCAGGTCGGAGAAGGCGTTGTTCGCCGACTCGCCGAAGAACCTCGCCAGCCGTACGGCCCCGGCCCCGAGCACGCCGACCGAGCCCGCGGAGCCGACGGCGGCGGCGGTGTAGCGCAGGAGGTCGTCGACGGCGGGCAGCAGCGCGGAGGCGGCCAGCAGCGCGCCGGTCATGACCAGCCCGGCGACCAGGCCGAGGGCGAGCGGCGCCAGGCGGGTGAGCGCCAGCTGGTAGGCGCGCTGGCGGACCGCCTCACGGTCGATCCTGGCCAGGTTGAGCTCGAGCCAGAAGCGTTCCCGCTCCGCCCTCGGCAGCCGTTCGGTGACCTGACTGATGATCTCGTGTGCGAGCCCGGCCCAGACCTGCTCGCCGTTCTGGTACATCCACGGGTTGAACCACACGGTGGGCCGCCAGTCGGCCCGCCGTACCGGAAGGACGCCGGGAACCGCGCGCGCCCTGCTCTCCTCGGGCCGCTGCCTCGCCCGGGCCATCACCTCCGCGTTGGTCGGCGTCCTGTCCGCGCGGGCGCCGGAAAGGTGGATCTCCGCCGGGGCGTTTCCCGCCGCCCCCGGATCCAGCATGTCCTGGATCATCCGCATCAGAGATGTCTTGCCGGTGCCCCACGGCCCCTTGACGCCGATGGTGAGCGGCGGGCGGGTCTCCGGATGCCTGACGAACGCGGCGATGGCCTCGGCGTAGAGGCGGTGCCCGAGCTGGTCCTCGGTGGTCCACCGGTCCGCGGTGAGCCGCGCCCTCGGCCGTACGGTCCGCAGCCCGGCCCGCCTGCGCCGCAGCAGCGCCGAGGTCCGGGCCCTCTCGGCGGGGGAGAGGCGCGAGTAGCCGAAGGCCCGCACGTCCGGATGGGCGAACGTGGTGCTCTCGCCGAGCAGCCCCCACTGCCTGAGCTCGCCCGCTTCACCGAAGACCTCCTCGACGGACTCGTCCTCGTCGAGAAGGGAGGCTCTGCGCAGCAGCTGCCTGGCGGGCTCGCTCAGGTGCAGTTCGTAGACGCGCCTGACGACCTCGAGTCCGGAGGCGGGCGGGGTCCGGCCGCCGAGGCGGGCGGCGGCCCGCGCGAGGACGGCGGGGAAGGGGGCCGCGGCGTCCCCCGGCTGGGTCAGCGGGACCTCCGTGACGGCGCCGTAGGCGATCAGGATGGGGGTGCGGGCGGCGGAGGCGGTCGCGTAGTGGTCGAGCGCGTAGGAGTGCAGCTCGCCGACGGTGACGACCCCGTCGCCGTCGAGGTCGGCGGCCCGCGTCGCCAGGCCCTCCGCGATGACGTCGGTCAGGCTGCGCACAGGTCCGGGGAGCGTCTCGTCGAACCTCAACGTCAGGGTGAGCGCCGCCGCGGCCACCCGGGGCTCTCCGGCGACGGCCAGCTGCCTGACCGGGGTCGCGGAGTCATCGAGGGCGCTCCAGCCGAAGTCCACGACCAGCAGCACGGCGGCCGCCAGCGACTCGCCGACCTGCCTGCCGAACGCTCCGATCATGGAGCCGAGCTGCCCCGAGGTCCAGCCGCCGTCCGACGGCAGCCGGATCACCAGCAGGTCCCCCTCCCGCGCCGACCTGAGGAACTCCCACACGCGCTCGCCGTCGTCCCGCGCGCCCCGGCTGTGCTCCGCGTCGACGGCGAACCCCTCGGCGCGCAGCGCGCCGGCCAGCCGCGCGTCAGGCTGGGCGGCGAGGGCCGGCGCCCTCCCGGCCGGGAACGCCGTCCCGCCCGTCGCCTCCTCCGCCGCCTTCCCCGTCCCGCTCGCTGTCCCGTCCGCGGCGGGCGGCGTCCCCCCGGCCCGTTCCGAAGCGGGCCAGGGCGGGGGTGCGTCCGTTCCCGGGGAGACCTGGGCCGTCTCGGGGACGGGCGGCGGCGAGTCGAGGAAGACCAGGGCCCTGCGGCCGCCCACGGCGGGGGCGGCCTCAGAGATCGGCCCGGAGATCGGCCCGGAGATCGGACTGGCGAACGTGAGTCCTTCGCTCAACGGTGCTCCCGCCTGACGACGATGTGATCTCCACTCTGTACGCCCGGACGGCGGCGATTCGGGATCTTGGCGAGAGGGCGACCGGTTTTGGGGAACGCTTGCTCTCCGGTTTCCGCAAAGTTTGGGCGCGGGCAGTCGCCCCGTTCACATGAGTCCGATCGACTGGCCGCCTACCGAGAAGGTGACCAGGAGGAGCCATGCTTCGCCGAACGTTCGTGCGCACCGGGGGACTGGCAGCCGGAACGGCCTTCGCCGGGTCCCTCTGGCAGGGGGCGGCCCACGCCGTCGCGTCCCGCCGTGACAGTCCGTACGGCCCGCTGGGCGCGCCGGACGCCAACGGGCTCGCCCTGCCCTCCGGGTTCTCCGGCAGGATCGTCGCCCGCACGGGGCACCGGGTCGGCGGGGTGCTCTGGCATCCGGCTCCCGACGGCGGAGCCTGCTTCCCCGACGGGAACGGCTGGATCTACGTGTCCAACTCGGAGATCCCCCTGCTCGGCGGCGCGACCGCGATCAGGTTCGGCCCGGACGCGGCGGTCCGCGGCGCCTACCGCATCCTGTCGGGCGCCAACCTCAACTGCGCGGGCGGCGCCACCCCGTGGAACACCTGGCTGTCGTGTGAGGAGACACTGCGCGGACGGGTCTTCGAGTGCGACCCGTACGGCGTGCGCGCCGCGATGCCGCGCCTGGCCATGGGCAGGTTCAAGCACGAGGCCGCCGCGTGCGACCCGGTCCGGCAGGTGGTCTATCTGACCGAGGACGAGCGCGACGGCTGCTTCTACCGCTTCAGGCCCGCCCACTGGGGCGACCTGACGACGGGACGCCTCGAGGTGATGTGCGCCTCCCCGGACGCGGGCGCGGTGACCTGGCGGCGGGTGCCCAACCCCGCCGCGCTGCTTGAGGCGACCCGCCACCAGGTGGCGGAGGCCCTGCACTTCGACGGGGGAGAGGGCTGCCACTACTCGGACGGGGTCTGCTTCTTCACCAGCAAGGGCGACAACCGGGTCTGGGGCTACGACGCGGAGAACGAGCGCCTGGAGGTCGTCTACGACGCGAGCGCCCCGCTGAACGGCGTGGACAACATCACCGGCACCCCCTCGGGGGATCTCTACGTCGCCGAGGACGGCGGGAACATGGAGATCAACCTGATCACCCCGGACCGCACGGTCACCCCGTTCCTGCGGGTCGACGGCCATCCCGGGTCGGAGATCACCGGCCCCGCCTTCACCCCCGACGGCAGCCGCCTGTACTTCTCCTCCCAGCGCGGCCCGCGCGGCGACGCCGCGGGGACCGACGGCGTCACCTACGAGGTCACGGGCCCGTTCCGCCGCTGACCCGGCCCCCTCGCCGTCACGGGCCCGTTCCGCCGTCGCCGTCCGGGTTCTCGCGCCTCGTCACGCGGCGGTTCCGCCACCGGCCGAGGCGGCCTGGCGGACGACGGCCGTCAGCTCCTCGCGCAGCGCGGCGAAGCGGGGGCGGCCGCGCGGCTGCTCCTCGTACGGCAGGTCGGAGGCACGGTCGAAGATCACCTGTCCTGGCCTGCCGCTCAGCGCGAGCACCCGGGTGCCCAGGTAGACCGCCTCGTCCACGCTGTGCGTGATGAACACGACCGTGGTCCCCGCCCGCCGCCACAGCTCGCGCACCTCCTCCTGCATGCGCTCCCTGGTGAACGCGTCCAGCGCGGCGAACGGCTCGTCCATCAGCAGCAGCGCGGGGCCGGGGGCCAGCGCGCGGGCGATCGCCGCGCGCTGCTGCATCCCTCCGGACAGCTCGTACGGCCTGGCACGCCCCACGTCGCCCAGGCCGGTCAGCTCCAGCAACTCGGCGACCCTGGCCCTCCGCTCGGCCTTCGGCGTGCCCCGCAGCCCGAAGCCGATGTTCCCCGCGACCGAGAGCCACGGGAAGAGGCGGTGCTGTTGGAAGACGTATCCCCTGGCGGGGTCGGGCCCGGCGACGGGCCGCCCCGAGGCGGTGATGCGCCCGGTCGACGGCGCGGCGAACCCCGCGACCAGCCGCAGCAGCGTGCTCTTGCCGCACCCCGACGGGCCGACGACCGTGACGAACTCGCCCCTGGCGATCTCCAGGTCGACGGGTCCGAGGGCCGTGACCGTCCCGCCGCGCCCCCGGTAGGAGTGCGAGACCCCCGCGAGGGCCAGCGCCGGACCCCCGGCGACCGCGGCGTCCTTCCCGGTCCCGGGCTCCGCGGCCGCGGTCTTCTCGTCGGTCCCGATGTCCACGCCCACGGCCCCTTCTCCGGCCTCTCCGGTTCCTGATTCCACGACCCCGGCCTGTCTGACGGTCCCCTGGTCAGTTGCCCGCGAACGCATCGGTCAGCTCCTGGGTGGCCAGGCCCTTCTGGAAGACGCCCAGCTCCGGCACCGCGTCCACCTTCTGCTGGGTCTTGAGGAACTCGGCCGCGTTGTGCAGGTTCTCGGCCAGCTTGCCGGGGGCCGACGGCGTGCCGAGGTAGTCGGCCGAGCGCTGTTCCGCGGCGTCGAGCAGGACGAGCTGGTCCAGCTGACGGGCGGCCTCGGCCGGGTCCAGGTTCAGCTGGCGGCCGATCGCCGCGGACGCCGTGGCCTTGTCGCTCCTGACGAGCTTGACCGCGCGGTCCTGCTGCTGGAGCCAGACCTGCAGCGCCTTGGGGTACTTCTGCGCGAACTCGCCGCGCACCACCGCGAGGTCGGCGGTGAGCTTGCCGCGCTGGGCCAGCTCCCTGCTGGTGACCAGCGTCTTGCCGCCGTTCTTCTGCAGCTCGGCCAGGTTGGGCGTCCAGACGTACGCGGCGTCGATGTCGCCGCGCTGCCACGCGGCCTGGATGTCCGGCGGCTCCATGTCGAGGATCTTCACGCCGGACTCGGAGAGCCCGGCCTCGGTCAGCGCGGCGAGCAGGCTGTAGTGCGCGGTCGAGCTGAACGGCGTGGCGATCCGCTTGCCCGCCAGGCCCTTGACGTCGGTCACGCCGCCGCGCGCGACCAGCGCCTCGTTGTCCCCGATCACGTCGAAGATCCACGGGACCTTGTAGGGGATGTTCAGCGGTGCCGACAGGCCGCGGGTGACCGGGCTGCTGCCCGCGAGGCCGATGTCGAGCGAGCCCGCGATCATGGCGGTGTTGACGTCGCCGCCCGAGTCGAACTTGCTCCAGACGATCTTGGTGTTCGGCAGGGCCGCCTCCAGCCACTTCTGGTCCTTGACGATCAGGTCGCCGTTGGGGATCAGCTGGTAGCCGATGCGCAGGGTCGCGGGGGAGCCGTCGGCGGCCGGTTTCGCCTCCTGGGCGCCCGACCCGCACGCGGTCAGCGCGAGGGCGGCGGCCAGGGCCAGGGGCAGGGCCAGGATGGTGCGTTTCATGGTGGCGCTCTTTCTGCGGGCTTCGTTCGGGCACGTCGCGGGCCTCGCTCCGGCGGGGCCGCGGGTTCGGTTCAGGTACGGCCGCGCCAGGGCACCAGGCGGCGGTCGATCGTCTGCAGGAGGAAGTCGATGAGCAGGCCGGAGACGCCGATGACGAGGATGCCGAGCACCACCACGTCCGTCTGGTTGTAGCGCTGGGCGTCGCGGACCATGCCGCCGATCCCGGGCACCCCGTTCACGGTCTCCGCGGCGACCACCGTGGTGTAGGCGACGCCCACGGCGACCCGGACGCCCGTGATGATCTCCGGTAGCGCGCTCGGCAGCACCACCCGAAGCGGCAGCTCGTGCCGCCGGGCGCCGAGCGAGCGGGCCGCGTTCAGGTAGTCCTCGTGGACGCTCCGCACCGCGTCCGCCGTGGCGACCGCGACGGGCGGCAGCGCGGCGAGCAGCAGAAGCCAGATCTTGGGCTCCTCGTCGATGCCGAACCAGATCACCAGGAGGCTGAGGTAGGCCAGCGGGGGCAGCGTCCGCACGAACGTCACCAGCGGGCCCAGCAGCGCCCGCAGGGTGGGGACCATGCCGATCAGCAGGCCCAGCAGGACGCCGCCCGCCACGCCGTACAGGCAGCCGAGGAGGATGCGGCGCAGGCTGGTGAGCAGGTGCTCCTGGAGGGTGTAGCCGCTCACGCCGTCGGTGGTCGTCCGGAGGAACTGCTCCCAGACCGCCAGCGGCTCCGGCACGAAGACCGGAGGCCAGATCCTCGCCATCGCCACGGCCTGCCAGATCGCGACCAGCGCGACGACGGCCCCGGCCCGCAGGGCCAGGGAGCGCCAGAGGCCGCGGGCGGGAGCGGAGCCGGCAGGGCCGGTGGCAGAGCTGTCGGCCGGGCCGCCGACAGGGCCGCCGGTGAGGCCGCCGGTAGAGCTGTCGAGCGCGGTCATGACGCCAGGGCGGGGGCGGCCAGCAGCGGGAGGACGAAGTCGCCCACCCGCCAGGCCTCCTCCAGGTGCGGCCAGCCGGACAGGATGAACTCCGACAGGCCGAGACGGGCGTATTCGCGGATGCGCTCGGAGACCTCCGCGTAGCTGCCGACCAAAGCCGTGCCGGCGCCCTCGCGAACCAGTCCCACCCCCGCCCAGAGGTTGGGTGAGATCTCGAGCGCATCCGCGGAACCCCCGTGGAGCCCGGCCATGCGGCTCTGGCCCACGGAGTCCATCCGGGCGAAGCGCGCCTGGGCGGCGGCGATCCGCTCGGGGTCCATGCCGTCGAGCAGACGTCGGGCGTGCGCCCAGGCCTCCTCGGCGGTGTCACGGGCGATGACGTGCAGCCGGATGCCGAAGCGCAGGTCACGCCCTGCCTCGGCGGCGAGCCGCCGCATCCTGGCGATCCGTTCCGCGATCATCGCGGGGGGCTCGCCCCACATCAGGTACACGTCCGCCTGGGCGGCGGCCACCTGCTCGGCGGCGGGGGAGGCCCCGCCGAAGTAGATCTCCGGGACGTCCAGGAGCGGTGCGGCCAGCCCGCCCCCCGACACCCGGTAGTGGACGCCCTCGTGGTCGAACGGCTCGCCGGTCCAGGTGCGGCGGAGCACGCTCAGGAACTCCTCGGTGCGCGCGTAGCGGGCGTCGTGGTCCAGGAAGTCGCCGTAGGCGCGCTGCTCCTGGGGGTCGCCGCCGGTCACCGCGTTGAGCAGCAGCCGCCCGCCGCTGATCTCCTGGAACGTCTGCGCCTGCTGGGCCAGCAGGGTGGGCAGCGTGAAGCCGGGCCTGAAGGCCACCAGCAGCCTGAGCCGCTCGGTGCGCGCGGCGACGGCGCTGCACGCGACCAGGGGATCGGGGCAGCCCGCCCCGACCGGGGTCAGCACGGCGTCGAAACCGGAGGCCTCCGCGGCCCCCGCCACCTGGGCCAGGTAGTCGAGCGTCGCGGAACGAGCCGCCGCAGCCCCCGCCGCGACCGTGGTCGTGGCGGGTCTGACGTGGTGGCCGTCGCCGGTGGTCGGGAGGAACCAGTGGAACCGCATCATCGCCTCATGCAGGTGGGGGTGCTCTAGATATTAACCAGATAATACCTATCTACAAAGCAGGAATTAAGGCGGGGTGGGCGAGGCCACGACGCGGCCCCGGTCCGGTGGCCGGATTTCCGTGCCCTCGGCGGGCGGACCCGCCCCTCACGAGCCTCGCCGTCCCCGGCTCCCGGCCTTCAGGGATCCCGGGGCCCGGCTCTCACAGGTTCCTGGCCCAGGTCTCCTCCACGACCCCGCCCTCCATCCGCTCCTCGATCCGCTCGAAACCCGCGGCCCGGTAGATCCGCCGGGCGTCGGTCAGCACGTCCCTGGTCCACAGCACCATCCGCCGGTAGCCCGCGGCAGCGGCGAAGCGCAGGCACTCCTCGACGAGCCGCCCGCCGATTCCCATCCCCCTGGCGGAGGGCTCGACCAGCAACATCCTGAGCTGGGCCGTCTCGTCGTCCCTGCGGACGCAGAAGACGCAGCCCGCCTGCGCGCCGTCGACCTCCGCGATCCACCCGGCCTCGCGCAGCGGGTCGTGGTCGTCCGCGTAGTCGGCCACGATCCTGGCGACCATGGCCTCGAAGTCCTGGCCCCAGCCGTACTCCTGGCTGTAGAGCACCCCGTGCCGGTGCACCACCCATCCCAGGTCCCCCGGGCGCGGCGGCCGGATGACGTACGGCGCGGCGCTCCTGTTCCGGGAGAGGACCTCCCTGATCGTCGCCATGCTCGCGACGAGGCGTCGCCCGTCCTCCTCCGTCACCCCCTCCAGCAGGTCCCGTACCCGCGAGGCCGAGCGCTCGTCGACGGCGGCGAACGCGATCCTGCCCGCCTCGCTCAGTTCGACGATCTGCCGCCGCGCGTCCGTGGCCGACCGTTCGCGCGCGATCAGCCCGTCGGCCTCGAACCGTCCGAGCATCCGGCTGAGATATCCGGAGTCCAGCTCCAGCAGCCGCCGCAGCTCGCCGGTCTCCATGCGGTCGCGCAGATGGAGCTCGAACAGCACCTTCACCTCGGCCAGGGAGAAGGGGGTGTTCACGATGTCCCGGTAGAGCGCGCCGAGGACTTCCCGGTAGAAGTGGTTGAACGCGCGGACCTGTGCGACAAGGTTCTCCATGGCTGACACGATCAACTTTTTCGTTGATCGGGTCAATGAAACGTCCCGTGCGGCCCGCCGGGGAACCGCTCCCGGCGGCGGACGCGCGACGGGTGCCGCGTTCGCGCGAAGAACGGGTGTCCAGCGAGCGAGAAACTACGCTAAGTTCGCAGACTGGCTGAGAACGGATGAAGATTTCCGGGTGGCGCGGGCCGCCCGATCCAGTGACGGGAGCATGATGGCTGAGGTCGCGTACATCGGCGGATACACCCCGGACACCGGGGGGTCCGGCACGGGGATCACCGCGGTCGAGCTGGAGGGCCTCACGCGGCTCGGCGTCACGCCGGCCTCCGGGCCCTCCTTCCTCGCCCTCCACCCCCGGCTCCCGATCCTGTACGCCGTGGGGGAGAGCGAGCGCGGCACGGTCGGCGTCTTCGCCGTGGGCGACGGCGCCCCCGCCCCCCTCGCCCAGCGCCCGAGCGGCGGGTCGGCCCCCTGCCATCTGGCCGTCGACCCCTCGGGCACGCTGCTCGCGGTCACCAACTACGGCGACGGCACGGTGAGCGTGCACCGGATCGACGAATCCGGCCTCCTGACCGACGTGTGGACCTTCCCCTACCGCGAGGGCGCCCACGCCCACCAGGCCGTTTTCGGCCAGGACGGCGTGCTGTACGTGACCGACCTGGGGGCGGACGAGGTCCGTCGCTACCTGGTCGAGGGCGGGCCCGCCGGCAGCGGGGCGTCGCCGCACCCCGAAGGCCCGGTACGGCTGGCGTCCGGCATGGGCCCCAGGCACATGGCCCGCTCCGGGGAGCACTGGTACGTGGCGGGAGAGCTGGACGGCACGGTCCGCGTCTACGACGACGGCTGGAACGAGATCGGATCCGTCGCGGCCAGCGCCGCCGAGGACAGGAACCACCCCTCGCACATCGAGGTGTCCGGCGGGTTCGTCTACGTCGCCAACCGAGGCCCCGACACCATCTCCGTGTTCTCCCTCCGCACCCTCGCCCCGGTCGCCGAGGTCGCCTGCGGCGGGGCCTGGCCGAGACACTTCGCGATCGCCGGCGACCGCCTGTACGTGGCCAACCAGCGTTCCGACGGCATCGCCGTGCTGACCCTGAAGGACGGGATCCCGCAGCCGGACCCCACGGTGTTCGCGACCGGCACTCCCACGTGCGTGCTGCCGTTGCCCTGAGACCAAGAACCCGCCAAGTCGCGGGTGCGGGGCCTCGGGCGCGGACAGGATGATCTCCATGTTCCGAGCGTCCACTCATCTGGCGATCACGCTGGCGCTGACCATGGCGATCGCCGGGTGCGCCACCGTCACCGCCACCGTCAGGGGCACCGTCACGGGCGGCGTCGCCGGCGGGGTCCCAGACCTGACCGCGGTGCTGCCCTCTCCCACCGGGTTGCCCTCGCCCACGCTCTCCTCGGCCCCTGAGACGTCCGCGCCCCCCGCAGGCGGGGACGGCTCCACGGCCGCCGAGAACGCCAGGCAGGGCGACCCGCTCTGGCGGGCGAACCACCAGGGCGGCGAGCACGAGATCGAGGGCTTCGCCGACCGGGTGAGCGTGCTGCCGGGAGAGGCGTTCCACCTGTACGTCTCGACCACGGCGGAGCGGTACGCCGTCAGGGCCTTCAGAGTCGGCTGGTACGGCGGAGCGGGCGCCCGCAAGGTCTGGGAGGCGAAGGAGCTGCCCGGCACGAAGCAGGAGCCGCCCAAGGTGATCGGAGCCACCCGGACCGTCACCGCCGCCCACTGGAAGCAGGGACCGGCCGTGGACACCACCGGCTGGCCCGAGGGCTCCTACCTGATCCGTCTCGATGCCGACACCGGAGCGCGGCGTTTCGTCCCGATCACCGTCAGGTCGGCCTCGACCCGGGGACGTCTGGTCATCGTCAACGCGGTCACCACCTGGCAGGCCTACAACCTCTGGGGCGGTCGCAGCCTCTACCAGGGGCCCGGAGGCTTCGAGGACAGGTCGAGGGCGGTCAGCTTCGACCGCCCTTACGACACCTCGGGAGCCAGGCTCTTCCTGGACCTGGAACGCGACGCGGTCGAGGTCGCGGAGCACAGCGGCGTTCCGCTGGCGTACATCACGAACCTGGAGCTCGAAAGGGATCCGCGCATCCTCGACGGCGCGAGGGGGCTGGTCTCGCTGGGGCACGACGAGTACTGGTCGACGCGCATGCGCCGCAACGTCGAGGCCGCCCGCGACCAGGGCGTCAACCTCGCCTTCCTCGGCGCCAACGCCGTCTACTGGCGGATCCGTTTCGCCGCGACGCCGATGGGCCCCGACCGCCTCGTCGTCTGCAACAAGGACGGCAGGCTGGACCCGAGCACCGACCGGTGGCGCGTGACCGAGCCGGAGAGCTCGCTGACCGGCCCGATGTACAACTGCTTCCCCGCCGAGGCCGTCTACGTGGTCCACAGCCCGGACAGCTGGATCTTCGAGGGCACCGGCGTCCGGCAGGGCACGACCTTCCCCGGTCTGGCGGGCGTGGAGACCGACGAGGTCCTCCCCGGCGTGCCACGGCCGATGGAGATCCTGTCGATCTCCCCGGTCGACTGCAGCGGCAGGCCGACCATCGCGCACAGCGCCTACTACACCGCGCCGAGCGGCGCGGGCGTGTTCAGCACGGGCACGATGCGCTGGGTCTGCGCGATGCGCGGCTCACGCTGCGGCCACGGTGTCACCGACCGGACGGCGCTCTTCGTCCGCGCGGCCACGACGAACGTCCTGCGGGCCTTCGCCGAGGGGCCCGCCGGGCTGAGACATCCGGCCAGGGACAACCTCAACGCCCTCGGCCTGGGCGGTCCGCCCCGCGTCACCCCCGACCGCCGCCCCCGGCACCGCGAGGCCGAACACCTCCGCAAGCGCAAGGGAAAGCACGCCTGGAGCCGTCAGGCGCGACACCACCGCGGCCACGCCGCCCGCGGACGGTGGCGATGACCCCGGGGCGGCTCCACGTCGTCCGGAGGGGTTCGCGATCGGACGGCCCGGCCCCGGGGGCGTCTGACCGGGCCCAGCCCGGGAGTGTCCGGCGGGGCCGTGCCGGGGCGTCCGGCGGGGCTACGCCCAGGAGCGGGAGCGGTCGACGGCCCTGAGCCAGCGGGCGTAGGCCTCGCCGTCCTGCTCGCCGGGCTCGAAGCGCCGGTCCAGGTTCCAGGTCTTGCGCAGTTCGTCGGCGGAGGACCACACGCCGGCGCCGAGCCCGGCGAGGAAGGCCGCCCCCAGGGCGGTGGTCTCCTGGATCGCGGGCCGTTCGACCGGAACGCCGAGCTGGTCGGCCTGCAGCTGCATGAGCAGGTCGTTGCCGCTGGCCCCGCCGTCGGCCTTCAGCACGGGCACCCGCAGGCCCGCGTCGCCGGTCATGACCTCGACGACGTCGCGCACCTCGAACGCGATCGCCTCCAGCGTCGCCCTGACCAGGTGGGCGCGGGTGGTGCCCCGGGTGATGCCGACGATCGTGCCGCGGGCGTCCGGGTCCCAGTGCGGCGCGCCGAGGCCGGTCAGGGCGGGCACGAAGACCACGCCGCCGCTGTCGGGGACCGTGCGCGCCAGCGCCTCCGACTCCGGCGCGGTGTGGATCAGGCCCAGCCCGTCGCGGAGCCACTGCACCGCGGCGCCGGTGACGAAGATCGAGCCCTCCAGGGCGTAGGTGATCTCCCCTGAGGGGGTCTGCCAGGCCACGGTGGTCAGCAGCCCGGCCTCCGACCTGACCGGCTCGGAACCGGTGTTGATCAGGACGAAGGAGCCCGTGCCGTAGGTGCACTTGACGTCGCCGGGGGACAGGCACGCCTGACCGAAAAGGGCGGCCTGCTGGTCGCCCGCCATGCCGCTGATCGGCAGGTCGAGGCCGAGGAAGGCGGCGGGGTCCGTCCTGCCCGTCTCGCCGTGGTTGGGCACGATCTCCGGCAGCGCCGCCTCCGGCACCCCGAAGAGCTCGCACAGCTCCGCCGACCACCTCCCCGCCTCCAGGTCGTACAGCAGCGTGCGGGAGGCGTTCGAGGCGTCGGTCACGTGGCGCGCGCCGCCGGTCAGCCGCGCGACCAGGTAGGAGTCCACGGTGCCCACGACGGCCTCGCCCGAGGTCACGGCGGACCAGGAGCGCCGGTCGTGTTCGGCGAGCCAGGCGAGTTTGGTGGCGGTGAAGTACGGGTCCAGCCTCAGCCCGGTCAGCGCCGCCACCCTCGGCTCGTGCCCGGCCTCGCGCAGCCTGGCGCAGACGCCCGCGGAGCGGCGGTCCTGCCAGACGATCGCGGGGCGGGGCGCGGCGAGGGTCGCGGAGTCCCACAGGACGGCGGTCTCGCGCTGGTTGGTGATCCCCACGCAGGAGGGGACGGCGCTCGCGCCGTCCAGCGCGGTGCGGCAGGCCGCGAGCGTGGCCTGCCAGATTTCCTCGGGAACATGTTCGACCCAGCCCGGTTCGGGAAAGTACTGGGCGAACTCCCGGTAACCCCTGGAGTCGATCCGGCCGTCCTCGGTCACGATCAGCGCGGTGACCCCGGTCGTCCCGGCGTCGATGGCGAGAACCGACATATGAGAGACTCCTCCATTTTGGTCTAGACCATTGGCCTTGTCTGAGGGCAGAATGCGTTGCGTCGGCGTCCGAAATCCCTCGCCGGCCGTGTCACCCCATTTAGTCTGGCCGTCTCGCCTCGGAACCACCACCGGAGGATGCCATGCGTATTGGAGTGCTAACCGGGGGCGGCGACTGCCCCGGCCTGAACGCCGTTATCCGCGCCGTCGTACGCAAGGGCGTGAGTGTCTACGGCCATGAGTTCGTCGGTTTCCGCGACGGCTGGCGCGGACCGCTCGAAGGCGACACCATGCCACTGGACGTCCAGGCGGTGCGAGGCATCCTGCCGAGGGGCGGCACGATCCTCGGCTCCTCGCGGACCAATCCGATAAAGATCGACGGCGGCGTTGAGAAGATCAAGGACAACCTGGCCTCCGCCGGGGTCGACGCGTTGATCGCCATCGGCGGCGAGGACACCCTCGGCGTCGCCAAGCAGCTCTTCGACAAGGACGTCAACGTCGTCGGCGTGCCGAAGACGATCGACAACGACCTCAACGCCACCGACTACACCTTCGGCTTCGACACCGCGGTCAACATCGCGACCGAGGCGATCGACCGGCTCCACACCACCGCCGAGTCCCACCACCGGGCCCTGATCTGCGAGGTCATGGGGCGTCACGCGGGCTGGATCGCCCTGCACGCGGGCATGGCGGGCGGCGCCAACGTCATCCTCATCCCGGAGAAGCCCTTCGACATCGACCGGGTCTGCGCCTATGTGGAGTCCCGGTTCAAGACCCGCTACGCGCCGATCATCGTGGTGGCCGAGGGCGCGCACCCGATCGAGGGCCAGATGGCCCTGCAGGCGGGCGAGCTCGACTCCTTCGGGCACGTCCGCCTCGGCGGCATCGGCGAGATGCTCGCGAAGGAGATCGAGAAGCGGACCGGCAAGGAGGCGCGCACCACCGTTCTCGGCCACATCCAGCGCGGCGGCACGCCCACGGCCTTCGACCGGGTGCTCGCCACCCGTTTCGGCCTGCACGCCATCGACGCGGTGCACGAGGGCCGCTACGGCACCATGGTCGCGCTGCAGGGCACCGACGTGGTCACGGTCGGCCTCGACGAGGCGACCAAGGAGCTGAAGACCGTGCCGGTCAGCCGCTACGAGGAGGCCGAGGTCTTCTTCGGGTGACGCCCCGCCGCGCCCGGCCCGGTGTCCTCGGAGCCGGGCGCGGCGTCGAAAAGACCTGGGCCGGTCGCCGGTTCCGGGCGGCGAGTGCGAAAGGCCCGCACCGGGAGGCCTCCTCCGGTGCGGCTCCCATCGTCTTGCAAACGTTCTGCAACCGCGCGGCCCTAACGTGAAGTCACGGATCGGGAGCGGTCCGTCAGCCCCTCCATGTACGGCTTGCGCCTCGCAGAAGCGGCCCACCCGGGCGCAAGCCGTACATCACCCCTCGTTGGCGTCGAACAATGAGGGCCGTCTCTGGGCCTCCGCGGGCGGCGAGGCCGAGACGACCGGCCTGCCCGGCGTCGTCGGCGCGTCCGGCTGGCCGCTTCTGCGGTTCTCCAGGTGCGCCAGGAGCTCGGCGTCCGTGCGCATCTCCTGCTCGGAGGGCGCCAGGATGACGGCCAGCAGCAGGCCGAGCGTCAGCAGGCTGACCACGGCCAGGACGGGCAGCATGAAGTCGACGCCCCGCGCGCCGTCGACGGGCGTCAGGGAGATGCGGGGGTGCACCTCCATCGCGAACATGCCGACGTAGTGCATTCCGCTGACCGCGATCGCCATGATCAGGGCGCCCCCGGCGGCGGTGAGCGCGCCGCCGGTGCGCAGGCTGAACCAGAGCGCCACGGTCGCGGCGGCGATCGCGATCACCACGGAGAGCGCGACCAGTGTCACGTCGTAGTAGATGTTCGCCGACAGGTTCATCGCGAACAGGCCGAGGTAGTGCATCCCCGCCACGCCCAGGCCGGTGATCACCCCGCCGAGCAGAAGCC
Source organism: Streptosporangium carneum (assembly GCF_027922005.1). GTDB lineage: Bacteria > Actinomycetota > Actinomycetes > Streptosporangiales > Streptosporangiaceae > Streptosporangium > Streptosporangium carneum. Next base: position 27,101 of record NZ_BSEV01000007.1, on the reverse strand, counting down.
AGCCGATCTTCTCGCCCCTGGCGGAGACCATGAAGAGGCCGGCGCCGACGATCGCCACCGCCAGCACCATGGAGGCGATCGTCAGGGGGACGTCATAGCGGATCGGATTGCCGCCCACGGTGAAACCCGTCATGGCGACGAAATGCATGACCCAGATGCCGGTGCCCCCAATGGACAGGGCGCCGCCGACCAGCCAGCGCACGCGCGCCGAGCCCGTCGTCGCCCGCGCTTTGGCGGTGAGCGACAGGCCCAGCATGCACCCGATGGCCGAAACGACATAGGCCAATACAGGGGTGAGCAAGCCATATGAAAAGTGGTCTACGTGGGACATGGTCCAATTTCTGTGTTAGTGGGTGATTTGGTGAATTATGGCAGTCAATGGTCGTCAATCGGGAAAAAGCGGGTGACGCATGGGGAAGGAGGGGCGCCGCGCGCGACGGTAGGGTCGGGGGCGTGACGGCGATCGAAGGTCCGTTCTGGCGGGTCATCGCGGTCTTCCGTGTCGCGTCGCTGGTGTACGCGACGGTTCTGCTGCTGCGCGCGGGCGGATACGCCCATCCGGCCACCGGCTGGCTGGTGATCGGTTTCATGGCGCTGTGGACGGTGGCGACGATCTTCGCCTACTCCGACAGGGAGTTCCACGGCTGGCCGCTGCTCATGGCGGACATGCTCGTGACGCTGGGCTGCCTGCTGGCCACCCCCCTGGTGCAGGGCGCCTACCGGGTGGGCAGCCTGCCGGTCACCGGCACCTGGATGGGCGGCGCCGTACTGGCGTGGGGGGTGTACGGCGGGCGGCGGGTGGGGGCCGCGGCGGCCCTGATCGTCTCGCTGGCCGACCTGTGGCTGCACGGCGTGCGCGGGATGAGGTTCGAGACCCTGCCGATCAACGGGACCGTCCTGCTCTTCCTCGCGGGAGTGCTGGTCGGACACGTCGCCAAGCTCGCCAGGCAGGCGGAGGCGCGTCTCCAGCGGGCGATCGAGATCGAGGTCGCGGGGCGGGAGCGGGAGCGGATCGCCAGGGACATCCACGACTCGGTGCTCCAGGTGCTGGCCCTGGTCCAGCGCCGGGGGCAGGAGATCGGCGGTGAGGCGGCCGAGCTGGGCAGGCTCGCGGGCGAGCAGGAGGCCGCGCTGCGCGAGCTGGTCAGGCTCCGTCCCGAGCCGCCCGCCGCGGGGACCGCCGACCTGCGCACCCTGCTCCAGGTGTACGGCTCGGCCTCGGTCACCGTCTCGGTCCCCGCCACCCCGCTGACCCTGCCCGCGGCCACGGCGGGGGAGATGGCCGCGGCGGTCGGCGCGGCCCTGGACAACGTGACCAGGCACTGCGGCCCGCACGCGCCCGCCTGGGTCTTCGCCGAGAGCGACGGCGGCGCGGTCATCGTGACCGTCAGGGACGAGGGGCCCGGCATCCCCGAAGGACGCCTGGAGGAGGCCGCGGCGACCGGGAGGCTCGGGGTCGCCCAGTCCATCAGGGGCCGCATCGCCGATCTGGGCGGCACGGTCACGGTGCTGTCCGCTCCGGGAGAGGGGACGGAGATCGAGATGTCCGTTCCCGTCCTCCTGGCCTCTCACTAGGCTTGGCGGATGCGCGTGATGGTGGTGGACGACCACCCGATGTGGCGGGACGGCGTGGCCAGGGATCTCGGGGAGGCGGGATACGAGGTGGTGGCGGCGGTCGGCGAGGGCGGGCAGGCCCTCCGGGTGGCCGCCGCGGTCAGGCCTGAGCTGGTCGTCCTGGACCTGCGGCTGCCCGACCTGTCGGGGGTCGAGGTGGCCAGGCGGCTGGCCGCGTACGACCCCCAGCCGCGGGTGCTGGTGCTGTCGGCCAGCGGCGAGCAGGAGGACGTGCTGGAAGCGGTCAAGGCAGGCGCGTCCGGATATCTGCTGAAGTCGGCGAGCAAGGAGGAGTTCCTCGAAGCGGTCAGGCGCACCGCGGAGGGCGACGCGGTCTTCACCCCCGGCCTCGCCGGGCTCGTGCTGGGGGAGTACCGCAGGCTGGCGGCCCAGGCGGCCCCCGTGGACAGGCCCCGTCTGACCGAGCGGGAGACCGAGGTGCTCCGCCTGGTCGCCAAGGGCCTGTCCTACCGGCAGATCGCCGAACGTCTGGTCCTGTCCCACCGGACCGTGCAGAATCACGTCCAGAACACGTTGAACAAGCTCCAGCTCCACAACCGCGTGGAACTCGTCCGATACGCCATCGAGCAAGGCCTGGACGGGTCATAGGGCCGACTAAAGTGACACGGTCAAGGCATTGTCCTCACACGCCCACACGTGACACTGGAAGACACCCCGTCCCCGGTGCGCGTCGGCCGTGGCATCGCTACGGCGGCGCCGCACACCCCATGTTCCCCCTCGAAGCTCCACCGGAGGTTGCACCATGACCATGTCCGCCTTGGGCGAGCCCTGCGTTCTGCTCAAACTGGGCGAGGTCGTCCTCAAGGGAAACAACCGCGAGCTCTTCGAACGCAGCCTGCAGGCCAACATCAAGGCCGCCGTCAAGGACCTGGACTTCAAGGTGGACCTGCGGCAGCGTCACGGCGTCATCGCGCTCTTCCTTCCCGAGGGCTCCGGCGTGGAGCGCGCGGACGCGGTCGCCGAGCGCGTCGGCCACGTTCCCGGCCTGGTCTGGATCCACAGGGCGTGGCGGGTCGCCAAGGACCCCTCCGCGGTGACCAAGGCCGCGATCGAACTGCTGGCCGACCGGGAGGACGTCAGGCGAGGCGTCTCCTTCGCGGTCCGCTCCCGCCGCCGCGACAAGCGCTTCCCGCTGACCTCGATGCAGCTCGACCGCTCCGTCGGCGGCGAGCTGAACGACATCTACGGCCTGCCGGTCGATCTGAAGAACCCCGAGCTGGTGGTCTCCATCGAGGTGGACCGCGACGAGGTCTTCGTCTTCACCGGGGGGCAGCCGGGTCAGGGCGGCCTGCCGGTCGGCACCAGCGGCCGCGGGCTGGTCCTGATGTCGGGCGGCATCGACTCGCCCGTGGCCGCCTACCGGATGATGCGCCGGGGCCTGCGGGTCGACTTCCTGCACTTCTCGGGCATCCCGTTCACCACCTCGGAGTCCATCTACAAGGCGTACGCCCTGGTCAAGGCGCTGGACAAGTTCCAGGGCAGGTCCCGCCTCTGGGTCGTCCCGTTCGGCAAGGCCCAGCAGTCCATCAAGGCCTCGGGTCAGGACCGGCTCGCGGTCATCGCCCAGCGACGCCTGATGCTCAAGACCGCGGAGGAGGTCGCCCGCCGCCTCAGGGCCGGTGCGCTGATCACCGGCGACTCCCTGGGCCAGGTCTCCTCCCAGACCCTGCAGAACATCACCGCCCAGGACGACGCGGTCGACCTGCCGATCCTGCGCCCGCTCATCGGCCTGGACAAGACCGAGATCATGGCGGAGGCGCGCCGCATCGGCACGCTGGAGATCTCCGAGCTCCCCGACGAGGACTGCTGCACCCTCCTGGCCCCCCGCAGGGCGGAGACCGCCGCGAAGATCGCCGATCTGAAGCAGATCGAGAGGCGCCTCGACGCAGAAGAGCTCGCCGTCCAGCTGGCCGGCTCCCTCCAGGAGTACAAGCTGGAGGGCTGAGCGCGCCCCGGGCACTCTCGCTGGGCCCTCTCCCCGGGCCCTGTCCCTGTCCCTGAGCGCTGTCTCTGAGCGCTGTCCCGGCGGGGCCCGCCTCCTGGGGCGGGCCCCGCCCGGCGTCAGTCGACCTTGAAGGGGTCGTGCTCGGACAGGAGCTTCTCCAGGCGCGCCTGGTCGACGCGGGTGGCGACGTCGGTGAGCTCCTGACGGTCGCGGACGCACTTGGCCAGGGTGAAGGTCGAGGTGACGACGTAGAGGACGCCGATGGCCAGGAAGGCGCGCACCCAGGTCTCGACCGGAAGATAGACGAGCCCCAGGGTGACCGCCGAGACGGAGACGCCGAAGGACACGATCGACTGGAAGTAGAAGGCGCCGGTGTGCCTCGGATGGATCGCTTTGGTCATACCGCCACGATCCATCCTCCGCCAGGCGTCGCGCCTGAGCTCTCCTACTTAATTACTCATGAGTACGGTATTACTCGTGAGTAGGGTGTGTGGCCTGTGGGGCGTGCCGTGCTCACGTGACACGGACGCCCGCGGCCGGTGGGGCGGGGTCGTGCGCGGCGAGGGTCAGGCGGAGGCCAGGGCCTCGCCGGTCGCGGTCTTGCCGAGCAGTGCGGGGAAGCGGCGCATCACGTCGGCGAGCTCCTCCAGGTCGCCGTCGACCAGAGCCTGGGGACCGTCGCAGAGGGCCTGCTCCGGCTGCGGGTGGACGTCGATGATCACGCCGTCCGCGCCGACGGCGATGGCGGCGCGGGTCAGCGGGAGGACCAGGTCGCGGTGACCGCCGGAGTGGGACGGGTCGATGATCACCGGCAGGTGCGACAGACGCTGGGCGACGGGGACCGCCGAGACGTCGAGGGTGTTGCGGGTCGCGGTCTCGAAGGTCCGGATGCCGCGCTCGCACAGCACGATGTCGAGGTTGCCGCGCTGGGCGATGTACTCGGCCGCCATCAGCCACTCCTCGATGGTGGCGTTCATGCCGCGCTTGAGCATGACCGGCTTGCCGATCCCGCCGACCGCCTGCAGCAGCGCGAAGTTCTGCGCGTTGCGGGTGCCGATCTGCAGCATGTCCGCGTACGAGGCGACCAGTTCGACGTCGTGGGCGTCCACGACCTCGGTCACGACGGGCAGGCCGGTCTGCTCGCGCACGTCGGCGAGGATGCGCAGCCCCGCCTCGCCCAGTCCCTGGAAGGCGTAGGGGGAGGTGCGGGGCTTGTACGCGCCGCCTCGCAGCAGGGTGGCCCCCGCGGCCTTGGCCATCTCGGCCGCCTGGAGGGTCTGCTGCGGCGTCTCGACCGCGCACGGCCCCGCGATCAGGGTGACCGTGCCCGGGCCGATCGGCACGCCGCCGACTCTGATCGTGGACCGCTCGGGATGGTTGTCCCGGCTCACCAGCTTGTAGGGGGCCGTCACCCGGATCACGTCGGCGACTCCGCGCATGCCGCCCAGGTTGAGGGTGCTGAACTGAGCCACGTCGCCCACCAGGCCGATGATCGTGCGGCTCACGCCCCGGCTGACGAACGCGTCGCCGCCCGCCGTGCCGATGATCTCCACGATCGCCTCGACGTCGCCCTGCGTGGCGTCGGGACCCATGACGATGACCATGTCTCTCCTTCGATGCTTCGGTGGTCAGGTGGTTCGGTGCTGGGTGGTGCTGGGGGTTGGGCGCTTCGGTGGAAGGCCCGTGAAAAACGAGAAGGCCCCGAGTCCGTAATCCGGACCCGGGGCCTTCTCGTTCGCCAGGCTGTCAGCGCAGCATCTGGAGGCGAACGGTCCGACCCACGGGTCCGTCGCCATACCAAAACCAGAACGCAGTACGCATCGCGGGCAATAGTAGCGCACCGGTGAGACACGCCGGTGATCCGGGGCGGGACCGCCACGGCGCGTGTGCGGCGAAGCGCGTTAGCAGGTGGCCGCCGCGACGGCGGCGGACACACGATGGCAGGATTGCCCAGTGTGATCGGGGAACCGGCGAGGGGAGTGATGGTGGAGCAGTCCGGACCTCCACAGGAGGAGACCCGCCTGCCTCCTGGCCAGTACGTCCCCAGGGGACGGCCGGTGATCCACTATGGGCGGGTGCCGACGTTCCGCCCCGCGACGTGGCAGTTCCAGGTCATGGGGGCGACGGCCTCCGGCGAGTCGCACAGCTTCACGTGGCAGCAGTTCTCCGACCTGCCGCGCACCACGGTCATCGCGGACTTCCACTGCGTCACCAAGTTCTCGATCATGGGGAACGAATGGCGCGGGGTCTCGGCCGCGACGCTGATGGAGCTGGCCCCTCCCGCCCCGGAGGTCAAGCACGTCATGATCTGGGCCGAGTACGGCTACAGCGCCAACGTGCGGATGAGCGACTTCGCCCGCCCCCACACGCTGTTCGCCCTGGAACTGGACGACAGGCCCATCGCCCCCGAGCGCGGGTTTCCCGTCCGGGTCGTCGTCCCCCACCTCTACGCCTGGAAGAGCGTCAAGTGGGTGCGCGCCGTGGAGTACCTCGTGGAGGACAGGCGTGGCTTCTGGGAGGAGCGCGGCTATCACAACATCGCCGACCCCTGGCGTGAGCAGCGCTACTCCTATCAGGAGGAACCGGGTGAAGGGCCGCCGTGATCGGCGTTCTTGCCTGATTGACAGGCGGGGTTGACTACGGTTTCCCGCATGTCGACCAGTGTCTGGGCGCTCCTGTGCGCCGTCAGGACGCTCCTGGGGTTCGTTGTGCCAGGGCGACGTCCTGTTCCCTCCCGCCACCTGGGCGGCCTGCCGGACGAGGCCACCTTCGCCACCCTGCACGTCGCCGCGCTGGCGGCTCCGTCCCTGCGCGCGGGCCTGACACGCGACTCCGCCCGCAAGGCCGTCCGTCACCTGCGCGCGCTGCTGGGCGCGGACGCGATCGCGGTGACGGACGCCGACGGCGTGCTCGCCTGGGACGGGGAGGCGGACTGCCACCGAGACCACGCCCACGGCCACGCCCGCGCCGTCCTGTCCTCCGGCAGGCCGCGCGTGGTGACCGGGCACACCCTCGCCTGCGACACGCCGGGATGCGCGATCAGGGGGGCGGTGGTGGTCCCGCTCACCGTGGACGGGCGGGTGGTCGGCGCGCTGGCCGCCTACGACACCGAGGTGGGCCCGGCGCTGGTCAGGACCGTCACCGAGGTGGCCCGCTGGGTCTCCTGCCAGCTGGAGCTGGCCGAGCTCGACTCCTCGCGGCGGCGCGCGATGGAGGCGGAGACGCGGGCGCTGCGCGCGCAGATCTCCCCGCACTTCATCTACAACTCGTTGACCACCATCGCCTCGTTCGTCCGCACCGATCCGGAACGGGCCCGCGAGCTGCTGATGGACTTCGCCGACTTCACCAGATACGCGCTGCGCCGCGAACGGGACTTCACCACCCTGGCCGACGAGCTGCACTGCGTCGACCGCTACCTGCTCCTGGAACGGGCCAGGTTCGGCGAGCGGCTCCGCTTCACCGTCAGGGTCGCCCCCGAGGTGCTGTCGGTGCCGGTGCCGTTCCTCTGCCTGCAGCCGCTCGTCGAGAACGCCATCAAGCACGGCATGGGGACCACCGGCGGTTGCGGCGAGGTGCGGGTGCTGGTCTCGGACGCCGGGCCCGAGGCCCACGTCAGCGTGGAGGACGACGGGCTGGGCATGGACCCCGAGCGGGCCAGGCTGCTGCTCGGCGACGACTCGCGCGGCGAGCGGGGCGAGGGCGGGATAGGCCTGGCGAACGTGGACGTGCGGCTGCGTCACATCTACGGCGAGGACTACGGGCTGGTGGTGGAGACCGCGCCCGGCGCGGGCACCAGGGTGCGGCTGCGCCTGCCCAAGCTCTCCTCCCGGTGATAGCTATTTGTAGTCATATCTTTACGTGAAGTTGACCTGCCCCTTGCGGTGGGAGTGGTTTGCGGGCAGCGTGGGGCCATGTTGCGAGTCCTGGCCGTCGACGACGAGGTCCCCGCGCTGGAGGAGCTGGCCTACCTCCTGCGCCAGGACCCCCGCATCGAGCACGTCTCCACCGCCTCGGGCGGAGTGAACGCGCTGCAGGACCTGGTGCAGATGATCGGGGCGGGCGAGCGGCTCGACGGCGTCTTCCTCGACATCCGGATGCCCGGCCTCGACGGCCTCGACCTGGCCCGCCTCATCGGCGGCTTCCCCAACCCTCCCCGGCTGGTGTTCGTCACCGCCCACGAGGACTGCGCGGTCCAGGCCTTCGAGCTGCAGGCCGTCGACTACCTGCTCAAGCCCGTCAGGCCCGACCGTCTCGCGGAGGCCGTACGCCGCCTCGAGTGCGCGGCGTCCGCGACCGGCGAGCCGGAGCTCGAAGACGTCATCCCGGTCGAGCTGGGCGGCCGGACCCGGTTCGTGGCCCAGCAGACGGTCAGGTTCGCCAAGGCGAAGGGCGACTACGTGCGGCTGCACACCGTCGACGGCAACTACCTGGTGCGCATGTCCCTGGCCGCGCTCGAGCGGCGCTGGGCCGCGTCGGGCTTCATCCGCGTGCACCGCAGCACGCTGGTCTCGGCGCGGCACGTGAGCGAGCTGAACTTCGACGGCGGGCGGGTGACGCTGCGGGTGGGCGCGGAGACGCTGCCGGTCAGCCGCAGGCACACCCGGCGGGTCCGGGAGCAGCTCGTCCGCCAGCTGCAGGACCGGCCGCCGTCCTCCGGCGCCCTCAGGTAGGCCTCCCTCCGGCCGCGCGGGCTTGTCAGGCTACCCCTGACACCCTAGGCTCACCGGAGAGCGTGTCAGGGCTGGCCTGACACGCATGCCCTGGAGGGTCACATGCCTGCGCCGTCGCTCGCCGAACAGGAAATCCACTGCTCCTTCTGCGCCAAGTCCAGGAGCCTCGTGGAAAAGATCATCGCCGGCCCCGGCGTGTACATCTGCAACGAGTGCGTGGGGCTCTGCAACGCCATCCTCGACGAGCTCTCGGGGAGCTCGGCGGGCAAGGAGGAGGCGGCGGGCAAGCCGTCGCCGGAGGGGCGGGAGGGCTCGGAGATCCCCGAGATCCCCTGGCCCGAGGGCATGACCGACGAGGAGATCCTCGCCTACCTTCCCCGTGTCGCGGCGGCGAGCGCCAGGGTCGACGCCGACCTGCAGGTCTGGGTCCAGCGGCTGCGCGACCGGGGCGTCACCTGGGCCAGGATCGGCGCCGCCCTGGGCATGGCGCGGCAGTCGGCCTGGGAGAGGTTCTCCGGCGAGGAGTAGGGGAGGGCCGGCGTGACCGGCCGGCGCGCTCCCGGTGCGGGCGGCGTGGCCGCGCCCTCGTCCCGGACGGCGAGGGCGGACGTTTCCCCGTGAACGGCCGGGGCGTCGGCCGGGGCGGGGCGTCCTCCGGGACGCGGTCGACGGTGTGGCCGACCGCTCGTCGTTCCGGGGCCGCCGCTCGTCGTGTCGGCACTCTCCGTACATCGACGACTACGGACCGTTAATCGCGCTGGTCGTCAAGGGCGAGTCGGCCCTCCGGACGTCCCTCTAGTGTTCCTTGCATCGGAGAGCCGAACCCGCAGCACCAGGGGGGACAAGAGCCGGAAGGCTCGAAAGGACCTGGTGCGCGGAACCCTGGGTGACCTCGGGCACGTGGTCACCCGTTGTCGGGCCCTGAACCGGGGGGTCAGGGCCCGGCGATCTCCGGTGTGACGGGACGCCCGCGTTGGTCCGGGGGCTGCCGTGATCCGGCCACACGGGGGCGGCCGGATTACGAGCGGCGGGCGCCCCGTCACACCCGAGGAGCCCTCCTCCGCGGAAGACCTCTCCGCAGCCTCAGGAAACGGCCAGAAGCCTTCCTGCGGGCGTCGGGGAACTACGGTGACCGCCGGAGCTCAGCTGTCGCGGAGCTTCTTCAGCGTCTCGATGTCCTCGCGGTGCTTTTCCACGGGGCCCGGGGTCTCGATGCAGACCGGCACCCCCGCCGCCGCCGGGTGACGCATCAGGTCGCCGAAGGGCAGGGCCCCGATGTGGCCCGCGCCGATGTTCTCGTGGCGGTCCTTCTTCGAGGCGCACACGTCCTTGGAGTCGTTGGCGTGGACCAGCTTGAGCCGCCCGGGGGCGATCGCGTGCAGGGCGTCGAGCGTCTCGCCGACCCCGTCCGCGGTCGACAGGTCGTGACCGGCGGCGAAGGCGTGGCAGGTGTCCAGGCAGACGCCCGCCTTCGGGTGCCAGTCGAGAGTCGCGAGATAGGGCTCCAGGTCCTGGACGGTCGCGCAGAGCATCGCGCCCTGGCCCGCCATCGGCTCGAGCAGCAGGTCGGGGCCGTCGTCGGGGATCTCCTCCAGCAGGGGGAGCAGGTGCTCGTGCAGTTGACGCATGGCGTCGTCGCGGGGCTGGCTCACCGCGGAGCCGGTGTGGACCACCACGCCTCCGGCGCCGATCGCGTGGGCGCGCAGCAGGCAGTGCCGCACGGTGGCCGTCGACCTCTCCAGCGTCTCCGCGCTGGGCGAGCCCATGTTGACGAGGTACGGCGCGTGCACGAAGGACAGCATGCCCGACTCGCGCAGCCTGACGTCCTGGACGGGGTCGCCCGCGGCGAGCGCCCAGCCACGCGGGTTGGTGACGAACACCTGGATCATCTCGGCGCCGATGTCCGCGGCGGACCGCAGACCGCCCTTGGCCAGGCCGCCGGTGACGGAGACGTGTCCGCCGATGAGGGAGAGAGAAGTCATGGTGGAACCATTTTAGGCGCCGCGACCGACGTTCACCGGGAGTCGCGGCGCGGCCCTCCCGGGGGCGTCTGGGCTGTTCCGTCATCTCTCGTGACGTCCCGCGCCCTCCCACGCCGCCCCGCGCGGACCGGGAACCACCAGGTTTCGGACCCCTTTTCCGGGCACGGCCCGAAAACCAGGGGAAAACCTTTGTCGTACCGGGAAGTTCTCGATGCTGGACCCTTCGCGGGCCCGGTGTGTGTACTTGCTCACATGTCTGAGGTGAACCCCGCGCCCGCGGGATCGGCGGCCTTCGACGCGCTCGGCGTCGCGGAGGCGGAACCGGCCGGGATCGCCCGCCCGCGCCCGGCGGAGCTCATGGGAGGAGCGGCGTGAGTCTGTCCACACACGTCCTGGACGCCGCGCTGGGCAGGCCCGCGGCGGGCGTCGCCGTACGGCTCGAGCAGGCGGGGCGGGTGCTGGCCGAGGGCGTCACCGACGCCGAGGGCAGGATCGGCGGCTGGACGCCGGGCGCGGGCGCCAACCGGCTGGTCTTCGACACCGGCGGTTACTTCGCGGCCCGCGCCGTCGAGGCCTTCTACCCGGAGGTCTCGGTCGACTTCACGGTCGGCGACCCGGACGAGCGCTACCACGTTCCGTTGCTGCTGAGCCCGTTCGCATACTCGACCTACCGGGGGAGCTAGGCATGGCCGTCGTTCTCGGACCCAACCGCTACGGCAAGGCGGAGACCAGGCTCGTCCGCGTCGTCAGGGACGGCGGCGTCCACCACGTCAAGGACGTCAGCGTCAGCTCCGCGCTGTCGGGCGCCATGGAGGACGCCCACCTGGCCGGCGACAACGCCGCGGTCCTGCCGACGGACACGCAGCGGAACACCGTCTACGCCCTCGCCAGGAAACACGGCGTCGACCAGATCGAGGACTTCGCCCTCCTGCTGGCCCGCCACTACGTGGACTCCCAGCCCACGGTGCACCACGCCCGCGTGGAGATCGAGGAGTGCCTGTGGGGGCGCATCCGGGACGGCGAGGAGTCCAGGCCGCCCGGCGAACGGCACTCCTTCGTCCTGTCGGGCCCGGAGAGACGCACCTGCGTCGTCCACCACGACCGGGACGGCTCCACGACCGTGACCTCCGGCCTCAGGGACCTGGCCGTGCTCAACTCGACCGGTTCCGAGTTCTTCGGCTTCGCCCGCGACGAGTACACCACCCTGGCGCCGACCCACGACCGCGTCCTGGCCGCCGCCGTCCGCGCCCGGTGGCGGCACGTCTCCGGCGACTGCGACTTCGGCGCGTCATACAGTGAGGTACGGCGATGCCTCCTGGAGGCCTTCGCCGGGACTCACAGCCTGTCGCTGCAGCACACGCTCTACGCGATGGGCAGGCGGGTGCTGGAGACCCGCCGGGAGATCTGCGAGGTGCGGCTGGCCATGCGGAACAAGCACCACTTCCTGGTGGACCTGACACCGTTCGGGCTCGACAATCCGAACGAGGTGTTCTACGCCGCCGACCGGCCGTACGGGCTGATCGAGGGCGTCGTGCTCGACGACGACGCCCCCGCCGCCCGGTTCGCCTGGGAGTGACGATGGAGTTCCTGAGGCCCGTCACGTGGGCGGAGGCGCTGGCCGTCAAGGCCGAACTGCCCGAGGCCGCTCCCATCCAGGGCGGCACCGACATGATGGTCGAGCTCAACTTCGACGTCCGCCGTCCCGTCGCGCTGCTCGACCTGAACCGGGTCGCCGAGCTCGGCCGCTGGAGCGCCGAGGAGGACGGAAGGCTGAGGGTCGGCGCGGGCGTCACGTACACGCGGGTGATCGCCGAGCTGGGAGAGGAGCTGCCGGGGCTGGCGCAGGCCGCGCGCACGGTCGGCTCGCCGCAGATCCGCAACAGGGGCACCGTCGGGGGCAATCTCGGCGCGGCCTCGCCCGCGGGGGACAGCCATCCGCCGCTGCTCGCCGCCGACGCCGTCGTCGAGGTGGAGTCGGCCGCGCGCGGTGTGCGGATGATCCCCGCCGCCGAGTTCTACCTCGGCGTCAAACGGAGCGCCCTCGAGGCGGACGAGCTGATCAGGGCGTTCTGGACGAGACCCGCGGACGGCCCGCAGTACTTCTCGAAGGTGGGTGTCCGCAACGCCATGGTGATCGCCGTCTGTTCGTTCGCGATCGCGCTCCACCCGGCCGAGCGGCGGGTCGGCACCGGCATCGGCTCCGCGGCCCCCACCCCGCGCCGGGCCCTCGCCGCGGAGGAGTTCCTCGCGGCCGAGCTCGACTGGGAGGCCGTGCTCGACGGGGACGACCTGCTCGACGGGGACGCCGCACCCGGCGGGGAGGCGGCGCTCGCGCCCGCGCTGCTGCGCCGCTTCGGCGAGCTGGCCGCCCAGGCGGCCTCCCCGATCGACGACGTGCGCGGCACCGCCGACTACCGCAGGCACGCCATCGGCGTGATGGCGCGCCGCACCCTCACCTGGGCGTGGAACGACCTGCGGTCGGGAACCCCGGACAGGAGGGCGGACTGATGCGCGTCCGGCTGACCGTCAACGGTCGCGTCGAGACGGCCGACGACGTCTGGGAGGGGGAGAGCCTGCTGTACGTCCTGCGCGAGCGGCTTGGCCTGCCCGGCTCGAAGAACGCCTGCGAGCAGGGCGAGTGCGGCTCCTGCACGGTCTACCTCGACGGCCTGCCCGTCTGCGCCTGCCTGGTCGCCGCGGGGCAGGCCGAGGGACGTGAGGTCCGCACCGTCGAGGGGCTCGCGGACGGCGACCGGCTCGACCCGGTCCAGGAGGCCTTCGTCGAGTGCGGGGCCGTGCAGTGCGGGTTCTGCACCCCCGGCCTCGTCGTGCAGGCCCACGACCTGATCGCACGAGTCCCGCTGCCCTCCGACGCCGAGATCCGCGAGGCCCTGGCGGGGAACCTGTGCCGGTGCACCGGCTACGAGAAGATCCTCGACGCCGTACGGCTCGCCGCCGCGCGCAGGGCGGGCACCTCCCGGTGAGCTCCGCCCGCTCGCCGAGGGGATCCGGGCGGCCGTGTCCGGGGCGCGTCCACACGGTCGCGGGCGCTGTCGGCCCGTCGCGAGGCGGGTGTGATGATGGTCGTCCAATCCAGCGGATCTCGGCGGACGCCGTCATCCGTTCGCACCGGACGGGCACGCGCGCCCGGTCCTTTCGCATAGAGGAGCAGGGTTGTCTCAGCTGTCGGGACACGTCGTCATAGCCCCGGACAAGTTCAGGGGGTCGCTGACCGCAGCGGAGGTCGCCGCGCACGTGGCGGCGGGGCTCGGCCCCGGCGTCGCCACGGTCGCGCTGCCGGTCGCGGACGGCGGTGACGGCACCGTCGAGGCGCTGGCGGCGTCCGGGTTCACCCGTGTCGAGGTCGAGGTCACCGGTCCCGTGGGCGACCCGGTCCGCGCCGCGTACGCGTGGCGCGACGCCGGAGCGGGCGAGCCGGGGCCGACGGCGGTCGTCGAGCTGGCCGAGGCGTCGGGCCTGCGGCGACTGCCGTCCGCGGAGGGCGACGTCGGTTTCGCGCCGCTCACCGCCACCACCCACGGCGTCGGCGAGCTGGTCGCCCATGCCGTACGGCGGGGCGCCCGGCGGATCGTGCTGGGGCTCGGCGGCAGCGCCTCGACCGACGGCGGCGCGGGCATGATGCGAGCGCTGGGCGTCCGTTTCCTGGACGCCGACGGACAGGAGCTGCCGCCCGGCGGCGCAGCCCTGCGCGACCTGGAGAAGATCGACAAATCCGGACTTGTCGCCATGGATGATGTCGAGTTCGTCATCGCGAGCGACGTGGACAACCCCCTCCTGGGCCCGCACGGCGCCGCCGCCGTCTACGGCCCGCAGAAGGGCGCGAGCCCCGAGGACGTGGCACTGCTCGAACGGGCCCTCGCCAGGCTCGCCGCCGTCGCCGTCCACACCCACGGCCTGCTGGGCGCCGTCGAGCACGACGGCGTGGTCCGCCCCATGGGCGTCGCCGCCCAGCCGGGCGCGGGCGCGGCGGGAGGAACGGGCTTCGCCGCCCTGGCCTTCCTGCGGGCCGAGTTCAGGCCCGGCATCGAGTACATCCTCGACCTGCTCGGCTTCCACGAGCGGCTCGACGGGGCCCGCCTCGTCATCACCGGCGAAGGCGCCCTGGACGAGCAGACCCTGCGTGGCAAGGCCCCCGCCGGGGTCGCGGCCGCGGCGGCGAAGGCGGGCGTCCCGGTCGTCGCGGTGTGCGGGCTGCTCGCCCTCGACGGCGAGGAGCTGAACGCGGCGGGCATCACGGCCGCGTACGCCCTCGCCGACATCGAGCCGGACCCGGACCTGTGCGTGTCCGAGGCGGGGCCGCTGCTGGAACGGCTCGCCCACGAGATCGCGAAGACGCGTCTGTGACCCGGCCAGGACCGCCCCCGTGACGCGGACGCCGGGAAGCCCGGGAGGGACGACCGGCAGGAGGGACGGGGGTGACGGGCCTGCGGGACGAGGACGTGGCGGACCCGGTCATCCGGTCCGGTGCCGTGCCGCCCGACGGGGAGGGGCCCGGTGAGGAGGTCGTACGGGATCCCTCCTCACCGGCTCTCCCCGAGACGGCTCAGTGCCAGAGGGTCACCTCGGTGCCCGCCGGGGCCTGCTGGCCGCCGGGCGGGCGCTGGGCCAGGACCCTGCCCCTGCCCAGCCCCTTGCGCACACGCACCTTCATCCCCAGCGCGCTCAGCTCCTGGCGGGCCGCCTTGACGTCCTTGTACATCACGTTGGGGATGACGAGGAAGGTCTGGCCGCCGGGGTTCTCGCCGGTCACGCCGTTGTTGATCTCCCACGGCCAGTGCCATCCGCCGTTGTTGCACTGCGACAGGGTCATCCGGATCACCGCGCCCTTGTCGATCTCCGCGTTCGGCTGCGGGTCCTGGGCGATGACCGTGCAGGGCTGGGCGGCGTCGGTCTGCTCGACGAACTCGGGGATGAAGCCCGCGCCGCGCAGGAAGGCGTCCGCCTGGTCGCGGGGCATGCCCTTGACGTCGGGCGCGAGCAGGCCCGCGCTCAACATCAGGCTGACCTTGCTGCCCTCCTTGACGCGGTTGCCCACGGCGGGGACGGTCCGCATCACCTGACCGCGCGGCACGGTCTCGCTGCGCTGCTTGTTGACCTCGTCGACGACCAGTCCCGCCTCGGCCAGCTTCGTACGGGCCTCGGGCTCGCTCAGGCCGACGACGTTGGGCACGGCGACGCGCTTCGGGCCGTCCGAGGCGACGAGGACGAGCTTGGACTTCTCCTCGACCTCGGTGCCCTCGACCGGCTCGGTCCTGATCACGGTGCCCTTGGGGGCCTTCTCGTCGTTCTCCGCCTTGCCGATCTCGACGACGAAGCCGCTCTGCCTGGCCTTCTCCTCGGCGACCTTGATGTTCGTGCCGACGAGCCTGGGCACCATGATGGTGGTGTCCTGGGAGAACAGCCAGCCGGTCACCCCGACCGCGACCACCATCACCACGGCCAGCACCGCCATGAACCACTTGGCCTTGAACCCGCCGGACGCCTTCGGGGCGGGCCGGGCGAGGTCGGCGGCGGGACCGGTGAGCAGGTCGCCGCGCGGCTGGATCAGGGTGTGGTTGGCCGCGGGGGGCGCGACGGGACCGGGCACGGGCCCGCTGGGGACGGGACCGGTGGGGACGGACGGCACGGGGCCGCTGTCCTTGGGCAGCATCCTGTGCGCCTCGACCGCGGCGACCAGCAGCGCGGTCGCGTCGGCGGGTCGCATCGCGGGGTCGCGGGCGGTGGCCTGGGCCACCAGCGTGTCCAGCAGCGGCGGGGAGCCGGGCAGCAGCGAGGAGGGAACGGGCACGGTGTCGTGCACGTGCCGGTAGGCCACCGACATCGGCGTCTCACCCTCGTACGGCTGACGCCCGGTGACGAGCTCGAACAGCATGATCCCGGCCGCGTAGACGTCGCTGCGGGCGTCGGCCGCCCCGGAGGTCACCTGCTCCGGCGACATGTAGCCGATGGTGCCGATCATGACACCGGTGCGCGTCTGGTTCGTCGCCTCGATCGCGCGGGCCAGGCCGAAGTCGACGACCTTGACCCGTCCGTCGTCGGCGAGCAGCACGTTCTCGGGTTTGACGTCCCGGTGGATCAGGCCGGCCTGGTGGGCGGAGCCCAGCGCGGCGAGCACCGGGATCATGACCTCCAGGGCCTCGCGGGCCGGCAGCCTGCCCCGGCTGCGGAGCACGTCGCGCAGGGTGCGCCCCGGGACGTACTCCATCGACAGGTAGACGTTGTCCCCGTCTGTTCCCTGGTCGAAGACGTGCACCACGTTGGGGTGCGACAGGCTCGCCACGGACTTGGCCTCGCCGATGAACCGGCGCACGAACGCGGGGTCCTCGGCGAGGGAGCGGTGCATCACCTTCACGGCGACCGTGCGGTCGAGTCGGACGTCCAGAGCCAGGTAGACGGTCGCCATCCCGCCCCGGGCGATCCGGGACTCAACGCGGTAACGGCCGTCGAGGAGTTTCCCGACCAGGGGATCCGTAAGCGTCGTGTCCACCCGGCAGAGTTTACGGGCGATTTGGCGCTCGCAGGGTCCTCGTGTTCCAAACCGATGCGCAGAAGTTGGCTGTTTTCTACGGAACCATGGGGGAGGACGCCTCGGCGTACCGGCGCCTGGGGATCCGGCCCGCGGCACGGGCGAGACGGCCCGCGACGACCGCGGAGCGCATGGCCTGGGCCATCAGGTCGGGCCGGTGCGCCCTGGTCACCGCGGTCGCCAGCAGGACCGCGTCACAGCCGAGCTCCATCGCCAGGGCCGCGTCGCTGGCCGTGCCGATCCCGGCGTCCAGGATCACCGGCACGTTCGCCGCCTCCACGATCAACTCGATGTTGTGCGGGTTCCTGATGCCCAGTCCCGAGCCGATCGGCGCGCCGAGCGGCATCACCGCCGCGCAGCCCGCCTGCTCCAGCCTGCGGGCCAGGGCGGGGTCGTCGCCGATGTAGGGCAGCACCACGAAGCCGTCGGCGACCAGTCGTTCGGCGGCGTCGAAGGTCTCGATGGGGTCGGGCAGCAGGGTGCGCTCGTCGGAGATGACCTCCAGCTTGACCCAGTTCGTCTCCAGGGCCTCCCTGGCCAGCCTCGCGGTCAGCACGGCCTCCCCGGCGGTGAAGCAGCCCGCGGTGTTCGGCAGGACCTTGATGTCGTGCCTGCGCAGCACGTCGAGCACGGAGCCCCGCGCCGACGGGTCGAGGCGTCGCATCGCCACCGTGGTCAGCTCGGTGCCGGAGGCGACGAGCGCCTGCTCCAGGACGTCCAGCGAGGGAGCGCCTCCCGTGCCCATGATGAGCCGGGAGGAGAACTTCTCCCCTCCGAGGATCAGATCGTCGTTCATGTCCCTCAACCTCCCTGCACCGCGGTGAGCACCTCGACCCGGTCCGCCTCGGTCAGCGGCGTGGAGTCCCACGCGCCACGCGAGACCACCTCGTCGTTGACCGCGACGGCCACGCCGCTGGTGACCCCGGTCAGCCTCTGTACGGCCTGCGCCACGGTCGCCCCCCGGGGCAGCTCGTGGGGCGAGCCGTTGATCGTCACGTTCATCGACGCTCCTGGAAACGCGGTTGCCCATGGAAACGCAGCGGGGAGCAGATCGTCGACAGCTCCTCGTCCGTCTCGCCGAGGCAGAGCTCTGCGGTGAGCGGGGCGAGCAGCACCCCGCCCCTGTGGTGTCCTGTCGCCAGCGACAGGCCGGGCACGGACGTGGGGCCGACCAGCGGAAGGTTGTCCGGGGTGCCGGGGCGCAGGCCCGCGACCACGTCGGCGACCTCAAGCTCGGTGACGCCGGGGACGAGCTCCCGCGCGTCGCGCAGCAGCTCCCACAGCCCTCCGGCCGTCACCCTGGTGTCGAAGCCCATCTCCTCCTGGGTGGCTCCGACGACCACCTCCCCGTCGCCGCGCGGCACCAGGTAGACGGGGGAGCCGTGCACGACGCCGCGCACGCAGTGCCGCAGCATCGGCGAGGGGGAGCGCAGCCGCATGATCTGGCCCTTGATCGGCCGCACCGGCGGCGCCGCCTCGGGCGGCAGCCCCTCCAGCGTCCCCGACCAGGCTCCCGCGGCCAGGATCACACGGGAGGCGGCGACGGTCTCGCCGGTCGCGAGCCGTACTCCGGTGACCCTCAGGACGCCCGCCTCCGCGGCCCCTCCGGCGTCGGACCCCGCGCCCGGCCCCGCGGCAGGTCCCGGGGCAGGTCCCGCGCCCGTCGCGGCGCCCCGTTCCCCGGCCGTCTCCAGTCCGGCCACACGGCAGCGCACCAGCGCGCCTCCCCGCCGTTCCAGCGCGGTCAGCAGCGCCCTGGTCACCCTTCTCGGATCCACCCAGGCGTCCCCGCCGGCCAGCAGCCCGCCGCGCACCGACGGCGCCAGCATCGGCTCCAGGCGGCGGCACTCGCGTCCCGTGAGGCGTTCCGCGGGAAGGCCCAGCTTCTCGACGAACGACGCGAGCTCGTCCAGCGCCGCCAGGTCGTCGGCGCCGAAGGCGACGTCCAGCGTCCCGTCCGCGCGGTAGTCGAGGTCGAGGCCGCCGTCCTCGGCGAGCTCGGCGGCGAAGGCGGGCCATCTCGCGAGGGAGGCCAGCCCGAGGCGCAGGAGAGGCTCCTCGGTGTAGGTGACCTCGCTGACCGGCGCGAGCATGCCCGCGGCCGCGTGCGAGGCCCCCGAGGCGGGGGCGGGGTCGATCACGGCGACCTTCATGCCCCGCCTGGCGGCGCGCCAGGCCACGGAGAGGCCGACGACGCCCCCGCCGATGACAAGCGCGTCGAAGTGGTGTGACATCCGTCGCTCCGCTCCCTTCGCCGGCATGACCCGGATCAGGTTCGTGGCGGTCGAGGGCCCGCTTACGGTCGAGCAGGGGACGGCCACCCCCGGAATTCGTGCGGATCCGCGCCGTACGGCATGGTCTTTTCGCACGTCACCCGGTTCGTACCGGTCCTCGTCGATCCGTAGCCCTCCTCTCAGCCCGATGCGTTCCGGGCTCCCGCGCGTGTTGTTCGCTCCCACCCTAAGGGCTGCGACAACACCCTCACTGCGTTGGATGCGAGCTAAATACCGTTTTCGTTATCAAACAGCTAATGGCAGAGGGTCGGCCTGGCCGCTTAGGCTCGTGAGTTGTGAATCATGTCGTGGTGGTTGGCGCCGGCTTGGCCGGCGTACGCAGTGTCGAGGCGTTACGAGCCCGCGGGTTCGCCGGCACGATCACGTTGATGGGCGAGGAGGCGCACCGCCCCTACGACCGTCCGCCGCTGTCGAAGTCCGTCCTGCTGGGCGAGACCGACTCCACGGTCGTCGACTCCGACCTGGACGCCCTGGAGGTCGACTTCCGCGCGGGCGTGGCGGCCAAGGGGCTGCGCCCGGGCGTGGTGGAGACCACCGAGGGCGAGGTGGCCTACGACGGGCTGGTCATCGCCACCGGGGCCCGCCCGATCCGGTTGCGCGGCGACGGCGAGCAGCACGTGCTGCGCACCATAGACGACGCGCTGGAGCTGCGCGCCCGGCTCGTCGCGGGCAGGAGCGTCGCCGTCATCGGGGCGGGCTGGATCGGGGCCGAGGTGGCCACCGCCGCCCGCAGGGCGGGCTGCGAGGTGACCGTCGTCGAGGCGGCGGACCTCCCGCTGTCGGCCGCTCTCGGTCCCGTGGGGGCGCACACCGCGCGCTGGTACGGCCAGGCGGGCGTCGACCTGCGCCTGGGCACCTCGGTGGCCTCCGTCGACCACGACGGGCTCACCCTGGCCGACGGCTCCAGGGTCGAGGCGGACGTGGTCGTCACCGGCGTGGGCGTGCGGCCCGCGGTCGAGTGGCTGGCGGGTTCCGGCGTCGAGCTCGACAACGGCGTCGTCACCGACGAGCACCTGCGCACCGCGCTGCCCGGCGTGGTCGCCGCCGGCGACTGCGCCGCCTGGTGGTCGCGCCGCTACGGCCGCCGCCTGCGGGTCGAGCACTGGGACACCGCGCTGGGCGCCCCCGAGGTGGCCGCGGCCACGCTCCTCGGCGGCGACGCGGTCTACGACCCGGTGCCCTACTTCTGGTCGGAGCAGTTCGGCCACATGGTGCAGTACGCCGGACACCACGACGGCGAGCGCCTCGTGCTGCGCGGCGACCCGGCCACCGACGTCAAGTGGGGGGCCTGCTGGGTGGCCGACGACGGCAGGCTGGCCGCCGTGCTCGCGGTGAACCGCCCCCGGGACCTCCTCCAGGGACGCCGTCTCATCGAGGGCGGGCAGCGGCTCGACGTCGGCCGCCTGGCCGACCCTGCGGTAGCGTTGCGCGACTGCACGGCGGCGTAACCTCGTCGCCGGGTGTTTGGCGAAGGGCACGATGTGGTAGTGGTGGATTCGTGACGCTTTCTGTTGCGCAGATCGACCGGGAGACAGACCAGCTGGTGGGCGAGTGGCTCACCTTGACCGAGGTGGCCAGAAGGCTGAACCTCAGCGCCGGTCGCGCGAAGCAACTTCTCAAGGACCGCAAGCTCATCGGAGTGCGACGGGGCGGCGGCGAGCCACAGGTCCCCGCCGCCTTCCTCGCCAAGGACGACGTCGTGAAGGGGCTGCCCGGCACGCTCACCGTGCTCCTCGACGCCGGATACGACGACGTCGAGTCGCTCCGCTGGTTGTTCACTCCAGACGAGACCCTTCCGGGGTCCCCGGTGGACGCGATCGTCGCGGGCCGCCACACCGAGGTCAAGAGACGTGCCCAAGCCCTCGGTTTCTGACGCCCGCCTCTACCTCTGCACCGACGGGCGTCGTGACCGGGGAGACCTGGCCGACTTCCTCGACTCCGCCCTGGCGGGCGGGGTGGACATCGTCCAGCTGCGTGAGAAGGGCCTCGAGGCGCGTGAGGAGCTCGCGCTCCTCGAGGTCTTCCGCGACGCGTGCGACCGCCACGGCAGGCTGCTGGCGGTCAACGACAGGGCGGACATCGCCTACGCCGCCCGTCCCGACGTGCTCCACCTCGGCCAGGACGACCTGCCGGTGCGGGTCGCGCGCGACATCCTCGGCGACGACATCCTCATCGGGCGTTCCACTCACGCCCCGCAGGAGGCGTCCGCCGCGGCCGTCGAGCCGGGAGTCGACTACTTCTGCTGCGGCCCGATCTGGCCGACGCCCACCAAGCCAGGGCGGGCCGCCCCCGGTCCCGCGCTGCTCAGGCACGCCGCGGGCCTGGAGACGGAACGCCCGTGGTTCGGCATCGGCGGCATCGACCTGACCAACCTGGACGAGGTCATGTCGTACGGCGTGCGCCGGGTCGTGGTCGTGCGGGCCATCACCGAGGCCGACGACCCGAAGTCGGCGGCCGAGGAGTTCAGAAGACGCCTGGTCGCGGGCCCCGCCTGACCTCCGGGGGGCGAAGGCCGGTGAGCGGCCCCGCCCCCCGCCCCGGGCGTGCGGAGCGTCCCGCCCGTCTCCCCCGGCGGGAGCCGTCAGGTGCGGCGGGACGTCGCGGCCACGGCCAGGTCGGCCAGGGCCGTACGGGCCTCCCCGGTGATCGGGGCGTCGTCCAGCGAGTTCAGGGCGTCGTCGAGGTAACTCTTGATCATGTCCTCGCACGCCGCGAGAGCCCCGGTCTCCTCGATGATCCCCCGTAGCCTGCCGACTCCGGCGGCGTCCAGCCCGGGGTCGCCGAGCATGCCGTCGACGACCTTCACCTGGGCGGGGGAGGCGGCGGCGAGCGTGCGGGCGATGAGCATCGTCCGCTTGCCCTCCCGCAGGTCGTCACCGGCGGGCTTGCCCGTCTCCGCGGGGTCGCCGAACACCCCCAGGATGTCGTCGCGGAGCTGGAAGGCGATGCCGACACACCGGCCGTACGCCTCGCAGAGCCGGTCGATCCACGGCTCGCGCCCCCGCGCGGCCAGCACGAGGCCGAGCCTGAGCGGCTGTTCGACGGAGTACTTGCCGCTCTTGAAGAGGGCGACCCGCAGCGCGCTGTCGAAGGTGTTGTCGGCGTGGGCCTGCTCCAGCAGATCGAGGTACTGCCCGCACATGAGCTCGGTGCGCATGTGGTCGTGGACCTCCTGGGCCGCGGCCAGTGAGGCCTGGGGCAGGCCGCTGCCGCGCCACATCTCGCCGGACCAGATCAGCAGCAGGTTGCCCAGCAGGATGGCCGCGCCCTCCCCGAACTGCTCCGCGGAACCTCGCCAGCCCTCCTTCTCGTGCAGGGCCTGGAACCTGCGGTGCGCCGACGGCATGCCCCGGCGCAGGTCGCTGGCGTCCATCACGTCGTCGTGCACGAGGGCGCTGGCCTGGAGGAGCTCCAGCGACGCCGCGGCGGTGAAGAGCGCGGGGTCGTCGCCGCCGCCCGCGCCGTGCCAGCCCCAGTAGCAGAAGGCGGGCCGCAGCCGCTTCCCGCCCGAGAGGAACTCCTCGGCCGCGGAGATCAGCGGGGCCAGCTCGGGGGCGCTGACCAGGGGGCGCTGCCGGTCGACGAACTCCTTGAGAGAACGGTCCACTTCGGAACGTATGGTGTCGAGCGCGGCTGCGGAAGCGGTCATGTCCCGAGATTATCGGCCCGGTGCGACAATGCCTGTCCCGGATGTCCCGTGGGCTGCTCCGGCGGTCCCCGGCGGCGCGCGGAGGCGCGACGGCGGGCCGGCGGTGAGACCGGCGGCGGCGGTGGCGGCGACGCGACGGTCGGGCCGGAAGGACGCGGCAAGGGCTTCACGCGCAGGGCGGGCGAGGGGCTGCGCACGCGGGGCGGGCAAGGGCCCCTGATCAGGAGGGTGTGGTGGCCCGCCGGGCGACCAGTACCCTAGGGACATGGCTCTGGGTCGCCCGTCAATCCTTCCCGATCGCGTGCCCACCGTCCGCGAACTCCTCGCCGCCGGTGGCCGGTCCTTCTCGTTCGAGTTCTTCCCGCCGAAGACGGACGAGGGGGAGCGACAGCTCTGGCGTGCGATCCGGGAGCTCGAGGCCCTGCGCCCCACGTTCGTCTCGGTCACCTACGGCGCGGGCGGCGGCACCCGTGACCGCACGGTCGAGATCGTCGAGCGGCTCGCCCACGAGACCACGCTGACCCCGGTCGCCCACTTCACCGCCGTCAACCACTCCCTGCGCGAGCTGCGTCACCTGGTCGGCAGGTTCGCGGGGGCGGGCGTGCGCAACATCCTCGCCGTGCGGGGCGACCCGCCCGGCGACGTGACGGGCGAGTGGGTCCGCCACCCCGAGGGCGTGCTGTACGCCGAGGAGCTGGTCCGGCTCATCCGCCAGTCCGGCGACTTCTGCGTCGGCGTGGCCGCCTTCCCCTACAAGCATCCCCGGTCGACCACGGTCGAGGCCGACACCGAGCACTTCGTGCGCAAGTGCCGCGCGGGCGCCGACTACGCGATCACGCAGATGTTCTTCCGCGCCGAGGACTACCTCAGGCTGCGCGACCGGGTGGCCGCCAGGGGGTGTGAGACCCCGATCATCCCCGGCATCATGCCCGTCACCCAGATGAGCACGATCGCCAGGTCCGAGCAGTTGTCGGGCGCTCCGTTCCCGCCCGAGGTCGCGGCCAGGTTCGAGGCCGTCGCCGACGACCCCGCGGCCGTGCGCAGCCTGGGCATCGAGCACGCCGCCGAGCTCTGCCAGACCCTGCTCGACGAGGGCGCGCCCGGCATCCACTTCATCACCTTCAACCGCTCCAGCGCGACCCGAGAGGTCTTCCAGGCCCTCGACGTCGCGCCGAAGGCGGCCTCGCTCACGGCCTGATCAGGGAAGGTCCGGCCCGGTGCCGGCCAGCGGGAGCCCGGCCCCGACGATCGCGTAGCGCTCGTAGCCGCCGGGAAAGACGAACTGGGTGAGCAGGTCGACGAAGCCGACGCCGCGATAGAGACGGCGGGCCGCCGTCGCCTGGTCGCGGGTCGACAGCACAGCGGTGCGCTCGGCCCGGCCCTCGCACAGGCCGGTGACCATGGCGCGGCCGACGCCCTTGCCCTGGTAGTCGGGGTGGACGTGGATCTCGGCCAGTTCGAAGGCGTCCCCGAGCCAGCCGCGCGCCCAGTCCTCGCCGTGCAGCTCGGTCATCGCCCTGCGGACGACGTCGTGCCACCACTGCCCGGGCTCGCCGTGGAAGCCGTAGGCGACGCCCACCGGCTTTCCGTCGGCGCGCTCGGCGAACAGGCAGGTGAATCCGGGATGGACGGCGTGGTTTCCCATGATCGCCTTGCGCCCTGTGAGCTGGTCGGCCGGGGGGCGCATCGCCGCGGTGTAGATGTCGAGGACCGCGTCGAGCCCCTTGGTGAACTCATCGGGGCCGACCCGTCGCAGTCCGATCACGCAACGCACCCTAGCAGGACGGACATCGAGGGGCCTGTTCGAAAGCGCCAAAGTGACGTGCGGGATTTTTCAAACGCTTGGCGCATCTCATACCCGGTGACAGGACTTTCCCCCCGCCCCGGCGGCACTGCGAGGTCTCTTCGGGATCCCCGCCCCGGCGGCCCTCCGCGGTCCGGTCAGGACCCCCTCCCCGGCGAAGCCCGCGGAGGGCCCGGAGCAGGCCGTCAGCCGGAGGTCACCGCTCCACCTCGACCGGGGACCCGCCCGTCACGCGGACGAGCTCGCTGAAGGAGGTCGGGAAGACCGTGTGCGGGTGGCCCGCGGCGGCCCAGACCACCTCGTGCTTGTCGAGCCAGACGTCGACCAGTGTCCTGATCGGGGCGGGATGGCCCAGCGGGGCGACGCCTCCGATGGCCTGGCCGGTGGCCGCGCGGACGAAGTCGGGGTTGGCGCGTCTCACCTTCGCCGCGCCGATCGTCTCCGCGATCAGGGCCGTGTCCACCCGGTGGGCACCGCTGGTGAGCACGAGGAGAGGCTCCCCGTCCGCGTCGAAGATCAGGCTGTTGGCGATGGCGCCGACCTCGCAGCCGAGCTGCGCGGCGGCGGTCGCGGCGGTCGGGGTGGCCTCGGCGAACACGACGATCTCGCCGGTGACGTCGTGCCCTCTCAGGGCGGCGGCGACCTTCTCGATGTTGGGATGCAACTTTTCTGGCACCCGGTCACTCTAAACAGGTTGACCATTGATTACCCCTTCATAACCGTTAGTGGGGCGTGAGAGGTTGGTGCGCTATGGTCCGTGGTCTGGGTATTAGTACTACGAGGGGATGATTTTGATGGGGGTTGGACGGCGGCTCGGAGTGGCCGCGCTGATGACAGCCGGGGCGGTGTTGCTGTCCTCCGCCGGCGTCGCGAGCGCCCAGACCGCCACCGCGGCGGCCCCGGTCGCCGCGGTCAGGGCGGAGACGCCCACGTTCGTCGCGCCGGGCAAGACGCTCAGGCTGGGGGCGAAGGGCACCGCGGTCAAGGCGCTCCAGAGCAGGCTGAGGGAGCTGGGCTACCAGCCCGGCAAGATCGACGGCCAGTACGGCGGGACGACCCTGACCGCGCTCTGGGCCTTCCAGAAGGTCAACGGCATCTCGCCGACGAGCACCGTGACGAGGAGGACCTGGAACGCTCTAGAGGCTCCGCGCGCCCCCAGGGTGCTGGTGCCGAGAGGCAAGCCGACCCGGGTCGAGGTCAATCTCACCCAGCAGGTGATGGTCCTCTACGTCGACGGCCAGGTGAAGCTGATCAGCCACACCTCCTCGGGCAGCGGGATCCCGTACTGCGAGACGGCCACCTGGCAGGGCAAGACCCAGAAGTTCTGCGGCGACGCCCGCACGCCGACGGGCGACTTCAAGACGACCTGGCGCAGGAGCGGCTGGCACAAGTCCTACCTGGGCCAGCTGTACAACCCGATCTTCTTCAACGGCGGCATCGCCTTCCACGGCGCGCTGTCGGTGCCGCTGGCCCCGGCCTCGCACGGCTGCGTGCGGCTGCCGATGCACGTGGCGGCGGTGCTGCCCGGCCTGCTCGGCACGGGGGTGCCCGTGCACGTGCGAGGGAAGTTCGTCCGCTGAACAACGACGCCAGGGTGACCGCGGCCTGGTAGGACTCGGTGGTCCTGTCGTAACGGGTGGCCAGGCCGCGAACCTGCCTGAGGCGGTTGAAGCGGCGTTCACGACGTTGCGGCGTTTGTAGAGGTCGCGGTCGTTGACGTTGCCGCCGGTGAGCACGGAGGCCAAGACCGTCCGGCGCCGTCGCAGGCCAGGTGGATCTTGCTGGTCAGTCCTCCTCGGGATCGGCCGAGGGTGTGATCCGCCTGGGGGAGCGCCCCCTTTTCGGCCACCGGCGGCATGCTGGTGAGCGCGCACGATTGTGGAGTCCACCGCGACCAGCCAGTCGAGGTCGCCTGCCGCGTCGGCGTCGGCCTGGGCATGGCGCAGCATGGCGGTGAAGGTTCGCCGTAGCCTCGGGAGTACCGGGCCCTTATGGCGTCTGAGACCTTGTCGTTCGTCTCAGCTGTCTGCGGCATGATCGCCATTTCACCGCCCCCGGCGATCACGAAAAGACACACATGACCCCCTGGGCGCGCCATGTGCCGGCCCGGATCTCCCTGGAGGGACCCGAGGCGCGGTTCGATCCCCCGTCGCCCCGCAAGTGACCGCCGGATCCCGCTCTTGAGAAAGTCGGTTATGAGCCGGAACTCTGAGCTGACGACGACCGGCACACCCTGACGAGAACCGACGTACGCCGACGCGCAATGCCCGAAGGGCAGACAGCGGGACTCATACGGGAAGCCCGCACCCGGCGGCGTCAGCGGTTCCCCCTCGGCGCGCCCCCGGATCGCATGATCAAGCGGCGAGCAGCGAGCGGATCACGGTATTCCGGGCGGAGGCGGCTTTTCGGTTCCTGAGGGAACCACCACGAACGCCCGAGCGTCGTGCGGGCGGACCGCGGCACGGTCATGACCGGCCACCCGCACGGTGAGGACAGAGACAGCAGGTCCCGCCGTCCGAGGGCGCCCACGTCACACCCACCGCCAGGCGGTGCAGAAACCGTCAACAACAACTGC
>NZ_BSEV01000006.1 GCF_027922005.1 Streptosporangium carneum | reverse complement strand
CGACCGGGTTGATAGGCCGGAGGTGGAAGCGCAGTAATGTGTGGAGCTGACCGGTACTAATAGGCCGAGGACTTGACCATAAAGCAACTCCTGCTGGTTGTGGGATTTTTTCCCTGCAGCGCTTTGCATCCTGGCTGGGTGTGGAGCTGCGCGGGAGGGTCCTGCGAGCTGTGTGAGTGTGTGCTCGCGTCCACTAGGCAATTCTGAAACAACAAGCACGGCCGTGGTGCGGCTGCGTGTTTGACAGTTTCATAGTGTTACGGCGGTTATGGCGAAGGGGAAACACCCGGTTACATTCCGAACCCGGAAGTTAAGCTCTTCAGCGCCGATGGTACTGCACCGGGGACGGTGTGGGAGAGTAGGTCGCCGCCGGACAATCTTTCAAGGAGGGTCACCCCGTTCGGGGTGGCCCTTCTTTGCGTTTCCGGGACTTTTCCTGTGAAAACTCAGCCTGGTGGTGCTCGTGAGGATGCTTTTCGTGCGAGGAGGCCAGCTGAGGGGCGGGCAGGGATCTTCGGAGAGAGTTGTAGTTGATCGTTTACAGACGCAATGGCATAAGGCGTACGGACTTTGAGCGGCTTGCTAGGCTGGAGGGGCCGGGCCGCCCCACCGAGGGTGGCCTTCGTCGCGCCAGACCACGATAGGGCGGGGCAGCGATAGCGAACGGGGCGCATCCCGCGGCCAGAGACCGCCCGCACAGCGAATCGTCCCTTCCGCTTGGAAGACGGGGCGCGCTCGCCGAGTGAGCAAAACGAATGGAACCAGAAGTGAACAGTGACAACGGGCGTGACGGCGCGGGCCGGCGCGAAGAAGGCGAGAACCGCGGATCTGGCGGTCAGGGAGGCTACCGCGGCGATCGCGCGGGTGGCGACAGGGGACGTCCGGGGGACGGTCCTCGATACGGCGAGCGCCGAGAAGGGCGTTCGGGGGGTTCATACGGTTCCCGCGATCGAGGTGACCGGCCGGGCGGCGGTTACCGCGACAACCGTGGTGGTGAGGGTCGTTCCTACGGTGACCGCGACAACCGTGGTGGTGACCGTCCGTCGTATGGTCGGGATGACCGTCCCGGTGGTGGTGAGCGTCGTTCGTACGGTGACCGTGACCAGGCGCGTAGTCAGTACGGTTCGCGTGACCGGGGTGAGCGTCCTGGCGGTGGCAGGCCTTCCTACAACCGCGACGACCGTCCGGGCGGCGGCTACCGCGACAACCGCGGTGGTGACCGTCCCTCGTACGGCCGGGATGACCGCTCCGGTGGTGAGCGTCGTCCGTTCAACCGTGATGACCGTCCCGGCGGTGGCAGGCCCTCCTACAACCGCGACGACCGTCCCGGTGGTGGCTACCGCGACAACCGTGGCGGTGAGCGTCGTCCCTACGGTGACCGCGACAACCGTGGTGGTGACCGTCCGTCGTATGGTCGGGATGACCGTCCCGGTGGTGGTGAGCGTCGTTCGTACGGTGACCGTGACCAGGCGCGTAGTCAGTACGGTTCGCGTGACCGGGGTGAGCGTCGTCCGTTCAACCGTGACGACCGTCCCGGCGGTGGCAGGCCTTCCTACAACCGCGACGACCGTCCGGGCGGCGGCTACCGCGACAACCGCGGTGGTGACCGTCCGTCCTACGGCCGGGATGACCGCTCCGGTGGTGAGCGTCGTCCGTTCAACCGTGATGACCGTCCCGGTGGTGGTGAGCGTCGTTCGTACGGTGACCGTGACCAGGCGCGTAGTCAGTACGGTTCGCGTGACCGGGGTGAGCGTCGTCCGTTCAACCGTGACGACCGTCCCGGCGGTGGCAGGCCTTCCTACAACCGCGACGACCGTCCCGGCGGTGGCAGGCCTTCCTACAACCGCGACGACCGTCCGGGCGGCGGCTACCGCGACAACCGCGGTGGTGACCGTCCGTCCTACGGCCGGGATGACCGCTCCGGTGGTGAGCGTCGTCCGTTCAACCGTGACGACCGTCCCGGCGGTGGTGACCGTCCGTCGTATGGTCGGGATGACCGTCCCGGTGGTGGTGAGCGTCGTTCGTACGGTGACCGTGACCAGGCGCGTAGTCAGTACGGTTCGCGTGACCGGGGTGAGCGTCGTCCGTTCAACCGTGACGACCGTCCCGGCGGTGGCAGGCCTTCCTACAACCGCGACGACCGTCCCGGTGGTGGCTACCGCGACAACCGCGGTGGTGACCGTCCCTCGTACGGTGACCGCGACAGCGACCGGCGTCCCTCCTACAGCCGAGACGACCGTGGCGAACGGCCTTTCGGAGACCGAGACGGCGCGTTCCGCGGCGAGGGCGAGGGTTCCCGTACCCGCTACAGCAGGAACGACGGCGCCAACGACCGCGATGAGGCTCCGACCCGGCAGCGCGAGGAACTGCCCCCGCTCGCTCCCGACATCACCGCCGAGGAACTCGACAAGGAGGTCAGGGAGGAGCTGCGTTCTCTCCCGCTCGACCTCGCGGACCTGATCTCCCGTCATCTCGTGGCCGCCGAGCGGGCCCTCAGTGAGGACGATGCCGAGCAGGCCTACGAGCACACCAAGGTCGCACGTCGTTTCGCCGCTCGGATCGGGGTGATTCGCGAGGCCGTCGGTATCGCCGCCTACCGGGCGGGCCACTTCGCCGAGGCGCTCAGCGACCTGCGTGCGGCCCGTCGCATGACCGGCTCCGACTCCTTCCTGCCGATCATGGCGGACTGCGAGCGTGGTCTCGGCCGTCCCGAACGCGCTCTGGACCTGGTCCGCTCCAAGGAGGCCGAACGTCTCGACCGGGTGGGCAAGATCGAGCTCGCCATCGTGGAGTCCGGTGCCCGCCGGGACCTTCACCAGAAGGACGCTGCGGTGATCACTCTCCAGCGTCTGCCGGAGTTGCGTGACACCCGTCCGCAGCCCTGGTCGGCCAGGCTGGCCTTCGCCTACGCGGACGCCCTGGCCGACGCGGGTCACGAGGGGCCCGCCACCGAGTGGTTCGGCCGCGCCATGGCCTTCGACGAGGAAGGCGAGACCGACGCGGCCGAGCGTTACGCGGAGCTGACCGGCGCGATCATCGAGGACATCGAAGAGGACGACGAAGACGACGAGGACCTCGACCTCGACGAGTCCGACGCCGGCGAAGAGGCGGCCGCTCTCGACGAGGACGACGAAGAGGGCCTCGACGAAGACGAAGAGGACCTCGACGACACGGGCATCGACGACGCCGCCGAGCTCGACGCGGAGATCGAGGCCGAGGACGACCTCGACGAGCTGGAGCCCGTCATCGGCGAACTCGCGGAGGAAGAGCCTCCTCTTCTTCTCGAGGAGGAGGCCCAGGACAAGGCTGAGGACAAGGTCGAGTCCGGCGTCGGTCCCGCCTTCATCGAGCCTGACTTCGGTGACATCCTGGACGACTCCCTTGAAGGCGACCTCGACGGCGAAGACGACGACGTGGACGAGAGCGCGGTCGAGACCAAGAACGAGACCAAGAAGAAGTAATCCGGCGTCCTTCCCGGGCGAACGCGATGCTTCACCCGGGAAGGACGGCGTCCTACGGCTGGACGCGGTCCAGCCAGTGCAGGATGCCCGCCACGTTGGACGGGGCGCCGCTGAGGAGTTCGAACTGCTCGGCGGTCGCCTCGTCTGCTGTCAGCGCCGCGTACCGTTCGCGTGTGCGTTCCCTGACCATCGCCACGGCGTGATCCAGGTCCATCCCCTCCGAGCGCGCCTGGCGGGTCAGGTCGACCCAGACGCGTAGTTCCTCGGCCGAGCGCCCCAGGGTCTCCTCCACGTCCGTGACGGGTCCGTAGTGACTGAACAGCAGCCGCTGCGGGCCCAGTGCCCCGAACAGCGTGATCGAGTTCAGCGCGGTCTCCAGGTCGAAGTCCGGAGGCGGTGTGGCCGGACGCAGGTCGCCTGTCTGTGGGAGGTACACCCCTGCCGCGTCGCCGACGTAGAGGTCACCCGTACCCGAATCGATCAAGCCGACGTGGTGTTTGGCGTGGCCGGGGGAGTAGTGGCTGCTCAGCGTGCGTCCGTTCCCGAGATCGATGGCTCCCGTGTCGCCGAGCGCGCGGATTCGCGAGGATTCGGTGGGGGACAGTTCACCGAACAGGACATCCAGCTTGTCTCCCCAGACCATTCGGGCACTGGCCATCAACCGGGAGGGATCGGCGAGATGCCGCGCGCCCTTCTCGTGGACCACGATCTCCGCATCCGGGTAGAACGCGGCGATGTCCCCGACTCCACCGGCGTGGTCCAGATGGATGTGCGTCACGACGATCGTCGCCAGGTCCCCCGGGCCGACGCCCAGGGAGGTCAGGGCGTCGCGCACCACGGGGGCCGAGGTGGCGGTGCCGGTCTCCACCAGGCAGGGCCGGTCTCCGAGGATCAGATATCCGGCGGTGATGCCGGAGTACCCCGCCATCCTCGTGTCGATCTCATAGACCTCTCCGCCGAGAGCGGTGATGTTGTCCACAGGCCACCTCAGAACTGGAACGGACATCCCCAGAACGGCGTTCGAGCCGTTCCGGCACAGCTCACATCGTAAAGAGTCGTCCCTGTCGGCAGAGAGCGAGGGAGGAAACGATGGATCGCAACGAGGTCATCCTGGTGGGCCGCCTGCCCGAGGCGGTGCGCATCAGGTCGTTGCAGAGCGGAAGCACGCTCGGCACCTGGCGGATGATCGTCCGACGGCGGCATCACGGCCGTGGGACCCGGGTGGACACCATTCCGTGCGCGTCGTTCGAGCCGGAGGTCACCGTGACCGTTGCCGAGTGGCTTCCCGACGACATGGTCGAGGTGGTCGGCTCGCTGCGTCGCCGATGGTGGGGAAGCGACGGGACGAAGTCGTCCGGCTATGAGGTCGAGGTCCGTTCGGCGAAGCGCCTCGAACGTCCGGCCGCCCCTGTGCCGGGCGATGACGGAAGCGGCACGGCGATCGCTCCCGCCTCCCCCAGGCCGGTTCGGTCCCTTCTGCTTCCCCCGAGGGGGGAGGCCTCTCCCGCCGGAGCGGACCGGCAGAGCGAGAAAGAGGCAGGGAAAGAGGCAGGGAAAGAGGCAGGTCCGGCCGTCACCTCGGCTTCCGCTCTCCCGGAAGACGGATCATCCGTTCCGCGAGTCGCGATGGCGCATTCTCCGGGGAAGACGGGGCCTCGCCGGGAGACACAGAAGCCACAGAAGGCAAGGGGCGGGTAGGCCGCGAAGCGAGCGGCCAACCGGAGAACGAGCGGGCCCGTCTCTCAGACGAGGTGTCTCTCCCTTCCTCCGGTTGCCGGGGGAGCGAAGGCGGCAGGCGCTGTCAGCCGAGGGTCAGGGTGCGCAACACCAGTCCCGTGCGGGGTTTGGGGCCGAAGGAGGTGGACTTGCGCGGCACCCGTTCCCCCTGGGCCGCGACGGTGAGGACGTCGTCGACCGCCAGCGGGTTGAGCAGCACAGCCGTCCCTCCCGACGCGCGCGCGAGCCGTACGGCCGCCGCGGGATCGTGGTGCACGATGCGGACCGACTGTTCGTCGTCCCGCATCCCCCAGATCCTGGGGAGCAGGAACTCGGCGAGGACGGCGGTGTTCAAGGAGCGCCACCGGCTGGACCGGTCGGTGGGCATGGCGTGCTCGAGTTGTTCGGGGTCGGGGTCGGTGAGCAGATGCGCGGCGCCTCCGGCGGACAGGAGGAAGGCGGGTCCCGTGGCGTCGGCCAGCGCCGCCATTCCCTCCGCGAGATCGGCGTGCTCGCGCACCTGCCAGGCTCCCTTGGCCTTGGCCACTGCCTGCTCCAGCGGCAGTTTCGGGATCACCCGATGGATGGCCTTGAGGTCGGGCGGATAGGAGCTGGAGTCCACCAGGAGCGCCAAACCGAAGTCCCAGGGCCCCGGCTCCACCGGTCGGTGGGGAGGGCTCACGGCTGGGAGGTCCTCGCCTGGAGTTTCCGCGCCCGGAGTGTCTGCCTTCGGAGCGTGGGGGGCCGTGGCGCCCGTGCCGGGAGTTCGTGAGTTCGGGGGCGTCGCGCTCGGGGTGCCTTTGGAGGTGCGCGGGTTCGAGGCGTTCGTGCCCGGCGCGCCGGCGTGGAGGAGCTGCGGGTTCGGGGAGTCGGCGCCGGACAGGTTCGGGGAGGCCGCGTCAGAGGTCGGGGAGGCCGCGTCAGGAGGCTGCGGGTTCGGGACGCCTGCTTCGGAGGTGTGGGGAGCCTGGGCTTGCGAGTGTGCCGTGGCGTGGTGTTCGCGCTGGAGGGCGAGATAGGTGGCGTAACGGTGGTGGCCGTCCGCGATGAGGGCCTGGCGGGTGCGGAGGTCGGCGTTGACGGAGGCGAGCTCGCCGGGGTCGGTGACAGCCCACAGGCGGTGTCTGACACCGTCGCGGGTCTCCGTTTCCATCAGGGGCGGCAGGGAGGCGGAGACCCGGTCGACAAGACGGGTGGCGGCGCCGTTCCCGCCTTCGTAGAGCAGGAAGATCGGCTCCAGGTTGGCCTCGGTCACGCGCATCAGGGCCAGCCGGTCGGAGACCGGACCCGGCATCACGTCCTCGTGGGGCAGGATGACGCGTTGTTCGGGACGGGCGAGGCCGACGTCGCCGATGAGCCCGCGCTGGAGGAGCCCGGGTCCCGTCTGCTCGTAGACGTAGACGGCGGGTGTCTCGTCGGCGACCAGCACCCCCGAGGAGAGCCAGGCGTCCAGGGTCTGCCGTGCCTCGGCGTACCGATGACGGTCCGCTCCGGGAAGGATAAGCCGCACCACGTTGTTGGGATGTGAGTCGAGCAGTTCCCGAACGCTGGTTTCTTCGATGAGATCGTAGGGGGGAGAGGTCACCTCGGCCGGATTGTCGACCGCGAACCGTACGCCGCGAAACGGGCGAAGCACGAGCCCGTCGGGTATCGGCAGTTCAGGATTCGCCATATAGGGCATGCTGCCATAAAGGCCTGAAACGTCCAGGGGTCGCCTCGATGGCGCGGCGGCGCCCCGGTCCGTCAGGGAATCGGCCAGATCTGTCGTCTGTCGATGAAGGAGGCCTCACGTATGGTCCAAGGACGTAGCGGTCCGTCTGATTCCCCCAACCCCGAGACGGGCGCTCCGGTCGGGGACGTCTACGAATGGTTTCAACGAGGAATGAAGCTCCTGGGCGAGGGCAGCCCTGCCGCCGCCGCCGCGCTGCTGGAACGCGCCGCCGGCGCCGAACCTGAGTCGCGGAGCATCCGCGAGGCGCTTGCCCGCGCGCAATTCAACTCCAGGCAGTACGCCGATGCCGCCGACAGCTTCCGGTGGATCATCGACGCCAATCCGGCCGAAGACTACGCCTATTTCGGACTGGGCCTCTCCCTGTGGCGGACCGGTGACATGGAGGGGGCGCAGGAACCTCTGGCCATCGCCGCCGCCATGCGTCCCGACCAGAGACACTACGTGTCGGCGCTGAAAAGCGTCCGGGCGACCCTGCGTGCCCGCCGGATGTGATTCTTGCGGGTGGTGAAATGGGCGGGTGGACACACAGACGCTGATCGACCCATATGACACCCTTCTCCTCGACCTCGACGGGGTGGTCTATCTCGGGCACGATGCCGTGCCGGGGGCTCCTGAGG
The DNA here is from genome assembly GCF_027922005.1 of Streptosporangium carneum. GTDB lineage: Bacteria > Actinomycetota > Actinomycetes > Streptosporangiales > Streptosporangiaceae > Streptosporangium > Streptosporangium carneum. Next base: position 363,813 of record NZ_BSEV01000006.1, on the reverse strand, counting down.
CGTTGCGCGAGGCGGCGGATCGCGGTGTGCGACTCGCCTACGTCACCAACAACGCCTCGCGTACCCCCGGCGCGATCGCCCAGCACCTGAGCGCGCTGGGCGCTCCGGCCTCTCCCGACGACGTGGTCACCTCCGCTCAGGCGGCCGCGAGGCTGGTGGCCGAACGGGTCGAGCCCGGCGCGGCCGTGCTGGTGGTCGGAGGAATGGGGCTGCGCAGCGCCCTGCGCGCCCACGGACTGCGGCCGGTCAGCACCGCGATGGACGCCCCGGTGGCCGTGGTGCAGGGGATCGCCCCCCATCTCTCCTACGGCCTGCTGGCCGAGGGGACGCTGGCCGTGCGTCAGGGGGCCCTGTTCGTGGCCGCGAACGCGGACTCGACCATGCCGACGGGGCGAGGCGAGCTCCCCGGAAACGGCGCGATGACCCGGGTCATCGCCACGGCGACCGGCGTCGAACCGATCGTCGCGGGAAAGCCGGAGCCGCCGCTGCACCGGGAGTCGATGCTGCGGACCGGGTCGAGACGACCGCTGGTCGTCGGAGACCGGCTCGACACCGACATCGAGGGGGCGACGAACGCCGGAGTGGACGGCCTGCTGGTGCTGACCGGCGTGGCGAGTCCGCTCGACCTGCTGACCGCCGCTCCCCGGCACCGGCCCACGTACGTCGCCGCCGGTCTGTCGGCCCTGCACCAGCCCTATCCCCGGGTACGGCGGGACGGGGACGGCTGGGCGTGCCAGGGGTGGAAGGCCCGCTGGGCCGGTGGCCACCTCCACCTCGACGGCGCGGGGGATCCCGTCGACGGGCTCAGGGCGGCCTGCGCCGCGACCTGGGAGGCGGCCGGTGACGGCAGGGCGGACGAGGACGCCGTGAAGGCCGTCCTCGACTCCTGGTTCTCGAGGCGCGCGTCCTCCCGGGGGTGAGCCGTGACCGCGTGTCGCGGCTCCCACGCCGCCGTTCGTGTGTCACGGCTCGCGCACCGTCTTCCACATCCTGTGACTCACGCGTCACGGTCGGCGAGCCGTATCGGCCGTCCCCTTCCCGGGGAGGCGATCACAGGAGCTTGCGCAGGCGCAGCAGGTCGCCGAAACTGGCGTCGACCTTGACCCGGCCGCCGAACACCGCGCGTCCCATGTCGAGTTCGCCGTTGACCAGCGCGATCAGGTCGTCGCTGCCGATGGTCAGCTTCACGTTGGCGGGCCGGCCGTCGGTGGGGGGCAGGTCGGCGAAGGGGCCGAGCCCCCCGTGGTGAATCCGGCCGTAGAAGGTGACGCCCAGGTCGCTGATGTGGCAGCTGATGCTGCGTTCGACCACATGCTTGGCCCGACTTGCCTGGTCGAGCTCGTCGAACTGCTCGCCGAGCTTGCGCAGTGCCACCCGGCACTCTTCGACGGTCGCCATCGCGTGGCGCTCCCTTCTGCTCGGGCCGGCTCTGTTCGGACCGGCCCGAATCCCTTGTCTCTACGGACGGTAGCGTTCCACATGAACACGGCATGTGATCCGCCGCACGGGGGGTGCGGCGGAGAAGGGGGCTTGTGTCATGGTGTTCGGCACATCACGGGGACGTGTGCGGGCGGCTACCGGTCTCACTGGGATGTCAACGAGCGGGACGCCCGTGGTAGTTCGCGGATCGCCGGCCTTCCGGGAAACCGGTCCGTCCCGAACGCCTGGCCGGGGCGGAGGGAGGGGCGGGAGAGCGGTCGCGGACACGGGCGGGGCCGTCGAGGCGACGAGCGCCGTCGCTTCCGATACGGTCAAGGCGTCAACGGGCGGGGCGGCCCGCGCGCCGCGCGCCCGTGCGACCACCAAGTCGGCGAAGAGCAGCTCCGGAGGGGGCGCATGACGGACCTGCCGGAAGAGACCGGCGAGGAGCGGGTGGACGTCGCCCTGGGCGGGCTCGCCCGGCTGGAGGCGCTGCCCGTCTCGGCGCACGCGGGTGTGTTCGAGGAGGTGTTCGCCGGGTTCGAGCAGGCGCTCGCCTCGGTGGACGGCGTCACGGGCCAGCACCGGTGAGCCGGCGCACGCGTCTCGACAGCGAGCTGGTGCGACGAGGTCTCGCCCGCTCCCGGGAGCAGGCGGCCCAGCTCATCGAGGCAGGCCGGGTCACCGTGGGCGGCAGGCCCGCCGCCAAGCCCGCGACCCAGGTGGAGACCGCCTCCGCGATCGTGGTCGCCGAGGCGGCCGAGGGGCCCGACTACGTCTCGAGGGGGGCGCACAAGCTTCTCGGCGCGCTTGAGGCGTTCGGCCCGGCGGGGCTGACCGTGGCGGGGCGCCGCTGCCTGGACGCGGGGGCCTCGACCGGAGGTTTCACCGACGTGCTGTTGCGCAACGGCGCCGAGCACGTGCTCGCCGTCGACGTCGGATACGGCCAGCTCGCCTGGTCGCTGCGCACCGACGAGCGGGTCACGGTCATGGAGCGGGTCAACGTCAGGGATCTGACGCCCGACATGGTGGGGCGGCCGCCCACCCTGGTCGTCGGCGACCTGTCGTTCATCTCGCTGCGCCTGGTGCTGCCCGCCCTGTCCGCGTGCGCGGCCGAGCGGGCGGATTTCGCGATGCTGGTCAAGCCCCAGTTCGAGGTCGGCAGGGAGCGGGTCGGCGCGGGAGGGGTCGTCCGCGACCCCGCGCTGCGGGCCCAGGCCGTGCAGGATGTCGCCGAGGCCGCGCGGACGCTCGGCCTGACCGTGCGGGGTGTCACCGCGAGTCCGCTGCCGGGCCCGTCGGGCAACGTGGAGTACGTCATCTGGCTGGGCAAGGGGGAGGGCGCGCCGCCGGTCGAGGACCTCGCCGCCGAGATCGAACGCGCGGTGGCGGAAGGCCCCCAGTAGTGCCCACCCCTCCGAAAGAGTGGAAAATGACTGCCAAGCGCACCGTGCTGGTCACCGCACACACCGGGCGGGGAGCGGCCGTCGACAGTGCTCGCCTGGTGATCGGCCAGTTGGTCGACGCGGGGCTGAACGTGCGCGTCCTGCGGGCGGAGGCCGAGTCGATCGCCTGCGCGGGCGCCGACGTGATGCCCGCGAGCGAGGCGGCGGTGCAGGACGCCGAGATGATGATCGTGCTGGGCGGCGACGGCAGCCTTCTGCGGGCCGCGGAGCTCGCCCGGCCCGCCGGGGTGCCGCTGCTCGGCGTCAACCTCGGGCATGTCGGCTTCCTCGCCGAGGCCGAGGTCGAGGATCTCGCCGAGGCGGTCGACTCCGTGGTGCGGGGCCGCTACGACGTGGAGGAGCGGATGACCATCGAGGTCACCGCCCGCCTCAACGGACAGCTGCTGGCCGACACCTGGGCGCTCAACGAGGCCACGGTGGAGAAGCGCGAGCGGATGCTCGAGGTGGTCGCCGAGATCGACGGGCGGCCGTTGTCGCGGTGGGGGTGCGACGGGGTCATCTGCGCCACGCCGACGGGTTCGACCGCCTACGCCTTCTCCGCGGGCGGCCCCGTGGTGTGGCCGGAGGTCGAGGCGATGCTGCTGGTGCCGATCAGCGCCCACGCGCTGTTCGCCAGGCCGCTGGTGGTCTCTCCCCGGTCCGCGCTGGCCCTGGAGGTCCAGCCCGCGACGGCGGGGGCGGTGCTGTGGTGCGACGGCCGCCGCCGGTTCGACCTGCCCGCGGGAACGCGTGTCGAGGTCCGCAGGGCGGAGCTTCCCGTACGGCTGGCGCGGCTGCACGGAGTGGAGGAAACCGGGGCGCCGTTCACCGACAGGCTGGTCGCCAAGTTCGACCTTCCGGTCCAGGGATGGCGCGGCCGGACGCGGCCGTAGACCCTGCCCCCAGCGTAGGCGGCCTCCGCGCGACAGGGCCCGGCTCGTTCGGGCGATCGCCGTCTCGAGCGCGTAGGATCGTGCCCGCGCACCGCACTGATGTTCGGTGAATTCGATGTGACGGGAGGGACCAGTGCGACCCAGGGTCGAGGAGGTCCGCATCCAAGGGCTCGGTGTGATCGACGAGGCCGTTCTGGTGCTCTCGCCGGGATTCACCGTGCTCACGGGCGAAACCGGTGCGGGCAAGACCATGGTGGTGACCGGTCTGGGACTGCTGTTCGGCGGCAGGGCGGACCCGGCCCGTGTCCGCCCCGGCTCCGACAGGGCGACCGTCGAGGGCACGCTCGTGGTCGACCCGGCGGGCCGGGTGGCTCAGCAGGTGCAGGACGTGGGCGGCGAGGTCGAGGACGGCGAGCTGATCATCTCGCGCACCGTCTCGGCCGAGGGCCGCAGCCGGGCCTGGCTCGGCGGGCGCAGCGTCCCCGTCGGCACCCTCACCTATCTGGCCGAGGACCTGGTCGCCGTGCACGGCCAGATGGACCAGCAGCGCCTGCTCCAGCCGGGGCGCCAGCGCGCCGCCCTCGACCGTTACGCGGGGGAGGAGCTGGTCAAGCCGCTGCGCGCCTACGAGCAGGCCTACAAGCGGCACAAGCAGGTCGCCGACCAGCTGACCGAGCTCACCGCCAGGGCGAAGGAGCGCGCCCAGGAGGCGGACCTGCTCAGGTTCGGGCTCCAGGAGGTCGAGCAGGCCGACCCCCGGCAGGGGGAGGAGGCCGAGCTGCGTGAGGAGGAGGAGCGGCTCTCGCACGCCGACTCCCTGAGAAGCGCGGCGGAGACCGCGCACCGGGCGCTGCTCGGCGACCCGATGTCCGGCGAGCAGGAGATGCAGGACGCCATCGCGCTGGTCGGCCAGGCGCGCGCCGCCGTCGAGGCGGTGCGCGACTTCGACCCGGCGCTCGCGGAGATCGCCGACCGTCTCGCCGAGGCGGGATACCTCATCTCCGACGTCGCCACCGAGCTGGCCGCCTACGCCGAGTCGGTCGAGGCCGACCCGATGCGGCTGGCGATCGTGCAGGAACGCCAGGCTGTGCTCACCCACCTCGTCCGCAAGTACGGCGAGGACACCGGCGTCGTGCTCGCCTGGGCCGCGCAGGCCGCCCTGCGCGTCACCGAGCTTGAGGGGGACGACGAGCGGATCGGCGACCTCGCCCGCGAGCACGAGGAGCTCACGGGCCGCCTCACCGACCTGGCCGCGGAGCTGACCCGGGTCAGGACCGCGGCGGCCGAGCGGTTCGGGCAGGCGGTCACCGAGGAGCTCACCGCGCTGGCCATGCCGCACGCCAGGGTGGTCGTCACCCTCACCGCCGCCGACGACTTCGGCCCCCACGGGATCGACGAGGTCGAGCTGCGGATGTCCCCACACCCGGCCTCACCGCCGCTTCCGCTGAACAAGGGGGCCTCGGGAGGTGAGCTGAGCCGGGTCATGCTCGCCATCGAGGTCGTCTTCGCCGGCGCCGACCCGGTTCCCACGTTCGTCTTCGACGAGGTCGACGCGGGCGTCGGCGGCAAGGCCGCGGTGGAGATCGGCCGCAGGCTGGCGCGCCTGGCGCGCACGGCGCAGGTGATAGTCGTCACTCATCTGCCCCAGGTCGCGGCCTTCGCCGACCAGCATCTCGTGGTGGAGAAGGCCGGTGACGGCAGCGTGGTGCGCAGCGGGGTGGTCGCCCTGGACAAGGACGGCCGGGCTCGCGAGCTGTCGCGCATGCTCGCCGGACTCGAGGATTCCGAGCTGGGCAGGGCGCACGCGGAGGAGCTGCTGGCGATCGCCGCCGCGGACAAGGCCTGAGGGAGGCCTCCGTCCGCGCGGGGCGAGACGGCGCAGGAGTCGCCGGAGACGGCTGTCACCGCCGGTGTGTGAGGAGTCTCCCGGCACAGGTAAGACAGAGGAGGCCACCGTCGCCGCCAGGACATGAGAGGGTTGCGTCGCGCGCGGGGGGCGTGAGGACGACTTTCACCGGCTGGTGAGAAGGAATAACAAGGACCGTTTTGGATAGCTCGGGGGAGCGAGGTTGCGTGGGGATCTTCAGTGACGAACCTGACACGCTGTCAACCGCGTGGCTCCGCTGGTCTCTCCCTCTGGCAGGATGGTCGTGATGAAGGTGCCGACGGACGGGCTTCAACGCAAGCTCAACGGTTACCTCCGCCGCAGGAAGGTCACGGACCTTCCCGGGGTGACGGCAGTGGCGAGAATCGATCGGCGGACCAAGAGGCTGACCAAACGCCTCAGGGCCGGGGAAATCGCGATTATCGATCACGTTGACGTTGACCGGGTGAGCGCGGAGGCGCTTGTCGCGTGCGGCGCGGCAGGCGTGGTCAACATCGCCGCCGGCATCAGCGGCCGCTATCCCAACCTGGGCCCGCAGATCCTCGTCGAGGCGGGTGTGCCGTTCGTCGACAACGCGACCGCGGAGCTGTTCGACCGGGTCAAGGACGGCGACCTGGTCAGGCTCCACGAGGGCGTCGTCTACTTCGACGACGAGGTGATCGGCAAGGGCGACGTGCAGACGCCCGAGTCGGTCGAGGCGGCGATGGCCGAGGCGCGCGCCGGGCTGACCGTCCAGATCGAGGCCTTCGCGGTCAACACCATGGAGTACGTCCAGCGTGAGCGCGACCTGCTCATCGACGGGGTGGGCGTTCCCAACATCAAGACCGTCATGGAGGGCAGGCACGTCCTCATCGTGGTGCGCGGTTACCACTACAAGGAGGACATCGCCACCCTGCGTCCCTACATCCGCGAGTGCCGCCCGGTCATGATCGGGGTCGACGGCGGCGCGGACGCCCTCATGGAGGCCGGCTACATGCCGGACGTCATCGTCGGAGACTTCGACTCCGTCTCCGCCAAGGCGTTGACCTGCGGAGCCGAGCTGGTCGTGCACGCCTATCGGGACGGCAGGGCGCCCGGTCTCGAGCGGGTCCAGCAGCTCGGCTGCAACGCCGTGGTCTTCCCGGCGATCGGCACCAGCGAGGACATCGCCATGCTGCTCGCCGACGACAAGGGCGCCGACCTGATCGTCGCCGTCGGCACCCACGCGACCCTGGTCGAGTTCCTCGACAAGGGGCGCTCCGGCATGGCCAGCACCTTCCTCACCCGCCTGAGGCTGGGCGGCAAGCTCATCGACGCGAAAGGCGTCAGCCGGCTCTACCGCAGCCGGATCTCAACTCCGTCTCTGCTCCTGCTCGTCGCCACCGCGCTGATCACCATGGGGCTGGCCATCATCGTCTCCCCGGTGGGCAAGATCTGGCTGGACAGCGTCCGCGACGTCTGGAACGGCTTCATCTTCTGGCTGGTCGGACTCTTCTCGTGATCGATTTCCGCTATCACCTCGTCTCCATCGTCGCGATCTTCCTCGCGCTCTCCGTCGGCATCGTGCTGGGCACGACCCTGCTGAAGGAGCCCGCCATCGACACGGCGGAGACCCTCGCGAACCAGCTGAGGGTGAGCAACAACGAGCTCCGCGCCGAGCTGAAGACGGTGCAGGGCCGAGACGTCGCCAACGACGCCTTCGTCACAGCCGACACCCCCAGGCTGGTGCGCGACGCCCTCGCCGGAGAGCGCGTCGTGATCGTGGAGGCCCCGGGCGGCTCGGTGAGCATGCGTGAGGCGGTGCAGCAGGTGATCACCGAGTCCGGGGCGACCGTGAGCGGCAGGGTCACCCTCACCGACAAGTACGTCGACGCCGCCCAGGCGCTCTTCGTGGAGAAGGTGGCCACCGAGGTCAAGCCGATCGAGACGACCTTCCTGCCCGAGGACACCCCCTACGACAAGGCGGCCGCGGTGCTCGCGGGCGCGATCGTGACCGGCGACCCCGCCCAGGTGGGCAAGACGAACCCGGTCGCGGCCGGGGTGCTGGAGGCCTTCCAGCGCGGCGGCCTGATCACCGTCACCGAGCAGCCCGCCAAGCGCGCCGACCTGGCGGTGCTGATCGCCCCTGCCGAGCCGTACACCGGCGACGGCGCCGTCACGCAGGCGGGCGCGGTCGTCTCGATGGCCACCGGGCTGGACGTGGCGGGTCGGGGAACCGTGCTGACCGGACCCCTGAGCAGCAGCGCGGCGGGCGGCGTCGTCGCCGCGCTCAGGGACGACACCGTCGCCGCGGAGAAGGTCTCCACCGTCGACAACGCCGATATGCCCGCGGGCAGGGTCGTGGTGGTCTACGCTCTGCGGGAGCAACTGTCCGGCACCTCGGGGCAGTACGGCATGGGCCCCGGCGTCTCGGGTATCGAGCCCAGCGCGCCCCCGACCCCCACGCCCACCTCCGGAGGATGACCCCATGGCTCGTCGCGCTCTTCTCGGCGCTCTGGCAGGCGCGCTCGTCGGCGCGGCGGCCGCCCGTGCCGCCTACGCGGCCTTCACCCGCAGGCCGCCGGTCGGCGACGCCGAGACCTGGACGAGGACCAACCACAGGGAAGAGCCGATCACCCTGCTCGAGGGGCCCGCGTTCGTCGCGGGCGCGGCGGCGGCCGCGGCGGTGCTTCCCGGGCTGCCCGCCAGGATCCGCGCCGCCGTCCTGCTGGCCGTGGCCGGCAGCGGCGGCCTCGGGGCCTATGACGACCTGTACGGCGCCACGTCCTCGAAGGGGTTCAGGGGGCACCTGAACGCCCTGGCCAAGGGCGAGGTCACCAGCGGCGCGGTGAAGCTCTTCGGCATCGGCGTCACCGGACTGGCCGCCGCGGCGCTGACCTCGGGAAAGCCCGTCGACGTCATGGTCGACGGGGCTCTCGTCGCGGGCGCGGCCAACCTCGCCAACCTCTTCGACCTGCGGCCCGGGCGCGCCATCAAGGTGGGCCTGCTGGCCGGCGCCCCGCTGCTGGCGGTGGGTCTGCGCCGTGACGATCCGGTCTCCGCCACGCTGGCCGCGCTGCCCGCGGGCGCCGCCGTCGCGCTGCTGCCCGAGGACCTCGGTGAGCGGGCGATGCTGGGTGACGCGGGGGCGAACGCGCTGGGCGCGCTGCTCGGCCTGACCGCCGCCGTCACGCTCGGCAGGCCGGGCCGCCTGGCCGTGCTCGGCACCGTGGTCGCGCTGACCGCGGCCTCGGAGCGGATCAGTTTCACCAGGGTCATCGCCGCCAATCCGGTGCTCAACCGCATCGACATGCTCGGCCGCCGTCCCGTGGAGCAGGCGCCAGCCGACTGATGATCAGAAAGATCGGGCAGGGGGTCGCCGGGGCGGCGCTCCTCATCGGGATCGTGACCGTCGTAGCCCGGATCGTGGGATTCGGCCGCTATCTCGTCCAGTCCCAGACCGTCGGCAACCTCTGCCTGAGCACGGCGTACAACACCGCCAACTACGTGCCCAACATCGTCTTCGAGCTGGTGGCGGGCGGCGCGCTGGCCGGCACGGTGGTGCCGGTGCTGGCCTCGGCGGCCTCCAGGTCCGATGACGACCCCGAGGCCAGGGCGGAGGTGGGCCGGACCACCTCCGCGCTGCTGACCTGGGTGCTGCTGGCGCTGGTTCCGCTGACCCTGCTCATCGCCGCGTTCGCGGGGCCGATCGTCACGTTGCTGGTCGGCGACGTGGGCGACTGCGACGTGACGCGGGTCGTCGAGGTCGGCGCGGAGATGCTGGTCGTCTTCGCCCCTCGGATGATCTTCTTCGGTCTGGCCGTCATCCTGTACGGCGTGCTCCAGGCCCACCGGCGCTTCATGGGCCCCGCCCTGGCGCCGTTGGTCTCGAGCCTGCTCATCGTCGGCTCCTACCTGCTCTTCCAGCCGGTCGCGAACGGAGCCGCGCAGGACCTGTCGGCTCTCACCACGGCCGGACAGCTGACGCTCTCCCTGGGGGCCACGGTCGCCGCCGCCGCGATGGTCCTCACGGTGATCGGCCCCGTGGCCCGGCTGCGGCTGCGGTTGCGGCCCTCGCTGTCCTTCCCTCCCGGGGTGGCCGCCCGCGCGCGGCGGCTCGCGACCGCGGGCGTCGCCGTCCTCGTCGCGCAGCAGATCGCGCTGACCGTGGTGGTACGGCTGGCCAACGACCTCGGCGGGGCGGGGGCGACGGGCGTCTACACCTACGCCTGGGCGCTGTACCAGCTTCCCTTCGCGGTGCTCGTGGTGCCGGTCGCCACCAGTTCCTTCCCCGTGCTGTCCACCCGGGCGAGCGAGGGGGACCTGACCGGGTTCGACGACCTCGCCTCCTCGACCAGCCGGGTCGTCCTGCTGGTCACGGGGCTGGCCGCCGGTGTGATGGCGGCCGTGGCCGTGCCTGTTTCCCGGGTGTTCGTCGAGGGCACGCCGGGCGGCGACCCCGCGGAGATGGCGGGGGCCGTCACGTTGTTCGCACCGGGCCTGGTGGGATACGCGTTGATGTTCCACCTCGCCCGCGTCCTGTACGCCTGCGGCAGGGGCAGGTCGGCCGCCGTCGCCTCCGTCGCGGGCTGGACGGTCGCGCTGGTGGCCCAGATCCTGCTGGCCCGCACCGTGGCCGAGCCGGTCGACGTGGTGGGCGGGCTGGCGCTGGGCAGCACCGTCGGCATGACCGTCGGCGGGGCGTTGCTGGTGTTCGCCGTACTGAGGGCCAGGGGCGCGGCGGCGCTGCGCGGGACGTGGCGGGGGTTGCTCGCCGCCGTGGCGGGCGGGGCGGCGGCCTACGCGACGGGCCTGGCCGTCGTCGAGGCCTTCGCCGAGGTGCCCAGATGGATGTGCGTGCCGGTCGGGCTGGGGGCGGCGCTGGCCGGTTCGGCGGCTTTCGCGGTCGTGGCCGCGGTGATCGACAGACCGGACGCCCAGGCGCTGCTGGCGCGGTTCAGGCGGGTGTCCCCTTCGGGAGGGAACTGTGCCGATGACTGATCCGGGGTCGCGGATCGCGCTGGTGCTGGGCACCAGCGCGGGCGGTGTGGGACGGCACGTGGCCATGCTGGCCGGTGGTCTTGTGCGCGGGGGGCACCGGGTGGTCGTGGCGGGGCCGCCCGGCACGGAGGAGGCTTTCGGGTTCCGGCGGCTCGGGGCCGTGTTCGTGCCCGTTCCGATCTCCGACAGGCCTCGCCCGCTGAACGATCTGCGCGCCGTGCGGGCGTTGCGGGCGCTGCGCGGAGCGCGAGCCGTGCACGCCCACGGGCTTCGGGCGGGAGCGCTGGCCGCGCTCGCGCTGGCCGGGACCCGCACAGGGCTGGTCGTGACCCTGCACAACGCGGCCACCGCGGGCGGGGCGATCGGCGCGGTCCACGGTGTCCTCGAACGGATGGTCGCGCGCCGCGCGGACCGGATCCTGGTGGTCTCGCCGGACCTGGGGGACCGGATGGGGCGGCTGGGCGCCGGGCATGTCGAGGCGGCGGTCGTCCCGGCTCCCGTCCTGCGCTCCTCGGGGCGTCGTCCGGAGGAGGTCGCGGCCGAGCTGGGCACGGGCGGCGGGCCGGTGCTCCTGACGGTCGCCAGGCTCGCCCAGCAGAAGGGACTGGAGACCCTCCTGGACGTCGCGGCGGCCCTCAGGCCGGGCGCGGGTGACCCCTCACGGCGGGCGGTGTTCCTGATCGCGGGCGAGGGGCCGCTGCGCGGGTCGTTGCAGGAGCGCGTCGACCGGGAGAACCTCCCGGTGCGGCTGCTGGGCAACCGGGACGACGTGGCGGACCTGCTCGGGATCGCCAGGGCCCTGGTGGTTCCCAGCCGCTGGGAGGGGCAGCCGCTCACCGTGCAGGAGGCCCTGCGGGCGGGGACGCCGGTGGTCGCCACGGCGGTCGGCGGGATCCCGCCGATGGTGGGCGAGGCGGGGCTGCTGGTGCCCTACGGCGACGTCGAGGCGATGCGTGAGGCGGTGAGCAGGGTGCTGGCGGACGACGACCTCGCCGTCGCCCTGGGCGAGGCGGCCGCCAGGCGGGGCAGGGAGCTGCCGGACGAGGCACAGGCGCTGGAGGCCGTGCTGGCGGTCTACGACGGCCTGCCGAAACTGCCTCGAAAGTGACACGAAAGCCGGGGAACACGCGCCTGCGGCTGACTGTTGGATTAGGTGTCACCAAGCCCCACACCTATACTGGCTTGGTTAGGGGGGGAGTATCCCTTCGCGACAGTCTCGTCATCACGGTGTTGCCTCGCTCCACGAGGCCCCCGGGGCTGTCGGTTCGCGGCGGTGACGCGCGGGCGGGAGAGACCTCCGGCAGTCAGTCGTGCGCGCCGCCGGAGGTTTTGTTGTGATTGTTCCCGTATGGGCATGGATTGCCGTCATTGGTGGTCTTCTTGTCGTCCTGGCCTTTGATCTGTGGATCGTCGACCGGGGCGAGCCCCGGGAGTTCTCGCCGAAGCAGGCCAGTTTCTGGGTCGCCTTCTATGTGACGCTCGCAGTGATCTTCGGCATCGTGTTGTGGATCTTCGCCGGCCCGACCTCGGCGGGACAGTTCTTCGCCGGTTATCTGACCGAGTACAGCCTGAGTGTCGACAACCTCTTCGTCTTCTACGTCATCATGACCCGCTTCGCGGTGCCGAAGGTCCACCAGCACAAGGTGCTGCTGGTCGGCATCCTGATGGCCCTGGTCATGAGAGGGGCCTTCATCGCCGTCGGCGCGGCCGCGCTGTCGCGCTTCAGCTGGCTGTTCTACGTCTTCGGCCTGTTCCTCATCTACACGGCCGTTCAGATGATCCGTCAGCACGGCCACAACGACGACGACGAGGTCAAGGAGAACGCCGTCCTGCGCTGGGCGCGCAAGGTGCTGCCGCACACCGACGACTACGTGGGCTCCAAGGTCGTCGTCAAGGTCGACGGCAGGCGCATGGTCACCCCGCTGCTCATCGTGATGGTCGCCATCGGCACCACCGACCTGCTGTTCGCCCTCGACTCGATTCCGGCCATCTTCGGCCTCACGACCGACGCCTTCATCGTCTTCACCGCCAACGCGTTCGCCCTGATGGGCCTGCGTCAGCTCTACTTCCTGCTGGGCGATCTGCTGCAGCGCCTGGCCTACCTCAGCTACGGGCTCGCGTTCATCCTTGGATTCATCGGGGTTAAGCTGATTGCCGAGGCGCTGCACTCCAGTGGCGTGTCCTGGGCGCCCGAGGTGCCCATCTGGCTGTCGTTGTCGGTCATCGGCGTCACCATGGTGATCACTGTCGGAGCCAGCCTGATCAAGGCCCGTCGTGACGGACGTGAAAGCAACCAAATCACCACCTCCGCGAGTGCCGAGCAGGGCTAGCGGTTTGGCATGTGACGCGGTTTGCTTGTCTCGTTACGCCGTATAAGGGCTGAGAGATGGGTAGCATCCTGCCCCAGGGCGGGTAGACATACCGGTCTAATGCCGTAAGACATCACAAAAGGTTCCCTGTGTCCCACGATTCAGTAAGCCATCAGTCGGGCCGCGTACGGCTGGCACGTGGCGTCTCCCCGTGGTTGCTTCCGACCGTGACCGCAGCCGCGGTGACGTCGCTGCTCAGCCGCCGTGACCGGCGCTGGGCGCTGGCGGCGGTCCCGTTGACCGCTCTCACCGGTGGCATGCTCTGGTTCTTCCGGGACCCGGAGCGCACACCCGGTCCGGCGAGGATCCTGTCGCCCGCGGACGGCGTGGTGCAGAGCGTCGACCCGTGGCCCGACGGCCGCACACGCGTGGCCATCTTCATGAGCCCGCTCGACGTGCACGTCAACCGCGCGCCCCTGGCCGGTACGGTGACCTCGGTCGAGCACGTCGCCGGAGGGTTCGTCCCCGCCTTCAACAAGGACAGCGACAAGAACGAGCGGGTGGTGTGGCACCTGGACACCGAGCTCGGCGACGTCGAGCTGGTCCAGATCGCGGGCGCGGTGGCGCGGCGCATCGTTCCCTATCTGACCGCGGGCGCCAAGGTGGCCAGGGCCGAGCGGATCGGGCTCATCCGGCTCGGTTCCCGGGTCGACGTCTACCTGCCCGAGGGGATCGAGCCCGCCGTGTCGGTCGGCCAGCGGACCGTCGCGGGGGTGACCGGTCTTGACCACGGCTGACGCGAGCTGGCCTCTCGACGAGACGGACGACGAGCCCAGAGGGCCCGTCGGCAAGGCGTTCCGGCTCTCCGCCGCGGACTCGCTCTCGCTCGGCAACGCGCTGTGCGGGTTCCTGTCCGTCTGCGTCCTCGCCTGGTCGGCGATCCGCGCGTTGCAGGAGGACAAGCCCTTCGCGGCCGACCCGCGGTTCTTCGGCACCGCGGTCGTGCTGCTGCTGATCGGCGCGACCTGCGACCTGTTCGACGGCCTGGTGGCGCGCAAGTTCCGCGCCTCCGCCATGGGCGCCGAGCTGGACAACCTGGCCGACGTGATCAGCTTCGGCTTCGCCCCCGCCTTCATGGTCGTCATCTGGGCGGGGTTCAACCCGCAGGTCCCGTTCCCGCTGGTGATGGTCGCCGCGGCCTCGGTGCTGCTGGCGGGCGTCATCCGGCTCGCCAGGTTCGCCTGCGTGAAGACCAAGAGCGGTGACTTCATGGGGTTGCCCATCCCGATGGGCGCCATGACGGTGGTCGCGATCGTGTTGCTGTTCGCGCCGTCGGTCTGGGCGGTGATGCCTGTCTTCGGCGTCGCCTACCTCATGGTCAGCCGGATCGAGTACCCCAAGCCGAAGGGCAACCTGGCCGCCGCGGTCCTGGCCTGGATGATGATCAATGTCGCCTGCCTGACCATCTGGGCCGCAGGCCTGGCGGGCGGCGACACGCTGATCAAGGTCGGCGCCATCATGCAGATCGCCATGGTGTCCGCGATCCCGCTGCGCGTGCTGATGTTCAAGAGGGAGAAGCGCAAGGAGCGCAAGGAGGCCGAGAGCCTCTCCTCCTTCTGACAGCCGGACCGCCGGAGCCCGTACCACGCCGCCTTCGCCGGGGATCGTGCCACGATCCCCGGCGAAGGCGTCTTCGCGGTCACCAGCCGCGTTCGCGCCACTCCGGCAGCGAGGGGCGCTCCGCGCCCAGCGTGGTGTCCCTGCCGTGTCCCGGATAGACCCAGGTCTCGTCGGGCAGCCGGTCGAAGATCCGTTCGGACACGTCTGTGAACAGCCGCTCGAACCGCTCGGGGTCCTTGTTGGTGTTGCCCACGCCGCCGGGGAAGAGCGAGTCGCCGGTGAACAGGTGACCGGGGCGGTGCAGGGCGATCGAGCCGGGCGTGTGCCCGCGCAGGTGGATCACCTCCAGGGTCGTCACGCCGACGGTGACCCCGTCGCCGTGCTCCACCTCCAGACCGACCGGCACCGGCAGCGCGGCGGCGTCGAGCGGGTGCGCCACGACCGTCGCGCCCGTCGCGTCCGCGACCTCCTGCAGGGCCTGCCAGTGGTCACGGTGCTGGTGGGTGGTGACGATCTTGCTGATCGGCCGGTCGCCGACGAGCTCGAGGAGCCGGTCCGCCTCGGCGGCGGCGTCGATGAGCAGGCCGTCGCCGGTCTCGTTGCAGCGCACGAGGTAGGCGTTGTTGTCGAACGGGCCGACGGCCAGCTTGGAGATCGTCAGGGCGGGCAGCTCGCGCACGTCGGCGGGGCCGCCGACCCGGACGTCGCCGGTGTATGTCATGGATACTCCTCTGGCGGTGACGCGGGAAGGCCTGGGGGAGCGGACGACGCGGGCCACGGCGGCGGCGTGGGCAGCGGCCCCGCGACCGCCGGACGGTTGCCCGCGGCGCCCTCCGGCATAACCCTAAGCCCGGCTCCCGGCGAACGCCCGGTCAGCCAGCCCAGCAGGCTCCACGCGTCCCCCTGCAGCACCGGCCCGGTTCCGAGCTCCCGCCAGACCTGGTGATGCTTCTCACCGTCCTTGACCTCCTCGACCACGATCTCGCTGACCGTCCCCGAGTCGCGGGGCCAGCACACCATCGCGTCGTGCAGCTCCCTGCGCACGAACGCCTCGGGCCAGTCGGCTCCCTCGTAGCCCGCCCCCAGGTCCACGTGGTGCAGCTCGACCTCACGCAGGCGGCGCACCAGCACGTACCAGGCGGGGTGGACAGGCGGGCGAGTCGCGCTGACCGTCGCCGCCCACGCGCTCGCGGGCAGCGCGGCGACGGCCTCGGCCAGCCGTGCCGTGCTGTTCTCCAGATCGGCCAGCTGCTCCTTCGCGGGCCTTCCCGCCCCCGCCTCGATCTCCGCGTCGCGCGCCTCCGGACGGGGGTACTGCGGGGTCTTCACGCCTGTCCTCGCCCACGTCAGCAGGTTGACGAGGCTGTCGGCGTTGCGGGCGAGGTGGGTCAGGACGTGCCCCCTGCTCCAGCCGGGCAGCCGGGACGCGGCCGTCACGTCCGCGTCGGACAGTTTGGCGGCGGTGGCCGCGAGGCGGTCGTCTGAGGCGGTCAACTCCGCCTTGAACGCGTCTGTGACATCCATCCTCCTACTCCATCACCGGACACGGGGATCGGGCCAGGGCATAAACCGGGGTGTTCGCGTGGTTGAAAACTCAAGCGGCCCGTAGGGCGCACGGGAAGGCCCTAGGCTGGAGAGGGCGGGGAAATCCACCAGCCCCCAGATGTCGCTCCGAAAATTTGTCGGACCCCGTGGCTAGTCTTCCCGCGACCGCTTCTCAACCTTCTACATCGACGTCGGGATTGCAGTGGCTGACCGCCTCATCGTGCGTGGCGCACGCGAACACAACCTCAAGGACGTCTCGCTGGACCTGCCGCGAGACTCTCTGATCGTCTTCACCGGACTGTCGGGTTCCGGCAAGTCGAGCCTGGCCTTCGACACCATCTTCGCCGAGGGCCAGCGCCGCTATGTCGAGTCGCTGTCCGCCTACGCCAGGCAGTTCCTCGGGCAGATGGACAAGCCGGACGTCGACTTCATCGAAGGACTCTCCCCCGCCGTCTCGATCGACCAGAAGTCGACGAGCCGCAACCCGCGCTCGACGGTCGGCACGATCACCGAGGTCTACGACTACCTGCGGCTGCTGTGGGCGCGCATCGGCAAGCCGCACTGTCCCAGCTGCGCCCGCCCGATCGCCAGGCAGAGTCCCGAGCAGATCGTCGACCGGGTGATGGAGCTTCAGGAAGGCACCCGTTTCCAGGTGCTCGCCCCGGTCGTCCGAGGTCGCAAGGGCGAATACGTCGAGCTCTTCGGCCAGCTCCAGGCCAAGGGCTTCGCCAGGGCCCGCGTCGACGGCACGGTGGTCCGCCTCGACGAGCCGCCGACGCTGAAGAAGCAGGAGAAGCACGACATCGAGGTGATCGTCGACCGGCTCGCGGTGAAGGAGAGCTCGCGCAGCCGCCTGACCGGCTCGGTCGAGACCGCCCTGCAGCTGTCCGGCGGCACGATCACACTGGAGTTCGTCGACCTCCCGGAGAGCGACCCGAACCGGGAGCGCTTCTACTCCGAGCACCTCTACTGCCCCTACGACGACCTGTCGTTCGAGGAGCTGGAGCCCCGCTCGTTCTCCTTCAACTCGCCCTTCGGCGCCTGTCCCGAGTGCACGGGCCTCGGAGTGCGGATGGAGGTCGACCCCGAGCTCGTCGTGCCCGACCCGGAGAAGACCCTGGACGACGGCGCCATCTCGCCGTGGGCGGGCGGGCACACCAGCGACTACTTCGTCCGTCTCATCGAGGCGCTCGGCCTGGCGACGGGGTTCAAGCTCGAGACCCCCTGGGAGAAGCTCCCGAAGAAGGCCCAGAAGGCGCTGCTGTACGGTCACGACGAGCAGGTCCACGTCCGCTACAGCAACCGCTACGGCCGCCAGCGCTCCTACTACACCACCTTCGAGGGGGTCATCCCCTGGGTGCAGCGCCGTCATGCCGAGTCGGAGAGCGACGGCATGCGGGAGAAGTACGAAGGCTACATGCGGGAGATCCCCTGCCCCGCCTGCCGAGGAGCCAGGCTCAAGCCGGTCTCGCTGGCCGTCACGGTGGACGGCCGCTCGATCGCCGACGTCTCGGCGATGTCGATCGGCGACTGCGCCGGGTTCCTCGCCGGGCTCACGCTGTCGGACCGGGACATGCAGATCGCCGAGCGGGTGGTCAAGGAGATCAACGCCCGGATGGGCTTCCTGCTCGACGTGGGCCTGGACTACCTGACCATGGACCGCGCCTCCGGCACCCTCGCCGGCGGTGAGGCGCAGCGCATCCGCCTGGCCACCCAGATCGGCTCGGGGCTCGTCGGCGTGCTCTACGTGCTCGACGAGCCGTCCATCGGCCTGCACCAGCGCGACAACCAGCGGCTGCTGGAGACCCTGATCAGACTGCGCGACATGGGCAACACGCTCATCGTGGTCGAGCACGACGAGGACACCATCGCCGCTGCGGACTGGGTGGTCGACATCGGCCCCGGCGCGGGCGAGCACGGTGGCCAGGTCGTCGTCTCCGGCACCGTGGCCGACCTGCTGGCCTCCGAGGAGTCGATGACCGGCGCCTACCTGTCGGGCCGCAGGACCATCGCCATCCCCGCCAACCGTCGCAAGCGCGACAGGAAGCGGCAGATCACCGTGAAGGGCGCTCGCGAGCACAACCTCAAGGGCGTCGACGTGGAGTTCCCCCTCGGGCTGTTCACCGCGGTCACCGGCGTCTCGGGGTCGGGCAAGTCCACGCTCGTCAACGACATCCTCTACAACGCCCTGGCCAAGGAGCTGAACGGCGCGCGCACCGTCCCCGGGCGTCACGCGCGGGTCAACGGGATGGACCTCGTCGACAAGGTCGTGCACGTCGACCAGTCGCCGATCGGCCGCACCCCGCGCTCGAACCCGGCGACCTACACCGGCGTCTTCGACAAGGTGCGCGACCTGTTCGCGCAGACCACGGAGGCCAAGGTCCGCGGATACCAGAAGGGCCGCTTCAGCTTCAACGTCAAGGGCGGCCGGTGCGAGGCCTGCTCGGGCGACGGCACCATCAAGATCGAGATGAACTTCCTGCCCGACGTCTACGTGCCGTGTGAGGTCTGTCACGGGGCGCGATACAACCGGGAGACCCTGGAGGTCCACTACAAGGGCAAGACGATCTCCGAGGTGCTCGACATGCCGATCGAGGAGGCGCTGGGCTTCTTCGACGCCATCCCGTCCATCAAGCGCTACCTCAAGACGCTCAACGACGTCGGTCTGGGCTACGTCCGTCTCGGCCAGCCCGCGACCACCCTGTCGGGAGGCGAGGCGCAGCGCGTCAAGCTCGCCTCCGAGCTGCAGCGCCGCTCCACGGGCCGGACGATCTACGTGCTGGACGAGCCGACCACGGGCCTGCACTTCGAGGACATCCGCAGGCTGCTGGGCGTGCTGGGAAAGCTCGTCGACGGGGGCAACACGGTGATCGTCATCGAGCACAACCTCGACGTGATCAAGACCGCCGACTGGCTGATCGACATGGGTCCCGAAGGCGGCTCCAGGGGTGGCACCGTGCTGGCCACGGGCACGCCGGAGGAGGTCGCCCTGGTCGACGCCAGCCACACCGGCCGCTTCCTGCGCAAGATCCTCGGCACCTGAGGCCGGATTCGGGGGCGGGCGTCCGCGTCAATACCCTTGACGCGGACGCCCGCCTTCGACGGGCGACGTTGCGGAAGGGCCGTGATGAGCAGCAGTGACGATTCCGCCATGCCCACGCGCAGGCATGTGATCGGCGCCGCCGTGGTGGCGTGCGGGGCGGCGCTCACCGGATGCGCCGCGGGTGAGCCCGGCCCGGCCGTCGTGCCGCCCGGCGTCAAGGGGCAGGTCATCGCCCAGGCCGCCGACATCCCGGTGGGGGGCGGCAAGGTCATCGCCAAATGGAAGATCGTGATCACCCAGCCGGCCGCGGGGGTGTTCAAGGCGTTCAGCGCGAGCTGCCCGCACAGGGGGTGCGCGGTCGGCCGGATCTCCGACGGGGTCATCCGCTGCCCCTGCCACGGCAGCGAGTTCGCCGTCGACTCCGGCAAGTGCCTCAAGGGTCCGGCGGAGGCTCCGCTGGCCGAGTACGCCCTGAGGGTCGAGGGCGACGGCATCGTCATGATCTGAGGGCAGCTTTGTTACACCCTCGAAACCTTCCGCGCGCGTAATTCTTCACAGTCTCTTGATGTCGGGTACGGCATGCTGAACCGGCGCCGGTGTGCCGGCCGTACCCGAAGAAGAGGATCCTGGAGGGGTGACCATGACAGAGACGACACGTCGCGCGGTGGTGCTGGGCGCGGGAGGCGTGGGAGTGGCGGCGCTGCTGACCGCGTGCGGCAGCAGCGAGCCGACCTCGGGAAGCGTCTCCACCGCGCCCGCCGCGCCGGAGACCGGCGCGAGTTCGGGATCGGGCGCGAGTTCGGGGGAGGGCTCGAGCGCGGGCGCCCTGACCAAGACCGCTGACATCCCGGTGGGGGGCGGCAAGGTCTTCAAGGCGGAGAAGGTCGTGGTGACCCAGCCGAAGGCCGGAGAGTTCAAGGCGTTCTCCTCCGTCTGCCCCCACCAGGGGTGTGACGTGGCGAGCGTCTCCAACGGCACGATCAACTGCCCCTGCCACGGCAGCAAGTTCGCCATCGCGGACGGCGCCGTGACCAACGGCCCGGCGAACAAGCCTCTCCCCGAGAAGACCATCAAGGTCGAGGGCGACTCCATCACCCTCGGCTGAGCACCGGCCGGGCACTGCTTGGGCACTGCCTGAACACTGCCTGAACACTGCCTGGACGCTGCCTGGACGCTGTCCGCAGGCTCCGGCGCCGAGAGGGGCGCTCGGCTCCGGTTGTCCGCCGCCCCGCGTGCCGGGGCGCGCGGGCCCGGCACGGGGGACGGGGGCCCGTGTCCCCGGTGCGCCGGGAGAAACGGGCGTTCTTCGAGAAGGAATCCTGTCGGCGAAGGCCTATAGGCTTTCGAATGTGGCGAGATCTATGGGTGGTCCGGCGAGTTTCCGGCCGAAGCCGGGGTCGATCCCCGAGTCCCCCGGCGTCTACCGGTTCAGGGACGCCGGAGGCAGGGTCATCTACGTGGGCAAGGCCAAGAGCCTGCGCCAGCGGCTGAACTCCTACTTCGCCGACTTCGCCGGGTTGCACCCACGCACCCAGACCATGCTCACGACCGCCGCGGACGTCGACTGGACGGTCGTCGGCACCGAGGTCGAGGCGCTCCAGCTCGAATACTCCTGGATCAAGGAGTACGACCCCCGCTTCAACGTCAAATACCGCGACGACAAGTCCTACCCCTACCTCGCGGTCACCATGGGGGAGGAGTTCCCCAGGGTCCAGGTGCTGCGCGGGGCCAAGCGCAAGGGCACCCGCTACTTCGGTCCCTACTCCCACGCGTGGGCGATCAGGGAGACGGTCGACCTGCTGCTGCGGGTCTTCCCGATCAGGAGCTGCTCGGCGGGGGTGTTCCGGCGCGCCGCCCAGATCGACCGGCCCTGCCTGCTGGGTTACATCGACAAGTGCTCCGCGCCCTGCGTCGGCAGGGTCACCGAGCAGGAGCACCGGGCGCTGGCCGACGACTTCTGCGACTTCATGGCCGGGAACACAGGACGGTTCACCAAGCGTCTCGAGCGCGAGATGCGCCAGGCCGCCGCCGAGCAGGAGTACGAACGGGCCGCCCGGCTGCGTGACGACGTCCAGGCCCTGCAGCGGGCGATGGAGAAGCAGGCGGTCGTGCTGGCCGACAACACCGACTGCGACGTGGTCGCGCTGGTCGAGGATCCGCTCGAGGCCGCCGTCCAGGTCTTCTACGTCCGCGGCGGGCGCATCAGGGGACAGCGCGGATGGGTGGTCGACAAGGTCGAGGACGCGGGGCCCGGCGAGCTGGTCGAGCAGTTCCTGCTGCAGATGTACGGCGAGGCGGCCCCCGACGCGCTGCCCAGGGAGGTGCTGGTGCCCGCGCTGCCGCCCGACGTCGGGGCGGTGACCGAGCTGCTCAGCGAGCACAGAGGGGCCCGGGTGGAGGTCCGGGTCCCACAGCGCGGTGACAAGAAGGCGCTGATGGAGACCGTCGAGCGCAACGCCAAGGAGGCGCTCACTCAGCACAAGCTCAAGCGGGCCAGCGACCTGACCTCGCGCAGCAAGGCGCTGCAGGAGGTCGCGGACGCCCTCGGTCTCGACCAGGCGCCGCTGCGGATCGAGTGCTACGACGTCTCGCACACGCAGGGCACCAACGTGGTGGCCTCCATGGTGGTCTTCGAGGACGGCCTGGCCCGCAAGAGCGAGTACCGCAGGTTCTCCGTCAACTCCACCGAGGGCGACGTCGCCTCGATACACGAGGTGATCTCCCGCAGGTTCAAGCGCTACCTGGAGGAGCGCTCGGCCACCGGAGAGCTCGACACCGAAGTGGGCCCGGGAGCGGTCCCCGGGGCGGGCCTGGGGACGGTCGGGGAGACGGGCCCGGCGAAGGGCCTGGGGACGGTTGGGGAGACGGGCCCGGGAGCGGTTCCCGGGGCGGACCCGGGGGTGAACGGGGAGAGCGGCCCGGGAGCGGTTCCCGGGGCGGGCCTGGGAGCGGACTCGGAGATGGGCGGGGGGCCAGGCGCGGGGGCGGGGGTCGACCCGGAGACCGGCAGGCCGCGTAAGTTCGCATACGCCCCCAACCTGGTCGTGGTGGACGGTGGCCCGGCCCAGGCGGCCGCCGCCCAGCGGGCGCTGGACGAGCTGGGAGTCGACGACGTGGCGGTCTGCGGCCTGGCCAAGAGGCTGGAGGAGGTCTGGCTCCCCGGCGAGGACCTGCCCGTGATCCTTCCCCGCTCCAGCGAGGCCCTTTACCTCCTCCAGCGTGTGCGTGACGAGGCCCACCGGTTCGCCATCACCTACCATCGGTCGAAGCGGTCGAAGAGCGTGAAGGAAAGCGCCCTGGACGAGGTTCCCGGGCTCGGTCCTGCCCGCAGGCAGGCCCTGATCAAGCATTTCGGATCGGTGAAGCGGCTGCGGGAGGCGACCGCTTCCCAGATCTGCGAGGTTCCCGGGATCGGCCCCGCTACGGCCGAGACGATCGTGTCGGCGTTGAAGGGGGAGAACCCATGAACGAAAGAGAGTCCGCGTTCGTCATCGTCACCGGTATGTCGGGGGCGGGACGGAGCACGGCGGCCAAGGCCCTGGAGGACCTGGGCTGGTTCGTCATCGACAACCTGCCTCCAGGCCTGCTGTTCGCCATGGCGGAGGAGGCGGGACGGGTCAAACTGGCCGCCGACAAGGTGGCCGCGGTGGTCGACGTTCGCAGCCTGGCCTTCACCACCGACCTCAACGCCGCGATCGAGGAGCTCGAGGGGCGCGGCGTCGCGGTGCGGGTGGTGTTCCTCGAGGCCAGCGACGAGGAGCTGGTCCGCAGGTTCGAGAACGTCCGCCGCCCGCACCCGCTGCAGGGAGACGGCAGGCTGGTCGACGGGATCGCCCGCGAGCGCGGCATCCTGCGCGAGGTCAGGGCCAACGCCGACCTGGTGATCGACACCTCCAACCTCAACGTCCACGAGCTCCGCGGCAAGATCGTCGCTTTCTTCGGCGGTGAGGACCGCCCCGGGCTGCGGGTCAACGTGGTCTCCTTCGGCTACAAGTACGGCCTGCCCGTCGACGCCGACCTGGTCGTCGACTGCCGTTTCCTGCCCAATCCCCACTGGGTTCCCGAGCTCCGCCCGATGAACGGCCTCGACGCCCCGGTGCGCGATTACGTTCTCAACCAGGCCGGGGCCAAGGAGCTCCTCGACGCCTACGAGGAGGTGGTCGGCATCATCGCGGCCGGCTACACCCGCGAGGGCAAGGGCTACGCCACGCTCGCCGTCGGCTGTACCGGCGGCAAGCACCGCAGCGTCGCCATGGCCGAGCAGATCGGCGGTCGATTGCGAGATCGGGGAGGCATGGAGGTGCAGGTGAGCCACCGGGATGTGGGCCGGGAGTGAGCGAGGATCTCAAGGTCGTCGCCCTGGGCGGAGGACACGGGCTGTACGCCTCGCTGTCGGCGCTGCGCAGGGTCACCTCCGAGCTGACAGCCGTGGTCACCGTGGCGGACGACGGGGGGTCGAGCGGGCGGCTGCGCCGCGAGCTCGGCGTGCTGCCCCCGGGAGACCTGCGGATGGCGCTCGCCGCGCTGTGCGGTGACGACGAGTGGGGGCGGACCTGGAGCGAGGTGGCCCAGCACCGTTTCCGCAGCGAGGGCGAGCTGCACGGGCACGCGGTCGGCAACCTGCTGATCGTGGCGCTGTGGGAGCGGCTGGGAGACACGGTCGCCGGGCTCGACTGGGTCGGACGGCTGCTGGGCGCGCACGGGCGGGTCCTGCCGATGTCCTCGGTGCCGCTCGACATCGCCGCGGAGGTCGAGCTGGACGGCCAGGTGAGCACCGTGTACGGCCAGGTGGCGTGCGCCCTCACCCCGGGCAGGGTTCGGGCCATCTCGCTGCTGCCCGAGGATCCGCCGGCCTGCCCCCAGGCGGTCGAGGCGGTGATGGAGGCCGACTGGGTGATCTTCGGCCCCGGGTCGTGGTTCACCAGCGTGCTGCCCCATCTCAAGGTGCCGGAGCTTGCCGACGCCCTGCACCGGACCCGGGCGCGCCGCCTGGTCGCGCTCAACCTGGCCCCCCAGCCAGGGGAGACCGACGGCTTCTCGCCCCAGAAACACCTGGAGGTCCTGCGAGCGCACGCGCCCTCCCTGGAGATCGACGTGGTGCTCGCCGACACCGGCGTGGCCGAGGACGGGGAGGAGTTGGAGAAGGCCGCCGCCGAGCTGGGCGGGCGGCTCGTCCTGGCCTCGGTGGCCGACGAGGACGGCTCGCCGCGGCACGATGCGCAACGTCTTGCCTCCGTCCTGGACGAGATTTTCCGTGAGAAGCGTTGATCCTGGTCAGCGGTGCTCAGGAGTGCGAGAAACTTCTATGAGCCTGGTTTCTCGGGCTGCATGAGGTCTGTATGGGGGAGGACGAACGCGCATGGCGATGACAGGTGTGGTGAAAGACGAGCTGAGTCGCTTGCCAGTCCTGAAGCCTTGCTGCCGTAAGGCCGAGGTTTCGACGCTGCTGCGGTTCGCGAGCGGGCTGCACCTGGTGGGCGGGCGGATCGTGATCGAGGCGGAGCTGGACACCAACGTCACCGCCAGAAGGCTCATCAAGGACATCGGCGAGGTTTTCGGACACAAGGCGGAAGTGCTCGTCCTGGCCCCCGCGGGGTTGCGCAAGGGCTCGCGCTACGTGGTCAGGGTCTACCGCGACGGGGAGGCGCTGGCCCGGCAGACCGGCCTGATCGACAACCACGGCCGTCCGGTCCGCGGCCTGCCGCGTCAGGTGGTCGCGGGGGCGACCTGTGACGCGGAGGCCGCCTGGCGGGGCGCGTTCCTGGCCCACGGCTCGCTCACCGAGCCGGGCCGTTCCATGTCGCTCGAGGTCACCTGCCCCGGTCCTGAGGCGGCGCTCGCCCTGGTCGGCTCCGCGAGGCGGCTGAAGATCCACGCCAAGGCCCGTGAGGTCCGCGGCGTCGACCGCGTCGTGGTCCGCGACGGAGACGCGATCAGCGCGCTGCTGACCCGGCTCGGCGCCCACGACAGCGTCCTCGCCTGGGAGGAGCGGCGGATGCGCCGCGAGGTGCGGGCGACGGCCAACCGGCTGGCCAACTTCGACGACGCCAACCTGCGGCGCTCGGCCCGCGCGGCGGTCGCGGCGGGGGCCAGGGTGCAACGGGCCCTGGAGATCCTCGGGGAGGAGGCTCCTGAGCACCTGGTGATCGCGGGCCGCCTGCGCGTCGAGCACAAGCAGGCCTCTCTTGAGGAGCTCGGTCAGCTCGCCGACCCGCCGCTGACCAAGGACGCCATCGCCGGACGCATCCGCCGCCTGCTCGCGATGGCCGACAAGCGCGCCCAGGACATCGGCATCCCCAACACCGAGGCCAACCTCACGGTGGACATGCTGGCGCCGTAGGCCGCGTCGCCCTGCGTGCTCCCGCCGTCGCCGGGAGCGCGCGAAGCCCGCCCTCCCGCTTGCCCGCCGCGGGCGTTCGCCGCCGGTCCGGGGACGTCCGTCCGGTGAGTGGGGTCCCGTTCCGACGGCTTTGGAGCGGCCGCCGGTGGACGGTCGCCGGAGTCGGCGTGACGGAGGCCGGGTGTCCCGTTGGCGTCCTGCGCCGGATCAGGCGGCGCGGCCGGCCTTGAGCGAGGCCGCGGTGTCGACGACGCGGCGGGCCTGGTGACGGGCCGCCTGCAGGGCCACCTCACCGGGCGGCCCGTCGCCGGCCACGTGGGAGGCGCCGTAGGGATTGCCTGACTGGAACTGGACGGGGTCGGTGTAGCCGGGGGGCACGATGACGCCGCCCCAGTGGTAGAACGTGTTCCCTAGCGCCAGGAGGGTGGACTCCTGTCCGCCGTGGGCGGTGTTGGAGGCGGTGAAAGCCGAGTACACCTTGTCCGCGAGCTTGCCGTGGTACCACAGGCCGCCGGTGGTGTCGATGAACGCCCTGAGCTGGCTGGCCGGGTTGCCGAAGCGGGTGGGGGTGCCGAACAGCACCGCGTCGGCCCAGACCAGGTCGTCGAGGCCGACCTCGGCGACGTCGGCGGTGTCCTGGAGGTGCTGCGCCCAGTCCGGCCTGGCGCTGATCGCCTCCGGCGGGGCCAGTTCGGCGACCTTGCGCAGTCGCACGCGCGCGCCGGCCTTTTCCGCGCCCTCGGCGGCGGCCTGCGCCAAGGCGTGCACGGTGCCTGTGGCGCTGTAGTAAATGATCGCGACGTTGACGGGTTCCATGATCGGGTTCCTTCCCTGGCGTTCGTCTCAGCGGTTCGACGATGCGACCCCTCGGAATGTGAGGCGACGGGCCGACCTCACACTTCGGTGCGCTGTCTCGTCGAACCGGGTGAGGGAAGACGCGACCAAGGGAGCCGGCGACACCGTGACCACCCCATCCGAGCCGGGAGACGGCAGGCCCGATCCGGGCCTGAGCGCGATCATGAGCGAGCGGCGTCAGCTGACCAATCTCGCCTACCGGCTCCTCGGCTCCCTGGCCGACGCCGAGGACGTCGTACAGGAGACCTACGCCCGCTGGTACGCCATGTCCCGGCAGCGGCAGGAGGGCGTCGAGTCCCCCGGCGGCTGGCTGACGACCGTCGCCAGTCGCATCTGTCTCGACCTGCTCGGCTCGGCACGGGTCAGGCGGGAGCGCTACGTGGGTGAATGGATCCCCGAGCCGCTGCCCGACCGTGCGGAGTGGAGCGACGGAGGGTCGGGCAGCGGCACGGCCGACCCGGCCGACCGGGTCACCCTCGACGAGTCGGTCAACATGGCCTTCCTCGTCGTGCTCGACTCGATGACCCCGGCCGAGCGGGTCACGTTCGTCCTCCACGACGTCTTCCGCTACCCCTTCGCCGAAGTGGCCGAGATCGTCGGCCGTACGCCGACGGCGTGCCGCCAGCTGGCCTCCTCCGCCCGCCGCCGCATTCGCGCGTCGCGGGCTCCCGCGACCCCGGCGGCCCAGCGCGCCGACGTCGTCAGAGCCTTCAAGCGGGCATGGGAGGCCAAGGACCTCCACGCCCTCGTCGGCCTCCTCGACCCCGACGCGACGGCGACCGGCGACGGCGGCGGACTCGTCAGAGCCGAGATCCGTCCGGTCGAAGGCGCCGAGCAGGTCGCACGTTTCTTCGCCGACCGGGCCGGTGCGGCATCCAACATGACGATCCTGGAGCGCGCGGTCAACGGTCATCCTGGTCTGGTGGCCCAGCTGGACGGCGTCACCGTGTCGGTGCTGGCGTTCGACGTCGCAGGCGACCGGATCAAGCATGTCTGGGCAGTGCTCAACCCCGACAAGCTCCGGCCGTGGGCGACGGGCTGACACGCGCCTGCGCGCCATCGGCTCCGCCCGCCGCTTCGAACGCGACGGCGGAGTCGTCGGCTCCCGCCTCTGCCCGGCCGCCGCGTTCGTCACCGTCCGCGTACCCGTCCGCCGAGCGGGACCCCGCTGCCGCTGGGACATCCGGTCCCCGTCACGCCGACTCCGGCGGTCGTTTACCGGCGACCGCTCCTAACGGCTGTCAATTAAAAATGTCATAGCAGGTCATCGTGGTGTTACACGGATTTACAGTGACAAGTCGGGCACTCGACTTGAATAGTGCGATACCTACACATGGGATGAGGAAGAACAGACCGGCCCCCGCGAGTGGTCTAAACCAATTTGGGTCCGATAGGGTTCGTGGTTGAGGTTTCAGCCCGCCCAAGTCGCCGGTCCGTCTGGCCGGCGCACGACGTACGAGGAGATCGGCACCGTGACCATCCGCGTAGGCGTCAACGGATTCGGCCG
The DNA here is from genome assembly GCF_027922005.1 of Streptosporangium carneum. GTDB lineage: Bacteria > Actinomycetota > Actinomycetes > Streptosporangiales > Streptosporangiaceae > Streptosporangium > Streptosporangium carneum. Next base: position 335,993 of record NZ_BSEV01000006.1, on the reverse strand, counting down.
CATCGGTCGCAACTTCTGGCGTGCGGTCGCTGCCAGCGGCAAGGACATCGAGATCGTTGCGGTCAACGACCTGACCGACAACGCCACGCTCGCCCACCTGCTCAAGTACGACAGCATCCTCGGCCGCCTGCCGTACGAGGTGAAGAGCACCGCCGACGAGATCATCGTGGACGGTAAGGCGATCAAGGCGTTCGCCGAGCGCGACCCCGCCAAGCTGCCCTGGGGGGACCTGGGCGTCGACGTCGTGGTCGAGTCGACCGGCTTCTTCACCGACGCCAACAAGGCCCGGGTGCACGCAGAGAACGGCGCGAAGAAGGTCATCATCTCGGCCCCGGCCAAGAACGAGGACGTCACCATCGTGCTGGGCGTCAACCACGACAAGTACGACCCGGCCAACCACACGATCATCTCCAACGCGTCGTGCACCACCAACTGCCTGGCCCCCATGGCCAAGGTCATCAACGACACCTTCGGCATCGAGAAGGGTCTGATGACCACGATCCACGCCTACACGCAGGACCAGAACCTGCAGGACGGCCCGCACAGCGACCTGCGCCGCGCCCGCGCCGCCGCGCTGAACATCGTGCCGACCTCCACCGGCGCGGCCAAGGCCATCGGCCTGGTGCTGCCGGAGCTGAAGGGCAAGCTCGACGGCTTCGCGCTGCGCGTGCCGATCCCCACCGGCTCGGCGACCGACCTGACCGTCGACGTCAGCCGTGAGACCACCGCCGAGGAGGTCAACGCCGCGCTGAAGGCCGCCGCGGAGGGCGAGCTCAAGGGCTACCTGACCTACACCGAGGACCCGATCGTCTCCTCCGACATCGTCACCGACCCCTCCTCCTGCATCTTCGACGCCGGCCTGACCAAGGTGATCGGCAACCAGGTCAAGGTCGTCGGCTGGTACGACAACGAGTGGGGATACTCCAACCGTCTCGCGGACCTCATCGAGCTGGTCGGCGCCGACCTCTGATGAAGGACCTGTCTGAGTTCGACGTGAAGGGTCGGCGCGTCCTCGTACGCGTCGACCTCAACGTTCCCCTGGACGGGGACGTCATCACCGACGACGGCCGTATCAGGGCCTCGCTTCCGACGATCAAGGAGCTGGCCGAGAAGGGCGCGCGCGTGATCGCCTGCGCCCACCTGGGCCGTCCGAAGGGCGAGCCCAACCCGAAGTACTCCCTGGCGCCCGTCGCCAAGCGCCTCGGCGAGCTCCTGGGCGCCGAGGTCGCCTTCGCGGGCGACGTCGTCGGGCAGTCGGCCCAGTCGGTCGTGGAGGGGCTCCAGGACGGCCAGGTGGCCCTGCTGGAGAACCTGCGCTTCGAGCCGGGCGAGGAGTCCAAGGACGACGCCGAGCGCGCCGCGTTCGCCGAGAAGCTGGCGGCCTTCGGCGAGGTCTACGTCGGCGACGGCTTCGGCGCGGTCCACCGCAAGCACGCCAGCGTCTACGACGTGCCGCTGCTGCTGCCGCACGCGGCGGGCAAGCTCGTCGCGGCCGAGGTCGAGGTCCTCAGGAAGCTGACCGAGAACCCCGCGAGGCCGTACGTCGTCGTGCTCGGCGGCGCCAAGGTCTCCGACAAGCTCGGCGTCATCGGCAACCTGCTCACCAAGGTCGACCGGCTGCTCATCGGCGGCGGCATGGCCTACACCTTCCTGGCCGCCCAGGGCCACGAGGTCGGCCAGTCGCTGCTGCAGCGCGACCAGCTCGACCAGGTGCGCGACTTCCTCAACGAGGCGGTCAAGCGCGGCGTCGAGATCGTCCTCCCGGTCGACGTGCTGGCGGCCACGCACTTCGCCGAGGACGCGGAGCACGAGGTCGTCGACGCCACCGCGATCCCGGCGGACCGGCAGGGTCTGGACATCGGTCCGCGGAGCCGCGAGCTTTTCGCCACGAAGCTCGCGGACGCCAGGACCGTGTTCTGGAACGGCCCGATGGGCGTCTTCGAGTTCGAGGCGTTCTCCGAGGGAACCCGTGCCGTCGCCGAGGCGTTGATCAGGTCGGAGGCCTTCACGGTCGTCGGAGGCGGTGACTCCGCCGCCGCCGTGCGGCAGCTCGGCCTCCCCGAGGACGGCTTCTCGCACATCTCCACCGGTGGCGGGGCCAGCCTCGAATACCTGGAGGGCAAGACCCTGCCCGGGCTCGTCGCCCTGGAGGCATAGGAGTGGATCGACGCAGTGAGCGCGCCGGTGCGCGCCGCGCGTGCCCCGGGCACGCCGGGCCACCGGCGACGGGCAGGGCGACAGGCGGGGAGCATGACGGAAACGAAGGCGGACAGAGAGCGGTGAGCGACAGGTGAGCACGGCACGCAAGCCACTCATGGCCGGCAACTGGAAGATGAACCTCAACCACCTCGAGGCCATCGCCACCACCCAGAAGCTGGCGTTCGCCCTCAACGACAAGGACTTCGACAAGGTCGACGTGGCCGTGTTGCCGCCGTTCACGGATCTGCGCAGCGTGCAGACCCTGGTCGACGGTGACAAGCTGCGGATCCTGTACGGCGGGCAGGACCTGTCCCAGCACGACGCGGGCGCCTACACCGGGGACGTCTCCGGGGCGATGCTCGCCAAGCTCGGGTGCACCTTCGTCGTGATCGGGCACTCGGAGCGGCGGCAGTACCACCACGAGGACGACGACCTGGTCAACGCCAAGGTGCAGGCGGCCTACCGCAACTCGCTCACGCCGATCCTGTGCGTGGGGGAGGGGCTTGAGGTCCGCCAGGCGGGCGGGCAGGTGGCCCACAGCGTCTCGCAGCTCGACGGGGCGCTCAGGAAGGTCTCCGCCGAGCAGGTCAGGTCGATCGTGCTGGCCTACGAGCCGGTCTGGGCGATCGGCACCGGAGAGGTGGCCACCCCGGCCGACGCTCAGGAGGTCTGCTCGGCACTGCGTTCCCGACTCGCCGAGCTGTATGACGGCGAGGTGGCCGCGGCTGTCCGTATCCTTTACGGTGGCTCGGTCAAATCTGACAACATCGCCGGCATCATGGCTCAGCCTGACGTGGACGGAGCCCTGGTGGGGGGCGCAAGCCTCGACCCGGGGGAGTTCGCCAAGATCTGTCGCTTTAGCGAAATGTCTGGCTGACTGGGCCGTTCGGAGGGTACGACTTGACAACAGGTCGTACCCTCTTAGAGCAAGTTTGAATCGTCACGCCACAGGCGTCATACAAGGGACGCACCCGGACGCGGGTCGCGCACACAGGGACAGGTCACGGTGACAATCGGAATCTCCATCGCCCTCATTCTGGCGAGCTTGCTGATGGTGCTGCTTGTTCTGCTTCACAAGGGCAAGGGCGGTGGTCTGTCGGATCTGTTCGGCGGCGGATTCTCGTCGTCGTTCGGCGGCTCCTCCGTGGTGGAGCGCAACCTTGACCGGCTCACCGTCATCACCGGTGTGGTCTGGTTCGTGTGCATCATCGCGCTGGGCCTGGTTCTCAAGCCCTGACCCGGCTACGACGAGCGTGACAGTGGTTCAGCCCCTCGCATCCAACAGAGCGCAGGGGCCATCGAGCGAGGAGTTCATCCGTGGGTAGTGGCAACGCGATCCGTGGCAGCCGTGTCGGCGCCGGCCCGATGGGGGAGGCGGAGCGCGGCGAGGCGGCTCCCCGTGTAAGGGTTCCGTTCTGGTGCGCGAACATGCATGAGACGCGTCCCAGCTTCGCCAGCGACGCCGCCGTGCCGGAGTTCTGGGACTGCCCTCGCTGCGGTCTGCCGGCGGGTCAGGACGAGGCCAACCCGCCCGCGCCGCCGCGTAACGAGCCTTACAAGACGCACCTGGCCTACGTGAAGGAGCGTCGTAGCGACAAGGACGGCGCCCAGATCCTGGCCGAAGCCCTGGAGCGGCTGCGCTCCTCCTCGCGACCCATTTACTAGTACGGCACGCGAAAGGCCCCCGTGGACGGTTCCACGGGGGCCTTTCGCGTGCCGCAAGGAAGTTGATAAACGGAACCCATTCCGGTTATATAAGTGGAGATGGTTCCGTTTGCCGCCTCTCTCAGGTCGCGGGGTCCGTCCGCCCCAGGTTGCGGATGAGCGCGTCCAGGCCGGCCTTGACGCGTTCGACGTCCATGCCGAGCGTTCGGCGCTGGTGCAGATAGAGATTGGCGGCCAACGGGGCGAGCAGCGCGTCGGCCAGGTAGTGCGCGTCGGCGTCCGGGCGAAGGCGGAGGATCAGCGTGGCGAGGTGCAGATGGTAGGCGGCGTAGGCGCCGCCCGCGTAGCGCGCCTCCGGCGAGCTGGTCTCCGCGAACAGCAGCAGGTCGGCCTGCTCCTCGGTGCGGTCGACCAGTGCGGACAGGAAGGCGCCGATGCGTTCGATCGGCTCCGCGCCAGGCCCGAGCGGCGGCGGCCCGTGCAGGAAAGCGGCCTGCAGGACGCGCTCGCGCTCGTCGATCAGCGCGTAGGCGAGCCCCGCGCGGTCGCCGAACCGCCGGTAGACCGTGCCCACCCCCACGCCCGCGGTCTGCGCCACCTCGTCCATGGACAGGCTCTCCACGCCTCCGGTGGCCGCGATGCGCCGGGCGGCGGAGAGGATCTTCCTCCTGTTCTCCGCGGCGTCGGCCCGCTCCCGCGGCGGCCCCCCGATGAGCGGCAACTCTCTCTTGGCCCCCGACGACTGCATTCCCTTCCTCCCCGACAGCTCAGGTTCACGAAGTGCGGCCATCAGAGGCGCTTCCGGATCTCGCGTCGACGTCCGTCTCCATGTTCATGATCGTATCCACGCTCACGCCCACGTGCGCGTTCACATTCACGGAGGTTCCCATGTCATCACTCGCGGGCAGGACGGCGCTGGTCACCGGCGGCAGCCGCGGCATCGGCGCGGCCGTCGCCCTGCGGCTCGCCGAGGCGGGCGCCGACGTGGCGCTCACCTACGCGCGCTCGGCCGACCGGGCGCGGGACGTCGTGGCCGAGATCCGGGCCCTGGGCCGGGGCGGCCTGGCGATCGAGGCCGACGCCGCGGACCCCGCCTCCGCGGCCCACGCGGTCGAGCGCACCGTGGCGGAGTTCGGCCGCATCGACGTCCTGGTCAACAACGCGGGCGTGCTCCACTACGGGCCGTTGGAGCAGGCCACGATCGAGGAGGTCGACCACACACTGGCCGTCCACACCCGGGCGGCCTTCCTGACCTCGCAGGCGGCCGCTCGGCACATGGGCGCGGGCGGCCGGATCATCAGCATCGGCAGCAGCCTCGCCGAGCGCGTGCCCTACCCCGGATTCACCCTGTACGCGATGAGCAAGGCGGCGCTCAACGGGCTGACCAAGGGGCTGGCCCGTGACCTCGGCCCGCGCGGCATCACCGCCAACGTCGTCCACCCCGGCTCGACCGACACCGAGATGAACCCCGCGGACGGCCCCGACGCCGAGGCGGAGAAGGCCTTCGCGGCGGTCGGCCGCTACGGCACGGTCGGCGACGTCGCCGCCATGGTGGTCCACCTGGCGGGCGAGGGAGGGGCCTTCGTCACCGGCGCGGCCATCGCCGTGGACGGCGGCTTCGCGGCGTGAGCGACAGGACCGTACGACGGCGGGCGCGCCGCCGACGGGGAAAGCGAAGGGGAGGTTCGGGTAAAACGGGAAGATAAGCTGCTGTGCGGGCCTGAAGCCGAATATCGTTTCCGGTGCTCCTGGGAGCCCGAGACGAGGGCGGGGCGGTCGTCTGTCACGCGTGACAGGAGGACGCCCTCCGGCCTCCGTCCCCGCGTGACGGGCGGCGGCGGCGCCTCCGATGAATTGGATCTCCATCGGGACTCCGGGTAGCGTGCGAGGCCGCCGAACACGTCGGTGCGGCCGAGGACACCGATGACCGCAACGCTGGAAGGACACGCACACATGAACGCCGGAAACCGTCGCCCGCTGCGGATGCTCGTCACCGGAGGCGGGACCGGCGGTCACACCTACCCCGCGCTGACCACCGTCGCGGCCGTCCGCGAGCAGGCCGCCGCCCGCGGACTCGACCTCGACGTGCTCTGGGTGGGTACGGCGAACGGCCTGGAGGCCCGCATCGCGGCCGAGCACGACATCCCGTTCCGGGTGATCAAGGCGGGCAAGCTTCGGCGCTCGCCCAGCCCCCGCGAGCTGTTGACCAACCTCGCCGACATGTTCCGGATCCCCGTCGGCGTCCTGCAGGCCTTCGGCGTCGCCGCCAAGTACCGTCCCGACGTGGTGCTGTCCACCGGAGGATACGTGTGCGTGCCGCTGGGGCTCGCCTCCCGGCTGCTCGGCCGTCCGCTGGTGATGCACGAGCAGATCACCGCGCTCGGCCTGGCCAACCGCATCCTGGCGCGCTTCGCCACCCGGATCGCGCTCACCCACCCCTCCTCGGTCGAGCATCTGCCCGCCTCGGCGCGGGAACGGGCCGTCGTCACCGGCAACCCCGTCCGTCCCCACCTGCTGAACGGCAACGCCCCGTCGGGGCGCTGGCACTTCCGTTTCTCGCCCGAGCTTCCCCTCGTCTACGTGACCGGCGGCGCCCAGGGGAGCCGCCAGATCAACACCATGGTCGAGGCGATCCTGCCCTCGCTGCTCGGCCGGGCGCAGGTGCTCCACCAGTGCGGCCCCGACTGGCTCGACAGGCTCACGGGGATCGCCGCCGGCCTTCCCCCTGAGCTGGCGGGGCGTTACCAGCCGGTCTCCTACGTCGGCGAGGAACTGGCCCACGTGTTCGCCGCCGCCGACATCGTCGTCTCCCGCAGCGGCGCGGGCACCGTCGCCGAGCTGACCGCGATCGGCAAGCCGTCCGTCCTGATCCCCCTGATCCCGTCGGCGGGAGACGAACAGCGCCAGAACGCCCGTTACCTGGTCGAGGCGGGGGCCGCCAGGGCACTCCTCGAATCCGGGCCGGCCCCGGAGCAGCTCCTCGCCGAACTCGACGCCCTGCTCGCCGACTCGCAGGCCCGCGTCACCATGGCCAAGGCCGCCAGGTCCCTCGGCCGTCTCGACGCCGCCGACGCCCTGGCCCAGGTCGTCCTCCAGGAGGCGGACGTCGACCGGATCGGCTGACCGGCCGGTGAAGACGTACGGCCTGCTCGGGCGCGCGGGTCCGCTCGGGGAACGAGGCGTTCACCCGCCAGGTGCGCCGACAGCCGTCGCAGGTCCTGCGGTTCGGCGAATCCGGTCCTCCTGGTGCGCCGTACGCTGATCCGTATGTCGTCGAACATCCGGAGAGCGGGGACGGACGACCGACCGCCGCGAGGCGGTCATGGCTGTCCTGGACGAGTGGAACCGGCCGGCAACGGGAGACGGTGGGGCGCGTGGGGGCCGTAGAGTACGACGACCTGATCGCCGAGGCGCTGACGACCCCGTTCGAGGGGTGGGACTTCGGCGTGTTCGAGGGGCGTTTCGTCGAGGAGGACCCGCCGTGGAGCTACGAGCGGCTCGTGCGGGAACGGCTGCCGCGGGCGGAGGCGTTGCTCGACCTCGGCACGGGAGGCGGCGAGTTCCTGGCGTCGCTGGCCCCGCTGCCGCCCAGGACCGCGGCCACCGAGGGCTACGAACCCAACGTCCCCGTCGCCAGGCGACGCCTGGAGCCGTTGGGCGTCGAGGTCGCCGAGATCGGCGAGGACGACGTGCTGCCGTTCCCCGACGGCTCGTTCGACCTCGTCGTCAACCGGCACGAGTCCTACGACCCCCGGGAGATCTGGCGCGTTCTCGCCCCGGGAGGCGTCTTCGTCACGCAGCAGGTCGGCGGACGGGACGTCGAGGAGCTCAACCAGGCTCTGGGGGCGCCGTGGCACGACTACCGTGACTGGGATCTGGCCTCCGCCTCCCCCCGGATCGCCGACGCCGGACTGGACGTCGTCTGGAGCGCCGAGGCTCATGTCCCCGCGGAGTTCCGCGACATCGGGGCCCTGGTGCTGTTCCTGCGGATCACCCCCTGGCAGGCTCCCGGGTTCGACGTGGAAAGGTACGCCGATCGCCTGCGCGCCCTGCACGAGAACATGCGGCGGGGCAGGCCGCTGAGGGCGCGCAGCCACCGTTTCGCGCTGGTCGCGCGCTCACGCTGACGGGATCGCCCCGCCGGCCCGCCCGGCGCCCAGGGGAGCCCGCCGGGCGAGGACCCTGCGGTGGCCGATGCGCCAGCCCTGCTCGCCGCGAGAGACCGTGTCCTCGTAGGTCACACTGCCGCACGTGCCGTCGGCCCTGACACCGAGTCCCGCACGCGCGACGGTTGCTGCGGCTGTTGCGGCACGGCGTCGGATCGCCGTAGGAGGCGGGCTCGCAGGTGCGGACGGATCACGGAGGCGGGTGGCGCTCCCCGATCACCAGTTCGAGAGCTCGAACATCTTCCCGGGGCGGATGTCCTGGCGCGGAGTCGGCCGACTGCCGGAGGAGCCGCAGAGGGGTCCGGCGGTGGTGGCGGTGGCGTGGTCGAGCAGGCCGGGCTCCCCGGTCGTGTCGTCGTCCGCTCTCAACGCCTCCAGGATCGCTTCCCAGGTGCCGTCCGCCGACCAGCGGCGGTGGCGGTTGTAGACCGTCTTCCACCTGCCGTAGATCTCCGGCAGGGCACGCCAGGAACAGTCGGCCCTGTTCCGGAAGAACACTCCGTTGATGATCATTCGGTGGTCGGCCCATCGCTGTCCCCGCCGGGACTGGGCGGGTAACAGCGGTGCCAGCCGTACCCACTCGTCCTCGGTCAGATCATGACGCTTCAGCCCGTTCTCCACGATCACATCATCTACACCATCGGGGCCCGCGGATCCACCGGACAGCGCCAGGACGTCGACGGCGTGTCGCCGCCGTCAGCGGCGATGTGGAAGGTTCCAGGTCACGGAGGACACGGCTGACCGATTTCGGTCCGCAGATCCACCCTGACGAGCTTCGTCTCATCGAGATGGGTTCCGTGCGGCAGGGGCTGGTGCCGCTCCGCGGAAGTTCGTGGAGGAGCGTCGTCGAACTGTCCTCCACCCTGACCCGCCGTGTCCTGCGACACGGCGGCTTCGCCGGCCGTGACGATCTGATCGAGAAGCTGGAGGCGTACGCAGTCGAGCACGACGAGACCGCGAGGCCCTACCGGTGGACCTACGAGGGCGCCCCGTTCAAGGGTCATGACGTGACTCCGGTGAGCTGGGCGTGAAGGCGCTTGCACTCGTGGACGAAGCGGATCGTCCGGCGGCTGCGCGCGAACTCGGCGACGATCGGGATCTCCCCGCGCGCGCCGGTCCAGCGTGCCACGTCGGCGGCGAAGGCGACGAGTTCGGCGTGGGTCACGGTGATGCGCCGCCCCTCGCCCGGCAACATCCCGGGCAGCAGAGCGCGCAGGATGCGCCACACCTCGTGGTGGCCTCCGGCGTCGGCCAGCTCGGTCAGGGCCGCGATGGCGGGGCGGGTCTCCCGCCAGGTGCGGCGCAGCACCAGCGCGAGCTGGCGGCCGATCGCCTCGGCGGGCAGCTCGCCCCTGGCGGCCATGCTCAGGACCAGCGGGATCATGCCGGGGACGCTGTCGGCCAGGAGAAAGGCGAGGATCACCGCCGTGGACTCGCCCATCGGGCCCTGGGCGATCTCCAGACCGGTGATCTCCGTGGGCGTCACCCACGCGCCCCAGTAGTAGCCGCGCAGCAGGAAGGGCAGGAGGTTGACGGCCACGACCTCGCGGTGCGAGGGCAGCATGGCGGGCCACGCCCGGGCCATGTTGCCGGACTCGTCGACCGTCCAATCGAACGGCTGACGCAGCAGCACCTCGTCGATCAGCCGATGGCCGGTCGGGGCCGTCACCCGCAACACCGGCTGCAGTCTGACCTCGGTGAAGTGCTCTGGTTCGCCGTCGCCGAACTCGACCATGGACGCGTCGACCATGTGGCGCCACACGTGGCCGCACTCGGGGTCGGCCATGCCGTCACCGGCGAACCAGCGGGCGGCCGAGCGCGCCGCCTCCGAGTCGACCTTGGCGGCCCGGTCGGCCGCGGCCTGGTGGCTGCCCCCGGGCAACCGCAGCAGCGCCTGCGCCAGGTCGGCCGGGGGCGGCTCCACCCCGGCGGCGGCGCAGGTCTCCAGCCGGTCGACCAGCACGTCGGGGTCGAGGTGGCCGCTCATCCAGGTCGGCGTGGCCAGCAACACGGGTGGCAGGGCGCCGTTCCGGAGGGCCTCGGCGAGTTCCGCGTAGCGGTGCAGCAGGAAATCGTGGGGCGGGGAGACGCGATTGGGGTGGGGCAGCCGGTTGCGCCGCCGCCACTCGTCGTGCTCGGGCAACTCCTTACGCATGAAGGAACGCAGCCGGGGTGGGACGAAGACGACGGTCACCTCCACGAGCGGCTCGCTTGGGCCTGGCGGGGGTACCTGCTTCCCTGCCCGCATCGCCGCGATCCGGGCAGGATCCACGCCGAGCTCGGCCATGCGCTCGTAGGCGTGGTCGAGGATGAAGGACGGCATGGCCTCCACGGAGTCGTCGTACAAGACGCCAGGCCTCGTCCGCACCGGGCGGAGACGATCCGGCAGTCTGTCGTCGTGGATCTCCTCGTCCTCGTCGTCGGTGCCGAGATGCCGCGGCTGCTCGACGTCGGCGGGGGAGCCGTACAGGTGGATCCGGCCCCTGGCGAAGGGGATCCGCCGGTCGCCCTCGTGGGCCACCGCCCCGTCCGGGCCGTCGTCGCTGGTCCAGGTGATGAAGAAGGCGCGCAGCGGGGCGTCGTCGTCGAGGTAGCGGCCAGGCCGGTAGACGCCGCCCACCGTGATCCGCCGGGGCCTCGGCTCCGGGGCGGGCTCCTCGCCGCGGGTGAGGGCGCGTACTCCCACGGAGTGGCTCGCGTCGTCCCAGAACTTCTCCGGTTCGATCGGCGGCAGCTCCGGCACGCTCCCGGGAGTGACGAGCTCGGCGGACAGCGCCGACTGCCAGTCGTCGGGGTCGAGGCGCACGTCCCCGGACCGCCGGTAACCCTGGTCCTGCTCGACGTGAGGCTTGAGCCTGCGGCGCAGTTCCGCCCGGTCGTCGGCGATCCCGGCGACGAAGGCCGCCAGCCAGCGCTCCTGGCCGATCCAACGCTCGTGGTGGTCGGGGGAGATCGACGGCTCGGGGAACCGCCGCGCCTCCGGCAGCTCGGGCAGCGGCGGGAACTCCTTCTGCTCCAGCAGTTCCTCGACCGGAGTCTCCCCGCCGAACCGCTCGGCCAGCTTCGCGCCCAGGTCGGCGGGGAGGTGGCGGACGCCGTCGAGGATCGCCTCGGTGTGGTCGGCGAACAGGTCGGCGTATTTCAGGGTCAGCTCGGCCGCGCGGTTGCGCACGTCGAAGGACTTGTGCGCGTACGCCGTGGTCAGCGCGGTCACGAAATCGGCGGCCGCCTCGGGCGTGGCCCGGATCGCCTGGTCGAGCCAGCGCAGGCCCGTGGCGGCGAGCTTGGCCTCGTCCCGGAAGGTGAGCGCGTCGACCGCCTCGACCAGGTCGGCGTGGTCGAGTGGCATCGCCCCGCGCACCTGCCCGGCGGCCAGCTCGGCGACCGTGCCCGGAGCCGACGGCAACAACCGCAGGTAGTCACGCAGGCGGGGCGCGGACTCCGCGGGCTTGGGGTCGAGGAGCATGTGCAGCCGGACGAAGAACCGCAGGTCCTGCGCCTCGCCGCCGCGCAGGAAACGGCTCACGCAGCCATCGAGCACCTGCTCCCTGGGCAGCTCGCGGGCGGCGGCGGCCAGCCAGCGGGTCGGCCGGGGCTCCAGCCGTTCGTCACGGAGGGCGCGGCCCGCGCCGTCGGCGTCGAAGACCCGAGGCAGCAGCACGGGGGTCAGCGGGTCAGCGGCCACGCTCGGCGCGGCCAGCCAGGCGGCCACCAGCGGGTCATGGTCGGGCGGCACGGCGCCGGACTCACGCAGCAGCGCCACGGCCAGCGGCGCGATGCGGTCGGCGGGACGGCGCACCCGCTGGGCCAGCCGGACCGCGACATCACGACGCCACTCCCGGGGGCGGGTGGCCGCCACCCGGCAGACCTGGGCGACGTCGGGGTCCTCGGCCCAGCGGCGGTTGACGTCGCGACCGGTCATCCACGTCACCGCGGCCGCCGGGCCGGTGATGACGCCGACACCGGTCAGCAGCAGCGCGTCGGCCAGTCTGTCGAGCAGGTCGCCGACCTCCCAGGAGGCCATCTCCTCGAAGTCGTCGGGATGATGGGCGCGCACCTGCTCGGTGCGGACACGGCGCAGCTCCTTGACGAGGCCGGGCAACCGCCCGCCCAGCTCGGCGCGCTCCTCCTCGGTGAGCGTGACCAGGCGGTCGGCCAGGCGGGTGACCTGGTTGCGGGTGACCAGATCACAGATCTCCGTCCAGAGGGTCATCGGGAGACCTCCACGGCGGCGCGAGCGACGATCCGGGCGGCCAGCACGTGTTTGCACGGCCCACGGGAGCCGCGATGGTCCCACCACCACTCACAGGTGCAGGATCCGTCGGTCAGCGAGACCCGGCGCGCGCCGCCCGAGGTGTGGACGGTGGCCAACTCGCCTTCGAGGCGCACGGCGCCCGCGTCGACGAGCTTGCGCGCCTTGGCCAGCCGCGGGTTGAGCAGGATCACGTTGTCCTTGTCATAGGGCAGCTCACGGTGGAAGTGGGCGGCCTCAGACAGGTCGTAGCCGACCCGGCCGGCGACGCCGAGCTGCGTCAGCGCGGCCCGCACCCGGTCGGCGGGCATGCCCGCGCGGTCGGCCAGCAGGCCGATCTCGACCTCGGGCTCGAAGTTGAGCAGCATGCCCACCACGTCGGCGTCGTTCTCGGCCTCGTCGGTGGCCAGGTCGTCGAGCACCGCGCCCTCGCCGGAGAAGCCGCGCCAGCGCTCGGGCGAGAGGGTGAGCGTGTAGCGCATGCCGGGGAGCTCCAGCTCCCAGGCGCTGGAGGCGGCGTCGGCCGGGCCGTACACCCGGAGGGACTTCGCGAAGCGCAGCAGCGGCAGGAGGGTGCCGAGCCGGTTGGGGCCGGCGAGCTGGACCGAGCCTGGAACCTGACGGTGGGAGACCTTCAGCTCCCGCCCCGCCTGCGCCACCCACACCGTGCCCTTCTTGGGCAGCCCGCGCAGGAACCGCACCGCCGCCATGCCGGTCAGCTCGCCGCGCTGGTCCATGCCCGAGGCGATGACCTGCACCTCGGCGAAGCCGCGTAGCCAGCGCTCGGGCAGCGGCACCTTCTTCTCCACCACCGCGCCGTCCATCGTGGTCACGACCAGCTCGTCGAGCCCGACCCCCAGGTGCAACGGGTCACGCGCGCCGATGCGCGCCAGCGCCTCCCGGAGCGGCGCGTTCACGTCGACGTTGGTGGTGCCCCGGTCGAACACCTCGCCGTCGAGCGCGCCGTTCAGCAGATCAAGCCGGGCGTACACCCCGCCACACGCCGAGAACGACTCGAACCGCAACCGGTCTCCATTGCACGTCACCACCGGGTCGCGCACCCAGCCGGGCCGCGCCTGCGGTTGGTGGTAGCGGGCCAGCGCCACGTCGGCGACGCCGAGCAGGGCCGCCGCGGCGGGGGCCGCCTGGGTCACCACGCCGCTGAAGAACCGGGGGGCCACGGCCGGGCCGGACAGGGCACGACCGCCGGAGGTCGCCAATCCGAGACGACCGTCGACAAGGGAGGAGGGCGCGGCGTACGTGTACGCCTGCGTCGCTGAAGTCATGGCCGGGACGTTAGATCACTCCACCGACAAACCGGCGCGGCAGATGTCGAGGGCTCGCGCGATCCACGACCCCGGAAAGATCGGGACCGATGCCGGTGGTCGAATTCCCTCGGGCTCACGGCTCCAGCCGGAGGCGGGCCGAGCGGCGGCCCAGGCGCAGCAGGGGCGGGCAGGTCATGCGGGCGCCCGAGCGGGTGGGGAGGGCGAAGGCCACGGCCTTGGCGGGGGCGTCGGTGGTGAAGGTCGTCGTCGGGTAGGCCCGGCAGTGCCCCAGGGACAGTTCGCGGACCAGCGTCAGACCCCGGCCGTTCTCGGCGAACAGGTCCAGCGGCGGATGGGCGCGAGGCAGGTCCAGGACGGCGGGAATCCAGCCGAGGTCGGGGGAGCAGTCGACCAGCTCGCACCAGGTGGGGATGCCGAACAGGCTGAAGACGCGGATCTCGTACGGCGGGCGCGCGTGCCGCTCGCAGTTGGCCGCGAGCTCGGCCACGACGGTCTCGGCGTCGGCGATCCCGTCTCCGGAGATCCCCTCGGCCTGGAGCACCTCGCGCACGACGGCGCGGGCGCGGCGGGAGACCGTCCCGGGCCGCAGGAGCCTGACCAGCATGTGGACGTCGCCCCTGCCTTTCCCCGGAAGTCCTGTCCTGCGGGTGGAGTCGTCCAGGCGCTCCACGCGGACGCCGAACGGGTTCGCAGGACCGTAGGGGGGTGGCCGCATGTGCTCGCTCCATCGCTGTCGGTGACTGTGGTCGACAGCAGACGCGACCGGACGGTCGACGGCGAGGGCCCTGGGCGGGCGTCGCCGTTCGCTGTGGAGAGCGAGGCGCGGACGGTCCGCGTCGGCCGTCGCGTGGATCATCGTGCCAGGTGGTCGTTTCCCGGTCGTTTCCTCTGGCGGGTGGAGGAGTGGGGCGTGCCCGGTGACAATCGGTTCACGTGCGGAAGCGATGTGTGACGGAGGTGGTCATGGATGACACGGTGCACGGTGAGGGACGGCCTGAGCTGGTGCGCGCCCGCAAGCGGATGGGGATGAGCCAGGACGCCATGGCGGAGGCGCTGTGGGTGTCGCCGACGACGTGGAGCCGGTGGGAGCGGGGGCGGCAGGAGATCCGCCCGGTCTACCGGGCGCGGATGGCCGAGGTGTTCGGCGTCCACCCGGCCGAGGTCGAGCGGTGGGTAGAGGGAAGAGCCCCCGTCGACACCCAAGCCTGGCTGCTTCCGGACTTCAGCGACCTCTCGCTCGCGGCTACGGTCAAGACGGCCGAGCGACTGTGGAGGTGTGACGTGGATCCGGACCGGCGTCATCTGCTGGCCGCGCTCCCGTTCGTGCCCGGGGCTTTTGGGAGCTGGCTGTCGGCGTGGAGCTACGGCACCTCGGAGACGTCGGCGGCTTACCAGGGGTCGGGTGCGGCGGTCGGTCTCTCCGACGTCCGGCGGGTCGTCGAGGCGCGGCAGGCCTTTGAGCAGATGGATCATCAGTTCGGAGCGGGGCTGGTGCGCCCGGCCGTGGTCGACTACCTCAACACCGCCGTCGCCCCGCTGCTGCGCGGGCGCTACGACGAGAAGGTCGGGGCCGAGCTGATGACGGCGGCGGCCGGGATGACCCAGATGGCGGGCTGGACCGCCTTCGACCTCAACCACCACGGCCAGGCCCAGCATTACTTCGGTCAGGCGCTCACCTTGGCGAAGATCGGGAATGACCCGCTGACCGGCGCCTGGGTGCTCGCGACCATGACGCACCAGGCGATCCATCTGAAGCAGGGGGCACAGGCGGTCTGGCTGGCCCGTGCCGCCGTCGACACCGCCCGTCGGGCCGAGGCGCCGCCCCGCGTCATGGCGATGCTGCTGGTCGACGAGGCACGGGCGACGGCTCTCCAGACCCGGCCAGCCGAGACTGGCGACAGGCACAGCGCCAAGCGGGTCGAGCGGCTGCTCGTCGAGGCCGAGCGGGCCTACGCTCAAGGGCACACCGACCGCGATCCCGCCTGGGTCGCCTGGGAGGACGAGCCGGAGCTGACAGGCCGGATGAGCAGGTGCTGGAAGCTGCTCGGCGACCACCGGAAGGCGGCCGACTGCGCTGAACTGGCGGTGCGGGCCTTCGTGGGAAAGCGGCCTCGCGCCGCCCAGCTCAACCAAGTGAACGCCGCCGAGGCATACCTCTGCATGGGCGAGGTGGAACAGGCCGTCGACGCGGCGCGGGCCGCGATCCCCATGGCCAGGTCGCTGACCTCCGCCCGCTCGGTCGACCGCCTGCGGAAGTTCTCCGCCAAACTGGAGCCGTACGGCACGACCATCCAGGTCAGGGAGTTCCGCGCCCATCTGGACGGCGAGCTCGCCTCCTAGCGCGGCGACCGCCGACCTTCACCGGGCTCCTCACCGTTCATCGACGCCGATCAGGTCCACGTCCCCGCTCGCCGTACCGGCGTCCCGAAAGGCTCCAAAGCCGGTGAGAGGGGCCGGGCCTCGGGCGTGCTGAGGGGGTTCGGAGGCCTCGGGCATGGTGAAGGGTTCGGAGGCCTCGGGTGTGGCGAGGGGGTTCGGAAGGCTTCGAACCGGGTGAGGGGGCCGGAGGCCTTGGGCATGGTGAGGAGTTCCGGGAGGCTCCGAGCATCGTGAGGGGTGCCGGAGGCTTCGAACCCGGTGAGGGGGTTCGAAGGCCTCGGGCATGGTGGGAGCCGGAAGACTCTGGGAGCGGTGAAGGGTCCCGGAGACTCCGAATCCGGTGAAGGTGTGGGGTCGCCGCCTCGTTCTTCGGCGGGGTGACCCGGTCAGCGGCGGTAGACCTCCTCGCCGCCGACGAAGGTCGCCGCCACCCGGGTGCGCCAGATCTCGGCGGCCGGTTCGGCGAACGGGTCGCGGTCGAGGACGACCAGGTCGGCGCGGTTGCCGGGGGTGATGGTCCCCGCCTCGTCGTCGTGGTTGATCCGGGCCGAGCCCGCCGTGTAGGCCGTCAGCACGGCGGCCAGGTCCAGGCTCTGGCCGGGCAGGAACGGGGTCTGGGCGGTCGGGTAGTCCGCGTGGGCCGAGCCGCCCGGCTCCGTGCGGTTGACGGCCACGTGCATGCCCTGGAAGGGGTCGGCGGTCGAGACCGGCCAGTCGCTGCCCGCGCAGAGGCGGGCGCCCGTGCGCAGCAGGTCGGCGAAGGGGTACTGCCAGGACGCGCGCTCCTCGCCCAGGAACGGGATCGTCAGCTCGTCCATCTGGGGCTGGTGGGTGGCCCACAGCGGCTGCAGGTTGGCGGTCACGCCCAGGGCGGCGAAACGCGGCACGTCGGACGGCTCGACGATCTGCAGGTGCGCGATGTGGTGGCGGTTGGCCGGGTCGGTTCCCTCGAAGCTGTCGAGCGCCTCCCGGACCGCGCGTTCGCCGATCGCGTGGAAGTGCACCTGGAAGCCGTGCCGGTCCAGCTCGGCGACGTACCCCTTCAGCAGCGCGGGGTCCACGTAGGACAGGCCCGTGCCGCCGCAGCGGCAGTAGGGCTCGATCACCGCGGCGGTGAAGTTCTCGGTGATGCCGTCCTGCATGATCTTCACGGAGGTGGCGCGGAACCGTTCCAGGTTCTCGGCCGACCTTCGGCGCTCGAGCAGCTCGGGGATCTGCTCGGCGCCGCGCGTGCGGTCCCACCACAGCGCGCCGACGACCCTGGCCCTCAGCCTGCCGGAGGCGGCCGCCGAGACGTAGGTGGGCAGCTGGTCGTCGGAACCCGCGTACGAGCCGACGATGGCGTCCTGCCAGCCGGTGATCCCCAGGGAGAACAGGTGGTTCTGGGCGTCGAGCAGCGCGTCGGTGAGGTCCTGCGCCGTGGGGCGCGGGGTGAGCAGGCCGACCAGGTCCATCGCGCCCTCGTGCAGCACGCCGCTCGGGGTGCCGTCCGGATCGCGCTCGATCCTGCCGTCGGCGGGGTCGGGGGTGTCGCGGGTGACGCCCGCGCGCCGCAGCGCCGCGCTGTTGACCCAGGCCGCGTGGTGGTCGCGCTGGATGATGTAGGCGGGCCGGTCGAGGAAGTCGAGCTGCGAGCGGTGCGGGAGGCCGCCGGGGAAGGCCGCCATGTCCCAGCCGCCGCCGTCGACCCACTCGCGGTCCGGATGGGCCTCGGCGTAGGCGACGATCCGCTCCAGGTACGCCGGCAGGCCGCTGACCTGCGACAGATCGCACCTGGCCCGTTCCAGGCCCGCCATCACCGGGTGCATGTGGGAGTCGGTGATGCCGGGGATCAGCAGGCCGCCGCCGAGGTCCACGGTGTCGTGGCCGGGGGCCGCGCGCCGTACGACCTCGGTCTCCGACCCCACGGCGGCGATGCGGCCCTCGCGGACGAGCACCGCCTCGGCGAAGGCTCCGGCGGCCAGGAACGCCCGGCCGCCGCGGAACAGGATGTCGTTCACCTGACCCCCACCGGCGTGCGGGCGGAGGCGTCGGACAGATGGATCATGGCTCTCCTCGATGTGCGGTGATGTCCTCGGACTCAGCGTCCGGTGATGGAGTCGGCGACGCGGGCCAGGACGGAGGTACGGTCCAGGCCCGCTTTCTCCCTGGCGTCGGCGCGGCGGTACAGGTCGTACATGGCGTGCACCCCGATCCACCGCAGGGGCTCCACCTCCCAGCCTCGCACCCTGCGGCCCACCCAGGGCAGCGAGGCCAGCTCCGTGTCCTCGCGCAGGATCAGGTCGCGCAGCGTGCGGCCCGCCAGGTTCGTGGTCGTCACCCCGTGGCCCGTGTAGCCGCCCGCCCAGCCGACGCCGGTGGCGTGGTCGACGTGCACGGTCGCGCACCAGTCGCGCGGCACGCCGAGCACCCCGGACCAGGCGTGCGCCACCCTGGAGGCCCTGACCGCGGGGAACATGCCGGTCAGCAGCTCCCACAGCGCCTCGATCGTCCAGGTGTGGGTGTGGCCCCTGTCGTCCACGCGCGAGCCGTACAGGTAGGGCTTGCCGCGCCCGCCGAACGCGATCCGGCCGTCGGCGGTGCGCTGGGCGTACATGTAGTAGTGCGCCATGTCGCCGAGCAGCTCGCAGCCCTCCCACCCGATCGCGTCCCACAGGTCGCCCAGCGGCTCGGTGACGATCATCGAACTGTTCATCGGCAGCCAGGCCCGGTGGTACTGCCTCAGCCCGGCGGTGAAGCCCTCCGTCGCCCGGATGACGTACTCGGCGCGGACGGTCCCGTACGGCGTGCGGGCCTCGCGCGGGGCGATCTCGGTGACCGGGGTGCGCTCGAAGATCTCGACCCCGAGGTCCCGTACGGTCCGCGCCAGGCCACGGGCCAGCTTGGCCGGCTGGATCCGGGCGCAGTGCGGGCTCCAGATCGCGCTGACCGCGCCGTCGACCCGCAGGCGGCCCTCCCGCTCGGCCGGGTCGAGCAGCCTGACGTCCTCCTCGGTCCAGCCCCAGTGCCGCTCGTGGGCGAGGAGCTCGCGCAGCCGCCGGTCCTGGGCGGCGTTGGTCGCGACCGTGGTGACGCCGCCCTTGACGATGTCGGCGTCGACGCCCTCCTTCTCGGCGACGGACACGACCTCGTCGATCGCCTCGAACATCACCCGCTGCAGCCGCTTGGCCGCGTCCACGCCGTGCGTCCTGGCGTAGCGCTCGGGGGTGCCCGCGAGCTCGCCGACCAGCCAGCCGCCGTTGCGTCCCGACGCGCCGTAACCGGCGAACTCCTTCTCCAGCACGACCACCCGCAGGCCCGGGTCGGCCTTCTTCAGGTAGTAGGCGGTCCACAGCCCGGTGTAGCCCGCGCCGACGATCGCCACGTCGGCGTCACGGTCGCCGCCGAGGGGTTCGCCCGCCGGGGGAAGGCCGAGGGAGCGATACCAGAAGGAGACGTCCCCGTTGACGAAATCCCTGGACAGGGGAACACGCGTGCTCATGGGCACATATCCTGCTATATCCGTCAGTTACGGCACACCTTCCAACGGAAACCGTTGCACAAAAGCATCATCGGCCACCTTTCGTGACGTAACGATGATCTCACTCCCGTGTAGCAGTCCCGTAACAGCCGCGCGCCAGGCTGTGCTTGACGGAGGGAGTGTTCTGATGGGGTTTCTGAGGATTCGCACCACGGTTGACGAGCGTCCGGGACGGCTGGCCTCGCTGGCCGCCGCACTCGCGGAAAAGGGCGGCAACATCCTGGGCCTGAGCGTCCAGTCCAACACCGACGGCACCGTCGACGAGTTCGTCGCAGACATCCCCGCGGGCCCCGAGGCGGTGCGCGAGGCGCTGGAGGCGGCGGGCGGCCGCCAGGTCCAGGTCGTCGCGGCCACCGCCCACGAGCTGACCGACGAGCCGACCCGCGCGCTCCTGCTCGCCTCCCGGCTGCGCGCGATGCCCTGGCGGCTTCCCGAACTGCTCGGGGAGTTGCTGCGCGCCGACGACGCCCGCTGGGTCTACGGTTCTGACATGAGTGATCTTCCGGATCCGACGCTGCTGACCGTGCCGGTCGCTCCGCGCCGTTCCATCCGGCTGCGCCGGGCCGATCTGCCCTTCACGCTGACCGAGGCCGCCAGGGCCGCCTCCTTCGTACGGCTGGCCCAGCCCGCGCCCCAGCCGGTCGGCGGCGACCGGGTCGTCAAGCTGTCGGACGGCACCGAGACCCAGATCCGCCCGCTCACGCGGCTCTACCGCGAGGCGGTCCGCGACCTGCACGACCGCTGCTCGCCCGAGGCCCGCCGCTTCCGCTACTTCACCGCGATGCCCGCGCTGCCGCCCCGCGCCTTCGACCGGCTCTGCGACCGGAGCCGGGGCAACTCGCTGGTCGCCGGTCACGACGGCCAGGTCATCGCCATGGCCAACCTGATGTTCACCCCCGACCCGGGAATCGCCGAGATGGCTTTCCTCGTCGAGGACCGCTGGCAGGGCATGGGGCTGGGCGCCGCGCTGGCCAGGATGGTCGTCTCCGAGGCCCGCGACCTGGGGTTCGCCGAGGTCAGGGCCAGTCTGCTGGCCGACAACGTCCGCATGCGCAGGTTGCTGACCTCGCTGGGCGCGACCCTGGGGTACACCGAGGACCCCGGTGTGGTGGAGGCGAGGCTGGCCGTGGGCGCGCTGGTGGCCGCCTGCCCGAGCTGACCCCCGCCTCTGTCCGGAGCCCCCTCAGGACGTCCCGCCGGGCGTCTCCGGATCCGGCGGCGCCCCCAGGGCGTCCAGCCTGCGTTCGATCCGGTCCAGGGTCTCCTGGAGGCGGTCCAGCTTCGCGACGTACGAGAGCGCGATGTGGAACCTCTCGTCGCTCGTCAACGGGGAGGGATCCAGGTCGCGCCGTCCGAGCAGCGCGACCACCTGGCCGCGCACGGCCTCGAGGTGCGCTCCCCGGTTGACGAGCACCTGGGCCGCCACCCCCTCGCCCTCCCGGATCAGGCCGAGCAGGATGTGCTCGGTGCCGATGTAGGCGTGGTGCAGGCCCAGGGCCTCCCGCAGCGCCAGCTCCAGCACCTTCTTGGCGCGCGGGGTGAACGGGATGTGGCCGACCGGCTCCCTGTCACCCCGGCCGACGGTCTCCTCGATTTCGGCGCGCACCTGTTCGCCGCCGATGCCGAAGCTCCGCAGGGCACGGCCCGCGACGCCCTCCTCCTCGCCGACCAGGCCGAGAAGCAGGTGCTCGGTGCCGATGTGGCCGTGACCGAGCCGCAGTGCCTCTTCCTGGGCCAGAACCACGACGCGGCGGGCGCGGTCGGTGAAGCGCTCGAACACGGGAGGCCTCCGTGAGGGGATCGAGGTGCTTGTACCCACTATGCGACAGGTTGCCGGTGAAAGGGGAGGAGATGCCGGTGCGAAATCCTCTTCGTCCGGCGACGCGTGTTCGACCGCTCTTCCCGCTGGGGCGCCACGCCGACGCGACGCCTTCTGTAGAATCTGACATTTCTCCGTGAGATTAGCAGGCGATGTCTATCGCCCGCCGGTACGGCCTGCGTAGGGTCGCCGCATGACGATCGACGCCTTCATAGACGCGCTTCCCAAGGTCGAGCTCCACGTCCACCTGATCGGCTCCGCCTCCGTCCCCACGGTCCTGGAGCTCGCCCGCCGCCACCCCGGCGGCCCCGTGCCCACCACGGAGGAGGAACTGCGGGCCTTCTACGCCTTCCGCGACTTCCCGCACTTCGCGGAGGTCTACCTGGCGGTCAACTCCCTGGTCCGCGACCCCGAGGACGTGGCGACCCTGGTGACGGGGCTGGCCGGGGACCTCGCCGCGCAGAACGCGCGTTACGTCGAGCTGACGGTCACGCCGTACGGCCACCACGTCGCGGGCATGCCCATGCGGGCGGTCACCGAGGCGCTCGACCTGGCCGCGGCGCGGTCCCTCGACGAGCACGGGGTCCAGGTCGCCTACGTCTTCGACATCGCGGGCGAGTACGGGGAGGAGGCGGCTCGGGTGACCCTGGACCACGCACTCGAAGAACCTCCCCATGCTTTGGTAGGTTTCGGCATCGGCGGGATCGAGCAGGAGCGCCTGAAGCACCGCGACGTCTACCGCGACGCCTTCAGGGCCGCCACCGCCGCCGGACTGCACAGCGTCCCGCACGCCGGGGAGATGACCGGACCCGAGACCATCTGGGAGGTTCTCGACGGCTACGGCGCCGAACGGATCGGCCACGGCATCGCCTGCCTGGACGACCCCCGCCTGGTCGCCCACCTCCGCGAGACCCAGATCCCCCTGGAGGTCTGCCCCACCTCCAACGTGTGCACGGGCCAGGTCGCCGTGATCGAGGAGCACCCGCTGCCCCGGCTGCTGAAGGAGGGCCTGTTCGTCACGCTGAACAGCGACGACCCGCCGATGTTCGCCACCACCCTCAGCGGGGAGTACCGCGTCGCCGCCCATTCCCTCGACCTCGACCGGGAGGCGCTCGCCGCACTGGCCCGCAACGCCGTCAACGCCTCCTACCTGGACCCGGCGGGCAAGCGGCGCATCCTCACCGAGATCGACGCGCTGACCTGACCACCTTCCGGGCTGCGGGCACGCAGGCGGATACAGGTGTGGACGCGGACCAGGACACGGCTCAGGACGCGGGCTCCTGGCGGGGGCGTGGCCTGGCGCGGGTGTGCATGCGTTCACCCTGGCGGCCGAACAGGTTGAGGATCTCCACCGAGGACTCACCCGCGGGGCCGAACCAGTGCGGCAGGCGGGTGTCGAACTCGGCGGCCTCGCCCGGTCCCATGATCAGGTCGTGGTCGGCCACGATGAGCCGCAGGCGCCCGGACAGGACGTACAGCCACTCGTAACCCTCGTGCGTGACCGGTTCGGGCCGGTTCTGCCCGGCCGGGACGATCGACTTCCACGCCTGCAGGGGTCCCGGGTGGACGGTCAGAGGGATCACCGTGCGGCCGTTGCGGACGCGGGGTTTACAGCGGATCCGTGGATCGCCGACCTCCGGCGCCCCGACCAGCTCGTCCAGCGGGAGCTGGTGGGCCTGCGCGATGGGCAGCAGGAGTTCCAGGCTCGGGCGGCGCTGGCCCGTCTCCAGCCTCGACAGGGTGCTCTTGGATATGCGGGTGGCCTCGGCCAGCGCCGACAGGGCCATGCCGCGCCGGGTGCGGATGTGCTTGAGACGGGGGCCGACCTGGGCCAGCGTGGCGGCGATCGGGGACTGATCATTCATCTCCTCATTTCACCTCCCGCGTCCCGGAATCAGCACCTGCGTCCCGGAATCAGCAACGGAAATTGTCGGTTCCCCGCCGGGGCGCACACCATCGGGCACGGAGGTGATCGCCATGATCAAGGCGATGAACGCCCCGGACGGCGGCGCACCGCGCGCCGCCGGTGACGGGGCCTACGACGTGGTGGCCGGTACCGGAGCGGCAGGGCTGGACGCCCACCTGTTTCCCGCGCGGGCCCGCCGCCAGGTGGTGATGACAGACGTCGGCGAGCCGGGCAACGCGCCCGCCTCCGCCGTCGACATCGCCCTGGCGGAGATGGGCGTCGACCGCGCCGTCGAACAGCGCCGCGTCGCCGCCGTGGTGCGGGGTGATGGCCGGTGAGCACGGAAACCGCGCAGCGGCGGGTGCCGGTCTCCCGGGGGAGACTGCCGCTCGGCGTCTACCTGCTCGCGTTCAGCCTGTTCGCGATGGGCAGCGCGGAGTTCCTGCTGGCGGGGGTCCTGCCGGAGATCGCCGACGACCTGCGGATCAGTCTGTCCTCCGCCGGTGCGCTGATCTCGGCATTCGCCGTCGGCGTCGTGATCGGCGGGCCTCCCTTCGCCATCATGACGCTGCGCTGGCGGCGACGGACCA
This sequence comes from Streptosporangium carneum, assembly GCF_027922005.1. Classification (GTDB taxonomy): domain Bacteria; phylum Actinomycetota; class Actinomycetes; order Streptosporangiales; family Streptosporangiaceae; genus Streptosporangium; species Streptosporangium carneum. The sequence goes on along the minus strand of NZ_BSEV01000006.1, from coordinate 312,208 downwards.
CGCTGGTGACCACCCAGGCCGTCTTCGCCGCCTCGGTGACGATCGGCCTTCTGACCGACGGTTACGTGGTGCTCCTGGTCACCCGCTTCGTCTGCGGCCTCGCCTACGCGGGGTACTGGGCGGTCGCGGCGGTCACCGCGATCAGCCTCGTCACGCCCGATCGGACCGCACGCGCCTCCGGGGTCGTCGTCAGCGGCCTCAGCCTCGCGATGATCGCCGGTGGCCCGGCAGGCGCGTTGATCAGCTATTTCATCGGATGGCGGGGTGGATTCTGGGGTGTGGTCGCCCTGACCGTCGCCGGTGCGATCTTGAGCCTGCTCGCGATGCCGGCGACGAGCGCGGACGGGGAGCCCAGTGTACGGCGTGAGCTTCGCACCATGCGGCGACCGCAACTGTGGGTCGTCTACGCCGCGACCATTCTGAGCACCGCCGCCTACATGATCTCGTTCAACTACCTCGCGGCGTTCCTGGCCGGCATCACCGGTGTTCCCGACGTCTGGATTCCCGCGGTCCTCGCGCTGTTCGGCGTCGGTGCCCTCATCGGTCTGTCCATCGGGGGCAGGATCGCCGACCGGCGGCCCTCTCGGGCACTCCTGATCGGAGCGCTCGGGATACTGACCTGTTCTGTCCTGCTCGCGGTCCTAGCCCGGCACGCGCTGGCCGTCGTTCCCCTCGTTCTCCTCCTCGGGATCGCCGGATTCGTGCTGAACCCGGCCATCTACGCGCGGGTGTTCGCCATCGCGTCACAGGCGCCGACACTCGCCGGAGCCACCACCGTCTCCGCGTTCCAGCTCGGCATCAGCCTTGTTCCGGCGCTCGCCGGAGCCGCCCTGAACGCGGGCGCGGGCATCGTCTCCGTCACATGGATCGGCGCAGGCCTGGCGGCGGCCATCGTGCCGGCCGTCCTTCTTGACCGGACGATCTCTCGCCGCCGGTCGCGGACGACGGTGAACGGGGTGGGTTCGCCGGGCTGACCCCGGCGTCTTCGCCCGAGGGCACGTCCGGTCCTGTTCCCCTCCGCCCCTGCCGCCGTGGCGGTAATCATAAGGCGGTTCTTTACGAGAAAAGCCCCGGGAACGGATCTTCCGTTCACGGGGCCTGACGGAGAAAGCGGAATCAGGGAGAGGAGATGCGGCCCAGGGAGGCGGGGATCTTGGAGGCGGCGGCCCGGTCCAGCAGGAACAGCGTGCGCCGGCGGCCACGGGCGCCCGCCGCCGGGACCTGCATCTGCCCCGACTCCGACAGCGCCAGCCGTACGGCCCCCGCCTTCTCCTCACCGGCCGCGATCACCCACACCTCGCGCGCGCTCTGGATGACCGGAAGCGTCAGGGAGATCCGGGTGGGCGGAGGCTTGGGCGAGCCGTGCACCGCGACCACGGGCCGCGTGTCGTAGAGCGCGGGCATGCCGGGGAACAGCGACGCCACATGGCCGTCGGGGCCCATGCCGAGCATGAGGACGTCGAACGAGGGCGTGGGTCCGTGGTCCTCGGGCCGCGCGGCCCGGCGGAGCTCCTCGGCGTAGGCCTCGGCCGACTCCTCCGCGGTCATGCCCGAGTCGGGACCGCGCATCACGTGGACGCGGGCGGGGTCGACGTCGACGTGGTCGAGGAGGGCCCGCCTGGCGCCGGTCTCGTTGCGCTCGGGGTCGCCCGACGGCAGGAAGCGCTCGTCGCCCCACCAGATGTCCAGGTTGCGCCAGTCGACCGCGTCGTGGGCGGGAGTGGCCGCGATCTCGGCCAGGGTGGCGATGCCGACGGTGCCGCCGGTCAGCACCAGGGAGGCCGAGCCCTTGCCCGACTGGACGTCGACGAGGCTGGTGATCACTCGGGCGGCGACCGCTTTGGCGAGCACGTCTGCGTCGCGATGGATGATCACAGTGGGAACGCTCACAGGACTTCTCTCTCAACGAACTCTCGACGGATCCCGCAACCGTCTTCCGGCGCGGCGACCGCGTCAGCGGATCTTTGGATCTTCCGATGGGACTTCCGGCGAGGAGGCCCGTCCAGAATCCTGGACGGGCCTCGGCGACGGACGAGTCTCGCAACGAACGAGTCTCGGTGAAGACGAACGGGCCTCTCGGCGAAGACGGACGAGGCGCCCCACGGCGGACCGTGGGGCGCCTCGCGCGGTCAGGACTTGTGGCCGCGGGAGATCCGCCGGATCGCCGCCTCGTAGATCTCGTCGGGGTCCAGGCGGCGGAGCTCCTCGGCCAGCAGCTCCGAGGTAGGACGCCGGGTGAGGGCGACCTGGCGGTCGGGCTGGCCGGGGCGCGACAGCGTGGCCAGGCGGCCGTCGCCCCGGGTGATGGTGATGTCGCCGTCGGCGGTGGTCAGCTTGACCGCGGTCAGGCCGGGGCCGTCGGACTCGGTCACCTTCACCGGCGCGCCCAGGCGCTCGCTCAGCCAGGCCGCCAGCAGCACCGCGCTGGCGTGGCCGGGCACGGCCTCGACGACGCCCTTCTTGACCTTGCCGACCGGCTGGTCGAACGCGGCGGCCAGCAGGCTCCGCCACGTCGTCAGCCGGGTCCAGGCCAGGTCGGTGTCACCGGGGAGGTAGTCCTTCGACCGGCCCGTGATCGCCTTCACCGAGTCGGGCGCGGAACGCGCGTCGACGATGCGGCGCAGGGCGAGCAGGCCGATGGGGTCCTTGGCGGGCACCTCGGGGCAGTCGCCGGGCCACCAGGCCACCACCGGGGTGTCGGTCAGCAGCAGCGGCCCGACCACCGAGTCGGCGTGCTCGGTGAGCTCGCCGTACAGACGGAGCAGGATCACCTCGCCCGGCGTCGACTCGCCGAAGCGGATCTCGGCGTCGAGGCGGTTCGGCTCCCTCGGGTCGCGGGGGATGACGACCAGTATCCGGGAGGGGTGCTCCCTGGCCGCCTCGGTCGCCGCCCTGACCGCGTCGTACTGGGTGCTCTCGTCGGAGACCACCACCAGGGTCAGCACCATGCCGACCGCGGGGGTGCCCATCTGGTGCCGCAGCTGGGTGAGCTGGGAGGAGATCTTCGACGCGGTCGTGCCGGTGAGCATGAAGCTCGTCATCTACAGCCTCCTCCACGCGCGCCCGTCACGGGCCATCATCTCGTCGGCCGAGGAGGGGCCCCACGTGCCCGCGGGGTACTCCTCCGGCGCACCCTGGGTGGTCCAGAACTCCTCGATCGGGTCGAGGATCTTCCACGACAGCTCGACCTCGCGCTGGTGCGGGAAGAGCGGCGGGTCGCCGATCAGCACGTCCAGCAGCAGCCGCTCGTAGGCCTCGGGAGAGGACTCCATGAACGACTCGCCGTAGGCGAAGTCCATCGAGACGTCCCTGACCTCCATGGCGGTGCCGGGCACCTTCGAACCGAAGCGCACCGTGATGCCCTCGTCCGGCTGGACCCGGATGACCAGGGCGTTCTGGCCCAGGATCTCGGTGTCGTCCTTGCTGAAGGGCAGGTGCGGCGCGCGCTGGAAGATCACGGCCACCTCGGTCACCCTGCGGCTGAGCCGCTTGCCGGTGCGAAGGTAGAACGGCACCCCCGCCCAGCGGCGGTTGGCGATCTCCAGCTTCACCGCGGCGTAGGTCTCGGTGATGGAGTCCGGCGAGATGCCGTCCTCCTGGGTGTAGCCCGCGACCGGCTCGCCGCCCTGCCAGCCGGGCCCGTAGCGGCCCCTGGCGGTGGACAGCGAGAGGTCCGGCGGCAGCTGCACCGCCTTGAGGACCTTCTCCTTCTCCCTGCGCAACGAGTCGGCCCCGAAGGACGTCGGGTCCTCCATCGCCACCAGCGCCAGCAACTGCAGCAGGTGGTTCTGGATCACGTCACGAGCCGCGCCGATGCCGTCGTAGTATCCCGCCCGGCCGCCGATGCCGATGTCCTCGGCCATCGTGATCTGGACGTGGTCGACGTACCCCCGGTTCCAGATCGGCTCGAACAGGTTGTTGGCGAACCGCAGCGCCAGGATGTTCTGGACGGTCTCCTTGCCCAGGTAGTGGTCGATGCGGAACACCGAGCTCTCGGGGAAGACCGCGCTGGTGATCGCGTTGAGCTCCTGGGCGCTCCGCAGGTCGTGCCCGAAGGGCTTTTCGATCACGACCCTGCGCCAGGCGCCCTCGGGACCGTTGGCCAGCCCGGTGCGCTTGAGCTGCTCGACCACGACCGGGAAGAACTTCGGCGGCACCGACAGGTAGAAGCCGTAGTTGCCGCCCGTGCCCCGGGTCTGGTCGATCTCCTTGAGCATCATGGCCAGCGCGTCGAACGCGCCGTCGTCGGTGAACTCCCCGGGGCAGAAGAAGATGCCCTCGGCCAGCTGCTTCCAGACCTCCTCGCGGAACGGCGTCCGCGCGTGCTCCTTGACGGCGTCATGGGTGAGCTGCGCGAAGTCCTGGTCCTTCCAGTCGCGGCGGGCGAAGCCGACCAGGGAGAAACCGGGGGGCAGCAGCCCCCGGTTCGCCAGGTCGTAGATCGCCGGCAGCAGCTTCTTGCGCGCGAGGTCACCCGTCACGCCGAACAGCACCAGCACGCACGGCCCCGCGACGCGCGGCAGACGCTTGTCACGAGGGTCGCGCAGCGGGTTGGACTCGACCAGCGCCTCGGTGGTGCCGACGGTCGCGGCGGCCGAGGCGGCGGCCGTCGACTCGTCGCCGTGCACCGTCGCGGGGCGCGTCTTCTCGCCGAGCGCCCCGCCCTTCCCGTCGTGCACGCCGTCTGAGCCCGGCTCGACGGCGTGCGCGTCGAGGGGCTGAGCCTCGGACTGCTTGTCGCTCATTCAGACCTCCCGCGCTGCCTCGAGCAGACGTGCGACCCCGGCGGCGCGATCGGTCAGGTGCAGCCGCACGGCGGGGCGGCCTCGGCTGGCCAGCGCGCCCAGGTCTCCCAGAGCCTGCGCCAGCTGCAGACGGCCCAGGGTGTACGGCCTGCCGGGAACCTCGACGTCCTCCTCGACGACTCCGGTGATCTGCAGGAACACGCCGTTCTGCGGCCCGCCCTTGTGGTACTGGCCGGTGGAGTGCAGGAACCGGGGGCCCCACCCGAAGGTGATCGGCCGCTCGGTGCGCACCGCCAGCTGCGCGCGCAGCGTGGCCGGGTCGGCCGCGCTCCACGCGTCGGTCATCTCCTCGAACGAGGCGCCCTCGGCGTGGGGGGCGTCGAAGGCTGCCTCCCTGTCGAGGTACGCCATGATCGCGAGATAGCCGTCGGAGGGGACGGCCTCGAGCAGCCGGGTGAACACGTCGGACAGGTCCTTGGCGTCATGCCCGCCGGGCAGCTCGCCGTACACCTCGACCGGCCCGTCGACCAGGATCGGCGTGCCGACGGGCAGCTCCGCCAGGTCCAGCAGCTTGCCGGTGTTCTCCTTGGACTCGGCCACGTTCGGCTGGTTGAAGGGGTCGATGCCCAGGACGCGGCCCGCGACGGCGGTGGCGTACTCCCACACGAGGAACTGCGCCCCCAGCGGGCCGCTGACGGTGACCACGCCGTCGGAGTCGATCCCGACGACCAGCTCGTCCTCCGCCTCGCCCGGCTCCGCGCCGACGACCGGCAGGATGCCCTTGCCGGACTTGCCGGTGGACTCGGCGACCAGCTGCTCGATCCAGTCGGGCAGCCCGTTGATCTCGGAGAGGCCGTCCTCGAGCACGAGCTTGTCGCGCCCCGCGGCCGCGGCGGCGCCGAGGACGGCGCCCAGGTCCAGGCCGGGGTTGCCCTCGGCCTGCGCCAGCAGCGGCTGCACGGCGGCGGCGTCGTCGAGCAGCTGCCGCACGTCGGCCCCGGCCAGCGCGCTGGGCACCAGGCCGAACGCCGACAGGGCGCTGTAGCGGCCGCCGACGTTGGGGTCGGCCAGGATGACCGGGTAACCGGCCTCGAGCGCGGTCTGCTCCAGCGGCGACCCCGGGTCGGTGACCACGACGATCCGCTCCGCCGGGTCGATCCCCGCGTCGCGGAAGGCCTTCTCGTAGATCCGCCGGTGGCTGTCGGTCTCGACCGTGCCGCCGCTCTTGCTGGCGACCACCAGGATCGTGCGGTCGAGGCGGTCCCGCAGCGCGCGGAGCACCTGGCCGGGGTCGGTCGTGTCGAGCACCGTCAACGGCACGTCGGCGGTCGTGGTGATGACCTCGGGGGCGAGCGAGGAGCCGCCCATGCCGGCCAGGACCACGTGGTCCAGGCCTTCGGCACGGGCTCGCTCGACCAGTTTGCCGATCTCCGGGAGCAGCTCCCTGCTGGTCAGCGGGAGGGTGAGCCAGCCGAGACGGATCGCCGCCTCGGGCTCGGCCTCGGGGCCCCACAGGGTGGGGTCGCCGTTGGCGAGAGCCTCGTGAACCCCTTCGGAGACGAGCCGGCCGGCCGTCTCCGAAGCCTGCTCGGCCAGGTTGTCCTCGCCGAACGTTACGGAAACCGACATGTGGTTCACGCCTTCCGGAGCTCGGCGGAGACGGTGGCCAGTAGTTCGTTCCAGGACGCCTCGAACTTCTCCACGCCCTCCTCCTCCAGGACCCGGACCACGTCGTCGTAGTCGATGCCGATCTCCTTGAGGGCGGCCATGGCGTTCCAGGCGTCCTCGTAGAAGGGGCGGATCGTGTCGCCGGTGACGCGGCCGTGGTCCGCCGCCGCGTCGAGGGTCTTCTCCGGCAGCGTGTTGACCGTGCCCGCGGTGACCAGCTCGTCGACGTAGAGGGTGTCGGGGTAGCTGGGGTCCTTGGTGCCGGTCGAGGCCCACAGCGGACGCTGCGGACGCGCCCCGGCGGCCTTCAGGGCCTGCCAGCGCGGCGAGTTGACCACGTCCTCGTAGGCGGCGAAGGCCAGGCGGGCGTTGGCGACCGCCGCCTTGCCCTTGAGCGCCTTGGCCTCGGGCGTGCCGAGCTTGTCCAGGCGCTTGTCGATCTCGGTGTCCACCCGGCTGACGAAGAAGGAGGCGACCGACTCGATGCCGGCCAGGTTCAGGCCGTTGGCCTTCGCCCGCTCCAGGCCGGTCAGCCAGGCGTCCATGACCGCGCGGTAGCGCTCGAGGGAGAAGATCAGCGTGACGTTGACGCTGATGCCCTCCGAGATCGCCTGCGTGATCGCGGGCAGGCCCTCGACGGTCGCGGGGATCTTGATGAACAGGTTGGGCCGATCGACCATCCACCACAGCGCGCGCGCCTCGGCGACGGTCTTGTCGGTGCTCCTGGCCAGGCGCGGGTCGACCTCGATCGAGACCCGGCCGTCCGCGCCGCCGGTGGCGTCGTAGACCGGCCTGAGCACGTCGGCGGCCCAGCGGATGTCGTAGGTGGTGATGGCGCGCACCGCCTCCTCGACCTCCACCCCCCGAACGGCCAGGTCGTGCAGCTGGGTGTCGTAGGCGTCGCCCTTGCTCAGCGCGGAGGCGAAGATCGTCGGGTTGGAGGTGACGCCGACCACGTGCTTGTCGCGGATCAGCGACTCCAGGTTGCCGGTGCGCAGACGCTCGCGGCTGATGTCGTCAAGCCAGATGGAGACGCCCTGGTCAGATAGGCTCTTCAGGATCTCACTCATGATCAGTTTCCCGTCGTCTCGCCCTTGTCGGCCCCGGTCCGGGCGAGGCTCGCCTTGGCGGCGGCTGCCACTCGCTCGGCGGTGAGGCCGAACTGCTCGTAAAGGGTCTTGTAGGGGGCCGAAGCGCCGAAGTGCTCCAGGCTGACCACTTCCCCTTCATCTCCCACGAACTCCCGCCAGCCCAGTCCGATTCCCGCCTCGACGGCGACGCGCGCGCGGACCGTCGAGGGCAGCACGGTCTGCCGGTAGGCGGCGTCCTGTGCGTGGAACCACTCGACGCACGGCATCGACACGACCCGGGCCGGGATGCCCTGCTCCTCGAGGAGCTTGCGGGCCCCCACGGCCAGCTCGACCTCGGAGCCGGTGCCGATCAGGATGACGGCGGGCTGCCCGTTCGAGGCGTCCTGCAGGACGTAGGCGCCGCGGGCGACCTTCGCCGCGTCGCCCGTGCCCTCGTAGACCGGGAGGTTCTGCCGGGTCAGCGCCAGCGCGGCTGGGCGGTCGTTGTGCTCGATCACGGCCCGCCACGCGGCGGCGGTCTCGTTGGCGTCCGCGGGGCGGACGACGTCGAGGCCGGGGATGGCGCGCAGCGCCCACAGGTGCTCGACCGGCTGGTGGGTCGGGCCGTCCTCGCCCAGGCCGATGGAGTCGTGGGTCCACACGTAGATGACCGGGAGCTTCATCAGCGCCGCGAGCCGTACGGCGGGGCGCATGTAGTCGCTGAAGACCAGGAACGTGCCACCGTAGGGGCGGGTGCCGCCGTGCAGCGCGATGCCGTTGAGGATGGACCCCATGCCGTGCTCGCGGATGCCGAAGTGCAGCGTGCGGCCGTAGCGGTTCCCGGGGAACTCCTTGGTCTGGTACTCCTCGGGGATGAAGGACGGCTCACCCTTCATCGTGGTGTTGTTCGACTCGGCCAGGTCGGCCGAGCCGCCCCACAGCTCGGGCAGCACCGGCGCCAGGCTGTTGAGCACCTCGCCGGAGGCCTTGCGGGTGGCCACGGAGGCGCCGACCTCGAAGGCGGGAAGCGCCTCGGTCCACCCCGCGGGCAGCAGCCGCTCGGAGATGCGGTCGAACTCCGCGGCGCGCTCCGGGTTGGCCTCGCGCCAGTTGGCGAAGGCCTTGTCCCACTCGGCGCGGGCGGCCCGGCCCCGCTCGACCACGGCGCGGGCGTGCTCCAGCACGTCGTCGGGGACGTCGAAGCTCTTGGCGGGGTCCTGGCCCATGACCGTCTTGGTCGCGGAGACCTCGTCGGCGCCCAGGGCGGAGCCGTGGGCCTTGCCGGTGTTCTGCTTGTTGGGCGCGGGCCAGCCGATGATGGTGCGCAGGCGGATGAAGGAGGGCCTGTCGCTCTCGGCGCGGGCGGCCTCGAGGGCCTGGTGCAGCGCCTCGACGTCCTCGGAGTACTCGCCGCCCGCCGTCCAGTCGACGGTCTGGACGTGCCAGCCGTACGCCTCGTAGCGCTTGACGATGTCCTCGCTCAGCGCGATCTGGGTGTCGTCCTCGATGGAGATGTGGTTGCTGTCGAAGACGACGACCAGGTTGCCGAGCTTCTGGTGACCCGCGATGGCGCTGACCTCGTGGCTGACGCCCTCCTCGATGTCGCCCTCGGAGGCGATGCACCAGATCGTGTGGTCGAACGGGCTGGCGCCGGGGGCGGCGTCGGGGTCGAACAGGCCGCGCTCGCGGCGGGCGGCCATGGCCATGCCGACGGCGTTGCCGATGCCCTGCCCCAGCGGGCCGGTGGTGGTCTCGACGCCGACGGTGTGGCCGTGCTCGGGGTGCCCGGGTGTCAGGCTGTCCCACTGGCGCAGGCTCTTCAGGTCGTCGAGGGACAGGCCGTACCCCGACAGGAACAGCTGGATGTACAGGGTCAGACTGGAGTGCCCGGCCGAGAGGACGAAGCGATCCCGGCCCGCCCAGGAGGGGTCGGAGGGATCGTGTCGCATCATCCGCTGAAAAAGCAGATAGGCGGCGGGAGCCAGGCTCATCGCGGTGCCGGGGTGGCCCGACCCCGCCTTCTCTACCGCGTCCATCGCCAGGGCCCGGACGACGTCGACCGCCTTACGGTCCAGGTCGCTCCACTCAAGGGCTGGCACGAGTTCGCTGCTCAACTGCTCGATCTCCGGATCTAGTCGTGTGATGGTGGCGCCGGTTTGGCTTTTCCCGCCCACACCGGACCCTAACGGTTCGGCCTCGCTACCGTTGCGCAGGCTGAGCCGGGCGACTCCATGGGAGTCGGAACAGTCCGGACATAACCCCCTTGAAGGCGTCACATCACGCCGCTTCCCCACCCCATGCCGGAACCGGCCACCCCAACAACTACAGTTGAGTGCTCAAGGCTGGCTGGTGCCCGCATCCACGGATTCGCTCTAATCAGAGGTTACGCGTTGACCCCGCACGTGCTGGAAGCGCCTTAATGGTGCTGACCGACAAGCAATCGACGGCCCCGTCCGCGACGGAAGCGACCGCGATCACCGTGCCGCGCTCGTTCGGCGACGTCGTGAAGGCCTATGTCGCCCTCACCAAGCCGCGGATCATCGAGCTGCTGCTGATCACGACGCTGCCGGTGATGTTCCTGGCCGCCAAAGGCCTGCCCCCGCTGTGGATCGCCGTCTGCACGCTGGTGTTCGGCACCCTCTCCGCAGGCAGCGCCAACGCGCTGAACTGCTACATCGACCGCGACATCGACGCCGCGATGCGCAGGACCCGCCGCCGCCCGCTGGCCCGCGATCAGGTCCCGCCGGCCAACGCTCTGATCTTCGGCGTCATCCTCGGCGTGTTGTCGACTCTTGGCCTCGGGTTGACGGTGAATTGGCTCGCGGCCGGCCTGTCGCTGGCCGCGAACCTCTTCTACGTGCTCGTCTACTCGATGATCCTCAAGCGGCGGACCTCCCAGAACGTGGTGTGGGGCGGCATCGCGGGCTGCATGCCGGTGCTCATCGGCTGGGCGGGCGTCACCGGCAGCCTCGACTGGGCCCCCGTGGTGCTCTTCGGCGTGGTGTTCTTCTGGACGCCCCCGCACACCTGGACCCTGGCCATGCGCTACAAGGAGGACTACGCGGCGGCGAAGGTCCCGATGCTCCCCGTGGTGGCGACCGAGCGCCGCGTGGTGCTGGAGAGCCTCGCCTACACCTGGGCGACCGTGCTGTGCTCGCTGCTGCTGTGGCCGATCGCCGGGACCACGCTGCTCTACCCCGTCGTGGCGGCCGTCCTCGGCGGCGCCTGCCTGTGGGAGGTCTACCGCCTCCTGGGCCGGGTCAACGCGGGCAAGACCGGCGTCGACCTGCGCCCGATGCGCTTCTTCCACTGGTCGAACGCCTACCTGGCGCTGCTCTTCCTCGCCGTCGCCGTCGACTCCATGCTCGTCTGAGGCCCGTCGGAGCCGCCACGCGCTCCGCCCGCCGGGCCCGTGCGCCTCCTGCCCGCAGGAACGTCGGGCAGGCACCCCTCGCGCCCGCCGGAACCCCTTGGGGCGGCCCCGCGACGCCCCGGTGAGCCGTCACCGGCGGAGGCGCGCGCTTTCCCTTCCGGCAGGGAGATGTTCCCGCCGTTTTCACACTGTCATGTCCGGCAATACCTCCTCGTGGCCGGTTACGGCCCACTGAGAGGTGAGAGGGGACACGTCGTGGTTGATCGGTTACGGTTGCCGCATGGCGAGCCGTGATCCCCGCTGGGTCCTGAGGGACCGACCCTCCGTCGGGCTGATCGCCGGGCTCGTCCTGGCCGGTCTGTGCGCGCTGGCGTCGTTCTCCTTCGACCTGTTCAACGGCGATCCGGTCTACTTCTTCATCGCGCTGGCGCTGGCCCTCGCCCCGGTGCCGGTGCTGCTGGCCGCGGTGCTGGCGCTCGACCGGATGGAACCCGAGCCCCGCAGCAACCTGATCTTCGCCTTCGCCTGGGGGGCGGGCGTCGCGGTGCTGGTCGCGGGCCTGGTCAACTCCTTCAACCTGGTCTACATCGAGAACACCGCCAGACTGGGCTATGACACCGCGCGCAACATCGCGGCGACCTTCGGCGCGCCGGTGGTCGAGGAGACGATGAAGGGCCTGGTCCTGCTGGGCCTGCTCAGGTTCAGGCGGGCCGAGCTCGACGGGCCGACCGACGGCGTCATCTACGCCAGCATGGTCGGCCTCGGCTTCGCGATGAGTGAGAACGTCAGCTACTACGTGGCCGCGCTCCACGAGACGGGCGCCAAGGGCCTGGCCGTGACCGTGGTGCTGCGGGGCATCCTGTCGCCGTTCGCCCACCCGCTGTTCACCTCGATGATCGGCGTCGCGGTCGCCTACGCCGCCCAGCGCCAGGGCCCGGGACGCGTCTGGGTGGTCGCGGCGGGCTGGGTCGGCGCGATGCTGCTGCACGGCATCTGGAACGGCTTCGCCTCCTACGTCGGCATCGGCGGCCTGGCCGTCGCCTACCTGCTGCTGCTGGTCGTGCTGATCGTCCTGATCTGGATCGTCTTCCGCGACCGCAAGCGAATCATCGGCCTGATCACCGCCTACCTGCCCGCCTACGGGGCGACCGGACTGGTCGGCCCCTACGACGTGGCCATGCTCGCCTCGCTGCCCGGACGTCGCCACGCGCGGCAGTGGGCCAGGACGAACGGCGGCAAGGCGGGGGCGCGGGCGATGAGCGACTACCAGCTCGCGGCCACCGAGCTCGGCCTGCTGCACGAACGCGCCAGACGCGGCATGCTCGACGAGCGCACGTTCAACGAGGAGCAGCGGGCGCTGCTGCAGTGCATGGCCGCCGCGCGCGCGGCGTTTACGGTGACCCACGGGCAGACGCCCGGCGGGAACGCCCCGCCGTACGCCGCCTCCTCCGCGCCGCCGGGGCATCCTCCCGGTCCGCCCCGTGCGCAGTGGGGCGCCTCCGACGCGCCGCCGCAGTCATGGGGGGCCGGGCAGTGGCCGGACCCCCATCCGCCGCAGCCCCCGCAGGGCCCCGGGCACTACCCGTTGCCCGGATAGGGCGGGCGCCCCTGCCCGGCCGCCGAGCGGAGCGCGGCGTCCAGGGTGGTCTCGCGCGGCCCGGGAAAGACGGGGGCGGAGTCGAGGAGCACGGAGTCGGCGAAGCCCTTCGCCGAGGCGAGGAACTCCCGGGCGGCGTAGCCGTAGGTGAGGGCCGCCCACTGCCTGGAGGAGTCGTCGCCGACGCCGAAGGCCTCGAGGCCCGCCGTACGGCACAGCGTGACGGCCCTCGGCAGGTGGAACAGCTGGGTGACCACGGTCACCCGGGTGGCCCCGAACACGTCACGGGCCCGCACGCACGAGTCCCAGGTGTCGAAGCCCGCGTAGTCCAGCACGAGGGCGTCGCCCGGTACGCCGCGGGCGAGCAGGTAGTCCCGCATGGCGGTGGGCTCGTCGTAGCCCGCCCGTCCGTTGTCGCCGGACAGCAGAAGCGCCTTCACCTTGCCCGCCCGGTACAGCTCGGCGGAGATGTCCAGCCGCCTGGCCAGCATGCTGGACGGCTGGTCTCCGAAGACGGCCGCCCCCAGGACCAGCGCGGCGGGCGCCTCGGGGACCTCGGCCACCCATCGGGGGGAGGAGCCCGCGACCGCCGTGTGTCCCGAGCTGGACAGCCAGGCCCAGGTCAGCGGGGCGATCGCCAGCACGCTCAGCAGGACGGCGCCCTGGTAGAGGCGCCGGAGGACCTGACGTGACAGCGGTAAACGGTCATACATACGGCCATTGTCGCCACGATTCACCCGATGTGTCGTGATCTTTGGGCAAATCAAGACAGGCGGAGCCGGGATCCCCGGGCGGCCGGACGCCGTCGGGCCGTCAGGCCCGCGCGGTGGCCGAGCCGAGCGCGTCGCGGGCGTCCGCCGTGCTCTCCAGCGGCCCCCGCGACCGCAGCGCGTACACCGCCCGCAGCGTGCAGATCCACACCAGCGTCGAGCCGAGCACGTGCAGGCCGACCAGGAAGGCGGGCACCGCCAGGAAGTACTGGACGTATCCGATGACGCCCTGGGCCAGCTCCACGCCGAGCAGCGTCAGCGCGGCCCGCCGCGCGGCCGCGGGCGCCCTGGTGATGTGGAGCGCGAACACCAGCGCGAACGTGAGCCCGACCACGAGGTAGACGACGTCGGCGTGGATCCTGGCCACGGTCTCGATGTCGAAGGCGAACCGGGAGGCCACCGCGTCCCCGGAGTGCGGACCGGTCCCGGTCACCACGACTCCCGCGACGAGCAGGACGGCCACCGCCGCGACGAGGGCGAAGCCGAGCCTCCGGATGTCGCGGTGGACCAGCGGCTCGGGCGGACCGTCGCCCTCCCCGGCCCGGGTGTGGAGCGCGACGGCGGCGGCGAGCATGCCGATGGAGATCAGGAAGTGCACGCTCACGGTGACCGGGTTGAGCGCGCTGCGCACGACCAGACCGCCCCAGAGCCCCTGCGCGGCCACGCCGAGCGGCTGGATCCAGGCCAGCCTGACCAGGTCCTTGCGGCGCGGCAGCAGCCTCAACGCGGCCACGAGGCAGGCCAGGCCGACGACCAGGATCACGAAGGTCAGCAGTCGGTTGCCGAACTCCACCGCCATGTTGACCGGGGAGATCTCGGGGTGGGCCACCGGGACGAAGCTGTCCGGGGTGCACCTCGGCCAGGTCGGGCAGCCGAGTCCCGATCCGGTGACCCGCACGGCCGCGCCGGTCACCGTGATGCCCGCGTTGACGACCACGGCCGCCAGCGCCCACCGGCGCAGGGTGCGGGGCGTGGGGGACCACACGCTGGACGGGAGGTTCACGGCGCGCAGACGTGCCTGGTCAAGGAGCTGGTTCACGGCTCACATGCTAGGCGGCGAGGGCGGTGGTCCCGCCGGTGACCCGGGTGTGGGCGGGGTGGGGCGGACGCGAGCGGGGCGGTCCCCTCCCGGCGTGGCGGCGCCTGAGGGGGTGAGCCCGTACGGCTTACCGGGCGGACCGCCGGGTACGGATCGGCTGAACTGGAGAGACGCGGGCGAGAGACGATTGATCCCCTTATAAATATGTGACATATTACTGACGTGCCGGGTTGCGGGAGCGAGGTGGGTGATGCCGGACGTCGTGGTGATCGGCGCGGGCGCCGTCGGGGCAGCCTGCGCCTACTACGCGGCACGCGCGGGGCTGGACGTCGTCGTCGTCGACCGCGGGCCCGTGGCGGGCGGCACGACCGGCGCGGGAGAGGGGAACGTCCTGGTCTCCGACAAGGCGCCGGGGCCCGAACTGGACCTGGCGCTGCTGTCCGACGGCCTCTGGCGTGACCTGGCCGAACACGACGGGTTCGAGTTCGAGCCGAAGGGCGGCCTGGTGGTGGCCGAGACCGCGCGGGACCTCGAGGCCCTCACCGGCCTCGCCGCCGGCCAGGGGGTCGAGCACACGGCGGTCGCCGCGCGGGAACTCGGCGAGTACGAGCCCCACCTGGCGCGGGGGCTCGCCGGAGGCGTGTTCTACCCACGGGACGCCCAGGTCCAGCCCATGCTGGCGGCGGCCACGCTGATCCGGCGGGGCGCGGAGCGCTTCGGCCGCGGCGCCCTGATGTTGCGCACCGGCGTCGCCGTCACCGGCTTCCTCCGCGGCGGCGACCGCGTCACCGGCGTCAGGACCGACCACGGGGACATCCTCGCCGGAGCCGTCGCCAACGCCGCGGGCGTCTGGGGCGGGCAGGTCGCCGCGCTGGCGGGGGTGCGCGTCCCGATCCTGCCCAGGAGAGGGTTCGTGCTGGTCACCGAGCCGATCCCGGAGCCTGTGATCAGGCACAAGGTCTACACCGCCGCCTACGTCGCCAACGTGGCCAGCGAATCGGAGGAACTGGAGACGTCCGCCGTCGTCGAGGCGACCCCGTCGGGCCCGGTGCTCGTCGGCGCCAGCCGCGAGCGGGTGGGCTTCGACCGCACGACGTCGGTCCCGGTGCTCGAACGCCTCGCCCGCCAGGCGGTCGCGCTGTTCCCCGTGCTGGCTGGGCGCAGGGTGATACGGGCCTACTGCGGGTTTCGGCCCTACTGCCCCGACCACCTCCCGGTGATCGGGGCGGACCCCAGGGCTCCCGGGCTCCACCATGCCTGCGGTCACGAGGGTGCGGGCATCGGCCTGGCCCCCGCGACCGGCCACCTGCTCGCCCAGGTGCTGGCGGGTCTCACCCCTGACCTGGACCTGCGCCCCTTCCGTCCGGACCGCTTCAAGGAGGAGCGCCGATGAGGCCTCGACGACAGGGGCGGGTGCGGCGGCCGTACGACCTCGTGCGGGCCGACCCCGAGCCCGGGTTCGAGATCAGCGTGGACGGCGTCCCCGTTCCCGTGGTCCCCGGTCAGACCGTCGGCGCGGCCATGCACGGCGCGGGCATCCGGTCCTGGCGCACCACCAGGATCGCGGGACGCCCGCGAGGACTGTTCTGCGGCATCGGCGTCTGCTTCGACTGCCTGGTCACGGTCAACGACAGCCCGTCCCTGCGGGCCTGCGTCACCGAGGCGCGCCCGGGGGACAGGGTGAGCACCGGCGGGCCGCAGGACGCGGCGGGAGAGGCGGCCCTGCGCGGAACGCAGGCGTCCGGGGACGGCGCCGACGGGTCGCGGGACGCGGCGGGGGAGGGCGACGGGTGAGCGCCGTGTACGACCTCGCCGTCATCGGCGCGGGCCCCGCGGGAGTGGCCGGCGCGCTCAGCGCCTGCCTGGCCGGGCTGGACGTCGTGCTGGTCGACGCGGCCGCCAGGCCGGGCGGCCAGTACTTCCGCCACCTGCCGGAGGGGTTCGGCGCCCGCCGGCAGGGGGCGCTCCACCACGGGCTCGACAGGTTCGCCCGGCAGTGGGAGGCCCTCGGTGAGCGCGCGACCGTGCTGCTCGGCCACCGGGTCTGGGCGGTGGAACGCGCCGGGACGCTGGTCGTGCGGTGCCTGGAGGGGGATCGCGAGGAGCGGCCCCGCACGGTCGCCGCCCGCACGCTGCTGATCGCCACGGGCGCCCACGACAGGCCGCTGCCGTTCCCCGGCTGGGACCTGCCCGGCGTGCTCACGGCCGGAGGGGCGCAGGCCCTGCTCAAGGGCGATCTCGTCGTCGCGGGACACGAGGTCGTGGTCGCGGGGACCGGCCCCTTCCTGCTGCCGGTCGCCGCCGGACTCGCGGAGGCGGGCGCGGACGTGCTCGGCGTCTACGAGGCCAACAGCCGCTTCGGGCTCGCCGGGCATCCGCTGCTCGCCGCGTCCAGGGTCGCCGAGGCCCTCGGGTACGGCGCGAGCCTGGCCAGGCGCCGGGTGCCCTACCGGGGGCGCCACGCGGTGGTCGAGGCGCACGGTGAGGACCGCCTGACCCACGTCACGGTCGCGAGACTGGACGCGCACTGGCGGCCCGTCGCCACCAGGACCCTCGAGTGCGACACCCTCGCCTACGGGTACGGGTTCGTCCCCCAGCTGGAACTGCCGGTCCAGCTCGGCTGCGAGACCCGCCACGGCCTGGACGGCGCTCCCGTCGTCGCCGTGGACGCGGGCATGCGCACCAGTGTGCCCGGCGTCTACGCGGCGGGGGAGACCACCGGCGTCGGCGGAGCGGCGCTGGCGGAGGCCGAGGGGCGTGTCGCGGGCCGGGCCGTGGCCGCGGACCTGGGCCGTCGCGTCCCGCCCCTGCCCGCCCTCTCACGCCGTGTCGACCGGCTGTCCGCCTTCGCCGGAGCGCTGCTCGAGGCCTACCCGGTACGGCCCGGCTGGCAGGGCTGGCTCCGCGGGGACACGCTGGTCTGCCGCTGCGAGGAGGTGCCGCTGTCGGCCGTGCGGGAGGCCCTGGAGCTGGGCGCGACCGACGCGCGGTCCGTGAAACTGCTGGCCCGCCCGGGCATGGGCTGGTGCCAGGGGCGGATGTGCTCCCACGCCGTCGCGTGGCTCGCCGGCGAGGATCCCGCGCCGCCCCGGCGTCCGATCGCCCAGCCCGTCAGGCTCGGCGACCTCGCCGCCATGACCGAATCCCCCGAGGAAGGATGATCGACCGAGATGACGAGGACCCGTGTGAAGCCGTGGCACGGCGTGATGACGGCCACCGCGTTGCCCCTTGAGGAGGATCTCTCGATCGACCTGGACGGCTACGCCGCGCACTGCCGGTGGCTGGTGGACGGCGGCTGTGACGGCGTGGTGCCGAACGGGTCGCTGGGCGAGTACCAGACGCTGACCGAGCAGGAGAGGATCCGGGTCGTCGAGACGGCGGTCGCGGCCGTCGGCGGCGACCGGGTCATGCCGGGAGTCTCCGCCTACGGGGCCCTCGAGGCCCGTCGCTGGGCGGAACGGGCGGGGGAGGCCGGATGCGGGGCGGTGATGCTGCTCCCGCCGAACGCCTACCGCGCCGACGAGCGCGGTGTGCTCGAGCACTACCGTGAGGTGGCGAGGGCGGGCCTGCCCGTCGTCGCGTACAACAACCCCTTCGACACCAGGGTCGACCTCACCCCCGCGCTGCTGGCCAGGCTGCACGCGGAGGGCCTGATCGTCGCGGTCAAGGAGTTCAGCGGCGACGTCCGCAGGGCCTACGAGATCGCCGAGGCGGCCCCCGGCCTCGACCTGCTGGCTGGCGCGGACGACGTGCTGCTCGAGCTGGCCGTCGCGGGCGCGGTCGGCTGGGTCGCGGGATACCCCAACGCGCTGCCCCACGCCTGCGTGGCCCTGTACAGGGCGGCCGTCGCGGGCGACACGCGGAGCGCGCTCCCGCTCTACCGGGCGCTGCACCCGCTGCTGCGCTGGGACTCCAGGCCCGTGTTCGTACAGGCCATCAAGCTGTCCATGGACCTGGCCGGGCTCAGGGGAGGCCCGAGCCGTCCGCCCAGGACGCCGCTGGCCCCCGAGGAGGAGGCCGCCGTGCGCGCCGCGACGGAGAAGATCCTGGCCGAGGGGCTGGGACAGGAGGACAGATGAGGACAAGACGGGTTTTCCATGCGGTGGACTCCCACACGGAGGGCATGCCGACCCGCGTGATCACCGGAGGAGTCGGCGTCGTCCCCGGCGCGACCATGGCCGAACGCCGCCTGCGCTTCATGGCCGGGATGGACCACGTCAGGACCCTCCTCATGTACGAGCCGCGCGGACACTCGGCGATGAGCGGGGCCGTCCTGCAACCGCCGACCCGTCAGGACGCCGACTACGGGGTGCTCTTCATCGAGGTCTCGGGTTGCCTGCCGATGTGCGGCCACGGCACCATCGGCGTCGCGACCGTCCTGGTCGAGACGGGGATGGTCGAGGTCGTCGAGCCCGTCACCGTCGTCAGGCTCGACACCCCGGCGGGGCTGGTCGTCGCCGAGGTGCGGGTCGAGGACGGCGCCGCGGTCGCGGTGACCATCACCAACGTCCCCTCCTTCACGGTCGGCCTCGACCGAGCGGTCAAGGTGCCGGGCCTCGGCGAGGTCGTCTACGACATGGCCTACGGCGGCAACCACTACGCGATCCTGCCCGTGGAGTCCGTCGGCCTGCCCTTCGACCGCTCGCACGGGCGGCGCATCCTCGATGCGGGCCTGGCGATCATGGACGCGATCAACGAGCTGGACGAGCCCGTCCATCCCCTCGACCCCGCCATCAGAGGCTGCCACCACGTGCAGTTCACCGCCCCGGGCTCCGACGCCGGGCACTCCCGGCACGCCATGGCCATCCACCCCGGCTGGTTCGACCGTTCGCCGTGCGGCACCGGCACCAGCGCCAGGATGGCCCAGCTGCACGCCAGAGGTGAGCTGGGGCTGGAGAGCGACTTCGTGAACGAGTCGTTCATCGGCACCCGCTTCGTCGGACGGCTCGTCGGGGAGACGACCGTCGCGAACCTGCCCGCGGTGGTTCCGACCGTCACGGGGAGGGCATGGATCACCGGAACCGCCCAGTACTTCCTCGACCCCACCGACCCGTTCCCCGAAGGTTTCCTGCTGTGATTCCCGCGATCAGCCTCATCGAGAGCCGCTCCCCGCACGCGCCCGCCGACGTCGTCGCCTCCTTTCCCGCCGCCGGCGAGGCGGGCGTGCAGGCCGCAGTCCTGCTGGCCCAGGCCGTGCAACACGACTGGGCGGCGAGGAACGCCTCCGCCAGGGCCACGGCGCTGGCCAGAGCCGCGGACGCGGTCGAGGGGGCGGCCGACGAGCTGGCGGCCCTGGTGGTCCGCGAGGTCGGCAAGCCGGTCACCGAGGCCAGGGCCGAGGTCGCCCGCTCGGTCTCGATCCTGCGCTACTACGCCCAGCAGGTCTTCGACCCGGTGGGCGCGGTCCACGAGCCGTCGGGCGCCGGGCTGCTGTTCACCCGGCGCCGCCCGCTCGGCGTCGCCGGGCTGATCACGCCGTGGAACTTCCCGCTCGCCATCCCGCTGTGGAAGGCCGCGCCCGCGCTGGCGTTCGGCAACACCGTCGTGCTCAAGCCCGCGCCGCAGGCCCTGGCGTGCGCGCTGCGCCTGGCCGAGCTGCTCGACCTCAACGAGTTCCAGGTCGTGCCCGGCGGCGCGGAGGAGGGCGCCGCGCTGGCCGAGACGGCGGACGTGGTCTCCTTCACCGGGTCCGCCGCGGCCGGCGCGCTGGTGCGTGCCGCCGCCGTACGGCGCGGCGTGCCCGTGCAGACGGAGATGGGCGGGCACAACGCCGCCATCGTGCTGCCCGACGCCGACCTGGAGAGCGCCGCGGCCCAGATCGCGGCGGCGGCGATGGGGTTCGCCGGGCAGAAGTGCACGGCCACCAGGCGGATCATCGCGGTCGGCAACGGCGACGAGGTGCGCCAGGCGGTGCTGGCGGCCGTGGCGAGGCTCGGGTTCGGGGATCCGTCCGACCCGGGCACCGTCGTCGGCCCGCTGATCGACGAGGCGGCCCGTGACCGGGTGACGGACGCGGCGGCGAGCGCCGCCGCCGCGGGCGGCCGGATCCTGGCGGGCGGCCGGATCGCGGGAGGCACGGGGGAGGGCGGCGCGGGAAGCAGGGCGGGAAGCAGGCAGGCCTTCGGCGGGCTCGGCGGCTGGTACGTCGAGCCGACGGTCGTCGACGGCCTGTTCGCCGACCACCCCCTCGCCCGTGAGGAGGTGTTCGGACCGATCTGCGTGGTGCAGGACGCGGCCTCGGCCGACGAGGCGGTCGCGCTGGCCAACGGCGTCCGCTACGGCCTGGCGTCCGCCGTCTACACCCGTGACCTGGACCGCGCCCTGGACCTGAGCGCGCGCCTCGACACCGGGCTGGTCAGGGTGAACGCCCCGACCAGCGGCGTCGACTTCTACCTGCCCTTCGGCGGGGAGAAGGACTCCGGCTACGGCGGCAGGGAGCAGGGCAAGGCGGCGCAGGACTTCTACACCTCCTCCCACACCGTCACCGTCAGCCCGTCCCGCTGAGTCTCGCCGCTCCCGCCGGAATTCCCCTGTTCGGCGGTAGGCTGGCCCGCGACGACGCTACCGTGGTCGCGGTCGGCTCCCACGAACCCGACGCCCGCGGAGAGGCCGGTGACGGTCCCGCGGCGCGGGCCGCCGCGGTCGTCGAGGCTCGCAGCGCCACCCCGCCGAGGCGGGGACCTGATCATCCCGTTGCGGAACGGTACGATCGCCACCGGTCATCAGGCCGGAAACCTCGGGTAACCGGTCGCCGGTTCCGTGCCTCACGGCCCGGGAACCCGGGGTGTTCGAGAGCTTGAGCATGGCGTGGCAGGACCCGGTGACGGCGGTCGGCGCTCACCGGGCGTGGACGAGTGCGAGATGAGAGGCGCTGGAATGGTTCCTTCGGCGGAGGACCGGCTCGACCTGCCGCCCGTCGGCGAGCGGCAGAGCCTGCGCGAGCAGGTGGCGCACGCGCTGCGGGCCGCTCTGATCACCGGCGAGATGCGGCCGGGGGTGGTCTACTCGGCGCCGGTGCTCGCCGCCCAGTTCGGCGTCTCCGCGACCCCGGTGCGCGAGGCGATGCTCGACCTGGCCAAGGAGGGCCTGGTCGAGGCGGTGCGGAACAAGGGCTTCCGCGTCACCGAGCTGTCCGAGCGCGACCTGGACGAGCTCACCGAGATCCGCAGGCTCATCGAGGTGCCCACGGTCGCGCGGCTGGCCGACGCGAGCCGCGCGGAGAGCTTCGAGGCGCTCCGTCCCGTCGCCCAGGAGATCGTCGACGCGGCGGAGCGCGGAGACCTGCTCGCCTACGTGGACGCCGACATCCGCTTCCACGTGGACCTGCTGGCTCTGGCGGGCAACGCGCACCTCGTGGACGTGGTGCGCGACCTGCGCAAGCGCGCCCGCCTCTACGGCCTGTCCGCGCTCTACGCGCGCGGCGCCCTGATCGACTCCGCCCGGGAGCACCTCCAGCTGCTCGACCTGCTGTCCGCAGGCGACACCGCGGGTTCAGAGCGGCTGATGCGCGACCACATCCAGCATGTCAGGGGCATCTGGGCCGGCGGCCCCGAGTAGGCCGCTCACCCCGGCGTCCCGCGGGAGGTGCGGGTCGCGCCCACGCTGGCGACGACCACGCAGCCGATGGCGGCCCACTCGCGCACGTCGAGCACCTCACCCAGCACCACAAGCCCGACCAGCGCGGCAACCGCGGGCTCCAGGCTCATCAGGATGCCGAACACCCGTTTCGGCATCCTGCGCAGCGCCTCGAGCTCGATCGAGTAGGGGATCACCGACGACAGCAGGCCGACCCCCAGCCCGATCAGCAGCACCTCGGGGTGCAGCAGGTCGCCGCCGCCGCTGCCGATGCCCATCGGGGCGACCACCAGGAACGAAACGATCATCGCGAGGGACAGGCCCGTGGCCCCGGGGAAGCGGCGGCCCGCGGCGGACGACAGCAGGATGTAGCCCGCCCAGCAGACCGCCGCGACCAGGGCGAAGCCGATCCCGGCCCAGCTGATCCGTGAGGCCGAGCCTCCCCATGGGGCCAGCAGTGCGACGCCGGAGCCCGCGAGGGCGACCCACAGCAGGTCCAGGCGGCGGTGCGAGGCGGCCACCGCCACTCCGAGCGGGCCGAGGAACTCGATCGCGACCGCGATGCCCATGGGCAGCTGGGCCAGCGCCTCGTAGAACGACAGGTTCATCACGCCCAGCGTCACGCCGAACGCCACGCCGACCCCGACGTCCGCGCGGGTCAGCCCCCTCAGCCTGGGCCTGGCGATCAGGCCCATGACCAGCGCGCCCGTCGCGATCCGCAGGAACACCACGCCGCTCGGCGGCAGCTGGGCGAACAGATCCTTGGCGAAGCCCGCGCCCACCTGCACCGACAGGATCGCCAGAAGCACCAGCCCCGAGGGAGGGACGGCGTCCGAGGCGGTCCGCAGCAGCGCCCCCGGCCTGGGCAGGCCGGACTTGTACGGCTCCGCAGGCCCCTGAAGGGCTTCGGCGGTCATGGAACTCCTCGCGTCACGAATCACACGGGCGTTCACACCTTACCTGGCGGCGGTGTCATTCCCAGCGGAACGTCCGGGATGCGAGACCGAGGGTGAGGACGGCCCAGGCGGCCAGCACGAGCACCGCCCCGAGGGGCAGCCCCGTCCCGTCGCTCAGGACCGAGCGGAGCCCGCCGGTCAGCGCGGTGATCGGCAGCAGCTCCAGCAACGGCTCGACCGAGTCGGGGAAGACGGACAGCGGGAAGACGACCCCGCCGCAGCCGAGCAGGACCAGGTAGACCAGATTGGCCCCGGCCAGCGTCGCCTCCGCGCGCAGGGTGCCCGCCATCAGCAGCCCGAGGCCGCTGAAGGCCGCGGTGCCCAGCAGGATCAGCAGCAGGGCGGCGGCCGGGGAGCCGGCGGGACGCCAGCCGAGGGCGAGGGCCACCGCGCTGATGACGACGACCTGGAAGACCTCGACGGCGATCACGGCGAGCGTCTTGGACAGCATCAGCCCGGTCCGCGACAGGGGGGTCGCGCCCAGCCGCTTCAGCACGCCGTACCGGCGCTCGAAGCCGGTCGCGATGGCCTGCCCGGTGAAGGCCGTCGACATCACGGCCAGCGCGAGCACCCCCGGGGTGATGAAGTCCACCCTGGGGCCGCCGCCGACGTTGACCAGCGGGGCGGCGGAGAACCCGACGAGCAGCAGCACCGGGATGATCAGCGTCAGCAACAGCTGTTCGCCGTTGCGGAGCGTCGCCCTGACCTCCGCCCCCGTCTGCGCCAGCACCATCCTGCGCAGCGGCGCGGCGCCGGGGGCGGGGGTGAGGTCGAGGGGCGTCACTGGGTTCTCCTGCGGATCCTGCGCGGGCGGCGCCCGGCGTGCTTGGGGGGACGTTCGAAGGCGCGGAGAGGAGGGGTCACCGGAGCTCACGGCCTGTCAGCTCGAGGAAGACGTCCTCCAGGGTGCGGCGCTCGATGCTCAGGTCGTCGGCGGTGACGCCCTCCGCGGCGCACCAGGCCGTCACGGTCGCCAGCAGCTCGGGCGCGACCTGCCCCTCGATGATGTAGTGCCCGGAGGGCGACTCCTTGGCCGCGCTGCCCGCGGGCAGCGCGGTGAGCAGCTCGTCCAGGGCGAGTCCCGGGCGGGCGCGGAAGCGCAGCTGCCGCTCGGCTCCGGTGAGCGAGGCGGGCGTGCCCTCGGCGACGACCCTGCCGTGATCGATGATCACGACCCGGTCCGAGAGCTTCTCCGCCTCGTCCATGTGGTGGGTGGTGAGCACGACGGCGACCCCGGCCGCGCGCAGGTCGCCGACCAGCTCCCAGCACGCGTGCCGCGCCTGGGGGTCGAGGCCCGCGGTCGGCTCGTCGAGGAAGACCAGCTCCGGACGGCCGACGACGGCCGCGGCCAGTGAGACGCGCTGCTGCTGGCCGCCCGACATCCTGCGGTACGGCGTGCGGGCGTGCTCGGTCAGGCCGAGCCGCTCGAGCAACGCCGCGGGGTCGAGCGGGGCGGCGTGGAAGCGGGACATCAGGCGCAGCCACTCCCCGCAGCGCGCCGCGGGGGGCACGCCTCCGGCCTGGAGCATCACCCCGACCCTGGCGCGGAGCTCGGGCCTTTCCGGGGTGAGCCCGAGCACCCTGACGGAACCGCCGTCCGGCTTGCGGAACCCCTCGCAGATCTCGATGGTCGAGGTCTTGCCCGCGCCGTTCGGGCCGAGGATCGCGGTCACCGCGCCACGGGCCGCGCTGAGCGTGAGGCCGTCGATCGCGGTCGTTCGGCCGTACCTTTTGACCAGATCGCTGATCTCGACGGCTGGGGATTCCATGGCCACGAGTTTAGGGACTGCGCCGCTCGGTCATGTTGCCGGACCTGCGTGGAGGAGACGGCCGTCTTCGGCGACCATGTCCGGTGAAAGGCTTGGGCCGGATCCCGCCAAGGCTTTTGGATCTTCCCGGGGCGTCCCGATCCCCGCGTGCCACGCTGAGCGTGTCCTCGAATCACGACATGAGGAGGTTCGGCGTGTCCGAGCGGAGTGGCTGCGAACCAGGCGTCCCGTGCCGGGTGGATCTGTCGAGCACCGACGTCACCCTTTCTGTCAGGTTCTACCGGGAGATCTTCGGGTGGGAGGCGGTCTTCGACCCGCGTCCCGAGTCCGGCGGGCACGGCCGTTTCACGCTGGACGGCGAGACCGTCGCGGGGATCGGCCCCGCTCTCGGCGACGGCGTCCCCTCGGCCTGGAACGCCCACGTCGCCACCGCCGACGCCGAGGCCACGGCTTCCGCGGTCCTCGCGGCCGGGGGCAGGGTCGTGCTGGAGCCCGCGCGGGCCCTCGGCGGGGGGATCGTGGCCGCCTTCCAGGACCCTTCCGGGGCGTTCCTCGCGGTGTGGCAGCCGGTGGAGCGGCCGGTGGAGCGGCCGGTGACGCCGGTGCCGGGGACCGGCGCGGGGCGGGACGCGCTCGTGTGGAACGAGCTGGTCACCTCTGACGTCGCCGGGTGTGAGGCCTTCTACCGGGCCGTCTTCGACTGGGGCGCGAAGGGCGCGGACCTGGCGGGCACGCCGTACGTCGAATGGCACCTGCACGGCCGTCCCGTGGCGGGAGCGGTCGAGACGGACCCGCGCCTGTCGCGGGACACGCCGCCGCACTGGAGGACCTGTTTCGCGGTCGGCGACGTCGAGGCCGTCGTGGCGAGGGTCGGGGATCTGGGCGGTCGTGTGCTCGTGCCGCCCTCGCCGACGCCCAGGGGGACGAGGGCGGTGGTGGCCGATCCGCAGTTCGCGGTCTTCGGAGTGCTCGGGCGGTCCGCTCCCACCGAGGAACATCGCAGATGGTAAATTTTCTTTGTGGAAATTTTCCATATTCGGGAATTCGGCTGACCTGATCCCGGTTCTGAACCCCTGGCCCTCATGGGGTCGTCATGGCCTGTGAGGGGATGAGGGGGATCGGATATGACCGCGGCCGTCGCCGAGGTGGAGGTCGCGCCCGAGGCGCGGCGCAGGAGACTGCTGCTGCTCGTGCTGGGCGCTCTGTCCGCGATCGGTCCGCTCTCGATTGACATGTACCTGCCCGCCCTGCCCGCCATCGCGGGGGAGATGGGCACAGGTCAGTCGCAGGTGCAGCTCACCCTGACCTCCTGCCTCGTCGGCCTGTCGATCGGCCAGGTCGTCGCGGGTCCGCTCAGCGACGTGCGCGGCAGGCGGGGGCCGCTGCTCGCCGGCATCGCCGCCTACGCCGCGGCCTCGCTGTTGTGCGCGTTCTCGCCCTCGGTGTACGGGCTGGTCGGCTTCCGCCTGCTGCAGGGGATCGCGGGCGGCGCGGCCCTGGTGATCGTCCGCGCGGTCGTCAGGGACCTCTACGAGGGCGCCGCCATCGCCCGCATCTTCGCCGTCCTCATGCTCGTCAGCGGCCTCGCCCCGGTCCTGGCCCCGATCGGGGGCGCGCAGTTGCTCGCCTACACCTCCTGGCGCGGGGTGTTCGTCTTCCTGAGCGCGGCCGGGCTCCTGCTGCTCGCCGCCTCGCTGTACACCGTCGGCGAGACGCTTCCCGCGGGGCGGCGTGAGAGGGGCGGGCTGCGGCACACCCTCGTCACCTTCGGGCACCTGCTGCGCGACCGCTCCTTCATGGCCTGCTCGCTGGCCGGCGGCCTGGGCTTCGGCGCCATGTTCGCCTACATCTCCGGCTCGCCGTTCGTGCTCCAGGAGGTGTACGGCGCCTCGCCGCAGGCCTTCTCGCTGGTGTTCGGCCTGAACGCGGTCGGCATGACCGTCATCTCGCAGATCGGCGGCCGCCTGACCGAGCGCGGGGTCACCCCGGTGCGGCTCGTCCGCGTCGGCCTGGTCGTCTCGGTCGTCGGCGCCGGGGCGCTGGTCGCCGTCGCGCTCGCCGGCCTGCCCCTCGTGGCGCTGGCCGCCGCGCTGTTCGTGATGCTGGGCGGCTCGGGGCTGGCCCTGCCGAGCGCGGGCGCGCTGGCCCTGGCGGGCCAGCCCCGGCAGGTCGCCGGAAGCGCCTCCGCCCTGACGGGCGTGCTGCAGTTCGCGATCGGCGCGGTCGCGGCGCCGCTGGTCGGTCTCGGCGACCAGGATTCCGCGCTGCCGATGACCCTCGTCCTGGCCGGGCTCAGCCTCGGGGCCCTCGCGGTCTTCGCCGGCCTGCGCGGAGCCTCGGATGACGTTTCCGCAGGTTAGGCAAGGCTAACCTGCGTGACAAATCGCATTCTCCGCAAGACGGACAACGGTTTGTAAGCGGGGAAGCAATTAAGGCACACTGATGTTGTGAAATACGTGACCGAGATGTCAGGCACAGAGGAGACCGCCCCCGTGCGGCTCTCCGGCGTGTCCGCCGAGCGCAGCACGCGCGCGCGTGTCGCCCGGCTCATCCTGGAACACGGACCGATCACCGCCCCCGCCCTCGGCGAGCGGCTCGGGCTCACCCCCGCCGCCGTCCGCCGCCATCTGGACGCGCTGCTCGCCGACGGGATGATCGAGCCCCGTACGGCCCGCCCTCGCGGCCAGCGCGGACGGGGACGGCCGGCGAAGCTTTTCGCCATAACCGACGCGGGCCGCAGCGCCTTCGAGCACGCCTACGACGGGCTCGCGGGAAGCGCGCTGCGCTTCCTGGCCGAGCGGGTCGGGGAGCACGCCGTGGCCGAGTTCGCCCGGTCACAGGTGGCCGGCCTCGTCGGGCGCCTGCAGCGGGAGATGCGCGAGGTCCCCGAGGACCAGCGGGTGCGCGTCCTGGCCGAGGCCCTGTCCGCGGACGGCTACGCCGCCTCGGCCAGCAGGGCGAGCCTCGGCGGCGAGCAGCTGTGCCAGCACCACTGCCCGGTGGCGCACGTGGCCGCGGAGTTCCCGCAGCTCTGCGAGGCGGAGACGGAGGCGTTCGCGCAGATCCTCGGCACCCCGGTGCAGAGGCTGGCGACCATCGCCCACGGAGACGGGGTGTGCACCACCCACGTCAGCCCCCCCAGGGGGGCGGCCGAGCCCGGTGCGGCGGCGCGGCAGGCGCCGCGACTTGCACCCGGGGCATCGCCCTCGGCAACCCATGAAGCGATCGACGAAACGAGCAAGGAGACCGGAAGGTGACTGTCACCGACCGCCCGGAGCTGGAAGGCCTCGGGAATTACAAGTTCGGCTGGGCCGACTCCGACACCGCCGGAGCCGCGGCCCGTCGCGGCCTGTCCGAGGAGGTCGTCCGTAACATCTCCGCGCTCAAGAACGAGCCGGAGTGGATGCTGGACCTTCGCCTGAAGGGCCTGCGCCTGTTCGGCAAGAAGCCCATGCCGAACTGGGGCTCCGACCTCAGCGGGATCGACTTCGACAACATCAAGTACTTCGTGCGTTCCACCGAGAAGCAGGCCGCTTCCTGGGAGGAACTGCCCGAGGACATCAAGAACACCTACGACAAGCTCGGCATCCCCGAGGCCGAGAAGCAGCGCCTGATCGCGGGTGTCGCCGCCCAGTACGAATCCGAGGTCGTCTACCACAAGATCCGTGAGGACCTCGAGGAGAAAGGCGTCGTCTTCGTCGACACCGACACCGCGCTCAAGGAGCACGAGGAGCTCTTCAAGGAGTACTTCGGCACGGTGATCCCGGTCGGCGACAACAAGTTCGCCGCGCTGAACACCGCCACCTGGAGCGGCGGCAGCTTCATCTACGTGCCGCCGAACGTCAACGTCGAGATCCCGCTGCAGGCCTACTTCCGGATCAACACCGAGAACATGGGCCAGTTCGAGCGGACCCTGATCATCGTCGACGAGAACTCCTACGTCCACTACGTCGAGGGCTGCACCGCGCCGATCTACTCCTCCGACTCGCTGCACAGCGCGGTCGTCGAGATCGTCGTGAAGAAGGGCGCCCGCTGCCGTTACACGACCATCCAGAACTGGTCGAACAACGTCTACAACCTGGTCACCAAGCGCGCCGTCGCCTACGAGGGCGCGACCATGGAGTGGATCGACGGCAACATCGGCTCCAAGGTCACGATGAAGTACCCCGCCGTCTACCTGATGGGCGAGCACGCCAAGGGCGAGACGCTGAGCGTCGCCTTCGCGGGCGAGGGCCAGCACCAGGACGCCGGGGCCAAGATGGTCCACCTGGCGCCGAACACCAGCTCCACCGTGATCTCCAAGTCCGTCGCCCGCGGCGGCGGCCGCACCTCCTACCGCGGTCTGGTCCAGATCGAGGAGGGCGCGCACGGCAGCGCCAGCACGGTCAAGTGCGACGCGCTGCTGGTCGACCAGATCAGCCGCTCCGACACCTACCCCTACGTGGACGTGCGCGAGGACGACGTCTCGATGGGACACGAGGCCACCGTCTCCAAGGTCTCCGACGACCAGCTGTTCTACCTGATGAGCCGCGGCCTGAACGAGGACGAGGCCATGGCGATGATCGTGCGCGGCTTCGTCGAGCCCATCGCGCGCGAGCTGCCGATGGAGTACGCCCTCGAGCTGAACCGCCTGATCGAGCTGCAGATGGAAGGAGCCGTCGGCTGATGGGTCTCGAAACCAAGCCCCTGTCGACCCTCCACGACAAGGCCTCCTACGACGTCGCGGACTTCCCGGTTCCGACGGGACGCGAGGAGGAGTGGCGCTTCACGCCTCTGTCGCGCCTGAAGGGCCTGCACACCGGCGCCGCCGCCTCCGGCGGCGTCGCGGTCCAGGTCGACGCGGCCCCCGAGGCCGTCGTCGAGACCGTGGGCCGCGACGACCAGCGGCTCGGCAGGGCCTACGTGCCCGCCGACCGGGTCAGCGCCCAGGCCTACGCCGCCTTCGAGAAGGCCGTCGTCGTCACGGTCCCGCGTGAGGCGGTCGCCTCGAAGCCGACCGTGATCACCGTGACCGGGACGGGCGAGGGCGCGGCCTACGGCCACACCCTGGTCAAGCTCGAGCCGATGGCCGAGGCCGTCGTCGTCCTGGAGCACCAGGGCAGCGCCGTGTACGCCGACAACGTCGAGTTCGTCGTGGGCGAGGGCGCCACGCTCAAGGTCGTCAGCCTGCAGGACTGGGCCGACGACGCCGTGCACGTCTCCCACCACCACGCCCTGCTCGGCAAGGACGCGACCTTCCGCAGCTTCGTGGTCACCCTGGGCGGAGACCTGGTGCGCCTTTCGCCGTCGGTCTCCTACGAGGGCCCCGGCGGCGACGCCGACCTGACCGGCCTGTACTTCGTGGACGCCGGACAGCACCTGGAGCACCGCCTGCTGGTCGACCACTCCACGCCCAACTGCAGGAGCAACGTCGTCTACAAGGGCGCGCTGCAGGGCGAGGACGCCCACGCCGTGTGGATCGGCGACGTCATCATCCGGGTCGAGGCCGAGGGCACCGACACCTACGAGCTCAACCGGAACCTCCTGCTCACCGACGGCGCCCGCGCCGACTCGGTGCCGAACCTGGAGATCCTCACCGGGGAGGTCGCGGGAGCGGGCCACGCCAGCGCCTCCGGCCGTCTCGACGACGAGCACATCTTCTACCTCCAGGCCCGCGGCATCCCGTTCGAGGACGCCCGCCGCCTGGTCATCAGGGGCTTCTTCGCGCAGCTCCTGGAGAAGATCGAGCTCGACGAGCTGCGCGAGCGGGTGTTCGCCAAGGTTGAGGCGGAGCTCGAGAAGTGACGTTCGAGAAGGTCTGCAAGCTCACGGACATCCCCGAAGGCGGCGTGATCGGCGTCGAGGTCGGCGAAACGCCGGTCGCCCTCGTCCGCAGGGGCTCCGAGGTCAACGCCCTGCACGACGTGTGCTCGCACGCCGAGGTGAAGCTCAGCGAGGGCGAGGTCTACGACGACAGCCTGGAGTGCTGGCTGCACGGCTCGTGCTTCGACCTGCGTTCGGGCAAGCCCACGGGGCCGCCCGCGACCAAGCCCGTCCCCGTCTACCAAGTCAAGATCGACGGCGATGACGTCCTCGTCTCGCTCTCGAAGGAGTCGTAACAGTGTCTGATTCGAGCCGAGTCCGCCCGGGTTCCACCCTTGAGATCCGTGACCTGCAGGTCGCCGTCGAGGACAAGGAGATCCTGCGCGGGGTCAACCTCACCGTGAGGGCCGGCGAGACCCACGCCATCATGGGCCCCAACGGCTCGGGCAAGTCCACGCTCGCCTACGCGATCGCCGGCCACCCGAAGTACACCGTCACCGGCGGCCAGGTCCTGCTGGACGGCGCCGACCTGCTGGACATGTCGGTCGACGAGCGCGCCCGCGCCGGCCTCTTCCTCGCCATGCAGTACCCCGTCGAGGTCCCGGGCGTCAGCGTCTCCAACTTCCTGCGCTCCGCGGTCACCTCGGTGCGCGGCGAGGCGCCCAAGCTCCGCGAGTTCGCCAAGGACCTGAAGGCCGGCATGGACGCGCTGTCCATCGACGCCGCCTTCGCCCAGCGCAACCTGAACGAGGGCTTCTCCGGCGGTGAGAAGAAGCGTCACGAGATCCTCCAGCTCGAGCTGCTCAAGCCGAAGATCGCCGTTCTCGACGAGACCGACTCGGGCCTCGACGTCGACGCGCTGCGGGTGGTCTCCGAGGGCATCAACCGCTTCCGCTCCTCCGGCGAGACCGGCGTGCTGCTCATCACCCACTACACCCGCATCCTGCGCTACGTGAAGCCGGACTTCGTCCACGTCTTCGCGGGCGGCCGGATCGTCGAGCAGGGCGGTCCCGAGCTCGCCGACAAGCTGGAAGCCGAGGGTTACGAGTCCTACACGAAGGCAACCGCCTGATGAACACAGGCTTTGACGTGGAGAGGGTCAGGAAGGACTTCCCGGTCCTCTCCCGAGAGCTGCCGGGAGGCAGGCCGCTGGTCTATCTCGACTCGGGCAACTCCGCGCAGAAGCCCACGCAGGTCATCGACGTCATGCGCGAGCACCTGGCCGTCCACTACGCCAACGTCGGCCGCGCCATGCACGTGCTGGGCTCCGAGTCGACCGAGGCCTACGAGGCGGCCCGCGACAAGATCGCGGCCTTCGTGGGCGCGCCGAGCCGTGACGAGATCGTCTTCACCAAGAACGCCTCCGAGGCGCTCAACCTGGTGGCCTACGCCTTCGGCAACCCGATGAACACCGATCCCCGGTTCCGGATCGAGCCGGGCGACGAGATCGTCATCTCCGAGATGGAGCACCACTCCAACATCGTGCCGTGGCAGCTGCTCGCGCAGCGCACCGGCGTCACGCTGAGGTGGTTCTCCGTCACCGACGAGGGCCGCCTGGACCTGTCGAACCTCGACGAGCTCGTCACCGAGCGCACGAAGATCGTTTCGATCGCGCACCAGTCCAACGTGCTCGGCACGGTCAACCCGGTCGCCCAGGTGCTCGCCAGGGCTCGCCAGGTCGGCGCGCTGACGATGCTCGACGGCTCGCAGTCGGTGCCCCACAGGCCGGTGGACGTCGCCGCCCTCGGCGTCGACTTCCTGGCCTTCACCGGGCACAAGGCCGTCGGCCCCTCCGGGATCGGTGTGCTGTGGGCCCGGGGCGAGCTGCTCGACGCCATGCCGCCGTTCCTGGGCGGCGGGGAGATGATCGAGGCGGTCTGGATGGACCGCTCGACCTATGCGCCCGCGCCCCACAAGTTCGAGGCGGGCACCCCGCCCATCGTCGAGGCCGTCGGTCTCGGCGCGGCGGTCGACTACCTGTCCGGGATCGGCATGGAGGCCATCGCCGAGCACGAGCGCGAGCTCACCGGCTACGCGCTCGAGGCCCTGGGGGAGATCCCCGGGCTGAGGGTGATCGGCCCGCAGACCCTGGAGGAGCGCGGCGGCACGGTCTCCTTCACCCTCGAGGGGATTCACCCGCACGATGTCGGGCAGATCCTCGATGACAACTTCGGGGTGGCCGTGCGGGTGGGGCACCACTGCGCCCGCCCGCTGCACCTGAGGTTCGGGATTCCCGCCACCACACGGGCGTCCTTCTATCTTTACAACACCCCGGCCGAGATCGACGCCCTGGTCCGCGGCCTCCACCACGTGCAGAAGGTGTTCGCCTAGCCATGCCGGAGCAGCCCAGATGATCGCCGAGTCCATGTACCAGGAGCTGATCCTGGAGCACTACAAGCACCCCCAGGGGCGCGGTCTGCGAGACCCGTACGACGCCGAGGTCCACCATGTGAACCCGACGTGCGGCGACGAGATCACCATGCGTGTGAAAGTGGGCGACGGCGGCAAGGTCGAGGACGTCTCCTACGACGGCCAGGGCTGCTCGATCAGTCAGGCGGCCGCCTCGGTGCTGTACGAGCTGACCACCGGTTCGACGGTCGAGGAGACCCTCGCCGTGGTCGAGGAGTTCACCCGGCTCATGCAGAGCCGAGGCCAGATCGAGGCGGACGAGGACGTGCTCGGCGACGCCGTCGCGTTCGCCGGGGTCGCCAAGTTCCCCGCCCGGGTGAAGTGCGCGCTCCTGGCCTGGATGGCCTACAAGGACGCGGTCGTGAGGAGTACGGAATGAGCAAGCCTGTTGAGACGCCGACCTCGGCCTATGACGGGGAGACGACTCTTGACGAGGTCATGGAGGCCCTCAAGGACGTCGTCGACCCCGAGCTCGGCATCAACGTCGTGGACCTCGGCCTGATCTACGGGATCAACCTGGACGACGCGGAGGCGGGCGCGCCGCCGATCGCCACCATCGACATGACGCTGACCAGCGCGGCCTGCCCGCTGACCGACGTCATCGAGGACCAGGCGCACTCCGCCCTGGAGGGCATGGTCTCCGATGTGAAGATCAACTGGGTCTGGCTCCCGCCGTGGGGTCCCGACAAGATCACCGACGAGGGGCGCGAGCAGCTGCGCATGCTCGGGTTCAACGTCTGACCGGTCGCCGCCGTACGGCCCGCGCCCCGACGGGGCGCGGGCCGTACTGGATTGTGCGCACCGGATTGTGTGAGAGAATGCCCGGTGCCGGGAAGAAAAGCCCGGTGCGGAGCGTTGGCTCCATCGACGGACAAGCGTCTGCCATAGTGCTGGACGCCCCGACCGAACCCGGCACTGCGAACGCCGGGTATGCTTGATCGTGGTTTGACTGCGTGCGGGTAAGCTTCACCCGCCCCGTGCGGTGCGCCTCGACTTGCACCGCACCACCGCCCCCACAGTGGGCGTTGATCGAGCGCGGCCTCAGGCCGCGCGTTCCAGGCTCGTCCTTTCGCAGAAGTGACGTGCCCCGTTCTTCTATCGAAAGGCACGAATCTTCGTGACCATGCTTGACGCTGTCCTGCCCGAAATCACCGAGGTCTCGCAGGCCCCCTCCGGCACGTCCGAGTTCACCCTTCTCGGCCTGCCCAAGCCGCTGGTGAACGGGCTTTCCCGCCAGGGCATCGACTCCCCCTTCCCCATCCAGCGGGCCACCATCCCCGACATCCTCGCCGGTAACGACGTCCTCGGGCGCGGCCAGACCGGCTCGGGCAAGACGCTGGCCTTCGGCCTGCCCATGATGGCCCGCATCGCCGGCGGCAAGGCCCGCCCCGGACGTCCGCTGGCCGTCGTCCTCGTGCCGACCCGCGAGCTCGCCATGCAGGTCACCGACGCGCTCGAACCGCTGGGCCGAGGCCTGTCGCTGCGGATGAAGACCGTCGTCGGCGGCATGTCCATGGGCCGCCAGATCGAGGCGCTGCGCCGTGGCGTCGAGGTCGTCGTCGCCACGCCGGGCCGCCTGACCGACCTGATCCAGCAGGGCGAGTGCACGCTGGACGAGGTCCAGGTGACCATCCTGGACGAGGCCGACCACATGTGCGACCTCGGCTTCTTCCCGGTGGTCAGCGCGATCCTGCAGCAGACCCCGGCCGACAGCCAGCGCCTGCTGTTCTCCGCCACCCTCGACGGTGACGTGGACAAGCTGGTGCGGCGCTTCCTCACCGACCCGATCACCCACTCGATGGCTCCCGCGGCCTCCTCCGTCGACACGATGGAGCACCACGTGCTGGAGGTCCACCGCGACGACAAGTTCCCGGTGACCGCCGAGATCGCCAACCGCGAGGGCAGGACCATCATCTTCGTGCGCACCCAGCACGGGGTCGACCGGCTGTGCAAGCAGCTCGCCCAGGTCGGTGTGAAGGCGGGCGGCCTGCACGGCGGCAAGCGCCAGAACCAGCGGACCCGCATCCTCGCCGAGTTCAAGGAAGGCGAGATCAGCGTCCTGGTCTGCACCGACGTCGCGGCCCGCGGCATCCACGTCGACAACATCAGCCTCGTGCTGCACGTCGACCCGCCGCAGGACCACAAGAGCTACCTGCACCGCGGCGGCCGTACCGCGCGCGCGGGGGAGAAGGGCACCGTCATGACGCTGGTGCTCCCCAACGAGCGCCGCTCGACCGACGCGATGACCCGCCGCGCGGGCATCAAGCCCTTCCGTCTGAAGGCCACTCCCGGTCACCCGCGCCTGGAGGAGGTCGCCGGAGCGCGCCAGCCCAGCGGCGAGTCGATCCCGGTCTGGGAGCCCTCGGCCCCGGTCGCCAAGCAGCGTGAGCGGCGTGGCGGCTTCGGAGGCGGCGGCGGCCGCGGCCCGCGCCGGTTCCGTGACCGTCCCGGTCACGGCGGAGGCGAGGGCCACCAGCCCCGCGAGCGTTCCGCCGGTGACGGCGGCCGCGGCGGAGAGCGTGGCGGCGAGCGCGGCGGCAACGGCGACTTCCGCGGGCAGTACCGCGCCGAGCGTCCCGAGCGCCGCTTCGACGGCCGCCCGGACAGCCGTCCCGACAACCGTTTCGACAGCCGGGGCACGGGCGGCTACCGCGGTGGCGAGCGCAGGGAGCCCTTCCGCGGCGACCGTCCCAGCGGCGGCGGTTTCCGCTCCGAGCGCCCCTCCGGCGACCGTGAGGGCTTCCGCGGCGAGCGCAGGGAGCCCTTCCGCGGCGAGCGCCAGGGCGGCTTCCGCGGCGGCGAGTTCCGCGCCGGGGGTCGTTCCGAAGGGCGTGGCCAGCGCGGCGGCCACTACGGCCGCTGACCGTCCCGCACGTTCGGGGCGCTGACAACCCCTTGGAAAAGGCCGGTACGGCACGCCGTACCGGCCTTTTCCGGCTGCCCGGGCAGAAGAGAGGGCGCAGCGGTCGGGGACCGGCCGGTGTCCAGAGCATGGACGTGCACCATGGACGGTCCGCGGGCCCGTTAGGCTTGGCAAGGACATCCCACGACGCCGAGAGAGATCATGAAGACCTTCGAAGAGCTGTACGCCGAGCTGTCAGACAAGGCGCGCACCCGGCCCGAGGGCTCGGGAACCGTGGCCGCGCTGGACGCCGGGGTCCATGCCATCGGCAAGAAGGTCGTCGAGGAGGCCGCAGAGAGCTGGATGGCGGCCGAGCACGAGTCGAACGACCGGGCCGCTGAGGAGATCTCCCAGCTCCTCTACCACGTGCAGGTTCTCATGATCGCCAAGGGGATCGGGCTGGACGAGGTCTACAAGCATCTGTGAGCCGGTGCGCCCGGCTTCAGCCTTCGCAGACCGTCATCCACGTAAGGAAGCCCACGCCATGCTCCGCCTCGCCGTTCCCAACAAGGGCGCCCTCACGGAGGCCGCCCAGACCATCCTCAAGGAAGCCGGATACCGTTCCCGCAAGGACAGCAAGGAGCTCGTGGTCGTCGACCCCGACAACTCCTGTGAGCTGTTCTTCCTGCGTCCGAAGGACATCGCCGTCTATGTCGGCGAGGGCACCCTGGACGCGGGCATCACGGGCCGTGACATGCTCCACGACTCCGGCGCGCAGGTCGAGGAGATCATTCCGCTCGGCTTCGGCAGGTCCACCTTCCGCTTCGCGGCCAACCCGGGCGAGTTCGCCTCCGTCACCGACCTCAAGGGCAAGCGCGTCGCCACCTCCTACGCCGGCCTGCTGAACTCCTACCTCACCGAGCAGGGAGTCGAAGCCCGGGTGATCAAGCTTGACGGCGCGGTCGAGACGGCCATCAGGCTGGGGGTCGCCGACGCGGTCGCCGACGTCGTGGAGACCGGCACCACGCTGCGCAACATCGGGCTCGAGGTCTTCGGCGAGCCGATCGCCCGCTCTGAAGGCGTCCTGATCAAGCGGACCGGCGCCGGGGAGAGCCCCGGCCTGCAGCAGCTCGTCCGCCGCCTGCAGGGCGTTCTGATGGCGCGCGACTACGTGATGATGGACTACGACATCAGGGCCGAGCGGATCGAGGAGGCCATCGCCCTGACCCCGGGCATGGAGGGCCCCACCGTCTCCCCGCTGCACAGGGAGGGCTGGGTCGCGGTTCGCGCCATGGTCCCCCGCAAGGGGCACCAGCAGGTGATGGACCAGCTCTGGGAGATCGGCGCGAAGGCCATCCTGGTCACCGCCATCTTCGCCTGCCGCGTCTGAGCGAGCCCGCGCCGGACCTTCCGCACCCAGACCTCTCACGGCCCCGGCGTCGCCTCACGGCGGCTCCGGGGCCGTCGCGCGTGAGGGGCGGGCCGCGAAGGAGACGGATCCGGCCGGGATCCCCGGACCGGCGCACCGGGTGCGCCCGGCTCGGACCGGCGCGCCGGGACGCGCTCGGTCCCCGGTCCCGGCCCGATCGAACCGGTGCGCCGAGGCGTGCGAGGTTCCCGGCCTGACGCGCCGAGCCGGTCGTCTGACAAATGTCACCGTCAAGCCCGGATCGACGGCACTGATGATCCCGTCACCGCGCTTCTAGCGTTGGGCCCATGAACGCCATCGCCTTCACCGACGTACGCAAGAACTACGGGGACGTTCTTGCCGTCGACGGCCTGAACCTCACCGTCGAGGCAGGCAGAACGGTCGCCCTCCTCGGCCCCAACGGGGCGGGCAAGTCCACCTCGATCAACATGCTGCTGGGTCTGGTCCGCCCGAGCGGAGGCCGGATCGAGGTCTTCGGCCACCTTCCCGACGAGGCGGTCGCCCGGGGCGAGGTCGGAGCCATGCTGCAGAGCGGTGAGCTCATCCCCGAGCTCACCGTCATGGAACTCGTGGACTTCGTCCGCAGGCTCTATCCCCGGCCGTTGGACCTGGACGAGATCCTGAAGATGGCGGATCTGTCCGACCTGGTGAAGCGCCGGGCGAGCAAGCTGTCCGGCGGGCAGACGCAGCGGGTCAGGTTCGCCCTGGCCATCGCGGGCGCGCCCAGGCTCCTGGTGCTGGACGAGCCGACCGCGGCCATGGACGTGGAGTCGCGGCAGCGGTTCTGGGCGAGTATGCGCGACTACGCGGCCGGGGGACGCACGGTCCTGTTCGCCACCCACTACCTGGAGGAGGCGGACGAGAACTCCGACCGGGTGATCGTGGTCGCCAAGGGCAGGGTCGTCGCCGACGGCACCGCCGCGCAGATCAAGGCCGGGGCCGGCGGATACACCGTCAGCTTCACCCTCGGCGGGCAGCCCGCCGCGGGACTGGACGCGCTGCCCGGCGTCTCCGCCGTCGAGGTCTCCGCGGGCGCCGCCACGCTCCGCACCACCGACCTCGACGCCACCGTGACCGCGCTCTACCGGGGCACCTCCCTGGAGATCCGCGACCTCAAGGTCACCGGAGCCGACCTCGAAGACGCCTTCCTCGCCTTGACCAGGGAGTCATGATGCCGAACTACATCAGGATCGAAGCTCTCAGGATGCTGCGCAACAAGCGCTACATCGTCTTCGTGGTGGCCTTCCCGGTGATCTTCTACCTGCTCTTCTGCAACGTCCTCGGCGGCGAAACCGCCCCCGGCGGGATCGGGGCGAGCGCCTACCTGATGGTGTCCATGAGCGCGTACGGCTCGCTCGCGGCCTCCATCATGAGCACCGCCGTGCCATGGGCGCAGGAACGGCAGTCGGGCTGGCTCCGCCAGCTGCAGATCACCCCGCTGCCGAACCGGACGATCATCCTGACCAAGCTGGCCGCCGCGCTGCTGCTGACGCTGCCGTCGCTGCTGCTGGTCTTCCTGGCCGCAGTCCTCACGCAGGACGTCTCGCTGGAGCCCGGCCAGTGGATCGGGCTGGTGCCCGCCATGTGGATCGGCACCCTGCCGTTCGCCGCGCTCGGCCTGGCGGTCGGCTCCCTGGTGCCCCCGGACACCGCCCAGCCCGCAGCGATGATCGGCATGTTCGGTCTGGCCATCCTGGGCGGTCTGTGGTTCCCTGTGGACAACATGCCCACGACCATGCAGGCCATCGCCCACGCGCTGCCCTCCTTCCCGTACGCCGACATCGGCTGGCACCTCGTCGCCGGCGAAACTCCGCCCCTCCAGGACGTGGTGACGATCCTGGCCTGGACCGTGGCGCTCGGAGCCGCGGCGGTGCTCGCCTACCGCCGGGCGACAGCGCGGGCATGAAACGGGCCGTGACGGCCCACACGGGCCCTGTGGGCTCCGTGGGTCCCGTGGGCTGGGTCGACGACGGCCTGGACTGGGGGCAGGGTCCCCGGTCCCGCTGGAGAAAGCTGGCCTGGCTCTCCATCGGCCTGGTCTACCTGTTCTTCCCTGCGATGGAGGTCGTGACGGGGAAGCTGCGGGACGCCCAGGCCGTGTGGGGCGTCCCCGGCCTGGTGGTCTTCGTGGGCTGCTACCTCGCGACCGCGCTGAGCCACAGCAACGACGAGGACCCCTCACCGCTGACCTACGCCCTGCTGGCGCTCACCACGGCCATGGCCGTCATCCTCTCCGTCGCCTTCGGCGGCGGATGGCTGACCCTGGCGATCTACACGACGGTGATCT
Source organism: Streptosporangium carneum (assembly GCF_027922005.1). Taxonomy (GTDB): domain Bacteria; phylum Actinomycetota; class Actinomycetes; order Streptosporangiales; family Streptosporangiaceae; genus Streptosporangium; species Streptosporangium carneum. The sequence goes on along the minus strand of NZ_BSEV01000006.1, from coordinate 272,877 downwards.
ACAGCATGGTGCTGCGTCCGCGTCTGGCCGCGGCCGGCGCCGCCGTGATGGGCGTCGTCGTCCTGCTGATCGGCCTGCTGAGGGATCACGACCTCGGCAGCACCGTCGTGCTCGTCCTGCAGGTGTTCACCCTCGCAGTGCTGTTCACCCGGGTGCGCAGGACCAGGATGCTGGTGGCGCAGCTGCGCCAGGCGCGGGACGAGGTGGCGAGGCTGGCCGCGAGCGAGGAGCGTCTGCGCATCGCCCGCGACCTGCACGACCTGCTCGGCCACAGCCTGTCGCTGATCGTGCTGAAGAGCGAGCTGGCGGGGCGGCTGGCGGAGGGCGGCTCAGAGCGGGCCCTGCCGGAGATCCGCGACATCGAGTCCGTGGCCAGACAGGCGCTGGTCGAGGTGCGCGACGCCGTCGCCGGGTATCGGCAGCGCGGCCTGTCCGGTGAGCTGGACGGCGCCCGCGTCGCGCTGGAGGCGGCGGGGACGCAGGTCAGGGTCAGGCTGGCGGGGACTCCGCTGCCCGACGACGTGGACGGCCTGTTCGGCTGGGCGGTGCGCGAGGGCGTCACCAACGTCATCCGGCACGCGCGGGCGGCCAGGTGCGAGATCGACGTGCGCTACGACGGCGGGGTCGGCGTCCTGGAGATCGTGGACGACGGGTGCGGGGCGGTGCCGCGCGAACAGGGCGGTGGGCGGTCCCGCGCGTCGGGCAACGGCCTGACCGGGCTGACCGAGCGGGTCGAGGCGGCGGGCGGTACGGTGTCCGCCGGGCCGAGCGAGGGCGGGTTCGCGCTGAGGGTCGAGGTCCCGGCGGGGAGAGGGAAAGTGTGATCAAAGTCCTGCTGGTCGAGGATCAGGCGATGGTCAGGGGCGCCCTGGTCTCGTTGCTCGGCCTCGAACCCGACATAGAGGTGGTCGGGGAGGCGGCCTCGGGCCAGGAGGCGCTCACGGTGGCGCTCGAGACCAAGCCGGACGTGGTGCTGCTCGACATCGAGATGCCCGGCGGGGACGGCATCACCGCGGGCGCGCGGATCCGCGAGGCCCTGCCCGCCTGCCAGGTCATGATCCTGACCACCTTCGGCCGCCCCGGCTACCTGAGGCGGGCGATGGAGGCCGGAGCCGTCGCCTTCCTGGTCAAGGACAGCCCCGCCCGCGAGCTCGCGGCGGCCATCCGCCGGGTCCGTGACGGTGAGCGGGTCATCGACCCCGGTCTCGCGGCCGCCGCGCTCAGCGCGGGCCCCAACCCCCTGTCCCCCAGGGAGTGCGACGTCCTGGCCGCCGCGGTCGACGGCTCCACCGTGGGCGACATCGCCGTACGGCTCCACCTGTCGGAGGGCACGGTCCGCAACTACCTGTCCTCGGCCATCCAGAAGACCAGGGCGCGTAACCGCATCGAGGCCGTGCAGCGCGCCCAGGCCCAGGGCTGGCTCTGAGGCGTCCGGGGCCGCGACCCGCTCCTCCGGCTTGTCCTTGACCTCGACGGCACACGCCCTGACCAGGTCGGCGGCGGAGAGGGCGTCGAACCCGGGCGCGAGGGACGGCCCGGCACACGTGTGCCGCACCGGGTCCTTCGCGCGGATGTCGCCCCAGGCCCGGCACGCGCGCCGTGCCAGGCCCCGGAAGGGTCACGAGGAGAGCGCCGCGGCCTCTTCCTCCTCGATCCTCCTGTTCCACTCCTGCTTGGAGGCGCGCCAGGTCTCGTCGTCGCGACCGACACGCCAGTAGCCGGAGATGGACAGCTGCGAGAGCGGGATCCCGCGTTCGGTCCGCAGGTGGCGGCGGAGCGTCTTGACGAAGGCCGCCTCGCCGTGGACGAAGGCGTGCAGGGCGCCCTCGGGGAAGTCGAGTTCGCGCACGGCGGTGACCAGCGACTCGCCGACCTCCGCGCCGCGCCGGTGGAACCAGACGATCTTCGCGTCGCCGGGGGAGTCCAGCGGCTGCTCGTCCTCGGGTCCCTCCACCTCGACGAACACGTGGGCGGGGGCTCCGGCGGGCAGCCGTTCCAGGGCCGCGGCGATGGCGGGAAGCGCGCTCTCGTCACCGACCAGCAGGTGCCAGTCCGCCTCGTGGTCGGGGGCGTACGCGCCGCCGGGGCCGAAGAAGTGGATCTCCTCGCCCGGCTGGACGGCCGCGGCCCACGGCCCTGCGAGGCCGCTGTCACCGTGGTGGACGAAGTCGATGGTCAGCTCGAGCGTCTCGGGGTCCCACGCGCGGACGGTGTAGGTCCGGGTGGTCGGCCACTGGTCGCGGGGCAGCTCACGCTGGATCCGCTCCAGGTCGAAGGGAGGCGGGTAGGTCACCCCCTGCGGGGGGAACAGTAGCTTCACATAGTGGTCGGTGAACTCGCCCACGCCGAACCCCGCGAGGCCGTCGCCGCCGAGCACCACGCGAATCATGTGGGGGGTGAGCCGCTCTACCCGGATCACCTCGCCGCGGATGGCTTTACGTGTTGGTTTGCCCTCTGCCATGGTCACTCCCATGCTCATCAAGTTAGGTGGACCTAAGTCGTAGCATACGGTTATTTAAGTGATATGGCCGACTTACGGGCAGGCCGGTTCGCCGGAAATGGTTGACACGCTGTGTCCTGTCCGGCGCGGTCTCGGGGCGGAGGCCGTTCCGGCTCGCCGGCGCCGCCGGGCGGGGCGGGCGTCAAGAAATGAATCTACAATGTAAAGGCAACAGGCCGTGCCGCTGAGACGGCACGGCCTGGGACAGGCCTCGCGGCCCCGGCGCCCGGGGCGCCCGCCGCTCCCGGTCTAGCGCTGCATCGCCGCGACCTGCCGGATCAGGTCGGCGACCCGGACGATCCCCATGCAGCGGCCGAACTCGTCGATGACGACCAGGTCGTCGTAGACGCGCTCGGCGTCACGCCCGGCGACCTGCATGGCGGCGATGGCCGGCGTGGTCTTGGGGGCGCTGCGGACCGAGTCCGCCAGGCGCAGGGCGGGCTTCTTGCCGTACAGGGCGTGACCGAACCTGGTGGCGATGGACAGCAGGAAGCGGCTGCGGTCGAGGCTGCCCTTCGGGCGCTGGTACTCGTCGACCAGGATCACGCTGGTGATGGACGGCTCGGTGCCGAAGGCGTCGACCGCCTCCTCGGCGGTGGCCTCGGCGGGGAGGGTCACCGCGGGCAGCAGGAACTCCTGGACGCGGGGACCGAGCAGTGCCTGCGTCGGCTCCTGCTGGACGACGGGGATCGGCACGTGGACCCGCCCCGAGGGCCCCGGGATCAGCATCGGCCCCTGGGCCAGCCGCACGCCCCAGCTGCGCACCGCGGACAGCTGCGCCTCCTCCGCCACGCCCGGGGCCAGGACGTGGGCGCCGACCCCGCGGGCGAGCGCGGCCAGCGACTCGGCGAGCGCCGCGCGGCGGGGGTCGCGGGGCATCCTGGCGATCAGGTCGGGAGAGATCACGGCGAGGTACGGCGCCGCGTCGGTGAGGAGGTCCAGCGGGATGTGCGCGGTGCCCAGGTCGCCCACCGCGATCAGGTAGCCGATGGCCCGCAACCCGTCGAGTCCGGTGAGCAGGGACTGGCGTTCGACCTGCGCGAAGTCGCCCCTGACCATGAGGATGACCTCACGGGGCCGTCTGCCCACGGTGCGCAGGGCCTCGTGGAGGGGGGCCAGGGCGGCGGAGCCGCCGATGACCGCTGACGACGGCACCGGAAGCACCAGGGGCAGGAGAGCCTCGCTCCTGGAGACCTGTGTGACCGTCCTGATGGCGGAGGAGAGGTTGCCGTGACCGTCGCCGGGAGCTTGGAGGGCGATGACGCCTCCAGTGTCGAGGTCGACGATCGGGGTGACGTCCACGGTGGCCGCTGCGGAGGCCGGCGGGAGGAGATGCGTTCTGCTCGACACGTACAGAGAATGAATCATTGTCAGCGGCCGCATAAGTATCGTTCAGCGATGTTCACCGATATTTCGCCGTTCGTTGAAGATGATCCGTGTAGATGAGGCTGGGGCGCGGGGTGATCAACCGGTAGTGTCCCGTTCCATGACGTCACGACCGGCGAAGGGGGGAGGTCGCTGGGTCTCCGTGGGACCCACGCGCCTCGGCCGCTGGGTCGACGGCTTCGTCGAGCGGCACGGGCCGCCGAGCGTGACGGCCGCCGACGAGGTCGTGCGGCTCCAGGGGGCGGACGGCGCGGTCGCCGAGTGCCAGGTGCCGTTCCCGCCCCTGACCTCCTCAGGAGGCGGGCCGCTGGCGCGTCTCATCACCCACGCGCGCACCGAGCGGCGGGTCGGGGTCCTGCTGGTGCGGCTCGGCGGTCACGCGGCGGGAATCTTCCACGGAGACGAGCTGTTGTCCTCCAAGGTCGGCTCGAGACCGGTGCACGGCCGCAGCGCGGCGGGCGGCTGGTCCCAGCGGAGGTTCGCCAGGCGCAGGGAGAAGCAGGCCGGGCAGGCGCACGACGCGGCGGCCGAGGTGGCGCTGCGCGTCCTCGGCCCGCACGTGGCCGAGCTGGAGGCGGTGATCCTCGGAGGTGACAGGCGCGCGGTCGACGCGCTGCGGCCCGACCGCAGGCTGGCGTCGATCTTCGCCCTGGAGACCGGTCCCTTCCTGACGGTCCCCGACCCCCGCCTGGTCGTGCTCGCGGGCACACCCGCGGAGTTCCGCGCGGTCCGCATCAGGGTCACCGACCCGGACTGACCGCCGCGGGCGGACAGCGGGGCGGACAGGGCGGCGGCGGGCCGTCGTGGCTGATCACCTGCTGAGCAGGGGCGGACAGGGCGTCGGCGCGCCGTACACTGATCGGTATGCGCACTTCCGATTGACGCCGCCCGGATAGGCGAGACAGCCGAGCCGAGAGCCGGAAAGACACAGGGCGGCGGCGGGTTCGGCCAGTGAGGTGAGCCTGTGTATTTCCACTCTGGGAGTGTTCTCCAACCATGATCCTAGCTTCTGACATCGAACTTCGCGCCGGGGCCCGCCTGCTCATCGAAGGGGCCTCGTTCCGGGTGAACCCCGGCGACAAGATCGGTCTTGTCGGCCGCAACGGCGCGGGCAAGACCACCCTGACCAGGGTGCTGGCGGGTGAGGGCATCCCCGCCGCGGGCACCGTCTCCACCACCGGCGCCGTCGGCTACCTGCCGCAGGACCCGCGCACCGGCGACCTGCAGGTCCTTGCCCGCGACCGGATCCTGTCGGCGCGCGGCCTCGACGAGGTGCTCCGTGAGCTGCGCGTGGCCGAGCTCGGCATGGCCTCGGAGGACCAGCGGGCCAGGGACCGCGCGGTGCGCGCCTACGGGCGTCTCGAGGACCGGCTGCACGTCCTGGGCGGATACGCGGCCGAGTCGGAGGCGGCCTCGATCGCCTCCAGTCTGGGGCTGCCGGACCGGGTGCTGGGCCAGCCGCTGGAGACGCTGTCCGGAGGCCAGCGCAGACGGGTCGAACTGGCCCGCATCCTGTTCAGCGGAGCGGAGACTCTCCTGCTTGACGAGCCGACAAACCACCTCGATGCAGACTCAATCGGGTGGCTTCGTGATTTTTTACGATCGCATCAGGGCGGCTTGATCATAATCAGCCACGATGTCGGGCTTCTTGAAGCGACGGTAAACAGGGTCCTCCACCTCGACGCCAACCGTGCGGTGATCGACACCTACAACGTCGGCTGGAAGGCCTATCTGGCCCAGCGGGAGACCGACGAGAAGCGCAGGAGGCGCGAGCGGGCCAACGCGGAGAAGCAGGCCTCGGCGCTGATGTCGCAGGCCGACAAGATGCGGGCCAAGGCCACCAAGGCCAAGGCCGCCCAGGACATGCAGCGCCGCGCCGAGCGTCTGCTCTCCGGCCTGGAGGTCGAGCGGCGCAGCGACAGGGTCGCCAAGCTGCGCTTCCCCGAGCCCGCGCCCTGCGGCCGCACGCCGATCAGCGCCGAGGGCCTGTCGAAGTCCTACGGCTCGCTGGAGGTCTTCACCGACGTCGCCGCGGCCGTCGACAAGGGCAGCAGGGTCGTCATCCTGGGCCTGAACGGCGCGGGCAAGACCACCCTGCTGCGCATCCTGGGCGGCATCGAGCAGCCGGACACCGGGCTCGTCAAGCCGGGGCACGGCCTCAAACTGGGCTACTACGCCCAGGAGCACGAGACGATCGACCCCGGGCGGACCGTGCTGGAGAACATGCGTTCCGCCGGTGGGGAACTCGCGGACGTCGAGCTGCGCAAGGTGCTGGGGTCCTTCCTGTTCACCGGGGATGACGTGGACAAACCCGCGGGAGTGCTCTCCGGCGGGGAGAAGACGCGGCTCGCCCTGGCCACGCTGGTGCTCTCCGCCGCCAACGTCCTGCTGCTCGACGAGCCCACCAACAACCTCGATCCGGCCAGCCGAGAGCAGGTGCTTTCTGCCCTAAGGTCCTATTCTGGGGCAATTGTGCTCGTCACGCACGATGAGGGTGCTGTGGAGGCTCTACAACCCGATAGGGTGATCTTGCTACCGGACGGAGTCGAAGACGCTTGGAGCGATGAATTTTCCGATCTTGTGGCACTTGCCTGATCTTAATTTGAGCGGGTACGGATCTTTTCCCATGGAGTAGGTAGCCGATCTCGCAGAAATGACTGATCATGGCGTGAGTAACGCTGCGGAAGTCTGGCACTACAGGAGGTACTCGTGGCCGAGACTCTTAAGAAGGGCACCCGGGTGACCGGGGCCGACCGTGAAAAGCTGGCCGCCGATCTCAAGAAGCGCTACAGCGCGGGTGAGAGCATCCGCGCCCTGGCCGCTTCGACCGGCCGGTCGTACGGCTTCATCCACCGCATCCTGAGCGAGTCCGGTGTGACTCTGCGCGGGCGCGGCGGCGCCACCCGAGGCAAGTCGAAGCGCTGACCCCGCCTCGGAACGCGCGACCGCAGCCGCTCGTCCTCCACGCTGAGACGTCCCGCTCGGGCCTGTAGAACCCTCTAGAACGTCGTTCTGGAGAATCGATAGGCTCGGGCGAGACGCAAACGACAGCTGGGAGCGGGCGATGGCGGAAGCGGCGATCGGGGGGAGCGCGGAATGGGCCTCTTACGAGGAGGCCGGTCTGCGCTTCGAGGTGGACGGCGAGATCGCGACGATCACGCTGGACCGGCCGGACAGGCGTAACGCACAGACGTTCGCCACCTGGTCGGCGCTGGCTCGCATCGGTGACACCCTGCCGCAGCAGGTGAGGGTCGTCGTGGTCCGAGGTGAGGGGCCGTCCTTCTCGGCAGGCATCGACCTGCGGATGTTCACCCCCGAGGGAATTCCAGGCGAAGGATCCTTCGCGGCCTCGGCGAGGCTCGACGAAGCGACCTTCGAACAGCAGATAGCCCAGGCCCAACGGGGGTTCCTGTGGCTGAGACGCCCCGACGTCGTCTCCATCGCCGCCGTGCACGGGCACGCGATCGGCGCCGGGTTCCAGCTGGCGCTGGCCTGTGATCTGAGGGTCCTCGCCGAAGACGCCCAACTGTGCATGAAAGAGCCCGCGCTCGGGCTCGTTCCCGACCTGACCGGCACGAAGCCGCTGGTCGACCTGGTCGGGCCGGCCAGGGCCGTCGAGATCTGCCTCACCGCCCGCGTCGTGGGGGCGCGGGAGGCCGCCACCATCGGACTGGCAGAGCTGGTCGTCGCCCCCGAGGATCTGGCCGGGGCCGTGAGCGATCTGGCCGCCGCGCTGCTGGCGACCGACAGGGGAGCGGCGACGGCGACCAAGCGGCTGCTCCAGGCGGCGCGGGAGCGCACACTGGAGGAACAGAGCGCGGCGGAACGCCGCGAGCAGGTCGCGCGGGTCAGGGCGTTGTTCGCCGGAAGCTGACCAGGGAATGCGACGGCCCGTCCCGGTGCTCGCACCGGCGAAGGAGGCCAGATGGCGATGATGGGCGGGGGATTCGGTCCCCAGATGATGCGTTCCCTGCGGCGTGACAGCTCGGTGACGAAGGAGCGTCTCACGCCCGGCACGGTGCGGCGCGTCGCGCGCTACGCGCGGCCCTTCGCCCGCCACATCTCCGCCTTCCTCGCCCTGGTGGTCGTCGGCTCCGTCATCGTGATCGCCAATCCGCTGCTGATGAAGGCGATCATCGACGAGGGCATCACCCCGAAGCGGGCGGGCGTCGTGATCGCCCTCGCGGTGGTCATCGCGGCCCTGGCGGTCGTCGACGCCGCGCTGACGCTGGCGCAGCGCTGGTTCTCCGCCCGGGTCGGCGAGGGCCTGATCTACAACCTGCGCACCGAGGTCTTCGACCATGTCCAGCGGATGCCCGTCGCCTTCTTCATGCGCACGCAGACCGGGGCGCTGGTCTCCCGGCTCAACAGCGACGTGATCGGCGCGCAGCGGGCGCTGACGAGCACGCTGTCGTCCGTCGTGTCCAACGTGGTCATGCTGGTGCTCGTGCTCGGCGCCATGCTGGTGCTGTCCTGGCAGATCACGGTCGTCGCGCTCGTGCTGCTGCCGATCTTCGTCTTCCCCGCCAAGTGGGTGGGCAGGAAGATGTCCGGTCTCGCCCGTGAGCAGATGGAGCTCGACGCCGAGATGAGCTCCATGATGACCGAGCGGTTCAACGTCGCGGGCGCGACGGTCGCCAAGCTGTACGGCAGGCCCGAGGAGGAGGCGGCGGCCTTCGGGCGCAGGGCGGGACGGGTGCGCGACGTCGGCGTCACCGTCGGCATGTACGGGACGGTGTTCCGGGTCGCGCTCGGCCTGGTCGCCTCGCTGGCCACCGCCCTGGTCTACGGCGTGGGCGGTGTGCTGGCCGTCGACGACGCCTTCGAACTGGGCACCCTGGTCGCGCTCGCCGCCCTCCTGATGCGCCTGTACGGCCCGCTGACGAGCCTGTCCAACGTCCACGTGGACGTTATGACCGCGCTGGTGAGCTTCGACCGGGTCTTCGAGGTGCTCGACCTCAAGCCGATGGTCGCCGAGAGGCCGGGAGCGGTCGCCCTCCCCGTGGGGCCGGCCGCCGTCGAGTTCGAGGACGTCCGGTTCGGCTATCCCGCGGCCTCGGAGGTCTCGCTGGCCTCGCTGGAGGCGGTGGCCCGTCCCGACACCGGGCCGGGACAGCAGGTGCTGGACGGCGTCTCCTTCACCGCCCGCCCCGGCGAGATGATCGCGCTCGTCGGCCACTCGGGGGCGGGCAAGACGACCATCACGAGTCTGGTCTCCCGGCTCTACGACGTCGACGAGGGCGCGGTCCGGATCAACGGGCTCGACGTGCGCGAGGCCACTCTCGAGTCCCTCCGCGAGACCGTGGGCGTGGTCATGCAGGACGCCCATCTGTTCCACGACACCATCGGGGCCAACCTCGCCTACGCCAGACCGGAGGCGACGGAGGAGGAGATCTGGGACGCCCTGCGCGCCGCGCAGATCGCCGACCTGGTCGAGGGGCTCCCCGAGGGGCTGGAGACCGTGGTCGGAGACCGGGGCTACCGCCTGTCCGGCGGTGAGAAGCAGCGTCTGGCACTGGCCAGGCTGCTGCTCAAGGCGCCCAGGGTGGTGGTGCTCGACGAGGCGACCGCGCACCTGGACTCCGAGTCGGAGGCCGCGGTGCAGCAGGCCCTCAAGACGGCGCTGGCCGGGCGGACCTCGCTGGTCATCGCCCACCGGCTGTCCACCATCCGTGAGGCCGACCAGATCCTGGTGGTCCAGGACGGCCGTGTCGTCGAGCGTGGCCGCCACGAGGAGCTGCTGGCCATGGGCACGGTGTACGCCGAGCTCTACCGCACCCAGTTCGACTCGGGGGCCTGACCTCGCGGGGTCACCGGTAGCCCAGCCGGGCCAGCTCCTCGCGGGCGACCTTCTCCACGAGCTCGGCGTCCGAGCCGCGCAGCCTGCTGCGCCAGATGCCGACCTTCGGCGCGTTCCTGCCGTACAGGGCGACCCTGGAGACCCTGGTCTCCAGGAAGTCGGACAGTCCCCGGACCGCCTCCGCGGGGTCGGCGGCCAGGTCCTCGTAGCGCAGGGTCATCAGCTGCTCGCGGGGAAGCTCCTGGTGGAGCGCGGCCGACAGGCGGACCGCGCTGCGCCAGCGCAGCGCGCACTTGCCCGCCGTCGGCATGGCCTTCCAGCGGTCGCCGTGCTCACCGGACTTGACGCCGAGGAAGGGGTTGGGGAACTCCGTCTCCTCGCTCAGCATGGCGGGCCTGAACCACGACAGCGCCGCGGGGTCGGCCAGCATGTCGGCGGCCACGTCGCGGCCGTCCCTGATGAGCTGGACGAACCTGGCGTCGGGAAAGGCCTGCAGCAGCACGGAGGCGCTGTAGAGCAGGTCGGGGCTGGCGTCGCCGAACCTGGCGACGGCGCCGGAGGCGGCGCACGGGCCCGCCCCGGTCACCCCTCCCGCCTCCCTGCAGGGGGCGGGACACTCCATGCACGCGCCGGGGACGATCTGCCACGACTCGGCCAGCGCGTCGCGCAGCACCCGGGTCGCGCCCGTGCCCCGCCCCGCGATGGACGGGCGCCTGGCGAAGGCGTACACGACGTGCGCCACCGAGGCGCGCCCCATTGTGACGTGGAAGCCGGGGGAGCGTTTCAGGGCGCGGGCGAGCAGGTCCGAGCCGGAGTGGGGGGCGGCGAGCACGAACACCGGCTTGCGGACCTTGATGCCGTTGACCACGAGGATGTGGGTCGGAGGTCGCATATGTGAGCCCAGTGTGGCACCGTTTGGTGGATGAACGAACCGGCCACGCCCATTCCCATCTCGTCGGAGGGCGCGGTCGTCCCGCCCAGGCTGCGTCCCGGCGACGTGGTGGCGGTCGTCGCCCCCTGCGGTCCTCCCGACCAGGTGCGCCTGGAGCGCGGCGTCCGGATCCTGCGGGAGCTGGGACTGGAGGTCGTCACCGGGGCCCATGTGCTCGACCGGGACCGCTACCTGGCGGGCTCGGACGCGGCGCGGGCGGCGGACCTGCAGGAGGCGTGGTGCGACCCGGCCGTGGCCGCGGTGTTCTGCGCCAGGGGCGGTTACGGCGCGACCCGGACCGTGGACCTGCTCGACTGGGACGTCATGCGGGCCGCGGGCCCCAAGACGCTGGTCGGCTCCAGCGACGTCACCGCGCTGCACAGGGCGTTCGCCGTCGAGCTGGGGGTCGCCTCGCTGTTCGGCCCGATGCCCGCCTGCTCCACGATCAGCGACCCGGGCGGACCGGAGCCCCGTACGTTCGAGCATTTCGCCTCGGCCCTGTTCGACGCCCCCTCGCCGGTCTTCGGCGACCGGGTCATCGTTCCCGGCGATGTCGTCGCCCCGCTCACCGGCGGTAACCTCAGCCTGCTGGCCGCGCTGTGCGGCACGCCGTACCAACTGCAGGCGCGGGACATGATCGTGCTGCTCGAGGACGTCGCGGAGGCGCCCTACCGGATCGACAGGATGCTCACCCAGCTGATCATGTCGGGGGCGCTCGACGGGGCCGCGGGCTTCGTCCTGGGCTCCTGGGTCGGCTGCGGAGACCCGTACCCGACGCTGGAGGAGCGGCTCGCGCCGCTCGGAGTGCCGGTGATCGCGGGTCTTCCGATCGGGCACGGGACACCACAGTTCAGTGTGCTACTGGGGGCACTTGGTGCTATTGATGCACAATTGTGCTCTCTGACCGGCTCAATCACCGTCTCCGTGGAGGCAGTCTAGGTGCGGACCTAGGAGGAAACCGGCAGAGAGGATGGACGCGTGAGGCTGTTCCGGCGGCATCGTGACCGGCAGACCAGGAGACCCGCGCGTCCGGTCGAAGACGTCGATCTCGACTCCCTCCTCGCCCTGGTCGCCGACACCCTCGGCTACACCTGCGCCTTCGCCGCCGACGGCGGCACGCTGACCCTCTCCGGCCCCCGCCGGTTCACCGTGCGGCTGGCCGGACTGCGGGCGGAGGCGCGCAGACGCTCGAGGGAGGACTGGCCGGTGCTCGTCTCCGAGCACCTGTCCCACGTCCTGGCCACGGCGGACGAGCCCTTCGACGCCTGTGACCTGTTCCAGGCCCGCCCGCTGCTGCGCACCAGGCTCCAGCTCGACGACGAACTGGGCGCGGCGGGCGTGGTCGGCCGTCATCTCACCGCCGACCTGGTCGAGGTGCTCACCGTCGGACACGGCGAGGCCGCCAGGCCGGTCCGTCCGGAGGAGGTCGGCTGCTGGCCGATCACCGCGGCGCAGGCGCTCGAGGAGGCCCTGCGCAACGCCCACCGTCATGAGCGGCTCTCCGTCACCGAGGCCGACCTCGGCGGCGTCGCGGTCCTGAGGCTGAGCGGTGCGACCGCGAGCGTCGCGGCCCACCTGCGTCACCTGGGCGACCACCTGCCCGTGCCCGCGGACGGCGTGCTCGTGGCGCTGCCCGACCCCGCCACGATGGTCGTCCATCCGGTCGAGGGCATCGGCGTCGTCCGCGCGATCGAGCGGTTGCGGCTGTTCGCCCAGCGCGAGTGCGACCTGCGGGCCGGCGGGCTCAGCTCCCAGGTCTACTGGTGGCACGAGGACAGACTCACCCTCATCAAAGCCGACCTCGTCACCCAGGAGGGCCAGACGCGCCTGGTCGTCGCTCCGCCCCAGGAGTTCGCTCAGGTGCTCGCCGCCCTGGCGGCCCGTCCGCAGACCGGCGATCCCGGGAGCTGACACCGTCCCGCGGGGCGGCGGCGCCCTCACGGACTCCCGCGGACCGGCCGCGGCCCCCCGTGGACCCGCTGGGAACCGTAAGATGGTGCCTTCCCGCCCCGTACTCACCCCGATGATCCTCCCGCGCACCCTGGATCGTTCCTGGTGCGCCCCTCGCGATCGGGACACGGCCTGTGAGTGCGGGATGATCGGGTTCGCATCTACGAGGAGTGGCAAATGGCGCAGTGGTGCCTCGGTGTCGATCTCGGGACGAGTTTCTCCGCCGGGGTCATAGCCGCCGAAGGGCGCTTCGACATCCTGGAGGTCGAGGGAGAGCGGCGCATTCCCTCAGCCGTCATGCTCGACGAGCGCGGGACGCTGGTCGCGGGCCGGATCGCCCAGCGAGGGATCGCGATCAGCCCCGAACGCGTCGAGCGCAACCCCAAGCGCTACGTGGGCCGGGGCCGGATGCTGCTCGGCGGGGTGCCGGTCGCCGTGGCCGACGCCATGGCCGCGCTGCTGGAGCTGTTCGTGAGCGAGGGCAGGCGGCGGTTCGACGGGGCGGCGCCCGACTGCATCGCGCTGACCCATCCGGTCGCCTGGGGCCCGGACCGCAAGGCCGTGCTGCTCGAGGCGGCCAGGCAGGTCGTGCGCGGCGTGCGGATCGTGCTCATCGACGAGCCCGTCGCCTCCGCCCGCTACTTCGCCTCCGCGGGGCGTGCCACGGGCGGGTCGCACCTCGCCGTCTACGACCTCGGCGGCGGCACGTTCGACGCGGCCGTGCTCACCGTCGACGGAAGCGACTTCAAGGTCGTCGGGGAGCCCGGCGGCAGCGACGAGATCGGCGGGGAGGTGTTCGACGAGCAGGTGTTCGCCTTCATCGGGGCGCAGATCGAGCGGCTCGACGCCGAGTGGTGGGAGCAGGTGACCACCAACCCGGAACGCCGCTACGTGAGCTATGCCGCCGACCTGCTCAAGATGGCCAGGGAGGCGAAGGAGGCCCTGTCGAAGTTCGAGACCTCCTCCCACTACGTGGTCGGCATCAACGAGGACGTGCACATCGCCAGGGGGGACCTCGAGGACCTCATCGGCAACGAGATCGTCAAGACGGTCGACATCCTGGAGGAGACGATCCGCGGGGCCGGCATCCCGCAGGACGAGCTGGCCGCGGTGTTCATGACCGGGGGCGCCAGCCGGATGCCCCTGGTCCAGCAGGCCGTGCGCGACCGGCTCGGAGACCGGGTGCGGACCTACGACGACCCGAAGATCGTCGTCGCGTACGGCGCGGCCCAGCTCGCCTGGAAGCTCAAGGTCGAGCACCGCGACCCGGAGCAGAGCGTCGGCCTCGCGACGGGCACGACGGGCCAGAGCGTCTCGGGCAACCGTGTTTCCCAGCAGGTCCCCCAGCAGGCCTTCACCGGCGGGCCCACCGGCGCCCAGCAGTTCCCCGCCGGGACGCAGGCGGGGCCGGCCGAGGGCCACCGGGCCTTCACCGGCCCCGACGGCGGCCACACCGGAGGTCACCGGACGTTCGGCGCGCAGGGGGACGGCCAGGGCCCCGGGCAGAGGGGCGCGGGCGGCGCCCCCGCCGCGGGACCCGTCGTCGCCGGGGTCGAGAAGGTGATGGACGGCGTGCTCGAGGCGCGGGCGGAGGCCGGCAGGGTCTTCGTTCACCAGGCCTTCGAGACCGGCCATTTCCTGCGCAGGCTCGACGGGATCGAGGGCAGGTACGACCGCGAGCTCGGCTTCGGCAGACTGGTCGAGTGGGCCGTGTCGCGCGATGGCGTCGCCGCCGTCGAGCAGGTCGGGCCCGCCCAGGTGCTGGTCCGCACGCTCACCCCGGACCTCGCCATCCGCGGCACCCACCCGCTCCAGGTGTGGGGGAACCCCACCGTGATCGCGCAGGGCCGTGCCGCGTGGGTCTTCTTCCAGCCCCGGCAGGCCACCCCCGTCGACACCTCGGTCGGCCTGCCCTGGGGGGAGATCGGGCACCTGGCGATGATCGAGCTCGACCTGGGCGGGGGGTTCATGTTCCAGCCGCCCCAGCCGCGCGACCTGGGGCCCTACGCCCAGTGGTTCCTCAACGAGGACAACAGGCTGCGGCGGCTGGTCGACCAGGAGGGGCCGAGCGGCAACGAGCCGTCGCCCTCGGTGGGCGCGCCGGGTTGCACGGTGGTTCTCGGGCAGTTCAACAGCAACAAGCCGATGTTCCAGAACAGGCACCACGACTTCAGGCCGTGGCAGGTGCTGTGCCTGGTCGACCCGGGCGGCGTCGTGCGCCCGACGGTGCGGGAGCCGGGGCGCAGCTGGCTCCACCAGGTCGTCCTGCACAACGGCAGGTGGTTCACCTCGAGCTCGGCGGGCCTTGAGGCGGACACCGCCGACGGCAGGACCAAGCTGGTCATGCCGCGTCCCAGGACGGGCGCTCTGCGCTGGGTCCCCGCGGGCGGCCAGATCTACGCGGTCGGCACCGACCAGGTGAGCCCCGCCAGGGGCTGGTCCGTGGGGATCTTCGACCAGCGGACGCACACGCTGGAGTTCCTGATGGGCAAGCAGTCGGCGACCCTGGCCGGTCACCTCACCTCCCGCCACCGCTGGGAGCGCCCGCGCCTGGTCGCCGACGGCGACTCGATGTGGATGACCATGCTGGACGCGGGCCGCAGCAGGCTCCTGCACGTCACTCCCACGGGAGCGCGGGAGGTGCACCGCACCCAGGGGATGTTCGAGCCGGTCGCCCGGGTCTCGACGGGCCTGCTCTGCCTGCACCGTCCCGGTGACACGACGGGGGCGACGCGCGACCAGCCCGCCGTCCTGGTGCACCTGCCGCTGTGACACCGCCCGTCGCGACACCGCCCGTCGCGACACCGCCCGTCGCGACACCGGCCGCCGTGGCACCGGCCTCCTGGCGGCCGTCACGCCGGTGACGGCCCGGGGAAGGCGACGGCCCTGGGGAAGGGGAACCGGCCCCGTCCGGAGGGCCGGGGCCGGAGACGTCCCCGGACCGTCCGAGAACGTCCCCGGGCCTTTCAGAGACCTGTCCTGGAGACCTCGCCGCCGCGAGACGGCCTCAGGCCTGCGGCGCCGTGGCCGGGCCCGCGCCGAGGGCGGCCACCGCGGCGGCGAGCTCGCTGCGGAGCTCGTGGCCGCGCGCGGTGAGGGTGTTGATCGCCGTGATGCGGTCCTGGCCCGACTGCCGCGCCTTCTGGCGGTCGGCGGCCGAGCGGGCCGAGGCGGACTTCAGCTCGGCGCGCCTGGTCTCCAGCTCCTTGCGCCGCCGCAGCAGGCTGTCGTCGGCGGCCTGTTCGACGCCGACCCGCCAGGTGGCCACCATCCGCTCCAGGTCGAGGGTCATCTCCCTGGCGATCACCGAGAACTGGTCGCGCAGCGCTCCCCTGACCGCGGCCTGACTGCGCTGCACCTTCTCCAGCGAGCGCCGCCCCATGAAGATGGCCGCGCCGATGGCGGGGGCGATGAGCAGGAAGCCGATCGGCCCCAGCATGGCCGCGGCGAGGCCGCCGAACGACACTCCCATCGAGACCGAGGGCAGCACGTCCCGCACCATGTCGACGTTGACCGGCTCGTTGGCGGACTGGTCTCCCTTGATCTGGACCTGCGTCAGGTTGGGCATCGTCCGCCTGTCGGCGGCGAACTCGACCGGGTCGAGCCCGAGGTCGCGGGCGAAGGAGTTCAGCGTGGTCCTCGCCAGAGTCTCCACGTCGTAGACGATCTGCGACCAGGCGGCCTCCAGCGATCGCTGCACGCTCTCCGGCAGCTCCGCCATGTATCTGTCGACCTGCTCCTGCTTCTTCAGCGTGGCGATCACGTTCTCGTACGGCTGGCGGATCTCGGCGACCCGCGCCGCCACGATCCCGCCCACCTCGCGCCCGAGGAAGGTGTTGGCCACCATCCCGGCCCTGCGGCGGCCCGCCAGCTCGGTGAGGGCCTCCAGCTCGGCGTCGACCTCGGCGAGCCGGGTCGTGAGGTCGCCCTCGTCGTCCGAGCCCACGGCGACGTCGTCCTTCGCCCCCGTCGTCAGCGAGCCGAGCACCGACAGCGCGGCGGCGACCACGGTGGCGCCGCGCGCGGACTCCCTGCCCTCCGCGAACCCGCGCAGGTGCCGCTCCAGCACGTCCATGCCGCTGCGGGCCCGCAGCGTGTCCGCGCGCTCGACGCGTCCCTCCCGCCGCTTGGCCGCCGCCGCCTCGGCGAGCTTGGAGCTCACCGGGATCCAGGGGGCCTCGAGCAGCGGCGCGAGCGTCGCGGTCCTGTCGGGGTTCGCGGTGATCGCCTCGGTGACGAAGGTCCTCAGACGGGCCTTGTTCTCCTCCTGCAGGCTCAGCCAGTTGGTGGAGTCCTCCACCTTGGTCAGCACGAACACGATCGCCTGGACCCGCTCGGCGGCCTCGGCGAGGAACTCCAGCTCGTGCCTGAGCACCGGCTGGTCCTGCGCGCTGAGGGTGAACAGCAGGGCGTCGGCCCGCTGGAGCATGGCCACGGTCACCTGCCGGTGGCCGACGGTCAGACTGTCGACGCCCGGGGTGTCGAGCAGCCGCAGGCCGTCGAGCAGCGGGTTGTCGAGGGTGATGTCCACGCTGACGACGTCGCGCCGCTTTCCCGCGTCGCCGCGCATCGAGGCGTAGTCGGGAATCGACTCGACGGTGATCGGGGTCTGGACGGGGCCCTTGTCGGTGCTGCGGTGTACGACGGCGGTCAGACGGGGGCCGCGCCGCAGCGACAGGAAACAGTTGGTCGCGACGTCGGCGTCGACGGGGACCAGGTCGGGGTGGCCGACCAGGGTGTTGAGCAGCCGGCTCTTGCCCCGCTTCTGCGCTCCGGCGACCACGATGTCGGTGCACTCGTCCTTCCACCTGGCCGCGCTCGCGGCCAGCACCTCGGCCAGGTCGGGCCTGCCGCACCGGCCCGCCAGCGCGTGGACCTCGTTGGCGTAGCGCAGCAGCCGGGCCACCGGGCTCGTCGGGTCGGGGGTCGTCATCTGCCGTTCTCTCCTGTCGGGGGATCTGCTGGTGGCACGTCGCGCGCGGGAGCCGTTCCGGCGGCGCGTTGTTCGAGGGGGTCTCTAGGAGCCGTTCTGGCAGTGCGACCAGATGGCCTCGTAGGCCTCGCAGAGGGTCTCCGCGGCCCTGCGCTGCCGGATGGGGAGCGGCCTGTGGGTCAGGACGCGGAACCTGGCGGCCAGCGCGGCGGCGTAGCCCGCGACCTCGGCGCGCGGGGACGAGGGGGGCGCGCCGAGCTGGGTCGCGAGCTCGGCGCCCGCGAGCAGGAGCTCCAGAGCCTGCCGGTCGGCCGCGGGGACCATCGGGGAGGCGCGCAACGCCTCGACCGCCCCACGGTCCACGCTGACCGGGGGAAGCGGGTCGCCGCCCCCGACGGCGGGGCCTGAGTCCTCCGCCAGGGCGTCGCCCACGATGTCCTCGAGGACGGTCAGCACGTCCCTGGCCCGGTGCCCGCCGGTGCGGCCCTCGCTCATCATGGCGAGCGTGCGCCAGCGCATCGAGGCCGCGGTGGCCTCGGCGGCGATCTCCGTCTTCGAGGCCTCCCTGGGCAGGCCGAGCTGTCCGGCGGGCTCGTCGTGGCGGGCCATGCGCAGGAGCTCCGCCGTCATCTCCTCGTTCAGGACGAGCGTTCCCCTGCCGAGGGCCTCCGCCGCGGCGAAGATCCGCAGGCTGCCCAGCGCGGTCGCGATCGGCCTGTTCTCGTCGAGCTGGGCCGCCAGCGCGTCCAGCGTGGCGCGGTCGGAGCCCAGCGCGGGCGTGCGGGCGATCCCACGGAGCCGGGTCAGGGCGTCCAGCGCCTTCAGCTGGTCGGCGCGGCGGGCGAAGTGGGCGATGCCCGCGGCCACGGAGCCGGTCGCCGCCCGTCCCGCCGAGGAGTATCCCGACCGTTCCAGCAGGTGGGCGGCGAGCGCGGCGGCGTCGGAGACCTCGCCGGCCCGCAGGGCCTCGACCGCGGTCGCGATGCCGTAGCGGTGCAGTCGCTCGACCAGGCGCTGCCGTATCTCGGCGGGGACGGGCAGGTCGGAGGCCGAGCGGAAGTCGTTCAGGTCGAGGAGGTAGTCCTCGAGGTCGTCCTCGTCGAGTCCGGCCAGCACGGACAGGGCCTCGAACTCGTCGGCGCCGGGCGGGCACGCCCGCGCGGTCTCGGCCAGCAGGCCGATCACCGGGACCACGTCGAAGACGGAGGTCCGCAGGTCCTGGTAGCCCTTGGCCGCCAGTCTGCGGGCGGTCGGCCACGGGTCGTCCTCGTCGCCGCGCCGGTCGACCTGGCCGAGCACGGCGAGGGTGTTGACGCAGCTCATGCCGCACGCGTCGGTGAGGCCGCGGAACTCGGCGAGGGTGGTGTCGTCGAATTTCTGCACGTAACGCAGCACGTAGATCATCGCCTGGGCGCGGTCGTCCTCGTCCCCTGAGCCGAACAGCATGCTCCGGGCGGCCCGCTCGTTCGCGGCCGTCACCGTGTTCATGCCGGGGGTGTCGACGATCGTGACGGTGCGCAGCGACGGCAGGTTCAGCGTGACGCGCAGCCGCCGGATCCGGGCCACGTCCACGCCCAGTTCGGAGGGGAGCCGGTGGCCGGGCAGCAGGCGGGAGTGGGCCACGCCGCCGTCGGTCAGCTCGATCGTGATGCGGCCGTCGTCCTCGCCGTACTCGTACTGGGTGACGACGAAGGTGCACTCGCCCGCGTCCACCGGGGCGACGGGCAGCCCGAGCAGCGCGTTGACCAGCGTCGACTTCCCGCTGCTCACCGCGCCCGCGACCGCGACCCGCAGTGGCGCGTCGAGGCTCGCGCGCACCTGCGAGACCCGCTCACGCAGCTCCGCCCCCGCGAGCTTGGCCGCGGTGGTGTCGCACAGACGGCGCAGCAGGTCGGCGGGTCCCGTGGTCACGCGTCACCGCCGCGGACGCGCCACCCGCGGCGGGCGAGGGCGAAGACGGCGGGATCGGGCAGCAGGGAGAGGTCGGCGTCATCCGACGAGAACGTCCGCGCCAGCATGTACAGGTTCTCCTCCTCGGTAGGTTCCCCGGCCGCCTCGAAGAGAAGTCGACGCAGGTTGGTCAGGTCGTCTGACTCGTCACCGGTTGCCCGGAAGCTTGGATTATCACGGTCCAATATCATGGCAGACCACCTCATACCGGGCGATCGTGCGACGTGATGTCATTGGCTGATTTTTCCACCCCGGGAGGATGGGTGACCGATGACGAGCGTGTCGCTGAGCAGTGCCGTGGAAGACGAGAGCCTTCTCGTCGCCGCCGCGCGGGCGGGTGACGAGACCGCCTTCGCCCAGCTGTGGTCGGCGGCGCGACGCCAGGCCTTCGGCGTCTGCTATCACCTGACCGGGAACCGCGCCGACGCGCTCGACGCGCTGCAGGAGACGCAGCTCGCCGCGTGGCGGGGCCTGGCGGCCTTCCAGGGCAGGGCGCCCTTCAGGGCCTGGGTCCTGGTCATCGCGCGCAACGCCGCCCACGCGGTGATCCGGCGCCGTCCTCCCCACGCGGAGTTCCTGGCGGAGCTGGCGGAGGAGGTCATGGTCGTCGAGCCCTTCGAGGACTCGGTCGCCCGGCTGGCCGACCTTCGCGCGGCGCTGGCCACGCTGCCCGTCTCCCAGCGGGAGGCGCTGCTGCTGTGGGCCGGCGGGCTCACCTACGAGCAGGTGGCCCTCTCGCTCGGGGCGCCGGTCAACACGGTGAGGGCCTGGATCCACCGGGCCAGGCGGCGGCTTCGGACCGGACTCACCGGAGACTGAGCGCCTCACGGCGAGGTCTCGCTCCCTGGAGTCTCGTGACGGTAGACGGCGACCTTCGGCACCCGGATCATCCGG
Organism: Streptosporangium carneum; assembly: GCF_027922005.1. Classification (GTDB taxonomy): domain Bacteria; phylum Actinomycetota; class Actinomycetes; order Streptosporangiales; family Streptosporangiaceae; genus Streptosporangium; species Streptosporangium carneum. The sequence continues at coordinate 252,533 of NZ_BSEV01000006.1, read as the reverse complement.
CCGCCGTCGGCGTACCCTCGCTTGACGGTCTCCGCCACGACGTCGTGCAGTTCCGGCCGGTCGGTCGGCTCGGTGCCGAAGGCCTCGTGCAGCCGAGGGTCGAAGCGCTGCCCGTCCGCGACGATCTCCTGGATCCCGGCCCTGTTCAGCCCGTCCAGGAGCGTCCCGGACAGCTGGGGGTGGCGCTCGGCGATCTGGTCCCGACAGCCGATGCAGGCCTCGACCAGGGCCTCCCGCCCCGGATGGCCCTCGGCGAAGAGGCGCTCCACCTGTTGGGTGAGCGCCTGACTGATCCCGCTGCCCGCGACCTCCACCAGGGCGTCCGCCAGCGGGTCGGACGCGGGCGGAGGCTGTCCCTCCCCGGCCCGCGCCGGAGGTCCGGACGGTGGTACGGCGGCCGGTGGCTGCCACGGGGGCCGCTGCGCCCCCGGAACGGGGTACGCCGCGGTCGGCGCGTTGTCCGGCGGCGCGGGCGGCATGGGCGTCGGCGCGATGCCGGGCGGTGGCACGGGTGACGTGACGGACGCGCCCGCTGAGCCTGCGGGGCCGGGTGGCTCCTGAGGGCCGGAGAGGCCCGGTGCTCCCGGGAGGTTCGAGGGTCCCGGCGTCCCGGGGAAGCCGGAAGGGCCCGGGGCTCCGGGAACGCCCGCGGGTCCCGACGTTCCGGGACCGCCCTGCCAGGCGGTCGTTCGCCCTCCCGCCTGCCGGTTGCGCGCCCACAGGTAGACGGCCGCGGCGGCCGCCACGATGACACCCGCCGCCAGCGCGAGTGCCAGTGGCAGCGGGATCGGCAGCGACGGCGGCGGCACCGGCGACGTCTTCTTCGCTCCGCCCGGCGTCCCCGCCTCGACGGGGGTGATCCCCTGCCCCTTCTCGCGCAGGGGCCGGGCGGGATCCTTGCCCGTGACGCCGGTCCTGGCCTGTTCCGATGACGTGGCGGCCGGCGCCGCCTCCCCGCCTGTCCCTCCCCCCAGCAGACCGCAGCCGGTCAGCGCCAAGCCGACCAGGAGCGGCAGCAGAGGCAGGAGCACACGTCGGTGTTTCATCGGTTGTCTTCCTCGTCGGCGGCCCGTGTGATCAGAGACCGGGTTCCCCCCTGGTGAGATCACATTGGATCACACGGGCTGGGCCGGGTCGTGCGCTCAGGCGGTCGGGAAGGGCCCCTGGGTCTGGGTGTAGTCGGAGATCCCGTCGCCGTCGATGTCGACCCGCGCCTCGTCGATGTAGCCGTCGCCGTCGTTGTCGAGGTAGACGACGTCGGTCACGCCGTCGCCGTCGGTGTCGTAGCGCTCCTCGTCGGCGTAGCCGTCGCCGTCGTAGTCGATCAGCTGGGCGTCGGTGCCGCCGTCGCCGTCGTAGTCGACCAGGTCGGAGGTGGCGAAGTCGCTCATGGTTCGTTCCTTTCAGGTGGTGTTCAACAGATGAGAGTGGCCTGCGCCGGGATTAGTTGCACCTGAGGGGAAAAATTTTTTCACGACTTTTCGGGACTTCCGGACCTGCCCGATCTCCCGCCCCGCGGACGCGGCCGGTGAGGGGCGGGGCGGGGCGGTGAGGGGCGGTGAGGGGCGGTGAGGGGCGGGGTCTCAGCTCAGTGCGCGGGCCGTGTGGATCAGCGGGACGTGGCTGAAGGCCTGCGGGAAGTTGCCGACCATGCGGCCGTAGCGGGGGTCGTACTCCTCGGCGAGCAGGCCGAGGTCGTTGCGCAGCGACAGCAGGCGTTCGAACAGCTCGACGGCCTCCTCCTTGCGGCCGATCATCGCCAGCGCCTCGGCCATCCAGAAGCTGCAGGCCAGGAACGCGCCCTCGCGTCCCGGCAACCCGTCCACGTCGTTGTCCTCGTCCACCGGATAACGCAGCACGAAGCCGTCGACCGTCAGCTCGCGCTGGACGGCCTCCACGGTGCCGACCACCCTGGGGTCCTCCGGCGGAAGGAAGCCGACCATCGGGATCAGCAGCAGCGAGGCGTCCAGCTCGGCGGAGCCGTACGACTGGGTGAAGGTGCCGCGCGCGGAGTCGAAGGCCTTGTGGCAGACCTCGGCGTGGATCCGGTCGCGCAGCTCCCGCCAGCGCTCGACCGGTCCCGTCCTGCCGAACTGCTCCACCTGCTTGATGGCCCGGTCCAGGGCGACCCAGCACATCACCTTGGAGTGGGTGAAGTGCCTGCGCGGCCCTCTGACCTCCCACAGGCCCTCGTCGGGCTCGTCCCAGTGGGTCTCCACGTATCCGATGAGCTCACGCTGGATGGTCCACGCCCGGTGGTCGGGCTCCATGCCCGAGGCGCGCGAGAGGTACAGGGAGTTCATCACCTCCCCGTAGACGTCCAGCTGGAGCTGGGTGACCGCGTCGTTGCCGATCCTGACCGGGCGGGAGGCCTCGTATCCGGGCAGCCAGGACAGCTCGAGCTCCGTCAGCCTGCGCTCGCCGGTCACGCTGTACATGATCTGCAGGTCCTGCGCGCGGCCCGCGATGGCGCGCAGCAGCCACGCGCGCCAGGCGCGGGCCTCGTCCAGGTAACCGCCGCCGATGAGGGCCTCCAGCGTCATGGTGGCGTCGCGCAGCCAGCAGTAGCGGTAGTCCCAGTTGCGGACTCCGCCGAGGTCCTCGGGCAGCGAGGTGGTCGGAGCGGCGACGATGCCGCCGGTCGGGGCGTAGGTGAGCGCCTTGAGCGTGATGAGCGAGCGGACCACGGCCTCACGCCACGGGCCCTGGTAGGTGCACTGCGCCACCCACTCCTTCCACAGCGCCTCGGTCTCCGCCAGCTGCTCGAAGGGGTCGATCTCGACGGGCCTGCTCTGGTGGGAGGGATGCCAGGTGAAGACGAAGGCCAGACGGTCGCCCTCGGAGACGCGGAACCTCGCCTTGTGGGCGTAGTCACCGCCGTGCAGCGGCACGGGGGAGTGCAGCCAGACCGAGTCGGGGCCGCCGACGGCCTGCAGCAGGCCGTCGGTGCGGCGCACCCAGGGCACGATCCGGCCGTAGTCGAAGCGGATGCGGATCTCGGTGGCCATCTCGACCGTGCCCGAGACGCCCTCGACGATTCTGACCAGATCGGGGTTGACGTGCCTGGTCGGCATGAAGTCCGTGACCCGGACCGTGCCGTCCGGGGTGTCCCACTCGCTCTCCAGCACCAGGGACTCGCCCTTGTATCCCCGCCGGGTCGCCTCAGGCCGCTGGGCGTCGGCGGGGCCGAGCCACCACTGCCCGTGGTGCTTGTCGCCGAGCAGCGCCGCGAAGCACGCGGGGGAGTCGAACTGGGGGAGGCAGAGCCAGTCGATGGAGCCGTTGCGGCCGACCAGGGCCGCCGACTGCATGTCGCCTATGAGCGCGTAGTCCTCGATCCGCATGTGCTTGACGCTAACTCCTCCACGCGTCCACGCGGCCCGGATCAGCCTCTGGGACGCATCAGGGGCATGAAGAACTGGCTCAGCGGCCCGATCGCCAGGGCGAAGACCACGGTTCCGAGTCCCACGGTGCCGCCGAGCAGCCAGCCTGCGGCCAGCACGGTGGCCTCGATGATCGTCCTGGCCGAGCGGATGGACAGGCCGAGGCGGTTGAGGCCGGTCATCAGCCCGTCGCGCGGTCCGGGGCCGAGGCCCGCGCCGATGTACATGCCGGTCGCCGCGCCGGTGGCGACGACGCCGAGCAGCAGGTAGGCCCAGCGCGCGACCAGCGGTTCCGGGGTGGGGGCCAGCCACATGGCGGCGTCGGCGAACACGCCGAGGAACAGGACGTTGCTGACGGTGCCGATGCCGGGACGCTGCCTCAGCGGGATCCACAGCAGCATGACCAGGGCGCCGACCAGGATGATCCACATGCCGATCGACAGGCCCATGTGGATGGACAGGCCCTGGTGGAACACGTCCCAGGGGCTGCCGCCGAGGTGGGACTCGATCTGCAGGGCTATGCCCACCCCGTAGAGCGCCAGGCCGGCGTACAGACGCAGGAGGCGGATGGGGAACGAGCCGAGGGTGGGAAGGGAGATTTCGCTCATGATGGCCCTTATCCTTCAGGCCATTGTCTTCTAGCAAAAGGGCCAATCACGATAAGTGGCCTTATAGTGGTCTGCATGGACCGGTATCTGAGTGGCGTCCAGCTCGCCCGCCTCCTGGCGATCGACCCCGACGCCAGGCCGTACTACAGGGCGCTGGCCGAGACCGTGCGGTCGCTGATCCTCGACGGAAGGCTGCCCGTGCGGGTGCGGGTCCCCGCCGAGAGGCACCTCGCCGAGGCGCTGGGCGTCAGCCGCACCACCGTGACCGCCGCCTACGACCGGCTCCGCGAGCAGGGATACCTGGAGAGCAGGCAGGGCGCGGGAAGCTGGACGGCGCTGCCCGACGCGGGCTCGCTGGGCACGGAGAACCCCTGGATCGTCACGGAGGACGACGGACTGCTGCCGCTGCACTGCGCCGCCCCCCTGGCGACCAGGGCGCTCCCCGAGGCGGTCGCCGCCGCGAGCGAGCACTACCCGCGCTACGCCCTCGGCATGGGCTACGACACCGTCGGCCTGGCGCCGCTGCGGCAGGCGGTCGCCGCCCGCTACACCGCGCGCGGCCTGGCGACCAGGCCCGAACAGATCCTGGTCACCGCGGGCGCCCAGCACGCGCTCCACCTGCTGACGACGGCGTTGCTGTCGCCGGGAGACCCGATGCTGCTCGAGTCGCCGACCTACCCGCACGCGATCGACGCGGCCAGGCTGCGCGGCGCCAGGATCGTCCCGGTCGGCATCCCCGACGACGGCTGGCACCTCGACCTCCTCACCAGCGCGATGCGCCAGTCGGCCGCCCGCCTCGCCTACGTCATCCCCGACTTCCAGAACCCGACAGGGCACCTGATGGACGACGCGACCCGCGCCGGACTGGTCAGCGCCGCCAGGAAGTACGACACCACGCTGATCGTGGACGAGACCTGGAGCGAACTGGACATCGACGAGATGCCCAGGATCGCGCCGCTGGCGGCGTTCGACACCGACGGGCGGGTGATCAGCGTCGGGTCGGCCTCCAAGCTGTGGTGGGGAGGCCTGCGCATCGGCTGGATCCGCACCAGCGCCGCCATGGTCCGCCGGCTGGCCGTGCTCCGCTCCACGGTGGACATCGCCAGTGCCCTGTTCGAGCAACTGGTGGTGGCCAGGCTGTTCGAGGACATCGAGGAGACCAGGGCGGAACGCCGCCGCACCCTCGGGGCCTCCCGGGCCGCCCTGGTGGCCGCGCTGGCCGAGCACATGCCCGACTGGAGCTTCACCGTGCCCTCGGGCGGAGGCTCGCTGTGGGTGCGGCTGCCCGAGCTCTCCGGCAGCGCGCTGGCCGACGCGGCGGCCTGTCACGGCGTACGGCTCGCACCCGGCACCTGGTTCGGCGTCGACGGGACGCTCGAGGGCAGGATCAGACTGCCCTTCACCCAGCCCCCGCAGGTCGTCACCGAGGCGGTCGGCCGCATCGCGGAGGCCAGGCTCAGGGGGGCGTACGGCGCCCGCCCGGCTCTGCCGCTCACCCCGACGCTCTGACACCCCCGGCCGCGGACGCCGGGGCTACTCCGGCGCGACGCCTCTGGCCAGCGGCGCGCGCCACCTCAGCCGCATGGCGGCGATGCGCAGCCCGAAGGCGAGCACGGCCGCGGCCAGCGTGGCGGGCCAGCCGTGCAGGTCGAAGGTGTAGAGCGTGGCCATCATCGCCGAGCCGAGCATGGCCGGCACCGCGTAGAGCTGGCGGTCGTACAGCAGGTTGGGGATCTGCCCGGCGAGGACGTCGCGCAGCACGCCGCCGCCCACCCCCGTGGTGACCCCGAGCAGCGTCGCGTGCAGCGGGCTGAGGCCGTAGTTCATCGCCTTCTCCGTGCCGACCACGCAGAACAGGCCGAGGCCCGCCGCGTCGAGCACGTTGACGGCGGGCATCACCCGCTCCACGTGGGGGTGCCAGAAGAACACGATCGCCGTGGCGGCCACGGGGACGAGCACGTATCCCACGCTGAAGAAGGCGGCGGGCCGTACGTTGAGGATCAGGTCGCGCAGGATCCCGCCGCCCAGCGCGGTCATCTCCGCCAGCACGGCCATGCCGACCACGTCCAGCCGCTTGCGGACGCCCACGAGAGCCCCGGAGAGCGCGAAGACGAAGATTCCGACAAGGTCGAGCAGCTGGTTCACCGGTAAATCATCCCATGACCCGCTCTATGCATTTTCCCTTATGTCTGCGATGTCCCGGCGGGCACGTGGTCGTGCTCCCGCATCAGGGTGCGCAGCCGGGGGGTGAACAGGAACAGCAGCACGCCCGCCACCAGGGCGATCGCGGCCAGGACGAGGAAGTACGCGGGGTCGGACATGTACTCCCTCAGTCTGCCGGTCTGCCCGCCCACCGCGTCGCCGACCGAGGTGGCGATGAACCAGATCCCGAGCATCTGCCCCTTGAACGCCTGGGGGGCGAGCTTGCTGGTGACCGAGAGGCCGACCGGGCTCAGCGCCAGCTCGCCGAAGACCTGCACGAGGTAGACCAGCACCAGCCACCACACCGAGACCTTCCCGCTCCCGGCCAGCCGGGAGGCCGCCGCCATGATGACGAAGCTCAGGCCCACCATGAGCAGCGCGAAGGCGAACTTCTGCGGGGCGGTCACCCGGTTGCCCAGCTTGACCCACAGGGCCGCGAAGACCGGCACGAAGATCATGATGAACAGCGGGTTGAACGACTGCGTGGTCGCGGCGGTGATCTGGATCCCGAACAGCGACAGGTCCGTGTGGTCCTGGGCGAAGAACAGCAGCACGGTGGGGGCCAGGTCGTAGATCATCCAGAAGATGGCGGCCGCGACGAACAGCCAGATGTAGGCTCGCATCCCGGCGCGCTCCTCCGGGGTCAGGTTGTGGCTGCCCAGCAGGATGTAGCCGAAGTAGGCCACCGGGACGATCAGGATCACCACCGTCACCGCCAGCGCGAAGGCGTCGAGGGTGAGGGTGCCCGAGGCCGCCCAGAGCGCCAGGGCGGCGGCGACCACGACGACGGCGGCGATCGAGACGACGCCGAAGTGCCTGCGCTCGCCGGGCGTCAGCCGGTGTCCGGGCTCGTCGCCGACGCCCCTGAGGTGGGAGCGGCCGAGCACGTACTGGACCAGGCCCAGGGCCATGCCGACCGCCGCGGCCCCGAAGCCCAGGTGCCACCGGTTGCCCTCGGCGAGCTGGCCGACCACGATGGGGGCGATGAAGGCGCCCAGGTTGATGCCGAGGTAGAAGATGGAGAAGCCCGCGTCCCTGCGCGCGTCGGCGTCCTCGGGGTAGAGCTTGCCGACCATGGCGGAGATGTTCGGCTTCAGCAGTCCCGTTCCCGCGATGATGAGCAGCAGGCCCAGGGCGACGAACACGCCCGACCTGGCGGGCACCGCCATGCTGATGTGGCCGCACATGATGACGAAGCCGCCCCACAGCACCGCCCTGCGGGCGCCGAGGATACGGTCGGCGACCCAGCCGCCGGGCAGGGCGACCAGATAGATCAGGGCGCCGTAGACGCCGACGATCGCCTGGGCGGTCCCCTGACTCAGCCCGAGGCCGCCGACGGCGGGGGAGGCGGCCATGAAGGTGGCCAGGATGGCCCGCAGGCCGTACCAGCTGAAGCGCTCCCACATCTCGGTGCCGAACAAAGTCGCCAGACCGCGCGGATGCCCGAAGAAGGTCTTCTCGTGAGCGCGTGTCCTCGATGTCATGTCGCCTCCCGGCATCGCGATGTGATCGCATCACAACTCTACGTGTGCATTCCTGTACGGCTCGAAGGGAGGCCGCGCGTCGTGGCGGCCTCTTCTGGCCGCGGGGCTTGTTCCTCCGTATCCCGTGTGATGCGATGCATGCCACTCGTGCAAATGAGCACTTCCGAAAGGCGCGTCCATGGCCGGTGTCCTTGAAGAGCGTGCGGCGATCGAGCGGGAGATCGCGGGCCGTACCGTCTGCGCCCAGCTGGAGGAGGCGGCCGAGCGCGACGCGGACGCCCCCGCCTACTCCGACCCCGTCGAGGGGGGCTGGACGACCCTGAGCTACGCCGAGGCCAGGCGGCGGGTCCTGGAGATCGCCGCGGGTTTCGTGGCCCTGGGGCTCGGGCGGGGCGAGGCGGTCGCGCTGATGATGGTCAACCGCAGCGAGCACGTCCTGGCGGACCTGGGCGCGGTGCACGCGGGCGGTGTCTCGTGCTCGGTCTACCCCACCTTCGCTCCGGAGCAGGTGGCCTTCGTCGCGGGCGACGTGGGCGCGAGGATCGCGGTGCTCGGCGGCCCCGAGGACCTGGCCAGGTGGGAACCGGTGCTCCAGGACCTTCCCGGGCTCCGCAGGATCGTCATGCTTGAGGGCGCGCCGGCCGACGACCGCTTCGTCGGCTGGGACGACTTCCTGGCCCTGGGCCGCGAGCGGCTCGCCGAGGACCCGGCCTCGATCGAGGCCCGCTGGCGCACGGTGACCGCGGACGACGCCCTGACGGTGCTCTACACCTCCGGCACGACCGGCAATCCGAAGGGCGTGCCGCTGACCCACGCCAACGTGTTCTTCGAGGTCGCCATGACCGACCGGATGGCCGGCCTGCCGGAGCGGGGGACCCAGATCTCCTACCTGACCTACGCGCACATCGCCGAGCGGGTGCTCAGCCTCTACCTGCCGCTGTTCAAGTTCTCCCACACCTACTTCTGCACCGACCTCGCCCAGCTCGGCGCCGTCCTCGGCCAGGTCAGGCCGGTGCTGTTCTTCGGGGTCCCCCGGGTCTGGGAGAAGATGATGGCCCGGTTGCAGGCCCTGACCTCCACCCAGCCGCAGGAGCGGCAGGAGGGCGCGCGGCAGGCCATGGCGGCGGGCCTGGCCTACGTCGAGGCCCGTCAGTACGGGCGCACGCCCTCCCCCGAGGTTCTTGCGGCGTACGAGCGGGCCGACGCCGAGCTGCTGTCCGTCGTCCGCTCGCTCATCGGCCTCGACAACGCGAGCTGGCTGGGCAGCGCGGCGGCGCCGATGCCGCCGGAGGTCCAGCGCTTCTTCGCCGGACTCGGCCTGTGCGTGCTCGACGTCTACGGCATGACGGAGACGTCGGGGGCGTTCACCGCCAACGCCCCGGACCGCTTCAAGCTCGGCACGGTCGGTCAGGCGGGGCCCGGCGTCGAGGTCCGCATCGCCGACGACGGGGAGATCGTCACCCGGAGCCCGGCGAACGCCCGCGGCTACCTCAACCGCCCCGAGGCGACCGCCGAACTGCTGGACGAGGACGGCTGGCTGCACACCGGCGACGTGGGGTCCGTCGACGAGGACGGCTTCGTCAGCATCCTCGACCGCAAGAAGGAGCTCATCATCACCGCGGGCGGCGAGAACATCTCCCCGGCCAACATCGAGAACCACCTCAAGGAGCACCCGCTCGTCGGCCAGGCCCTCGCGTACGGCGACGGCAGGCCGTACCCCGTGGCGATCCTCACCCTCGACGGCGACTTCGCCCCCGGCTGGGCGCTGAGCAGGGGCATCGAGTTCACCACCCTGGCCGGGCTCGCCGAGCATCCCGAGGTCCTGAAGGAGATCGAGGGCGCGGTCGCCGCCGCGAACGAGAGGCTCGCCCGTGTCCAGCAGGTCAAGCGATGGCGGCTGCTGCCGGTCGAATGGACGCCGGAGACCCAGGAGCTCACGCCGAGCCTGAAGCTCAAGCGCCGGGTCGTCCACGCGAGATACGCCGAGGTCATCGACGGCCTGTACTCGAGCTGACCGCTCTACGGGGACGGTTCCCCGCGACGGACGGCGGCGTTTTGCCCAACCGGGCGCGTGTCTTCTCCTCGGCCATTACCGGACGGTTTTTAGCGTCCTGGTTCATGAGAGTCCTTATCGCGATGCTGGTGGCGGGGGCCACCGTCCTGCCCGTGCCCGCCGGGGCCGTGGCGGAGGATCCGGTGATCCGCTCCGTGACCCTGAGCCCGGACGCTCCCGTCGTCGGGCCGGTCGGGGCCGTGCGGCTGGTGATCGAGGTGGTCGCCGCCGGGGTCACGGGGCCGGACGGGGTGACCGTCCAGGTCGAACCGGGCGTGCCCCCCAAGGGCGGGGCGAAGCCGGCCCCCGCGCCCGCCCCGCTCCCGGCTCCCGTTCCCCTCCCCGATCCGGGCACTGCTCCTGTCCCCGTTCCCGCACCCGTTCCCGCGCCCGCGCCCGTTCCCGGCGTCGGCCCGGGTCCGGCGGCAGGCGAGCCGCGGGGGGCGGAGGAGACGGCCCCCGCCTCCGTCTCCTGGACCGGAGGGCCGCTCTCTCCGGGGGCGCCGGGGAGGCGGGCGACCGGGGTCCCGGCTCAGGAAGTCGCGCGGCGTGCCGGGCGGGAGTGGGAGACCTGGAGGTTCCTGCCGGACAAGGAGCTCACCCGCTGGTACCCGGCGGGACGCTGGACCGTCACCGTGCGGGCCAGGGGCGCGGACGGCGCGGTGGCCACCGAGCGCACCGCCTTCTGGCTGAGGCGTGAGACCAGGTTCAGCGCGGTCCAGGCGGTCGGCAGGGGATCGGGCGTCCGGGTCAGCGGGGTCCTGAACCGGGTCGACCCGCAGGGGTACCTGGACTACGCCCCCTTCCCCGGCCGGCCCCTCGACATCATGTACCGGCGGGCGAGGGGAGACGCCTGGGAGAACGTGGCCTCGGCCACCACCGACGAGCGGGGCCATTTCGCCAGGAACGTGCCGGACACGGGGGAGGGGGAGTGGCGGATCCGGTTCGGCGGGACGGGACGCTACGCCGCCAGGCGCAGCATCATCCACCCAACAACCCTATAAGTCGCTTTTGATGCATTAATCAGGACAAATCTCCGCATTTGTTTTCAAATTGGGACCTGGTTATTTCTCTTTTCTGGCAACTTTTCCCTATGTTGAAGCGTCTTTGACGGTAGGCGCGCTCCGTCTCGGAGTGCGCTCTTCAACGGGGAAGGAAGTTCTCACATGTTGCGACGCATCGCCGCGGTTCTGGCGGCGGCGACGCTGAGCGCCACGGCGCTCGCCGTCACCGTGCCGGCGCAGGCCGCGTCGGCCCAGGTCGCGGACCGGGCCTACACCGAGACCCGCATCGCGGGTTTCCACGCGGCCCCCAACCCGGCCCGCAGGCACCAGCACATCTCGCTGCAGGGGCAGCTTCAGGTCGGCGAGGACTGCAACCCGCACGAGCGCGGCTCGGGCCTGGCGACCCGCCACAACCCGTGCGGCGACAGCAGGACGCAGTGGACCGGCTCGGCCGGCTGGCAGAAGATCGTGGTGCTGTTCCGCGCGGGCGGCAGGAGCAAGTGGGAGTTCGTCGACACGATCGAGACCGGTCGTGACGGGCGTTTCTTCACGAAGGTCCCGGTCTACACCTCCGGCACCTGGCGCGTCGTCTTCGAGGGCGCCAGGGGTCTGTCCCCCTCGGAGGACAGCGACTGGGTCAAGGTCTTCCGCTGACCTGACGCCCGCCGAGCGTCTCGGCGAGATCCAGGACCGCCCGGCCCCTCGGTGAACCCCAGGGGCCGGGCGGTCCGCTCTCTCACGCCCTGCCTCCGCGCGCCGTCCCTCACGCCAGCGCGTGCACCACGGCTCCGAACAGGGCGGGCAGCCGCCTGGCCGCGGGGACGATCAGGCGAGCGGCCCCCCTGTGCCGCCGTGTCTCCAGCAGCGCCCCGGTGAGCAGCCTGTGCCTGCGGGACAGGCGCAGCCAGGCGCTCTCGTAGGCATGGGGCGCGCCCGCCCGCAGGCAGCCGATCAGCGTCTGCGCGGACAACAGCGCGAGCGAGACGCCCTCGCCGGTGAGGGCGTCGGTGTAGCCCGCCGCGTCGCCGACCAGCAGCACCCGTCCCGCGACCCGGGAGCGCACCCGCTGGCGCAGCGGTCCCGCCCCTCTGACCCGGGTGGCGGCCGGCGCCTCGAGCCGGTCGGCGAGGTCGGGGAAGTCCGCCAGGTGCTCTAGGTAACCGCGCCGCCGTGAGCTCAGCACCGCGATCCCGACCAGGTTCTCGCTCACCGGCGTCACGTACGCCTCGCCGTCCCGCGCCCAGTGCACCTCGACGAAGTCCGTCCAGGGGGCGACGGAGTAGTGCCGTCGCAGGCCGTACCGCCTCGGCCGGTGATCCGGCAGCTGGAGCCCGAGCTGGGCGCGCAGCGGGGAGTGCAGGCCGTCGGCCGCCACCAGCCACCTGGCCCGCAGCCCCGCGGCCTCGACGCCGTCGTGGCTCTGCCGTACCCCGTCCACCCTGCCCCGCACGACCCGGACCCCCAGCTCGGCGGCGCGCCGTGACAGGGCGGTGTGCAGCGCGGTGCGTCGCACCCCGAGGCCGTGGCCCTCCCTGAACGCCGCCTGGGCCTGGACGAGGCCGTCCACGTAGCGGATCCCCGCGAGCGCCCTGCCCTCGACCCGCACGCCCAGTGACCGCAGCGCGGCGACCCCGCTGGGCATGAGCCCCTCGCCGCACGCCTTGTCGACGGGCCCAGGCCTCGGCTCGACCACCACGGCCTCCATGCCGGCCAGCGCCGCGTGGATGGCGGTCGCCAGGCCCGCGGGACCCCCGCCCGAGACCAGGACGTCGATCACGCCGGGGTCCGTCCGGGAGACGGCGCGGGGGCGAGAGCGCCGAGGGCGGCCTCCTCACAGCGGATCCTCACGACCATGAGCACCCCGTTCAGCGCGGTGAAGGTCAGCGCGGTGATCCAGGCGCCGTACACCAGCGGCAGCGCCACGCCCTCGAGGGCCACCGCCACGTAGTTGGGATGCCGCAGCCAGGACAGCCGGTAGGGGCCGCGCGTCACGGGCGGCAGGCCGGGCACCACGATCACCTCGGTGTTCCACTGCCTGCCGAGCGTGACGACGCACCACCAGCGCAGCCCCTGCGCGGCGACGACCAGGGCCAGCATCGGCCAGCCGAGGGCGGGGACGAAGGGCCGTCCGGCCAGGGCCGCCTCGAGCAGGCACCCGGCAAGCAGCCCGGTGTGCAGGGCGACCATCCACGGATAGTGGCCGCGTCCGTGGACCACCCCGCCCCTGGCCAGGCTCCAGCGCGCGTTGCGGCGGGCGACCACCAGCTCGGCGAGCCGTTCGACCCCGACGAGCATGACGAGCAGCAGGTACCAGGTCACCGTTCTCCTACCAGCGCAACAGGACGAGCTCGGAACAGAAACCGGGCCCCATCGCGATGAGCAGCCCCGGCGTGTCCCGGGGCGGCGGACGCGTCGCGAGGGTGTCCCGCAGGACGTGCAGGACGGAGGAGGAGGACAGGTTGCCGACCTCCGCCAGCGAGCGCCAGGTGAGGTCCAGCGCGCCGGAGGGCAGGCGGAGCGTCTCCGCCACGGCCTCGAGCACCCTCGGGCCGCCCGGATGGCACACCCAGGCCGTCACGTCCCCCCTCGTCAGCCCGTGGTCGGCCAGGAAGCCGTCCACGTCGTCCGCCAGATGGGTCCGCACCACGTCGGGGACGCTCGCGTCGAGCACGACCCGGAAGCCGGTGTCGCCCACCTCCCAGCCCATCACGTGCTCGGAACCGGGATACAGGCGGCTGCGGGTGGCCACGACCGAGGGGCCCGGCGGCCCGCTTCCCGCGTCCGCGCCGGTCGCGGGCCGCTCGTCGCCGCAGGCGACGACGGCGGCCGCGCCGTCGCCGAACAGCGCTCCCGCCACCAGGTTGGCGACGGAGGCGTCGCCGCGCTGCAGGGTGAGGGAGCACAGCTCGACCGAGAGCAGCACGGCCACGTGGCCGGGCCAGCCGCGCAGGTAGTCGTGCAGCCGGGAGATCCCGGCCGCCCCCGCCACGCAGCCGAGCCCGAACACCGGAACCCGCTTCACGTCGGGGCGCAGACCCAGGCGGCCCGCCAGCCTGGCGTCGACGGACGGGGCGGCGATGCCGGTCACCGACGTGAACATGATCATGTCCACGTCCTCGGGGGCGAGCCCCGCCGCCTCGAGTGCCCCGCCGACCGCCTCCGCCCCCAGCCCGACGGCGGACTCGACGAAGGCGTCGTTGGCCGCCCCGAACCCGTCAAGCTTGGCGTACTGGTCGAGCGGCAGCGCCAGGTGGCGGAACTCCACCCGGGCGCCCGCGTGCAGCCGGTCGAGCAGCCGCCGGTCGGCGCCCTCAGGAAGACACAGCCGCGCGAACGCGTCGGTGATCTCGGCCTGGGAATGGCGGTTCGGCGGGAGCGCACCGCGGACAGCGGCGATTCGCGTCATATGAGGATTACTCCCAGGCGTAAGAAAGGCGCGGACACCTGGCTTTTGCCCGTCTGCGCGTACGGCATGCCTCCTGGAGAGCCGTTGGCACGCTTAGCATCGGTTCCGTGACGAGCCGACAGCGGGGCCGGGAGCGGGCGACCGGGGAAAGACGGCCGGGAACGGGGGAAGGGGCACGCGGAAGGGCCGGGTTCGCGGCCGCCGTGGCGCTGGCGTCGGCATGCCATCCGGGGCCCACCGTGGCGGTCACCGCGCTGGTGACCGCCCTGGCCGTGGCCTGCGGACGCGACGCGGCGGGATGCGTCCTGGTGGCGGCCGCCGTGCTGGCGGGCCAGCTGTCGATCGGCTGGTGCAACGACGCGGTGGACGCGGCGCGGGACGCCGCCGCGGGCCGTTCGGGCAAGCCGGTCGCCGAAGGCGCGGTGGGCGCGCGCACGGTGTGGGCCGCGGCCCTGGCGGCCCTCGCGCTCTGTGTGCCGCTCTCGCTGGCCTCGGGGCTCGCCGCGGGGGCCGTCCACCTCGCCGGCGTCGCCGCGGCCTGGGCCTACGACCTCTGGCTGAAGGCCACCGTCCTGTCGTGGCTGCCCTACGTCGTGGGTTTCGGCGTCCTGCCGCCGTTCGTGACCCTCGGCCTGCCGGGGGAGCCGTGGCCCGCGTGGTGGGCGGTTTCCGCCGCCGCGCTGCTGGGGTGCGGGGGACACCTGGCCAACGTGCTGCCCGACATCCCCGGCGATCTCGCGACCGGGGTCCGGGGCTGGCCGCAACGGCTCGGCGCCGCCCGGGTGCGCGCCCTGGTCCCGCTGCCCCTGCTGCTGGCGACCGGGCTGCTCGTCTTCGGGCCTGGGCGGCCGCCGGGGCCGTGGGGGTGGGGGGCGCTCGCCGCGGCGGCGGCGTTCGCCCTGGGGGGCCTGCTGCTGGAAGGGCGCTCGCCCAGGGCCCCCTTCGCCGCGGCCGTCGCCGTCGCGGCCGTCGACGTCGTGCTCCTGCTGGCCCTGGGCCCCGTGATCACATCGCCGTGAGCCGCGCCCGCCGCCGGGGCGTGGCGCGCGCTTCCGGGCGCCGGGTTCTCGCGATATTGCAGGGGAGCGATCGACACGGCAATATCTCACGAATCCGCCCTTCGGTGTCCGTACGGAGTCGTACGGACACGCACCGGATCACCCACGTCCCCACGGAGGCTCATGAGTCCGCACGGATCACACGAGCTCGTCCGTGCCGCACGTGGCGTGGATCCGTCGCCCCACCCGACAGACCGATCAGGGAGCTCATGTCCGACGATCGACCGTGGGATCTGGACGCGCTGCTGCACGCCGACCCACGCATCCTGTCGCCCCTGCTGGACCTCGTCGGCGGCCCGCGGGCCAGGCTCGAGGCCGCCGTCTACCGCACCTCGCTCGACGCCCACTCGGCCCATCCCCGCGACCGCAGGTGGCTGCTCAGCCTGGACTCGGCCCGCTGGGGCGCCACGGACCTGCTCTCCGAGCTGACCTCCGAGCTGACCTCCGAGCCGACCTGTGAGCCGACCTGTGAGCCGACCGGGGAACGGAGGGGATGGCGTCCCCTGTGGGCCACGGGGGCCAGGGTCGACGGCCGCCTTCGGCTGACGTGGCTCGAGGCGTCATGGGGGGCCTCGGCGGAGGCGGTGGTCACGGTCGACGGCCGGACGCTCGTCGTGGCCGGAGGCAGGGACACGGCCTCGTTGCGCGACCTCAGGACCGGTGAGAGCGTCGGCAGGCGTCTCACACCGCCGGGCCCGCCGCCCGCCCTGACCTCCGTCGCCGTGGCCGAGGTGGCGGGACGCCCCGTCGTGGTGGCCGACGGCCGTGCCCCCGACGGGCGCGTGCCCACGGTCGAGATGTGGGACGCGGGCACGGGGGAGCACGTGGGCTCGGTCCCGACCGGGCACGCCGCGGGCCTGACCGGTGTGGCCACCGCCGTCGTGGACGGGCGGGCCGTGGTCGTCACCACAGGCTGGGAGCGCGCGGTCGAGGTGCGCGACCTGCTCACCGGGGAGGAGATCTGCCCCCCGCTGCTGGGCACCGACACGGTGCACGCCGCCACGGCCGTCCGTCACGGCAGGGCGGTCGTCGTGACCACCCACGGGAAGGGAGGCAGGCGGGTCTGGTGGCTGCGCGCGGGCGACCCGCTCATTCCCGCGGAGGGTCCGGTCCCCGCACCCGCCTGGTGCGACGTCGCCGTCGAGTGCGAGGGCGGCCTGCGGCTGCGCGACCCCCGCACCGGCGGCCCTTCGGGGCCGCCGATCCCGTACGCGAGCCTGTCGTGGGGCGTCCACCCCGCCACCTGCGACGGTCGCGCGGTCGTCGTCACCGGCGGCTCCGACGGCCGGATCCGGGTGTGGGACGTCGAGGCGGACCGGCTGCCCGAGCTGCCCCTGCCCGGCCACACCGCGGAGGTGCGCGAGCTGGCCGTGGCGGGGGACGGCCGTACGACGGTCGTGAGCAGGGACGGCGAGGGCGGGGTGTGCGTCCGCGACGCGCTGACCGGGCACCCCGTCGACCTCGCCGAGCCCGTCGGCCGGGCGGAGCCGGTGGCCGCGACGGAGGCGGAGGACCTGGCCGTGCGCGTCGTGGTCGGCGAGGGCCGGAGAGTGACCCTGCACGCCGCTCTCGGCGGGCCGCGGCCCGGTCCCGCCCTCGGCCCTCCTCTCGGCCCCTTCGCGGGCACGCCCAAGGTGGCCCTCATCGATCTGGACGGCGTCCTGGCGGCCTTCACCGGCGACCGCGCGGGATCGGTCGGCCTGTGGGACGTGCGGACCGGTGAGCGGCTGGCGCCGGGGCTCGAGGGGGCGGCCGGCGAGGTCGGCGCGGTGACGGCCGCGACGCTGGACGGCGGGCCCGTCGGGGTGACCGGTGGCGGAGGCGGTCCAGTATGGGTCTGGGACCTGCGCGCCCGACGGCGGCTGCACCCGCCCGTCGACGCGGGCGAGGTGAACGCGCTGGCCGTGACGGAGGTGGACGGCCTGCCCGTCCTGGCCACCGGAGCCCGTGCGGGCGCCTACGGGGAGGTCAGCCTGTGGGACCTGCGCACCCGTGAGCGGCTCTGCCCCGCGGCGCGCTTCCCCGAGCCGGTGCGGGCCCTCGCCTGGGCTCCCCGCGGCGTCCTGCTGGTCGCCTTCGGCCACGACGTGGCCGCCGTGCGCCCGCCCTGCCTCACGGGGTGAGGCGGCGGGCCGCGGAGGGGGCCGCGCCCCGCGTGGCCGGGCGGCGGTCAGGGGCGGCCGCGCCGCTCGACGGGCCCTCCCGGCGGACGGAAGATCTTAATTGGGTTGCGAGGCGTCAGGGGGTTCTGGCGTCATTGACGTCGTCGGCCGGTCGGCCGGCGGAGATCCGGATCAGGTCCGGTCGGAGGGAGGCGACGCGACGATGACGTACAACGAGGTGATGGGGGGCCGCGCGCCGATCCGCATGTGGGCCGACCCCGCCGAGGTCGAGCCGAACGTGATGCAGCAGCTGCGCAACGTCGCCAACCTGCCGTGGGTGCAGGGGGTCGCGGTGATGCCGGACGTGCACCACGGGATGGGCGCGACGGTCGGCTCGGTCATCGCGATGCGGGACGCGGTCTCGCCGGCGGCGGTCGGCGTCGACATCGGGTGCGGGATGACCGCGGTGAAGACCTCCTTCAGGGCGGAGAACCTGCCGGACGACCTGGGACACCTGCGCTCGAAGCTGGAGCAGGCCGTTCCCGTCGGGTTCGGACACCACAGGACGCCGGTCGACCCGACCAGGCTGCACGGGTTCAAGACCGCCGACTGGGCGGACTTCTGGAGGGACTTCGAGACCCTCGCTCCGGCCGTGCGCTCCAGGAGGGAGCGCGCCGAGGTCCAGATGGGCACCCTGGGCGGCGGCAACCACTTCCTGGAGATCTGCGCCGACGACGAGGGGGCCGTCTGGGTCGTGCTGCACTCGGGGTCGCGCAACATCGGCAAGGAACTCGCCGAGTTCCACATCGGTCAGGCCCAGAGGCTGCCGCACAACCAGGACCTGCCCGACCGCAACCTCGCGGTGTTCGTCGGCGGCACGCCGCAGATGGACGCCTACCGCAGGGACCTGTTCTGGGCGCAGGACTACGCACGGCGCAACAGGGCGGTCATGATGGCCCTGGTGTGCGACGTCCTGCGGCGGCACCTGCGCGGCATCGCCTTCGAGGCGCCGATCTCCTGCCACCACAACTACGTCGCGGAGGAGCGCTACGACGGCGTGGACGTGCTCGTCACCCGCAAGGGCGCGATCCGCGCGGGATCGGGCGAGTTCGGCATCATCCCCGGCTCGATGGCGACCGGCACCTACATCGTGAAGGGCCTGGGGAACGCCGAGGCGTTCAACTCCGCCTCGCACGGCGCGGGCCGCAGGATGAGCAGGACCAAGGCGAAGAAGACGTTCACGCTGGCGGACCTCAAGGCGCAGACGGACGGCGTCGAGTGCCGTAAGGACAGCGGAGTGATCGACGAGATCCCGGGCGCCTACAAGGACATCCAGTCGGTCATGGCGGCGCAGACCGACCTGGTCGAGGTGGTCGCCCACCTGCGGCAGCTCGTCTGCGTCAAGGGCTGACCCGCCTGCCGCCCGGGGCCGTCGCGGCCCGGGGCGGCAGGCCGGAGCCTTCAGGCGACGGGCCCCGGCTGCGCTCCCGGCTCCGCCTCGGACTCGGGGGCGTCGAGCTCACGTGGTTCCTCCCCCGCGGAGACCGGCCGGGCGAGCCCGTCGTTCGAACGTTCCAACCTCCGCCGCAGACGGGACCTCCTGGTGCGTTCCATCTTCCGGTCGGCGTGCAGCGTCCCGTGGAACACCAGGGCCACGGTGAGGAGGATCAGTCCGGAACCGACGAGGAAGGGCACGGTCTGGATCGACTCCTCGCCGTTCCCGGCGCTTCGCGGCGCGGTGTCCCGCGGTGCCGCGGCCGCTCTTCCCGCCGTGCCCGGGCGCGCACGCGTGGCCGTCGGGCCGCCCGCCGTGCCGCCCGTGTCCTCCGCGGCGGCCACGTGCCCGGCGGCCACGGGACTCCCCTGAGAAGTCCTCGCGGGACGTCGTCTCTCCGAAATGACGCCGAGCCTTCCCGTGAATTTCCCCGGAGAGTTCGCCGTGGTTTCCGCGGGAGGGGTCAGCGGTGCCGTTCTCACGAAGCCGGGCTCTCCGGGGGCGACGGGGACGCGATCGCCGCTCACGACGGGCAGGGCCCCTGTGAACAGGCCGGAAGGAGCGCCGGCCGCGTTGGCGGGAGTGCATGGAATGGTCACGAGCAGAGGCGCCGCGAGGATCAGCCCGCGTATGCGTTTGTCCGGTACCAGGCTCACGTAGGTCCGGCTCCTTTCACGTTCCGGAGGTTGTCGCTACGGATTATGAACGCGACTGTCGGGATTTCCGTGACCTTGTAGGTCCTTGGCATCAAAGCGTTATGCGATAATTAGACATATATCCATGAATCACCTGAATGGTTTCCTGTGAACTTATCTCCGCATTCGTGGGGGTGGCAGGAGGCGGCGGGGCAGAGGACGGCGCTCCCGGCGGCCGTCCTCCCGCCGCGGCCCTGAGCGGGACCGGGGACCCCGTGAGACGCGACAGGCCCTGCCTTCGAGGAATCAACCACCCGGTGATGATGTTGTCGCCGGAGGGAGCCTGGCTTGTGGGCTTGACGGGAGCGGGCCTTAGGCTGGGCCCCCTGCCCGGAGCGGATGGATGTGAGGAGGTGACGCCCGTGTTGCGTGACTCGTTCGGCCGGGTGGCGACTGATCTGCGGGTTTCCCTCACGGACCGCTGCAACCTGCGCTGTTCGTACTGCATGCCTCCGGAGGGCCTCGACTGGCTGCCGAAACCCGAGCTGCTGACCGCCGACGAGATCGTCAGGCTGGTGACCATCGGTGTGGAACGGCTGGGCATCACCGAGGTCCGTTACACGGGCGGCGAGCCGCTGCTGCGCCGCGAGCTGGTGGACATCGTGGCGCGCACGGCCGGGCTCCGTCCCGCGCCGCAGGTCTCGCTGACCACGAACGGCATCGGGCTGGCCCGGCTGGCCGAGCCTCTCGCCGCCGCCGGGCTGCACCGGGTCAACGTCTCCCTCGACACCCTCGACCGGGAGACGTTCGTGAGGCTCGCCCACCGCGACCGGCTGGCCGACGTGCTGGAGGGCCTGGCCGCCGCCGACGCCGCGGGGCTGCGCCCGGTCAAGGTCAACACGGTCCTGATGCGCGGGGTCAACGACCACGAGGCCGTCGCGTTGCTGCGCCACTGCCTGGAACGGGGATACGAGCAGCGCTTCATCGAGCAGATGCCGCTCGACGCCCAGCACGGCTGGCGCAGAGAGAACATGATCACCGCTGACGAGATCCTCGGAAGCCTGCGGGAGGCCTTCGACCTGACCGCCGACGACCCCGTGGAACGCGGCAGCGCCCCGGCGGAGCTGTTCCTGGTCGACGGCGGACCGGCCAGGGTCGGGGTGATCGGCTCGGTCACCCGCCCGTTCTGCGGGGCCTGCGACCGGGTCCGGCTCACCGCCGACGGCCAGATCCGCAACTGCCTGTTCGCCACGGAGGAGTCGGACCTGAGGGCCGCGATGCGCTCGGGCGCGGACGACGACGAGCTCGCCGGGCGCTGGCTGGCCGCGGTCCGGGGCAAGAAGGCCGGGCACGGCATCGACGACCCGTCCTTCCTGCAGCCGTCCCGCCCGATGTCGGCCATCGGCGGATGAGCGTCCGTCACGACGCGTGCATCCTGGCGGGCGGCCTCGCCAGACGGCTCGGAGGGTGTGACAAGCCGGGTCTGCGCGTCGGCGGACGCCCGCTGGTCGAGCGGGTCGCGGCGGCCGTGCCCGACGCCGGGAGGCTGATCGTCGTCGGATCCCCCCGTCCGGGGCTGCCGGGGGCGCTCTTCCTGCGCGAGGACCCGCCCGGAGGAGGGCCCGTGCCCGCGCTGCGGGCGGGGCTGACCGCGGTGAGCGCGCCGTGGGTGGCGCTGCTCGCGGCGGACCTGCCGTTCCTGGCCCCGGAGCACGTCCGCGCACTGCTGGAGGCGGCGGGGACGGGGGCGGTGCTCGTCGACGGCGACGGCAGGGAGCAGTGGCTCGTCGGCGTCTGGCGCACGGCGGAGCTCACACGGGCGCTGGCCCGTTACGAGGGACGGTCGCTGCACGGGCTGCTCGCCCCCCTCGACCCGGTCAGGATCACCCTTCCCGGAACGCCGTGGTTCGATTGCGACACGCCCGAGGATCTACGGCGCGCCAGAAGCGGCGAGCCGGACGCCTCGGCGCGGGCGTGACCGGCGGGGACACGAGGTCCCCGCCGGAAGGTCGCAGACGAGGAGCGAACGGTGAACGTGCTGGCGGAATGGACCGAACTGGTCTGCCGGGAACTGGGCATCGACCCGGCGAAGGTCGACAGGGACGCCCTGCTGGACCTGACGAAGGAGGTCGCCCACGGGGTGACGCGTCCGGCGGCGCCGTTGACGGCCTACCTGCTCGGTCTGGCTCAGGGGGCGGGCTCGGCCGGTGAGGACGCGGTGGAGCGGCTGACCGCGCTGGCCCGGGACTGGGAGAACAAGGCGGGAAGCGACAGCTAGGAGCCACTGAAAGCCTGGAGAAAAGGGCGACGCCGGGTGGTTACGGGGGCAAACCACCCGGCGTCGCTTCATCGGCGTTCCGACGGGGGCCCGGAACGCCGGCACCAGTGCCCCGACGGGGGACCAGGGCACTTGGTTAAAGCGTACACCTCCAACCCCTGAGATGCGTCAAGACTTAGTCACGACCCGATCTCGCGTCGGTGGCGTGGAATCTCGTTCTGGCTGTCATCCGTAACGTCGAAGGCATCCGGAGCCTCGCGTCGTGGTGCGTTGGCCCCGATCACGGCAACGTACGGCAAAAAGATCGCACCGGCGAAGAGCAGCAGCCGGACGGGCAGCGGAGCGGGCACGGTGAAGGCCAGAACCAGGCAGACCAGCCGGATTCCCATCTTGATGAAGTAGCTCTTCTCCCGTTTGCCGATGTCCTCGCTCAGCGAAGGCCGCGCGTCGGTCACCTGGTGAACCACTTGCCGCCTGTGCCATCTCTTCACACATCCAACCTAGACCTCGCCTCAGGCGGGTGTGAAAGTGCGTGCGACCATGGCCTTCGGCAAGGAGGATGCGATGACGGATCGTACGTACCGGGTGACCGAGATAGTGGGAACGTCGGAGGAGAGCGTCGAGGAGGCCGTTCGCAACGGCGTCCGGCGCGCCTCGCAGACCCTGCGTCACCTCGACTGGTTCGAGGTGACCGAGGTCAGGGGGCACATCGTCGACGGGGAGGTCGGGCACTTCCAGGTCGGCATGAAGGTCGGGTTCCGCCTCGAGGACACCTGATCCGTCACGGGCCTCCACAGCCCTTCGCCCGGCTCCCCCCGCCCCCGGCGGAGGGCGGAGGGCGGTCAGGGAAAGGACCGAGGGGCGCTCGCCCCGTCAGCTGGCCTGGCTGACCGTCGACATGTTGAAGTCGGGGATCCTGAGCGCGGGCATGACCGCGCGGGTGAAGTAGTCGTTCCACTCGCGGGGCAGGGTCCGTTCGGCGGCCCCGACCTCGGTGACGCGGCCGAGCAGGTCGACCGGGCTCTCGTTGAAACGGAAGTTGTTCACCTCGCCCACGACCCGGCCGTTCTCCACCAGGTAGACGCCGTCACGGGTCAGACCGGTCAGCAGCAGGCTCTGCGGGTCGACCTCGCGGATGTACCACAGGCAGGTGAGCAGCAGACCGCGCTCGGTCGAGGCGATCATCTCCTCGAGCGACCGGCCGCCCTCGGCCCCGGTCATGATCAGGTTGTCCGTCGCCGGGGTGACGGGCAGCGCGGTCAGCTCCGCCGAGTGCCTGGTCTGCAGCAGGTGCGCCAGCCTCCCGTCGGCGATCCAGTCGGTGGAGGCCAGCGGCAGGCCGTTGTCGAACACCGAGCTCTGCCTGCTGGAGGTGTGCGCCACCACGAACGGCGTGCACTCCACGCCCGGCGCGGCGGGGTCGCTGAGCAGGCGGAGCGGCAGGGGGGAGAGGCTCTCCCCGACGCGGGTGCCGCCGCCGGGCCCGGAGAAGACCGTACGGCCCTCCAGGGCGTCCCTGGCGCCCGCCGTCCAGTACAGGTAGATCATCAGGTCGGCCACGGCCGTCGGCGGCAACAGCGTCTCGTAGCGGCCCGCCGGCAGGTCGACGCGGTTCCTCGCCCACTCGAGGCGCCGGGCCAGCGAGGCGTCGAGCGCGGCCACGTCCACGTCGGAGAAGTCGCGGGTGGCCACGCCCGTCCACGCCGAACGCTTCATGTCGGGCGACTTGGCGTTGAGCTCCAGGCGTCCCGTGGGCTGGGTGTGGCGGAGTCTGGTCCCCGTCGAGGAGCCCACGAAGGTCGTGGTGACGAGGTGCTCGGCGAAGCCGTACAGCTTGCGCCCGTTCGCCTCCGCGGTGGCGAACGTCTCGCCGAGCGCCGGGGCGAACGCGCCGAAGACCCCGATGGAGGTGGGCTCGGCGGGCACGTCCCAGTCCGCGGAGCGGCCGCCCTCGACCAGGGGCCTGGCGTCCTCGGACGGCCGGGCGTCCTCGGCCGCGTGGTCGGCGGCGGCGACGACGTCGGCGAGCTGCTCGGGGCGGACCGCGGCCCGCGAGACCACGCCGACCCCCCGGCCCGCGATCGAGATCACGGTGAGCTGGGAGGAGCGGGTCACGCCGTTGGTGGTGAGCGTGTTGCCCGCGAACCGCAGGTTCGCGCTGGAGCTCTCGTCCACGATCACGACGATGTCGTCGGCCGTGGAGAGGTCCAGGGCCTTCTCGATGATTTCCTGGGGACTCATCCCACTCCTTGCCGGGTGGCGTTCCGGGTCGTCCCCCGGAGCGCGCTGTTCGTCGGTGACCCGTTCGCGGACGCGGCCTCCCCACCGGCGGTGGGCAGCCCCCGGTCACGGACGCCGCGCTCGCCGGTCGGCCCGCTCACTTGCCGCTCTCCTGGAGGGTGTTGAGAACGCGCACGTCGCGGAAGAGCGCGGAGGGGCAGCCGTGGCTGACCGGGGCGACCTGGCCAGGCTGGCCCTTGCCGCAGTTGAACGCTCCGCCCAGCACGTAGGTCTGCGGGCCGCCGACGGCCGTCATCGACCGCCAGAAGTCGGTGGTCGTCGCCTGGTAGGCGACGTCGCGGAGCTGGCCGGCGAGCCTGCCGTTCTCGATCTTGTAAAACCGCTGCCCCGTGAACTGGAAGTTGTACCTCTGCATGTCGATGGACCAGCTCCTGTCGCCGACCACGTAGACGCCGCGCTCGACCCCGGAGATGAGCTCCTCGGTCGACGGCCCCTGAGGGGCGGGCAGCAGCGAGACGTTGGCCATCCGCTGGATCGGCGTGTGCCCGGGGGAGTCGGCGAAGGCGCAGCCGTTGGAGGCGCCGAGCCCCTTCAGCAGCGCCATCCGCCGGTCGAGCTGGTAGCCGACCAGGACGCCCTCGGAGACGATGTCGAACCGCCTGGTCGCCACGCCCTCGTCGTCGTAGCCGATCGTCGCCAGGCCGTGCTCGGTCGTGCGGTCGCCGACGACGTTCATCGCCTGCGAGCCGTACTCCAGCGTGCCGAGCCGGTCGAAGGTGGCGAAGCTGGTGCCCGCGTAGGCAGCCTCGTAGCCCAGGGCCCGGTCGAGCTCGGTGGCGTGCCCGACGGACTCGTGGATCGTCAGCCACAGGTTGGACGGGTCGACGACCAGGTCGTAGCGCCCCGCCTCGACGGAGGGGGCCCTGAGCTTCTCCGCCAGGTGCTCGGGAATGCGGGCCAGCTCGCCTGGGAAGTCCCAGCCGGTGCCGGTGAGATATTCGTACCCCCGGCCGACCGGCGGGGCGAGCGTGCGCATCGAGTCGAACCTGCCGTCCTCGGTCCGCATCGCCTCGAGCTGGGGATGCAGACGCACCCGTTGCTGGGTGGTCGAGGTCCCGGCCGTGTCGGCGTAGAACTTCTGCTCCTTGACCTGCATCAGCGAGGCCTGTACGTGGTCGACCCGCGGATCCCTCAGCAGGCCGTCCGACCAGTCGGCGAGCAGGGCGACCTTGTCGCGCATCGGCACGTCGAACGGGTCGACGTCGTAGGCGGAGACCCAGGTGACGTCGGAGTGGACCGGTTCCGGGGCCAGCTCGACGGGCTCACGGTTGACCGCCGCCGACACGACGGCCACCTCGACCGCCTGCTCCGCGACCCGCGCCGCGGCCTCCGCGGTGAGCTCGATCCCGGCTGCGAAACCCCACGTGCCGTTCTTGACGACCCGTACGGCGTAGCCGAGGTCGTCGGCGTCGCTCGAGCCCTCGAGCGCGGCGTCGGACAGGCGCAGGGTCTCGGCGCGGACGCGCTCGAACCGGAAGTCGGCGTGCTCCACGCCGAGGTCACGGGCGCGTTGCAGGGCCGCGTCCGCCAGCCGTCTCATCGGCAGGGCGAGGAAGTCGGGATCGATCTGGCGCATGTCAACGATCCTAGCCCTGTGATCTTGTCCCTCACGGACAAGAGGTTTACCCCCCGGTAGCCGATAGCGTCGGCTTCATGGCTCGATCTGTTCTCGTAACCGGCGGCAATCGCGGCATCGGCCTCGCGATCGCCCGCGAACTCGCCAAGGCCGGTGACGCCGTCGCCGTGACCTACCGCTCAGGACAGCCCCCCGAGGGGCTGTTCGGCGTGCGGTGCGATGTGACCAGCACGGCCGACGTCGACGCGGCGTTCGGGAAGATCGAGGCCGAGCACGGCCCGGTCGAGGTGCTCGTCGCCAACGCGGGCATCACCAGGGACACGCTGCTGCCGATGATGAAGGAGGAGACCTTCACCGACGTCATCGACGCCAACCTGACCGGCGCCTACCGGGTGGCCAAACGCGCCACGCGCGGCATGCTCAAGCTCAAGCGCGGCAGGATCGTGCTCATCTCCTCGGTGGTCGCCATGCTCGGCTCGGCGGGGCAGAGCAACTACGCCGCCTCGAAGGCGGGGCTGATCGGCTTCGCCAGGTCCGTGGCCAGGGAGCTCGGCTCGCGGGGCATCACGGTCAACGTGGTCTCCCCGGGGTTCGTCGAGACCGACATGACGGCCGAGCTCGAGGAGGCCTACCAGGAGCAGATCCGCAAGAGCATCCCGCTCGGCCGCTACGCCAGCGCGGAGGAGATCGCACGCGTGGTCAGGTTCCTGGCCGGCGAGGACGCCGCCTACATCACCGGGGCCGTGATCCCCGTCGACGGCGGCCTGGGAATGGGGCACTGAAAATGGGAATCCTCGAAGGCAAGCGCATTCTGGTCACCGGCGTCCTGACCGACTCCTCGATCGCGTTCTCGGTCGCAAAGCTGGCCCAGCAGGAGGGCGCGCAGGTCGTGCTGACCGGGTTCGGCAGGCTCAGCCTGGTCGAGCGCATCGCCAAGCGGCTGCCTGAGCCGCCGCCGGTGATCGAGCTGGACGTGCAGAACACCGAGCACCTCGACTCGCTGGCCGACCGGGTCGGCGAGCACCTGGACGGCCTCGACGGCGTGGTGCACTCCATCGGCTTCGCCCCGCAGAGCTGTCTCGGCGGAAACTTCCTCAACACCTCGTGGGAGGACGTGGCGACCGCCCTGCACGTGTCGACCTACTCCTTCAAGTCGCTGGCCGTCGCCTGCCTGCCTTTGATGAAGGAGGGCGGCGCGGTCGTCGGCCTCGACTTCGACGCCAGCAGGGCCTGGCCCGTCTACGACTGGATGGGCGTGGCCAAGGCCGGTCTCGAGTCCTGCTCCCGCTACCTCGCCCGCGACCTCGGCAAGCACGGGATCCGCGTCAACCTGGTGGCCGCGGGGCCGCTGCGCACGATGGCGGCCAAGAGCATCCCGGGCTTCGCCGAGTTCGAGGACAGCTGGCCGGAGAAGGCCCCGCTCGGCTGGGACCTGAACGACACCCTGCCCGCGGCCAGGGCGTGCCTGGCGCTGATGTCCGACTGGTTCCCCGCCACGACCGGTGAGATCGTGCACGTCGACGGCGGCGTGCACGCGGTCGGCTCCTGAGCGACCCTCAGGCCGTGCGCTGCCGCCTCATCCTGAGCGGCTCCAGCGGCATGGACTCCTCGCCGATCCGCCTGGCGTACAGCAGGCGGACGGCGAGGATCGCCGCGACCAGCAGGGCCGCGGTGAGCGCCGTGCCCAGCGGGTCGGGAGACCTGGTCGGCGTGACGGTCCGCTGGAACTTCCGCATGACCGGGCCCGTCGGCCACAGCAGTTCGAGCCGGGGCGCCTCGGCGTCGATCACGGGCACCGGGTCGGAGGGGGTGTCGCCCTCCTGCCGCCCGTGCCGGCCCCTGTCGCGGTCCCTGTCGGCCGCGTGCCTTCGGGTCTCCACGGGACGCAGCGGCTCCTTCGGCAGAGGCGCCGTCTCATGGTCTCCCCTGAACTCCGGCCTGTCCTTGTGCGAGGGGCTCGGACGCGGGGCCGCCGAGGGGGAGACCGTCTCCTCCGGGGTGGAGATCGCCGTGCTGCTCGCGCACTCCGGTGACCCCGTCATCGGGGGGCAGACACTGTCGAGGTCCTTGGGCAGCAGGTCGACGCCCTCGTCCTCCTCGGCCGCCGGGGCCGCGGAGATCTCGGGAGTCAGCGTCGGGGCCGTGAGCCCCAGGGGGCCCTCGAGCCCGTTCTCCTGGCCGAGGTAGCCGGTGCCGCTCAGGCCGTCGGCGCCGCTCGACCCTTTTCCGCTTTTCTCGTGCTTCTCGCTTTTTCCGCCTTTTTTGTCTTTCCTGTCTTTTTCATCATTCATCGTGGTTTCCGTGGTATGGCCGTAGTCGGGGCCGGTGCTCGGAGGCGGCGTGCCGGCTATTCCGTTCACGGTGTCGCCCACGGCCTCCACCGTCTTGCAGAGCCCGCCGGTCAGCCCGCCCAGCAGCCCGCCGCCCTCGCAGTCGCCCACCCGGGGGGCGGCGTTCACGGGGGTCAACGCGACAACGGGCAGCCCGCCGCCCAGCGTCAGCGCCAGGGCGCCGACATAGATCGCAATTCGCAACTGTCCCCCTTGCACATCGGTGACGGAACTTCCCTGACACCTGGGCGCCCCTCCTGTCACCATTGACAGTTTTGTGGGGAGGCCAGGTTTTTCCACGTAAAGTTGCCATTCGGTATCGAGTAGTGATACGCGAGATGGATTCTCGTTCTGCCCGTCGTCCCGCCCTCACTCGGCGGAGACGTCGTCGAGCGCCTCCCTGATCTCCACCGGCAGGCTGAGATCCTCCGCCTGGAGCGCTCCGGTCAGCTGGGCGCAGGTCCTGGCGCCGACGATGGCCGAGGTCACCCCGGGTTGGTCGCGGACCCAGGACAGGGCGACCGACAGCGGCGAGACGCCGAGCCCCTCGGCCGCGGTCGTCACCGACTCCACGACCCGGCGGCACCTCTCGTCCAGATAGGGCGTGACGAAGTCGGCGAAGTGCGGGGTCGCCGCCCGGGAGTCGGCGGGGATGCCCGTGCGGTACTTGCCGGTGAGCACCCCCCTGCCCAGCGGGGACCAGGCCAGCACCCCGGCGCCGACGTGCTCGGCCGCCGCGACCAGCTCGCGCTCCGCCTCCCGGGCCAGCAGGGAGTACTCGACCTGGGCGGCGATGATCGGCACCCGCCCGGGAACCGCCCGCTGGCTGACGGCCGCCGCCGCCAGCTGCCAGCCGGTGTAGTCGCAGACCCCGGCGTAGGCCGCCCTGCCGGAGGACACGATGGCGTCGACCGTGGCCAGGGTCTCCTCGAGGGGAACGTCCGGATCGAAGGCGTGCAGCTGCCACAGGTCCACCTCGTTGACGCCGAGACGGGCCAGCGAGGCGTCGATCGCCGCGATCAGGTGCTTCCTGGAGGCGTCACGCGGCCTGCGTCCCGTGGGGGTGAGCACGGCCTTGGTCGACAGCACCAGCTCGGAGCGGGGCACCGCGTCGCGGATCAGCCGCCCGAGCAGTCTCTCCGCCTCGCCGCCCGTGTAGACGTCCGCGGTGTCGATGAGGGTGCCGCCGGCCTCGGCGAACGTCCGGAGCTGCGCCGCGGCCTCCTCCGCGCCGGTGTCACGTCCCCATGTCATCGTCCCCAGTCCGAGACGGGATACCGACAGGCCGCTCCGGCCCACATAGCGCTGCTCCATGATCCGGCCAGGGTACCGCCCGGCCAGTTAAAAGTAGTGGAGCGAGGCCTGCAAGACTTGCCCGCGTGACGACCCTGTTGCTGGCCAGACACGGCCTGACCCACCTGACCGGTCCCGTGCTGGCGGGCTGGACCCCCGACGTCCATCTCAGCGAGGCGGGCCAGGCGCAGGCGGAGGCCCTGGCCCTGCGGCTGGCCTCGCTGGAGCTGGACGCGATCGTCTCCAGCCCGCTCGAACGCTGCCAGGAGACGGCCCAGGCCGTCGCCGCGGGCCGGGAGACCGAGGTGCTGACCGACGACCGGTTCGGAGAGTGCGGCTACGGCGACTGGACGGGCCGCCCGATCGGAGAGCTCGCCAAGGATCCGCTCTGGAAGGTCGTGCAGACCCACCCGAGCGCCGTGACCTTCCCCGGAGGGGAGTCGCTGGCCGCCGTGCAGCACCGGGCGGTGAGCGCGGTCAGGGAGTGGAACGAACGCCTCGGCCCCGACGCGGTCTACCTCGTCTGCAGCCACGGAGACGTGATCAAGGCCATCGTGGCGGACGCGATGGGCCTGCACCTGGACCAGTTCCAGCGGATAACCGCCGACCCCGCGTCGCTCACCGCGATCCGCTACACCCCCCTGCGTCCCTTCGTGCTCAGGCTCAACGACCTGGGCGGAGACGTGGCCGGACTGCGACCCCCGGAGGGTTCGCCCGGCGAGGACGGGGGACAAAAACTCACCGGGAGCGACGCCGCGGTCGGCGGCGGAGCCGGGACCACGTAAGGTCGGGGCTATGCCGGTCTTCGACTACGACCCACCCGAGAGATTCGTGGCCGGTGCCGTGGGGCAACCGGGATCACGCGCGTTCTTCCTGCAGGCCCGCGGCCAGGGCCGGTTGACCACCGTCGCGTTGGAGAAGTTCCAGGTCGCCGCGCTGGCCGACCGCCTGGACGAGCTGCTCGACGAGGTGGTGCGGCGCGGCGTCGGGGCCCAGGTGCCCGCGACCGCCCCCGCCGCGCTCACGGACAACGACCCGCTCGACATGCCCATCAGCGAGGACTTCAGAGTGGGCACCATGGCGCTCGCCTGGGACGCCGACACCGCGCGGGTGGTCATCGAGGCGCAGGAGGCCGTCGCGGAGGACGAGGAGGACTTCGAGCCGTCCCCGCTCTCCGAGCCCGCGGTCCTGCGCGTGCACCTCAACCCCGGCGTCGCCAGGGCCTTCTCCAAACGCGCCATGGCCCTCGTGGCGGCGGGGCGTCCGCCCTGCCCGCTCTGCGGCCAGCCGCTCGACGCGGACGGGCATATTTGCGTGCGTCTCAATGGTTACCGGGGTAGTGGCACTTCACAGGGCGAGGGAGGCGAATGAGTGCCGAGAGCGAGTTCACGCTGAGCGCGGCGTCCGCGGCGGGACTGGACGACGAGACCGCTCTGCGCCTGCTCCGCGACGGTCACCTCGAGGTCGCGGGCCGCCTGGTCGAGGCGAGCAACATGACGCTCTACTGTTCCGTCCGTCTCGGCGGCCTCTCGGCGGCCTGCGTGTACAAGCCCGTGCGCGGCGAGCGACCGCTCTGGGACTTCCCGGACGGCACCCTCGCCTCCCGCGAGGTGGCGGCCTTCGAGGTCTCCGTGGCGACCGGCTGGCGGATCGTCCCGCCGACCGTCTACCGGGACGGCCCCTTCGGGCCGGGGATGTGCCAGCTGTGGGTCGACACCGACCCGGAGGTCGACCTGATGGTCCTGATCCGCAGCCGCCAGCCCGCCCTGCGGCGGATGGCGGTCTTCGACGCCGTCGTCAACAACGCCGACCGCAAGGGCGGCCATCTGCTGCCGCTCGCCGACGGCCACATCTACGGCGTCGACCACGGGGTCTCCTTCTCCACCGAGGACAAGCTGCGCACCGTGCTCTGGCAGTGGCGGGGCAAACCGCTGTCCCGCGAGGCCGTGAACGTCCTGGCCCGCCTCGAGCGAGACCTGGAGCAGGGACGTCTGGGCCGCCGCCTCCGCGAGCTCCTCACCCTCGCGGAGGTCGAGGCGACCTGGTCCCGGGTCCGCAGGCTCCTCGACACCGGCCTGCACCCCCTTCCCTCC
The DNA here is from genome assembly GCF_027922005.1 of Streptosporangium carneum. Lineage (GTDB taxonomy): Bacteria > Actinomycetota > Actinomycetes > Streptosporangiales > Streptosporangiaceae > Streptosporangium > Streptosporangium carneum. The sequence continues at coordinate 221,232 of NZ_BSEV01000006.1, read as the reverse complement.
CAGGACTGGCCCGCCATTCCCTGGCCCCCGATCTGAGGCGGCTCCCGGCGGGGGCGTAGCCTGCCGGGCATGTGCACGGTTGTCGTCAGCATCGATCCGAGCGCGGAGATCCCCCTGATCCTGGTCGGGGTGCGCGACGAGTTCACCGATAGGCCGTGGCTTCCCCCGGGACCGCACTGGCCCGGCCTGGTCGGCGGGCGCGACCTTCTGGCCGGCGGGACGTGGCTGGCCGTCGACCCCGAGGCCAGGCGGGTCGGAGCCCTGCTCAACGGCCGGGGTGTGCTCGCTCCCGAGCGGGGCCGCCTGTCGCGCGGGGGCCTGCCGCTGGCGGTGGCGGCCGAGGGCGGCGTGGCGGACCTGGACCCTGCCCCCTACGACCCCTTCCACCTGGTCATGGCCGATCCGGCGGGGGCGCGTCTGTGGCACTGGGACGGGATCGAGATGCGCGAGGAGGAGCTTCCCGAGGGGACGCACGTCATCGTCAACAGCGGCTGGGAGCGGGGTGAGGAGAACGAGAGGGTCGCCTTCTTCCGCCCGCTGTTCGCCAAGGCGGGCAGGCCCGACGCGATCGACGGTCCCTGGCAGGAGTGGCGGGAGCTCGCCACCGGGGCGGGTCTGCCCTTCGACGACTCCCGGGCCATGATCGTCAGACACGAACTGCCCGAAGGGCGGGTCTTCGGCTCCCTGTCGGTCTCCCTGCTCGGCCTGTCCGCGCAGGGAGTCCGCTACGACTTCACCGGAGATCCCCGCGACCCCGCGGCCTTCCGCCGCGTCCTGCCGGAATGAGCCGGAATGATCCGTGGGCTTCCCGCGGTTGAGAAAGTGCCCCGTACCGCCCACCGTCCCGGCCTGACCGGGGCGGTCTGTCTGCTGGATAGGCTCAACACATGAGATCGTGGTCTGCGCCGAAAGTCCCCCGGCTCGCCGGTGCCGGTGTCCCGCTGAGGCTGTTCGACACCGCCTCGGGAGAGGTCAGCCTCACCCGGCCGGGCCCCACGGCGCGGATGTACGTATGCGGCATCACGCCCTACGACGCCACCCACCTGGGGCACGCCAACACCTATCTCGCCTTCGACCTGGTCAACCGTGCCTGGCGGGACGCCGGGCACGAGGTCCACTACACCCAGAACGCCACCGACGTGGACGATCCCCTCCTGGAGCGGGCCGAGCAGACGGGGGAGGACTGGCGCAGACTGGCCGAGCGCGAGATCGAGCTCTTCAGGACCGACATGGAGGCGCTGCGCATCCTCCCGCCGCGCGAGTACGTCGGCGTGACCGAGGTCGTCGACCAGGTCGCCGAGCTGATCGAGCGCCTGCGTGACAAGGGCGCGACCTACGACCTCGACGGCGACGTCTACTTCGACGTCGCGGCCGCGCCCAAGTTCGGGGCCGTCTCCGGATACCCGGAGGAGCTGATGCTCACCCTGTTCGGGGAGCGCGGGGGAGACCCGGAAAGGCCAGGCAAGAAGCATCCGCTCGACTGGCTGCTCTGGCGCGCGGAACGCCCGGGCGAGCCGTCCTGGCCATCGCGCCTCGGCCCGGGCAGGCCCGGCTGGCACGTCGAGTGCACCGCGATCGCCCTGGCCAACCTGGGCAGCGGGTTCGACGTCGCGGGCGGCGGCTCCGACCTGATCTTCCCGCACCACGAGTGCGGCGCCCACGAGGGTCACGTGGCCTGCGGCGAGTGGCCCTTCGCCAAGGCCTACGTCCACGCGGGCATGGTCGCCCTCGACGGCGAGAAGATGTCCAAGTCGAAGGGCAACCTGGTCTTCGTCTCCCGGCTCCGCCGGCAGGCCGACCCGATGGCCATCCGCCTGGCGCTGCTGGCGCGCCACTACCGCGCCGACTGGGAGTGGACCGCGGAGCAGCTGGCCTCCGCCGAGGTGCGGCTGGCCCGCTGGCGTTCGGCGACCGGGCTGCAGACCGGCCCCGAGGCGGAGAGCGCTCTCGCCGAGGTCAGGGCCAGGATGGCCGACGACCTGGACGCTCCCGGCGCGCTCGCCGTCGTCGACGGCTGGGCCGAGCGGGCGCTGGCGGAGGGCGGCACCGACCCGGAGGCTCCCGCTCTCGTCAGGGCCTTCGTGGACGCGCTGCTCGGCGTCGGGCTCTGAACGTGAGCCTGAGCGGTTCCTGAGGTCCGGGCGGAGTATAGGCGAGGACGGCGGGAAAAGGCCGGACAGACGTGTCTGGCGGGCGCTTGGGCCCCACGGGGCCCCGGAGGGGGCTGCGGCCCGGGGGCGAGGCCCTCGGGCGCAGGCCTCGCGCCGCCCCCACCGGAAGTCCAAGGACCCGGCGGGGGCGGGCGTGAAAGCGACCGGGCCCGCACCGCCGAAGCGGTGCGGGCCCGGAACGAGGCATGGGACCAGGTCACAGGACCTGGGTTTTCAGCCCAGTGTCAGATGACCTGAACCTGGTCGGCCTGCGGGCCCTTCTGGCCCTGCGTGGTGACGAAGCTGACCCGCTGGTTCTCCTCCAGGGAGCGGTAGCCCCCGGAGTTGATGGCCGAGTAGTGCACGAACACATCGGCGCTGCCGTCATCCGGCGCGATGAATCCGAAACCCTTTTCGGCGTTGAACCACTTGACGGTGCCTTCAGACAAAACTACTTCTCCTCATTGGGAGCCTCACCGAATCGCCAGGTCGGCGGTTCGGGGCTGCATGGCGGGCCTTGCCTTGCACCCGCGGAAACCATCGGGAGAAACCGGAACGCCCGCTGCCGGCGGACCTCATTGAGCACTTGAGATGATAAGGCTGACTGAGAACTACGACTGCAACCAATTGACTCTATCGAACTCCTTCCTCACGCGCAAGTCACGAGAGGGCGGTCAGGAAGCGCTCCCGCTCCTCCTCGGGGAGGCGGTCGACGAAGAGAGTGCCGTCGAGATGGTCGACCTCGTGCTGGAGGACTCGGGCGAGCATCCCCAGGGCGCGGAGGGTGACGGGTTTGCCGAACATGTCGCGGCCGCGCGCCGTGGCCATGTAGGAGCGTTCCAGCGGCCACCAGACGCCGGGCGCGGACAGGCACGCCTCGTCGGCCACGATCCTCCTGTCCGACAGCTCGAGACGCGGGTTGACCAGGTGCCCCGACCTGCCGTCCAGCTCGTAGACGACGACCCGCAGCGAGACGCCGATCTGCGGGGCGGCCAGGCCCGCGCGGCCCGCGCCCGCGCGCAGGGTGGCCTGGAGCGATTTGACCAGGCCGCGCAGCTCCCGGTCGAAGTCGGTCACCGGCTCGGCGACGGCCCGTAACACAGGATCGGCGAACAGTCGGATCGGCTGGACGGCCACACACACTCCCCGAGGCGACGGACGGACACGCACACGATGCCCGCTGCCGCGCGGGCTCAACCCTGGCCGAGGGGTCCGACACGTTTCCGGGGCGTCGCGTCCGTGCGGCGTGTGCATCGCGCGTTTCAGAGGTTGGTCACATGTAACCCGCGCACCATCACAGACAGTGAATGTGCGTAACCTCCCCCTCCTAGCTTTCGGGATCGAACCCCCGGGAAAACGCAGGAGGAACGATGGCGAAGCGCTGGATCAGCGAATGGCGGCCCGACGACCCCGCCTTCTGGGAGCGTGAGGGACGCGGGACGGCCCGGCGGAACCTGGTCTTCTCGATCTTCGCCGAGCACCTCGGCTTCACGCTCTGGACGGTGTGGAGCATCGTGGCCGTGCACCTCGGCTCCCACGGGTTCTCAACCGACCAGCTCTTCTGGATCGTCTCGCTGCCCAGCCTGGTCGGCTCCGCGCTGCGGATCCCCTACACCTTCGCCCCCGCCAGGTTCGGCGGCGGGAACTTCACCGTGCTCAGCGTGCTGCTCCTGCTCGTCCCCGCCGTGCTGCTGGCCGTCGCGGTCAGCGACCCCGGCACGCCCTACTGGGCGTTCCTGCTGATCGCGGCCACCGCGGGCCTGGGCGGCGGCAACTTCGCCTCCAGCATGGCCAACATCACCCACTTCTACCCCCGGGCCAGGCAGGGGGCGGCGCTCGGCCTCAACGCGGCGGGCGGCAACATCGGCGTCAGCTCAGTGCAGCTGCTCATGCCGCTGGTGATCGGCGCCTTCGGGCCGGCGGCCGCCGGACTGTTCTGGGTGCCGTTCATCCTGGCCGCCGCGCTCTGCGCCCACTTCCTCATGGACAACCTGGTCTGCGCCAAGGCCGACCCGAGGGACCAGCTGAGAGTCGCGGGACGGGCCCAGACCTGGATCATGGCGGTCCTCTACATCGGCACCTTCGGCTCCTTCATCGGATACTCGACGGCGTTCCCACTGCTCATCAAGAGCCAGTTCCCCGAACGGGCGTCCCTGGTCGCGCTGGCCTTCCTCGGCCCGCTGCTCGGCTCGCTGGTCCGCCCCGCCGGAGGATGGCTGTCCGACAGGCTCGGCGGAGCCAGGGTGACGCTCGTCAACTTCGCGGCCATGGCGGTCGCGGCGGCACTGGTCTGGCAGGGTCTGGCCCGCCACGACTTCACGCTCTTCTTCTGCGCGTACATGCTCCTGGTCGCCACCACCGGCGTCGGCAACGGCTCCACCTACCGGATGATCCCGGCAGTCTTCCTGGCCCGGGCCGCCGCGGGCGCCGCCCCGGGCACGCCCGCCCACGACGCCGCGCTGGCCGCGGGCAGGCGGGACGCCTCAGTCGCGATCGGGATCGTCTCCGCGATCGGCGCGTTCGGCGGCTTCTTCGTCAACCGGGGATTCGGCGCCTCGATCGCCGCGACCGGGGGCGCGGGCGTCGCGCTGGCGGCCTTCGCCGGCTTCTACGCGGCGTGCGCGGCGCTCACCTGGGCCTGCTACCTGAGGACCGCGGGCGCGGCTCCAAGCCTGGTGACCGCCCGCGTGTGAGGGCCTCGGCCGACGCCCGGCTCACACCTGGCTCACACCTGGCCCATCGCGAATGTGAACACGGTTAGCGGCTTGTAGCACATCGGTAACAGGGGAGACCCAGCAGTGAAACCGCCTGAAAGCACCATCGGACGCATGCCGATCTCACTTTCCGCCGGAACGCCTGTGAAGGCGGGAGCGGCGACGCACTGCCCCTACTGCGCGCTGCAGTGCGGCATGCGCGTCACCGTGGGGGAGACGGTCACGATCGTTCCCCGGCAGGACGTTCCCGCGAACGCGGGCGGCCTCTGCCAGAAGGGCTGGACCGCGGGCGAGCCGCTGACCAGCGGCGAGCGGCTCACCACCCCGCTCCTGTACGGCGAGGCGGCCACCTGGGACGAGGCGCTCGACGTCGTCGCGGAGCGGATCCGCGAGATCCAGCGGGAGCACGGCCCCGACGGCGTGGCCGTGTTCGGCGGCGGCGGGCTCACCAACGAGAAGGCCTACCAGCTCGGCAAGTTCGCCCGGATGGTGCTGCGGACCAGCCAGATCGACTACAACGGCAGGTTCTGCATGTCCTCGGCCGCCGCGGCCGCCAACCGGGCCTTCGGCATGGACCGGGGGCTGCCCTTCCCGATCACCGACCTGGCCGCGGCGGACGCCGTGCTGATCGCGGGCGGCAACGTGGCCGAGACCATGCCGCCCTTCGTCCGGCACCTCGCCGCGATGCGCGACAGGGGCGGCAGGCTGGTCGTCGTCGACCCCCGGGCCACCGCGACCGCCGGACAGGCCGACCTGCACCTGCAGCCGACCCCCGGCACGGACCTGGCGCTGGCGCTCGGCCTGCTGCACATCGTGATCGCCGAAGGGCACGTGGACGAGGACTACGTGACCCGCCGTACGAGCGGCTTCGACGCGGTCCGCACCTCGGTCGCGGCCTGGTGGCCCGAGCGGGTCGAGCGGATCACCGGCGTGCCGGTCGCCCGGATGCGCCTGGCCGTCGAGATGCTCGGCGGCGCGGCCAGGGCGGCGATCCTCACCGGGCGCGGCGCCGAGCAGCACGCCAAGGGCACCGACACGGTGAGCGCGTTCATCAACCTCGCGCTCGCGCTCGGGCTGCCGGGCAGGGAGGGCTCGGGCTACGGCTGCGTCACCGGGCAGGGCAACGGTCAGGGCGGTCGCGAGCACGGTCAGAAGGCCGACCAGTTGCCGGGATACCGGAGGATCGACGACCCCGCCGCCCGCGCCCACGTGGCGAGGGTCTGGGGGATCGCGCCGGAGGACCTGCCGGGGCCGGGCCGTTCCGCCTACGAGCTGCTGGAGTCGCTCGGCGCCGGGGGCGGACCCCGGGCCCTGCTGCTGTTCGGCTCGAACCCGGTGGTCTCGGCGCCCCGCGCCGGGCACGTCGCCGAGAGGCTCGGCTCCCTCGACCTGCTCGTGGTCTCCGACCTCTTCATGTCGGAGACGGCCGCGCTCGCCGACGTCGTGCTGCCCACGACCCAGTGGGCCGAGGAGAGCGGCACCGTGACCAACCTCGAGGGCCGGGTCCTGCTCCGCCGCCAGGCGGCCGTCCCTCCCGCCGGGGTCCGCAGCGACCTCGAGATCCTCAGGGGCCTGGCCGTACGGCTGCGCGGAGCCGAGGGGTTCCCCACGGACCCGCGCGAGGTCTTCGACGAGCTGCGCCGGGCCTCGGCGGGAGGGACCGCCGACTACGCGGGCATCACCTACGAACGGATCGCCGCGGAGACCGGCGTGTTCTGGCCGTGTCCCGCCGAGGACCATCCCGGCACCCCCAGGCCCTTCCTGGACCGCTTCGCCACCCCCGACGGGCGCGCCAGGTTCGTCCCCGTCGAGCACCGGCCGCCGCGGGAGGACGTCGACGGGGACTACCCCCTGTACCTGACGACGGGGCGGGTGCTCGCGCACTACCAGAGCGGCGTCCAGACCCGCAGGGTCGCCGCCCTGAACGCGGTGGTCGCCGAGGCGTTCGTCGAGCTGCACCCCGACCTGGCCGAGCGCATGGAGGTCTCGTCCGGCGACCGGCTGCGGGTGGTCGGCCGCAGGGGCGTGACCGAGGGCGTGGCCAGAGTCAACCCGGCGATCCGGGCGGACACCGTGTTCATGCCGTTCCACTGGCCCGGCGTCAACCTGCTCACCAACCCCGCCCTCGACCCGGTGTCGCGGATGCCGGAGTTCAAGGTCTGCGCGGTGAGGCTGGAGCGTGCCGGATGAGCGGACTGGTCGTCGTGGGGAACGGGATGGCGGGCGCGCGCCTGGTGAGCGAGGTCCGCGCCAGGGACGGGAGCCTCAGGGTGACGGTGTTCGGGGCCGAGCCGTGGCAGCCGTACAACCGGGTGCTGCTGTCGAACGTGGTCGCCGGGACGATGACGCCGGACCAGGTGAGGCTGCTTGACCGGGGCTGGTACGCCGACCACTCGGTGACGGCCGTGCCCGGCGTCGAGGTGACCGCGATCGACAGGGAGACCAGGGCCGTGCTCACCGCCGACGGCAGGCGCGAGCCGTACGACGTCCTGGTGCTGGCGACCGGCAGCAGGCCCGTGGTGCCGCCGGTGCCGGGGGCGGACAGGGCCGTCGCGTTCAGGACGCTGGACGACTGCGGGGCGATCCTCGACGCCGCCCGAACGGCACGGCGCGCGGCGGTGGTCGGCGGCGGACTGCTCGGCGTCGAAGCCGCCAGGGGCCTGGCCGGACGGGGGCTGCCGGTGACGCTGCTTCACAGGGCGGGCCATCTGATGGACCGCCAGCTCGACGCGGAGGCGGGGCTGGTGTTGGAGGAGACCCTCACGGAGCTGGGCGTCGAGACCCGCACCGGCGCGGTCGTGACCGAGATCCTCGACGGCGGCGTACGGCTCGCGGGAGGCGGGACGGTCGAGGCCGACCTGGTGGTGCTCGCCTGCGGGGTCCGCCCGGTGACCGGGCTGGCCAGGGACGCGGGACTCGAGGTGGCGCACGGCGTCGTCGTCGACGACGAGATGCGGACCGACGACCCGTCGATCTTCGCGATCGGGGAGTGCGCCGAGCACGCCGGCACGGTCTACGGCCTGGTCGCCCCCGTGTGGGAACAGGCGGCCGTGGTCGCCGACCTCGTGACCGGGGCCGACAAGACCTCCCGCTACCGGGGATCGAGGCTGGTGACCCGCCTGAAGGCCAGGAACGTCGAGCTCGCGGCGATGGGCGAGACCCACCTGACCGACGACGAGGCCGAGATCGTCCGGTTCAGCCACAGGGCGCGGGGCGCCTACCGCAAGCTCGTCATCCGTGAGGGGCGCCTGGTCGGCGCGATCCTCCTCGGCGAGACGTCGGCGGTCGGCGCCCTCACCCAGCTCTTCGACCGGGGCGGGCCGGTGCCGGCGGACCGGACGGGGCTGCTGTTCCCCGGCGTCTCCGGCGGCGTGGTCGTCGACAGTCCGGTGCGGATGCCGGACGCGGCGAAGGTCTGTCAGTGCAACAACGTGACCAAGGGCCAGATCCGGGGCTGCTGGGAGTCAGGCGCCCGGGACGTCGAGGCGGTGGCCGCCGCCACGCGCGCCACGACCGGCTGCGGCGGCTGCCGCGACGCCGTCGAGGGCATCGTCGGCTGGCTCTGCGAACAGGAAGGGATCCCGGCATGAGAGTCGTCGTGGTCGGGCATGGGCCGACGTCGAGCCGGCTGGTCGAGACACTGGCCGCCAGGGGGTTCGAGGGACGGATGACCGTCCTGGGTGAGGAACCCAGGGCCGCCTACGACCGGGTGGCGCTGACCTCCTACCTGGCGGGCAGGAGCGTGGAGGACCTCACCTACCCGGTGCCCGAGGGGGTCGTCCTGCGGCTCGGCTCCAGGGTGACCGGGATCGACAGGGAGAGCCGGGAGGTCACCACGGCCGACGGGCACGTGGAGCCGTACGACGTGCTGGTGCTGGCCACCGGATCCAGCCCGTTCGTGCCGCCGGTGCCGGGCGGGGAGCTGGAGGGCTGCTTCGTCTACCGCACGATCGACGACCTGGACGCGATCAGGGAGGCCTCGGCGGCGGCCACGAGCGGCGTCGTCGTCGGCGGCGGGCTGCTGGGTCTCGAGGCCGCCGACGCCCTGCGGGGGCTCGGCCTGACGACCCACGTCGTGGAGATGGGCGGATGGCTCATGCCCCGCCAGGTCGACGAGGGCGGCGGCGCCGTCCTGCGCGGCCACATCGAGGCGCTCGGCCTGGGCGTGCACACCGGAGCCGGGGTGAAGGAGATCGTCGCCGGACCCGACGGGCGGGTCGCGGGCCTGGTCAAGGCGGACGGGGAGACGGTCGAGGCCCAGGTCGTCGTCTTCTCCGCCGGGGTCAGGCCACGCGACGAGCTGGCCGGGCCCGCGGGGCTCGAGGTCGGCGCGCGCGGCGGGATCGCCGTGGACGACGGGATGCGCACCGGCGACCCGGCGATCTACGCGGTGGGGGAGTGCGCCCTGCACGACGGCACGCTCTACGGCCTGGTCGGGCCGTGCCTCACGATGGCCGAGGTCGCCGCGGACCGCATCCTCGGCGGCGGAGCGGTCTTCGCCCGCGCGGACCCGTCCACCAAACTCAAGCTCATGGGCGTCGAGGTCGCGCAGTTCGGCGCCATGGACGGCGCCCTCGACGTGACCTTCACGGACCCGGTGAGCGGGGTCTACCAGAAGCTGTTCGTCAGCGACGACGCCCGCACCCTGCTCGGCGGCGTCTGCGTCGGCGACGCCACGCCGTACGACACCCTCAGGCCCTTCGTGGGGCGCGATCTGCCGGGCGTCCCCGGAGAGCTGCTGTTCAGCGCGGGCCAGGCGAACGCGGACCTTCCCGAGGACGCGCAGGTCTGCTCGTGCAACAACGTCACCAAGGGGCGGGTGTGCGCGGCCATCGCCGAGGACGGTCTCACCGACGTGGCGGGGATCAAGGCCGGCACCCGCGCGGGCACCGCCTGCGGCAGCTGCGTGCCGACGCTCAGGCGGATCCTGGCCGAGGCCGGCGTCGAGGCCTCCAAGGCGCTGTGCGAGCACTTCGAGCACAGCAGGGCCGAGCTGTTCGACATCGTCAGGGTGCGCGGCGTCACGACGTTCTCCCAGCTCGTCGCCGAACACGGCGCCGGGCGCGGCTGCGAGGTGTGCAAGCCCGTCGTCGCCTCGATCCTGGCCTCGCTCGGCAACGGCCACATCCTCGACGGCGAGCAGGCCGCGCTGCAGGACACCAACGACCACTTCCTCGCCAACATCCAGCGCAACGGAACCTACTCGGTCGTGCCGCGCATCCCGGGTGGGGAGATCACCCCGGACAGGCTGATCGTGATCGGCGAGGTGGCCCGCGACTTCGGGCTCTACACCAAGATCACCGGCGGGCAGCGGATCGACCTGTTCGGGGCGCGCGTCGAGCAGCTGCCGCTGATCTGGAAGCGCCTCGTCGACGCCGGGTTCGAGTCGGGGCACGCCTACGGCAAGGCGCTGCGCACGGTGAAGTCCTGCGTGGGCTCCACCTGGTGCAGGTACGGCGTGCAGGACGCCGTGGGCCTGGCCGTCTCCCTTGAGCTGCGCTACCGGGGGCTCCGCTCGCCCCACAAGCTGAAGTCGGCCGTCTCCGGCTGCGCCCGCGAGTGCGCGGAGGCCCGCGGAAAGGACTTCGGCGTCATCGCAACCGAGCGGGGCTGGAACCTCTACGTCGGAGGCAACGGCGGGTTCACCCCGCGGCACGCCGACCTGTTCGCCGCGGACCTGAGCACCGAGGAGCTGGTCCGGACCATCGACCGCTTCGTGATGTTCTACGTCCGCACGGCCGACCGGTTGCAGCGCACCTCGGCCTGGCTCGAGCAACAGGGCCTCGACCACGTCAGGAAGGTGGTCCTGGAGGACTCCCTCGGGATCTGCGCGGACCTGGACGCCCAGATGGAACGGCACGTCGCGGCCTACGCCGACGAGTGGCGCGCGGCCATCGAGGACCCGGAGAAGCTGAGGCGTTTCGTCTCCTTCGTGAACGCCCCCGCAACCCCCGACCCGTCGATCGCCTTCGAGAGGGAACGCGACCAGGTCAAGCCGGTCCTGATCCCGCTCGAGGCGGTCCGATCCTGACGTCCCGACCGGCGCGCGGACCCGGAAGGCCGCCCGCCGGCCCTCCGGGACCGCCCGTCGGCGGAAAAGGGCCGCCGCGCCGGCGAAGGGCCGTCGTGCCGCTCGAAGAGACCAGAAAGGGATGGTGTTCTCCCCGATGAGGATTCCGCGTGAGGACGTGCGGGCGACCGGCTGGACCCCGGTGTGCGCCTACGCCGACCTGCTGCCGGAGCGCGGTGTCTGCGCGCTCGTGGGGCGCAGCCAGATCGCGCTGTTCCGCACCTTCGAAGGACGGCTGTTCGCCGTCGGCAACCACGACCCGTTCAGCGGCGCCCAGGTTCTCTCCCGGGGGATCGTGGGCACCAGGGCGGGTGAGCCGACCGTCGCCTCGCCCATGCACAAGCAGGTGTTCTCGCTGGCCACCGGGGTCTGCATGGACGACCCCTCGGCGGCGGTGCCGACCTATCCGGTCAGGGTCGCCCACGGCACGGTCGAGGTGGGCGTCGGATGAGCCACGACCGCGCTGGCTCGCCCGAGACCGCGCCGGACGCGCTGGCCGGGTTCACGATCGGGGTCACCGCCACCCGGCGGCGCGAGGAGTTCTGCGCGCTGCTCGAGCGGCGGGGCGCGAGGGTGGTCCGCGCCCCGGCGATCCGGCTGGTGCCGCTGGCCGAGGACGCGGACCTGCTGGCCGCGACCCGGGTCGCGCTGTCAGGGCCGATCGACGACGTGGTCGTCACGACCGGTGTCGGGTTCCGCGGCTGGATGGCCGCCGCGGAGGGCTGGGGCCTGTCCGGCGCCCTGGTCGAGCACCTGACCGCCGCGCGCCTGCTGGCCCGGGGGCCGCAGGCGCGCGGCGCGGTCAGGGCCGCCGGGCTGAACGACCACTGGACGCCCTCGGGCGAGTCGTGCGAGGAGGTCAAGCGGTACCTGCTCGCACAGGACCTGCGCGGCCGCCGCGTCGCCGTGCAGTTGCACGGGGAGCCGCTGGCCGGGTTCACCGCGGCGCTTCGCGAGGCGGGCGCCGAGGTCGTCGAGATACCGGTCTACCGGTGGCTGCCCTACCGGGACACCTCGCCGCTGCGCAGGCTGATCAGTCAGGTGATCTCCGGCGGGGTCGACGCGGTGGCCTTCACCAGCGCGCCCGCCGTGCTGGCCACACTCGACGCGGCGCGCGCGGACGGTCTCGAGGAGGCGTTGGTCGCGGCGCTCGCCGGGCCGGTCGTCGTGGCCTGCGTCGGCCCGGTCACCGCGGCGCCGCTGCTGGCGCGAGGCGTGCGGGCCGTACAGCCCGAGCGCGCCCGCCTGGGCGCGCTGGCGCGCACGATCGCCCGGCACCTGCCCGAGCACAGCGTCACCCGCCTGGTCGCCGGCGGCCACGAGCTGGAGATCCGCGGGCACGCCGTCACCGTCGACGGCGAGCTCAGGCCGCTGCCGCCGGCCCCGATGGCGGTGCTGAAACGGCTGGCCGACCGGCCGGGCCACGTGGTGGCCCGCTCCGAGCTGCGGGGCGTGCTTCCCGGCGGGCCCGCGCGCGACTCCGCCGAACACGCCGTCGAGATGGCCGTGACCCGCCTGCGCCGGGCCCTGGGCCCCTCCGGCGTGGTCGAGACGGTCTTCAAGCGGGGCTACCGCCTGGCCTGCCTCTCGGGGAACATCTCGGGGAACACGGTGTGAACGGGCCCGCGGCGGGACGGGGGGCGAGGTGACGACGCTGGTCCTCGCGGGGCACGGGACCCGCAGCGCGCGGGGTGAGGAGACGCTCGCCGGGCTGCGGGACCTGGTACGGCGGGCCCGCCCGCAGGTCCGGGTCGAGCTGGCCTTCCTGGAGATCAGCTCGCCGTCGCTCGCCGGCGCGCTCGCCGCGCTGCCGGGTCCCGTGGTCGTGGTCCCGCTGCTGCTGACGGGCGGCTACCACGTCGACGTCGACCTGCCCTCCGTGGTCGCGGGGGCCCGCCCCGACGCGGCGGTCGCGGGCCCGCTCGGGCCGCACCCCCTGCTGTCGGAGGTCCTGGCCGCCCGGCTGGCGGCCGAGGGACTGCGCCGCGCCGACTCGGTGGTCCTGGCCGCCGCGGGATCCGCCGACCCGGCGGCGCAGGCGCACGTGCGGGCCGCCGCCGGACTGCTGGCCGTACGGCTTTCGCGCCCGGTCGCCGCGGCGTTCGCCGCCACAGGCGGCCCCTCGCCAAAGCAGGCCGTCGAACGCCTGAGGGCGGGCTCCGCGTCCCGGATCGCGGTCGCCTCCTACCTGCTGGCGCCGGGCTTCTTCCAGGACCGCCTCAAGGCGTGCGGCGCGGACCTGGTCGGCGCGCCGCTGGGCGCGCACGCCGACCTGGCCGCGCTGGTCTGGGCCCGTTTCGACCGCGCTCTCCGAAGGAGGGCGGCCCGCGAGGTCATCCCGGGGTGACGGGCGGCTCACCCTCTCCGGGGGCGCGCTCCAGCCTCAGCTCCCGGACGATCTCCTCGGCGCTGTCGTCCCGCGAGGGCAGGAAACCCGCGCCGACGAACATCTCGTAGTAGGCGTGGCGGAAACATCCGGCCAGCAGCAGGCGGGCGCTGGCGAGCGGGTCGGCCTCCGACGAGATCCGGCCGATCCGCTGCTCCGCCGCGAGGTACTCGGCCAGCGGCACGACCTCGGACATGGGGCCGAGCTCGCTGTCGCGCATCGCCTCGCGGAAACGGACCGTGACCGACGGCGAGGTGAAGGCGGGCAGGGCCACCGACTGGACCTCGGAGTAGTAGTCGATGCCCGCGCGCACGATGGGCAGCAGGTTGTCGTTCACTCTCCCCTTGCCGACGAGGTACATCAGGTCGTCGAGAATGCGCAGCCAGACCGGGAGCCGGTCCTGCAGCAGGGCGAGGAACATGTCGACCGCCTGCCCTGGGGTGGTGCCCCGCATCCGTGGGTACGAGGGGGCGTTCTCACCGTCCTCACGTTTCATGAATACGGCCATCTCTAGGACGCGGCGTCGCGCCTCCTGTGCTTTCTGGTGCGGGTCGAGCTGTGGAGTGGCCATGATCGCCCTAACGTGCGCTGTCACGTGGACAATGTTCGGCGCGGTGACGGGCTCGTTCACCGGTGTTTACAGAACGGTGTTTCTGCTGCGGGTCCAATCGTTGCGAGCCGGTCTTCCAACCCGGTGTGATCCGGGTGGACCGGGGTGGGCATCGATTATCACTCTAAATCAGTGGAGAAAGGAGTAAATAACTATAACTATGTGCCGCGTGTCTCAGCCGTCGCCGTCGCGGTCCCTGCGGCGAAGGTAACGCTCGAACTCCGCGGCGATGGCGTCGCCGCTGGCCTCGGGCAGCTCTGCGGCGTCCTTGCGCTCCTCGAGCTCCTTGACGTAGTCGGCCACCTCGCTGTCCTGGGAGGCCAGCTCGTCCACGCCGTGCTCCCACGCCCGCGCCTCCTCGGCCAGGGTGCCCATCGGCATCGGGATGTCGAGCAGGTCCTCCATGCGGCTCAGCAGCGCCATGGTGGCCTTGGGGTTGGGGGGCTGGGCGACGTAGTGCGGCACCGAGGCCCACAGCGAGACCGCGTGCACCCCGGCGGTCCCGAGGGCGTGCTGCAGCACGCCGACGATGCCGGTCGGCCCCTCGTAGCGGCTCAGCTCCAGGTTGATCGCCCGGGCCAGGCCCTCGTCGGTCGCGGAACCCACGATCGGCACGGGCCGGGTGTGGGGGGAGTCGTTGAGCAGGGCGCCGAGGAGCACGGCCAGCTCGATCCCCAGCTCGCGGCAGATCACGATGATCTCCTCGCAGAACGCGCGCCACCGCATGTTGGGCTCGATGCCGCGCAGCAGCACCACGTCCCGGTCGACGCCCGGCGGCCTGGCCACGGACAGCTTGGTCGTCGGCCAGGTGATGGACCGGGTCAGGCCCTCGCCCATCTCCACGATGGGGCGCGTCACCTGGAAGTCGTAGTACTCCTCGGGGTCGAAGGAGACCAGCGGGGTCGCCTTCCACTCGTCCTCGAGGTGTGCGATCACTCCGCTCGAAGCCTCGCCCGCGTCGTTCCACCCCTCGAACGCGGCGATCAGCACCGGGTCGACGAGCTCGGGTAGACCTTCGAGTTCGATCACGCGCGGCCTCCTCCTGGTTCTCCTCGCCGTACTATCCCGCTAAGCCTATGCGGTGAGGGGGGCTTTACGTCACCTTCCCGGAGCGGTGCGCGCGATCAGGACGTCACGGGCCGTCCCAGGGGGGCGGCGTGCCCGTCGCGCGGGCCCGGCAGGGGCCCTGAGAGGGCACTGAGAGGGCGGACGGGGCCCGGGGCGAGGCGTTCCGACCCCCCGCGGCGACGGCACGACGGGTTGTCGCGGCTCCCATAGGGGATTGATCGTGCTAAATGCTCAAATGTCATCATGAACAGTGTCGGCTGAACGGTTCCCAGTACCCTTGTCTCCATGACAAGCACTCCGTCTTTCCGTGAAGTCCTGACCGAGCGCGTGATGGTCGCCGACGGGGCCATGGGGACGATGCTTCAGGCCCACGACGTCACCCTCGACGACTTCGAGGGCCATGAGGGCTGCAACGAGGTTCTCAATGTCACCCGTCCAGACATCGTCCGCGCCGTGCACGACGCCTACTTCGAGGTCGGCGTCGACTGCGTCGAGACCAACACCTTCGGCGCCAACCTTGCCGCCCTCGGCGAATACGACATCCCGGAACGCGTCTTCCAGTACTCCGAGGCGGGGGCCCGCGTCGCGAGGCAGGCGGCCGACCACTGGGCCACCCCGGACCGGCCCCGCTACGTGCTCGGCTCCATCGGCCCCGGCACCAAGCTGCCCACGCTCGGGCACAAGCCGTACCGCGAACTGCGCGACGCCTACTACGACAACGCGGCGGGGCTGATCTCCGGCGGGGCGGACGCCCTGATCATCGAGACCTCCCAGGACCTGCTCCAGGTCAAGGCCGCCGTCGTCGGGGCCAAGAGGGCCATCGCCGACGCGGGCAGGGACGTGCCGATCATCGCCCAGGTGACCATCGAGACCAACGGCGCGATGCTGCTCGGCTCGGAGATCGGCGCGGCGCTCACCGCGATCGAGCCCCTCGGCGTCGACGTCATCGGGCTCAACTGCGCCACGGGTCCCGCCGAGATGAGCGAGCACCTGCGCTACCTGGCCAACCACGCGCGCGTGCGTCTGTCCTGCATGCCGAACGCGGGCCTGCCCGTGCTGACCTCGGACGGCGCCTACTACCCGCTCTCCCCGGAGGAGCTCGCCTCCGCCCACGAGACCTTCGCCCGTGACTACGGCCTGTCGCTCGTCGGCGGCTGCTGCGGCACCACGCCCGAGCACCTGCGCCAGGTGGTCGAGCGGGTGCGCGGCCACGAGGTGGCCGCGCGCCGCCCCCGCCCCGAGGCGGGGGCCTCCTCGCTCTACCAGAGCGTCCCCTTCCGCCAGGACACCTCCTACCTGGCCATCGGCGAGCGCACCAACGCCAACGGCTCCAAGGCCTTCCGCGAGGCGATGCTGGCGGGCAACTGGGAGGAGTGCGTCGAGATCGCCAGGGCGCAGGCCCGCGACGGCGCCCACATGCTGGACCTGTGCGTCGACTACGTCGGCCGCGACGGCGCCGACGACATGCGGGAGCTGGCGTTCCGCTTCGCCACCGCCTCGACCCTGCCGATCGTGCTCGACTCGACCGAGCCCGCCGTGCTCGAGGCCGGTCTGGAGATGCTCGGCGGTCGCGCGATCGTCAACTCGGTCAACTACGAGGACGGCGACGGCCCCGACTCCCGCTTCCACAAGATCATGAAGCTGGTCCGCGAGCACGGCGCCGCGGTGACCGTCATGGCCATCGACGAGCAGGGCCAGGCCCGCACAGCCGAGGACAAGGTCAGGATCGCCGTCCGGACCATCGAGGACCTGCGCAACGAGTGGGGGATGAGGGTCGAGGACATCATCGTCGACACCCTCACCTTCCCCATCGCCACCGGGCAGGAGGAGACCCGGCGCGACGGCGTCGAGACCATCGAGGCGATCAGGGAGCTCAAGCGGCGCTACCCGGCCGTCCAGACCGTCCTGGGCCTGTCCAACATCTCCTTCGGCCTCAACCCGGCCGCGCGCATCGTGCTCAACAGCGTCTTCCTCAACGAGTGCGTCAACGCGGGCCTCGACTCGGCCATCGCGCACGCCTCCAAGATCCTGCCGATGTCACGCATCCCGGACGAGCAGCGCCAGGTCGCCCTGGACATGGTCTACGACCGTCGCCGCGAGGGCTACGACCCGCTGCAGCGGTTCATGGAGCTGTTCGAGGGCGTCGACGCAGCCTCCGTCAAGGCCGACAGGGCCGCCGAGCTGCTCGGCCTGCCGCTGTGGGAGCGGCTCAAGCGCCGCATCGTCGACGGCGAGCGCAAGGGCCTCGAGGGCGACCTCGACGAGGCCCTCGCCCAGCGCCCCGCCCTGGAGATCGTCAACGACGTGCTGCTGGACGGCATGAAGACCGTCGGCGAGCTGTTCGGCTCAGGCCAGATGCAGCTGCCGTTCGTGCTCCAGTCGGCGGAGGTGATGAAGACCTCCGTCGCCTACCTCGAGCCCCACATGGAGCGGGTCGAGGGCGAGACCAAGGGCCGCATCGTGCTGGCCACCGTCAAGGGCGACGTGCACGACATCGGCAAGAACCTCGTCGACATCATCCTGTCCAACAACGGCTATGAGGTCGTCAACCTCGGCATCAAGCAGCCGGTCTCGGCGATCCTCGAGGCGGCCGAGGACAACAGGGCCGACGTCATCGGCATGTCGGGGCTGCTGGTCAAGTCCACGGTCATCATGAAGGAGAACCTGGAGGAGATGAACTCCAGGGGCATCTCGGAGAAGTACCCCGTGCTGCTCGGCGGCGCCGCGCTGACCCGCGCCTACGTCGAGCAGGACCTCGCCGAGCTCTTCCAGGGCGAGGTCCGCTACGCCCGCGACGCCTTCGAGGGCCTGCGCCTGATGGACGCCTTCATGGCGGTCAAACGCGGCGAGGAGGGCGCGGCGCTGCCCGTGCTGCGCGAGCGGCGCGTCAAGAGCGGCGCGAAGCTGGTCAGGACCCCGGTCGAGGACCTGCCCGCCCGCTCGGACGTGGCCGCGGACAACCCGGTGCCGAAGGCGCCCTTCTACGGCGACCGCGTCGTCAAGGGCGTCTCCCTGGCCGACTACTCCGCCTTCCTGGACGAACGGGCGACGTTCATGGGCCAGTGGGGCCTCAAGGCGGCCCGGGGCGGCAGCGGCCCCTCCTACGAGGAGCTGGTCGAGACCGAGGGCAGGCCGCGCCTGCGGATGTGGCTGGAGCGGATGCAGACCGAGGGCCTGCTGGAGGCGGCCGTCGTCTACGGCTACTTCCCGTGCGTCAGCGACGGCGACTCGCTGATCATCCTGGACGAGGCGGGCAACGAGCGCACCAGGTTCACCTTCCCGCGCCAGCGTCGTGACCGGCACCTGTGCCTGTCCGACTTCTTCCGGTCGAAGGACTCGGGCGAGGTCGACGTGGTGGCCTTCCAGGTCGCCACGATGGGCAACCGGGTCTCCGAGGCCGCCGCCGAACTGTTCGCGAAGGACGCCTACCGCGACTACCTCGAGCTGCACGGTCTGTCGGTGCAGCTCACCGAGGCGCTGGCCGAGTACTGGCACGCGCGGGTCCGCTCCGAGCTGGGCATCGGCGGCGACGAGTCGCTGGAGGACATGCTGAAGGTCAACGTCACCGGCTGCCGTTACTCCTTCGGCTACCCCGCCTGTCCCAACCTGGAGGACCAGGTCCAGCTCATGGAGCTGATCGATCCCGGCAGGATCGGCGTGAGCCTGTCGGAGGAGTTCCAGCTCCACCCGGAGCAGTCGACCTCCGCGCTCATCGTCCACCATCCCGAGGCCAGTTACTTCAACGTCTGACGATCGCAGGGGGTTCTCCGGGAATGGACGCGGTTCTCTTCGACATGGACGGGCTTCTCGTCGACAGCGAGAAGGTCTGGTTCCAGGTCGAGACCGAGGTGATGGAACGGCTCGGCGGCGACTGGGGGCCCGCCGACCAGGAACAACTGGTCGGCGGTTCCATGCCGTCGACCGTCGCCTACATGCTGAGGGCCTCCGGCTCCGACGCCGACCCCGGCGACGTGGCGGCGTGGATGCTGGAGGGCATGACCGCCAGGCTCGCCGAGGGGGTCGAGATGATGCCGGGCGCGGCCGAGCTGCTGTCGTCCGTACGGCGCGCCGGTCTGCCGACCGCGCTGGTCACCTCCTCGGTCAGGCCCATCGCCGAGGCGTGCCTCGACGGCATCGGCAGGCACAACTTCGACCACGTGGTGACCGGCGACGACGTCATGAGGACCAAGCCCGACCCCGAGCCCTACGAGAGGGCCGCCCGCCTGCTGGGGGTGGCCGCGGCCCGTTGCGTCGTGCTCGAGGACTCCCCGAACGGGGTGACCTCGGCCACGGCCGCGGGCTGTCGGGTGGTGGCGGTGCCCAGCGTGCTGCCGATCCCGGCGGCGCCTGGCCGCCTGGTCGTCCGCTCCCTGCGGGAGGTCGACGTCGAGGTGCTGCGGAGGCTGTCGGCCGCCGAACTGTGAGCGGAAGGGGGTCTTGTCCCTGAGAGGGCGGGGGAGGACCCTTAGGGGATGATCCCTCCCCTGGGAGGAGGAACGGCTCCCGTCCCGCGTGCCAGGATGGATCTGGTAAGCCGATACGAGGGGCGGTCCGCTATGTCGTTCGACCAGATCGCGTGGTTGCCGCTCTGCGCCGGGGTGACCGGTGTGGGGCTGGTGCTGAGTTTCCTGCTGTTGCGTCGCCGGGGGGCGGCGGCGGGGTTGCGTGGCGCGGCCTGGTCGCTGTTGCCCCTCGCGGCCTATCTGACCGGCGCGTTGCCCGCCCTCTGGCAGGTCGGCACCGCGGTTGTCGGGTTCTTCGCCGGTCTCGTCCTCAGCCCGCTGGTGTGGGCGGGGGTCGCCGTGACCGCGCTGTCCGCGGTGCTCTTCCTGGTGTCCGGTGTGTTGCGCCGCCGCGGTTCGCCCGCTCCCGCGGCCGCCGGGCCCTCCGTGACCGCCAAGCCGGGGGCCGCCGCGTCCGCGGGGGCCGCGGGGGCCGCGGGGGCACTGCCCGGATCACGCTCGCAGCCCCAGCCCCAGCCCCAGCCCCGGGCGGGCAAGGCCGCGCCCGCGGCGAAGCCTGCCGCCGATGACGATTTCTCCGATATCGAAGCCATTCTCAAGCGCCGCGGGATCGGATGACTCAGCGTCACCTTCCGGTGCAGTGTCACGAATCCGAGACACAAGCAGAACGGCTCCCAGACATTCCCTTCAAGATCAAAACAAATGAATTTCGCATGAATCACAGTTGAGCCACATAGCGTGCCAGGGGACTAGTCAGCGCAGATCAGCCCATAGATTCTGCGTCACGGGACCGTCAAACGGCCCATAGACTTCAGGCGCGCTACCCGACCCGGGGACGCGTTATCGGACAATGTCGTCTGGGATCCAGGGGGCCACTGGTATGACCGCACCGCTCGATGTCTCAGGGCAGGCCATGGAGGCCAAGCCCGAGGCCGTTCTTGAAGGGGCGGGCGGAAAGGCCATCGAAGGCCGTTCGCTCGGCCGCATCGCGTGGATGCGTCTCAAGCGCGACAAGGCGGCGATCATCGGCGCCTTCGTCGTGCTCTTCCTGACCCTGGTCGCCATCTTCGCCGAGCGACCCTTCGGCGGGCTGATCGCGCTGTTCGGCGACTCGCCGAACATCCCGAACAACGACCTCATCGACCCGCTCACCAGCGCCCCCATCGGAGCGTGGGGCGGGATAAGCCTGGAGCACCCGTTCGGCCTCGAGCCGGTCAACGGGCGGGACCTCTTCGCCAGGATCCTGTCCGGCGCCCAGATCTCGCTGCTGGTGGCCTTCCTGGCGACGCTGTTGTCGGTGGTGGTCGGCTCGCTGATGGGCGTGCTCGCCGGGTTCTTCGGCGGCTGGGTCGACACGGTCATCAGCAGGCTGATGGACGTCTTCCTGGCCTTCCCGCTGCTGCTGTTCGCCATCGCCATCGTGGGCGCGCTGCCCGACCGGGCTCTCGGCCTCTCGGGCAACGGTCTGCGGATCGCGGTCATCGTGTTCATCATCGGCTTCTTCAGCTGGCCCTACATCGCGCGCATCGTGCGAGGCCAGACGCTGTCGCTGCGCGAGCGTGAGTTCGTGGACGCCGCGCGGTCGCTGGGGGCCGGCAACGGCTACATCATCTTCCGTGAGATGCTGCCGAACCTCGTGGCTCCGATCCTCGTCTACGCGACGCTGCTCATCCCTACGAACATCCTCTTCGAGGCCGCGCTGTCGTTCCTCGGCGTCGGGGTCAACGAGCCCCAGGCCTCATGGGGAGGCATGCTCACCCGGGCGGTCGACTACTACCAGATCGCTCCCCACTTCATGATCGTCCCGGGTCTCGCGATCTTCATTACCGTGATGGCCTTCAACCTGCTGGGCGACGGGCTTCGGGACGCCCTCGACCCGCGCGCCCGGTAGTCGAAACGCGACCGTCGCGCATCTCATCTCCCTAAATCACCGCCACTCATGACAAGGGGTGTACCACCACGATGAGGAAAACCAACGCCCTGGCGCTCGCCGCGCTGGGTACCGTGCTGACCATGGGGCTTGCCGCCTGCGGCGGCACGGCCGGTGGCGGTGGCAACACGTCCTCCGGGAACAACGCCACTGGTGACGCGGCCTCGGCCGCCAAGCACAACGACGCCTACACCAAGGTCGTCAACCCCTCGGACGCCAAGGGCGGCACGCTCAAGTACGCGCTGTCCGACGAGCCGGACTCGATGGACCCGGGCAACACCTACTACGCCTGGAACTGGAACTTCTCGCGTCTGTACTCCCGTCCCCTGATGACCTACACCGCCCAGCCCGGCGAGGCGGGCCTGAAGCTGGTCCCCGACCTGGCGGAGGCCCCCGGCGAGGTCAGCGCCGACGGCAAGACCTGGACCTACAAGCTCAAGAAGGGCATCAAGTACGACGACGGCACCGAGGTCAAGGCCGCCGACGTCAAGTACGCCATCGCCCGCAGCAACTTCACCGACGAGCTCACCGACGGTCCGAAGTACTTCGCGCAGTACCTCGACTCGGGTGACTACAAGGGTCCCTACAAGGACAAGGACCTCAACAACTTCAAGGGCGTCGAGACCCCCGACGACTACACCGTCGTCTTCAAGCTGAAGGCGCCGTTCTCCGAGTTCGACTTCCTGGCCGCCAACCCGCAGTCCGCTCCGGTGCCGCAGGCCAAGGACACCGGCGTCGACTACGAGAAGGCCGTCGTCTCGACCGGTCCCTACAAGTTCGAGAGCCACGAGGTCGGCAAGCAGCTCAACCTCGTCAGGAACACGAACTGGGACCCGGCGACCGACAGCGTCCGCAAGCAGCTGCCCGACCGCATCGAGGTCCAGTTCAAGCAGAACGCCGAGGACATCGACAACCGCCTGATCGCCGGGCAGATCCAGGTCGACCTGGCGGGCACGGGTCTGCAGTCCGCGGGCCGCGCCAAGATCGTCAACGACGCCAAGCTGAAGGACTCCACGGACAACCCCTTCACGCCGTTCAACCGGTACGCGATGATCTCGACGAAGGTCAAGCCGTTCGACAACATCGACTGCCGCAAGGCCGTGCAGTACGCCACCGACAAGGTCGCCACCCAGGCGCCGTGGGGCGGCCCGCTCGGCGGTGAGATCGGCACCACCGCGATGACCCCGACCACGGTCGGCTACAAGGCGTTCGACCTGTACCCCAACGGCGCCGACCACAAGGGTGACCTGGCCAAGGCCAAGGAGGCCCTGGCGGCCTGCGGTCAGCCGAACGGCTTCGAGGCCAACGTCGCGGTCCGCGGTGACCGCACCAAGGAGGTCCAGGTCGCCGAGGCCCTGCAGGCCTCGCTCGACCGGGTCGGCATCAAGCTGACCATCAAGAAGTACCCCTCGGGTGACTGGAGCGCGCAGTACGCCGGCAAGCCGGACTTCGTGCACAAGAACAACCTGGGCATCATGATCGCAGGCTGGGGCGCCGACTGGCCGTCCGGCTTCGGCTTCCTGTCGCAGATCGTCGACGGCCGCTTCATCAAGGCCTCCGGCAACTACAACATGATGGAGCTCAACGACCCGTCGGTGAACGAGCTGCTCGACAAGGGCATCCAGACCACCGACGCCACGGCTCGCAACGAGATCTGGGCGCAGGTCGACCAGAAGGTCATGGAGTCGGCGGCCTTCATGCCGTTCGTCTACGAGAAGACGCTGATCTTCCGTCCGTCCAACCTGACCAACGTGTACGTGCACCCCGCCTGGGGGATGTACGACTACACGTGGCTCGGCGTCAAGCAGTAGTCCTTCTCTAAGCCAAAGGCAGGTGAAGGCCTGACGGTGCCCGGGAGCGATCCTCCCGGGCACCCCGGCCGAACGATCGTGGTCGCTTTCATCGTCCGCCGCGTGATCGCCGCCGTGCTGATGCTCGCCGTCGTCAGCATGGCCACCTTCGCGATCTTCTTCCTCATCCCGCGCGCCCTGGGGCAGACCCCCGAGGGCATGGCGTCGCGTTACGTCGGGCGGGACGCCACACCTGAGGCGATTCAGGGAGCAGTCAAGCGGCTGCATCTGGATGATCCGCTCATCGTCCAGTACGGACGGTTCGCCAAGGGCATCGTCGCCGGTGAGGATTACTCCCTCGGCCCGAAGAAGGCCGAGTGCCCCGCGCCCTGCTTCGGCTTCTCCTTCAACAACAACCAGCCGGTCTGGCCGACGCTTGTCGACCGCCTTCCCG
Organism: Streptosporangium carneum; assembly: GCF_027922005.1. Classification (GTDB taxonomy): domain Bacteria; phylum Actinomycetota; class Actinomycetes; order Streptosporangiales; family Streptosporangiaceae; genus Streptosporangium; species Streptosporangium carneum. The sequence goes on along the minus strand of NZ_BSEV01000006.1, from coordinate 197,597 downwards.
CGACGCTCTCGCTCGCCCTGGGCGCGGCGGTCCTGTGGCTCGTCACCGGCGTCAGCATCGGCGTCGTCTCCGCGCTGAAACGCGGCAGCGTCCTCGACAGGGCGGCCATGACGGTGGCGCTGGCGGGCGTGTCGCTGCCGATCTACTTCACCGGCCTGGTCTCCCTGTCGGTGTTCGCCTACACGCTGGGCATCTTCCCCGGCGGCGGCAGTTACACCCCGATCACGGAGAACCCCGTCATGTGGTTCCAGGCGCTCGTGCTGCCCTGGATCACCCTGGCCTTCCTCTACGCCGCCCTCTACGCCCGGCTCACCAGGGCCGGCATGCTGGAGACGATGGGCGAGGACTACATCCGCACGGCCCGCGCCAAGGGCCTCAAGGAGAGCACGGTCGTCACCAAGCACGCCCTGCGCGCCACGCTGACCCCGATCCTCACCATCTTCGGCCTCGATCTGGGCCTGCTGCTGGGCGGCGCGGTGCTCACCGAGAGCACCTTCTCCATCCAGGGCGTCGGCAAGCTGGTCATCGACGCGATCCGCGGCAACGACCTGCCCGTGGTGCTGGGCGTGACCCTGTTCGCGGCCTTCTTCATCGTCCTGGCCAACCTCATCGTGGACATCCTGTACGCGGTGGTCGACCCGAGGGTGAGGCTCTCATGACGTCTCCGGCACCCGAGGCCTTCCTCGAACTGCGCGACCTGCGCATCCACTTCCCGACCGAGGACGGCCTGGTCAAGTCCGTCGACGGCCTGTCGTACAAGCTGGAGCGGGGCAAGACCCTCGGCATCGTGGGCGAGTCGGGCTCCGGCAAGAGCGTGACCAGCCTGGGCATCCTGGGCCTGCACAAGGGGGGCAGGGCGAAGATCTCCGGTGAGATCTGGCTGGACGGCGAGGAGCTGGTCGGCGCGAGCGCCGACCACGTGCGGACGCTGCGCGGCAAGAAGATGGCGATGATCTTCCAGGATCCGCTGTCCGCGATGCACCCCTACTACTCCGTGGGGGCGCAGATCGTCGAGGCCTACCGGATCCACCACAAGGTCAGCAAGGCGGTCGCCCGCAAGCACGCGATCGACATGCTCGGCCGGGTCGGCATCCCGCAGCCGGACAGGCGGGTCGACGACTTCCCCCACCAGTTCTCCGGCGGCATGCGCCAGCGCGCGATGATCGCCATGGCGCTCTCCTGCGACCCCGAGCTGCTGATCGCCGACGAGCCGACCACGGCCCTCGACGTGACCGTCCAGGCGCAGATCCTGGACCTCATGACCGACCTCCAGCGCGAGTTCAACTCCGCGTTGATCATCATCACCCACGACCTCGGCGTGGTGGCCGAGCTGTCCGACGACATCCTGGTGATGTACGGCGGCAAGTGCGTCGAGTACGGCTCGGCCGAGGACATCTTCTACCGCCCCGAGCACCCCTACACGTGGGGTCTGCTGGGATCGATGCCCCGCCTCGACCGCGAGCCGACCGAGCGCCTGCTCCCGATCAAGGGCACCCCGCCCTCACTGATCAACGTGCCGTCCGGCTGCGCCTTCAACCCCAGGTGCGTCTACGCGGACCGTACCGAGGGGAAGTCCACCTCGCAGGTGCCCGAGCTGCTGGAGACCGAGGGCGGTCACCTGGTCCGCTGCCACCTGCCCCGCACGGAGCGGCGGTCCATCTGGGACAACGAGATCAAGCCGATGATGGAGAGCACGTGAGCGAGCGTAGCCAGCGAGCAGGTGGGCGCACGGGATGCCCGCGAGTGACGGGAGAGGGCGCGTGACCTCCGCAGACGAGAAGGGCGCGGCCGGTCCCGAGGTCCTGCTGTCCGTCCAGGGGCTCCAGAAACACTTCCCGGTGACCAAGGGCCTGCTCCGCCGCCAGGTCGGCGCGGTCAAGGCCGTCGACGGGGTCAGCTTCGACGTCCGCAAGGGTGAGACGCTCGGCCTGGTCGGCGAGTCCGGCTGCGGCAAGAGCACCACCGGCAGGCTGATCACCCGCCTGCTCGAGCCGACGGGCGGAAAGATCCTCTTCGAGGGGCACGACCTCACCCACATGTCGCAGTCGAAGATCCGCCCGCTCCGCCGCGACGTGCAAATGATCTTCCAGGACCCCTACTCCTCGCTCAACCCCCGCCACACGGTCGGCGCCATCGTCGGCGCGCCCTTCCGCATCCAGGGGATCAAGTCCGAGCAGGGCACGAAGAAGGCGGTCCAGGACATCCTGGAGCTGGTCGGCCTCAACCCCGAGCACTACAACCGCTACCCGCACGAGTTCTCCGGCGGCCAGCGTCAGCGCATCGGCATCGCCCGCACGCTCGCGCTCAAGCCCAAGCTCATCATCGCCGACGAGCCGGTCTCCGCGCTGGACGTGTCGATCCAGGCCCAGGTGGTCAACCTCCTGGAGGACCTGCAGAACGAGCTCGACCTGACCTACGTCATCGTCGCGCACGACCTGTCGGTCATCCGGCACATCAGCGACCGGGTGGCGGTCATGTACCTCGGCAAGATCGTCGAGCTGGCGGACCGCAAGTCCCTGTACGACTCGCCCATGCACCCCTACACCAACGCCCTGATGTCGGCGGTGCCGGTGCCCGACCCGGCCCGCCGCAAGGACCGCGAGCGCATCCGGCTCCAGGGCGACGTGCCGAGCCCGCTCAACCCGCCGTCCGCCTGCCGCTTCCACACCCGCTGCTGGAAGGCGCAGGAGATCTGCAAGACGGTCGAGCCGCCGCTGCTCGAGTTGGCCCCCCGGCACCAGGTGGCCTGCCACTTCCCGGAGAACGCTCCGGACGTGGGCGAGACCACGCCCGCGGTGACCGTCTCCGCCTGACCCGCCGCATGTCTGTCCCGTACGGCCCGGCCGTACGGGACAGGCCGCTTTCCCGGGGCGGCGGCTCCTGGTCCGCGACCGCGACGGCGTGCGCCCGACCGAGCTGGGCGGCCTGCTGCTCGCCCACGCGGTGGTCGTGACGACCGTCGTCGACGAGTTCGAGGCCCTTCTGGCGGGGGAGGCCTCCGGGCTGACCGTGGGCTTCATGGGCGAGGCCGCGGGCACGCTCACCTCCCGCCTGCTCGACGGGGCACGGCGCGCCTCCGGCAGGGAGATACGGCTGCGCCGCTTCGACTTCGACGACCCGTCCTGCGGGCTGCTGACGGGGGCCAGCGACCTGGCCGTGGTGTGGCCGTGGTGTGGCCGCCGCTGATCACGGGAGACAGCCTGGAGACGCGGCTCCTCGCCGAGGACAGACGCGCCGTCGCCGTGCCGGTCGGCGACCCGCTCGCCGGGCTCGCCGTGGCCGGCCGCCGACCTGGACGGCAGAGTCTGGGTGGTGCCGCGCAGCCCGGACCCGATCGAGGAAACCCTGGAACTGGTCGCGGCGGGCCGGGGCGTCGCGCTGCTCTCCGAGGGGACCGACGAGCACTACGCTCGCGCCGGAGTGGTCTTCGTGCTGCTGTCAGGCGGCCTCACGTGCACCACCGCCGTCGCCTGGCGGCGCGACACCCGTCCTGTGCTGGCCCGTGCCCTGGAGGCTCTGGACGGCGGTGACGTCCTCTGATCCGAAGCCTGCCGTACAGGATTTCGGGCCGATGGGGACATTGACGCTAAGATCGCCAGTCATGCAACGTTTGAGTGGAGTGTTGATTGGTGCCGTCTTTGGGATGGTATTTGTAGCCATCAATGCGCATGATCCTCTTGTGCCCGTCGTTGGAACCGTCCTTCGCTGGGGTGCGGGCCTCGGGCTCGTGAGCGTGATCGTCATGTGGTTCCTCGCGGGGCGGCGGACCAGGGGTGCGACCGCGACGGGAGAGGCCGGGGGCGACAGCCGCGGCGGCATGTTCAATCGCAGATATGTCGTGATCGTCGTGCTTGAGGCGGTGGCCCTGTTCGGCGGCATCCAGGTGCTGCGCCTCCTGGGATGGGCGCCGCAGGCGGGGGTGGCCTGGACCGCGCTGGTCGTCGGCGTGCACTTCGTCGCGCTCTGGCCGGTATGGCGGGAGGTCAGCATCCTGATCCCCGGGATCGGGCTCGTGGCACTCGGCCTCGCGGGACTCGTCATGGTGTGGACGCAGGCCGTGGAGTGGGTGCCGTTCGTGAGTGGGGTGCTGTCGGGGCTGGTGCTGCTGGCGGGGTCGGTCTTCTACGCGCGGAAGGAACTGCGCGCGCTGGTTCCCCGATAGGCCGGTCCCCGGCTCCGTGGCAGGTCGTTTCCGTCGCCTGCGCGTCTTCGGTCCCGTACGGCCCGGCGCCGGGCGCGAACGTCCCCTCCGGTGCGGCGGCCGTCGGTTTCGGCGGCGGCCCGGTCCAAGGAGCGCCTCAGGGGATGGCGCCCGGGGTGATCAGGCCCGTCTCGTAGGCGAGGACCACGGCCTGGACGCGGTCGCGCAGGCCGAGTTTGGTCAGCACGTTGCCGACGTGGGTCTTGACCGTCGTCTCGCTCACCACCAGCGTGGCGGCGATCTCCGCGTTCGACATGCCCCTGGCGATCAGCCGCAGCACCTCGAGCTCGCGTTCGGTGAGCCGGTCGAGGCGGGCGGGGGTGGACTGCTGGTAGGCCGAGGGCAGGCGGGCCCCGAACTTGTCCAGCAGCCTGCGGGTGACGCTCGGCGCGACGATGGCCTCCCCGGCCGCGACCACCCGGATGGCCTGGACCAGCTCGTCGGGCGGGACGTCCTTGAGCAGGAAGCCGCTGGCCCCGGCGCGCAGCGCCTCGACGATGTACTCGTCGAGGTCGAAGGTCGTCAGCACCAGCACCCTGGGCACGTGCGCCCCGCCCGTCGCCTCGCGGACGATCCGCCGGGTCGCCTCGATGCCGTCGACGCCCGGCATCCGGATGTCCATCAGCACCACGTCGGGCAGCAGCGCCCGTGACTGCTCCTGGGCCGCCTTGCCGTCCCCGGCCTCGCCGACCACGGTGACGTCGGGCTCGGCCTCGAGGATGAGGCGGAAACCGGTGCGCAGCAGTGGCTGGTCGTCAACCAGCAGCACTCTGATCGTCATCACACGTCCTTGAGGGGAAACCGGGCATTGACCTCGAATCCACCCTCTGGACGCGGGCCGATCCTCAGGACTCCACCATAGAGGGCCACGCGCTCGCGGATGCCGACCAACCCGTGACCGGTCCGCTCGCCGGTCTGCTCACCGGGGCGCGCGCCGCCGGCCCCCTGACCGTCGTCCTCGACCCGTACGGCCAGCTGGCCGTGCTCGTGCCGTACCGTGACCCAGGCTCGGGCGAGGGGGCCCGCGTGCCGCAGGCTGTTGGTCAGAGCCTCCTGGACCAGCCTGTAGGCGGCCAGGTCGACGCCGGGGGGCAACGCTCCCCGCTCGCCCTCGATCCACAGCTGCGTCCGCAGGCCGGCCTCGCGCATCTGCTCGACCAGCGTGGGGATCTCGCCCACCCCCGGTTGAGGGTTCCGCTCGGCGGGCGCGGCGTCGGTCCTGAGCACGCCCACGATGTTGCGCATCTCCGCCATCGCGGTCCGGCCCATCTCCTCGATCGCCGACAGCGCCTCCAGGGCCCCGTCGGGGTTGGTCGCCAGCACCCGGCGCGCGGCCGAGGCCTGGACGGTCATCACGCTCACGTGGTGGGCGACCACGTCGTGCAGTTCCCTGGCGATGCGGGAGCGCTCCTCGACCCTGGCCGCCCGGGTGTCGGCCTCCCTGGCCCGTTCCGTGCGCTCGGCCCGGTCGCGCAGCTCCGCCATGTAGGCCCTGCGGAGCCTGGCGCTCCGTCCGGTGATCCATACCGTGACGGTGAGGACGGCCGCCAGCAGGTGGACCGTCCAGTCGCCGAGCCCGCCGTCGGCCGCCGTGGAGGCGACGTGACAGGCGAGGCTCCACGCCAGCGCGCCCAGGCTGAGCGCCAGGCCGCGGTGGGCGGCGACGGTGTAGACCAGCACCAGCGCGGCGGGCCAGAGCGGAAGGGCGCCCAGGCCCAGCGACGCCGTGGCGACACTCGCCAGGCCGACCAGGAGCAGCATGGGGAACGGCCTGCGGCGGCGCAGGGTCAGGGACAGGCAGCCCGCCACGGCCAGGCCCAGCCCCAGGCCGCCGGGCTCTCCTGGGCGCCCCTGGGCGGCGGGAGGGAGGGGGGAGGCGTAGAGCGCCGCGGACGCCGCCAACACCACCGCCAAAGCCGCGTCGGGGACCAACGGGTGGTCGCGGAGCCAGGCCCGCGGGCCGCCTGGGGTGTTGCGCACACAATCAATGTAGGCGTCCCACCCCCGCGACCACCCTGCTGCGGGTGGATATCGCCCTCATACCCGCGGATGACCCGGCGGGCCGGGCCCGGCCGCTCAGAGTTCGTCGGTCGCGGCCCTGGGGGCGCGCCTGGTGCTGCGCACGGTGTCGCCGGGCTGCCGTTCGGGCAGCGGCGGGGGAGTGCCGCCGTACTGCGGGCACAGGTCCTTGTAATGACACCAGTCGCACAGGCGGCTCGGCCTCGGGGGCCACTCGCCGGTCTCCATCGCCCGTTCGATGGCCGTCCACAGGGCCCGCACCTTGCGCTCGGTGGCGAGCAGGTCCGCCTCGTCCGGGGCGTAGCGCAGGACCTCGCCTCCGCCGCCGAGGTACATCAGCTGCAGCAGGCGGGGCACGGCCCCGTGCAGCCGCCACAGCGTCAGCGCGTAGAACTTCATCTGGAACAGCGCCTTGGCCTCGAAGGCGGGGCCGGGCGCGCTGCCCGTCTTGTAGTCGACCACGCGCACCTCGCCGGTCGGCGCGACGTCGAGGCGGTCGATGTAGCCGCGCAGCATGAGGCCGTTGTCCAGCACCGCCTGCACGTAGAGCTCCCGCTCCGCGGGCTCCAGACAGGTGGGGTCCTCCAGCGTGAAGTAGCGCTCCAGCATGGCGCGGGCCTGGGAGAGCCACTCCGTCCGCTCCGCCTCGTCGGCGAACATGTCGCCGTAGGAGGGCTCCTCGGCCAGCAGCCTGTGCCACTGCGGTTCGAGCAGCCCGAGCGCCGCGCCCACCGTGCGCTCCCCGGCGGGCAGGTCGTAGAGACGCTCCAGCACCGAGTGGACCATCGTGCCGCGCACCGCGGCCGGCGACGGCGGCTCCGGCAGCCGGTCGATCACCCGGAAGCGGTAGAGCAGCGGGCACGTCATGAAGTCACCGGCGCGGGACGGCGACAGCGCTCCGATGATCGTGGGCTCGGTCAGTGACATGTCCGCACTGTAGGTCACGGTGACGACAGTTTGGGCCCGAGGTTGGCCTCGGGACGTCTGCCGGTGGCGCGAGGGCGCGTAGCATCGAGGCCTGAAGGCGAAGTGAGCGAGGAACGGTGAGCCAGCGGTGAGCAGCGACAGCCCACGCCAGGACAACCCAGGACTGCGGATGGGGCGGCCGTTCGGCATTCCCGTCTACGTCTCGCCGACCTGGTTCATCGTGGCGGCGTTCATCACCTTCACCTTCCAGCAGCTGGTGAGCTCGTGGCTGCCGGACCTGAGCACCCCGCTGACCTACGTCGTCTCCTTCGCCTTCGCGGTGCTGCTGTACCTCTCGGTGCTCCTGCACGAGCTGGCGCACTGCGTGGTCGCCAGGATGTACGGCCTGCCCGTCCGCCGCATCACCCTCTACCTGCTCGGCGGCGTCTCGGAGATCGAGCGCGAGCCGGAGACCCCCGGCAGGGAGTTCATGGTCGCCTTCGCCGGGCCGCTGCTCTCCCTGGGGCTGGCCGCCGTCGGCTTCTTCGCCTACCGGTTCATCGACCCGGCCAGCATCACGGGCGTCCTCGTCCTGCAGCTGTGGTGGGCCAACCTGATCGTCGGGATCTTCAACCTGCTGCCGGGGCTGCCGCTCGACGGCGGACGCATGCTGCGGGCGGGAGTCTGGAAGGCCACCAGCAACGCGGGTTCGGGCACCGTGGTCGCGGCCTGGGTCGGCCGGGTGCTGGCCGTCGCCCTGGTCGCGGTGCCCGTCGGCCTGGCGCTGATCAGCGGGCAGGCGCCGAGCCCGAGCATGCTCATCTGGTCGATCCTGCTGGCCTCCTTCATCTGGCTCGGCGCGACCCAGTCGCTGCGCGGCGCCCGGGTGCGGGCGCGCATCCCGCAGGTGAACGCCCGTGCCCTGGCCAGGCGCGCCATCCCGGTGACCGGTGACGTGCCGCTGGCCGAGGCGCTGCGAAGGGCCGCGGAGGCGCAGGCGGGGGCGATGGTCGTGGTCGACCACGAGGGCCGCCCCACGGGGATCGTCAACGAGGTCGCGGTCGAGGCCACCCCGGAGAACCGCCGTCCCTGGGTGACGGCGGGCTCACTGGCGCGCAACCTCGAACCGTCCCTGGTGCTGGCCGCCGACCTGTCGGGGGAGGCCCTGATCGACGCCATGCGCGAGGCGCCCGCGGGGGAGTACCTCCTGGTCGAGCGCGGCGGTGAGATCTTCGGGGTGCTGGCGACCTCGGACGTGAACCGGGTCTTCAGCGGGGTCTAGCCCCCGCTGCGCGGCGCGGGCGAAACATCCGAAGGACGAGAAGACCAGCGCGAACCACTGAGGGTCTTCGGACGTCTGACTTGGTGTGCACCGATACGGTACGGCGGACCGAAGTGAGTCGGACAGGTCCGGCCCTCTCGTTTTCGGCGCGCACCACGACTAGTGTTCTGGCCAACCCACCCGGTTGCCATGTATCCAAGGGAAGCACAATTGGCACCCCCCAACACGCCGGCCCCGGCCGGTGACCTGACCCCGGAGCTGCTCGGCGCCGCCGAATGGAGCGACCAGATGGTCGCCGCCGCAGGGATCCCCATGTACGACATCCCCTTCCTCACGGTCGGCGGAGGCATGGGCTCCTTCGTGACGCTCGACTACCTGCGGATCTACGGGGTCCCCACCTCCCAGATGAAGGTGGTCTCCAACATCGACACCCCGTGGCAGACCTACGAGTTCCTCACCAGGTGCTCGCAGATCCCCCGGAGTGAGCGGATCCGCTCCGACTCGGCCTCGCGCCCCGACAACATCTGGGGCTTCCCCTCCTACGGCCTGCAGGAGACCTGGAAGGACAAGACCCCCGCCTACCTGTGGCAGCTGCTGACCGAGCCGCTGCTGAACGACTACTGGACGCCGCGCGCCGGCACGGTCTTCGAGAGCCTCGAACGCGAGGCCAAGCGCATCGGCTACTGGGACATGCTGGTCAAGGGCCAGGTCCGGATGGTCAGGCGCAGGGTGGGCGGCGGCTACTTCACCGTCGTCACCCCGCCCGAGGGCGCGGCGCCGACCAAGCGCATCATCTTCCGCTCGCGCTTCGTGCACCTCGCGGTCGGCTACCCGGGCCTGAAGTTCCTGCCGGACCTGCAGGAGTTCCGGACCAAGCACAACGACTACCAGCACGTCGTGAACGCCTACGAGCCCCATGAGCAGGTCTACGAGTTCCTCAAGACCCGCCCCGGCACGGTCGTCATCAGGGGCGGCGGCATCGTCGCCTCCCGGGTGCTGCAACGTCTGTTCGACGACAGGAAGAAGTACGGTCTCCAGACCCAGATCGTGCACATCTTCCGGACCTTCGTCTCCGGCTCGCACGGCCCGCACATCTGGGCCCGCCGCAAGGGCGGCGACGGCTGGGCCTACCAGGGCTTCAACTACCCCAAGTCGGTGTGGGGCGGCCAGCTGAAGGCGCAGATGCGCAAGCTGGAGGGCGCCGAGCGCGCCGCGAAGTACAAGGAGATGGGCGGCACCAACACCCCCTACCGCAGGCACTGGCAGGAGCAGATGCGCGCGGGCCGCAGCGGCGGCTACTACCACCCCGTGCAGGGCACCGTCGACCGCGTGGAACGCTCGAAGGACGGGCGGCTGGTCAGCTACGTGCGCAGCGGCGACGGCATCGTCCGCGAGCCGGTCTCCGACTACATCATCGACTGCACCGGTCTCGAGGCCGACATCTCCGAGCACAGGATCTTCGCGGACCTGCTCCAGAACAGCGGCGCCCACCGCAACCCGGTCGGCAGGCTCGAGGTCGAGCGTCACTTCGAGGTGAAGGGCACGGCCAGCGGCGACGGCGCCCTCTACGCCTCGGGGTCCGCCACGCTCGGCGGTTACTTCCCCGGAGTCGACACCTTCCTCGGGCTGCAGGTCGCGGCCCAGGAGATCGCCGACGATCTGGCGAGGCGGGGCTTCGTCAGGAAGATGGGACCGTTGCGGTCGACGTCGCAGTGGTTCAAATGGGCCTTCAACACGCCGCTGTGAGCGGTCCTACGCCGCCGTAAGGAGAGTAGTTCCCCCGTGGTTCCGACTTTGTCAGGGCGCATCCAGACGCGCCTGTTCCTGCTCGCCACCGTGGGCGTCATCGTCACACTGCTGATCGTTCCCCTGCTGCCCGGCCCCGCGAGGCCGCTCGGCGGCCGTTACGTCAACGCGTTGCTGATCCTGCTGGCGGTGGCCGTGCTAGGGGTCGTCTGGGAGCTGATCTATCACTTCCTCATGCAGTTCAGGTGGGAGAAGGACTGGCCGACGCTGTTCGGTTTGCTGACGCTCGTTCCTGAAGGCCTTCTGCTGTACTTTTTGCTACGGTCCGGTGCGGTTGATTTCATTGACCCGGTCCCATCTGCCGCGTTCTGGATGCATTTCACCGTCGTCTGGATCTGTGTGTGGCTGGTGGCGAACGGGCCGATGCGGGTGCCGTTCATCCGATGGCGTTTTCGGGGAGGGAGAGTTCTGTGACCGACGAGGGCTTCGGAGTGGTGCGTCCACTTCCGGGCAACGGCCTGGTCGCCCATGTGGGTGGCCTGCTGCTGGTGTGTGACGCGGCCGAGGCCGTCGTGGAAGACCTGCTGGGCGCGCTCAGGGAGACCGCGGCCTCAGGAGGGGACGGTCGTGCGCTGGCTCGTCGCGTCGCGCAGGTCCTGGCGGTCATGATGGGCGAGCCCGTCGCGTGCGCCGTCGCGGGTCCGGTGTCGGGAGGAGTGGCCGTCCTGGTCAGCGGTCCCGCGTTCGCCTCGGTCACCGGTTCGGCCGGTGAGGTCCAGCTGGCCGGGCGCGACGCGCTCACCTGGTCCGACCGGCTGGTGCCCGGTCCGGTGAGCCGGGTCGAGCTGCGCCTTCCGGAGGCCGGCGAGGCCCATCCGCTCGTCCGGCTGGACAGCGGCGTGATCGCCGGCGGCGGTGTCGTGTGCGATCCCGCCGAGGCGGGAGCGCAGACCCCGGGCGTCCAGCGCCACGAGCCCAGGGCGGAGTCGCGGGCCGAGCCCGTCCCGCAGGCCGCCCAGCCGCAGGCGCCCCAGGCGGAGGCCGTCCCGCCCGCCGCGGAGCGGTCCTCTGCACAGCCGGAGGCGGCGTCCGCGCCCGCCTCCTCCCCTTCCGACTGGTCGGCGCCTCCGCCCGCCTCCTCTCCCTCCGACTGGTCGGCCCCCTCCTCCGCTCCTTCTTCCTACCCGGAGTGGTCGGCGTCTCCGGTGGACAGCGCACCGCCCGCCCCCTATCCGATGGGGTCCGCCGACCACTACGCCTCGGCTCCGCCGCAGCCCGCCGCGCCCCAGTCGTGGCACTCCGAGCCCGTGCCGGGGCTCCCCCTCCAGGGAACCGCGCCCGGCCACGGCTCCGGCATGATCCAGCACGAGGACGTGGAGCCCGCCAGGGCGGGCGGCGACCCGGCGGACGTCCGGGACCAGCCCTTCGAGTACGAACTGCTGACGCCGGGCGCCCAGCAGAGCCCGGCGGACTCCCCGGCCCCGCAGGGGCAGCAGGACGAGCAGCCCGAGTCGAGGCCGCTCGTCTACGGAGTCGACTGCAAGAACGACCACTTCAACGACCCGCGCGTGCCGTACTGCGCGGTCTGCGGCATCGCGCTGGTGCAGCGCACGCTCGTTCCCTACAAGGGGCCGCGCCCGCCGCTGGGCGTGCTCCTCCTCGACGACGGCATGACGCTCCGCCTCGACACCGACTACCTGGTCGGGCGCGACCCGGAGCGGGCTCCCGAGACCGCCGACGGCTCCGTGCGCCCCGCCAAGGTCACCAGCCCCGACGGCTCGGTCTCCCGGCGTCACCTGCGAGTGGCCCTGGACGGATGGGACGTCAACCTGGTGGACCTGGGCTCGGTGAACGGCACCCAGATCCAGCCGCCCGGCGACCCCAACTTCTACGACATCCCGCCGAACGAACCGGTCGCCATCCTGCCCGGTACGACCGTCCGCATCGGCGTCTCCCGCACGATGCGCTACGAGTCGCACCGCAACCGCTAGCGGGCGCCGCAAGGCTCGCAGAGGCCGACAGAGGCCCGCAGAGGCACAGCGGGTCCAGCGGCCCGTCGGCGGATCACCCTCCGCGAGAGACGTCCGCCGGAACCGGGGCCGCTGCGTCCTGGTCCCGCGTGGCCGGCGCACGCGGGGCGGAGAGGGCGGAGACGAACGCCGTCCAGTCGACCGGATCGGCGTCCCGCTCGGCGCGGACCAGCAGGTGCGCGCCCTCACCGGGCTCCCCGCCGGCCCCGCCCGGGTCAGGGGCCACGACCAGCGCGCCGTCGGGGACCGGTCCCGAGGTCGCGGCGACCCCGAGTCTGGCCAGCCGCCTGGCCAGGGCGGAGGCCCGCCCTCCGCCCTCGACGACCAACGGGCGTCCGCCCAGGAGCGCGAGGGAGAGCGCCACACGAGCGGCGCTCTCGCCGCCGGAGCCGTGACGGACCGCGACCGGCCCCGCGGGCAGGCCGGGTGAGGGCCAGGGGAATCCGGGCGAGGACGCCGTCACCACGGGACAGACGGCCCCGTCGCGGATCTCGGCGTGGCCGGGGGTTCCCGCGGGCAGCAGCACGAGGTCGGGGCCGACCCCGGCGACCAGCTCGGGCAGCTCCGCGCCGACGTCGGCGCTGAACCGGCTCACCACCCTGGCCTCGCAGCCGTGCGCGCGGACGACGCCCGCGAGGGCCTCCAGCTCGTGAAGGCTCTCGGCCAGCTCGGCGAGCTCGGAGGACAGGCCCGTCCCGAGCTCGAGACGGCCGTTCGGGTAGGGCCGCAGGTGGGCGAGGATCACCTCTGAGGGGGACGAGACCCGCGCCAGGGTGGCCGCCAGCTCGGCCAGCGGAGCCCGCTCGCCGGGAGCGTCGGGCACGACGAGCAGCACACGGTGGGCGGCGGTCGCGCCGAGGGCGGCGCGCTCGGCCTCCTCGAGGTCGCGGGCCACCCGGCGGTCGGGGTAGATCCTGCGCAGCAGCGGCCCCGTCATCGCCGTGGTGAGCAGCGCCATCACCACCATCAGCGAGTACAGCTCGTTGTCGAGCACGCCCTTCTGCAGGCCGACGCTGAGGATGACGATCTCGGTCAGTCCCCGGGTGTTGAGCAGGGTGGCGATCGCCCACGCCTGGCGGCCGGGCAGCCGCGTCCGCGCCGCGGCGTACGATCCCAGCAGCTTGCCGCCGATCGCGACCGCCAGGATCGCGGCCAGCGTCCCCAGGCTGGACAGGTCCAGCGCGCGGAGGTCGACGTTGAGCCCGGCGACCACGAAGAACATCGGCAGCAGCAGGAGCACGGCGAGCTGTTCGAGACGTTCCAGGATCTCGTGGTTGAGGCGTTCCGCCCCCGTGCGGGGCATCACGGCGCCGAAGACGAAGGCCCCGAAGATGAAGTGCACGTGCATCCACTCGGTGGCCCAGGCCGAGGAGATGAGGCCGATGAGCACCAGCGACAGCAGCCCGGGAGTCAGCCTGCCCGCCTTCTCGTAGGCGGGCACCATGCGGGCCAGCAGCGGCCTGACCACCAGGAACATCACCAGCGCGTACGGCACGGCCAGCATGACCTTCCACTGCCCCTCGCCCTCTCCCGCGCCCGCGAGGCCGACGACCACGGCCAGCACGGTCCAGGCGAGCACGTCGATGACGGCGGCGGAGGCCAGGGAGAGACCGCCGATGGTGATGCGCTGCATGCCCCGGTCGGTGAGGACGCGGGCCAGCACGGGGAAGGCGGTCGCCGCCATCGCGGCGCCCATGAACAGCACGAACGGCAGCGTCTTGCCACCGCTCACGTGGTCGCCCGAGATGCCCCAGGCCAGCGCGCAGCCGAGCACGAACGGCACGATCGTCGAGCCGAGCGCGATGGTGACCGCGATCCTGCCCTTGCCCCTGACCAGCTTCTGATCCAGCTCGAGGCCGACGACGAACATGAACAGCACCAGCCCGACGTTGGCCAGGGCCTGCAGCGGGGGCCGCATCTCGGGCCCGAACAGCCGCTCGCCCAGGACGGGGCCGAGCAGGGTCGGCCCGAGCAGGATGCCCGCCACGATCTCCCCGACGACCGGCGGCTGGCCGAGCCGTCTGGCGACGGCCCCGAACAGCCGCGCGGAGACGAGGACGACCACGAGGTCGAGCAGCAGCAGATCGACGTGGAGCACTGACCGGCCCGCTTCCCCTGAGTAACGAAAAGCCCTGAGAATGACCAAGGTGACGTTACCGTCTGTGGAGTGTCGCCGCGAGCGTCATGTGATACGTCGAGGGGAGACGTGGTGGAGGGCATCGCCGACTACGAGTTCGTCCGTCCGCTGGGGGCGGGCAACCATGGCGAGTTCTATCTGGCGAGAAGGCCGAAGCGGCTGCCGGTCGAGGTCGACCTGGTGGCCGTGAAAGTGGTCGGAGGAACGGGAGCGGACGCCTTCAGGCGGGCGACCAGAGAGCTTAAGGCGTTCGCCGCGGTGCGTTCGCCGTACCTCGTGACGCTCTACGACGCCGGGCAGCAGGGCGGGGTGTTCTACTACTCGATGGAGTATCTCCCCGGCGGCTCCCTTGGGCGGCCCGCGGAGCCGCCGTCGCGGGAGCGGGTGCTGCGCGCGGTCGCGTGCGCGGCCCACGCCGCCCAGGCGCTGCACGAGGAGGGCATCGTGCACCGTGACATCCGCCCGGGCAACGTGCTGCTCACCGAGACCGGGGGCAAGCTGTCCGACCTGGGCCTGTCGCAGGTGCTGTCGCCGGGGGCGACGGTGACGGGGATGGGCGACATCGGGTCGGTCGAGTTCACCGACCCCGCGCTGCTGCAGGGGGAACGGCCGGCCCCCGCGGGGGACGTGTGGTCGCTCGGCGCGACGCTGCACTGGGCGGTGACCCGCGCCGGTCTGTACGGCGAGCTGCCCGTCCACGATCCGCTGCTGACCCTGCGCAAGGTCTACGCCACGCCGCCGTCGGTCAACGGCGACCTGGAGCCCGAACTGTCGGAGCTCGTCCAGGCGTGCATCGGGGACGCGGCCAAGCGGCCGACCGCCAGGGGGGTCGCCGACCGCCTCTACGCGCTGCTGGCCTGAAGCCGGTCCAGCTCGGCGCGGAGCAGTCGTTCCACGCGTTCCGCGCCGAGCCTTTCCGGGTACAGCAGCCGGTGCACGCTCAGCCCGTCGACCAGGGCCAGCAGCCGCTCCGTGACGTCGCCGAGGTCCTCGGAGGTTTCGATCTCCCCGGCCTCGGCCGCCGCGCCGAGCAGGCTGCGCACCAGATAGCGGAGCTCCTCGGCGTCGGCCCGCTGGGCCCGCAGCATCGCCGGGCTGCTCAGGCTCCGGCTCCAGAAGCCGATCTCCAGCCCGCTCTCCCCGGCGCGCTCGTCGTCCAGCGGCAGGTTGTCCAGCAGTAGCTCGCGCAGCGCGGCCATTCCGCGCAGGCCCCCCAGCTTGGCCCGCAGCCGTTCGGCGACGCGGCGGTGCGAGGAGCGCAGCGCCGAGAGCATGATGTCGTCCTTGTCGGCGAAGTAGTGGGTCAGCACGCCGTTGGAGTAGCCGGCCTCCCTGGCGATGGCCCTGGTCGTCGCCGCCTCGATGCCCTCGCGCAGGATGACGCGGCGGGCGGCCTCGACGACCTCCTCGCGGCGTCCCTCATGATCGACGATCTTCGGCAATCCGTCCTCCCCGGTCGTTGACATGGTATTCGGTCGCCCGTCTATTATCCGCTCAAGACATGAGGAGGGCTCACTATGACCGTCGTCACGCTCGGCGTGCACATCGTGGACGTGCTCGCCAGACCCGTGGAGGCGCTTCCCGAAGGCCAGGACACCCACCTGCTGGAGCAGATCCGCGTCACCGCCGCGGGCGCGGCCGCGGGGACCGCCGTCGACCTGGCGGCGCTGGGCGTCCCCGTCGCCTCGGTGGGAGCGGTCGGCGACGACGAGCTCGGCGACCTCCTCCTCATGATCATGAAGAGGCGCGGGGTGGACGTCACCGGGGTCGTCCGCAGGGCCGGCGAGCAGACCGCCGCCTCGATCCTGCCGATCAGGCTGGACGGAGGGCGTCCCTCCTTCCACGTGCCCGGCGCGAACCTGGGCCTGTCTCCCGCCGACGTGGACCGAGGGCGCGTCGTCGGCGCCGCGGCGGTGCACCTGGGCGGCATGGACGTGACCTGGGGTCTGCACGACCCCGGCTTCCTCGCCCTGCTGGACGAGGCGCGCGCGGCGGGCGCGATCGTCACGATGGACCCGCTGTCCAACATGCCCGACCTGCTGCGGGCGGCGAACGTCTTCCTGCCGCACGTCGACTACCTGCTGCCCAACGAGGAGCAGGCCCTCGCGATGAGCGGCGCGACCGGCGTCGAGGAGGCCGCCGTCGCGCTGCTGCGCCAGGGGCCGAAGGCCGTGCTCGTCACCATGGGCGAGGAGGGCAGTCTCGTCGCCACCGCCTCGGGCCTCACCCGCGTCCCCGCCCTCGACGTCCCGGTCGTGGACACCACGGGCTGCGGCGACGCCTACTGCGCGGGCTTCGTCGCCGGCCTCGTCGACGGGGGCGACGTCGTCGAGGCCGCCAGGCTCGGCGCCGCGGTCGCCGCCCGCGTCGCGGGGGGCCTCGGCTCCGACGCGGGACTCGGCGAGGCGGCCGGGCTGCGGGCCTCCAGCGGCGGGGAAGACCCTGAAAGCTCCGAGAGACTCTGAAAGGGCGAGACATGTCCATCGACGCCACCCTCAGGGAACGTGCCGCCAGGGTCGTTCCCGGCGGCATGTACGGCCACCTCAACGCGGCCCTGCACGGTCCCGGCTACCCCCAGTTCTTCGTCGGGGGGCGGGGGTGCAGGCAGATCGACGCGGACGGCCGCGAGTACGTCGACCTGATGTGCTCGTGGGGTCCCGTCGTGCTCGGCCACCGCCACCCCGCCGTCGAGGCGGCCGTCGCCGCGAGCCTCGCCACGGGAGACTGCCTCAACGGCCCCGGCCCCGTCTACGTCGAGCTCGCCGAGCTGATGGTGGAGACCGTCCCGCAGGCCGACTGGGTGATGTTCTCCAAGAACGGCACCGACGCCACAACCCAGGCCCTGATGGTCGCCCGCGCCGCGACGGGCAGGACCAAGGTGCTCGTGGCCCACGGCTCCTATCACGGAGCCGACCCCTGGTGCACGCCGAGCCCGTCGGGCACCACGCCCAACGAACGCGCCGACCTGGTCGAATACGTCTACAACGACCTGGCGAGCGCGCACGAGGCCGCCGCGGGGGCCGAGGGCGACGTCGCCGCGATCATCGTGACGCCCTTCAAGCACGACTCCTTCGAGGACCAGGAGCTCGCGGACCCCGCCTTCGCCCTGGGCCTGCGGGCCCTGGCCGACCGGATCGGCGCGGCGCTCGTGATCGACGACGTGCGGGGCGGCTGGAGGCTCGACCTCGGCGGCTCGTGGGAGCCGCTGGGAGTCCGCCCCGACCTGTACGCCTTCAGCAAGGCCATGGCCAACGGACACCCGATCGCCGCGGTCACGGGCGTCGACGCGCTGCGGGGCCCCGCCCAGACGATCTACTCGACCGGGTCCTTCTGGTTCAACGCCGCCCCGATGGCCGCGGCCAAGGCCACCATCGAGACCCTGCGCGACATCGGCGGCGTCGCCCTGATGGAGCGCGCGGGCGTCCGGCTGCGCGAGGGCCTGGCCGCGCAGGCGGCCTCACACGGGTTCACGGTCAGCCAGACGGGTCCCGCGCAGATCCCCTGGCTCTCCTTCGAGGGGGACGCGACCCTGGAGAAGGGCGTGTTCTGGGCCTCCGCCTGCCTCCAGGAGGGCGTCTACCTCCACCCCTGGCACAACTGGTTCCTCTCCGCCGCCCACACCGACGCCGACATCGACCGCGCCCTGCAGGGCACGGACGCCGCGTTCGCCAGGCTCAGGGCCGAGTTCGGCGCCGACTGAGCGCCGACTGAGCGCCGACTGAGCGCCGACTGAGCACAGGCCGAACCGGGGGCGGCCGCGCGCCGCGCCCACGGGCCCCCGTCCTGCGACCCCTCCTGCGGCGGGCGGCCGGCGCGGTCAGGTCGCGCGCCGCCTCCACGCCGTTTCCACGAGGCCTACCCCCGCGGGCGCAGCCTGCACCACTGCAGGTCGTCCAGGCGCGTGCCGTCCGGACCCGGCAGCAGGCCGCGGATGAGGGCCTCCCGGGTGAAGCCCGCACGCTCGAGCACCCGCTGCGAGGCGAGGTTGGCGGGGGAGGTGCCCGCCACGATCCTGGTCAGGGGGGTGTGCTCGAAGGCCCAGTTCACCAGCAGGTTCACCGCCCTGGTCGTCAGGCCCCTGCCGCGGAACTCCGGCAGCGCGCTGTAGCCCGTCATCGCCTGGCCCAGCGGCGGCACGATCGAGGTGAGCTGGATGTGCCCGGCGAAGGCGTCCGTCTCGGCGTCCCTGATCGTCACCTCGGCCCGTTCGCCCGCCAGCCAGCGCATGCCCGCCTCGCGGCAGAGACGCTCCGCCTTCGCCGTGTCGGGTCCCTCGGGGGGAACGCTGTGACGCACGACGTCGGGCAGGTTCTCCAGCGCGTGGTAGTCACGGGCGTCGCGCGGGCCCAGCGGCGTCAGCCGCACCACCCCGTCGGACAGCGAGCCGCCGGGAAAGCCGGGCAGGAAGGGGCGCACCCGCTCGCCGGGGTCTCCGTACAGCCTGGCGAAGGCCACCAGGTCGCCCCTGGCGCCGTTCCTGAGGGCCTCCGCGGAGTGCCGGACGCCCTCGCGCTGGAAGCCCGCGGCCATCGCCACCCGCTGGCTGGCGAGGTTCTCCACGTTCGCCAGGAGCTCCATGCGCCGCACCCCGAGGGCGAAGGCCCAGTCGGTCAGCGCCCTGGCCGCGGCCGTCGCCACCCCCCGCCCCCGAGCCCAGGGCGCGACCAGGTAGCCGACCTCGCCGTTGCCCCGGGGGTCGAGCCGCTTGAGCCCGACGTTCCCCAGCCACTCGTCCGTCTCGGCGTCCGCGACGGCGAACGCGGCGCCGCCGGACTCCCAGTCCTGCTCGGCCGTCCTCAGGTAGGCGAGCGCGTCGTCACGGGTGTACGGCACCGGCAGGCTCGGCAGGAAACGCCGGATCTGCGGGTCGGCGCAGGCGCGGACCATCGCCCCGACGTCGCCGGGGGTCAGCGGGCGCAGGACGATCTGACCGGCGAGGATCACATCTCGTGGAAACATCCCCAAGTGCTATCAGCTCATGACGGACCCGGACCAATGATTTCCCGGCCGCCGCTCCCCGCCCGGGGCGGCGTCGCGGCGCACGGCCGCGCGCCGGGAACGGGACGGGCGACGGCCACGCGCCGATAACCTTGCGGGCATGGGTTTTCGCAGGCATGGGCCGTTTCAGGCCGGGGATCAGGTTCAGCTCACCGACCCCAAGAACAAGCGTCACACCGTGACGCTGAAGGAAGACGGGGTCTTCCACACGCACAAGGGCGGCATCCCGCACAGCGACCTGATCGGTCAGCCTGAGGGCTCGGTGGTGCGTTCGTCCGGCGGCACCCAGTATCTCGCGTTCCGGCACCTGCTCCAGGACTACACGCTGTCCATGCCCCGCGGCGCGGCGGTCATCTATCCGAAGGACTCGGCCCAGATCGTCGCCATGGCCGACATCTTCCCCGGCGCCCGCGTCGTCGAGGCCGGGGTCGGCTCGGGCGCGCTGACCTGCTTCCTGCTGCGCGCCGTCGGCTCCGAGGGCAGGGTCACCTCCTACGAGCGGCGCGAGGACTTCGCCGAGGTCGCCACCAAGAACGTGGAGAAGTTCTACGGCGGGCCGATGGACCAGTGGCGTCTGGTCGTCGGCGACTTCGTGGACGCGCTCGACGAGAGTGACGTCGACCGGATCATCCTGGACATGCTCGCTCCGTGGGAGTGCGTCGACGCCGCGGCCAAGGCCCTCACACCGGGTGGCGTCATCTGCTGTTATGTGGCGACTACTACCCAGTTGTCCCGCACCGTGGAAACTCTCCGCGAACACGGGAGTTTCACCGAGCCCCATGCGTGGGAGACCCTGGTTCGCGACTGGCATGTCGAGGGCCTCGCCGTACGGCCCGATCATCGGATGGTCGGCCACACCGGCTTTCTCGTCACCGCACGTCGCATGGCGGACGGGGTGACGCCACCACCCCGTCGCAGGCGTCCGGCAAAGGGGGCATATGGCGAAGAGGCCGCATCTTCCGCGTCTTCCACCACTTGATGACGATTCAGCCACGAGGGTGCGTCAGGGCGTGACGCGGGAACAGATTCCCGTGTTCTTATGCTCCATGGACTAAACGCACCATAAGGGATTATTCATTGCCTACTTAATGTAGCCATACGAACACTGTTCGGCCAGGTAAGGGACAGCCCCCAGATGGGTAGGGTTTTGAGTAGTCGGTCTCGACTGGGAAGGAGGTGACGCCGTGGCAGCTCGCGACGACGCTGAGGCTCGAGCCGCGCAGCGCGAACGGGAGGTCGCTGACCTCACAACACAGGTCTCCTTCCTGCAGGAGGAGATCACCGCGCTACGTCGGAAGCTGACGGAGTCTCCCCGGCAGGCCAGGATCCTCGAAGAGCGTCTCCATGAAGTGCAGGCGAACCTCGCGGCCGTAACCGGCCAGAACGAGCGTCTGGTGGCCACCCTCAAGGAGGCCAGGGACCAGATCGTCGCACTGAAGGAGGAGGTCGACCGGTTGGCGCAGCCGCCATCCGGGTTCGGCGTGTTCCTCGAGGCCAGGGAAGACGGCACGGTGGAGGTTTTCACCGGCGGTCGCAAACTTCGAGTGAACGTCAGTCCAGCGGTGGACGTCGAATCGCTGAAGCGTGGCCAGGAGGTCATGCTCAACGAGGCGCTCAACGTGGTCGAGGCCCTCGGATACGAGGAGCTCGGCGAGATCGTGATGCTCAAGGAGCTCCTTGAGGACGGCCAGCGCGCGCTGGTGATCTCGCACGCCGACGAGGAGCGGGTGGTGAGACTGGCCGAGTCGCTGCTCGACCAGCCGATCCGGGCGGGCGACTCACTGCTGCTGGAGCCGCGCTCCGGCTACGTCTACGAGCGCATTCCCAAGTCCGAGGTCGAGGAACTCGTGCTGGAGGAGGTGCCCGACATCTCCTACGAGGAGATCGGCGGCCTCATGCGGCAGATTGAGCAGATCCGGGACGCCATCGAGCTTCCCTACCTGCACGCCGACCTCTTCCGCGAGCACAAGCTCCGTCCCCCGAAGGGCGTGCTGCTGTACGGCCCGCCCGGCTGCGGCAAGACGCTGATCGCCAAGGCCGTCGCCAACTCCCTGGCCAAGCAGGTCGCGGAGAAGACCGGCCAGTCGGGCAAGAGCTTTTTCCTCAACATCAAGGGTCCCGAGCTTCTCAACAAGTACGTCGGCGAGACCGAGCGGCACATCCGCCTGGTCTTCCAGCGCGCGAGGGAGAAGGCCTCCGAGGGCACCCCGGTGATCGTCTTCTTCGACGAGATGGACTCGATCTTCCGGACCCGAGGCTCGGGCGTCTCCTCCGACGTCGAGAACACCATCGTTCCCCAGCTGCTCTCGGAGATCGACGGCGTCGAGGGCCTGGAGAACGTCATCGTGATCGGCGCCTCCAACCGCGAGGACATGATCGACCCGGCGATCCTGCGGCCCGGCCGCCTGGACGTCAAGATCAAGATCGAGCGGCCCGACGCCGAGGCGGCCAAGGACATCTTCTCGAAGTACCTCATCGAGGACCTTCCGCTGCACCCCGACGACCTCGCCGAGCACAGCGGCAGTCGCGGGGGGACCATCTCCGGCATGATCCAGCGGGTGGTCGAACGGATGTACACCGAGAGCGAGGAGAACCGCTTCCTCGAGGTGACATACGCCAACGGAGACAAGGAGGTCCTGTACTTCAAGGACTTCAACTCCGGCGCGATGATCCAGAACATCGTGGACCGGGGCAAGAAGATGGCGATCAAGCAGTTCCTCGACTCCGGGCAGAAGGGCCTGCGGATCCAGCATCTGCTGGCGGCCTGCGTGGACGAGTTCTCCGAGAACGAGGACCTGCCCAACACCACCAACCCCGACGACTGGGCCCGCATCTCCGGCAAGAAGGGTGAGCGGATCGTCTACATCCGCACCCTCGTGACGGGCAAGCAGGGCACCGAGGCGGGCCGGTCCATCGACACGGTCGCCAACACCGGCCAGTACCTCTGACAGAAATCCCCAGCGGCCTCGGTCGCGCCCGAAGGCGGCGCAGGTCCCCGGAACGGGGCACGCGCCGCCTTCGCGCGTCGGGGGCCCCGCGCCCGCGCGGGAGGAGTTTCGGGGCTCCGCGGAGAACACGGCGGAAAACGAAACCTCCGGGGAGGGAACCCGGATGATCGAAGTGCCGTCAAAGATGCGTGCATGAAGATCTCGCCCCGGTCGTCACATGACCGGCACGGTGGTCCGGGGGAAGGGCAGACTCGCCGAGCTCGATCTCCTGCGGTTCGTCGCCGCGCTGGCGGTCGTCTCCTTCCACTACCTCGTCGCCTTCGCCTCGGTCTGGGGCGAGCGCCCGGCCAAGCTGTTCCCGGCGACGGCGACGCTGTCCGGCCTGGGCATCCTCGGCGTCGAGCTGTTCTTCATGATCAGCGGCTTCGTGATCCTGATGAGCGTCTGGGGCAGGAGCCTGGGCGCGTTCGCGCTCTCCCGCCTGGTGCGGCTCTTCCCCGCCTACTGGATCAGCGTGGGCCTCGTCGCCGTGGTTTACGGGCTGGGCGCGGCCACCGCCCTCGACCCCAAGCTGAGCGCGCGGGACTACCTGGTCAACCTGACCATGCTCCAGCGCGCCTTCGACGTCTACGACGCCAACGGCGTCTACTGGTCGCTCTGGGCCGAGCTCCGCTTCTACCTGCTGATCTCGGTCCTCGTGATCGTCGGGGTGACGTTCGCGCGCTGCCTGGTCTTCATGGGCGTGTGGCTGCTGGCGGCGGGGTTCTTCGCCGGCAGTGAGAACGAGTGGGTGCAGCTGATCGTGATGCCGAAGTACGCGGCGTACTTCGTCGCGGGCATGGCCTTCTTCCTGATGACCAGGCACGGGCCCAAGCTGGTCCTGTGGTGCGTGGTCGGGATCAGCGGGGGGCTCGCCGTCGACGCGGCCCTGACCAGGGTCGCGGGCCGGATCAAGGCGGTCGGCTACGACGCGATGCCGGTGCCCCCCTGGACGGTGGTCGCCGTCGTCGTCGGCTTCTACGTGCTCATGGCGCTGGTGGCGCTGGGCTGGCTCGGGTGGCTGCGCTGGCGCGGCCTGGTCGTCCTCGGCGCGCTCACCTACCCCGTCTACCTGTTCCACTCGACGGTGGCGGCTGTGCTCGTGCCCGTCCTGCGCGACACGTTGCCGCCCTGGCTGACCGCCCTGGTCACCCTGCTGGCCACGACGGCCCTGTCCTACGCGGTTTACCGGCTCGCCGAACGGCCCGTTCAGGAGTTCGTCAAGGCCAGGCGGCGTCGCGGGGCCGTGCGGGCCCCGGAACCCGCCGTCCCGCCCGGCTTCCCGGCTGTTCCCGGTCCTGTCCCCGAGCCCGCGGCCGACCCCTTCGCGACGGGCGAAAAGGCCTCTGTGCCATAACTGTCTGGCCACCGGGGATAGTGAAGGGTCTAGGGTCGGGGATATATACGGCGGAGAAGTCAGTCCCGGATGAACAGAGGGTGCGCATGACGGTACGGCGGGTGATGGGCATCGAGACCGAATACGGCATCTCCGTGCCCGGACAGCCGGGGGCCAACGCGATGGTGACCTCCTCTCAGGTCGTGAACGCCTACCTGGCGGCCTCGGCCGCCAGAGCCAGGCGGGCGCGATGGGACTTCGAGGAGGAGAACCCGCTGCGCGACGCCCGGGGCTTCGACCTGTCCAGGGAGGTGGCGGACCAGAGCCAGCTCACGGACGAGGACCTGGGGCTGGCCAACGTGATCCTCACCAACGGGGCACGGCTGTACGTGGACCACGCCCATCCCGAATACTCCACTCCCGAATGCACCAATCCGCGAGCGGCGGTGATCTGGGACAAGGCGGGGGAGCGCGTCATGCACGACGCGGCGGTCCGAGCCTCGGCCATCCCCACCAACGCCCCGATCCAGCTCTACAAGAACAACACCGACAACAAGGGCGCCTCGTACGGCTGCCACGAGAACTACCTGATGCGGCGGGCGACGCCGTTCGCCGACATCGTCAGGCACCTGACCCCGTTCTTCGTCTCCCGGCAGGTCGTCACCGGCGCGGGAAAGGTCGGCATCGGGCAGGACTCGCGCGGTGAGGGCTTCCAGATCAGCCAGCGGGCCGACTTCTTCGAGGTCGAGGTGGGGCTGGAGACGACGCTCAAGCGGCCGATCATCAACACCAGGGACGAGCCCCACGCCGACCCGGAGAAGTACCGCAGGCTGCACGTCATCATCGGCGACGCCAACATGTCGGAGATCTCGACCTACCTGAAGCTGGGCTCGACCGCGCTGGTCCTCGCCATGATCGAGGACGGTTACTTCACCCGCGACCTCGCGGTCGACAACCCCGTCCAGGCGCTGCGCGCGGTCTCCCACGACCCGACGCTCAAATACGAGATCTCGATGCGCGACGGCCGGAAGCTGACGGCGGTGCAGCTCCAGATGGAATATCTGGAGCTGGCGCGCAAGTACACCGAGGAGCGCAGCGGGCACGGCGTCGACGAGCTCACCAAGGACGTCCTGGACCGCTGGGAGTCCGTGCTCACCCGCCTGGCGGAGGACCCGATGCAGCTGTCGCGGGAGCTCGACTGGGTCGCCAAGCTCGAACTGCTCGAGGGTTACCGCACGCGAGACGGCCTCGCCTGGTCCCACCCGCGCCTGCAGCTCGTCGATCTGCAGTACTCCGACATCCGTCCCGACCGCGGGCTGTACAACCGGCTGGTCGCCAGAGGCCGGATGCAGCGCCTGGTGACCGAGGACGAGGTCCAGCGGGCCATCGAGGCGCCGCCCAGCGACACCCGGGCCTACTTCAGGGGGCGGTGCCTGAGCCAGTTCAGCGAGTCGGTCGCGGCCGCCTCCTGGGACTCGGTCATCTTCGACATCCCGGGGCGCGAGTCCCTGCAACGCGTCCCGACCATGGAGCCGCTGCGCGGGACCAAGGCGCACGTCGGCGAGCTGTTCGACCGCTGCCGCACCGCCTCGGACCTGGTGGTCGCCCTCACCGGCGAGCAGTGACCCGCCGCCCGCGCGGGAGGCCCCTCCAGGGGCGTCCGGCGCGGGACGGCCGGCCCGCGCAAGCTTCCGCCGTCCCCGTCGTCGCCATGCCGTCGCGCGGTGACGGCGGGGGCGGCAATGGGTTTCGGCTGAATGTTTGATCCCGTCCGGATTGACGGGCGGTAGGAAACCGGGGTACGTTCCGGTTGTTTTGTGGCGGTGCGAGGGAAATCCGGTGAGATTCCGGTGCGGTCGCGCCACTGTAACTGGCCCCTCGGGGCTGGAAGCCAGGTCACTCGACCGCCACCGACCTACGAAGAGGGACGCGTCAATCCCCGAAGGAGGTGGCCGTGAGCCAGATCTCGGCTCCGCGCACCCAGCCCATTCCGCTCAGCTCGCTCACCCCCTGGCTTCTCGCCGTGCCGGTGCTGCTGCTCGTCGCCTACCTGGTCGCCTTCGACCAGGGAGCGATCTCGCAGACCGGTAACTACCTGCACGAACTCATGCACGACGGTCGTCACCTGCTCGGCGTTCCGTGCCACTGAGCCACAAGTGATCACCAAACTCCTTGTAAGGGGCATGCTCGTCGGGCTGCTCGCCGGGCTGCTCGCCGCGGTCTTCGCCTACACCGCGGGCGAGCCGCGCATCGACAGGGCCATCGCGCTCGAGGAGGCGGCCGCGGCCGCCCCCCAGAGCGCGCAGGCTCACTCCCACGAGGCGGCCGAACCCGCCCATTCCCACGATGAGGGGGAGGCGCTGGTCAGCAGGGACGGCCAGCGGTTCGGGCTCTTCCTCGCCCTCGCCCTGTACGGCCTCGCCGTCGGCGGCCTGTTCGCCCTCGCCTACGCGGCGGTGCGCGGCAGGGTCGGCCCCAGATCGGAACCGGTGCTCGCGGTCGCCCTCGCGGCGGCGGCGTTCGTCGCGATCGTCCTGGTGCCCTTCCTGAAGTATCCCGCGAACCCGCCCGCCGTCGGCGACCCCGAGACGATCAACCAGCGCACGGTGCTCTACCTGACGACGGTGGTCATCGGGATCCTCGCCGTCGGCGCGGGCGTCGCGGCCCACCGGTACGCCTCCTCCAGCGAGCCCTGGTTGCGCTGGCTGGCGGGAGGCGCCGCCCTGCTGGTCCCGGTCGCGGCGGCCTGGATCTTCCTGCCGGGGATCAGCGAGGTGCCCGAGGGCTTCCCCGCCGACCTCCTGTGGGACTTCCGCGTCGCCTCCCTCGGGACCCAGGCGGTGTTCTGGCTCGGCGTCGGCGCGCTCTTCGCCTTCGCCGCGCGCAGGCGCAGCCCGGTGTGATGACCCCCTCGGGGGTCGCACGCCTGCTGCTGGTCTGCCATGCCTCGACGCCGGCGACGGCGCGGGCCGCGTTTCCCGGAGACGAGCCTCTCGACGGGAACGGCCTGCGCCGCGCCGGAGCCATGGCCCCGCTGACCCTTCCGGGACGAGCGGTGCGCGCGGCCGAGCTGCGCTGCGCGCAGACGGCCGAGGCGCTCGGCCTGCCGGCGGAGCCGGAGCCGCTGCTGGCCGACTGCGACTACGGCAGGTGGAGCGGCAGGACGCTCGCCGAGGTGGAGGCGGCCGAACCCGAGGCGCTGGCGACCTGGCTCACCGATCCCGCCGCCGCGCCGCACGGAGGGGAGTCGATCGTCGCGCTCCTCGGCAGGGTGGCGGGCTGGCTGGCAGGCCTCGAGCCCGGCCGTACCGTCGCGGTCACCCACGCCGCGGTCATTCGCGCCGCGGTCGTCCACACCCTCGGCGCCCCGGCCCAGTCCTTCTGGCGCGTCGACGTCGCGCCGCTCGCCCGTGTCACGCTCACCGGGCGCGGCGGGCGCTGGCGGCTGAGCCACCCCGCATGACGAAACCCAAGGAGACTCCGAAGGTGCGTGACCCGCGTTATCCCTTCACCGCGATCGTCGGCTCTGAGGACCTCAAACTCGCCCTCATCCTGAACGCCGTGTCCCCCGGCGTCGGCGGCGTCCTGGTCAGGGGGGAGAAGGGCACGGCCAAGTCCACGATCGTGCGGGCGCTCGCGGCGCTGCTGCCGCCGGTCGAGACGGTCCGCGGCTGTCGTTTCTCCTGCGACCCGGCCTCGCCCGACCCCGAGTGCCCCGACGGGCCCCACGAGGCGGGCACGGGGTCCTCGCGGGCCTCCCAGCCGGGCGCCGTACGGCCCGCACGGCTGGTCGAGCTGCCGGTCGGAGCGTCCGAGGACAGGCTGGCGGGCTCGCTCGACCTCGAACGGGCCCTCACCGAGGGGGTGAAGGCGTTCGAGCCGGGGCTCCTGGCCGCCGCCCACCGGGGCGTCCTGTACGTCGACGAGGTCAACCTGCTCCACGACCATCTGGTCGACCTGCTGCTCGACGCCGCCGCACTCGGCACCTGCTACGTCGAACGCGAGGGCGTCTCGGTACGGCACGCCGCCCGGTTCCTGCTGGTGGGGACCATGAACCCCGAGGAGGGCGAGCTGCGCCCTCAGCTGCTCGACAGGTTCGGGCTGACCGTGGAGGTCAGGGCGTCGAGGGAGGTGTCCCAGCGGGCCGAGGTGATACGGCGGAGGCTGGCGTTCGAAGCCGACCCCGTCGCCTTCGCCGCCCTGTGGGACGGCGAGGAGCGGGCGCTCGCGGCACGCGTCGCCGAGGCGCGGGCCAGGGTGGCCGACGTCGTCCTGCCGGACGCGGCGCTGCGGCGGATCGCCACGGTCTGCGCGGCGTTCGAGGTGGACGGGCTGCGGGCCGACCTGGTCACGGCGAGGGCGGCGATCGCGCACGCCGCCTGGCAGGGGCGCGCCGCCGTCACCGCCGACGACGTCCGTGAGGCCGCCAGGCTCGCCCTCCCGCACCGCCGCCGCCGTGACCCCTTCGACGCGCCCGGCCTGGACGAGGCCAAGCTCGAGGATCTCCTCAACCAGGACCCCGAGGACCCCGAGGACGGTCCCGGCGGCCCCGAGGGCGGTCCCGGGGGCGGTTCTGAGGGCGGCCCCGGCGAAGGCGACTCGGGCGAGGGCGGAGACGGGAACGCGGACGCGGACGTTCCGCAAGGAGACGCTCCGCCCTCCGCGGAGCCGGACGTCCCCGACGCGGGCCGGGACGTCGGCGCGCCTCCCGCGGGCCCGCCCGCGGGCGAGGACGGGGAACGGAGACCGACCGCCTCCACGGGAGCGCCCGCCGAACCCGTCGCGGGGCGCGAGCAGGTCGTGGCGGCCGATCCGGCGCGGCGGACCAGGCTGTTCACCGTCCCCGGGCTCGGGGCCGGAGCCCCCGGACGCCGGTCGAGGGCCGCCACCCCCCTCGGCCGTGTCACCGGGGCCCGTCTGCCCCAGGGACGGCCCTCCTCCCTCCACCTGCGGGCGACCGTCGAGGCGGCCGCGCCGCACCAGGCCGGGCGCGGCAGGAACGGGCCGGGCCTGCTGCTGCGACGCGAGGACCTCAGGGAGGCGGCCCGCGAGGGCAGGGAGGGCAACCTGGTGCTGTTCGTCGTCGACGCGAGCGGATCCATGGCGGCCAGGCAGCGCATGCGCGCCGTCAAGAGCGCCGTGCTCGGCCTGCTCCTCGACGCCTACCAGCGCCGAGACAAGGTCGGGCTGGTCACCTTCCGCGGCGCCCGCGCCGACCTGGTGCTGCCGCCGACCTCCTCGGTCGAGGCGGGCGCGGCCAGGCTCCGCGACCTGCCGACGGGCGGCCGCACCCCGCTGGCCGCCGGATTGCTGCGCGCCGCCGAGGTGCTGCGGGTCGAACGCCTGCGCGACCCGTCCAGGCGCCCGCTGCTGGTCCTGGTCACCGACGGGCGGGCGACCTCGGGCACGGTCGAGGACGCCCACAGGGCCGCGGGACTGCTGACCGGGGTGGCCACCGTGGTGGTGGACTGCGAGGGCGGGCACGTCCGCCTCGGCCTGGCCGGGACCCTCGCGCGCCGGATGGGGGCCGAGAGCGTGCGTCTCGACGACCTCACCGACCTCGCCGGGATGGTCCGTGAACGGAGGTCCGCCGCATGACGGGGAGCCTCAGGGCCGGGGTCGCGGCCGGAGACGCCGAAGTGAACCGTACGAGACCGAAAGGCGGATGACGATGCCGCAGGGCAAGCCGGTCAGCGTTCCCGAGGACGGGCTGACCACCAGGCAGCGCCGTACCCGGCCGCTGCTGATCGTCCACACGGGGCCGGGCAAGGGGAAGTCGACCGCCGCGTTCGGCCTGGCCCTGCGCGCCTGGAACCAGGGCTGGCCGATCGGCGTGTTCCAGTTCGTCAAGTCCGCCAAGTGGCGCATCGGCGAGGAACGCGCCCTGCGCGTCCTCGGCGACTCGGGCGAGGGCGGCACGGTCTCCTGGCACAAGATGGGGGAGGGGTGGTCCTGGATCCAGCGTCCCGGCAGTGAGGAGGACCACGCCGCGGACGCCCGCGAGGGCTGGGAGCAGATCAAGCGGGACCTCGCCGCAGAGACGTTCCGCCTGTACGTGCTCGACGAGTTCACCTACCCGATGAAGTGGGGCTGGATCGACGTCGACGAGGTCGTGCGCACCCTCGCGGAGCGGCCCGGCAGCCAGCACGTCGTCGTCACCGGACGTGACGCCGACTCCCGGCTGCTCGAGGCCGCCGACCTGGTGACGGAGATGGGCAAGGTCAAGCACCCGATGGACGCCGGACAGAAGGGTCAGAAGGGCATCGAATGGTAGCCCGCCTGGTGATCGCCGCACCGGCCTCGGGGGCGGGCAAGACCACGGTCGCGACCGGGCTGATGGCGGCGCTCACCCGGCGGGGCATGGCGGTCTCCCCGCACAAGGTGGGGCCCGACTACATCGACCCCAGCTACCACGCCATGGCCACGGGCCGTCCGGGGCGCAACCTCGACCCCTGGCTGGTGGGGGAGGAACTGGTCGCCCCGCTGTTCCTGCACGGCGCGGCGGGCGCCGACCTCGCCGTGGTCGAGGGGGTGATGGGCCTCTACGACGGGGCGGGGGCGAGCGAGTTCGCCTCCACCGCGCACGTCGCCAGGCTGCTGGACGCCCCGGTCGTCCTGGTGGTCGACGCGGCCAAGCAGAGCCGCTCCGTGGCCGCGCTCGTGCACGGGTTCGCCTCGTACGACACCAGGCTCAGGTTCGGCGGGGTGATCCTCAACCGGGTCGGCTCCGCCAGGCACGAGGACCTCTGCCGTCAGGCCCTGGCCGAGAGCGGCGTCCCGGTGCTGGGGGCGATCCACCGCAGCGACGCCGTCGCCGCCCCCTCCCGTCACCTCGGCCTGGTGCCCGTCGCCGAACGCAGGACGCAGGCGGCCCGCGCCATGGACGCCGTCGCGGAGCTGGTCGCCGCCTCCTGCGACCTGGAGGAGCTCGTACGGCTCGCCCGCACCGCCCCCGCGCCTGCCGCCACGCCCTGGAGCCCGGGGCCCGCCGCGCCCGTCACCACGAGGGTCGCGGTCGCCGGAGGTCAGGCGTTCACCTTCGGCTACACCGAGCAGGCCGAGCTCCTGGCGGCGGCGGGAGCCGAGGTCGTCACCTTCGACCCGCTCGTCGACGAGGCCCTGCCGGAGGGGACGGGGGGAGTGGTCATCGGCGGAGGCTTCCCCGAGGTCTACGCGGCCGAGCTGGCGGCGAACGAGCCGCTGCGCAAGGAGGTCTCCGCGTTCGGCGGCCCGATATCCGCCGAGTGCGCGGGCCTGCTGTACCTGTCCAGGAAGCTGGACGGCAGGCCGATGTGCGGGGTCCTGGACCTCGAGGCCAGGATGACGGGCGCCCTCACCCTGGGCTACCGCGACGCGGTGGCGGTGCGGGACTCGGCGCTGACCAGGACCGGTGAGCGCTACCGCGGCCACGAGTTCCACCGCACGGCCGTCGACCCCCTGCCGGAACGCCCCCTGTTCCGCTGGCGGGGCGGCGCGGACGGCTTCGCCGAGGGGCGGGTCGTCGCCTCCTACCTGCACCTGCACTGGGCGGGCAGTCCCCAGCTCGCCGCCAGGTTCGTCGAGGCGTGCCGCTGACGGCCTCGCCGTGCCCCGCTGACGGCGGGGCCGTCGAAATCCTCTGATCTACGTTGTAAAGGGCGTCGGCCGTCACCGTGACGGCCGCAGGCCCGGTCCTGACCGCGCGCCGCCCGCGGGGGAGCTCGACCGGGCGGCCAGGGCCGGCGGTTCCGCGGAGCAGGCTCAGGCGGCGCTGAAGCAGCGCATCTTGGCCAGCATGGCCGAGGTCTGCTCCGCGCTCAGCCGTGCCCGGGGGTCCTTGCGCAGCAGGCCGCGCAGGACGGGCTCCAGCGCGCCCGCCCGCTGCGGGGCCCGCGCGGGCTCCCTGAGCGCCTCGACGAGGGCGGGCATCGAGCTCACCGACCTGAACGGGGTCCTGCCCTCGACCGCCATGTAGAGCGTCGCCCCGAACGACCACATGTCCGCCTCGCGTGTCCCGCCCCGGCCGTGCAGGGTCTCCGGCGCGATGAACGCCGGGGTGCCGCGCATCGAGGTGCCCGCCGTGCCCTCGGGGGCGGCGAAGCCGAAGTCGGCCAGCACCACCCGGTCGCCCGTCAGCATGATGTTCGCGGGCTTGATGTCACGGTGGATCACCCCGCCGTCGTGCGCGTGCCGCAGGGCGTCCAGCAGCCTGCGTCCCATCGCGGCCACCAGGTCGGCGGGGAGAGGGCCCGCCTGCACGAGCGTGTCGTGCAGGGTCAGCGCCTCGAGGAACTCCATGACGATCCAGAGCCGCTCGGACTCCTCGGCCAGGTTGTGCACGGTCACGATGCCCCGGTGGCTCAGCCGGGCGGCCATCCGCGCCTCGCGCACCACCCGCCGCCGCTGCTCCGCCGCGGCGGGGCCCGGTGGCAGGACGATCTCCTTGAGCGCCACCACCCGCTCCAGTAACAGGTCGTAGGCGCGCCAGACCACGCCCGTCGCTCCCCGGCCGACGGGGGAATGAAGCTTGTAGCGGCTGGCGACGATGGTGCTCACCCGCCAATGATCGCAGTTTTGCGCCGCGTTGGCCTACTTGGAACGATCCTGACTCGCCGAGCATGGTCGATAAATTCAAATACACCCTGTAAAGGCATCAGATCAGGCCAATGCCGAGCAGCAGCGTACCCGCGCCCAGGGACACGCCGCCGACGCCCGTGAGCCAGATCAGCCTGTTCGGCCTGGTGTCCGAGGGGCGGACGACCGACAGGAAGAAGCCGAGCGGCATCAGGATCGGCGCCGCCACGATCAGGATCCTGGTCAGGGTTCTGGTGGCGTCCGACATGGCGGCCTGGTCGACGTAGAGCAGCGCGACGAGCGCGAAGAGCACCAGGACGCCCGCGTGGGCGTGCCCCGCCCGCCACAGGCCCCGCCGTACCGGGTTGTCGAGGTAGCCGGGGATGTGGCGCATGATGTGCGCCAGCAGGGAGAGCCCGCCGAAGGCGACGGCGGGAACGGTGATCAGGAGCACTCCCGCGGTGCTCAGCGACGACGACGACAACATGGATCCTCCGTTGGATAGCGATGCTAGCCAATTGTTGGATAGAATCGCTATCCAGTCAAGCGCGGGCGGATTTGCCTCCGGACGGGAGATGCGGGTTGTCTTGCGGGTGAGGCCGGAGGCGACTTCGGCGGACTCTGACAAAGATCGAGGACGATCCACGCGAAATGTCTGCCGGTTCGGGGAAGATATTGGGCAACAGACGTCCCCCATGTGGAGGTGCCACAGATGGCTAGCAAGGACAGCGGAGGCCAGAAGCAGACCGGGCGGACCGACAAGGAGGTCGAGGAGACCGCGCCCGCGGACTCCACCGACGTCCAGGACCGCCACGAGAAGCTTTCCGACGACGTCGACGCCATCCTCGACGAGATCGACGAGGTTCTCGAGGAGAACGCCGAGGAGTTCGTCAGGTCGTACGTTCAGAAGGGCGGCCAGTAGGCGGACGCCCCTGGCTCGCCTCCTCTCGGAGTGAGAACGGAGTCGTCGCGGGCTCGAGACCGGACGGGGTGAGGCCGCGCGCCGCGGCACCGGGTCCCCACAGGGCGCGAGCGCCGCTGGGAACATAGGAAAACGCAGGGAGACGAGAGACGCGCCGGTTCCGGCCGTCACCGCCGTGGACGACGGGTCGACCGGCCGTCGCCTGTCCCGTCATGCCCGGATGACGCGGACCGGCGAAACCGGTCGCGGCGGTCGCAGGCCCGGCCTCCCGCCGTCGTGCGCGCCGTCCGGCCCGCCCGCGCCGCTCACGGGACGCCGGCCGTGGAACGCGCCGATCATGGAACGCGCCCGTCCCGGCGCGCCCCGCGGAGGCGGAGGATCGCCCGCGCCCGCCGGTGTCAGGCCCGGTGCAAAGATTCGATGATCCGCGCGAAGGGGGTTCGCGCTGAGCTGATCCAGGGAAGTGCATGCAGCACGGCAAGATGAGTAAGGTCGGGCCTTATAGGACCGCACCTTTGGAGGGAGTCGCGTGGGATCGCACAGGGACCTGCCCGCCGGCATGGTGAATCACATCTTCACGAACAGCGGGATTTCCTCGTTCACCGAGTTCGTCGGCTCCTACGCGCCGGACTTGTTGCCCGGCAGAAACGAGACCCTGGCAACCCCGGTCGGCGACCATGTGCCGCACGCCACCACGATCGTCGCCGCGACCTGCGCGGGCGGCGTGGTGATGGCCGGTGACCGCAGGGCGACCTCGGGGAACATCATCTCCCAGCGGGACATGGAGAAGGTGTTCCGCACCGACGACTACTCGTGCATGGGCATCGCCGGGGCGGCGAGCACCGGCATCGAGATGGCCCGCCTCTACCGGGTCGAGCTCGAGCACTACGAGAAGATGGAAGGCAGGACGCTCTCGGTCGCGGGCAAGGCGAACCGGCTCGCCACGATGATCCGCGGCAATCTCGGCATGGCGATGCAGGGGCTGGTCGTGGTGCCGCTGTTCGCCGCCTACGACCCCGAGGTCGACGGCGGACGGATCTTCGGCTACGACGTGGGCGGCGGTCCCTACGAGCAGCAGCAGTACCACTCGATCGGCTCCGGCTCGATCTTCGCGCGGGGCTCGCTGAAGAAGCTCTACCGGGAGAACGCCTCGCCCGAGGAGATCATCCTGGTGCTCATCAACGCCCTGTACGACGCCGCCGACGACGACTCGGCGACCGGCGGCCCCGACGTCACCCGAAGGATCTGGCCTGTCGTAGCGCAGATCACCGCCGACGGCTTCCACCGTCTGTCCGACGAGGAGGTGGGCGGTCACGTCCAGACCGTCCTCGAAACGCGGATGAGCTCCCCCGACGGCCCCGTCGCCCCGCTGCGCTAACACGAGAGGATCACCCCAGGTGTCCATGCCTTTTGGATATGTCTCGCCCGAGCAGCAGATGCGGGACAAGGCGGACTACGCGCGCAAGGGCATCGCGCGAGGCCGCAGTGTCGTCGTCCTGCAGTACGAGCACGGCATCCTGTTCGTCGCCCCCAACCCCTCCCGGGCCCTGCACAAGATCAGCGAGATCTACGACAGGATCGGCTTCGCCGCGGTCGGCCGCTACAACGAGTTCGAGGCGCTGCGTCTCGGCGGCATCCGCTACGCCGACATCAACGGCTACAACTACGCCAGGGACGACGTCACCGCGCGCGGCCTGGCCAACCTCTACGCGCAGAACCTCGGCCAGATCTTCACCGAGTCGCCGAAGCCGTTCGAGGTCGAGATCGTGGTCGCGGAGGTGGGCGACTCCTCGGAGGAGGACCACATCTACCGCCTCACCTTCGACGGCTCGGTCTTCGACGAGACCGGCCTGGTGGCGATGGGCGGTCAAGCCGAGGCGGTCGCGGGCAGGCTCAAGGAGCGCTACAGCGAGGGGCTCCCGCTGGCCGAGGCGCTCGAGGCGGCGCTGTTCGCGCTCACCGAGCCCGGTGGTGAGCGTTCCCCGGCCAGCCAGCTCGAGGTCGCGGTGCTCGACCGCAACCGTCCCCACCGCAAGTTCCTGCGTCTCAACGGCCCGAGGCTGGAGCGCCTGCTGGCCGAAGGCGCCGGGGGCGCAACCCAGGAGACCGCGCCCGAGGCTCCGGGAACCCCGCAGACGCCGGACCTGCCGCCGACCGCCCCCGAGGGCGACCTCGACACCGGCTCGAACGGCTGACCGTCCCCTTCGCGTGACGGCGGAGCGCCGCGTCCCCGTCCGGGGTGCGGCGCTCCGCTGTGACGGGGATCACCCTCTGCCGGGCCAACCGTCTCCCCCGGGGCGTCGTCGTAACGGGCATGAAGCGTTCCCTGCTGGCCGCCGCCGCCGTGCTCTCCGTAGCACTGGCCGGCGCGATCCCCGCCGAAGCCGCGGCGATCCCGGACTTCCCCGCGCCGAAGACCTTCGGGACCACGTTCCAGAGCGATCCCGGCCACGACTTCACCAAGCACATCAGCTCCCGCAAGGACGGCATCCTGCGCGGCTGGATCGTCCACGTGAGCCCGCACGACGCGGAGTACACGCCGATCAAGTGGGTGAAGGACAAGTACAGCGAGGGGCACTTCGTCGGCCCGCCCGAGGGGGACGTGACCGCCTACGCCTCGCCCGTCGCCAGGAACGTCGTCTTCCTGAGCGCCTTCGGCTGCTCGGCCAACCTCAACGGGTTCACCGTCGACAAGAAGGGGCTCGGGGCCAAGCGCTGCTCCCGCAAGGTCCTGCTGACCAGAGCGGCGAAGTTCCAGCGTCCCTCGCTGATCACCGTCTACCGGGGGCAGATCGTCAAGGTTCAGGAGATCTACACCCCCTGAGCCCCGTCGTACGGCTCACGCCCCGATTCCAGCGGGCGTGAGCCCCGCTCACGCTTAGCCGAGCATCCCCGGGGGCATAAGCCGTAGGACCGAAAACCCCCACTGATCCCTCCCGCCAGAGGGGTTCGGCGAATAGTGTGAGGCAATGGATCGTCGCATCTTCGGGCTTGAGAACGAGTACGGCGTCACCTGCACGTTCAGGGGACAGCGACGGCTGTCGCCCGACGAGGTCGCGCGTTATCTATTTCGCAGAGTCGTCTCCTGGGGCCGGTCGAGCAACGTCTTCCTGCGCAACGGGGCGCGTCTCTACCTCGACGTGGGCAGCCACCCCGAGTACGCCACCCCAGAGTGTGACAACGTCGTGGAGCTCGTCACCCACGACAAGGCGGGCGAGCGCATCCTCGAGGGCCTGCTCGTCGACGCGGAGAAGAGGCTCCGCGAGGAGGGCATCGCCGGAGACATCTACCTGTTCAAGAACAACACCGACTCGGCGGGCAACTCCTACGGCTGCCACGAGAACTACCTGGTCGGCAGGCACGGGGAGTTCGGCCGCCTGGCGGACGTGCTCATCCCCTTCCTGGTCACCCGCCAGATAATCTGCGGGGCGGGCAAGGTGCTGCAGACCCCGCGCGGGGCGGTCTACTGCGTCTCCCAGCGGGCCGAGCACATCTGGGAGGGCGTCTCCAGCGCGACCACCCGGTCCCGGCCGATCATCAACACCCGCGACGAGCCGCACGCCGACGCCGAGCGCTTCCGTCGCCTGCACGTCATCGTCGGCGACTCCAACATGAGCGAGACGACCATGCTGCTCAAGGTCGGCGCGACCGACCTGGTGCTGCGCATGATCGAGGCGGGCACGGTGATGCGCGACCTGTCGCTGGAGAACCCGATCAGGGCCATCCGGGAGGTCTCCCACGACATGACGGGGCGGCGTCGCGTGCGCCTGGCCAACGGCAGGGAGGCGTCCTCGCTGGAGATCCAGCAGGAGTACCTCGCCAAGGCGCGTGACTTCGTCGACCGCAGGGGAGGCGACGACATCAGCCACCGGGTGCTCGAGCTGTGGGAGCGGACGCTCACCGCCGTCGAGACCGGAAACCTCGACCTGGTCGCCCGCGAGATCGACTGGGTCACCAAGTACCAGCTGATCGAGCGCTACCGCAGGAAGTACGACCTGCCGCTGTCCAGCCCCAGGGTCGCCCAGCTCGACCTCGCCTACCACGACGTGCACCGCCGCCGAGGGCTGTTCTACCTGCTGCAGAAGCGCGGCGCGGTCGAGCGGGTCGCCTCCGACCTGAAGATCTTCGAGGCCAAGTCGGTTCCGCCGCAGACCACCAGGGCGCGGCTGCGCGGGGAGTTCATCCGCAGGGCGCAGGAGAAGCGGCGCGACTTCACCGTCGACTGGGTGCACCTGAAGCTCAACGACCAGGCGCAGCGCACCGTGCTGTGCAAGGACCCCTTCCGCAGTGTGGACGAGAGAGTGGACAAGCTCATCGCGGGCATGTGATGGTCACGCTTCGGCAAGGTCGCCCTCCGCCTTACCGCACCCGTATGTGAGGGCGGGTAGTGTGGCGCAAACCTGACGTCTGCTTGAGGGATACCTATGCGCCGCCGCAGCCTGGCCGTACTGGCCGCAGTGCCGTTGTTGTTCGCCGCAGCCTGCGGCTCCGAGGGGGGCGCGGGCAGTGCCGCCTCTCCCGCGAGCGCGGGGGCGCCCGCCCTGAAGGTCACCGGGGCGGCGAACGCCAAGCCGACCGTCGCCTTCCCCGCGAAGGTGGTGGAGACCTCCTCCTACCAGGTGGTCACGCCCGGGACCGTCGGCGCCCCCGCCAAGGACGGAGGCAACGTGGTGGCCAACTTCACCGTCTTCACCTGGGACGGCAAGGAGAACAAGCTGGCGGGCTCGACCTATGACGAGGGAGGCCCGCAGCTGATCACCCTCAACGAGCAGGTTCCCGAGATCCTGCGCAAGGGCTTCGCGGAGACCAAGGGCGGAGGGCGGTTCCTGTCGGTCGTCGGCAAGGACGCGCTGCCCAAGGAGCAGCAGGCGCAGGCGCCCGCGGGCCAGTCGCAGGTCTTCGTGGTCGACGTGGTCGGGGTTCCCTCGGGCAAGGCCGCCCAGGGCACCGCGACCGACCCCGGCCTCAAGGGCGTCAAGGTGGAGAACCCGGGCGGCGACGCCGCGCCCAAGCTGACCACCAAGACCAAGGAGAAGGCGCCGAAGGAGCTCGTCTCCAAGGTCGTCATCAAGGGCTCCGGGCCCGAGGTCAAGTCCGGCCAGTCGATCCTGGTCCAGTACGCCGGCAAGATCTGGGGCTCTGACCTCGAGTTCGACAGCAGCTGGTCGCGCGGCGGTGAGCCGATCATGTTCCAGATCGGCACCGGCAAGGTCATCAAGGGCTGGGACCAGGGCCTGGTCGGCGTCCCGGTCGGCAGCCGCGTGCTGCTGAGCATCCCGCCGGACCTCGGGTACGGCAAGCAGGGCTCCGGCGAGAAGATCAAGGGGACCGACACGCTGGTCTTCCTGGTCGACGTCGTCGCGGCCTACTGAGCGGCCCGCTGGGCGGTCTGACGGGCGCGCTGACAGCGCCTCGTCGGGAGCCGCCTTCTGACATCGCTCCCTGACGGCGGCTCGCCGCAGGGGTTTCTCCGCCGACAGGGCCCGTGAGGGCTCGGTGAGGCGGTCTCGCAGGACCCGGTCACGCTCCCGCGTGGCCGGGTCCTGCGGCGTTCACGCGCCCTTCCCCCGTTCTTCCCCCGTCCTTCCCCCGCGCTGTCCCCATGCCTGTCCTCGCGTCTGTTCCCGTGCCTGTTCCCGTGACGTCCCGAGCGAGGGACGCGGCCGCGCGGGCGACGCCTAGAATCCCGCTGTGAGCAGCGACGACCTCGGCACGGTTGCGACCCTCCACGATCCGGTTCGGCGGGCCGTCTACGAGTATGTGATCTCCCTGGGCCGCGAGGCGGGGCGCAACGAGGTCGCGGAGGCGGTGGGGGTGCAACGGACCCTGGCCGCCTTCCACCTCGACAAGCTGGCCGAGGCGGGACTGCTGGAGTCGGGGTTCAAGCGGCTGACGGACAGGACGGGCCCCGGCAGCGGCCGCCCGGCGAAGGTCTACCGCAGGGCGCGGGGGGAGTGGCAGGTCAGCGTCCCGGCCAGGGACTACCGCACGCTCGCGCTGGTGCTCGCCGAGGTGGTGGACCTGCTCGGCGGGGACGAGGTGGCGCAGGAGGCGGCGAGGCGGGTCGGGGCGGGGCTCGTGGCGGAGGGAGAGGACCTCGGCCGGGCGCTGAGCGAGCGCGGTTACGAGCCCTACGAGGCGGAGGACGGCCTGCGGCTGCGCAACTGCCCGTTCCACGTGCTGTCGATGGAACACCCGCTGCTGGTGTGCTCGGTGAACCTGGCGTTGTGCCGTGGGCTGCTCGAAGGTCTGGGGAACGACTCCGCTACGGCCAGGCTGGATCCCAGGCCGGGGGAGTGCTGCGTCGTCTTTTCTAAAAACAATGAGAATTGACATAGAAGGGCGAGGGATGGTCTGCTGGTGGTCATGCACCTCGCCCAGCTGAACGTCGCCCACATGCGCGCCCCCGTCGACTCACCCGAACTCGCCGACTTCGTCGCAGCCCTCGACCCCCTCAACCGGCTCGCCGAGGACGCGCCCGGCTTCGTCTGGCGGCTCAAGGGAGGCGAAGGCCCCCAGGACGTCGTCGAGCACGGGTACGGCGACCACCTGCTGATCAACTTCTCGGTGTGGGAGTCGCGCGACAACCTCTGGGACTACGTCTACCGCAGCGCCCACCTGGGCCTTCTGCAGCGGCGCAGGGAGTGGTTCCTGCGCGTGGCCGAGCCGTACTCGGTGATGTGGTGGATCCCCGAAGGGCACGTCCCCTCACTGAAGGAGGGGATGGGGCGCCTGGAGGCGCTCAGGGCTCAGGGCCCCACGCCGGAGGCCTTCACCTTCAAGCAGTTCTACGACAGCAGTGAGGCCGCGTGGCGTCCCGCCGCGGCCGAGGCCAGGAAGTAGGCCAGGTCCTCCTCCAGCCCCCGGCCCATCGTGGACAGCCGCACCGGACTGCCGGCGAGCGCCTCGTGCAGCCCGTCCACGGACACCCCGACCAGCTCGTGCCGCGAGGCCAGCGCCTCGGCCTGCTCGGCCACCCGCCTGCCGAAGTCGCCGGGCAGCTCGGGCACCGCGATCCGGGCGGGGGCGAGGGCGACCCTGCCGTAGGCGGTCAGTGAGTGGTGGGAGACCCCGACGTGACGCTCACGCAGGTCGCCCTCGCTGACCCGCAGCGCCGCGACGGGCCTGCCTCCGAGCACGGCGACGGCGTTGACCGCCTCGCCCGCCGAGACGCCGGAGAAGCCCCAGCGGGTGCCGGTGCCCAGGTTCCCCGGCCCCTGGGTGACGATCGCCACGTCGGCGCCCAGGACGTGGCGGGCCGCGAGCAGGCCCGTGTGCAGCGTCACGGCCTCCACGTCGCCGCCGAACGCCTGCCCCACCGTGACCACCCCGTCCAGCCAGCCGACCTCCCTGAGCCGGGCGCAGGACATGGAGAACCAGGCGGGCAGCGCGCCCCCGTCGAGCATCACGTAGGCGACCCTGGGAGGCCGCCCCTGCGCGGGAGGCGGCGACGGCGCGGCCTCGGCGCCCCCGTCGCCTCCTGGGCCCTCGAGCGAGTCCTCGCGGGGGTTCTCACCGGAGGTGGGAGGGTGCGAGCCGTACAGGCCGCACAGGATCGCGGGAAGCGCCGAGTGCAGGTCGGCGACCACCACCGGCATGCCGTCCAGGGAGTCGGCCTCGCGGAGCGTCTCGTGGAAGGGCGAGTCCTGTTCGTCGGCGCCGAGCACGGTTGCCTGCAACGGGGTGTAGCGTGCCTTCACCAGGTGTCCGGGACCCTGCGGATCTTTCGGCAATCTGTTCGGGAGCGCCACCACCATGGCGTAACCTCCCGTACCGAGACCCATGGCGAGCGCGGTCGTGTTGAGCAGCACCGCGTCGCCTGGCTCAGGACGCCCCACCAGGGCGGGGTAGGCCAGCGCGCGCACGCTGCCATCCTCGGTGGTGACGTCGAGTTCCACCGCCCCCGGCCACTCGCGCCGGATCCGTACGACCTCGCCCCTGCGCCATCTGATCACCGGGGAAGAGTAGCGCCACCTGGACGTAGAGTCATTTGAACAGGGAAGGAGGCCGGATGTCGCGCCGGAAGACCGAGCGGTTGCTGAACCTTGTGATCTGCCTGCTGGCCACGAGGCGGCCCCTCAGCGCCGAGCACATCCGCCAGGCGGTGCCCGGCTACGACGCCGCCAACGACGAGGCCTTCCAGCGGATGTTCGAGCGGGACAAGAACGAGCTGCGTGAGATCGGCATCCCGATCGAGGTCCAGAAGGACCCCTGGGAGGAGGACCCGGGCTACCGGATCGTCCGGCAGGCCTACGAGCTGCCCGAGATCACCCTGGAGCCCGACGAGGCGGCCGTGGTCGGCCTCGCCGCCCAGGTGTGGCAGCGGGCCAGCCTGGCCGAGGCCGCCAGCGGGGCGCTGCTGAAGCTGCGCGCGGGGGGCGTGGAGACCGACGAGGCGGGAGGCATGCTCGGCGGGGCGCTGGAGCTGCGGGTCGACACGCGCGACCCGGCCTTCCCCGCCCTGTGGGAGGCCGTGCGCGACCGGCGCGCGGTCCGCTTCCCCTACCGGGCGGCGGCCAGCGAGAGCGTGCTGACCCGCACCGTCGAGCCGTGGGGCGTGGTCAGCCGCCGCGGCCGGTGGTACGTCGTGGGACACGACCGCGACCGCGGCGCGTCCCGGGTGTTCAGGCTCAGCCGGATCAGCGGCCCCGTCGTCCCGGTCGGCCGCCCGGGAACCGTCGTGGTCCCCGACGGCGTCGACATCACGTCGATGGTCGGCTACCGCGACGACATGACGGTGCAGGAGCGCACCGCCCTCATCCGGGTCCGCGAGGGAGCCTGCCAGGGGCTGCGCCAGGTGGCGAAGGCCGTACGGCAGGGGCGGGACGGCTGGGACGAGCTCGACGTCGACTTCACCGACCCCGAGAGGCTGGCAGGCTGGGTCGTCGGCTTCGCCGCCGACGCCGAGGTGGTCGGGCCGCCCGACGCCAGGGAGGCCGTGATCTGCCGGCTGAAGGGGGCGCTGACGTGACGCGCGACGCCACGGGCACACAGTGGAGCTGGAGGAGCGAGGCATGAGCACGGCAGACCGGCTGCCCAGACTGCTGGCACTGGTTCCCTACCTGATGTCGCACCCGGGGGCGCAGGTGCCCGAGGTGGCGAAGGTCTTCGGGCTGAGCGAGAAACAGCTCATCGACGACCTGCAGCTGGTGTGGATGTGCGGGCTGCCGGGGCACACCCCCGGCGACCTGATCGACGTCTCGTGGGACGGCGGCGAGATCATCATCGACAACGCCGAAACGATCGCCCGCCCGCTGCGCCTCGGCGTCGACGAGGCCAGCGCACTGCTGGTGGCCCTGCGCATGCTCGCCGAGCTGCCGGAGTTCGGCGAGCGTGACGCGCTGACCCGGGTCATCGCCAAGTTCGAGCAGGCCGCAGGCGAGGGCGCGGCCGCGGTCAGCAGCCAGGTCGCCGTCGAGGTCGACGCGACCCCGGACGCGCTGCCCACGGTCAAGGAGGCGCTGCGGCGCGGCAGGAGGCTGTCGCTGCGCTACTACGTGCCGGGTCGCGACGAGGTCACCCCGCGCGAGGTCGACCCGATGCGCCTGGTCGTGGTGGACGGCCGCTCCTACCTGTCGGGCTGGTGTTACCGGGCGGAGGCGGTGCGGCTGTTCCGGCTCGACCGGGTGCTCACGGTCGAGATCCTCGACGTGGCCGCCGATCCGCCCGCGGACGCCACCCCCGACGAGGTGACGCCCGGTGTCTTCCGCCCCTCGCCGACCGACGAGCTGGTGGAGCTCGAGCTGACCCCCGCGGGCCGCTGGGTCGCCGAGTACTACCCGTGCGAGCAGGCGCAGGAGCTCGGCGAGGGCCGGATGCGGGTGGCGCTGCGGGCCCGCGACCAGGACTGGCTGGTACGGCTCGCGCTGCGCCTCGGCGACACGGGGCGGGTGCTGTCTCCCGCCTCGCTGGCCGAGAGCGTCAGGCAGGCCGCG
The DNA here is from genome assembly GCF_027922005.1 of Streptosporangium carneum. Classification (GTDB taxonomy): domain Bacteria; phylum Actinomycetota; class Actinomycetes; order Streptosporangiales; family Streptosporangiaceae; genus Streptosporangium; species Streptosporangium carneum. Next base: position 154,545 of record NZ_BSEV01000006.1, on the reverse strand, counting down.
GCGTCGGCGCTGAATCGTTACGAGTCGGTTTCCTGACCCGCGGAGTTATGATCTGCTGATATGAGCTGGATCTTCGCCGCGGTCGGCCTGGCCTTCGCCGGGCTGCTCGTGCTCGGTTTTCTGGGGGTTCGCGTGCTGCTCGCGACCCGGGAACTGGGCAGAGAGGTCGACCGGATGCGCCGGATGATCGCCCCCGCACACAGCGCCTTGAACGAGCAGGTCCGGACAATCCAGGCCCGGAAGGGATGAGTCTGTGCTCGCGGGAGCGTACGATCGGGCAAGAGAGTGCATGTCGTTCGGCTTAAGGATGTGTCATGCCCAACCTGGGACCCACTGAGCTGATCATCATCGGGTTGATCCTGGTGCTGCTGTTCGGTGCCAAGAAACTGCCGGAAGCGGCTCGCGGGCTTGGCCGGTCGCTGCGTATCTTCAAGTCGGAGACCTCCAAGCTGCGCGACGACGAGGAGACGGGCGCCCCCGCGGCCACCGTCGTCCAGGCACAGCCCCAGCCCGCCGCCCCGGCTCCGCAGCCGCTCACCACGGCTCAGGCGCCCGCCCCCGCGCTGTCGGCGGAGGAGCAGGCCCGCGCCCTGGAGGAGCAGGCCGCGAAGCTGCGCGCCCAGGCTGGCGCGGCCAAGCCGCAGTAGGCTCCACCTCGCTCCTGATCACCTCACTCGTCGGACCGGGATTCGCGAATGGCGCTGCTGAAATGGCCCAAGCCGGGCTCGAACGGATCGGTGCCGCCCGAGGGGGCGGCAGAGGGACGCATGTCGCTCATGGAGCATCTCCGTGAGCTGCGCAACCGCATCCTGATCTCCTTTCTCGGCCTGGCCGTCGGCATCGGGATCGGCTTCGTCTACTTCGACCCGATCTGGAATTTCCTGGAGGAGCCGTACTGCAGCCTCCAGCAGGCCCAGCAGCTGCGGCCGGGGCAGTGCACCTTGCTCGTCCTGGGAGTCTTCGAGTCCTTCTTCGTCAACCTCAAGGTGGCGGCCCTGTTCGGCCTCGTCGCCTCCTCCCCGGTGTGGCTGTACCAGATCTGGGCCTTCGTCACCCCCGGTCTGTACCGCAACGAGAAGCGTTACTCCCTGATGTTCATGGGGCTCGCCGTCCCCCTCTTCCTCGCCGGGGCGGGCCTGGCCTACCTCGTCACGGACACCGGTCTGGCGATCCTGCTCAGCTTCGCCCCCGAGGGGACGCTGACCGGCCTCACGATCGACGAGTACCTCAGCTACATCCTGGTCATGATCGTGATCTTCGGTGTCTCCTTCGAGCTGCCGCTGCTGATGGTGTTCCTCAACGTGATCGGTGTTCTGCCGCGGGCCACGGTGGCCAAACACCGCCGCATGACCATCTTCATCATGTTCGTCTTCGCGGCGATCGCCACCCCGAGCACCGACCCGTTCTCGATGGTCGCCCTGGCGATCCCGATGGTCGGGCTGTTCGCCCTCGCCGAGGGGTTCATGTACCTCAGGGAGAGACGGGCCTCGAAGGACGAGGACTTCTCCCATCTGTCCGATGACGAGGCCTCTCCTCTTGACCTGGGAACGACGGATACCGACCAGATCAAATAGGCGATAAGTTCCGGTCTGTGCCCGGAGAGATCGCCGTCCTCGTCAATCCCGCAGCCCGAGGCGGCCGCTCGCGCGGCCTGCTGGCCCCGGTGCTCGACCGGCTGGGGAGAGACGGGCACGAGGTCTCGGTGATCGTGGGGGAGTCGGCGGACGACGCCCTGAGGCACGCCCGGGAGGCCGTCGCGGGCAGGCCCGAGGCGCTGGTCGCCTTCGGCGGCGACGGCCTGGTGCACCTGGCCGTCCAGGCGGTCGCGGGAACCGGCACCCCGCTGGGCGTCATCCCCGCGGGCACGGGCAACGACATCGCCGCCGCGCTCGGCCTGCCGAGAAGAGCACCCCTGGCCGCCGCCGACGTCGTGCTCGCGGGCGGGATCCGCGTGCTCGACGCGGCGAAGACGGGCGAGGAGTGGTTCGCCGGGGTGATGGCCTGCGGCTTCGACTCCCGCGTCAACGAACGGGCCAACCGGATGACCTGGCCGCCGGGCATGGCCAGATACCTCCTCGCGCTGGCCGAGGAACTCCGCTCCTTCCGGCCGATCCCCTTCCGGATCACCCTTGAGGGACCCGGCGGCTCCGAGACGATCGAGCGCGAGGCCATGCTGGTCGCGGTCGGCAACACCTCCTCCTACGGCGCGGGGATGCGCGTCTGCCCCGACGCCGTTCCCGACGACGGCCTGCTGGACGTGACGATCCTCGACGCCGTGCCCAAGGGCCGCTTCCTGCGCGTCTTCCCGCAGGTCTACCGGGGCTCCCACGTGGGCAGCCCCTTCGTCGAGACCAGGCGCGCGGCCAGGGTCACCCTCGAGGCCCCCGACGTGATCGCCTACGCCGACGGTGAGCGGATCGGTCCCGTCCCGCTCACCTGCGAGATCGTCCCCGGCGCGCTGCGGGTCCTGCTGTGACCCTCCTGCGGCGGGCGGCGGCCTCTGCCCGCCGAGAGTTCGCCGAGTCCACGCCGGACGGACCGGAATCCCGATATCGGTAGGCTTGGAGACATGACGACCCCAGCGGAACGTTACGCTGCCTTCCGTCAGAGCCAGGCCGACAGCGGGCCTGCACTGACCTCGTTCCGCGGTCTGTACGACTTCGAGCTGGACGACTTCCAGCTCGACGCCTGCCGCGCTCTCGAGGCGGGCGACGGAGTGCTCGTGGCCGCCCCCACCGGCTCGGGCAAGACCGTGGTGGGCGAGTTCGCCGTGCACCTGGCCCTGGAGGAGGGCCGCAAGTGCTTCTACACGACCCCGATCAAGGCGCTGTCCAACCAGAAGTACAACGATCTCGTCAAACGGTACGGCGCGGCCAAGGTCGGCCTGCTCACCGGTGACAACAGCGTCAACGGCGAGGCCCCCATCGTCGTCATGACGACCGAGGTGCTGCGCAACATGCTCTACGCCGGGTCGGGGACCCTGGCGGGGCTCGGCTTCGTGGTCATGGACGAGGTGCACTACCTGGCCGACAGGTTCCGCGGCGCCGTATGGGAAGAGGTGATCATCCACCTGCCCGAGTCGGTCCGGCTGGTCGCCCTCTCCGCCACGGTCAGCAACGCCGAGGAGTTCGGCGAGTGGCTCGGCGAGGTCCGCGGCGACACCAGCGTCATCGTCGACGAGCACCGCCCGGTCCCCCTCTGGCAGCACATGCTCGTCGGCCACCGCCTGTACGACCTGTTCGTCTCCGAGGAGGACGGCAAACGCCCGCTGGTCAACCCGAACCTCCTGCGTCTGGCCAGGGACGAGGAACGCCAGGCCTACGGCAGGGGCCGCAGGGGTTACTCCCGCCCGCGCAGGAGCGGCCCGCCCGACCGCGCCCAGACCATCGAGCGTCTCGACGCCGCGGGCCTGCTGCCCGCGATCACCTTCATCTTCTCCAGGGCCGGCTGCGACGCCGCGGTCATGCAGTGCCTGTACGGCGGGATCCGGCTCACCACGGACGCCGAACGCCACGAGATCCGGCAGATCGTCGACGAGCGCACCGCGCACCTGCCCGACGAGGACCTGGCCGTGCTCGGCTATCTCGAGTGGCGCGACGCCCTGGAGCGAGGCCTGGCCGCCCACCACGCGGGCATGCTGCCGGCCTTCAAGGAGGTCGTCGAGGAGCTGTTCACCCGTAGCCTGGTCAAGGCCGTGTTCGCCACCGAGACCCTCGCGCTGGGCATCAACATGCCCGCGCGCTCCGTGGTGATCGAGAAGCTCGACAAGTGGAACGGCGAGACCCACGCCGACCTCACCCCGGGCGAGTACACCCAGCTCACCGGCCGGGCGGGACGGCGCGGCATCGACGTCGAGGGCCACGCGGTGGTCCAGTGGCAGCCCGGCATGGACCCGCTGCAGGTGGCGGGCCTGGCCAGCACCCGGACCTACCCCCTGCGCTCCAGCTTCCGCCCCTCCTACAACATGGCGGTTAACCTGGTCGGCCAGGTCGGCAGGGAACGCGCCAGATCGCTGCTCGAGTCCTCCTTCGCCCAGTTCCAGGCCGACAGGGCGGTCGTCGGCATCGCCAAGCAGGTGCGCCGCCACGAGGAGGCGCTGCAGGGCTACCGCGAGGCGATGACCTGCCATCTGGGCGACTTCGAGGAGTACGCCGCGATGCGCAGGGCGCTGTCGGACCGGGAGGCCGAGCTGTCGCGGCAGCGCGGCGCGGCCCGCAGGGCGCAGGCGCTGCGCTCGCTGGAGGCGCTGAAGCCCGGTGACATCATCCGCGTTCCCGGCGGGCGCAGGGCGGGGCTCGCGGTCGTCCTCGACCCGGGACTCAACTCCCGGGGCGAGGGCCCCTCCCCGCTGGTGCTGACCATCGGCAAACAGGTGAAGAAGCTCTCACCCGCCGACTTCCCCGTCCCCGTCGAGCCGGTCGAGCACCTGCGCATCCCGAAGAACTTCAACGCGCGCTCGCCGAAGGAGCGGGCCAACCTGGTCTCCTCCATGCACGCCAAGATCGGCGACCGCGACTTCGGCAAGCCCGCCAGGGCACGCGACCACGCCGCGGAGGACGAGGAGATCCTCCGCCTGCGCAGGGAGATCCGCCAGCACCCCTGCCACGGTTGCGACGAGCGGGAGGACCACGCCCGCTGGGCGGAGCGCTACTACAAGCTGCTCCGCGAGACCGAGGGGCTGCGCCGCAGGGTCGAGGGCCGCTCCCACGTCATCGCCCGCACCTTCGACAAGGTCTGCGGGGTGCTCGACCAGCTCGGCTACCTCGACGGTGAGAACGTCACCGGAGAGGGCCGCCGTCTGGCCCAGCTGTACACCGAGCTCGACCTGCTCACCGCCGAGTGCCTGCGCGCCGGGCTCTGGGAGGGCCTCGACCCGGCCGAGCTCGCCGCCAGCGTCTCCTCGCTGGTCTTCGAGTCCAGGCAGGCCGACGAGGCGCGCCAGCCGAGGATTCCCGCGGGCGGGGTGCAGAAGGCGCTGGGCGACATGGTCCGTCTGTGGGGCGAACTGGAGTCCATCGAGAGCGATCACGGCCTGTCGTTCATCAGGGAGCCCGACTTCGGGTTCGCCTGGGCGGCCTTCCGCTGGGCCAGGGGTCACACCCTGGACGCGGTGCTGGGCGACGGCGTCAACGGCTCCGAACTGGCCGCGGGAGACTTCGTACGCTGGATCAAGCAGCTGCTCGACCTGCTCGGCCAGATCTCCGACGCCGCGCCGACCGGCAGCAAGGTGAAGCAGAACGCGGGCAAGGCGATGGACGCGCTCAGGCGCGGCGTGGTGGCCTACTCCTCGTTGACCTGAGCTGCGGTTCGTTGACCTGAGCTGCGGTGTTCGCTGGGGTCGGTTGGTTTGCTTGGTTGGCTGGGTCCGCTTGGTTCGTTTTGTTTGCTGGGCTGGGCTTTGTTCGCGTGGAGGGGGGCGGGTGGTCCGGCCGGCCGTCTCAGCTGAGCTCTGGTGAGATCAGGCCTCCGGCCTGGCGGGCGCCGGTGGTCGCGGTCCTTTTATACGCCGGCCGGACCACCCGCCCCCCTCCACGCCATGCTGCTCCGCCGTACGCCCTGCGGACCGTAGTCGCTCCCTTTCCGACCGCCCAGCGTCCTGACTGACGCTGAAGCAATCCGCCGTGGTTCGGTTCAGGGCACCTCGTCGTAGCTGAAGCCCCCGTGCGGAAAGGAGCGCAGGGCTGAGCTGGAAAAACCCCCGGGGAGAGAAGGGCCTCCCCACCCGTGAGGCGCCGGCTTCGCTGGGCCGCCTGTTGCCCGCCCTCTGATCGTTGCTCAGGGCGTCCTCAGCGACATCCTCGGGCACAGTGCCCCCACCGGCGTTCTCGGGCACAGCGCCCACCCTGACGTTCTCAGGCAGGACACCCTCACTGACCTTCTCGGGCACAGCGCCCACCCTGACGTTCTCAGGCAGGACACCCTCACTGACCTTCTCGGGCACAGCACCCCTGCCCCCACTGACGTTCTCGGGCAGACACCCCCGGCACTCTCAGGCAGGGCACCCCCAGTGGTGTTGTTGGGCAGAGCACCCCACTCGACTTCCGGGGCTCCTGACAGAGCGATCTCCGCTGTGATTTGACCCCTCGCCGCCACGACAGCAGGAACAGGACGACAACGGGAAGCGAGAGCGGGACGACAGCGGGCCAGGGGAAACGGCCGCCACCACCGACCCCCGTGACGGGCTGGCCTCGAACCGCCCGCGTGACCGGCAGCGACAGCAGGCGACACCACCCCGGCCGGCACCGCCACTGAAAACACTCCCGCCGGCACGCGGCGAACACGGCCGACCCCCTGGCGGGACGCCCCCGGCGGGAACGAACGCACAGTGATGACCATCACCTGCCGGAGAAGCCGAACGGGACTCCCTGCCCAAGAACGCCGGTGGGGGTGTCCCGCCCGAGAAGGGGTGCCACCGGAATACGGCAGAAACGGGCTGCGCGGGGGTGCTGACCGGACAGAATCAACGTTCTGTCCGGTCAGATCTCACGCTGGGCTACTTCACCCCTGGCGACACCGACCCGAGCGCCGGGCCTGGTGGGACATCCCATCAGAGCGGACCTCCGTACAACAGGGGACGGGCGGTGCGGTGGTGTGCCTACCGCACCGCCCGGCTTGAGTCCATCCGGCCCGGCCCGGCCCGGCCTGTGGCCGTGCGGCTCACCGGTCCCGGGCCGCCCCTGCAGAAGAGACGGCCGAACGACGAACGGGTCTGACAGACTCCATTCTCAGGACCCATGGACGCGTTTATTAACGGCGAGGCCTTAACTGTTCTTGTTGTGCTCGGGAATAGGCGCGAGCGCGACTTGATGTCGTTTTCGGTATCAGCACAGGGCCAGGTGGTCGTACTGCCCGGTCACGCCTTGGTAGTGCCACGTTCTCGACTGGTTGTTGAGAAGCTCGATGCAGACGCTGTCGGGGGCCCAGTCGACGATGACTCTGACGTACATGGTGCGACCGCATCTGTTCGTCATGAACACGTCGAAGCCGCCGGGCACCTCGTACACGGGGCGGCTGACGCAGGTTGGCGCCTCCACGAGCAGGGCGGGGGCGGGGTCGGGCTCGGATGCGGCGTAGGAGCCGGGGGCGGTGGCGAGCAGTGCGCCACCCGCCATCACTGCTGCGGCGGCGGCGCTGGCGAGCTTCTTGAGCAGGCGCATGTCGTGCTCCCTTCCTTTGGTGTATGGGATTTGGTGCTCAATGCTGCCGAAAATGATGGCAGCCGAAACCAGAATTTTGCGTGCGCCTTTGGGGGCGGCGTCGATCGTGCTGAATGCGACGGCATCGTGGATTCTCGGCCGCTTAGCCCCGGCCCGCTTTCCTCAGGGACCCAATATGATGGTGCATTTTGATCGACGCTGAATCAATAGCACGGAGCGGGAAATTTACTTCGCGACTCTTTGTATCGAGTTTTAGCCACTAAAGACATATCGAAGTGTCGGTGCCGGCCGGTCGGCACCGCCGGGCCGGTGTTCCTGGCCGACCGGCGCGCCCCTGTCTCCGGATCTGCGTGCCCGCGGCCCCCGACATCTGCCCCGTCACCGGGCGGGGCCGCCTGCCCTATTCGTGTGCCGAGTACCTGTTCAAGACCGCCTCCGCCCAGCTCGACCAGCACCGTCAGGGGTGGACGTCGCACCAGCTTCGCCACAGCGCGCTGCAGCATCTCGCCCAGGCCGGGCGTACCGCCCCGGAGTTGCAGGCCAGGAGTCGCCACCAGCACCTTGCCAGCCTCGGCCGCTATGTGCGCCTAGAGGATGTCGCGTCTACCGCCGAACCCGTTGAGCTGCGGCTACAGCAACCCGCGGCCCCTTTCCGGCGTATTCCGGCCGCCCCCGGAGAACACCCGTAGGCGTGTCCTGCCCGAGAACGTCGGTGGGGGCGTTGTGCTCGAGAACGTCAGGGTGGGCGTTGGGCCCGAGAACGCCGCTGGGGGTGCTGTGCCTGAGAGCACCGGTGGGGGTACTGCGCCCGAGAATGTCGGCGGGGGTGCTCTGGGCAACGATCAGGGGGCGGGCAACAGGCGGCCCAGCGAAGCCGGCGCCTCACGGGTGGGGAGGCCCTTCTCTCCGCGAGGGTTTTTCCAGCTCAGCCCTGCGCTCCTTTCCGCACCGGGCTTCAGCTACGGCGATCGACCATGGATGGAACCCTGGCAGGTTGCTTCAGCCGCCCAGGGATGAATGGGCGGCCGGAAAAGGGAGCGACTACGGTCTGTGCGCCCCCCTCCACGCGAACAAAGCCGAACCACCCCAACCAAGACAACAAAGCGGACCAGCCGAACGAACCAGTCGAACACCGTTGGGCCGCCGCGAGCGTCGCCTGCGGCATCGTCTGCTGTGCCGGGTTCCCTGCCGCCCTGAGGCTAACTGACCGCCCGGTCAATACCTTGTGACGCCTGGCGTGCGGAACGTCACCTTCAGGGCTGTTTTCCGGGAGACCGTCCCGGAAATCCCCATGTCAGAACCCCGTTGGACCCCCGCCCAGGGAGGTAGGCATGTTCGCCCTCGCCGCCGCACTGCTGTTCGTTCTCGCCCTGATCTTCCAGATCGCCGGTGTGGCCGTCGGCACCGTCGTAACCGTCACCACGCTCGCCATCGCGGGACTGCTCTGCGTCGCCCTGCACCTGGCAGGTGTCGGAGCGGGCTGGACCCTGAAGAGGTAACCGCAGGCAGGCGGCCCGGGAGAGGTCTGGCCGCGGCCTCGCCGTCAGGCCAGGCTGAAGCGGACCTCCCGGGTCGCCGGATCGGCGCGCGTCAACCGTACCTTGACCGCCTCGCCCAGCGGGAGGTTCTCGCCGTCGCAGCGGGCCACCACCGCCGGGTCGGTGACCTGCACCTGCCCCCAGGGATGGCCGCCGTCCACGTCGATCACCACCGCGTCGAACGTCTGGCCCACCCGCTCGCGCAGCACGAACGCCTCGACCAGGTCGACACAGGCCCGTTCGACCGCGCCCGCGCGCCGTCCGGTCGACTGCATGATGCCCGGCAGCTCGCCCATGACCCGCTGGACGTCCTCGGGCACCGGTTCGCCCGCCGCCACCGCCAGGCAGATCTCGGTGGCGTAGCGGTCGATGAGCCTGCGCAGCGGTGCGGTCACGTGGGCGTACGGCGCGGCCACCGCGGCGTGGTCCGCCTGGACGGGGGGCTCGCCGTTGAAGGCCACATATCCGGCTCCGCGCAGCAGCACCGTCGACTCCTCCAGGAACGCGGCCTGCCCGGGAATCTTCGGGTCGAGCCCGTGGACGACGTCGCCGTACGCCGCCCCCTCGGGCCACGGCACCCCGAGCGCGGCGGCCACCCGGCGGACCTGGGCGATCTTCTCCGCCGGAGCGGGCGGCAGCACCCGCAGCAGGCCGATCTCCGCGTCCAGCATCATCGAGGCGGCGGCCATGCCGGTCAACAAGGAGATCTGCGCGTTCCACGCCTCTGCCTCCAGCGGGGCGCGCAGCTCGACCCGGTAGCCGTCCCCGTCGGGGACGACCTCCTGCTCGGGCGTGGGCAGCGTGACACCGCCCCTGGCCCGCTCGAGCGCCAGCCTGAGCCTGCCGATCTCGGCCAGCAGCCGCAGCGTGCCGTCCGCGGTGCCGGTCTCGACCGCCGCCTGGACGTAGTCGTAGTCCAGCCGTTCGCGGCTGCGCACCAGGGCCCTGGTCACGTCCGAGCCCACGATCCGGCCTTCCGCGTCCAGGTCGACGCACCACAGCGCGGCGGGTCTGGTGGCTCCGGGAAGGAGGCTGGCCGCGCCCTCGGACAGCACCGTGGGGTGCAGCGGCACCCGTCCGTCCGGCATGTAGACGGTCTCACCCCGGTTGCGGGCCTCGGTGTCGATCGCGCCGCCCGGCCGTACGAACGCGGCCACGTCGGCGACGGCGTACCAGACGCGGTAGCCGCCCGGACGCTCCTCCAGGTGCATGGCCTGGTCCAGGTCCATGGAGCCCGGCGGGTCGATGGTGATCAGCGGAAGGTCGGTGCGGTCGAGGGAGGGCAGCGCGGGCACCTCGACGACCCACTCCGCCTCCTCGGACACGGCCAGGGGGAACCCGTCGGGGAGCTTCAGCTCCCTGCGGATCCGCTCGAAGCCGTCGCTGAGCCGGGGATGGGACTCTCCGGGCACCCGGATGCTCTTGTGAGGCACGGGGGTCAACCTACCGTTCCATGTCATGCCCGCTTCTCCGGGGCAGGAGACGGCAGGTCGCCGCGGTGCGGCCCTCCGGCGCCGTGACCGCGCCGAGGCGAGATCGGTCTCTCCATGTCGGAGTCTTTCGTGGGCGGGTGTCCGAGAAGTACGTCCTGCCCCGGCAGGGCAGGACAATGCACTCGAACTCGCGGGTTTCAGCCGTGGGAGGTCTGGGCGATCGCCTCGGACAGGCGGCCGAGAGGGCCGCCGAGACCGTAGCGCTCGGCCAGGTCGGCGAGCGCCTCCGGATCGCGCGGCTTGGCGGGCAGGGCCAGGTCCGTGTCGGGAATCGGCACGTCGCGGGCCACCCGGACCACGTCCGGGGCGACCCGCAGGTAGTCGCGGGCCGCGTCCAGCTTGGCCCGCTGCCCCGCGGTGAGGTCGCCGCCCTCGTCCAGGGCGCGCACCAGGGCCTCCAGCGAGCCGAAGCGGGTGATCAGGGTCGCCGCGGTCTTCTCCCCGACCCCGGGCACGCCCGGCAGGCCGTCACTGGGGTCGCCGCGCAGGGTGGCGAAGTCGGCGTAGGAGCGCCCGGGGACGCCGTATCTGGCGGCGACGGCGGCCTCGTCGACGAGCTGGAGGTTCTTGACCCCCTTCGCGGTGTAGAGGATCCGGATCGGCCGGCTGTCGTCGACGAGCTGGAACATGTCCCGGTCGCCGGTGACGATGTCCACCGCGCCGGAGGCCCGCACGGCGAGGGTTCCCATCACGTCGTCGGCCTCGTAGCCGGGCACGCCGACGCGGGCGACGCCCGCGGCGTCGAGGACCCGCTCGATCACCGGCACCTGCGGGGCGAGAGTGTCGGGGGTCTCCTCGCCGCCGTCCGGGGCGACCCGGTGGGCCTTGTAGGTGGGGATCGCCGTCACCCGGAAGGCCGGACGCCAGTCGGCGTCCATGCAGGCGACCAGCTCGGCGGGGGAGTGCTGCCTGACCAGCGTGGCGATCATGTCGATGAGGCCGCGGATCGCGTTGACGGGCATCCCGTCGGGAGCGGTCACCGACTCCGGCACCCCGTAGAAGGCGCGGTAGTACAGCGATGGTGTGTCGAGAAGCATCAGCCCGGGCATGGCGACCATTTAACCAAGCCGTTCAGGCGAGCACGTCGATCACCAGCACGCAGGTGTCGTCTTCGGGATTCGGCCCGCCGACCGACCGGATCAGCCGGTCGACGCCCGCGTCCAGGTCGCCCCGTGACAGGCCCGCCGCCGCCTCCAGGGCCAGTGCGAGGCCCTCGTCGATGTCGCGGTCGCGTCGCTCGACCAGCCCGTCGGTGAACAGCAGCAGCAGGTCCCCCTCGATCAGCCGCACGCGGGCCAGCTCGTACGGCTCGGCCTGGGTCGCGCCGAGCAGGACCCCCGCGGGCGGGTCGAGCGGGGTCGCCACGCCGCCCCGGATCAGAATGGGCGCGGGGTGCCCGGCCTGGCTCCAGGAGAACACGCCGGCCGCCGGGTCGAGGTGGCCGATGACCGCGGTCGCGGTCGTCTCCTCGAAACGGTGCATCACCAGGTCGTTGAGCCAGGTCAGCAGGCGCTCCGGAGACTCGCCGGTCATCGCGAGGGCGTCCAGCGCGGTCCGCAGGCGGGTCATCTGGGCCATCGCGGGCAGGCCGTGTCCCGACACGTCGCCGATGGTCAGCAGCACTCGCCCGTCCGGCAGGACGGTGGCGTCGTGCCAGTCGCCGCCCAGGCCGTCCTTCATGCCCGCGGGAACGTAGCGGACCCCGACCCTGGCGCCCGGCAGGTCGATCGCGGTCCCGAGACCCGGCATGATCACCTCGCGCAGCGCCATGCTCACCCGCCGCTCCTCCGCGGCCCGCTCGCGGGCCTCGAGCAGCTGCCGCTGGGACTCCGAGATGATCCGCTCGGCTCTGCGCCGGTCGGTGACGTCCTGGATCACACCGTGGACGGTGGCGTGCCCGCCGGTCACGACGAGGTCGAGGGTCGCCCTGAGGTTCCTGATCTCCCCCTGGCTGCGGACGCGGAACTCGGTCTGCCCCGGCTCCGCGAGGTTCACCACGGCCCGGAGCAGCCGGTCGAGAGCCGCCCGGTCGAGCGGCTCGACGTGACGGACCAGGTCGCGCAGCGGGACCGGGCCCTCGTCGGGGTCGCGGCCGAAGACGGCGTAGGCGTGATCGGACCAGACGGACTCACCGGTCTGGAGGTTCCACTCGGCCCAGCCCAGGTTGCCCAGCCGCTCGGCGTGGGCCAGCCGCGCGCTGAGAAGTTGTTGTTCCACGGCCATGTGCTCGTCCAGCTCTCCGCGCAACCGCTGCACCATCTCTGCCGCGGTCAGCGGGGCGGAACCGGTCACGTGGTCGTTTCGTGGGTGGAGGGGTGGCTGGTGGCCGCCCACTACGCCGACCATTTAGCTCGCTCTCGAAATGTGGGGACCTGGGGGCATCCTGTCAACAAAATGTGATCGTCCTTCAACGGATTGTAGTGATGGCATTGCGAGACCGGCGGCTTTTCCTGGACTTTCCCTGTCCACTACCGGTCCCGGTACGGTGCTGATCCATCCCGGATTAGATTGGTTGGTGTGACAATGGAGTCCTCTGATCTGTATCCCGTTACCCGCCTGGCCGCCGCCCAGGAGGCCACGGCCGCCGCAGGGCTCGACGCTCTGCTGCTCACGCCGGGGCCGGACCTGCGCTACGTGACCGGTTACGAGGCCTTGCCGCTGGAACGGCTCACCTGTCTGGTGCTGCCCGCGGAGGGGGAGGCCTTCCTGGTGGTGCCCCGGCTCGAGCTGCCCGCCGCCGAGCACTCCCCGGCGTCGAGGCTCGGCATCGAGTTCGTGCCCTGGGACGAGACCGACGACCCGTACGCGGCCGTGGCCGCGCGGCTGGGGCGTGCGGGAGGAAGCGTGGGCAGGGTCGGCCTGGCCGACCGCATGTGGGCGATGCAGTCGCTCCGCTTCCGCGCCGCGCTGCCCGGCGCGGAGCAGGTGCTCGCGGGGACCGTCCTGCGGGACCTGCGCATGCGCAAGAGCCAGGCCGAGGTGGCCGCGCTCCGCGAGGCGGGAGCCGCGATCGACGCCGTGCACGCGCAGGTGCCCGGTTTCCTGCGGGCGGGCCGTACCGAGCGCGAGGTCGGCAGGGACATCGCCGACGCGATCATCGCGGCGGGCCACTCGACCGTCGACTTCGTCATCGTCGGTTCCGGCCACAACGGCGCCAGCCCCCACCATGAGCTGTCCGACCGGATCATCCAGCCGGGAGAGCCGGTCGTGGTCGACATCGGCGGCCAGATGCCGAGCGGTTACTGCTCGGACTCCACCCGGGTCTACTGCGTCGGGGAGCCCCCCGCGGGCTTCGTGAAGTACTACGAGGTGCTCCAGCGGGCCCAGGAGGCCGCCTGTGAGGCCGTGAGGCCCGGTGTGTCGTGCGAGGCGGTCGACGCCGCGGCGCGGGAGGTGATCGCCGCGGAGGGGTACGGCGACTACTTCATCCACCGCACGGGGCACGGCATCGGCCTGGAGACCCACGAGGAGCCCTACATCGTCGCGGGCAACACCGAGCCGCTGGCGCCGGGCTTCGCCTTCTCCGTCGAGCCGGGCATCTACCTGCCCGGCGCGCACGGCGCGCGCATCGAGGACATCCTGGTCTGCACCGAGGACGGCGGTGAGCGGGTCAACCACCGGCCTCGTGAGCTCGTCGTCGTGTAACGGATGTCACAATCGGGGTGGCCGGCGACCCCGGCTGCCCCTTTTGTCTTTCGCGTCCTGATCGGAGTATGCGGATATGACCGTTGAGCGTGCGCTGCCGACCGCCGAGGCTCACGACCTGCTTGACCTGGTCCGTGATCTGATCGCCAAGGAGGTCGCGCCCAGGGCGTCGGCGGACGAGTCCGCCGGACGCTTCCCCCGCGAGGTGTTCACCACCCTGGGCAGGTCCGGCCTCCTCGGGCTGCCCTACCCCGAGGAGCACGGGGGCGCGGCGCAGCCGTACGAGGTCTACCTCCAGGTGCTCGAGGAGCTCGCCTCGGCCTGGCTCGCGGTCGGTCTCGGCCTGTCGGTGCACACGCTGTCCTGCTTCCCCGTGGCCGCCTACGGCACCGCCGAGCAACGCGCCGCGCTGCTGCCCGAGCTGCTCGGCGGCGAGCTGCTCGGCGCCTACTGCCTGTCCGAGCCCCACTCGGGCTCGGACGCCGCGGCGCTGACGACCCGCGCGGTGCCGGACGCCGACGGCTACACCGTGGACGGGGTCAAGGCATGGATCACCCACGGCGGCGTCGCCGACTTCTACACCCTGATGGCCAGGACCTCCTCCGACGGCGCCAGGGGCATCTCCTGCTTCCACGTCCCCGCGGGGACGGAGGGCCTGTCGTTCGGCGCGCCGGAGCGGAAGATGGGCATGAGGTCCTCGCCGACCGCCCAGGTCCGTTTCGACGGGGCACGGCTCACGCCCGACGCACTGCTCGGCGCGGAGGGAGAGGGCTTCCGCATCGCCCTGGCGGCCCTGGACGGAGGCAGGCTCGGCATCGCGGCCTGCGCCGTCGGCCTCGCCCAGGCGGCGCTGGACGCCGCCACCGCCTACGCGGGGGAGCGTCGCCAGTTCGGCACGCGGGTCATCGACTTCCAGGGGATCGGGTTCATGCTCGCCGACATGGCGACCCAGGTCGCCGCCGCCCGCGCCCTCTACCTGGACGCCGCCCGCCTGCGCGACGCGGGCCGTCCTTACGGCACGCGGGCCGCGATGGCCAAGCTGTTCGCCACCGACGTGTGCATGAAGGTCACCACGGACGCCGTCCAGGTCTTCGGTGGTTACGGCTACGTCGAGGACTTCCCGGTCGAGCGCTACATGCGGGAGGCCAAGGTCCTGCAGATCGTCGAGGGCACCAACCAGGTCCAGCGCCTGGTGATCAGCAGGGCCCTGGCCAAGGAGCGGTGACCCGGCGCGGCCCTTCAGGGCCGGCGCCGTGCGCCGAGGCGGGAGCGCCCTCGCCGTCGGGGGAGAGCGCTCTCGTCACAGCGTGCGCATCAGGGAGAGCGCGGTGAACAGGGCGGCGCAGCCGAGGGTGACGAGCAGGGTGCGCGACCGCGCCCGCGCCGTCGGGCGCAGCAGGAGGGGGAAGGCGAACCCCATGACCACCAGGGCGGTGAGCATCCAGGGCCCGCCCGGCTGAGAGCCGATGTGGGGCGTCAGGGCGGCCTGCTGGACGTTCTCGGCGCCCCGGGTGAACAGCAGGCCGCTGAACAACCCCACGGCCACGTCGCCGCTGAGACCGCGCCTGCGGCTGAGGTAGCCGACCACGCCGAAGGCGGCCATCGTGATGCTCAGCGCGATCGGCCAGTTCTCGCTGGTCGAGGCGAGCAGGGTCTCCTCGTGGTTGAGGGCGTGGGCGACCACGTGCCCCGCCGTGAGGCCCGCGGCCGCCAGGAGGCCGTTCAGGGTCGCCCAGCCGACGTGTGCGGAGCCGCGCGTCATGACGAGGACCAGCAGCCCGTAGACGTACGGGTCGTAGGCCGCGGTGATCTCGGCGGGCAGCACCTCGGCGAGCGTCTCGCCGACCACGGCCAGGATCATGCCGAGCGCCAGGCCCGCCAGCATCCGTTTGATGATGAGGCGTTCCCGCCTGTCCAGCGCCTGGAAATCGACCTGCCAGGGCGTTTCGTGCTGGCTGCCGCGCATCCCCCTGTCCATGGCCGCCATTTCGCCCCCTCGCCTCTCCTGGACGTCTGCCTGTCGAAAACCGTGTCCCTCACAGTGGTGCCCTGTTGTTTCGAAAATATGACAAACCAGTCAAAAAAGCGTTTTTTTCCTGCCTCGATTGTGGCTTTGCCGAGCGGAAACCGCTCTCCGGGCGGGCGTGGCGAGCCGGGAGGACGGACCCGTGACGCGCGTGCGCGTGGTGGTGCGCCAGAGGCGGCACGCCGCGTCGGCCGGGTCCGCCGGACCTGCGGGTCACGCTCCGTCCGCGCTCACCTCACAGTCCGTACTGCTCGAGCAGCCGCAGCCAGACCTCGCTGACCGTGGGGAAGGACGGCACCGCGTGCCAGAGGCGGTCGAGGGTCACCTCCGCGGTGACGGCGACCGTCGCCGAGTGCAGCATCTCGGCCACCCCGGGACCCGCGAAGGTCACGCCGAGCAGGACGCGCCGCCGTTCGTCCACGACCGCCTTGGCCCTGCCCCGGTAACCCTCACCCAGCAGGTAGGCCCCGGAGACCGCGCCCAGGTCGTACTCGACCACGCGCACGTCGAACCCCTCGGCCCTGGCCGCCGCCTCGCTGCGGCCGACCGCGCAGACCTGCGGGTCGGTGAAGACCACCTGGGGCGCGCCCTGCCCGTCGGCCACGTCGCGCAGTCCGGGCAGGTCGTCGCGCTCTCCCCGCGCCCTGGCCGCGATGACGTCGCCGCACACCCGCCCCTGGTACTTGCCCATGTGGGTGAGCAGGTTGCGGCCGTTGACGTCGCCGACGGCGTACAGCCAGCCGCCGTCGACACCGGTGGCGCGCATGCTGTCGTCGACCTCGACAGGCCCCGTGACGGACAGGCCGACGGTGTCGAGGCCCAGGTCTCCGGTCGCGGCTCTGCGGCCCGTCGCCACCAGCAGCTCGTCGGCCTCGACCGGGGCGCCCTCGGCCAGGTGGACGGTGACGGGGCCACCGGGCACGGGCCGCTCGACCCGGGTCACCTGGGCGCCGGTGCGCACCTCGACACCCGATTCCGCCAGCGAGGCCGCGACCAGCTCTCCGGCGAACGGCTCCATCCTGCCGAGCAGGGAGTCGCCGCGCACCAGGAGCGTCGTCTCCCGCGCGCCGAGGCCGTGCAGCGCCTGGGCCATCTCGCAGGCCACCACGCCTCCGCCGAGCACCGCCAGCCTGCGCGGGACCGCCCGCGCCGCGGTCGCCTCGTGGCTCGTCCACGGCGAGGCCTCGGCCAGCCCGGGGACCGGCGGGACCAGCGGGCGGCTGCCGGTGGCCAGCACGACGGCGTGCCGGGCGCGCAGCGAGCGCACCGAGCCGTCCGGCGCGGTCACCTCGACGACCTTGGGCCCCCGCAGCCTCCCGCGTCCTCGCGCGAACTCCGCGGGCAGCCCCTCGATCCACTCCACCTGCTTGCCGTCGTCGAAGTTCGACACGGCCTCGTCGCGCCTGGCGAGCACGGCGGCGACGTCGATCGGCCCCGGCGTCAATCCGGGCACCCGGCCGACCTCCGCGGTGAGGTCCACCGGGCGGAGCAGGGCCTTGCTGGGGACGCACGCCCAGTAGGAGCACTCACCGCCCGCCAGGTTCTCCTCGACCACGGCGACGCTCAGCCCCCCGCGGACCGCGCGGCCCGCGACGTTCTCCCCGGCGGGACCCGCGCCTATGACGACCACGTCGAACTCGTCCGACACGACTGCCTCCCAGAACTTCCGAAACTCCCGGCCTGAAACGAGCCCGTCGCGCGTCCGGGCGACGGCGCCCGCCGCACCAGCTTCGCACCCGCCGCAGCCGGAGTGCGTCACCGAGCCCCCGCAACGGCCGGGCGTCGCCGACGAACGCGGAGCGCGTCCGCGGGCGGCTCCCACGGCCCCGTGCCCTCCGGCGCGGCAGGGGACACGCCGGGGCGGGCGGCCACGGCTCCCCGTCAGCGGGCGGACGGTTCGGCCGGGCCTCGGAGGCGGCGGCGGGACCGGGCCGCTACCGGTGGCGTCCGCGGGGTTTCAGCGGGACTCCGGGCAGCTCGGGAGCGGGCAGCGGGGCCGCGGTCGTGCCCGGCACCGTGCCGAACGCGTCGCCCGTCATCCATTCCCGTCTGAAACGGACGATCTCCTCGTGGTCGCGGCCGACGAAGTTCCACCACATCACGATCCGCTCCTCGAACGGCTCGCCGCCGAGGAGCAGCAGACGCGTGGGTCCCTCGGCCGCCAGGGCGAGCTCTGAGCGCCCCGTCCCCAGATAGAGCAGCGGTCCCGGCACGAGCTCCGTCCCGTCGGCCCGGGCCGTGCCGGACAGGGCCAGCACGGCGTACTCGAAGTCGGGCCTGAGCGGGATCCCGACCTCCGCGCCCCCGTCCAGGGACACCTCGGCGCCGGTGAGGGGACTGTAGGTCCGGGCCGGTGACACGACGCCGCCCAGCTCGCCCATGAGGACCGTCGCCGTGAAACCGGGGCCGGACAGCGAAGGCAGGGTGGGGTGGTGCTCGAAGTGCGGGGCGGTGTGCCGATGGGCCGAGGGGAGCGCCACCCACAGCTGCGCGCCGTGCAGGCGGGCGTCGCCGGGAGAGTCCTCCGAATGCGAGATCGCGCGGCCCGTGGTCATGAGGTTGAGCTGCCCCGGCCGGATCAGCTGCTCGTTGCCGAGACAGTCCCGGTGCAGCACCTCGCCCTCGACGAGCCAGCTGACCGTCTGGAGCCCGGTGTGCGGGTGCGGGGGAACCCGCATGGCCGTCCTCTCGGGACCGTAGTGGTCCAGGAAGCACCACGCGCCCACCATCCGGACGTCCCGGTTCGGCAGGGTCCGGGTCACCTTCATCGCCCTCGGACCGCCCAGCACCACGTCGCGGCCCGTCAGCAGCTCGCTCACCGGCCCCGCCGCGACGTCCTCGGGGCCGCCGCACTCCGTCGTCCGAGGGGCATGTTCCAGATTGCTCATCCTGAGAATGTACGACGGCCGCACGGCCCGCCTCACGGCCCGTCGCCACGTGCGCGGACACGTGCGCGGAGGAGAGCGGGCGGCTCTCCCGGAGGAGAGCGGCCGTCACGCGGGAGAGGGGCCGACAGGTCCTCCCGTGGGCAGGAGAGCCGAGCCCCGGGGCGCGAGCCTGTCCGTTCCGGTATCTTTCGTCAGCCGCCGGACTTTTCGCGGATTCGCTACCGGCGGGCTCCCCCTGAGATGAGAGGCCGATGACCGCCGAGCAGACAAACCCGCCCGCGTTCCGGCGAGGCCGCTGGCGCGCGCAGACGTGGTTCACCGTCGTGCTGCTGGCCATGGCCCTGCTGCTCGGCGTGTCCGCGGTGGTCGGCGCGGTCGTCCTGCGGAACGCCGCGCAGGCGTCCAACCGCCTGATCGACAAGATCTCGGTCGGCAGGATCGAGTCGGAACGGCTGCAGACGGCGCTGCTGAACCAGGAGACCGGGCTGCGGGGGTTCGTCATCACCGGCAAGGAGGAGTTCCTGCAGCCCTACCTGGACGGCCTGAGCGCCCAGCTCGAGGCCTCCTCGCGGATCAGGGCGGTCGTGTCCGCGGCCGGGGTGCTGGAGGAGCTCCAGGAGGTCGAGCGTCTTGCCGGCCAGTGGCGGCTCCGCCACGCCGAGCCGATGATCGCCGCCACCCGGGCCTCGGGTCCCGAGAGCGTCGGTTCCGTGTCGACCGAGGGGAGCAAGCGCGCCTTCGACGCGGTCCGCGGCGCCCTCGTGAGGCAGGGCGCCGCCTGGAGCCGGGCCAGGGACGACGCCCGCGGCGACCTGGACGCGGCGCGCGCGGTCAGGGACGCGACGTTCGTCGCGATCCTGGTCGCCTTCCTGCTCACCATCGTCATGGTGGCCGTGCTGCTCAGGATCGCCGTCTTCCGTCCCCTGGCGCGGCTCGGGGAGGCGTCCCGCCGTGTCACCGGCGGCGACTTCGAGCACCACGTCGACACCGGGGGCCCCGCGGACCTCGCCGCGCTGGCACGCGACATGGAGGCCATGCGCGGGCGGATCGTCGCCGAGCTCGAGGAGACCCGCACCTCGAGGCAGCGGCTCGCCGCGCAGACGGAGGAGCTGAGACGCTCCAACGCCGAGCTCGAGCAGTTCGCCTACGTGGCCTCGCACGACCTGCAGGAACCGCTGCGCAAGATCGCGTCGTTCTGTCAGATGCTGCAACAGCGCTACGCGTCCCAACTGGACGACAGGGCCAACACCTACATCGACTTCGCCGTGGACGGCGCCAAGCGCATGCAGACGCTCATCAACGAGCTGCTCACCTTCTCCCGGGTCGGCAGGATCCAGCAGGAGCCCGTGGAGATGGACCTCAACGACGTGGTCGATCGAGCGTTGGCCAACCTCTCCGCCGCGGTCGAGGAGACGGAGGCCGAGATCGACGTCGGCGACCTGCCGGTGATCGTCGGTGACCGGACCCGGTTCGTGATGCTCTGGCAGAACCTCATCGGCAACTCCCTGAAGTTCCGCAGCCCGGGCCGCAGGCCGCACGTCCGGATCGAGGCGGAGGAGAGGGACGGCGAGTGGCGGCTGACCCTCACCGACAACGGGATCGGCATCGCCCCCAACTTCGCGGACAAGATCTTCGTGATCTTCCAGCGCCTGCACCACCGGGACGCCTACGAGGGCACCGGAATCGGTCTGGCGCTCTGCAAGAAGATCGTGGAACACCACGGGGGGAGGATCTGGCTCGACACCGCTCACACCGGCGGAGCCCGGTTCGTCGTCGCCCTCCCGGCCTCCGCGTCGCCCGCGGGGAGGCCGCCCGAGGGCCTTTCCGCTCCCGGGGGCCCGGCCGCGGGGGACGAGGGGTGAGGGAGGTCACAGGGTGAGCAGGGTCAGGCCGTACCTCTGCAGGATCTCGTCGATGGGCTGGTAGTAGGAGCGGCCTCCCGTGCTGCAGTTGCCCGTGGAGCCGACGAGAACGCCCTGCACGTGCCCGGCCGACATGAGGGGGGCTCCGAGGTCGCCCGGCTCGGCGCAGACGCTTGCCTCGATCAGCCCGTGCAGGGTGCCCTGCGGATAGGTCACCGAGGCGTTCCTGCGAAGCAGGATGCCGCAGTGCCACCCGCTCGTGCCGCCGGAACGGCAGACGGAGGAGCCGACGGGGGCCGGACTGCCGCCGCGGACCGCGATCTCGCCCCCGACGCCGTTGACCGCCCCTCGCGGGACCCAGTCGGGGTTCACCTCGACCCAGGCCATGGAGGCGGAGGGAAAGCTCGAGGCGCGGATCGCTCCCTGGGCGGTCTGGTTCCGCCCGCGGACGGCCTCGCCCACGCGCCCGCAGGCGCCGGCGGTGACGTAACCGCCTCGTACGGCGACCCCGACCGTGCAGCGACCGGTGGTCGTGAAGAAGCTGTCTCCACCGCGGATGACGTACGACTGGAGCCGTGCCGTGCCGGCGGCCGCCGCTCCGGAGTCCAGGAGGAGGAAACCGATGATCAGCAGGAGCGATATCCGTTTCGTCATGGATTGACGGTAAATTTCGTAGGAGCGCCTGCCAACCGGCGCGTTGACCGAATTCCCGGGAACAGGCGATCCGTTAACGGGGCCGCGGAGCCGGGCCGGGCTCGCCGTCCCCGGTTCCACGCGGAGATCGATCCGGTTCGGGCGGATCGGGTGCGGTTGGGACCATGCCGTGACCATGCCGCGGCGCGGGCGGCCTCCGGGTGCCGTTACCGTTGACCGGGTGGAGGAGATCGACCGCCGGATCGTGACGTTGCTGGCCCGGGATGGCCGGATGAGTTTCACCGACCTCGCCAGGGAGACCGGACTTTCGGTTTCCGCGGTGCACCAGCGGGTGCGCCGGCTGGAGAAGCGCGGGGTCGTGCGGGGTTACGCGGCGCTCGTGGACTACGACGCGATCGGGCTGCCGCTCACCGCCTTCGTGTCCATCAAGCCCATCGACCCGGCCGCCGCCGACGACGCCCCCGAGCGGCTCGCCCACCTGGGGGCCATCGAGGCCTGTCACAGCGTGGCCGGAGACGAGAGCTACATCCTCAAGGTCAGGGTGGCCTCGCCGATCGCGCTCGAGGAGCTGCTCAACCAGATCCGCAGTTCGGCGAACGTCTCGACCAGGACCACGGTCGTGCTCAGCACGCCGTACGAGCACCGCGCGCCCGAGCTCATCGGCGCCGACGGAGACAAGCCCGACGAGCAGGCCTGACCGTCCACGCCGTGCGGCCCTGTCGCGGGCCGCACGGCGTGCTCTCACGCCGCCGCGTGGAAGTGGGCGCGCAGGCGGGCCTTCGCCTCCTCGGCGGCGTCCAGGGCGTCCAGGCCGAGCAGGGCGGCGCCGACGATCGGGGGGACGTCCGCCACGACCAGCTTGGCCCTGGGGGCCTGCTCGGCGAAGCGCTCCTCGATCAGGCCGTTCAGCAGCGGGTCGCGGGCGGTCAGCACGCCGCCGCCCAGGACCACCTCCATCGGGGTGTCGAGCAGGTCCAGACGGCGCAGCGCGACGACCCCGAGCACGGTGACCTCGTCGGCCATCCGCGTCACGATCGAGCGGGCGACCGCGTCGCCCGAGGCCGCGACGGCCATCAGCACCGGCACGAGCTCGTGCAGCCTGCCGGGCGGCAGATCGCCGAAGTGGATGTCCAGGGACACCCGCTCGACCGTGCTCGCGCCGAAGTGCTCGCGTACCGCCCGCTCCAGCGCGGTGGCCGGGCCGCGGCCGTCCTCCGAGCGGATCGCCGACCACAGCGTCTCCTCGCCGAGGCCGTACCCTCCGCCCCAGTCGCCGGTGAGCCTGCCGAGGGCGGGGTATCTCGTCACCTCGCCGGTCGGGGAGACCGCGACGGCGTTGATGCCCGCCCCGCACACCACGGCCACTCCCGCGGGCCCCGACGCCCCCGCGCGCAGCAGCGCGAAGGTGTCGTTGCCGACGACCACGTTCCCGCCGTACCCCCTGGCGACGATCTCGTCCCTGAGGGCGTCCTCCTCGACCGGCAGGTCGGCGCCCGCCACGTAGGCGGCCACGTGGTCGGCGAACGGGAGCGCCGCGTCCTGGCCGAGCATCGCGCGCACGGCGTCGCCGACCGCGTCGATCGCGACGCCGACGCCCGCGCTCTGCGGCTGGAAGGCCGCTCCCCGGGCCGTGGCGAGGACGGAGCCGTCCTCGGCGACCAGCGCGACGTCGGTCTTGCTGTTGCCGCCGTCGACCGCCAGGACTGTCCTCACCTTGTCGCCCAGGGCAGGTGCCGGTGGTTGGCCTCGACGAGGCGCCGTGCGAGGTCGTCCGACAGCGAGGCCTGGCCGATCAGCGGGTGGGCCAGCAGCGCGTCGGAGACGCGTTCGACGCCGCCGTGCAGCGCGGCGTCGAGCGCCAGCGTCTCGTACGCCGTGACGTGCGCCATGAGCCCCGCGTAGAGCGGCTCGACGGGGTCGACGGGCAGGGCCTTCGCGCCGGTCGCGGTGATCGTGGCGGGGACCTCGATGACCGCGTCGTCGGACAGGAAGGGCAGCGTGCCGTCGTTGCGCAGGTTGACCACCTGGGTGTCGCCCCGATCGCCGAGCAGAGAGGCGATCAGCGCGACCGCGGCCTCGGAGTAGAACGCCCCGCCCCGCTTCTCCAGCAGTTCGGGCTTGGTGTTCACCGACGGGTCGGCGTACATCTCCAGCAGCGTGGCCTCCATCGCCGCCACCTCGGCGGCGCGGGACGGCTTGCTCCGCTGCTCCTCGACCACGGCGTCGTGCTCGTAGAAGTAGCGCAGGTAGTAGGAGGGCACGACGCCGAGGTGGCGGATCAGGGAGACGGGCAGGCCGATGTCCTGGGCGATCTCCTCGCCGTGGCTCTCCAGCAGCCGGGGCAGCACGTCCACGCCGTCGAGGAACACGGCCCGCTCCCAGGTCAGGTGGTTCAGGCCCACGTGGCCCAGCGAGATCCGCTCGGGAGCGACCCCCAGCTTGGCGGCGAAGCGGCGCTGGAAGCCGATGGCCACGTTGCACAGGCCGATGGCCCGGTGCCCGGCCTCGAGCAGCGCCCTGGTGACGATGCCCACCGGGTTGGTGAAGTCGACGATCCAGGCGTCGGGAGCGTGCTCGCGCACCTTCGCGGCGATGTCCAGCACCACGGGGACGGTGCGCAGCGCCTTGGCCAGACCGCCCGCGCCGGTGGTCTCCTGGCCGACGCAGCCGCACTCGAGCGGCAGCGTCTCGTCCACGTTGCGGGCGGCCTGGCCGCCGACGCGCAGCTGCAGCAGGACCGCGTGGGCTCCGGCGACGCCCTCCTCGACCGAACCGGTCGCGACGACCCTGGCCGGGTGACCGGCGTGCGCCAGCATCCGGCGGGCCATCCCGGAGACCAGTTCGAGACGGTTGGGGTCCGGATCGACCAGAGCGATCTCGGTGAGGGGGAGTTCGTCCCGCAGCCGTGCGAATCCGTCGATAAGCTCCGGCGTGTACGTCGAGCCGCCCCCGACAACGGCGAGTTTCACCCTTTTACTCCTGTCAGCGTCACGCCCTCGATGAAAACTCTCTGGGCGAAGAAGAACACGATGATCACCGGTGCCATGACGAGGATGGTCGCCGCCATGGTGAGGTTCCACTGCACGCTGTGCAGTGCCCGGAAGGACGCCAGCCCGAGGGACAGGGTCCAGTTTTCCTCGCTTATCTGTGCGTAAAGCAGCGGTCCGTAGTAATCATTCCAGCAGTAAAAGAACTGGAACAGGGCGACCGCCGCGATCGCGGGCCTGGACATCGGCAGGATCACGCTGACCAGCGTCCTGAGGTCCGAACAGCCGTCGACTCGGGCTGCCTCGGTGTACTCCCGGGGAATCGTGATCAGGAACTGCCGAAGCAGGAAGATGGAGAAGGCGTCGCCGAGCAGCATCGGCAGGATCAGCGGCCACAACGTGCCGGTGAGATCGAAACGCGCCCAGATGAGATAGACGGGAACGGCGACGACCTGAGGGGGCAGCATCATCATCGTGATGACCGCGAAGAAAGCCAGTTTTCTGCCCCTGAAACGGAAACGGGCCATCGCGTAGGCCACCGGGATCGACGACAGCAGCATGAACAGCGTGGCGAGCCCGGCGTACATGAACGTGTTGCCGATCCAGGTCAGCATGTGCGACCTGGCGAACACCTCGCCGAAGTTGCCCCAGTTCCAGCTGGTCGGCCACAGGTCGCCGGTGAGCGCCTGCTCGTCGGTCATCAGCGCGGTCAGCGCGACGAACGCCAGCGGCCCGAGGAACATCAGCGACAGCGCGACGGCGACGGCGTGGGTGGCGATCCAGTACAGGATCCTGCGGGCACGGCCGCGCGCGCCCGTGCGGCGGGCGGGGGAGACGGCGGTGACGGGGGGCGTGGCCAGGGCGGTCATCGGCCGCCTCCCTCGTCGTCGGCGAACGCGCGGAACCGGCGTAGCAGGACGAGGGTGAGGGCCATGGCCGCCGCGAACAGCACCAGCGCCAGCACGCAGGCGTAGCCCATGGTGGAGTCGCGGAAGCCCGCGTGGAAGAGCCACTGCGGCAGTGTCAGCGTCGACAGCTCCGGGTAGCCCGGCACGAAGGTGCTGCCGGCCGAGTCGGTGCGCCCTGAGGCGACCCGGGAGGCGATCATCGCCTGGGTGAAGTACTGCAGGGCGTAGATGACGCCGGTGACGGCCGAGAACATCAGCACCGGGGAGATGGTCGGCAGCGTGATGCTGCGGAAGCGCCGCCACGCGCCCGCCCCGTCGATGGCCGCGGCCTCGTACAGGTGCTTGGGCACGTCCAGCAGCGCCGCCAGGAAGATCATCATCGTGTTGCCGATGCCCCACATGGCCAGCAGGGTCAGGCCCGGCTTGGACCAGTCCTTGTCGCCGAACCAGTCGGGCCCGGTGATCCCGAAGAACCCGAGGACCTGGTTGACCGGACCGGAGGGGTTCATCACGAAGACGAAGGAGACCGTCCCCGCGACCACCGGCACCAGCGAGGGCAGGTAGAACACGGTGCGCAGGAAGCCCGCGCCCGCCTTCAGGTGGGTCAGGAACTGCGCGACGGCCAGGCCGAAGAGCACCTGGGCGGGGACCATGACGGCCACCAGCCACAGCGTGTTGCCGATGGAGATCCAGGCGCGGTCGTCCGTCAGGAAGTAGCGGTAGTTGTCCAGGCCGCTGAACTCCAGCGTGAACAGGTCATAGCGGTGGAAGGAGAAGTAGACCGTCGCGGCGAGGGGGTAGGCGAAGAAGACCGCGAACCCCACCAGCCACGGCGACATCCACAGCAGGGCCTTGAGGCCCTCACCGTGCCGCCGTCGCGGTGTCGCGTGGGCGATGCTGCTCATCGAGGATCAGCCCCCGGACAGCTTCAGCTTGTCGTTGATGCGCTTGTCGACCTCGGCGAGCCCGGCGTCGAGGTCCTTGACGGACCCCTGCTCCCACTGGTTCATGAACTCCTGGAAGGCCTCCTGGTTGAAGGAGCTGTTGACGCTGGAGGGGATGGTGCTCGTCCTGGGGTGGGCGAAGATGTCGATGAAGGTCTGGAAGTTCGCGTCCTTCTTCAGACCGGGAGCCTCGAGCGAGGCCTTGGTCGTCGGCACGTTGCGCACCGCGTTCGACAGGGTCACCAGGGCCTGGGTGTCGGTGGTGAGATACTTCACCAGCTCCCAGGCGGCCTGCGGGTTCTTCGCGCCCTTCGGGACGCCGATCACGGTGCCGGAGGTGAAGCCGCCGCCGTACAGGTCGGGCTTGTCGTCGGCGGCGGGGAACGGCGCGGTGCCGTAGTCGAGCTCCTCGGCCTCGTTGGCGATCATGGCGTTGCGCCACTCGCCGTCCAGCACCATGGCGACCTTGCCCTTGTAGAAGGGATGGTCGGCCGACCACTCCTGGCCCAGGCTCTTGCGGAACTTGTTCAGCTTGTCGTAGCCGTACCAGTCGACGAGCTCCTTCTGCCAGCGAAGGAACCCCTTCCAGGCCGGGTCGGAGCCGATCGCCGAGGTGCCGTCCTCGTTGTACCACTTCGCGCCGATGGTCGGCGCGAAGTGGGTCGGGACGTTCTCGTAGTACTGGAAGCTCGGGATGAACCCGGCGACCTTGATGTTCCCGTCGGCGTCCCTGACGGTGAGTTTCTTCGTCAGCTCGGTCAGCTCCGACAGCGTCTTCGGCGGCTGTTCGCCCTTCATCAGGGCCTTGTTGTAGTAGAGGCCGTAGGCGTCGGCGAGCAGCGGCATCGTGCAGCGCCTGCCGTCGAACTCGGTGTAGGCGCGGGAGGCCTCGGGGATCACCGACAGGTCTATGCCGTCCTGCTTGATCACCGGGGTGAGGTCCTGGAACGTTCCGCTCTTGCACCACTGCGCCACGTTGTCCGTGGTGAACGAGGAGGCGACGTCCGGCGCCTTCCCGCCGCGCACGGCCTGGGTGATCTGGTCGTCCTGTACGCCCTTGACTAGTTTCACGGTGATCTGCGGATATTTCGCGCGGAACCCGGCGACGGCGTCCTCGAACGCCTTCACCTCACCGGGGGTGCTGAACCCGTGCCACACCTCGATGGAGGCGGCGGGCAGGGCGGAGGACGCGGAGCCCGAGGGTTTCGGCCCGCTTCCGAGAGCGGGCGCGCCCTCCTTGCCCGCGGTGCAGGCGGTCAGTGCCGTGGCCGCGGTCGCGGCCATGGCGAAGGTGAGAAAGCGTCGGCGCACGGCGGCTGCCTCCTTGCGTGTGGGGGGGATCACGAGGGGAAGGTGGGGAAGCGTGACGCGGGGATCAGGCGGGGAGGGTGGAGCTGAAGACCTCTTCTCTGGCGGTGGCGAGGGCGAGGTCGAGCGCGCCCGCAAGGACGGGGTTGCCCTCGACGGCCGACAGCAGCAATGGGGGGCGGGGGATGGTCAGCGCGTGGAGCTCTCGTTCGACGAGCTCCCGCAGGGTCTCGCCGCCGGCCATGAGGGTCCCGCCGGTCAGCACGATGAGTTCGGGGTCGACGACGGAGGTGATCGAGGCCAGGCCGACCGCCAGGCGGGCGGCGACGTCGCGCAGCCCGGCACGGGCGTTGTCCGCGCGCTTCCCGGTTTCCTCGGAGAGCTGCGCGGCGTTCCGCACGGCCTGGGCGAAGGTCGAGCCGCGCACGCCGTACGACCTGAGGATCTTGAGCACGGCGGGGCCGCCGGTGAGGGCCTGGTAGCCGTGGTTGGCGTAGCGCCCCGCCTCGCGGGCCGTCGGCGCGCCGGGGGCGGGCATGTAGCCGACCTCGCCCGCGCCGCCGGTCGCGCCCCGGTGCAGCCTGCCGCCCAGCACCAGGGCGGAGCCGAGGCCCTCGTCCGCCCACAGCAGCACGAAGTCCTGGTGTCCCTGGGCGACGCCGTGCGCCTGCTCCGCCTGGGCGACGAGGTTGACGTTGTTCTCGACGGCGACCCGCACGCCCAGTCCCTCGCTGAGGGTGGAGACCAGGTCCGGGATGTGCCAGCCCGGCATGTCCTTGCTGGTGGCGTAGGCGAGCTTGCCGGTTCCCGGGTCGATGGCGCCCTGCACGCCGATGACCGCGTGCCGCAGGTCGGCGGGGGCGTTCGCGCCCTCGAGCGCGGCGCGGACCCGTTCGACCACGTCGCCCGCCGAGCGTCCCGGAGTGGGCAGCCGGTGCTCGCCGACCACGGTGCCGGTGATGTCGGCGACCCTGACGTCGATGTGCGCGGGGGTGACGTCCACCGCGGCGACGTGCGCCGCGGCGGGGTTGAGCCGGTAGACCTCGGCCGTACGGCCCGGCAGGCCCTCGCGGATGCCGTTGAGCACGACCAGCCCAGCCTCTTGCAATCGGACGAGCAACTGGGATGCTGTGGGTTTGGACAGGCCGGTGAGCGCGCCGATCTCGGGCCGGGTCAGCGGTCCGCGCTCCAGGAGTGCCTGCAGGGCGGCCCGGTCGTTGATCGCCCGCAGCAGGCTGGGAGTGCCCGGGGTGGGCTGGGTCACAGGTCCTCCGTGTCGGCGATGTCCATATGGGGCGCCCGTATAGCGGAGTTAGGAAACTTTCCTAACTTCCAGAGAATCTAAGGAACCCAGGTCAGTCGAGTCAAGCGCGGGGAGGATGCCGCAATCAACCTGTGATGGCCGGAGGATGGGCGAACATCTCGACGGACCTGCTAGGGTGATGGTTTGTCACAACAACTAGCGCAATGGTCCGGAGTATCCCATTAGTATCAACCATAATGGAGCGAAGGCAACCCGTCAAATCGAGCTCGACAGGGAGCAGGAGTACGTCTCCGTCCTCTACGCGCGGCTCGATCTGCTGCGCGAGCGCACCCAGCGCCAGCTGGACGACGTGCTGGCGCAGGGCGGAGGCGGCGGCACGCACCAGAACCGCTCCGAGCGGGACACCTTCGCCGGGATGTACGCCGAGCGTCTGGGCCGCCTGTGGGCGGTCGAGAACGGCCTGTGCTTCGGACGACTCGACAACGCCGACCAGACCTCCCTCTACATAGGCCGCATCGGCCTGGCCGACGACGACCAGCGGCGGTTGCTGATCGACTGGCGGGCCCCGGTGGCCCAGCCGTTCTACGGCGCGACCCCCGCGGCCTCGATGGGCGTCACCCGCCGCCGCCACCTGCAGACCAAGGGGCGCCAGGTCATCGGGATCGACGACGACCTGCTCGACCTCGACAGCCTCACCGAAGAGGACGTGAGCACCCTCAACGGCGAGGCCGCGCTGCTGGCCTCCATCGACGCCAGGCGGACCGGGCGGATGCGCGACATCGTGGCCACGATCCAGTCCGAGCAGGACCGGATCATCCGCTCCGACCTCAACGGCGTGCTGGTCGTGCAGGGCGGTCCGGGAACGGGCAAGACCGTGGTCGCCCTGCACAGGGCGGCCTACCTGCTCTACACCCACAGGGAGAGGCTGGCCCGCAAGGGCGTGCTCATCCTCGGCCCCAACCTGACCTTCCTGCGCTACATCGAGCAGGTGCTGCCCTCCCTGGGCGAGACCGACGTGCTGCTGTCCACGGTCGCCGAGCTGTATCCCGGGGTCACCGCCACGGTCAGGGAGCGCCCCGAGGTCGCGGCGGTCAAGGGCGACGCGCGGATGGCCCAGGTCGTCGCGCGGGCCGTACGCGAACGGCAGCGGGTGCCGCGCAAGCCGGTCGAGATCCGTCTCGACCGCTACACCCTCAAACTCGAAGGGCGCGTCCTGGACGCCGCGCGCAACCGGGCCGCCCGCTCGAGGCGGCCCCACAACGAGGCTCGCGGGATCTTCGTCCGCCACCTGCTCAACGCGCTCGCCAGGCAGGCCGCCCACCAGATCGGCAAGGGGACGATCGACGACGACGAGCTGGCCGACATCCGTGAGGAACTGCGCACCGAGCAGCCCGTCAAGGCCGCGC
Organism: Streptosporangium carneum; assembly: GCF_027922005.1. Lineage (GTDB taxonomy): Bacteria > Actinomycetota > Actinomycetes > Streptosporangiales > Streptosporangiaceae > Streptosporangium > Streptosporangium carneum. Next base: position 124,465 of record NZ_BSEV01000006.1, on the reverse strand, counting down.
TGAACAGGCTGTGGCCCTACACCACCCCGCAACAGCTCCTCATCGGCCTGTTCACCTCCCGCGAGCGGCTCGACTACGCCGCGGCCGACCTCGGCGAGGCCGAGCGGGCGCTGATGCTGCGAGAGCCGCCGCGCAAGGGGGAGAACTGGTGGGCCGCGTCGGACGTGCCGCTGCTGGACGAGGCCGCCGAGCTGCTCGGCGACATCGACCCGTCGGTGCTGCGGGCCGGGGCGTGGATGGCCGAGGAGGAGCAGGCCGCGGCGCGCGCCGCGGCCGCCGAGGAACGGCAGCACCAGCTGAACTACGCCAGGGAGGTGCTGGAGCTGACGGGCCTCTCCGAGATCATGGACGCGGAGAAGTTCGCCGCCAGGCACCTGAACGACGACGTCTACCTCACCACCGCCGAACGCGCCGCGGGCGACCGCACCTGGGCCTTCGGCCACGTCATCGTGGACGAGGCGCAGGAGCTGTCGCCGATGGACTGGCGGATGGTGATGCGGCGCTGCCCGAGCCGCTCGATGACGATCGTCGGCGACCTCGCGCAGACCGGGTCCTCGGCCGGGGTGCGCTCCTGGGGCCGGATGCTCGACCCCTACGTGGCGGGACGCTGGCGCGAGGAGCACCTCAGCGTCAACTACCGCACCCCGGCCGAGCTGATGACCGTGGCCGCCGACGTGCTGGAACTGGTCGGCCCCGGTCTCGTCGCGCCCACCTCGGTCAGGGAGACGGGCGCGCGCCCGTGGGCCGCCTCCCCTCTCGGCTCCCTCCCGGAACTGGTCAAGGCCGAGGCCGTCGAGGGCGGCCGCCTGGTCGTGATCGTCCCCGAGGCCTCGGCGGCGGAGATCGGGGAGCTCGTGACCCGGTCCGTCGACGGAGCCGTGGCGGACCGGGGAGCCTCCGCCCTCGACGCCCCGGTCGCGGTCCTGAGCGTCGCGGACGCCAAGGGACTCGAGTTCGACGCGGTCATCGTGGTCGAGCCCGAGCTGATCCTGGGGGAGTCGCCTCGCGGGGCGAGCGACCTTTACGTCGCGATGACCCGTGCGACGCAGCGCCTTGGCGTCGTGCACACGGGCCCGCTGCCGCGGGCGCTCGCTCGACTTGAGCGACATCGGATCACATGAGAGCATTGACGGCTCTCGTCGATCATGCCCCAGCTGCGAAAACTTGGTGTTTGCGCTGCTGGTGACACGGTTGACATCTGCGCTGGGGTCGGTAGTTTGCTGCCCAGTCCAGCACGGGACTGGCCGGTTGGCCGTCTTTCGGCATCGTCGGTTCCTGCGCCCGTGACGGGGGTCACCCCGTCCGTACAGCCAGGCGCAGGGCCGGCGTTTCGTCGAGGCGGGGCACCCCATCCGGGCGGGGGGTTGGACCCAGGAGGGGCCTGGACACCCAGTAGACAACGGCAATCCGCGCTCGCCGCCGACGGGACGGAACCGGTCCGAAGGGTTGTCCGGGCCCTCTTCCCGCTCCCGTGCGAGCGCCGCAAGCGTCGGGGTGGCCCTCGTGTGAAGAGGGTCACCCCGTTGCCGTTTTCCCGCCCCTGATCTCGTGCTTTGGGACAGGGGCGGTGGAGCGGTACCGTTCGGGCTAGAAAGATGGGTCAGGACCGGGTGTCAACCCGTCCCGAGACAGCACAAGGAGCCCCGCCCGTGGTGCAGGAGAAGACGGCCGTCCCGGTGCCGGGGGAGGCCGCGGAGGGCGCGCGGCGGGATCGCCCGCGGTCTCTCCGGCGCCGCCTCCCCGCGGTCAGGGCCGTGGGCGCCGTCGCGGGCGGCCTGCTGCTCTTCCTCGCCTTCCCGCCGCTCGGGCTGTGGTTCCTCGCGCCGTTCGGCGTGGCGCTCCTCGTGCTGGCCGTGCGCGGCACACGCCCCCGCCGCGCCCTGTGGCTCGGCTTCCTGGGCGGGCTCGCCTTCCTGCTGCCCGCGCTGCACTGGGTCAGCCCGATCGGAGTGGACGCCTGGCTGGGCCTGGTGGCCATGGAGAGCCTCTTCTACGCGGTCTGGGCCGTCTGTGCCACCCTGACCTCCAGGCTGCCGCTGTGGCCGTTGTGGGGCGCGGCGCTGTGGGTGACGATGGAGTGGGCCAGAGGGACCTTCCCGTTCGGCGGGTTCCCCTGGGCCCGGGTGGCCTTCAGTCAGGGGGAGTCGCCCTTCACCCCGTACGCCGCCCTCGGCGGGGCGCCGCTGGTGACCTTCGCGGTCGCCCTGTGCGGCGGCCTGATCGCACTGGCGGCGCTCAGGCTCGCGGCCCTCGCGAGGGGGACCCGCCCCGGGAGGGCGTCCGCCCCGCCGTCCGCCGTACCGCCCGCGCCGGAGCCCACGGCGAGGCCCGCGTCGCCGCTCGCCTCCCGGCTCGCCCTCCCCGTCGTCCTGCCGCTCGCGGGGGCGCTGGCCGTCCCCGCCGCCGCGTTTGCCGTTCCCCGACCGGGAGACGAGGGCAGGACCGTGGCCGTCGGGGTCATCCAGGGAAACGTCCCGGGAAGGGGCATGAACCCCCTGGGAGACGAGCCCGCCGTGGTCCTGGGCAACCACACCCGCATGCTCCACGAGATGGCGCAGGCCGTACGGCAGGGCAGAACCCCCAAGCCCGACCTCGTCGCGCTGCCGGAGAACTCGACCGACATCGACCCCTACCGCAGCGAGCTCGCCCGCGGGCAGATCGACGCCGCGGTCAAGGACATCGGGGTGCCCGTCCTGGTCGGCGCCGTGGTCGGGATCGGTGAGGACAACCGCGCGACCCGCAGCCTGGTGTGGGACCCGGTCACGGGGCCGGGCGCCTACTACGACAAGCAGAAGCTGGTCCCCTTCGGGGAGTACACCCCCCTCAAGGACCTCGTGCTGGCCCTGTTCGAACGGGCGGGCCTGGTCGGCAAGCAGTCGGTGCCCGGCGTCCGCGACGGCGACCTGAGGCTCGGCCCGGTGACCGTCGGCGCGATCAACTGCTACGAGGTGGCCTTCGACGGCGTCGTCGGCGGCACCGCCAGGACCGGGGCGAGCCCGCTGATCGTGCAGACCAACAACGCCACGTACGCGCTGACGAACCTGCCCGCCCAGCAGCTCGCCATGTCGCAGTTGCGCGCGGTCGAGCACAACCGGGCGGTGATCACCTCCGCGATCACGGGTATATCCGCGTATGTGACCCCCCAAGGAAAAATCGCCTGGCGTACCGGCGAACTGGTTCCCGCGATGAACGTCCTCACCGTTCCGGTGCGGACCGCCCAAACCCTCGCCACTCGTGTGGGCGCCCTGCCAGAGTGGCTGTTGATACTTGTGAGTGCGGGCGCGCTGGCCGCCGTCAGGCGGCGCAGGACGCGCACCCCGGCCCCCTTCCCGGGCCGGGAGGACGAGCAGCAGGTAGGAGACGCGTGATGGAGCGGATGCTGGACCGGGTGCTCGTCATCGTCCCGACGTACAACGAGCGGGAGAACCTGCCGATGATCGTCGGGCGGATTCGCGCCGCGGTGCCCGAGGCGCACCTGCTGATCGCCGACGACAACAGCCCCGACGGCACCGGGGAGGTCGCCGACGGCCTGGCCGCCGACGACGACCACGTCAGCGTGCTGCACCGCCCGGGAAAGCAGGGGCTGGGCGCGGCCTACATCGAGGGTTTCCACTGGGGCCTGAAGGAGGGCTTCGACGTCCTCGTCGAGATCGACGCCGACGGCTCCCACCAGCCGGAGGAGCTGCCCAAGCTGCTGGAGAGGCTGGCCGACGGGGCCGACCTGGTGGTCGGCTCCCGATGGGTGCCCGGCGGCAAGGTGGTCAACTGGCCCCTGTCGAGGGAGCTCCTGTCGCGCGGCGCGAGCCTCTACAGCCGGATCATGCTCGGCGTCCCGATCCGGGACGCCACCGCCGGTTTCCGCGCCTACCGCGCCTCCACCCTGGAGAAGATCGGTCTCGACGACGTGGAGTCGCAGGGCTACTGCTTCCAGATCGACCTGACCCTGCGCACCGTCCACCACGGTCTGCGCGTCGCGGAGGTGCCCATCACCTTCGTCGAGCGCACCGTCGGGGCCAGCAAGATGAGCAGGGGCATCATCGTGGAGGCGTTCTGGCGGGTCGCCGTGTGGGGCGTGGCCGGTCTGCCCCGCCGCCTGCGCCGTCCACGCTGAGCGAACACCGGGCGGACGCCGGACAGAGGCCGGGCCGGCCAGGAACGCACGGCCGCTCCCGGACGTTGTCACTGTCGTAGGGCTGTCGCACGAGCGAGGAAAAGATGCGCCTTCTGCTGTTCCTGGTCTTCCTGGTGGTCCCGGTCCTGGAGATCTGGGTGCTCATCCAGGTCGGTCAGGTCATCGGCGGCTGGCCCACGGTCGCCCTCCTGCTCGCCGACAGCCTGCTCGGCGCCTGGATCGTCCGCAGGGAGGGCCGCAGGGCCTGGCGGAACCTGCAGGCCGCGCTGCAGAGCGGCCGGATGCCCGACCGCGAGCTCGCGGACGGCGCCATGATCGTCGCGGGGGGCACGCTGCTGCTCACCCCCGGCTTCGTCACCGACATCGCCGGCTTCCTGTGCATCCTGCCCTTCACCCGGCCGCTGGTCCGCAGGCTGGGCACCTGGTTCTTCGCCCGCAGGGTCCGCACGCTCGCCAAGACGGCCGCGGGCCCTGGGCTCGGCTCGCCGTTCGGCCCCATGGGCTCGCCGTTCGGGGAGGCGGGCTCGCCCTTCGACACGACGCGCGGCCAGGGCAGGGGCTCGGGGCCCGTGATCCACGGCGAGGTCATCCGGGACGAGCCGAACAGGCCGGGCGCCCGTGACTCGAGTCGCGACCTCACCGGCCACTGAGATCGGCCAGGCGCCGCAGCGAGCGCCGCAGCAACGCCTCGCCGAGCGGTCTGACCAGTGGCCAGCCCAGCCGTCCGACGGGACCGAAGGGCGGGTCCAGCTCCTCCTCCCACACGATCGTGCTGCCGCCGCCCTCGCGGGGCAGCACGTGGAAGGCGCCGGTCCCGCGCACCAGGCCGCCGGTGTGCCGGACCTCCACGGTCCTCGGCGGATCCCAGCGGGTGATCTCCATGGTGTCCAGGAACCCGAAGGGGCCGACCCCGCTGAAGGCCGCGAGACGGCTCCCCGCGCTGTGGCCGTCTCCCCCGGTGACGCGGGCGCGGGTCAGGACCATCCACTCGTCGTGACGCGGCCAGTCGGTCATGACGGCGAACACCCGTTCGGGAGCGGCCGCCGCGTCGACCGAGACGCTGAGGGAGACACCGGTGCGGGAGTGAGTCACCTCCGGTCTCTCCCCGCGTGCCCGCGCGGCCGAAACCTCCTTCGCCCGTTCGCCGCCTCCCCGGCCGTCCGGGCGCCCCGCGCCCGCCGTACGGCGAGGCGGGTGCAACCGATACGGGACGCCCGGGGTTGAGACGGGCATGAGGGATGTCGACCGCGAGACAGGAACGCTGCCCGAGTGCGCGGATCTCGTCGTGAAAGCCCTCGTCGAGGATCTCGACGAGGGGTTCGCCGCGCTGTTCGCCGCGTACCGGGGGCTGGTGTTCTCCACCGCGCTGCGCCTGTGCGGGCGGTGGGCGGACGCGGAGGACCTGACGGCGGAGGCCTTTCTGCGCGCCTACCGCGCGCTGTGCGGCTACGACCGCGAGCGCGTCGCGAGGCTGCGGTCGCGTGCCTGGCTGATGACGATCGTGATGAACGTGTGGCGCAACAGCCTGCGCACCGAGGCCCGCCGGCCGCCGACCACCCTGCTCGAGGAGCCGGTGGAGACCCCGGACCCGCACGAGGGGGTCGAGGAGGCGGCGGTCAGGCGGGAGACGGGCGACGAGCTGGCCGGCCTGCTGGGACTGCTGCCCGAGGACCAGCGGGCCGCGGTGGTGCTGCGTCACGTCGTCGATCTGCCCGTCGGCGAGATCGCCGTCGTGCTGGGCCTCCCGCAGGGAACCGTCAAGTCGCACATCTCGCGGGGGCTGCAGCGGCTCCGCGCTCTGACCACCCCGTAAGCCCGCAAGGAGGCGCCCGATGGATTCCACCCACGACCCGTTGCTCGCCAGGCTGGCCGGGCTGGCCACCGATGCCCCCGACGGCCTGCTCGGGCGGATCGCCGCCCGCTGGACGCGCGCCCCGAGCCCGGTGGGGGAGCTGCTCGTCGCGTTCACCGACGAGGGGATCGTCTACGCGCGGCTCGAGGGCGAGGACTTCGCGGCCTCGTTCAGGGAGAGGTTCGCCCGCCCGCTGCTGCCCGCGCCGCGTCCCCCGGCGGGGCTGCTGCCCGCGCTGCGGTCGGGACGGAGCTCGGGGCTCCGGTTCGACCTGCGGGACGCCGACGACTTCCAGCGGGACGTGCTGCGCGCGGCCCTGACCGTCCCCAGGGGGCAGGTGCGGCCGTACTCCTGGATCGCCAGGCTGGTCGGCAGGCCGGAGGCCGCCCGTGAGGTCGCCTCGACGCTGGAGCGCAACCCCGTGCCGGTCCTCATCCCCTGCCACCGCGTCGTCCGGGCGGACGGCGCGGCGGGCGGGCACGCGTTCGGCCGGGCCGCGAAGGAGGCGCTGCTGCGCGCGGAGAACGTCGACCTGGGCGAGGTGCGCTCGCTGGCCGAGGCGGGCGTGCTGTACCTGGGCAGCGACACCACCGGGATCGTGTGCTTCCCCACCTGTCACAACGCGCGCAGGATCACCTCCGCGCACCGGCACGGCTTCCACAGCGTCGCCCAGGCCGAGCGGGCCGGGTACCGGACGTGCCTGCACTGCAGGCCCGGGCTCGCGGAGGCGGGCTGAGCGGGCTGAGCGGAGGGCGGCGGGCGGCGGGCGGTCACGACGGGTCCGTCGGCGACCCCGACGTCACGGCGTCGGGGTCGCGTGGCCTGAGCGTTCCGGGGGCTTTCGTCGGCGTCGGCCCGCTCGCCGCGCCGCGTCCGGGGCGGCCGCGAACCAGGCGGGGGCGAGGCGCCCGGTGGGTTCAGTGGTTCGCAAGTCATCCACCAGGTGATCACAAGGGGTGACCCGTAGCGTCCTCGCCGTAGGGACGACCGCCGGGACGCCGTGATCACCGGAGGTCGCCGCTTCTGTGACGAGGGTGACGTGATCCTGATACTGAGCGACCGGCAGGACGACGCGGTCGAGATGGTGCTGCCGAAGCTGAGAGCGCGCGGGGTGCCGGTGACGTGGTGGGATCCGGGCGACTTTCCCGCCAGAGGCAGTCTCACCGCCGCCTTCACCGGTCAGGGCCACCGGATCGTGCTCGACACCGGAGCGGGCGCGGGGCCGCTGGACCTGGCGCAGGTGCGCGCCGTGTGGTGGCGTCGCCCCAACCGGCCCACACCCGCGGAGAACGTCACCGAGCCCTCCCACCGCCGACACGTGGTCTGGCAGGCGGAGTTCCTGCTCGACGGGGCGTGGGAGCTTGCGCCCGCCCGGTGGCTGCCCGCGCGCAGGGACGTCGAGCGCAGGGCGCACAACAAGATCATTCATATGGCGCGTGCCGTGGCCCTCGGCTTCTCGGTGCCGGAGACCGTCTACACCAACGACCCGTTCGAGCTGGCGCCCGCCTACGAGAGGGCCGGGGGAGACCTCATCGCCAAGCAGATCAACTCGGACGAGTTCACCCTCGACGGCGTCGACCACCGCACCTACACCACGGTCCTCACCCGGCGGCACCTCACCTCGCGCCACCGCCTCAGGCATGAGCCGGTCATCCTCCAGCCGTACGTTCCCAAGGCCGTGGAACTGCGCGTGATCGTGGTCGGCGACCGGGTCTTCGCGATGGAGATCGACTCGCAGGCGTCGCGCACGGCCAGGGACGACTGGCGGCACTACGACGACGACCGGGTGCGGCACGGCGCGCACCGGCTTCCCGAGGACCTGGAACGCCGGTGCGCGGACCTGGTCGCCGCGCTCGACCTGACCTACGGCGCGATCGACCTCATCCTCACCCCCGAGGGGGAGTACGTGTTCCTGGAGATCAACCCCAACGGGGCCTGGGGATTCGTCGAGCACCACACGGGGCTGCCCATCGCCGAGGCGATCGCCGACTGGCTCGCGGCGGCGGAGACCGAGAACGGATCAACGGACCATGAGTGACTTCGCAACCGCGCTCGCGTCCGGCGTGCGGCTGCTGCGCGGCCTGCCCCGACGCCGCGCCGACGTCGAGGAGGCCAGGCGGGCGGCCGCCGCGTGGGCCGAGGAGCATCCGGGACTGCGGGCCCAGCTGGTCGTCGACGAGCGCCCCGGCACCCCGGTGGTCGACTTCGACCTGCTGGTCGAGGACCCGGAGGGCGGGACGGTCGCCCTCACCGCGCAGGCGGAGGACGGCGTGCCCTGGCTGATCGACCACTCGACGCACTGGGCGGCGGGCCAGCTGGTCAGCGTCGACGAGGTGCATCTGTCGGTCGCGCAGGCACTGACCATGATCCGGTCGCTGTCGCGCCGTGACATGACGCCGCACGACGAGATCGTCGACCAGTGCCTGATCCTCAACGAGATCCGGAAGGAGACCGAGCCGGTCGACGCCGGGGATCTGCAGGCCGCGGCCGACGAGTTCCGCCGCGGGCGGGGCCTGCACGACCGTGCCTCGACGATGGCCTGGCTGGCCGAGATGGGCATGACCCTGCCGCAGTTCGAGACCTACATCGGCGGCGTGGCCCGGCGCAGGGGTTTCCGCCGCCGCATGGAGGCCGAGCTCGGCCCCGCCCGCCTGGCCGCCGCCCCCGGGGCGTTCGACCGGGTGCGCGGGGTCTGGATCACCGGACCCGAGACGTCTCTGGCGGCCTGTGCGGGAGACCTCGCCCGGGTCCACGACGGCGGCCTCGCGGCTCTCGCGTCGGGGGACGGCGACATCGAGACGACGATCGCCGAGCGTCTGGCCTTCGAGCTGCCCGAGCCGCTCCGCGACGCCGCGCCGGGGACCGTGGTCGGGCCCGTGGCCCACGGCGGGACCTTCCTCGCCGGAGTCGTCCTGACCCGTGCGGCCGCGGTACGGGACGAGCGGACGCTGGCCGCCGCAGGCCGCCTGGCGTTCTCCCAATGGCTGGCCGAGCGCCGCCGTCAGGCCTCGATCGAATGGCACTGGTCATGAGCGGCGGCATCTTCCGTGAGGAGTCCCTGCGCCGCTACCGGGACTCCTCGACGCGTGAGGACGTCCCGCTGACGATCCGCACGCGCACGCTGGTCGCGCTGTGGGCGGTGGTCGTGCTGCTGATGGCGGCGGGCGTCGTGTTCGCCCTGGTGCTGAGGACACGGATGGGAGGCGGGGCATGAGACGCGTGCCCGTCGTGCTGCAGAACACCGCGACCGAGTGCGGGGCCGCCTGTCTGGCGATGGTCCTGTCCTACCACGGGCGGCGGATCTCGTTGCAGGAGATCAGCGACCGGCTCCAGATCGGCAGGGACGGCCTCAGCGCCAAGGCGCTGCGCGAGGGGGCCGTGGAGTGCGGGCTGAAGTCGCGGGCCTTCTCCCTGGCCCCCGCGGACCTGGCCCGCGTGCCGATGCCCGCGGTGGTGCACTGGGAGTTCAAGCACTTCGTGGTCGTCGAGCGCTGGGCCGAGGACCGGGTCGACATCGTCGATCCGGGGCGTGGCCGCCGCAGGCTCACCGCCGAGGAGTTCGACGAGGGCTTCACCGGCGTGCTGCTCGCCTTCGAGCCGGGGCCCGGCTTCCGGCGGGGCCGCTCGACCGCGGGCGCGGCCTGGCGTCGCAGGTTCGTCCGCGCGCTGCTGATGCGCAGGAAGGGGCTGCTCGCCCAGGTGGTGCTGGCCTCCCTGCTGCTGCAGCTGCTCGGCCTGGCGCTGCCGTTCTTCTCCGAGGCGCTGGTCGACCGGGTCCTTCCCACGGGCGCGCAGGGGCTGCTGACCCTGATCGGGGTGGGGCTGGGGATCGCCGCCGCGACGCAGTTCGCGGTCGGCTACCTCCGCTCGGTCCTGCTGGTCGCCATACGCGCGGGGGCGGACGCCGAGCTGACCGGGGGGGTGGTCTCACATCTGGTCGCCCTGCCGTACCGCTACTTCGCGCTGCGGGGCAAGGGCGACCTGATGACACGCGCGGGAAGCGTCGCCGTGCTGCGGGACATGCTCACGGGGCAGGTCCTGTCCGCGCTGCTCGACGGGCCGCTCGCCGTCGGCTACCTGATCCTCGTCTTCAGCTGGGACGTCGCCTTCGGCGCCTGTCTGCTCGCCTTCGCGGCCCTTCAGGTGCTGCTGCTGCTGGCCACGGCCCGCAGGGTCAGCCTCCTCACCCAGGAGGAGCTCAGCGCCTTCTCCGCGACCCAGAGCCAGCTGGTCCAGGCCATCGGCGGCATCGAGACGCTGAAGGCCTCCGGGGCGGAGCACCGCGCGGTCGAGCAGTGGTCGAGGCACTTCACCACCCAGCTGAACGCCGACATGCGGGGCGGCCTGGCCCAGGGACTGCTGGAGGCCGCGCTCGGGACCCTGCGCCTGCTGGCCCCGCTCGCGCTGCTCTGGGTCGGCGCGTGGCGGGTGCTCGACGGGGAGCTGACCCTGGGCGCGCTGCTCGCGCTCAACGCCCTCGCGGCCGCCGCCCTGACCCCCATCGGCTCGCTGATGGCCAGTCTGCAGGGACTCCAGCAGGCGGGGGCGCACTTCGACCGTCTGTCGGACATCCTCGCCTCCGAGCCCGAGTCGACCGCGGGCATCGAGGTGCTCAGGCTGCGCGGCTCGGTCGAACTGCACGGCGTCGGCTTCCGGCACGACCCCAGGGGACCGTGGACGCTGCGCGGCATCTCCGTGTCGATCAGCTCGGGTCAGAAGATCGCCCTGGTCGGCCCCTCAGGGGCGGGCAAGAGCACCCTGGCCAGACTGCTGCTGGCGCTGCACACGCCGTCGGAGGGACAGCTCAGCTACGACGGCGTTCCGCTGTCCGAGCTGAACCTGCGCTCGCTGCGCCGCCAGTTCGGCGTGGTCACCCAGGAGCCGTCGCTGTTCACCGGGTCGATCAGGGAGAACATCGCCCTCAACGCCCCCGACGCGCCGATGGAGCGGATCATCCAGGCCGCCGAGCTGGCCTGTCTGCACGAAGAGATCAGCATGATGCCCATGGGGTACGAGACCCTCCTCATGGAGGGAGGCGGCCTGTCAGGCGGGCAGAAGCAGCGGCTCGCGCTCGCCCGCGCGCTGCTGTCCCGGCCGAAGATCCTGCTTCTCGACGAGGCCACCAGCCATCTCGACAGCACCACGGAGGCGCGCATCGAGGCCAACCTCGGCTGGCTCACCCAGACGCGCATCGTGATCGCTCACCGGCTGAGCACCGTGAAGGACGCCGACCTCATCCTGGTGGTCGACGAGGGGAAGATCGTGGAGCGCGGCACCCACGAGGGCCTGCTCGCCAGAGGCGGCAGGTACGCCGCCCTGGTCGCCGCCCAGACCCCGGACGCCGCCCAGGCCGCCGGCCGGTAGCGTTCCGTCGGGGCGGTCGGGGCGGTCGGGGCGGTCGCCCGAGGGCAGGACGGCCGCTGACGAGTCAGGCGGCCGTCGGAAGCCGTCGGAAGCCGTCGGAAGAGGAGACGGGCCGTTACCGGAAGCGGGCGACGAAGCGACGTTGCCAGGGGGTCTCCACGGCGTGTGAGGAGTAGTGCTCCCTGACGTAGGCGACCGCCTCGTGGCCGGGCACCCCGTCCAGTACGGCGAGGCAGGCCAGCGCGGTGCCGGTCCGTCCGCGTCCGCCGCCGCAGGCCACCTCGACGCGTTCGGTCCCGGCACGCGCCCACGCCTCGCGCAACGCGTCCCCCGCGGCGGCGCGGTCGGACGGCAGCCAGAAGTCCGGCCAGCGGAGCCAGCGGGACTCCCAGGGGACCGGGGACGGCTCACGGCCCAGGAGATACAGCGCGAAGGTGGGTTCAGGTCCCGCGGGGAGAGGGTGGCGAAGCCCCCGGCCGCGAACGAGCCTGCCCGAGGGCAGCCGTAGCACACCCGCCGCCGAGGGGTCCCAAGCAGTGATCATGAAACGAGCGTAGCTCCCTCGCCCGGGGGGGGCGCCTCCGGCCTCCCCGCGGTGTGCCGGGTGATCACGACGGCCATGATACCTAGTATTCCTATCTGTTGAATTGGTATTTTGTCCGGGTAAGCCCTAGTTCGAGGATGTGGTGGTGGCGTGTCATACGACGTCGGAATCATCGGAGCCGGAGTCCACGGGGTCAGCGCGGCCTTCCACCTCGCCCGCAGGGGCGTCTCGACCGCCGTCTTCGACCGGGGCGCCCCGGCCTCGGGCCCGACCGGGCGTTCGGGGGCCATCTGCCGGGCCTACTACACCGACCCCTTCCTCGCCGAGGTGGCCCGCGACGGCATCGCGTTCCTCGCCGACTTCGGCGAGCGGACCGGTGGGGGACAGTCGGGCTTCCGCCGTACGGGGGCGTTCTACCTGCACGGCCCCGACGACGTGGCGACGGCGAAGGACACCGCGGCCCGCCTGGGGATCGGCAGCGAGCTCCTCGAGGCCGAGATTCCCTCGGCTCTGCCGTACCTGGACACCGAGGGCGTCGCGGTGGCGGTCTGGGAGCCCGGAGCGGGCTACGCCGACCCCTTCGGCACCACGCTCGGTCTCGCGGAGGCGGCGCGGAGGCACGGAGCCGAGATCCACGTCAACCGCCCCGTGGTCGCGATCGACGAGAACGCCGGCGGGGTGACCGTCACGACGGCCGACGGATCGGCGCACCACCTCGGCGCGCTGCTGGTCGCGGCCGGGCCGTGGACCGCGCCGCTGCTGCGGCCGCTCGGCGTCGACCTGCCGCTGACCGTCGAGCGGCACGTCGTCGCGGTCCTGGAGCACGACCCCGCGGACGCGGAGGGGCTCGTGCCCCATGTGCTGATCGACGTCGCCGGGGGTTACTACTCCACGCCGCAGCCGCGCACCCAGTACCTCGTCGGCGGCGTGGTGCCCGCCTCCCCCGCCGACCCCGACGACTTCGCGCGCGCCGTCGCCCCCGACGAGACCGGCAGACTCGCCGAAGCGGCCGCCAGGCGGTCCCCGGCCCGCCGCAGGGCGCTGCCGGTCGGAGGCTGGGCCTCGCTGTACGACGTCAGCCCGGACTGGCAGCCGGTGACGGGGCGGGTGAGCGAGCGCGTCTACGTCGACGCGGGAACCAGCGGCCACGGCTTCAAGCTCGCCCCCGCCTGGGGGGACCACGTGGCCAGGCTGCTCGTCGGCGACGACGTCGACCCGCGCCTGGCGGCCTTCGCTCCCTCCAGGTTCGAGACCGGGGCCGAGCTGGCCGCCGGGTTCGGGGCGGCCAGGATTCTCGGCTGACCGGGACGGAGAATACCCTCGGCGTCGTGCGCGAAGGCCGGCGTGAGAGGTTCGCGTGAAGAGGCCGCGAGAAAGGCAGGGAAGGCCGTATGCCCGTATCCGCAGAGAGAACCGACGTCATCGAGGTCAGGCCGGTCGGCTGGGACGACGCCGCCGCCGTCGCGCTGCGCGCGGCGATGACGGAGGAGATGGGCGCCAGGTACGCCGACCGGCTCGCCCAGAGGCCCGACTACCTGCCCCGCGGCATGGCCGTCGAGTCGGAGACCGTGGTCTACACCGGCGTCGCCTACGCGGGGGCGTCCCTGCCCGTCGGCCACGTCGCGCTGCGCAGGCACGGCGCCGACCTAGAGCTCAAGCGGATGTTCGTGGCGGCCTCCCACCGTGGCGCGGGTGTGGCCCGCGCGCTGCTCACCGCCGCCGAGGACGCCGCCCGCGTGCTCGGCGCGCCTCGGATCGTCCTGCAGACCGGGGACCGCCAGCCGGACGCGGTGAGACTGTACGAGCGGGAGGGCTACGTCTCCATCCCGCTCTTCTCCCCGTACGAGGAACTGGCCGGCTCCCACTGCTTCGAGAAGCTCCTGCGCTGAGCCGCGGAGGCCCTGCCCGCGCGTCCTTTCGAGGACGGCGTCAGCCCGGCGGCCACGCTTCCGCGAAAGCCCCCGGGGCGCTCCCGGGGGCGAGAAAGGCGATGGCCGGTCCGGCCGAGCGCTCGGCCGGACCGGCCAGATGGCCTCCGCGGTCGTTCACCGCCTCTCTTCACCGTTTCCGGCGTCGCGTCCGGTGGCGGTGCTCGTCGAGGGTGTTCGCTGAGGGCGCTTGTCGGACGTGCCCGTCTACGGGGCCGCCGGCTCAGGAGCGTCGACGTAGATCCGGCCGAAGTCGATCGCCGGGGTGAAGCCCCTGAAGTTACGCTCGACCTGGGCCTTCTCGGTCGCGTTGGGGTTGGGGTTGGTGCAGCCCGTGCCCGCGCTCGCGCCGGACATCAGGTCCGTGCACAGGCCGGTGCGCCTGTCGGGCAGTCCCAGGATGTGGCCGATCTCGTGGGTCGAGATGCGCAGCGGGTTGTGGCCCTCCGCGGTCGCCTGCCTGCCGATCCACACCGTGCCCCGCCCGAGGCTGGTCGGCTGGGCGCGGGGCCAGCCGTTGTCGGCGTACACGACGAAGTCCGCCGGGCTGCCCGCCACCAGGCGCACGTTGGTCACGCTGGAGTTCCAGACCTGCGCCGCCTGGTCGATGTAGGAGCGGAACTCGGCGGCGCGGCTGGCGTCGTACCGGAGCACCCGGACGGCGGCGGCCTTGCCGGTGGTCGCCGGCGCGGCGGTGGCCGCCTGGGCGGGGGAGACGGTCGCCAGGAAGGCGAGTCCTAGGACGAAGCCGATGGTCAAGCGGATGATTCTTACCACTTCGTTGGCCTCCTCGGCCTGGGGGGTTGCTCGTGGGGACGAGCGGGAGAGGAGAGCGGTCAGCCGACCTTGAGGGTGAGGCCGTAGACCTGCAGGATCTCGTTGACCGGCTGGTGGTAGGTCGTGCCGCCCGACCTGCAGTTGCCGGATCCGCCCGAGGTGACGCCCTGCGCCTGGCTGCCCGAGATGAAGGAGCCGCCGGAGTCGCCGGGCTCGGCGCAGACGCTGGTGCGGGTCACGCCGGACACCGTCCCCTGGGGGTAGGTGACGGAGGTGTTGTGCTGCTGGATGGTCCCGCAGTGCCAGCCGGTGGTCGAACCGGAACGGCAGATGGAGGCGCCGACCGTGGCCTGGGTCGACCCCCTGACGATGACGTTGGTGCTGCCCGACTTCACCCACGGCTGGGGGGTGTGGCCCGGGGTGGCGACCCACGCGTAGTCGTTGCCGGGGAACGAGGAGCCCTGGAAGGTGCCCGAGGGGTTGCTGGTGGTCTGGCCCGTCCTGCCGCAGTGTCCGGCGGTGACGAAGCCGGGGGTGCTGCCCTTGGTGACGGGGAAGCCGATGCTGCACCTGCTGCCGCTGCCGATGTAGTACGCGTCGCCGCCCCTGAGGTTGACGAGGGCCTGGGGCTGCTCGGCCGAGACCTGGACTCGCACCGCGTCGGCGCCGACTCCGGCGGCGGACACGAGGGCCTCGCCGGCCGCCTGCTCCTTGGCCAGGACCACGACGCTGTTGGTCGTGACGTCGACGTACCAGAGGGACGCCCCCGCCTGTGCCTGGGCGGGCGCCTGGTCGAGACGGTCCTTGAGCGCGTTGAGCTGTGCCAGGGTACGGCTGACGACCACGGGCTGGGCGCCCTTCGCCCTGATGGCGCCCGCCGTGGCGGCGTCGCTGGTGGCGACGAGGAGCCGGGAGGCGTCGGCGTTGAGCCATGCGCCCGCGTACTTGTCGCCGAGCGTCTTGCTGAGGGCTGACTCGGTTCCCGCGGCGCGTGCCTCGTTGGCCAGGCGGGTGACCGCCTGCTCGGCGGTGAGGCCGAGGTCGCGCTGGAGCGCCTCGATCATCGAGGGGGCGGCCGGCTGCGGCGCGGCCAGCGGGGCCGACTGGGCGGCGGCGGGGGAGACGGTGGCCGCCACGCAGAGAGCCGCGATGGCGGCACCGGACAGGAGGGAGCGTTTACTCAACATGTGCACTCCTTGTGAGGGGTGCTGTCAAGGTATTTGGCGCGTCGCGGGCCAGGAATGTGGCAAAAAATCCCTACCGCAGTGTTATGACATCGTGGCGTTATGACCGCCGTTCTCGGCAGTCATCCGGTGCCATCCGCGTGCCTGGCCTGCCGGAACGCCGGGGATGGTGAGGCGGCACGGCCGCGGAGGAGGTACGGCCCCGCGGACGGCCCTCTGCCGCGCGGCCCGGGTGGTTCGTCCCCCTGGCGCCCCCGGACGGGACGATTCCGGGGGGACGTCCCGCGCGCGATGTTCCCCGCGTGACGTTTCCCGGAGGTGATCCGGGCGGGCTCTTTCTCATGGGACGTTCCCGGCGGTGGTCCGGGCGGGGCGTGTTCGCGGCGGCGCCACGGGCGGGCCGCCCCTCGAGGGCGGCCCGCCGCGCGCTCACTCCTCTTCTTCCTCGTCTCCCTCGAAGAAGTCGCCGATCTCGTCGATCACCTCGGCGGCCACGAATCCGCCCGCCAGGCCCGCGGCCCCGGCCGCGACGGCCGCGCCGCCGCCGTGGTGGTCGTGGTGGCCGTCGTATCCGTGGTGCCCGCCGTGGTGGGCCAGGCCGTCGAGCCAGGCGGTGATCTCGCCGGCCCAGTCGGTCGCGAGAGCCTGCTCGTGGCTCACCTGGAAGTGCCCGAAGGAGTCGCCCCCGCCGTGCCCGCCTCGCTTGTCGGCCTCCAGGATGACGTCGAGGCCGGCGGGGGAGGCGACGAAGGTCAGCTCGACCTCGTTGACCCTGCCCGCGTACTGGGCGGACGGGTGGAACTCGATCTCCTGGTAGAACGGCA
The DNA here is from genome assembly GCF_027922005.1 of Streptosporangium carneum. GTDB lineage: Bacteria > Actinomycetota > Actinomycetes > Streptosporangiales > Streptosporangiaceae > Streptosporangium > Streptosporangium carneum. The sequence continues at coordinate 107,860 of NZ_BSEV01000006.1, read as the reverse complement.
GCTCCTGTCGCACGCCGTGCAGGTGGCCGCTCTCCAGGTCGGCGCGCCTGAAGTGGAAGCCGAGCCGGGAGAAGGCCGTCAGGACGGCCTCCTGGGAGGGCAGGGCCGCCACGGAGAAGGGGTCGAGGTCGCCCTTGTCCACCGCCCTGGCGACCGCCAGCTCGGTGCGCAGGCCCACGGCCATGCCGTTCAGGGGCACGCCCTCGACCTCGCTGAGCGGCGTCTCCCACGGCACCGGGATCACGAACGGCACGGCGCGCTCCTCGCCCGCGCGCAGGGTGAACGGGCCGGAGACCTCGGCGCCGAAGAACTCCCCGAGACCGCTGTACTCCCCCTCCTCGTGCTCGGTCTCGACCCTGGCGACCAGGGCGAGGCGGATGCCCTCGATCTCGGCGTCGAGGTCACCGCCCTTGATGCGGACCTCTCCGCTCAGGGACCCTCCCGGGGAGACGCGCGACACGGCCAGAACGGTGTCCACGGAGGGACCTCCGACGCCGAAGACTCCCAGCAGCCGTTTGAAGACCACGGATATCTCTCTCCTGTTGTGGTGACGTAACCGAAACGGCGAACGAGTGATCGTAACCCCTGGTTCCCGCGCGCGCGTGCTGTCAGGGCGGGTGACCCGGTGGTGTCAGGCGAGGGAAACGGCCGTGAAGGGCATATCCACCCATGAGTGTCGATTCCTGACAACGATCAAGCCTGGCAGCGTCAAATCTCCGGTCCTGGGCACTCGGAACTCACAGGGATAGATTGCTTGACTCCACGGATTCCACGGATCTCACGTCTGGCCGCCGACCGATCGCGGCGGCCGGCCCGCGCCGGGCACCGCTTGGAGCGTTCCGTTCAGGCTGCCACAGGAGGATGCGCGCCCATGACCCACCAGCCTGCCGTAGACGGTGATCCCGGGCAGGAGGAGGGAGAGCCGCTCCCCCGCAGGCTCGACGCGCCCCGCTGTCCCCACACCGACGCCGACCGCCGCTGCGTCCTGCCCTCCGACCACGAGCTGGGCCACGTCTACCCGCACCGCAAGGCCGCCGAGGAGTGAACCGGGATCCGCGGGCCGCCGGCCGTTCCCGAGGGCCTGACGACGTCGCTGGGGCACGCCCGCGGTCGTTCCCGCGGGAGCTCTCCCCGCCGCCGCGTCCCTACAGCCGCCGCAGCGCGGGCAGCAGCTCCTTCTCCGACCAGTCGAAGAACTCCCGCTGGTGTTCGTGGCCGATCTGGACCAGGGCGACATGGGTGAACCCCGCGTCGGTGTACTTGCGCACCGCCTCGACGACCGCGTCGACGTCGGGGCCGCACGGCACCTTCTCCGCGACGTCCTCCGGGCGCACGGTCTCGGCGTAGGCCGCGAAGTTGACCGGCGCGGGCAACTCGGCCATGACCTTCCAGCCGCCCACCGCCCAGCGCCACAGCCGGTGGGCCCGCTCCAGGGCCGCCTCGGCGTCGGGGTCGTAGGAGACGGGCAGCTGGCCGTAGACCGGCCTGCCCGCGCCGCCGGAGGAGACGAACCTCTCGACCAGGTCCGCGTCGGGATCGACCGCCACCAGCGCGTCGCCGTACTCGGCGGCGATCTCCGCCGACCGGCCTCCCGAGGCGGCGATCGCGAGCGGCACCGGCTCCTCGGGCAGGTCGAACAGCTTGGCCGAGTCGACGTCGAAGAACTCGCCCCGGTAAGTCGTGTATCGCCCCTCGAACAGCTCCTGGACGATCTCGATGGCCTCGCGGAACATCTCGTGCCGGGTGTCGACCGGAGGCCAGCCGTGGCCGATCACGTGCTCGTTGAGATTCTCCCCCGCGCCGAGGCCCAGCGTGAAGCGTCCCCGGGTCAGCGCGCCCATCGTGGCCGCCTTCTGCGCCACCACCGCCGGGTGGTAGCGCATGATCGGGCAGGTCACGTAGGTCATCAGCGGCAGCCGCTCGGTGGCGTGCGCCGCCGCGCCGAGCACCGACCAGGCGTACGGAGCGTGCCCCATCTCCTCCAGCCACGGGAAGTAGTGGTCGGAGACGACCGCGTAGTCGAAGCCGACCCGCTCCGCGGTCGCGACGTCGTCGACCAGCTGCCTGGCGGGCGTCTGCTCGCACATCATCGTGTAACCGATCTCTGCCATGCCCGACCCCTACCCGCCCTCCCGGCGAACTCGCCGGGATGTGCGGAATGTGGGCGTTCTTTGCCGTGCGGCCTGCCGCGCTCCCGTCCCGCTCCGTCCGTCCCGTGACGCCCCGTCGAATAGCATGTGGTCGCATCCGCACGGCACGCCGAGGGACGAGAAAGGGCGAACGGGCCTCCAATGTTCGACGACAAGACACAGGAGACCCTCCGGCGTCTGCTCGACCTCGCCGAGCACCCCTCCACTCCGCAGCCCGAACGGGCCCTGGCCGTCACGAGGATCAGGGCGCTCATCATGGTTCCGGAGGGAGACGCCCGGCGCGCGCCGGTCACCCCGGCCATGGACGCCGACATCCTCAAGAAGATCAGGCCGCTGATCCGCGGGGTCGACGAGGACCTGGTGAACGAGGTCCACGGCGACCTCTACGCCTTCAGCACCCGTTACCGGGTGATCGGCGAGGTCGCCGACGAGATGGCCCGCCTGCTCGAACGCTGGAGCGGCGTCGTCCCGGACAAGCGGCACCGGCACGAGGAGGCGGTGCGGATCGCCGCCTCGAAGCTCGCCTACCTCCTGGAACGCCGCGACCTGTTCCGCAAGCCGAGGTGGAGCAACCGCCCGCGCGCCAAATAGGCCCGCGCGGGCCGTCCGCTAGGCGATCCCGACGCTCGGCTCGGGGAGTCCGGCGGTCAGGCCGTCGCCGAAGACGTCGAGGAGCAGGGGCAGCTCCTCGTCCGGCACGGCGCGGCCGTAGCCCGCGAGCTGGAAGGTCTCGGCGTGCCGGACCCGCTCCGCGTGCGCGTCGCCGTACCGTCTGGCCAGAGCCGGGCGCATGTCGTCACCGGCGATCATGAACTCCTCCCAGTGGGCGAGGACGAACGCCCGGCGCTCCTCGACCGCGTCCTCCGCGGGCACCAGGCCCGCGAGCCCTCGCGCGGCGGGGGAGTACTCGAAGAACTGCGAGGCGTGCGCCGCGCAGGCGTCCACCTTCCTGTCGATGACGGGGTCGACGTCGACGGCGACGTCGTGCCGGTGGAAGCCGGGGGCGGCGTAGTCCACCATGAGCAGGCAGAGCGGCTCGCGCTCGAGCGCGGGCCTGCCGGGCGCCACGTTGGGCGTCGTGCAGAAGGCCACAGCGTCGGCCACCAGGCGGCCCGCCGCCCGGTTGTCGGGGTGGCCGGGGCCCTCGCCGTGCAGGGCGACGATCACGTCCGCCCGCCACTCGCGGATCAGTTCGATCACCTTTCTCCGCATCTCGACCGAGGGCTCCAGCTCACCGTCGTGCACGTCGAGGATCTCGTACTCCAGCACGCCGAGCGCCTCGGCCGCGCGCACGGCCTCCCTGGCTCTGCGCCGGGCCAGAGGCACGGGTTCCATCGTGAAATGGCCCGCGTCGCCGTTGGTGAGCGACACGAACTTCACCGCGTGGCCCGCGCGGGCCAGCAGCGCCGCGGTTCCACCGGCGTACATGTCCGCCTCGTCCGGATGGGCACCGATGACAAGGACCTTCGACATTCCTGTTCTCCTTCGTGGATACGGCTTCATTGGCATGGCTTGGTAGAGGTGGTTTCGCCGGCACGGCTTCGCGGGGGCGCTCTCCTCCGGCGGGGAGCGGTCCGGCGGGGGAGGCGGTCGTCGCGTCAGCGGCCCGCCGTGCCGGCTTTGAAGACCTGCTCGCGCGCGATGTCCAGGGCGAACTCGACGGCGCCCGCCCGCACGGCATTGCCGCTGACCGTGCTGAGCGCCAGGGGGGTGCGGGCGAGAGAGGTGGCGGCCAGCCGAACGGCGACCATGCGGCGGAGCTCCTCGCCGCCCGCTGCGCACAGCGAACCGCCGAGCACCACCAGATCCGGGTCGATGACGCCGACCACCGCGATGACGCCGACGGCCATCCTGGCGGCCAGCGACTCGAGGAAGGCGGTGTGCCCGTCGGCGACGGCCTCGCGGAGGACGTCCGCCGCGGCGCGCGCCGTGCTGTCCGCCGTCGAGGCGGCCATCGCGCCCCTCCCTGCGCCTGTCTCTGTGCCCGTCTCTGCGATCGGTGTGGCGTCCGCCGCGAGGCCGTGGGCGCGGGCGAGCCGCAGCACGGCCTCCGCGCCGAGGATGGAGTCGAGCGATCCGCCCTCGGGGCCCAGCACCCGTCCCCGTTCGACGGGATCGGGGACGACGATGGAGCCGATCTCGCCGCCCCTTCCCGTGGCGCCCCGCCACAGGGCGCCCTTCAGCACCACGCCCGCGCCGATCCCCTGGCCCAGCCAGAACAGCGCGAAGCTCTCCGCCTCGCGCGCCGCGCCCTTGACCATCTCCTCGACCGCGACGAGGTTCACGTCGTTCTCCATGCGCACGCGGTCGTTGCCGAGCCGCGCGCGCAGGGGGGCGAGGTCGTGCACGTGCTCCCAGCTGGGCAGCTGGATCACCGAGTCCAGCCGGTCGCCGACGACGTCGACGACGCCGGGCATCCCGATGACGACCTGGTCGAGGTCGCCGGTCCGCAGGCCCGCGGCGCGCGCCGCCTCGCCCACCGCGGCGGCGAGCGAGCCGATCGGATCGTGGATGCCGGGCGTGGCCATCCGGTGCTCGCCGACCACCTGTCCCGTCAGATCCGCGACGGCCACGTCCAGGGCGTCCGGCGTGACGTCGACCCCGGCCACGTGGCAGCAGGAGCCGTCCAGCGCCCACATGTGCGCGGCGGGTCCCGCGCTGCCCGGCTTCCGCCCGCCCTTCTTCACCAGGCGGGCGGCTTCCAGACGGCGCAGGACCTCGGCCGCCGAGGCCTTCGACAGGCCGGTCAGGCTCTCCAGCTCCCCCCGGGTGAGCGGCCCGCTGCGGAGCAGCAGTTCCAGGGTGGCGCGCTCGTTCAGGGTGCGCAGGACACGCGGGCTTCCGGACGACATGCTCATCCTCGTTGTCTGGACGGTCTGGATCATCGCTATTTCAGCGCACCCGAGGTTAGCCCGGACTGGATCTGGCGCTGGAAGACGGCGTAGACGACCACCACCGGAATGATCGACATGCTGAGCGCGGCGAACAGGCCGGGCCAGTCGGCCTCGTATCCGGCGATGGTGGAGATGTCGGCGATGCCCTGGGTGATGACCCACTTGTCCTTGGCGCCGGAGAGCAGCACCAGGGGCAGGAGGTACTGGTTCCACTGTCCGAGCACGTTGAAGATCGTGATGCTGACCAGTCCTGGCCTGGCCATCGGGAGCATGACCTGGAAGAACGTCCGGACGTGCGACGCTCCGTCGATCATCGCGGCCTCGGCGACGGAGGTGGGCAGCGTCTTGAAGAACGAGGCCAGGAAGAAGATCGTGAACGGCAGGGAGTAGGCGATGTAGACGAGGACCAGGCCGGTGTGGGTGTTCAGCAACCCCACCTGGTCGACCACGAAGAAGAGCGGCACCAGGGCGAGGAAGACGGGGAAGGCCATGCCGGAGACGAACAGGTAGTAGATCAACCGGTTGCCGGGAAACCTGTAGCGGGCCAGCACGTAGGCGGCCATCGAGCCGAGGAGCATGGTCCCGAACGTGCCCGCGGCGACGACGATCACGGTGTTCAGCAGGTAGGTGCCGACGTTCGCCTTGCTCCAGGCGCGGGCCCAGTTGTCCCAGCGCAGCTCGGCGGGCAGCTGCAGCGCGTCGCCGAAGATCTCGGTGTTGTCCTTGAACGACGCGAGCAGGGTCCACAGCAGCGGAAGCACGACCAGCAGCGCCCACACGACCAGCGCGACGTGCGACAGGCCGGTGAGCAGTCCGGGACGCGGGCGTCCGGACGCGGGGGGAGCGGCGGCGGAGGAGGTGGTGAGCGGTGGTTCGGTGGTGAGCGTCACGGTCAGAACTCGATCCTCTCGCGACGGGTGACACGCAGGGTCAGCGCCGCGAACGTGATGGTCATGAAGAACAGCGCCACGCCCATCGCCGAGGCGTAGCCGAACTTCGAGTAGCTGAACGCCGTCTTCCAGATCTCCAGGGGCAGCACGGTGGTGGCGCCGTCAGGGCCGCCCCGGTCGACCGAGAGCACCTGCACCAGCGCGAAGCCGTCGAAGGCGGCGATGCCGAGGTAGACCCAGCCGACCTGCACGGTGTCCCACAGCAGGGGCAGGGTGATGGACAGGAACATCCGCACCCGGCCCGCGCCGTCCAGCGCCGCCGCCTCGAAGACGTCCCTGGGGATCGCGGCCATTCCGGCGGAGAACAGCACGACGTAGAAGCCGACGGCCTGCCAGACCATCACCGCGATGATCGACCACAGGGCGAGCCCGGGTTCGGTGAGCCAGCCGACGGGCTCCAGGCCCAGCTTGATCAGGGCGCCGTTGACGACGCCGCTCTCGTCGGGCCGGTAGACCGCCTTGAACAGCACGCCGACGACGGCCACGGCCAGGACCTGGGGCAGGAAGAACACCACCCGGTAGAACCCCGACCACCGCACCCCGCGCATCGTCCCGCTCGCGCCGCCTCCGCCCAGGTTGAGCAGGTAGGCGAAGAACAACGCGAGGGCGATCGTGACGAGGGGCAGCGTGACCAGCAGGACGCCGTGGTTGCGCAGAGCCTGCCAGAACGCCTGGTCGTCCCAGAGGCGGGCGAAGTTCTCCAGTCCGACGAACCCCGGGGCGCGTGACACGCCCCGCCAGTCCGTCAACGCGATCTGGAACGCCTGGACGTACGGATTGATCACGAAGGCCAGGTAGAGCACCGCCGGCACCACGAGGAAGCCGGCGACGAAGCCGAACGCGCGCAGCCGCGTGAACATGGGTCAGGCGCTCCGCGTCTGCTTGGAGACCGACGAGTCCTTCTTGATCTCGTCGGCCTTCTTCTGCATGTTCGCGCAGAACTGCTCGGGCGTGACGCGGCCTGCCATGACCGCGTTCGTCTGGGTCTGGGAGTGGTCGAACAGCTCCTTGTACCAGCTCTCGAACCGCGCGTCGGTGATGGTGTTCCTGCCCGCCGCGTCCTGTGCCTTGGCGGCGCTCCGTACGGCGGGAGGGAGGTCCAGCCCTTCCGCGACGCCGTTGACCACGGTGAGGTTCTTGGTCCTCTCGGTGTAGCCGCGGGCCCCCTCTCTGGAGAGCATGATCCGCAGGTACTCCAGGCCGCCTGCGGGGTTGGGGCCCTTCGCCGAGGCGAAGAACGCCTCGCTCACCCCGACCATGATGGCCTCGGCGGGCAGCTTGTCCGTGGCGGTCACGCTCGGCACCGGGGCGATGGCGTACTCGAAGGAGTCCGGCTTGTCCTTGGCCATCTCGTTCTCCAGCCAGGAGCCGCAGGGGTAGAAGGCCACCTTGTCCTGCAGGTGCTTGATCTGCGTCTGGGTGTGGTCCAGGCCGAAGTAGGCCTTGTCGCCGTACCTGGCCTGCAGGTCCGCCCAGGCGGTGACGGAGGCCAGGACGGCCGGGTTGGTCCAGGCGCCGTCGGCCAGGTTGTCGATGTCGACGATGACCTGGTTGCCGCCGATCTTCGCCGCCGTGTAGACGAGGTTCCAGACCTGGTAGAACGGCCCGACCTGGCCGGGGTAGGCGAACAGCGTGATGCCGGCCTTCTTCGCCTCCTCGCCGAGGGCCAGGAAGGCGTCCCAGGTCTTGGGCACCGTCCAGCCCTTGGCCGCGAAGAGCTTGGCGTTGTACCACAGGGCGCGGTGGGCGACGGTGTAGTTGAGAACGTGTGGGACGCCGTCGATCAGCGAGTTCTCCTGGACGCCGCCGACCAGGGTGTCGCGCACCTTCTTTCCCGGGTCGTCGATCGACGGGGCGTCGAAGAGCGCGGTCAGGTCCGCGAGGTGGCCTTCGGCGGCCAGCGCCGCCATGTCGAGCGCCTCGGGGCCCGAGTTGTTCACCACGTCCGGCACGTCACCGCTGACGAAGCGCGGCCGGAGCTGGGTGCCGATCTTCTGCGTCGGGACGTGCTTGATCTCCGCCTGCGGATACGCCTTCCGGTACAGCGGCTGGTGGAGTCCGGTCGCGTAGCCGTCGCCGTTGCCGCCGTTGAAGATCACGACCTCCAGGGGCTTCTTGGGGTCGACGCCGAGCGGGTTGGCCGCCGAGGTCGCGGCGGTCGCGGCGGGAGTGGCGGGGGTCCGCGCGTCCGCGCCGCCGCTCCCGGCGGTCGCGCAGGCACTGAGCAGGCCCGCGCCGGGCCCTGCGGCCAGTGCGGTCAGGCCGATCCGGCGCAGGAGCTGTCGACGGTTCATCTCGCCCGGCATACCGGTTGATTGGGACATCAAGCCCTCCAGGGGGAATTACGAGGTGTGAGGGATGTCGCTCCCGGGATGACGGCTCTCGGCCGGTGTACGGCGACGAACCTGTTCAGCGCCCACCTCCGCAGGCCACACAGGTGGCGTGACCTTCGAGGTGACACGTGGAGCTATCCGTCTGGATACTTTCTAGACGGTTAGCGGCGATACTAGGGACGTCGTTCGCCCGACGTCAATGGCAGATGAACGTACGGTGAGCGGAAGGGGGGATCCTCTGGCCCGGACCGCGCTGAACCGGGGCGGAACGGGAAACGGGCCGCGCTGGAACCGGAGGGCGGAGTGAGAGACGGGCCGCGCTGGAACCGGAGGGCGGAGTGAGAGACGGGCCGCGCTGAAATCGGGGGCCGGAGCGAGACGGGGGCGGGCCGCCGGCCGGCCGCCCCGGGCTCACCCGTGGCCGTTCCGGCGGAGCGGCCCGCCGAGACCGCCGGCGGCCGCGTCAGGGCGTGGGAGCCGACTTGTGTCAGCCCCCTTCTGTTAAGCCCCTTGTGTTCCTTGTGTCCTTTGTGTCAGGCTTCGAGCCCGTCAGATCAGGCCCAGCGCGAGCATCGCGTCCGCGACCCGCTTGAACCCGTCGATGTTGGCGCCCGCCACGTAGTTCCCCGGCATGCCGTACTCGTCGGCGCTGCGCAGGCAGCGGTCGTGGATGTCACGCATGATCTGCTGCAGGCGGTTCTCGGAGAACTCGAAGGTCCAGGAGTCGCGGCTGGCGTTCTGCTGCATCTCCAGCGCGCTGGTCGCGACCCCGCCCGCGTTGGCGGCCTTGCCGGGCCCGAAGGCCACGCCCGCCTCCTCGAAGATCCGGATTCCCTCCGGGGTGGTGGGCATGTTGGCGCCCTCGCCGACCGCGACGCAGCCGTTGCGGACGAGCAGCTCGGCGTCGCGGCCGGTGATCTCGTTCTGGGTGGCGGACGGCATCGCCACCTCGCACGGCACCTCCCACACGCTCCGGCCGGGCACGAACGTCGCGTTCCCGCCCCTGCGCTCTGCGTAGACGTCCAACCGGCGGCGCTCGACCTGCTTCACCTGCTTGAGCAGGTCGAGGTCGACGCCCTTGTCGTCGACGACGTATCCGGAGGAGTCTGAGCAGGCGACCACGATCCCGCCGAGCTGCCGCACCTTCTCGATCGTGTAGACGGCGACGTTGCCCGAGCCGGAGACCGCCACACGCCTGCCGTCGAACGACGTGCCCCGTGCCTTCAGCATCTCGGCGACGAAGAACGCGCAGCCGTACCCGGTCGCCTCGGTCCGCACCTGCGCGCCGCCGTAGCTGAGCCCCTTGCCGGTGATCACTCCGGACTCGTAGCGGTTGGTGATGCGCTTGTACTGGCCGAACAGGTATCCGACCTCGCGCTGCCCGACGCCGATGTCACCGGCGGGCACGTCGGTGTACTCGCCGATGTGGCGGTACAGCTCGGTCATGAAGCTCTGGCAGAACCGCATGACCTCGCGCTCGGAACGCCCCTTCGGGTCGAAGTCGGAGCCGCCCTTGCCTCCGCCGATCGGCAGGCCGGTCAGGCTGTTCTTGAAGATCTGCTCGAAGCCGAGGAACTTGACGATGCCGAGATAGACCGAGGGGTGGAAGCGCAGGCCGCCCTTGTAAGGGCCGAGCGCGCTGTTGAACTCGACGCGGAAGCCCCGGTTGATGTGCACCTCGCCCCGGTCGTCCTCCCACGGGACCCGGAAGATGATCTGCCGCTCCGGCTCGCAGATCCGCTCGATGATCTTCGACTCGGCGTACTCCGGATGCTTGCCCAGCACCGGGCCTATGCTCTCCAGCACCTCGCGGACGGCCTGGTGGAACTCGGTCTCGCCCGCGTTGCGCCGCAGCACGTTTTCGTAGATCGACGACAGCCGCTCATGCAACATCAGATATCCCTTACCCCTCGTGAGGCATGCCTGCGCCCCACACTAGGGGGAGGCGGCGGGTGCGTCCGCCCCCCTCGAGGGGGGCGGACGCACCCGGTCTCCGCTCTCCGGCGTTCGGGAAATCCTCCGGCGTCCGGGGAGAGGGGTTCGCGACCGGCGAGAAGGCCCTCGGGGACGCTCAGACCGGTGGGACGTGGATCTCGACCGTCCGCCCGTCGGGGTCGTGAAGCAGATGACCGCCCGGGGGCAGCGCCGTTCCGTCCAGGCTGAAGCCCGGGTCCACGGCGAACCCGAGGCGCAGGGCGCCCGTCGTCCGCCGGGCCGTCGACGGGTAGATCTCGAACACGGTCCCGTCGCCGAGCACGGCGGCGTAGTGCTCGGGCCCCGTCCCGTGCCGCTCCGGCCGGAAGTCCAGGCCCAGGGAGCCGTAGAAGGCCCGGCAGGCCTCCAGGGCGGGGGTGTAGATCACCAGAAGGGTCGGCCTCGGCGTCATCGCCCCTCCCCGGCAACGTCCCCGGCACCGTCTTCCGCGCGGCCTGCCGCGGCGTCCTCAGCCTCTTCCGCGGCGTCCTCAGCCTCTTCCGCGGTGACCTTCAGGGCGTGCGGTGCGAAGGGGCGCCCTCCGGCGACGGGGAGCGTCCCGCCCCGCCGGTCGAGCGCCTGGACCCACTTGACGGCGACGGCCGCGACCTGGACCAACTCGGTTCGCAGGGCGTCCGGCCCGTCCTCGGCGAAGGCCTCGAGCACCTCCTCCCGCAGGATGTGCCGCCAGGTGAGCCGGCCCTCGCGGGAGGCCTCCCCGACGTCCTCCTTCGCCCGGTCCGCGTCGGCGGCGTGCCACGGCCCTGTGCCGTCGTCGATGTCCTGGATGCCCCACATGACGTCCTGGGCCACCCGCTCCGCCGCGACGTCGGCGAGCACTTTCGCCAGCGAGCCCGGCACTCCGTAGTCACCGTCAGGCGTCAACGATGCTCCTGTCGTCGGTTGCACACGCCGTACGTTAGCCGGTGCGACCGGTGCGAGGGCGGCACGACCGCGGCCGGAACTAGGGACGCAGGACGATCTTGCCCGTCGTACGGCGGGCGAGGATGTCCTCCAAGGCCGTCCTGGCGTCGGAGAGGGCGTACTCGCCGCCCACGATCGGCCTGATCCGGCCTGTGACGGTCAGCTCGAGCAGCTCGTTCAGCTGCGCCCTGTAGCCGCCGGGCTGCGCGAGGAGGGGGCGGATCCAGAAGCCCGCCACGGCGACGTTGGACTCGGACAGGCGCTCCACGTCGACGGGGCTCGGATCCTGGTGGGAGGCGGTGCCGTAGCTGATCAGGCGGCCGAACGCCGCCACCGCGCCGAGCGCGGCGTCGAACACCGGGCCGCCGACCGCGTCCAGGATCACGTCGGCGCGGTTGCCCAGGTTGGCCTCGATCACCCGCTCCGCGTAGCCCTCGGCCGAGCCGTCCACCGCCGCGTCCGCGCCGAGGCTCAGCGCCAGGTCCAGCTTCTCCTCGCTCGACGCCGTGGCGATCACCCTGCCCGCCCCGAGCTCTCTGGCCAGCTGGACCGCGAGGTGCCCGACGCCGCCCGCGGCCGAGTTCACCACGACGCTCTCGCCCTTGCGCAACCGCGCCGCCGTGCCCAGCAGGTGCCAGGCGGTCAGCCCCTGGACCAGCAGCGCCAGCCCCTCGCCCGCGCCGATCTCCTCCGGCAGCTCCACGACGTCGTCGGCCTTGATGAGGGCCTTGGAGGCGTAGCCCTGCCTGGCCAGGCCCATGACGCGGCGGCCGTCCCCGGTCCGCCCCACGACCTCGCTGCCGGGGATGAACGGCAGATCCGGGGGAAGGTACGTTCCGGCCACCCGCTCGGCGTCGGCGAAGTTCACCCCGGCCGCCTCGACGTCGACGAGGACCTCGTCCTGACCCGGCACCGGGTCGGGCAGCTCGGTCTCGGTCAGTGTTTCCGGGCCGCCGAGACGGGTGATCTGGATGGCGCGCATGACTGTCCTCTGCTTCTTCGGTTGGCTGTGCCGGTCAGCGTAGGAAGCGCCATGAGAGGGAACCAGGGGCCGGAGTTCATGAGATCGCGTTTTCCATTAGGAGCGTTCATATAACGTCTGCACCGTGACCAACGAGGATCTGACGGCGGGCGAGCTGCGCGTCCTGGTCGCCGTCGAGCGGGAGCGCGGCTTCTCCGCGGCCGCGACGGAGCTCGGTCTCACCCAGTCCGCGGTCTCCCACGCCGTCAGGGCCGCCGAACGGAAGATCGGCGCGGTGCTGTTCCAGCGCGGCCGCAACGGCGCCCGGCCCACGGCCGCGGGGGCGGCGGCGGTCGGGCACGCCCGGCGCATCCTGCGCCTCATGGACGTCATGAAGGCCGAGACGCACGCCGCGTCCGCGGGGGAGACGACGGGCGCCATCCGGGTCGCGGCGTTCCGCAGCGCCGCCTTCCACCTGCTGCCCACCGTGCTCGCGCGGTTCGCCAGGCGCTATCCGAAGGTCACGGTCGACGTCCGGATCGTGCAGGAGATCGGCAGGGGCATCGCGGGGGAGGTGCTGGACGGCAGGGCCGACCTGGGCATCGCCACGCTTCCCTCAAGGGTGGGCGGGCTGGTGGGGCGTGACCTGTTCGCCGAGCCGTACGTGCTGGCCTACCCGGCGGGGCATCCGGAGCCGCGCAGCCTGCCGATGATCGACTGGCACGAGAACTGCTCGGCGGAGACCAGGCTGTGGCTGGCCAGGCAGGCGTGGATCCCGTCGAGCGACATCCAGGTCGAGGACGACGGGGTCGTGGTCTCGATGGTCGGCTACGGGCTGGGCACCGCGATCGTGCCGAGGCTCACCCTGGCGGACGCGTCCCCGAAGGTCGCGATGGAGGAGCTCGACGCCGACCCGCCGATGCGGCACGTCGGCTACGTCACCACCTCCGAGATGCTGAACTCCGCCGTCGTCCGCGACCTGGTCGGCGAGCTGCGGGCGTACTGTGCCAAGAGGTTCGCCGCGGCGGGCTGAGCCTCAGCGCCTCGGCGACGGCCAGGGGTTGGGGCGGCAGCCGTACAGCGACTTGGTCTGCTGGAGCATCACCGGGGCCCGCCTGCCGGGTCCGGGGCACGGAATGTGGCCGTGCCCGAGCCCGTGGCCGACCTCGTGGCTGACGACGTACTCCCGGTAGGAGGCGACGTCGCGGCCGTAGCCTCGCACGCCCGCGTTCCACCGCCTCGCGTTGATGACCGCGCGCCCGCGGTTCCAGCACGACAGCGCGCCGAAGGTCTCCAGCGGCCTGCACTTCCTGTCGGTCATCGCGGGGCTGGACAGCGAGACCCTGATTCTCACCGGCCCCCGCCTCACACGCTGGAACCGGAAACCCCAGCCGCGCCGGTCGTTGAGGATCCGGTGCACCTCGTCGGCGAACTCGCGCCCGTCGAACGGCAGCCCGCGCTCGACCTCGACGACGTACCGGATCACCTTGCCGCCTCCGCGGCGGCGGGCGGGAGGAGCGGCCTCGCCCGCCACGACGGCGTAGCGGCCGCTCGCGGACGCGGGGACGGAGACACGCCGAGGCTGCCGCCGTCCGTTCGCGAGGAGGAACGTCCGCTCGGGGCCCGCCTTCCCCAGGTCGACCGGAACGGGCGGCGGGGTCGGTGTCGCGGTGGGCACGGGCGGTTCGGCGAGGCCGGTCGGCTCGGCCGCCAGAGGAACGGGCGGCACGGGCTCTTCGGGGTCGGGCGCCGGATGACCGCTCAGCACGGCGCCGCCGCCGACCACGAGCGTGGCTGAGATACTGACAGCAAGAAGCCACAAAAAGGTCTTACGCTCGCTGAGCCTAACGATCCTCGACATAGGCCGCAAACCCTATTATCCATCGCCGCTGCCGATCACCCTGGGGAGGAGTCGATCGCCGGGCGATTCCTCGACGGCGCCGCCTTCGCCGTCTCCGTGTCGCCCGTGCCCGACCGCCTGTCCACCTCTGGCGCCGGTGATGGGACGGAGGCCACGATGACCACTGACCCGACCACCGATCCGGCCACGCGGACGCCTCCTGAGGCGACCGCGGGGGAGTTCGCCGAGCGCCTGATGGGGGCCGCGCTGAGCGCCATGGAGGTGCTCTCGGTCCATCTCGGGGACCGCCTCGGCTGGTACAGGGCGCTGGCGGGGCACGGGCCCGCCAGCGCCGCCGAACTGACCGCCCGCGCGGGCGGCCACGAGCGGTACGCCAGGGAGTGGCTGGAGCAGCAGGCCGCGGCCGGGATCCTCTCCGTCGGCGAGGACGGCCGGTTCGCCCTCCCACGAGGCGCGGCGGAGGTGCTGACCGACGAGTCCAGCCTCGACTACCTCGCGCCGCTCGCCAGGATGACGGCCGCGACCGCCGCGCAGACGCCCGCCCTGCTGGACGCCTACCGCGACGGCGGCGGCGTGAGCTGGGCCGCGTTCGGGACGGACATGCGCGAGGCCCAGGCGGAGATGAACCGGCCCTGGTTCGAGCGCGCGCTCCCCGGAGCCCTCGCCGGGGTCGCCGACCTCGACGCGTCGCTGCGCCGCCCCGGAGCCCGTCTCGTCGACGTCGGCTGCGGCGGAGGGTGGTCGACCATCGCCCTGGCCAGGGCCTACCCGCAGGCGGTCGTCGAGGGCGTCGACATCGACGGTCCCTCGATCGAACTGGCCGCCCGCAACGCCGAGCGGGCCGGGCTCGACGTCGCCTTCCGTCACGAGGAGGCGGAGTCGCTCCCCGCCGGGGTCTACGACGCGGTCTTCGCCTTCGAGTGCCTCCACGACATGCCCCGCCCCGTGGGCGCGCTGGCCGCCGCCCGGCGCGCGCTCAGGCCCGGCGGCGCCGTCGTCGTCATGGACGAGGCCGCCGCCGAGTCCTTCACCGCCCCCGCGGACGAGACCGAGCGGTTGCTGTACGGCTTCAGCCTGCTGATCTGCCTGCCGGACGGCATGTCCCACAAGCCCTCGGCCGGCACCGGGACCGTCATGCGCCCGGACACCCTGCGTCGTTACGCCACCGAGGCGGGTTTCCGGGACGTCGAGATCCTGCCGATCGAGGACTTCGGGTTCTGGCGCTTCTACCGGCTGCTGCCTTGACGATCGGCGGGGGAAGGACGACGGTCGGCGGCGTGGTTCCCGAGGGCGCCCGGGGCCGGAGCCCGTCAAGGGGCTGAACCGCTTCAAAACTCAGGACGACCAGCGTATATTCATTTTATTGGGGATATATCACTTTTTCTTTGCGGGCCGAATTCCCCGTGGCCGCCGCGGCGGCGCCCCCTGTTTCCCGCCGGCCGGGATCTCCATTCTCGAATGAGTGATTTTCCGTGGTGCGACCGTCCCGCGGCGCGCTTTCCTGTGGCATGGCGGCCGGGGCAGGGTGAAGGCTTCCCGGCAGCTCTCCGCGCTGTGCGCCGCGTAACGGCCGTGACCTCGCGGGATTCGGCGACGCGGACATGCGGTCTCAGCCGAATTCCGAGAAGGGGGGTGCGCGATCCCTTTTCCCGGTGTGCAATAGCGGTGGTTTTCCAGTCGTCGAACGGCTTCTCGCGATGTTCTTCTCGGGTGGCGTCGAGCCGTGGCAGCCGAAGGGTGGGTTCCCTTGAAAACTCGTCCGGACGATCCGGCCCTCCTGCGCGACATCGTGGCCGCGGAGCTCGCGCGGAGACCTGACCGCGACTGGTCGATCGACGTCGAGGACTTCTGGTGCAAGGCCGCCCCCGTCGCGTACCCGATGCCCGCGCAGGGGTGGAAGCTGCACGTGTCGGCGACGATGCTCTCCGCCCCCGTCGTGCTGTCCCGCGTCGCCCCCGTGCTCGTCGAGGCGGGCTGCGCCTTCAAGTTCCCCGCCAGGCTGAGCGCCTACTGGGATCTCACGGGACCGCACTGCCCCCGCGCCCACGCGGGCAAGTTCGTCACCGCCTACCCCCTCGACGACGCCGAGTCGGTGCGGCTGGCGGCCCGGCTCGACGACGTCACCCTGGGCCTTCCCGGGCCGGTGATCCTCTCCGACCGCCCCTACCGGGAGGGCGGGATCGTCCACTACCGCTACGGGGCCTTCCACGGGCACAGGACGCTCGGCAACGACGGAGTCTACGAGATCCGCCTGCGCACACCGGAGGGAGCGCTGGTCCGCGACGAGCGGCTGCCGCGCTTCTCACCGCCCTCCTTCGCGGTCTCCCCCTTCGGGGAGCGGGCCCGCCGGACGCCGCAGGGCGGGCGCGACGGCGGAAGGACGAGACCGCCGTCCGCGGTCCTGCTGAACGACCGCTTCGTGGTCAGGGAGGCCGTACGGCACGCCAACCGGGGCGGTGTGTACGTCGCGGAGGACCGCAGGACCGGCGCCGAGGTCATCGTCAAGGAGGGGCGTCCGCACGCCTGCTCCGACCTCGGCGGCAGGGACGCGCGAGACCGGATCGCGTTCGAGCGGTCCCGGCTCGACGCCCTCGCCACGACCGGGGTCGTGCCTGCCGTCGTGGACTTCTTCGAGCAGTCGGGGCACGTCTTCCTCGTGGAGGAGCTCGTCGCGGGGACCACGCTGCGGCACTGGTCGGAGCGGAACGCCGGCCCTCTCGGCGAGGACGGCTTCGGGCACGCGGCGGCGGAGGTCCTGCCCGTCCTGCGCCGCCTCGTCGCGGCGTTGCGGGCCGTCCACCGCCACGGTCACGTCTTCCGCGACCTCTCGCCGGACAACGTGATGCTCGTGCCCGGCGGGGAGGTCCGGCTCATCGACCTGGAGTACGCCGCCGTGCCGGGGGTCACCGTCATGACGGGCGGGACCCCGGGCTACCTGGCGCCCGAACTGGCCCCGCACAGCGGCAGGTTCCTTCCCGCCCCCGACGCGACGGCCGACCTCTACGCCCTCGGCGCGACGGCCTACTTCCTCGCGACCGGCAGCGCGCCGCAGCTCGCGCCGGACGAGGTGACGGGGCACGCCGGCGGACGGCGGCTGGCCGGCCACGTCGCCGAGGTCGCCCGCGCCAACGAGACGCTGGCCCTGCTGCTACCCCTCGTGACGGGGCTGACGGCCGAGCCCGGCCGGCGATGGTCGCTGGAGGAGTGCGAGGAGTTCCTCGACGCGCTCGACGCGCGCCCTTCCCCCGCCTCCTCTCCTCCCACTCCCGGCCGCTCCCTCGCGGGACGGCGCCCCACGGCCCGAGACCTCGTCGCCGACGGGCTCGCGCACCTGGTGGAGACGCTGGAGCGACGCGAGGGCGGCCCGTCGCCCTGGCCCGCCGCCGGAGACGTCGAAGTGGATCCGTGCTCGGTGAACGCGGGCGTGGCGGGAATCCTCGGCGTCCTGACCCTCGCCCGCCGCACCGAGGGCGGGCACGGTGTCGACGAGGCCGCCGCGTTCGCCGCGAGATGGCTGCGCAGACGCCTCGCCGAGGAGGAGGTCTGGCCTCCGGGCCTGTACTTCGGGCGTTCCGGGGCCCTGTGGGCGCTCCACGACGCCGCGCGGCCCGGGGGAGGCACGGGAGAGCGCGGCAGGGACACCCGGGAGGACACCCGGGAGGACACGGAGACGGCGGAGTTCGCGTTGCGGGCGGCGCGACGGCTGCCCGTCGACCATCCCAGTCCTGACGTGACACACGGGCTCGCGGGTTGCGGCATGGCCGTGCTCCGCCTGGCGCTCCGCTCCGGGGACCCCGTGCTCGGGGAGCGGGCCCGCGAGACGTTCCAGCACCTGCACGACGCGCGCTCCTACCGGCGGGGGCGTCCCCAGTGGCCCACCCCCGAGTCGTTCGACTCCGGTCTGGCCGGGGCCAACCATCTCGGCTTCGCGCACGGTCTCGCGGGCGTCGGCACCGCGCTGCTCTACGCCGCCACGGCGTTCGGACGTCCCGAGTGGATGGCGAGCGTGCGCGAGGTCGCCCGCGCCCTCGGCGAGCACGCCGACGTCGACGGGGACACCGCGTGGTGGCCGACCCTCCCGCAGGAGCCGCTGACGCTCCGTCCGCGCAGGCCCCACTGGTGCAGCGGGTCGTCCGGGATCGGTTCCTTCCTGATCCGCTACTGGAGGGCCACGGGAGACCAGACGGCTCTGGTCCTCGCGGACAAGGCCGCGACCGCGGTCCATCGCGTCCGGTGGCAGCTGGGCTCGGTGCCCTGCCACGGCCTGCCGGGAGAGGGGGAGTTCCTTCTCGACATGGCCGAGTTCACCGCCGACGACCGTTATCTCCGGTGGGCGGAGGACCTGGCCCGCTGCCTGGAGGCCAGAGCCGTCAGGCACGAAGGCAGATCGCTCGTGCCCGACCCCTTCTCCAGGGTTCCCCCGGGCTTCCTCGGCGGCACGGCCGGCATCCTCGCCTTCCTCCTGCGGTTGCGCCACCGGAACGCACGGCTGTGGATGCTGGACGACGTGGTGACGCCGGCGGGGAACGCCCCCGAAGGACTCGCCGCCTTCCCCCAGGAGGCGGCGGCGGTGAGACGGCAGGCCGCGCCCGGCGCGGCCGTGACCCCATGAGGAGGTGAGAGAGATGTCCTTCGACGTTCAGGACCTGCAGGATCTGCAGGAGCGTGAGCCCGTGGCCGCCGAGGCGGCCAGGCTCAGCAACTGCCGCATCCACCCGTTCTGCACCGACAACTGATGACAGGATCCCGCCTGCCCGACGCGGCAGGCGGGGTTCCTCGTGATCCGGGCGGACGGACCCCGGCCGAGCGGGGGACGGGGCTAACCGTCGGCGGCCCAGCCGTGGACCCTCCGCAGGACGGCGGCGACGCGGGCGAACCGCTCGGGCTCCAGCACCGACCCCTCACGCCGGATGTCGTCCTCGTCGAGCTCGAAGACCCGGTCGAGGCGCAGGTAGGAAACCCGGTCGTCCCGATCCCAGCCGCCTGGGCCGAGCGTGAGCCACTCACTCGGGTCGCCGTCGCCGCCGCGGCTGGACAGCATCATGGCCAGGAGCCTTCGCCGATGCCTGCCGACGACCAGCAGCGGCCTGTCCTTGCCCCTGGCGGGGTCCTCCTCGTAGGGAACCCAGGCCCAGACGATCTCACCGGGGTCGGCGAGTCCGTCCAGGTCGGGGGAGTAGTCGAGGGAGGCCGCCCGGCTCACGCCGTGGACCTCCCTGACCGCGCCGCGAGCCGGTCGCGGGTCTTCACCGAGATTACTCACAAAAGCACCTTATTGGACCTTGCATCGGATCCCGCGCTGTTCCGCGGCGGGTGTGCCGGGCGCGGCCGGAGGGCGTCTCAGCCGAGCATGCGGGCGAAGGCGTCCGGTGTGACGATCGGGATGCCGTAGTCACGGGCCTTGCGAGCCTTCGTGGACAGGCTGTCCGGGTCGGCCGCGACCAGGAGCCTGACCCGTTTGGTGATGTAGCCGTGCGGGACGTACCCCGCCTGCCGGGCCCGCAGCTCCCACTCGTCACGGGCGCCGTCCATCTCACCGGTGAAGACGACCAGATCACCGGGGGAGAGACGGAAACGGGCGAACCCCGGTCGCGGGCTCGCGGACGCGTCCGCCAGCGCGCGGGCGGCAGACTCCGTGGAAAGGCCGAGAAGAGTGGCGACGAGGTCCAGCTCGTGCCTGTCGTCCTCGGTCACCGGGCCTTCCGCCAGGGCGGCCCCGGCCAGGACCGTGAGGTAGTTGAGGTGGAGGCCGGCCACGTCCGCCCTGCCGAGGTCGAGCCGCGCGGCGAGGCCGACCAGGGCGTCCGCCTCGGCGACCGAGACGTGGTGGTCGAGGAGCGCCTCGTCGAGCAGGGTCAGGTAGGCGGCCGCCCGCCCGGGATCCGCAGGACAGGACGGCCGCTCGGCGATCCTGGCCAGGAAGTGCGGGTCGCGCTCGGCCGAGACGCCCCGCCGCACCCCGGCCGCGCCCGAGCCGGTGATCACGGGCCAGGGGAAGGAGCGGCTCATGCCGAGCAGCGGCGTCCACGGCGGGCGGGGACCGGCCAGGTCCAGGTAGTGGCGGAGCAGCCCCGCCGCGGCGTGGGCGTCGACCAGGGCGTCGTGGTGGCCGTTGAGGGGAATCCCGGCCCTGGCGCAGCAGTCGGCCAGGTTTCTCGGGGCCCCCGGCAGGAACTCGGCGGACCAGGCCATCGTGCACACCCCGGCCGCGTGGTCCAGCGGGGTCTCGACGCCCATGCGGCCGAACTCGTGGGAGACGAAGCGCACGTCGAAGGGAAGGTTGTGAGCCGCGACGACCCGCCCTTCGAGCCGCTCCACGACGCTGCCCGCGATCTCCTCGAACACCGGGGCGTGCCTGATGTCGGCCGCGGTGATGCCGTGGATGTGCTGGGGTCCCAGATCGCGTTCGGGATTGATCAGGGTGCTCCACTCCCCGGTGACCTCGCCCGCGAGGTCCAGGTGCACGATCCCGATCTCGATCACACGGTCGTTCCACGAGGGGCGCAGACCGGTCGTCTCGACGTCGATGACCGCGTATCCGCGCGGCTGACCCGCTGCGGGCATCGCCCTCCCTCGTGAACGGAGCCGTCTGGGAACAGCGACTACCACCCTACGGGCCCCGCACCCGGCGTTTCACCATGCCCTTCACGGTGTCCTTCACGGTGTCCTTCACGGCTCGGGGCGAGGCGGGAACGACGGGCGGGCCGGGGCGCCCGCCGCGGTCACGCGGGCACCGCGGGAGAGACCACACCCGGCTCCCCGGACCGCGACCACGTCGCCAGGGAGAGCCAGATCAGGGACGCGCAGGCCAGCAGGTGAATCCCGCTGATCAGCGGGGTGTCGGGCAGCGGGGCGAGCAGGGCCAGGAGCGGCAGGCTGAGCCCGTACCCCACGGCGGCCACGCGGGGCAGGACACCGGCCTTGAGCATGGAGAGGCCGAACAGCAGGGAGCCCGCGACGAAGACCACGACGGAGCCGAGCAGGGCCACCCTCGTGGGCCCCCTGAGAAGTTCGGCGGCGACGCTCCCGTCGAGGAAGAAGACCACCAGGTTCAGCGAGAACGACACACCGGCGAACAGGCCGAGACCCAGGACGTTCACCGCGTACGCGATCGCGCCGAGACGTCCCGCAGCGGCGCTCTGGCGCAGGTGGAAGGCGGTCAGCGCCGGTGCGGCGAAGGCGGCCCCGACGCCCGCCACGAAGCTCGTGCCGAGCGTCTCACCGGTGAACGCCTCGATCGCGCCGGGTACGCCGAGGGAGAGTCCGGTGAGGACCCCGCAGACCGCGCCGAAGCGCAGCAGCCAGGAGAGAGACATCAGGGAACCCCTTTTCCGTATCTGATTCTGTGTCTGGTTCTGTGTCTGGTCGGATCCGGTGACCGGCCGGGACGGCGCGGTCCGTGCCGGACGAGACGACCGTAGGAACGGCGGCGCGCGGGGCGTAAGTGCCGTGCGTTCTCTCTCCGGCGTCCGTACGTCACGGCGGCGCGGGACGGCCCGTGGCCACAGGGCACGTGCCGTCCGGCCAAAAAGGCGTCAACCAGGCCGGAGCCGTCGTTGGAGCGCCCTGTCCGGCGTAATCTGCTCGCAGGCGGCCGCCGTTCGGCCGCACGACCGTTCGGAGGCGCCCCCACATGACTCCGTCGCAGACCGGGTTCGCGGCGGACCCGCGTGCCTCCGCCCGGCGACCGGGACAGCCCGCGTTCGCGCAGCCGGTGCCCTGGGTCTCGTTCACGCTCTACGCCGCGGTGCTCGCGGGCGGCGTCTACTACGACGTCGTGGGCGAGGGGCACCGTGAACCGACGCACATGGCCGGTTTCGTCGGCGGCCTCGTGTCGCTGCTCGTCCTCGACGTCGTCGAGCGGCGCCGTGTCGGCGCCCGGCCTCCGGCGGGCGTCGCGGTCGCGCTGCTCGCGGCGCGCCTGGCACTGTTCGCCGCGGTGACGGCGTTCGACGGCTCCGGACTGTCCCGGGCACTGTTCCTGCTCGTGCCGTTCACGGCGTACTTCGCCTTCGGGCGAAGGGCGGGCATCGCACTGGGGGTCGCATGCCTCGGGCTGCTGGTGGCCGCGTTCGCCCTGTCGGTCCCCGGGTGGTACACCAGGGCCGACTACATCTCCGACCTGCTCATGTTCGCCCTCGGCCTGATCCTCGTCGTCTCCACGGCCCAGGTCGCCGTCGGCGAGCAGGAGGGGCGGGTACGACTGGAGCACACCCTGCGGGAACTGGAGGCCTCCCACGACAGGCTGACGGCGTACGCGGGGCAGGTCGCCGAACTGTCGACCGCGATGGAGCGGACCAGGGTGGCCAGGGACATCCACGACAGCCTCGGCCATCACCTCACCGCGATCTCCATCCAGCTGGAGAAGGCCTCCGCCTTCAGGGACCTGGACCGCGTCGCCGCGGACCGGGCGCTGACCGACGCCCGTTGGTCGGCCAGGCGCGCGCTGGAGGAGGTTCGCCAGGCCGTGCGCGCGTTACGCGCCGGGACGCGGCCCTTCTCGCTGTCGGAGGCCCTGGCCGAACTCGTCGGGCACGCGGGCGACGGCCGTATGACGATCACTCTCGATCTCACCGGCCAGGAGGACGGCTATCACGCCGAGGCGCTCGTCGCGCTCTACCGGGCCACCCAGGAGTGCCTGACCAACGCCCGCAGGCACGGCGACGCCGAACACGTCTCGATCTCGGTGACGTTCGGCGACTCGGTCGCGCGGCTCGTCGTCACCGACGACGGCAGGGGATTCTCCCCCTCGGAGCAGGGGGAGGGGTTCGGCCTGCTGGGCATCAGGGAGCGCACCCGCCTCCTCGGCGGCCAGGTCGGCATCCGGAGCGACAAGGGGGACGGCGCCTCGATCACCGTCACGATCCCCCGCGCGGCCGGAGCCGCGGCGGCCACGGCCGGACCCGCCCCGGAGCTCGGAGCCGCAGGCCGTACGGCGCGGGCGGCCGGATGAGCGGGAGCAGAGCGTCCCGCGAGCCGGTGCGGGTGCTCGTCGTCGACGACCAGGAGCTCATCCGCGAGGGCATAGCGTCCCTGCTCGGCATCCAGCCGGGCCTGACCGTGGTCGGGACCGCCAGGGACGGGGAGGACGCGGTCCAGCGGGCACTGGCCCTCGAACCGGACGTGATCCTCATGGACGTCAGGATGCCGGTGGTCGACGGCGTCGAGGCGGTGACGATCCTGCGCGGACGGATGCCGCGCTGCCGGATCGTCATGCTGACCACCTTCGACGACGAGGAGTACATCGTCAGGGCGCTCGCGGCGGGCGCGACGGGCTATCTCCTGAAGGACCTGCCCGCGGCGGACCTGGCCGACGCGGTCCGCCTGGCCCACGCCGGCGTCACACAGCTCGACTCGTCGGTGGCCGGACGCCTGGCGTCCATGCTGGCCCGCGCGAGCCGTCCCTCACCGGCGCCCGCCCCCGCCGCGGGGGAGGGCGAGGAGATCGACAGCGCGTTGACCGGCCGTGAGATCGAGGTGCTGCGTCTCGTCGCGGGCGGTTCGACCAACAGGGAGATCGCCTCGCGCCTGTTCCTGAGCGAGGGGACGGTCAAGAACCACATCTCGCGCATCCTCGGCAGGCTCGGTCTGCGGGACCGGACCCAGGCGGCCATCTACGCCCGTGACCACGGGCTGCTCTAAAGCTTCCGCCCGGAGCCGCCCTGGTCTGGATGGTTCTGTCTTCGGCACGTGCTGTCTCCGCGGACGCGGAGACAGCACGGCGCGACGACGGCGCCGGAGCGCCGCTCAGCCGCCGCTCTTACGGCGGAAGGAGCGCTTGCCGCCGACCGGGCCGTGGGCGCCGTGGATCTTCGAGGAGCCCTTCCCCTTGCCTCCGGCGGCCGCCTCGTTCTGGGCGAGCTTCTTGCGCTCCAGAGCTTCGCGGAACTTGCGCTTCAGCTCGTCCTCGGAACTCTCGGGTTCCGGTGTGACGTCAGACATACGGACCTCCTGGATCTGGACGGGCGATCCAACGCTCCGGCCAACCGGATCTTCATCTTCTCATGTCCCCAAACCGGGGTGCTTGGCAGTAAATATGAAAGACTCTTGTTTAAGTAGGGTAGTCCCGTCACAGGGGTTCCGAGCGAGGCGAAGGGGTGCGATGAGACAGGAGAGCGGCGACGCGTCCCTGCTTCGCAGGTTGAACTCGGCGGCGATCCTGCGCATCCTGCGCGGCGGGGAGGTCGTGACCCTCACCGAGCTGGCCAGGGCGGCACGGGTCTCCCGGCCGACCGCGGAGGGGATCGTGGAGGACCTGCTCGCCAAGGAGTGGGCGGAGGAGTGCGACGGGGGGCCCGCGGACCGGCAGCGCGGCAGGCCCGCCAGGCGCTTCCGCTTCCACGGCTCGGCGGGCCACGTGATCGGCGTGGACGTCGGCGGCTACAAGCTGCTCGCGGTGACCGCCGACCTCAACGGGGAGATCCTCGCCACGCGCAGGGTCGCGGTCTCCCCGGACATGCCGCAGGCCGATCGGATCGGGGCCGTCGCCGCGCTCGTCGAGGAGAGCGTCGTCGACAGGGCGAAGCTGGCCGCGGTCGTGGTCGGCACCACCGGGGTCGTCGACGAGACGGGACGAGTGGTCAAGAGCGTGGCCATCCCCGAGTGGACCGGGGTGCACCTCCAGGCGGAGCTGGCCGGTCTGATCCCGGTGCCGATCCTGGTGGAGAACGACATGCGCCTGGCCGTGCTCGCCGAGCACTGGCGGGGCGTCGCCGCCGGGTACCGGGACGTCGTCTACCTGTTCACCGGCAACAGGATCGGTCTCGGCCTGCTGATCGGCGGCCGGTTGCACCGGGGCAGCCACGCGGCCTCGGGGGAGATCGGCGACCAGTCGAGCGGCTACCGGCTGGCCTTCCGGAACGTGATCGACTACGCCATGTCGGCCGACCCCGGAGAGCTGCGCTCTCCCGGGCGGGCGGCCGAGTTCGCCGTCGGCAGGGCACGGGCGGGGGACGAGGCCGCCGCCCGCGCGGTCGAGGCGTTCGCCACCCGCCTGGCCGAGGGGCTCGTCACCATCGTCAACCCGCTCGATCCCGAGCTGGTCGTGGTCGGCGGCGGCTTGTCCCAGGCGGGGGCGCTGCTCGTCGAGCCCATCCAGCGGCACCTGAACCGCGTCACCCTGTATCCGCCCGAGGTCGTGGCCTCCCGGCTCGGCAACGAGTCCGTGGCGCTCGGCGCGGTCCGCCTGGCCCTCGACCACCTCGACAGGACGCTGTTCACCCAGGCCCTGTGACCCGGGCGGGAGTGAGGGTCAGACCTGTCCCGCGGCGAAGTAGGCGGCCAGGTCGGGGTCGACCGGGGGCACCTGGCGGGGGGTCGAGCCGTCACGCAGGGACAGCGTGGCGTGCACGCCCGCCGCGATGCTGTCCCGCGCCGCCACGGGGGAGGTGTCGGTCCGGCCGCCCTCGGCGGCGAAGCGGACGAACTCCGTGATCAGCCCCTCGTCCGCGCCGCCGTGGCCGCCGACCCCGACGGTGACCGGCACCTGGAGGTCGCCCTCCGGGTCGTAGTCCCGCCTGCCGCCGTTCCAGACCCGCACGACGGCGTTCTCCCCGTGGTCGCCGAAGTTCTCCAGCCGGCCCGCCGTGCCGATGACGGTGTAGTTACGCCAGTAGTCCGGGGTGAAGTGGCACTGCTCGTAGCTGGCGTAGACGCCGTTCTCCAGGCGCATCTGCATCATGGAGAGGTCCTCGACGTCGACCACGGGGTTCAGGCCGCGCTGGGCCAACGGCGGCCAGTTGGTCGAGGGGCTGAACCAGTCGGCGGGCAGGTCCTCGGAGCGGTCGGTGACCCGTCCGTAGACCGTCAGCCCACCCATGCCCGTGACCAGCGAGGTCCTCGATCCCGCCAGCCAGTGGATCACGTCGATGTCGTGGGCGCCCTTCTGCAGCAGCAGCCCGGTGGTGTTGCGCCGGTCGGCGTGCCAGTCCTTGAAGTAGTAGTCGCCGCCGTGCCCGACGAAGTGGCGGCACCACACGGCCCTGACCTCGCCGATCGCCCCCTCCAGGATCAGCCGCCGCATGGTGCGGACGACCGGCATGTGACGCATGTTGTGCCCCACGTACAGCCTGGCGGCGTGGTCGCGGGCGGTGCGCAGGATCAGGTCGCAGTCCTCGACCGTGATCGCCAGGGGCTTCTCGACGAGGGTCGCCTTGCCCGCCCGCAGCGCGGCGACGGCCAGCTCGACGTGCGTGTGGTCGGGCGTGAGGATCATCACGGCGTCCACGTCGTCGGCCAGCAGGCCGGCGAAGTCCGCCGTCTCGCGCAGACCGGGGCCGAGCTCGTCGCGGGCGCGCCGTCGCGCCCGCGGATCGGGGTCGCAGAGCGCCACCACCCGGCTGCCGTCGCCGGGCCGGTGGGCCTCCAGGGCCAGTGACCTCCTCAGGCCGTATCCCGCAACTCCGATGCGGAGGTCGTTCGTCACAGTCGCTCCTTGCTCTGCTCACTTCTGCGCCATTTACCCTAGTTATTTTCATAAATGAGCGCTAGCCTCCGTACTCACTCGTACAGCTCGACAGATAAGGGACGAGATGAGCAAGAAGGTGTGGGCGCTCATCTGCGCCGGCGCGCTCGTGACAGGCGCCGCGGGATGCTCCTCCTCAGACAGTGGGGACTCCGGAGACAAGGTCACGCTCAGCTACGGCATCTGGGACAAGAACCAGAAGCCCGCGATGGAGAAGATCGCCCAGGAGTTCGGCAGGACCCACCCCGGCATCACGGTCAAGGTCGAGCTGACCCCGGGTTCCAAGGACTACTGGACCAAACTGCAGACCTCGGCCGCGGGCGGCAGCGCCCCCGACGTGTTCTGGATGAACGGCCCCAGGGTCGGCCTGTGGGCCTCCCAGGGCGCACTGCTGCCGCTGTCGGACCGGATCGCCAAGGACGGCTTCGACACCTCGAAGTTCCCCGCCTCCCTCAACGAGCTCTACACCCTCGAGGGCAAGCAGTACGGCGTCCCCAAGGACTACGACACCGTCGGCCTGTTCTACAACAAGGACCTGTTCGACAAGGCCGGGGTGAAGTATCCCGACGCCTCCTGGACGTGGGAGGACGTCCGCGACGCGGCCAAGAAGCTCACCGACCCCGAAAAGGGCGTGTACGGCATCGCCGCCCCCGCCTGGTCCCAGGAGGTCTACTACAACACGATCTACCAGGCCGGCGGGCACGTCATCTCCCCGGACGGCAGGAAGTCCGGGTTCGACGACCCGGCCACCGTCGAGGGCCTGCGTTTCTGGGTGGACATCATCAACAAGGACAAGTCCTCCCCGACCATCCAGCAGCTCGAGGACACCGACCCCATCCAGATGTTCCAGAACGGCAAGGTCGCCATGTTCTCCGACGGCTCCTACGACGCCATCGCCTACAACCAGACCGAGGGGCTCAACGTCGACGTCGCCCCGCTGCCCTCGGGCCCCAAGGGCAAGGGCGTGATCATCCACGGCCTCGCCAACGTGGTCTACGCCAAGTCCGAGCACCCCGACGAGGCCTGGGAGTTCGTCAAGTTCCTCGGCGGCGAGCAGGCCAACAGGATCCAGGCGGAGACCGGGACCGTCATCCCCGCCTACGACGGACTCCAGGACACCTGGGTGAAGTCCATGCCCAAGCTCAGGCTCCAGTCCTTCATCGACCAGGTGCCGGACGCGGTGCCGTACCCGAGGTCGATGAACACCGCCGTCTGGTCCACCAAGGAGACCGAGCTCATCGCCCAGGCCTTCGCCGGGACCAAGGACCTCGACGCGACGGCCAAGGAACTGGCCGCGTTCATGAACGACGCGCTGGCCAAGGAGTGAGCGTCGTGGAGAGGGCGGCCGTGGAGGGGGCGGCCGCCCGCCCCGCGACCCGCACGCGACTGCGCGACCGCGAGTGGTTCTGGGGCTACCTGATGATCGCGCCGCTCACCCTCGGCCTCGGCGTGTTCTACCTGTGGCCCGTCCTGCAGTCCGTCTACTACAGCTTCACCGAGTGGACGCTCTTCGGCGACAGTTCCTGGGTGGGGCTGGACAACTACGCCACCCTCCTGCGGGACCCCGAGGTCGGCAAGGCGCTGTGGAACACCTTCCTGGTCGCCGCGTTCGGCCTGCTGGTCATCCCGGTCTCGATCGCGGTGGCGGCCCTGCTCAACACCAGGGGCCTGCGGCTGGTCTCGTTCTACCGCACGCTGTACTTCCTGCCGGTGGTCACCATGCCCGCGGCCGTGGCGCTGATCTGGCGCTGGCTCTACAACGGCGAGTACGGCCTGATCAACTACCTGCTCTCCCTGGTGGGCGTCACGGGAAGGTCCTGGATCTCCGACCCGTCGACCGCGCTCTACGCCGTGATGGTCGTCTTCGTCTGGACGTATCTCGGCTACTTCACGGTGATCTTCATGGCGGGCCTGCAGGGCATCCCCGGCCACCTCTACGAGGCGGCGGCCATCGACGGCGCGGGACGGTTCCGGCAGTTCTTCCGGATCACCCTGCCGCTGCTGACCCCGACCGTGTTCTTCTCCGGCGTCCTGATGGTGATGTACGGCCTGCAGATGTTCGACCTGCTCTACCTGATGTTCGGCAAGAACAGCCCCGCCTGGGCGGACAACAAGACGATCGTGCTGCTGTTCTACAACAAGGCCTTCGAGGAGGGCGCCAAGGGGTACGGCGCGGCGATCGCGGTCGTGCTCATGGCGATCACCCTGGCGATCACGGCGGTCCAGTTCCGCCTGCAGAGAAGGTGGGTGCACTATGCGTAACGGTCGCCTCTGGCCGGTGCACCTGGTGCTCGCCGTCGGGGCCGCGGCGATGGTGGTCCCGTTCTTCTGGGAGGTGCTCACCTCGCTGAAGACCTTCACCGAGTCGACGCGGGTGCCGCCGACGTGGATCCCGTCCTTCGAGTGGTCGAACTTCACCCGGGTGCTGGACAGCACGCCCTTCGTCCAGCAGTTCGGCAACACGGTGGTGATGACCGTCGTGCGGACCCTGGCCCAGCTGCTGTTCTGCTCGCTGGCCGCCTACGCGTTCGCCCGGCTGCGCTTTCCCGGCAGGAACGTCATCTTCGTGCTGCTGCTCTCCGTGCTGATGGTCCCGGACCAGCTCTTCCTGATCCCGCAGTACCAGATCATCAAGGGGCTCGACCTGCTGAACACCCTGCCGGGTCTCTTCCTGCCGGGCATGTTCAGCGCGTTCGGGACCTTCATGCTGAGGCAGTTCTTCATGGGGCTGCCGGACGAGATCGAGGAGGCGGCCAGGCTCGACGGCGCGAACCCGTTGCGGATCTTCTGGAGTGTGATGCTGCCGCTGGCCAGGCCGGGACTGCTCGCCTTCGGCGTGCTGACCGTGCTGTGGTCGTGGAAGGACCTGATGTGGCCGCTGGTGGTCAACACCGACCCGGAGAAGATGACGCTGTCGGCGGGACTGGCCGCCCTCCACGGGGAGCACGTCACCGAGTACCCGGTGCTCATGGCGGGCTCGCTGATGGCGACCCTGCCGATCATCGTGGTCTTCGTCGTGCTGCAGAGGCAGCTCATCCAGGGGATCGCCTTCACCGGATCGAAGTGACCCGTGGGAAAGGGCCCTCGGACGTCAGTGCACGCCCAGGGCCATCAGCACCAGCAGGCCCGCGAGGTGGCCGACCACCACGAACACGATGACGAACAGGAAGATGAACCTCGCGGGCCCGTGCTCGAAGTGCTTGCCCTCCCTGAGGGAGGGACGCCCGGCCTGACGCTCGGCGATCCGCTCCTCGATCGTCTTGCCGTGAAACATGGGACTCCCTCTCGCCCGCCGACCCTTGGCACAACAATAGTTTGTGTACCAATTATTGTACTATGGCGGTCGGGAGGTGCTGTGACCGACATGACCGACGCCCTGAGTCTGGAGCGACAGGTGTGCTTCGCGCTGGCGGTCGCCTCGCGCAGCGTCATCGGCGTCTACCGGCCGCTGCTGCAGCCGATGGGGCTCACCCACCCCCAGTATCTGGTGATGCTCGCCCTCTGGGAGCAGGCGCCGCTGTCGGTGAAGGAGCTGAGCAAGCTACTGCAACTCGACCCCGGTACGCTGTCACCGCTCCTCAAGCGTCTTGAGGCGATCGGCTACATCCGGCGGCGACGGGACAGCCAGGACGAGCGCGTCCTGGTGGTCACGCTCACCGCGGAGGGCCGGGAGCTGAGGAGCGAAGCTGAGAGGATTCCGTCGTCCGTGGTCGAACGCCTGGGTATGGACCTGGAGGAGCTGCAGGAGCTCCACCGGTCGCTGACCCGCGTGATCGCCGCGGCGAACGGCGCACATCGCTGATTCACGGAGAGGACAGGAAAGGCTCATGGCTGGAAGCCACGGAGGAAGCCCCAAGTCTTGGCTTGCGGTGATCGTCATTCTGCTCGGGTTCACCGTCGGCGGTGTCGCCCTGTGCATCGGCCCCAACTGGGCGATGTTCTGGGCCGGGGCCGGGATCATCGCGGTCGGCGGTGTGATCGCCCTGGTGGTCGACATCTTCTCCGACGTGATCATTGACGCTCCCAGGGTGCCGCTGGACAACAGCAACTGACCGGGGCGACCGGTCGGGAGGCCGGGTCACCGCTGCCGCAGAGCCTCCTCGACGGAGGGGGAGAGCTCGAAGGCGGCGCGCAGGCCGGTGATGGCCAGGATGCGCTCCAGAGTGCCGTGGACCCCGACGAGGACCAGGCGGGTTCCCAGGGCGCCGCTCCTGCGGAGGTTTGTGATCAACTCTGCGACGCCGGTGGAGTCGCAGAAGGTGAGCGCCGTGACGTCGATGACCACGGTCGGCGGGGGCCCGGCCTCCCAGACCCTGGTCATCTCGCTGCGGAGGACGGGCGCGTGGTGGTAGTCGAGCTCTCCGCTCGTCTCGACGACGCACGCCGTACCGTGCAAGTTTGATGAAACTGTGAAAAAAGCCATGTTCTGCTCCTCCGCCCGCAGGCGGCAGGGCGGGCTGCCTCTGTCCTACCAGGTCTGGGGCTCCGATGAGACACGGAGAGTCAACCGGGTCGGACACGGCGCCCGGCAGGCGCGGGCCCGTCGTGCCGGGGCGGGCGCGCCCGCCAGGGCTTCCTCACGGCCTCGCCGCAGGAACCGGACGCTCTCCCGGGCGCGGACGAGACACGGGCGGTCTCCCCGGGGGTGAGACGCCTGCCTGCCGGGCGCGGACGGCCCCTCCGGGCGCACGGACGAAACGCGGCCGAAACGCGGCCGAAAACGCGGCGGACGGTGACGCGGGGTGACGACATGAGCTCTCATGGTGACTCGACCGGAGTTTTCGTCGAGGCCGGGGAGGCAGAGCGCCCATGTCCCGTGATCGAACCCGCCACCTGTACGCGGCCGTCCTTCTGGCGGTGATCGCCGGCGTCGTCGTCGGGCTCGCGGCCCCCGCGTTCGGCCAGGGGCTCAGGCCGCTGGGCACGGCCTTCGTCGCGCTGATCAAAATGATGATCGGCCCGATCGTCTTCTGCACCATCGTGCTCGGCGTCGGATCGGTCGCCGGAGCGGCCAGGGTCGGCAGGATCGGCGGCCTGGCGCTCGGCTACTTCCTCGTCATGTCGACCGTCGCCCTGGCCGTCGGCCTGGCCGTCGGCAACCTCGTGGACCCGGGTCAGGGCCTCCACCTCACCGACGAGCTTCGCAGGACCGCGGAGACGGAGGCGGCGAAGGCCGACGAAGGCGACACGGTCGCCTTCCTGCTCGGGATCATCCCGGCCACGCTGGTCTCGGCGTTCACCGAGGGACAGGTGCTGCAGGCCCTGCTGGTCGCCCTGCTCACCGGGTTCGCCCTGCAGGGGATGGGGGAGCGGGGCGCCCCGCTGCTGGCCGCCGTCGAGCACGTGCAGCGGCTCGTCTTCCGCGTCCTCGCCATGATCATGTGGGCCGCTCCCGCCGGCGCGTTCGGCGCGACGGCGGCGGTCGTCGGCGCGACCGGCGTGGACGCGCTCAGGAGCCTCGCCGTCATCATGCTCGGCTTCTACGGGACCTGCCTGGTGTTCGTACTGGCCGTACTGGGGCCGCTGCTCTGGCTGGCCGCCCGGGTCAACCTCCTGTCACTGCTGCGCTACCTCGGAGGGGAGCTCCTGCTCATCCTGTCCACCTCCTCCTCCGAGTCGGCGCTGCCCCGGCTGATCGCCAAGATGGAGCACCTGGGGGTGAGCCGCCCCGTCGTCGGCATCACCGTGCCGACCGGTTACTCCTTCAACCTTGACGGCACGGCCATCTACCTGACGATGGCCACCCTGTTCGTCGCCACCGCCACCGGCGCGCCGCTGTCGCCCGGCGAGCAGATCTCCCTGCTCGCCTTCATGCTCATCGCCTCGAAGGGGGCCGCGGGAGTCACGGGGGCGGGTCTGGCGACGCTCGCGGGCGGCCTGCAGTCCCATCGCCCCGACCTGGTCGACGGCGTCGGCCTGATCGTCGGCGTCGACCGTTTCATGTCCGAGGCCCGTGCGCTGACCAACTTCACGGGCAACGCGGTGGCCACCGTCCTGATCGGCGCCTGGACCGGTGGATTCGACCGGGAACGCGCGGCCGAGGTGCTGTCAGGACGCGCTCCGTTCGACGGGACCGGCCTCCTGGACGACCCGCCGCCCGCCGGCCGCCCCGACTCCGCGATGTCCTCCATCTGAGCGACGCCGACGGGCGGTGCGGCGTTCCAGACCGGCTCGGGCCCGCTCAGGCCGACGGGCGAAGGAACCGCAGGCGTGCCGCCAGGTCGCAGAGGTCGACGCCGAGGCGGCGCAGGATCGCGACCGAGGCGTTCGAGCCGTCGGCCAGCAGGCCCCGCAACAGGTCCTCCTCCGTCACCGCCGTCCCCGAGCCGTGCCAGTGCATGGCGACCTCCACGACCTTCCTCGCCCTGCCGGTGAGCGGGAGGTCGCCGGCGGGACCGGTGAGCACCACGCGCAACGGGCGTACGCGGGAGCGGCGCAGCCGCCACGCCGCCGGGTCGTCGCGGCGACGCAGGACACGGCGACGGATCTCGTCCAGGTCGATTCCCAGCGTGGCCAGCAGCTCACGGTCGTCGGGAGAGGTCCCGATCTCCGCCAGGACGGCCTCCGGCGTCACCGTGACCCCCTCGACCGGCCACGACTCCGCCAGGGCGAGCAGCAGCATGTCCTCGTCGAGGGTCGCACGGCCGTTGTCGAGCGCCAGCAGGGCCGCGCGGACCATGACCCGCCTGGCCTCCTGGGTGAACACGTGGAACATCCGTCATCTCCCGCCGTCGACGATCCGGTGTGCGTGCTTCCTGTGCGCCGTCTGCCGTTTCACGCCCAGCGCGGCCGCGATGGCCTCCCAGGACGTTCCCCTGGCCCGGGCGTCGGCGACGTGCGCGGCCTCAAGCTCCTCCAGCAGTCGCCGCAGCGCCGCGACCGCGGCCAGCGCCGTCACCGGGTCCTCCCCGTCGACGGCCCCCGCCAGCTCGGTTACCGATGCCATGTTGTCAGCATATGCTGACAACGACCGCTTGTCAGCACAAGCTGACACTTTTCCTTCCGGAACACCCTCGCTTTCCTCCGGAACGTCCCCGCGGCCGACCAGGGCGACGGATGACCTCGTCCGCGCCCGTCTCCGGAACGACATGATCACGGCGGTGTCGCAGGAGCCGCAAGCCGACTCCGTCGGCGGGAGCAGCCGAGGGCGGCGGGGTTTCCGCCGGCGTCGTGCGCCGGGGCTGTCACGGCCAGGAGACGGCGAACGCCTCGGCGGGATTCTCCCGGAAGAACACCGCGGTGATCTCGGGGCCCAGTTCGCGGTCGATCCCGGTGCGCAGGCCGGACAGGAGATAGGGCATGCCCGGTCCCTCACCGGTCGAGGCGCGCGCGGAGGCCGTCGTGGTGTCGCCGCCGACGAGGATCCGGCGCGCGTGACCTGCCTCGACAAGCGAGACGAGGCAGTCGAGCAACCGCCAGTCGGTGGCGTGATGGGCGCGGGAGGGACCGTCGAACGCCAGGTACGCCCCGGCTTCGGCGGCCTGCCGGTGGGTTCGCGAGTCCGGCATGCGGTTGAGGTGTCCGAGGATCACCCGGTGCGGCGGCACGCCGTGGACCGCGCAGAGCAGCTCAAGAACGTCGAGGGCGGCGGTGCCGCCTTCCAGGTGGACGCCGATCGGCGCTCCGGTGGCACGGTGGGCGTGCGCGGCGGCCGCGAAGACGCGCCGGGTGTGCGCGTCGAGACCGTGGAACCCTCCGGCCACTTTGATCATCCCGGCCCGGGCGGTGAGAGGGGCGCCGTCGGGGGCGTCGTCCGGGCGGGCGCCACCGGTCAGTTCGGCGACGAAGCGCTCCTCAAGGCCGTCGGCGAGGTGGCGCAGGGCGTCCTGGTCGTAGTGAACGGCCTGGTGCAGCCCGGTGGCGGCGACGATGTGGACTCCGGCGGTCCGCGACAGGGCGGGAAGGGCGTCGGCTCTGCGGCCCATGCCGATCGGTGTCCACTGGACCACCGCTTCGCCGCCGAGGGCGGCGAAGGCGCGCAGTTCCGCCTCGGCGGCGGCGGGGTCGTCCAGCTCCTGGCCGGGCAGGCGCGGCGAACGGAGGAACAGATGGTCGTGGGCGTCGCAGACCCCGAGGTCGGCGGGGGCGATGTCGCCGAGGACCGTGCGGACCAGCGGGGCGGGCGCGGTCATCGGCGGGCCGCCCGATCGGCCGCACCCGCGCCACCGTGATCCGCCCGCCTCGCCGTACAGTTCCCCCGCACGCCGCCTCCGCTCCTCACGTGCCACCGTGTCTGTTGTCTGGTGACCGTAACACCACCGGGGCGCGGCGGTCCCGCGCCCGTGCTCGTCGGAGACAGGTTCGTACGGCCGTCTCGGCCCGCGTCACCGGCGGGCCGCGGGTCGCCTCACCGGCCACGAGCGGCACGCGCTCAGGTGCGGCTCGCAACCGCTGGAACCCATGCGCGGCAGGACGGTCTTCTCTCGGCCGAGGTTGTCCGTATAGCGTCGACTTGAGGAGGCCGAGCAGGCCGGTGACCTGCTGGGACGCCTTCTCCCGCACGCCGTGCCGTTGCTGGGTGAGAAGGCCTGGCCGGGTGTGTCCCCTCCGCCGCCCGCCGTTTCCCGGCGCGGGCGCCGCTGGTCGGCGTCGCCGTCTCCCGTCCCGTCGCGTGCTCTCGGCGGGGACGGGGCGCGGCGGACAAGCAGCAGACAAGGAGAGCCGCCGTGAAATTCGTCGAGTCGGTCAGACCGTACGTCCTGTCCCTGTTCCGCGTCGTCGTCGGGTTGCTCTTCGCCTGCCACGGCGCGTCCAAGCTCTTCGGCGTGCTCGGCGGCGAGGTGGCCCGTTTCGGCGCCTGGCCGATGTGGTACGCGGGCGTCATCGAGCTCGTCGGGGGGACCCTGGTCCTCCTCGGCCTCGCCACGCGGATCGCGGCGCTGATCTGCTCGGGCGAGATGGCCTTCGCCTACTTCACCGTCCACCAGCCGAAGGCCCTGTGGCCGATGGAGAACGAGGGAGAACTGGCCGCCCTCTACTCCTGGTCGTTCCTGCTGATCGCGGTGACCGGTCCCGGAGTGTGGGCGCTCGACACCTGGCTGGGCCGCGCCCGAGGACGGGCGCCGGCCACCCCGGCCACGCCGACCAGGCCCGCCAGCACGCTCTGACGGCGGCCAGGTGCGGAAGGCGGACAGGAAACGTCCGCGAGACGCTACCGTTCAGGGGTGGACAGGATCTTCACCGTGGCGGAGGCGCGGGCGCTGATGCCCGCCCTGCTGGAACGGGCCGACGAGTTCGTGAGCCTGCGCGGGGACCTGGCGGAGCTCGCCCAGGACCTTCGCGAGCACGGGAGGTCGGAGTCCGGCGGCCTGCCGGAGGCGAAGGCGATGGAGGCCCGTCTGGACGAGATCATCGGCTGGTTCGGGACGCAGGGCGTCGAGGTCAAGGGGGTCGCGCCCCTGCTGGTCGACTTCCCCGCCGTGCTCGGCGGGGTGCCGATCCGCCTGTGCTGGCTCGAGGGCGATCGCGAGCTCGCCTGGTACCACCGCGCCGACGTCGGGTTCGCCGGGCGTCGCCCTCTCGGCCGGATCTGACCGCTCGTGCCCGCGGAGACCCCTCGCATGATCGCCGACGACCTTGGCAGGGAATTCCGATGATCACTGCTGACGACGTGCGCCGCGTCGCCATGGCGTTGCCCAGGACCGAGGAGAAGCTCGTCAGGGACCGGGTGACGTTCAGGGTCGGCAGGATCGTCTACGCGGCGATCTCGCCCGACGAGACCTCGATGGGCTTCGCCTTCCCCAAGGAGGAGCGGGCCGCGCTGATCGCGGCCGAGCCCGAGAGGTTCCACATGCCGCGCCCCTCCGACGAGCGCTACAACTGGATCAGGGTCTGGCTCGGCGCGATCGACGAGGCCGAGATGCGCGAGATCGTCCAGGAGGCGTGGCGGATGGTCGTGCCGAAGAAGGTCGCGGCCGCCCGTTTCGGCGAGCCCGGGGTCACGAGGTCCCGCTGAGGTAGACCTCCCTGGCAAGCCGGGTCGTCTGCTCCGTGGAACGCCGCCAGGTCGCCGTCGAGGGGTGCGCGGTGAGCAGCACCATGATCCAGCGCTCCTGCCGTCCGACGAGCCCGGTGGTGTGGAGCACCGGATGCCCCAGATCGGGGACCGGTCCCGCGGCCGTCGCGGAGAGCGCGGAGGCGGCGGTCGTCCCCGCGGTCGCGGGGGTCGTCGAGAGCGCGGGGGCGGCGGCCGTCCCTGAGGAAGGAGCCGTCGGCGCGCACCGGACCGGAGGCGTCGAGCCGTACCCCGACCAGCCCTGCTTGACCGCCCAGGGGCGGGGCGCCGCGCGGGGGATGCCGAAGTACTGGTCGAAGCCGTCGGAGCCGCACTGCCCGGCGTTGCGCAGGTGGCCGAGGACGAGGTCGCGGACTCTCGGGGCGGCGGCGTCGAGCAGGTAGCGGTAGGTCCGGGTGACGTCCATCGCGCTGAGCGAGGTGTAGCCCCAGAAACCGGGCTTGTCGGCGGGCGGGGGAGCGGTGTCGGTCAGCCGGAGTCTGCGGGCCGTCCGCTCGACGATCCTTCCCCGGCCGCCCCTGGTCCAGAAGGAGGTCGCCGCGTCGTCGTCGCTGACCCGCAGCATCTTCCCGAGCAGGGCGAGGTCGTTCTTGGGGACCTTCGGGTGCGACTCCAGGTAGTCGATCGCGATCATGATCTTCACCACCGACGCCGACCGGAACCTCCGGTGCGCCTCGCGCTGCGCGGTGATCCTGCCCGTCTGCCGGTCGAAGACCACGTATCCGGCCTTCACCCCGGCCGGGACGTGCGGCCTGGCGGGGGCGGATGCGGCGGAGGCGGGGCCGGCGACGGCCAGGAGGGGGAGGGCCGTCGCGATGAGGGCCATAAGACGCGTCACCCCCAATGCCTACCAGATCCCCCCGTCCGGGGACGGAGGAGTCGGAGGAAGGGTTGGTTCCACCCTAAACACAACTAAACCTGTAGGAATTACGGGTTTTGGTGTTATCGTCATGACATGTCGGCAGCTCATCTCCATCTCGCCGTCGCCCTCGACGGCGCAGGATGGCATCCGGCGGCCTGGCGCGACCCCGCCGCCTCCCCGAAAGACCTGTTCACCGCCGCCTACTGGGCCGGACTCGTGGCCGAAGCCGAGCAGGGCCTGCTCGACTTCGTCACCTTCGAGGACACCGTGGCCCTGCAGACCACGCGCCTCGACGGTCCTGACGGCCGTACCGACCAGGTGCGCGGCCGTCTCGACGCCGTCCTGCTGGCCTCCAGGATCGCCCCGCTGAGCCGGCGGATCGGGCTCGTTCCCACGGTCACCACCACTCACACCGAGCCCTTCCACGTCGCCAGTTCCCTGGCCACCCTCGACTACGTCAGCGGCGGCCGGGCCGGATGGCGCGTGCAACTGTCGGGCAGGCGCAGCGAGGCGGCCCACTTCGGCCGCAGGGACATCCCCGAGCTCGGTCCCGCGCAGGCCGTCGCGCTGGAGGACTTCCCCGTCTACCGCGAGCTGTTCGACGAGGCCGGGGACGTGGTCGAGGTCGTGCGGCGTCTCTGGGACAGCTGGGAGGACGACGCGGTGATCCGCGACGTCGCCACGGGCCGCTTCGTCGACCGCGACAAGCTCCACTACGTGGACTTCGAAGGGGCCCACTTCAGCGTCAAGGGTCCCTCGATCGTCCCGCGCCCGCCGCAGGGACAGCCGCTGGTCACCGCGCTGGCCCACTCCCGCCTGCCGTACGAGTTCGCCGCGCGCGGCGTCGACGTCGAGTACATCACGCCGCACGACCGAGACCAGGCGCGCGCCATCGTGGCGGAGATCCGCGAGATCGGCGGCGTCCAGCCCAAGGTCTTCGCCGACCTGGTCGTCTTCCTGGACGAGACCGCGCAGGCCGCCCAGGACCGCAGGTCCAGGCTCGACGAGCTCGACGGGGCCGCCTACGCCTCCGACGCCCTGATCTTCGCGGGCACCCCGGAGCAGCTCGCCGACCTGCTCCTCGACTGGCGTGAGGCGGGCCTCGAGGGCTACCGGCTGCGTCCCGCGGCGCTGCCGGCCGACCTGACCGCGATCACCCGCGGACTGGTCCCCGAGCTGCGGAGCCGTGGCGCCTTCCGCGGCGAGTACGAGGCGGACACGCTCCGCGGTCACCTCGGGCTGCCCCGTCCCACCAGCCGCTACGCAGGGAGCAGCCGATGAAGCAGGTCATCCTCGCCGCGCACTTCCCGGGAGTGAACAACCACACGGTCTGGAGCGATCCAGCCTCGGGCAGTCAGATCGAGTTCTCCTCCTTCGTCCATCTCGCGAAGACCGCCGAGCGCGGCAGGTTCGACTTCTTCTTCCTCGCCGACGGTCAGCGGCTGCGCGAGCAGCGCGGCAGGATCCACGATCTCGACGTGGTCGGCCGCCCGGACTCGCTCACCGTGCTCGCGGGCCTGGCCGCCGTCACCGACCACCTGGGTCTGGCGGGGACGATCAACGCCACCTTCAACGAGCCGTACGACCTCGCCCGCAAGCTCGCCACCCTCGACCACCTCTCGGGCGGCAGGGCCGGATGGAACGTGGTCACCTCCTCGGACGCCTTCACCGGCGAGAACTTCAGAAGGGGCGGTTACCTGGACCACTCCCAGCGCTACGAGCGCGCGGAGGAGTTCGTGCGGACCGTGCGCGAGCTGTGGGACTCCTGGAAGGCGGACGACCTCGACGTCGACCCCGTCGCGGGGACGTTCGCGGCGGAGAACGCGGGCGCGTTCGCCCACCAGGGCGCCTTCTTCGACATCGCGGGGCGGTTCAACGTGCCGCGCGCCCCTCAGGGCCACCCGCTGACCATCCAGGCCGGAGACTCGGACGGCGGAAGGGAGTTCGCCGCGGCGAACGCCGACGCGATCTTCTCCAGGCACGGCACGCTGCAGGACGGGCGGGCGTTCTACCGCGACGTCAAGGCCAGGGTCGCCGCGCACGGCAGGTCGCCCGACTCTCTGAAGATCCTTCCCGGGGCCACCTTCGCGCTCGGCGACACCGACGCGGAGGCCCAGGAGAACGCCGACCACATCCGCAGGCAGCAGGTCAGCCCGCAGACCGCGATCCTGCTGCTGGAGCAGGTCTGGAACCGCGACCTGTCGTCCTATGACCCCGAGGGCCCGCTGCCGGAGATCGACCCGCTCGTCTCCGACGACTCCATCATCAAGGGCCGCACCCGCCAGACCAGCGACCCGCTGCGGACGGCGGCGCAGTGGCGGGCGCTGGCCGAGGAGAAGCGGCTCGGCATCCGCGACCTGATCATCGAGGTCACCGGCAGGCAGTCCTTCATCGGCTCGCCCGCGCGGGTGGCCGAGGAGATCAACGAGTTCGTGCAGAGCGACGCCTCGGACGGCTTCATCCTGGTGCCGCACCTCACGCCGACCGGGCTCGACGAGTTCGTCGACAAGGTCGTCCCCCTGCTCCAGGAACGCGGCGTCCTGCGTGCCGAGTACGAGACGACCACCCTCCGCGGCCACCTCGGGCTCGGGGAGAGCGTGTGAAGTTCCTCGCCATCACCCTGATCGTGCACGGCCCCCACCCGGTCACCGGCGAGCTGAAGTCCACGAACGCGCGCCTGCGCGAGGTCGTGGACAACGCCGTCCTCGCCGAGGAGCTCGGCTTCGACGGTTTCGGCGTCGGCGAGCGGCACGAGCGCCCGTTCATCTCCTCCTCTCCGCCGGTCGTGCTGAGCCACATCGCCGCGAGGACGTCCACGATCAGGCTGTTCACCGCCGTCACCACACTGAGCCTGCTCGACCCGGTCAGGGCCTTCGAGGACTACTCGACCCTCGACCACCTGTCGGACGGCCGCCTCGAGCTGATCATCGGCAAGGGCAACGGCGCCGCGCAGGCGCAGCTCTTCCACGTGACCGCCGAGGACCAGTGGGACCGCAACCGCGAGGGCTACGAGCTGTTCCGCCGCCTGTGGCGCGAGGACAAGGTGACCTGGTCCGGCAGGTTCAGGCCCTCGCTGACCGAGGCGGAGGCCCTGCCGCGCCCGCTGCAGCGGCCGATCCGCGTCTGGCACGGCAGCGCGACCAGCAAGGAGTCTGTCGACCTGGCCGCGGAGTTCGGCGACCCTCTCTTCTCCGCCAACGTCACCAACCCCGTCGAGCCCTACGCGGAGCTGGTCCGCTACTACCGGGAACGCTGGGAGTTCCACGGCCACGACCCGGCGGACGCCCTCGTCGGCGCGGGCAGCGCGGGCTTCTACACGGCCAGGAACTCCCAGGAGGCGATCGAGACCTACCGGCCGATCTACGACGCCCGGCTGGCGCTGTTCAAGAAGGCCGGGCTCGACCCGGTCTTCCACTCGCTGGAGGACGCCGTCGAGCGCAGCTCGATCCTGGTGGGCAGCCCCCAGCAGATCATCGACAAGGTCCACCGCTACCACGAACGGCTCGGGCACGAGGTCATCCACCTGTCCGCCGACGCCGACGGCCTGACGGACAAGCAGCACCGGGCCAGCCTCGAGCTCTTCCAGAGCGACGTCGCCCCCGTGCTCCGCAGGGAGATCCCCAGCAGGCCCTTCCCCGCGCACGGGAGCGCGCGACACGAAAGCGCACAGCAAGAAAGGCAGCCATGACCTCCCTGTCGATTCTCGACCTGTCCCCCGTTCCCTCAGGCGGCACGACCGGTGACGCGCTGCGCAACACCCTGGACCTGGCCAAACGCGCCGAGGAGTTCGGCTACCGCCGTTACTGGCTGGCCGAGCACCACTTCGCCGCCGGCGTGGCCAGCGCGGCGCCGGCAGTGCTCATCGGCCTCGTGGCCGCCGCGACCAGCACGATCAGGGTCGGTTCCGGCGCCGTGCAGCTCGGCCACCAGACGGCGCTGGCCGTCGTCGAGCAGTTCGGCCTGATCGACGCGCTGTACCCGGGCCGGATCGACCTCGGGCTCGGCCGCTCGGGGCAGCGCAGGACGGAACTCGTGGAGGAGACGCGCAGAACGCCGCCCCCGCCCCAGCCCGCCAGGGTCGTGGACGGCCTGCTCATCCCCGAGCCGTTCTCCTTCGCCGCGATCGCCGCCTCCCCGCTCTTCGCGCTGTACAGCTCGCTGCTGCAGCAGCCGGGGGCGCAGTCCCCGGACTTCGCCGACCAGGTGGACGACATCATCGCCCTCCTCGCCGGGACGTACCGGTCGGCCGACGGGCTGGCCGCGCACGCCGTGCCGGGGGAGGGGGCCGATGTGGAGCTGTGGGTCCTGGGCAGCAGCGGCGGCCAGAGCGCGCAGGTCGCGGGGGAGCGCGGCCTGCCCTTCGCGGCGAACTACCACGTCAGCCCGGCCACCGTGCTGGAGGCGGCGGAAGCCTACCGGGAGGCCTTCAAGCCCTCGGAGACCCTGGCCGCGCCGCATCTGATCGTCTCCGCCGACGTGGTCGTGGCGGAGGACGACGACACGGCCCACGAGCTGGCCTCGCCGTACGGGCTGTGGGTGCGCAGCATCCGCAGCGGCACGGGGGCGATCCCCTTCCCGACGCCCGAGGAGGCCGCGGCCCACGAGTGGACGGAGGAGGACCGTGCGCTGGTCGCCGACCGGTTGGCGACCCAGTTCGTCGGCTCGCCTCGGACCGTCGCGGAGAGACTGCGCGTTCTGCGCGACGTCACCGGCGCCGACGAGTTGCTCGTGACGACCATCACCCACGACCACGCCGACCGGGTGCGCTCCTACGAGCTGCTGGCCAGGGAGTGGGCGGCGTCCGAGGGGTGACCTGGCGCCCGCCGCGCTGACCCCGGCGGGAGCCGCAGGCGGCGGTGAGGAGCGGCGGGAACGCCGCCGCTCCCCACCCGGGGGTTCCCGCGCCTGCCGCCGGGGCGGCG
The DNA here is from genome assembly GCF_027922005.1 of Streptosporangium carneum. Taxonomy (GTDB): domain Bacteria; phylum Actinomycetota; class Actinomycetes; order Streptosporangiales; family Streptosporangiaceae; genus Streptosporangium; species Streptosporangium carneum. Next base: position 65,551 of record NZ_BSEV01000006.1, on the reverse strand, counting down.
CGTGGTCCCCCTGACAGGCGGGACGGCCGCTCACGCGGAGACAGACGTCACGTGGACCTCGTGGCGAAGCGGTCCGTGGCCGCGACGACGGCCTCGGACACGTCGGAGTGGCGCCCGCCGTGCCCCGCCCCGTCGATGAGGACGAGCGTCGAGTCGGGCCACTCCCGGGAGAGACGCCAGGCGACGTCCGGCGGGCTGCTCACGTCGAGGCGGCCGTGGATCAGGACCCCCGGGATGCCGGCGAGTTTTCCCGCCTCGCGCAGGAGCACCCCCTCCTCGAGCCACGCGGCGTGCCGCCAGTAGTGGGTGACCAGACGGGCGAAGGTCATGCGGAACGCCGGGTCCCCGTACTGCGGGTCGGGTTCGTGGTCCTTCGCCGTCGCGACGTGGACGTCCTCCCAGGTGCACCAGTCCAGCGCGGCCTTCTCCCGGACCGCGGGGTCGGGGTCGCCCAGCAGCCTGGCGTAGGCCGCGGCGAGGTCGCCGTCGCGCTCCGCCTCGGGCACCCCGTCGCGGAAGCGCGCCCACTCCTCGGGGAAGATCCGGCCCATGTCACGGGTGATCCACTCGACCTCCCTGCGCGTGGTGGTGGCGACGCTGAACAGGACGATCTCCGAGACCCGCTCGGGGTGCGCCTGCGCGTAGGCCAGGCCGAGGGTCGACCCCCAGGACCCGCCGAGGACCAGCCACCTGTCGACGCCGAGACGCCGCCGCAGGCTCTCGATGTCGGCGAGCAGGTGGTGGGTCGTGTTGGCGGCCAGCCCGGCGTCCCGGTCGGCCGCGTCGGGCGTGCTCCTGCCGCAGCCACGCTGGTCGAACAGCACGATCCGGTACGCCTCCGGGTCGAAGTAGCGCCGCCATCCGGGGGCGCACCCGGAACCGGGCCCGCCGTGCAGCACCACGGCGGGCTTTCCCTCGGGGTTGCCGCACGTCTCCCAGTAGACGAGGTGGCCGTCACCGACGTCGAGCGTTCCGCTCTCGTACGGTTCGATCTCCGGATACAGGCTCGGCATCTCATGTCCTTCCGGTCGAGGCGCTCGCCGCGGGCAGATGTAACAGCGCTGTTGTATTTCTATCACGGAGAGCGCGTCCGACGGCGTCCGCGACGGATGATCACCACGGTCGCCTCCGGCTCGGAGCCGCCCCGCGACGATGGTCGGCCTCGCCCCCTACGAAAGTCGATCTCCCGGTCGCCTCTTCGGCCGAAGTGCTCCGGGCCTTCGCGCCGGGAGGATGTGCCGCATGCCGACCTCACTTCTCCGCGGCGCACTGGCCGCCACGGTCACGCTGTTCGCGCTCACGACGTCCGCCGTGGCGGCGGGCGCCGCCCAGGCCGCGCCGTCGACCGCTCCCGCCGTCCCCCTCGCTCCCGCCGTCGCACAGGGGCAGGCGCTCGCCCTGCCCAGGCCGACAGGCCCGCACCCGGTGGGCATGACGGCGCTCCATCTGGTGGACGACTCCCGTCCCGACCCGTGGGTGGCCACGCAGAAGTCCCGCGAGCTCATGGTCTCCGTGTGGTATCCGGCGCGGGCGTCCGGCGGGCGCAAGGCCCCCTACATGACCCGGCGGGAGTCGGAACTGATCCTGGAAAGCCTCCCCGACGGCATGGAGAAGGACGCGCTGAGCAAGGTGCGGACCCATGCGTTCGCCGACGCGGCGCCGCTCGGGCGAGGGCGATCCCTTCCCCTCATCGTGCTTTCCCCGGGGTTCGGCATGTCCCGCAGCTCGCTGACGGCCCTGGCCGAGGACCTGGCCAGCAGGGGCTACGTCGTCGCGGGGATCGACCACACCCACGAGGTGACCGCCACGGCCTTCCCTGACGGCCACATCGAGACCTGCGTCGCCTGCGACTCAGTGGAGACCCCCGGATTCGGTGAGAAGTCGACCAGGGCCCGGGCGGCCGACGTCTCCTTCGTGCTCGACCGGCTGACGGGGCCGGACCCCGCCTGGAAGCACGCCCGGCTGATCGACCCGTCCAGGATCGCGATGGCGGGGCACTCCATCGGCGGCAACAGCGCCACCTGGACCATGCTCAACGACCCCCGGGTCCGCGCCGGGGTCAACATGGACGGCACCTTCTGGATCCCGATCCCCGACAGGGGCCTCTCCCGGCCCTTCCTCCTGCTGGGAGCGGGTGACATTCACAAGCCGGGCGGGGAAGACCCTTCGTGGAGCCGCGACTGGCCTCACATGACCGGCTGGAAGCGCTGGCTGACGTTCGACGGCGCGGACCACTCGTCCTTCACCGACTATCCGCTGCTCTCCGACCAGGCGGGCGTCAAGCCCACGACGTCGCTCTCCGGGGCCCGCTCGGTCGAGCTCACCCGCAGGTACGTCGCGGCCTTCCTCGACCTGCACCTTCGCAAGCGCCCCCAGCCGTTGCTCGAACGGCCGTCCAGGCGCTACCCCGAAGTCGGGTTCAACGGCTGAGGGGCCGGGCCCGCGCCGCCTCCGGGCTTCCGCGCGGCGGCCTGCCCTCCCGGCGGGGAGGGGCAGGCCGCGCACGCTCTCGGCCGGGCGGGGCCGGTCAGGCCCGTTTGGCGATGGCGGTGATGAGGGGCTGGACCAGGCGGGCGGCCAGGGGGCCGAACGCGGCGAGGATGAGGACGTAGGCGGCGGCCAGCGGTCCCAGGTCGGGGTGCACCCCCGCCGCCACGGCGAGTCCGGCGATCACGATGTTGAACTCGCCTCTCGGGATGAGCGCGATGCCCGCGCGCGCCCGTCCCGCCCTGGCGATCCCGGCCCGCCGGGCCGCGTAGACGCCGGTGAGCAGCTTGGTGACCATGCTGACCAGGGCGAGCAGCGCGGCCAGGCCCGCGACAGGGAGGATCTTGGTCGGATCGGTCTGCAGGCCGAAGAAGACGAAGAACACCGCGGCGAACAGGTCCCTGAGCGGGCTCAGCAGCGCCTGGGCGTCCTCGGCCAGCTGTCCGGACAGCGCGATGCCCACCAGGAACGCGCCGACGGCGGCCGAGACCTGCAGCTGCTGGGCGACTCCGGCGACCAGCAGCGCGAGCCCGACCACCTTCAGCAGCAGCACCTCCGAGTTGGGGCTGGATACGAAGGCCTCGATGAACCGGCCGTAGCGGAGCGCGACCAGCAGCACGACGCTGACCGTGGCCAGCGCGATCCCCACGGTGATCGCGCCTCCCACGAAGCTCAGCCCCGCCAGCAGGGCGGTGAGGACCGGCAGGTAGATCGCCATGGTCAGGTCCTCGAAGACCAGCAGCGACAGCACGACCGGGGTCTCCCTGTTGCCGATCCACCCCAGGTCGGACAGGACCTTGGCGGTGATGCCCGAGGAGGTGGCGTAGGTGACCCCGGCCATGGCCACGGCGGCCACCGGGCCCCAGCCCAGCAGCAGCGCGGCGATCGCGCCGGGGGCCGCGTTCAGCAGCAGGTCCACGACCCCGGCGCGGGCGTTGCCCTTCAGGCTGGTCACGAGTTCGTCGGCGTTGTACTCGAGACCGAGCGTGAGCAGCAGCAGGATGACCCCGAGCTCGGCGCCGACGGAGATGAACTCCTCACTGGTGGCAAGGGGGATGATGCCCCCGGTGCCGAACGCCAGGCCCGCGATCAGGTAGAGGGGGATGGGGGAGATTCCGACGCGCAACGCCAGCGCGCCGAGAACGCCGAGTCCGAGGAGGACGGCGCCGAGTTCCAGGAAAAGTATCGCTGTGTGCACCCGTCGCCCTATCCGTGGGCGAAGATGTCGGAGACGGCGGAGGTGCTTTCCGGGCTGCCGACGACGACCACCACGTCGCCGCCGTCGAGCGTGAAGTCGGGCCCCGGGCTGGCGAACACCTGGCCGCCGCGCACCACGGCCACGATGGACGCGCCGGTGCGGGTGCGGACCCGTGCGTCGCCCATCGCCCTTCCCGCGTACGGCGTGCCGGGCGGGATCGGAAGCTGCAGGCTGACCAGGCCCTCGACCTCCCGGTGCAGGGCGTTGAGGCGCTGCACGATGCGCGGGGCCCCGAGCAGCTCGGCCAGCGCGTCGGCTTCCTCGTCGTTCAGCTTGACGGTCTCGCATGCCCGGTCAGGGTCGGTTGGATCGTATATCACCAGGTCGCGGCGGCCTGTGCGATGGGAGACGACCCCTATCCGACGGCCTGACCGCGTGGTGAACTCGTGCCGCAGGCCTATTCCAGGCAGCGCCGTCTGCTCGACGTCCACTGTGCCAATCCTCCACTTTTGCGTATATCGACGGGTTCTTGAACCTATCAACGAACAACCCTGTGGTCGGTTCCACGAATAACCGGTATTACCGATTGACTTTGTGGGTTATTTGTCCGACGATGAGCGGGACCCCGGCCTCGGCCGTGAACGAGGTCGTCACGTGTCCGCTCCCGTCGTCGATGTGGGGACGGGAGGCCAGGCCGCCGATCGACACGACCCCGGAGATCTCTCGTGAAATTCCACTGGTTCCTGCCGACCGCGGGCGACAGCCGGGTTCTCACCGGCGGCGGCCACGGCCTCAAGCGAGGCCACGGGCGCTCGGCCGAGGCGGCCTTCCGCCCGCCGGACATCGAGTACCTCGCGCAGGTCGCCCGCTCGGCCGAACAGCTGGGCTTCGAGGCCGTCCTGACCCCGACGGGAACCTGGTGCGAGGACGCCTGGCTGGTCACGGCCGCGCTGACCAGGGAGACCGAACGGCTGAAGTTCCTGGTCGCCTTCCGGCCCGGGGTGCTGTCGCCCACCCTGGCCGCGCAGATGGCCGCGACCTACCAACGCCTCTCCCGCGGCAGGCTCCTGCTCAACGTGGTGACCGGGGGAGAGACGGCCGAGCAGGCCAGGTTCGGCGACCACCTGTCCAAGGACGAACGTTACGAGCGGACCGACGAGTTCCTGTCCGTCGTGCGCGGCGCGTGGAGCGGCACGCCGTACGACTTCGTGGGAAAGCACTACCGGATCGACGGCGCGACCGTCGCGGAGGCGCCCGACCCCCTCCCGGAGATCTACTTCGGCGGATCCTCCCCGGCGGCGGGCCCTGTCGCGGCCAGGCACGTGGACGTCTACCTGACCTGGGGTGAGCCGCCTGACCAGGTCGCGCAGAAGATCGCGTGGATTCGCGGGCTCGCCGAGGAGCAGGGGCGCAGACTCAGGTTCGGCATCCGGCTGCACGTGATCACCCGTGACACCGAGCGGGACGCCTGGGCCGAGGCGGAGCGGCTGCTGGCCGCCCTCGACCCCGGGGACATCAGGACGGCCAGGAAGGCGCTCAGCCTCAGCGAGTCGGTCGGTCAGCAGCGCATGCTCGCCCTGCACGAGGGCTTCGCCGGCGGTACGGCCCGCGACCTGGAGATCCACCCGAACCTCTGGGCCGGGGTCGGCCTCGTCAGGGGAGGCGCGGGCACCGCGCTGGTCGGCAGCCACAGCCAGGTGGCCGAGCGGATCGAGGAGTACGCCGCGCTCGGCATCGAGGAGTTCGTGCTGTCGGGCTATCCGCACCTGGAGGAGGCTTACTGGTTCGGGGAGGGGGTGCTCAGCCGCCTGAGCGCCCTCGCCTCGGGCGGCCCGGCTGGGTCCGGCCGCCGAGGCGGCGTTCCGGCATTGTGATCTGACACTGTGATCCGGCACTGTGATCTGACACCGTGATCCGCCCCTGCGATCCGCGGGGGGCCGCGCGCGCCGTCTCGCCGACGGCCGTACGGTTTGCGTAGTCACCTCGTCGTGAGCCCGCCGTGAAGGAGAGTGGTGGCCCATGCCCGACGACCGGCCGTACGACATCGTCCTGTTCGGCGCCACCGGGTTCACCGGGGCGCTGACCGCGGACTACCTCGCCCGCAACGCGGGCTCCGGCTGCCGCTGGGCCCTGGCGGGGCGCGACCAGGCCAGGCTGGAGGCGGTCAGGGAGCGCCTCGGCCTGCCGGAGCTTCCGCTGCTGCGCGCCGACGCGACGGACGCCGCCTCGCTCGCGCGGCTGGCCGGGCAGACCAGGGTGGTCGCGACCACCGTCGGCCCCTACATCTCCTACGGCGAGCCACTCGTGGCCGCGTGCGCCGCCGCGGGCACCCACTACGCCGACATCACCGGCGAACCGGAGTTCGTCGACCGCGTGTTCGTCCGCCACCACGAGGAGGCGCGGCGGACCGGTGCGAAGATCGTGCACGCCTGTGGGTTCGACTCGGTCCCGCACGACCTCGGCGTCTACTTCACCGTCAACCTGCTCCCCGAAGGAACGCCGATCGAGGTGAGCGGGTTCGTCCGGGCGAACGGCGGGCTCTCGGGCGGCACCGTGCGCTCCGTCCTGGTGGGAGCGTCACGGAGCAGGCAGACCGCTGAGGCGGCCCTCGCCCGGCGGCGGGCGGAGCCGCGTCCCCACGACCGCCGGGTGCGGGGCGGCGCGGGGTCGCTCCGCCACGTGGGAGGCTGGGCCCTCCCGCTTCCCACGATCGACCCGCGGATCGTCGCGAGCTCGGCCCGCGCCCTTGAGCGCTACGGCCCCGACTTCGTCTACCGCCACCACTTCGCGGTCAGGCGGCTGCCCACCGCGCTGGGGATCGTCGCGGGAGCGGGCGTGGTCGTCGCGCTCGCCCAGATCCCCCCGGTCAGGTCGTGGTTGCTCGGTCGCGTCTCCCCGGGCGACGGGCCGACTCCCGAGCGGCGGGCCGAGAGCTGGTTCACGGTGACCCTTCTCGGCAGGGGAGGCGGCGAGCGCGTCGTCGTCGAGGTCTCCGGCGGTGACCCCGGCTACGACGAGACCGCCAAGATGCTCGGCGAGTCGGCGCTCTGCCTGGCCTTCGACGACCTGCCCGAGGTCTCGGGGCAGCTCACCACGGCCGTGGCCATGGGGCAGACGCTGGTCGACCGGCTCGTCCGGGCGGGCGTCTCCTTCAGTGTGGTCGCCGACTCGCGGAAGCGCTCCTCCGGGTGATCCGCCGGACGTTCCGGGAGCGATGACCGCGCCTCTTCGCCGCGGCCGTTCAGGCGTCGATGGGGCGAGCGGCGGCGCGGAGCGAATGGGCGCCGGTGAACGGCGTCCGCCCCGGGGGGCGTTTCCGGTCACCCGGTCAGGGTCTGCCCGCCCGCCGGGCGGATCCGCGACCGGCCTGCCGGCCTTCGGCCCCTTCGGCGTTCTCGGCGTCCTGGCCCGCCTGCCCGGCGGCGTCCCCGCCCCGCCTGCCGCCCGTGTCGCGGCCCGTGCCCTGTTCCGCGTCCTGGCCCGGAGGGCGGGACCTGCGCTCGGCGACCACGTCGGCGACGGCGACGGCCAGGGCGGCCAGCACGAAGCCGATGGTGACCAGCAGCGCCGTCCGGAACGCCGTGGCGTGGTCGCCGTGCGTCGAGGCGACCTCGGCGAAGAACACCGAGCCGATCGCCGCGATGCCGACGGCGGTGCCGATCCGCTGCCCCGTCTGCAGGACGCCGCCCGCGGTGCCCGCCTCGGAGACCGGGACCTGGGACAGTGTCAGCGTCTGGTTCGGTGAGATCACCAGGCCGCTGCCCAGTCCCGCGACGAGCAGCGGGCCCGCGATCGCCCAGGCCACGCCCTGTCCGGAGTCCAGCGCCACGGCCACCTCGGTGACGGCCAGCCCGAGCGCGACCAGCACCAGCCCCGCCGCGACCAGCGGCCTGCCGAACCTGGTGACGACCCGGCCTCCGAGCACCGAGGACAGCGCCGAGCCCGCCGCGAACGGCGTGCTCGCCAGCCCCGCCTCCAGCGGGGAGTAGCCCAGTCCGTTCTGCAGGTAGATGGTGAGGATGAAGAAGATCGCGGTGAAACCGGCGAAGTAGAGCGCCGCGATGACGGCGCCGAAGGCGTAGGAGCGCCTGCCGAACAACGACAGGTTGACCATCGGCTCGCGGCGGCGTCCGTACCGGCGCTCCCAGACGGCGAAGACCGCGATGACGGCGAGTCCCGCGACGAGCAGCACCCACCTTCCCGAACTGTGCCACTGCTGGCCCTCGACGAGCGGCAGCAGGATCAGCACGATCCCGGCGGCCAGCAGCAGCACGCCGACGGGGTCCATGCTCTGGCGCGAGCGTCTCTCGGGGGGCCGGTGCGGGATGTAGCGATATGCCAACAGGATGGCCAGGACGCCGATCGGCACGTTGACGGAGAAGACGAGACGCCAGCCGTCCTGCTCGCCGCCGAGGCGGATGAGCAGTCCACCGAGCAACGGGCCGATCGCGGTGGAGACGCCGATGGTCGCGCCGAGCAGCCCGAACGCCCTGCCCCGCTCCGCGCCCCGGAACAGCTGCTGGATCAGGCCGCTGACCTGAGGGTTGATCACCCCGCCCGCGACCCCTTGGACGAGTCGCGCCACGACCAGCCAGGTCGAGCTCTGGGCGATCCCGGCCGCCGCGCTGGCCAGGGTGAACAGCGCGACGCCGAAGACGAAGACGTTGCGCCTGCCGCGCATGTCGCCGAACCGTCCCGAGGGCACCAGCACCAGCCCGAAGGCGAGGGCGTATCCGGAGACCACCCACTGCAGGTCGCTCTGCGGCGAGTCCAGCCCGCCCCGGATGGAGGGCAGCGCGACGTTCACGATGCTGATGTCCAGCAACGTCATGAAACCGGAGACCAGGCAGACGGTCAGCGCCTTCCAGCGGCGCGGGTCCGCCTCCGGTCGTCGCTCCGTCGTGGCCGCCGCCTCGCCGGGCGGCACCGCGGCGCTCATGGGGTCAGGCGCGCGCACGGCACGCCCGCGCGCCGTGCGGGGCGCTCCCACCCGGACGGCGCGTCTGTGAACAGCGTGCCCGCGGGCAGCGTGTTCCCTGACGACGTGGGCATTCGGCTGGGGAGCATCATGACCGTCCTGGCCTCGACCTGCGGTTGGACCTTCCATGCTTTAGCGGCACATACCTACCCTTTTCGGGTAATCCAATCACCGTCGGCCGCTCCGCCGGGGGACGGGCCGCAGGTTCCCCGCGAGCGCCTCCCGCCCGACGGGCATCGTCCCACCGCGGGGCAATCAGCGCATACAAGTACGGCGGGCGGCTTGTGGCCACCCGCCGTACTCGTCACCCGATTTCCAGGAAGGTTCTGGAGGGCTCCTCCGAGCCGTTCAGCCGGTCAGATCTTCTGCCAGAGGGCGGGAACGTTCGGCGGCTCCCAGCCCGGGTACGCGGTGTGACCCTGCAGGCAGCGGTAGCTGGAGCCGCCGTAGGTGACGACGTCGCCCGTGGCGTACGTCTTCCACGCGGTCCACTCGCTGCCGGTCTGCCCGCCGTTGACGGTGAGGGTGAAGGTGGTCGTGCGGGTCGTCGGCCCCGTGGCGTTGATGGTGATGGTGTAGTTGCCCGTCGGGGTGTTCGAGGACGTGGCGATGTTGAGCGTGGAGCTGTCGCCGCTGTTGATGGTGGCGGGGCTGAAGGACACCGTGGTGCCCGAGGGGGCGCCGCTGGCGCTCAGCGAGACCGGTCGCGAGCCGCCGGTGGTGATCGCGGTGCTGACGGTGGCCGTGGCCGATTCGCCGGGCTGGACCGTGGCCGAGGCCGGGTTGACCGACACCGAGTAGTCGTCCGTCGGGGGCTGGCCGTTGACGGTGAGCCTGAACGAGGTCGACTTGGCGCCGCTGGCGGCGCTGCCGTTCAGGTTGATGGTGTAGGTGCCCGACGGGGTGCCGGCCGAGGTGGAGACGGTGACCGTCGAGCTCTGGCCGCTGCTGACGCTGCTGGGGCTGAAGCTCACCGTGGTGCCCGAGGGGGCGCCGCTGGCGCTCAGCGAGACCGTCTGGGCGCTGCCCGAGGTGGTCTGGGTGTTCACCGTCGCGGTGGTCGAGGAACCCGCCTGGACGGTGGCCGAGGCCGGGTTGACCGACAGCGAGTAGTCGTTCTGCGGCGCGTCGGTGACGGCGAGCTTCCACAGCACGTTGGCCATGCCGTCGGCGTTGATGTCCAGCGCGGTGGCGTTGATGTTGCTGGTGGTGTCGCAGGAGGAGTGGTAGCAGCGGTCGAAGGGCTGGTTGGCCTGACCGCCCCACTTGGACGCCTGCGCCGTGGTCTTCCGGTTGGAGGCTCCGGTGAAGACGCCGCCGACCTTCACACCCGCGTTCTTGAACGCCGAGTGGTCGCTGCGGCCGTCACCCTCGGTCTCGATCTCGGTGGGGATGTTCTTGGTGGCGTAGTAGTCCTTGAAGACCTTCTCGATCGCCGGGACGTCGTCGTAGACGAAGTAGCCGGGGTTCGGCGAGGCGGTCATGTCGAAGTTGAGGTAGGTGTCGACCCCGCTCGCGCCGCCGTTCTGCACGTAGTACTTCGACCCGAGCAGACCGAGCTCCTCCGCGCCCCACCAGGCGAAGCGCAGGTGCTTGTTGAGGTTGGGCTTGATGCTGGCCACGTTGAGGGCCAGCTCCAGCAGGCTGGCCGAGCCCGAGCCGTTGTCGTTGATGCCGGGACCGGCGTTGACGCTGTCCAGGTGGCTGCCGATCATGAAGGTCGGGCTCGCGGGACCGGACGGCCAGTTGGCGATCAGGTTGGAGTGGGTGCGGCCACCGGAGCTGAAGTTCTGGACGGTGGTGGTGTATCCGGCCGCGTCCAGCTTGTTCTTGATGTAGTTCAGCGAAGCCGTGTAGCCGCCGGTGCCACTGGCCCGGTTGCCGCCGTTGCTGCTGGCGATCGACTGGAACTGGCTCAGGTGGGCCTGGATGTTGCCCACGGACAGGTCGGGCGCCGCGAGCGCGGCTTGGGTGCCCGCTGCCGGTGCCGCGGCTGCGGTTGTGGCGCTCACCACGGACGATGCGGCCACGGCGACGGCGGCCAGTGCGGCGACCGCGCCTAATTTGACCTTGGGATTCACGCGGGGTGACTCCTCTCGGTGTCCCTTGGGGGGTTAGAGGGATGCAAGGAGCCCTGACGGTTTGGGCTGGACCAAAGCTCACACTGGGAGGACCGGGTGGAGTACCCCACGAATGTGCATAACTTCGAGATATGGTCGCCCGAACCGGCGGGGGGACAGGATATGGTCGTTCTAAACGGGCGGCGAGAGCGGCACGTGACGCCTCAGCCATGAGGCGTAGACCGGTGCTCGCCGCACTTCCGACCAGTAGGTCTTGGTCACCGCCTGGACCAGATCGGGGCCGTGCCTGGAGATGGGGCCGTGTTCGGTCCATCCGATCATGTGCCGGAACCGCAGCGGGGTTCCGGCGAGCGGCCGGATGACGATGCCGGGATAGCCCTTGCTGGTCGCCTGGAACATGCCCACGCACCGCCCCGTGGAGATCAGGTCCACGGCGAGGCTGAGGTCGGCGGAGTAGGCGATCTTCGGGGCGAAGCCCTGCCGGGCGCAGGCGGCCCAGAAGTGTTCCCGGTGTCCCGACTCCGCCAGCGCGTGCAGGGTCCAGTCCTCGCCGGCGAGGTCGCGCAGCTCCACCTCCTCCCGTTGGGCGAGAGGATGGGTGGCGGCCAGCCCGACGAAGATCGGCTCGACGGCCACGCCCGCGTAGACCACCCCCGGTGGCGGGGTGAGCTCGTGCCCTGGATAGTCGCCCAGGGTCGCGAGCTCGAGCCGCTCGGACTCCAGCAGCCCGGGCAGCAGGTCCATGGCCTCCTCGGTGCGGACGGTGATGTCGGCACCGGCCAGCAGCTCGTGGACGCACTTGATGACGTTTATCGCGAGGTGGCTGGACATGCAGCCCACCCGAATCTTGAGCTTCTCCGCGGCCTGTTCGGCGTAGCGCATGCCGTCCCGCCGCAGCTCGTCGAAGGCTGGCAGCAACGAGCGCGAACGGACCAGCACCCACATGCCGAGCTGTGTGGGCCGTGCCCCTTCCCGGCCTCGCTCGAACAGCGGTCCACCGAACATGCGTTCGATCCGCCGTAGTTGCGTGGCGAGCGCAGGCTGCGACATCTTGAGTGCTGCCGCCGCCTTGGAAATGCTGCCCGAGTCGGCGATAGCACAGATCGCCCGTAAATGACGCACTTCTAGGTCCACACCAGAAGGTTAATAGTAAAGAACCTTTCCGGTAAGGCCCAACTTTGTGACACGCTGTTTTGGTGAGCGAAATAGTGGCGTTTGTGCTGCGTGTGGCATCGGAAGGCCGCATACCAAATCGCATATGACCGCTCGATATGGAGCCGTCATAGGGAACAAAAGGGACATTTTCACATCTCGCCCGGTCGGTGAATGGCATTCGGTTTCGTTGCCGGAGGTGAGCGGGATCGGCGGGACCGGGTGTGTCTCCCGGGTGGGGGCGGGGAAGGGGGAGAAGGCCGGACCGTCGCCGGAGAGGGGCCGAGCCGTGAAGGGCACGGACGAGGACGGCGGACCCGAGAAGGGAACAGGCGCTGAAACGGAGGCGCGAGACGAGATCCGCAGGATCGTCCGGGCAAGCATGGCCGTGGCCACCGTCGCCGGCGTCGCGGGAGCCGTGATCATGATCCTCGTGCGCATCACGATCGCGTCCGTCGCGATCAACGCCGGTCTGAACTGGGTCTTCGTTCACGGCACCTGGGGGCTGCCCCGGCTCGGCCTGCTCATCGGGCTCGCCGCCACCGCCGTCCTGCTGCTGCGCCGCTACTCCGCGTCGCTCGCCGCGTACGATCCGGTCGCGGCGCCCTGGCGTCGCGCGCGGAACCGATCACCGGTGGGGCGCGTAGGCCGCGTCGGCGAGACCGGCATCCGATGGCGGTAGCCGGCCAACTCGACCCGGCACCGCTCCAGCGGAAGGTCCATGGCTCTCACCTCGGCGCGGCCGGCGCTCGGCGGCCTCATTCGGAGGCGTGCTGCCAGTAGGGGTCGCGGTAGAGCACGACGGTGGTGCCGCGGAGCAGTTCGTCGGGGGCGGAGACGAGGACGAGCTCGCCCGCGGCCTCCAGCTGGCGGAGGACGTCGCGGACGCGGGGGCCGACCGGCAGGCGTCCCACCGGCAGGCCGAGGACGGCGCGGACCGTGTCGGCCACCTGGGAGAGCTGGAAGGGGCCGGTCAACGGGGTGATCAGGCTGCGGACGAGGTCGACGGTGATCGCCGCCTCCGCCTCCGCGTAGGCGAGCTCCCAGCTGAGCTGGGCCTTGCGGCGGCCGGTTCCGGCACACGAGGTGCAGCGCTGGGAGAAGTTCGGCACGATCTGCTCGGTGGCGGTGCCCAGGCAGGTGGTGCACTGGTTGGTCTCCATCGCGTGCAGTTCCGCGGCGTCACGGTCGGCCAGGTGCTTGCCGCACAGGCACAGGTAGCTCCGGAAGCCGCCACGGACCACGAGGAGATCATCGGCATCGTCTGGAATATCGTTCCACAGCGCAGTTATGGTGTGCTTTTTCATGGTTTCGCGACTCTATCCACCCTGGCTTCCGTGTCGCAGTTCAATGGGGACCACCCGTACCGGAGTGCTCCACAGCCACCCCTCGGTGACGTAGGTGGCGGTCAGCAGCGTCATCAGGGCCAGGATCCGTTCCGTCGAGGTGGAGGGGTGCGCCCCGCAGTCGCCGAACCGGCACATCCACAGCTCGAACGGGCTGTCGTCGCCGAGTTGCTCGTAGACAGAGGGCCTGGCGACGTTGACGCCGTCCCGCCAGATGTCGACCGAGACGCTGGTGAGCGGGAACCCTCCCGCCAGGACTCCACCGCCCGTGGTGACGAGACGGGCGACGGTGTCGTGCACCGGCAGCATGCCCTCCGTCTGGAAGAGCACGACCCCGCCGTCCGGAGGACTCGCGACCCGCAGGGTCTCGAAGGGAGAGTCGTGCTCGGCGCGCCGCAGTTCCTCCGCTCTGACCGGCGGGCACCGCTCCGGCGTCGTTCCCAGACGGCGGACGACCTCCTCCTCGGTCACACCCCCGACGAACGCGACGCAGAACTCCTCGCGGTAGTCCTCGTAGGAGAACATCATCTCGTCGACGGTCTCCTGGATCTCGCGGAGCCTGGGGCCGACGCGGGGAGCCCCGGGGAGATGGGCGAACAGGTCCGCCAGTTCGGTGAACAGCGCCTGGAGCCCGGGGGAGCGTCCGGCGACGCAGGGACGCCAGGGGTCGGCCCCCGCGGCCAGCAGGAGCCGGACCGCGTCGTCCTGACCATGGCGTACGGCCTCCCAGAGCGAGGTCACCCCGTCGCCGTCGAGGAGGTCCACCTCCGCTCCCGAGGCCAGCAGCAGCTCGATCACCCGGACCGCGCCCTCCTGGGCCGCCTGGTGCAGGGGCGTCGACCCCAGCCAGGGAAGCCGTTGCCCGGGATCGAACCCGCCCGCGAGGCGTTCGCGGATCTCCGTCAGGTTCGTGTCGCGCCAGACGCCGATGATCTCGCCCCATTCGATGTCGCCCACTGTCACCCCATTTCGTCGTGGTGACAGGATCAAATCACTCGAAGGTGACATTTTCGATCAAACCTTTACGTGACAATTGGTCAGAGACCCGAGTCGTCTCCGGCAGGCGGTATCGCGGAGTCAGGGCCAGGACGTTGTGGCAGGCGGTTTCGAGGTCGACGCGGTGGCCCACCGAGACGAAGACCGGTTTGACGCCGTCGCGGGTGCGGAGCACGCGGCCGACGACGTCGCCGTCCAGGGTCAGCTCGCTCCATGAGCCTCGCTCGGCGGCGGGAACGGGATAGGAGCCGACGAAGGCGGTCTTGCCGACGCCGATCGTGGGCAGGCCGGTCAGCACGCCCAGATGGCAGGCGAGGCCGAACCGGCGGGGGTGGGCCAGGCCGTAACCGTCGCAGACGACCAGGTCAGGGGTCACCGTCAGCCGTCCCATGGCCTCGACGAGGGCCGGGACCTCACGGAAGGCGAGCAGGCCGGGAACATAGTCGAAGGCCACCCGGCCGCCGACGACCACCTGCTCGACGACCTCCAGCGTGGCCCCGTCCAGCACGGCCACCGCGGCCGCGAGCCGCTCTCCGTCGTAGGCCACGTCCACCCCCGCGACCCTGGCGGGCCGCAGCGGCCCCGGGCCGGCCAGATCGACAAGCGCCCGCAGCTCGTCCTGGATCGCCTCGGCCTCGGCGACGGTGCGGGGGGTTCGTCCTCTCATAAAGACATGATCGCTATTTTTAAGACATGACGACGTACAGCGGGACCTTGCTGCGGGTTCTGAGATGGCCGGTCAAGTCGCTCAGGGGCGAGGAGATCGAGCAGGCGCGGCTCGACGACCGGGGGATGGCGGGCGACCGCGCCTACTCCCTGGTCGACGACAGGGAGAACCACGCGGGCAGGGTGCTGACCGTACGACAGCGCGCCGAGATGCTCCACTGGAGCAGCGCGTACGGCGACGGGGACGTGCCCGCGTTGACGGATCCCGACGGGAAGGTCTGGGGATGGGACGACCCCGGCCTCGCCGAGGCGCTGGCACGCTCGCTGGGGACCCCGCTGAGCCTGCGCGCGGCGGACGGGCAGCAGGACAGGGGGCCGACCGTGCTGGTCACCTTCGAGGCGTCCCTGGCCGCGCTCGGGCAGGAGTTGAAAGCCCCGGTCGACCTGCGCAGGTTCCGGCCCAACCTGCACCTCGACCTCGACGCCCCCGCCTTCGCCGAGGAGGACTGGGGTCCCGGCACCGTGATCACCGTCGGAGAGGTCGAGCTCGCCGTGACCGGTGAGAACGCGGGTCCCTGCATCCGGTGCGCCGTGCCCAGCTGGGATCCCGAGGGCGGGGAGCGCTGGCCGGAACTGCAGAAGTGGCTGATCCGGGAGCACGAGAACAAGTTCGGCGTGATCGTGCGGGCGACCAGGCCGGGAGTCGTCAGGCAGGGCGACCGGACGGTGGTCGACGGCTTGGGCCGGGTGCTTCCGTGAGGAGCGCGCTTTCGAACCGTACCTGGGGACACCGGTTCACCCGGTGCGGCTCACCTCAGGGCGCGCGGAAGACCTTCTTCAAACGGGAGACCTTCTTCAAAGGACTTCAAAGGAGTGTGAGATGTCGGTTCTTGTGGCGTTCAGTGTGACTCCGATCGGAACGGGGGAGGACGTCGGCGAGCTCGTGGCGGAGGCCGTGCGGGTGGTCCGTGCCTCGGGGCTGCCCAACCGGACCGACGCCATGTTCACCACGGTCGAAGGGGAGACCTGGGACGAGGTCATGAATGTGGTGAGGGACGCGGTCGCGGTGGTCGAAGCCCGCTGCGGGCGGGTCAGCCTCGTGCTCAAGGCGGACATCCGCGAGGGACAGGACGGCAGGTTGGAGGCCAAGGTCGCCGCCGTCGAAAGCTACCTCGCTCGCTGAGGCTTACCGAGGCTCGCTGAGGATCACTGAGGATCACTGAGGACAAGCCGCCCCCCGCGGAGGGCGGGCCGCATGTTCGGGTGTGGTCCCGCGACGTCCAGGATTGGCAGGGAGGGGCGAGAGGGCCGCGTCGCGGACGACGGAAGTCTTTTTCGGTCGCCCTGGTCAGTGATTTCTTTCCGCCGCGCCGTCACGCCTCTGAGCGTGCGGAGGTTGACGGGCTCTTGGCGGAGGTGCGGCGTGGGCCTCTCCTCATGGTTTCCGGCGAAAGTGCGTCCGATGTGAAATGTGATTCGCGAGAAAGGCGGACGCGGTTTCCTCCGGAGGAGGGCGTCGGCTGTTCGTGACCGAAGTGTGTTCCGGTTTTCGGTTGACGTTTCTCCGTTCCGCTCGTAAGTCATAGGGAAAAGCTCCGTTCGGCATTGAGGCATGTGACCGCTCCGCGGTTCAGGTCCCTTGGGGAGTTCCCTTGAAACTGCGTTCGGCTTTGATCGTGGTTCTTATGATCATGTCCGCGGGGCTCTCTGGCTGCGGCTGCAGTGTGGTCATCAACACTGGATTCGGCTCTTGTGCGGGCGACGACGTGAAACTGAGCGGCTCCATGAGTGTGGAGTCGCTCACGGACGCGTGTTATGAGCAGTACTACACCAGGAACGCTGAAGACATACTGCAGTATGTGAGCGAACCCGACAGGCGGCGGTACTTCGCGGGGGTTCTTCAGGGCGGGGAGGTGGTCGGTTACGCCAACCCCCTCAAGAGTGGCGTGGAGATACTCGCCGACAAGGAACAGGCCGTCTTCGTCGACGTCTGGAAATACGGAACAACCGTTTTCCTCGTGTGTCCCGTCCGGCAGGACGTGCCCGCGGTACCCGTGGGAGACCTGCCTGAAGAGGTGATCGTTGACGGGGAGGTCCGGCCGGACGGAAAGGTCGTGCCCATAGGGCTCAGAAGCGGAGGCACGATGCTCTGCGCCGTCCTGCCGCTGGATGGGGGTGTGGAGGAGGCAGGCAGCCCATCGCCTTCCTTCGGGCGTTCTGTCTCATTTTTGGTTCCTCGAAGCACCGGTTGAGGTACACGTGGAAGATTAAGAATGTCCTTGTAGGTGGTTTTCGGCTGGTTAGATCATATTTTTTCCGATTATTTCGATGCGTATTTTTCCGAAAGTCAGCCGTACCGGATCGGTTGCCTGTCATTCTGTGGACGCGGTGGATCAGGGAGGAACGAACGGTGCGCAGTTGTGTGCGGATTCCTCTGGAAGACGGGGGGACGATCCTGTTCGAAGCCGCTCCGGTGATCTCCGAGGGACCGGTGAAGGCCGGAAGGGTGAGCGAGGTGATCCAGGATCTGCCGTCGAGTCTGCGGTCGGTCCTGGCCCCGGTCAGGGAGGCCTCCAGGGCGGTGCTGGAGCAGTTGCGACAGGCGGGTCCGGACGAGATCGAGGTGGAGTTCGGCGTCGACCTGGCCACGCAGGCCGGAGCCGTCATCACCAAGAGTGAGGCGAGTTGCCATCTGAAGGTCACCCTGAGGTGGGCGAGCGGTGACGCCGACCAGGTGACGGGCTGAGGGACACGGTCATGGCTGCCGCGGACGCCGTTTCCCCCGGTCGTGAAGGCGGCCCGGACGGGGGAGCTCTCGCCGCCGTCGTCCAGGTCCTCGACGACGGCGGCGGTGTGGCCGGAGCGGGCTTCCTGGTCGGCGACGACCACGTCATCACCTGCGCCCATGTGGTTCGCGCCGCGGGCCACGGGCCCGGTGAGCGCCTCTGGCTCGCCTTCCCCCACCTTGACGGCGCGCCACGACTCGAGGCCGACGTCCTCACCGCCCCATGGCGAGCCCCCGAGGCGCAGGACATCGCCGTCCTGCGCCTGGGCGACGGCCCCGTGGGTGTTCCGGCGCTACCCCTGGGGGCTGCGGAGGGCTCCAGAGGGCATGGCGTCCGGGCCTTCGGCTTTCCCGCCCAGGCGCCTTCGGGAGGCCACTTCGGTTACGGCGTCGCCGGTGACGTGCTTCCCGGCACCGGGGAGACCGGAGAGACGGAGGACACCGGAGGCACCGGTCCCCTGCTGCAGTTGACCGGGGCGAACGACATGGCGACGGGGTTCAGCGGCGGTCCGCTCCTGGACGAGGAGACCGGCTGGGTGATCGGCATGGTCACCGCCATCTCCGCCCCCGACGCCCACCTCAGGAGCACGGGCGTCGCCTACGCGACGCCGACGGAGAGCCTCCGTGAGGCATGGCCTGAGCTGACCGTGCGGGAGGTGTCCCCCTACCGGTTCCTGGAGCCGTTCACGATCGAGGACGCCCGCTGGTTCCACGGTCGTGACGCTGTGATCGAACGGGTGCTGGCCGCTCTGTCGTCGCATCGGGCCCTGCTGTTGCTCGGGCCGTCCGGGGCGGGCAAGTCCTCCCTCATTCAGGCAGGCGTCCTGCCGGCGCTGGCCGAGGGAAGTCTGCCCGTCGGCGACCGGTGGCTGCCGGTGCTCGCGCGCCCGGGGCTCGGCCTGCTGGCCGAGCTGGAGCAGGCGGGCCTGCCGGGCGCCGCCGACGAGGGCATCGTGGCGGCGGCCAGGCGCAGGCTGGCCGCCCAGCCCGACCAGGAGCGTCTGCTGCTGGTCATCGACCAGTTCGAGGAACTGCTCACCCAGCACGGCGTCGACGGGCAGCGAGCCGACGCAGATCTCGTGGTCCACTCGCGGCTCATGGAGGCGGTCACATCCGACGCCCCGCTCACCGTGATCCTGGTCATGCGCGACGACTTCTATCCGAGGCTGGCGGCACTTCTCCCCGAGCTCCTGGAGACCGTGACACCGGGTGTGCTCAACGTGTCCGCCGGCCTGGGGGTGGGGGATCTTCGCGCCATCATCACCCGTCCGGCCATGACCGCCGGGGCGCGCTTCGAAGCTGAGCTCCCCGAACGCATCATCACCGACATCCTCGCGTCCGACCCCATAGGAGTCGTGACCAGGACGGCCCCCGTCACCCTCCTTCCCGCTCTGGAGCTGACGTTGAGCCGACTGTGGGAGCGCCGCCGTGACGGGCATCTCACCCATGACGCCTACCGGCGCCTCGGGGAGGTCACCGGCAGCCTCGCCACCTGGTGCGACACCGCCCTGAGCCAGCTGAACGACGACGAGTGGCGCATCGCGCAGCGTGTGCTCACCGCCCTCGTGCGACCGGCTGACGAGTCCCGCCAGGTCCCCGCCGCACGCCAGCAACTCCCCTTGGACACACTCCGCGCCCTGGCGGCCGACACCCCGCCCGCTCAGCCGGCCGTCGAACAGGTCGTCGATCCGGCGGTCGACCGTGTCATCGCCCACCTGACGCGCTCCCGGCTTCTCATCACCCGCATGCTCCTCGGAGCCGGTGGTGTGCCCGGTGAGCCGGTGGTCGAACTGATCCACGACGCGCTCATCCGTGACTGGGTCCGACTTCGCGACTGGGTCGACGAGGACCGCCAGTTCCACGACTGGCTACGTCGCGCCGAGGAACAGCGGGTGCACTGGGCCGGAAGCGGTCACCCCAGTGACCTGCTGGACGGGACCGCCCTCGTCGAGGGCCTGGAATTCGCCAAGGACCGCGGCCTGCCCGGCGAGATCGCCGCGTTCCTCACCTCCAGCAGGCGGAGACGGCAGGCCGACGCGCGGCGTCGCAGGCGTATCAGGGTCACCCTGGCGGGCTTTCTCGCCCTGCTTCTCGTGGCCGCCGGGGTGCTCCTCTGGCAACGTCAGGCCGTGACCGACCGCGAGAGGCTCATCGCGTCCCGGCAGATCGCCCAGCTGGCCGGCAGAACGCGCGGAGGGGATCCCGCCACGGCTTTGCGACTGAGTCTCGCGGCGTACCGGATCGCCCCCACCCCGGAGGCCCGCATGAACCTCCTCACCTCTTACACCACCGGCTATCCCACCTCGGCGACCGGCCACACCGACCTGGTGCGCACCGTGCTCTACAGTCCCGACGGCCGCACCCTGGCCAGCTCCAGCCGGGACAGGACGGTTCGGCTGTGGGACGTCACCGACCCGCGCAGGCCGTCCCCCAAGGCCGTGCTGCGAACCGACGACACGGCGGCCATCGCGTTCAGTCCGACCGGTCACCTCCTCGCCGCCCAGACCGAGCGCACGTTCTCGCTGTGGGACGTGGCCGATCCGAACCGCCCTGTGGCCAAGGGCAGTTTCGCCAGCCCCTCAGTCGTCCCGCTGAGCGTAGCCTTCAGCTCCGACGGAAAGACGGTCGCCAGCGCCGGACGGGAGGGGGACGTGCACCTGTGGGATGTCGGAGATCCCGGACGTCCCACGGTCAAGGCCACCATCCGCGCCGACGGCGCCACCGTCTTCGCCGTCGCGTTCAGCCCTGCCGGGAGGACGCTCGCCACGGGTAGCGCCTCGACGGAAAAAGGCTTCGGCACCGCCAGGGTCAGGCTCTGGGACGTCGCCGACCTCCGAAGGCCCGTAGCGACCCTCAAGGCCGACTCCGCCCAGAGTCTGGCGTTCAGCCCGCGGGGGAACCTGCTCGTCGCCAGCGGTGGCCTTGGAGCGATGGCCGTGTGGGATGTCACGGCCCCTCGTCACCCGACCTTGAAGACACGGAACTCTCCCATCGGAGGGGGCGGTGTCCTGGGGTTGGCCTTTGCCCCGGACGGGAGGACCTTCGCCGCCGCGGACCTGAACGGCGCCGTCCAGCACTGGGAGGTCGACGACTCCGGGAAGAACACGGCGATCCGCGTCCATGCCAGGCTTCCAGGCAGGTCCCCCGTGTACTCCGTCGCCTTCAGCCCGGACGGTCAGGTCATCGCGAGCGGCAGTGGCGTGGGAGAGGTTCAACTGTGGAGCAGGGCAGGCCCGGAGCCCATTCCGGGGCGCTTCGAGGTGTCCAGCTTCGTCGTCCCGGGGAGCCCCTTCACCTCTGACGGCCGACTGATGGCCGTGAGCGGCGACCCCGTGTCGGTGCCCAGGCCGGGCCCGGCCCAGGTCTGGGATCTGACCGATCCGCACCACCCTGCCCTCGCCTCCGCACTCCCGCGACTCTGGGGGCGGGTCGCGTTCCTTTCCGGAGGCCGCACCCTGGTCAGCGACAGCCAGGACAGGTCGTCGCTCGCGTTGTGGGATGTCAACGACCCTCGCCGTCCTCTCAAGAAGTCAAGTCTCGCCGTCGGTGCAGGCGTCGCCGGCACGATCGGTCATGTCGGCGTCACCGAGGACAGGCGTGTCCTCGTCGTGGAGGATCGGCCCGGCAGGAGAGCCGAGGTCTGGGACGTCGCCGATCCCGGTCACCCGGCAAGGGTCTCGATCATCCCCGCGCGCGCCGAAACCTCCTTCTCGGAGATCCTCCCGTACTTCCTCGGCGGCAGATCCTTGATGATCTACGACGACGACGGATTCCACTTCTGGGACCTGAGCGACGTCCGAAGACCCCTCCGAGTGGCGGACATGGGAAGGGGGCGAAAATTCGGCTCTTTCGTGTTCAACCAGGGCACAGGCCTTCTCACCGGGCGCTCGACGACCGGTTCGATCAGCATGTGGGACCTCACCGACGTCCGGCACCCCGTCGAAGTCAATGACAATCTCCTGGTCGCGCAGGTGCGATCCATGGACGTGGTGAACGACTCCACCATGGTGATGGTCACTCAGGATGACAGAAGCATCTCCCTGTGGGACGTCGGAGACCCCCGTCACCCACGACGTTTCCGGTTGCTGCCCACCGACGAGGAGTTCAACGACGTCGTCGTCAGCCCCGACAGGCGGACCCTGGCAGGCCGAACGGGAGAGCTCAGGGAGAAGGTGCACCTGTGGGAGATCGGTGACCCGCACCATCCCGTGGACCTGGCCGACTACCCAGGCTCATCGGTATGGGGGATGGAGTTCAGTCCGGACAACCGGACCCTCGCTCTGTACGGGGTGAGCCTCCCCGGAGGCAAGACCGGAATACTCCTGGCGAACTACCGGCCGGAGGAGGTCTACCGTCATCTCTGCTCACTCGACGGGGGGACGATCACTCCCGAGCAGTGGGAACAGGCGGTCGGAGAGATCCATCCCTACCAGGAGCCCTGCGGCCGGTAGGGCCGGTGACCGTGCCGTCACCACGCACTCCGGCGGCGCCGTGCCGGGAACACCGGCGTGGGCGTATCAGTTGGAAGGTCGGAGCCACTTCGGGTGTGTGGGACGGACCTCGGGAGCGTGAGCGGATGGCGGGAAACGGGTCGATGGGGCGGTTGCTCGCGGGCGGGCTGGCGTTGGCCGCCGCGGGGTGGGCGTTGCGGGACGTCCGGGCCGCCCTCGGCGGCAGGGCGGAGGGCGAGCGGCTGGCGCGGATGCGCCGCTCGCCGCGCTTCCGCGACGGCGTCTTCCACAATCCCGTGCCCGGCGCCGTGGTGCCGGCGGGCACCATGTCCAGGCTCCTCGGCGAGTTGCTCCTCGAGCGTGACGGGCGCCGTCCGCCGGGGCCGATCCCCCTGGTGACCTCTCCCTCGACACGACCGTCCGCCGACGGCCTCAGCGTCGTCTGGTACGGCCACGCCACGACGCTGGTGGAGATCGAGGGGCGGCGGGTGCTGTTCGACCCCGTGTGGAGCGACAGGTGCTCCCCGGTGCCGCTGGTGGGCCCGAAGCGGCTGCACCCGATGCCGGTGCCGCTGACCGCCCTCCCCGTGGTCGACGCCGTGGTGATCTCGCACGACCACTACGACCACCTCGACATGGCGACGGTCCGCGCGCTCACCGCCCGTCAGGCGGCGCCCTTCCTGGTCCCGCTGGGCATAGGCGCGCACCTGGAGCGCTGGGGCGTTCCCCGGTCGCGGATCGTCGAGCTGGACTGGGAGGAGGAGACGCTGGTCGCGGGCCTGCGGTTCGTCGCGACCGCGGCCAGGCACTTCTCGGGGCGCACCCTGACGCGCAACACGACGCTGTGGGGCTCCTGGGTCGTCGCGGGGAAGAACCGGCGGGTCTTCTACGCCGGAGACTCCGGATACTTCGACGGCTACGCCGGGATCGGCTCCGCGCACGGCCCCTTCGACCTGACGCTCATGCCCGTCGGGGCCTACAGCCCGAGCTGGCCGGACATCCACATGAACCCGGAGGAGGCGGTGAACGCCCACCTCGACCTGGGAGGCGAGCTGCTCCTGCCCGTCCACTGGGCGAGTTTCACCCTCGCCTTCCATCCCTGGGCCGAGCCGGTCGACCGTCTGTGGCGCGAGGCGAAGGCCAGAGACGTCCGCCTGGCGGTTCCCCGCCCCGGTGACCGCGTCGACGCCGACGACGCGCCCGCGCCGGACAGCTGGTGGGAACTGCTCGGCGCGTGACGCGCCCGGCGCCGGTCCGGCACCTGCCCGTCGGAGTCTGCCAAGCGTGCGGGCACCGGACCGACCTCGGACCGGCGTCGCGGGCGCGGTGACCGGCACGTCAGCCTCGTGGGGCGCGTGCCGCCAGCCGGGCGCGGACGACGAGGTCGTGCAGGACGTCGGCGGAGGCCGCCGTGTCAGGGAGCGGGGAGACCTCCATGGCCTCTTGGAGGTCGGCGGTCAGACGGGTGACGTCACGCGCCAGCCGCGCCGGGGCCGGGGAGTCGCCGGGCGGGGAGCCGTGCTCGGCGAGGCGCTTGGCGGCCACCAGGTCGGCGAGGTACGGCGGCGCCTCGGGCACGAGGCCGGTGAGCTGGGGCAGGCCGGCGACCAGGACGCCGGTCCGCATCAGGTGGAGGCCGGTCAGCAGCACCCGGAAGGTGTAGAGCAGTGCCTTGAGCTGACCGGAGCGTTCGAACAGGCGCCACTGGGTGCGGGCGAAGCCCAGATAGTGGTGGGCGTGGTGCCGGGTGAGGCATCCGGGCGCGGCGGCGACCATCTCGGCGTGGATCGGGGAGGTGGCCACGACCAGCGGGGAGAGCAGCTGCTCCAGCACGTAGCCGTTGCGGCGCAGCAGCAGGCGGCAGAACTTCACCAGGTCGTGGGTGACCAGGTCGACCTCGACGCCGTGCCGTGTCCATGAGCGGGTGACGGTCTCCTCGCCGGCGCGGAGTCCGACCACCTCCTCGACGGGCAGGACGTGCACGCCCCGCAGGTCGACGTCGGAGTCCACCGAGGGAAAGCCGTACAGGTGCGCGCCGCTGACCGTCACGAAGGCGGGCGGGTGCGGCTGCTCCCCGGGGATCTCGGCCAGCCACGCGGGCAGGGTGACGGTCATCGGCGGACGCTCCTGTCTGAGGGGAATTGTGCGGCTTGTCGGTGCGGGGAACCGGCGGGGGCGGACGTCAAAGGGCGGCCTTTCTCGTGCGGACGAGAAACTCCTCGACACACCGCCGGTCCGGCTCCGCGGGCAGCGCGCTCGCGCCGTCCACGAGGGCGACCAGCTCCCGCCGCCACCGCTCGACCTCGGTCCAGGTCGTCTCGCCCCGCCGTACGGCCAGCAGCCGGTCGCGGTGGGCCTCCATCCGCACCAGGGGCTCGCCGTGACGGGCCAGGTGCAGGCCGCTGAGCAGCAGCCGGATCATGTGCATCGCCTGTTTCCACCGGGGACGCTCGGGGTCGAGGCGGCGGAACTGGGCGTCGGCGTATCCGGTGAAGGTCTGCTGGGCGCGCCGGGACAGGAAGGCGCGCCGGATCGCGAGCAGCTCCGCGCCCGCCGGGGTGGTGTGCTCGACGATCGGAGACCACAGGCACTCCAGGATCGTCGGGTTGGCCTCGAGTGCGAGGCCGCAGAATCGCTCCACCTCCCAGGAGAACTGCTCCGGCAGCGGCCCGTCGACGTGCGTCGGCGGTTTGACGAGCCGCCAGAACAGCGGGGTCGGCGCCGCGAAGACGCCGCGCCTGTCGACGTCGGAATCCTCTGTTTCCAGCCCATATGCCCGTGAACCAACCACAACCGACAAAATTAGATAATTCGGGACAAACTCATCTTGCATTCGCTCAGCCTGTCAGTTCCGGGGTTGTTCCGGCACGGGGTTTTCCCGCCCCTGGCGACCTCTCTGTGGAATGTTCCATAACTTCATCAGACGGGTGATGTCTTACTTAGCGGTCGGAATATGATGTCTCACTGTTTAATGATCTACAGGCCGGTGTCGGCTCCGCCTTGGGCGGGACAGCCGGTGTGATCCACCTGGGGGGACTGTGCCGGGTTTCGTGGTGCGTGCCGTGAGGTCGCCGAACCGATGAGCGTCTCCGCGGGCGCCACGAAGATCGCGCTCTACGACTATGAGCGGTTCAGCAGGCTGGCGGGACCCGTGACCGAGCCCGAGCCGGGCAGGCCGTACCGGGTCCGTTACCGTTCGCTGCTGTCGAGCGAGCCGCACCGGGTGCGGGCGGCGTTGCTGATGGTCGCCGCGCTCCTGGTGGAGTTCACCCTCATGGTGTGGCTGCTCCTGCCCGAACACTGGACGGTCCGGCCCGACCCCTACGGCGTGCTCCCGTGGTACCTGACGGTCTCCGACCGGATCATGCTCGTGGCGATCGCCATGATCGAGCTGTTCCGCCTGGTGAGCGTGGTGTCCAACGTCCACGCCATGCTCGCGGCCAGGGACCCGCTCCCGGTCACGCCCGAGCCGGGCAGCCGGGTCGCCTTCATCACCACCTGCGTGCCGGGCAAGGAGCCGCTGGAGATGGTCAGGGAGACCCTGGCCGCGGCGCTGAAGATCCGCCATGACGGCGTGCTCGACGTGTGGCTGCTGGACGAGGGCGACGACCCCGACATCCACGAGCTCTGCGACTGGCTGGGCGCGCACCACTTCACCCGCAAGGGCGTGCCCGAGTGGAACCAGCCGAAGGGTCCCTTCAGGGCGAAGACCAAGCACGGCAACTACAACAGCTGGCTGTCCGCCCACGGCGACGACTACGACTTCTTCGTCTCCGTCGACACCGACCACGTGCCCCTGCCGGAGTTCTGCGAACGCATGCTGGGCTATTTCCGCGACCCCAGGGTGGCCTTCGTGGTCGGCCCGCAGGTCTACGGCAACTACACCGCCGGAGTCACCAAGGCCGCCGAGAGCCAGCAGTTCCTCTTCCACTCCCTGATCCAGCGCGCGGGCAACCTGTACGGGGCGCCGATGTTCGTCGGCACCAACAACGCCGTGCGGATCAGGGCGCTCAAGCAGATCGGCGGCCTGTACGACTCGATCACCGAGGACATGGCGACCGGCATCGAGTTCCACCGCGCCCGCGACCCCGAGACCGGACAGCGCTGGATGTCGGTCTACACCCCCGACGTCCTGGCCGTCGGCGAGGGGCCGTCGTCGTGGACCGACTTCTTCAGCCAGCAGCTGCGCTGGAGCCGCGGCACCTACGAGACGCTGCTCACCCAGTTCTGGCGGGCGGCGTTCCGGCTCTCGCCCGGCAGGTTGTTCAACTACAGCCTGATGGTGACGTTCTATCCGATGTCCGCCCTCAACTGGCTGCTGGCCGGATTGAGCGCCATCCTCTTCATGGCGGTCGGCGGCTCGGGCGTCACCGTGCCGATGGACATGTGGCTCATGCTGTACGGCGACGCGGCGCTGCTGCAGGTCATGCTCTACACCTGGAACCGGCGTCACAACGTCAGCCCGCACGAGCCCGAGGGCTCCTCCGGGGTCGCGGGAATGGTCATGTCGGCCCTGTCCGCGCCCATCTACGTGGCGTCGCTGCTCGGGGCCGCGCTGCGGCGTCCCAGCCGGTTCGTGGTCACCCCCAAGGGCGACTCGGCGAGCCCCGACCAGATCGCCACCTTCCGCATCCACCTGTGGTGGGCGGCGATCTTCGGCGGAGGGCTGCTGCTCACCGTGTTCTGGACCGGCCACGTGCACCTGGTCATGACCCTGTGGGGCATCCTCGCCCTCGTGATCTGCCTCGGTCCCCTGGCGGTCTGGGCCTGGAGCGGCAGGGGGAGCCGTTGAGCAGGTGGCGCAAGAACCTGGTCGTCGTGGCCGTCGCGGCCGTCGTCGTCGGGGTCAACCTGCCCGCCGTCGCCGGGTTCGCCTACCGGGAGTGGCACGACTACCAGATCAACCGGGACGACTACAAGGCGCGCTACGGCCACTGGAGCTTCCTGGACGTCCCCGACCGGTTCAAGGTGAACGCCATCCACGCGGCACTGCTGCACACCGGAAAGGTGCTCATCGTCGCCGGGTCGGGCAACAACGCCGCCAACTTCGCGAAGGGCACCTTCAAGACCCTCCTGTGGGATCCGGCGAAGCCGGGACAGCCCGGCGAGTTCAAGATGATCGACACGCCCGTCGACTTCTTCTGCGCGGGCCACGTGATGCTGCCCGGGGGCAACCTTCTCATCGCGGGCGGCACCCTGCGCTTCGAGGTGCTCAAGAACAAGGTCAAGCGGGCGGGCGGGCCCCTGACGGTCAAGAACGAGAACCCGCACCTCACCAAGGACCTGCCCGCGGGCACGCTGGTCACCGCCCCCGGCGGAAAGGTCTACCGCACCACCGCCCCCGTCACGGTGCCGCCCGCGAAGAAGACCGAGACGGGCGTGCCCGGCAAGGCGCAGGTGAAGCCCAGCGAGACCAAGGTGTTCGCCGAGTCCGTGGTCGAGGGGCAGGCAGGCGTGTTCGCCTCCCCGGGCGGTTACGTCAAGTACGAGATCCAGGGGCTGACGACCGTCAGGGAGAAGCGCAACCTGTACGCCATGGGCGCCGGCATGACGCTCGAGAAGCAGGACTTCCAGGGGATCAGGGACGCCTACGAGTTCGACGTCGCGACCGAGCGCTACGTCAAGGTCCAGGACATGACCGAGGGCCGCTGGTATCCCACGATGACGGCCCTTCCCGACGGCAGGGTGATGACGGTCTCGGGGCTCGACACCGTCGGACAGGTCACCAGGGACAACGAGATCTACGACCCGCGCACCAGGAAGTGGAGTCCCGGCCCCAAGCGTTTCTTCCCCACCTACCCCGCGCTGTTCCTGCTGGACGACGACACGCTCTTCTTCTCCGGGATGAGCGCGGGGTACGGCCCGGGCCAGCTGTCGCTGCGTCCCCCCGGCGTGTGGGACTACCGCCACGACACCGACCACCTGGTGAGGTCAGCCGACGGCGTCGGCGGCGTGGCGCCGGACGAGATGGAGGCCTTCACCCCGGTCCCCGGCCTGCCGGAGCCCGAGCTCAACGAGACCGGCGCCTCGGTGATGCTGCCCCCCGCCCAGGACCAGAAGATCATGGTGATGGGCGGAGGCCCGGTCGGGGAACGCCAGCCCGGTCAGAAGAACGCCACGGACCGGACCGCCGTCATCGACTTCAAGCAGCCCGCGCCCCGCTACGTCCGCGGCCCGAACCTGTCCGACCCCGTGCGCTACCCGTCGGCGGTGCTCCTGCCCGACGACACGGTGCTCTCCTTCAACGGGTCCGGCGACTACCGGGGCCGGGGCGACAGCGACGTCCTGCGGGCGGAGGTCTACGACCCGGCGGGCAACGCCTTCAGGAAGGCGGCGGCGCCCGCGGTCGGCCGCAACTACCACGCGGAGGGCCTGCTGCTGCCGGACGGCCGGGTGCTCAGCATGGGGTCGGACCCGCTCTTCGCCGACCAGGACGGCTCGATCCCCGGCACCTTCGACCAGCGGGTCGAGATCTACACCCCCACCTACCTGCACAACGGCGAGCGGCGCCCGGTCTTCACCGACGGACGCCAGACGCTGAACCTGGGAGGCAGGGCGGGCTTCAAGACCCCCGACGCCCAGCGCATCGCGAAGGTACGGCTGATGCGGCCGAGCGCCGTCACCCACGTCACCGACGTGGAGCAGCGCTCCATCGAGGTCGGCTTCACCCGGGTGCCCAGTGGCATCGTCGTCACGCTGCCGGCCAACCCGGCGCTGATGCCTCCCGGCTGGTACATGATGTTCGGGGTAACGGAAAAGGGAACCCCGTCCCAGGCCCGCTGGGTCCACGTCCTGGGTCCACGTCCGAGGTGACCGAGTCCGAGGAGATCGATGAACAGGTACGGCCGTGTCGCCGCCGCGCTGGCGCTCGTCATCATGATGACGGCCTGCACGGGTGACCCCGCCCCGTCGGGGGGGCCCGACCGGACCGCGGGACCGGCTCCCTCGGCGGGCTCCCCGGATCCCGCGGCGATCCGGTTCTACGTCGACGGACAGGGGGCGGCGGCCCAGGAGGTCCGCAGGCTGCTGCGGGAGGGCAAGGCCGAGGAGGCGGCGCTGATCCGCAGGATCGCGGACCGGCCGACCGCCGTCTGGATCGGCGACCCCGACCCGAGGGCCAGGGTCGCCGAGATCACGGACAGGGCGCGGCGCGCGGGCCAGGTGCCGCTCCTGGTGGCCTACCACATTCCCGACCGGGACTGCGGCCAGTTCTCCGCCGGCGGCGCCGCGAGCGCCGAGGAGTACCGCGCCTGGATCCGCCGGTTCGCCGAGGGCATCGGCGACAGGCCTGCCTGGGTGGTCCTCGAACCGGACGCGCTCGCCCACATCCTGGACAACTGCACCAAGGGCGGCAAGGCGGCCGAACGGCTCGACCTGCTCAGGGGAGCCGTCGAGGAACTGAAGAAGAAGCCGGGAACGAAGGTCTACCTCGACGCGGGCAACGCGGGATGGATCAGGAACCCGGGCGACTGGGTCGACCCGATGCGGAGGGCCGGGGTCGCGACCGCCGACGGCTTCGCCTTCAACGTCAGCAACTTCTTCACCACCGAGGAGAGCGTCGCCGTCGCGGGGAAGCTCTCCGACGCGCTCGGCGGCGCGCCGTACGTGATCGACACCTCGCGCAACGGCAACGGCCCGCCCCGTGACGCGCGGGGCGACGACGCGTGGTGCAACCCGGCGGGCAGGGCGCTGGGCGCCGAGCCGACCACGAAGACGGGCCGCGAACGGGTCGAGGCCTTCCTGTGGGTCAAGCGGCCAGGCGAGTCCGACGGCGAGTGCCACCGGGGAGAGCCCGCGGCGGGGACGTGGTTCCACTCCTACGCGCTGGAGCTCGCCCGCAACTCGAGATAGTCCGAGACGGCAACCGAATTCGTTACCTCCCGGATCTTGCAAGTGAAGTTCGTCGTGCAGGACATTGACAACTGTTGTCATCTTCATCGACCCTTCGGGAGTCCCCCTCGATGAACAGGTGGAAGACAGTCCTCATCGCACTGGCGGTCGCCCTGCCCCCCGGCGCCCTGCCTGTCGCGGCCGCGGGATCCGCGGTCGCCCCGATCGAGAACGAGGAGACCCAGCCGGTCTATTCGCGCGCCGACGCCCTCACCGAGACCGTGTTCGTCGAGGTCGCCGGAGTCGACAGCGACCGTGACGGCAGTCCGGACCGGGTCGCCGTCGACATCATGCGGCCCAAGGAGACCGCGTCCGGGCTGAAGGTCCCGGTCATCATGGAGTCCAGCCCGTACTACGCGGGCACCAACGACGTGCCCAACCACGTGGTCGACCTCGACGGCTCCGACCCCGCGGGCATGGAGTACCGCAACAAGTACAACGACCTGCGTGAGGCGATCTTCGGCGTCGAGGAGCCCTCGAACGCCTCCCGCGCGATCGCGCCGCCCTTCCGCGGTTACTACGACAACTACTTCGTCCCGCGCGGCTACGCCGTCGTGCTGGTGGAGAACCTCGGCTCGGGACGGGCGACCGGCTGCCCGACGAGCGGCCTGGCGAACGAGACCGCCGGTCCGAAGGCCGCGATCGACTGGCTCAACGGCAGGGCCAGGGCGTTCGACGCCGCAGGAAAGCAGGTCCGGGCGGACTGGTCCACGGGGAACGTCGGCATGATCGGCGTCTCCTACAACGGCACGCTCGCCAACGCCGTCGCCGCGACCGGGGTCAAGGGACTCAAGACCATCGTGCCGATCGCCGCCATCTCCTCCTGGTACGACTACTACCGGGCCAACGGCGGCGTGCTGGCCCCCGGCGGCTACCAGGGTGAGGACACCGACATCCTGGCCAAGTTCGTCCTCACCAGGCAGAACGCCGAACAGGCCTGCGGCGAGCTGATCAAGGGGCTCGAACGCGACCAGGACCGGGTGACCGGTGACTACTCCGCCTACTGGGACCAGCGCAACTACCTCAGGGACGTGCGCAAGGTCCGCGCCTCCGTCTTCGCGGTCGCCGGGCTCAACGACTGGAACGTCAAGACCAAGCAGACCGTCCAGTGGTGGAACGCCCTCGCCCGCCAGGGTGTGCCGCGCAAGATCTGGCTGCATCAGGGGCCCCACTTCAACCCCTTCTCCTTCGCCCAGCGCAACGCCGAGTGGCTGCGCCAGCTGCACCGCTGGTTCGACTACCACCTGTACGGCCTGCGCAACGGCATCCTGAACGAGCCGCAGGCGGACGTGGAGTCGGGTCCCGGCCAGTGGGCCCAGCACGCCTCGTGGCCGCTGCCCGGCACCCGTGACGTGCGGCTGGGTCTCGCCGCGGGCAAGGACGGCGGCAACGGCACCCTGGGCGGGGAGCGCAGGCGCGGCCACGTCGTCGAGTCCTTCACCGACCAGAGCGCCCGCACCGCCGAACAGCTCGCGGAGAACGTCGCCGCCACCGACCCCAACCGCCTGGCCTACCTGTCGGCCCCCCTGGTCAGGGAGGCCCGCCTCTCCGGAACGCCGAGCGTCTCGGTCAGGGCCGCCTTCGCGGGAGGGCGCTCACCGTACCTGACGGCGCTGCTGGTCGACTACGGCACCGACGCCCGTGCCTACGGCGACGTCGTCTTCGGCGAGACCCCGGTCTGCTACGGCCAGGGCGTTCCGGGCGACACCGGCTGCACCCGCCTGGCCGAGCACGTCACGGTGACCGCCCCTTACAAGATCATCACCAGGGGCTGGCTGGACGTCCGCAACCGCGTCTCCGACTCGAGGACCGATCTGCTCCGCGAGGGCCGGTTCTACGACTTCGACGTCGACCTCCAGCCCAGCGACTACGTCGTCAAGGCCGGTCACCGCCTCGGCGTCGTGCTCATCTCCACCGACCGCGACTACACCCTCCGCCTGCCCGCGGGGACCAAGGTCTCGGTCGATCCGGGCGGCAGCTCGGTCGAACTCCCCGTCGTCGGCGGTCGTGCCGCGCTCGGCTGACCTCGACCGGTGACCGGGTGACGCCGTGGCCACGGCCACGGCGTCACCCGCGCCGTGTCCGGGACCCGGTGTCGGAGGCGCGGCGTCCGGGGCGCCGTGTCAGGGCGCTGCGTCCGGGGCACGGGGTCACTCCCCGGCGACGATCAGGCGTTCGCTGTCGGTGTTGCGGATCCGCAGGGGGGCGATCAGCCGGTACTCGGCGGAGTCGTTCCACGCGTGGGCGGCCTCGACGCTCGGGAACTCGATGATGACGACCCGGCCGGGTGCGGAGTCGCCCTCGAGGGCGTCGGCTTCCCCTCGTGCGAGATAGCGGCCGCCGTACGGCTCCAGGGTCGCCGGGACCTTGGAGCGGTACTCCGCCACCTCCTCGGCGCTGCCGGTCAACTGCACCTTCGCGATCACGTATGCGGTCATGGGCTCCACCGTACGCAGAGGGCGCGGCGATCCGAAGGACCCGGGCCTCCGCTCGGGAACGGGTGAGCACTCTGTCACCGCTGCGCCTCATCCGTTGACGTCCGCCTCGTCGGCGTCAGGTCTGACGGCGCGCCGCGGCCGCCGCGGGCGGGGCGTCGCCGTACGATCCGGCGACGCCCCCCGGGCGTCAGAGGCCCAGAGCCTGGGTGGCGAGCGCGGTCCCCCGCACCCGGGCGGTGATCTTGGCGAACGCGGTCTCGCGGGAGGTGGAGGTGTCGTCCGCGAAGGGGGAGAACCCGCAGTCGTCACAGGTCCCCAGCCGGTCGGCGGGAATGTGGCGGGCGGCGGCCAGCACCCGGTCGCGCACCTGCTCCGGGGTCTCGATCTCCGGGTTGATCGGATCGGTGACCCCGACGAAGACCCTGGCCTCGGCAGGAAGACGGTCGCCGATGAGGCTCAGCACCCGGTCGGGATCGGGCTCGCCGGCGAGCTGGACGTAGAAGTTTCCCACCTGGAGCCTGAGAAGGCTCGGCAGAAGGCCCGCGTAGTCGACGTCGAGACTGTGGGTGGAGTCCTGGTCGCCGCCGGGACAGGTGTGCACGCCGATCCTGGCCCGCTCGGCCGGGCTGAAGCGCTCCAGCACCTGGTTGTTGAGCGTGACGAACTCCTCGAGCAGGCCGCCGCTGGGGTCGAGTTTGAGGGAAAGACGCCCCTCGGTGAAGTCGAGCTGCACCACGTGCGCTCCGGCGTCCAGGCAGCCGCGGATGTCGGCCTCCGCCTCGGCGACCAGGTCGTCGAGGAAGGCCTTGCGCGGGTAGTCCTCGATGCCCTCGGCCGGATAGAGCAGGCTCAGCGCCGACGGGGCGATGACCGCCTGCTTGACCGGCGACCGGGTGTGGTCGCGGGCCTGCCTGAGGTAGGTCTCCGCGTGCACGGCGTAGCGGAACGGCCCCGAGGTGAGACGGGGCAGCTGCCGGGTGTGCCCGTCGGCGAAGGGGATGACCGCGCCGTCGGGACTGAGGCCTTCCAGAGCGGCGATCGGGTAGGTGGCGAAACTGGGCTTCGACTGCTCGCCGTCGACCAGGACCGGGGAACCGGTCCGCTCCAGCCGTGCGATCGTGTCGGCGACGGCCTCGGCCTGCCGGGCCGCCAGCTCGTCGTCGCCTATCCGGCCTTCGGAGTGCGCGGCCAGCGCCGCCAGCAGAGCGGGAGGCCGGGGGATGCTGCCGATTGGTTCGGTAGGGATCTCCATGCGGTGATCGTAGATAACAATGCGTGCCCCATCAATCACTTATGGATGAACATGCGCTCCGATCCGGGCGTCGCGCCTGGCCCGGTTGCTCATGCCGCCTGGTTCTGGACATCTAATGTGAATCATGGGTCTGTAGGGTCAAACACGGTCAAGAGGAACCGTGGTGGCGAGGCGCGCGTTCTGAACCTTGATCCACCGGATGTGCGACAGGAGCGACGATGACCTACCCCCCACCCAGGAGTCAGCCTCCTGCCGGAGGTCCGGGTGCGGGGCCTCACCCTGTGCCGGACGGGGCCTGGCAGCCTCCTCCCCAGCCGCAGTGGCCCCACCAGGGGCCGGTCCATCCGTCACAGTCCTACCCCCCGCGGCCCTCCCCGCCGCAGGGGCCTCCGCAACGGTTCCAGTCGCCGCACCAGGAGCAGCCCTACCCGCCGCAGCCGTACCCTCCGCAGTCCTACCCGTGGCAGGGGCATCCGCCCGCCGGGCCCCCGCCCGGACGGCACCAGCCGCCCGCCCAGCAGGCGTATCCGCCACCGCAGCCCCCGGCCCCGCCCGCGCGACCCCCGCGCGGAGCGGGGCGAATCGTCGGCGGGGTCATCGTCGGCGGGTTCGGGCTGCTGGCGGCGCTGGGCGGCGCGGGGATCGTGGCCCAGGCGGTCTCCAACAGCAGGCAGGAGATCACCGACAGGACATATGTCCGGAACCTGTGGCGCAACCTGCCCGTCGAGACGCTCTTCCCCGCCTCCATCGGGGTGCGCGACCCCGACAGCAAGGTCAGCGCCGAACGCGGCTGGACCAGGGTCGCGATCTCCCAGGACACCTCCTGCGAGGCGGCGCTGTCGGGTGACCTCGCCGCGACGGCCGCCGAACGCGGTTGCGTGGCGGCGCTGCGGGCCACCTACCTCGACCCGACCGGAGGCACGGCGGCCACAGCCGCCGTCGTCGCGTTCTCCGAGGAGGAGGACAGAAACGACCTCGACATGATGGTCAGGGAGACCCAGCGCGAAAAGCGCGGGGCCGACCAGGCGGTTCACGCCCTCGCCGCCCCCGGCCTGCAGTGGAAGGACGCCTTCCGCGCGGGAAGCGGGGGCGGTCACGTCTACGCCGTCGACGCCCCGCTGTTCGTCGTGGTCACCTCGGGTCCCGCGGACGGCCGCAGAGCCGGCAGGCTGCCCGGCACGTGGGGGCGACGGGAGCTTCAGCAACTGGAGGACCTCGAGCCATGGGCGGAAACGGCGACCGGCCTCGCCAGGACACTGGCCGCGCGCCTGGCCGCCGAGGCGGGAAAGGCGCGGGCATGACACGCCGGACGCTGACCGCGGCCTTCCTGTCCGCGGCCCTTCTCACGGGTGCGGCGACGCCCGCGCTGGCCGAAGCGCCGCACGGCTGGGAGATGCGGGTCATGAAGGTGCCCGCGGCGCAACGCCTGGCCCAGGGCAGGGGCGTCACGGTCGCCGTGCTGGACACCGGCGTCGTGCGCGGCCACCCCGCGTTCAGGGGCAGGGTGAGCTCGGGCCCCGATTTCATCGGCGGCGGAGCGAAACCCGGCCAGCCTTACTGGGGAGAGCACGGCACCGCCATGGCCTCCAGCGTTCTCGCGGTCGCCCCGCAGGCGCGCGTGCTGTCCGTGCGGGTCATCTGGGACCACGAGGACCCCGCCCGCAGGCGGGCGGAGGAGGCGGCGGAGAAAGGCGACAAGGAAAGCCAGGAGGAGAACCGCAAGAGAGGCAACGCGCTGGCCAAGGGCATCCGCTACGCGGTGGACAAGGGCGCCAAGGTCATCTCGATGTCCCTCGGCACCGACGAGTGGTCGTGGGCGGGATACGAGGAGGACACCGCGGCCGCCGTCGACTACGCGGCCAGCAAGGGCGTCGTTCTGGTGGCCAGCTCCGGCAACGGCGGCTCGACGGACGTCCTCGCCACCGACGCCAACAACAGGGTGTCCTACCCCGCGGCCTTCCCCGCCGTGATCGGGGTCGCCGCCTCCGCGCCCGACGGGGGGCGGGCGGAGTTCTCCCAGGTGCACACCTACACCACGGTCGCCGCCCCCGGCGTCGACATCTACGCGGCCCGCAACACGGGCGGCTACAGCGCGGGCAGCGGCACCTCGCCCGCGGCGGCGCTGACCGCGGGCACGGTGGCCCTGATGCTGTCACGCAACCCCAGGCTGACCCTCAGACAGGTTCGCGACATCCTTGTCGACACCGCCGTGAAACCGCCCGCGGGATACACGACACTCCTCGGCCACGGGGTCGTCGACGCGGCCGCGGCCGTGCGGGCCGCGAGCTCGCCCCCGGCGGCCAAGGCCGTGCCGTACAAGGGGAAGAAGTATCTCGGCGGCGGTCCGACCGGCTCGCCCGTCACGCACCCGCCCATCGACTCCACCTACCTCGTCGTCGGCGGATCCGGGCTCGGAGTCGGACTGCTGTGCATGGTCGGCGCGTTCTTCCTGCTCCGCAGGCCCCGCCCCCGGCGGAGCTGACCTCGCCGCGCGGACCGGTCGGCCGGTCGTCTCCCGCGCCCGCGCCCGCGCCGGTCCGTGTCAGGGCGCGGGCGAGCCGGCGGCCCCGCTGCCTGGCGGCGGAGAGAGCATGGCCTTTCCCGTGGTCAGATCCACGATCCTGCCGCTCCTGCCGGTCGCGGTCAGCGCGGCGGCGAACAGGACGAGCTGGTTGAGGGCCTTCAGGAAGACCAGCAGCGCGGCCGCGCCCGCCACGACCTGGTAGGCGGGGTTGGCCGCGGTCATGCCGATGTAGAGCTGGCCGAGGGTCTTGAGGATCTCCAGGCCGACGGTGATGAGCAGGGCGGGGCCGAGCACCCGGCGCAGCGGCAGCCGCAGCCGAGGGGGCGCGCTCAGCAGGGCGATCGCCAGCAGGGTGTTGACCCCGAGGCCGATCAGGAACGCGGCGGTCGACAACAGCCACCTGGACGGGGCGTCGTGGGCGCCCAGGGTGTGGGCCACCAGCCAGTTCAGCACCTCTCCGGTGACGAACGCCATGGCGAGCGTCACGGAGAGCAGCAGCCCGAGCCCGGCCAGCACGCCCAGATCGATGAGCTGGCGCGCCAAGAAGTTGCCGGGGTACTGCTCGAGGCGCCAGATCGCCCTGATCGCCGAGCGCAGCGTGTCCATCCAGAACAGGCCGGTCAGCGGCAGGCCGACGAGGGCGATCACCCCGGCCGTGCTCTGCGCGTCGCGCAGAGCCGCCACGTCGAGGCGGGGGAAGTTCGCGCTCAGGTAGTCCTGTACGGCGAGCAGCACCTCCGGAGTGTCCAGAACGTGCCCGATGATCGCGAAACCGAGGAGACCGAGCGCGAACAGGGCGAAGAAGGAGTAGTAGGTGAGCGCGGCCGACAGGCGTCCGCCGTCCACCTGGTCGTAACGCGTGCCCGCGCGCGCCAGGTGGTCGAGCCAGCCATGGCGGCGGCGGGCCCGCTCCCACGCCGCCGCGATTCGCCCGGTGAACCGCCCGGTGAAGCTCATGGCCGTCATGGGTGAGCCCTACCCCGCAGTCACGGGGGATACCGCCCCGCGCGGGCGGGCGGGGCGCGTGGCCGGGACGGGCGGTCCGAAGCCCCGCCGGAGATCGGGCACGGTGGGACGCCGGACAACGGACAGGGCGGAAAACGACGGGATCACCCCGGAAGTTTGGCAGAGAACCCGAGGTCATGGGCGGCCCCGCCGTAACCGAGATCTTTTCGCCGCCTCACAGGCGGGGACCGGGCCCGCCGTCAAGCGGAGGGGCAGCGGAGGGGCAGGAGTCAGGGGTGTCCCTGAGGGGAGACCCTGGCTTGACCCTGACTTCCTCTCCTGCCCCTGCCGCGGGGCCGTACCGGCACGTAGCGTGGAGCCATGGGACGGATTCTTCTGATCGTGGCGGCCGTGGTGCTCGCCTTCTTCCTGCTCGGCTCGCTTCTCGGCTTCGTCTTCGGGCTGCTCAAGTGGGCTCTGATCATCGGCCTTGTCGCCGTCGTGGTCACATTCGCTGTCAAGCTTTTCCGCTCCTCCGGCATCAGGGGCTGACCGGCCGGAGGGGGAGGCGGGTCCCGGCACCGGGGGGTGGGCCGACAGGCCTCGACCGGGACCCGCCTGGCCGGTCGACGCGGGCGGTGAACACGGCGGACACAGCCGTGTTCACCGCCCGCGTCGGCGTTGACCGGTCATGCGACGTTAATCGCTTTGCCGGATCCGGCGGGGTGGATATGGTCGGACAGATGATCACGATTGAGGTCCGCCCAGTGCCGGAGTCCGACATCGAGCAGGTCTTCGAGCTCAGTGACATCGTCTTCCACCAGCGGACCGACGCGGGGGAGCGCGAGGAGCGCCGCTGGCGTTTCCTGCTCGCCCATCGCGTCGGCGCCTACGACGGAGACCGGCTGGTCGGTTTCATGGCCTGTCTGCCGCTCGGCGTCTCCGTGCCGGGCGGCACCCTGGGATGCTCGGGCGTCACCTTCGTCGCCGTCCTGCCGACCCACCGCAGGCGGGGCGTGCTGACCGCCATGATGGACCGGCTCTGGTCCGACACGGCCGAACGCGGCGAGCCCCTGGCCGCGTTGTACGTCTCCGAGGCGGCGATCTACGGGCGGTTCGGCTTCGGCGCCGCCACCAGGGCGATCAGCATGGAGGTCGCCACCGACCGGCCGCTCGGCCTGCGTGTCGAACCCGATCCGGGGCCCCTCAGGCTGATCTCCCCCGCGGACGCGGCGAAGGTCGTCGGTCCGCTGTACGGCAGGGCCACCGCGCGCCGCGCGGGCCAGTTCCTGCGGGACGAGCAGTGGTGGGCCGAGTCGGTGCTTCCCCGGGTCGACGAGGAGGACGAGGACCTCACGGCCCCCCGGGTCGTCGTGCTCGGCGAGGAGCCCCGCGGATACGCGGTCTACCGCTCGAAACAGGGCGACGACAGCGTCGGGGTTCCCGGCGTCGTGCAGGTCGTGGAGCTGGAGGCCGACACGGTGGAGGCGGAGGCCGCGCTCTGGCGCTACCTGGCGTCCGTCGACCTGACCAGGCGGATCTCCTGCTGGGCGCGTCCCGTCGACGACCCGCTGCCGCTGCTGGCCGCCGACCCCGACCAGGTGGTCGTGACGCGGACATGGCCCGCGCTGTGGCTGCGGCTGGTCGACCTGGAGTCCGCCCTCACCCGGCGAGGCTGGGCGCGGGACGTCGAGGCCGTCCTCGAGGTGCGCGACGAGCGGATACCCGCCAATCACGGCCGCTGGAGCCTGCGGGCGGGACGGGACGGCGCCTCATGCCGCCGCGTCGACGCGGCGCCCGACCTGACGCTCGCCGTACGCGATCTGGCCTCCGCCTACCTCGGTGACACGCCGGTGCGACGGCTCGTCGCCGCGGGGCTCGCCGTCGAGCACACCCCCGGTACGGCGGAACGCCTTGACGCGGCCCTCGCCACCCCGCTGGCCCCGTTCGCGGCCGACCAGTTCTGACAGGACTGGTTCCGGCAGGACCCGGTCCACGAACGGAGGGAGCGCGGACATAGAGAGTAGGAAATACGGGGAATAGGGCGGGCGGACGGGATCTTTCTTTTCGACATGAAGGCGATCATCTACACCGAGACCGGTGGTCCCGAGGTCCTGCGTCTGGTCGACAGGCCCGTTCCCGAACCCGGCCCCGGCGAGGTACGGGTCCGGGTGGTCCTGTCGGCGGTCAACCCGAGCGACTGGAAGTACCGCGCGGACAGCGCCGACGGCAAGCCGCCCTTCCCCGAGGTGGTGCCCGGCCAGGACGGCTCCGGGGTCGTCGACGCGGTCGGCGAGGGGGTCGACGAGCTGAGGCCCGGCGACCGTGTCTGGATCTGGGAGGCGGCCTGGCAGCGCAAGGACGGCACCGCCCAGGAGTTCGTGGTGCTGCCCGTCCGGCAGGCCGTACGGCTGCCGGAGGAGGCGTCGTTCGAGGTGGGGGCCGCGCTCGGAATCCCTGCGCTGACCGCGCACCGCTGCCTCACCGTGGCGGAGGGCACGACGGGGCGGCTGGCCCCGGGCAGTCTGGAGGGCCGCACCGTCCTCGTCGCGGGCGGGGCGGGCGCGGTCGGCAACGCCGCGATCCAACTCGCCGGATGGGCGGGCGCCACGGTGGTCGCCACCGTCAGCGGCCCGGAGAAGGCCGAGCTGGCGCGCGCGGCGGGAGCCCGCCACGTCGTGAACTACCGAACCGGGGACGCGGCGGCCGAGATCAGGGGCGTCGCTCCCGGCGGTGTCGACCTCGTCGTCGAGGTCGCCCCGGTGGTGAACGCCGAGCTCGACCTCGCGGTCCTCGCCCCCACGGGAACCGTCGCCGTCTACGCCGTGGACGGCGGCCCCGCCGAGCTGCGCCTGCCGATGGGGCCGGTCGCGACGGGCAACCTCCGCTACCAGGGCGTCCTGGTCTACACCGTTCCCGAGGGGGCCAAGCTGGCCGCCGTCGAGGACGTCTCCGCCGCCGTCGCGGCGGGCGCGCTGAGGGCGGGGGAGCAGGCGGGTCTGCCGATCGTCCGCTTCCCTCTGGAACGCGCGGCCGACGCCCACGCGGCGGTCGAGGCGGGGGCGGTCGGCAAGGTCGTCATCGAGGTCGGCCTCTGAATCCCGCCGCTACCGGCGGCGGCGCTCCGATCCGAGGCCGAGGGCTCTGGCGACCTCGCCCGCGTTGCGGAATTCCCCGTCCGGCAGGTCGCGCAGGCTCGCCACGAGACTGTCCGGGGCCATCTTCTCCTCGGCGTGCGCGAG
This sequence comes from Streptosporangium carneum, assembly GCF_027922005.1. GTDB lineage: Bacteria > Actinomycetota > Actinomycetes > Streptosporangiales > Streptosporangiaceae > Streptosporangium > Streptosporangium carneum. The sequence goes on along the minus strand of NZ_BSEV01000006.1, from coordinate 25,120 downwards.
GAGCTCGTCGCGGTCCGCCGGCCATCGCGCGTCGCTCAGCCACTTCGCCAGAGTGCTGCGGCGTTCGACGTCGCCGGGGGTGATCCCCTCCGGGCTGCCCGGTTCGTGGCCCGGAGGGTATCTCCTGGGCGTCAGTTCGTCGTCGGCGTCCCGGATGGGTTCGCGGTCCCGCCACTCCTCCGCGTGGGTCGGACCGCCGCCGCGTACGGTCCCCTCGACCTCGTGCTTGCGCTCCTCGTCCACTCGCGGGCCGTGCTTGGCGCTGCCGCGTTCGGCGTTCATGGTCTCAGCTCCCGAAATAGGGTCGTCATGAGGTGGCCGTACCCAATCCGGCACCTCCCAACATTCCTCACCACGGCTGCCGATTTCCTGTCTTTCCAGGTCAAAGGGGTCTTTTCGGTGCCGTCCCCGGTTCGCGCCGTCTCTTCCGCGTGGGGGCTCTCCCCGGCGGCGGGCCGTCCAGGTTCCCGGTTCCTTTCCGTTTCCCCGGGGCCTGAGGGGATATGGGGTGGAGGGGGAGCAGGGCGTCGATCTCCGCGGTTCCCCGCTCGCATCGCGACCGGCGCGGTGAGAGGCGGCCGTGCCCGCCCCGTCCGGCAGCTCTCGATTCCGACCGGCTCGCCGTCCGAGGGCGGCGGCCGTCGAGGAGGTACTGATGGCGATCGCGACGATCAACCCGGCCACCGGTGAGACTCTGAAGACCTTCGAACCGCTGAGCGACCAGGAGGTGGAGGAGCGGCTCGCGCGCGCCGCCTCCGAGTTCAGAACCTACCGGAACGCCGACTTCAAGCAACGGGCGTCCTGGATGCGCGCCGCGGCCGACCTGCTCGAGAGCGAGCGGGAGGAGGTGGCCAGGCTCATGACCACCGAGATGGGCAAGACGCTGGCCGCGGCCCGCGCCGAGGCGACCAAGTGCGTGACAGGGATGCGCTACTACGCCGACCACGCGGAGGAGTTCCTGGCGGACGAGCCCGCGGACGCGCGGGCCGTCGGGGCGCGACACGCCTACGCGCGCTACCAGCCGCTGGGGCCCGTGCTCGCGGTGATGCCGTGGAACTTCCCCCTCTGGCAGGTGATCCGCTTCGCCGCGCCCGCGCTGATGGCGGGCAACGTGGGACTGCTCAAGCACTCGTCGAACGTGCCGCAGACCGCTCTCTACCTGGGCGAGCTGTTCACCAGGGCGGGCTTCCCCCCAGGCTGCTTCCAGACCCTGCTGATCGGTTCGGCGCAGGTCGAGCGGCTGCTGAGGGACGAGCGCGTGGTCGCCGCCACGCTGACCGGCTCCGAGCCCGCGGGCCGCTCCGTCGCCTCGATCGCGGGCGGCGAGGTCAAGAAGACGGTCCTGGAGCTCGGCGGCTCCGACCCCTACGTCGTGATGCCGTCCGCCGACATCGAGGGCGCCGTCTCCACCGCCGTCACCGCGAGGGTGCAGAACAACGGCCAGTCCTGCATCGCGGCGAAGCGGTTCATCGTGCACGCCGACGTGTACGACGAGTTCGCCGGCCGCTTCGTGGAGCGCATGGAGTCGCTGCGGGTGGGAGACCCCATGGAGGACTCCACCGACGTGGGGCCGCTCGCCACCGAGCAGGGCCTCGACGACCTGGAGAAACTGGTCGCCGACGCGGTCGGGCGCGGCGCGCGGGTGCTGTGCGGCGGGGTGAGCCCCGACAGGCCGGGCTGGTTCTACGAGCCGACCGTGCTGGCGGGCGTCACCCCGGAGATGAGACTGTTCAGGGAGGAGGCGTTCGGTCCCGTGGCCTCGCTGTACCGGGTCCAGGACATCGACGAGGCCATCGCCCTGGCCAACAGCACCTCCTTCGGGCTCGGTTCGAACGCCTGGACCAAGGACGAGATCGAGCAGGAGCGCTTCGTCGCCGACCTGGAGGCCGGAATGGTCTTCGTCAACGGCATGGTGGTCTCGTATCCCCAGCTGCCGTTCGGCGGCGTCAAGAACTCCGGGTACGGCAGGGAGTTGTCCGCGCACGGCATCCGCGAGTTCTGCAACCTCAAGACGGTCTGGATCGGCTGAGCCGCCCGACGCGCTCCGACGCTCGAAGAGCCGGAGAGCGGGGATTAGAGCGGGGGGTGAGGACGCCGGCGCGGGGACGGAGGACACGGCGAAGCGGACAAGAGGGCGGCCCGGACCGGCCCGCCAGGGGCGAACCCCAGGGGGTCGCGGGCCGGTCCGAGATCATTGGGTCGAGCGGCGTAGCGCGACCGCCTCTTGCAGGACCTTGGCCGGATCCCGGCCGTCGATCAGCAGTCCGCGCATCAGCGCCGCGACCTCGAGCATGCTATCGGGGGTGAACCCGCGACGGGTCACCTCCTGGGTACCGATCCGCAGTCCTCGCATCGCCTCGCCGGGAGCCTGGTCGGGCAGGCCGATGCCGCTGAGGTAGACGCCGCCCTCGGCCAGCAGCCGGGCCGCCCGGTCCCCGCCGCCGAACGCGGCGGCGTCGACCGCGACGTGGTGGGAGACCGTCCAGCCCAGGTGGGGCGCCGCGACGGCGAACCCCTGCGCGGCCAGCGCGGCGGCCAGCGCCTTGGCGTTCGCGACGCAGGCGTCGGCGTAGGCGGGGCCGTTCGCGGCGTGCTCGGCGGCCGTGACGGCCAGCGGAGCCAGCCGGGAGGCGTCGTAGTTGGCGGTCAGTCCCGGGTAGGCGGCAGCCGAGACCCGGCGCGCGAGCTCCTCGTCGCGGGTCACGACGGCGGCGCCCGGCGGGCCGCCGAAGGACTTGTAGGTCGACATGGTCACCAGGTGGGCGCCCTCCTCCAGCGGTCGCTGGAAACGGCCGCCCGCGATCAGCCCGGCCATGTGCGAGGCGTCGTAGACCAGCACCGCCCCGACCTCGTCGCACGCGGCCCTGACCCGCGCGACGTCGTGCGGGAACAGCATCAGGCTCGCTCCGATCACCACCAGGGCGGGCCGGTGCTCGTGAAGGAACCCGGGCAGCGCGTCGTGGTCGATGCCGAACAGGTCCGCGTCGTAGGGCAGGTCGACCACCCGCAGGCCCCTGATCCCGGCCGCCCCCTGAGCGTGATGGCTGGCATGGCCGCCCGCGGCCTCGGGCAGCACCGCGATCGTGTCGCCGGGCCTGGCGAACGCGGTGTAGCAGGCCAGGTTCGCCAGCGTCGCGCTCTGCAGCCTGACCTCGGCGAACTCGCCGCCCATCAGGGCCGCGACCTGGAGGGGGGCGAGCACCTCCAGCATGTCGAGCTCGTCCAGGCCTGTCTGGAACTTGTCGCCCGGCCACCCCATGGAGGGGCGGCTGCCCAGCGACACCTCGTGGGCGGCCCTGGCGCGTTCGCTCATCGTGTTGGTGCCCGCGTAGAGCACGACGCCGTCCTCGTCGAGCCTGCCCCTGTGCTCCGCGAGCACCGCGTCGACCAGCCGGACGATCTCGTTCAGTCCCAGACCGTCCGTCTCGGACTCGAGTTCCACCAGCCGCCGCTGCGCCCTGGGCGGCGCCCACGGGGCGACTCGACTGCGTTCCTCCACGCCGGTTCCTTTCGCGAGGCGACGGATGCGACGCTACGGCCCGCGTCATAACCCGTCATCGTCTGCCCAGCGGAGATCTTTCATACATCTGTAGGATTCGGTGATGATCGGCGATGATGTCCAGGATCTTCTCGACTCCCTGGCCGTGGCCGTCGGGCGGGGCATGGCCGTGGACGACTCCGAGGGCCAGGTCGTCGCGCACAGCGTCCACCACGGCGAGGTCGACCGGGTCCGGGCTCAGGCCATCCTGTCCCGCTCCGTCCCCTCGGAGGTGAGAGCCTGGCAGGAGGCTCACGGCGTGGCCACGATCCGGGTGCCGGTCAGGGTGCCCGCCAACCCGGCGCTGGGCATGGCGGCCCGGCTCTGTGTGCCCCTGATCCACCAGGAAAGGCGTGTCGGCCTGCTCTGGATCATCGAGGGCGAGGGCCCGCTGAGTCCGGAGGAGGAGGCGAGGGCCGTACGGGACGCCGCCGCCATCGCCGCCCTGCTCGACGACGGCGGTGGCTCGGGCACGCTGCGCAGGCTCCTCGTCGGAGGGATCACCGTGGAGCGGGCCGCAGGGGTGCTCGGCGACAGGCCGCTGCGCCTGCTGGCCCTGCGCGGCGACCGCGAGGACCTGGGCAGGGCGGTGGGGGAGGAACTCTCCCGGATGCGGCGTCCCACCGCCTTCGCCGTCCTCGACCGGCATGCCGTGCTGCTGCTGAACGGAGGCGAGGACGCGGCCGCGCTGGGAGAGCGGCTGATCGCGCGCACCGGGGGCGGGGCGGGGGTGAGCGCGGTGCACGCCGGGCTCGGATCGGTTGGGGAGGCCTACCGGGAGGCGGTCGCCGCGGCCAGGGCGGCGGTGGCCGAACCGGCGCTCGGACCGGTCGCCCGCTGGCCCGAACTGGGCGTCTACCGGCTGCTCGCCGAGCCGTCGGCCACGCCTCTCGGCCCGCTGCGCGAGCACCCCGCCCTCACCGTCACGCTGGAGGTCTATCTGGACAGCGGCGGAGACGCGCAGGAGACCGCCAGGCTGCTCCACCTGCACCGCACCAGCCTCTACTACCGCCTGGCCAGGATCGAGCAGGCCACCGGGCGGAGCCTGAAGGACGGAGCCGACAGGTTAGAACTCCATCTCGCGCTGAAGCTGGCTCGCTGGAATGCGGTGTAGCCAGTAATAATCCGGGCAAAGCTCTGCGGTGCGGCAGTTGATCAGCGAGCTCGTCAGCATCATGATCGTTCTTGGTCTCCTCGGGCTGGCGGCACTCCTCGTCTCCGTGGTCGTCCTCGTCGCCCTGGCGGCGCTCGCCGTGTCGACCGTCCGCCGACGAGGCCGGGCCGCCAGGCGCGGAAGGAGCGCCGGTACGGGAAGGAGCGCCGGGGCGACGGACGCCTCCGTCCGCGGCCCGGACTCCCGGGCCCCGGTCAGGCCGGGGCCGTGAGACCGTCGGAGACACGCGGGAGGCCTTCGCTCACCTGACCTTCACGTGCTCGCCGACCCGTGTGTGATCACCGATGTGCGGCTCGTTCTGCGTCGTCCTGCCGGAGGCGTGACGTTCTCCCTCCCCCTCGTGTTCCTCGTTGAGCAGGAGCGACAGTCCCGGAGCGTCCTCCACGAAGCGCAGGGTCTTCTCCAGGCAGACGATCGAGCCCCGCTCGTGCCGGTTGACGAAGCGGATGTCGTCGGCCAGGGCCTTCATGATGAGCAGGCCGCGGCCGTGCTCCGAGGTGGGGGACGGGGAACGCGCTCCCGTGAAGTCGAAGCCGTTTCCCGCGTCCACCACTTTGATGACGCAACGGTCGCGGAACAGCTCGGTGCTCACCATGTAGTCGTCACTCGGCGTCGCGTGCTGGATCACGTTCGAGCACGCCTCGGAGAGCATGAGCAGGATGTCCTCGCGAATCTGTGGCTCAACTCCCAGCGCGCGCAGTGACGCGTCCAGCAGTTGCCTGATGACGGGAACGCTCGCGGCGTCTCGCGGAAGACGTAGCGCGATTGTGGCCTCCACAGTGCCTCCTTCGCAGTTGACCTTTAGAGCCCTGCCCCACTCTGGTCGTCCTAACCGAGCAGAGGCCGCCGCTTCTCACGCTTCGCGCCTCGCACCACCCGCACCGCCCGTTCCCGGTGCAGGGCTAGGCGGCGAAGGCGTCCACCACGGCCTGGTCGAAGGCCTTGAGATCATCGGGTTTGCGGCTGGTGACCAGGGTGTTGGGGCCCGCCGTGCAGACGACCACCTCTCTGTCCTCCCAGTTCGCTCCGGCGTTGCGCAGGTCCGTCCTGACGCTGGGCCACGAGGTGACCGTGCGGCCGCGGACGACGTCCGCCTCGACCAGGGTCCACGGCCCGTGACAGATGGCGGCGACGGGCTTGCCCGCCTCGAAGAACTCCTTGGTGAACCGGACTGCGCCGGGGTCGGTCCTGAGGAAGTCGGGGTTGACGACTCCTCCCGGCAGCACGAGCCCGTCGAAGTCGGCCACCGACACCTCCTCGACCGTCGTGTCCACCGGGAAACGCTCACCCTTGTCGAGGTGGTTGAACGCCTGGACCTCGCCCGGTTGGGTCGAGACCAGCCTCGGGGTGCCTCCCGCCTGCTGGACGGCCTTCCACGGCTCGGTGAGCTCGACCTGTTCGACCCCCTCGGGCGCGACCAGGAAGGCGATCGTCTTGCCGTTGAGCATGATTTTCCCCTTCGACATGTGGTCTGTGTCGTTCAGGGAGCCGTCATGCCCTTGATGGAGGGATCCATGCGAAAGGCATGGTTCAGGGGTGATTCATGGACGAACCTTGCGCCTGCGCAGGCCTGACGCGATCAACCGGGCGAGAAGCTCGCGCGAGGAGACCGCCTCCGCCCCCAGGGAGACCGCCCGTTCGTAGACGGTCTCGGGGACGTCGTAGTGGTCGCGGTCGAACGCCCGGGCCGGCACGCCCAGCAGGGCGGCGAAGGCGTGCAACTCCTCGGTCGAGCTGTCGCTGACCAGGTGGGACCAGAGCAGGCCGCGGGGACCCGGCCAGTTCGGCGGGTCGATGAGGACGCTCATCTGCGCAGCAGGTCGAAAGCGACCTCGAGCGCGGCCTCCCTGCGCTCGTCGTCGGTGATCGTCTCGTCTCTGATGATGAACCAGGAGGCGTGCAGGACGAACAGGGCCATGGAGTTCCTCAGCCGGGTGACCGTCGGGTCGTCCGGCTCGACGAGGAATTCGAGGATCTCGAACATCCGCTCGCGGGTGCGCTCCATCACCGGATGGTTCTTCAGCGAGGTCTGGTTGCGCTCGAGGAAACGCATGATCTGGTGGTGCTGACCGTGGTGCAGGTCGTCGGAGTAGCGGCGGATCAGCTCACGGCGGGCCTCGTCGTTGCGGGGCTGGTCCTTCGCCCATTCGACCAGCTCCTCGACCTCGCGCAGCCGGTCCTCGGCCAGGCTGGTGACGATCTCGTCCTTGCTCTTGAAGTGGTAGTAGAGGGCGGCCTTGGTCACGCCGAGTTCCTCCGCTATCTCGCGGAGCGACGTCGCCTCGTAACCCTGCTCGACGAAGAGCTTCAGGGCGATCTCCTGGATGCGCGTCCGAGTATCGGCGTTTTCCCTCATGATTCCCTTTGCGGCGAAATTAACTTGACGACCGGTAAGTGAGCCGCCTACATTCCCAGCATATCCGACACTAGCCGGTCGGCAAGTAAGTGAGATCGTTCTGAGGGGGCGACAGAAGTGAAGGAGACCGCGACCGCACCGGAGCGGCGGCGCGAGGTCATGGTGGTGCTGCCGGGCCTGATGCTCGCGATGGTCCTGGCCATGCTCGACAACATGATCGTCGGCACGGCGATGCCCCGCATCGTCGGTGAGCTCGGCGGCCTGGCCCACCTTTCCTGGGTGGTGACCGCCTACGTGCTCGGCACCACCGTATCAACCCCCATCTGGGGCAAGATCGGCGACCTGTACGGCAGGAAGACCATCTTCCTGGCCTCCATCGTGATCTTCATGGTCGGCTCCGTTCTCTGCGGCATGGCCGGATCCGAGATGTTCGGCGGCCCCGCCGACGGCATGGCCCAGCTCATCGGCTTCCGCGCGCTGCAGGGGCTCGGCGCGGGCGGCCTGATGGTCAACGCCATGGCGATCATCGGCGACCTCGTCCCGCCCCGTGAGCGCGGGCAGTACCAGGGCATCATGGCCGGCGTGATGTCGCTCGCGATGATCGCGGGCCCGTTCGTCGGCGGGTTCATCACCGACCACCTCGACTGGCGCTGGGCCTTCTACGTGAACCTGCCCATCGGGTTCGTCGCCCTCGCCGTGCTGGCCGCCAAGCTCAAGTTGCCGAAGTACCGCACCGAGCACCGCATCGACTGGCTCGGCGCGGTCCTGCTGTCCGTCGGCATCACCGCGCTGGTCCTCATCACCACGTGGGGCGGCAACGACTACGAGTGGGGCTCGCCGCAGATCCTCGGCCTCGCCGCCACCGCCGTGGTCGCGCTGGCGCTGTTCGTGCCGGTCCAGCTTCGCGCCGCCGAGCCGATCATGCCGCTCAACGTGTTCCGCAACCGCAACTTCACGCTGATCTCCCTGGTCGGCTTCCTGCTCGGCTTCGCGATGTTCGGCGCCATCAACTTCCTGCCGCTGTTCCAGCAGACGGTCCAGGGCGCCTCGGCCACCAACTCGGGCCTGCTCCTGCTGCCGATGATGGCCTCGGCCATGGTGATCTCGCTGTTCGTCGGCCGGGCCATCACCAAGACCGGCAAGTACAAGATGTACCCGGTCCTCGGCGGCGTGATCATGGCGATCGCCATGTGGCTGCTGTCCACGATGGACGTCGACACCCCCTCGTGGCGGACCGGCGTCTACATCGCGGTGCTCGGCCTCGGCATGGGCTTCCTGATGCAGACCACCATGCTGATCGCGCAGAACAGCGTGGAGCAGAAGGACCTGGGCGTCGCCAGCAGCGCCTCGACCTTCTTCAGGTCCATCGGAGGCTCGTTCGGCGTCTCGCTGTTCGGCGCGGTCTTCAACAACCAGCTCACCGCCAACCTGTCGAGCAAGCTGGGGCCCGTCGCGGGCGAGAAGCTCGCCTCCGGCGGCGGCCAGTTCAACCCCGCGGCCCTGCACCAGCTGCCCGCGAACGTGCGGACCGGTTTCCTGGAGTCGCTGGCGGTCTCGATCGGCAGCGTGTTCTCGTGGGCCATCCTGTTCGCCGTCCTGGTGCCGGTGTTCGCCGTCTTCATCAAGGAGATCCCGCTGCGCGGCGGCCCCGAGGAGGCCGCGGAGGACAAGGCGCCGGTGCCGGTGCTCGACTGAGCGCGCCGTGACGCCCGGCCGGGCAAGTCACGCGGACCGATCAAGCAAGTCGCGACCCAGCGGCCGCCAAGTCGCCTCGCGCAGACTGGCGGCATGACAACAGAGACGCACGCAGGCATGGAAACGACCGCGACCGCCGCCGGGTACCTCACCCGGCGGCCCAGGGGCGAGGACGCCGCCGACATCCACGAGCTGATCTCCCTGTGCGACACGCAGGTGATCGGCAAGGCGGACATGACCTTCGACGACGTCGCCGACCAGTTGAACGAACCCTCCTTCGACAGGGAGTCGGACGGCTGGGTCGTCCACGACGAGACGGGCCGGCTGGTCGCCTGGGCGTGGGCCTGCCGCAAGGGGAGCGGTGACAACGTGGACATCGACGTGGTCGTGCACCCGGACGCGGCCGTGCTCACCGGTCACCTGTGGGACACCGTGACCGAGCGGGCGAGGCGGATCACCGCCGAACTCGGCCACGACAGGGCCGTGGTGGACATCGGTCTTTACCGGGAGGACAGCGGCAAGCGCGCCATCGCCGCCGCCCGCGGGTTCGCCGCGGCGACGAGCTTCATCCGGCTGCTGGTCGACCACGGGGCCTCGGTTCCCGAGCCCGCCCTCCCGGCCGGGGTGACGCTCCACCACGGGACGACCGACGAGGTGCGGCGTCAGGGGCACGCCGTCCAGCAGGCCGGGTTCGCCGAGCACTTCGGGTTCGCCCCGACGGACTACGACGAGTGGTACGCCGAGCTGGACTCCTCGGCCAACACCGACTGGGCGCAGCTCGCGGTCGCGCGGGTCGACGGCGAGCCCGCGGCGATGCTGCTGGGCACCAACGCCTTCGCCGGAGACGAGAACTCGGGCTACGTGCGCCAGCTCGCGGTGCTGCCGGGCTTCAGAGGGCGCGGCCTCGGCCGCTTCATGCTGCGCACGGCGTTCGCCGCCGACGCCCGGCGCGGCCGGGTCGGCACCTACCTCCACGTGGACGCCAACAACAGCACCCCCGCGCTGGACCTCTACCTGTCGGTCGGCATGCGGCAGGTGCTGGCCATCGACGTCTGGCGCCGGACCGTCTGACCCCTCAGATCCGTCCCCTCAGCCAGCGGACCGGAGCGCGATCGGCCCCGCGGGCACGGCCGGCAGACCGTGCCCGCGGGGCCCGTCACGGGAGGGCTCGTCACCGCCGCAGCAGCGGCAGCGCGCAGACTCCGGTGACCAGCGTCGTGACGGCCAGGGCCACGTCCACGCCCGTGATCGACCCCCCGCTCAGGTACAGCGTGCCGAACGTGGCCACGCCGACGACCTGGCCGAGCTGGGTCACCATGACGAACAGCCCGCTGGTGTCCGGGGCGTCCTCGGGAGCCACGTGGGTGAGCGCGATCGTGAGCACCGGGCTGAACGCCCCGCCCAGGCCGAACCCGACCACGGCCTGCGATATCGCCAGGAGAGGCTGACCGTGGCCGTCGCCGCTCAGCGCGACCGCCAGGCCCGCGTAACCCAGCGCGGCCACCCCGTACGAGGCGATCACCGCGCGGCGCCGCAGGCGCTCGGGGATCCGCCGCCAGTTCAGGCTCGCCACCGCGAACGTCAGCGCGCCCGGGATGAACGTCAGGCCCGCCCGCAGGGGGCTGTCGCCCAGGGCGCCCTGCAGGTGCAGGGCGAGACTGAACAGGAACCCGCCGTAGGTCGCCATCACCCCGAAGACGGCCAGCGCGGCGGGGACGACCCCCGGCGCCCTGAGCACCCGCGCGGGCACCAGAGGCGCGGAGGCTCGCCGCTCGACCAGCACGAAGATCCCCGCGAGCGCCACGCTCGCGGCCATCGAGGCCCAGCCCCACAGCGGCCAGTCCTGCTCGTGGCCCAGCACGAGCGGCACCACCAGGAGGCTGACCGCCAGCGAGAGGGTGACCAGGCCCGGCAGGTCCAGGGGGCGGTGGCGCTGCGGGCCGTCCGCGGGCAGCAGCCTCGAGCCCATCACGAGCAGGCCGACCCCGATCGGCACGTTCACCAGGAACACCGGACGCCACGCGGAGCCGAACAGGTCGGCGGAGACCAGCACGCCGCCCAGCACCTGACCGATCACGGCGGCTCCCGAGATCACCGTGGCGTAGAGGCTGAGCGCGCGGGCCCGCGAGGCTCCTTCGAAGTTCGTCTGGATCATGCTCAGCACCTGGGGGACCATCAACGCCGCTCCAGCCCCCTGGAGCAGCCGGAAGGCGATGAGCTGCCCGGCGGAGACGGCCAGACCGCAGGCGAGGGAGGTGGCGGTGAACGCCGCCAGGCCGTACAGGAACAGACGCCGCCCGCCGTGGCGGCCGCCGAGGCGGGCGCCGGTGATCAGCAGCATCGCATAGGCGATGGTGTATCCGGAAATGATCATCTGAAGGCCCGAACCGGACGTGCCCAGGTCGGAACGGATCACGGGGGAGGCGACGTTGACGATCGAGACATCGAGAATCGCCATGAACTGCCCGGTCAGGATCACCGTCAGCAGCCAGGGCGCACGAGGGGAGGCCGCCGGGACGGCAGGGGCCCCGGTGGTCGGTAGCGCGGTCATGGGAACGACTGTGAGGCCGCGCGGATACCGGTAACGAGAGCCTGCCGATCCTGGTACTGACAGCACCTGGCAGAGCGCCTCCCCTTCGGCCAGCATGGAGCGGTGACCATGACCCAGCCGTGTGCCCGCAGGACGGAGCTCGCCTCCTTCCTGCGCAGCCGTCGTGACCGCATCACCCCCGAGGACGTCGGCCTGCCTCCCGGGCTGCGCCGCCGTACCCCGGGGCTGCGGCGCGAGGAGGTCGCCATGCTCGCCGGGGTCGGCGTCACGTGGTACACCTGGCTTGAGCAGGGCAGGCCGATCAACGCCAGCGTGCAGGTGCTCGACGCGATCTCCAGGACGCTCGGCCTCGACGAGGCGGAGCGTGAGCACCTCTACCGGCTGGCCGACATGCCGTCCGTGCCCGAGAGCGACACCTGCGGCGTCCTGGAGCCGGAGACCCAGATCATCCTCGACAACCTGGACCCGCTGCCCGCCGCGGTCTACAACGGCCGCTACGACCTGCTGGCCTGGAACCAGACGTACGGCACGCTGTTCCCGGTCATGACCTCGGCGCCGCCCGCGACCAGAAACGCGCTCTGGCAGCTGTTCGTTTCGCGCGACTGCTGCACCCCGGTGGTCAACCGGGCCGAGGAGCTGCCGCAGATGGTGGCCACCCTGCGGGCGGGCTTCGGGCGGCACCTCGGCGAGCCCGCCTGGACCGACTTCGTCCGCAGGCTGTCGGCGGCCAGTCCGGAGTTCGCACGTATGTGGTCCGCGCACGACGTCGCCAGGCCGGGAAGCCGTATGAAGATCTTCCAGCACTCCGCGGCGGGGGTGGTGCGCACGATCTCCACGAGCCTGGCTCTGTCCTCCCCGCCGGAGGCGCGGGTGGTCGTCTACACGCCGCTCGACGAGGAGAGCGGTGAGCGCATCCGGTGGATCAGGGCCCACCCCGAGGTCTCACCGGTTCCCGTCCACACCCACTGACGGCTCGCACCGGCCGAGCCCGTCCCGGGCGACGCCCCTGTGAGCGGGCGGGAGGGGCCGTCACGCCGCTCCGTGGGAGACGGACGCCTCCGCCCGGCAGGGCTCTCCGTCTCCGCTCAGTGAGCCGCGACCCGGTGCTTCGACAGGTGGGCCAGCACGGCCTGGTTGGCCTCCCAGCCGTCGGGGAACTTCACCGGAACGCCGAGCTGGACCGGCTCGGCGGAGGGGTGGGCGTCCAGCAACTCGGGAATGCCCGCCCTGGCGACCACGACGCAGGCGTGCCGGTGCCGTGAGGCCAGCACGCACAGTCGTCCCGACTCCAGGTGGAAGGCGGTGGCGTCGCGGCGTCCCGACAGCGGGTGCAGCACGATCGTCACGTCGTACTCCCGTCCCTGGAGCCGGTTCGCGGTGTCCACCGTGATCTCCTCGGGCACCCCGGCGGCGCGGATCGCGGCGACCTGGTCGCGGTGCGCGGCGCCGATGGCGATCCTGTCGGCCGTCACCCGGTGGCTGCCGCGCTCCGAGTGCGCCACGGGGGCGCGCTGCAGCAGCCGCACCGCCAGCACCGCCACCGCCTGCACGGCCTCGGCGTCCGTGCGCACGGTGTGGCGGCTCGGCAGCTCGTACAACGCCCAGCCCGACGCCGCCGCCTCCTCCAGAGCCCGGTCGTAGGAGGTGCGCATGCCGTTCACGGTCAGCTCGAGAGACCGGTCGCCGTGCTCCGTCCCCGCCCGGAACCCGGTGAACGGGTAGAACGCCTCGGAGACCACCGGCGCCGCCGACGCGGGCAGCCGCCAGGACACGGGGAGCCGGTGCACCGGCAGGTCGGGGTTGTGCCGCAGCAGCACCGAGACCGCGCTCTGCACCGGATCCCACGACAGGCCCGCCCAGCGCTCGCCGTCCACGATCGAGAACGGGTCGAGCTGGCCGGGGTCGCCCACGAACAGCGACCGCTCGAACAGCGAGGCGATGCGCAGCAGCTTGTCCGAACGCATCTGGTAGGCCTCGTCCACGATCGCCCACGGCCAGGTCCTGTCACCGATCCAGGCCCACTTGTCGGCGGTGGCGATCACCACCGCCGGGTCGCCGAGATCGGGCAGTTTGCCCGCGACCGAGACGTTGGGCAGGGCCAGGACGCGGCCCGGCGTGACGTAGCCGCTCGCGGAGAGGCGGCCGACCGTGAGGTCGGGATGCTCGGTCGCGAGCCGTTCCACCAGGTCGTCGACCTGCTCGTTGGTCTGCGCCACGATCATCAGCGGCTCGCCCGTCTCGGCGATGTGCCCGGCCGCCCTGACCACCAGGGTGGACTTGCCCGCGCCGGGCGGTGAGTCGACCACCACGCCCCGGTTGCGGGGCAGGTCGGCCAGGACCGCGTCGACGACGGCCGCCGCCTCCTGCTGCGGCGTCACGCCGGGACTCCCGCGCGGCGCGCCGTCCGATGAGCGTTCACGACCACTCCTCCTGAGCGTCCTCGTCGCTGGGCACGTACTCCTGCGGTGGGCCGCCGTGCGTCCACGGCGTCAGCTCGGGGTCGGGAAGCGCCGCCGAGGACTGGAAGTCGTCGGTCAGCGAGGTGTAGGTGACCCGCTCGCCGGGCTCGGGAACGGAACCCGGCGAGGGCGTCCTGCCCCTGCCCATCCCCTTGGTGATCTTCAGGGTGACCTCGCCGTCCACGACCTCGACGATCTCGGCGGCGTGTCCGCGCCGGTCCGGGCTGCCGACCGTGGCGCCGGGCGTCAGCCGTACCTGGTCCTCGGTCCTGACCGTGATCAGCGGACGCAGCTTGCGCGAGCGGCCCTCGCCCTCGGTGTGCTCGGGATCGGCCGCGGTGACCGTCCCGGCGAACGCCTCACCGGTCAGCCGGTACTCGGCCATGACCAGCGGGTCGTCGTAGGCGCGCTGAACGTCGTAACTCGCCCGCGCGCGCTCGAGCCCGGCCAGCCGCGCCGCGGCGCCGACCGCGCCGTCCCTGCGCGCCTGCGGCGGGCCGCCCTCGGTGACCCGCTCGAGGAACCGGGTGAAGGATCCCCGGTCGACGTCCCAGCGGTCCTTCACCCGCGCCCCCTCCGGCAGCGCGCGCAACAGCTCGACCGATCGCCACATCAGCCGCCACGTCGGCTCGAGCTGGGTGCGCAGAGCCTGGGCGACGCGTTCGACGGCACGCTCCGTCGGGGCCTCCTCGTAGGCGCGCACGGCGGGGCCGAGCACCTCGTTGTCGAAGCCCGGGTCGGTCGCGGGCCCCGCGGGGGGCCACAGCAGCGGATCCTCCGCCTCCTCCGCGGCCCCGGGCCCCGTCATGCCCTCGGGGGGATCGATCCATCCGAGCAGCGCCGCCAGGTTCGCGTCCTCGAGACCGCTCTGCCCGGTGGCCCAGTGCGCCCCCAGCGCCTCGGTCGCCGTCAGCAGCAGGGAGGAGCCAGGGTGCTGCGACCTGTCGGCGAAGTAGGTCAGCCACCGGCCCAGCAGGGGCACCGACGGGTGCACGGGGTAGGGGCCGTCGACCCTGCGGAACCGGGTCGAGCGGCCCAGCAGCCCGACGAAGGTCACCGCCTGCGGGTTCGGCACCAGGATCTGCGGGGCGTCCAGGCACCGTTCGTACGGCTCGCCGCCCTTCTTCTCGATGGTCTCCGTGGTCTTGCCGAACCCCTCGATGTACGGCAGGACCACCTCGGCCAGCTCGGCGGTGAAGGCGAAGCGCAGATCCCGGTTGCGCGGCTGCGGCACCACGAGCAACCTGGGGTGTCCGGGATCGGTGCCGACCATGGCCCCCATCGGGGCGGCGGCCTCACCGGCGAGCCTCAGCGGGATGAACACCATCGGGTGCGGGGCGAGGTGGCAGTGCCGGACCGTGGTGATCGGCTGCGCGATCCCGTCCCTGATGGCGCGAAGCTGCGCCAGCGCCGTCAACGCGCTCACCTGAGGCACTCCTCGCGCAGCAGGTTCGCCGTGCGGAGCAGGCGGGCGACCTCCTCCTGGCCCTCCGCGGGCTCGAGGGTCCCCTCGGCCAGACCGAGCGCCTCGGCCATGCCCGAGACGCCGCCGAGCTCGTCGCGCACCTGGCGCCCGAGCAGGTCGGTCGAGCCGTTCCCCCTGGCCTCGTCGCGGCAGAACATGCACATGTCGCAGGTGGACAGGCAGTCGGGCGCGTAACGGGCGGGCACCTGGCACAGCGCCTCGGCCAGCTCCTGCGCCGAACGGGTGGGCACGCCGTCGCGGTCGGGCGCGAGGTCGAAGGTGAGCCCCTCGGGGATCCCCTCGAGCAGGCGGTCGACGCGGGTCATCCGGGCGAGCTGCCGCCTGAGCACCGCGAGCTGCTTTCGCACGTCGACCAGCGTCGCGGTGGGCCGGTTCGCGAAGTTCTCCGGACAGACCAGCACCACGTCGTGGGAGACCCGCTCCGGGTCGTGCCCCAGCTCGGCCAGCAGCGTGCGCAGCGCCAGCACGTAGACCGCGGCCTGCCTGGCGGCCCCGGCGACCTTCTGAGGCTCGGCCTGCCCGTCGATCACGCCGAACGACTTGATCTCCACGATGTGGAAGCGCCCCCCGAGCTGGAAGGCGACCACGTCGGGCTCGAGGTAGGAGGTGTGCCCGGCGATCTCCAGGCTGAACAGCGGATGGTCGTAGAAGACCGCGGTCTCCTCGCTCTCGCGCGCGGCCCGGTCGATCAGCGCCCGGGTGTGGGAGTGGCGCAGGTGGGCGCCGACGTTCTCCACGTCCTGGTAGCCGACCTCGGAGACGGGCAGGCCGAGCAGCTCGCGCAGCAACCGCAGCAGCTCCGCGCAGCCGTTCTCCTTCACCAGCGCCTCGAACACGTTCCCTCGGGTGATCGCGAACTGCGACTGGCCGAAGGGGGCGGGGAAGCCCACATGCCTGGCCGTGCGGTCCTTGTCCACTCCTGCGGCGTCCAGCAGCGCCCTGCGGGCGCAGCCGGGATTGGCGGCCAGCGCCGCGATGGCGCGGGCGTCGTGCGGGTGCGAGGGCACGGGCCCGCGCAGCTCGTCCAGCCTGCCGTTCAACAGGCCCCCCTCAGAGTGCTCATCGTGGCGGCGCCGAACAGGCGCTCCACGTCCGACAGTTGACTGCTCGCCCGCGCCGCCACCTCGGCCCGCTGCCTGGTGTCCGCCGCGTGGTGCACCTCGAGCTCGGCGCGGGCGGCGCGGATCGCGATCGCCGGATCGGCGGGCGCGAAGCTCTCGACGGCGCCGGGGATGTTCTGCGCCATCCGCGACAGCAGCCGCAACGCGGCCGGCGAGGGATCGGGCAGGCGGGTCAGGTGCTCGGCGACGCGCATGGTCGAGGTGAGGAAGTCGACACGCGGGCTCAGCGGCCCGAGCACCCTGCGCTCCGGCTCCCATGTGCTGTCGGCGAGCAGTCCTCTCGCGGGGGAGAGGCGGTCGGTCAGCGCGGCGCACAGGTAGTAGGGGCGGGCGTACGGGTCGCTGCGGAAGGAACGTTCCTCGTCCCTGCGAAGGCTGGTCAGCTGGGGACCGCGCAGCGCGCGGGAGAAGAACGCGTCGTTCACCGCCACGACCAGCCTGGCCGCCGCGGGCACGCCCAGCAGCGCCAGCGCCTGGTGGACCTGCTCCCTGATGGGAAGCAGCGAGGGCTCGGGCTCATGGGACGCGGGCACGGGCTCCTCGGCGCTGATCGCCTCGTCCCAGGCCTTCTCCGCCCTGCGCAGGTCTCCGCGCAGTGATCGGGCCAGCGAGTTCTCCCTCGCCTTGACCGCGCGTCGCACCTCGGCGCGGAGGCCGGTTATCCGCCGCTCCAGCGCGTCCAGTGATTCACTCACGGCACGGAGCGTAACAGCAG
Organism: Streptosporangium carneum; assembly: GCF_027922005.1. Lineage (GTDB taxonomy): Bacteria > Actinomycetota > Actinomycetes > Streptosporangiales > Streptosporangiaceae > Streptosporangium > Streptosporangium carneum. The sequence continues at coordinate 8,025 of NZ_BSEV01000006.1, read as the reverse complement.
TTCCACCAGTCTCCCTTGATTTCCAGCGAATTCCAGCATTACGGCGTGTCCTGTTCCTGCGGCGTCGGGACAGGAGCCGTCGGCCCGGCCTGCCGAGGGCGGCACGGCCCGGCGAGCCCGCCGGCCGCGATCAGTCTCCGAGCCCGGCGGGCAGCGGGCGGGAGTGCAGCACGTCCAGTCGTGAGACGGCCCTGGTGAGCACGACGTAGAGCCGGTTCAGACCCCTTGCCTCCGCCTCCGCGATGCCCGCGGGCTCGGCGACCACCACGTGGTCGTACTCGAGGCCCTTGGCCATCGTCGCGGGGACCGCGGTGACGCGGGCCCGCGAGGACGCCTCGCCGAGCGCGGCGACCTCGACGCCGGCGGCCTCGAGCGCCTCCGCCAGGACGGCGAGGTCGCCGTCCGCGGCGATCACCGCGACCGAGCCCTCGTGGCCGAGCGCGTCGCGCACCGCCTCGACCGCAGCGCCCCGCAGGTCGGTCGTCCCACGGATCCTGAGCAGGCCGTCGGCCCTGAAGGAACGGGTCCTGGGCACCTCGACCGCCAGCTCCTCCAGCAGACGGTTGGCGACCGCGACGACGGCCCCCGGCACCCGGAAACCGGTCGTCAGGGCGACCACCTGCGCCCCGGGCTTGCCGAGGTGGGCGAGCTGCTCGGCCCAGTCCCGCGCCGCCCACGGTGTGGTGCCCTGCGCCAGGTCGCCCAGCACGGTGATCGAGCCGTGCTCGCTCCGGCGCGCGATGGCCCGGCACTGCATCGCCGACAGGTCCTGCGCCTCGTCGACGATGACGTGGCCGTACCCTCGGGGACGCTCGACGAGGCTCGCGACCTCGTCGATGAGCACGGCGTCCGCCGCCGACCACCTGGCGCTCCTGAACGAGCGCGGCGGTCGCGCCCACAGGATCGCCGACTGCTCGCCGGGGGTGAGGATCCCGTCGGCGGCCCTGGCCAGCGCCGCGGGATCGCCGAGCAGTCCCGCCACGACCTCCTGTGGCCGTACGGCGGGCCACACCGTGTCGAGGAAGTCCGTGGCGGCCCTGCCCATCTTCCTCGTCCAGGCCGCGTTGGGGGTCTGGCCGCGCGACTCCGCCTGTTCCCGCAGGACGCCGACGACGCGTGACAGCACGCGCTCGCGTCCGATCCCGTACGGCGTCGCCTCCCGCCTGGTGTCGTCCACGACGCGGCGCAACCGCTCCTCGGAGACGCGCCAGCGGTAGGAGCCGTCGGGCACGGTGAGCGGGCCCGACGGGCGGCCGACCCGTTCGTACAGAGCCCTGCGCAGCACCCTCGCCATCCGGACGTCGTTCTTGACGGTCGCGGACGCCTCGCCGTCCGTGCCGCGCGGCGGGTCGGGAGCCAGCAGGCGCTCCAAGGTCGTCTGCTCGACGTCGACCTCGCCCAGCGCGGGCAGCACGGCCGAGATGTAGCCGAGGAACGCCTGGTTGGGGCCGAGGATCAGCACGCCGCTCCTGACGAGCCGCTGCCGGTGGGTGTAGAGCAGGTAGGCGGCACGGTGCAGTCCGACGGCGGTCTTGCCGGTGCCGGGCGCCCCCTGGACGCAGATCGACTCCTCGAGCCCCGCGCGGACCAGCTCGTCCTGCTCGGGCTGGATGGTGGCGACGATGTCGCGCATGGGGCCGACACGGGGGCGTTCGATCTCGGCGGCCACGATCCGGCTCGCCGTGCCCAGAGCCTCACCGCTGCCGAGGCGCTCGTCCTCGAAGCCGGTCAGGGCGGCGGGTCTCGTGGACCAGCCGAAGCGGCGGCGCACCGCGACGCCGTGAGGGTCGCGGGCGTCGGCCTGGTAGAACACCCTGGAGACGGGCGCGCGCCAGTCGATCACCAGCGGCGGCCGTCCGGTCTCCCCGGAGATGTGCCGCCGCCCCACGTAGTAGCGCTGTCCCCGGTGGTCGCCCGCGGAGGGGCCGTGGCCGAAGTCGAGGCGGCCGAAGAACGCGGGGCCCTCGGGCTCCTCCTCCAGCTCCTTGGCGAGGCTCTTGAGGTGACGTCCCAGCCTCTCCGCGCTGTAGCGGTCCCCGGCCACGTGCTCGCCGACGACGACGTTCAGGCGAGCGCCCTCGACCATGCGGCGCAGGCCCGCCCTGCACTCGGCCAGATACGCCAGCTCCTCGTCGAGCCCCGTGCCCGTCACACGCATCACCCCTAAAAAGGTTAACCGGGTTAAGATATTAACCCGGTTGCGTGTCTGTTAGGTTGAACGGGTGACGGGACTCCGGCAGCGCAAGAGACAGCAGGTCCACGAGGCGATATCCGCCGCGGCGATCGCCCTGTTCCTCGAGCGGGGATTCGACGAGGTGTCCGTCGCGGAGGTGGCGGCGGCCGCGGGAATCTCCAAGCCGACGCTGTTCAAGTACTTCGCCACGAAGGAGGACCTCGTCCTGCACCGGATCTCCGACCACCAGGGCGAGGCCGCCCTGGTCGTACGGCGGCGCGACGAGGGCGAGACGCCGCTGGCCGCCCTCCGCCGTCACTTCCTGGCGGGACTGGAGCGACGCGACCCCGTGACGGGGCTCAACGACCACCGCGAGGTGCTCGCCTACCACCGGATGATCTTCTCGGTCCCCGGCCTGGCGGCCAGGCTCCTGCACCACATGGCCGTCGACGAGGAGGCCCTCGCCGAAGCCCTCGCCGAGACCGTGGACGAACTCACCGCCAGGCTCGTCGCGGGACAGGTCCTCGCCGTGCAACGCGTGCTGGCGAGGGGAAACTGGGCGAGGCTCGCCGAGGGCGAGACGGCGGACCAGGTGTACCCCGCCGCGGTCGCCGCCGCGCGGCGCGCGTTCGACCTGCTGCCCCGCCTCGGCTGAGCGGTGTTTGTTCGCGACGCCTGCGGCGTCGCGGGCTTGGGCGTTTCCGCGTCGGCGTCTTCCCCTCGTCACTCCAGACACCGACGCGCCCAAGCCGGGCCTCGGTCCAGACACCGACGCGCCCAAGCCGACAACCGGTCCCGGCCGGAGCCGTCCCGCCGGGGGCGGCCCCCGGCGGGAGCGGGTCTCAGCCGCCGATCTCGGACCGGTCACCGGACCACAGGGTGTGGAAGCTCCCCTCCCGGTCCGTCCGCTGGTAGGTGTGCGCGCCGAAGAAGTCCCGCTGGCCCTGGATCAGGGCGGCGGGCAGGCGCTCGGCCCGCAGGGAGTCGTAGTACGCCAGCGCGGTCGAGAAGCCGGGCGCGGGGATGCCGAACTCGGCCGCCCTCGCCACCACCCGCCGCCACGAGTCCTGCGCCAGCCCCAACGCCTCGACGAAGAGCGGAGCGGTCAGCAGGGTCACCGGAGGGGTCTCGGACTCGTAGGCCTCACGGATGCGGTCGAGGAAGACCGCCCTGATGATGCAGCCGCCCCGCCAGATCGTGGCCAGCGCGCCCGGATCCACCTCCCAGCCGTACTCGGCGCTCCCCGCCCTGATCTGGTCGAACCCCTGCGCGTAGGCGATGATCTTCGACGCGTACAGCGCCCGCCGCACGTCCTCGACGAAGCTCTCGTCGAGGACGCCCGCGGGCACGCCCGAGGGGCCCGGCAGGCCGCGGGCGGCCTCACGCAGGTCCGCGTGACCGGAGACCGAGCGGGCGAACACCGCCTCGGCGATGCCGCTCACCGGGACGCCCAGGTCCAGCGCGATCTGCACCGTCCACCGCCCGGTGCCCTTCTGCTCCGCCCGGTCGGCGATCACGTCCACCAGGGGCTTGCCGGTCGAGGCGTCGACCTGCCGGAGCACCTCCGCCGTGATCTCGATGAGGTAGGAGGACAGCTCGCCCCGGTTCCACTCGTCGAAGACGTCGGCGAGCTGTGACGGGCTCAACCCCAGCCCCTGCCTGAGCAGGTCGTACGCCTCGGCGATGAGCTGCATGTCGGCGTACTCGATGCCGTTGTGCACCATCTTCACGAAGTGACCGGCCCCGTCGGGACCGATGTGCGTGCAGCAGGGCACGCCGTCGACCTTCGCCGCGATGTCCTCCAACAACGGACCCAGCGCCTCGTAGGACTCCTTGGAGCCGCCCGGCATGATGCTCGGCCCGAGCAGCGCGCCCTCCTCGCCTCCGGAGACCCCGGCGCCGACGAAGTGGATTCCCCGCTCCCGCAGCGCCGCCTCCCGCCTGCGGGTGTCGAGGAAGTGCGCGTTCCCGCCGTCGACGAGCATGTCGCCGGGCTCGAGCAGCGGAGCGAACTCCTCGATCACCGCGTCCGTCGGCGCTCCCGCCTTGACCATCACGATGACGCGGCGCGGGCGCTCCAGCGCCGCGACGAACTCCTCAGGAGTCTCGCAGGCGACGAAGGACCCCTCGTGCCCGTGCTCCTCGACCAGCGTCTTGGTCCTGGACTGCGACCTGTTGTGGACGGCCACCGTGTGCCCGTGCCTGGCGAGGTTGCGAGCCAGGTTCGCCCCCATCACCGCCAGGCCCGTCACGCCTATCTGTGCCTGAGTCATGTTGTGACACCCCCTTCGCGTTCAAGGATGTCAGTCTGCACCGCCAGGCTGGAGAGGCGCTCGTCGAGGTCCGCACGGAACACGCCCCCGCCCGCGGGACGGCCGGGAACGACTCCGCGGCGCTCACGGACGGAAGGCGGCTCCTGTGCGGTCCTCGCCCACCACGCCCCCGAGGCAGCGGTAGGTCCGCACCCCCCTGGCGAACTCCTCCTTCGAAGGAGGCAGCACCGTGGCCTGCCACTTGTCCGGGAGCGTCTTGGCGGCGCCGTACCGGGAGGCCAGCAGGATCCTGGCCGCGCAGGTCTTCCTCACCAGCTGGTGTCTCTCCACGGACGGCATGTCGTAGGTGAGGCCGCTCGGCAGCGTGGCGATCGCGAACGTCTCCCAGGCGTGCGACTCGTCGCACGGGATGGACCTGGCCGCCGCGTCGCCCGCGATCACGACGAGCCCGCCCCAGCACTCGGCCTTCTCCACGCACGAGGCGTGAGCGCCCGCCACCGTCGCCGCGGGACAGCCCGAGGTGACCGTGGGCACCCCGAGCGCGGTTCCCGTGTTCTCCACGGCGCCGGAGATCCCCGCGGTGCCGGACTGCCCGGTGACGGAGACCCCCTGGCCGAAGCTGTCCATGAGCATCAGGCCGATCCCCGCCAGCAGCAGGATCGCGAAGGCCACGGCCACCGCGACGAACACCCTGGTGTTCGAGGAACCGGGAGGCGGCGCGACGTCCCTTGCCGGTGACTGGGTGGTCCCGAACCCCTGCAACCCCGGCGAGGTCAGGTGCGCGCGCACCGCCTCCTTGCCCGCGGAGGGACGCGCCTGCGGCAGGCCGTACGGCGAGGGCCCGCCGGGGAAGGACGCGTGAGCGGGACCGACGCCGGGGCCGGTGACGAAGGGGCCCGGCTGCGGAACGGGGGGCGCGGCGTGACGGACGCTCTGGGACGGGGGCGGTGTGGGAGTGGGGCGCGGGGGGATCGGCCTCGGACCCCGGACGTCCCGGTCCATGTGCAGGTCGGTGAGAGCGTCCCGCAGGGCCGCGACGGACGAGGTCCGCCGCCCGGGGTCGCTGTCCATGGCGTGGCGGAGCACGGCGGTCAGCTCGGGCGGCACACCGGGGATCTCCGGAATCGGCAACCGGTGCAGGGCCATGATGACCGCGATGTTGACCACCCCGCTCTCGGGGAACCGGGGCGGCCGCCCCGACAGCAGCGCGTAGAGCGTGGCGGCCAGGGAGTAGACGTCTCCCGCCGCCGCGGGTTCGGTCAGGTCGAACGCCTCCGGCGGCGCGTACGCGGGAGTGAGCGACTCCCGGGTCACCGACGCCTCGCCGCCCGAGGACGGCATGGTGGCCAGGCCGAAGTCGGACAGCACCACGTTGCCGTACCGGTTGATCAGGATGTTGGCCGGTTTGATGTCGCGGTGCAGGACTCCCGCGGCGTGGGCGGCGGACAGGGCGTCCGCGATGCGGATGCCGATGTCGGCGACCTCGGCGGGCGCGAGCGGCCCCTCGGAGCGCATCCGGTCCAGCAGCGACCCGCCGGGACACAGCTCCAGCACCATGTACGGCCTGCCGTCCGCGAGCACCCCGGCGTCGTAGACGTGGGCGACGTGCGGGTGCCCGGACAGGGCCCCCGCCGAGGTGACCTCGCGCATGAAACGGCGACGGTCCCGTTCGGAGACCAGCACCCGGTTGTCGACCTTGAGAGCGACCTCACGGTCGACCGCCAGCTGTCTGGCCCGGTAGACGATTCCGAAACCGCCCTGGCCGAGCACGCCGGACACCTCGTAGCCCGGTACCGACAAGGCGCCCGCTTCGGCCATCTGCCACCTCCTGACGACGACGGGCAGATTACCGGAGTTTCGCGTTCTTCCCAGTCGTATGAGCCCCGTCCACGACGGGCCGGCGACGCCGCCCGGCCATGCCCACGCCCTCGCCTCGGCCTTCGCCGGACAGGGCCCACGGCTTCGCCCTCACCGGACCCGGTCCACGCGCTGACGGGCCCTCGGGGTCAGGACCTCACGAGATCGGCCAGGAGCGAGTCCCACTGGGAGCCGACGGCGTCCAGGTCGTATCCGGCGGCGGTGAGCAGGGCGTTGCCGCCCAGCCTGGCCCGCAGCTCGCGGTCCTCGATCAGACGGCAGACGGCCTCGGCCAACGCCCGCGGCTTCCGCGGGCGTACGAGCAGGCCGTCGTGCTCGTGGGTGATGATCTCCTTGGGACCGTGCGGGCAGTCGAAGCTCACCACCGGCACGCCCTTGCTCATCGCCTCCAGGATCGTCATGCCGAATCCCTCGTAGCGTGAGCTGACGACGTAGATCGACGATTTGGCCAGTTCGACGCCGACCTCGGAGGAACTGCCCATGAGGAACACCTTGTCCGCCAGCCCGGCCTCCTCGATTCTCGTCCTGAGCCGGTGCTCGGCCTTCTGCGTGCCACCCCCGTAGATGCGCAGCACCCAGTCAGGGTGCGCCGCCGCGACGTGCTTCCATGCCTCGACCAGCCGGTCGAAGCCCTTGGCGTGCACCAGCCTGCCGATGGCGACCACGCACTTCTCCTCCAGCGCCGAGACGTCACCGGCCAGGTCGGGAACGGCGTTGGGGACGCGCAGCAGCCGCCGCGGCGGATTCGCCCTCAACAGCCTGGCGTACTGGTCGAGATCGGCCTGGGTGAGGGTGACGAAGGCGTCGAGCCTGCCGTACCGCCTCCTGATGAGCCGCCGGACCTCGGGGGAGTGGACGTCGAGCGCCACATGCTCCTGGCCGACGGTCAGCACATCGGGGGGCGCGAACAACGCGGTGACCAGGTTGAACCCGGGACGGGTCGAGATCAGCACGCCGCCGCGCAGCGACCGCAGGAAACCGACCAGGCGCAGGTCCGTCCAGAGGGAGACCGAGCGGTAGACGTTCTCCTGTTCCGGGATGAGGACGCTCGGGAAGCGTGACAGCAACCGTCCGACCCGGCCGCGTGGCCGGGTCCTGTCGTCCAGGAACGACACCCGCACCCCGGGCGGGATGGGGAAGAACGGCTCCTTGGCCGCCCTGACGACGGAGACGATCTCCACGTCCCGCTCGCGTGCCAGGTATCCCGCGAGGTTGAGCACGGTCCTGATGGTGCCGCCCATCCCATAGGCGTGCTGCAGCAGGATCCTGACCGTCCCGGCGTCCGGCGCGGGCGCGTGACGGGCCCGCCGGGCGTTGACTGCTTTCAGCAGTCGCAGCGCCACGCCCGCGGCGGCGTTCCGCACCCTCGCCGACGCCTTCCCCGCCTTGCTCCCCGGTCTTCCTTCCGTTCCCCTGTCCGGCAACTGAGAGCCCCCCTGCTCCGTGTGGGTTTCGCCGTACGGCGTGTGCGCCCCTGCCGACTGCCCCGTAAGCAGATGAAATATCCTGCTAAAAGCGTTGAAAACCACATACCTGCTATGTGTCCGTCCGTCGCGCGTCCGGCTGTCCGGCCCCCTCGGTGAGGGCCGTCCGTCGAGAGAGCGGTTGATTTGACGAGGGCGGACGCCGTACATAGAGTTCACAGGCCCGAGGGGGTCGGTGGAGATCACCAAGGCCTCGGGACCCTCCTTCTGATCAAAT
>NZ_BSEV01000005.1 GCF_027922005.1 Streptosporangium carneum | reverse complement strand
TCAGTACGGCGAGTACGAGAACTCGGTGGGCACCGGGCAGGTGCATCTGTGGTTCGACCGGCCGGCCGGCGGGTTCCCGGCGCCGCGCCGCACCGACCCCTCGGACGATCCCTACCCCTACCCCTACCCGTCCTGACCTGACGCGTCGTCACAGGCCCCGTGCCGAGCCGCGACGACTGCCGCGCCCAGCCCGCCGAGTCCGAGGAGGTCGTCTCGACCGCCTTCGGCGGCGACCGGGAGCTTCGCGGCAGCCGCGCGTCCCGGCGTCGATTCACCGGATCCATCAGATTCATCAGGAGTTGTGCAATGAAGATCATCGTCGACATGGACGTCTGCAAGGACCACGGCCAGTGTGTCTTCTCCGCGCCCGAGGTCTTCCAGATCAGCGACAGCGGCCGTCTGGTCTACGAGTCCGAGGCCGACGAGTCGCTGCGTGACGCCGTCGAGGAGGCCGCGGACGTGTGCCCGCTCCAGGCCATCACGGTCGAGGGCTAGTCCTTTCCCTGGGCGGTCCCGAACGGCTCCCCGGGGCGGCTCCCGGTACGGCCCGCACAGGCGGCCGAGGAAGTGAGGGTGACAATGAGCCAGCGCATCGTGATCGCGGGCGCCTCCATGGGGGGCCTGCGCGCGGCCGAGCGGCTACGGGCGGGCGGCTTCACCGGTGAGATCGTCGCGATCGGCGACGAGACGCACCTGCCGTACAACCGGCCGCCGCTGTCGAAGGAGGCCCTGGCCTCCGAGGTCGTCCACGAGGCGGTCGCCTTCAGGCTCCGTCCCGCCGTGGCCGACGTGACCTGGCGGCTCGGCGTCCCGATCGCCGCCGCGGACCTGGCGGCTCGTGTCGTACGGCTGGCCGACGGCACGGAGCTCGCCTGTGACGGCCTGGTCGTGGCGACCGGGATGCGTCCCCGGCGGCTGCCCACGCCCGGCCCCGCGGCCGGACGACACGTGGTCCGTACGCTGGAGGACGCGGCGGCGCTGCGCGCGGAGCTGCGGCCGGGGCCCCGGGTGCTCGTGATCGGGGCCGGGTTCATCGGCTGCGAGGTCGCGGCGACCGCCCGCCTGCTCGGCTGCCCGGTCACCGTGGTCGCGCCCGAGGCCGTCCCGATGCTCCGCCCGCTCGGCGCGGACCTCGGCGCCGCGCTCCGGCGCCGCCACGAGGCGGAGGGGGTGCGCTTCCTGCTGGGCCGTACGGTCGGCCGCTTCCTCGGCGAGGACCACCGGACCGGCGTCCCCGCCGACGGCGACGCCCCGGCCGCGACGGAGGCGGGGCGGGTGAGCGGCGCGGAGCTGTCCGACGGGACCGTGGTCGAGGCCGACGTGGTCGTGGAGGCCGTCGGCTCGACGTCCAACACCGAATGGCTGGACGGCAACGGCCTCGACCTGTCGGACGGCGTGCTCTGCGACAACGCGCTGCGCGTCGAGGGGCGCTCCTGCCTGGTCGCGGTCGGCGACGTGGCCCGCTTCCCCAACCCCCGCTACGACGGGGTCGCGCGGCGGGTCGAGCACTGGAGCATTCCCACGGACACCGCCAAGCGCGCGGCGGTCAGCCTGCTGGCCGACCTCGGCCACGCCGCGCACGACCCGGCTCCTTTCGCGCCGCTGCCGACCTTCTGGAGCGACCAGTACGGCCTGCGGATCCAGTCCTTCGGCGCTCCCGCGCTCGGCGCGGACGACATCAGGGTGCTCGAGGGCGACCTCGACGGAGAGGTCGTGGTCGGCTACCACGACGGCGGCGCGCTCGTCGGCGTCGTCATGATCGGCCTTCCCGCCGCGGTGTCCCGTTACCGCGCCGAGCTGATGCGCGCCCCGGTCACGGTCTGACGCGAAACCGTCGTGCGGCCCGTGAAAGCGAACCCGCGGATCGGGTGATAAGGAGTGATCGCCACTCGCATCCGAAGACCGCACCTGACGGGGAGACCATCGTGACCACGATGTCCTGGACTGCTCATCCGGCGGAGGACGCCGAGGTCGTCCAGCGTTCCCTCGACGAGTCCGAGGGCTTCAGTGCGATCTTCGACGCCTATTTCGGGGAGATCCACCGCTATGTCACCCAGCGACTCGGCGCCGACGGCGCGGAGGACATCGTCGCGGAGACGTTCCTCACCGCCTTCCGCAAGCGGGCGCGTTACGACCCGTCCCGCGCCACCGTGCGGGCGTGGCTGTACGGCATCGCGACCAACCTCATCGGCAAGCACCGCAGGCTCGAGGTGCGCACGCTGCGCGCGCTCGGACGCCACGGCCCCGATCCCGATCCTCCGGGGCACGAGGAACGGGTCGCGGTACGGGTCAGCGCGGAGAGCCTGCGGCCGAGTCTCGCGGCCGCCGTCGCCGCGCTCCACCAGCGGGATCGCGACGTCCTGCTCCTCGTCGCCCTGGCCGACCTCAGCCACGAGGAGATCGCCACGGCCCTGGGCATCCCGTACGGGACAGTGGGGTCACGGCTGAACCGGGCCAGGCGGAAGCTGCGCGCCACGCTGGGCGAGACCAACCCGATGCTCGACGCCGAGGAGACCGACCGTGGATGAGCTGAGGACGGTCCGCGAGTTGTACGGCGAGCCGCCGCCCGACCCGCTCCTCAAGGCCAGGGTGCGCGGGCTGCTGGACGCCGAGCCCCGGCGGCGGCGCGGGCTGCTTCCGTGGACGGTGGGACTGGCCGGTCTCGCCACCGCCGCGGCTGTCACGGCCGCTGCGGTCGTGGTCGCGCTTCCCCGGGTGACCGGGGAGCCGCCCGGGGCGACCGGGAAGGCGGGAGCGTCGAGCCCGGCCTCGACGGTCTCCGGACGGTCGATCCTGCTCGCGGCCGCGACGACCGCCGAGTCCGGCCCCTCGGCGACAGGCGCCTACTGGCACGTCAGGAAACTGAACCGGCGGACATACCCGGAGAGGCTGGGCAGCGGCGCCAACCGTTACTGGATGGTGGAGTCGCGCCTCACCGAGCAGTGGGTCACCGAGGACGGCAGGGTCTGGTCCGGCTCCCGCGCGCTCGGAGCCGCCCCGGGGAGTGGAGCCGACGAGGAGGCCTGGCGTCGCGACGGCTCCCCCGCCACATGGCGGGGGCGGCCGCTGTCGACGTCGCCGGGGAAGGGGGCGCTCACCGCCGTCACCGGCAAGGCGCCCTTCAGCATGGCGGGACGGGACATGACCATCCAGCAGATCCGGGCTCTCCCGACCGACCCCGAAGCCCTGCGGCGGTGGGTCACGGAAACGGTCCGGGACACACCGGCGGGCTCGGCCGACGGCGTCGTCGCGGACGCGCTCGGCGGCCTGCTGTGGAGCAAGCCGTCGCCGCCGGACGTCCGCGCGGCCGCCTACCGGGCTCTCGCGGAGCTGCCGAACGTCCGCTACCTGGGCAGGACCACGGACGAGCGAGGCAGGCAGGGGGCCGCCTTCTCGTTCACCCTGCGAGCCACGGACCTCTCACGGGCGACGATCGGCTCACCGGCCACGGACGACTCCCCGGCCGCGGACGGCCCGCGGGCGGCGGACGCCGCACAGACCGCCGCGACCGTCCGGCGGACGCTGATCATCGACTCCGGCACCTCCCAGGTGCTGTCCTCGACCGTCACGGGTCTGCCCGGGGGCGTCGGCGACCAGGTCGAGGTGGTCCTCGAAGCGGCCTGGACGAACACCGAGCCGACCGTCCCCGCCGTTCCCTAGCGGGGAACGGCACGCCCTCACCACGTCTGCCGGCTCCCGGGGGCGCCGGCACGGCGAACGGTGAGGCACGCCTGAGCGGCGCGGGCAGGCGACGCGCGCCGGTGTGAACGATCCCGGTGACACCACCGGCTCACCCGGCGCGCCCGTCTCCTGGCCCAACGGCCGATCCCCTGCCTCCCATCGGCCCGCACCGTCTCGCACCATCCGTTCGCACCGTTCGCGGGCGCGCAGGGGCCGCTCGCGCCATTCTCTGGAGCAAACGCTTGTTTCGTCATGCCCGCACGGCGTTACGCCTGATCACGAAGCGTCCTCTCACGGACGCGAAGCGCCCGGTCCCGGACGGGGCCCGTCCCGCGTTCTGTCTCGCGACGAGCGAGGGGCCGGTCGTCGGGGGCGCGGACCGGTTCCCCGCGATCGAGGTGGCCGAGGTCATGGAGGGGCGGGTCAGGTTCGTCGGCCTGCCCGCCGTCGACCTCGGCACGGACATCGACTGGCTCGCCGACCCGCACCGGAACCGTTCGTGGGCGCTGAACCTCCACGCGCTGAGGTGGATGGGACGGCTGGTCGTGGAGCACGAACGCTCGGGCAGACGGGAGTACCTCGACCGCGCCGCCGAGATCGCCGAGCACTGGGCACGGAAGAACCCCAGGGGCGGGGCCGGGGTCAGTCCGTGGGCCTGGGCCGAACACCCGGTCGCGCTGCGCGCCCCGGCGCTGGTCAGCCTCAGCGCGTACGTGCGCGACGCCTGGCTGTCGGACAGCCTGGTCGAGCACGCCGAGCTCCTGGCCGATCCCGCGCTCTACCGGCGAGGCCACAACCACGGCCTCGACCAGGACATCGCGCTGCTGGCGATCGGCTGCCGTTTCGGCCACGAGCCGTGGAAGGACCTGGCCGTCCGCCGGATGACAGACTCGGCCGAACTCGCCGTCGACGCGCAGGGCGTGCTGCACGAGCAGGCTCCGAGATACGGCGTCTACGTCCACCAGCGGCTGGGCACGGCGCTGGAGGCCGTCAGAAGGTGCGGTGCCGGGATCCCCGAGAGCCTCGCCGCGCGGCGCAGGTCACTGGAGACCTACGTCAGCCACGCCACCCAGCCCGACGGCCGCCTGACGCCGATCGGCGACAGCCCCGCCGACGCGCGCCCGAAGGGCTTCCGGCACGAGGAGCCGACGACGAAGGTCTTCGACGGCGGCTACGTCTTCGGCAGGACGGCCTGGGACGACCCGGGGTCGGCGTACTACTCGATCAGGTTCGGCCCCGGGCGCAGGCTCCACGGCCACGAGGACCACCTGGGCGTCACCTACTACGCCCACGGCAGGGACATCCTGGTCGAGGCGGGCTTCCACTCCTACGAGCGGACGGAGTATCGGGCGTGGACGACCTCGCCGGAGGCGCACAACGTCCCCGTCGTGGTGGGCGCGGAGTTCCAGGAGGGCGTGGCGACGCGCCTGGTGAGGTCCTCGGTGGACCGTGACCGCCAGTCCTATCTGCTCGCCGACGAGGCGTACGGCGTCAGCCGTACGCGCTCGGTCCTGGTCAGCCACGGCGCCGACCTGATGGCCGTGCTGGACACGGCCCAGGCGGGATCGACGCTGCGCAACCTGTGGCATTTCGCCCCGTCGCTCAAGGTGATCTCCAACCACGGCGGCAGAGTGGTGCTGGCCGACGGCCCCTGGCGGGCGACGCTGATCCAGCTCGCGGCGCCCTCGTGCCTGCCGGTCGACGGCCAGGCGGTGCGGCCGGGCACGATCTCACTTGGCTATCTCAGGACGGCGACGACGGCGACGCTGCTCTCCCCTGCGGCCGGGGCGCTGCTGACCCTGGTCGTTCCTGGCGCGGACGATCCGGAGGTCTCGTGCTCCGACGGGAGACTGACCGTCCACGCCCCCGGCGGCCCCGTCCGCCTGACGCTCTCCCCCGACCGGCTCGCCCTCACCTGACCCCCAGTGAAGCGGCCCGTCCGTCGACCGCCCGGCACGCGCGGCGGCCCGGCGCGACGCCTCGGCCGCCATGTCACGGAGCTGGTCGGCGAACAGGAGCGCCTGCTCCGGGGTCATGCGCGGCTCAGGGCCGACGTAGAAGACCACGATGTCACCGTTCGGTGACGTCGTGGCGGTGAACGGAAGCGAAGCGGAGTTAACCATGATGTGCGGCATTCTTGCCTGTCGCACCGACAGTTCGCACATGGTTTAACTCCGGCGGCGCGTCGGACACGGCCGTGTCGCGACACGTCGTGATCACGATCTGCCCTCTTCCTGGTCATCCGGATGGTTGAGCGGCACCTCGCCCCTACGATCATGCTTCATGATGATTCGCGCACTGGCGACCACCGCCGGAGCCCTCACCCTGCTTCTCTCCGGTACGGCCGCCGCGTCCGCCTATCCCGTCACCGGCTCGCCCGAGCTGACCCACAACGCCCTCTACAAGCTGAGGGCCGTTCCCTCCGTCTCGTGCAAGGCGACGAAGGGCACCACCAAGTCGTCGACCACGAAGTACCTCAACAAGGTCGTCGGCTGTCTGAACTCCGCCTGGGGCAAGATCATGAAGGACTTCGTCCCCGCGGGCCTGAGCATCAAGGACACCCACGAGCAGGGCCCCTGCTACAGCGGCATGGAGATCTCCGGCTCCTTCGCCACCTCCTGCAACCGCGGCATCCAGGTGCAGCTCCGGTCCGACTGGATCAAGGCCAAGTCGGACCAGGCCGTCATCGTCGAGCTGACGCGCGCCTACGGCGGGTTCGTCCAGGCGCAGACGGGCATCAGCGAGGCCTGGTGGGCGCTGCGGCACAACGGGGAACAGGCCGAGATCGACGAGCAGACGCACCGCTTCCACCTGCAGGCCGACTGCCTGAGCGGGGTGTCCCTGAAGAGCCTGGGGCGCTCGGCCAAGAACTGGAAGCCCCTCCTGGACGCCGAGACGCCGAAGGAGTACGACAGGTTCAACTGGGACGGCAAGACCGCCAACCGTCTCCACTGGTTCGAACAGGGCTACAGGTCGGGACGCGCGGGCTCCTGCAACACCTGGAAGGCCCCCTCCTCCAAGGTCGCCTGACCGGGCTGACCGGGGCGCGGGCGGGCCTTCCGGAGCCGCCCGCCCTCGGCGGGCTTCCCCGAGGTCCGGGAGGCGACGGTCCCGGCCTGTGGATCAGGATCTTCTAAAAGCACCCTGGTCACGAACACGCTGTACGGGTCGGGCCGGTGGTCGGCGAAGGGCTCGCGGTAGTCGAACCCGAACTTCTCGTACAGCCTCCTGGCGGGCCGGAAGGACTCGGCCGCACCGGTCTCAAGGCTCAGCCGGGTGAATCCCATGCCTCCGGCCTCGGTGATGATGTGCTCCAGCGGCAGGGACGCGATCCCGCTCCGCTTGCGCGTCGACGCGGTGCGCATCGACTCCGGCTCCGCGCTCGCCGCCTCACCTCGGGTGAGGTGAGGCGGCGAGGCGCTTACTCCACCGGCTGCCACAGGGTGGAGGCCGTGTCCGGTGTCGAGCCGCTCGTGGACAGGTGCGTTTGACGGCACTCGTAGGTGCGGCTGCTGTAGATGATCAGGTCGCCGGCGTTGTAGGCGGTATCAGGGGCCCACTGGGCCTCGAGGGCCGCGGTGGTGGCGGCTGCGGCGGGTGTGGCGGCGGGCAGGGCGCCGATGCTCAGCGCTGCGGCGAGTACGGCCGCGGCGGACAGCTTGCGAATCATGTGTGACTCCTCAGGTAGATGATCATCTGGCGGCCGGACACGACTCCCGCGCTGTGGTCGCCGGTGTAACGGCACTCGTGGCCGCCGGGCTCGTGCGGCCTCACAGCCGGGATCTCAGCACGGCGACCTCGGGCCACGGGTCGAAGCCGTGCTCGACCAGCCAGCGGACCGCCAGCAGGCTTCGCAGCGACCACCACGCGCGGATCACGTCGAGGTCGACGTCGGCGCCGTAGCCGGCGACGACGTCGCCAAGCCGCTCCTCGTGTCCGAGCGTCAAGGTGGCGAGGTCGTACAGGGCATCGCCCTGGCTCGCCTCGGACCAGTCGATCACGCCGGTGATCTCGTCACCGTCGACGAACACATGGGTGATCTGCAGGTCGCCGTGCGTGAACACCGGTGTCCACGGCCGGAGCGCGGCCTCGGCGACCCGGCGGTTGCGCGTGACCAGGTCCGCGGGAAGGACGCCGTTCGTGACGAGCCACTCGCATTCGCCGTCGAGGTGCGATGCGATCTCGTCGAGGCTCCGACCGGGCCATGGCGGCAGCGGCGCGTCGTGCAGCTTCCGTGCGGCGGCACCCGCCGCGGCCCACGCCGCCGACGACGCGGTCGACGGCTCCCCGAGGCGGCCGAGCGCCGTCCCCGGGAGGGCGGCGAGCGCGAGCACGGGCGGCTTGCGCCACAGGACCTCCGGAGTCGGGATCGGCGCCATGGCCATCGCCTCGACCTCGACGTCGGTGCGCGTCTGATCAGCGTCGATCTTCAGGAACACGTCGCCGACGCGCAGGGTCGCGCGCTCATGATGGGCGACGACGACCTCGACCTCCTCCACGTCGGCCATTCTCACGGGGATGACCACCGACGTCACCGGGTTCGTCGCGTGCGACCGCGCGGCTGACCGCGTCCCGCTGCCCGGCTGCCTCGTGCACGACACCGACCGGTGACAGCCGTATGCAGCCGGAAACGAAAAAGGAGCCCCTGCCCGCAAAGCCGGGTCAGGGACATTTGGCGCGCCTGGATGATCGCCACTTCGGCCGGCGCAGACCAGGCGGCCCTACAACCCGTACCTACTCCAAAGAAACAGTGCTGCGCCATGAGCTCTTACAGACTGCCACTCTTTCGACGTCAGACTGCTTTTAATATCGGCCAGAACCGGATCGACATTAGCTTTGGTGAGATATTTATTCACCATCACGTAAACCTGGTTGGCACATTCCGCCTTCGTCCTCCGGCTACTTCTCATTGCGAGAATCGTCTTGCTCATATCATTGTAATATGGCTCAAGCCTGCGGAGAAGGACTGCGCGGACCTTTGTCAGCGGAACCCCGGAGGCCGACCCGAGATCTTTCTGCAGGCCGCTCCTCACCTTCACCATGATCGCCATTTGACTTCCGGTGAGATCGGCCGAGGCGGTGAGAGTGTCGAAGGATTCTTTAAAAGGTTTGTTGGCGTAGATGTTTTCCGCCATCGCGTCCAAGGTTTTGGACAGCTGCTGATCGGTAAAGAATGTTGTCAGCAGGGTTTTGATCTTATTAATGGTCGCCTGCTTGGGCGTGACCAAGGTTTGCGACCTCTGCAGCAGGCCCGGTTCGGCTGACGTCGATGCGTGAGCAGCACCCATCGACGCCCGGGTCGGCGACAATGGAGCTGCGCTTACCGCTGAGGCATTCGCAAGGCAGACCGAAAACGTGAGGGCAGCAGCCATAAAAGGGGTTCGAGGCACGGGCGTCACGTTACTCATTTCTTCGGTGCCCGTCCACGGTGACGTCTCGGCGCAGGGCTTGGGCGAGCAGGGCGAGCGGCCCGCCGATGCCGTGGGCGATCTGCTGGAGGCCGCGACGACCCGCCTCGACGGTAAGAGGTCGGCGACGAGCACTGTCCTGCGGAACAAGACCATCCTGCAGAATGCCCCGGACTATGCCGTCGAGCTCAGCTCCTGACGAGGAACCCGATCAAAGAGCTGAAGTGGAAGCGTCCCCAGACCTCCTATGAGGTGGACCGCCGGAGCGTCGTCAACCACGCCCAGGCGCGGGCACTGCTGGCCGCCGTCGCGGCTCAGGAGCCGAGCGGCAAGCGGCTCAAGGCGTTCTTCGCGGTCATGTACTACGCCGGTCTGCGCCCTGAGGAGGCCGTCAGCCTCCGCACGTTCAATGTCCCGGCGCGCGTGGGCTGCGGCGCGAGCCAAGGCGCTCCCCCCGGCCGAGGCCGCCTCACCATTGGCCAAGCGGGTCTACGACCTTCGGCACGCCTGCGTCTCGACGTGGCTCAACGCGGGGGTGCCGGCCACCCAGGTGGCCCAGTGGGCGGGACACAGCGTGGAGGTCCTGCTGCGGATCTACGCCAAGTGCATCGTCGGCCAGGACGAGGCCGCTCGGCGTCGGATCTCCGACGCGCTCAGGGAGACATGATCCTTTGGAAGGGCATTGGGAGAGCCAGCCGCAAACGATCGGTGACAGCCGTGGACAGCCGGACACGAAGAAAGCGCCTCTGACCGTGAAGGAGCAGGTCAGGGGCGCTTTTCGTGTGGTCACGAGAGGTAGGGCGGGCGGGACTCGAACCCGCGACCCAGGGATTATGAGTCCCCTGCTCTAACCGGCTGAGCTACCGCCCCTCGTGCACACCGTACTGCCGCATTCAACCAAAGGTCGGCGCTCTTCGCACATCCGCCGAGCGGGACGGGTTCAAGATGTGACCTTGAACGGCTCCGGACGGAGGAACCGAGGCTCCTCGGAGTCGCTACCCTACGGGGGGACGTTGTTGAGGAGTGTTCGATCATGCGCGTTGTTGAGGCTTTTCGTGAGACCTTCGGCGGGGAGCCGGCAGGCGTGTGGCACGCCCCCGGACGGGTGAACCTGATCGGGGAGCACACCGACTACAACGACGGGCTGGTGCTGCCGTTCGCGGTGCCGTGGGGGGTCACCGCGGCCGTCTCGCCGCGTGAGGACGACGTCGTCAGGGTGCGGTCGCTCCAGGCCGGCGAGCCGCTGACCGTCGAGAAGCTAGACGAGGCCAAGGGATGGGCACGCTACGTCGTCGGCGTGTTCTGGGCGCTCCGCGAGGCCGGGCACCCGGTGCGGGGCGCGGATCTCGTGGTCGACGGGGACGTGCCGCAGGGGGCGGGGCTGTCGTCGAGCGCGGCGCTCGAGGTCGCCGTCGGGACCGCGCTCAACGAGCTGTACGGCCTGGCCCTGACCAAGATGGAGATCGCCCTGGCGGCGCAGCGGGCCGAGAACGACTTCGTCGGCATGCCGTGCGGGATCATGGACCAGGCCGCCTCCGCGCTCGCCGAGGAGGGGAAGGCGCTGTTCATGGACTGCCGGAGCCTCGGCGTCAGGAACGTCCCGTTCGACCTGGCCCGGCACGGCTTCCAGCTGCTGATCATCAACACCGGGGTGCACCACGAGCTCGCCGACGGCCAGTACGCCCGCCGTCGGCAGGACTGCGAGAACGCCGCCAAGCGCCTGGGGGTGGCGTCGCTGCGCGACGTCACGGACCTGTCGGGCGCGTTGAGCAGGCTCAGCGGCGACGAGCGCAGGCGCACCCAGCACGTCGTGACCGAGAACCACCGGGTCGAGGCGGTGATCGGGCTGCTGAGAGCCGGAGTCGTCGGGGAGATCGGCGGCCTGCTGAACGCCTCCCACCTGTCGCTGAGGGACCAGTTCGAGGTCTCCTGCCCCGAGCTGGACGTGGCCGTCGAGGCGTCGCTCAGGGGCAGGGCCAGAGGGGCCAGGATGACCGGGGGCGGATTCGGCGGGTCGGCCATCGCGCTGGTCGCCGACGAGCATGTGCGAGCTGTTCGGGACTCGGTGACCGGCGCCTACGCCGAACGCGGCTGGGCCGCGCCGGAGATCTACCCGGCGACCCCGGCCTCGGGGGCCCGCCGCCTGACCTGACCCGAGGTCGGGCGCGAGCCGAGACGGCGGAAGGGGCCTCGTACGGCCCTGCCCCGGCCCTGCCCCGGCCTGGCCTCGGCCTGGCCGTACGAAACGCCGACGGACCGCGAGGGAACGCCGACGGCAAGGACCTCAGAAGTTCCTGGGGAAGGCTGACGGGAGGGGCCTCGGAGCTCCCAGGGAACGCCGATGGGAGGGGCCTCGGAGTCCCCCGGGAACGCCGACAACAAGGACCTCAGAGCTCCCCAGGGAACGCCGCCTCGGGGCTTTTCGAGGAAGCCTTGGGACGGCTACCTGGCCGGCTGCGTCTCTTCGCCGCTCCGCCCGTGTCCACCGCTCTGCCCGATGCGGGGAAAGAGCGGGCTCGCGGGAGCCAGTCTCTCTCCGGCGCACTGCGCGGCGACACGCGCGGCCGCGTCCGGAAGGAACGGTGACAGCAGGTCCGCCACCTCCCGGCAGGTCGCCACGAGGACGCCGAGAACCGGGTCGAGCGACGCCGAGCCCTCGCGGGCCAGCTGCCATGGCTTGACCTGGTTCACATACCGGTTGGCCTCGTCGACGACCCCCTGGACGGCCCCGGTGGCCGTGCGGAAGTCGAAGTCGCGCAGAGCGTCCGCGACGACGTCGCGGGCCCGCGCCCTGCCCCTGTCGAGAGCAGCCCTTCCCCCGCCGGACACGTCCCGGGACGCGCCACCGGACACAGCCGGGGACACGCCGCCGGACACAGCCGGGGACACGCATTGGAGCGCACCGCCGGGCACGCCTCGGGACGCGTCGTGGGACGCGCCGTCGGGCACGCTCGAGGCCGCGTTCTCTGAGGCGCTCACCGGCGTCTCCGGCATGAGGCCGCCGCGGTACCGGTGGACCATGCTGACGACCCGGTTGACGAGGTTGCCCAGCCCGTTGGCGAGTTCGTCGTCGTAGCGCGCGATGAGCCGTTCCACGGTGAAGTCGGCGTCGCCGACCCTGGGCGGGTCGCGCAACAGCCACCACCGGACCGCGTCGACGCCGTACGCCTCGACGAGCCCGATCGGGTCGACGGCCGCCCCGCCGGACTTGCTGATCTTGCGCCCGTTCACCGTGAGGTAGTCGTGGACCAGGAGGTCGGTGGGCAGCGCCTCCCCGGCCGACAGCAGCATCGCGGGCCAGTAGACCGCGTGGAAGCGCAGGACGCCCTTGCCGAGCACGTGCACCCGCCGGTCGGCCCGGGTCCACCAGTGACCGTGCCCGCCGGTGCCGTACCCCGGCGCGGTCAGGTAGTTGCCGAGCGCGTCCCACCACACGTAGATCACCTGATCGGGGTCCCCGGGGACCGGGATGCCCCAGCCGCGCGCCCTGGCGCGGGACCGGGAGACGCTGAAGTCGGCCAGGCCTCCCGCGACGAAACCGAGCACCTCGTTGCGGCGCTCGGCGGGCTCGATGCGGATCCGGCCGTCGGCGATCAGCGAGTACAGCTCGTCCTGGTAGCGGGAGAGCCGGAAGAACCAGTTCTCCTCGGACACCCGCTGCAGCGGGGCCTCGTGCTCGGGACATCGCTCGCCGGGCTGGTAGAAGTGCTCGCAGCCGACACAGTAGAGGCCTTCGTACCGCGCCCGGTACAGGTCGTCGGCGCAGGCCCGCCAGAAGCGCTCGACTCCCGCCCTGTGCCGGGGGTCGGCGCTGGTGCGGATGAAGTCGTCGAACGACAGGGACAGCGGCCCGCCCAGCCGCGCGAACTCGGCCGCGTTGCGGTCGACGAGATCCCGTACGGTCAGGCCCGCCTCGTCGGCGGCCTGCACGTTCTTCAACGAGTTGTCGTCGGTCCCCGTCTGCAGCCTGACCTCGTCCCCGCGCAGGCGGTGGTGCCGGGCGAGCACGTCTGCCTGGACGAGTTCCAGGGCGAAGCCCAGGTGCGGACGTGCGTTGACGTAGGGAATGGTGGTGGTCAGCAGGATTCGTGGCATCGGAACCTCCATGGGGGCTCCGAGAAGCGTCGAGGCCCCGTCTCAGGGCCTCTGGAAGACGTCCGCGACCCGCGGTCAGCGGGGCATCGTCACCGGAGTCGTCATGCCCTCATGCTAACGAGCCCGTCCCCGCCCCGGCATCCGGTTTACGCCCGCGCCCCGGCCGCCCACCCGGCAGTCGGCAGCCGGCCGACCGGCGCGCCCACCGCCGTTCCACGCCCCCACCGGTATCCGATTCACACCCGTGCCCCGCACCCCGGTTCCCACGCGGCGACAGCCCACCGACCGGCGCATCCGCCGTTCCATGCCCTCCAAGGGCGCCCCGCGCAGGCAGGCGTCATCCGCCCGAGGACCAGTCGGGCATGAGCGGGGGCCCTTCCGCCTCCGCTCCCTGGACGAGACGTCGCAGCAGGTCGTCGAGCAGCTCGCGCTCCTCGGAGGTGAGCGTGCCGAGCAGGGCCCGTTCCGTCCTGTCTCCCTCGTCCATCCGCTCCTGCCAGACCGCGCGTCCGGCGGAGGTCAGTGCGACGAGCAGGCGGCGGCGGTCGGAGGGGTCGTGCTCGCGGCGGATGTATCCGGCCTCCTCGATGCGGTCGAGCCGGTTGGTCAGGGTCGCCGGGTGGGTGTCGAGCTGCTCGGCCAGCAGTGTGGGAGACACCCGGTAGGGCGGCCCGGCCGCGACCAGGTGGTGGAGCACGTCGAACTCCCAGGGCTTGAGTCCGCCCTCGGCCAGCCAGATGTCCTTCTTCCGTTTCAGCAACCGCACGAGCATCTGCATGCGGGTGACGATCCCCTCAAGCTGAGGGTCGAGATCCGACAGCTCGCGTGACCAGTGCGCGATGTGACGGTCGATGGAGTCGGGCTCTGACATGCCCCACAGGGTAACGGCCGCCCCCGGCCCATCCCGCTCTCGCTCCGGCCCCGGCACACCGCCTCGCTCCGCGTCGTCCCGCCCCGGCGCTCCCGCCCCGGCGCGCGCCGACTCTCCGTACTCGGGCGGGCGCTCAGGCCTCCCGGAGGCGTCCGGCCTTGCCGAAGACCGAAGACCGAAGACGCCCTGGCTTCCCGGACCCGCCCGGCCGGGGTCCCCTCGGCCCCGTGACCCACGAGCCCCCGTCCACAATTAATATGAATGCATATATTTTGAGATCGTAGTAACTTCTGGCCCATGACGCTTCTCCGAGACACCTGGGCCCCCCTGCGAGATCCCCGTTTCCGCCTGCTGTGGACCGGGCAGAGCCTGTCGCACGTCGGTGACGCCGTCACCTCCGTCGCCCTCGCCCTGGCGATCGTCACCGCCACCGGCTCGGCCACCGACCTCGGCGTGGTGCTCGCGGCCCAGTCGGTCGCGACCGTGGCGCTGATGCTGCCCGGCGGCGTCTGGGCCGACCGGCTGCCCCGCCAGCGCGTGATGCTGGTCGCGGACCTGGTCCGCGGGCTCACCCATGCCGTCATGGGCGTCGAGCTGATCGTCGGCGGGGTCGAGGTCGTCCACCTGGCGGCGCTGGCCGCCGTCTCGGGGGCCGCGTCGGCGTTCTTCCTGCCCGCCACGGCCGGCCTGGTGCCCGCGACCGTCGCGCCCGAGCACCTCCCCCGGGCCAACGCGCTCATGGCGATCGCGCAGCGCGGCTCGGTGCTGCTCGGCCCGGGCATCGCCACCGCCGTCACGCTGACCGTGGGGGCGGGCTGGGCCCTGGTCCTGGACGCCGTGACGTTCCTGGCCAGCGCGGCTCTGCTGGGCCGCCTCAGGCTCACGCCGATCGCGCCCGCGCCGCATGAGCGCTTCACCCGGCAGCTCGCCGACGGATGGGCGGAGCTGCGCCGTCACCGCTGGTACTGGACGAACCTCGTGGGCCACTCCCTGTGGAACCTGGGCCGCTGCGCCCTGGTCACCATCGGCCCCGTGGTCGCCGTCGTCAGCCTCGGCGGTGAGCTGGCGTGGGGCACGATCGTACAGGGCGGCACGGTGGGCGCGCTGTGCGGCGCGCTGCTGGCGCTGCGGGCCCGGCCCAGGCGGCCGCTGGTCGCGGCCAACCTGGCGCTGGCGCTGGGCGCGCTGCCCCTGACCCTGCTCGCCGCCGGCGCGCCCGCCCTGGCCGTCGCGGCGGCCTACGGGCTGATGACGGGAGGTCTGGCCTTCATGTCGCCCCTGTGGGAGACCGCCGTGCAGGAGCACATCCCCGCCGAGGCGATCTCCCGGGTGTCCGCCTACGACTGGATGCTCTCGATCGGGCTGACCCCTCTCGGCATGGCCCTGGCGGGGCCGCTGGCGGGCGCGGTCGGCACGGCCCCCGCCCTGTACGGCGCGGCGGCCGTGATCGCGCTTCCCTGCCTGGGGGTCCTGCTCCTGCCCGACATCCGCCGTCTCGGTCAGAGCTCGGCGGAGACCAGTTTGGGGACCGCGCCGAGCAGTTCCCTGGTGTAGTCGTGCTTGGGCAGGAAGAACACCTCGTCCACGTGCCCGTCCTCGACGACCTGTCCGTCGCGCATGACCAGGACGCGGTCGCTGATGTGGTGGACCACTCCGAGGTCGTGGGAAATGAAGATCAGGGCGGTTCCGTCGGCGGCCTGGATCTCCCCGAGGAGGTCGAGCACCTGCGCCTGGATCGAGACGTCCAGCGCGGAGACCGGTTCGTCGCAGACGAGCACCTGGGGCTGCGGGGCCAGGGCCCTGGCGATGGCGACCCGCTGACGCTGTCCGCCGGACAGACGGCGGGGGTGGCTCGTCATGAGGTCGGCGGGCAGCCCGACCCTGGCCAGCAGTTCGGCCACGCGGTCCCTGCGCTCCCGCGACGGTCCGCCGAGGGGCTCGGCGATCAGGCGGCCGACGGTGTAGCGGGGATCGAAGGAGTCGAGGGGGTTCTGCGAGATCAGCTGGACGCTCGAGCGGCGGGGACGCCGCTCTCGTTCGGAGACCGTCGACCAGGGGGTTCCGTTCAGCCGCACCTGCCCGGAGACGGGCGTCATGAGGCCGAGGACGAGCCGGGCGACGGTCGTCTTGCCCGACCCCGACTCTCCCACGATGCCGACGGTCTCCCCCGCGTGCACCTCGAAGGAGACGTCGTCGACCACCTTGCGGGGGCCGTAGGCGGCGCAGAGGCGGGAGACCTCGACGACCGGCGAGCCGTGGTCGACCTTCCGCTCCGGCAGCGGGGTGCGCAGTGAGACGCCTCCGGTGGCGATCGCCGACAGGCGGGTGCCGCGCGAGGCGGCCGAGGGGACGGCGGCCAGCAGCAGCTTGGTGTAGTCGTCGTCGGGGTCGGACAGCACGCGGGCGGTCGGCCCCTCCTCGACGACCACCCCGTCCTTCATGACCAGCACCCGGTCGGCGATGGAGGAGACCACCGCCAGGTCGTGGCTGATCATCAGCAGCGCGGTGCCCTGGGCCTTGCGCGCGGCCAGCAGGCGCAGGATCTGGGCCTGCACGGTGACGTCGAGCGCGGTCGTCGGCTCGTCGGCGATGAGCAGCGGAGGGTCCGCGGCGATGGCCGAGGCGATCAGCGCGCGCTGGCGGAGGCCGCCGGACAGCTGGTGGGCGTACTGCCGTGCACGCAGTTCGGGCTCCGGCACGCCGACCGCCTCGAGCAGTTCGAGGGCCTTCGCGGCCCGGCCCGCGCGCGGCACGACGTCGTGGGCGGCGAGCACCTCGGCGATCTCGTCGCCGACCCTGCGAAGCGGGTCGAGCGAGACGAGCGCGTCCTGCAGCACCAGCCCGGCGAACCTGCCGCGCAGCCGCCGCCAGCCGCGTTGCCCGAACCGGAGCGCGTCCCTGCCCTTCACGCTGAACCTTCCCGCCGTGACGGTCGCGCCGGGGCCGGTCAGCCCGACCAGGGTCCTGGCCGTGACGCTCTTGCCCGAGCCCGACTCCCCGACGATCGCCACGCACTCGCCCTCGGCGATCGACAGGCTCACCCCCCGTACGGCTTGCACCCCTGCCTTGGGGAAGGCCACCCGCAGGTCCTCGACCTCGATGAGGCTCATGGGAGTCTCCTCTCGAAACGGCGCTGAAGGTGTCTGCCGACCAGGGTCAGGCTGACGACGCTCAGCGTGACGGCCAGGCCGGGGAAGAGGACGGTCCACCACGCGACGCGCAGGTAGTTGCGGGCCTCGGCCAGCATCGAGCCCCACTCGGGGCTGGGCGGCAGCGGGCCCAGGCCGAGGAAGCTGAGTCCCGAGGTCGCGATGATGGCGGTGCCCATGCCGATCGTGGCGATCACCGGCAGCGGGCCCAGGACGTTCGGCAGCACGTGGCGCAGGATCAGGACCGGCCTGGGCAGGCCGAAGGTGACGGCCTGTTCGACGTATCCCGACCGGCGGACCACGAAGGTCTGCGCCCTGATCACGCGGGCGTAGTTCGGAAGCTGGACCAGCCCGATCGCGAGGATCACGTTGCCGGTGCCCGGTCCGGTGACGCTGATGACCAGCAGGGCCAGCAGCAGTTCGGGAAAGGTGGCCAGGATGTCGAACAGGCGGCTGAACACCTCGTCGAGATAGCGGGGGGACAGCCCGGCCAGCGCGCCGAGGACGGTCCCCGCGACGGCGGCGAACAGGATCGCCGCCGCGCCGATGGCCAGCGAGTGCCCGGCGCCGTGGACGATGCGGGCCAGCACGTCGCGGCCGAGGTGGTCGGTGCCGAACCAGTGCTCGGCGCTCGGTGGGGCGAGCGCGTGCAGTGGGTCCGCGGCCAGCGGGTCCGTTCCGCTCAGCAGTCCCGGGGCGAGGGCCGCGACCGCGGCGACGACCAGGAACAGCAGCGGGGCGACCAGCCCCGGACGCAGGCCGTACCGGCGCCTGACCGGTGCGGCGGAGGCGAGGACGGCGGAGGAAGCGGGGAAGACGGGAACGCCGGGGGAAGCGGGAGAGGCGGAGGCGGCGACGGCGGGGGGCGGGGGCGCCACGGCCGACGGCCCCCCGTGGGGCTCGCCGCCCCGCCTGCCGCCGGGCTCACCGGCGGAGCCGAGGGTCAGGCCGGGAAGGTCGGCGTCGTCGGCCGCCCGGCGCGCCGGAGGCACGGTCCTGCCCGGCTCGTGGCCGAAGGCCGACTCCTTGTCGAAGATGGTCATCCGCTCCTCCTCAGCCGGGGGTCGATCAGGAGGTAGGAGAGGTCGACGATGGTGCTGACCGTCACGTAGACCACGGCCGACAGCAGGATGAGCGCCATGACCACGGGCATGTCCTTGCCGGTCACCGCCGAGAGGGTGAGCTGGCCGAGGCCGGGGCGGCCGAAGACGGCCTCGACGATGATCGCCCCGCCGAACAGGACTCCGACGAACCAGCCGGTGAGGGTGACGGCGGGCAGCAGCGCGTGGCGCAGGGCGTGCCCGGCGACGAGCCGCCGTTCGGTGATGCCGCGCGAGCGGGCGGTCACCGCGAACGGCTCCTCCAGGGCCCGTTCCAGTCCTTCGCGCAGGACCTGGCCCAGGACGCCGGAGATCTGCAGTCCCAGCGCGACGGCGGGCAGCACCAGCGAGACGAACCCGCGGTCCCCTGAGACGGGGAACCAGCCGAGGGTGAAGGAGAAGACGGCCAGCAGCAGGAGCCCGACCAGGAACGGCGGCATCGAGACCGCGACCAGCTCCGACATTCCGGCCAGGCCGCCGAACCAGGATCGGCGGCCCGCGGTGGTCAGCGCGAGCACCAGGGCGAGCACCACTCCGAAGACCGCCGCCGTGAGCGCGAGCCTGATGGTCGGCCCGACCTGTGTGGCCAGGAGGTCGCCCACGCCGCGCTGCAGGACGTACGAACGGCCGAGGTCTCCGTGCAGGAGCCGTACCAGGTAGTCGACGTACTGACGCGCCTGCGAGCGGTCGAGCCCCCACTCCGTGATGATCTGCGCCCGCCGCTCCGGGGTGTCGACGCCGTCGGCGATGAGGACGTCCACGGTGTCGCCGGGGACGAGCAGCAGGGCGAGGTAGGCCGCGGTGGCGGCGGCCCAGAGCACGGCGACGCCGGCTCCGAGCCGCCTGACCACCGGACCTGCCCACCCGGCGGCGGCCAGCCCCCGCCGCCGGGTGAGTGTGAGGGTGCTCACGTTCCTGTCCGGATGTCGTAAGCACTGTTGGGGGTGCCGGAGACCGGCTCGAAGGTGATCCCGGTGACTTCCGCGCCGTAGGCGACCTGGTCGGCGGGCACGTAGAGCGGCAGGAGCAGCGCCTCGTCGGTGACCACGATCTTCTGCACCTTGGCGTAGAGCTCCTTGCGCCTGGTCAGGTCGGAGCTGGCCGAGGCGTCGGCGAGCAGCTTGTCGAGTTCGGCGTTCTCGAAGTGGGTGCGGTTGATCGCGGCGCCCTTCGGCAGGATCAGGTTGAGCGCCGCGCCCGCGTCGGTGTCGCCGCGCGAGTTCTGGAAGACCTCGTACTGGTCCTCCTGCAGGGCCTTCAGCTGGGTGCCCTGGTCGACCACCTTGGGCTGGAAGTCGATGCCCACGCTCTGCTTGACCGCGGCCTGGACGGCCTGGGCGAGGATGTCGCGGCGGTCCCTGACGTAGGGCGCGGACTCGACCGAGCGGACGGTGAGCCGCTTGCCGTCCTTGACCCGGAAACCCTCCGCGTCTCGCTTGTCCCAGCCCGCCTCGTCGAGCAGTTTGTTGGCCCGCTGCGCGTTGTTTCCGAAGGTGTTCTCCAGGGAGGCGTCGTAGAACTGCGGGCTGCCCTGGCCGATGACGCTCCAGGCCCGCTTCGCCGTGCCCTGGTAGACCGAGTTGAGCACGGTGTCCACGTCGACGGCGTCCCTGAAGGCCTCGCGTACCCGCTTGTCGTCGAACGGCGGGTGGGAGACGTTGAAGTAGTAGGAGAACGCGCTGCCGGAGTTGAGGCTGGTCTCGACCTTCACCTTGGGGTCGCTCTTGAGCAGGCCGAGCTCGGTCGCGGGCACGCCCTCGATCACCTGCACCTGGCCCGAGGTGAGCGCGCCGACCCGGACCGCCGCCTCGGGCAGGAAGCGGTAGGTGATCTCCGCCAGGTGCGCGGGGCCCTGGTGGCCCGCGTTCGGGGGCGCCCAGTTGTACTTCGGGTTGCGCTTGTAGTGGGCCTCCTGGCCCGGCGTGAAGCGGTCCAGGATGAACGGCCCCGTGCCGACCAGGTCGGGGCCGCCCGCCTTGAGGTCCTTGGCGTTCTTCAGTGACTTCGGGGAGACCTGGCCCGCGTACGGCGAGGCCAGGAAGTCCAGGAACAGGCCGTCCGGCGCCTTCAGCGTGACCTTCAGGCTGTAGGGCCCGGTCACCTCCGCGGAGGAGAAGTCGCGCAGCTGGATCGCGGCGACCGCGGCGTTGTAGCCCGGCGAGACCAGCTGGTCGAGGTTGGCCTTGACCGACGCGGCGTCGAACTTCTCCCCGTCGTGGAAGGTCACGTCCTCGCGGAGTTCGAAGGTGTAGGTCAGGCCGTCCTTCGAGACCTCCCAGGACTTGGCCAGCCACGGCAGGAACTCGCCGTCCTTGCCCCGGGCGATCAACGCGTCGAACTGGTTGTGCACCAGCAGACGGGCCTTGTTCTGGCCCCACTGCTGGGGGTTGAACGTGATGGGCTGCGTCTCGACCGCCCACACCAGCGACCCGCCCTCGCCGCCGCCCTCGCCACCGGCCGCCGCGTTCTGAGCCCCGGTGTCGGCCCCGCAGGCGGCGAGCGTCAGCGTCCCGGCCAGCGCCAGGACGCCCAATTGCACTTTCACGTACTTCTCCTCGGGGGGTTCGAGCATCGCTTCACGCGACATTTCTGAGCGTCGCTTCACGCGACGTGTCTGATCTGGGTGGTGACGGCCTCGGACAGCACGATCCGGGCCAGGGCGTCGGCGTGGCGGAAGAGCGGGGCGTTGAGTCCGGGCCTGGCGAAGCCTCCGGTGGCCCGGCCGCCGACGACCCAGGGGCCGAAGGCGAAACGGTGGGGGTGCGGGGTTTCCCCTCTGTCGAGCAGGCGCCGGTCCGCGGGCCGTACCTTCAACAGCCCGGAAGTCTCGTCCACCTCGCCCCGGTCGCGGAGCGCGGTGATCAGCGGGTCGGTCGCCCGGCTGACGCTGGGCGCGGGCAGTCTGGCCTCCACGAGGGTCCTGGCGGTGACGGCGCCGGGCACGGTCGGGCTCTGCGCCTGCCACCGTCCCGCGTGGTGGTCGACCCTGAGGTCGGCCCCGAGGAAGGTGACCACACCGGCCCTGGCCAGGGCTTTGAGCTCCTCGAGACGTGGTCCGGGCGGGCCGCTGGCCACATAGCTGAACAGGCCGTTGAACCACGGGTCGGAGATGCCCAGCTCGGCCAGGACCCCGTGGACGGACAGCAGCCCGAGGATCATGGCGTAGTCGGCGCTGTGCGCGGGATCCGAGCGCCGTTCCAGGTCGGCGCCCATGTATCCGTCCATCCACCTGTGCAGCCCCGCCTGGTCGCCGAACCGTATCCGCTCGAGCGGCCGGTCGAGCCTGTCGAAGTCGAGGCGGTCGGCGTACCGGGGCACGGCCTTGCGGATCAGCGTCCGCATCCCGGCGCTGCGCCACCTCTCGCCGGCGAATCCCTTCTCGAACTCCTCCCAGCCCAGCCGGGACCGCTCGGGGTGGGAGGTGATCAGCTCGTGGTAGTAGGCGAAGGCCAGCTCCTTGGCGACCAGCGGCCACACGTCCCGCCGGAAGTTCCACGGCCCCTCCCCGAGGGCGTCCGCGGTCAGGAAGCGCGGCACCGGCGGGCGCGTGCCCTTGAAGGGGTATGCGGTCTTCGAGTGGTACGGCACGCCGCGCCGCGACCCCACGTGGAGCAGCGGCTCCCGCCCGCTGGGCAGGTAGACGAGCTCGCCGTCGTACTCGCGGACGAACCGGCCGCCCCGCCCCGAGGTGAGCAGCACCATCAGGTCGATGAAGGCCAGGCCCATGCCGCGCACGATCACCGGCTCGCCCGCGGGCAGACGGTCCTGGCCGAGGTCGAGGTCGGCGGTGTACCCGGTGGGCACGTAGTGCAGTCCGCCGCTCTCGGCCAGCGCCGCCAGCCGCCGCTCCTCCGCGGTCGGGGTCACGTCCCCGTGCCCCTGGGCGAGGACCACCGCGTCCACCTCGAGCGTCCGGCCGTCCTCCAGCCTCACGGCCTGGCCGCCGGGGACGTCGACGAGGTCGAGGGCGCGGGTCGCGTGCACGTGCACCCGGACGCCGCGGGGGGCGGTGTCCACCGCGCGCTGGAAGGCGTGGGAGAGGTAGGCGTTCTGCACCGGACGGGAGACGAAGCGGCCCGGGTCGCAGCCGAGCCACTCGGCCAGCGAGGGGCCTGGACGCACCGGGCCCACGCACTGGACGGACTCGTCGGCGAACAGCGTCACGTCGGCCGCGGCGGAGTTCGTCCAGAGCAGTTCGTTCTGTTCCCTGCGCCAGACCCGGCCGCCGCCCGGCGGGTACGGGTCGATCACGTGGATGTCCAGCGACGGCCAGTTGAGCAGTTCCGCGGCGTTCGCACAGATCCGCTCGACCAGGCAGGTACCGGTCGGCCCCGCGCCGACGATCGCGATGGAGGCGCTCATACCGCGGCTCTGCTGTGGGGCCGGTCCCAGTCGGCGCGCAGCGGCTCGACCGGGACGCGCCAGGGGTCGGTCTCCCCCGTGGGGGCGGAGAGCGCGGCGAAGTCCGTGTTGTCGCGGAAGGCGGGGTGCTGGTAGAGGTCCCTCGCGTAGTCCCACAGGTTGGGGAAGGCGGTCAGCGGGCGCTCGCTGATCCTGGCGGCCGGGTTGTCGCTCAGGTCGAACCTGAGCAGCGTCGGCCAGAGCCGCACGTCCGACTCGGTGATCCCCGAGCCGAACAGGAACCTGCGGTCGGCGAGCCTGGCGTCGAGTTCCTCGAGGAAGGCGATCACGGCCTTCCTCGCCTCGTGGTACTCCTCCTCGGTCGTGGCCGAGGCGACGCGGCCCGCCGCCGTGTTGGCGTATTCGTAGATCCTCGCGTTGAGGGCGTCGATCTCGGGCCTGAGCTCCTCGGGGTAGAGGTCGACCTCGGAGTCGCCGCCGAACTTCGTGCCCAGGTCGAGGGTGATGTCCGGGAAGTCGTTGCTGACGATGCGCCCGCTCCGCCTGTCCCACAGCACCGGCACCGAGACGTGCCCGTCGAAGCCGGGCTCGGTCGCCTCGTAGGCCTCCCTGAGGGTGGCGAACCCGTTCACCGGGTCGGCTCCGCGTCGTTCGCGGAACGCCCAGCCCCTGCCGTCGCGGTCGTCGTCCACGTAGGACAGCGAGACGACGTCCTGCAGTCCTTTGAGGGAACGGACGATCGCCGCGCGCTGCGCGTAGGGGCACACCGCCGCGACGTAGAGGTGGTAGCGCCCGGGCTCGGCGGGGAACTCCCCCGAGCCGTCGTCGGCGATCCGCCCCTGGAAGGGGTAGCGGGGGCCTGGCCGGTCACCCGGCCGGTAACGACCGTGCGTGTCCAGGTCGACGGGGCTCGCGTAGTTGAGCGTGATCTCGGACATCTGGCACTCCCAGGCATGCCTCGGTGACCCCTTGAGAGGGCCGCGCTTGCGACACGCCCACCGTGCCGCCCGGTCTCCCCCGGGGGCACCCCGCCGCGGCGCGAGGGTTGCCGGTCAGCCAGCCGGGGCTTTGCACTGACGCTCTTAACCTAGTTAGACGGTAGGAAATACATAGATCTCTGTCAACCCTTAAAGTCGGGGGATGTCTCATGAGATCGTGAAGGTGGTTTACCGCAAGTACGACGGCTCCCTGCACTGGAACCACCCGGCCCTGTTTCTCGGCGAGGACGAGCACGGCGTGTGGGTCGGCTGCCCGGCCGGGAGCAGCGGCAGGAGGGGGAAGGAGCCGCCGATCGTCTGGGACCAGCCGTTCGTGATGCTCTTCCCCCGCGACGCCTGGTGGACGGCCACCTTCAACGCGGCGCCGTACAAGACCGAGATCTACTGCGACGTCTCGACCGTGCCGCGCTGGAACGACGGCGAGGTGACGATGATCGACCTGGACCTCGACGTGATCCGCATGCGCGCGGACGGCCGGGTGTTCCTGGACGACGAGGACGAGTTCGAGGACCACCGTGTCCGCTACGCCTATCCTCCCGACGTCGTCGAGAACGCCCGCGCCTCGGCCGCCACGCTGCTCGAGGCCGTCGCCTCGGGCCTCGCCCCCTTCGCCTCGGCCCCCCACTGGCTCGCACAGGTCGTCTGACCTCGCGCGCCCCCGGGTCCGGGGGCGCGGACGGAAATCCGGTGGACAGGCGCCCTCCCGGACGGTGGGATAGGACGTCGTTCACGGCGTCGGCGTTCACGGCGTCGGCGTTCACAGCGTCGGCGTTCACAGCGTCGGCGTTCACGGCGTCGGCGTTCACGGCGTCGGCGTTCACAGCGTCGGCGTTCACAGCGTCGGCGTTCACAGCGTCGGCGTTCACAGCGTCGTTCACGACGTCGCCGTCCACGGTGAGGAGACGCGTATGTCGACCGGCGGCGCCGACGAGGTGTCCATCGACGCGCCCCTGGTGCGCCGGCTGCTCGCGGCCCAGTTCCCTCGGTGGGCGGACCTGCCCCTCTCGCCGGTCCCGTTGTCCGGCATGGACAACGCGACGTTCCGGCTGGGCGAGGACATGTCCGTACGGCTGCCCCGTTATCCCCGGTGGGTGGGGCAGGTGGAGCGGGAGCACCGGTGGCTGCCGCGGCTGGCCCCGCATCTGCCGCTCCCCGTTCCCGAGCCCCTCGCGATGGGCGAGCCCGCCGAGGGCTATCCCTTCCCCTGGTCGGTCTACCGGTGGCTGGAAGGCGAGACCGCGACCGCCGACCGCCTCGCCGACCCGGTCCAGGCCGCGACCGACCTCGCCGGGTTCGTCACCGCCCTGCGGAGGATCGACCCCACCGGCGGCCCCGGCCCCGAGTGGAGCAACGCCTTCCGCGGCGTGCCCATGGGCGACGAGCGCGACTCCCTGGCCACCGAGGCGCGCGTCCGCCCCAAGATCGCGGCGCTGAAGGGCGTGATCGACACCGACGCGGTGACGGCCGTGTGGGAGGCGGCGCTGGCGGCGCCCGCGTGGGACGGCCCGCCGGTGTGGATCCACGGGGACCTCGCGCCCGGGAACCTCCTGGCCGCCGACGGCAGGTTGAGCGCCGTCATCGACTTCGGGACACTGGCCGTCGGCGACCCCGCGGTCGACCTGCTGCCCGCGTGGAAGCTCCTGCCCGCCGAGGCGCGGAACGTCTTCCGCGCGGCGCTCGACGTCGACGACGCGACCTGGGCCAGGGGCCGCGGCTGGGGACTGGCGGCCTCCCTGCCCTCCCCCGACGACCCCTTCTTCGACGACCCGGCCCGCGCGGCCGTCGCGCTGCGTCACCTCGAGGAGCTCGTCGCCGATCTCCAGACCGCTTCCCCGCCGACCGCCTGATCCCGCCTGATCGCCTCATCGTCTGGATCGCCGCCTCTCGGGCGCCCCCCGGAGGCCCCCGGACGCCCCCGGACGCCTCTGAGACGACGGCGGACCGCCCGCAACGGCCCCACCGAGCGCCCGCCCCTGGCGGCCCGCCGCCGTCCCTCGTCCCGTCATGGTCGGTGACCGAGGGCACGCTCCTGGGAGTCGGGGTGGGTGACGAAGCTCGGCGACAGCTCCACGTCGTCGTAGTAGCGGTGGAAGACCGGCGTCGCGGAGCCGGAGATGGGTGGGACGATCCAGCTCCAGTCGGCAGGACAGACCCGGCCCGCCCTCTCCTCGCGCTCCACGTGGGTCAGGAAGCGCCGGGCCTCGGTGTGGTGGTCGGTCACGGTCACCCCCGCCCTGTCGAAGGAGTGCAGGACCGCCACGTTCAGCTCCACCAGGGCGTGGTCGCGCCACAGCGAGCGGTCGCTGCGGGTGTCCAGGCCCAGATATCCGGCGATCAGGGGCACCAGGTCGTAACGGTCGGAGTCTGCCAGGTTGCGGGCCCCGATCTCGGTGCCCATGTACCAGCCGTTGAACGGCGCCGCCCGATAGCAGACTCCGCCGATCTCCAGACACATGCTCGATATGGCCGGTACGGCGTGCCAGCGCAGCCCCAGCCGCTCGAACCACGGATAGGCGGGGTGGGACAGCGGCACCTCGAGCACGGCGTCCCCGGGGACCGTGGACAGCAGCGGCGTCCCCTCACCCATCGAGATCGCCAGCGGAAGCACGTCGAAGGGCGTGCCCGAGCCGCCCTGCCAGCCGAGCTTGCGCAGCATCGTGGTGAAGCCGACGTAGCGGGGGTCCCCGACGACGGAGCCGTCGTCCATCTCGTATCCGGCGTAGCGGATGAGCTGCTCGTTCCAGATCCTCGGCCCGGGAACACCCGGGCGGTCGGGGGCGAACACCGTGATCGTCGGCCTGATCCTGCCGTCGGACACGGCCTCGCGGAGGTGGTTCACGCATTCGACGGCGACCCCCTCCGCCGTGCTCACTTTGCGCCGGTCGCGTACGCGCAGCGAGTGCCAGTAGAGCCGCCCGATGCATCTTCCGCTGTTCCGCCAGGCCACCCGGGCGCCGAAGACGAGCTCGTCCGGCGTGTGCGTGTAGGTTCCCGTCCTCGCGATCTCCGCCCGCACCTCGCGCAGCCGCGACCTCACAGGGCCCGCGGCCGGGTTCTCCGCGTGGAACAGCCTCAGGTACTCCTCGGCGGCCGCCACGTCCACGTGCGGCGCCGGGTGCTCCGGCGGCGGCCCGCCACGGGCCCGCTGATGAGCATCCTCGTAAACCTCCGTTTGAACACCGTGAAGCGTCTCAGGCGCGTGACGCCATGACCTCGGCCAGGTCGGCACAGAAAAACCACCTAATGGAAATCACGGGCACAGGGTGCCGTTCCGGGCGGCATCGTGCCCTCAACACAGTGGCCCAACCCCACTGTGATCGCTGTGGTCCGCGGCACTGCGCCCGCGTCACCGAACGAACGCATGATGACACGGGACGCAACGTCCCTCATTTTCTGTGATTCACCGTGATTTGTCCCCGAAACAGGACATGACGCGACGGAGGCCCCGGGGGCTGTGCTCCCGGGGCCTCCGGTATGGCTCCCGCGATAGGACTCGAACCTATAACCTGCCGGTTAACAGCCGGCTGCTCTGCCGATTGAGCTACACGGGATCGTGCTTTGCGCTGGTCGGGCGGGGTGTTTTCCCCGTTCCTTGCGGCGCAGGAATAGATTAGCGCACTCCGGGAGTGTGTGTCGCATCGATACTCCGGGGTAGGTCCGAGAGGACTCGTGATCCGCGGGTAGGGTCCGGCGAAGGACGGCTGTGGAGGTGGAGATGCGTTACCGACTGATGTTCGGCGTTGGCCTTGCGGTGGGCTACATCCTTGGGAGCCGCGCGGGCCGGGAGCGTTACGAGCAGCTCAAGCGAGCGGCTCGCCGGGTGTCGGACAGCCCCGCTGTCCAGGAAGCCGCAGGACTGGTGGGCGCCCGCGTCTCCAAGGCCACCGACGTGGCCAAGACGAAGGTGAGCGACGTGGCCAGGAGCCGGCTGCCGTTCCTCCAGCCGCACAACGGCTGGGAGGCGGAAAAGCATGACGACACGGGCACCGGCTGGCCGGAGGACGAAAAAGCCGTCACTCCCCATTAGAGCCGCGCCCACACGCCTTCGCCCCCTTCCCCCCCAACGGTCACGGCGTGGGAGACGGCGGCGCGGGAGACCGGGAGCACGAACAAGCCGGGAAGGCCCCCTCGGGGGCCTTCCGCGCGTCCGCGGCGATCCGCCCTGCCGATGCGCGGCCCGTGGAGCCCGTCTCCGAGCCCGCCCCGGAGACGGGCTTCACGGCCCTTCAGACTCCCGGACGCGGCGGACCCTTCACGCTCCCGGACGCGGCGGACCCTTCACGCTCCCGAACACTTCGGCCGCTTCGACCGCTTCCGGCGCTTCACACGCCGCACGCTCCTCAGACGCCGAAACTGCGGCGGGTCTCCTCCAGAGCCTGCTCCGCGAGCGCCCGCAGGCCGGGGTCCTGCGGGTCCATCCCGGAGTCGAACACGAACTCCCAGATCATCCGGTCGTCGTCGGTCTTCCTGGCCACCAGCCGCACTCCCCCTCTGGCGTCCAGCGGGGCGTACTGGCTGACCACGATCGAGGCGGTCACCCGCTCCCGCACCGCCTCGGGAATCCGGCCCGGCTCCGGCAGCAGCGCCCGGTGCGTCTGCCCCGCGGTCGTGACGACCGTCAGCCCCTCCTCGTCCCACACGCCCCGATCCACCTGGAACCACGGCAGCCGGAGCCCGCCCAGGTAGAGCGCCTTGTCCGTCGCGATCACGTAGCCGTCCGGTCCCTCGGCGTAGGTGAGCACCCGGTCGGTCGGCGCGACGGCCGTGCGGACCTCGGCGGGCGTCCGGTTGAAGAGCTTCATGCGTCCACGTTATCGGCGAGCAGATCGAGGGTGAGCGCGGCCGACCAGGAGAAGTCCCTGCTGCCCCTGCCGCTGCCGTCGAAGGGGTCGAAACACTCCCTGAAGCCCGACTGCCGCACCAGGCGCAGCGTGCAGGCGCCGAGCAGCCCCGCCAGTCCGGTCAGCCCGTGGACGGTCGCCGCCCGCCGCAGCAGCCAGTTGGTGTTCACCCACGAGGGCCCCCGCCAGTAGCGGGACCGGTCGAACTGCGCGGCACGGATCTCGCAGCTCGGCACGGGGTACCCCGCGGCCCCCATGAAACGCGCCGACTCCAGCACTCCCACCAGTTTCGCCACCAGGTCGGCGGGCAGGCCGGGATCGAGCATCGGCCCGAAGCCACCGACGGTGCAGACCGGGCTGAGCCGTCCCGCCCGCAGGTCGAGGGCGTGGAACGCCTCGCCGGACCACAGTCGTTCCAGCAGTCCCGCGCGGATGCGCTCCGCGGCCTCCCGGTGCGGCCCGGGGTCGGCGCCCGCCAGCGGGGCCAGTTCGGTGAGCGCCTGACACGAGGCGAGCCATATCCCGTTGAACATCGGGTCCTCGACCGCGAAAGGGTGGTCCTCGCGCAGGTAGGCGCCGTCGTAGCCGGAGTCGCGGTAGCGCAGGGCCAGCCAGACGTAGCGGTCGTGGTGGCTGTCGAGGGGGTGGCCGGGGACCGGCTCACGGCGGTAGGCGTGGGAGACGGGGGCCAGGGCGTCCAGCGGGGCGTCCCACACGGGACTGTCGTCCATCCCGGACTCCCAGGGATGGACGATCGAGGCCAGCCCTCCCCCGCCCAGGTCCCTGGTCGTGGCCAGGTAGTCGTGCTGGGCCACCAGCATCGGGTACAGCCTGCGGACGAGCGCCTCCGCCTCGTCGCGGTCCGTCGCGTGCCGCCACATCCACCAGACGGCCAGGGCGTGCAGGGGCGGCTGGGTCAGCCCGGAGGTGAGCACCCCGTTGGGGGCGTCCGGATGGTCCTGGGAGCACCAGACGGACGGTCCGGGGAAGTAGCCGTCGGCGCGGGCCTGGTGGAAGACGATGTGCGGCACCATGCCGGTGCGCCACTGCCCGTCCAGAAGGCTGATCAGCTCCGCTCCCGCCCTGCGGGTGTCACAGCGGGAGACTCCGATCGCGACGAAGGTCGAGTCCCAGTTCCACTGGTGCGGGTAGAGACCGGGCGCGGGCACGGTCGCGGCCCCCGACCTGTTCGCGTCGAGCACGGACCAGGCCTCGCGCCCGAGCGCGGCGTCGTCCACTGCCGAGCGCCCTTCCATTCGCCCAGTCTGCGCCTGTATTCGCCAAGAAAACAGTGCTTCGCCCGCTCTGCCTCCCTCAGCCTCCCCGCGAAAGGTCTTCGGCCGCACCTCAGAAGGCTTAAGGGCGGCTGAGAGGCGTTGTCGTTTTCTCCGCCCCCGGGTGCAGCCTGGGAGTGCTGGCGGCTAACGCCGGGCAGAACATCCCAAAGGGGGCACTCATGGACATTAAGCGGAAAATCCTGATAGGTGCACTTTCTCTCGTCACCCTGGGAGGAGCGGCGGGCACTCTGTCCATCGCCAACGCCGACACTCCCCCACCCTCGCCCCCGGACAACGGCACCTCGACCGCACCGCCCGGTCCTGACCAGAACAAGCAGGACGAGTGCCCGTACGAGCAGGACGAACAAGGCCAGGACGGCGAGAAGGGGCAGCCGGGAGACGATCAGCAGAAGAACCCGAACGAGCAGGACGAGCAGGACGAGCAGGGCGCGCAGAACGGCCAGGACGGCCAGGACGGCCAGGTCTGGCAGGGCGGCCAGGGCGGAGCCGGAGGCGCCGGCGGCGGGGGAGGCGGCGGAGGCGGCCAGGGCGGAGCCGGAGGCCGGGGAGGTTACTGACCCAGCGCCCGGGAGGCCGGCGAGGACCTGAAGACCCGAGAGGCCGGGACAGGCGGCAGGTCCCGCAGGGGCACGCCCCTCAGGTCATTCGGCGTGCCGGGGGAAGCGGACGCGGAACAGCGCTCCGCCGCCGGGTGAGTCTCCCACCTCGATCCGGGCGTGATGTCTGCGGGCGATCTCGGCCACGATGGCCAGGCCGAGACCCGCGCCGCCCGCCTCCCTGCCTCTCGCCCCGTCCGTCCGGACGAAACGATCGAAGATGCGCTCGCGATCCCCGTCCGGCACGCCGGGGCCGTCGTCGGCGACCTCGACGACCGCCGTGTCGCCGTCGGGCCGTACGGCGAGCGTGATCGTGGTGCGGGCGTGGCGGGCGGCGTTGTCCACCAGGTTGCGGACCAGCCGGACGAGCGCCTGACGGTCCCCGTCGACCTTGACCGGCACCAGCCGGGCGCGTACCAGCAGCGTGCTCGTACGGCGGAGTCTGCTCCGTTCCTGCGCGACGACGTCGTCCAGGTCGACCTCCTCCCGTGGCGCTCCCGTTCTCCGTTCGTCGGCGCGGGCGAGCAGCAGCAGGTCGTCGATCAGGCCGCGCAGCCGTACCGCCTCGGCCCGCATCGTCCGCAGGGTCTCCGGATCGGTGCGCCAGCCGTCCTGTTCGGCGAGTTCGAGGCCGCCCAGCACGCTGGTCAGAGGGCTGCGGAGTTCGTGGCTCGCGTCGGCGACGAACCTCCGCTGGGCCGCCTGCGCCGACTCCAGCCGGTCCAGCATCTGGTTCATCGTCGTGGCCAGCCCCGCGACCTCGTCCCGTGTCGGCGGCACCGGGACCCGGGCGGACAGGTCTCCGCCGCCACCGCCGATGGAGGCGACCTGGCTGCGGATCCCCTCGACCGGCGCCAGCGCCCGCCCGGAGAGGCGGTAGGTGAGCCCTCCGACGAACAGCAGCGACACCGGGACGGCCACCGCCAGCAGGCCGACGGCGGTGAAGGTGGTGAGGTTCACGGGCTGGAGCGAATCGGCGACGATCACCGTGTAGGGGGTGCCGTCGACGTCGGCCCGCTGGACGGCGACGAGCATGCCCCCGGCCCGCTCGACGGCGGCCTCTCCTCCGGGCGGGGGGCGGGAGGTGGTGAAGGGGGCTCGCCCGGGGAATCCCCAGACGACCGCGCCCCGCGCGTCGACGATCTGCGCGACCCCCGTGCGGAGGCCCAGCGTCCACTCCAGGTCCGCCAGGTCCCTCTCGTCGGACTGGCTCACCTGGTCCGCGAGGTCCCTCGCCGCGGTGACCAGGGTGTCGGTCATCGCGTCCGTCAGCGTCCTGCGCAGGACGAACACCCCGCCGACCGCCCCGAGCACCAGGACCACGGCGGTGACCAGCACGGCCACCCAGGCCGTCCGCAGACGCACCCCCACGCCGTCCCAGAACCGCGCCACGGTCATCCTCCGGCCGGGTCGAGCGCGTAGCCCACCGTGCGGACCGTGCGGATGGCGCGTCGGCCGAAGGGCTCGTCGAGCTTTCTGCGCAGGTAACGCACATAGACCTCGACCACGTTCTCGCCGCCCTCGTAGTCGGCGTCCCAGACTCCCGCCAGGATGTCGCTCTTGGCGACGGCCTCCCCCTTGCGGCGCATCAGGAACTCCAGCACGTCGTACTCCCTCGGGGTCAGGCAGATCTCCACCTGCCCCCTGGCGACCCTGCGGAGGGCGGGGTCGACCGTCAGGTCGCCGGCGGCCATGACGGCGGGCCGCTCGTGACCGCCGCGCCGTACCAGCGCCCGCAGCCGGGCGACCAGCACCACGAAGGAGAAGGGTTTGGTCAGGTAGTCGTCGGCGCCGAGATCGAAGGCGTCAGCCTCGTCGTACTCGCCGTCCTTGGCGGTCAGCATGAGCACCGGCGTCCACACTCGCCGTTCCCGCAGGCCCCTGAGCACGTCGTAGCCGCTCAGCCCGGGCAGCATGATGTCGAGGACGATCACGTCGTAGTGGTCGTTCTCGGTGGCGGCGCGCAGCCCGCCGATCCCGTCGGCCCTGGCGTCCATGGCGATGTGGTGAACGGCGAGGCCTCTGCGCACGATGTCGACGATCCTCGGCTCGTCCTCGATCAGCAGAACCCGCATGGACCTTCTTCCCCGCGCTCCCCCGCGCTCCTCCCGCGCGCCCCACGTTCTCCCGTGTCCCTTTCGGGATTCGAGGAGAACTTCAAGGGCTTCCTGAGATCACTCCCAACCTTCTGCGAGGACGAACAACATATCCACCTGATGTTCGCAATCATTTATATCGATGCACATAAAGGAACGAATCACATTCGAACCAAGATTCTCCGCGAACCACGCCCCCGGCTCTCTGTCCCGGGCGGGCCGCGACCCGGGCGGGGTCAGCTCGCGGTGATCGCGGCCAGGCCCGACAGCGGCTCCGCCAGGGCGTTGAGGGCGTCGGAGAGCTCCTTGACCTCGTCCTTGGACAGGTCGGTGTAGGAGACGAATCCCTCCCCCTTGGCGTG
The DNA here is from genome assembly GCF_027922005.1 of Streptosporangium carneum. GTDB lineage: Bacteria > Actinomycetota > Actinomycetes > Streptosporangiales > Streptosporangiaceae > Streptosporangium > Streptosporangium carneum. The sequence goes on along the minus strand of NZ_BSEV01000005.1, from coordinate 358,420 downwards.
CTTGGCGAGAAGGCCTCGCAGGTCGGCGAACTCGGTGTCCAGGGTCACGACGAGCGGTGCGTTCCTCTCCTGCACGACCGGCCGCAGGATCTCGTAGACCTTGAACGCGCCGTCCACATTGGCCTTGAAGTCCCACAGGTCGGTGTGCGAGAAGGCCTCCTCCTCACCGGTCACCTTCTCGGTCGCCACCTCGTCGAGCAGCTCCTTCGCACCCGCCGTCATGGAGGCCACGGTGATCTCCGCGCGGGGCAGCTCGGCCCTGAGCGTGCTGAGGTCGACCAGCAGCTCGTCGCCGTACACGGCCTCCTTCCCGACCGTCTTCGGCGCCAACCACAACGCCTTCTCCAGACGGTGCCACCCCGTCCACCTCGCCTCCTCCCCGAGATCGGCCTCGCGCGCGTCCACCTTGGCGTCGATGTGGGGGAACGCCTCCGCGACCGGCTCGATCCGCTCCCAGCCGAGGCGGCTCGGCGCGTAGAGGGCCCTGGCCTTCCTCACGTCGCCCTTCTTGATCGCGGCGACGAAGTAGGCGGTTCTCGCAATGGTGTCGTAGACCTGCTTCTCCGCGTAGGTCCGGTACTCCTTGACCGCGCTCGCGGCCCACGAGGCCATCTGGGCGGCTCCGCCCTGGGCCGTGGTGTCCTGGCTCGTGCCGGCGCCGTTCGGGCCGCACGCGGTGAGGACGAGGGTGAGCAGGCCGCAGGCTGCGACGGGGCGGAGGACAGCGGGCATGGACGCTCCTGAATGTCTGTCGTGGGGCCTCCATAATCCTGTAGTCGCACGTCACAGCCCCGGCGACGTGCCGATCAGCATGACGATCAGCCGCCGGGTTTCCGGAAGAAGGCGCGGAGGAAAACCCTCGAATCCACCACTTGGGGCAAAGGGACGTGGCCGTGGCGTGTCTTCGGACGCCCGGGGAGACGCCGTCGCGGACATCCCGAGGAGCGACCGGGGAGACGCCGTCGCGGACATCCCGAGGAGTGACCCGGCGGAGAAGCGAGGGACGGTCCGGCGACGCCCCCGGCCGCGCCGGGACCCCGGACACGGCGGAGGCCCCCGGGACGTGCTCCTTCCGGGGGCCTCCGCCGTACGGGGGCGTTCAGTCGAGGTAGTCGCGGAGCATCTGGGCCCGGGTCGGATGACGCAGTTTCGCCAGCGTCTTCGACTCGATCTGCCGGATGCGCTCCCGCGTCACGCCGAACTCCCGGCCGACCTCCTCCAGCGTCCGGGGGTGTCCGTCCGCGAGACCGAAGCGCAGCTGGATGATCCGCTGCTCCCGCTCGGACAGCGTCGCGAGGATGTCGTCGAGCTGGTCCTGCAGCATGATGAAGGCCGCGGCCTCCATCGGCACGACCGCGTCCGCGTCCTCGATGAAGTCGCCGAGGTCGGAGTCCTCCTCGCCGATGGGCGACTGCAACGAGACGGGCTCCTGCGCGATGCGCTGGATCTCGATCACGCGGTCGATCGGGAGATCCATCTCCAGCGCGATCTCCTCGGGCGCGGGCTCCCGGCCGAGGTCCTGGTGGAGCTGTCGCTGGACCCGGACCAGTTTGTTGATCGTCTCGACCATGTGCACCGGAATGCGAATGGTGCGCGCCTGGTCGGCGATGGCCCGCGTGATCGCCTGGCGAATCCACCACGTGGCGTACGTGGAGAACTTGTATCCCTTGGTGTAGTCGAATTTCTCGACCGCCCTGATGAGCCCGAGGTTGCCCTCCTGGATCAGGTCCAGGAACAGCATCCCGCGCCCCACGTATCTTTTGGCGATGGAGACGACGAGCCGCAGATTGGCCTCGATCAGCCGCTGCTTGGCCCGCGTGCCCTCCCAGACGAGCTCCTTGAACTCGGGGAACGCCAGCCGCGAGACGACGCTGGTGAGCTTGTCCTCCGCGAACAGCCCGGCTTCGATGGACTTGGCGAGCTCCACCTCCTCTTCGGCCGTGAGCAGGGGGACCCGGCCGATCTCCCGCAGGTAGATGCGGACCAGATCGCTGGTCGGGGCCCGTTTACCGACATCCTCCTCATCGGACCGGGTGGTCTCCTCATCGCCCTGTGGCTCGAGAACCTCCACTCCGTGCTCGGCGAGCATGCGCACGACGCGTTCAAGCGCGTCCGACGGCAGCTCGGATTTGTCGAGAGCGGCGGCCACGTCATCGACCGTGACGCTTCCGCGCTCCCTTCCCTTCGCGACGAGGTCGGCCACCTGGTCTACCGATGGCGGCCCACTTGGCAGCACCGATGCACCCACGGGAGACAGTCTGCTGTATTCGGTCCCCTAAATGGCAGACCTATTTTTGTCACCGAAGGTAAGGCCGCGATCATTATCGAACCGAGACCTTATTGGGGTTTGGTCGAATCGGCGTATGGAAATTAAAGCCAATTACGTGATCAGCTTCCCGAAGCGCGTTCCTTCAGCACCCGCCGCTGCTGCTCCAGCGCGACGAGCTCGGCGAACAGCCGGTTGTACTCCTGCTGCTCCTCGACAGGGTTGGTCCGCTGCATGCGCGACTTCAGCTGCTCGATCACCCGCGCGACCGAGATGAGCTCCAGCGCGGCGAGCATGGCCGAGGCGTATCTCTCCTCACCGGCCACGTCGGCGCGCAGTTCCTCGACCGCGAAACGGGTGACCACGGGACGCAGGGCGTCGGTGACGCCGTCGAGCAGCCGGTCGACCCACTCCCGCCCTCCGGGGCCCGCCGCCGCCGCGCCACCGGCGTCCGCGATCAGCTTGTGCAGGGCGACGTGCTCGGGCAGCGTGAACGCCTCGGAGCCGATCGCGTCGAAGCCCGGCCCGAGCAGCGCGGGACGCTGCACGGCCAGTTTCAGCACCTCGGCCTCGGTCCGCACTCCGGGGTCGGTCAGCTCGGCGACCTTGCGCGGCCCCGCGGGGCGTTGCGCGCGTGCCTGGGCCTGAGCCTGGGTCTGGGCCGTGGGCTGGGCGTTGACGGAGATCTCGGCGATCCGGTCCACCACGAACCGCTCGTTGTTGAAGCCGAGCCAGCGGTCGAGGTCCACGGCGTACAGCTGGCGCAGGGCCCGGTCCTTGATCCCGGCCACGATCGGCGCGGCGGCGTCCAGCGCGGACAGCCTGCCCTCGTTGCTGCTCACGTCGTAACGGGAGATCACACTGCGGATGGCGAACGCGAACAGCGGCTCCCTGCTCGCGATCAGGTCGCGCACCGCGGCCTCGCCGCGCGTGACACGCAGGTCGCACGGGTCGAGCCCGTCTCCCTGGACGGCCACGAAGGTCTGGGTGACGAACTTCTGCTCGTCGGCGAAGGCCCGCAGCGCCGCCTTCTGCCCCGCCGCGTCGCCGTCGAAGGTGAAGATCACCTCACCCTGCGACCCCGACTGGTCGAGCAGCAGCCGCCGCAGCACCTTGATGTGCTCCTGGCCGAACGCGGTGCCGCAGGTGGCCACCGCCGTCGGCACCCCGGACAGGTGACAGGCCATCACGTCGGTGTATCCCTCGACGATCACCGCCTGGGACCGCTTGGAGATCTCCCGCTTGGCCAGGTCGACCCCGTAGAGGACCTCGCTCTTCTTGTAGAGCGGGCTTTCCGGGGTGTTGAGGTATTTCGGCCCGTCCTCGGCGTCGTTCAGCTTGCGCGCGCCGAAGCCGATCACGTCTCCGGTGATGTCGCGGATCGGCCAGACGAGCCGCCCGCGGAACCGGTCGATCGGCCCGCGCCGCCCCTCCTTCGCCAGACCGCCCTTGATCAGCTCGGCGGCGGTGAAGCCCCTGGCCATCAGGTGCCGGGAGAGCGCCTCCCACTCGGCGGGCGCGTAACCGACGCCGAAGTGCTCGGCGTCGACCCGCTCGAAGCCGCGCTCCGACAGGAACCTGCGCCCGATCGCGGCCTCCGGCGACGACAGCCTCTCCGCGTAGAACTCCGCCGCGGCCCGGTGCGCCTCGATCAGGCGGCTGCGCTCCCCCTGCTCGCGGCCGGGCACGTAACCGCCCTGCTCGTAACGGAGCTGGATGCCCGCCCGGTTGGCCAGCCGCTCGACGGCCTCGCCGAAGGACAGGTGCTCCAGGCGTCTGACGAAGGTGATGACGTCGCCGCCCTCGGCGCAGCCGAAGCAGTACCAGTAGCCGCGGGTGGGGGTGACGTTGAAGGAGGGGCTCTTCTCGTCGTGGAAGGGGCACAGCCCCTTCAGGTTGCCGCCGCCCGCGTTGCGGAGCTGGATGTGCTCGCCCACGATGTCCGCGATCGGCGAGCGCTCCCGCACGAGCGCGATGTCCTCGTCACTGATCCGGCCTGCCACGCCGTGAGTCTAGTGCTGCCCCCCCGACAGCTCCGAGTCCGGCAGGATGGAGCTCCGACTTTTCCGAACGGGCCATGACCAATCGGGAGGTCGGTTACAAAGGTAAAGGCTGATTCTCGATAACGTTACCCTGGTGGAGATCATGCGATCGGGGCACATAGCACGACTGACCGTGGCGACCGGTGCGCTGCTCGTCACCGGGGCCTGCGCGTCCCCCGGCGGGGTCGCCGGCATCAGCACCCTGCCCCCCGCCGCTGAGATGGCGGCCGCCGCCCCCGGGGCGGTCACGGCGACGATTCCGACGCCGACCCCGATGCCCCAGGCGAGCGTGACCCGCCCGAAGGGCGAGGACCCGGTGCAGGTGCCGCCGCCGAAGCTGTCGAAGTTCACCTACGCCTTCCCGGTGAAGGACTGCAAGGTGACCTACGAGAGCAGGCTGCTCGTGCTGCCGAAGACCACGATCTGGACCGGCAAGGGCTGCCCGTTCGTCTCCCCCGTGAGCGGGGTGGTCGACGAGGTCAACACCAAGAACCAGTGGAAGCCCTCGACCGACAGGGGCGCCGACCGCGAGGGCCGTTTCGTCGCCGTCGTCGGCGACGACGGCGTGCGCTACCTCGGCGGCCACCTGGACAAGGTCACCCCGGGCATCAAGCCGGGGGTCAGGGTCAGCGCGGGCCAGGTCCTCGGCCAGGTCGGCAACTCGGGCAACGCCCGCTCGACCGCCAGCAACCTCTACTTCGCGATCTCCTGGAAGACCGACCCCTCGCTCTGGTGGGTACGGCGCGGCATGGTCAAGCCGTGGGAGTACCTCGACGCCTGGATGGACGGCAACCGCACGCTCTCCCCTGCCGAGGAGGTGCGGACCGTGATGAACCAGGTCGGCGCCTCCCCCAGGTGCTCGACCCTGTGCTCCTCCAAGCCCGGCGCGACCGAGAAGCCCGCCAAGAAGCCCTCCCCCACCCCGGAGGAGAAGATCCCCCTGGGCAACTGACCCCCTCGTCGGGACCTTCCGGAGGACATCGAGACGGACGGGGTCGCGGATGCTCAGGGACGACACACGCGAAGCAGGGGCGCTGGAGGCCGCGCGGGCGGGTGGCTCCACACGCGAAACAGAAGCGCTGGAGGCCGCGCGGTCGGGCGACCCCGACGCCTTCGCGCGCCTGGTCGGCCCGTTCCGTGCCGAGCTCCAGGCGCACTGCTACCGGATGCTCGGCTCGCTCCACGACGCCGAGGACGCCGTCCAGGAGACCCTGGCGCGGACCTGGCGGAGCCTGGAGCGGTTCGAGGATCGCGGGTCGATCCGGCCCTGGCTGTACCGCATCGCCACCAACCGGTGCCTGACGCTGATCGAGCGCCGGGCCCGCCGGGAGCTGCCCGCCGATCTCAGCCCGGGCGCCGCCCCGCTCGCCGAGACCACCTGGCTGGAGCCGTACCCCGACGAGAGGCTCGGCCTGGCCGACCTCGGCCCCGAGGCCCGCTATGTGGCGCGTGAGGGGGTGGAGCTGGCCTTCGTCGCCGCGCTCCAGCACCTGCCGGCCCGCCAGCGGGCCGTCCTGATCCTGCGCGAGGTCCTCGCCTTCTCCGCTCGCGAGGTCGCCGACCTCCTGGAGACCACGGTCGCGTCGGTCAACAGCGCGCTGCAGCGGGCACGCAGGACCCTCGACGAGCGGCTCCCCGGCGACAGCCAGCAGGCGGCCCTCGGCTCCCTGGGCGCGGAGGAGGTCCGCAGGCTGGCGAACCGCTACGCCACCGCGTGGGAGACCGGCGACGTGGAGGCCGTCGTGGCGATGCTGACCGACGACGCCAGGTACAGCATGCCGCCGCTGACCGCCTGGTACGAGGGGCACGAGGGCATCAGGGCCTTCCTGTCCGAGGGGCCGATGACCCGGCGGTGGCACTTCCTGCCCGCCCACGCCAACGGACAGCTCGCCTTCGGCACCTACATGTGGGACGACGCCAGGGCGGCCTACGTCCCTGCCGGGCTCGACCTGCTCGTCCTGCGGGGCTCGAGGATCGCCGAGGTCGTCGCCTTCCTGACGGCCGACCTCACCGCGTTCGGGCTCCCTCGCGAGATCCGCGAGCAATCGGGCCTCGAGCGATGAGTTCCGGATCCCGTGCGGGTTGTACGTGCTGACAGAGCCGTGCACACGCAGGAGAGAACCATGTTGCTCGAAGGAAAGAACGCGATCGTCTACGGCGGGGGCGGATCGGTCGGCGGCGCGATCGCCCGCGCCTTCGCCCGTGAGGGGGCGCGGGTCTTCCTCGCCGGACGCACCCTGTCCACCCTGGAACGGGTCGCCGACCAGGTCCGCGCCGCCGGAGGCCTGGCGGAGACGGCCCGGGTCGACGCGCTGGACGAACGCTCCGTCGACGAGCACGCGGACGCCGTCGCCGCCGAGGCGGGAAGCCTCGACGTGTCGGTCAACGTGATCTCCGACGGAGACGTGCAGGGCACACCGATGATCGAGATGTCGCTGGAGGACTACCTGAGTCCGGTCGTGACCGCCGTGACCTCGAAGTTCCTCACCTCACGCGCCGCCGCCCGCCACATGGTCCGGCAGCGGTCGGGGGTGATCCTGGCGTTCGGCGGCGCGGGCGACCCGACCGCCTCCCGCCGCTACGACCTGGGAGGCCTGCTGACCGCGTTCGACGCCGTCGAGTCCATGCGCCGCCAGCTCGCCTCGGAGCTGGGACGACACGGCGTCCGCGTCGTCACCCTGCGGACCAGCGGCGTGCCGGAGAGCATCCCCGCCGGTTTCGATCAGCGCGAGGCCATCGAGCGCGACATCGTCGGCCACACCCTGCTGGGCCGGGCGGCGACCCTGGAGGACGTCGGCGACGCGGCCGTCTTCGCCGCCTCCGACCTGGCCCGCACGATCACCGGCGCGGCCGTCAACATCTCCTGCGGCGCGGTCCTGGACTGAGGGACGACGATGACGAACTCCACGAAAAGCACGGCGGACGCCCCGTCGACGACCTCAACCGTGAGTACGGCGAGCACCGTCCCTGCGGAGAACTCCGTCCCGGCGGGCACCGTCCCTGCGGGAAACCGGGCAGAGAGCGAGGCTGTGGGAAGCGCGGCGGGCACCGTCCGGTCGGGCGACGGGACGCTCATCGCCTTCGACCGGGTCGGCGACGGGCCGCCGCTGATCTGCGTCGGCGGCGCGACCGTGTACCGCGCGATCGACGAGGCCGGGGCCGAGCTGGCGGCGCTGCTGGCACCGTACTTCACGGTGATCACCTATGACCGTCGCGGTCGCGGTGAGAGCGGGGACGCCGCGCCGTACGCGGTCGAGCGGGAGATCGAGGACCTCGACGCGCTGATCGGCATGGCGGGCGGAAGCGCCTTCGTCCTCGGCGAGTCGTCCGGCGCGGTCCTCGCCCTGGAGGCGGCGGTGCGGGGACTGGCGATCACCCGGCTCGCCTGTTACGAACCGCCGTTCGTCGTCGACGACGGCAGGCCGCCGATGCCCGGCGACTTCCTCGAGCGGTTCGACGAGCTCGTGGCACGGGGACGGCGCGCCGAGGCGTTCGCGATGTTCATGACCGTCGCGGTGGGCCTGCCCGCCGAGGCCGCCGCCGGGATCCGCGACGACCCCATGTGGCCCGCGCTGGAAGGCGTCGTGCACACGATCGCCTACGACGGGCAGATCATGGGCGACACCCAGCGCGGAACCCCCTCGGCGCTCGCGCGCTTCGCCTCCGTCACCGCCCCCACCCTGGTCATGGACGGCGGCGAGAGCCCCGCCTGGCAACGCAACGCCGTCCAGGCCCTCACCGACGTCCTGCCCAACGCCCGCCGCCGAACGCTGGAGGGCCAGACCCACCGTTTCACCCCGGCCGCCCTCGCCCTGATCGTCACCGAGTTCTTCCATGGGACGACCACGGCACCGTCTCCCCCGAAGAACTGCCCCATCCGCTCTAGGGGTCCTTGGCCTGGATGACACCGGAACACCGCCGCGTCATACGGAAACTCTTGTCCGCATCCGCATGACGCGGCTTCTACGTGGTGGCCGAACACGTCTTCGTTGCACATGTGATCTATGAACGGCTTGCTACGAGCCGTGACGCGGTTGCGGCTTCGAAGAGACAACGCTGATCCGTGGCGATCGGTGACACCTCGCCTTTACAGAGTATGTTGAGCATCGGGTGACACGGCGAACTCTTATAGTGAGTTCACCTCTATCTCGGCAGAGGTCGGACGCCTTCTCTCTTCAGAGCTCCCGACTTCTGGCTTTTTCCAGCCATCGCTTGAGCGCGGCACGCGTGAACTCATCAGTATCAGGCCACGCGGCCAACCATTCACCGTGCCGTAGAAAAATCGGGAGACGATGAGGTTCGCGCACCACAGTCAGGTCTATGGACACCTCGCCCCTGTCTCCTCGAACAATCACATCTCCATCGAGAGAGAGCATGACGAACCCCGGGTAAGAGTGAGCAGCACCGAGAGCACCCGAGGCCGCTCCAGCACCCATGATGTCCCACGGATCCGACAGTTCGGCTTTCGCCCACCACCAAATCTGGGGCGAGTCGCCGTCAGCACAGTTAACGGCCACCAGAAACTTCCTCTCCCCCTCCCCGAACAGCCCGCCTTCCCGAGACATCCGATACCATTCACGATTCGCCTTCTCCAGCAGGAGGGGGTCGTCCAGATACACCGACTCAGCAAGAGTCAGCTCCTCCGAGAAACAACTGCTGGCGCGGGTCGCAAGATCCGGCGGAATGAGCGGATCAGAGATGGCAACCATGCCCATGAAAATCAATCCCGCCTCAGCCAACGAGGCTTCGATAACACTTTCTTTCATATCGCACCCCTGACGACCGAAACTTTCAATGCTTCCGGAGTGACGCAGGAAAAATACCCTTTCACCTGCGTCACTCCAGAGAACTTCACCACCCGGTAACTATATCACCGCACTTTTGCCCACGGGTAGGGAATTACCTGGTCATAGTTGTGGACACCGTCTTTCGTTCGTCCGATATACGCTATATTTCCTTCCCGATCGACGAGAACTCGGGCCTGACTCTGCGAATTACCGTTGTCATAAATCTTCGAGTCCGTCCACCTCCTACCAGCACGGGAATTACCTCCCCGATAGAAGTCAGGCTGACGATTATTGGCGGGGCCGGTCACCCGCTGCCTATAGTTTGGATCATCGAGGATTTTCTTCACGATATCGTGAATATCCTGAGGCACCTTGTAGAATTTCTCGGCCTCGGCCCTTCGATCCGCGATTTCCTTCGGCGAGTAGTTCTCGTCGGGCGTCCAGCCCTCTTCGCACGGATTCGCGTTGTGGACGAGAACCGTCTGGCCGCCGGCGGCGACATGGTAGGTGTGGATGCCGTCGACCGTCAGGTTGTAGACACGCTGGTGAGCGGTCCACTTCTTCAGCGCGGTGATCTGAACGTAGGTGCCGGCGCCGGTCCGCAGGACCATGCCCGGCAGGAGTTCGCTCGCCGTGACCCATCGGTGGAGGTTGACCACCCAGAACGGATGTCCGTCCGTGGCGGCCACATCGCCGATTTTCCCGGTCGATCCGTCGATGGGCCCCACGACGACACGGATCAGGTGCTTCTCACCGTCACCGACGATCAGGTGAGTGACCGGTTTCGCAGCGACCTGCCCCGACTCCGGGTCGGCGGCGATCACCTGATCTCCGACCCTGACCTCCTCGATCGGCTTTCGTGTTCCGTCGGCCATCAGCACGCGGGTTCCGGGGACGAAACTGTTGCCTGCAGGCGGGCACTTCGAAGACGTCGGGGGATCAGGAGAGTTGAGTGGGGGCTCTGGAGGTGTCGGGAGGTCCAATATGACGCCGACGGGTCCTGCGATGACAGAGACAACGCCAACGGGAACGCTTCCGATTTCCGTTATCACAGGGACGATGACCCCGACCAGGCACACCGCACAGAAGCGATCCCATTCACCGCCGCCATCGTCGATGATGTCAATACCGCGGTGACCGGTATGGCTCCCCGTGCACGGCCCATAAGTGCATAGGATGTCATTCCAGTCTCGCGCAGTCCGGTCTGCTCCGGGGCCGCGATCCCTCGTCGCGTTGTTCGGGTCGTCCTTGAATGTTTTGCTGTTCGGGTCAACGTCCGGCCTGTATGGTCCGGGCTTCTCAGGTCCCGGCTTCTTCGGCCCCGGCTTCTTCGGCCCTGGATTCTTGGGGCCAGAATTGCCACAGTTGTGACAGGGGTTCTTTTTTCCCGTCGGAGCGGTCCCGACCGTTCCCTTGGCGCCGTTTTTGTTGGTGGTTTCGCCGTTGCCGGTCCCTTTCGCACCATTTTTGCCGGTAGGGGCGCTGCCGGTGCTCCCCTTCAGCTCGTTACCGTCGCACTGCGGACGCGGGTCCATATTGCTTTTGCAAGGTCCCTTGGCGACATCGTCGTCCGCTGTTGAATCCATTGGACAGGCAGGGTGCCACGGCCAGTCGCAGAAAGGATTGTGTCCGCTGGGGTCGGTGTAGACCAGCGGGCTGCCGTTGGCGTATCCGTAGCGGTTGGCCTGGATTGACGGATCGGGTTTGAGAGTCCAGTCGTCCCGGGAGGCGAAGTTCCCGGTGCCTGGCTGGTACCAGCGGGCGTGCATGTTGACCTTGCCGGTGTCCGGGTCGGTGTACTCGCCCTGGTAGCCGAGGGATCGTTGGGTGCCGGTCTGGTGAGTGATCTGGCCGAAGGGGTCGTAGGCGGTCGAGTCGACCAGCGCGGTTCCGGAGAAGGTCCCCACGACGTCGCCATGCAGGTCGCTCATCACGCCGAGTGCGGTGGTTCCGTTCTCCTGCAGGCCGAGCAGGCCGCCGAACGGATCCCGGCCGTACTTGGCCTGGACGGCTCCAACGCCGTCAGTGATGACCGCGATGTCGTTCTCCAGGCCGGAGTAGACATAGCGCCGCTGGTCGGTGCCCTTGGTGCGGGAGGTGAGGCGGTCGAGTGCGTCGTAGCCGTAGGTGGCGTCCCCATCGGAGATGAGCCGGTCGAAGGCGTCGAAGGCCAGGTTCTTGGTGACGCCGTTCTTGGTCTCGGTCGCCACGGTGCCGCGCGGGGTATAGGTGTAATCGACCCCGTCCCCGGACAGCAGGCGGTTGCGTTCGTCGTAGGCGAAGGTCTTGGAGCCGGCCTTGGTGCGGTTTCCCGCGTCGTCCCACTCATAGTCGGTGGTCGCGCCGCCCGGAGCGGTCCAGGAGGTCAGCCGTCCGGAACGGTCATAACCGTAGGCGTTGGTGCCGGCTCCAGCGGTGCCGGTGGTGGTCTTGGTGGTGAGGTTGTCGTCCTTGTCCCACCCGTAGACGATCTTCGCCAGCTCAGTGCCGGAGCCGTTCTTCAAGGTGTGGGAGGTGGGCCGGTTGACGGCGTCGTAGGTGTAGGTCTGGCTGTTGGCCGTCCCGCTGGAGGTCTGGCTGGTCAGCCGGCCGGCGTGGTCGTAGTCGTAGGTCCAGGTGCGCCCGGCCACCGGGTCGCTGGCGGTTTTCAGCTGACTGGCGTCGTCCCAGGTGAAGGTGGCGGTACCAGTCGGGTCGACGCGCTGGGTGGGATTGCCTCGGTTGTCGTAGGCGTAGGTGGCCACCGGGGCGGTGGCCTTGGACAACTTGGTCAGCAGGCTCCGGTCGTTGTATTCGAGGGTGTAGTCGCCGATCGCCGTGGTACGGCCCGCAAGGTCGTAGGTGTAGGTGCGCTCCGGGGTGGCGACCGAAGCGCCGGTTCCGGTTTGCTTGAGCATCTGGCCGAGCGGGTTGAAGGTCCGGTCGATGCGTACCCCGCCCGGTTGCAGGTTGGCGACCGGGTTCCCGGCGACGTCGTAGACGGTGGTCCAGGTCCGGTCAGCCACGGCCGGATGGGCGGTGGTGGCCGGTTCGACGATCGTTTCGGCCAGACCGAGAGTGTTGTAGGTGGTCCAGGTGACGTTGCCGCGGCCGTCGGTCAGACGGGTACGCGCCCCGGTGGCGTCGTAGCCGAACGTCGTGGTGATCGACTTGCTTGCCGTGACCGGCTCGATCAGTGAGGTCAACCGGCTCAGTGCGTCGAATTCGCGGTGGATGACGTGCCCCTCGCCGGAGGTGGTGCTGGTCGGGTTGCCCACCGCGTCATAACCGAAGTTGACGGTACGCACCGTCGCCCCAGCACTGTCGCGGCTCTTGATGGCGGTCTTGCGCCCAGCCAGGTCGTACTCGGCTTCGGAGGCGTTGCCCAACGGATCGGTCGCCTTCGTCGCCCGGCCGAGGATGTCGTAGTCGGCAGTGGCGCTGTGGAGCAAGGGGTCGGTGATCTCCGTAACCTCGCCGACGGCGTTGACCTTGAAACTGGTGGTCTTGTTGCCCGGCACGACGCGCTTGGTGAGACGGCTCGCGGCGTCGTAGGTCATCGTCGTGGTCAGCACCGCAGTGGTCGGCTTACGCTCGATCTGCGTCTGGGTGATCTTACGACCGAGGTCGTCATAGGTCGCCTCGCTCCGGGCACCGGTGGGGTCCACCGTGGCGAGGGTTTCCCCCAACAGGTCGAACTCCGAGACCCAGACACCAGCGGGCCCCGAGGCACCGGGGTCGGTCACCCGCACGGGGTTGCCAAGCGCGTCGTACTGCGTCGTGGTGGCGTATCCCCGCTCGTCGGTGGCCGTGGTCAAGCGGCCCGCCGCGTCATAGCCGTAGCTGATCTCCGGGATGACCGCGGTCCCGCCCGGAGGACTGTAGGACGGCGAGCTGCTTGAGACCAGGCGTCCAGCCTTGTCGAAAGCCGAGGTGATGACACGCCCCTCGGCGTCCACCGATTGGGTGCGTAGACCCTCGCTGTTGTAGCCGTACCTCATCGTGGGCCTGCCGTCGACGGCAGCTGTGCCGCTCTTTTCGATCTTCACCTGTGGGGACTTCGACTCCACCAGCTGCCCGGCCATGTCGTAACGCATCGTGATGGTGAAGTCGGCCGCGGTGGCGCCGGAGGCGTTGCCCCGTGGATCAGTCGCCGAGGTGAGCAGCCCCCGGTCGTCATAGGTCCAGGTGGAGACCAGGTCGTCAGTGCCGTTCTCCACCGTCTGCCGTGTCACCTCCCCCAGGGCGTTGTGAACGTAGTCGGTGGTCTCGGTGCGTGTGGTTCCCGCACCTGTGAAGGTCTCACGGGTGACATTGTCGGCCGCGTCGTAAACGTAGGCGGTCTTGCGCTTGAGCGTGGCGGGATCGAGCGTGCTGGAGGTCTTCCTGCTCGCGGCGTCGTAGGCGTAGTCGATGGTGGTCTTGCCGCCACCCGCGATCTGTCTGGTGAGATTGCCCGCGGCGTCGTAGGTGTTGTCGGTCAGCACTACATCCGTGGGAGTGGTGAAGCCGTTGAGCCGGACGTCGTCGGCGATCACCTGCGACAGGCGGTTGTCAGTGAAGTAGGTGTAGGAGGTCTTGCGCCCCATCGCGTCCACCCGGCTGTCCAGCCTGCCCCCGGGGTCATAGGCGTTGGACTCCAGCACCACGTCCTGGGCGGGACTCGGATTGAGCGGGCTGCCGGTCCAGTTCTTCAGCGTCGTGGTGATCGGCTCACCGCGCTTGGAGTAGCCGAACGTCGTCACAGTCCCCATCGGGTCGGTCGCCGAGACCTGTGCACCTGTCTCGTCCCAGGCGGAGCGGGTCACCCCGTTCTCAGGGTCGGTGACCGTCTCCACCCGGCCGTGGGTGTCATAGGCGTAGGTGATGGTACGCACCGGATCACCACCGGTCAGATCGGCCAGGCTCTCGGTGAGCCTGTTACCGTCCGCGTCGTAGGTGAAGGTCACTTTGGCGGTGTGGGTGACGTCGGTGACCTCGTTCTTCACGCCGGCCCCGGTCCGGGCCAGCAGGCGGCCCACCCCGTCGTAGGTGAACGTCGTGATCACCCCGGCGGGGTGCGCCTGGGAGATCTCCTTGCGAGAGATCACCTGACCGACCGCGTCGTGGGTGAACTCGATGACCAACCCGGACGGACTGGTCTGCTCGGCCAGGTCACCGGCCGCGGTGTAGCGGTAGGTGGTCTCCTCGTTTTTGGCGTTCTTGCTCGACTTCGGCAGGCCTGCCGGGGTGGTGCCGCCGCCGACCGCCGACTCGGTGCCGTCGGTGTAGGTGAAGATGTCCGATCGGCCGGTGGGGAAGTCCGAGGTGGCTGGGGTGGTCTGCTTGGCCAGCTCACCGTGGGCGGTGTACTCGGAGACGGTGGCGTAGGTGTTGTCGGTGGCGCCGCTCGAGCGGGCGTCCCGGGTGGCGGTCACCTGGTCGTTGCGCGGGTCGAACTCGTCAGCACTGTTGCGGTAGTAGGAGTGGTAGGCGGTCTGGCAGTTACCGGCCGCCCGGCAGGTCTTGACCGCGGTGACGTTGCCCCGGGCGTCGTTGACCTGCTCGACGGTGTTGTTGTTGGGGTCGGTGGTCTTCGTCAGGAAGCCGCCGGTGTCGTACCTGTAGGAGGTGACCTTGAGGAGCTGGTCGGTCCGGCTCACCAGCCGGTAGCCGCGCCAGGCGTCATGGACGTACTTCAGGGACTCGTTCTTGGGGTCGGTGACCGTGAACGTGGCCAGGCCGGTGTTGGCGTCGTAGACCCGGGTGCCGATCTTCCACAGACCGCCGTTCTGGTCGGTGTGGGTCTTCAGCCGGTCGGTCGCGGCGTCGTAGGTGTTGACCGCCCACACCCGCCCGGACGGCTGGGTGAGCTTCGTCAGCTCGTACGGCGCCGACGTGCGGGCCGCGTAGTGCGCCTGCGCCTCCTGCAGGGTCAGCGGGTGATCATACAGCGCCACCTCGTCGATCTGGCCGGTGTAGGGCAGCGCCTTGGAGGTCGGAACCGCCGGCCAGGTGCCGATGATCTCCCCGGCGGCCACTGTGGCGGAGTCCACCCGGTCGGTGCTGGGGGCGCCGGTCAGCACGCCGACCTGCTGGCCGTCCAGATACATCCGCTGCTCGGTCTCGGTCAGCGTGAGCACCACGTGGTGCCAGGCGTTGTTGTTGACCGCCGCCGCCGAGGTGATCGGCGCGATCGGGGTGGCGCCCTGCCGAGTGCGCAGCTGACCGCGCAGCTTGCCGTCGGTGCCGACGTACAGCATGCCCTGCTCGCGGTAAGTCCACCCATCCAGGAAGCTGCCCAGCTGCATCACGATGCCCGACCCGCCGGTCTTGAACCAGGTCTCGAACGAGGCCGTGCCCCGCAGCCGGTTCAGGTCGTCGGTCGGCAGCGACAGGCTGGCCTCGCCGTTGAACGACGCCGCCTTGTCGGCGGTGCCCGACAGCGCGCCCGGCTGGCCCAGTGTCGCGTCGCTGTAGTGGGCCACGCCCGCACCGTTGCCGGAGTCGGCGGCCTCGGTGCCGGTGGTCTCGTTCAGCCGCCAGTAGCCCAGCGGGCCGGAGTTGAGGACACTGCTGCGATACAGCGACCCGGTGCCGTACTCGATCGCAGTGCAGTTCGGCGCCGCCACCGGCGCGCACACCCCGGTGAGCTGGTCCCCCACATAGGTGTAGGTCCAGGTCAGCGCGGCGCCGTCGACCGGCGGGGTGGACACCGACGTCACATGGCCGCCGGTCCAGGCGAAGGTCAGGTACCGGCCGCCCGGCGCGGAGACCTTGGTCAGCTTGCCGTCGGTGGCGCGCTCCAGCTCCAGCGCCCGGTTGTGCGCGTCGCTGATCTTCGTCAACCGGCCCTGCGCGTCGAACAGGTAGATGGTGGAGGACTTGTCCATCAGCCGCCACCCACCGCCGCTCACCTCGCCGAGGGTGGCGTACATGCCCGGCGGCGGCTGGAAGGTGCCGTCGCCGTTGGCGGCGAAACGCACCTGCTGGCCGTCGGGGTAGGTCACCAGCAGCGTGTCCACCACGCCGCCGGTCTCGGGCAGGACCTTCATGTCGAACCGGGTCGACCAGCCCGCCCCGAACAACCCGTCGCGGCGCGGGTCCAGGCTGTTGTAGGAGCGCACGATCGACAAAGGCGGCCCTGCGCTGGTCACCGACGCGTCGGTGGCGGTGGTGGTGTAGTTACCGGCCAGCTGCTGGAACTCCTGGCCGTTGACGCCGCGGGCGGCCAGCTGGGAGGTGATGGCCGGCTGGCGCACTCCGGTGGTGAAGGTCCACTTGCCGCTGGTGGTGGTTGCCCCGCTGTGGGCGTCCTTGACCTTGACCGTCCACCAGTACTGCTTGCTCCAGGCCAGCTTGTGCGAGGCCGGGACCCGCCAGACCATCACGTCCTCGGCCAGTTCACCGGAGGACTGGCAGCCGCTGCCGGTCATGTTCTCGTTGTCGCAGATCTTGAAGGTGAACTGCACCGGATAGTCGTCGTCGTTGCTGTGGCCCTCGGCCGTCAGCAGCGGAGTGCGGGAGTCGACCAGCAGCTGGTCGGTGGGGAACAGCTGCGTCACCGACGGCGGCTGCCCGGTCGGGTCGGGGTCCGGCGGCGGCGGGCAGACCCCGCCGTCGATCCAATACCCGCCGAACCCACCGCCGGGTGTCTGCCCGACCGATTGCACCCGCGCCGTCCACACATGCCCGCTGTAGGCCACCACCGCACCGGCCTCGTACAGCGTGACGGAGTTGTAGGCGGGATAGGCCGAGCAGTAATCGGTGAACGTCAGCGTGCGCACTTCGACCGGCAACGCCCCCTTCGGCCGGGAGAACTTCCGAGTGAGAGACGCCGAGACCTTGACCGAAGTCGCCGTGGCCTTCTCGGAAACGAGCGACGGCAGACCCGCCGCCGTTCTCGAAAGCTGGTCGGGAGTATCAGGTGGCTGCGCCGAAAGGACCTTCCCAGTGGCGGCGGGCGCGGGCAAGGCGCTGATTTGCACCAGACCCGGAAGAATTGCAAGGGTTAAGAGGAACACCCAGCGGACTGAATTCGGCCATGACAAAGTACGGCGCATACGCCGTCACCCTCCGACCTCTCACCAGGCAGCCCGACGCCCGCTCACCTCGCCCGAAAGAAACCCCAACAAAGGATGAAGAGAGCGGTTCGGAGCATACGACTCGGTAGACGACCAGAAGGTATACATCAACCGTTCCAGCAAACAAGACTTACTTAAGTAACAAATATAATAAACACCATCTCCAGGTGAGAGAGATCACTTTTTCACATCTTGACTTTCTCTACTTCCACTTCTGGGCCAACACAGTCAGAACGCCCGGCGTCTCCAGGAACACGAAACGTCACCTCAAAGAAAAAGTGACAGTGAGTTGGGTCGAGACGCCACACTGGAACCAGAAGGCAGAAGGCATCCGGGAAGGGCGACACGGGGAATGGAGAAGCACCCCCGCGCCACCATGGCGCGGGCCTCCGCGCGACGGACACCGAGCAGCCGTCCAGGCCCGGCTGAGATCGACGTCAGCCAGGTGGCAGCACGTCGAACCGTCATGAAGCGCAGAACGGTCGCACACCGAGGACGAGCGTCATCGATGCAGCGACCGTCGCCCACCGCCCTTACAAAGTATGTTCAGCATTATGCGACCAAGCCGACACGCCGTGAGATCGCATCCGTCCTCGACGAAAGACGGCCGTTCGGCGGCGAAACGCGTAGAGCAGCAGAATCGGTACGAGCACCTTCACCGCACGACGCACCCACCGCCTTCGCCGGATCGGCAACGGATGGGATGACCTGTCCTGCACGCTTTCCGACGAGGCAACCGACACCTTCATCGCTCCCTTGTCACCGGAGTCTCCGGCCTTCCGCCGCGTTCAAAGGTTCGCCGACTCGTCCGGCGGGCCGCGTCCCGGCCCCGAAGGGCCATCACAACTCACCCTCGAACACCGCAAGCTAGACGAGCGACTCCTCTCTACCAGATTCCTTATTGGGGGATGAGTTTTCTGCTCTCCGTTCGTCCTTCGCGAAGTACGGACACTGCTTTCGCGAAGAAGGGCTACAGGGCACGAGGGGCGCCGTGCCAGCGCCAGGAGGTGGGGCGGGGGCGGCCGGGGAGGTCGGCGCGGCCGGTGGACCACAGGAGGGCGGGCCAGGGGTCGGTGTCGGCCGGGGCGTCGGGGAACAGGCGGGTCAGGGTCCGGGCACACAGGTCGGCGGGCGGTTCCCAGGCGACGCCGAGCCCCTCGGCGACGTCATGGATGTGGACCAGGGTCTCCACCACGCCCATGGCCGCGAAGCCCTCCGGATCCGCGACCCCGAAGACGTGGAACGCGCGCGCCTGCGGTGAGGCGGTGCGCACCACGGCGGCCAGCATGGTCCCGCACGCCTCCAGCACCTGGAGCAGCCCCGCGGGGCCGAGACGGCGGTCCGCGAAGATCACGTTCGCCGGGCCTCCCGGCTTCTTCCTGATCCAGGCGAACGGGACGTGGTCGTCCAGCGGGGGTGTCTCGGGCCCGAGCTGGGCCGCGTAGGAGAACAGGTCGTCGGCGAGGTGCTCGACGGTCTCCCAGCAGCTCCACTCCAGGGAGCCCGCCCTGACGTCCCAGTCCGCCGCGAGCGCCGGGCGCAGGGCGGCGACCGCCAGCCGTACGGCGCGCTGAACGTCGTCGGCGGTGACGGGACCGGCGGGCGATCCGGACGTCTGGGACATGACGCGACACTACCAACGATCACCCCGCTCCCAGGGGCCGCCCGGAGACCGGGCACGCCGACGGTTGGCCGCGCGGGCCGGACGTCCCCACCCGTGGGAGGGGTCCTCACCGATGATGGATTGTCCGGATGGTCGGCGAGATCGCCGACCGAGGTTGGTCACCGAGTATTGCGGCACGCAGCGTCATGACACAAGGTGACCTCATGGTCACAGCACGCTTTACCCCCTGGAACGGGCTGCCGCCGGACGCACGACAGGCGGGCTTCGAACAAGACCACCAGATCCTCTACATCGCACGGGCCGCGTACGCGGGCGGCCTGCACCTCGGAAAGATCCGAGCCGACTGGCACAAGGCCGCCATCCCCCACGGCGGCCAGGAGGTGTGGGTCGACGGGGTCGAGGTGTGGACACACCAGCTGAGCGACAACTCCGGTGGCGTGTGGAACGTCCCGAGTGGTTCCCCGGGCGACGCGATCGTCTGTGGCCACGAGGCTGACGGCACCCCGCTGTACGCCGCCCGCGCCTACCACAACGGCGGCCTGCACCTCGGGAAGTGGCGGGCGGACTGGGCGGCCGCGGCCATTCCGTACGGCGGCCAGGAGTTGTGGATGTCCCGGTTCTCGGTCCTCTGTCCCGGCCAGTACATCGAAGGCGACCCCGCCTTCGAGTGGCAGCGCCGTCCCTGAGCCGCCCCGGCCCGGGTCCTCTCGGGCCGCATGACGTACGGCACGGCGGCGCGCCGGGGAAGGACGCCGCCGCACCTGCCTCAGGGGGTACGGAGATCGCCGGCGGCCACGGCCTCCTGCCGGTCGACCTCGGCCCGCAACTCCTCCAGGGTGTCGGCGTCGACCGTCCGCTCCGCCCCGGCGTCGAACTGCGACTCGGTGAAGGGGACGACCCGAGATGCCCACATTCGTCCCCTGTCGCTGAGGATCACCCGCCATCCGGGTATTACGGAAACAGAGGAATCGCTTTTAGTCTGGGTCATGGATCAGGACCTCGTTTCCTGATCAAGGGTCCGTCTGGTCGTGTGGCGCGCCAGGCGGACCCGCCGTTTACAGGGTCTTTTCCGCTTGTGGATGCCATAGTGGAAGAGCTTCACGATCCTTCAAAGGGAAATGCCGATGGGCCGTCCTTCCCATCGCCCATCAGGGGGAGCTCTCATGCCGTACATGAGCGAACCGGTCCGTCCCGACACGTCACCGTGGCATCTGCTCGGCGCCTGCATACGCCACTGGCGCGAGGACGTCCGTCAGCTGTCGCAGCGTGAGCTGGCCAAAGCGGCCCTCGTCGACCAGGGCGAGTTGTCGAGGTGGGAGCGCGGGCTCGGCCGCCCGCACTCCGACCACGTCAGAGGAATCGACAACGCGCTGGGGACCGGCGGGCATCTTATTGCGCTTCGCGACCTTATTGCCGAAATTGAAGAGGTACGCGAAAGTGGAAAGGACACAAATCCACCATCTCGCAACGAGGACGATGTGGAACGTCGCGCTTTTCTCCAGTTCCTGACGATTCTCAGCGCCGGTTCCGGCATTTCCGCCTCCGCCGTCGACGCCCTGCACTCGGGCCTCAGGCAGATCACCGGCCACGCCGCCGACAACAGCATGGACGACTGGGAGCAGATCGCCTGGGACTACGCCCAGGGCGTCTGGACTGAACCGCCGGGCTCCAGGGTCGCCGACCTGACGGGCGACATCCGTGACCTGGAGCAGGCCCTGCTTCGCACCCGAGACCAGGGCGACCGCAACACCTTGCTGCGGGTCTACGCCCAGTTGGCGACATTCATGGCACTCGACCTGGTCGAGATCTCAGGGGCCCGCGCGGGCTGGCGTTCCTGGCGTGCCGCCCGCTCCGCCGCCGACGTTTCGGGAGACCGCGAGCTGAGGGTGTGGGTGCGCGCCATCGAGGCCTCCCACTCGTTCTATCTACGTCGTCTCGGGTCGGCCACCGACACGCTGGTAGGGGAGGCCCTGCATCTCGCCGACGGCCGCCCATGTCACGGCCTGGTCGAGGCTCTGAAGACCCGCAGCCGCGTCCTTGCCGCACAAGGGCAGACCGACCTCGCCCACAGGGCTCTCCATGATCTCAGAGAAGCCCATGAGCGTCTCCCGTCCGCTGTGACCGACGATCACATCTCCGTGTGGGGCATGCCGACGGCGAGCATCCAGTACGCCGAGGCCTTCGTGCTCATCAAGCTCGGGGACACCACGACGGCCATGCCCATGCTGGAACAGGCGCTGGCGACGTCCCCACCGGAGAAAGTCGGGGGAAAGGCCAACATCGGTCTCCTCCAGGCCTGGGGGTTGGTCCGAGACCGTGACATGGCCGAAGGACTGAGCCATGCCCTCGACGTCACAACCCCTCTCCCCGTCACGGCCGCCCGCCGCAGGATCGCGTCCGAACTCCTGGCCTCCCTCCCCCAGCAGGCCAAGGCGCTGCCCGCCGCCCGTGAGTTCCACGAACTGGTGAGAGCCGACCGTCCGGCCCGGTGACGAGGGTGGGCGAACGCGCCGTCACGCCAGGGCTGTCACCGGGAACGTTCACCGGGTCGCGCGCCGTTCGAAGGCGCCGGACATGTCCGTGCCGGCACTCGCCGTACCGGCGCTTGAAAGCACCACGAATCCGGTGGAGGCATGCGGTCACAGCGCTAGCCGCAGGGTGGGGTGAAGGTCAGACCGGGGAAGCGGCGGTCCCATTGTGCGTGGGTGAGGCGGGGATGGGCGAGCGCGCAGACCTCCTGTGAGACCCGGGTGAGGTCGATCGGCCACAGGCGGGCGGTCGCGTCCTGCGACGCGGTGGCGAGCGTGTGTCCGTCGGGGCTGAAGGCCAGCGCCGAGACCGCCCCGAGGTGGGCGGTGAGCGCGGCGCTCACCCGGGGGCCCGACGGGGCGGCGAGGTCCCACAGCAGGGCGGTGCGGTCGACGCTCGCGGTGGCGAGCGTGCGCCCGTCGGGGCTGAAGGCGACGGCGTCGACGGCGTCGGTGTGCTCCGCCAGCGTGGCCGTGAGGACCGGACGGTACGGCGTCGCGACGTCCCACAGCCGCGCGGTGTGGTCGCCGCTCGCGGTGGCCAGCGTCCTTCCGTCGGGACTGAAGGCGACCGCCGACACCGCGCCGCCGTGTCCGTCCAGCACGGCGGCCTCGGTGGGATCACCGGGGTCGGCGACGTCCCACAGCCGCACGGTGCGGTCGCCGCCGCCGGTGGCCAGCGTACGGCCGTCGGGCCCGAACGCCAGCGCGTGGACGCTGTCGGTATGCCCCGTCAGCCTGACCAGGAGGCGGGGTGCGCGCCGGTCGCCGATGTCCCACAGCCCCACGCCGGGCTCCTCCCCCGCGACGGCGAGCGTACGACCGTCGCGGTTGAGGGCGGCGGCGAACACGTTCCCCAGTCCGGCGTCGGCGACGGCCAGCGAGACCGGGCGGCCGGGATCGGTGACGTCCCACAGCCGGATCGTGCCATCCAGGCCTCCCGTGACGAGTGTGCGCCCGTCGGGGGTGAAGACCACCGCCCGAACGTTGTCGGTGTGCCCCCGGAGGACCGCCGACGGCCTGCCCTGCACTCCCGTCTCCGTCTCCGTCGTCTCCCACAGCCGCGTCGACAGGTAGGTGCCGGTGGCCAGCAACCGGCGGTCCGGGCTGAAGGCCACCGCGTTCACCTGCCCGTGGTGCCCGGCGAGTATGGGCCGCCGCAGGTCCCACAGCCGCACGCTGTCGTCTCCGCCGCCGCTGGCCAGCGCGTCGCCTCCGGGGGTGAAGGCGACGGTGTAGACCGTCCCCGAATGCCCGTTCAGCACGGCGGGAGCGCTCGGGAACGCGGGGTCGGTCACATCCCACAGCCGGATCGTGCGGTCGTAGCTCCCGGTCGCCAGCGTGTGCCCGTCGGCGGTGAACGCGGCGGCCACGACGCCGCCCTCGTGGCCGGTGAGCGTGGGCAGCTCACGCACGCGGCGCGGGTCGGCGACGTCCCACAGGCGTACGGTGTTGTCGAAGCCACCGGTCGCGAGCAGCCGCCCGCCGGGGCTGAAGACCGCGCACAGCACCCGGTCGCCGTGCCCCCTGAGGTCGGGCAGGCGCGCCGGGCGACGCGGGTCGGCGACGTCCCACAGCCGGACGGTCTTCTCGAAGGCGGTCACGACGAGCGTCCGCCCGTCCGGGCTGAAGGCCACCCCCGACAGCGCGCTCTTCGCGCCTTTCAGCGTCGCCAGCGCCACGGGCCGCCTGGGATCGGAGACGTCCCACAACTTGGCCGTACGGTCGTACGACGCGGTCGCCACCGTGCGTCCGTCCGGACTGAAGGCGAGGCCGATGACGCCCTGACCGTGCCCGGCCAGGACGCCCAGCGCCACGGGCCGCCTGAGATCGGAGAGGTCCCACAGCCTCGCCGTACGGTCGTCGCCGGCGCTGGCCAGCACCCGCCCGCCCGGTCCGAAGGCCAGCGACGTGACGCCTTCGGTGTGCCCGGTGATCGTGGCCAGCGGAACGGGCCTGTGCCGGTCGGCGACGTCCCACAGACGCACCGTCCGGTCGAGGCTCGCGCTGGCCATGATCCGCCCGTCCGGGCTGAACTCGGCGGCGTAGACGGCGTTGGTGTGCTCGGTCAGCCGGGTCGCGTAGTGGTCGCCCACCGTGCTCAGCAGCCCGCCGCGTGACTCGGCGGTCGGGGCGAGCCGGTGGGCGGCCAGGACGAGCTGCGCCGCCAGCGCCGGATCGGCCGCGTGCAGCCCCCTGGCCTCGTTGGCGACCTTGCCGGACAGGGCCTGGTCGCGCTGCCGTTCGGCTTCGCCGTTCGCCCGTACGGCGAGCACCGCCGCGCAGGCCGTCGCGACGACCAGCGCGCACAGCGCGGCGACCACCTGGTAGAGCCGCCTGGCGCGACGGCGCTCGTGCCGTTCGCAGGCCGCGACGAAGGCCCGGAGCAGGGGCGGGGCCGGATCCTGGCGCGTCGTGTCCAGCCACCGCTGGGCCGCCGCGAGGCGGGCCCCGCCGTACAGGGCGGCGGGATCGCGCCCCTCGCCCTCCCACTGCTCGGCCGCCTCGGCCAGACGCTGCCCGACGAGCAGTCCCGTGCGGTCGGCGGCGATCCAGGCCCGCAGTCTCGGCCAGGTGCGCAGCAGCGCCTCATGTGTGACGGTGACGGTGTCGGTCTCGGCCGTCAGCAGTCTGGCCTCGACGAACGCGTCCACGATCGCGCCCAGCCGCCCGTCCTCACCGGCCAGATCGGCCCCGCGCACCCGGCGACGGGTGTCCGCGCCGTCGTCCGACACCCGCACCAGGCGCAGGAACAGCCGGTGGGTCAGCGCGCGTCGTTCCTCGTCGAGCGACTTGTAGACGGCCTCGGCGGTGTGAGCGATCGCGCCGTGGATACCGCCGCCGTCGCGGTACGCCGCCACGGTCAGCCGGCGCCTCCTGCCGGCCTCGCAGGTGGCCAGCAGGGCGTGCGAGAGCAGCGGCAGCGCCCCCGCGTCGTGCGCCGCCTCCCCCGCGTCGGCGTCCCGACCGGCGAACGCGGGGGCGAGATCGCGCAGGATCAGCTCGACCAGGCCCTCCTCGACGTCGATTCTCGCGCGGACGGCAGGCTTCACGATCGCGTCCTCGACCTCCTCGCGGGTCATCGGCCCCATGAGGATCTGCCCGTCCTGCAGGACACGCGCGAGCGCCGGGTCCCGCAGGGCCTCGCCGTAGAAGTCGGCCCGCATGCCGAGGACGACGACGGTCTTGGGCGGCAGGGCGGAGGAGGCCGCGGCGTGGGTGGAGGCCGCCCTGCCCGCTTCGCTCAGGGCCGCGACGAACGCCCGGCGGCGTGCTCCGTCATGCCACTCGGTGAAGACCTCCTCGAACTGGTCCACGACGACCACCGGCCCCCCTGCGCCCGGGGCGACCTCCGCCTGCCCGCACCACCGGGCGAGCACGGCCAGCGGGTCCGGCACGGACGCGGGCGGGTCCGGCACAGAGGAGGCGGTCGGCCCGGAGACCGGCTCCTCCGCCGCGACCGGACCGGTGGACACGGCCTCTCCCGGCTCGGTCACGTCACCGGACGCGACCGGCTCCCCCGGCGTGACGTCCTCGAACGCGACCGGCTCCCCCGGCTCGGTCACATCCCCGGATCCGGTCGGTCTCCCGGGGTCGGTCAGTTCCTTCGGCGTGGTCAGCACGACCGCACGCGGGCCGCCCAGCGCCGGGATGAGCCCGGCGCGCAACAGCGACGACTTGCCCGCCCCCGAGGGGCCCACCACCGCGAGCACCCCGCCCCCGTCACGCGTCAACCGGGTGACCCGTGCGGTCAGTTCCGCGGTGAGCCGTTCCCTGCCGTGGAACCATTCGGCGTCCTCCGGCTGAAAGCCGGCCAGCCCACGGTACGGGCAGGGCGCGCTCGCGGGGCGGCGTCCCGGAGCCCTGCGGACGACGAGCAGGGCCTCACGCCAGTGCGTCAGCTCGTCGGGGTCGGTGACGCCGCAGGCGGCGAGCACGTCGGCGAGCGCCTTCTGGTTGGGCAGATGCGCGCCCGCGAAATAACCGCCGACGGTGCTGCCTGGAATTCCCGTCGAGCGGGTGACGTCTCTCACCGTCAGGCCCGCCAGTTCACGCAACGACGTCAATTCCCTGGCGAATTCCTGTCGACTCACAATATCCGTTAATCCAGATTTGTCACCTTTAGGGGACTTATCGGACACGACGTCCTCCCTGCCGACAGGCCGATGCGCCGGGAATCCTACCGGGCGTGCTCAGCGGGCGTCCTGACTTGTCCGGACATTTATCGGGAGCCTCTCAGCGAGGCGAGAACGTGCTCTGCTGACACCCGCGACGGCCTTTACCGCCCACCCGCGTCCGCGGCGAAACGGGCACGGACCCACCACGCCATGAAAAGGCCGTACCACGCCATGAAAAAAGGAGGAATCAACCTGTGTTCCTGAAACGTTCACGTGCCCGCGCCGAAAAGACGTACGAGCCCCGGAAAACCCGTGGCGTCAGTCGCGGGACCCGTGGCCGCCGAGAGACCCGGACGCGCGACGGGTCGCGCCGGACCTCGCTCCTGCTCACGACCGTGTTGATCGTCGCCGCCGGCCTGTTCCTGCCGCCTTCGGCCGCGTCCGCCGCCGACGCCTTCCTCTGCGATCGCGAGCCGCCGAGATCACCGGCCTGCGCCTCACCACGACCACGCCCGACGGCCTGTTCGCCGACAACTGGAACCTCGACGCCGTCGACGTCCTCTACAGGTCACTGATCCTCGGCGTCTGGAAGCCGGTCAGGAACGTCCAGCTCAGCGGTCGGCCGCTCAACCGTTTCACCGGCGCCGATCCCAGTTACGACCTGCGCATGTCGCGCGTGTTCGACGGCAGCTTCGAGGTCCAGAACCGCGACGACATCGGCTCGCCCTGGTTCACCGAGGGGTCCGACTGGAAGGGGATCGACCGGAGGAACTTCAAACGGCACACCGGCGACAACAACGCCTTCACCTGGTCGACCGGCCGCCAGTGGAACGCCATCCTGCAGACCGTCCCCGTCACGCCGAACACCGAGTACGAGCTCACCGGCTGGGTCAACACCTCCGATCGGGTCAACGCCGGTTTCTTCGGCGCCAGGCAGGCCGGTTTCTGGCCGCCGCCCGGCGTCCCTCCTCCGGCGGTCACCATCGCCTCACCACCGCCCGGTCCCGCGGGTCCGTCGACCGCCGCCCGGTCCCGCGGGCCCCTCGGGACGCGCCTGCCGTCCTCCCGTCAGCAGCCGACGGCCCGGTAGAGATCTCCCGCCTGTGTCGTCAGCCGGCCGCCCGCGTCGGACCAGGTGGTGCCGGCCGGGTTCAGGGTCAGCACCACCATGATCTTGCGGTCGTTCGCGCAGAAGGTGCCGCTGGTGTGCATCGCGACGCCGCTCAGATCAGGACCCGCGGCGTTGGCCGCCTGGGAGGCGTCCCCGGCGCGGTCGTCCGTGGACGCGCCGTCGGCACGGCCGTCCTCGGAGGCGTTCCCGGTACGGCCTGTCTGGGCCTGGCACTCCTGGCCGGGCGGCGGGTTCAGGCTGAAGCCGGACCACCCCTGCTTGACGGCCCAGGGCCTGGGGATGGCGCTCGGGATGCCGAAGTACTGGTCCCACCCGTCCGAGGCGCAGCGGGTCGCCAGGCGCAGGTGCCCCATGATGAGGTCACGGAACGTCGGGTGGGCCCGCTCCAGGATGTAGCGGTAGGTCGTCACCACGTCGGCGGCGCTGACGGCGGTGTAGCCCCAGATGTTCTGGTTGGCGGGGGGCGTGGTGTCGACCAGACCTATCTTGGTCACCATCCGGTTCACGATCGCGTTGTAGCCGTTGCGCGTCCACAGGGTGGTCGCGGCGGTGTCGTCGCTGGAGCGCAGCATCGTCTGCAGCAACTGGGCGTCGGCGGCCGGGATGCTCGCCCCGGGACCACGGGCCTCGAGATAGTCGAGGGCGATGAGCAGCTTCACCAGCGAGGCGGAGCGGAACTGCTTGTGCTCGTCACTCCGGGTGGACGCCCCGGTGGTGCGGTCGTACACCATGTACGCCGTCGCGCGCCCCGAGGGGATCGGCGGGCACTCGCTGAGGCGCGCGTCCCCCGGATCGACGGAGGTGTTCAGGTGCGAGGCGGGCACGAAGCCGTAGCCCCGCCGCCCCGGGTCGCTCACCACGCGGTCGCCCTGGGTGTAGTACCACACGTTGTTGCCGCCGCTGTGCTGCTGGCCGCGCGCCCAGCACAGGAACCAGCTCCGGGTCGAGTCCAGGATCCCCACCTGCGGCGAGCCGCCGTCGGGGGTGGCGCGCACCGGGGCCTGGGCCTGGTTGCCGCAGATCGAGTCCTCGGTGAACGGGTTGGGGAAGATGCCGCCGTCATGGTTGACGCCCGTACGGTGCTGACACACCTCGGCCTGCGCCGCGGAGGTCGGCAGCAGGGCCAAGACAGATGCGACAAGCACACCTGTGAGCAGCCCGCTGAGAATTCTCATGTCGCTCCCTCATCGGTGAACCGTCCCGGCCGTGTGTCGCACGGCCGGGACGGCAGTACGTCGTCGGTTGTCAGCGGACTTCGGCCCGTCCCGCGACCACGTGCTGTTCGTGGTGTCGTGGACGCTCGTCGACGAGCCCCTCGCCCGGCAGGCGTGCCGGGCGTCATATCGCCCCCGCGGTGGCTGTCCCGCGAACTGTCGTCATGCCTTCTGCGATACGTCGAACCAATCCAGAACCGGACGAACATTGATCGAAAACCTCAAGCGACGCCTACGTAACCATGACCCCGGATAGCGGAACAATCAGCATCTCGGTCATAAACCGCCGGATTCCGGTCATGACGCGGCGGAAGGCTCGGCACGCGTCGTCCCCCGGTCGACACAGCTCCGCCCGCCCCGACTTCACCTCCGGGGTGAGGCGTCACCCTCCCCGTCCGGTTCTGGTTCACCGGTGGGGGACCTCAGACCGGCACCGCTCACCGGTGCCGGTCACGTCTGGCGATGACCGGCATCGCCGGGATCTCCCGCCGCGCGGGCGGCGCGGGCGGCCAGCTCGCGCAGGTACGCCGACAGCTCCGGCGGCTCGTGCACCTGGAACTCGCAGCCGAGCATGAGCAGCCGCGACGCCAGCCATTCCAGGGTGTCGGCGCGCCCGTACAGACGGCAGCTGTGCTCGTCGACCGGCTGAACCTCGCCCGGGGCCGCGCCGAGCCGCTCAGCCGCCTGTCCGGCGGGAAGACGCAGGGTCGCCCGTACCTCGTAGGTCGGGGCGAGTGAGTACAGTCTGCCGGCGACGAAGGCCGCCGCGTCCTGTTCCGGGGGCTGCCGGGACGTGAACCGCGCGCCGGTCGGCCGGGGGTCGCCGACGCGGTCGACGCGGAAGACCCGCCAGTCGTCGCGGTCGTTGTCGTAGGCCAGCAGATACCAGCGGCGCGCGGCCGCCACCAGCCGGTGCGGCTCGACCAGACGTCCGGTCTCGGTCCCGTCGGCCGCCCGGTAGCCGAACCGCAGGCGTTCACGCCCTGTGACGGCTCCGGCGAGCACCGTCAGGTGCCTCGGGTCCACCCTCGCCACCTCCCCGGTCGCCATCGACACCGTGGCGGCCCCGAGGGCGGCGACCCGGTGCCGCAGCCGGGCCGGGAGCACCTGCTCCAGCTTGGTCAGGGCCCGTACCGACGCCTCCTCGATGCCCTCGACCGGCGCTCCGGCCGCGGCGCGCAGGCCGACCGCGATGGCGACTGCCTCCTCGTCGTCGAGCAGCAGCGGCGACATGGCCTTGCCCGCGACGAGCCGGTAGCCGCCTACCGCCCCCATCGTCGCCCGCACCGGGTATCCCAGCTCGCGCAGGCGGTCGACGTCACGGCGGATGGTGCGGGGGCTGACCCGCAGCCGCTCGGCCAGCTCGGCGCCCGGCCATTCCCGGGGAGTCTGCAGCAGGGACAGCAGGGCGAGCAGGCGCGCGGAGGTTTCGCTCATGGAATCCAGGATGCCCAGCCATATAGGACAGGATTCGACCTACATGGTTTCTACTGTCGCTCACGTCACCGCGACACGCGCGCACCGCCACGGCGGCCGTTCACGTCGTCGCGGCACGCGCTCACGTCACCGCCACGCACGAGGAGAACCATGGGCACCGGCATCCGCCCCTTCCGCATCGACATCCCCCAGGCCGACCTGGACGACCTGAGAGACCGACTGGCCCGTGTCCGGTGGCCCCGGCCGCTGCCCGGCGAGGGGTGGAGCCGCGGGGTCCCCGCCGACCGTCTCAGGGAGCTGGCCGACTACTGGCGTGACGGCTACGACTGGCGTCGGCACGAAGCCCGGCTGAACGGGTTTCCGCAGTTCATGACAGAGATCGACGGTCAGGACGTCCACTTCCTGCATGTGCGCTCCGCCGAGCCGGACGCCCTGCCGCTCGTCCTCACGCACGGCTGGCCGAACTCCTTCCTGGAGTTCGCCGAGCTCGTCGGCCGTCTCACCGACCCCCGCGCGCACGGCGGCGACCCCTCGGAGGCGTTCCACGTCGTCGTGCCGTCGCTGCCCGGCTTCGGCTTCTCCGCGCCGCCGCGCGAGGCCGGCTGGAACGCCGCGCGCGTGGCGGGGATCTGGGCGGAGCTGATGCGACGGCTTGGATACGACCGCTACGGCGCGCAGGGCGGAGACTTCGGCGCGTACGTCGCCCCCGAGGTCGCCAAGGCCGCCCCGGACCACGTGGTCGGCGTCTACGTCATCAGCGGGCTCGGCTTCCCCACCGAGGCCGACCTGCCGGAGATGACCGAGGACGAACGCGCGGCCTACGCCTGGCTTCAGGGGCAGGACTGGATGAAGGGCGTGGACCACCACGCGCTGCTGCGCGCCGCGCCCCAGACCTTCGCCTACGGATGGCACGACTCCCCGCTCGCCGCACTGGCCTGGATGACGCAGAAGTTCCAGGAGTTCACCGTCGCCGACAAGCAGGTGGACGAGCTGATCGACCGCGACCTGTTCCTCACCAACGTGAGCCTCTACTGGCTCACCGGGACGCTGGGCACCTCGTCCTGGCCCTACTACGACAGCACCGGCATGGGCTGGCCCGAGGGGCAGAAGACGGTGCCGACCGGGGTGTACAGCGGGCCTCCCGGAATCCGCAGGCTCGCCGAGCGGCACAACATCGTCGTCCACTGGCCCGAGGACAACCCGGGCGGCCATCACTTCGTCGCCATGGAACGCCCCGACGACGTCGCCGCCGACCTTCGCCGCTTCTTCGCCAGGGTCCGCTGACCTCGGCGGCTGTGGGGCGGGAGATGCTTTGCCGGTTCGTTGGGCGCAAAAGGCAAAAGTCGTGGATTGACGCTTTTATGAGGTTTTGCGGGCCTTCTGCCTCATGAGGACCGGGTAGGTAGCGGGAAAATCCGGCCGAATCCGGTCCTCCCCATGACGAGCCCACAGCGAGCAGGAGATCTTCATGGCTTTGCACAAGGTCACGAGCAGGGACGTCACCGAGTTCGGCGACCTGTACGCGTCGCCGCTGAGCGAGAGGGCACTGCCGAAGTACCGCATCCCCGACCGGCAGTCCGACCCGCGGGTGGTCTACGAGCTGCTCCACTCGGAGCTGCTGCTGGACGGCAACGCGGCGCAGAACCTGGCGACGTTCTGCACCACCTGGAGCGAGGAGGAGGTCCATCGGCTGATGGACCGGTCCCTCGACAAGAACATGATCGACAAGGACGAGTACCCGCAGACCGCGGAGATCGAGTCGCGTTGCGTGCACATCCTGGCGGACCTGTGGAACTCCCCCTCCAACCAGAACACGATGGGCTGCTCGACGACCGGCTCCAGCGAGGCCGCGATGCTCGGCGGGCTGGCGCTCAAATGGCGGTGGCGGCAGCGCAGGAAGGCGGACGGCAAGCCGACCGACCGCCCCAACCTGGTGTGCGGGCCCGTGCAGGTGTGCTGGGAGAAGTTCGCCCGCTACTTCGACGTGGAGCTGCGGCAGGTGCCCCTGGAACCGGACGCGACCGGGCTGCGCCCGCACCAGCTGCGCCAGTACGTCGACGAGAACACCATCGGTGTGGTCGCCATCCTCGGCGTCACCTACACCTGCGACTTCGAGCCGGTCGAGGCCATCGCCAGGGAGCTGGACGCCATCCACGCCGAGACCGGGCTGAACGTCCCGATCCACGTGGACGCCGCCAGCGGCGGGTTCATCGCCCCGTTCGTGCAGCCGGAGCTGGTGTGGGACTTCCGCCTCGAACGGGTGGCGTCCATCAACTCCTCCGGCCACAAGTACGGCTTGGCCCCGCTGGGCGTCGGATGGGTGGTGTGGCGCTCGGCCGACCTGCTGCCCAAGGACCTGATCTTCAACGTCAGCTACCTGGGCGGCGAGATGCCGACCTTCGCGCTCAACTTCTCCCGCCCGGGCGGCGAGATCATCGCCCAGTACTTCATGCTGCTGCGCCTCGGCCGCGAGGGCTACCGCAGGGTCCAGCAGGCCTGCATCGACACCGCGCAGTTCCTCGGCGGCCAGATCGAGAAGATGGGGCCGTTCAAGCTCCTGTACGACGGCAAGGGCGCCCTTCCCGGCATCTCCTACACCCTGGCGGACCCCGACGCCGGCTTCACCCTCTACGACCTGACCGAACAGCTGCGGACGCGCGGCTGGCAGGTGCCCTCCTACCCGCTGCCCGCCGACCGGCAGGACACGGTCATCCAGCGGGTGCTGGTCCGCCACGGCATCGGCCGCGACGAGATGGCCCTGCTCGCCGAGGACATCCGCCGCTCCGTCGACCGGCTCGGTCGCGGCGCCGGGGCGGAGCAGCGGCCCGGATTCCATCACTGACCGCGCCACGGCCGCCGCGCGGACGACCGGGCCACAAGTCCAGGGGGAACGCCATGCCCGCACCGAACTACCGGGACGTCGTGGACCATGTCATGACCGCCGTACGGCCGTACATCGGCGAGGGGAAGGTGGCCGACTACATCCCCAGCCTGGGCGAGGTGGACCCGAACCAGTTCGGGTTCGCCGTGGCCACGGTCGACGGGGAGGTCCACGGGGGCGGGGAGTCGAAGACTCCGTTCACGATAGAGAGCATCTCCAAGCTGTTCGCCCTCGCGCTCGTGCTCAGCCACGACGACAGGGCGATCTGGAGGCGGGTACGGCGCGAGCCGACGGGTGACCCGTTCAACTCGCTCATCCCGCTCCAGATCTCCAAGGGCATTCCGGGCAACCCGTTCGTCAACCCGGGGGCCATCGTCGTCACCGACCAGCTCCTGCGCGACACCGGCGACGCCTACGGGGCGATCCGCGCGCTGCTGCGGGCCGAGACGGGCAACCCGCAGCTGCACGTGGACGCGGTCACCGCGCACTCGGAGGCGACCACGGGGCACCGGGACAGGGCGCTGGCCTACCTGGCGGCCGACTTCGGCAACATGCTCAACCCGGTCGACGAGACGCTCGACCACTACTTCCGCCAGTGCTCCATCATGATCAGCTGCGAGGAGCTGGCGCGGGCCGCGCTGTTCCAGGCCCGTCACGGCGTGCGGGCCGACGGCTCCCGCCTGATCTCGGAGGAGGACGCCAGGGGCGTCAACGCGATCGTGCTCACCTGCGGCACCTACAACGCGGCGGGCGAGTTCGCCTACCGCGTGGGGCTGCCCTGCAAGAGCGGCGTCGGCGGCGGAATCCTGGCCGTCGTCCCCGGACGGTGCACCGCCGTGGCGTGGGGACCGGGCGTCGACGACAAGGGGAACTCGGTCGCGGCGGCCGCCGCCCTGGAGGCGTTCGCCAAACTGGCCGGCCTGTCGCTGTTCTGAGCGACCACGACACCGGCTCCGCGCGGACGACGCACGGACGACACGCGAACGGAGCCCAGGCGGAACCCGGACGGAACCCAGACGGACCCAGACGGACCCAGACGATCGGGGGAACAGCGGTGGCCCATTCGAAACACGCCGCCTCACAGCGGGCGAGAACCGGCGGAGCAGGCCGCTACCTGACGGTCTCGACCCTCGGGCTGATGACCGCGGCCTCCATCGTCACCAGCCTGCGCGGCCTTTCGCTGATGGCCAAGGAGGAGCTGACGATGTTCGTCTACATCGGCTTCTCCACCTTCCTGTTCCTCATCCCCGCCGGCCTGGTCGCCGCCGAGCTGGGCGGCGCGTTCGGCGACCGGGCGGGCGGCCTGTACGTCTGGGTCGCCGAGGCCTTCGACAAGCCCACCGGGTTCGTCACGATGTTCCTGTCGTGGGTGCAGAACATCGTCTGGTATCCCGCCGGGCTCAGCTTCGCCTCCGCCGCCGCCGCGTTCGCCATCGGCAGGCCGAACCTGGCCTCCGACCACGTCTACGTCGGCCTGTTCATCATCGTCGCCTTCTGGCTGTGCACGTTAGCCGCGCTGGTCAGCAACCGGTTCGCGGCCAAGGTCACCAAGTACGGCTTCCTGCTGGGCACCGTGATCCCCGGTGTGATCCTGCTCGCGGGGTTCCTGGCCTGGCTGCTGTCCCGCCAGCAGATCGGCTGGAGCGAGGCGACCAGCCCCGCGGTGTCGGTCGAGGAGACGGGCCACCCCCATCCCCGGTGGTTCCCCTACATCACCGGGCTCTCCGGGTTGTCGTTCCTGGCCGGGATCCTGCTCAACTTCGCGGGCGTCGAGTCGCAGGCCGTGCACGCGATGGAGCTGAGGAACCCGAAGACCGGCTACCCGCTGGTGATCGCGATCGCGGCGCTGCTGTCGTTCGGCATCTTCACGCTCGGCTCGCTCGCGATCGCGGGGATCCTCCCCTACAAGGAGATCAACATCGAGAGCGGCGTGTTCGACGCCTTCGACCGGCTCTCGACCACCCTGCTGCACGTCTCGTGGCCGGTCCAGCTGATCAGCCTCCTGGTCTGCTACGGCGCGCTCGGCGGCGTGCTGGCCTGGATCATCGGCCCCAGCCGCGGCCTGCTGGCCACCGCCAGGGACGGGATGCTGCCGCCGTTCATGCAGAGGACCAACAGGAGTGGGGTGCAGAGGAACATCCTGGTCATCCAGGGCGTGGTCGTCACCGTGATCGCCTCGCTCTACCTCTTCATGAGCGACGTCAGCACGGTCTACTTCCTCATCTCCGCCCTGGCGGTCAGCCTCTACATCATCGTTTACATGATCATGTACGCCTCCGCGATCCGGCTCCGCTACACCCAGCCCGAACTGCCCAGGGCCTTCAGGATCCCCGGCGGGACCGTGGGCATGTGGGCGGTCGCGGGCATCGGCTTCCTGGCCGTCGCGTTCGCCTTCGTGCTGTCCTTCGTGCCGCCCGCGCAGCTGCCGGTCGGCAGCCCCGCCCTGTACGTCGGGCTCGTCGCCGCCGGGGCGATCGTCTTCACCGGGGCTCCCCTGGTCGTCGAGCGGTTCAAGAAGCCGTCCTGGAAGCGGTACGCGGAGACTCCCTCGTCCCCGCCCGACACCTGAGCCGGACGCCGGGCGCCGGGCGCCCCGGATCAGGCTCCCGAGCCTCCGGACAGGCGTCTGTGCCAGGTGACGGCCGAGGTGTCGGTCAGCGAGGCGATCTGGTCGACGACCACGCGCAGCCGTCCCGCGTCGCCGTCCGCCCTGATGAAGGAGGGGCGCAGCGCGGGCTCGAGCGTGCCGGGCGCGCCCAGCATGATCAGGTGGGCGAGGTCGTGGATGAGCTCGCGCTGCCTGGCCTGGTTGGCGCTGTGCTCGCGGCTGGTCATCACGTAGTGGGCGGTCAGCCCCTTCAGCAGGGCGCACTCCAGGCGGGTCCGCCGGGGAACGACCAGGTCCGCGCCGTAGCGGCCCGCGGCGGGGCCGTAGGCCTCGCGGGTGGCGACCTGCGCCGACCGGCAGAGGTGGCCGATCAGGGCGCTGGTGAGCCCCTTGGTCGCGGCGAGGTCTCCGAGGGAGCCGTCGAAGTGGCGGGGCCAGAGCGGTTGGGCGACCAGACGGCCGAAGATGTCCTCCAGCTCGCCGACCTCCGCGTCCTGGGCGTACCAGGAGCGGGTGGTCACGCAGACCTCGTGGCGCTCGGCGGGGGCGCGCAGCGCCTGCGGCACGACCGCGCCCGAGTGCATGGCGTCCTCGAGGTCGTGCACCGAGTAGGCGACGTCGTCGGCCCAGTCCATGATCTGCGCCTCGAAGCTGACCCGCCCCTCGGGCGCCCCCTCCCTGATCCACCCGAAGACGGCCAGGTCGTCGCCGTACGCGCAGTACTTGGGGCTCGTCTCGCGGGTCCACGGGTACTTGGTCGCGGCGTCCAGGGAGGCCCGGGTGAGATTGAGCCCGGCGCTGCGGCCGTCCTCGGTGAGGACCTTGGCCTCGAGGCGGGTCAGCAGGCGCAGGCTCTGCGCGTTCCCCTCGAACCCGCCGCATCCCGCCGCGAGCTCGTTGAGCGCGGTCTCACCGTTGTGCCCGAACGGCGGATGCCCGAGGTCGTGGGCCAGGCAGGCGGTCTCGACCAGGTCGGGATCCCTGCAGAGCGCCTGCCCCATCTCCCTGCCGATCTGCGCGCACTCCAGGGAGTGGGTCAGCCGGGTGCGCGGGATGTGCTGGCCGCTGCCGAGCGTCTCCGCGGGACCGACCACCTGGGTCTTGGCGGCGAGCCTGCGCAGCCCCGCGCTGTGCAGGACGCGCGCCCGGTCGCGTTCGAACGGGCTTCGCTCAGGGTTGCCGGGTGGTTCCGGTGCCCATCTGGCCTGGTCATGCTCGTCGTAACCGTGCATAAGTGCAGTGATTTTATCCAGGAAAGAGGTGTCCTATGCGGAACTGCATGAAAACACCTGATGACTCCTGGAGGGCAGATGCATGCGCTCCATATTCCCCGCGCGCCTTCCCTCCCCTCCGGTGTCGTCGGGAACATCCCGTACGGCGTGGCCCCGGGCCCCGGCGGCAGTCGCCGGAAACCTGTCGGACAGGTCTTCGGCCCGTAGCGCTTCCGCCTCCGCGGAGGGCGGAGTTCGCACGGCCATACGAAACCCCGACCGGCACGGGGCCGGACGGGGCCGGGTTCCAGTGCGTCGGGGCCACCCGGCGAAAGACCTCCTTGCCGAGCCGTTCTCGGCGGCCCCGGGAGCGCGGGTTCGGTCGCCCGCGCCGAGCAACCGGTGGCCAGGCCGTCATGTTCGACAAACCTGTCCAGCGGCAGGGAAACGCCGTGTCCGAAAGAGGCGGTCCGACGAGGATCGGAAAACGACCTCCGGCACCGGCCTTCCTAGTGGGCGTGGGAGCCGTGGGCGGCCCTGTTGCTGCCACCGCCGCCGCCGCTACCGCTGTTGACACTGCCGCCGTTGGCGGCGCCGTTGTTGCTGCTGCCGTTGTGAGCGAGAACGTGCGTGACGGCAGGAGTCCGGCCCACGAACTCGGCACCGGTGAGCTGGGCCACCGACGTCGCGGGCACGACGAAGGCGAAGGCCGCCAGTGTCGCGGTCACGAGAACACCCTTGAAACTGATCATGATATATCGCCTCGCGCGACCCGGTGGCGTCCCGGACGATCCCGGGGCTGACGAGCCACCGAATCCATAGCGGGTAGAACCAGCGGCACAGCGGCTTTATTCACATGTGGAGTTACACACACATTCAAGGAATATGTGACATATATTTAGAGAATGCCGAGCTCGGCTCACAATAAAAGGATAACCGAAAGCTTTAGAAACAGGTGGAAATGCTCCCTGGCGGCGTGATGACCGCCGTTTCCGCCACGGGCGCGTGACCGCGACCTCTGATCCGCGACCGTGCCGGCGGCGACGGTGAGCCTCGGTCGCCGCCGGGCCCCGTCCCGGAGAACCCGGGCGCACGACCTGGGAAACGCCGCGCGCTCCGGCCCCGCCGCAGCACGGGACCGGAGCGCGCGGACGACTCAGCGGGTGTCGGAGCCCGTGCTCACCAGGGCCGCCCGGCCCGCCTCGAGACGGGCGACGGGGATGCGGAACGGCGAGCAGGACACGTAGTCCAGACCGGCCTGGTGGCAGAAGTGCACCGAGTCCGGGTCGCCGCCGTGCTCGCCGCAGATGCCGAGCTTGAGGTCGGGGCGGGTCTTGCGACCCTCCTCCGCGGCGATCCTGACGAGCCTGCCGACGCCGTCACGGTCCAGGGACTCGAACGGCGAGACACCGAAGACGCCCAGCTCCAGGTACTTGGAGAAGAACGCCGCCTCGACGTCGTCGCGGGAGAAACCCCAGGTCATCTGGGTCAGGTCGTTGGTGCCGAAGGAGAAGAACTGGGCGGCCTCGGCGATCTGCCCGGCGGTCAGCGCCGCGCGCGGCACCTCGATCATCGTGCCGACCAGAGCCTCGACGCCCACTTCCTCGAGGATCCGCTGCGCCTCGTCCTTGACGTGCTCCAGCTCCTGGACCGCGCCGACGAGCGGGATCATGATCTCGGCGCGGGCTCCCTCGACGGCCTTGGCGGCCTCGGCGATCGCCCTGACCTGCATGCCGAACAGGCCGGGGATGACCAGGCCGAGCCGTACACCGCGCAGGCCCAGCATCGGGTTCTGCTCGTGCAGCCGCTTGACGGCCGCCAGCACCCTGCGGTCCTTCTCCTCCGCCTGGTCCCCGGCGAGGGCGACCTTCACCGACAGCTCGGTGTAGTCGGGCAGGAACTCGTGCAGCGGCGGGTCGATCAGCCGGATCGTGACGGGCAGGCCCGCCATCTCCTGGAAGATCTCGGTGAAGTCCGCCTTCTGCAGCGGCTCGAGCGCGGCCAGGGCCTGCTCCCGCTCGGCGTCCGAGGTCGCCAGGACGAGGTCCTCGACCAGCTGCCTGCGGTCGCCGAGGAACATGTGCTCGGTACGGCAGAGCCCGATGCCCTCGGCGCCGAACCTGCGGGCGCGGGCGGCGTCCTCGGCGTTGTCGGCGTTGGCCCGGACCCGCAGCCGCCGGGAGGCGTCGGCGTGGCTCATGATGCGGTGCACGGCCCTGACGAGCTCGTCGTCCTGCTCGGTCGCGCCCTCGAAGTACTCGACGACCGGGGAGGGCACGACGGGCACCTCGCCCAGGTAGACGGCGCCGCTGGAGCCGTCGATGGAGATCACGTCACCCTCGGAGACCACGACACCGCCCGGCGCGGTGAACCTGCGCTCCTTGGTCGAGACCTCCAGCTCCTCCGCGCCGCACACGCACGTCTTGCCCATGCCGCGGGCGACCACGGCGGCGTGGGACGTCTTGCCGCCGCGGCTGGTCAGCACGCCCTGGGCGGCGATCATGCCCGCCAGGTCGTCGGGGTTGGTCTCGCGGCGGACCAGGATGACGGCCTCGCCCTTCGCGGCCAGCTCGACGGCCCGCTCCGAGGAGAAGACGGCCTTGCCCACGGCCGCGCCCGGCGAGGCGTTCATGCCCTTGGTGACGCAGGCGCTCTTCGCGTCGTCGGCGAAGCGCGGGAACATCAGCTGGGCGAGCTGGGCGCCGTTCACCCGGGTCACGGCCTCGTCGAGGTCGATCAGGCCCTGGTCGACCAGCTGTACGGCGATGCGGAAGGCCGCGCCCGCGGTCCGCTTGCCGACCCGGGTCTGGAGCATCCACAGCTTGCCGCGCTCGACCGTGAACTCGATGTCGCACAGGTCGCGGTAGTGGTTCTCCAGCGTCTCCATGATCTTCATGAGCTCGTCGTAGACGGGCTTGTCGATGCGCTCCAGCTCCTGCAGCGGCATGGTGTTGCGGATGCCCGCGACCACGTCCTCACCCTGGGCGTTCTGCAGGTAGTCGCCGTAGACGCCCTGGTGGCCGCTGCCGGGGTCGCGGGTGAAGGCCACGCCGGTGCCCGAGTCCATGCCGCAGTTGCCGAACACCATCGAACAGACGTTGACAGCCGTGCCGAGGTCGGCGGGGATGCGCTCCTGGCGGCGGTAGAGGATGGCGCGCGGGGCGTTCCAGGACTCGAAGACCGCCTTGACGGCCATGCGCATCTGGTCGTGCGGGTCGGCGGGGAACTCCTGCCCCGTCTGCTCGCGGACGATGCCCTTGTAGGTCTCGACCAGGCGCTGGAAGTCGGCCGCCTCGAGCTCCAGGTCGTCACGGCCGTTCTTGAGCTCCTCGAGAGCCTCGTCGAACAGCTCGCCGTCGATGCCCTGGACGGTCTTGCCGAACATCTGGATGAGACGGCGGTAGGAGTCCCAGGCGAAGCGCTCGTTGCCACCCGCCTGCTTGGCCAGGCCGTGCACCGACTGGTCGTTGAGCCCGATGTTCAGGACGGTCTCCATCATGCCGGGCATGGAGAACTTCGCACCGGAGCGCACGCTGACCAGCAGCGGGTCGTCGGCCTGACCGAGGCGACGGCCCATCTGCCCCTCCAGCGCGGCCAGGTGCCCGGAGACCTCCTCCTCCAGCCCCTCGGGGAACCCGCCGTCCTCGAGGAAGCGGCGGCACGCGTCGGTGGTGATGGTGAAGCCGGGAGGCACCGGCAACCCGAGATTGGTCATCTCGGCCAGGTTGGCCCCCTTCCCGCCGAGCAGATCCTTGAGATCTTTGTTGCCCTCGGTGAAGTCGTAAACGTACTTGGGCACGGTTGCTCCTTCTGCGACTTCAAATGACGTGTGGTTCCGCCTTGGTTGGACTCTACCGACGTAGAAGAAGACGAAACGCCACCCACCCGGCGAAGGGGCGTTCGCCCAGGCCAAAGCCCACAGAGCGGTCTAATCCAATTTAAATCGGCGGCAAAGACTCGGCGATATGGACCACCCCAAGAATTGGTATAAACCAATTGGTATAAACCAATTGTCTCAGCATTCAAACGCGTTCACGGGCGGTTCACCCCCTGCGGTATAGGGGCGCCGCGCCCCCCGGACGCGCGGGGACGTGTCCGGGAAACCCGTGATCTTCTGGCCTGCCGGTGACTTCGCGTGGGATTGTCGGCCTTGTGATGAATGCGGAGGAGAGGAAGCAGCGCCCCTGGGCGAGACCCGACCAGCGAGAGGAACAGCCGCGGGCCACGTGGACACCGGAGCCGCGGGAGTCGTCACCGCGGCGGGGCCGTACGGGGGCGGTCGTGGCGGTGGTCGCGGCGGGAACGCTCCTGGTCTCCGCGGTCACGGGCGCGGCCGTCCTCGTCGGAGGCGTGGACCGGGGCACGGCCGACGGCGCGCCCGCCTCCGTCCTCCCCACGGGTCAGGGCTCCTCCGCGAGCCGGAGTCCGTCCGCGGGGGCCGTCCCGACCGGCCGGGCTCCGGCGCCCGCGGCGACCGGGGCGCCACAGGACCAGGGCGCGATCGCCTACATCGACGACATGCGGCCCGGCACGTGTGTGAACGACGTGTCCGACGGCGTCGTCCTCGGCAAGGACAGCGGCGTCCTGCCCCTGGCGGACTGCGCGGACGCGCACAACGGCGAGGTCCTGGCCAGCTTCCCGCTGCCCGCGGGCGGATGGCCCGGCGACGGGACGGTGCGGACCCTGGCCGTCGACGGCTGCCTGGACCGGCTGAGCCCGATCTTCGAACGCAGTCCCTTCGGGGACCAGCTGGCCTCGCTGGCCTTCGTCCCGCTGCGCGAGGAGTGGCCCGACGACCGCCTCGTGGTCTGCGTCGCCGTCCGCAGGGGGTCGGGGTTCCTCTTCAAGCCGGTCGACCCCGAACCGGCCGCCCCGCCGACACGGGCGGCTCCGCCCCTGGGGGCGGGAGCCGCCTGACGGCGTCGCGGGGACCGAGACCTAGTCGTTGAGGTGCTGGCGGAGGTAGGCGTCGACCTTGTCCAGCGCCACGCGCTCCTGGGTCATCGAGTCACGCTCCCGGATGGTCACCGCGTGGTCCTCGAGGGTGTCGAAGTCGACGGTGACGCAGAACGGCGTGCCGATCTCGTCCTGGCGGCGGTAGCGGCGGCCGATCGCGCCCGCGTCGTCGAACTCGACGTTCCACCGGCGGCGGAGCTGGGCGGCCAGGTCCTTGGCCTTCGGCGACAGGTCGGCGTTGCGCGACAGCGGGAGCACCGCGACCTTGACCGGCGCGAGCCGGTGGTCGAGCCGCATGACCGTGCGCTTCTCCATGACGCCCTTGGCGTTGGGCGCCTCGTCCTCGGTGTAGGCGTCGATCAGGAAGGTGAGCGTGGCGCGGTCCACACCGGCTGCGGGCTCGATGACGTAGGGGACGTAGCGCTCACCGGTCTCCTGCTCGAAGAAGCTGAGGTCGGTGCCCGAGGCCTTGCCGTGCGCGGTCAGGTCGAAGTCGGTGCGGTTGGCGATGCCCTCGAGCTCACCCCACTCGCTGCCGGTGAAGTTGAAGCGGTACTCGATGTCGACGGTCCGCTTGGAGTAGTGCGACAGCTTCTCCTGCGGGTGCTCGTAGATCCGCAGGTTCTCCTGGGTGATGCCCAGGTCGGTGTACCAGCGGAAGCGCTCGTCGATCCAGTACTGGTGCCACTCCTCGTCACTGCCCGGCTTGACGAAGAACTCCATCTCCATCTGCTCGAACTCGCGGGTGCGGAAGATGAAGTTGCCCGGGGTGATCTCGTTGCGGAACGACTTGCCGATCTGGCCGATGCCGAACGGGATCTTCCTGCGTGCCGACTGCTGCACGTTGAGGTAGTTGATGAAGATGCCCTGCGCGGTCTCGGGCCGCAGGTAGGCCAGGCCCGACTCGTCCTCGACCGCGCCGAGGTAGGTCTTCAGCAGGCCGCTGAACTGCTTGGGCGCCGTGAAGGAGCCCTTGTTGCCGCAGTTGGGGCAGGTGATGTCGGCCAGACCGTGCTCGGGGTCCTTGCCGTGCTTCTCGGCGTAGGCCTCCTCGAGGTGGTCGGCGCGGTAGCGCTTGTGGCAGGACTGGCACTCGGTCAGCGGGTCGGTGAAGGTGTCCACGTGGCCGCTGGCCTGCCACACCTCGCGGGCGAGGATCACACAGGAGTCGAGGCCGACAACGTCGTCACGCCCCTGCACCATGGTCTTCCACCACTGCCGCTTCACGTTGTTCTTGAGCTCCACGCCCAGCGGACCGTAGTCCCAGGAGGCCCGGAGGCCACCGTAGATCTCGCTGGAGGGGTAGACGAGCCCACGTCGCTTGGCGAGGCTGACGATGGTGTCCATGATGTCCGTACGGCGTGCCATGAGAGAAAATCTCCATCCGGCTGGAGGTCGGCGAGGAATTGATTGAGTTCCCAGCTTAGGGGAGCCGCGTGAGCGGGGCACGCGCATAGCCGTCACGCCCGCCCCGTCCGGCGGAGAATCGGGGAGAACCGGGGAGAGCCGGTCAGCGGCCGTCCGCGTCCTCGAACGCGCTGGGCTCGTTGATCATCAGGGTCATCAGCGGATACATCGCCATCCGCGCCGCCCCCAGGGCGCGCCGGTAGAACCCGGCCCCCTCCCACTCGCTGACCAGCGCCCACAGCTCCGGCTCGTCCACCGAGCGGACCACGCGGCCGCGAAGGTATCCCGGTTGCCCGGCCAGGACGGCGACGATGTCGCGCGCCTGCGTGAGGAACTCCTCGGTCCGGCCGTCGGGCACCGAGTAGCGGATGAGAGCGAGCATTCGCCAAGCATGCCAGAGCCGCGACCGGCTCCCCGTCCCCGAGGCCCGTCCCCGAGTCCCGCCCCCGCCGTTTTCTCACGCGGGACGCCCCTCCGAGCCCGGCGGCCCGCCCTCGCGGCCCCGCCCGGCAGGCCCGCCCGCCGGCAGGCCGCCGCGAAGGCGGGCGCGGGAGCATGTCAGGCGGGGGGTCGCGGCGTTAGGCTCTGGCCGTGGCCGAAAAACGTCGTGAGCGCCCCGCACATCCGATGGCCAGGCCCCGTCCTCGGCAGGGCTCCCAGCGAGAGTCAGGGCAGGGCTCCCGCCGGGGCGGAAGGACGGGACGCCCGCTTCCGCCGGGTGAGCAGTTCTTCACGCCGGGCGCCGAGGGGCTGCGGCGCGAGGTCGAGCGGCGCAGCGCCGCCCCCCTCGTCTTCCTCTTCCGGCTCCCCCGCTGGATCCTCCCGGTGATCCTCGTGGCGCTGCTGCTCGCGGGGTTCGCCGTCTCGTCCTTCTGGGGCGGCCTCGCGGTGCTGCCGGTGATCGGGTTCGTCGGCTGGCTGGCCTACATGTCATGGCCGTCGCTCGGCGCGAGGGGCCGCGTCCTGCGGGTCGCCCTGATCACTTTCCTGCTCCTGCTGGTCGCCGACCGTTTCGGGGCGTTCTAAGGCGATTTTGACAATCATTTTCATTTGCGTGCATACTGAGGGAATGATGTCCGGCTCCTCCCGAGGTACGCACACCCGCACAGTAGGTCTGCTCGCTCTCACCGCCCTTCTCACCGTCACCACCGCCTGCGGTTCCGAGTCGG
Source organism: Streptosporangium carneum (assembly GCF_027922005.1). Taxonomy (GTDB): domain Bacteria; phylum Actinomycetota; class Actinomycetes; order Streptosporangiales; family Streptosporangiaceae; genus Streptosporangium; species Streptosporangium carneum. The sequence continues at coordinate 314,998 of NZ_BSEV01000005.1, read as the reverse complement.
CCGTCTCGGTCGAGCCTGCCGGTTCCCAGGAAGGCAAGACCTACATCACCGCGGCCATATACCCGTTGGAGTGGCTGGCCGAGCGGATCGGCGGGCCGGACGCAGCCGTCACCACCCTGACCAAGCCGGGCGTCGAGCCGCACGACCTGGAGCTGACGCCCATCCAGATCGCCGTGATCGGCAAGAGCAGGCTCGTCGTCTACGTCAAGGGCGTGCAGCCCGCCGTCGACGAGGCGGTCGAGCAGCACGCGCAGGACCGGAGCCTCGACGCGGCGACGGTGATCAAGACCATCGCCGCGGCCCCGGAGGCCACCGAGACGACGCACGCCGAGGGCGAGGAGGGCCACCACGAGGTCGACTACGACCCGCACGTCTGGCTCGACCCCTCCCGCATGGCGACGGTCGCGACCAATCTCGGCGACAGGCTCGCCGCGGCCGACCCCGCCCACGCCCAGGACTACCGGGACCGCGCCGCCGCCACGGCGTCCGACCTCGGCGCCCTGGACGGCGAGATGGCGCGCGGCCTCGGAAAGTGCGCCTCGAACGCGATCGTCACCAGCCACGCCGCCTTCGGCTACCTCGCCGACCGCTACAAGCTCCGCCAGATCGGGATCAGCGGCATCGATCCGGACTCCGAACCTTCTCCTGCTCGCCTCGCCGAAGTGGCGAAAGTGGCCAAGCAGGAGAAAGTGACTACGATTTTCACCGAGACTCTCGTCAGCCCGAAGGTCGCCGAGGTTCTCTCCTCGGAGATCGGCGCCAAGACAGCGGTCCTGGACCCGGTCGAAAGCAAACCGGCGAACGGCGACTACCTGTCCGCCATGCGTCAGAACCTCACCGCACTCCAGGCGGCCCTCAGCTGCTCGTAAAGGCGACACGTGACATCCAAGCAAGCGGTTTTCACCATGAGCGGAGGCCAGGTCAGCCTGGACCGCCGCCCGGTGCTTCGCGGCATCGACCTGACCATCGAGCCCGGCGAGGTGGTGGCCGTGCTCGGCGCGAACGGATCGGGCAAGTCCACGCTCATCCGCGCCCTGCTCGGCCTGACGCCCGTGTCCGGCGGCACGACCCTGCTGTACGGCACGCCGCCCGCGCGGTTCAGGCAGTGGTGGCGGATCGGCTACGTGCCCCAGCGGCTCTCGGTCGGCGGCGGCGTGCCGACCACCATCCGCGAGGTCGTCGCCTCGGGCAGGATCGCCAGGCAGCGACGGTTCCGCCTGACCGGCGCGGCCGACCGTGAGGCGGTCTCCGCGGCCCTCTCCGCCGTCGACATGGCCCACAGGGCGGGCGACCCGGTCCAGGCCCTGTCCGGCGGCCAGCAGCAGCGGGTGCTGATCGCCCGCGCCCTCGCCGGCGAGCCGGACACCTTCGTCATGGACGAGCCGACGGCGGGCGTCGACGCCCAGAGCCAGCAGTTGCTCGCCGACACCCTCGCCGTCCTCGTCGGGCAGGGCAAGACGGTCCTGCTGGTCGCCCACGAACTGGGCCCGCTGGAGCCGCTGATCAGCAGGGCGGTCGTGCTCAGGGACGGGTTCGTGTGCCACGACGGCGCGCCGCCCCACGCGGTGGGCGCGCACGCGCTGCCCGGTCACGACCACGTGCACCCGCACGCCGCGGAGAAGCCCCTGAGCCCCCTGGACTGGAGACCCACGTCGTGATCGACCTCCTGCAGTTCGACTTCATGCAGCGGGCGCTGATCGCCGCGCTCCTGGTCGGCCTGGCGGCCCCCGCCATCGGCACGTTCATGGTGCAGCGGCGCCTGTCCCTGCTGGGCGACGGCATCGGGCACGTCGCCCTGACCGGTGTCGCGCTCGGCTTCCTGACCGGCACCGCCCCCGTGCTGACCGCGGTCGCGGTCTCCGTGGCCGGGGCGGTGGCCATCGAGCTGGTCCGCGAGCGCGGCAGGACCAGCGGCGACGTGGCGCTCGCCCTGCTGTTCTACGGCGGCATCGCCGGAGGCGTGCTGCTCATCTCGCTGGCCCCCGGCGGCAGCAACTCGACCCTGATGTCCTACCTGTTCGGCTCGATCAGCAGCGTCAGCCTCCAGGACGTGTGGGTGATCGCGTCGCTGGCGGCGGCGGTCCTGGGCGTCGTCGTCATCTTCGGGCGCGAGCTCTACGTGCTCTGCCAGGACGAGGAGGTCGCCAAGGCCAGCGGCCTGCCGGTGCGTTTCCTGAGCCTGCTGATCGCGATCACCGCGGCGCTGACCGTGGTCATCGCCATGCGCGTGGTCGGCCTGCTTCTGGTCAGCGCGCTGATGGTGGTCCCGGTCGCGACCAGCCAGCAACTCACCCGGAGCTTCCGGAGCACGATGCTGCTTTCCATGCTCTTCGGCATGATCGCCACAGTCGGAGGACTCACCTCGTCCTTCTATGTCGAGGTGCCTCCCGGTGCCATCATTGTGATCGTGGCGCTCGGAGGGTTCGTCCTGGCCCTCGGGCTCGGTAGATTCGTACGCCGAAGCCGACCACAGGAGTCCAGCCCATGAGCAACAGACGCGATGCCGTCCATGACGTCCTCCGCCACAGCGAGGGCTTCCGCAGCGCGCAGGACGTCTACGCCGAGATGCGCGCGGAGGGCGCCAAGATCGGCCTGACGACCGTCTACCGGGCGCTGCAGGCCCTGGCCGACAGCGGCCACGTGGACATGCTCAGGACCGACGAGGGGGAGTCCGTCTACCGCGCGTGCGCCAGCGGGGACCACCACCATCACCTGGTCTGCCGCCGGTGCGGCAGGACCGTCGAGGTGGCCGGGCCCGCGGTCGAGCGCTGGGCGGAGGCCGTCGGGGCGGAGCACGGGTTCACCGAGGTCACCCACACGGTCGAGGTCTTCGGCACCTGCGCCTCGTGCTCGGCCGCGGCCAAGCCCCAGGGGGCGGCGGCGAGCCACGCCTGAGCGCGTGCGTCCGGGCGGGCCGTCCGGGCCCGGGTCGCGACCGCCCGCGCTCCCTGGCGCGTTCCGGGACCCGGCGCGCGGAAGCGCCCGAGACCGGGTCCGGGCCGAGACTCCGGCCGCGGCCGCCCCGAGCCCCCGCCGGACTTCCGGCGACGCCCGCCCGAGGTCCGGGGCGCGTTCCGGGAGCCAGGTCACGGACGTCGTGAGGCGCCTCGCCACGTCGCGGGGAAAAGCGTGCCACGTCCGGCCGCGAAACCCCCCTCGCGCCCGCGTCGGAGGGATAATCTTCCGAGACGGCGATTCGCCGTATGCAGCTTCTTCCCACGTTGAAACCGCCATCATCAGGAGTCAACATGCCATTCGGACATGACATGGTGCACTCACTCGCAGCCGCGGTCGATCTCGTCAACACCTCCCCCGCGACTGGAGGACCCGACAGACTGGTCGACACACAGCAGCTCGGCGACTTCGTGGAACGCCATCAGATGAGCGGCGTCGGCGAGCTCGGCGCCACCGACCTGAGCGAGGTGCGCGCGGTGCGTGAAGCCTTCCACAAGGTCTTCACCGCCCCCGACCAGGCGACAGCGGTCATCCGGCTGAACACGTTGCTGAGCGGGACACGCATCACCCCGCGCCTCACCGAGCACGACGGGCACCCCCTGCACATCCACTACTTCGCGCCGGACGCCTCGATCAGCGAGCACCTGTCGGCCGATCTCGGGGTCGCGCTGGCCCATGTGCTCGCCGAGGGCGAGTGGGAGCGCCTGCGCACGTGCTCCGCCCCCGACTGCGGCAACGTCTTCGTCGACGAGTCGCGCAACCGCTCCCGGGTCTACTGCGACAGCCGTACCTGCGGCAACCGGATGCACGTCGCCGCCTACCGCGCGCGCCGCCGGGCGTGAGAACACTCTCCGTAATAACCTATTGACTGAGTAGGTAATAGGGGTAAGTTGGCCTGTGGCATTCCCGCTTACCCCTACAGGAGAGCCCATGAGTGTTACCGACGAGCTCCTCGCCAACGCCGAGCGCTACGCCGAGACCTTCGACAAGGGGGACCTGCCGCTGCCTCCCGCGCGTGGAGTCGCCGTGCTCGCCTGCATGGACGCGCGGCTGAACCCCTACGGCCTGCTGGGGCTCACCGAGGGCGACGCGCACGTCATCCGCAACGCGGGCGGTGTGGTGACCGCCGACGAGCGCCGCAGCCTGGCCATCAGCCAGCGCCTGCTCGGCACCCGGGAGATCATCCTCATCCACCACACCGACTGCGGCATGCTCACCTTCACCGACGACGACTTCAAGAGGCAGATCCAGGCGGAGGTCGGAGCCAAGCCCGACTGGGCGGCCGAGGCCTTCCCCGACCTCGAGGAGGACGTCCTGCAGTCCATCAGCAGGATCAGGAACGACCCCTTCATCCCGCACACGGACTCGGTGCGCGGCTTCGTCTACGAGGTCGAGACCGGGCGCCTGCGCGAGGTCAAGTCCTGACGGCCTGACCGTGTGGAAGTCGCCGTGACGGCCCGCTCCTCCCGGAGGGAGCGGGACCCCGGCCGCCTGTCAGGGGCGCGCGGATCCCGCGCCCTCGAGGGCATGCGCCCCGCCCTCGAAGACGGCGAGTCCCGCGCGCGTCCCGCCGTCAGGGGCGAGGGCCATCCCCCACGACGTTCGGCACGGCTCCGCCGTACCTCCTGTCGCGCTTGGCGTAGAGCTCGCAGGCCTCCCACAGGTCGCGGCGGTCGAAGTCGGGCCACAGACGGTTGAGGAAGACCATCTCGGCGTAGGCCATCTGCCAGATCAGGAAGTTCGAGGTGCGCTGCTCACCCGAGGAGCGCACGAAGAGGTCGACGTCGGGGATCTCCGGCTCGTCCAGGTATCTGGCGAAGGTCTCCTCCTTCACCCTGCCCGGCCTGACCCGCCCCGCGGCGATGTCCTGCGCGAGACGGAGCGCCGCGTCCACGATCTCCGCGCGACCGCCGTAGTTGACGCAGAACTGCAGGGTCAGCGTGGAGTTGCCCTCGGTCATCCGCTCGGCGTCCTGCAGCTCGGAGATGACGCTCTTCCAGAGCCGCCCCGGGCGGCCCGCCCAGCGCACCCGCACGCCCATCGCGTGCAGTTCGTCCCTGCGGCGGCGGATGACGTCGCGGTTGAAGCCCATCAGGAAACGCACCTCGTCGGGCGAGCGCTTCCAGTTCTCGGTGGAGAAGGCGTAGGCCGACAGATAGGGGACGCCCAGCTCGATCGCGCCCTCGATCACGTCGAACAGCGACGCCTCACCCGCCTTGTGCCCCTCGGTGCGCGGCAGGCCTCGCTGCTTGGCCCACCTGCCGTTGCCGTCCATCACGATCGCCACGTGCCGGGGCACGAGGTCACGCGGAATGGGGGGCGGAGTCGCGCCTGATGGGTGAGGTGCCGGGGGACGGACGTTCACGTGGCGAGTTCCCTTTCTACGTACTCCCGTTCTACGTGCCGGAGAGAGCGTATGCCGTGTTCGAGGTGCCATTGGAGATAAGCGGCGACCAGGCCGCTGCATTCGTTGCGGTGCCTGCCCTCGGAGGCGTCGGCGGCCGTCCAGTCGCCCTTGAGCAGGGCGGCCATCAGGGCGAGGGTCTCGCCCGCGGGAACGGCCGCGCCGGGAGGGCGGCAGGAGCCGCACACCACGCCTCCCGCCACGATGGCGAACGCCCGCACCGAGGTGGCCTTGCACCGGGCGCACGCCTCGAGCGCGGGGGCGTAGCCCGCGACGGCCAGCGAGCGCAGGAAGTAGGCGTCGAGCACGAGCCTGGCCTCGTGCTCCCCGGAACCGAGCGTGCGCAGCCCTCCGACCAGCAGCAGGAACTGGCGCAGGGCGGGTTCCTTCTCCGCCATGATCAGCCGCTCGGCGGTCTCGAGCATCGCGGTCCCCGCGGTGTAGCGCGGGTAGTCGGCCACGAGCGCCTCGCCGTACGGGCGGATGGTCTCCGCCTGGGTGATCACGTCGAGCGTGCGGCCGGTGTGGAGCTGAAGGTCGACGTGGGTGAACGGCTCGAGCCTGCCGCCGAAGCGCGACATGGTGCGCCTGACGCCCTTGGCCACGCCCCGGATCTTGCCGGTCCGCCTGGTCAGGACGGTGACGATGCGGTCCGCCTCACCCAGCTTGTGGGTGCGCAGCACGATGCCCTCGTCACGGTACAGGCTCACCTGATCAGTCTAGGGGGTGACCCGTGTGCCCCGGGCTCAATCATGATCAACGGGCACGGAAGGATCACGAGTGCGTGTTGTTCACCTAAAACTCATTAAACTTTGGCCTCTGGCGACCTCCCTGCGCCACGTTTCACCTCACCCCTGTACGAAAGGGTGCCATGCCCCGCGTGGTCCTGCTGGGTTCATCACCCGGCCCCTATGCCGCTTTCGGCCAGTCGACGCCGTCCGCCGCGCTGACTCTGCCCGCGCTTCCCGGCTGCCCCACGGTGATCGGCAAGCTGCACGGCCAGATCGCCTCCCTCGACTCCGCGCCGGTGACGATCGCCCGATCCGACGACGCCGCGGCCTACCGGGGCTTTCCCGGCAGCCTCGTCGAGACCTCCGATCTGGCGAGCGATCTGCGCGCCGTCGCGGACGCGGTCGAGCACGCCACGGAGAACCTGCTCATCCTCCCCGCGAACTCGCTGATCCACGACGAGCTGATCTACCAGATCACCAAGTCGAAGCGCGGAGCGCTCGCGCTGATCACCAAGGAGCCCCGCGAGGAGGACGAGAACGGCGACGCCATCGTCCCCAACGTCCCGATCGACGAGGCTCTGCCCGAGATCGGCGACCGGAGCCTGGAGGGCCTGCCCGTCAGGGTCCGCGCGGGCAAGTCGCGGGTGATCTCGGTGGGCTCGGCCTTCCACGCGGTCACCCGGCCCAACTCCGTCCTGCTCGGACCGCTGCACCTGCACCACAAGCACGCGGTCACGCTGGCGGAGGCGGCCCGCGAGCTCGCCGACATGGCCCACCTGCTCGGCCCCGAGGACGACCTGGTCCAGCTGCTGGTTCTCGGCCTGGTACGACGAGGCGTCTCGGTCGGCATCAGAGGCAGGCGCGACCTGTTCTTCCGCCGTCTGAACACCCCGGAGGAGGCCGCCCAGGCGGTGTCCGAGATGTCGGCGTTCGACGAGGACAAGGCGCGGCTGAACAACGCGGTGAAGGGCGCCGACGGCTTCTTCACCACCTACTTCGTCAGCACCTACTCGCGCTTCATCGCCCGCTGGGCCGCCAGGCGCGGGCTCACGCCGAACCAGGTCACACTGATCTCGATCGCGCTGGGTGTGGCGGCGGCGGCGTGCTTCGCGACCGGCGCGCGGGTCGGAATGATCGCCGGCGGCATCCTGATCTACTTCGCGTTCGTGTTCGACTGCGTGGACGGCCAGGTCGCGCGGTACGCCCGCAAGTTCGGCGTGCTCGGGGCGTGGCTGGACGCCACCTTCGACCGCTTCAAGGAGTACGTGGTCTTCGCCGGGCTCGCGGTCGGCGCGGCCGTCTCCGGCGTCGGCGACGTGTGGACGCTGGCGCTCGTCGCGCTCGGCATGCAGTCCATCAAGCACCTGCTGGACTTCTCCTTCGGCGCGGCCAACCGGCGCAAGCCCCCGTCGCCGCTGCCCTCGATAGCGCTGTCGATCAGCCCGGACACCGAGCTGCGCGCGGCGCTCGAGCAGCGCAAGATCGCCCGCAGCGGCGGGATCCGCGGCCTGCTGAAGATGTGGACCAAGGCGGGCAAGAACAAGACCGTCTACTGGGCCCGCAAGATGATCGTGTTCCCGATCGGCGAGCGCTTCGCCGCCATCGCGATCGTCAGCGCCGTCTTCGACGCCAGGATCACCTTCATCACCCTGATCATCTGGGGCGGCCTCGCCACCGCCTACTCGCTCACCGGACGTCTGATGAGGTCGCTCGCATGATCACCCAGCCGCAGACAACCCCCGCTCCGGACCCCTATCTGGAGCGGCTGCGCGTGCAGACCGCCCGGCTGCTCGCCTATCGCGACGACGGCCCGCTGGTCGCCGCGCTCCGCGGCAAGGTCGGCCCCGGGCTGCCCCCGGTGCCCGCCACGCTCGCCGCGCTGCTCGTGGTCGTCGCGATGGCCGCGGCCGGGCTGCTGGGCGAGGGCCCGATCCTGGTCGTGCCCGCGCTGGTCGTCCTGGTCCTGGTGCTGCCGACCGCGGCCCGCGACCACCTGGGCAAGCTCGACTGGCTGGTGCCGCCGCTGATCCGGGCGACCGAGTTCCTGACGATCATCCTGGTGGGCCTGGCGGCCGAGGCGCCCAAGTGGCTGCTGTTCGTGCTGCTCTACGTGGTCGGCTACCACACCTACGACACGGTGTACCGGACGCGGCAGAGCATCTGGCCGCCCGACTGGGTGTTCAAGGCGGGCCTCGGCTGGGAGCTCCGGCTGCTGCTCATCGGCGTGGGAGCCGCGCTGGGCGTGGCGACCTGGGTGGTGGCCGCGCTCACCCTGTACCTCGGCGTGCTGTTCGCCGTCGAGAGCGTGACGAGCTGGGTCCGTCTCGACAAGGCCTCCGCGCTCGCCCAGGCGGGCGACGACCTGGAGGCCTCCCCCGAGGAGGCCATGGAGCAGGCGACGGGCGAGGCCGAGACAGCCTGACCTCGTACGCGGCCCGCGCCGCGCCCCGCACCCCCGAGAGGGCCGCGACCGTCCGTCGCGGCCCTCTCGCTGTGTTAGAAAGCAGCGTGGAACTGGACCGGTTGGATCGTGACATCATCGGGGCGCTCGTCGAGGACGCCCGCGCAACCTACGCCGAGATCGGGCAGCGCGTCGGCCTGTCGGCGTCGGCCGTGAAACGGCGGGTCGACAGGCTGCGCGAGACGAGGGCGATCACCGGGTTCACGGCCAGGGTCGAGCCCGCCGCGCTCGGCTGGACCACCGAGGCCTACGTGGAGCTGTTCTGCGCGGGCAAGACGTCGCCGTCGGAGATCGGGGTCGCCGTCGCCCGGCATCCGGAGGTGGTCTCCGCCTGCACCGTCACCGGCGAGGCCGACGCGCTGCTGCACATCAGGGCCACCGACGTGCGCCACGTGGAGCAGGTGATCGAGCGCATCGCCTCCGAGCCGTTCGTGGTGCGGACGAAGAGCTCCATCGTGCTCTCGCGGCTGATCGAGGCCCCGTTGATCACCTCGCGCAACGAATCGCCGTTCGTCGCCTGAAGCACGCAAGGGACCTGCGGCAACGCGCAAGATCGGGCCCTTGGCCCGCGTCAACCCCGTTCCTAGTCTGGTGCAATCCCTCACCACGACTTCCTTAACGGGGTTTTTCATGACAAGGCACTACCTCATGTGTCGGCCCGACCACTTCGCCGTCGAATACGCGATCAACCCGTGGATGGACCCCGAGGCGGGCGCCGACCGCGAGGTCGCGATCCGCCAGTGGGAGGGGCTCAAGAGCACCTATGAGGACCTCGGCCACCGGGTCAGCCTGATCGACCCGGTTGAGGGGCTGCCCGACATGGTCTTCGCCGCGAACGGGGCGCTGGTCGTCGGCGGCCGGGTGTACGGCGCGCGGTTCACGCATCCCGAGCGCGCCGCGGAGGGACCGGCGTACCTGGAGTGGTTCACCGCCAACGGCTACCACGCCTCGCGCGAGGCCGAGTTCACCAACGAGGGCGAGGGCGACTTCCTCACGCTCGACCATCTGGTGCTGGCGGGCACGGGCTTCCGCACCGACGTCGCCGCGCACGGCGAGGCCCAGGAGTTCCTCGGCCGCCCCGTGGTCTCGCTGCGGCTGGTTGACCCTCGCTTCTACCACCTGGACACTGCCCTTTTCCCACTAAACGGACATAACGTGGCATACTTCCCAGGGGCCTTCTCGGTCGGGAGCCAGGAGGTACTCAGAAACCTGTTCCCCGACGCCGTCATCGCGAACGAGGATGACGCGACCGTGCTCGGGCTCAACGCGGTCAGCGACGGCACCCACGTGGTGATCAACGCCGAGGCGACCGACCTGCAGCTGGAGCTCAAGCGCCGCGGGCTCGAGGTCATACCCGTCGAGCTGTCCGAGCTGCGCAAGGCGGGCGGCGGACCCAAATGCTGCACGCTGGAGATTCGGGGATAGACGCAGGCAGAACGGTCACGAACCAAAGAACGGCGAACAATCGGATGACGCGCACAGAGATGACGAGCACAGAAGAGTTCATCGAGCTCAGCGAGCGCCGCAGCGCTCACAACTACCACCCCCTCCCCATCGTGATCCACGAGGCGCAGGGCGCCTGGGTGACCGACGTGGAGGGCAAGCGGTTCCTGGACTGCCTGTCCGGCTACTCCTCGCTGAACTTCGGCCACGGCAACCCGAAGATCATCGGAGCGGCGCAGGAGCAGCTGGCCAAGCTCACGCTGACCAGTCGCGCCTTCTTCCACGACCAGTTCGCCGCCTTCGCCGCCGGTCTGGGCGACCTCACCGGCAAGGACATGGTCCTGCCGATGAACACCGGCGCCGAGGCCGTGGAGACCGCGATCAAGGTGGCCCGCAAGTGGGGCTACGAGGTCAAGGGCGTGGCCGCCGAGCAGGCCAACATCATCGTGATGGAGGACAACTTCCACGGCCGCACCACCACGGTCATCAGCTTCTCCACCGACCCGGACGCCCATGACGGCTTCGGCCCGTACACCCCCGGGTTCAAGATCGTGAAGTACGGCTCGATCGAGGCGATCCGCGAGGCCGTCGACGGCAACACCGTCGCGGTGCTGCTCGAGCCCATCCAGGGCGAGGCGGGCGTGCTGGTCCCGCCGGACGGTTACCTCACCCAGGTCCGCGAGCTGTGCTCCGCGGAGAACATCCTGATGATCGCCGACGAGATCCAGTCGGGGCTCGGCCGCACCGGCGACACCTTCGCCTGCGACCACGAGGGGGTCGTGCCCGACATCTACGTGCTGGGCAAGGCCCTGGGCGGCGGCGTCGTGCCGGTCTCCGCGATCACCGCGAACGAGGACGTGCTCGGCGTCATCAAGCCGGGCCAGCACGGCTCGACCTTCGGCGGCAACCCGCTCGCCTGCGCGGTGGCCACCACGGTCATCGAGATCCTCAACACCGGTGAGTACCAGACGCGGGCGAAGGAGCTCGGCGCGGTCCTGCACGAGAGACTGCGCGCCCTGGTCGGCCAGGGCGTGGTCGCCGTACGCGGCCGCGGCCTGTGGGCGGGCGTCGACATCGACCCCTCCCTCGCCACGGGCCGGGAGATCTCCAAGGCGCTGATGCGCCGCGGCGTCCTGGCCAAGGACACCCACGGCTCGACGATCCGGCTGGCCCCGCCCATCGTCGTCTCCGAGGAGGACCTCCTGTGGGCCGTCGACCAGCTGGCCGACGCCCTCAAGGAGTACGCGGGATAGCCCGGCCCACCCCGGCCCCGCCACCGGCTCCGGCACGGCCCCGCCCCCCTCCGCGGCCACCGTGCCGGAGCCGGCCGCGTATCCCCGGCCGCACCACCGTTCCGAACGATCTACGCTTGGGTGAGCATCGCGTCAACCCCACGCGAAATCGTCGACGCCCAGGCCGCCTCACCACGAGGCCGGTGCCGAAGGGCGCGGGCCGTGGAACGGGCACGGGGGTGGGCAGAGGCAGGGTCGGCGACCGCGTGGCGTCGGGCCGGGCCGCCGCGGTGCCGTGACCGTCCCGGTGGCTCTTGGAGGTTCGGCAGGTGTCGACGTCGGCTGGACCCGATGCACGTCCCCCGATGACGGAACCGGAGCCCGCCGCGGCTCCACGCCGGGGCGCGCGGTTCGCCGGGGTCTCGGGACTCCTCCTGATCGGGGTCTCCGTGGCGGTCATGCTGGCCGTCGCCCTCCTCGGCCCTTCGGCGGCGGTCCCCGAGCTCGGCGGCGGCGGTCCGCCGTGGTCCCTCCGCGTCGCCCCCTCGGAGACGCTGGTGATCCAGCTGAGCTGGGCCGCCGTCATCGTCGCCGGGCTGGGGGTCGGAGCCGGGCTGTGGGCCGTGCGCCGCGGATGGCGTCCCGCGCGGAGGGTCGTCCCCCTGGGCGCGGTGATCGCCGTCCTCGCCCTGACGCTCGTGCCGCCCGCCGGGTCGACGGACGTGCTCAACTACGCGGTGTACGGACGGATCGCCGCCCTGGGGCACGACCCGTACGTGCTGACCCCGGCGTGGTTGCACAGGATGGCCGACCCGGTCGGCGACCTCACACCCCTGGCCTGGCGGAACACGTCCTCGGTCTACGGCCCGCTGGCCACCTGGGCGCAGATGGCCGCCTCGCTCCTGGGCGGCGCGTCCATGGCGGGCACGGTGTTCGCCTTCAAGGCCATGGCCGGCCTGGCGTTCCTGCTGTCGGCGTTCGCCCTCGACCGGCTGGCCGGAGCGGACTCCGGGCGCCGGGCCCGGGTCCACCTGCTGTGGACCCTCAACCCGCTGATGCTGTGGCACGTGGTGCTCGGCGGCCACATCGACGGCCTGGGGGTGCTCTTCCTCGTCGCCGCGTTCCTCGTCCCGCGCCGGGGCGGCGTGATCGCGAACGTGCTCTCGGGGGCGCTGCTCGGCGCGGCGACGGCGGTCAAGGCGCCGTTCGTCCTGGCGGGGGCGGGGCTGGCGTGGGCGGCCCGCCACCCACCGACCAGGCTCGTGGCCCTGGGCATGGGCGCGTTCACGGCCCTGATCACGATGTACGCCACGCAGAGCACCGAGGCCTTCGAGAACGTGGTCGGCAAGCTCGGTGCGCGCTCGCTGGCGGACCCGTGGCGGGTGATCACCGACGCGCTCGGCCTCGGAACGGAGTCGTCTCCGCTGGAGGGGCAGATCACCCTGGGCGCCGCCCTCCTCGTCGCCGTCCTGCTGTGCTGGCGGCTGGCTCCCGCGCCGGAGGGCCTGGCCTCGGCACGGCCCGCGCTCGCGCTGTGCCTGGGGTGGCTGCTCACCTCCCCCGTGCAGCACCCCTGGTACGACGCCATGCTGTTCCCTCTGCTGGCCCTCATGCCCGCCGGACGGCTCGACGGGCTGATGGTCTTCAGGGGGGTCGTCACCAGCCTCATCTACCTGCCGGGCGCCGTCGGTCTGCTCCAGCTCCAGCCGACCGAGCTGACCCGGTGGATCGCCGAGACCTATCGCCCGTGGATCGCTCCACTCGCCTCCGACGCCGTCATCCTGTGCGTCGTGGTGCTGGCCTTCGCGAACGCCCTGGGCCACAGGAGGCCGCGCCGGACCCCCGTCCCCTCGCGGGAACGGGAGCCCGAGCGCGCGCTCAGCGGGTGAGCTCGACCGTGGCGACCTCGGAGACCTCGGTGGCGGCCGCGGTGTCCCACCGTACGGAGAGGGGGGTCGTGTCCAGCGACAGGCTGGCCACCGCGTTCGAGAACCACGGGCCGTGGACGATGCGCCACTTGAACGGCGGCCTGGGGATGCGCGCCAGGCGGGACAGCCAGCCGCCGACCAGCGTGGCGAGGCCGAACTGCGCGACGATGTTGGCCAGCCTGAGCAGCCGGCTCAGCGGGTTGCGGATCGGCGAGCAGACGAGCTGGTAGATGGGCAGCCCGTCGGCCTTGGCCACGTAGGAGTAGTGCACGTCGCCGGAGAGCAGGATCACCGGCTTGCCCACCTTCACCAGCAGCCTGGACAGCTCCTCGAACGAGCGGCGGAAGGCCGCCCAGTGCTCCAGGTCGACGGCCTGGCGCAGGGCCTCCGACCAGCGGGCCACCCTCCTGCCCCAGGCCCCCTGGGCCAGGGCCTCGTTCCAGTTCTGGATGTGGTGGATGCCCGCGGGCAGCAGGAACGGCACCGAGGTGCCGATCACGAAGCGTTCGACGCCGCCCCTGTCGAGCTGCTCGACGAGCCACTCCCACTCCACCGGGTCGATCATGCGCCGGTCGCCGGGGGTGAGCTGTCTGGCGCTGCGGGAGTCGAGCATGATCAGGCGGGTGTCGCCGAGGTCCCGGGAGTAACTCCACCGGCTGTCGGTGGGGACGTCGTAGGCGTGCTCGGCGAAGGCGTCGAGGATCTCGGCCCCGTCGCCCTCGGCCGCGCACAGCTTGCTGAGCAGTTCGTCGCCGGAGCGCTCCTCGGGCGACATGTTGCCCAGGTGCTGGTAGATCCAGTAGGCCCCGAGCCCGGAGACCACCCGGCGCGGCCACCAGGGGACCTCGGCCATCTGCTCGCGCCAGGTGGCGGAGGTGTTGAAGTCGTCGCGCAGGTCGTGGTCGTCGAAGATCATCGCACTGGGCACCGTCGAGAGGACCCAGCGGATCTCCGGGTCGGTCCAGGCGATCCGGTACAGCTCGGCGTACTCCTCGAAGTCGGCGATCTCCGTCTTCGGCTCGCTGTCCCTGCGGTTCCTGATGAACTCCAGCATCTCGACGGACGGCTCGTCGGCGTAGACCTGGTCGCCGAGCAGCAGGAGCATGTCGGGCCAGTCCTCCTGCGGCCTGTCCATCAGGGTGCAGCCGTAGGCGCGCAGGACGTCGACCCCGTGGGAGAGGGTGTGCAGGGTGTCGTGCGGCACGCTGGTCCGGCACGAGCCGAACATCACCTTCCTCGGCCCGCCGGGCCCGAGGAACCGGATGCGGCTGGGCGGCTGGTCGGGCAGCGGCCAGACGCTCCGCCCGTCGAGGAGGACCTCGTAGGCCCCCTCGCCTCCGGCGTCCACGATCGCGTAGTGGTGGCCGTGCACGGAGAACGTCCGCGCCTGCGATCTCGCCCCGCCGACCTCGACGGTCACCTCGCACGGCACGCTCGTCTCCACCCACACCGACGCGCTCGTCTCGTCCACGTAACGCAGCAGCGGACCGACCACAAGTTCCGGCACGTCGTTCATCTCCTCAACCACTGCAAAACGGCAGACGCCCTACGGGGAGCCTGCCATGTCGGTGTGTCTTCCCCACAGTGCCCGGCAGCTCGCACGGCTAACAACGGATCACGCCAAAGTAGGGAAATACACAAAAAACGGTCATCAGACCGCAACATTGTCGGCTTGGCACGGCAAAAGCCCCATAACTAGTCTGATCATCACGAACCACCACGAGTGGAGCAATGGCGCTCCGCTCACCGGATGGAGGCTTCTCCTCATGACCCTCACGGTGCCGTCAAAGACGCCGGCGACCGCCCTCGTCGTCCCGGGCCGCCAGGCCCTCGACGCCGCTCTGTCCCAGCTCGACGAGACAGCCGAGCTGCTCGGCCTGGACGACGGCCTGCGCACGATGCTCGCCACCCCCAGACGCTCGCTCACCGTCTCGGTGCCGGTCCGCCGGGACGGCCGGACGGAGATCGTCCAAGGCTTCCGAGTCGAGCACAACACTACTCTCGGCCCCGCCAGGGGCGGGATACGGTTCACCCCCTCCGCCGACGTCCACGAGGTCACCGCGCTGGCCATGCTGACGACCTGGAAGTGCGCGCTGGCCGGCCTCCCGTACGGCGGCGCCAGAGGCGGCGTCCGCGTCGACCCCGCCTCGCTGGACGCCAGGGAGCTGGAGCGGGTGACACGCCGCTACGTCAACGAGATCATGCCGATCATCGGCCCTGAGCGGGACGTCCCCTCCCCCGACTCGGGCGCGGACGAACGGACCACCGCCTGGATCTCGGCCTGGATCGCCGACAGCTGCTCCGCGCGGGCGGGCTACCCCCCGCCTGGCGTGGCGTCCGGCGGCCCCGCCCCGTCCGGCGACGCGCGGAACCGGGCCTCGGCGTCCTCCCTCGGCGTGTGCGTCACCGCGCTGAGGGCGCTGGGGACGCTGCCCGGCGGCTCGCCCGAGGGCCGCACCGTCGCGGTGCACGGTTTCGGCGAGGTCGGCTCCCTGGCCGCGCTGTACCTGGCAGGCGAGGGCTGCCGCGTGGTCGCGGTCTCGGACGCCACCGACGCGGTGCTCGACCGCTCGGGGCTGGACGTGGCGGATCTGCGGGCATGGGCCGCGGAGAGCGGCGGCGTGCGCGGCTACCGCGGCGCGGACGCCCTGTCCCCGGAGGAACTGCTCGAACTCGACGTCGACGTGCTCGTCCCCGCGGCCGGGATGGGCGCGATCACGGCGGGGAACGCCTCCCGGATCAGGGCGCGCCTGGTCGTGGAGGCCGTGGACGGCCCGACCACGCCTGAGGCGGACCTGGTTCTGGCGGACGCCGGGACCACGGTGGTGCCGGACGTCCTGGCGGGCCTGGGCGACGCGGTCGCCCTCTCGGACGACCGGTGGCCGGCGGCGCGGCCGACGGCGTGGTCGACGCCGGCGGATCGGCGCTCCCGTCCGTGGGTCGCGCATCCGCGGACCTCCGCCCCGTGGGCCGCGAACGAGGCGGTCACGGGGCTGCGCGACCTCGTGGAGGGGTGCTTCGACACGGTCGCGGCGGTGTCCGCGGAACGCGGGATCACCCTGCGCCAGGCCGCCCTGGCGGTCGGCGTCGGCCGGGTCGCCGAGTCCCACAGGGCGAGGGGCCTGCGTCTCTGACGTCCCGCCCCCGCTCACCAGGAAGGCCCGGCCCCCGTCGGGGGTCGGGCCGTACGGCGCGGAGCGCCTCTCGGGAAACGCGAAAACCTCGGAACCCCCGGGAACACTTCCGGAAGCCCTCGAGAACACTCCCGGAAGGACTCGGGAACAACACGGGAACACTCGTGGACACTCGGGGACACGGCCCCTGAGGCGTTCCGGCACGCGGCCCGCCTCGAAGGCGTCCCAGGCGCGGTTTCAGGAACGCAGCGCGGGAACCGCCTCGCCGTCGCGCCCTGCGATCCTGTGCAAGGGCGTGTCGGAAGGCCTCTCGGCGGGCGGCGCGTCCAGCGCCCTGACCAGGCGCTCCAGGTCGTGCATGAGCTGCTCGGTGCGTTCCGTGCCGAACGCGGCCTCGATCATCCGGTGATGTCCGGCCACCGCGCCCTCGACCCGGTCGAGCAGCTCGGCTCCCCGGTCGGCGAGGAAGACGGCGACCTTGCGGCGGTCGACCGGGTCGTGCCCGCGGTAGACGAACGCGCGGTCGATGAGCCGGTCGATCGCCTTGGTGAGCGTCGGATGCGGCATCAGGACGGCCTCGGCCAGATCCCCCATCGAGTGGCCGCGGTCGTCGGCGAGCGCGCGCAGGATGCGCCACTGCTCGACGCTGACGTCCTCCGCGGTGAGCGCGGCGGCGAGTCCTCGGTTGACACTACGCTCAGCCCGGCTGAGCAGGTAGGCGAGCGAGGATCCCAGCCCGGTCGTCACCATGTGAACCTCCCGTCTGTATCCCAGCTGAGTAACGGACATGCCATACCCGTCATTTTAGGAGGATACTCGGCGATGTGGCAGAAGCCATCACATCCGTCATCGAGCCCTTGGAAGCGCAGCTGCTCCAGGGGGTGACCCTGCGCGTCGGACTCGTGGTGCCCGTCTCCGGGGTGCTCGGGCTCGTCGGGCCGTGCGCCATCAACTGCGCGGTGCTCGCCGCCGACGAGGTGAACCTCGCGGGCGGCATGCTGGGCAGGCCGATCGAGCTGGTCCTCGTCGACGGGGGCCGCCCGGCGGAACAGGTGGCGGCCGAGGTCGGGGAGCTCGCGCGCAGCGGCGTGGTCGACGCGGTGATCGGCACCTGCGGCAGCGACGTCCGGATCGCGATCGTGCGGGCGCTGGCGGGGCGGACGCCGTTCGTCTACGCCCCGCCGTACGAGGGGGGCGGCCGCGCTCCCGGGGTCTACTTCCTGGGCGAGACGCCCGACCACCAGCTCAAGCCGGGACTCGACTGGCTGATCGAGCTGCGCCGCGCCCGAAGATGGTTCCTGCTGGGCAACGACTACGTCTGGCCCCGCCTGGTCCACGGGGCCGCCCGCCGCCATCTCGCCGCCCGAGGCGCGACGGTGGTCGGCGACCTGTACGTCCCCTGCGGCAACCACGACCTGGGCGCCATCCTGGAGCAGATGGTGGCCAGCAGGCCGGACGCCGTGCTGCTCAGCCTGATCGGCAGCGACCTCGTCAACTTCAACCGCGCCTTCGCCGCGGCGGGCCTGGGCTATCCCCGCCTCTGCGGCGCGCTGGAGGAGCACGGCCTGCTCAGCATCGGCGGGGACGACACCGGCGAGCTTTACGGCGCGATGGGCTATTTTTCCAGTCTGGTGACCGACGACAGCCTCAGTCTTGGGGAACGTTACACTCGTCGCTTCGGATCAAACGCGCCGATGCTCAACGGGCACGGCCAGGGTTGTTACGAGGCGGTGTTAATGCTTGCCGCGCTCGCGAGGCGCGCGGGGACGCTCTATGTGCCCGCGGTCGACGCGATCGCCGACGGCACTTCGATCGTCACCGCGCGTGGGCGGCTGACACTCCAGGACCACGGAGTGAGGCGCGGGGCCCACATCGGCAGAGCGGACGGTCTCGACTTCGACATCGTACGTTAACAACTTTCCCCTGCAAACTTTTCCTTTTCAAGGATTCGTCCTAAAGTGACGCCTGCACATCCTCTTCTAGGAGTTGTTCCATGACCACTGACCCCTCCCTGGAACAGTTCGGCTACAGGCAAGAGCTTCGAAGGTCCCTCAGCTTCAACGACCTGCTCATCTACGGCCTGATCTTCATGGTTCCGATCGCGCCGTTCGGCATCTTCGGCAGCGTCTTCCAGGCGTCCGGTGGCATGGTCGCACTCGCGTACATCATCGGCATGGTCGCGATGGCCTTCACCGCGTTCTCGTACGCGCAGATGGCCAGGGCCTTCCCGATGGCCGGGTCGGTCTACACCTACGCGGGCCGGGGCATCGTCGGCCCCGTCGGCTTCCTGGCCGGTTGGGCGATGCTGCTCGACTACGTGCTGGTGCCCGCCCTGCTCTACCTCATCGCGAGCCTGGCGATGGCCTCGTTCATCCCCCTGCCGGTGTGGGGATGGCTGATCGTGTTCGTGGTCCTCAACACGGTCGTCAACTACCTGGGCATCCAGATGACGGCGAAGATCACCCGGATCATGCTGATCGGCGAGCTCATCGTGCTGGCGATCTTCATCCTCATCGGCCTGTTCGCGCTGCTCCAGGGCAAGGCCCAGACGGGCGCGCTGACTCCCTTGTTCAACCCGGACACGTTCTCCTGGCCACTGGCCTTCGGCGCGGTCTCCGTCGCGGTCCTCTCCTTCCTCGGCTTCGACGGCATCTCCATGCTGGCCGAGGAGAGCAAGGTCGACAGCCGTAAGATCGGCCGCTCGATGATCGCGGCGCTGGGCCTGGCGGGCGCGCTGTTCATCGTGCAGACCTGGATCGGCGCGCTGCTCACCCCCAACCGCAGCCAGCTGCTGAACACCGGCGACCCGGCGGGCACCGCGTTCTACGACATGGCCGAGTTCGCGGGCGGTCACTGGCTGAGCATCCTGACCGCCGTCGCCACCGCCATCGCCTGGGGCTTCGCCAACTCGCTGGTCGCCCAGGCCGCCACCTCGCGTCTGCTGTACGCGATGGCCCGTGACCGCCAGCTGCCCGCCTTCCTCGCCAAGATCCACCCGAAGACCAAGGTGCCGGTCAACGCCACCATCCTCGTGGCCCTCGTCTCCCTGGCCGTCGGCCTCTTCCTGGCCGACCGTGAGGACGGCGTCGCACTGATCAGCGGCCTGGTCAACTTCGGCGCGATGACCGCCTTCCTCGCGCTGCACCTGTCGGTGATCGTCCACTACGTCTTCCGCAGCGGCAGCCGCGCCTGGTGGCGGCACCTGTTCGCCCCCCTGATCGGCTTCGGGATCCTGGTCTACGTGGTGATCAACGCCAGCATCGCCGCCCAGCTTGTGGGCATCGTCTGGCTCGCCATCGGCGTGCTCGTGCTCGCCACCTTCTTCGCCTACGGCCGCCGCCCCCTGCTGGCCGCCCTGGGCGAGTCGCACGACGGCCCCATCAAGTAACGCCTCGGCGTCCTGACCGACGACCTGCCGCACACCCCCCGCAACCCCCTTTCGATCACGCAAGGACAGACCACATGTTCGAAATCTTTCTTGAGGTGGAAGAGGGCTTCGCCTCTGCCCTCCTCAACGCGGTAACGAACCTCAGCCGGGCGGGTGTGCGGTGAACGTCTTCTCCTACAGGCCCTCTCCCGAGGATCTCAGCTACACCTTCGGCGGCAGGCCCGCCGTCGCCAGGATCGAACCCGGCGCCATCGTCGAGATGTACACCGAGGACTGCTTCGGCGGCCGGGTCCGCTCCGTCGACGACCTGCCCTCGCAGGTCTGCGAGTTCCCCTACCTGAACCCCGTCACCGGCCCCTTCCACGTCGAGGGCGCCGAGCCTGGCGACACGCTCGCACTGCACTTCGTCACCATCGAGCCCGCCAGGGACTGGGCGGTGTCGGCCACGTTCCCGCACTTCGGAGCGCTGACCGGCACGCACACCACCGCCATGCTCACCCCGCCGCTCGACGAGGTCGTCTGGCACTACGACATCGACGTCGAGGCGGGGGTGGCCCGTTACCACGCCCGCAAGAGCGACTTCACGGTCGAGCTGCCGCTCGACCCGATGCACGGCACGGTCGGCGTCGCGCCCGGCGCGTCCGAGGCCCGGATGACGATCACCCCGGACGCCCACGGCGGCAACATGGACACCCCCGAGCTGCGCGCGGGCGTGACCGTCTACCTCGGGGTCAACGTCGAGGGCGCGCTGTTCGCGGTCGGCGACGGGCACGCCCGCCAGGGCCACGGCGAGGTGTGCGGCACCGCCATCGAGGCGGCGATGAACACCGTGGTCGCGGTCGAGCTGATCAAGGGCGTCGCCACCCCGTGGCCGCGCCTGGAGGACGACCACAGCCTGATGTCGACCGGCTCCGCCCGTCCGCTCGAGGACGCCTACCGGATCAGCCAGCACGACCTGGTGACCTGGACCTCCGAGGTCACCGGCCTGGAGACCCTGGACGCCTACCAGCTGGTCAGCCAGATCGGCGAGGCCCCGGTCGGCAACGTCTGCGACAGCAACTACACGATGGTCGCCAAGCTCCCCAAGGCATATCTGGGCGGGTCCGGCGTCTACGAGTCGGCCCACGAGCGCCTGCGCGCCCTGGGCCGGCAATACCTCGCCCAGCGCTGACGGCGGGGGCCCGCGCGGGGAAGGCGTCCCGCGTCGCGTACCGCCGGGGTGCGCGGCGCGGGACTTTTCCGTTCACGACCGGGAGCGGCCCGAGCCCGTCCGGTTCCCGCCTCCCTGACCCGGAGCGCTCGGCTCACGACCAGAAGCGGCCTGAGCCCGTCCGGCGGCCCCGGTTCCCGCCCCCTGAGCGGCTCCCCGGTTCCCGCCCCCTGAGCGGCTCCCCGGTTCCCGCCTCCTGAGCGCTCAGCCCGCGCACGCGGTCACGATGTCCTCGCAGAGGGCGTGGGTGACCAGGGCGTCCTCCGCGTCGACGCGCGTTCCCGAGCGGACCGCGCCGAGGAACTCCAGGCAGGCCCCCTCGATGCCGCGCTGCCGGGAGACGGGGGTCCAGTCGCCGCGGCGGGTCAGCGTCTCCGCGCCCGCCTGGTCGACCACGTCGGCGAGGTTGACCACCCGCCGCTTGACTCCCCCGCCCATCACCTCGACGGTCTCCTCCGCGGCGCCGCTCACCCTGCTCATGATCCCGAACGCGGTGAAGCCGTCCCCGGACAGCTCGAGCGTCACGTGTTCGAGCAGACCGTCCCTGACCCTCGCCCGGACCCCGGTGTGCTCGACCCGCCCGGGCGCCAGGAACCTCAGGGTGTCCACGACGTGGATGAAGTCGTCGAAGACGGTGGTGCGCGGGTCCTCCAGGAGGTTCCTCCGGTTCTTCTCCATCATCACCAGGTGGCGGGGCAGGTCGAGCAGGGCCGCGTACGACGGCGCCCTGCGGCGGTTGAAGCCGACGAACAGCGACAGGTCCCTCTCGCGGGCCAGCCGTACCAGGCGTTCGGAGTCGGCCAGCGTGTAGGCGATCGGCTTGTCCAGGTAGACGTGGACGCCGGCGCCGAGCAGAGGTTCGACGATCTCCGCGTGGGCCTCGGTCGCCGCGTGCACGAAGGCGGCCTCGACCCCGGCGTCGATCACCTCGTCGACCGAGGTGAGGCGGCGCTCGATCCGGTAGGTCTCGCCGAGACGACCGAGGGTGGCGCGGTCGCGGGTGCACAGGTGCAGGTCGAGGCCCGGCGTGGCGGCGAGCACCGGCAGGTAGGCCTTCTGCGCGATGTCCCCGAGGCCGATCATGGCGATCTTCATGCCCAGAGCGTACGGCCCGCCCCGCGGGGGTTGTGCGGCCCCCGGGCGCGGAGTACGGTCTGACTTGTTGACTAAATTTCGTAATTGGTCAGAAAGTCATGGGAGCGTACGGTGCCAGGACGACCGAGACAGGACCCCGACCGCGCGGACCGGATCCTCGACGCCGCGGCCGACCTGCTCGTGCGCCTCGGTTACCGGAAGGTCACGGTCGAGGACATCGCGCAGCGGGTCGGGATCGGCAAGGGCACGGTCTACCTGCACTGGCCCACCAAGCAGCAGCTCTTCGAAGCCCTGCTCCTGCGCGAGTCCATCGCCTACATCGGCAGGCTCACCGACGAGCTGCGCCGGGACCCGGCCACGGTCCTGCCGCATCGCCTGATGGCCGCGTCGTTCCTGATCGTCCACGACACTCCTGTGCTGCGCGCCATGTTCAACGGCGACCTGGAACGGCTGCAGGCCAGGATGACCGACAGCGCCATGCGCGGCCACGAGCTGCTCGCCAGTGCCAGGCTCTTCGACGTGCTGACCCGCCACGGCCTGTTCCGTGACGACGTGCCGAACCTGACGTACGCGTTGAGCGCGACGAACAGCGGCTTCATGCTCCTCGACACCCTGGACCCCGCGTCCGCCAGGCTGGAGGTACGGGCGAGGGCCGACTCGCTCGCGCACGTCGTCCGGACCGCCTTCGAGCCCGCGGTCCCGCCGGATCCTCAGGTCCTGGCCACGGCGGCCGCGGAGCTCCTGGGCGTCATCGAGGACGTGGTCCCGCCCTACCGCGAGTGGATCTACGGCTACCAGCGCACCTCAGAGCCGGGCTGACCAGCCTAGGCGACCCGCGGGCACGGCCTGGCGCGCCCCACCCGCGGGAAGCGAATCCGATCAGAGGAGAGATCTCCATGCCGAACGCCACCCCCGCGCCGATCCCCGCCCAACGCCCCAACCACTTCGACCCGCCCACCGCGCTGGCGCGACTCCGCGAGAGCGCCCCCGTCAGCCCCCTGGCCTACCCCGACGGCCATACCGGATGGCTGGTCACCAGCCACGCCCTCGTCCGCGCGGTCCTGGCCGACCCCCGCTTCAGCGCCAGGGCCGAGCTCAACCACCTCCCGATCCCCCGACCGGCCCTCACCGGCGGGCCCCAGCCTGCGCCGCCGGGCGTCTTCAGCCGGATGGACCCGCCCGACCACACCCGCTACCGGCACCTGCTCACCGGCCAGTTCACCGTCCGGCGCATGCGCGGGCTCACCGCGCGCGTCCAGCAGATCACCGCCGAGCACCTGGACGCCATGGAACGGCACGGCCCGCCGGTGGACCTGGTGCAGTCGTTCGCGCTGCCGATCCCCGCGCTGGTGATCTGTGAGCTGCTGGGGGTGCCCTACGCCGACCGGGAGCACTTCCAGCGCCATTCCGCGGCGCTGATGCGCCTGGACAACTCCCCGCAGGAGATGGTCGCCGCCTACACCACGATGCAGGGGTTCATGCGCGAGCTGGTGCTGGCCAAGCGCGCCGAGCCGACCGACGACCTGCTCAGCGGCCTGACCGGCGCCGACCTCACCGACGAGG
Source organism: Streptosporangium carneum (assembly GCF_027922005.1). Classification (GTDB taxonomy): domain Bacteria; phylum Actinomycetota; class Actinomycetes; order Streptosporangiales; family Streptosporangiaceae; genus Streptosporangium; species Streptosporangium carneum. The sequence goes on along the minus strand of NZ_BSEV01000005.1, from coordinate 291,454 downwards.
AGCTCACCAGCATCGGCTTCGTGCTGCTGGGCGCCGGGTTCGAGACCACCGCCAACATGCTCGCCCTGGGCGCCCTCGTCCTGATGGAGCACCCCGGCCAGCTCGCCGTCCTGCGCGCCGGCCCGGACGCGGCCGGCCAGGCCGTCGAAGAACTGCTGCGCTACCTGAGCGTGATCCCCTTCACGACCCGGACGGCCCTCGAGGACGTCGAGCTGGACGGGCGACCGGTCAGGGCCGGTGAGACGGTGACCGTCTCGATTCCGGCGGCCAACCGCGACCCGAGCCGGTTCGCCGACCCCGACATCCTCGACCTGCTCAGGCCGGGCGGCGGGCATCTGGCCTTCGGCCACGGCGTCCACCAGTGCCTGGGCCAGCAGCTGGCACGCGTCGAGATGCAGGTCGGTTATCCGGCGCTGTTCGACCGGTTCCCCACTCTCCGCCTGGCCGTCGACCTCGAGGAGGTGCCGTTCCGCGACGACATGATCATCTATGGCGTGCACCGGCTCCCCGTCACCTGGGACGCGTCGTAGCCTGGGAGCCCTCACGTTCGCCCTTCCGCCGACGTCGCCGCCGGTTCCCGGACCGGCGATCACGCCGTACGGCCGGACGGACGCCTCCGGCCGCACGGCCTCCGCGGCGGAGCGGACGCGCCGTACGACTCACGCCGCCGAGGCCAGGCGGTCGCGCCACCAGGCGATCGTGGCGCTCAGCGCCTCGTCCATCGGGGTGGGCGTCACCCCGAAGGTCCTCTGGAAGTCGGAGGAGTCCAGGACGAAGGGCCTGACGAACTGGTAGCGCAGTTCCTCGAGCTCGCCGAGCATCGGGGAGAAGAGCCCCGCCGCGCGGATCATCCAGTGCGGCATGGCCTTGACTCCCGGGTTCCGGACGCCCGCGAGCGCGCACAGCCGGTCCGCGATCTGGCGGGTCGTCATCGGCTCCGTCGTCGGGACGTGCCACGCGCGCCCCCAGGACCGGTCGTCGGCGGCGGCCGTCACCAGGGCCCTGGCCACGTCGGGCACGTAGGTCCAGCTGTGCGGCTGGTCCGGGTCCCCGATGACGCGGACCGGCTTGCCGCCGAGCATCTGGGGGACGAGCCTCTCCCCCAGATGCGACTGGTCCAGGCAGCCGGGACCGAAGTAGTCGGAGCCACGCACCTCGGTCACGCGGACCCGGCCCGCCTCGTGCGCGGCCAGCGCCTCCTGCCAGACGCGGAGCCTGACGGCCCCCTTGGCGCTGGGCGGCGTGAGCGGGTCGTCCTCCCGCATGGGACGCTCCGGCGCGGCGTAGACGTAGAGGTTGCCGAGGACGACGTATCCCGCGCCTGCGGCCTCCGCCGCGCCCAGCAGCGACTGCGCCATCGGCGGCCAGTCCTGGGCCCAGCGGTGGTAGGGCGGGTTGACGCAGTTGTAGAGGGCGTCGGCCCCCCTGGTGAGCGAGGTCATCCGCTCCCGGTCGGCCGCGTCCGCGGCCACCTTGCCGACTCCGGGAAGATCGGGGCCCGACCCGGAACGGCTGACGAGGACGACCTCGTGCCCCTGCTCCGCCAGCAGCCGCGCGACCTGGGAGCCGACCTGTCCCGCTCCCGCGATGACGTGCTTGCCCATGACTCTCTTCCCTTCGACGGGTTTCATTCGGTTGGGTGTGATGTGGTTCTCACTGCCGCTCACGGTCTCTCACTGCTTCCAGAGCACCCGCAGCGCGGCGTTGACGACGTAGACGGCGGCGAAGACGACGCCCGGGGTCAGCCGCCCCGCCATGACCAGCGCCGCGGCGCCGCCGCCGAACCAGAGGACCTCCAGGGCGACCCTGGCGAGGCCGGTGAGCGGGATCTGCGCGCCGTTCGCGGCGCCGAAGACGGCCCAGACCACGATGAACAGGGCCGGCGCGCCGAGGCCGAGGAGCAGCTTGACCGGCCAGTTCTGGCCGACGGTGAAGCCCCAGTAGCAGGTCGAGGCGAGAACACCCAGTTCCAGCAGGAACATGACGAGAAGGTTGGCGTTCTTGGCCAGGGACAGCATCCTGGGCTCCTTAGAGATTGACGTTCCGTTCTGAGAGCAATGCTCTCCCTGTTGAGCATGGTCCGTCAAGAGCAGTGCTCTTTTTTATTCTCGGTGCTCTGATATGGTCCTGAGCATGAGCTCAAGCCGAACAGCACGGGAGCGGGTCAGGGCAGAGCTGACCCGCGAGATCACCGACATCGCCCGAGGCCAGCTGGCCACAGAAGGGGCCTCGGGCCTGTCCCTGCGCGCGGTCGCCCGCGAGATGGGGATGGTCTCCTCCGCGATCTACCGCTACTTCCCGTCGAGGGACGACCTGCTCACGGCACTGATCATCGACGGCTACAACGCCGTCGGCGAGGCCGTGGAGAACGCCGACGCGGCCTGCCCGCGCGAGGACCACACCGGCCGCTGGCTGGCGGTGTGCCATGCCGTACGGGACTGGGCACTGGCCCACCCTCACGAGTACGCCCTGCTGTACGGCTCACCCGTGCCCGGCTACAAGGCGCCGATGGACACCGTCGCCGCCGCCGTCCGCGACACCGCCGTCTACGGGCGGATCGTCTCCGACGCCCACCGCGCGGGAGCCCTCAACCCGCCCGCCGTCTGCCCGCCTCCGCCTCCCTCGTTCACCGAGGACGCGGGTCGCGTGCGCGAGGTCATCCCCGAGGTCCCCGACGACGTCATCGTCCGCGCCCTGATCGTGTGGACCGGCCTGTTCGGCTGGGTCAACTTCGAGGTGTTCGGCCAGTTCAACAACGTGCTCCTCGACCCCACGACGGCCTTCGACCACTCCATGCGCTGCCACGCCGGCTTCCTGGGCCTGCCCGTCTGACCCCGCTAGGCCCGGCCCCCTCCCCTCCGACACACGAGCGGCGACACCGACCAGACCGGCCGCCTCCTCTCGCGCCGGTGCGGCGAGCGGCGGCACCGAGCGGATCGGCGCGAACGGGCGACGCGCGGCCCGGTGAACGCTTCCACCACGGCTAGCTTTCGGTCAGCAGCGTCCGGTACTCCTCGGGGAGCCCGAGCATGACGTCGAGGAACCCCTTCTCCGTGATCGCCTCACGCAGTGTGGTGAAGACGGCCTGGACCTGCCTGCGCCCCTCGTCCGGCTGCACGCCCTGCCGTTCGGCCACGCGGGAGGCGAAGCCGTCCAGCGGCATCCACTCGCTCGTGGGAAGGCCCGCGGCCCTGCCCCGTTTCAGCGGCTCGTGAAGCGGAACGGCCAGCTCACCGATCAGATTCTCCGCCCGCCCCGCGGCGACGCACTCGGCGAGCGTCTCCAGCACGGCCTCGGTGGCGCGGTGGGCCGCGGCGGCGTCGAGGTCGGCCCTGCTCGCGACCCGGACGAGGAACTCCTCCGCCGGCATGATCTGGACGTCACGCCGCTGCGCCTCGGCGATCAGGGAGTCGAAGTCCTCCGGCAGGCAGGCCGCCATGTCGGCGACCGCCTCGGGTTCCACCGCCTCTCCCAGCAGCCAGAAGACCTCCCGCGCGTGTCGTGCGGCCACCTCGACGTCCACTTCCTCACGCTCGGCCACCCGGCGCAGGAACTCGTCCACGTCGAAGGACCCGGGATCCCTCCCCGCGTGGATCCACGGTTTCACACGTGCGGGCAACCGCTGGAGCACGTTCCCGCTCCCGCCGTAGGGGAGCCGCTCCCCCAGCGTCTCGAGCGTCGCGCGCACGGCGCGCTCCGCCTCCTCGGTGCCGAGATCGGCGTACTGCTTCAGGGTGTCGATGAACTCCTCGTAATCCACGGCTCGCTCCTCACCCGGCTCGTAGGGCAACGCATGCGCTCCGGTCTTCCTTTTGGTCAGCTACCCCGAATCCCGAATCGGCCACCAATGGCCCCGGTCAACTCGGCGTAGAGCGAAGTAGAGCGAAGAAGACGGACAGGAGAGGCGGGGACGGCGGGCGGGCGCTCCCGGACGGCCGGGATCGTCGACGCCCGGACGGTTCCCGGTTCCCCGCCGGGACCGCCCGTGAGCACTATGCGGAACTTTGCGGTTCACCTATTGACGTAATAAATCGAATTCCGTTTGATTGGCGTCAATCCCGCGGCGGCGCCCTCTATTGAAGTTCCGTCCGCCGTGTCACCGTCCGCCCCAAGGTCGGTCTTTTGTCGTTTTTATGTACGGTTTGCACCGTACGAAGGAGTGAAAGAATGCTGAGAAGCCGCTTCATGTCATCCCTTTCCGCGATGGCGCTCGCGGGTGCGCTGGCGGCCACGCTCCCGGCGTCCCCCGCCTCCGCCTCCGCCGCCACCGCACCGATCTGCGCGACCGAGTGGAGCTCGACCAAGGGATACGCCGGCGGTCTGGTCGCCTCCTACAACGGCCACAACTGGCGGGCGAAGTGGTGGACGAAGAACAACGTCCCCGGCGGCCCCTCCGGCATCTGGACGGACCAGGGAGCGTGTGAGGCCAGCGAGGGGAACTTCGTCGTCACCGAGGCCCAGTTCAACGAGATGTTCCCGAAGCGGAACCCCTTCTACACCTACAACGGCCTGGTCACCGCGCTGAGCGCCTACCCCGCCTTCGCCGGGACCGGCAACGACACCATCAAGAAGCAGGAGGCCGCGGCCTTCCTCGCCAACATCAACCACGAGACGGCCGGCCTGTTCTACATCGTCGAGGTGAACACCGCGAACTACCCCCACTACTGCGACCTCAAGCAGCCCTTCGGCTGTCCCGCGGGCCTGTCGTCCTACTACGGCCGCGGCCCGATCCAGCTGAGCTGGAACTACAACTACAAGGCGGCAGGCGACGCGCTCGGCATCGACCTGCTCAACAACCCGAACCTGGTGCAGACCGAGGCCTCGGTGGCCTGGATGACCGGCATCTGGTACTGGATGACCCAGAACGGTCCCGGCACGATGACCCCGCACACCGCGATGGTCAACAGCCGGGGCTTCGGCGAGACGATCCGCAGCATCAACGGCTTCCTCGAGTGCGACGGCGGCAACCCCCGTCAGGTGCAGAGCCGCATCGACGCCTACAAGAGGTTCTCCGCGATCCTCGGGGTCGACCCCGGTGACAACCTGAGCTGCTGACCGCGAGGCGGCGCCATGTCATGACAAGAAAGGGGGCGGCTTATCGGCCGCCCCCTTTCTTTGGATTTATTCACCCCTTCTGACCCGTGCCGGGAAAAACAGACGGAGGAACGACGAAGGTTCGAGGGAGAAAACGCGAAACACTCGCTTCCCCGACGAGAAGCCATTTTCGGTCCGGGAAACGATTTCGGCTTTCCACTTTCGGCGTTCCCGGCGCTCCCGGCGTTCCCGGTGTTTCTCGCGGGACCGCTCGGGCAACACCTTGCCGCCGACAGCGAAACGGATCGCCCGGCGGGACCGTTCGACCGGCGTGAGCGTCGGGGCGGTGGATCCGCTCCCACGCCCACAACGACCTCAGCGCTGTATCACGCACACCAGGTAATGGTCCGGCAGCTTCTCCCTGACCCCCACGATCAGCCCCTCCCGGCGCGTGAACCGGCAGGCGGCGTAGGGGGCTCCGGCGCCCTTGAGCACGAGTCCCCCGCGCAGGCCGTTGGCGTGGCAGGTGACGGAGCCTCGCTCGTAGAAACCGAGGTACGCGTCGGGATGGACATTGGCCACGCGGTACCCGCCGACGCCGAGAGGACTGTCGACGGACTCGACGATCTCGGCCTGCGCGGGGAACGCCGTGGCGGCCAAGGCCGTGGCCGGCCCCAGGGGGAGGACACGTCGGAACATGACTGTCTCCAATGGCTGGGAACGCTTTCGAGCCTCCGGTTCCGGCGATGCCGGCGATTCCCGCAGGACCATTCGACCTCAACGGCCCGCCACCGATAGCGGGACGAACAACAGCAGGCAGCGACATCCAAGGCGGAGTTTTACACAGGAAACTTTCCTAAATAATACCGAAGACACCGAGAATCCCCCAATGAAGATCCTCTCCGTCGCCACCATGAAAAGACACGCCCCGAACCAGACTTTCCTTCCCCGCTCCGGCACCCGTACGGCACGCCGGAAGCACCCACCTCCGGCCGGGGAAGGCGGGACGGCTCCCACGAGGCGAGGCGGCTCTCGCCGTTGGGCCGGTCCCGCTGGACATCGGAGAACACGCCGCACGGAGCGGTGACTTCGGCGAGATCGGTAACGCTCCCCCACCCCGCGTGATAAATGGAATGAACCGGCTCAGAAGAGCCGCCGCCCCCGCGAACGAGAGGCACTCCCGACTTCATGGTGGACAGTCCCATCCACGGCGCAGGCGTAACCGTCCGCACACTCTTCGCAGAGAACTCCTTCGCCCTGGACTACTACCAGCGGGAGTACACCTGGACGCGGAGCGAGGTCCGGACTCTGATCGACGACCTCGGCGAGAGGTTCCTCGCCCAGTGGCGCCCCCAGCACGAGCACGCCGAGGTCAGCCGGTACGCCCCCTACTTCCTCGGCCCCTACGTCTACCACGAGCACGAGGGCCGCACGTTTCTCGTGGACGGTCAACAGCGGATCACCACGCTCCACCTTCTGCTGATCTACCTCGCGAACCTGCTGAAGGATCAGGAGGAAAGGCTCCGCGCCCAGGAGCTGGAGAATCTCACCTACACCGCCAAACACGGCAAGCGCAGCTTCAAGGTCGGCACCGCCGAAGAGCTGACCCGCGCGCAGCTGCTCAACGCCCTCGTCGTCAATTGGAACGATCTCGGCGGTTTCCTGCTGCCCGACAACGCCCATCTCTCGGCGCGGAACCTCTACGAACGCAGCCGGGAGATCGACGAGGACTTCCCCGAGGCACTGCGCCAGGAGGCGCTGGTCTTCTTCGTCCAGTGGCTGCTCGACCGGGTCTGCCTGGTGGGCATCCAGGCGCTCAACCAGGAGAACGGCCGCGAGATCTTCGTCTCCATGAACGACCGAGGTCTGCGACCCAACCACGTGGACCTTCTCAAGGGGCACCTGTTCAGGCGGCTTGACGAGCCGTCCCGCCAGGAGTTCGGCAGGGCCTGGGCCGACATGCTCGCCCATCTCACCGCGGCGGAGCCGTACGCCCCGGAGGCGAACGTGCCCAGCGCCTACGTGCGCTCCTACCTCCTGGCGCGGCACGCCTCGTTCCAGGAGGGATCCACCGATCTGGAGAAGATCGACAAGGCCTTCCACGAGTGGGTTCTGCGCAACGAGAGCCGTCTCGGCATCGACCGCGCGGCCGGGGCCCGGGAGTTCATCAGAAGACTGACAGCCGTGGCGGAACGTTACCGAGCCGTCCTGCGCGCGCGCCTGGAGTTCAGGGCCGACCTCGCCCCCGTCTTCTTCAACGGCTACAACGGCATCGACAACCAGTTCGTGCTCCTCCTGGCGGTCATCTCCCCCGAGGATCCCGAGCGCGTGTCCTTCGAGAAGTGCTCGCTGGTCGCCGCCTTCCTCGATCTCGTCTACGTACGGCGGTGCGCCGACAACTTCCCCGTGCAGCGCCGCGACCTGGACGAGATCGTGCACCGGCTGATCCCCTCCCTGCGGCGGTGCCGTACGGTCTCGGACATCGCCTCACTCCTCGGACGCAGGGTCACCCGGCTGGAACACGACTTCCGGGAGCTTGGGTCCTTCGGGCTGCGGGCGAACAACCGGCGCTTCGTCCGCTACCTTCTCGCCAGGATGACCGCACACGTGGAGCGGGAGTGCGGCGGCGTCGGTGACGAGGGCGACTATCTGCAGGGTTGCGAGATCGAGCACATCTGGGCCAACCACCCTGGGAGATACGCGTCGATCGTCGCGAGCGAGGAGGAGTTCGGCGTCTGGCGCAACCGGCTCGGCGCGCTGCTGCTCCTGCCCAAGTCCGTCAACGCCAGCTTCGGCGACGACCCCTACGACCGCAAACTCAAGCACTACTACGCCGAGAACCGGCTCGCCGCCTCCCTGCATCCGCAGAGCCTCGAACGCAACGCCCCGTTCGTCAACTACATCAGACGGGAGGGCCTGGAGGAGATGTTCCTCCCGTGCCCGACCTTCGGTCTCGAACAGATCCAGCAACGCCAGCGCCTCTATCGGCGTCTCTGCGAGGACATCTGGAATCCCGGGCGCCTCGGCTTCGTGCTTCCCCCACCCGCACCCGCGCCCGCGCCCGGACCCACGCCTCCACCGCTCCCGCCTCCCCCTCCTCCCCGGCCCGATGTCGACCTCGCGGCCCTGGTCTGGAACGGAGCCGTCCCCGCCGGCACGACGATCTTCCGCAAGGTGCGGAACAAGACCCACCACGCCACCGTCGAGGCGGACGGGATGATCCGGCTGGCCACCGGCGAGCGCTTCGCCACCCTCATGGCCGCCGGGAACGCGCTGGCCGGGACCAAGGCCTGCAAGGGATGGATCGTCTGGCGGATGGAGCGCCACGGCGCACCGGTCCAGTTGAAGGACATCCGCGACGAGGCCCTGCGCCTGTCTTCCACCGGTTCTTGAAGAGAACGTCCACGCCCCTCGCCTGTCAGCCGTCGTCCTTCGGGCGCAGGCCTTCGAAGATGATCTTCAGGGTACGGCGGCGCAGGCCGGGGTCCCATCCGGCCTGCAGCGCCACCTGACAGGCCGCGGTGAGCAGGGCGACCACCTCGTCCGGGCGGATCTCCTGGCGTACCGCGCCGGCCCCCTGGGCGCGGGCGAGCAGCGTCCCGATCGCCTCCCGGAAGGTCTGAACGGGCTTGGCGACTCCCATGTCGACTCCGGCTCCCGCCAGCAGGTCGACGACCGTCCTCTTCGCCGCCGCCTCCTCGACCATCCGGGTGAAGAACGTGAACAGCGCCGTCCGCGGGTCACCGTGATCCGCGAGGGCGTCCGCCTCCTCGGTGAGCCGTGCCATGAAGGTTTTGACGATCGCGCCGAGCAGGTCGTTCTTGGTGGGGAAGTGCCGGAAGACGGTGCCGATCGCGACGCCCGCCCGCGCGGCGACCTCCTCGGTCGAGGCGGAGGGGCCCCGTTCGGCGAAGACGGCCTCGGCGGCGGCGAGAATGCGCTCCCGGTTGCGCCGGGCGTCGGCGCGCAGCGGTGTCGGGTCGTCGGTCGGGGTCATGGTCGGCGCTCCGTTGACAAGATGAGTGGCGACTCATTATTTTCGCCAAAGTGAGTGTCCACTCATCTTAGTGCCGTTCGCTGGAGGTAACCGCGATGACCTCAACCGCCGCCGGTCCACGCGAGGTGCTCGAGCGCCTTCACCGGGGGATGTCCGGGGAGGGCGACTTCCTCACCGACGACCTGTGGGCCGAGAACGTCGTCGTCGAGACGCCGTTCGCCCCGCCCGGCAGGCCGCGCCGCTTCGTGGGCCGCGAGCAGTTCCTCGCCTTCGCCCGCTCCGGCCGGGCCGCCCTGCCGTTCCAACTGGAGCTGGGCGAGGTCGTGGTCCACGAGACCGCCGACGCCGACGTGATCATCACCGAGTACGAGCTGTCCGGCGTAGACCCGGTCACCGGTCACCGGTCCAGCGCCCCCTTCATCGGCGTGCTGAGGGTCCGCGACGGCCAGATCGCGCACTGGCGCGAGTACCAGGACACCTTGGCGATGGCCACGGCGACCGGCCGGCTGCCCGACCTTCTGGCAGCCCTGCACTTCACCCCCTCGGACGCCTAAACCAAGTGAAAGCGCTTGTTTGCGGCTGCATGCCTCCGTCATGAGGTATGTACAAGGCGACTGACTTACCTCATGACAACGAGCCGAGCGAGAAAAAGTACGATTACTCGTCACCGATCTTCACCCCCGGCCATACCGATGCGCAGGCAGCAAGGACTTGCGGGCCTCCGGACGTCGGCCAAGCGTTAATCCCTTCACACGGGTCCGGCGGGCGATCGGCTGGGTGTTCCATCCATCGCACCTTCTCCACCGGAGCATGGGGGCCGCTCAAGCGGAGCGGTTGGTCGAACCAGGCACCTGCGCACCGGGCCACCAAGCCCGACGCGAGGGCCATCGAGGCGCAAAGACGTAAGTGTGGCCTCTCATAGAACAATCGCCGTAGAGCCAGGGTCCAAGGCTGCGTCAAAGCGAATTAAAGATCAGCGATGTTTAAAAACCCCCAGGAAGGCACCCGAGCCGGGCAGGGCGGGGATCCGAGTCCATCAGGCCGGGAAAAAGTCAAGCGAAATGTAAAGAACGATTTATAGCCAGACCTCCACGATAAATCACCACACAGAGAGCAGGTCTCTGCTTGACATCCACCCATCGAGGGAGAGAGCATAAATAGAAGTGATTTTGGGAGGCAGATCATGGCTGACCCCATCACTCGCGATGATGAAGACATCATCACTTATGCGGGGAACAAAGATACCGTCAAAAAACTGGCCGAAACCATACGCTCTCGACGCGGAATCGTACCGTTCATCGGAGCTGGATTAACCGTTCCTTACGAATATCAGGGCTGGACGGACTTCCTGAAGAACCTCGCACAAGAAGCTGACAAAGAGGGGGAAGTGTCCACTCTGATCGACAACCACGACTCTAATTCCTGTGGCTACGAAAGAGCTGCCGAGATTCTACAGCAAGCCTTGGGGTTCCGTAGGTTCGAAGACCTTGTGTACGATGCATTCTGCCCCAACAAAGCTCGTCACCCAGGAAATATAACCGCCGTAGAATACCTCCCCCCACTTTTCCATGGCCCAATGGTGACGACGAATTTCGATCACGTGATCGAAGATACATACAAGGTCTCGGGGAACCCGTTCGACCTCCTCGCGTGGGGGAATCGATCAATGATCTTCAAGCGCGCACTGTTCGAACGGTTTCACATTCTCCTGAAGATCCATGGTGACGTGCTCGACGAGTCGGACCGGGTTCTCACGGTGGCCGAATACGATCGTCAGTACAACTCTAGAGAGAACCACGACCCGAACGCTCCCAACACTCTTTACCAGCTGCTGCGCCATCTATTCTCTGGAAATTCCGTTCTTTTCATTGGCTGCTCCCTCTCGAACGACCGCGTAGTGAAGGTACTCACCGAAACCTGCAGTGATCCTCACTGCCATTTCGCGGTCGTCGAACGCCCCGCCGAGGACGAAGCCGCACGGAACCGCTCCAGGTTCCTTTCCGACCACAATATCCGCCCCATATGGCACCCACCGGGAATGTACGACCAAATCGCCGTTCTCCTTGACTACCTCATCAGAGAGACAGCCGAGCCGGGAAATCCGGTGCGGGCGTTCCTTGATGCGGACTCCGCAGAGGATTACAGCGGCCTGGTGACGACCCTCGAGAGTATGAAAAAGAGGGGCTCGAGATACCCCTTTGATCTTGATCGGCGGCTGGGAGAGGCGCACGAAGCGTGCGGCTCGGACCTACTGTTCGACAAACTGGACTTCAAAAAAGCAGTGGAGGAGTTCCGCAGGGCGAAGGAACTTCTTCCTGAATCACCCGAAGCCCACTATGGTCTTGGACTGGCACTCCTCGGCGAGGGAAACATCAAAGAGGCCGACAGTGAAATGGCAAGAGCAGCTGAGCTGGGAGCAGACGCAAGCCCCGTTTTGATCGCTCGCGCCATAATAAGCTACATCAGCCTTGATTATAGGAAGGCTGTGTCGCTCGCATCGGATGCGATAACCTCCCATGAGTACAGCACACCTCCTCCTGTCATCGGCGAGGCCGTTCCTTACGAGATCCGAGGGCTCTCCCGAATAGCACAACAACAGTACGATGCAGCACTTGACGATGCCCGTATCGCCGTGGGGTACAACCCTGAGAGCATACTGGCCGATGCTATCCCAATTCTCGAAGACACAGGCTTCAAAGGCGGGTTGAAGAAGTTCGCCTTAACTGCAATGGTGGGCTTTGGATCATTAATCACGGAACGTCTCATCAGAAACGGAGAGCTTTCAGATTTTCTACCTGTAGCAAATCGACAGTAAATCGGAATGGATGACTCAGCCTTAGAGGCGATGGCGACCGGGTAACTCCTTCACCTCCTGGCCGCCCTGCGCCCCCTGCCCCCCGAAGAACGACGCGTCTCCGAACGCTTAGCGCGGTGACCACACGTCCTCACCCTGTTCGTGGTGGTTTCCGGCGCCGGTGCCTGCGCGACGAACTCATGGACACCGGCCAGGCCGATCTCTCCGAGCACCTTTGGCTCCCCACCCACTGACCTCACGGCTTCACCCACCCGAAGAGCTCGACCTTGACCGCCCCTCCCCACCACGCCAAGCTTCGACTATGGTAAGTAGTTGATTGACTTCGCATCGTCATTAAGCGCTTTAGGGAAACCCTTCCGAAAGCCTGATGAAAGGCTCCCCCAAAGGTCCGACGCCAAAGGAAAGTGATCTCCACCCGTCTGGCTCCCCGACCGCGCTCTTCGGCTTCGAGCTGCGACGACTCCGTAGGGTCCGAGGCTGGTCCCAGCTGCAACTGGCGAAACACATCCCCTATTCCGTGGGCACGATCAGCACGATCGAGACGGCGCAGCGGGCGCCGTCGGAGGAGTTCGCCAGGTTCTGCGACGAGGCCCTAGAGGCGGAGGGGGCTCTGCTGCGCCTGTGGCCGATGGTCAGTCACTCGGCGGCGCCCATGTGGTTCAGACCCTGGCTCGACGTCGAGGCCACAGCGGACGCTCTGCGTACCTGGTAACCGTTGATGGTTCCCGGTCTCTTCCAGACAGAGGAGTACGCCAGGGTCATTCTCAGCGGTGAGCCTGGAGCAGGGCCGGAGGAGGTGGAGAAGCAGGTGGCCACTCGTTTGGAGCGCCAAAATCTGCTCACCCACGTCAACCCTCCCATGCTCTGGGTGGTCCTCGACGAGGGGATCCTTACCGCCCCATCGAGACCCCGCCGTCATGTCCGCGCGGCTTGAGCGCCTTGTCGAGCTCGCCCAGACGCCCCGAATCACCATTCAGGTCCTCCCTTTCAGCGCACGCTCCACTCCAGGTCTTCTCGGCGGATTCGTTATAGCGCAGACTCAGGGGATGGCCGACACGGCATACATCGAATCCGCCGGACTTCTGGGGAGGGTGACGGAGCGCCCGGAGGATGTCAGCGCCTTGACGTTCAGGTACGAGGGAATCCGCGCCGAGGCGGCACCGCAGCGCGAATCAGTGGAGCTGCTCAAGGAGGCGACACAGAAATGGATGAGCTGATCCGAGAGGTCGACACGGCCACCTGGCGCAAGTCCACCCTGTCTGGAAGCGATGGCGGGGATTGCGTCGAGGTCGCCACGCTGACCGGCGGACACCGAGGCGTCCGCGACAGCAAGGACACCTCCGACCCCGCCCTGATCCTCACCCCCGCCGGGTGGAACGCCTTCGTCGAAGTCATCAGGAACGGCGCATTCGGCTAGAGGACGCGCCCTCTGCCGGGCGGGAGATTCTCCCTGCCCCAACGTAACTTTGGTTTCACGCGACAGGATGACGCAGAACTAAAAGTTAACTGCAGGTGAGCGGGACGACCCCGCTCATCCCAATCGGCCGCCGACCGGCTCGACGGAGCCGGTCGGCGGGATGGACATCTCGTTCCTCTTCGAATCCTGCCGCCGGCAGAGACGACCACACCGGCGGCTCCCGATCCGTCAGAGGTCGGGGAGCCAGTTGCCGTGGAAACCCGCCGGGACGCGGCGCGGGAGCTGGACCGACGCCACGAAGTCCAGGTCGGCGGCGTCCGGGGCGAGCAGGCGCGAGCCTTTGCTCACCCCTCGGTGAGCAGGGGGTAGGCCGGTTGGGTGAGGAAATCGGCGTAGTCGTCGGACAGGACGAGCCCGCCGGCGAGTTCACGTGCCGCGCTCCAGTGGCCCGCGGCGTACGCGGCCTCGCCGAGCTCCTCGCGGATCACGGCCAGACGCTCGTCGAGAGCGCGGGTCAGCACGTGCGCGGTGACGGTGACGCCGTCGTCGAGCCGTACCGCGTTGTGGCGCCACTGCCACAGCTGCGAACGACAGATCTCGGCGGTCGCGACGTCCTCCATGAGGTTGTGGATGCCGACCGCGCCGCTGCCGCCGAGCCAGGCCGCGAGGTAGCGAAGGAGCACGTCGGCGGCGTTGTCGAGGCCCGCCCGGGTGAAACGGTCACCCGCCGAGCGCACGTCGAGAAGCTGGTCGGCGGTGATCCGCGCCCGGCGTTGCAGCCCGAGCTGGTTGGGGCGGTCCCCGAGGGTCTCGTCGAAGACCTCGCGGCAGACGGGCACCAGGTCGGGGTGGGCCACCCAGGAGCCGTCGAACCCGTCACCCGCCTCTCGCCGCTTGTCGGCGCGCACGTGGTCCAGCGTGATCCGGTTGGCCTCCGGATCACGCCGTGAGGGGATGAAGGCCGACATGCCGCCGATGGCGTGCGCCCCCCTGCGGTGGCAGGTGGCGACCAGCAGGTCGGTGTAGGCCCGCATGAGGCCCGCGGTCATGGTGACGGTGTTACGGTCGGGCAGCACGAAGGCCGCGCCCGCGTCGCGGAACGTCTTGACGATGGAGAACAGGTAGTCCCAGCGTCCGGCGTTGAGCCCGGCGGCGTGCGGACCGAGGGCGTGCAGGATCTCGTCCATCTCGAACGCGGCGGTGATCGTCTCGATCAGCACCGTGGCACGGATCGTCCCGGCGGGCAGGCCGAGGGCCGCCTGGGCGGCGAGGAAGACCTCGTTCCACAGCGCGGCCTCGCGGTGGCTTTCGAGCTTGGGCAGGTAGAAGTAAGGGCCGCTGCCCCGTTCGAGGAGGGTGTGCGCGTTGCGCAGGAAGTAGAGGCCGAAGTCGACGAGAGCGGCGACCGCGGGCTCACCGTCGATCTCCAGGTTCCGCTCGTCGAGATGCCAGCCCCGGGGACGCATCACGATCGTGGCCAGCGGGCCCTCGGGCAGCTCGTAGCGCTTTCCGTCGATCTCCTCGTCGATGTCCCTGGCGATCGCGGCCGAGAGGTTGATCTGACCGGCGATCACGTTGCTCCAGCGGGGGGCGAGGGAGTCCTCGAAGTCGGCGAGCCAGACCTTGGCCCCGGAGCGCAGCGCGTTGACGGTCATCCTGCGCTCGGCCGGGCCGGTGATCTCCACGCGGCGGTCGGCCAGGTCGGCGGGGGGAGGTGGCACGCGCCAGTCCCCTGCCCGCACACCGGCGGTCTCGGGCAGGAAGTCACACCGCCCCTCGGCGGCGATCTTCGCCCGCCGTACGGCACGCGCGGCCAGCAACTCGTTCCTGACGGGGGCGAACCTGCGGTGCAGTTCGGCGACGAACGCCAGGGCCGGGCCGGTCAGCACCTCTCCGGCACCCGCTACCGGGGGGCCGGCGACCCGGACGCCGGGCGGCGGGGTGTCAGTGGACGTGGTCATGAGACCTCCCTGTGGATCGGACGGGCGATCCCGCGCGAATTTCTGACAGGTTAGTCTAATATTTAACGCATCGGAAGGATCCACCGAGATGTCGCCCCGAAGAGCCCGTTGCGCCCGCACGACGACTCGATTTACGGTTGCGTAGAATATTCAACGTAAGACTAAGGAGCTCCATGGGCAATCGCACCCTGGCCTGTCTGGGCGGCGGCCCGGCCGGCCTGTTCCTGGCCCGGCTGTTGCGTCGGGCAGACCCGTCCTGGCAGGTGACGGTCTACGAGCGGGACGCTCCAGGCTCGACCTTCGGCTTCGGCATCGGCCTCGCGGACCGCACCGTCGCGGCGCTGGCCGAGGCCGACCTCGAAACACAGCGTCGCATCGTCGAGGCCGGAGTGGTCGGTCACGGCATCTCACTGCGTCACCACGGCGCCGACGTGCGATGGGGCCCGCGAGGCGGAACCGCCATCGCGCGCGCCGCACTGCTCGACATCCTGCGCGAGCAGGCCCTCGCGGTGGGAGTCACCCTCGAACACGGCACCACCGTCGAACTCGGCGAGGTCGACGCCGACGTGATCGTGGCCGCCGACGGCGCGAACAGCGCCACCCGGACCGCGCTCGGCCCCGAGTTCGGGGTGACCGACGGGCTCGGCCGCGCCAAGTACATCTGGCTGGGCGCCGAACTCGGACTGGCCGGGATGACCTTCAGCTTCGCCGCCGACGAGCACGGCGCGTGGGCCGCGCACGCCTACCCGTACGCGCCGGGCATGGCGACCTTCCTCGTCGAAACCGACGAGGACACCTGGCGCCGCGCCGGGCTCGACCGGCCCGACGCGCCCCTTGGTTCCGACGGCACCGACCTGCGCAGCAAGCGGTACCTGGAGCGGCTGTTCGCCGCCGACCTCGAAGGCCGCCCACTGCTCGGCAACAGGTCACGCTGGGCGAACTTCCGCAACGTCGACTGCGCGCGCTGGAGCGCGGGCAACGTCGTCCTCGTCGGCGACGCGGCCCACACCGCCCACTTCTCCGTCGGCTCGGGCACCACCCTGGCCATGGAGGACGCGGTCGTGCTCGCCCGCTGCCTGGTCGCCGAACCCGACCCCGGTACGGCTTTCGCACGTTACGAGGCCGAACGCCGCCCCGCCGTCGAACACCTTCAGGCACGGGCCAGAGCCAGCCAGATCTGGTGGGAGACCTTCGGGCAGCGCATGAACCGCGCCCCCAGCCAGCTCGCCTTCCAGTGGCTGACCCGGACCGGGGCCCTGTCCTACGACCGGCTGCGCGCCGCCGATCCCCGCCTCGCCCGCGACGTCGAACGCTGGTTCACCGACGCGACCGCCGCCGAGGTCGACCTTCCCCTCAACGCGGGGGCCGACCCCCTGTGCACCCCGGTACGGATCGCCGACCGTACGCTGCCCACCCGCGTCGTCGTCACCCGGCCTCTCGCCCCCGCGGGCTCGGCGGCCCGCCACGAACGCGATCTCACCCTCTTCGGCGGCCTCGCCCTGGCCGGCGCCGGGCTCGTCGTCGCCGACCTGGCCTCCGTCTCGGCCGACACCCTCGACTGGACCGCCCTTTCCGGACTCGCCGACTTCGTCACCACCTACACCGAGGCGCTCGCCGGAGTGCGGCTTCCCGTCGACACCACCCTGGCCAAGGCCGCCGCCGAGGCTGGTTTCGGCTATGTCGAGTACACCTGCCCGGTCATGTCCGAGGCTTCGGACGAGCCCTCGGACGAGCCCTCGGACCAGGCCTCGGACCAGGCCTCGGACCAGGCCTCACCGGCGGACCTGGCCGCCGTGATCCAGGCCACCGCCACCCCGCTGCGCGGTGTCGCTCTCACCGTGCGCTCCGGAACCTTCCCGGCCGTCGTCGCCCGGGCCCGGGAGCTGAAGGCCGCCGGAGCGAACCTCGTGCGTCTCCTCCACGCGCCGGAGCAGCCCAGGACCCCCGCCTCCGAACTGGCTCTGGCCGCGCTGGCCGAAGAGATCCGGGCACTGGCCTCGGTGGCCACCCTCGTGGGCGACGGATCCGCCCGTACCGAACATCTCCGCACCGCCGTGGTGGCGGGCCAGGCGGACCTGGCCGAGTGCTGGCCCGTCACCTCGGCCGCCTCGGGTCGCGGACCGGCTTGACGTCCCGGGCTTCCCATGGCGGGGGTGAGACGGCCCGGCGTCCGTAGGCGGGTGGTGGGATCGGCGGATCCCACCACCCGCGGGGCCGGGTCCCCTACCCGCGGATGCTGAGGGCGAGCAGTTCCATCACGTGCATGACCCGCACCTCGGAGCCGGAGTCGCGCAGGGCCTGGCGGATCTGCATGGCGCAGCCGGGGTTGGCGGTGGCGAGGACCTCCGCGCCGGTTTCCCGTACGTGTTCCGCCTTTCGGTGGCCGAGGCGGGAGGCGGTGCCGGGCTGCAGGAGGTTGTAGATCCCGGCGGACCCGCAGCAGACTCCGGGCTCGGCGACCTCACGAAGGTCAAGGCCGGGGATGCCGCTCAGCAGGGCACGGGGCTGGGCGATGACGCCCTGGCCGTTCCTGAGATGGCAGGCGTCCTGGTAGGCGACGCTGAGTCCCACGGGGACGCGGGCGGCCCGCGGGCCGATCTCGACGAGCCATTCGGCGGCGTCGCGGACCTTGGCCGCGAAGCGGGTGGCCCGCGCCGCCCAGGCGGGATCGTCGGCCAGCAGGTGACCGTACTCCTTGATGGCCGCGCCGCAGCCGGCCGCGTTGACGACGACGACGTCGACCCCCGCGCTCTCGAAGGTCCCGATCAGGTCGCGGGCGAAGCGGCGGGCCTCCTCAAGGCGTCCGGCGTGGGCGCTGAGGGCCCCGCAGCATCCCTGGGCGGCGGGGGTGCGCACCTCACAGCCCTCGGCTGCCAGCACCTCTGCCGTGGCCTGGTTCACACCGGGGAAGAAGACGCGCTGGACGCACCCGGCGACCAGGCCGACGACGGCGCGCCGGGGCTGCGCCGCGGGCACGGTCTCGGCGACGGGGGTCCAGGTGAGACCGGTCACCTCGGGGGCGAGAGCGGCCATCTCACGTACGGCCGCGGGCAGGAACCGGGAGACGAGCCCTGAGAGACGACGCTGGTACAGCCACAGCAGCGGGCGGACCAGGCGGAGCCTTCGCGGATGCGGGAACAGCGCGAACACGAGGGCACGCTGTGCCCGTTCCCGCCACGGACGGGGATGTTCCTCCTCCACCCGTTCCCGCGCGTGCTCGATCAGCCTGTCGTACCGTACGCCCGACGGGCAGGCGGGCAGGCAGGCGAGACAGCCGAGGCAGTTGTCCAGGTGCCCGGCCTGAACGGGCGAGACGGTGCCCGAGTCGAGGATCTGGCCGATGAGCTGGATACGGCCCCGGGGGGAGTCGGGTTCCGCGGAGTCAAGGATGTAGGTCGGGCAGGCGGGCAGGCAGAAGCCGCAGTGCACGCAGTCGGCCAGCCATCCGCTCGGGTCACCGCCTCCGGAGGCCGCCGCGTGCGCCGCGCCCGGCGCGGGCACGGACGGCGAGCGCGGCGGGTGTTCCGCGGACGCCTCCCCGGGCTGGCAACCGGGCGGGAACGGCGTTGGATCCCCGGGCTGGGAACCGGATGGGAACGGCGTTGGATCCCCGGGCTGGGAACCGGATGGGAACGGCGTTGGATCCCCGGGCTGGGAACCGGGTGGGAACGGCGTTGGCGACGAGGTCACAGTCCCTCCAGAAATCGGTGCCTGTTGAGCCGGTGCCGGGGGTCGAACCGGTCCTTGACCGCGCGCATCAGGGCCACGGCGTCCGGCGGCGAGCCCCAGGGGTCGGCGGGCAGACGCGCCGCCCCCGGGCCGGTGTCCACGACCACGCTGCCCCCGTACGGCGCGGCCAGGTCTCGGACCTCCTTCAGCGCCTCCTCCCAGCCCGAGGAGGGGCCTGCCGGGAGGGACACAGGAAGAGACAGGGTGGCGACGCCGACGCCGACGGCCGCTTCGGTCCACACCGCCTCGGGGAGGCGGGCACAGCGGGCCACGGTGTGGCGTACGAGGTCGGCCAGGCGCGAGAGCGGGGCGGCGAGCCGGAGCCTGGCGGACGTGTCCGCGGTCGCCGGGGGAACCGGGCGGGTGTGGGCCGCGTGGCTTCGCGGGGCGCCGGTGGCGAAGGGAGCCGCCAGCGCGCGGGCCTGGCCGAGGATGTCCTCGACCGCGGCCGGTGTCCCCTCGAAGAGCAGCCACAGCTCCCCTCCGCCTTCGCCGGGGCCGTACCACTGCGCGGCGGCCGGTTCGAGCGCGGCCTCGTCGACCGTCCTGGCCAGGTCGACGGCGGCGGGCAGGCCGCAGGGGACGGCCAGCCAGCGGTGAGCGGGCGGCAGCGGGGCGACCCGGAAGGCGAGTTCCGCCAGGACGCCGAGGGTGCCGAGGCTCCCGGTGTAGAGCTTGCCCAGGTCGTATCCGGCCACGTTCTTGACGACGTTGCCGCCCGCGCGCGCGACGCGGCCGTCGGCGAGGACGGCGGTGACCCCGAGGAGCTGGTCGCGTACGGTGCCGTGCCGCAGCCGGAGGGGGCCGTAGGCACCGGTGGCGACGACGCCGCCGAGGGTGCCCCGGTCGTGCTCGGGGTCGAGGGCGAGTCGCTGGCGGTGCTCGGCGAGTGTCCGCTGGAGACGGGCGAGGGGCATCCCCGCCTGGGCCCGCACCACGAGCTCTCCCGGGTCGTAGGAGAGCAGGGCGTCCAGGCGGCCGGTGTCGATCACGACGTCGGCGGCCGTCCACGGTTCGCCGGGCGCGACCGAGGTGCGGGCGCCGACGACGGCCACGGTGAAGTCCCCGGCGTGGCCGAGGACGGCGGCGAGGGCCTGAACGGTCGTGGGCAGGACGGTCGGCGGGTCGCCGGGGACGACCGCCACATCGGGGAGGGCGTGCAGGTCACGCCGGACCGCGTCGGTGAGGGGCATCAGTACAGCTCCGCCAGGCCCGCGTCTTGGAGCGGATGGGCGCCGCGGCGGGGGCCTGGGGGTTCGCCGCACAGCCGCGGGGTGGGAAAGAGTTTGCCGGGGTTGGCGAGCGCGGCCGGGTCGAAGGCGCAGCGGAGGAACTGCATGACGTCGAGGTCGTCGCGGGAGAACTGGTGGGCCAGGTAGGCCATCTTCTCCACCCCGACGCCGTGTTCGCCCGTGATGGAGCCGCCGAGGTCGAGACAGACGCCGAGGATCCGGCCGGCCAGGCGCTCCGCGGCCTCGGCCGCGCCGGGGACCGCGGCGTCGAAGAGGACCAGGGGGTGCAGGTTGCCGTCGCCCGCGTGGAAGACGTTGGCGACGCGCAGCCCGGCCCGCTCCGCGAGGGCGCCGATGCGCAGGAGCGCCTCGGGAAGCACGGTGCGGGGCACGACGCCGTCCTGGACGTAGTAGTCGGGACTGATCCGGCCGACCGCGGCGAAGGCCGATTTACGGCCGCGCCACAGGGCGGCCCGTTCGCTCTCGTCACGGGCCCGGCGCAGGTCGAAGGCGCCGTGCCGGCGGCACAGCTCCTCGACCTCGGCCAGGGCGCCGGCGACCTCGGCCCGCGGGCCGTCGAGCTCGACGAGCAGGACCGCTCCGGCGCCGGGCGGGTACCCGCAGCCGACCGCGGCCTCGGCCGCCTCGACGGCGAGGGCGTCCATGAGTTCGGCGGCGGCGGGCACGACGCCCGCGGCGACGATGGCGGAGACGGTCGCGGCGGCCGGCTCGACGCCGGGGAACCCGGCCAGGAGGGTCTCCACGGCCAGGGGAGCCCGGGTGAGCCGTACGGTGATCTCCGTGGCGATCCCGAGGGTGCCCTCGGCTCCGACGAAGACGCCGAGCAGGTCGTATCCGACGGGGTCGGGGGCCTGGCTTCCGAGTTCGACGACCTCCCCTGTGGGGAGCACGACGGTGGCGGCCAGGACGTGGTTCACGGTGAAACCGTGTTTGAGGCAGTGGGCTCCGCCGGAGTTCTCCGCGACGTTGCCGCCGATCGTGCACACGGTCTGGCTTGAGGGGTCGGGCGCGAAGTAGAGGCCGTACGGCCTGGCGGCGGCGCTGATCTCGGTGTTGACCACTCCCGGCTGGACGACGGCGACCTTGTCGGCCGGGTCGACGCGCAGGATGCGCCGCATGCGGGTCAGCGCGATGACGACCCCGTCCGCGACCGGCAGCGCACCGCCGGACAGACCGGTGCCCGCGCCGCGCGCCACGAACGGGACCCCCGCCTCGGCGCAGGCCAGTACGGCCGCGCGCACCTGGGCGGTGGTCTCGGGCAGCACGACCAGGCCGGGCGTGACCCGCAGGTGGCTCAGCCCGTCGCAGTCGTAGGTGCGCAGCCTGGCGGGGTCGGTGAGGATCGCCTCCGCGGGGAGCACACCGGTCAGGGCGCGGGCGACGGCGCGGGCCCCGGCCGTCTGGCCGGCCTCCCGAGGGCGCGGGCCGCCCCCGGAACCCGCGGCCCCGGAACCCGCGGCCCCGGACGCGGGTTCCCCACCGCGGGCGCCGGGGCCGGGGACTCGCCCCGCGGGGACGGTCACCCGCACCCCGCGAGGAGGGCCCCGGCCTCCGGCACGACCGGGGCCAGTCCGAGGGAGGTGAGCAGCGCGTGCGCGGTGGCGGTCGCGGCGCTGAGCACCGGGATGCCGACCTCGTCCTCGACTCGCTGGATCACCTGGAGCGAAGGCATCTGCACGCAGGCGGACAGCACCAGCGCGTCGCACCCGGAGAGGTCGAGCCTGCGGTAGTGGTCGAGCAGGCTCGCCGGGTCGAGGCAGCCGACGGCGAGGTTGTCCGCGACGCCCAGGCTGAGGGCGTCTCGCACCGTGACGCCGTGACCTTCGAGGTAGCCGCGTACCAGGTCGGTCAGTTCCGGCAGGTACGGCGTGACCATGGCGACGGTGCGCGCGCCGAGCACGTCGAGCCCGGCGAGCAGGGCCCCGGCGCTGGAGACGACCGGGGCGGGCCCGCCCGCGTCGGCGGCGACCCCGGTCAGGCGCCTCTCCGCGGCGTCGTGGTAGCCGGGGCCCGCGGCCATGATGGCGACCAGGCAGGCGTAGGCGTAGACGTCGCAGCGGGCGTCGGCCAGTTCGGTGACGCAGCGGTCGGCCTCGGCGTCCATGCGGCGCAGTTCCTCGGCGGTGACGCGGCGCATGCGCATCCGGCTGCCGTGCACGGTGAACACGTCCTCGGGGTGGAGGGCCGTCCTGCGCCGCAGGAGCTCGGGGATCTCCGTCTCCATGGTGATGTTGGAGCTGGGCACGATCAGGCCCACCCGGTGGGCGCTCACCGGCTCCCCTCCGGCCTGCGGTACAGGAACCAGAGCCGCGGGCCGCCGTCGGGGAGTTCCGCCTCCGCGACGACGTCGAATCCGGCTCTGCGGTAGAAGCGCACGTTGGCCTCGGTCGCGGTCTCGGTGAAGGCGGGAACCCCCTCGGCGTCGCACCGGCTGAGCACCGGTTCGAGAACCCGGCTGCCGAGGCCCCGGTTCTGCCAGTCGGGGTGGGTGCCCATGGAGGCGAGGTACCAGTGCGGTTCGGCGGGCCGCATCGGGTCGACGATCTCCGCCGCGGCCATGGCGGCGGGCAGCCGGTCGCCCATCAGTTCCACGATCGTCGCCCCGTGGCGTTCCTGGAACGCCTCGTCGGGACCGACGACACCGGGCGGGAGCCAGGAGGCGACGGCGGCGCAGTCGTCGGTGACCCAGACCCCGCCGAGGCTCGCGGAGAACTCGGCGACGAAAAGGGTGTAGAGCCCGCGCAGCCGCTCGTGCCGGTCCTCGGCCTGGACGGTCCACAGGGTGTAGGGGTAGTCGGCGAAGGCCCTGGCCATGGTGAGGGCCGTCTGGGCGGTGTCGCCGGGCTGGAAGGGACGTACGGTGCTCATGCGGATCTCCGGAAGACGGGCAGGGGCGGGGCATCGGTTCGGGGCATCCAGGCCACCTCGACGGCGTCGCCGATCTCACAGGTGGGGCCTGGCTCGCCGTCGTCGCCGACGACGAGGGTGGTCATCCGGGGGCCCTCCGCGAGGGCGACGACGGCCACGGTGTACGGCGGGACCAGCTCGGGCCGCACCTTGACCCGGACCTCGGTGCGCGAGTAGATCACGCCGGTGCCGCTCGCGGGCGTCCAGCTCAGCCCGTCGTGGTCGCAGGCCAGGCAGAACGGCCTGGGATAGAACTGGTGGGCGCCGCAGGAGTCGCACCGCTGCAGCAGCAGCTCCTGTCCCGCCGCCGCCCAGAAGGGGGCGGTGACGGCGTCGCCGTACGCCTCGGTCATGGGGCTCTTCCGCCTTTCGTCCGTTGTCATCTGGCCAGGACCACCGTGGAGGCGGTGGAGTTGTAGCCGCCCACGCCGTGGGCGACGGCGATCTCGGCGCCTGGCACCTGCCGGTCGCCCGCCTCGCCGCGCACCTGCCGTACGGCCTCGACGAGCAGCAGCGCGCCGAGGGCGCCCGGGTGGTTGTAGGACAGGCCGCCGCCGGAGGTCATGGCGGGCAGGGCGCCGCCGGGGGCGAGGCGGCCGTCCGCGACGAAGGCGCCGCCCTCGCCCTTGGCGCAGAAGCCCAGGTCCTCCAGGGCGAGCAGCACGGTGATCGTGAAGGAGTCGTAGGGCTGGAGCACGTCCACGTCGGCCGCGGTGATTCCGGCCATGCCGAACGCCTCGCGGGCGGAGACCGCTCCGGCTGTGACGGTCATGTCGGGCATGCTGGCCAGGTGCCAGTGGGTCTGGCTCTCGCCCGCGCCGAGCACGCGCACCGAGGGCTTTCGCGCGTCGCGGGCGCGCTCGGCGGTGGTGACGACGACGGCCGCGCCGCCGTCGGTGACCAGGCAGCAGTCGCTGCGCCGGAGCGGGGTGGAGATCATCCGGCCGGCCAGGGCCTGCTCGACGGTGAGCGGATCGCGGGACCAGGCCTTGAGGTTCAGCCGGGCCCAGGAGCGGGCCGCGACGGCGACCTCGGCGAGCTGCTCGGGGGTCGTGCCGTACTGGTGCATGTGCCGGGCGGCCATCATCGCGTAGTGGCCGATGGGGGCGGGCAGGCCGTACGGCGACTGGAACTGCGCGGCCAGGCTGTCGGTGTCCACCGCGCCGCCGCCGACGCTGCGGGCGCGGCGGGTGCGCTGGCGCGAGGCGTAGCCGATGAGCGCGACCTCGCAGCGCCCCTCGGCGACGGCGAGCATGGCGTGATGCACGAACGCCTCGAACGCGGCGCCGCCGATGTCGGTGGAGTCGACGTAGCGCGGCGCGGTGACGCCGAGGTACTCGCCGACCTGGACCGTGCCCTCCTCCCCCATGTAGTTGACGAACAGGCCGTCCACGTCGCGCAGGGTCATCCCCGCCTCGGAGAGCGCCTCCCGGGCGGCGGCGGCGAACATCGACAGTTCGGTCTGGCCGTGCACCTCTCCGAGCGCGGTCTCGGCGACACCGGCGATGTGCACACCGTGCCTGTCCCAGACGGTGCGGGTCATGCGGTCCTTCTTTCTTGGTGAGCCTCGTGCGTGAGTGGCCCGGCGACCGGTAGGCCGTCCTTGACCACGAGGGCGATCCGGTCCCGCAGGCCGGTCAGGTCGGTGACGTCGCCACGGAGGGCGACCAGGTCGGCGCGTTTGCCCGGGGCGATCGTGCCCAGGTCGTCCGCCAGGCCGAGCAGTGCGGCCGCGGCGCCGGTCGCGGCATGCAGCGCGCCGTACGGGGTCATCCCCCCGGCCCGCATGAGGTCGAGTTCCTCCAGGTTGCGGCCGTGCGGGTAGCCGATCGCGTCGGTGCCCATGGCGACGGTCACCCCGGCGGCGACGGCCCTGCGGAAGGAGTCGGCGTGCGCTTCGACGATCTCGGCGACCTTGCGCCGGGACTGCTCGCTGAAGGCGGCGCCCGAGGCCGCGGCGGACAGGACGCTGTGCGGGGCGAGCAGGGTCGGGACCAGGACGGTGCCCCGTTCGCACATCATCTCGATCAACTCGTCGTCGAGGTGGATCCCGTGCTCGATCGAGCGGACCCCGGCGCGTACGGCGTTGCGGATGCCCTCGCCGCCCTGCGCGTGCGCCATGACCCCGAGATCGGCGGCGGCGGCCTCGGTGACGGCGACGCGCAGCTCCTCGGGGGAGAACTGGGCCCGGCGCGGGTCGGTACGGGGTGACATGACCCCGCCCGAGGCGGCCACCTTGATCCAGTCGGCTCCGGCCCGCACCAGCTCACGGACCCGCAGGCGCATCTCGTCCGGGCCGTCGACCACCGGCCGCGGCGCGCCGGGCGTGACCGGCAGCACCGGGACACAGCTTCCCGAGGGCAGCCAGGCGTCGGCGTGGCCACCCGTCTGGCTGAG
This sequence comes from Streptosporangium carneum, assembly GCF_027922005.1. GTDB lineage: Bacteria > Actinomycetota > Actinomycetes > Streptosporangiales > Streptosporangiaceae > Streptosporangium > Streptosporangium carneum. Next base: position 265,944 of record NZ_BSEV01000005.1, on the reverse strand, counting down.
CATGGTGACGGCGATCCGCAGCCTGGGGCCGCGCACCACGCCGGTGTCCACCGCGACCTTGGTTCCCAGGTCGGCCCCGCCCGCGTCGCGCACGGTGGTCAGCCCGGCGTCCAGCAGGTCGCCGAGGTTGCGCGCGGTCTGGTAGTAGCGCAGCGAGTAGGGGGCCGCGAGCTGCTTGAGGATGTCGACGCCGTCGACGGTGACGTGGACGTGGCAGTCGACGAAGCCGGGCAGCAGGACGGTCCCGGTCAGGTCGACGCGGATGTCGCCGTCGAGACCGGGGCCGACCTCCACGACGCGGTCGCCGTCGACCACGACGTCGGCGGGCGCGGGGAGCGCCCCGGTGCCGTCGAAGACGGCCGCTCCGGTGTAGAGGGTTCTCATCGGTCTGCCTCCGTCTCGCCTCGCGCGGGTTCGGCGCCGCCGAGGAAGTCGTCCAGGGCGGGCGGGGTACGGAGTGCGTCCGGAAGCCTGCGGTCCAGGTCGGCAAGGGTCCACCGCCCCTCGGTTCGCAGCCTGGCGACGGCCCTGGGCATGTCGACGACGAGGATCTCCTCGCCGGAGCAGTGGAAGACCTGGCCGTCCGCGGGGCAGCCCGCCTGGGCGAGCCAGGCCACCAGGGGGGAGACGTTGGCCGGGTCGGCGGGGTCGAAGGCCCCCTCGGCGACCTCGGCCGTCCCCATGCCTTCGGTGATGCGCGTGCGCGCCCCGGGTGAGATCGCGTTGGAGCGCACGCCGTGGCGGCCCGCCTCCAGCGAGACGCAGCGCGACAGGGCGAGCATGGCCATTTTCGCCGCGCCGTAGTTGGCCTGGCCGACGTTGCCGGTGAAGGCCGCGACCGAGGTCGTGTGGATGACGGAGGCGTCCGGCCTGACGCCTTCCCCGGCCCGCCGCCGCCAGTGGGCCAGGGCGTGGGCGGTCGGGGCCGCGTGGCCCTTGAGGTGGACGCGGACGACCGAGTCCCACTCGGCCTCGTTCATCCTGGCCAGTGTCCGGTCCCGGAGGATGCCCGCGTTGTTGACCAGGACGTGCAGGTCGCCGAAGGTCGTGACGGCGAGGTCGACGAGGGCCGCCGCCTGGGCCCAGTCGGCGACGTCGTGGCCGCTGGCGACGGCCTGGCCGCCCGCGTGGCGGATCTCGTCCACGACCTGCAGGGCCGGGGTGGTGTCCTGGCCGGTGCCGTGCACGTCTCCGCCCAGGTCGTTGACCACGACGGCGGCGCCGAGCCTGGCGAGGAGCAGCGCGTGGGCCCGGCCGAGACCGCGGCCGGCACCGGTGACGATCGCGACGCGACCGGCGAGTGCGGACACTGGGCCTCCCTTCCGTTGGTTGAGTTTCTTCCGTGGGGCCCGCTGAGGGGCCGCCGGGGCTTCGCGGGGGCGGGGATCAGCCGAGACGGTCGCGCAGCCAGCCGGTGACGACGGTCCCGGCCTGGCCGGACGCCTCGGGGCCGTCGTCCTGGAGCGGACCGCCGAAGTGGTCGCCCCGCACCCGGACGTGGGTCTTGTCCGCGGCGCCGAGCGCGTCGTGGATGGCCCGTACCTGGGCCGGGAAGACGCAGTTGTCGCCGGTGTACTCGACCACCAGGCAGGGCAGCGTCATCTCCGGCGCGGTGCGGGCCATCTCGGCGTTGCTGCTCAGCCCGGACCAGGTGGACAGCCACGCCTCGGGGGTGGTCGTGCGGCCGAACCCGACGAGGCCGTAGTTCGTCACGTCGGGGCGGACGCCGAAGACCGAGCCGTAGCGCCGGTCCGAGGGGTCGAGCGACAGGTCCACGGTGCGGGGGTCGGCGTCGGTGCGGTGCACGGTGACGACCGGCATGTGGGTGGACAGGCGCAGGTCGGCGGCGGCTCCCGACCGCTTGTGACGGGCGCGGGCGGCCCCGCGCCGCTCGATGAGCGCGCGGGCCCTGTCGTCGATGCGGGCGACCCTGGCCCGCTGGGCGGCGCGATAGCGCTGGAGGAACTCGGCGGTGTAGGACGCGCTGGCCGGAGGTTCGGCGAATCCGTTCGCCGGGTCGAAGGGGTCGAGTGCGGGATCGACGGACAGGGCGTCGTCCTCGTCGGTCACCGAGGGGTCGATGCACTCCAGCAGCAGCGCCCCCTGTCCCGGGTGGGGTGCCAGGTAGACGACCGCGTCGGGGGCCGGGAGGTCGGCGGTGTCCAGGCCGCTCGGGCGGCCCGCCGGGGTGAGCGTGACGCGCCCCGCCGGATCGCGCAGGGCCTGCTGCACGTAGAAGGTGTACAGGCTCGCGCCGCCGGAGTTGCCGAGGGCGGCGATCTGGTCGAAGCCGAGCCCGCGCAGGAACGTCATTCCCGCGGCGATGTCGAGCAGGGCGCTCTCGTGGACGAGGCTGAGGTCGCTGCCGCCGCCCCTGCCGGTCTGCGCCCAGACCGCGAACCCGGCCTTGAGCAGGTCGGGAATCAGGTAGTGGCGGCTGGCGTCGGCCCGGGGGTGCATGACGGTGATCACGGAGCGGGCGCGGGGCGGGGTGTAGAGCCAGCCCCGGGTGGCCGATCCGTCGGCGGTGACCAGCAGGTGGGAGGAGACGTCGATCCCGGCGGGCAGGACCCGGGGGTACCAGTCACCGTTGAGCGCCGCGGGCGGGCGGCGGGCGGTCGCGGGGCGCACCCTGCCTCACCTCCCGTCCGGGAGGACCCGGATCCGGTCCCGGTCGAAGCACTCGAGCACGCCGGTGTATCCCCCGGTGAGCGCGCTGAACCAGACCGCGTCGACCATGTCGGCGTCGGCCCGCCGTACGGTGATGGGTCCTTCCGCGGTCAGCCGGATGTAGCCCGCGCGGCGGGTGAGGAGCAGGCCGTCGGCGACGGCGGCGCCGGCCAGCGGTGCGAACTCGGGAACGTCGAGCACGTATATCGCGGTCATGTCAGTCGGCCTCCTGCTCGGTGTGGCCGTCTGCGGAGTCGTCGGGAGCGACCTCGTTGTCCAGTTCCTTGGCGACGAGTTCGGCCTTGCGCCGCCAGAAGGTCTCGAGGGTCGGCTCGACGTCGTCCGCGAGGGAGTCGAGGAGCGCCTCAAGGGAGAGTTCGGCGTCGCGCCGGTCGCGGTCGGTGAGGTCCCGCAGGGGCCGGGTGATTTCGATGATCATGCCGTTGGGGTCGCGGGCGTAGATCGACTCGATGGTCTCGTGGATGATCTGGGCGATGACCCGGACGCCGTGCTCCTCGAAGCGCCCGCGCCAGGCGAGCAGTTCCTCCTCGGTGTCCACGTGCAGGGCCAGGTGGTAGTCGGGCGGCCGGGCCTCGGGGTCCTCGGGCACGCCGAAGTAGTAGAAGAAGGCGAGCCGGTCGCCGTCGCCGATGTCGAAGAAGAAGTGGACGAAGTCGGGATGGGGCCTGCTACCCCACCCCTTCGCCGTGATGACGTGCGGGGTGCGCAGGCCCATGACGTCGCGGTAGAAGCGGATGGTCTCGGCGGGCCTGGTCGTCACATACGCGGCGTGGTCCACGCCCCGGGTGCGCATTGCCGTCGGCATCCCGTCACCTCCTGTCATTTCTGTTGATAATTTTACATCTGCGTCAAATATGTAGGCAGTCGTGTTGCTTTGCGACGCCGCGCGTCGCGGGCTTGGGGGCTTGGGGGCTTGGGGGCTTGGGGGCTTTCTGACCGAGCCACAACCAGTCCCACCGCACGGCCTGCGGCCTGATCGACGATCGCCGCCTGTTCCAGGAGGCACGCCCTAGCCGAGCGCGGCGGCCCCGCGCATCTCGAACGGGCCCATGGGCCAGCGCAGCGCGTCCTTCATGATCGCGTCAACCTGCTCCGGGGTGGCCACCCCCTCGGCGACGATCATGTCGGCCTCCCTGCGGACCGCCGCGTTTATCCGGTTGGCGACGAAACCCCAGGCCAGCGGCTGGTCGTTGACGGTGACCACCCGCCGCCCGCACGATTCGGCGACCTCGACGGTCAACCGGTGGGCCTCGGGGGTGACCGCGTCGTGCACGACCAGCTCGGCGCACCGCATCGCGGCGCACGGCTGGAACCAGTGCCAGCCGAAGACCTGTCCCGGCCGGTCGGTGGCGTAGGCCAGGGCGGCGACGGACAACCCCGCGGTGTTGGACAGCAGCACGGCTCCGGGCGGGCTGACCCGGTCGAGCTCACGGAAGACACGGACCTTCAGCCCCATGTCCTCGGGTACGGCCTCCTGCACGAGGTCCACCCCGTCACAGGCGGCGGCCAGGTCGGTGACGTAGGTCAGCCGGTCCTGAGCGCCCCGCGAGGCCTCCTCGCTGATCTTGCCGCGCGCGACCGAGGCACGCAGCCCGAAGCGGCCGTCGAGGATGCGCTCGCGCGCCGCGGCGAGCCTGTCCTCGGTGAGGTCGTGGACGCGGACGGTGTGGCCGTGGGTGGCGAAGACCTGTGCGATCTGCGCGCCCATCACGCCGCCGCCGGTCACGGCTATGGTCCTTGGCTTCATGGATCACTCCTGACGGGGATGTCGGGGACGAGTCCGCGCCTGCGCAGTTTCCCCGCCTCGTCACGGGGGAGCCTGTCGCGGAACTCCACACTGCGTGGCACCTTCTCCGAGGCCAGGCGCTCACGGCAGAAGGCGGTCAGTTCGGCCTCGGTGAGCTCCCGGCCCGCGGCGAGCTCGACCACGGCGTGCACCCGCCGGCCGTACTCCTCGTCGGGAAGACCGACGACCGCGACGTCGGCGACGTCGGGATGCTCGGAGATCGCCGCCTCGACCTCGGCCGGGTAGACGTTGACGCCACCGTTGTTGATCATGTCCGGGAGGCGGTCGGCCAGGTAGAGGTAGCCGTCCTCGTCCAGCCTGCCCATGTCGCCGACGCTGGTGTAGCCGTCGGGGGTGGTGGTCGCGGGAGGCGAGCCCAGGTACTCGTAGGTCGGCCCCGTGACGTGCAGGGGACGGGTGAAGATCTCGCCGACCGTACCCGTGGGCACGTCGCGCCGGTCGGCGTCCAGGATGCGGATGTGGGTGTTCTCGCCCCGGCCGACGCTTCCCGGACGGGTCAGCCACTCACCGCCGGTGATGCAGGTGTTGCCCACCGCCTCGGAGGCGCCGAACCGCTCGATGACCCGCTCCGGTCCGATCCTGTCGATCCAGGCCCGCTTCAGCCACGGCGGACAGGGCGCGGCCGTGTGGAAAAGGGTCTGGATGCTGGACATGTCCCGCTCGGCGATGCCGGGCAGCCGCATGACGCGCTGCATCATCACCGGGGCCATGAACAGGAACTGCACGCGGTGCCGTTCGATCAGGTCCACCGAGTGGGCGGGGTCGAACCGGTCGGTCAGCACGAGGTGGTGCTCCTCGCACAGGCCCAGATGCGCCCAGCAGAAGGGCGCGTTGTGGTACAGCGCCCCGGCGACGAGCTGGGTCTGGCCTGCCCCGAATCCGTGCGCCGCCCCCACGCCCGGCGCGTGGCCCGGCCGGTGCGCCCACGGGCGAGGGTCGACGATCACCTTGGGACGGCCCGTCGAGCCGCCGGAGGCCACCGCCTTGCCCGGACGGGGCACGATCGGGGGCAGCGCTCCGGACTCCAGGTCCCCGGCACCGTCGAGCTCGGCCGTACCGAGCAGCGCGGCTCCCCGGGGCCGCTCCCACCCGTCGGCCACGACCACGACCGGCCCGACCAGTTCGGTGAAGGCGGCCTGCTCCCTCGGGGGCAGGGAGTGCTTCAGCGGAAGCACCATCGCCCCCACCTTCCAGGCGCCGATGGCGGCCAGGAAGTGCGCGGGACCGTTGCGCAGCGCCACGATCACGCGCGTTCCCGGCCCCGCGCCGCAGGCGGCCAGCAGGCGGGCCGTCTGGTTGGCGCGGCTTTCCAGATCGGCCCAGGTGAGCACGGTCTCGGGCCCGCCGACCGGGGCGAAGGTGAGTGCCGGGCGGTCGGGGATCCTGGCGGCGATGTGCGTGATCCGGGTGCCGAATCCCACCGGATCAGCCATCGGCCTGCTCCCTCTCCAGGATCTCGGCGATCCGGGTGCGCAGATCACGCTTGGACACCTTGCCCACCTTGGTCCGGGGCAGGTCGTCGACGATCTCGACCCGCTCGGGCAGCTTGTACTTGGCCAGGCCCAGATCGAGCAGGAGGGCGGCCAGGTCGGCGACGGTCGGCGCCTGTTCTCCAGCCGGGCGGACGAACGCGCACACCTTCTCGCCGAGCAGCCGGTCCGGCATCCCGACCACGGAGACCTCCGCCACGGCCGGGTGCCGGAGCAGGAGCGCCTCCAGCTCGTCCGCGTGGATCTTCTCCCCGCCCCGGCTGATGTTGTCGGTGATGCGCCCCTCGTGGGAGTAGTAGGTGACGCCGCCGATCACGTGCGCGCGGGTGAGGTCCCCGGTGCGGTAGAAGCCGTCGCTCGTAAAGGCGTCGCGGTTGCGCTCGGGCGCCCTGAAGTAGCCGTGGATGGTGTACGGCCCGCGCGCGGCCAGCTCGCCGATCTCCCCGGGCGGCACCTGGTCCTCGGTGCCGGGAGCCAGCACCCGTATCTCGTCGAGGGGGGACAGCGGCGCGCCGCAGGTGGCCTTGCGCGCGTGTTCGGGGGCGTCGTCCGGGGCGGTGAGGAAGATGCCCTCTCCCGCCCCGAAGAGCGGGACCACCGTGCAGCCGAAGAGCTCCTCCGCCTGGTCGCCCGCGGCGGGGATGGAGGGGGCGAAGAAGACGCGCCTGAGCGAGGAGAAGTCGAACGTGTCCAGCTCGGGGTGCTCCGCGACGCGGGTCATCAGGCCGAGCCCCATCATCATGTCGGTCACCCGTTCGGCGGCCACGGCCTCGGCGATCGCCTTGACGTCGATGCGCGGGACCAGCACCAGGGTCGCCCCGGTGAGGTGGGCCGACTGGACGGCCACGACGATGCCCGCGTTGTGCATCATCGGGGCCGCGTGCAGCACCACGCTGCCGGGTCCCCAGTCCCAGAACCGGCCCCAGGCCCTGGCGTTGTAGGCGTACTCGCAGTGCAGGCGCGGGATCACCTTCGGATCGCCCGTGGTGCCGCCGGAGAGCTGGAAGACCGCGACCGACTCGGGGTCGATCCGCCAGGTGGCCACCTCGGCCGCCGCCTCGCCGGGATCCACCCCCTCGATCAGGGCCTCGTAGGCGTGCTGCCCGCTGCCCGCTGGACCGCCGCACACCACGACGGCGTGCATGTTCGTGTGCTTGGCGGCGAGCGAGGCGGCGAACCCGGGCAGGTCGTAGTCGCGGAACTCGGCCTCGACCAGATGGGCGCGGGCTCCGGTGTGCCGGATCAGGTAGCCGATCTCCCGCTCCCGGTGCTGGGCCAGCGAGCAGATCGGGATGAGCCCGGCACGCAGCACGCCGTAGTAGGCGACCACGGTGTGGACCTCGTTGGCGAGCTGGAACACCACCGGGTCACCGGGCTCGAGCCCCAGGCGGCGCAGCGCCACGGCGAACCGGTCCGCGCGGCGGTCCAGCTCGCGGTAGGTGATCCGCTCGGCGGCCGTGACCACCGCGAGCGCGTCCGGCTGTCGCTCGGCGACCAGTTTCAGCTCACCGGCGATGGTGTGCGGGCGCCACATTCCGGATTCCCGGTAGGAACGGGCCAGATGTGCCGGGTAGGGAACGACGTCGGGGACGTCGGAGAGCGTCATGGAACCTCCGGGGCGGGATCGCCCGGTCATACCGGTGCGCGGTCAAGCAGGATCGGCTGGGCGGCGGGGACGACCTGGGTGAGCAGGGCGGTGTAGCAACCCGGGCAGTAGAACTGGCGGAACTCGATCGGGACGTCGACGTAGTCGGCGGGGTCGGCCCAGGCGGTGGGGCCGGCCTCACCGGGCGACCCGGTACGGCGAGGCAGCGGGGCGAGGTAGTTCTCGCCCCAGCGGCCGAGCGGGTGGTCACAGTGCGCGCAGACGACGACGCTGCCGCCCTCGCCGTCCGGGGCGAGTCTGAGATTGTCGTCCAGCGGGCGGCGCTCGCCGGCGACGGCGAGCACCGGCTCCGCCGTGGTCACCGGGGCCGTCGCCGACTCCCTGCGCCGGACACGGGCCCGCCGCCTGGCGGCGTCCGTGGCCGCCGGGTCGGCGGCGCCCATCTCGTCCAGCACGACCGCGTAGAGCGTGCGGGCCGCCTCCGGCGACACCTTGCCGTCGGCCACGTCCCGCGCGACCTCGGCGGGCTCACGCAGCAGCGGATCGCCGTAACCCCCACCGGCGCCCCAGCGCAGCACCACCGCGCTGTCGGGGTGCACCGGCACCTCGTCGTGGGCCTGCACCAGGTAGTGCTCGCCGCCGAGTTCCTCGACCGACCCGGGGATGCGTCCCGCGGCGAGCGCCCGGCGTGCCCCGCTGTCGTGGACGACCAGGTCGAGCTGGGTTCCGCCGGGATAGCCTCCGGCCAGTCCCGGGCTCATCGACGCGGCCTTGCCGGAACCGGTGAACATCGCCGTCATCGATCCCCGGGTCCCGTGCCCGATGACGCAGACCGAGCCGCTGAGGCCGCCCCGCCTGCGCCCCGCGCCTCCGGTGTCCGCCTCCTCCCGCCGCCACAGGTAGAGCAGCGGCTGGGTCAGCTCGGTCATCTCCACATCGGGCGCGCGGCCCATCGGGATGACGAACAGGCCCGCGGTGTCCACGCCGTCGGCGTCGGTCTGCGCCCCGTATCCGGAGGCCATCGTGTCGGCGAGGCCCCCGATGAAGGGACGCCCCTCGGCGTCGACCCCGGCCAGCAGGCATCCGTCGTAGGTTCCCGCGCACACCGACTGCACGCGGGGCCTGGACTCCACCATGGTGTCGAGCATCTTGCCCAGGCACTCGGCGACCAGGTTGGCGGTCGCCCAGGCCGGGCCGACCGGGGCCTTGGCCACCGCGGCGGGGAAGGAGGCGTTGTTGATCGTGCCCTCTTCGCTGACGAGGTCGAAGCAGCGCATCAGGCCGCCGGCGGCCCACGGGATGTCCCCGGCCAGGACGGGGAGAAGGGCGAACATGACCCCCGCGCGCATACCCGCGTACGGACAGTTGATCATGCCCTGCTGCGGGTCGGTGCCGGTGAAGTCGAACGTCAGATGGTCACCGATTTTGGTCATCCGCAGCTCGATCTTGTAAATGCCGCGGTCGCCCAGTCCTGCCTGCTCCTGGTGGCCGATCGCGTGCCAGGCGCCGTCCGGCAGCGCGGCGAGCTTGGCGCGCAACCGGCGCTCAGCGTCGTCCATCATCCGCTTCATCACGGCCTTGACCAGGTCAGGGCCGTAGCGGCCGACCAGGGTGAGCAGGCGCTCGACGGCCAGGCGGTTGGCGCCGATCTTGGCACGCAGGTCGAGGCCGACCATCTCGGGCACCCGCGACCGGCGCAGGTAGGCGTCGACGACGTCGTCCTGGATCTCACCGCCGCGTACGATCTTGATCGGCGGGGTGGGGACGGCCTCGGAGAAGATGTCGGTCGCGGACGGCGAGAACGAGCCGGGTGCGCTGCCTCCCAGGTCGGCGACGTGGCAGATGGCCGTCGACCATCCGAACAGCCGCCCGTCGTGGAAGATCGGGGCGAGCACGGCGACGTCGTTCTGGTGCAGGCCACCGCCTACCCACGGGTCGTTGCACAGGAACATGTCGCCCTCGGCGATGCCGGGGTTCTCGCCCCGATGGAGCAGGGTCCAGTAGATCGCCAGATCCATGGCGGCGACCAGGCCCGTGTTGAACAGGCCGACCTGGACCTCCTGGCCCAGCTCGTCGCCGATGGTGAAGTCGAAGTCGTTGACCTCGGTCACCGAGGTGGAACCGGACATGCGCTTGAGCGTGTCGCCCATCTCGTCGGTGATCGACCAGATGCGGTGCCGTACGACCTCGTAGGTGAGCGGGTCGATCGCGTCGATCGCCGCCTGGTCCACGGTGTGCAGCCGCAGCTTCGGCGAGATGGCGCGGCGCAGTTCTTCGATCGGGATCGGCCGGCTGGCGAACCGGTCGGGGAATGCGGCAGGCACGTGCGTCCCTCCTAGCTGTGAACTCAGGGCAGGTGGATGGCGAGGTTGCCGAGCCTGTCGACGTGGCCTTCGGCGTCGGCGGGGATGACGACGGTGGTGGTCGGCACCTCGACGACCGCCGGTCCGGCGATGACGTGACCGGGACCGAGGGCCCGGTAGTCGTAGACGGCGGTGTCCGCCCAACCACGCGTGACGTCCAGGAAGACCGGTCTGCTCCCCTTGCGGGCCTCCTCGACCTTGACGGCGGCGGGAGGCGGCGTCGGCAGCGCGGGGTCGACCGGGAGCGTGCCGACGCCGTGGACCCGGTAGGTGATGACCTGGATGCCGGCCTCGCGGTAGCCGGTGCCCGCACCGAACTGCCGGGCGTACTGCGCCTCGAAGGCGTCGCCGACGGCGGCCACCGCGGCCTCGTCGAAGGGGCCGTCGGCCACCGGGGTGGTGACCTCGGAGATCTGCGGGCCGTACCTCGCGTCGACCTCCCGGCGCAGGACCACCGAGGTGAAGTCCAGCTCCTGATCGGCCAGAGCGGTCCTGACCCGCGCGGTGAGCGCGTCGAAGTTGGCCTGCACCCGGGCCGGGTCGAGGGGAAGCGGCGCCGGATCGCTCAGCTCGGCCGAGACGGTCACACCGCTGGCGGCCAGGCCGTAGGCGGAGAACACCCCGGCGGTCGGGCCGAGCGGCACGACCAGCCTGCGCGCGCCGAGCTCGGCGGCGTAGGCGAAGCTGTGCATCGGCCCCGCGCCGCCGAACGCGTAGACCACGAAGTCACGCGGGTCGTGTCCCGCCTCGACCACGACCTTGCGCACCAGGTCGCCGGTCTGACCGTTCTGGACGGCGAAGACCGCCGCCGCCGCGCCCTCGGCGTCCAGCCCGAGGGGCCTGCCGACCTGTTCGAGCAGGGCCTTCTCCGCCAGTTCCCGGGACAGCGGCTGGCGGCCGCCGAGGAAGAAGTCGGGGTTGAGGATGCCGACGACGAGGTCGGCGTCGGTGACCGTCGGACTGAGGCCACCCTGCCCGTAGCAGGCCGGCCCCGGCCTGGCGCCGGCGCTGTTCGGTCCGACCCTCAGGTTGCCCCCGGCGTCGACGGCGGCGATGGCACCCCCGCCCGACCCGATCGCGTGCACCCGCAGCGCGGGGGTGTTGATCGGATGCTGGTTCAGGACCGTTCCAGCGGTGGACACCGGCCGGCCGTCGACGATCAGCCCGACCAGGAACGTCGTGCCGCCCACGTCGGTGGAGACCACGTTCGGGTGGCCGAGCTGCTCGGCGAGCCTGGCCGCGCCGACCACCCCGCCGGTGAGCACCGAACCGACCGTGGTGATCGCCACCTCGGGCGCCTTGCGCGCCGAGACCGTGCCTCCGGACCCCTGCATGACCAGCAGCGGCCCTGCCAGCCCCCGGTCGCGCAGGCGGCGCTCCAGCGGATCGAGGTAGGCCCGGAGCGTCGGGCCCACCTGAGCGTTCATGATCGTCGTCGCGGCGCGGGCGAACTCGCGGATGCGCGGGGTCAGCTCGCTGGAGAGCGTGACGTAGAGATCGGGCGCCTCCTCCCTGGCCAGCTCCCTGATCCGCAGTTCGTGCGCCTGGTTGCGGAACGACCACAGCAGGCTGACCGCGAGGGCGCTCACCCCCTGGGCGACCATCTCGCGCAGGTGCGCGCGGACCTCGTCCTCGTCGAGCGGCACGACGACCCTGCCGTCGCGGTCGATCCGCTCGGTGACCTCACAGCGCAGCGACCTCGCGACCAGCGGGTCCGGTTTGCGGGTCCGCAGGGTGTCCTGCGCCTCGTGGGGGGAGAGCCCGAGGTAGCGGCCCTCGACGTTCATGATGGTGATCGCGTCACCGTGTCCCCTGGTGGTCAGGAACCCCACGGTCGCCACGTCCCCGGTGACCAACGCGTTGAGCGCCGCCGTCGTGCCGTGCGCGACATGGCTGGTCCGGGCGAGCAGTTCCCCGGTGGTCAGGCCCGCCTGCGAGGCCAGCAGATCAAGGGCGTTCTCGAAGCCGCACGCGAAGTCGGGCGGCGTCGACGGGGTTTTGGCGGTGTACAGGGCGCCGGAGGAATCCGCCGCGACAGCGTCGGTGAAGGTCCCTCCGACGTCCAGACCAATCACGTATGTCACGCCCGCCTGCCTTCCTGGTCGGGTGGCCTTCACCACAATCTGACAGCAACGAAAACTATTCGAATGAAGCGTCAAAGTCAATGGGAGGCGGGACCGTCGGCCGACCCTTCAGGCCGGTCGGCCGGGTTCACTCCACATAACCCCACAGAGAGGCGACGCCGCCACCGGGCCGGTGACGGCGTCACGTGCGCGGGTCACGCGCGGGGGCCGGCGCGCTCGTTCACCTGCCCCCGAACAGGCGGCCGCCCGCCCGGAAGGCCCGGACGGGCGAACCACGGAGGCGGGCCGCCCCCGGGGGACGGGCAGGGCGGACCGCCCTCACGAGAGGGCAGGGCACGAACAGAGCACGAACAGAGCACGGGCAGAGCGCGGGCAGGACAGGGCATGGGCGGCCTTCAGGAGGCGGCCTTCAGGAGGGGGCCTTCAGGAGGTGGGGCGCTCGCCGTCGGCGAGCAGACGCTCCAGATGCGTGAGATCCTCGCGGAGCAGCGCGACCGCGCCCTCGATGCCCCGCGCCGGAACCCGGTCCTCACCCCGGAGCAGACCGCGCGAGACCAGCGTGTACATCTCCTCGGCGATCTCCTCGGGGCTGCTGGGCCCCTGAGGGTTGTACCACCAGGCGATCCAGTTGATCATCCCGATGACGGAGAAGGCCGTGATCCGTTCGTTGACCGGCCGGAACTCCCCCGACCTGACACCGTCCCCGATGATCGCACTGAGCTCGTCGAGGATGCGCCCCTTGCTCGCGCTGTGCTCCTGAAGGATGCTGTCGGGCAGCTCCGCCTCGTTCCGCTCGAGCAGCCGGAACCGCACCGGGCTCTCCGCGACGCGCACCGCCGTGCCGATCACCACCGTCCGCAGCTTCTCCGCCGCACTGAGATCGGTGCGCTCCCTGAGCTTGCGAAGCTCCTGCGAGCCGACCCCGGTGATGCCCCGGACCAACTCCCGCAGGAGTGTCTCCTTGCTGTCGAAGTAGTAGTAGAGCGCGGGCCGGGTCATGCCCATCGCCTCGGCGATGTCGCGCAGACTGGTGCCCGCGAAGCCACGCTCGGCGAACAGCACGGCCGCTTTCTCAAGCACCGTGTTGCTCATGAGCTCCTTGCGCGAACTGGCCTTGGTCACCGGGCACCTTCCATCGCTGTCTACGGATACGTCCAATACTTTACGGCAGCAGCAACATCCCGACGGCTAGATCCGTTCGACGACCATGGCCATTCCCTGACCGCCTCCGACGCACATCGTCACCAGACCGACCGCGCCGTCCGTCTCGCGGAGCCCATGCAGTACGGTACCGACCATGCGTGCGCCCGTCATGCCCGGCGGGTGACCCATCGCGATCGCCCCGCCCCGCACGTTCAGCCGGTCGTCGCCGACCCCCAGATCCTCAGCGCAGGGGATGACCTGGGCGGCGAACGCCTCGTTCAGCTCGACGAGGTCCACGTCGTCCATGCTCATCTTCGCCCTGGCGAGGGCACGGCGGGCGGCCTCGACGGGGCCCAGCCCCATGATCTCGGGGCTGAGCGCGGACAGGCCGGTGGAGACGACCCTTCCCAGCGGCGCGATCCCGAGATCACGGGCCAGCCGGTCGCTCGTCACCACCAGGGCCGCCGCCCCGTCGTTCACCGGGCAGGCGTTGCCCGCGGTGATCCTCCCCCCGGGACGCAGGACGGGTTCGAGCGCGGCCAGCCCCTCAAGGGTCACCTCCCGGCGCGGGCCGTCGTCCCGGTCTGCGACCGTGCCGTCCGGCAGGGTGATCGGAGTGATCTCAGAGCGCCAGAACTCCTGGTGAAGCGCCGCCCGCCGCTGCGACCGCAGCGCGAACTCGTCCATGGCCGCCCTGCCGATCCCCCGCAGCGCGGCCACGTACTCCGCCGTCTGGATCATCGTCAGGTAGGCGTCCGGCCGTTCCAGACGCGTGCGGGGGTCGCTCCAGGCGAAGTCGCCCCGGGCGCGGTGCCTCGCCGTACGGCTCGCCGCCGCCGTGTAGCACGCGTTCGGGGCGCCGGAGCTCTCCGCGCTTCCGTGCTCGTAGCGGCTGGCCGTCTCCACCCCCGCCACGACGAACGCGTCCCCCTCGCCCGCCCGGATCGCGTGGACCGCCATCCGGGCGGCCTGGAGACTGGACGCGCAGTGCCGGGTGACCGTGGTTCCCGGCAGGCCGTCGAGGCCGAGCAGCACGGCGACCATCCTGGCGAGGTTCCAGCCCTGCTCACCACCGGGGCTGCCACAGCCGAGCACCAGGTCGTCGAGACGCGCCGGGTCGACCTGGGGCACCTGGGCGAGGACCGCGGACACGACGGCCGCGGTCAGGTCGTCGGCACGCATCTGGCGCAGGCAGCCCTTGCCCGCGCGGCCGATCGGCGAGCGAGCGGCAGCCACGATGACCGCCTCTGTCATTTCTCCTCCTTGGTGAGCTTCCGGGTCCTGGTGAGGTTCCGGGCGGGGTCGCCGGCGAGGACGGTGCCGGGGACGGTGTCCGGGACGGTGCCGGAGACGGTGCCGGGGACGGTGTCGACCGCGTCGAGCAGCGCGCGGGTGTGCGGATGGGCGGGAGTGACCAGGACCTCCGCGCACGGGCCGCGCTCGACGCACTCGCCGAGATACATGACCGCGACCGAGTCGCACAGGTACCGCACGATCGGCAGGTCGTGCGCGATGACCAGGTAGGCCAGGCCCAGCTCGGCCCGCAGGTCGCGCAGCAGGTTGAGGATCAGGGCCTGCACCGAGACGTCCAGCGCCGAGGTGACCTCGTCGAGCACCAGCGTCCTGGGCCTGGCGGCCAGCGCGCGGGCGATGGCCACGCGCTGGCGCTGTCCGCCGGAGAGCTCGTGGGGATAGCGGTCGAGCAGGCCCGTGGACAGGCCGACGAGGTCGAGCGCCTGCCGCACGGCCGTCCGGCCGCTGTCACCGGCCCGCCCGGCGGCCTCGGCGATGCCGGACGCCACGGTCATGCGGGGGTTGAGCGATCCGCTGGGGTCCTGGAACACCATCTGGATCTCGGGGTGGGGCCTGGGGCGGCGGCCCGCCGCGCGGAGCACGGTTCCGTCGCCGCGGATCTCGCCCGCGGAGAGCGGCACCATGCCGGTGACCGCGCGGGCCAGGGTGGACTTGCCGGAACCCGACTCGCCGACCACCCCGACCGCGCCGCCCGCCGGAAGGTCGAGGTCCACGCCGGAGACCGCGGTCACGGCGTTCCGTCCCCGGCCGTAGCGCACGCTCACGCCCCGCAGTTCGAGCCGGTTCACGCGAGACTCCCCTCGTCCACCCAGCAGGCGACTTTGCGCCCGCCGGGAACCTCGCGCAGCACGGGACGCGTCCGCGCGCACCGGTCCTCCGCCAGGGCGCATCTGGGCGCGAACGCGCAGCCCGGCGGCCCCTCACCCGGCCGGGGCGGCTGCCCGTCGATGGCGGGCACCGGGCGGCCGAGGTCGGTGGTCATGGTGAGCGAACTGTCCAGCAGCGCCCGGGTGTACGGGTGCTTCGGCGTGGCCATCACCTCGGCGGTCGGCCCTTCCTCGACGATCCGGCCCGCGTACATGACCGCGATCCGGTGACACAGTCCACCGACCACGGACAGGTCGTGGGAGACCAGCACGATCGCTGTTCCGTCGGCGGTGTTGACGTCGCGCAGCAGGTCGAGCATCCCCCGGCGGAGCGTGTTGTCCAGCGCGGTGGTCGGCTCATCGGCGAGCAGCAGGCCGGGCGCGGTGACCAGGGCCATCGCGATCGTCGCCCGCTGCCGCTGCCCGCCGGACAGCTCGTGCGGGTACTGCCGCAGTCGCCGTTCGGGTTCGGGAATCCGCACGTCCCGCAGCCCTGCCAGGGCCAGCTCCCGGGCCCGCGCCCGGTCTGCCCCCCGGTGCGCGCGCGGCGCCTCGGTGAGCTGGACGCCCAGCTTCAGCGCGGGGTTCAGGCAGGCCGCCGGGTTCTGGAAGACCAGCGCCAGCCCGGTGCCGAGCAGTCTCCTGAGCTCCCGCGGCCGGTCGGAGCGCAGGTCGCGCCCGTCGAGCGTGAGCGTGTCAGCGCTTGAGCCGACCGGGTACGGCAGGAGCCTGGCGACGGCGAGCATCGTCATCGACTTGCCCGACCCGGATTCGCCGACCAGCCCGAGGATCTCACCTCGGCCGACCCGCAGGTCCACCCCGGACACGATGGCGGCGCTGCCCGGGCTCCCGTCCACCGTGACGGTCAGGCCGCGAACGTCGAGCAGGGCGGGACCCTCCGAGATGTCGTCCGGGGCTTCGTCCGCCGCGCCTTCCGCACCGGATGCCGCCCGGGCCCGCCGGTCGCGCCCGGCGTCGCCGGTCGTCCAGAGCGAGGGATTGGCCACGCGGGCCAGCGCCTCGCCAAGCAGGCCGAAGGCCAGCCCGGCCAGCGCGATCATGACCGCCGGGGCCAGCGCGACCAGCGGGGTGACGTAGAGGTCGCGGACCCCCTGCGACAGCATGCCGCCCCAGTCGTACGCGGGCGGCTGGACCCCGGCTCCGAGGAAGCTCAGCGACGAGACCACGACCAGGCTCATCCCCGCGACCACCGACAGGCTCACCGCGAGGCTGTCGGCCATGTTGGGCACGACGTGCCGTACGAACACCCTGATCCGGCCGACTCCGAACCCTCTGGCCGCCGCGACGTGGTCACGGACGAGCACCGTCATGGCCAGGGTCACCACGATGCGGGCCACCCCGGGGGCGCCGGCCACGCCGACCGCGACCGCGGCGCTCCCGGTCGCCTGCGGCAGGACCAGGGTGGCCAGGATCGCCACCAGGATCGCGGGGAAGGCGAGCACCGCGTCGAGCACACGCAGGCCGGCCGATCGTGTCCGAGGTCCGGCCGCGGCCACCGCGCCGCCGAGGATCACCCCGCCCAGCGCGGCCACCGCGGCCGCGCCCAGGCCGAGCAGCAGGGAGGTACGGGTCGCGACCAGCGTGCGAACCAGCACGTCTCGGCCGAGCCGATCGGTGCCGAGCCAGTGCTCGGCGCTCGGTCCGAGCACCGCGTCCGCGGCGCGCACCGTGACCGCCGGACCGCTCCCCAGCACGGGCGCGACCAGTGCGACGACCGCCAGCACCGCCAGCACCCCGAGGGCGACCGGCCCCACGACCGTGGACCGGAACGCCCGCCGGCCTCCCCGCCGCTCCGGGGCCGAAGCGGCCTGGGGCACGGCCTGACCGGTGAGCGCGGTCATGACGTGGCCGCCCTGACGCGAGGGTCGAGCAACCTGACGGCCGCCTCGACACAGCCGTTCACCAGGACGATCGCCGCGCCGAGCAGCAGGATCACGGCCTGCACCACCGGATAGTCACGGGCCATGACCGACTCGACGAGCTTCGACCCGAGTCCCGGCAGCGCGAACACGTTCTCGACCACCACCGTCCCGCCGAGCAGCCCGGCGAACACCAGGCCGCCGACGGTCAGGGCCGCCGTCAGCGCGTTGGGCAGCACGTGCACGCCGTACACCCGCAGCGGGCGCAGCCGCTTGGCCCAGGCCGCGCGCGCGTACTCCTGCGCGAGCACGGCCAGCGTCTCCACCCGCACGATCCGGGAGAGCACGGCCGCGGGCGCCAGGCTCACCGCGATCGTCGGCAGGATCAGACCGGACGGACCGGTCAGTCCCGCGACCGGCAGCCAGCCGAGCACGACCGAGAACACGAGCGCCAGCAGCGCCCCCGTCACATATTCCGGGACCGCGCCGGCCAGCGAGGTGCCCAGCGCGAACGAGGCCTCGGCCCCCCGGCGCCTGCCCTCCCGGGTCAGCGCGCCCATCACGAGCCCGATGAGCACACCGGCCGACATCGTCACCACGATCCCGGCCGTCGCGAGGCGCAGTGTCACCCCCAGACGCGAGCCGATGACCTCGGTGACGGGTTCGCCGGTCTGGAAGGAGCGGCCGAAGTCGAGCTGGAACACGTGCGCCACGTAACCGATGAACTGCCGGTGGATCGGCTGGTCCAGCCCGAGCCGCTGACGCACCGCCGTGACCTGCTCGGGAGTCGCGTTGAGGCCCGCGACGCGGACGGCGGGGTCGCCGGGGACCAGGTGCAGCAGCAGGAACGACACCACCAGCAACCCGGCCAGCAGGGCCGCCGTCACACCGATCCGGCGCGCGGCCCAGGTCAGCACATGCATGATCGTCACCGCCTACGACCGGGAGAGGTGGTGAAGGTCGACCAGGGTGCCGCCACCGGCCAGCCTGGCGGTGAGCCCCGCACGGGCGAACCAGTGCGGCTTCAGGTGCACCAGTGGGACGACGTCGGCGGACTCGACGATCGTCTTCTGCGCCTCGGCCCAGAAGGCGCAGCGCTCCGCGCCGAGCGACGCCTGCGCCTTGGCGACGGCGCTCTCGAAGCCGGGGTTGCGGATTCCGGCGAAGTTGGCCCCCTTCGGAGGCGCCTCACCCGTCACGAACAGCCCCAGCGCGCCGAGGCTGGGAGCCAGCGGGGTGAACGGGTAGACGGTGACGTCCCAGTCGCCGCCCTTGAACAGGGTTTCGGCGAAGCCGTTGAGCTCGACGAGCTGGAGCTCGACGGAGGCGCCGGTTCTGTGCAGGGCCTCCAGCACGTATTCGAACCCGGCCGCGTAGTCGGTCGAGCCGAGCAGCCTGATCGTCAGCGGCTTGCCGTCCCTGACCAGCCTGCCCCCTTCCAGGATCCAGCCCGCCTCGGCGAGCGCCCTGGTCACCGCGGCCGAGTCGACCGCGGTGACCGGAGATCTGACCTGGGTGTGGCAGGGGACCTCGGGACTCACCGGGCTGGTGGCCGGGTCACCCGCGCCGAAGAAGGCCGACGTGTTGAAGTCCGTGGCGCTGACCGCCCCGGCGAGCGCCGCGCGCAACGCGGGGTCGGCCCCCGGCCTTCCCTTCGCGTGGTTGAACACCAGGAAGAACGACCCGTAGATGGCCTGCGTCACCGCGGTCAGCGACGTGTCGCTCTGGGCCCTGCGCACGTCCGGCCCGCTGATCCAGCCCAGATCGAGATCGCCCGAGCCGAGCATGTTCGCGGCGGTGCTGTCGTTCTGCACGACGCGGAAGGTCACCTCTCGCGGGTAGGCCCCCGTGTGGCCTGCCGGACCCCACCCGTATCCAGGTCTGGCCCGAAGCGTGTAACTCGCCCCCCTGGTCGTCCCGCCCAGCGTGTAGGGCCCGCTCCCGGCCGGAGCCGCGGCCAGGCCCGCGGGACTGCGCAGTCCCGCGGGGCAGACGATCGAAGCCATCGGCTGGGCCAGGCCGATCAGCAGGTCGCTGTAGGGCTGGTTCGTCCTCACCGTCACCGTGCGGGCGGCGTCGTCGGCCTCGACGGTGTGTCCGGCGTTGCCGAAGACCAGGTTGGCGTACGGCGCGCCGGTCTCCTCGGCGCCGAGCCGCCTCAGCGAGGCGGCGACCGCCGAGGGCGTCAGTTCCGCACCGTCGGCGCACGTCACGCCTTTACGCAGGATCAGCGTGACCGAGTCGGCGGTCTGCTTCCAGGACTCGGCGAGATAGGGGACGACCTTGTCCCCCTCGACCGCGACCACCCTGTCGTACAGGGCCGTGACGAGCTGGTAGCCGTTGGTGGTCCGTGTCTTGGCCGGGTCGAGGGAGTCCCAGTCGGAGTTGAGCCGCACCACGACGGGGGCAGCGGGATCGACGGCGGGCTTTCCCGTGCCGGCGCCGCCGCAGCCGGCCGCCGTGAGAGCGGTCGCCATGACGACGGAGGCGAGCACGCGCGGCCGGGCGCGGGCGGGGCCGGAGGGGGGTGCGCTGTAAGCGCCGGGGGCACTGAGGCCGTGAGCCTTCGCCATGAGGCCATCACCTAATTTCTCGACAGGTGCGTCAAATAATGCACGCTAACGTCGAGGAATGTGGCGCGTCAATGCCCCACCGGACGTCCCCACGCCTCCCCCCCTCCGGAGATCTCCCTCCGGAGACGACCAGGAATCGCTCCGACTCGGCCGGCGCCCGCGCCGCGGAGCGACGAAAGGGACCTCGGTTCCGACCGAGGTCCCTTTCGGCTCCGGAGGTTCGGCACGTGGCCCGCGGGTCAGAGGTCGGGCAGCCAGGAACCGTGGAAGCCTGCCGGGACGCGACGGGGAAGCCGGACCGAGGCGGTGAAGTCCAGGGTGGCGGCGTCCAGGACGAGCAGCCGGGAGGCGTCTCCCGACCGGTCGGCGACGATCGACAGCAGCCAGCCGTCGTCCTCGGCGTCCGAACCGGCGGCGGGCACGAACACCGCCTCGCCGGGGTGCCCGTCGACGTCTCCGACCTGGGCGGCGCCGGTCTCGGTGTCGTACTTCACCACCGCGTCGTCGGAGACCGTGTACAGCAGGCGGGCGGCGCGGCCGAGCCGGTCCTCGTTGAACGTGGGGAACTCGACCGTGCGGTCGTCGCGCTGCTCCTCCCTGACCGCGCCGCTCGCCGGGTCGAGCACCCACCGGTGCAGCACGGCTCCCCCGGTCTCGGCGGCGGGGTTGGCACTGCCGCCGACCCGCCCCCAGATGGAGGTGAAGGACTTCCGCGAGTAACGGACCGCGTCGAGCACCACACGCCCCGAGGCGTCCTCGCGGGCGTTGCCGACATGGAAGACGTAGCCCGGGTCGACGTCGAACCAGGTCGTCCTCCCCGCGCGGTCCATCACGCCGATCCTGGCGCCGTAGGAGTCGTCCCACCGGAACGGCAGGCCGCCGCCGACCATGCTCATGTCGAAGACGACCGGCAGGTCGAGCCAGATCACGTGGTTCTCGGTGATCGCGAAGTCGTGGATCATCGTCGGCCCCGGTACGTCGACGATCCGGCTCTCCACCAGCTCCCCGGCGGCCGACAGGCGGTGGTAGGTCAGGTAGGGAGGGAACACCCCGTAGCCGAAGAAGTGCAGCTCGCCGGTCACCGGGTCCTGCTTGGGGTGCGCGGTCATCGCGGTGGTCAGCCGCCCGCCGAAGTCGCACGGTCCGACCGTGTCCAGCTCGGATGTCATCTCGTAGGGGAAACCGCTCTCGACCAGCGCGAGGATTTTGCCCGCGTGCCGGATGACGTGCGTGTTGGCGCTGACGGCGGTCCGGTCGAAGTTGCCCTGCTCGTCGACCACCCGGGCGCCCTCGGTGAAGGCGCGGGTGCGCACCCACCGGTTGCGGTACCACTCGGCGCGACCGTCACGCAGGCGCACGCCGTGGATCATCCCGTGCCCGGCGAACCAGTGGCCCGGGTCCTGGCCGGGCAGCGGGTTGGGTCCGTTGCGGAAGTAGCGGCCGGTGAGCTCGGGCGGCAGGACGCCGGTGACCGGCAGGTCGAAGGCGTCGATCTCGTCGGGGACGGGGGCGAGGTCACCGGCGAGGTAGGCAGGGCTTCGCGGCGTTTCTGAGGTCTTGGAGACGGCGGTCACGGTGAACTCCAAACGATGTGGCGGGATCGGAAAAGGCGGTGGACAGGCCGCTCAGCCGTCGGTCAGGCGGTGTCGCGGGCGGCCGGAGCCTGCCGGCGGGCGGCGACGACCTTCGGGTAGCGGGCGGTGAAGATCATGGGCGCCACGAAGGTGACGATCTTGATGGTGACGACGGCGGCGGTGGCGTGCGGGGCGACGCGCAGCAGCAGGGCCAGCCCGACGGCGGCGACGGTGAAGGCGACGCCCCACACGGAGGTGATTACCGCGTTGACGCGGTAGAACCGCGGCGTCTGCCAGACCTCTCTCGGCGCCATGCTCCTGGCGATGCCGAGGGTGAAGGGCCTGCGGATGGCCAGCGATCCCCAGGCGGTGACCGCCAGCCAGGCGTTGACGAGGGCCGGGCCGTACGGCATGAGCGGGGAGTCCGGGTCCGCGAAGGAGATCAGGGCGACCAGGACGAAGAAGACCGCGGCGCTGGTCTCGATGACCATCTGGTCCCACTCCTTGCCGGCGCGACGGTCGGCGACGATCACCCCGAGCGCGATCACCAGGCCGGCCAGCGCGCCATAGCGCCAGTCGTCACCGGTGGCGATGACGGCGTAGACGATCCAGGGGAGGAAGCCCAGGAGATTGCGGATCATTGCCGACCTCTTCGACGCTCGACATTCCTATGTAGACAGGTCGAAGGTAGACCTTCCTATTTAGACATGTCAACAGAGAAATATAGAATGCCGCCATGAGCCTCAGACACGCGATGCTGGGCCTGCTCAGCGAGGGACCGGCGAGCGGCTACGACCTGCTGAAGATCTTCGAGGCCTCCCTGGCCAACGTGTGGACCGCCACGCAGAGCCAGCTCTACG
This sequence comes from Streptosporangium carneum, assembly GCF_027922005.1. Taxonomy (GTDB): domain Bacteria; phylum Actinomycetota; class Actinomycetes; order Streptosporangiales; family Streptosporangiaceae; genus Streptosporangium; species Streptosporangium carneum. The sequence goes on along the minus strand of NZ_BSEV01000005.1, from coordinate 243,693 downwards.
CCGAGCTGGGCCGCCTGGCGGACGCGGGTCTGGTCGAGGTGACGGCGGAGGGGCCGCGCGGCCGCAAGGAGTACGCCATCACCGAGGCCGGGCTCGCCGAGCTCCGTCACTGGCTGACGGAGACCGACCCCGCCCCCCACGACAGGCGCAGCGAGATGCTCCTGCGCGTCTTCTTCCTCGGCCAGGTCCGCCCCGAGCAGGCACGCGCCTACCTGGCGCGGCTGGCGGAGGACGCCCAGAGGCAGAACGACGGCCTGAACAAGCTGAAGGAGGTCGTGGAGCACGGGGACGACGCCCTGTCGGTGTACGGCATGATCGCCCTGGAGTGGGGGTTGCGCGCCAGCGCCATGTATCGCGAATGGGCTCTGTGGGCCGAAGGGCAGATCGGCGACGAACCCGGCCGGCCCCGGGCATGACTCGACCGCGCCTCACGCGGGTTTCGCGGTGGACGCGGTCGGGTGGAGAGTGCGGCCGCCTGGTGGGCGTCCTTGGGGCGCGTCGCCCGGCAGGTCGTGCCGGGCGGCGTCGGGCCGTCCCCGCCGGTGGGACGGGACGGTCAGGCTCTGCCGTGCCTGGTGTGGCGGCCGGGAGCGGTCACCGGGCCGCACGCCGTTCACCGGAGTCGATCCGGCCGGTGTCGTCGCTCGCCGAGCCGGCGCCCAGAAACGGCGCCGGAACGGCGAAGGCGTGCGATGAGGGCGCTAGCGGGTGGCGCGGTTGACGGCGGAGATGATGGCCTTCAGGGAGGCGGTCGTGGTGTTGGCGTCGATGCCGACGCCCCACAGCGCCTGGCCCGCCACCTCGCACTCGATGTAGGAGGCGGCCTTGGCGTCGGTGCCCGCGCTCATCGCGTGCTCGGCGTAGTCCAGCACGCGGACCTGGATGCCGATGCCCGCCAGGGCGTCGCAGAAGGCGGAGATGGGGCCGTTTCCGACGCCCTCGATCTCACGGATCTCACCCTCGAAGCGCAGGTCGACGCCGATGGCGTCCTTGTCGTCCCCCCTGGAGACGGTCCGGTGGGCCAGCAGGCCCAGGCGGCCCCACGGGCTGGCGGGGTTCGGGAGGTACTCGTCGGTGAAGACCTCCCACATCTGGGCCGGGTTCACCTCGCCGCCGAAGGCGTCGGTGCGGGCCTGGACGACGCGGGAGAACTCGATCTGCAGGCGGCGCGGCAGGTCCAGGTGGTGGTCGGCCTTCATGATGTAGGCGACCCCGCCCTTGCCGGACTGGCTGTTGACCCGGATGACCGCCTCGTAGGTGCGGCCGATGTCCTTGGGGTCGATCGGGAGGTACGGCACCGCCCAGGTGAACTCGTCCACCGGCACGCCGGCGGCGGCCGCGTCGCGCTCCATGTGCTCCAGGCCCTTCTTGATGGCGTCCTGGTGGGAGCCGGAGAAGGCGGTGTAGACCAGCTCGCCGCCCCAGGGGTGACGCGGGTGGACGGGCAGCTGGTTGCAGTATTCGGTGACCCGGCGTACCTCGTCGATGTCGGACAGGTCGATCTGCGGGTCGATGCCCTGCGAGAACAGGTTCATGCCCAGCGTGACCAGGCACACGTTGCCGGTGCGCTCGCCGTTGCCGAACAGGCACCCCTCGATGCGGTCGGCTCCCGCCATGTAGCCCAGCTCGGCCGCGGCCACGGCCGTGCCCCGGTCGTTGTGCGGGTGCAGGGACAGCACGATCGAGTCGCGGTAGGCCAGGTTGCGGTGCATCCACTCGATCTGGTCGGCGTAGACGTTCGGCGTGGCCATCTCGACCGTGGCGGGCAGGTTGATGATGACCTTGCGGTCGGGGGTCGGCTGCCAGACGTCGTTGACGGCGTCGCAGACCTCGACGGCGTACTCCAGCTCGGTCCCGGTGAAGGACTCGGGAGAGTACTGGAAGTAGATCTCCGTGCCCTCCAGCTCGGCGGCCAGCTTCTTGCACAGCTTGGCGCCCTCGACGGCGATCGCGGTGATGCCGTCCTTGTCCTGGCCGAAGACGACCCTGCGCTGCAGCGTCGAGGTGGAGTTGTACAGGTGGACGATGGCCTGCTTGGCGCCGCGCAGCGACTCGTAGGTCCGCTCGATCAGCTCGGGCCTGGCCTGGGTCAGAACCTGGATCACCACGTCGTCGGGGATCCGGCCCTCCTCGATGATCTGCCGGACGAAGTCGAAGTCGGTCTGCGACGCGGCGGGGAAACCTACCTCGATCTCCTTGTAGCCCATCTTCACCAGCAGCTCGAACATCTTGAGCTTGCGGTGGGCGTCCATCGGGTCGATCAGCGCCTGGTTGCCGTCACGCAGGTCGACCGCGCACCACTGCGGGGCCCGGTCGATGACCCTGGAAGGCCAGGTGCGGTCGTCGAGCCTGACCGGGGCGTAGGGCTGATAGCGCTTGAACGGCATGGAACTGGGCTGCTGCTGCGGATACATGCAAGGGCTCCTCGGCTGGGAAAACAATCGCGGCCGACACGCATGGCTCGCTCCGCGACGAGGGAGCCGGCCTTCTACAGGCCCTCGTCGCGGCAGCTAAGAAGCAGCACGCGCAGCATGCCTAGCACGTTAGCAGACGCTCCCGAATGCTTGAGAACCGGTCTCACATCGCGGAACCCGGGAGGCCTCGGAGTCCCGTTGACCGCGCGAGGTCCCCGCGAGGACGCTCCGCCACCTCGCATGCACCCGAATCGGCCGCTTCCGGTCGCGCGTTACAGTGGCGCTACCGCCGATGACAGGGGACGGAAATGAAGGATGACGACATTCTCGCCCACATCCACGAGCTGATAGCCGAAGAGCACGGCCTCCGCCAGCGGCTGGCCTCGGGCTCGATCTCCTCCCACGAGGAGAACAACCGGATCAAGCAGCTGGAGGAGGCCCTCGACCAGGCGTGGGACCTGCTCAGGCAGCGCAGGGCTCGCCGGGAGTTCGGAGAGGACCCCGACTCTGCGGCGCCGCGCCCGATCCAGGAGGTCGAGGAGTACCGCCAGTAGGGCCCTCCGTGGCGAGGCGCCGTAAACCAGTCGCCCCGCCGCCCCCCGCCGGGTTCTCCTTGGTCCATGAGGATCGAACGGATCGACTTCACCGACCCCGGCAGCCGGACGGCGCAGTGGCACGCGGCCTACCTCACCTCCCAGACCGGCGTGCCGGGCCCCCTGCCCGGCCTGCGGCGCTTCACCGTGATGGTCGAGCGCGGCTGGTCGAACCATCACGTGGAGGCCTGGGTCGCCGAGGAGGCGGGCCTCGTCGTGGGCGGCTGCTCCCTCCACTTCCCGACGACGGACAACACCCACAGCTGCGACCTGCGCTTCCTCGTGGTCCATCCCGGCCACCGGCGGCGCGGAACGGGATCGGCGCTGCTGGAGCACTGCGTGCGAAGGGCCCGCGCGCACGGCAGGGAGCTGATCCTGTCCGACGTCCGCGCGGAGGAGGCCGCCGACGCGTTCGCCGCGGGCGCGGGGGCGGAACTGGGCATGGTCAACGGCCGCAGGGCGCTGGATCTGCACGCGGCGGACTGGCCCGGTCTCGACGGGATGCGGGCGCGGGCCGTACGGCACGCGGAGGGCTACCGGCTGGAGCGGTGGGCGGGCGCGACGCCGCCCGAGCTGGCCCCCGACATGGTGGCGCTGATGGCCGGGATGAACGACGCCCCGCATGACGGCCTCGAGGTCGAGGGGGCGCGCTGGGACGCCGAGCGTTACCTCCTGTCCGAGGAGGCCGTCCGGGCCGCCGGGCTGCTGACGTACACGACGCTCGCGCGACACGGGAGGAGCGGTGAGCCCGCGGGCTTCACCCAGCTGCACGTGAGCCGGGAGGACCCGGGGAACTGGGGGCAGCAGGGGGACACCACGGTGCTGGCGGCCCACCGGGGGCGCAGGCTCGGCCTGCTCATGAAGATCGAGAACGCCGCCTGGTTCCACGAGCGCGAGCCCTCCGTCCAGCGCGTCGTCACCTGGAACGCCGACTCCAACACGCACATGGTCGCGATCAACGAGCTCATGGGCTTCCGCACACTCGACAGGTGGCACCACTGGCAGCTGCGGCTCTGACCCCCGCTCACCCGGGGGCCGCCCCCGGGTCCTTCACGGACCGGCCCTGGCAGCGCGGGTCGACCGGCTGCACGGGACGGGTCGGCGCGAGCCAGGAGGCCACGTTCTGCTCGACGTACCAGCCGTGCAGGTTCACCGAGGTGCGGGGCACCGCGCCGGGGTCCGGGCACAGCACCCTGGACTGGAGCGTGCCGTTCTCGACGAAGCTCACCCCGCCGTCACGCCCCAGGACGGTGAACATCTGGTCGTCGCTCGCGACCAGATAGCCGACGAGCACCCGGGGCGACCCGTTCTCGCTCACCTGAAGGGCGGTCAGCGGCAGGATCGGCGCCCGCATCACGACCACGCCCACCAGGAACGGCGCGAACACCGCGATCGCGACGGCGATGCCGTGGGTGAGCATCCTGGCGGGGACCTCGGGAACCGGGCCGGTCAGCAGGACCGCGGCTCCCGGCGGAAGGGTCAGCAGGAGCGCGGTCGCCACGTCGTGCGCGGCGACCGCGGCGGCGATGGCGGGCCACAGCGCCACGTAGGAGAGGATCGCGGCCATCGCGGGCAACGCGTAGCAGAACGCGATCCGCAACTCCTCACGGTGGGGGAAGCGGTCCCTGACCGTCAGGCCCGCGGCGGCCAGCGCCAGCATCGCCAGCGTGGGCAGGAACCGCAGCTGCCAGGAGAACAGGCCGACCGCGACGGCCAGGATCACCACCCAGCCGGGAAGCCGTTCTGCGGCGCGCACCAGCCAGGAGGAGCGGCGCGCGCTGATCCAGTAGAGGGTGCCGAGCACCTTGCCCCCCAGGACGAGGGCGGGCAGAACCCACAGCGCCGTCAACAGGGCGACGCTGAGCAGCCCGAGCGGGCTGATGCTCTGCAGGAGCAGGAGCAGCGTCTGGGTGTCCTGCCTGCTGGCGTACCACAGCCGCACCACCAGCAGGACGAGGGGGAACACCGGCAGGAGCGTGAGCAGCCACTCCTGGTTCTTCGGCGTGGCCTTGACGCGCCGGGCGCGCTTCACCGGGACGGGCAGTCCTGGACGGGGAGGTTCTGCTCCCACGGCCACCTGCGCACCTGCGGAGGCTGCACGCACGGCTGCTCCGCCTGGGCCACGTTGACGTCGACCGAGAGCATCGGGTCGATGTAGGTCTCGTAGGCCTTCTCCCACCTGTGGTCCTGCGGGTCGGCGTACGACCGGTAGAGCGAGAGGTCGACCAGGGTGCGCAGGGCGACGTTCGGGCCCGCGTTGACCGCCCACATCTCGGTCGCCTCCAGGGCGATGTCGTGGTGCTTGAGCGTCCCGCCCGACTCCGCGACGAATCCGGCCAGGATCGCCGCGTCGGTCGTCACCGCGTCGAACTCGCCGTTCTTCAGTCCGTCCACGCAGTCGCTGATCAGGTTCTTGCCGGTGACGTCCGCCTTCGTCGCCCTCTCCAGCTCGGTCTCCGAGGTCGAGGTGCCGAGAGTGCAGACCTTCTTGTCCTTCAGCTGCCCCAGAGAAGTGATCTTCCCGGAGTAGTCGGACCTGGTCACCACGGACTGCTCGGTGAGGAGGTAGGGCGTGGAGAAGCCGACCGCGGGGTCGTCCTTCCTGGAGGGCGTCACGCTGAAGGTCGCGACCACCAGGTCCACCCTGACGAACTCGCCGTTGGCGTTCTGGGCCTGCCTGCGCGCCCTGTCCTCCGTCTCGATGGTCATGAAGTCGACCTTGTCCCGCGGGTAGCCCAGATCGGCGGCGATCATGTAGGCGATCTCGATGTCGAACCCCTTGAAGACGCGCTTGCCGCCCTGTTCCTGGAGCAGCGCGATGCCGGGGGTGTCCTTCTTGACGCCGATCGTGAGCCGTTCCTTGCCGAACAGCCCGGCCTTCTCCCGCAGTTCGTCCTCGGCCGGCGGCCCGTTGACCCACAGGACCGACGCGACGACCACGAGCGCGGCCAGGACCAGGCCTATCCACGCGGCGAGCCGGAAGCGTCTCATGCGCCGGGGCCGCCTCGGCTCCGGCGGCGGGACGGGCAGCGGCTCACGGTCCTCGGGGAGAACCCGCGGCTCCTCCGCCGCCGCCTCCACGCCCGCAGGCTCTTCAGTCATGGCACCCCTGGGCTTCCTGTTTTCCGCAGGCTATGTCGCGGTTCCGAGAATCGGGCGCGCCTTCACCAAGCCGAGACCAAACGACCTTTTCCTGAGAACTTCCAGGGCGGGGTGCGGGTTCCCGACTTTCTCCACGGCGACGGAGACCGTGCCCGCGCAACCGCGCCACCTGGGCGATCTCACCGCCGTCCGGGAACGCGCGCAAACAGAACACGCATATTCCCGCGGGCGAATTCGCCGTTCACGCGGCCGTCAGCGCAGGAAGGACATCGCCGTTCGGAACGCGCCCGGCCGAAGGCCCCGCGGACCCACGAGACCCGGCCTCGGACCCACAGGACCCGGCCCAGGCCTCACAAGGACCGAACGTCCGACCGCGCGAGGCCTGGACGTCCGGCCGCGCGGCGGTCGTGACCGCCCCCCGCGTGCGCCGGGCCCGTCCCGGCCGCCCCGCGCCGGGGGCCGGCGCACGCCTCAGTCGTAGAAGCCCAGACGACGCAGCTGCTTGGGGTCGCGCTGCCAGTCCTTGGCGACGCTGATCCGCAGGTCGAGGTAGACCCGGGTGCCGAGCAGCGCCTCGATGTGCTTACGGGCGTTGCTGCCGACCTCCTTGAGGCGGGCGCCCTTGTGCCCGATCACGATGGCCTTCTGCGAGGGACGCTCGACGAACATGTGGGCGTAGATGTCCAGCAGGTCGTCGCGGCCCTCACGGGGCAGCATCTCGTCGACGACGACCGCGATCGAGTGCGGCAGCTCGTCCCTGACGCCCTCCAGCGCGGCCTCACGGATCAGCTCGCCCACCAGCACCTGCTCGGGCTCGTCGGTGAGCTGGCCCCCCTCGTACAGCGGAGGGCTCTCGGGGAGCCGGTCGATCAGCACGTCGGCCACCACGTCGAGCTGCTCCCCCGACTCCGCCGAGACCGGGACGATCTCCGCGAAGTCGGCGAGCTGGGAGACCGCCAGCAGCTGGGCGGCGATCTGCTCACGGGTCGCCAGGTCGCACTTGGTCACCACGGCGACGACCGGGGTCTTCTTGACCGCGCCGAGCTTCTCGGCGATGAACCGGTCGCCCTTGCCGACGGGCTCGTTGGCGGGCACGCAGAAGCCGATCACGTCGACCTCGGTGAGGGTGGACAGCACCAGGCTGTCCAGCCGCTCGCCCAGCAGGGTGCGGGGCCGGTGCAGGCCGGGGGTGTCCACGATGACGAGCTGGGCGTCCGGGCGGTGGACGATGCCCCTGATGGCCCGGCGGGTGGTCTGGGGCTTGGACGAGGTGATCGCCACCTTCGTGCCGACCAACGCGTTCATCAGCGTGGATTTGCCGACGTTGGGCCTGCCGACGAAGCAGGCGAAACCGGCATGGAAATCAGCAGCTGAGGAACTCACGCCAACCATTGTCCCCGATGCCGGGCTCAGCTCTGACGCAACGTCCCGTCGGGGCCGGCCACCAGCAGCCTCTGACCGCCCAGATCACGGACGGCCAGCACGTCCGCCTCCGCGGGACCGTCGCCCGCCGTGACCAGCGCCGCCGCCTCCAGGGACTCCGCTCCGCTGGAGACGGCCATCGCCACGGCCACCTGCAACGCCGACAGCGTCAGCGACGGCAACGCCACGTTGGTCGCCGAGTAGGTCCGCCCTGTCTCGTCGCGCACGGCCGCCCCCTCGGCGGCGCCGTTGCGGGCGCGGGCCGAGCGGGCCAGCACGATGATCTTGTTGTCCTCGGGGTCGAGGGTCACGTCACTCACGGCACAAGGGTATTCAGCCCGCGGGATCGGGCGCGACCGCCCCTGCCCCGGTCTCGGCGCCCGGGCTCGGGTCACGGAGCCGCCTGGCCGACGAGCGACCGGGCGAGCTGCCCGGTGCGCTCCGCGTCGACGTCCGCGACTCCGGCGTGCACCAGCGAGACCAGGGTGTGCCCGGTGAGGGCGAAGACCAGGTGCATCTCGTAGGGGTATCCGTTGAGCCTGCCGTGCAGCCTCCTGGCCTGTACGGCGGTGCCGACGGCCTCCAGTCTCAGGTCGGAGACCTTGAAGGAGGTGCCCTTCGTCGCCCGGGAGACCGCGGCGACCCGGCAGCGGCCCAGCGCCTCGGTCAGTTCCGCGAAGCGGAGCTCCGCGCCCTCCCCCGCGTACGAGGCGAGGCTGACCCCGGCCAGCTCGCCGAGCCTGTCGCCGGGGTAGGTCACCGCCACCCTCGTCTCCCCGTCCCGCCGGGCCGGGCCGCCTCCTGCCGCGTCGAGGAGGAGCCGGCAGTCCTGGTCGGCCGCCCGGAACGGGGGCGACCATCCGTCGCGCGGCCGGGCGGAGAATCCGTCTGGAAGCGTCGAGGCCTCCGCCTTCAGCAGCCCTCGCAGCCGTGCGAGCTCCGCGTCGGGCCCCTTCGCGGTGCGGCCTCCGTCGACCGGCCCGCCGCCGTCGGCCGACCCGCCGCACGCCGCGGGCCCTCCCGCCAGAAACCCGCAGACGGCAGCCGTAATGACAATTCGAATCCCCCGCGTCATGACTAATCCCCCGATGTCATGTGCGAGGCGACTTATCCCCGCCGATCCGCTTTCTTCCCCGTCACCAAAAGCGGCAATCATCAAGAAACGCCTAAGGGTGCCCTCAACCACGCCATATGGCCGAGAACACCCTTCAGCGAAAGACGAGAAACGGTCTGGCGACCGTCCCGCGCCCTCTTCTCCCCCCGGGGATCGTCCCCGCGCCGCGAACCCCTCCCGGCGTCGAGGACATCCCCACCGGCCCCGCGCGACCAGGTGCCGTGAGATGAGAGTGGCAGGGCCCGCTTGCAGACCGCTTGCGGGCCGCTTGCGGGACCTGCCCGCCGTACCGGCGCGGCCAGAGCGCGGGCCGGCCGGGTGAGAGGCGACGGCGCGGATCCCCGGGTCAGTCGTGTCCGGCCGAGGCTCCGACCGAGTCGGGTTCCGCGGGGGTGATCCGCCGGACGAGGACCGTGCCGATCCGGTTGCGACGCCCCGCGAGGCTCTCCGCCGTCAGGCTGAGACCCTCGACCACGGCCTCCGAGCCCGCGATCGGCACCCGGCCGAGCGCGTGGGCCAGCAGCCCGCCCACGGTCTCGACGTCGTCCACCTCGAGCTCGATGTGGAACAGGTCGGCCAGGTCGCCCACGGGAAGCCGGGCGGTCACCCTGACGGAACCGTCGTCCAGCGGCTCGACCCGGGGAACCTCCTGGTCGTACTCGTCGGTGATCTCGCCCACGATCTCCTCGAGGATGTCCTCGATCGTGACCAGGCCCGCGGTCCCGCCGTACTCGTCGATGACGATGGCCTGGTGGATCTGACGGGCCTGCATCTCGCGCAGGAGCTGGTCGATGGGCTTGCTCTCGGGCACGTACGTGGCCGACCGCATGATCGTCTCGACCTGCTCGGCACGGCCGTCGTCACCGGTCTCCTGCACCCGGCGCACGATGTCCTTGAGATAGGCGATGCCGATGACGTCGTCCTCGTTCTCCCCGACCACGGGGATGCGGGAGAACCCGCTGCGCAGGGCGAGCGAAAGCGCCTGGTTCAGGGTCTTGCCGCGCTCGATGAAGACCATGTCGGTGCGGGGCACCATGACCTCGCGGACCAGGGTGTCACCGAGCTCGAAGACCGAATGGATCATCTCGCGCTCGTCGGGCTCGATGACCCTGCGCTCCTCGGCCAGGTCGACCAGGTCGCGCAGCTCAGCCTCCGAGGTGAACGGCCCCTCCCTGAAGCCCTTTCCCGGCGTCACGGCGTTGCCGAGCAGGATGAGCAGCTTGGGCAACGGGCCGAAGATCCGGGTCAGGCCGTACACGAGCGGGGCGCTGGCGAGGGCGATCGGCTCGGCGTGCTGGCGGCCCAGCGTGCGCGGGGAGACCCCGACGATCACATAGCTGATCACGATCATGACGGCCGCGGCGGCGGCGTAGGCCCCGCCCTTGTCGCCGAGCCAGTCGATGAAGAGCAGCGTGGCGATCACCGTGGCGACCAGCTCGCAGCTCAGACGGAGCAGAAGCAGCAGGTTGAGGTAGCGCGGCGGGTCGGCGACGATCGCCTGCAGGCGCGTCGCGCCCCTGCGGCTCTCGCGGACGAACTCCTCGGCCCGCACCCGCGAGATGCGGGTCAGGGCCGTCTCCGCGCTGGCTATCAGACCGCCGACCACGACGAGGACGACGGCCGAGAACAACCACCCGTTGGCGAGGTTCACCGCTGGGGGCGCACCTCCCGCCACGACTCCAGGAGCTCGCCCTGCAGGCCGAACATCTCCTTGTGCTCCTCGGGCTCCGCGTGGTCGTAGCCGAGCAGGTGGAGGATGCCGTGCGTGCACAGCAGCTCCAGCTCCGCCGCGGTGCTGTGCCCCGCCTCGGCCGCCTGCTTGGCGGCCACCTGCGGGCAGAGCACCACGTCGCCGAGGAGCGCGGGGTCGGTGGGGGCGTCGCCCTCCTGGCGGGCTCCGCTGCCGGGTCCGGGACGCAGTTCGTCCATCGGGAAGGCGAGCACGTCCGTCGGGCCCGGCTCGCCCATCCACTGCTCGTGCAGCACCGACATGGCCTCCTCGTCGACGACGAGGATGGACAGCTCGGCGAGCGGGTTGATGTCCATCCGCTCGAGCACGTGCCCGGCCAGCGAGACGATGAGCCCCTCGTCGATCTCGACGCCGGACTCGTTGTTCACCTCGATGCTCATCGGTCGCTCACCGTTCTTCCCCGATGGCGCTTGACCACGCCCTTGATCGCCTGCGGCTCGCTCTGCCGCTGTGTCTCGTCGTAGCGTCCGTACGCGTCGACGATGTCGCTGACCAGCTTGTGCCGCACCACGTCCGCGCTGGTCAGACGACTGAAGTGGATGTCGGGGATGCCGTCGAGGATGTCCTGGACCACCCTCAGGCCGCTCTGCGTGCCGCCGGGGAGGTCGACCTGGGTGACGTCACCCGTGACGACGATCTTCGAGTTGAAGCCCAGACGCGTCAGGAACATCTTCATCTGCTCCGGCGAGGTGTTCTGCGCCTCGTCGAGGATGATGTAGGCGTCGTTGAGCGTGCGCCCGCGCATGTAGGCCAGGGGCGCGACCTCGATGGTGCCCGCGGCCATCAGCCTCGGGATCGAGTCGGGGTCGAGCATGTCGTGCAGCGCGTCGTAGAGCGGGCGCAGGTAGGGGTCGATCTTCTCGTAGAGCGTGCCGGGCAGGAAGCCGAGCCGCTCTCCGGCCTCGACCGCGGGACGGGTGAGGATGATCCGGTTGACCTTCTTCTCCTGCAGCGCCCTGACGGCCTTGGCCATCGCGAGGTAGGTCTTGCCGGTGCCCGCGGGACCGATGCCGAAGACGATGGTGTGCCTGTCGATCGCGTCGACGTAGCGCTTCTGGTTCACGGTCTTCGGACGGATCGTCCGGCCTCGCGAGGAGATGATGTCGAGCGAGAGCACCTCGGCCGGACGGTCGGAGCTCATGCGCAGCATCGCGATGCTGCGCTCGACGGCGTCCGGTGTGAGCTCCGCGCCGCCGCGGACGAGCTCGACCAGCTCCTCGAAGAGACGCACGACGGTGCTGCTCTCCTCGGGACTGCCGGTGATGGTGATCTCGTTGCCCCGGACGTGGATGTCGGCGCGGAAGGCGCCCTCGACGACTCGCAGCAGCTCGTCGCGCGAGCCCAGCAGGCTCACCATCGAATGGTCGTCCGGAATCACCACCTTCGCCTGGGTCCGGCTGGGCCCCTTCGACCTGGGCTGGGACGTTCTGCTGGAATCGTTTGTCTCGGACATAGGCGGGCCTTTCGGCCTGTTCGCCTCCAGATATCGGCTTCGGACTTCTACGCCATCGTATCCGTGATCGCGGCGATCGCGCTTTCCGATTTCTACCCGGGCGGCCAGGTCAGGCCGCGTCCGCCCAGCACGTGCCCGTGCACGTGGAAGACGGTCTGGCCCGCGCCGGGGCCGGTGTTGAACACCAGACGGTAGCCCGACTCGGCGATCCCCTCCTGCTCAGCGACCGCGTGCGCCGCCTTGAACACCTCGTCGGCGAGGCCGTCGTCGGCTGCGGCCAGCGCCGCCGCGTTCGGATAGTGGCCCTTGGGGATCACGAGCACGTGGGTCGGCGCCTGGGGGTTGACGTCCCTGAAGGCCACGGTGCGCTCGGTCTCGTGGACGATCTTCGCGGGGATCTCCCCGGCCGCGATCTTGCAGAACAGACACTCGGCTTCGGTCACCATGCGGGCACCCTATCCCCTCGCGCCGTTGTCAATCGGTGATGGTCCATCGTCAGCAAACAAAGATCCACCCAGCTAAGGTAAGTGTGCAAAACTTCAACAACGACAGAGCCTGCGATTAGCACGATATGGCCGCCTGGCGAGGACACGACTGGGTCATGCCCCCTAATGAACCGGAAGAGCGTAAACCCTCTGGGAAGGCCGAGCGTCCCACTGATGTGACAACCGAGACCCTCGTGGCCGACAGGTCGCTGGGGGCGGTGCCCGTCGGTTGGGACGCCGACATGGCCGTTACCGCGCTCTACAGCGCGCACTATCGGTCTCTTGTGCGTCTCGCAGTACTGCTCGTCCGCGACATGGCAACCGCGGAGGAGGTCGTGCAGGATGCGTTCGTCGCCATTCACGGCGCCTGGCGCCGCCTGCGTGACACCGACAAGGCACTCGCCTACCTGCGCCAATCGGTCGTCAACCGATCGCGCTCCGTGCTCCGGCACCGAGCGGTCGTGGAGAAGTACGCGCCCAAGGGACTGCCGGACGCGCCCAGCGCCGAGAACGGCGCGATAGGCGAGCTGGAGAGGTCCGCCGTCATCGAGGCGCTCCGCGGCCTGCCCGCCCGACAGCGGGAGGCCCTGGTCCTGCGCTACTACGGGGACCTGTCCGAAGCGCAGATCGCCCACGCGATGGGCATCAGCAAGGGCGCGGTCAAGAGCCACACGGCGCGCGGTATGGCCGCCCTACGAACCTCACTGGAGCAACTGTCATGACCGACTCCCCCGACGAGTACGGCGAGCTGCTCCGCCGTGCCCTGAGCGCGGAGGCGAACTCGGTCGTTCCCTCCCCTGACGGACTGGAGATCATCCGTGCCCGCATAGAACGACGAGGGCTCCGCGGGCTGATGTGGTGGCGCGTCGGAGCCTCCGTCGCGGGCGCGGTCCTCGTCGCGGCGTCCGTCGTCATGGTGGTGCCGCAGTTCCGCCAGGAGGTCATCAAGCAGGTGCAGAGCGGCGAGGTCAACTACACCGTCTCGGCCCCGCCGGAGATGCTGGCCACCTCACGGCCGCCCAGGCAGAACGACACGCCGGCCCCGGTCACCACGAGGCCGGGGGGCCTCACCCCGCCCCCGCCGGCCCCGACCGGCTCCAGGTCCGCGACGCCGACCCCGAAGCCGTCGGCGAAGCCGTCCAGGACTCCGAAGCCCACGCCGTCGCCCACCTGCCCGACGCCCCCGAGCAACACCACGGTCGAGCCGGAGGGGCTGTCCAAGGGGTGCAGGGAGACCGAGCCGCCGGCCCCCGAGCCCTCCGAGACGGGCGTTCCCTCGGACAACCCGTGCACGGCCGACGAGTGTCCGCCGACGGAGGAGACGAGGGCCCCGGCGCCGACGGAGGTGTCGACCCCCACGCCCACGGGCACCTAGTGCGGTGACCGCACGCCCTCGCCGGGTTCGCGGTGTCTCCGGGCGCCGGTGCGGCGGGTGCCGACCCGGGCGCGCCCGGTGCCTTCGAACGGCGTGCGGCCCGGTGAACGTCCCCGGACACGGCGCCTGACGCCGTCGACCGCGGGCGGACCGGCACTCGTCGAGAACGCCTCTTTCGCGTCAGGAGGCCGGGGGGATCACCCCCGGCCCCGGGCTCACCAGCGCCCTGTGCGCGTCTGGAGCACCGCCGCGGCGGCGACTCCCGCCGTCGAGGTGCGCAGGACCGTCGGACCGAGGAGCGCGGGCACGGCCCCCGCCTCGCGGAAGGCCTCGATCTCCTCTCCCGAGACGCCGCCCTCAGGCCCGACCACCACGACGATGTCGCCGTCGCCGGGAAGGTCGAGAGCCGACAGGGGCGAAGCCGCCTCCTCGTGCAGCACGACGCCGAGCTTCGCCGCCGACAGCAGCGCGGCGACCGCGGGGGTGGCCGCGGGTTCGGTGACCTCGGGCAGGCGGAAACGGCGCGACTGCTTGCCCGCCTCACGCGCCGTCGACCGCCAGCGAGCCAGCGACTTGGCCGCCCGCTCGCCCTTCCACTGGGTGACGCACCGGGCGGCGGCCCAGGGCACGATCACGTCGACCCCCGCCTCGGTCATCATCTCGACCGCGAGCTCGCCCCGGTCGCCCTTGGGCAGCCCCTGCACGACGACCAGGCGGGGACTCGGCGGAGGCACCTCGTAGCGGCGCAGCACCGCGACGCGGAGGGAGTCCTTGCCCGCGTCGCGGACCACGCACTCGGCCACGGCCCCGGCCCCGTCGGTGAGGTCGAGCCGCTCTCCGGCCCGCAGCCGCCGTACGGCGGCCGCGTGGCGTCCCTCGGGGCCTCCGAAGGTGAACTCGGGCCGAGCCAGGTCGTCCGGCTCGGCCAGGAAGACGGGGACCGTCATCGGCCCTCGGCTGCGCGCCGAGGCGGCCCGGAGACGGCCCCAGAGGTCGCCGCGGGGCCCGCGGCGGCCGGAGCCGCGCCCCTCGGGTCAGCGGCCATTGAAGGCGTCTCTCAGGCGGGAGAAGAAGCCCTGCTGCCCCGGGGCGAACTTGCCGGGCGGGCGCTCCTCGCCGCGGAGCTTGGCCAGCTCGCGCAGGAGCTCCTCCTGGGCCTGGTCGAGGCGGGAGGGCGTCTCCACGTTGACGTGGATCAGCAGGTCGCCCCTGCCGGTCTCGTTGAGACGCTGGACGCCCCTGCCGTACAGCGGGATGGTCTGCCCCGACTGGGTGCCGGGGCGGACGTCCAGCTCCTCCGCGCCGTCGAGCGTCTCCATCGACAGGATGGTGCCGAGCGCGGCCGCGGTCATCGGGATCTGCACGGTGCAGTGCAGGTCGTCGCCGCGACGCTCGAAGATCTCGTGGGGGCGCTCGACGATCTCCAGGAACAGGTCGCCGGGCGGGCCTCCGCCGGGGCCGATCTCGCCCTCGCCCGCGAGCTGGATGTGGGTGCCGTCCTCGACGCCCGCGGGGATGCGGACCTTGATGGTCCGCCGGGTGCGGACCCGGCCGTCTCCGGAGCACTCCTGGCAGGGGTTGCGGATGATCGAGCCGAACCCGCTGCACTGGGGGCAGGGGCGGGACGTCATGACCTGGCCGAGGAAGGACCGGGTGACCTGGGAGACCTCGCCGCGCCCGTGGCAGACGTCACAGGTGTCGGGGTGGGTGCCGGGCGCCGCGCCCGATCCGGTGCAGACCTCGCAGAGGATCGCGGTGTCGACGACCAGCTCGCGGGTGGTGCCGAAGCCGGACTCCCGCAGGTCGAGCTCCACCCTGATGGTGGCGTTGCGGCCCCGGCGGGCACGCGAGCGGGGACCTCTGCCACCGCCGCCGCCCGCCGCTCCGAAGAAGGCGTCCATGATGTCGCTGAACGGGAAGCCCGCGCCGAAGCCCCCCGCGCCCGCGCCGCCCGAGGCGAACGGGTCGGCGCCCATGTCGTACATCTGGCGCTTGTTGGGGTCGGACAGCACCTCGTAGGCCTGCGTGATGTCCTTGAACCGCTCCTGGGTCTCAGGATCCGGGTTCACGTCAGGATGCAGTTCTCTCGCCAGCCGGCGGTAAGCCTTCTTGATCTCTTCCGCGCTGGCGTCGCGCCGCACCCCTAGGGTGCCGTAGTAGTCGCTCTTAGCCACTTTTAGTTGACCTCTTATGATGCAGCCAGAATCTGGCTGACGTAGCGTGCCACCGCGCGCACCGCGCCCATCGTGACCGGGTAGTCCATACGTGTCGGACCCAGCACACCGAGCCGGGCCAGTTGCTTGTCCCCGGAACCGTATCCGGCGACGACGATCGACGTGCCCTGAAGACCGGTGTAGGGGTTCTCCGAGCCGATCCGCACCGTCAGCGCCGACAGGTCCGAGGTCTCACCGAGCAGTCGCATGAGCACGACCTGCTCCTCCAGGGCCTCCAGCACGTCACGGAGTCCGACGGTGAAGTCGGCTCCCGCGAGGTTGGCGGCCCCGGCAAAAACGATCTTCTCATCGTGCCTGTCCACGAGGGACTCCAGCAGCACCGACAGGATCGTGGCCGCGAGCGGCCGATCCTCGGCGGGAAGCCGGTCGGGCAGGTCCGCGACCTTGTCGGGGACGCTGGCCAGCCCGCAGCCGTCCAGGCAGACGTTGAGGACCGCGCGCAGGTGGGCCACGCGGTTCTCGTCGACGACGTCGGGCAGCTCGACCACGCGCTGCTCGACCCGCCCGGTGTTGGTGATGAGCACGAACATCAGGCGGCGCTCGCTCAGCGGGACCAGCTCGACGTGCCGGACCTTGGAGTTGGTCATCGTGGGGTACTGGACCACGGCGACCTGACGGGTCAGCTGCGCCAGCAGCCGCACCGTGCGCATCACGACGTCGTCGATGTCGACGGCGCCCGCGAGGAAGGTCTCGATGGCCCTCTTCTCCGCGCCGGACAGCGGTTTCACCTGTGAGAGGCGGTCGACGAACAGCCGGTAGCCCTTGTCGGTCGGCACCCGGCCCGCGCTGGTGTGGGGCTGGGCGATGTAGCCCTGCTCCTCCAGCACCGCCATGTCGTTGCGGATGGTCGCGGGCGACACACCCAGGTTGTGGCGTTCCACGAGAGCCTTGGAACCCACCGGCTCGTTGGTGGACACGTAGTCCTCGACGATGGCGCGTAGGACCGCCAGCTTGCGGTCGTCAACCAACGTGCTCACCTCCCTACCTGCGCTCGGACGGGAAAACGTCAGGTCTGGCACTCTGTGTTCCCGAGTGCCAAGTGTACGGCTCCCGCCTTCGGGGTGCGATAACACGGCACCAGGATGACGGCGGGCAAGCCAGTGTCAAGTCAGTTGCTATCGCTATCCAAGTGCTAAGGGCCACAATTCGGTATATGTCCAATGATTTCGGATCCCCTTCGGGTGACGGCTCCGCACACGTCCCCGGTTACGGCGCCCCCCAGCAGCCCTACGGCCAGCAGTACCAGCAGCCGCAGCAGTACCAGCAGCCGCAGGGCGGCCCCTCCTACGGCTACCCGCCTCCCGGCTACGGCGCCCCCCAGGCCCCGCCCGGGAGCGGGAAGATCAAGCCCGGCGTCGGCTGGATCGTCGGGGTGTGGCTCCTGTTCGTGCTCAGCGTGATCGTCGGCATCGGCGGGTTCGCGGGCGGCATCTTCGGCGCGGTCAAGGACTCCGCCCCCACCAGCTCGTTCGGCCCCGGCGAGACGGTGAACGTCAAGCTCGACCCGGCGGACAAGCCCGCCATCTACGTCTCGGCCACCAAGGGCACCAACTTCCAGTGCGAGCTCAAGGGCGACCCTGGCACGGTCAGGCTCCAGCAGCCCACAGTGGCTCAGGAGGTCACCGTCGACGGTGTCAGGTGGAACCTGGGCCTGCGCGTGGGGGTGGACAAGGCCGGGGAGTACCCGCTCACCTGCACCACCGACAACGCCGAGGCGAAGTTCGGCGTGGGCAGGGAACTCGCCGCGGGCGGCATCGTCGGCGGCGTGCTCGCGCTGATCGGGGTTCCGACCGTCGGCTTCCTGCTCGCCGTCGTCGTGACGATCGTCGTGCTGGTCAAGCGCAGCGGCGCCCGTAAGCGCCAGGCGGCGGCCGCGGCGGGCCAGTGGGGCCAGCCCGGGCCGTACGGCGGGTGACGGGGGCTTTTGCTACCGTCCACTTGATCCCTGGCGAGAGGCGGTTGGCGGTCGGTGATGTACGAGCGTGACGTGCTGGCGGGAAACTGGCGACGCCCCCTGAAGGGGAAGATCCCCCAGGTCCCCGCGGAGCCGGACCTGGTCGTCGAGGACGCGGACGGCGGCTTCTGCGGCGCCGTGGTGGCCTGTGACAAGGAGGCCGTCACGCTGGAGGACCGGTTCGGGCGGCGGCGGGTGTTCCCGCTGGAGCCCGCCGCGTTCCTCCTGGAGGGCAAGGTGGTGACCCTGGTACGGCCCGCCGCCGCGCCGCGGGGCCCGAGGCGGAGCGCCTCGGGATCCATCGCGGTCGAGGGCCTGCGGGCCAGGGTCGCCAGGGAGAGCCGGATCTACGTGGAGGGCGTGCACGACGCCGCGCTCGTGGAGAAGGTCTGGGGCCACGACCTGCGTGTCGAGGGAGTGGTCGTGGAGTACCTCGAGGGCGTCGACCACCTGCCCTCGATCGTCGAGGAGTTCGAGCCGGGCCCCGGGCGCCGCCTGGGCGTGCTCGTCGACCACCTGGTCCCGGGGTCCAAGGAGAGCAGGATCGCGGCCCAGGTCTCCTCACCCCACGTGCTGATCGTCGGCCACCCGTTCGTGGACGTCTGGCAGGCGGTCAAGCCGTCGGTGCTGAAAATCCCCGCCTGGCCCCCGGTGCCACGCGGCATACCCTGGAAAGAAGGCGTCATCGCCGCCCTGGGCTGGGATCTGGAGCCAGGCGAGGCCTGGCGCCGCGTTCTCGGATCGGTCACCACCTACGCGGATCTGGAGCCGGAGCTTCTCGGCCCGGTCGAGGAGCTGATCGACTTCGTGACCGTTCCCGGCCAGGACGACTGACCCCGCAACCCCGCAGGAGGGGCCATGAGCGACACTCCCGAGGATCCGCGGCGCGAGCCCGCGGGCGACGACCACACCGGCCACGCGGATCCGCAGGCCTACCCGGGCCACACCCTGCCCGGATACGGCGGGCAGGGGCACACCCAGCCCGGGTACCCCCAACCCGGGTACGGCCAGCCCGGATACGGCCGGCAGGGCCAGGACTACCCGCCGCCGACGGCCTCGCCGTACGACCAGGACCCCTACGGCTACCAGGGGTCGTACGCCCCGCTCATGTACGGCGCAGGAGGCTACGGACACCCCGGGCCGTACGGCCCGCGCCCCGGCACCGACGACGCCACCATGGCGATGCTCGCCCACCTGCTGGGGCTTCTGACCTCGTTCATCGGCCCGCTGGTGCTCTACCTCGCCAAGAAGGACGAGTCACCCTACGTGCGGGCCCAGGCGGCCGAGGCGCTCAACTTCCAGCTCACCCTGATGATCGCCTACGTGGTCTCCTGGGTCCTGATCTTCGTGCTGATCGGCTTCCTGCTGATCTTCGTGGTCTGGATCGGGTCGCTCATCCTGATGATCATGGCCGCCGTCGCGGCCAACCGGGGGGAGAACTACCGCTATCCGATGAACATCCGCTTCGTGAGCTGACCCCCGGGGCCGCGCGGGTCCCGAGGCGTGTCAGGTCAGGTCGCGCACCAGGGCGTCGGCCAGCAGACGGCCGCGCAGGGTGAGCACGGCGCGGCCGGTCTTGAACGGCTCCACCTCCAGCAGCCCGTCGGCCAGCGCCCTGGCGACCACCGGCGGCCGTTCTATCTCCTTGAGCGGGAAGCCCTGGGCGAGCCTGAGCTCCAGCATCAGCCGCTCGACCGCCCTGTCCTCCGCGGTCAGCACCTCGCGGGCGTGAGCGGGCGAGACGCCCGAGGCCAGACGCCCGGCGTAGGCCGCCGGGTGTTTGACGTTCCACCACCGGGTGCCTCCGACGTGGCTGTGCGCCCCCGGGCCCACCCCCCACCAGTCGCCGCCGGTCCAGTACAGCAGGTTGTGCCTGCAGCGCCCCGCCTCCGAGGCCGCCCAGTTCGACACCTCGTACCACTCGAACCCGGCCTCCGCGAGCATGGCGTCGGCGATGAGATAGCGGTCGGCGGCCACGTCGTCGTCCGGCATCGGCAGCTCGCCGCGCCTGATCCTCGCCGCAAGCCTGGTGCCGTCCTCCACGATCAGCGAGTAGGCCGACACGTGGTCGGGCCCGGCCTCGATCGCCGCCGCCAGCGAGGCGCGCCAGTCGTCGTCGCTCTCCCCCGGCGTGCTGTAGATCAGGTCGAGGTTGACGTGCCGGAAGCCCGCCTCACGGGCCTCCTGTACGGCGCGCGCGGGACGGCCGGGGGTGTGGCGGCGCTCCAGCACCCGCAGCACGTGCTCGCTGGCGCTCTGCATGCCGAAGCTCATCCGGGTGAAGCCGCCGCCCCGCAGCTCCTCCAGGTAGGCCCGGTCGACCGACTCGGGATTCGCCTCGGTCGTCACCTCCGCGCCGGGGGCGAGGCCGAACTCCTCCTCGATCACCGCCAGGATCCGGACCAGGTCGGCCGCGGGCAGCAGGGTCGGGGTGCCGCCGCCGAAGAACACGGTCTGCACCGGCAGGTCCACGTCGCCGAGGTTGGCCCGCGCCCGCCGTACCTCGTCGGCCGCGGTCTCCGCGTAGTCCTTCTGTGAGGCGCCGGGGCCGAGCTCGGACGCCGTGTAGGTGTTGAAGTCGCAGTAGCCGCAGCGGGTCACGCAGAAGGGGACGTGAACGTAGAAGCCGAAGGGCCGCTCCCCCAGGCCTTCGAGCGCGCTGCCGGGGAGGCTGCCCGAGGAGGGGACGGGGTCGCCGTCGGGAAGTGTGGATGGCACGGCATCAAGTCTGCCGCTCCGATCGCGGTGCCCCGTACGGCGGGCTCGCCCCCCGGCGCCGGCTCAGGGGCGGCTCGGAACCGGCGGGCGACGGGCCGCACCCCCGGGACCGGCGGGGCCGGACGGCGGCCGCGAAGCTGGGCACCAACTTGGCACACGGTTCCGATGGTCCTGACGGTGAAAGTGGTCCACGCTGTTTGTCGATCTTTCCGACATATGCACACGCACTCCTTTTCGCCATGCATCCCCCTCGGTTTTCACCATGCATCCCCCTTCGGAGAGCCCGTGAGCCACCCAGCGACCGAACCCGGCGCCGACCAGACCGCCGCGCCGCCGCCCCTGCAGAACGCCACCCGCTACCTGTCGGCGGGCGCCTACCTCGACAGCCGCTTCCGCGACCGCGTGCTGGACGAGCTGATGGGCGACCCCCATCGCGCCGTCGCCCCCTCACTGGGCGGGTGGAACCTGACCCCCGTGCTGACGCACTGTCTGCGGGCCCAGCAGATGACCCTGATCCGCGATGCCCTGATCACCGGGACGGCGTCCCTCCTGGGCGTGTTCGGCTGGAACTGGATCTGCCTGCTCCTTCCGCTAGCCCTGCTGTCCCTGCCCCGTGTCCGGCGGGGTCCCAGGGTCTGGCGGGTGCTGCTGATCCTCCTGACCGTCGCGGAGTTCGCCGTGCTGCCGCTGTTCCTCATCTGGATGGCCCTGGCCTTCCTGCCCAGATCCTCGAGGGCCTTCGACATGGCGACGGGCACCTACGTCGACACCTCTCCGTCCCCGCTGCTCATCGTCCTGGCTCTCCTGCTCGGCCTGCTGATCAGCCTGCTGATCAGCTTCCTCCCCCTGGCCATCGCGGCCGGTTACCGGATCAACCGCTACGTGGCGCTGAGCACGGAACTGCGCCCCGGCGCCACCCTCCCGCCCCCCGGGGGCTCCGGCGACACCGGCTGGCGACGGAGCCGCAAGGCCTACCTCGACCAGGCCCAGTGGGGCAACATCACGCTCTTCGGCGCGGACGACCCGTTCGTCGGCGCGGGCTCCGTACGGCGCTCGTGGTCGATCGTGGCGGAGCTGGACCGGACGACGCGCTCCGACAACTCCCCCGCCGCCACCCCCCGCGACTACGCGCGGATCGACCCGGCCGATCTGCACTCCTTCGTCAGGCAGCGCCTGCTGGAGATGCGTGACGCGGTCAACGAGGCCCCCGAGCGGGTCAGCCGTATGCACGTCGGCGACCACCTCACCGCACGCGGCACGTTCACCCGGCTCGACTGGCCCGAATCCGGCGCCCCGCGCCGCTGGAGCGGACAGAGCCACCCGCTGATCGACACCGCGAGCGGCCTGCCGCACTTCGTGGCTCCGCCCGAGGTGATCACCGACGTGATCCGCCAGCCCCAGGGCGGGCTGAAGCACTACCAGCGCGTCACCGTCGACAGCGACGGCGAGGAGATGGTGAGCTCGAACGGCTCCCTTCTCGCCCCCGGCGAGGACAGGCAGGTCTCCGTCTCCGCCTTCATCCATCTCGCGGTGGAGGGACGGATGCTCTACACGCAGTTCGTGCTGACCGTGCTGCCTCCGGTCGCCGCCGAGTACCGGGTCGTCGACGAACTGCCCGCCCTCACCGGACCGGCGCTCGTCTGGCGCGCGGTCAGCCGGAACACGCTGGACCTGATCGCCGACACGGTCTTCGCACCCTTCCGTCTGGTCCGCGTCGCGGTCAGGGCGATCCGATGGCGCCGGGAGACGCGCAACCCCGCGGCCCTGCCCGTCTACCCCTTCGGCGCGCGCAGGAGCGTGCGGGAGCTGGGATCCGCCTACGGCCTCGGCGGGTTCATCCAGCGGCTCGACGCCGACAAGTACGTCAAGCTGATCGAACGGCGGCTCACCGAGGCGGTCCTCGACTACCTGGACTCCAAGGACATCGACACCAGCGGATACAGGGCGCAGGCCTCGAACATCATCAACAACGGCGCCCTGATCACCGGCGGCACCTTCAACGGGCCGGTCGCGGCCGGGACCGGGGCGAGCGCGAGCCAGCACGGAGGAGACAAGTGAGCGAGAGCAACAGCGGTTTCCAGATCACCGGGGGCGTCTTCAACGGCCCGATGGCCGCCGGGATCGGCGCCCAGGCGGTGCAGCACACCACGGCCCCCGCGGGCGGCGACCGCCCGGCCGAGCTGCTCGCCCTGATCCGCGAGCTGGTACGGCGGCACGCCGCGGAGCTCGGCGACACCCGTCCCCTGCTCAGGGACGCCGACCAGGTCGAGGCCGAACTCCAGGAGGACAGCCCCGACGGCGACTACCTGTCCGGGACCCTGGCCAGGATGGCGGGCCGTGTCACCTCGGTCGCCGCCATCGCCGAGGCGGTCGCGGCGCTCGCCGCCCTGGTGTCGGGTACCTAGCCCCTCCGGGCGGGTCGGCGACACGAGCGACGGCGGCCTTCCGGCCGCCCGTTCCGGCCCCGCCCGGCGGTCTCGGACCCGGCGGACGACGCTCCGGCGGGTCCCGCACTCGGTGGGGCCGGTGTGACCGGCGGGGCCTATGCAGCAAATCCCGGGCAGACCATTGACGCCTAGATCGCCCAAGTCTACGATCCGGGAAAACTTAAAGGAAAGTTTCCTATAAGTTACCCCCCCAGCAAGTGGAGAAGCCCGTGCAGAGACTCCTCCGGAACACGCTCGCGGCGACCCTCGCCGCCGGTCTGACGGCGCTGGCCGTACCGGCTCCCGCCCAGGCCCAGGCGCACCCGGACCACGGCGACCGCTTCAAGCGGGTCGCCTATTTCGTTCAGTGGGGCATTTACGGCCGTAATTACCACATCAAGGACATCGACACCACCGGCGCGGCCGCCAAGCTCACCCACGTCAACTACGCCTTCGGATTCGTCAGCCCCGAGGGAAACTGCATCTCCTCCGACTCCTGGGCCGACTGGCAGCGCCCGGTGCCCGCCGACCAGAGCGTGGACGGCGTCGCCGACCCGGAGGGCCAGGTCCTCAACGGCAACCTGAACCAGCTGAAGAAGCTCAAGGCCAAGCACCCCGGCCTCAAGGCGATGATCTCCCTCGGCGGCTGGAGCGGCTCGAAGTACTTCTCCGACGCGGTGCTCACCGCCGAGGGGCGGAGCAAGCTGGCGGCCTCCTGCGTCGACCTGTGGCTCAAGGGCAACCTGCCCGGCGCCGCCCCCGGCGCGGGCGCGGGCGTCTTCGACGGCATCGACCTGGACTGGGAGTGGCCGGGTTCCTCCGGCGCCGAGGGCAACGTCATCAGGCCCGAGGACAAGCGGAACTTCACGCTCTTCACCGCCGAGCTGCGCCGCCAGATGAACGAGGTGAACCGGAAGAGCGAGCTGAGCGCCTACCTTCCTGCCGCCGCGGCGAAGATCGACGCGGGCTTCGAGGTCCGCGAGCTCTTCAAGCACTTCACCTTCGCCACCGTTCAGGGCTACGACCTGCGTGGTTCGTGGGAGAACATCACCGGCCACAACGGCAACCTGCTCACCGACCGGCGTGACCCCAACACGGTGAAGTACAGCGTGGACCAGACCGTCCGCGACTACCTGTCGCGCGGCGCCCCGGCCAAGAAGATCGTGGTCGGCATCCCGGCGTACGGCCAGGGCTGGACCGGCGTCACCGGCGGCGGCAACGGCCTGTTCAAGAGCGCCACCGGCGCCGCCCAGGGCACCTGGGCCGCCGGCTCCGACGACTACAAGAACATCGTCAAGAAGCCCGGCAAGCGCTACTTCGACCCGAGGACCGGATCCGCCTGGATCTATGACGGCAACGAGTTCTGGTCCTACGACACCCCGGCCACCGCGACCCAGAAGGCGGCCTACATCCGCCTCAAGGGCCTCGGCGGCTCCATGATGTGGTCCATCGACCAGGACGACGCCAAGGCGTCCCTGACCTCGGCCATCTACAACGTCCTCCGCTGAGCCGACTCCCTCCGGCCGCCCTGCGCGGGGCGGCTCCCTCCAGAGGCTTCCGGTGGGACGACTGACTCCGGCCGTCCCACCGGAAGCGAAGCCCCCTGGACATCACGTGCCAGGTGACTCCCTCCGGAAGCCCCGCGCCTGGCCGCCTCCTCAAGACCGGGCGGGGTCGCAGATCCTGGGTCATCAGCGCCCCCGCCCGCACCACCACACCCCTTTTCAGCCCCACAGCCCCCCTCCAGCACTGCCTCCCCCTCAGCTCTGCCGGCCTGCGCCCTTCCAGCGCCACACCACCCCTCGCAGCACTGCGCCCCCCTTCCAGCGCCGCACCACCCACCCCCTCAACGCCGCGCCCCTCGCAGCACTGCCTCCCCCCTCAGCTCTACGCCCCTTCCAGCGCTGCCCCCTTTCAGCGCCGGTACGGCGAGCGGCGGCACAGAGCGGAACGGCGCCCATGAACGGCGCGAACCCGTTGACCGGTCCCCCTCCGCGCCCATGAAGTGATCTCCGGGTTTCGCTGGAGTGGTTTGGGGCGGTTTCCCAGCGCAGCACACCTGGCGCGATTCCCTCCCGCTCTCTGACGCGTCCTCGACCGCCAAAGCGAAGCTCGACAGTTCCCGCACGGTCTCGTCGGGATCCCGTGGCCGTCCATGACGGGAAAGCACGCCTGCGGCAGCCTGGAGCCCCCGTGGAGCCCCGCCGGAGCCAGTCAGCGACCTCCCCGTCAGGCCCTCCGGCCGCCCAGCACCCGGTCGGCGACCTCGTCCCACACGGGAGAGTGGCCGGGCACGGCGAGCAGACGCCGCAGTAGTTCCTTGTCCCCGTGGTAGGCGCGGAAGGACTCGGTGACGGTGACACTGCCCTCAGGGCGGGCGACGATCTCCACGGCGTCGCCGGAGCCGAGATCCCCCAGCTCGACCACCCGCAGATAGGCCCCGACCCTGCCCGCCTGGGTGAAACGCTTGATCCAGCCCTTCTCACCGAGCCAGTTGCGGAACACCAGGCACGGCACCCGGGGCCCCGTGACCTCGATGACGGCCGTGCCGACCCGCCAGCGTTCGCCGATCACCGCGCCGTTGACGTCGAGGCCCTCCGTGGTGAGGTTCTCCCCGAAACAGCCGTTGCGCAGCTCACGGCCCAGCTCCCGCTGCCACCAGTCGTAGTCCTCGCGGGCATAGGAGTAAACCGCGTGGTCGGGCGCGCCGTGATGCTCGACGTCCGCCCGCTCGTCGCCCGCCAGGCCGTTGGGCCCGACCTCGATCCGGCCCCGCGCCTCGGCCTTGTCGATCGCGGTCCGCCCGAGCTTCCCCGCCCATTCGGCGTCGACGGCCCTGCCCACGTTGACGGCGACGATGCGCATGACACGACGGTAGCCGCCCTCCCCCGGGGAGGCGAGGCGTTTCTCCCGCTTCCCGTCACACGAGTCTCCCGGCCCCATCACACGACGGCGTCGGCTGACCGCGCCCACGCGCGGCCATCCGACGCCTCAGGGCAGGACACCCCACACCACCCGACACCGAGGCGAGCACCGTCCGGAGCCCGTGCACCGGCTCACCGTGACGGCCGCCGCCGAGCCGGTGACCGCTTCGGCGAGCGGTTCGGAACGGCCGGGGCCGTCAGGAGCCTCGAGGAGGCTTCCCGGCCCCGCGCGGACTACTTCTTCGACTTGTCGGCGGAGGACTCGGTGGACAGCGCCGCGACGAAGGCCTCCTGGGGCACCTCGACTCGGCCGACCATCTTCATCCGCTTCTTGCCTTCCTTCTGCTTCTCCAGCAGCTTGCGCTTACGGGAGATGTCGCCGCCGTAGCACTTGGCGAGGACGTCCTTGCGGATGGCGCGGATGTTCTCCCTGGCGATGACCCTGGCGCCGATCGCGGCCTGGATCGGCACCTCGAACTGCTGCCTCGGGATGAGCTCGCGGAGCTTCTTGGCCATCTCGACGCCGTAGGCGTAGGCCTTGTCCTTGTGGACGATGGCGCTGAAGGCGTCGACGGCCTCACCCTGGAGCAGGATGTCGACCTTGACGAGCTCGGACTCCTGCTCGCCGAAGGGCTCGTAGTCGAGCGAGGCGTAGCCGCGAGTGCGGGACTTGAGCTGGTCGAAGAAGTCGAAGATGATCTCGCCGAGCGGCATGGTGTAGCGAATCTCGACGCGGTCCTCGGACAGGTAGTCCATGCCCTGGAGGTTGCCTCTGCGGTTCTGGCAGAGCTCCATGATCGCCCCGATGAACTCAGAGGGGACCAGCACGGTCGCCTTCACCACCGGCTCGAAGACCTTGTCGACCTTGCCCGTGGGGAATTCGGAGGGGTTGGTGACGACGACCTCTTTGCCGTCCTCCATGACCACCTGGTACACCACGTTGGGCGCGGTGGAGATGAGCGAGAGGTTGAACTCGCGCTCGAGACGCTCTCTGACGATCTCCATGTGGAGCAGGCCGAGGAAGCCGCAGCGGAAGCCGAAGCCGAGGGCCGCGGAGGTCTCCGGCTCGTAGACCAGGGCGGCGTCGTTGAGCTGGAGCTTGTCCAGCGCCTCACGGAGCTCGGGGTAGTCGTCGCCGTCGATCGGGTAGAGGCCGGAGAAGACCATCGGCTTGGGGTGCTCGTAGCCGCTGAGCGCCTCGGTGGCGGGCCGGGTGCCGGAGGTGACGGTGTCACCGACCCGCGACTGGCGCACGTCCTTCACGCCGGTGATCAGGTAACCCACCTCGCCGACGCCCAGACCCTTGTCCGCGATCTTGGGCTCGGGGGAGATGACGCCGATCTCCAGGGTCTCGTGGGTCGCGCCGCTGGACATCATCAGGATGCGCTCGCGCTTGCCCAGATGACCGTCCATGACCCGGACGTAGGTGACCACGCCGCGGTAGGTGTCGTAGACGGAGTCGAAGATCAGCGCACGGGCGGGCGCGTCGGCCTCGCCGACCGGGGCGGGGACGCTCGCGACGACGTGGTCGAGCAGCTCCCGGACGCCGACGCCGGTCTTGCCGGAGACCTTGAGGACGTCCTCGGGCTCGCAGCCGATGAGGTGGGCGATCTCCGCGGCGTACTTCTCCGGCTGGGCGGCCGGAAGGTCGATCTTGTTGAGCACCGGGATGATCGTCATGTCGTTGTTCATGGCCAGGTAGAGGTTGGCCAGGGTCTGCGCCTCGATCCCCTGCGCGGCGTCGACCAGCAGGATCGCGCCCTCACACGCCTGGAGCGAGCGGGAGACCTCGTAGGTGAAGTCCACGTGCCCCGGAGTGTCGATCATGTTGAGGACGTAGTCCGTGCCGTCCACCTGCCACGGCAACCTGACCGCCTGCGACTTGATCGTGATGCCGCGTTCGCGTTCGATGTCCATCCGGTCGAGGTACTGGGCGCGCATGGAGCGGTCGTCGACCACACCGGTAATCTGCAGCATGCGGTCGGCAAGCGTCGACTTACCATGGTCGATGTGCGCGATGATGCAGAAGTTGCGGATCACCGCGGGATCGGTCTGGCCAGGCTGAATGCGCACCGGTGTCCGTTTCGACGGGATTGATGACGATCTACGGCTGGCATACCAGCCGTTCTCCATGGTGACATGTCCGGGTGATTACCCAGACCAGAGCACGGCGCGGCCTGCGGTTTTCAGTGGCGGTCGCGGCCCTGCTCCTTGTACTGCCAGGGGTGGCCGCGGCCACCCTCACGATCCAGTTTACCGGGACACCCGCCCCCTGGGCGAAGAGCACCGGCCACGACGCTCTGTGGCTCGGTCACATGTGGGTGGACGGCCGTAAGAACGCCGCCGACGTGAAGGCTCTGGCCGCCCGGCTGCGCAAGAGCGGGATCAGGGACCTGTACGTCCACTCCGGCCCGTTCGACTTCGACGGCACGCTTCCTCCCGCGAAGTACGCCAAGGCCGCCGACTTCCTGAAACGGTTGCGCGCGGAGTTGCCGAAGATCCGAGTCTCGGCGTGGCTGGGGCAGAAGGTCGACGTAGGCCTCGACCTCGACGACGCCGCCTCAAGGCAGCGCGTGCTGGACGGCGCGCGCGCCATCATGGCGACCGGATTCGACGGCGTGCACTACAACTTCGAGCCGGTCGGCGACGGTGACACCGAGTTCCTGGACCTGCTGACCCGCACCCGCCAGGTCGTCGGCGAAGGCCTGCTCTCCGTCTCGACACCCCAGATCGAACCGTTCCCGCTCACCCGGCCCGCGGTGCGCGCGGTCATCGGCCACGACAAGTACTGGTCACCGGCCTACTTCCAGGAGGTCGTGACCCGTGCCGACCAGGTGGCGATCATGACCTACGACTCCTTCCTCCCCTCCGAACTGCTCTACGGCGGCTACGTCGTACGGCAGAGCACGCTGGCGCTGGAACTCGTGCCCGAGGAGAAGACCCTGCTGATCGGCGCCCCGGCCTACCATGACCACGGAGTGGAGTGGGGCGACATGGCGGAGAGCGTCGAGACCGCTGCCGAGGGCGCCCGGCTGGCCCTGACCTCCCACGGGAAGCAGCGAGAGCTGTTCGGGCTGGCGCTCTACGTCGACTTCGCGGCCACCGCCGAGGACTGGGAGGAGTACGACCGGGCCTGGCTACGCCCCTGAGCCCGCCCCGCCCTCGCCGGACGTCCCCCCGGCTCCGTCCTCCAGTGGGGGACCAGACGGTTGGGAGACCTTCCAGCAGGAGGGCTCGACGGGTTGGAAGACGACTCCGCCGAGGGTTCTCACAAGAGCCGGGAGACGGAATCCGACGGCATCGGCGGCGCTTCCCCGGTCCGATGTGGAGCGGTCGCCCGATCCGGTGTGGGACGGTCGGCGGTTCCCGGCGACGATCAGGACATGAGCACGGTAAGCTGATCAGGCATCCCTCTGTCCAGGCTGTCGATTTGAGCGACCGCCCAGGCAGTTGGTAGCCTATTCAACTGCGTGTGGCGCGCCCTCTCTGCCCGCGCGCCCCACTCCGACGACATTCACCGAGGCTTCTTCGTGGCGAACATCAAGTCCCAGATCAAGCGCAACCGGCAGAACGAGAAGGCCCGGCTGCGTAACAAGGCTGTCAAGTCGTCCCTGAAGACGGCCGTCCGCAAGTTCCGCGAGGCTGCCGACCAGGGCAAGGTCGACGAGGCCGTTGTGCTCATGCGCGCCGCCTCCCGCCAGCTGGACAAGGCCGCCAGCAAGGGCGTGATCCACAAGAACCAGGCCGCCAACCGCAAGTCGGCGATCGCCCAGCGCGTCGCCGCCCTGTCGGCCGCCAAGTAACCCAGGTTCTTCCAGACGCCGCACCCTCGAAGGGGGTGCGGCGTCTTTGGCGTTGTCCCCGCCCGGGCTCCCGACGCCCCGCCCGGTTCGCACATCCCTCCCAAGGACGCATGCCCCCAAAGGGGCATGTCCTGCCCGTGGACGCGACCCGCCCGCCATCCGACCCGATCCGCACAATCCGTCCAGATCCGACTGCCCACTCCCCAGACCCGCCCCGTCACGGGACGTCCTCTCAGCCGGACACACGACCTCGTCTGAACAGAACGCTCCACCAGCGGGCCCGCGGACACCCCCGCCCCAGGCATCCCCATCCCGGACGCCTCGTCCCCGGACACCCCCGCCCCGGACCCGGGCATCTCCATCCTGGGCACTTCCGCCCCCGATCGTCCCCGCCTCAGGCATCCCCGCCCCGGACACCCCATCCCGAGCACTTCCGCCCCGAGCATCCCCGCCCCGGACGCCCCCACCCACCGGACACCTCCGTCCCGGATTCGGGCATCCCCCAGGCATCCCCATCCCGAGCACTTCCGCCCCGAGCATCCCCGCCCCGGACGCCCCCACCCACCGGACACCTCCGTCCCGGATTCGGGTATCCCCGCCTCGGACACCCTCACCCCAGGCATCCCCATCCCGAGCACTTCCGCCCCCCGGATATCCCCGCTCCGGGCATCTCCTCCCAGGACACCTCCGTTCCCGTCCCGGGCCCCCGTGGTTACGGGCCCCAGGCCCCGTGCCACCCGGTCTGTCCGCGCAGGGACGGACCTGCACACGCATGGGCGAGGTCGCGACGGCCCGCATCCGACCGAATTCCCAGCCGGGCATCACCGTGCGCGTGGGAGCGAGATCGCCGGGTGGGTCTCAGCGACCGGTACGGCTGGCGACGACGGTCTGGATCATGTGCTCCAGCGCGTAGGCGGGATCGGCGCCGCCTCCCTTGACCTGCTCGTCGGCCGTCGCGGCGGCTTGGAGCGCGCGGGCGATGCCCTCGGGTCCCCAGCCGTTCAGCTGACGCTGGACGCGATCGATCTTCCACGGCGGCATGCCGAGATGGCTGGCGAGCTGCCCGCCGCGCAGATTGCGGGGAGCGCCGCCCACCTTTGCCAGGGAGCGCAGACCGCCGGCGAGCGCGCTCACCAGCAGAACAGGGGCGGTGCCTGTCGCGAGAGCCCAGCGCAACTGCTCCAGGGCGTCTCCCAGGCGGCCCTCCACGGCGGAGTCGGCCACGGTGAACCCGCTGACCTCGGCCCGTCCCCGGTGGTAACGGGCGACGGCCGCCTCGTCGATGGCCTTTCCCGGTGTGTCGAAGGCGAGCTGGCTGCAGGCGGCGGCGAGCTCTCTGAGGTCGGTGCCCACCGCGTCGAGCAGGGCGGCCGCCGCGTCGCCGCCGATGGTGCGCCCTGCCCGCTTAAACTCGGCCTTGACGAACGCGAGCCGTTCGGCGGGTTTGGTCAGCTTGGTGATGGTGATCACCTGGGCTCCGGCCTTCTTGACGCCGTCGACCAGTGCCTTTCCCTTGACCCCACCTGGATGGACCAGGACCAGGACGGTGTCTTCCGACGGGTTTCCGGTGTAGGAGACGATCTCGGCGATGACCTCCTTGGCGAGGTCCTGGGCGGAGCGGATGGCCACCACCGACCTGTCCCCGAACAACGACGGCGAGGTCAGCCGAGTCAACTCTCCTGGCTCGACCTTCCCGCCGACCAGGTCGTGAATCTCGGCCCCAGGGTCGGCCGCCCGCGCGGCGGCGACCACCTCGCCAACCGCGCGATCCGCCAGCAACTCCTCGTCGCCGACTACCAAGGTCACTGGTGCTGGATTGGTCGCCGCCATGCTCAGCAGCATGCCACGTACCGGTGGCCGAATCGCAATCGACAAGCGATTCGCAATTCATCTGCAGGTGGCGTGCGGCACACTCTGAATGACCAGAGGAGATGAAAACCCGATGAATTCCACCGTCTGCCGTCATGCCTGCCCCCACTGCGGCGCGGCCCTCGACGAGGGACCCATCATGTATCGCTGCGCCCCCTGCGGCCGTTCCGTCTACGCCGCCGACGTGGACACTGAGTTCCACCACCCGGCCAACCCCACCGTCTCGGTCTAGGGCACCTCCCCCGAGCTCTCGCCTCCGCTGAGGATCGGCCGAACGCCCACGACTCGGCCGACCCCACCGTCTCGGTCCAGGGCTCGTTCCCCAACCCCTCGCCTCCGCCGAGGATCGGCCGGACTCCCGCGACGCGGCGGTGCCCAGACCGCTCCAGTCAACGCTCTCTTTGAGCTCGAGACCCAGACTCCCGGACCTGCTCCTTTCGAGAACTCTCGAGCCCGCTCTCCCCGGGAGTCGTCGCGTCGCCTCCGGGCTCGTCCCCGGCCGCCAAAAGCACCTGTCGTCCTGACGAGTCGCAGGCGAGGGGGTGTTTGGACGTTTGTCGGCGGCTGACGCGCCCGGCTCGCTAGCGTACGACAAATGATCAGGTTTTGGCTGTTTCGCCCTGCACGACTGGCAGTCGCCGCAGCGCTGTTGGTGTGCGGAGCCGCGGCCAGTTCGACCGACCTCGAAAGAGGGCTGATCGTCACCTGCGTCTCCTCCTCGGTGGGCGACACGGTCTCGATGTCGTGCCAGGACCCCGAGCTCGAAGCCCAGATCAAAGCTCAGGCGTTCACTCCCGAGGAGGCGAAAGCCGCAGGATGCGACCCCATCACCTGGCACGACGGATCGGACACGGCCGAAGCACCTGTTCCCGACGTGATCTCGTCGCCCGAGCCGGATCTCGACCACTTCTCCCCGACGCCGCCTCCCTCCTCCCGGACGCCCGACCCGGCGATCTCCACCAGGGTCGACCAGGCATGGGCCCGGATCGAACGCTGGCTGGGCGAGCACGCGTCCGCCACCCTGCGCAAGCTGAAATTTCCCGCAGGACCTGAGGCGCTCGCTCTCTGGGAGGAGTCTCACAAACGCAGGCTGCCCGACGACCTGTACGCCTCCTACATGCACCACGACGGAGCCGACGGCAACCTGGGCGACGGGTTCCAGCTGCCCCCGTCCTACGGCCTTCTCGAGCTGTCCGACATCGACCACGTCAACAGCGGAAAGTGCCAGGACCTCGTGATGGACGGGAACCGGGAAGCGGCCGACCCCGAACACGGGCGATGGCACGGCAGCCTGCTGGCGATCGGCGACACGAGCACCGGTAAGGAGTTGTTCGTCGAGCCTCGAACCGGCCGCGTCGGCGAGTCGGCGTGGAACGAAGACCTCAGCTACGACGGCCCCATGGGCTGGCCGTCGTATCTCGCCCTTCTGGAAGCCCTCGCCGATTCGCTGGAGAGGGGTACGGCGCTGCGCGACTGGTATCCCGTCGTCACCCCCGGATGTGAGTTGCGCTGGGCCGAGGAACCCGCGGATTCCGCCCCCACCGGTTGCGCCGGCGGGCCCCGCCCGTCGCCGACCCCCACCCCGACCGTCGAGCCGACGCCGGACAAGCCCACACCGGAACAGGTGCGCGCCAGCGGGTGCAGGCCCGCACGGGGGACTCCGGTCGTCCGGACTCCGGGTCCGGAGGTCACCGCCCAGATCAACGCCGTCTGGCGGCGCGTCGAACGATGGCTGGCCCGCAAGGCTCCTGCCACGTACAAGCTTCTCCCGCCCCCGGCCCGCCCTCGGGACATCGCGAAGGTGGAGGCCGCCATGGGCCTGCGCTTTCCCGACGACCTGCGCGCCTCTCTGCTCCGCCACAACGGCGCCGGCTCCTGGGGATTCGGACCCGCCCCGTTCTACGAGCTGATGTCCGCCAAGTACGTCTACTCGGACTGGAAGATGCTGTGCGACATCGTTCTCAGCGGATCCGGGGAGGGGGTCGGCTACTGGTGGGACGGCCACCTGATCCCGTTCGCCGCCGCTCACGACGGTGGAAACCTTTTCATCGACACCCGAACCGGTAAAACCGGTGAGTACTTCAACGAGGAGGGACTGACCTTCGAAGGCGACGTCGTCTGGCCTTCCTATCTCGCGCTGCTCAAGGCGACGGCGAGGTCTTTGGAGACCGGCCGTCCCATTCGCGGCTGGCGCCCCACCGTCAGGAAGGGCGAACTGGACTGGGAGAGCACAAGATGACCGGCCATGCCGAAGCCCCATGAACAGGAACGGCACGCGGTGATCAGCCGCACCAAGGCCGGCGGACCGCCGTGGTTCTCCCCCTTCGACGGGCTGACACCGGCGGAGCATGGCTCCTGGACGCCGGCCGAACCCGTCGGATCGCCGGCCGTGAGAGGCCTCACTTTCCTGAGACAACAGCCAGCCCTCCTTCGCGGGCGACCACGGCGAGAGTTCCCGACAGGTCGGTCCGGTAGACCCGCATGCCGAGCCCCAGCAGCCCGGTCAGAGTGGGTGCGGCCGGGTGACCGTAGTCGTTGTCGGCCCCGACGCTGATCAGGGCGGCACGGGCGCCGGTCGCCGCGAAGAAGGCGGGATCGTGTCTCGCCGATCCGTGATGGGGAACCTTGAGAATGTCGACCCGCGGCAGACCTCGTCTGAGGAGCTCGGTCTGTGCCTCGGTCTCGATGTCTCCGCTGAGCAACGCCGTACCGGCCGCCCAGCGCACATGCACCACGACGCTGGCGTTGTTGATGGTCGTTCCCTCGCCTCCACCGGACGGGGGCGTCTCGGCCTGCGGGGCGAGAACCGTGAGCTCGGAGGGACCTAAGCGCCAACTCAGCCCCGGACGCGCCGCCCATTCGACGACCCTGCGCCGAGCGAGATCACCGCTCAGCCGGACGCCCTCGCTCTCGGCCGCGCTTCGGGGTGTGACCATGATCGCCCCCACCGTACGCCTGCGGAAAACCCCGTCCAGTCCTCCGACATGGTCGAAGTGCGGATGGGTGAGGATGACGAGTGGAACCTCCCGCACCCTCATGGACCTCAGGCACCGGTCCATCCGCACAGGATCAGGCCCGGTGTCCACGACCACGGCACGGCCCGGTCCCGCGGCGACGAGCAGCGCGTCCCCCTGGCCGACGTCACACGCCACCAACAGCCAGTCTTCGGGCGGCCAAGCGGTCACGACCGATCCGGCCACGACGGCGACGACGGCCGCTCCGGACACCGCGGCCGCGACGACCCGGCGCGACCACTGACGTCGCAGCGCGAGGAAGGCGAGCGGGACGACCACGAGCAGGGCGATCAGCCCCGCGAGACCGCCGGGCCACGAGATCACCCCCAGGGGGAGCACGGCGGCGTGCTCCGCCACCTCGATGATCCAACCGATGGCCAGACCGGCGGGACGGACCAGCAGGTGCGCGGCTCCCATGTGCAGCGGTGCGACCAGTGCGGCGACGAAACCCAGCAGGGTGGCGGGAGCCACGGCGGGGCCCGCGAGCAGGTTGGCGGGAACAGCCGCAGGTACGAGTTGCCCGGACATCAACACCAGCACCGGAGTGACGGCGACCTGCGCCGCAGCGGGCACGGCGATCGCCTCCGCGACCCAACGGGGCAACCTCGTGGCGAACCGGTCCCGCCAACGTGGGGCGAGAACCAGGATGCCGCCGGTGGCGCAGACCGACAGGGCGAAGCCGTAGGACCGGGCGAGAACGGGATCGAAGAGGATCAGCCCGAGAACGGTCACCGACAGGGCCGCGACGCCGTCACGCGGCCGCCCTGTGCCGAGCGCCAGAGCGCCGACGCTTCCCATGAGCAGAGCGCGGAGCACACTGGGCGACGGACGTGCGACGATCGCGAAGGAGAACATGGCGAGCATCGCCAGGGCCGCCCGGGCGGCGAGGGGCAGCCCCACGCTCCGGGCCAGTGCGACGGCCGCCCCGGCGGTGACCGCCAGATTGGCGCCCGACACCGCCGTGAGGTGACTGAGCCCGGCCTGTTTGAAGTCCGCTCTGACCTGCTCGTCCATACGGGACACGTCTCCGACGACCAGCGCGGGCAGCAGCCCTCGCTGGGCCGGTGGCAGCACGGCCGCCGCCTCACGCAGCCCTGAACGCAGCTCCCCCGCCACACGTTGGATCCAGGACGGCCCGCTCAGGACCTGGGGCGGCCCTCGCACCAGCACCACAGCGGCGAGCAGCTCACCCGGGCCGGCCGGACCGAACCGTCCTCGGACGGCTATCCGCTGACTGGGCAGCAACGACCGCCACTCCTCTCCGGACGCGAGCAACGTCACCGACGCGCGCACCGCGACCCTGCCCAGCGCTCCCCTCGCCTTCCCCCTCGCCTTCCCCCTCGCCTCCCCGCTCGCCTCCCCACGCATCACCTCACCCTCCCCCTCCCCCACACCTGTCCCTGTGCTCCCCCCGCTCTCTCCTCCCTTCTCCATCTCGTCTGCCGCCTCCCCCGCCGTCGCTCCGTTCTCCACCGCGCTGTTTCCCACCACTCCGTTCCCCGCAGTTCCCGTGCTGCCGCCCGCCGCCGTGGCCGCCGCTGTCTCGACCACCTCGATCCGCGCGGACACCACGAAGCTCTTCCTGCGGAAAAGCCCGCCGCGCTGGGGCAGCTCTCTGGGATCGTCCGTCACCACCGCCTCCACCGTCGCTGAAGCCCTCCTGCCGACCAGCTCGGCCACCGGTCCGACGCCGGTCGCACGCACGTGGAAAGCCACTGTGCCGGCCACGGCCGCCACACACACCAGCACCGCGAACGTCACACTCCTCCAGCCCGCCTCCCTCTCCCGGCGGAACATCACCGCCGCCAGGAGCGCGCCGCCAACGGCGATCGCGGCCACCCAGCCTCCCGCGGAGGCGGAACAGCCCAGAAGGACAAGGGCCGTGGCCCAGGCCGCGAGGGCGGGCAGCACCAGATGCAGTGTGTGCGAGTGTGTGTCCTGCCGGGAAGGACTGTCACCACGGGGTGGAGGCCCACCTGCATGACGTGAAGACTCCTCACCACGGCATGAAGACTCCTCACTACGACGTGAAGACTTCTCACCACGGCGTGAAAACTCATCGGCCGGGTGTGGAGGCCCATCCCCGTGCTCTGAGAAGCCATGGTCTGAGAAGCCATGGTCTGAGAGGCCGCCGTCATGGACGGTGCCGCGGGCGACGTCGCCGGAGGTGTCGGAGCGCCACGTCGTGAAAGCGTCAGGACGGTTCATGACCCCACCTGGGTCAGGTGTCTGCTCATATGGTTCATGACCCCACCTGGGTCAGGTGTCTGCTCATACGCGGACCCGGTCCTTCATCTCGGCGTACTTCCGATCGCCGATGCCACTGATCTCACGTAGTTGACCGACGTCGCGGAAACCCCCGTGACCGTCGCGGTACTCGGTGATGCGACGGGCGAGCACCTCACCGACGCCCGGCAGTTGTTCGAGTTGTTGCGGTGTGGCGCTGTTGAGATCGAGAACAGCCGTTGCGGGATCGACCCCAGCCGGTGCGGCCACCGCGGCGGGGCCAGGAGCACCGACGACGATCTGCTCCCCGTCGACGAGCCTGCGGGCGAGGTTGAGCGTGCCCGCCGCCGCGCCTTCGCGCACGCCTCCCGCGACCCGGAGGGCGTCAGTCACTCGAGAGCCGCCAGGCAGAGTTACCACGCCTGGGCGGCGAACCTTGCCGGTGACGTGGACGGTGACCTCGTAGGCCGCCTCGCCTGCGGTCGCGGGCTGGGAGGACGGATGCGAGAGGGGCGACAGAGACGCAGGAGGAGAGCCGGAGATCGGCGCGGGCGGGGCGAGCGGCTCGGGCTCCGGTTGTGATCGCCAGAGATGGACGCCTGCCGCGAGAGCCGCGGCCAAGGCGATGAGAACGAGCACACATAGTGCCGGACGGCTGAGGCCGAACAAGGGTCCCTGAGCGGTGACGGCCGTACGGAGGGCTTCTAAGGAGGGAGGCATCGGGGTGGAGCGGATCCAGCCGGCGGGAGCGCCGGTGTGGGCGAAAGCTTCGGCGCCCTCGGAACGCCCGGCGCTCCCCGGATGCGCGGAGCCCCCCACAGCGGACTGGTCGTCCTGACGGTTTCGGCCCTTCTGGTCAGTGGGGTCGGCCGGTCGGACGGTGTCCCCCGGATCGACGACGAGCGTCGAGGGGACGAAACCCCTGCCGTCGGGCCACTCGCCCAAGCCCTCCTGGTCGGCGGGAGCGGAGGATCGAACGACGCCTCCCGGATCAGCGGCCCCTGTGGGGCCGAAGAGGGGGCCGGAGCGGAACCGGCTGTCCTGGAGCGGCGTGCTGTGGGATGAGGCGACCTCCTCCGGTACGGCGAAGCCACTGGAGCGCGCCGAGCCGCCAGCCCGCACGGAGACATGAGGAGGGGAGGGGAAGCCTGAGCCGACAAGATCGGCGGAGCGGGAGGGCGCGTCAAGGTCGACAGGATCTCTGGGGCGGAGAGGAGCCTCCGGCCCCGCAGGGCCGGCGAACCGGGAAGGGGCGTCATCGATGGGCCTGGAAGGAGCAGCGGGGGAAATCGGCGAAGCCGGGTGCCCCGGGCCGGTCTGGTGATCCGGAGAGGTCGAATGAACCAGGCGTAGCGGAAGAGGGACGGAGTCGGGGACGTCGAACGCCGTCAGAAGTCGCAGCCGCGACTCGGCACGGAGTCGCTCGGTGGCCTGATCTGTGGTCCGCACGTCCAGGACGCTATGGCGACGTGGCTGCGCGCCAATCCACCGAACGCGACTCTGGGGATAACTCGAAGGACCTACGGCGACCTGTGGACAGCGAGCCTCGAAACCTGCCGGATCCGTTTGCTCACCCGACGCGCTGAGCCGAGGCACGCCGGACCCGGTCCGGGAGCTCAAGCCCGGGACAGCTCCGACCCCGAAGACGCCGCCCGCCCTGGGGACACCGTCAAGCCTGGGGCACCGTCAGGCCAGGGGCACCCTCAGGCCGGGGAACACCGTCAGGCCGGGGAACACCGTCAGGCCGGGGAACACCGTCAGGCCGGGGAACACCGTCAGGCCGGGGAACACCGTCAGGCCGGGGACACCGTCAGGCCGGGGACACCGTCAGGCCGAGCATGCCAGGACCCGTGTGTGCGCCGATGACAGCGCCGACCTCGACGACCATGACCTTGGACAGTGCGGGGATGCGCGTGGGCAGCCGTACGGCCAGCGCCTCGGCGCGCGACCGGGTGGCGAGGTGCTGGACGGCGACGCGCACCGGGCCGGTTCCCGCGGCCTGGACGGCGAGGTCCTCCAGGCGCGCGATGGCACGGGCGGCGGTGCGGACCTTCTCCAGGGGGACGATCGCCCCCTCGGCGATGTGCAGCAGGGGTTTGACCATCAAAGCGGATCCGAGCAGAGTCGCCGCGGCGCCGATCCGCCCTCCCCTGCGCAGGTACTCCAGGGTGTCGACGTAGAAGAAGCTGCTGGTCGAGGCCAGACAGCGGCGCGCGGCGTCGGCCACGGCGGCCGGAGTCGCGCCCCTGGCCGCCGCTTCGGCGGCGGCGATGACGGGAAAGCCCAGGCCCATGGCGATCGACCTGCTGTCGATGACCTCGACGGGGATCAGGGAGTCTTCCGCCCCTGCGCGAGCGGCCTCGACCGTGCCCGACATGTCCCCCGAAAGATGGATGGAGACGACAGCCACCGCCCCCCGGGCCGCGGCCTCGTCGTAGGCGTCGGCGAAGCGCTGGGGGGCGGGCCTCGAGGTGGTCACCGGCGCCCATTCCCGTAGCGCGTCGTTCATACGCGCGCTGTCGACCTGCACCACGTCGTCGAGCGCCCTGCCACCCACGACCACCTGGAGGGGCACCACCGTGATCCCCAGCCGGGAGGTCTCCTCCCGCGGGAGGTACGCGGTGGAGTCCGTGACGACGGCGACCGATGGTGACATATCCAGAGATTACCCAGCTGAGATCACGTGACGAGGAGCGGAGTGACCCACCGGGTCGCTCCGCGTGCCGCGTGCCGCGAGAAGAGGAGGGAACTACTGGACGGGGGTTCCGCCACGCCAGACGCGGCGGGGCTTGAGGCCGAACGCCCAGGCGAAGGCCCCTTCATGGTCGGCGTCCCACTGGACGATGTCGGCCAGGCGGCCCGGAGCGAGAACTCCGCGGTCGGGAACGCCGAGCACGGTCGCGCCGCCGAGCGTCGCGGCGCGGAGGGCGTCGCCGACGCTCATCCCGAAGGCGGCCACGGCGAGGCTGATGACCAGGGACATCGAGGTGATGCCGCAGTGACCGGGGTTGTGATCGCTGCCGAGCGCCACGGTGACACCCTGGGCGAGCATGCGCCTGACCGGCGGCAGGCTGCCGTTCTGGAGCGCGGTTCCCGGGCAGACGACGGCGGGCACGCCATAGCGGGCCAGGATCGAGATGTCCTCGTCGGAGGTGTGGTGGAGCAGGTCGGCCGAGGCGCAGCCGAGCTCCGCCGCGAGTTGTACGGCGCCGCGGCGGCTGTAGGCGCCGGCGTGCAGACGCGGCAGCAGCCCGACGTTGCGCCCGGAGGCCAGGACCCAGCGGGCCTCGTCGGTGGTGAAGTGCCCCTCGTCGCAGTAGACGTCGACGCTGTCGGCTCCGGCGGCGGCCGCGTCGGCGCACCAGGCTCCGACGGCCTCGACGTAGTCGCGCTGACGGCCGAAGTACTCCGGCGGGACGACGTGCGCGGCGAGGAAGGTGACGTGCACGCGCGGCATCATCGGCTCTTTCTCGAGCTCGCGCAGAAGCCGCACGTCGGCCAGCTCGCCGTCACGCGTGAGGTGGTAGCCGGTCTTCGCCTCGACGGTGGTGGTGCCGCTGAGCAGCCACTCGCGCAGGCGCTCACGGACGCCGTTGCACAGGGTCCAGGGATCGGTGCCGCGCGTCACCGTGACGGTCGAGCCGATGCCGCCACCGGCGGCGGTGATCGCGGACGGGGTGGAGCCGCCGGAGCGCATGGCCATCTCGGCGTAGCGGTTGCCCGCGTAGACCGGATGGGTGTGGGCGTCGATCAGGCCGGGCGTGACCAGCGCACCGCCGAGGTTCTCGACGTGGTCGACGTCGACGATGTCGTCGACCACTCCCGGCACGCTCTGCGGCAGGTCCGCCGCCCGCCCGACCCACGCGATCCGGTCGTTGTGCACCAGGATCGCGGCGTTGCTGCACACGTCGTTGCCGGTCCAGAGCCGGCCGATGTTGGTCAGGAGGCGGACCGTCATCGCATCACAGCCTTGCACGCAGGGATAGATGTCGGGAGGGAGACCGTCTCCGGACACGACGAACCGTCCCGGCCGACGCGGGGCGTCAGGCTCGCCGGGTTCGCTGTGAGTCCAGACGACATTGGGGGAGTCTCCTGCTCTCATCCGCATATCGTTGTGCGGGGACAGTATCGCCGAGATCATGATCAGGCGATTTCAGTTCAGTTACGTTATTTCACAAGTGAGCTCGCTGTACAGGCTAATTGGGAAGAACGCCGCTTCACCGCAACCACATCTGACCCAGCGGTTCCGTGGCCCCGCGCGACCCGAACATGTTTGCACTGCTCAGGCCACTTCTTGCTCATCGAC
Source organism: Streptosporangium carneum (assembly GCF_027922005.1). GTDB lineage: Bacteria > Actinomycetota > Actinomycetes > Streptosporangiales > Streptosporangiaceae > Streptosporangium > Streptosporangium carneum. The sequence goes on along the minus strand of NZ_BSEV01000005.1, from coordinate 202,511 downwards.
AACAGCGGTCACCAGGACAACTTGCGCCCCAGCTTCTCGCTGGATTTGCCTTATGGTAGCAATCCAAACCTTGGCCGACCACTGTCGCTTTTGAGGCTTTTGTACGGTTTCGCCGCGCCATCAGTGCATCCCACAAAGCCCACCCGTGGCAAGGATGTCATTTGAAAGGTCGCACACCACCCACCTAGGCTGTTGAAATCGAAGAGGCGGGCACGGTCCGCGCCGACGCGGCGACGGCAGGCCGGAGCCCGCGGGAGGAGCGGGCGCCCCGCTTCGCGGACCGGACGCCCGGGTTCGCGAACCGGCCCGCGGGAAAGCGGTGACGTTCACCACCCTCCGACAGGAGGACACGGCTCTCCCAGGGCTGGAGCGTGGCATTCACCGCCTTTTCCATCCGGCTTTCCTCCGTCCAGTGACACCCGTCACGCAGCCCCGAAACAGGCTTTAAGCAGGACATACCATGTAATCTTTCGGGCGAGCTATCCACAGGCCGCACGCATGGGAGTCACCTTGTCCGTCCCCACGGACGCCGGTCGGCGTCGCATAGAAGAGCTACTTCAGGAAAACGAGGAGCGCGTCCTCAAGCGCTGGCTGGAGATAGCGGGATCGTCCTCGAGCAGCCACGTGGACCGGAGCAGTCTGGCCGGGCAGCTGCGGGAGCTCTACCAGGCGCTGCGACAGTCGCTCGACGGGTCGGGAGACTCCGACCTGCGCGGACTGCTCGCCGAGCTCTCCCGTTCCCGCGCCCGCCAGGGGTTCACGCCGACCGAGACCGCCGTCGTGGTGTTCGGCCTGAAGGAGGCGCTCTACGAGAGCATCGAGACCGACGGCTCCCCCGAGGCTCTGCGGGGCTTCATCTGGTTCTCCCAGCTCATCGACGACCTGGGCCTGCTGACGATGGAGAACTACGCGGCCGCGCGCGAGAAGGTGATCATCGACCAGGCGGAGCAGCTCCTGGAGCTCTCCACCCCGGTGGTCAAGCTCTGGGAGGGCATCGTCGCGGTGCCACTGGTCGGCACGCTCGACTCGGCCAGGACCCAGGTGGTGATGGAGAAGCTGCTGCAGACGCTGGTCGACACCGGTTCCGAGCACGCGGTCATCGACATCACCGGCGTGCCCGCGGTGGACACCCAGGTCGCCCAGCACCTCCTCAAGACCGTGGTGGCGGCGCGGCTGATGGGCGCGGAGTGTGTGATCTCCGGCATCCGCCCGCAGATCGCCCACACCATCGTCACCCTCGGCATCGAGTTCGGCGACATCGTGACCAAGGCCTCCCTCGCCGACGCGCTCGCGCACGCGCTGCGGGAGAGCGGGGTCGAGTTCGTCAGCAGGAAGACACGCGTCGCTGTGCGGACCGAGGAGGACTGATGGACCGCGTACCCGTCCTGAAACTCGGAGACATCCTGATCGTCTCCATCCAGATCGACCTCCAGGACCAGAGTGTCCTGGCGCTCCAGGAGGACCTGGCGGACAAGGTCGTGGCGACAGGCGCGCGAGGTGTGATCATCGACATCACCGCGGTCGAGATCGTCGACTCCTTCATCGGGCGCATGCTGGCCACCATCGCGGCGATCTCCCGCATGCTCGACGCCGAGACGGTGGTCGTCGGCATGCGGCCCGCGGTGGCGATCACCCTCGTGGAACTCGGCCTCTCCCTCGGCGGCGTCCGCACCGCGCTCAACCTCGAGAAGGGCGTCGCGCTGCTGAACCACCTCGAGGGCTCCCGGATCGCCGCGGCCGTCCAGTGACCACTCCCGCCGAGCTGCCCGTCAACAGCAACAGCGACGTCGTCCTGGTGCGCCAGCACGTCAGGACCACGGCCATAGACGTGGGCCTGTCCCTTGTCGACCAGACCAAGGTCGTGACCGCGGCCAGCGAGCTGGCCCGCAACGCGCTGGTCTACGCGGGCGGCGGGCAGGTGCGCGTCGAGATCGTGCACAACGGCATTCGCAAGGGCCTGCGCCTGGTCTTCAGCGACGAGGGCCCCGGCATCCCCGACATCGAGCAGGCGCTCACCGACGGATGGACCACCGGCGGCGGGCTCGGCCTGGGGCTCAGCGGCTCCCGCAGGCTGGTCGACGAGTTCGACCTCAAATCGGCTCCCGGAGAGGGAACGCTGATCACGGTGACGAAATGGGCGAGGTGATCGGTTCCCAGAACGACACATGGGTGAGGGCCGAGGACGCGAGCGCGATCGGCTCTCTTCGGCGCGCCGCCGTGGTGCTGGCCGAGAACCGGGGGTTCGACGAGGAGGACACGGGGCGGGTGGCCGTCGCGGTCAGCGAGGCCGCCTCGAACCTGGTCAAGCACGCGATCGAGGGAACCATGCTGATCCGCCCCCATCCCGAGATGGCGTCGGCGGTCGAGGTCATCGCCGTCGACAGGGGACCGGGGATGCGCGACGTGTCCCGCGCCCTGCGCGACGGGTACTCCACCACGGGCACCCTCGGCATCGGCATGGGCGGCATCGCGCGGATGGCCAGCGGATACGAGGTTCACTCCATGCCTGGACGGGGCACTGTGCTCGGCATGTACTTCACCGCGCGCAAAGCCCCCCAGCCTCCGTGCCGGGTGAGCGGTGTGACGCGTCCGATCGGCGAGGAGCAGGTCTGCGGCGACGCGTTCGCGGCCTTCGACACCGGCGCCACGGTGACCGTGATGCTCTGCGACGGTCTCGGCCACGGCAGCGCGGCGGCCCACGCCTCGCGGGAGGCCGTACGGCTGTTCCTCGAACGCCCCGACCTCACGCCGATCGGTTCCCTTGAGCGGATCCACGCCGGGCTCGGCCAGACCAGGGGCGGCGCCGTCGCCGTCGCCCGCGTCGACCGGGTCGCGGGCACGGTGAACTTCGCGGGACTCGGCAACGTCTCCGCGTGGATCACCCACCACGAGGGCAGACAGGGAATGATCTCGGTGCCGGGGATAGCCGGCCACCAGGCCAGGACCCTGCGCCAGTACGACTACGTCGTGCCGCCGCACAGCGTGGTCGTGCTCCACTCCGACGGCCTGTCCGACCGTTGGGACGTCACCTCCTATCCCGGCCTCGTCACGCGCTCCCCCTCCGTCGTCGCCACCACGCTGCTGCGGGACGCCGGGACCCGCAGAGACGACGCGTGTGTGGTCGCCGTGAGGCCGGGCATATGAACCGCGATGCCGGGCACAGGGACAGCGAGGCCGGGCAACCGCACGGCGACGAGCTGATCCGGATGCATCTCCGGGACGAACAGGACGTGTTCGCCATGCGCAAGCTGGGCCGTGAGGTAGCCGAGGCCGCCGGGCTCGAGCCCCAGGACCAGATCCGCATGGCCACCGCCCTGAGCGAGATCGGACGGGAGGTGCTCGGCGAGAGGTCGGAGGCGTTCGCCGCCTTCATGCTCGTGCAGGACAGCCTGCTCGTCACGATCGACCTCCCGGCGAAGGCCGGTTTCCAGTCGGCGGACGGCGTGACGCTGGCGGGGCGTCTTGTCGACGTGATCGAACTGGATCCCGCCAGGGGAACGATAAGCATGCTCAAACGGCTCCCTCCCGGCCGCCAGAGACCCTCGGTGGCGGAAATACGGGCCAAACTCGCGAAGCTGACCCCCGCGACCGCTTACGACGAGCTGCGCCAGCAGAACCGCGAGCTCGCCGCGACCCTGGAGGAGGTCATGCAACTCAACGCCGAACTCCAGGAGACCAACCAGGGCGTGCTCGCCCTGTACAACCAGCTCTCCGAGGAGCTGGAGGAGACCAACCGCGGCGTCGTCGCGTTGTACGCCGAACTGGACGAGAAGTCCGCGCAGCTCAGGGAGGCGAGCGCCGCCAAGGACCGGTTCTGGGCCACGGTCAGTCACGAGCTGCGCACCCCGCTCAACTCGATCATCGGCCTGGTGCGTCTGCTGGTCGGCCCCGGCGGGGAACCGCTGGCCGACGAGCAGCAGCACCAGATCAAGCTCATCGGCTCATCGGCGGAGACGCTCCTCAACCTGGTGAGCGAGCTGCTCGACATGGCGAAGGCCCAGGCGGGCCGGCTGGATCCGCAGCCGGCTCCGGTGGACCTGGTCGCGCTGGCCGAGCGGCTGCGCATGACGCTGCGCCCGACGACGGGGACCGACCGGGTCTCCCTGTCGGTGACGGTCGCGGACGACGCGTCGGAGATCGTCACCGACGAGATGATGCTCACCCGCGTCCTGCGCAACCTGCTGTCCAACGCGCTGAAGTTCACCGAGGAGGGCGAGGTCGGCCTCGACGTGCGGCTTGACTCGGCCACCCACGAGGTCGTCTTCAGAGTGGTCGACACCGGGATCGGCGTGCCCGAGGAGCACCAGGCGCGTGTCTTCGAGGAGTTCTACCAGGTGCCCGGGCCGATCCAGGTGCGGACCAAGGGCACGGGGCTCGGCCTGCCGTACGCCCGCAGGCTGGCCGAGGCGATGGGCGGCACGCTCAGGCTGGCCAGTACGGCGGGGCAGGGGACCACGGTCACCCTCAGGCTGCCGATCCGCGACGGCAGGGTTCCGGTGATCGACCGGGTCCTCGTCGCCGACGACGACGAGGAGTTCCGCGCCACCGTGCGACGGATGCTCTCCGGGTTCGCCGCCCATGTCGACGAGGCCGCGGACGGCCTGGTCGCGCTCGAGATGATGGCGTTGAACCCGCCGGACCTCGCGCTGGTCGACCTGCTGATGCCCAGGCTCGACGGCGCCGCCCTGCTGCAGCGGATGGCCGCCGACGAACGGCTGCGCGAGGTGCCGGTGGTCGTGGTGACCGTCGCGAGCTCGCACCAGTACCCCCAGGAGGCCCGCACGATCGTCCCCAAGCAGGGACTGCGCAGGGACAGCCTGCTGAAGGCCGTACGGAGCGCCCTGGGGCAGGGTGAGGACTCCGAGGCGGAGTCACGATGACCGACGGGCAGGCCACGGTGCTCGTCGTGGACGACACCCCGACCAAGCTCTACATCCTGTCCAGCTGGCTGCGGCGTTCCGGGCACCAGGTGATGCAGGCGACCGGCGGCCTCGAGGCGCTCGCCAAGGTCCGGGAGATACGGCCTGACCTGGTCGTCCTCGACGTCCGGCTGCCCGACATCAGCGGCTACGAGGTCTGCGAGCAGATCAAGGCGGACCCCGCGACCGCCTCGATACCGGTCGTCCAGATCTCCGGGGCGGCAATCACCCCCGCGGACCGGGCCCACGGGCTCGAACGCGGGGCCGACGCGTACCTCGCGGAACCGGTCGAGCCCGACGAGTTCGCCGCGACGGTCGAGGCCACTCTGCGTTACTACCGGGCGCGGCAGCGAGCGGAGCGGATGGCCGAGCGGCTCGCCGCCCTCACCGAGGTCACCCTCGCGATGAACTCCGCCGACACCTTCGACGAGCTTCTCGCCACCGCCGTCGAGGGCACCTCGCGGATCCTGGACCGGCAGGCGGGGACGCTGGCGCTGCCCCCGGACGGGCGGATACGCAGGTACGCCGCCACTCCCCCGGAGAGCGTCGCCACGTCCAGGAGCACGACACCGGACACCCTGCCCAGGCTGAGCTCGATATCGCTGGGCAACGCCGCCGGGACGCAGGTCTTCACAGTCGCCCTCGACGACTGGCTGAAACTGATTCCGGACTCGCCCGTCGAGGGCGGCATCACCGGGGTGCTGTGCCGCACCAAGGTCGGCAGGCCGCCGGTCTACCTCGGCGTCGAGGCGGTGCCCGTGCTCGACGAGGACGAGTCCAACGTCCTGCGCCAGCTCGGACAGGCCCTGGCCCTCGCGGTCGACGCGCTGCGCGCGTATGCGGAGGAGCACGCGATCGCCCTCACCCTGCAGCGCAGCCTGCTGCCCGCCAGCCTCCCCAAGACTCCGGGACTGGAGATCAGCTGGCGTTACCAGCCCTCGGTCGACAACATCGAGGTGGGCGGTGACTTCTACGAGGTCCTGCGGCTGGGCGAGCGGGTGCTGATCGCCATCGGGGACGTCCAGGGGCACTCCCTGCTCGCCGCGACGGTCATGGCGGAGCTCCGCCACGCGCTGCGCGCCTCCCTCATCGGCACGGTGGACCTCGGGGCGTCCATGGCCCTGCTCAACGACGTGCTGCGGCGTTACCACCCCGGCATGACCGCCACCGTGTGCCTGACCCTCATCGATCCGGCCACCGGGGAGATGGAGGTCGCGAACGCGGGCCACATCCCGCCGCTGCTCATCGGCGACGACGAGGCCCGCTACGACCGGCTGGGCAACCTCCTGCTGGGCGTGGCCGACGAGACCTACCGGGTCGACACGCTGACCGTGCCGGAGAACGGGGTCGTGCTGATGTTCACCGACGGCCTCATCGAAGACCGCGACAAGCTGCTCGACGAGAGCCTGGAGATCGTACGGCACCTGGCGGAGACAGTCGAGGAGGACCTCGAGCTCTTCTGCGACCGGTTGATCAAGCAGTTCGGCGCCCGCGAGGACGACGTGGCGCTCGTGGCCTTCCGCCGCAGGAAGCCGGGACCGAACCCGTAGGCGTCCGGCGGAAAGTCACACGGAAACGGCGACACCCCGCCCCCGCCGTACCCGTTCGCGGCGAACGGGTGGCGGGGACGGGGTGCGGACAGTCCCGGGTCAGACGGTCTCGACCGGCTTGGCGGTCCTCTCCAGCTCGGCGAAGAGACTCGGCAGCACCCTGGCGTGCAGGATCGTGCCGTCTCCCGTGTGCTCGAGGCCGAGAACCTCGCCCTCCTTGTGGGCCCTGGAGATCAGGTCACCGCGCTGGTACGGCACGAGCAGCCTGACCTCCTGGTCGAACCGGGGCAGTTCCCGCTCGATCAGCGCCATCAGCTCGCCGATCCCGGCGCCGGTGCGGGCCGAGACCACGACGGTGTGCTTCTCCCTCGCGGTCAGCTGGGCCAACACCACCGGGTCGGCGACGTCGGCCTTGTTGATGACGACGATCTCCGGGATGTCGCGCGCGCCCTCGATGTCGGCGACCACCTCCCGCACGGCGGCGAGCTGCGACTCGGGGTCGGGGTGCGAGCCGTCGACCACGTGCAGGATCAGGTCGGCGTCGCCGATCTCCTCCAGCGTGGAACGGAAGGCCTCGACCAGCTGGTGCGGCAGGTGCCGGACGAACCCGACGGTGTCGGCCAGCGTGAACAGCCTGCCCTCCGGCGTGTGCGCCCTGCGGACCGTCGGGTCCAGCGTGGCGAACAGGGCGTCCTCGACCAGCACGCCCGCGCTGGTCAGACGGTTCAGCAGCGAGGACTTGCCCGCGTTGGTGTAACCGGCGATGGCCACGGCAGGCACCTCGCGCTCCAGGCGCCGCGCCCGCTTGGTCTCCCGCGCGGTGGTCATCTCCGTGATCTGCCGGCGCAGCTTGGCCATCCGCTCGCGGATCCGCCTGCGGTCCAGCTCGATCTTGGTCTCACCGGGGCCTCGGCCGCCCATGCCGACGCCGCCCGCGGCGCGACCGCCGACCTGGCGGGACAGGTTGCCACCCCAGCCTCGCAGGCGCGGCAGCAGGTAGTTGAGCTGGGCGAGCTCGACCTGCGCCTTGCCCTCCCTGCTCTTGGCGTGCTGGGCGAAGATGTCGAGGATCAGCATGGTCCGGTCGATGACCTTGACCTTGACGACCTCCTCCAGCTGCCGGAGCTGGCCGGGGCTCAGCTCGCCGTCGCACACCACGGTGTCGGCGCCGGTGGCGGAGACGATGTCGGCGAGCTCCTGCGCCTTGCCCGAGCCGATGTAGGTCGCGGTGTCGGGCTTCTGACGGCGCTGGATCACTCCTTCCAGGACTTCCGATCCCGCGGTCTCCGCGAGGAGCTTCAGCTCAAGGAGCGAGTTCTCCGCGTCGACCGCCGTGCCCGAGGTCCAGACGCCGACGAGGACGACCCGCTCAAGTCGCAGCTGGCGGTACTCGACCTCGGTGACGTCCTGGAGCTCTGTCGAGAGCCCCGCGACCCGGCGTAGCGCCTGGCGTTCGGCCAGATCCATCTCGCCGATCTCGGGAAGGTCGTCGAAGGGGTCGATGTCCAGCGGCTCACGAGTGTCTATGTCGTTGCTCCATTCAGATGCGTGGTTCATGTGCGTCATCTCTTATGAGAACGCCTGAACACCTCAGGTCTCTTCCCCAAGATGGTGTCATGCGAACGCCAGACACTTCATCTGGTTATCCACCCGTTCGCCACGAAAGCAGACGTCCACCTGCCCGTGGAGGCGTCACCTCGCCGCGCGAGGGGACGCCCGCCCGGGACCGCGGGCCCCTCGCGTCCCCGGCAGCGGGTTCGCCGTGTCCGGCCCGCCTCAGGCGGGCAGGACCTTGGCGTCGCCCGCGCCGGTCTGCACCGAGACGCTGCTCTGGGAGGACGGGTCCTTGTCGACGTTGACGGTCCTGTCTCCGGCGCCGGTCTTGGCCGACACGTTGTAGCTTCCCTTGGGCAGCCACAGGGTCGCGTCGCCCGCACCGGTCTCGACCTCCACGCGCTCGGGTACGACGGCGAACCTGATCTCGACGTTGCCCGCGCCGGTGGTCGCGACGAGCTTCTTGGTCCCCAGGGCGCCGGCCTCGATGTCGCCCGAGGTCGCGGTCGCGTCCACCTCACCCGTCAGCGAGCGCAGCGTGACGTCTCCCGCCCCGGACTCCAGCGTGGCCTTCAGCCCCTTGGGAACCTCGACCTTGTAGTCGATCGTGCAGTTCGAGCAGTCGTGGCGCAACGTGAGCGTGCCGCCGTCGACGGGGTGCTCGGTCTTGGGCTGGTCCGCCTTGTCGCCATTCCAGCGGATCGTCTCGGTCACCCGGACTCCGGAACGGTCGGACTCGTTGACCACGATGTCCCCCGCGCCCGTGTACGCCTCGAGCGCCGTGACGGCGTCGCCGACGTCGTAGGAGACGACGGCCTGGTTCCGTTCTCCGAGGCCCACGTCGAGGCGGCAGCCGGACAGCACAAGGACCGAGCCCAGGAGCGCCCCCGCAACGATCACGTTCTTCTTCATGAGCCCAATCCTTGATTTCCCGAAAAGCCGTTCGCTTCCCTCTGACGAGCGGTCCTTCCGCTCCCTCCTCGGAGGGAGCCGTCCCAACTGTCGCCGAACACGGCACCGCCCTTCATCGGGGAATCCCCGGACACGACCCCTTAGGGGACCCCTGTTTTTGACCGGTAAGTGACCATCGAGTAGCGTCGATTCCATAATTCAGAAGAGTTTTTCCACCCTGCGGAAAGGAAGCTCATGGACGGCGTTGAGATCACCGGCCCTTCGGGAGACCGGTTCGACGAGATCCTCACGCCGGAGGCGCTGGCCTTCACGGCCGCGCTCCAGCGCGAGTTCGGCGCCCGGCGCCTCGAGCTGCTCCAGGCTCGCCAGGAGCGTCAGGCGGAGTTGTCGGCGGGCGGCGCCCTCGACTTCCTCCCGGAGACCGGGCACGTCCGCGAGTCCGAGTGGCGGGTCGCCCCGCCCGCTCCCGGCCTGGAGGACCGCCGTGTGGAGATCACCGGCCCGGTCGACCGGAAGATGACGATCAACGCGCTGAACTCCGGGGCCAGGGTCTGGCTGGCCGACTTCGAGGACGCCAACGCCCCCACCTGGGAGAACACCGTCAACGGCCAGCTCAACCTGCGTGACGCGCTGGACCGGAGGATCGACTTCTCCGCGGGGGGCAAGGACTACGCGCTCCGGCCGGACGAGGAGCTCGCCACGATCGTGGTCCGCCCGCGCGGCTGGCATCTGGAGGAGAAGCACCTCACTCTCGACGGCGTCCCGTTCTCCGGGTCGATCGTCGACTTCGGCCTCTACTTCTTCCACTCTGCGCGACGGCAGATCGCCAAGGGCAGGGGCCCCTACTTCTACCTGCCGAAGCTGGAGTCCCATCTGGAGGCCCGCCTCTGGAACGACGTCTTCGTCAGGGCTCAGGACCTGCTGGGCGTCCCGCAGGGCACGATCCGCGCGACCGTCCTGATCGAGACCTACCCGGCCGCGTTCGAGATGGAGGAGATCCTCTACGAGCTCCGCGACCACTCGGCGGGGCTCAACGCGGGCCGATGGGACTACCTGTTCAGCGTGATCAAGAAGTTCCGCACCCGGGGCAGGGAGTTCCTGCTGCCGGAGCGCAACGCGGTGACCATGACGGCCCCCTTCATGCGCGCCTACACCGAGCTCCTGGTCCGCACCTGCCACAAGCGCGGCGCCCACGCCATCGGCGGCATGGCCGCCTTCATCCCCTCCCGCCGCGACCCCGAGGTCAACAGGGTCGCCCTGGAGAAGGTCACCGCCGACAAGACCCGCGAGTCGGGAGACGGGTTCGACGGCTCATGGGTGGCCCACCCCGACCTGGTCCCGATCTGCCGAGAGGTGTTCGACGGCGTCCTCGGCGACCGGCCCAACCAGCTCGACCGGCTGCGTGAGGACGTCTCCGTCTCCGCCGCCGACCTGCTGGCGGTCTCGAAGACCCCGGGCGACATCACCGAGGCGGGCCTGCGCAACAACGTGGACGTGGCCCTGCGCTACCTCGCGGCCTGGATGGGCGGGCTGGGCGCGGTGGCGATCCACAACCTGATGGAGGACGCCGCGACCGCGGAGATCTCCCGCTCCCAGATCTGGCAGTGGATCCACAACGACATCGAGCTCGCCGACACCGGCGCCACGGTCACCAGGGAGCTCGTCGAGCGGATCATCGACGAGGAACTCGCCGGGATCGCCGCGGAACCCGGCTACGACGAGGCCCGCTACGCCCAGGCCACCGCCCTGTTCAAGGAGGTCGCCCTCGACGACGACTTCGTGGAGTTCCTGACGTTGCCCGCGTACGCCCGCATGCCCTGAGGACCGCCGGTCCGGGCGGGCGCCCCTCGAGGAGGCGCCCGCCCCAAAAGGACGCGGGAGTCTCCGGGGACGGCGACGGGGCCGCCGGGCTCCGGGGCGTCCAGGACACACGGTCAGGGCACACGGAAGGAGGCAGGAGCGATGTCGGCGAAGACACTCGAAGAGCCGGTCCGGCGCTTCCAGGAGTTCCTCGGCCACGGCTGCGTGGTCACCGATCCGGTACGGCTGCGCACCTACGAGTGCGACGGCCTGACCCACCACCGCGCGACTCCCGGGGTCGTCGTGCTGCCGGAGACCGCCGAGCAGGTCGCGGCCGTGGTGCGGATCTGCGCCGAGCACGGCGTGCCGTTCGTGGCCAGGGGCGCGGGAACCGGCCTGTCGGGCGGGGCGCTGCCGAGGACCGACGGGGTGCTGATCGTCACCTCGAAGATGCGGAGGATCATCTCGATCGACCTGGCGAACCGGCGGGCCGTGGTCGAGCCGGGGGTCACCAACCTGGCGATCACCGAGGCCGTCCGCGACCAGGGCTACTACTACGCGCCGGACCCGTCGAGCCAGCAGGTCTGCTCCATCGGCGGCAACGTGGCGGAAAACTCGGGCGGCGCGCACTGCCTGAAGTACGGCTTCACGGTCAACCACGTGCGGGCCCTGGAGATCGTCACCCCGGACGGCGACATCGTGGAGCTGTCGGAGAACGATCCCGGCTACGACCTGCTGGGCGCCTTCGTCGGCTCGGAGGGCACGCTGGGCGTCACCACCAAGGTCACCGTACGGCTGACGCGGGCCCCGCAGGCCGTGACGACCCTGCTCGCCGCGTTCGACGGCACCGAGCGGGGCGGCCGGGCGGTCTCGGCGATCATCGGCGGAGGCATCCTGCCTGCGGCGATCGAGATGATGGACGCCCTGGCCATCGAGGCGGCCGAGGCCGCGGTGTCCTGCGCCTACCCGGAGGGCGCGGGGGCGGTGCTCATCGTGGAGCTGGACGGCCCCGCCCCCGAGGTCGCGCACCAGTTCGGCGAGGTGACACGGATCTGCGCGGAGAACGGCGCGTTCGAGCTGCGGACCGCCGCCGGCGCCGCGGAGAGGGCGGCCATCTGGAAGGGCCGCAAGTCGGCCTTCGCCGCGGTCGGCAGGATCAGCCCGGCCTACATCGTGCAGGACGGGGTCGTGCCCAGGACCGCGCTGCCCGGGGTGCTGGCGGACATCGACCGGCTGTCGCGGGAGCACGGCATCAGGGTGGCCAACGTCTTCCACGCGGGGGACGGCAACCTGCATCCGCTGGTGCTGTTCGACGACGGCGAGCCGGGCGCGGCCGAGCGGGCCGAGCTCGTCTCGGGCAGGATCCTGGACCTCTGCGTCGAGCACGGCGGCTCCATCACCGGCGAACACGGCGTCGGCGTCGACAAGTCTCGATATATGACGAAAATGTTCTCCGACGACGATCTCGACACCATGCAGTTGGTGCGCTGCGCCTTCGACCCCCTGGGTCTGTCGAACCCGGGCAAGGTCTTCCCGACCCCGCGGCTGTGCGGCGAGGTTCCCGGAGTGCGCAAAGGCGCGCACCCGCTGGTCGAGTCAGGACAGGCGGAGCAGTTCTGATGGACGCCCTGAGCGAGACCGGTGTGACGCTCCGGCGGGCCGGGGCCGACGACGCCGTGGCCGGGGTCGTGCCCCGCTGGGTCGCGCTGCCCGAGACCACCGCGGACGTCGCCGCGCTGATGCGGGCCTGCGCCGCCCACGACCTCGCCGTGGTCCCCACGGGAGAGGGGACCAAGCTGAACTGGGGAAACCCGCCCGAGCGGTGCGATCTGCTGGTCGACACCCGCCGCCTCGCCCTCGAGGGCGGCGCCTTCGTCGAGCACTCCCCCGGCGACCTGGTGGTCAGGGTCAGCGCGGGACTCGCCGTGAACGCACTGGCCTCCTTCCCCGGTTTCCGGCAGGAGCTGGCCCTGGACAACCCGCTGCCCGCGGGCACCGTCGGCGGCACGCTCGCCACCGCGGTCGCGGGCCCCCGCAGGTTCAGGTACGGCACCGCCCGCGACCTGCTGATCGGCGTCACCGTCGTGCTTGCCGACGGCACGACCGCGAGGTCGGGCGGCCGGGTCGTCAAGAACGTCGCGGGTTACGACCTGGGCAAGCTCTTCTGCGGCTCGTACGGAACGCTCGGCGTCATCACCGAGGCCGTCTTCCGCCTCCATCCGGCCCCGAGGGAACGCCGCTGGATCACCGTGGAGACGCCCGCGTCCCCGGCTTCGGAAAGGCCCGCGACGGGCGAAGGGGACGCCCTCCCGGACACGGCCGCCTCCCCGTCCGGGCTCGCCTCCCCGTCCGGGCTCGCCGCCCCGGACGCGTTCACCGCCCTGGACGCGCTCGCCGCCGAGTTCGCGGCCTCCCAGGCGGAACCGAGCGCCGTCGAGGTCGACTGGCCCGGCCCGGGAGGCGGGCCCACCGTGGCCGCCCTCGTGGAGGGGACGGCGGCCGAGGAGCGGGCGCGGGCCGTACTGGCCCTGGCGGACGGGCACGGGGACGCGCGGATCGGCGAGGCCGCACCGGCCTGGTGGAACACGCTGCCCGGCGACGACGTGCTGCTGGAGGCGCGGGTTCCGCCCGCGGGCACGGGCGACGCGATACGGGCCGTCGCGGTACGCGGACTGTCCGCGCGGGTGCGTGGATCGGCGGCGTCGGGGGTTCTCAGGGTCACCCTGCCGCATGACGTCGGCCATGAGGCGTTCGCGGCCTTCGTCTCGTCCATGCGTGACGACCTGGGCCGCCTCGGCGGCGGCCTGACCGTGCTCGCCGCGCCGTACGAGCTGGCCCGCGGGGTGGACCGCTGGGGGCCGGTGAGCGCGCTGCCGCTGATGCGGCGGGTCAAGGAACGGTTCGACCCGGACCGGAGGATGTCCCCCGGCCGGTTCGTCGGAGGGATCTGAAGATGGACCCCGAGCTGATCGGCGACTGCGTGCACTGCGGGTTCTGCCTTCCCGCCTGCCCGACCTACGTTCTGTGGGGCGAGGAGATGGACTCCCCTCGCGGTCGGATCCACCTCATGAAGCAGCATGTCGAGGGCACGCCCCTGACACCGGAGATGGCCGGGCACTTCGACGCCTGCCTGGGATGCATGGCGTGCGTGCCCGCCTGTCCCTCAGGGGTGAGGTACGACCGGCTGATCGAGCAGACGCGGGCCGAGGTCGAACGGACCCAGGTCAGACGGCCCGAGGACAGGGCGCTGCGGGCCCTGATCTTCCAGCTGTTCCCCTACCCCCGGCGGCTGCGCGCGATGCGGCTGCCGCTGCGGCTCAGCGCGGGACTGCGCCGCCGGATCGCGCCGAGGCTGGAGCGGGTCAACCCGTCCCTGGCCGCGATGGCCGACCTCGCTCCCCCGGCCCCCGCCAGGATACGGCTGCCGCGCAGGGTCACGGCCAGGGGCAGGCGCAGGGCCACGGTCGGGATGCTCACCGGATGCGTTCAGGGCGAGTTCTTCCCCCAGGTCAACGCCGCCACGGCCAGAGTGCTGGCGATGGAGGGCTGCGAGGTGGTCATCCCGCCGTCGCAGGGCTGCTGCGGAGCCCTGTCGCTGCACTCGGGGCGGCGGGAGCAGGCCGAGCGGTTCGCCAGGCGGACGATCGCGACCTTCGAGCGCGCGGGCGTGGACACGGTCGTGGTCAACGCCGCCGGCTGCGGATCGACCATGAAGGAGTACGCCGACCTCCTCGACGGCGAGTGGGCGCAGCGGGCGCTGGCCATCAGGACCGTCGACCTGGCGGAGTTCCTCGTCGCGCTCGGCCCCGTGGCCGAACGGCATCCGCTTCCGCTCACCGTGGCCTACCACGACGCCTGTCACCTGGCGCACGCGCAGGGAATCAGGTCGGAGCCCCGCGCGCTGCTGACCGCCGTCCCCGGCCTCCGGCTGAAGGAGATCGCCGAGTCGTCGATCTGCTGCGGTTCCGCGGGCACCTACAATCTCCTTCAGCCGGAGGCGGCCCGCGACCTCGGGAACCGCAAGGCGGAGCGGGTGCTGGCCACCGGCGCCGACCTGCTGGTCTCCGCCAACCCCGGCTGCACCATGCAGATCGCCTCGGCCGTCCGTCGCCTCGGCGCCGGACCGATCGCCGTCGCGCACACCGCCCAGGTGCTGGACGCCTCGCTGCGCGGCCTGACGGGGGTGCCGTGAACGCGGGGTCGGGGCGTTCCGGCCATCCGATCGACGAGCACGGAGGTAGCGTGAACGCTGAGTTTCCCGAGGACCGTCCAGACACGCCACGTGCCGGACGGACGAGCGGCGCCCCCGCGGGCGAGCGGGACGCGGGAGGCCCCGGCAGGGGCGGGGCGGGAGCCGCAGGCGGCACGGTGCAGTCCGTCGACCGGGCGCTGGACGTGCTGGAGGCGCTGGCCGAGCGGGGCGGGGAGGCGGCCCTTTCCGAGATCGCGGCAGGGACCGGCCTGCCGTACGGGACGATCCACCGGCTGCTGCGCACCCTGCTCTCCCGCGGTTACGTGCGTCAGGAGTCCGACCGCCGCTACGCACTGGGCGGCGCGCTGGTACGGCTGGGCGGGGTGGCCGAGCGCATGGTCGCCACCTGGGCGCAGCCGTACCTGGTGAGGATGGTCGAGCTGTCCGGCGAGACGGCCAACCTGGCGGTGATGGAGGGCGACTTCGTCGTCTACGTCGCCCAGGCGCCCTCGCCGCGGAGGCTGCGGATGTTCGCCGAGGTCGGCAGGCGGGTGCTGCCGCACAGCACCGCGGTGGGGAAGGTCCTCATGGCGGACCGGACCGACGACGACGTGGCGTCGCTGGTCGAGCGGACCGGCATGCCCGCGCGGACCGCCAACACGATCACCGACCTCCCCGGCATGCTGGCCGAGCTGCGTCGGGTCCGGGAGCGGGGGTACGCCCTCGACCTGGGCGAGGAGGAACTCGGCGTGCACTGTCTGGCGGTGGGGGTGCACGACGGCGGACGGACGATCGCCGCCATGTCGGTCTCCGGCCCGGCCGAGCGGATCGAGGCACTCGACCGGGAGGACCTCGCGGAGGGCATGCGGAAGATCGCACACGACTTCGGCTCCGAACTGGGCCTTTGAGCTCTGGGTATTTGAGCTTCGAGGCCGGCTCGCCTTCGTCGTGTCCGCCGCCTGGAGCGCCGACGGGGCGGGCGGCGGCAGGGCGGCGACGCCGGACGGGCCGGCGCCCGCCGACGGCGCGCGACCCGGCGGACGCCCCCGCCCGCCGTCTAACGGCCCTGCGGAGTGATGTTGAGGTTGCTGCCCTGCGGGATCGGGACCACGGAGACCTGGCCCTTCTGGATGGCCTGCCAGAGCACGGCGCCCTGCGGCCCCAGAACCCTGACGAGGTCCTTGATGGACTCGATCTCGGTGCGGACCTTGGCGTTGCGCTGGGTCTGGGCGACGTTCTCGGCCTTGGCCGCCTGCTCGGAGGCGAGGGCGTTCACCAGCGCCTCCGGCGGCTCGGGCTTCTGGATGGTCAGGGAGATGTCACCGCACTCGCCGCTGCCCGTGTAGTTCTGGTTGCAGAAGTAGTCGGCGCCGCCGGTCTCCTCGATGAACTGCCTGGCCAGCACGCCGACCCTGGCCTCCCAGGCCTGCTTCACCTTGGGGTCGTTGAACAGTCCGCGCCACTCGAACTCCTGTGACGCGGCGTCCATCGCGCGGTCGAGCGGCACCCGCATGTAGATGTTGAGCATCCGCCTCCAGCCCTCCGACTCGCCCTCCTCGTAGTAGGCGCGGAACTTCAGCCCGATCTTCTCGTGGAAGCGCTGCAGCGTCTTGCAGTCGGTGTTCAGCGTGAACGTCGCCACCCCCGACACCGTCATCTCGACGTTGTCCTTGGAGACGACCGACAGCGGCTTGGACTCCGCGTCACTGGCTCCGGAGAAGTCGAAGGTCCGCTGGCCGAACGGGTAGGAGTACCCCGTGTCCCCGGGACCGAGCAGCGTGGCGCCGCTCGAGGGGTTGATGCACCTTTCGAACTTGATGGCCTCGAACATGCCGCCGGCGTAGTGCAGGACCACCTCGTCGGGCTGGGTGCTCACCCGCGAGCACCCGCTGAGGAACAGGCCGCACACCACCAGCACGGGCACCGCCAGCAGATATCCTCTGAGCCGTCTCCGTTTGGCTTCCGGCTTCTTCGTGCTCATCCCTCATCCTTTACGCCCGCTTCACACCCGTTTCGTCGAAGGCGGATCTTATTACCCCCGTGTCACGAGCGGGGACGGCGAGTGAGAGCTGTGACTAGGAAGGTATGGGCGGGAGACCGTGACGTCCACGACTCGACGTAGGGGGGAATACGCTCCCACGCCGACGACAGGGAAGATCCGATTTCCTAGGCTGGCAAGGTGAGACGCAGGCAGATCGAGGACGCGTTGATGGCCGCCGGGGCCGTGACGCTGCTGATCTTCGGCACCCAGGTGGCCGCTCAGACCAGGGTGCCGCCGTTCAAGCCCCTCGACGCACCCGCCTACCTGCTGCTGGTCGTCGCGGGCCTCGCCCTGGCGGGCCGGGCGCGCTTTCCCGTCGCGGTCCTCGCGACCACCCTGGGATGCAGCGCCGCCCTGGCCGCCCTGCACTACCCCTACGGCCCGGTCTTCCTGACGCTCGTCGTCGCGCTCTACACCGTCACGGTTCACCGGTCGCTGCCGCACGGCGTGGCGGCGTTCACGCTGGGCGGGGCGGCGCTGACCGCGGCGGACCTCGTCAGCGGCGGCGCGCCGTCCAACGCCGTCGTCTGGTACAGCTCGATGCTGATCCCGTACGGCGTCGGCCTCATCGTGCGGGCGAACACGCGGGCCAGGCTCGCCACCGCGGAGGCCGAGTGGGAACAGACCCTGCGCAGGGCACAGGAGGAACGGCTCGCGATCGCGAGGGAGATCCACGACGTGCTCGGCCACAGCCTCACCCTGATCAACATGCGGGCCGGAGTCGCCCTGCACGTGGCCGCCCGCAGGCCCGACCAGGCGCTGGAGGCGCTTGAGACGATCAAGAGAACCAGCGGGGACGCCCTGAGAGAGCTTCGCGCCACCCTGGAGGTCGTGCGCGACCGGGCGCCGAGCGCGGGTCTCGACGGGCTCGGCGCCCTGGTCGCGTCCATGGACAGCACGGGAGTGACGGTCGAGCTGACCGTCCTCGGCGCGTCCGGGGACGTCCGCCCCGCCGTGGGCCACGCGGTCTACCGGATCGTCCAGGAGTCCCTGACCAACGTGTTGCGCCATTCGGGCGCGAGAAGGGCGACGGTGACCGTGGACCACGGCCCCGAGGCGACCACCGTCGAGATCGCCGACGACGGGACCGCCCTCGACGGTCCCGAGGGCAGCGGCATCTCCGGGATGCGCGAGCGGGCGGCCGCCCTGGGCGGCGCTCTCACCGCGGGCCCCCTGAGCGGAGGCGGCTTCGCCGTGCGGGCCCGGTTTCCTGTGACACGAGAAGGGGTTTCGGCGATGGGAGAGACAGGACAGTCCCGGCACGGCACCTCGCCGTGTCCACGCGAGGACTCACCATGTCCGCGCGAGGAGAGTGCGGAGCGGTGAGGAGGGGCGAGGACCGGGCGGCGACGCGGACGCCGGCGATCCGAGTGGTGATCGTGGACGACCAGTCACTGATCCGCATCGGGCTCCGGGTGCTCGTGGAGACCGAGGACGACCTGGAGGTCGCGGGCGAGGCGGGCGAGGGACGCGCGGCGGTCGAGCTGGTCAGACGGGTCAGGCCCGACGTGGTGTTGATGGACATCCGGATGCCGGGGACGGACGGGCTCACCGCGCTCAGGGAGATCGTCGCCGACCCGGCGCTCACGGGCGTCAGGGTGGTCATGCTGACGACGTTCGAGATCGACGAGTACGTCTTCGAGGCCCTCAGGGACGGGGCGAGCGGGTTCCTGATCAAGGACGCCGAACCCGAGGAGGTGCTGCGAGCCATCAGGGTGGTCGCGGCGGGAGCGTCGCTGCTGTCGCCCACGGTGACGCACAGGGTGATCGGCAGGTTCGCCTCCCGCTCCGCGCCGGTCACACCGCACGAACGGCTCTCCGAGCTCACCGAACGCGAGCGCGAGATCCTCGGTCTGGTCGGCGGCGGTCTGTCCAACGACGAGATAGCGATCCGCCTGGTGGTCAGCCCCGCGACGGTCCGCACCCACGTGGGCCGCGCCATGGTGAAACTACAGGCCAGGGATCGCGCCCAGCTCGTGGCGATCGCCTACCGGTCGGGACTCGTACGGTGAGACACATGACCTGACGGACCGGCGGCGTCACGCGGAGGGACGCGCGGGCAGGTCGCACGGCGGGCGACCGGGTCGCACGGCGGACAGACCGGCCACACGGGACAGGCGGCGCACACGACAAACACCGCACGGGGACAGGCGGCGCACACGACAGACACCGCACGGGGACAGGCGGCGTACAGGGACAGGCGGCGCACATGACAGACAGGTGAAGCACGAGAGACGGAAGGTCCGCCGTACGACAGGCAGATGCCGGCTCCGTACGACAGGCGGACGAGCGCACGAGAGACCCGCAGGGCGACGAGTCCGTACGGCGAGACACGTAGACCGAGGGCCGATGTGACGCTGACGACACGCGTAGCAGCGTGCCGAGAAGCTCAGCCGCATGAGATTCCTCACCGGCAGACGATCGAAATGGGCGGTCCTGCTCGTCTGGGCGGCGCTGGCGATGAGCGTCGCCTCGCTCGCCCGGCACGCCAACGACGTCACCGACAACAACATCGCCGAGTTCACCCCGGCGGCCGCCGACTCGTCCAAGGTCAGGGAGCTTCTGGCCAAGGAGACCTCTGGCCAGGACATGCCCGCCGTCGTCGTCTACGTCCGCGACAGCGGGATCACCCCCGCCGACCGGGCCAGGGCGGAGCACGACCTTCCCGGAGTCCGTCCGATCCCCTCCGCCGACGGCAGGGCCCTGCTCGCCGTCCAGCCGGTGAACGGCGCCGACGACGGCACGGCCTACGACACGCTGACCGCGATCAGGCAGCGAGTGGGCAAGGACGTGCCGGACGGCCTGAAAGTCGCGGTGACCGGACCCGCCGCCTTCTACGTCGACGGCGCGGACGCCTTCCTCGACGCCGACCTCACGCTGCTGCTGGTCACCCTCGCCGCAGTGGCGGTGTTCCTGCTGCTCATCTACCGCAGTCCGGTGCTGTGGCTGCTCCCGCTGCTCGCGGCCTGCCTGGCGACCGGGGTCTCCCAGGGCCTGGTCTACCTGCTGGTTCAGGGGACCGGCCTCGTCGTCACCGGCATGGGGCTGGGCATCCTCACCGCCCTGGTCTTCGGCGCGGGCACCGACTACGCGCTGCTGCTGATCGCCCGCTACCGCGAGGAACTGCGCGCGCAGGGCGACCGGCACCTGGCGATGGCCACGGCGCTGCGGGCGACACTGCCGGTTCTCGCCGCCTCGGCGGCGACCGTGCTGCTCGGCGTCTGCTGCCTGCTCGTGGCCGACATGCGTTCAAGCGCCAGCCTGGCTCCTGTGGCGGCGGTGGGCGTGGTGTGCGCCTTCGCGGCCATGACGACGCTGCTGCCCGCGCTGCTGCTCGTGTTCGGCCGCTGGATCTTCTGGCCGCTGGTCCCCCGCATCGGATCGGTCGCCCGCGAGGGGCTGTGGAGCCGGGCAGGCACGTTGGTCTCCCGGCGTCCCCGGGCCGTGTGGGCGGTCACCGTGCTCGGTCTCACCGCGTTGTGCGCCGGGCTCGCAGGAGCGCGGATCGGGATCCCGGGCACCGAGGCCTACACCTCGCCCCCGGAGTCGATCGTCGGCCAACGGCTGCTGTCCGACCATTTTCCCGGCGGCATGTCCGCCCCGATCGAGGTGATCGCAGAAAGCGGGCACGCGGCCCGGATCGCGAGAACCCCCGGGGTGGCCCGGATCGTCTCGGCCACGCCGTACGGCGACCGGACGCGTTTCCGGGTGGCGCCGACCGACCCACCGGAGAGCGAGCGGGCCGAGCAGACGGTTCTGCGGTTGCGGGAGATCCCCGGCGCACTGGTCGGCGGGCAGAGCGCACAGCAACTGGACACCGCTCTGGCCCAGCAGCGCGACCTGCGTCTGGTGGTGCCGCTCGCGCTGGCGGTCATCCTGGTCGTCCTGGTGCTGCTGCTCCGGTCGATCCTCGCACCCCTGCTGCTGGTCGCCACGGTGGTGCTCTCCTTCGGCACAGCGCTCGGCGCCGGATGGCTGATCTTCGACCGGATACTGGGCCTTCCCGCCCTGGGATTCGACGCGATCCTGCTGGGGTTCGTCTTCCTGGTCGCACTCGGCGTCGACTACAACATCTTCCTCGTCCACCGCGTCCGTGAGGAGGTCTCACGCACCGGCGACCATCGGCGAGGCGTGCTGAGCGGGCTGGCCCACACCGGGCCTGTCATCACCGGGGCCGGTCTCGTGCTGGCAGCCACGTTCACCGCGCTCACCGTGCTGCCGCTGGTGTGGGCGGTGGAGTTCGGACTGATCGTCGCGGTCGGAGTGCTGATCGACACCTTTCTGGTCCGGTCGGTGCTGGTTCCGGCACTGCTGCTGGACATCGGGGAACGCGTCTGGTGGCCGTCCCGCCCAGGCGGAGAGAGAGCCCGTCCCCGTCCTGCCCGGACACTCGTCCGGTGACCCTGGCGGCACCATGCGGGATACCAGTGTTTCGCAAGTGAACGCTGGAAGACTCCGGCGCCATGGGAGTCTTCGATTTTCTGCGGGCCAGACGGCTCCGGCGCGGCCCCACGCTGCTGCTGCCGTCCTCTGCCACTCCTTGGAAGGTGCTGGAAACGGTCCGGCAGCACAGTCCGGAGGCGACAGCGCAGGACCGAAGGATCATGATCGGCAAGCAGCTACGGCTCAGCGGCCCCTTCACGGTGACCAGGAAGTCGGCGTTACTCGCCGGCATTCCCGTCGGCTGGCCGGTGGCCTACGTGGTGGAGCTCCTGACCCCGGACAGCGATATCAACCCGGCCGCGATCACAGCCGGGCTGGCCCAGCGTCTCGGTGGCCTCTGTTGCCCCCACACGCAGGACCGCTCGCCCGACCTGTTCGCCATCACCGGGCGGGCGTTGCCCGTCGGGCGCCTGTCAGAGCTCCTTCCCGGCTCACGACCGAGGGCGATCGCCGGGGTGGACATCACCCTGCTGGCCAACGGCTGGAGCCCACTGGAGATCACTTTCTGCGGCGGAGAGGACGGGGAGATGGACTACGAGGTGTCAGTGGGACGCGGGCCGGTAACCCCTGCCCTCGTCGAGGCAGCCGAGCGCCTGGCCATGTCGATCGGCGAGGCGTCCCATGGCGTGGTCCGCGACCACAACGGTTTCCTGCTCCGTCCTTCCGCGACCGGCCGTCTCCCACACGGCACAGCCACCCCGGACTCCCGCCAGACGCCCCCGCCCCTGACTCCCCAGACCCCCCTGCCCCTGGCTCCCCTGCCCCTGACTCAGAACACAGTCATCCCAGATTCCGGCCTGACCTACCCGCCGCGGACTCCCCAGGACATGGTCACCCGGACTCCTGCCTGACAACCCGGGTTCCCCAGAACACGACCACTCCGGAGCCCGGCCAGACGTGCCAGATTCCTTTGGGCGTGGTGATGTGCCCCGAGAGCTGAGCGTGCTGATGTGACCGGGAACGCTCACCGGGTCGCGCACTGGGTGCGACGTCGATCCGTGCGGCGTCACCGCTCGCCGTACCGACGCTCTGAGCGGCGACAACCCGGTGAAGGGGTAGGGTCGCCGCGGCAGTGCCCGGTACCCCGATCCTCTACCGGGCGTGCCCACGCCAGGCAGGTGTGACCCACGCCAGGCAGGTGTGACCCACGCCAGGCCGCACGCCCATGCCAGGCAGATGCGGCCTGAGCTGGGCGTGCGGCCTGGACCAGGCAAGTGCCGCCTGGACCGGGCAGATACGCCCTGGACCGGCAAGTGCGACCCGCGCCAGGCAGGTGCGGCCTGAACCGGGCGAGTGCGGCCCGAACCGGGCAGGTACGGCCCGAACCGGGCAGGTACGGCCCGAACCAGGCAGGTACGGCCTGGACTGACAGGTGCGACCCGCGCCAGGCAGGTGCAGCCTGACCAGGCAAGTGCCGCCTGAACCGACAGGT
This sequence comes from Streptosporangium carneum, assembly GCF_027922005.1. GTDB lineage: Bacteria > Actinomycetota > Actinomycetes > Streptosporangiales > Streptosporangiaceae > Streptosporangium > Streptosporangium carneum. The sequence continues at coordinate 179,668 of NZ_BSEV01000005.1, read as the reverse complement.
GCGACCCACGCCAGGCGAGTGCGGCCTGACATGGCAGGTGGCCGGAGGTCGGAATTCTCCTCGTCCAGACCAAGGCGGAGAGCGCAGAGCGGAGAGGCCGTCTTCTGGCAGGCCACGGCGAAAGGAGAAGGGGTGCGAAAGGGAAAGATCACCTGGAACCGGATGGTGGCGAGCGGCGGAGTAGGGGGTGTGGGCGCGAGCGCGCCCCGGAAGGGACTCCCTGAGATGACTGGACGAAACGGGTGGTGACACTGCCCCTCACCCATATGGCAGGAACGCACACGCCCCCCTCGCCCTCCGATGACGCGGCGCTGATCGAGGAGTCGCTGGCGGATCCCGACAGATTCGCCGGACTCTTCGACCGGCACGCCGATGAGATCTACCGATATGCCGCTCGGCGGCTGGACGACGTCACCACGGCCGAGGATGTGACGGCCGAGACGTTTCTCGTCGCCTTCCGCAAGCGAAAGCGCTACGACCTGAGCAAGGCCGACGCCAGACCCTGGCTGTACGGCATCGCCTCGAACCTGATCTCTGGACACCGCAGGTCCGAGGTCCGCAGGCTCAAGGCATTGGCCCGGCAGGCCCCGGAACCGCCTGCTGGGTTCGAGGAGCGCAGTGCGGAGCGGGTCACCGCCGACCGCCTCCGACCCGCGCTCGCCGCCGCCCTCACCGGTCTCCGATCCGCCGAACGGGACCTACTCCTGCTGGTCGCCTGGACCGACCTGACCTATGAGAAGGCAGCGCAGGCACTTGGCGTCCCGGTCGGGACCGTACGGTCCAGGCTCTCCCGCACCCGCACCAAGATCCGCCGCTTCCTGGAGTCACACGTATGAACAACGACGAGATCCAACTGGTGGCCGACATCCGCCCGGACGCGCCGCCGTACGACCGTGAGGCGAGGAACGCGGCCAAGCGGAGGCTGGTCGCGGCCGCCGGGACACGCGAGCCGCGGTGGCGCAGGTCGTACACGCTGGCGCTGGCCGGAGCGCTCGCTGTGGCGGTCGGCACGACGGCAGTGGTGACGGCGCAGGCGCCGGGCGGGGAGACGAACAGGCAGGACGGCGGCACCCAGGCGGTCGTCGCGCTGCCCGAGATCTCTCACATGTCCGCGCACGAGGTGCTCGGCCGGGCCGCGCACGCCGCGCGTGACGAGCTCGATCCGCGTGACGACCAGTTCGTCAAGGTGGAGTCGCAGACGATGTACGGCGCGTTCGGGGAACTGGTCACCAACGACAAGGGGGAAACGTCCCCGGAGACGCGGTATCTCTACCGGACCAAGCGGGCGATCTGGCAGTCCGCCAACGGGGAGAAGGCCGGTGTGCTGAAAGTCGAGAACCTCGAGCCGCGCGTCTATCCCGGCTGGCCCATCCCGCAAAGCGCGTACAAACGGCGCGACGACGGATGGACCAGGTTGCCGATCTGCGAGAAGCCGCCCGCCTACCTGCGCAACGACTACGCGAGCTTGAAGAAGCTGCCCACCGACGCCGACGGGATGCGCGCCCACCTCTACACGGGAGACCGCGGCGGCGACTCCAAGGACGAGGCCGCATGGGCCGCGGCAGGTGACATGCTGCGGGAGAACTACGTGCCCGCCGCCCAGCGCGCGGCGCTGTTCAAGGCCATCGGGACGATTCCCGGCGTCGACGTCATGGAGAACGCCGAGGACGCGGCGGGTCGTAAGGGCATCGGCGTCGGCCGGGTCTCCGCGGGCGTCAGAGAGGACCTGATCTTCGATCCGACCACCTACGAGCTCCTGGGCGAGCGGGGCGTCGTCGTGGACGAGAAGGAGGCCAAGTCCCCGGCGGGCAGCCTGGTCGCCTCGACCGCGCAGCTCTCCGTCAGCGTGGCCGACTCCCTCCCCGAGGAGACCCCTGAGGCATCCGACGGCGTGTCCGTCGTGCTGGACGGCAAGGAGGTCAGCTGCAACTGACCCCGGCAGGAGAGGCTCCTGCCCTCCGACGGAGGGTTGGCTGCCCTGTCAAGGGAGGCTCCCCTCTCGGGAAGGGACTCGGCTACCCCGCCAGGGAGGCTCCCACCCTCCGGTGGAGACTCGGCTGCCCCACCGGGAGACTCTCACCCTCCAATAGAGGCCCAGCTGCCCGTCGGGGAGGCTCCCATCTTCCAGGAGAGACTCGGCTGCCCCATCAGGGAGGCTCCACCGGGAGAGGCCCGGCTGCCTGTCAGGGAGGCTCCACCCTCCGGTGGAGACTCGGCTGCCCGTCGGGGAGGCTCCACCTTCCAGGAGAGGCCCGGCTACCTCGCTGGGGAGGCTCCCACCCTCCGATGGAGGTCTGACGGTTTCCGTTCCCGCGAAGGTCCTGGCCGGTCGGCATGTTCCGACCGGCCATTCAGCGGGAGCCTCGACGGTTCGGCACGAAAACCGAGCCGGGCAGTGGAAAACCTCGACGCATGACGCTCACCTGCCGACAACCACCTCACCCGGCGTATGACGCCCGTCTAGCGACACCGAGCAATGCGCAGAACCTGTGGATCAGCTCGGGAGGACGCGCCTTCCGGAGTGATTGATCGACAGGTCGCCGAAAAGGCCGGTGCTCGCAGCACTGGCCGGGAAGGCGTGTCCGTGCTCAGCGCAGTGAACGACGGCGACAGCACCGCCAACAGCTCTTCCTTACTCGACGAGATCGTCCGGCCGGAGCCCGCTTCGAACGCGGCCACCTCGTCGAACGCCCCGCAGCCCACGCAGCCTGTTCGAACGCGGCCACCTTGTCGAACGCCCCGCAGCCCACGCAGCCTGATACAGGTAACGATCCACAGATCTTGGCCGCCCGCGCCGGCGGCGACCCGCCTTGGCAGTGACTCACCACGGATCCGGCAGGTTCATCGACGCGAGCTTGGCCGGATCGGCCACGACCGTAATGTCGGTGATCCGGCTGTCGGCGACGGTGAACGCGATGACCGAGAGCGGAGTGCCGTCCTCACGCCACGACGCGAACCCGGGGAGGCCGTTGACGAGCACCCCTCGCCCCCATCCGGCTGCGTCGGCGGCCAGCTGCGCGCCGGCGGCGACCCGGGTGGCGCCGAGGGTGACGACCACACCGTCAGGGGTGTCGGTGGTCAGCCTCACCTCGGGGTCGAGCACGCGCAGCAATCCCTCGAAGTCGCCGCGGCGAGCCGCTGCCAGGAACGCCTGGACGACCTCGCGCTGCTCCCGTCCGGCGGGCGTCGGCTGACCGGTCGCCTGCACCTTCCTGCGGGCGCGGCTGGCGAGCATCTTGGTGGCGTTGGTGGACTTGCCGAGGATCTGACCGATCTCGTCGAACGGCACCGCGAACAGGTCGTGCAGCACGAACGCCAGCCGCTCGTTCGGCCGCAGCGACTCCAGGACGACCAGGAGCGCGAGTCCGACCGAGTCGGCGAGCGCCATGTCGTCTTCTGGCGCGAGGCCGTCGTCGAGCGTCACCACGAGGTCGGGCAACCGGTCGTCGTAGGACGCCTCCGGGTGGGTCTGGCGCGATCGCAGGACGTCCAGGCTGATCCGGCCGACCACCGTGGTCAGCCAGCCGGCGAGGTTGTGGATGGTCGCCGTGTCCTGGCGGGAGAGCCGCAGCCAGGCCTCCTGGACCACGTCCTCGGCGTCGGCGTGCGATCCGAGCATGCGGTGGGCGACCGCGCGCAGACGGTCGCGCTGGGCCTCGAACGTCTCGGCCACGAGGTCCGCCGGGCTGGTGTCGGGCATGTTGTTACCTTTCTCGGATCTGCTCCGTCATGGAGATGACGAGCCCGGAAGGGCACAGGTAACCGATGAAGGAGCAAGACTGATGGAAGCACGCATGAAGAGCCCGGCGAACGCCGACGTGATGACGGCGATCCAGCACCTCTACAAGGCGATTCACGCCGGTGGCGTCGACCCGCGCGTACTCGGACTGGTCCACCTGCGAGCCAGCCAGATCAACGGCTGCAGCCCGTGCGTCTTCGCCGGAGTCGCGGCGGCCAAGAAGCACGGAGAGACCGATGAGCGGCTGCACAACGTGGTCACCTGGCGCGAGACGCCCTTCTTCACCGAGGCGGAGCGGGCAGCGCTCGCGCTGACCGAGGCCGCCACCCGGATCCAGGACGGCGCGCCAGGAGTGACCGACGAGATCTGGGACGCCGCCGCCGCCCACTTCGACGAGAAGCAGCTGGCCGCGATCAACCTGGAGATCGCGATGACCAACTTCTTCAATCGGATCAACCGCACGAACCGGGAGCAGGCCGGCAAGACCTGGTGAGCCGGGCGGGGTGTCATCCGCCCGGAGGCCGGGCCGCCTCCCCGCAATCAACGGATGACGCCCCTGCAGACCGAGGCGCCGAGCTCCCGATCTGCACGATCCTGAAGGGGGATCGCGAGTTGGCGCCGGCGATGTACGCGGACACCGTGGCAGGTCGTCGAGATTCAGAACTTCTCAACGAAGCCGATCGGATCTCGGGGACCGCAGCATTCGCGACAGACGCGCCGCCCCACGGGTCTTGACCGTTCCTCACCGACGCCTGTCCCGGTCGCCCGGCCAGAAGGGCCGGCTGAGCGATGGGGACACCTCGCCAACGCGCGGCCGGACCGGCCAGCGGGAAGACTGCCCTGCCCCGGCACGGACAGCGGTTCGTCACCCACGCGGCGCGAGACCCCGCCGGCCGCTACCCCCTCGCCGCGCGGTGTCGCACGACAACAGGTCGTCATCCCAGGTCGGCGTCGCTGTTCATGGCGACGCCGACCTGGCGAACCCCGGTAAGCCACCCGGCGAACACCAGGAACGGGAACACTCCGCAGACACGACACCGGCCCGTCGGCGACCGCCCCAACCACTCGGCACGAAACCCGGGCCGGGACCGGACGGAGGTCGGTCTGGCGGGACGGGAGGGGGTCGTCAGCAGGTCTTGAGGGCGGTCTGCATCGCATCCTTCTCCGCAGCCGTCACCCACAGGCCGTACTTGGCCTTCACCTGGATCTGGCGTGAGGCGTAGGAGCACCAGTAGGTGCGGCGCGGCGGCATCCAGGTGGCGGCGTCACCGGCGCCCTTCTGGCTGTTGAGGGGGCCGTCGACGGCCAGCAGGTTCAGCGGGTCGTTGGCGAGTTCCTTGCGCTTGCTCTCCGACCACTGCTGCGCCCCCTTCTGCCAGGCGTCGGCCAAGGCGACCACGTGGTCGATCTGCACCGCCGAGCTGGTCTTCTGGCCGCGCTCGAACTTGATGGTCCTGCCGCTGTAGGGGTCGTCAAGGGTGCCGGTGAGCACGATGCAGTCGTGGGTGCCCTGCTTGAAGGTCTCGTCCTTCAGATCGCGCTTGAGGATGTCGTTGCGGGTGTCGCAGCCGTTGTGGTCGACGTCGGACCAGGCGGGACCGAACTGATCGCGGTCGAACCCGGTCATCGGGGCGCGCCCCTTGACCTGCAGCTTGTTCAGGTCTTTGAGTGCTTCGGCGGAGGACTGCCCCTTGGGGGCGGACGAGTCACTGCCCGCCTGCCCCGCGAGGCCACAACCGGTCAACGTGAACGCGATCGTCGCGGCGATCGCACCTCGTCTCAGCGCCGACCGCACCATGCCACCCCTTATCCGTATTCACCAGCTACGAAGTGGCAAATTACCCGACAGATCAGTTCCAATCATAAAAGCCACGCCCAGTCTTACGGCCGAGCTCTCCAGCGGCCACCTTCCGGCGCAGCAGCCCCGGCGGCTCGAAGCGCGGGCCGAGCCGCTCGCACAGGTATTCGGCGATGGCCAGCCGGACATCCAGGCCCACCAGGTCGCTCAGCCTGAGCGGGCCCATCGGGTGGCGATAGCCGAGAACCATGGCCTGGTCGATCTCCTCGGGCGAGGCGACTCCCTCCTCAACCATCCGGATCGCCTCAAGACCGGCCAGAACGCCCAGGCGGGTGGTGGCGAAGCCCGGCGAGTCCTTGATCACCACACCGGTCTTGCCGATTCCGGCCACCCAGGCGCGGATCAGATCCAGGGTCTCCGGTGAGGTGCCGGGGCCGGCCACGACCTCCACAAGTTCCTGGACCGGCACCGGATTGAAGAAGTGCAACCCGACGAACCGCTCAGGCCGTTCCAGCCCCGCGGCCAGTTCGGCGACGGACAAGGAGCTGCTGTTGGTGGCGAGCACCGCCCCGGCCCCGACCGCCGCCTCGGCCTCGGCCAGAACTCTGATCTTGAGCGCCGGGTCCTCGGGCACCGCCTCGACGACCAGGTCGGCGTCGCTCGGCACCGATCCGATCTCCAGTCGTCCCAGCGCCTCCTCCGCGCCGCGGCCCCCTTTGGCCTCGGCGATCCGCAGGCCCTGCGCGATCCGCTCCCGCGCGGCGGCGGCCGTGGCCTCGTTCGCCTCCCTGACCGTGACGTGCGCGTCCGCGGCCAGGAACACCTGGGCGATTCCCGCCCCCATCCGGCCTCCACCGATCACCGCGACCTTCATCCTGCCTCCTCACATCGCCCCAAACGGGCATTCGGCAAGTTACCGGAGTGAACCAGGAAGGTGGTGGACAGGTCTCGGCGCCGGCCACAGCCGCTCGCGACCCGCTCCCCTGAGGGCGCCAGGCTCGCGGCTCGGCAGGGGTTCCACAGCCGGCCCGGCAGGGGGCCAGGCGGCCCGGCGGGGCCGAACGAGTCGACAGGGGGCGGCGGGTCGACAGGGGTTCCACGACCGGCCCGGCAAGAAGCCGAACGGGTCAGCGGGATTCCACAACCGGCCCGGCAGAGGCCAAGCGGCCCGACAGGGGACCGACGGGTCGACAGGGGTTCCACGACCAGTCCGGCAAAGGCCAGGCGGGTCGACAGGGGTTCCACGACCGGCCCGGCAAGAAGCCGAACGGGTCAGCGGGATTCCACGACCAGTCCGGCAGAGGCCAGGCGAGTCGACCGGGGTTTCACGGCCGGCCCGGCAGGGGGCGAACGGGTTGGCAGGGTTCACGGCCGACCCGGTGGGGGGCCAGGCGAGGGCTGTCGCGGGCCTGGGTCGGTCTCGTGCTCTGCCCATGGCAGGCAGGCCAGAGCTCAGACGTCCGGCGGGGTAGGACCCCGGACCCGCAGGGGAGGGGCTCTGCGGGGGTCAGGGGCTTTCGGGTCCGGCGGGGGGAAAGGGGCTCAGGCCCGGCCGTAGGAGTCTTCGAGCCGCTCGATGTCATCCTCGTCGAAGTGACCGAAGGCTATCTCCAGAATCCGGGTGGCCTTTCCCGAGGAGCTGAGACGGTGGGTCTGGCCCGCCCGGATGAGCACACGATCACCGACAGCGGGCTCGATCGACTCACCGTCGATCTCGAACACCGCGCCCGGGTCGAGGGCGACCCAGAGCTCGTCCCTGTGCTCATGCCTCTGCAAGCTGAGCCGCTGTCCCGGCGCAACCTCAATGATCTTCACCGTGGACGTCTCGTTGAGCGTGTAACGCTCGAAACCGCCCCACGGGCGCTCGTCGCGAATGACCGCGCCGAGCCGGTCGATCTCCTGCAAGATGCCTCCTTCCGTTCACCTGAGTAACAGGAACTCTCGCATGCCCGCGTAACAGACGTGCATGTTCCATGAAACCGGATGCTTAACTCAGGTGAGACGATTACCTCAGGTGATGAGGATCCCACCGTCAACCGGGATCACCGCACCCGTGACATAGGAGCCCGCGTCGGAGGCGAGGAAGATCGCCGCCGCGACGAGCTCGGCGGGGTCGCCGGGGCGTCTCATCAGCACCCGGTGTTCGAGCTGCCGGTCCAGGTATCCCTCGGCGTACTGCTCGGTCATCTCGGAGACGAAGAAGCCCGGCTCCAGACAGTTGACCCGGATGCCGCGTCGACCCGTCCACTGCTGGGCCAGGTCGCGGGTGAGCCCGGCGACGGCCGCCTTCGAGGCGCTGTAGGCGGCCTGCGGCAGGCCCATCGTGGTCTCCCCCAGGACGCTGCCGACGTTGACGATGGAGGAGCCCGGCCTCATGACCCGGGCGCAGGCCTGCGCCATCCAGTAGGAGCCGTGCAGGTTGACGTCCACGACCCGGCGGAACTGCTCCGGGGTCTCCTTGAGCGCGGGCACCGCCGTACCGACGCCCGCGTTGTTGACCAGGACGTCCACCGCGCCCAGCTCGGCGACCGCCGCGTCGACCAGGGCCTGGCAGTCCTCGGGACTGGTCACGTCGGTCGCCAGGGCGACGCACCGCCTGCCGGTCTCCTCGACCAGGGCGCGCGTCCGCTCGAGACGGTCTTCGCGACGCGCGCCGATCGCGATGTCCGCCCCCGCCTCGGCGAGGCCCCGGGCGAACGCGACGCCGAGCCCCGAGGAGGCGCCGGTGACGATCGCGACCTTGCCGTCCAGCCGGAATCGGTCCAGCATCCGGGTCCTCCTCTTCGCCGGCTCATCCGGTTGTCCGCGCACATTATCCACGCGAATCCGAAAACGACATTCCAGCGGGAAAGCCGACCGCCCGCGAGGATGATCCTCGCGGGCGGCGTGGTGTCGACGGCGTGGAGGCCTCGAAAGCCTCCGGCCTGAACTCGAAGACCCGGGAGCCTCGAAGCCCCTCGGGGTCTCGGAGGCGGGGCCTTCCGGACGACGGTTACAGGCCGTACTCCTTGACGATGCGCTCGTGCCGCTCCACCTCGACGTCGACGGCCTTGGCCAGGTCGAGCCAGGCGAGAGGGTGGACCCAGCGCTCGGTCGCGTCGTCGAGCAGCGCGTCCACCTCGACCGGCGTGACGTCCGGCGGAACCGCGATCCAGCCGAACACTCCGGGCAGTCTCTCGCCCGAGGTCGGGTGCGTCACGGTGTAGTTGTCGTCGCTGTAGACCCACATCGGCCAGCCGCGCTCGGCCATGACCTCGTTGAACTCGGTCCAGTCGGCCTCGCTGGGAGCGGCGCCGTCGAAGAACCAGCTGGTGTAACCGCCGGGGCGGAGCATGCTGACCGCGGCGAACGGCGGGATGAACCCCTCCTGCTCCTCCTCGCTCTCCGGGATGGGCTCCAGCAGCTGCGGGTCGAAGACGACCAGGTCACCGGCGTTGTACTCCATTCCGGGAGGCTGCGGAATGGCCAGGCGGGCCGTGGCGGGGCCGGTCCGCAGGCTGATGACCGAACGCTGGCTGCCGTCGGGAGCGGGCAGGATGATGCGCACCAGGCCCATTTCCTCCTCGATCGGCCCCTCGGTCGACTGCAGCGGCATGCCGAGCTTGGCGGTGCCCGCGCGAACGGTCTCCCAGTCCTCCGCGGCCGTGGCCATGGTGATCATCCGCCAGACGTCCTCCGGCTCGATCTCCTCGGAGTCGAGGAGATCGCGCAGGATCGCGGCGCCCTTGGCGTTGTCGCCGCTCTGCTGCACGGCGGCCGACCACAGCCGGCTCGCCTCGATGCCCGCACCTGCGGCGACCGCCGCCTCCCCCTCGGCCGCGGCCTGCTCCCAGCGTTCCCTCGCGCGGTGCAGGCGACCCAGGGCCAGGTGACGCTGAGCCTCGGGCAGTCGCTGCGCCATCTGCTCCAGGCGCTCGTCCTGGCGTGCCTCGATCAGCAGGCCGGTGAGGTAGGAGACGTCCTGCGCCTCGGCGGCGTCGAGGTCGCCCGACTCGACCAGCATGGTCCAGTAGATGTCGGCGCCCCTGGCCGGGTATCCGAGGAAGCCCAGCGTGGTGGTGTGCCTGCGGGTGGCGGGCAGGTCGTGCCCCGACAGCGGGGTCAGCCAGTCGACCCAGCGCTCGGGGTCGGCGTTGAAGCCGTCGGCGGCGTCGAAGTACTCGACCAGCTCGGCCTCGGGGCCCGGGGCCTCCGGCTGGACGGCGTTGTCGGCCGCGGCGCGCAGCGCGGCGACCCGCTCGGCGACGTCACCGGGGTTCCTGAGCTCGCCCGCGGCGGACTCGGCGATGTCGGCCAGCAGCCTGGCCTGCCAGACGCCCTGCCTGCTGACCGCCAGGTCCCCGGCGACGAGCGCCAGCTCGACCCTGGTGTGGTAGCCGCCCATCATGGCGAAGTAGTCGATCCACTGCTTGAGCACCCGGCCGAGCTGCCAGGTGTTGGTGATCCGCGCGGACCCGGCGAGCTCGCGGACGGCCCGCGCCCACTCGGCCCAGTCACGCGGGTGGTCGCCGACCACGTCGAGGTCGGGCAGGGCGTCGACGGACTCCTGGGGCCTTCCCAGGGTGGCGAGCACGAGCGAGCGCAGCACGCCTTCGCGGTGCGCCTTGGCGACGGGGTCGTCGGGCTTGAAGCCGGTGGCGGCGTCGAGCGCGGTGAGCGCGTCCTCGGCGCGGCCTGCGGCCAGGAGCGCGCGGGCCGAGGCGGCGCCCAGCTCCCAGCTCGCCTCACGGCCTGCGGCGCCCAGTTTCGCCACGGCGGACTCGGCGTGGGTGACCGCCTCGTCCGCTCTGCCCGCGTCGACCAGTGCCGCGACGTACTGCTCGGCGACCGCGGAGAAGGCCAGCGAGGCGGGCTCGACCTCGAGGGCCTCGAGAGCCGCGAGCCGCTCGGCCGCGTAACCGGGGCCGTCGGTGTTCGCCTGGGTGAGAGCCAGCGCCGTCGTGGCGCCGGGAGCGCCGGGGCAGTCACGGACGTCGTCGCGCCCGGCGAACTCGACCAGCGTCTCCGCGTCGGCGATGGCGACCGCGCCCTGGGCGCGGTCGCCGATGCGGCCGATCAGGTGCCAGTAGCGGGCGTAGAACTCCAGCCAGGGCAGCCCCAGGTTCTGCGCCTGCTGTGCGATGGCCGGCGCGAGCACGTCGAGCTGCGAGTATCGGCCCTCCAGCGCCTGCGCGGGCACGTCGCCGATCGCCATGGCCAGGCCGGTGTTCCCGGCTTCGTGCAGTTGCCGCTGGGTGTCGCCCACCCAGGCCCAGATGTCCACGTCCATGAGACGTCAGTCTGCCAGGTCGGCGACCATGCCCCAAACGACTCGGCTGTCCCGCTTGACGGAGCGATTCGACCAGTTCAGTGGAGTTCGCCTCATCCGACCTCGAAGACGCCGCCTTCCGGTCGTCGGGACTCGGAGGATCTTCCGGTCGCCGGGCTCAGAGATTCAGCTCGCCCGAGGCGACCAGCACCGCGGGGCCCGCGAGATAAGTGGTGTGCTCGTCGAGGGTGACGGTGACCGTGCCGCCCAGAACCTCGACCGTCCAGGTGCCGGTGGACTCCCCCGCCAGGCGAGCGGCCGCCACGGCCGACGCGACCGCGCCGGTGCCGCAGGAACGCGTCTCTCCCGAACCTCGCTCGAAGACCCTCATCACCACCCGGCGCTCCCCCACCGGGTTGAGCAGCTCGATGTTGACTCCCACGGGGAAGACCGCGGGGTCGAAGGCGGGCTGGTGGGTCAGGTCGAGCTGGGCGACCGGGTCTCCGATGACGCACGCCAGGTGGGGGTTGCCCATGTCGACGTGGACGCCGTCGTACCGCCTGCCCGTCACGGTCGTGGTGCTGTCGCCCAGGACCCGGGCCGGGCCCATCTCGACGGTCACGTCGCCGGTCTCCGCCAGCCGTGCGCGCTTGACGCCCCCCCTGGTCGCGATCCCGAACTCGCCCGCGTCCGCCAGCCCGGCGTCGACCAGGTAACGGGCGAAGACCCGCACGCCGTTGCCGCACATCTCGGCGACGCCGCCGTCGGCGTTGCGGTAGTCCATGAACCACTCGGCCTCACCGGCCTGGTCGGCGACCTCGGGGCTGAGCTTCGTGCGCATCACGTGCAGCACTCCGTCGGCGCCGATCCCCGCGCGCCGGTCGCACATCGCGGCGACGCGCGCCGCGGAGAGCTCCAGCTCACCGTCAGGATCGGGGAGGATCACAAAGTCGTTCTCGGTGCCGTGCCCCTTGACGAATCGCATGCCCCAACTCTATCCCCGCACCTCGGCCCCCCTCGACCTGCGACCGGCCCCCCGCTGCGCGGCCGGGCGGCGGAGGGCGACGGTCGACGCCGTCCTTCCGACGGCCGTCCCGGCCGGGGTCAGCGGGACAGCGTCGCGAGCGCCCTGCCGAGAAGGTCCGGCGCCTGCTGGGGCAGCCAGAGCACCCGGGGATCGCGCCGGAACCACGACTCCTGGCGGCGGACGAACCTGCGGGTGGCGCGGATCGTCTCCTCCTTGGCCTGTTCCTCACTCCACTCCCCCTCGAGGAAGCGCAGAACCTGGGCGTAACCGAGCGCGCGGCTGGCTGTCCTGCCCTCGGCGAGTCCGCGCGCGGCCAGGCCTCTGACCTCCTCGACCAACCCGGCCTCCCACATGCGCTCGACCCGGGCGGCGACCCGCTCGTCCAGAACCTCCCTCGGCACCTCGACCCCCAGCTGCACGCTGTCGTAGACCGCGTCGTACGACGGCATCGTGGCCGAGAACGGCCGCCCAGACAGCTCGATGACCTCCAGCGCGCGGACGATCCTGCGGCCGTTGCCGGGGAGGATCGCCTCGGCCGCCCTCGGGTCGCGCTCGCGAAGCCGTTCGTACAGCGGGGCGGTGCCCGCGCGTTCGAGCTCCGCCTCCAGTCTCGCGCGGATCTCCGGATCCGTGCCGGGAAACTCGAGGTCGTCGAGCGCGGCCCGCACGTAGAGCCCGGACCCGCCGACCAGGATCGGCACGATCCCCCGCGCCCGCAGGTCGTCGATCAGCGGGCGGACCAGTGACTGGTACTCGGCGACGCTCGCCGCCCTGGTCACGTCCCAGATGTCGAGCAGGTGGTGCGGCACCCCGCGCCGCTCCTCCCGGGTGAGCTTCGCCGTGCCGATGTCCATTCCCCGGTAGAGCTGCATGGAGTCGGTGTTGATGACCTCACCCTCCAGTTCGAGGGCCAGGTCCACGGCGAGGTCGGACTTCCCCGCGGCGGTGGGGCCGATGACGGCGATGACTGGTAGCTGACGCACGGTGATAAGTGTGTCAACTCTCTGGGTATGCATGGGATGACGATGCTTCGTCGCATCGGATCGGGGGTCTTACCCATGTCGATCTTCGACAAGGTCAAGAGCTTGCTCGGCGAACACGGCACCAAGGCCGAAGAGCTCGCCAAGCAGGGCGTCGACCAGGCGGCGCGGAAAGCCAAGGAAAAGACCGGCGGCAAGTACGACGAGCACATCGACACAGCGGCGGCCAAGGCCAGGGAGATGACCGACAGGATCGACGGTCAGAGCGACCCGGCACAGGCTCCCGGCCGGACCGGCCCTCACGGAGCCCACGACGACGCCTCCGCGGCCTCCGGCCACGGTGATCCGTACGGAGGCACAGGCCCTTCGGGAACTCCCGGCGGGAACGTCCCCCACCGGGCCCCTGACGACGAGCCCCCTCCTCCTTCGACGGGCAGGCCGGACGCGCCCTGAGCGCCGGGACCTGGGTCGCCCACCGGATCGAGGAGGCTCACCGCAGCTCGGGTTCACGCCGCCGGAAGGCGATCGCCCTCCGGCGGCGCCCGCGCGGGGGCGCTTTCCCGCCGGGCGGGCGCCGGGAGAGACGGCTCAGTCCCAGTCGAGGGTCGGCTGCAGATAGCCCTCCAGGGTCAGCAGCCAGCGCTTGGACTCCACGCCCTCTCCTCCGCTGAAGCCGCCCAGCCCGTTTCCCGCAACCACCCGGTGGCACGGGACGATGATGGGGATGGGGTTGGCCCCCATGATCGATCCGATGGCCCGTGCGGGAACGCCCGTCCGGCTCCGCGCGGCCAGCTCGCCGTAGGTCACGGCCTTGCCGTAACCGACTGTTTCGTACAGTGTGCCGAGGACCCTCCGTTGCACGGACGAGGTCAGCCGCCAGTCGACGGCGACTCCGAAGGTCCGCAGCCTGCCCTCGTGGTATTCGGCGAGCTCGCTGAGCGCCTGAGCCGTCCTGGCCGGGTCGTCGACCTCGACCAGCCCGAGTCTGCCCAGCATGCGCTCCTTGAGCCCGTCGCTTCTGTGCACCCAGCCGACGCCCGCCACACCGTCCTCCGTGACGGCGACGAGCATGTCCCCCAACGGTGTCGGGACACTCCCGAACGCCACGGTTCCTACCATGTGGACTGTGTCCCTTCGTGAGCTCGTCGTCCTCGGCACCTCAAGCGCCGTCCCCACCCGCCACCGTAATCACAATGGATATCTTCTGCTCTGGGATGGTCAGGGCTTCTTGTTCGATCCCGGGGAGGGCACCCAGCGTCAGATGCTCCACGCGGGCGTCAGTTCCCATGACATCACGTGGATCTGCGTGACGCATTTCCACGGCGACCACTGCCTCGGCGTCCCCGGAGTCGTCCAGCGCATCGCCAGGGACGGCGTCGCCCACCAGGTACAGGCGGCCTATCCCGCGAGCGGTGAGACCTTCTGGCGCCGTCTGCGCCACGCGACCGCCTTCGCCGACACGTCGGTGATCTACGAGCGTCCCGTCTCCGGGGAGCACACCCGGCTCGACGCAGGGCCTGTGACCCTCACCGCCCGCCCGCTCTCCCACCCCGTCGAGTCCTACGGCTACCGCCTCGACGAACCCGACGGCCACCGGATGATTCCCTCGCTTCTGGCCGAACGGGGCGTCAGCGGCCCGTCGATCGGTGAACTGCAGCGCACCGGCACGGTGATCGCCCCCGACGGGACGACGGTCAGGTTGGAGGAGTGCAGTCAACCGCGCCCTGGCCAGAGCGCCGCCTTCGTCATGGACACCCGGCTGTGCGAGGAGGTGTTCGCCCTCGCCTCGGGAGTGGACCTGCTGGTGATCGAGTCCACGTTCCTGTCGGAGGAGTCCGCGCTGGCCTCGCGGTACGGTCACCTGACCGCGGCTCAGGCGGGCAGGGTCGCCGCCGAGTCCGGTGTCCGGCGCCTCGTCCTGACCCACGTCTCCGAACGCTACGACGCCGGCGACGAACCCCGGTTCCTGGAGGAGGCGCGTCGGTTCTTCGACGGTGACGTCGTCCTGGCGCACGACCTGACGCGGATCCCCGTCCCTCGCCGCGTCGCGCGGTGAGCGGGCGCGCGGCGGCCTCTCACGGCGTCCCGGGGGTCTCGCGCACGAGCGTGGCGACGAAGTAGCCGACGCCGTAGGGCGCGTCGTCGTAGAGGATCTCCCCCCGGAGAACGCCGGCTCCAGCCCCAGCCTTGGAACCGGCACCGGCCCCAGAACCCGCCCCCGCACTGACTCCGGCTCCGGCTCCGGCTCCGGCTCCGGCGAGAACCTGGAGCGCGGCGCGGCCCGCGACCCACAGCTCCGCGGCCTCCCCGGGGTCGAGCGACGGCGCCTCCGCCCTGGACAGGGCCTCGACGATCGCGGTGTTGTACGCCATGGCGCGGGGGTCGAGATATCCCGGGGACTTCTCGGTGAGGCAGGCGGAACCGTCGGCTGTGACCAGCATCGCCACCCTGCCGTGTCCTTCCGCCAGCCGTGCGCCCAGTGCCGCGCACGTCTCCTGGGAGGCGTCGAACGGCACGGCGTGGAACTCGGCCGCGTCCAGCCCCGCGGCCTCCAGCAGCCAGCGGCCGATCGTCAGGGAGAGCGGCAGGACGGGTTCGCCCGCGCCGACGCGGACATCGGCTCCCCAGGCCGCCAGGCTTCCCGCCGCGCCCGCGCCGTAGACTCCCGCCCGGTCCGCTCCGCCGACCGCCACGATCACGTCGGGCGCGGCGTCACGCAGGGCGTCCAGCGCGGCCGCGCAGGCTGTCCTGAGCGCGTCGAGCTCCGGGGCGGCGGCGCCGGCCAACTCGGGAACCAGCAGCGGAGGATGCGGGCACACGGCCGCGGCGACAAGCACCTCGACAGACTACGGCAGGCGGGGGAACGTCCTCGCGGGAAACCCGCACCGTCCCCGGGGGACCTGCACCAAACTGGCCGGAGTCAGGAAACACTCGCGCAGCCACCAGGAGGAAGTGCGACTTGTCGTATTTCGGCAGACCTTTCGGCAGACCGGCAGTGCGCTCGTGGACGTATGCCATGGCAGGTGTGATCACGGCCATCGGCGTCGTGGGCCTCGGCGTCTCACTCGTCGCGGCCACGACCCCTGAACCGGCCCCGTTCACACCGTCGGAGGCCGCCTTCCCCACCGTGTCGCCTACTGTGTCGCCCGCCATGCCGTCCGCCGTGTCGCCCACCGGCGTCTCCACGGCCGCGAACTCCCCGGCGTCCCCGGCGAGGAGAGGACACGGCCCCTCCGGCTCCGGAGCCGTGTTCGTCCCGCCCGCGGGAGGGGCGGCCGAGCGAACGGCAGGACACAGCCGGGTGAGGAGGACGCCGAGGCCCACGCCCCGCCCCTCAGCGGTCGCGCCCCGAACCAGGCGTCACCCGGCCCCTGACAGGCCGGCGCCCCGGCGCTCCGACCCCTGCGCGGCCTTCGAAGGACTCAGACGCGCGTACTGCCGTGCCGTGCTCGAGGAGCTCGTGCGCCGCTGAGTGGCGTTCAGGCGACCCGTGCGGCTCAGGAACGGACGGAGCAGCCCGAGGCCTCCTGGACGGCGGGGACGGCGGGGCGGCCGATCGAGGGCATGCCGAGCATGACTCCCGAGCCCTGGGCCGCCGGGGCCGCCTGCCTGGCCTCCCAGGCGTCGCCCGCGCGCGTACGGCGCAGCTCGAGCGCGGGCCCGTCGGCCACCAGGTGGTGGGGCGCGGCGTAGGTTACCTCGACGCGGACCATGTCGCCGGGACGCGGAACCTCCGCGCCAGGGGTGAAGTGGACCAGGCGGTTGTCGGGCGCGCGCCCGGAGAGGCGGTTGGTCGCCTCGTCCTTACGACCCTCGCCCTCGGCGACCAGCACCTCGAGCGTGCGGCCCACCTGCTTCTTGTTCTCCTCCCAGGAGATCTCGTTCTGCAGGGCGACGAGCCGCTCGTAGCGCTCCTGCACGACCTCCTTGGGAATCTGGTCGTCCATGGTCGCGGCGGGCGTGCCGGGGCGGATGGAGTACTGGAAGGTGAAGGCGTTGGCGAAGCGCGACCGGCGCACGACGTCCAGCGTGCCCTGGAAGTCCTCCTCGGTCTCGCCGGGGAAGCCCACGATGATGTCGGTCGAGATGGCCGCGTCCGGCATGGCCGCGCGGACCCGCTCGATGATGCCCAGGTAGCGCTCGGCCCGGTACGAGCGGCGCATCGCCTTGAGGATCCGGTCCGAGCCCGACTGCAGGGGCATGTGGAGCTGGTGCATCACGTTGGGCGTCTCGGCCATGGCCTCGATGACGTCGTCGGTGAACGCGGCGGGATGCGGGCTGGTGAAACGGACCCGCTCGAGGCCGTCGACGGCGCCGCAGGCCCGCAGGAGCTTGCCGAAGGCGAGTTTGTCGCCGAACTCGACGCCGTAGGTGTTGACGTTCTGACCGAGCAGGGTGATCTCCAGCACGCCCTGGTCGACCAGGGTCCGCACCTCGTTGAGGACGTCGCCGGGGCGGCGGTCCTTCTCCTTGCCCCGGAGCGCGGGCACGATGCAGAACGTGCAGGTGTTGTTGCACCCGACGGAGACCGAGACCCACGCGGCGTAGGCGGACTCCCGCTTGGTCGGCAGCGTGCTCGGGAAGGTCTCCAGGGACTCCTTGATCTCGACCTGGGCCTCCTGCTGGACGCGTGCCCGCTCCAGCAGCACCGGCAGCGAGCCGATGTTGTGCGTGCCGAACACCACGTCGACCCAGGGCGCCCTACGGACGATCTCCCCCTGGTCCTTCTGCGCCAGGCAACCGCCGACGGCGATCTGCATCCCGGGATTGCTGACCTTCGAGGGACGCAGGTGCCCGAGATTGCCGTAGAGCCGGTTGTCGGCGTTCTCCCGCACGGCACAGGTGTTGAACACGACGACGTCGGCCGTCTCCCCCTCGGGAGCCGGGACGTATCCGGCGTCCTCGAGAAGGCCCGACAGGCGCTCGGAGTCGTGCACGTTCATCTGGCACCCGTAGGTACGAACCTCGTACGTGCGGGCGCTCTCCACGGTGACAGTCATCTCAAGACAAGGGTAGGCGCTTCGCCGACCCCAAGGTACGATCGACGCCCCCTCCACTTCGGGCAATGAAGTCATCACTCTCCGTCAAACAAGTCGCTGACCTGGGGTTCCAAAGCCACATGCGAGAATGAGACTCGTCCGACAGCTGAGAGCGGTGAGCCGGGACGGCGGTGCTCGCGCAGACCTCGGAGGCGCCGGTGAAGGCCAGGAAGCCGCACAAGAAGGCGACGTCGGAGAGCGTCTGGAGCACCCCCGGCCAGCTGGGTGTCGATGAGTGGTTCGAGCTCGACTCGCGCGACGACGGCAGTCGTTACGAGCTCATCGACGGGAGTCTCGTCGTGCCTCCTCCCCCACCGGCCCAGCACCAGTGGATCGGCGACAACCTGCGGACGTTGCTCCAGAGCTCCCTCCCCGAGGGTCTCGCGGCCATCACCGCGTCCGGCCTGTTGCTGAACGACGCCCCCGGAGTCATCCCCGACGTCATCGTGGTCGAGCGAAAGCCCCTCCGCGACGACGCCAAGGCGGCCAAGCCCGAGTGGGTGCGGTTGGTGGTGGAGATCGTCTCGGAGTCCACCACCGCAACAGACCGCAGAACCAAGCCCGCAAAATACGCAGAAGTCGGCATTCCGCACTTCTGGCGTGTCGAGATGCTCCCCTTCAACGGCCAGGGAAACGAACAACTGCCGATCGTGTTCACCTACAGTCTCGACGAAGGGGGCGTCTACCAGCTCACCCACCGAATCGCGACGGGAATGGAGATCGATCTGGTCGACCCCTGGAAGCTGACGCTCGCTCCGGCCTCTCTTGCCGCCATATGACAGAAACGCGACAAACCTTTACCAAAGGTAAGCATGCTGTGATCTGATCGGTACCTCAGGGTTAGCCCGAGGTGCCGCTTACAGATTTACGTTGTGTTTCATGACGGAGAACGGGGAGGCGCCTCCTCTGGTTGTCCTCGCGGACGTGAACAAGCACTTCGGAAACCTGCACGTCCTGCGTGACATCAACCTGACGATCTCCAGGGGAGAGGTCGTCGTCGTGATCGGTCCGTCGGGAGGCGGCAAGTCGACCCTGTGTCGAACGATCAACCGGCTGGAGACCGTCGACAGCGGAACGATCACCTTCGACGGGCAGCCGCTCGCGGCGGAGGGCAGGGCGCTGGCCAGGCTCAGGTCCGAGGTCGGCATGGTGTTCCAGTCCTTCAACCTGTTCGCGCACAAGACGATCCTGGAGAACGTCACCCTCGGGCCGATCAAGGTGCGGGGCCTGAGCAGGACCGAGGCCGAGCGGCGGGGCATGGAGCTGCTCGAAAGGGTCGACATCGGCGCGCAGGCGTCGAAGTACCCCGCCCAGCTGTCGGGAGGCCAGCAGCAGCGCGTGGCCATCGCCCGCGCCCTGGCCATGAACCCCAAGATGATCCTGTTCGACGAGCCGACCTCGGCGCTGGACCCCGAGATGGTCCAGGAGGTGCTCGACGTCATGATCGGCCTGGCCGCCGAGGGCATGACGATGATGGTCGTCACCCACGAGATGGGGTTCGCCCGCCGCGCGGCGAACCGGGTGGTGTTCATGGCCGAGGGGCAGATCGTCGAGGAGAACACCCCGGAAGCCTTCTTCACCTCCGCCAGGAGCGAGCGGGCAAAGGACTTCCTCTCCAAAATCCTTACGCACTAGCGGCTCACCCAGATTTCTTGACGAAAGACGAGGTAGCAGGATGCGTGCACATCGTGTCGGAGCCGCGGTGATCGCGGTGGCGGCCATGACGGCCGGACTCACCGCCTGCAGCGGCGGGAGCGACAAGTTCGTCGTCGGCATCAAGTTCGACCAGCCCGGCCTGGGTCAGAAGCAACCGGACGGCTCGTTCAAGGGTTTCGACGTCGACGTGGCGAAGTACGTCGCCAAGGAGCTCGGCTACAAGGACGACCAGATCCAGTTCAAGGAGGCCATCTCGGCCAACCGCGAGTCGTTCATCCAGCAGGGTCAGGTCAACATCGTGGCCGCGACCTACTCGATCACCGACGACCGCAAGAAGAAGGTGGGCTTCGCCGGGCCGTACCTCGTCACCGGCCAGGACATCCTGACCCGCGCGGACGACACGACGATCAACAGCGTCGACGACCTGAAGACCAAGAAGGTCTGCGGCGCCCAGGGGTCCTCCTCGCCCAAGCGCCTGGTGGACAAGTTCGGCGACGCCTGGAAGAGCCAGTACCTCACCGAACAGCAGGGTTACGGCGCCTGCCTGCCGCTGCTGGAGAACAAGCAGGTCGACGCGATCTCCACGGACGCCACGATCCTCGCCGGGTTCGCCACCCAGTCTCCGGGCAAGTTCCGCCTCGTCGGCAAGCCCTTCTCCGAGGAGAAGTACGGCATCGGCGTGAAGCTGGAGGACAAGGAGACCCGCGAGAAGATCAACAAGGCCGTCGAGAAGATGTTCCAGGACGGCAGCTGGAAGAAGGCCGTCGACGCCAACTTCGGCGAGTTCGGCAAGTTCTTCACCACGCCCCCTGCCATCGAGCGTTACTGACGGCCAGGCCGGGCCGGGGCGCGTCGTCCCGGCCCTCGGGCCACTGGAGGGACGAGTGCAGGCACTCTTCGAAGAATTCCCGGTCATCCGGGACGCCTTCTGGCTGACGATCCGGCTGACGCTGGCCAGCGGGATCACGGCTCTGCTCCTCGGGACGATCCTCGCCGCGATGCGGGTCAGCCCGCTGCCCGTGCTGCGCGGGATCGGCACGGCGTATGTGAACATCCTGCGGAACACGCCGCTGACCCTGGTCATCGTGTTCTGCGGGCTGGGCCTCGGCCTGGTGCTGGACGTCTCGTTCTCCACGAGCCTGTCCACCAACTACCTCTGGCTGTCGATCATCGGTCTGTCCGCCTACACGGCGGCGTTCGTCTGTGAGGCGATCAGGGCCGGGATCAACACGGTGCCGATCGGCCAGGCGGAGGCGGCCCGCGCCATCGGTCTCACCTTCTCCCAGAACCTGAGGCTGATCGTGCTGCCCCAGGCGCTGCGCGCGGTGATCGCCCCGCTGGGCAGCATCCTGATCGCGCTGATCAAGAACACCACGGTCGCGGCCGCCATCGGCGTCACCGAGGCGTCCCTGACGATGAAGACGCTCTTCGAGTCGCACGGCGCCGAGGTCATCCCCATCTTCTTCGGGTTCGCGCTGGGGTTCGTGATCCTGACCCTGCCGACCGGAATGCTGTTCACCTGGCTGTCCAAACGACTGGCGGTGATCCGATGAGCACGCTGACCGCGGAACCTCGCCAGAGCCGCGAGCACGGGAGCGTGCCCGACCGGACCAGCGTCCTCTATGACGCGCCGGGGCCCCGGGCGCGACGGCGCAACACCGTGTTCACAGCGTTGGTCGTCCTGGCGGTGCTGGCCGTCCTCTACCTGATGGTCATCAAGCTGCAGGAGAAGAACCAGCTCGACCCCGCCCTGTGGAGACCGTTCCTGCAGGCCGACGTGTGGGTCAACCTGATCCTGCCCGGCCTGCTGAACACCCTCAGCGCCGCGGTGGTCGCCGCGGTGATCGCGGTGCCGTTCGGATTCGTCTTCGGCATCGGCCGGCTGTCGGAACACGCCTGGATCCGCGTCCCCTCGGACGTCGTGGTCGAGTTCTTCAGGGCGATCCCGCTGCTCATCATGATCTTCGCGGTGATGTACGGCGGGAGCGCGGTCTTCGGGCTCACCGTGACCCCGTTCATGGCCGTGGTGGTCGGACTGGTCCTCTACAACGGTTCGGTGCTGGCGGAGATCGTGCGGGCGGGCATCCAGGCCATCCCGCGCGGCCAGTCGGAGGCGGCCCTCGCGGTCGGGCTGCGCAAGGGCCAGGTCATGCGGATGATCCTGCTCCCGCAGGCGGTCACGGCCATGATGCCGGCGATCGTCGCCCAACTCGTCGTGCTGCTGAAGGACACCGCCCTGGGGTTCATCGTCTCGTTCGAGGACCTGCTGAACGCGGGCGCGCGCGTGCTGCCGTCCAACTTCAACAACATCATCCCCGCGGTGATCGTCATCGCGGTCGTCTACATCATCATCAACCTGATCGTCGGGGCCATCGCCACGTGGCTGGAGAGACGCACCCGTCGCAGCCGCAAGACCACGGCCCAGCCGATCGAACCCCCGGGGGCGATCGTGGTGCCGGGCGCGACCCCGGGCGTCTCCGCGGTCGACTGACCGGAACCCGGCGTCCGGGAAAACCTGATCATCACTGTTTGGGGGACTGCTTCCAGCCGTCATGGAAAACGAATTCCCGCATGTCGCGTGGGATGAGCGCCATACCGGCGACAGGCGACGGGTTATCGGGCAGGATGGCGCCATGTCCCCCGAGCAGGTCGTCCGGCCGTACGGTACCTGGCCCTCTCCCATCTCGACCACGGGTGTCGCCCGATCCGGGCTGCGCCTTGGATTCCCGACGGTGTCAGGTGCGGAGATGTGGTGGAGCGAGGACCGCCCCATGGAGGGCGGGCGCACCACGATCATGCACCAGGACGCCGACGGCACGCGCCGGGAGCTGCTGCCCGCCCCCTGGAACGCCCGGACCCGCGTCCACGAGTACGGCGGGCGGCCGTACGCCGTGCTTCCCGGCGGAGGGGTGGTGTTCGCCAACCTCGCCGACCAGCGGCTCTACCTCCTGCTCCCGGGTGCGGAGCCGGAGGCGATCTCACCGGAGCCGGAGAGCGAGTGCGGTCTCCGCTACGCCGACATGATCGTCCACGACGGGCACGTGTGGTGCGTGCGCGAGCGGCATCACGTCGACGGCGGCATCAGCCGTTCCATCGTCTCGATGCCGGTGCACGGCGGCGCCGAGCCGCGCGAGCGGGCCGGGGGAAGCGACTTCTACGCCTCCCTCGCGTTGTCGCCGGACGGCGAGCACCTGGCGTACATCTGCTGGGATCACCCCCGCATGCCGTGGAACGGCACCGAGCTTCGGGTCACCCGGGTGGCCGACGGCGAGACCCGGACGATACGCGGCGGCGTCTCCGAGTCCGTGCTCTCTCCGCGCTGGCGTGACGCTCGCACCCTCTATCTCGTCTCCGACTGCTCCGGTTGGTGGAACCTCTACCGGATCGGCGTCGACGGCTCCTCCTTCCAGGCGCTCTGCCCCCTTCAGGAGGAGTGCGCCGGACCGCTGTGGCAGCTGGGCGGCTCGCCGTACATCCCGCTGGCCGACGGCCGGATCGCCCTCCTGCACGGGCGGGGAGACATGCGGCTGGGCGTCCTCGACCCGGACAGCGGCACGCTGACCGACCTGGACACGCCCTATGACGGCTGGCATCCGTCGCTGTCCTCCGACGGGCACGCGGTGGCCGCGATCGCCTACGGCGCGACGACGCCCCGCTCCGTCGTCCGGGTGGACACCGCGACGGGGCAGGTCGAGGAGTTCCGTCGCGACGTCGGCGAGCTGCCCGACCCCGCCTACCTTCCGGCCCCCAGGGGCGTGGAGTTCGACGGCCGCTCCGGACGCCGGGTGCACGCGATCCTCTACCCGCCCTCCAATCCTGAGGCTCGCGGTGAGGGCGCTCCGCCGTACGTGATTTTCGCCCACGGCGGCCCGACCTCGCACAGCGTCAGCGCGCTCGACCTGGAGAAGGCCTTCTTCACCAGCAGGGGCATCGGCGTGCTCGACGTCAACTACGGCGGTTCGACCGGGTACGGCCGCGCCTACCGTGACCTGCTGCACGGCCAGTGGGGAGTGGTGGACGTGGAGGACTCGATCGCCGCAGCCGAGTGGCTGGCCGCGGAGGGGCTGGCGGACGGACGACGGATCGCGATCAGGGGCGGCAGCGCGGGCGGCTGGACGGTCATGGCCGCCTGTTGCAGTTCGGACGTGTTCGCGGGCGGCGTCTCCTACTACGGCGTGAGCGCGCTCGCCTCGTTCGTCACGACCACCCACGACTTCGAGTCCCGCTACATCGAGTGGCTGGTCGGCCCGGAGGATCCCGTCCTGTACGGTTCCCGGGAGCCTCTCGGCCGGGTCGCGGGGGTGACCTGCCCGATGCTGCTGCTGCAGGGACTGTCCGACCCGGTGGTCCCTCCCCCGCAGTCCCAGTCCTTCGCCGACGCTCTCGCCGAGCGTGGCGTTCCCTGCACCTACCTCACCTTCGAGGGCGAGGCCCACGGCTTCCGCCGTGCCGAGACCCGCAGCACGGCCCTGGCCACCGAGCTCGCCTTCTACCAACAGGTCTTCCGCGCCTGACGACCGGACACACCCCGCGCGGGCACCGGCCGTCAGGAGGGGACAGCCGGTGCCCGCACTTCACGATGGCGGTCCCGTCCGCCGGAAGGCGACCGTTTCCGGCGTACCGCGCCGCTGGAGTTGCAACGTTCGGATCACCCTTGCGCCGGACCACGTTCTGCGAACTTTCCGCGACGAGACGATGAAGGCATGTCAGGACGCGTTCTGAAATGGGTGGGCGGAGTCCTCTTCGCGGGAACCGCGATCGGGATGGGCGCCTACTTCTACCGGGTCGGCCTGGAAGACGCCGACCGCTGGGGCAGCGTGATCGCCGCCTTCATCGCCCTGGCCGGTCTGGCCATGGCCCTGTTCGGCACCCGCACCGCTCCTCGCGACACCCGTGCCGGCTCCGACGCGGACCACTCCGCCTCTCATCCCGCCCCGGCGTCGACACCCGCCGACACCGGGAAAGACACCGGGAAAGGCACCGGGAAAGGTGCTGTGGAAAGCCCGATGGAAGGCGCGGCGGGCGACGCGGCGGCGCCGGGCGACGCGGCCGCCGAAGAGACCGCTCCCGGCGGAGTGCGCAACGAGATCACCGGCGGCACCTTCCACGGCCCCGTCATCCAGGGACGGACCATCAGCCACGTCGCCTTCGGCCCGCCGACACCCTCCTCCGCGCCTTCCGAGGAGGAGAAGGAGGGGGGATCCCGGTGACCGGCACGCCCCACAACGAGATCAGCGGCGGAGTCTTCTTCTCCACGGTGATCCAGGGCCGGGACGTCACCGTACGGCTGCCGCCGCGGGTGCCCCTGGCGCTGTCCGGGCTTCCATCGGCCTCAGCCGCGTTCACCGGGCGCGCGGACGACCTACGGGCGGTGCTCGACACCCTGGCTCCCCGACCGCCCGCCGACGCCGCCGCCCATCCGGGAGGAGCAGCCGCCCATCCGGGAGGATCGGCCCTCCGGATGGGCGAAACGGCCGTCCCGGGCATGGCGGCTCAGGCGGGCGGGTCGCCCCTCCGAGCGGAGGGGGCGGCTCAGGCGGGCGGAGCGACCCACCGGACGGGCGGAGTGGCCGTCCCGGATGGAGCGATCCCTCAGCCGGGCGGGACCGCCCGGACCGATGAGCCGCCCCGGACCGTGGGGAGCGGTTCCGCCTCCACCGTGGTGGTGACGGCGGTGGGAGGAATGGGCGGAGTCGGCAAGACCGAGCTGGCCCTGCAGGCCGCCCACACCGCCCTGCGGATGGGCTGGTTTCCCGGCGGAGCGCTGTTCGCCGACCTGTTCGGCTACGACAGCGCACGCCGCCTCGACCCCGACCAGGTCCTGGACGGGTGGTTGCGCGCCATGGGCGTTCCCGGCGAGCACATCCCGCCCACCCTCCAGGACCGGACGAGGCTGTACGCCTCCGTGCTGGCCGCCTACGCCCGGGAGGGCAGGCGGATGCTGGTGGTGGTCGACAACGTCTCCTCCCACGAACAGGTCCGGCCGCTCCTGCCTGCGGACGGCGTCACAGCGGCGATCGTGACCTCCCGCCACACCCTGGGCATGCTCGGCGCCCGCCTGCTGGACCTCGACGTGCTGGATCCCGCGGAGGCGGTGACGCTGCTCGAACGGACCCTGCGAGTGGCCTCTCCCGGCGACAGACGCATCACCGACAACCCCGAGGCCGCGGCCGCGCTCGCCGAACTGTGCGGCGGCCTGCCGCTGGCCCTGCGGATCATCGCCGCGTTGCTGGCTGTGGATCCCACCTGCCCGCCGGCGGCGATCGTGGCCCGGCTGAGCAGCGCGGACTCCCGGCTGGACGAGATGGAGTACGACGCCGGCGTCGTCGTGGGCGGAACGCCCCCCTCCCCGCACCAGTTCGCGGTGAGCGCCGCGCTCGACCTGTCACACCGGCACCTCAACCTGGAACAGGCGAGGCTGTTCCGGCTGCTGCCGCTCAATCCAGGGCCGGAGATCTCCACCGAGGCCACGGCGGTCCTGGCCGGCATCGGGGACGTCCCCGCCCGCCGCCTCCTGGAGGGACTGGCCCAGGCGCATCTGATCGAACGCGGCAGCTCCTATGGCCGGTGGCGTATGCACGACCTGGTACGCCTGTTCGCCGACCGGCACGGCCGTGCCGACGCCGACGCCGACGACCGCGCCTCCGCCCTCGCCACGCTGCTGCAGTACTACGTGTCGGGCGCGGTGGCCGCCAGCGGCCGTCTCGAGCACGCCTTCGACGATCCGATGACCGATGCCTTCGCCGATCGCGACCACGCGCTGGCCTGGCTGGACGTCGAATACCCCAACCTGGCCGCCACCGTCGCCGTCGCGGGCGACGACCGCCACGTCGTCGCCTGGCTGCTGCCCGTCGCGCTGGCCGGGTTCCTCAAATGGCGACGGCGTTTCAACGACTGGGTCGCCCTCACCCGCCACGCCCTGCGTGCCGCCGATCTCCTCGGCAGTGAGCACGCCAAAGGCATGGCGCTGAACAACCTCGGCAACGCCCTGCGGTTTCTGCGGCGTTTCGACGAGGCCATCACCGCCTGCCGAGAGGCCGGACATCTCCTGCGCGCAAGCGGCGACCTGAAGGGCGAGGCCGCGGCGTTGAGCAACCTCGGCGACGCCCTGTGTCAGACACGTCGCTTCGACGAGGCCGTCGTGGCCCACCGGCAGAGCATACGGATCTGCCGGGAAGTCGGTGACCGGCACGGTGAGGCCGCGGCACTGAACAGCCTCGGCGACGACCTGCAGGAGCTGCGGCGTCTGGACGAGGCGGTCGCCGTCCACCGGCAGGCCGTAGACCTCTACCGCGAGACCGGCGACCGGCACCAGGAGGGCGTCGCGCTGAACAGCCTCGGCAACGCGCTGATGCGGTCACGACATCTGGAGGAGGCCGTCGTCGTCTACCGGCAGGCCGCCCGCATCTTCACGGAAACCGGCGACCGGCACAGCGAGGGCATGGCGCTGAGCAATCTCGGCAGCGTCCTGCGAGAGGTGGGATCCCTGACCGAGGCCATCGCCGCACACCGGCAGGCCATGGGTGTCTTCGAGGAGACCGGCGACCGGCACAGCGAAGCCGCGACACTGAACAACCTCGGTGACTCGCTACGGCAGGCGGGAGCCCTGGCCGAGGCCGTCGACGCCCACCGGCGAGCCGCCGACCTCTACCGTGAGACCAACGACAGCCACGGCGAAGCCAAGGCGTTGAGCAACCTCGGAACCACCCTCGCCACGGCGGGACAGCTCGACCAGGCCGCCACCGCCCACCGGCGAGCCGCCGACCTCCACCGCGAGGCCGGAGACCCCCACGGCGAAGCCGGAGCACTGACGAATCTCGGAAACGCCCTGCTGCAGGTGATGCGCTCGGAGGACGCCGTCGTCGCGTGCCGACGGGCCGCCGACGTCTACCGTGAGACCGGCGACCGCCACGGCGAGGCCAAGGCTCTGGGCAACCTCGGGATCGCCCTGGGACAGACGGGGCGCTTCGACGAGGCCATCACCGCCGGCCGGCACGCGGCCGCCATCTTCCATGAGACCGGCGACCGGCAGGGCGAGAGCATCGTGACGAACATCCTCAGAAGGCTCGAAGAAGCCCAACGCACCGCGAACACTCCCTGACCGCCGCTGTCCCCAGAAGGATCGAGGATGCACAACACACCGTGAACAGCCTTTGTCCGCCGTCATCCCCAGAAAGCTCGAAAAGGCACAACATACGCAGACGCCCCCTGACCGCCGCCCTCCTCAGAAAGCTCCGGAAGGGACAGTGCACCGTGGACGCCCCCGACCGCCGTCAGCCGCGAGCGCGCCTTGGCGCGAGCCGGGACGGGCGGAAGGGGCCTGGGAAGCGTTCTAACGGGCGAACTCCGTGGCGCGGGACTCGCGGACGACCGTGATGCGGATCTGGCCGGGATAGGTGAGCTCCTCCTCGACCTGCTTGGCGACGTCGCGGGCGATCACCTGGGCCTGGATGTCGTCGATCGCGTCGGGTTTCACCATGACCCTGATCTCCCTGCCCGCCTGCATGGCGAAGACCTTCTCGACTCCGTCGTAGGAGGTGGCGATCTCCTCCAGGCGTTCCAGCCGCTTGACGTACGCCTCCAGCGACTCGCGCCTGGCCCCCGGCCTGCCTCCGCTGATCGCGTCCGCGGCCTGGGTCAGGACGGCTTCGACGGTCTTGACCTCGACCTCGTTGTGGTGGGCCTCGATCGCGTGGACCACGTCCTCGTGCTCGCCGTACCGTCTGGCGATCTCGGCGCCGATGAGCGCGTGACTGCCCTCGACCTCATGGGTGAGCGCCTTGCCGATGTCGTGCAGGACCGTGCAGCGCTTGAGCAGCACCGGGTCCAGCCGGAGCTCGGCGGCCATGATCCCGGCGATGTGGGCGGACTCGACCAGGTGGCCGAGCACGTTCTGGCCGTATGAGGTGCGGTAGCGGAGCTGGCCGAGCAGAGTGATCAGCTCGGGGTGCATCTCGGTGATGCCGAGCTCCACCAGGGCGTCCTCGCCGGCGCGCACGCACAGGTCCTGGACCTCGGCTCTGCTCCGCTCGTGCGCCTCCTCGATGCGCTGAGGGTGAATGCGTCCGTCGAGGACGAGTTTCTCCAGCGTCAGTCGGGCCGTCTCCCTACGGACCGGGTCGAAGCATGACAGCAACACCGCTTCGGGCGTGTCATCGATGATCAGGTTGACGCCGGTGGTCGACTCGAAAGCACGGATGTTGCGACCCTCGCGACCGATGATGCGTCCCTTCATCTCGTCACCGGGCAGGTGCAGAACGCTGACGACGGACTCGGCGGTCTGTTCGGTCGCCACCCTCTGGACCGCCAATGTGACGATCTTGGTGGCGCGCTTCTCCCCCTCCTTGCGGGCCTGGCTCTCGATCTCTCTGACGATCAGGGCGGCCTCGCGCTTGGCGTGGTTCTCGATCTCCCTGATCAGCTCGGACT
Organism: Streptosporangium carneum; assembly: GCF_027922005.1. Taxonomy (GTDB): domain Bacteria; phylum Actinomycetota; class Actinomycetes; order Streptosporangiales; family Streptosporangiaceae; genus Streptosporangium; species Streptosporangium carneum. Next base: position 150,752 of record NZ_BSEV01000005.1, on the reverse strand, counting down.
TCGCCTGATCTCCGGTGAGCCCGGCCACCCGCTCCAGGATGGCCCGGCGCTCCTGGTCGACCCGGTCGAGGTCCTCACGGCGGCCGACGAGCTCGGTCTCCGTTTCGGCGAGCTTGCGGGCCTGCTCCGCCTGGCGTCCGGCCTCCTCGTCGAGCCGCTGCTCCCGCTCGGCCAGCCGCTTCTCCCTGCGCTCGAGATCCGAACGCAACTCCTTGAGCTCGTGCTTCAGGCTCCGGCTCTCCGCCTCCGCGTCCTTGCGCAACTCGGCTGCGGCCTCGACGGCGGCCTCGGACCTGCGCAGGAGATCTCCGGCGTCGGTCTCGGCACGGGCACGGATCTCGGCGGCCTCACGTCTGGCCTCGTCCAGCTCCGTCTGGACCTCCGCCTCCTGCTCCGGGGAAGGACCGCCCGGCCTTCCCAGGGCTCCACCGGTGCGACGCAGCAACACGATCAGCGCGGCTATCGTCACCACGGCGAGAACCGCGACCGCGACCGTCAAGGTGACGACCACAACCGAATTCATGCGCGCCCCGCCCTCCTCGCGTTGCCGATATCGAGCACACGAGGGGTCACACGCACGGCACGGAAAGTCCAAGCGGCGGCACCACCAGGACAGATATCGATCCAGGGCCTACGTGGCATCGGCTCTTCCCACCGACGCCCCGTATGTCCGAATCCGCCAAGCTCACTCGTCCGTAATTCACCGTTATGACAATCCGCGCTGCGCGGAGTAACTCCTCACTGCCGTCGAGGTTAAGCGTCAAAGAGGTAACGGGCAAGCAAAGAACCGCTGGGAAACGGCCGAACATGAGGAGACGCCTCTCCTTCCTCACGCGGCACTGCCTGATGCCGTGCGAGGGTCACCGTCCCGCCGGTTACGCCCGCCGTTACCGGCGGTGACGACGGGGGGCGTCGGCCAAGCGGGACATTTCCCGAAGCAGCGAGAACTCGGACGGTTACGAAACGCTCACATCAGTCATCCGGATAATCGAAGTCGTCCGTGGAAGCGGAACTCTCCGCCGCCTCCCCCTCCAGCGCCTCGCGGATCACGCGAAATGCGAGACCGGGACCGTATCCCTTTCTGGCGAGCATGCCCGCCAGCCTCCGGGTCCTGACCGCGGGTTCCAGCCCCCGGGTGGACGACAGCTTGCGCATGACCAGCCGGCGCGCCGTCTCCACCTCCTGCTCGGAGTCGAGTTGTTCGACCGCGTCCTTGATGATGTCCTCGTCCACCCCGCGGTGACGGAGCTCGGAGGCGAGCGCCCTGCGGGCGAGACCCCGCCCGGCATGGCGAGAGCTCACCCATACGGCGGCGAACGCCTCGTCGTCGATGAGGCCGACCTCGGAGAAGCGCTCCAGCACGGCGTCGGCGGCCTCCTGCGGAACCTCGCGCTTCCGCAGCGCCTCCGCGAGCTGGGCCCGGGTGCGCGGCGCCATGGTCAGCAGCCGCAGGCAGATCGCCCGCGCCACCGCCTGCGGATCCGCGTCGGGCCCCCGGCTCGCCGGAGAACCCTCCACCGGCCCGTCGGGCAGAATCGAACCCCTCCCCGAAGAGCGCCCGGCAGACCGCTCCGTTCGCCGGGACCTGCGACTTCCCCTCCCCCGGCCGCTCTCGCCCCGGGCGTCCTCCTCGTGTCCGGCGGTTTCGTCCGTGACACCCTCATCCGCGCCAGGGGCGTGTCCGGCGCCCCAGTGACCGCCCCCCTGATGTCCGGCGGCCTCGTGTCCGGCGATCTCGTCTCGGGCGCCATCGTTTCTGGCCCGCCTGCCTCCTCGCCTGGAGGAACGACCAGCCGCCGTGGAGGACGCCGTCTGCGGAATGTCGGGCCAGGCACCCCAGTCTCGCGGCCCGGCTGCGTCAGCCGGACCGGAGTCAGGTCCCGTCGTCATCGGTCAACCCGGATCAGACGTCACCCGGCTTGGGAGTGGCCGCCTTGGAACCACGGCCCGAGGTCGCCGCGGCGGGAGCCGGAGCGGCGGGCGGCGGGGTGGCCGGGCTGTCCAGACGGGGGCCGACGCCGAGCTTCTCCTTGATCTTCTTCTCGATCTCGTTGGCCATGTCAGGGTGGTTCTTCAGGAAGTTACGGGCGTTCTCCTTACCCTGGCCGAGCTGGTCGCCCTCGTAGGTGTACCAAGCGCCGGACTTGCGGACGAAGCCGTGCTCGACACCCATGTCGATCAGGCCGCCCTCGCGGGAGATGCCGACGCCGTAGAGGATGTCGAAGTCGGCCACGCGGAAGGGCGGAGCCATCTTGTTCTTGACGACCTTCACCCGGGTGCGGTTGCCCACCGCCTCGGTGCCGTCCTTCAGCGTCTCGATGCGGCGGATGTCGAGACGGACCGAGGCGTAGAACTTCAGCGCCTTTCCACCGGTCGTGGTCTCGGGCGAGCCGAACATGACGCCGATCTTCTCTCGGAGCTGGTTGATGAAGATCGCGGTGGTGCCGGTGCTGTTGAGAGCGCCCGCCACCTTGCGCAGAGCCTGGGACATCAGACGCGCCTGCAGGCCGACGTGGCTGTCACCCATCTCGCCCTCGATCTCGGCCTTGGGCACCAGGGCCGCGACCGAGTCGATGACCAGCAGGTCGACGGCGCCGGACCTGATCAGCATGTCGGCGATCTCGAGCGCCTGCTCACCGGTGTCGGGCTGGGAGACGAGCAACGCGTCGGTGTCGACGCCGAGCTTCTTGGCGTACTCCGGGTCGAGGGCGTGCTCGGCGTCGATGAAGGCGGCGATGCCGCCGCCCCGCTGGGCGTTGGCCACGGCGTGCAGCGCGACGGTGGTCTTGCCCGAGGACTCGGGCCCGTAGATCTCGACGATGCGGCCACGCGGGAACCCGCCGATGCCGAGGGCGACGTCGAGCGCGATGGAACTGGTCGGGATCACTTCGATGGGCGCACGGGTCTCGTCGCCGAGGCGCATGACGGAGCCCTTGCCGAACTGCCGCTCGATCTGAGCGAGGGCGGTCTCGAGCGCCTTCTCGCGGTCGTTAGCTGCCATGGGAGCCCCCTGGAGGGTCGCGGGTTGGATCGGTTGCCAGAAAGCTACGGGGTGCCACCGACATTTTTCTTCAGAGCACGCCGAGGAGTGACGGCGCGTCCAATATAGCCGAACGACTGTTCGATCGCGGCTCAACGGCGCCACATGTTCCGGGCCGTCTCCGGTCACGCGAGACAGCCGACCCCATCCGGAAGGCAACATTTCCGGGCATTCCCCTGCACGTGTTGCCACGGGGTTGACCTGGGGTGATCCTTGAGGCAAACGATCCCGAGGTGTCCGACGTGACCAGCGTCTTCAGCCAGCAACGCCTGACCTACCTTGGATCCCTGTCCGCCGAGCTGTCGGAGCGGGGACTCGCCGGCCGCATGGTCGGAGGCGACGACCCCGTGTTGTGGGTGTGGCACCCCGACAGCCTGCGCCAGACGATCGTGTTCGCCACCCCGGCCGGGGACGGCTGGCTCTTCCTGTGGTCGCCCGACGGACAGGAGAACGCGGAAGACTTCCGGCGGGCGGCCGACTCGATCAAGCGCCTGCTGGAAGACTCCGCTCAGCCCGCGGAGCCCTGACCTGCCCGCGGAGCCCCGGCCGGCCCGCGCTCCCCCGGCTCCCTCGGTCGGCCCGCGGACTCCGGTCGCCCCGCGGCCCCTCAGTCGCCGCTCGAAACCTCACCCACCGCACGGAACCTCACCCACCGCACGGAACCTCACCCACCGCACGGAACCTCACTCACCGCACGGAACCTGGCCCGCCCGCGCCCCCGCCGGCGCTCTCAAAGACGATGAGCCCTGATCGTCCGATGCGGACCGGACGCTCCCACCGCGCCCGCCTTCCGCAGGGATGCCCGCCGCCCGGCGTACGCCCTTCCCGCTTCACTGCCGGTCACGACGGGGGCGACGGCGCACTCCGGCGGAAAGGGCTCGACGGGCGTCCAGTCCAGGCTGTCACGGGTGTCCGCGCCGTAACGCGGCCCGACCACGGCCAAGAGTACGGCTGCGGCCAGGAAAATTAGGATATTGGTCATTTTTCCAGTCCACTTCCATTGCCCATGACATCCAGTCTTGGCATCTTGGGAACAAGTGGCCAGAGCCAGTAGAGGGTCGAATGGATCGGATTCCTACCGAACGTGATGTCGTCGCGCTCCTTGGTGACTGGGCGTCGGGGCGCGGCCCCCTCTACCGGAAACTGGCACAGGCGCTGGGCGAGGCCATCGAGGACGGCGCGCTGCTCGCGGACGACCGGTTGCCCTCCGAGCGTGCTCTGGCCGAAGCGCTCCAGGTGAGCAGGGCCACCGTGGTGGCGGCCTACGAGGAGCTGCGCGGCAGGGGCCTGCTGGTGAGCCGTCAGGGAAGCGGCACGCGAGTGGCGCGGGACGTCAGGATCCGACGCCCCTCCGCCGACGGGCGGGTGCCCGGCGGCACCGCCACGACGATCTTCCAGCGGCTCATCGACGGTCCCGGCGAGCTCATCTCCGTCGCGGTGGCGGCCGGGGACGCCGCGCCCGAACTCGCCGTCGCGCTGCGCGAACTGGTCCGCGACGACCTGGACGAGTTGCTGGCCGGTCCCGGCTACCACCCCTCGGGGCTGCCCGCCCTGCGCGAGGCCGTCGCCGCCCACCTGACCGGGACGGGACTGCCCACCGCCCACGACGAGATCCTGGTGACGACGGGCGCGCACCAGGGCCTGGTGCTGGTGACCGAGCTGTACGTCAGCCCGGGGGCCACCGTTCTCGTCGAGGCGCCCAACTGGCCCGGCTGCCTGGACGTGTTCCGCGCCGCGGGCGCCCGCCTCGCGACCGTGCCGCTCGACGACGAGGGCGCCGAGGTCAGGGCGGTCAGCGCCATGCTCCGTGAGCGGAAGCCCGCGCTGCTCTACCTCATGCCCACCTACCACAACCCGACCGGGGTGCTCATGTCGGCGGCGCGCAGGCACCGGATCGCCGAGCTCGCGGCCGAGCACGAGGTGCCCGTCCTCGAGGACAACGCCTACATGACCTACCACCCCGAGTCGGGAGCCGTGCCCGCGCCGCTGGCGGCCTACGCCCCGCCCAGGACGGAGATGCTGTCGCTCGGCTCGCTCGCCAAGGCCGTCTGGGGCGGCCTGCGCATCGGGTGGGTCCGCGGGCCCGCCGAGATCGTGCAGCGGCTGGCCCGCCGCAAGGTCCTCGCCGACATCGGCAGCCCGGTGCTCGACCAGGCGATCGCGGCCCGGCTGCTGCCCCAGCTCGACCGGATCCTCGCCTCACGGGCGCAGGAGCTGGGCCGTCAGCTCGACCACATCGACGGCCTGCTGCGTGAGCGGCTGCCGAGCTGGCGCTGGCGGCGCCCCGACGGCGGCGGCGCCCTGTGGGTCGAGTTGCCGGGCGTCGACGCCATGGCGTTCGCCCAGGTGGCGGTACGGCACGGCGTCGACGTGGTGCCGGGCACCGCGATGGACCCGGACGGCGGGCACGGCAACCACATCAGGCTGCCCTTCACCTTCGCCCCCTCGACCCTCGACGAGCTCGTCCACCGGCTCGCCCGGGCCTGGGCGGAGATCGAAAGGCACGGCCCCGCTCCCGCCGTACAGATCGTCGTCTGACATCCTCCCGGTCCCGAAAGGACCGGGATTCCCGGCCGAAGCCGGGCGGTTCGCGGTTCACAGCCTCGCCCGGCGGCTGGAGGGCTCCCCGCGGCGTCAGCCTCCCCTCTTGCGCATCAGGCCGTACAGCATGACCCGCATGACCGGCAGGTTCTCCTCGTCGAGGAACTCCCCGCGCTGCTGCAGGACGCCGCAGTCGGGCCTGGACAGCGAGGCCGCGACCCCGACGACCGTCACCCTGCCCGTGAGGACGTCTCCCGGCCTGACCGGCCGCAGCCACCGCAGCTCGTCGACACCGGGTGAGACCTCGGCCTCGGCGTGCCGCAGGACCTCGTCCGCGTAGAGCCTCATGAACATCGCCGTCACGTGCCAGCCGCTGGCGATGAGGTCCTCGTCGTCGAGATGGCGGGGCTGGGGGTCATACATCCGGGCGAACCGTACGATCTCCTCCTGGGTGACCTTCTGACTGCCCAGTTCGTAGACGTCCCCGATCCGGAAGTCCTCAAAGGCGCGCGGCATCCGCGACCCCTCTCGCCACCCCGGCCGCCTCAAGCCTGCCGGCGAGCGCGGGGAAGAGCGCGAGCGCGTTGCCCGTGAGGTCCAGGTCGGCGACCTCGGCGAGATGCCGCTTGGTGGCCGAGACGACCGTGTCCCTCATGAACGGGAAGTCGGTGCCGAACAGGACGTTCTCCCTCTCGGTCACCTCCCTCAGGCACCCCAGGGTCGCCGGCGACGCCGCCTGGGCCGTCTCGTAGTACAGCCGCCGCAGTTCGCCCGCGACGTCGGTGTCCGCCGCCCCGGGAAGCACCCAGGTCGCCGCCAGTTCCAGACGCCAGGCCAGGAACGGCACGGTGCCGCCCGCGTGGGCGAGGACGAACCGGATGTCGTGGCAGCGGCCGAGGGTGCCGCCGAAGAGCAGGTCCGCGACCGCCCTCGTGGTGTCCATGACGAAGTCGACGAGCGGCGGCGGGACCTTGGCCGTGAACCCGGGCCCTCCGGCGCAGTCGCACCGGTAGGCCGGGTTCGGGTGGACGAACACCACGGCTCCGCGCCGGTTGAGCTCGTCGAAGACGGGGGCGAAGGCCGGGTCGCCCAGGTAGCGGCCGTCCGCGAGGCTGGCGCTCAGGACGACCCCGTCCAGACCGAGCACGTCGAAGGCGTGGTCGATCTCCGCGAGGGCCGCCTCGACGTCCGGCAGGGGCAGTACGGCCAGCGCCCCGAACCTGTCGGGCCGGGCGCGCACCAGCTCCGCCGACCACTCGTTGGCCTGCCGGACCAGCGACGCCGCGTTCTCGTCGAAGGCCGCGTTCGGCAGCAGTATCGACAGGATCGCCGCCTGGATGTCGTTGGCGTCCATGACCTTGAGGGAATCGTCGACCGTCCACTCGGGGAGGGGGACGCCCGGCGCCATGTGCGTCACCCCTCTCCGGCGCAGCTCGGCGATCAGCGGCGGATGGTAGCTGTGGTGGTGGACGTCGATCCAGCCGCCGCCCATCTCAGATCCGCTCGATCTTGGGGAGCTGGCTCAGCGCCTCGTCCAGCTGGGCCTGGGGGATCGTGTAGTCCTCCAGCTGCCCGGCCAGGTAGGCGTCGAAGGCCCCCAGGTCGAAGTGCCCGTGCCCGGACAGGCCGAACAGGATCGTGCGCTCCTGCCCCGCCTCCTTCGCCGCGAGCGCCTCCTGCACGGCGCCGCGCAGGGCGTGCGAGGACTCGGGCGCCATGACGAAGCCCTCGTGGCGGGCGAACCGCACGGCCTCGGCGAACACCTCGTTCTGGTCGTAGGCGCGCGCCTCGATGTATCCCTGGTCGTGGAGCGCGCACAGGGTCGGGGCGTCCCCGTGGAAGCGCAGCCCGCCCGCGTGGATGGGAGCGGGCATGAAGCCGTGGCCGACCGTGCGCATGGGCAGCAGCGGGCCGAGTCCCGCCGTGTCGGGGTAGTCGTAGGTGTAGGCGCCTCGGGTGAGGGTCGGGCAGGCGGTCGGCTCGGCCGCCACGAACCGGGTCTCGGGACGCTCCCCCGAGAGCCTGTCGGCCATGAAGGGGAACACCAGCCCGGAGAAGTTGGAGCCTCCGCCGACGCACCCGACCACGACGTCGGGGTAGTCCCCGGCCAGCTCGAGCTGGCGCTTGGCCTCCAGGCCGATGACGGTCTGGTGCAGCACCACGTGGTTCATGGCGGAGCCGAGCGCGAACTTGGTGTCGTCGTGCGCGAGGGCGTCCTCGACGGCCTCGCTGATGGCGATGCCGAGGCTGCCGGGCGAGTCGGGGTCCTTGGCGAGGATGTCGCGGCCCGCCTGGGTGCGCTCGGTCGGGGAGGGGAACACCTCGGCTCCCCAGGTGTGCATGAGCGAGCGGCGGTAGGGCTTGTGGTGGTAGGACGCCCGCACCATGTACACCGTGACGGCGACGCCGAAGAGGCTGCCCGCGAAGGACAGGGCGGAGCCCCACTGACCCGCGCCGGTCTCCGTCGTCACCCGCCGCACGCCCTCCTGGGCGTTGTAGTAGACCTGCGGGATCGCGGTGTTCGGCTTGTGCGAGCCCGCGGGCGAGACGCCCTCGTACTTGAAGTAGATCTTGGCCGGGGTGTCGAGGGCCTTCTCCAGCCTGTCGGCCCGCACGAGCGGGCTCGGCCGCCACATCCGGTAGATGTCCCGCACCTGCTCGGGGATGTCGATCCAGCGTTCCTGGGAGAACTCCTGCTCGATCACCGTCTGCGGCAGCAGCGGGGCGAGGTCCTCAGGGCGCAGCGGCTCGTGGGTGACGGGGTTGAGGTACGGCGGCAGCGGGGCGGGCAGGTCGGGCAGGATGTTGTACCACTGCTGCGGCAGGTCGTTCTCCGCCAGGATGAACTTCTTCACGGATTTCCCGGTCCTTCCGTTTTTCCAAGAACAGCGGCGCTTTTCAGAACAGCGGGGCGGCGCTGGGAGCGCGCAACGAGCCGAGGTGCTTGTGCCAGAGGTGGTCGGGGTTCTGCTCGACCTGACGGGTGATCTCACGCATCTTGGTCAGCGCGGCGGGCTCGCCGCCGTCGTAGACGTCGCCCTGCAGCATCTTCAGGACGTCGAGACGGTATCTGGGGTCGGCCACGAACGCCGTGAACAGGATGTTCAGCCGGTAGTAGATGGAGATGAACTCGTACCAGTTGCTCACGGCGTTGCGCAGCTTGCCCTCGTACTGCGCGAAGGAGGGCTTGGTGAAGTCGCCCTTCTCGGCGGCGGCCAGGATGTCGTACGAGGCGATCCTGGCTCCGTTCATCGCCACGCTGACGCCGCTGGAGAAGATCGGGTCGACGAACCTCGCCGCGTCGCCGATCATCAGCCAGCCGTCGCCGCAGATCTCCCGCATGGCGTAGCTGTAGTCGCCCTCGGGCTTGAACGGCTTGACCTGCTTGCTGGAGCGCAGCGCCTCCGCGAGCTCGGGGCGGCTCTCGACGCACTTCCAGAAGAACGTCTCCCAGTCGGCCCCGGCCTCGCTGAAGTGCTTCTTCTGGGTGACCACGCCGACGCTGGTGACGGTGTCGGTGATGGGGATCTGCCAGACCCAGGTGTCGGTGATGGGCAGGAAGTGGATGAAGATGAAGTCCGCCTGCTCCTTGTTGACCGCCAGCGCCGTGCGGTCGAGCCCGTCGAACCAGGTGTGGACGGCGTACTGGTTGAAGACCGGGTCGGAGACCTTGAGCTTGAGCTGCCTGCCGAGGAAGGTGTTGCGCCCGCTGGCGTCGACCACCATCCGCACCCGCACGTCGCTCTCCCTGCGGCCGATGCTGAAGACCACCTTCGGCAGCGGCTCGGAGAAGTCGACCCGCCGCACCCGGATCCCCTCGTAGACCTTGGCCCCGAGCGACTCGGCGTGCTGCAGCAGGATCAGGTCGTACAGTCCCCGGTCCACGTGGTAGGTGTAGTCCTGGTTCACCCCGGCCTGGTCGCGCTCGCTGAACTCGATCTCGGCCGCCCTGAAACCGTGGGAGAGCTCGAATCCCAGGGTGGGGATCTTCGTCTCGGCCGCGGAGGTCCAGGCCGCGCCGTACTTCTTGGGGAAGCCGGCGGCCTCGATCTTCGCCAGCGCGCCGATGTCGGACAGCACGGGGGTGGTCGCGGGGATCAGGGACTCTCCCACGTGCTCGCGGGGGAAGGTCGAGCTCTCGAACACCACGCAGGACAGGCCCGCCTTGGACAGATAGGAGGCGATCGAGGATCCCGCGGGACCGCCTCCGATGATCGCGATGTCGAAGTCAACGTCGGACATGATTGACCTTCCCCTCATAGACACACTCACGGGCGCGCCGGAGCACGCTCATTCGCCGCCGAGCCCGGTGACGAGCCTGCTGATGCTCAGCAGGTCCTTGAAGTTCTCGCCCACCATCTCCTCGACGGGAATCTCGATTCCGAACTGCTCTCTGATGAAGCCCACCAGCCGGGTCGTGGTGAGCGAATTGAGAATCCCCCACTCGAGCAACGGGGTGTTCAGTTCGATCTCGACGTCCGAGGCGTCGAGAATCCTCTCCGTCAGGTATTTCCGGAGTACGTCGGCGACCTCCGACTCGTTCATTTGCCCGCTCCCGTCTTATGGGTGACCCACCGGGTGGTCACGCCGCCGTGGCCGCCGTCGTGGGCGCGGCCACCGGCATGAGACTACGAAGCTCCCGTCTGACTGTCCTCCTGACAAATACTGAACTTCCCCTCTCGCGGATCCGCCTGCTGACCCGTTGCCTCGTCCTTTCGTAGGGGGCGGAAGTGATGACGGGGAAGACTCTCTCCAGGCGTTTTCCCGAGCTCCGGGCAGAACGGCGGAGCACGGCTTCTGCAGAAAGGATGAGGACAGTGGAAAGCGGCCGATCCTAAGCTTCCGATCGTGGATTTCGCCTGGGACCCCGACCAGCGGGAGCGATACGAGCTGGTCCGGGAAAAGACACGTACATGGCCTGCCGTCGAAGAGGGGTTCCTCACCCGCGAGGACTGGCGACGGTGCGCGGGACTCGGGCTCACGGGCCTCTCCGTGCCCGTCGAGCACGGCGGCGGAGGACTCGGTTTCCTGAGCACGGCCCGGACCGTGGAGGCGTTCGGGCGGGGCTGCCCGGACATGGGGCTGGTGTTCGCCACCATGGCGCACCTGTTCGCCTGCGCGATGCCCATCGCCGAGCACGGCGGCGCCGAACTGCGGGACAGGACGCTCCCCGGGCTGTGCTCCGGTGAGCTGGTCGGCGCGAACGCGATCACCGAGGAGGGGTCGGGCTCGGACGTCACCGCGATGGCGACGCGGGCGGTGCGGGAGGGCGACGACTACGTCATCACCGGGGTCAAGTCCTTCGTGAGCAACGCCCCGATCGCCGACGTCTTCACGGTCTACGCCTCGACCGCCCCCGCCTTCGGCCATCTCGGGGTGACCGCGTTCGCCGTGTCGCGGGACACGCCGGGGCTGACCGTCGACGAGCCGTTCGACAAGGTCGGGCTGGAGAGCGTGCCCGCCTCGGCGGTGCGGCTCGACGGGTGCCGCGTCCCCGCGGGCAACCGGCTGGGCAGGGAGGGGCAGGGGGCGGCGATCTTCCAGGCCTCGATGCGCTGGGAGCGCACCTGTCTGTTCGCCGCCTACCTGGGGAGGACGGAGCGGCTGCTGGAGCGGTGCGTCGAGCACGCGCTGGAACGCCGCCAGTTCGGTCGCCGCATCTCCGACAACCAGGCGATATCCCACCGCATCGCGCGGCTGCGGCTCCGTCTGGAGGCGGCGCGGCTGCTGCTGTGGCAGGCGTGCTGGCGGCTCGACCAGGGCGAGCGGGCCGTGCTCGACGTCGCGATGGCCAAGCTCGCGGTCAGCGAGGGCGCGGTCGAGGCCGGCCTCGACGCCATGCGGATCTTCGCGGGCGCGGGCGTCCGCACCGACAGCGGCATCGAGCGCGAGCTGCGGGACGCGCTGCCCGCCACCGTCTTCTCCGGGACGTCCGAGATCCAGCTCGAACAGATCGTCAAGGAGCTGGGGCTGTGAGGCTGCACGAGCTCGTCCGCGAGAGCGCGCGCCGTACGCCGCTGGCGACCGCGGTCGTGGCGGCGGACGGAACGCTGAACTACGGCGAGCTCGACGCGGAGGCGGACCGCACGGCGCGCGCGCTGGCCGGGCTCGGCGTACGGCGGGGCGACCGCGTCGCACTCTGGCTCGACAAGTCGGCGTGGGCCGTCGTCGCCATGCAGGCGGTGCTGCGCCTCGGCGCGGCCTACGTCCCCGTCGACCCGCTCAGCCCGGCGGACCGCGCCGTCCAGCTCGTCACCGACTGTGCGCCCCGCGCCGTGGTCGCCTCGCCCGAACGCCTGGCGACGCTGGCCCGGCACGGCGTGACCGTTCCAGGCCTGAGCACGGCCGGCACAGAGGTCGGCACAGGGGTCGGCACAGGGGTCGGCACAGGGGTCGGCGCAGGGGTCGGCGCAGGGGGCTACGCGGGAGGCGAGCCGTTCCCCGACCCCGGCGGGACGGCCGACGACCTGGCCTACATCCTCTACACCTCGGGCTCGACCGGTGTGCCGAAGGGGGTGTGCCTGTCGCACCGCAACGCGCTCGCCTTCGTCGACTGGGCCGCCGCCGAGCTGGAGGCGACCGGCGCGGACCGGTTCGCCAACCACGCGCCCTTCCACTTCGACCTGTCGGTCCTGGACCTGTACGTGGCCTTCCGCGCCGGGGCGTCGGTGCACCTGATCCCCCAGGAGACGGCGTACGCGCCGCGTCTGCTGGTCGACTTCCTTCTCGACCGGCGCATCACGGTGTGGTACTCGGTGCCGTCCGCGCTGATCCTGATGGCCCGCGACGGCGGGCTGCTCGACACGCGCCCCACAGGCCTGCGGGCACTGCTGTTCGCCGGCGAGCCGTACCCGGTGACGCACCTGCGCGCGCTCCGCGAGCACCTGCCGGGGGTGCGCTTCCTCAACCTGTACGGCCCCACGGAGACCAACGTGTGCACCTTCCACGAGGTCGGCTCCGTGCCCGCGGACAGGACGGCGCCCGTCCCGATCGGGCGGGCCTGCTCGGGCGACCGGGTGTGGGCGGTCAGGGAGGACGGCGGCGTGGCAGGGCCCGGGGAGGAGGGCGAGCTGGTCGTCGACGGGCCGACGGTGATGCTGGGCTACTGGGGCCATCCTCCGCAGGGCGGCAGGCCGTACGCCACGGGTGACCGCGTCGTCCTGCAGGACGACGGCGACTACCGCTTCCTCGGCAGGCGCGACGGGCAGGTCAAGGTCAGGGGGCACCGGATCGAGGTCGGCGAGATCGAGTCCGTGCTGCAGGCCCACCCCGCGGTCAGCGACGCGGCCGTCGTGCTGACGGGAAGCGGGATCGACGCCAGGCTCGTCGCCTACGCGGTGCCCTCCGGCGAGGACCGCCCGAACCTGCTGGAGATCAAACGCCACTGCGCGGCGGCGCTGCCCCGTCACATGATCGTCGATGCCGTCCGGTACGTGGACGAGCTGCCCCGCACGCCGAACGGCAAGGTGCACCGCCGCCTGCTCGCCGCGGAGACGCGATGACCCAGACCTCTCCCGGTCCCGTGGACGTCGGTCCCCGCTCCGCCGAGGCCTCGCCACCGGCGAACACCCGGGCCACCGCCGTCGTGTACGCCCTCACCGCGGCGCTCCCCGCCCTGGCCGCCGTCGGCCTGCTGGTGCTGATGGGCTCCTCTGGGCCGGGCGGCGGGACCGCCCTCACGGGGGCGGGACCCGCCGACCACAGCGTCCAGCTCTTCATCTCGATCGCCGTCGTCATCCTGGCCGCCAGGCTCTTCGGGCGGCTGGCCACGGCCGTCGGGCAGCCGCGGGTCGTCGGTGAGATCTTCGCCGGTCTCTGCCTGGGACCGTCGGTGCTCGGCGCGCTCCTGCCGGGAGCGGGCGCCTGGCTCTTCCCCGCCGAGCTGCGCCCCGTCCTGCAGGGCCTCGCCGACCTCGGGCTGATCGCCCTGATGTTCGTGGTCGGCCAGGAGACCAGGCAGACCTCGTTCAAGGGGCAGGGCAGGGTCGCCATGGCGGTCGCCCACGCGGGGATCGCGGGCCCCTTCCTCGGCGGCGCGCTCCTGGCGATCCTGCTGTATCCCGACTGGGCGGGACCGCAGGCCGATCCGGTGGTCTTCGCGATGTTCCTCGGGTCCGCGCTGTCGATCACCGCCTTCCCCGTGCTCGCCCGCATCCTGGTGGAGAGGGGCATGCTCCGCACCCTGCTGGGACGGCTGAGCATGCTGTGCGCCGCCATCGCCGACGTGGTCGCGTGGTGCCTGATCGCCGCCATGACCGCGGTGGCGGGCCGGGACACCCCGGCGCGCGCCGTGCTCACCGTGGCGCTCGTGATCGTGTACGGCGCCGCCATGGCGTGGATCGGCCGCCCCTGGCTGGCCCGGATCTTCGCCGCGCTCGAGGGCGGCCGCGAGGAGGTGCGCCTTCTGGTGCTGCTGTCGGGGCTCCTGCTGTCCGCGGCGGCGACCTCGGCGATCGGGATCCACGCGATCTTCGGCGCCTTCCTCTACGGCCTGTGCTGTCCCGCCGGCTCCGTGACCCGGCTCACCGAACGGATCGACACCGTCTCGGGTGTCCTGCTGCTGCCGTTCTTCTTCGTGGGCACCGGGCTGCGCACGGACGTCTGGCGCAGCGGGCTCGACGCCTCGCTGCTCGGCGTCACCGCGCTCGTGATCGTGGTCGCGATGCTGGGGAAGCTGGCGGGCCCCATGCTGATGGCCCGCGCCTCAGGGTTCGGCTGGCCCGACTCGATGACGCTGGGGGTGCTCCTCAACACCCGTGGTCTCACCGAACTCGTGGTGCTCAATCTCGGACTCGCCCTCGGACTGCTCAGTGACCGGCTCTTCGTCGCCCTGGTCGTCATGGCGCTGGTGACCACGGCGGCGGCCGCCCCGCTACTCGGGCTGCTCGACCGCGTGAGAGGGCATGGGGACAGGCGCAGGCGCGGGCTGTAGCCCGAGCAGCAGGCCCGCGATCACCAGGGCGGCGCCGAGGAACTCCGGCCAGCCGGGGTGGCCGGTGCCCAGCACGAGCGCGGCGACGATGGTGCCGAGCGGCAGGAAGCCGGAGAACAGGCCCGCGCGATCGGCGCCGAGGCGGGGCAGCGCGTCGTACCAGCAGAAGAACGCGAACGCGGTCACCACGACGGCCAGATAACCCAGCGCGGCCGTCTCGGAGAGCGTGGGCGCCCGCACCAGCCGAGGCCCGTCGACGACGAGTCCCGCGACCAGCAGCAGCGGCACGGCCGCGGTCGCCGAGTAGGCCGCGACCCTGATCGCGCCAAGCTTCGGCAGCAGCGGGATCGCCAGCAGCGAGAACCCGACCTCGCCGCCGAGCGCGCCGAGCGCGAGCAGCACCCCGGTGAACGTCGCGCTCCCCAGCCCGATCGTGACGGCCGCCCCCGCGGCGACCACGACCGACGCGACGACGACGTACGGGGTCGGCCTCCTGCCCTCCATGAGCGGTGTGGCCACCGCGAGGACGATGGGGACCGTGGCCACGATCGTGCCGACCATCGCCGGGTCGGCGTGGCGGGTCGACTCGACGATGAACACGTTGAAGGCCGCGAGCCCGACCAGGGCCAGAAGCACGACGAGGAGGAGTTCGCGGCCTGTCAGCCTGACCGCGGGCAGCTTCCTGGCTCTGGCGACCGCGAACAGCAGGATCGCGCCGACGGCGTAGCGGACCGCCTGCCCGCCGTACACCGGGTAAGCGTGAAGCGCAGGAGAGACCCCCGTCAACGTGCCGACGCAGAACATCGCGGTCGCGGCGCCGATCATGCCGCGCCGCCGGTCGGCCATGTCTCGTATGAACGTCACGGAGTGCCATCGTGGCAAGTACGGCGATCTTGCGGAAGTACCAATGGGCGACCAAGTGGACTGGCTGTCGGCTCGTCGCCGACGGCCCTGCCGCGCGTTGGCCGCTCTGTCGCGTCTTTCACCCGGTCATGTCCTGCGGGACAGGTGAGGGAGGTTCTCCCCCACCTTCATCAGACCCGTCTCGTAGGCGTAGATCACCGCACCCGCCCGGTTCCGCAGGTGCTTCTTGTGCAGCACGTTCTGGACGTGGGACTTGACGGTGCTCTCACTGAGCGAGAGGTCCCTGGAGATCTCGGCGTTGGTGTAACCGCGGGCGAGCAGGCGCAGCACCTCGAGCTCCCTGCTGGTCATGTCCGTCACCGGCGGCGTCCTCGGGCTCGACACCGCCCGCACGGCCCTCTGGTACACCTCCGGGGCGAGGAAGGAGTATCCGGCCGACAGCATCCGGATCGCGGCGCGAAGCTCCTCGGCCGACGCGTTCGTGAACAGCAGCCCCCCGACCTCCGACTCGGTCACGTCGAAGGACCTGGCGTCCCAGGCGTCGACGAGCGCGAGGAACCGAGGAAGCCCGGACGAGACCTCCGCGGCGATCTTCCGGGTGGCCTCGACGGAGTCGGCGCAGTCGGTGAGCGGCCCCATCACGACGATCTCGGGGCAGAGGTCGCGGATGCTGCGGATGGTGTCGGCGGAGTCCGTCGTCTCACCGGTCACCGCCATGTCACCCGCCTCGTGGACGATCTCTCTCAGACCGATCCGGAGGAGTGTGCGGCTCTCTGCCAGCAGAACGGTTTTCTTTTGTGCGGCATTCTTCATCGTCACCGTATCTGACCCGGGAAATCGCGGTGGCGGTGACCCTCGCCTGGCGTCACCGCAGGGAGCACCCGCGTGTGGGCCGTCAGAACCGCCTTCGAGGCGGGCCCGCCCCTGGCGGGCGTCTCAAGGGTCATGGGGCGAATCGACTCGTGGTTGACACGAGACGTAGCGGACAGACCCCCACTATCCGGATACTCATACCTTCGGTATACAGCAGCAGGATCGCAATGTATCTACCGATTTTTGTTACTTAACCCTCGCTATTTGCGACCGGAACGCTATTCGGCCAGGTAGCGGCCGCACGGGAAAAGTCGATCAATGGAGCAAACCGTGCCGAATTCGGCGGAGGCCGACAGACCGGGATGACGGCTTCGGCCCGGACTTCGGCCATGACTCGCGGATTTACCCAGCTAGGCGACACGACGCGGGAAACGGAGAAGCCCGCCGCGCCCGCCCGCCCCGCCGGATTCAAGATCGGATGCCGGGAAAGGGATGGCCCTATCAGGCGGTGTTTCGCACCACGCCCCCGAGCGCCGGTCAGCGCAGCCGGGCGGCGACGTCGGAAACCCCGCACACGGCCCGCCAGACGTCCTTGGCCGCGACGCCGTCGGCCAGCGCCTGGTCGACGGTCCGCCCGCCCAGGTCGGCGATGACGTAGTCGTGAGCCCACGACTCGGCGTAGGTGTCACCGAAGTGCAGTTTCATCCGATTCCAGAACTCCGACAGGCGCATCCTCCAAGTATGGGGCTCCGGAGGACGACGAGGACGACGCGACCTTCCCGAACGCCCGCGTCCGTCCCGGCCGTGCGGGCTAGCGCAGCGCCCTGTCGATCGCGGCGAGGGTCGCGTCGTCCAGCATCTCCCCGTGTCCGCCGACGAAGTAGCGCTCCACCATCTCGAACACCACCGTCTCGCTCCTGGCGACCTTCTCCGCGACGTACTCGGGGCCCGCCTTCGCGGACGCGTCGCTGCGCAGATAGGTCAGGTCCGCGAAGTACGGCGTGACCCACGGCAGCGAGTTGCGGGTGAACGAGTCGCCGATCAGCAGGGTCCTGGGCTCGAACAGCGGGGCCCCGGTCGAGGCGTTGGCGGTGGCGAACGACACGGGCATCTGCGCGTCATCCTGTTTGACTCGCTTCACACCGTCCCGGACCAGCCGCCACTGGTCGATCGTCTCCTTGCGCGGCGTGCCGAGCATCACACCCATGTCGCCGTCCCGCACCGCCTGCTCGATCTCGACCAGCCGGGTGCCCCGCGCGAGGCCGGGGTCGAGCGTCCTGGCCAGCTCCGTGCCGTACAGCCCGCAGGAACGCTCGTTCCAGTGGCTGTCGGTCCGCCAGTAGGCGGGTTCGCCCGACTCCCGCTGCAGCCGCTCGAGAGGCCCCCGCAGATCCATGTATCCCGGCAGGCGCGCCGCCCGCAGCGCGGCCCAGAACTCCCGCTTGCGCTCGCCCAGGCAGGCCTGGCCGAGGAAGCGCTCGGGAAGCCTGTCGGGATACACCGTGGTCTTGTCCGGCGCCACGGTGAGCACGAAGCGCCTGCCCGACCTCTGCACGATCTCGGCCAGCCTGCGCGTCCGCTCCAGGGTCTCCGCGACGCTCCAGCGCGGCCCGCACGCCTCGATCACGTCGTCTCCGAAGTAGAGCCAGCCGTCGCGGCCCTCGACCACCCGGGGATAGGTGGGCTTTCCTCCCTTGTTGTACGACGGCGGCTGACCGAACACCCCTTCCGACAGGGCGACGTTGCCGCGCACGGCGTACTGCCGCAGCGGCAGGTGGGCGACGGCCCACGCCTCGGCCTTGGGGATGAAGTCCCACCCTTCCGACAGCGCGGGGAAGTCCGGCAGCTTCCGGTTCTCGATCGCCGCGGCCCGCTCGCCCGCGGCGAAGGCCAGCGCGGGCCCGAAGAAGAACACCCCCGCCACGAGCAGCGTCGGCAGCCGCCTGCCTCTCAGGCGGCGGACCCGCGTCGCGGGAGGCGTCGGTTCGGTCTCGACGGCGGTCATCGGCGGCCTCCCTCAGAACTGGTAGTACAGGAAAGGACTGAAGGTCCCCGCGGCGACCAGCACCCCGGCGTAGGGTGCGGCCACCCACGTCATCGCGACCCGCACCGCCCTCGCCGCCCTGCCCCTGCCCGACTCGATCAGCGGGCCGAGCGTGAGCGAGGCCGGCAGCAGCACCACCGTCAGCGCCAGCGCGAAGGTGAGCGTCCGCTGGTGGTTGAGCGCGAAGGCCGCGAACTCGTCCAGCTCGCCCGGCCTCCAGGTGAACATCGCCTGGAGGACGCCGGTCGCCTCGGTCATGGTCTCCGCGCGGAAGAACACCCAGCCGACCACGACCAGCAGGAAGGTCGCGGCGCGGCGCAGCAGCATGGCCAGGGCGGTGCCGGGCGGGCGGTCCCAGCCCAGCAGCCGTTCGACGACCAGAAGACCGCCGTGGTAGAGGCCCCAGACGAGGAAGGTCCAGTTGGCGCCGTGCCAGAAGCCGCAGAGCACGAAGATGACCAACAGGTTGCGGTAGGTGTTCAGGGTGCCGCCGCGGTTGCCGCCGAGCGGGATGTAGACGTAGTCGCGGAACCAGCGGGACAGGGACATGTGCCAGCGTCGCCAGAAGTCCGTCACGGAGTACGCCGAGTAGGGCCGGTTGAAGTTCTCAGGAAGCCTGAAGCCGAACATCGTGCCCAGGCCGATGGCCATGTCGGAGTATCCCGAGAAGTCGAAGTAGATCTGGACGGTGTAGGCCAGCGCCGCCAGCCAGGCGGTCGGGGTGTTGATCTGGCCGCCGGAGTGGGCGAACGCGGCGTCCGCGACCGGGGCGATCGTGTCGGCGACGATCACCTTCTTGGCCAGCCCCAGGGCGAAGCGGGGAAATCCCGCGGCGAAGTCGTCGAACCTGTTGCGCCGCGTGTCGGCGAGCTGTTCGGAGATCTCGTGATAGCGGACGATCGGACCCGCGATGAGCTGGGGGAACATCGCGATGTACGTGATGAACTGGACCGGGCTCCGCTGCGCGGGCCTGCTGTCGCGGTAGACGTCCACCACGTAGGACAGATGGTGGAAGGTGAAGAAGGAGATCCCGATCGGCAGGGCCAGGCTCACGATCGGGCTGTGGCCCAGTCCGAGCGCGCTCGACACCGCGTCGACCTGCCTGCTGGCGAACCCTCCGTACTTCCACACCCCCAGGATCGCCAGGTCCCATCCGACCGTCGCGACCAGCACGCCTCTGCGGGCTCCCGGGCGGGCGCGCAGCCTCGCGGAGTCCACCGCGAGGCCCGCGCCGTAGTTGACGGCGATCGCCGACAGCAGCAGCACGGTGTACGGCCCCGCGCCCCAGGTGTAGAAGGCCAGGCTGACCACGGCGACGAGCCCGTTGCGCCACCGGGGCGGGAGCACCCAGTAGGCGAGCAGGGTCGCCGGCATGAAGAACCACAGGAACGCGGGGGAGGAGAACGACATCGAGGTTCCGGATCGGAGGCGGGGGACGGTCAGGCGCCGCGCAGGGGACCGCGCACAGCCGCGGGGGGATCGTCAGGATCGAGGGCGGGGTCTTCGTGACCCCGCACGCCCACCGGGATGCACGGTCTGGCCGGCTCCGCGACGCACCGCGGGCCACGGGTGATCGCGGATGAACCCTACCGCCCCGAAGCACCGGTCAGAAGCTCCCCACACCGGTTCGCCTCCACCGCAACCCCGCTTTCTGCCGCCTGACAATTACATGACGTGGTAAATCGCCACGTTACCGAAGACGACGGCATCCGACAGGCGGACGTCGCAAGGACCGGCGTCCCGGCGGCAGGACGAACCACGCCTCCCACGAAGAACACCCCGGCCGCGGCGGACCACCCGGCTCCGCCGAGGCGACGTCGTCGTCGCCGAGGAGCCGACGTACGGAGCCCGGTGAAACACGGCCCCCTTCCCGCGTGACACCCGGCAGACGGTCCCGGAGAACCACGAACGGCTCGCCAAACGGGTGGCCGCGACGCCGGTGACGAGGTCTCCCGCGAGGACGTCCACGCCCTGGCGAACGCCCCCGAGGCCGTCGTGCCCCGTGAAACGCACGTCCTGCAGGGCGACAACCCGCGGGTGAGTTCCGACTCTCGATACGTCGGTCACTTCCCTGAGACGCGCATTCTCGGAACCGCGCTCAGACGCATGTCGTAGCGGATCCGCCGCGGCGGAAACGCGCACACCCCGCACCGGTCAGGCAATGGAGCCTCTTGGAGGCTTCCACGGCCTTTCATGGACCGCCGAAGCAGCACACAGCGGCCCCGGAGGCCGAAGGCGCGGGAGTCGGAAAAGCGTCGGCCGTCCACCGAAATCTTTTCACCACACCCAATGGCGATTTTTTGGGCCGGCCTTTCCGCGGGCCTGTCCCGGAAGGCCGACATTCCGGCCCCGAAGAGGCTCCGGAGGCGAACGGGAGAGCTTCGCGCATCACGTTGAGGAACGAACCCGGAGACATCCGACGACGGGCGTGTCAAATCAGTCCGGAGCGACCGCGGCCGCGTCGGCGACGGGCGCGCACAACGAGATCCGGCGCATGGGCGACCGCCCCGCGTTGAACGGATCCGCCACGAGACGCTCCGCCGTGGCGAGGCCCGCGGCGGGAATCCCCCGCGGCCGACGCCGGCGAAAACAGCGTCACGCCCGGTGAACGACTTCACCGCGTCACGGTGAGGTGACCCCCGGAAAGGCGGACCCGATGGCCGTATCACGGCATACCAGGCCAAAAATGCATCATTGATGACATCAGTTTCCAGAAGGCATTCACCTTTCGCGATTTCACAGCCCTACAGACGCTATGTCCCCTAACGTCACCTTGTCGCCAGCCATGCGATACAAATAGCACTCACTCCTAACGGAGCGTCACCCCCGGAGCCCTCAAAACCGGGCCAAACCTCACGGAACATCCACCACCCACTGTCTACATTTTTTCATTTGTGCGCATTGATGATGAATGTCCGCTACGCTCAAGGGCCGAAGTCAGGAGGTCGTCCCGCAATCCCCAGGCCGAAGGCAGGTCCCCCGCTTGACCGTTTTAACGAACGTTCAGCAAAAGAACTCAGCCCCGCCCGCGCGCCTGCGCCGGTTGATCGCACGTCACCGGCTTTTCGTGGTCGTGTTGCTGTTCGCCGCCGCGTTACGCATCGTGACCATGCTGGGCTATCGTCCCGGCCGCATTTATTGGTACGACACCTACACCTACATTCAGCTTGCGCTGGACCTGCGCCCCAGAATGGATCTGAACCCGAGCGGTTACCCTTTCCTGCTCCGGCTGCTCCTGCCGTTTCACAGCGTCCCGGTGGTGGTGGGCGTCCAGCATCTGATGGGGCTGGGCGTCGGAGTGATGATCTACGGGCTGCTCCGGCGCAAAGGACTCCCGTCGTGGGGTGCGGCCCTGGCCACGGTGCCGGGGTTGTTCGACGCCTCGTTCCTGAGGCTCGAGCACGCCGTGCTCGGCGACGAGTTCTTCATCTTCCTCGTGGTGGCCGGCGTGGTCGCCCTGATGCGGTCGCCGACCCCGACGATCCTGACCGGAACGGTCGCGGGCCTGTGCCTGGCGTGGGCCGCGCTCACCCGGACCGTCGGCCTGCCGATCCTCCTGCTGGCTCTGGCCTACCTCGCGGTCCGTCGCGTCGGCTGGCGTCCGCTCGCGGTCACGGCCCTGGCCGGGCTGCTGCCCCTGACGCTGTACGCCACCTGGTACCGGTCGGAGCATGGAAGCTTCAGGCTGGTCGCGGGGGACGGCGCGGCGCTGTGGGCGCGCAGCATGACCTTCGCGAAGTGCGATCGGATCAAGCCTCCGCCCGCCGAGCTCCCGCTGTGCCCGAACGGCACGTGGAAGGACGCGGCCGAGGGCTACTTCTGGGCACCGGAGGCCTCCCTCAACCGCATGCCGGGCGGCAGGGAGAAGAACGAGGCCCTCGCCCGATCCTTCGCCCTCCACGCGATCGCCGCGCAGCCCTTCGACTATCTGCGGACCGTCGCCGGCGACGTCTCACTGGCCTTCCCCTGGACGCCTGTGGCCCACCCGGCACGGACGACGCCCGCCTTCGGCTTCGCCGGAAGCAGGGCGCCGGACCCGGTCCCCCCGTGGGCGTCCTCCGCCCTGCGGGCGTACGACCCCGGGGCCACGGGAGGAGATGAGGCGGCCGAACCCTACGCCGGATTCCTGCGCGTGTACCAGTACCCCGCCTACCTGCGCGGCCCGTACCTCGCCGCGATCATCCTGCTGGGTCTGCCGGGCCTGCGCCGTGGGCGCTCGCTCCTGCCCTGGGTCACCGCGACGGCCCTGCTGGTGCTGCCGGTCGCGGTCCTCGACTTCGACCACAGGTACGTCCTGCCGGTCATCCCGCTCGCCTGCCTCGCCGCCGGCCTGGCGTTCGTCCCGTCGAAGGACCGCGCGGCCGCCGCCTGAGGTCTCCCGCCTCGCTCGCCGCACCGCCGCCGTGCCTCGCGGGACGCCGGCGGGCACGGGCGGCACGGTCCGGCCTCCCGCGGGACCGGCCGTCATGGAGACGACGGCTCCGGGCGGCCCCGTCCCGTGGCAGGAGGCCGTCACAGGACGCGGGAGCCGTACATCTCCCCCAGCGGGTCGGCGAGCAGTTCGAGGCGGACGCCGTCGGGGTCCCTGAAGTAGACGGAGGCGCCGCTCTCGACCTGGTGCGGCACGCCCTCGGCCTCCAGTTTGCCCAGCAGCCTCTCCCAGGTCGCCGGGTCGACCGAGATGGCGATGTGGTGCAGTCCGCCGAGGACCTCCCGGTAGGGGCCGAGGTCCAGGCCGGGGAAGTCGAAGAAGGCCAGCAGGTTGCCGTTGCCGATGTCGAAGAAGAAGTGGTTCGACCCCCGGTAGTCGCGGTTCTCGACGATCTCCGTGAGGGGGAACTCCAGAAGGTCCTGGTAGAAGGCGATGGTGGCCTCGACGTCGGAGGAGATCAGCGCGAAGTGGTGCAGCCCCCTCGCGCTGCTCGGCGGACGGTGCCGCCGCAGATGCTCCGCCCTGATCCGTTCGCGTGCCGCCTCTACGGCCGGATGATCGATGCTCATCGCTGGCTCACCGCTCACTGCGTCGGCTGTTCATCTGCAATCTATCTCCGCATTGTCAGCGAATGAACCTTCCGCGCCGACACCCCGTGGCAGGGATTTCCAGGCGGCGGAAACCTCTCCCCGTGTCCGCGCGGGCACCGGGGACACGCCGGGGACACAGGAACCCGCCCCGGCCTCCCGTTCGTGCCGGCGCTCGGGTAACGATTTGCCCACCAGGCCATCCCTCCGCGGGAGGCGGGCGTCCCGACAGGCATGAGAACAGCGATCCTGCGGCTGTCAGAGGCGCTACGTCAGCGCAAGACGCGATGGGCGACCCGTTCCCTCACGGGCCCGTCGCTGGAGCATCTCTACGACCGCTACGGGCGGGAGATCCTCGCCAAGGCGGCGGCGGAGCCCGCCCTGTCGCAGGCCATCGCCCAGGAGGTCGACATGCTGGAGATGGGCCTGCCCCGTGGCGAGGGGGCGCCGACGCCCGCGCAGCTGCGCGCGTTCCTGGTCGGCTACGGGCAGGCGATGGTGGACACCGCCGTGATCAGGCCCGACCTGGTCGCGGTCGCGATGGGGCACAACGGATATCCCCCCACGGTCGTCGGGCTCGGCGCGCTGTGCCAGAAGGCGTTCGCCGCGGGGCTGCTGCGCATGGAGCCCGCTCCCGCCAGACAGTGACCCACAGCGACCCACAGCGACCCACAGCGGCAGCGCCCCGCAGCGACTCGCAGCGACCTGCGGTGACCGCCGGTGACTCGCGGCGTCCCGCGACGGCCGACTGGAACCGCGCGGCCCGCCTCGCTGCCCGGCCTCCGCCTCGCCGAACGATTTATGTCGGTGGGGCCGTGCAGTATGGATCGGTGAACGGTCTGAGGGGGTCAGGCCTGGTCGTGGGGGGTGAGCGGTGAGCGAGAAGGACGCGGAGGTCGCGGGGGTGGCCACGGGCGGGATGCTCGACCGTTTCACCCCCGTGACCAGGGAGTGGTTCACCGGGGCCTTCGCCGCCCCGACCGCGGCGCAGGAGGGGGCCTGGGCGTCGATCGCCAAGGGCGACAACACCCTGGTGGTCGCGCCCACCGGGTCGGGCAAGACACTGGCCGCGTTCCTGTGGTCGCTCGACCGGCTGGCCGCGGAGCGCGCGACCGATCCGACCCGCCGGGCCCCCTCCCGCGCGAGCGCGGGCTCCCCCGGCGACGGTTCCGCGGCGGGCTCTCCCGATGTCGCGGCCTCGGGAGCCGGGCGCGGCCAGCCGGGCGAGCGACCAGGCGAGCGACCAGGCGAGGAGGAGTCCGCCCGGCGGTGCCGGGTGCTCTACGTCTCCCCGCTCAAAGCGCTGGCGGTGGACGTCGAGCGCAACCTCAGAGCGCCGCTCGCCGGGCTGAGGCAGACCGCCCGGCGGCTCGGGCTCGCGGTTCCCGAGATCTCGGTGGCGATCCGCTCCGGCGACACCTCGGCTGAGGAGCGGCGACGCTTCGCGGCGAAGCCGTCCGACATCCTCATCACGACCCCGGAGTCGCTCTTCCTGCTGCTGACCAGTCAGGCCAGAGCGGCGCTGCGCGGTGTGGAGACCGTCATCGTCGACGAGGTGCACGCGGTCGCGGCCACCAAGCGCGGCGCGCACCTGGCCCTCAGCCTGGAACGGCTCGACGCCCTGCTCCCCCGGCCCGCCCAGCGCGTCGGCCTGTCGGCGACCGTGCGCCCGGTGAGCGAGGTGGCCGCCTTCCTCGGCGGCCCGAGGCCCGCCACGGTGGTCCAGCCGCCCTCGGAGAAGGTGATCGAGGTCGAGGTGGTCGTGCCGATCGAGGACATGACCGAGCTCGACACGCCGGTGCGCCCCGCCGAGCCCGACGACGAGGACCGGTGGCTGACCGAGCCCCCGGCCAGGCGCTCCATCTGGCCGCACGTCGAGGAGCGGCTGTTCGACCTGATCGGCGAGCACCGTTCGACGATCGTGTTCGCCAACTCGCGGCGGCTCGCCGAACGGCTGTGCACCCGCCTCAACGAGCTGGCCTGGGAGCGACGGGGCGAGGGCTCGGAGCCGGCGGCGTCGGGGCCGTTCGCGTCACCGGGATCCGCCCCGCCGCAGGGGCCGCCCGTGTCCCCGGAGCCAGGGCCTTCCGGCGGATCGGGGGCGTCGGAGCCCGTCCACTGGGCGGAGGGGTTCCCCACACCTCCGGCCTCTCCACCGGCCTCCCTGTCGACCCCGGCCGCGATGATGGCGCAGGCGGGCGCGTCGAAGGGGGCGTTCCCGGAGATCGTGCGGGCCCACCACGGGTCGGTGTCGAAGCAGGAGCGATCCCAGATCGAGGAGGCGCTGAAGTCGGGGCGGCTGCCCGCGGTCGTCGCGACCTCCAGCCTCGAGCTCGGCATCGACATGGGCTCGGTCGACCTGGTCGCCTGCGTGGAGTCGCCGCCGAGCGTGGCGAGCGGCCTGCAGCGGATCGGCAGGGCCGGTCACCAGGTGGGCGCGGTCTCCCGTGGCGTGATCTTCCCCAAGTACCGCGGCGACCTGGTCCAGACGGCCGTGGTGGCCGAGCGGATGCGGCGCGGCGAGATCGAGGAGCTGCGCTACCCCCGCAATCCGCTCGACGTGCTGGCCCAGCAGATCGTGGCGATGACCGCGCTGGACGAGTGGACGGTCGACGACCTGGAGACCGTCGTACGGCGCGCCGCGCCGTACCGGACGCTGCCTCGCAGCGCGCTGGAGGCGACGCTCGACATGCTCGCGGGGCGCTACCCCAGCGAGGAGTTCGCCGAACTGCGGCCCCGCATCGTGTGGGACCGGGTCACAGGCGTCCTGAGCGGGCGGCCCGGCTCCCAGCGGCTGGCGGTGACCAACGGCGGCACGATCCCCGACCGGGGGCTGTTCGGCGTGTTCCTCGTCGGGGAGAAGTCCTCCCGGGTGGGCGAGCTGGACGAGGAGATGGTCTACGAGTCCCGTGTGGGCGACGTGTTCGTGCTGGGTGCGACCTCGTGGCGGATCGAGGAGATCACAGCCGACCGGGTGCTGGTCTCCCCCGCCCCCGGGCAGCCGGGCAAGCTGCCGTTCTGGCACGGCGACAGCGCGGGCCGCCCCGCCGAGCTGGGCAGGGCGATCGGCGCGTTCCTGCGCGAGATGTCAAGCGCGGGCGCGGACTCCCGCCCGAAGACCGCCCCGGCGGACGGGGGTTCGGGGCGGAAGGCCCCCCGCCCCGGCGGCGCGAACGTGAAAGCGGAGCGAGGCGGACGCCCCCTCTCCGTGGAGGACCGGCACGGGCAGGACGACCCGGCGGGGGGCCGAGGCGGACGGAACCCGTCGGCGGAAGACCGAGGCGGACGGGACGCCCCGGCGGCTGGCCAGGAGGACTCGGCGGCCGGACGGGACGCCCCGGCGGCCGGGCTGGGAGATTCGGCCGTCGGCCGGGGGGATTCGGCGCGCGAGGGGGCGCTGGAGCGGATCAGGGCGGCGGGGCTCGACGGGTTCGCCGCGGCGAACCTGCTGTCCTACCTGGCCGAGCAGCGGGAGGCCACCGGATACGTGCCGGACGACCTGACGCTGCTGGTCGAGCGCTTCCACGACGAGCTGGGCGACTGGCGGGTCGTGGTGCACTCGCCGTACGGAGCCAGGGTGCACGCGCCTTGGGCGCTGGCGATCGGGCGGCGGCTGCGGGAGCGCTACGGCGTCGACGCGCAGGCGGTGCACTCCGACGACGGGATCGTGCTGCGCGTCCCCGACACGCTCTCCGGGCCCCCTTCGGACATCGCGGTCTTCGACGCCGACGAGATCGAGCAGATCGTCACCGAGGAGCTCGGCGGCTCCGCGCTGTTCGCCGCGCGGTTCAGGGAGTGCGCGGGGCGGTCGCTGTTGCTGCCCCGGCGCACCCCGGGCAGGCGCACCCCGCTGTGGCAGCAGCGACAACGGGCCTCCCACCTGCTCGAGGTCGCGGGCAGATACGGCTCGTTCCCCGTGGTGCTGGAGACGATGCGCGAGTGCCTGCAGGACGTCTTCGACGTTCCCGGGCT
This sequence comes from Streptosporangium carneum, assembly GCF_027922005.1. Lineage (GTDB taxonomy): Bacteria > Actinomycetota > Actinomycetes > Streptosporangiales > Streptosporangiaceae > Streptosporangium > Streptosporangium carneum. The sequence continues at coordinate 123,527 of NZ_BSEV01000005.1, read as the reverse complement.
GGTCAGGCTCATGCGGGACGTCTCGGCGCGGCGGGTGCGGCTCGTCGAGGTCGAGACCGGGCAGGCGTCGCCGTTCGCGGCGTCGCTGCTGTTCAACTACGTCGGCGCGTTCATGTACGAGGGGGACGCCCCCCTGGCCGAACGCCGCGCGCAGGCGCTCGCCCTCGACACGAGCCTGCTGGCCGAGCTGCTCGGCCAGGCGGACCTGCGCGAGCTGCTCGACCCCGACGTGATCGCCGACACCGAGCGGGAGCTGGCCCGCCTCGACCGCCCGCTGCGCGACGCCGAGGACCTGGCCGACCTGCTCCGCTCGCACGGCCCCCTGGTCGCGGCGGACGTCAGCCTCCGCGAGGGCGACCCCGCGTGGCTGACCGAGCTGGAGGCCGCCCGGCGGGCGATCAGGGTGCGGGTGGCCGGGCAGGAGCAGTGGGCGGCGATCGAGGACGCCGCCCGGCTGCGCGACGCGCTCGGCGTACCGCTGCCGGTCGGGGTGCCGCACGTCTTCCTCGAACCGGTCGAGGACCCGCTCGGCGACCTCGTCGCCAGGCACGCCCGCACACGAACCCCGTTCTCCGCGGGTACGGCCGCCGCCAGGCTCGGCCTCGGCCCGGCGGTCGTCACCGACGCGCTGCGTCGCCTGGCCGTCTCGGGGCGGGTGGTGAGCGGGGAGTTCAGACCGGGAGGCCGGGGCGAGGAGTGGTGCGACAGCGGGGTGCTGCGGACGCTGCGCCGCAGATCCCTGGCCAGGCTCCGCAAGGAGGTCGAACCGGTCACCCCCGAGACCCTGGCCGCCTTCGCCCCCGCCTGGCACGGCATCACCGGCAGCCCCCAGCGGGGCAGGCCGCCGATCGACGCGCTGGTCGGCGCGATCGAGCAGCTCCAGGGGGCGGCGGTGCCCGCCTCCGCCCTGGAGACGTTGATCCTGCCCTCGCGGGTGCCCGGCTACGACCCCTCGCTGCTGGACGAGCTGACGGCCTCCGGCGAGGTCGTCTGGGCCGGGCAGGGGTCGCTGCCCGGCGGGGACGGCTGGGTGGCGCTGTACTTCGCCGACACCGCGCCGTTGCTGATGCCGGACCCCGTCGAGATCACCGTGACACCGGTGCACGAGCGAGTGCTGGAGGTTCTCGGCGGCGGAGGCGCGCTGTTCTTCCGCGACCTGGCGGGCCGGGTCGGCTCCCTCATGCCCGGTTCGGTCCCCGACGACGGCGCGCTGGCCGCCGCGGTGTGGGATCTGGTGTGGGCCGGGCGGATCACCGGCGACACCCTCGCGCCACTGCGCGCCACGCTCGGCACGGGACGCCCCGCGCACCGCAGGGCTCCCACACGCAGGCGGCGCGCGGTGCTTCCCACCCGGAGCGGGCCGCCGACCGTGGGCGGACGCTGGTGGGCGCTGCCCGACCCGTCGGGGGAGCCGACCCAGCGGGCGCACGCCCAGGCGGAGATCCTGCTGGAGCGGCACGGCGTGGTGACCCGAGGCGCGGTCGCCGCCGAGCGGCTGCCCGGCGGGTTCTCCGCGGTCTACCCGGTGCTGCGCGCCTTCGAGGAGAGCGGCCGGTGCCGCAGGGGCTACTTCGTCGAGGGCCTGGGCGGAGCCCAGTTCGCGCTGCCGGGCGCGGTCGACCGCATGCGCGCGGCCTCCGCCCCTCCGGAGGAGGCACGTCCCGCGCGCGACCCGTGGAGCACCCGCCAGCCCGCCGAGAACGCGCGGCGGGCGGTCGTGCTGGCCGCGACCGACCCGGCCAACCCGTACGGCGCGGCTCTGCCGTGGCCGGTCCATCCGGGTGAGGTGTCCCACAAGCCCGGCAGGAAGGCGGGTGCCCTGGTGGTGCTCATGGACGGGCACCTGGTGCTCTACGTCGAGCGCGGCGGCAGGACCCTGCTGTCCTTCACCTACGGCGACAGGCTCCAGCCCGCGGTGGACGCCCTCGCGCTGGCCGTACGCGACGGGGCCCTGGGCAAGCTGACCGTGGAACGCGCGGACGGCGCCGCCATCAACGACTCCCCCCTGGGAGCCGCCCTGGAGTCCGCCGGATTCCACCCGACCCCCCGGGGACTGCGTCTGCGCGCCTGACCGGGAGACGGCAGCGGACAGGGCGGCCGCTCTCCTCCGCGTGCCCGCGGAGGCGCAGCGAGCCGCCCTGTCCTTCGGCATGGGTCAGAGGGCTCTCAACAGATGGAGCCGCCCTTCGTTCAGCAGTACTCGCGGTTCTCAGGCTCGATGAAGAGCCCAACCGTCGCCGAGCCCGGAATCACGCGTACCCCCGTGGAACGCATGGCCGCCTCCTGTCCCAGATGTCCACACCGAACGGGACCGCCCCCGTTTCGGTCTTACGGGAAGAGCATCGCGAACCGAAAAACCGACCACAATCATTAAAATGATCCTTAAAAGATGAGCGCTTTCGGGGAAGCGGGACAAAGCATGGCGTTCCGGTGGGAGCAGAACTCCCACTGCTGAGGCACGGGAGATGGATCATGCAGGGCTTTTCCGAACTCCAGCTTGGGCGCCTGGACGACGTCAGGGTCTCGGTCGTGCTCCACCCGGGGGCGACGCTCCTGTCGCTGACGGCGGGCACCATGGGCGGCCGACCCCACGGGATTCCCCGGCACTGGCGGCAGGCGGTCGTGGCCGCGGCCCCGCGCAACACCCCCGAGGTGCTGCGCCCGTTGTTCGCCCCGCAGTTCTCCGTCATCCCCGACTGTGTGAGCCCCACGGTGTCCATGTCGGAGGTCGACGCCGACACCCACCTGGAGCGGCTGGCCGACCTCTCCCCCGACACCCTGCTCTCCGAGCTCGAAGCGGAGTTCCCTCCGGCGGTGCCCGCCCAGTGGCGGTCCGTCGTCGAACGGCCCCGCGCGTGGATCCAGGCGTACTCGCACCTCATGCGCGTCCTGTGGCAGGAGTTCAGGCCGGTCTGGCAGCGCGCGGACAGCCTGTTGAAGCGTGAGAGGGAAAGGGTGGGGGCCGCCGCGGTGGCCAACCGCCTGGAGACGGTGCTGACCGACCTCAGCCCGCGTTTCCGGTTCTCCGGCACCACACTCGGCCTGCCCGACCAGCAGGCCAAGCGGTTCGACCTGAACGGCAGGCGGCTCGCCCTGGTGCCGATCGTGTCCGGCAGCGGCGCCAGCATCTTCGCCTTCGACCACCCCGACACGACATGGATCGGCTACCCGCTCCCCGCCCTCGGCCTACTGTGGGAGGGCGGCACGGGCGACGTGAAGGCCTCCGATCCGCTCGTCCTCACGCTGGGAAAGGCCAGGGCCACCATCCTGAGGGTGGCCGGGGCGTCGCTCACCATGAGCGAGATCGCCTCCCTGCTGCGTTCCACCCCGGCCGCCGCCACCTACCACTGTTCCCAGCTCGAGGCCGCGGGCCTGCTGCACCGCGAACGTCACGGCCGCCACGTGCGCGTGCGGACGACCGACCGCGGCGAGGCCCTGGTCGGCCTGCTGGCGTGAGCCCGCGGGATTCAGGGGTCGGGGAGGCTGCCGGCGTCGACGTGTTTTCTGGGGGCGACTGTCGTTCAGAGCTGGTTTGCGGTGGGGCGGGTGGGTTCGGGGGTTTCGCTGGGTTCTTTTGACTTGCCTTGTCCGCTGTGGCCGTTGGGGTCTCTGGGTTCGTCTGTTCTCTGGGCTGGGCTTTGTTCGCGTGGAGGGGGTCGGACCACCCGCCCCCCTCCACGCGAACAAACCAAACCAAAAGAACCCAGAGAACCCATCAAAAACCCGCACTTCAAGGACGACCGCCCCAGAAAACACGCCTTACCCCGCAAGAGCCGGGGAACCAGAAAACGGAGCAAGCCAGGAGGCGAAGAACACGACGCGACGGAAACCTGCCGGCACGGAATGCGGGGATGGGCGAGCGCCAGGGGTGGGTATCCCAGGAGGGGCGTGCACCACCTCCAGAAAGGTCGGCTCGTGATCCAGGAGCATCGTTACGTCGTGGTCGGCGCTGGTCCTGCGGGGTTGCAGATCGGTTACTTCCTGCAGGAGCGGGGCGCGGACTACGTGATCGTGGAGCGGGAGCGGTCAGCGGGTGGCTTCTTCACCCGTTTTCCCCGGCATCGGCGGCTGATCTCGCTCAACAAGGTGCACACCTGGTCCGACGACCCCGAGCTCCGGCTCCGCTGGGACTGGAACTCACTGCTGAGCGACGACCCGTCCCTGCTGTTCCCCGACTACAGCGACGACTACTTCCCCTCCCCCGACGACCTGCGGCGCTACCTCACCGACTTCCACACCACCCACGACCTGCGGGTCGCCTTCGGCACCGGGGTCAACCGGGTGATCGGCAAGGAGGAGGGGTTCCGGCTGGAGACCGAGGACGGGCGGGAGATCCAGGCGGAGTGCCTGATCTGGGCGGGCGGCTGGGGTGGTCCGAACATCCCTGACATCCCCGGCATCGAGCACGCGGAGGGATATGAGGACATGGTCGTCGACCCCGAGCCGTTCCGCGGCAAACGGGTCCTGATCCTCGGCAAGGGGAACTCGGCGTTCGAGACGGCGCACGCCCTCCGCGACCACGCCTCGATGATCCATCTGGCCAGCCCCAGGCCGGTCCGGCTCGCCTGGAAGTCCCGGCATCCGGGGGACGTGCGCGGCTCGTACGGCGCGCTGCTCGACAGTCACCACTTCAGCGCGCTCCACGCGTTGCTGGACTGCACGGTCGAGCGGATCGAGTTCGACGGCGAGACCTACACCGCCGACATCCTCCACAACCACGCGGGCGGCGAGCGCGAGACGCTCGAGTACGACGCGGTGCTGCGCTGCACCGGTTTCCGGATGGGCACCGAGGTGTTCGCCGACGGGCTGCGAGCCGCCCCCGGCGGAAGGCTGCCCGCGATCACGTCGGACTGGGAGTCGGCCAACCTCGACGGGCTCTACGTCGCGGGCACCATGATGCAGGCCCGCGACGCCAGGCGCGGGTCGTCGGCGTTCATCTACGGTTTCCGCTACAACCTGCGGACGCTGAGCCGCCTGCTCGCCGAGCGCTACGACGGGGTACGGTTCCCGCGCGCCGTCGTCCCCCGCGCGACGCTGGTCGAGTCGGTCCTGGACCGGGTCAACCGCAGTTCGGCCCTGTGGGCCCAGGCCGGCTACCTGGTCGACGCCCTGGTGATCACCGAGCACGGCATCGAACGCTTCGAGGACCTGCCGGAGGACTACGCCGTCGAGCGTTTCGGCGACCTGGTCACCGTGGGGCTGCGTCAGAGCCGGGAGCCCGACCCGGACGACCTGGAGGCCGCGGCGTTCGCGGTCGGGCGCCGCCCGCTGCCGCCGGGGGCCACCGAGAGCGAGGCCATCCACCCCGCGGTCCGGGTCTTCAGGAACGGCGTGCTGACGAGCGAGCTGCACCTGCCCGACAGCGTGGTCGCCCAGTGGCGTCATCCGGACCGGCATCTGGCCCCGCTGGAGCGCTTCTTCGCCCGGCTGCTGCCCCCGTGAGCTCGCACGCGGCCACCCTCCGTCCACGCGGCTCAAGACGGGCCGGACGGTTCTTCCACGCGGCTCACAGACAGGCCGGACGGTCCTCCCACCCGGCTCACAGACAGGCCGGGCTACGGCTTCGCGTACGCGCGCCGTACGGTCAGACCCTCACGCGGGCTGGAGCTGCTTGACGACGGCCTCGGCGACGCCTCTGGCGCTGCCGGGATTCTGCCCGGTGATGAGGCGGCCGTCCTCGACGACGTGGGTCTCGAACGGCTTTCGCGCGGTGCTGTAGCGTGCTCCGAGTTTCCTGAGCTCGTCCTGCAGGCTGTAGGGGACGGCCTCGGCCCGCCGCGCGGCCTCCTCCTCCGGCCAGGAGAACCCGGTGACGTCCTTGTCCTTCACCAGCGGCTCCCCGCTGCTGAGGGTGACGTTGAGCAGTCCGCAGGGGCCGTGGCACACGGCGGAGACGACGCGTCCGCTCTCGTAGAACCTCGCGATCAGAGACTCCAGGGGGTCGCTCCGGGGGAAGTCGAACATGACTCCGTGACCGCCGGTGAGATAGATCGCGTCGTAGTCCTCGAGGTCGACGTCGGACACCCTCTTGGTGTCGTCGAGGAGGTTCATGAACTCCCTGTCCCGATAGCGCCGCTCGGTGCCCAGGTCCGCCAGCACGTCGTGCGCCAGGCTCTCCGGGTCGATCGGGATCATGCCGCCGGACGGGCTCGCGATGTCCATGGAGAACCCGGCCTGCTCGGCGTGGTCCCAGAAGTGCGTCAGCTCCCCGAGCCACAGGCCCGTCCGCATGCCGACCTTCTCGTACTCCTCGGTGTTGGTGACGATGACCAGGATCTTGTTCTTCGCTGACATGTCCGCTCCTTCGCGTGGGAGTGTGCGGGATGTTTCGCGCGGGACAAGCGCGGGTTGTGCGGGCCTGCCTCACAGACGGCCGCCTCACGAGCGGCTGCCTCACGGACAACTGCCTCACGGGCCGCTGGGAGCGTCAGGGCTTCAACCGTCCATGCCGGAGTTACCCGCCCTAAAAACAGACAAACTCCACCAAACTGGCGTTCGATCCCGGGATCCGGTTACGCACCCCTCGCCGGCCCGGCGGCGAAGGCGCACAGGAAGGTGTCGACGGCGGCCCTCGCGACGGCCCGCAGTTCGGCCTCGGGAACGGGCCGGGCGCCCAGCCGGGAGCGCGTCTCCATCGGCCCGGTGAGCAGGGCGAGGAACTGCTCGGCCGCCTCGACCGGGTCGCACGCGCGCAGGCCGCCCGCGAGGGAGAGCCGGGCCAGCCGATCGGCCAGGGCGTCGTTGACGCGGTTCACCTCACCGCCCTGGACGACGTCGAGCAGGTCGGGGAACCTGGCGAACTCGGCGTACAGCAGCCGCCGCAGCGCCCAGGACCGCTCGTCGCAGTGGCGCCGGAGCAGCCGGTGGCCCACGTCCTCCAGCGTCGCGCGCACATCGCCGCCACGGACGACCAGCGACTCGACCACGGCCAGGTTCTCAGCCAGCGCGCTCTCGGCGGCGGCGGCCATCGCGTGGCGGAACAGGTTCTCCTTGTCGTTGAGGTGGTTGTAGACGGTGTGCTTGGCGACGCCCGCCACCTCCGCGATCTCCTGCACACACGCCTGGGCGTATCCCCTGACGGCGAACACGGTGAACGCCGCCTCCAGGATGGCCCGCCGTTTGTCGATGCGCCCGCGCGAGGCGGACCGCCCGGTCGCGGCCGGGGTCGTCGATCCGATCACCTCGCCATCGTATCGAGGCCGCCTCGCCCGACTGCACTCACGAGTGCAATCTTCTGCCCTGACGTGTTGTACGGCACCAGCCAGACCACTAAAGTGCACCCGTCAGTGCAATCATTTTGCTCTTCCCGCCGACGCGGGCGCCGAAGGAGACTTCTGATGAGGACCGTTGTGATCTCCGGTGGAACCGACGGGATAGGCAGGGAGATCGCCCTCACCTCCCTGAGCCGAGGCGAGAACGTCGTCGCCGTCGGCCGGAACCCGGAGAAGGGGAGAGCCCTCCTCGAAGCCGCCGCCGAGACCGGCGCGGGCGCGCGGGCCTTCTTCGTCGAGGCGGACCTGAGCCTGGTCAGCGAGAACAGGAGGGTCATCGAGGAGATCACGGCGAGGTTCCCCACGGTGGACGCGCTCGTGCTGTGCGCGCGGCACTACCTCTCGAGACGACGGGAGACGCCGGAGGGCTTCGAGGAGAACTTCGCGCTGTTCTACCTGAGCCGCTTCCTGCTCAGCCACGGTCTGGCCGGGGCCCTGGAGCGGGCCGAGAGGCCGGTCATCGCGAACGTGGCCGGGCCGGGCGGGAACATGTCTCTGATCCGCTGGGACGACCTGGAACTCGAACGGGGCTACGACGGCGGTGCGGCGCTGGGGCAGGGCGGCAAACTGAACGACCTGCTCGCTGTCTCCTTCGCCGAGGAGCACCGGGCGGGCCGCACCAGGTACGCGCTGTTCCACCCGGGCATCACGGCGACGAGCTTCTCCGGCGAGTACGACGAGGCGGTGAGGCCGCACATCGAGGCGATGAAGGAACGCGGGAAGCCGGTACGGGAGAGCGCCGCACCGATCATCGCCGTCCTCGACGACCCGCCCGCCGAACCGCTGAGCGCCTTCGTGGAGGGCCGCCGGATCAGCGTGGAGGACGCGTCCTTCGACAGGAGCGCCGCGGCACGGCTCCGCGACCTCACCGGGAGGCTGCTGTCACGCTGACACGCGGTTCCTCGTCTCCCGCCGTCACCGGGAACGACGGTGGGCTCACGGTGGGCTCGAGGGCCGCCCCCGTGGCTCTCCTGTCGTCTCGGGACGGAGCTCCACGGGACACGCCCTCAGCGGGCGAGCAGGTCGATCACACCGGTGACGCCCTCGTCGCCGTGTCCGTCGGCGAGGCGACGCTCCATCAAGCCCATGAACGGGGTCAGCAACTCGGTGCCGACCCCCTGATCCTCGGCCGTGCGCAGCAGCGTCCCGTTGGCCTGGACCATCATGGCGAGGTTGGAGGTCACTCCCCTGGTGTAGTCGCCGCTCTCCAGGTGGTCGGCGACGCCGTACACGTAGGGGGCCATGGCGGTGAGCCAGCCGACGAGCAGGGGGGCGAACTCCTTCGGCGAGACGTCCTTCTCCCCGCGGACCAGCGCGAAGGCGTGCGCGACCCCCGAGAACATCCCCGTCATCGCGCTCAGCAGCGCCACGTCGTGCAGGGCGGCGTAGCCGGGGTCCTCTCCGACGTACACGGTGCCCGCGGGGACGGCCAGCTCGCCCTGGCGGGCGTCGAAGAGGGCGCGGGACCCGCTGTAGAAGACGTAGGCGCCGGAGTCGGGGACGCCGATCATCGGCGGGACCGCCATGATCCCGCCGTCCAGGAATCGGGCGCCGCGTCCCTCGGCCCATTCGGCGCGGGCACGGCCCTGGGCGGGGGTGCCGGTGGTGAGGTTGACCAGGTCCTTGCCCGTCAGGTCGGCGTCCGCCAGGGCCTCGCCGACCGAGGCGTCGTCGAGCAGGCAGACCGCCACGAGATCGCTCGCGGCCACCGCCTCCGCGGCCGTCCCGGCGAGCTTCGCGCCCTCGGCGACGAGCGGTTCCGCCCGTGCGGGAGTGCGGTTCCACACGGTCAGCGGATGTCCGGCGGCGAGCCAGGTGCGAGCGAACGCGGCCCCCATCGCGCCGAGCCCCAGCAAAGTGATCGAGGACTTCTCGAAAGCGTTGTCGGTCATGCCGACTAGGCTTGCGGCAGGCCCCAAAGTGATCAAGTACGCACTTCGAAGTGGGTGGTTACCCCGGGGTGAGTGAGCAGGCAGGGGGGATGGGCATGGCGACCGTGCGAAGGCCCGGGGCGTACGTCTGCGGGATCGACGCGGCGATGGACGTGATCGGCGGGAAGTGGAAGGTGTTGATCCTCTGGGCGCTCAACGAGCACGCGTGCCGCTTCGGCGAGCTGCGCAGGCTGGTGCCGGGGGTGACCGAGAAGGTGCTCGCCTCCCACCTCCGGGAGCTGGAGGCCGACGGCATCGTGCACCGCGAGGTGTACGCCGAGGTGCCGCCCCGCGTCGAATACTCCCTGACCACGCTCGGCGTCTCCCTCAACGAGGCGCTGGCGCCGCTCGGCGACTGGGGACGGGAGCACGTGCTCGGCCCTGCGAAGAGCGCGTGAGCCCGCGCCGGGTCCGACGGAGGATCTCCTCGCCGGGCCGCCGGGAAGTTCCCCGGGAATCGCCCATCGGATCCGTGACGGTGATCTCATGGAGCTCAACGCGGTCCACGGCGAAACCCACCAGGAGGATGCGGAAATGACCGGTACCAGAGCCGACTTCCTGTCCACCGCCCACTCGGCGGCGAAACTGCTGCGCGATCCGGCGGTCGCCGCCGCCTGGCACGGGCCCAGCGCGCTGCCGGAGTTCAGCGTGGCCGGTCTGGCCGGCCACCTGGCCTACCAGATCCTGGCCCTCCCACCGCTCCTGACCGGACCGGTACCGCAGGAGCCGACCATCACCCTGCTGGAGCACTACAACCGGGCGCTGTGGATCGGCACCGCCCTCGACGACGACATCAACGTGCGCATCAGGAACGGCGGCCAGGAGATCTCGGCCGAAGGACCCGCGGCGCTGGCGGCACGCGTCGACGCCGCCCTGGGGGAACTGACCGGCGCCCTCGGCTCGACGGCGAACCGGCCGGTGCGCATCCACCTGTGGGGGCCGTGGTCGCTGGCGCTCGACGACATGCTGGTCACCCGGATGATGGAGCTGGCGGTCCACTCCGACGATCTGGCGGTCAGCGTGGGCGTGCCGACGCCGGACTTCCCGCCGAGCGCCGTCGAGACCGTGGTCGACCTGCTGTCACGCCTGGCCGTACGCCGCCACGGCCCGACCAGCGTGCTGCGGGCTCTCAGCCGCGCCGAACGCGCCCCGGCCACCATCGCCGCCTTCTGAAGGCACGAGAGGTCTCCGCCGGCCGGACGGAACCGTCCGGGACGCCACCGGTTTCGGCGGGCCCGGCCTCGTCGAGGCCGGGCTCACCGGTGCCGGGCTCATTCGGGCTCGGTCTCACCGGCGCCGATTTCATCGGGCTCGGAGGCACCGAACTCGGGTCCACCGGGCTCGGCCTCACCCGGCCGGGTGAGCGCCCGGTGGCGGTCGTGCAGGAAGGCCTGTTCGGAGGCGTTCGCGGTACGGGCCATCGCCGCCTCGTACGCCCGCGCGGCCTCGGCGTCCCGTCCCAGTCGCCGGAGCAGGTCGGCGCGGACGGCGTGGCGAAGGTGGTAGCGGTCCAGGTCGAGGGCGTCGACGAGGGCCAGCGCCGCCCGCGGCCCTTCGACCTCCGCGACGGCGACCGCGCGGTTGAGCGCCACGACCGGGCTCGGGTCGAACGTCAGAAGCAGGTCGTACAGCCGCAGGATCTGCCGCCAGTCGGTGGCGGCGGCGTCCGGCGCGTCGCCGTGGACGGCGTTGATCGCCGCCTGGATCTGGTACGGGCCGGGCCGTCCGCGTCGCAGACAGGCTCGTACGAGAGCCTGACCCTCGGCGACGAGGCCGCGGTCCCACCGGCCGCGGTCCTGGTCGGCCAGCAGCACGAGACCGCCGTCCTGGCCGGTGCGGGCCGTCCGCCGGGACTCGACGAGCAGCATGAGCGCGAGCAGCCCCGTGACCTCGGGTTCGTCGGGCATGAGCTCGACCAGAAGGCGTCCGAGGCGGATCGCCTCGGCGCACAGGTCCGCCCGGCCCAGCCGGTCCCCCGAGCTGGCCGTGTGACCTTCGTTGAAGACGAGGTAGACGACCGTCAGCACGGCCCCCAGACGGGCGGGCAGGTCGGCCTCACCCGGCACCCGGTAGGGGATCCGCGCGTCACGGATCTTGCCCTTGGCCCGGACCAGCCGCTGGGCCATCGTCGCCTCGGGGACCAGGAACGCCCGCGCGATCTCCGCGGTGGTGAGCCCGCCCAGCAGCCGCAGCGTCAGCGCGACCCGGGCGGCGGGGGCCAGCGCGGGATGGCAGCAGGTGAAGAGCAGCCGTAACCGGTCGTCGCGCACGGCGCCCTCCTCGGCGGGCTCGTCGGGGGTGTGCAACAGGGCGGCCTGGGCGTGCCGGTCCTCCCGCGACGCCTCCCGCCGATGGCGGTCGACCGCCCGGTTGCCGGCGGTGGCGATGATCCATCCCGCCGGGCTCGGCGGCATCCCGTCGGACGGCCAGCGCCGCACCGCCGCGACGAACGCCTCCTGGACCGCCTCCTCGGCGACGTCGATGTCCCCGAAGCGGCGGACCAGGACGGCGACCGCGCGGCCGTACTCCTCGCGGAAGACGCGTTCGACGTCCGAGACGAGGACGTCCGGCGCGCCGGGCGTCATCGCGGCTCCCTCCGACGCGGTTCGACGAGCCGCGGAGGACGGTCCCCGGGCGGCTCCGCGAGGAACACGTGCGATGTCCTACGGCAGGTGGTCACCGGTCTCACCCTGGAACGGACGCACCTCCACCGGAAGCGTGACCGCCCTGGCGAGCTTGCGTCCCCACTCCAGCGCGGCGTCGAGATCAGACGCCCTGACGATGGTCAGGCCACCGACGTGCTCCTTGCCCTCGGTGTACGGACCGTCGGTGACGAGCGCCTCGCCGTCCTGGACCCGCACCACGGTGGCCGTGCTCGGCTCGTGCAGCCCGCCCGCGAAGACCCACGCGCCCGCGGCCCTGAGCTCCTCGTTGAAGGCGCCGACCTCCCGCATGATCGGCTCCAGGACCTCGGGCGAGGGCGGGCCTCCGTCGGGCTGCTGGATGCTGAGCAGGTAGTGCTTCATCTTCCCAGGATCTCCTTTGACGAGTCGGATGTCGCACCCGGCGTCCGCCGGGCCTCTCACCCTCTACACGAACGACACCCGGTCGAATCGACACGGCACGACGGCGAAATCGACGTCACCTCGGCGACGGGCAGCCGCGCCACCGTTCGGGGCGCGCCCGGCGGCGCTTCGCGAGCCTCCGGTCCCGGCCCTACCTCAGTGGGTAGTCGTAGCGGACGAACCCATGGAAACGCGCCACCTTGTCGTACAGGGCGCGGGCGGTGACGTTGTCCTGTCCGGTGGTCCAGTACAGGCGGGAGGCTCCCCGCTCCCGTGCCGCCTCCGCCACTCGCTCGATCAGCGCCCGCGCCGCCCCCCGGCCGCGGGCCGCGTCACCGCCGTTCGGATCCGTGGAACGAACCATGGCCAAATGGACGCCTTCCGCGAAGATCCCCTACTCTGCGGGCGTGCCGGAGACACTCACCCTGACAAACCTTCTCGACGACGCGGCGATGATCTCGATCGAACACCAGCTGCACCTCGCGGACGTCGTCGGCGACCACAACTGGAACGTCGACCTGCGACAGCAGCGGTTCACGTTCGACAAAGAGGACCACAGCATCACCTGCTCCCGGTTCCACCTGCTCGGCAGCGCCGCCCCCGGCCCCGGCTCGTGGCTGTGGGCCTGGGCGAACCCGTCCGGGTTCCCGGACGAGCTGACCGCGCTGTCGGCGACGCTGCGCGACTTCGGGCAGCGGTACAACATCGCGGAACTCGCCTCGGCGGAGGTGCCGTTCGACACGCTGCCCGGCTCGCCCGCCGAGCCGCACCACGCCGCCAGCATCCTCATCGAGGCCGCGAAGGCCGTGACCGGTCAGTGGACCTCCTACAGCGGCGACGCGGGCGGCGGCACCCGTGTCGCGTTCCTCGTGGAGCACCCGGCCTTCCGGCTGCCGCCGCCCGAGCCCGCCCGCGTCATGCGCGTGATCCAGCAGGCGCTCACCGACATGTGGCTGACGGACCACCGGCGCGCCCTGCACGGCTACGCCGTACGGCGGGGGCTCGGCGCGACGTTCAACGCGGACCACACGAAGCTCGCCCTCACCGGCCCCGGCTTCGAGGCGACCGCCGCCTTCGACGAACTCGGCCGCGTCGCCGACATCAACGCCACCCTGTCGTCGACGCACGGCGCGTGACAAGGCTCGGGTGGCGAGGGTGCCCCCGGGCGGCCGACCGGTGAGGCGGCGTCAGGCCCGCCGTCACCGCGGCCCGGTGTGACGGCGACGGACGTAGACTCCCGAAACGTGGAGACAGCGATCATCACCGTGCGTGACGTCCGGGTGGATCTGGGCGGGCACACCGTGTTCCGCGAGGTGGACCTGACAGCCGGGCCAGAGGAGATCGTGGCCGTCGCCGGGGAGAACGGGGCGGGCAAGTCGACGCTGCTGCGCTGCCTCGCCGGCCTGCAGACTCCCTCGGGGGGGCAGATCAGGGTGCTGGGCGGCCCGCCGGCCGACACGGCGGGCTTCTGGCGCGAGGTGGTGTCGGCAGGCGACGAGCCGGCCTGGTATCCGGGGTTGAGCGTCCGGGAGCACGTGGAGCTGGTGTTGTCGGTCCACGGCGGCGGACGGCTGAGCGTCGAGTCGGCGCTGTCGGCCTTCCAGCTGGAGAGGCGTGCCGAACTGCACCCGCTGACCCTGTCCACCGGGCAGCGCCAGCGGGTGTCGCTGGCCATGGCGCTGGCCAGGCCGAGCCGCCTGCTGCTGCTGGACGAGCCCGAGCGCGGGCTGGACGCCGACTTCCGCGAACGCCTGGCGGGCATCCTGCGCGAATACGCGGCGCAGAGCGGCACCATTGTCATGGCCACCCATGACATCGCTCTCGCCGAGGCGTGCGGCGCCCGCCTGGTCACGTTGGAGGCGGCACGGTGAGAAGCTGGCAGGACCGGTACGCGGCGTCGCTCAGCGCCGCCGTGGCGATCGCGATCGTCGGCCAGCCGCTCGTGTCCGTTCTGGGCGCCCTCGCCCGCCAGGCCGATCCCGGCCGGATCAGCTCCGGGCTGGCGCTGGTGGCCGTGGCCTACGCGGGCTACCTGACGCTCGTCAGGACGGCCGGCCCGGTGGTGCTGGGCGCCGCCGACGCCTCCTGGCGCCTGTTGTCGCCGCTGCCCCGCCGTACCGTCCTCGGCAGGACGGCGCTGGCGCTGCTCACCGTGTCGGTTCTGGGCGGCCTGGTGCTGGGCGTGGCGCTGGTGGCCGTGCTCGGCGCTCCCGATCAGCTCTCCCTGCGGCTGGCGGCCGCGCTGGTGCTGGGTCTCGGCGCGGGGCTGGGCGGCATGGCGATGGGGGTCCTGGGCCAGGCGTCTCCCGCGTGGGACGGGTGGCTGCGGGCGCTGATCGCCGTCATCGTGGTGGCGGCCGTAGTGCTGGCCGTGCTCGGCGCCGGGCCCGGCCGGCACCTGCCCGCGGTGGTGGCGGGCGCTCCGGCCGGACCGGTCGGCGTCGTCGCGGGCTGCGCGGCGGCGGTGACCGCGCTGCTGGTACGGCGGGCCTGGACGGCGCTCGGCCGCGTCCCCGCCCGCGCGATCCTGGCCGCCTCCGTGAGGGCAGGCCGGGTCGCTCAAGCGGCCGTGGTGCTGGATCCCGGCATGCTGACCTGGGTGGTGGAGGACAACCACTGGCGGGGCCGGACACTGCGCTCGCGCCGCTGGCCGGTGACAGGCGCGTGGGCGCTGGCCTGGCAGGAGGCTCGGCGCCTCGGACGCCGTCCGGCGCGGCTCGCGGTACTGGCCGGCGCCGCCGCGCTGCCCGCCCTGGTCGTGACCGCCGGGCTGCCCCAGGTGGCCGTCGCGCTGACGCCTGCGGGCGCGCTCGCGGCGGCGGCCTCCGTCACGTCCGGCGTCCGCCGCGACGACGACAACCCCGCGCTGCTGCGGGTGCTGGCCGTGGAGCCTCGTGCCGCCCTGGCCGTGCGGGCCCTGCCGTCTGCTCTGCTGGGCGCGTTGTGGCTGGATGTCGCCTTCGCCGGGTTGAGCGCCGTCGGCGCCTCTCCCGGGGGTCTCTGGTGGCTGCTGGGCCCGGCCTGCGGCCCCGCCCTGGCCGTGGCGGCCCTGCGGATGGCCAGGCGGCGGCCGGTCGACCACTCCATGCCGGTCATCGACACGCCGGGGGGTGCGATTCCCACGGGGCCGCTGCTGTGGGCGCTGACCGGCGTGGACCTCGCGCTGCTCGGCTGCGCGCCCGCGTTGCTGGCGCTGGCCGTACAGCCCGCGAATCCGGTGCCCTACCTGCTGGCCCAGGCGTTGACCGGACTGGGGGTTCTCTGGGGATACATCGTTCTGGCCACGCGCGGTGGCCGGAGGCGGACGCGGACGGTGAAAGGCGTCCAGCTCCAGTAGCGTGCCCTGATGACCAGAAATTTCACCGTTTTCCCGGCTTCCTCGGGTGACGGGGACGCGGTGGGCGAGGTCCACTCGGAGTCGTGGAGGGCCGCCTACTCCGGTTTCTTCTCCCCGGAGTTCGCCGCCGAGGCGATCGCACAGCGGCGTCACAAATGGCACGGCGTGCTCGCCGAGAGCGAGAACACGGCCCTGCTGGCCGCGCTGGACGGGCGGGCGCTGGCCTTCTCCTACTTCGGCCCCTCGGCGACACGGCCCGGGTCGGCGGAGATCTTCGGCTTCTACGGTCACCCTGACGGCTGGGGAAGCGGCGTCGCGAGCCTCCTGATGGCCTCCTCCCTGCGGAGGATCCGCGAGGACGGCTTCGGGCACGTCCATCTGTGGACGCTCCGTGACACGCCTCAGTCACGCCGCTTCTACGCCAAGAGCGGCTTCACCGAGTCAGGCGTGGTCCGCGACCACGACTACGGCGACGGCAACCCGCTCGCGCAGGTCGAGTACGAGCTCACCCTGCCCTGACGGCCGGAGCAGCCGTGGACGGCCGATCCCCCGCTCCGCACGGACGCTTGTCGTCGAGGGCGACGGTGAGGGAACAGGGCCGGAACCGGTCCGGCGCGGCGGGGAGCGCGACGGAGGGGCCCATGAGAGCGAGAGGGCCGCGGGGCTTCGTGGAACGGGAGCCCCGCAGCCCGGAAGACCTCTGCGGGACGGTCACGGCGGGGCGGGGGGTTCCCGGTCAAGGGGGTCCGGGGATTCCCCGCCCCGCCGTGCCTGTCTCTGTCCCGGCAGGCGACGGGCGGACGTTCGCGGCCCGTGACCGGGCCGCTCTGTCCTCCCTCGCCCGTCCCCTGCCGGGACGGTTTCCTCCCCGCCCTGGCGCGTTGGCGGGGAGTCTCCCCGTCGGGCGGACGCCTGACGGGGAAGTCGTGTCACACCTCCGTGGTCCTCCTGATCGGAACCACCTCCGCCAGCGACTCCTGACGCTTCTGGACGGTCTGGAAGCCGACCAGGTCGTCGGGGAGCGCGTCCGGCACCTCCTCGTCGAACCTGGACAGGGTCCTGGTCCGCAGCGCGACCAGCGCGATGGCGGCGATGGCGACCGCGAACAGGACGTACATCAGGCCGACGCCCCGGCCGGGCCCCGTGCCGATCACGGCGCCGACGGTGTCGGCCAGCGCGCCGCCGGGCATCATCAGCGGGTCGAAGAGCGCGCTGCCGTACGGCGCGACCAGGCCGAAGCCGATGGGCAGCGTGGACCAGGCGATGAGCGTGTTCAGCGCGATGACGCGGCCGTGGAAGCGCTGCGGCACCTTGACCTGGATGATCGTGGCGTAGACGCCGTTGAGCATGGTCAGCCAGAACGACATCCCGAAGACGCCGATCGAGATCACGACCAGGTTCTGCTGGAAGCCGGTGACCAGGCAGAAGACCGACAGCACCAGCGTGGAGAGCATGACGCCGCGCAGCCTCTGCCGCCTAGGGCCGCCCCAGACGGTCATGGCCATTCCGGCGAGGAAGACGCCCAGGCCGCCGAAGAAGGAGACCCTGCCGACGTCGTCGAGCGTGGCGAAGCCCAGGACCAGCGGGGAGATGAGCAGGAAGAGCGGGGACAGGAAGACGTTCAGGAAGGCGAAGAAGAAGAGCATCGAGCGGAAGCCCTTCACGCCCCAGGAGAACTTCCAGCCCTCGACCATCTCCGCGGTCAGCGACTCCCTGCGCCTGAAGGCCATGGTCTTCGGGAAACGGACGAAGAGCAGGACCACGATGGCGAACACGTAGGAGCCGACGTCCAGGGCGAGGATGCCCTCCAGGCCGATCAGGGACATCAGGCCGACGGCGACCAGCGGGACGACCAGCTGGGCGGTACCGGTGATCATCTGGACGACGCCGTTGGCGTGGCCGAGGAAGCGCTTGGGGACCAGTTGCGGGATCGCCGAGTTGTAGGCGAGACGCTGGAAGGTGAGCGCCACCGACAGCAGCACGATGAGCGGGTAGATGTGCCAGACGTCGAGGTTGCCGGTCCACAGCAGCAGGCCGAGGATGAGCTGGGTGCCGAACGCCCCGAGGTCTCCGGCGAGCATGATCCTGCGCCGGTCGTAGCGGTCGACGAGGGTGCCCGCGATCGGGGCGACCAGCATGCCGGGGACGAGGGCCAGCACCGAGAACAGCGCGAACCTGGCGAGCGAGCCGGTGTGGACGTAGATCCACAGCGGGATGGCGAACTCCGTCAGCGACGATCCGACGATCGAGATGAGCTGTCCCGCCGCCACGGCGGCGAAGCGCTTCATGCTCGGCTGCGGCCCGAGCCTGGCCGCGCCGGGCGGGGCTCCGCGGCCGGGCGCCGGCCCGCCCGCCCGCGTGGCGGGAGTGGAGACGAGCTCCGCGGGAGTGTCCGGCACGGAACTCCCGAGGTCGGAGTCCTGCAGTTCGGACAGCTCCGACGCGCTGAGCGTGGACGCCGCGGCGGACACGGGCTCGGAGGCCGTCTGCTGGGAGACGCCCTCGAGCCACCAGGTGGACCTCGCCGTACGGCCGAGCCGCTCGGTCTCACCCGAGGCGATGGCCCGGTGGGTGCCGGTGACGATGGTGGCGAGCTCCTCGGCCCGGTACTTCAGGAAGAAGTGCCCGGCCTCGTCGAGGACGACCACGGCGGTCGAGTCGGTCAGCAGGTGCCACTCGCGGAAGCGCTCCTGGTAGAACTCGGTGGCCGGGTCGCGCTCGCCCGCGACGGAGATGATCGGCGCCTTGAGCGGCTCGACCCCCTCCTCGAACAGGCGGGTAAAGTAGCGCTCGGCCTCCCTGGTGCCCTTGCGCCGGTTGTCGATCACCAGCTTGAGCTCGTCGCGGCCGAGGTCCTCGACGTCGAGGCCCGCCGCCTGCAGGGCGTTGGCCCAGACCTGGTCGCTGCGCAGTTTGTCGGTCAGGTTCGCCAGCCACGCCAGCGCCGACTGCGGCCTGGCGAAGGGGAAGACGCCGCCGAGGTAGATGGCGTCGACCTGGCGGCCCGCCGCCTCCAGACGCCGGGCGATCTCCACGGTGAGCATGACGCCGAGCCCGCAGTGGCCGTAGAGCGCCAGCGGCCCCTTGATCCCCTTGAGGATCTCCTCGACGCAGCCCTCCGCGACCTCGGCGACCGGACGGGTCTCCTCGACCAGCCCCATCTCCTGGCCGGGCACCGCGACCGCGTGCAGCGCCCAGTTCTTGGGCAGCGCGTCGGCCAGCGGCTGGTAGATGGCCGCGCTGCCGCCGCCGTACGGCACGCAGACGACGGTCGAGGTGGCGGTGCGGGCCGGGGTGAGGCGGTGCAGGAGCATGCGCGGGCCGCTGTCGCCCGCCTCGACGACCTGGGCCAGCTCGCGCACGGTGCGGTGCTTGAACAGGTCGAGGATGCTGACCTGGCGCCCGCCTGCGGGGAGAGCCTTCCGCAGGCGGGCCACCACCTGTGCGGCGAGCAGCGAATGTCCGCCCAGGTCGAAGAAGTCGTCCAGCACGCCGACCTGGACCAGCCCGAGCACCGAGGCCCACACCGTGGCGATCGCCTCTTCGACGGGCGTCTCCGGTGGGACGAACCCGGCCTCCTGGTCGGGGCGCTCCTCGTCGGGCTCAGGCAGCCTGGCCCGGTCGACCTTGCCGTGCGACTTCAGCGGCAGTTCGTCCAGCCAGACGAACCGCGCCGGGATCATGTACTCGGGGAGCCGCTCGCCGAGCGTCGCGCGCAGCTCGCTGACCTTGGTCTTCTCCCCGACGAGATAGCCGATGAGCCGGTCCTGGCGCAGCTCGACGACGGCGTGCGCGATTCCCGGCTGGTCGGTGAGGACGGACTCGATCTCCGACAGCTCGACCCGGTAGCCGCGCACCTTGACCTGCAGGTCGCGGCGGCCGAGGAAGCACAGGTCGCCCGAGGGCAGCCAGCGGCCGAGGTCGCCGGTCTTGTACATGCGCGCGCCGGGCTCGCCGTACGGGTCGGGCAGGAACCTGTCGGCCGTCAGCCCCGGCTGCCCGAGGTATCCCCTGGCGAGACGGTCGCCGCCGAGGTAGATCTCACCGGTCATGCCGGGCGGGACGAGCCGCAGGTGCTCGTCGAGCACGTAGACCCTGGCCCCGGGGAGCGGGCTGCCGATCGGCAGGTTCAGCGCCCGTTCGGCCTCGCCGGTGACGGCGTGGGTGGAGATGCCGACGGTGGCCTCCGTCGGGCCGTAGTGGTTGACCACGGTGGTGTGCTCGGTCAGCTCGCGGGCCCAGCTCCACCTGGACGCCTCGCCGCCGAGGATGAGCAGCTTGCGCGGCAGCAGCTCGGCGGGGGTCGCGGCGTCGGAGTCGGCGAGCAGCGACGCGAGGTGCGACGGGGTCATCTTGAGGTAGTCGGTACGGCCGAGCTGCTCGGCGAGCTCCTCGACCGGGGACTGCGGGTCGACCAGGTGCAGCTCGCCGCCGGTCATGAGCGACAGGTAGAAGATCGTCACGCCGAAGTCGAACGAGAGCGACTGCAGCAGCGTGTAGACCCCGGCGGGCTCGACCGCGAAGCGCTCCCTGACCCCGGCCAGGTAGTTCAGCACCTGCCGGTGCTGCACCCCGACGCCCTTCGGACGCCCCGTCGTCCCCGAGGTGTAGATGACGTACGCCAGGTTGTCCGCGGTGACCTCGGGGGCCTCGAACGCGGTCTCCTCCAGCGCCTCGGCGTCCAGGCGGACGACCTGGGGCCCCGCGACCAGCTCGCTCAGGGCCGAGGTGGTGACGACCACGGCCGCCCCCGCGTCGCCGAGCATGTAGGCCAGGCGGTCACGGGGCTGCTTGGGGTCGAGCGGCACGTACGCGCCGCCGGACTTCAGCACCCCCAGCACGGCCGCCGCCAGGTCGACCGACTGGTCGAGCAGGACGCCCACTCTGCTGTCCGGGCCGACGCCGTACCTGTTGCGGAGAAGTGCGGCGATCCGGTCGGAGCGGTGGTCGAGCTCGGCGTAGGTGAGGTGGTCGCCCTCGTGGACCACGGCCTTCGCGTCGGGGGTCAGCGCCGCCTGGGCGGTGACCAGCTCGTGGAGCAGGTCGTGGCCGACGGGGGCGGGCAGGGTGCTGGAGCCGAAGCCCAGGACCAGGTCCCGCTCCTCCTCCGACAGCAGCGACAGCTCGCCGACCCGGGTCCCGGGGTCCGCGACGATCGACCGCAGCAGCGTCTCGAACCGGGAGGCCAGCAGCTCGACGCTCTCCCGGTCGAACAGCGCGGTGCTGTAGGTGAAGTTGCCGACCAGCCCGTCCGGGCTCTCGAAGAGGTACAGGGCCAGGTCGTAACGGGTGGTCTTGGCGGGAAGGGTGACGTAGGAGACGCGCCCGTCCTCCTCGCCCGCCTTGTAGTTCTGCAACGCGAACGTCACCTGGACCAGGGGCGACCTGCTGACGTCGCGGACGACGTTCAGCTCGCTGACGAGCTGGTCGAACGGCAGCTCCTGGTGGGCGAACGCGTCCAGCGCGGTCTCGCGGGTGCGGGCGAGGAAGGCGGTGAACGACGGGTCGTCCGCCAGGTCGGCGCGGAGCACCAGCGTGTTGACGAACATGCCGACGACGCCGTCCAGCTCGGGCAGCCCCCGCCCGGCGACCGGAGAGCCGACCGCGAAGTCCGTCTGCCCCGAGTAGCGGGCCAGCAGGACCTGGAAGGCCGCCATCAGCGTCATGTACGGCGTCGCGCCCGTGGACTTGGCCAGCTCGGCGAGCCGCCCGGTGAGGTCGGCGTCGAGCGCGAAGTCGAGGGCGGCTCCCTCGTAGCCCTGCTCGGCGGGGCGCGGCCTGTCGGTCGGCAGCTCGATCGCGGGGAGCCCGGCGAGCTTGTCGCGCCAGTGGTCGACCTCGCCCCGGTGGTCGCGCCCCCGCTGCCAGACGGCGTAGTCGCCGTAGCCGACCTGGGGTTGCGGCAGGGTCTTGCCGTCGTGCAGGGCGAGCAGCTCGCGGATGACGAGGTCGATGGACCAGCCGTCGACGACGGTGTGATGCGCGGCCAGCAGGAGCACGTGGTCGGCGGGGGCGAGCTTGACCAGGACGGTCCTGAACAGCGGGCCCAGCTCCAGGTCGAACGGGGTGGCGAGCTCGGCGTCGAACAGCTCGACGGCGGCCTCCAGGCTCGCGGCCTCGGTCACGCGCAGCTCGGCGGGGCGGGGCTCGTCGACGACCAGCTCGGGGGTGCCGTCCTCGGTGGTGAGGAAGCGCATCCGCAGGGCCTCGTGGCGGGTGACGGTCTCGTCGAGGGCCCGGCGCAGCGCGTCGACGTCCACCTCGCCGTACAGGCGGACCGCGACGGGGACCGTGTAGGTGGTGGTGCCGGGACGGTACTGCTCCAGGAACCACAGGCGTTCCTGGGCGTGGGACAGAGGCGGCGTGGTGGCGGGGTCCCTGGCCGTGATGGTCCGGGACTCCTCCCGGCGCCGGAGCCGCTGGGCGAGCAGTGCCCGCTTGGCGTCCGACAGCGTTGTCTCGGTCATTGCAGCTCCGTCCGGAGGGCGGCGAGGAAGAGCGCGGCGTCCCTGCCGTTGATCAGTCGATGGTCGTAGGCGAGGCCGATGTTGGCGACCGTTCGCGCCGTCACGGCGCCGTCCTCTCCGAGGACGAGTTCCGGCTGCGGCGAGGTGATCGCGAGCGCGCAGACCGTCCCGGGGAAGATGAAGGGGATCGCGAGGACGACGTCGGCGTCGGTGTGCAGGGTGACGGCGATGTTGGCGCCGACGAGGTCCTTCTCCCTGAAGTCGCCCTCGGCCGCGGCCAGGCGGTACCGCATGAGCGCGTCGGCGATCTCCCTCAGCGACCCGGTCTCACGGACGACCGGGACGTAGAGCCCCTCGCCCATGTCGAAGGTGACGCCGACGCGCGGAGCGTCGGCCCGCCTGGCCCGGTCCCCGTCGACCGAGGCGAAGAACAGCGGGAAGGCCGGGTGCAGCGCGGCCACGGCCTGGACGAACAGCTCCGCCAGCCCGACCGGCCTGCGGACCTCCCTGCTCAGCCCCCTGGCGCGCTCCAGCGACGGGCCCACGTCGAACTTCATCGCGGTGTAGGCGGCGGGGATCGTGTCGTGCGAGGTCGTGACGGCTCTGGCGACGGCCCGCTGGACCCGGGACAGCACGTGCGTCCCCGCCGCGTCGTCCGCGTCGCCCACCCTGTCCGCGCCGTCCGCGTCGCGCGTGCCGCCCGCGCCTTCCGTGCTTCCCTCGCCCCCCGGGGTTTCCCCCGTGTTCGCCGGGTCCTCCGCGCCGGTCGCTTCGCGCGTGCCCGCCGGGCCGCCGGCCCGCCCCGCGAGGCGCTCCACGTCGGCGCGCCGGACGACGGCGAGGCCGAGCGCCGCGATCTGGGCGGGGGTGACGCCGAGCTCCGTCATGAGGGCGCGGGCGGGGTCGGTGATGACGGGGTCCCGCGCGGGAAGGGCCGGGTCCGCGGCCCGGGAGTCCTCAGGGAACGGGCCCTGGCCGCCGGAGACGACCGGACGACCGGGGGCGGCCGTGTCGCCGGAAACGGGCCCGCCGGAGGAGACGGGCACACCGTCGCCGGCAGGCGCGTCGACGGGAACGTCCGTCCCGCCGGAGGCGACCGTTTCCCCGGGGACGACCGTGCCCACGGAGGCGACCGTTTCCACGGGGGCGAGCACGTCCCCGGCGACGACCGTGTCCCCGGGGGCGAGAGCGGGCGCGTCCGGCTCCGCGGTGATCCGGGCCAGAACGGCGCCGGGAGCGATCCAGGCGTTGAGCGCGGCGACGTGGTGCAGGTAGCCGGACTCCTCGGCCTCCAGCTCGTCGGCCGCCTTCGAGGTCTCCAGGACGGCGACGGGCTCCCCCTCCCTGACAGGCTTGCCGTCCTCGACGAGCCACGCCACCACGAGGTACTCGGTGTCGTTGTTGTTGAGCTTGGGGACGCGGATGTCAGCCACGCAGAGCCTTTCGTACGGCGTCGTGGATCGTGGACTCCCCCGCCAGGACCTCGCTTTCGAGGTGGGCCGCGGTGGGGATCACGCTGGCCCTGGAGTGGACGAGACGGACGGGGCCGCGCAGGCGGTCCCACACGCGCTCGTGCAGGAGATGGGCGACCTCGCCGCCCCAGGTGCCGCCCGCCGTGCTCTCCTCCGCGACCAGGACGACCTCGCCGAGGTGGGGCAGCATCGCGTCGACGTCCAGCGGGTAGAGCCTGGACGGGACCAGCAGCCTGCAGGAGATCTCCTGCTGGAGCACCAGGGTCTTCATCGCGGCCAGCGTCCTGTGCGCCATCCCGCCCGGAGCGATGATCACGCAGTCGGGCCGGTCCTCCAGGTCGATCACCGCGAGCTCGCCGTCGCGGCGCACCCGGAACATCGGGTCCACCTGGTCCATCTGCCGCGTGTAGAGGACCTTGTCCTCGAAGAACAGGCACGGCTCGCCCCGCTGGAGCATCGCCGTGAACACCGCGCGGTTGTCGTGGAAGGGCGACATCTCATACAGCGAGAGGCCGGGCATGCCGACGAAGTGCTTCTGCATGCTCTGGCTGTGCGTGGGGCCGTAGCCCCTGCCGCCGCCGGTCGGGCAGCGCACGACCATCCGCAGCGGCAGGCGTTTGCCGTACATGGAGACCGACTTGCTGGCGAAGTTGCAGATCTGGTCGAAGGCGAGCGCGACGAAGTCGCCGAACATGATCTCGGCGACGGCCGTGTTGCCGGTCAGCGCCAGGCCCGCCGCGACGCCGGTCAGGGCGCCCTCGCTGATCGGGGTGCCGATCACGCGCCCGGGGAACCGCATCGACAGGCCCTTGGTGATCTTGAATGCCCCGCCGTACGGGTCGAGGACGTCCTCGCCGAGGACGTAGGCGGTCGGGTCGTCGTCCAGCAGCCCGTGCAGGGCCGCGTTGAGGTTCTCCGCGACTCTCACGACTCCTCCCAGCGGGAGAGCGGACGGGCGGCGACCTCGTCGGCGATGGCCTGGACCTCGGCCCTGACCAGCCTGTCGAGCCGGTGGAACTGGTCGGGGTGGTCGTTGGCGTAGCGGACGTACCAGTCGTTGTCCCTGGCGGCCTGCACGGCGTCGGCGGGACGGATGTCGTCGCCCTTGCTGTGCGGGCCGAGCCTGTGGGTCACGAACTCGACCACTAGCGGCCTGCAGTCGCGCACCTCGGTGACCAGGGGCTCGAGCGAGGTCCTGATCTCGTTGACGTCGGTCGAGACGACCAGGTGGTGTTTGACGCCGAACGCCGCCGCCCTGCCCGCGATGCTGCCGGCCATCTGCGAGGTGGTCGGCGTCGACTGGGCGATGCCGTTGTTCTCCACCACCACCAGCAGCGGCAGCCGCCAGAGCGAGGCCAGGTTCAGCGCCTCGTAGACCGCGCCCTCGCCCCAGGTGCCGTCGCCGATGTAGACGCAGGCCAGCGCCCCCGGCTCGGCCCGCTTGAGGTGGAGGGCGACCCCGGCGGCCACGGGCAGGCTCTCGCCCTGCACGCCGGTGGACAGGTAGCGGTCACGGTGGATGTGCTGGCTGCCGCCGACGCCCCCGCAGACCGCCCCCTCCCTGCCCATGATCTCGGCGAGCAGGCCGTGCGGGTCGGCGAACCTGGCCAGGTAGTGGCCGTGCCCCCGGTGGTTGCTGAAGATGTGGTCGTGCTCGCCGAGCAGCGGGCGCAGCGAGACGGGAACGTACTCCTGCCCGAGACAGGTGTGCGTCGTGCCGTTCAGCTCACCTCTGCCGTACAGCTCGAGGAGCTTCAGCTCGAAGTGCCTGACCAGCAGCAGCAGTTCCAGGTCGTCGTCACCGAGGCGGGACAGACGGAGCCGGTCGAGGGTCTCAGTCATCTCCGAGGGACTCCACGATTCCCGCGATGGTCGGATTGTCGAAGAAGTCGTCGAGGGAGACCTCGATGTCCAGGCGCTTGCGCATGCGGGCGATGATCTGGGTGATGGTCAGGGAGTGACCGCCCAGGTCGAAGATGTCGTCGTTGTCGTCGATCGGCGAGATGCCCAGGACTTCTTCCCAGATCTCGCGCACCTGGTCGGTCAGGGTGGTGACGGAACCCATCTCTTCTCCAGAGTTTCGTTCAGTAGCTTCTTGATCGGAATGTCGGGGGTCTGCGTGGCGCGTTCCAGAAGAAGACGCAGGTCATCGGCCGCTTTTCGGGCGTCCGGAACCACCTCGGGATCATGGCGCAGGCTGACCGTGAGCCCGTCGCGGCCGTCGACGCACTGCAGGTGCAGCGCGCCCCGGACCGCGTGGTTGAAGACCGTCCACTCCACCGAGGCGTCGAGACCGGTGAACACCGGGTCGGCGTCGCGGCGGGTGCGGTAGCTGACGGAGACGGGGACGAGCGCGGCGTGCGGCCTGAGACGGGGCATCGCCGCGGAGAGCGGCACCTGGCGGAACCGGTAGACCTCGCGCAGCCCCGCCCGCAGCCTCGCGCCGAACGCCAGGAAGCTCTCGTCCGGGGACGGCGCAGAGGAGACCGGCAGCTCGTTGACGAACAGGCCGACGTGGTCGGCCGCCTCGGGGGGCCGGGTGGACAGGTCGACGGCGGTGGTCACCCGCTCGTTGCCGTATCCCGCGAGCAGGACGTGCAGCGCGGACAGCAGCGTCTCGAACCGGGTCAGCCCGTCGACGGAGGGGTCGGCGGTGAAGTGCAGCATCCGGCCCTCGCCCGCGTGCCTGGAGCGCAGCGCCCTGCCGAGCATCACGGTCTCGCCCGGATCCTGCCAGCGGAGCTTCCAGAACTCCCGCGCCTCGGGGAGCAGGGCGGTCACCCGGTCGCGCTCCGCCCCGCCGTGGTCGACGGCCGCGAGCGGAGGCGGCGGCTCGCCGTTGTGGAAGGCGGCCAGGTCACGGACCAGGATGTCCTTGGACTGACCGTCGAAGACGAGGTGGTGGGCGACGAACAGGAGCGTGTGAAGCCCCGGCCCCGTCTCGAACAGGGTGAACCTGGCCAGCGGCCCGGTCTCCAGGTCGAACCGGCGCAGGATCTCCTCGCGTACGGCCGCCGCGAGGGCCTCCTCGCCCTCCGCGTGGGCGCGCCGTACGGGGACCTCCGCGCCGGGGACGAGCCGCAGCCCGGTGTCCGCCTCCGCGACCACGCCGCCCAGCGCCGGATGACGCTCGACGACGGCCGCGCACGCGGCCAGCAGGGCGTCGGCGTCCAGCTCTCCGCGCAGGTGGACCAGGAGCGGCATGTGGTAGGCGGTCCCCACCTCGACCAGCTGCTCGGTCACCCACATCCCCCGCTGGGTGAACGTGACCTCGCTCATGGCGTCCCCTCCACGCTCCGGCGCAGGGCGCGCTTGTCGACCTTGCCGCCGTTGTTCCGCGGCAGGGCGTCGACGACGGTCACGTGCGCGGGCAGCTCGTGGGAGGCGAGCCTGTCCTTGAGGAAGATCCGCAGCTCCTCGGGCGTGAGGGGGGCCCTGGTCGCCATGGCGACGGCGACGACGGTCCCGAGGACCGGGTGGGGCACGCCGAACGCGGCCGCCTCGACCACGGCGGGGTGCTGGTAGACCGCCTCCTCGACGTGGATCGTCGAGACCTTGTAGGCGCCGGACTTCACCACGTCGCCCTCCCGGTCGACGAGGTAGAGGTAGCCGTCGGCGTCGATGCGGCCGAGGTCGCCCATCCGCACCCAGCCGTCGCGGAAGGTCCCGTTCTCCGGGTCGCCGTAGTAGGCGCGCGGCGCGGCGGGAGAGCGCATCCAGACCTCGCCGGTCTCGCCCGCGGGGAGCGGCTCCCCCTGCTCGGTCGCGACCCTGACCCGCCCCCCGGCGATCGCGCGGCCCACGCTGCCGGGACGGTCCGGGTCGAACATCATGACCGTCTGGGCGGGGGCGGCCTCGGTCGAGGTGTAGTAGTTGGTGATCGTCGCGTTGGGGAAGGCCGCGGTGAGCGCCTGGGCGACGGCGGAGGGCAGCGGCGCGGCGGCCGAGCCGAGCAGCAGCACGCTGGACAGGTCGTGCCTGTCGCCGACCCCGGCGTTGAGCAGCTCGATGGCCATCGCGGGGACGAGGAAGACCGTCCCTGCCCGGTAGGACTCGATCAGCGCGGCGAAGCGGCCCGGGGTGAAGCGCGGCAGCGTCACCACGGCGGGGTGGGCGTCGAGCGCGTTGATCAGCATGGCCTGGCCGGCGTTCGTGCCGATCGGGAACGCGTGGAGCAGGTGCTTGGAGTGCGCGAAGGGACGCCGCTTGGCGCCGCAGCCGTACGCCAGGTTGGCGTGAGTGGCGGAGACGCCCTTCGGACGGCCCGTGGTGCCGGAGGTGTAGAGGATCTGGGCGAGGTCTCCCGGGGCGGGATCGACGATCTCATAGGACGTTTCGGCCCGCAGCCCGGCCGGTGTCGCGGTCCAGCCGATCTCGGGCACGGTGAGGCCCGCCGCGTGGACGACCCCGCTCGCGCGGCAGTGTTCGAGCATGAAGCGCAGGTCGGCGGGGGCGAGGCGGTCGGAGAGCGGCACGGCGACCGCTCCCGCCGCCAGCACCCCGCAGAACGCCGCCGCGTAGTCCGCCCAGTCCGCGCTCCCGAAGACCAGGCCGACCCGATCCCCCCTGGTGACACCCCGGGCGACCAGGCCTTTCGCCATCGCGACAGCCTGCTCGTGCCACTGGAGATAGGTGAGCGGCGCCGATCCGTGCACGATCAGCGCGACCCCGTCAGGTTCGGTGGAGGCCCGGTCTCTGAGCAACTGGGGGACGGTCAGGTTCACCAAGTGAACCTCCCATAAAGATCGGATGTATATGAGCCCGACGCGTGCGGACGTCCGAGATCACTACAGGAAAGAACCTTTACTATTCTAAAACGAGCGTCAGTCTTACATGATCGCCACAGCCACGCAAGCCCTTTGGAGAGGTTGGCCGAACAGACCGGAAACCCCGGCCAGGGCGGGCCTTGCGTACCCGGAGAAGAGGTGTAACACTAACCACCCAGAACTAACTGAAAGGTTTCTTTCCAGAAAGAAGCCCTTCCTCTTCTGTGCTCAACTCGGCAAATATGCGCGGAGCGGGCTTTCGCATACCCATTTTCGAGCGCGATCGCGTGCATGCGAGCCTGCGGCCGCCGAAGGAGCTCTGCGTGCTTCAGCCAGAGACCATCTCACCCGGCCAGCCATGGACGGAGTACCCGCTGTCGTACGGCCAGCAGCGGTTGTGGTTTCTTCACCGCCTCAATCCCGGCGACTCAACCTACAACACATCCTATGTTTACAGGTTGAAAGGCCGTCTTGACTCCGCAGCCCTCGAGGCGGCGTTCACCGCCGTCGCGACGCGGCACGAGAGCCTGCGAACCCGCTTCCGCGAGGTCGGCGGGGAGCCTCTGGCGGTCGTCGAACCCCCCGCCCCGATCGTGGTCGAGCGGCTGGCCGCGGGGAACGACGAGGAAGCGCTCGCGCTGGTCTCCGCGCTCACCAACACGGCCTTCGACCTGGCCGCCGCTCCGCCCTTCCGCGTCTCGCTGATCGAGCTGGGCCCCGAGGAGCACGTGCTCTGCGTCGTCCTGCACCACATCAACGGTGACGGCTGGTCGCTGAACGTGCTCCGTTCCGAGGTCGCCGCCCACTACGCCGGCGGCGCCGCCGCCCCGCTGCCCGACCTCCCCCTCCAGTACGGCGAGCACGCCAGGGCCCAGCTCTCCGCGGACACCGAGCTGCGCTGGTGGGTCGAGCACCTGGCCGGGGTGCCGCCCCTCGACCTGCCGGCCGACCGGCCCCGTCCCCCGCAGCGGACCGGCGAGGGCGACGAGGTGCACTTCACGATCTCCGCCGAGACGGCCGCCGGGATCAACGACCTGGCCCGCCGCGCGCGCTGCACGCCGTACATGGTGCTGCTGTCGGCCTACCAGGTGCTGCTGGCCAGGCACACCGGGCAGGACGACTTCTGCGTCGGCACCCCGTCCGCGGGCCGCGACAGCACCGAGCTGGAGACCATGATCGGTTTCCTGTCGACCACGCTGGCCCTGCGTTGCGACCTGTCCGGCGACCCCGCCTTCGGCGAGTTGCTCAAGCGCACCCGCAAGGTCGTGCTGAACGCGCTGTCCCGCCAGGACGTCCCCTTCGAGCAGTTGGTCGCCGAACTCGACGTGGCGCGGGACCTCAGCCGCACCCCGCTGTTCCAGACCCTGTTCGCCTTCCACACCCACGGCGAGTCCGACGACCCGCTGCCCGGCGTCGCCGCGACCCCCTTCCCCCACGGCTGGACCAGGGCCAGGGTCGACCTGTCGATGGACCTGACTCCCACCGGCGAGGGCCACCTGCTCGGCACCGTGATCTACAGCACCGACCTGTTCGAGCGGAGCACCGTCGAGCGGATGGTCGCCAGGTTCGGGGAGCTGCTCGCGGCGGCCGTCGCGGAGCCGGACACGCCGATCGGCTCACTGCGGATGCTGCCCGAGGCCGAGCTCGCCCTGCTGCGGGAGTGGAACGAGACCGGGTCCGAGCTGCCCGGCGTGACGCTCGTCGACCTCGTGCTCGACCAGGCCGCCGCGACCCCCGACGCCCTCGCGGTCGACACGCTGACCTACGCCGAACTGGTGGAGCGGGCCTCCGGGCTCGCCGGGCGGCTGGCCTCCGCCGGCGTCGGCCGGGGCTCGCTGGTCGCCGTCCAGATGGAACGCGGAAGCGACATGGTCGTCGCGCTGCTGGGCGTGGCGATGAGCGGGGCGGCCTACCTGCCCGTCGACCCCGACTACCCGCGGGCCCGCGTCGCCTACGTGATCGAGGACTCGGGCGCGGCACTGGTCCTGACCGGCCTCGACGACCTCCCGCGGGGGGACGGCGCGGCGCCCGTTCCGACGTCCGGCTCGACCGGCGGGCCGCGCCCTGACGACACCGCGTACGTGCTCTACACCTCGGGGTCGACCGGACGCCCCAAGGGCGTGGTCGTGCCGCACAGCGCGCTGACCAACTTCCTGCTCGCCATGCGGACGCTGGTCGGCTCCTCGCCCCAGGACGTGTGGCTGGCGCTGACCTCGCTGTCGTTCGACATCTCCGCCCTCGAGCTGTACCTGCCCCTGGTGACCGGCGGCAGGCTGGTCGTCGCCGACGCCGAGACTGCGCGTGACGGCGCACGGCTCGCGCGCCTCGTCAGGGACGCCGGAGTGACCCACGTCCAGGCGACGCCGTCGGGATGGCGGGTCCTGCTCAGCGGGGACCTGCCGCCCGTGGTCGGCCTGACCGGCGGTGAACCCCTGCCGCCGCAGTTCGCCAGGGAGCTGCGGCCCAGGGTCGAGCGGCTCGTCAACGTCTACGGCCCGACCGAGACCACGATCTGGTCCACCGCCTGGGAGGTGCCCGCCGACCCCGGTGAGATCGTCATCGGCCGCCCCATCGCCAACACCGTCGTGCACGTGCTGGCCCCTTCGGGCGACCCCGCCCCCGTCGGCGTGCCGGGCGAGCTGCTCATCGGCGGCGCGGGCGTCGCGACCGGCTACCTCGGCCGCCCCGCGCTGACCGCGGAGCGCTTCGTGCCGGGGCCCGGCGGCTCCCGCGTCTACCGCACCGGAGACCTCGCCCGCTGGCGGGGCGACGGCACCCTGGAGTTCCTCGGCCGCACCGACAACCAGGTCAAGCTCCGCGGGCACCGCATCGAACTCGGCGAGATCGAGGCGGTGCTCGACGCCTGCCCCGGCGTGGGGCAGGCGATCGTCGCCGTGCGCGGAGACCGGCTGGTCGCCTTCGTGGTGCCCGCCTCACCGGCTGCCCGGCGGACTCCCCGCGAGGGAGAGCGGCCGGACGCGGAAACCTGGGGGCTCGCCGACGACGTCAGGGAGCGGGCCGGGCGGGAGCTGCCCGCGTACATGGTGCCCAGCGTGTTCGTCGAGGTGGAGACGTTCCCGCTGACCCCGAACGGGAAGATCGACCGCAAGGCCCTGCCCGAGGTCGACGTGACGCCCGGGGCGGGCGCCACGGCCCCCCGCACCCCGGCCGAACGGCTGGTCGCCCAGGTCTTCGCCGAGGTCCTGGGAGCCCCCTCGGTCGGGGCCCACGACGACTTCTTCTCACTCGGCGGCCACTCGCTGCTGGCGACCATGGTCACCGCGCGGCTGTCCGCGCTGTCCGGCGTCGAGGTGCCCGTCAGGGAGGTCTTCCTGCGCCCCAGCGTCGCCGGACTGGCCGAGCTGGTCGCGGCCGGCGGGCAGACGGCTCACGACGCGGAGCGGGAGAACGCTCCCGCGGGCGCCGGAGAGAGCCGCTCCCCCGGCGGGGAGGCCGACGGGCCACGGCCGAGGCCTGAGGGGACCGCGCCGCCGCTGTCCTTCGGCCAGGAACGGCTCTGGTTCCTCAACCGGCTCGACCCCGGCGACGCCTCCTACAACATGTGCCTGGTCAGGCGGCTGCGGGGAAGGCTGGACAGGGACGCGCTCACCAGGGCGCTCGACGGCGTCGCGGCCAGGCACGAGAGCCTGCGCACCCGCTTCCCCGAGGTGGACGGCGCGCCGTCGGTGACCGTCGACCCGCCCGGCCCCGTGCCCGTCGAGGAGGCGGACGCCGCCGACGAGGCGCGGGCCCTCGCGCTCGTCGCGGACCTGACCAACCGGCCCTTCGCCGACCTGGCCTCCAGGCCGCCCCTGCGGGTCACGCTGGTCAGGATCGCTGAGGACGACCACGTGCTGTGCGTCGTGCTGCACCACATCCTCGGCGACGGCTGGTCGCTCAACCTCCTCTTCGAGGAGCTGGCGCACCTGTACTCGGGCCAGGACGACCTGCCCCCGGTGCCGCTCCAGTTCGGCGACGTCGCCCGCTGGCAGCGGGAGCGCGACACCGGGGCCCTGCTCGACTACTGGCGGGACCGCCTGGCGGACCCGACGCCGCTGGACCTGCAGGTCGACAGGCCGCGCACCGCGGGGACCGCCAGGCGCGGCGACGTGGTGACGGTCAGCCTGACCTCCGCCGAGGCCGACGCCCTGGCCCGCCTCGGCAGGGACCACGGCGCGACGATGTTCATGGTCCTGCTCGCCGCCTACCAGGTGCTGCTGGCCCGGCACACCGGCCAGAGCGACATCCTGGTCGGCACGGCGACCGCGGGCAGGGACCGGGTCCAGCTCGAACCCGTCGTCGGCTACCTCAGCGACACGCTGGTCCTGCGCGGCGACCTGTCGGGCGACCCGGCGTTCACCGACCTGCTCCGTGAGACCCAGATCGGCGTCCTGGACGCCTTCTCCCACCAGGGCGTCCCCTTCGAGGAACTGGTGACGGCCCTGCGCGCCGAACGGGACCTCACCAGGACGCCCCTGTTCCAGACCATGTTCATCCTGCACACGCAGGACTCCGGGCACGACCGCGACGCCTTCGCCGGGCTGACCGCCACGGCGTTCGAGCACGGCATGCGGCAGGCCAAGCTGGAGCTCGCCCTCGAGGCCTGGCAGGACGAGCACGAGCTGCTGCTCACCCTGGTCTACGACGCCGAGCTGTTCGACCGGCCGACCGTCGAGGGTCTGGCCGCGCGGTTCCGTCTGCTCCTCACCTCGCTGCCCTCCGCCGCGGGGGACCGGGTCTCCGCGCTGCCGCTGCGCACCGAGGAGGACGACGCCCTGCTCGCGCGTCTCGGCGAGGGGCCCGCGCTGCCCGAGACGCCCCAGGTGCCCGAGCTGGTCGCGGCGGCCGTACGGGCGCGTCCCGACGCCGTCGCGGTCGGCTGCGGGGACGTCACGCTGACCTACGCCGAGCTGGACGCGCGGGCGGACGAGCTGGCGGCGCTCCTGCGGGCACGCGGCGTCACGCCCGGCGACGTGGTGGGCGTCCGCCTGGGCAGGACGCCCGACACGATCGCCGCCCTGCTCGCCGCCTGGCGGGCCGGAGCCGCCTACCTCCCGCTCGACCCCGACTACCCGCGGGAGCGCCTGGCCTTCCTCGTCGAGGACAGCGGGGCGTCCTTCGTGCTCGACTCCGTCGCGGACGACGTGCCGGACAGGACGGCGGGCAGGGCCACGGACAGGACGGCCGGCGCGGCGGACAAGGGGGCGGACGGAACCGGGCCGCGCGACGCCGTCGCGTACGTGATCTACACCTCCGGGTCGACCGGGACGCCGAAGGGCGTGGTGGTCGAGCACGACGGGCTGGCCGCGCGGGTGGCGTGGATGCGCGAGGCGTACGGCCTGCACACCGGCGACCGGGTGGTGCAGTTCGCCTCGCTGAGCTTCGACGCCCACGCCGAGGAGATCTACCCCGCGCTGGCCGCCGGGGCGCGCCTGGAACTGCTTCCCGACGGCGGCGTCACCCTGCCCGACCACCTGGACGGGGTGACGGTGCTGGACCTGCCGACGGCCTACTGGCACGCGCTGGTCGACCAGATCGACGAGATCGCCTGGCCCGACACGCTGCGCCTGGTCATCCTGGGCGGCGAGCAGGTGCACGAGGCCGCGGTCGCGCGCTGGCGGGAGCGCTTCGGCGACCGGGTCAGGCTGGTCAACACCTACGGCCCGACCGAGGCGACGATCATCGCCACCGCGGCCGAGCTGGACGGTTCGCCGGGACGGCCGCCGATCGGCGCGCCCATCGGCGGCACCCGGGTCCTGATCCTGGACGGCGACGGCGAACCCGTGCCGCCGGGAGCCCCCGGCGAGCTGTGCGTCACGGGGGCCGGGCTCGCCAGGGGCTACCTGGGCAGGCCCGCCCTGACCGCGCAGCGGTTCGTGCCGGGCCCGGACGGCTCACGTGTGTACCGGACCGGCGACCGGGCGCGCTGGCGGGCCGACGGGCAGTTGGAGTTCCTCGGCCGCGACGACGACCAGGTCAAGGTCAGAGGCTTCCGGATCGAGCTCGGCGAGATCGAGGCGCGGCTGCTCGCCCGTCCCGGCGTCGGCCAGGCGGCCGTCGCCGTACGCGACGACACCCTGGTCGGCTACGTCGTCGGCACCGCGGACGGCGAGGAGCTGGCCAGGCACCTGGCGGGCACGCTTCCCGCCTACATGGTCCCGGCGCTCTGGGTCCGGCTCGAAGGACTGCCCCTGACCCGGAGCGGCAAGATCGACCGGGCCGCGCTGCCCGCGCCCGCGGTGAGCACGGAGGCGAAGGTCGCTCCGCGCGGCGACGCCGAGGAGCTGGTCGCCGAGGTGTTCGGCGAGGTGCTGGGGATCGGGGAGGTCGGCGCGTTCGACGACTTCTTCGCCCTCGGCGGACACTCCCTGCTCGCCACCCGTGTCATCGCCAGACTGCGCGCCGTCGTCGAGGTGGAGGTGCCGATCCGCACCCTGTTCGCCCGCAGCACCGTGGCCGGGCTCGCAGCCTCGCTCGAGGAACTGCTCATCGCCGAACTGGCGGAACTGTCCGACGACGAGGCCGCCCGCCTCGTCGAAACGCCTCATGGAAACGGGGAGCCGAGATGAATCACCACGTCGTGGTCAACCACGAGGAGCAGTATTCGGTCTGGCCCGAGGGCCGGGACCTGCCGGACGGCTGGCGCCTCGAGGGCTTCACCGGCGGCAGGGAGGAGTGCCTGGCCCACATCGACCAGGTGTGGACCGACCTGCGCCCGCTCAGTGCGAGGGAGTCCTGAGATGTCCGAGGAGTGGATCTGGGTGTCGGCGGACGACGACCGCGCCCGAACGACACACGACCGAATGACAGGAGCCCGCAATGGTTAGGGAACGACTGGCCGCGATGGTGGCCTCGGCGTCGGACGGCGCGGTCACGGCGGAGGAGGCGCTGACCGCCACGGTCCCGCTGTCGGCGCTCGGGGTCACGTCCCTGGCGCAGATGCGGCTGATCGACGCGGTCGAGACGGAGTTCGGAATCGAGATCGACCTGTCCGGCGACGGGCTCGACCTGCTGGACGACCTGGGAGCGCTGGAGCGCTACATCGCGCGAGCCGGGCGCTCGGACTCCTGAACGGGCCGCGACGACGGTCAGGGGCGTTCTTCTAACGGGGAGAGGCACATGAACATCCGGTTCTCGGGGAGCCGGTCAGGTACGGCTCCGCTGACATGGGGGCAGCGGGCCATCTGGGACGCGATCAGGAAGACGGCTCCGGACGACCACTACTTCAACTTCGGCCGCGTGCTCGAGGTGCCGAGGCGGGCCCGCCCGCTCACGGTGGCTCGGGCCGCCGAAGTCCTGGGCGCGCTGGTCGAGCGGCACGAGTCGCTGCGGACGAGGCTGGGTCCCGGACCTCGGCCCGGAACGGAGACAGGACCGGAAACCGGGCCCGAGCCGGAGCCGTCACAGGTGCTGGCGGCGGGCGGTTCCATCCCGATCACGATCTCCGACGGCGACCCGGAGCTGCTCCTGAGGAGGCTGGCGGAGACGGCGTTCGACTACACGGGCGAATGGCCGCTCAGAGTCGGGCTCGTGGTCGCGGGCGACCCCGCCGAACACGCCCGGGAAAACCCCGCGACCACCGCCGAGACCCCTCAGGAGCACAGCACGGGAGACGGCACCACCGCCGAGACCCCTCAGGGGCACGACACAGGGGACGGCACCACCGCCGAGACCTCCCGGGAGCGCGGCGCGGAAGACGGCACCGGCGGGGAGGGCCCGCGCGGGACCGTCACCCACATCGTGCTCGTCTTCTGCCACCTGGCCGCCGACGGCCTCGGGGCCGAGGTGGCGATCACCGACCTGCGGCTGCTCCTGCTCCGCGGAACCGTGCCCGGCCCCCCGCCGCCCTCACCGCTCGACCTGGCCCGCTGGCAGCGCTCAGAGCCGGGGCTGCGGGTCGCCAGGATCGCCGCCGAGCACTGGGAGACGGAGTACCGGCGCATCCCGCCGACCATGTTCGACCGGCGGGAGGCCGTGCCGGAGAGCCCGCCCGTCTGGCGCGCGCAGCTCGTCTCACGCGCCCTGGACCTGGCCGTCCAACGGATCGCGGCCGTGCACGGCACGAGCACCTCGACCGTGCTGCTGGCCGCCTCCTGCCTGCTGGTCGGCGACGTGACCGGGCACGACGTGTGCGCGATGCTGCCCATCGTGGGCAACCGCTTCCGTGAGGACGCCGCGCACACGGTCACCACGCTCTCCCAGGAGGGCCTGTTCGTGCTGGACCTGCGCCACGGCGGCTTCACGGAGGTGCTCAGAGCGGCGAAGTCCGCGGCGCTGCGCGCCTACCGCTCCGCCTACCACGATCCCGGGGACCGGGACCGGCTCGTCGAACGGGTCAGCCGGGAACGGGGCACGAGGATCCACCCCTACTGCTGCTTCAACGACATGCGCTTCGTCGACCGGGTCGACGCCTCCCACGACGAGGCGACGGTACGGCGCGCCATGGGGTCGACGACCCTCACCTGGCCGCTCAGCCAGGACCAGCTCAACTGCAGGTTCTGCCTTCACGTGACCGGCGAGCCCGGCGGCCTCGGCGTCTCGCTGACCGCCGACACCCACTACATGTCCAGGGCCGCCATGGAGCGCTACCTGCGCGATCTGGAGTCCCTGCTGGTCGACGCGGCGTTCCGCGAGATTCTGGAGCCGGTCGGATGACGGTCTACGCCTACGCCGAGTCCACCTCCTGCGTCCAGGAGGGGACCCTCCGCTTCCACCTGGCCCACACCTCACGGGCCCCGGCGCGCGGCACGGTCACGGTCGAGGACGTCGCCGCCGACCTGCCCATGCTCAGCGAGCGGTTCGACGGCCCGCTCTGGACGCTGGAGATCCCCGCCGACTGGCCCAGCTCGCTCTACCGCGCGGTCTTCACCGCCGACGAGGGCTTCTCCGAGGGCTTCTCCGACGTCTACTTCGTCGTCAGGGCCGCCAGGCCGAACTCGCCGATCCTGCTGTCGATCCCGTTCCCGACCTGGCAGGCGTACAACCGGGCGGGCATTCCCGGCGAGTCGATCTACTGGACCGAGCAGCCGAACCGCGCCGCGAAGGTGTCCTTCGACCGGCCCGGCGGCGGGCCTCCGCCGGAGCGCTGGGAGGAGGGCATGCTCCGCTGGCTCGGCCCCGCGGGCTACGACGTGGACTACTGCTCGGGCCTCGACCTGCACGACGGCGCGGAGCTGCTGTCCGGCTACCGGCTGCTGGTGGTCAACGGCCACGACGAGTACTGGTCGGCGGGCATGCGCGACAACGTCGAGGAGTTCGTGCGCCGAGGCGGCAATCTGGCCGTGTTCTCGGGAAACACCTGCTGGTGGCAGTTCCGCCTCGAGGACGACGGGCGGACGATGGTCTGCTACCGCGACGCCGTCATGGACCCGATGGCCGCGATCGACCCCGGGCTGACCACGGTCGAGTGGTCGAGCGCCCCGGTGAACCGCCCCGAGAACGGGCTGACCGGCGTCAGTTTCAGGCGCGGCGCGGGAACCTGGGGGCCGTACATGCAGCGGATGCACGAGGAGTCCTACACCGTCAGGTTCCCCGAACACTGGGTGTTCGCCGGGACCGGGCTCGGCGAGGGCGACAAGTTCGGCCAGGGGGCCATCGGCTACGAGACCGACGCCTGCGACTTCGTCGAGGTCGACGGCGTCCCGCTGGCGACGGGACGCGACGGCACCCCGCCCTCCTTCGTCATCCTCGCCACCGCCGACCTGCGCCACTGGCACCGCTACGGCCAGGGCGGCATGGCCACCATGGGCGTCTTCGGCCTCGGCGCGGGAACGGTGTTCACCGCGTCCACCGTGAACTGGGGCAACACCCTGCACGACCCGGCCGTCGACAGGATCACCCGCAACGTGCTGGACCGGCTGTCGTCCAGGACGGGCGGCTGGGAGATCATCGGCGGCGTGGGAACGTTCCGCGCCCTGACGGTGTTCGGCTCCCGCCTGTACGGCGTCGCCCCCGACGACTCCCTGTTCGTCCGCGACGTCTCGGCCCAGAACCTGCGCTGGCAGCGCGCGGGCACCGCGCCGCAGGTCGTCGCCATGGCCACCCCCAGGGAGGCGACCACCGTCCATCCCATCGGCCTGTACGGTCTCACCTCCGACGACCGGCTCGTCTACCAGGACCCCGAGCACGGCTGGATCACCATCGCCGACGCGCCCTCCGGCGGAGTCGGCCTCGGCATGGTGAACGGCGAGTTCTTCGCCGCGACCGCGGAAGACCTGTGGCGGCTGAGCCCGGAAACCTCTGAGTGGGCCTTGGTCGACTCCTCGGGCGGGGCCGTCTCCCTCACCGCGATGAACGGCCGCCTCTACGTCGTGGACGGGGAGGGCAGGATCCGCACGCGCCTGCCGGTGACGACGCCCGCGGAGTGGACCGACCTGTGCGACGCGGGCGGCTGCACCGTCCTGACCGCCCACGCCGGCCTCCTGATCGGCGCCGCCCCCGACCGCCCCCTGTTCCAACGCCCTCCGCTCCCCGACCTCTGACCCGGGTCGTCCGGGCTGTTCGCGTGGAGGAAGGCGGGGCTGGATCGAATCGGAGTTCGCGGCTCCGCGCCGTTTCGCGCCCAACGGCGCCGACCACCGCGGCCACGGCGAGCAGAACGCCGGCATCACCGCTGCGACAGCGCCGTGGATGCCGTAGGCGGCCGCCCCGGGCTTGTCGCACCGCCTTTTCTAGCGCCGCTAGTTTTCATAGCGGCAATATTTCTATCGTAGACATAATGTCTAGCGTTGCTATGATGCTGTCATGTCCGCCATCGCCAGACGCCGCGAACGTGAACGCGCCCAACGCCATCAGCTGATCATCACGGCCGCCCGCGAACTGGCCGAGGCCGAAGGGTGGGAGGCGGTGACGACGCGAAGGCTGGCCGAGCACGTCGAGTACAGCCAGCCCGTGCTCTACAGCCACTTCAACGGGAAGGACGCCATCCTGCGCGCCGTCGCCATCGAGGGCTTCGGCGAACTCGCGGCCCGCCTGCGCCGTGCCCGGCTGGCCGCCCCCGAGCCGTCTGAGGCGCCGTCTGGGGCGCCGTCTGGGGCACTGCACGCCGTCTGCCGCGCCTACCTGGATTTCGCGACCGAGCGGCCCGCCCTCTACCAGGCCATGTTCGTCCTGCCGACCGATGTGAAGTTCGCGCACGCCGAGACGCCGCCCCCACTGCGCGCCGCCTTCGACGAGTTCGTGAGCTGCTTCCGCTCGGACAACCCGCGACGCGAGCTGTTCGCCGAAGTCACCTGGAGCGCGTTGCACGGCATAGCCGCCCTGGCGGACAGCGGCCGCATCCCCCCGAACGGTCAGACGGAGCGGCTCGACTTCATCGTCACCCAGATCGCCGGGACGTCAAGTGGACCGGCCACGCGGTGAGAGGCGGTTGAAAGGCCAGGAAGGGAGGCCGCGACGCCGACGACTCACGGGGTGCGGGAGGACCGGGTGAGGGCGGGGTAGTCCTTGAGGGCGATGTTGGTGGCGAACCTGTCGGTCATCTTCATCATGGCCCTGAACAGGAGTCTGCGGTTGAACGTCCAGTTGCGCATCCTGATGCGCGCCGGGGTCGGCGGGGCGAGGAAGGGGCCCGCGTTGCCCTGCCTGGCCACCTTGGCGTAGTCGCGGAAGACCTCCTCGTAGCGCGCGAACGCCACCCGGTGGTCGCCTCCGGCCTCGGCCAGTTCTCCGGCGAGCACGTAGGCGCCCACGACGGCCAGGCCGGTGCCGAAACCGCCCAGGGTGTTGCCGTAGGCGGAGTCTCCGAGCAGCACGACCCTGCCCTTGACGTAGTGGTCGATCCTGACCTGGCTGATCGAGTCGAGGTAGAGCTCGCGTGCCTGGGGCAGCCTCGCCATGAGCTCGGGAACCCGCCAGCCCGCGCCCCGATAGGCGTCGGCCAGGATCCGCTTCTGCCGCTCGACGTCGTAGCGGTCGTAGTCGAGCTGCTCGGAGGCGAAGACGAAGAAGGCGGGCGCCTTGGGACCGCCGATCGCGGCCATCCGGCCCGGCTCGTTGTACATCAGGCTCTCACTGTCCCCCCCGAGGTCGGCCAGCGCGTAGTAGTGGCCCAGGAAACGCACGTGTTCGGACTCGGGGCCGAAGGCCAGCCGCCGGACGTTGGAGTGGATGCCGTCCGCGCCGACGACCAGGTCGAAGGTGCGCGGCGCGCCGCGCTCGAAGGTGACGTGCACGCCGCCCCGTGTCTCGGTCAGCGAGGTGACGGAGTCGCCGAAGACGTACTCGCAGCCCTCGCTGGTCCTGTCGTACAGCAGGGCGGACAGGTCTCCGCGGGTGATCTCGATGTCGCCGCCGGTGAACTCCCCCGGGACGACCGCCAGGCGTCTGCCGTTCGCGTCGACGATGGTCTGGTCGCTTCCCCCGGTCTGGCGACGCCGCACCTCCTGGAGGATTCCCATGCGCTCCAGCACGGTGAGGTGGGTCGCGCCCTTGAAGTCGACGGCCTGGCCGCCCCGGCGGAGCGCGGGGGCCTTCTCGACGACGGTGACGGCGCAGCCCGCGCGGTGCAGCCAGTGGGCGAGGGCGGGCCCGGCGATGCTCGCGCCGGAGATGAGGACCGTGGTGTTCTTCATGTCCCGAGCCTCGCGAGGGGCGCTGACAGCTCGCCGACCGTCGGCTGACAGCCGGACCTCCTCGGCGTGGAGCGCCGTCAGTCCCCCGCCGCGTCGCCCCGAACGTCCGCGTCGCCCTGAACGTCCGCGTCCCCCAAAACGTCCGTGTCCCCCCGAACATCCGTGTCCTCGGCCAGGCCGCCCCCGTGGGCCTGCTCGC
This sequence comes from Streptosporangium carneum, assembly GCF_027922005.1. GTDB lineage: Bacteria > Actinomycetota > Actinomycetes > Streptosporangiales > Streptosporangiaceae > Streptosporangium > Streptosporangium carneum. Next base: position 82,447 of record NZ_BSEV01000005.1, on the reverse strand, counting down.
CGTCCAGCACGGTCAGCGCCTCCTCCTGGCTCATCGCGGCTCCTCGGGCGAACCCCGACGCGAACGTCTCCGCGCCGACGAGGTCGCGTGCGCCTGCGGCGGTCCCGGCGACGTCCCGGGCCCCGGCGACGGCCGTCCCGCGCAGCGCGACCGCCGCGCCGAGCAGCGTCGCGGCGCGCTCCCCCGCCCCGTCCAGCAGCGCGGCTCCCGCCTGCCCCTCTGCGACGTCGGCGAGGCAGACCGTCAGGGAGGAGCCGCGTGCCGCGGTCAGCGCCTGCCGGTACCTGAGGCGGGCCCGCGCGGGGTCGCCCTCGGCTTCGGCCAGCCGTCCCAGCGCGACCAGCGCGCGGGTCCGCGTCCCCTCGATGCCGAAGCCCCCGTCCCGCGAGGCCTCCAGCGCCAGGTCGAGCAGGCGCCCGGCCTCGGCGAGGTCACCGTGGAACCGTGCGATCTCCGCCGACTCCAGGTGGACGGTGGCGATCGCGTCCGGTCTGCCCGTCGTGCGGGCCAGCTCTCCGGCGCGCCGGCAGTCGGCGACGGCGGCGGCCATGTCGCCCTGACGCACCAGCCCCTCGGCCCTGCGCGTCAGCACGTCCACGGTCTCCTCGACGGCGCCGAGCCGCTCGAACAGCTCCAGTGCCTCCGCCCACAGGTCCCGGGCGCGCGCCCACTCCCCGCGCCGACTCGCGATCATGGCCAGCCCGTCCAGCGCCTGGGCCGTCCCCCACCGTTCTCCCATGGAACGGAAGCCGGTCAGCGCCTCCCGCAGGTCCCGTTCGCCTCCGGCCGGGTCGCCTCCCATCATCGCGAGCAGGCCCAGGCTCAGCGTCTCCAGGGACCGCAGCCACGGCTCCAGGCCGGGCAGCGTACGGGGCCCGGCCTGGGGCGGTCCCGCGGCCATGCCCCACAGGGCCACGACGAAGGGGTGGCGCAGCCGGTCCAGCGACTCCACGATCGCCGCGGCCCGTCCCCAGTGCTCCGGCGACGCCCGGGGGACGGCGTGCACCACGCATGTGACGTACTCCTCCTCCAGACCCTCGACGGGCTCGGGAACCGCCCTGAGGAGATCGGCGGCGATCTCCCCCACCTGGCCGCGCCGCCCGCTCAGCCACCAGTACGCCGCCAGTGCGGCGACCAGCCGCAGCGCCGTCTCCCTGTCGCCCTCCCCGGCACCGTCACCCGTCACGCTCCGGCGCAGCGCGGTCATCAGGTTGTCGTGCTCCGCCGAGAGCCTGGCCAGCCACCGGAGCTGCTCCGCCTCCCGGAGACGGGGGTCGGCGCGCTGCGCGAGGTCGAGGAAGTGGCGGGCGTGGGCGCCGCGCATGCGCTCCCGCTCCCCGGCCTCGGTCAGCCGCTCCGCGCAGAACAGCCTGATCGTGTCGAGCATGCGGTACCGGTCGCCGTCGGTCTCGACCAGCGACTTGTCCACCAGGTCGGCCAGCAGTCCCGCGGCGTCCTCCACCTCGCAGACCGCCTCGACCGCCTCCAGCGACGCGCCTCCGGCGAACACGGCGAACCGCCTGGCCAGCACCTGCTCGCCGGGGGTGAGCAGGTCCCAGCTCCACTCGACCACCGCGTGCAGGGTCCGGTGGCGTGCCGCGGCCGTACGGTCGCCGCGTGACAGCAGCCGGAAGCGGCCGTGCTCCGCCAGGCGCGTGACGATCTCCTCCGCGGTGAAGGAGCGCAGCCGCGCGGCCGCCAGCTCGACGGCCAGCGGCAGTCCGTCGAGCGCCGCGCAGATCCGGACGGCCGTCTCCACGTTGTCCGGCCCCAGCTCGAACGCAGGCCGTACGGCCGCCGCCCTGTCGGCGAACAACCGCATGACCGGATAGGCCAGGGCGTCGGCCGTCGGCGAGCCGGGCGGCGGGGTGAGCAGCGGCGTCAGCGGCATCAGCGTCTCACCGGTGATGCCGAGGGGTTCGCGGCTGGTGGTCAGGACGGCCAGCCCGGGGCACTCGTCCAGCAGTCCGCGGACCAGCGTCGCGGCCGCCGCGACCACGTGTTCGCAGTTGTCGAGCACCAACAGCAGTCCCTGCCCGGCCAGGGCGGCGACCAGGTGCGCCACGGGGTCGGGCGCGCGCAGCGGGTGAAGGCCCGTCTCGCGCAGTCCGAGGGCGCCCAGCACCACCTGGGCCACCTGGGCCACCTGTCCGCCGTCCGGTGCGGGGTGCGCGCCGAGCGGGGACAGGTCGGCGAGCGGGGACAGGTCGGCGAAGCACACCTCGCGCCGCCCTCGTCTGACCGCCTCGACCGCCAGCCTGGTCTTGCCGGTGCCGCCCGGCCCGACGATCGTGACCAGGCGGGTGTCACGCAGCGCGTCGAGCCGTTCCAGCTCCCGCTCCCGCCCCACGAAGCTGGTGAGCTGGGCCGCGGGCCTCCGCCTCGGCGTCGGCGCGGGCCGTTCCGCGCGCAGGAGCGCCAGGTGGACCTCGGCGAGCTCGGGTGAGGGGTCCGCGCCGAGCTCCTCCGCGAGCAGCCGTCTGACTTCCTCGAACACCTCCAGCGCCTCGGCCTGTCTCCCCTCGGCCTGCAGGGCGCGCATCAGCTGTCCCCGCAGGCGTTCCCGCAACGGATGGGCGGTCACAAGACGGCGTAGCTCGGCCACGGAGCCGCCTCCGGGCAGGGCGAGCTCGGCCTCGGCCAGGTCCTCCGCCGCCGTCAGCCTGAGCTCCTCCAGGCGCGCCGTCTGCGCCCGGCCGAAGGGCAGGTCCGCCAGGTCGGCCAGGGCGGGCCCGCGCCACAGGCCGAGCGCCTCCCGCAGCGGGCTCTCGGCGGCGGCGTGGTGCCCCGTGGACAGCAGACGCCGCCCTTCGCGGGCGAGCCGCTCGAACCGGTGGGCGTCGACGTCCTCGGGGTCCGCCGCGAGCCGGTAGCCGGTCCCGTGGAACTCGACCAGCCCGGCGGGCAGAGCGCGGCGCAGCCGGGACACCTGGGCCTGTACGGCGTTGGCCGCGCCCGCGGGGGGATCGTCGCCGTACTGGCCGTCGATCAGCCGCTGGACGCCGACCACCCGGCCCGCCTCGAGCAGCAGCATCACCAGCAGGGCACGCGGTCTCGGCCCGCCCACGGTGATCGTCTCACCGGTGGGGGACCGCACGTCCAGGGGGCCGAGGATGCCGAAGTGCATGGCGTCGATTGTCCCCTATGTCCTCGAAGCGGGCCGTGCCGCCGCGAGCGGGGGCGCTACAGGGCGCGGGGGCCGTAGAGGGCGGAGGGGGCTCCGGTGGTCATGGCCCAGTAGCGGTCGCCGTAGGACCAGTGCCACCACTCGGTGGGGTAGTTGACGAGGCCCGCCGAGTCGAGGGCCGCGCCGAGCACCTCGCGGTGGTGGCGGGCTTCGGACGAGATGCCGGGGGCCGCGGTGTAGCAGGCGCCGTCGCTCTCCTCGGGGGTGGCGTTGAGCGGGGTGCCCATGTCCAGCTCGACGCCGTCCTCCGTGCACAGGGTCAGGTCGACGGCCGCGCCCGCGGTGTGCGGGGCGACCTCGACCGGCGAGACGTAACGGCTCGCCGCACTGTAGATCTCCTCAGGCGACATTTCTGGAAATGTCGCCCACAGCTCCGCCGAGTACCTGTCGAAGATCTGCTGCTGCGTCGCCAGCGGCCGGTAGCCCTCCACGACCAGCAGCCGGTATCCCCGGGGCAGCCGATCCTGCGCGTCCTCGAGCCTGGCGAGCAGTCCCTGCCTGAGGTGGGCGTAGGCCCCCTCGGGGTCGGCGAGCCGCTCGTCGACCCGCAACCGCCCCCGGACGTCGACCAGCTGCTCCCCGGACTCCTCGACGGGAATCGAGGCGACCCGGGGATCGGAGATCAAAACGATGTCGCGCATAGCGGCAATTCTCACACCGTCTCGGAGAAGACCTGCTCGCGGGCCTGGTGCAGGGCCGAGACCAGCGCCCCGCGCAGCACGGAGTTGCCCTCGACCTCCGAGATCACCACCTTCGGCTCGCTCGGGCACACCCTGGCCACGGCCTCCTGGATCCTGGACGCGAGCGCGGGCCCGCCCGCCCTGCCGATGTGGCCGCTGAGCACGATCAGCCCCGGGTCGAGCACCACGGCGACCGCCGCGACACCGACCGCGAGACGTCCGGCCAGCTCGTCCAGGAAGCCCTCCGCGCCGTCGAAGACCGCCGCCCGGACGTGGTCGGCCACCGAGTCGCCCCGGCCCGCGGCCCGCACGCCGTACGCGTTCGCCAGGCCCGCCACGGCGTCGCCGCCGACCAGTCTCTGGAACGACCCCGACTGGGGCTCGGTCACGTTGACGGGCAGCGGCTCGCCGGGGACGGGGAGCCAGCCGATCTCGCCCGCGCCTCCGGTGAAACCCCGGTGCAGGCGTCCGCCGAGCATGACCCCCAGGCCCTGGCCGACGCCCGCCCAGACGAGCACGAAGTCCTCGACCTCCGTGGCGGCGCCGCAGAAGTGCTCGGCCAGCGCGGCCAGGTTCACGTCGTTCTCGATCGTCACGGGGACGTTGAGGTCGCGGCGGAGCTCGGCCAGCACGCCCTCGTGCCAGGAGGGCAGGTCGAAGGAGAACCTGACGTCGCCGGTCCTGGGGTCGACGACGCCCCTGGTGCCGATCACGAAGGCGCGCAGCTGGGCGAGGGTGATGCCCGCCGACTCGCACGCCTTCTGGACGGCGCTGTGCACCAGCCGCACCGGGTCGTCGTGGTCCCTGGGATTGACGGAGACCTCGGCGACGGTCTCCCCGGTGATGTCGGCGACCCCGGCGCTGATCCGGTCGGGCAGCACGTCCAGTCCGGCGACGTAGGCGCACGAGGGCACGACGCCGTACAGCGCCGCGTTCGGTCCCCGCCCGCCCGCCTGCTCGCCGACCATCGCGACGAGTCTGCGGTCCTCGAGTCTGGCGAGCAGCTGACCCGCGGTCACCTTGGAGAGCCCGGTGAGTTCTCCCAGCTCAGCACGGGTGAGCGGGCCACTGGAAAGCAGGAGTTCCAGGGCCGCGCGGTCGTTGAGCTGGCGCAGCAGCCGAGGGGTGCCCGGACGTCTGGTCAAGATCGGTTTCCCCCCGTCACGATCCGCTAACGATCGTTTCTTTTAAGAAAGTTTCTTGTTAGTTTAGCGGCAGTCGGCCCGCAGGCAAGCAGGTGAAGCCTCGGACCTGGACAGAACTTCGATTACGTACGGCGAGGTCCCGGGGATCCCCGCCGACGCACGAAGCGCGACCCCGACGCGAAGCCGGGAAGGGAGAACCCCAAGTGAAGTTCACGAAGATCGCCGTTTCGACGGCAACGACCGCCGTCCTGGCACTGGGCCTCGCCGCATGTGGGAGCGGCACCAGCACCAGCACCAGTGACAGCGCGTCCGCCGACCCGTCCGCGGCGGCTTCCAGCGCAGGCCCCAAGTACGCGGGCCAGACCCTCTCCTTCTGGCGCTGGGGCGACCCGACCCCGGAGCAGAAGTCGGTCATGGAGAAGGTCGTCGCCGACTTCGAGAAGAACACCGGCGCGAAGGTGAACGTGCAGTGGTCGCCGTGGACCGGCTACGCCGAGAAGTTCCAGGCGGCGGCGGCCGGCAGCGAGACCCCCGACGTCACCGAGATCGGCAACACCGACGTCATCACCTGGGCCGCCCAGGACGTCTTCCTCGACCTCACCGACAAGGTCGGCGCCTTCCCCGGCAAGGGCGGCATCTCGCAGGGCATGTGGGACACCGACACCCTTGACGGCAAGATCTACGGCGTGCCGTGGATGGCCGGTGACCGCGCGGTCATCTACCGCAAGGACTGGTTCAAGGAGCTCAAGCTCGAGGTCCCGAAGACCTGGGACGAGCTGGTCGCCGCGGCCAAGACCATCAGCGAGAAGAAGAAGGGCACCGCCGGCTTCGAGTTCAACGGCGGCAGCGACATGATGCAGTCCCTCGCCCCCTTCGTCTGGGGCGTGGGCGGCGAGATCGCCAAGAGCGAGAACGGCAAGTGGGTCTCGAAGCTGAGCGAGCCGACCGCTCGCGAGGGCATCAAGTTCTACACGGACCTGATCACGGCCCACAAGGTCTCCCCCGTGGCCTCCCTCGGCCGCAACTCCATCGAGATCGCCAGGAACTTCGCCAACGGCAAGACCGGCATGTACATCGACGGCTCCTGGGCCAAGGCCGAGATCAGCAAGACGAACAAGAAGCTCTCCGAGAGCGAGAACGTCGGCGCCTTCGCCCTCCCGGCCAAGGACGGCAACATCGCCCCGCAGTTCGCGGGAGGCTCGGACCTCGCCATCGGCAAGGACTCCAAGCACCCCGAGGCCGCGTGGGAGCTGATCCAGATGCTCATGACCGAGGAGAACAACCAGGCCAACGCCGACGCCATGGGCCTGTTCCCGACCTACGGCTCGCTGCTGCAGGGCGAGAAGTACAAGAGCGACGAGTGGCTCGGCCCGTTCGCCGCCGGTCTGGTCAACGGCAAGGGCCTGCCCGCCAGCCCGAACTGGGTCGAGGTCGACAAGAACAAGCTGGTCATCCACAACATGCTGCGTGACATCGTCCAGGGCAAGAAGACCCTTGAGGCCGCCACGGACGAGGCAGGCAAGCAGGTCGAAGAGCTGCTGAACCAGTAGCCATGACGACGACCACGTCGAGGCAGGCCCACGCTTCGGACGGCGGCCGCAAGGCCGGCGGTTCGAAGCGTGGGCTCCGCCCCGCTAACCCGCGTTCAGCGCTCAACCCGAGATATCTCCCCTACGGGTTGCTGCTCCCGGCGATGATCGTCATCGGCGGGCTGCTGCTTTACCCGTTGGTCCAGATGATCCAGATGTCCTTCCAGAAGGTGGGACTGAGGGAGATTCGCGGTTATCCCGCCGAGTCGGTCGGAGTCGGCAACTACCAGAAGATCGTCGAGTCGGACCTCTTCTGGGCGGCCCTGCGCAACACCGTCATCTTCGCCCTGATCGCGGTGACGCTCACCCTGGTCATCGGCACCCTGGTCGGGCTGCTGCTCAACAAGCTCGGCAAGAAGATGTCCACCCTGGTGGTGATCGGCTCGATGCTCGCCTGGGCCACCCCGGCGATCAGCTCGGCGATCATCTTCCGCTGGCTGTTCGACGACCGCAACGGCGTCGCCAACTGGGTGCTGAACCTGCTGCCCGACTTCCTGTCGCAGGCGCTGTTCGGCAGGTCGGACTGGTCGGGCTTCGTCTGGTTCCTCGAGCCCGCGCCGCTGTACACCGTGCTGATCCTGTGCGTGGTGTGGCAGTCGTTCCCCTTCATCGCGGTCTCGGTGCTCGCCGGTCTCAAGAGCATCTCCTCGGCGCTGTACGAGGCGGCCAGGGTCGACGGCGCCACCGCGTGGCGGATCTTCTGGAAGATCACCTTCCCGCTGCTACGGCCGGTCTTCTCGGTGCTGCTGGTGCTGTCCATCATCTGGGACTTCAAGGTCTTCACCCAGCTGCACACGCTCGCGGGCGGTGTGGCCACGCGCGACGCCTTCAACCTGTCCCTCTACTCCTACGCCGAGGCGTTCTCCGCACCGCCGAAGATGGGCATCGGCTCGGCGATCGCCGTCGTGCTGACGCTGATCCTGCTCGCGGTCACGTTCGTCTACGTCCGTCAGATGGTCCGACAGGAGGAGCTCCGATGAACCCGGCACTCCGCGCCCGGCTCGGCCGCGTCGGGCTCAACGCCGCCGGGATCGTCGTCTTCCTGGCCGCGATCTTCCCGGTCTTCTGGATGGTCTCCACGTCGTTCAAGTCAGAGGCCGACATCTCCTCCCTGGAGCTCAGGCCCCTGCCGACGGAGCCGACGCTGGAGCACTTCGCCGGCATCTTCACCGAGGGCGTCGCCGGCCACTCCATCTGGCTCTATCTGGGCAACAGCCTCATCGTGGCCCTCAGCACCGTGGTGGTCGGCGCGGTTCTCGCGCTGCTCGCCTCGGTCGCCGTGGCCAGGTTCAAGTTCCGCTTCCGCGCGACCTTCCTGGTCCTGCTGCTCATCGTGCAGATGGTGCCGGCCGAGGCCCTGGGCATCTCGCTGTTCCTGATGGCCAAGCGCGCCGGGCTGTACAACGAGATCCTCGGCCTCGTCGTGATCAACGTCGGCCTGACGCTGCCGTTCGCCATCTGGATGCTGCGCAACTTCGTCGCGGCCGTCCCCAGGGAGCTGGAGGAGGCCGCCGCGATCGACGGCGCGACCCGCTTCCGCACCTTCTGGCAGGTGTTGTTCCCGCTGGTCGCCCCCGGCCTGGTGGCCACGAGCATCTTCTCCTTCATCGCCGCGTGGAACGAGTTCTTCTTCGCGCTGGTGCTCATGCAGGACGACACCAAATACACCATGCCGATCGCGCTGCGGTACTTCTTCGGCCGCAACACGACCGACTGGGGGTCCATCATGGCCGCCTCAACGGTGATGACCATCCCCGTCGTCATCTTCTTCCTCCTGGTGCAGCGACGGATGGTCTCCGGTCTCGTCGCGGGCGCCGTCAAGGGCTGACCCCCGCTGGTGCCGGTACGGCTCCGCACCCACAAGGCGCGAGCCGTACCGCCCTTTCCCCATCCGAAACTCCTCATCTCAGGTAAGGAGCATCTACCGCCATGTCTGAGCTCATCGCGGCTTCCAGCGATCAGAGGCTGCGTCGTCTCGCGGCCGGAACGCTGCTCGTCGCGTTCAAGGGCACCATCGCTCCCGACTGGGTTCTCCACGACCTGGAGAACGGTCTCGGCGGCGTCACCCTGTTCGGCTTCAACGTCGCCGACCCCGCCCAGCTCTCGGCGCTCACCTCCCGCCTGCGCGAGGCCGGCGACCCGGTCATCTCGCTGGACGAGGAGGGCGGCGACGTCACCCGTCTCGCCTACCACGTGGGCAGCCCCTACCCGGGCAACGCCGCCCTCGGCGCGGTCGACGACGTCGAGCTGACCCAGCGGGTCTACCGGTCCATCGGCGACGAGCTGGCCTCCTGCGGCGTCAACCTGGACATGGCCCCGTCCGCCGACGTCAACACCGCCGCCGACAACCCGGTGATCGGCACCCGCTCCTTCGGGTCGGACACCGCCCTGGTGTCGCGGCACACCGTCGCGGCCGTCCACGGCCTCCAGTCGGCCTGCGTGGCCGCCTGCGTCAAGCACTTCCCCGGCCACGGCGCCACCCGGCAGGACTCCCACCTGGAGATCCCGCTCGTCGACGCGTCCGTCGAACTGCTGCGCGAACGAGAGCTCGCGCCCTTCCGCGCCGCGATCGACGCCGGGACCAAGTCCATCATGACCGCGCACGTCCGGGTCCCCGCGCTGACCGGCGCGGCTCCCGCCACGCTGTCCTCGACCGCCCTGACCAGCCTGCTGCGCGGCGAGATGGGCTACGACGGCGTGGTCATCACCGACGCCCTCGACATGCACGCCATCACCGAGAGCGTCGGCCTGGCCGGCGGCGCGGTGCTCTCGCTCGCCGCCGGGGCCGACCTGCTCTGCCTGGGCCCGATACCGACCGAGGAGGACGTCCGCCGGATCATCGACGAGATCGTCGCCGCGGTGGGGGACGGGCGGCTGCCCGCGGCCAGGCTGGAGGCGGCGGCCGAGCGCGTGAACCGTCTGCGCGCCTGGTTCGGCTCGCCCCAGACGGGACAGGCGGAGGAGAGCGTGATCGGCCTGACCGCGGCCCGCCGCGCGGTCACCCTCACCGGCGCGACGTCCCCGCTCGTCGACCCGCTGGTGGTCGAGGTGGAGACTCCGCCGACCATCGCGGTCGGAGACGTTCCGTGGGGTTTCTCCCCCCTGATGCCGCAGGCGGAGGTCGTCCGGGTCAAACCCGAGGACGCGGACGTGCCGGACATCCTGGAGCGTGCCATCGGCCGTTCCCTGATCGTCGTGGTCAAGGACGCCCACCGCTACGAGACCAGCCAGACGGTGGTCTCCGAACTGCTGGCCGCCCGTCCCGACGCCACGGTCGTGGAGATGGGCCTGCCGATCTGGCGCCCCGAGGGAGCGACCTACCTGGCCACGTACGGCGCCGCCCGCGCCAACGCCCAGGCCGCCGCCGAGCTGTTGAGCATCTGAGGCGCCCGACCGGTCTCCCCGTGCCCTGCGGGGCACGCGCTCACGACTCCCCGGCTCCCCGGCCTCCCGCAGACGAAGGCGCCTCCGCGACGGCGCGACCCGCGAACCCCCCCTGGGGTCGTGTGATCCGACGCCTCCGCGCCTTCACGATCTCGGCTCCCGGGATCCCGAACCCCTGAACCACCGGCTGGACCGCGGGCACATCAGACACCGGAAAGCCCAGCCGTGAAAGACGAGCGGTGGGAGACTTCTCCGTGGTCGAATTCCGTGTACTTGGTCCGCTGGAGATACGTGACGCTTCGGGACGAATCCTCGTCCCGAAGCGTCGCAAAACACGCACCCTGCTCGCGATCCTCCTCTTACGCGCCAACACCCTCGTGCCCGCCGACGAACTGCTCGAGGCCCTCTGGGAGGAGCGCAGGCCCGCCTCCGCGCGCGCGAACCTGCAGTCCTACGTCTCCGAGCTGCGCAGGCTCCTCGACGAGAGCGTCTCCCTGAACGGCAACGGTTACCTGCTCACGGTCGAGGAGAGCCGCTACGACGCGGCCGTGTTCGAGAAGCTGGTGACACGCGGCCGGCAGGCGCTCACCGCGGCGCGCTTCCGGGAGGCGACCGGTCATCTGGGCGACGCGCTGGCGATGTGGCGCGGTGAGCTGCTCGACGGGCTCCCGCTCCCCCAGTGGCTGTGGCCGGACCGCAGCAGGCTGGAGGAGCTTCGCCTCTCCGCCTACGAGGACTCCGTCACCGCCAGGCTCGCCCTGGGACAGCACGAGGACCTGGTCGCCGGTCTGCGGGAGTTCACCGGCAGGAACCCCTTCCGCGAGCCGGCGTGGGGGCTGCTGATGCTCTCGCTCCACCGCTGCGGGCGGACGGCCGAGGCCGTCGACGCCTACCAGACCGCCTGCGGAATCCTCGACGACGAGCTCGGGGTGCCCCCGAACCCGGAGCTGCGCGCCCTGCACGAACGCATCCTCAATGAGGACCCCGGGCTGCTCCTGGCTCCCGAGATCGTCTCCAACCGGCCACAGGCGGCGCCGACCCCGCGCCAGATCCCCGCGGGGGTCGTCGACTTCGTGGGCCGCACCGCCTACCTGCGCGCCCTCGACGACCTCTTCCCCGCCTCCCCCGCCGGGGGGCGCGCCTCGGTCTTCTGCGCCCTCACCGGAACCGGCGGAGTCGGCAAGACGGCCCTGTCCGTGCACTGGGCCAACCACGCCGCCGACCGCTTCCCCGACGGCCAGCTCTACGTCGACCTGCGCGGCTTCACCCCCTCGACCCGCCCGCTGCATCCGCTCGACGCCCTGGCGCAGTTCCTGCGCTCGCTCGGCGTGCCCGCCGAGCAGGTCCCCCTGGCCACGGAGGAGGCCTCCGCCCTCTACCGGAGCCTGCTGGCCGGGCGGCGGACGCTCGTGCTCCTGGACAACGCGTTCGACGGCGCCCAGGTCAGGCCGCTGCTTCCGCCGCTCCCCTCCTGCGCCCTGATCACCAGCCGCGACCGGCTCGACTCCCTGGTCCTGGAGGGGGTCAGGCGGATCACGGTCGAGGTGATGCCGCGGGAGGAGTCGCGCGAGCTCGTGGAGAGGATCACCGGCGCGGAGTGCGAGGGGCTCGCGGAGTTCTGCGGCCACCTCCCGCTGGCGCTCAGGCTCGCCGCCACGCAGATCGTGAGCGAGCCCGGGCTCAGCGTCTCGGCCTACCTGGGAAGGCTGGGAGGCGAGGACCGGCTGAGCGCGCTCGACGGCGACATCGACAGGCGTCATGCCATCCGCTCGACGTTCGAGGCCTCCTACCGGCGGCTGCCGTACGAGGCGAGGCGGCTGCTGCGCGCCCTCGGCGCGGTTCCCGGGCCCGACTTCACGCCCGCCGCGGCGGCGGCGATGCTGGGGGCGGACCAGCTGGAGGTCGAGCCGCTGCTGCGGGTGCTGTGGAGGTCCCACCTCGTCCACGGCGGCGAGGGCGACCGCTTCGCCCTGCACGACCTGCTCAGGCTCTACGCCCTGGAGCGGTTCGCCGAGGAGGAGCCGGAGGCCGAGCAGCGGCGGACGCGCGAGCGGCTGGCCCTGTGGTACCTCAGGCACACGCGGGCGGCCTCGGAGCTGATCTGCCCCCAGATGGTCTACCTCCCGCTCGATCTGCAGGCTCGGCCGTCGTTCGACTCCGAGGCCTCGGCGCTGAGCTGGCTCGAGGCGGAGCTGAACAACGTCGTCGCCCTGGCCGAGGAGACCGGGGGCAGGACGCAGTGGCTGCTCGTCGACGCCCTGCGGGGCTACTGGTACCTGCGCAGGCACTCCTCCGGCTGGATGCGGCACGCCATGGCGGGCCTCGCCTCCGCCGAGGCGGCGGGCGACCACGCCGCGCAGGCCGCGATGCGCAGCAGCCTGGCCGACGCCCACATGATCCTCGGCGACCGCGCGGGCGCGTTCGAACACCACACCGCGGTGCTGGAGCTGTCCAGGAAGGCGGGATGGCTCGAGTCGGAGGCCGCGGCGCTGGGCAGGCTGGGCACGCTCCACATCAGCCGGGGTGAGCCGAGGGAGGCCTCCGGGTACTACCTGCGCGCCATCGAGTCCAACAGAAGGCTGGGCGTGTACCGGGGGATGATCTCCAACCTCGGCAACCTCGGGCTGACCAACATCTACCTGGGAAACCTGGACCACGCCGCCGAGCAGCTCGGCGAGGCCCTGAGATGCGAACGCGAGCGCTCCTCCGCCATGGGCGAGGCCCTCGGCCTGGGCAACCTCGGCGTGGTCTCCCACCACAGGGGGGACCTCGACCTCGCCCTGTCCCAGCTCGGCCGCGCCGTGGAGCTGTTCGAGTCGCTCAGGAGCGACTACGGCGCGGTCGACGCCCTCTCCTCGCTGGCCGCCGTCCACAACGACCTGGGCGATCCCGTCACCGCCCGCGCCCTCGCCGTACGGGCCAGGGACCTGGCGCGGACGATCGGCGACGGCAAGTCGGAGACGTCGGCGACCAACGCGCTGGGGGCGGCCGCGCGCGGCGACTCCCCGGAGAAGGCGCTCAGACTCCACGAGCGGGCACTGGAGCTGGCGCTGGCCAAGCAGCTCCACTACGACATCACCCAGACGCACATCGAGCTCGCGGTCACCCATGGGCTGCTCGGCGACACGACCGCGAGCACGCGCCACGCGAGCCACGCCCTGGTCTCCGCCCGCAGGTCGGGCTTCCGGCGTCTGGAGGGATACGCCCTGCTCGCCCTGGGCGACGGGGAGGCGGCGGGGCGGATGTTCGAGGAGATCGGCGACGCGCTCGGCCTGGCCCGCGCCCGGCGCGGCGTCCCGCGCCAGTCCTCGCTCTGACACGACGGGCCGCGGCGGCACACGGCGGGCAGGGGGCGTTCGCACGAGACCACTGTCCGCCCGGGGGCTTCGCAAGCTCCACGCACCGGGGCGGGGCGACGGTGTATGGCCGACGTGAAGCGGCGCGGTGCACGATCGTCGTCTCCGTGCCGCAGCCGAGGAGAAAGCACCGATGCCCCATCTCACCGCCGCCGTCGCGCTCATGTGGAGAGCGGCTCCCAGGATCGCCCTGGGCCAGCTCGTCACGACGGTCGTGCTGGCGGGCGTCCCGGTCGTCACCGCGTGGCTGACCAAGCTGACCCTCGACGCGCTGACGACGGGGGCCCCGTGGTCACGGCTTCTCGGCTACACGGCAGGCCTCGCAGGGGCAGGCCTGCTCGGAGCCGTGACCCTCCACCTCAACCGCTATCTGAGCGGGGAGGCGGAGCGCCGTGTCAGCCTTCTGGCGAGGGAACGGCTCCACACGGCGGTCAACCGCTTCACCGGTCTGGCCAGGTTCGAGACTCCCGGGTTCCACGACAGGCTGCGCCTGGCCCAGGAGTCGAGTCAGCTGACCTCGGGCGCGGTCGTGCAGAGCGCCGCGGGGATGGGCCGCGGCGTCCTCGTGACGGCCGGTTTCCTGGTGGCCCTGGTCACGATCAGCCCTCCCATGGCGGTCCTGGTGCTGCTGGCCGCCCTGCCCGCCGTCGTCGCGGAGCGGACGCTCAACCGGGCCAGGGTCAGGATGATGTGGCGGATCAGCCCGACGCTCCGCAGGGACCTGTTCTACTCGCACGTGCTGACGGACGTGCGGGCGGCCAAGGAGGTGCGGCTGTTCGGGATCGGCGGGTTCCTGCTGGGGCGCATGCTCGCCGAACGGCGTTCCGCCAACGTGGCCGAACGGGAGCGCGACCGCCGCGAGCTGTGGACCCAGGGCTCGCTCGCCGCGCTCTCCACGGTCGTGGCCGGGGGCGGCCTCGTGTGGGCGGTCGGAGCGGCCCGCGACGGACTGCTCTCGGTGGGCGACCTGTCCCTGTTCGTCGCGGCCGTCGCGGCTGTCCAGGGCGCGCTCTCCCAGATGGTGGTCGACTACTCGCTCGCCCAGCGGGCGCTGCTGCTGTTCGGCCACTACGTCGACGTGGTCGAGGCCGGACCCGACCTGCCCTCGAAGGACCGGGCGGCGCCGGAGCTCCGGCTGGGGATCGAACTGCGCGACGTGTGGTTCCGCTACTCCCCCGAGCACTCGTGGGTGTTGCGCGGGGTCGACCTGTTCATCCCGCACGGCGAGGCCGTCGCGGTCGTCGGCCTCAACGGCGAGGGAAAGAGCACCCTGGTCAAACTCCTGTGCAGGTTCTACGACCCGGACCGGGGCGCGATCCTGTGGGACGGCGTCGACCTGAGGGACATGGCCCCCGAGACGCTGCGGTCCCGCATCGGGGCCGTCTTCCAGGACTACATGGAGTACGACCTCACGGCCATGGAGAACATCGGCCTCGGCGACCTCGACGCGCTGCGCGACAGGGACCGGGTGAAGGCCGCGGCCGTGAGGGCGGGCGTGCACGACACGATCACCGTGCTGCCCAGGGGCTACGACACGATGCTGAGCAGGATCTTCCCCTCCCCCGCCGACGGGCAGGACGACGAGGCCCTCGAAGCGGGCGTGCCGCTCTCCGGCGGCCAGTGGCAGCGGCTCGCGCTCGCCCGCGCCCTGCTGCGCGACCGGCGCGACCTGCTGATCCTCGACGAGCCCAGCGCGGGACTCGACGCCGAGGCCGAGCACGGAATCCACAGCATGCTGCGCGCCCACAGGGCGGGCAGGACCAGCGTGCTGATCTCGCACAGGCTCGGGGCGATCAGGGACGCCGACCGGATCGTCGTGCTGTCCGAGGGCCGCGTCACCGAGCAGGGAGGGCACGCGGAGCTCATGGAGCGGAGGGGCCGGTACGCGGAGCTGTTCGCGCTCCAGGCCGAGGGCTACCAGCCCCACCTGGAAGGAGAACCCGCCTGACCTCGTGATCGCCACGGTGATCGCCACAGTGCTCGTCCCGGTGATCGCCACGGTGCTCGTCCCGGACGCCCGTGTCCGGGACGAGCACGACGGGCGATCCGTCAGCAGGAACCGCAGCTGCCGCAGTACTGTTTGCCGGTCGTCCAGTCCGTCCAGCAGTTCACCCGGGAGCCCAGGTGGGCGCCGCCGCAGGGGTAGCACCCGCCCGCCGCCGCCCGCCTGGCCGGCACCAGCCTGGCCAGCAGCCTGTCGCCGAGTCGCTCGATAACACGCGTCATCGACATCTCCTTCTCCTCCGCTTTCCTTCCGGCGGCTCTCACCGATCCGCCGCCGTGTTCCGCGGACCAAGCTGGGCCATCGTCCTTCGCAGACTCCATGCGCTCGCGCCGGGCTGGTGTGTATGGCGGACGTGAAGCGGCCGCGCGCATCCTGACCGGACATCCCCGTCCGGCCCAGGAGACGATCCGATGCCCTATCTCACCGCCGCTGTCGTGCTCGTCGGCCTGCTCTGCGCGGCCAACACGGTGCTCATGCTGGGAGTCGTCCGCAGGCTCCGCGAACACGAGGCGCGGCTGCCCGCGGCGGGCGGCTTCCCCTCCCTCGGCCTGCCGCCGGTCGGGGCCGTCCTCCCGTCGTTCTCCGCGGTGTGCACGACAGGCGAGCGGATCGGCTCCGCCGACCTCCCGCTGCCCGCGGTGATCGCCTTCTTCGACGTCGGGTGCGAGCCGTGCCAGGAGAAGGCGCCGCGCTTCGCCGACGAGGCGACCTCGCTGCCCGAGCTGAACGTCCTGTCGGTCGTGGTGGGCGAGCCCGGCGCGATGAGCGCGGCGCTGGAGCTCGCGGGGCCGGTCGTGGTCGAGGCCGAGGAAGGCGGCGTTTCGCGGGCCTTCGGCGTCCGGGGCTTCCCCGCGATGTGCCTGGTGGACGAGAACGGAAGGATCGCCGAGTCGGGAGGGAACCTGTCGCTGCCGGGTTCGGCCGCGACGCTGAGGAAGGCCGCCCGGCGATGACCCCGCTCGGCTTCCTGTCCGTGGCCGCCGTCTGCGTCTGCCTGCCGGCCTGCGTCTTCCTGCTGGCCGCGCGCAGACGACTGCTCGTCGTCACGGTGGACGGCTACAGCATGCGCCCGACCCTGGAGTCCGGGGACCGCGTCCTGGTCCGTCGCGTCCCCGTCACGCGGGCGCGGGCGGGGACGATCGCGGTCCTGCGACAGCCCGCGGGCCCCGGCACGTTGCTGCCGCTTCCCCCGGAGGCCGTGGAGGAGGGCGGGCGGATCTACACGATCAAACGGGTGAGCGCCGTGCCCGGCGACCGGATCCCCGACCATGTGGGGCCCGGCACGATGCTGACGCCCGGTGACACGGTGCCCGCGGGCCACCTGCTGGTCCTGGGCGACAACCCCGACCGCAGCATCGACTCCCGCCAGCTCGGCCTGATACCGGCCGAGTACTTCGTCGGAGTCGTCGCCCGCCGCATCACCTCCTGAGCCGCCGCCCTCCCCACGCCCAGCAGGAACACCCTCGCCGTCCCGAGGTCGTCCATGGCGCCGGTACGGCGGGCGGCGGCACGGGGGAGCGCCGCGCCGACGGGCGGCGCGCGGCCCGGCGTGCGCTCCCGGTCCATACCGCCGGGGATGTATGGCGGTTGCGAAGCGACGGTCGCCAGCATGGTGGCGGGCCTGGAGATTCCGGGTCCGAGGCTGGGAGGAGACCCCGATGATCGACTTTGTTCAGCGTCTGGGCGACCGGATGCTGGCACGCCTCGTGCCGGCGGCCGAGGCGCGGGCGCTGGCCCTTGACTGCTGGTGCTACTCCTGCGGCGCGGCTTCCCGCCCCGGCAAGATGTGCCGTCCGCCGGGCGGCCCCAACATGGACCACGGCTGCGGGCTCTGCTAGGTCGGCATGCCGTACGTCCTCATCGCCTGTGGCGCGCTCCTGGCGGCGGTGTTCGGTGTCTCGGCCGTGGGCAAGCTGCGTGGCGGGGCGGCGTTCGCCTCCTTCTCCGGTTCTCTGGTGCGGCTGCGGCTGCTGCCGAGGGCGTGGGCGGGAGCCGCGGCCGCGCTGGTCGTCACGGCGGAGGGCCTCGTCCCGCCGCTGCTGGCGTTCCCCGCCACCAGGATGGCCGGTTTCTGCCTCGCCGCCGGGCTCATGACGGCCTTCTGCGTCGGCATAGAGCTGAGCGTGCGGCGCGGGGCGAGCGCGCCCTGCAGGTGTTTCGGCGTGTCCTCCTCCCCGTTGGGCCGCAGGCACCTGATCCGCAACTCCGTGCTGCTCGCGGCGTCGCTCTCGGGCGGGGCCGCCGTGGCGGCGGGGGCCTCCGGACCGCTCCATCCCGCGGGAGTGGCGGTCGCGCTGGCCTCGGCCGGATGCGCGGCGGTCGCCGTCGTCCGGTTCGACGACATCGCCGAGCTGTTCACGGGCTCTCCGGGGGTCGCCGCCCGGTGACGGGCGGTCCGCGGAGCACGGCGGCGGCCCCCGGGTTGGGAGGCCCGCGGGGAGCCGCCGCCGGATGAAAGGCTCCGGAGCCGTCCTTGTCCCCCCCAGGGAGGACGGCTCCGGTCACCGGCGCGGGAGGAGACCGCCGCTCACGAATTCGCGGAGACGTCCGCTGTGACGTCCACGACGTCGTTCACCGTGATCTCCACGGCGGCCCCCGCGACGTCGTTCACCGCGACGCCGGCTGCGGTCTCCCCCGCGCCTGCCTTCACCCTGGCGCCCACCGCGGCGCCCACTCCGGCGAGTCCGTAGCGGCGCGCCGTCGCGTCGACCTCCTCACGCAGCGCGGCGGGAGGCCTGTCTCCGAAGCGCTCCAAATAGGCCGCGAACTGGTCGGGGTCGTCGCGCAGGAAGGCGAAGTCCGTCGCGACCATGTGGCGGATCGCCAGCAGCGGGACCGGGCTGCCCAGCGGCAGGAAAGCGGGGTTCCACAGTCCCGCCTTCGGCGGCGGGCCGGGGTAGAACTCCCCGATCATCAGCCCCTCCGAGACGTAACGCGACTTGAGCGCCCGCTGCGCGGTGTCGATCACCCGCGCCGCCTCCGCCTCGGGCAGGTCGGGGAAGAGCACGAGGATGGTCCGGTACTGCGGGGAGACACCCGGCGGCGAGACGAGTCTGCGGAACCACTCTCGGTACCCGTCGAGCGCCTCCGCCGCCTGGGCCCCGTCCGGTGTTCCCGGACGGACTCCCAGGTAGAAGGTGCCCCGGTCCAGCGAGGTCTGGGCGTAGGGGCAGACAGGCCCCTTCCTGCCGAGGTCGGCGTGGGGACGGCACAGGTACTCCCGCGCCCACAGGACGATCTCCTTGAGCGACACGCCGTACCGGCGGACCAGGTCGTGGTCGCCGTCCAGGTCTGAGGTTTCGATGAGGACGCGCGAGGGGTCCGTGGGATCGGTCAGCATGGTCAACGGCCCTTCCGGTTCCGCCGTGCCCTGAGCGCCGCACCGGCCACCACACCGGCGACCAGCGCGGCGAGGCCGCCCGCTCCCGCCCGGCGCAGGATCGCGTCCTGACGCCGGGCACGGGCCAGCGCGTCCGCGTACGGGGTGGTGGTGTGCGAGACCATCGTGTAGAGCGGGACCCACCGTCCCGGCAGGAGCCGGGCGAGCAGCAGGTCGGCCTTCTTGCGGGCCAGGTGGAGCGGGGATCTGAGCCGGTCGCGCAGCTCGACGAAGTTCTGTTTGGACAGTTCGTCCAGCACGTCGGTGTGGGGCTTGCGCAGTCGCTGGTAGGCGGCGAACGCCGCGCCGAGGTCGCCGGGGTGCTCGCCGAGGCAGCGGTCCAGGACCGTGCAGTCCTCGAGCGCGGAGTTCATGCCCTGGCCGTAGAAGGGGTAGACCGCGTGGCAGGCGTCGCCGATCAGCGCCACCCTGTCCCGGTAGTGCCAGTGGGAGGTGCGGATCGACACCAGGTGGCCGACCGGGTGCTCGGCGTACTCCTTGGCGAGGTACGGCATGAGCTCCAGCGCGTCGGGGAAGCGCTCCTCGAAGAGCGCCTCGGGGTCGGTGATCTCGTCGAACCGCTCGACCGGCAGGAAGAGGGTTCCGGTGAGGGAGTTGTCGCGGTTGGGGTGGGCGACGATGAGGGCGTCCTCACCCGGCCAGACGTGCAGCGCCTCCAGCCTGGTCCTGGCCGAGCCGTCGTCGGCGGCCGGGATGGTCAGCTCCTTGTAGCCCCACTCCAGGAACTCCTGGTGGTTGTCCGCCGTGAGGCCGTGCTGCATGCGGGTCCGCACCTGCGAGAACGCGCCGTCGGCGCCGATCACGGCGTCGCCGGAGACGGTGATCTCGGCTCCGGTCTCCTCCTGGACCAGGCGTACGGCCGCCGCCTCGCGGTCGAGGTCGACGAGCCGGTGCCCGAAGTGGAAGCTCACCCCGGCCTGTGCCTCCGCGTGGTCGACCAGCGTGGTGATCAGGTCGCGGCGCAGCACCGAGTGGAGGATCTCCCCGTCGTGCGCGCCGTAGGGCTGGAAGGGGGCCCCGCCGCCGGGCAGGTGGATGGCCCTGCCTCGCATCGCCACGGTGAGCGGCCACAACGTCCCCATCAGGCCGACGTCCTCGAGCGCCCTGATGCCCCTGGCCGACAGGCCCAGGTTGATCGATCTACTCTCGTCCTCGTCGAGGAGCCGGGGGTCGGGACGCCGCTCGTAGACGTCCACCTGGAACCCTCGCCGTGCCAGGTAACAGGACAGGAGCGTGCCGGCCGGTCCCGCGCCGACGACGAGGATCCTGCGCGTCATCGGCCTTCCTCCATGGTCCAGGCGGCGGGGAGCAGGGGGCGGGCCCCGGCTTCCGGGTGCGGGGCGGACGGCACGGCCGTCTCGGGCAGCCGGGCGACGAGCAGCTCGTCGGGGCCGCCGAGGCCGCGCCGCTCGGCCACTTCGAACCCGGCGTCGGCCAGCCAGCCGGCCACGTCGGCGAAGGTGTGGGTGCGGCCGCCCTGGGTGACGGCGAGGTTGAGGCTGAAGGCCCTGATGAACGCCTCGGTCACCGGGGGCGTCTCCCGGGGCAGGTCCGCGAACGTCTCGAGGACCAGCACCGTGCCGCCCGGCCGCAACGCGGCGGCGACCCTGCCGAGCAGCTCACGGTTGGCCGCCTCGTCGAACCCGTGACAGAGGTTGAACAGCAGCGCGGTGTCGTAGCCCGTGCCGAGATCACTCCTGGTCACGTCGCCGGGAAGCGTGGTGACGCGCCCGCCCAGTCCCGCCTCCTCGATCCTGGCCCTGCCGCCCTCGAGGGCGGCGGGCAGGTCGACGATCGTCGCGGTGAGTTCCGGGTGGACCTGGCAGAAGGCGATGCTGTAGCGGGCGTGGCCGCCACCGACGTCGAGCAGCCGCCTCCCCGGAGCGGGAGCGCTCTCCGCGATGAGCGGGGCGAGCCCCGCCGCCATTCCGTCCAGCATGGTCTGGAACTCCCGCAGGGTGTCCGGGCGCCTCTCCAGCCACGCGTAGAAGTCGGCCTGCGGCCTGCCGGTCCTGACGGACTCCTCAAGCCCGTCCCACAGTTCGCCCAGCAGGTCCTGCCAGAAGGCCAGGGCGGGGGCGTAGCTCCAGGGGGCCCGCCGGTCGAGGGAGCCGGCCGTCATCGGGCTGTTGGCGTAGCCCCCTTCCTGCGTCCTGTCGAGGTAGCCGAAGGAGACGAGCGCGTCCAGCAGCACGGGCAGGGTTCCCGCGTCCGTGCCCGTCCTGGCCGCCAGCTCCGCCACGGGGAGCGGGCCTGACAGGAGCGTCTCGAAGACCCCTAATCGCTGGGCTGCGCCGGCCGCGCGGAACGCCATCGACCCGATCAGGTCGAGGTGCGGTCCTGGCGCCTGGTATCTGAGGTCCTCAGGGTCGAGATAGAACGGCATCGCTGTCTCCTTGCGCGGTTCGCGCGGTCTGCGCGACGTCGGGCGACTCGCTCCCCGCCTCCGGGCCCGCCTCCCCGCCGTGCCCCGAGGGGCCGGCGGGGGCGTCGGGGTCGCCGGAAGGCCGGTGCGCGACGGGGGTCTCCTGGGTGACGGGCTCCGGTCGGTGCACGTCCTCGGCGTCGGGAAGTTCGGTCTCCACCCCGCGGAGGCGGGGCTGGAGGTACAGAAGCGGGGCGAGCACCAGCAGGGCGAGGCCCGCCATGAGGAAGACGGCGGCGACGCCTCGTCCTCTCCCGGTGCCGATCACGGCGCCGAGGCTGCTCGCGAGGGCTCCGTCCCGCGCCATGGCGGGTTCGAGGACCCGGTCGACGAGGGGACCCGCGAGCAGGTAGGCGAGCACGGTCGCCGTCTGGGTGAGGGTGCGGACCGTGCTGAGCACCCGGCCGAGCGCCGCCGGTTCCGTCTTCAGCTGCAGCACGGTCATCGCCGTGCCCTGCACGAACGGGAGTGTGAACAGGAAGGCGGGTGCGACGACCGCGATCAGCCAGGGTGAGGGGGCGAGGCTGTGCAGGGCGAGCAGCGCCCCGCCGAGCGCCGCGAACGCCACGACGCCCCGCACCCTGCGTTTCGGGCCGCCCCACGCGCTCAGCGCGAGGCCGCCGGCGAAGACGCCCGCGCCGCCCGCGAACATCAGCGCGCCGAGCACGGCCGCCGACCCGAACGACAGGATCAGCGGCTGGACCAGCACGCCGGACATGCCGAACAGCAGGTTGTAGACGGCCAGCAGCACGACCAGCCGGAACAGGCCGGGCCTGGCCCGCAGGTGCCGCCAGCCGAACGACAGGTCTCTGCCCAGCGGCTGGGACTCGGTGACGGCGCCGCCGGGGCGGGTGACCTCGGCCGGCAGCCGTACGGCGAACATGACCACCCTGGTGACCAGGAAGGTGGCGAGGTCGATCACGACGACGCCGGTGATCCCGACGGTCACCAGGAGCGTTCCCGCCAGCAGCGGCGCCGCGATGTGGACCGCGTCCGCGACCTGCATCAGGCCGTTGGCGCGGCCGAGGTGCCGCTGCGGCATGATCAGCGGCATCATCGAGTGGTAGGCGGCCATGTGGAAGGCGCCGAAGACGGAGCCGACCACCGTGATCACGTAGACGTGCCAGACCTCGAGCGCGCCGCCGGCCAGCAGCACCGCCAGGACGCCCGTCGTCACGGCGGCTCCGGCGTCGGCGGTCATGAGCATCCGCCTGCGGTCCAGCCGGTCGGCCATCGACCCCGCCAGCGGCGACAGCAGCACCTCGGGAAGCACCGCGCAGAGCATGATCAGCACGAACTCGGTGGCCGAGCCGGTGCGCTGGTAGACCCAGACGCCGAGCACGAACCCGGTCAGGCTCGACCCGATGATCGACAGCAGCTGCGCCGCCCAGATCACGACGAATCTGCGGATGCCGTCATGCACGGCAGCCTCCGACGAGCACCCCGGTGTCGACGTAGTGGTCCAGGTAGCGGTCGAGCAGCTCGGCGTCGGCGGCCGGGCAGGCCAGCCCGGCGCGGGCGAGTCTCTCCTCGGTGGCCGAGCAGTCGAAGGACGGCCCCGCCTGCTCGCCGTACTCGGCGAAGAAGCCGGGGTAGAGGGCGATCGGCAGGTCGTCGCCGACGGCGAGCCGGTCGCGGACCAGCCTGCGCCACTCGTCGCCGGGGGTGAGCCGTACCGGGAAGCCGTGCCTGGTCAGGCCCTCGGCCAGCACTGCGGAGCGCAGCGTGCGGGGGTTGTGGTAGTGGAAGTCGCCGGTCGCCCCGCTCGACGCCAGGTGGACGATCGCCGAGGCGACGTGGTCGACCGGCGCCATGTCGAGCCGTTCCCCGTCGGGCACCGCGCCCAGCCGCACGCAGGTCTCGAAGAGCCTGCCGAGGAAGTCGCCGGGCATGGCCTGTCCCGTGCGGCTGTCGGCGGAGACCCTGGCGGGGCGGTGGATCGAGATCGGCAGCCCGGTGCGGCGGGCCGTCTCGGCCAGCCGGTCGGCGACCCACTTGCTCTGGTCGTAGCCGAGGTGGAGCAGGCCGGGATCGGGCAGCGGGTCCCCCTCCCTGACCGTGCGCTCGCCGGGGGTCAGGTGCACGCCGAGGGTGGACACCAGGTGGACGGGGGCGGTGATCCGGCCGCTCGACGCCAGGCGCAGGATCTCCAGGACGCCGTCCACGTTGGCCCCCCGCAGCCGCCGGTACGGCAGCGCGAAGTTGACCAGGGCGCCGTTGTGCACGACGAGGTCGACCGTGTCGGCCAGCTCGGTGAAACGCCCGTCCCACAGGCCGAGTCTCGCGACGCCCAGCTCGCCGCTCTCCGGAACGATCCTGTGGGCGACCCGGTCGTCCCACAGTCCGTACCGTTCGAGGTTGGCGCGCAGCCGCTCGGCGGGCTCGTCTCCCCTGACCAGGCAGTGGACGGTCGCCTCCGTGACGCGCAGCAGCTCGGCGAGGAGGTAGGCCCCGAGGAAGCCGGTCGCCCCGGTGAGCAGCACCCGGCGCGGCGGCCCCTGGGGGATCGGCGCGCCGCCGAAGGCGACGTCGCCGGGCAGGACCGCCTCCGCGCGCAGGTCGACGACCTCGGCCGGCCTGCCGCCGACGACCTCGGCCAGTTCCGCCAGGGTCGCGGCGGCGAAGACCTCGGTCATCGGGACCGTGACCCCCAGCTCGGCCGCGACGGCGGAGACGACCTGCGGCACCAGCAGCGAGTGGCCGCCCAGGGCGAAGAAGTTGTCCTTCCTGCCGGGTTTCGCGCCGAGCATCCGCGCCCAGATCTCGGCGAGCGCCCGTTCCGTGCCCTGCCTCGGCGGCTCGTACGGCGGCGCGGCGTCCCGGTCGGGCTCGGGCAGCGCCCCGAAGTCGACCTTGCCGTGCGGGGTCAGCGGCAGGGCGGGGAGCGTGACGGCGACCGCGGGGATCATGTACGCGGGAAGCCTGCCCGCGAGGAAGGCGCGCAGTCCGGCGGTCGTGGGCGGTTCGCCGACGAGGTAGGCGATCAGCCTCCGGCCGTCGGCGACGACGACGGCCTCGCGGACCCCCGGGCAGGCGAGGCACGCCGCCTCGACCTCGCCGGGCTCGATCCGGTTGCCGTTGACCTTCAGCTGCCGGTCGGTCCTGCCGAGGAACTCCAGGTTCCCGTCGGGACGCCGCCTGGCCAGGTCGCCCGTGGCGTACATTCTGGCTCCGGCGCGCGGGGAGAACGGGTCGGGCACGAACCGGGCCGCGGTCAGCCCGGGACGGCCGAGGTAGCCGTGGGCCAGGCACTCCCCGCCGATGTGCACCTCGCCGGGCACGCCTGTCGGGGCCGGGTTGCCGTGCCGGTCGAGGACGTAGACGCGGGTGTGCGGGAGCGCGGCGCCGATCGGCAGATGGGTGGCCGCGCCCAGTTCGGCGCCGTCGACCGTGCGGTAGGAGGTGGCGCAGACGGTCGCCTCCGTCGGGCCGTAGTGGTTGTGGAAGGCCACCCGCCCTCCGGAGAGCCTGGCCCAGGTCCGCAGGCGCTCGACCGGGATGCTCTCCCCGCCGACCATCATCGTCGTGAGCGGTTCGCCGACCTGGACGCCCGCCGCGTCCAGGTCGTCGACCCACTGCTGCCACAGGGCCGAGGCGGCGTCGACCATGGTGACCGCGCGCCTGGCGCACAGCTCCGCGAGCGCGGGCCCCGTGAGCGAGGCGGTCTCGGGGTGCAGCACCAGGGCGGCGCCGCTGATCAGCGCGGGGAAGACGTCTCCCGCCGAGGCGTCGAAGCTGAGCGGCGGGACCATGAGCACCCGCTCCCCCGGGCCGAACCCGTGCAGGTCGCGAAACGACCTGGCCAGGTGGGAAAGGGTCCGGTGGCCGACCATGACCCCCTTGGGGCTGCCGGTCGAGCCGGAGGTGTAGATCACGTAGGCGGCCTGGTCGGGGTGCCTGAGCGCGCTCCTGGGCGTCTCGGCCTCCTCCTCCGCCGCCGCCCACAGGGCGAGGTCGGCGCGCGTCACGACCGGCCCGGTGAACCCGGCGAACTCCGCCCCGTCGGCGATCACCACGGCCGCGCCGGAGTCCGCCAGAAGACGGCCGAGTCGCTCGGCGGGCTGGGCGGGGTCCAGCGGCACGTAGGCGGCTCCCGCCTTGAGGACGCCCAGCAGCGCCACGATCGCCTCCGGGCTCGCGGGCAACCCGAGCGCGACCCGCGCGCCCGGGTGGACGCCGTCCCCCGCGGGCCGCGCCTGCGCCAGCAGGGCGCGCAGCCGGGCGGCGAGGGCGTTCGCGGCCCGGTCCAGCTCACCGTAGGTGAGCACCGCCTCCTCGGTGACGACGGCCGGGGCGTCCGGGGTGCGGGCGGCCTGCCGGGCGACCAGATGGTCGAGCAGGAGGGCTCCCGCGTCCCAGGCCAGGTCCTCCGGGGGTTCGCCGAGGACGATCGCGCGCTCGGACTCCGGCAGGATCTCCAGCTCGGACAGCCGACGCCCCGGGGCGTCGACGATCGAGCCGAGCAGCGTCTCGAAGTGGACGGCCATCCGCTCCACGGTCGACCGGTCGTACAGGGCGGTGCTGTAGTCGAACATCAGCTGCAGGTGCGTCGGGTAGACGACCACGTTCAGGGCCAGGTCGTACTTGGCGGCCACCAGCCCGGAGACCACCGGCTCGGAGCGCAGGCCCTGGAGCTCGATCGAGCCCGCCTCGGGGTTGCCGAGGGTCAGCATCGTCTGGAACAGCGGGGTCCTCGCGGGGTCGCCGCCGAGCCGCAGCTCGCCGACCAGCCGTTCGAACGGCACGGCGGCGTGGCCGTACATGGTGAAGGCGCGCCGCCGCACCCGCTTGAGGATCTCCTCGAACGACGGGTCGCCTCCGAGGTCGGCGCGGATGGCCAGGGTGTTGATGAAGATGCCGAAGACGGACTCGAAGTCCTCGTCGTCACGCCCGGCGACGGGGGTGCCGACGCAGAAGTCCTCCTGCCCGCTGTAGCGGGACAGCAGAACCTGGTAGGCGGCCATGAGGGCCATGAACGGGGTGCACCGCCTGGTCCTGGCCAGCTCGGTGAGCCGCTGCCACAGTTCGAGCGGGACGCGGTGGATCACCAGCTCTCCGTCGGTCGACCGTACGGCGGGGCGCGGCCTGTCCGTCGGCAGGTCGAGCACCGAGACGCCCGCGAGCTCCCTCGCCGGGCCCGCGACGTCCGCGGGTCGCTCGTGCTGCCCGCGCACATGGTCGCCGTACTGCAGGGACGGCGGCGCGAGCGGCGAGGGCAGTCCCGCGGCGAAGGCGGCGTACAGCTCGGCCAGCTCGGCGAACAGGATCTCCTCGATCGACCAGGCGTCCCCGGCGATGTGGTGCATGACCAGCAGGAGGATGTGCTCCTGCGGCCCGACGCGCAGCAGGCTCACGCGCAGCAGCGGTCCCGCGGCCAGGTCGAACGGCTGGTTGCTCCGCTCGGCGAGCGCCTCCTGGAGCGCCTGGTCCTCGGAGGGCGCGTCGAGACGCTCCATCACCACGGGCGTCGGGTCGAGGACTCTGGCGACGGGGGCGCCGCCCGCCTCGGGAAAGACCGTGCGCAGCGCCTCGTGCCTGGCGACGATCTCGCTCAGCGCCTGTTCCAGGGCGTCGGCGTCGATCCGCCCGGTCAGCCGCTCGCAGACGACTATGTTGTAGGCGCCGTCTCCCGGCGTGAGCCGGTCGAGGAACCACAGGCGCTCCTGCGCGGGGGAGAGCGCGCTCACGCGTTATCTCCCCGCAGCCGCGAGACCTCCTCGGCCATGCCCGCGATGGTGGGGGTGTCGAAGAAGACGTCGAGGGAGACCTCGACGCCCAGCCTGCGACGGGCCCTGGCGATGATCTGCGTGATGGTCAGCGAGTGGCCGCCGAGGTCGTAGAGGTCCTCGTCGAGGCCGATGTCGTCGAGGCGGAGGACCTCCTGCCAGATCTGGCGTACCTGTGCGACCACCTCGTCCTCCTGTTCCGAGGACGGGGAGGCGGCGTTTTCTGCCGGGGAGAACAGCTCGGTCACTGGGGGCTCCTCGTCGGGTTCTGGGTGGACCGGCGCGGCCAGGTCGGCGACTTTCGCGCGCGGTTCTGCGGCGATCGCGCGCAGCAGGGCGCGCAGGTGCCCCGCCACGCGGGCCACGTCGTCGTGGCCGATCGCGAGCGGGTTGAAGCGGAGGCCGAGGGTGAGGCTCATGTCCCCGTCCACCGCCTCGAGGTGCAGCACGCCACGGGCCGCGCCGTTGAAGACCGTCCACTCGACGCCGGTGCCGACTCCCGGGAAGTACGGCGCCGCCGCCCTCCTGCGGTAGCCGAGCAGGACGGGGCGCAGGACGGTCTCCGGCGGCGCGTGCCGGTGCCGGTAGAGCTCGCGCAGCTCGGATCTGACCGCGCGCAGATAGACGGGAAGGGTCTCGTCGAGGCTCGGGCAGGCGGCGAACGGCATCTCGGCGACGAAGGGGCCTATGTGGTCGCGGGTGTGGTCGGTGCGGGTGCCGAGGGCGAGTGCGAGCGGTGAGCCCGTGTTGCCGTAGCGGCGCAGCAGCACGCCGACGGCGGCCACGAGCAGCTCGAACCTGGTGGCGCCCAGGGTGGTCGCGGCGGCGGCGAACGCCTGGAACTCCGCCCCCGCGAGCACCATCTCGACGATCTCGCCGGGGCCGACGCCGTGGGCGGTCGCGCGCAGCCCCGGCAGGACGAGTCCCTGCGGGGCGTGTCCCCTGTCCCGCCAGAACGTCCGTGCCGCCGTACTGTCCGCCTCCGCCGCCTCGGCGGCCGTGCCCCGCTCGCCGTACGGCACGGCGGGCCCGGGCGGCGCGGCGCGTGAGAAGTACGCGTCGGCCAGGTCGTGGACCAGGACGTCCTTCGAACAGCCGTCGAACACCCTGCCGTGTGCCGTGAAGATCAGCCTGTTGCGGTCCCGCCCCACCCTGACCAGGGTGAACCGGGCGAGCGGGCCGTTCTCCAGGTCGAAGGGTCGGGCCACCTCGGCCGCCGCGACCCCCGGGTAGCGCTCGGGCGACGACTCGACCCTGGCCACCCTGACCGGGCCGAGCACGGGGTGCCGCTCCGCTACGGCGGCGCACGCGCGCAGCAGCGCGGGAACATCCAGGGGGCCGTTGAGGTGGAGCACCAACGGAATCCCTCGCAAAGCGAAGGAGGCGTGCGACATCCTGTCCGTCTCCCTCTTGGGTGACTTCTCTTCGGGCAGGGTGACAGAGGGCATAAGTCGCCCCCGAAATAATTTATTAGGAAAGTTTCTTGTTTATTTGCGCAACCCGAATGCTACACATGTGGTACGTCTGAAACAAGCGACATGTAATGAATCGAGCCGGAGGCGTTGATGATCGTTCGCGGGGGCCTGAGTGGCGCGAGCCCCGAACTGGCCGGGCTTGCCGACACCGTGCTGCAGCCGGGCTTCGTGGGGGTCGAGGTACCCGACTGGCTGCGCAGACGGCTCGCGGAGGGGCTTGGCGGGGTTGCGCTCTACTCCCGAAATCTTGTAGACAGCGCGCAGGTCAGGGCCCTGACCGCCGCCCTGCGGGCGGAGAACCCCGACGTGGTGATCGCCACGGACGAGGAGGGCGGTGACGTCACCCGCCTCGAGGCGCTCACCGGCAGCTCGCGCCCCGGCAACCTCGCGCTCGGCGCGGTCGACGACCCCGAGCTGACCGAACGGGTGGCCAGGGGGATCGGGGCCGACATGGCGGAGGCGGGCATCACCCTCAACTACGCCCCCGTGGTCGACGTCAACTCCGACCTGGACAACCCCGTCGTCGGCACCCGCGCCTTCGGCTCCGACCCCTGGCTGGTCGCCCGGCACACCGCCGCGTGGGTCACGGGGCTGCAGTCCGCCGGGGTCGCCGCCTGCGCCAAGCACTTCCCCGGGCACGGGGCGACCGCCGTCGACTCCCACAACGACCTGCCGACGGTGTCGTACTCCGTGGAGGAGCTGGCCGCGACGACGCTTCCGCCGTACCGGGCCGCCATCGAGGCGGGGGTCCAGGCCGTGATGACCGGTCACCTGCTCGTCCCCGCCTACGACCCCGACTCCCCCGCCACGATGAGCGGCCGTCTCCTGGTCGGCCTCCTGCGCGAGGAGCTCGGCTTCGACGGGCTGATCGTGACCGACGCCGTCGAGATGCCCTCGGTCGCCGAGCGGTACGGCGTGACCGGCGCGGCCGTGCGCGCCCTGGCCGCGGGCGCCGACGCGATCTGCGTCGGCGGCGAGCGCAAGGGCGCGGGCGTGGTCGGTTTCATGCGCAACGCCATCATGGCCGCGGTGATCGACGGCACGCTGCCCGAGGAGCGCCTGGCGGAGGCCGCGGCCCGGGTGCGCCGCCTGGCCGCCTGGTCGGCCGAGCAGCGCCGGGTGACGTGGGCGACGGGCGGGGCCGGCCCCGACTCCACAGACTCCGCGGACCCCGCGGGGCTCGCGGCGGCCAGGCGGGCCCTGCGGGTCCGCGGCGAGGGGCTTCCGCTGACCTCGGCCCCGCAGGTGATCGAGTTCGTGTCCGAAACCAACATCGCCATCGACAGGGCGACCCCCTGGGGCGTCGCCGCGCCGCTGGCCGCGCTGCTCCCCGGCACGGAAGGAGTGCGGCTGGGCGCGGACGATCCGCTTCCCACCCCGGCCGACGGGCGTCCCCTGGTGATCGTGGTGCGGGACGCCCACCGGCACGCCTGGGTCTCGGCCGGGCTCGACGCCCTGCTGGCGCGGCGTCCGGACGCGGTCGTGGTCGAGATGGGCCTGCCGGGCCCCCTGACGCCCGGCGGCACGCACATCACCACCCACGGCGCGACGACCGTCTCAGGCCAGGCCGTGGCCGAACTCCTGTCAGGCGGAACCCCGACGGCCGCCCCCCTCGCAGGCCTCACCACACCGGCCGTCTGAGAAGTCAGGTTCCGGCTTGGGCGCGTCGGTGTCTGGACTGAGGCCTGGCTTGGGCGCGTCGGTGTCTGGACTGAGGAACGCAGGAGCGCAGCGACGGAGTGACGAGGGAAGACGCCGACTCGGAAGCGCCCAAGCCCGCGACGCGCAGCGTCGCAATGAGACAGCAGGAGCGAAGCGACGGAGTGACGAGGGGAAGACGCCGACGCGGAAGCGCCCAAGCCCGCGACGCGCAGCGTCGCAAACAAGCAGGGCGGCGCCGTCAGGCGTCGCGAGGCGACACAGTCCACACCAGCTCGTGCTGGAGCGGCCCGGGCATGGCGAGGAACTCCCCGTAGTCGCAGGCGAGCGGCGCGAGCTGCGAGGCGTAGGAGAGCACGGCGCGCCGCTTGAGCGCCCACTCGTCCTCCTCGAGCCGGATCCGCGGCTCGGGGCGGATCCGGTGCCGTTCGGCGAGCGTCCGGACCGGCGGCTTGGCGGCCAGGGCCTCCGCCGCCGAGTCCGCGCCCCACTCGCGGACCACCGAGGCGTAGGGGAGGTCGGCGTAGATCTGCGGCCGGGCGGCGTCGAGTCCGCCCAACGCGTCGAGCGCCTGGTCGCGGACCGCCTCGTGGTCGGCGTTGCCGATGCCCATCGGGAGCAGCACCTGCGTCTCCCCGGTGACGTGCTCGGCGAGGAAGTCCTCGAGTCCCCGCAACCGCAGCGCCCTGGCGGGGACGTCGGGATACTCCAGCACCACCTGGTCGACGCCGAGGATCTCGCACGCCCTGGCGTCCTCGGCCCGCCGTTCCCGCACCGTCTCCTCGGCGGAGGCGAAGCCGGAGAGCCTGTCCCACGCCGAGTGCCCCTCGGCCGGGACGCCGCCGAGCACGGTGACGATCACCGCGGGCCCCTCGCTCCTGGAGAGCACCCCGGCCACGGACATGACCGCGTCGTCGAGATGCGGCGAGACCACGATCGTGCGCCAGCTCATCACACGTCTCCGTTTCCGGTCGGCACGGGGTTCCTGGTCAGCACGAGTCCTCGGCTGCCCCGCTTGCGCAGGTAGGCCAGTCCGTCGCAGACGAACTCCAGCGTCGGCGGGGCCAGCTCGACCCGCTCGGCCACCCGCCAGGTCGACTGCTCCCTGAGCCAAGGCCAGACCACGTCGTTGAGCTGCCCGGTCTCCAGCGCGAGAAGGACCAGATCGGTCGGCAGGGCGTCGAGCAGCGCCAGGTCCTGGTCGTAGTAGAGCATCTCGATCAGCAGGTAGGCGGCGGCGGGACGCTTCCCGTCCTCGGCCAGGTCCTCCAGGCTCTCGGACGACACCTCGGCCCCGGAGGGCGCGTGTGCGATCAGCCTGTCCCTGAACGAGTCGTTCGGCTCGGTCGCCTGGACCGCGTACCCCTTGCCCGCCAGCCTGCGGGTCAGCTCGCCCTCGCAGGCCCCGACCTCCACGATCGGCCCGTCGGCGGGAGAGACCCACCGGGTGACCCAGGCCGCCGTGGCGTCGAGTCTGTCGGCCTCGTACGGCGAGCGGCCGAACTCCCAGGGGTCGTCCGCCACGGCGGCGTCCTCCCCCAGGCTGGAGATGAGCGCGTACAGCCGGTTCGCCCGGGTCGCGTCAGCGGCGAAGAAGCGCTCGACCACCGGCACCCGGTCGGTGGTGACGAGCCGGTCGGGCACCCGGCTGCGCAGCAGTTCCCCGGCGTGCCGGTTGATGAAGTCGATCTTCGCCTCGGCCTCGGGCGCGGTGATCGCGACCGCCTCGTCGGGAACCGTCTGCAGGAACAGGTTGTCGCCGACCGAGTAGGTCACCGCCAGGGCGGGAACGGCTCTGGAGACGATCCAGCCGAACCTGGCCCTGCGGATGCGGTGGTCGGCCGGAGAGTGGGTCCACACCTCCTCCGGCGGGCCGTCGAGCCAGGCCGCCACCTGTTCCGGCGTGGGCAGCGCCTCGGTGTTGCCCCCCGCCCGCACGAGCGGCGCGAGGAGCTCGAACCGCTCCCTCAGCGACAGGCCTCCGGGCAGGGTCACACGCGCTCCGGAGTGACCGACCAGGACCCCGACGTCCCGGTCGGCATGGCGTCTCAGAACGGATGCGAACTCGAGGACGACGTCCTCGGCATGCAGAACGGCGATGACAGCCGCCATAGCTCCCCGATCCCCGATCACGGATGAGTGTCATTTCCATGACATTTCCGCGCCAGCATAGACGATCTTCCCGCCCTCGCAACGGGGGGAACGGGAAGATCGTCTGTTCTGTCGGGCAATTGACGGCGTTCCGGCGCACTCCTGCTCACAGGACCGCTCCATAACACGCGTAGGAGCGATCCATAACATTCTCAGGAGGCGAAGATCTCCTCCCGCGCCTGGTCCAGCGCGGCGATGACGGCTCCGCGCAGCACCGGGTTGCCGCTCACCTGACTGGGCACCACCTGGGGGCGCACCGGGCAGATGCGGGCGACCGCCTCCTCGATCCTGGTGGTGAACACGTCGCCGCCCGCCTGGCTGACCTCTCCGGCGAGCACCACGAGCCCGGGGTCGAGCACGACGCACACCGACGCCACGCCCAGCGCCAGCCGTCCGGCGATCTCGTTCAGCAGCGGCTCTCCCCGCTCCCCCGCCTCCACGGCCGCCGCCACGCACTCGGCCGCGCTCCCACCCACGAACCCGTAGGTCCCGGCGAGTTCCGTCACGGCCTCCGCGCTGACCAGCGACTGCAGACCTCCGGCGAGCGAGGGCAGCCTTCCCGGCACCGCCCGCACGTCCTCGGCCAGCGGCACGCCGGGCACCGGGAGGTAGCCGATCTCGCCCGCGCTGCCGGACAGGCCGCGGTGCAGCCTGCCGCCGAGCACGACGCCGAGACCGATGCCCCGGCCGACCCAGAGCAGCACGAAGTCGTCGGCGCCCCTGGCCGCGCCGCGGGCGCGCTCCGCGACCGCGACGAGGTTCACGTCGTTCTCGATCCGGACGTCGCGCCGCAGGTCACGGGCGAGGGCCTCGTGGATTCCCTCGTGCCAGCCGGGCAGGTCGAAGGAGAAGCGCACGTCCCCCGTGCGGGGGTCGACGACACCGGGGGTGCCGATCACGACCGCCCGCAGCTTGGACAGCGCGACCTTCGCCGAGCGGCACGCCTTGACGACCGCGCTGTGCACGAGGGCGACCGGATCGTCGTGCCCGTGCGGCGCGACCGCGACCTCCGCCACGATCTCTCCGTGGATATCGGCGATGGCCGTCGTCACGAATTCCGGGCCGACATCCAGGCCCGCCACATAGGCTGAGGAAGAAATGATCCCATAAAGTGCGGCATTGGGGCCTCTCCCCCCTGCCTGCTCTCCTGCCACCTCGACCAGACCGCGCTCCTCCAACCGGGCCAGCGTCTGTGACGCCGTCACCTTGGAAAGGCCGGTGAGCTCCCCGATCTGGCCCCGCGTCAGCGGTCCCGAATCAAGCAACAGCTCCAGGGCGGCCCGGTCGTTGATCTCCCTCAGCAGCCTGGGCACGCCAGGACGTCGCTCCATACGCATGCTCTCTTGTTCGCCGTTTCCCCGTCGCAATTACATTCAGGTAAGAATAGCGGTTCTATTCATTAATAAAGCTTCCTGATAGTTTAGCCCCGTGGGGGGCCCGCAGGGGGTCCCGGGGGTGCCCTGGGCCACGTCATCCCTCCTCGCCAGCGCCTCGCCGTCGCCGCCTCCCCGCCCTCACAGCGCGGGATCCCCGTGAAATCAGGGCTTGCGACGCCCCGTCATCGCGTGGAACACTCCGGGAAACGGGAAATGGTAAAGATTCTTTTCAGTAAGACTCTTGCGGCGTGTGGCGAGGCAGGTCTCGACATGGAAACCGTCATCAGGATCACGGCCTGCTACGCGGGGCGACCGACCCGACACGGACCCGTCACGATGGGCCAGGCGAACATGGCGCGTTGCGTGCTGCGCGACCCGCCACTGCACATGAACTTCCGTGAGACCAGACCCCTTCCCCCGGAGACCCCCCTGGCCTCCGTCGTCGAGGCGGTCGGGCGGCTGCTCTCCCGGCACGAGAGCCTGCGGGCCACGATCCGCTCCGGCACCCAGCTGGTGTCCGGTTCGGGCACGCTGCCCGTCGAGGTGCACGTCATCGAGGAACAGCTGGACGAGCACGGCCTGGACGAGCGGGCGGAGGAGATCGGCCTGCGGATCCAGGGCGTCCGGTTCGACGTGGAGAACGAGCTGCCGATCCGGGTCGCGGTGGTCACCCATGAGGACACGCCCCTGCGGATCGTCTTCGTCCTGTCCCACACCTGCGTGGACGAGGTCGGGCTGGCCACCGTCATGCGCGAGTGGGAACGGCTGGTCAGGGGCGAGGCCGTGCCCGAGCCGTGCCCGACGCAGCCCCTCGAGATGGCACTCGAGGAGAAGGCTCCGTCCGCCCGGCTGCGCACCGCGGCGGCCCTGCGGCACTGGGGAACCCAGCTCGCGCGGGTGCCGCAGTCCATGTTCGCGATCGACGAGACGGCCGACCCGCAGGCGCTCCGCCCCCGGCTCAGGGTCCGCTCCGCGGTGGCGGGCGAGGCCCTCGGCGCCGTCGCGAGCCGTACCGGGGCCAGCAGGTCCGTGGTCACGCTCGCCGCGCTGGGGACGCTGATCGGCATGCGGGCCTCCCAGCGGACCTGCGTGGTCGCCTCGCTGACGAGCAACAGGATCCGCCCCGAGGTGCGCGACTACGTCGGCCCGCTCGCCCAGGACGCGCTGATCGCCGCCGACCTCGACGTGCCCACCTTCGACGAGGCGGTCCGCCGCTTCCGCACCGCCTCCCTCACCGGATACCAGCACAGCCGGTTCGACTCGACCGCGCTCTGGCAGCTCATCGAGGCCGTCAACGCCGAACGGGGGGTGAACTTCGCGCGTGACTGCGTCTTCAGCGACATGAGCGGGGTCGCCCTGGCCGAGCGGGAGCCCCCGCCCTCCGGCGACGTCGAGTGCCGCTGGCTGCCGGAGGCCTCCTTCCCCGCCCACCTGGCGCTGTGGACCAACCGCCTCGAGGACGAGGTCGACCTGACGTTCTGGATCGACCCCCGGGTCATGTCGCGCGCCGAGGCGGAGACGTTCGGGACCGGTCTCGTCAGGTTGCTGATCGAGGCTGCCAAGCGGGTGATTTCCCTGCCGGAGGTTCCGGAGGTCTCCGGGGTCACGCCCGTCGAACACGGTCCCGGCTGGGTGTACACCGACTCCTGCTGGGTGAACCTGGAGGCCGTGGACCGGCTGGTCCGCGAGGCCGTGAGAGGGCGGCCGCATCACGTGGTCCACGACGCCGACGGGCGTCTGACCTGCCACGTCGCCTCCGGAACCCCCGAGGAGATCCACGCCGCGTGCCTGGCGCTGCTGCCGGGCCGCACCTCCGCGATGGCCCCGCACCACTACGTGGTCCACCGGCCCGCGCCCGGCGACGCCTGGCTGCGGACCCCTGTCGTCACCGAAGGTCACGGCCGCGAGTTGGATTTTTCTGGGACCTCGCGCGTAAGCAGTCAATAGCAGGCGGGATAATCGATTACATGCGTCTATCCGCTCGTGTCGACTATGCCCTACGTGCCGCCGCCGAACTCGCTGCCGCGGGTGACGGACCTACCACTGTGGGTGAGCTGGCCAAGGAGCAGGACATGCCGCCCAAATACCTGGAGAACATCCTCCTGCAGATGCGGCGGGCCGGTCTGGTCCGCGGCCAGCGCGGCCCCGAAGGGGGCTACGTGCTGGCCCGTCCGGCCTCGGAGATCACCCTGGCCGACGTGATCCGCGCCGTGGACGGCCCGCTGGCCAACGTGCGGGGCGAGCGCCCCGAGCACGTCGGCTACCGTGGCCCCGCCGAGGCGCTGCAGCAGGTCTGGATCGCGCTCCGGGCCAGCGAGCGGGCGATCCTGGAGGAGGTCACGCTCGACAGCGTGGCCACGGGTGCGCTTCCCGAGCGGGTCCGGCAGCTCGCCGCCGACCCCTCCGCCTGGGACTGAGCCTCCTCCCGTGCCCGAGGGTGACGTCGTCTACCGCACCGCGAGACGGCTGGGCCTGGCGCTCGACGGCAGGATCCTCACCCGCTCCGACTTTCGCGTGCCCAGGCACGCCACGGCCGACCTGACGGGCCGGGCCGTGCTGGAGACCGTCTCACGCGGCAAGCACCTGCTCACCAGGGTCGACGGCGGCCTGACCGTGCACACCCATCTTCGGATGGAGGGAAGCTGGCAGATCTCGCCCGCGGGGCGCAGGCCGCCCCCGGGCGACGTCGTCCGCCTGCTGCTGGCCAACGCCGAGTGGCAGGCGGCGGGAGTGAGGCTCGGCATGGTCGACCTGCTGCCGACCGGCCATGAGGAAAGGGTCGTCGGACATCTCGGGCCCGACCTGCTCGGGACCGACTGGGATCCGGAGGAGGCGGTGCGACGCCTCGCGGCGGATCCGGGAGTGACGATCGGAGAGGCGCTGCTCGACCAGCGCAACCTGGCGGGGATCGGCGCCATCTACCGGGCCGAGATCCTGTTCCTGACGGGGATCTGGCCGTGGCGGCCCGTGGGCGCGATCGAGGATCTGGAGAAGGTGGTGGGAGTCGCGCAGCGGCTGCTGCACGCCAACAGGGAGCGTCCCAGCAGGGTGACGACCGGCGACGCGCGTCCCGGCCGGGACCTGTGGGTCTACGGCAGAGCGGGACGACCTTGCCTGCGCTGCGGGGGGCGGGTCAGTCGTGGCGAGATGGGGACGAGGCAACAGGAACGGCTGATCGTCTGGTGCCGTCGCTGCCAACCGGAGTGAACGCCCTGTCAGGCGGCCACCATGTCGTTGACCTCAGGAAACACCGAATCCGTGATGGCACCGGGCACCGTCTCGGCGATCGGCAGGCGCTCCCGCTCGGGGACGTCGCCGGCGAGCACCGGGGCGTGCTGAAGCTCGGCCAGCGCGAACTGGTCGGAAACCTCGCGCAGCACCTGTGAGAGCGGCACACCGAGGGCACCACAGATCGACGCGAGCAATTCGGAGGAGGCCTCCTTCTGACCCCGCTCCACCTCGGACAGGTATCCGAGGGAAACACGAGCCAGTGTGGACACCTCACGCAAGGTGCGACTCTGCCGCACCCTCAGCCGCCGCAGCACGTCACCGAGCAGCTGACGCAGCAGGACCATCTGTCGCTCCCTCCCCGGCGCGGGCGCCTTCACGACACCCCGCGCGATCGGTTCGTGCCGCCCGTTCTTCGAACGCGACCCTTCGTACATACTCCTCGCCGTCATCACTTGACCTTTACCTCACTCACAGCTCCACCGTACCTGTATCCACCAACCCTGCGGCAGACCGTGGTGAGCATGTTCGCTGGGGACGTAACGCGGTAATCACCCGGAATGTTCCCCCAAGTTCGACTCCAGCACACCTAAAAGCAGGTCTACGGCCTCATTGACTGTCGATTGGCGAATTTCCTCACGCGAGCCTGCCAGGTGCAGATCCCGGTGCCATACCCGCCCGTCGGGACCGCTAACGGCCAGATGCACGGTGCCCACCGGTTTGCCGTCCTGCGGGTCGGGACCGGCCACTCCGGTGGCCGCCAGGCCGTACGTGGAGCCGACGAGCCTGCGGACGCCGTCGGCCATCTCGGCGGCGACCCGGGGGTGCACGGCCCCCTCACGCCTCAGCAGGTCCGCGGAGACGCCCAGCAGGCGGTGCTTGACCTCGGTCGCGTAGGACAGGACGCCTCCCGCGAAGGCCGCGGAGGCCCCCGAAGGGGCGGTGAGCGCCGCGCCGATGAGCCCCGCGGTCAGCGACTCGGCGACCGCGACCGTCTCGCCCCTGCGGACGAGCAGGGACAGCACGCTGGTCGCGGCGAGCAGGCGGTGGCTCATCGGGCCCTCGCCCGCTTCGCCACCTGCCGCAGCCGGACCGCGCGGATCACGTAGTCGAGCCCGGTGCCGACCGTCACGACGACCGCCGCGCCCATGACGACCCAGCGGATCGGCCCCGGCACCCCCGGCCACATGTAGGACACGATCGCGGCGATCTGCAGGACGGTCTTCACCTTGCCGCCGTAACTGGCGGGGATGACACCGTGCCTGATGACCGCGAACCTCAGCAGGGTGACGCCCGCCTCCCTGCCGAGGATCACGATGGTGACCCACCAGGGCAGCTCGTCCAGGACCGAGAGGCTGATCAGCGCGGCGCCGGTCAACGCCTTGTCCGCGATCGGATCGGCGATCTTGCCGAAGTCGGTGATCAGGCCGTAGCGGCGGGCCAGCTCGCCGTCGAGCAGGTCGGTGAGCGAGGCCACCAGGAAGACCACCAGGGCCGTGACCCGCCAGCCCGTGCCCGGCACGAACAGGCAGACCGCGAAGAGCGGAACCATCGCCAGCCGTATCACCGTCACGACATTGGCGATGTTCCACGCGCTCACCTTGGGGCGCGTGGTCGCCGGCGTCGGGTCGGTGCCGGTCTCTGGCGTGTTGGTCATACGCTCTCCCGGCCCGGCGGCGCACTCATGGGGCGGCCTTGATGCGGGCGATCAGGTCGACTCCCTCTGAGTCGACCACCACGGCCCTGACGATCTGCCCGGGGACCAGCCCGATGCCCTGGACCGTGACGGAGCCGTCGACCTCGGGGCCCTGGTGGGCCGCGCGCCCCTCGTAGCCGCCGTCGCCGAGGTCCTCCTCGATGAGGACGTCGACCTCGGTGCCGATCCGCTCCTCGGCCCGCTGGGCCATGAGCTCCTCGGCCAGCTCGGTGAGCGCGGCCACCCGGGCGTCGACGGTCTCCTGGTCCAGCTTGCCGGGAAGCGAGGCCGCCTCGGTGCCCTCCTCGTCGGAGTAACCGAAGACGCCGATCACGTCGAGTCTGGCCTCCTCGAGGAAGGCCACCAGCTCACCGAACTCCTCCTCGGTCTCGCCGGGGAAGCCCACGATGAAGTTGGAGCGCACGCCTGCCTCCGGGGCGCCCGCCCTGACGGTCTCCAGCAGGTCGAGGAAGCGCCTGGGGTCGCCGAAGCGGCGCATCCGTCGCAGCACCGTTCCGCTGGCGTGTTGGAAGGACAGGTCGAAGTAGGGGGCGACCCCGTCGGTCGAGGCGATCATCTCCAGCAGCCCGGGACGGAGCTCGGCCGGCTGCAGGTAGCTGACCCGCACCCGCTCGATGCCCTCGACCGCGGTCAGCGCGGGCAGCAGCTTCTCCAGCGCCCGCAGGTCGCCCAGGTCCTTGCCGTAGGAGGTGGAGTTCTCGCTGACGAGCACGAGCTCCTTGACCCCTTCCCCAGCGAGCCAGGCGGCCTCGGCGACGAGGTCGGCGGGGTCACGCGAGACGTAGGCGCCGCGGAAGGCCGGGATGGCGCAGAACGTGCAGCGCCGGTC
This sequence comes from Streptosporangium carneum, assembly GCF_027922005.1. Taxonomy (GTDB): domain Bacteria; phylum Actinomycetota; class Actinomycetes; order Streptosporangiales; family Streptosporangiaceae; genus Streptosporangium; species Streptosporangium carneum. The sequence goes on along the minus strand of NZ_BSEV01000005.1, from coordinate 43,115 downwards.
GCACCCGGAGGCCAGCTTCAGCGAGGCCACCGGGCCGTCTCCCAGGCGCTTGCGCAGCGGCCTGGGCCCGCTGGCGGGGGCCACCCCCTCGGGCAGCTCGCCGTGGCCGGGGATGTTGGTCTTGGGAGCCGTGGCGCGCTCGACCGGTGAGATCGGCAGCAGTGTCCTGCGGTCGCGCGGACTGTGCGGGACGAGCGGTTTGCCCGCCAGCACGTCGTCCAGACGCGTGCCGATCTGGGTGTAGTCGTCGAAGGAGATGACGGCCGCCGCCTCTGGCAGGGCGTCGGCGAGCTGGTCGCCGTACCTCTCGGCCATGCAGCCCGCGGCGACCACCTTGGCCCCGGAGTCGGCCGCGGCGAGCAGCGTGTCGATGGAGTCCTTTTTCGCTGAGTCGATGAAGCCACAGGTGTTGACGACGATGACATCGGGGTCGTCGTCACCCACCTGCCAACCGGCAGCCTCAAGACGCGCGGCGAGCTCTTCTGAGTCGACCTCGTTGCGCGCGCAGCCCAGCGTGATCAGCGATGCGGTTCGGCGGGATGACATGGTGAACACTACGGTATCGGGAGTTGGCCACCACCGATGCACCTCCCCCGTTCCCGGGCGGCCTCGCGACTATCTCGGCGCGGGCGTGGGAGCCCCGTACGAGCGGTTGAGGACCTGTCCTCTGCGCCCGGGAGTCCCGAGGTCCTTCCCGTTGAGCTGCAGCGAGACGGCTCCTCCGTCGCTGAAGATGACCTTCATCCCCTTCTCCGCCCGCCACACGGAGGTTTTACCCGCCTCAAGGGTGCCCGAGAAGAGCTTCTTGCCGCTCATGTCCTTCACATCGAGCCAGGACGAGCGCTTCGCCCTGATCTGCAGGACCACGGGGTTGCTCGCCTTTCCCGCCGACAGCGACGCCGGTTTGCGGGTCGGGGCCTCCGCGGGCATGGACGGCGACGGCACGACGGGCCTGACGTCGGCCGTCGGCGTCTCCTCCCCGCCCCCCATGGTCTTGACCACGGCGAAGACCACGACGATGGCCAGCGCGACCGCCATGGCCGTCGTCCAGTTGGGCGAGCGGCTCTCCCGGATCTTGATGGGCGTGTCCGCCTGGAAGACGCTGGCCGCCCTGACCGGCAGCGGCACGCCCCCGTGCAGCTCGTCGTACTCGTGCACCATCGTCTCCGGGTCGAGCCCGACGACCTTGGCGATGTTGCGGACGTGCCCCCGGGCGTAGAAGTCCCCTCCGCACTGGGAGAAGTCGTCCCGCTCGATCGCGTGGATCAGCGCCTCGCGAATGCGCGTGCGCTCGCTCAACTGCGCCACGGTCAGCCCCGCCGACCGACGTGCCTCCGCCAAACTGCTGCCAATGCTCATGCCGCACGCCCCCAAAGCCCCCGACGCTGCGTAGTGGGTACTATTCAATCAGTAATCGGGTGTGTCCCGTACGGCGGGGGCGTCATTGGCCGCGCAGGTCCGCGAGAAGCCCGGGAAGTTCGTCCGGTTTGACGATGACCTCGCGCGCCTTGGACCCCTCGCTCGGCCCGACCACGTTCCTGCTCTCCAGCAGGTCCATCAGACGGCCCGCCTTGGCGAAGCCGACCCGCAGCTTGCGCTGGAGCATCGAGGTCGAGCCGAACTGGGTGGTCACGATCAGCTCGGCCGCCTGGACCAGCAGGTCGAGGTCGTCGCCGATGTCCTCGTCGATCTCCTTCTTCGCGGACGTCGAGGCGGCCACGTCGTCGCGGTACTCGACCTGCATCTGCGCCTTGCAGTGCGTGACGACCTCGGTGATCTCCTTCTCGGAGACGAAGGCGTTCTGCAGCCGCATGGGCTTGCTCGCGCCCATCGGCAGGAACAGCGCGTCGCCCTGCCCGACCAGCTTCTCCGCGCCCGGCTGGTCGAGGATGACGCGGCTGTCGGCGAGGCTGGAGGTGGCGAAGGCGAGGCGGGAGGGCACGTTGGCCTTGATCAGGCCGGTGACCACGTCCACGCTGGGCCGCTGGGTCGCGATGACCAGGTGGATGCCGGCGGCGCGGGCGAGCTGCGTGATGCGGACGATGGAGTCCTCGACGTCGCGCGGGGCGACCATCATCAGGTCGGCGAGCTCGTCGACGATCACCAGGAGGTAGGGGTAGGGCTGGTAGACCCGCTCGCTGCCGGGCGGCGGCACGAGCTTGCCCGCGCGCACCGCCTTGTTGAAGTCGTCGACGTGCCGGAAGCCGCTGGCGGCCAGGTCGTCGTAGCGGCGGTCCATCTCGCCGACCACCCACTCCAGGGCCTCGGCGGCCTTCTTGGGGTTGGTGATGATCGGCGTGATGAGGTGCGGGATGCCCTCGTAGACGCTGAGCTCGACCCGTTTGGGGTCGACCAGGACCATCCGCACCTCGTCGGGCGTGGCCCGCATCAGGATCGAGGAGATCAGGCCGTTGACGCAGACCGACTTGCCCGCGCCGGTGGCGCCCGCGATGAGCAGGTGGGGCATCTTGGCGAGGTTGGCCACGATCGTGCGGCCCTCGACGTCCTTGCCCAGGCCGACGATCATCGGGTGGTGGTCGGCCTGGGCCACCTGCGAGCGCAGGATGTCGCCCAGCGACACGAGGTCCTTGTCGGTGTTCGGGATCTCGACGCCGATCGCCGACTTGCCGGGGATGGGGCTCAGGATCCGGACGTCGGCCGACTTGACGGCGTAGGCGATGTTCCTGGTCAGCGCGGTGACCTTCTCGACCTTGACCGCCGGGCCCAGCTCGATCTCGTAGCGCGTCACCGTGGGCCCCCGGGTGAACCCGATGACCTGCGCGTCGATGGAGAACTGCTCCATCACGCTGGTCAGCGCGTTGACCACGACGGTGTTCGCCTTGGTCTGCGGCTTGGGCGCGCTGCCGGGACGCAGGAGCTGGGTGTCCGGCAGCGTGTAGGGACCCGCCTGCGGGGACAGGACGAGCTGCTCCACCTTGCGCGGCGCCGGGGTCGGGGCCGGCGGCTCCGCCCTGACGGGGGTGACGGCCTCTTCCTCCTCAGGCTCCTCCGCGAGCCCGGGAACGATCTCCGGCGAGTGGTCGGCCGGCTTGTTCCGCGACTCGGTGACGACGGGCGTGTCGTACGGCTTGACCGTCTCGCCCGCGTCCTGGCCGCCCGAGGACTTCTTGCGTGCGGGCCGCCTGGCGGGCCTGCCGGTCCTGGGCTGGGCCTCGCGGTCGAAGAGCATGTGCCTGATCTCGGCCAGCCGTTCGGGGATCCGGTGCACCGGGGTCGCGGTGATCACCAGCACGCCGAACCCGGACAGGATCAGCAGCAGCGGGACGGTGACGAAGGCGGGCAGGATGCTCGCCGGGGGCGCGGAGACGATGAAGCCGACCATGCCTCCCGCCGCCGAGACCTTGTCCATGCCGTCGGAGGGGCCTCCCGACGGGTAGGGCGTGTCGTGCACGACGTGCACGACCCCGAGCACGCCGACCATGAGCGCGGACCACCCGATGCTCATCCGGCCCGTGTCGGCGTTCTGGTCGGGGTGGCGCAGCAGCCGCCAGGCCAGCAGCGCCAGCAGGACGGGGATCAGCCAGGCCAGCGACCCGAAGATCCCGCGCATCGCCCCGTTGACGACCTCGGAGACCGTGCCCGTCGTGTCCCGCCAGAGGATGGCGGCCAGCGCGATCGCCCCGGAGAACACCGCCAGGCCGAGCCCGTCGCGGCGGTGCACCGGGTCCAGCTCCCTGGCGTTCTGCCCCAGGGCGCGCGCCGCGCTGCCGACGCCGCCCGCGAGCAGCATCCAGATCCCCATGAACAGCTTGCCGATCATGGTGAAGAGCCAGCCGATCGGGTCGTGCTGGGGCGTGGAGGGCCTGCGGGCCTGACTCGCGGGCTTCGCCCGCGTGGTGGTGACCCGCTTCACGGGAGTCGTGCGGGACGAGGGAGACCCGGACCTGCCCGATGACCCCTTGGCGGGGGGCTTGTCTGAGGCGCCTTTGGACGTACGGGTGGCCATGCTAGGGAGGCTAACGAGGCGGGCGGCGGATGGCGCGTAGGCTCGCCGGGAGCCAAATCAGCCAGAAGGGATAAACCCCCCAGAAGTCCGCTTTTCCCGTATTCGACTCCTCGACGTCCACGCGCGGCGCGGTGAACGCCGTCGGCGCCGGCTCGTCCCCGCCCCTGCCGGGGAAGCCGGGCGGGCGAGCGGGGACGGACCGTACGGCGGCCGCCGGGCCGCCGTACGGTGGGCGGGTCAGACCTCGATCACCACGGGGATGATCATCGGGCGGCGACGGTAGGTGTCGCTCACCCAGCGCCCGACGGTCCTGCGGACCACCCTGCGGATCTGCTGCATGTCCACCACGCCGTCGGCCGCGTGGTCCTCGATCGCCTTCTCGATCTGCGGGAGGACCTCGAGAAGCCGGTCGGGGTCGATGCCCGATCCGCGGGCGTGGATCTCGGGGCCGCCGGTCAGCTTGCCGGTGCCGGTGTCGACCACCACGACGACGGAGATGAAGCCCTCCTCGCCCAGGATCCGCCGGTCCTTCAGGGCGAAGTCCGTGACGTCGCCGACCGAGGTGCCGTCCACGTAGACGTAGCCCGCGGGGACCGCTCCCACGATCCTCGCGCGGCCGTCGAGCAGGTCGACCACGACGCCGTCCTCGGCGATCACGATGTGGTCGTCGGGCACGCCGGTCAGTGCGGCGAGCTTGGCGTGGGCCCGCAGGTGCCGCCACTCCCCGTGCACCGGCATGAAGTTGGAGGGACGGGTCAGGTTGAGCACGTAGAGCAGCTCACCCGCCGCGGCGTGCCCCGAGACGTGCACCTTGGCGTTGCCCTTGTGCACCACGCGGGCGCCCCACCGGCTCAGCCCGTTGATCACCTTGTTGACGGCGGTCTCGTTGCCCGGCACCAGCGAGGAGGCCAGCAGGACGGTGTCGCCCTCGGCCACCCTGATCGGGTGGTCGCGGTTGGCCATGCGCGACAGGGCCGCCATCGGCTCCCCCTGGGACCCGGTGCAGATCAGCACCACGTCCTCCGGCGGCCAGCCCTCGATCTCCTTGGAGTCGACGATGACGCCCGGCGAGACCCTCAGGTAGCCGAGGTCCCTGGCGACGCCCATGTTGCGGATCATGGAGCGGCCGACCAGCGCGACCTTCCTGCCGTGCTTCTCCGCCGAGTCGATGACCTGCTGGACGCGGTGGATGTGGGAGGCGAAGCTCGCCACGATCACGCGCTTCTCCGCGGTGCGGACCACCTCGTCGATGACCGGGGCGATCTCCCGCTCGCTGGTGACGAAGCCCGGCACCTCGGCGTTCGTCGAGTCCGACATCAGCAGGTCGACGCCCTCCGCGCCGAGCCTGGCGAACCCGCCCAGGTCGGTCAGCCGCCCGTCACTGGGCAGCTGGTCCATCCGGAAGTCGCCGGTGTGCAGCACGATGCCGGCGGGCGTCCTGATCGCCACCGCCAGCGCGTCCGGGATCGAGTGGTTGACGGCGAGGAACTCGGTCTCGAACGGCCCGAACGTGCGTCGCTCCCCTTCGACGACCTCGATCTTGACCGGCTGGATGCGGTGCTCGGTGAGCTTCGCCTCGATCAGCGCCAGCGTCAGCTTCGAGCCCACGATCGGGATGTCGCGGCGCTCCCGCAGGAGGTACGGCACGGCGCCGATGTGGTCCTCGTGCGCGTGCGTCAGCACCACCGCCTCGACGTCGTCGAGACGGTCCCGGATGTACTCGAAGTCGGGCAGGATCAGGTCGACGCCTGGCTGGTCGGGCTCGGGGAAGAGCACCCCGCAGTCGACGATCAGCAGGCGGCCTTCGTACTCGAACACCGCCATGTTGCGGCCGATCTCACCGAGACCGCCCAGTGCGACGATGCGCAGCGCGCCCTCGGGAAGCTCGGGCGGCGGCCCGAGTTCGGGATGGGGGTGACTCATCCGGCCACGCCTCTCTGGTAGGTGACGATGGCCCCCCGGAACGGCAGGACTGCTCCCTCGCCGAGCACTCCGATCGTCAGCGGACCGCTGTGTCCTCTGTCACTCAAGCTTCCTCCCCACTGCGGCCGTCACCGGCCGCCACGTTCCTTGCTCATGACACAACTCCGTCGGGCAGCTTCACGCCACCCGCGATCAAGTCTTCTCTCAGCCGCGCGACCTGCTCCGCCGTGGCCTCCGCCAGCGGCGCCCGCACCGGTCCCGCGGACCGCCCCACCAGGGTCAGCGCCGCCTTCGTCATGATCGCACCGCCCGCCCGCGTCATGATCCCCGACACCACGGGGAGCAGCCTGCGGTGGACGGCGAGCGCCCCGGAGACGTCGCCGGAGCGGTACAGCCGCATCATCTCGGCGATCTCGGCGCCCACGACGTGCCCGACGACGCTGACGCACCCCACGGCCCCGACCGAGACCCACGGCAGGTTGAGCGTGTCGTCGCCCGAGTAGAAGGCCAGGTCGGTCGTCGCCATCACCTGCGACCCCGCGAACAGGTCGGCCTTGGCGTCCTTCACCGCGACGATCCGCTCGTGGGCGGCCAGCCGCAGGAGGGTGGCGGTCTCGATGGGCACGCCGCTGCGGCCCGGGATGTCGTACAGCATGACCGGCAGGCCCGTGGCGTCGGCGACGGCGGTGAAGTGCCGGTAGAGCCCCTCCTGCGGGGGCTTGCTGTAGTAGGGCGTCACCACCAGGAGACCGTGGGCCCCGGCGCGCTCGGCGGCCCTGGCCAGCTCGACGCTGTGGCGGGTGTCGTTGGTGCCCGCTCCCGCGACGACCGTGGCGCGCTCGCCCACCTCCTCGACGACGGCGCGCAGGACGCGCTCCTTCTCGTCGTCCGAGGTGGTCGGGGACTCACCCGTCGTGCCGCTCACGATGAGACCGTCGTTGCGCTGCTCGTCCACCAGATAGGTGGCCAGCCGCCGCACCCCGTCGTAGTCGACCGCGCCGTCGCCGGTGAACGGCGTGACCATGGCGGTCAGCATGCGGCCGAAGGGGGCGTCAGAGGTTCCAGTTGGCGCTGCCATAGACCGAACGGTACCCGGATCCGCACAAACGGTAGACCCCGCCACCCCGCCTAGCCTCCGTACCCCGATGGACACAAGGGCGAACATCCCCCCGTGCTGCCCGTCGCACACCGTACACGGAGATATGTGTGCGCCGTCCTGGTTGTACGGGACGTCCCGTCTCGCGGCGAACCGGGGCGCGAACGGGATGGGCCGCGCGGGGCTCCGGCGAAAAGCAAAGAGGCCGCCGATATGTGCTCGGGGGTACACACATCGACGGCCTCTGTAGGTGAATCGCGGACGCTTACACGGGCGTTACACGGTCTCTGAGAGATTTTCAGGCTCCCTTGGAAACGCCGCAAAGTTGGAGCTCCAAATTGCCGCCATTACCGTGAGTCGTCCGTCGAATACGTCAGGATGGGGCGACGCCTGTCGAACCCAGGGATGGACACGTGGCAAGCTCCGATCCGGTCTACCTGCGCGTCGTCGCCGATATCCGCCGCCAGATCGTCGACGGCTCCCTTCCCCCCGGCGCGCCGATCCCCTCCCGCGCCCAACTGACCCGCAAGTACGGCGTGGGCGAGACGGCCGCCCGCCACGCGCTGCGAGTGCTCGCCGCCGAGGGCCTGATCGTCGGCCGCGTCGGCTCCGGCCACTACGTCAGGGCCAGGCCCGTGCTGCTGCCGCTGCACCGCTGGCGCTTCCCCGACCACCACGCCCCCTTCGGCGCGGACATCCAGTCGCAGGGCGCCCGCGCCACCTGGGAGTGGCGGGCCGAGCAGGCCGAGGCGCCCCCCGAGATCGCCCAGCGCCTGCGCCTGGACGACTCCGCGCCCGTGACCCGTACCCGCTACGTCTTCCGCGGCGACGGCAAGCCGGTCCAGCTCGCCACCTCCTACGAGCCCGCCGAGTTCGGCGAGCCCGCCCCCGAGGACACCTCCCGGGGCCTGATCTCCCGCCTGTCCGCCCTGGGCGTCAAGGTCACCGAGATCGTGGAGCAGGTCTACACCCGTGTGCCCCAGCCCGCGGAGAGCGACGTCCTGGCCCTGCCCGCGGGCGTCCACGTCCTGCACGTCGAGCGCACGCACTGGTCAGGCGAACGCCCGGTCGAGACCAGCGACATCGTCATCCCCGGCGACCGCTTCCGTCTGGTCTACAACCATCCCCTGCCCTCCTGACGCCTCCCACGACGCCTCGCGCGACCACGGCGACCGGGGCCCCTGCTCGGAGCGGCGGACGAGGGCCGGTCCGGGGGTCTACCGATCCCCGAGGCCGGCGCGGACGCCGAACGTCACCGACGTGAGGTCCTCGCCGTCCACCTCGAGCGTCCAGGTGTACCTCCCCGGGGCGAGTGGGAGCGGGGGCACCCCGACGACGAAGCTCGAGTGGACCTCGGGGGGCACGACGGCCTCTCCTGCCGCCCTTCCTCCGACGTCGACGGCGAGCCTGCCGCCGAACCTCAACGGCCGGCCCTCCTCCGCGGCGGGCGTCGTGACGGGTCTGCCGCCCTCGTCGACCAGGCGGAGCGTGAAGGCGTACTCCGTCCTCGCCTCGATCCACGGCACGCGCAGGAAGCCCGCGACCGCCATGGAAGGGACCTGCGGCCCGGTCAGCGACCACCCCGCGCCCAGCATGCTGACCTTTCCCGTCGCCTGGTCGACGGTGGCCGAGTCACAGAGCACCAGGAACCCCCGCATCAGGCGACCACCGGCACGAGGTCCAGGATGACGGCTCCGCCCGTCACGGCGGCGGTCACGCCGTCCTCGTCGTCGAAGCGGACTCGCGCCACGCCGCAGGCCCGCGTCTCCGCCCGCTCGTCACCCGAGATGTGGACGACATGGGTGACGTCGGCGCCGATGGCGAGGGCGTACCGCCGGATCGTGGACAGGTGGGGATCGCCGCCGAGGCGCTCGAAGTCCGAGACGGCAGGCTGGCTGCGGTTCATGCGCTCGGCGACCTGCGCCTGGGTGAGCCCCCTCGCCCTGCGCAACCGGACCAGTGCCTCGATGAGCCGCATGTCGCGCTCGACGGCCCTGAGCTCGCGCCGTGTCCCGGGAGCGTCCGGATCGATGCCGAGCAACTCGGCGATGTGCGGGTCGATCACGAACGGCCCCCTCGTATCGGCTTCATCCTGTATTCGGATCGTTCCGACGCGACCGACCGGACAGCCGTTGCCGAGCGGACCTCACGACGTGCTTCTCCGGCCCGTTCCCTCCTTCCGGGCCCCGCCCCTTTTTCCGGGGAACCCGTCCTGGAGGAGACCAGGCCCTGCTTCCGTCGTGACTCCCGTTCGTCGAACCCCCGTCGCCGGTCATGGCGTCTGCACCGGTATGACGGGGCTGCGCCCCCGCGGGTTCCGCCCCGGGGCGGGAACGGCACGGCATGCCCGAAGAGCGCCGGCGAGCACGATCACCGCAAGGGTCCCGTGGAGCCACCGGGCGGCCGCCGAGCCCCGCCTCCCCGGTTTCGGCGCGACCGGCCGAGGCGCTCGACACCCCTTCTCCGACGTCGCGGACCGAAAAGACATCGAATTCCACAGACCGAAACAACACCACCGTCCGGCGCAAATCCACTGCCATTAGGTGTGACATATCAACGGTCGAGCGAAAATCCGTTCCGAGTCGGCGAGACTCTGTTTTCGGCGGCCGATCCGAAGCCGCCCAGCGCCCTTTCTTGACACCTCGCGTCCTTCCCGAAGATGCTGGCAGAGACGCATATAACCGACGACTATGGTTCGGCGATGAATAATAATTTTGCAGTGGAATGTCCCAATTGGTGCGACCGCAGCCACGCCCACGACGAGCTCGTGACGGTTCACGGCGCGACCGTCTGGAAAGGACTGCAAATTACGATCACGGCCAGCCAGATCGAACGGCGTCATTCCCCCGACGGGCCGGACGGGCCGTTGATCTGTCTGACGATGGCGCATTCGAACGCCAGGCCCGCCGTGGAACTGTCACCCGGCGCGGCCCGGACTCTGGCCACGATCATCGAGAAGTCCGACGGGCGAGGCGGCACCGAGTATCTCGTCGCCGAGTTGCGGCACGCGGCGGACCTGGTCGCCCCGCACCGGGGTGGCGGGGAGACGTCGCCCGCCTCCCCGACCCGGCGACCCGGCCCCTAACCGGGCAGCTTGGCGGCCAGGACGTTCAGCCTGTTGACCGCCGGGGGCTTGGCGAACAGACGGGGGGTCTGCTCCTCGAGCGCCTCGGCGATCCGGCCGGACAGATGCGCGTCGCGGCTCGCCTCGTCGGGGAAGGCGTCGAACACGGCGAAGGTCGTCGGTCCCAGACGGATCGCGAACCACGCCGTGGTCCCCGCCTCCGCCTCCGCCTCCGGGAGCGCCTCCTTGAGGAAGACCTCCACCTCGTCCTCCTTGCCCGGCTTGGCCTCGAGCAGCACGAACAGTCCCAGGGCGACCATGTATCCTCCCGCCGGCTCAGCGAAGGTTTCGCTGTCTCTCCACCCAGCGTCTCCGCCTCATGACCACGGCTACACCGTGTGCTCGCCCGGGGCCTCTAAAAAGATGCGCGGCCGACGCTCACCGCCGCGCCCGCAGGACCTCCAGGGCCTGGTCGGCGTGGGCCTGCATGCCGGTCTCGCTGTGGATCACTTCGAGGACGCGACGGTCGACGTCGATGACGAAGGTCATCCTGCGGGTGAGGAACGGCCCGACCGCGAAGTTGCGGCGCGCGCCGAGCTTGCGGGCCACCACGCCGTCCGGGTCGGAAAGCAGGGGAAAGCCCAGGTCGTAGGTGTCGGCGAACCGCTTCTGCCTGGCGACGGCGTCGCGGCTGATCCCGACCGGGCTCGCGCCGACCGCGGCGAACTCCTCCGCCAGGTCCCGGAAGTGGCAGCTCTCCGCCGTGCACCCGGAGGTCATGGCGGCGGGATAGAAGAACAGCACCACCGGCCCCTTGGCCAGCAGGTCGCCGAGCCGCCGTGCCGTACCGGTCTCGTCGAGAAGCTCGAAGTCCTCGACCTCGTCCCCGACTCTGAGGCCTCCACCCACGACTGTCCTCCCTGTGTCCTCGAAAGGGCCCCCGCCTCCCGCTCGTGACGGGCGGAGGGCGAAGGACGGCGTTCCGATCCCATTGTCGACCTCGTCGTCCCCCCTGTGAGCCGTTGTCCGTTGAGGTACGGCGCCGACAGGACGAACGCGGCTCTCAGGAGCGCGCCCGCTGGCTCACGGCGACGCACACGAGCACGGCCAGCGCCGCGGCGGCCGTCGCCGGGTCGAACGGCTCGCCGAGCAGGAGCCAGGCCCACAGCAGGGTGAGCAGCGGCTGGGCGAGCTGGGTCTGCCCCGCGCGGGCGATGCCGCCCATGGCCAGGCCCGCGTACCAGGGGATGAAGCCGAGGAACATCGAGATCAGGCCCACGTAGGCGAACCCGGCCAGTGACGCGGCGTCCGGCCGCACCTCGGTGGTCAGCGCCAGCACGACCGTCACGGGGACGGCGAGCGGAGCGGCGACGACGAGAGCGTAGGAGATCACCCGCCAGCCGGGGGTCTCGCGGGCCAGACGCCCTCCCTCCGTGTATCCGACGGCGGCCGACAGCAGCGCCGCGACGAGCAGCAGGTCCGCCCCGGTGGCGTGGCCGCCGCCGCGGCCGACGGTGAAGGCCGTGATCGACAGGGCTCCCATGGCGCAGGCGACCCAGAACAGCGGCCTGGGCCGTTCCCCTCCGCGCAGGACGGCGCAGACGGCGGTCGCCGCGGGCAGCAGCCCGACGACGACGGCGGCGTGGGAGGCGTCGGCCCCGCCGTCGAGGGCCAGGCCGCTGAAGACCGGGAAGCCGAACACCACTCCGGCGGCGATGACGAGATATGACCGGAGGTGGGATCGGGGCGGCAGCAGCGGCGCCCTCGCCACCAGCAGGAACACCGTCGCGGCCGCGGCCGCGACCACGGCGCGCCCGATCGCCACGAGGTAGGGGTCGAACCCCTCCATCGCGAAGACCGTCGCCGGGAACGACCCCGAGAACGACAGCACTCCGAGGCCGGCGAGCAGGGTCCCCCGCCACGCCGTCCCCTCGGAAGGGGCGGGAGTCACGGGAGTCACGGCCGACGTGCCCCGCGAGAGGACGGGGCGGACCGCTACTTCGTTTGTGACGATAGCGCTATTCTTGTCTCTCATGAACGACGATAGCAGTATCGTCCGTCTGGCGGCCATGATCAGAGACGAGATGGACGGGCTGCTCCCGGGAGACCGGTTGCCCTCGAGCCGCGAGCTGATGCGGCGGCACGGCGTGAGCCCGGTGACGGTGTCCCGGGCCCTGGGCAGGCTCGCCGCCGAGGGGCGGGTGGTCATCCGGCCGGGGAGCGGCACCTACGTGGCCCCCGCGGTCGCCAGGGCGGACGCCGCCGCCGACCTCTCCTGGCAGACCGTCGCGCTCGGCGACCGGGTCGTGGACGACTCCGACGTGATCGGCCTGCTCACCCCTCCGTCCGAGGGCGTCATCCCGCTCACCGGCGGCTATCTCAATCCGCTCCTGCGTCCCTCGAAGGCCCTGTCCGGCGCCGCCTCCCGCGCCCTGCGACGCCCCGGCGTCTGGGAGATGCCGCCGCTGACGGGCCTTCCCGAGCTGCGCGGATGGTTCGCCCAGGAGGTCGGGGGGGACGTGACCGCCTCGGACGCGCTCGTGGTCAGCGGCGGGCAGGCCGCTCTCACCCACGCCCTGCGCGCCCTCGCGGCCCCGGGCACGCCCGTGCTGGTCGAGACCCCGACCTACCCCGGCGCGCTCGCCGCGGCCCGCGCCGCCGGACTGCGGGCGACGGCCGTGCCCATGGACCGGGACGGGGTGCGGCCCGAGCTCCTCGCCGAGGCGTTCGCCGTCACGGGCGCGCGGGTCTTCCTCTGCCAGCCGACCCTGCACAATCCCACCGGCGCGACCCTTCCCCTCGAACGGCGCACGCAGGTGCTCGCGATCGCGCGGGCGGCGGGGGCGTTCGTCATCGAGGACGACTACGCGAGATACTTCACGACGGCGCCGGTCCCGCCGCCGCTGACCGCACTGGACGCCCACGGCACCGTCGTGCACATCAACTCGCTCACCAAGGTCCTGTCTCCCAGCATGCGCGTCGCGGGCGTCGTCGCCAGGGGCCCCGCCGCGCGACGGCTGCGGGCGAGCCAGATCGTGGAGTCGTTCTTCGTGGCGAGGCCGCTGCAGGAGACGGCGCTCGAGTTCGTCGGCTCCCCCGCGTGGAGACGCCACCTCGGCGCGCTGGGCGCCGAGCTGACCGCCCGCAGGAACGCCCTCGCCGCCGCGCTGGCCTCCCGGGCGCCCGCCGCCGAGATCCACCTCGTCCCCTCCGGCGGCCTGCACCTGTGGCTACGGCTCCCGCCCGAGCTCGAGGAGGACGCCGTGGTCGAGGCGGCCAGGCGGGCGGGCGTCCTGGTGAGCCCGGGACACATCTACTATCCGGCCGAGCCCCCCGGCCCCCGGATCAGGGTGACCCACTCGGCGGCCGTCCACCAGGCGGAGCTGGCCGAGGGCGTCAGGCGGCTGGCGGCGGCGTTCCAGGGCGTCTGAGCGACGTCACCGGCCGTCCGGGGACGTCCGGGCGACGCCGAGCGGCCGCCGTCCGCCGGGCGATTCCTGCCTCCTCCACCGGAGGAGGCCTCGCCGCGAGAGCTCGCTCAGGCGGCGGCGAACACCTCGTAGTGGGTCACCGTGAGCTCCCGTTCGACCAGGAAGCGGTCATCCTCGTCGTAGAAGACGGCCCGTGACGGGTCCTCGCCCGCGAAGGCGGTGACCGCCTCCCACGACTCCCACAGCGAGGTCAGCAGGAACTCGCTCAGGCCGTTCTCGTCCCTCCTGGTGAAGCACACGCCCCGGTTGCCCTCCGTCGAGGTGTAGCCCACGTAGCCGGTGCCCAGCAGGTACTTCTCATAGGCGGCGGCGTCCTCGGTCCGCGTCCAGCCGCGCCACACCCGCATGATCATGATTTTTCCTCCGATGCGGCTCGTCCCCACGACTCTCCCTGAATGCGAGGAAGGCCTGGTATCACACGACGACCCCCAATACGACACCACTTAAAACCGTATGCCGGTGTCTGGAGAAACACAACCCCCTATTGACGTACAGTGGTTTCGAAGAGGTGAGCGACCACATGACCAACCCTTCCGACCTGGTGTGCGACTTCGTGAACACCTACGACGTCGAAACCGACACCGACTCGATCCCGTCACCCGCCGCGCTGACCGCCTGGCTCGGCAGGCGCGACCTGATCGGCCCCGCCGACGCGGCGGGCGACGACGACGTGGGCCTGGCCGTCGAGCTGCGCGAGTCCCTGCGGGCGGCGCTGCGCCACAACCACGACCGCGACCAGGAGGCCGGGCCGCCCAGGTCGTTCGCCGAGCTCCCGCTGAGGGTCTCCCTGACGGCCGCCGGACCGGTCCTCGAGCCGGTCGCGACCGGGGTCCCCGGCGGGCTGGCCCGGATCGCGGCCGCCGTGATGAGCGTGCACGCCGACGGCATGTGGCCGAGGCTGAAGGTCTGCACGGAGAGCACCTGCCAGTGGGCGTTCGTCGACTCGTCGAAGAACCGCTCACGGTCGTGGTGCTCCATGAAGGTCTGCGGAAACCGCACCAAGACCAGGGCATATCGGGCCCGACGTCAGACCGAGACGGACTCACGTCGTCTCTGAGTCGGATTCCCCGATACGGTGTAGGGGCCTGCCTCACGGATCCACCCGCCTGACGCCCGCTCGCGTGGCACGAGACCCGCGAGGCGGCGATCCCTGAGGCGACGACGGTAGAGAAGGAGCGGGCTGAGATGGCAGACGTAGGCGTGCGGGCGGCTCGGCACGATGATGTCGCCGCGGTGACGAGCACCCAGATCCGCGCCTGGAAGTACGGCTACCGGGATTTCCTTCCCGAGGGGCCGCTGGAGCAGATGACCGGCCCCGCGGCCGAGGACCTCTGGCGACGGCAGTGGGACGAGGCGATCGTCTCCCCGCCCAGCTCCCGCCACCGGGTGCTGGTCGCGGTCGAGCAGGTCGTCCTGGACACCGACGCGTTCCCCGCCCTGGGGCCCGGCGGCATCGAGGCCGCCGCGGCGATGCGGGGCGCCGAGCGGGTCGCGGGCCTGGCCTCGCACGCCCCCGCCGAGGACCCCGACCTCGACCCGTCCACGACGGGCGAGATGCTCACCTTCCTCGTGGACCCCGACCACGTCCGGCGCGGCCACGGCAGCCGCCTGCTCAACGCCACGGTCGACCACCTCAGGGAGGACGGCTACCGCACCATCGTGACCTGGGTGTTCGCCGACAACCACGCGGTTCTCGGCTTCCTGGAGTCGGCGGGCTGGGGCGAGGACGGAGCCGAGCGGGTGCTGAACATCGGCCGTCCCGTACGGATGGTCCGCCTGGCCACCGACATCAGTTAGGCCCGAGCCCAGCCGGCCCGGCATCGGTCAGAGCCGGGCGTCGGCTGGACCCGGCGCCGGTAAGACCCCGAGAGGAAACCCGCAACGCCATGGCCACCCCGAGCCAGTGGATCGCCGGAGCCCGTCCGCGCACCCTTCCCGCCGCAGTCGTCCCGGTCGCCGTCGGCACCGGTGTCGCGATCGGCCACGGCGGCGCGGTGTGGTGGCGGGCCCTGCTCGCCCTGTTCGTCGCGCTCGCGCTGCAGGTGGGCGTGAACTACGCCAACGACTACAGCGACGGCGTGCGCGGCACGGACGACGAGCGGGTCGGCCCGATGCGCCTGGTCGGCTCGAAGGCCGCCTCGCCTCGCGAGGTGCTGTCCGCGGCTCTCGGCTGTTTCCTCGCCGCCGCCGTCGCCGGGCTGGTCCTGGTCGTGGTCACGGGGGCGTGGTGGCTGCTGCTGGTCGGCGCGCTGTCGATCGCGGCGGCCTGGTTCTACACCGGCGGCTCAAGACCGTACGGCTACCGCGCGCTCGGCGAGATCTCGGTGTTCGTGTTCTTCGGCCTGGTCGCGGTCACGGGCACCTCGTTCGTGCAGCTCGAATGGCTGCCGTGGGCGGCGCTCGTCGCCTCGGTCCCCGTCGGCCTGCTGGCCTGCGCGATGCTGGTGGTCAACAACCTGCGCGACATCGTGACGGACGGCCCCGCGGGCAAGCGCACCATGGCCGTGGTGCTCGGCGACCGCAGGACCCGCACGCTCTACACCCTCTGCCTGGTGCTGCCCCTGGCCGTCGCGGTGGCCATGACGCCGTGGCAGCCGTTCACGGCGCTCGCCGCGCTCTCCGCCCCGCTCGCGATCACCCCGGTCAAGGCCGTCAGGAGGGGCGTCACCGGCCCCGCGCTGATCGCGACGCTCCAGCAGACAGGTCGCTTCCAGCTCGTCTACGGCCTGCTGTTCACGATCGGCCTGGCCCTGAACGCCCTCTAGCCCCACCTCGGAGCACGTTCACGGGGTCGCGCCGGACAGGGCGACGACCGGCGCACCCCGTGCCGGCGCCCTGACGAGACCGGACGCGGCGGAGCGCGGGGCGCCGTCCCGGCTCCGTGAGCTCCCGGAAGCGTGACGCCGTGCGGGCTCACGCGACGATCACCTTGGAGACCGTCACATACCGGGACTCCCCGGCTCGTGTTCTCCGACAACAGGTCCACTCCTTCCTGTTTGGTTCACTGAACGTGAATGTCCAAGGCAGAGGTGGAGGCGTCGTGGCGGTCGAGCAACGCGGGATCGAGCTGGTCTCGCCGTCGGAGAGGTACGGCAGACCGCGTGATCTGCTCTTCCTCTGGACCGGCACAACGCTGGGCGTCTTCACCCTGGTCTACGGCACCGTCGTCGTCTCCCTCGGGCTGAGCTTCCCGCAGGCCGTCCTGGCCATCGTGATCGGCAACCTGCTGTCCTTCCCGCTGGTCGGCCTGACCAGCCTGCAGGGACCGGCGGTCGGCACCTCCACGATGGCGATCTCCCGCGCCGCGTTCGGGCCGAAGGGCGCGCGGGTGCTCAGCTTCTTCGGCTGGGTCAACATGGTCGGCTTCGAGGCGGGCGGCATGGTGCTGATCACCTTCGCCTCGCTGGCCCTGCTCGACCAGGCCGGGATCACCGACCAGAGCGCGGGCCTGAAGATCGGCGTGATCGTCGTCGCGGCGCTGATCCAGCTCGTCCTGCCGCTCATCGGGCACGCCGCCGTGATGAGGGCGCAGAAGTACTTCACCTGGGTGTTCGTCGCGATGTTCGCCGTCATGGCCGCGCTCATCGGTCCGAAGGTGCAGCTCGCCTCGAGCGGCGGCGCCGACTTCGCCACGTTCACCGTCGCGGTGGCGCTGGTCATGTCGTGCGGCGGCCTCTCGTGGGCCCCGCTGGGCAGCGACTACTCGCGCTACCTGCCCGCGGCCTCCAGCAGGAAGGCCGTCTTCGGCTACGCGGCGCTCGGCGGGCTGGTGCCGTACATCCTGCTGATGACCCTCGGCGCGGCCGTCGCCACCGTGGTCAAGGACGCCGGCGACCCGATCTCCGGGCTGCCCGGCGCGCTGCCCTCCTGGTTCGTCGTCCCCTACCTGGTGCTGGCGATCGTCACGCTGTTCGCGGTGAACACCACCGACCTCTACTCCTCGGGCCTGAACCTCCAGGCGTCGGGGATCAGGATGAACCGGTCGGCCGCGGTGGTGCTCGACCTGGTGATCTGTGTCGCGATCACCTGCGTCGCGGTGTTCTCCGACTCCTTCAACACGATGCTCAACACCTTCCTCGGCCTGCTGATCCTCTGGCTGGCGCCGTGGGCGGGCATCTACCTGACCGACTGGCGCAGGCGCGGGGGCTCCTACGACGCGGAAGGACTGTTCGCCGACGGCGGCCCCTACCACGGCAGCGGCGGCATCCGCTGGAACGGCATCGTCGCGCAGGTCGCGGGCATGGTCGCGGCGGCGCTCTGGATCAACTCGACGGCCTTCACCGGGCCGATCTCCCAGGCGACCGGCGGCTCCGACTTCAGCATCTTCGCGGGCTTCGTCGTGGCCGGCCTGGTGTACGCCGCGCTCGACCGCCGTCCCGTCCCCGTCCCCGTCCCCGCCTGACAGGCCCCGACCGGAAAGGCCGGCAGAGAAAATGGTCGACCGCACCCTGCTCGACGTCGCATACGGACGGCGTCCCGCCGACACGATCATCACCAACGGAACCCTGGTCAACGTCCTGACCGGCGAGACCTACCCGGCCGAGATCGGGATCAGCGGCGCCCGGATCGCCGTCGTCGGCCCCGACCTCCCCCGAGGCCCCGAGACGAAGATCATCGATGCCCGGGGCGGCCACCTCGTCCCCGGCCTGATCGACGGCCACCTGCACATCGAGTGCAGCAAGCTCTCCGTGACGAGCTTCGCCGACCTGGTCGTCCCGTACGGCACCACCAGCGTCGTCTCGGGACTGGACCAGATCCTCGTGGTCGACGGCCTGCCCGGCGTGCGGGGCTTCCTGGACGAGGCGGCGGCCACCGGCATGCGCGTCTGGTGGGGCGCGCCCGCCAAGGCCCCCTACACGGTCCCCGAGTCCACCGTCGGGCACGCCTTCGGCCCCGCCGAGCACCGCCAGGCCCACGAGTGGCCCGAGTGCGTCGGCATCTGGGAGACCGTGCAGGAGTTCGTCGAACACGGCGACGAGGCCGTCATGGAGGCGCTCGACCTGGCCGAGCGGCGTCGGCTGCCCGTCTTCGGCTGCGCCCCGCTGTCGGACCCGCGCCGGATCAGCGGCCTCGCCGCGGCCGGGATCCGCCTGGACCACGAGTCGTACTCGGCCGAGGAGGCGTTGGAGAAGCTCCGCCGGGGCATCTACGCCATTGTGCGTGAGTCCAGCGTCGCCCACTTCCTCGAGGAGAACATCAAGATCGTCTCCCAGGTGGGCGCGCGCCGGGTGGCCTTCTGCACCGACGACGTGCACGCCGCCGACGTGCTCGCCGGAGGGCATATGGACAAACTGGTCCGGATGGCGATCAAGGCGGGCGTCGACCCGGTGACCGCCATCCAGATGGCCACGGTCAACTGCGCGGAGATGTACCGGATCGACCACCTGGTCGGCAGCATCGCCCCCGGGCGGTTCGCCGACGTGCTGATCGTGGACGACCTGGCGGACTTCCGGGTGCGCGAGGTCGTGGCGGGCGGCACGCTGGTCGCCAGGGACAACGCCATGATCACGCCTTCCACGCCGCCCTCCCGGGGCACGGTGCGCCCCTTCCCCGTCGCCGAGCTGACCGCGGACGACATCGTGCTGCGCGCCCCGGAGGGCGCCGCCACGGTCACCGCGCTGGCCATGAGGATGAGCCCGGAGCAGGTCTTCGTCCGCAAGCGGCACGACGTCACCCTCCCCGTCACCGACGGGATCGTGGAACCCTCGGTGGAACAGGACGCGCTCTACATCACCGTCGTCGAGCGGTACGGCAAGACCGCCAACAGGCCGGTCGCCCTGGTCAACGGCTTCGGCATCACCAGGGGCGCGATCGCGACCAGCGCCGCCCCCGACGACAACAACGTCATCTGCGTCGGCGCGTCCCGCTCCGACATGGCGATCGCCGTCAACGAGGTCGTCAGGGCGGGCGGCGGCCAGGTCGTCGTCGTGGACGGCGAGGTCCTGCAACTGCTGCCGCTGCCTGTCGGCGGCATCGTCTCCGACCTGCCCGCGCGGGAGATGGCGGAGGCCGAGAGCAGGCTGGACGACCTGGCCCGCGAGCTGGGCTGCGCGCTGCCCGCGCCGCTGATGTACCTCTTCTTCCTGTCGATCACCGCGATTCCCGACTACGCCATCACCGACCTCGGTCTCGTCGACTGCGTCAAGCTCGAGGTCGTCGACCCGATTCTCTCCTGGAGCCGAGCATGACGGACTTCATCGCGGGGCTGCCCAAGTGCGAGCTCCACCTGCACATCGAGGGCACCCTGGAACCGGAGCTCAAGTTCGAGCTCGCCGAACGCAACGGCATCGAGCTGCCCTACGCCTCCGTCGAGGAGATCAGGGCCGCCTACTCGTTCGACGACCTGCCCTCGTTCCTGAAGATCTACTACGAGGGCATGGACGTGCTCCGCACCGAGCCCGACTTCTACGACCTGGCCATGGCCTACCTGCGCAAGGCCGCCTCGCAGAACGTCCGCTACGCGGAGATCTTCTTCGACCCGCAGGCCCACACCTCGCGCGGCGTGCCGTTCGACATCGTGATCCGCGGCCTGCGCCGCGCGCTGATCGACGCCGAGAACCGGCTCGGGATCAAGGCGCAGCTCATCATGTGCTTCCTGCGCGACTTCCAGGCGGAGTACGCCATGGCGACGCTGCTTTCGTCCCTGCCCTACCGTGAGTGGATCGTGGGCGTCGGCCTCGACTCCGACGAGAAGGGCAACCCGCCGGTCAAGTTCAAGGCCGTCTACGAGCGGGCCCGGCAGGAGGGCTACCTGCTGACGATGCACTGCGACGTCGACCAGGAGAACTCGACCGAGCACATCCGTCAGGCCATCGAGGAGATCGGCGTCGACCGCATCGACCACGGCGTCAACTCCCTGGAGGACCCGGCGCTCGTCGAGGCGATCCGCGCCAGGGGGCTCGGCCTGACCGTGTGCCCGATCTCCAACGGCTACGTGACCGACTCGATGAAGGCCGACGCCATCCGCCGCATGCTCGACCTCGGCCTGCGCGTCACCGTCAACTCCGACGATCCGGCCTACTTCGCCGGCTACGTCCAGGAGAACCTGGTCGCCCTCGCCGACGCGCTCTCGCTCTCCCGCGAGGACCTCGTGCAGCTGGAGCGCAACGCCTTCGAGATCACCTGGCTTCCCCGCCACGTGAAGGACGCCTACCTGGCCGAACTGGACGCCTACGCCGCCCGCTGAGCCCGCCGCCCGCTGAGCCCGCCGCCCTCGAAAGCCTCGAAAGCCCCCGGACCTCCCGGGGGCTTTCGCGTGCTTTCTGGCCGCGGGGACCCCGTGTGCCCCGGGGAGGCGGCGGGCGGGCGGCCCTGGACGCGTCTCAGGCGACGGCGCGGCCGAGCAGGGCGAGGATCCGGTCGAAGGAGGAGGCGTCCTGCGGAACGGCCACGCTCGGCCGGAAGGCGGCCCCCGGCCTGAGGCGGCGCTCGTCGTCGGGAACCGCCAGCGCGATCGGCCAGGCCGCCTCGACCAGCTCCGGGTCCGGCGCGAAGTCGACGTCGAGCGACCGGGCGACGTCCCAGGCGTGCACCAGATAGTCGATGAAGTGGAAGCCGACGGCATGCGTCCCGGGGAACGTCGGCTCCCGGCCGGACCCGGGCTGCGCGAACTCGGGCAGCGTGAACACGCGATCCGGCACGCCCTCCTCCGCGAACGCCTCCAGCACCTGTTCGGCGGCCTCGGTGTAGACCGAGACGGCGTCGTCTCCGACCGGCCGGACCCGCCAGGCCTCCGGATCGGCCCCGGTTCCCCGTGCCGCGGCCGCGAAGCCGCGGTGCTGGGCGATCATGTGAGCGAGCAGGTCGGCCAGCGTCCAGCCCTCGCACGGCGTCGGCCTGCCGAGGTCCTCGGCCGTCACCTTGGCGACCACGTCCACGCTGGCGCGCACCGCCCGCCGGTTCAGTTCCCTGATGTCCATGAGTGATCTCCCAATTGATAAGCTCATGCAGATTATCTATATGAGCTTATTATCGGTCAATCCATATAATGGGATGCCGTGACCGATCGTCCCGACCTGGCTGCGATGATCATCCCGCTGAGCCGGGCGCTGATCGACGCCGAGCTGCCCGTGCTGCGCGAGCACGGCCTGTCGATGTGGGCCTACGCGGTCCTGCTCGCCCTGGACGAACGGCCGTTGCGGACCCAGGCCGCGCTCGCGGAGTCCATCGGCGCGGACAAGACCCGCATCATCGGGTTCCTCGACGACCTGCAGCGCAGGGGCCTCATCGAGCGGACCCCCGACCCCACCGACCGGCGCGTCCGTCTCCTGTCGCTGACCGCCGAAGGCCGTCGCGTGCGCGACTCCGCGCAGGCGGGCATCCAGAGCAAGGAGGAACGCCTGCTGGCGCGCCTCCCCGACGAGGACCGGCGCGGCTTCCTGCGCGCCCTCCAGGCGCTCGCCGCCCTGCCCCCCGAAGAGATCGCCGACCCCCGGTGACGCCCCTGGGCGACGCCCGCGCCGACACGATCATGGGCGACGGTGCCCTGAGTCACCACCCCGGGGCATGTTGCGCGGATGGTGACCGAGCCGCACAACGGCCCTGGTGCTGTGACCGGGAACGTTCACCGGGTGCGCGCCGTTCGAAGGCGCCGGGCACGCCCGTGTCGGCACTCGCCGTACCGGCGCGCAGAGACACCATGAACCCGGTGAAGGCATGCGGTCACCGCGACTAGCGCATCCTGAGGGCCAGGAGGAAGTCGACGCGTTCGTCGAGGGCGTTGAGGGACCTGCCGGTCAGCTCCTCGATCCGCTTCAACCGGTAGCGCAACGTGTTGACGTGGACGTGCAGCCGGTCGGCGGTCGCCGCCCAGGAGCCCGACTCCTCGAGGAAGGTCTCCAGCGTCTCCAGCAGACCCGTCTGGTGGGCCGTGTCGTACTCCTCCAGCGGGCCCAGCAGCCGCGTCCTGAACGAACGCCGCAGCTCCCCCGGAATAGCGGCGATCAGTGAGCGGTGCGAGCTGACGTCGGCCCCGGTGATCGCGGAGACCCGGCCCTCGCCCAGCTCCGCCAGCGTGCGGGCGTGCCTGGCCTCCTCGATCAGGCTGCTCAGCGCGGCCGGCCCCCTGGTCACGCTGCTGACGCCGATCGTGATCCGGGCCTGGCCGAGACCCGCCTCCAGCGTGGCGGCCCCGGCCAGCAGATGAGCGGTCAGCTCGTCGGCGGTGTTGCCCGCCAGCGGGACCAGCGCGACGGCCTGCGCGCCGACGGCGGTCGCCACGCCGGGCGCCAGCGGCCGCAGCAGCTCGTCGAGCACGGCGACGCCCACCTCGTCGGCCCGTTCGGCCCCCTCGACCGCGAGCGCCACGGCCAGCAGGCCGTCCTCGGTCTCGATGTGCAGGGTGTGCAGCCGGGAGACCACACCGGGCAGGTTGGCGTCGCCGGAGGCGAGCAGGGCGAGCAGCTGGTCCAGCACCCGGCGCTCGATGCGCTGCGCCGCCTCCAGACGGGAGCGCTCCAGCGCCACCAGGGCGGCCAGTTCGACGATCAGGTCCTCGTGCTCGCCCCCCGCCCGCACCTGCTCGCCCGCGTAGGCCAGGAACCAGTTGGCGATCCGGTGGGGCGCCCCCCTGCTGACCGGGAACACCGACAGCACGGTGCCGTCGGGTTGCGGGGCCGTGCCGGGGAGGAAACGAGCGGACAGGAACGCGTGCGCCAGCCGCCCGCCGGCCCCCTCGGGCAGCGGCTGCGAGCCGACGACCACCCGCCCCGTGGCCGACATCACCCAGCAGGGCACGTCCAGCTCCCCCGCGACCGTGGTGACGACCTTGCTCAGGCTGCCGCCGTCCACGAGCGTGCTGGCCAGCCTTCTGCGGGGGCCGTACGGCCTGCTCGGGGCGGAGCCGAACTCCTCGATCAGGGCGCGCAGCACGTATTCGGTGAGCGAGCCGAAGGAGACCTCGACCCCCAGCGCGAGCATCGGCAGCCCGGCCTCCGCGCAGGCGTCGACGAGGTCGGCGGGCGGGACCTTGAGCGCGGTGCCCGAACAGAGCGCGGCCGCCTTGGCCTCGACCAGCGCGGCCACGAACCGCCTGGCGGAGCCGGGGCCTTCGTGCCAGGTCAGCTCGGTGAGGACGAGCTCGGCGGGCTTGAGGAAACGACCCGGCTCGATGAGGTCGGTGGTCGTGATGCCACGGACCCGGCGATCGAGCAGATCGTGACCGGTGAGGACCTTCAGTCCCAGGTGATCGACCTGGCACAGGTCCCGCAGGCGCATACCAGTAGGTTAGCCGCAGCTCAGATCGGCCATGACTCCCGCCGCCACGCCGCGTCCCAGAACAGCCACTCGTAGCGAGCGGTGGTCAGCGCGTGCTCGCACAGCCTTTCCCTGTCGGCCGGAGGAAGCGTCGCGGCGACGTCGTCGAGCAGGTCGAGCACCCCTGCGACGGTCTCCTGGTAGTGCTCGCCGCCGTAGGTCTCGATCCACCAGGCGTACAGCGGATCGGGCGACGACTGCTTCAGCAGCGCCTCGCCGACCCTGGCGTAGATCCAGTAGCAGGGCACGATGGCGCCCAGCGCCTCGGGGAAGGCGCCCAGGTGGCAGGCGCGCAGCAGGTAGGAGGCGTAGCCGACGGTGGTCGGGGTCGCGCCCTCGCGGCGCGCGTCGTCCTCGTCCATGCCGAAGGCGGCCAGCAGCTCGACGTGCAGGCTGTGCTCGACCTCGACCGTGCGCGCGGCGTCCCCGGCGAACCGCTGGAGCGCGGCCGGATCGGCGGCCTTCACCCCGCACGCCGCCAGCGCCCGGGCGTAGTCCGGCAGGAAGTGGGTCTCCTGCACCACGAAACGGCGGAAGACCTCCCGCGGGAGTGTCCCGTCGGTCAGCCCCGTGAGAAACGGGTGAGCCAGGATCTGGCCGTAGACACCGTCGACCACCTGCCACAACTCATCTCGGAACCGGCTCACGCCAGCGATGCTATCCGCCCCGTGGCCGGTGGGGAGCCGGCCGGGCCCCAGAACCGGCCGGCTCCCCACCGGGTGGCGCGTCTCACGGCGGGGCCGTGGGTGCCAAGGCGCGGCCGCGGGCCCGAGGCCTGCGGCCGCACCGCGATCAGCCGGTGTAGGCCGGCCTGACGACGACGGGCTCCTCCGGACCCGCCGTCGACTTGGCCGTGGGCCGGTCCTCGGCCGGCACCGGGGCGGGGCTGGCGGACGGCTTCACGGGCTTGGGCTCGGCCGCGGCCGTGCCCGCGAAGCCCGCGAGGCCCGCAGCCAGGACCAGCGCCGCGCCGATGCCGGTGAGCATGGACTTGATCTTCATAGGGTTCCCCTTCTCATTCATGTCGGGCCTCAGCCCCGTACGACGACCGGAGTGCCGATCGCCAGGTTCTTCGCCATCCAGGTGATGTCGTCGTTGCCGATCCGGACGCAGCCGTGACTGGCGCGCGTGCCGATGGCGGAGGGCTTGTTCGTCCCGTGGATCGCCAGCTGGCCTGGGCCGCCGGCGAAGCTCTTCAGCACCGGCGAGAAGCCGCTCAGCCCGAAGGCGTAGGCGCCGTAGGCCCCGCCCTGGTCGGCGGGCCTCACCAGCTCGGTGAAGAAGTAACGACCTGGAGGTGTCGGCGTGCCCGCCTCGCCCGTCGCGACCCTGCCCGTCCTGACGGCCCTGTCGCCGTCATAGACCGTGAACCTGAACGCCCCGCGATCGATCTCCACCCGATAGGAGGTCTCCGCGAGCGTCACGTCGGCGGCCTTGATCCAGCCCTTGCTGCCGTTCGGCCGGATCGGCAGCAGCACCTGGAGCCACTCGCCCTCGTCGCGTTCCACCAGGAAGACACGCGCCACGCCGTAGTCGTTGGGGCTCGTGATCGTCCTGCGCGATCCCCCTCCCCTGTTTCCGTAGACCGTGATCCGAGATCCCCTGACGGTCGCGATCTTCGAACTGGCGGCGGTCACCGACTCGGGCCGTACGGCGCCGTTCACGCTGCCGGCGCCGCTCGCGCTGCCCACGCAGCCGGTCAGCAGGAGGGCGAGTGCCGTCGCGGCAGCCGTACGAAGCAGGTTGGTTCTCACCTGCCGCAGCCTGACGGCAGAATGTTTGGAACCTGTTTGGTTGTCGTGCGGATCCCATGTGCACCCCTGACAAGGGCATAGCCTCAGCCCATGTGCGCGTACGTGCTGGTCGCCGAGGACGACCCCAAACAGGCCGAACTGCTCAGGCGGTACCTGGAGCGGGAGGGCCACGAGGTCGTCGTCGTGCACGACGGGCGTTCCGCGATCGACGAGGCGAGGCGGGCGAATCCCGCCCTCGTGGTGCTCGACGTGATGATGCCGAAGGTTGACGGGCTGGACGTCTGCCGGGTGCTGCGCGCCGAGTCCGACCTGCCGATCCTGATGGTGACCGCCAGGTCCACCGAGGACGATCTGCTGCTGGGGCTCGACCTCGGCGCTGACGACTACGTCGCCAAGCCGTACAGCCCGCGTGAGCTGATGGCCCGCGTGCGGACCCTGCTGCGCCGTAGCGGGAAGTCCCAGGACGCCGATCGGCGGGTGTTCCAGGCGGGCGATCTCCTTGTGGACCCGGTCAGGCACACCGTCACCGCGGCGGACACGCCGGTGGACTGCACGCTCGCGGAGTTCCGGATCATCGAGGCGCTGGCCGCCGAGCCGGAACGGGTGTTCACCAGGCAGCAGTTGCTGGAGCGCATCCACGGCTTCGACAGGTTCATCACCGAACGCACGGTCGACGTGCACGTGATGAACCTGCGCAGGAAGATCGAGCCTGATCCGCGCCGCCCGGTCCGGCTGCTGACCGTGTACGGCGTCGGCTACAAACTGACCCGCGCATGAGGTCGTTGTTCGTCAGGCTGCTCACGAGTTCGGCTGTCGTGGCGGTCTGCTCGATCACGGCGACCGCGTGGCTGGCCGCCAGCAGCACCTCCGGCGCCATCCAGCGCGAGCAGGGCCAGACGCTGGCCAGCGACGCCCGGATCAACGACAGTCTGCTCGGCTACGCCTCCCGCCACCCGAACTGGTCGGGCGTCGCCGCCACCCTGCGCGACCTCGCCGCCCAGAACGGCCGCCGCATCGCGCTGGCCACCGAGAACGGCGCCCTCATCGCGGACTCGGCGACCGCCGGGACCCCACTGCCCGCCAGGGTGTCGGCCGTCGTCGACCCGCTGGCCGTGGATGTGACCCTGGTGCCGGGGGCGGCCAAGGACCGTATCGATCCCCGCGCGACGGGTCCTTTCCTGCTGTCCGCCCGCGATCGCGTCCGGCTGAGGAAGGCCGCCGACGCCTACGCCGCCTGCCTGGGCCGCACCGGGCAGACCGTACAGGTGACCGTCTCGAACACCGGCAGGCCCCTCGTCACACCGCTCAGCCAGGGGGTCGCTCGGCAGACGAGCCCGACGCCGGCTCCGGCCCCCGCCGTTGTCGGCGTCTGCGACGCCACCCCCTTCAGCGCCCCGACGCGTACCGAGAAAGCCGCGTTGAGACACCTCAACCTCCTGGTCAGCAGGTGCCTCAAGGACAAGGGCACAGAAAAGGGCTCGGTCGGTCTCGACTTCACCTGGGTCTCCGGGGAGAAACAGCCGACGCCGCCGGTCGCCGCACCCGACCAGAGGATCTCCTCCTGCGTCGTCACCGCCCGCAGAGAACAACTCGACCCCTACGTCGCCCCCGCGGCATACCTGTACATCGGCTCCCCCACCGAGGCCACCGGCCAGCGCATCCCGCTGTCCTCGATCGCCGGCGCCGCCTTCCTCGTGCTCGTGCTGACCGTGGGCGTGAGCGTCATGGCGGCCAGGCGCCTGGTCGGGCCCGTCAACGCGCTCACCCACGCCGCGCGGCGGATGCGCGACGGGGACAGCTCCGCCCGCGTCACGGTCAGGACCACCGGCGAGATCAGCGAGCTCGCCACGGCCTTCAACGAGATGTCGGAACACCTCCACCGCATGGAGGAGCAACGCAAGGCCATGGTCAGCGACGTCTCCCACGAGCTGCGCACACCGCTGAGCAACCTCAGGGGCTGGCTGGAGGCCGCCCAGGACGGCGTCGCCGAACTGGACCCCGCGCTGATCGCCTCACTGGTCGAGGAGATCCTGCTCCTGCAGCACATCGTCGACGACCTTCAGGAGCTCGCCCTCGCCGACGCGGGCAAGCTCCGTCTGCACCTCGAACCCGTCCACCTCGGCGACCTTCTCGACCAGGTGACGACCGCCCACCGAGGCCGGGCCGAGGCCGCAGGGCTCACGCTGACCAGCGCGGTCGTCGGCGACCCCCTGCTGACCGCGGATCCGGTACGACTCCGCCAGGCCGTCGGCAACCTGGTGACCAACTCCCTGCGCTACACGCCACGCGGCGGGCACATCACGCTGGGCGCCCGCCAGGACGGCGACCAGGTCGTCGTCGAGGTGACCGACACGGGGATCGGGATCCGCGCCGAGCACCTTCCCCACGTCTTCGACCGGTTCTGGCGGGCGGAGAAGTCCCGCAGCCGCCGGACCGGCGGCAGCGGGCTCGGGCTCGCCATCGTGCGCAACCTGGCCGAGGCGCACGGTGGCACGGCCACGGTCGCCAGCGTGCCGGGGGTCCGCACGACGTTCACCCTGCGCCTTCCGTCGTAGCGGGCCGGTGCGGGTCAGGCCCGCCGAGCCACCGGCACCGGCACCGGCACCGGCACCGGCACCGGCACCGGCACCGGCCAGGCTCTCCCGAACCGGAACGACGCGCCCTCCGCGTCACAGGGTCAAAGGATCCTGCGCATCACGACCCTGGGGGCGAGCTCGATGCCCAGCTCCCGCTCGTGGACCACCAGCGCGGCCAGCTCGGGTCCCCACTCCTCCTCCCCGAGCACGGCGAAGCCGCGCCGGGCGTACCACGGCGCGTTCCAGGGCACGTCCCGGAAGGTCGTCAGTGTCACGGCCGCCGCCCCTGTGGAGGCCGCGTGGTCGCAGACCGCCTCCAGCAGAACGCTGCCGACGCCCCGCCGACCGCGGTCGGGACGGACCGCGAGCTGGTCGAGATGGACGTGGCCGTCCACCCAGCCGATCATGGCGAACCCAACCGGCGGATCCCCCGCGACCAGCACGCGCGACGGGTCGTCGGTCTCCTCGACCATCGTGGTCCCGGCCGGAAAGGTGATCCCCACCTGGGCGAACATCCCGTCGGCCGCGGTCTCGACCGCCACGAGTCCCGCGAGCTCCCCCGGCTCCGCCCAGCGGACCTCGTCCGAGGACGGAGAGTGGGTGTCTGTCATGGAAGCGGAGCATACAGCGGCCCGGGAACGGCCCGGCCCGGCGAATCCGGCGGGCGTCTCAGGCCCGCGGGCTCACAGGTCCAGCAGGTGCTCCAGGCCGACGGTCAGGCCCGGGATCTCCCCGATCCTGCGCACGCCCAGCAGCACGCCCGGCGTGAACGAGGCGCGGTTCATGGTGTCGTGGCGGATGGTGAGGATCTCCCCGTCGCCGCCCATGATCACCTCCTGGTGGGCGATCAGCCCGGCCAGCCGTACGGCGTGCACGTGGACGCCGTCCACGTCGGCTCCCCGCGCGCCCTCCAGCTCCGCGCTGGTCGCGTCGGGCATGGGCCCCGCCCCGGCCTTGCGCCGCGCGTCGGCGATCAGCTCCGCCGTACGGCGGGCGGTCCCCGAGGGCGCGTCCGCCTTGTTCGGGTGGTGCAGCTCGACGATCTCGGCGGAGTCGAAGTAGCGGGCGGCCTGCTGGGCGAAGTGCATCATCAGCACCGCCGCGATGCCGAAGTTGGGGGCGATCAGCACGTTGACGCCGGGGTTGGCGTCGAGCATGCCGCGCACCGCGGCCAGGCGCTCGGCGTCGAAGCCGGTCGTTCCGACCACGGCGTGGATGCCGTGGGAGACGCACCACTCGATATTGTTCATGACCACGCCGGGGTGGGTGAAGTCGACCACCACCTCGCAGCCCTCGAGCTCCTCGATCGGGTCGTCCCTGTCGACGGCCGCGACCAGCTCAAGATCCTCCGCCGCCTCGACGGCCTTGCACACTTCGATGCCCACGCGCCCTCTGGCGCCGAGAACTCCAACCCTGATCACCCGGCCAGCCTATCCTCACCTGGACCGGGGAACCCGACGCAACCCTCTGTCGCTGCGCCGTCGTAGGTCGCCTGCCGGCACCGCGGAACACGACGCGCGACGTGAGAGCGCGGATCAGCCGGTGGCGGCGGGAACACCGCGGGCGCGACCCGTGAGAACGCGGAGAGCCGGGGCCGTGCGGATGGTCCGCACGGCCCCGGCTCCCCGGCTGCGCCTGGCTACGGCGTTCTCACTCCAGTGCCGAGGAGAAGTCCCTGTCACCGTAGGGACCCACGACCGCCAGGGTCATGGGTCGTGTCAGGATGTCCCTGCCCACGGTCTGGATCTCCTCGAGGGTGACGGCCTCGATCCTGCCGAGCACCTCGTCGACCGACATCAGCTTCTCGTGCACCAGCTCGCTCTTGCCCAGCCTGGACATCCGCGACCCGGTGTCCTCGAGACCGAGCACGAGACCGCCTCGCATCTGTCCCTTGCCGAGGACGATCTCCTCCTCGGTGATGCCGTGCGCGATCAGCTGGGCCAGCTCGGCCCGCGCCACCTTGAGGACCTCGTCGATCTTCGGCGGCAGGCAGCCGACGTAGATGCCGAACTGGCCGGTGTCGGAGTAGGCCGAGGTGTAGCTGTAGGCGGAGTAGGCCAGCCCGCGCTTCTCCCGGATCTCCTGGAACAGCCGGGACGACATGCCTCCGCCGAACACGGCGTTGAGCACGCCCAGCGCGAAACGACGGTCGTCGTTGCGCGACAGGGCGGCGGTGCCCAGCACCAGGTTCGCCTGCTCCGTCGCCCGGTCGAGCACCGTGACGCCGGACAGGTAGGGGACCTCCGCGCCGCCGAGCCGAGGCTCGATGGGCTGCTCGTCGCCGCCCAGCGCGCCCGCCCGCTCGTAGGCGGTCGCCACCAGCTCGACCACCCGCTCGTGATCGACGTTGCCCGCGACGGCCACGACCGTGTGCGAGGGCAGGTAGTAACGGCGGTAGTACTCCGCGATCCGGTCGCGTGACAGCGCCTTGATCGAGTCGACCGTGCCGAGGATGGGGCGGCCGACGGGCGTGTCGCCGTACAGGGCAGCGGAGAACTGCTCGTGCACCACGTCCGAGGGATCGTCGTCGTGCATGGCGATCTCCTCGAGGATCACGCCGCGCTCGGCCTCGACGTCCTCGGCAGTGATGAGCGAGGAGGTGATCACGTCGGCGAGGACGTCGACCGCCAGCGGCAGGTCCTCGTCGAGGACCCGCGCGTAGTAGCAGGTGTACTCCTTGGCGGTGAAGGCGTTGATCTCACCGCCGATGCCCTCGATCGCCGCGGAGATCTCCAGCGCGTCCCGCGTGGGGGTGCCCTTGAACAGCAGGTGCTCAAGGAAGTGGGAGGCCCCCGTGTGCTCGGGGGCCTCGTCCCTCGATCCGATGCCGACCCACATGCCGACCGCGACGGAACGCACGGTCGGCATGGACTCGGTCACCACCCGGAGGCCACCGGGGAGGACGGTGCGCCGCACGACCCCGGCACCGTCTTTGCCGGGGTGCAGAGTGGTGGTGATCACGAGTTGCGGTCTTCTCCCCCGCGGCTCGCGCCACCGCCGCCGCCGCTGCTGCTGCGGGTGCGGGTGCGGCGGGGCCGCGACTCCTCGCGGGGACGCTCCTCGGCAGGAGCCTGCGGCTCCTCCTCGGCCGCGCCGCTCTCGGCCTTGGCCGCGGCCTCCTTCTCGATGACCTCGACGGGGACCAGGGAGAGCTTGCCGCGCGAGTCGATCTCGGCGATCTCCACCTGGACCTTCTCACCGACGTTCATGACGTCCTCGACGTTCTCGATGCGCTTGCCGCCGTGCAGCTTGCGGATCTGGGAGACGTGCAGGAGGCCGTCCTTGCCCGGCATGAGGGAGACGAAGGCGCCGAAGGCGGCGATCTTGACGACCGTGCCCAGGTAGCGCTCGCCGACCTCCGGCATGTGCGGGTTGGCGATGGCGTTGATCGCCGACCTGGCCGCCTCGGCGGACGGGCCGTCGGTGGCGCCGATGTAGATGGTTCCGTCGTCCTCGATCGTGATCTCGGCGCCGGTGTCGTCCTGGATCTGGTTGATCATCTTGCCCTTCGGGCCGATGACCTCGCCGATCTTGTCGACCGGGACCTTGATCGTGATGATGCGCGGAGCCGTCGCGTTCATCTCCGCCGGGGAGTCGATGGCCTCCTGCATCACGTCGATGATGGCCAGGCGCGCGCCCTTCGCCTGCTTCAGCGCGGCGGCCAGGACCGAGGCGGGGATGCCGTCGAGCTTGGTGTCGAGCTGGAGGGCGGTGATGACGTCCTTGGTGCCCGCGACCTTGAAGTCCATGTCGCCCATGGCGTCCTCGGCGCCGAGGATGTCGGTCAGCGTGACGTACTGGTCGCCCTCGTTGATGAGGCCCATCGCGATGCCCGCGACGATGCCCTTGAGGGGGACTCCGGCGTCGAGCAGCGACATGGTCGAGGCGCAGACCGAGCCCATGGAGGTCGAGCCGTTGGAGCCCAGCGCCTCCGACACCTGGCGGATGGCGTAGGGGAACTCCTCGCGGGTCGGCAGGACCGGCAGGAGCGCCCGCTCGGCGAGCGCGCCGTGGCCGATCTCGCGGCGCTTGGGCGAGCCGACCCGGCCCGTCTCCCCGGTGGAGTAGGGCGGGAAGTTGTAGTTGTGCATGTAGCGCTTGGTGCGCTCGGGGTTGAGCGTGTCGATCATCTGCTCCATGCGGAGCATGTTGAGGGTGGTGATGCCCAGGATCTGGGTCTCGCCGCGCTCGAACAGGGCCGAGCCGTGCACGCGGGGCACGACGTGGACCTCGGCGTTGAGCTGACGGATGTCCTTGACGCCCCGGCCGTCGATGCGGACGCCCTCGGAGATGACCCGCTCGCGCATGAGCTTCTTGGTCAGCGACCGGAACGCGGCGCCGATCTCCTTCTCGCGGCCCTCGAAGTCGGGGGCGACCTTCTCGGCCGCCAGCGCCTTGACGCGGTCGAGCTCGGTCTCGCGCTCCTGCTTGGCCGCGATGGTCAGCGCGGCGGCGAGCTCGCTCTTGACCGCGTTGGTCACGGCCTCCAGGACGTCGTCCTGGTAGTCGAGGAACACGGGGTACTCGCGGGTCTCCTTCGCCGCCACCTTGGCGATCTTGGACTGCGCCTCGCAGAGCACCTTGATGAACGGCTTGGACGCCTCCAGGCCCTGCGCCACGGTCTCCTCGGTCGGCGCGACGGCGCCCTCCCCGATGAGCTTGAGCGTGTCACGGGTGGACTCGGCCTCGACCATCATGATCGCGACGTCGCCGTCGTCGAGGACGCGGCCCGCGACCACCATGTCGAAGGTGGCGTTCTCCAGCTCGGAGTGGGTCGGGAAGGCGACCCACTGGCCCTCGATCAGGGCGACGCGCACGCCGCCGATCGGCCCGGAGAAGGGCAGCCCGGCGAGCTGGGTCGACAGGGACGCGGCGTTGATCGCGACCACGTCGTAGAGGTGGTCGGGGTTGAGCGCCATGATGGTGGCGACAACCTGGATCTCGTTGCGCAGCCCCTTGACGAACGAGGGGCGCAGCGGCCTGTCGATGAGGCGGCAGGTGAGGATGGCGTCCTCGGAGGGACGGCCCTCACGCCGGAAGAACGAGCCGGGGATGCGGCCCGCGGCGTACATGCGCTCCTCGACGTCCACCGTGAGCGGGAAGAAGTCGAAGTTCTCCTTGGGGCTCTTGGACGCCGTGGTCGCCGACAGGATCATCGTCTCGTCGTCGAGGTAGACGACGGCCGAACCCGCCGCCTGGCGCGCGAGCCGCCCGGTCTCGAACCGGATGGTGCGCGTACCGAAGGAGCCGTTGTCGATGACGGCTTCACTGCTGTGGACACCCTCCACGGGGGACCTCCTTGTGGTCGGTCGCCCGCGTCCACTCAGGCACGCGTCTCGCGCCTGAGTCGTCTGCTTGCCGGCTCCCCGTAGGTGCAGCGCCGGTCTTCGATCGAAGCGCCCGGTTCCGTATGGCTGAAGCCATGATGACCGGGGGCCACTACCGAGGACCGGCCCTCCGACGCCGTGGGGCGCGCTTGCTGTGCGGACGCGGGGCACTGTCTCGGCTATTCAGTTTGCTCATCGGGACGTGTCTTGACGGCGCGACGCGCCGACACCCCGTATGAGATGAGGGAGCGGCGCGGCCGCCGCTCCCTCACAATTTTATCGGCGCAGACCCAGCCGCTCGATGAGCGAACGGTAACGCTCGATGTCCTTGCTCTGGAGGTACTTCAGCAGCCTGCGGCGGCGGCCGACGAGCAGCAGCAGCCCGCGACGGCTGTGGTGGTCGTGCTTGTGCAGCTTCAGGTGCTCGGTGAGCTCGCTGATGCGCTTGCTCAGCAGCGCGATCTGCACCTCGGGGGAACCGGTGTCGGTCTCACCCTTGGCGTACTCACCGATGATCTGCTTCTTGGCGGCGGTGTCGAGCGACACATCTCTCCTTGGACTCTACGGGCACGCGGATCTTCAGATGCCCGAACGACCGTGCGTGCCTACAGTCGCCGTGGCGGGATCAGCGCCGGGGCTTCGACACCACCGGTTACAGAGCTGACACGCCAGATTACCATCAGGCCTCAGAAACTCGCACATCGGCGAGGACGCTCCGCGACGCGGGCGAATCGTCGCGGGCGCGCCGGGCGTGGACCCCGCGTGCGGCGGGGCGGGCGGCAGGGCGGGCGGACGCGCCCCGCGGCGGGAGCGGAGGTTCAGGAGGTGAGGCGGCGGGCCTCGTCGACGTCCGCGTGCATCTGCGCGATGAGCGCCTCGATCGAGTCGAACCTGAGGTTGGCGCGGAGCCTGCGCCCGAAGTCCACCGCCACGTGGGCGCCGTAGAGGTCGAGGTCGTCGCGGTCGAGGGCGTAGGCCTCGACGGTGCGGGGCACCCCCTCGAAGGTGGGGTTCGTGCCCACGGAGATGGCGGCGGGCCAGCGATGGCCGCCGTAGACGGCCGGGAGGTTGCCGTTGGAGACGCCCTGCAGCCAGCCGGCGTACACACCGTCCGCGGGGATCGCGGTGAACTCCGGCGACTCCACGTTGGCCGTCGGGAAGCCGAGCTGCCTGCCGCGCTGGTAGCCGCGCACGACCACGCCCTCGACCCGGTGCGGACGGCCGAGCGCGACGGCGACGGCCTCCATGTCGCCGGCGGCGAGCCGTTCGCGGATGAGGGTGGAGGAGATGGTGTCGCCGTTGCTCACCAGGGGGACCGCCTCCGCCACGAAGTCGTACTTCTCACCGAGGGTCTGCAACGTCTCGACGTCACCGGACGCCTTGTGGCCGAAACGGAAGTTCTCCCCCACGACGACCCCCGCCGCGTGCAGCCGGTCGACCAGCACGGTCTGCACGAACTCGTCCGGGCTCATCCGGGAGAACTCCAGCGTGAACGGCAGCACGCAGACCGCGTCCACGCCGAGACCGGCGAGCAGCTCGGTGCGGTGCCTGGCCGTCGTCAGCCTCGGCGGATGCGTGCCGGGCCGCACGACCTCCTCCGGATGCGGGTCGAAGGTCACGACCACGGAGGGGAGCCCGAGCTCCCCCGCCATCGAGACGGCCCTGGCCACCATCTGCTGGTGCCCCTGGTGAACCCCGTCGAAGACGCCGATCGTGACGACGGACCTGCCCCAGTCTTCGGGCACGTCGTCCAATCCGTGCCAGGCTCGCACCGCGACCTCTTCCCGTTGTAGCGGATCGACCCCTAAAGCCTGCCATGCTCCCCGGCTTCGGCTCCAATCGGGGAGCGCATTGGAAAGCGGCAGGCCACCTGACGTCCGCCGACACGGCTCAGCGCCGGGCGTTCCACCCGGCAGCGCTCCTGGGCGATCGGGCAGCGGGGACGGAGGGAACAGCCGGTCGGCCGGTCGATCGGGCTGGGCACGTCGCCGTGCAGCACGACGAGCGGGGCCTTGTCCGCCACACCGC
Source organism: Streptosporangium carneum (assembly GCF_027922005.1). Lineage (GTDB taxonomy): Bacteria > Actinomycetota > Actinomycetes > Streptosporangiales > Streptosporangiaceae > Streptosporangium > Streptosporangium carneum. Next base: position 7,635 of record NZ_BSEV01000005.1, on the reverse strand, counting down.
CCGCGGCCCTGCCCGCGGTCAGGTCGCCGGTGACGCGATACCAGGTCCGCCACTCTCCGAAGGGGGCGAAGCCCTGGGTGGTCGGTTCAGGGGTGGCCACCGCGATCCTCCATACAGCAAGGGGGAAGCATGCCGCCAGATGCGGCGAATGTCCGCTTGTAGACATATTAAGGATTAATGGCCTGAACATAATACCTTTTATAGGATCACCAGGTTGTGTAACGTGCCGGGTGTGCCCCCCGACGCGACCCCCCCGACCACCGACGACCTCTCCCGCATGCTGAACCAGGTGCTGGACGGCGCCCCCCGGCCCGCAGCCCTCGGCCCCGTCAGGGTGCACTCGGTGGCCACCGAGGTGGCCGACCGGCTGATGACCGCCGTCGCGACAGGCGACTACCTGCCCGGCGAGCGGCTCCCCGGAGAGCGCGAGCTCGCCTCGATCCTGGACGTGAGCCGCGCGACGGTCCGCGAGGCCATCGGCAGACTCCAGGCCGTCGGCATCGTGGAGATCAAACGCGGCCGGACCGGCGGCGCGTACGTCAGGACGAGCTGGACCGAGGCGACGGCCTCCGCGGTGCGCCGGACGCTCCTGCCCCGCTGGCCCGAGCTGGAGCAGCTGTTCGACCTGCGCTGCCTGGTCGAGGGGATGGTCGCGCGGGCCGCGGCGCTGCGTCGTACCGAGGAGGACCTGGCCGCGATGCGCGTGGCGCTGGACGGCTACGCCAGGGCGCGCACGCTGGGCGAGGAGCAGGCCGCGGACGCCGCCTTCCACGCCGCCGTGCTGGCCTCGACGGGCAATCCGAAGATCGTCGAGTTGAGCAGGGACATGCTGACGCGGGTGAGCCTGGGCTTCCCCGTCGAACCGTACGGGGAGGACGACCCCGAGGACTACCAGCGGGCGCTGATCGAGCACAGGAAGATCTACGAGGCCATCGAGGCGGGCGACGCCGAGCAGGCGGGCTCCCTGGCCGAGGAGCACTTCACCCTCACCTCGGACATGATGCGCGCCATGCTCGGACGCGCCCAGGGACGCCCGTCCGGCTGACACACGGCAGGAAGACCCGGCAGGCGACCCGCCGAGGCCGCCGGGGGCCGGGCCTTGGGCGCGGGCGGTCCAGGAGAGCCCCGGGCCGCCCGCGTACGGCTCAGGCCCCGGAACGGGACTCCAGATAGCCGATCAGCGTGCGGACCATCACACCCGTCGCCCCTGCGGGCCCCAGGTCGGTCGCCCTGTCGCGGTAGGCGGTCGCGGCGAAGTCCAGGTGCGCCCAGGGCAGGCCCGCGGTGAAGGGACGCAGGAACAGCGCGGCGATCGTCGCGTCCGCGAAACTGCCGCCCTCGTTCTTGGCGTCGGCCACCTCGGACCTGAGACGCTCGGCGTACGGCTCCCAGAGCGGCAGCTCCCACATCGGCTCCCCGGCCCGCGCGCCGGCCGCCACCAGCTCGCCGACCAGCTCCCCGTCGCTGCCGAGCACCCCGGTGACCTCCTCGCCGAGCGCGTGCATCACCGAATACGTCAGCGTGGCCGCGTCGATCAGCACGTCGGGAGAGCCCTCGGCCAGGTAGGCGAGCGCGTCGGCCAGCACGAGGCGGCCCTCGCTGTCGGTGTCGGTCACCTCGGTCGTGCGCCCGTTGCGGTGCGTCAGCACGTCCCCCGGACGGGTCGCCGTCCCGCTGACCATGTTCTCCGCCGCGGGCACCACGGCGGTGACCCCGACCGGCAGCCCGAGGCGGGCGGCCGCCTGGACGACCGCGAGCATGGTCGCGCCTCCCGCCATGTCGCACTTCATGGTGGACATCCCCTTGAGGCTCTTGATGGCCAGCCCGCCGGAGTCGAAGGTGATGCCCTTGCCCGCCAGGCCGACCGTGCCGCTGACGCCGTCACCGGGGTGGCTCACCTCGATCAGGCACGGCGGGTTCGCGCTGGCCGCGCCGACGCCGAGGATCCCGCCGAAACCACCCTCCCCGAGCTCCGCCGCCTCCAGCACCCGCACGCCGAGGCCGCAGGTCTCGGCCATCGCGCGCGCCCGCTCGGCCAGGTCCATCGGGACCAGGTCGCCCGCGGGGGTGTTGACCAGGTCCCTGGCGAAGGTCACCGCGTCGGCGACGACCCGCGCCCGCGCGAGCCCGTCCCGCTCCGCGCCGCCCTCCTCACCGGCCAGGACGATCACCTCTCGCAGCGCCTGCCGCGGCGGCGCGCTCTTGTAGCCGTCGAAACGGTAGCCGCCCAGGCGCACGCCCTCGACGACCGCCTGAACGTGGGGGAAGGCGATCGCCACCGTGGGGAAGTCGGCCAGCCTGGGCGCGACGCGGCCGATCGCACGCCGTACCGCGTGCTCGTCGCCGCCCGCGCCGACGCCGACCAGCAGGACGGCGCCCGCTGTGAAGGCGTCGCCGTCCCTGCGGGGCAGCAACAGCTCCTCACCGGTCTGGCCGGTGAACCTGACCTGCTCGAGGACTCCGCCGAGGCCCAGCCCCGGGTCGTGCCCCTCGCGCACCGGCACGACGAGCAGGTCGGCGGTGATCTCGGCGGCGGGCAGACAGGAGAGGGACACCTCCATGAGGCACTCCTAACAGCGCTAAATGGTTCGGTTCATGAACCATAAAGCACCATCTCGCCGCGCGAAGCGTCGGGTCAGGGAACGAAGACCGCCAGGGATTTGGTGATTCTCCCCTGTTCCTCGACCAGCGCCAGCAGCGTGCCGTCCGGGCCGAACACCCCGATCGGCCCCTTGCCGAGACGCAGCGACGGCAGCCGCCCGCCGTGCGCGACGAGGACCGCCTCCTCCTCGGTCACGTCACGGCGCGGGAAGGCCGCCGCGACCGCCTCCGCCATCGGCAGGATGACGCAGTCGGCGGAGAGCTGCTCGATCGTCCGGGCCGTCGACAGGTCGTACGGTCCCACCCGGGTGCGCCGCAGGAAGGTCAGGTGGCCGCCGACGCCCAGCGCGGCCCCCAGGTCACGGGCCAGCGCCCGGATGTAGGTGCCGCTGGAGCAGGTCACCGAGACGTCGACGTCGACCAGGTCGCCCTCGCGGCGGACCTCGGTGACCTCGAAGGCGGAGACGGTCACAGGACGCGCCTCGAGGGCGACCTCCTCACCCGCCCTCGCCCTCTTGTACGCGCGTTCGCCGTTCACCTTGATGGCGCTGACCTGCGGAGGGATCTGCATGATCCGTCCCGTCAAGGCGGCGACGCCCTTCCTGACGTCGTCCTCCCCGACCCCCGCCGCCGAGGCCGAGGCGGTGATCTCCCCCTCGGCGTCGTCGGTGTTGGTCGACTGGCCGAGCCTGATCGTCCCGTCGTAGCCCTTCTCGGTGAGCGCCAGGTGGCCCAGCAGCCTGGTCGCCTTCTCCACGCCGAGCACCAGCACCCCGGTGGCCATCGGGTCGAGGGTGCCCGCGTGACCGACCTTCCGGGTGCCCGCGACGCCCCGCATCTTGCCGACGACGTCGTGCGAGGTCCACTCGGCGGGCTTGTCCACGATGATCAGTCCGCTCGGCGGCGGGGTGCGCTTGGCGCGAGGCGTGCTCATGGGAGGTCCTCATCAAAGAAGCTGTGGAAGTGAACGGGGAACCCGGGCGCGGGCTCTCCGGGAGCCGGGGAGCCCGCGCCGGGGCGACGGCCATCCGCCCCGGCGAAGGACGCGTGGCGGCGCGAAGCCCTGGCCGCGGACTCCGCGGGTGCTACAGCAGGGCGCGGAAGCTCGCCATGGTCTGCTCGACCGGCAGGTGGGAGGTGAAGCCCGCCGCCTTGGCGTGTCCGCCGCCGCCCAGCGCGGCGCAGACGCGCGAGACGTCCACCCCGCCCTTCGAACGGGTCGAGACCTGCCAGGCCCCGTCGTCGTCCTCCTTGAGGACCACGGCGACGTCCGCCTCGTCCGTGCGCCTGACCACGTCGATGATCCCCTCGAGCTCGTCGTACGGCAGGCCGTACGCCGCCCGGTCGGCCCGGGTGACGAACGTCCAGACCAGCCCCTGCCCCGTGGAGCGGTCGAGCTCGACCCTGTCCAGAGCGGCGCCGAGCACCCTGAGGTAGCCGAACGGGGAGCGGTCCCACAGCTCCCTGGCCATCTCCTCGGGATCCAGCCCCGTGGCCAGCAGCCGGGCGGCCATGGCGTGCGCCTCGGGGGTGGTCGAGGAGTGCCTGAACGAACCTGTGTCGGTGACCAGCCCGGCGTACAGACAGGTCGCGACGTCCCTGTCGACCGGCAGGCCGAGCCGGTCGAGCAGCTCCTCCACGAGCACGGCGGTGGCCGCCGCGCCGGGGTCGACCAGGTTGAGCGTGCCGAACCCGGTGTTGGAGGCGTGGTGGTCGACCACGACCAGCTCTCGCGCCTTGCCGGCGTTCGCGGCCAGGACGCCGAGCCGGTCGGCGATGGGGACGTCGAACGTCATCATCAGCTCGGGTGAGGGCGGATAGGCCCCGGGCTCGACCAGCAGCTCCTGCCCCGGCAGGAAGCGCAGCAGCCGGGGCACCCTGAACCTGCGCTCCCCGAAGGAGGCGGTGACCCGCTTGCCCCGCGCGCGCAACGCCATCCCGAGGGCGAGCATCGAGCCGAGCGCGTCGGCGTCCGGCGAGATGTGGCAGGCCAGCGCGACCTCGTCGGCGGAGGAGACCAGCCCGACGGCCCGGTCCCAGTCACGACCTGGAACCGAGCCTCCACCACGCACGTCGGGCGTCACGTCGCGGAGCGTCCCGCGTGCTCAGACGGCTCCTCTTCGCCGTCCTCGAACCCGTCCTCGTCCTCTTCCGGCCTGCGGTACGGGTCGGCGTCCCCGGCGTGCTGCGCGCCCTCGGCCTTGCGGGCGATCTCGGCGTCCCTGGCCTTGGCCTCGGCGAACAGGCCGTCCAGATGGCGGGCGCTGTCGGGGAGCGGGTCGTGCGTGAAGGTCAGCGTCGGCGTGTGGCGCAGCCCCGTCTGACGGCCGACCTCGGAACGGATGAGCCCCTTGGCGCTCTCCAGCGCCGCCGCGGAGTCGGCCCGCTCCGCCTCGGAGCCGAACACGGTGTAGAACACCGTGGCCTCGCTCAGGTCGTTGGTGATCCGCGCGTCGGTGACGGTCACGAAGCCCAGCCTCGGGTCCTTGATCCGACGCTCCAGCATCTCCGCCACGACCTGCTGGATCCGGTCGGCGATCTTACGTGCGCGTGCGGCGTCCATATTCGCTCCCCCCTTCTCACAGTAACGACCGGACACGAAGGCTCACTCCGCGACCGGCCGTCCTGTGGCTAGTCCTCGTCCTCGTTGTAGAGCCGCTGTCTGGCGGACAGCAGCTCGATCTCCGGGTGGAAGGCGACCAGGCGCTCGCAGTCGTCCAGCACCGCGCCGCAGTTGGCGGCGGTCGCTGAGACCACGGCGATCCCGATCTCGGTACGGCGGTGCAGATCCAGATGGCCGGTCTCCGCGACGGCCACACCCGGGAACCGTCGCTGCACCTCGGCGATGATGGGACGCACCACGGAGCGCTTCTGCTTCAGCGAATGAACGTCGCCGAGCAGGATGTCCAGTGTCAGGGCACCTACATACATGTTGAGTCACTCGCCACGGACGTCACCGTGCGCCGACGGCGCGGAGGCCGCCCGCCGACCGAAGGCCCCGCCCACATCGTGGGCGGTTCCGACGGCCGGCGAACGGTCCTCCTCGCCGGATCGGAGCATCAGACGCGCGGCTTCTCCCGCATCTCGAACGTCTCGATGACGTCGTCGAGCTTGATGTCGTTGTAGCCGACACCGATACCGCACTCGTAGCCCTCGCGGACCTCGGTCGCGTCGTCCTTGAAACGACGCAGCGACGAGACGGTGAGGTTGTCGGAGATGACGACACCACCACGGATGAGGCGTGCCTTGCTGTTGCGGACGATCGTGCCCGAACGGACCAGCGCACCGGCGATGTTGCCGATCTTCGGCACCTTGAAGACCTCGCGGACTTCGGCGGTGCCCATCTGGACCTCTTCGAACTCCGGCTTGAGCATGCCCTTGAGGGCCGCCTCGATCTCCTCGATCGCCTGGTAGATGACCGAGTAGTAGCGGATGTCGACGCCCTCGCGCTCGGCCAGGTCGCGCGCCCTGACCTCGGGACGCACGTTGAAACCGATGATGACGGCGTTGTCGTCCGCGACCGCGAGGTTGACGTCGTACTCGGTGATCGCACCGACGGCGCGGTGGAGCACCCGCAGGCGCACCTCGTCGCCGACGTCGATCTTGAGCAGGGCGTCCTCGAGAGCCTCGACCGAACCGGAGACGTCACCCTTGATGATGAGCTTGAGCTCGTCGACCTGGCCCTTCTCCATCTCGCTGAAGAGCTCTTCGAGGGTGCGGCGGCGGCCGGACCTGGCCATGTCCGCGATGCGCTTGCGAGCCGCCCGCTGCTGGGCGATCTGGCGCGCCATCCGGTCGTCGGTGACGACGATGAAGTTGTCACCGGCTCCCGGCACCGCGGTCAGACCGAGGACCAGCACCGGACGCGACGGGTCCGCCTCGTCGATCAGCTTGCCGTTGTCGTCGAGCAGCGCCCGGACGCGGCCGAAGGCCTCGCCACAGACGATCGAGTCGCCGACCCTGAGCGTGCCGCGCTGGACCAGCACGGTCGCGACCGGGCCACGGCCCTTGTCGAGGTGCGCCTCGATCGCGACGCCCTGGGCGTCCATCGTCGGGTTGGCCCGCAGGTCGAGCTCGGCGTCCGCGGTGAGCAGGATGGCCTCGAGCAGGTTGTCGATGCCGGTGCCGTTCTTGGCGGAGATGTCGACGAACATCGTGGTGCCGCCGTACTCCTCGGCGACCAGGCCGTACTCGGTGAGCTGGGCCCTGACCTTGTTGGGGTCGGCGCCCTCCTTGTCGACCTTGTTGACCGCGACCACGATCGGCACGTCCGCCGCCTGGGCGTGGTTGAGCGCCTCGATGGTCTGCGGCTTCACACCGTCGTCCGCCGCGACCACCAGGACGGCGATGTCGGTCACCTTGGCACCGCGGGCACGCATGGCGGTGAACGCCTCGTGACCCGGGGTGTCGATGAAGGTGATCTTCCGGTCCTCGCCCTCGTGCTCGGTGGCGATCTGGTAGGCGCCGATGTGCTGGGTGATGCCACCCGCCTCGCGCGCGACCTCGTTGGTGTGCCGGATGGCGTCGAGCAGCTTGGTCTTACCGTGGTCGACGTGACCCATGACGGTCACCACCGGCGGACGCGCGACCAGGTCGCCCTCGTCGCCCTCGTCCTCGCCGAACTCGATGTCGAAGGACTCGAGAAGCTCGCGGTCCTCCTCCTCCGGGCTGACGACGAGCAGGTTGTAGTCCAGCTCGGCGGCGAGCAGCTGCAGCGTCTCCTCGTTGACCGACTGCGTGGCGGTCACCATCTCGCCGAGGTGCAGCATGATCTGCACCAGGGACGCGGGGTTCGCGCCGATCTTGTCGGCGAAGTCCGCCAGGGAGGCGCCACGCGACAGGCGGATCGTCTGACCGCCGCCACGCGGAGCCTGCACGCCGCCGATCGCCGGGGCCTGCATGTTGTCGAACTCTTGACGCCGCTGACGCTTGGACTTGCGGCCACGCGTCGGACGGCCTCCGGGACGACCGAAGGCGCCCGCGGTGCCGCCGCCACGGCCACGGCCACCGCCGCCACCGGGACGACCGGCGAAG
>NZ_BSEV01000004.1 GCF_027922005.1 Streptosporangium carneum | reverse complement strand
CGGCGGTGCGGCAAGGTTCTCCCGATGGCAAGGCTCCGACGTAGGAAGGGCCACAGCAGCCGATCGCCCCGGACCGTGTACGACGTGCACCGAAGTCCGCCGATCGCCGCACTCCGGCCAACACTCGGAAACCGTCGCCCTCGGCGGGTACCGTGCCCGCAGCGGCCGCATGCGCCGACTCGCCGCGAGCGTCAGCAGAGCCTGCCCTTATACCAGGCGTATTTGATTTCGTAGCTGTGGCCGAGATAGGTCGTGCCGGGCGCGACACACCAGTCGGACCCCGGCAGTCCGAGCCACCGTTCGACACGGATCACCACGAAGGTGTCAGCACAGTGGTTGTAGTAAGACTCCCCGGCTTCTTCGTAATAGCCACAGGCGAGCGCCGCCGTCCGGGTCGTGTTCCCGGTCGCCGCCCCCGCTGTGGTGCCGGCGTACGCCGGTGTCGTGGCCAGCGTCAGCGCGGCCAGCGTCCCGCCGATCGCCTTGAGGATCTGTGTGCGCAAGTCGCTTCACCCTCCCCGTGCAGTGATCTCGATGTCTCGACGATAGGAGCCCCGCCAGTCATCCACCATGCGCAACACTGCCAATAAGGGCGGGATATCCGACAAGTGCCCTACCGTCAGTTGATCTTTCTGTTCCTCCTCGAGGACCTTGATCTCGCACGAACCGATGCCTGGTCATGTGGTCTTCGACCGGCCCCGACACGCGTCTCACTCATCGCCCGCCTCCATCGGCGGTAGAACACCATCGTTTTCGCCAACAGTGTCCTCGGTGGGACGCCATCGGGCTCTGCGCAGGGTTCGCGAGGGTGGAAGGGGGAGTCCGCTACCCGCTGCTTTGTGTTCCGCGCGTTCCCACGCGCAGCCGTGCGCGGGCATGGCCGTCTCACGCGGCACCGCCGTGCGGTGGGCGCTAGGACCTGTTTTGTGGATCTTTACGCCTACTGTGATCGCCCAGACGGCGCCCCGCCGCGTTGTCGCCCCACCCCACGAAAACACTCCGCAAGCTCCGCGTTTGCCGCGGGGGCCCCGGGGAGATCTCGTCGCCCATAACTCCGTTACGAACTTCTCCCCAGCCAACGTCGCCGCGAGCCTGCGCCGGCTGCTGGCCGAAAGCGCACCCGGCGACCGCGACGCCGTACGGCTGCAGCAGATGCTCGCCGACGCCCCGCGCACGGTGATGCGCATGGAAGAGGTGTGCGAGGTAATCCTGCGGGAGCACAAGGTGGCCACCCTGGAAAGCCGCCAGCGCCGGCAGCGACGGGTCGCACACCCGCGGCCGCCGCCACGCACAGGCCCGGCGCACCGGAGGAGCAGGAGTTCGAGACGGAGCTCGAAGACGAGTCCGAAGCCGAAGTCGAGCTCCGGCGCTGGCCCCTCCCCCGCCTGGTCCAAGGCGGTAAAGGAACGTGGAACGCCTGCACGGGAAACGCTCGGACGACTATTGCCCACCTGCGCTCCACAGGCCGATCGCACGCGGTGTGAACGCACAACGCGGATCGACCATCCAACGAAGGAGAAGCGCCGTGCACGCGGAGCAGACCTGCGGGGAAGGGCAAGGCGAGTGACGTGGCCAAAGAGCACCCGGACGACGAGGCGATCGTTGGACGAGAACGTGAACAGGGCCGGCTGGCGGGCCTGCTGAACCTGGACGGCGGGCCCCAGGCGATGGTCGTGCTGGGGGCGGCCGGCGTCGGGAAAAGCGCGTTGCTGCGGGCGGTTCGTGATGACGCGGTACGGGCCGGTCGGCGGGTGTTGTACGCGGCCGGGGATCGGAGTGAGAGCGATCTGCCGTTCGCGGGCCTGCACCAGGTGCTGCATCCGGTGCTCGATGCCGCGCACGATCTCGGCGGCGGGACCGCGGCCGTGCTGGACGCCGCCTTTTCTTCCATCGCGCAGCCGGAGCCACCGCAGCGGTTCGCCGTGGCCATGGCGGTGCTGGACCTGTTGTCGGAGGTCGCCGCCGGAACGCCGCTGCTGGTGGTGGTGGATGACGCGCACTGGTTCGACCGGGCGTCGCTGGCGGTGCTGGGTTTCGTGGCTCGCCGTCTTGTGGGTGAGCCGATCGCCGTCGTGGGTGCGGCTCATGGTGAGGTGCCGCCGCCCGGGTGGGAGCGCGGGCTGGAGGTGGTCGAGGTTGGGCCGTTGGCGCCGCAGGCCGCGCAGCGGTTGCTGGCCCGTCAGCCGGGTGCCCCTGATCTGCATCTGCGTGAGCGCGTTCTGGCCGAGGCCGCGGGCAACCCGCTGGCCGTCATCGAGCTGGCCAAGGCCGCAGGGGCATCCTTCGATCCGGCATCATGGCCGGAGCAGAGGTTGACGTTGAGCGACCGGCTCGGTCGGTTATACGTCTCCCAGTTGGCCGCGCTGCCGCGCGAGACCATGTGGCTGCTGCTGCTGGCGGCACTGGCCGGCAATGTGAACGTCCAGACCCTCGTGGACGCCGGCAGCGGGCCCGGTGGTGGGCTCCGCAGTGAGTTCAGCCTGGAGGCCCTGCGGCCCGCCGAACAGCAGGGCCTGATCCGGGTGGAGAGCACCGGGGACGGGGCCAGGATCGTCTTCCGGCATCCGCTGGTGCGCTCGGCGGTCCGCCAAGCCGCCCCGTTCACCGACCGGCGGGCCGCGCACCTGGCGCTGGCCGCCGTCACCGCCGATCCCGACCGGCGCGTCTGGCACCGCGCGGCGGCGGCCGTCGCTCCCGATGAGGAACTGGCCGATGAGCTGCTGGCGACCGCTGAGCGCGCGCTGGCGCGCGGCGCCACAGTGGAGGCGCTCACCGCGATGGAACGCTCGGCGGGCAACACATCCGAGCCCGCGCTCAAGGCGCAGCGGTTGCTGCTCGCCGCCCAGCACGCGTGGCTGAGCGATCTGACCGAGCACATGCTGCATCTGGGCGGGCAGGCCGCCACGCTCAGTGACGACCCTGCGGTACAGGCGTCGGCGTCGCTGGTCACAGGCTGGGCGCTGTCGAACCAGGGACGCCAAGGCGCAGCCCTGGACATTCTGATCCCGTTGGCCCGCCAGCTGGCCGCTGCTGGTTCGGCGAACGAGAAATGGGCGGTCACCACGGTGGGCAGCGCTTTGGTGTTGTCGGGCGCGGCCGAACACCGCCGGCGGGCGCTGCGCCTGACCGCCGGCCTGCCCTCGCCGGCCGACCCCGCCGACGTGCAGGAGGTCTGGGCGCGGATTCTGCCCGATCCGCTCGCCCACCACGAGGAGATCGAGGCGGTGATCGCGCACACCGCCCGGCACTTCGACCGCGACCCGGTACGGCTGATGCTGGCCGGGACGCTCGCGCTGTTCACCGACCGGACCGATCAGGCGCTGCGCCTGGTCGCCGACCCACCCGCCTGGGCGGTGGGTGGCGGCACGCCGCGCCCCATCGGTAACGTCGTTCAGTACCACGCGTGCGCGTACCTGGACGCGGGCCTGTGGGATCAGGCCCAAGAAGCCGCCGACCTGGCGGCCGACCTGGCCGCCGAGCTGGACCGGGGGATGGGCCTCGCGCTGAGCCGCGTCCTGCAGGGCACCCTCGCTGCCCTGCGCGGGCGACCGGTGGCCCGCCGTCTGCTGACCGCCGTGCTGGAGGCGGGTTATGAGGAGGTCGGGGTACTGAGCGTGCGCGCGTACCGCGCGCTGGCCATGGTGGAGACCGATGCCGGTGATCCGGCCGCCGCCTATGAGCACCTGCGCAAGGTGTTCGGCGCCGACGGGGAGCCGGTCCACTTCCTGCTGTCGCCGTACGCGGTGGCCGACCTGGCCGCCGCCGCGGTACGCACCGGCCGAGAGGATCACCGCGAGCACGCGGCCGCCGCAGCCAAGACCGTGGCGGCCGTCGTGGACAACGGCGGCACACCCCGCCTGCGGATGCTCTCCTACCACGCGCGCGCCCTGCTGGCGGCGCCACCGCAGGCCGAGGAGCACTTCCGCAGCGCGCTGGAGGACCCGGGCTGCGAGCGGTGGCCGTTCGAGCGGGCCTTGGTCCGTCTGGACTACGGGCGGTGGCTGCGCCGCCGGTTCCGGCCCCTGCACGCCCGGCCGCATCTGGTCGCGGCGCTGGAGGTCTTCGAGCGGCTGTCGGCCGTACGGTGGGCCGAGCGGGCCCGCGACGAACTACGGGCGGCCGGAGTGCAGCGCGCCGACCCCGCCCCCTCCACGTTGGCGGAGCTGAGCGGTCAGGAGATGCGCATCGCCCGGTTGGCCGCCCAGGGACTGAGCAACCGCGAGATCGCCGAGCGCATGTTCCTGTCCCCGCGCACGGTCGGCGCCCACCTGTATCGCATCTTCCCCAAGCTGGGCATCACCTCCCGCGCCCAGATCCGCGACGTGCTGGACGATCCCGGTACCTGAAACGAGCCGACTCAACCCGACTTAATCGGCCGGATTAAGTCGACCGACAGAAGCATCGCCCCCGCGCCGGCTCCTACCGTGACAGTACTCGCCCGCTCTTCGAGCGAGGACAACCACGAGCGCCGCACGCAAAAGGTAGTAGACGTTTCCACTGCCTGAGCTCGCGAAAACAAAAGGAGAAATACATGAAAAAAATCACCAAGCAGGCGGTCCTGACGGCACTGACGGCCGTCATGGCGACGACCGCACTCGCCGTCACCGCACCGGCCGCACACGCGATCACTCCACTCGCCTGCGGCAACCGGACCGACCTGCTGAAGGTCACGTACCACGATCTGGACGGAGGCAAGCGTGACATATGTTTCGCGAACGCCGGAACTTACACTTTCTATAACTACGCGTGGCTCCACGAGATCAAGACGGGCAACAATCGTGTTCAGTGGTACGGGGACGGCAAGTGGCAGCCCGCCTACATAATCCCCAAGTGGACGACCTACAACTTCCCGAACCACCCCGGCGGGGTGAGGATCAACAAAATTTGGATCGAGTAAGCCATCGGCGATAGCGGCGGTGCCGATCTTTCGGCTCGTCCGCCTGCGATAGTGCGCCTCCTACCGAGCTCCGGCAAGGGGCCTGGCTTGATGTGGCCATTACGGCTACGTCTCAGCGGTCTTCATGAGAACGACAGGATCATCCGGCAGGCACGGCTATGGGTGCAAGTCCGAGGTCGGAGAGCAGGACCGCGCCACGGGCGGCGTGCTCGCCGCCCGTGAGTATCAGGCTTCGTGCCGACTGGTAGCGGCAACCGGCGGTCTCGAACGCGTCCGCTGTGGCGAGCACGCGTTTCCGGTCCTTGTCGAGCAGGGCCTCGGCTCGTTCCACGATGGCGGTGGCGACCGGATTGCCGCTCACGACGGTCCGGGCGTCGGCGAGGCGTTCGGCGGCGTTGGGGCTACCGGCGAGCACCGTGGCCTCGGCGCGCAGCGCTACGTACCAGTGAAGCCAGGTCCAGGTGATCCATCGCCAGACCTCTTCGGGATCGGGCGCCATCCGCTCCAGTGCCCGCGCCGCCTGGCCGTGGTGGAGCAGGAGGATCGCGTCGAAGACCGCGCCGTAGCCATGGGCGTGCTCAGACAAGGTTTCGGGCTGGTTCAGGACCTCCTGCCATTCGCGCTGGGCCTCGTCGTCGTGGCGCAGGCCGTGGACCATCATGACCCCTGCCGCCGCCGCGCCGAGGACCGGGGTGTCCCGGCTGCCGCTCCGCCGCCACGTGTCCAGGAACCGGACGCCGCCGGTGAGCACCTGGTCGACGTTGCCCGCCAGCGCGTCGGCCACCAACAGCAGGCTCGTCGCGCGATGCCCGACCTCGGCCAGCAGCGGATGATCGGCCAGCTGCCGGGCCCAGCGGCGGGCATCGGGCAGATCACCGATGCCGAGGGCCGCTTCGGCGGCCTCGGCGAGGGCGTCGATCAGTTCATGGGTGCCGGCCGGGGTGACCGGCGCGGCGGCCAGGAGCCCGGCCCGACGCCGGATCGTCTCGGCCGCGCCGAACGTGTCCCCGGCCCAACTCCGGACGGCGGCGAACGTGTCAAGCGCGGCGGATTCAGCGAGCGGATCATTGGTCCGTCGGGCGAGCTCCACTGCCCGCTCGGCCCGCCTGATCGTCTCCGGCAGCGCGTCGCCGCGCCCACCCCCACCGCTCTGGGCCGTCTCGAAGGCATCCAGGAGAGCCATCCCGGCCTCGGCCAAGGCCACCGCCGCCTGAGCGGACGGGGACTCCCCGGCCAGGCCGCGGGCTTCGGTGATCAGGCCGACGGCCTCCTCGCGGGGTGGGACGCGGACGAACTTGCTGGAAAAGCGGAACGCCGTCGTCGCGACGGTCGCCAGGCCGACGGCGGCACCCGCCGTGTCGCCCGCACGGCGGGCGGCGTCCGCGGCCTCGCGGTGCAGGCGATACATGTCGTCGCCGCGCATCCGGCAACCGGCGACGGCGGCGGCGTTTCGCAGCATCGACGCGGCGTCGGCCGGGTCCTTGGCGAGCGCGGCGGCCTGTTCGAAGCGGGCCTGGGACTCGCCGACCAGGTGGCGGGTGAAGGTCAGGTCCGCCAGCGAACGGGCGAGACGGTGGGCCTCCGCGCGGTGCTCCGGCAGATCGGCCGCCCACTTCAGCGCGGCGCGCAGGTCGTCGGCGACCGCGTCGAAGCGGGCCCGCCAGTCCGGGCCCACTGCCGCGAGGTCGGCGGCCCTGGCCAGGCACCAGCGCAGGTGCCGGGATCGGGTCTCGGCCAGCTCACCGGCCTCGGCGAGTTGCTCGGTCCCGTACTGCCGGATGGTCTCCAGCGCCCGGTAGCCGGTGCCGCCGGGCACGGGCGTCACCACCAGCAGGCTCTGCTCGGCGAGCCGGGCCAGCCCGTCGGCGACGATGCCTCCATCCACCCCGGCCACCTCCGCCGCCGCCGCGGCGGTGAACGGCGCCACGAACAATGACACCTGGCGCAGCAGCGCGCGGTCGGACGGTTCCAACAGGGTGTGACTCCAGTCCAGCGCGGCCCGTACCGAGCGGTGTCGGTCTTCGGCGCGGGAGCCGCCGGTCAGCATTCGAAGCGGGTGAGACAGGGCGGCGGTGAGGCCGTCCAGGCCGAGGGTGGGGCACCGGGCGGCGGCCAGCTCGATCGCCAGCGCCATCCCGTCCAGCCGGTCGCAGATCGCGGCTACCTGGGCGCGCAGCGACGGGTCCAGCGGCCAGCCGACCGCCGCCGCCCGTTCCGTGAACAGCGCGACCGCGTCCGACTCGCCGTCGCCCCCCAGCGACAGCGGCGGCACCTGGTAGATCCGCTCGAACGGCACCATCAGCCGGGCCCGGCTGGTCGCCAGCACCGCCAGCCGGGGGCATGCCGCCAGCAGCCGTTCCAGGAACAGCGCCACCCCGTCCCGTACCTGCTCGCAGTTGTCCAGCACCAGCAGCGCGTGCTGGTCGGCCAGCGCGGCGATCACCGACTCGGTCAGATCGCGGCCGGGCTCCTCGCCGAGGCCGAGCGCGCCAGCGACCGCGGCCGCGACCATGCCCGGGCCGGTGACCGGCACCAGGTCGACGAACCACACCCCATCGGCGTACGTTTCGGCCGCGTCCGCGGCCACCGTCAGTGCGAGCCGGGTCTTACCCACCCCACCGGGGCCGAGCGCGGTCACCTGCCGCCCGGTCTCGATCATCCTGGTCAGCTCGGCCCGCTCGCTCGCCCGGCCGACGAACGAGGTCAACGGCGCCGGCAGGACCGGCGCGGGGTGCGTCGTCCCGGTCGTCCCGGTCGTCCCGTCGGCCGCGATCGGCCTGGCCGCCCGGCCGGCGAGCGCCCGCCGGTCCGGCACCTCCAGCTTGCGCAGCAGCGAAGAGACGTGACTCTCCACAGTCCGCACCGAGATGAACAGCCGAGCCCCGATCTCGGCGTTGCTGAGATGATCGCCGATCAGCTCCAGGACCTCGGCTTCCCGAGGTGATACGTCCACCGTGGCCACCATCGTCCCATTCTGCCGTAAGTCCCCACGTGCCCCCTCCGGGCGAGCACGGGACTCGGCTCCGTGCTCGCGTTCCGTGGCCGGCTCCGTGTTCGCGTTCCGTGGCCGCCACGGATGTGGTCCGACCTGCCGAAAGGCGAAGCTGAGGGCACACGAACAACAGACCGATGAACATCGGACCGCGACCCCAGGAGTGACGATGAGCGACACCGCCCTGAGCATCAAGACCGTGCTGCACCCCGTGTCCGACCTGGCCAAGGCCAAGCAGGTCTACGCGGCCCTGCTCGGTGGCCCGCCGCAGACCGACAGCCCGTACTACGTCGGCTTCGACATCGGCGGCCAGCACATCGGACTGGTGCCGGACGGCGGGCCGCAGGGCATGACCTCGCCGGTGGCCTACTGGCACGTGCCGGACATCGAAGCCAAGCTCGCCGAGCTCACCGCGGCCGGTGCCGTGGTGAAGGAGGCCGCGCACGACGTCGGCGGCGGCCGGGTGGTCGCCACCGTCACCGACCCCGACGGCAACGTCCTGGGCCTGCTCCAGGGCCGCTGAACACCACACGCCCCAGCCTTGGCCAACCCCACCCGGAAAGGAACACCCATGACCGCGAATGCCAGCCCAGCGGCACGTCCAAGGAGCACAGCGATGACCGCCACCAAGACCTTCAACGGCCCCTCCAGCAAGGCCAGGACCACTGTGCTGACGCTGAACGGCGTGTTGTGGTCGTTTCAAGCGCTGTGGGGTTTCTTCTTCGCGGGCAGCGGCTTCGGCAAGGCCCTTTTGTATGACGATGCCCTCTACGCGGCCGCACCTCGGGCCGTAGCCTGGTATGCGGCCGTGCCGCAGCCGCTGATCGTCTTCATCGGAGTCGTTGAGGTGCTCGGCGGCCTCGGCCTCATCCTGCCTGCGATGACGGGCGTCAAGCCGAAGCTCACGCCGCTCGCCGCGGCCGGCCTGGCCCTGACGATGATCCTCGCGGCGGGATTCCATCTCATCCGCGGCGAGTACGGCCTCATACCCGCAAATCTCGTCCTGGGCGGTGTTGCAGCGTTCATCACGGTCGGACGATGGACCCTCAGGCCCACCCCTGCGGCGACTCTGACTACCCCCCGCCTCCTCAAGTCGCTTGCGGTCGTCGCCGTGATAGCCCTTCTGACGTTCGCCCCGACGTGGTACACGATGACCCACGCTCAATTTTGATCCGCCCGCGAAACCGACATGGCGCCCGGCCTCCCCGATCACCGGGCGCTCATGCACCCCTTCCCAGCGAGCTGCTGTCGACGACCCCGTAGCAGCCAGGTGCTGGAGCCTGCCCTGGGCCGATACGACCGGCGGGCGCACGGTGGGCCACCGCATCCGCCGGAGCCGTCGGAACGTCAGCCTCCACCGTGCGGGCCGAGGTCCGGGGGTGAGGAACGGCTGGGGGCATCTTCGGGAGCGGAGGGCCTGGTCGGCCGGTCTCCCCTCTGTCAATCTCGGCCGGTTCTGCGTCTGCGGTAGGCCCGCTGGCGACAGGAGGACGAGCAGTACGCCCGGGGGCGTCCGGCCGCGGGCCGGTCCACCGGCGTGCCGCACACAACACACACCCCAGTTTCGTCACTAGATTCGTAACGCTGTCGGATCAGTAGTTCAACGCCGTCCAGCAGTCGCGCGAGGCCGAACTCGAAGGGGTCCTCCGGCTGGTCGAAGCCGCCCCCCTCCCACAGGCGGGTGAGCGTGGGGTAGTCGTACAGCCGCTCGAACAGCGTGTCGCGGCTCCCCCACCACTCCTCCTCGCTGACGCCGCTGCGGCGCTCGGCCTCGGCCGCCTCCACCAGCAGCAGCGCCTCCGAGTCGACGAACCTGCCGACGAGGCCGGCCACGGCGATCACCTCGGCGGGGGCCAGGCCGGTGTCGGCGACCGCGCCCAGCATCCGCTCGTAGCACGCGACGATGTTGGGGCCGGGCACGTGGCGGCCGCCCCGCACCTCCGCCAGCCACGGATGGCGGCGCCGCAGTTCCCAGCCTTCCCTGGCGCACGCCTCCAGCCGTGCCCGCCAGCCGTCTCCCTCCGTCGCGGACCCGTCGGCCGCGGACCCGTCCGGCGCGGCCTCGGCGGCCGTCCTCTCGCCCGCCACCGTGTCGCACATGAGGTCGATGAGCTGCTCGCGGCCGGGCACGTGCCGGTAGAGCGACATGGTGGTGAAGCCAAGCCGCTCGGCCACCTTGCGCATCGACAGCCCGGCCAGGCCTTCGGAGTCGGCCAGTTCGACGCCCGTGCGCACGATCCGGTCGAGACTCAGCCCCGGTCTCGGCTCCGCGTCGTCCTCCCGCCACAGCAGCTCCACCGCGTGGTCCGGATCTCCCGCTCTGCCTCGCGCCATGCTCTCCTCCTTTGTTTATGGTATACACCCTGTGTACGCCATAAACATGACCAGAGGTGACGTATCCATGATCGAACTGTTCGTCGCCCCCGACGGGGACGACTCCGCGCCGGGCACGCGCGAGCACCCGTTCGCCACTGTCGGCCGCGCCCGGGACGCGGTCCGCTCCCTCACCGGCGAGATCGTCGTCCAGCTCAGAGCCGGCACGCACGTGCTGGCCGAACCCCTGGAACTCACCGAGGCCGACTCAGGCCGCGACGGCCACCGCGTCGCCTACCAGGCCCACGGGTACGGCACCGCCGGGCAGGAGGAGGTCGTCGTCAGCGGCGGGCGCCTCGTCACCGGCTGGCGGGAACAGGACGGCGTGTGGCTGGCCGACGTCGGCGACCTGGACACCCGTCAGCTGTACGTGGACGGCCGCCGGGCCGAACGGGCGGGCGTCGACGGCCTTCCCGGCCAGGTCACCATGACCGAGACCGGCTACACCACCGACAGCACGGCGCCGCTGGCCTGGCACAGCCCGAGCGACGTGGAGTTCGTCCACCGGGGCGTCTACCCGTGGACGGAGGCCCGCTGCGGTGTCGCCTCGGTCGCGGCCGGCGGCGACGGCGCCGTGATCGCCATGGTGCGGCCCGCGTTCGACCGCGCCCTCGAGCTGTACAACTCCACCTGGGAGGGCCAGAGCTCGCGGGGGCCCGGCCTGCCGACCCGGGTCGAGAACGACGCCGCCTTCCTCACCGAACCCGGCACGTTCGTCCTGGACCGCTCACGTCCCGGCCACCATGTCCTGCGCTACCTGCCCCGCCCCGGCGAGCACCCGGAACGCACGCGGGTGGTCGCACCGGTCCTGGAGACGCTGCTGCGCGCCACCGGCGTGCGCGACGTGACGTTGCGGGGGCTGACGTTCGCCGAGGCCACCTGGCTCCGGCCGAGCGGTCCCGAGGGGTTCCTGCACTACCACGGGAGCGGCTTCTACGTCGGCGGCCCGATCCACACGGTCTCGCTCGGCGAGGGCGTCGGTTCGGTCACGGTGCCCGCGGAGTCCGCCACGATCCCCGCCTGCGTGGCGCTGGAGGACGCCTCCGGCGTGCGGGTCGAAGGCTGCCGCTTCACCCGGCTGGGCGCCACCGGGCTCGGCGTGTCCGGCTGCGCGGACGTCACGGTGCGCGGGTGCGACTTCGACACGCTCTCGGCCGGAGCCCTCGTGGTGGACGGCGGGCGTTCCACCCTCGTGGAGGACAACCGGGTCCACCTCGTCGGCCTGGAGTTCTCCGGCTCGCCCGGCATCGCGCTGACCGGCACGACCGGGTGCACGGTCGCGCACAACCACGTCGCCGACGTGCCCCACTGCGGCATCGTCGCCGGGCCGGGGCGGGGCACCCGCATCCTGCGCAACCTCACGACGGGCACGATGCAGGTGCTGGCCGACGGCGGAGGCGTCTATCTGGCCGGCGTGCAGGGCGACTCCCACGACTCGGGCGCGGTCATCGGGGGCAACGTCATCGAGGACACGCGCACGCCGTACAACTTCGGCCTGTACACCGACTACGGCGCGGCGTGGGTGACGGTCGAGGAGAACGTGGTCGTCCGCGCCGACAGCACGGCCGTCCTGCACGTGTCGCCGCCGCTGGACAACGTCGTCTACCGGGGCAATTTCTGGGACGCCGATCCGATCGGCGCCGACGCGCCGCCCGCCGGCGTCGCCTACGAGGGCAACACCACGTTCACCGGCGAGTGCGAGCCCGCGGCCGCGGCCGCCCTGCGGGCCCGGGCCGGCCTTCTTCGCGAGGCCCCGGCCGCCGTGCCGTCCTGATCCGGCGCTTTCATGACTCCGGGGCGGGCGCGCCCGCCCCGGAGTCCTCCGCCTCGCGGTGCGCCCGCCCGGCTGATCCCCGCTACGGCGAAGATCCGGAAACAGAGTTCAGCGGCGGCCGTACAGGGCCATCCGGCTGATCATCGCGTCGGCGGCGAGGTGGTAGCAGACCGTCACGCAGCCCAGCACCTCCGTGGGCGTGGCGAAGGTGGCGGCGAGTGTCTTGTCGGCGATCCTGCGCACGCCCGGGATCTGCGCCCCCAGTTCGGCGGCGGGTGTGCTCGGCATGTCGATCTCGAGCTCGAGCACCTCGGGCAGCTGGAGCGGGGTCAGCTCCCCGGCTCCCCGTACGGTCTCCGCCGCCGCCTCCCGGATCAGCCGCCTGGCCTCGGTCGGCGAGAGGCTGTTCGCGGCGGTGTGCCCGTGCGCGACCTTGACGGCGACCGTGCGCACGCCGGGGAAGGCCTTCTCCGCGACGCCGCAGATGACGTCGTCACCGGTGAGCAGCCCCACCGGCACGCCGACGGAGGCGGCCTTCAGCGCGTTGACCTCGGCCTCCGACACCGGACTGCCGTTGAGCCGCACCTCGTAGAAGTGCGAGGAGTAGGTGTGGGCGAGCACGCCGGGCGAGCCTGCGGCGGCGTGGTAGCCGAGGAACATGGCCACGTCGTGCTCGGCCGAGACGCCCTCGGCCATGCAGTCCAGCTTGGGGGTGCCGAAGATCAGCCTGGCACGCGGATCGAGCTCCTCGTGCAGCAGGTTGTCCATGGTGCCGTGGCTGTCGTTGACCAGGACGCTGTCGGCTCCGGCCTCGAACGCGCCCTCGATGGCGGCGTTGGCCTCGGCGGTCATCAGCCGTTGCGAGCGCGGATAACCGTGGCCGCCGCGGACCACCTGGTCCATGGTGGCGATGCCCGTCACGCCCTCCATGTCAATGGAGATGTAGACCTGCACTGGCTGCTCCTTTCCTTCGTCGCCGTCACAGGGTGTCACCCCTGGGGGACGGCGGGCTTTGTCGTCGGGGCCAAATCCGGGTTCCCGCTTTGAGAGCCCCGCACAGTGGCGGGGATCACGAAGACGGCGGCGACGGCGAGCAGGCCGAGCACCGCGGAGAGCAGGTAGGTGTTGACGAAGCTGCTCTCCGAGGGGACCCCCGACACGGTGCCGGCCGCCAACACCATGCCGCCGAGCTGCGCCCCGAAGGAACCGCCGATGCTCTTGGCGACGAAGACCACGCCGCTGACCCCGGCCGCCCGGTCGGCGGGCACGTCGGCGGCCACGACGTTGAGCCCGGCGGTGAGGCCGATGGAGACGCCCAGCCCGCTGACCGCCACCCCGGCCACGATCTGCCACGGGGAGGAGTGCCAGAAGGCGAGCATGGCCGTGCCGGCCGACAGGAGCACGCTGCCGAGCAGCAGCACCGTGCGCCGCCCGAGCAGCCTGGTCATCGGGGCGACCAGCGGTGCGACCAGGGTGCCCGTGACACCCAGCGGAAACATGTAGATCCCGATCCACAGGGTGTCGGCGCCCAGGCCGTACCCGGTGTCGGCGGGCAGTGACAGCATCGTCGGCAGCGCGACCACCAGGCCGAAGGAGGCGAAGCCGAACACGAACCCCATCGCGGTCGCCCCGGCCGGGGAACGCCCGGCCAGCAACCGCAGGTCCACGAGCGGGTCGTCGCTGCGGAGCTCGACGATCGCCCACAGGCCCAGCATCAGCGCCGCGAACGCGAACAGGGTGAGGGTGGCGGAGTCCGTCCAGCCCAGGCCCGAGGAGACGGTCAGGCCCAGCATGAGCAGGGCGAGCCCGGCGCCGAGCAGCAGCCCGCCGATCCAGTCGACGCGCCCGGAGGCCGCACGGGGGGTGGCGGGCACCGAGTACCAGGCCCACAGGGCGGTCAGCAGCGTGCAGGCCAGGGCCAGGAAGAACAGCCACCGGTAGCTGAACAACGAGGTGAGCGGCCCGGCGAGGATGAGTCCGAGGGTGCTGGACAGGGCGGCGGCGCCGATGATCAGGCCGTTGCCGGTGGCGCTCCGCTCGGGGGCGAGGGTGTCGCGGAACAGCCCGACGGTGAGCGGCAGCACGCCCAGCCAGACGCCCTGCACCGTCTGGCCGATGATCAGCACGAGCGCGTTGGGCGCCAGGCCGGAGATGAGGGCTCCGGTGCCGGTGATCGCCATCAGGGTGAACAACAGGGTGCGCTTGTTGTACATGTCGGCCAGACGGCCGAAGACCGGGGTGCTGATCGCCGAGCTGATCAGGCCGCCCGTGAAGATCCACGCGATCCCGCCGGGTGGGACGGCGTACTCCTGCTGGATGAGCGGGAGCGCCGGCGCCATCATTGTCTCCAGCAGCGTGAAGATGCCGATGAACAACACCGGCGCGCCGATGATGCCGAAAGCGGATCTGGACATGGTTCTGCCTTTCGGGTGGGGGGTGGTGTACGGCCGCGTGTTCCCCCGAACCCGCGGCTTGGTCAGGCCGGGCCGAGCACCCTGGGGGTGATCAGGGCGAGCGCGGCGTCGACGAAGTGTTCCTCGGAGCTGCCGTGGACGCCCAGCACGACGGCCAGCGCGAGCCCGGACAGCAGGGCCTTGAGCGGGCGGGCCAGGCGCACGGCCTGTTCGCGCGTGACGGGCATGCCTGCGTGGTCCCGGCCGGCGAGGCGCCCGGCCAACTGGGTCTCCCAGGCGTTGATCCCCGTGTTGAGCTTGGCCAGTAACTCGGCGTCGTTCAGCACGAGCTCCATCACCCGGACCTCGAACAGCAGCAGCGTGGCGGCCTCCGGGTCGGCCGACATCCGCCAGTACTGCCGGGCGATGGCGTCGACGACCTCCTCCAGCGGCCGGCCCGGCAGGATCTCCTCGACGGGCTGGAGGTCGAGCGGGCCGGCATAGTCGTCGATCATCGCGACCATCAGCCCGCTCTTGCCTCCGAACAGCGAGTAGACGGCCCCCGTCGTCAGCCCGGCCAGCTCGGCGATGTCCTCCAGTCTCGCCTGCGCTCCTTCCTTTCCGACGAGCTCGCGTGCCGCGTCGAGCAGCGCGCGCTTGTTGGCAGCCTTGCTCTCCGCCCTGGTCAGCCGCATGACGTCGGAGCCTTCCGTTCGAGGGTTGCCAGAACCATAATCTGAATTATTAGAATAATCCAGATTACTAGTTCTGAAAATGGAGGCCACGATGGACGTCGACCAGCACATGAGCCGGGTGCCCGACTACACCGCGTTCCCGACCGTGGACCAGATGCACGCTGAGCTCGACGAAATCGCCGCCGCTCACCCCGACCTGGTACGGCTGCGCCGCATCGGCACCTCGCGCCTGGGTGAGCCGCTGCGCGTGGCGACCGTCGGCTCCGGCCCCCACGACGCCGTGATCATCGGCGGGCCGCACCCCAACGAGCCCATCGGCTCACTCACCGTCAGCAGCCTGCTGCGCCAGCTCGTCGAGGACGCCTCGCTGCGCGAGGACTTCGGCTACCGCTGGCATCTCATCCCGTGCGTCGACCCCGACGGGGCCCGGCTCAACGAGGGCTGGTACGCACGGCCGAGCGACCGCCGCGCCTACGCCGAGCACTTCTACCGTCCCGCCGAGACCGACCAGGTCGAATGGACCTTCCCGCTGACCGGCGAGGACTACTTCTTCGACCGCACGCTGCCCGAGACCGAGGCGCTGATGCGGCTGATGGACGAGGTCAAGCCCACCTTCGTCTACTCACTGCACAACGGCGAGCTTCAAGGCGCGTTCTACTACCTCAGCAAGGACGAGCCCGCGCTCGCGGAGCGCCTGGCCGCCATCGCGACCGCCCAGGGCCTGCCGCTGCACATGGGGCCGCCGGAGGTGCCGAGCGCGGTCCAGATCGGCCCCGCCGCCTACCGGAGCCCGAGAGGCGCCGACATAGCGGCGACCTACGAGATCGGCGGCGGGAGCGTCGACTACGCCGAACGGTTCGACGCCCTGCACCTGGTGACCGAGCTGCCCTACTGGGCCGACCCCCGCGTCGCCGACGAGACCCCCACCGACCAGCAGTACGGCGAGACGATCCAGGCCAACCTCGCCGCGCAGCGCGCCCTGATCGCCGAGCTGACGCGGTCCATGGCGGCGGTCAGGGCCGACCTGACCGTGCACTCGCCGTTCCGTCGCGCCGTGCAGGACTTCCTCGACAACCACGACGGCTTCATCTCCGAATGGGAGTCCTTCCCCGGCACGGACCGGCCCGCCACGGTGGCCGAGGCGGTCGGCAACCAGCAGATGGTGCACACCATGCGGCTGAGGTACGGCGGGATGTACCTGCGCCTGCTGGACGCCGAGCTCGCCGCGGGAAACCTGACCCCGGCCATCCGGGCCGAGCACACCCGCGTGAAGGCGCTCTTCGACGCCTGGTTCGCCGAGGCCGAAGCCGACGCGACGGCCACCCCGATCCCGGTCCGCACACTGGTCGCCGTACAGCTCGGAGCGGCTCTGCTCGCGGCGGAGTCGGCGAAACGTTCTCTGAGCTGAGCGACGTCGTGTCAGGCCCCGGCCGCACCGGGCAGGGGGCCTGACACACGGCGCCCGCGCTCATCCGTCCAGCGCGTCGTGCCGCGCCGCGGAAGCGCCGGCGGTCAGGGAGCCGGGATCCACTCGGTCGCGGTGGTGAGCGCCTCCAGGAGGGACGGTTCGGGCGTGATGCCGATGCCGGGCCCCTCCGGTACGGACATCTCCCCGTCGACCAGCGTGAACGGCGCGGTGATGTCGCGCTCGTAGTAACGCCTGGTGGCCGAGATGTCGCCGGGCAGAGTGAAGCCGGGCAGTGCGGCGAGCGCCAGGTTGGCGGCCCTGCCGAGGCCGGTCTCCAGCATGCCGCCGCACCACACGGGCAGGCCGTGGGCCTGGGCGACGTCGTGGATGCGGCGCGACTCGAGGTAGCCGCCGACCCGGCCCGGCTTGATGTTGATGATCGAACAGGCCTCCTGCCGGATCGCGGCGACCGCGTCGTGAGCCGAGGTGATGCTCTCGTCCAGGCAGATCGGGGTGCTCATCCTGGCCGCGAGGCGGGCGTGGGCGTGCAGGTCGCCGGGGGCGAAGGGCTGTTCGATCATCGCGAGACCGTAGGCGTCGAGCTTGGTCAGATAGGGGATGTCGCCAGGCTTGTAGGCGGTGTTGGCGTCGACGGTGAGCATCACGTCCGCGCCGAACGTCTCGCGGACCCTCCTGACGGGTTCGAGGTCCCAGCCGGGCTCGATCTTCAGCTTTATTCTGACGTACCCGTCCGCCAGGCTTTTGTCGACGGTGCCGAGCAGTTCGTCGACGGTGTCCTTGATGCCGATGGAGACGCCGACGGAGAGGCTGCGCCGTACCGCGCCCAGGTAGGCGGCCAGGGACATGTCGCGGGCCCGCAGCCAGGCGTCCAGCACGGCCGTCTCGACGGCGGACTTGGCCATCGGGTGGGCGCGCAGGTGGCGGAAGGCGGGGGCGACGGCAGCCGGGTCCAGCTCGAGGGGGAAGAGCGCGGGCAGCAGGAAACGGCGGATCACGTCGGCGGCGCCCTCGAGATACTCAGGGCAGTAGGTCGGCTCGTCCTCGGCGACGCACTCCGCCCATCCCTCTCCCTCGTCGGTCACCACCCGCACGAGCAGCGCCTCACGCACCGTCTGGGTGCCCAGCGACGTGCGGAAGGGGGTGACGAGCGGGAGTTCGACCTTGCGCAGTTCCGCGCCTTTGAGCCTCATGCCTTGCCTCCTCGTGCCAGCAGGTACCACCCGGAGCGGGTGAAGCCGGTGATCCGGTAGCCGTCGGCCAGCGCGCCGCCCAGCGCGCCGCCGAGCGCCGCCCGCCAGTGCCTGGCGGCGCCGGGGTCGTCCTCGCGCAGCCTCTCGACGTCGGGCGGGGTCGCGCAGCGCAACGACGGCGCGCCCTCGCCGTCCCGCACGGCTCCCGTCTCCTCCAGGATCGGCGCGGCGGCCGCGAGCGCCTCGGGTTCCGGGACCGGGACGGGGCCGGGGGCCGGGGTGACGGGCCAGGTGACGAACAGCCGGTCGGAGACGTCGCCGTCGTTGATGCCGTCGCTCATCGGGCCGTAGAAGTCGGGCAGGTACTCGACGACCGTCGCGCCGAGCCTGCTCAAGTTGAAGTAGGCGTTGCGGCGGACGAGCGGGTCGAAGGTCCAGGAGATGGCGTCAAGGCCGCGTTCCGCAGCCCAGGCGCGCTGGTGCTCCTTGAGCGCCAGGCCGACGCCCCGGCCCTGCGCCTCGGGGGCGACCCCGGCGACATGGGAGTGCAGGGTCCTCCCCGAGGCGAGGAAGCCGACGGAGACCGCGACCAGCTCGCCCTCCAGGAAGGCGCCGCCGACATAGCCGCCGGTGTGGGCCAGCGCGCACATCACGTCCACGCCCAGGGGCGGGTCGTCGCCCGGCCTGGTCCCCCAGATCCGGCGCAGCAGCCGGTCCGCGCGTTGGAGATCGGAGGTGCCGCGCAGCGAGAGAAGACGTACCCCGGTCTGAGCCGAGGCGAGAAGTTCGACCATGCCCCACAGCATCGCGCCGGGGCGCGGCCGTCGCGTTGGCCCGGACGCCGAACTTCACCTGTCCGCTTTTGTGGCGCCGCTCAGCGGACGCCGCCCTCACCCGTCCGGCTTCGCGGCGCCGCTCAGACGCAGCTGAAGCGCCAGCACCAGGCGGGTGTCCGGGTCGTCCAGGTCGATCAGCTCGCCGATCTTGCGCAGTCGGTAGCGCAGTGTGTTGGGATGCAGGGAGAGCGTGTCGGCCGCCCTGGGCACGTCGTAGTGCGCCGCCACCCAGACGCACAGGCTGCGCACGTAGTGGGTGCCGTGCCTGGCGTCGTGCGCGGCGACCACTCCCAGCGGCTCGCCGTACAGGGAGGGCCTGGCCCGCACCGCGGCGTCGACGTCCATCAGGAACAGCGCGGCAGACAGCTCCTCGTGGTGACCGACCTCGGCCTGGGCGTACGGCCCGCACAGCGCGCGCAGGGCCTCCTCGGCCTGGCGGGCGCTGGCGGGGGCCAGCTCGACCGAGGGGACGACCCGGCCGATGCCCGCGCGCCACTGCCCGCCGAGCCGGTCGGGGATCCGGGCCAGGACCCCTGCGGTGATCCTGCGCAGCAGCGGTGTCACCGAGTCCGCGGCGACGATCGCGTAGGCGCGGCCGTCGACCGCCCCGGACGCCGCGCGCATCCGGTAGGCGGCATAGGCGGTGCGCAGCAGGTCACCGGTGTGGGTCGCGGCGAAGGCGTCAGCCGTACGGCTGTGCGGCCCGACCGTGACCACGACGACCGGCTCCTCGGGGAGCAGGCCGAAGGAGGTGGCCAGCTCCCTGACCGGGCCGACGCCGCGCAGCAGCCCGCCCAGGCACTCGTCGCGGCGGCGGCGTGCCTCGTCGGCGGCCAGGTTGATCCTGGCCAGGTGGGGCGCGGCGGCGCGGGCCGCCTCGGCGAGCACCTCCTCGGCGTCGGCGGCGAGCGGCTTCTCCGCCTTGAGCACCCAGATCGTGCCGAGCGCCTCGCCGCGCGCGCGGATGGCGATGCCCAGCCGAGGACAGTACTCCCGCGGCTCGTAGCTCCACACGGCGTCCTCGGCGCGCAGCACCGCCGCGTACTCCTCGGCGTTGGTCGGATGCTCGGGCACCCTGCGCCCCAGGATGCCCTCCCTGCGCAGGTCGTCGATCCGCTGCCCCTCGACCGTCGAGTAGGCCAGCACCCGCATGGCCAGATCCTCGATCGCCACGGCCCCGCCGACCCGGACCGCCACCTGGTTGGCCAGCGCGAACAGGTCGGCCGCCCGGACGTCGCCCAGCTCCTCGACGGGGGCGACCACCGCCAGCAGGGTGTCGATGAGCGTGTAGAGCTGCCCCCAGGACAGGTCGGGGGTGGCTGCCAGCAGCGCCGTGCCGGCGGCGTCGGCCGCCTCGGCCAGCGTCTCCGGGTCGCTCGTGCCCGGTTTGACCACCACGACCGCGACTCCCGCCTCGCCCGCGCGGGCCAGCACCTCGGCGGACGGACGCCCCGTCGCCAGCAGCACCGCGCCCTCGAGACCCGTCATGGCCTCCTCGGGGTCGTAGATGACCGGTGTGCCGATCAACGGCTCCCTGCCGCCCGGCAGGGCCAGCGGCCGCACCATTTCGGGGCCGAGGCTGTCCAGCAGCACCCCGAGCGTGACCCGGCCCCGCGCCGTCACGGAGCACCCCTGCGCAGGACGGCGCCGTGCCTGCCTCCGGTGAACTCGCCCTCGGCGATCACCTCGTGCCCGGCGAGGAACACGTGCCGCATCCCGGCCGGACGCGTGTCGGGAACCTCGTAGGTGGCGTCGTGGCCGACGGCCTCGGGGTCGAAGACGCAGACGTCGGCCACGGCGCCCGGCCCGAGCCAGCCCCGGTCGGCCAGCCCGAACTGGGCGGCGACGGCCGAGCCGAGCTTGCGGATCGCCTCCGGCATCGCGACGATCCCCCGCTCCCTGACGTAGGTCCCGAGGAAGGTGGGGAAGGTGCCGAACGTGCGCGGATGGTTGGGCCCGACCGGAACTCCGCTGTCGGAGCCGATGGAGACCAGCGGGTCCGCCATGATCGCGGTCACGTCGTCGTCGTGCATGGTGTGGAAGACCCCGGTGGCGTGCGGATCCCGCCGCAGCAGGTCGCACAGTGCCTCCCACGGGTCACCCGGCAGGTCCGCCAGCCGCCTCCCGGCGACGGCGGGGTCGGCGTGGGTGAGGATCTGCACGTCGCCCGGATGCAGCTCGCGCCAGAAGCCGACCCCGGTGCCGGTCGCCGGGTCCTCGGCCAGCTCACGGAGCGAGGCCCGCGCGGCCGGGTCGGCGAGCCTGGCCAGCAGCGCCTCCTCGCCGCCCTCGCAGGCGACCGGCGGCAGCACCGCGACCAGGAGAGAGCAGAAGGCCCGGTAGGGGTAGAGGTCCGCGCGCACGTCCAGGCCCGCCCTGCGGGCGTCGGCCAGTTTGGCCAGCAGCATGGCCGACGCGCCGTGCACGGCCCGCCCCGACGCCTTGCAGTGCGAGACCTGCAGCCGCACCCCTGCCCGGGCGGCGATGGCGACCGCCTCGTCGAGCGCGTCGGCCAGGCCCTCGCTCTCGCTGCGCATGTGCGTGGCGTAGGGCAGGTTCCACCGCCTGGCGACCCGCGCCAGCGCGACCAGCTCGTCGATGTCCGCGTAGGCCCCCGGGACGTACTCAAGACCGCTGGACAGGCCGACGGCGCCCGCCTCGAAGGACTCGGCGGCCAGCGCGCACATGCGCTCAAGCTCCTCGCCGGTCAGCTTCGCCGCCATCCCGCCCGCCGCCAGCCGCAGCGTGTTGTGCCCGACCATGACGGCCAGGTTGTTGCTCGGCCCGGCCGCCTGCGCGGCGTCGAGGTAGTCGCCGAAGGCGGTGAAGGTCTCGGTGGCCAGCTCGGCGGGCATGAAACCGGCGCTCTCGGGGGCGATCGGGCCACAGGAGAAGCCGCAGTTGCCGACGATCTCGGTGGTGACGCCCTGATGGAGCTTGAACGGCTGCGGTTCCGCGAGGAAGGGCACGGTGTCGGAGTGGCTGTGCGGGTCGACGAACCCTGGCGCCACGATCAGTCCGGAGACGTCGATCACCCGTCTGGCGGGCCCGAGGTCGCGTCCGACGGCGATGACCCGCCCTCCGGAGATCGCGACGTCGGCACTTCTCGCGGGGCTGCCGAACCCGTCGTGGACCGTTCCGTTACTGAGCAGCAGGTCGTGCATGAGGTGAAGCTTTCCTTCCGCGACACTCCGGCCACTAATGACCAAAGTATGAAAATGGCACTAAAGGTGTGATTTATCCAGGTGTTGCGCTAAAGATCTCCGTGCTGTTGGCGAGCATGCTCATGGCGTCGGGGGGACCGAGGCGAGGAGCCTGCGGGTGTAGTCGTGCGCCGGGGCGTCCAGGATCCGGGCGGTCTCCCCCTCCTCGACCACATCCCCCCTGAACAGCACCACGGTCCTGTCGGTGATCTGCCTGACCACGGCCAGGTCGTGGGTGATGAACAGCAGGCTGGTGCCCAGCTCGCGGCCGATCGTGCGCAGCAGCTCCAGCACGTGGGCCTGGACCGAGACGTCCAGCGAGGCGACGGGCTCGTCGCAGATCAGCAGGGCGGGCCGTACGGCCAGCGCCCTGGCGATGGCGACGCGCTGCCGCTGGCCACCGGACAACGCGCGGGGACGGCGGGCGGCGTAGGAGGCGGGCAGCCCGACCAGGTCCAGCAGCTCGGCCACGGAGAGCCGCCCCTCCGGCGTCCCCTGCGCGGCGGCCTCGGCGAGCGTCGAGCCGACGGTCAGCGAGGGGTTGAGCGAGGTCGTGGGATCCTGGAAGACGCACTGCACCAGCCGGTGCGCCTGTCCGCCGCCCCGGGCGCGCCGGGTCAGGTCGAGCCCGGCCAGCTCGATACGGCCCTCGTCCGGGGTGACCAGGCCCAGGACACAGCGGGCCAGCGTGGTCTTGCCCGAGCCGGACTCCCCGACGACGCCGACGCTCTCGCCTCTGCCGACGCGCAGGGAGACCCCGCCGAGGGCGACGTGCCCGCCGTACCGCTTGCGCAGCCCCTCGATCCGCAGCAGCGTCTCATCCGCCGACGCCTCGCGAGGCGTGACGGCCCGCGGCTCGGCGCGCGGACGGGGACGCACCTCGTACAGGCAGGCGGTGTGCCGGTCGGGGGCGATCTCGCGCAGCGGCGGACGCTCCTGCGTGCACTCGGAGTCCGCCTGGCCGCAGCGGGCGGCGAAGGCGCACGTCCCGGTGACGTCCCCGGCGGCGGGCACGCCGCCCGGGATGCCCTCAAGCCTGGACAACGTCACGGTGGCCGAGGGCAGAGCGGCCAGCAGCCCGGCCGTGTAGGGATGGGCGGGGACCTTCGCCATGTCGAAGCCGGGCCCGCTCTCGACGAGCCGGCCCGCGTACATGACCGCGACCCGGTCGCACAGCTCGAAGGCGACCCGGAGGTCATGGGTGATCAGCAGCACGCCCATCCCGCGCGCCCGCTGGACGTTGCGCAGCAGCATGAGGATCTCGTGCTGCGTGGTCGCGTCCAGCGCGGTGGTCGGCTCGTCGGCGATGAGCAGCTCGGGGTCGCGGGCGAGGGCCGCGGCGAGCGCGACCCGCTGGCGCATCCCCCCGGAGAGCTGGAAGGGGTAGCGGTCGGCTACCGAGGGGTCGTCGATCCCCACCTCGGCGAGCCGCCGGAGCACCTCGGCCCGCCGGGTCGCGCGGGTCCACCGTGTGGGAGCCGCACCGGAGCCCTGAGGGAGGGCCGGGGACGCGCCGGGGTCCGCCGGCACTGTCCCGAACGGGGACGCGCCGGGGTCCGTCGGCGGGAACGGCGACGGGGGACGGGGGCTCCGGGGCAGGGACTCGGCGATGTGGACGCCCGCCGTGCACAACGGATTGAGCATGGCGAAGGGATCCTGCATGAGGAGGGCGACGCGGGCGCCGCGCACCGACCGCAGCACGCGTTCGCGGGCGCCGAGGAGTTCGAGGCCGGACAGGGTGACGGAGCCGGTCGCGGTCAGGCCCTTGGGGAGCAGGCCCGCGACGGCGCGGGCGGTCAGCGACTTGCCGCTGCCCGACTCGCCGACCAGCCCGACGGTCTCCCCCGCCGAGACGGCCAGGTCGACGCCGTCGACGATCAGGTGGCGGCCGGTGACGGTCAGGCCGGTGACGTCCAGGAGGGTCATCGGGAGCCTCCCTTGGAAAGGGTGTCGAACAACCGGTCGCCCAGCAGGGTGGCCGAGCTGGCGATCAGGGTGAGCAGGACGACAGGGGCGACGGCCGCCCAGGGGTTGAGGTCGAGCAGGTCCCGGTTCTCCTCGACCATCAGGCCCCAGTCCGGGGTGCCCGCGGGCAGGCCGAGCCCCAGGAAGGAGAGCCCGGCCAGGGAGACCATGGCGACGACGAAGCTGAGCAGGGCGCCCGCGACGACGGTGGGGGCGATGTTGGGCAGCAGGTGCCGGAACATGATCCGGGACGGGCGCAGGCCCAGGGTCTTGGCCGCCTCGGCGTAGGCCAGCTCGCGCTGGGCCATGGTCAGGCTGCGGATCACCCGGATGTCGCCGGGGGTGAGCAGCACGGCCATGGCCAGCACGGCCCAGCCGTACCCGCCGCCGAGCACGCCGATCACCACGATCAGCACCAGCATGCCGGGCATCGCGAAGGCCAGGTCGACGGCACGCATCATGAGCGCGTCGACCCAGCCGAGCCGGTATCCGGCGAGCAGGCCGAGCGAGGTGCTCAGCACGGTTGTGCCGAGCGCGACGAGGACGGGCCACAGCATCGCGGACCCGGCCCCCGCGAGGAGCCGGGAGAACACGTCCCGGCCCAGGTCGTCGGTGCCCAGCCAGTGGGCCGCGCTCGGGCCGACCGCGCCGAGCGCGAGGTCCTGCGCCGCCGGGTCGTAGGGGGCGAGGTGGGAGCCGCCGACGGCGACGAGGGCCGCGAGGGCGAGCACGGTGACCAGGACGCCCTTCACGAGGCCACCGCGCCGTGCCGCACCCGGGGGTCGACCACGAGGTAGGCCAGGTCGATGAGCAGGTTGACCGCGACCACGATCGCGCCGCCGAACAGGACCAGCGCCTGCACGACGGGGATGTCCTTCTGCCCGACGGCGCCGATGAGCAGCGCGCCGAGCCCGTGCAGGCCGAACGCCTGCTCGACGAAGAGCGCGCCCGTCAGGTTCGCGGCCAGCAGCAGACCGCCGACGGTCAGCACGGGCAGGGCCGCGTTGCGCAGCGCGTAGCCGATCCAGATGCGGCGACGTGGCAGGCCACGCGCCTTGGCGAAGGTCAGGAAGTCCTGCCCGGCCAGGTCGAGTGCCGCCGCGCGCATCTGCCGCACCACCATCGCCGCCTGCGCCGCCGCCAGCGCGATCGCGGGCAGCGTCAGGTGGCTGATCCGTTCCATCGGCGTCTCGCCCGCGCCGAAGACGGGGAACCAGCCGAGGGTGACCGCGAAGCCGTACAGCAGCAGGATGCTCAGCGCGAACGGCGGGACGGCCAGCAGGACCAGCGAGGTCAGCGTGATCCCCTGGTCCAGGGTGCCGCCCCGGCCCATCGCGGCGACCAGGCCCACCGGGACGCCGACGGCGACGGTGATCAGCAGGGCGTATCCGGCCAGGCCCGCGGTGACCGGCAGCCGGTCGGCGATGACGTCGACGACCGGCTCCCTGGAGTAGATGGAGATGCCGAAGTCACCGCGCACGGCGTCGCCGAGCCAGCGGGCGTAACGCAGCGGGAAGGGGTCGTCGAGGTGGTACTCGGCCCGGATCGCGGCTCTGGTCTCGGCCGTCGAGGGGCGGTTGCCGAGCAGTACCTGTTCCGGGCCGCCCGGCGAGGCGACGAGCAGGCCGTAGGTGAGCACCGACAGCACGCCGAGCAGCACCAGCGCGGCGGCCAGGCGGCGGGAGATGAGGGTCAGGATCGCCATGTCAGCTTCCCGCGGGACGGGTGATGGTGAAGAAGCTGGGGGTCCAGGTGCCCACGGAGGCGGTGAAGCCGTCGCGCAGCGCTATGGCGCTGCTGCTGTGGAACAGCGGGATGTACGGCACCTGCTCGGCGATCTCGGTGAGCAGGGCGGTCACCTGCTTCTTCCGGTCGTCCCCGGTGGCCGAGGCGAGCGTGTCGAGCCGCGCGTCCACCTCGGCGGAGCCGTACCCGGAGAAGTTGAAGCCCTGCGGCTCCGCGGCGCCGCGGCTGATCATGTCGGGCAGGACCTCGACCGGCTCCGGGGTTCCGTAGGTGAGGTTGGCGTACTGGACGCTCAGCCGGTCGTGCTCCATCACCCTGGCCCTGTACTTGTCGGCCGGGTTCGGCTCCAGGTTCAGCGTGATGCCGATCTTCGCGAGGTCGGCGGCGACGGCCTGCATGACGGTCGCGCCGTCCGTGCCGGACGCGTACGGCACGGACATCGTGAACCCGTCCGGATAGGCCGACTTGGCCAGCTCGGCCTTGGCGGCGGCCAGGTCGAACGGATGGTCGGGGAAGTCCGGGACGTCGTCACCGTAGAGGGCGGTGATCTGCGGCAGGGGCAGCATCGTCTTCGCGAGGCTGCCGCGTCCCCCGGTCATCAGGTCGCTCAGGGCCTTGCGGTTGATGGCGTGCGCGATGGCCCGCCGTACGTGCACGTCCTTGAGCGGCCCGTTGCCGACGGCCAGCGCCAGGTAGGCGATGTTGTTGGCCGGGTAGAAGGTGGTGGTGACACCCGGCAGGCCCGTCCACTTGCGGGCCTCGCGGGGGGTCAGGATGTCGGTCCCGTCGACCTCACCCGACCTGACGGCCATCCTGAGCGTCTCGGCGTCGAGGATGGTCTTGATCTCGACCCGGCGCAGCGCGGGCTTTGGCC
This sequence comes from Streptosporangium carneum, assembly GCF_027922005.1. Taxonomy (GTDB): domain Bacteria; phylum Actinomycetota; class Actinomycetes; order Streptosporangiales; family Streptosporangiaceae; genus Streptosporangium; species Streptosporangium carneum. Next base: position 404,883 of record NZ_BSEV01000004.1, on the reverse strand, counting down.
CCCAGTAGGCGTCGTTGCGTTCCAGCACGGTCCCTGAGGTGAGGGAGAACTTCACGACCTTGAAGGGGCCTGAGCCCAGCGTGCCGACCTCGGGGCTGCCCAGGTCCTTGGGGTGGGCCTCGCCCAGCTTGCGCGGCACGACCTGCCAGGCGATGGCCGAGACGGCGAGGAAGGCCGGGTTGGGCCGGGTCAGGGTGACCTTGACCTTGTCGGCGCCGACGGCCTCGGCCTTCTTGACGGTGGTGAAGTAGCTGGCCGCCTGGGAGGTGACGGCGGGGTCCAGGTGGCGGCTCAGGGAGTATGCGGCGTCGTCGGCGGTGAGCGGGGTGCCGTCGGTGAACTTCACGCCCTTGCGCAGGGTGAACTCGTAGCTGTCGGGGGTCGGCTGGGTCCACGACGTGGCGAGACCGGGGGCGGGCACCCCCTTGGCGTCGAGGGTGACCATGGTGTCCAGCACCGCGAGCTGGATGGTGGTGGAGGCGGTGTCGAAGCCGTGGGCGATGTCCAGGCTGTTCGGCGCGACGCCGAACGCCCAGACCAGCGTGTCACGGTCCGCGCCCGACCCGCCTTTCTGGGCGGATCCGGCGCAGGCCGCGACGGGCAGGAGGAGCAGGGCGACCACAGCGGCCCTGATGGTCGGTGATTTCATGGTGACCACCTCGGGAGGAGAGCAAGATAGTGGGACGCTAGAAGCCGTTCGCTCCGTGTTCACTGACCCCGCAGCCAAAGCCTGCGGTCCCGCCCTCGTCCTACAGGCCAACACGGGCCGGTGGTCGTCTGTCAGCCCGCGCCCCCGGGACGCCCGGTGAAGCGCATCCGGCGCAGCCCGCCCCCGCTGAGCAGCAGATCGCCGTCGTCCGGCCTGAGAGCGTACGGCCCCGCCCGCCACGTCCCGGCGGGGGCGGGGGCGGTGGGCAGCCGCAGGTCGGGCCCGACGGCCAGCACGCCGTCCCGCACCGTGGCCCGCACGTCCAGTTCCCCGCTGTGGTAATCGCCGTCGGGCAGGGCGTCGGTGCCCGGCGGGTCGCACGGCAGGTAGACGATCGGAGGCATGGGCCGTCGCATGAGGCCCAGCAGCAGCCGATCGTCCTCGCGGGCCAGCCAGAGCCCTTCGGCGACGCCCGTGCCGTGCCACCGGCCTTCCGCTCCGGGGACGAACTCGACGGCCATGCCGTGCAGCTCCACCCCTATCCTGCCGTTCGAGGCCGCCTGCGCCGTGAGGGTGTCGTCCGTGGCCGCGTTGTGCCAGTGTCCGGCGAACGCCTGGACCGTCGCCTCGTCCGGGGCGAACGAGGCGGCGGCGGGCTGCTCGCCGAGCAGGGCGCCGACCAGGCGCTCGCTCAACGCGACCGGGTCGATCGCGCTCTGGTTGGACAGCACGGCGACGCCGACGCCGGGATCCGGCAGGTAGAGCAGGTTGGAGCGGTAACCGTGCATGCCTCCGGCGTGCCCGTAGGCGGTACGGCCCGCCACCTGCATGTGGCAGATGCCGAAGGCGTACGCCAGGACGGTGCCGTCGGTCAGCACGGCCCGTTCCAGCAGCGCCTCCCGCAGGTCGGCGCCGAGGACCCGCCCGTCGGCCAGGAAACCGAACCAGGGGGCCAGGTCCTCCACGCTGGTCACCAGGCCTCCGTCGCCGACCGCGCTCTCCTGGGTGTCGGCCCGCCGGGGGTCTCCGTCGGCGTTGGCGTAGCCGTAGGCCAGCCTGGGCAGCGGCAGTGACGCGTCGTCCCGGAACAGGCTGTCGTCCATGCCGAGCGGGGTGAGAATCCGCTCACGGGCGAACTCGGCGAACGACTGCCCGGTGACCTCGGCGACCACGACGGCGGCCAGGATGTAGCCGGTGTTGGAATAGCTGAAGTCGGTGCCCGGCGGGAAGGTCGTCTCGCGGATCCCCTGGAGGATCCCGAGCAGCCGCTCCTGGCTCATCTCGGCCAGCGGCACCCCGGTGAGGGGATACAGCGCGTACCACTCCGGCAGCCCGCCGGTGTGCTGCAGACACTGCCGCACTGTGACGGGGACGGTGAGGTTCAGACCCGGCACGTGCGCGCGGACGTCGTCGTCCAGGCTGAGCCTGCCCTCCCTGGCCAGCAGCAGGACGCACGCGGCGGTGAACTGCTTGCTGATCGAGGCGATGTCGAAGCGCGTGCGGGCGTCGATCGGGACGCCGAACTCCACACAGGCCACGCCCTGGGCGGTGGTGAGCAGCGTGGCGCCGTCGGTGTAGACCCCCACCGCGAAGCCGGGCTCGCCGGGCTCGACCAGGGTGGAAATCTCGTGTTTTACCAGCTCAAGATCCATGCCCTTAGTATCACGACGCGGTCGGGCGAACCTTTTGGCCGCTGACGCAAAGTTGGCGGCGCCGATTTGGCGTCCGGAACGACGGACGCCCGGCGGTCTCAGGCGGCGTTCAGCGCTCCCAGGCGGCGTCCGGTGCGGCGATGAGCTTTTCGACGCGGGCACAGCGTGGTGGGCGGCGCGCCGCCGCTTCGCGAGGAGGGGGTCCGTCCACATCGGACGATGAAGGAAGAGGAGAGCACTCGCTCCTTTCCGTTCTCAACGTATAGCGCACCGGGGGGCTTGCCACAAGACCCGGGTCGTGCCGCAGAATCATCGGCCGAGGCCAGAGCCTGAGGAAACGGGGGACGCGAAGTGCGTGTGGTGTTGTCGGAGTATGACTCGCGCGGGGACATCGAACCGCTGGAGGGGACTCGCGGTACGGTTGCGGGCATTGCGGGACCTGGACGCCCCGAGCGTGAACGGGCTGTTCGGCGCGGTGCTCAACACCCGCCGGGCGTCGATCGGCCTGCCACCGGTGGACGACGTCCGCGACCACGCCTTCACCGGCCAGCCGTGGCCGGCGCGATCCGCGCCGACGGGGCGACGGTGGCCGCGAAGCCGCCGCCCGTGTCCGCGTGAACCACGCGGATCGTCGAGCCGGGAAAGTGCCTCGCCCACCTCAGATCGGAGCCGATGACGTGAACCCCCTGACCACCAGTGCGTTTGATCTTCCCGCCCACCTCTCCCCCAAGGCCGACCCGACGCTGATCGCCGGTGACGAGCAGCACTTCGCGGCCATCGCGGAGAGCCTCGAGCAGTCGATCGCCGCCCTGTCCGACCGCCTCGACGCCGAGCGCAGGACGCCCGGCGGCAAAGGCCGGCAGGCGATGGACCGGGACTTGGAGATCCACCGGCTGACCGCTCGGCTGCGCGCGCTGCGCCGCTTCGGTTTGGACCTGTGCCTCGGGCACATGGTCAGCGCGGACGGCTCCGAGCCCGTGTACGTCGGACGGCTCGGTCTTACGGACAGCGAGGGCCGTCGGCTGCTGCTCGACTGGCGCTCCCCCGCGGCTGAGCCGTTCTTCGGAGCCACCCACGCCAACCCGATGGGGCTGGTGAGCCGCCGCAGGTATCGCTGGACCCGCGGCCGGATCAGTGACTACTGGGACGAGGTGTTCACCTCGGACGGGCTTGTCGGGCACGCCGCGCTCGACGACCAGTCCGCCTTCATCGCCAGCCTGGGCGGCAACCGGTCGGCACGGATGCGAGACGTGCTCGGCACCATCCAGGCCGACCAGGACGCCATCATCCGCGCGGGATCCGGCGGCGCTCTCGTCGTCGACGGCGGCCCGGGCACGGGCAAGACCGTCGTCGCCCTGCACCGCTCCGCCTATCTCGTCTACTCCGACCCTCGCCTCGGTCACCGCCGGGGCGGTGTGCTGTTCGTCGGTCCGCACCAGCCCTACCTGGCCTACGTCGCCGACGTCCTCCCCAGCCTCGGCGAGGAGGGCGTGCAGACCTGCACCCTGCGGGACCTCGTCGCCGAGGGAGCCACGGCGGCGGTCGAGGCCGACCCGGACGTGGCTCGCCTGAAGTCGTCCGCGAACCTGGTGAAGGCGATCGAGCCGGCCGTCAGGTTCTACGAGAACCCGCCCACCAAGGGAATGACGGTCACGACCCACTGGTCCGACATCTGGCTGAGCACCGACGATTGGGCCGAGGCGTTCGAAGCGCCGGATCCCGGTACTCCGCACAACGACGCGCGCGGTCAGATCTGGGAGGAACTGCTCACGATCCTGGTGGACAAGCACGACGGCGACGCCTCGCCTGACCTGCTCCGCAGGTCGCTGCTGCAGAACAGGGAGCTGCTCACGACCTTCAACCGCGCGTGGCCGCTGATCGAAGCCGCCGACCTCGTCGGAGACCTGTGGTCGGTACCCGCCTACCTGCGCAAGTGCGCTCCCTGGCTCAGCCCCGACGAGGTTCGGCAGTTGCAGCGCGAGGACGCCCAGGCCTGGACGGTGTCCGACCTGCCACTCCTGGACGCGGCACGGCAGCGGCTCGGCGACCCGGAGGCGTCACGGCGTGAACGTCGGCACAACGCCGCTGTCGCCGCCGAACGCGAGCGCATGGCCAGGGTCGTCGACAACCTGCTCGAGGCCGATGACGACGGTGAAGGTGTGGTGACGATGCTGCACGGACAGGACATACGGGACGCCCTGGTCGACGACACCGCGTCGCCCGGCATCGAACCGGACCGGCTCGCCGGCCCGTTCGCGCACATCGTCGTGGACGAGGCGCAGGAGCTGACCGACGCGGAATGGCAGATGCTGCTGCTCCGGTGCCCGTCCCGGAGCTTCACCATCGTCGGGGACCGCGCCCAGGCCAGGCACGGGTTCACGGAGTCGTGGCAGGAACGGCTCGAGCGGATCGGGCTCGACCGGATCAACCTGGCCTCCCTGACCATCAACTACCGGACGCCGGAGGCAATCATGGCGGAAGCCGAGCCGGTCATCCGGGCCGTGCTTCCGGACGCCAACGTGCCCACCTCCATCCGCAGCGGCGACGTCCCCGTCGTACACGGATCCGCTTCGGAGCTGCGCTCGATCCTCGACACCTGGCTCGCCGCGCACGCCGAGGGGATCGCCTGCGTCATCGGTGATCCCACGTTCCGGGCGACGTCCCGCGTCCGGTCGCTGACCCCGGAGCTGGCGAAGGGGCTCGAGTTCGACCTGGTCGTCCTCGTCGATCCGGAGGCGTTCGGCCAGGGCGTCGAAGGAGCGGTCGACCGTTATGTCGCGATGACCCGAGCGACCCAGCGACTCGTCATCCTCACGAGCTCCTGACATCGACCGATACCTCGAGCGACGTCGATCCCGCCGTCGCTCCTCCGCATCGTTAATCCAGGCTTCACGACCCTTGCGCAGGACCGCGTTGATCCGTCCTGGCCCCTGCTCGAGAGTGGAACCGCTCGAACACCCCTCTGACCTGCACGGGAGCAGTCAATGTTCGTCATTGATGAGTTCGCGGTCTCCGTTCCGTCCGCTGACACGACCGCGGTCGTCCGGGAGCTGCGGGACCGCGCCGAGATCCTGGACGCGCTGTACCGGTTCGGCCTGGGCCAGGACCTGAAGAACCGGGAACTGTTCGCCTCGGCGTTCACGGCCGACGCCGAGCTGGACTTCCGCCCCGCCGCCGCCAAGTGGGGCGGACGGCCGCCCCTGATGGTCGGGCGGGACACCATCGTCACCACCATCCTGACGATGTTCGCCGACCGGGTGGACACCACCCACCAGGTCACCAATCCCCGTGTCGCCGTCGACGGCGACACCGCGCGGCTGACCGCCCTGGTCGAGGCCCAGCATCTGCTCACCGCCGACCACGGCGCCTTCGCCCTGCTGAAGAACCCCTACGACGTCGAGCTGGTCCGCGACGGGGAGCGCTGGGTCATCCACCGCATGCGCATCGACAACGCCTGGTACACCGGCGACCCCACCGCCGTCTTCGGCTGACGATCACCTCTCGGACGACCCCGGCGGTCTGTCGCCGTCGAGGCGGCGCGGCCCCCTGCCGTGCGTGCCGGGGGCCGGAGCCGTCACGCGCCTCGCGCCGCCCGGCTCACCGCCGGGGAATGCCGAGCGTGGCGAGCAGATCCTCGTGAAGCTGGAACCACACGACGTGGTAGGACGAGAGGTTGTCGGTCACGTACTCCAGCTCGCCGGCTTCGGCGCGGGTGATCGCGCCGGTGAGCCGATCCTGATAGCGCTTGAATCGGCCCAGCGCCGTCGCGAGCTCCGCACAGACGACGTTCGCGCGCTCGTTGAAGTCGACGAGCCGGCCCAGCACCCGCGAATCGTACTCACGATCGGAGTGGTCGTTCAGGGTCACGGCTCCGTCGACCCGACGCATCTGCCACGCAGTGCAGAGGTCGAGCAATTCCGGGTTGAGCACCATGAATTTGTCGAAGGCCGCGACAAGGTCAGAACGGGTACCGGCTTTCTCCAGAGCCGCGGAGCTCCGCTCGGCATCCGCCGCGCGGCCCGCGTCGGTGAGACCCCATCCACCGAAATCGCCTGGAATCTTTGTGACGAGGCCGTCCACCGCGAGATCGATCAGCTCGGACTCGACGTCGGACTCGGAAATCCCGGTCGCCTCTGAGACACGTGTGCTGGAGGTGAACCCGATGCACCGCAGGGCATGAAGCACCAGGAAGTTCGCGCTGTCAAAATGGAAGGGGGCCGCCATGTCGACATGCTACACATCCCCCGCCGGCCGTCCGGTTGCACACGGAGCCGGGCACGCCCCCTTCACCGCCATCCCCTGCTGGGCGAGCGGAGCGGAGGCCGCCCGGCGGGACAGGAAGGGCTGCCGCACGCATAAGCAACCCATGTTGACAGCATTGTCGCAGCAACTACGCTTGCCCGTATGGCGACGATCGAACCATCCCCGCTTGGCGGCCCCGCCGACGGCCTCGCGGCCGTCACAGCGCTGCGGCGGCTCGCGGACCAGCTGGAGGACGCCGAAGTCGAGCGCGCGATGCGCGAGGGATGGTCGTGGTCCCAGGTGGCCGAGGCTCTCGGGGTCACCCGTCAGGCGGTGCACAAGAAGCATCTGAAGCGGCTCGTCGTCGCCGGCGTCGTCCTCAGGAGACGCAGCGGCTGACGCGAGACCCTCTCCGGGGGCACACGCGCCGCGACCGGCGTTCCTGCCTCGTCACGGCGAGCGCAGCCGGTGAGTGAGGCTGGTGTGGCGGCGTCCCGCGCCCCGCGTCCGCACCGCCTGCGCGAGCGCCCGGCGCGACCCCACGATGACGACGAGCTTCTTGGCCCGGGTGATCGCGGTGTAGAGCAGGTTGCGCTGCAGCATCATCCAGGCACTGGTGGCCAGCGGAATGACCACCGCGGGATACTCACTGCCCTGGGAACGGTGGATCGACACCGCGTAGGCGTGGGCCAGCTCGTCGAGCTCGTCGAAGGCGTACTCGACGTTCTCGTCCTCGTCGGTCAGCACGGTCAGCTTGTGGTCGTCGGGCTTGATGTCGACCACCATGCCGACGGTGCCGTTGAACACCCCCGCCGCGCCCTTGTCGTAGTTGTTGCGCAGCTGGGTGACCTTGTCGCCCACCCGGAAGACGCGCCCGCCGTAGCGGCGCTCCGGCATGCCCTCCCGCGAGGGGGTCAGCGCCTCCTGCAGCGCGGTGTTGAGGTTGCCCGCCCCCGCCGCGCCCCGGTGCATCGGCACCAGCACCTGCACGTCCCGGCGTGGGTTGAGGCCGAACTTGCGCGGGATCCGGTTGGCCACCACGTCCACGGTCAGCGCCGCGATCTCCTCCGGCTCGTCGCACGGGAACAGGAAGAAGTCCGTCATGCCCTCGAGCGCCGGAGGCAGGCCGGTGTTGACCCGGTGGGCGTTGGTGACCACACCCGACTCCTGCGCCTGGCGGAAGATGTGCGTCAGCCGCACCCGGGGAATCTCCTCCTCCGCGGCCAGCAGGTCACGCAGCACCTCGCCCGCGCCGACCGAGGGCAGCTGGTCGACGTCGCCGACGAACAGCAGGTGCGTGCCCGGGGCCACGGCCTTGACCAGCTTGTTGGCCAGCAGCAGGTCCAGCATCGAGGACTCGTCGACCACCACCAGGTCGGCGTCGAGGGGGTTGTCGCGGTCGAAGGTGGCGTCCCCGCCGGGGCGCAGCTGCAGCAGCCGGTGCACGGTGGTCGCCTCGTGGCCGGTCAGCTCGGCGAGCCTCTTGGCCGCCCTGCCCGTGGGCGCGGCCAGGATCACCTTGGCCTTCTTCGCCCTGGCCAGGGTGACGATGGAGCGCACGGTGAAGCTCTTGCCGCAGCCGGGGCCCCCGGTCAGCACCGCGACCTTCTCGCTCAGCGCCAGCCGTACGGCCTGGGCCTGCTCGGCGGCGAGCTCGGCGTTGGTCTGCTTGCGCAGCCACTCCAGCGCCACGTCCCAGTCGACGTCCCTGAAGGCGCCGAGCCGGTCGTGTTCCGAGCGCAGCAGCCCGCGCAGCGATCCGGCCAGCGACAGCTCGGCGCGGTGGAAGGGGACCAGGTAGACCGCGGGAACGGCGCCGTCGCCGACGGGCACCTCCTCGCGGACGACCCCCTCCTCCTCGACGAGCTCCTCCAGGCACTGGACGGTCAGCTCGGCCGGGACCTCCAGGATCTTCACCGCGTCGCCGACGAGGTTGGGCGCGGGAAGGTAGCAGTGGCCGTCGTCCGCGGCCTGGGAGAGGGTGTAGCGCAGGCCCGCCTTGACCCGTTCGGGGCTGTCGTGCGGGATGCCGACGGCCTGGGCGATGGTGTCGGCGGTCTTGAAGCCGATGCCCCACACGTCGTCGGCCAGCCGGTACGGCTCGCTCTTGACCACCGTGATGGAGGCGTCGCCGTACTGTTTGAAGATCCGCACCGCGATGGAGGTGGACACGCCGACCCCCTGAAGAAAGATCATCACTTCTTTGATGACCTTCTGCTCCTCCCAGGCGACGGCGATCATCTTCGTCCGCTTCGGGCCGAGCCCGGGGACCTCGACCAGCCGCTCGGGGACGGTCTCGATGATCTCCAGGGTGTCCACGCCGAAGTGGTCGACGATCCGCTCGGCCATCTTCGGCCCGATGCCCTTGATCAGCCCGGACCCCAGGTAACGCTGGATGCCCTGCACGGTCGCGGGCAGCACCGTGGTGTAGGACCACACCTCGAACTGCTTGCCGTAGCGCGGATGGGAGGTCCACCGCCCGGTCAGCCGCAGCGACTCGCCCGGCTGGGCGCCGAGCAGCGGCCCGACCACGGTCAGCAGCTCACTGCCCGAACGCTCCGTGGCCACCCTGGCGATGGTGTAACCGGTCTCCTCGTTGGCATAGGTGATCCGCTCGAGTACGGCCTCGAGAACAGCACCGGGAGCGCGCTCTGCCGGAGGGGTGGTCATGCCGGATATTCTGCCGCAGCCGAGCGACGTTTCGCCTCCGGTGGGCGCGCCCGCGTCACGCTCCGTCGAAACGGGCCGCTCAGGTGGGCTGGGTCGTCCTGGCGATCTGGTCGAACAACGCCTGCTGGCCGTCCCTGTCGGTGCTGAGCGTGACGATGCAGGTCTTGCCCGGAGACTGCACGTAGTACTGGGTGCCTCTGATCTCGATCCCGTGGGACGGCAGCCGGTACACCACCCGCACCGCCTTGCCGCCGTTGTCGATCGGCACCTCCCCCGCCTCGTTGACCTTGGCACCGAGCTGCTCCAGCTGTCCCTTGACGTCGGCGATCAACTGGTCGGCGGGGGGTGGGGAACCCGCGTCGTCCTGGCAGAAGCCGTTGAGGTTGGTGGCGAACTTGTTGGGCGAGCTCTCGGCCGACGCCTGGTCCGAGGCCCAGATCGCCCTGTTGGCCACCAGCGCCCGCAGGCTCCGCCTGGCCTGCTCGAGCGCCTCACCCGACAGGCCGGTCTGTTTCAGGGTCTGGTCGAGGTCGTCCTTGGTGAGGTCGAGTGCGAGCCACTTCTGGGGCACGGCGACGGTGAGCCCGTTGGCGTCGCTGCCGACCCGTTTGAAACCGGCGGGCACGGCGGCCTTCGTCGGCGTGCCGGTCGACGTCGCGGTCGGTGTTCCCGCAGGTGTCCCCGGCGAGGTTCCCGCGGGCGTCTCGGTGGCCGGCGCCCCGACCATGCCGACGGACGCGATGTTTCCGCAGGCCGTGGCCAGTGCCAGGCACAGCGCGCTTGCGGTCATGATGTGGTGTCTGCTCCGCACCGGACTTCCCCTTTTTTCCACGGCCCCCGAGGCCCCGTACGCGATGTGAGCCGCCGAACCCGCGAGCCGGGCGGGTGGCGACGGCCCCGTCGTGCCGTGGCCGTCGCCACCCGCCCGACAGCACGTGTCGGACTGATCACGAAGAGTGATGACTCTTCGCGATCGCGAGTCACATGACTGGTCATGCCCAGTACGGCGTCGCATCAGCCGATCTTCGGGCGATCCGGTTCCCCGAGGCTCGCCCAGGACGTGACGGGGTCAGGCTGCGTTCGTACCCGGAGATCACCGGCGATGAGTTGATCCGGTGTTTCACACCGACGGCGCGGGAGGCGCGTCCTCCTCGGGCCGGTGGCCTCAGCCGGGCGTGCGTGGGCGGATCGCGTCGCGCAGGAGGAGTGTGGTGATCACGCTGCTCACCCCGGTCAGGGCGATCGCGAAGCCGACCGGGAGGAATTCCGCGAACACGCCGAAGACCAGGGGCCCGACCCCCTGGATGGTCATGGTGGTGGTGTTGAGCAGTGCGAAACCCTGTCCCTGGAGGTCGGACGGGACCGCCTCCAGGAAGCGTCGCTGCAGGCCGAGCAGGTAGGCGGAGCCCATGCCGGTGATCACGTACACTGCGGCGATCGCCGGATACGGCAGGTCCAGGACGAGCGTGATCGTGGGCGCGCCCATGACCAGCAGCAGCGGCAGGACGAGTCGTTCTCGGATGGCGGGCGCGAACGCTCGCCCAACCACGACGTCGCCGATGAGCATGCCGACTGACGCGGCTGCCAGCAGGAGGCCGGTCTCCGTTGGGCCGAACGCACGCTGCGCGGAGTACGGGATGAGCAGGCTTCCCGCTGCGGCCAAGTACGCGGCGGGCAGGCACTGGACCATGATCAGCTTGGCGACCCCGGGGGCGGCGATGAGCGCGGCGTTACCTCGCAAGGTCTTACGCACGATCGACCCGCCCGCGCGGACCACCTCGGCGCGCGACAGGAACAGGCGGCTGATCACCAACGCGAGCAGGTGCGTCCCTGCGGTGACCAGCATCGTCCGCTCCACGCCCAGCCACGCGATCAGCGCCCCACCGGCGGCCATGCCCACCAACTGCGCCGCAACCGCGACGAGGTAGGACAGCGAACGCCCAAGCACGTAGGTGTCGCCGGTGAGGACCTCCGCCAGGACTCGGCCCGCGGCCCCGGTGGTGACCGGTGTCAGGCAGGCCACGGCCGCGACGAGGAGCAGGCTGACCGCGACCGGGAGGTGTCCGAACGCGAGCAGCAGCCCGACCGCGCACTGGAGAGTGTAGCCCGTGGTGATGAGGGTCCGCGGTGAGAACCGGTCCGCCATCGCGGCAAGGAACAGGCCGCCTGCGGCTTGGGGAAGGAAGCCGACCGTGAACGCCATCGCCGTCAGCAACGGAGAGTTGGTCTGGCTGAACACCAGCACCGCCAGCGCGACGGACCGCAGCGTGTCCGACATGACACCAAGCAGCCGACCCGCGAACAGGGCACGGAACTGTGTGACCGCGAACACCTGGCCGTAGGTGGCCTTCGTCGTGAACGTATCGGTCATGGACTGGGGTGCTCCCGAAACCTTCTTGGGCCGGACCGCGTCTACCGGTTGATCGCGGTGATGTGGATTGGCAGGGTCCGCCACACCTCAGGCGTGTAGAAGTGACTACCGGGCAGGGAATCGTGCCGGTACGGCCCCAACGCCAACTCTCGCCACTGGGCGGGCGCGTCCGCTTCGATCGCCTCGTCGTCGGCGCCGGCGAGGAACTGCAGCGGCATGGTGACCCCCGCGGCACCGTTGTAGCGGAACGTGTCCCGCACGGCGATGTCTGCGCGCATGATCTCCACCGCCATCTCCAGCAGGTCCGGATCGTCCAGCACGTAATCGGCCAGCAGCCCGTGGGTGCGCATCCAGGTCAGCAACTCCTCGTCGGTATCCTGTCGCGCCGGAAGCATGTCCCGGGGGGTGAGCCCGCGCGCCGGGGCGTTGCACGAGGACACGACCAGAGCGTCGGGCACCGACGCGCTCCGGGCCTGCAACCTGGTCGCCACCTCAAAGGCCATCCACCCGCCCATGCTGTGCCCGAACAGGACGTATGGCCGGTCACCGACCGCCGAGACCACTGTCCGGGTGGCATCCTCGGCCAACTCGTCCCAGGTCGTGGCGAACTCCTCCAGGAAGCGGCCCTCACGGCCGGCGTAACAGACCAGCGCGAGGTCGACTCCCGGCGGTACCACCTCGGCCCAGGGCTGGTACGGCCCGGTCCCGCCGCCGCAGAATCCCAGGCACACCAGCGTGGTGATCGCGTCGTCGAGCTGCTTCGGGCGGATCACCGCGGTGTCCTGACGAGCCGGGCCCAATCGGTTCGACATCCGCCGTCCTCCTCTATCGACCGGCCGTATGCGTCACGTCGGCGTGGACCGAGCGGACGAACTCAGCGAAGTCCCGCAGCACCGGCCGCCGGTACACGTCCCGGACCGACAGCGCGAGACCGAGCGCGTTCTTGACGCGGGCGACGACCCGGATGGCCATCAACGAGTGGGCGCCCAGCGCGAAGAAGTCGTCGTCGGCGAACACCTGGTCCTTGCCGAGGACCTCCGCCCACACGGAGGCGACGAGTTCCTCGAACTCCCCTTCCGGCGGCGGCCCGTCGCGCTCTGCGGCGGCGCGATCGGGGTCCGGGAGGGCTGAGTGGTCGACCTTCCCGTTGACGGTCAAAGGGAACGCGTCGATCCGGATGAACCGGGCCGGGACCATGTGGGCCGGGAGCCGCGCGGCCACGTGGTCACGGAGGTCGTCGAGATCCTGAGCGCCCACGCAGTATGCCACCAGATCCCCCGCGAGACCCTCGATTCGCCGCACCACCACGACCGCCGAGCACCCGTCGCGGTAGCCCGCGATGGCCGCTTCGATCTCACCGAGCTCCACACGGATGCCGCGCACCTTGACCTGCCGGTCGACCCGCCCGACGAACTCCAGCGTGCCGTCCGCCCGCCACCGGGCCTTGTCACCGGTGCGGTACATTCGCCGCCCGCCACCGGCGAACGGATCGGCCACGAACCGTTCCGCGGTGAGACCCGAGCGGTTCACGTAACCGCGCGCGACCCCTCGGCCGGAGATGTAGACCTCACCTGTGACACCCTCCGACACTTTCGCCAACCGGTCGTCCAGCACATAGAGGTCGACACCGGGCAGCGGTCGCCCGATGTGCGGCTCCGGACCCTTGATCGACCCAACGGTGGAGTCCACGGTGCACTCGGTCGGTCCGTACAGGTTGAACGCCTCTACGCGGCCCGCCCGCCCGGCCTCGTCGAGTCGTCGCCACATGGCTGCGGGCACGGGTTCGCCCCCCAGGAACAGGCGGAGCGTACCTTCCGGGGCCACCTGCTCCACCACCTCCCAATGTGAGGGGGTGGCGTCGATGTCGGTGACCGCGTACTCGACCAGCGCCGCGGCGAGCCGGGCGGGGTCGCGCCGCTGGTCCTCGTCGATGACGACGACGGTGTCGCCGCGGCACACCCGGGCCCACTGCTGGACCGAGGCGTCGAACGACACGCTGGCGTTACAGCCGACGACGCTGTTCCCGTCCGGGTATGAACCGATCGTCTCCAGTGCGTGCACCAGAAACGCCACCCCGCCCCGGGTCGCGACCACTCCCTTCGGCACGCCGGTCGAACCCGAGGTGTAGATGACGTAGGCGGCGTCAGCGGGGCTCACGTCCACCGGCGCGACCGCGGTCCCCGCCGCGCTCGGCGCGACCACCTCGGCGCCTGCGAGCCGGTTCAGCCGGTTGTCCGCCGCGATCACCAGCCGCAGGCCCGAGTCACGGGCCATGAAGGCGAGACGGTCGTCGGGGTACGCCGGGTCGAGCGGGACGTACGCCCCGCCTGCACTCCAAACCGCCAGCAGCGCGACCACGAGGTCCGCGCCCCGTTCCAGGCACACTCCGACCGGGTCACCGCGGCGCACGCCACGAGCGCGGAGAGCCCCGGCCAGGACGCTGACCCGCGCGTCGAGGTCGGCGAAAGTGATGGCCGTTCCAGCCGCCCGGACGGCGAGCCGGTCCGGTGCGGCAGCCACCGCTCGCCGGAACCGTGCCAGGAGATCCCCGTCCTGTGTGACGAGATTCGTGGTCATCTCAGACGAACCTCGCCTCAGCTGACACGGTTGGGTCGCAGTCCCGCGCCGACACCGGATCGCCCATGGCGACGACGATTCGCCGCTCACCCCTGAAAGGTTCCCGGCCATGTGCGGCCAGGATGTCGTCGACGATGTGCGGGTGGGTGATCACAGAGGAGCGCATGCGCCGCGCCAGACGGTCCGGGACGTCGTGAAGCACCGCCCGGCAGTCTGCGACCGGCGTCACGCCGCCCTCGGCCGGCGCGTGGGAGAGGGTGGGCAAGTCAGGGGTGACCACCATGGGTGGCGCTCCGGCCTCGAGCCGGATGTCAAGTTGATTTGTGGCCCCGTAATCGACGGGCTTCCGCATCTAATGCCACACCTTTCCGGAGAGCGAAAAAGTCAGGTGTTTTTGGAGGTGAAATTGAGGGACGCGTCGAGGTCGCGACGGTCGTCAATTTGCCGGACCACCTTCCCGGTCTTTCTCGCGCAGTGCCCCGAGCAGCGATTTCGGTCGCATGTCGGTCCAGTTCCGTTCGATGTGGCCAAGGCAGGCGTCCCGGGCATCCGGCCCGTGGACCACGCTCCAGCCAGCCGGAACATCGGCGAACACAGGCCACAGTGAATGTTGGCCCTCGGCGTTGACCAGCGCGAAATACTGGCTGTCCGAATCATCGAAAGGGTTCGTCAACCTACCTGCCCCCCGCTGAAGTGTCCTGCCTCGTTTTACCCTTACCATGGGCGTCTCCGCCCGGCAACCCCTTACGTGAGCACGACGGGGCGGAATGGCTGGACGTATTCGGTCGTCTCATCCGGCCGGACGATAGACGCGATTGGTCGGAGCTTTTAGTATCGAATTCAGGCCGCGAACATTAACTTCGGTCAAAGACCGGCCATCGACCGTGTGCGCCGTCGGCCTCCGGCCTGGCGCCAGAGGCCGACGACGCATGCCGTCGTGCCGCCGCCCTGGGGAAGGACGTGGTGATCGAATGGCCGGATTGCCGAGGATTTCACGAGCGCAGCGGGTCCCTGAGGCGGTCGCCGGGCCGATCCCGGATCGACGCTCCGAGCTGGGAGAATCGTCGCCGGAGCACGCGACCGTCAGACTGGACCCGAACCTGGTCGAGACCGCCCGGTCGGTGGCGGCGGGACACGACGCGGACCTGTTCCACGTTCTGCTGGCCGCTTTCTCAGAGGTACTGGCCAGGTACGACGACCCGGGGCGGATCGATCTCGGCGGCGCACCTGGCCAACTGCCTACGTTCACCGCGGGCCGCGACCACACTTTCGCGGACCTCATTCGAACGGTCCGGAACACGGTCGGTCACAACGTCGGCGACTACCGGTACCGAACCGCAGCCGCGGTTTTCCGGCAGGTGACCGAAACACCGGGCGGCGACGACCACGAATTGGTCGTCGAGGTGCGGCGGTCGTCGTCGGAAGCGCACCTCGACGTGACCTTCGACGCGACCGCTTTCGACCGCGCCACGATCAACAGCTTCCTGGGGCATTTCATCACCCTCCTGACCGCCTGCGTCGCCGACCCCGGTATCCGCCCGCGGACCGAGGCCCCATTGCTCACGGCGGCGGAGCAACAGCGGATGCTGGTGGACTGGAACGCCACCGCGTCCGAGTTCGACCACAACCGCACCCTGCACGAATGCGTGGCCGAACACCTGAAGACCGCTCCCGACGCTGTGGCGCTGATTCACCGCGGGACGACCTGGACCGCCGGCGAGGTCGACAGGGCGGCCAATCGGCTCGCCCACCGACTCAGGGCCCTCGGTGTCGGCCGCGGAGGCCGCGTCGCGATATGCCTCGACCGGGGACCGAACCTGATGATCGCGATCCTGGGCATTCTCAAGGCGGGCGCCGCGTACATCCCCCTGGACAGCGACTATCCCGTCGAACGCCTGGCGTTCATGATGGAGGCCTCCGGCTGCCACGTCCTGATCACCGAATCCCCGCTGGCGCCGCGGCTGCCGAAGCCCGGTGTCCCGGTCATCCTCATGGACCGGGACGCCGCAGAACTCGAGCGACTGCCCGAGTACGCCCCCGTGGCGGTCGCCGGTTCGGACGACCTCTGCTACATCATCTTCACGTCCGGCTCCACCGGTCGGCCCAAGGGGATCGCCCTGCGGCATCGGGGCGTCCTCAACAACCTGCTGGACATCAATGCCACCACCGGGGTCGGCGCCGGGGACCGGGTGATGGCCCTGTCCTCACCGAGCTTCGACATGTCGGTCTACGAACTCCTGGGGATCGCCGTAGCGGGCGGCGCGGTGGTGTTCCCGGACCCGGACCGTACCAAGGACCCGGCGCATTGGCACGACCTGATCCGGGAGCACGACGTCACCGTCTGGAACTCCGCGCCCGCTCTCGCCGAACTCTACGTCGAACACCTGCGGTCTCTCGGCGCGCCGACCAGGCTCCGGACCGTGATCCTGGGCGGGGACTGGATCATGCCGGACCTCCCCCAGCGCTTCGACGGCCTCGCCCCGGGCATCGAGGTCTTCGTCTTCGGCGGGTTCGCCGAGGTGTCCATCTTCTCCACGGTGTTCCCAGCAGGGGCGCCGCTGCCCGGCTGGACCAGCGTCCCGTTTGGGTGGCCGATGGCAGGCCAGCGGGTCTACCTGCTGGACTCGGCACGCCAGCCGGTCCCGGTCGGTGTGCCGGGGGAGATACACATGGCGGGCCTCGGCCTTGCCGAGGGGTACTACGGCAACCCCGAGCTGACCGCGGCGAAGTTCTTCGAGTGGTCACATGGCCCGGTGCAGGCGGAGCGCCTCTACAGCACCGGCGACCTGGCCAGGTTTCACCCCGACGGACTGTTGGAGCTGATCGGGCGGATCGACCATCAGGTCAAGATCCGCGGGTTCCGGGTCGAGCTCGGCGAGATCGAGTCCGTGCTCCGCGAGGATCCCGCGGTCGCCCGGGCGGTGGTGGTCGCCCGGGAGGACACCCCCGGTGATCGCCGCCTGGTCGGCTACGTCGTGGCAGAGGCCGGTGCCGTGCTCGACCCGGCGGCGCTGCGACAGGCGACCCGCGCCTGGCTGCCCGACCAGATGGTGCCGTCCATCATCGTCCCCCTGGACTCGCTGCCCCTCACTCCCAACGGGAAGGTTGATCGGAAAGGCCTCCCCGCTCCGGAATACGCGGCGACCCCGGGCGGTCGCGAGCCGAGGGACGCCACCGAGGACGCACTGTGCGCGCTCTTCGGCGAACTGCTCGGCGTCGAGCGCGTGGGCATCGACGACGACTTCTTCGAGCTCGGCGGGCACTCGCTGCACGCCATCCGGCTGGTCCGGCGGCTGCGGGCGCTGTTCGACGCCGACCTGTCGATCAGGGTCCTGTTCGACGCGCCCACGGTCGCCGAGCTCGCGGCCCGGGTCGGAACGGGGGCGGGGACACGCCGCGCCCCCGTCAAACAGGTCGAGCGACCGGACCCGTTGCCGCTTTCCCTGGCGCAGCAACGGCTCTGGTTCGTGGAGCAGCTCACCGGTCCCTCGGCGATGTACACCATCTCGTTCAGCTTCCGGATCACCGGACCGGTCGACGTCGAGGCCCTCGTCACCGCGCTGCGGGACGTGGTGGCACGCCATGAAGCCCTCCGCACGGTATTCGTGGCGACCGACGGGGTCCCGGCGCAGCGGGTCATCGACACACCGGCCGCCACCGACCTCGTCCAGCACGTGCGCGTGCCGGACGAGGAGCTG
Organism: Streptosporangium carneum; assembly: GCF_027922005.1. Classification (GTDB taxonomy): domain Bacteria; phylum Actinomycetota; class Actinomycetes; order Streptosporangiales; family Streptosporangiaceae; genus Streptosporangium; species Streptosporangium carneum. The sequence goes on along the minus strand of NZ_BSEV01000004.1, from coordinate 387,024 downwards.
GACGCGGCCGTCCGCTCGGCCGCGCGGCACGAGTTCGACCTCGCCGCGGCGGTCCCATTCCGTGCCTGGCTGTTCGAGGTCGACCCCCGGCACCTCCAGCTGGTGATCGCCATCCACCACATCGCGGGCGACGGCTGGTCGATGCGGCCACTCGCCGACGACCTCACGACGGCCTACGCCGCCCGACGCGCCGGACACGCACCCACCTGGGCGCCCCTGCCGATCCAGTACGCCGACTACACGCTGTGGCAGCGCGCGGTCCTGGGCGCGGCGGGTGACGCGGACAGCCCTCTACACCGGCAGATCCAGTACTGGAAGGAGCGGCTGGCGGGGCTGCCCGCCCAGGTGGGCTTCCCGACCGATCACCCCCGCCCGCCCGTGGCGTCACAGGACAGCGCGACGGTACCGCTGACAGTCCCGGCGGAACTACACCAGCGCCTGACCAGCCTTGGCCGCCGGACCGGCACCACCCTGTTCATGATCCTGCACGCGAGCCTGGCGGTCCTGCTCACCCGCCTGGGCGCCGGTACCGACATCGTGGTGGGCACCCCGTCGGCGGGCCGGACCGAGGACGATTTCGACGACCTCATCGGCTTCTTCGTCAACACCCTGGTCATGCGTACCGACACCGCGAGCGACCCCCGGTTCGCCGACCTGCTGGACCAGGTGCGGGAGGCGAGCCTCAGCGCCGCCGAGCACCAGGACGTGCCGTTCGACCAACTCGTGGAGGTGCTCAACCCGCAGCGGTCGACCGCCTACCACCCGCTGTACCAGGTGAGCCTCGTAGTCCAGAACACACCGGACGTCCGGATCAGGATCCCCGGCGCGGACGTTGTCGGGGAGATCCTGCCGACCGGCAAGCTGCAGTTCGACCTGCACATCGACGTCACCGAGACCTTGGCCGCGGACGCCCGGCCGGACGGTGTCCGCTGCGTGATCCACTACGCTCTGGATCTGTTCGAGGCCGAGTCGGTCCGCTCCCTCTTCGACCGCTGGGTCGCAGTCCTGGACCAGGTCGCGAACGAGCCGGCGACCAGGGTCAGCGAGGTCGTCATCCCCGGCGTGGAGGTTGCCGCAGGACGGTCGGCGCTCGTAAGCGAGCCCGCGGTGGTCCCGCCGAAGCACTTGCCGGTGCGCACCGGCCGGGGCCCGCGCGACGGCCGCGAAGCGGTGCTGTGCCGATTGTTCGGTGAGATCCTCAAGGTCGAACGGGTGTCGATCGACGACAACTTCTTCGCGCTGGGTGGCCACTCGCTGCTGGCCACCAGACTGGTCAGCCGCATCCGCGCGGTCACCGGCATCGAGCTTCGGGTCCGCGCGCTGTTCGAGACGCCCACTGTCGCCGAGATCTCGGGGCGGCTGCGGGAGGGTGCGCTGGCCCGCGAGTCGCTGACGCCGCGAGCCCGCCCCGACCGCGTCCCGCTGTCCTACGCGCAGCGCCGCCTGTGGTTCCAGGACCGGCTGCAGGGACCCTCAGCGACGTACAACATGCCGCTCGCGCTGCGACTCGAAGGCCGCCTCGACAGCGCCGCGCTGGAGGGGGCCCTCGGGGACATCATCCGTCGCCACGAATCCCTGCGGACCGCCTACCCCGACGCCGAGGGGGCCCCGGAGCAGTTCATCGTCCCGGCGGCCGAAGCGACCGTCGAACTCCACCTCCGGCACGTGCGCGCGGTGGACTTGGAGGCGGAGCTGCGGGCCGTGTCGAGGCACGAGTTCGACCTGGCCAGGGATCTCCCGCTGCGCGCCTGGCTGTTCGCCCTGGCGCCGGACCACCACGTACTACTGATCATCGTCCACCACATCGCCGGGGACGGCTGGTCGCTGGTGCCGCTCGCCAAGGACCTGATGACCGCGTACGCGGCCCGGCGAGCCGGCACCGAGCCGGACTGGGCGCCCCTGCCCGTGCAGTATGCCGACTACACGCTGTGGCAGCTGGAGGCGCTCGGCGACGGCGACGACCCGGCAAGCCCGCTGTCGCGGCAGGTCGAGTACTGGACCGAGCACCTCGCCGGGCTCCCCGAGGTCGTGAGCTACCCGTCGGACCGGCCCCGGCCTGCGCGAGCCTCCTACGAGGGCGCGATGGAGCGTTTCGAGGTGTCCGCCGAGGTGCACCGCGACCTCGCTTCCTTGGCACAGGAGTCGGGCACCACGCTGTTCATGGTGGTGCAGGCCGCGATGGCCGCCCTGCTGACCCGGATGGGCGCGGGAACGGACATCGCCGTCGGCGCGCCGATCGCGGGCAGGCTCGACCACGGGCTGGACGACCTCGTCGGATTCTTCGTCAACACCCTGGTCATCCGGACCGACACCGGCGGGAATCCGACCTTCGCCGAGCTCCTGCAGCGGGTCAGGAAGACCTGCCTGATGGCGTACGAGCACCAGGACGTGCCGTTCGACCACCTGGTGGAGAAGGTGAACCCGCGCCGCTCGGCCGCGTACCACCCACTCTTCCAGATCATCCTGGCCGTGCAGAACAACCAGGCGCCGGAATTCGCCCTGGCCGACCTGGACGTCACCTTCGACGCCCCGCCGACCGGGCGCTCACAGTTCGACCTGCACGTCGACCTGTTTGAGAGGTTCGACGACGGCGGCCACCCGGCGGGCCTGATCTGCACCATCGACTACGCGACCGATCTCTACGACGCCGCCACTGTGGTCAGCCTCTTCGAGCGCTGGCTGCGCCTGCTCACCGAGGTCGCGGCCACGCCGGCCATGCGCCTGAGCGAGCTTCCCGTGCTCGACCACGCCGAACGCGCGGAACTGCTCGTCGACCGCAACGACAACGCCCACCCGGTCGCCGACGCCACCCTTCCCGAGCTGTTCGCCGACCAGGTCCGCCGGGTCCCGGACGCGGTCGCGGTGGCCGCGGGGCCGGACGAGTGGACCTACCGACGACTCGACGCTCAGGCCGAGCGGGTCACCAAGTGGCTGCTCGCCCGCAACATCCGGCCAGAAGACCTGGTCGCGGTCGCTCTGCCCCGTTCCGCCGAACTGATCGCCACCCTGCTCGGCGTCCTCAGAGCGGGGGCCGCGTACCTGCCCGTTGACCTTGACTACCCAGACGAACGCATCGCCTACATGGTCGCCGACGCGGGCCCGGTGAGCGTCATCACCACTGCCGACTCAGTCGACAGGTTCACCAAGCTGGCGCCCGAGGCCCACGTGGCCTCCGCCGGATCCGTCCTGAGTGATCCGGTCAGGGATGACCTGCCTGGTGAGTGTCCGGTCCAGCCGGACCAACTGGCCTACGTGATGTACACGTCCGGCTCCACGGGCAGGCCCAAAGGGATCGCGACGACGCACCGCAACGTCGCCCAGCTCGTGCAAGACCCTGTGTGGGGCACCGGGCACAGCCGGGTCCTCGTCCACTCACCGCATGTGTTCGACGCCTCCACCTACGAGATCTGGGTTCCACTCTGCTCCGGCGGTACGGCGGTGCTCGCCCCGCCCGCCACCGCCGACCCCGACGTGTTGACCCGATGCATCGAGGAGAACGCGGTAACGGCGACGTTCATGACGGCGGCACTGTTCACCGTGGTCGCCGAAGAGTACCCGGAACGGCTGCGCACGCTCACCGAGATCTGGTCCGGCGGCGACGTCGTCCCGGCCTCGGCGGTCGCCAAGGTCCGCGCGGCCGCGCCCGGGACCAGGGTCGTGGACGGCTACGGGCCGACCGAGACCACGACGTTCGCCACGTGTTTCCCCGTCGGCGACGACTTCGACCCGGCGGCGGGCCTGCCGATCGGTCGCCCGCTGGCCAACACCCGGGTCTACGTACTCGACCGGTGGCTGGGGCCGGTGGCTGACGGCGTCGCGGGCGAACTGTACGTCGCGGGCGAGGGTCTCGCCCGGGGCTACCTGGGGCGGGGCGCACTGACCGCTGAGCGGTTCGTCGCGGACCCGTTCGGGCCGCCGGGGTCCCGGATGTACCGGACCGGGGACGTGGTCCGGTGGACCGCCGGGCGGCGGTTGGAGTTCGTCGGCCGGGTCGACGACCAAGTGAAGCTGCGCGGCCACCGGATCGAACTCGGCGAGGTCGAGTCGGTCCTGCGGGAGGACCCGGCGGTCCTGGCCGCGGCCGTGGTAGTACGCGAGGACGTGCCGGGCGACCGCAGGCTTGTCGGGTACGTGGTACCGGTGTCCAGGAACACGGAGGCGGACGCGAGCGCCTTCGTGGCCGACTGGAGCGAGATCTACGACTCCATGTACACGGGAGCAGGCTCCGCCGGGTTCGGCGAGGACTTCTCGGGGTGGAACAGCTCCTACACAGGCGGGCCGATCCCACTCCACGAGATGCGGGAGTGGCGCGCCGCCACCGTCGACCGCGTCCTCGCGCTGGCCCCGGAGAAGGTGCTGGAAATCGGCGTCGGGACAGGGTTGTTGCTCAGCGGACTGCTGCCGCGCGTGGAGTCCTACTGGGCGACCGACTTCTCCCCCGGGGTCATCGCCCGGCTGACCCGGCAGTTGGACGGCACAGAGTGGGCCGACCGCGTGCACCTGTTCGCGCGCGGCGCCGACGAGTTCGGCGGCCTGCCCGAAGGGCACTTCGACACCGTCGTGATCAACTCCGTGATCCAGTACTTCCCGTCCGGCGACTACCTCACCCGGGTGCTCGAAGGCGCTCTGGCGGCCCTGCGGCCCGGCGGACGGGTTTTCGTCGGCGACGTCCGTAACAAGATGTCGGTGCGCGCCTTCCACGCCGCGGTCCAGGCGCGCTTGCTGGGACCGGACGCCGAGGCCGCGCACGTGCTGGAAGCCGCCGACCTGGCCGTCCGTCTGGAGAAGGAACTCACGGTCGACCCAGGCTTCTTCACCGCGCTGGCGGCGCGCTCGGACGTCAGCGGTGTTGACGTCAGGCTCAAGCGGGCCCACAGCCACAACGAGATGTCCCTGCACCGCTACGACGTGACGTTGCACAAAGCGCCCGTCCGGCCATACCCGGTCGCCGACCTGCCCGAGGTGCTGTGGCGGGGCGGCGACCTCGACACCGTCGAGGCGATCGCCGCGGCACACGACGGAGCCGTCCGGATTCGCGGCGTCCACAACGCCCGGGTCGCGCCGGAGTGGCACACCCTGGGGCTGCTCGAGGACGCCGTGCCCGGGACCCGGCTCAAGGACCTGCCCGCGCCCGAGACCGAGCACGCCCTCGATCCCGAGGCGCTGCACGTGTGGGGCGCGACGACCGGGAAGACCGTCATCACCACCTATTCCGGGGACCGCGCCGACCTGCTCGACATCGTGGTCCTTCCCGGAGACACGGCGGCCGCATCGCTCGACGGGACCTGGCGGGACGCGCCGCGCGGGGGCGCCCTGGTCAACGCGCCGACCAACATCATGGCGGCGGGCAAGCTCATCAAGGCCCTGCGAACGACGCTCGCGCAGCGGCTGCCGGAGTACATGGTGCCCTCGACCCTGCTACTGATCGACACCATACCGATGACCACCAACGGCAAGATCGACCGCCAGGCCCTGCCCGCCCCCGCCTACGCGGGCGACGGCTCCGGCCGCAGCCCCCGCGACGACCGCGAGGCCATGCTCTGCGGTCTGTTCGCCGAGGTGCTCGGGGTCGACCGGGTCACCATCGACGACAGCTTCTTCGAGCTCGGCGGCCACTCGCTGCTCGCTACCCGGCTGGCCAGCCGCGTGCGGACCGCCCTGGGCGTGGAGCTGCCGGTCCGGGCGTTGTTCGAGGCGCCGACCGTGGCCGAACTGGCCAAGCGCGTCACCGGCGAGGACCGGGTGAGGCCGCCGCTGACCCAGGTCGCCCGGCCCGAGTTCCTCCCGCTGTCGTACGCGCAGCAGCGGATTTGGTTCGAACACCGGTTGGAGGGCCCGTCCCCGACCTACAACATGCCGTTCACGTTCCGCATCTCGGGTGCGATCGACACGGAGGCCCTGCGCGCCGCGCTGGACGACCTCATCGGCAGGCACGAACCGCTGCGCACCACCTTCCCCATGGTGGACGGGACACCCCAACAGCGGATCATTCCGCGCGTCGACTCCACGGCGACCTTCGAGGAGATCGCCGTGACAGGCTCGGCCTTGGTCGCGCGGCTGACCCGAGCGGTGCGGTACGAGTTCGACCTGTCGGCGGAGATCCCGATCCGGACGTGGTTGTTCGGCACCGGTCCCGACGAGTACGTGCTGCTGATCCTGATCCACCACATCGCCGCCGACGGCTGGTCGATGGCCCCGTTGGCCCGTGACCTGGTCACCGCCTACACGGCGCGCCGGTCCGGCACCGCGCCGTCCTGGGACCCGTTGCCGGTCGCCTACGCTGACTACACGCTGTGGCAGCGGCAGCTCCTGGGCGAGCCCGACGACCCGGACAGCGAGTTCGCCCGGCAGCTGGACTACTGGACGGGCCAGCTCGCGGACCTGCCGGATGTGGTGAGCTTCCCCACCGACCGCCCACGGCACGCGGCCGTCTCCCCCGCGGGAGAGACGACCTGGTTCGAGGTGCCCGCCCGGTTGCACCGCGGCCTGGCGAACCTGGCACGCGGCCAGGGCGCGACGACATTCATGGTCCTGCAGGCGGCCATGGCGGCATTGCTCACCCGGCTCGGCGCGGGCACCGACATCGCGATCGGCACCGGGATCGCGGGCCGCACCGACGAGGCGCTGGAGGACCTGGTCGGGTTCTTCGTCAACACCCTGGTCATCCGCACCGACACGGCAGGCGACCCGCGGTTCACCGACCTGGTCGCCCAGGTCCGCGAAACCGGCATCGCGGCGTACGAACACCAGGACCTCCCCTTCCACCATCTGGTGGAGAAACTCAACCCGGAGCGCTCACCGTCGCGGCACCCGCTGTTCCAGATCGCCTTCTTCCTGCAGAACAGCCCGGTCGAACGCTTCACCCTGCCCGGGATGGAGCTGGAGGTTCAGGAGACCCCCACCGGGAACTCGGTCTTCGACCTGTTCTTCAGCGTCTCGGAGCGACCGGACCAGGGCGGCCTCGACGTCATGGTCCAGTACCGGACGGAGCTGTTCGACGCGGCGACCATCGAGCGGATCATGTCCCGGTGGACGGCCGTGCTCGACTTCGTCCTAGCCCACCCAGCGGCCACGCTGTCCGAGATCGAGGTCGTCTCGCCGGACGAGCGGAGCGAACTGCTCCTCGATCGCAACGCCACGGAGGTGGTGTACCCGCAGGAAACCGTGGCCTCGCTGTTCGAGGAGCGGGTCCGCTCGATCCCGGACGCATCCGCGGTCGAGGACGAGTCGACGGTGCTGACCTACAGGCAGCTCAACAGCCGGGCGAACCGGCTGGCGCGACTGATGCTGGACCGCGGGGTGCGCGCGGAGGACCGCGTCGCAGTCCACCTGGGCCGGACCCTGGACCTGGTCGTCGCCATGATCGCGCTCACGAAGATCGGTGCCACATACCTGCCACTGGACCCGGCGTACCCGGACGAGCGACTGGAGTACCTGCTCGACGACGCGCGGCCCAGTCTCTGCCTGACCACCGGACGGCCTGCTCCCTTCTTGTCCACCCTGGACACCGTCGCGCTGGACGACGGCGCGGTGCGGGCGGCGTTGGCCGAGCGGTCCGACGAGGACCTCGGCCTGGCGCCCTGTCATCCCGAACAGATCGCCTACATCATCTACACCTCGGGATCCACCGGGCGTCCCAAGGGCGTAATGGTGCCGCACCGGGCCCTGCGCAACCTCGTGCAGGAGTACCACGCCCAGGCGTCCCCTGGGCGGCGCGTCGCCCAGTTCGCCGCCATCAGTTTCGACGTGTCGCTACAGGAGATCTACTCGACCCTGGTCTCCGGTGGCACGGTGGTGCTGTGCCCGGACGACGTGCGGCGCGACCCGGCCGCCCTGGGCGCGTGGGTGGCGCGCCGGTCGATCACCGAACTGCACCTGCCCAACATCGCGCTGCAGGCGCTGGTCGACGCGCTGCCGGGGACCGTGGACGACCTCGCCCCGCTGACCGATGTGATCCAGGCGGGCGAGGCCATGGCCCACTCCACACCGCTGCGGCGCGCCCTCGCCCGCAACAGCCGCCTGACCATGCACAACGAGTACGGACCAACCGAGGCACTCATCGTGGTCGCGTGGAGCGGGCGGGACCTGTCGCCCTCGAGCCCCGAGGTGCCGATCGGTCGTCCGAACTCGAACGTACAGGCGTACGTGCTGGACCAGTGGCTGGGCCCGGTGGCGGACGGCGTCGTCGGGGAACTGTACGTCGCGGGCACGACCCTGGCCAACGGCTATGTGGGACGCGGCGGGTTGAGCGCATCCCGGTTCGTGGCGAACCCCTTCGGACCGCCTGGGTCGCGGATGTACCGGACCGGGGACCTGGTCCGGTGGAACGCCTCCGGCGAGTTGGAGTTCCTGGGACGGGTGGACGACCAAGTGAAGATCCGCGGGTTCCGGGTCGAGCCGGGAGAGGTCGAGTTCGCGCTGAGCGAGAACCCGGAGGTGGCCGCGGCCGTGGTGGTCGTCCGCGAGGACGAGCCCGGGGACCGGCGGCTGGTCGGGTACGTCGTGCCGCCACCCGGCGGGTCGATCGACACCATCGCGTTGCGGCGTTCGCTGGAGCAGCGGCTGCCGGGCTACCTGGTGCCGTCAGCGCTGGTGGAAATCGAGGCGATCCCTGTGACACGGAACGGGAAGGTCGACCGGCGCGCCCTGCCCGAACCAACCCGTGTCGGCGATCAGACCGGTCGCGGCCCCCGCGACGACCGCGAGTCCGTGCTCTGCGGCGTGTTCGCCGAGGTGCTCGGGGTCGACGAGGTGACCATCGACGACAGCTTCTTCGAACTCGGCGGTCACTCATTGCTGGCGGCCCGGCTGACGAGCCGGATCCAGTCGGCCACCGGTGTCGAACTCCCGGTCCGGGTCCTGTTCGAGACCCCCACAGTGGCCGGCATCACCGAGCATCTCGATGGCGGCCGCGGCCGCGACGCCTACGCCCCGGTCCTCCCCCTACGAGCCGAGGGCACAGCCGCTCCCCTGTTCTGCATCCACCCCGCTGGTGGCCTCGTCTGGCCTTACGCCGGCCTGCAGCCGTACATCGACCGCACGATTCCGCTCTACGGCCTCCAGGCCGACGGCATCACCACGACACCGACCACTTACATGAGCCTGGAACACATGGCAGCGGTCTACGCGGGCCGCATCAGGCAGACCCACCCCGCCCCACCCCACATCCTTGGCTGGTCCTTCGGCGGCAAACTGGCCCACGCCATCGCGGTGCACCTCCAAGCGGCGGGGCTTGAGGTCGCGTCCCTGACGATCATCGACTCCACCCCGCAGGAGTCCGGGCACCACCGCGCTGACGTCTACGCCGACATCCTCGGCATGCTCGGCCTGACCCACCACGAGATCGATGACTCGATGCTGGAGTACGAGGGCTTCATCGCCGCCCTCCGTGCCCGATCCACCCCCTTGTCAGAGTTGGCGCGTAATCAGGTGGACAACCTCGCCGAGATCATGGCTGGGAACCTGGCCCTGGCCGCCCAGGCGACCAAGGGGATCTTCGAAGGCCCCACCACCGTGATCGCGTCAAGCGTCACCATGCGCACAGCCGCAGTCGGTGCGGAGGCGTGGGCCCCCCACCTCACCCACGAACCCCGCTTCCACGTCGTCGACTTCGAGCACCTGCACCTCATGACCCCCGAGGCTCAGGCGGTGATCGGCCCGATCCTCAACGCCGGCTTCACCCGCGAGCGCTGAGCCGGCACCGAACGCGTGCGGGTGGGCCCAGGGCCAGGTTTCGGGGATGCGGATCCCGCGTTCGCGTTGGCCGCGGAGAGCGGAGTCCTGTGGCTGCTCGGGCTCGGTATGGCCGCATGCAACCTCACGGGCCCGTTTGGAGCCGTGATCACGCGGCTGGGAAAAGGACTGGACGGAGTGATGCTCGGGCTTGTAGCTTGCAGGCGACCGTGACACCGCCCGAGGAGGTGAGACCCATGAACGCTGTATCGACGTGGGTGCTCCCCCTTCCCGTCACGGCCGGCGATTGACGTAGGTGTCGCCGGGAGCGCCTCGACAACAAGGCACTCCCGAAAGGCAACACCCATGGACTCTCTGCGCCTCCCCGCCGAGCCGCCGTCGAACGACACGGTCGAGCGTGACTTCACCGTGGGCGACGTCCCCGGACTCCGGTCGCCGGCCTCCGACGCCGATCGCGCGCCCATGTTCGACGTGATCATCGCCGGGTGCGGGCCGACCGGCGCCACGCTGGCCGCCGAACTGCGGCTGCACGACGTGCGGGTACTCGTTCTGGAGAAGGAAACCGCGCCCAAGTCGTTCGTCCGCATAGTCGGTCTGCATGTTCGCAGTCTCGAACTGATGGCGATGCGCGGACTGCTGGAGCGCATTCTCCAGCATGGAAGACAGCGTCCGGCCGGCGGTTTCTTCGCCGCCATCAACAAACCCGCGCCCAAGGACCTGGATTCCGCGCACGCCTATCTGCTGGGCATCCCGCAGCCGGTCATCGAACGCCTGCTCGAAGAACATGTGATCGAACTGGGTGCGCGGGTCCGGCGCGGTTGTGCGGTGGCCGGTTTCGAGCAGGACGACAAGGGGGTGACCGTCGAGCTGGCCGACGGGGAACAGCTGCGTTCGCGCTATCTCGTCGGCTGTGACGGCGGGCGCAGTACGGTACGCAAACTGCTCGGCGTCGGCTTCCCCGGCGAGCTCTCGCGGACCGAGACGCTGATGGGCGAGATGGAAGTGGGTGTGCCGCAGGAGGAGATCGCCGCCAAGGTGGCCGAAGTCCACGAGACCCATCGGCCATTCTGGCTCAGGCCCTTCGGCGAAGGAATCTACAGCGTCGTCGTCCCCGCCGCGGGAGTCAGCGACCGCGCGGAACCGCCCACCCTCGAGGATTTCAAACAGCAGCTGCGCACCATCGCCGGAACCGATTTCGGCGTGCACTCCCCGCGCTGGTTGTCCCGCTTCGGGGATGCCACCCGGCTGGCCGAACGTTATCGGGTCGGGCGGGTGCTGCTGGCCGGCGATGCGGCACACATCCATCCGCCCATCGGCGGACAGGGCCTCAACCTGGGCGTTCAGGACGCGTTCAACCTCGGCTGGAAACTGGCCGCACAGATCCGCGGCTGGGCGCCGGAAACACTGCTGGACACCTACCAGGCCGAACGTCATCCGGTCGCCGAGGACGTGCTGGACAACACCCGCGCCCAGATGGAGCTGCTGTCCACCGAACCGGGCCCCCAGGCCGTACGCAGGCTGCTCACCGAACTGATGGACCTCGACGAGGTGAACCGCCATCTGATCGAGAAGATCACCGCGATCGGCATCCGCTACGACTTCGGAGAAGGCCCCGACCTGCTCGGCCGCCGCCTGCGCGACATCGACGTGAAACAGGGCCACCTCTACGGTCTGCTGCATCGCGGCCGCGGCCTGCTGCTGGACCGCACCGAACGCCTGACCGTCGGCGGCTGGTCAGACCGGGTCGACTACCTCGCGGATCCCACCGCGGCACTGGATGTTCCGTGCGTCCTGCTACGCCCCGACGGCCACGTCGCCTGGATCGGCGACGATCAGCAGGACCTGGACGCCCACCTCTCCCGCTGGTTCGGCAAGCCCGCCACCTGACTTCGCCTACCCCGCTCCGAGCAAGGCGGAGATCAAGCGTTCCCATGACTCCAAGGTCGACAAGCCCGCGAGAGGGGCCACCGCCATCAAAGACGTACGCGTTGGCCACCTAAAGAAAGCTTTGTCACTCGGGCACCTTTAATGGACGATCCACGTAACTCGTCCCCATCAGGTCGGGTCTGCAGCACCTCCATCGTCCGGCCCTCGGGGGCTCCGCCGGGCGCTGGCACACCCCCCGGGAACCCCCACCGCTCGGAGGAACACGTGCGACGAAGAATTCCCCTGCTGGGCCTCGCGCTCGTCATCATCGCCTTACTACTCCCCATCCCCACCGGGGTCGCCGCCTCGGCCATCACCTGGTTGCCCTGTCAGGACAATCCCGGCTTCGACTGCGGGACGGTGTCCGTACCGATCGACTGGAACAGACGGAACGGGCCGAGGATCGCCCTGGCGCTGGCTCGGCACAAGGCCACCGACCCCGCTGCCAGGGTCGGCTCTCTGCTGATCAATCCCGGCGGGCCGGGTGGTTCCGGGGTCGACTTCGTCATGGCGAGGCCCAACTGGCTGAGCGATGAGCTCCACCGCCGCTTCGACATCGTCGGCTTCGATCCGCGTGGTGTGGCCCGCAGCCACCCCATCGTCTGCTCCGGCGAGGCGCTGAACCGGACGCCGTACCTGGTCCCGGCGAACGCGGCCCAGTTCGAGGCGCTGCGCGTGGGCATCACCGATCTGCGCGCTGACTGCCGGGCCCGTACCGGTCCGCTCTACGACCAGGTGAACACCCTCAACGTGGTACGTGACCTGGACGCCATCAGGGCGGCCCTGGGAGAGGAGAAGCTGACCTTCTACGGCGTGTCCTACGGCACGCTGCTCGGTCAGCAGTACGCGGAGATGTACCCGCGCCGGGTGCGCGCGCTCGCGCTGGACAGCAACGTCGACCACAGCCTGGACATGAAGGAGTTCTTCGACACCGGGGCCGTCGCCGCCCAGGACTCCTTCAACGAGTTCGCGAACTGGTGCGCGCGGTCGCAGGGCTGCGCGTTGCACGAGCAGGGTGTACGCGCGGTCTGGACCCGGCTGCTCGCCAAGGCCGACCGTGGCGAGCTGCGGAACCCGGCGTTCCCCGACATCCCGGTGACGGCTCTCTCGTTGATCAGCGAGGCGCACCTGCGGTTCTACGGCCCGCAGTGGGAGTTTCTCGCGCAACTCCTGGTCGACCTCGACAACGGCGCCGCCCTGCCTCCCGGCGTTCTCGCCCCCTACCAGAACGGTGAGGTGGCCACCTTCCCCTTCCCGATCCTGTGCCAGGACTTCGACCTGCGGGCCCGGGGGTACAGCGAGTACGCCGGCCACCTGCGCCGCTCGGCCAGGCTCGCGCCCGACATGAGGTACGGCCCGCTCGCCGCCACGCTGGCGCCCATCTGCCTGGCCCAGCCCACGCCGATCCCCAATCCCCAGCGTCCCACGCGGGTCCGTGACAGCTTCCCGCTCCTGCTGGGCACCGCGCTGCACGAGCCCGCCGCGCCCTATGAGTGGACCGTCGGCCTCGCCCGTCAGCTCGGCCCGTACGCCAGGGTGCTCACCTATGAGGGCTGGGGCCACGGCGTCTACGGCCGGAGCGACTGCATCACCGGCACTTTCGACGCCTACCTGATCTCCCGAACGCTGCCGCCGCGTGGAAAGCGCTGCGAGGCCGTCTCACCCGCCTCCGGCCTCACCACCAGGCTGCCACAACCGCCTCCCGCCCACATCCCGACGCCCATCCTCCCCGGCTGGCCGTCTGCTCAGCAGTTGTAGTCATGGTGTGTCTCTTGGTCCTCCGCCCTCTTCCTGGCCACGCGCCGGATGCCGCCAGGACGGCAGGGCGCTCGCGTCACGCCGGCGCGGCGGGGTAGGCCACCTCCTCGCCGCGCCGGATCATCGCCCCTCGGACGGGGAGGGGCTTGGTCAGCGGTGATGCCTGCGGGCACGCGCGACCAGGACGGCGGCCGCGGCGAGGAGCCACAGCTGGACGGCGGTGACCCCGACGCTGGTCAGTGCCCCGGCGTCCAACCCGGCCAGCTCGGCCAGCGGGAGCGCCGACGCCACGACGACGGCCGCGCCGAACCAGGCCAGCCAGGTGGGCGCGAACTCACGGGTCGCGATCACGGCACAGGCCACCGCGGCGGCGCCGAGCGCGGAGACGCCGAGCAGCTCGCCGATCCCGCCACCGAAGTCGTTCACCGCCTGGAACTGGACGGACAGGACTCGCCGCAGCGCCGGGTCGGCCCCGGCCCAGCTCTCCGCCAGCGTCGGCATCACGGTGAGCCAGCGCAGGATCCCTATCCCCCGGGCGAGTGCGGAGACGGCGGCCAGGATCACGGCGATTCGGGCGACCGGACGCAGCCGCCCCTCGGGACCGGCGAGGACGGTGACCAGTGCGGCGATCACCGGAAGGAACAGCAGGGAGTAGGCCAGGTAGACCAGGTACCCCAGGCGCAGCGCCGTCTCGTTCTCGGCCACCAGCGGCAGGGTGACGGCGGCGGGCTCGCCGAGGCCCTGCGGCCAGTTCACGGCCTGGCCCAGCACGACCGCCGGAACGAAGATCAGCAGCCCTTCGACCGCCAGAAGCGCTGCGGCCCCCATGATCCGGCGCCGGGAGCGGCCGGGCCCCGGACCTGTGGCACCGGTGGCTGGAGCGGGCGAGGCGAGGGTGCCTGGCGAGCCGGCTACGGCGTTCATTGTCGCTACCTCCTGGAGGTTCATCTGGCTACTCGAACAACGGTAGTTTTAACTAACACTGTCAGTCAATCCAGATGCTGTTAGACTTTGAGTGGCACGGCCGGGGGCGGCGAGGGACAGGTTTCCGGTCGCCTCGCCGCAACCGTCCGAGGCGTCGGCCCTGGCCCGTTCGAAAGGTGATCGACAGTGAGCGAAGCCCCAACCCGGCGAGGTTCTCTGCGCGAGAGGAAACGGGCGGCGACGATCGACGAGATCAAGTCCGTCGCTCTCGACCAACTCGCCGCCGACTTGGGCCAGATGACACTGCGCGGGGTCGCGCGAGAGGTGGGCCTGACCGTCCAGTCGCTCTACAACTACTTCCCGAGCAGGGAGGATCTGATCACCGCCCTGGTCGCCGACGCGCACAACGCGCTGGCGGACGCGGTCCAGGCGGCCGGACGGGAACACCAGGCGCTGCCCGCGCCCGAGCGGCTGGTACGGGTCGCCCTGACCTACCGCCGGTGGGCGGTCGAGCACCGGGCCCGCTTCCTGCTGATCTACGGAACACCCGTCCCCGGCTACCGGGCGCCCGAGGAAGGGCCGACCACCGGCGCCGCGCGCAGGCTCGGCGCCACGTTGATCGAGGTGGTCTTCGGCGACTGGAGCGCGGCCGAGATGGCCGGGATCCGCCGGCCCGGCGAGGACGCCCGGCCGATCTCGGCGCTCGCCACCGCCGCCGAACTGCTCTCCCCCGGGATGCCACCCGCCGCGCTCGGGCTCGGCCTCGACCTGTGGGGACGAATCCACGGGCTGGTGATGCTGGAGATCCTCGGCCACCTGCCGTGGCTGGGCCCGGACGCCGAGGCCAACTACCGCGACGCCATGACCCGGGCCGCGGCCGACGTGCAACGCGTCCGCGAGCACGGCGCATAGCGGGGCCCCGGCAACAATTTCGGCGACGGGGGGTTTGTCCTGGTGGGTGGTCCTACCGTCTCGGGCCATCCGGAGGCGGTGGCCGACAAGCGTCGTCCGGCGACGAGCCGCTCTGACTCTGACGCTGCGACGCGGTTCAGACTATGAGCAGGCGGAGGCCGAGATCTGCCGCGTCGAGGTCGGCGAGGTCGCTGTTGCGCTCGGCCCACCGGCCGGAGTCGAGGTCGTCGCTGAGGCTTCGCACCGCCCGCTGTTCGGCCTCCAGCCCGACCCTCGTCCACACCGACATCGCGCGGCGCACGTGATCCTCCAGATACGCCGCCGGCCGACGCCAGTACGCCTCGAACAGGCCATCAGCGCAGTCCCACGGAATGGGCACCGGCTCAGTGCGGGCGCCGATCGCGTCGACCATCCCGGCAAGCGAGGGAAATTCCGTGAGGACGGCAGCGAACTCGGGCAAATAGTCGCGGGTAAGCCAGAACCGGTCCTGCCATCCGGGCTCGTCGGTGTCGAACGTGAGCACCACCACGCGGTGGGCCACGCGCCGCATCTCGCGCAGCCCCGCTATCGGGTCCCCCCAGTGGTGAACGGTGGAGACGGCCATCGCGACGTCGAAGGACCGGTCCTCGAACGGCAGGCTCTCCGCGGCGGCGGCCACGCACGGCGCCGCGTCGGCAGGCCGCTGCCCCCGCATGACCGCCGACGGCTCCACCGCGGTCACGTCACGATCAGCAGGCTCGTAGGAGCCGGTGCCGGCCCCGACGTTCAGCACCGTCTGCGCGTCCCCGAGCGCGTCCCAGATCTGCGCGGCGATCCGCGGCTCGGTACGCCGTGTCGCGGTGTAAGCGCTGCCGATCGCGTCGTACAGCCGTGCACCGAGCATCTCCAGTTGCTCCTCCGGTGTCACCTTCAGTCCCTTCGCCCGTGCCTCGAGTTCCCTGTCGATGGCCGCCACCATGGCGTCAGCGCGATCACGCCGCTCCAGCAGCAGGCCGCGCAGCCGGCGCAGGTGCGCGACCGCGTCGGTGGACGGGTCGCCGACCAGGTCCGCGACCTCCCGCAGCCCGAAGCCCAACCGCCGATAGGCCAGCACCTCCCGCAGCCGCTCCACGTCGTCCGCCGAATAGGCCCGGTACCCGGCCGCGGTCCGCGCTGACGGCCGAACGAGCCTGATTTCGTCATAGTGATGCAGCGTGCGGACGCTCACGCCGGTCAGCTCGGCCACGCGTCCCACGGTCCAGTGGTCCTCCACGGCACCGACTGTGCAGCCTGACGCCACGTGAGGGTCAAGAGCCTCACGTGGCGTCGCTGGTGCCGCCGGACGCCGACGATGACGGCGACTGGCGGGCGGAGATGGCGCAGCGGTATCCGACGGCGTCGGGGTTCGTGAAGATCTTGACTGAGGTGATCGATCTCGTGCGCGACGAGCCGGGCGAGCCCGTGCTCGAACGTAGTGGCCACCCAGGCGCCGTCGAGATCGGCGGTGCTCACCTCGATCCGCAGGGGTCGCGGGACCATGGCGCGACGGTCCGTGAGCGTCGCTATGCGGAGGCTCTCAGGGGCTCGAGGGCGGTCAGGATGAGGTCAAGGCCGAAGACGAACTCCTCCGCAGGGTCGAAGCCGGCAGCGACGAGCGCCGCGGCGGACTCGTTGAGGTAGGGGAACTCGTCAGGAGGAAGCTGGGGCAGGTAGGCGTCCTCGATCACGTCCGCGAACTCATCGGCGGTGTTGAACGGCAGGCTGGCTTCCTGCAGGGCGAAACCGTAGACATAGCTGTCGAGCAACCAGTTGGCGTGCGTCGCCATCGAGACCGAGAAGCCAGCCTGCCGCAGGCAAGCGGTGACCGCTTCGTGGTGCCGGAGGTTCGCGGGCCCCGGCGATGTCCGCGACTCCATCAGGCCGTTCGCCCACGGGTGCCGTGCGAGAACCTGTCGGGCGGATACCGCACGCCGTCGCATCGCCGACTGCCAGGCGGTCCCTTCGGGCGGGAGTTCGATCTCCTCGAACACGATGTCGACCATGGCGTCCAGCAACTCCTCCTTGCTCGCCACGTAGTGATAGAGCGACATCGCGCCCGCGCCGAGCGTGCCGGCCAGCCGGCGCATGCTCAGTCCGTCGACCCCCTCGCGGTCGGCCAGCCGGATCGCCTCGACCACCACCCGCTGCTTGCTCAGCCCCGCGTCTGACGCGATCCGGCGTTGCTCTCTCACAGACATGGGTCTCCTCGCTCGCTCGAACGGCTTGACAATCGTACAGCGTACGCCCATAGTACAGCGTACGACGTACGATGTACGAACTGCCGAGAGGCGCGGTTCGGATGAGGGGGCCTCTGTGGGAATCGAACAGCGATCGAATGCCGGAGCAGGCCTGGTGCGGGGGGCGAGTCGGGCCGAGGCGGCGATGATGCGGGCCGCCGTCCAGCGCCGCTACGGCCCGCCCTCAGTGCTTAAGTCGTCCGAGGTCGGGCTACCGCTGCCCGGTCGAGGCGATGTGCTCGTCCAGGTCGGCGCAGCCTCGGTGCATCCTGGTGACTACTTCGTCATGACCGGTGAGCCGTACGTGGTGCGCCTGGTGTTCGGGCTCCGCCGGCCCCGCCACGGCATCCCCGGCAGGGACCTCGCTGGCGTGGTGGCAGCGGTCGGGAACGATGTCACCACTCTCCGCCCCGGCGACGAGGTGTTCGGCTGGAGCACCGCTGGAACGCTCGCGGAGTACGCCTGCGTCCCGGCGGACAACCTCGTGTCCGTGCCTGCCAACCTGTCGGTCGTGGACGCGGCAGCGGTGCCCACGTCGGCCATGGCGGCGTTGCAGGCATTGCGTGAGATCGCGAATGTTCGACCGGGCCAGACGGTGCTGGTCACGGGCGCGTCGGGCGGTGTGGGCTCGTTCGCGGTCCAGATCGCCAAGGCGTTCGGCGCCGAGGTGACAGGTGTGTGCAGCACCCGCAACGTCGACTTGGTCCGGTCGCTCGGTGCCGACCACGTCGTTGACTACACGGAGACCGACTTCACCGGCACCGAGAAGCGCTACGACGTCATCCTCGACAACGTGGAAGCCCAGCCCCTGGCGGCTGTCCGCCGAGCGCTGACGCCCACCGGCACCCTCATCCCCAACAGCGGACGCGGCGGCCGCTGGCTCGGCCCCCTCGGTCGGATCGTCAAAGCGCGCGTGCTGTCCGGGTTCACCCGTCAGCGGCTGAAGCCCTTCACGTCGGTCGGGAAGCGTCAGGACCTGCTCACCCTGGCCGACCTGCTCACGAGCGGGCAGGTCACGCCCGCCATCGACCGCACGTACCCCCTTGACGAAGCAGCCGACGCCCTCCGCTACATCGCGGCCGGCCACACCAGAGGAAAGGTCGTCGTGACCATCTGACGACCGGACCGACGAGAACGCCCCCAACCCGTGCGTACGCCCAGACCTGCCGCCACTCTGGCGGAGGGCCCGCTCCTCGAGAACGAAGAATCGATGACTATCCGAACGAAAACCCTGAACCTGCTCGACAACCCGCC
Organism: Streptosporangium carneum; assembly: GCF_027922005.1. Taxonomy (GTDB): domain Bacteria; phylum Actinomycetota; class Actinomycetes; order Streptosporangiales; family Streptosporangiaceae; genus Streptosporangium; species Streptosporangium carneum. The sequence continues at coordinate 368,302 of NZ_BSEV01000004.1, read as the reverse complement.
GATCCCCGTGCAGGTCAAGCTCACCGCCGCATGGACCAGCTTCATGTTCCTCTACATCTACGTCGACTACTTCCACCTCTACAAGCCCGGCTCCATCGACGACATGCTGGCTGGCGTCGTCTTCGAGTTCGACATCACCCCGACGCTGTTGACCATGATGCTCGCGTCCGTGGCGATCCCGGCCCTGATGGTGATGCTCTCCATGACGCTGCCCGCCCGGGTGAACCGCGCCACGAACCTCGTCGTTGCATCGCTCTACATCCCCTACTCGACGGTCAACGCGATAGGGGAGTCCTGGGACTGGGCCTTCTTCTACGGCCTCTCCATCGGAATCGAGGTGCTGCTCCTGGCCTTCATCCTGCGCTCCGCCTGGACATGGCCTCGAACCCCCGCCGTCCCAGCCGGTCCCGCGACGACCGACCTTCGACAGGACCTTCGACAGTAGGTGTCCGTGTAAAGCCCTTAGGCGAGTGGAAGTTGCCGGTGCAGGACCGCCGGGTGAATCGGTGTTGCGGGCTCGCTCAAGGCGGGCGATGGCGTCGAGGCCGGGGAGCGTCTCACCGTCGAGGATCCGCCCGATCGTGGGGTGGCTGATGCCAGCGGACATCGCCAACCCACGGGCGGTGACGGATCGGGTCAGGAGGCTGGTCCCGACGCGGCGGTCCCGGTGTCACCTCTCGGCCCCGCGCCCCTCAGTTGGTCGGGTCTCCCCTGGCGCAGGGCCAGCGCCAGGACGGCCGCGAGCCCGGCGAGGACACCGCTGACCGCCAGGTCGGTGCCGTGCCCGGCGACCAGGTTGAGTCCGGTGCCGAGCGCGACGGCGCCGGCCAGGAGCACCCCCGCCGCCGCCACCACCCACGTCAGCCCCGGCGCCTCGCGGGCGCTCCTGCGCAGCACCGCCGGTAGACGTGCCGGGTCGGGGCGGTAGGCCGGCTGGACGGTAAGAGACAGGATCAGAGCAGCAGGACATCGCCGCGGCGTTGGAGTTGTTCGGAACCCGAGTGTTGTCCTCGGTCGCTTTCAAGACCGGCGGACTGCGGCTGGTCTTCGACAGCGGCCTGCACCTCAACGTCGAGCCCCGCCCGGATTTCGAGGCGTGGAGCGTGACAGGACCAACTAATCTGCGCCTGGTATGCATGCCAGCCAGCGAGGTGACGATCTGGCAGTGACCCGCCGGACCACAGGTTCGCCGGGAACCCAGGGCCCAAAACCCACGGCCAGGCCCTCGTTGGTGTTGGCGACGATGATGGTGCGGATGAACTCGGCCAGGGCGGCGAAGACATGGAAGATGAACATCCCGCCCGGGGTGGTGGTGTCCAGCTTCTCGTTCAGGGACACGAATCCGACGTGCTGGCGCTTGAGGTGGCCGACGATACCGATGAGGTCTTCCAGGGAACGGCCGAGCCGGTCAAGGGACACCACGGTCAGCGCGTCGCCGGGGCGCAGGTACTCGTATGCCTGCTTGAGGCCCGGCCGGTCGGCGTTCTTGCCGGACGCCTTGTCGGGCAGGTCGAACTCCTCGACGAGCCGATCACCAGTTGACCGAACCCGCTGTGTGCTACGGAACGGAAACGCACACCAGCGGCCTCACCGCCCAGAGCCTTTACCTTAGCCGCTGAGCTAGGCAAACCGGCTCAGCGCGCGTTTTCGTTCCTCCACACTCTGCCCCCGGACCCCCCGCCGCGCGATCTGGCGGCCGCCGTCCGCACGGTCGCAGCAGGGCAGGCCATGCTGTCTCCCACGGTCACCAAGCGGCTGATCGGCTCGTTCGTCGACAAGGCGCCATCGCGGGCCGAGTCCGCGCGCGGGCGGCTCGCGGCGTTGACCGCCCGGGAAGAGGACGTGATCAGGGCGGTGGCGCGCGGCCTGTCGAACGCCGAGATCGGGCGGGAGCTGCGGCTGACGGAGGCGACGGTGAAGGCGCACGTCAGCCGGGTGCTGGCGAAGCTGGGCCTGGCCGAGCCGCGAGAACAACGGGGCCGGAATCGCCCCGCCCCCGCCCCCGGCCCACGATGGGCCGGGGGCGGGGGCGGCACTCGGATCAGGGGTTCGACGGGCGCCACATCGGGAACATCGGCGGGCCGCCGGGCGTGAACATCGGGTCGCCGAGGTCCTGATAGCCGTGGCGCAGGTAGAGCCTGCGGCTGCGGGTGCTGCTGGCCTCCAGGTACGCGGGTATGCCCGCCTCGTCGAGCCTGCGGTGGTGCTCCTCGAGCAGCCGGGTCCCCGTCCTCCGTCCCTGGTGCCCGGGGAGCACGGCGAGGAACGCCAGGTAGTGGTGCGGGTCGTGGGGGTGGCGCCTGTCCATCTCCTCCCCCATCTGCCTGATGCGCTCCGCGTGGGGACCGGCGAACGCCTCCACCCGGGCGTCCTGGTCGGGGATCTCGGGAAGCGGCTCGGCGCCCTTGCGGAACCACACGGCCACGGCGGACATGTCGGCCGTCGCGTGGACCTCGCCGTGGACGAGGGCGCTCTCGGTGACCATGGAGAAGAAGGAGGGCATCACCCGGCGGCGGTCGTCGTCCGGCGGGATCATCCAGGCCGAGATCTCCTGCTCGTGGAAGGAGGTGGCGATGATCGCGCCGATGGTCTCGGCGGCTCCGGGAGCGTTCCGAACGCGAATGATCTCTGTCATTCGGTCCCTCCCACGGCCGCCTGGGCGCCCCGCCCGATGTTCGCGTATACCTTCGGCCGGTTGGCCCGCAGGGCGAGTCCCCACATGACGCCGAGTCCCACGGCGACGAAGTAGACGGCGGGCATGATCCAGCGCAGTGGGGAGTCGGGGGCCACGCCGAGCACGGTGTCGAAGTTGGCCACGACGAGCACGATGACCACGATCAGCAGGACCGAGGAGACACCCGGGGCGATCCTGGTCCGCCAGGCGTTCTCCTTGTTGGGGGTCTTGGCGAAGAAGACCAGCACGGAGATCGAGGTGGCCGCCAGCATCATGAGCAGTCCCAGGCCGCCGAACGATCCGACGGTGAAGAACAGTTGGACGACTGGATCCAGGCCGAAGACCGCGTATATGACGATCGTGACCAGCCCGATGACACTCTGCGCCAGCGAGCCGTTGATCGGGGCACCGGTCCGGGGGGAAGTGCGACCGAAGGTTTCGGGCAGCACCCTCTCCCTGCCGAGGGCGAAGATGTAGCGGGAGATCGTGTTGTGGAAGGCGATCAGCGCGGCGAAGAGGCTCGTCACGAAGAGGAGGGAGCCGACGGTGGCGATGCTCGCCCCCAGGTGCTGCCCGGCCAGGTTGAACAGGAGGGCCGAACTCTGCTCGCGCGAGGTCTCGACGATCTTGTCCGAGCCGATCGGCACGGTCATCGCCCAGGACGACACGGCGTAGAGCCCGGAGATGACGGCGAGTGCGACGTAGGTCGCGATCGGCACCGTACGCCTCGGGTCCTTGGTCTCCTCGGAGAACACCACCGACGACTCGAAGCCCGCGAAGGACGCGATGCAGATCGCGACCACCGCACCGATCCCGGGGACGAAGAGGTTCGACGGGTCGAAGACGTCAAGGCTGTAACCCGAGGCCGCCGGGTTGATCAGATCCGCGATGTCGAACGCGACGACGACGGCTATCTCCGTCAGCAGCAGGACCGACAGGACCTTCCCGTTTACGTCGACCCGCATGAGGCCGAGCACCCCGGTCAGCACCCAGGCGCCCAGCCCGATGACCCACCAGGGCGGAGAGCTTCCGAACCAGTCGGCGATCAGCGGCTGGGCGGCCGCGCCGATCATGCCGTAGAGACCCACCTGTAGCGCGTTGTAGGCCGGCAACGCGACCCACGCGGTCGCCACCCCCACCGGCCTGCCGAGTCCTTTCGCGGTGTACGCGTAGAACGCCCCGGCGTTGACGACGTAACGGGCCATCGTCACGTAGCCGACGGCGAACAGGCCCAGGATCGCTCCGAGCAGAATGAAGGCGAGCGGCACGCCGGTCACGCCGGTCGCGGCGTAGGCGGCGGTCACCGAGCCACCGATGACGGTCAGCGGTGCCGCCGCCGAGATGACGAAGAACACCACCGACGGCACACCGAGGCGGTCCTGGGCGAGCGCGGCGGAAACGGCGCTGCCCCTTCGTTCTGTCACGGACATGAGGATCCTTGAATGAGGTTGGAATGAGGGGGCGGGTTCACCGGCGGCTGATGATGGAGTCACCTACGGCAGCCTCGGTCTGGGCGATCAGTTCCTGGAGCGGCGCCGGGAGGGCGGCGATCGAATCGGAGAGGTATCTCGGGTTCTGCTCCCACAGGACGAGCTGGCTGCCGCCGGTCGCGACGAGCAACCCCAGCAGGACGCTGTCCTGGACACTGAGTGGCTCACGGCGTTGGATCGCCAGGTTGACGCGTCCGGCGGGCCACGCCGCGATGTTCACGTCGACCGGTGCCTGCCTCCGCGACGGGCGTCTGCCGGGCGGGCGCAGCAGCCCGTCGGCGGTCATCCGGGCCGCCACGTCGGCGAGTGCCGTACGGGCGAGGAACCGCAACCAGGTGTGGAAGCGATGCGAGGGTTCGGCGATGATGTGGTCCAGGGCGGTCCTGGTGAGCGCGTCTCCGGGCGGCGCCGTGTCGAGAACGACGAGCCGTATCTGCCCCGCCGCCAATCCCACGGTTGTCCGCCCGGCGAGCATCAGTTCTCCCAGGATGGCGGCGGCCAGCCCCAGACCGGTCAGGCGGGCATGAAGCCTCATCCGGCCGGTCGCGTTGTCATGCATGACAAAGAACAGGTCGTTGGCCAACCGAGTTCTTGAAAGATCAACTCCAACCACGAACCGCGATCGTATAGCTAAATCATTAAATTTGTCATTACACGAACGACGTTCCGGCGTAGGCCATAGGTCGGCCAGACGAGAGCTGAAGAAACGGACAGATAGCCAACAAGCTGGAGCTATGTCGAGAGGCGCCTCGAAGGTTTCGTCGAATCCAAGGATTTACATATTTTTGGCCAGTTGCGGGCGGGTGCCGGGAAGCCGCCCGCCAAGGCCCGCCGGAGCCGGAACGACCCCGGTCAGACGGCTCCCGAAAGCGCGGCCCCTTGAATCCCGATGAATCTCCAGGGGATTTTAATACGGGGATTTTTGGCAGTTTGAGGCTGGCGTAATACCGCGCAGGCTTCCTCGTCCCCCGACGTAGTGGTAGTGGGCGTCGTACGCGTCCGCGTGGAGCAGCACATCGACACGCTGTTCGGCGACAACGCCATCGACGGCGGTTTCGTGCTCGCGGATCGACCGGCTGTGCCGGCGGCGGGATGCCTCTCGGGCGCCCTCTCTTGCTTCGTCGGTTCAGGTGCGTTCCGGCTGCATGGGCCGGCTCCATTTCGGTGCCCAGATGCCGCTGCTGGGGCGGCCGGGATAGGCGGCGATGAGATGGCGACGTAGGGCGGTCAGGGAGGGGTGGGGGTTGTGGGTGCGCCAGATCAGCGAATGGGGGTAGAGCGGGGTTGGGTCTTTGAGGGGGATGCGGCGCAGGTTGTGGCCGGCGGGCCACACCAGGGGGGTCTGTTCGCTGACGAAGGTGGCCAGCGTCGTGGAGCCGGCGATGGTGTCGAGCAGGGGCTCGATGCCGAAGTCCGGGCCGACTGAGTCGATGATGACGCCGAAGGTGGCGGCGAGTTCGTCGTAGTAGGCGGCCCACTCGGTGCCGGGCAGGTTGCCGGGCATCCAGATCCGTCGTCCGGCGAGTTGGGCGGGAGTGAGCGCGGGGGCGTTCGCGAACTCGTGTCGTGGTCCGGTGAACAGGTGCAGTGGTTCGTCGAAGACGGGAGTGGCTTCTACGCCGCGGGGCAGCTGCCGGCCCGGCATGGTCACAGCACGGAACGTCGCGTCGATCGTCCCGTCCTGGACGGCGGCGATGGCCGTGTCGGAGTCGAACAGCGTCACGACGTCCAGCTCGATCTCGGGGTGGGCGCGATGAAAGCCGCGCAGCAGTCCTGCCAGGGAGAGCTGGCGGCCGATCACGTCGACGCGCAGTGCCCGACGGCCTGGCCGCACGGCCGCGACGGCGCGCTCAGCGGAATGGAGGAAGGTTCGGGCGTGGGGCAGGAACGCCTGGCCGTCGATCGTGAGCCGCGCTCCGCGGGCGTCACGGGTGAAGAGCCGGACACCGAGCTCCTTCTCCAGCGCGGCGACGCGCTTGGACACGGCCTGCGGCGTGATCGACAGATCGGCGGCGGCCTCCTGGAACTGTCCCGCATCCACGACGGCGACGAAGGTGCGCACGGCCATGACGTCCATACAGCTCATCCTAGGCAGACAACCAAAGGTTGATCCTGACTGTCATGATCGTTGTTTGATTCCGGCGTACTCCGATCGCTTTGATGACTTCGGTCAACCTCTGGTTGATCAACTGTCGTATCCGACGGGTGCCGTCCAACGGCTACGGCCCGAGCTCCCCTCGTAAGGAATCCTCATGCCCGATCAAGACCGTCTCTACGTCCGCACTCCCGAGTTCGCGCGGGTGGCCGAGCGGATCGAGCACGTGACCACGCTCACGTCACGGCTCAACGTCCTGCCCTTCGACGACAAGGCCGCCCGCGCGGCCCTGCTATCCGAGATCGTCGGCAAGCAGGTCCCCGCCTCCGTCACCGTCTATCCGCCCTTCTACACCGACCACGGGCTCGGCATCGACTTCGGCGAGCACGTCTTCGTCAACCAGGGCTGCACCTTCCTGGATCAGGGCGGCATCCACCTGGGCAACGGCGTCTTGATCGGCCCGAAGACCAACCTCATCTCCTCCGACCACCCCCTCACGGCGCCCGAGCGAAGCGAATTCATCACCCGGGCACCCATCACGATCGAAGCCAACGCATGGCTCGGCGCGGCAGTAACGGTTCTCCCCGGTGTCACGATCGGACGCGGTGCCGTGGTCGGCGCCGGAGCCATTGTCACGAAGGATGTTCCCCCCAACACCCTGGTGACCGGACCGGCCGCGTTCGCGCGCAAACAATGGAACAACTGAGCCCAAAAGCCAGCGGCCTTGGTGAGCCGCCGGGCCAAGCCGCCGGTGCCAGAGCGAGACGACGCGAAGGGTAGGGCTGAACGCCTACCTGCTCGGCCACGCCCACATCCTGCTGCAGCAGTCGCTGGGCGCGGCCGTCGACGCCGACGATGGTGTTGATGGAGCGGGGCGACAGCCGCCCGTCCGGGCGGCACGCCGCGATCGAGGCCGCCGACAGAAACAGCGCCTGCGAGGCCGGGCCGGCCCGAGCGGGTTCGGGAGGAACCCCTCAAGCACCCGCGGGAGGAGAGGATCGAGCCGCCCACGCCAGGCCGGGTCTCAAGGATCGTGGCCTCGGCTCTGCGTTAGGTCAGCCTGTTGTAACTGGTCTATGTCACCGTGTGATGGTTCGCTCGGTGAAATAGGAGGGGAGTCAATGAGGTCAATCACAAGAAGCTGCCTCGTAGGTGTTCTCGCGGTGGCGCCGTTCCTGCTCGGGAGTGGGACCACGGCCGCGAACGCTGCGACCAGCGCATCCGTTAGCCTCGCCCGATTAGCGGCGCCTAATGCGGCGGCTGCGCCCATCAGGATCCAGAACAGGCGCAGCGGCAAGTGCCTTGAGGTCAACCAGGCGGATGGGACCTCCGGCCTGGGAAACGGCACCGGGGTCCTGCAGTTCACCTGCCACACCGGTGCTCAGCAACAGTGGACCTTGTACGCCGAAGTGTTGGACGGGGCAGGCAATATCCTGTACGTCTCATTCATCAACGGCCGCAGTGGAAAATGCCTGGAACCCAACCAGGCGGACGGGACCTCCGGCCTCGGGAACGGCACCGGGATCGTGCAGTTCACCTGCCACCACGGCGTCCAGCAACACTGGCGGCAGATCGCCATGGGCGACGGCTTCTTCCTGTTCCAGAACAGGAAGAGCGGCCTGTGCATGGAGGTCAACCAGGCGGACGGGACCTCCGGCCTCGGGAACGGCGCCGGGGTCCTGCAGTTCACCTGCCATGGCGGCGCCCAGCAACAGTGGAGAGCGGCGTAGGAACTGAGACACCTCCCTACGGGCCTACGGGGACGTCACCCGCAACTTCCCCAGTCAGCCGGCATGACGATCCGAACCCCGAACAGAACCTGGGGCTCTCTGGTGCCGATCATGAGTCGGCGTGAAGCTGCGAGAGCGATGCCTGAGAACCGAAGGGATGCGCGTAGTCATGTGTGCGTGCGTGCATTTCCACAGGTGGAAATGCACGCACGCGGGCTTGCGGGAAGGGGAAGGCCCGCCAAGACCATGACTGCGCCTGAAGGCCGTCCATGCCTGCACGCAGTACCCGCAGCACCGGTCGGCGGGACTGAAGTGCCAGCAGAGCAACTGGCAGGTGCCCATCGCCCTGCTGGCGGCTCTGGGGCTTGTCTCTCTGGTGACGATCGCCGTTCTGCTGCCGACTTCGCGCCCGGAAGAGGAGCCCGCTGCCTATGCGACCAGTCCCGACGTGCGGCGGTTCGTGACGGTGCTGGGGGCCGGAGCCTTGTCCGCCGCCGGGGCCTTCACGGGATACACCTACATCGTGACCTTCCTGGGCGACGTGAGCGGGTTCTCCCCGAGCACGGTCAGTGTCCTGTTCGTGGGTTTCGGTGTCGCGTGTCTGGCCGGGGTGAGCATCACTGGGGCGTTGCTGGACCGCTTTCCGCAGTCCGCGCTGGCTACCGCCGTGACCACGCAGGCGGGAGGCATGCTCGGCCTGTACGCGTTCGGAGCTCATCAGGTGGCGGCGGTGGTGTTTCTGATGCTGATGGGCGGTGCGCTCGGGCCGGTGTTCATGACCACGCAGAACGCGATGCTGCACTGCGCGCCAGGCCGCACGGACATCGCCCTGGCGGCGAACTCCGGCGCCTACAACGCCGGCATCGCGGCGGGAGCCGCGATAGGGGCACTGGTCCTGCCGCTCGCCGAGGTACGGGGCACCTTCCTCGCCGGCGGGCTGCTGACCGTCGGGTCCTGCGCAGCCCTCCTCGGCGGCTGGCTGCTACGTGGGCACCGTCATACAGAACGCTCAACACGCCGATGAGGAACGCCGACTCATAGCCGCCGACAGCTCAGACGAGCGGCGCGCCCGCCGGTACATGCGCCAGGTCGAGACCGCCTACCTCACCGCCGCCGCCCGCACCGGCACGCCAGGACATCGCACCAGGCCCGGTACCGCCTCGCGTGACCGGGTGATCGCGCTGCTGCCCTACCTGGCCTGGCACTGACACCCAGCGCTTCTGCTGAACACCCGCGGCGACCGCTTGACCGACCGGGCCGCCCGCGACATCATCGTCGCCCTCGACGAAGCCACTGGCTTGAACGACGACCCTGCCGAACCGTCCGGCCCCTACGTGCTGCGCCACACCTTCGGCACCCAGCTCGTCCGCGCGGGCAAAGACCTCGTCCTGGTCGCCGAGCTCATGGACCACGAACGCCTCGACACCACCCGCCAGTACACCCTGCCCACCACCGCCGACCGCGCCGCTGCTCTGAACGCGCTCATCACCGACCACCGACCGGAACGGACAAGGCTCGTTCGGGGCTGGTGACACGGTTGTTGACGGCACCCCGTGCAGGCCTGGGTCCGCCAGCAGGGCCACAGCCCGGCTCGCCAGCCGCAGCCCCAGGCAGGCCGCCCATCTTTCCCCGCCCTGCGAAGATTTTCCTCGATCCGCTCACTGATGAACGAAAGGGGCCCTCGCAGGGCGCATCCCCACATCGTCGATCTCCCTCTCCCCCTTTCGGGGCCGTGCGCGGTCGTGGACCGATGCGGCGCGGCGATCGTCGTGTAGGGGCTCGACCAGCTCTCCCTTCCCGGAGTGCTCCGCGGCTGAGCCCGGATGCCCGGGTCTGCAACGCCTGGTGGAACGTCAACTCCGTGAACCGCCCCTCCCTCGCCGAAGGACTGCCTGCACGGCGGATTCGGTGCGGCGGCGCCATCCATCCTGATCTGGCACGACGCCGACACCGCCCGCCGAGCGCTGGCGGACGTCGTAGCCGACCCGGACAGGCGGCTCTCCTACTTCGAGGACATCGTGCGGCTCCTCGAAAGCTTCGGCGTCACGGTCGTTCTCCAGTGACACGGTCCACCTGCTTGTGGATCCGGGGACGAGCAACCGGCGGGCAGCCGTTGGCGCTGAGAAGAATCTTGTGGGGTTGTCCTGATCGGCCAATTCCGCGGCCTCTTTGGCCTGCTCGAACCCATCGCGGCCTGACCGACGCCGGTATCTAGGTCGGGTTCGGAGGTGGAGGCTCGGTCGTCGGATCGGGAGGTGGAGAAGGTGAAACCTCCTTCACCTGGACCGGGTTGGTCGGCTTCGCCGGGTGAGCGGGCTTGCTCGCGGTCGTGAGGGCCAAGGCGACGACGGCGATGACAACGACGAGCACCACGGCTCCGCTGATGCCGACCGCGGCCGTCGTGGAGATTGTGCGGGAATGGGCGCGCACCTTAACCCGCCTGCCGTTACGCAGTGTCCGCCAATGTTCCCCGACCTGCACTAATCGCTTGGCCATGCACGGACCGTACAGACCGCCCCAGCGGACAACCAGATGGCGGCAGAGCAGGTATTTCCTGACGTACGGGTGACCGGATTCCAGCTGTGACCGGGGTATCCAATCGACATGGCCGGGCGCCGCCCCACAAGGTCGGCTTCTCGCCAACCCACAACGTCCGTACACCGGGCCCGTTCTCGAGACAGGGAACGAGCGGTCGCGCCGACAGGCCTCCGAGGAGGTTCTCTGGCGTAATCGGCGACAGCGGGGTGCAGCGGTGGACGCTGTTCACCGCGGACCGCAAGACCGAGGAGCTGCGCACGCTGGAACAGCGGCTGACCAAGTTGCGTGAGTCCATCGCAGCGGCGAACCGCCGGTCGTGACGGGCCTGGGTGACGGCATGCCCGGCTGTATCTCGACGAAGAGCGCCGCTGGTTTGACCTTGACGCTGCGTCAACTTCTAGCATCGAGGCCATGTCGATCACTGTTCTTGACACCTACTCCGCCATGAAGCAGATCCTCCTGGCCCCGGTCACGAAGCGCGCTGACCTGCTGCGTTCGATGCTGGAGGCCAACAGGAGCATGTATCGCCACCACCCCGGCGAGCTCGACCTGGTCGCCGTGCACCTCCAATCGTCCGGGTTCCCCATCGACCGCGACGAGGAGCGTTGCCTCGACGCGCTCGAAACCCTGGCGGCGGCCGGGGCCTGGGAGCGGATGCAACGCGCGCTCGACGACGCTCTGGCCGTACTGCTGGAGGCGACGCCGGGGCTGGAAGCCCCGGACATCACCGTGCTGTTCGTCCTCGGCGATCCGGCTGACAAGCACTTCATGGGTCCCTGCCTAGGGTTGACCGGGTTCGGCGGCATCTCGGGCAACATTGCCATCACGTTCTGGCCCTTCCCCGAGAACATGGAGCGGCTGGAGGCCACCGCCGTGCACGAACTCAACCACAACCTGCGATGGAGCCCGGGCGGGGTGGTGTGGGACCCGATGACCGTCACAGTTGGCGAGCACATCGTCGGCGAGGGCCTGGCCGACGCCTTCGCCCGCCAGCTCTACGGAGACGAGCTCGGCCCCGCCCGCATCGGCGTGCCGCACCTGCACGACGACGAACTCTTCGCCAAGGTCCTCACCGGCCTCGACGTGACAGGCATGCACAACTTCACTGCCTGGGTGCATGGCGACCCCGGCGCCGAGCACCTCGGTGTCGCCCCGGTGGGACTGCCGATGGGCGCGGGGTACGCCGCGGGCAACCGGCTGGTCGACACCTACCTGGCGGCGACCGGGCAGACGGCGGCGCAGGCCCTGCACGCCGACGCCTCGGAGATCATCGCAACCACGCTGCGCCACGGGTAACACTGGAACGGTGGAGTGGACGATCCAGGAACTCGCGGCGAGGGCCGGCATCACCAGCCGGACCCTGCGGCACTACGACCGCGTCGGGCTCCTGGTCCCGTCCCGGGTCGGCGCGAACGGGTACCGCTACTACAACCCCACCGCGGTCGCCCGGCTACAGCGGATCCTGCTCATGCGCCGGCTCGGCATGGGCTTGCCGGCCATCGCCGAGGTCCTGGCCGAGGAGGTGGACGCGCTCGACGGGCTCCGCGCCCACATCGCCGCGTTGGAAGAGGAACGGGACCGCATCGAACGGCAGGTCCGGTCTGTGCGTCACACGCTCGAGGCTCTGCAGGCGGGGGTGGAGCCGCGGATGGATGTCATGTTGGCGGGGTTCAACGACCTCTACAAGGACGAGGTGATCTCACGTTGGGGCGAGCACGCGTTCCAAGTGAGCAACGACTGGTGGCATGGCAAGAGCCTCGACCAGCAGCGGGCCTGGAAGCAGGACACCGACGACCTCGTCGCCGCATGGGTTGCTGCAGTGAAGGCCGGGGATTCGCCGACATCGGAACACGCTCAGTCGCTGGCTGCCCGGCACGTCCAGTGGCTGAGTCAGATCCCGGGCACCCCCGCCGCCGAGGGCGACCGGGAGCGCTCGATCGAGATGGTGAACGGCATTGGGGACATGTTCGTCGACGACCCCCGCTTCGCCGCCATGTACGACGATGAGGCGGGGGCGACGTTCGTCCGCGACGCGCTGCACGCGTACGCGCATACCCGGATGTAGCCCGTGTGGTTCGCAGAAATGACCATTTCTGCGAGGGGCTCCAGGGTGCCGAGCGCGCGCACTCCGTCCCAGGTCGCTTTTCGCAGAACATCTCAAAAGGCCCGGCTTCTGAGAGGCCCCGGGTATGGAGATGACTTCGGAGTCGGCGGCGAACACGGTCGAGCGGCACGCCTGCCCCGATGCGCGCTCCCGGCCGGGAGCGTGTGCCGGATCCAGGGCGGCAAGGTCGCGCCGAAGTATTACACCGCTCGGTTCGTTCTGGTCCCGGCGTTACGTGAGGTGCTGGAGGTCGCCGTCCCGGCCAACCGGCTTCCCGGAAGGCCGTGGACCCAAGCCCCTCCAGTCCAAACCGCCGTCCCCGAGGCCGGCGGCCAGGCGGTTCGGATCGGGTACGCGCGCTGCTCGACCGCGCAGCAGGAGCTGGCCAGCCAGATCGAGGCTCTGGAGAAGGCGGGCTGCAGCCGGATCTTCTCCGAGAAGATCTCCACTCGGATCAAGGTCCGGCCGGAGTTCGAGACCGCCCTGAAGTTGTGCACCGACACCAAGGCCGCCGTCCCGGCGCAGGCGGTGATCCTGGTCGTGCAGGAGATGAAGCGGCTGGCGCGCAACCACATCCGCGAGAAAACCCTGGGGCCACCGGGCAGCCGCGGCCAGGGCAACCACAGCGGCCGACCGAAGGTCTTCGACGAGGACATGCTCACCTTCGCCCTGGCGTTGCGCGACAGGGGCGTGTCGGTCCCCAACATCGAGACCGGCATCGACTCCTACCGCCTCGCCCCAGACCCGAGCCAGAAGCGAGCAAGCCAGCTGATCCGGCTGCAGGCGTACTGATGAACGTGCAGCACCAGGTACAAGTGAACGTGCAAAGTCGGCAGGGATGACCAGGCCCCTGGCATAGGGGCGGGGCGGGACTGACCAGGGGACCGCAGGACCTGCCGTGGGGAGTCGTTCTTGATTCTGTCTGGTCTGCGACCCGGCGTGACCTGCGCAGGTCAGACGGTACTTCGTTGGATTTTCCGCGATTGCTACCGGAACCCCTGGAAATGCCGTGAAGGTGTTCCCGCAGCGACGGGTTCCTGACGAGTAGGCGGGGAGCTGTTCCAACGAGCGGTCCCGCCGGCCCCTGCTCGGCCGCAAAGGCGGGCGATCGCGCCGCGCGCTGCGAGCCTTCACCGCCCGCTGGGGCGACGCCGGGCGGTGAAAGCGCGAAGTCGCCTGGTCAGACTTTCGGCAGGTTTCTGGAGGGTGCCCGCCGGGCGGGGCAGGCCGTCTGCGGTGTGTATCGAAGAAGCACAGGGCGCCGACCTGGGCGGGCCGCGCCGCCTGGTGCCGTCGCCCCTCTTTGACTACTCTTTGACTATGATCAATTACTGTCAGTTTTGGCGCGTTGTGGTCGTACTGCTCGCCCTCGGCGCTCTGGCCCTGCCCGTGACCGTCTTCGCCGGGCCCGCCGTCGCGCTCGCCTCAGCCGGCTCCGCTCACGCCGCACCCACGGAGCCTCCCCCCGGCCACCTCCAAGTCGGCGACGGAAACATTCACGCACACTTCGACGCAGTCATCGACCTGGGGGGTGAGGCGGCACCGTCGATGTCCTTGGGCCCCGGGTGATTCCCTCGGCGGCCGTCCCCGCGGCTGCGGCCGCGGTCGGTCGACCTCCGGACCACTCGGCGGGCCGCCAGCTCCGCGATGTTCCGCCGCCGGGCCGACACCAGACAGTGGTGCGTTAGTTCTGTCCGGTCTTCTGGCGGACGAGATCGCAGGTCAGCATGTCGGGGCGAGATCGGCACCCGATCCGGTCCTGGTCACCACACGGTCGGTCGGCGCCGAAACCCCGGCCCCGGGCACAACACCGAGCACCAGCTCAAGTCACTGTTACCGGCGGGTACCACCAACGGCTGTTCCACCGTTCCTCAACCCCGTGATTGAGCCCATCGACGCCATCGTCACCACCGCGTGGGCGCCGAACAAGACGACCGCCGCCCGCAACATCCTGCTCGGCTGGTCACGTTCCAGGAGGTCACCAGGCACGTCACCCCGGTGTTGCGGTCAGGGCGAGGTCGTCCACGGTCACCGTGACGGGGGTGTCGGTGGCCCTACGAGACAAGAAGGTCAGAATGCCGGCCCCACCCGGGACCTGGAGTCCGGAGGTCGCGTCCGTGACGGAGAGCAGCCAGTCCGGCTCGGACGCGCCGATGGCCCAGACCTTGCCGCGGACCGTGGTCGGCGACGTGCCGGTGACCTGGATGCGTACTCGCATCGCGATGCCCACGCCCGCTGTCAGCCCGAGGACCCGCAGTGGCTGTGCGAGGTCGATCTCACTGCGGCCCGCTTCGGAGCGGATCAGCTGGAACAGGACCTCGCCGTTGGGCCGCAGGCTCACGTGCGCCCGGTAACTCCCCACTGTCGGGACCCTGCGTCCCACGGCGGTCACGTAGATCCCGCCGCCGGTGGGGGGCTTGTCGTCGGCGAAGGTGAAGCTGAGGTCGGTTCTGATCTCCTTCACCCCGTCCAGGTACGCGCTGGAGAGGGCTCCGGAGCGCGTCGTGATCCGCCCCTTCTTGCCGTCCACCGAGTAGTCGCTCGCCGGAACGCCGACCGACCAGTGACGCTTCCCGTCATCCGTCGTACCGAATCCGGTGCTGACCGTGCGCCCGAACGTGTCGGACACCCGCAGCCCCCCGCCCGGGACCGCCGACGCACCCGGGCTCGCCGACCCGCTGGGCGAGACCTCCCGTGAGCCCGACGGTGAGGCCGATGGGGGCTCGGAGGTGGGGGCGGAAGCGTCGGGACGTGAGGCGGCCGAGGAGCCCGGCTCACCGGTGCCTGAAGACGCCTGGGACCCCGTCCCGCCGAACGGTCGCAACCAGGCGAACGCCCCCACCACGACCGCGACCAGCGCCGCCGCCACGGCGAGCGCGGCACGGCGGCCCCGCCCAGCGGTCCACCCGATGAGCACCGGGGCCCGTGAGGAGGGCGGGGCCGTGGGCTCCCCGGCCGGTCCTGTGGTGTCCCCACGACCGGTGGGTCCCGCGGTGTCCCCACGACCGGCCGCCCTGGCAAGATCCCGACCGCCGGCCGGGTCCGACGTTCCCCGATCGTCGGCCGGCTCGGCGGCGAGGCGGCTGCCCAGGCTGGTGAGCTCCACGATCGACCGGCCGCGGCCACCGGAGACCGGGTCGATCAGGCGGGACAGCAGCTCGCCCGCCGCCGGCCGGTGCGAAGGGTCCTTCTCCAAGGCTGCGGCGATCGAGTCGCGCAACGGCGGCGGGACCGCTGACAGATCCGGTTCGTGGGTGACGATGCGGTTCAGCACCTCCGCGATGCCCGCGGCGACGAACGGGGAGGTGCCGGTGGCGGCGAAGACCATGGTGCCCGCCCAGGCGAAGACGTCCGAGGCAGGTGAGGCGGGGGCGCCGCTCAGCTGTTCGGGCGCGAGGTAGGCAGGGGTGCCGATGAGCCCGCTGGTCATGGTAGTGACACCGTCCGCGCGGGCGATGCCGAAGTCGACCACCCGGGGACCGTCCGGGCCGAGCAGCACGTTGCTCGGTTTGAAGTCGCGGTGCACGACGCCGGCCGCGTGGATGGCGGCCAGGGCCGTCGTGGTGCCGACGGCCAGCCGTTCCAGCTCGCCGCCGTGCAGGGGGCCGTGCTCGTGCACCCGTTCCGCCAGCGTCGGCCCGTCCACGAACTCGCTCACCACGTACGGCCGCGACCCGTCCGACACGGCCGTGAGCACGCGGGCGATGCAGAAGGGCGCCACGCTCTCCACCGCTGCCAGCTCGCGGGCCAGACGGGCGCGGGCCTCGGCGTCGGCCCTGATCAGCACCTTCACCGCCACCCGCTGCCCAACTGGATCGCGGGCCAGGTAGACGATTCCCTGGCCGCCCTCCCCGAGTCGGCCCAGCAGCTCGAACTCATCCAGACGCGGAGGATCCTCAGGGGCAAGAGGGGCGACCATGCTCCATACGGTACTGATCCGCTCAACCAAGTTTCAGGCGTTTAGGCCGTGCTCCTGCGTCCAATGTGACGAGCTCGCCCTTCCCCGCGAACGCGGCGGCCACCACCCCGCCGAACCGTGATGTCGTACGTCCCCGCGCATCGACGATCTCCGCCGTCCCATCGTGGACCAGCGCGAACCGGCGACCGTCCGGATCGGCGGAGACCGTCGCCTCAGCGGCGAGTTCCCTGGCCCAAATCTGACGCCCGTCCACACCGACACCCCGGACGGCCGTGTGCCGCACGCCCCGCTCGTCCACCCAGCGGTCCAGCACGACCGCGCCGTCCCGGCCCGCCGCGCACTCCGCGGCGACCCTCAGGTCGGTCCGGAGTGGCACTGTGCGGCCGTTCACCAGCATCCGCGCGCTGGGGCCGGTGAGCACGGTCAGGTCACCGCCGTCCGCCAGGCAGGCCCCCCACACTCCCGCCGCGGGCGCCGTGCGTCCAGTCGGCCGCCAGCCGTGCCGGTCGCGCCGGAACCAGCGGATGTCGGCCCCCGCGACGTCCGGGTCGTCGTACGCGATGAGGGCGGCCGACCGCGCCGGGTCCTCCACCCAGAGGAGCCCCACCGCGCTGGAGATCGGGATCCGTGTTCGTTTCACGCCGTTCCTGAGCAGGGTAAGCCAGCCGCCCTTCCCCGGCGTGCTTTCGGCCAGCACGGCGTCCGACGGCCCCCGTACGCTGAGCACCCGCTTCCCTGCGGCGCCTCCCAGCGCGGCGTGCCCCATCGGCCGCCGCCAGGTCGGCACGTCGCCCGCGGGCGCGGACAGCACGGCGTCAGGGCAGCGCGCCGCGCAGACGGCGTCCGCGTCCTGGCGGTACGCTTCCCGGTCCGTCCAGCGTAGTTCCCCGCGCGAGGAGTAGCCCCGGTACGATCCGCTGCCGGGATCCGCCACCACCACACCATCGGACGAGACCGCGACGATCATCGGACCGGTCCCGTACGGGGCGGGCGACGGCTGAGCGGACGGACGGGCCGGCTCCACGGCGGCACAGCCACCGGCGAGAACCGCCGCGACCATGAGACCGGCGAGCGCCACGCGACGACGACGCATGAGAACCTCCCTCGACCGGACGGGGCCGCGCCCTGGAGGACACGGCCCTGCCTCAGCGAACGGAATCAGACGTTGCGCGTGTGACCGGCGCAGCGCGGGTCGACGCCCCTCTTGTCGAAGACGGCCTTGAACTCCGCGTACGCCGCCTTGTTCTTCGGCACCCTGACGCCGCTCCTCGGGACCGGGTTCCCGCCGTTGCGCGTGCCGGAGTTGACCTCGGAGTACCCCTTGCGGATGTTGTCCGGGGACCTCCAGGTCCAGTAGATCGGGTCGCGGCCGAGGCTGTTGTCGTACTTCACCCGGAACTCGACGTTGTTCTTGTTGCCCACGCCGCTCCCGGCGATCGTCCAGGAAAACTTGGTGAAGACGTGGTACCGGCTGCTGTTGTGGTAGTGCGCGGTGAAGTTGATGTACGCGCCGCCCTTGCTGCAGGAGCCGGAGGCGGTCCCCGCCGCGGACGCCGAGGTCGCCCCCGAAGCAGCCGCGACGGCAGGGAGGGCGACGAGACCGGTTGTTGCGGCCCCGGCGACAGCCAGGGCGGCGATCGAGGTGCGGAAGGTGATGAACGTCATCGTGATCTTCCTCTCATGTGTCCATTGGACTGACGAGAGGAAGCTAACGCGGGTGATGTTGAGGCCGTGTTGAGGCGGTGTTGAGCCGTCAGAGCAGGCCGTCACGCCAGATCGTCACACCAGGGCGGCGAGTAGGTTCAGCGCGGTCGCCCTGCCGGGTTCGTCGGCGATGCCGTCGAAGATCTTGAACGCGTCCTCGGCCAGCCTGCGCGCCGTGTCGCGGTCGCCCTCAGCCCGGTTGACCCGGGCCAGCGCCAGCAGCGCGTGCGCGTCCAGCAGCCGGTCGCCGAGCCGTACGGCGACGGACCTGGCCCGCTGCGCGCAGTCCCTGGCGTCGGGCACCCGCCGCTGCGCCAGCCGTGCCGCGGCCAGCTCCAGCAGGGTGTCGGCGTGCCGGTGCCGGTCGCCCAGAGCATCGAAGAAGCCCGCGGCGGCGGCGAGCCGGTCGGCTGCCTCGTCGGGGCGGTCGGCCCGCCGCAGCACCGCGCCAAGCGCCTGCTGCGCCTCGGCGCCGGCCCTCCCGCCGCTGAAGGCGTGCAGAGAGGAGGTCAGTTGGCGTTCTGCCTCGTCCAGACGGCCCTGTTCCAGGTAAACCTGGCCGATCCTGCGCCGGACCTGCGCGGCTTCCTTGCCGCTGGACGTCCCGAGGCTCGTGAACGCCCCGAGCGCCCGGGTGAGCAGATCCAGCGCCTCCGCCCACCGGCCCTCGGCCCGGCACAGGTCGCCCTGGTCGCGCAGGAGCAGGGCCTCGGCGCGAGCGTCACCCGTGCGCCGCGCCGCCGCGAGGCCGGTCTCGGCGACCGGCCGCCAGTCGTCCAGGAAGCGCCGCCGTTCCAGGAACGGGCCCAGCAGATGCGCGAGCCGCCACGCGCCCTCGTCGAGGCCGGCCCCGTATAGGTCGCCGACGAGGGCGGCGAGGAACGCGCGCTCGGCGACGAGCCACTCGACCGACTCCTTGATGTCCCTGGTCACGAAGCTGCGCATGGTCGGCTCACCGGAGACCAACGGGAACCGGGACGCCTGCACCCGGGCGATCACGACGACCTGGAGCCGTGCGAGCGCCTCCCGTACCGCATGCACGCCCTCCTCCTCCACCAGCCGCTCGCGGGCGTAGAGCCGGGTCAGGTCGTGCATGCGGTAGCGGACCTGGCCCGCCACGTCCACGGTGTGCGCCTCCAGCAGTCCGGCGTCCACGAGCGCGTCGGCCTGGTCGCCGAAGACCTGGGCGGCCCAGTCGGCGACGTCGGGGGCCGACAGCGCGCCCAGCAGCCGCACCATGCGGCGCGCTGGCGTGGGCAGGCCCTCGTAGCCGACCGCGTACACGCTGCGGACCGTCTGGTCGCCCGAGTGAAGGCGGTCCAGCCGCCCGCGCTCGTCCTCCAGCAGGCCCGCGAGGTAACCAGGGGTCCAGCCTGGTCTGGTGGCCAGGCGGGACCCGGCGATGCGCAACGCGATGGGCAGCCCGCCGCAGAACCGCATCAGCTCCCGCACCCCGCCGTCGTCCGCCCGTTCCTCGCCGATGAGCTTGACGAGCAGGTCACGGGCCTCGTCGTCGTCCAGGACGCCCAGCGACAGCCGTACGGCGCCGGTCAGCCCGCCGAGCGCTGACCGGCTGGTGATCACGGTGGGGCACGAGGTGAGCAGCGGCCGTACCTGGGACTCGTCGGTGGCGTCGTCCAGCACGACGAGCATGCGGCGGTTGGCGGTGTAAGTGCGCAGCAGCCGCTGCCGCTCGCCCTCCGATGCCGGTACCGCCTGGGCCGGGCAGCCGAGCCAGCGCAGGAAGTCCTCCAGGATCGCGCCGGGCCGGGTGGACTCGCGCAGGTCCGCGTACAGGATCCCGTCGGGGAAGCGTTCCCTGTGCCGCCAGGCGGCGCGTACGGCGAGCGCCGACTTGCCCACCCCGGCTGGGCCATGCACGACGACCAGGCCGGAGAACACCTGATCGAGCAGGTCGGCGCGGCCGGTGAAGTGGGCGACGTCCCGCGGCAACAGCACCGGCGGGCCCGCGGAGACGTGCAGCATGACATCTTCGTGCAGCATGCGGTGATGGAGCAGCTGCAGCTCGGGGTCGAGCTCGATGGCGTGCCCGCCGTCGAGCTCGTCGCGCAGCGCCGTGTACGCGGCCAACGCCTCCACGCGCCGCCCGCTGCGATAGAGCGCCAGCATGAACTGGCCGCGGAAACGTTGCCAGAGCGGGTGCTGCGCGACCAGTCTCCCCACCTCGGACAGCAGCTCGCGGTGTCGGCCCGCGTCCAGGTCGAGCTCGATCCGGCGCTCCAGGGCGAGCAGGCGAAGCTCTTCGAGCTCCTCGCGCAGCCGCCCGGTCTCGGCCCAGCGCGTCGCGTCAGGGTCCACGTCCGCCAGAACCGGCCCGCGCCACAGGTCCAGCGCCTCCCGCAGCTTCCCGCCGTCACGCCCGGACAGCCCCTCCTGTACGAGCCGGCGGAAGCGGCCGACGTCGAGCTGATCGTCGTCGATGGCCAGCGTGTACGTGCCGGACACGGTGGTGATGACGTCCTTGCCGATCAGCTGCCGGAGCCGGCCGATGTAGCCGCGGATCAGCGAGTCTGACCGGTCGCCCTCCTCCAGCGGCCACAGCAGCTGTCGCAGCCGCTCGACGGTGAGCGGGTGGCGGGCGTTGAGCACGAACATCGCCAGCAGGTCACGGTGCTTCGGAGCGGTGGGGGTGCGATCCTCGGCGCCGTCACGTATCGACAATGCCCCCATAATCCGAAATTCCATGACAAATCCCCGGGTACGGCGGGCAGGACGTGGCGTCAAAGCCTCCACGATCCCACAGCTCCACCGCATCTCGCGCCCGGGATTCCACAGTCGAGGCGCCGATACCGAAGGCGACGCCGCCTTTGTAACATGACGATCACTTCGGGTTAACTATTGGCGGGTTGGTCATATTTTCGGGGCCATGCCTCCCGAATTTCCGTCTGATGGTCAGAAAACTGCCTACGGGGCGTTCACCGAGCTGCCGTCGCCGGGGCCCCGGTAGCGATCGCCGCGAAAACAACGGATACGCGGTTCGGGGCGCTCTCGAAGTGTTGCGGCACCACTCTGGCATGGGGCCTGCTGACCTGCAGTCGGGTGGCCTGAGGCATCGCCGCCTCAGGCTCCCACAGAATCCCGGCGTGACAGTCTCCCGCCACCGGGCTCTTGTCATCCTGTTCTCCAGGCGTTCGGAAGCGAACAGGGACCCTCGCACGACTACGGCGTGAAAGCCCCTGCCACTCGCTGCACTGTGCGGTTAAATGATCACACGCTTCTTGGCGGTCGGCACAGAGAAGTGCACTGATCAACCAGCCGAGGGCCTGCGCCGGGATTCACGTTCGAAGCCCTGGACGGCCTGCGTGACGAAACGCCTGCCGACGACTTCTGGAGGTTCACATCGGTCGGCGGCGTCGAGGACCAGCCCTTTATGGCTCCATCGTCGCCGGTCTTCGCCGACTTTGCAGTACATGGAAACTTCGAGCCGTATACCTGCGGCGTCTTCGGTGAACTCCGGCTTCAGAGTGCGCCATGGATCCTTGCAGATGGATTCGAACAGTGGCCGCCAGGCGGCGAGATATATGTCTTTGATGTAGCCGGAATTCCTTACGCGAAGGCTATGCAGGTCGACATCTTTGACATGCGGCCCCCCTGGCCAGGCCTCCACGGAACCGGGCGACTCCTCCTCCGCAACTCCCGGCGCCCCCGCCGCGGGCCAAGACTCGGGTGGAGGCCAAGGCCGGGCGGCCAGGAGTTCAGTCAGATGAGTCGTGAAAACCGAGGCATCGTCGCTTCCGCAATCCAGGATGTCGGAACCTTCCGCGCCTGTTCGCTCGGCGACATGGCTACGGAATCTCCACGGCCTCTCCGTTCCCGGCAAGGACACGGTCGCGGTTGCCCATATGCCGTCCTCTTCCTCTGAAACGAAGAGGTCCAATAGAGACGCATCGTATTCCTGTAGTTCTTCGCCGAGTTGTCTTCGTGAGACTGAGCAGAATTCTTCGGTATAGCGCTCGAACTGGTTCACGAATCACTTTGGGGGTAGAAGGCGGTGATGATTCCCTTGGGGCGGCCATTGGCTTCCACGCGCAGGAAGTTGTCGTCGCTCACCCCGACATCGTTTCATGCGTGTGTTTCACAGGACGAGTCGTTTGCAACAACCCGTGAAACGCAGTTCGCCCAGGGTGCTCCCTGCCGGGCGGCCTGTTTCATGGGCGATCGCCTGGGAAACACCGAGACGACTGCTTACCGAGATCGTTCTCGGCGCCAACGACTGTCCGCGGGTTCCTCGATCCCGAGCCCTTGATCGCTTCCGGGCCGTGATGGAACGGAAACGCACGTTAACGTTCTCAGGCCCTCCGTCCTGGCCGCCCCTGCTGAGCGGGTCGAACCGGCCTGGCGTGCGTTCCGGTTCCATTACAGGTCCACCCCCCAGTACGGCGCGGTGGAGCGCAAGCGGAACCACGAGACGTATCGAGTAACCATGGCCGCGCGGCGACATCGCCGTGGACGGAGCGCCAGGAAGGTAAAGCCATGGTCTAGCGTGATCGCTATGAAGGCGGCGGCTCGGTATCTGTGCTGGCTGGCCTGGGCACAGAAGGGCCGGGTCACGCTGGGCGCGACGCTGGGCGCCCTGTGGATGGTGGGCCTCACGCTCCCGCCGTACCTGCTGTCCAGGGCGATCGACGACAACCTGGCACCCGGATGGGTGCTGGCGCTGTTCGGTGCCGGCCTTGCCAACGCCTGGCTGGCGATGATGCGGCACCGCACGATGACCAAGATCCGGATGGACGCCAACTTCCGCACGGTGCGCGCCCTGGTGGAGCAGATCAACACTCTCGGCGCGGACCTGAACAAACGCACTTCGGCAGGCGAGGTCATGACGATCGGCATCGGCGACGTCATCGCGGTCGCCGCGTCGCTGACGGTGACAGGTCCCGGGGTGGGCGCGGTGATCAGCTACGGGGTGGTGGCGGCGCTGCTGCTGCAGGTCTCCGTGGTGCTGGCCGTGGTGGTACTGCTCGGCGTGCCGGTGCTGGCGATCGTGCTCGGGCCGCTGCTCGGGCGGCTGATGAAGGTGCAGAACGGCTACCGCGAGAGCCAGGGCAGGCTGACCACCCGGCTGGTGGACCTGATCGAGGGACTGCGGGTGCTCAACGCGTTCGGCGGCAAGGGCGCCTACGCCGAGCGTTACCTCGCCGACTCGGCGTGCCTGCGCGAGCAGGGCTACCGGGTGGCGTCGCTGACGAGCTGGATCGGCGCGCTGGGTGCCGGGCTGCCCGCGCTGTTCCTGGCCGCAGTGACCTGGCTGGGTGCCAGGCTGGCCGCAGAAGGCGCGATCACGGTGGGCGAGCTGGTCGGCGTGTACGGATATATCGCCATGCTCGTGGTTCCGGTTTCCTCCTTCATCGAGGGCAGCTCCCAGATCAGCCACGGCCTGGTCTCCGCCCGGCAGGTCACCCGCCTCCTCGCGCTGCGGCCCGGCGACCGGCCCCGCTCCCCCGGGCTGGAGGTCACGCAGGGAAGCCTTGTGGGGCTGGTCAGCGCGCGCCCTGAGGAGAGCGTGGCGCTGCTCGAGAGCTTCGGCGGGTTCGACGGCACCTCGTTGATCGCCGACCACGACGCCGCACTGTTCGCCGGCACGCTGCGAGAGGTCCTGCAGGGCCGCGGCGCGGCCGACGACGAGACCATCCGCCGCGCCGTCACCGTCGCCGCCGCCCAGGACGTGGTCGCCGGGCTGCGCCACGGGCTGGACTCCATGATCGAGCCCGGTGGCCGCAACCTGTCGGGCGGCCAGCGTCAGCGGGTACGCCTGGCCAGGGCGCTGGTGGCCGATCCCGAGGTGCTGCTGGCGGTGGAGCCCACCTCGGCGCTGGACGCGCACACCGAATCCCTGCTCGCGCAGCGTCTTCGTACGGCGCGCGCCGGTCGTACGACGGTCGTCGCCACCACGTCGCCGCTGCTGCTCGCCCAGGCGGACCAGGTCGTCCTGATCGAGGACGGCCAGGTGGCCGCGACGGGCACCCACCGCGACCTGCTGGAATCCAGCAACGCGTACCGGATGGTGATGTCATGATCCGCGACCTCCCCGTCGCCGACCGCAAGCACGTACGGCAGGCGGCCCTGCGCCTGATCCGCCGCGACGTCCCCGGTTTCACCGCCACCCTCCTCCTCAACGGCCTGGCGGCGGCCGCGGCCCTGGTCAGCCCGTGGCTGCTGGGCCGCATCATCGACACCATCTCCGCCGGCGGCACGATCGACCTCCTTGCCGCGATCGCCGTGGGCGGGGCGCTGCTGCAGCTCATCCTGTCCCGATATGCCGAGAAGATCGGCACCCGCTTCAGCGAGCGCACCCAGGAACACATCCGCCAGGAGCTCCTCGACCGCGTGCTCGCCCTGCCCACCGCCACGGTCGAGCACATCCGCACCGGAGATCTGACCGCCCGCGGCACCACAGACGTCGGCGTGGTCGGGCGCACCCTGCGCGACGCCGCCCCCGCCGTACTGATCTCCTCCCTGCAGGCGCTCTTCCTCGTCGCGGCCGTCTTCCTGGTCGACCCGCTGCTGGGAGCCTGCGGTCTGCTCGCGCTCGCCGGCATCGCCGCCGCCTCCCGCTGGTACCTGCGCCGCGCCCGCGCCGCCTACCTGGAGGAGGGCGCCGCCCGCTCAGAACTGGCCGAACACCTGGCCGCCAACGCCGCCGGCGCCCGCACCATCGAAGCCCTCGGCCTCCAGGACCGGCGCACCCGCGCCGCCGAAAGGGGGATCGAGCGCAGCCGGGTCGCCCAGCTCAGAACCCTCTTCCTGCGCGGCGTCCTCTGGCCGTCGGTGGAAGTCTCCGCACTCCTGCCTCCGGTCCTGGTCCTGCTGCTCGGCGGGGCACTGCTGGACAGCGGCCAGGTCACCCTCGGCGCCGTGGTCTCGAGCACGCTCTACCTTCGCCAGCTCCAGCAGCCCATCGAAACCATCCTCATCTGGATGGAACAGCTGCAAAGCAGCGGTGCCTCCTTCGCTCGGATCGAAGGCCTCCAGACCCCGGCGACGCAGACCGCTGTGGCCGCCCCGGAACCCCGGGACGAGCACATCGTGGCAACCGGCGTGCACTTCGCCTACGAATCCGACGACGTCGTCACCGGAGTGGACCTGACCATACGGCCCGGCGAGCGCCTGGCCATCGTCGGCTCTTCGGGAGCCGGCAAGTCCACGCTCGGCAAACTACTGGCCGGCATCGACCGCCCCCGCCTCGGCATGGTCACCGTCGGCTCGGTCCCCGTCGCCGACCTGTCCCCCGCCCAGCTCCGCAAGCACGTCGTGCTGGTCACCCAGGAACAGCATCTGTTCCTCGGCACCGTCCGCGACAACCTCCACCTGGCCGACCCCACGGCCGACGACAACCGCTTGGAGAAGGCTCTGGCGGCGGTCGGCGCCGACTGGGTCGCCTCGCTGGACGACGAGCTCGGTTCACACTCCTCCGGGACCGAACTCGGCCCCGACCGTGTGCAGCAGCTCGCCCTGGCCCGGGTCATCCTGGCCGACCCGCACACGGTCATCCTCGACGAGGCCACCGCCATGCTCGACCCGCGTACGGCCCGGCGTGCCGAACGGTCGCTGGCGGCGGTGCTGGAGGGACGTACGGTGATCGCGATCGCACACCGGCTGCATACGGCGCGGGATGCGGACCGGGTGGTGGTGATGGAGGGCGGGCGCGTGGCGGAGATCGGCGCGCATGATGAGCTGATTGCGGCCGGCGGGGTTTATGAGGCGTTGTGGAGCTCCTGGCACGGCTCACGCCGGGACTACTGATCGGCGTGTGCGTCGGGCGCGATACAGCGAGGCGACCGGAGGGCGTTTGCCGGTGTTCTTTCCCTTGGCGATGGTCAGCTTGGCGGCGATCTCGGGAACCGGGACGCCCTTGGCTCGCAGTGTCTGGGCGAAGGTCGGCATGTCCTGGTCGATCACCTTGGGGCGGCCGCCGTGGTTGCCGCGTGCGGCTGCGGCTTGTTGCCCTTCCAGTCGGAAGCGGCGGCCCTGCTGCGGGGTGAGCTGCGAAGCTACTTGTCCCAACGCGATTGGTCGAGCTGCTCACGCAGGTACTTGGGGGCGCGTTCGAGGTTCCTCCGCAGCCGAGTGAGCATCCTGGGGATGCGGCTGTGCCGCATACGCCAAATCGGACTGTGCCATGCTCTACCGAGAAAAACAGCCATAGAACGGCAGGGCCTGGCCGAGTAACTGCGCGCCGCCTGGAATCCCTCACTGGCGAGCTGCAGGGCTCCCACGATCCGTCCGGGGCCGTGTTCACCGTGCTGGCGGCCCTGTCGGAGATGGAACGAGAGTACATCCGCGATCGCACCTTGGAAGGCCACGAATCGGCACGCAGCTGCGGCAAACACATCGGCGCCGTCGTCACCGACGACGCGATGCTGTCCATGGCCCTGCACCTGCGCGAGCAGAATCTCAGCCTGCGCGACATCGCCGCCCGCCTCGTCATCACCAAGGGCAAGAAGAAGGGCCGGCATCCGTCCCCGGCCACCGTCCTACGTATGCTCCGCGAACACGACGAGGCGAACGTCGCGGGCACCATCGACGCCTACGTCCACGGGCTGACCAGCCAATCATCGACCGCCAACGGCGGTCCGCCCTCGTTCCCTCCCCCGCTCTCAGCATCCAGAGCGAACGGTGAGCCGGTCGGTGCTAGCGCCAAAATCCGGTCCGATCCTCCCCGGAGGCCGCTCGTAGCAGGTCTGCCAGGAGCCGTAGCGGGGGATGTCCCGCCAGGGCGCTCCGGTGCGCAGCCGCCACGGGATGCCGCTGATGACCTCGCGGTGGTCGCGCCAGGGGCGTCCCCTGCCGTCCGTCGCGGTCAGCAGGGGCTCGATCCGTTGCCAGGCCTTGTCGGTCAGCTCACCTCGTCGCACCACGAAGGATCATCTAACCGCACCCGGGGTGATCATTGATCAGACATCGCCTGTCCTCCCCCGCGACTATGAGGGTGAAATGGGTCGTCTCGGTGGAGCCGCCAGAGGTCGCGACGAAGGTGATGGTGTAGGTGCCCTGGGGGGTGCTGGCCGAGACGTTGATGGTCGCCGTGGTGGATTGGTCGATGCTGACGGTCGTCCCCGCGGGGCTGCCGCCGGCGGACAGGGTCACCTGCTGGGCCGTGCCGGGCGACAGCTTGATCTGGACGGTGGTGGAGCCACCGGGGCTGACCCTGGCCGAGGGCGGGTCGACCGTGATCCCGCTGAGAGAGGAGGAGGGGCCGGAAGGGCTGGTAGGACTGGGAGTAGCGGAAGGAGGAGGAGTGGGCATCGAGCAGGTCGGCTCGCCGACCTGGGCGGGGACGCGGATGGCGGTCCACGCGGCCTTGGTCGCGTTCATCTCGGGGCAGCCGTAGAGGTTTTTGGCGGCCTGCACGGTGGCCACGCGTGCCCTGCCGTATGACCAGCCAAGGGTCTTGCGCTGGAGCCCCAGATAGAAGATCCGGGCGGCTTTCCGGATGCCGATGCCGGTCAGCGTGGACGGGCCGGCGCAGACCGGGCTGGTGGGTTTGCCCGGCGGGTTGGTGCCCTCGGCGAGCAGGTAGAACCAGTGGTCCTGCGCTCCCCCGGGGAGGGGCGGCACGAGAGAGTTGTAGCAGTTCGAGTACCCCGTCAGCGAGGGGTTGTACATGTGGATGAGCGGTCCCGCGCCCACCGTGTTCACCTCCTCGCCGATCAGATAGTCGGGCTCGTCCAGGGCGAGGGGGTGGTTGACGTAGTGCTCGGTCAGGGTGCCGAAGATGTCGGCGGCCGACTTGCTGAGATCCTGTGCCTCCGTGCCGTTCCCGTCATTGGAACCGGACATTTCATAGACGGCGCGGCCGTACTGCCAGCCGACCACGTCGAGTGAGGTGAGCTGCTTGGTGTGGGCGCTGTTGTGGCCGAAGACGGCGCGGGTGCCGTCCCAGTAGGCGTTGACGTCGTTCATGCCGACGACCGCCGGGTAGGAGTTGCCGGCTCCGTCGACACCGTTGCGTCCCAGCCAGTTGCGCAGCATGTCCCAGTGTTTCTGCGCGGCGAACATGACGTCGACGCAGGCGGTCTCCAGACTGGTGCCGGTTCCGTCGCCCCAGGTGTCGGTCGTCTTGGTGAAGACGGGGCCGTTGAGACGGCCGCAGCTCAGACCGGGGCGGGTGGGGTCTTTCAGGGAGTACAGGCCCGCGGAGTACGTGGTCTGGATGGTCACCGGGTTGCCGTTGAAGTGACTGTTGCCTGAGCCCAGGAGCGCCTGGCCGGAGGAGAGGCTCCCGTCCGTGCCCGCACTGCGTGCGGTGGCGTGCCGGGACACCGTGCTCGTGGCCTCCGCGCCGCTCGCCGGCGCCGTCGCGCCCATGGCGACGACCGTCAGGAGAGCGAACGCTCCCAGCGTGGTTTTGGGGTTCATGCGCGATGACTCCTTGTCTGCAAGCGCAAGGAGCCGTGGCCGGCCAGGGCTGCCCCAACGGTGACATCGATATGAGGGGCAGAGAACCCTACAAATCCCTATATTTCGGGCGTATGGCGTGTATAGCGCTCTCGACGGACGCACGGGCCGGGGCCGGAAAACGTGTTCCGGCCCCCGGGAGGGGGCCTCGTATTTTCGGCCGTGTATCCAACGAAGTAGGGCCTGACCTGCGTGTACAGGAAGATGATTCAGCTTGGACCGTCTGGCCTACCGTGAAGAACCCGCAGGTCAACGTCGGGGACTTCGACGCCTCGGGTGAAGACATCGAACGAGACTGAATCGCCCGCACCGGCTGCTGGGCGCACGCCGAACGCATCCTGCTCACCCACGAGCAGGTCCGCCCCTACGGGTTACCGGCGGCCGAAAGCAGGCGCGACGGCCTCCGCTGGCCTGCCTTTGCCGCCCGCCACGATCTCGACCTCGAGCGGCCGCCGCAGTGGGAGGTTGAGGCGCTGGAGCCCGCTGAGCCGCAGCGCGCCTTGCGGGCATTCACCACCCGCTGGGGCGAAGCCGGACGGTGAAGGAGCCGGGCCGCCTGGTCAGACTTTGGGCAGGTTTCTGGAGGGTCCTGCTGGACCGCCAATTGCACCTCACTGGCGCTTCTCGCTCGCGCGCCCGCACGTAAGGGCATGAAAAAACTGACGAAATCCCCGGCTGGCGCCGTTCACGCGCAGGGGTGTCTGAGGAAGTCGGGCATCCGCCGTACCAGCTGCGCCTTTCCCGCTGGCCACGGAGCGCCCGGCGGGTTTGCCCTGGAGGAACGTGCTGGAGCCCAGGCCGGGCGAGGCACCTGGGTTTTCTCTGGCTGGAAACCTAGGCGCGCGCCTAGACGGCAGATCCTCCATGCTGGCGGGGTCAGTTCAGGGGCGGAGTGCTTGCCGGTGGTCGGCGGTGATGTGTGGCTTGCTCGTAGTCGAACCCGAGCCCGAGCAGTGTCGGTTCGCTGAACGGCCGTCCTAGTAGTTCGACTCCCACCGGCATGCCGTCGGGTGTGAAGCCGGCTGGGACTGTCAGGGCGGGGAACCCGGTGTTGGCGGCGAGGGCGCAGACCCTGAGCCCCTCCTGAGGCTGCCCGATCGGCGCGGCCTGCTGTGAGACCGCCGGGTAGACCAGTGCGTCCAGGTCGTTGTCCTCAAACAGTTTGTGGAGCAGCTGTTGCGCCTGCGCGCGCCGGGCCAGCCGTTGGTGGTAAGCGTCTTGCGGGCCGGTCGAACTGCCCAGCCGGGCCTTGAGTCGCGTCAGGACCGTGGGCGTGACCTGGCCGGAGGTGACGATGTCGGCCAGGGTCACGATGTCGGCCGGTGGCTCCAGCCGGGCCAGCGAGCGTGGGAATCGTGAGCCTGGCGCCGCCAGGTAGCGATTGAGGTCGCGTTCGGTCTCATCGGTGAACACGCTGGAGGCGTCCACCGCCGACGTCAGCGCGGGTTGGGCCGGTATATCGACGACGGTCGCGCCCTGCGAGGCCATGTCCTCGACGGCCGCCCGGACCAGCGCCGTCGTCACCTGCGCGGGCCCTGACGTGCTCAGGTAGTCGGTGAACACGCCGATGCGGGCGTTGACCAGAGCGGCGTCGCCCAGCGCGGCGGTGTAGGTGCGGGGGATCCGTCCGATGGACGCCTTGGTGGACGGGTCGTCCGGGTCGTATCCGGCGGTGGCGTCCAGGATCAGTGCGATGTCGCTGACTGACTTGGCGATGGGGCCGCCGACGTCCTGGGTGTCGGAGAGAGGCGCGATGCCGTCGCGGCTGGACAGGCCCTGGCTCGGCCGCAAGCCGACCAGGCTGTTGTGCGCCGCCGGGCTGCGGATGGAGCCGCAGGTGTCTGAGCCCAGGCCGGCCGCGCCGAAGCCGGCTGCGACGCCGGCGCCCGTGCCGCCACTGGAGCCGCCCGGGTTGCGGGTCTGGTCGTAGGGGTTGCGGGTTTGCCCGCCAAGCGAGCTGATGGTCTCGACGCCGGAGGCGAACTCGTGCAGGTTGGTCTTGGCGACGATGATCGCGCCGGCCGCGCGCAGCCGCGCGACCTGCTCGGCGTCATCGGCAGGGCGCCAGTGCTTCAGCGCCAGCGAGCCGTTGGATGTGGGCAGGTCTTCGGTGTCGTAGTTGTCCTTGATCAGGAGCGGGATGCCGTGCAGCGGGCCGCGGACGCGCCCCTGCCGGCGTTCGGCGTCGAGCCGGGCGGCATCGGCGATTGCCGTCGGGTCCGTGCGAATGACCGCATTGACGCCAGGCTGGTCGGCATACGCCTGCTCGTAAGCGTCGATGCGTGCCTGGTATGCCTTGACCAATCGGACCGAGGTGACCTGGCCGCTCGCCAGTAGTTCGCGCAACTTGGTGGCGTCCATGTCCACCACCCACTCAGCGATGCCGGCCGGTGTTGCCCGGTTGCCTGCGTCGCCGAGCGCGGCACCGTTACCCGTTGCCGTGCCGGCTGTGACCGCAGGCGCCGTCAGGACAACGAGACCGGCCGCCAAGGCCGCTGCTCGGGTGTACCGGTTCCGCGTTCGTCTTGCCACATCGGCCTCCTCGTCACCGATTGGCGCCTCGATGTACAAGCACGGGAGATGTGCGTTCGGCCCCGCCGACCGTGAACAGCCGCTGACTGTGCCGCCTAGATTATGGCTCGGGTATGCCGTAGCGGCTACCTCCGCATCCCAGTCTGGTCCGGCCCGGCGGCACCAGAGACTTCTCCAAGAAGTGCTCCGACGGGCTCCACACAGGACAGTCTCGTTCGACGTCAACCACTGAAACGGCCGGTCCCGACCCGATCACAGCGAAGCGTATCCGTGGGGGCTTGTGTCCCCCGCGGGTGGGTGGTCGACTCCGGGCACGCCAAAGGCCTGTGCCTGACCGCCCACTGGATCGCCGACCCCCGCTTCGGGCGCCCCGACATCAAGGCCGTGCCCTGCGCCGTAGCCTGCCTACCGCCGGTTTCGGCCGAAGCCATACCCTTCCGTAACGGATGGAGGACGATGACCCCCAAGCGGCGCCCGGTCACGCGCGAGGAGCTCGAGAAGGCCGCCCGGGGGCGGATCCGGCTCGAAGACGTCACCGCGCGGGATCTCGACCTCTCCGGAGCCGGGCTGGCCCGCCTCCAGGCGGACTTCCTGGACGCCTCCGGGGCGGATCTGTCCGGAGCCCGCCTGGCCGAGGCCCATCTCATGGACTGCGACTTCACCGGTGCCCGGTGTGACAGGGCGGGGTTCAACGGTGTCACCCTCTTCCAGTGCGGTTTCGAGGATGCCGTCGGCGAGGCCGTCGCCTTCTACGCCGCGCACTCCACGATGAGCTGGTGGCGGCGGGCCAGCCTGCCCCGGGCGAGCTTCGGGAGGGCTCACCTCTCCCACGCCGATTTCCGGGAGGCGGACCTGGAGGAGGCGACGTTCGACCTGGCTGACGGCGACGCGACGGTCTTCCGGGACGCCCGGCTCGTCCGCGCGTCGTTTCGGGGGGCCGAGCTGCCGGGGGCGGACTTCCGCGGGGCGGACCTGCGGGAGGCGGATCTCAGCCTCGCCGATCTCACCGGGGCCGACTTCACCGGGGCCGTCCTCGACGGGGCGGTGTTCGGCGGCGCCGCCGTCGAGTCGGCGCGCTTCGACGGGGATCCGCCCGTCGTCGAGCCGCGGCCGCCCGCCGTCGACCGCGCGTCGGCCGTACGGGAGTACCTGCGCCGCGGAGATGCGCGGCAGGCCGTCGACCTCTACCGCCGCGGACCGGGCCGATGGATCTGGGACGCGCTGGACGGCGAGGATCTGGAGCCGGCCGCGACCGGGGAACTGCTCCGGCGGCTGCTCTCCGACGACGCGTTGCTCGTGCTGCACCACGCCTGCCGGACCGCGGCGGACCTCGCCCGGCACGAGGGCATGGCGCTCGACCTCGTCGAGGAGCTGTCGGCGTTGCTGTCCTCCAGGACGGCGGTGCATGTACCTGAGCACGGCGGCCAGCTGCGGTTCACGATGGACCCCGGCGGGGAGGCCGCGTTCGCCCTGGGCCGCCTCATGCGCCATCCGGACACCCGGCCGACCTCCGAGGAGGCGCTGCGCGCGGGCCTGCACGGCAGAGCCGTCGTGACGGAGCGCTGCGCCGCCGGCCTGACGGCTCAGTTCGCGTCGGAGTGTCGGTGGGCCGAGATCGGCGAGTTGCTCTCGTCGGGTGGACCGCGTGTCCGCAAGGGGGTCGTCTTCGGCCTTGAACGACATCTCGCCGACGCGGGAGGGATCGCGAAGTGGAAGGAGAAGACGAGGAGGCCCCCGTCGGAGGACGTGCGCGCCGCCTTCTCCCTCCTGGAGGAGCTGTGCGCGCACCCCGATCCCAAGCTCGCCGCACTCGCCGGGAGGCGCAGGCGTTCCGTCGACTGGGTTCGCGGGTACTTCACCGGTTTCGCCCAGTAACCGCGATCACCACCGAATCTCCATGCGTCGCGCGAGAAGGCCCCGACCGGATCACCGACCGGTTGGGGCCTTCTGCTTGCCGCGAGCGGTCCCACGGCCCGTCAGCCGTCAGGCAGGCGACGCCGGTCTGTTCGATGCTTCTGAGGCTGGTCGCCGCCTGGGCACAGCGGCTCCGGGGACAGACCCGTCCGGTGCCTTTCGGTACTACCGCTTCGGGAATCCGATCACGATCATCTCGGTGGCGTCCGTCTTACCCGGGACACGGCCGGCGCTGTCCGGGAAGTTGTTGTCCTGCATGACGGCGATCCTGTTGCCCGGCAGAGGGAGCAGGGCCTCCACGGACTGCAGGGGGAACTTGAAGGGGTCGCCGAGACCGTATCCCCCGGCGGGGTCGTCCGAGCCGATGTGGGCAGGGTTGCGCAGGTTCAGCAGGTCGGCGACCTCGGTCTTGACGAGGTAGCCGTCCGCGTCGGTCTTGCGCCGGTCGATCAGGTAGACGCGCTTGAAGGTGGCCTTGGGCCCCTCGTCGTCCTCGCGCTCGATCAGGATGGCCCGGTTGGCGTCGAGGAACTGCATGTCGGCGATGCGGTAGTCTTCGCCGTCCGTCCGGTACTGCCAGGAACGACCGGTGTACTGGTTCTTCTGGGCGTCGAACTCGTAGATGTAGCGCCGGAACGGGTTGGCGTCGTTGGTCAGCCGGCCTTCCACCGCGGGGTACAGGAAGCGTCCGTCGGGAGAGGAAGCGAGGGCTTCGAAGCCGCGGCTGCCCTGCACCGTCGTGGGCTCCCCGTTCGCCAACGTCGGGTGGTTCGGGGATTTGAGCGAGGGATGGGCGATCGGGGCCTGCAGCAGCTTGCCGGTGCTGTCGAAGTGCAGGAGGAACGGCCCGAACTCGTCACCGACCCACATCGACCCGTCGGGGGTCCGGGTCACCGACTCCACGTCGAAGTCGCCGCCGGTGAGCAGCCGGTCCGCGGTGCCGTCGTTGACGATCTTGAAGGGGATCTTGTGATCCGGGTCGCGGAGTGAGAGGAACCGGCCCACGTCGATGGTCCCGGCTCCGCCGCGGGCCGTTTCCCAGTGTGGTGTGAAGCGGTAAAGCCGGAGCAGGAAGTCCACCGAGTTGTCCTTGGTCCCGAAACCGTTGTCGGGCATGGCCCAGAACGCGCCCTTGCTGTCGAGGAGCATGGACGAGATCCCGAGCACCAGCTGGCTGGGGTAGGGGGGCGTCATGCCGTTGTTGGGGTCGCTGAAGGCGCCGGTGGGCGGACCGGGGGCCGGCGTGTAGGCGGGCAGCGTGGCGCGGGCGAGCAGGGTCGCGCGAGCGGGGTCACCGGCGGGCGGGGCCGCCTTGCCGGCCGCGAAGGCGGGGGTACCGACCAGCATGAGCGCCGCGGTGGCCAAAAGAACGAGAGGGCGACGTCGCACGTTTTCTCCTGAGGAACGGACCAGTGATGAGGCATTGGCGAGTCGGATCAAATCGGTCGACCATTAATTGCTGTTACGGACTTGATGGCGACAGGCCGTAGCGATGGCGAAATGCCGATGACATCCGCTGGTCGCGCCGTCCGCCTCCGTCCCCGCATGAGCCTGCCGCACCCGCCGACAAAGGCTGTGCCTGCGCCGCCGCCGACGGCTTCTTCGCACGCGACGGGCTCGATCAGGCGATCCGCGTCCTCTTGCGGGCTTCGGCGAGCGCGCTGACCACGGCCTCGAGGTCGGCGGGGCCCGTTCGATGGCTGGTCACGCACAGGCGGATGGCGGGACGCCCCGCGAGCCGGACCGTGCTGAGCCACGCTGCACCGCTCCTGACCACGTGATCGGCGACGGCCGCGTGCCAGGCGGCGCTGCGCTCATGGCCTTCCGTCTCGGCCTCGGGAGCCGCCACGCAGACGACGGGCAGAGGGGTGTCATTGACCCGCGACCAGCCGTCCTCGGCGAGACGGTGCGCGAGCAGCTCTCCGAGCCGCACATCCCGCTCGAGCTGCGCGGCGTAGGCAGGCCTGCCCGCGACGGCGAGGGCCAGGAAGACCTTCAGGCCGGCGAAGCGGCGTGACCACTGCACACTGGTGGCGTAGGGGTCGGGAGCGTCCTCGGTCTCGGCGGGCATGTACGAGGTCGTCGCGTGGAAGCTCTGCGAGAGGGCCGCCGGATGCGGGGTGAGGAACATGCCCGCGCCCATCGGCGCCGACAGCCATTTGTGCGCGTCCACCGTGACGCTGTCTGCCAGCTCGACCCCTGCCAGCAGTGGGCGCAGCGTGTCGGACAGCGCGACCGCGCCCGCCCACGCCGCGTCGACGTGGAAGTGCAGTCTCCACTCCCGCGCCCTGGCGGCCAGCTCGCGCAGCGGGTCGAGCGCGCCTCCGGCCGTCGTGCCCGCCGTACCGACCAGAAGGAAGGGGTGCAGGCCGGCCGCCACGTCGGCCGCGCGCATCTCGCGCAGCCTGGCCGTGTCCATGCGGTGCGCCGCGTCGGAGGGCACCAGCCGTACGGCGTCGCGGCCCAGTCCCGTCATGTGCGCGATCTTGAGCCAGGCCAGGTGGCTCTCGGCGGAGGCGTACAACACGGGCCGTCCGGGCAGACCGGAGAGTCCCGACCTCGCATAGGTGGTGAACTCGCGGGTCATGGCCACGACGACCGCCGTCAGATTGGCCTCAGCGCCACCCACCGTGAAGGCGCCCTCCGTGGTGGCGGGCAGCCCAAGCCTTCCCGCCATGAAGCGCAGCACGTGCCGTTCCATCTCGACGGCGGCGGGCGCGTGGCTGTAGGCGGCCAGCTGTGGATTGACCCCGGCGGCGACGAGCTCGCCCGCCACGCCCCACCAGGTGGGGGTGGGGTTGAACAGGCCGAAGTAGCGGGGGTGCGTCGTGTGCACCCCCCAGCGGCGCAGCGCCTCCATCACCTCGGGCAGTGCTTCGGCGGGTGCCCTCGCCGCCTCGAAGTCCTGGCCGGCCAGCCATTCGCGCAGCCATGCGGTGCCGGACTCCTGCGGCGCCACCGGGCCCTCGGCCACCTCCTTCGCGTGCCGTACGACCAGGTCCGCAGCGGCCGTCAGCAGCCTGGCCCCTTCTTCCTCGCCCACGTCGAGCGGTCCCGCATGGTTCATGACACCACTGTCGCCGGGTGGCCCTCCTGGCTACCAGTGGCGAAAATGTCGTGTTCCACAAGATTTGAGCCATTAGATTAGCGGCATGGCCAGGATCCGCGTGGTCGTCCCTGTGCTGGACGACTGCCCGATGTTCGAGCTCGCCGTCCCCTGTGAGGTCTTCGGCAGGGACCGCCGCGACCTGACCCCCGACTGGTACGACCTCGCGCTCTGCCAGAGCACCGACCACGAGCAGAAGTCGCTCAACGGGCTGTCGCTGCGCGCACCCCACGGGCTGGAGGCGATGCGCTCGGCCGACCTCGTCGTGGTGCCCGCCTGCGCGGACGCCTCCTACCGCCCGCCCGAGGCGCTGTTGGGCGCCCTGGTCGGGGCGCACGAGAGGGGCGCACGGATCGCCGCCGTGTGCTCGGGCGCCTTCATACTGGCCGCCGCCGGCCTGCTCGACGGCCGCGCGGCCGCCACACACTGGATGCACGCCGGCGAGCTGCAGCGGCGCTACCCGAGGGTCGACGTCGATCCACGCGCGCTGTTCGTCGACGAGGGCGACGTCCTCACCAGCGCGGGCACCGCGGCGGGCATCGACCTGTGCCTGCACATAGTCCGCCGTGACTTCGGCGCGGCCGTGGCGGCGGAGGTCGGCCGCAGGATGGTCGTCGCGCCGCAGCGGGAGGGCGACCAGGCACAGTACGTGTCGCCCGACCTGCCGGTTCCTGCGCAGGACAGGGGGCTCGGCCCTGTGCTGGGGTGGGCGCTCGAGCGGCTGCACGAGCCCGTCACCGTCCCGCAGCTGGCCGAGCAGGCCAGGATGAGCACCAGGACCTTCACCCGCCGCTTCCGTCATGAGACGGGCCTCACCCCCATCGGATGGCTCACGCGGCGACGCCTGGACAGGGCGCGCGAGCTCCTGGAGACCACGCGCCTGCCTGTCGACGCCGTGGCCGAGCGCTCGGGCTTCAGCACGGGCAACGGCCTGCGCCAGCACTTCACGAAGGTTCTCGGCACCACGCCCTCCGCCTACCGCCGCGCCTTCCGGAGTGACGGCGACACGGAGTGACCGGTGCGTGCTCGGCCAGAGCGGCGGCCCCAAGCAGCCCGTCTGCCTCGCCCTGGAAGAACTCGGCCGTGTGGTCCGCACCGTCTTCGCCTGCGACCACCTCACCGACGAAGATCGGCGCGCCCTGTCGCCGCTGTTCTGGACCCACGTCAACCCCTACGGCCGGTTCCGCCTCGACATGGACAGCCGTCTCGATCTCGGGGCCAGCGCGTAGCGATTGCCAGGGAGCTCGGAGCGGTCCTGCCAAGGCACATGGAAGGGTGGTGATGTTGTTGACCTTCCCCTTGGGTGAAGCCCCAGCATCGTTGACACCGGTCGTCGTGGCCGGGACGAGGAGGAGTGGTGCGGGAGCTGCTGACGATCGGAGCGTTCGCTCGGGCAGCTCGGCTGTCGCCGAAGGCCCTGCGGCTCTACGACGAACTCGGGCTCCTGCCGCCGGCCGCCGTGGACGGCGATTCGGGATACCGGTTCTACGGTCCGGAGCAGTTGGAGCGAGCCCGGTTGATCGCCTGGCTGCGGCGTCTGGGCATGCCCTTGACCCGTATCCGGCATGTGTGTGATCTACCCGCGGAGACAGCGGCCGAGGAGATCGCCGGCTACTGGGAGCAGTTCCTGGCCGAGACAGCCGCTCGCGGCCGGTTGGCAAACTTCCTCGTCGACTATCTGACGGGAAGAGGCAGCTCTGTGGACGATTCCGCGACCATGCTCGGTATCCGTTACGTCGCCCGCTCGGAGTCGGGACTGGTGCGGACGAGCAACGAGGACACCGCCTATGCGGGCCCCCGCTTGCTGGCGGTGGCCGACGGCGTCCGTGGCGGAGCCGGAGACCTCGCGAGCGCGACCGTCATCGAGGCGCTCAAACCGTTGGAGGCTCTCGCCATGCCCGCCGAAGACCTCCTCGGCGCGCTGGCTGACGCGGTCGACGACGCCGACGCGGAGATCGGGACGATCGCCGCGGCGTCATCGGATGGCGAGGCCGTCACCACCCTGACCGCACTGCTGTGGTCCGGTTCCCATCTGGCGCTGGTGCACATCGGCGACACCCGCGCCTACCGCCTGCGAGATGGTGAGCTCTCCCAGATCACCCATGACCACACCTTCGTCCAGTCCCTGATCGACGAAGGACGACTGACCCCCGATGAAGCGGCCTCACACCCGCAGCGCTCACTACTGGTGCGAGCACTGACCGGCACAGGCGGGACGCATCCGGACCTGTCACTTCACCAGGCCGCTGCCGGTGACCGCTACCTCTTGTGCTCCGACGGGTTGTCGGCCGTCGTCCCGGCCGCGTCCCTGCAGAAGGTGCTGACCGAGGAGGACGGCCCGCAGCAGGCACTCGACGAACTGATCGCGCAAGCGTACGCCGCAGGCGCTCCCGACAACATCGCCTGTGTCGTCGCCGACGTCGTACCGCTGGACGCTGCGGATGCCGTCCGGAACATTCCCAGCCGGTGATGCGCGCCCCTGGGCTCAAGGCAGGGCGCGGCATCATCGTCGATCGTCGGCCGCTGGGGGTCGACGCGTTCCGGCGGTTGTGGGTGGCGTCAGTGATGTGCGCGGTGGGCGGGTCGTTCAGCCTGGCCACGATCCCGACGCAGTTGTTCACCATGACCGGTTCATCGGCGGCCGTGGGGGCCTCGGCCGTCGTGTCGTTCGTCGCACTGGTGGTGGCGGCTCTGTGGACAGGTGCTCTCGCTGACGTCAGAGACCGGCGAACGATACTCTTGGCCGCGCACTGCGGCCTGACATTGACCTACGCGGCCTTGTGGACTCAGTCTGTGCTGGACGCCCGATCCGTCCCGATCCTGATGACGCTGGTGGCTTGCCAGGGACTGACCTTCGGATCGATCATGACAACGATGGGTGCCGTGGTGCCCCGCCTCGTCCCGGTCGAACTGCTCCCAGCGGCCAACGGCCTCAGCTCGCTGGTCCGCTACGCCGGGGCGATTTTGGGCCCCGCGCTCGCCGGCCTTCTGATCCCGCTCGTCGGGCTCGGCACCCTGTACCTGTTCGACGCGCTCGCGCTGCTGGCCGTCGTGTGGGCCGTCGCCA
This sequence comes from Streptosporangium carneum, assembly GCF_027922005.1. Lineage (GTDB taxonomy): Bacteria > Actinomycetota > Actinomycetes > Streptosporangiales > Streptosporangiaceae > Streptosporangium > Streptosporangium carneum. The sequence goes on along the minus strand of NZ_BSEV01000004.1, from coordinate 329,010 downwards.
AGTTGCCCCGCCTGGAGCCAGTCCGAGCATCGAACGTTCCGGCCGAACCGCACCGCGGGGACCATCCGACCATCGCTCAGACCCTGGCTGGGTTCCGGTACCTGGCCGCCAGCCGACTGCTCGTGGCAGTGCTGGCGGTCGACCTCTCGGCGATGGTCTTCGGCATGCCGATCGCACTTTTCCCCGAACTGGCCCAGCGCACCTACGGCGGCCCGGTCGGCGGCGGTCCGGCACTGGGACTGCTCTACGCCGCCTACCCAGCCGGGGTGTTCGCGGTCGGTCTCCTGTCGGGCACCTTCACCCGCGCCCGCCGCCATGGCGCTCTCATGGCGGCAGCCGCTGCCGCGTGGGGCATCACTGTGGTCGCACTCGGCTTGGCGGCACATCTGTGGATCGCGCTGACAGCACTCGTCCTCGGCGGAGCCGTGAACTTCGTGCTCAGCACCTTCCGCAACGCCATCTCCCAAGCCCTTACCGACGACGCCATGCGCGGCCGGATCCAAGGAGCGCTCACTGTTGTCCTCATCGGCGGACCGCAGCTCGCGAACTTGCTGCACGGGACCGCCGCGTCGCTCCTCGGGCCCCGAACAGTGATTTGCATCGGAGGCCTACTGACTACCATGGCCGTCGCCGCGATCGCATGGCGAGTTCCCGAGCTGCGTTCCTACACGATGTCCACCCCCGAACCACGTCGTGACCCAGACCGCCCAGCGTGATCCGCGCTGGCCCGCCTTCGCCGCCCGGCACGGTCTCGACCTTGAACGGCTGGCGCAGGGGGAGGTCGAGACGCTGGAGCCGGTCGAGTTGCAGCGTGCCCTGATTGGCAGGTCCACCCCCTACACCTGGCGGGGGACGGCACATCACTCTCGGGACGGATGATCAACGAGGAGGCGGCGGCTACCGTCCTGTGCGACGACCCCGTACAGGAAGGGAACCCATGCTGAAGGACTCCGCCGACCTTCGGCGTGTCGGCTCCGGCCTGCTGCTGATCATCGCCCCGCTGCCAGATGTCGTCGCCACCGCGCTGCCCTCCGTCGCGTACGGCGAGGGAGGGGCCGTCACCCAAACCGCATCGGTCCTGTACCAGGCGGGTGATCTGCTGACCGCCCTCGCGATCATCGGCCTGCTGCACACGATGGGGTCGGCAGGGGTGTTCTGGCGCGTCGCCGGATGGCTCACCGCCGCCGCCAACGTCGTCGCGTCGGTGCTGCCTCTGGTCGCGGACACCGGGCTGTACAAGGCTCCCGGGGAGAGTCGCTTGCCCCTCGACTACGCCTTCGTCCTGTCGATGTTCCTCGCCGGAACGGGGTTGCTGCTCGTCCTGATCGGCGTTTGGCGAGCGGGGTTCGGCCACGGGGCGTTGCCGCTTCTGATCGTCGCCGGATGGGTTCTCCCGATCGCCGTCCCACTCCTCATCGTCACCTCCCCCGCCGCCCCGCTGTGGTTGCCGCCAATGCTGACGGCGCTCGCCCTGGCATGGCTCGGGGTCAAGATACTTCGGACGAGCCGGGAGAAGTGGGACTCCTACTAGGCCTCCCCTTCCCAAAACGTTTCCCAGCCGCCAAGTAGCGGTGCGGCTCTGTTCCCGGAAGTGTCGAGCTGGGATTTCCCTCCTGCGTCGTACATGTTCTCGGCAGCTCCAGCCGTATCCACTTCCGAGAACGGAGGCTTCCCGGAAGCCCGGTGAGGGGCTTCCGGCACCACGGTGCCCGGCGCGTCCGGAGCCTGGCCGGAGTGGCAGGCGTTCAAGACCGGCGACCTTCGGACGAGTGAGAAGCCGCCCGCGCCGGTTACGGCCGTGGTGTCGGACCCGAAACTGATCAGTTCACCGGGAACAGGGTGATCCAGGCGCTGCGGTCCAGGTACAGGCTGAACGGTGCCACCGGCCTCTCGCCCACGGTCTCGGTCAGCCACTGGTCGTCACCCGCTTCGCCGCGCCGCTGCAGGTTCCGGACAGACCTGTCGGTGTCCGAGTGTGTTGTCGGCAGAAGGCGATCAGAACACCATCGTGAGCAGGTCGGCGAACAGCTCTTGTTCGTCGATCTCGAGCCCGCGGTTCGTGAACCATGTGGCCATGTTGTGGCAGTCGCGCATCATGAAGTCCATGCCCTTCGGGTTGCCGACGATGTCGACGACCTGGGGCAGGTCGATCATCACGATCCGCTCGGCCTGCGCGAGGACGTTGTACGGCGAAAGGTCGCCGTGCGCGAGCCCCGCGCGGGCCAGTTCGCGCATGCCGTCGCGGAGCTGCTCGAAGTACACACCGAGCAGCTCCTTCGACGGCCGGACCTGGGCGAGCCGGGGCGCGGCACCGCCCTCGCCGTCGTCGATGAACTCCATCAGCAGCTCGGTGCCGTCCACCTGCACGGGATACGGCACCGGGACGCCGGCCTTCCACAACCGGTTGAGGGCGTCCCATTCGGCGTATGCCCACTGGTCGGCCGCGACACTGCGGCCGTGCGAGGTCTTCTTCGCCATCGCCCGGCTGTCGCGGCTGTTGCGGGTACGGCGGCCTTCGACGTACGACGTACTGCGGTGGAAGGACCGGTGCTCCTCGGTGCGGTACCGTTTCGCGGCCAGCAGCGAGGACTTCGCCGGGTTGTCGCCGATGGCTTCGACGGCCCGTTCGAGCAGGAAGACGTCGGCTTCCTTGCCGGTTTTGAGGACACCGAGCTCGGTGTCGATCGCAGCCTGTTCCGTCACAACCCACGAGGGGCGTGGTTCCGGGCCGCGAGAACCGCGCTCGACTTCCAGCCAGGTGGACCACCGCTGATCCGGGCCCAGCTCCTCGTCGACCGAATGGAACTCGAAGGCGAAGGCCGCGGCCGGATCTGGTTGGGACTCATCACCGGTGAATTCGGACCGGCGGGCGTCGAGGTCGGAGTAGGTGTCAGAGAGTTCGTACTCGGAAGACAACGGGTGTGCTCCTGAACAAAGAGGTGGGACTGATGCGGACGTGCCGCAGTGCAGTGATGGCCATCCGTCAGCCCTCCTTGGTCCAGGCAGCGCTCTCCGCCGCTCGATCGCCCCAGCATGCCCTGCCCGTTCCGGGCCTCGCAACGTATTTACCGGAGCTGGGACCGTGCGGTCGGGCGCAGCCGGAGCTCCTGCATCGGCTTCGCGGACCGGCAGGCCCAGCTCCGACAGCACCGGCTCCCGCCAGACGCGCGACGCGGCGAGCCGCCGACGGTGTTCGTACGCCGCCGCGCCGAGGACGGCCCTCCGCATCGCCGTAGGCCGGGGAGAGGTTCGCTGGATCTTCGCGATTGCCCCGAAGAGGATCCCAACTGTTAGGATACGACTGTATCCATTCAGAGGGGGATGACGTCACCATGCGCACACCCGACCGGCCGTCGGCCTTCACCGGCGACTCCGCCCGTGACAAGTACTTCGCCGTCTACGACCGAGTGCTCGGCGAGCTGTGGCCGGCGCCGGTGGACGCCGTCGACGTCGACACCCGCGCCGGCACCGTGCGGGTCCACCGGGCCGGGCCCGCCGAGGGGGATCCGGTGGTCCTGCTGTCCGGCGCCGGCGGGAACGCACTGGCCTGGTACCGCTACATCGAACCGCTGACGCGCACACGCCCGGTCTACGCCGTCGACCCGCTCGGCGAGCCCGGCCGCTCGGTTCAGACGCGGCCGCTCACGACCGGCGCCGAGATCGGCGGCTGGCTCACCGACGTCCTGGCCGCGCTCGGCGCCGAACGCGCCCATCTGGTGGGTTCCTCCTACGGCGGCTGGACCGCGGTGCAACAGCAGCTCGGCGGGGGCGGCCGGGTCGCGGCGCTGACGCTGGTGGACCCGGTCGGCTTCGCGCCGTTGACCGGACGGTTCTACCGGTGGCTCATCGTCGGCGGTATGGCAGCCGTGCTCCCACGGGCGCTGCGACGCCGTGTCGCCGGCGCCGTCGGCAACGGCACACTGCGCGAGGACGCGCTGATGACGCTGATGGCGGCCGGCCGGTCCTTCCGCCGGCGGCTGCCCATCCCGCCCGCCTACACCGACGAGCAGATTCGCGAGCTGACCGTACCCGTACAGGTGCTGCTGGGCGCCCGCAGCGCGCTGCACGACGCGCAGGCGGTGGCCGCACGGCTGGCCGAGACCGCCCCGTCCTGGCGCGTGGAGATCGTGCCCGGCACCGGACACGCGCTGCCCGTCGAAGCTCCGGACCTGGTCATCGAGCGGATCCTCACCTTCCCCGGCCGAGCCCAGGCCGAGATCGCAACACCGGAGCACAGCACAGGCCGCAGCCGGGGAAACCGGCAGGCCCAAACAGGTCGCCCATGATGAGCGGCGACGTCAGCTGACCGAGACGCCCGCGCCGCGCCGGCCGACTAGCTGGAGGCCGAACGCCCCAGCGACACCGGCCCGGTCTCGCAGACACTGTTTCTGTCGGCGGCCTCGATCGCGGCGCGCCGCCCCGGACAGGCGGCTGTCGCCCGCTCCATCAACACCACCGTCGGCGACGTCGGCCGGATCCGCGACCTGCAGACCACCGACGCCGACCGCAAGCTCGGCACGATGCGCCCGCACGACCTGCGCCCTACCTTCGCCTGTCAGCTGTCGGAGGCCTCCGGCCACACCCGCGCCGAGTTGGAACACCGCCTCGGTCACGCCAACGACCGGTACCTGAAGCTGTGCGCCAACCCGCCCGGCGACGTCGCCGCCGCCTACGTCGAGGACCTCTGGCCAACCGGACCGGGCGGACCCTCCGACAGAGCTGCCGATGCCTCATCAGGCCCTCTGAGCCGGGATCGACCCCTTCCCGGCTTACTTGGTCCGCCCCCATCACGAACCACGATCGGTGCCGAACGCGCGCGTCGTCTGCCGCATGTCTCGGTTTGTCGACGACTGCCATCGTCGGTTGCGGCCGTGACACGACCGTGACACGGCGCGGACGAGGCGGGGATACGGCTGGCCGACAGTGGACGGAGTCGGCCGGCGGGCGAGTTACGGAGCGCGCTGCGAAGCGATTCGGCCACCCGCATCGGGACGACGCTGTACGGCCCGGGTGGCCCCGGCACCACGGCGTCGTCCTCATCGAACGGGGCGAGACGACCCGGCCGGAGGTGTTGTGCCCGCCCGTCGGACGGAAAGTCACGGCGAAGGTGATCACGAAAAGGAGAAGGCGTGGCTGATGACAGGCAATGGGGCCGGCGTTCGCTGCTGCGGGGCGCCGCCGTGCTGACCGGTGCCGCCGCGGCCGCGCCGCTGCTGGGCGGCGCGGCCACCGCGCTGGCCGGCAGCGGTGACGCGGACGCGCTGTTCAAGGCCGGTAAGTTCGGGGAGGCCGGCCGCGCGTACGAGGAGATCCTGAAAAAGGACCCTAAGAACCTGCACGCGGCCCGCCAGCGCGGCTATGTGGCGCTGCTGGCCAACCGGTTCGCCGACGCCGAGAAATACCTCAGGATGGCCCTCGCCCTGGCGCCCGACGACAAGGAAGCCAACTACTTCCTGGCCGACTGCTACATCCGGCAGGACAAATTCGGCCTGTCCGAACCCCACTGGAAAGCGGCCGGCGAGGACAGCTACGCCAAGTGGTTCGCGGCAGTCCACGGCGAGGCGTATCAGGTCCACGGCGACATCGCGCGGCTGCCATTCCAGCAGATGGACCCGATTCCGCTGGTCGAGGCCTCGGTCAACGGCGGACCGCCGAAGCGCTTCATGTTCTACACCGGCGCCCCGAATCTGAGCATGCGCGCGTCGGTGGCCAAGGAGGCCGGGCTGAGCCCCGTCGCCAGTCAGAAGACCGAGTACGGGAACGGCGTCATATGGGCGTACTGGGGAATACTGGACTCCTTCAAGCTGGGCGGCATCGAGCTGCGCAACATTCCGGTGAGCTGGTCGTCGACGGAGTCGGGCGAAGACATCGACACCGACAGCGACGGCCTGATCGGCACGTGGGTCTTCTACCACTTGCTGACCACCTTCGACTACGCGGGCCGGCAGCTGATCCTGCGCCGCCGGACCCCCGAGACGGCCAGGAAGGCACGTGCCGCCGCCACACGGGCGGGCGCCGAGCCCCTGCCGCTGTGGCTGGCCCGTGAGCACTACCTGCACAGCACGGGCAGCTTCGCCGGTGTCGCCGGCTCCCGCACAGGGGTGGTGGGGGTGAACTTCGGCGGAGTCAGCGAGATCGCCGCGGGCGTGCGCGGGGATACGGCCAAGCAGTTGAGGATCCGCACCGACTACGACCGCCAGATCGGGACTTTCGCCCAAAGCCACCCGGCCGTCGTCTACCCCTGCTACCCGAAGGAGATCCGCCTCGGCAACGCCGCCGCCAAGGACGTCTACTGCTACACGAACCCAAACCAGCCGGTCAACGTGCCCTGGCCCTATGGGACAGGGTTCGACACGATGGGCTGGTTTTCCCACTGCTTCTGGAAGCCCTACAACATCACGGTCGACTTCACCGACATGAACCTCTACATCGCCCGCGGCGAGGCCACCTGATCACCGCGACCGCACGGGCGTCACGGGAGCCACCTGGAACTGCCGGCTCCTACGGTCGCGGGGTAAGGGCGGACCAGGCGCTGGTGACCCCCTTCCTGGCCTGGCAGACCCCGCACCTCACCGGGCGGGTGGCCGCGAGCGTGGCGATCCTGGGCCTGCTCGGCACCGGTCTGGCCTACGTGCTGTACTTCCGGCTCATCGGCGACGTCGGAGCGACCACCGCGTCCGCGGTCAACTATGTGGTCCCGGTCGCGGCGGTGCTGGTCGGCGTGGTGGTGCTGGGCGAGCCGGTCACCTGGAACCTGCTGGCCGGAGGCCTGGTGGTGCTCGCCGGCGTGGCGTACGCGGAGGGCCGCCTCAGGTGGCCTCGCGCGCGGGCGGCGCAAGCACCTGGTCGGTGACCCCCGGGGGGCTGGCCAGCAGCACCGCCTCCCATCCTGCCCGCCTGGCGCCCGCCCGGTAGGCGCTGTCGAGGAAGTCCAGCACGGTGGCGACGGGGTCGTCGTGGGCGCGCGCGTCGTCATAGCGCAGGACGGCCAGGTGGCTGCCCCGCTGCGGCAGCCAGGCCGCCTCCTCCGGACGTAGCGGCTCGTCGGCCAGGCCCGCGGGTTCGGGGGCGGTGTAGGAGTAGAAGGCGGGCCAGGGCATCGTGTCGTCGCCGAACCAGAACCCGCTGCTGATCACCTCGCGGGAGTAGGCCTCCCTGGTGACCGGGTCGGCCTGGGGTTGCGGGCCCGCCGTACGCCCGGAGAAGCGGGTCACGGCGATGTCGAAGGTGTGCCAGAAGTGGTGCACGGGGCTGACCTTGCCGCAGAAGCCCGCGGCGAAGCGCTCCAGGACCAGGTTGACCTGGGACAGGACCCGCCAGTATCGGTTGGCCAGCACCGGATCGTAGTCGGCGTGTCCCGTGTCCTGGGCGAACGGCGTGTCGTCGGCGAGCCCGAACGGCTCGGCTTCGATCTCCACCGCGATGCCCAGGTCCTCCAGCGCCTCGAACAGGGCCCCGTAGAAGGAGGCGACCGACTGGCCGATGAGGCTGAAGGCCGCCCTGCGTCCGTCCAGCCTGTCAACGACCAGACGGTGGCCGACGAAGTCGAAGTCGACGGTGAAGATCGGCGTGCCGCCGAAGCCGCCGGAAGGCCTCGTGGTGATGCCCCGGCCCGTCAGATGGAAGGGGACGTTCCACCAGTGGTTGCGGCGGGTGCTGGTGGCGAGCCGCACCTTGCCGACGATCTGTGTGAACCGGTGCACCGTCTCCTTCGTGGCGATCCAGCCCTCGAGCGGCATGGCGGGGAACCACTCCATCGCTGCCTCCTTGACCGTCGGGTCCCGGGGTCGCGGTCTCGGACGGGCGTTTCCCCGCACGTCAGAGGCACACCCACCCGCTTCATTGCTAAAAGTAGTCATATCATGACTTGTGGTGATCTCGGCAGGTGGAGGGTCACCAGAGGCGGCCCGCCGGGATGTCGTCCAGGCCCGGCGCGGACAGGTGGAGGATCTCGTAGCGGTCACCGGCGGGCTCCGTCGCCGGGACGGCGTGCTCCCACAGGGTGAGGCGCAGCATCTCCCAGCCCCGAGGGTCCAGGAGCAGCGCGGCGCTGTGCGCGCCCCGCGTCTCGGCGAAGCGGCGAAGCTCGCCGGTCTCCCGCTCGGCCAGGGCGTCCAGGGCGCGGCCGCGGGTCTCCACCCGCCGCCGGATGATCCCCATGTCGTAGTCGGCGGGCAGAGTGATCTCGTACTGCATGGCGTACACCGGGAAAACGCCTCCCTGGCCGGCGCGCCGACCCTCCGGCGGAACATGGCGGGGCGCTGCTCGCCTAGGGCGAGGGAGTGGGGACGACGCGGGCGGCGAGCAGGCCGAGCACACCGTCGACCGCCTGCTCGAACGGCTCGGCCGAGCCTGCCGCACGGGCCAGGACGTAGCCGCCCTGCAGGACGGCGACGACCGCCGAGGCGGTGGCGACCGGGTCCAGCGCCGCGTCCAGCTCACCGCGGTCGCGCCCCTCGGCGAGCACGTCCGCCAGCCGGTCGCGCAGCCAGGCGAACGTCTCGTCCACGGGCCGCCGAAGGGCCGGGTCGGCGACGACGTCGGGGTCCTGGGTCAGCCGTCCGATCGGGCAGCCGCGCAGCACGTCCCGCCCGCGCCGCAGGTAGGCCGAGACCCGCTCGAAGGCGGTGCCGGGCGCGGAGAGTTCCTCCTCCGCCCTGTCCCGCATCTCCTGGGCCGTGACGCGGATCGCCGTGAGAGCCAGATCAGGTTTGCCGGTGAAGTGGTGATACATGCTGCCCTGCCCGGCTCCCGCCCGCTGCTGGATCGCCTTGGGGCTGGTGCCGACGTAACCGCGTTCCCACAGCAGCTCACGGGTGCTCTCGATCAGGCGCTCCGAGGTGCTCATGCCAGAAATGTACGTACTAGTAGGTACAAAAACAAACCCTTCCTGAGACGGCGCTCGAGGCGATCGCCGATGAGAGCGTGCCGACCGCCGAATCGCGATTGCGTCAAGGGTGCTGACAGGGCTTCTGCGGCACTAGCCTGAGCACACATGTCGTGTCGGGGAGGGATCATCTGATGTCGCCGGTTCTGGAGAGCACGGCTCGCGCACTGCTGCGCAGGATCGCGGTCGAGCAGGCCGAGTCGCGGTTGCCGTCCCTCGCGGCGGCCGTGGTGCGTGAGGGACGGATCGCCTGGTTCGGCTCGCGGGGCCGGGTCGAGGGAGCGGCCCCCACGGAGAGCACCCAGTACCGCATCGGCTCGATCACCAAGAGCATGGTCGCGGTCGTGGTCATGCGCCTGCGCGACGAGGGCGGGGTGGACCTGCTCGACCCGATCGGCAAGCACGTCCCCGGCACGCCGGTCAACGAGGTGACCGTCGCCCAGCTGCTGTCGCACACGGCCGGGCTGACCGCCGAGCCGCCGGGGCAGTGGTGGGAGCGGACCCCGGGCATGCCGGTCGAGCAGCTCATCGGCCTGCTGGGCCCCGAGACCTCCCGCCACCGTCCCGGGCGCCGCTTCCACTACTCCAACCTGGGCTTCGCCCTGCTGGGCGAGCTGATCGCCAGGCACCGGGGAGTGAGCTGGGAGCGGGCCGTGCAGGCGGAGGTGCTGGAGCCGCTGGGCATGCGCGAGACCACGACCCGCCCGCGTGCGCCGCACGCCACCGGCTACGCCGTGCACCCGTGGGCCGACGTGCTGCTGCCCGAGCCCGAGCACGACGCGCTGGCGATGGCCCCGGCCGGGCAGTTCTGGTCGACCACCGGCGACCTCGCCCGGTGGGCGGCGTTCGTCGCCGGAGACACCGCGGGCGTCCTGGACCCGGCCACGGTCGCCGAGATGCGCGAGCCCGCGACCGTCGACGACGGTGACGCCTGGACCGGCGGATTCGGCCTCGGCCTGCAGCTCGCCCGCGCCGGCGGGCGTCGCCTGGCCGGTCACAGCGGTTCCATGCCGGGCTTCCTGGCCACCGTCTGGGCCGACCCGTCCGACAGGGTGGGCGTGCTGTTCATGGCCAACTCGACCTCGGGGGTGAGCCGTACGCTCCTGACCGAGCTGCTGGCCATCCTGGACGAGCACGAGCCGCGCCTGCCCGCCGAGTGGGAGCCCGTCACAGCCGACGCCGATCTGCTGGAGCTGACGGGGCCGTGGTACTGGGGGCCGAGCGCGTACGCGCTGCGGCTGCTGCCGGAACGGGGGCTGGCGCTCGGTCCTGTCGGCGGAGCGGGCCGGGCCTCGCGGTTCGTCGCCCAGGGCGACGGGACCTGGCTCGGCCTGGACGGCTACTACGCCGGTGAGAGGCTGAGCCTGGTGCGCAGGGCCGACGGCTCGCTCAGCCATCTGGACCTCAACACCTTCGTCTTCACCCGCACCCCCTACGACCCCGCGGCCGAGGTGCCGGGCGGGGTCGACGAGGGCGGCTGGCGCAGCTGAGCCGCGAGGGCGGCGGCCCGATCCGAGGACGGGCCGTACAGCGCCTCGACCCGGTGCACCACACGCGGCGCGGTCAGCGGCACCCCGGCCGCCACCGACGCGGGCAGCAGCGCCAGCCCGTGCCCGGCGGCGGCCAGGTTCACCACGGTGTGCACGTCCTCGCCGTCGTAACCGAACGCGACACGGAACCCGCCGACTCCCGCGATCTCGCGTAACCGCTCGACGGGAACGGCGACATCGGCCCGCAGCCACAGCGCGTCGGCCAGGTCGGCCAGCGCCAGCCCGCGCCTGCGGGCCAGCGGATGACGGTCGGGCAGGACCACGACCAGTTCCTCCTCCGCGACGCCGATCCTGGCGGGCGTGCCGACGTCGGGCAGCCGCAGCGGGTCGCTGGGAGCGGCGATCCCGTCGACGAGCCCCAGATCGGCCGCGCCGGAGGCGAACCGCTCGGCGACGCGCTCGCGTCCCACGGTGCGCAGGGTCGCCACCGAGCGGTTCGCCGTCAGGCCCCGCGCGATCGCCGGGGTGCACGCCAGTGGGGAGGCGATCACGGTCAGCCGTTCCGCGGGCCCCGCGGCGGCGCGCAGCACGTCGGCGCGGGCCGCCCTGTGGCGCAGCAGCAGCGGGCCCGCGTGCTCCAGCAGGCGCTCCCCCGCCGGGGTGGGCCGCACGGGACGGCGCCGCAGCAGCGCCACCCCCAGGTCCGCCTCCAGCACGGCGATCTGCTGGGACACCGCCGACTGGGTGTAGCCGAGCTCCTCGGCGGCAGCGGAGAAGGACCGCCGGTGGACGACGGTCACGAACGTGCGCAGCAGGTGTGGCTCCACAGCGCATCAGTATCTCTTATCGAAGGAACGGCAATCATCGTTGGCGCTTACTGCGGGGGCGCGGCAAGGATGGGGGCATGACCACCGCGACAGTCGCCCTGGTCGGCGACAGATCCCCCGGCGTCCAGGCTCACACACGCGTTCCCACCATCCTCCAGGCCCTGCGCGAACGCGACGGGCTCACGCTGGACGCCTACTGGATCCCCACGACCGAAGCCGAGGACCTGGAGGGGTTCGACGGCGTCTGGATAATGCCCGGCAGCCCGTACCTCAGCGAGGCGGGCGCGGTGAACGCCGCCCGCACCGCCCGCGAGCACGGCATCCCGTTCCTCGGCACCTGCGGCGGCTTCCAGCACACGCTGCTGGAGTACGCGCGCAACGTCCTCGGCCTGCCGGTCGCGCACGCGGAGAACGACCCGGACGCCGACGACTTCCTGCTGCTGCGGCTGGCCTGCTCGCTCGCGGGCCACGAGGAGGCGGTACGGCTGACGCCGGGATCGCTGGCCGAGAAGGTCGTCGGCGCGGCCAGGACCGTGGAGAGATACTCGTGCTCCTTCGGCCTCAACCCCGTCTACCTGCCCGCGCTCGAGGCGGGCGGGCTGAGTTTCACCGGTCACGACAGCACCGGAGCCGTACGGATCCTCGAGCTGCCCGACCATCCGTTCTTCCTGGCCACGCTCTTCCAGCCCGAGCTGGCCGGTGACGGCAGCAGGCCGCATCCGATCATCACCGCCTTCGCCTCGGCCGCCGTCAGCCGGGCGGCACGGGATCCGAGGGCGCTCCTCCCCCGGTGAGGTAGTGGTGCAGGCGGCTGGAGCCCTCAAGCATGGCCGCCGCCCGTTGCGTCAGTTCGGCCTGACGTTGCGCGATGGCCGCCCGCAGCGCGTCGCTGCTGCCCGTCCTGCGCAGGCCGTCGAGGATGGGCTGAATCCGTGACAGGGGATAGCGGCTCTGCCTGAGCATGTTGATCATTCTCGCGTCCCGGACGTCGGCCGGGCCGAAGCGGCGGTAGCCGGTGCCCGGATCGCGCTTCGGTGTCAGGAGACCGGCGGACTCCCACAGGCGCAGGGCGGAGGCGCGCACGCCGAGGTGGGCGGCCACCTCCCCCACACGCATGCCCGACCGCGGCGACGCCGAGGACTCCGGGGGCTGCTCCGCGACAGCCTCGAGCGCCTCGCCCGCGGCCCTGAGGGAGAGGCGTTGCTCGTGCAGCGCCGCATGGCCCGCGTCCACGAGCGCGAGCGCCGCGGAGAGGTCTCCGGCGTGGACAGCCTGCATGATCGCTCGGGCGGCCTCCCATCCGTGCCCTCCCGCCAGCGTCCGGTAGGTGATCAGGGCCCGGCGGTGCCCCGCGTCGAACCTGCGGTAACCGGCAGCGGTCCGCGGAGTCGGGGGCAGGACGCCGGCGTCGGCGTAGTTGCGGATCTGCTGGGTGGAGACGCCCGCCATCCGCGCCAGGTCGATGGGACGAAGGGCTGCTTCCTCACGGCTCATCGCTCCGCCCTCCAATAACAGGGTTCACCATCGACTTTAAGGTTACCGAAACAAACACCAGGAAAATCCGCCGGAGGTGATGAAAAAGTTCAAACAAGGACTTCAATGAGAAACTTGAAGGCATGAATTCCGGTGACAGATCAGGAGTGTTCGCAATCGCCGGCCCCCGCGTGCCGGAACACGCGGCCGCGGACGGACACGACCTCATCCAGGTCCGCGGAGCCAGGGAGAACAACCTGGCCGACGTCTCCCTCGACATCCCCAAACGACGGCTCACCGTCTTCACCGGGGTCTCGGGCTCGGGAAAGTCCTCCCTCGTCTTCGACACGATCGCCGCGGAGTCACGGCGCTTGATCAACGAGACCTACACGGCCTTCGTCCAGTACTTCATGCCGAGCCTCAGCCGTCCCGACGTCGACTCGCTGCGCAACCTGAGCGCGGCGATCGTCGTCGACCAGGAAAGGATGGGCGCCAACTCCCGCTCGACCCTGGGCACCGCCACCGACGCCCACACCATGCTGCGGATCCTGTTCAGCCGGATCGGCGTCCCCCACGTCGGCCCTCCCCAGGCCTTCAGCTTCAACAGGGCGGAGGGCATGTGCCCGCGGTGCGAGGGGCTCGGCAAGGTCTCCGAGATCGACGTCGACCAGTTGGTCGACACGAGGCTGTCGTTGAACGACGGAGCGATCACGGTCCCCGGGTTCGGGGTGGACACCTGGTACTGGCAGCTGATGGCGCACTCCGGCCTCTTCGACCCCGACCTCGCGCTCAGGGACTACACCCCCGCCCAGTGGGAGGACTTCCTGCACAAGCCCGCCACCAAACTCAAAATCGGATCGAACAACGTCACCTACGAGGGGCTCGTCACCAAGGTCCGGCGGCTGTACCTCGCCAAGGACCGGGAGTCGATGCAGCCCCAGGCGCGCGCGTTCGCCGACAGGGCGGTCAAACTCGCCGGCTGCCCCGCCTGTGAGGGCTCCCGGCTGAACGAGGCGGCCCGGTCCTCGACGATCGACGGCCACACGATCGTGCGGTGCTCGGCCATGCAGATCAACGACCTGGCCGAGTTCGTCAGGGGCATCCGGGACGCCTCCGTCGGGCCGCTGCTCGAGGCACTCGGCGAGACACTGGACTCGCTGGCCGGGATCGGCCTCGGCTATCTGAGCCTCGACCGGGAGACCTCCACGCTGTCCGGCGGCGAGACACAGCGCGTGAAGATGGTCAGGCACCTCAATTCGGCGCTGACCGACGTCACATACGTCTTCGACGAGCCCACCGCGGGGTTGCACCCGCACGACATCCAACGGATGAACGACCTGCTGCTCCAGCTGCGCGACAAGGGCAACACGGTGCTCGTCGTCGAGCACAAGCCGGAGACCATCCGGATCGCCGACCATGTCGTCGACCTCGGCCCAGGGGCCGGCAGGGCGGGCGGCCGGATCTGCTTCGCCGGCGACCTGGCGGGACTGCGGGAGTCCGGCACCCTGACCGGCCGCTACCTCGACCATCGGGTGGAGGTACGCGAGAAGGCGCGCACCCCCAGCGGGCTGTTGCCGATCAAGGACGCCTCCCTGCACAACCTGCGGGACGTGAACGTCGACATCCCCCTCGGCGTGCTCACCGTCGTCACCGGCGTCGCCGGGTCCGGCAAGAGCTCGCTGATCCACGGCTACGTCGCCGGGCGGGACGGCGTGGTCGTCGCCGACCAGTCGGCGATCCGCGGCTCACGCCGGAGCAACCCGGCCACCTACACGGGGCTGCTCGACCCGATCAGGGCGGCGTTCGCCAAGGCGAACGGTGTGAAGCCCGGCCTGTTCAGCGCCAACTCCGAGGGCGCGTGCCCCGCGTGCAAGGGCATCGGGCTGATCTACACCGACCTCGCCATGATGGCCGAGGTGGCGTCGGTGTGCGATGAGTGCGAGGGGAGACGGTTCACCCCGAAGGTGCTTTCCTACCGGCTGCGCGGCAGGAACATCAGCGAGGTCCTCGGCATGTCCGTGACGGAGGCCCGGGAGTTCTTCACCGGCGGCCAGGCCCGCACCGTCCTCGACCGCCTCGCCGCGGTCGGTCTTGGCTACCTCGGCCTCGGCCAGCCGCTCACCACGCTGTCCGGCGGCGAACGGCAACGGCTCAAACTCGCCATCCACATGGCGAAGAACGGCACGACCTACGTCCTGGACGAGCCGACCACCGGCCTGCACCTCGCCGACGTGGACCAGCTGCTCGGCATGCTCGACCGTCTCGTCGACGACGGCAACACCGTCATCGTCATCGAACACCACCAGGCGGTGATGGCCCACGCGGACTGGATCGTCGACCTCGGACCGGGAGCGGGCCACGACGGCGGTCAGGTCGTCTTCACCGGCACCCCCGCCGAACTCGTCGCCACCGGGACCTCGCTCACCGCCGAACATCTCCGCCGCTACGTCGGCCGGCCGTAGGACGAGCACCCCAACGCGGTCACCCGTCGACGATCTCCCTCTCCGGGCGGTTGCGGACCTCGCCTGCCATGGGAGATCTTCGACGGGTGACACCGGCCGGGGGAACGGAAGGCGCACCCGTACGTCCGCTGTGGCGCGAGCGTGACTTCGTCGTCTTCTGGGGCGCGCAGACGTTCTCCGTCGCCGGAGACTCCTTCGCCTACGTCGCCGTCCCGCTGCTGGTGCTGCACGTGACCGGGTCGGTCGCGCAGATGGGGCTGCTGACCGGTGTCGCCGGTGTGGCGTCGATCGTCGCCGGGCTGTTCGCTGGAGCGCTGGTCGACCGCTTCGACCGGCGGGCGCTGCTGATCTACTGCGACCTCGCCCGGGTGGTCTCGTACGGCCTCATACCGCTGGCCTGGACGTTCGGCCCGCAGGTGTGGCTGCTGTACGTGGTGCTACCGGTCAGCGAGGCCATCGGGATGGTCTTCCAGGTCACCTATGTGACGGCGGTGCGCACCCTCGTGCGCGACGACCGCGTCACCGAGGCCAACGGTCTGCTCTACGCCACCTACGCGGCGGCGGGGATCGCGGGCCCACTGCTGGCGGGGCTGGTCACCGAGCGGTTCGGCGCGACCGCGGCCGTCGCCGTCAACGCGGCGAGCTTCGCGGTGTCCGTGGTGGGCATCCGGCTCATCCGCTTCGGCGGGCAGGCCACGGCCCCTGACGGGCAGGCCGTCCCCGCCCGTCAGGGGCCGTGGCGGGAGCTGCTGGCGGGCGTCCGATTTCTCTGGCGGCATCCGGTGCTGCGCCCCCTGACCGTGCTGCTGTCGTTCCTCGTCTTCCTGACGTACGGCCTGACCGACGTCCTGATCTACTTCTTCAAACATGATCTCGGCAGGTCGGACGGCGAGGTCGGCGTCATCCTCGCGATCGCGGGGCTCGGCACGATCGCCGGATCCCTGCTGGCGGCGCCCGTCCGCAGAAGGCTGTGGTTCGGCGCCTCGTGGATCGGGGCACAGGCGGTGGGCGCGCTCGCCATGGCCGGCATCGGCCTCTCAGGGGACATCCCGGTGATCACCGCCCTGGCGGCCGCCTACCTGGCCTGCGCCAGCGTGGCCGGCATCAGCTCGATGTCACTGCGTCAGCAGGTGACCCCGGACCGTCTGCTGGGCCGCGTCACCTCCGCGTTCTGGACCATCCACAACTCCACAGGTCCGGTGGGGGCCGCGCTGCTCACCTGGATGGCCGGGCGGTACGGGGCCGCCGAGGTGTTCCTGCTCGCCGGAGGAGGCTGCCTGCTGATCGCGGTCGCCGCGCTTCTCACTCCCGTCAGGCGAGCCGCCCCCGAGCAGCCGGAGCACACCGTCTGAGGCGGTGAGCACCGTTCCCCGCGAAGTTCTGGGAATGCCGACGACTCCGGGCGGCGGGGCGGGGCGCGGTGAAAGGATGGAAACACGACGTTGCGCGGGAGCGTCAGCGCCCACGGCAGGCCGTGGGTGGTCCAATCCCCCCGGAAGGCGAACTCATGGACACCGGCACGCTGGCCGTACCCGGCGCCGACCTCTACTACGAGGTGCGCGGCTCAGGACCGCCCCTCCTGCTCGTCAACGGCGGCGACGGCGACGCGGCGTTGTTCGGGCCGCTGGCCGCTCTGCTCGCGGAGCACCACACAGTCGTCACCTACGACCTGCGGGGCAACTCCCGCAGCCGCCTCACCGAGCCGGCGCGGGAGCAATGGATCGGCGAACACGCAGACGACGCCCACCTGCTGCTGCGCGCGATCGGCGACGAGCCCGCCCGCGTCTTCGGCACCAGCTACGGCGCCATGATCGGCATGGACCTGCTCGCCCGCCACCCGGCTCAGGTCCGTTCCCTGGTCGCGCACGAGCCGTTCCTCATCGAGCTGCTGCCCGACGCGGAGCGCTGGCACACGCTGTTCCAGGAGGTGCACGAGACCTACCGGCGTGACGGCGTCGGCAAGGCCATCCGCGTGCTCAACGCGGAGGTCGGCGTGGAGATCCCGCCTGAGCCGTCAGCGGCTCTGCCCGCCCCGGTGCTGGAGATGCTGGCCCGCGTCCAGGCGAACATGGAAACGTGCCTGGAGTACGAGCTGCGGTCGTTCGTTCGTTTCAGACCGGACATGGACGCCCTGCGCGCCGCTCGCCTCGCCGTGGTGGCGGGGGCCGACTCGTGTGAGACGCTCCCCCACCGCATCGCCGCCGTCCTCGCCGCGCGCCTCGATGTCCAGTTGCTCGAGTTCCCCTGCGACCACGTGGGTTTCCTGAGGTGTCCTGCCGAGTTCGCCGAAGCCCTCGGCGACGTGTTCGACCGCCTCGACCGCTGAAACCGTCCGCCGCTCTCGACGGGGACGGCGGCTGGACGTGGTCAGGGGTTTCCCGGGACGTTCTCGTGAAGGGACACCGGGACGCTCTCCCCCGCCTCCGGCGTCTCCCGCTCGACAGGGCGTGGCTCCCGCACCAGCACCAGCACTGTGACCCCGGCGAGCAGCCCGACGACGCCGGCGACAAGCGCCGCCGCGTTCAGTCCTGAGGCGAACGCCGCGCGCAGCGCGTGCTCGGAGACGCCCGTCCCGCGCAGCCAGGACGCGCCTCCGCCCGCGAGCGCGTGGGCCTGGCCGGGGGCGAGCGTGTCCTCCATGCGGGAGGTCAGCACCGTGCCGAAGGCGGCGACCCCGAAGGCGTACCCGAGCTGCCTGAACGTGTTGACCGCGCCGCCCGCCATGCCCGCGCGCTCCGGCGGCACTGCGGCGAGCGCGGCGCCCGCGAGCGCGGGAGCCACCAGTCCCGTGCCGAGGCCCGCCAGTACCAGCCCCGGCAGCAGCGCCGTCCACGAGGAGCCCGCGTCCAGGACGGCCTGCGCGAGGGCGCCCGCGCCGAGCAGCGCCAGACCCGCGCCGATCGTCAGGCGCGGTCGCACCCCGTGCAGCAGCCGGCCACCGGCCGCCGCCACCACGAAGCCCGTCGCGGCCAACGGCAGCACGGCGAGACCGGCGTGCACCGGACCGAGCCCGAGCACCGTCTGCAGCCAGATCGAGGTGTACGGCAGCACCGCGAAGGCGGCCACGCTGTAGGCGAGCGCCCCCACCGTCACTCCCGCGAACGCGGGCTTGCCGAACAGCGACAGATCCAGCAGCGGATGGGCCGTCCTGCGTTCGACGAGCACGAAGCAGACCAGTGCGAGCGCCGCGATCCCGAACGCGGTCAGGGTGGGCGTTGAGACCCACCCGAGGCCGCCCGCCCGCATGACCGCGTATGTCGTCGCGCCCGCGAAGCACGCGAACGTCACCGTGCCCGCCCAGTCGAGCCGTCCGCCCCGCGCGGCGCGCGACTCGGGGACGGTGCGCCGGGTCAGCCAGATCGCCGCCACACTCACCGGCAGGTTGACGAAGAAGATCCAGCGCCAGCCGGGGCCTTCGGTCAGCAGGCCGCCGACCACCGGGCCGATCGCCGCCGCACCGCCGCTGACCGCCCCCCACAGACCGAGCGCGACCGAACGCCGCCTGCCCTGGTACACCGAGCCGAGCAGCGGCAGCGTGGTCGCGAACATCGCGGCCGCCCCCACTCCTTGAACCCCGCGCGCCGCCACCAGTGTCACGGGCGACGTCGCCAGCCCGCAGGCCAGTGAGGCCGCCGCGAAGAGCACGACGCCCGCCACATGGACCCTGCGCCTGCCCAGCAGGTCGGCGGTGGCGCCCGCGCCGAGCAGCAGCGCGGCGAGCGTCAGCGCGTAGCCGTCGATGACCCACTGCAGATCGGAGAGCGAGGCGTTCAACCCTCCGGCCATGTCAGGCAGCGCCACCACGACGATCGAGACGTCGAGCAGCAGCATGAACGTCCCCAGACAGACCGCGACCAGCGGTCCCCACTTGCGCATTTCTCCCCCTGTACGGCCCGAGCAGCGAGTGTGCGTCCGAACGGCAGGCGCACGGCACGCACGGCGTGGTCTTCGACCACTCCCGTACGATCAGACGTGCACGGTCGATGTCGCCAGCCATGGCTGGAAAAGCGCCGGAATCCGACATAGGAAAGGCCTTTCTACATGGAATCCCCCAAGTTCGATGACATTGACCTGAAGCTGATGCAGGCCCTGGAGCTCGACGCCCGCCTCCCCTTCAGCCGGATCGCCGCCGTGCTCGGCGTGTCCGACCAGACCGTGGCGCGCCGCTTTCGCAGGCTGCGCGCGGAAGCGGGGCTGCGGGTGGTCGCCGTCCGCTGCGCCGCCGACAAGCCGGGCCTCGAGCACTGGATGCTGCGGCTGCGCTGTACGCCCGACGGAGCCGTGACCATCGCGGACGCGCTGGCCAGACGCCCCGGAACGGCGTGGATCGGCCTCACCTCGGGCGGCACGGAGGTGACCTGCACGACCCGCGCCCGCACCCGCGACGAAAGCGACGAACTGCTGCTCGGCAAGCTGCCGCGCACCCCGCACATCGTCGAGGTCCGCGCGCACCAGCTGCTGCACCGCTTCTACGGCGGCCCTGTCGGCTGGCTCGCCAAGAACGGCGCGCTCACGGAGGCCGAGGCCGCCGCGCTCACCCCCGAGCCGCACCCGCACCCGGGGCCCGCCCTGATCAGCGAGGAGGACGAGTCGCTGGTCGCCGCCCTCGAGCGCGACGGCCGTGCGACCTATCCGGAGCTCCAGAAGGCGACAGGCCGCTCGGAATCCGCGATCAAGCGCAGGCTGGCACAGCTCGTCGGCTCGGGGGCGATGTACATCGACGTCGAGTTCAACCCCGAGCGCTTCGGCTTCCACAACGCGGCGATGCTGAGCATCACCGCCGCGCCACGCTCCCTGAACGCGGTGGGCGAGGCCCTCGCCGCCCATCAGGAGATCGCCTACGCCGTCGCGACCACGGGTTCGTCCAACCTGATGGCCGTCGTGGTCACCAGGGACACCGCCCACCTCTACGACTATCTGAGTGGCGGGGTCGGCGCGCTCGACGGAGTCGAACACGTGGAGACCATGCCGTTCCTGCGACGGGTCAAGCAGCTGACGTACCAGCCGTTCCGCGGCTGACGTCTCGGGCACGCTCACCTGTCCGGTGTGGAACACTGGGCGGGCCGATCAATCCGTTGAGGAGCCCGCTGGTGACCGTGTCACGAAAGGCGAGGCTCCAGGCGAGGCCAGGCCTTCGCGCGAACGGGTCGGGCGCGGACTTCGCCCGCCTCTGGCGGTCCCACACGGTCAGTGCCGCCGGATCCGCTCTGAGCGCCGGGGCGCTGCCGCTGATCGCCATCGTCGTCCTCCACGCCGGTCCTCTCCAGGTCTCGCTGCTGGCGGTCATCGGCTCCATGGCCAGTGCGATCATCACTCTTCCCGTGGGAAACCTGGTGGATCGCACCGACAGGCGCGCCGTCATGGTCGTCAGCGACCTGCTGCAGTTCCTCGCGATCGCCAGTGTTCCGGTGGCGGCCCTGTTGGGCGGCCTGACGTTCACGCATCTGTGCCTGGTCGCGGTGCTCCAGACGAGTGGCGCGATCGCCCACGGCTCGGCCAGCCTCGCCTATGTCAGGCACACGGTCGAACCCGATCGTCGCACCCTGGCCAATGCCCGGCTGGAGACCGTCAACTGGGTCACCCAGTCGGCGGGTCCCCCTGTCGGCGGCGCGCTGATCGGGCTGGCAGGGCCGATGATCACGTTGGTCGCCGACGCCCTGAGCTATCTCGCTTCGGCGGTGCTGCTACGAAGGATCACACCAGCCGCCCCCGCTCCCCGGACCGCGCCGGAGGGCGGCTGGTCGAGGAGGGAGCTGTTCGCGGGCTGGGTGTTCATCATGCGCCATCCCGGCCTGCGCGTCCTGTACGTCAACGCCATGGTCTTCGGTGGCGCGATCATGTGGAGCGTGCCGATCACGGCCGTCCTGATGCTCGAAGACATGAAAGCCTCCCCTGTCGAGTACGGCATCGCCCTCGGAGTCCCTTGTGTCGGCGGTCTCCTCGGAGCGACGCTCTCCCCCAGGCTGGCCGCCGTGCTGGGCGAGAGGAGGTCTCTGGTCGTGTTCGGGGCGGCCAGGACGATCTGGCTGATCCCGCTGGCGTTCGTGGGAAGCGGGCCGTCGGCCGTCGCCGTGATCACTCTGGTGGAGTTCCTGTTGCTGCTGTGCGCGGGCGTCTTCAACCCGATCTTCAGCACCTACCGGATGGACCATACTCCGGATCACGTCATGGCTCGCGTCGGCACCGCCTGGTCGGTCAGCGCCAAGAGCGTGCAGCCCCTGTTCATCGCCTTGGGCGGCGCGCTCGCCACGGCCATGTCCGCCAGAGGATCCCTCCTCCTCGCCGGGATCCTGTGTGTGGCGAGTGCCGCCTTCCTGCCCTGGAGGGGTGCCACCGGAGTACGGCAGAAACGGGCCGCGAGGTGAGATATCCGCTGGTCAGCGTTGCGCGAGGGCTGCTTAGGCGGTGGAGCGGCATCTTGAGGGTGCGGGCGGCTCGGTGACCGAGACGCCGTTGTCGACCAGGCGACGCAGTGTCGCCAGCTCCGCGCGGTCGGCCGGTCTTCTTCTTGCCGGGCAGCATGGCGCCGGTGGCCTCGCGGCGCTTGGTGGCGACGATCCCGTCGGCCTGGCGCTCGGCGCGCAGTTCCAGCTCGTACTCGGCGGCCGCGGCCAGGACCGCGAAGGTACCCGTGCCAGCGCTCCTGGTCGGGGTCGGGGTCGGGGTCGGCGACAACGTACGGCTCCGGCTCCCTTGTTGACCAGTGGACAATAAACTGCCGGTCATGGCACCCAGACGCAGGCGCGACCCTGCGGAATCACGCGCCGAGCTGCTGGCGGCGGCGGCCGAGCTGATCAGGCAGCGAGGTCCGGACAACGTCAGCCTGCGGCAGATCGCCGAGGCCGCCGGTGTCGCCCACGGGCTCGTGTCCCACTACTTTGGCAGCTATGCCGCCCTGGTCAGGGAGGTGCTGCGCGTCGAGAACGATCACATGGAAGCGCGGGTGCGTGAACGCATCCGCACCCAGGACGGCGTGCCGCTGGCGGCGGGAATCATGGACGTGGTGTTCGACACCCTGGCAGACGAGCGCTATCTGCGCCTGTTCGTCTGGGCCGAGATGCACGCCGACTACCGGGGTGCCACGCGGCCGGAGCTGGTGGAGCTGATCGACACGATCGAGGCCGGGATACGCGCCGCGCTCGCAGGTCGGCACGCGCCGAGCCGGTCGCGCATCGAGGCGGTTGTGCTGATCGGGCTCTCGGCCGCGTACGGCTTCGCCGTCGGCGGCCGGTCGTGGCTGGCGGGCCTGGGCCACGATCCCGACGACCCGGTGCACGCGGCGGAATTCCGCATCCAGCTCGCCCGGATGATGGGCGTCCACATGGTGGAGGAGTCCGGGCTGGAGCCGGCCGGCTGACTTGTTCTCCGCTTGGAGAATAAGATGGCCCCACCCGCTGATCGCGCAGACAGGACCGAGAGCATGGCCGAGCACCCCGACCTCACCTCTGACCGCCAGATGCGCCCCTCCGACGAGGACCGCGAGCGAGCGGCCCGGCGGCTCCAGGACGCCGCCGCCGCGGGCCGAATCGAGCTGACCGAGCTGGACCAGCGACTGAGCGAGATCTACGGAGCCCGGACTCAGGGCGAGCTCGCACACGCCGGGCGCGGCCTGCCCGAGCCGGCCCGGACGGACACGCTGGTGGTGACGGACGAGCCCGGTTCCCGATTCGCCATCAGCGTGTTCGGCTGGTTCAGCCGCAAGGGCCGCTGGGTCGCCCCGCGCGTGTTCACGTCGTTGTCGGTGTTTGGCGGCGGTGAGATCGACCTGCGCGACGCCCGCTTCGCCGCGCGGGAGATCCGGGTGCGCGCCTTCGCCCTGTGGGGGTACACGGAGGTCGTCGTGCCCGACGACGTGGAGGTCGAGGTCAAGGGCTTCGGCTTGTTCGGCGCGTTCGACCGCAGCGCCGTCCGCAGCGGGCGGGGGGCGCCGCGAATCGTCGTCAGCGGTCTGGCCCTGTTCGGCGGCGTCGGCACAAAGGCCAAGGCGGCGCCCAAGGCGTCCGGCGGCTGTGACTGACGGCGGCTTCATTCTTGTTCGGCGATCTCGGCCGCCCACGCTCGCAGTCCGGCCAGGAAGCCATCGCGCTGCCGGGGGGCAGACCAAGTACGCCGGAAAGGGCTAATAGGGCTGATCAGAGGCCACGACAATAGCTGAGGCGTCACCATCTGCGTTGATTTGGTTGCAGTTCGATGAACTGTGCGGTCTGTTGTGATCATCCGTCGCTAGGGTCTGCGGGTCCTGGGAGTGATCAGCAGGAAGGGCTCGCCGGTGACGTCGATCGAGCGGACCGCCTACCCGCAGTTCAAGCGCCTGACCTCGGCGCGGGTGCTGCATGCGTTCTTCACCCCGACGGCCGAGGAGACCGACTGGGCTCAGGAGCTGGCCAGGAGTCCGCAGGCGCTGTTCGCGCTGGCGCTGGCGCTGAAGTGCTTTCAGAAGATGGCGCGGTTTCCCTCCCCGGAGGAGATCTCGCAGGTCGTCGTCGACCACGTGCGGCGCTGTCTGGGCCTGGCCGAGGATGTCGAACCCGATCACAGGGCCGCCAGCACGGCCAAATGGCACCGTAAGAAGATCCGTGCTCGTCAGGCGTGGTCTATGACCAGCCCCGGGCCCGGGTGATTGCCGCCGAGGCCATGAGCAAGGCGGCGCTGGCCAAGAACAACCCGCCGGATCTGATCAATGTGGCGTTGGAGCGCTTGATCGAGGCCTCGCTGGAGCTGCCGGGCTTCACCACGCTGGATGAGATGGCCGCCCGGATCCGGGCGCGGGTCAACGCCGAGATCTTCGCTCGCATCTGCGAGCGCATGGGTCCCGAGGGCCGAGAGCGCATCGGAGCTCTGCTGACCACGACGGGGCCGGACGGGCGGACGCTGTTCAACCGGCTGAAGAAGCCGGCGCAGCGGGCGAGCTGGTCGCGCTTTCGCAAGCAGGCCGAGTACCTGGACGAGATCGATGCTCTCGGCGACACCGGGGTGTGGCTGGAGGGCGTCGCCCCCACGAAGATCGCTGATTTTCGTCGGGGAGGCCGACACTCAGGACGCCGACACCCTGTCGCGGTACGAGCCGGTCAAGCAGTTGGCGCTGCTGGCGTGCTTGGCGCACGCCGCGCGGATGCGGGCCCGCGATGACCTAGCGGAGATGCTGTGCAAGCGGGTGGCGAGCAACCTGCGCAGGGCGCGGGCGGCGCTGGAGGACATCCGCGAGCGTCAACGCACGGTCAGTGAGAAGCTGATCGGCACCTACCGCACCGTGCTGGAGCATCTGGACCCCGACGGCCCGGAGGCGGACGCGGGGCGGAGCGGGCGGTGGCCGTGGTGCAGCAGGCGGGCGGGTTCGGCGCGCAGCTGGCCGACATCGAGTCGGTGGCGGCCTTCCACGGTGACAACTACGAGGTGCTGGTGCACCGGTCCTTCGCCAAGACCGCCCCGTGATGTTCGACCTGGCAGCGAAGCTGGAGTTTAAGGCCACCTCCGCCGACGACTCGGTGCTGGTGGCACTGGAGCACGCACGCGCTCATGAAGCGCTGCGGCGCGACTTCATCCCGTTGCCTCCGCCGATCGCCGGCGGCGGCGATCCTGAGTCGGGGATCATGTTCGGGTCCGGCAACTGGTGGCGTGCCGTCACCGACCGGCACCAGCCGGGCATGGTGGCGCGCCGGCATTTCGAGGCGATGGTCTTCACCTACCTGGCCGAGGAGCTGCGCACCGGCGACATCGCGGTGGTCGGCGCGGGCGAGTACGCCGACTGGGGCGCCAACCTGCTGCCGTGGGAGCAGTGCGAGCCGCTGCTGGAGGGTTTCTGCGCCCAGGTCGGGCTGCCGGACACCGCGGCCGCCTTCGTCGCCCAGCTGCGCGGGGCGCATCTGGCCGCGGCCGCGCGCCTGGACGCCGAGTACGAGGACAACACCGACCTGGTGATCGCCGAGGACGGCACCCCGACCGTCAAGCGGCGGCGCGGCCAGGAGACGCTGAAGGCCGCCGAGAATCTGGAGGCGGCGATCGAGCGGCGCATGCCCGAGCGCTCGCTGCTATCCATCGTGGCGCGCACCGCGCACTGGCTGGGCTGGCACCACCACTTCGGACCGGCCTCAGGCTCCGACCCGAAGATCAAAGAGGCGTTGTTCCGCTACTCGCTGGCGATCTTCACCGGTGGCATCAACCTGGGCCTGTACGAGGCGGCCAAGCACCTGACCGGGGTCTCGGCCCGGGAGCTGTCGATGGTCCGCAACCGGCACATCACCATCGCCAAGTTGAATGCCGCGATCGCCTCGGTGGTCAACGCCTTACAAAATGACCTTGGCCGTTCCGTCCACCTGGACGGTCGTTGATCTGCGCGTGAGGAAAGGCGAGCAGCCTGTGTGGATCGTGCCGGACGGCTTGTGGGAGCGGACCGGCGGGTTGCTGCTCGACGCAACCAGTGCGCAGGTCGACGGGGCTGACCGAGGCGGTCGTGCAAGATTGCATCAGGTGGCTGGTCGAGACGCTGCGGATCGCCGCCGACCGGCCGGTGACCACAGGGTTCACAGGTAGCTGACGCCGGTCAGTTCCTCGGCCGCCGCCCAGAGCCGCTTGCCGACGGCCGGATCGGCCGCCTCCCGGCTGAGCCGGGCCTCGGTGACCGGCCCCCGCGTCTCCCAGAGTCTGGACGGCCCGAAGAACTGGCCACCCCGCACACCGGGCTCGGTCGCGGCGCGCAACTGCGGCAGCGCACCCTGCTCCACCGACTGGGTGACCAGCAGGCCGAGCCGCGCGATCATCTGCCCGAACCGGCCACGCTGCTCCCAGGCACGTGGAGTCAGGTTGGTGCGGGTGAGACCAGGGTGGGCCAGCGTGCTGACGATCGACGATCCGGCGGCGTGCAGGCGGCGGTCCAGCTCGACGCCGAAGATCGTGGTGGCGAGCTTGGACCGGCCGTAGGCGGGAGCGGCCCGGTAGTCACGTTCGAACATCAGGTCGTCGAAGTCGAGGCGCGCGTTCTTATGAGTGATCGAGCTGAGACTGACCACCCGGGATCGCCTCGCCGCGGCCAGCTTGCCGAGCAGCAGGCCGGTCAGCGCGAAGTGGCCCAGCATGTTGGTGCCGAGCTGCAGCTCGAAACCGTCGGCGGAGGTGCGGCGCGGGCCGAGCAACACCACGCCGGCGTTGTTGACCAGCAGGTCGATCACTGGGTGGTCGGCGGCCAGCTTCGCCGCGAACGCGCGTACCGAATCGAGGGAGGCCAGGTCCAGCTCGCGCACCTCCACGTCACCGGCGATCCGGCGGGCGGCCTCCTCGCCGGCGGCGGTGTTGCGGACGGCGAGCACGACATGGGCGCCGTGGCGGGCCAGCTCGGTCGCGGTGATCAGGCCGAGGCCCGAGTTCGCGCCGGTCACGACGGCGATCCGGCCGTGCTGGTCGGGGATGCGATCGGCGGTCCATCCGGTCATCTGCTGCTCCTGCGGCTGTCGGTACGGTAGACCGACGACGTTAGGAGCAACGCGAGCCGGCTCGATCGTTCTCGGCTGCCTAGGTCTGCGGGACCTACCATGGGTGCCCAGCAAGGCGGCACACTTGCGGCATGACCAATCCGTACGCCCGTGAGCTCGGAGATTTCCTGCGGGCCCGGCGCAGCAGGCTGCGTCCACACGCCGTCGGCCTGGAGCCGGGCGGCCGGCGCAAGGTCACCGGGCTGCGGCGCGAGGAGCTGGCCCTGCTGGCCGGGCTGAGCACCGACTACTACCAGCGGATGGAGCAGGGCCGTGAGG
Organism: Streptosporangium carneum; assembly: GCF_027922005.1. GTDB lineage: Bacteria > Actinomycetota > Actinomycetes > Streptosporangiales > Streptosporangiaceae > Streptosporangium > Streptosporangium carneum. Next base: position 302,127 of record NZ_BSEV01000004.1, on the reverse strand, counting down.
TGCGCCCGTCCGACGATGTCCTGGACGCGCTCGCCGGGGCGCTCGGCCTCGACGACGGGGAACGCCGGCATCTGTTCGCCCTGGCCCGCGCCGCCCGCCGGCCGATACCCACCCGGGTGGACCGGGGTCCGGAAAGAGTGCCGGACAGCACACGGCGGCTACTGCGGGTGATGGACACCCCGGCGGTCGTGCTCGGTCGGCACCTCGACCTGCTCGACTGGAACCCGATGGCGCAGGCGCTGCTCGGCGACCCGGACGCCTACCCGCGCCACCGGCTCAACATGCTCCTGCTGATGTTCGACGACACGCTGACCGGCGAGCGGAGCTGCCCGGACTGGGAGCGGCAGGCCCTGGACTACATCGGCATGATGCGCGCCGCCGTCGCCACCGACCCCACCCATCCGCGTGCCACCGCGATCGTCGGTGAGCTGAGCATCCGCAGCGCCGAGTTCCGGCGGCTGTGGGCCCGGCACGACGTACGCGCGTCGGTCAGCGGCACCAAGACCTTCCGGGTCCCCGAGGCCGGCGACATCGTCCTGGACTGGGACACCTATCCGCTGCCTGGCAACCCCGGACCGGTCATGCTGGTCCTCACCGCCGAGCCGGGCAGCGCCGACGCGGACCGGCTACAGCTCCTGGGATCATTGCACGCGACCCGCTCGGTGCTCATCGACAAGCACTCCTCCCAGTAGTGCTTTGCTGCAACTCCTACCAGAATGATCAGCGGACGAGGCGCCGCCGGCAAATGATCGATGCGACCAGCGTCATGAAGGCCTCGTGCATGTCGTCGCGGACCTCCCAGCGGATGCACAGGCCGCGGAATCGGTCGACGATCCGGCAGCAAGCACCACCTGATCGTCGAGGCCATCGGCATCCCTTTGGCGGTGATCCTGACCGGCGGCAACCGCAACGACGTCACCCAGCTGGTGCCGCCGCCAGCACGTCATGCCCGAGCCGTACCCGAGTTCCTGGGGCAGGTGCTCCCAGGCGATGCCGGTGTGCAGCACGAACAGGATGCCCTGCAGGGCCAAGCGATCATCCAGGCGCTTTCGCCCTGGCCGGTGGGCCCGCCGCTGATGTTGGGGCGACAGCGGCTCGATGATCGCCCGCAGCTCGTCGCTGACCTCCCACGGCTTCGGCCGCGCCAACCCGCTCAACCCTCCCGCTGTCGCTACAGCGAGAGATCAAACCACAACGGAGATCATTCTGTTAGGAGCTATAAGACGGGCCCGCCGGGCTCCTTGACGTCACTGGCCGTTCCGATGCTGCTCAACCCCGGTCTCGGTTACCGCCTGCGGTTGCGACAGACTGAGGATATGACCGAGGTGCGACCCGCTCCGAATGCCGACGCGGCTCGATGGTTGCTCCGGGCTGATGTCGATTGGTGGGATCTTGTTCGCTACGGCCCACCAGGCTTCGACGTGTACGTGCGTATCGCCTTTGCCCATGGGGTGGAGGGTGTCGCCTCGGAGGGAGAAGATCGCGCCGTTCGCGTGGCACTCTCGACTCTCGCGACATGCACGGCCACGCCTTCCAGCGGATACGCGGCGATCTGGGAGGGGTGGACGGGCGGGAACCCGCCAGCTCCTGAAGCGCCACGGGTGGACATTCCTCAGCGAGAGATGCTGCTCTTCACCGGCACTGTCGAAGTACTGGGCGACGCGCCCACCCTCGCCTGGTACGGCTCTGCGCTGGGCTATCAAGACCCACACCTCGTGTGGCCCGAAGATCAAGCCTGGTGCCTGGCCTGCGAGGTCGACGAGGAGATCGAGTTCACCGTCGGATGTTCCGTCGACGCGTCCCAGGCTCTGACCAAAGCCCTGCCCGGTGCTGTTCGACGGGTGCACTACGGAGAGCCGGCACCGATGTACCGCGACCCGGCCTAGCAGGCCCAGTACTCCCGAAGTGCTCGAACCCCGGCACCTCATCCCACCAGCCATCGACCCTTCCCGCCGGCCGGCCGAGGCACGATCTTCGGGTAGGGCTCATCGACGGCCCCGCTACGCCAAGTGCTCACCGGCCGGCTGGCCGCACAACCGTTCTTCCCTGACGGGCGGTTGCACTTCCATTAGCTGCGCCGAGCCGCAAGGTAGCTGAGAGCAATCGTCTTCACGCTCTGCGATCGCCTCAGGCTTCGAATAACGATCGTTTTCTGGCGATCATCAGAAGAGGCGTCCACGGGCCCCGGAAACCCGTCAAAAACCCCTTCAACAACCTCCGAAGGTCGTTTGTTGAGAGGATGGAGAGCGTGGGCAGCATCCTGGAGCCGCCCGCCGACCTGCTGGCCGCCTTCCCGGCCCGGCTCAGCCAGATCCGCATCGGCTATGCCCGCGTCTCCACCGGCGGCCAGAAGCTGGAACGCCAGATCGACGCCCTGAGCGCGGCCGGGTGCCGCCGCATCTTCGCCGACAAGAAGTCGGGCAAGACCGCGCAGCGGCCCGAGCTGGCCGCCTGCCACGCCTTCTTGGCCGCCGGGGACACCCTGGTGGTGCCGTCGCTGGACCGCTACGGCCGGTCCCTTGCCGACCTGATCGCCATGGTCGGCGAGCTGCGCCGCCGGGAGATCGGCTTCACCTCGCTGCACGAGAGTCTGGACACCACCACCCCGGGCGGGCGCCTGGTCTTCCACGTCTTCGCCGCGCTGGCCGAGTTCATCCGCGAGCTCATCGTCGCCGGCACCCGCGAGAGCCTGGCCGCCGCCCGGGCCCGGGGCCGCGTCGGCGGCCGCCCGACCGTGATCACGCCGGAGATCATCCGGGCCGTCCGGGACCTGCTGCCCAACCCCGAGCACTCGATCACCTCGATCGCCAAGCTACTCGGCGTCAGCCCGGGCACGCTGTACAACCACATCCCCGACCTGCGCGAGCTGCGTGCCGGCCAGGCCACGACCGCGCTGGAAGCGGGCGGCCGGTGATCCGCACGCCGTACCGGGCCAAGGGCGGCGCTGCCCAAGTCGGGGCGGCGCTGCCGGGGCAGGCCGGGTTCGGTGTCCGCCCCGAGCCGACCCCGGATCCTGACGCACCGGACCACGCCTCGGAGAATCCGGCCTCGGCTTGGGACCGCGAGCCGTCACTTCTCAGTGACCCTGACCAGCGCTATTAGCCCTTTCCGGCGTACTTGGTCTGCCCCCCTGCCGTGGGGTGAGCGCGTCCAGCGCGCACAGGAGCCGGGCCCGCCCGCATCTGCAGGAACTCCACCACGACGGCGTGACGGTACGAGCTGGAACTGCGTGCCGAGCGCCAGCTGATCCCGGCGGCCCCCGGATCCCCTTGACAATAAATTTTGTCGGTGAAAGGGTGAAGGCATGTTGGACGTGGCGGTGATCGAGGACCCGGCGGCGGCCGAAGCGTCCCTGGACCCGATACGGGCGCGCCTGCTGGCCGCCCTGGCGCAACCGGCCTCGGCCACCATGCTCGCGGCCCAGCTCGGCCTGCCCCGGCAGAAGATCAACTATCACCTGCACGCGCTGGAGCGCCACGGCCTGATCACCCTGGTCGAGCAGCGCCGCAAGGGCAACGTCACCGAACGCCTCATGCAGGCCACCGCCGCCTCATACGTCATCTCCCCCACCGCCCTGGCCGCCGTGCAGCCGGACCCCGCCCGCTCCCCCGACGGCCTGTCGGCGCGCTGGTTGCTCGCCGTCGCCGCCCGCCTCGTCCGTGAAGTCGGCGAGCTCATCACCGCCGCCGCCAACGTGGGCAAGCCCCTGGCCACCTTCACCGTCGACGGCCACATCCGCTTCGCCTCCGCCGCCCACCGTGCCGCTTTCGCCGAGGAGCTCGCCGGGGCCCTGACCGCCCTGGTGAGCAAGTACCACGACGAGACAGCCGCCGGAGGCCGCGACCACCGCGTCATTGTCGCCGTCCACCCCGACCCCACCCCCGCCTCTCCGGCCGCCGGCACGAGCGGCGCCACTGAGAACACCGGGCCCCACCAGCCTGGCACGGAAACAAAGGAGCGATGAATTGGGCCGCGAATTCGAGGTACGCAAAGAGATCGAACTCGACGCGACCCCCGAGCAGGTCTGGGAGGCCATCGCCACAGGCCCCGGCATGGACTCCTGGTTCATGGGGCGCAGCGAGATCGAGCCCGGTGAGGGCGGCGCGACGAGGCTGACCGTCGGGGGCCAGACCGAAGAGTCAACGGTCACCGTCTGGGAGCCGTTGAAACACCTCGCCTATCGCACGAAGGAGGGCGAGGACGGGGCGTTCATGGCGCTCGAATGGCTCATCGAAGGACGTGACAGGGGCAGCACCGTGCTCAGGCTGGTGCAGAGCGGCTTCCTGACCGGCGACTGGGAGGCCGAGTACGAAGCCATGAAGACGGGCTGGGACATGTACCTCCACACCCTGGCCGAGTACCTCGCCCACTTCCCCGGCCGGCCCGCGACGGTCGTCTCGGCCATGAAGTTCCAGGCCGCCGACCAGGAACGCGCGTGGGCGGTCCTCAAGGACGCGCTCGGGCTGACCGGGACGGTCGCGGAAGGCGACCGGGTGAGCTGCGCCCCGGACGGCCTCGCGCCGATCGAAGGCGTGGTCGACTACGCCGCTCTCCCCACCTTCCTGGGAGTGCGCACCGATGACGCGCTGTACAGGTTCATCCACTCCGGCGCGGAACGGGGTGACGTGGTGGTTCTGGCACACCATGTCTTCTCCGACGCGGACGAGAAGACGAGCGAGCGGGCCTGGCAGGACTGGCTCGCCAGGACCTTCGCCTAGAGGTCTCCGGCTTCTCCGGGCATCCGGTCCCCGGCCGGCGTCGCCATGCTTCGGCGGCTCTCCGGAAGACGTGTGATCGACCTCACACCTTGTCGCGTTGACCGTCACATCAATGTGATGGTTTGAGCATACGCACCATGCGGAGTGACACCACACGGCCGGCCGGTTCCCCCGCCGGAGCCGAGAACCGGAGACTTCCCCTGCCCGCGCTGCTGGCGCTGGCCACCGCCGTCTTCATCACCAGCCTGACCGAGACCCTGCCCGCGGGCGTGCTGCCCGCGATGAGCGCCGACCTCGGGGCGAGCGAACCCGCGATGGGGCAGGCAGTGACGATCTATGCGATCGGGACGGCGCTCACGGCGATCCCCCTGACCGCGGCCACAGCGGGGTGGCGGCGCAAACGGCTGCTGTTGACGGCCATGGCGGGATTCGCCGTCGCCAACACGGTCACGGCGGTCTCGGTGGACTTTCCCCTGACCATGGCGGCCCGGTTCGTCGCCGGGGTGGCCGCGGGCCTGGCCTGGGCGCTGCTGGCCGGGTACGCCCGCCGCATGTCGCCCGTTCACCTGCAGGGCAAGGCGGTCGCGATCGTGATGACCGGCATCCCGATCGCCCTGTCGCTGGGAGTGCCTGCGGGAACCTTCCTCGGCGAAGCGCTCGGCTGGCAGGTGACGTTCTCGATCGTGACCGTGCTCACCGTCGCCGTGATCGCATGGATGATCGCAACGGTCCCGGACCACCCCGGGCAACGGCGAGACAGCCGAGCCCCGGCGTCGCGGGCTCTCCGCGTCCCCGGTGTGGCGCCGGTCCTGTTCGTCACCCTGGTCTTCGTGCTGGCCCACACCATCCTCTACACCTACATCGCCACGTTCCTCGACCGGCTCGGCATGGGCGGCTCCACCGACCTGGTGCTGCTCGTCTTCGGCGCCGCCTCCCTGGTGAGCATCTGGTTCGTGGGCGCCCACATCCACCGCAGGCTGCGAACCCTCACCATCGCCGGCACCCTCCTGGTCGCCGCCGCGGCCGCCGTCCTGGCGACGCTGGCCGACGTCCCCGCCCTGGTCCATGTCGCGGCCGCGCTGTGGGGACTCGGCTGGGGAGGCGTCCCCACCCTCCTGCAGACCGCCGTGGCCGACGCGGGCGGCGAGTCGGCGGACAGCGCGCAGGCCATGCTCGTGACCTTGTGGAACGTGGCCATGGCCGGCGGCGGAGTCGTCGGCGGGATCCTGCTCGGCCTTCTCGGCTCCGCCTCGTTCCCCTGGAGCGTCCTCGTGCTCCTGGCGCCGGTGCTGATCGTGGTGATCGGCGCCCGGACGCACGGCTTCCCCGCCTGGCGCGTGAACACCGCCTCCTGAACGCCCGCACCGGCCCCGCGTCACGCCTCGGGCGACCTACCGGTTGGACTGCCCGCGGGACAGCGCGGCCAGGTCGGCTAGCTCGGGCAGATTGCGGCCTCGATGTGGGCGAGTTGGACGGCGAAGATTTCTTCGAACGCGGCGCGGCGGTCCACCCCGAGAGGGCGGACGTCGCGGGCGAAGTGGGCCAGAGCTGGGAAGCGTTCGGGGTCGGCGCCGAGTACTGCGACGCGGAACAGCTCCATGCCCTGTTCGTGCTCTTCGGGGGTGAGGGTGCTGATCCCGGCCTCGGAGGCGATCAACGCGGAGATGAGAACCGCGATCCGGTGGTAGCGCGCAGGGATCTGCGCGTCAGGCAGTCCCGACGCGCGCAGGGCCTGCAGCACCTCTTCCATGACCAGTCGCGAACCGGTGCCGCTTGACGCGTAGCGTCCCCAGACCGCGGCGAGCTGGGGGTGCTGGCCGAAGGCCTCTCTCACGCGCAGGGCCAGGGTGGTGATGCGCTGCTTCCAGTCGCCTTCGGGCCTGTAGCCGTCCATGGCGGCCAGGAGGATTCGGTCGGCGACCGCGCGCAGCAGTTCGGTCTTGTTGCGGAAGTGCCGGTAGAGGCTGGAGGAATCGGTGCCGAGCACTGCTGCGAGCTTGCGCACGCTGAACGACTCGGCGTCGCTCGTGCGCAGCAGCTCCGCCGCCGTGTCCAGGATCTCTTCGGTCGACCAGCGCCTTCTACCTGCCATCTCATCCCTCTCGTCGGAGATAAGCATACCTATGCACCTACCGTTGCACGCAGTGCGTGCATAATGGGACATGAGCCCGGCGCCGACGGAAGGACGCACGTCATGAGAAGTCCCGAAGAGCTGAACACCGCTCTGGAGAACGTCCACCGCGCCGGAATGCCCGGCCTGTTCGCCGAGGTACGTGACGGCGACGAGGTCTGGTGCGGCGCCGCCGGGGTCGCCGACCTCGCCACCGGCTGCCCTGTCTCCGCCGACATGCGGCACCGCGTCGGCAGCATCACCAAGACCTTCACCGCCGCCGCGGTGATGCAGCTGGTCGAAGGTGGTCAGATTGGTCTCGACGCGCCGATCGGCCGCTACCTGCCGAAGCTGCTTCCCGGAGAACGCGGCGATGCGATCACGGTCCGGATGTTGATCAACCACACCAGTGGTCTTGCCGAATACCTCCCGTACGTCTACCCCTCCCTCAAGGCCTTCCCTGTCGTGGCCGACACGAGGCCGCAGAGCCTGGAGGACCACCGGCTCACCCGGTTCCACGCCGTCGAGCTGATCGAGAAGGGCGTCTCCGCACCCGCTTTCGGCGCGCCAGGCGGCACTCCGGGGTTGTACTCCAACACCAACTACCTCCTGCTCGGCCAGCTTCTGGAGCAGGTAACCGGTACGAAGGCCGAGACGTACATCACCCAGAACGTCATCGAGCGCGCTGGGCTGCGGGACACCGAGCTTCCCGATGGACCGCGGTTCAGCGGGCCGCAGTCGCATATCTACGAGGCGTGGTTCGGCATGATCGAGCCGCCGCGCGACTTCAGCGTCTTCGACATGTCCTTTGCGGGGCTGGCGGGTTCGCTGATCTCGACCGTCGCGGATCTCAACCGGTTCTTCGGCTTGCTGTTCGCCGGTGAGATCGTCAGCCCGTCGTCGCTGACGGAGATGCGGCGTACCGTCCGCGTCATCTCCCAGGAGAGCAAGATCATCGACTACGGGCTGGGCCTGTACCCGATGGAGATGCCCGGCGGCGGCACCTTCTGGGGGCATGGCGGCACCGTCTGGGGTGCCGGAGCGCTGGCCATGACCAGCGCCGACGGCAAGCGGCAGATGTCCGTCGCGGTGAACATGCAGAGGTGGAACAGGCTCGACTCCACGGGCAGGCCGCAGCCCCATCCCATCGACGAAGCGCTTGCGGCTCTGTACGGCACGGCCATGTACGGCTGACCCCGGAGAAAGTCGCTTTCACCAAGACGACAAGCATGCCGAGACGGGATGGAAGCAGGAACGACCGCGGCACGTTCGGCACTGCGACACCGCAGGCTCCTGGCGGTGATGCCGGCGAAGGCGTGCGACCTTGTCGGCCCCGACCTGCATCGGAAGCTCCACGGCGGGCTCCAGGTCGTGGAGACGGTGGTCAGGGCGAGCCTTCGTCAGCATGCCTGCCTTGCTCCGCAAGCGAAGGCCGCGCAGACAGAGATCCTCGAGTTCCTCCGGATGGCCTGTCGGCTGACGGGGGCCCCGCCACGAAGACAGGAGAGCGATGACCACGACCGACTTTGCGCCGACGAGGGAGCAGTCCCCGCCCTCACTGGACGCCGATGACGCGGCGGGACAGTCCGTGGCAGGGCTGCTGCGCCCTTACCGACGGAGCTTCGCCGCCGTTGTCATCTTGCAGGTGATCGGCGCCGTCGCGGGTCTGGCACCGCTGCTGGCGGTCATCGAACTGGGGCGCAGCCTGTTGGCGCCTGGCCCGATCGATCACGATCGTGTCTGGTTCGTCGTGATCGCCGGTGCGGTCGGCTTGCTTGTCCGACTGCTGTTCACGGCCGCGTCATCCGGAATCGGGCACCTGCTCGACGGCCGGGTGCAACTGGCCCTTCGCCGGCACCTGGCCGCGCGGCTGGGACGCGTGCCGATCGGCTGGTTCTCCCGGCACCGGACCGGCGAGCTGACCAAGGTGGTGGGCCAGGACGTCAGTGCCGTACACCCGTTCATCGCCCACGCTCCCGGCGAGCTCATCGCCGCGTTCGTGGTGCCACTGCTCTCGCTGGTCTACCTGTTCACCATCGACTGGCGGCTCACATTGATCACGCTGATCCCGGTGGTGCTGGCCGTGGCGCACGTCCCGCTGATGATGACCCCGACCCGGCTGCGTGAGGAGAAGCAGTTCGATGCGGCCATGGGGCAGATCGCCAATTCCGTCGTCGAGTTCGTCCAGGGCATCTCGGTGGTCAAGGCGTTCGGCGGTTCCGGACGCGCCCACCGCAGGTTCCGCACGGCCACCGACGATTTCGTCGGCATCTACTACCGCTTCGTGCGCGGCCTCTCCGTGATCGCCGCCGGAATGCAACTGGTGCTGTCACCGCCGTTCGTGCTGCTGGTCGTCCTGATCGGCGGCACCGCCCTGATCGCGACAGGTGGCCTGCCCCCGGCCGACCTGCTGCCGTTCCTGCTGCTGGGACTGGGCCTGACCGCTCCGGTGGCGGCCCTCATCGCCCACAGCTTCGACGACCTGCAGGCCGCCAGGCGCGCGATCGGCCGGATCCGGGACGTGCTCGAGGTGGCGCCGCTGCCGGAGCCCGCGCACCCGCGTCCGCCGCAGGGCCACCGGGTGGAACTGCGTGACGTCCGCTTCGGCTACGAAGACGATCGCGAGGTGTTGCGCGGGATCGACCTGGTCCTCGAACCGGGTACGGTCACCGCGATCGTCGGGCCCTCGGGCAGCGGCAAGTCCACGCTGGTCCAGTTGCTGCCGCGCTTCTTCGACCCGACCCACGGTTCGATCACCCTGGGCGGCGTCGATCTGCGCGAGCTCAGCAGCCATGACCTCTACCGGATGGTCTCCTTCGTCTTCCAGGACGTTCGCGTGCTGCGCGCATCGGTCGCGGACAACATCGCGCTTGCCGTACCACACGCTGATTTTGACGACGTGGTCCGCGCCGCCCGGATGGCGAACATCCATGACCGAATTCTTGAGCTGCCACGCGGCTACGACACGGTGCTCGGGCAGGAGGCCGGGCTGTCAGGTGGCGAGGCGCAGCGGATCGCCCTCGCCCGGGCCCTGCTCGCCGCCACACCCGTCCTGGTGCTGGACGAGGCGACCGCGTTCGCCGACCCGCAGACCGAGCAGGCGGTACGGCAGGCACTGGCGGCGCTGGAGGGCGATCGCACGATCCTGGTCATCGCCCACCGCCTGGAGACCGTCGCCGACGCCGACACCATCGTGATGCTGGACAACGGGTCGATCGTCGAGCAGGGCAGACCCGCCGACCTCCTGGCAGAGAACGGAAAATTCGCCGCCTTCTGGCAATCCAAGGAGTATCGATGATTCGCATGCTGCTGCACGTCCTGGGCCATGATCACGCCCGGCCAGTGCGTCGCGCCGTGGCCTTGATGACGATGACCTCGATCGTCGAGGGTTTGTCCTACGCCCTGCTGGTTCCCGTGCTGCGGCCCCTGTTCGGCAGCAACCCCGCAGACGCGCTGCCCTGGCTGATCACGTTCGGCGGCGCGGTCGCGATCTACGCGGTGCTGCGCTATGTCAGCGATCTGTTCGGCTTCCGCGCCGGAACCACGCTGTTGCGCGGCATGTATCACCGCCTCGGCGATCATCTGGCCCGGCTGCCCCTCGGCTGGTACAGCACCGGCCGAGTCGGGGAGGTGTCCGTCCTGGCCAGCCAGGGCGTGCTGGAGACGATGGGCGTGATCGCGCATCTGCTGGCGCCCTACATCTCCGCCTTCGTCACCCCTGTGACGATCGTTGGCGTGATGCTCGCCTTCAACTGGCAGCTAGGGCTGGCCGCGCTGGTCGCTGTGCCGCTTGTGGCGGCGATCCAGATCTGGACCGGCCGCTCGATGGCCGCAGGCGATGCCGACCGCCACGAACGTGACACCGAGGCCACCGGGCGGGTCATCGAGTTCCTTCAGGCTCAGCCGGTGCTGCGCGTCGGCGGCCGGAGCGTCCAACGCTTCGCGTTGCTCGATGACGCGCTGCGAGAACTTCAGCGCGCTTCCCGCCGTACCGTGTTGTCGGTGTTGCCCGGCATGATCGGCTTGACGCTCGTGGTGCAGGCGATGTTCACCGTGTTGCTGGTTCTGGGCGCCTACCTCGCGCTCGGCGGGAGCGTCGGTGTTGCGGAGGTGCTGACGATCCTGGTGCTGGCCGCCCGCTGCGCCGATCCGGTCCTGTCGCTGGCCGACATCGGCGGCAAACTCCGCGCCGCGCGCTCCGAACTGGCCAGACTCGACGCGGTCCTGCGCACCGAGCCGCTGCCGGAAGCACCGGAACCGATCCAGCCGGTGGGTCATGGCCTGGATGTGGAGGCCGTCGCCTTCCAGCATGGCGACCGCACGGTGTTCGACGACCTGTCGTTGTCCGTGCCCGAGGGGCAGCGGCTCGCCGTGGTCGGCCCCTCAGGCGCGGGCAAAAGCACACTGCTGCAGTTGCTCGCGCGGTTCCACGACGTGGACGCGGGCGCGGTGCGCGTAGGAGGGGTGGACGTGCGCGCCATCGACACCGAGGTGTTGATGGCGCAGATCGCCATCGTCTTCCAGGACGTCTACCTCTTCGACGGCACGATTGAGGACAACGTACGGCTGGGCCGACCCGAGGCCACCGAGGCCGAGCTGCGGACGGCGGCGAGCGCCGCGCGGCTGGACGAGGTGATCAAGCGGCTGCCCGGCGGATGGGCGGCGAATGTCGGCGAAGGCGGCGCGCTGCTGTCGGGAGGCGAACGCCAGCGCGTCTCGATCGCTCGCGCGCTGCTGAAGAACGCGCCCATCGTGCTCCTGGACGAGGTCACCTCCGCACTGGACTCGGTCAACGAGACAGCCGTCCAGGAGGGCATCGAACGTCTGATGGCCGGCCGGACGGTCGTGATGGTCGCCCATCGGATGCGAACCGTCCAACGCGCCGACCGCATCGCCTTTCTCGACGGCGGCCGGATCGTGGAAGAAGGACGCCACGACGAGTTGCTCCGCCGCGCCGGCCGCTACGCCGACTTCTGGAATGCCTCCCTGACACCGGCAGCACATGACTGAGCCGGTAAGTCCTGCACGGACTGCTTCAGAGGGCGTCTTGCAGCCCTTGCCCCACCGAGCTCCATCTCGACCCGGTGAACGTCGCCACCAGGCACCCCCAGGGCCTCCTTCGTATCCTGAACACCCCGAAACCCACAAAGGAGATACCCGACATGAGCGCGCCGATCCCCGTCGACGTCCCCGACACGTTCGCCGCGGCGTACGGCAAGAACAATGCGTCAGGCCGTGCCTGGATCGCCGAATTGCCCCGACTGGCCGCGGACTTCCTGGAGCACTGGACACTGCGGCCGGACGGCCCCGCAGAACACGGCCAGGCCTCGCTCGTGCTGCCGGTGATCCGCGCGGATGGTGCGCCCGCGGTGCTGAAATTCCAGCAGGCAAGCGAAGACAACGCCGGCGCCGCGCTTGGTCTGCGGGCATGGGACGGCAACGGCGTGGTGCGCCTGCTCGACCACGACCCGGACACCGGCACCATGTTGCTGGAACGACTGGACGCAGCCCGGCCGCTGTCGTCGGTGGCTGACGACGATGCCGCCATGCGGATCCTCGCCGAACTGATGGCGCGCCTGGTCGCGGTGCCCGCCCCATCTGGCCTGCGGCGCCTGGCCGACATCGCCGCCGTCATGCTGGACCAGGTTCCACGCGCTGTGCCGGCATTGCGTGACCCGGCCGAGCAACAACTGGTACGCACCTGCGCGTCCGCCATGGCCGAATTGATCGGCGAACCCGGTGACCGCCTGCTGCACTGGGATCTGCACTACGACAACATCCTCGCCGGGCAACGGGAACCATGGCTGGCCATCGACCCCGAACCGCTGGCCGGCGACCCCGGGTTCGACCTGTGGCCGGCGCTGGACAGCCGATGGGAAGAGGCGGTGGTGGCGACCGGCGACGTGACCCGCACGGTCCTCCGCCGCTTCGACCTCCTCACCGAGGCGCTCGGCCTGGACCGGCAGCGGGCGACCGGGTGGACGCTCGGCCGCATCCTGCAGAACGCGTTGTGGGACATCGAGGACGGCAAGACCACGCTGGAACCCGCCCAGGTCGCCCTTGGCATGACTCTGCTGCGCCGTTACGCACCTACTCTGTAGCCCGCCTGATCACCGGTGACGCCCAGGTTCATTGCGCCGCGCCCCTGCCCGGAGCGGTGAGTCACCCCGGCTGATGGCAATGCCGGTCAGCTCGGAGGCCACGAAGGCGGGCGTTCCCGTCAGCGCACCCGAACCCGTCAGGGCCCTCTTATGGGGGCACCGCGCCACACATCTCATATGTTACTCTATGTTACGAATCAATCACCTTAGGTAGCAATGGGAGCTCGTGTGAAGGTCGCCTGCGTCGGCGGCGGACCCGCCAGCCTGTACTTCTCGATACTGATGAAGCGTGTGGACCCGTCCCACGACATCACCGTTTACGAGCGGAACCCAGCCGGGTCGACGTACGGCTGGGGCGTGACCTACTGGGCCGACCTGCTCAACGATCTCCACAGCATCGACCCCGATTCCGCGCGCGCCATCCGCGAGCACTCGGTCCGCTGGGACAGCTGGGTCGTGCACGTCCGCGACCGTACGACGATAACGGCGCATCACGGAGAGGAGGGGTTCGGCATCGGCCGGCGCGAGCTGCTCGGCATCCTCGCCGAGCAGGCCCGCTCCCTCGGCGTGCGCATCGAGTTCGAGCGTGAGATCGCCGACGAGGGCGAGCTGACCGACGCCGACCTCGTCGTCGCCGGCGACGGCGTCAACAGCGTGCTGCGCGAGCGCCACGCCGACCACTTCGGCACCGAGGTCTCGGTCGGGCGAAACACCTACGCCTGGCTCGGCACCACCAAGATCTTCGACTCCTTCACCTTCGCCTTCGTGGAGACGCCGCACGGCTGGATCTGGTGTTACGGCTACGGATTCAGCGACAGCCACAGCACCTGCGTCATCGAGTGCTCCCCCACGACCTGGAGGGAACTCGGGCTCCATCAGGCGAACGAGGCCGACGGCCTGGCCCTCCTGGAGAAGCTCTTCGCCGACATACTGGACGGGCATCCGTTGATCGGCCGGGCGCCCGCTGACGGCGGCGCGCACTGGCTGAACTTTCGCACCCTGACCAACCGGACGTGGCATCGAGGCAACCTCGTCCTGCTCGGGGACGCCGCGCACACCACTCACTACTCCGTCGGCGCGGGCACCGCCCTCGCGCTGGGAGACGCCGCCTTCCTGGTCAACGCGCTGCACAGGGACACGCGACTTCCGTCCGCTCTCGCCCGCTACGAGCGGGAACGCAGATCCGCGATCCGGTCTCCCCAGAGAGCGGCCCGCTACAGCGCCCAGTGGTATGAGAACCTCCCGCGCTACATCAACCTTCCACCGCCGCAGATGTTCGCGCTGCTCGGCCAGCGACACTCCGCGCTGCTTTCGCGCATCCCGCCACGGCTGTACTACCGGATCGACCAGCTGGCCGAGCAGCTCAAGTCGCTGTGCGAGGTCAAGCGCTGACCGGGCTCGAGGGCCGCACAGGCGGTGATCGAGGCCGGGAGGCGCGCACCTCCCAGTCCCGACCGGATCCCATGCGGTCCGGCTCTGATCAGTTGTCCCGCCGCTCCACCAGCAGCAGCGCCGGGGCCAGCGCGAGGGCGGCGTACGCGGCCAGGAGCAGAGTGGCCACGAGCGTTCCCGGCTGTGGATCCGGCTGGAGCGTCGTCAGCGATTCGGCGAGCCCGAAGAAGGTGTAGTGGACGACGTGCTCCCGCAGCACGTTGGGGAGCACTGCGGGCAGGGCGCTCATCACCACGAACGTCACCACCATGAACACCGTGATCGCCGCCCCCGTCCCGCGTACCGCCGCTCCGACCGCGAATCCGAACACCGCGATGAAGACCGTGTAGGCGACGCTGCCGAGCAGAGCCTTCCAGGCGCCGCCGTCGCCCAGCCCGATCCCGAGCCCGTCCGGGTAGAGGGCCTGGGTCAGGAAGAACGTCCCGAACGTGAGCGCCGACGCCACCGCCGCGACCACCGCGACCAGCGTCGCCAGCTTCGCCGCCAGGAACAGCCGCCGCCGCGGAACGGCCAGCAGCGAGCTGCGGATCTGCCCGGTCGAGTACTCCGACGTGACCGTCAGCACTCCCAGCACCCCGAACGCGAACTGCGCCAGCAGCACGGCGCTCAGCGGCTCAAGCGGGTCGAACCCGCCCTCCACCAGCCAGGCCTTGGGCCGCGCCGCCGCTTCGACCGGATCGACCGACAACGCCGTCAGCGCTCCGAACACCGGCACGAGCACCGTCGCCGCCCCCAGGCACCACCACGTCGACCGCACCGACCCAAGCTTGATCCGCTCCGACCGCATGATGTACCGGATGTCTGTCATGACCGCCCCTCCAGAGCGTGGTATTCGACTGCTTCGCCGGTGAGGTCCAGGTAGGCCTCCTCGAGGGAGGAGCGGCGTTCGGCGAGGTGGACGATCGGGATGCCGGCTCCGAGGAGGAGTTCTCCGGCACGGGTCGCGTCGACGCCCTTGACGAGCAGGCCGCCCCCGTCGACGGTGACGTCTCCGCCGGCTCGTGCGAGCAGCCCGACCGCCGTACCGGTCTTCGTCTCGGGGACCCGGAGCTCGATGGACGCCGTCGCCATCAGATCGCCGATGGGGGCGTCGGCCAGGAGCCTGCCGCGGCCGATCACGATCAGGTGGTCGGCGGTGTTCTGCATCTCGGCCATCAGGTGGGACGAGACGAAGACCGTCCGGTCCTCGGCGGCCAGGTCCCGCATCAGGGTGCGGACCCACTGGATGCCCTCCGCGTCCAGGCCGTTGACCGGTTCGTCGAACAGCAGGACACCGGGGTCGCCGAGCAGGGCCGCGGCGATGCCGAGCCGCTGGCGCATGCCCAGGCTGAACCCGCGGATCCGGCGGCCGGCCACCGCGGCCAGCCCGGCCAGCTCCAGGCAGGCGTCCACCCGGCGATCCCCGATGCCGTTGGCCGCCGCGATCACCCGCAGATGGTTTCTGGCCGTCCGCCCGGAATGCACCGCTGAGGCGTCCAGCAGCGCCCCGACCCGGGTGAGCGGCCGGTCGAGATCGCGCAGCGGCCGCCCGTCGATCAGGACGCGGCCTTCGTGCGCCCGGTCGAGCCCGAGGATGAGCCGCATGGTGGTGGACTTGCCCGCGCCGTTCGGCCCGAGGAACCCGGTGACGCGTCCCGGACGGACCGTGAAGGTGAGCCCGTCGACGGCCGCGGCCCTGCCGTAGCGCCTGACCAGACCGGTGACTTCGATCATCTTTTACCTCCCTGGGCTCCACGGTCGCCGATCGGGCGCGCGGGCCGCTTCCCCCCACGGTGCCGATCACTCTTCGGACCGTGGGGGGAAGCGGCGGGACGAACCATGTCGATACGGTCGCATCGTGAATGCGATGCGACCGTGGCACTGGACCGCCCTGGACGCCGTCGCCGTCCTGCTGCTGGCCGGGCTCGCCGCGGACGGCGACGGCGAGCCCGGCCTGTTCCTGCCCCTGCTCCTGGTCACGGCCCCGGTCCTGCTCCGCCGCAGGTACCCGGTGCCCGTCCTGATCTGGACGGACGCCATCACCTACTCGCTCGTCTTCCAGCTGGAGGCCACCACGCAGCCCGCCGCCTGGATGCTGGCCTCCTACTCGGTCGCCGTCCGGTCGAGACGCGCGGCCCTCCTCACCGGCGCCGGAACCTGGCTGCTGGCCCAGGGGATCGTCCTCCACCAGGACGACATGACCCCCCTCCAGCTCGTCGTGGTCCCGCTGATCACCACGCTGCCACCGTGCGTGCTGGCCGACGCCGTCCGCCAGCGCCGCCTGTGGATGAGCGCCTTCGCCGACCAGCAGCGCCGACGCGCCGACGCCGAAGCCGGGGCCCGGATCGCCGCGGAACGCCTGACGATCGCCCGCGAACTGCACGACGTCGTCGCCCACGGGGTGACTCTGATGACCGTCCAGGCCGGCATCGCGCGCCTCCGCTCCGCCCCCGACGACCCGCTCCACGAGGTCGTCGAGACGATCGAGCAGACCGGCCGCTCATCCCTCGCGGAGATGCGCCGTCTGATGAACCTCCTCCGCAGCGACGACGCCGACGGCCTCGCCCCCCAGCCCGGCCTGGCCGACCTGGGCGACCTCGTCGCCGCGGCGTCCGCGGCGGGACTGTGCGCCGAACTGGCGATCCACGGCACCCCGCGCCCGCTGACCGCCGGCGCCGACCTGGCCGCCTACCGGATCGTTCAGGAGGCCCTGACCAACGCCGTGAAGCACGCCGCCACCAGGTCGGCGACCGTCGACGTCACCCACGAGGCCGACGGCGTCCGCCTGCGGGTGTTCAACCCCGGCCCGGTCGCCGCGCGCGGCGAGGGCCAGGGCGTCCCCGGCATGAAGGAACGAGCCCGCCTCTACGGCGGCACGGTGAGCGCCGAGCCCACGTCCCCGGACGGCTGGCGGGTAGACGCCTGGCTCCCCCACGGCCCCGAAGAGACGCCCCCCGCACTGGACGAGGTCCGCCGATGATCCGAGTCATGCTCGCCGACGACCAGGCCCTCCTTCGGGTCTCGCTCTCGGCACTCCTGAACACGGAACCGGGCATGCGGGTCGTGGGCACCGCGGAGAACGGCGCCGAGGCAGTGGACCTGGCCGTGGCCCTCCGCCCCGACGTGGTGTTGATGGACGTGCGCATGCCGGGAACGAACGGCATAGACGCCACCCGAAAGATCACCGAAGACCCGTCGATCCGCGTCATCATCCTGACCTCGTTCGACCTGGACGAGTACGTCTTCGCCGGCCTCCGGGCAGGCGCCAGCGGCTTCCTCCTGAAGGACTCACCCCCGGAGGACCTCCTGACGGCGATCCGCGTGGTCGCGGCCGGCGAGGCCCTGCTGACTCCGGCGGCGACCCGCCGCCTGATCGAACGCTTCACCGCCACACCCCCGTCCCCCGCCGACCGCCTCCTCGGATCCACTCCGTCCCGCATGGTCCTCGCCACCCTCACCGACCGGGAACGAGACGTCCTGGCCCGAGTGGCCCGAGGCATGTCCAATGCCGAAATAGCCTCCGACCTGGTCCTGGCCATCAGCACGATCAAAACCCACCTGAGCAACCTGCTCGCCAAGACAGAAGCCCGAGACCGAGCCCAACTGGTCGTCTTCGCCTACGAATCCGGCCTGACCGCCGCGTCCTGAGGCCGTGCGATCAGAGGAGGAATCGCCCGGGCGTGCCGCGACGACGAACGACTCACCTTCACCTGTGCCACCGCACCCGGCTGGTCGAGCCGCACCGGCTCGTCTCGCCCAAGTGCCGCTCGGCGCCTCGAAGAGCTGGATGAGAGTGTCGCGGGGACGGCTTGGACGTCTTTTCCCGTGACGGTCAGCGGCCCGCTCGTTGGGGATGCGCGTTTCGGGTGAACCTCGGCCAGGGGTGCGGCGTCGTATCCATTGTGGATCTTGTCAGACGTCGTGGGATGCGTCTCGCGGCCGCGGCCGTCACCCTGTTGTTCACCCTCGGCGGTTTCGACCAGCTGAAGACACCCGTGCTACCGATGCCCGGGGACGCGGCGGCCTCTGCGGAGGAGATCGCCGACCGGCTGCGGGGCCGCGTGGACGACCACGTCGACCGCAGCTCGGAGGACATGGGCATCATCTACGCTCCCTTCGCGCTGAGCCTGGATGCTCCTCTGCTGCACTGGTGCCGGCCGGAGCAAGAGCCAGGCGTCGAGGCACGGCTGCCGCCCGAAGGCGTGCCCGCCTACACCGGACGGCTGCACGCCGGGGAGGTGGCGAGGCCGCTGGAGGCACGGTTCTGGATCACCTCGCCCGCCCGGGCGAGCCGCTCGGTCGCGGCGGCCCGGCGCGGCGCCGAGCAGTGCGACGATCGCCCGGACTATGCGCTCAGCGACGTGGCCGATTTCGACCGCTGGGGATGGCGCGGCATGCAGGCCCTGGTCACCACGGACAACTGGTCGGAGGACGGTGACTCGGGCGCCAGGGCGACGATCGTGGCCGCGCGTGGCGCGCTGCTGGCCGAGGTGTCGTGGGAATGGGAATTCGAGGCAGGCGGCGTACCGGGCCGGCCGCCGCTGTTCCAGGGTGCCGAGGTGGCGGCGTCCGTGCTGGCCGCCGTGGGCGGCGATCCCACCGGTCCCGCACCCTCCGGCGCCACGTCGGCGGCCTCGACGGCGATGGCCGCCGCCCTGCCCCCGCCGTCCGTGTACGGCGAGAACATGACACCGTGGCCGAGCGCTGAGGACGTCTCTCATGACTGGGTCTGCTCGTGGGCCTTCAACGAGAACGTGTACGGCGGTGCGCCCACCGTCACGCGCCGCCTGATCGGCGAGGTCTCCGTCCGCGAGGACGTGCTGTTCCTGCCCGATGAGCAGAGCGCCGAACAGGCACGCGTCCGGCCGCTGCTGTGGGCCGGACCGGACAGGGGCGGAGGGAGGAGCTGTGAGCTCGACGAGGCGAGCTCCTACAGCGTCGGCCGGCGTCTTGAGTCCTTCGTCAAGGGCTCATGGGTCGGTGAGATCGAGACCTTGGCCATACGGCGCCAGGGCGAGCCGCGTTCCATCGGCCGGGACTCCGTCGCCCACGTCGCCCTGGCTGTGCAGCACGGCTCCACCATGGTCTATCTCCGCTGGCAGGGACCGGCCGGGACCGATCCGGCCGCCGCCCTGCGCGAAGGTCGCGCCGCCCTCACCCACACGCTCGATCTCCTGCCCACCACCGGAGGCTGAGCCTCCACCTGAGATCATCCTCTGATGAGTGGTTCTAGGTACCGCGTGCGTCGCGCGTCGAGTTCCGATCTGGCCGCTGTTCGGGTGGTTCTGGCCCAGAACCAGGCCAGTCGGCCGTCTCGACCGGAGCCGCCAAGGGAGGCGTCCAGCCGGGAGATCTCCATGTGGGAACGCGTAGGGGCGACGCCCGGTCTGACCGTCTACCTGGCCGAGCTGGAAGGTGAGCCGGTGGGGACGGCCAGCATGATGTTGATGCCGCACATCACCTATGACTGTCGTCCGAGTGCGTTCGTCGAAGCCGTCGTCGTCGCATACGCCCACCGCCGACAGGGCGTTGCGACACTCCTCGTCCGGCAGGCTCTGGAAGACGCTCGCGAGGCGTCCTGCTTCAAGATCCAGCTCCTTTCCCACAAACGGCACGCGGACGACGGAGCGCATCGCCTCTACCGATCCCTCGGGTTCACCCCGGAGGCGGAGGGGTTCCGTCTCTACCTCAACGAATGATCACGACGTTCCGGGCGAACACGGCCGGGGCTTCCGTCGGATCCGCCGTCCCGGGGCCGCCTTGGAAGTCGACCGCCGGCAACGCCTTCGGAGTGAACCCGCACGGACATGTGTGAGGTCCCACGGAGTTCAGACCGCTTCAGCGGGCATCGCGTAGGTAGCGCCCGCCCGCTTTCGGACCTCGTCCACCACCGGTGAGCCGGTGAACGCCGCCGACACCGCGCTCAGCCAGGCCGTCTCCGCGTCGATGCTGGGCACCGAGGAGGTGCGCGCGGCAGGCGGTTGCGGCCAGCTGTGCCCGGACTTCCGGGCCACCAGCGCGGCGGCGACCTCGGCGGCCGCCACGGTCGGCTCGTCCTCGGCGGCGGCGTGCCGGCGGGCCGACTCGCGCACCCAGTCCGCCAGTTCGGGCGGCACATGCCGGCGCAGGACCAGCAGGCCGTCCCGGATCTCGATCAGTTTGCGATACAGCGCGAACTCCGCGCCACACCGGGCGGGCGGCGGCAACGCGATACCGGGCAGCGCGGCCACCAACACCGACCACAGCGGCGTTACCGAGCGGAGGTCGCGCCGGGCCGTCAGCCACCGCAGCGGTCGCTCCACCATGCCCTGCCAGGTGGTCACCACCGCGCCCACGACCCACAGCGCCATCGCCATCAGCCCGATCATTCGGCCGACCGGCAGGAAGTCGGCACCGGACAGGCTGGTCACCGACAACCAGAGCGTGGGAAGGCCGGAGTACAGACCCCACACCACGGTCACCGCCGAGGCCGTCACGATCACCCGCAGCCCGGTGCGGAAGCTGCCGCGCGGGCACTGCCGGGCATGCCGGGTGAGCACTCGCATGAACGTCATGAGACAGCCGACCGCGTATCCGACCAGCACCACCTGGTACCCGACGGCGCCGACCCGCCAGCCGAAACCGGGAGCGCTGAACTGGTCGACATGCAGCACCAGGTCGACGAGGCACACCGCCATCAGCGCCCAGCACAGCACCAGCGGCCACAATCGGGTGCGCGGTACGGGGGTCTGGGTGGCACGGGCCAGCCGTACCAGGAAGTGCACAGCCAGCACCTGCAACGCGTTGCTCACCAGCCGGCACACCAGGGCCGTCGTGGGCAGCTCATTGGCAGGCAGCAATCGCACGGTCGGCTCGGCTGAGACCGCCAGCGCCGCCGCCATGCTCAGGAAGAATCCCAGCAGGTATCGCATGCCTGGGCTCAACGGGACGCGCCGCGCGGCGGCCAGCTTGCCTGCGCTGATCAGCACCAGCAGCCCGGACGCGATGTAGCTGATCACCTCAGTCACCGGGACCGAACGCCGAGTGCAGGCGTTCCAGTTCACCGCTCACCGGTTCGGCGGGGACGCCGCGGCGAGCCTTGTGCATGATCATTGAAGCGATCGTCTCCGCCTCCCGCTCCTGCCGTTCGGCGTAGGTCGTGCGACCCAGCACCCGCCGTACGAGCTCGACCGGAAGGTTCGGCATGAGCACCGAGGAGACCGTCTCGTCCAGCCCGCTGGAGCCCACATGGCCGCACAGGAGATGGCCCAGCTCGTGCACCAGGATGTGCTCCTGGTGCAGGGGGCTGGTGTCGGCGGTGTAGAAGATGTAGTCGGTCCGGTCAGTTGCCGCGAGCACGCCGCACGGCGTGCCGGACCGTGCCGCCAGCGGGATCAGCTCGATGGGCCGACCTCTTCTGGCGGCGAGTCCGGCGACGAGTGCGGCGACGTCAAAGGGATTGGGTATGTCCACAGTGGACACGATCTGTGCGCAGTGTCGCCAGAGCGCGTTTCGCGCGTACCGCAACCTCACTCCCCCGGCTTGCGACCGTGCGCCTCCCTGGCACCGCCCCGTTGTGCCTCGCGGCGCTCAATGGCATCGATGATGTCAGCGACCGTGCCGAGACCCTCCTCGGAGAGGTTGACCGCGCGCAGTGCCACATCGCGCACCGCGCTGTTGCGCAACGCGCCGAGCAACTCCAACTCCTTGGCGATCGCCGTCCCCTGTTCGTCGTCGAAGAAGTACGCGGGTGGCACCTGGAAGAAGGCGGCGAGGGCTTCCAGGTGCCGCTTGGTCGGGTTGTCCCTGCGGCCGGTGCGAAGCTGCCAGAGGTAGGTCGCGGAGAAGGTCTCACCGGTGCTCTCCCGGCAGGCCTTGGCCACCTCCTCGTGGCTGTGCTGCTCGCCGTTGGGGCGACGGACCACCTGGAACAGGTGGTCGATCCGGTCGCTGAGCGTGCCGGCCACCGGTGCGCGGTCCTGTTCGTCGGTCATCTGCGCCTCTGGAGGGTAAGCGGCGCTGGCAGCTGAAATGGATAATCATGAAGAGATCATTCATTTCAGTTGACATCGCCATGGTGCGTGACTAGCTTGCTTCTTGATCATATTAGCTGAGATGAATGACAGAGGGGGAGGCGCATGCAGAAGACGCTGGGCGCCGCCGTACTGGCTGCCGCCGCGATCGTGATCGCGGCGGGACCGGCATCGGCGGAAACCCGTTCGTTCACGGCGACAGCTCAGGGCACGAGCCAGACCAGCGCGGTGAACAGCGCGGTGTACCACGCCTACAGCAAGGCGGAGTGGGCCGGATTCCTGCGATCGCAGTGCTACGTGACCTACTCCAGCGCGAGGGCCGGAGACATCCCGGGCAGCTGGTTCGGCACCGCGACAGTCAACTGCCAGCGCTGAACCCCAGGACCGGAACCAGAGAACAGAAGGAGTCTTCAGGAATGCGTTCAATGGTTGTTCGCGGCGTCGTCGCCGCCATGGTCACCGGCCTCGCCGTCCTCGCTCCGGCCGCGGCGTTCGCCGCGCCTGCCGCGACGGGACAGGCGAGCGTGCTCGAGGAGCGCGGCTTCAACGGCATGGCCCTCGAGAACAGCCCCAAGGAGGCCAAGCGCGAGGCGGAGAAGGACGCCCGACGCCAGGCGCTGATCTCGGGCTTCAGCAACGAGCAGTGCGTGCTGCTGTTCGCCGACTCGTCCCGGCTCGGGCCTGGCTACTACTGGGGTAGCGCCTCCATTCGGTGTACCCGCTGACGTCGGCGGTCGCGGCCGTGCCGCGCCGCTGACCGCCGTCGATCACCCGGAGGTGGCGCCCCCAGCCCACCTCCGGGAGTCCGTTCAGCGATGAGCGCTTGGCCAAGCCTCCCTGGCCGACCGCTGTCTTCGCCGGGATTCTGCGAGGGTGCGCAGGTCGGAGCGGCGACGGGGACGTTCCAACCCTCGTCTGCGGCGAGTGACCGATCAATGCGGCCCTGTGCGAAGATCGTGAAGCGGGAGTTAACGATCTGGGGGTGGCATGCTGGAGCGGCACGAGCTGGAGGCGTTTCTGACCCTGGCCGAGGAGTTGCACTTCGGCCACACCGCCGAGCGCCTGCGGGTGTCCACCGCTCGGATCAGCCAGACGATCGCCAAGCTGGAGCGCCGGACCGGGGCGCCGTTGTTCACCCGTACCAGCCGCAGGGTGGAGTTGACCGAGGTCGGGCGGCAACTGTACGACGGGGTACGGCCCGCCTGGGAGCAGATCGCCGCCGCGTTCGCGCAGGCCGTCGACGCCGGCCGGGGTCTGACCGGCACACTGCGGGTGGCCTTCGTCGGCGCGGCGGCCGGGCAGTTGCTCGCCGGGGCCGCCGAGGTGTTCCGCCGGCGCCTGCCCGACTGCGACGTCCGGCTCCGCGAGGCGCAGATGGTCGATCTGATGCCCTGGCTGCGCGACGGCCAGGTCGATCTCGCGCTGGGCACGTTCCCCGTCGACGAGCCGGACATCGTCACCGGCCCGGTGCTGGTGTCCGAAAAGCGGATGCTCGCCGTGCCGTCCCAGCATCCGTTCGCCCGCCGCACGTCGGTCTCGCTCGACGACCTGGCCCGGGTGAAGCTGCTCCAGCTACCGGACACCCTGCCCCTCTCACTGCGCGAGGACCGCACCCCGCGCACCACACCCGCGGGACGGCCGATCGAGCCCGGCACCTCGGCCTCGACGCTCAACGAGATGCTCACGCTCATCGGCGCCGGCCACGGCGCCTTCCCCGTCGGCGCCCATGCCAGGCGCTACTACGCCCGCCCCGACGTCGCCTACATCCCCATCAGCGACGCCCCGCCACTGCGATGGGGCCTGCTGTGGCGGGCCGACCGCGCCACCGCCCGGGTCCGCGCCTTCACCGAGGCCGCTCACGACCTGGTCAGCTCCTCCTGAACGGCGGTCAGCCGCGCCGAGCGGAAGGCGTACGGGTCCACGCTGCTCAGCCCTGTCTACCGCCCCGGCTCGGCCACCTCAGCCGACTCGGCCTGCCCGCCGCAGAACACCTCCTTGACGAGCCTCTGCAGCGTCTTCTGGAACCCCCCCGCCAGGGACATCTCGGCGTCGTCCACATAGGTCAGCGAGGCGGTCAGGGTCTTGCCGCCGTCGGGCGTGCTGTACATCAGCGCCGCGTAACCCGAGATGCCGCCGTTGTGGGTGATGACGGTACCGCCGTCCGGACCCGCCTCCTGCACGAACACCCCCAGGCCGTAGCCGGCCTTGGGATGCGGCGTGCACATCTCGGCCAGCAGCGGGGCAGGCAGGAGCCTGCCGCCCATCAGCGCGGAGATGAACGTGTGGAGGTCCTGGGTGGTCGAGATCATGTCACCGCCGCTGGAGATCCAGGAGGGGTTCTGGCGGCTGACGTCGACCGTCTTCTGCCGGCCGGCGTCCTCATACCGGTAGTAGGCGTGGGCGTGCGGCTCGGGGATCTCCGGCTGGGTGTCCGGCGCCACGGTGCCGGACAGCCCGAGCGGCCCCAGGATCAGCCGCTGCATCTCCTCGGCGAGCGAGCGGCCGGTGACCTTCTCGATCAGCAGCCTGGCCAGCACGTAGTTGGTGTTGGAATAACTCCAGTCCGCCCCCGGCTCGAACCGCGGCGGCTTGGACAACGCCAGCCGCACCAGCTCCTGCGGCCGGTAGGTCTTGAACCGGTTGTCCACCCACTCCCTGCCCGCCCAGCAGATCCCCGGTACGACCGTCCCGTCGTCGTAGTACTCGCCGGTGAAGTTGAACACCCCACTGGTGTGCTGCAGCAGCATCCGCACCGTGATCCGCCGGTCCAGCCCGAACTCGGGCAGGTGATCGGCCGCCGGGTCGTCCAACCCGATCTTGCCCTCGGCCACCAGTTGCAGCACCAGGGTCGCGGTGAAGGTCTTGGTGTTGCTGCCTATCCGGAAGTGCCCGTTCGTCGGCGGCTTCGCGGTCTCGCCCAGCCTGCGCACCCCGGCGCTGCCGACCCACTCGCCTCGCTCATCGTGCACGCGCAACTGCACCCCGGTGAAACCGGAGTCGACGATCTCCTGGATGGCCCTCTGCAGCTCCGGACGGTCCTGCCCGGTTCGCGGGGTGAACTCATCCTGGTCGGTAAGGGGGA
Source organism: Streptosporangium carneum (assembly GCF_027922005.1). Lineage (GTDB taxonomy): Bacteria > Actinomycetota > Actinomycetes > Streptosporangiales > Streptosporangiaceae > Streptosporangium > Streptosporangium carneum. The sequence goes on along the minus strand of NZ_BSEV01000004.1, from coordinate 276,673 downwards.
CGGACATGGTGGTGTGCTCCTTTGGATCTGTGACGAATTTGATTGAACGGATGAACGGTGGGACGCGGTCCTTTCGATGCCCAGAGGCCTGGGTCGCTCGGGTCGAGTCGCCCCGAGGAGAGCGCCCCCGGCCCTTGAGGCCGCAGTCGCCGAACCGGTCATGGCATCCACGCCCGCCGTGCCGCCGTGTCACGGGGCCCGGCGAGGGCCCCGTGCAAGCTGTGGCTGCGCGGGTCGGCATGCCGTCAGGCGGCGTCGAGGGCCTCGGTGATCTTGCGGGCCATCTCGACCAGGGTGGGGCTGGGCTGGCCCTGGTGGGTCCGGGCGGCTGCTTCGACGGCGACGACGACGGTGCTGCGGAAGTTTCCGGCCTCCGCCGGATCCTGCTGCTCGAGCAGGCTCATGGCTGCCGTCAGGGCCGGCAGCACCTGGTCGGCGAGGTCGGCTACGGACTTGCCGTATTTCACGCCCTTGGGCGCCTTGGTGAGCACGTGCCCGACCAGGCCGGTCGCGGAGGTCAGGGCGATGGAGCCTTCGGTGGCGACCTTGTGGGCCGAGCCGGCGGCACCGGCGGCGGACATCAGTGAGACGGCGCCCCACGCGGCGGTCCGCAGGGTGAGCTTGTCCTGGTCGGTAAGGGTGACGGACATGGTGGTGTGCTCCTTTAGATCTGTGACGAATTCGATTGAACGGATGAACGGTGGGACGCGGTCCTCTCGGTGCCCAGGGGCCTGAATCGCTCGGGTCGAGTCGCCCCGAGGAGAGCGCCCCCGGCTTTTGAGGCCGCAATCGCCGAACCGGTCATGGCGTCCACCATCGCCGACCGCTCTGATACCGGGCCGTCGCCGTCCTGACGCGGCCACTGACACGCCACCGCATGCTCAGCGCGAGGGCTGGTCAGCTGGGTCGAGGGCGTCCGTGAGGGACTCAGTGGCAGGCCGGAGGGAACGCCAGGAGCGGATGCCCCGCCGCTGGGGCTGGAGCCGATCGCTGATGTTGACTGCACCGGCCGGTTCTGGGACGCCCCGCCCGGCACCGCGGATTCCCACGGACGATGAGCCTGGCGACGACGAACGTCACGGCGCCATGAACCGGCATCCGATGAAAAGTCAACGAAGTTGTCTCTGACCTGCGGTTACGCACTTCTCCGCGCGCGGTTCCTCACCCCGGGCGATCCGTCACTTCTTCGGGTGACTCGGGCCAGCCGGATTCGAGAAGGTCGAAGACGGCGTTCAGCGCGGCCAAAGGGTCCGGCTCCGTGCCCGCGAGTCCGGGAATCTCCAGGACATAGCGGGCCAGAGCGCGGACGGTCATGTCGGAGGGGGCGCGACCGCTCTCGGTGGCGATCGCCTCGGCCAGGGTTCCCTCGCCGGCTATCCAGAGCTTGCGCGAGTATTCCCGCAAGGCGGGCGTGCTGACGATCAGGTCGCGCTTGCGCCGAAGTTCGGGCGGGAGATCGTTGGTGAAGGGGCCCCGGGCTGCCATGCAGCGGCGCAGGGATTGCAGCACTGACTGACCGGGGGGCCGATCGCGGACCGCGGCGGCCAGCCAGACGGGTCGTTCGGCGCCGTCGTCGAAGATCAGCGCTTCCTTGCCGTCCGGCACGTGCGCGAAAAGGGTGGCGATTGAGACGTCGGCCTCGTCGGCGATCTGAGCGACGGTGACGCCGTCGTACCCGTGCTCGCAGAAGAGCCGCAACGCGGCCTCCGACAACGCCCGGCGAGTCTGTGCCTTCTTGCGCTCGCGGCGCCCCGTCGTCGGCATGTCCACACCGTATCGCAACCTGAAACGCATCTGAATCTATAATGATTACAGTTTCAGAGTCAGTTTAGATTTGTAAGGAGCCGGACCATGTCCCCCCTCCGCAGTTCAGCCCCCTGGGACGTACGACGCCTGCCGCGCGCCGAGGGCAAGAACTTCCTCGTCACCGGCGGCAACGCGGGCATCGGATACTTCGTCGCCGAACAGCTCGCCGGCACCGGCGCCACCGTCGTCATCGCCAGCCGTGCCCCCGCCAAGGCCGAGGCCGCACAGGTCTCGATCCGCACCCGCGTCCCCGGCGCGCACGTCCGTCACATCCGCCTGGATCTCGCAGACCTTCCCTCACTCAAAGCCTCCGCGGACGCTCTGGGACTGGAAAGACTGGACGCGGTCGTCTGCAACGCCGGAGTGCTGCTCGACCAGCCGCCACGGCGCGAGACCAGGGACGGCAACGAGCTGATGTTCGCCACCAACCACCTGGGGCACTTCGCGCTGATCTCATGGCTCGCCCCCCTGCTGACGGCCACACCCGCGAGCCGTGTCGTCACCACCGGCAGCTTCACGGCGAAGTCCGAGAGCCTGGACCTTGACGATCTGCAAAGCACGCGCGACTACCGGCCGAAGCGTACCTACGCACGATCCAAACTCGCGCAGATGCTCTTCGGCTTCGAACTCGATCGCCGCCTGCGCGCCGCCGGCAGCGCGACGCTGAGCGTGGTCACCCATCCCGGCGGCGCACTCGACTCCCTCACTCCCCCGCGTCCGCCGGTCCACATCCGAACCGGCGGCGAACGGCTGCGCGGCCTGCCCGCCGGCCTTCTCCTGCAAAGCAAGGAGGCCGCCGCCTGGCCCGCCGTCCGGGCCGTCCTCGACCCCTCCGTGCGCGGTGGCCAGCTTTGGGGGCCCCGGGTGTTCGGGATCCGCGGCCTGCCCGTTCTCGAACCCGTCCAAGGTCACCTGGCCGACACCGTGCTCGCGGCGCACCTGTGGGCTGCCACCGCCGGCCTGACCGGTCTCGACCCAAGCTCGAACCTCAGGAGCTGACCCGCGCCTTGAAGAGTCAATAGTCTTCTGGCCCTTCGAGCGTAGGCAGGCCGAGAGCCGCCCCGACCTCACTGCTGATGCCCGAATAGCTGGCCAAGCCGAACATGCCGCAAGGTTCAATTTTTCCTTGTATTGGTCGACGCATTTCATCCACATACCTGCGGAACGGCACATCCCAAAAGCAGTGTTGACCAAGGACGTCTTGTTCGCCTGGCGGGACATTGGCGAGGGTCTGAAAATATCCCATCGTCCACGGTCTGCGATTGGTGAAGACCGGCGGTATCAGAAAAGACCGCACGCCGATCGTCTCGAAGTCGATGGACGTGCTGGAACTCTCGAATTCATAGATGTACAGCAGGCAAGAAGCCTCGGTAAGCGGATGATCTCCGGGCATGGAAGGGATGATCACGCGCCCGAAGAAATGTCCGCGCGTCTTCACCCGGAAAGTGAACAGGTCACCGGCCGACAGGGGCTTGCGCGACCTCTTGAGCACCTCGAAGTGGAGTTTGTCATCATGCACCCTCGAATTCTACCAATCACAGGAGATGAGGGGCGTTCGTTCCAAGCCGCCTTCTTCTCTTCGACAACTTCTCGCATGAATTCCGACGGATGCCCGAGCAGTTCTTCTGTGGCCTGAAGACAGCGGCGGGCCAGGTCATGGTCTCCGTCTTCGAAAGAAGTTTCCAGAACAGCCCCCCTTTACGGCTCGAAGACACGGGCGACGGCCGCGGGGACGGTACGGCGGACGCGACAGTCTGACCTGGCCCGGCGCGGCGAGCTGCTTTCGAACGCGGCCCCGGCCGTCAACGAGGAAAGATGAGCTTGGTGAGTGACCAGGTACCCGGCGAGCTGCTGGAGATGGCCAAGGCCCTCCTGCCCGGAACCTCGTTGAAAGCGGCGCGGTTCGTCCGTGGCGGGATCCACGACGTCGTCCTGCTCCCGGGGGTCGCGGCGGTGCGAGTCAGCCGACGGCCGTCAGGGGCGCAGGCCCTGCCGCGGCGGACCGAAGTGCTGCGGGCGATCGCGGCGGCCGGACTGCCGTTCGCGGTGCCCGAGCCGCTGACGCCGGTGACGACGTTCGGAGCACGCGCCGCGGTCGCCGTCTCCTGGCTCGACGGCGCCGGACTGCCCGACGGCGTGGGTGATCCAGTGAGGATCGGCGAGCTTCTTCGGGCTCTACGGGAGCTTGCCGTCACCTCTCGGCTGCGAGCCGTACTGAGCACGCCGCGCACCCGCACCGGCGGCCATCACTGGGCCGACATCCTGGCCGAAGAGGTCATCCCGCGCCTGCCCGGCAGGTGGCGCGAAGAAGGTCGGCGACGCCTGGACGACGCGCTGGCCCTGGAGGAGGTCCCGGACCGTCTCGTCCACGGCGATCTCGGCGCGGACAACATCCACTGGAGCGGCGACGGCACGCTGATCGGTGTCTTGGACTGGGACCGGGCTCATCTGTTCGACCCGGCTGTCGACGCCGCCACCATGGGATGGCTGCACGGCTGGGACAACCTCCGCAAGGCCGTCGACGGCGCCACCTACCGGCGCGCCCGGGTCTGGGACCGGACGTTCGGGGTGACCCATCTTGTTGCGGCGCTGGACGGCAGACCTCTGGCGAACGCCGACAGCTACGTGCGGCACATCGTCGCATGGCTGGACATCAGCACCTCGACCAGGAGAACTCCCCGGGACGGCACGAAGGACGGGGCTGCCTGACCCCGGCGCGGCGAAAGCGGGGGTGCCGGTCTCGGCGATCGCCCGGCACGGCCGGTGGTCGGAGAAGTCCCCGGTGGTGCACGGCTGATCCTTTAACAATTGAGGGCGGTGGTCCGGGGTCGGCCCGAAGCGGGGTCCAAGGCCACGGGAAACGTTCGCCCGTCGGTCACCCGGATCTCAACCGAACTCGGCCCCGTCCACTTGACCGAGTCGAAGGCGTCATCAGGGATATCGCCGTTGAAGCAGCCGAGATCCCACTCCCTGCTGAGCAACCCGCCGTCCCTGCGGACGCTGAGCCACATCACCGTGTCCGGCCCGAGACCCGCCAGCGACCGCTGAAGTCGAATCCTGTACGGGGCCGGCCCGTCGACGAAGCCGACCTCCTCGACAGAGGTGAACGCAAGAGCGAGCCCTCCCCCGAACAGCGCGGCACTCGCGCCCAGTCCGGCAAGGACGACGATCACGACGCGTAGCCATATCCACCGCAGCCCGAAGGCGGCCAACGCCATCAGGAGGCAGGCCAGCGCGCCGAGCGCGAACGGATGGTTCAGATGCTCCCTCAGGAGCACCAGGTCGAAGCCGCGGAAGTACACCAGAGCCGCGAGACCGCCCGCGCAGAGCGAGGCGGCCAGCAGCACAAGCGAACGAGCGGGCATCGCGGATCCCATCGGTGAGGCGCCACCGAGATATGACAGCAGCGCAGTGCCGCGACCACGCCGTGTACGGAATCTCGACGAAACCTGCACAATCTCCGGGCTGACGCCTAGCCACTGGAGTGGAACGGCCTCAGGTCGCGATCCCCGCCGCTGGAAGATCTTCGTTCTCGCGGTTGCCCGCCTCGAGGTGCACCAGCCTGGGAAACGATCTATAAGCTCTCGGATGCCCGCTGCTCGCTGAAGACCGACTCGTGAACCTCCCATGAGATGGCGGTATCCACATCAGCGTCGCGGTCGCCTGGCAACGCGCCGGCAGCGGCGACGGGACCGGCTACGTCTTCTTCGGCGCCGACATGCGCGAGTCGGCAATAGACGGGTTCCTTGAGCAAGTACGGGAGATCGCACGGATTCCGCCCGCCGACGCCGACGGCGACCGCGTTACCGGCCTGTTCTTCGTCACCCACGAGGTCAACGGCATGACCGAATGGCAGATCCGTGGCGGCCAGGTCTCCATCACTCCCGGCGACGACCGCTACCGATACCTCGACGCCTAGCGAGCCGACGACCGCCTTGCCGACATCGACGGTCAGGACCGCGGCATTGGGGTGAACCGTACGGCTGCGTCCCGTCCGGTGGATGAAGGGGTCCCCGGAGCAAACAGCGAAAATCCAACGGATACGACTCTGAACTGCGGTTACTGAGGTTTTTAGGACGGTTGTTGATCTCCTCAGCTACGGTTCGTCATGGTTCGTGTGTTCTGTGACGTCCGGGATGGTTGATGTCGACGCGGTTCCTGTCTGATGAGCAGTTGGAGCGTCTACGGTCGTTCCCTGACATTGGGCGTGAGGAGCTGAACAAGTACTTCACGTTGACGCCGCGTGAGCACGGGTTCCTGGACGCGCCGGGCCGCGGTCCAGTTGGTGCCTGCTTGGTCATTCCGGGTTGGGGAGATCGGCTGGTGGGCCCAGCGGGGGGTCGTTGGCCAGGTCGAACGCGGCGGCGAGGATGGTGAGGACCTGGATCGTGGCCTGAGGTGCCAGCTCGTACTCGCCGCGCCTCCGTTGTGTGATCAGCCTGGCGCTCTGTAGCGCGCGCAGGTGGTGATAGAGCTGGCCGCTCGTGGTCTGCTCGCCGTCTCCGCCGAGGGACTCTTGGAGGTCGGTGCTGGTGCACCGGCCCTGTTGTACGAGCGCGGCGAGCAGCGCCAGCCGCGGCTGGCTGCCCAGGGACTCCAGGATGGCGGCCACTGGCGCCCAATCGGCCGACAGCAACTCGGCGAGAGAAAGCTGCCTGTCCCAGAGGTTCTCGCCGCCGGCCAGCCGTGCTGCTCCGACATAGCCCACCGTCCCGAGCCTGTTCTCCTCCTTCGCCTGGCGGAGCATGCTGGTGGCTGCCGTGGTGAGGGACGGCGACTTCGGGAGGCGTCGTGGGGCAGCGGTGTCGACTCGACTCTCCAGGTGGGCGATCCGGCGCTCTAATTCGGCGAGTTTGTCCTCGCTCATCGCATCCTCCTACGCTATTCCATATTTACGAAATAGCGTAGATGTCTGGTGCGGGTATGGCAACGTCCTTGGTGGGCGAGATTGCGGTGCCGTCCAAGAGCGGGATCTCGCGGGAGATCTCGCCCTTGCCGGAGCGGACGATGACCTTGCCTTTACGCGCCGAGAGCGGGATGTCGTCGTCCAGAGCGACGAGCTCGGCGATCCGGACGCCGGAGTAGAACAGCAGCCGGCCGATGGCGTGGTCGCGGGCGAGGGGGCGCAGGTAGCGCTTCTACTGGCGGGCGTCCAGGGCGCGGGGCGCGAGCTTGGGGGCGTCGTCGCGGCGGACGACGGCGGGGCCGAGTCCGAGCTGGGTGAAGAAGTGGTCCAACACTCAGTGGATAACGCCGTCACCGGGTCCTCGGAGCCCAGGACAGAACTCAGTGGATAAGAAGGCGTGATGCCATGAGCGCCCCCGTCGTGCCAATCCGTCCCGCCATCGATACCGCAGTGGCCGCCCGCGACGCCCGCCCCTGCCGCCCAGCAACCGGGAGCCCGCGCTGCCCAGCCCGACGGGTTTCCCGTCGACGTAGGCCCCGACGACATCAAGGAACCGGCGCAAGCCGGGCAACGAGACGGTCCCGCCGCTGGTGACCGTGACAGCCCGGCTACCGCAGGTGCTGGGGCGACTCTCCTGCCAGGTTTTTGAGGTCCGATCTCAGCTCGTTGTCATCAGATGTACAGGTGTCCGCCCGACAGTTCGGCGATTCGGACAGCGGCGCGCACCAGTGAGAGCCGGTGGAGGAGATGGACGAGGAGAGGCGTCTCGTACAGATGGCCGCCCGCCGAGGTTGAGATGGTCCTCTCGTTCGGCGGGGTGCTGGTCCAGTGGCGAGCGAGCGCGTCCAGTTCCTCCGAAAAGGCGGTCAGCTGCTCGTGCCGTACGGTGAGGTCCTCGCCGGGCAGCTGGGACAGAAACGCAAGCCCGAGCCGCTGCGCGGGCTTCGCCCAGTGCTCGATCACGATTCCGTGCCCGCCCATGGCTGCTTCGTAGAGCTCCGCGCATTCGCCGGAACCGTCGTCCGGCCCGTACACGGTGATCACATAGGACACTTCGCCGCTCCTCCGTTCAGCACACACCCGATCCATCGCACCCACCGCCTACTGACCGCCCCTGACGTCATGGTCTCCTCGGCGCCACGCCGCGGCGTTAGCCCCGGCTTCTACGACATCTTCGTCAGCACAGGTCAGACGGTACTTCGCTGGATTCGCGGTCATTGCGCAGCCGTCGCCAGCATGGCCCGTCCAAGCGCGGTCGTCAGCCGCTAACCATCGTCAACGGTAGTCATATATCCCGACAAAGACATTCAGATAACCCGAACTGGAGGAGTGATCCACCAACCGACTCCCTGTTATCAATGAGATGTCAGATAAGTAAGAAAAAGAAGCAAAGAAGAGCTGTCCATGTTGCAGCGAACGAAGGCCGTCAAGCTGAGACTCCTCAGCGTCATCGGCGCCGCAGTCGTGCTGGCGCCTGTCCTGGCGACCGGTCCGGCCCAGGCGTCCTCCACCGACACCGCCCTGCTGGTCACTGGCATCCACGTCTTCGACGACACGGGCTTCTCAGGCCCGGACACCTGGCTCAACGGGGACGTCAGCCAGTGCTATTACGTCGGCTCCGGCTGGAACGACAAGATCAATTCCGCCCGTACCGAGAGCAGTCACCTGGTGGAGTTGTGGGACAACGCCGACTGCACCGGGGGGCGATCGTCGTCGACAACACCGGCTACAGCTCGATTGGCAGCTGGGTCAGCGGCTACCGCATCCGCTAGTTCAGCAACAGTTGGCTGCCGGGACAGCGCGATCGGTGAAGGCGGTCCTGTTCCGGCAGCCAACGTGCAGGCCTACAGGTCATATCCCCACCCGCGCCGCCCTGGGCGTTCCGCGCACTCCACCCGCCACGGAGCTCGCCGGGCACCGTCAGGCCGCCTGTGCCGCACCCGGCCGATGCCTGATCCACATCAGGGTGTGCCGAACCAGCTGGAGAGCGCTTCGCGTAGCGCCGGCGTGGCGGTGCCGGCGGGTTCGTCGACGGGTGCTGCCCAGGCGATGTGAGCGTCCGGGCGGATCAGCAGGGCGTCGGCTGGTCGCCGGCCGGTCTTGGCGGTGTGAACGTCGACGCGCTGCCTCCAGTCGCGGACGGCCTCACGAAGGTCGGGGCGGTCGGCGAGGTCGAGGAGGATGGGCCGGGCGGGGTGCAGGAGTTCGGCGACGCCGGTGATTCCCTGGTCGGTGTGCAGGGCGAGGTCGGGCGCGAAGGTGCCCGCCAGGGGGTGGGGGTTCGTGCCGGGCATCGGGTAGCGGATGTCGGCGCCGGCGACCATGGCTCCCATGCGGCGCAACGGCTGCTCGTCGGCGAGCAGTTCCTGGAACATCTCGCGGAGCGCTTCGGCGGCCGCGTCGTGCCCGCGCCGCAGTGCCACCTGGGCGCGGGTGTGCAGCATGGTGCGGGCACCGGCGAGGTGGCGTTCGTCGTGGTAGGTGTCCAGCAGCCCGGGCGGCGCCCAGCCGTGCAGGTCGGCGGCCAGCTTCCAGGCGAGGTTGACCGCGTCCAGCATGCCGGAGTTGAGCGCCACTCCGGTGGCGGGGAACAGATGCGCCGCGTCACCGGCCACCATGACGCGCCCGACACGGTAACGCTCGGCCTGGCGGGCCTTGAAGGTGAAGCGCGACAGCCGCGTCGATCCGGCCAGGGGCAGGTGCGCGCCGAGCACGCGGCGGATGCTGTCCTGCAGTTCGGTCAGAGTCATCGGGACGTCGTCGTCGTACTCGGTGGTCTCGTCCTCGATGGTGTAGAGGGAGACGCTCTGGGCGCCGGGTGAGGAGCCGACGCCGAGCAGGCCCTGGTCCGTGCGGGTGAAACCCGTGCGGATCGTGCCGAAGCCGGGAACGTCGAGATCGCCGTTGCCGAGCACGGTCACCGAGTCGGGCAGCGTGACCTGGCCCAGCCGGTTGACCTCCGGATAGGTGATGCCGGGGAACGGAATGCCGGCCCAGTCCCGGACCCGGCTGCGCGCGCCGTCGCATCCCACCAGGTAGCGGGCGTTCACCTGGTACGGGCCGTCCGGGCCCCGCACGTCCACCGTCACCGCGGCGTCGTCCTGGTTCACCCCGATCACCTCGTGCCCGCGCCGGACGTCCACGCCGAGCTCACCGGCGTGTTCGTCGAGCAGCCGCTCCAGCTGCTGCTGCGGCAGCGGCAGCGCGTGCAGCGGCGGATCCGCCAGCCGGGTGAAGTCCAGATGCACCCCGCCGAACGGGAACCGGGGCGCCGGGACGGGGCCGGTGCAGGCCGCTTGGAAGCGTTCCAGCAGGCCCCGGTAGCGCAGCAGCTCCAGGATCTGCCCGCCGAGACCTCCGGCCTTCGGGGTGTCGCGGCGGTGGGGGTACCGCTCCAGCACCAGCGGTCGCACCCCGGCCAAGCTCAGTTCATTCGCCAGCATGAGGCCAGCCGGTCCGGCTCCCACAATGATCACATCGGCGTTCTTCATCGGTCGCTTCTCTCACAATCTGTCGTTGTCCGCAATACGCGCATGTCGTCACGCGCCGTTCCGCCGATTCTGTGCCTGCGCTGACGGTTTCCTGCGCGGCTTGGACGATGACGTCCTCGGTCTCGATGCGCGTCCACCACGGTCTGAGCGGTACGGCAGTGGGCGGCGTCCCGCTGACCTCGTGGTGCCGGACCGTCGGCGACCTGCCCGGGGTGGGATCGTGACGTGTCGCATCTCAGTTCTCGATGTCGGCGACGGTGGAGGTCGGGGTGTTGAGGATGCCGTCAAACGCCTCCAGGACGGGCGTGTGCACGTAGGCGCTCTGGATCCGGATGCGGTCGGGGCCGGTGGTCTCGTGCGCCTTGCGGAGGTCGGCGACGCTGAGCCCGAGCCCGGCCTCGGCAAGGCGGCCTCGATGCTGCCCGGCTCGGGCGACTGCAGCGCGACGTTGTCGATGGCGAAGCGGCGGCCAGGCGGGTCCAGGCCGGCGCGGCCGAGGCCGCGGAGGCGCCGGCGAACGACCCGGCGATCCGGATCGCCTCCTGGATCATCGGGAGGGCCTCGGGATCAACCTCGCACAGGTAGTCGGCGACCGGGGTCAGCGCGGGAAGCAGGGACCCACCGGCCGCCGGGACGTCGATCCCGGCGAAACGCACCGGCACCCCGGCTGAGGCGTTGTGCCGGCGCATCCAGCGCAGCGGCTCATCGACCCCGACCGGGATCGCCGCGGCGAGCCGGGCCTGCAGCTCATCGTCGAGACCCTCGCCCTGGGCCCAGGCGTCCAGCGGGAAGCCTTCGCTGAAGCCGTACTCGAAGGCCAGGACGGTGAAACCGCAACGTTCGGCCAGGAACCGCAGGATGCGCTGGCGCATGAGCGAGAACTCGACGATGAAGTGGGAGTTCTCACCGATCGCGACGACACGGGCCGCCCCGATGAGCTCGCGCAGCGGCTCCAGCTCATCCAGCGCCGCCTCCGGGTCGAGGTGGGTGAGCGGGACGGCATGGGCGCTGAGCCAGCCGGCGAACGAGCTGGGGCGGGACGGAACGGGCATCACGAAATCGTCCTCTTTCCGATGAGGTGGCGAGGGCGCGTTGAAGAACGTCGGGCCTCGTCGCCTTGACGTCGTGCGCGCTGAGGTAGGGCACACCCGCTTGTAGTCCTCGGGGGTGGGCTTCGACCTGGTCGTTCTTATCGGTACGGAACGTATCGTACCGATAAGATGATGTCCATGTCGGGCTTCTGATGTCAAGTACGGAACGTTCCGTACCGATAAGGTGTTGGCATGACCGACACGCCCCACCGTCGCGGCGCTGACCGGACCGAGGCCATCATGCGGATCACGCTGGAGCTCGGCCAGGAGATCGGCTACGCCAAACTGAGCATCGAGGCGGTCGCGGCCCGTGCGGGCGCCAGCAAGCAGACCATCTACCGCCGATGGTCATCCAAGGGAGCCCTACTGCTCGACTCGCTGCTGTCGCTGAACGAGCCAGACCTGGACTACCCCGACACCGGCGACATCGTCGCCGACCTGCGCGCCCAGATCCACTCGGCCGTTGACCTGCTGGCCAGGCCACCCTTCGGCCCCTTGTTCAAGGCCCTGATCGGCGAGGCCCAGCACGAACCCCGGATCGCCGCCGCGCTCAACGAGCGCTTCATCGCCCCGCAGGCGGACAAGACCGTCGCCCGGTTGAAGACGGCCCGCGACCAGGGCCAACTGTCACCCGCCTTCGACCTCGACCTGGCGATGGCGATCCTGTCCGGCCCGCTGTACTTCCAGTTCCTGATCACTCAGGAACAACTGACCCATGAGTATGTCGACCGGATTCTCGACGCCCTTTTCACCGGGATGGGCCCCGGCCACGTACGCTGACGTCCCATGTCGGGCCGCCAGGCTCATGGGTGCCTCCTATAACGTTGCCAGGTACGCGGCGGCTGCCGCAGCCTCGGGGCTTCCGAGCCGCCGGTAGATCGCCACTGCCTCGCCCAGACGGGTGATCGCGGCCTCCCGGTCGCCAGTACGGACGGCGCACCGGGCGATTCCCTCAAGTGCGTGCGCCTCGTCCAATGGACTACTGATCTGACGTGTCAGGCGCAATGCCTGCTCAAACACGGGTACCGCCTCCTGCGGACCGGCTGAGTTCGCCACGAGCGCGCCCATGTTGTTCAGGGCCGCGGCTTCGCCTTGTGGATCGCCGATCTGCCGGAACAGCGACAGCGCCCGCTCCAGCAGTTCGGTGGCCGCGGGATGGTCGCCGGTCATGAGGTGGACGCGGCCCAGGTCGTTGAGAACGTTGGCCTCCCCGAGGCGGCCGCCGATCTGCCGGAACAGCGACAGCGCCCGCTCCAGCAGTTCGGTGGCCGCGGGATGGTCGCCGGTCATGAGGTGAATGCGGCCCAGGTCGTTGAGAACGTTGGCCTCCCCGACAGGGATGTCGAACTGCTGGTAGACAGTCAGCGCCTGCTCCAGCAGTTCGGTGGCCGCCGCGTAGTCCCCGCTCTGCTGGCGCTGGTAACCCAGATCATTGAGGACGTTGGCCTCACCCACACGATGGCCGAGCTGTTGGTAGATGGCCAGCGCCTGCTCCAGCAGTTCGGTGGCCGCCGCATGGTCTCCGCTCTGTCGACGCTGGTAACCCAGCTCGTTGAGGACATCGGCTTCACCCACACGGTGGCCGAGCTGTTGGTAGATGGTCAGCGCCTGCTCCAGCAGTTCGGTGGCCGCCGCGTAGTCCCCGCTCTGCCGACGCAGATAACCCAGTTCGTTGAGGACGTTGGCCTCCCCCAGGCTGTCGCCGATCTCCCGGTAGATGGTCAGCGCCCGCTCCAACAGCCTGGCGGTCGCCGCGATGTCCCCGGTCTGCTGGCGTAGATAACCCAGTTCGTTGAGGACGTTGGCCTCCCCCAGGTGGTCGCCGATCTCCCGGTAGACGGTCAGCGCCCGCTCCAACAGCCCGATGGCCACCGCGTAGTCCCCGCTCTGCTCGCGGATTCGGCCCAGGTCCCTGAGGGCACTGGCCTCGCCTGGAGAGTCGTGTTCGTGCTGGGCGGCTGCGATCGCGACCTGGTGAAGAGCCGCGGCCTGGGCCCAGGGGCCTTCGAGGTGAAGGAAGGCGGCCATCGCGGCCGTCAGCCAGATGACGCGACCGTACAGGTCATTCCTGGTGGCGTGGTCGATGCAGGCGAGCAGGTTGGCGCGTTCGGTGCGCATCCAGCCCAGGGCGGCGGCCCGGTCAGGCAGATCCGGGCCCGCGGTCATCGCCGCATCGGGAGCCGGAGGCGCGCCGGGGCGGGTGTAGTTGGCCAGGTGGTGCTCAGCGGTCTGGGCGGTGCGCTGGTAGTGGTCCAGAAGCCGTTCGAGGGCCTGGCCACGGTCCTGCTCGCCGTCGTGACGGCCGGCGAGGGTGCGGGCGTATTCACGGAGCAGGTCGTGCAGTTCGTATCGGCCGGGCGAGGCGGGGGTCTCGATCAGGAGGTGGTCCAGGTACAGGGCGTCCAAGTCCTCGTGAGCCTGGGCGAGCGAGATGCCGGCCAGGGCGGCGGCGGCGTGAGCGTCGAAGTCAAGGCCGGGATGCAGGCCCAGGAGGCGAAACAGCCGCTGCCGTGCGGAGGTGAGGTCGCGGTAGGACATCTCGAACGCGGCGGCGACCGCCAGGTCTCCGGGACGGTCTCCGGACCGGAGTACGGCAAGCCGGTCGGCGGCGGTGGTGAAGATGTCGGCCAGGTGGGCGACGCTCCAGGCCGGGCGATGGATCAGCCGGCGGGCCAGCAGCACGATGGCCAGCGGCAGGAACCCGCACCGCCGCACGATCTCCTCGACCGCCCCGATCTCGGCTGGGACCGGGGTACGGCGGCAGACCCGGATGAACAACTCCACCGCCTCGTCGGCAGGCAGGATCGGTAAAGCGAGGTGCTCGGCTTCTTCCACGTCCAGGCGACCGCGGCTGGTGATCAGCACCAGACAGTCACCCGGCCCAGGCAGCAGCGGCCGCACCTGCGCGGGCGATACGGCGTCGTCCAGGACAAGCAGGACTTTGCGGCCGGCGATGCGGTCGCGCCACCGCGCGGCTCGGTCCTCCAGGTCAGCGGGCAAGTGCCGGGGGTCCAGTCCGGTCTTGTCCAGCAGGGAGGCGAGCACCGCAGCCGGGTCGGCCGGGGTCTGTCCCGGAGTGTGGGCGTGCAGGTCGACGAACAGTTGCCCGTCGGGGAACCGGTCAGCCAGCAGTCGCGCGGCGCGGCGGATCAGCGCGGTCTTGCCGACCCCTGCCATTCCGTTCACCGCATGCACCGCCACCACGCCGCTCACGCCTGCCAGCAGTTGCGCCAGTTCGCGACCGCGGCCGGTGAAGTCGGGCACGTCCAAGACCAGGGTCCGCATCGCCTCAGGCGGCGGGGGCGTGTCGGACAGTTGCTGGGTCAGGTGGATGTCACCCAGCGCTTGGACGATCGTGCTGCCCTCGGCTGCCTGCGCGTGCTGGGCACGGTGGACGTCCGCCTGACGTTCGCGGTTGCTGCCGGGCTCGCTCTCAGGTCGGCCGGCGGGTTCAGCGGGCCCGGTCATGACGTCGGGGGCAGGTGGGTGGTGATGTCTCCCCCTGCCTGGTAAATCGTGCTGTGATCGGTGGCGTGCGCAGTCTGGATGATCGTCCGGATGCGGGTCTGCTCGTCAGCGGCCAGAGCAGGCACAAGGTGCTCTTCCAGGAGCCGCTGGACCTCGTGGGCCAGCGCCGGGTCGTTCCTGACCAAGCGCTGCAGTTTGCTCTGCCACTCTCCCGCCAGGGCCTGCTCGGCACTGACGTCGCCGCTACTGCGGGCCTGCACTATCTCGGCCCGGACCACCTCTAAGTCCTCGCCGATCTGCTCTGCTTTGTCGGGGTGGAGCCGGCGCCACAGCGCGACCACCGCGTCCCGAACCGTCTCCCACACGCTGGTGGCCATCGCGGAGATCACCGCTGTTCCCGCTGCCACCACGATCGGATCCACTCGCGCCCCTTTCCGGCGGATGATCCCCGAGACGCTCAACTCTATGAGTCATAATCCCTTCTGTGGCCGGGTTTCGGCACATCGGCATCGGAGAAGGCCGAGCACGTTCGTCCGGCCCACCCTTCAGCACGACGGCGTGGCCGACGGCATGATCGGCGTGCCGCCGCTGGTCTTCGGCGTCGCCGGCGTCTGCGGCCGTATTTCTGTTCAGCGTCCAGAGGCGGCCTGATCGTAGAAGACGCCCAGCCGGTCGATCCGCCAGAGCTGGCCGTACACGATGAGGACCGCGCCGAACACGGTCGGCCAGACCGCCAGAGCGATCAGCCCCCATGCCAGCAGGGCGACACCGGCGGACGCGCCGAGGATCCAGATCCGCTGGACAACCACGAATCCTGCGGGCATGCGCGAGCGATCCTTCAGCCACAGGCGCTCGCCGTAGATGCCCCGGGAGGACCAGGCGGCCGGTTCGTCGATCGGCGGGAAGGCGTGCGGGTTGGCCCACAGCCACAGGACGACCAGGGCCAGCGGCGCCAGCGCCCACCAGCCGATCCACGTACGGCTCCAGATCGCCAGGATGGCGAGCGGGATGGCGGCGAACCGGGTCCAGACGCTCCACGGATTGGCGTGGCGCTTCCACGCCTCCTCGCTCATCCCGGCCATCCTCGCGTACCTGTCCAGCGCGCTCATGCGAGCATCCCCCTTGCCAAAGTCCTGATGGTGGCCTCAAGCACCTGCTCATAGGCGGGGCCGAAGCGGTCGCGGTTGACGACGACGAGGCCGACCCCGCGGATCACCCCGACGAGGGTCTCCGGCGGGATGTCCGCGGCGACGACACCGGCCCGCTGGCCTGCGGCCAGGTAGTCGAGCAGCGGCGTGACGATCTGCGGGGTGACGCGGGCGATCTGCTCGGGACCGACGCGCCTGGTCACCGCCTCCAGCTCGTCCGGCCGGGTGAGCAGCCGCCGGTAGAGAGGGTCGCCGGTGAGCACGCCGGTGATGGCGTGCATGACGGCGACCAACCCCTCCTCTCCGGGCGGGCCGTCCAAGGCCGCTGTGACGCGGGCCGCCACCTGCGGAGTGCGGCGCAGCATGACCTCCAGGTAGAGCGACTCCTTGGAGTCGAAGAAGGCGTAGAAGCTGCCCTTGGCGATGCCCGCCGGAGCGACGAGATCCTCCAGCGAGGTCTTCTTCAGACCTTGTGTGACGAACAGTTCCTCACCGGCGTCGAGCAGCACGCGCGCGATGCGTGACTTCTCCTCGGCCGTGAACGCGGTTGCCATTGCTATGACTCCTTTGGTCATTCAGTCATAGCCTACTGCTGGACACGGCTGGCGGCCACGGCGCTCACCCCGTCCCGCCTGAGGGTGATGCCGACGAGGTCGAGGCGGAGGCGACCGGCGAAGCCATGGAGACCAGGGGCCTCCGGGGGACGGTCGACCTCCGCACTCTGTCCGGCGCCGTCACGGTGCGCGTCAGCGAGCAGAGCCGCGCGACAGCCAGGGGCTTGACGGGGCCGGGCGCAGAAGGCGCGGTCGGCCCCGTGCGAGCCGTGCGGCAGGAGTGGCGTTCAAAGGCCTGACGGTCGGCTGACCGGGCTCATGCCGCCTGCCTTCACAGGGGCGGTCTGAACTCGGGCCCGTAGATCTTCGTCCTGCCGTCCTGGTGGCTGATCAGGTCGCGTGCTTGGGCGGCGAACTCGAACATCGCGCCGATCGCCTGGCCGAGGGCGCCGGGCTTGGACTGCCAGGCCTGCTCGAGCCTGATGAGGAGAAGCTGGTACGACAGGTTGCACGCGTCAAGCTTGGCCCGCACGTCGGCGGGTGCGTCCTGCCAGCCATCGGCCGGCACCCGCGCCAGCGGGTGGACCGGCGGCCGAGGCACCGGATCGCCGTCGTACTCCCACTGCTGAGAGTCGGCGTGGTAGCGCAAGGCGCGCCCGCGCCAGATCTCCTTGAATCTGTAGTAGTGGGCCAGGTCGGCGGGATCGGTGTCGCGCGGGCCCCGATGTCCGAGCGTCTCGGGCGACCCCGGTTTCCCCTCACCCTGGTCGACGATGAGGTCGATGGCCCTGTCGGCGTCCGCCAGATTGGTGATTTTGAATATCTTGTCGTCGCCGATGCGGGCTTCGAGCTGCCGCTGCTGCGCGTAGGGAAGGTGAGCCGAACAGGCGTCGAAGGCATCCCTGACGGCCTTGTAGAACAGGCCGATCGTCGGGTAGGCGTCGTCTCCCCTCTGTGCGTGCGCGACCGGCGTCTCCGGCATCTCGATCTCCATGAAGACCTTCTTCACGACGTCGTTGTCGTCGCAGGGCGCGGCCGCCAGCCCTTCCAGGTAGACCGTCAGCTCCTCGTGCCGGATGTTTCCCGGCAACGGGGTCGGATAGCTCCGGGCCGCCGCTTTCACCGCGGGCGTGCCCCCGGCCGCGGTGAGCAGGTTGCAGGCCAGCCCCATGTGCAGCATCTCCTGCAGCACGATCTTCCTGATGTGCACGGCGACATCGCAGGAGGGGTCCTTGATGGAGAACAGCCCGTACAGGTACGGCGGGATCGTCGCCAGTTCCAGGGCGACGGCGCTCTGCAGGGCATCGCACAACCAGGCGGGGTCCCGCTGGTCAACCGGCACCGTCATGTGCCGCCTGATGACGTGGGAGAGCGTCGGTGTGCTCATCGCACCTCTTTCTTGCTGTCGGCTTCGCCTGCAACTTCACGATCGTGCTCGGACCCGCCAAGGGACCTGCGACGGCGTCATCGATCAGTTGCCCGCGCAGACGACTTTTCACACACTCTTTTATCTGTGAATGCCGTGGACGGCGGCGGGTGGGCCGGCCTTTTCGCACAGCGACCACGGGCGTCCCGACGTCGCCAGGACCTGCCCACCGCGCGGTGGCGGGCAAGCGCGCCGGTCGTCTCCGAGGGCCGGCGCTGCCACCCGGTCCAGGACGTAGGCGTCCGAGGCGCGCGGGGAGTATCATGCTCGGTCACCTCGACCGGACAGCGTCCATGGCGTCGTCGAGCAGGTCGGCGAAGGACAGGGCGCCTTCGGAGGAGAGCCAGGTGGCCTGTGCGGCCAGCAGGCAGGAGAACGCGGCGCCGATGATCGCGGCGGGGCGGGGGTCGGCGGGATCGGTGCGTCCGGTGCGTTCACGGACGGTGGGCAGGAGCAGTTCCTGCATGCGGGAGACGCGTTCGAGGTGGCCGGCGGTGAGCGTCGGATGGTCACGGATGATCCGCTCCATCATCAGGGCGCGCGATCCATGGGTCTCGTCGTCGAAATAGCCGGCCACCTGATCGAAGGCGCGCCGCAGAGACACCCAGACCGCCTCCTCGCGGGGGCGGGCGGCGAAGGATTCGGCGAGCCGGGTGCCGATGATCTCGTATTTGCCGACCACCAGGTCTTCCTTGGACGAGACGTAGCGGAAGAACGTGCGCTTGGACATGCCCGCGGCCGCGGCGAACTCCCCACCCAGATCGTCCCGCCGATCTACCAGCAGCGCCTGCAGACCTGGGCCGAATGGACACCGCTGTCGAGGGCCGCAGAAGGCAGGTAATTCCACGCCGAACCGGCAAGGAGAACCGACACGACCG
The DNA here is from genome assembly GCF_027922005.1 of Streptosporangium carneum. Taxonomy (GTDB): domain Bacteria; phylum Actinomycetota; class Actinomycetes; order Streptosporangiales; family Streptosporangiaceae; genus Streptosporangium; species Streptosporangium carneum. Next base: position 257,905 of record NZ_BSEV01000004.1, on the reverse strand, counting down.
GCAGCAACGGCCTGCCTGAGGGCGACACCCCCTTCCGCGACGCCTCGAGCCCGACCGGCGCCGCCGCGAAGGCCAACGCCTGATCGTGCCGCCCGAATCGCCCGCCACGCGCCGCACGCCACCCTCACCGTCCAGCACCTGGATCTGACCTCGCTGGATTCCATCCACAGCGCCGCCGCCGAACTCCACGCCACGCAACGGAAAGTCACGCCAGGCGCCCGGCCAGTCTCGGTCTTGTCGTGACTTTCCGTTCCGGCGTCACCGGCTGCGCGGCGGCCGGGCAGGATGGACAGCAGGTCAGCTGTTTGCGCGGATGGTCTGATTGATCCAGTCGGTGTAGGCGGTCACGTTGGTGTACAGGCCGGGGCCTTCGGCGCAGGAGGGGCTCGGGGCGCCGGGGCCGGAGGTGACGCCGATGAGCTCCCAGCGACCGCCCCGGCCGCGCTGGATCTGCGGGCCGCCGGAGTCGCCGTTGCAGGCCATGGCCTTGGGCTTGCGGCTGACGGTGCACAGGCGGGTGTCGGAGGCGTAGCCGGGTCCGCATTCGGAGATCGCGCCGCGGCGGGTCTCCAGCTGGCGCAGCTGCTTGGCCATCTTCCACTCGTTCGGGTCCTTGCTGAACTTGGTGATGCCGAAGCCGATGACGCGGGTGGGGGTGCCGGGCTTGCCGGCCTGCCGGGCGATCGGGATGGGCTTGATGGAGACGGGCTTGTCCAGGCGGATCAGCGCGAGGTCGACGGTGTTGTACGGTGCCTTGTCCGTGCCCTGGGCGTAGCCGGGGTGGGTGATCGCTTGGGCGATCTTGCGGACGGCGCCGCCGGACTTGCGCTGGTCGCTGCCGATGCGGACGGTGCCCTTCACGATCGAGCCGATCTCCATGTCGACGCAGTGCGCGGCGGTTACCACCCACTGGGGGTTGATCAGCGCCGCACCACAGTTGCCGTCCTTGAGGCCCATGGCAGGCACCGTGATGGGGATGGAGGCCATGAAGCCGTAGGACTCGGTGGGCCTGGTGCCGTTGATGATCGCTCCGGCGCTGCCGGCCGTCGCCGCGAGGCAGGCCGCGCCGGCCAGGGCGACGACGGCGGAGCGGGACATGGCACGGCGGAACGACTTCTTGCCAAACACGAGGGAGAAACCCTTCAGTGGAAGATTGAGACGTTATAAAGCTAGATGTCCACCTTTGCCTGAGGGATCATGTCAGCACGTCAACACGGGGTAGGGATAACCCCACCTGACCATGGCAGACATCACGGCGTCAGGATTCGGAGACTCTCTGCCGAGAGGCGGCCGGTCGGGGTTGCGGCACATCAGAACGGAAGGTCACGCCAGACGCCCCGCCCGATCCCGGTCTTGCCGTGACTTTCTGTTCCAGCGTCACCGGCTGCGCGGCGGCCGGGCTGAGACGGAAGACGGTCACGACGAAGAAGCTCCTTCACCCGCCGGTTCTGGCAGAGATCGTCGGCACGGGCCGGGTCAGGGCGTCCAGGTGCCGATACGGCCCAGGCGGCGCAGTTGCTGGGCCGCGGCCGGGAGGTCCAGGCCCTCGCCACGTCGGGTGAGGCGGCCGGTGACCGCGGTGCGGTGTTCGACGCTCTTGTGGTCGTCGTATTTGAACTTGGCCTGGACGGCGGTCACCTTCAGGCGCAGCCCGCGGATGCCGGACAGCATGCGCCCGTACGGCGGGCGGTCGACGGCGACCTCGGCGTGATCGCCGTCGGGCTGGAAGTGGGCGAGCTGCCGGGTCAGCAGGTCGGCCTTGGCCTGGGGGTCGTCGATGACGTGAGCGCGGCAGATGAACTGGACGGCCGCGTAATAGCTGGTCGGGACCCCGTCCTGCGGCGGAGTGCCGGGGGCGGCGCGCCAGGGGCCGGGGACGAAGGCGTAGTCGCCGATGACGGTGAAGGTCACGTCTGGATTGTGCTCGATCGCCTTCCATACCGGGTTCGGGCGGGCGAGGTGAACCAGGAGATCACTCCCGTCGAAGACGAAATGGGTGGGGATGACGACGGGCGGCCGGCCAGGCAGGCCGTTGACCGCGAGCTGGCCGAAGTCGTGGCCGTCGGCGATCCACGCCTGCCACTCGGCCTCGTCCAGGCTCGCGTCCCAGGGCTGGATGAACATGAGCGGCTCCCTTACGTGATCGAAGTCGTACGGCGGCGCGATCGGTCAGGCGAGGGCCAGCAGGCTGACCGCGACGGCGGCGGCGCCCAGGCCGGCGAGCTGGCCGCGGCCGATTCGCTCGTGCAGCACCCCGCGAGCGAGCAGGACCGTCCCGGCCGGATACAGGGCGACGATCACCGCGACGATCGACAGGTCACCGCTGCGCGCGGCGAACAGGAACAACAGGTTGGCCATCGAGTCCAGCACTCCGGCGGTCGCCGACAGGGCATAGGCGGGCTTGCCGGGGCCGAGTCTGCCGGACATCACCGCAGTCGCCGTCAGCGTGATCGCCGAGGAGACCGCGCGGCCGACGATCAGTGGAGCGACCCCGCTGCCCGCGGGCGCCTGGTGCAGGAAGATCAGCTGCAGGGCGATCGCCGCGCCGGCGCCGAACGCCAGCAGCAGCGCCGTCCGGGACGGGCGGGCCGATGCGGCACCGTGGCCGGCGCTGACCAGCACCACCGCCACCAAGGCCAGCGGCAGACCCACCAGCCCGACAGCCGACAGACGCTCACCCTGCACCAGGCCGACCGCCACCGGCAGCGCAGCCGACACCAGCGCCGTCACCGGCGACAGCACGTTCATCGGGCCAATCGCCAAGGTGCGGTACAGCAGCGTGAACGCCGCCGCCGACGCCACTCCCGAGGCCGCACCCCAGATCAGCGCGCCGGCGGTGAACGAGGCGCCCAGCACCGGCCACAGCAGCAGCTCCACCACCAGGCTGGCCGGGGCGGCGACCATGACCGTCCGCAGCACATGGGCTTTGCGGGCGCCCAGGCCGCCGAGGAAGTCGGCGCATCCGTAGGCCAGAGAACTGCCCAGCGCCAGCAGTAAAGCGATCATGACACCCCCGATCCGGTTCAATGGAACGACTACAAGGTACAACAGAACGACCGATGAGCGCCAATCAAACGACCGTAGAGTACATTGGAACGACCGACTGAAGGAGCGTCAGCGAGATGGCCGAGACCGACACCGCCCTGCGGACCGTCGCCCACAATGTCCGGACCGCTCGGATCCGCGCGGGCTTGTCATTGGAGGAGCTCGGCCGCCGCGCCCAGGTCTCCAAGGGCGCGCTCGCCGCACTGGAGAAGGCACAGGGCAACCCCAACCTCGCCACCCTCGTCCGGCTTGCCGACACCCTCGGCATCTCGGTGCCCACCCTCATGCAAGGACCACCTGAAGGCCGCACCGTCCGCCTCGCCACCGCCGAGGAGATCGCGCCGCTGTGGATCGGCGAACACGGCGGCCAAGCCCGCCTCATGCTGGTCACCGCCGGCGCGGCGCCGGTGGAGGTGTGGCGGTGGCGGCTGCATCCCGGCGAAGAGTACCCCAGCCACCCCCACCAGGCCGGGGTCGTGGAGACCGTCAGCGTCACCACCGGCCAGATGACCCTCGTCGTCGACGGCGTCGAGCACACCGTCGCCGCCGGGCAGACCGCCACCTTCAACGGCGACTCTTCTCACACCTACCGCGGCGCCGGCACCGGCCCATGCGACCTGATCATGACCGTTCACCTGCCGCCCGGCCCCGCCTGACCGTCATGTCCAGACCGGCCCGCGCCGGCCGGGACCGCCGGATCCTCAAGAGCGGTGGGCGGCTCGGCGTCAGCGACGTCGTCGCCGGTGAAGGTCTCCCCCACCGCGCGGGCAACGGCACGTCCGCCGTGAGTGCGGCCGGGCTGAGAGACCTTCATCGGGAACACGCGCGAGTGCGGTTGGTGGGTTCCGAAAACGCGGGAGTTCAATGGGACTTCTGCCCTGAAGGCCTTTGAACCGGGAAGAAACAGACAAGCCGCCATCCGGCTAGTGTCGCTCCGCACGACTCACACCGAGATCGAGATCACCGCGGAGTTGGTGCGGGGTCTGCCGCGTGACCGGCGCCCTGACCTGGCCGATCGCCCTTTGCGGCTCGGCGCGCGTGGCTGGGACAACCAGCCATGGCGGCTCGGCGACGACCTCGCCGTCCGGTTGCCCTGGGCGACGCAGTCCGCGGACGCGCTGCTGCGCAAGGAGCACGCCTGGCCGCCGGCTCTCGCCCCGGCGCCTTCCTCTGCCGGTTCCCGCCCGGACGCCGATCGGTTCCGGGTCGATCGCTGGACGACCGGGATCAGCGGTCCGTGGCCCGTCGGGCGCGTAGTGCCCTGAGCTTGTGGCGGTTGCCGCAACGTTCCATGGAGCACCAGCGGCGGGCGCCGGGCCTGGAGGTGTCGACGAACACCAGCGGGCAGTCGTCACTCGCGCACTCGCGGATGCGTTCGGCGAACGTCCCGGACAACAGCTCGATCGTCTCCCGCGCCAGGGTCGACAGCGCCTGCGCGGTCCGCACGGGTGACGCCCAGGCCGCGCTCGCCCCGTCCACGGCGAGTTCCGGGACCAGCGGCGCCGCGGCCGCGGCCCGGTTGACGGTCTCGATCGCCGCGGCGGGAAGGGAGCGGCCCGCCGCGCGGGCGTGCGCCGCGTCCCAGATGGCCTGGCGGAGTGCCTTGGCGGCGGTCAGTTCGCGGGCGGTGACGGCCTCGGTCAGGACGGCGGTCAGCGGCGGCTGGGCCAGCCAGACGCCGAGGTCGGCCGGGTCGTGGAGGGTCTCGAACACCGCGTACGGGCCCTCGCCTCCGGTGTGGGCGAAGTCCAGGCAGAGGGCGCCCGCGTCGAACCAGAACGACCCTCCTTTGGGGTCGTGCAGCATACGTCCGTTTGCACTCATGCGCATGAAACCAATATAACTGGTGTCGTACGAAACCTCTTTAACCGGTTTCACCATCTTGGGAGGCACCGCATGGCAGTACGGCACATCAACCCGGAGGGAATGCACCGCAGCCCCGCCTTCAGCCAGGCCGTCGTGGTCGAGCAGCCGACCAAGACGATCTACATCGGCGGGCAGAACGGCGTCGGCGCCGACGGAAAGATCGTCGGCCCCACGGTCGGGGAACAGGCCAGGCAGGCGTTCCGAAACCTCACGACCATCCTGGAAAGCGAGGGGGCGCGCCTGGCCGACATCGTGCACTGGCGCATCGCCGTGGTGGAGGGCAACTCCTTCGACGAGGGAGTGGCGGCCTTCCAGGAGGTGTGGAACCGGGCCGACCCGCCGCCGGCGATCACGGTCCACGTCGTAGCAGGCCTGAACCCGGGCTTTCTGGTCGAGATCGACGCCGTCGCCGTCGTGTGACAGCCCGGCGGGAGGACCTGGCGGCGACTGCTACGCCGCCCGGCTTGCCGACGCGGTGGCGAGCCTGCGCCACGGCGAGGGGCTCGCCGATCCGGGCGTGGCGCACCCGGTGCCGCCGGCCACGCCGGCGCACGCCGTGTAGAGACGCGGGGCGTCCGAGCAGAGGCTCCTGACCGGATCGGCCCGCAGGCCGACCAGGTCAGGCCTTCAGCTCCGCACCCTGTTTCGCCAGGCTGAACGCCATGACCAGCGCCCTCATCGTCATCGACGTCCAGAACTCCTTCCTCCAGCTCCCCGACTGGCGGCACACCTCGCGGCCGGACATCGTCGACCAGGTCAACCGCCTGGCCGAGGCCGCCAGGAGCGCCGGAGACGCGGTCGTGTGGGTCCTCGGCTCGCGCCCCGGTTCGGGCTCCGTCTTCGACCCGGCCCGCGGATTCGTCAGCCTGATGGACGGCGTCGAACCTCTTGCCGGCGAACCGGTCATCACCAAGAACGCGCACAACGCCTTCACCACCACCGGCCTCCACCGATACCTCACCCAGCGCGGCGTCAAGAAGCTCACCATCTGCGGCATCCGGACCGAGCAGTGCTGCGAGACCACCGCCCGCCTCGCCTCCGACCTGGGCTTCGAGGTCGACTTCGCCATCGACGCCACCGCGACCACGCCCATCCCGCACCGCGACGCGCCTGACGACGTCCCCTTCGCCGAACTCGTCCACGACCCGCGCACCCTCGGCGTCGACGAGATCATCGCCCGCACCGAATACGCTCTGTCGGGCCGGTTCGCCACCATCAAGACCGTGGACGAACTCACCGCGAACTAGGAGATACCGGCTATGTCCCGCGTCGTCTTCCTGCTCATCCCGCAGGCGCACCTCCTCGACGTGGCCGGACCCGCCCAGGTCTTCTCCACCGCCGACGACCTCGGCCACCCCCACACCCTCACGTACGTCGGAGAATCCACCGAGATCGCCACCGTCCAGGGCCTGCCTCTGCGAGCCGAGACCAGCTGGCCACCCCTGACGCCCGACGACCTGATCATCGTGCCCGGCTGGCGCGGCCCGACCCGCCCGGCCGGCGCCCCAACGCTGCGTCGCCTGCGCGACCACCACGCGGCGGGCGGCACCGTCGCCGGCGTCTGCGCGGGCGCCGACGCCCTGGGCCGCGCCGGACTCCTCGACGACCGCCGCTGCACGACCCACCACACCGTCCAGGACGAGCTCGCCCGCCTCTACCCGCGCACGCACGTCGTCAAGGACGCGCTCTACGTCGAGGACGACCGGATCGTCACCTCAGCGGGCGTGGCCAGCGGAATCGACGTCGCACTGCACCTGATCACGACCCGCCACGGACCGTACACCGCGGGCCAGGTGGCCCGCGCCATGCTCGTCCACACCCACCGCGGCGGTACGGCGGAGCAGATCAGCCCCCTCCTGAGATGGCGCTCCCACGTGGACGAGACCGTTCACCGCATCCAGGACCTCATCGAGACCCGCTTCACCGAACGACTCCCCCTCAGCCTGCTCGCCGAAGCCGCCGACTGCAGCGAACGAACCGTCACCCGCCTGTTCACCCGGGCGACCGGCCTCACCCCTCTGGCGTACCAGACCGCCCTGCGCCTGGAACGTGCCGAACACCTCCTCACACGGGGCGCCACCGCCGAGGTCGCCGCCCGCGAGTGGGCTTCAAGGACCCCCGCATGCTGCGCAGACTCCGCGCACGCACGGTGTCCCCTGCCGATCGATGAAGGTGTCCGCATGAGCGGAGTCTCGGCCTGTGGAGGTCCCGACAGCAGCATGGCCACCAGGCCCCTGCCGAGGCCAGGTCGAGGTCGGACGTGAGCTCGGGGCGGGCGCTGCCCGGAAGGCGATCGCGGCCAGCGGACATCGGGAGGCGGCGGCACGCCTGGGCCACGTGGTCGGCCTACACCCGGTCGTCCGGTTTCACATAGTTGGTGGTGGCAGGCGTCGGCGGATAAGAGCGGGAACGGCAGCGGTACAACTGACCCTGGTCGGGGTGCTATGCTGCCGTTCGTTCGGTATTGGATCGGCGTGGGAGGGAGGTGAGGTTTGATGACCGCGGTGAAGACCGCTGCCATGGGCAGCGCCCGGACCAACCTCACGTCCCGGGCCCCGGTCTGACCCACTTCTTCCCCCAGCCTTGAGCCATCCGGCTCGCCAGGCGGGGTGATGTCCGCGTCTCGTCGGGGCCCCTTCTCCGCAAGGGTCTCTCACGTTGCCACACACGTACACCGATCCATCCGGCCTGTCCCGGTACGGGTGGACCGGCGCACTCGACCAAACCTTCACCGAACACTACGAAGCGGGCCTCGTGCCGGCCCGGATCTCCCGGGTCGATCGCGGCCTGTGCACGGCGATCACCACGTCGGGCTCGATGCGGGCCACGTTCGCCGCGCCGCACCCGCCCGACCCGCTCGTGACGCCCTGCACCGGCGACTGGGCCGCGCTGCGCCTGGGCGCCGAGCCGCACCTGGCGGCGCTGCTGCCGCGGCGCAGCGCGATCGTGCGCTCGTCGGCGTCCAGGTCCTCCCACGGACAGGTGCTCGCCGCCAACGTCGACACGGTCGTCATCGCCCTGTCCCTGGCGATGCCCCTGGACGCGGCCAAACTGGAGCGGCTGCTTGCCCTGGCCTGGGAGAGCGGGGCGCAGCCGGTGATCGTCTTGACCAAGGCGGATCTGGCCCACGATCCCGAGGCCGTCCACGCCGAGGCCGAAGCGCTGGCACCCGGCGTGGACGTCCTGGTCACCAGCGTCGCCACCGGTCACAACATCGACGTGCTGGCCGCGCTGGTGCGCGGTACCACCGTGCTGCTCGGCCCCTCGGGCGCGGGCAAGTCCAGCCTCGGCAACACGCTGCTCGGCGAGGAGCGGCTGGCCACCGGCACGGTACGCGCGCAGGACGGCAAGGGCCGCCACACCACGGTCCGCCGCGAACTGATTCCCCTGCCCGGCGGCGGGGTCCTCATCGACACGCCCGGCCTGCGCGGGATCAGCCTGCATGACGCCGCCGACGGCCTGGAGCAGGTCTTCGCCGAGATCGAACGCCTCGCTCGGGACTGCCGCTTCGGCGACTGCGCCCACGACACCGAACCGGGTTGCGCGGTTCAGGCCGCCATCGACGCGGGCGAGCTGGCCGGGCGCCGTCTGGACAGCTACCGCAAGCTGCAACGGGAGAACGCCTGGGCGGCCGCACGTACCGATGCCCGGCTGCGCGACGAGCGCGTCAACCGGCAGAAGGCCATCACCAGTCACCTGCGCGCCACCTACAGGTTCCGGGACCAGCAGCCATGACCGGCCGCGTCCCACCGACCTCCTCGACCGCTCATCGGCCACCCGGAGCCCGCACCACCATGCCCGAAAGCCCGCACGACCCGGTCAGCGACCCCACAGTGGCGGCGTTCTTCGCCCTGCACGACAACCTGGCACGTCAAGGCCCCGGCTCCGACGCGACCACCCGCCACCTGCTGTTCCTGGCCGGGCCGCCGGCACCGCGCCCGCGCGTGCTGGACATCGGCTGCGGGCCAGGCCGCTCCTCGCTCGTGCTGGCCCAGGCCGGCGCCGAGGTCACCGCGGCCGACTGGAGCACCGACTCCCCATCCGCCGAAGCCCGCGCGTTCTGGGACCAGGTGTATCCGCTGCGCATACGAGAGCACAACATCGCCGCGGCGCACGCCGCAGGGTATGCCGTCGCCGCGCTGCATCCGCTCCCCGACCGCGACTGGTTCGAGGAGTACTACACGCCGCTGTCACAGCGTGCCCACGCGGCAGACCTGGCCGTACCCGGGATGCGCGAGGCGGTCGCGGCCACCCTGCAAGAGATCACCATGCGCCGCGAGCACGGCGCGGACTACCAGTACACCGGCTATGTCCTGCATCCGCAGAAGGACAAGGAGACGAACCCGACCATGGCCCCTTCCTGGACCACCCGTCCCGAGAACGCCGGCGACGTCGCCGCCATCCGCGACATCAACCTTGCCGCCTTCCCCAGCCCGCACGAGGCCGACCTTGTCGAGGCGCTGCGGGCCGACCCGCAGGCGTGGCTGCCCAGCCTGTCCTGGCTGGCCGAGACCCCCGGCGGCGATCTCGCTGGATACGCGCTGCTCACCCGCTGCCACGTCGGCGACTCACCCGCCCTCGCCTTGGGCCCGTGCGCCGTCAAGCCCGAACATCAGCGGCAGGGCTCCGGTTCCGCCGCCATCCGCGCCGCTCTGCAAGCCGCCCGTGAGCAGGGCGAGAACCTGGTGCTCGTGCTCGGCCACGCCGAGTACTACCCCCGCTTCGGCTTCACCCCGGCCTCCGGGTACGGAATCCGCCCGCCCTTCGACGTCGAGGACAAGTACATGATGGCGCTCGCCTTCAACCCTGAACAGCCGGTCCCGAGCGGCGTCATCCGCTACCCGGCGGCGTTCGGCGTCTGACCTCCCGCTCTTCGAATGCGTCGAACGGTCCCCAGCACCGCTGGGGGCCGTTCGACCGTCGCGAAGGTTGGCGGGGCGGCTTCGCGGCGGTGCGCGACTCCCGCACGTTATCCGGTGTACTGGGAGAGCGGGACCGCCCACCTGCTGCCCCGCCTGCTCCGGCTGCCCTACGGCAGCACCCGCACCCATGGCCCGCTGTTCCTGTCCGAACGCCGCCCCGTCCCCGCCCGCCGCCCGGCGGCCGCCGACATCTGTCCGCACACCGACCGCGCCGCCGTACCCACTGATCAACTGAGTGGCGGCTCGCCGGAGCTTCAGGAGTTCCGGGCCTTCATGAAGGGATCGGTGCGGGGGCCCTACCGGAGTCGGCCGGCGCCGTCGGCGGCGAGGAGACCTCGAAGGCGGCGAACAGCTCGACCAGGGCCCGGACCGGGGCGTGGGCCTCGCTGGGGTGGCGGAAACCGCGCTCGAGGTTGAGGTGGTAGCGGTTGCGCCGGCCGACCCGTTCTATGGCGAGGTATCCGGCCTCGTGCAGGTCGGCCACAATTCCCTGGACCGCGCGCTCGGTGATCCCGATGCTCTGGGCGATGTCACGCAGCCGGCTCTCCGGATCACGTGCGATCTCCAGCAGCACTCGCGCGTGGTGGGTGAGGAAGGTCCAGGAGGAGCGATCGTCAGGCCTGCCCATGGCAACCATCGTGCTTTCTGATCTGGGGTGTGTCCGGCTCCCCGTGAGAGGGTCTTCCGCCATCGAACACCGAATGGTCTTTCCGGAAATATACTTCGGCATTATGGTGGGAGTCAGCTGTTCTCCCGCGTTGTCTGGACGCTGGTTCGATGTTGGAGCACGCCATGCCCGCCTCTCGTCCCGCATGCCGTTCCGGTCTGATGACCACGAGCACGTACCTGCTCGACGCCACCCTGCTGTGCGTCGTCGGTGAGGTCGACGCGACCAACTCGGCCCAACTGGAGGCGGCCCTCGGCCAGGCCCGCCGCCGCGGCAAGCCCGTGATCGCAGACCTGAGCGGGATGACCTTCCTGGACAGCAGCGGCCTGGCGGCGTTGCTGGCCGTCCACATCGCCGCCGAGCGGGAGGGCAGCAGCCTGCACCTGGCCGAACTCCAGCCCGTCCCGCTGCGCCTGCTGACGATCACCGGCCTGCTGTCCTTCCTGCACGTGCACACCAGCCTCAAACACGCCATCGCCGCCATCTCCACGATGGCGCCCACCACGACCCCCACGTGACCGGGCAGAGACCGAGCCCCACTTGGACGACCGCCCGCACCGCCGCAGATTTGCCGATGAGCGGATGGCCACGAGAAGGATTGTGCTCCCGACCAACGGCGCGCACCAGCACGGCCCGGATGAGGCACGTGCCGGCGGCATGCCTCTACAGGGTCCGCGACACCTCGAGTCAGCGCGGCCGCGCGTCGTCCGGTCGACACGGAGCGGACGCCTTCACGGTGTCTGGCTGTTCAGGCGGCGAAGCGGTTGACCACCTCTGGGTGGACGACGATGCGCACCACGCCCCCGACAAGCCACGCATCGCGAAACTTCTGGTGGTTCGGGTCGCTCATGTCCCAGTATCTCTCGGCGAGACGAGCGGCGAGCTCGGCGCCCCCCTGATCGTGGAGAGTGACCGAGCCCTCCACCGCCACCCAGTGTTCGGGCTCACCGGATGGAGCCGCGACGACGACGGAGGCACGGGGGTGCTCCCGGAGGCGGTCGAGCTTCGGCGCATCCGGGACGGAGAACATCTGCAGGTCGCCGTCGTCAGCGACCTCGAACCACACCGGGCGCGGCGCGGGCCAGCGTTCACCGCGTGGTGCGACGGTGAGGAAGGCGTACAGCGGCCGTGCGAGCAGGGCGAGATCCTCATCGCGGAACATGCGAGCCACCTTATGCCTCGCCGCTCCTGATTCGACTGCCCCTCCGCTGCCCCGCCCACGAGGATCCGCCGGGTCAGGCTGTCCGCCGACGAACCGATCGAGACCGGCGACGGTCCGTACCCGGTGATCGCCGACGGCGACCTCACCACAGGCCTGGGCTGGTGGAAGACACTGAAGCCGGACATCCTCCCGTGCGCCGGAGACGACCAGGTCGTCGGGACGGAGGAAAATCTGTGGACGGCCGGGAACGGCCGATGCCAGCATGGTGCGTGATGTACCGAGCGTAGAAACACTTCGATCACCGACAGGGGATGGTCCTCGGAGCCGGCGACCCGGCGTTTCGACCATCGCCTCGTTCAGGTCGCGTCTTGTCGCAGCGCCGACGCCGCTGGCTGAGAGCCGGCCGTGCGCTTGTCGCGCTGTCCACCGAACGAATGAATCCCGCGACGGGATCCACCTGTCTCGAAGTGCGAGGCGTCCAGGGACGCCGAGAATTGGACTCTTCATGGAACTCCACGAGTACGCAAGGTACGACGCTGTCGGCATCCGGGACCTGATCAGATCGGGCGAGGTCACCGCCGACGAGATCGAGGCCACCGCCCGGCAGGCCCTGCGAACGGCCGACGCGAAGGTGAACGGCCTGGCCCTGCCGGTGTTCTCTCCGGCGCTCGATCACGCCGACGACGGCCCGTTCGCCGGGGTGCCGTTCCTTGTCAAGGACCATGGACCGGTGGCCGAAGGAGTGCCGTTCTTCATCGGCAGCCGGGCTCTGCCGGGCATCATCGCCCAGCATGACACCGATCTGATGGCCCGCTTCCGCGCTGCCGGCCTGGTCACGCTGGGCCTGACCACCGTGCCGGAGATGTGCGTCAGCTTCTCCACCGAATCCCTCAGGTTCGGGCCGACGCGCAACCCCTGGGATCCGGACCGTGGTGTGGGCGGCTCCAGCGGAGGCGCCGCGGCGCTGGTCGCGGCCGGGGCGGTACCGCTCGCGCACGCCAGCGACGGTGCCGGATCCATCCGTGTCCCCGCCTCCTGCTGCGGGCTGGTCGGGCTCAAACCGAGCCGGGGCCGAGTCACGAGCGGGCCCGATGCAGGCGAGCCGATGCTGGGCATGGCCTATGAGTTCGCGCTGACGCGTACCGTCCGCGATACCGCCCACCTGCTGGATGCCGTCCAAGGACCCGGAATCGGCGACAAGTACACCGCGCCGCTCCCGCGCCGTCCGTACGCCGACGAGCTCGGGGCTGATCCGAGCCGGCTGCGAGTGGCGGTGACCACCACGGCCTGGTCCGGGACGAGCGTGGACGCCCAGGTGGCCGCGGCGACGGTCCAGGCCGGCCGTGTGCTGGAGCGGGCGGGGCACATCGTCTGCGAGGCCGGTCCGCTGGTCGACTGGGATGCCGTCATGCAGGCCTGGGTGCTCGAGGGGGTGGCGATCTTCTCCACGCTGCTGCTGGCTCCCCGGCAACCCGACCCGGCACGGTTGGAAGCCGTCTCCCGGCAGTTTCTCCAGGTGACCAAGGAGTACAGCGGGCTGGACATGCTGGCCGCCTTCCACGCGCAGAATCGGGTGAGCCGGTCGGTGGGCGCGTTCTTCACCGAGTACGACCTGCTCGTCACCCCGACTCTGGGCCGGCTGCCGGCGCCGCACGGCGCCCTGCGGTACGACGATCCCGGCCACACCCTGACCAGCTGGCTGGAGGCGTTGACCGAGTACGGGCCGTTCACGCAGGTGTTCAACGTCACCGGCCAGCCCGCGATCAGCCTGCCGCTCGCCATGAGCGACGACGGGCTGCCGATCGGAGTACAGGTCGCCGCTGCTCACGGCCGGGAGGACCTGTTGTTCCAGATCGCCTCCCAGCTGGAACAGGCCATGCCCTGGAAGGACCGGACTCCCCCGGTCTTCGTCGGCGCGTCCTGACAGGGATGCCCTGTTCGCCCTCGTTCCACCGATGAGGGCGAACAGGGCGTCCCCTGTGGGGCAATCGCGAACGCTGAACTCCGCAGGAAACGGAGTTCGCATCCCCCTCAGCTCAGGTCGGCCACGCAGGTCAACGGGGTTGGGGGGCTGCTGGGCACGGGGCACGAAGGCCGCGGATGGGAACGGGGCGGGCTTCGTCGGTGCGCGGGTCTACAGTGCCGCCATGACAGATGGTCTCGACGGGCACGGTGCCGCGTGGGTGGCGGCTCGGCCGGTCATCACGTTCCCCGGACACGAGGAGGAGGCCACGACCGCGGTGGCCGTGACGGCCGACGGGCGGGCCCTCGTGGTCACCGGCGGGTTCGGCGAGACCACCGTACGAATCTGGGATGTGGGCGCGGGCGAGCCCGCCGGGTGGTGGCGGCCAGGTTCGGACGACGCGTGGGCGATCACGACCGGTGTGCTGGACGGGCGGCCCGTCGTGGTGACCGGCGGATACGGCGGGGTGATCGAGGTCCGGGATCCGGCCGGCGGGCGGCTGATCCGCGCCATCGAGGTCAAGGGGCATCCCGGGATCACCGACATCGACGATCTCGCCGAGGACCTGTGGTATCCCGGCGGCATTCATGTGAACGCCCTGGCCACCGCCGTGCTCGACGGACAGCCTGTCGTGATCTTCACGGTGCACACCGACGACTCCGGCACCGGCGTCTGCCAGGACTTCCCGGTCGCCGGCATTCACGATCTGGCAACGGGGCGGCAGACCGGTGAGATCGCGACCGGGCACTCGGGAGCGGTGCACCTCGCCACGACGGTCCTGGACGGGAGGCCCGTGCTGATCACCGCGAGCAGCGCCGACCCGGCGGTGCGGGTGTGGGACCTCACCACCGGGGGCCGCCTCGGAGCGGGGCTCACCGGCAACACCGCCGGCGTGACGGTCGTGACGACAGCGCTCCTCGACGACGGCCCCGTCGTCGTCACCGGCGGGTACGACGGCACCGTCCGCAGGTGGGACCTGCGCACCGGTCTGCCCCTGGGGAAGCCGCTGACCGGGAGGTCGCCGCGCTGGGTCCAGGACCTGGCTGTCGTCGAAGCGCACGGCCGCCCCATCGTGGCCGCCCTCATGGACGAGAACACCGTCCACCTCTGGGATCTGACCACCGGGGAACCCGCCGCCGACCCGATCACCGCTTCCGGCGTCGGCGCCCTCGCCGCCACAACCGCAGGCGGCCGCCCCGTCGCCGTCACCGTCATGGCCGACACGACCGTCCAGGTCTGGGACCTGGCGGCCCGCCTTCGAGCCTGAAGCTGTTGCGCGCCGCCGGGCACGACGTCCGCGACGAAGACACGGCACGGCTGTCACCGTTCGTCCGTCATCCAGGCGTCCCCTGAGTGTTCTTGCAGGTGATGAGGGTGCTTCGTGTTCTGTGACGGGGTGGGCCTTGCGCGTCCGGTATCGGCATGGTTTCGGGATGTGGCCGCGGCAGGCCGGGTGGCCCGCCGCGGCCACATCCCCGCTAGTCCCCGGCCATCACGGTAAAGGTGAATCCGGCGCTCGTCGGACGGCGCAACGGAATGTCGCACTTGATCCGACGCAGTGCTTCGTTCCTGCTGAGGCCGAGCCCTTGCGCGATGAGCCGTTCCGGGCGCACCGGTACCGGATCCTCGAAGAGGACCTCCACCTGGACCGGCCACGCCTCGTCGAGCCATGCCGACGGGGTGTCCAGCCGCCAGGCCCCCGTCCAGTCCAGGGTGAGGCGGTTGCGCCGGGCGAGCAGCGGATCCAACAGCCTGGACGCCACCAGTCCCGGATCGTTGACGCGGTAGCCGTGGAGCTCGGCCGGATCGAAGGATCTGACCGGCGCTCGCTCGTGCACGGTGAGCTTGCTCGTCCGATCGCAGGATACGCAGCGGACCAGCAGCCACACGTCCAGCAGCTTGCCGCTGGCGTTGACGCGGAATCTGCCCTCGCCGGTGGTGGCCGACTCCGACCGGCAGTCCACGCACCGCAACGACAGCAGAGGCAGCCTGGTCCGACGAACGACCCAGGGCAGCACGGTATGAGGTTGTGAAGACATGATCTCTCTAGACCTGACACGAGGCCGATTGCGCGCGGCCTCAAACGCTGCGTGACCAGGCGCACATGGGCAGCCCGGCAGAGCCGACGGGAGGGTCGGCTTGAAAGTGAGCGGAAGAAGGTGTCAGGTCTAAAGAGCAGGCGGGGTCACGCGGTTTTGTCCTCTGTCCTCACTGCGACGGGCCGCAGGCAACCTACGGGAACGCGGAAGAGAGGCTCAAACGGTTTTCCGGCCGAAACTTCGTCAGTGCTACCGGGAGCCCTCAGCGGCGAAGGCGATGGCGTCGACACCGGCACCCGAGTGTTCTCCGGACGTCGCCGGGAAGGACCGGACCACCGGACGCGGCGCAACCTGCCTCCGGTCTACGCATGGCCCGAGGACTCGCCCTGCCACGGCGGCAAGGTGACCGCCGTGCGTGTCGCAGAGCTGAAGGAACCCGCAGGCAGGCGTTGACCCCAACGGAAGCGGCGCAGCCGCCTCACCGGGCTCAAGGCCCCCTCCCCCTCAAACCATGCCGAGGTTCGTGAGAGCCGATCAGGCGTTCGTGCGTGATAGGTGGTCGGGGAGGTCGGTGAGTCGTTCGATGCGGAGCACCGTCTCGTCTGCTGTCGGCGATGGTCCACCGGTGACGAAGTCGATGCCGCGGTCCAGCCAGATGCCGGTGAGCCCGGCGAGGGCGGCTGCGTTCACGTCGCTTTCCAGCATGTCGCCCACGTTGACCGCCTGCGCGGGGTCCGTCCGCATCCACTGGCAGGCGGTGGCGTAGGCGGCGGGCTTGGCGGCACCGAGCTCGGTCGGGGTCAGGACGGCTTCGAAGTATTCGAGGAGGCCGAAGCGGGCGAGCTTGGTGCGCTGCTGCTCGGGGTCCCCGTTGGTGAGAACGGCCAGACGCGGTCCTCGGGGAAGCCGTTTCAGGGTCTCCAGGCATGGCTGGACATCGGGATAGCACCGCCAGGACTCCTCGAACACGGTGAGGTAGCGCTCGGCGATCCAGGCGTCCAGAAGGCCGGGACTTTCAGGAACCGGCTCGCCGAGCATCGGCAGGAAGGAACGGATCCTGCGCCGGTGGTGCTCAGCGAAGGAGCACTGACCGGCCAGGTATTCCCGCATGTGGCGTCCCTCCAGCGTCCACCACAAGGTCACCAGCTCCTCCGGTGGAGCCGTCGCGTTCGGCGAGGCCTGAACGATCTGGCCGATCGTTTCCAAGACCGCGCTTCGGTGATCGACCAGGGTGCCGTCCAGATCGAAGAAAATCACATCCGCCATAGGATGATCATCTCGTGGCGCTTGTCCCTGAGGCCAGTCCGCGAAGCCGTACCGGTCGGCGGCCGGGGAGGACGACAACCGGCCCCAACCTCACGTCAGTGCTGTCCACCAGGACGATCAACTGGGACCTGATCCGCCAGCAGTACGACCGGATCGTGAAGTACACCGGGCGCGAGTAGTCGAGGTGCAGGAAATCCCGGTGAGATTGACCTTGCTTGGATTCGCCTACTTCGCGGGCGCCGCCTTCACTTCGATGTCCTTGTCCGCGCGGCGGGAGAATTCGCGTTGCGCCGCCGCCGAGGCGCCCCGGTCTCGGTGCACACCACGTACGTCGTGGGCAGGTCGTGCCACGCCGCCGCCCGTACGGGCTGCCGGGTCACGGCCAGCGTCTGTCGGACCATAAGGGCCGCTGCGTCGCGGGCGATGTCCGGCGGGCGGTGGATCTGCCGGAAGGAACCGCGGCGGTGCCGTGCTGCCCCGTGAAGCCGTGGCGAGCCGCTGGTGCCGGTGTTCTCGCGCTTGACAGTCAGGACGGCTGGACTTCGTCGAAGAGGGCGAGGGCTTGGGCGGGGTCCGGGCTCACGAGGCGTTCCAGACCGGCCGCCGTGATCTCCGCCCACCTGCCGGCCCGTGCCCACATCTGTTCCTCGAAGGTGCGGACGGCCTCGTCCAGATCGCCAGGGCCGGAGGCGGCGGCGACGGACTCGGCGAGTTCGGCGCCTTCCAGCATCGCGAGGTTCGCGCCCACCCCCAACGGGGGCATCAGGTGGGCGGCGTCGCCCAGTAGCGTCACCCCGGGGACATGGGCCCAGATGTGAGAGACGGGCAGGACGTAGAGGGGACGCTGGACGAAAGCGGTGCCGTGACGGAGGAGGTCGAGGACGGGAGCGGCCCAGCCGTCGAACAGAGCCAGCAGGCTTGATCGCACAGCCTCGACGTCGGCCAGGTCCAGGCCTGCGCGCCGGTTCAGGCCCAGATGCCGGTCCAGGTTCGTGTGCCAGTCCAGCGGCGCGCGGAACTGGGCGTACACCTTGACATGGCCGCCGCTGTTGCGCTGGGCCACGAGGGCGCGGTTCACGCCGTACACAGCCACGGAGCCGTCGCCGATCAGCCGGGCGAGGTCGGAGTGGCGGGTGTCGACGTCGTCCAGGGAGGTCTCGACCAAGGTGACGCCGGTGTAGTGCGGCGTCGCGGGCGAGACCGCCGGGCGGACCCGGGACCAGGCGCCGTCCGCGCCGACCACGAGGTCGAACGTCTCCTGTCGCCCGTCCTCGAAACGGACCAGCGCGCCATCCCGGGTTCCCGGCACCACCTCCGTCACGCCCCTCCCCCACCGAACGTCCAGGGGGCCGAGCAGCAGGTCACGGAGTTGCCCGCGGTCGATCTCGGGATTTGCCCGGTCATCCGGACGGGGTTGCCAGTCGCGGAGGACGCTCCCGTCCACGTCCAGGATGCGCATGGCCTGCCCCTCGGGACGGGACAGCGCCTGGAACTCCGCCAGCAGCCCCGCCTTGCCCAGCGCGAGCTGGCCCAGCTTTTCATGCAGGTCCAGCGTGCCGCCCGGGGGACGGGCGTCGGGGGCGGGATCGCGTTCGAGGACGGTGACGGGGTGATCGTGGCGGTGCAGGACGCGGGCGAAGGTAAGGCCGGCGGGGCCGCCTCCAATCACGGCGATACGATGTCTCATGTCGATACACTGTATTTTACTAAGACGATGTATCACAACAGTACGATGTATCCATGACTGTGTGGGACCGACCGGAGCCGCCGACCCGCCCCGCGCCGCTCGACCGGGAGCGAATCGTCGCCGCCGCCATCGCGTTGGCCGACGAGGGCGGGCTGGAGGCCGTGTCGTTGCGCAAGGTCGCCGCCCGGCTGGACGTCGGCCCGATGCGGCTGTACGGATACATCTCCACCAAGGAGGAGCTGTTCGACCTCATGGTGGACGAGGTCTACGCCGAGATCCTCCCCGAGGAGCAGCCCGGCGACTGGCGGGAGACGCTGCGCATCCTCGCCCACCGCACCAGGCAGGCCGCCCTCCGTCACGAATGGCTGGCCGACCTGCTCGGCGGCCGTCCGACCCTGGGCCCAAACGCCCTCGCCGTGACCGAGGCCACGCTGGCCGCTCTCGACGGCCTCGCCGACCTCGACACCGTCATGCGCGCCGTGGAGACCGTCAGCGCCTACTTCACTGGCGCGATCAGACGCGAGATCGCGAACCTGCGGGCCGAGCGCGCCACGGGCCTGTCCAAACGCGACTGGCAGCGTGCCTATGGCCCGCATCTGATGAGGATGCTGGCCACGGGCCGCTTCCCGGCGCTGGCCAAGGCCGTGCACGACGGCACGGAGGTGGACGCCGAGGCGTCCTTCGCGACCGGCCTGGACTGGGTCCTCGACGCCGTGGCCGCCAAACTCGCCCGGCCGCCGGCGTGACGCTCAGGATTTCCAGGTGACGTCCGTGGCACCGCGTGTACGGCGTCGGGGGTCAATGGGGCAGCCGTTACCGCTAAGCCCGCTCCGGGGCCCAGCGGTTCGAAGCCTGCCCTTGCGGGCGGCTGCGTCGAGCCCTTCGAGGGGGTTCGCGGATGCTCTCGTGCTCGGTCTCGGCCATCGCCGCGAAGAACCCGAAGAGCATCCGGCCGAGGCCGGACGGAGCGTGGATGCCGGGCAGCTGCTCAGCTGAACTGCCGGCCGATGCTTTCGCAGGGCGGCGGCGGCACCGGCCGGTCAGGGAGGAGCGTCAGGTGGCGAGGGTGGCCACCGGCTCCAGGTCGTAGGTGCGGGCGTAGCCGTTCTCGGTGCCCACGAGCAGGTCCACAACATCGAAGTAGCGGTCCCAGAAGGGGGTTTCGCGCAGCGCGTCGATCAGCAGCCGGTAGGCGTCGTGGTCGTCCGCCTCCCAGACCCAGATGTCGGTGACCCGCGCCGAGTAGAACTCCGTGTCGTAGAAGCGGGAGCGGACGCCGCGGGTGCGGGCCTCGATCACCGGGACGACTTGGGTGGTGAAGGCCTGGACGCGTTCGGCCACGGTCATCGCAAGCCACTCGGGCGTTGTCTTGACCAGCATGAACGCGGTGACCGGCGGCTCGGTTCGGTCAGTGGGCATCGACTTCCTCCGGCGTGGCGAGGACGGCCGGCTTGAGGGTCTGCGCGCACCACTGCGCGAATCCGGTGGCCGGACCCGCCTGCGGTGAGCGGCCGACGCCCGAGTCCAGGCCCTGGTCCTTGGCGCGCTTCATGTCGACGACGCCCTCGACGAACGTCTCGTTGAGGCCGTAACCGAGCAGGGTGGACCGCAGTTCGTCGAGCGGCTGGCGCCGGTAGCGGACCGGACGGCCCAGCTCCTCGGTCATGATGCGGGCCAGGTCGTTGGGCGACAGGTCCTGCGGGCCGAGCACCGGAACACTGCCGACGCCGGTCCAGGAGCGGTCCAGCAACAGCTCGGCCGCCGTCGAGGCGATGTCGGCGACGGCCACCAGCGGGGCCGGACGGTCCGCGGCGACGGTGTCGGTGAAGACGCCGTTCTCGCGGATCGAGTCGGCCTCCTCCAGCAGGTTCTCGAAGAAGGACGGGCTGGCCAGGGCGCGGTAGGCGACGCCGGAGCCGGCGATCAGGTCGTCCATGGCCAGGGAGGCGGTGACCAGCCCGGCCTGGGTGGCCTGCGGGGTGCCGCGGCCGAGCGCCGAGACGCCGACGACATGGCCGACGCCGTGGGCGGCGAACGCCCGCGCGGCCGGGCGGGTGAAGCCGCTGAACGCCTCGTCGGGTGTGGCCGAGGCGTCCGGCGGCACCAGCCAGAAAACGGCGTCGGCCCCGGTGAAGGCACGCTCGACGGTCGCGGCGTCGCCGTGCGAGCCGGTGACCACCTCGACCCGTCCGTGCACGGCCTCGGGGAGCCGGGCAGGATCGCGGACCACGACGCGCAACTTCTCTCCGCGTGCGGGCGCGGCCTCGACCAGCAGCGACAGCAGCCGTCGGCCGATGTTCCCGGTGGGGGCGGTAATGACGATCATGAAAACCTCGCGGTCTGTGTCGGATCGGTACAACCCCTTGATCGTGCAGACCCGAACCGCATTGCCACAATGGGAACTTCAGCATCCAATCATTGCCCGAAACGGAATCACGCCGTTGAGCAGCCCAACTCCGAACCTCGACGCCAACCTCGCCGTCGCCCTCGACGCCCTGCTGACCGAGCAGAGCGTCACCCGTGCCGCCGCGCGGCTACGCACCTCCCCCGCGGCGATGAGCCGCACTCTGGCCCGGCTGCGCCGGGTGCTCCAGGACCCCCTACTGGTGCGGGCAGGACAGGCGATGGTGCCCACACCCCGTGCCGAGGCACTGCGGGACGAGGCCGCCGCGGTGGTGCGTCGGCTGGAGGCATTGCTCACCCCGAGCGGCGAAATCGACCCCGCCGCACTGCGACGCACCTTCACCGTCCAGACCTCGGACCTGGTCGGCACAGCGCTGGCACCGGGTCTGCTCGGGCTGGCCCGGCGCCGGGCGCCGGGCGTCTCGCTGCGGGTGCTGGCCGAGGAGTGGGAGGCGGGCCCCGCGCTGCGCGAGGGCCGGATCGATCTGGAGATCGGGTCCATCGACCACGTAGACCCGGAGACCCGGGTCGAAGAGCTGGTCACGCTGCGGATGGCGGCCGGCGTCAGGGCCGGGCACCCGCTCACCGAAGGACCGCTGACGCCCATCAGGCTGGCCGCGGCCGAGCATGTGACGGTCAGCCGCCGGGGAGGCTTCACCGGCCCGCTGGACGCGGCCTTGGCCGAACAAGGGCTCAGCCGGCGGGTCAGCGCCGTCCTGCCCGGACATCTGGCGGCGATGGCGCTGGCCGCAGTCGGCGACGTGGTCTGCCTGGTGCCGACCGCGCTGCCGGGCGAGCCCCCTTCACCACTCAGCGACGCGGCGCATGCGCTGGGACTACGCCTGCTGGAAATCCCGCTGCCGCTGCCACCACTGACGATCGGCATGGCCTGGCACCCGCGCCACACCGCCGACGGGGCCCATCAGTGGCTGCGTGGCGCCGTGCGCCGGGTCCTCCGTCCGGCCCGGGAGGAATAGCCCACGGCGCGGGTCCGCGCGTACCCGGGCGCCCGGACACAGGCCCGAACCTGACCGTGCCCAGAAGCCTGGGGCGGTCGAAGCCGAGGTAGACGACTTCGACCACCCCAGGCCGGTGCCACTACCGCTCGGAGCCGATCCGGTACCGGGGTTCAGGCAGCCGACGCCAGCTCGGCCTGGTCCTGCGGGTCGAGCTTGGTGAAGTCGATGACCGGGGTGCAGCCGATGTTGAACGCCTCTCCACCAGCTCGGCCTCCTGGCGCTGCCGCTCCTCGAGGCTGGAGCCGCCGTGCCGCACCGACTCCTCGTCGTCGAGGTCGAGTCGGACGGCGAGGCCACAGAACTCGGCGAGCTCCAGGACGTCGGCGTCGAGGGTGACCTGCGGGCCGGCGTCCCGCTCGGGTAGGGCCGGGACGATGATCAGGTTGGTGCGGACCGCGTGCCCGGGGACGGTCGCGGGGTGACCGCGTCGAGCACCAGGCCGAGCGTGCGGGTGATCGCGGCGAGCTGGGTGTCTGCCCTTGACCCCTTGGTGTCCTGGTCGGCGCCGCTCTCCAAGAAGTAGCGCCGACAGGCCGGTGTTGGGGAAAGCCTCACGGTCACGCCTATCCGAATGCCAACTCTGGGGAGCCTCTCGGGGCAAGGTGCCCTCGCCTGTGCCCGCCGTCACAGGGCTGGGCAGGCTGGTGTCAGCCGGAGATGGCGGGGTGGCAGAATGACGTGCCGGACACCGGCTCCCAGGAGGAAGACATGCGGCAGCGACTCAATCTGATTCTGCTCGGTGTGCGCGATGTCGCCGCCTCGGTCGCGTTCTACCAGGCGCTGGGCTGGCGAAGGTCCACGGCGGGCTCGGACGAGTTCGCGCTGTTCGAACTGGGTGGGGTCGCGGTCGCGTTTCAGTCCCGGGAGGCCTTCGCGGCCGACGCTGGTCTACCCGACCGGGAACCGGGTGGCTTCGCCGGCTTCGCCCTGGCGTATGTGGCCCGCAGCGCCGAGGAGGTGTACCAGGTCATGGCCAAGGCCGCCGAGCTGGGCGCCACCGTCACCCGCCCGGCCGGCCCGAATCCCTGGGGACACAGCGGATACTTCACCGATCCCGACGGCCACCTGTTCGAGGTGCTCTACGAAGACGGTTGGATCTTCGACGAACATGACGATCTGGTGCTCTGACTGCCTGTCCTTGATTCCCTTGGCGATGGCGCGCTTAGTCGGGCGTCGTACTGGAAAGCGGCAGGGCCCAGACGAAGAGATGCTGGGTCCACTTCCTCTGTCGGGACAGTTCGGTCCCTCCTGGGCGCGCTCGCCGTTCGCAAACCCATCACCGTGCCGCCGATCCGAACGGTGCCCACCGATCCCCGATCACCGGAATCCGGCCTCTGAACAGCGACAACAGAGGATGTCAAAGACAGGCACCGAGCGGACTGGGCGGTCATCCGCATCCTCGGCGCACCGCAGCCGTTCGTCGGTGGCCTCGGCGGTGTCGGTCCGGATCGCGGCCACGGAGTCCTCGAACCGAGCCCGGCTGCCGCGCACGATCCGCTCGATCAGGCCCGGCGGCTCGACCTTCACCTGCCCAGCCACGTAGTCCACCGCGGCCTTGGGCAGTTCCCCGGCATGTCGAGGGAAGCGCGCTTCCAGCTCGAAGAACTTCGGCAACAGGCTGAAGCCCAGCCGAGTCGCGCCGGCCTTGTTCGCCACCAACTCCCGGTCGTCGTCCAGCAGCGTCCATGCCGCGATCAGTTCTTCCGGTTCCCACTCCCGGCGAACCAGCGTGCTCCCTCGTCCGACCGATCCCCGAGCTCAAGACCACCGTCGAACGTCCATGATCCGCTACCGGCATATGCCCGACTCACGACGATCACGAACTGCGACCATAACCTCTCATAGAGCTACCTGGCGGCTGGGGGCACGTTCGAGAGAAGACCTCCGCGTTGCTCGGCGGGAGTGCGGTAGGTTGCCCGCCATGTCTGATCTTGGACCCGTCGTCTGGCCCCCCGCCCCGATACGGACCGAACGCCTCGTGCTCCGCGAGCCCGAGGCCCGGGACCGTACGGCGATCATCGAGCTGTTCACCTCGCCGGAGGTGGGCACCTACATTGGTGGCCCTCGACCGCGTGATGAGTTCGAGCGTGCGGTGCCTGAGGTGCCCAGGCGACGCCCCGGCCTTTTCGTGGTCGATCTGGACGGAGCGATGATCGGCGTCATCACGCTCGACCGGCGCGACGCGGAGCGGCCGGGGCATGTCCGTCCGGAGGCCGGGGAGATCGAACTCGGCTACATGTTCCTGCCGGAGGCGTGGGGATGCGGGTACGCCACCGAGGCGTGCGCGGCGGCCCTCGACTGGTTCACCGGCGCGCTTCCCGGCGAGCCGGTGGTGCTCTGCACCCAGACCGCCAACGACCGCTCGATGCGCCTCGCGGCGAAGCTGGGGTTCACCGAGGTGGAGCGGTTCGAGGAGTACGGCGCCGAGCAGTGGTTCGGCGTGTGGTCCTCGGTCACGCCCTCTGGTTGAGCTCGTGCCCGGAAGGGGCGGTGTGCCGGCCGTCAGTCCTCGTCGTCTTCGACGGCGTCCGGGTCCTGGAAGGGGCCGCCGGCCTTGACGTTGAACAGGTAGCGGCCCAGGAAGCTGATGCGCCGGTCCTTGAGCGGGGAGAGTCGGGCCACGTCCTCGTCCTCGATGTCGTGGCCCTCGGCGCGGAGCCGGGCGACGTCGGCGGTCGCGGACGCCCGCGACGCGCGGGCGAGGACGCGTGGTCGGACGGGGACAGACAGCGGAAATCGCCGTCGCCGCAGGTGATCACGATGGTTCGCGCTTCGGGGCGGCCGTTCCTGCCCCTCGCAGCTCCGCGGCCACCGCACGCTCCCTGAGCTGGTCCGCTTCGAGACGTATCGCCGCTATCTGCTCCCGCAGATCCGATGATCTCATCTGCTCCATGGCGAGCTGTGTGAGCGTTCTGTCTCTCTCGGCCTGAGCCTCGGCGACCTTGGCCGCGGCCCGCTCCTCCGTCTCGGCGACTCTGGCCGAAGTCCGTTCCTCCATTTCGGCCAGCCGTCGCTCCGCCCGTTTACCGGCCTGGACCGCTTGCCTGTCCGCGCGACTCGCCTGTGCCCGGGCCTCGGCCACCTCGGCCAAAGCCTCTGCGTGTGCCCGGGCCTCGGTGTCGGCCCGTGCCTGCGCCCGGTCCCGCTCGGCCTCGATCGCCTGTGCCCGGGCCTCGGAGGCGGCGACGGCTCGTTCGGCCTCGGCCCGTGCCTCTTGCGCGGTCTTCGCCGCCCGCTCAGCGTGATCGCGTTCCGCGCGGGCCTGTTCGGCCTGCTCCTGTTCCTGTACGGCCAGCAGCCGCGCCTGCTTCGCCGCGGTCTCGGCCGCCTCCACCTGCTCGGCCGCCTCCTGCAAGGCCGCGTCCCTGGCCGCCTCCGCCCGATCGGCTCG
Organism: Streptosporangium carneum; assembly: GCF_027922005.1. Classification (GTDB taxonomy): domain Bacteria; phylum Actinomycetota; class Actinomycetes; order Streptosporangiales; family Streptosporangiaceae; genus Streptosporangium; species Streptosporangium carneum. Next base: position 232,475 of record NZ_BSEV01000004.1, on the reverse strand, counting down.
TCTCCGGGCCTCCTGCTCCGCGTGCTTGGCCAGCCGTTCGGTCGCCGCCGCCTCGTGCAGGGCCGCCAGCGCCTGCTCCCTTGCGGTCTCGGCGTCGGCCAGGGCGATGTCCCGCTCAGCGTTGGCCTCCTCCACCTGCCGCGCCATCGCATCCCGTTCACGGCGGGCGTGGCTGGTGGCCTCGCGTGCCAGCCGTACCTGCTCGAAGGCCTGTTCCCGCTCGGTGCGCGCGATCGCCACCCGGGTGTGGGCCTCGGCCTGCACCGCACTCAGCTTGGCCTCCACTCCCGCCGGACTCAACTCATCGGCCAAGATCTGCGCCAACGGCGCGATCGCCGCCGCCATGCCTTTCTCCATGCGCTCGTAGAACTCTTCCGCCCGAGCCAGCGCGCCTTCCAGGCCAGGTGTGGCGCGCTTCAGCTCCCGTTCCCGTTTGGCCGCCGCCTGACAGTCGCCTTGCGGACAGTAAGCCCGAGGCCTCCCTCGCCCCGACCGCTGCTCGACCGGCATCCCACAGTGCTTGCATGGCGTCACCACACCTGCCCCCTCGCTCACCGTCCCAGGGTAGCATTTTTTATTTTCTAGAAAATCAAAATCAATAATCATGATCCGTTGCACTGAAGGCACATCTTGCCAACTACCGGGAATGTAAATTCCCGCAAGTTATCCTTCTCCCCTCCCGGAACGTGGCTCCTAGCTGCCTGCGAATCTGCATCGAGATGTCAGCAGAGATCTGCATGAGGTGTCAGTGTGCAGGTCAGAGGCACTTTTGGGCTGCGAATGATCATCTACGAGGCTCTTGACTACGTCACGCCGCCGGAGGCGTCCGGGACTACAGGCCGGCGTTGCGCAGGACGTGTTGTCACGCCGGCGGCCATAGACCCAACGCCGAGCCATGCCCCCCAGGCACGGCCTGGCTCGGCGGTGACGGCCTGAGCGCTGGCGGGATGGGCCGTTACGTCGGCGCCGAGATTCTTCGCTGCCAAAGACCGGTGCAGAGCAAGTCGGCGTCGCTGACGTCACGTGACGTTCCGGGAAGGCGCGACGCAGAGAAAGATGCTTTGACCTGGAGGTTCACCATCTGCTCTCAGCGGAGGTCGGCGTCAGGGTGTCGGTGAGGCCTCTGTCGACGACGAGTAGCCCCTCGGCTGGGATGCCGTCCCTCTTCGCCTGGTCAGGCTTGATACCCATCCCCCGTGAGCCGGGGCGGGGTGCGGTGTCGGGAGAGGCGTTCTCCGGTGTCGACGACCGCTGCGGCGAAAATGTGTGAGCGTCTCAGAGACGCTCAGAGAAGTCCTCACGATGTGCGGTGTTGTCGCTCCGGTCCAGTCCTCGGGTTCGGTGATGAGGCCCTTCCCGGGCAGCGGCAACGAGCAACACGCGGGCCGACGCAGGCCACGAGCCGTTTTGGCTGGTCAGGCCGGTGAAGGCCCAGTGGTGCCGTCCGGTTTTGCATGGGTTACCGGCCGACGTTGCGCATGGCGTTGTCGCCCCAGCGGTCGACGGCGCGGATGTAGCGCAGCACGACCGGTGAGGCAGGGGCCCAGCGGCCGTGCTTGGCGATGACGGAAACCGGGACGCCTGCGGCGTAGGCGACGGTGACGCCGCCGGCGCGCAGGCTGTGCGCAGTGAAGCTTTCCCCGCCGGGCACGCCCGCGCGTACGGCCAGGTCGCGAACAATGACGTTGACGGCGTCGGCGCCCAGCCGAGGACCGAGGTTGCTGTGCCGGTCGATGCGACGCAACAGGCGCCCGGAGGCCTGTCCGGCCTCGGTGAGCACGGCCATCCAGTCGGTCCAAACGACCACCGGATCGGTCAGGGGGTGACTGCCCCGGGGGATGGCGATGGTCTCGCCCCGACTGTCCTTGTCGGTTTTGGAAGTACGGATGGTGACCTCCACCCCATCGGGAACCTCGCGGACATCGTCGCAGGTCAGGGCGACCAGCTCGGAGCGGCGGCCCATCATGGCCAGGCCTAGCACCAGCAGCAGCCGGTCACGCAGGCCGATGCGCGTGCCCAGGTCACAGGCGCTGACCATGGCGCGCAGCGCGTCGATGCCCACCGGTGGAGCCTCGCGCTGACCGCGGGTGCCGGCCTCGGCACGGGCCCGCTTGTAGGCGCGCAGTGCCAGGCGGGCGGCGTCGGTGGCGGGCTGGTTGGGGTGACCGGCCAGGCGGTGCATGATACGTACGCAGGCAATGGCCTGCTCGATACTGGCCGGCGCCTGCTCGGCCGCGCACAACGTCTCGACGTACTCGGCCAGCGTGTTACCGATGGCGGGCAACTCCACTCGGCCGTGCTCGACGCACCAGGTGGAGAAATCCAGGGTTGAGGAACAGCGGTACAGCCATTAGCGGTGAGAATGATCTTCATCGGCTTCGTCGTGTTCGCGGAGCATCCGCAGGACGGTCGCGGGTGAGGGATGTCGGCCCTTCTTCTTGCCCTTGGTGATGACGAGTTTGGCCGCGATCTCGCGCAGGCTGAGGTTCTTCTCGCGCAGGTGGAGGGCCAGGGAGAGCATGGCGTCGTCGGTGACGGTGGCGCCGCCGATGGTCTGGCCGCGGGTACGGGCTGACTCGTGGCCTTCCAGGGTGCGGTCGCGGATGTACTCGCGTTCCATGCCGGAAAGCGCGGCGAGTACGGTGAACACGATCCCGGACGGGTCGTGGTTGCCCTGAAGTTCGCCGGTGAGGAATTCCAGGGCGACGCCATAGGACTTGAGCTGCTCGGCGAGCTCAGCCAGGGCCAGGCCGCGTCCGAGGCGCTTGTGCTCGTGGACCACTAGCGTGACACCGAGGCTGGCGGCCCGCAGCTCCCGCGCGAACTCCACCGCACGGTCGAGCTCGGGACGACTGACGGCGCGGGTTGAGATCTTCTCGGAGAAGATCTTCGTCACGCCCGCGGCGGTGAGAGAGTCGAGCTGGGTGTCGAGCGACTGTCGGGCTGTGGACGCGCGAGCGTACCCGATCCGGACGTGCCCGCTCAGCTCGGCCCCGGAGCTTGCGGGGCGGGGCAGTTCGACCCACGGAGTGCCCGGCTTGCGGATCGGCGGGGTGACAACCGTCAGGGCCTTGGCGAGCGAGGGGACGAGGCGGAACCGGGCGGTGTGGTAGTTGATCGCCACCCTGCCCTTGCTGGTCCGGCAAGGTGACCCGGCGGGCGCGGCACAGCTGGACATGGGGCAGCCGTGGGTTTCCACGCTGAGGTACCCGTCATTCACCCGGCGAGTGTTTCATGGGGTCGTTTCATGTGGCTACAGTTTTGAAACGACCTATGAAACGGCGAATGCCCTGTTCGCGATCTCCGGTGAGAACTGTTTCATGTGTGCTCGTCTATGAAACGCCCGCCGGGATCGACCGGAAGTGATCTCGCGGGCCCAGCCTTCAGCCGACCGGTTCTGTGGGACGAGATCTTCCGGGGCCCGCGATCCAGTTTTAGTAGTACTGATGCATCAGGTTGGTTGCCCAGGGGGCTTGCCGTACCTCGTCCTGCGGCGCGAACTCGCGGAGGTACGGTTTGATGTCCAGCACCGGCGTGCCATCCAGGGCGTCAAGATCGGCCACGTGAAGCGCGCGCCCAGGGCCCGATAGTCCTATGACGTCGGTGCGGCCCCGCCAACCCCGGAGACTCTGATGTGCTGATGTCCTACCCGGCGGGCAGGATGGGCGCGGGAGGTACAGATGAGCGACATCGCGGACGTTCCACCCGCCGTTGTGGGCCGGCTCCGGGTGATCTGCGGGGAGCTGCCCGAGGCGTACGAGGAGCCGGCGTGGATCGGCCTGCGGTGGCGAATTCGCCGGCGGACGTTCCTGCACGTCTACACCACCGACGGGAGGGGGTCGGCGTACATCGATATGGACGATCCGGCCATCCTGATGACCTTCCGGGCGCCGCCCGGGGAGTTGGCCGCGCTGGCGCATGCCGGCCCTCCGTTCTTCCGGGCCGACTGGGGTGTGAATGTCGTGGGAATGGTGCTGGACGACGAGACGGACTGGGTCGAGGTTGCCGAGCTGGTGACGGACAGCTATCGCGTGCAGGCGCCCCGCCGCCTCGCGTTCCGGCTGAAGGCAGGTGGATGAACCGCCGGCTACCTCCCCACGTTGCCGCTTATCCAGGTTCGGTGCTGAGAAACATTCCTATTCACGGTGGGATAGGTCGGGTTGCCGCACTGGCCAGAGATATTTCAGGAGACGATTCCGATGACGACATCACCCAGTGCCGCACGCTCCGGCCGTCTGGCCGGATTTGAGGGTGCAGTTCATTCCGGGCGTGATCGCCTTCACGAACTGGTAGATGCCTTCGCAGGTCCACCGCGGCGTGACATCGAGGAAGACCGCGCGTCGTTCGTTGGGGAAGCCCGCATTGCTGGTCTTTCCGTAGCCGGTCGTGACTACCTCGCCGGTCGGCACCGCGCCCTGGCTGGGCAGTGCGGGTGCGATGAGGGGCTCCGACAGCAAGATGGGCTGGTCAAGCGCAGGATCGCGAGATCGCCGTCCATTGCCGGGACGCGCCTTCACTCGGTTCGGGCACCGGCCTCGAGCACGGTGAGGTCGCGGACCGCATACCGGTGATGCTCGGCCTCTTCCTTGCACACCACCGTGAGGCAGCGGCGCACGACGTACTCCCGGTCCGGGTAGGGGTCCGCCGGCTTGCGACCACATACCCGATCGAGCTCGGCCTCGGTGAGCTCGTCGACGACCCGGCGCATCGTGGCCATGCGGGCGAGCCGCGGCGCGAGTACCTCGTCGAGCGTCGGGGTGGCATCGAGGGTGAGCCCGAGCTTCGCCGATGCTTCGGCCGGCATCCCGCCGGCAGGAAGGCCCAACGGGTGGTACGGCGCGTCCTCCTCGAGCACGGCGTTGCCGATCCAGGCATCGCTGGCCATCAGCAGATGCCGCTGCGTCTCGACGAACGACCACTCGCCGTCGACCTGCTCGTGTAGCTTCGCCTCGGGTAGGCTCCTGGCGCGGTCGAGCGTCTCCTCCCATTGCTTCTCGATGGCATCCCAAGCGGCCCGGTATTCGGCGGCGGACGTGGCCTCACGGGCCAGCACCCGGTTGGGATGCAGCCGGTCGAGCTCGGCCTCGACGTAGGTGGTCACGTCGACGTCGTTGACAACGACGCGCTCGAAGCCGCCACCGAGGGAGACGTTGCCCCCATAGGAGTCCACGATCTTCAGGCCGGTGACGTCGCAATCGCGAATCTCGAGGCCGGAGAGGTCGCTCAGGTGGATGCGGGCACCACGGAACTGGTCACTTTGGGTGTACTCAGCAGGCATTGGGACAGTTTCCCGTATCCGTCCCTCCCGTGCCAGTGAATGGCACAACGTGAGGGTTGCGTGTTGCGTCCGGGTGGGGGAGTGCGGGATCGAGCATCTTGGCGAGCGCTCGACGATCGATCTTGCCCGCACGGTTGAGGGGGTCGGAGTGATTTGGAACGAAATCCCGATCCTGGACAAGGTCGGACGGGGTCGCCATGATCACGAATTTGGCGGCTGGGCGCATGCCTCTTACTTACGACCCCTCATGGGCGGGTTAAGGCCTGCAATCAGCCCTCGTCTTCTTCGTGCTGGGAGGGGTCGCGTAGCGGGCGAAGGCCTTCGCCGGGCTGGGAGGCGATGAAGTTGTAGCGGCCCAGCGTGTTGATGTGCTTATAGCCGAGGGGTGAGAGCCGGGCCACGTCCTCGTCGAGCACTTCTCGGTCCTTGGGCGGATGGGCACGCAGCTGTTCCACGGCGGCATCCAGGTAGCGGCTGTTCCACAGGACAATCGCGTTCAGGATCAGGCCGAGGGATCCGAGCTGATCCTCCTGGCCCTCACGGTACGCCTGGTGGATACGGCCGCGCCGACCGTGGCAGATCTCCCGGGCCAGCGTGTGGCGGGCTTCTTGGATAGTGAGCTGCCGGTTGACCCGGCGCCGGTAGGTGTCATCGACCGGGTCGATCACGGCGAGGAGATGGAGAGTCTTGGCGATGCGGCCGTACTCCTCGAAGGCCTGCCCGAGCGGCGTGGGGCGGCCTTCGCGGCCGAACATGCGCAGCAGGTCATAGGCGCGGACCTGGTTGGTGATCAGCGACCCGGCCACGCGCAGCATGTCCGGCCACCAAGTGATGATCTTCTTAAGGTTGATCTTGTTGCAAGCTAGCGCGTCCACTGGGCCGTAGCTGCCACGGGCTTGGTCGGGCAGGTCGGCGTACCAGAACCGCTGGTCGACCAGGTCGGCGAAGCGAGGTGAGAAGCGGTAGCCGAGGATGTCGAACAGGCCGAAGACCATGTCGGAATAGGAGGCGTTGTCGGTGGTGACCATCTCCGGCTTGATGCCGCCGTCCAGGTTCAGCAGGGTGTCGAGAATGTACAGGCTGTCGCGCGGGGGGCCGGGCACCACCATCTGCCCGATCCCGGACACCTGGTCGTTGATCGCGTTGAGCCAGGTGAGTCCGCGCTTGAAGTGGAAGTACTTCGGCGACGGCCCGGTGTTGATGCTGCGTTTGGGCACGACGAAGCGCAGCCCGTCGACCGAGGCGAGCAGCCCGCCGCCCCAGCCGTTCACAATGGGCACCTCGCTCTGGGCCTGGATGAGCAGCGCGTTGGCCGCCGCCAGAGTCTCACCGCGCAGGTAGTACTGGTCCGCATGCGCCAGCCGGTCCCGCGTCAGTGCCCGCACATTCGAGTTGATCACCGGAGACAGGCCGATGTTGCAGGCCTCGCTGGTCAGCAACGCCACCAGCGAGGTAGCCAGATCCTCCATCCGAGTGGAGCCATCGGCGGCGTGGACGAAGGCGTCCAGGAATCCGGTCCAGGAGTGCACCTCGAACAGCAGATCCGGCAGTTCGATGCGGGGCAGCATCGCGGCGGTCGTCGCCCGTAGCCAGCGCAGCATCTCGCTTTCGCCCAGCGCGCCGAGCCGCTCCACGTTCAGCTTGGGGCGTCCCCTCTCCGGGACCACGATGGAGATTTTGGCCTCTTCGCCCGCTTCCTCTAGTCGGTCGGCCATCTGCCGCCAGGCGGCATCCAGCACGTGCACCCGCTCAGCCAGATGCTCGATCACCGGGACCTCCAGTCCCAGACCCGCCAGGACGTCTTCGCGGACCGCCTGCCACTGCGCTCCGTCCAGCAGCCGGGCGCGAGGATCGGATCAGCGGTGCGAGGGTGGGGCGAAGATGTCACGCCGCAGCAGCGCCCGCATGAGCTGCTCCAGCACGCACATCACATAAGCATCGCGATCGACCGACCCGGCCAGCAGGCCGGGGTTGGCGTACACGGCGCGCCGCCACATCGGCGGCACCAGCTTCTCATCAATCTCCTTGGGCAGCAGCGCCCGCTGCTTCACCTTGCGGCGGGCCAGCGCAGGCAGCCGCCGTACCGCGGCCAGCACCCGCTTGCCGCCGGAGGCGGCGCCCAGCGCCGGCGACTCACCCAGCAGCGTCAGGAACGGTCGGACCGTGTTGTAGCGGTCGGTCAGCGCACGTCGCATCGCACTGTCGCCGCCATCGTCTTCTGGGCTGATCAGAGATTCGACCTGCTCGAGCGCCTGATGTACCTCGGCGCGTGAGGCCACGGTCGCCACCGCCGCCCACAACGCGGCGACATCCAGGTCCGTCTGGGTCTCCTCTACCGCCTGCAGCCGCTCGATCAACACCCGGGAAGCCCTCGCCAGGATCCGGGAGGCTCTCTCCAATTTCGGCAGCATGGCCAGGCGCTCCTTGTCGGTCCCGCGCCGGGCCGGGTTGATCAGCTTGGTGGACATCAGCAGCGCGAACAGATCCAGCGCGTCGTCGATGGCCATCGCTTCCAGGTGACGCACCAGGGTGCACACCAGCGCGGTGCGCTTGGGCTCGCTGGGCCGTCCCAGGTTGGAGGTCTTGCTGTTCATCGCCTGCCGAGCCAGTGCCGACAGTCTGTTCGGCGGCACATGCGCGAGCTTGAGCCGTCCCAGGTCGAAGGCGGAGATCTCCTCTACCCGATGCAGCGCCTTGGCCAGGCTGCTGCCGGAGTTGCGAGTCGGTGGTTTCCGCAGCCGCTCCAGATCCGACCATCGCTTGCCTTCCGGGATCTCCAGCAGTGCGAGTAGCTGGCCGGGCAGCGCCGGATCCACCTGGCGGGTGGCCTTGGCGACCGTCGCGTGCAGCCGGCTCTCCGCTGCCTTGCGGACCTCGGAGACCTGCCGGGCCAGCAGATGGACGCCGGGTAAGAGCACCCGATGCCGGCGCAGCCAGCCCACCGCGTGGTCGAACAGAGCGACCGGTCCCTCGGCGTGGATCCACGCCCGGCCGTGGAGGAAGGTCCGGAATTTCCGGCCCATCTCGTGATCCTCGTACACCTTGTAGCCGTAGGCGTCGCGAATCTCCCACCCATGCTCGTAGGCCGTCTGCTTGCGGCGGGTATACGCTTTCACCCACGAGGGATCGGCGATGTCGAGTTGCTCGGCCAGGTACTCCACCACCGGCCACGGCACCTCCAGCGGATCCTCCAAGAACAGTCCGACGTAGCGAACCGTCGTCAGTTGGAGAGCGAACCCGAGCTGGTGCGAGCGCGTGCGGCGCAACGCGATCAAGTCCCGGTCGACATCGTCCAGATAGAAGAACCGCTCCAGCTCCGACCGCATCGGCACCTCGGCGAACGTCCCATACGCCGCAGCCTGCTCATCCGTCAGAAACTCAACCGGCATGAAGCGGACGATAGCTACCTGATCGGCTGGTTCGTCCGCATCGTGATCGAACTGTAGTGCTCACGACCAGCGAAAACGCCAAGATCATTCTCACCGCTAATGGCTGTACCGCTGTTCCTCAGCCCCGAAATCGGCCCATTGGCGTTCATACGCGCGCCGGGTGTTGGGGGTACGCCATCAGCGATGCGGGCCCGGGCCCGCATCGCTGAGCGCGTAGTCCGCCGCGGTGTGCCGCCTCGCCTCGACGGTCGTGATTGCACCCGTCGCGCCCCGCTCCCCCGCGCGGACGATCTGCCCGGCGAGCGGCTCCGCGTGATGTCCGTTATCCGTCACGTGGCAGCCTCCGGGGGCCTTTTTAGATTCAAAGAGTCAAGGCAACGCAGTGGGCCGGGGTTCGGTAGCCGAGGCACTTGCGGGGGCGGTTGTTGAGTCGGGCAGCCAGGGCGTCGAGGTCGGCTTGGCTGTACAAGCTCAGATCGGTGCCCTTTGGTAGGTATTGCTGGATCAGTTTGTTCGTGTTCTCGTTCGTGCCCCGCTGCCATGGGCTGCGCGGTGCTGCGAAGAAGACGTCGACGCCGGTCGCTTCGGTCAGCAGCCGGTGGCCCGCGAGCTCCATGCCGCGGTCCCAGGTCAGAGTGCTGAGCAGGCGAGCATTCAGCCGTGAGAACGCCTGCTGCAGGGCGGGGATGACCGTCGTGGTGTGACGGCTGGGTAGCGCGCCCATGGTCAGGTAGCGGGACTTGCGGTCGACCAGCGTCGCGACCTGGCTGTTCTTGGCTCCGGCGATGAGATCGCCTTCGAGGTGGCCGAGCTCGATTCGGGCGTTGGCTGCGTCAGGCCGTTCCTCGATCGGCCGTGCCCCAGCGATCTGGGAACGCCACTGGCCCTTGACCGTGTTCTTCTTGTTTTTGCGGATGGGACGGCGCGTGCGCGGCTTGGTGCACAGCTCACGCGGGATCACTTTCCACCGGGTCGTGTAGATCGCGCGGTAGATGCTTTCGTGGCTGATCCGCATGAGCGGGTTACCGGCGTGCATCAGTCGCAGATGTCCCACGATCTGCTCTGGGGACCACTCGTTGTCGAGCAGTTCAATCACCGGCTGGCGCAGCACCGGGTTGTCCTGCAGGGCGGACGGTTTTGGGCGACGTGCCTGCTCTTGAGCGCGTTGCTCGGCGGCGACCGCACGGTACTTCACCCGGCCGCCGTTGCGGGCGGCCTCCCGGCTCACCGTGGATGCCGACCGGCCGATCGACACGGCGATCGAACGTAGTGAGGCTCCAGCCTCGAGGCCGCGAGAGATCGCTTTCCGGTCCTCAGCGCTCAAACGGTCGGCCCGGCGCACCCGCTCGGCCGGCGCGATGCCGCCATGGTGCTTCAGCACCGTGAAAACCGACCCCGAGGGTTTGCCCAGCGCCCGGGAGATCACGCTGATGGAGTCACCGGCACGCCACCGCCGCCACAAGTCCTCTTTCATCGCGTCCGACATTCCCGGCCGACCCACCCGAGCCACGATCCACCCGTCCACTCGCAGCGTTGCGTTGATCGTCTGAATCCAAGAGCGGCCCGGCGACCGGTGCACGCACCTCGAACCGGGCCGCGCAGCGCCTCTCAGGTCACCAGGCCCCGGCGGTAGGCGTAGACCACCGCCTGCACGCGATCGCGCAGATCGAGTTTGGTGAGAATGCGCGACACGTACGTCTTGACGGTCTCCTGGCTGATCACCAGCGCGGCGGCGATCTCACCGTTGGACAGGCCATCGGCGATCAAACGCAGTACCTCCAGCTCACGCGGAGTCAACGGGACATCGTTCTCCGTGCCTCTGACGGGACGGATGCGCGCCGCATACCTGCCGACGAGCTGCCGCGTCACCTCCGGCGCCAACAGAGCCGCACCCGTCGCGACGGTGCGGATACCGTGCAGTAACTGCGCCGGCGGAGCGTCCTTCAGCAGGAACCCGCTCGCCCCTGCCCGCAACGCCTCATAGACGTACTCGTCCAGGTTGAACGTCGTCACCACGAGCACCTTGACGGGATCGGCCACCCCGGCGCCGGCCAATCTGCGAGTCGCCTCGATACCATCCAGCACCGGCATCCGCACGTCCATCACCACGATGTCCGGACTCAGCCGCCGGGCCAGATCGACCCCGGTACGGCCGTCGCCGCACTCGCCCACCACCTCAAGGTCGGGTTGAGCATCGATGATCGTCGCGAAACCGGTGCGGATCAGCGCCTGGTCGTCGCAGACCAGCACCCGAAGCGGCGCCGTCACGACGGGCACCCCGCCGGGATGCGGGCCCGCACCACGAAGCCGCCACCCGCCCGCCGGCCCGCACTGAACTCACCGCCCAAGGCGTTGACCCGCTCGCGGAGCCCGGCCAGACCCCGCCCGCTGCCACCGGGAGAACCGGCCCGCGAACCCGAACCGTCGGTGCTCACCTCCACGCCGATCTCCTTCTCCCCGTAGCGCACTACAACCACGGTACGGCTGCCGTAGGCGTATTTGAGCGCGTTCGTCAGGGCCTCCTGCACGACCCTATAGGCCACGAACTCGGCACTGCCCGCCGATTCCGCCGCACTGCCCTCCTCGGTGAACTCCACCGGCTGCCCGGCCTGACGGGTCTGCTCCACGAGCGCGCCCAGCTCACCCGCGGAAGGCACCCCGACCTCACTGTCATGATCGGCCTTGAGCAGGTCGAGCATGTGGCGCAGATCGGAGATAGCCCGCCGACCGGTGTCGGTGACGGTACCCAGCGCCGCGTCAAGGCGGTCGGGAGCCGCGGTCAGATAACGCGCGGCCTCGGCCTGCACGACCATCGCCGTCACATGGTGCGTCACCACGTCATGGAGCTCGCGAGCGATCCGCGTGCGCTCGGCGGCACGGGTGGCCTCGGCGGCATGGCGACGGCGTTCGGCCTCGGCCGCGCGAGTCGAGCGCAACCACGCCCCCGTACCCCACGCCAGCGCCAGCGCCAGGTAGAACGCCACATAACCCTCCACCCTCTCAGTCCCGCCCAACCGGTCCAGCACCAGCGCCAGCGCCACATACGCCATGGACAGCACGACTACCGTGACGCGCCGGTGCCGCTCCATGTGCGCGCCCGCACTGATGAGCGCGATGGGCATCGCGTTGCTCGCGAACACGTGGTAGGCGCGCACCTGGTCGAGGACGAAGCCGAGCGACACCAGAACCAGGCACATCGCCGGCCACCGCCGACGCACGGCGAGCGCAAGGCACTGCAGGGCGACCGCCACCAAGGCCAGTGCGTCGAAAGGGCCCATCGGCAGATCACCGACCTGCGTCCCCTTGCCGTGCAGGGCTGGTAGTAGCGATGCGACGGCGAACAGCAGCCCGAACACCGAATCCCGGATCACGACGCCGCACTGCCGCCACAGCTCCATGACCCGCCGCAGATCGATCACCGTGCGAGCGTAGCGTCCGCGCCGCGCCGGAACGGGACCACGTTTCCGCGCCGACGGGCCAGCCGCATGAACACGACCGTCAGCAGCAGGCCAGCCACCACCGCGAACACGCTCGCCTCCGGACCGAACTCACCACCCGTCAGCACAGCGGGGCCCGACGTCACACCGCGCAGCAACCCCTGCGCCACGCCGTTGCCCGACACCTCGGTGCCGAAGATGCCGGCCGCCGCGAAGTTCCAACCGAAGTGCACACCGATCGGCACCCACAGAGTGCGCGTGGCGGCGTAGACCGCGGCGAGCATGCCGCCCGCCTCGATCGCGATAGCGATCGCACCCCACAGGCTGGCATGCGGGTTCAACAGGTGCGACAGGCCGAACAGCAGGCCGGTCAGCACCAGCGCCAGCCACGTACCGGCGCGTTCCTCGACGATCCTGAACAGGATGCCGCGAAACAGCAGCTCCTCGGTCACCGCGGCGACGGCCATGACGCCCAGCAGCCCGACCGCAGCCGCCGGCGAACCCAGACCGCCGATCCGGTAGCCACCCACGACAGCGATGCTCACGATGACCGCCGCGAACAGCGCGACACCGATCAGCGTCCCCTGCGCGCCGGCGCCGGCGGCTCCCTGCGTCGCCACCTCGACCGGTGCGCGGCGCTCGGACCACCGCATCACCCGCGCGTAGACGAACACGGCGAGTACGGCCACCGCAACGCCGAAGAGCAGGGTGAGAAGTGGACTGCCCTGCACCACGCCCATGATCGCATTACCGCCGAAGGCGACCACCGCGACCGGCACGAACTGTTTCAGCAACCGCATGACGACTCCCTCAGGTGCGGGTCACACGGCGGGACTCCGCCGCTACACCGGGAAACGCTAGGCATCCGGCGCGCCGGGATCGTCCCCACCAGGTGGACAATCACCGGTAGCTCGCATGGGGGACAACAACAGCACATGAGATCGGCCGCACGCCCCTCGGCCGCTTCCGACGCCGCCGCAGACGGCGCACATCCCCAGCGGCGCCCGCACCACACGACAGGGAGCGGCGGCCCCCCGGCGCACCGCACTCGTCCCCCGCGCGACCTACCGGCGACTGTCCACCATGCGGGGACACCCCCGCGGCGCCATCGGGAGCACCGTTCGGCGCGGTGGGCGCGGATCAGGTCGGCCAGGCGGACAAGAGTGCGGTCGGACAGCGCAATCGCGGCAGGGTAAGACAGCGACGAGGCTCCCGGTTGGGATATCGGATCTGGGTCGACTGCTGTCTTGCCGGGGGACTCATCTCAACCCACCTCCCTGCATGCTGCCCTGCACTGTCAGGTTGAAAAAGGCTGTCTCCTTCGGTCTCTTCGGTGGCCCTGGGGGTGGTGCGGGAAGCGCGCTCCCGCACCACGTGTGTTGTTCAGCCGTTGTACTCGCTCACGACGTCCACGACCCAGACGACGCCGAAGCGGTCCTTGAGCATGCCGTAGAGCGGCGCCCACTGCGCGGGCCCCAGCGGCTGCACGACGGTAGCGCCCTCGGACAGCTTGTCCCAGTACGCGGTGACCTCCTGCGCGCTCTCGCCGCGCAGGGAGACGAAGAAGGAGTTCTCGCCCTGGTTCCACGGCATCCGCGAGGGCACGTCGTAGGCCATCACGTGGAAGCCGTTGCCGGCGAGCACCTGGCCCCACATCACCTGGTCCGCCTCGGCGGGGTCCTGCACGCTCCCGGCGTCCTTGTAGGTGACGGCGGCGAGGTCACCGCCGAAAACGGACTGGTAGAACTCGAGCGCCGCGCGGGCGTCGCCACGGAAGTTCAGATGAGTCACGGACTTGACGGCCATATTCGGCTCCTGACCATTGATTGTCGTTTCTGGACGCCGTTGTCCGGCGCGAGACAACAGTCACAGAGGAAGAGGTCAGGTTGTGGCCGCTTCTCAGGGCAGTATCAGGTCATGCCGAAGACCTCCGCGCGACTGCTGGCGTTGCTCTCGCTGCTTCAGGCGCGCAGGGACTGGCCGGGGGCGCTGCTGGCCGAACGGCTGGACATCAGTGCGCGTACTGTGCGCCGGGACGTCGACCGCCTGCGCGAACTCGGTTACCCCATCGTGGCGACCAAGGGTCCCGACGGCGGTTACCGACTCGAAGCGGACGCGGACCTGCCCCCGTTGTTGTTCGACGACGAGCAGGCCGTCGCCCTGGCCGTCGCGCTCCAGACCGCCGCCGTGTCCGGAGCCGGCATCGAGGAGGCCGCGGCACGGGCGCTGAACACCGTACGGCGGGTCATGCCCGCCCGGCTGCGCCACCGGATCGACACCCTCCAGATCACCGCCGTCGAGCGGCCGGCCAGGGAGTCAGACCGACCGCACTGACACGACGGCCCGCGCCAGCGCCGTCACGCCCCGGCTGCTTCGTTCGGCTGGTGGCCGGTCGCAGCCCGAACCGTCAACGTGCGTGTCGATGACCAGATCGGCCAAACGGCGCTGTAGGCGTTCAAGGTCAGCGAGCGAACTTGCCGGGTGGCGAGCTGGGAGTTCAGGCGGGTCGGCGTCCCCAATCCAACGCTGACGGCCAACATACGATGGTTGACCCGCCATCGCAGGCACCGCTGCGGTGACCGTCGAGACGTCGCCGATGAACTATACGGGCTCTGGTTCACTTTTGATGATCGGTGACTCAGGGTGATGTAGAAGGACCCTCGCCGTTGTTGAGGTGGTGGTTCGGATCATTGATGGAGCCTGTGCAAGCCGAGGGGAGCCGGTGGAGGCAGGGGCTCAGTCCGGTCGGCGCGGAAGGACTGGAGGAGGTAGCCGACCAAGCGCCGGGACGCGACCAGCGACTCCTCCGGTGATTCTGCGACCATGCCACCGTTGGCCAGGAGCAGCAGCGTGACATCGGACTCGTCGAAGTCTGCGCGGAGCCGCCCTGCCGTCTTGGCCCGCCGTACCAGCTCGGCAAGCTGGCTCTCGGCATGGACTCGCATGTGGTCGTAGT
This sequence comes from Streptosporangium carneum, assembly GCF_027922005.1. GTDB lineage: Bacteria > Actinomycetota > Actinomycetes > Streptosporangiales > Streptosporangiaceae > Streptosporangium > Streptosporangium carneum. Next base: position 217,415 of record NZ_BSEV01000004.1, on the reverse strand, counting down.
CGATCGCATCCGGGAAGCGCGACAGAAACGCTGCGGTGAAGCCCCGGTCGGCGGCCTGCATGGAGCAGACCTTCTCGATGAAGGCGCAGAACCCGTGCCAGGCGTCGGGATCGGCGAGCGCCTCGTCCAGCGCGGCGACACAGGCGGCGAGCTGCTCGGAGAAGGCCTCGGTGACGAGCGCGGCGCGGGTGGGAAAGCGGCGGTAGAGCGTGGCCACGCCCACGCCTGCGCGACGGGCGATTGCCGTGAGCGGGACATCGATCCCTCCGGCCGTGAACGCCTCGCGGGCGGCCTCGAGGATGCGGTCGCGGTTGTGCGCCGCGTCGGCGCGTAGCCCCGGCTTCCGATAGGGCTGAGTAGGCATGTCTCTCACTTTAGCGTAAGTGGAAGGAGTCGTCCGGTTACGGCGTTAACGTGGCTGAACACCAGCTCGCCACCCGAAGGAGATCCGTGAACCAGATGCGCGCCGCCCTCTACGACAGCTACGGCCCGCCGGAGGTGCTCTACGAGGGCGAGGTGCCGGTGCCAGAGGTCGGCCCCGGCCAGGTGCTGGTCCGTGTGCACGCCACCACCGTCAACGGCGGCGAGCTGTCCGGCAGGGCCGGAAAGGTGCGCCTGGTGACAGGATTCCGCTTTCCCCAGCGAGTGGGCATCGACTATGCGGGCGAGATCGCCGCGGTCGGACCCGGGGTGGAGGGGTGGCGCGAAGGGGACCGGGTGTGGGGGTTCATGGGGCGCTCGTTCGGCAGCGCCGCGGAGTACGTCGCGGTCCGCCCCCGCCAGTTCTCGCTTGCTCCCCGCAACCTCACGCCGGTGGAGGCGGTCTCGCTGCTGGCGGGTGGGACGACCTCGATCACCGGTCTGCGTGACAAGGCCCGGCTCTCGCCCGGTGAGCGCCTGCTGGTGCGGGGCGCGAGCGGCGGCGTCGGCAGCGTCGCGGTCCAGATCGGCAAGCTGTACGGCGCGCATGTCACCGCACTCGCGGGCGCGACCAACCTTGACTTCGTCCGCGACCTTGGCGCCGACGAGGTCTTCGACTACCGGACGACTCATCCGTCCGCGTTGGGCGGCTACGACGTCGTCCTGGACACGGTCGGCACTCAGCACTCCGCCTTCCGGCGACTGCTGGCTCCGGGCGGGCGCATGGTGGCGGTCTCCTTCGACCTCGACCGCCTGCTGGCCAGCCTCGGATACATCATGGGCTCAGCCGTTCACGGAAGCCGAAGGGTGCGCTTTTTCAGCGGCAACCCCCGCCACGAACTGTTCGCCGAGCTGGCCCGTCACGCGGAAAACGGTGACGTCCGCCCGGTCGTGGACACCGTCCACTCCCTGGCGGACATCGCCAACGCGCACCGTGCCCTGGAGGCCGGAGGCGTGCGCGGCAAGCATGTCATCCAGCTCGGATAGATCCGCGCCCACCACTGACATTCTCGGTCGCGGCTCAACAGGGGACGCTCTGTCACGTGTAACGGAGAACGCGGACCCGGAGGAGGTCGAAGTTGGCGCGGCCAAACATCTGCCTCTTCAAGAATTTGATCTTGTTGACGGTTCCTTCGACGGCGCCGCTGCTGTAGGGCAGTGTCAGCCCGGCCTGGACCGCAGGGTGATCGCGTCGCGAACCAGTCCTGCGGTGGTGGCGAGTTCGGGACAGTCGGCAAGAATCTGCTCCAGCCCGGCCTTTCCTTCGGCGTCCAGACGGTCGGGGCGCTTCATGATCCAGCCGGTGGCGCGGCGGGGTCTGGGCGGCGGGCTAGGCTCTTGTCGCACGTCACGGTGTCCACGCAGCGGTTTGAGCCAGCCCTGGACAGTGGGGGACTGCCGGTGAAGCCCTGGGCCTTGATCTTGGCGTGGAGCTGAATGGCGTTGGTGCAGCCTTCGTTTCACCTGCGGGTGAGACAGGGCTTGGACGCATCCAGCTTGCTGGAGCGATCGAGAGTCGGAGCCAGGAGTTCGTTCACGCTCGCGGCGTTGGCGAACTTGCGGACGGTGCGGAAAGACAGGCGAAGTTCGCGACTGAGGCTGTCCTTCTCTCGATCATGTGACGTTCGAATGTGATGGGCGGCAGGCCGTCGTTGGCGCTGTGCCACCGGGTGGTGTTGTAGAAGTCGGCGATCCAGGTGGCGATCTTCAGACGGGCCTCGGCCCGAGTACGGAACTGGTGGCGGTGCACGTACTCGACTTTGAGCGTGCTGTTGAACGCCTCGGCGGCTGCGTTGTCGAGCGCGCAGCCCATGGACTGGACCACGCCCAGGCGCCGGCATGGCTCCTGGTAGCGGGCAACCGTGTGTTCCGAGCCGCGGTCCGAATGGAAGATCACCTCGTCCACGTCACCGCCCCGAGTGGCCGCCGCCACCTGCAGCGAGGCGCAGGTCAGCGCGGCGTCAGGGTGCAAGGCGCTTGCCGGTTTCAGCGGTCGTCGTCGGCGACGCCTGTGCGGTAGGCGAAGACCACGGCTTGGACGCGGTCGCGTAGGTCCAGTTTGGTGAGGATCCGGGAGACGTAGGTTCGGACGGTCTCGAAGCTGATTACCAGTTCCGCGGCTATCTCGGCGTTGGAGAGGCCACGGGCGATCAGCCGCAGTACCTCGCGTTCACGGGGAGCCAGGACGGCCAGCGGACCCTCGTCGGAGGTGGGGACGGCCGGGCGGAGGCGGTCGGCGAAGCGACCTATCAGGGTACGGGTCACGGTGGGGGACAGCAGGGACTCTCCGCGGGCGACGGTGCGGACGCCGTTCACCAGCTCCAGTAGAGGGGCGTCCTTCAGAAGGAAGCCGCTGGCTCCGGCACGCAGGGCTTCGTAGACGTACTTGTCCACGTTGAACGTGGTCACCACCAGTACCTTCGGCGGCACCACGACACCGGGGCCAGCGATGCGCCTCGTCACCTCGATGCCGTCCATCAGCGGCATGTGGATGTCCATGACCACCACGTCGGGCTTCAGGCTGGTGACCGCCTCGACTGCGGCCGGGCCGTCGGCGGCCACGCCGACCACCGCCATGTCCGGCTGCGCGTCGAACGCCGTCACGTAGCCGGTACGGACGACCTCCTGGTCCTCGCAGATCATCACACGGATGGTCATTCGGTACCGCCTACGGGGATCGACGCGGAGACTCGGAAACCGCCGTCCGGTTGCTCGCCCGCGGCCAGCTCGCCGCCCAGCGCGCCTATCCGGTCGCGCAGTCCGGCCAGGCCGCGGCCGCCGGAGAGGCTGCTTCTCGCGCCGACGGGGACCGCGGCGGCGGCGTTCGTCACCTCGACCTCGACGCGGTCGTCCCGGTAGCCGATGCGAACGGCGGTGGGGCGGCCTTCGGCGTACTTGACGGCGTTCGTCAGGCCCTCCTGCACCACCCGGTACACGGCCAGTCCCACGCCGACCGGGAGTGAGGGCTGGTCGCCGTCCTCCACCAGTTCGATCGGCTGGCCGCCGCTTCGGGTCTGTTCGACCAGGTCTCGCACGCTGCCCACGACGGGCGTGGCCGACTCTCCGGTCGCCTCCAGCACGTCCAGCAGATACCGCAGTTCGGCCAGGGCTCGGCGGCCGGCGCCGCCGATCGTGGACAGTGCCGTGACCACGCGCTCCGGCGACGTGGCCACGAACTGCGTGGCGTCGGCCTGCACGACGATGGCGGTGACGTGGTGGGTCACCACGTCGTGCAGCTCCCGCGCGATGCGCGCCCGCTCCGCGGCGGCCGCGGCCTCGGTGGCGAGCCGCCGTCGCTCGGCCTCCTGGAGCCGCTGCCCGCGTACGAAGGTGCCGCCCAGCCAGCACACGGCGAAAAGCAGGTAGAACACCAGGAACTCGCTCTGCAGAGCCGGTTCGCCGAGCAGGACCATGGCCACGCACAGCACGACGTACGCGGCCGACGCCACGACGGCGATGACGCGCCGGAACCGCTCCTGGTGCGCGCCCACCGAGTACAGCGCGATGTACACCGTCACGGTGCCGAAATGCATCGGATAGCCGAGCGCCTCGTGGACCACGAAAGCCGTGCCGTTGATCGCCAGACACGCGGCGGGCCATCGGGTACGCACGGCCAGAGGCACCGTCTGGGCCAGGATCAGGACGATCTGGAACGCGTCGGCCGGGCGTCCTGGCAGGTTGCCGAACTGGACGCTCATGATCGACAGCGTCGGCACGAACGCCAGCACAGTGGACACGACGGCCAGCCACCGGTCCCACACCGTGGCGTCGTAGACGCGCCACACCTCCCGCAACCTCCGTAAGCGGTCGCCGGCCCAGGTCCCCGACATGGCTCAGAGCCTAGCGATCTCTGATCCCGATGTCGCCGCGCTTGTCCCTCATATGAGCTACACGGAATGTCCGCAACGCGGTGATTCGGGACAGAGCCCTGCACTCCTACCTTTCTCATCAGCGGCTGACAACCACGGTCAACCACGAAGCCGGATCGCGGCACTTCGGTAATTCGGAGGACAGCGCCATGGGAAACAGCGTCCGCGTACGCGTCGTCGTCGCCTGCGCCCTGACCGCGGTCGCGGCAGCGGGGGCAGCGATCGGCGGGCGGCCGGTCGGCGCCTCCAATGTGTTGTTCATGCCCGGCCGATACTCATCGCACCTGAGCTGCTGAAACGGCACTGCTTCCTGCGCTGCCACCAGAATCCGTATCGATCCTCCTCGGAGGCGCCTCTCAGAGTGCCTGACATTGTTTGCATTGCCCACCAGATGAAGTTGTTTGTATTACGAATCAGCGGCCTGGTCAGAGGAAACTCCGCAGCGATGGTAGTCATCCGCGGCTTTACCGGCCGGCGCCGGTGGGTGGGCGACGGCCTCGTCCATCCCGGATGCAAGGAGGAATCCTCATGACATCAACTTTGTCGGTCCCTCGCTCGGATCGGCGTCACCAGAGGAAAAGTAGCTCTACCCAGAACCTTTACCGGCGTTTCGCGGTCAGACAGAACGTGATGAAGACGATGATCGGGGCCTCGCTCCTCGCCGGCTCACTGCTGGTCTCCGGCGCCACCGCGGCGAACGCCCAGACGAAGCCGACGCTGGGTACCCACGGTTATGGCGCAGTCAAGCTCGGCATGACCGTCAAGCAGGCCAAGACGACGGGAGACGTCGTCCAGAAGACGCCGGGCGGCAGCGGCGGCTGCTCCGGCTGGGACCTGAAGAAGTTCCCGACCCCCAAGGACTCGGTTGGCATTTACATCTCGCCGAAGGTGGGACTGGCCGCCATCTTCGCCGCGAAGGGCATGAGAACCCCGGAAGGCATCGAGATCGGCTCCACCGCCAAGCAGGTGAAGGCGGCCTACCCGCGCATCAAGAAAGACTTCCAGGGCTTCTACGTGATCAAGGTCCCCGGCAACAAGAGGGCCTACTACTTCTTCGACATCACGCGCGGCAAGGTCACCGAGTACGGCATCGCGCTCAACAAGCAGGACTGTTTCAACTAGCGGGGATGCCACTTCCGCAATACCGCCGAAACGGGCCGTGCCCTCCAGAGACCGCAGGCCAGATGGCGGGTACAGAGGCTGGCTTCTCCGCTGCCGTTCTCGCTGGCGGAAAAGCCAGCTTTTTGGCCTTCCGGTCCGCTGGCCGCGAAGACCGAGCGGGTCAGCCGATGGTCCGGCTCGGCTCGTCCAGCCACACCTGCTGCCCGTCGGGGGTGACGGTCATGCCGAACCGGCTGCGGCCTGGCTGGCCCCAGTTCACCCACTGGAAGTAGGCGTCGACGACCTCGTCCCAGACGGGCCGGTCGCCGTACCGGCGGACCTCGATGCCGCGTCTGCCTTGAGCCGTCGTGGCGGGGCACCGCCCGCAGCGCCTGCTCGACCGGCACCTCCAGACGGCCCAGGGAGGCGACCAGGCGCTCGAGCCTGCCAGCGATGTCACCGGAGAGGCCGGACACTGTTTTCCGCCGTCCTTGCCTCGCCCTCACTGGCATGGTCACCGGTGGCCTTACGGTTCTGGTCGGGATCGCAGACGACCTCCGGCAGGTCGAACTCCTTGTCCTGGGGCCCTTGCCGTCGCCGTGCTTTCCCACGCGCTTCTCCCCTCACTGACCCCGACACTCCATCGAACAAGCCCGGCGGGAAGGATGAAGATCTACCTGACGGCTGGGACATGTTCGGGAGCGAAGGGCCGTCCCGGGGTGGAGGGGCGAGCTCGTCGGCTACGGCTGGGGGGCGATGTCCTGCCAGCCGCGGTCGAGGAGGTCGAAGGCGCGGGTGATGGCTTCGCTGGCGTCGTGATGGCCACGCACAGAGCTGGGCGCTTCGAGGGCGAAGTGGGCCAGGGCGGTGCAGGCCGGGTCGTCGGCGGGCAGGCCGCTGTCCTCGGCGATGGCTTGGGCGAGGGAGGTGGTGTAGCGCAGCCAGATGGCCCGCTGGTAGTCGCTCAGTGCCGGGGTGCTGTTGATCAGGTCGAGGAAGGCCCGAAACTCGGGGGTGCTGTTGGCGCCGGCCCGCCGGAAGCGCAGAGCGTGCTCGCGTAGCGCGGCCGGGATCGACTGGCCGGAAGGGCGGTCGCGTACGGCCGCCAGCAGGCTCGTCTCGACGTCCTCGGCCTCGTCGAAGACAAGGGCCTCTTTGACGGGGAAGTGCTTGAACAGCGTGGTGGTGGACACATCGGCGGCGTCGGCGATCTCGCGGATGCCCACGTCGTCGTAGCCGCGCTCCAGGAACAGCCGCAGGGCGGCGTCGGCGATGGCCTGGCGGGTGGCGGCCTTCTTGCGCTCACGGCGCCCGATGGGAGCAGGGTTGTCATCAAGCATGAAAGCAACCTACACCACTTGTTGTTCAGATCTAAAAGTTGTCGTGTTGCACTTTTGAATCTGGTGTGGTTATCTCGGTGCGGCGGTCGGCAGGAGCACCTGCGGCCCTTGCCCCTCTACCAAAGCCCCTGAGAATAGGGAGTGATCCGCCATGCCCGGAACCGTCCCCGAGCCCGCCTCGGGGCCCGCCGCGGTGCCGAAGAACGTGCGGTGGGTGATGCTCGGCGTCATGCTCGGCACCGGCCTGTACCTGCCACTGTTTCAGCAGACGGTGCAGGGCACCTCGGCGGCCAACATGGCGCTGGTGGGTGCCGGACTCGGCTTCGCCATGCAAATGGCCGGCACCATCGCCCAAAACAGCGTCTCGCTGCGCGACATGGGCGCCGCCATGAGCTCGGTCAACCTCTTCCGCAGCCTGGGCGGCTCTCTCGGCGTCGCCGTCTTTGGCTCCCTGTTCACCCGCGCCGTCCAGGGGCACCTGCCCGCAGGCGGCACCGACCTCGACACCACGGCCCTGTAACAGCTGCCCGCGACCGCCAGGGACGCCTACTTCCAGGCGGTCTCCACCGGCACCAGCCACATCTTCTTCGCCGGCGCCGTCCTGTGCGCCGTCGCCGTGGTGGCCGCGCTGTTCATCGTCGAAGCGCCGCTCGGCAAGGCCGCCCCGCCGTCGGCCTCCGACGACGCCCCCGCCACCGCACGGACCTGAACCCCTCTTCTCCCATCACCACCGGCTGCCAGGCCGGGCCACGAAACGGAGCACCACCATGCACGCACCCCGCATCGCCATCATCGGTGCCGGCCCCGGCGGCCTGACCTGCGCGACCATCCTGCAAAAGCACGGCATCGCCGTGACCGTCTACGAAGCCGATGCCGCCGCGGGCGTCCGCAACCAGGGCGGCAGCCTGGACCTGCACACCGACAGCGGCCAGCTCGCCCTCAAGGAGGCCGGCCTGCTGGAGAGTTTCTTCGCCCTCAGCCGCCCCGAAGGCCAGGAAATGCGCCAGTACAACGCGGCCTCGGGAGAGCTCGGCTTCCACCACGTCCCCGACGAAGACGAGGCCCACCACCCCGAGATCGAGCGCGGCGTGCTGCGCAACATGCTGCTGGACTCCCTCACCCCCGGCACCGTCCAGTGGGGCCACGCCCTGCGGGTCGTCGAAGGCCCCTCCGACGGCCCGCGCCTGCTGCGCTTCACCGACGGCACCACCATCGAAGCCGACCTCGTCATCGGCGCCGACGGCGCCTGGTCCCCGGTCCGCGCCGCGATCTCGGCCGCCCTCCCGCAGTACACCGGCATCACCTTCGTCGAGGCCTGGTTCCACGACGCCGACACCCAGCACCCCGACATCGCCGAGTTCGTCGGCAACGGCAGCGCCGTCGCCGGCGACGGCGAGCGCGGCATGTTCGCCCAGCACAACGGCGGCGGCCACATCCGCGTCTACCTCATCCAGCGCCTCGCCCTCGACTGGCTCGCCCAGGCCGGCCTCACCCACGACGACACCGAAGGCATCCGCGCCTTCCTGCTGGACGCCTACCGCGACTGGGCGCCCGGCCTGCGCCGCATCATCACCGACAACGACGGCCTCTACCTCCAGCGCCCCATCAACGCCCTGCCCGTCCCGCACACCTGGGAGCCCAACCCCACCATCACCCTGCTGGGCGACGCCGCCCACCTCATGCCCCCGCTCGGGCTCGGCGTCAACCTCGCCATGCTCGACGCCCTCGAACTCGCCCTCGCCCTCGCCCACAACCCCGCCATCGACGACGCCCTGCGCGCGTACGAGAAGACTATGATCCCCCGCTCCCACCAGATGCAGAGCGAACTCGACGGACGCGCCGCCGACCTCATGGCCGACAACCCCTTCAACGCCGAGGACCTGCAAGGCCACCTCAACGCACAGAACAACCAACCCTGACCGCCAGCGACGCCATCGGCCAGCCCGATGTCGCCGCCACGCCCCTGAACAAGCCGCGCCGCGTCCCTCCCCCAGAGGGACGACGGTCCGCGCGACTCTCGCCGAACGGCCACCTGGGCCTGCTCAGCGCCCCTGCGGATCACGTCCGGCCGCAACCCCGCGCCCGAATCGTGCGTGGGCGAAGCGAAACGGCCCAGCCCCTCCGGCTTGCGTCAACACCTCATATCAGCTGTCCAATCACAGCCTGATCCGCGTCCGGCGGGCCGAACGGCGCTGCCGGTGGCGGCGCCTGGATGCGGCCCGGCAAGCCCTGCTGGTGCTGGCCCGCCTGCGCAATGGCGACACCTACGCGCGTCTGGCCGCGGGGTTCGCCCTCGGCACCAGCACCGCCTGGCGCTACGTCCGCGAGGCGGTTGACCTGCTCGCCACACTTGCCGATGATGTCACCGCCGCCGTCCTACGCGCCTGCCGGCTGGCCGACGAGCGGCCGTACTACTCCGGAAAACACAAACGCCACGGTATGAACGCCCAGGTCTTGGCCGACCCGGCGGGCAGGCCGGCGTGGGCCTCGCCCGCCCTGCCGGGCGCGACCCACGACCTGACCGCGGCACGCACCACTGGCCTGATCGACGCCCTGACCACCGCGAAGGTGAACACCTTCGCCGACAAGGGGTACCAGGGCGCAGGCGGCACGATCCGCACGCCGTTCAAGCGCCACCGGCTCTGCCCGCCGCTGTCGCGTCACCAGCGATCGGCCAGCCGTGCTCACGCCCGCGTCCGCGTCCGCGGCGAACGCGCCGTTGCCACCTTGAAGACCTGGAAGGTTCTGGCCCGGCTGCGCTGCTGTGCGCACCACACCACCCCGATCGTGCAGGCCATTCTCGTCCTGCAGCTCATCGAAGAGGGCCGCTGCTCAGGATGAAAAGCGGTCAATGATCACGGTCCGTTGTGGTCATCCGGATGAGGGCGTCCGGCGGCCGCGATGTCCAAGATGGTCACGGCCGCGCGCGCCGCGCGTGATCCGATGCGCGGCGACGGCGAGGCCACCGACGCCGGGCAGGCCCTCGTCCAGACCACGGCTCCGAGGTCAACTCCCGTTCGAGCCGGAGGGCCGACCACGCAGGGCGGTCTGCGCCCACTGGTGGAAGGCGGTCAGCGGTATCCCCAAGTTTGCCGCGAATTCGGGACGCGCCGGTGCGGGATGTGCACTCATATACCGCTGCGCCAGGAAGAGCTCGGTCACAAGGCCGTTTGCGCGAGCGTGTTCCGGGCTGGCCGGAAGCTCGATCGTCGCCCCGAGAACCTCGGACAGGACCCGTGCGGCGGTGCGAAAGCTCAGAACGTCACCGGCCAGTTCGAGTTCGACGCCGTGAAAACGCCGAGGTTCCGCAAATGCCGCAGCAGCGGCCGCTCCAATGTCGTCGACTGCGACGAAGGGAAGCCGAACATCGGGATCGACCGCGACGAGGAGCCGATCCGAAGTCATGCCCGCGAAATAGAACGACGGACGGATGAAGTTCTCCATGAACGTGGCCGGTCGCAGGATCGTCCACTGGGGGAAACCGACGGCGCGCACGAGGTCCTCGATCGCGGCTTTGCTGCGCCAGTAGTGCAGCATGTGCGTACCCCAGCGCTGCTCGTCGAAGCGTTCGACGTCGACGGTGCCCGCGCCCGACACTGAGGTGTGCACGAAGTGCTCGGCGCCCGCCGCCCGGGCGGTCTCGACGAGGTTTCGCCCGCGTCGGACCTCGGAATCGCCCACCAGGTCAGTGGCATCAGGTGTCTGCACCGAGAACACCGCACGGGCACCGTCGAGCGCCGCCTTCAGCGACGCCACGTCGTCGAGGTCGCCGCGCACAAGGACGGCCCCCAGAGCGCCGAGGGCAGCGGCGCTCTCGGTGTCGGGGTCTCGCACCAGCGCGTGAACCGGGACATCGGAGCGGAGCAGCGCGCGGGCCACGGCGCCTCCCTGCTTGCCGGTCGCTCCAACGACCAGCACGAACGATGACGATTCAGGCACGGCAATCCTCCGCAACTCAAAATGGGGCCCCACCCCGTTTGGTGTCCGCTACGATATGGGGGCCCCCTCCGTTTGTCAATGAGAGGTTGTACCAATGGCGAACCCCAAGGCCGGACCGCAGCGGTCGGACTGGCAACGCAACCATGAGCGGCTCGTCGCGACGGCCGCGGCCCTCGTCGCCCGCGACGGGGCCCAGGTCTCCCTCGAGGAGATCGCCCGTGAGGCCGGCGTGGGCTCCGCCACCTTGCACCGACACTTCGCCTCCCGCCAGGTGTTGCTCGAGGAGGTCTTTCGCGATGAGGTCGAGCGTCTTCGCCGGCGAGCCGGCGAACTGGCCGGCGGTGACCCCCGGACGGGACTCGTGACCTGGCTGGAAGAACTGACGACCTCCGCTGCGAACACCCGCGGCCTGCCTGCTTCGCTGGCCGCCGGGGCGGACGTCGACTCCCCCGACGGCGACACCTGCCATGGCATCGTGCGGGAGGCAACCGTGGTCCTGGTGAATCGTGCCTTCGCGGTGGCCGCCGTCCGTCCCGAAGTCTCCCCGGATGATCTGCTCACCCTGGTAGAGGCGGTTTCTCGGGCCACCGAGGGTGATCCGCTGACGGCACGCCGCTTGCTTCGCCTCGCCCTCGATGGCATATGTCCCTAAGCATCCCGGCGAGGCCCGGCTTCTCCACCTTGCCGCCGCCCTGCACAGCCCGGCGAGCGTCCGCGCACCGGTGGTTCAGGGTTGTCCGGCGAGGGAAAGGACGCTCCTTGGAACAGGTGCGGCGTTGCCCGGCGCGAAAAGGGCAAGCCGGACCCCCCTCCATTAGTTTGTAATACAAAGCATGACGGGTAGCGTGGGCACATGACTTCCGACGCCCTCGTGGATGCCCTCGTCCGCAGCTCCTTCCAGGTGGTGGGCGTGCTCACCCGCATCGGAGCCGAACGCGACCTCTCCCTCACCCAGCTGCGGGTGCTGGGCATCCTCCGCGACCGCCGCTCGCGCATGACCGAGCTCGCCGCGTTCCTCGGCCTGGACAAATCAACCCTGTCCGGCCTCGTCGACCGTGCCGAGCGCCGAGGGCTGGTGGCCAGGGGTAAGAACCCCCACGACCGCCGCGTGGTTGATGTGTTTCTCACCCCTGCCGGCCTGGAACTGGCAGAGCAGGTGTACGACGAGGTCTGGCGCGCCCTGGCACCCATGACAGACCAGCTCGACCCGCAGGACCGCGGCCGACTCGTCCAGCTGCTGCACGCTGCCCTGAATCTCCCCGGCTGAAGCGGTCCTCTCCCAATGGCTCACCCCGGGATCGATATTCGATCCCGGGGTGATGCCGGATCGTGTCAGGCGAGAATGGCTTCGCCGGTGATCAGGAGTTCCACTCGCCGGTCATCTCGACGTAGTTCTCGCCCCGGACCTTCTTGCCGTTGTGCACACCGGTGAACGCCACCGTGGCCTCCAGGTAGCCGCTCCCGTCAGGAGTCTCGATCTCCTGGTCCGGATTTCCGGTGACCCGCACGTCGAGCTCGGTGCGCAGTGCGGGAATGCGGATGCGCCAGCGAGTGGGATACCTCTGGCCGGTGGCCGGACTGGTCCACTGCCGGGAGGCGCCCTGCGCGAGCGGCTCGACGTCGACCACGTCGTAGGAGCCGTCCGGGTGGAGGACCGTCGCCCAGCTGTTCTTGGACTTGGCGCCGACCGTGTCCCAGAGGGCGACCTTGTCACCATTGGGCATGCTGAGGTTCATCCACGTCCACCGGGTCAGCGACCTCGGCATCTCACCCCATTGCCTGTCCAGCCATGAGGTTCCCCTGACCTCGTGCTTCTTGCCTTCGACGACGAGCGTTCCGGACGTCCGCATCTCCGGGAGCGCGAACTCGTAGTTCGGCACGCCGTCGGCCAGGTGGAAAACACCGGTCGAGGCGTAGTTCATGGCGGGGCCGGTGGGCGCCAGCTGGACGTCGAGAGAGCCCCAGGGCGTCTCGACCTGCACCGACTGGCGGACGGAGTCACCCGTCCAGCTCAGCCCCGGCGCCTTGATGTCGAGCTTGCCCTGGCTCCACCGGTAGTCCTTCGGCTCGACCATCGCGGCGTAGTCCTTGTACCACCCGGTGGTCTTGTTGATCACCGAGAACGTCCAGCGGTACGCGGCCTGGTCCCTGTTCGGCAGGATGCGTGTGTGAACCTGAAGACCGAAGTCCTGGCCGTTCGCCTGCACCGAACTGGTGAAGTAGATCGAGTCGAACCAGGTCAGCTCGGGCCCGGGCGCGTGCCGTCCCAGGTCGGCCACGGGGTCGACCACGGCGGGGATCCCTGACGTGGTGGAGGGGGCGGCCGGTTTTGCGGACGGGTCGGCCGCCTGGGCCGAAGAGCTGGCGAACGTGCACAACGCCAGAGCCGCTGCCGTGGTGACCAGAGCTGCCGCCCGGCCCTTGGTCCGGATTGCGGGCATGAGGATTCCTCCTTGCATCAAGGGTGGACGGGATCGTCGCTCACCCGTCGGCGCCGACCGGCGAAGCCGCAGACGATCACCGCCGCCGCGGAGTCGCCCCTGGCCGGGACATTGGTTTGTATTACCAATGACTTCATAATGGTTGGTAATACAAACAATGTCAAGCGTGCCCGGCGCGGTGCGGTTCTCTCGCCTGGCGGCTCGTCCCTCCGCCGTCGGGCACCTTGTGTTTGACGGGCGGCCTGTGCGGTGACGCGTTCGACGGCTGGGCGGCGACGCCGGGCCGGTCGAGGTAAACGCAGTGGCCACTGTTCGAGGCCGTGCTCAGCCTGCTGCCGCTGGACAGGGCCGGCCGCTTGCGCCGGCCCGCGGCCCACGCCTGCTCCAGGCGTGGCCCGTACTCGGGAACAGCCTCCAGGTACGGCTTTCCGTGCTGGACCACCTCCATCGGGATGTCTCCGGAGGAACACACCTCGCCGTCGGCGATGACAAGCCTCTCTGGGTTCTGGCCCTGGAAGATCGCAAGGTTCTGGGCGCGCACCTCGGCCACCGGGCCCTCGGCGGACTCGAGGATCATCGTCGGTCCCGTGGGCCACCGTGTTGAACGCGGAATCGAATCGCTCGCGCCCGACCTTGCCGACCAGGGTGGTGAGGTACTTCAGTTGCTTGTCGGTGGTCGGCTCCGGCGCCACTTCGAGCCGAGGGCGAGCACCGGCCATCGCACCGTCCTGTCGCCGCAACGGCCCTCCTCCAGCCCGGTGCCCGGGAACGACCGCGCCGACCGGCTGTTGCGCCAGGAGCTCGAAGAGGCTGCCACACTCTGGACCCGTAACGACCAAGGTGTCAGGTTACAAATTTTGACATCTGTTACCAGCCTGCTTAGTGTTTCTCGTATGGAGCAGAGAACACTCGGCGCCGACGTCTGTGTGGGGGCGGTCGGGCTCGGTTGCGCAGGCATGTCCGGCGCGTACGGACGCAGCGCCGACGAGCAGAGCATCGCGACGTTTCGCAACGCGCTCGACGCCGGGATCACGTTCATCGACACGGCCGACCACTACGGGATGGGGCACAACGAGACGCTCATCGGGCAGGCGCTGCGACCCGCCGATCGCGACCGCGCCGTGGTGAGCGTGAAGTTCGGCGCGTTGTTCGGTGTGGACGGCAGCGTGCGCGGCATCAACGGCCGACCGGACGCGATCCCGAACTTCCTGGGCTACTCACTGCAGCGGCTGGGCACCGATTACGTGGACATCTATCGCCCGGCCAGGCTGGATCCCGTTGTCCCGATCGAGGAGACCGTCGGCGCCGTCGCCGAGATGGTGCAGAAGGGCTACGTGCGCGGCATCGGACTGTCCGAGGTCGGCGCCGAGACGATCCGCCGCGCCCACGCCGTGCACCCGATCACCGACGTCCAGATCGAGTACTCACTGTTCAGCCGCGATGTCGAAGACGAGATCCTGCCCACCTGCCGCGAGCTAGGCATCGGCGTCACCGCCTACGGGGTGCTCGCTCAAGGAATGCTGACCGGGACGTGGCGACCGTCGGCCGGCGACGCGCGGCATCGCGGGCACCTGCCCCGCTTCGCCGCCGGCAACATCGAGACCAACCTCGCGTTGGTCGAGCGGCTGCGGGAGATCGCCACCTCCCGCAGCGCCACGGTCGCACAGCTCGCGATCGCGTGGGTGCTCGCGCAGGGTCGCGTGCACCGGGACATCGTCGCGTTGGTCGGGGCCAGCCGACCGCGCAGCATCGCCGAGGCGGTGGACGCCGCAGGCCTGCGGCTGACCGAGGACGACCTGGACGCGATTGAGCAGGCCGTTCCCCGAGGGGCGGTCGCAGGAGAACGCTACGCCCCCGCCCTGCTCGCGCTACTGGACAGCGAGCGAACGGGCGGCAGGCGCTGATGCCTGCCCGAACCCCGCTGGATGCAAACGCCGTCCTGGCAGCCACCGAGGAGATCCTGCGGCGCCACGGACCGGACAAGGCAACGGTCGTCGACGTCGCCCGGGCACTCGGGGTCAGCCACGCCGCCGTCTACAAGCACTTCCCCTCCAAGCAGGCGCTGCGCGAGGCCGTGACCCGGCGCTGGCTCGACCGCAACCGCGACGCCCTCGCCGTCATCGCCGCAGACAGCGCGGCTCCGCCAGCGCAGCGACTGCGTACCTGGCTGCACGCCGTCCTGGCCGTGAAGCAGGCCAAGATTCGCCAGGACCCGGAGCTGTTCGCCGCCTATGGAATCCTCGCGGCCGCACACAGCAGCGTCGCCACCGACCACGTCGCCGACCTCTTGGGCCAGCTGACGGCCATCATCGCTGACGGCGCCGCCGACGGCAGCCTCCGCACCGACGACGCGGAGGCCACCGCCCGCGTGGTCTTCAACGCCACTGCCAAGTTCAACCACCTCGCCCACGCGGCCGAATGGCAGAACCCCGGCGTCGGCGCCGAGCTCGACGAGGTGTGCAACCTGCTGCTCGAGGGTCTTCGCGCCCCCACATCGCCGTAGCCGAACCGGGCCGATCACACGCCGCGACTCGTCAGCGGCACGGTCGGCCCTGCCCATCGCCACCCAGACGGCAACGCATAAGGAGTACGAACGACCATGGTTCAAGCAATCGGAGTGACGCAGCCAGGCGGACCGGACGCTCTCGGCGAGTTCGACCTGGTAGCCGAACCGATCGGTCCCGGTCAGGTCAGGATCCGGGTGAGCAGCGCCACGGTGAACCCGACCGACACGATGATCCGTTCTCGTCCGCGGCAGGATGAGGCGGACGCGGTGCGGGTGCCGGGCATGGAGGTCGCCGGCGTGATCACCGAGATCGGCCCCGCCGTCGACCGCCCGTTCGCGATCGGGGACGCCGTCATGGCCATCGTGGTGCCCTCAGGTGCGCACGGCGGCTACCGGGCAGACCTCGTCGTGTCGGCACGCTCGGTCGCGAAGATCCCGGCCGGGCTCTCGGACGTTCAGGCCGCCACCATCCCGATGAACGGGCTCACCGCCCGGCTCGCACTCGACACGCTGGCGCTCCCGTCCGGCGCGACGGTCGCCGTCACCGGCGCCGCCGGCACCGTCGGCGGGTACTTCGTCCAGCTCGCCAAGCAGGCCGGGCTGGTCGTCGTCGCCGACGCCGCCCGGCAGGACGAGACCTTCGTCCGCGAGTGCGGAGCCGACGAGGTTGTGCCGCGGGGAGACGACTTCGCCGCAATGGTCCGCCGCCACCACCCGGGCGGCGTCGACGGGCTCGTCGACGCCGCCGTGCTGGAGGCCGCCGTGCTCCCTGCCGTCAAGGACGGCGGCGCCGTTGTCACCCTCCGCGGTTACCAGGGTGACGGGACCGACCGGGTCCGCGTCACCCCGATCTTCGTCCGCGACTACGTCGAGGCCGCGGCCGAGCTCGACCGGCTCGCCGAGCTCGCCGGTGAAGGACGGCTCACCGTCCGCGTGGCCGGTCAACTGCCGGCTTCCCGAGCCGGTGACGCGCATCGCTCGCTCGAACGGCGCGGCGTTCGCGGGCGGTTCGTCCTGCGGTTCGGCTGATCGATCCTCGCGGAGGGCTGCACATGACTCCTGAAAGCGCCGTCACCACCGGAGAAGCCGTCGCCGCCGTCGAACCACGAAGGGCGACCGAGACGAACCTGCTGCTTGTGCAGCGGTGACAGCGCCCGTGGGGCGGCCATGCGGATCTCGTCCATGGCGTTGAAGACGTCCATGGATGCATCAGCCTCAATTCCGTCGCGGGCCGTGCGGGCTAGCGTGTGGCCGAGATTGCAGGACCGGCCGGCGTGCGCAAGGCCATTGACTGTGTCGCGGGCCGCGTGGGTGCCCAGGTGTCACAGGCACTGGCGCCGGGAGGAGAGGTCGTGGTCTACGGCGCGCTCTCCCCCATTGGCAGACCGACCCGGCAGCGCTGACGATCCCGCTGCCGGCACGCTCGGTTATCTACGAGACCAAAGCAGTCCGTGGCTTCTGGCTGAACCGCTGGTTCGGCACTGCCTCACCTGCGGATGCGCTGCGCGCGCTGTCCGAGGTTCGCAGTCTCGTCGCTGGTGAAGTTACGTGCCGCCGCCGACAACCACGATCTTGACGGTCACTGTCCCTCCTTCGTGTCGGCCCAGTCGAAGCAGAGCGCTCCAGCCGGTGCGCCGCCGTCTCGCAGGCGTGCGTAGGTGGATTCCGCATCCATGGGGGACACCCGCTCGGAGATCATTCCGGCGGTTCGGAACGTTCCGGAGGCGAGGCGGCGGAAGTACAACCCGGTCACCGCGTCGCGGTTGAGCGGGCCGGCTGACGGGTCGTCGGAGACGAGGTCGGCGTGCGCCCCGAGGATGGTCAGCGAGTCGCTGACCACGCCGGGGCCGAGCATCTGCCGGGACGGCGTGGGCGTGTCGCCGAGCAGGACGACACGGCCCAGCGTGCGGGCCAGCCGTACCGCCTGGGAGAGCACGGCGGGGTTGCCGGTGACGTCGAAGACCACGTCGGCGAGCCGGCCGCCGGTCAAATCGGCGACGGCGGCGCGGGCGTCGGCCGCGGTGGCCGCGAGCAGGTCGCTCGCGCCGCTCGTTCGCGCCAGGTCGAGCCGCCTGGCATCGGTGTCGACGGCGACGACGCGGGAGGCTCCGTGCGCGACCGCGTACTGGACGACCAGCTGACCCACCGGGCCAAGTCCCAGGACCACGACGGTCTCGCCCAGGGTGATCGCGGCTCTGGCGGCACCCGCCGCCGCGGTGACGACGAGGGGGACCCACACCGCCTCCTCGTCCGTCACGCTGCCGGGCAGCAGCCGGGCCTCGCGTTCGGTGAGTGTGACCAGCTCCTGGTGGGGTGCGTAGCTTTGCACCCGGTCACCAGGCCGCAACGTCGTGACGCCTTCGCCGACCGCCTCCACGACCCCGGCCATGCTGTACCCGGGCCGAAACGGGTAACGCACCCACTCCTCCCAGTTGGTGTCCGGGTCGAACTCGCCGCGCAGGCAGGCCAGCTCGGTGCCGGGACTGATCAGCGACAGCGTGGTGCGGCACAGCACTTCGCCAAGGCCCGGAGGAGCGACGTCCTCACGCGCCACTCGCACCTCGCCCGGTTTCGGGAACTCCACGAACAACGACCTCATCGGTCCCTCCCAAGGTGTACGACCTGCCCGCGGGCCGCGCTCTGGTATGCCGCCTCGATGATCCGCATCGAGGTGACGCCGTGCGCTGCGCCGGGCGAGGGGTCGGCCCCGGCCAGGGTGTCCAGGAACGCACGCATCTGGGTGTCGTACCTGCGCTGGAGCGCCGCTTCGGTGAGCTCGCCGGGAAACGTCTCCGCACTCCGCTGTCCGGCCCGTACCAGCGTGCCGGGGAAGGTCTGCGCGTACGCCTCGGTGCCGGACACGCGCACGCTCCCCGTCGGGCCCGGCGCGTGCGGATGCCACCAGCCCGCCTCCACTCCGGAGGTGACCCCGTTCTCCCAGACGATCGTGAGGATCGCGGTGTCGTCGACCGGCAGGTCGCGGTAGTGCGTCCCGCAGTGCGCGCTCACGCTGACGGGCCGGGGGTCGCCGAGGACGTGGCGGGTGACGTCGATGGCGTGGACGCCGAGGTCCATGAGCGCGCCGCCGCCCGCCAGCGCCGGGTCGGTGAACCAGCCCTCGGGGCCGAACCCGGCGTGGACGGCGTACGCGGTGGTGTGGACGGGCCTGCCGAGCGTCCCGTCGTGCACCAGGTCGCGCAGCCAGCCGACCTGCTCGTCGAAACGCAGGCAGTGGGCGAGCATCACTCGGGCACGCGGGCTTTCCGCGGCGGTGATGGCCAGGGATTCGGCGACGCTCAGCGCCATCGGCTTCTCCAGCAGCACGGAGACCCCGGCCCGCAGCGCCTTGACCGTCTGCTCGACGTGCAGGGAGTTGGGCGTGGCCACGATGAGGCCGTCCACGTCACCGTCCGTCAGGAGGCGGTCGAGATCGAGGTAGCGGCGGGCGATGCCGTACCGCTGCGACAGGGCGTCGAGGGACTCCCGCCGGTGGTTGACCGCGGCGACCAGTGCGGCCCCGGCACTCGCGGCGGCGCGTGCGTGATAGTCGGCGATGTAGCCGGTCCCGGCGATGGCCAGGCGCGGTGGGTGGTTCACGAAAGTTCGTCCATGCGAACGAAGCGGGCGCCGGCCGCGCGCAGACCGTCGATGACCAGCGGCAGGGCACGGCCGGTGGCCCTGCTCCATGGATGGAACAGCACCACGGCGCCGTCGCCGTGCGCGGTGGCCTCCTCGATGACCAGGCGGGCGACGCCCGGCCCGGTGGCCTTGCCGCGCCAGTCGAACGGGTCCACGTGCCAGCTCGTCTCCCGGTAACCGATCCGGTCCAGCGCGGACCGGATCGCCGGGTCCTCGCTGCCGTCGCCGAACGGGCAGCGGAACCAGGGGCGCGGGTCGTGGCCGGTGGCGCGGCGGATGGCGCGTTCGGCGAGCCGTACGTCCTGGTCGAAGGCCTTGGGCGACAGCCAGCTCATCGGCGCGTGGTGGTGGGAGTGGTTGCCGATCAGGTGCCCGTGGTCGGCCAGGTCTCTGGCCAGCGAGGGGTTCGCCTGCGCCCAGCGCCCCTGGATGAACATGGTCGCCACGACCTTGCGATCGGTGAGCGTTTCGAGCACGTGCCGGGTGCCGTCCGGGTGGGCGGGCTGGTCGCCGTGCTCGACGTCGAAGGTCAGCGCCACTCGCCAGGGCGCCGGTTGGATCCGGGGTGACCGCGTCACGCCTTTACCTGCCTCTGATTCGGGGGGGCCGCCTTGACAGAGCTTGACAGAGGTAGCGGCTGTGATCAGTATTGCTGACAACATTATTAGCAATCAACTGCTTGGCAGGATAGAAGGAAGCGAACACTCGATGGCCCGCTATCGGCTCGAGGCCGGTCCGACCCCCCTCCACCACCAGGTCTACCTGGACCTGAGCGCCGCGCTCAACGAGGGGGAATGGCAGGTGGGAGACCGCTTGCCACCGGAAAGAGAGCTGGCCCGCCGCTACGGATGCAGCCTCATCCCGGTACGGCGGGCCCTGGACGAGCTGGCCCGCGAGGGCCGCGTGGAGCGCATCCGCGGACGCGGCACGTTCGTCCTGCACTCCCGGCTGGAGGTCGACCTGGGCACCAGTCAGAGCTTCGCCGACCTCATGCACATGCACGGCATGGACCCGGCTACCAGGCTGGTCAAGTCCGGGATCGAGACGCCGGGAGAGATGGTCGCCGCCGCACTGGCTCTGGCCGCCGGCGCGCAGGTCGTCTACCTTGAGCGCCTGCGCATCGCCAACGGCGAGCCGCTGATCCTGGAGCAGGTCTACCTGCCGGCCGACCCCTTCGCCGGGCTGCTCGACCATGATCTTGAGCGCAACTCCCTCTACAGCCTGCTGGGCGAGCACTACGGGGCCAGGATCGTGCGCGCCCACGAGGTCATCGAGCCGGTACGGCTGCGCGCCCACGAGGCCCGCCTGCTCGACCAGCCGGTGGAACGCCCCGCCATGCTCGTCGAGGGGACCGCCTTCGGCCCCGGCGACGAGCCCATCGAGTTCACCCGCAGCTACGTGAGAGGCGACAGAGCCCGCCTCTCCTTCGAGCTCTCCATCGCCCGCCCCCCGGGCTCCAGCCTCGGAAGAGACATGTGAAACAGAGCCCGTCTCTCCCCTGAACTCTCCATCGCCCACCCCCCGGACCCCCCAGCCTCGGGAGAGACACGTGAATCGGTTATGGCACGCCCTGGTCGCGATCGCATTGGCCATGGCACTGGCCGCCTGCGGATCCAGCCCCCCTCCGGGCGGTGACGTCGCGGCGGTGGAGCTGCGCTGGTACTGCTGCCTCGGCACCGGTGAGCAGGCCGAGCAGGTCAAGGCGCAGCAGAAGGTGATCGAGAGGTTCCACGCCGCCCAGCGCAGGATCAGGGTGAAGCTCGAGATCGTCACCTACGACTCCGCCCGCGACACGCTCGCCACCCAGATCGCCTCCGGCAACGGGCCCGACCTCGCCGGTCCTGTCGGTGTCGGCGGCGCCGCCGCCTTCCACGGCCAATGGCTCGATCTGGCTCCGCTCATCAAGTCCAGCGGCTTCGACCTCAGCTCGTATGCCAAGGGCAGCGCCGACCTCTACCGGATCGGCTCCGTGCAGGAGGGCATCCCGTTCGCGATCTACCCCTCGACCCTGTACTACAAGGCCGACATGTTCGAGGAGGCCGGTCTGGCCGAGCCACCGCACAAGTACGGCGAGAAGTACACCTGGCCCGACGGCCGCCAGAGCGAGTGGAACTACGACACGCTCAGGGAACTGGCCCTCAGGCTCACCGTCGACAAGAACGGGAAAGACGCCACCCAGGCGGGATTCAACCCCGGCGAGATCGTGCAGTACGGCTTCGAGCCGGCCCGCGACGACCTACGCTACCAGGGCGCCGCCTTCGCCGCCGGATCACTGGACGCGGGCGACGGCAAGACCGTGAAGATCCCCGACG
Organism: Streptosporangium carneum; assembly: GCF_027922005.1. Classification (GTDB taxonomy): domain Bacteria; phylum Actinomycetota; class Actinomycetes; order Streptosporangiales; family Streptosporangiaceae; genus Streptosporangium; species Streptosporangium carneum. Next base: position 195,848 of record NZ_BSEV01000004.1, on the reverse strand, counting down.
CCTGGGCCGACTCCTGGCGCTTCTTCTACGACGGCATGTGGAAGGACCGGTTCATCATGACCGGCCCCGTCTTCGAGACCGAGCAGTTCAACGGGGACGGCGCCGCCTTCTTCTCCGGGCACGTCGCGATGAGCGTCAACTTCCTGTGGTCCACCTACGGCGTGGCCGGCGCCGGCGACGACTGGGACCTGGCCGCGATGCCCTCGCACGACGGCAGGACCACCTCACCCACCAGCGCGGACACCTTCCGGATCCTGGCCGGCAGCAAGCACCCCGCCGAGGCCTTCGAGTTCCTGACCTACCTGGTCGGCCCGGCCTCCCAGGAACTGCTCTCTGCGTACGGCGCGATGCCCGCCCGCACCGCCGACCAGGACGCCTTCTTCGCCAAGCTGGCCGAGCAGTTCACCAACAAGGTCGACTGGCAGGTCGCCAAGGACAGCGTGGCGTTCGCCGATAACCCGCACTCGGAGTCGCACACGCCCAAGTACAACCAGACGCTCACCGTCCTCGGCACCTACCGGAGCCGCTGGATGACCGAGGGCGGGCTCGACATGGACGCCCAGCTCAAGAAGATGCGCGAGGAGATCCAGGGCGTGTGGAACCGCTCATGAAAGGCGAGACGATGTCCCGGGCGGCCCGCCGGGAGGCCCGGTACGGATTGCTGTTCGTCCTTCCGTGGATCATCGGGTTCCTCGCGTTCACGGCGCTTCCGATGGCGGCCACGTTCGTCTTCACCTTCCTCAACATCTCGCTGGCCGAGCAGGAGCCGCTCATGTTCGTCGGCCTGGCGAACTACCAGCGGCTCTTCGCCGACCAGCAGGCATGGGCCTCGCTGTGGGTGACCGCCCGCTTCGCCCTGCTCTGGCTACCGCTGGTCATCGCCCTGCCGTTCCTGCTCGCGGTCGCGGTCAACAGCAAGTACGTGCGCGGCGCCGGGCTGTTGCGGGTGCTGCTGTTCATGCCGTACGTGGTGCCGTTCGTGGCCAGCGCACTGATCTGGCAGAACATGCTGGTCAACGACGGATGGATCAATACCGCGCTGCGCCTGCTCGGCGTGGGCGGCGCGCCGAGCTGGCTGAGCGACCCCGCCTGGGTGCTCCCCGGGCTCGTCATGATCGGCCTGTGGGGGCTCGGCTCGGGCATCATCATCAACCTGGCGGGGCTGCGCGGCATCCCCACCGAGTTGTACGACGCCGCCCGGCTCGACGGCGCCGGATGGTGGCGCCAGCTGTGGCACGTGACGATCCCGATGATGTCGCCGGTGATCTTCTACACGATGATCCTCGCGGTCGTCGAGGTCATGCAGTACTTCCTCATCCCGCTGGTGCTCTTCGACGGCTCCGGCAACCCCGGCGGCGCGACCCGCTTCTTCAACCTCTACCTGTACCAGACCTTCTTCACCTATCAGGAGATGTCCTACGGCTCGACGCTGGCGTGGCTGCTGTTCGTCATCACCCTCATCGTGACCCTGGTGCTGTTCCGGCTGTCCAGGCGCTGGGTCCACTACACGAGTGAAAGGTGACCCGGTGACCCCGTACTCAGCCCGCCGCATCCGGACAGCGCTGATGACGATCGTGATGTTCGGCATCGTCGCGGCGTTCCTGTCGCCCCTCGTCCAGATGACGCTGTCGTCGCTGAAGAGCGAGCGGCAGGTCAGCCAGGCGCACGCGCCGCTGCTGCCGTCCGACCCGCGCACCTTCACCCATGAGGGCCGTCAGTACGACGTGTACCGGGTGCCGGTCGACGGCGCGGTCCGCGAACTTGCCCTGGTGAAGAAGGGGCGCGCCGAGAGCGAGTTCGTCGACCCGGCGGCGCCGGAGAAGGGAACCGTCACCTGGCGCGGCTCCTGGCGCACCCTCGAGCCCAGCTGGACCCTGGCGCCGCAGTGGTCGAACTACGCCGCGGTCTGGAAACTGATCGACTTCCCCCGGCTGCTGCTCAACACCATCGCACTGGCGGTGATCAGCACGATCGGGACCGTTCTGTCATGCACGCTGGTCGCCTACGGCTTCGCCCGCTTCCGCTTCCCCGGCCGCGGACCGCTGTTCACCCTGCTCATCGCCACGATCTTCCTGCCCACCGCGGTGACGCTGATCCCGACATATACGATCTTCGCGCAGATCGGATGGGTCGGCACCTGGCTGCCGCTGCTCGTGCCGACCTTTTTCGCCAACGCCTACAGCGTCTTCCTGCTACGGCAGTACTTCCTGACCATCCCGCGCGAGATGGACGAAGCGGCCTCGATCGACGGTGCCGGACCGCTGCGCACGTTGCGTTCGGTGATCGTGCCGCAGGCGTGGCCGGCGATCACCGCCGTCACCCTGTTCAACTTCGTCTACACCTGGAACGACTACTTCACCCCGCTTGTCTACCTTTCCGGCCGGCCCGAGCTCCAGCCGCTTCAGGTGGGCCTGGCCACCTTCAATGGCCTGTACTCGACGAAACCCGCCTACATCCAGGCCGGCGCCATGATGACGATCGCCGTGCCAGTGATCCTTTTCATTTGTTTCCAGCGCACGTTCGTGCGCGGCGTCATGAGTACCGGGGTGGAGAAATGACCCGAACGGCCGTGCTCGCCGTGGACGGCGGCGACTCCAAGACCGACGTGGCGCTCGTCGGAGCCGACGGCAGCGTGCTGTCCTCGAGCCTTTGCCTTCCTCGGGACTCGGCTAGCCGACAACCAGCCCATCTTTGCAGAGACCCACCTTCGCCTACCTGCAGGAATGCCGCAGATGGCGGCTGGTGAGGCCAGCCCTACCAACAGGCCCTCCGCTCCCGAAGCTGACCCCAGCCCCAAAGTAGCTGTGTGAGTGATCGCGATTGCGGTTCGTGGTCGTCACGGGTGGGTGAATGAGGCTGGTTGGTTGGGGTTTCTGCTTGATCGTGTTCGTGTCGGAGACGGTCAGGTGGAAAGCGGTTTCGGGTGCGTCGGGAGTGGGATCCGGAGGAGCTGATCGCGGCGTGGACGCTGCTGGAGGAGATCATCAGGCTGCGGCGGGCCAAGGCGCTGGGGCTGTCGGCGGATCTGTTCGGCGGGTACTCCGACCGGCTGGTGGCCTCCTGGCGGGCGCGGGCGATGGCCTCGCATCCGTCGGACTTCGCGGCGAACCGGCCGCCGGTCCGGTTGACGTTGGTGGCCGCATTGGCGTGGTCGCGGACGACGGAGATCACCGACGCGCTGGTCGATCTGTTCATCGGCCTGGTATCGAAGATCAACACTCGGGCGGAGCGGAAGGTCGAGAAGGCGATCGAGGCCGAGGCCGAGAAGGTGCATCGCAAGACCGAGAAGCTGTTCTCGATCGCCGAGGCATCGCTGCGGGCTCCGGAGGGCACGGTCCGGCAGGTGGTGTTCCCGGCGGTGCCGGGCGGGGAAGCGACGCTGCAGGCGCTGGTGGCCGAGGCGAAGGCGGACGCCCGCGCCTACAAGGCCCGCGTACGGACGGTGCTGACCAGCTCCTACACCTCCTACTACCGGCGGATGCTGCCCAAGCTGCTGGCCGCGATCGAGTTCAAGTGCAACAACACCGCCTACCGGCCGGTGATGGACGCCGTGGACCTGCTGCAGCGCTACGCCGACATCCCGAACACCACTCGCCACTACGACGCCAGCGAGAACGTCCCCATCCAGGGGGTGGTGCCGGACGGCTGGCTGGAGGCGGTCGTCGACGACAATGGGGTCATCGAGCGGGCCTCTTACGAGTTGTGCGTGATCGTGTCGTTGAAGGACGCGCTGCGCCGCCGCGAGATCTACGTCGCCGGCGCCCGCCGCTGGCGCAACCCCGAGGAGGACCTGCCGGCCGACTTCGAGGACAACCGCGACGTCCACTCCTGAAGGACCCCGCCTGGCAGAAGAAGATGACTGACGCCGACAAGCGAGGCCTGTCGCCGCTGTTCTGGTCCAACGCCAACCTGTACGGCATGATCGACATCGACATGGGCCGCCGTCTTGACCTCGACCTGGTCGCCTGCCCCTTCCTCTCGATCACGCCGGGACGCCCTGGCCGGGTAGCAGGTCGGCCAGGGCGGTTCGCACAGCCGCCCGGCTTACCCTATGAGCCCGTGCCAGGCCGCGATCGAGGCGCCCTCGCCGAAGGCCGCCCGCACGTCCTCGCGCTGGTCTCCGTCCAGCGCGGGCGGCCGGCCGCGGTAGCGGCCTTCGGCCTCGGCGGCGGCGACCCCCTCGACGGTGAGCTCGTTCTGGATGTCACGTTGGAACTGGCCGACGGCAGTGATCACGTTGATGATGACGGCGGTGGTGGCGTCGCCTGCGGCCAGATCATGGAAGTTCGACAGCGGTCCGGACAGAACGCGCAGGGCGACGCCACGGGCCTGGCACCAGTTACGGACGGCGTGGATGTCGAGCAGATCGCGGCAGAGCCGGAACAGCTCCGAGACCGTCAGGGTGTCGCCGGGGTGCGCCTTGGCCGCGATCTTGCCGAACGCAGGCCGGTCGAGCGCGGGGATCTTGGAGGTGGTGGCGGAGTCCTCGAAGAGGAGGACGCCGTCGGCTGGCCGGAATCCCTCGGCGACGCCCTCGACGCGCACAAGAAGGCCGGCCTCGGTGAGGATGTGGCGCTGCCGCAGCAGGGACTGGGGCGCGGTGGAGACGCGGGAGTAGACGATCTGCACCGGGCTCTCCTTGGGAAGGGGGGGAGCCCGATCTCCCTGTCGGGAAACCCTGTCGTCAACTCCTGGGCGGAACCGGCCGTCTGACGTCATGGTTCGTCGCTCGATGTCCCGTTTTCGAGAAGGCGTGCGGGGCCTGATCAGAGAGTGTCGGTAAATCTCCTAAACCCGACACCTCGCGGGTGCGCCAGGCACCGACCTGACGCGGGCGGCTAGGCGGCTTGGAGTTGTGGGTAGTCCGGGAGTCGCCAGTCTCCACCGCGGTCCTCCTTGGAGAAACGTGCCACAAGGTCGGGGATGTGTAGCGCGGTGGCCAGCCCGGTGATGGTGAGGAAGGCGTCGATCGCGCGCTGGGTCATGGGCATGCCCAACCGCAGGAGGCGCGGGTTGACTTGGCCTTGGATCTCCTCGGCGAAGGGTCTCAGCATCGCGTCATAGTTCGCCAGCGCCGCCGACAGGTCATCGGGGTGCCGGTTGATCTCTCCGGCCAGGACGTAGGCGCCCACCAGGCCGCCGGAGACGCCCATGCCGCTAAAGGGGGAGGCGCAGTGGGCGGCGTCACCGACCAGGACCACGCGACCCTTGGACCAGGTGTCGATGCGGACCTGGACGATCTCTTGAGAGTAGAAGAACGGGCTGGTCTTCATGCCGTCGATGAAGCGCTCGGTCTGCCATCCGGCGCCGGCGAACCTGCCGGCCCAGAACTCCTGCTGGCGCTCGATGGGCTCGCGGTGAATCGCTGAAGCCTCCTCGGAGTCTTCCCTCATCACGAAGTAGACCTGCGTCTCGCTCGGATTGTGGCTGCGGCGCATGATCTGGCGCCCGCCCGGGACCATGTAGGTGTCGCGGATGTTGCTGTCGGAAGCGATGCGCGAGACGAACCAGTAGGCCATGTGGATGCCGACCCGCCAATACGGGTCGAATCCCTCAGAGAGGATCGCCCGCCGCAGTCGCGATCCCTGCCCGTCCGCGCCGACCAGGAGATCGAATTCCTCCGATGATCCGTCGGAAAAGTGTGCGACAACCTGATGTTCATCCTGATCGAAGCCGTCCACGCTCTTGCCGAAGACGTATTCCACGTTGTCCTTCGTCGCGTCGTTGAGAATGCGCACCAGGTCACCGCGCATGATCTCGTACTCCGACGTCAGGGTCTGGCGGCCCTGCCCGGAGGTGTTGGCCATGATCGTCGCCTTGACCTTGCCGCAGGCGTTCACGAACGCGACGCCCGCCTCGTCCACGAGCTTGTTCCGGACGGCGCCCATGAGCCCCATGCGCTCGATCGCCTCGATGCCCTGGCCGCGCAGGTCGACCTGGGCGCCTGTGGCCCGCAGCGCCGGGAAGCGCTCGATGACCTTCACCCGGTGACCGCCGTGGGCAAGCCAGTAGGCCAGCGCCTGCCCGGCGATCCCGCCGCCGCAGATGAGGATCTTCAAGAGGCGGGTTCCCGATGCGAGAGCCATGTCATCGATCTCCTTATCTATCACTGATAGGTACATCCATCAGGGAACTCTATCGGTGATAGTTTGTCAAAGGTGGTGAAAGTGAATCGAGAGACCGTCATCGCCCAGGCGCTGGACCTCCTCGACGAGGTCGGCCTGGACGCCATCAGCACCAGGCAGTTGGCCAGACGCCTGGGCGTTGAACAGCCGTCGCTTTACTGGCACTTCCGGAATAAGAAGGAACTCCTCAGCGCCATGGCCGAGGCCGCCATGGCGCCGCACGCCACAGCACCGCTACCGGCCCCCGGTCAGGACTGGCGGGAATGGTTCCTGGACAACACGCGCAGCTTCCGGCGCACCCTGCTGATGCGCCGTGACGGCGCACGCCTGCACTCCGGATCCAGTCCCGGCCCGGCCGACCTCGACCGGATCGCCCACAAGATGGCCTTCCTCACCGCCTCCGGTCTGCCCGAGAAGGACGCCCAGATGGCAATGATGGCCGCCAGCCGCTTCACCGTCGGCAGTGTCCTGGAAGAACAAGCCGACACCGACTCCAGTACGGCCCGCGCGGCCAACGTCCCGACGATCGACCACCAAGCGGCTTTCGAAGCCGGACTGGCCCTCATCCTCGATGGCCTGGCCCATCGCGCCGAGCACGCTCAGGAACCGACCAGGCCCCTTCCCGATCCCGACCGGATCAACTGACAGACTCTGGCACACACTTTGGGGCTGGGGACACGTTCGGGAGCGGAGAGCCAACAAGGCCTGCCCGCTCGCCGGGCCGCTGCTGGGCGCCCGGTGGAATGAGGACCTGGTGGTCGACTGCTGGCCGGCCCTGCTGCGCATGGCCGGTTTCCTCAAGTACGGCCAGGCCACCGCCTCCCTCATCGTCGGCAAGTGGTCGGCCGCCTCCCGGCAGCCGAACAAGGGCGAGAGCCTGCACGCCCTGCGCCGCCGCGCCCGCTCTGTCACAGGCGAGCCGGTCGGCGTCACCGGTAAGGGCGGCCGATCGCCAGGTCCGCGAGCCGTGGGTCGACTTCGGGAAACGAGCCGTCGCCGAACAGGATCCGTGCCGCCAGGGCACGGCCGGCACGACCGCGTAGCACGGTCACCGCCGCCTCTGCCGCGGCAGGGGATCGGATGCCGGCGAACACGCGGCGCAGCAACAGTCGGCCTCGGAACCGGGTCCGCAACACGTCCCCGTCGTAGCGACTCAGCACACGTTGGTCGCCAGTACGCAGGTACCCGGCGGTGACCGCCGTGGCCAGTTCGGACATGCGGAGGCAGGGGTCCAGCCCACCGGCCGTCAGCGGCGACACCGCGCCCGCCGCGTCTCCGACGAGCAGCCCGGCGGGACACGCCAACCGTCGCAGCACACCGCCGACCGGGATCGGACCACCTCGGCGCTCGACCGGCCCGGCCGGCGGTGTGCTGCCGGGCGCATCTGCGGCGAAGGCGTCCAGCAGATGGCGGATGCCGGTGCGCATCGCGTTCGGATATCCCGCGACGCCGACATGCGCATGCCGGCCGTCGTCGATGACCCATCCCAGGTACCCCGGGGCGATCCGGGGGTCCAGCACGCAGTGGAAGGCCGGGGTGGTCGTGCCCGACGTGATCGGGTGGACGATCTCGGCGCCGACGAGGAAGCGCCGGTTGACATCAAGACCGAGATCACGGGCCACCCGGGAGCGGGCGCCGTCCGCGCCGACGATGAACCGGGCTGTCACCGGTTCCGCACCCGCGAACCGCACAAAACCCATCGACGCGCCGACATACCGTACGCCCAAGAGGACCCGTGCCCCGGCCGACTCCGCCGCGCGGTGCGCGTGCTCGTAGACGGCCGCCATGTCGGCCACGCGGTACTCGTCCCGGTCGCTGGTGAGCCGGATCGGTGCCCGCCGCGACGGCGGATACAGCAGCACGTCCCGGACACCTGGCCCGAGCAGATGATCCGGCACGTCGAAGTCGTCGAGGGTGCGGCGCACGAAGATCCCTGTCGTGCGGATGCCCGTCGACAGCGACCTGCGACGGTCGACCACCATCACGTTCAGTTCCCGTTGCGCGAGCAGGCGGGCTGTGCGCAGGCCGGCCAGGCCCGCACCCACGACCAGTACATCCACTGTCTGCATACCTTGCGACGGTAGGGGCGATGCCTCATCCATACGCTGGTTTGCACGCTACCTGCCCCATACCTCCACACCGTCGCCATACTCGAGACCGTGGATTGCTCCTCTGCCGAGAGGTGGTTGTAGAACCGGCGTCATGCTCCTCGGAGCCTGCACCGAGGAACTTCGGGTGCTCACCTGGGGGCACACGTCGACGTGGACAGCACATCGCCGTTCATCACGTCGTCCACGCCCAGGAAGATGGGGTGCCGGCACGGGGCGGCGTCCTGTGCCGAAGGCATCCGGCAGGACGCCTCGCACGCGCTCACGGTGAGCCAACACCACCAACGCCTTCCGCCGCGACCACCACACGAGCCGCGATCAGCCCGCCCAGCGGCCACAGGACCTCGGAAACGATCCTCCCGAAGGCCTCCGTAACGGCGCGAAACCGCCACCCGCCCTCCGTTCCAGCCCTTGCTTCACCTATCGAAACTCGATAGATTCTCATCGCAAATCGATGGAAGGATGGGTCATGGGAAAGCTGGCAGTGCATGCGCTTCGCGCCGTGCTCGTGGTGGTGCTCGCCGGCACCGTGTTCGTACAGGCATCGATGGTGTGGGCGTTGGCCACCGACCCGGAGGACGGGTCGCTCCCGCTGACCCCGCTGCGCGTGATCACGGTCCTGGGCATGGTGTCGGGCCAGGTCACCCTGGTCAGCGTATGGCGGCTGGTGACGATGGTGCGACGCGGAACCGTGTTCTCCCACGCCGCCTTCCGGTACGTGGACACCGTGATCGGCGCGATCGTGGCGGCTGCCCTCCTGTGGTTCGCGGTCACGGCCCTCAATGCGCCGGGCCAGCGGGACGACCCGGGTGTCACCGTCATCATGGGCGGGCTTGGCCTGGCCATCCTGGGGGTCGCGCTCATCGTGCTCGTGCTGCGGATGCTGCTCGCCCAGGCCGTCGCGCGCGACGTCGAGGCGGCGCAGATGCAGGCCGAGCTGGACGATGTGATCTGACGCCGATCGTCGTCGACATCGACGTGATGCCGGCCAGGCGGAAGACGGCCGTGAGCGACCTCGCGGACCGCGTGGGAATCACGCCCGCCAACCTGGCGGTACTCAAGAACGGCCGCGCCAAGGCGGTGCGCTTCGCGACGCTCGCCGCGCTCTGCGAGGTACTCAAGTGCCAGCCGGGAGACCTGCTGCGCTGGGAGGCCGAGGACGCCGCGGGCGTGCGCCTGGCCGTCATCGACCGGCACAGCACGACCTCGAGCCAGACCGTCATGGCTCAGCGCTTATGCACCGGATGTCGATCGCTGCTTTCGTCACCGAGAACTACTTGCGGCTGGTGGCACGGACCCGAGCGGAGGGCCTTTGTGCGGCGCGTCAGTGGATGGCGGCGGCTTCGCCGCGCTCCTGAGCGAAGCTCTCCGTCGATGACCAGCCCGCCGACCGAGGAACCGATGATCACCCCGAGGGTGATGAAGGAGGCGTGGACGGTGTTGACCAGCGGCCCCGGGTTGCCGACGCGCTGGATGCGTACGGCCATCGCCGGGTTCATGGTCACTCCAACCAGCCCGACGCCCAGCATGGCGATCACCGCGGGGACGCTGAGGTGGGCGAATATCGCGAATCCGGCCAGGAAGATCGTGTTGAGGATCAGCCCGGACAGCAGGACGCTGGTGGTGTGTCTGTCGGCCAGACATCCGACGATGTGGTTCCCGATCACGGTGGCTGCGCCGTACGCGACGAGCAGGAGGGGAACGGACTCCGAGGTGAACCCGGTGACCTGGGTAAGGATCGGGCTGAGATAGCTGAAGGCGGCAAAGGTCGCGCCGATGATGAGGGTGCTGGTCGACAGCGCCAGCCACAGCCTGCCGTTCCTGAAGACCGCCGTCTCCTGCCGGAAGTTGCCGTTGGCGCCGTCAGCACGCCCGAGCCTGGGAACGCCCATCATCGTGGTGAGTGCGGCGATGACGGTCAGGGCACCGACGGCCCAGAAGGCGGCGCGCCAGCCGAGCTGCCCGCCGATCAGTGTGGACAGTGGCAGTCCGAGCAGAGTGCCGAGCATCAATCCGTTCAAGACGATGGCGAGAGCGCGGCCGCGTACCTCTGGGCGGCTCAGCTGGACCGCCATCGAGATCGCGACTCCGAAGAACGCCTGGGAGGCGACTCCGGTGATGACGCGTGCGAGCATCATGATCGGGTAGGAGAGCGCAACCGCCGCGAGCACGTTGCCCGCCAGGAAGATCGCGAACAGCAGCATGAGTGCGGGTTTCGGGCGTATCCGGACCAGCGCGACGGTCATCAGCGGCCCGCCCGCCGACATGGCCACGGCGAAGGCGGTGATCAGATAGCCGATTTGGGAGATGGTCACGCCGAGTCCGTCTGCCATCTCGGGCATCAGGCCTCCGACGGCGAACTCGCTGGTGACCATGGCGAAGATGCCGATGGCCAGGACGTAGACGGCTCTGGGCAAGGGACTCCTTTTTGCATCAGTCAGTGTAGAATTCAGGCGCGAAAAAGCAGTACGAAAAAAGCGGAGGTCAAGCCAGGGCGTCCATGGCCGTGGCCGCGACGGCCGCGATGGCGGCGTCGTCGGCACCCCCCTGAGCGGCCACCCGTATCCCGGCGATCACGGCGTTGACGAACCTGGCGAGTTCGGCGGGATCGCGGGTGGAGCCGATGTCGCCATCGCGCTGCCCGCCCCTGATGGCCGCACTCAGGCTGACGACTCGGCGCTCGGTGTCGCGAGCGAGCATCAGGGCGATCTCCGGGTCGCGGCCGGCGAGCTCCATTGTGGTGTTGACGGTCAGGCAGCCGAGGCCGTGGCCGTCACGCCTGTTCGCCGCTTCCGTCTGGAGGATCTTGGCGAACAGCGCGCGGATCCGCTCGCTCGCCGGCAGCTCGTGATTGTCGAGGATGCGCAGCTGGTCGGCAGTGGTGGCGTCCATGTAGCGGGTCAACGCGCGCTTGAACAGCTCGCGCTTGTTGGTGAAGGCGTTGTACACGCTGCTGCGGTCCAGGCCGAGCGCCTCACACAGGTCCCTGGTCGAGGTCGACTCATAGCCGTTCGCCCAGAATGTGCGCATCGCAGTGTCCAGGACCCGGTCCTCATCGAATGATCTCGGCCTCGCCATACGAGCACGCTACCTGTTTTGCATCGCTCGGTGCAATACGAGATCGCTCAGCGAGCGAGAAGGCGGCCGGAGTGCGCCAGAAACACACCAACGCCGAACTCGGCGGCGGAAACACGCCACCTGGCCGACGTCGCCGGCACCGAGATCAGCGACGCCCTCACCACCCTGTGGGGCGGCTGCGCGCCGGCCACCTGGAACCGCAACCGCGCCGCCGCCTTCTCCTGGCTCACCTGGTGCGCCGCGAAGAAGAGGTGGGCGGCTCCGGCAGTCCCGGCCGATGCCGAACGGCGCCGCGAGAACGTCGACCACACCAAGGCCGTCCCCAAGACCAAGCTGGAACGGCTGCTGTCGCGCTGCGACATCCCGCTGCGCGACAACCTCTGACGAGTATCCGTTCCACAACACCAAGGAGGGGGCGGGATATCGTGCGAGCGACCACGATCCCCACTTGCAGAGCTGGAACTTCTCCATCAGGCCCGTGCTGACCGAGCACAACGGGAACGCCGGAAACCATGAACAGCTCTTCGAAGTCCAGAACCGCATCCTCCACAAGGACGCCTTCTGGGTGAGCGTGATCTGAGACAGCCAGCCCGGTGTGCCGCTCCCCGCGACCGGGGAGCGGCACCCCCATGTTCGATCGGATGGACATGCCGAACCCCACCCACCTGTACGACCTGCTCGAATCCCGCTGGGAGAACGTCACGGACGGCTTCGCCGCCGTCTGGGTCGAAGGACTGACGGTCGAGGAGACCGCCCGGCGGCTCGGCGCCGACCTGGGCAGCGCGATAGCGGTCACGCTGGCGAACATCGGACTCGGCTTCGAGGGCGACAAGATGCCCGGTGACAAAGACGGGATCATCCTCGTCGGCCCCTGGAACGCCTGGACCCTGGCGATGCAGATCCAGTGGATGGACGTCACAGAGAAACCTCGACTGTCGGAGCTCTCGCGCGACGGCGGCAGGGCCATCGCGATCGGCTGGCACGGTGGCGGCGGGCACCGCGTGGAGTACGCGATCGACGGCCGGCTCACCTTCTCCGCGCCGTTGGAGGAGATGCTGGAGCCGCTGCACGAGCACGCCGAGGGTCTGCGGATGCCCACCGACTGGGACGTCGTGGGATCGCCCATCGATGAGATGATCGCGACGGCCCTCACGGCCATCGGCCGCCTCACCGGCAGGGAACTCGACGAGGAGTGGCTGGATACGCCCCACGTCTGCTACCTCATCCGCCGAACCCGAATCCGCCGAACCCGATGATCCAGCGGGGACCGGCGGCGAGGCCGGGCAGGCCGCCCGAGCGCGGCGGCGGGGCGGCCTGCCGGACGAAACGGCTCCCATCCTGGACGTACACGCCCTACGGTGTCCAGAAATCCGCGAAGTGCCGATGCCACGTGGCAAGTCGGCACTTCGGCCGCAGTGGGATGAGGTCGCGCCCGAGTCGGTCTCTCTCCAAGCGGGCGTGTCCCTTCGGGTTCAGGCGGAGCTGTGACTGCTCAGAGCCGGGGAGCGGTTGCCGGTTTGCTTCGGCCATCGGCTCCATGTCCAGCGGTCTGCCGCGGGCCGCTGGCCCGCGACGGCAGCAGCACGACGATGATCACAGCGCCGAGCGCCATGCAGACCGCGCCCGCCGTGAGCCCGCCCGAGTAGCCCATGATGGCCGGCGCGGCCACCCCGACGGCACCGCCGACCTGCTGAACGGAGGTGAACAGGGCCGAGCCGAGATGCCCGCCAGGATGCCGGCGCCGTAGGGCAGATAGGCGATGCCGGCACTCGTCGCTGTAGTAGGTGCTTGTGGAAGCGTTCTGTGCGCCGGGTACGGCTCGACCTCGGCCAGCCTGTATCCGGTGGGCTGGTGTTCCTGTTCACCTGCGGAAATGTCACAGATGGCGGCTGGTGGAGCCAACCTTACCGACAGGCCGTGTTCGACCCGCCAGTGGAGGAGCGGCAGAGCGCCGGAGCCGGTTGACACCACATAGGACGACTGTCCTAATATCTCGTCCTAGGACAGTCGTCCTAGGGCGGTTTCATGAGGCGGCAGGCAATGGGAGGGACGAGACCATGGGCGCAGCAACGACCCGGGCCCATATCGTCGAGGCGGCTGACCAACTGTTCTATCGGCAGGGCTATGAGCACACGTCCTTCGCGGCGATCGCGGAGGCCGTTCACATCTCCCGGGGGAACTTCTACTACCACTTCAAGTCCAAGGACGACATTCTGGGCGCGGTGATCGCCGCGCGGCTGGAGAGCCGGCAACGGATGCTCAAGCAGTGGGAGGCCGAGGAGGCCGACCCCGCCGGCCGCATTCGCAGGTTCGTCGAGATCGTGGTGACCAACCGCGTCGACATCCAGAACTACGGCTGCCCGGTGGGCACCTTGACCACGGAGCTGGCCAAGCTCGGCCACCCCGCGCTGGGTGCGGCCGGCGGCCTGTTCACGCTCTTCCGATCATGGCTACGTGAGCAGTTCACGCAGTTGGGGCACCGGGAGCAGGCCGACGCGCTGGCGATGCACGTGCTGACCTTCAGTCAGGGTGTCGCCACGTTGGCGCACGCCTTCTACGACGAGGACTTCATTCACCGCGAGGTCCAGCGGATGCACGACTGGCTGGGCGCATACTCCGCCGGCACCGAAGGCGCCGCCCCCGTCGTCCCTGAGGACTGCGCGCAGGCCGACGCCTGACGCGACCTGAGTTCAACGATTCTGAGAGGTCTTACATGTTCGTGGTGTTGCTGCGGTTCTCCGCCAACAAGGGTGCCGCCGGACAGCACATGCCCGGCCACCAGGAATGGATCAAGCGCGGCGTCGACGACGGCGTGTTCCTGCTGGCCGGCAGCATCCAGCCGGGGCTAGGCGGCGCGATCGTGGCCCACGGCACCTCGCGGGAGGACCTGGAGGGCCGCGTGGCGGCCGACCCGTTCGTCGCCGAGGACATCGTCAGCGCGGAGATCATCGAGATCGCGCCGTGGCAGGCCGACGACCGCCTGAAATTCCTGCTCGCCTGAGCGCGCCTCCCACCGGGCCCCGCAGGCGTCCCTGCCCGGACCGGTCTGACGCCGCCCCGGGAAAGCAGCCGGTTGCGGCGGGGCCCGCCCTGGGCGAACCGGACCTCGACGCCTGCGGACCCGGAGCCGGTGCCCGCCCGCTACGACGTAAGGACCATGGATGAGATGACCGTGCCGACGCCCGGCCCGGAGCTGTCGCGCTGCTCGTGGAGCGGTGCCGCACCGGAGTTCCTGGCCTACCACGACACCGAACGGGGCTTTCCCGTCGGTGATGACCGCCGCCTGTTCGAGAAGCTGTGCCTGGAGGGTTTTCAGTCCGGGCTCAGCTGGCGCACCATCTTGACCAAGCGGGAGAACTTCCGCGCCGCCTTCGCCGGCTTCGACATCCCCAGCCTCGCCCGCTTCACCGCCCGCGACGTCGAACGCCTGCTCCAGGACGCCGGCATCGTACGGCACCGCGGCAAGATCGAGGCGACGATCGACAACGCCCGCCGCGCCGAGGAACTGCTGGAGCGGGAAGGATCACTGGCCGCCTTCGTCCGGCGCCACGAACCCGCCCCGACGGAGCTGAGTGAACCCCAGACCGTCTCTACTTCCGCCGCATCGGTCGCCCTGTCAAAAGACCTGAAACGCAAGGGCTGGGCATTCGTCGGGCCCACGACGACGTTCGCGTTCATGCAGGCCATGGGCCTGATCAACGACCACGCTGTAAAGTGCGCCATCCGCCTAGAGGCCGAGCGGCAGCGTACGGCGTTCACCCGCTCCGGACGCTCAGGAAACGGCGTGACCGGCGACCACTCGGCGCCGGCGCCGGCTCCGAAAGCCTTGTGATGTAGTGGGTGAAGAGGTCACCGGCGACGTTGGCGATCACTTGCCGGTTCAGGCGGGTTGCGCGGCGTCTTTCACGCTCACCTGGTGGCCGATGTCCTCCTCCTCGGCCGCGGCCAGCACCGCCTGCAGCAGCCCGGGGAAGCGGGTCTGCAACTCCTGCCGCCGCAAGATCACAAAGCAGCGGGTGCCCTCCTGGCGGGTGCGGGTCAGCCCGGCATCACGCAGCACCCGCAGGTGATGGCTGAGGGTGGACTTGGCCACCGGCGCCTGCGAACGACGCGAACACCTCCACCTTGCTGGCCTACTTTGGGGCTGATCGCGCGAACCCAGGTGGAGGGCCTTGAGGCGCCGGCCCGTTGGCAGGACAGCCGGAATACGGCGACGCGACGCCGGTAAGACCTACGACGCCGCAGCGTTCGGCTCCTGCCGACCTGCTCCACCAGGATTAGCGAAACACCAGCTCGGGGCCATATCCGCCCGATTTTCCGCGATTACTACGGGAACCCCTAGTCCAGGACCGCGATATCAGAAGCTCTGATGGGAGGGCGGCGTCGGCGCGTTGATCGGGCCCAAAGTCCCGAGGCCACGCTCAGGCCAAGTCCGTTCGGGGGTCGGCCAAGATACGACGGAAACCGGCAACCAGTGATCTTGAGTTGAACTTGCCGCAGGTGAGGTGCTGGGGCGGATCGGCGTCGGCTGCCCGACCAGGGACAGCGATGCGCAAACGCAGCCGGAGACCCGATCTTGTGTCACCGTTCGCAGCGGACTTCTTCGCGTACCCGCTCAGATCGGTCAACGGCGCACCCGATAGCGCAGGTGAAGCACCCGGTTGCCCTGAATCACCACGTCAGGATCCTCCAACAGGTGCTGCGCGTGGACCGACCCGAAGTAGCGCTTGCCGGACCCGAACACGACGGGTACGACGTCCATGCGCACCTCGTCGATCAGGCCCGCGGCAAGCACCTGGCCACCGACGTCGCCAGCGGCGACCTCGACCATGCGGTCACCCGCAAGCTCCTGCGCCTTGGCCACGGCCGCCTCGACGCCGTCGACGAAGTGAAACGGCGCCTCGGGGTCCCAGCCCTCGGGCATCGGCCGGTGCGACACGACGACCACGTGGTCGATGCCGCTCGGCGGCTTGCCGCCCCAGCCGTCCGTCAGGTCGAAGACGTGGCGGCCGACGATCGTGACTCCGATCTGGTCCCAGTACGCCCGGGTGTAGTCGTAGGACGTCTGCGACACCTTCAGCTCGCCGCTCTCGTCCAACGGGACGTCACCGCTGGACAACCAGTCGAACAGCGGTCCGGGCTGGTCATTCTCGTCCGCGACGAAGCCGTCCACCGACACCGAGCTGTACATGACCACCTTGCCCACGGGGCTCTCCTCTGCTTTGGGGTGCCCCCAAATTAGCGTGTCGTGAGCTGTCGCTCTTGTAAGAAATCAATCGGCCGGCAGCGGCCAGCCGTCCAGCGCGTGGCCGGGATGTTCGCGCAGGAACCGCCGCCGGACTTCGACGTACCGGGTCGGCGTGAGCCCGGTGAACGCCCGGAACTCGTGGCCGAAGTGGGCCTGGTCGAAGTAGCCTGCGCCACCGGCGAGGTCGCCCCAGTCGATCGGTCCGGCGGGGTTGATCGCGAACACGGTGGCGGCGAAGCGGTAGGTGCGGGCCAGCCGCTTCGGCGTGACGCCGATGAGCTCCTTGAACCGCTGTGCCAGATGAGTGCTGCTGACACCGGCTGCCACGCTCAGGTCGCCGATCGCCACCGCCCCGCTGGTCGCCGCGATGACGCTGCTCGTATGGCGGACCAGCCCCAGGCCGGCGGTCTCGCACAGCCGTCGCATCAGCTCCTCCTCGAGCAGCGTCAGCATCTCGTGCGGTCCGTCCGCCGTGGCCAGCCGGTCTTGCAGCTCAGCGATGGCGGGCCGACCCCAAACCTGCTCTACCGTCACCGGCCGGTCACACAGCTCGGCAGCGGGCATCGGCAGGAACGGCGCCAGCCCCCACGGCTTGAAGTGCACGCCGACGGACCGGGTCCGGAGTGGGTAGCCGAACTCCAACGCGCGGGTGGGCATGGTGACCACGCAGCCGTCGGCGTACTCGGCCGTCTCGATGTCGGTGCCGGCGCGGATGCGGAACGGCGCCCCGAGGTTGACGATGAGCAACGCCGACGGCATCGGCGGCAGCGTCAGCCGGGCGTACGGCGGCGCACCCTCCAGGTAGTAAAGGTCGTCGATCAGCCTGTCCAGCGGCGGTCGCGGCACTCTGGACACGTACTCCACGCCCACAGTATCGCCGACGCCCCGCCGACATCGAGCGCCGGGACGGTCCAGCCGCGCTGCCGCCGGAACGAGCGAGCGTCCGGCGTTACGCAGTCGGCAGGTCGGTGAGGTCCAGGCGCCGGTCGGTGCGCAGCTGGATCTCACCGTAGGGAGTCATGAGTTCCTGATTCTGTGAGACCCATAGGGTGAGGGGCGGCCCCCGCCGACACGAGCCGACGCAGGCCTTCCCGCTCCGAAGGATGACCGTTGATTTCCCGCCGGAGGTGTAAAGTCCGGCCGTCCCCGTCTGCCGGGGAACAGAGGATGAACACCGATTCGAGGAGAAACCGATGGCCCGGTACGGAATCCTGGTCTACTCGCCGTCCCCGGCCGACCCGATGGACTGCACGCCCGACTACATGAGGCTGCTGGAGCGCTACCCCGCCCAGGTCGAGGAGCTGGGCGGCCGGATCGTCGCGGGGTTCGCGCTGCAGCCCAGCACCACAGCCACCTCGATCCGCGGCGACGTGGTCACCGACGGCCCGTTCGCCGAGGCCAAGGAGGTCGTCGCCGGGTTCTACGTCCTGGAGGCGCCCGACCTGGACATGGCCCTGCGCATCGCCAAGCTCAACCCGGCCGTCCAGGACGGCGGCGTCGAGGTTCGACCGCTGTTCGCCGGATGAGCGGCGACGGTTGGGGTTCAGGTTGATTTAACGCCGCTGGTTGGCTCGGAATCGGTCTTCGGGGTGGCGAAGGGGCGGATGGCGTAGTTCCAGTCGGGCCGGAAGCTGTGCCCGCTGATCCGGGTCACCTCCAGTTCCTTCCACAGCCGGGCCCGGTTGCCGTTGGACCCGCCGCAGTCCGCAGTGATCAACAGCTCGACGGCGTCGGGGGGCGGAGTCGGCCCACCCGCTCGCAAGAGGTCGCTTGTCAGGAGCCAGAAACACAGGCCGACTCTCTCGTCGCTGAGGTTTTTGTAGCGGCGGTGAAGCCGAGGAGTCGCGTGCCGGCGCGCCTTTCGCCGTACGGGGCCGGGTGGCGGAGGCCGCTCGGGCGCGGCAGGGCCGCGGCAGGGCCGCCCATGCGAGCGGGCGGCCCCGGCAGTCGTGAAAGCGACGGGCGATCAGTGGACGCCGCGGATGGTGCCGCCGTCCACCCGTAGGGTGGTGCCCGTGACGTAGTCGGCGAGCGGGCCGCTGAGATAGAGGACCGCGGCGGCGATTTCCTCGGGACGGCCCATCCGGCCGACGTCGTTGGGCACCAGTTCCTCGATCGCGTTGCGTTCGATGTCCTCCCACGTCTCGCCCCAGCCGCGGGCCGGAGCGAGGTCGGTGAGGAACCGCTGGACGCTGTCGACCAGGATGGCGCCGGGGGCGACGGTGTTGGCCGTGATTCCGGTCCCCTTCAGCTCGCGGGCCAGCGAGACCGTGAGGTTGTGGCGGGCGGCCAGCGTGGCGGTGTAGTGGGGCAGGTCCGCGCTCGGCTGCAGACCGAGCCCGCCGCCGATCTGGATGACGCGACCCCAGCCGCGCTCGTGCATGCGGGGAACCAGGCGCAGGATCATACGGACCCCGGAGACGACGTTGACCTCGTAGGTGTGGCTCCAGTCGCCGGCGCTGGCCTTCTTCCATGAGCGGTGGGGGTAGGCGCCGGCGTTGTTGACCAAAATGTCGATCGGGCCGTCGGCCAGCGCGGCCTCGGCCACGGCGTCGGCGCCGTCGTCGGTGGCCAGGTCTCCGATCGCGGCATGAGCCCGGCCGCCGGCTGTCCGGATGGCGGCGGCGACGGTTTCGGTACGCAGGCGGTCGCGGCCGTGCACGACGACGTCGGCGCCTTCGGCGGCCAGGGCCTTGGCGATGGCTTCGCCGAGGCCGGAACTGGAGCCGGTGACCAGGGCGCGCTTGCCCCTCAGTTGAAGATCCATTTCATCCTCGCATCGTGGTTCGGGCGGCGAGACGCATCGAACGCCCGATGTCTACACTCGTATACTTACATGAAAGTATACACTTGTAGATATGAGTGACACCGCCGAGCCCAGCTCCCCCGTCAGCCGATCAGGGCCACAGGGCCCCACCCCAGGCAGACGTCGGCGCGACGCCGCCGCCACCCGGCAGGCCATCCTGGACGCGGCGGTCGCCGCCTTCACCCGGTACGGCTACGACGGAGTGGGAGTCCGCGACATCGCGCAGAGTGCAGGCGTGACCGCGATGCTCATCAACCGCTACTTCGGATCGAAGGAACAGCTGTTCGCCGAGGCCGTCGACGTGGCCTTCGCCCCGCGCACGGTGATCGCGGGCAGCGGCGCGCAACTGGCCGACAAGACCGCGCGGGCGCTGGTGGCGCGAACGGCACCGGAGGCGGAGGAACTCGGGCCGTTCCTGCTCATGCTGAGGTCGGCGGCCAGTCCCAGAGCCGCGCAGATCATGCGCGAGGCGATCGGGCGGCATGCCGGGCGGCACCTCAACGAGGAACTGTCCGGTACCGCAGCAGGCGTCCGGGCGGAACTGATGCTCTCCCTGCAGGCGGGAGTGTGGCTCATGCGCAGCGTTCTGGGCACGACGGCACTGACCCAGGAACAGCCGGAGGAGCTTGCCCAGTGGATCGAATCGCTCTTTCAGGTGCTGGTGACGCCCCCTACCGCCGCATCACCGCGGCCGGAACCAGGAGCAGGATCGGGGCCATGATGGATCGGCAGGCCGCCCCCGGGCCGGCCCCGAGACTCCAATGGGCTGGACGCCTGCCACGACGAGCTGAGACACCACACCGACGGCGCCCGCCACATGACCCCCCAGGCGTCCAGCACCCGTCGGCGCCTTCACCCTCGTTGTCCGTCGACACTTCGGAGAAGTTCCAGCCCTGCTTGGCCGCGAGCGGCCGAGTGTCGTGCGCGGCCAGCCGATGAGCTCGAGATCCGACGCGCCGCCGGCGGGCGCGGGTCACACCGGGTCCGCCTCCCGTTCTCGCACCGTTTCCAGCCGTTCCTCCTTCCGCGCCGCCAGGATGACAAGCGCCCCGGAGACGACCCCGGCGAAGAACGGGGACGGCACAAGAAGGACGCCGCCCAGCGCGCACCACGCCACGAGACCCCAGCCGACCCCGGCGGGCACGGCCACCCCGCGCCCGGCGAGATGCCACGTCAGGCCCCCCAAGAGGATCAGGGGCACGGCGAAGCTTCCCGGACCGGCCCAGAAGGTGACCCTGTCCTGAAAGGACTCCACCGCCTGAGCGGCGCCCCCGCCCCCGAGCACGAGCGGCACGGCCGCCCACATCCCCCGCCCCGCCCAGCCGGTGACGACCTCCCAGGCGACGATCGCCGACAAGGACAGGTGCCCCGTTCCCAGCACGACCATGATCCCGCTCGCCCAGCGGAGCAGCCGCTTCCTGGAGCTCATCGTGACGTCCTCTCTTCGCTCTCCGCCCCCGCGTGAGCGCGCTCGACGCGGTCTCCGGCGTCCGTCGCACGGGTCGCCCGACACTGGGGACCTCCCTGTCTCTATGTTAGCTGACATAGAATATGTCGATCAACACTTGCTCTGTCATGCGGCATGCCTGGTTTGATGGTCCACATGGCCACGCGACGCATCCAGAGGACCGAGGAGAGCCGCCGACTGCTGGTGACGGCCGCCGCCGAGCTCTTCGCCGAGAAGGGATACCGGCAGACGAGCTTCATCGACATCGCCGAGAAGGCCGGCATCAGCCGCGGCTCCATCCCCTGGCACTTCGGCAACAAACTGGGCCTTCTGGAAGCGGTGCTCGACGACCGGCTCCACGCCGTGCTGACCGCCCTCGCCCCGCCCGCAGGGGAACGCCCCAGCAGTCCGCTGGACCAGATAACAGACTTCATCCGCCAACCTGTCACACGCCTGTTCATCACCCTGCTCGCCGAGGCGGTGGAGGTCGACTCGCCGATCCGCGAGCACTACGCGCGGCTCCACGCGGCCCTCCGGCAGGCAGTACAGGCCCGGATACCAGCAGAGGCACTACCCGCGGAAACCACCCCGGAGGCATTCACGGTCCTGCTGGTGGGAACCGTCATCGGCGTCCACGCCCAATGGCGAATCGCCCCCGAGGCGGTGAACCTCGAAGCCGTCCAGGCCACGATCCGCACCCTGCTGCCGGCGAGCCTGGAACAGGCCTGACGCCGAACATCTCGCCCGCGTCCACCACGGTCACGAAGCCCGCACAAGACACCCGATGACAGCGGACCGCCCACACCGAGACGGGGTCCCAGTAGCAATGAAGAAATTTCCAATGAAGTAGCCTATGAACTGCGCAAACAGCTGCATTTGACTGATTGGTGATCACTGCCGCTACGTTCGTTCCGGTTTTGTCCGGTACGGAAGGTAGAGGTGGTGCGTTGTCCGAGAAGATGTTCTCCGAGGAGCAGCTGGAGCAGCTGCGCTCGTACCCGGAGATCACTGGCGATGAGCTGATCCGGTATTTCACACCGACGGCGGCTGATCTGGCGTTCGTGAGCCCCGGGAGGCGGGGCCCGGTCGATCGGCTGGGCATGCTCGTTCAGCTGTGCAGCCTGCCCTGGTTGGGGTTCGTGCCCGATGGGGGTGACCCCGGCGGCGTTGCGGCTGTACGGCAAGCGCGATCAGACCCGCTCCGATCATCTGGGCCTGGTCGCCAAGTACCTGGAGCGGCAGACGGCCCCGGCTGGCAGCCAGGCGATGAAGGAGCTGGAGCAGTTCCTCCTGGACGGGGCGATGGAGCACGACTCGCCGACGCTGCTGTTCAACCTGGCGCGCGAGTATCTGATGGCGGCCAAGGTGATCCGGCCCGGCGTGCTCATTCTGGCCAAGATGGTCGGCACGGCCCGCAAAGCGGCCGCCGATTTGACCTCTCAGCTGGTGGGGCACCTGCTGACCGCGGAGGTCCGCGCCGACCTGGAGCGCATGCTGGCCATGGATGCGGGGCTGGGGATGACCCGGCTGGAGTGGCTGGTCAGCCCGGCCCGGGACGCGTCGGCAACCTCGTTCAGGACCGCGATCGACAAGCTGACCTGGCTGCGCGATCGACGCCCACCAGATGGATGTGTCGGTGCTGCCGAACGAACGGCGCCGGTTCCTGGCGCAGGTCGCGCCGCTCGACCAACCAGGGGCTGGAGCGGCGTAAGGAGCGTAATTTCCCGATCCTGCTGGCGTTCGTCGCCCAGGCCGCGGTCGACCAGCTCAATGAGGACGAGCACCTGGTGGTGCCGCCGCTGTCGGCCGAGGACGTACCGGCCGAGGCCAAGGCGCTGAAGGACGAGCTGGCCGCGATGCTGCCGTTCGCGCCGATCGCCTCGCTACTGATCGAGCTGGACGCGCGCACGCACTTCCTGGACTGCTTCACTCACACCGGCGGCCGCAAGCTGAGCACCTCGACCGAGACCAAGCGCAACATCCTGGCCGTGCTCATCGCGATGTCCACGAACCTTGGCCTGGCCCGCATGTCGGAGGCCTGCGGGGTGTCCTACGACGTGCTGGCCTGGACCATGGAGTGGTACGTACGGGAGGAGACGCTGCGCGAGGCCAACACGGTCATCGTCAACCACCACTACGGCCTGGAGCTGGCCAAGGTGTTCGGCGGCGGCACCATGAGCTCCTCCGACGGGCAACGTTTCCCCGTCCGCGGCAAAGAGCACCACCGCCCGCACCATGGTCGTTCACGGGGGCAGGTGCTGTCCACCTGCACCCATGTCTCCGACCAGTGGTCCACGTACGGCACGAAGATCATTGTGCCGACGGCGCGGGAGGCGCACTACGTCCTGGATGACTTTCTCGGCAACGCCACCGACCTTCCGGTCACCGAGCACGCAACGGATGCGCACGGCGCCACGTTGATCAATTTTGCGCTGTTCGACCTGGTGGGCAAGGCCCTCACCCCGCGGATGCGGGATCTGACCCGGGTCACCCTGGTCCGTGACGACACCCCGACCGAGATCGCCAAACGCTACCCGCACGCCGGGCCGCTGCTGGGCGCGCGCTGGACCGAGGACCTGGTGGCCGGCTGCTGGCCTGACCTGCTACGGATGGCCGGGTCGCTGAAATACGGCCAGGCCACCGCCTCGCTGATCGTCGGCAAGTGGTCGGCCGCCTCCCGCCAGAACACCCTGGCCGCCGCGCTGAAGGAGTGGGGCATGCTGCGTAGGACCGTCCACCTGGCCAAATACCTGTCGGACCCGGTCTTCAGAAGGAAGATCTCCCGCCAGCTCAACAAAGGAGAGAGCCTGCACGCGCTGCGCCGCGACCTGCACTACGCCCAGCAGGGCACCATCACCCGGCCGCACCTGGAGCAGCAGACCGAGCAGGCGTGGTGCCTGACCCTGCTGACCAACGCGGTGGTCGCCTGGATGACCGAATATTATTCCAGAGCGGTGCTGGAGCTGCGCTCCCAGGGCCGGAACGTGCCGGACGAGATCCTGTCGCACATCTCGCCCGGCCACAGCGACAACATCAACTTCTTCGGTGTCATCAACGTGGACGTGGAGGCGGAGCTGGCCAAGCTCGACACCAGCGGCTGGCGGCCGTTGCGGCCCGCGCAGCTGCGTGAGCTGGGTCTGACGCCCTTGAATGCCAAACACACACGGTCCCCTGCAGCCGGATCGAGCTGCGTTGCTTCCGGGGCTGACCTGAGCGGGTGAGGCGGTCGCCGCTGAGGAAGGTGCGCCGCAGCTCGAAGTGGATGTCCACGGTGGGCGTCTCGTGCGGCAGGGCCATCAGGACGGGCCAGATCCACCGGTGCGCGTGTTCGGTCTCGGTGTCGATGGTGAACCCCCACTGTTCCCGCGGAGTGTGCGCGGGGTGGGCCCGGCCGACAGCACGGGGAAGTCCTTGGTGTGGTGCTGGCCTGGCGGCAACTGGTCATCAGCGCGGTGCTTGCCGCGGAACCCGCGGGAAAAGATGGTCATGGTGTCTCCTGAAGGGTTGCCGGTCGGCAGGCGAGCGGCGGTTACGCGCGTGCGCGGTCGTCGGCACCGGCCGGGCCGCTGAGAGTGGACGGCTCCGCGGGAGTTCGCCGGCTGTGCGCCTGGCTGCCTGGTGCTGGCCTTCCCAGGCGAGTGGGAAGAACAGGTCGGGGTCGGTGTCTCGGCAGGCAGCGCGGTCCGTCCAGCGCAAGTCGGCCATGATCGCCGCTCACTGCTGGGCGCGGGCGAGCCACTGCTGGGCCTGGAGGTCCCGGCAGAGGCTGGTGAGCAGATCAGCGGTCACCGGGTCATCTCCCATGGCCGGGCTCCGCAGCCATGACGTGACGACGGTGGCGATACGCTCCAGGCCGGTCTCCATGGCGGTGAGCGCCTGGCTGGTGGTGAGCCGGCCGGAGGGCAGCGACTCCAGGGTGTTGCGTGCGCTGAGCGTCTCGCTGCAGGCGTCCGGCCAGCCGCCCAGGGTGGTGATGCGCTCGGCCAGCGTGTCGGCGTGGGCCCGCAGGGTTTCGGCGAGTTCGTCCAGCCATCGGTGCATGGGCAGGAACGTCGCGCCGCGCACGTTCCAGTGCGCCTGCCTGGCCTGGGAGGCCAGCTCAGCGACGTCGATGAGCGCATCCTGTAACGCGGCGGCCGCCAGGTGGTCGAGCTGGGTGCTGGTCATGGTTGTCGTCATTCCTCTCGATCGTGTCAGGGTGGACGGCAGTGTAGGAACCGTCCGCGCTTCGGGTGGGTGACGGGCGGCCGACCTGAGGGCCCCCGAGCCCCAGGCCGGAAAGCGATGTCACGAAGGCCTGCCTGCCATAAGGAAGGGCCGTGTCTAGAGCTGCAGGTGTTCCGCCGATCCGGTAGGCAGCCAGTGGAAGCGGGCGCGCACCTGCTGCGGCGCCCGCCGCAGGTCGCGTTCGATGCCGTCGCGGCCCTGCCGGAAGTGCTGCCAGCCCTCGTAGTGGACCGGCAGGATCGTGTGCGGGCTGATGGCCCCGCACAGCCGTACGGCCTGCCGGGCGGTCATGGTGTAGTGCAGTGGTCCGGTGAGGGGGAACCCGACGCCGCCCAGGTGGAGCAGGACCGTTCCCGGCCGGATCGCGGCGGCGGCCCGGTGAAGCGCGCGGTGGTAGACGGTGTCGCCGGTGATCCAGAGCGGGCCGTGCATCTGCCCCGGCCAGGTGAGCGCGAAGCCGATGACGTCGCCGGTGATCGGCCGGCTCAGCGGCGGGCCGTGCCGGCAGGGGGTGGCGGTGATCTCGATCGCCGGCCGGCCGGGCGCCTCCAGCCGCGTGCTCTGCCCGGCCTTGAGCCCGCGCGCGGTGCCGCCGAGGCGGCGGGCGCCCGAGGAGGTGGTGATCGTGGTCGTGGCGGCGGTCAGCAGGAGGCGCCCGGCCACGTCGAGGTTGTCGCCATGATGGTCGTGGGTGAGCAGGACTGCGTCCACCGGCCCGAGCCCCGCCGCGGGGAGGGCGGGGCCGGTGAGCTTGCGGGAGGAGGTCCCCCAGCCGAACCCGTAGGTCCGGCCGGGAGGGTCGAAGGTCGGGTCCGTCAGCAGTCGCCAGCCGTCGAACTCGATGAGGACGGTGGGACCGCCGATGTGGGTGAACCTGACATCCGACATGGAACGCGCTCCCCTCGAGGTGGTTAGCTGTGCTGCAGGGCCCAGGCCAGGGCGCGGTCGGCGATCTCTTCCCAGCCCTGCTGAGCGGGCATCAGGTGCGAACGGCCGGGATACTCGATGACCTCGGTGATCGTGTTCGGCGCCTTGTAGTGCTTGGCGTTCGAGCGCTGGATCTTCGGCGGCATCAGGTTGTCGTGCTCTCCGGAGATGAACAGCAGCGGCTTGCGGTCGTCGTTGTGGTAGTCGACGTAGTTGTCGTCCTTGCCGGGGTGGATGTTGGCCAGCGCGCTGCCCCAGAAGATCGAGCCGGAGGCGGGGATGTGGTAGCGCTCGTAGGCGGCCCGCGCCTCGCTCTCGGGGAAGGTGTTGGTGAAGGCGTAGCGCCAGTGCTCGTAGTCGAGGCCGACGGCCTTGTGCCGGTTGGCGGGGTTCTTGAGCACGGGGAAGGTGGCTTTGAGCTGCGACAGCGGGATGATCTTGACGCCTTCGGTGGGAGCGGAGTTGATCGCCACACCGGCCGCGCCGTAGCCGTGATCCAGCAGGATCTGGGTGAACACGCCGCCGGCGGAGTGGCCGATGAGGATGGGAGGCTTGTCCAGGCCGCCGATCAGCTTCTCCAGCGAGTCGATGATCTGCGGGACGGTGACCCGCTCGATGGGTGTGGTGTCGGCGTTGAGCGCCTCGACCTCCACCTCGAAGCCGGGGTAGGCGGGGGCGAGCACCCGGAACCCCTTGGCCTCGTAGTGGGCGATCCAGTTCTCCCAGCTGCGCGGGGTGACCCAGAAGCCATGGATCAAGACGATCGTGTCGGGTTTCATCCGGTCTCTCCTAGCGGGTGGCGGCGTAGGCGGACAGGACCACCGCGGTCGCGGCGGCGGGGTGGGACATCATCACGACGTGAGAGGAGTTGATCTCGCGGACCTTGCTGCCGGCACGCTCGGCCATGAAGCGCTGGGCGGCGGGCGGGATGACGTTGTCCTGGGCGGGGATCAGGTACCAGGACGGGATGGTCTTCCAGGCGGGCTCACCGCTGCCGCCGGACAGGCCGGTGACGCTGCCGGGCCGCTGGGTGGCGGCCATCTGCCGGGTCTTGTACGCGGGCAGGTCGGCGGCGAACACCTCGCGGAACTTCTCCGCGGTGATGTAGCCGTCGACGCCGTTCTTGGTGCCGTCGGGCAGTGGGTAGTGCCGGGCCAGCAAGGCTTCGCCCAGCTTGCTGCCGGGGAACTGCCCGGCGAGCTGCAGGGCGCTTTCCCCTTGGTCGGGTGCGAACGCGCCGAGGTAGACCAGGGCCTTGACGTTGTCGTGGCCGCGGGCGGCGTTGGTGATGACGATGCCGCCGTAGGAGTGGCCGACCAAGATGATGGGGCCGGGGATGGTGTCCAGGACGCTGGAGATGTACGCCGCGTCACCGGCGACCTCGCGCAGTGGGTTGGCCGGCGCGATCACCGGGAACCCGGCGGCCCCGAGCATGGTGATCATGTCGTTGAAGCCGGAGGCGTCGGCGAACGCGCCGTGCACCAGGACCACGGTCGGCTTGGCGCCGGAGGAGGCGGAGTCGGCGGAGGTGGTGGAGTCGGCGGAGGCCGGGACGGTCGCTCCGCTCAGGCCGAGGATCAGGGCGCAGCTCGCGACGAGGGTGCCCAGCAGGTTGCCGAAACGGCGTAGGGGGGTCATGCGCGGTGCTCCTCAGGACTCGATGAAGGCGAGCAGGTCGGTGTGCAGGCGGTCGCGGTCGGTGTCGGGCAGGGCGTGCCCGCTGCCCTCGTAGACCTTCAGGACGGCGCCGTTGATCATTTCGGCCGATCGCCTGCCTCCGACCTCGAACGGCACGATCTGGTCGTCGTCGCCGTGAATGACCAGGGTGGGGACGTCGATCTTGGCCAGGTCCGGCCGGAAGTCGGTGGCGGAGAAGGCGGCGATGCACTCGTAGGCGCCGCGGTGCCCGCTCGCCATGCTCTGCAGCCAGAACGCGTCGCGGAACCCCTGGGGGACGTCCTGCCTGCGGTTGTGCCCGAAGAACGGGCCGTCGGCCAGGTCGCGGTAGAGCTGGGAGCGGTTGGCGGCCTCGCCGGCCCGGATCGCGTCGAAGACCTCGATCGGCAGGCCCTGGGGGTTGTCCTCGCCGCGCAGCATCAGCGGCGGCACGGCGGAGACCAGGACCAGCTTCGAGACGCGGTCGCTGCCGTGGCGGCCGAGGTAGTGGGCGACCTCCCCGCCCCCGGTCGAGTGCCCGACCAGGGTGAGGTCGCGCAGGTCGAGCTGCTCGATCAGGCAGGCCAGGTCGTCGGCGTAGGTGTCCATCTCGTTGCCGTGCCAGGTCTGCGCCGAACGGCCGTGGCCGCGCCGGTCGTGGGCGACGGCGCGGTGCCCGTGCCCGGCCAGGAAGAGGGCGGCCGCTTCCCAGGCGTCGGAGTTGAGCGGCCAGCCGTGGCTGAGCAGCACCGGCGAACCGTCGGTGCCCCAGTCCTTGTAGAAGATCTGCGCTCCGTCGGCGGTGGTCACGTAGGGCATGTGACTTCCTTACTGATGCGGTCTCGATGTGCTTCGAAGCTAGGCTTGCGGCCCCCGGCCGGTAATCGGTCAGATGACTGCACCTGAGCCGACGGGCTCCTGACTTACGCGCTCGTCCAGGTTTTTGGCGCGGGTCTCGGGAGCGAGCAGAACCGTCAGGAAGGCGATCGTCGCCAGGCCCACGAGCAGGAGCGCGATGGGCCACGACGCACCGCCCGCGCCCGCCACCAGAGAGGCCGCCACGAGCGGGGCGGGCCCGCTGGTCAGCGCGGCCGTCCACTCGCGGGAGATGGCGATGCCGCTGTAGCGGTAGCGGGTACCGAACAGCTCGGTCAGGATCGAGGCGAGGACGGCGAACATGGCCGTGACGAAGACGCCGTACCCCAGCGTGACAGCGAAGATCACCAGCTCGGGGCGGCCGGTGTCGACCAGCCAGAACATCGGGAAGGCGAAGACGGACAGGGCGAGCGTGGCACCGAGGAAGACGGGCCGGCGGCCGACGCGGTCGGCCAGGAGCCCGAACAGCGGCATGAGCACGATCCCGATGGCGGCTGAGCACACGTTGGCGATCAGGCCCACCGTGGCGGGCAGACCGAGCGTCCCGGTGACGTAGGACAGCACGAAGACGTTCATGATGTAGCCGATCGCGCCGTAGGGAGCGTTGATCCCGGCGGCGATCAGCAGGCTGCGCGGCTGCCTTCTGAAGACCTCCAGCGCAGGGAAGCGGCTCACGCCGTGCGCCCGCTCGCGCTCGAACAGCTCCGACTCCGGCACCCGGATCCGGCAGACGAGCCCGACGCCCACGCCCACCAGGCTGAGCAGGAACGGCACCCGCCAGCCCCACGACGTGAACGACGGCAGCGGCGCGACCGCGGTGAAGACGAGTGTGGCGATCAGGATGCCGATCTGGACGCCCATGCCGGGAAATGCGGCACGCAGGCCTCGTCGGCGGGGGGCGCTGGTCTCGGCCACCAGGACGAGGGCGCCGGCGTATTCGGCTCCGGCGCCGAAGCCCTGGACCAGCCGCAGGAGCACGAGCAGGATCGGCGCGGTCAGGCCCACCTGGTCGTAGGCGGGCAGCAGCCCGATGCCGGTCGTGGCCAGCCCCATCAGCAGCAGCGTCAGGACCAGGGCGGGCTTGCGGCCGACGCGGTCGCCGATGTGCCCGAACACGACTCCTCCGATGGGCCGGGCGAGGAAGCCGACGGCGAACGCGGTGAAGGAGCCGAGGGTGCCGGCCAAGGGGGCGTCGGCGGGGAAGAACTGGTCGTTGAAGACGATCGCCGCGGCCAGGCCGAAGAGCGCAAGGTCGTAGAACTCGATCGCGGTGCCGATGACGGCGGCCCTGGTCACTGATCTGCTTGTCATGACTGCCTCCTGTCGTGGGAGCCGAGCACCCGGGAACGGCGTCCGGTGTGGTAGGTCGTGCAGGGCGTCGGGCGTGCCGAATCAGCGGGCCGCGAGTCAGGAACTCGCGATCCGCGGGCGGGTGGCGTGGACGCCGCTCAGCGGTGGCTTCGTCGCTGGAGCGGAGAGGTCAGGCGGCGGCCTGGCGGATGAGGTCGGCCACCGCTACGGGCTGGGAGATGTGGGCGGCGTGGCTGCTGATGACCTCGACGAGGGTCGACCCGGCGCGTTCGGCCATCATGCGCTGGGTCGGCGGCGGGATCATCCGGTCCTGGGTCGTGAGCAGGTACCAGCTGGGCCGGTGCCTCCACGCCGGTTCGGTGACCGGCCCACGAAGGGCGTCCACGCTCCACCGGACCTGAGAGTCGGCCATGAACGCGGCCAGCCGGTCGGGCAGGTCGGCGGCGAACCAGCCGGCGAACTTCTCGCGGTCGAGCAGCAGGGAGCCCTCCGCCGGAGGAAGGATGGGCAACGGGGTGGCGAGGAGGGTGTCGACCGATTCGCCCCGGTCCGGGGCGAACGCGGCGACGTACACCAGCGACGCGACGTTGGGATGGGTGCCGGCCTCGGTGATGACGGCGCCGCCGTAGGAGTGGCCGACCAGGACGGCGGGGCCGTCGAGGCCGTCCAGGACCCGGCGGGTCGCCACGGCGTCGCCCTCCAGCGACAGCGCCCGGTTCTGCGCGACGTGGACGCGCAGCCCGTCCCAGGTCAGCTCCTCGTGGACACCCCGCCAGCCGGATCCGTCCACGAAGGCACCGTGCACGAGCACGATGTTCCTGATCGTGGGCATGGTCGCTCCCGAACTGGATGGACAGGCCCGGTGCCTGTCCCGGTGCACTCCATCAAAGTCGCCCGTCCACGGCCGGACCACGCAGAACAGCACGCAGAAGTGGCGCGGAACCGTCAGAGCGCGGCGTCGGCCAGCTCGCGGCAGCGGCCGCTCGCCTCGGCGTCGCCGACGCCCTCGTAGACCTCGGCCGCCCGCGCGTAGGTCTGGCGGCTCTCGCCGATCCGGTTCTCCTGTGCCAGCAAGCCCGCCAGCGTCTCCAGGGAACCGGCCTGCACGATGGGCAACCGAGCCTGCTCCAGGAGGCTGACCGCCTCGGTGAGCTTGCTGATCGCCTCCGGTCGGCGGCCGAGAAGCCCCAGACATTCACCGATGCGGGCGAGCGCGATCGGCCGGCTGAACTCCGCCTCGCTCGGCGTCATCCCCGAGGTGTCGTCGTTCACCAGGTCCCACAGCTGGAGGTAGTGCTCCAGGGCCCGCGCGTACTGGCCGGCGTCGCGGAAGCAGGAGCCCAGGGAGCCGAGACAGTGGCTGTAGGCATCCACGTCACCGTCGGCCTTGAAGAGCTCCGCCGCCCGGCTCTGCGCCTCGATGGCCTCATCGAGGCGGCCGAGCCTGCGCAGCGCGCCTGCCGCGTAGTGGTGTGCCGAGGCGATCTCCTCGGTGCTGCCACTGCGGACGCCCAGTTCCATCGCCTGCGCTGTGAAGCGCAGCGCGGCCTCCAGGTCGCCTCCGGAGACCAGCTGGACCCCGGCCAGCGCGTTGAGCTGGGCGGCCTGCCGGGACAGATCGCCCAGGGCGGCGGCCGCCCGCACCCCGAGGGCGAAGACGTCGGCCCAGTGCACCGCGTGCATCCATCGGTTGGAGAAGTGGATCATCGACATGGCGAAGTCGAGGACGGCGGCGTGCCCGCCGAGGCCTGCCACCTGGCGCAAGGCGCCCAGCCAGTTGTCCACGTTCACCCGCAGCCAGTGGTCGGCCTCCTCCGGAGTCGACAGACCGTCGAGCTCATCGTCACGATGGCCGTGCCTGGGCCCGAACCACCATCCGGCGTTGGCGGCCATCCGTAGCAGCCACGACGTCACCGTGCCGGTGACCGCGTCGCGCTCGGCCTCGGACTCCTCGGCCCGGAGCCGGTCACGGGCGAACAGCAGGACCAGGTCGTGGAAGCGGTAGCGTCCCGACGTGCCGTCCTGCAGCAGGCCGAGGTCGACGAGCTCATCGAGGGCGTCCCACGCCCCCGCGATCGACGTGCCGCCGGCGACGGAGGAGAGCGCGGCGTCGAACTCGCGGCCCGGCACCAGGGCCAGGCGGCGGAAGACCCGCCGCGTCGAGTCCGCGAGCTGATCGTAGGACAGCCCGAACGCCGTGGCGATCTTCAGATCGCCGGCGCTGAGCTGGTCCAGGCGGCGCTCCTCGTCCGTCAGCCGGGCGGCGAAGTCGGCGGCGCTCCAGCCGGGCCTGCTGGCCAGCCGGTTTCCCGCGATGCGCAGCGCGAGCGGCAGCCCGCCGCACAGCTGCGCCAGCTCCCAGAACGCCGATCCCTCGTCCGCGGCGCCGCGGTCCTTCAGGATTCCCGCCAGCAGCTCCGCGGCCTCCATCAGGGGCAGGGGCCCAAGGCTGAGCCTGCGTACTCCTTCCAGCCCGGCCAGCAGGCGGCGACTGGTCACCAGAGCCCTGCCCGCGCCATCCGGCAGCAGCGGCCGGACCTGCTCCTCGGAGGCGGCGTTGTCGAGCACGACCAGCACGCGCCGCTCGCGCAGCACGGAACGGTACATCGACGCCCGCGCGGCGACGTCGGCGGGGATCTGCTGATCAGCCATGCCGAGCGCGCGAAGCAACCTGCCCAGCGCCTCATCGACGGGCAGTGGCTCCGAGGACATGCCGAACAGGTCGAGGAAGAACACCCCGTCGGGGAAGTCCGGCCGCAGCGCGTGGGCGGCGCGGACGGTCAGCGTGGACTTGCCCAGCCCGGCGGATCCGGTGATGAGCCCCACGCCCGTGTCCCCGGCACGTATCAGCTCGGCGACCCAGGCCAGTTCAGCGGTGCGGCCCGTGAAGTCGGCGACGGAGCGGGGCAGCTCGCACAACCCGGTCGGCCGGGTCCAGTGGTCGCGCAGCCGGCCCTCGCGCGCCAGCCCGACGAACTGCTCGCGCTCGGCGCCGGCCAGGCGGAGGGCGTCGGCCAGCGCGGTGACGGTCCGGTGCTGGGGGCCCTTGCTGCGCCCGCGTTCCATGTCCGACAGCGTCCTGGCGCTGACTCCCGAGGCCTCCGCGAGCTGCTCCAGCGTCAGGCGTGCGGCGCGCCGATGGCGGCGCAGCACCTCCGCGAAGCTGAGTGGAGTGGCGATGGGGGGCTCCCTGTGCGCGATCCGGTGGAGATCACGCAAAGCTTATGTGGAGCCTCGCCGTCGGTCGCGTCGCGGGTGGCTCAGGTTCGACCGGTGCCGAGCGCCCTGGCGAGAAAGTGCCCGGCCTGATCGATCGCCTCCTGGGCGGAGTGGGTGCCGCGCAGGGCGTTGAGCGTGAGAAAACCGTGGATCACGCCCTGATAGCGGACCGCCGTCACCGGCACACCCGCGCTGCGCAGCCGTACGGCATATGCCTCGCCTTCGTCGCGCAGCACGTCGGCCTCCGCGGTGATCACCAGGGCCGGAGGCAGCCCGGCGAGTTCCCCGCGCGTGGCCCGCAGCGGCGAGGCGGTGATGTCGGCGCGCTGCGCCTGGTCGGCGGTGTACTGGTCCCAGCACCAGCGCATGCCGTCCGCGCGAAGGAAGTAGCCCTCGGCGAACTCCCGGTAGGAGCCGGTGTCGGACGACGCGTCGGTGGCCGGGCACAGCAGCACCTGCCCGGCCAGGCGCTCCCGGGCGAGCAGGGCCAGCGCGGCCGCCAGGTTGCCGCCCGCCACCGCGATCTTCGAGGCGTCCAGGCCGAAGGCGGCGCCGCGCACGCGTACCCAGTCGAGCGCCGCCAGTCCCTCGCCGAGCGCGACGGGGAAGCGGGCCTCGGGCGAGAGGCTGTAGTCGACGAACACCGTCGCCGCCCCCGACTCGCGCGCCAGTTCCCGGGCCAGCCGCCCATGGGCGTGCTCGCCGCCGAACACCCAGTCGTCGTGGAGGTAGAGCACCGCGGGCAGCGGACCCTCGACGTTGTCGGGGCGGAAGAGGGTGAGCCTCGTCCCGGCGATCGGCCGCCGGGTGACGCCCGGCACTCGGATGTCCGGGCGTTGCACCTCGGCCATGGCCCGGCGCCCCGTTGCGAGGGGCAGACGGTGCAGGTAGGGCGGGTTGGCGGTGGCATCGGCGAAGGCCTGGGCAGCCGGCTCCAGAACGGGTTTGATCACGAGCGACTCCAAGGACAGACGCAACGCCGATGCTAGGAGAAGTCAAGGCGCCAGTCATACGTCTCATGACGTACTTTATGCGACACTTCGATCATGGGGGCTCCGGAGAGAGGTGGCGCGTAATCACACTCTTCGGGCGCGACCGCGAGGCGGCGAAGCTGGAAGGCCTCGTGGACCGCATTCACGAGTGCGGTGACGCCCTGGTCATACGCGGCGTGCCGGGCATCGGCAAATCTGCCCTGCTGGCCGTGGCCACGGCGCGGGCGCAGGCACGCGAGGTGACGGTGTGCGGCGTCTCCGGGGTTCAAAGCGAGACGCACCTGCCCTTCGCCGGGCTCCACCAGTTGCTGCGGCCGATGCTCGACGCCGCCGATCAGCTGCCCGCCCGCCAGCGGGAGGCCCTGCTGGGCGCCTTCGGGATGGCCGAGGCCGGCGACCCCGCGCCCTTCCTGGTCGCGCTGGCCGTGCTCAACCTGCTGGGTGAGGCGGCTGCCCGGCGTCCGCTGCTGATCGTGGTGGACGATCTCCAATGGCTGGACCGGCCCACCATCGAGGTACTGGGGTTCGTGGCCCGGCGCGTACGCTCAGATCCGATCGTGCTGCTGATGGCCCTGCGCGACGGCCACCCCACCAGCCTGGACGACAGCGACGTGCCCGAGCTGCGGCTGGGCGGTCTGGATCCCGCCGCGTCCGAGGCGCTCCTGGACGCTCAGAGCGCCGACCTCAGTGTCGGCATGCGCTGGCGCATGCTCAGCGAGGCCGCCGGCAACCCACTCGCCCTGGTCGAGCTGCCGCTCGCGCTGGAGGCCGAGACCGTCACGGCCGAGGCCGGGTTACTGCCGCTCACGGCGCGCCTGGAGCGGGCCTTCGCCGTGCGGCTGGCCGAGCTTCCGCCCCACACCAGCGGGCTGCTCCTGGTGGCCGCCGCCAACGACGGCATCGATCTGGCCGACGCCCTGGCCGGCGGCACGATGGTGACGGGCGCCGAGATGACCGCCGAGACGCTGGCCCCGGCCGTGGACGCGGGGCTGGTGGAGCTCCACGAGCAGGCCCTGCGTTTCCGGCACCCGCTGGTGCGCTCGGCGATCTACCAGAGGGCCGGTCACACCGATCGCCTGGCCGCCCATGCCGCGCTGGCCCAGGTGCACGGCCGCGACCCGGACCGCCGGGCCTGGCACCGCGCCGCCGCGATCGCCCATCGGGACGAGTCCGTCGCCGCCGAGCTGGAAGGGGTGGCCGCGCGGGCCCGGCAACGCGGCGCGATCCCGGTGGCGGTGACCGCCCTGCGCCGTGCGGCGGAGGTCAGCGAGGAGCCCGCCGTCGGCGCCCAACGCCTGCTGACCGCAGCCGAACTGGCCTTCGAGCTCGGCCGCGGCGACCAGGCCGCCGAACTGCTCGCGCTGGCCGAGCCGTCCATCCTCGGCGGGCTTCGGCGGGCCAGGGCCGCCTGGCTGGGAGAGGTGCTGGAAGAGGGGCGCAACGAGGGCCCCGCACGGATTCTCCGGCTGGTCACGACCGCCGAAGCGGTGGAGGCGGCCGGTGATCGCGAGCTCGCGCTCAACTTCGTACGAGCGGCGGCCATCCGCTGCTGGTGGACCGATCCCGGCTGGGAGCAGCGTCAGCGCGTCATCGCCCTGGCCGAGCGGCTCACCGTCGGCGAGGACGACCCCGAACTGCTGATGACCCTGGCCACGGCGGGGCCGGTGGAACGCGGGGCGGACGTCATCGAGGGCCTGACCAAGGTGCGCGGCGCCCGGCTGGACGGGGCCCTGACCCGGCTTCTGGGCGTCGCGGCGAGCACGGTCGGCGCCTTCGACCTGGTCGGCGACTTCATGGACGCCTCAATCGCCGACCTTCGGACCCACGGCAGGCTGGGCCTGCTCACACAGGCGCTCAGCACGCAGATGTGGCGCCAGGTCTTCTGCGGCGACTGGGCCGGGGCGCTGCTGGTCGCCGAGGAGGCCGAGCGCCTGGCCCGTGAGACCGCGCAGCCGCGCTGGCAGTCCGCAGCCCTAGGGATGCTGGCGCTGCTGGCCGGGCTCCGCGGCGAGGAGGCACGCGGCCTGGCGCTGGCCGTCGAGGGCGAGCGCGCGCTCGGCACCGTCGCCATCAGCTCGGCCTTGGCGATACTCCAGCATGCCAGGGGTGTGATCGCGTTGTGCGCGGGGCGGCACGACGAGGCGTTCGGGCACCTGTGGCGGCTGTTCGAGCCGGGCGACGCCGCCCATCACCGGATCTGGCAGCAGTGGGTGATCAGCGAGCTGACCGAGGCCGCGGTCGCGGCCGGCCGCCCTGAACCGGCCAGGCGGGCGGTGGCCGAGCTGGAGCAGGTGGCCACACAGAGCACCTCTCCCCTGCTGCACCTGGGTCTTCGGCACGCGCGGGC
Organism: Streptosporangium carneum; assembly: GCF_027922005.1. Lineage (GTDB taxonomy): Bacteria > Actinomycetota > Actinomycetes > Streptosporangiales > Streptosporangiaceae > Streptosporangium > Streptosporangium carneum. The sequence goes on along the minus strand of NZ_BSEV01000004.1, from coordinate 159,481 downwards.
GCTGCTGGCCGACGACGCCGACGCCGAGGCGCTCTACCAGGCCGCCTTGAGCGCTGACCTGTCGTCCTGGCCCACCGCGCGGGCGCGCCTGCAGCTCGCCCACGGCATGTGGCTGCGCCGCCGGCGGCGGATCCAGGAAGCACGCGTGCCGCTGCGGGCGGCCCGCGACGCCTTCGACGTGCTCGGGCTGCTCGCCTGGGGAGAGAAGGCGCGCCAGGAGCTGCGGGCGGCGGGCGAGGTCAGCGACCTGCGCGTCCCCCCGGCCGCCGAACTTCTCACCTCGCAGGAGCTGCACATCGCCCGGCTGGCCGCCTCCGGGCTGTCCAACCGTGAGATCGCCCAGCAGCTCTACCTGTCGCACCGGACCGTCAGCACCCACCTGTACCGGGCCTTCCCCAAGCTCGGCATCACCTCGCGCGCGCAACTGCGCGACGCCCTGGGAGATACGTCACGCGACTGATACCGGAGCCGGCCACCCGGACCGTACCGTCGCCGCATGCCGTCATCTCGTCAGGAACTCCAGCATGAGCGCGTTCCACTGCTCGGCGTGGGTGAGCGGAGCGCCGTGCGGCGCGTCGGGGATCGTCGTCAGCGAGCTGCCGTCGAGCGCTCGCGCCACGCGGGTTCCGCTGTCCTTCAGGGGTACGAACGCGTCCCCCTCGCCCTGGATGATCAGCGTGGGCACGGTGACGCGGGCCAGCTCGGGGCCGGGATCCGCGGCGTCCCAGGCCGCCAGCGAGTCCGCCGTCGCCTTCGGGGAGGCGTCCGCGGCATCCCGCAGCAGGTACTGGCGGGTCGGCTCGTCCAGCGCGCTGTGCCCGTCGACGGCGAAGAACCTGAGCAGCAGATCGTCGAGCATGGGGATGCGGTGCCGCCGCGCGGCGATTCTGAGCTCGTACGCGAGCGGATCCGGGTACAGCACCGGGCTGCCCAGGATCAGCCTGGCCACCCGGTCCGACGCGGCGGCGTAGCCGACGGCCTCGGCGCAGCCGGTGGAGAAGCCGACCAGCGCCAGCCCGGTCAGGTCGAGCGCCTCGACCAGGACCGCCAGGTCGGCGGTGAAGGTCGCGTGGTCGTAGCCGTGCCAGGGCCGGCTGGAGTGTCCGAAGCCGCGCCGGTCGTAGCAGACCACCCGGTGCCCGGCCTCGGTGAGCGGGCCGATCTGCGGCTCCCAGAACCGGTGCGACACAGGCCAGCCGTGCACCAGCACGACGGGCGGCCCGTCGCCGACGTCCTCGTAGAAGAGGCTCACGTCTGTTCCCACCTGTAGTCGCGGCACCCGCCCAGCATGCCGCCGGAGCAAGGCGCAGCAATCGGTCAAATGACTGCACCCAAGGAGACGCACCGCGTGGACCTCATCGGACGGGCCGGGGAACTGGCCATACTGCGGCAGACGATCGACCGTGCCCCCGGTGTCCTGCCCAACGTCGTGCTGCACGGCGACCCGGGCGTGGGCAAGTCCGTGCTGCTGCAGGCCGGGGTCGCCCACGCCCGGGAACGGGGGATGCGGGTGCTGGGCGGCAGCGGCTTCGAGAGTGAGGCTCAGCTGGCCTTCGCCGGGCTGCACCAGTTGTTCGCGCCGGTGATGGAGTACCTGGAGCGGGTGGAGTCCTTCCACCGCGACACCCTGCTGCGGGTGCTGGGGATGCAGGACGGACCGGTGCCGGACCGGCTGGCGATCTCGGTGGCCTCTCTGGCGGTGCTGGCCGCCGTGGCCGAGGACGGTCCGGTGCTGATCGCCGTCGAGGACGCGCACTGGGTGGACCATCCCACGCGTGAGGTGATGATGTTCATCCTGCTGCGGCTGCAGCCCTACGACCTGCGGGCGATCTTCGCCCGCCGGCCGCTGACGGCCACCGAGCGGGTCACGCCCGGCGTTCACATGGTGGAGGTCGGGCCGCTCGACGACGAGGCGGCCGGACAGCTACTGGACCTGCTCCACCCGGATCTGCCGCCGTCGGTGCGCGAACGCGTGCTCGCCGAGGCCGCGGGCAACCCACTGGCGATCACCGAGCTGCCGCAGACGTCCGTCGGCGTGGAGCTGCTGCCCAGCGGCGCGTCCTTGCGGACCAGGCTGGAGACCGGGTTCGCGGGCCGGCTGCTGGAGCTGGCACCGCGCATCCGTACGACGTTGTTGGTGGCCGCCCTCGACGGCGACCGGTTGCAGCATCGGGCCGAGCTGTCGCCGTACGAACTGCTGGAGGCCGAGCAAGCAGGCCTGGTCACGCGCGACTCGACGCCGTCGGGGCTGCGTTTCCGGCACCCGCTGGTCAGGTCGGCGATCATCAAGACGGCCTCGCCGGAGGAGACGCGCCAGGCGCACTCCGTACTGGCCGAGCAGCACCAGGCCGACCCGGAGCTGCGCATGTGGCACCTGGCGGCGGCCACGGTCGAGCCGGACGAGCGGGTGGCCGCCGAGATCGAGAAGGCCGCCCGCGCGGTGAGCCTGCGGGGCGGCAGCGGGCTGGCGGTCAAGGCGTTGCAGCGGGCGGCCGACCTCACCCCGGACCCGGCGGCCCGCGCGGTCCGGCTGGAGCTCGCGGCCGAGCTGGCCGGCGAGTCCGGGCAGCTCGACCTGGCCCAGCGGCTGCTGGACGAGGCACGGCGCCACCTGGACGATCCGGCCAGGGCCGTGGCCGTCAGAGCCCAGATCCTCCTGCTGCGCGACGGCGACCTCGACGCCGCCCGCCGCCTGCTGCGCGGCGTCCCCGGAGCCGGTCCCCTGGTCAGGGTGATGGCCGCCTCCTACGCCCAGGACCCCGAGGAGTGGGCGGAGGTCACGGAGCTGGTCGCCGGCTGCGGCGACGAGGACGTACGGCTGCTGCACGACGTCTTCCTGGGCGCCAGCACCGCGGCGCGGGTACGCACGGCGCTGGACGACCTGCCTACGGACGCCCCGCCCGGACGGGTGGCCGCGCTGTGCCGGGCGGCGACCTGGATGGACCTGCTGCCGGACTACCGCGATCGCATCCGCGCGCTGACCGAGGGCGAGAGCGGGCAGGGCGCGGTGACCCACGCCGCCGGAGGCTACTGGCTGGCCGCGCACGACCATTTCCTGGCCGGTCAGTGGGAGGCCGCAGAAAGCGCGGCCAACGCCGGGCTGGACCTGTGCATCCGGCATGACCTGGAATTGCTGGCCCACGACCTGCGCTGCAGCCTGGGCTGGATCGCCGCCGCGCGGGGCGACGCCGACAGCGCCCGCGAGTACAGCAGGACCGTCGAGCAGTGGGCCGCCCCGCGCGGCAGCGGTTTGCACCTGTCACTGGCGGCCCGCAACCTCGCGCTGGCCGCGATGGCGCACGGCGACTACGAGACGGCGTACACGTACTGGAGCAGCATCAGCCCGCCGGGCGTCATCTCCCCGTATGTGGCGTTCGCGCCGTGGACGGTCTTCGAACTGGTGGAGTCGGCGGTACGCACAGGCAGGACCGCCGAGGCCGAGGTGCACGCCGCCGCCGCGGCCCACCTGGCCGACCGGGCTCCCCGGCTGCGCCTGCACATCATGGCCGCCCGGGCGCTGGTGGCGCCGGAGGAGGAGGCGGTGCCGCTGTTCAAGGCCGCGCTCGCGCTGCCCAGGACCGAGCGCTGGCCGTTCGACCACGCCCGGGTCCGGCTCGCGCTCGGCGAGCTGCAGCGCCGCCGCCTGCAGCCGGGCGAGGCGCGGCCCGAACTGCGCAGGGCGGCCGACCTGTTCGCCGGGATCGGCGCGACCGCCTGGCAGCAGCGGGCCGAGCAGGAGCTGCGGGCCACCGGCGTGGCGGTGTCGGCGCGGCCCAACGCCGCCCACGGCCTAACGGCCCAGCAACTGGAGGTGGCGCGCCTGGCCGCCTCGGGGCTGAGCAACAAGGAGATCGGCGAGCGGCTGTTCCTGTCGTCGCGGACCGTCAGCGCCCACCTGTACCGGATCTTCCCCAAGCTCGGCATCACCTCCCGCGCCGCCTTACGCGACGCGCTGGAGGACAGTGCAGTCAACTGACCGATTCGCCCGCCCAGGCGGACGCTGGAAGCTCGTGCCGTCCTGGTTCGTCATCCCGACCGCCGACAACGTCATCCCGCCCGCTGTCCAGCGCTTCATGGCCAAGCGGGTCGGCGGCAAGGTCAAGGAGGTCCCCGGCGCCTCGCACGTGGTGATGATGTCCCGCCCCGACACGGTCGTCCGGCACATCCTGTCCGCCTACGCCGCCACTCGCTGAAGTCGCGCTCGAAGGCCCAGCCCGTGCCGGGCTGGGCTTTCCCGATTGGCTACTGTCCCTGGCGGCAGCTTCTGGCTCGTCCCTCTTCCTCGATCTGTGGGGGGCCGGCGTTTCACAGCGGACACCTATGAAACAGCGGCTCCGGCCGGGCGCGTCCAGGGCGAACACTGTTTCATAGGTCGGTGCAAACAGGTGGCAGTCTGAAACGCTCCTATGAAACGATTTCCGGGTGCGCGATGACGACTTCCTCCGCGTGGAGGCCCACGACTGCCCGATGACCTCCTGCGCCGCCCCGGCCGGCTCTCCCTGCCGGGCCGGCAAGGGGAAGGTCGCCGTCCAGTACCACACCGCCCGCTTCCGGCTCGTGCCCGCGTTCGCCAAGGCGCTCAACGTCCCCACCCCGGCCGTCCGCAAGCCGGGCACACTCTGGATCGAACTGCCCCGCCCGGTCGCGGCCGACGCCGAACCGGCCGGGCACGCGCGGATCGGCTACGCCCGCGCCTCCACCGTCCGCCAGTCCCTGGACACCCAACTCGACGCGCTCAAGGCCGCCGGCGTCACCCGCGTCTTCGCCGAGAAGATCTCCACCCGCGCCACCGTCCGGCCCGAACTCGACCAGGCTGTCACCCTGGCCCGGGAACTGCGCGCGGCGGGGGTGGCGGTCACCCTCGTGGTGCACGAGCACAAGCGGCTCGGCCGCGGCCTCGATCTGGCCGCCCTGGCCGAGCAACTGAAGGCGGCCGGCATCGGCCTGGAGTTCCTCACCGGCGAGCTGCAGGGCTCCCACGACCCGTCTGGCGTGGTGTTCACCGTGCTGGCCGCCCTGTCGGGGATGGAACGCGAGTACATCCGCGACCGCACCCTGGAAGGCCACGAATCGGCCAGAGCCCGCGGCAAGGCCATCGGCGGCGCCGTCGTCACCGACGAGAACATGCTGTCCATGGCCCTGCATCTGCGCGGTCAGGACCTCAGCCTGCGCGACATCGCCGCCCGGCTCGTCATCACCCGCGGCAAGAAGAAGGGCCGCCCCCCCTCGGCCGCGACCGTCCTGCGCATGCTGCGCGACCACGACCAGCAGACCGCCGCGAACTGACCGCCCCGGGCCCCGCCAAGGCCTTGGGGCGGCCGGACGTGAGATGTCAGCTCCCCATACGCTCCAGCTCGTCCAGGGCGTGACGGATGACTACGGCGGTCTCCGGATCGACCGAGACCCCTGCGGACGTGTCCTTGATCAGCGGCACAAACCCCAAAGCCTCCGCGATCCGGTTCAGGTAGGAGATCGCCTCCTGCACCTGGGCCGGTGCGGCAGCCGGATCGCCGACCAGCTCCTCCAGCGAGAAAGCCCGGCCGGGCGAGCTGCTGAGCACCCACACGATCCGGCGCTGCAGCGGCGTGCGTTTCTTGAGCGCCAGCATGGCCTCGATGCGCGTCTCTTCATCGTCCCGCCACGGCTTGACCGGGTTCGCCGCCCGGTTCTCGGTCTCCTCGTCATCGTTCCCGTCTGGCGGGTCCACGGATATCCCTGGCGTCATCGCTGCCTGCTCCCCTTCGGCACGCACTGCGCGGACGTGGTGACCGGCCCCCGCGCGGGGCCGTACGCGCCGCCGGAACCGGCTCTGCCCGTGCCCTCCCCTGGGCCGGACGGGCGTATGGCCACCCGGTCCGAGGTGGCCGTATTGATCCATGCCGGAAGCGCGGGCAGCGACATTGCCCGGAGGCTGATCCATATGCTGGTGCCGCACCATGCGCGCACTCGGCCCAGGCCACCTTGGCGTCCCGAGCCCGCGCCACTCTCAGCGGGCGACCTTCCCAGCCGTACCCCGACTCCGGCTTGTCGTCATGGTGCGCACACCGTAAGCGAAACGAGACCTTGGTCAACCGGACCATCATTACCGAAGGTCAGGCCGTGCTTCGTTGGAAGTTTCTTCATTGCTACTGAGACTCCGAGACGGCCGCGTTGAGCGGGCTGCCCAACGGGCGAGGCGTTCTTTGGCTGTCGCGACGAGGCCTCGCGGCGGGCAGGCCACGACAATCCCAGGTGGCGCAGTGGAAAGGGAGGCTCGCATGCCCAGCACGCTGATCATCCGGGGCGGGACCGTCTATGACGGGACCGGAGCTCCGGGACGTCCGGCCGATGTCGCGGTGAAAGGAGATCGGATCCTCGGCATCGGGTCCATCCCCGAGTCGCAGGAGGCGGTGGTGCTCGACGCGACCGGCTGCGCCGTCGCTCCCGGATTCATCAACGTACTGAGCCACGCCTATCTGACACTTCAGCAAGATCCCCGCGGACTGTCCGACCTTCATCAGGGAGTGACGACAGAGGTCTTCGGCGAAGGCCTCTCCCTGGGGCCGGTCGCCGGGCGCATGCTGGAGTCGGTCTCCGTCGACAAGACAGAGGCCGACGGCACGCGGCTGGGCTGGCCACGGCTGGCGGACTTCCTCGGCGACCTGTCGTCGGCGGGCGTCGCCCCGAACATCGCCAGCTTCGTCGGGTCGCACAACCTGCGCATGCTCGGCGCGGGCAACGACAACCGGCCGCTCACCCGGGCCGAACTGGACGAGGCCGCGGCGCTGCTGGACGAGGAACTGTCCGACGGGGCACTGGGCGTGGGCTCGGCGCTGATCTACCCACCGGACAGCTACTCCTCCACCGAGGAGCTCATCGCCCTGACACGCGTGCTGAGCCGGCACGACGCCCTCTACATCTCCCACATCAGAAGCGAGGGCGCTCGCCTGGTCGAGGGCATCGAGGAGATTCTGCGCATCGGCCGCGAAGCCGAGACACGCGTGGAGGTCTACCACCTCAAGGCCGCCGGACGGGACAACTGGCACAAGATGGCGCTCGCGATCGACCTCATCGACGCGGCCCGTGCCTCAGGCCAGCCGGTGACCGCAGACATCTACCCCTACGAGGCAGGCAGCACGTCACTGGGGGCGGTCATCCCCCCACCCTTCCACGCGGGCGGCCAGGACCGGCTGCTGGAGCGGCTGCGCGATCACAGAGCCAGGGAGGAGATGAAGGCCGCCATCCGACGTCCCTCAGCCGAGTGGGAGAACCTCTACCTCGCCGCGGGCGGACCCGAGCAGGTACTGCTGCTGTCCAACGCCGCGGACGGCTCGCCCACCGCAGGACTCACCCTGGCCCAGGCCGCCGCCCGCGCCGGAGCGAACGACCCGCTCGACCTGCTGCTGGACCTGGTGGAAGGCGACCCCGAGACGATGGCGGCCTACTTCATCGGCCATCAGGACAACATCCGGATGGCGCTGCGCCGGCCCTGGGTGTCGGTCTGCTCCGACTCCGAGTCGGTGCCGGCCGAACCGCCCTTCACCGACCTGCCGGTCCACCCCCGGGCCTACGGCAGCTTCGCCAGAATCCTGTCACGGCACGTCCGTGAGGAGGGGCTGCTCAGCCTGGAGGAGGCCGTACGGCGGATGACCTCGCTGCCCGCCGACACCCTCCGGCTGGCGAGGCGCGGCCGGATCACCCCCGGCTCCTACGCCGACCTCGTGGTCTTCGACCCGGAGACGGTCCGCGACCACGCGACCTACGAGCGCCCCCACCAGTACGCGACCGGCGTCCGCCACGTGGTGATCAACGGAACCACCGCACTGCGGGACGGCGTCCCCACCGGCGCCCTGCCGGGACGCGCGCTGCGCCGCGGCCAGGAGTGAAAACGAGAGACGCCGCCGCCTCTCCATGACGAATTCACTCGGCGACCACGCCAGGTCCCACGACGCCGACCTCGGCAACAAGCTCGACGCCGTGGGACCGGCCGACATGCCCTCCCGGCCGGCGAGCCGATGCGCCGCCGGCAGCCCCACGACAGCGTCCTGAGCGCGTAGGACAACGCGGGCTGGCTGACGTACAGCCGCGTCGCGGCACGCCTGAGGTTCCCCTCTTCGCGGCGATCACAACGAGATACCGCAGCTGACGCAGCTCCATATGAGCACCGACGACACGCTCCCCGGCGGCGGGCCTGCCGGCCGCGTATGGCTGATCACCGTCCTCGGCGGTGTGAGTCAGCGCGGAGTGGCGGAGCCGGTGCAGCGGGTCGCCGGTCAGCCAGTGCTGGTCGCGCCACCACGCGCACGCCGACCCGAGCGCGTCCAGGCGGGCGTTGAAGGTCGCGGCGGCCGCGCCGCCCCGGCGGCCGCGCCGCCCCGGCGGCCGGTGAACCAGCGGGCGACCCGGTCGGCGCCGGCTTCGCCCTCGAGTTCGGCCAGCGGTGCCTGCTCGCCGAGCTCGGCGGTCAGGGCGCGCAGCGCGATCGAGTACGCCTTGACGGTGTTGGCCACGGCGATCGTCTCCAGGAACGCCGCCGCGGCGGAGCCGAGCGCGGGTGCGTCGGCGGGCGGGCGGAGGCGGTGCGCGTTCGCCGTGACGGCCCCTCACGGCTCTATCGCAGATGAGCACATGGAGTCACCGCCGCCGCGGGGTGTTCTCCCAGGACGAGACCGACGTTATCGCAGATAATCATCCATTATCTGCGGCAGCTGACCATGATTGGTTCTACCGCTGATTTCTGCATCCAGACTCCTCGCAGGCCGGCGTTATGGAGTGAGGACCACCTTGTTGCATTCGTCCTGCTTGTTCTTGAACAGCTCGAACCCGTGCGGCGCCTTGCTGAGCGGCATCCGGTGCGAGATGACGAAGCTCGGATCGATCTCGCCTCTGCGGATCCGCTGCAGCAGCGGCTCCGTGTAGCGCTGCACGTGGCACTGGCCGGTGCGGATGGTCAGCGACCGGTTCATGACGGTGCCCATCGGGAACTTGTCCACGAATCCGCCGTAGACGCCGATGACGGACACCACGCCGCCGTTGCGGCAGGCCATGATGGCCTCGCGCAGCACGTACGGGCGCTCGGTCTCCAGCCGGGCGGCCTGCTTGGCGCGGTCGTAGGCGTACATGGCCGGAGTCGGATGGTGGGCCTCCATGCCGACGGCGTCGATGCAGGCGTCCGGGCCGCGCCCGCCGGTCATGTCGCGCAGCGCGTCCAGCACGTTCACCTCCTCGTAGTTGAGGACCTCGGCGCCGGTCCGCTGGACCCGCCTGAGCCGGTACGGGAAGCGGTCGATGACGATGACCCGGTCGGCGCCGAGCAGGAACGCGCTGGCTGCGGCGAACTGCCCGACCGGTCCCGCACCCCAGATCGCGATCGTCTGGCCCGGCTTGATGTCGCACATCTCCGCTCCCATGAAGCCGGTGGGGAAGATGTCCGACAGGAACAGCACCTTCTCGTCCGGCAGGTCGTCCTCGACCTTGATGGGACCGACGTCGGCGAACGGGACGCGCACGTACTCGGCCTGCCCGCCGGGGAAGCCGCCCAGCATGTGGGAGTAGCCGAAGATGCCGGCGGGCGCGTGGCCCATCAGCTTCTCGGCGATCCCGGCGTTGGGGTTGGAGTTCTCGCACACGGAGTAGAGGCCCTCTTCGCAGGCGAAGCAGGCGCCGCAGGCGATCGGGAACGGCACCACGACGCGGTCGCCGACGTGCAGGTCGCGCACGCCGGAACCGACCTCGACGACCTCGCCCATGAACTCGTGGCCGAGCACGTCGCCCTTCTTGACGGTCGGGATGTAGCCGTCCACGAGGTGCAGGTCGGAGCCGCAGATCGCGGTGGAGGTGACGCGGACGATCGCGTCACGCGCGTTGAGGATCTGCGGGTCGGGAACGTCCTGGATCTCCAGGTGGTTGCGGCCCATCCACACGTTGGCTTTCACGCCCGTCCTCCGATCGGTTGTGCGGGACGCTGGTGGAGCTGGCGCAGGGCGCGGTGGCCCTCGGGGCTGCCCTCGGAGCGGACCACCTCGCCGGTCTCCATGACCTGCTTGAAGCGGCGCAGGTCGTCGCGGACCTGCTGCTCGGGGTGCTCGCCGAACATCCGGGCGACGGCGGCGGCGAGCTTGCGGCCGGGCGCGCCGTACTCCAGTGAGACGTCCACGACGGTGCCGCGCCCGCCGGGGCCGTCGGTGAAGCCGACCAGGCCGGCGGTGGAGACGCCGGTGCCGGGCACCGACCGCCAGGCGATCAGGTCGCCGGCCCGCTCGTCGATGATTTCGGCCTCCCACTCCAGGTCGGCGATCGGGCCCTTGGCCTTCCAGCGGGAGCGGCGCTGGTCGATGGCGCGCACCGAGTCCAGGTGCACCATGAAGGAGGGCAGGTTTTCCAGGTCCCGCCAGAAGCGGTAGACCTCCTCGCGCGGCTTGTTGATGGTGATGGAGGCGCGCACCTGCAGCGGGCCCTTGGCCTTGGCGGTGCCGCCCCGGGCGCAGGCGACGTCGAGGGCGGTGATCCCGGCGACCGCGCCGAGCGCGGCCAGCACGCGGATGCGGCGGCTGCCCGTGCGGTTGGCGGCGGCCTTGCCGAGGACGCCGAGATCCATCGTGTCGCCGGCGACCCTCGTCCACGCCCACCGGGCGGGGTTCTTGGCACCGAGCAGCAGCGCGGCGTGCAGGAGCTCGCGCCCGCCGACGAGCCTGGCGACGGTCGTGGCCCCGGGCGCGTCGTCGACGCCGCACAGGCGGGTCACGGCCCGTGGCGCCGCCAGTTGCGCCGCGCCCAGCGCGAGGCTGGTCCACCCGAGCGCACGGGCGAATTTGTCGGTCATCATGCCTCCTAACACAGGTTGCGGTGGTATGTTCGTACGCCGCAGGCGGCCCCGGTCTGCCGACGCCCCCGCGTCTACCGTCCCTTGCCCTTGACAAAACCGATGACACCAGCGGATTCAGGCACGAAAGGTGCGTATCGCCTGGGTGGCCGTCCGCGACGGGTTTCGCATCCCGCGCCGGACCTGCTGACGGCCGAACAACGCCAGGCGGTGTGCGACGGTGCCCGAGCAGGCACCGGTGGTTCTAAAACTGACGATCATCGTTGACACCTGGGTATCCGACCCACTACGGAGATCCACACATCTCAGCCCAGCCCCCGTCCGATCGTGAGGCCAGGTGGCGCCTGGCGGTCATCCGGCACGTAGAGGAGGTCACCGGCAACGTCGCAATGTCCGTACCGGTACCTCGGCATAGCCGGTACCAGAGCAGTCCGGGCCGACCGGATGCCCGATCCGCCGTCAGCAGACGTCCCCAAACACAGGAGCAGCCTGTCCGGCCTGTTCGACGAGCAGCTCACCAGCGGCGCTGTCACCGCGGTGCGTCGACGGAGACCGGTTTTGCCGGCACGGACAGCGACGGACGAACGTTCGTGATCGACGAGGTCACGCCCGATGTGCAGCGGCGGCGACCTGCGGGCCTTTGGCGAACTCCTGCACGATGCGCTCGCAAAAGGCCGACAGGTCGTCGGGCGACCGGCTCGTGGTGATGTTGCCGTCGGTGACGACCGGCTCGTCGACCACGTCGGCCCCGGCGTTGCGCAGGTCGGTGCGCACGCTCGGCCACGAGGTCAGCCGACGCCCCCGCGCGACGTCGGCCTCGACGAAGTTCCACGGGCCGTGGCAGATCGAAGCGACCGGCTTGCCCGACCGGACGAAGTCCCGGACGAACCGCACCGCGGCGGGTTCCATCCGCAACTTGTCCGGGTTCACCGTCCCGCCCGGCAGGAGCAGCGCCTCGTAGTCGTCGACCGACACCTCGCCGACCAGCTGGTCTACCGTGAAGGTGCCGGCGGCTTCGAGGTCGTGGTCGCGCGCCTGGATTTCGCCGCTGGTGATGGAGACCACGACGGTGCGGGCACCGGCGTCGTCCAGCGCTTGCCGCGGCCGCTCCAGCTCGACTCGCTCCACCCCGTCGGCCGCGAGGATGGCAATCCGGCGTCCGTTCAGCTCTCCAGCCATGTCAGGCACCCGCCCCCGCCATCTCCGGGTGCAGGACGACCTTCGTCCAGCCCTCGTCTCGCTTGTCGAAGTGCTCGTAGGCCTCCGGCGCACGGTCGAGGGGCAGCTCGTGGCTGACGATGAAGGACGGTTCGGCCTTGCCCGCGGTGATCAGGTCGCGCAGCTGCCGGTTGTACTTCTTGACCGGGGCCTGGCCGCTGCCGATGTGCTGGCCCTTGAACCAGAACATGCCGTAGTCGAAGGCGAGTTTGCCTTGCTTGGCCAGCTCGTCGCCCGCCCCGGGGTCCTGAGGCACGAAGACGCCGACATTGCCGATCTTCCCGGTGAAGCGTACCGAGGCGACCAGCCGGTTCATCGTCAGGTTGGGGTGCTCCTGGCCGTCGGGCTCGTGCGCCTGATAGCCGACGCACTCGCAGCCGTTGTCCGCGCCCAGCCCCATCGTCTCCTCCAGAACGGCCTGCACCGGGTCGACCTTCGAGTCGTCGATGGCGATCGCGCCGATCGATTCGGCCAGTCGCAGCCGGTCGGGGTGCCGGTCGACGACCATCACCTTGCTCGCCCCTCGGATGGTCGCCGAGAGGGCGGCCATCAGCCCGACCGGACCCGCGCCGTAGATGACCGTCTGGTCGCCGGGCTGCACGCCGGCCATCTCGGTGGCGTGGTAGCCGGTCGGGAAGATGTCGGCGAGCATCACGTAGTCGGTCTGGCGCTGCTCGGCGTCCTCGCCCAGCCGCAGGCAGTTGAAGTCACCCCAGGGCACGCGCAACAGGTCGGCCTGTCCGCCGCCGTACGGGCCCATGTCGGCGAAGCCGTACGCGGCGCCGGCCATTTTCGGCTCAGGCTGGGCGGTCAGGCAGTAGTTCGTCAGCTGACGCTCGCAGTTCTTGCAATGCCCGCACGAGATGTTGAACGGCAGGACGACCCAGTCGCCCACCTGGACCTTGTCAACCCCGGTGCCGACCTCGATCACCTGCCCCAGGTTCTCGTGTCCGAACCAGCGGCCGGGCTCGAAGTCGGTCCGGCCCTCGTACATGTGCAGGTCCGACCCGCAGATATTCGCCGACGTGATCCGCACCAGGACGTCGGTCGGCCGCTCTATGCGCGCCTCCGGGACTTCCTCGACGTTGACCTGTCGAGGTCCCTTGTACACCACTGCTCTCATGTTTTCCTCGCATGCGGTTGATTGCGCAGGATCGCCTTCCCGTCGACGACGGGGCGAGAGGTCCTACGCCGTACAGCAGGTCAACGGTTCATTCCTCCTTTCCTGCTCGCCGCGACCGCGCCCCTGGGAGGGCTCGGCGCCGACTTCACCGGGCGTTCGGGGCGGACCGTTCGGAGCTGATCGCCGAGGCAGTCCCGATCGCCTCAGAGCAGCAGGTCGAAGACACCTATCGTGCGCTCCCACTGCTCAGTCGCGGGGTTCTTCACCTCCGGATCCACGATCTTGAAAGTCTGAGCCGGTGCCGCTGACCGGCCGTCGACGATCTCGGGCAGGCGTCCGACGGTCTCCTTGCCGGTCGGCACGTCGAGCGGAGGCAGCGTGGCGAGCTGCTCCAGGATGGGTTTCAGCTCGATGTCCTCATCGAGGAGGCGGAACCGGTGGATGCTCTCCTGGAGCCCCTTGGTGACGGGTGAATCCCAGGGTTCGATTCTCGACACCGCCATGACAGCCATGGAGGTCCTTCCTTCCGGCCCGGAGTCACTCTCCGGCCTGTAGGTAGTCGTGGACCAGCCGTACGGCCATGGCGCCTTCACCGACCGCCGCGGCCACCCGCTTGACCGACCCGCTCCGCACGTCCCCGGCCGCGAACACGCCCGCCCTGCTCGTCTCCAGCGGAAACGGCCGGCCGACGAAGTCGGGCGTGCCTTCCTTACCGGACCGGGTGGCGTCCGCGCCCGTCAGTATGTAGCCCCGCGGGTCGAGTGCGATCTCGTCGGCCAGCCAGGCGGTGTACGGCTCCGCGCCGATGAAGATGAACATCGCGCGGGCCTCGATCGTGGAACGCTCGCCGGTGACGTTGTTCTGGGCGACGACCGCGGCGAGCCTCTCTTCCCCCATCAGCTCCCGGACCTCGGTGTTCAGCATGATCTGGATCCGGGAGTGCCGTTCGATCTCGACGGCCAGGTAGCGGGACATGTTCCTGGACAGCGTGTCCTCCCGCACGAGCAGCCGGACGCGGGCGGCGTACCGGGCCAGGAAGAGGGCGGCCTGGCCGGCCGAGTTGCCTCCGCCCACAACGACGATCGGATCCCGCTCGCACATCTGGGCTTCGAACATGGTCGCCGCGTAGTAGACACTCGTGGGCTCGAACCTTTCCAGGTTCCCGACGTCGAGCCTCCGGTAGCGGACGCCGGTCGCGATGATCAGGGCGCGCGTGTGGATCGTGCCGCCCTCCCCTACGGTGACGATGTGACCGCCCGCGTTCAGGTGCAGTCCGCATGCCTGAGCGGGAACGCGGAAACGCGCGCCGAACTTGCCGGCCTGGATCGCCGCCCGCTCCGCCAGTTCGCCGCCGGAGATCCCGGACGGGAAGCCGAGGTAGTTCTCGATCCGCGAGGAGGTGCCCGCCTGGCCACCTGTCGCGACATCGTCCAGGACCATCGTCGTGAGGCCCTCCGACGCCCCGTAAACCGCCGCCGCCAGCCCCGCCGGCCCGGCCCCGATGACGAGCAGGTCGCATCGGGTCTGCTGTACCTGTGGTGCGGAGAGCCCGATCGCCCGGGCCAGCTCAGCGTTGCTCGGGTTGCGGAGCACCGTCTCGCCACGCCAGATCACGACCGGGGTCTCCTGCGGGGTGACGCTCATGCTCCGCAGGAACCGCTCCGCCTCCTCGTCCTGCTCCAGGTCGATCCACCGGTGCGGCAGCCGGTTGCGTGCCGCGAACTCCCGCAGCCGCCGGGAGTCGACCGAGAAGCGGGAGCCGATGATGCGGAAGCCCGCCCCCAGTCCGATGAGCATCGTGCGGCGGATGAGGTAGGCCCGCAGGATGAGGTCGCCGAGTGCCAGATCCCCGGCTACCAGGCGGCGGAGCGCGTCCGCCGGCACGGCGAGAACCTCGCCGTCCTCGGCCACCACGCCGGTGACGAAGCTCACCTGGCCGGTGAGCACGTTGAGCTCTCCCAGGAACCGACCTGCCCCATGGACGCCGATCACCTGGTCGTCCGTTCCGAATCCCTCGACCGTCGCCACCTCGCCGGCCAGGATCGCGAAGAATTCGGTGCACGGAAGACCCTCCGCGTACAGGATGTCGTCCTGGCGGATGCGGCGCCGCTCGCCGTGCGGGGCCAGCGCCTGGAGCTGCGCGTCGCTCAGCCGCGGGTAGGCCCCCTGCGGGTCCGGCGTCTCGCAAAGCTCAGGCGGCCAGCGCATCGTCCCCCCATTCGCCTAGGGCGGGAACCGGCGCCGCGCCCGATCGCCGGGTGACGACCCGGCCCTGATCGATCACGACAAGGGTCGAGATGGCCTGTACGGTGAAGCGTTCCGAGTCCCCCACCTTGGTGACCCAGGGAAGCGGCTGGTGGCGGTCGCCGCGCTGCGGGATCCCCGAGGCGGCCCTGGGCAGCCGGTTCTTCCGACCGCGTGTCGAGCATTGGACGGCGCTCGCGTCCTTGGCCTGTGACCGCATGGCCAGACCTCCGGATTCCTCTACGTACCGAGAGTGTGCCGCCGGTCAGTGCGACATGGACGACCGCCCCGCCGAGGGCGTCGCCGACGACCAGTTCGCCGGTCTCGGCGGCCGCCCGGTGACGAGCCGCCGCTCAGCCTTCTCCACACCCCAAAGCTATCTCCGCCGCCAAAGGCACTTTGCAGCACCCCCCAACGCTGACCAGCGACTATCCCCGCGTGTGATCCCTTCTGCCGTATTCATGTGCCCTGAAGGCGAAGGAGAGAGAGTTCGATGTGGGCGAATGATCTGAGGCGACGCTGCTCGGACGATGAAGATCGTGGTCCTGAGGCATCGGAACGATCATCTACGCTACGCCGACCCACAACCAAACAGGACAGAACCCCCATTTAGCGCATTACCCGATAGGCCTTCGGGGAGGATCGGACCGGATTTTGGCGCTACCCCAGAGGGGTTTGCATTCGGTACCGGCCTTCGAGGAGGCTGAGTGCAGAAATTAGCGGTAGCGACCTGGGGCTTCTTGGCCTGTTAGTGATCCGTGATGGCCCGGACTCTCCAGCTCCAGCAAGCCGCCAGTCAGTTGATCAGTGGGTACGGCGGCGGGGTGCCAGGACCTCGGTGACCTTGACGATGGCCTCAGGCCCGGGTTTGACGTAGCGCATGGCGTTTTGCGCCGGTTCTTGCCCATGATGAGCTGCAGCGGCACCTCGGCCTCGCCGAGATGGGTGACTGCAGAGTGGCGCAGCTGGTGCAGGTCGAGCCCGGCGTACTTCTCCAGCAGGACGCGGGCGCGGTCGTAACCGAGGCGGGTCCGGCCGGTGTGCAGCAGATGTCGGCGGCACCTGAGATTGATCACTTCAAGGGCGGATCAGCGCGGCTTCAGACTGCTCGCAGTACCGGTTCACGCCGCGGAACGCCCGACCCAGGCCAGGTGCCGTCCCGCCACGAAGACTCCTTGACGATGAAGACCCCTCAAGACGCCGACCCGGGTTCTGCCCTCGATGACCTGCAAACCGCTCCCAGCTGGAGTGAGCAATGCGCGGTCGATCAGGATCGGCCAGCGCTTCCACGTCCCGTGCGCCTGCCAACACTGCTCCACACCGATATGTACACCGGCGTTCCGCGCCTTCACCCACCGGTCGGGGACCTCGGCGTATTCCTCGATACAGCCCTTGTCCGAGGGGCCGGTAGGCATCTCAAGGAAATCCTCCACGGCAATGATCTCGACATCCCAGGCCACCGCAGACAGGTCCACATCCCCATAGTCACGTAGGAAGCCGTCGTAATCGGCGTGGTCGTACAAGAACTGCTCGACAACATCAGCGGGCCACCTCAAGGCCAACACCTTGTCGTCGGTACGAAAACCCTGGAACCCCAACCTCGGGCGCTCGCGGCACGAGACCGCCAGCTCCGCAAGCTCACCAAGTCTCACCTCACTCACCCTACGACCGATCAGCGGCCCATCAGGTAGCCACACAACAGGCGACGCTCATGTACGTGATAACGGCCTATTATCACGTACATGAGCGATCACGGTGGCACGGCGACCAGGCGAACGTCTTGCCGGGGCGGAGCGCGACTCCGGCACGTTATCCGGTACATTGCCGCAGGCGCAGCCTGGCGGGCGGCATGAGCACCGCCCCGAAGATCACCGCCCTGCGTGGCGGACACGTCACGCTCGCCGCGGCCGCCGACGCCTTCCTGGCCACCCCGCGCATCGCCAACTCCAACACCCACCGCGCCTACGCCTCGGCCATCGACCGCGTCACCGCGCTGCTCGGCCGCGACCGGCCGCTCGCCGACGTGGCCGACGCCGAGATCGGCGCCGCGCTCACCGAGCTATGGGGCCGATGCGCGCCGGCGACCTGGAACCGCAACCGCGCCGCCGTCACCTCCTGGCTGCTCTGGTGCCAGACCAAAAAGCACTGGGCCGCCCCCTCGGTCCCGGCCGACGCCGAACGCCGCAAGGAGAACGTCGACGAGACCCGCGCGGTCGCCAAGACCACCATCCACCGGCTGCTGTCCCGCCGGGATATCCCGCTGCGCGAGCGAGCGCTCTGGAGGATGCTCTACGAAACGGCGGCCCGGGCCGCGGAGATCCTGGCGCTGAATGTCGAGGACCTGGACCTGGAGCACCGGCGTGCCCCCGTCCGCTCAAAGGGCGGCGCGATCGAGTGGGTGTACTGGGAGTCCGGCACCGCCCACCTGCTGCCCCGCCTGCTCCGCCTCCCGGACGGCAATGCCCGCACGCACGGACCGCTGTTCCTATCCGAACGCCGCCCCGTCCCGACCCGCCGCCCGGCCGCCGGCGACATCTGCCCGCACACCGGCCGCGCCCGCCTCGGCTACGACCGCGCCCGCGTTCTGCTGGACACCTACGCCGGGCTCGACCTGCACCAGCTGCGCCACTCCGCTGCCACCCACCTCGGCGACGCCGAAGTCCCGCTGCAGCTCATCATGGGCAAGACCCGGCACAAGAATCCCCGCACCGCCATGCGCTACGTCAAACCCGGCGCCGAAGCCATCGCCAAGGTCACCGAGGTCCTCGCGCCCCGCCGCCGTACCCACTGACCTTCGCTAGAGGAGTCAGCCGACCATCCTCGGCCAGATGGCTCTGGGTCTTCCCGGCCATTTATCGCCGGAACTTACAAGTCCTCTCGCGACACCGAAGCCAGGATCACCTTGCAGCGCACCATCCTCGCGACGTGGCTGCTGATGGGCCAGACCTTGGTGCGCTCGGAACAGATGACCGCACCGCGCGCTGCCCGACGTCGCATCGAACGCCTCGACCCGGTGCTCGATCCCACCGTGCGCTACATCGACCTGCGGCGTGCCCGCACCGAGCCCTCCGACCGCCCCGACGACGACTTCAGCAAGGGCACGCGCGAGTACCGGCACCGCTGGATCGTGCGGGGGCACTGGCGCAACCAGTACTACCCCAGCCGAAACGACCACCGTCCGATCTGGATCGACCCACACTTCGCCGGTCCGGAGGACAAGCCGTTGCTCGGCGGCGAGCGCGTGAACGTCCTGCGCCGATGACACCACTCCCACCGCGCGACCACCCCGACCCGAAGGGCACCGCCATGACCACCGAATCAGATGCCGTTCCGCCCCACCAGCCCGCCGCTGCCGCGCCGAACACCGCCCCGCTACCCGACGACCCCGGAACGCATCCCGCGCCGCCACAACCCGACGAAGAGACGGCGTTGTTGCGGTGGGAAGGGCTGCCTGCCGACGCGACCGTGCTCGTGCCGTCGCTGGGCCCCACACCGATGCGCCTCCCGGACAACGCCTGGGCGATGCTCGTGCTCGCCGTGGACGTCCTGGGCGAGGTCGATCCCGCCACCGCCGGACAGGTCGCCTTGTTCGCCGGGACCTGGCTCGCCGACCAGCCCCCCCGATCTCCACGACGGCGACCTTGTCATCCGCCTACTCCCGGCCGAGCAGGACCTCGGTAGGCCGGACGACCGTCACGTCGCCGACCTAGAGGTGCAGCTGGCCTACCGAGGCCGATGGATGCCCGTCGGGCGCTGGACGGGGTTGGACGAGCGCTGGCCGTGGACCCTCGCCCCCACGGTCGCCGCCGCGATGCACCTCTACATCGACACCGCCGAGACGCTCAGCCGGGAGGCGGTGCTGACCTCCGAGCGCCCCGGATCCTCGCCGTTGCGCTGGGCGGGCACGGTCCTGAGCGACCTGATGGCGGCCGACCTGGTGACCTACGGCGAGGAACTCGTGTGGGAGCGCTGCGCGGGCGAGGTACGCCACACCGCCCGACTGCGGATCGACGGCACCTTCCTGCTCGCTGACGGTGAGCGGGTCTTCGCCACGCCGTCGGCCGCCGCGACCGCGCTGAGCGGCAAGCACCATCACGGCTGGAGTGCGTGGCGACGCACCGCCGACGGTCGCTCGCTGGCCGACCTGCGCGCCGACCTCCACACCCGGCGGGACCGGTAGTCCACCCACCACCCGACATCACTCCCGAGTCACAAACGCCTTGTCGGACCGCCCGACCGTGGGTGGGCGGTCCGACGGCGTTCACTCACGAAGGACTCGTCATGGTTGAGCCTGACGTCCCGGCGGACCTGCAGGTTGTGTGGGGTGCGCGGGTCGAGATCGAACGTGGCTACCGGTTGGAGGCGATCGCTGTGGCACTGTCCGCCGACATCGCCGAGCTACGCGAGGACGGCGGTCTTCCCGACCACGTCCGCACCCGTATCACCGTGCTGCCCCAGCACCGGCTGCTGGAGATCCGGGTCGAGGGCCTGTCGGTCGAGACCGATCCGGACCGCACCACCAGCCGCGAGGTGATGAACACGCTCTTCGAGCTGGCCAGCGACCACAACATCATCACCCTCGACACCGTGTCGCCGCCATTGTTCACCCAGCGGATCGTGCTGGTCGATCCCTACGGCCAACCCTTCGCCGCCAAGGTCGGCGCGGGCATGGGCGAACCCGAACCGTTTACGCCGCGACTGTAGGTTCTCATGCAAAATATCGTCGAACTCTGCCGCGTCCAGGTGTTTTGTGCGCTATTCTTATCGACTTTGCGTCTGGATTTCTCATCGAATTTTCGTTTCCGTGGCTGCGTGACCATCGGCAGCCATGAGCACCACGAGTCCCAGCACCATGTGCAACTGCGTGTCCTCATACCTGAGCTGCCATTGGAGGGTCTCACCGCGCAATCGGTTCAGGTCACGGCCAGGCCTCCGTCGACGACCATGTTGGTTCCGGTGATGTAGCTGGCTGCTGGGGAGGCGAGGAAGGCGACCAGATGTGCGACCTCGTCATCGGAGCCGAACCGCCCGAGGGGCAGTGTGGCGGCGAGGGTGTTCTTGAAGGTGCTGAGCGTGTCGGCAGATAGGTCGAGCTTGTTGTGGGCGGGGGTTTCGATCGGGCCTGGGCTTACCGCGTTGACGCGGATCCCGCGGGGCGCGAGGTCGACGGCGAGCGAACGGACCAGGGACAACTGCGCGCCTTTGGTCGCGCTGTAAACCGACAGATTGGGGCTGCCCTTGTCGGCCATGACCGAGCTGGTGAAGATCACCGAGCTACTGTTCCGGAGCAATGGCAGGATCTTCTGCAACGTGAAGAGTTGGCCCTTGACGTTGATGTCGAAGTGCTCGTCGTAGGTTTGCTCATCGAGGGCGTCCAGGGGCGTGAACCGCACGACACCGGCGTTGAGGAAGGCGACGTCGACCTTGCCGAACCGCTGCCGGAGTTCGGCTGCGACCTGCTCAGCGTCGGCGATCGAGCGTGCATCGGCGCGGAACACAACGATGTCGTCGGGCAGCGTGCGTCGGGCGGCAGCCAGGGTGTCCGGATTCCGGCCGGTGACGAGTACCGCGAATCCCTGTTCGTGCAGCACGCGGGCCGTGGCAAGGCCGATACCGGTCGTGCCGCCCGTGATGAGCGCGGCACGAGGGGAGTCGGGCGCGATCACGTCGCGCTCACGTGGTTGGTGGTGGGGCGGCGCCATGCGTCGGCGGCGCCCGCCGCGTACTCGGCGAAGGTGGTCGCGGGTCGGCCGGTGACGGCGGCTATGTCGTCGGTGACCACGCCGAACGCGCCGGTGGTCATGGCTGCGACAAACAACTGGGTCACGTACTCGGCCTGGTCGGTCGGCATACCGGTGGCGAGGAGAGCGTCGCGGATCGTCTGAGGGCCGGACTCCACGTAGCGCACCTGCCGACCGGCAGCGACCGAGATGTGGTGGGCCACCTCCGCGAGCGTGAGTGCCTCGCGTCCTGTCAGCGAGTACGCCTTGCCGTCGTGGCCGTCCTCAGTCAGCGCCACGGCAGCCACCGCCGCGATGTCGTGGGTCGACACGTAGCTCACCAATGCATCCCCACCCGGCATGGCGATCTCGTCACGTTCCCGGATGGTCGCGTCGAGGTTGGACCAGTGCTTTTCGGAGAAGTTCTGCATGAACGTGCCCGGCCGCAGGATGGTGCTCGGCATCCCGGCCTCCTCGACGACACGCTCGATGCGACGCAAGGGGTCCTCTGCGGGCGCCTGATCCACGCCGAAGGCTGACAGCAGCACGACTCGCCGTGCTCCGGCCACCGCCGCGGCGTCGAGGAGGGACGCGACCTGCTGGGATTGGTGGGTGGTGATACCGGAGAGGTTCGCGGTGACGACGTAGACCGCGTCCACCTCCTTCAGCGCGGCTGCATAGGTACTTTCGTCGGACCAGTCGAAGTGCACTGGTTCGACGTGGGCATCCGCCGGTGCGGGGTTGCGGCTGGCCGTACGCACGGTGACGCCTCGTGCGGCGAGTTGGGGTACGAGGCGGCGGCCGGTCTTGCCGGTGGCGCCGGTGACCAGGACGGTCGAGTTCATCCGATCCTCCGGTGAGTGGTGCTGGTGGACGACTCGACCGTATGACCCACTACTGAGCGCATCAATGACAGTCCCGAACGAAACCATATCCAGTTAGCTCAACCGCTACGGTGAATGGCATGACCGCACGCGCACCTGCCCCGCCACCCGCTCCCGCCTGGCCGGGAGACGTTGTCGCTGACATCGTGGCGGACGTCGTGGCCATCACCCGGCGCGGCAGCATCGTCTACGGCCGCAACCGCTTCCACGCTCCGTGGGGTATCGGCTTCCCGGCGGGCGCGATGGCCAGTGTCCACGTCGTCACCGCTGGAGCGTGCTGGCTGATCCCGGACGGCGGCGAACCCATCCACCTCACCCGCGCCGACGTGGTCCTGGTGCCCTCCGGGCTGGCGCACGCGCTCGTCGACAGACCCGGCCGGCCGGTACGGCCGGTGGAGGAACTGATCGGAGGCCCACTCGGGCAGGCGACACCGACAGATCTGGTCATCGACGGGGACGGCCCGCTGACCGGGCTGCTGTGCGGCGCGTTCCTGCTGGACTCCAGCCCCAGACACCCGATCACCGCCGTGCTGCCACCCATCGTCCACATCGCCGCCGGGCACGCCCGGGGCACCGGCCTGCCCGCCGCCCTCGACCTGCTCTCGGCCGAAGTGGAGCGTTCCGGCCCCGGCGCCGCGGCGGTCGTCGCATCCCTGCTTGACCTGCTGTTCGTCTACATCCTGCGCGCCTGGATCGCCGAGCAGCACAAGGAATGCCCAGGCTGGGTCGCAGCGCTCTACGATCCCGCCGTCGGAGGCGCGCTGGCACTGATCCACCGTGACCCGGCCAATCCCTGGACCGTGCCGTCACTCGCCCGTGCCGTCAGGGTGCCGCGCGCCACATTCAGCCGTCGCTTCACCACGCTCACCGGCCAGGCACCCATGGCCTACGTCACCTCCTGGCGGATGACAGTCGCATCCCGCCTGCTGCGTGAGGAACAGGCGCCACTGCGGGAGGTCGCGCGGCGAGTCGGCTACGACTCCGAATTCGCTTTCGCGCGAGCATTCAAGCGGACCGTCGGCCACTCCCCAGGCCAGTACCGGACATCAGCCAAGGCGAACCAGGTCCGCCCCGAAACCGGCCACCAGCCGGCGCCCTCGCCGATCCACGCTAGCGGCGCCAGCACAGGCCAGCAGTAACTGCCCGGCTTACACCTGCGGGGCCGTCGGTGATGGTGCAGGCCGACGAACCGACGGGGGCGAAGATCGGGCTTGCCGGGGACAGGTAGGTGAACGCGCCCATGTCCTCACCTTCGGGGTTGGTGATGGTGGCGGTGAAGGTGACCGCGTCGCCGGGCGCCGCTGAGGCCGCCGACACCTCCCACCGCATGTGCTCGCTCTGGCCGGCCAGGATGTCGGCATGCGCGCTCTGCGCGAGGCCGACCATGGCCGTGGCCATCAGAGCCGCCGCCACTGCCGCTCGCCAGGTCCGCCATCTTCCAGTCATGAATGCCCCTTCTTCAGGTGCCGCTCCTTGAACCTGAAACTCCTTCGCAGCTCTCTATGGCACAAGAGCCCCGGCGGTAAGTCCCGCCTCACCAGGCGTTCCGGCACGTGATGACCGCCCCCCGGGCCTCGTCGCCATCGTCGCTCCCGCTGTCCAGAAGTACCCCACCAGCCCGCCAACCCGCCGGCCGGGCATAACTCCGTTACGGCCAGCGACTTGGGCTCCGAGTAGGAGCGGAACGGTGAGCCGGGGTTGGCGTCACATCCGTTGACACTCGGCCCATGGAGGGCGTTCTCACAAACGTCTCCCAGAACGTGCTCTTACTCCCACCTGAGTGAGAACGGGTTGTGAGAGGCATTCGGCGTCTCAGGCGATCCCTGACAAGCCTGGACGATCTTGCTCCGACAATGGGTCGTTTGCTGGAAGCCCTACGTTCAGCCATCCGTGTGACCTGGAACGATTCGGCAGCCGTCACAAGATGTGACACCAACCCCGGTTCACCGTTCCACTCCTACTGAGATGCCTTCCTGGACGACGCCGACCGGGCGCCACAGCCCCGATCCGCGCCATGACCGCAGGAACGCTGACTGTTCTGAGCGGGCTCCGCACGCCATCCTCCTCGCTCAAGGCTCCCGTGCTACTCGGCATCGGCTTCGGCGAGATCTGCCTGTGCGGACACCCCGCGGAGCATGATGCCCGCGAAGACCGCGACGGCGAGCAGGATCAGTGCGGCGATCCCGCCGGTCCATGCGAGCGCGGCCGTGAACGCGTCGGTCGCGGCCGTGGTCAGCGCCGCTCCGATCGCGTCCGGCAGTTCCTTGGCGTAGAGCAGCGCGGCGGCGATGGTCTCCTTCGCGGCCGCGAGCACGCCTGCGGGCAGTCCTGCGGGGGCGGCGTCGGCAAGGCCGGTGTGGTAGAAGCCGAGGAGGACGGAGCCGAGGATCGCGGTGCCGAAGGCGGTGCCGAGCTCGTATGCGCTCTCGCTGATCGCGGCGGCCTGGCCCGACTGCTCGGGACGCACCGAGCTCATGATGAGGTCGTTGGTGAGCGTCATGCCCACGCCGGCGCCAAGGCCGACGAGGCACAGAGCGATCGCGATCCTCCACGGTTCGGTGTCGGGAGTGAGCGTCAGGAGGGTCGCGAATCCGCCCGCGGTGATGAGCACGCCCACGGAGACGATGATCGAGGTGGGGACCCGCTTGACGAGCGCGGCGGCGATGAACCCGGCGAAGGCGGAGACGGCGGCTTGGGGCAGCATCCACAGCGCTGACTGGATGACGCTGAGGCCGACGACGAGCTGCAGGAACTGGGTGAGGGCGAACAGTGCTCCGACCAGCGAGAAGATCGACAGCAGGTCGGTGAGCACCGCCCCGGTGAACGCTCGCACCTTGAAGAGGCGCACGTTGATCATCGGCACCGGCATGCGCAGCTGGCGGATCACGAACAGCGCGAGCAGGACGAGCCCGGCGAAGAAGGTGACGAACCCGATGCCGGGCTCCTTGCCTTCGGCGAAGGTCTTCACGCCGTAGACGAACGAGATCATGCCCGCGAGCGAGAGCAGGATGCTGGCGACGTCGATGTTTCCCGGGTTCGGGTTCTTGCTCTCCGGGACGAGGAACGGCGCGAGGACGAGCAGCAGCACCATGACCGGGATGTTCATGAGGAAGGCGGCGTGCCAGCTGAACGTCTCGATGATCCAGCCGCCTACGATCGGGCCCGCGGCGGCGCCCAGCGCGCCCATCGCCGACCAGACCGCCATCGCGGTCCGTCGCTGGTTTCGGTCGAGGAACATGTTGCGGATGAGGGACAGTGTCCCGGGCATGATCGTCGCGCCCGCGATCCCGAGGAGGGCGCGCGATCCGATCAGCATCCACGGTTCGGTCGACAGAGCGCCCAGGATGGAGGCGATCGCGAAGACAACCGCACCGATGAGCAGCACCTTGCGCCGCCCGAAACGGTCGCTCAGCGTCGACATGGTGATGAGCAGGCCAGCGAGCAGCAGCGAGTAGATGTCGAGCATCCAGAGCTGCTGCGTGCCCGTCGGCTTCAGGTCCTGGGTGATGTCGGCCAGCGCGAAGACCAGCACCATGCCATCGATCGCGATGAGCAGCATCGGCAGGACGAGCACGGCCAGTCCGATCCAGGTGCGGGTGGTCGCTCGTGGTGTGTTCTCGGTCATCTTTCCCTCCTGGGCCAGTTACTTCACCAAACGGTATACTACACCAGGCGGTATACTAACTATCGGAGACGAGGAGGGGACATGGCACGACCGAATGCGCGATCGGCGATGATCGAGGCGGCCCTGCGCGTCGTCGAGGAACGCGGCATCACCGCGCTCACCCTCGACGCGGTCGCGGCCGAAGCCGGGGTGACCAAGCGCGGGCTGATCTACCACTTCCCGACCAAGCACGCGCTGCTCACTGGGATCCACGAGTTCCTCGCCGACCGCGTCGAGCGGGGACTGCTCGAGGCGACCGGCAAAGAACCGGAGGAGGCGACGCTCGCCGAACGCACGAGGGGATACGTGCTGGCATCCACCGGGGCCTCCACGCGACTGGAGACGCGTCTGATCGCCGAGGCGGGCAACGAGCCCGACTGGCTGGCCCCCTGGCAGCGGGTCTACGACCGCTGGTTCCCAGGTGACGCGGCGCCGATCGACGAGCACGATGATGAGGCGATGCGGTGCCTCATGGCGCGGATGGCCGCCGACGGGTTCTGGGGATACGAGAACGCCCTGGGCGCCGCCTTGCCCGCTGGGGCCAGAGAGCGACTGGTCGACGAGATCCTCGCCCTCATCCCTTGGCCGCCGGCATCCTGAGCGGTCCGCCCGCCGCCTGGCTTGCCCTACGAGGGGCAGGGCAACTCGATCTGCCCCGGTCTCTTCGCCGACCACCCGCGCACCACCGGCGAGAACCGTCCGCCAAGCCCGCGCCGCTGAGCAGGTCATCCGCCCGGCCAGGGCCACTCGCTACGTCTCAGCAGGGCCATGTGGTCGAGAGGATCACCCGTTTACAGGCGCGCGCCCGCAAGACTGGCGGCTGCTCAACGCAGATGACGAGTCACGAGGGCGACGTCAGTCTGCGAGACCCCCGGTGCCGTCACCAGGTCACATCGAGCGAGTGCAGGCCGTAGAAAGCGCTGTAGAGCCGGTAGTCGCCGGGCTGGCCAGGGTTGGCGAGCTCGGCGCCGCGCCCGGCAACGACCGTCCCATCTACGCCCTGAGCGTCCGCGCCGACGCCCGCCTGACCCTCACCTCACCCAGCTCATGTCCGCGCGGCCGCCTGACCAGTGCCCTGAACCGACGCTCAGGTGCTCTCGTGGACGCCGTCGTGGAAGGGCCGCAAACCCCGGCCACATCAGCGCGAGAGAAGGCGTAGCGGCCCAGGAAGTTGATGTGGTCGTACTGGATCGGCGACAACCGCGCGCACATCTCATCGGTGACCGGGAATCCCTGCTCGCGCAGGTGCTTAACGGCAGCATCCAGATACAGGCTGTTCCACCAGATGACCGCGTTCAACGCCAGACCCAGACTGCCCAGCTGATCCTCCAGGCCTTCGCGGTAGCGCTGGGGCAGCTGGCCCCGGTTGCCGAAGGCGATCTTCTGGGCCAGCCGGTGGCGGGCCTCCTGCACGTTCAGCTGGGTGCCGATCATCCGCCGGTAGCCTTCGTCGGCGATGAACTGCAGCAGGTGCAGCATCTTGGAGATGCGGCCGTAGTGGGCGAACGCCTCGCCCAGGCCGGTGGTGCGGCCGTCGGCTGACAGCATCCGGATCAGGTCGTAGGCGCGCACCGTGCCCATCGTCCAGCCAGGTCGCGCCGCGCTGGCGGCCAAAGTAGATCGGGTTGTGCCCGGTGTGCAGATTCTGCACCGGGCACCACGAAGCGCAGCCCGTCGGCGGAGGCGATGTGCCCGCCGCCCCAGCACTTGACGATGTCGAGTTCGGCCTGGGCGGCAATCAGGCGGGCGTTGGCCGCTGTGATCGTCTCACCGCGCAGGTAGCCCTGATCCACCTGGAGCAGCCGGGCCTGGTCAGGGCGGGCACGTTCGGTTTCTCGATGGGGACCAGGCCGACGTTGCACGCCTCGGCCACGATCAGCGCGGCCAGGCTGACCCCGAAGTCCTCCATCGACGGATCGGCGCCGGAGATGTGGGGGAAGTCGGCCGGCAGGCCGGTGCGGTCGAAGACCTCCAATAGCAGCTCGGGGAAATCCAGTCGGGGCAGCATGCCATCCAGCAGCGCGCGCAGCTCCTTCATCAGCGGCGGCTCCTCGGCCGCGCCGAGCTTTTCCAGCTGTAGCCGGCCGCCGACGAACTGCACCGCGGTGTTGGCGCCGAGCCCGTCCAGCACCCGCGTGTAGGCGCCCTCCAGCGCGCTGGCGAGCTCGGCCAGGTGCCCGGCCGGTTCGACCTCCAGCTCCAGCGAGGTGAGGATGCGCGGCCGTGCCTGCCGCCAGGCATCCCCGTCCAGGAGCCGGGCGCGCGGGTCGCTCCAGCGCTCGGATCCTTCGGCGAACACATCGCGTCGGCGCAGCGCGTGGTGCAGGTGCATGACCGCGCACAGGACGAATGCGGCCTTGTCGATCTGCCCCTCCGGGACGTCGGGGTTGCGGTAGACCAGCGGCCGCCACGACCCGGTGATCAGCTCATCATGCGCGGTGATGTCGCCGGGGCCGTAGCGGCGGCGCCCCTTGGCCATCGCCGCGGCCATGCGCACCATCGCCAGCACGGCGGTGCCGGCTTCGACCGCGCGGAACCGGATCACCTCCAGCAGCAGCTCGATGAAGCCCCGCACCGTGCGGTAGCGCTTGACGAGCTCGGCCCGCCATTCGGCGGCCGCGTCATCGTCGGTAGTAGGCACGAACGCCGAGACCGTCTCCACCGCCGAGGCCAGCTTCTCGCGCGGCACCACCTCCTCGATCGCCTTCCACACCTCCACCAGCGACACCAGCCGATCCTCGGTCGCCTCCGGCGCCGACATCAGCACCTCCACCGCGGAGGCCATCGTGCGCGCCGCCTTGCGCAGCTTGGGAAACGTGCGCAGTTGCTCGGCCTTGCCCGCCCGCTCGGCCCGGGCCAGCAGATTCGAGGTGATCAGCAGATCCAGCACGTCCAGCGCGTCAGATCGGCCAGCCGCGCCCGCAGCTCCGGACCGGCGCGCTCGGCCAGCGTGCGATACAACCGCGCGTGCTCGATCCGGCGCACCTCGCTGATCAGCCGGGTCAGCGTCGTGATCCCCGTGGGCAGCAGAATGCCCTCGCGCAGCATGTGCACCACGGCGCGGTCGAAAAGCGCGCGCGGTCCCTCGATCGTCAACCACACCCGGGCGGACAGGTAGTCGCGGACCTCCTGCTCGCGTTTGGAGAACTCCGACAGCTCCAGCAGGTCCCGGATCTCCCAGGCGTGTTCGTAGGCGGTCTTCGGCCTGGTCAGATACTCGATCGCGCACGCCGGGTCGATGTCGAGCTGCTCGGCGGCGAACGCCAGCACCACCCCCGGCACATCCAGAGGGTCTTCGGCCAGGAAGGTGCCGAGCATCCGCACGGTGCCCCACTGCACCGCCCAGCCCAGTTTGGTCGCCGGGCGGCGCTTACCCGCCAGCGCCCTGGCATCCAGCCGGAAGAACTGCTCGAGTTCGGCCACCGACACCTCGGGCTGGAACCGGCGATAGCGGGCTACTTGCTCATCTGAGAGGAAATCCACAGGCATGAGCAGGCACGCTAGAGCGCTCAACCAGGGCAAACAGCCCTCGTCACTGAATCGTCTTCAAGATCGCCTCTCTAGCGCCAAAATCCGGTCCGATCCTCCTCGAAGGCCGATACGTGACGCATATGTCGCACGACAGCGGGTAGTCAATCCTGGGATTTCTCCCGGCTACCGGCGAGGAGCGCCCATGACCACCAGTGATCATCATCGGCCGGAGATCGTCGTCGGACTCGTGGCGACCCCGCCCGACTATCCGGCCCAAGTGGTTGCGCGGCTCACCGCCGAGCTGGCCGACCAGCTCGCCGAGCGGGTGGACGCGGACGTGCGGTGGACCGTCCGGGAAAGCTGGGGTGACGTGGCTCCCCGCCGCGACGGCGGCGTTGAGGCGCTACTCGACGATCTCGTCCACCGACGCGTCGACGCCCGGTGGGACGTCGCGATCTGCCTGACCGACCTGCCGCTGCACACCGAGCGGGTGCCGCTGGTCGCGCAGATG
Organism: Streptosporangium carneum; assembly: GCF_027922005.1. Taxonomy (GTDB): domain Bacteria; phylum Actinomycetota; class Actinomycetes; order Streptosporangiales; family Streptosporangiaceae; genus Streptosporangium; species Streptosporangium carneum. The sequence continues at coordinate 129,845 of NZ_BSEV01000004.1, read as the reverse complement.
TCCGCCCGGCGCCGCGTCGCGATGGTGTCCCTGCCCGCGCTGGGACTGCGCCAGCTGCGAGCGCTCCGCGTAGCCGTTCCGGGTCTCGTGAACCGGCTACTCACTGACACTTCCGAGGAGCAGGTGCTGCCAGTCGGCGGGGCACCGGCCGAGCTGACCGGCCAGGTTGCCGCCATTCACCGAGTGGTCGGCGAGGCGAATGCCGGGGAACTGGGCTACGTCGCCTCACGGCTGATCGGCCGGGTGCGGCTGCTGACCGGAATGGTCCGGGCCAACCGCCCGGGGCGCGCCCTGCTGGGCCTGTCCAAACTGCTGGTCGGCGCCTTTGGCACGGCCGCGTTCGCACTCACCACCACCGCCATCTGGGAGATGGGCGACGCGCTCGGCGGACTCCGCCTCACCGTGATCATGCTTCTCGGGCTGACCGCGCTGGTGGCCTGGCTGATCGTCGCGCACGACCTGTGGGAGAAACCGGACCGGGAGACGCCGACTGAGCTGGCCCGGCTGTTCAACCTGGGCACGATCCTCACCCTCACCCTGGCCGCCGCGGTGTCTTATCTGGTGCTGTTCGCCGGAACGATACTCGCCGCGGCGCTGCTGATCGACACATCCGTGCTGAAACAGACCCTGCAGCGGCCGGTCGCTTTCACCGACTACCTGATGCTGGCCTGGATCATCAGCTCGCTGGCCACCGTCGGCGGCGCGATCGGCTCCGGACTGGAGGACGAGGACACGGTACGGGCCGCCGCCTACGGCTACCATCCCGAACCCGGCGGCTGGCGGGACGAGAAAGACGCGTAACGCGTAGTCCCCGCCCCCGGACAGGGTCCGTCCGCACTGCTGGGCGGGCACCGCAGACCAGCGCCGCCGGACAGACCCGCATCCGGCCACCACACTCGCCGCAGCGGCCCAATACGGGTGGCCGTCAGGGTTTGAGAACGACCTTCTCGCAGTTGTCCTACTTGCTCTTGAAGAGCCCGAAGCCGCGTTCCGCCTCGTCGAACGGCAGCGTGTGGGTGATGATCCAGGTCGCATCGAGCTCCCCGCGCTCGATGCGCTGCAGCAGCGGCCTCATGTAGCGCTACGTGGCATTGCCCCGTACTCCTTCAGCGCCGCCGCCAGAGCGTTCTGCCGGCTCGACGCCGAAAGCCTGCCGACCAGCACGGAGGTGGTGGCATGACCGAACTTCAGCGACCCGGCCAGCCGCGCGGAGAGATCACCAGATCGCCCGCCTCGTCCAGGCGGACCGGGCCATCGCCCTCAGCCAGTGTCTGCTCCAGCTCCCCCAGCGCCGTGTGCAACTCATCGGCGACCTGGGCCAGGCCCAAGGCGGCGTCAGCAGGTTTGCCGACCAGGCGGCAAACCCCCGCTCGATGGTTCGCCCACCTGGCCGGAGTCAGCAGGTAGGCGGCCGGGTCGGCATAGCGGCGCGAACCGGGCACCCACCCATCCCCCGCCCGCAGGGCGTCTCGCAACGCCAGCAGCACGCACAGCTCCCAATAGTGCCGGTAGGCGCTGGTGTTGCCGCTCCTGGCCGCGGCCTCAGTCTCCGTGAGGAACTGCTCGTCTGGGAGCCCGTCAGCCGCGGTACCGGCTTCGAGGCCTGATTTTGGGTTTTTGTGGGTAGTGGGTTCTCAAAACCCTCCACCTTTACAATGTAGATCAAGATAGTGGCGAGGTCAGAGTCGGCCGGGGCTCTTAGGGCTGCAGCTCGGGTTCCAGCACGGGCTCGTCGAGCCAGTCGCGGACCGCGGGGAAGGTCCTCTGCGCGATCAGCCGCTGCCCCGCCGCGTTGGGGTGGAAGAAGTCCCACCTGCTGACGTGGTTCAGGGTGAACGGGCAGTCGAACAGGGCGTTGCCGTCGAACCTGCAGGCAGGGCCGTACGCGGCGCACACCCTGGCCAGGGCGGCGTTGTAACCGGCCACCCGGTCGCGCACCCGGTCGCGGCGGGCCTGGTCGGCCGGGGAGGTCGAGGTCGGCCTGGCCAGCATGGTGGGACAGATCCGGCCGACCGCCCAGAACCCACGCGCCGCCAGATTGTCCTTGCCGACCCGCCACAGCCGCTTGAGGTCGGGGATGCTGGCCACGAACACCCTGCCGCCGGGACGTCCCGCCCGGAACAGCGCCAGAGCCTCGGCCACCCGCTTCTCGTAGACGGCCACCGGCGTCATCCGCCGCTCCTCGGACACGCACGCGTCCTGCGCGCCGACCAGCACCGTCACGTAGTCGGCCCGGCGCTCGACCGCCCCCGCCACCTGCCCGGCCAGGTCGGCGCTGGTCGCCCCGGGAACGGCGAGGTTCACGTTGTGCCCGAGCGCTCCCCTGTCCAGGTCGAGCAACCTCATGTAGTGGCTCTGGACGGCCGGGTCCTCGCCCGCCGACCACGAGCGGGAGGGGCAGGTGACGTACCAGCCGCAGGCGTTGAACCCCGCGCTGATCGAATCCCCGAGCGCGGCCAGCACCGCCGGGCGCCACGACTCGCCGGAGCCCGCCGCGGAAGGGGTGGCCCACAGGGCCGTGGACACGGTCACCGCTGTGAATACGGTCACAGTCCTGCCGAGCATGACACCTCCGCCTGAGAGATCACCAGTACTTCGGATGTATCACCGCAGGACAGCGCGGCGCTTTCCGTTGACCGAGTGCCTTGGTTTTCTTGACAGAGCGTGGCGGCTGTGCTGACCGGGGACCGACGCCGAACGCGTTCAGTTTGCGGCATAGAGTGTTCCGGGTGAGTGTCGCGCTCGGACTGACCCGTCCCCTCATGGTGAGAACCGCTCTCGTCGACGACCCCGGCGATCTGATCTCGCGGCTCCCCCGGACCACCCCGCACGCCTGGATCAGACGCGGAGAGGGGCTGGTCGCCTGGGGAGAGGCCGCCCGGGTCACCGTGCCGCCAGGTCCGGGGCGTTTCGGCTGGGCCCGCGACTGGCTGGCGGCCACCTTCGGCGAGGCCCACGTCGACGACGACGTCGGCGCTCCGGGCTCCGGCCCCGTGGCCTTCGGCTCCTTCACCTTCGACCAGGACGCCCACGGCTCGGTCCTCGTCGTCCCCCAGGTCGTCCTGGCCCGCCGTGAAGGCCGCGCCTGGCTGACCACCATCGGCGAGGAGCGGCTCGACCTGGTCAGGGCCCCGCGCGACCTCGGCAGGATCCGGTACGGCGACGGCAGCCTGACCGCTCCCGAATGGGAGCACGCGGTGGCCCGAGCCGTGGAGCAGATCAGGTCCGGCCGCCTGGAGAAGGTCGTGCTCGCCCGGGACCTGACCGCCACCGCCGAACGGGAGATCGACGTCCGCGTACTGCTGTCACGCCTGGCCCTGCGCTACCCCGAGTGCTACACCTTCTCCTGCGCCGGCCTGGTCGGCGCCACCCCCGAGCTGCTGGTCAGGCACACCGGGGAGACGATCGAGTCGCTGGTGCTCGCGGGCACGACCGCGCGGGGCACGGACCCTGCCGACGACGCCAGGCGCGGCACGGCCCTGTTCACCTCGGAGAAGGACCGCCACGAGCACGCCTGCGCGGTGGAGTCGGTCCGCGAGGCGCTGACCCCCCTCTGCTCGGAGCTGAAGGTGCCGCGGGAGCCCGAGCTGCTGGTGCTGCCGAACGTCCAGCACCTGGCCAGCCCGGTGACCGGGCGTCTGGCGGCGGGGTCCTCGGTCCTGGACGTGGTCGCCGCCATGCATCCGACGGCCGCCGTCGGCGGCACCCCCACACCGACGGCACTGGAGGTCATCCGCGAGCTGGAGGGCATGGACCGCGCCGGTTACGCGGGCCCGGTCGGCTGGATCGACGCCCGGGGCGACGGCGAGTGGGGCATCGCGCTGCGGTGCGCCCAGATCGAGGGCGCGAGGGCCCGCCTGTTCGCGGGCTGCGGCATCATGGGCGACTCCGTCCCCGCCGCCGAGCTCGCCGAGGCCCAGGCCAAGCTGCGCGTGATGCAGTACGCCCTGGAGGGCTGAACCCGCGCGAAGAATTCACGCTCAGGTCGCGGCCGGGATGTCCGAAACGGGCCCGCGGCTTCGACGTCTCCGGTGACAGGCACCCCATAGGTGCCGGCAGAGAAACAGGAGAGACCGTGAAGTACATGATCCTGATCTACGGCTCGCAGCGGGACCACGACATGCTGGCCGGTCAGTCCAGCGGCGCGAGCGCCTGGTCACCCGAGGACGTCGCGACGATGCACGCCTTCATGGAGAAGTGGAACAACGACCTGGTCGAGTCAGGGGAGTTCGTCGACGCCCAGGGGCTGAGCGCCCCCGTGCACGCCAGAAGGGTCGAGCTGCGCGACGGGGTCCCCGTCGTGACCGACGGCCCCTACCCCGAGACGCAGGAGGTCCTCGCCGGCTACACGATCGTCGAGTGCGAGAGCTTCGACCGGGCGACCGAGATCGCCGCGCGCCTGGCGGACACCCCTCGCCCCGAGGGTGCTGTCCTGGACCACGACTGGTACGTGGACGTCCGGCCGATCGTCGACGGCCACGCCGACCTGGACGTCTGACGTCCTGTGCCCGACCCCGTGCCCGACCCCGTGCCTGACACCGTGGCCGACACCGTGGCCGACACCGTGCCGACGTGACCGGCACCGGGCTGGAGGACCTGCTGCGCCACCTGGCGCCGCAGGTCCTCGGCGCGCTGGTACGGCGATACGGGCATTTCGACACCGCGGAGGACGCGACGCAGGAGGCGCTCCTGGCGGCCGCCACACGGTGGCCCCAGGAGGGCGTCCCGGACAACCCCCGAGGCTGGCTGATCACCGTCGCCTCGCGCAGGCTGACCGACCTGCTGCGCGGCGAGCAGGCCCGGCGGCATCGCGAGGACGCCGCCGCCCGGTGGGAGCTGCCCGGCCGGTGGCCGGCGCCCGCGGCCGACAGCCGGCCGCAGGACTCGGACGACACGCTCGTCCTGCTGTTCATGTGCTGTCACCCGTCGCTGACACCCGCCTCACAGATCGCGCTCACGCTGCGGGCGGTCGGCGGCCTGACCACCGCGGAGATCGCCCGCGCCTTCCTCGTCCCCGAGGCGACCATGACCCGGCGCGTCAGCCGGGCCAAGCGGCGCGTCAGGGACAGCGGCATCCCCTTCGGCATGCCCCCCGCCGCCGACCGCGCCGAACGGCTCGGCGCGGTTCTCCACACGCTCTACCTGATCTTCAACGAGGGCTACGTCAGCACGTCGGGGCCGAGCCTGCACCGCGCCGAGCTGTCGGCGGAGGCGATCCGGCTGGCACGCATGGTCCACCGGCTGCTGCCCGGCGACGGCGAGGTGACGGGGCTGCTCGCGCTCATGCTGCTCACGGACGCGCGCCGTCCCGCGCGCACCGGCCCCGACGGCGGCCTGGTGCCGATGGCCGAGCAGGATCGAAGCCTATGGAACGCGGACCTCGTGGCCGAGGGCGTGGCGCTCGTCACCGGCGCGCTCACCCTGGGAGCGCCTGGCCCCTACCAGCTCCAGGCGGCGATCGCCGCGCTCCACGACGAGGCGCCGAGCGCGGAGGAGACCGACTGGCCGCAGATCGCGGCGCTGTACGAGTTGCTGATGCGGATCTCCGACAACCCCGTGGTGGCGCTGAGCCACGCCGTCGCGGTGGCCATGGTCCGGGGCGCGCGCGCCGGGCTCGACCTGCTCGAGGGGCTCGGGGCCGACGAGCGGATCGCCGAGGACCACCGGCTGCACGCGGTCCGCGCGCACCTGCTGGAGATGGCCGGTGACCGCGTGGCCGCGCGCGACTCCTATCGGGCGGCGGCCCTGCGGACGGCCGCCTCGCCACAGCGGCGCTACCTGCACGCCAGGGCCGCCCGCCTGGCGGACGACCGATGAACCGGCCGGCCCGTGGCCGCCCCGCTCACGACGAGGCGGCCACGGGCCGGACGCCGCCCCTCACCGGGCGCGGTGGCTGCCCTTGCGCCTGTCGGCGAGCCGGATCGCCACGAAGATCACCATCGCGAGCACGACGACGCCCAGCACGACCTTGGAGAGGATGCCCACGTAGTCCTCGACCAGCGACCAGTTCTCCCCCAGCAGGTATCCGGCCATCACGAAGGCCGTGTTCCAGATGAGGCTGCCCAGCGTGGTGAGCAGGGTGAAGACCGTGATCGGCATGCGCTCGACCCCCGCCGGGATCGAGATGAGGCTTCGGAAGATGGGGATCATCCGCCCGAAGAACACCGTCTTCCTGCCGTGCCTGGCGAACCAGGCCTCGGTCTTCTCGATGTCCGAGACGCTGACCAGCGGCAGCTTCGCCGCGATCGCCACCACCCGCTCACGCCCCAGCAGCGCCCCGACCCCGTAGAGCGCCAACGCGCCGACCACCGAGCCGAGCGTGGTCCAGAGCACCGCGTCGAACAAGGTCATGTTGCCCTTGCTCGCCGTGAACCCCGCCAGCGGCAGGATCACCTCGCTCGGCAGAGGCGGGAAAAGGTTCTCCAGCGCGATCGCCACCCCCGCTCCGGGTGCCCCAAGGGTCTCCATGAGGTTGATCGCCCATCCGGCGATTCCATCGGCAGTCGTTGAACTCATGTCCCAAAGGCTAGGCACGGCGGGATACGCCAGGTATGAGGAAGAACACGGCGTTCACCTCCCCCGTACCCCGGCACCGGAGGTACGGAAAACCCAGTCCTACGACACGCCATCGCACGCCTCGCGGGTTCCCGGCGATTTCCGCACGTCAGAGCCCTGCTCCTGCCGCTCGCGCCCCCGGGCCCGCCGATCGCCGGCGGGCTGCCCGCGCACGGGCGACCGTTTCCCCGGGGAAGTTCCCGTTCCTCGCGTGATTCATCCCACATCCTTCCGGCACCGCACACCGCCGACGCCCCCCTCGACCGACCGGCCCGCCCCTCTTCGAGAAGCGGCGGCCATCAGGCACGGGGCCGCCTCCGGAGGTGACCGCCCCGCGCCCGTCCTGCGCGACCCCCCGCCCCGGTCACGCCCTTCTGAGGTAGACCGTCTCCCCCGGCTCGACCGCCGCCTGTCCCGCGGTCAGCGTGGCGACCCAGCCGGGGAAGACGACCAGGTCCGGCTCGCGGACCGCGACCACGAAGGCGACCTCGGCGCCGTAGCCGACCTCCCTGACCTCGTACGGCGAGGCGCGCAGGTCGTTCTCCAGCCGGCCCGCCCGGACGTGGTCGACCGTCACCGTCATCACCTTCGCCGGAACCATCTCGGTCAGGGGTGCGAGGTCCAGCGTCTTGCCGACCGCCGAGCCGTACGCGCGGACCAGGCCGCCCGCCCCCAGCTTCACCCCGCCGAAGTAACGTGTGACCACCGCGACCACGTCGCCGAGGCCCCGTCGCAGCAGGGTCTCCAGCATCGGGGTCCCCGCGGTGCCGCCGGGCTCGCCGTCGTCGTCGGCCTTCTGCAGACGCCGGTCCCCGCCGATCACGTAGGCCGAGCAGTTGTGGGTGGCGTCGGCGTGAAGCTCCCTGCGGCCCGCGACGAACGCGCGGGCGGCCTCCTCTGAGGACACCGGGGCGAGGGCGCAGACGAACCGCGACCGTTTGATCTCGATCTCGTGTTCGGTGAGGCTCTCCGGTGTCAGGTAGGGCTCGGCCATCCCTTCAGGCTACTCGCCTTTACAAAGTAGATTCTCATGGCCCGTCCGCTGGGCGACGGGTGCGGACCGCCCTGGCGGACACACCGGGCCGTGCGCCCGGCATGGCGAGGGACGCCAAGGGACGCAGCGACGGTCGTTATAGTCACGCCGTGGACGTGTCTTCGCAGGGCGGTTTCAAGGGTTTGGGCACTCAGCTGCGACATCTCCTGGAGCTGATGGACGGCGATGTCGCCAGGGCCTGCGCCGACCTCGGGCTGCAGGACTACCGGCCCCGGTTCTCTCCGATCGTGCGGGCGCTCGTCGAGCTGGGCCCGTGCTCCATCCGTGACCTGGCGCGCGCGACGTCGGTCACCCACTCCGCGGCGAGCCAGACGGTGGCGCAGATGAGCAGGAGCGGTCTCGTCCTGCTCGAGCCGGGCGAGGACGCCCGGCAGCACATCGTGCACCTGACCGCGAGGGCGCGGTCGATGCTCCCCGCGATCCAGGCCGAATGGGCGGCGACGAGCGCCGCGGCGGCCGCGCTCGACGACGAGCTGCCGTGCCCGCTGGGCGAGGTGCTCTCGGCGCTGTCCGAGGCACTGGAGCGCCGCCCGTTCCGCCTGCGGATCGCCGATGCGGCGCTGGCGTTCGGCGACGACTCCCCCTCCGCGGGCACGGCAGGGGCGAGACCGCCGTGACCGGGGTTGTCCCGGGGGGCGTCAGCGAAACCGGCGGAAGAACGTCCGGACGTCGTCGGCGAACAGGTCAGGTTCCTCCATCGCGGCGAAATGACCGCCCCGGTCGAACTCCGACCAGTGGACGACGTTGTTGTCGCGCCCGGCGAGCCGCCGGACGGGGCGGGCCGGGTCCGCGGCGAAGACCGCCACCGCGGTGGGCGTCGCCAGCGGCTCGGTGCGCGGCGGCCGGGAGGGGTGGAACGCCTCCCAGTAGTGGCGAGCCGACGATCCAGCGGTCGCGGTGAGCCAGTAGAGCATCACGTTGGTCAGGAGCCGGTCGCGGGAGACCGCCTCCTCGGGCAGGTCTGCGCAGTCCGTCCACTCCTTGAACTTCTCGACGATCCAGGCGAGCTGCCCGACCGGGGAGTCGGTGAGCGCGTAGGCCAGCGTCTGGGGCCGGGTCCCCTGGATCTTCGCGTAGCCCGACATCTCCGGTTCCGCGGCGGCCAGCCGGTCAAGACGGGCCCTGTCGTCGACGGTGAGCGCGGCGGCCTCCGCGGGGTCGCCGGGAGGCGGCGTCAGCAGGGTGTTGAGGTGCACTCCGACGACATGGGCGCCGTCGAGGACGGCCAGCTCCCGGGTGATCGCGTGGCCCCAGTCGCCGCCCTGCGCGCCGTAGCGGCGGTACCCCAGTCGCCGCATCAGCTCGGCCCAGGCCCTGGCGACCCGGTGCACGTCCCAGCCGCCCTCGCGGGTCGGCCCCGACAGCCCGTATCCCGGGATCGAGGGGATCACCAGGTGGAAGGCGTCGGCCGGGTCCCCACCGTGGGCCCGGGGGTCGGTCAGGGGCCCGATGACGTCGAGGAACTCCACGACGGACCCGGGCCAGCCATGGGTGATCAGCAGTGGCAGCGCGTCGGTCCTGGCGGAACGGATGTGCAGGAAGTGAACGTTGGCGTTGTCGATGGTGGTCGTGAACTGCGGGAACCGGTTGAGATGCGCCTCGTGTTCCCGCCAGTCGTAGACGGTGCGCCAGTACGCGGCCAGTTCCTTGAGGTAGGTCATCGGCACGCCCTGGGACCAGCCCGCACCGGCCGGCTCGTCGGGCCACCTGGTCGCGGCCAGGCGGCGGGCCAGGTCGTCCAGTTCGGCCTGCGGGACGTCGAGGACGAAGGGGCGGACGACGGTCTCGGCGTGTCCGTTCATCCCGCGTCCTCGCCCTCGGGATCACCGGCGAGTGCGCGCGCGGCCGCCGCCTCCTTCTCGTCCCAGCCCCAGTGGCCGTCGCCCCGGTGCTCCCCCGCCTGTTCGTCGATCCATCGGTTGTGGGCCTCCCACGCCGCCTGCTTGCTGGTTCCCAGGGCTGCGCCGATCTGCGACCACGAGGCACCGGACCTGCGGGCGGAACGCACGGAGAGCTGGCGTCCGTAGCCCGCCTTTCGCGCGATCACCTCGCCCAGGGCGAGAAGTTCCAGCGCCTCGCTCCGGGTCAGGGGCTCCGCGTCGGGGTCGGGCGGGGTGAGCGCCGAGTCGTCCTCGTCGATCGGTAACGCCAGGGCGTCACGGACGCGTAGCGCGTCATAGCGCGCGGCCGCGGTCAGCAGCGTGAACCGGCCTTCGAGCTCGTCCGGAGTAGACATGATCCGAGCATGCCGTCAAGCTACCTTGACGTCAAGGCAGCCTGACGCCGATAGGCCGAGACCGACCCAACGGCGACCTGACCGCACGCCACGACCTCGAACCCGCCCTCCGAGTCCGCCCCGAGGCCGACCGGCGAGCGGACCCGTCCCCAGGGCGCGGACTGCACGTTGCTCCTGGTAGACGTGTTGTATACATTATGTCCATGAGAAGGTCGCACGCTGGACGCGAAAGCGCTCAGGACAGCACATATCGCTGGTTGAAACACCACATCGGGTCGCTGCCCCGGCACGAGGGCACGTTTCTGACCGAGGCGGAGGTGTGCGAGGCGACGGGGATGTCGCGAACGCCCGTGCGGGAGGCTCTGCTGCGGCTGGAGACCGAGGGCTTCCTGCAGATCATGCCCAAGAAGGGCGCGTTCGTGCCGCCGGTATCCGACGCCGAGATAGAGGCGGTGATGCAGGCGCGCGAGCTGGTGGAGGACTGGTGCGTGCGCAGGGCGGTCCCGCTGGCCGACAGCCTCGCGCCCGAACTGGAGAGGCTGGTGGACCGGCAGGAGACGCTGCTGGAGGACCACCTGGCCTTCATCGAGTGCGACCGGGCCTTTCACCGCGCGATCGTGCGCGCGGCGGGCAACCCGGTCCTGGCCGAGTTCTACGAGACGTTGCGCGACCGCCAGGTCCGGATGGGCCTGCGGGCCGTCGCCGCGGCCGAGGACCGGGCCAGGACGGTGCTGGCCGAACACGCCGCGATCGTCGAGGGCATCCGCTCCGGAGACGCCGCACGGGCGGCCTCGGCGCTGGCGGCGCACCTGAACGGCACGCTGGCGGTGTTGCGCACGCCCTCGGTGGCGAACTGGTCGCCGGAGAACGCCTTCTGACGGCGAAAGCACGCCTCGAACGCCACCAGAGCACGACGACGCGCGCGGACGCCGGAATTCCGGCGTGGTGACGGCTCACGGCATGGGCGGCCGGCCTCACGGCCCGGCAACCGGCACCCGGGCAGGCCGCGCGGCGCCTCGCGGGCGTCGTCCGGCGCCGCGAGGCGCATGAGAGAACCCGGCCGCGGTTCGCGGCCGGCACGGCCGGACGGTCCGGGCCGGGACGTCTCAGCCGCGCAGCAGGGCGAGGTGCCGGTGGACGGCGGCGGTGACCCGGGGCTCATCGTCCGTCGCGAGGAGGTCGAGCAGGGCTCCCCGGAGCACCGCCAGCGCCAGGGTGCGGCGAACGGCGCCGTCCTGACCGTCCCGCTCCGGTCGTGGCTGGCAGGCGGCGAGGACGTCGAGCCAGTCGTCGACGGTGGCGCGGGCGAACCCGGCCCAGGCGCCGTCGGGCTCGACCAGGGAGCGGGCGTAGGCCTCGGCCCACAGCCGCAGCAGGGGGCGGTGCTCCTCGGCGGCGAGCCACGCCCACACGCGGCCGCTCGCCAGAACCAGGCCGATGGGCTGGTCGGCCTGTCTGAGGCGGTCCAGGATCGCCAGCTCATCGTCGCGAGCGCGGGCCAGCAGTGCCCGCACCAGGCCGTCCTTGCTGCCGAACAGGAACATCAGCACCCGGGTGCTGGAGCCGACGGCCTCGGCCAGCGGGCGCAGCGACAGATCGGCCAGACCGTGGGCGAGCACGTACCGGTAGGCGGCCTCCAGCAGTTCGACCTGCCGCGCGGACGGGGTTGGCGTTCTCCTGGACATGGCCCTAGCCTAAAGCTACTGACACACTCGTGTCAGTAGCAGTGCGAAGTCAACGATCACGAGGGGTTACGTATGCCGGAGCGGGATCACCAGCCGCACGTCATCGTGCGCCGCGCCGACCGTCCCGGAGATCTGGGCTGGACGGTGATGGCCCACGGCGAGATCTACGACCAGCAGTTCGGCTGGAACACCGACTTCGAGGCCCTGGTCGCCAAGATCGTCGCCGAGTACGCCGCCAAGCACGACCCGGCCGCCGAAGCGGCCTGGATCGCCGAAGTGGACGGCCGGCGCGCAGGCTGCGTCTTCCTGGTCTCCGGCGACGAACCGGGGGTGGCCAGGCTGCGCATCCTGCTCGTCACCCCGGCCTCCAGGGGCCTCGGCCTCGGCGCCCGTCTCGTCGGCGAATGCCTGGCCTTCGCCCGCCAGGCCGGCTACCGGCAGGTGACGTTGTGGACCAACGACGTCCTGGTCTCCGCCCGCAGGATCTACGAGAGCTTCGGCTTCACCCTCACCGACCAGGAGCCCCACCACAGCTTCGGCCACGACCTGATCGGCCAGAACTGGACCCTCGACCTGCACGACACCTCGGCGGAGCCCTGAACGCGGCAAAGCCCCATCCTGGCCTGACAGCGCGCACCCCCCATCACATGGCGGGTTCGAAAAACGGCTCACCGTTGCTTTACGGCTCGACGCGGTCACAGGAGTCCGCGGACCGGCTCCAGCCCTCGGCATCCTCTGGGACATTCCCGCAACGCCAGACTTTCATGGTGATCCGCCGTTTTTCCGCCGACGTCGCGACCGCACGGGTTCACGGTTCGGAGCCGAACCGCCCCTTTCACCGCCGGTGGCCGCGAACGCCGGATGACCGGTGGCCGGGGCCGTCCGGCGCCGCCGCGTCGAAATCGGCGGTCCGCGCGGCGACGTGGCGGGCGGGCTTTCGGCCTTCCCGCGAAGAAGACCGGCGCGAGTCCCCGGATTCACCGTGAAAACATCCTCAGGGCAGGCCGCTTTTCGGGCAGCCGACGGGATTCCCCGGAGAACGTCACGCCGAATCGATTACCTCCGGTAGCGCTTTCGTTCGAGCGGCGTTATTCTCGCGCACTTGGATTGTGCGTTTTCATTGCTTTTAGTGCACAATCACGCGGGTGTTGGGTGAAAAGCCTGACTCGTCTCTGTGACCGGCTCTACGATCTTCTCTCCGGTGCCCCAGTCGGACCTCGAGGAGTGAACGGCATGCGCAGTCGACGGCTCCTCATGTTGATCGCCCTGGCGCTGGCGGTCACCGCCTTCGGCGTGTACGGCGTGCTGTCCGTCACCGGAGAAACAACGACCTCCCCGCCACGGCGGGACGTCTCCGGAGAGACAGCCGGACGCTCCTCGGACCCCGAGCCCGAGTCCACGACCGCTCTCGCCCAGGTCGCGCCGACGGCGTCCGCCGCGCCGACCCTCCTGCTGTCCCCCGTCCCCTCACAGCCCCCTGCGCAGGCCTCGCCCTCACCCACCGCGCAGGACGGCCCCGAGGCGGTCGCGGCGCGCTATTTCGCCGCGTGGCAGATCGGCGACCTGACCTCCATGGCCGGCCTGGTCTCCGCTCCCCCCGCCGACTTCGCCGAACGGCACCGGCGCTTCGACACCGAGCTGCGGACCTCGTCGCCGTCCCTCGTCCCGGGCCCGCTGCGCCGCCAGAACGCCCTGGAGGCCCAGGTGCCCTTCCAGGGGACGCGGGAGGTGGCAGGACTGGGCAGGTGGAGCTTCTCCTCGGCCCTGCGCCTGGCGCTGCGAGGCGGCAGGTGGAAGGTGCTCTGGACTCCGCAGACGCTGCACCCCTCGCTCAGGGACGGTGTCAGCCTGCGGCTCAGGGAGAGCCGGGTCAGACGGCCCGCCACCCTCACCCTCGAGGGCCTGCCGTTCCCCCGCGACAGCAGGGCGGACGAATACTTCGGCGGGCTCGACGGCACGACGGTCGAACTGGCGGTGCAGGAGGTGCCCTCGGGGCGCGTGCTGCTCGCCTCCCCGTCCCGGCGGACGGCCGGAACCAGGACCACGATCTCCCAGCCCGTGCAGGCGGCGGCCGCCCGCGCCCTCGACGGCCTGTCACAGCCGGCGGCGGTCGTGGTGGTGGACGTCCGCACCCGCCAGGTGCGCGCGGTCGCGGACACCCTGGGAGGCAAACAGGCGTTCATCGGCCTCTATCCGCCCGGCTCGACGTTCAAGGTGGTCACCGCCGCCGCGCTGCTCCGCAGCGGCCTGACCGCGCAGTCACCGGTCCCGTGCCCCGCCTCCTACACCATCCCGAACGCCAGGACCTTCACCGACGACGACCGCACCGACCACGGCGCCGTGCCCCTCGTCACGGCTTTCGCGCTGTCCTGCAACACCACCTTCGTCCAGCAGACCTACGAACGGCTGCGCGAGGGCGGGCTGCGCGCCGAGGCCGCCGACCGGTTCGGGTTCAGGGAGAAGCCCGGTCTGAGCTACTGCCGGATCAAGCCGCACAACGATCTGAACGAGCTCGGCTCGGACTCCATCGGGCAGAACTCCGTGCAGGCGAGTCCGCTGTGCATGGCCGAGGTCGCGGCCGCGGTCGCCGGGGGCGTCTGGAAACCGGCCGTCATGACCGCCGAGCCCTCCGCCGACTCGCCGCCTCCCGTGCCGCTGGACGACGGCGTGGCCGAGGGGCTGCGGACGATGATGAGCGCCGTGGTCACCCAGGGCACCGCCGCCAGGGCGGGGCTGCCACCGGACACCATGGGCAAGACCGGCACGGCCGAGGTGGTCGGCGGACGGCCCCACGCCTGGTTCATCGGCTACCGGGGCTCCCTGGCCTTCGCGGTGTTCGTCCAGAACGGAGGCAGCGGCGGCGCGGTGGCCGCGCCGATCGCCGCGAGGTTCCTGAAGGCCCTCTGAGGTCAGACGCGCCATGGCCTGCGAGTGGCTCGGCGAGGTCGCCTGCCGCGACGAACCCGAGGCGCGGGAAGGCCGCGGGCGGCTCGGCGACGAAGGCGACGGCCCCGTGAACGTACCCGCCCACCGCGTCAGCCCGGGCCGAGGGCCTGCCGTTCAGGAAATCCGCAGTTCAGAGCGTGTTCTCATGGACGTGCACGATGAGCCATTCGCCGTCGACCAGCCGGAGCACGGTGGTGGTCCGCACGATCTCGGGCTCCCCTTCGGCGAAGTCGACGCGAAGCAGGTAGCGGGCGAGCGCGGCGTCCTGCCAGACGTCGACGACCTCGTCGTAGGCGTGTACGCCGGTCTCCTCGGGACCGTCCGCCGGCCGGGCGTCACGGACCTTCTCGAGCTGCTCCCTGCTGGTGATCAGCACCGGGTCCGCCGAGTCCCAGATCGTCGCGTCCGGGTGTAGCAACCGGTCGATCCCCGCCCGGTCGCCGCGCCGGTAGGCGTCGTACATCTCGGTGATGACCGCCCAGACGGCTTCGCGCGCCACTTCGTCTCTCTTTCGCAGATCGGTTGTCTCTTCACGGTACGGGCAGGCCGTACCGGCCGCCGCCCTGTACAAAGTAGATCACGTCTCTGCCGGGACGGGACACGCCGCCAGCCCAGCTCCGGCGCGCCCGCGCCGGGGGCGGCGGGTCTCACGGCCCGTCACCGCCGCTCGTCCAGCAGTCCGGCGTCGTGGACCAGCAGCGCGATCTGGACGCGGTTGTTCAGGTCGAGCTTGGTCAGGACGCTGGAGACATGGGTCTTGACCGTGGGGACGCTGAGATGGAGCAGTGCCCCGACCTCGGCGTTGGACCTGCCCTCGCCGAGGGCGGCGGCGACCTCGCGTTCGCGGTCGTTCAGCAGCGCCAGGCGTTCCCTGGCCCACAGGCGGCGCCGGTCCTGGCCCGCGTCCGCGACCCGGGAGATGAGGCGTCTGGTCACCGCCGGGGACAGCACCGGGTGGCCCTGGACCACCTGGCGTACCGCGGCCACGATCTCGTCGGGCGGGGTGTCCTTGAGGAGGAAGCCGGCCGCTCCCGCGCGGAGGGCGCGCAGGACGTGCTCGTCGGCGTCGAAGGTGGTCAGGACGATGACCTCGGGCGGGCGCCCGCGTGCGCGCAGGGCCTCGGTCGCGGCCAGGCCGTCCATCACGGGCATCCGGATGTCCATCAGGACCACGTCGGGGGTGTGCCGATCGGCCATGAGCAACGCCTGGGCGCCGTCGCCCGCCTCCGCGACCACGCGGACGTCGGGGGCTCCGCGCAGCATCATCGCCAGGCCGGCGCGCACCAGCGGGTCGTCGTCGGCGACGAGCACGCCGATCGTCCAGGAGTCCGATGCGGTCATGGCGGCCAGGGTAGCCAGGCGGAGAGCCGCCAGCCACCTCCTGCGGCCGGTCCGTGCTCCAGGCTTCCCCCCGCCAGGGCGACGCGTTCGGCCAGGCCCACCAGGCCCTGGCCCGAGCCCGCGCCCGCCGAGGGCACGGCGGCGGGGGCGGCGTTGCGCACCTCGACGGTCAGCCCCCGGCCACACGCCCCCGCCACGCTCACGCGCACCTCGGCGCCCGGGGCGTGCTTGCGGGCGTTGGTCAGGCCTTCCTGCACGATCCGGTAGGCGGTGCGGCCCGTCCCCTCCGGGACCGGGCCGTCGACCTCCTCACGCAGGTCGATCCGCGTCCCGGCCGTCTCCGACTCGGCGGCGAGCTGGCCGAGGTCGGCGAGGGTGGGCTGGGGCAACTCGCCGACCGGCGCGCGGAGCACGCCGATGACCTCGCGCAGGTCCTGCAACGCCTGGTGGGCGCTCTCCCTGATCACCCTGGCCGCGCGGGCGACGTCCTCCGGCGGGGCGTCGGGGTGGTACTCCAGCGCGCCCGCGTGCACGCTCAGCAACGAGAGGCGGTGGCCGAGCACGTCGTGGATCTCCCTCGCGATCACTTCGCGGGCGCGGTGCTGAGCCTGCTCCGCGCGCAGGCGGGCCTCGGTCTCGACACGGACCGCGCGCTCGCGCAGCGACAGCGTGAGCCTGCGCCTGTGGTGGACGAACAGGCCCCAGCCGACCGCGGCGCCCTGGATCACGACGCCGAACGCCAGCAGCGGCAGAGGGGGGACGTCCGGCTCGGGGCGCAACACGACGTAGACGAGCGCGGACGGCAGGCTCAGCGCGAAGACGGCCGTCGTGGTCCGCGGAGACCGGTGCACCGCGACCGTGAACAGCGCCACCAGCATCGCGCCGGCGACGAGCTCGGAGAACGCCGACGCGGCGACCAGCGCCAGGGCCAGCTCGACCGGCCTGCGGCGGCGCAGCCACAGCGCGGCGCAGCCCAGCGCGCCGGTGACCTGGTCGAGGTCGAACAGCCATCTCGGTTCCGGCAGGGCGGCCGAGTCCAGACGCATGGCGGACAGCAGGAGCCCGAAGGCGGAGGCGAGCAGGAACAGGCCGGTGTCCACGAGCCTGTCACGGAGGGGTCGCCGGGGCGCGGGCACGGTCGCAGTTCTGTTCATCCTCCCCGGAGCCTACGGTCGCGCGGGGAGGGCGGCCTCGCCGTGAGCGGCGAACGATACCGAAGTCGCGAGAGACGGTACTTTGGTCGGCCGCGGCACGGGGGACGACTCGGGCCCGCGCCCGCACCCCACCGGCGGGAGCGGGTATCCTGAGGGTTCACGACCGGCTCGGCGCTCCGCGACCAGGGAAAGGCGCCGACCCCGAACGCGTGGAAGGAGACGGCGTCGCCGTCCACCACGCCCAGCACACCCGTGACGGTGGCCAGAACCCTCTTGATCGAAGATCCCTCCAAGCGCTGCGCTCACCCGGCGCACAGCGCTTGTCTTTGCCTGGGAAGAGGTTATATTTACCATAAAAGCAGTAGGGATTAAGGGTAATAGAGATGCCCCTGCCAGACTTCCTCACGATCGGCGCCCCGAAGGCCGGGACGACGGCGCTGCACGCCGCGCTGTCCCGCCACCCGGGGCTCTTCCTCTCACCGGTGAAGGAGCCGAAGTTCTTCCTCAGCGACGGGCCACCCCCGACCAGGGGCGGCCCCGGCGACGCCCAGACCTACCGCGAGCACGTCTGGAGGCGTGAGGAGTACGAGGCGCTGTTCTCCGGCGCTCCGCCGGGGACGCTGAAGGGCGAGTCCACGCCGTTCTACCTCTACGACCTGGACGCCCAGCGGCGCATCCGGGCCGCGCTCCCCGAGGCCAGGCTGATCGCCGCGCTGCGTGACCCGATCGAACGGGCGCACTCCAACTGGACGCACCTGTGGTCGGCGGGGCTCGAGCCGATCGGCGACGTGGTGCGGGCCTGCGAGGAGGAGGAACGCCGCGTCGCGGCGGGCTGGGCGCCTTTCTGGCACTACCGCGCGCTCGGCCGCTACGGCGAGCAGCTGGAGCACCTGTTCACCCTCTTCCCCCGCGAGCAGGTGCTGATCTTCCGCTACCGGGATCTGGTCGACCGGCCGGTCGACACCCTTGACCGGATCTGCCGTTTCCTCGGCGTCGAACCAGGAGTCGTCGCCGAGGTGCCGCGCGAGAACGTGACCGCCCATCCCGAGTCGACGCGCGGCCACCAGCTGCTGTCACGGGTGCTGCGCGCCGGGGCGACGATCGGCCGCTTCCTGCCTCCGCAGGTGAGCGGCGCCCTGACCGATCCGCTGGAGCGGCGGCTGCAGCAGCGCGCCCGCTCGAGGCAGCCCCTGACCTGGGAGCAGCGCGAGCAGCTGATCGGCTATTTCGCCGACGACGTGGCGCTGCTGCAGGAGGTGACCGGCGAGGACTTCAGCGACTGGCTGCTCCCCCGCGAGCGCTCCGGCGGCCTGGTCGGCACCCGTCCCGACGGCCAGCGCCAGGCCCGCAACGGGCGGCCGAAGGCATGAGCGGGCCGGCGCCCTCGTCACGGGCGCCGGCCACGCCGCAGGCCCTCGTGTCAGCGCAGTTCGGTGCGCAGTTCGTGAGCCCCGTCCGCACGGGTGTACTCGTAGTAGAGACGTCGCCCGCCGTCCGGCAGGTCCACGATGTCCATGTAGCGCAGGCCGCCGCCCGCGTGCGGGGACGCGGCGGCGGGCTCCGTGCCGACCGGGGTCAGCTCGGCGGGATCGTCTCCGATCGCGACGCCCGTCTTCTCCTCGTAGTTCTCCGCCGCGGTGGCCCGGCCGTCGTACAGCGCCACCACCCTGTCGCCGAGGAAGCGGACGGCGGCGATCCTGGTCCCTCTGGCGTCCCAGCTGCCGGGCCTGCCGCTAAGCGCCGTGCCCTGCCAGGTCCACTCGAGCCCGTCGGCGCTGGTGGCGTAGTCGCTCACCATCTGGTCGGCCTCCTCCGGCTCGGCCAGCGGGTGGCAGGAGGCCCACAGGTGCCACACGTCGCCATGCCGTACGATCACGGGGTCCTTGACGCCGGTCTTCGGGTCTCCGGGAAGCACGACCTGACGGCGTGCGGGGTCGAAGCCCGCCGGGTCGTCGGCCTCGAGCACCTCGACGCGCCAGTGCTTGGTGCCGTGGGTGGCGCAGCTGAGGTAGAGACGCCAGCGGCCCTGCGGGGTGCGCACCAGGGTGGGGCGCTCCAGCGACTCGGTGTCCATCTCCCGCTGGTGGATCGTGAGCAGCGTCTCGAAGCGCTCGCCGTCCTCGGAGCGGGCGACGGCGACCGCGTAGCCGCGCCCTTCGCCGACTGGCCTGCGCAACCGGTAGGCGAGGTAGACGAACCCGTCGCTCGCCACCGCGCTGGGGGCGCCGGCCCAGTGCCCGGCAAGCGACTCGGCTGGTTCGACGGCCACCACGGAACGGTCAGGGTCGGGCAGAAGATCCTCGATTGTCAGCACGACATCGACGGTAGGCAGAGCTTGCGCAGTGCTCACGAAGAATCACCAATCATGGTCACGAACTTTGGTCGCCCTTTGACGATCATGGGATAAGACCGCCTTCAGGACCTCCCGTGCGAGGATCGCCAGCGGTCGCTGCCTGACCTTCGCCGGGGCGGCACGATCCGGCGTGCCTTTGGCATGTGTCGAAGGGTAAGTGACCCGCGCCGAGCTCTGTACCGGCATCGGCGCAGGCAGTGGCACCGGGAGGGGCGTGAAGCGGTCGCGCGCCCGGGGAGGCGGAGGGTGTTCGCAGCGGGTTTCACGTGATGGTCACCTCTGCTCTTCCCCGGGAGGCGCCCCGGTGCTCAGGACTGGCGAAGCGTCGCCGTGGGGAGCGGGATGGCGGGGAACGGGTTGTCCGGCGGCAGGACGAGCCTGCGCGCCTCCTCGGGCCGCATGGTGGCGTCCAGGTGGAGCAGCGCGGTCGCGATCCCCGCGGCGCCGATCATGTAACCGGTGTCCGCGGTGACCTCCCAGGGCCGCAGCCTGCGGTAGGCCTGATACCACCGCGAGCCTCGCTCGTCGTGCCGGGTCGCCCTGCCGATGAGGTTCTCCCCCAGTTCGTGGGCGAACTCCAGATGGGCGGGGCGGCCTGTCGCCGCCCAGAGCCCGACGAACAGCTCGACCAGGCCCGCCGTGCCGCAGCACTGGCAGGCGACGTTCCAGTAGCCCTCGGTCTGACGCCCCGGAACCCCGCTGCGGACTATCCCCCTGGCCAGCCGCTCGACCCAGTCGAGGTCCCCCGCGTCGCCCGCCACCCGGTACAGCTCGTAGAACATCCGCGCGACCCCCGCAGAGCCCGAGCAGAATCCGAGATAGTGCAGGTCACGGCCCTGCGGGATGTGGTGCGGGACCAGCGCGCACCGGTCGGTCACGGCGCTGATCGCGCGGACGAAGTCGGCTCCCCTCCTCGCGGCGTTCAGGAAGCGGGTCTCCCCGGTCACGCCGTAGAGCCGGGCGAGCAGGAAGGCGGTGCCCGCGGTGCCGGACAGGAAGCCCGGCGTGACGGCGTCGAGGGGCAGGTCCGCGCAGGCTCCGCCGCCGAAGCGGTGGCCGGGCACGGCGAGGACGGCGATGCGCGCGCCCGCCTCGACCGCGATCTCCTGGTAGGCGGGGACGCCCAGGATGCCCGCGGCGTGCAGCAGGGCGAGGATGATGCCGCCGTCACCGCGCTGGGCGGGGTCGCCGGTCCAGCCGAGACCGCCGTCGATCGAGCGGGCGCTGCGCACGACGTGGTCGGCGACCGCGCCCGCCTCGATCTCGAAGGACTCCTCGCCGGTGGCCCATCCGGCCTCGGCGAGCGCGAACATCACTCCGGACAGGCCGTGATGGAGGGAGAGGTCTGCCTGGTCCCGCCAGGTGGCGGCGAGATAACGGGCCCCCGCCCTCGCGTCGTCGAGGTAGCCGTCGTCTCCGGTCGCGGCGGCGAGCTCGAGGAAGAACAGGACGATCCCCGCCGCCCCCGAGTACAGCGACAGCGGCTGGCCCGGCAGGGCGGCCTTGCCCCGCGGATCCGGGTTCGCCCGCCAGTGCCTGCCCCGCTCGTCGTCGACGGCCGCGGAGCGGATCCATCGCGCGGCCCTGGTCGCCGCGAGCAACGGGCTCTCGGTTCCGGGTTCCGGGCTCATGGAGGCTCCTTCGTACGGCGAGACCACCAGTTTACCCCCATTTCCTACAGGATCAATAGGTAATACTGAGATTCACGAGGTCGGCGACGTCTCCCCGGATACAAACGGCAGGCTACTACGCCCGCCGCCGCCCCGGAGGCCGTATTCGCGGACCGGGCGATTCCGTGTGCGCGCCCCCATGCCGGGCGGCGATCCCCCTGGACGAACGCCCCGCCTTTCCGCCCCGCCGGACCACCGAGGGACTCGATCCCGCGAATCCGACTTGACGCGATGTTTTGCCCCGCAAGGACATCCCCAAAAAGGACATGGGGTAGAAAAATCTCCATATGATCTCGGATTCGAGGCAAGACGATGCGCGGCCGCGCCGATGAGTGGACGACGGTTCTGCGACAGCTGCGGGCCGCGGGCACGACAGGAAACGTGACCCTCGTCGAGGGCGACCCCGGGGCGGGCAAGAGCCTCATGCTCGCCGAGGCCGCGACCGTCGCGTCCGCCAGGGGAACGGCGGTCGCGGCGGGCCGGGCCGACGTGCTCGGGCGGCTGATGCCGCTGGGGCCGCTGCTGTCGGCGCTCGAGGAGTCTCCGTCCGCCATGGCCGTCACCAGAAGCGCCGTGCCCGACGGGCCGGGCCTGCTGATATGGCTGGCCGGGCAGGTGCGGAGCGCGCTGGAGCGGCGCGCCGACAGGGGACCGCTGCTGGTGACCCTGGACGATCTCCAGTGGGCCGATCCCGCCACGCTCATGGCGCTGCGGACACTGCCGTCCCAGCTGGCGGACCGTCCCCTGGCGTGGCTGCTGGCCCGCCGCACCGCCGACGGCACCGACGACGCCCGGCTGTTCGACCTGCTGCACCGCGAGGGGGCCACGAGGATCGACCTGCGCCCCCTCAGCGAGGCGGCCGTGGCCGAAGTGGCCGCGGACACGCTGGGAGCCGTCCCCGACGAGGAGCTGACGATGCTGGCGGCGCAGGCCGGAGGCAACCCGTTCCTGCTCCTCGAACTGCTCACCGGGCTGCGCGAGGAAAACGCCGTCAGCGTCGAGGCGGGCGTCGCCCGGCTCACCGGCTCCGCGCTGCCCCGCCGCGTGCACACCGCGGTACGGCGCCGCCTGGACGAGGTGAGCACCAGGACCAGGTACCTGCTCGAGGCCACCGCCGTGCTCGGCCGCTCCTTCTCCCCCGCGTACGCCGCGGAGATGCTGGGCGAGACCCCCGCCGCCCTGCTGCCCGCCCTCGAGGAGGCGCTGGCGGCGGGCGTGCTCGTCGCCACTCCGGACGAGCTGTCGTTCCGGCACGAGCTGCTGTGGCGCTCCGTCGTCGAGACGGTCCCCGCCCCAGTACGGCGGGCGTTGCGCGACCAGGTCGAGCAGGCCGCGCCGCCCAGGCTCGCACGCGGGCGTCAGGTGGCGCAGAGCGCGACGGCCGAGACGCTCGTGCTGCTCGCCCTGCTCGCCTGGGACGAGGGCAGGCTCACCCGCGGGCTCGAGCTCGCCCGTGAGGCCGCGGAACGGCCGGGCAACGGGCACTATCCGCAGCCGCGGGCCGTACTGGCGACCATGCTCGCCGACCTCTGGCTCCTCGACGAGGCGGAGGCGGTGACGGCGAGCGCCACGGCGGAGGCGGTCGGCCACCCGGCGTGGGCCGCGGAGATCCCCGTCCTGCGCGCCCGCCTCGAACTGGCCGCGGGCCGGTTCGGCAGCGCGATCGAGCAGGCGGAGAGCGGCCTGACCGCCGCCGAGACCCTGGGGGTCCCCGCCCTGGCGTCCTCCGCGCTGTCGGTGCTGGGCACCGCCTCGCTGCGGGCCGGAGACCTCCCCCGGGCGATCAGATGCCTGGAGAGCGAGCTGGCCCGGGGGGCTCGCGACGCGCCGCCGTACGCGCGGCTGCGTTCGGAGCTGGCGGCGGGCCGGATCAGCGAGGCCCGCGACGGGGCCGCGGGCGGGATGAGCTCGCTGGGCCGGGTCTACGACGCGCTCCCCCGGCACACCGGGGCGCTCACCAGCGAGCCGACCGCCGCGGCGTGGCTGGTGCGGGTGGCCATGGCGGTGGACGACGAGCGCAGGGCCGACGCCGTGGTCGACGCCGCGGAGGGCATCGCCTGGCGCAACCCCGGCCTGCCCAACCCCGCGGTGTCCGCCGCGCACGCCCGGGGGCTGCGCGAGCGCGACAGGCAGGCGCTGGGCCGCGCCGTGGCCGAGCACACCGACCCCTGGGCCAGGGCCTCGGCCGCCGAGGACCTGGGTGTGCTGCTCAGCGCCGACGACGACTGCCGCGAACTGGCCGTCGAGACCCTCTACGACGCGCTGTCCCGCTACGAGGCGATGAAGGCGGCCCGTGACGCGGCGCGGGTGCGCGGCAGGCTGCGGGGACTCGGCAAGCGCCGCCGCCACTGGGTCAGGACCGACCACCCGGTGTCCGGCTGGGACAGCCTGACCGGAACCGAGCACACCGTCTGCGACCTGGTCGCCGGGGGGCTGACCAACCGTCAGGCCGCCGAGCAGATGTTCATCAGCGAGCACACCGTCGCCTTCCACCTGCGCCAGGTCTTCCGCAAGCTGGGCATCCACTCGCGTGTCGAGCTGGCCAGGCTCTCCGTGGAGCGGGAGGGGCAGCCGGGCCGCTGACGGCCGCGAGGCCCCGGACGCGAGGAGCGGCGCGCGGCGACCGTGACGGCGGGCAGGCCCGGCCCCGCGAAGCGGCCGTCCGGGCCTGCCGGAGACCACGGCCGCGGACTAGCGGTACGGGCGGGCGGCCCCGGCCGCCCCCACGAGATCGGGGGACTGGGGGCTCCGGGGCGTCTCACGGGCGAAGTGCTCGTACACCAGCCGGACGGCCATCGCCCCCTCGCCCACCGCGGAGGCGACCCGTTTGACCGACTGGCTCCTGACGTCGCCCACCGCGAAGACGCCCGGCAGGCTGGTCTCCAGCGGCAGGCCGCCGTCGAACCCGGTCACGACGAACCCCCTGTCGTCGACGGTGAGCGCGGAGGCGAGCCAGGCCGTGCACGGTTGCGCCCCGATGAGGACGAACATGGCCCGGGTGTCCACGCGCTGCCGCAGCCCGGTGCGCGTGTCCACGGCCACGACGGCCTCCAGCCCGCCGTTTCCCACCAGCTCGCGGACCTCCGTGCGGAGCGCCACCTCGACCCTGGGGGCGCGCGCGATCCGGTCGACGAGGTAGCGCGACATGTTCTCCTCGAGGTCGTCGCCGCGGACCAGCAGGCGCACCGACGAGGCGTGCCCGGAAAGGAAGATCGCCGCCTGCCCCGCCGAGTTCCCCCCGCCCACGACCACGACCTGCTCGCCGGCGCAGAGGCCGGCTTCCGTCAGGGTCGCGGCGTAGTGGACGCCGTCGCCCTCGAAGTCCTCGAGACGGGGCACGTCGAGCCTGCGGTAGCGCGCTCCGGTGGCGATGACGACCGTGCGGCCCTGGACCGGCGGCTCGTCGCCAAGCCCGACGGAGTAGCACCCGTCCTGCCGTTCGAGCGAGGTCGCCTCCGCGGGCACGCCGATGCGGGCCCCGAACCTCCTGGCCTGGATGACGGCCCGCTCGGCGAGCTGCCCGCCGGAGATCCCCGCGGGAAAGCCGAGGTGGTTCTCGACGCGGGAGGAGGCACCCGCCTGACCGCCGGTCGCGACCGCGTCGAGCACCAGCGTGCGCAGCCCCTCGGACGCCCCGTACACCGCGGCGGCGAGACCCGCGGGCCCCGCTCCCACGACGACGAGGTCGAACAGGTCTCCGCGCGCGGACGGCGCCGACAGCCCGACGGCGCGGGCCAGCTCGACGTCGGTGGGATGGCGCAGGACCCGGGTGCCGCCCAGGATCACGATCGGCGTCTCCTGCGGCGTGATGCCGAGGGTGCGGACCAGCGCCTCGGCCTCCTCGTCCTCCTCCAGGTCGACCCACCGGTGCGGCAGCCGGTTGCGGGCGGCGAACTCGCGCAGCCGCCGGGTCTCCGGCGAATAGCGGGAACCGATGATCCTCAGGCCTGCCCCGCCGCCGATCAGCGGCGAACGGCGGATCACCAGGGCCCGCAGGATCAGGTCGCCGAGGTCGGGATCACGGGCGACGACGTGCCGCAGGGCGTCGACGGGGATCGCGAGGACCTCGCCCGCCTCGCAGACGACCGAGGTCACGGAGGCCTTCTGGCCGGTGAGCATCCCGATCTCGCCGAGGAGGCGTCCGGGGCCGTGAACCCGCGCCACCCGCTCGCCCTCGATGACGGCGACCTTGCCCGCCAGGACGACGAAGAAGTCGGGAACCTCCTTTCCCTCCCTGATCAACACGTCGCCGGGCCTGGCCGGGCGCCGGGTTCCGTGGAGGGCGAGCCTGGCGGTCTGCGCCTCCTCCAGCCGGGGAAACGCCCCTTGGTGGTCGGGCGTCTCCGCGAACGCGTCCATGTCAGCCACTCTCCCGTCCCGCCGTCGCCCCCGAGTTGCGCGCCTGGTCGACCCAGGCGCGCAACTCGGGGGCGGGGGCGGCGCCCGCCCGCTCGGCCACGACGTCCCCGCCGCGCACCACCATCAGGTAGGGGATGTTCCTGATCGCGAAACGCTCGGAGAGCCCGGGCGCCCTGTCCACGTCGACCTTGACGAGCTTCACCTGTCCCGCGAGGTCCTCGGCGATCCGGTCGAGCGCCGGGCCGACCATCCGGCACGGCCCGCACCACGACGCCCAGAAGTCCACGATCGCGGGAACGGCCGAGGCCTCGACCACGTCGGCGAAGTCGCCGTCACCGGCCTCGACGATCCACGGCAGCGGGCCGCCGCACTCCCCGCAGCGCGGCACGCCCGCCGCGGCGGCGGGCACCCGGTTCCTCTTCCCGCAGTCACCGCACCGCACGATGTTCGTCGACATGGCCGTTGTCTCCTTCCCCCTGTCTCACGGGTCGGCGTCTCACAGGTCGGCGTCGAGAAGCTACTCGTAGGTGACGACGAGCTCTCCTTCCACCAGGTCGACCCGGACCACGGCGCCCTCGCGCGCGTCACCGGTGAGCAGCGCGCGTCCGATGCGGGTCTCGACCTCCCTGGCGATGAACCGGCGCAGCGGGCGCGCGCCGTACACCGGGTCGTACCCGCGCTCGGCGATGTGCCTGCGCGCCTGCGGCGAGACCTCCAGCCCTATCCCCCGCTCCTCGAGACGGACCCGCAGTTCGCCGAACATCAGCTCGACGATGCGTTCGATCTCCTCCTCGGTGAGCGGCTTGAAGATCACGATGTCGTCGACGCGGTTGAGGAACTCGGGCCGGAAGTGCGAGCGCAGCTCGGCCAGGACCCGCTCCTGGGTGTCCTGCTTGATCTCCCCGCTCGAGGTGACGCCCTCCAGCAGGTAGACCGAGCCGATGTTGGAGGTCATGATCAGAATGGTGTTGCGGAAGTCGACGGTCCTGCCCTGCGCGTCGGTCAGCCGCCCGTCGTCGAGGACCTGCAGCAGCGTGTTGAACACGTCGGGGTGCGCCTTCTCGATCTCGTCGAAGAGCACGACCGAGTACGGCTTGCGCCGCACGGCCTCGGTGAGCTGGCCGCCCTCGTCGTATCCCACGTAGCCGGGAGGGGCCCCGACCAGACGGCTGACGCTGTGGCGCTCCTGGTACTCGCTCATGTCGATGCGAACCATGTTGTCCTCGGTGTCGAACAACGCCGCCGCCAGGGCCTTGGCCAGCTCGGTCTTGCCGACGCCCGTCGGCCCGAGGAAGATGAACGACCCGATCGGACGACGCGGGTCCTTGATTCCCGAGCGGGCCCGGATGATCGCGTCGGACACCGACTGCACGGCCTCGTCCTGGCCGATCACCCGCTCGTGCAGGACCTCGTCCAGGTGCAGGAGCTTCTCGCGCTCCCCCTCCTGCAGACGGCTCACCGGGATGCCCGTCCACCTGGAGACGATCATCGCGATCTCGTCCTCGGTCACGACCTCGCGCAGCAGCCGCCCGATTCCCTGCTTGCTGCGCAGGCGCTCCTCCTCGGAGCGCAGCCGCCGTTCCAGCTCGGGCAGCCTGCCGTGCCGCAGCTCGGCGGCCCGGTTGAGGTCGTAGTCGCGCTCGGCCCGCTCGGCTTCCGCACGCACGCGCTCCATCTCCTCGCGCAGCGTCTGGACTCCGCGAAGGGCCTGCCGTTCCGCCTCCCACTGGGCGCGCATGGCGTCGGCCTCGGCACGCAGGTCGACGAGCTCCTTGCGCAGTTCCTCAAGGCGGGCCCGGCTCGCCTGGTCCTCCTCCTTGGCCAGCGCGGCCTCCTCGATCTCCAGGCGCATCACCCTGCGGGTGAGCTCGTCGAGCTCGGCGGGCATCGAGTCGATCTCGGTCCTGAGCATCGCGCAGGCCTCGTCGACCAGGTCGATCGCCTTGTCCGGCAGGAAGCGGTCGGAGATGTAGCGGTGGCTCAGCACCACGGCGGCGACCAGCGCCGCGTCCTGGATCGTCACACCGTGGAAGACCTCCAGCCGCTCGCGCAGGCCGCGCAGGATCGAGACGGCGTCCTCGACGGAAGGCTCGTCGATCATGACGGGCTGGAAACGACGTTCCAGGGCGGCGTCCTTCTCGATGTGCTTGCGGTACTCCTCCAGGGTCGTCGCCCCGATCATGTGCAGCTCGCCGCGGGCCAGCATGGGCTTGAGCATGTTTCCCGCGTCCATGGCGCCCTCGGCCGCGCCCGCCCCGACGACCGTGTGCAGCTCGTCGACGAACAGCAGGATCCGCCCCTCCGCGGCCACGACCTCGGTGAGCACCGCCTTGAGGCGTTCCTCGAACTCGCCCCGGTACTTCGCCCCCGCGACGAGCGCGCCCATGTCGAGACTGAAGATCACCTTGTCCTTGAGCCCCTCGGGGACGTCGCCGTTGCTGATCCGCTGGGCGAGACCCTCCACGATGGCGGTCTTGCCGACTCCGGGGTCGCCGACCAGCACCGGGTTGTTCTTGGTCTTGCGGGACAGGATCTGGATGACGCGACGGATGTCGGCGTCGCGTCCGATGACCGGGTCGAGCTTGCCGGAGGCGGCGGCCGCCACCAGGTCCCGCCCGTACTTGGCCAGCGCCTCGTAGGCGACCTCGGGCATCGCCGAGGTGACCCGCTGGTTGCCCCGGATGGCGGTGAGCGCCTGCAGGAAACCGTCCTTGGTCAGCCCCTGCTGGTGCAGCAGCCGTCCCGCGGCGGTCCCGCTGCCCTCCTCCAGAAGGGCGACGAGCAGGTGCTCGACCGAGACATACTCGTCCTTGAGCCGGTCGGCCTCCCTCTTGGCGGTCTCCAGCAGCCGCGACAGGCGCCGGGTCACCCGTACCTGGCCCGGGTCGACGCCGGGGCCGCTGACCCTGGGCATCCGGTTCAGCACGGCCTCCAGGTCGGTCCTGAGCCGGTCGGTGTCGACGGAGGCGCGCAGGAGCAGCCGCGGTATGAGCCCCTCCGGCTGGTCGAGCAGTGCCAGCAACAGGTGCTCCCCGTCGACCTCGGTGTGGCCGAAGCGAAGAGCCTTGGTCTGCGCGTCGTGCAGCGCCTCCTGCGACTTCTGGGTCAGCTGGTTGACGTCCACTTCGGTCCTCCTGTGATCGGGGAAAGGTCGCGCACGGCCGTCTCCAGCTCGGCGATGCGGTCGAGCAGGTCGACCACGAGGCCGAGTGCGGCGTAGTTGAGGGCGAACCCCGCGCGCAGGCGCTGGATCCTGGCCATGGCGAGCAGTTGGGAGGCGGAGAACCACATGCGTCCCGCCGCGTCGCGCTGCGCGTCGAGCACGCCGAGGACGACCAGGCGCCGCACCAGCTCGGGATGCGTCCCGGTCGCCCTGGCGAACGACTCGATGTCCAGGCGTTCCGGCCTGGCCAGGGAGTAGGTCATCACTGCCTCCTTGGATCGAACGTCGAGACCGCCGCGAGCTGCTCGAACAGTCGCCGCTCCTCGTCGCCGAGCCGGGGCGGGACCATGATCCTTATTTCGGCGAACAGGTCGCCCGGCTGGCCCCTCGGGTTCGGCATCCCCCGGCCTCGCAGCCGCAGCCTCCGCCCGCTCGAGGTGCCGGGCGGCACCTTGACCTTGGCCTCGCCACCCGGCGTCTCGACGGCGACGGTCGCGCCGAGCGCCCCCTCCCAGGGTGTGACGGGGAGCCGGAGGTGGATGTCGCGTCCTTCGACCCGGTAGCGGGGATGGCGCGCGATCCTGACGATCAGGTAGAGGTCTCCCGCGGGAGCCCCGTCGCCGCCCCTGCCGCCCTGTCCGGCCAGCCGGATCCGCTGGCCGTCCGTCACCCCGGCGGGGATGTCGACCTCGATCCTGCGGCCGCCCACGGTGATCGCCTTGCGTCCTCCCCGGTAGGCGTCCTCGACGCCCAGCTCGATCTCGGCCTCCTGGTCGGCGCCGGGGATCGGTCCCCAGCCCGGGCCCGCCCTGCCTCCCGCGCCGGTCCGGCCCGCTCTGCCGGAGAAGAGCCCTTCCAGGAGGTCGTCGATGTCGACGCCCTCGAAGCCCGACGGTCCCGCCTGGCCGGTCCACCCGCCCTGGCCCCTGCCCGCCCCGGCCCGTCCGGCCCCCGCGCGCCCGGCCCCGGCACGCGCCCAGGTCTCGGGGTCCACGTCCTCCGGCACCTGACGGAAGTCGGGCCCGAAGGCGTCGTAGCGGCGGCGGGTCTTGGGGTCGGACAGGACGCTGTAGGCCTCGGAGATGTCCTTGAAGCGGTCCTCGGCCGCCGGGTCCTTGTTGACGTCGGGGTGGTTGGCCCGCGCGAGCTTGCGGTAGGCGCGCTGGATGTCCTCCTGGCTCGCGTTCCTGGGCAGGCCGAGGATCTCGTAGAAGTTCCGTTTCGGTGGCATCATTCCGCCTTGGAGACGACGACCAGGGCGGGCCGCAGCTGCTGTTCGCCCTCCCCGTACGCGGGCTGTACCACGTGCAGGACCGTTCCGTCCGGCGTGCCCTCCTGGGCGAGCACGCCGACCGCCTCGTGCCTGGCGGGGTCGAACCTCGTGCCGGTGTCGTCGCGGCGCGGGAAGCCGAGACGGGCCAGCACGTCCAGCGCCTGGTCGCGGATCGCCCGCAACCCCTCGACGACGGAGGCCGGGTCGGTGTCCGCGTGGTCGAGGGCGCGTTCCAGGTTGTCCAGGACGGGCAGCCACTCGGCGGCGGCCCTCGCCCGTTCCTCCGCCCGCACCCGCGCGGCGTCGCGGCTGACTCGTTTGCGTAGGTTGTCGAGATCAGCCAGGGCGCGCCGCCACCGGTCCTCCAGCTCGGCGGCCCGCTCCTGGAGTTCGGCGATCCGCTCCTGGGAACCGGCGGCGCCTTCCG
Organism: Streptosporangium carneum; assembly: GCF_027922005.1. Taxonomy (GTDB): domain Bacteria; phylum Actinomycetota; class Actinomycetes; order Streptosporangiales; family Streptosporangiaceae; genus Streptosporangium; species Streptosporangium carneum. Next base: position 99,629 of record NZ_BSEV01000004.1, on the reverse strand, counting down.
GCGTGCCCGTCCGCGGGTCGACCGTGCTCCCGGCGTCCGTCTCCCGCACCGAGGCCTCCCCCGCGGCCTCCCCTGCGGCCTGCCGCGCCTCGGCGTCGTGCCGCCTGGACGACTCACTCATCGGTCGTGAACTCCGCGTCGATGACGTCGTCGTCCTGCCCGCCGGCGCCACCCGCGCCACCCGCGCCGCCGGGACCGCCAGGGCCGCCGGGACCGCCGGGACCGCCGGCGGCGCCTCCTGCCCCTCCTGCGCCGCCCGAAGACGCGCCGATGCTCTGGTAGACCTGCTCCAACTCGGCGGTCAGGGACCGCAGCCGGTCGATCGGCGCGTCCTGCTGTTTGATCGCCTCCCGGGCGTCGGACACGAGCATCTCGGCCCGGGCCTTCTCGTGGACGGGCACCGCCTCCCCCAGCTCGGCCAGGCGCCGTTCCACCCGGTAGGCGATGCTGTCGAGCTCGTTCCTCGCGTCCACCACCTGCCGCAGCCGCAGGTCCTCCTCCCGGTGCCGCTCGGCGTCGGCGACCATCCGCTCGACCTCGCCCTGGTCGAGGTTCGAGCTCTCGCTGATGGTGATGCGCTGCTCGGCCCCGGTGTCCTTGTCCTTGGCCGAGACGTTCAGGATGCCGTTGGCGTCGACGTCGAAGGTGACGTCGATCTGCGGCACGCCACGCGGCGCGGGCCTGATGTTCTCCAGCCGGAACCGGCCGAGCGCCCGGTTGTCCGCGGCGCGCTCGCGCTCCCCCTGGAGCACCACGACGTCGACGGCGCTCTGGTTGTCCTCCGCGGTGCTGAACACCTCGCCGCGACGGGCCGGAATCGTCGTGTTGCGGTCGATGACCTTCGTCATGATCCCGCCGAGCGTCTCGATGCCCAGCGACAGCGGCGTCACGTCGAGCAGCACGACGTCCTTCAGCTCACCCTTGATGACGGCCGCCTGCACCGCCGCGCCCAGCGCCACGACCTCGTCGGGGTTGACCGTCATGTTCGGGTCCTTGCCGCCGGTCATCCGGCGCACCAGGTTCTGCACGGCGGGCATCCTGGTCGAGCCGCCGACCAGGATCACCTCGTCGATGTCGTCGGCGGTGAGCCGCGCGTCGGACATCGCCTGCTCGACCGGTCCTCTGCACCGTTCCAGCAGGTCGGCGGTGATCTCCTCGAACGTCGCCCGCCGCAGCGTGGTGTTCAGGTGCTTGGGCCCCGAGGCGTCGGCCGTGATGAAGGGCAGGTTGACCTGCGTCTGGCTGACCGAGGACAGCTCGACCTTGGCCTTCTCCGCCGCCTCGAAGAGGCGTTGCAGGGCCTGCGGGTCGGCGCGCAGGTCGACGCCGTTGTCGCGCTGGAACTCGTCGGCGAGGTAGTCGACGATGCGGCGGTCGAAGTCGTCGCCGCCGAGATGGGTGTCGCCCGCGGTCGAGCGCACCTCGACGACGCCGTCGCCGATGCTCAGGATGCTCACGTCGAACGTCCCGCCGCCCAGGTCGAAGACGAGCACGGTCTCGTTCTCCTTGCGGTCCAGACCGTAGGCGAGGGCCGCGGCGGTCGGCTCGTTGATGATCCGCAGCACCTCGAGACCCGCGATCTTCCCCGCGTCCTTGGTCGCCTGCCGCTGGGAGTCGTTGAAGTAGGCGGGCACGGTGATGACCGCCTCGGTGACCTTCTCCCCGAGGAACTTGGAGGCGTCGTCGACCAGCTTGCGCAGCACCAGGGCGGCGACCTCCTCCGGCGCGTACTGCTTGCCGCGCACCTGGAAGCGGACCGCTCCGTCGGGCCCCGGCACCACGTCGAACGACACGGCGTTCATCTCGCTGGTGACCTCGTCGTAACGGCGTCCGATGAAGCGCTTGGCCGAGTAGATCGTGCCCTTGGGGTTGAGGATCGCCTGGCGCCGGGCCAGCTGTCCCACCAGGCGCTCGCCGTCGTCGGTGAAGGCCACGACCGAGGGCGTCGTCCGCGATCCTTCGGCGTTGGGGATCACGGTGGGCTTGTCGCCCTCCATCGTGGCGATCACCGAGTTGGTGGTGCCCAGGTCGATCCCGACTGCTTTAGCCATGCTGGCCTCCCGTTGTGGCCTGTTGCGGGGCTGTACCGCCGACACTGGCTCTCTCGCGGTCTCGTCACATCCTCAGACCTGACGGTTGTGCGCCTCGGCGGGCCGGGAGGACGAAAGCACCACGGCGGAGCACGTCACATGCCCGTGACGAAGCCTGTGAGAGGCCTGTGAGAAGGCGCTGTGCCGGACGACGGGCCCGGGGGCGGACGACGCCCCGAGGCCCCCTGGTGTCATGTCCCGGCTACGTGGTGTTGAGGTATGCCGGTCTCGAGCAGCCGGCGCGCCTCGGCGGCCTGGGGTGTCGTGACGCGGAGTTCGTAGCGGTTGGCGACGATGGCGCTTGAGGAGAGGTAGTCCCGCTTGCCCCCGGTGAACGCGTGGGCGATGAGCCCGAAGATGGCTCCCGCCACCGCGCCCCAGAGCAGGCTCCACAGGACCAGGGTCCACGGGAACCTGCCAGGGGTGAAGATCGCGAAGAACAGGCCGATCAGCAGTCCGAGCCAGGCACCGGTCGCCGCCCCCATCCCGGCGGCGCGCAGGTAGGTCAGCCGGCCGAGCACCTTCTCCACCATCCGGAGGTCCATCCCGACGATCATCGCGTGCTCGACGGGGAACCGCTGGTCCGACAGGTAGTCGACGGCTCGCTGGGCTTCCGGGTAAGTGCCGTACGTGGCTATCGACTCATAGCCGGTCAGAGTCTGGTCAGATAGCATGCCGCTCCCCTTCACGGTGGGTTCGTACCACCCAGCGTGACCAGGCCGCGACGCCCGCACATCCCCAGGTCTGGTAATCAGGCCGCGCCGACCGGCTCTCCCGGCTCCTGCGTCTCCTCCGCGGCCATCCTGGCGGCCCTGCGCCGCAGGAGCAGCGTGGTCAGGACACCGAACAGCAGCGCGACCACCAGCGCCACCCAGGAGAAGCCTCGAAGCCACTTCTCCGCCGCCATGCCCAGGTAGTAGATCACCGCGGTGGTCCCGCCCGCCCAGACGATCCCGCCGAGCACGTTGGCGACCAGGAACCTCCAGTACGGCATGCGCAGCGCCCCCGCGAGCGGGCCCGCCAGGATGCGCAACAGCGCGACGAACCTGCCGAAGAACACCGTCCACATGCCGTAACGGTGGAAGTAACGTTCCGCCTTGCCGATGTGGGAGGGGCCGAAGTGCTTGGGGAACCTCCGGCCGAGGCGGTCGAACATGGGCTTGCCGCCCCTGCGCCCGATGGCGTAGCCGATCGAGTCGCCGACGATCGCGCCGACGCTGGCGCAGATCCCGACCCAGAGCGGGTCGACCACGCCCTTGGCCGCCAGCAGCGCGGAGCTGACCAGGACGATCTCACCGGGCAGCGGGATGCCCAGGCTCTCGATCCCGATCACCAGCCCGACCAGGACGCAGATCCACACGGCGGGGATCGCCTGGAGCCACTCGTCGACATGCATGCCAGTCACCTTATTGCGTCACGCCGCGCCCGTGGTCCGCGTCCCGTCGCGTCAGATGACGCGGCGGATCGCGGCGTGGGCCGCGTCCCGCATCATGGCGTGCAGCACGGCGTTCGGCTCCCTGTCGGTGCGGACCTCGACGATCCGCACCCCCTCCCCGCGCAGCGCCTTGGGGAGTTGGTCGGGCTCGCCGACGAAGGTGTACGGCGTGCCGGTCGCCGCGGCGACGTGGGCCAGGTCCACCCCGTGAGAGGTGCCGAAGACCCGCTCGAACGGGTCGCGCAGCGCCGCCTGGGGCAGCAGCGAGAAGATCCCGCCGCCGTCGTTGTTCACCACGACCAGGCACAGGTCGGGGCGGGGCTCGCGGGGGCCGAGGATCAGCCCGTTCTGGTCGTGCAGGAACGTCAGGTCGCCCATCAGCGCGTAGGTGGGGCCGTTGTGCGCCAGCGCCGCGCCCATGGCGGAGGAGACGACCCCGTCGATCCCCGCTGCGCCCCGGTTGGACAGGACCCGCAGCCCCCGGCGGGGACGCATCGCCTGGTCGAGGTCGCGGATCGGCATCGAGGAGCCGCAGAACAGCAGCGAGCCGTTGGGCAGCAGCTCCACCAGGTCGCGGGCGACGCGCGGCTCGCTGAGCCCTGCGCCGTCCAGCACCTCGTCCACCGCGGCCCTGGCCGCGGCGTCGGCGCGGCGCCACGACCGCAGCCAGGCGTCGTCCCCAGCGGCCACCGGGATCTCCACCGCCTGCGCCACCTGGGTGGCGGAACGGGTCGGGTCGGGCCAGCGGGTCAGGTCGGGGGCGACGACGATGTGCTCCTCGGCGTGCCTGAGCCAGTTCAGCAGGGGCCGCGAAAGGCCGGGACGGCCCAGCGTGACCACCACCTCGGGGCGGTGCCGGTCGGCGAACTCAGGGGTGCCGAGCAGGAAGTGGTAGGCAGACATCGCGTGGTCGCCGTAGCGGGCGCCGCCGTTCGGCTCGGACAGGACCGGCCACCCGGCCATGCCCGCCGCCGCGACGTACCTGCGCACGTTGGCGGCGCCGTCCCCGACGACGAGCACTCCCCTGCGGGTCGGCGGCAGGTGCAGCGCCACCGCGGGAGGCGCGACCCTGGCCCTGATCCACGGCCCGTTCGCGTCGCCCTCGAGGGACTCGCACCAGGAGGCGTCGCCGTCCGGGATGAGCGGCTCGCGGAAGGCGAGGTTCAGGTGGACGGGACCCGGGTCGGACGGCCCCAGCGACCGCTGGTAGGCGCGGCAGGCCAGGGAACGCCAGTAGGCGACCTGGCCGGGGCGGTCCTCGGGCACGCCGACCTCGCTGAACCAGCGGACCGCCGTGCCGTACAGCTTGACCTGGTCGATGGTCTGGCTGGCGCCGGTGTCGCGCAGCTCCGGCGGCCGGTCGGCGGTGAGCAGCAGCAGCGGCACGCCCGACTCGTGCGCCTCGACGACCGCGGGGTGGAAGTTCGCCGCCGCGGTGCCCGAGGTGCACATCAGCGCGACCGGCCGCTCGCCGCGCCTGGCCAGCCCCAGGGCGAGGAAGGACGCGGAACGCTCGTCGATGCGCACGTGCAGCCGGACCCGGCTGTCGGCGTGCGCGGCGAGGGCGAGCGGAGCCGAGCGGGAGCCCGGCGCGAGCACCACGTCGGTAAGGCCGCAGCGCACGAGTTCGTCGACCAGCACGGTCGCGAGCGCGGTGGCGGGGTTCACCGCACTGCCTCCTGAAGTCGTCGCGTCCTGATGTTCGGACGCCTCTGGCGGCGGTCCCGCGCCGCCCCTTTCGTCCCGGGACGGCACGCTCCGAGACCGGCCCGGGTTCGGTTCATGACGACAGGCCCGTTACGGCCTGCGCGGGAACGCGCCGAAGCCGGGGACCCGCTTCTCCCTGAACGCGGCACGCCCCTCCCCGCTCATGACGGCGGCGCGCGCACGGACGCTCTGCGGCACGGGTCCGGCCTCGCCCGCCACCCGCTCACCAGTGCCCGGCTCGACTCGTTCCGTGCTCACGATGACCGCGCCCCTTCCGCCGCGCCGAGGACTCCCCGGCCGTTATCCGATTTCCCGGCACTAACCTTACGACTGTGATGACCGGTCCCGTGCACGCGGAGTCGCCTTCCCCGCAGCGGGAGCTGCACGCCCTCGTGCTGCCCGCGGGACCCGAGCTGTTCAGGGCCGTCGGCGCGGCGCTCGACGGAGGCCCCGCGGTGCTGCCCCTGTCGCCCTCCCTTCCCGCCCCCGCGCTGCGGGCCGCGCTCGACGCGCTGCGTCCGACCCGTGTCAACGGGGTGCGGAACGAGCGCGGCGTCGGCGTGCCGGAGGAGGTGGCCGTCGTCATCGCCACCAGCGGAAGCACCGGCGCCCCCAAGGGGGTCCAGCTGTCGGCCGCCGCCCTGCGCGCGTCCGCCTCGGCCTCGCTGCGCCGTCTGGACGCCCGCCCCGGGGAGCGCTGGCTGTGCTGCCTGCCTCCCTCGCACGTCTCGGGACTGCAGGTGCTCGTCAGGTCGCTGCTGGGAGGGACGGAGCCGATCGTGCACGACGGCTTCTCCCCCGAGGCGGTGCTGTCCAGCGGGGCCCGGCACGTCTCGCTGGTGCCGACGCAGCTGCGCCGCCTGCTCCCGGCCGACCTGTCGGTTTTCAAGACGATCCTGCTCGGCGGGGCCGCCGCTCCCCCCGGCCTTCTCGAGGCCGCCGGGGACGCGGGCGCCAGGGTCGTGACCTCCTACGGCATGAGCGAGACCTGCGGGGGGTGTGTTTACGACAGCGAGCCCCTTTACGATGTAGATCTGAAAATCGGCGACGACGGACGGATCCGCGTCGCGGGCCCCGTGCTGTTCTCCGGCTACCGGCTGCGCCCCGACCTGACCTCGGCCGCCCGTGACGGCGACTGGTTCCTCACCTCGGACCTCGGCGCGCTGAGCGACGGGCGGCTGCGCGTGTTCGGCCGCTCGGACGACGTCATCAACACCGGAGGCGAGAAGGTCGTCGCGGCCGCCGTCGCGGCCGCCGTCGCCGAGCATCCCGCGATCACCGACGCCGTCGTGGTCGGCCGTCCCGATCCCGAATGGGGCGAGCGGGTGGTCGCCGTCGTCGTCTCGCCCGCTCCCCCGCCCCTGGACGACCTGCGCGCCTTCGTCAAGGAGCGGCTGCCCGCCTACGCGGCCCCCGCCGAGCTGGTTGTCATGACCGAAATACCACTTCTGTCCAACGGTAAGCCGGACCTCGCCGCCCTCCGTTATGGTCTTGCCCGGGAACCGTGAGGGACCCCGGCGCGTCAAACAGACAGCCGACGCAGGAAGGACGAGCCCGATGCACATCACCCGCAAGACATGGGTCTCCGCCGGAATCGTCAGCGCGATCCTCGCGGGCGGCGTCTCCGTGACGGCGGCGGCCTCGGCCGGTCACGCCGACAGGAGCGCGGGCAGAGACGCCGACAGGAGCGCGACCCCCGTGCCCGCGGCCTCGCCGAGGACGGACCCGCCCGCCACGGACGCCCCGCCCGCCTCGCAGCCGACGTCCGTGCCGCCGGACGACTCCGTGGTCTCCAGGGATGTGAACCCCGATCCAGGGCAGGTCACGACCTACTGGACCGAGCAACGCCTGCGGGAGGCCAACCCGTTCCCCATGCCCGAAGTCGGCAGCATCGACGAGGGCCGGGTGGACGGGTCCGAATAACCTCTGACCTGCACCGATGACAGGGTGGATCGCGTCGGAGCGATCCACCCATCATATTTTCCCCGTCAAGTCGGGAACATAAAGTTCTTGGCTGGGGTTATTGGTACTGGTGCGTTGAGCGGCTCCCAGGCCGCCCCACCCAACAACCTGTAAGCAGACGACTCCGTGATGGAGGAGGTGTCCTCATGCCCCAAACCGCCGTGGCGACCTCATCGGAGGCCCCGACGACCCTCGAGCAGCTCCTTGACCGAGGGCGAGTCCAGGGTCACCTTTCCCTCGCGGAGCTGCGTCACGCCTTCGCCGAGGCGGGGGTCAGCCCCACCGAGGGCCGATCGATCCTGCGGGAGCTCACCGAGGCGGGCGTCAGCCTGGCCGCCGAGGACGAGCCCACGCTCGCCGCCGCGACCAAGAAGGCCGCGGCCAAGCCGACGGCGCGCAAGAGCACGACCCGCAAGGCCAAGGCCGCCCCCGCGAAGAGGACCTCGGCCGCGAAGGCGGAGCCCGCCGCCCAGGCGCCCGCGGAGCCCAGGCGGGACCTGACCGACCTCGCCCACGACGCCGACGAGGAGGAGTGGAGCGCCGCCGACGAGGCGGAGCTCGAGGCCGAGCCCACGATGGACCTGGACGACCAGTCCTCGGTCATGGGCGACTCCGTCCACACCTATCTCAAGTCGATCGGCCGCCGCACCCTGCTCACCGCGGCCCAGGAGGTCGAGCTCGCCAAGCGGATCGAGGCGGGCCTGTACGCCGAGTCCAAGCTCGAGGCCGAGCCGGGCCTGTCGGCCGCCATGCGCGACGATCTGGAGTGGATAGCCGAGGACGGCCGCCGCGCCAAGGACCACATGCTGGAGGCCAACCTCCGCCTGGTCGTCTCCGTCGCGAAGAAGTACACCGACCGCGGCATGGCGCTGCTGGACGTGGTCCAGGAGGGCAACCTCGGCCTGATCCGCGCCGTGGAGAAGTTCGACTACACCAAGGGCTACAAGTTCTCCACCTACGCCATGTGGTGGATCCGCCAGGCCATCCAGCGCGGTTTCGCCGACTCCGCGCGCACCATCCGCCTGCCGGTCCACGTGCTGGAGATGCTCTCCAAGCTCTCGCGCGTCGAGCGTGACATGCACCAGCGCCTGGGCCGCGAGCCCACCCCCGAGGAGCTGGCGGTCGAGCTGGACAGGACTCCCGACCAGATCGAGGAGCTGCTGCGCACCAGCCGTCAGCCGATCAGCCTCAACGCCACCATCGGCGACGACGGCGAGACCACCATCGGCGACCTGATCGAGGACGTCGACTCGCCCGAGGCCTCCGAGGTGGTGGACCGTCAGCTGCTCGGCGAGCAGCTGCGCGGGGTGCTGGGCAACCTCTCCCCCAGGGAGGCCAAGATCATGGCTCTGCGCTTCGGCCTCGTCGACGGCAAGCCCCACACTCTCGACGAGATCGGTAAGCACCTGGGCCTGACCCGCGAGCGCATCCGCCAGCTCGAGAAGGAGTCCCTGTCCAAGCTGCGCCACCCCAGCAACACACGGCCGCTGCTCGACTGGGCCAGCTGATCGCACGCGCGAGGCGCCGCGGACGTTCCCCGTCCGCGGCGCCTTTCCGCTCTCCCGGGCGCCCCCGCTCCCCGGGCCCGTACGGCGGGCGCCGCCGCGCGTCCGGTCCCGCCGGTCACACGAGGGCCCGGGCCAGTACGACCCCGCCGACGATCAGCGCGAGCGCCGCGACGCGACCGGCCCCGATCGGGTCTCCGTGCAGCACCACTCCGAGAATGACGGCTCCGACCGCGCCGATGCCCGTGAAGACGGCGTAGGCGGTGCCGACGGGAAGTCCCTGCTGCATGGCCTTCGACAGCAGCCACACCGCGAGGGCCCCCAGGGCGAAGCAGATCAGCGTGGGCACGGGCCGGGTGAACCCCTCGGTCGGCTTGATGCTCTGCGACCAGGCGATCTCCACCAGCCCCGCCGCGACGAGCAGGAGCCAGCTCATCGGACGGCCAGCTTCCCCGCGAGCTCCCGCGCGGCCGCGTGCGACTCCTCGTGCTCGGTCCGCAGGCCGGCGAGCGCGGGGTCGACCAGCGCGTTGGTCAGCTCGGCGTGGACGAACGTGACGTCCTCGACGGCGAAGTGCCCGAGGAAGAAGTCGCGCAGGTAGCGTTCCTCGTGGTCGAAGGGCTCCCTGGGCGTGCCGGGACCGTACGCCCCGCCCCTGGCTCCCGCGACGACGAACCTCCGTCCGGTCAGCCTCATCCTGGGGAAGGTCACCTGGTCGATCCAGGCCTTCAGCGCCGACGGGACGGAGTAGTTGTACATCGGCGTGCCGATCAGCACGACGTCGGCGGCCACCAGTTCCTCGAGCAGCGGCTCCACGACCGCCCAGGCCTCGGCCTGCTCCGGAGTGCTCACCGCCTCGCGGTAGCGGCCGACGTCGGTGATCCCGTTGGCCAGGACATGGTCGCACAGCTCGGTCCACGCCTGGCCGATGTGCGGGACGGGGTCGGCCGCCAGGTCCCGGTAGGAGTACTCGCCGCCGGGGTTGGCGGCACGCCACGACGTGGCGTAGATCCCCGACAGGGTGCGGGAGAAGGACTCCTTGCGGGCGCTGGCGTCCAGGTGCAGCAGGCGGCTCATGGGTCTCCGATCATCGAGGCCAAACATATGGACATCGTGTCCGCTTAATCACCATAGCGACAAGCGGACATGATGTCCACATAGGCGACTCAGGGGCCGCCCCCCTTCCCGACCCCGAGCCGCCGCCTCCGTTCAGGATGCGCAATGATCGATCATCGCGTAAAAACGGAGCCGCTTCGATAGAGTGGCGCGATGACCTCTCTCGTGCGTGCCCCGCTGCGCGACCAGATCCGCAGGGTTCTGCTGGACGGCCTGGTCAGCGGGCGCTGGCAGCCCGGCGAACGCATCGTCGAGCGACGGATCGCGGCCGAGCTGGAGGTCAGTCAAGCACCGGTCCGCGAAGCGCTCAGGGAGCTGGAGTCACTCCGCCTGATCGAGTCGACTCCCAACAAGGGCGCCAGGGTGCGGGCCTTCACCGAGGCGGACCTTCGCGAGGTCTACCAGGTCAGGGCGGGCCTTGAGGAGACCGCGGCCGCCCTGGCGCTGCCGTCGGTCGACCCGGAGGCGCTGGCCGGCCATGTGACACGGCTGCACGAGGCGGCGCGGGGCGGCGACACGGCCGGGCAGGTCGAGCACGGCGTGGCCTTCCACCGCGAGATCGTCCGCTCCTCGGGCAACCGCGTGCTGCGGGAGGTGTGGGAGTCCCTCGGCGTCGAGGTGTGGACCCACCTGTCCGTCCGCCTGTTCCGTGTCGAGCTCCACGAGAACGCCGCGGACCACGAGCCGATCGTCGAGGCGTTCCGGCGACGCGACCCGGCGACGCCGCGGATGCTCCGCGACCACGTCCTCGGTCACGCCGCCCCCCTGCCGCCCGCCTGACCCCGCCGGAGGCCTCCCAAGGACACCGGCGCGGCGGGCCGCGGCGCCGGAGGAGACGACGACGGCGGTGCGCCGGGACCGCCTCTGACGTCTCCCGCCGCAGGTCGAGTCCGCCGCACCGCTCGCCGTGCCGGCACCGTGCAAGGCCCGGGACCGCCGCGTCGACGCGGCGGTCGTCAGCGCGCGGAGGCGGTGACCGGACGCGGGACGCGGGCGATGCCGGTCAGGCGGTTCTGCTCGCGGAGGGTGCGCAGGCGGTCGACCTCCGCGGTCCACTCGGCGCCCTTGGGGGTGGCCTTGCCCTTGCGGCGACGGATCCGGTCGTCGTAGGCCTTGACGCCGAACGTCGCCCGCTGGCCCGCCTCGGCTGCGCGCAGCGCCTCGGTCAGCGCCGCGTCGAAGGCCAGCCCCGCGGCCCTGAGGTGCTCGGGGGAGCCCCCGGCGGCCTGCGCGCCGCGCAGCGCGGCCTCGGCGACGCGCGCCTTCTCAAGGAGCTCGGGGAAGCTCTTCCCGACCTCCTGGTCAGCGTGGTGACGAACCTCCGCCTCCCGGCTCACGCTCGGTCGGAAAAACGCCATCGTCTGCCCTCTCTCGCCCTTCGCCGGGCACGCCCCGGCAGATCACGGCTGTAGCCTACGCCGTCCGCCCCCGGACCACCCACTCAGGGAGCAGCGCGCCCGGGGACACCGGGCATGGAGGCGGTCACCGGACCCCCGTCATCGACGCTCAGCGCCGCCTGACGCCGTCGCCTTCCTCAGGTGGGTGAGGACGGCCTCGCTCTGGCCCACCACGGAGTGCCCCACTCCCGGCAGCAGCCGCACCTCCGCGTGCGGGACGGCACCGGCCAGGCGTCGGGCGGTGTCCCGCGAGTCGAGCATGGCGTCACGTTCTCCGGCGATGACCAGCACGGGCATGGTCAGACGTCGCAGCGCGGCGTCGGAGAACACCGGCAACCGCTCCTTTCGCGGCCGGAACTGCCGGAAGGTGAGCGCCATGCCCTCGAGGAACTCCCCCGAACCCGGCATGTCGAGGCCCGCGACCGTCCTGAGCGTTCTGCGCAGCCCCCAACGCCCGAACGGCTTCAGCAGCAGAGCCTTGAACATCCAGCCCCGTCTCTGTCTGCCGACGCCGCCGGGGCACAGCAGTGCCAGGCAGTCCACACGGCCCGGGCGGCGGATGACGTAGTCCAGCGCCAGCCAGGCGCCGAGTGAGGCGCCGACCATGGACGCCCGGGTCACCCCGAGCCCTCGCAGGACGTCGTCCAGCCAGCAGGCGTACGCCTCGGAGTCCAGCGGCGGGCGGGAGGGGGCGCTCAGTCCGGATTCACCGATCATGTCGACGGCGTAGACGCGGAAGTGCTCCGCCCAGGAGGCGACGTCTCCGATCCACATCGCCGTGTTGGTGCCCGAGCCGTGGAACAGCAGCAGGGGTGGCGCGTGCTCGCGGCCGGAGACCACGACGAAGGTCTCCCCCTCGCGCGTCGGCACGCGCCGGTGCTCGCAGGGGACGGGCCATCCGCGCAAGGTCCGGACGTATCGCTCGCGGACCGCCTGTGCGCCGGCCTCGGTCCTGTAGACGGCGGTCATGGCTCCACCACCGTGCCGATGTACTCCAGCAGCCGCGCGCTGTCGCCCAGGCCGCCCAGGACGATGACCTTCATACGGCCCCTGTCCTCGTCGTAGGCCGTCTCCACCCGCAGCGGCGCCTCACCGGAGCGGCGGCTCGCGGAGGCCCCCATGAGAAGGGCGGTCACGCGGCCGGCCGCCTCGGCGCTGATCGCGTCGATCTCGACGATGCTCGACACCTCGACGTGCCGACGCCGCCGCACCGTCTCGCCCGCCGGCGCCGGTCGCCCGGTGAACGCCTCAAGATCCTCCTGCGCGATCCGGTACTGCTTGCCGATGCGGGTGGCTTTGAGCTTGCCGTCGCGCACGTAGCCGCGGACCGTTCGCACGTGCAGGCCGAGCAGATCGGCGACCTGGTCCACGGAGTAGAGCCTGGATTCCATAAAAGCACCTTAATGCACCTATCCAAGAGAAGGATAGGTAATGTTAGGGAGTTTCGGGGATCGATCGAGCGGCCGTCTCGGACCGCCCGGGTGCTCGATCTTCTCGGCGCGGCGCCCTTTACCTAGTAAGGTCGCCGGTGGCAGGATCGCCCCATGCCCGCCAAGCGACCGCCCGTCCCGCTCTCCAGGGAGCGCATCATCGAGGCCGCCCTGCACATCGCCGACAGCCAGGGGCTGCGCCGGCTGACGATGCGGCGTCTCGGCGACGCGCTCCAGGTGGAGGCCATGGCCATCTACCACCACCTCCCCCGGGGCAAGGACGCCCTCATGGACGCCCTCGCCGAGCACGTCACGGCCGTCCACGCCGAACCCGGGGAAAGCTGGCAGGACAGCGCGAGGGCCTGGTGCCGGGCGAGCCGCGCCGCGCTCAGGGAGCATCCGGGAGTGCTTGCCCTGGCGCTCACCAAGCCGCCGAAGGGCCGCGCCGCGATCGCCGTCAGGGAGCAGACCGAGCAGCTCGCCGACGCGGGACTCGCCGAGGCGGCCCAGGCGGTGCGGGCGCTGCGCGCCTACGTCTTCGGCGCCGTCGCGGTCGAGGTGCAGCAGTCCGGCTGGGCCGAACCGTCGGGAGAGGACGACGAGCCGTGGCTGCCTCCGTCGAGGGGCGGCGGCTCCGCAGCGGCCGACGCCGACTTCGAACGCGGCCTGACCGCGCTTCTCGCGGGCCTAAACGCAGGCTGAACGGTAAAGAAACTCGTGGCCGATCCTTTTTTACCTGACAGACCGCGCGTCCCCCTTGGCCAGTTGTCCGCTTATGAGGCATCCTGTGCTAAAGGTCACACCCCGAAGGGCTCCTACAGGACCACCCAGCAGGGTTCGTAAACAGTCCTAACGGGCTATGTCCCGGGATGCGATCCAGATCGCACACTTGATCTGCTTGATGTGCGAGCCTCACCCCGTTCGAGGCGCGTACAGCCACATGTCCACACCAGATGCTCGTCACCCGTCGAACGATGGGAACGATCCCGTCGGAGACGCGGTGCCCACCGGCTCTCCGACGCCGATCCAAGCGAGCCGACGAGAAAGATCCGGAGGCACGCCGATGTGCCCGCATCAGCCGTCCTGTCCGTCCGCCGAGGCGCTGGACCGTGAAGCCGCCCGCACGATGGCAGCACACCCCGAGCAGGGATGGAGCCTGCTCTGCAACGGTGTGGTGCTGTTCGAGGACACCGGCGAGCTCCTGCCCGACGGCGCCGTCATCGAGCCGCACCGGCCACTGGCCGGCGTCTCCTGATCATCTGGTCGTCGTACCGGTGATCACCTGATCATCTCCCCGGGCCCGGCGTCCTCTCGCCGAGCCACCGCGCGACCGCCTCGCCCACCCTGGCGGGATCCCTGTTGAGATCGTGCCCCTCACCGGGCAGCACCACCAGGCGCGAGGCGTCCGTCGCCTCCGGAACGCCGAACGGGTCGCGCTCCCCGCTGACCGCCAGCACCTCCACGCCCGCCGCGCGCAGCTCGCCCACGCGGGACCTGTCGGGCTTGCCCGGCGGGTGCAGGGGGAAGGCCAGCGCGACGACCGCCTCGGCTCCCACGCCCACGGCGGTACGGCAGGCGACCCGGGCCCCGTTGCTCCGCCCGCCCTGCACCAGCGGCAGCCCCGGCCTGTGGCGGCGGATCTCGGCCACCAGCTCGGTCCAGGCCTCGTCCTGCTTGACCGGGGAGCCGGGCGCCCGCGCCCCCCGCAGCCGGAACGGCTGGAGCACCCGCGCGACCACCCCGCCGATCGGCGTCACCGCCTCCCGCACGGCCAACAGGTCCGGCGCCTCGACTCCCCCGGCCGAGCCATGGGTGAGCACCAGGAGGAAACGCGGATCGGCGGCCTCGTCGATCTCCACCCTGGCCGGGCCGTGGGCGGTCGTGATCTCCATGGACGACGCCGTACTTCGGATGGACACAGATCTAGTCCTAACGGCCGATGCCACGGCCCGGGAACGGGCGGACAATCGCAAGGTGCAGGAGCATCACGATATCCGACAGGACATGCGCGCCACCATCGAGGCCAGGCGCGACCTCGGCCCCGACTACGAGGCCGCTCTCGTCGAGTCGTTCGTCGAACGCCTCGACGCGACCATCGCCGCCCGCGTGCGAGCCGAGATACAGGGCAACGGCTTCCACCCTCAGCAGCCGCACGCCCAGCATCCCCCGCAGCGCAAGGGCGCCAACCCCAGCATCGCGATCGCCCTGGGCTCGATGGGCATCGGCGTCCCGCTGACCGCCATCGGGGCGGGCAGCGCGGGCACCGCGGGGCTCCTGCTGGCGTGGGGGGGCATCGTGGCGATCAACTTCGCCCACGCCATCGGCCGCTGGCGCGCCCGCGACTGACAGACGCCCCACGGGGAACGAGGTTTCGGGGAAGGGGCCCGGGCGGCGGGCCCGGCGGGGAGGCGAGCCACGAGAGCGACGGCTGACCGCGACGGTCAGCCGTCGCGGCCACGCCTGAGCCGGACCTCCTCCGCGAGGTGCTCGTCCGCGCTGTCCAGGCCGTAGCGCCACACCTGCTCGGCGTCCTCGTCACGGCCTCTCAGCGGGAGGGTGCGGGCCAGGAGCTCGATGGCCAGCGCGCCGGTCTCGACGTCGCCGCCCTCCTCGACCGCCCTGGTGAGCTCGACGCACGCCAGCTCCAGGTGGGCGATGCCGAGCAGCACCCGCAGCCTCGCCACGTCCGCGACGTCCGGCACGGACAGGGCGTCCACGAGCACCCCCGCCGCCTCGGCCGTCTCTCCCTCCTCGATCAGAAGCTCGGCCAGCCACTGGGCCGCCCTCGAGGAGATCTCGGGCTCCCCGGTCGCCAGCGCGGCCCTCAGGGCCTCCTGGGCCTCCTGGCTCCCCGTCGCGAGCCTCGCCAGCCCCATGTGCGCCAGCGGGACGTAGGCGGGGTTTCCCGCGCCCAGGGCGGCCTGCCAGGCCGCCCTGGCCTGGTCGACCAGGTCCTCCCGCTCGAAGCTTCTGGCGAGCAGGCAGGCCGCCTGCGCGGCGAACTCGGGATGCCCCGTCGCAAGCGCGGCGCGGGCGGCGGCCCTCGCGCCCGTCACGTCGCCGCCCTCCTGCAACACGACCGCGAGTCCGACGGCCGCCTGCGCCCGGTCGGGCCCGGCGGTGTCCGCGGCCAGCTCCGCGAAGATCGTCGCAGCGCCCTCCAGGTCACCGTCCTCGGCCAGCTTCCGCGCGGTGTCCAAGGGACGCGTGTCCACCTCTGGCATGCAGGGTCCTTCCGGGTAAGGAATCGCCCCGAGCCTAACGACCCGGGGCCGTGCTCGTCTCCCGACATACGAAGTGGATCTTACGGGGCGGATCAGTCCTCGTAGGCCTCAAGGGGCGGGCAGGAGCACACGAGGTTGCGGTCGCCGTAGGCCTGGTCGATGCGGCGGACCGGCGACCAGTACTTGCCCTCGCGCACCGAAGGCAGCGGGTAGGCCGCCTCGGTGCGGGAGTAGGCGTGCCTCCAGTCGTCGGCGACCAGGCAGGCGGCCGTGTGCGGGGCGTTGCGCAGCGGGTTGTCCACCTTGTCGTAGGCCCCTGAGGCGACCTTCTCGATCTCTCCCCTGATCGCGATCATCGCCTCGCAGAACCGGTCGAGCTCGGCCAGGTCCTCACTCTCGGTCGGCTCGATCATCAGGGTGCCCGCGACGGGGAAGGACATGGTCGGCGCGTGGAAGCCGTAGTCGACCAGGCGCTTGGCCACGTCGTCCACGGTCACGCCGGTCTCCTTGGTGATCTGGCGCAGGTCGACGATGCACTCGTGGGCGACCAGGCCGCCGCGGCCCGTGTAGAGGACGGGGTAGTGCGGGGCGAGCCTGCGGGCGAGGTAGTTGGCCGACAGGATGGCCTGCTCCGTGGCCGCCTTGAGGCCGTCGGCGCCCATCATCCTGATGTAGGCCCAGGAGATGGGCAGGATGCCCGCCGAGCCGTACGGCGCGGCCGAGACGGGACCGACCGGCGAGTCGTCGCGCAGCGGGTGGCCGGGGAGGTAGTCGGCGAGGTGGGCGCGGACCGCGACGGGGCCGACGCCGGGGCCGCCGCCGCCGTGCGGGATGCAGAAGGTCTTGTGCAGGTTCAGGTGGGAGACGTCCGCCCCGAACTCGCCCAGCTTGGCCAGGCCGACCAGCGCGTTGAGGTTGGCGCCGTCGACGTAGACCTGACCGCCCGCCTCGTGCACCCGCTCGCAGATCTGGGTGATGGTCTCCTCGTAGACGCCGTGCGTCGACGGGTAGGTCACCATGATCGCGGCGAGCCGGTCGCGGTGCTTGTCGATCTTGACGTTGAGGTCGTCGAGGTCCACGTTGCCGTTGTCGTCGCAGGCGACCACGGCGACGCGCATGCCGGCCATGACCGCGCTGGCGGCGTTCGTCCCGTGCGCGGAGGAGGGGATCAGGCAGACGTCGCGGTCCGACTGGCCTCGCGCCCTGTGGTAGGCGCGGATCGCCAGCAGGCCGGCGAACTCGCCCTGGGAGCCGGCGTTCGGCTGGATGGAGACGGCGTCGTAGCCGGTGACCTCGGCCAGCCAGCCCTCCAGCTCCTTGATCAGCTCGATGAAGCCCGTCGTCTGCTCCTCCGGGGCGTAGGGGTGCAGGCCGGCGAACTCCGGCCAGGTGATCGGCTCCATCTCGGTGGTCGCGTTGAGCTTCATGGTGCAGGAGCCCAGCGGGATCATCGACCGGTCGAGCGCGATGTCCCTGTCCTGGAGCCTGCGCAGGTAGCGCAGCATGGCCGTCTCCGACCGGTGGCTGTGGAAGACCGGGTGGGTGAGGTAGTCGCTGACGCGCGCCAGGCTCGCGGGCAGCGCGTCGTGCGCGGCGGCGTCCAGGTCGGCCAGGACGGCGCCGCTGACCTCGAAGGCGGCCAGGACCTGCTCCAGGTGGATGAGCTCGGTCTTCTCGTCGCAGGTGACGCCCACGTGGTCGGCGTCGACCAGGCGCAGGTTGACGCCGTTGTCGCGGGCCACGGCGACGATCTGGGCCGCGCGGCCGGGGACGCGGGCGAGCACGGTGTCGAAGAAGGCGTCGTGGACGATCTCGACGCCGCCGTGGCGCAGGCCCTCGGCGAGCACGACGGCGTGCCGGTGGACGCGCTGGGCGATCCTGCGCAGGCCCTCGGGGCCGTGGTAGACGGCGTACATGCCCGCGATCACCGCGAGCAGCACCTGCGCGGTGCAGATGTTGCTGGTCGCCTTCTCCCTGCGGATGTGCTGCTCACGGGTCTGCAGGGCGAGCCGGTAGGCGGGACGTCCGTCCGCGTCCTGGGAGACTCCGACCAGGCGGCCCGGCATCTGCCGCTGCAGGCCGTCGCGGACGGCCATGTAGGCGGCGTGCGGGCCGCCGAAGCCCAGCGGGACGCCGAAGCGCTGCGAGGAGCCGATCGCGATGTCCGCGCCGAGCTCGCCGGGGGCGGCGAGCAGGGTCAGGGCGAGCAGGTCCGCGGCGGCGACCACCTGGGCGCCGCGCGCGTGGGCGGCCTCGGCGACGGCGCGGAAGTCCCTGACGGCGCCGCTGCCGCCCGGGTACTGCACGAGCACGCCGAAGCACTCGGGAAGCTCGCCGGTGAAGTCGCTGGCGACCAGCTCGACGCCGAGCGGCTCGGCCCTGGTGCGCAGCACGGCCCAGGTCTGCGGCAGCGCGTCCTCGTCGACCACGAAAACGTTCGACGCGCTGCGGCCCGCCCTGCGGGCCAGGGTCATCGCCTCGGCCGCGGCCGTGGCCTCGTCCAGCAGGGAGGCGCCCGCGACGTCGAGGGCGGTCAGGTCGGAGACGACCGTCTGGAAGTTGATCAGGGCCTCGAGGCGGCCCTGGGAGATCTCGGGCTGGTAGGGGGTGTAGGCGGTGTACCAGCCGGGGTTCTCCAGGAGGTTGCGGCGGATGACGGCCGGGGTGATCGTGTCGTGGTATCCCAGGCCGATCATCGAGGCGAGCACGGTGTTGCGCCCCGCCAGGGCGCGCAGCTCGGCGATGGCCTCGGTCTCGCTCGCGGCGGGAGGGAGCTTCAGCCGGTCCTCGGCCAGGATGGCCTCCGGCACGGTCACCGCGACCAGGTCTGCGATCGAGGCGAATCCCACCGCCTCGAGCATGCGGGCCTGATCGGCGTCCGCGGGCCCGATGTGGCGTGTGGCGAACGGCGGAGGGGTGAGCTCGCTGAGCGGTGACAGGTCGGTCATGGAAAGCCTCCCGAGGCGGTGGAGACCGGCGCTGGGCGCGGGCGTATGCCGGATCTCCCCCTCTGTCATCTCGACCTGAGAGTTTCACCCCCCTCGGGTGGGAGGCTTTCACCGTCGGTGAGACGCGCCTGGCGGACGCACCTGCTTTCCAGAGTCGCCTCGCCCGCGCGGTACCGGGTGCCTGAGAGATTCCGGGGAGGTTGCTCCTTCGGCGCCCCGATCATGTCGGGGTCTCTCCCGCGCAGAGTCAGCAGCGAGACCAACCTTACCCGGTGCGGCGAGCCCTGCGACGACGGGCCAGCTCATCCGCGTGGTGATCGCCTAAAGGGCCCTGGCCGGACTCCGCACGCTCTCCGGGAAGGTCCGCCAGGGAGCCCTCCACCTCCTGCCACACCCGGCCGAGCGCGATGCCGAAGACGCCCTGACCGCCCTGCAGCAGGTCGATCACCTCGTCGGGCGAGGTGCACTCGTAGACGCTCACCCCGTCGCTCATGAGGGTGATCTGGGCGAGGTCGTTGACGCCGCGGTCACGCAGGTGCTGGACGGCGATGCGGATCTGCTGGAGGGACACGCCCGTGTCGAGCAGCCGCTTGACGACCTTGAGCACCAGGATGTCGCGGAAGCCGTACAGGCGCTGGGAACCGGAGCCGTGGGCCGCCCTCACGGTGGGCTCGACCAGACCGGTGCGCGCCCAGTAGTCCAGTTGCCGATAGGTGATGTCGGCCGCGGCGCAGGCGGTGGGGCCGCGGTATCCGATGTCGGCGGGCAGTTTCACCGGCTGCCCGTCGAACAGCAGACCCTCTTCACCCGCGCGCTGGCGTGCCTCCCCGCGCCGTGCCGGGTCATCCTGGTCGGCGTTTCTACCCTCGCCGCTGCTGACCGCCACGCGGACCTCCGGCTTTCTCTCATCCCGCGGCCTGATCTGGGGGTTTGCGCACGGCCACGGGTTTCACTTGCACCGTAGGACTGGGACCAAGATCAGTCAACGACCCTACCCGGCGCGTCGTGAAGCGTAAATGCACCGAAATTCCTACCCCGCGCGACCGAAGTCCTCGGGTGTGATCGTGTCAAGGAACTCCCTGAACTTCTCCACCTCGTCCTCCTGGTCGTCGGGAATGATCACCCCCGCCTCACGGACGACGTCCTCGCTGGCGAAGATGCGGGCACCCGTACGCAACGCCAGGGCTATCGAGTCCGAGGGCCGGGCGCTCACCTCGACCCCGTTCGAGAACACGAGATCGGCAAAGAAGATCCCATCACGGAGTGCGACGATGTTCACCGTGCTCAGCCGGACGCCGAGCGCGTCGAGCACGTCGCGGAAGAGGTCATGGGTGAGTGGCCGGGGCGGCGGTTCTTCGGCCTGGGCCATGGCGATCGCCGTCGCCTCCGTCATGCCGATCCAGATCGGCAGGTAACGCTCCCCATGTGCCTCCTTCAGCAGGACAATAGGCTGGTTTGAGGGCATCTCAACCCGAACGCCCACGACCTCCATCTGCAACACGGGCTGCTCCGTCTTCGCTGGATTACGACCGGTTTGTTCAACGTAACACTCGCGAGGGTACGAGTGCCTGGTCAGGTTCTCACCGGCCCAAGACCCCACGCACGGCGGAACGCAGCAGCGAGGCGTGCAATTCCAGCAGGAGGCCGGAAATCTCCCTGGCCGTCTCGTCGGCCCGGTCGATGGCGCCAGGGCCTCTACGGCGTAACAGGGGGGCGACGGCCTGCTCGACGAGCCCGGCCTCGCGCTCGGCGGCGGCCTTGACGACCCGCAGGTGGCGCGCCCGCAGCCCGAAGGCGGCCAGGGCCCCGACACTGCGGGCGACGGCGAGCGCCTCGGCGTCGTAGTAGCGGGCCACGGCGGCCAGCAGGCCGAAGTCCTCGAGCTCGGCGAGGGTCGCCTCGTCGAGCTCGGCGGCGGCCAGCAGCTCCTCGCGGGTGAGGCGGATCTCAGGCGTCGCCTCGTCCGGGACCGCACGCGGACGGGCGACGGGACGCTCCTCGCGGTCCGCCGCCTCCAGCCGATCCTTGATCACGCGCAGCGGAAGGTAGCGGTCACGCTGCTCACTGAGGATGTAGCGCAGCCGTTCGACGTCGGCATAGCTGAACTTCCGGTAGCCGGAGGGACTGCGCTCCGGCTCGATCAGCCCCTCGCCCTCCAGAAAACGGATCTTGGAGATGCTGACGTCGGGGAACTCACCCTGCAGGAGGGCGAGCACCTCCCCGATGCTCATGTGCGAACGAGCCGCCTGGGAGCTCATCATCCTCCAGCGGCGCCACGGGTGAGGAAGACCAGCCTGAACTTGCCGATCTGCACCTCGTCGCCGCCGTACAGCGGGACCTCCTCGATCCGCTCGCGGTTGACGTAGGTGCCGTTGAGGCTGCCGACGTCACGGACGGTGAACACCCCTCCGCCGCGCCGGTAGAACTCCACGTGACGGCGCGAGACGGTGATGTCGTCGAGGAAGATGTCGCTCTCAGGGTGACGGCCCACCGTGGTCAGGTCGCTGTCCAGCAGGAAACGGCTGCCCGCGTTCGGACCGCGCATGGCGACGAGCAGCGCGGTGCCCGGGGGCAACTGCTCGACGGCCTGCCGCTCGGCGAGGAGCGTCTCTCCCGTCTCCGCCTCGTAGGCCTCGATCCCGGACAGGGAGATCGTCGAAGTGCTGTCTCCCGGGGGCTCGGACCTGGTCAGCGGCGACCCGCATCGTGAACAGAAACGGGCATCCTCAGGGTTGGCATGACCGCACTGCGTGCAGTAGACGCTCGGCATCGATCGGCTCGGCCTCCTACCGCGAAGACGCGGCAACGGTACTCAGTGATGCGCGCCTCGCTTCATCGCTTCTCAAGTATTTGCTCAGACTGCGAATGCCGCAACATACACCGAGGAGACACAAAGATCAAGGCTGACGCTCGACCGCGGGTTCGGTCGGTGACAAAGTTACCGCCGCGCGGCGTCCCCGGTCCATGCCGCCGCGCTGGGTTTTCACACTCGCTGCACTCTGTGACCGGCCCTCTCCGCCCCTGTCACCACGGCCCGGCGCGTTCCCGCCGTCCTTCTTTCCGTCCCGGCGTCAGGTGGCCGCCTCCTCGACGACCCTGGCCCAGTGCTCCAGCAGACTCTGCGCCGAGTCCACGTCCGCGGCCTCGGCCCACAGGTGGGTGACCGCCTCCGCCGGGTCCGGCAGGACCAGCGCCCAGCTGCCGTCCTCCGCCACGACGCGCACCCCGTCGGTGGTGTCGATGCCGTAGGACTCGGCGGCCTCGATGACCGAGCGCATCACCACGCCCTTCGCCGCCCACGGAGTCGGCACGGTACGGCGCAGTAGCCTGGCCTCGGGGATCCTGGCGTCGATCTGGCTGAGCGAGAGACGGGTCCTGGCGACCAGGCCGAGCAGGCGCAGGAACACCGCGAGGCCGTCGACCGTCGGGGCGAACTCGGGCACCACGAAGCCGCCGCGCCCGTCCGCGGCGAAGATCATGTCGTGTCCCCTGGCCGAGGCGGTCAGCGCGTCGACCGCGGTCGAGGTCCACTCGACCTGCACCCCGTGGAAGCGGGAGACCTGCTCGGCCACCCGGGTCGTGGTGACCGGCAGCGCGACCCTGCCGCCGCGCCGTTCCGCGGCGACCAGGTCCAGCACCACCAGCAGGGCTCGCTCGTCGCTGATCAGCTGGCCCATCTCGTCCACCAGCGTGACCCGCTCCCCCACGGGGTCGAACCGCACCCCGAAGGCCGCCCTGGAGGAGCCGACGAGTTCGGACAGGCGCTGCAGGGCGCGGCGGCGCTCGGCGAGGGTCTCGGTCGGCGAGGCGTCGTCCAGGCGGTTGTTGACGGTGAGCACCTCGACGCCGACCCTGCCGAGGAGGCTGGGCAGCACCAGTGAGGAGGTTCCGCCCGCGCAGTCGACCACGACCTTCATGTCGGCGTCGCGGACCCCGCCGATGTCCACGCAGCGCAGCAGCTCGTGGGTGTAGTCCTCGACCGCCCTGGCGGGGAAGCTGAGCTCGGCGATCTCCCCGGGGAAGGCGCGGCGGAACTCCTGGCGTGAGAAGACCCGCTCCAGTTTCCGCTGCGCCCCCTGGGAGAGGTCCGCGCCGCGCTCGTCCATGAAGACGATGTCCACGCTCTGCGGGTCGCCGGGGGTGGTCCGCAGCGCGATGCCGCCCACGGCGTTCTCCCTGGCGGTGTGGAAGCGCGAGACCGGCAGCGGGGCGGCCTCCAGGTCGAGCACGTTGATCGCGCTGGCGTTCAGCGCGCTGATCACCGCCCGTTTCAGGGCCCTGGCCGCGCGGGAGGAGTCCCTGGAGGTGATGACCGAGGCGCCCTTCTTCAGGGTGGTCGCGTAGGCGCTGGCGAGCCGTACGCACAGTTCGGGGGTGATCTCCACGTTGACCAGCCCGGAGACCCCGCGCGGGCCGAACAGGCTGCGCTGGCCCCTCGGCTCCCAGATGACGCTGGTGTTGACCACCGCCCCCGCCTCGATGGTCTTGAACGGATACACCTTGACGCCCGAGGAGACGTACGCCTCGGCCTCGATGATGCACTCGTCTCCGACGACGGCGCTCTCCTCGATCCTGACCCCGGTCATCAGGTCGGTGTTCTTGCCGATCACGCAGCCGCGCAGATGGGCGCTCGGCCCGACGTAGACGTTGTCGTGGACGACCGCGCGGTGCAGGAACGCGCCCTCGCGGACCACCGCGTTGCTGCCCAGCACGGTGTACTCCCGCAGCTCGGCCCCCGCCTCGACCTTGGCGTAGTCTCCGACG
Source organism: Streptosporangium carneum (assembly GCF_027922005.1). GTDB lineage: Bacteria > Actinomycetota > Actinomycetes > Streptosporangiales > Streptosporangiaceae > Streptosporangium > Streptosporangium carneum. Next base: position 76,051 of record NZ_BSEV01000004.1, on the reverse strand, counting down.
TACAGGGGGCCCTTGAGTACGGCGTCCGCGTCGACGGAGGCCCCCTCGGCGACCCAGACGCCCGGCGAGACCTCGAAGGCGTCGGTGTCGACCCTGACCCGGCCCGACAGGACGTCGGCCTGCGCCCTGAGGTAGCTCTCGTGGGTGCCGACGTCCTCCCAGTAGCCGTCGGCGACGTAGCCGTACAGCGGGGCCCCGCGCGCCAGCAGGCGGGGGAAGACGTCCGCCGACCAGTCGACCTGCTCGCCGCCGGCGATCTCGTCGAGGACCTCGGGCTCCATCACGTAGATGCCGGTGTTGACGGTGTCGGAGAAGACCTGGCCCCAGGTGGGCTTCTCCAGGAAGCGCTCGACCCTGCCGTGGTCGTCGACGATGACGATGCCGAACTCCAGCGGGTTGGGGACGCGCTTGAGCCCGATGGTCACCATCGCGCCGTTCTCGCGGTGGAAGCGGACCATGTCGGTGAGGTCGATGTCGGTGAGCGCGTCGCCGGAGATGACCAGGAAGCGCTCGTCCCTGAGCTTGTCGGCCGCGTTCTTGACGCTGCCCGCGGTGCCGAGAGGGGTGTCCTCCGTGGCGTAGTACAGGCTCATGCCGAGCTCGTCGCCGTCACCGAAGTAATTGCGGACCAGCGCCGCCAGGAACTGCACGGTCACCACGGTCTCGGTGAACCCGTGCCGCTTCAGCAGGCGCAGCACATGCTCCATGATCGGCCGGTTGATTACAGGTAGCAGTGGTTTGGGCTGGTTCGCGGTCATCGGCCGGAGCCGTGTCCCTTCCCCGCCCGCCATCACGACGGCCTTCACAAATCACCTCTTAAGGCGTGCGGCTCCTCGTATGAGCTGACGCACCTGTACCCAATACAGGACGCCTGACCACCAGTACAGGCCGGTGCCCCAGATGGCGAGCGACCAGCCCACGATTCCGGCCGGACCGGCGTACCAGGCGTCGTGGTGGGCGAGGAAGAGAAGAGGGAAGGCGTAGAGCAGGTTGGCCGTCGCGGCCTTGCCGAGGAAGTGCACGGGCAGCGCGGGGCCGTACCCGAGACGGCGCAGGATGAGCGGGATGCCCAGCAGCATGACGTCCCGCAGCGGGATCGCCAGCGCCAGCCACCAGGGAATGATCTCGCGCATGGCGAGACCCAGCAGGGTGGCCAGGATGTAGAGGCGGTCGGCCAGCGGATCGAGCAGACGGCCGAGCCTGCTGGTCTGGTTCCACGCGCGGGCGATCTTGCCGTCGAGCCAGTCGGAGAAGCCCGCCAGCATCAGCAACGCGACGGCCCAGCCGTCGGCCTTCGGCCCCAGCACCAGCCAGAGGAAGACCGGGACGCCGAGGAGCCTGGCCAGGCTCAACGCGTTGGGAACCGTCCAGATGCGGTCTTCGGCTGCCGATGCTTCCGGATTCACCCGAATGTCTCCCCTCCCCGTGCCTGATGCCGACCCTACTGCGTCCGTTCGCGGCATCCGGCAGGTGGCGGGGCGAAGAGCCTGCGCGCTCCCCGCGGTCCCGGAACCTCCTCCAGGCCGGTTCCGGGACCGCTCAGCGCGTGGCCTCGACGGTCAGGGCGCGGTCCTGACGGTCGTCAGGGCGCGGTCACGCCGCCAGAGGCGGTCCAGGGCCAGGGCCCCTCCGCCGCTGAACCCGATGGCCAGGCAGACGGCGGTCAGGACGAGGACGTACTCGTATCCGCCCTGGCGGGAGAAGAAACCCTTGTCCAGGTGGACGAAGAAGATGGCTCCGACCATGTCGAGGGCGAGGATGACGCCGAAGACCGGAAGCCCCGCGCCGACGATGAAGGCGACTCCTCCGATGATCTCGCTGGCCACCACGAGGGGGGCTGCCAGCGAGGCCGCGGGGATGCCGAGGGAGTCGAACGACGCCGCGACCGCGCCGATCCCGTCGGTGAGGAGTTTCTGCAGACCGTGTGCGATGAAGACGATTCCGACGACGACGCGCGCCAGCAGAAGGGTGTAGGGCCCGGTTCTCTCCAACATGACGTCTCTCCTGTTGCGATGTAGTTCTACTGGTGAACCGGCACCCACAGGTCGACGTTTGATTGAAAGTTGAACCATTTGGGTACAATGAAGCGGCGTCGTCGCACGCAACATCGAAAAGGGGGCCGGAACTGTGCACATGGCGCACCGAACGCTTCGCTCGTCATCGAGCGAGTGAGCAAGGACGGCGGGGTGACGGACCCGGCCACGGATGTTCCTTGACCCAAGTGCTATCTAACTCTTCGTAACCGCCGTTGTCAATTACCCGCGCGAGGCAATGGGCGCCGGAGGCACGACGAGGGCCGCGGTCGCACGGCGGAGCCCGTTCACCGTACGGCCGCACCCGTCGAGGGGTCCCGCCAGAGGGCGTCGTCGCCCCGCGCCGCCGGGGCTCCTGCGGCGGGCGTCGCGCCTCAGGAACGGCGCAGCGCGGCGCGGGGCGACCAGACCCAGACGAGCATGGCCGCGGTCAGCCCGATCAGGGTGAGCCCGCCGGGCACGTGGGCGCCGGGCAGGTCCCGGCTGAGGTGCTGCCCCACGCCGACCAGGAACAGGCCGAGGCTGGCCGGCGCGGGCCACCCGGCGCCCCGGCCGGGACGCCAGACCAGCAGGGCCGCGACGGCCTGCAGCAGGGCGATCAGGTGCACCACCATCGCGACCGTGACGTGGGTCTCGGCGAGATCCGCCCCGCCCCGCGCCGCCTGGCCCGCGAAGGAGGCCGCGACCAGCAGCCCGACCGTCTGCGCGGTGACCAGGACGCGCAGGCCGTGCAGCGGGCCGGCCGAGACCGCGCGCTCCCCCGCGCCGCTCGGCTGGGCGACGACCTCCTGCATGAGACGCGTCCTTCCTGCTTCCTGCGGCGGCCGGGTTTCGGACACATCGTGGCCGCGCGGAAGCGCCGGGTCGTCAGCCTGAGGGGTGACCCGCCGATCCGCCCCATGGCGGATTCGCGGCGAAGGCTTCGGCTCCCTCCTCCTCAAGGAGGTTCCGCCACGACGGCCTCATCCTCCGGTTCGACCGAAAATCAGCCGGATTACGGGGCCACTCGACCCGATTCAGCCTCTACCCTTCACAGCATGACCAAAGACACCACGCTCTTCCTGGGACAGTGGTTACGTTCCCCGGGAACCGTTGGGGCGGTGGCTCCGAGTTCTCGACGGCTTGCCGAGACGGTGACCACCCCGGTCCCCCAGCAGGGCGATCCCGTGATCGTCGAGCTCGGTCCCGGCACGGGGGCGTTCACCGCGGAGATCCAGCGGCGGCTGAACGGCAGGGGGCACCACCTGGCCGTCGAGATCAACCCGGCGCTGGCCTCGTTCCTCTCCGACCGCCACCCGAAGGTCGACGTCGTGGTCGACGACGCCGCGCGGCTGCCGGAGCTGCTGCGGGAGCGGGGCCTCGACAAGGCCGACGCGATCGTGAGCGGGCTCCCCTGGGCGGCGTTCTCCGAGGAGACGCAGACGCGCCTGCTCGACGCCGTTGTGGCGATCATGACGCCGCACACGGCCTTCACCACCTTCGCCTACAGCTTCGCCAAGCGCATGCGGCCCGCCCAGCGCTTCCGTCACCGCCTGCACACCACCTTCGAGGAGGTCGTCGTCGGCAGGACGGTCTGGGGCAACCTCCCTCCCGCCTTCGTCTACCACGTGCGCAGGCCCAGGATCACGGAGGCCGGTTCCGCCGGGGCGTGAGCGGGGCCCGGGAGGGCTGGAGGTCGAACCGAACTCCGTTCTACGATTGCGGCCGCGTCCGGAACGGAGTTGATCACAATGGACTTCACCCTTCCCGAGAGCGCGCTCGCCGTCCGGCGCGGCGTCGCCGGCATCTGCTCGCGTTACGACCTGGACTACTGGCAGCGGTGCGAGAGCGACGGGCGCTGGCCCGAGGAGGTCTGGACGGAGCTGGCGGAGGGCGGCTGGCTCGGGCTGGCCGTCCCCGAGGAGTACGGCGGAGGCGGCCAGGGACTGCTCGAGCTGGCCGTGGCCACCGAGACCCTGTCGGCCTCCGGCGCGGCCGGCGGGTCGGCGTTCACCTACGTCCTCACCCCCGGCTTCGGCGCCCTGACCCTGACCAGGCACGGCAGCCCGCGGCAGCGCGAGGAGCTGCTGCCCGGGCTGGCCACCGGCGAGCTGGAGACCTGCTTCGCCCTGACCGAGCCGGACGCCGGGTCGAACGCCCTGGGCATCTCCACCTTCGCCAGGCGTGAAGGCGACGAGTTCGTCGTCAGGGGCCAGAAGGTCTGGATCACCGGCGTGCAGCGCGCGACCTGGATGCTGCTGGTCACCAGGACCGTCCCCGCCGCCGAGGCCAGGCCCCGCACGAACGGCCTGACGGTCCTGCTGGTGAACGTGCCCGAGGCCGTCGCCTCGGGGCGGCTCTCCTTCGCCCCGATCCCGAAGATGGGCGCCAACACCACGCCGTCGAACACGGTCTTCCTCGACGACCTCCGGGTGCCCGCCGCGAACGTGGTGGGCGAGGCGGACCAGGGGGCGCTCGTGCTGTGGGACATCCTCAACCCCGAGCGCGTCCTGCTCGCGGCCTCCGCGCTGGGCGGCGCCGAGGTCGCCCTGGGAGTGGCCGTGCGGTACGCGCGGGAGCGCGAGGTGTTCGGCCGCCCGATCGGCGCCAACCAGGCCATCGCCTTCCCCCTCGCCCAGGTCAAGGCGAAGATCGAGCTGGCCAGGCTGATGCTGTACAAGGCCGCCTGGCTGTTCGACAACCGGCGGCCGTGCGGGACGGAGGCGAACATCGCCAAGCTGACCGCCTCGCAGGCGGCCTGGGAGGCCGCCGACCACGCCTTCCAGACCCACGGCGGGATGGCCTGCTCGCTGGAGTACCCGGTCGCCCGGCTGCTGGCCGACGCCCGCATCGGCAGAGTCGCGCCGGTCACCGAGGAGCTCCTGCTCAACCACCTGGCCACCCAGGTGCTCGGGCTGCCCAGGAGCTTCTGACCCGGGCGGCGGCCCGTCCGGCGGGGCCGGATCGGGCGCCGGTCAGGCGAAGGCCTCCGCGAACCGTCCCGTCGTGTAGCGGCGCGCCTCCTCCGCCTGGTCGAAGAAGCCCGGCAGGCCGTAGAAGCCGTGAACGGCGCCGTCGAAGCGCCTGAGCTCGACGGGGACGCCCGCCCGCGCGAGCTGGGCGGCGTACGTCTCCGCCTCGTCCCTGAGCGGGTCGTACTCCGCGGTGATCACCGTGGCCGGGGGCAGCCCCGCCTTGCTCGCGAGGCGGACCGGCGCCAGCGCGGGGTCGGCGGGGTCTCCGCCGTACTGCTCGGCGAACCAGGCCATCTCGTCGGCGCCGAGCCCGAACCCCTCGGCGCACTCCCGGTAGCTCGGCGTGTCCATGGCCACGTCCAGCACCGGGTAGATCAGCATCTGGTGCGCCAGGCGCAGCCCGGCGTCCCTGGCCCGCCAGGCCGCGACCGCCGCGAGATTGCCGCCGGCGCTGTCACCGCAGACGGCGATCCGCGCGGGATCGGCCCCGTACTCCCCGGGACGGGCGAAGACGTCCTCGACGACCGCCCGCGCGTCGTCGGCCGCGGCGGGGAAGGGGTGCTCGGGAGCGAGGCGGTAGTCCACGGAGATCACGACCGCTCTGTTGCGCGCCGCCAGGTCACGGGCGAGGGCGTCGTTGCGCTCGACGCTGCCGAACACCCAGCCGCCGCCGTGGAAGTAGACGATCACGGGGAACGGGCCGCCGCCCTCCTGCGGGCGGTAGACCCGGACCGGGACCCCTGCCGTGACACCGCCCACGACACCGTCCAGGACACTGTCCACGACACCGTCCGCCACGCCGGGCAGCGGCGCCTTCCGCCCCCGCCACTCGGCGAGGCCGTCCGTTCCCCGCATCCGGGCGATCACCTCGGGCGTGAGCGAGGAGACCGGGACGCCGAGGTCGGTCGGGAACAGCTTCACGTAAGCCCGCGCCTGGGGATGCAGCGACATGACGGAACCATACTTCGTCTCATCTGTCGGGGACCGCCTGGTTCGACGCGCCCGTCCCGCGCGGACCCGTTTGTCCGCCTCGCGCGCCGGGGTCGTGCCGGTCAGCGCCCCGCGGCCTCCACCAGAGCCTCGACCAGCCGGTTCTCGCCGCCGCGCTCGGGGTGCCACTGGACGCCGACGCCGAAGGGGTGTCCCTGCAGCTCGACGCCCTCGACGATCTGGTCGTCGGCCCAGGCCACCGCGAGCAGGTCGGCGCCGAGCCGCTTGACGGCCTGGTGGTGCGGCGCGGTCACCTCGGCGTGGTCGCCGAGCGCCTTGCCCAGCCTGCTCGACACGCTGATCTGGACGAGGTGGGCACGGCCCGCCTCCGAGTGGCGGTCATGGCCGACCTCGTCGGGCAGCCACGGGATCAGGGAGCCGCCCTGGGCGACGTTGAGGACGTGCATGCCCCTGGCGACCGCCAGCAGCGGCAGGCCCGCTTTGACGGCGGCGCGGGCCAGGGCGAGCTCGAAGCGGTCGCGATGGTCCTGGGGGGCGTCGACCCGCTCGTCGCGGGCCGCGCCGTACAGGGCGGGGTCGAGCTCGCAGCCGCCCGCCAGGATCACTCCGGACAGGCCGCGCGCGTAGTCGTCGGCGCCGCCCGGACTCATGGGCGGGAGCAGCACCGGGATCCCCCCTGCCTTCTCGACCGCACGGGCGTAGGCGGGGGGCGACAGGACGGCTTCGCGAACCCAGTTGCCCCAGCGGGCGGCCTCGAGGTAGGCGGTGATACCGATCAGGGGTCGAGGCATGCGGTCTCCAAGAGGGCGATTCGGAAGGGTGACGTCCGTGTTTCGGACAGCCCCCATCCCGTCTCCGGCAGCCCCCCTATCATGGCGCACACCATTTCGGTTATGTCACGTATCTGAAGGTCTCAGTGTCGTCTCGCCGGGCGCCGTCCGCCGCCGCGGGGCGAGCGGAGCCCGGCCTCGTCCGCCGAACGCGGGACGAACGGATCCTCACACCGGGAACTCACCGTAGGAACATGACAAATATCCCTGAATCGGTTAAATCGCAGACTTCGGGTAAATGTGATTCTCATTCACTTACTCCCCATCTCCCCTCGCGGCGCGGTCACTCAAAATAGCCCTGCCATTACGGATAGTTTGAATTCCCACCATATTGCGGATATTGCGGAGAACCCGTTGTGACGCCCACAAGGTGATGGAAGACTCGAATTCGAGCGCCACGGTGCGCCGGGGCCGCCGGACGCTCATCACCCGGAGCCGTCAGGAGGTAGGTCTGCGTGATCGGACTTTTGATCCGGTCAATTAGGGTGGGTTCTGCACATGTCCTTGAATCCGCGTCTCGTGAAGGAAAGCTTCGCCGTCATCCAGCCCGTCGCGGACAAGGCCGCCGCGTACTTCTACGGCCGCCTGTTCGCCGAGAGCCCGCACCTGCGGGCGATGTTCCCGCCGTCGATGGACGTTCAGCGCGACCGCCTGTTCAGCGCGCTGACCAGGATCGTGTGGAGCCTGGACAGTCCGGACAGCCTGTCGTCGTTCCTCGGCCAGCTCGGCCGCGACCACCGCAAGTACGGAGTCCTCGCCGAGCACTACGCCGTCGTCGGCAGAGCGCTGCTGGCCACGGTGCGGCGGTTCGCCGCCGAGGCGTGGACCACCGAGGTGGAGGCGGCCTGGCTGGCCGCCTACACCGCCGCCGCCGACATCATGATCGGCTCCGCCGACTCGGACTCGGGGGTCTCCCCCGCCTGGTGGCTGGCCGAGGTGATCGACCACGAACTCCGCACTCCGGACATCGCCGTGATCACGCTGCGGCCGGGCGAGCGCCTGCCGTACCTGCCCGGCCAGTACGTCAACGTGCAGAGCGCGCGCTGGCCGCGGGTGTGGCGCCCGTTCTCCATCGCCAACGCGCCACGGCGGGACAACACCGTCCGTCTGCACGTCAGGGCGGTCCCCGGCGGCTGGGTCTCCACCGCCCTGGTCGAGCACACCCAGGCCGGAGACACACTGATGCTCGGCCCCCCGGTCGGCACGATGACCCCCGCCGCCTCGGGGCGCGACATCCTGTGCGTCGCGGGAGGCACCGGACTCGCGCCCCTGAAGGCCATCGTGGAGCACGTGGCCGAGTCGGGCAGGCGGCCCAACGTCCACCTGCTGTGCGGCGCGCGCACCTCGCGCGAGCTCTACGACCTGCCCGACCTGATCAGGATGCAGTCACGCCTTCCCTGGCTGAAGGTGCTCCCCGTGGTCTCCGGCGAGCCCGGCTACGGCGGCGCCCGGGGGCAGGTGCCGGAGGTGATGGAACGGTTCCGTTCCTGGGCGGGTCACGAGGTCTACGTGTGCGGCCCCGCCGCCATGGTCGACGAGACGGTCCACCGGCTCCAGCGCAACGGCGTGCCGCCCGCCGACATCCACCGGGACCTCGTCCACGGAGAACACTGACCGACATTCAGGAGCAACCACCCGATCCGCCGCGTGATTCGTCGAGCGCGAGACGGGACAGGTCGCGACATGGCAGCATGAGGCCGCATCCGGAGGGAGAGCGATGGCCAAGCCCATCACACTTGTGACGTTCGTACTTCCCTCCGCCCTGGGGCGCTGGGCGGGCGACATGGTGGAGATCCGCGTCTTCGCGGTCGCCGACCACGACGGCGGTCACCCCACGCTGGGCGCCGCCCTCGACACGCTCTGCCGTACGCACCCGTCGATCGAGCGGAGGATCCGCGACGACCAGGGACGCGTCCGCCGCCACATCGGCATGTTCGTCTGCGGCGAGAACGCCAGAGGACTCGGCGGCCTTGGCTGCGCCCTGCCGCCGGGCGCCGAGGTTCACCTCATGCCCGCCCTGACCAGGGCGCGCTGAGCGCGGACGGGGACCGCGCTCCCCGGCGCCGCGTCCAGGCCTTCGACGGGCTCCGCCCTCCAGGAGCCCCCGGCCCCGCCGCGCCCTCCCGGGCCGCGCCCTCCCGGGCCGCGCCCCGGACCGGGGCGCTCGATCTGCCCGGGACTACCATGGAGGTGACATCGGGCGGTCGAGACCGGTGGTCGGCAAGGAGGCCACGATGGACTACGACGTGTTCGACCTGGGAGACCTCCGGCTGCGGAACGGCACGACGCTGCCCGACGCCAAGCTCGCCTACAAGACCTACGGCGAGCTCGACGCGGACCGGGGCAACGCGATCGTCTACCCCACGTGGTACTCGGGCCAGCACTACGACAACGAGTGGCTCATCGGCGAGGGCATGGCCCTCGACCCCTCGAGATACTTCATCGTCATCCCGAACATGTTCGGCAACGGCCTGTCCTCGTCGCCGAGCAACACCCCGCCGCCGCACGACCGCGCGCGGTTCCCGCACGTGACGATGTACGACAACGTCGAGGCGCAGCACCGGCTGGTCACCGAGCGGTTCGGCATAGAGCGCCTCGAGCTCGTCACCGGCTGGTCGATGGGGGCGGGCCAGACCTACCAGTGGGCGGTCAGCCATCCCGGGATGGTCCGGCGGATCCTCCCCTTCTGCGGGGCCGCGAAGACCAGCCTGCACAACATCGTCTTCCTCGAGGGGGTCAAGGCCGCGCTCACCGCGGACGCCGGATGGGCCAACGGCTGGTACGGCGAGCAACCGGGAACCGGCCTGCGGGCCCTGTCCCGCGTCTACGCGGGCTGGGGTTTCTCCCAGCAGTTCTACCGGGAGAGGATCTACGAGCGCGACCCGCTCGGCTACGGCTCCCTGGAGGACTTCCTCGTCGGCTTCTGGGAGGGGCTGTTCGTCAGGCGCGACGCGAACAACCTGCTCGCGATGCTGTGGACCTGGCAGAACGCCGACATCGGCGCGACTCCCGGGTTCGGGGGCGTCGAGGAGGCGCTCGCCTCGATCACGGCGCCCGCGATCGTCATGCCCGGGCTGCAGGACCTCTACTTCACTCCCGAGGACAACGAGTGGGAGGTCGCGCACATGCCGGCGGCGGAGCTGCGGGTCATCCCGGGTGCCTGGGGGCACTTCGCCGGAGGGGGCCTCAACCCGGTGGACACGAAGTTCATCGACGACGCGCTGAAGGAGCTTCTCGCCAGGGACGTCTGAGCCCCCGCCCGGGCCTCTTCCGTCTCCTCGCGTCTCCTTTCCCCGCGCGGGAGCCGCGATCCCTCGAGGTACGCGCCCCGAGCCCTTCGGCGGTAGCGTGTGGCCCGCCGTTTCCGCCGTTTCCGCCGCGAGCGGCGATGCTCATCGGCTCTGCGTCACAGGGGATGGTGTGAGGTTTCGTGTACTCGGTCCGCTGACCGTGCTCTCCGAAGGCCAGGAGGTGCCGATCGGCGGCAACAAGCTGCGCGTGGTGCTGGGCGGCCTGCTGCTGCGTCCCGGTGAGACCGTTCCCGTCTCCCGGCTGGTCTCGTGGCTGTGGGAGGACGGCGCGGACGACCCCGACAGGGCCAGGGCGACCGTGCACAGCTACGTCAACCGGCTGCGGCAGCGGCTCGGGGCGCGGGAGATCATCCGCACGGTGCCCGACGGCTACCGCGCCGAGGTCGACGCGGGCTCTCTGGACCTGCTGCGGCTGCGTGACCTGGCGAGCGCGGGGCGGCGGGCGGTGAACGCCGGCGACCTGCGGTCGGCCTCGCACGCGTTGTCGGAGGCGATCGAGCTGTGGCGGGGGCCCGCGCTGTCCAACGTGGACTCGCCGACGCTCCACGAGCGGGAGGTCGAGCCGCTGGCCGAGGAGTGGCTGCGTCTGCAGGAACAGTGGCTCGACGTCGGCCTGCGGACCGGCAGGCACGCGGAGCTGGTCGCCACGCTTCGGGAGCTGACCCGCTCGCACCCGCTGCGTGAGCCGTTCTGGGAGCTGCTGATGCTCTCCCTGCACCGCAGCGGGCGGCACGCGGAGGCGCTCCAGGCGTACCACTCGCTGAGCGCGTTGCTGGCCGAGGAGCTCGGCGTCGACCCCGGCCCCTCGCTGCGCGCCACCTACCAGGCGATCCTCACCGACGCCCCACCCGCCTCCCTCCAGGAGGCGCGTCCCGCGCCGCGTGAGGAGACCCCGCCCCCGGTCCCCCGCCAGCTCCGTCCCGACATACCGGGGTTCGCCGGGCGCAGGGCCGAGCTGGCCTCGCTCGACCGGCTGTTCGACGACACCGAGTCCGCGACCCGGACGGGGCCGTGGATCGTGTCGTTGCAGGGCACCGCGGGATCCGGCAAGACGGCGCTGGCCGTCCACTGGGCGCGCCGGATCTCCGAGCGCTTCCCCGACGGGCAGCTCTACCTCGACCTGCACGGATACGGCCCCGAGCCGCCCGTCGACCCGGCGAAGGCCCTGGAGACGCTGCTGCGGGCCCTGGGCACCCCGCCCGACAGGATCCCCGCCGGTCTCGAGGAGCGCTCCGCGCTGTTCAGGACGCTCCTGACCGACAAGCGGATCCTTCTCCTGCTCGACAACGCGGGCAGCAGCGAGCAGATCCGCCCGTTGATCCCGGGCTCGGACGGCATGGTCGTCGTCACCAGCCGCAACCAGCTGCGCGGCCTCGTCGTCGAGTACGGCGCGCAGCGCGTCGTCCTCGACCAGATGCCCCCGCAGGAGGCGAGCGAGCTGCTGGCGAAGGTGCTCGGCGCGGACCGCGTGGCCTCGGCCCCGGACGCGGTCGCGGAGATCGTGGAGCGGTGCGCCCGTCTTCCGCTGGCGCTGCGCATCTTCGCCGAGCGCGCGGCGCGCTTCCCCGGCGTCCCGCTCGGCAAGCTCGTGGCGGACCTGCGCGACGAGCGCACCCGGCTGACGGCTCTCGACGCGGGGGACGGCGACCACACCGACCTGCGGGCGGTGTTCTCCTGGACCTACGGCGCGCTGGACCCCGACGCCGCGCGCCTGTTCCGGCTGCTCGGCCTGCATCCGGGCCCCGAGGTGAGCACGGGGGCCGCGGCGGCCCTGATGGGCGAGGAGGCCGCGGACGTCACCCGGCTGCTCGACCGGCTCACCGCCGACCACCTGCTCCGTTCCCGGTTTCCCGGCCGGTACGACTTCCACGACCTGCTGCGCAGCTACGCCGCGGAGCGGGCGCGGGAGGGAGAGGACCAGGACGCCGCGCTCGGCCGGGTGCTGGACTGGTACCTGCACACCGCGCGGAACGCCGCCGAGCACCTGCCGCCCGCCAGAGGGGGCCTGGCGACCGGGCCCGCGCCCGAGGACCTCGACCTGCCGCGCTTCGACCGTCCCGAGGACGCCGTCGGCTGGTACGAGGAGGAGCTTGCCAATCTCATGGCGGCGGCCCACCACGCGGCGGCGCGGGGATGGCACGAGCCCGCCTGGCGGATTCCCCGGATGCTGGGGGCCTTCCTCGACTTCCACGTGCCGGGAGAGGCGTGGGTCGACCTCTACCGCGTCGCGGTCGAGGCGACCAGGGCCGCCGGCGAGCTCTTCGAGGAGGGCTACGCCCTGAACCACCTGGCCTGGGTCAACACCGGCCTCGGCCGTCTGGGGGAGGCCGTCGCGCACTACGACGAGGCGCTGGCGGTCGCCCGGCACGTCGGGAACCGCCACCTGGAGGGAGACGTGCTGCTCAACCTCGGCGCCACCTGTTTCAGGCTCGGCCGCTTCGCCGACTCCGCCGCCTGCTACGGCCAGGCGCTGAACATCGCGCGGGAGAGCGGCGACCGCTGTCTGGAGGGCGAGACGCTCAACGAACTCGCGGACAACGACAACGAGCGGGGCCGTCACGGTGAGGCGCTGGCCGCGGCGCGCGCGGCGCTCGACCTCTACACCGAGCTGGGCGACCGCTATCGCAAGGGCGAGGCGCTGCGCACCCTCGGCATCGCCAACGCCGGGCTCGGCCGGTTCGACGAGGCCGTCGTGCTCTTCGGCGAGGCGCTGGAGCTGGTGCGGGAGTTCGACGACCGCAGGGGCGAGGCCGGCGTGCTGAGCCTGCTGGGTGAGGCCCTGTACGGCTCCGGCGACCTCGAGGGGGCGTGGGCCCGCTGGCGGGAGGCCGAGGAGATCTTCGTCGAGCTGGACGACGATCGGGCCACCGCCGTGCGGCGGCGCCTGGCGGAGACCGGCTCCCGCGCCGCGATCCTTCATCGGGCGTGAGGGCCGGGCCCGCATGAGAACGGGCTGAGGGGCGTGCCGCCCGTCCCCGCCCCCCGTGTGCGGGGGCGGGCGGCACGCCCGGACCGGGAGGAGGGAGCGTGACGCCCCCCGGCGTCCCTCCTCCCGGCCTCACTCAGACGGCGCTCAGGTGATCCGGACGCTGTCGCTCTCGGCCGGGACGTTCGCGGTGCGCCCTGCCCGCCCGGTCCACGTCCCCGCCCCGCACCCGTTCGCGCCGCCGGTGTACGACGCTGTCGCGTTCACCGGCCCCCATGTGACGGCACGCATGTTCGTCTCCATTCGTCCTCTGTTCCTGGTTTCTGTGAGGCGAGAACGAATTTAGGAGGGGGCCCTTACACATCCCTCACAAAATGCTTGTATCACCCTGCCAGCGGCTCGAGGGCGCCCGATCCGCAGACTCTCGGCGCCGGGTCAGCGGAAGAGCCCGATGTGGTCGGCCGCCCATTCGGCGAACGTGCGGGGTTCTCGCCCGAGGACGTCCCGGGAGACGGGGAGCACCTGGGCGTAGGGGACCCTGTAGTCGTCACTGCCCATGTTGGTCAGCGCGGTCTCGACCACCAGCGGCTGCCTGCCCGCTCTGGCCGCGGCGTCGCGCGCGGCGGACACCGGGATCTCGACGTGACGCAGCGCTCGGCCCAGCGCCGCGCCGAGCGTGCCGACTCTCTCTCCGACGGTCAGAGCCTCGGGGCCGCTGATCCGGTAGGCCTTCCCCTCGTGTCCTGGCGAGGTGAGCGCCGCCACGGCCAGTGCGGCGATGTCCCGTGGGTCGATCACCGCCACCTTGACGTGGCCGTGCGGCCAGTAGACGACCCCCTGGGACTTGACGGTCGCCGCCCAGAGACGGGCGTTGGACATGAACTCGCCGGGCCGGAGAAACGTCCAGGGCAGCCCCACCTGCCGGATGGCGCGTTCACCGGCCAGGTGCCAGGTGCTCATCAGGTCGCCGAATCCGTATTCTGCGCCGATCACCGACATCTTGACCACGTGCCGCACTCCGGCCTCGGCCGCGGCCTGGGCGAGGTTGGCGTCGTGGAGCGGCTGTTCCGGACCACCGCCTGAGAGCGCGAAAACCCGCTCGACCCCCGCCAGCGCCGCCCGCAGGGTCTCTGGCTGCGCCAGGTCGCCGGTGACCGTCTTGACGCTCGGGCCGATGTCGGCGACCCGGTCCGGGTCACGGGTGAACGCGCGGACCTCCCGGCCCGCGGCGGCGAGTTGTCCGACGACCTCTCTCCCGACGTTGCTGGTCGCTCCGGTCACCAGGATCATGAGTTCTCCTCAGCCGTGATTTCGGTGTCTGCCGTACTTGTCCCGGAGGGGCGCCGTCGTGCGGCGCACGCGGCGACCTCGGTGCGCGCGACGCGGGAAACCGACGACGAGGAGAGGGCCCGCCCGGCGGACGGGCCCCTCCTTCCGGCTCAGGCTCTTGGGCCGCCGTCCACCTGCGGCACCGCGGCGGGCCCCGGCTGCGGCGGCGCCGCCGGGACCGCCCTGCTCCGGGCCGGGATGGCGAGACCGGCGACCGCTCCCAGGACCGCGAAGGCGGCGATGACGCCCAGGGTGGGAACGAACCCGTCGGTGAACTCCTGCGGCGAGGTGTAGCCGCCGGTCCCCGCGAACACCGCGCCGAGGATCGCGATCCCGAACACGCCGCCGAAGTAGCGCAGCATGCTCACCACGCCGGAGGCCTGACCGATCTCCTGGAGTTTGACCGCGCTGACGACCGCCTTCTGGGTCGCGGGCATCGCCAGCACGAGGCCGCAGCTGCCGATCGTCAGCGGCACGATCAGCGAGAGGTAGCCGACGTCAGGGGTGACGACCAGCGCGGTCAACGCCACTCCGACGGCCTGCAGGATCAGGCCTCCGACCACGAGCACCCGCTCTCCGAGGCGGTCGGCGAGGGTGCCCGCGAAGGGAGCGAGGATCAGCACCGTGGCGGTGAAGGGCATCATCCGCAACCCCGCGGCGAACGGACCGTGGCCCTGCGCGTTCTGCAGGAACTGCGCCAGCATGAAGTTCGTGCCGTAGATCTGGGCGAAGAGGAAGAAGCTCACCAGGTTCGCCGCCGAGAAGGCCCTGATGCGCAGGAACCTCAGGGGCAGCAACGGCGCGGGAGCGCGCCCCTCCCAGGCGAAGAAGGCCGTCACGGCGACGGCTCCGACCACCAGCGAGACGAGGACCTCGGGGCTGCCCCAGCCGATGGCGTTGCCCCGCTGCAGACCCCACACCAGCCCGAAAACGCCGAGTGTGACAAGAACGACGCCGCCGATGTCGAAGCGGGTGTTCGGGCCCCGGGTCTCCTCGATGCGGCCCAGGACGAGCGCGATCGCGATCACACCGATCGGGACGTTGATCCAGAAGATCCACTGCCATGACAGCTGCTGAGCCAGGAGGCCGCCGATGAACGGCCCGAGGAAGGTGGCCAGTCCCGTCGCGCTGATGAAGATCCCGAGCGCCTTCCCCCGCTGCTGGGGAGGGAAGGCCGCGCTCAGCTGTGCCAGTGCCAGCGGCATGACCAGCGCGGCGCCGACTCCCTGCAACGTCCGCGCCGCGATCAGCGCGCCGACGGTCGGCGACAGCGCGCACGCCGCCGACGCGACGGTGAACAGCGCGAGGCCGAGCACGAACACGCGTCTGCGCCCGAACCTGTCGCCGAGGGCGGCACCCGTCAGCAGCAGCACGGCGAAGGTCAGGTTGTAGGCGTTGACCGTCCACACCAGCGATTCCAGTGAGGCCTTCAGGTCGCTGCGAAGGGTCGGCAGAGCGGTGGAGACGACCAGGCTGTCGAGCGAGATCATGAACGAAGCCAGCGAGGTCAGGCCCATGACCCACCGCTGCTTCGACGTTGTTGGACTTGCGCCGGCAGGCGTACTCAAGATCCCCTCCGCGTCGCTGATTAATGTGAAGTCTTCGCAAGTAAAGTACTAGCGGCTACTCCTGAATAGCAAGTAGATGCGAGTATGTCAGGACGTCGGCGGGGTACACTCCCGGTATGGCCACCAAGCGCACATACGGCGGCGGCTGCGCGATAGCCGACGCCCTGGACCTCGTCGGCGAACGCTGGGCCCTGCTGGTCGTCCGCGAGCTGGTGCTGGGCCCGAAGCGCTACACCGACCTGCAGGCGGGTCTGCGCAACGCGAGCCCCAACGTCCTGGCCCAGCGGCTGCGCGAGCTGGAGGAGGCCGGGGTCGTACGCCGTCGCAAACTTGGCCCGCCGACCAGTTCCTGGGTCTACGAACTGACCGAGTGGGGTCTGGACCTCGAGCCGGTCCTGGTCCATCTGGGCCGCTGGGGCAGGCGCTCGCCGAGGCGCGACCGCGACGCGGAGACCAGCGTCGACTCGCTCGTGCTCGCCCTGCGGTCGCACTTCGACCCCGACAGGAGCGGGCACCTTCGGGCCGCCTACGCCCTGCACATCGAGGAGGACCGCTTCTCCGTCCGGGTCGCGGACGGCCGGCTGGAGATCAGCCGCGGAGAGACGGCCGAGCCCGACGCCTTGATCGAGACCGACGCCAGGACGTTCCTGGCCCTCCTGACGCACAGACAGAGCCTGGAGGAGGCGGCGGCGGAGGGCCGGCTGCGGCTGACCGGCGACGCGGAGGCCGTCGAGCACCTGCTCGGCGCTCTTCCGAGCCCGCAGGCCGCCTCCACACCCGTCGGCCATGACGGTCAGGCCGTGACAGCGGGAGCGTGACAGCGGCGTCCGTCAGGTGACGCGCCGGAGTCCGGGAGCCGCGTCCGGCCACGGCGCGCTCCCCCACTCCGCCCGTCCTCGGTTCCTCGCGCCCGCCCTCGTCCGGCCCGGCGCGCCGACGCGACGGCGCGGCCCCACCTGCCCGGACGAACCGCGCGGCCCGCGCGCGTCCGGGCGGACCACGTGGCCGGCGTGTGCCCAAACGAGTTTTTATACCCCCGAAATCCACCCGTATGTCACCCGAACAAATATCGGTAAATACAGCGCAATTTCGAATAAATCTCGGACTTCGGTGGGTGTCACCATTGCGGGCAAGACTCACCGGGCCTGCGGGCCCGCAAACAGAGGGAGAACAATGGCCACCGAAATCACCGCGGACGAGACCGCTCGGTCCGACGAGGCGGCGGCGCGCGGGGTCGTCGACCGCGTCAACGCCGCGTGGGCGGCTCACGACGCCGACGCCTTCGCCGACGCCTACACCGAGGACGCCACCATGGTCCTGTCCGGCGACCGCTACTTCACGGGTCGCGAAACCATCCGCGCCGCGTTGATCCAGGAGTTCCAGAGCAGGCACCGGGGAACCCACCTGCTCGCGGACATCGTCGACGTCAGGTTCATCGGCCCCGACGCCGCCGTGCTGATCACGGAGGGCGGGGTTCTCGTTCCCGGCGAGACCGTGCCCGCCGAGGAGCGCGCCATCCGGGCGACGTGGACTCTGGCCAGGCAGGGCGGCGAGTGGTTCATCGCGGCCTACCAGAACACCCGCAACGTCGACGGCAAGCTGCCGGGCGCCTGACGTGGCGTTTCCGATGCTGGTCGGTGACGTCCACATCCTGGAACGGCACAGCGTTCGCACGGTGAAAGGTTCGTACTGACCACATCGCAGCCGGGTGACCCCCGACCCGGTTGCGATGTGCAAAAGCGCCGCCGTACAGGCGAGGCCGCCGGATCAGGTCACCAGATCGGGCCGCCGCCCCCGCCCGTGCCGGTGGAAACCGGTGCGCTGCGCGGGGAGAGGGGTGTTGCCCAGGATCAGGTCGGCCGCCTTCTCCGCCACCATCATGACCGGCGCGTAGATGTTGCCGTTCGTCACGTACGGCATGACCGAGGCGTCGACGACCCTGAGCCCTTCGACGCCGTGGACCCGCATGGAGCGCGGATCGACCACGGCGAGACGGTCGACGCCCATCTTGGCGGTGCACGAGGGGTGCAACGCGGTCTCGGCGTCCCTGGCCACCCAGTCGAGGATCTCCGCGTCGGTCCGCACCGAGGCGCCGGGTGACAGCTCCCCAGCGTTGTAGTCGTCCATCGCCGGTTGGTTGAGGATGTCACGGGCGATCCGCACCGCCTCGACCCATTCCCGCCGGTCCTGGTCGGTCGACAGGTAGTTGAAGCGCAGCGCGGGATGAACCCGGGGGTCGGTGCTCCTGATCCTCACCGAGCCGCGCGCGTCGGAGCGCATCGGCCCGACGTGCACCTGGTAGCCGTGCCCGCCCACCGGGGCGGACCCGTCGTAGCGCACGGCGACGGGTAGGAAGTGGAACATCAGGTTGGGGTAGTCCACGTCGTCGTTGCCCCGCACGAAGCCGCCCGCCTCGAAATGGTTGCTCGCCCCGGGGCCGCTGCGCAGGAACAGCCACCGCGCGCCGATCGAGGGGCGACTGCGCCGTCTGAGCGCGGGCTGCAGCGAGACCGGCAGCCTGCAGCCGTACTGGATGTAGACCTCCAGGTGGTCCTGCAGGTTCTCCCCCACCCCCGGCAGGTCGTGCGCGACGTCGACGCCGAGAGCGCGCAGCCGCGCGGCGTCGCCGACGCCGGAGAGCTGGAGCAGCTGCGGGGAGTTGACCGCGCCGCCGCACAGGACGACCTCGCCGGCTCGGACGACGCGGCCGTCGCACTCCACGCCGACGGCCCGTCCGCACTCGATGAGGATCCTCGTGACGAACGCCCGGGTCCTGATCTCCAGGTTGCGGCGCCTCTTCACGGGGTGCAGGTAGGCGCGGGCGGCCGAGAGCCTGCGCCCGGCGCTGATGGTGCGGTCGAAGGGGGCGAAGCCCTCCTGGCGGTATCCGTTGACGTCGTCGGTCAGCGCGTGCCCGGCCTGCCGGGCCGCCTCGAGGAAGGCGGTGAACAGCGGGTTGGTCGCGGGTCCCCGTTCCAGCACGAGGGGCCCCTCACGCCCTCGCAGGGGGTCGTCGGGGGCGGCGGCGAGGCAGTTCTCCATCCGCCTGAAGTACGGCAGGCAGTGGGCGAAGTCCCAGGCCTCCATGCCCGGGTCCGCGCCCCAGCGCTCGTAGTCGAGGGGGTTTCCCCGCTGGAAGATCATGCCGTTGATGCTGCTGGAACCGCCCAGCACCTTGCCCCGGGCGTGGCGGATCCGGCGGCCGTGCATGTGCGGTTCGGGCTCGGACTCGTATCTCCAGTCGTAGCGGCGGCTGCCGATGGGAAAGGTCAGCGCGGCGGGCATGTGGATGAAGGGGTCCCAGCGGGAGTCGGGACGTCCCGCCTCCAGCACCAGCACCCGGTTCGAGGGGTCGGCGGACAGCCGGTTCGCGATGACGCTTCCGGCCGACCCGCCTCCGACAATGACGAAGTCATATATATCCACTTCGTCAACCTAAAACGGAATAATCGCCTTAATAGTATCCGCTCAGGTATTCATTTATGCCATTACGGTAAATGCCATATCCGACTGGGCAGGCGGGGTGTCAGGCGCCCGCCGCGGGACGCCTGACGAGCCGGACCACCACGCTCTTCGAGGTGGGGGTGTTGGAGGTCTCCGCGACCGAGTCCAGCGGCACGAGCACGTTGGTCTCGGGGAAGTAGGCCGCGCAGCACCCGCGGGCCGTCGGGTAGGCGATGACGCGGAACGCCTCGGCCCTGCGCTCGCCGTCCGGCCACTCGCTGACCAGGTCGACCGCGTCCCCGTCGGCCAGGCCGCGCTCGGCCAGGTCGTCCGGGTTGACGAAGACGACCCTGCGCCCGCCGCTCACCCCCCGGTAGCGGTCGTCCATGCCGTAGATCGTGGTGTTGTACTGGTCGTGGCTGCGGACCGTCTGCAGCAGCAGCCGTCCCTCGGGAACCCGCAGCACCTCGAGAGGGTTGACGGTGAAGTTGGCCCTGCCCGTCGCGGTCGGGAAGCGCCGCTCGTCACGGGGCGCGTTGGGCAGGGCGAAGCCGCCGGGGGCGCGGACGCGGGCGTTGAAGTCGGCGAAGCCGGGCACCACCCGCGCGACGCGGTCCCTGAGGGCGTCGTAGTCGGCCTCGAACTCCCCCCAGGGCACGAGGGGGTCGTCCCCGAAGAGCTCGCGGGCCAGCCGGCAGACGATCGCCACCTCGGGGAGCAGCTCGGGAGAGGCGGGCCTGAGCCTGCCGCGGGAGGCGTGGACCATGCCCATGGAGTCCTCGACCGTGACGAACCGGTCGCCGTCGCGCTCGGTGCGCCCGAGCGTCGGCAGGATGAGCGCCTGCCTGCCGCAGACGGCGTGGGAGCGGTTCAGCTTGGTCGAGACCTGCACCGTCAGCCGGGCGCTGCGCATCGCCGCCTCCGTCACCTCCGTGTCCGGTGTCGCGGCCACGAAGTTGCCGCCCATCGCGACGAACACCTTCGCCTCGCCCGACCGCAGGGCCCTGATCGCCTCGACGGTGTCCAGGCCGTGGCGGCGGGGCGGCTCGAACCCGAACTCCGCACCGAGCGCGTCGAGGAACGCCTCCGAGGGTTTCTCGTAGATGCCCATCGTCCGGTCGCCCTGGACGTTGGAGTGCCCCCGCACCGGGCAGACCCCGGCGCCGGGGCGGCCCACGTTCCCGCGCAGCAGCAGGAAGTTGACGACCTCCCTGATCGTGGCGACGGAGTTCTTGTGCTGGGTGAGGCCCATCGCCCAGCACACGACCACCGAGCGCGCCGCGAGCACGTCGCGCGCCGTCTCCTCCACGGCCCGGCGCTCGAGGCCCGTCGCCTCCTCGACGTCCGCCCAGTCCAGGGAGCGGGCGTCCGCCGCCCAGTCCTCGAAGCCGTGGGTGTGCGCCTCGACGAACTCGCGGTCGACCACCGTGCCCGGGGCCGCGTCCTCGGCCTCGAGCAGCAGCCGCGACAGCGCCTTGAACAGGGCCAGGTCTCCGTTGAGCCGGATCTGCAGGAACCTGTCGGCCAGCGTCGTGCCGCGCCCCGCCACCCCCGAGGGCCGCTGCGGGTTCTTGAAGCGCAGCAGCCCCGCCTCGGGCAGCGGGTTGACGGCGACGATCCGCGCCCCGTTCCGCTTGGCCCGCTCGAGCGCCGACAGCATGCGCGGATGGTTGGTCCCGGGATTCTGGCCGACCACGAAGACGAGGTCGGCCCGGTGCAGGTCCTCCAGCGAGACCGTGCCCTTGCCGATCCCCAGGGTCTGGGTGAGCGCGGAGCCGCTGGACTCGTGGCACATGTTGGAGCAGTCGGGGAGGTTGTTCGTCCCGAAGCGCCGTACGAGGAGCTGGTAGGCGAACGCGGCCTCGTTCGAGGTGCGGCCCGAGGTGTAGAACACCGCCTCGTCGGGGCCGTCGAGCGCGCGCAGCTCCCGCGCGACGATGTCGAAGGCCTTCTCCCAGGTCACCGGCACGTAGTGATCGGCGCCCTCCGGCTTGTGCATCGGCTCGGTGAGCCGTCCCTGCTGCCCCAGCCAGTAGTCGGTGCGTCCCGCCAGCTCGTCGACCGAGTGCCCGGCGAAGAAGTCGCGGGTGACCCTGCGGGTCGTGGCCTCCTCCGCCACCGCCTTCGCCCCGTTCTCGCAGAACTCCGCCGGGCTGCGGTGCTCGCCCTCGGGCCACGCGCAGCCGGGGCAGTCGAAGCCGTCCTTCTGGTTGACGCGGGCCAGGGTCAGGAACGTGCGTCCCACGCCCATCTGGGCGTAGGAGGTCAGCAGCGACCTGGCCACTCCCGGCATGCCGGCCGCCCACTCCTTGGGCGGGTGAACCTCCAGACCGTCCTCGGTGACGTCCTCCCGCGGAGCCTTCCTGACCATCCCGGCGCCTCTTTTCCCACGGCTTCTCCAGCCGTGTCTCTCACATGCTTCGAAGTCTCGCATGCCCGCAGGCGGAACGGCCCGGCGGAAGGGCCGGCCGTGGGCCCCGGCGACCGCGCTTTCCGCGCGACGTTGACTGGCCGGTTGAATATCGGTGACAAAAACCGCAGAAATTCCCACTTCTCGGGCAGGGTTCGACTGGTAGAACTGGGCCCAGGCCATCCACCGCAGCGTCGCGAAAGGACGCCATGTCAACGGGAACGTCGATCGATCCGCACGGCCGTACGGCGAGGGCCCGCCAGACGCGCAGGCACGAGGCATGACCCGGGTCCCGTCACCGGAGGTCGTCGTCCCCCGCACCGGCTACCGCATCGAGCGCTTCACGCTCGGCAACGGCCTGCGGGTGGTGCTGGCGCCCGAACCGGGCTCCCCCGTGGTCGGGGTCGCCGTCGTGTACGGCGTGGGCATCCGCTCCGAGCCCGAGGGCCGCACCGGCTTCGCCCACCTCTTCGAGCACCTCATGTTCCAGGGCTCGGCGAACCTGGAGAAGTTCGAGCACTTCCGGCACGTGCAGGGGGCCGGGGGCACCTTCAACGGCTCGACCCACCTGGACTACACCGAGTACTTCCAGACGGTGCCCGCCAACGCGCTCGAACGCGTGCTGTTCCTCGAGGCCGACCGCATGCGCGAGCCCCGCCTCACCCCGGAGAACCTGCTCAACCAGATCGACGTGGTCAAGGAGGAGATCCGGGTCAACATCCTCAACCGGCCATACGGCGGCTTCCCCTGGCTGCGGCTCCCGCCGGTGATGTTCGACACCTTCCCCAACGCGCACGACGGCTACGGCTCCTTCGCCGACCTCGAGGCCGCCGTGATCGGCGACGCGGAGGAGTTCTTCGACCGTCACTACGCCTGCGGCAACGCCGTGCTGAGCGTCACCGGCGGCTTCGCCCCCGAGGAGGCGCGGCGAATGGTCGAGCGGCACTTCGGCGACGTCCCCGCCAGGCCCGCCCCGCCGAGGCCCGACCTGTCGGAGCCCGACCTCGCCGAGACGCGCCGTCACTCCTACGTGGACGAGGCCGCGCCGACGCCGGCCGTCGCCGCGGCCTGGCGGGTGCCCGACCCGGTCGCCGACCTCGCCGGCTACCTGCCGTACGTGGTCCTGGCGGAGGTCCTCACCGACGGCGTCTCCTCCCGCCTGGTCGAGCGGCTCGTGCTGAAGGAGCGTCTGGCCACCGGGATCAGCGGGCACACCGGCTTCATGGGGGACGCCTTCGACGTCCTCGACCCCACGGCGCTGGTGCTGCAGCTGAACCTCCCCTCGGGGGGATCGGCGGAACGGGCGCTGGAGGTCGTCGACGAGGAGGTCGAGCGCCTCGCGGCCGACGGGCTGACACAGGAGGAGCTGGCGCGGGTCCAGGCGCGGATGGTCGCCCTCCTGCTGCGGGACGGCGACGCGGTGATCGGCAGAGGGGTGCGAATGGCCGTCCTCGAACTGCAACGGGGAGCCCCCGGTCTCCTCAACGAGCTGCCCGCGCTGCTCACCTCGGTGACCCCCGGCGAGATCAGGGCCGCGGCCTCCCGCCTGCGCCCCGGCCGACGGGCCTCCCTCGAGGTCGTGCCGGGGAGGGACCGATGAGCGCCGTCACCTCAGGGCTCGTGCGCCCCCTTCCCGAGCTCGGGCCCGCCGCGCCGCTCGTCCTGCCTCCGCAGGCGGAGACCGTGCTGCCCGGCGGGCTGACCGTCGTGGCGATCGCCCGGCGCACCGCTCCCCTGGTCGAGCTGCGGCTGTGGGTCCCGATGGCGGCGGTGGACATCGCCGAGGGCGCCCTGCTGGCGCAGACGCTGCTGTCGGGCACGGACGCGCGCTCCGCGACCGGGATCGCCGTCGAGCTGCAGGCCGCCGGAGGCGCCCTCGACGGCGGCGCCAGCCCCGACCGCTGGCTGATCAGCGGGAACTGTCTGGCCTCCAGCCTCGACCGGCTGCTGGAGATCCTCGCGGACGTGCTCGACGGAGCGCTCCACCCGGACTACGAGGTGTCCGTCGAACGGGAGCGCCTTGCCCACCGGATGCGGGTGGTCCTGAGCCAGCCGCCGAACCTGGCCAGGGCCGAGCTGCTCAGGCGGGTCTACGGCGACCATCCGTACGCGGTCGACACCCCCGCTCCCGAGCGGGTGGACGCGGTGACGGCCGAGGACGTGCGCGCCCTGCACGGACAGCGGATGCGCCCGGACGGCGCCACGCTGGTGCTGGTCGGCGACCTGGACCCCGAGGAGGCCGTCGGCCTCGTCAGCCGCAGGCTCGGCCACTGGGCCGGCCCCGGCGGCCCGGGCGAGAAGATCCTGATGCCGCCCGCCCCGCGGCCCGCACCGGGACCGCTGCTGCTGGTCGACCGCCCCGGCGCGGTGCAGTCGTCGATACGGCTCGCCCTGCCCGCCTCGGGAAGAGGGCACCGGGACACCGCCCCCCTGCAGCTCGCCAACCTGATCTTCGGCGGTTACTTCTGCTCTCGCTGGACGGAGAACATCCGCGAGGACAAGGGGTACTCGTACGGGCCGAGCTCGGTGATCGACCACTCGCTCGGCGGATCGGCCGTGATGCTGTCGGTGAACGTGGCCACCGAGGTGACCGCGCCCGCGCTCGTCGAGACGCTCTACGAGCTGGGCAGGATCGCCGCGCTGCCGCCGACCTCCGAGGAGGTGGAGCAGGCACGGCGGTACGCCATCGGCTCCCTGTCCCTGTCGACGGCCACCCAGGCGGGGCTGGCCGGGTACGCCGCGACGCTGGCCGGGTTCGGACTGCGGCTGGACTACCTCACGGCCCACGCCGAGCGGCTGGCCGCCGCGACGGTCGAGGACGTGCACCGCGCCGCCATGACCTACCTGGGGCCGGGGCGGGCGGCCGCGGTGGTGCTCGGCGACGTCGAGCGCGTCGAGCGGGGGGTCGGCGCGGTCACCGCGACCGAGGTCAGGCGATCTCCCAGCGAGCCGCGTACCACCTGACGAGCCGGGGAAGCAGGGTGAGGACCGTCGGGGCGGGGCGCCCCCGACGGTGCCGCGCACGCGCGGCGTCCGTACCCGGGTGAGCAGCAGCGCGGAGAGCAGGAACGAGGCGGCGTCGACCGACCATCATGCTGACGGCGGTCCCGAACTGCGAGACCCCGATCGCCGACCGGCAGGCCAGGAAACTCCGGGTCGAACCCGCCCCCGAGCCGCCTCCGGTCAGGAATCGAGAAGCGCCGGCATCCGAGTCGCGTCTAGCGTGACCGCCATGGACGTCACCGTTCACGCGAGCCCCCTCCCGCACGGCGCTCCCCCCGAAGAAGAAACAGACATACTGCTCGAAGCTGGTTAGATCAAGCCAGGCGACGCCGACGGAGACCGCGAAGGCGGCCCCGCTTAACAGACCCCGCTCGACAGACCCCCGCTCGACAGACATGGAGACACGATGAGTATGGCCGCGAGGACGAACACACAGTCGCCTGCACCGCATGTTGCCGACAGCCACGATCTGATCCGCGTACAGGGCGCGCGTGTGAACAACCTCAAGGACGTCAGCATCGAGATCCCGAAGCGCCGGCTGACGGTGTTCACCGGCGTCTCCGGCTCGGGCAAGAGCTCTCTGGTGTTCGGCACGATCGCCGCGGAGTCGCAGCGGCTGATCAACGAGACCTACAGCGCCTTCGTGCAGGGCTTCATGCCGACGCTGGCTCGGCCCGAGGTCGACGTGCTCGAGGGGCTGACGACCGCGATCATCGTCGACCAGGAGCGGATGGGGGCCAACCCCCGCTCCACGGTCGGCACCGTCACCGACGCCAACGCGATGCTGCGCATCCTCTTCAGCCGGCTCGGCCTGCCGCACATCGGCTCGCCCCAGGCCTTCTCCTTCAACGTCGCCTCCATCAAGGGAGCGGGCGCGGTCTCGTTCGAGCGCGGCGGGAAGAACGTGAAGGAGCGGCGCGACTTCAACATCACCGGCGGCATGTGCCCGCGCTGCGAGGGCATGGGCCGGGTCACCGACATCGACCTGTCCCAGCTCTACGACGACTCCAAGTCGCTCAACGAGGGCGCGCTCACGATCCCCGGCTACAGCGTGGACGGCTGGTACGGCCGGATCTTCAGCGGCTGCGGCTTCTTCGACCCCGACAAGCCGATCCGCAGGTACACCAAGACCGAGCTGCACGACCTGCTCCACAAGGAGCCGACCAAGATCAAGGTCGACGGCATCAACCTGACGTACGAGGGCCTGATCCCGAAGATCCAGAAGTCGATGCTGTCCAAGGACAAAGAGGCGCTGCAGTCGCACGTCCGGGCCTTCGTCGAGCGGGCGGTGACGTTCACGTCCTGTCCCGAGTGCGACGGCACCCGGCTCAGCGAGGCGGCCCGGTCCTCCAAGATCAAGGAGACCAGCATCGCCGACGCGTGCGCGATGCAGATCAGCGACCTGGCCGAATGGATCCGCGGCCTCGACGAACCGTCGGTGGCGCCGCTGCTCGCGACGCTGCAGCAGACCCTCGACTCGTTCGTGGAGATCGGGCTGGGCTACCTCTCGCTCGACCGGGCGTCGGGCACGCTGTCAGGCGGCGAGGCGCAGCGCGTCAAGATGATCCGCCACCTCGGCTCCTCACTCACCGACACCACCTACGTCTTCGACGAGCCCACCACGGGCCTGCACCCCCATGACATCCAGCGGATGAACAACCTGCTGCTGCGGCTGCGCGACAAGGGCAACACGGTGCTCGTCGTGGAGCACAAGCCGGAGACGATCGCGATCGCCGACCACGTCGTCGACCTCGGCCCCGGCGCCGGTACGGCGGGCGGCGACGTCTGCTTCGAGGGCACCGTCGAGGGGCTGCGGGCCGGCGACACCCTCACCGGCCGTCATCTCGACGACCGAGCCCGCCTCAAGGAGACGGTGCGCAGGCCCACCGGCACGCTGGAGATCCGCGGCGCGACGGCGCACAACCTGCGCGACGTCGACGTCGACGTCCCGCTCGGGGTGCTCGTCGTCGTCACCGGCGTCGCAGGCTCCGGCAAGAGTTCGCTCGTGCACGGGTCGATCCCCGCCGGCGCGGGTGTGGTGTCGATCGACCAGGGCGCGATCCGCGGCTCGCGACGGAGCAACCCGGCGACGTACACCGGACTGCTCGACCCGATCCGCAAGGCGTTCGCGAAGGCCAACGGCGTGAAGCCGGCGCTGTTCAGCGCCAACTCCGAGGGCGCCTGCCCCACCTGCAACGGCGCCGGCGTGATCTACACCGACCTGGCGATGATGGCGGGCGTCGCCACCACCTGTGAGGAGTGCGAGGGGAAGCGGTTCCGCGCATCGGTGCTGGACCACCACCTCGGCGGCCGCGACATCAGCGAGGTGCTCGCGATGTCGGTGACCGAGGCCAAGGAGTTCTTCGGCGCAGGCGAGGCGCGCACGCCGGCCGCGCACGCCATCCTCGACCGGCTCGCCGACGTCGGGCTCGGCTACCTCAGCCTCGGCCAGCCGCTCACCACGCTGTCCGGCGGCGAGCGGCAGCGCCTCAAGCTGGCCACCCACATGGCCGAGAAGGGCGGCGTCTACGTCCTCGACGAGCCGACCACCGGCCTGCACCTCGCCGACGTCGAGCAGCTGCTCGGCCTGCTCGACCGGCTCGTCGACTCCGGTAAGTCGGTCATCGTCGTCGAGCACCACCAGGCGGTCATGGCGCACGCCGACTGGATCGTCGACCTCGGCCCCGGCGCCGGCCACGACGGCGGCCGGATCGTCTTCGAGGGCACGCCCGCCGACCTCGTCGCCGCCCGTTCCACCCTCACCGGTGAGCACCTCGCGGCCTACGTCGGCGCCTGAGCGAGGCCCTCGCGGGCACCGCGAGACGACTTCCCTCATCCGTTTCGGCACGCCCGAGGGACCCGTTGATCCGCCGGGTCCCTCGGGCGGACCGGCACGAGGAGAACATCGAACATCGAATTCGGACGACCGACGCCGGGGCGGCGGTCAGTCGTCCAGTCCGCGGGCGCTGAGCGCCTCGCCCAGCGTGTCGGCGTGCCGCAGCGCGCTCACCACCAGCGGGACGGCGAAGGCCCGCAGGCTCCGTTCGGTTCCCCTGGCGCGCTGCGCCTCCCGGACCCTGGTGGCGAGTCCGGCGACGACCGGCACGCTGCGCAGGGTGAGGGACAGCAGCAGCGACAGACGGAAGGGGTCGACGCCGAGGAACCTGGCCGGGGCGAGACAGCGTTCCAGGAAGGCCATCATGGCGGCGGTGCGCGTGGTGAGAGTGACCAGCCCGGCCAGTGCGACGGCGAGCACGACGCGAAGCGTCGAGGACACCGCGCCGGGCAGGTCGACGAGCAGGAACTGCACGCCGAACAGAGCCACGGCGAACCAGCGGACGGGCCGGATCTGCGCCCAGGCCGCCGCCACGCCCACGCCGGAGACGGCGTACAGCAGTGCCACGACGGCCACGGCCCCCGCCAGCCCCACGGGCGGGCTCAGCAGCAGCGCCGTGCACGAGACGGCGAGGCCGAGGAGCTTTACCCCGGCGGGCAGGCGGTGCAGGAACGAGCCGCCCGGCACGTAGGCTCCGGTGAGCCCGTTCACGACATGATCTTCCGGTAGTGGTCGATCGCCGCCTCCGGTTCGGCGTCGGCGACGATCCGCCCCTCGTCGAGCACCAGCACGCGGTCGAAGTCCTCCAGCAGCGCGAGGTCGTGGGTGACCACCACCACCTGCTGCGGCATGCTCCGCAGGAGGTCGGCCACCTGACGGGAGTGGCGCAGGTCCAGCAGCGTCGTCGGCTCGTCCATGATCAGGATGTCGGGTTCGAGCACCAAGACCGAGCAGAGGGCGAGCAGCTGCTTCTGGCCGCCGGACAGGTGGTGCGCGGGATGGTCGGCGTGCTCGGCCAGGCCGTACCTGGTCAGGACGCCCCGCACCCGGCCGTCGACCTCCTCGCGCGAGAGCTTCTTGCGCCTGAGGGAGAAGGCCACGTCCTCGGCCACCGTCGGCATCACGATCTGCGCGTCGGGGTCGCTGAACAGGAACCCGACACGACGCCTGATCCGGGCGGCGTGACGGCGGGTGTCGAGCCCGAGGACCGTGACGTCTCCCGACGACGGCAGGGCCAGGCCGTTGACCAGACGCGCGAACGTGCTCTTGCCCGAGCCGTTGGCCCCGATCACGCCCACCCGGCGTTCCGGCAGCGAGAGCGTGACCCCGCGCAACACCTCGCGCTGCCCGAACCTGACGTTGACGTCGGTCATCTCGATCATTCACACCACCTCGAACAACGCGGCGACGCCCAGGCCTCCGCCGACCGCGGCCGTCGCCAGCCCCAGCGTCCCCGACGGCGCGCCGGAGCGAACGAGCCTGCTGAACAGCCTGGTGACCACCACCGCGCCGGTGGCGCCCCACGGATGGCCGAGCGCGAGCGCGCCGCCGTCCGCGCAGACCCGGTCCGCGTCCGGGCCGAGAGGGTCGAGACCGAGCGCGTCGGTCACCGCGAGCACCTGCGCCGCGAACGCCTCCACGATCTCCACCGCCGCCACGCGCTCCAGGCCGACGCCCGCGCGCCGCAGCACCCGCCGTACGGCGAGCACGGGGCCGAGCCCGGGAAGCCCGGGATCGCAGCCGACGACGGCTCCGGCCCGCAGCCGCAGCCCGGCAAGGCCCTCGGCCGCGCGCAACCGCTCCGGCACGACGGCCACCGCGGCCGCGCCGTCGCTCACCGGAGAGGAGTTGCCCGCGGTCACCGTGCCTCCGGGCACGAACGCGGCGGGCAGCCGGGACAACGACCTCATGCGCAGGGCGCGCGGCCACTGGTCGTCGCGCCTGCCGTCGATCGTGACGATCTCCTGCTCGAACCGTCCCGCCTCCCGTGCGGCCAGCGCCTTGGCGTGGCTCTGGCAGGCGTAGGCGTCCTGGCGTTCGCGGGTCACGCCGCCCGCCGCGGCGAGCGCCTCCGCGGCGGGGCCCATGTCCGGGTCCGGGTGTCCCTCGGGGACGAACGGCGCGCGCTCGTACGGCACGCTCCGTTGCCCCGCGAGCCCCCGGTGGGCCCGCAGCGGCGCGGTCGAGGCGCTCTCCGCCCCTCCGGCGACGACGAGATCCATCTCCCCGGCTCGGATCGCCTGCCCGGCCAGCAGGATCGCGGCCAGGCCGCTGCCGCACTGCCTGTCCACCGTGACGCCCGGAACGCCGTGGCCCATCCCCGCGGCCAGCGCGGAGACCCGCGCGACGTTGCCTCCGGGGCCGGTGCAGTTGCCGAGCACCACGTCCTCGACGGGAAGGCCGAGGCCGGCGACGTCACGGGCGACCGCTTCGATGACGGGGGCGGCGAGCCGGTCGACCGTCATCGCCTTGAACGCGTGCGAGGCGGTGCCGATGGGGGTGCGGCGGGCCGCCACGACGACCGGTTCCCACCGCCCGTCAGGTGTGTCCGGCCACATGTCAGACGAGCCTTTCTGCGACATGTCAGGTGAGCCGCCGGATGTCGGGGTCGCCTCCGGCCAGGCGGGCCGCGAGCAGGCCGCGGGCCGGCTTGCCCGCGCCGGTGCGGGGCAGGCTCTGCACGCTGTACCAGCGCCTCGGTCGTTGCGCCGCGTCCAGCCCGCCGCGTGACGCCTCCTCCAGGGCCGCCCGCGACGGCGGCGACGCGCCGTCCGCCTCCAGGATCGCCGTGACCACCGCGCCCAGCTCGGGGTGGGGTGAGCCGACCACCACGACGTCGCCCACTCCCGGCGCCTTCCTGAGGACCTCTTCGACGTCCTCGGGCACGACGGTCGCGCCGCCGGTCTGTATCGCGCCGTCGCCCCGGCCGCGCAGCCGCAGGACCTCGCCCGGCCGGTACGGCTCCGCCACGTCGCCGACCGTCATCCACCCCTCGCCGTCTACCCGCAGCGGACCGGCCGCGCCGGCCAGGTATCCCTCGGCCAGCCAGGGCGATCGCGCCCACACCTCGCCGAACGGCTGTCCCCGCGCCACCCTGACCTCGATCTCGACCCCGGGGAACGGGCGCAGGCCCGAGCCGTCGGAGTC
Source organism: Streptosporangium carneum (assembly GCF_027922005.1). GTDB lineage: Bacteria > Actinomycetota > Actinomycetes > Streptosporangiales > Streptosporangiaceae > Streptosporangium > Streptosporangium carneum. The sequence continues at coordinate 45,309 of NZ_BSEV01000004.1, read as the reverse complement.
GACGGCGACGAACGACAGCTCGGTCGCGCCGTAGTAGGCCAGCACGTTCACACCGGCGTCCGCCGCCAGGGCGCGCGTGTCCGCGCCCAGCGCCGCCCCGCCGACCACCGCCGTCCGCAGAGCCGTCCGCGACGGGTCTCCGGTCTCGCGCAGAGCCTCCAGCACGGCGGGCAGGCGGTGCGGCACCACGTGGACGACGGTGGAGCCCTCGAGGTGGGCGGCCAGCGACGCGGAGGGCCAGCGCCCCGGCACGACCGCCGTCGCGCCGGTCGCCAGGGCGTGCACGGCCGCGAAGCCGTACAGGGAGGACGACAGCGGCCCCGGAACCAGCACGACGTCGTCGGGGCCGATCCCGGCGAGTTCGCTCAGGTGCGGGAACGACTCCGTCCACGACGCGCGGGTGCGCACCACGGCGCGGGGCCTGCCGGTGCTGCCGGAGCTGAAGCAGGACCACGCCCGGTCGGTCGGCGAGGCGCCCGCCCTCGCGGGCGTCTCCTCCCGCCGCCTCGTGGACGGCCCCGCGGGCCGCCCCACCGGCTCTCCCGCCGGCTGCCCCGGTGGGGACCCCGCCGGGGTCTCCACCGGCGGGTCCTCCGTGACGGGCAGCGGCGTCTCGACCCGGGCGTCCACGGGGACCGCGTCCATGACCCGCTCCCGCCGCTCCGGTTCCCAGGTGTGGTCGCAGACCAGGGGCGTCGCCCCCACCAGGTCGGCGGCCAGCACGGCGGTGAGCAGGGCCACCGGGTCGGCCAGGCTGATCGCCGCCAGCGCGCCGCGGCCGACCCCCCGCCCCGACAGGCGCCCCGCGGCGAGACCGATCCTCCTGGCGAACTCGGCGTAGCTCAGATCGCCTTCGGGACCGCGCACCGCGAGCCGGCGCGGGCGTTCCGAGGCGTGTCGCATCACCTGCGCGGCCACCGGCATGGGCTGGTCAACGCCTCCCGGCGGCCTTGAGCCGCTCACGGTGCACGGCGGGGACCGCGTCGGGGTAGGCCCGCTGCGTGCCCCGCACCACCAGGGCGGCGAACACCGCCTTGATCGCGTCACCGGGCAGGAACCCGAGGCTGAGCAGCGCGGCATGGCCCAGGGAGGCCCCGGTGATCGCCGCCTGCACGGGGATGCCGAGGAGATAGATCACCCCGACGCCGCCGACCAGGCAGGCGGTCAGCAGCCAGGCGACGCTCGGGTTCCTGCCGCCGCGCTCGACGATCCAGCCCGTCACGGCCGCGCCGGGGAGCCAGCCGATCAGGAATCCCGCCGAGGGCCCCACGAAGACGCCCAGGCCACCGCGGCCACCGGCCAGCAGGGGCAGACCGGCGGCGACGAGCACGAGGAGCACCGCGACGGCCAGAGCGGCCCGCCAGGTGCCCAGGATCGCACCGGCGAGCATGACGCCGAACGTCTGCAGCGTGATCGGCACCGCGTTGCCGAAAACGTTCAACGCGCCCGGCAGGCCGAGCACGGCGATCAGGGCGGCGAACACGCTGACCCGGGCCAGGTCTCCCGTGGAGAACCCACGGCCTGACGAGGGGCCTGTCGCCTCTTCTGGTTGTGACAACGCCTTCCCTTCATCTGTCATGAGGTCGATCCCACACCAGAACGTTCCGGTCGACGCATGGAGGAACCCCACAACATTCTGCGCAGCCGCCTGGGAGAACGGACACCGGCCACCGTACGCGTACTGCTCATACTCGTGTGAAGGAGGGTATCCGCTCACTTTCGGTGCCCGGTACGCGCCTTTGCGTGACGCCGCCGGACCGCGCGCCTTCACGACGGGCACGCGACGGCGCCAGCCCCCCGAGGGTCAGGGGCACGCTCGAAGGGCGAGTCCGCAGAGGCCTGGAGAAAACGGGCCCCCGAAGCCCCGGGCCCCGGGAACTCGGCGGGCTCGGCGGGCTCAGTGGGCGAGGGCGGCCAGCGCGGCCTCCACGGCGGCGGCCTTGACCTCGTCGAACGGAAGGTCCGCGTGTTCCACCACGCAGTCCGACATGCCGCCGAGCGCCACGGTCGCGTGGATCCGCGCGGCGTTCGCGGGGGCGGGGCCGAGCAGGAGCACGGTCAGCCGCTTGCGCCACTCCCACATGCGGTCCATCAGGTCCAGCTCGACGAGCGCGGCAGGTGCGTGCAGGACCATCACGAGCACCTCGCGGTGCTGCCAGATGAGGTCGAAGTAATCTTCGAGGAGCTGTCGTCCGCCTCCCGGCTCGCGTCCGGCGACGAACGCCTCCAGGCCGTCCATGAGCGGCTGGATGATGCTCCTGACCAGCTCCTCCCGCGACTCGAAGTGGTAGTAGAGGGCCGGTTTCGTGATGCCGAGCCGGTCGGAGATCTGCTTCAGGCTGGTGTTCTGCACGCCCTGCTCCAGGAAGAGCTCGCGCGCCACCGCCTGGATGCGCGTCTTGGTGTCCGAGGGCCTCGCCATGGACCAAGAGTAGCGCTTACCTATCGCTAAGTAAGACCTTGCGTCGAGCCTCGAAGCATGCTTACCTATCGTTAAGTAAGAGACTTACCTCCCGTTAAGTAAGGAGACGGCGTATGCGAATCCTCATCTCCGGCGCCAGCGTCGCCGGCCCCGTCCTGGCCTACTGGCTCACCAGGCACGGCTTCGCCGTCACCGTGGTCGAGCGGGCCCCGGCCCTGCGCAAGGCCGGCGGCCACGCGGTCGACCTGTTCCGCCCCGCCATGGACATCGTCGACAGGATGGGGCTGATCGAAGCGGTCCAGGCCAAGAGGACCGGCACCGAGTGGATCTCGTTCCGCCAGGAGGGCGGCGACCGCCCGCACACGCTGGAGGTCGGCAGGCTGATGCGCGTCGTGTCCGACCGGCACGCCGAGATCATGCGGGACGACCTGGGCGAGATCTTCCACGAGGCCACCCGGCACGACGTGGAGTACCTCTTCGGCGACTCCATCGCCTCCATGACCGAGGACCCCGGCGGCGTCGACGTCACTTTCGAGCGGGGGCCCGCCCGCAGGTTCGACCTGGTGATCGGAGCCGACGGGCTGCACTCCAACGTCCGCCGCCTGACCTTCGGCCCCGAGTCGCGCTTCGCCACCTGGATCGGGGCCTACCTGGCGGTCATGTCGATCCCCAACTACCTGGGCCTGCGCGACCGCATGGACGGCGTCACGGGAGTGGACAGGATGGTCGGCGTGTACGGCGGGGCGCACATGGACGACGCCCGCGCGATCTTCATGTTCCGCCCCGCCGCCCAGCTCGACTACCACCATCGGGACGTCGACCGGCAGAAGGAACTGCTGCGCCGACAGTTCGCCGGGCTGGGCTGGGAGGTGCCCCGCCTCCTCGGCGAGGAGCTGGACAACGCCTCGACGTTCTACTTCGACTCGATCACCCAGCTGCGCATGGACACCTGGTCCAGGGGGCGGGTGAGCCTGGTCGGAGACGCGGGCTACTGCCCCGGCCCCGCCGTCGGCGGCAGCACCAGCCTGGCCGTCGTGGGCGCCTACGTCCTGGCGGGCGAGCTGGCCCGGGCCCGGGGCGACCACACGCGGGCGTTCCCCGCCTACGAGCGGGAGATCGGCGACTACGTACGGCGCAGCCGCGCCTTCGCCGTCGCCGCCGCCAAACGGCTCATCCCCGCGAGCGGCCTGGGCCTGTGGGGCCTGATCCAGGGAGTGCGGCTGATCAACCACACCCCCACGCCGATCGCCCGCGCCCTGACCGCCTTCGGCGCCAGGGGCCTGCGCCTGCACGACGAGATCGTGCTGAAGGACTACTCCGAGCCGCCCCGGGCCATGCCCGCCGGGACGCGTACGGCCCACCCGTGAGCCCCGCGCTCCGGTGACGCGCCCGCTCCCCCGCCGACCGGGGAAAGGCGGGGCGGCGGATCGGCGCCGACGAGCAGCGCCCGGCCCGGGGGAACCGTCAGCCCAGGTCGAGCCGTACGACCGCGCCGCCGTCGGGGGCGTTGGCGAAGGTGAGGGCGGCTCCCAGGACTCGGGCCTGCCCTGCGGCGATGGTCAGCCCGAGGCCGACGCCGACCTCCCGGGCGGCCGATCCGGTGACGAAGCGCTGCGGGCCGTGCTCGCGGAGCGTGGTGAGCATCGCGTCGGAGAAGCCGGGGCCGTGGTCCCTGACCATCACGGCCGGGCCGTCCACGCTGACCAACACGGGCGGGGCGCCGTGCCTGGCCGCGTTGATGACCAGGTTGGCGAGGATGCGCTCGACCCTGCGCGGGTCGGTCTCGACCTCCGCCTCCCCGGAGACGACGATCTCGACCCCCGGCACCCCGGACGCCGCGACCGCCCGCCTGGCCAGCACTCCGGCCGGGCGCTTCTCCCTGGCCGGCGTCTCGGCGGAGGCGTCGAGACGCGCCACCTCCAGGATGTCCTCGACCAGGCGGCGCAGCGTCGCGGCGCTGTCCCTGACCAGCTCGGCGGGGCGTCCTGACGGCAGCAGCCCGGCCGCCGTGACCAGGCCCGCGACGGGGGTGCGCAGCTCGTGGGCGATGTCGGCGGTGACCCGTTGCTCGGCCTCCAGCCTGGCCCGCAACGCGTCGGCCATCTGGTCGAGCGCGGCTCCGACGGCCGCGATCTCGTCCCGGCCTCGGGCCCCGACCCGGGCGGACAGGTCGCCCTCGGTGATGTGCGCGGCCGTCCTCGCCACCGCGCGGATCCTGCGGCTGAGCCCGCCCGCGACCGCGAACCCCACTCCGGAGGCCAGCAGGGTCGCCGCCAGGCCTGACCAGAGGAGGATCCGGTCGAGCTGGGCCAGCTCCGCGTTCTCCGCGTCGTAGGGGCGGCGCAGCGAGAGCGTCTGCCCGCCGACCTTGGTCGCCGCCCAGAGCGTGACGCCGTCCTGCAGGTAGGTGACCCGTGTTCCCTCGCCGACCACCTCCGCCAGCGGCTCGGGGACGGCCTCCGTCGTCAATGGGGTGTCCTGCCCCTCCTGGTGACGGACCAGGGTGCTCGTCAGCTCGACGTCCAGGCCGCGCCGCGCGGCGTCGAGCGTGACGACGGCCGTGCGGTTGTGGACCAGGAGGCTCAGGACCGTGGCGACCAGCACCGACATCCCAGCGATGACCAGACTGAGCTTCGCGCGCAGGTCCACCGGCTACCTCCGCAGTTTGTAGCCGAAGCCGCGCACGGTCTCGATGCGGTCGTTGCCGATCTTGGCTCTGAGCCGCTGGACGTGCACGTCGACGACCCGGCTGTCGCCCTCCCAGGCGTAGTCCCAGACACGCTGGAGCAGCGTGTCACGTGACAGCACGATCCCGGGGTCGGCCGCGAACTCCAGCAGGAGCTTGAGCTCGGTCGGCGTCAGCGCGACCCGCTCCCCGCGCAGGCGCACCTCCATCGACTCGGTGTCGATCGCGAGGTCGCCGAAGGAAAGGGCCGCGCTCGCCCGCTCCGGCACGGCGGCGCGGCGGAGCACGGCGCGGATCCTGGCGTGGAGGACGGCGGCGTCGAACGGCTTGGTGACGTAGTCGTCGGCCCCGGCCTCCAGGGCGTTGATCACGTCGATCGCGTCGGACCTGGCGGAGATCATGATGATCGGGATCTCCCCCGTCTCCCTGATCCGCCTGGCCAGGCTGACCCCGTCGAGATGCGGGAGCATGACGTCCAGCAGGGCGACGTCCGGAGGGCGGACGCGGAACTCCGCCAGGCCGCCGAGCCCGTCGGAGGCGGTCCGCACCCGCATGCCGTACAGCTCAAGAGCCATGCCCGTGGCCTCACGGATCACCGGGTCGTCCTCGACGAGGAGCACGTCGGTCACGTTCAGGGCTCCGGCACCGAGAGGCGCCGGTCGGTCAGCTCCCTGGCCTTGCCCGGGGGCAGGCCGTCGGCGCTGACCGTGAAGCGGCCGTAGTATCCGGCCCGCTCGTGCCAGGTGAGACCACTGAGCGTGATCGTCCCTCGATACGGCGTCGTCTGGCAACCGGGCAGACACCACATGCCGCTCAGCTCGCCCGTTCCCACGGCGCTCTCTCCTCCCCAGGACTCCCAGCGGATCCCCGTGACGCTGTTGAACTCGTCCAGCGCGAGCCTGCTCGGCCGGCGCAGCGGATCACCGGGGTAGGCGACCACGTAGACCGGCCCCTTGGGCGGCGTGGACGGCGGCGCGGAACCCTCGACCCGCACACCGCCGTCCGCCCCGCACCCGGCCACCGCCAGGACGGCCGCGCACATGAGAGCCGCTTGCCTCACATCGGTCGTCATCGTGTGGAGACTATGCGACCTGTCGGTGCCTCGCTGCTGATTGCGCAGTTCAGGAGGCTGGCAGCGGCAGTGCCCCGGTCAGCGTGTCATCGATCTGATCGGGTTTGGGGAAGTCGCCGTCGATGGCGAACTTCGTGAAGTAGCGCTTGCCCATCGCCTTCTTGACCTTGCTGAGGGTGATCGTCGCGTCGTACGGACTGTCCAGGCAGTCGGGCAGGCACCACGTCCCGCTCAGTTTCCCGGCGCCCACGGCCCGGCCCGGTCCCCAGCTCCGCCAGGTGATCCCCTTGAGGGTGCTGAACTCCGACACGACCAGGTTCTCCGGACGCTGGTCGGCGCGCCCGTCCTCGGCCCCGTACAGATTGATGACGTAGACCGGCTCCGCCCGCCGGCCCTCGGACCGGGTCACCCCCTCCTCCGGCTGAGACGTGATCTGGGCCGTGTCCCCGGCCCACGCCCGGCGGGGCTCCGCCTGCGCCGCCCCCAGGCCGCAGGCCGCCGTCGTCGCGCCGAGCACCGCGACCGCCACGGCAACGATGATCCCTCGCATGTTTTCCCCCTTGTTCTCGCGTTTCAGCGCCGTCGACAAGGGACCTGCGCTCGCATGCCTCCCCCGTGTCCGGCACGCCGGTGACCCTAGGAGGGAAACTTCTCGGTCTTCCTGCGGCCATGTAACGGTCCCCCATCGGGTCCCCGATCCCGCACCGCGAGTCCCGTTCCGCGCCACCGCGCGGTCACGGGCGGCTACTGGCCGATCACCCGGCGGATCCAGCTGCGGCGGGTCTCAAGGGCGTAGGCCGCGAGCCTGCTGTCGGGGCAGAACACCTCGAAGCCGTGGAAGCCGCCGTTCCACACGTGGAGCTCGGCTTCGCCGCCCGCCGCCCAGATCCGGTTGGCGTACTCGACCGCCTCGTCGCGGAGGAGTTCGGCGGAGCCGAGCTCGATGTAGGCGGGCGCCAGGCCGGACAGGTCGGTCGCCCTGGACGGCACGATGTACGGGGAGACGTCGGGGTCGCCGACGCGGTCGCCCAGGACGGCCCGCCAGCTGAAGACGTTGATGTGCCGGTCCCAGACGCCCGCCGTGCCGTACTGGTGGCTGGAGAGCGTCTCGTTGCGGTCGTCCAGCATGGGCACCAGCAGCAGCTGACCGGCCAGCGCGGGACCCTTTCGGTCACGGGTCATCAGCGCCATCGCCGCGCTGAGGCACCCGCCCGCGCTGCCGCCCATGACGATCAGCCGGTCGGGGTCGAAGCCCAGTTCCTCGGCGTGCCCGGCCATCCAGACCAGGCCGGCGTAGCAGTCCTCCGCCGGGCCCGCACCGGGGTTCTCCGGCGCGAGCCGGTACTCCACGTTGACCACGACGAAGCCGAACTCGAGGACGAGGTCGACCAGCCGGGGCGTGTCCATGTGCCGGGTCCCCATGACCAGCCCGCCGCCGTGCATGCTGTACAGACCCGGCGCCGCCTGCGCCCGCTCCCTGGGGCGCAGGACGGTGACGGCCAGCTCGGGGGCCCCGGGCCGGCCGGGGATCGTGCGCTCCTCGAAGTCCACGGGCCTGTCGCCGATGACCTCGGCCGGCGACGGCGACATGGCCTCGAAGGCCGCGCGCGACTCGGGCAGGGTCTCAAGGGTCACCGGCGGCTGCGCCGGGCCGTCGCCGCGCGTCGCGGTGAGCATCCGCTCGAGTTCGGGGTCGAAGGGGGCAAAGGGAAAGGGGGAAGCAGGGGGAACCGCCGTCATGCGAAAACCTCGGTGCTCTGGAACGCGGGCGTCGTCGCCCGTCGCCGTCAGCATAGAAGTCGCCGGAGAGGGCCGTCCGGCTCGCCTCCTGCGCCGCGCGCAGGCCCTGCCTCACCCGCCTCCCAGCCGGAAGACGGCCCGCTCCCTCCATCCGGAACCGTCGAAGACCACCAGCGATATCGCGTCGGCGCGGGTGGCGACGGGAAGCCGCTCGAGGACGTCCGCCTCGATGGCGTCGAACATCCCGATGTCGGTGCCGTCGGCGACGGTCAGGTGCGGGACCGGCTCGAACTGTCCTCCGTACGGCGGAGCCTCCGGCCAGCGCGTGACGACCTCGTCCGTGAGCCGCCGGAACGGGCCTTCCGGCTCCGGCACGAGATAGAGCAGGTCGGCGAAACGTCCGCATCTGGTGAAATGCACATCGAACGGAACATGTGCTGCGAACAGGTCGCGGAGCTCCTCCAGGACCCGGTCGTCGATCCGGTCGTCGCCGATGAACGGGTACAGCACGGTCACGTGCGCGGGAAAGCCGTCGGCCGAGCAGTCGAGGCGCGCGCGCCCGAGGCCGACCACCGTCTCGGCCTCGGGCACGATGACGACGAGCGCCGTCTTCCCCGTCCCGGACGAACGCCCCTCGGCGGGATCCGCCTCAGACGACGGACGCGTTTCGAAGGGACGTTCCTCGGACGGATGCGAAGCGTCGCGCGTCACGACCCGGCACCTCCGAATCCGTGGACGATCTCGATCGGGCCGAAGGCGGAGGCGCCGAGGTCCTCGGGTCGCCCGGCGGACGCTTGTGGTTCGGGGAGCACCGGACCGCTCACCCGGCAGACGGGGTCCGGGCTTCCGGGGCCGGCCGGCCATTGGAGTGTCATGATCCGCTTCGGCTCCTCCACAGTGACCATTTCCCCCTTAGGCATGGAATGCCCATTCTGCGGCCACCTACGAGGACAAAGCGAGAGGGAAAGGAGACCGGGTGTCAGGCGGTGCCCGGACCCTCGCTCCGGCCGGGACGGTAGGTGATCAGCCGGACCGCCGGGGCGGAGAGCACGTCGACGTGGCCGCTGCCCGCCACCTCGACGTGCACGAAGCCGCCCTCGAACGCGACCAGGGCCTCGTCCACGCGGCCGACGGGCCCGCCGCCGGTTCCGGTCAGGTGGTAGCCGTCGACGAGTTCGACGGAGGCTGCGCGCCAGGTGAGGCTCACGCGGTCACCTCGGGGAAGTCCAGGTCGGGCCGGGCCAGGTGGTTGAAGTGGTTGGACAGGGTGTTGAGCGCGACGTGGGCGACGATCTCGGCGAGCTCGGCGTCGGTGACCCCGGCCTTCCTGGCCTGGGCCAGGTCCTCATCGCCCACCCTGCCGCCCGTGCGGACGACCTCCCTGGTGATCCTCAGCACCGCGTCGGCGTGCGGGTCGGCGTCACGCGCGTCGCGCGTCCGTTCGAGCTCCTCCCGGCTCATGCCCATCATGCCGCCGCGCATCGTGTGCGCGCTGACGCAGTAGGTGCAGCGGTTCTCCTGCGCGACCAGCAGCGCGATCTGCTCGCGCAGCCTCGCCCTGAGCACACCGCGGGTGAGCGCGTCGCGCATCGCCAGGTAACCGCGTAACGCGGCCGGGCCGTTGGCCAGCGCGGCGTACAGGTTCGGCACCCTGCCGAGTTGCCGCCGTGTCTCCTCGAGCAGGCCGTCCGGGTCTTCGGTCAGCTGTGGCAGCCGAGGCATGGTTCCCCCAAAAATGGTACTGATCGGTTCCGTTTTACGAACGGTACCGATCGGTCCCATTTTCGTCAACGGCGGATACAATGACCGGGTGCCGACCCGAGCCCGTGAACGCCTGCTGGACACCGCCGAGGAGCTCTTCTACGCCCAGGGCGTCCGAGCCGTCGGCGTGGAGCAGATCCTGACCGCCTCCAAGGTCGGCCGCGCCTCGTTCTACCGGCACTTCGCGAGCAAGGACGACCTGGTGGTCGCCGTGCTCGAACGCCGTGACCTGCGGTGGCGCGAGTGGCTGGCCGAACGGGTCGCCGCTCTCGGCGGCGGGCCGCTGGCGGTCTTCGACGCACTCGCGGAACGGTTCGTCCGCGCGGACTTCCGTGGCTGCGCGTTCATCAACACGATGGTCGAGGCAGCCGACCCCGGCAGTCCCGCGCACCGGGTCGCCGCCGACCACAAGAGCCGGGTGGCCGGCTATGTCGAGTCGCTGCTGACCGCCGCGGGGCGCGACGACGCCACCGCGCTCGCCTGGCAGCTCGTCATGCTCATGGACGGCGCGATCGTCACGGCGCTCCGCGAACGCTCCGCCGTCCCGGCCCAGCGGGCCCGCGTCATCGCCGCCGCCCTCCTGAACTAGGACCGCGGCCCTCCTGAGCCGGGACGGAAGCGGTTTCGCCACACCCGCGACCTCAAAGTGAATCTGACCGGGGGCCACCGCTCGAATGACTCTTCGTGGGGCAGAGCCATGAGGTGGGCGGCGGACGATCCGATCTCGGTGCGGCGGAGGACTCCGGACGGGACGCGCGACGAGGCACGGGCCCGGACACAGACCCGGACACAGACCCGGGCACAGGGCGGTACACAGGGCGGGGCGGGGCGGGAAACGCGGTGCGGGCCGGGGCGTCCGCGGGCGGCCCGCGAGCGCTGGGCGCGGTCGGCGCGGCCCTGCTCACCGCCATGGTCGCCGCGCAGGTCGCGTCGGGGCTTCAGGCGAGGCCGGTCGGCCTGACCGGCGTGGTCGTGCTCCTGCTCGCGGCGAGCGCGCTGGCCTTCGCCGCCAGGGCGTACGGCTTCGCGGCGGCGGCGACCGCGTTCGCCCTGTCGGTCGCGGCCGGATACGCCGCCGAGTGGGTGGGGGTCAGGACGGGGCTGCCGTTCGGCGGCTACGGCTACACCGGCCTGCTGCGGCCGCAACTCGGCGGGGTTCCCGTTGCCGTGGCGCTGGCGTGGGGAGGAATGGGGCTGGCCGCCCACGCGACGGCCTCGGCCGCGGCGACACGACTGCCGGGAGGCAGGGGGACGCGGATCGTGCTGGGAGCCTGCGCGCTCACCGCCTGGGATCTGTTCCTGGACCCGCAGATGACTCGGCTCGGCCTGTGGACCTGGGACGTCCCCGGCCCCTACCGGGGCGTGCCCGTGAGCAACTTCGTCGGCTGGCTGCTGGTCTCGCTGCTGGTCATGGCCCTGATCGACAGGACCGTGGCCCGCCGGGACGCCGGGAGCGCCGGGCTGGTCTCCGTCTACACCGCGATGGCCCTCATGGAGACCCTGGGCTTCGCGGCGGTCTTCGATCCGCCGGACCCGCTGGTCGCCGCCTCGGGAGGGATCTGCATGGGGCTGTTCGCCGTGCTCGCGTGGAGCGCACGGAGCCGGAGGCCGTGGAGGCCATGGAAGCCATGGAGAAGGGAGCGGAGGCTCGGATGGCGGAAGTGATCGTGGTCGGAGGCGGCGTCGGCGGGATGGTCTCCGCGCTGCTGCTGGCCCGGCGAGGACACCGGGTGCGCCTGTACGAACAGCGGCCCCGCCTGGGCGGCAAGCTCGCCGAGCACCGGCGTGACGGCTTCGTCTTCTCCCTCGGCCCCTCGCTGCTGACCCTGCCGGAGGTCTTCACCGGCCTCGGCCTCGACCTCGACCTCGTCGAACCCGGGGAGCTGTGCCGCTACCGCTTCGCCGACGGCTCCATCCTGACCGCCCGGCGCGACCCGGGTGACATGGCCGCCGAGGTGGAACGGCTCGCGCCGGGAGAGGGCCGCCGCTGGCTGGCCTTCCACGAGTGGGGGCGGGCCTGCTTCGAGGCGTCACGTCGCACGTTCTTCGCGGGCCCGCTCAACCGGCCTCCCTCCGGGGCGCGGCTGTCCGACCTGCTCGCGGTGGCTCCCGGCCGCACGCTCGACGGCCTGGCCCGCCGTTTCTTCACCGACCCGCGCCTGCTGCAGTACGCGGGCCGTTACGCGACCTACGCGGGCTCGAGCCCGTACCGGGCTCCCGCGGCGCTGGCCTGCGTCCCGGCGATCGAGCACGGACAGGGCGGCTGGTACGTGCGGGGCGGACTCCCCCGCCTCGCGGACGCCCTGGCCGCGCTGCTGGACAAGGCGGGCGTCGAGGTCGCCCTGTGCGCGGAGGTGACGGACGTGCTCGCCGGCCCGGAACGCGTCCTGGGAGTACGGCTGGCCACAGGTGAGTGTGAGCGCGCCGACGTCGTGGTGGCGAACACCGACGCGGCGGCGCTGTACGGACGGCTGTTGCCGGACCGGCGACGGCTTCGGCGCGTCGCCAGGCTCGGCACGTCCTCCTCGGCGTTCCTGCTGCTGGCCGGTGTCGACGGCAGGACGGAGGGGCTGGCGCACCATGGCGTCGTCTTCTCCGCCGACTACCGGCGGGAGTTCGCCGACATCTTCGAGCGGCGCAGGCCTCCGGAGGATCCGACCGTCTACGTCGGCTGCTCCGCGGTCGACGATCCGTCGCAGGCGCCGCACGGCGCGGAGAACTGGGTGATGCTGGTCAACGTCCCCGCCCGTGACCCGGAGCGGTGGCCGATGTCGCCGCAGGCCTATCGGGACCTGGTCCTCGAGCGGCTGGCCGCGCGAGGGCACGACCTGTCGGGGCGGCTGCGTTTCGTCGACCTGTTCACCCCCGCCGACCTGCGGGAGCGTTACGGCGCATGGGGCGGGGCGATCTACGGCGGCGCCTACGACGGCCCGCTCGCCCCCTTCCGCCGCCCCGGCAACCGGGGACCGCGGCGCGGCCTCTACCTGGTCGGCGGCTCGGCGCATCCTGGCGGGGGGCTGCCGCTCGTGGCGATGGGCGGGCGCATCGTCGCCTCGCTCGTGGGGGAGGACTTCCCTGACCCCGCGCGCAGGAGCCCCGCGCTGAAGGGCCTCACGGAATGAGACAGACCACCGCCCCCGGGACGGACCGATGAGGCCGCTTCACGTGCTCCAGGCGGCCGCCGCCGTCGCCGTCGCGTCACGGCTGGCCCGCGGACGCGGCAGGCTGCCCCCGCTGAGTCCCGTGAAGGCGGTGAACGCGCGGGTCTCCGTGGTGATCCCGGCCCGCGACGAGGAGAACCGCATCGGCCCCTGCCTGGCGGCGGTGCTCGCGGATCCGGCGGTCACGGAGGTCCTGGTCGTCGACGACGAGTCACGGGACGGCACCGCCCGCCTGGCCTCGGAGCTGGGCGCGAAGGTCGTCGCGGGCGCTCCCCCGCCTCGGGGCTGGGTCGGCAAGCAGTGGGCGCTGCGGCAGGGGGTCAGGGCGGCGGGCGGCGACGTCGTGGTGACCCTCGACGCGGACGCCCGCCCCGCCCCCGGCCTGGTCGGCGCGGTCGCGGCGGCCCTGGACGGCTACGACCTGGTCAGCGTGGGGCCCGCATTCGTGTGCGACGGAGTCGCCGAGCAGGCGCTGCACGCCTCGTTCCTGGCGACGCTGGTCTACCGGTTCGGCCCGATCGGGCCTTCGGCGCCCCCGCCTCCGCACCGCGTCGTGGCCAACGGCCAGTGCATGGCCTTCCGCCGTACGGCGATGCTGGCCGCGGACGGGTTCGCGCGGATCCGCGGGCACATGACGGACGACGTGGCGCTGGCGCGCCTGCTGGCCTCGGACGGCTGGGCGGTCGGCTTCCTCGACGCGAGCGGGCTGCTGGAGGTGGACATGCACGAGTCGGTCGCGGAGGTGTGGCGGGAGTGGGGACGGTCGCTGCCGCTGGGCGACGTCACCGGACCCGGCTGGCAGGCCGCCGACCTGGCGGTCGTCTGGCTCACCACGGCCCTGCCCGTCCTGCGGCTGGCGGCGGGCAGGCCGACCGGGCTCGACCTGGGGCTGCTGGCCGTGCGACTGCTGCTGGCGGGCGCGCTGCGCGGCAGCTACACCAGGCCCGGCCCCGGTGTGCTGCTGTCGCCGCTGCTCGACCCGCTGACGGCTCTGCGACTGACGCAGGCGACACTGCGTCCCGTCCGCAGCTGGCGGGGCCGTACCTATCCGGCGACCGCGGCCTGGAGGAGACCCCGCCCCGGGAGCGCGGGACGGGCGGGCGCGCGGTGAGGGGCCCGGGTCACGACCGGCGCGCGGCCCTGGCGGCGCGCGCCGCTCTGGCGGCCTGCCCGAAGCGCAGACCGATGAGGCACATCAGCGCCCCTGTCCCCGCGACGTGCTCGACCGGCGCGAAGAGCAGCTGCAACAGCGGGAGGCCGAACACCCCCGCCCTGGCCCCGACCGCGAAGGAGCGGCTCAGCAGGGCGGTCACGGTCAGGACCGCGACGCCGAGCAGGAACCCCGGCGGGCAGATGACGGCGAACCCGCCCACGAAGGCGAGAATCGACCGGCCACCCTGGAAGCCGGCGAACACCGGCCAGGCGTGTCCGGCCATCGCGGCGGCCACCGCCAGATACACCGGCACGACGCTGCCCGAGGCCACCACCCCGAACTCCGCGGTGTGCGCGCCGCTGACGGCCAGGGCCAGCAGGCCGGCGAACGTGCCCTTGAGGGTGTCGCCCGCGAAGACCGGCACGGCGGCCCGCCAGCCGAGGCGTTCCCTGACGTTCCAGAAGCCGGGGTTGCGGTCCCCCGTCTCGCGGGGATCGAAGCCGTGCGCCCGCCCGACCCACACCGCGACCGGCACGGATCCGAGAAGGTAGCCGCCGATGACCGCCACGAGCAGCGGGACGAACGAAGAACTCATCGCCTCATTCCACCTCACCAGGTACGCCGGACTGGGAGCCGCGCGTCACATGGCCTTCGACCGGCCGGTGCTCGCGGGCACCCCGGGGCTGTCGTTCTGGCGGCTGCTCGGCTCCGGCCGCGGCACGTCGATGAGTCCGGGCGCGGACCTGCGCCGCTGGGCGCTGTTCGCGGTCTGGCGGCGGGAGAGCGCCCTGGACGACTTCCTGGAGGCCTCGCCGATCGCGGCGCGCTGGCGGGAGGAGGCGCAGGAGCACTGGCAGGTACGGCTGGCGCCGCTGGCCTCGCGCGGCCGGTGGAACGGGATCGAGCCGTTCGGCCTCCGCCCGGTGACGGGCACGGCGGCCTCGGTCACCGGCGGGAACGCCCCGGGGGGCGCCGGAGCGCGGGGAGCGTGCGAGGCGAACCGCGCCGGGAGCGTCCGGGCGGGCGGGACGAACTCCTCGGGGGACACCGGTCCGGGTGGGGAGGGCGACGCCGGGCGCGGTGTGACGCGTGCCGCCGGCGAGCCGGTGGCCGTGCTGACCCGCGCGTCGATCCGGCTGTCCAGGCTCGCGCCGTTCTACCGGTCGGTCCCCCGGGTCGACCGCCTCCTGCGGGAGCGGGACGGCTGCCTGGCGTCCGTCGGCGTCGGCGAGTGGCCGCTGGTCAGGCAGGCCACGTTCTCGTTGTGGCGCGACGCGGACGCGGTGCGGGACTTCGCCTACCGGAGTCAGGCGCACCGCCGGGTGATCGAGCGGACGCGGGCGGAGGACTGGTACTCCGAGGAGCTGTTCGCCCGGTTCGCACCGTACGGCAGCGAGGGAAGCTGGAACGGAACCGACCCTCTCACCCGGGACGACGACCGCCTCCGCTGAGACCCGCCCGGCACAACGACGCCCCCTCGTCATCACGCCGACTCGACCGCGAGATGACTCCTGACCCTGGTGACGACGCCGCCGTCCGCCAGGTCGCGGGCGACCACGCAGGCCCGCGCGATCGTCGGGGCCCTCGAGGAGCCGTGGGCGACGACGACGGTGCCGCCGAGGCCGAGCAGCGCCGCCCCGCCATGGGTCTCCGGGTCGTAACGGCGGGCCACCTCCCGCAGCGCCTCGGGGGCGGCGATCCCCGCCTCCGCCACCAGGGTCAGCGCCGCGCGCACCGAGCCCTCGACGTTCTTGAGCACGACGTTGCCGGTGAAGCCGTCGGTGACGATCACGTCGACCGTCCCCGCCAGCACGTCGTGGCCCTCGACGTTGCCGTGAAAGCGGAAGGGCAGCCCCGGCAGCAGTTCCTCGGCCCTGCGGGTCAGCCGGTTTCCCTTGCCCGGTTCCGCGCCGATCGACAGCAGGCCGACCGAGGGGTCGGTCACGCCGAGCACGAGCTGGGCGTAGGACGCGCCAAGCAGGGCGAACTGGGCGATCATCTCCGGTGTCGGGTCGGAGGTCGCCCCGGCGTCGATCAACACGCTCGCGCCGCCGGTCACCGAGGGCAGGGCGATCGCCAGGGCGGGCCTGAGCACGCCCGGCGCCCTGCCGATGCCGCGGATCGCGCACGAGACGACCGCCCCGGTGGAGCCGGCGGACACGAACGCGGAGGCCGCCCCCTGCCCCACGAGCTCACAGCCGACCCTCATGCTGGAGTCCGCCGAGGCGGCGGCCGCGGCGCCCCGCTCGCTCATCGGGACGATCCGCTCGGCGTGCACCACGTCGATCTCCCCCAGGGCGCCGTGTCGCGCCAGTTCCCCGCGGATCTCTCCGGCGCGGCCGACGAGCACGACCGGGACGCCGTGCTCGCGCCTGGCCGTGACGGCGCCGCCGACCGTCTCCGCGGGCCCGTGGTCTCCGCCCATGGCGTCGACGATCACCGGATCCGCCATCGCGTCCTCCTCGGGAGCGGTGGCCGGCCAGGCCGGGGTACGGCTTCGCCCCGGGACGGGGGCCTCTCCTCAGGGGGCATCTCAGGAAACCCTGCCGCTCACCCGTCGCTCCGCCCTGTCGGCGGCCGAGGCCGCGAGCAGGTGCCGCGCGAAGATGGCCAGCCTGCGGCGCCGGGGCACGGCGACCCTGATTCCCAGGACGTCGTGACGGGCGGCCTCGATCCGGCCGAGGATGCCTCCGTACAGCTCGTAGGCCGCGCGGATGCACGGTCTCGAGGAGGGGGTGAGCAGGTCGACGCCCTCGAGGGCGAGGCGGTAATGGACGCGCGCCCGCTCGATCTCGAAGGCGAGCAGCTCGCGCAGCGCCCGGGTGGGAGCGGGGCGGCCCAGGTCCTCGGTCCGCACCCCGAACCTGTCCAGGTCCTCCAGCGGCAGGTAGACCCGGCCGCGCTCCAGGTCCTCGGCCACGTCACGCAGGAAGTTCGTCAGCTGGAAGGCCAGGCCGAGCTGCCGGGCGGGTTCGCGTGCCCTGTCCGCCATGCCCGGCAGCGGCTCGAGGACGGGCAGCATCATCGTCCCGATGACCGCCGCCGACCCCTCCATGTAGCCGAGCAGGTCGTCGTAGGTGGCGTAGCGGTCGACGGTCAGGTCGGCGCGCATCGAGCGCAGGAAGGCCTCGACGTCGGCGTGGTCGATGCCGAACGAGCGCACGGTCTGCGTGAACGCGGGAAGCACCGGGTCGTCGGTCTGTCCTCCGGCGAGCGCGCAGGCCAGCCGGGATGTCAGGGCGTCGAGCGCGGCCGCCCTGTCCCCGGTCATCGTGAAGGAGTCCACGATCTCGTCGGCGTAGCGGGCGAAGCCGTACAGGGCGTGCACGTGAGGGCGTTTCCAGGCCGGCAGCAGCAGCGTCGCCAGGTAGTAGGAGCGGCCGTGGCGGGCGTTGAGCCTGCGGCAGAGTTCGTAGCTGGCGGTCAGCGTCACCGGGGTGGTCCGGATCGTCGAGGTCATCGGGGGGTCTCCAGGATGCGTTGGGCCGCCAGCCGTCCGGAGATCAGCACCGGCGGCACTCCCACCCCCGGGGCGGTGTGCATGCCCGCGAAGTGCAGGCCGGGGACGCGTCGGGCCATGCCGGCGGGTCTGAACCAGGCCGTCTGGGCGAACCTGTGGTCCAGGGCGAAGGGGGTGCCCGCGGAGTGGCCTCGCCTGTCCCAGGCGGGCGGGTCGACGGTCAGCCGGGGGGCAGCGGTCAGGTCTCCGTAGCCGAGGTCGGCCAGCCTGCCGAGCAGACGGTCCTCCAGCTGCGGGGTGAGGCGGCTCCAGTCGTTGCCGCCCGTGAGGTTGGCGGTCGGTTCCAGCACGGTGAGGGTGGCGTGGCCGTCGGGGGCGGCGGTGGCGTCCGACGCGGGGTAGGTGACCAGCAGGCTGGGGTCGGGCTGCGGCCTGCCCTCGTTCAGGGCGGAGAAGGTCGAGGCCCATCGGCGGCCGAAGTGCAGGGTGTGGTGGGCCTGGCCGGGAAGCCGGCGGTCGAGGCCGAAGTGCAGGACGAGGCAGGACGGCGAGTAGCGGGGACGGCGGAGGCGCCAGTCGCCGGCGCCTCTCGGGAGCAGTCCGGCGTAGGCGCGGGGCAGGTCGCAGGCGACCACGACGTGCCCGGCGACCAGGCGTTCGCCCGTGTCGAGCCTGACCGCGGAGACCCCGCAGGAGTCGGTCTCGACCTTGACGGCCCGTGTGCCGTACCTGATCCGCGCTCCCGCCTTCTCGGCCACGGCCGCCAGTGCCCGGGGAATGGCGTGCATGCCGCCGTGCTCGGGGAAGAAGACGCCGCCGATGGTGTCCATGTGGGCGATCACGGCGTAGATTCCGAGGGCCTGCTGGGGTGAGAGACCCACGTACAGGGCCTGGAAGGTGTGCGCCTTGACCAGCCTGGGATCGGTGAGGTGCGCCCGCACCAGCCGGTCGAGCCGCCGGAAGCCGCCCAGGGCCGCCAGCCGCGCCAGGGTCACGGGCTGGAACAGGCTCCGCAGCCGCGTCATGTCGCGGTCGACGAACGCCGGCCACTCCGCGGCGAACAGCTCGCCGAGCCTGGCCCTGAACCTGCGGTACCTGTCGGCCTCCGCCGCTCCGCACAGCCGCCGCACCTCCTCGGTCATGGCGTCGTGGCCGGGCACGACGTCCAGGTGGGAGCCGTCGTGGTAGCGCAGCCTGTAGTACGGGTCGAGGCGCCGCAGCGGGAGCAGGCTCTCCATCTCGTGCCCCGCGGCGGCGAAGACGTCGGCCAGCACGTCCGGCATGGTCAGCACGGAGGGTCCCGTGTCGAAGCGGTACTCTCCCAGGCTCGCGGTGCCGCAGCAGCCTCCCGGCACGTCCAGGGCCTCGACGAGTGTGACCTCCCGGCCCGCCGCCGCCAGCCTGACCGCCGCCGCCAGGCCGCCGAGCCCCGCCCCGATCACCACGACCGGTCTCACGCGTTCCTCCTCGTCGCCGCGTCCGCGAGTTCGCTCAGCCCCCGTACGGCCTCCGCCGGGACGCCGCCTCCCTCGAGGGCCTCCGTCGCCCGGGACACCAGGTCCGCGATGCGCCTTTCGACCGTGTCGAGCGCCCCGGTGCGGATGATCAGCTCCCTGGCCTCGGCGACGTCCGCCTCGTCGCTGACGTGGTCCAGCAGCGCGGCGCCGTACCCGTCGG
This sequence comes from Streptosporangium carneum, assembly GCF_027922005.1. Lineage (GTDB taxonomy): Bacteria > Actinomycetota > Actinomycetes > Streptosporangiales > Streptosporangiaceae > Streptosporangium > Streptosporangium carneum. Next base: position 26,177 of record NZ_BSEV01000004.1, on the reverse strand, counting down.
CTCGCTCGCGCGCCAGCGCGGTCAGCCACGTGTGTTTGCCCTGCCGCAGGTCGGCCCCGACGGGTTTGCCGGTGGTCGAGGGGTCGCCGAAGACGCCGAGCACGTCGTCACGGAGCTGGAAGGCCTCCCCCAGCGGAAGGGCGTAGGCACTGAGCACGGCGCGCTGCCGCGGGTCTCCGCCCGCGACGGCGTGACCGAGGTGGAGGGGGCGTTCGACGGTGTACTTGCCGGACTTGTAGGTGGAGATGCGCGCGGCCTCCGCGAGGTCGGCCGAGCCCCTGGCCGCGTGGGCGAGGTCGAGGTACTGCCCGCCGACGACCTCCGCCCGCAGCAGGGTGAGCACCTCCAGCGCCTCGGCGAGGCGGGGCCCGGCACGCAGCAGGGCCGCGTCGGCCCAGGTGTAGGCGAGCATGCCGAACAGGGTCGCGGTCGACTCGCCGAACCGTCCGGGGTCTCCGCGCCAGCCCTGCCCGCCGTGGTGCTCGGCGAGCGCGAGGTGAACCGTCGGTCTTCCCCGCCGGGTGTCCGACTCGTCCATCACGTCGTCGAGGATCAGGGCGCACGCGTGCACGAGTTCGACGGCGCAGCCCGCGGCGAGCACGGCCTCGTCGTCGGGCGATCCGCCCGCCGCCCTGTGCCCCCAGTGGACGAAGGAGGGACGCAGCCGTTTGCCGCCCTCGCGGACGAACCCGAGCAGGATCCTCCGCAGCACGTCCAGGTCGTCACCGAGGAAGGCCAGTCCCGACGCCTCCCTCTCAAGGAAGTCGTCCAGGTAGCGGCTCATCCGCTCGCGGAGACGGTCGGCCTCGCGGGTGACGGTGACCATGGGCATCGCTCCTCTGCCTCGACGGAGATACCTTCGCAAACGAGACCGCGTTCGGATGCGCCTGCCGGGCAACGCGTTGAATCAGTCCATGATCAGCACGTTTCGGGCAATCCATCCCCTGCTCTGCCTGCGGGTAAATCAATCCATCGCGCAAGGAGACGTAAAGGCCGCTCAGCGGAACGGAGCCTGCGGCCCCCTCATCCCGTGGCGCCCGTCGCCATCGGGCCCAGCAGCCGCAGCATGGGACTGACGTCGACCGGCCCGTCGGTGTAGCCGTACTCCCGCAGGGCGGCGGCGACCCGTTCCAACCTGGCGGGGTCCAGGGCGGTGGGGTAGCTGCCCAGCGTGACCTGGGCCGCGTCCTGGGGGCTGATCCTCGTGTAGACGGGAAGGATCTTCGTGATCACCCCGCGGTCGCTCGCCGCGACCTCCTGACCGGCGGTGATAGCCCGCTGGAAGGCCGCGACGATCTCGGGGTTGCGCTCGGCGAACGTGGCCGTCGTGCCGTATCCGGCGACGGGGAAACGGTCGGTCGGGCCTGCCATCACGTCGGCGATCCGCTTCGCGCCCTGCCGCCGCACCGCGGTGACGAAGGGCTCGGTCATCCAGGCCACGGCGACGGTGCCCGCCTGCAGCGCCGCGGGCATGTTCGGCAGAGGCATCTCGACCATCTTCACGTCGGCCGCCGTCAGACCGTACGCCTTGAGCGTGACCTCGGTGGTGAGGGTCCCGATGCTCTTGAGGGTGGTCACGGCTATGGTCTGGCCGCGCAGGTCGGCGGGCGTGCGCAGCGTGGAGTCCTTTCTCGTCATGAGCAGGAAGGTCTCCGGAGCCGCCTGGTAGGCGTCCGCGACGTATCTGAGGTCGACCACCCCGCTGTGCTGCGCCGCCAGCGCGGTGACGTGGTTCAGCAGGCAGAACTGCAGATGCCCCGCCTTGAGGTCGGGGATGGCGGCCGCCGAACCCTGGATGATCTCTTTCCTGACCCTCAGCCCCTCGCGCTCGAAGAAGCCGCAGTCCATGGCTATCTCCAACGCCGCCGTGTCGGGGATCGGTATGGAGCCGACGGTGATTTCGGTCGTCTCCACGCGATTCTTCGGCGAGGCGAGCTGTTGCCGGTGATTGGCGCACGCGGCGCCCACCACCTTTCCGGACACTACGGATTCAGGTGAGCCACACGCACTTACCGCCAAAACCGCTGCCATAAACACAAAAAGCAACCGACGCATTTAACTATCCGCCTAACTGGCAAAACCGGTCTAACCCGACCCGTGCGACCGAAAATCCCGAAGGATATTTTCGTGAAACCAGTTGTGCGGAATCATGGTAACGCGGGAGAACATTTCCGAGGAGGGGCGGCCGGGAAAGAGCGAAAGACCCGCCGGTTTTCCTTTCCGCGTTTCCCGGCCCCCTCGGGGGCGGCACGCCCGCGGTCAGCCCGCCTGGTCTCCCGGAGGGATGTGCGGGCTCTCCTCCTCGACGGTTTCCTGCGGCTCGACGCCGGTGGCGCTCTTGGGACCGGAGGTGCCGTAGGGGCGCCCCGTCCCGTCGTCGACGCCCTCCGTTCTCCTGCCCTCCTCACCCTCCTTCTGCGCGATCTCCTCGGCGCTCCTGGCCGAGCTGACGCCGACGCCGAGGGGCCCCTCCGGCTCGGTTTCCGTCGAGGAGACCCCCTGACGCTCCGCCTCGGACGGCTCACGCCCCGGCGCCCTGCCCTCCGGCGGCGAGCCGAAGGCCCGGTCACCCGACTCGGACACCTCCTCGCTCGCGCGTCCCACGTCGGGAGAGTAACCGTGCTCCGCTCCCTCGAAGCGGACCGTGTCCTCGGACTCCCTCTGCTCCTTCATGTCCAACACCCCCGTTGGATCTCGGGTCGTCGGCGGATCCGCGCGGGAAGACGCCGACCGGCGGGCCGGCGGCTCGGGCGCCGCCGAAGGCGGTCTTCGGCGAGACCGGCCCGGAGGATCCTCACCGATCCGCCCGGCGGCGGCGCGGGGACAGACGGGTCACGGACGGACCGCGCGGCCTCAACGGACCGCCGGGCGGCCACCGCGACCGTCCGGCCCTCGCGGGCGGCACGGGGCGAATCAATTCCCAACAGCTCACATGCCCCGCGTACGGCAAGACATACCGCGATCGTCTTTTCTCGGGGCACGACCGGCCCCGACGACGTCTCGGCGATCCCGCCGACGATCGCCGGCGGTCCGCGTCAGGCGGTCGGGCCCGGCCGGGTCCGGCCGCCGACGCGGGCGGCGGCCGGGTCAGGAGGGCCCGGCGGGACCTCCGCGATCTCGCCGCGCGCCTCCGGCCGCGCGGGCCGCCTCCGCCAGCTGGATGGACTCGAGGACGAGATCGTCGCCGCCCTCCGTCACGACGTCGGTGCCACCGCACTCGGGACAGGTGACAAGGGGGACGACCGACGCGGCCGTCTGGCCGCAGGAAAGGCAGATGAGCTGCACGGGGACGATGACCAGCTCCACCTGCGCCCCCTCGGCGGGCGAGCCGTCCGCCACCTTGGCGAACGCGTGGTTGATCGCCGGCTCCGTGATGCGGAGCAGGGCGCCCGCGTGCACCCGCGCCCACCGCACCCTCCTGCCGTCGGCGCGGTTCTCCACCTCGGCGAGAATCGCCTCCGCGATCCCGAGTTCATGCATGACTGACGTCACCTCGTTCGATGTCTCGATGTGATGTTCCAGGCCGTGCGCCGCGCCCTGTGCGGAGAGTCCCGCGAGAAGACGTCCGCGGAGCCGGAGCCGTCACATCTCCCTGATCCTCAGATAGCGCCTGACGTCGGGGAGAACCTGGTAGACCACCACTCCCGCCCCTATCACCAGCGCCGCCACGAGCAGCCGTCTCAGCGCGCCCGCTCCTCTTCGCGGCCTGCGGCGGGTCCCGTCGCGATCCGTCGCGCCGCCGCTCCGGCGGCCGGCTCCGGCGCGGAGACCACGGCCCCGGCCTCGGGCGCGGTCGGCCCCGGCCGGGGCGCCGCCCTCAGCCGGCGTCATGGACCTGCGGGGCGGGCACCGCCCCGAGCGCGTGCTGGGTCAGCTCCCACAGCACGTGGTAGAGCGTCGTCTGAGCCTCCTGGATGCGGTGCACCGACGACGAGGGGATGACGAACAGGTAGTCGAGCAGGCCGAGGCCCGCCAGTTTGCCCCCCTGGTCACCGGCCAGGCCGATGGTGAGCATGCCCCTGCGCGAGGCCTCCTCGAAGGCCTGCAGGACGTTGAAGGAGCCCCCGCTCGTCGACAGGCCGACGGCGATGTCTCCGCGACGTCCCAGCGCGGCCAGCTGGCGCGCGAAGACGACGTCGAACCCCACGTCGTTGGAGAGCGCGGTGACCACGGCGACGTCGCCGGTCAGGGAGAGAGCCGGCAGGGACAGGCCGTAGGCGGGGTACAGGAAGGTCGTCGCGACCTCCTGCGCGTCGGTGCTGCTGCCGCCGTTGCCGAAGGCGAACAGCCTGCCGCCGGAGGCGAACCGGATGGCCATCTCCTGCGCGCACTCCGCGAGCTCGTCGCCCGCCATCTCGGCCACCTGCCAGCGCAGCCGCACGATCTCGGCCGCCTTCTCCTCGGTCGACCGGCGGGCCTCCGCCAGCACCGAGCCGAGGTCCGCCTGCCCCGGGTAGAGGAAGGAGGGAAACCCGCACGCTCCCCCGCCCCGAGGCTCCTCGAGCATGCTCATCCGGCCCCCCCGTCGCCGATCAGGCCTGGCTGCTCGAAGAGCACGTGGACCAGCTCCCACACGACGTGGTACATGGTCACGTGGATCTCCTTGACCACGGCGGGATCGTCGGAGTCGGCGACCAGGATGTGGTCGGCCGCCCGGTCGCGCATGATGGCCCCGCCCCCGCCTCCGACCAGCGCGAGGGTGAACAGGCCCAGTTCCCTCGCGGCCTCCAGGGCACGCAGGACGTTCTCGCACCGGCCGTCACGGGAGATCCCCAGCGCCATGTCCGCCGGATCCGCCCACCGGCGCACCTGGTGGGCGAAGGCCTCCGCGAACCCCTCGCGACTGCTCAGCCCGGTGACCGTCGCCGAGTCGTTGCTCAGCGCCAGCGCGGGCAGCGCCTCCTTCCCGACGATGACCGGATGCATGAACTCGACGGCGATGTGGGCCGCGTCGGCGCCGCCGCCGCCGTTGCCGAAGACGATCAGTTTTCCGCCCCGGCGGAAGCGGGCCGCCATCTCGCGGCACGCGAGCGCGATGCGCTCGGAGTTCGCGGCGAGGGCCCGACCGGCGCGGTCACGTTTGAGGAAGGCCTCGCCGACCGTCGGGTGCATGGTCGATGTCAGTGGCATATGCGAACACTCCGTTATCTACGGTAGTTGTCAGGCTACGTTGCGTGTTCGAAGAGCCGACACCTCCGGGGCCGCAAGCCGCAGTAAAGGTCTGATCATGGGCGCACCCCTCCCCCGCGCCGCCCGCACCGCCGGTCGCCCCCGGGAATCCGGGACAGAAATGCATATATACCCCCTAATCAGGTAGGTATTATTGACAATAGGGAACTCGCCTGATCGGGTAATGGTGTGATGGGGAACGAATCGGCAGTCCATCAGGAACGGGTCCACCTCCGGCGCGAGAGGCGGGACCGGTCCCTCGACGGGCCCGGCGAGGACCCGGCGATCCTGGCCGGCGCGGCCGAGGCGGTCATGAAGTCGGCGCCCGAGACCGCCGTCTGCTGGCTGCGGGCCGCGCTGAGCGCGTTCCCGCCGGAGCGCCGCGGCGATGCCGGCCACATCTCACTGCTGGACGTGCTGAGCCGCGCGCTCGCACTGGCCGGACGGCTCGAGGAGAGCCGGGCCCTGCTCCGCGAGATCACCGGGCACGCCTTCCGGATGCCGGACGCCGTACGGACGTCCGCGGTCGTGCGGCACGCCCGCATCGAGTGCGCCCTGGGAAACCACGGCGCGGCCCGGACGCTCCTCGGCGCGGAGCTGACGCGACTGGACGGGACCCCGTCCGGCCCGGCCGCCGCGCTCGTCGTCGGACACGGGATCGCAAGTGTGCTCGACGGGCGGGACGTCGAGCTCCCGAGGCTGGAGACCGCCCTGCGGCTGGCGCGCGAGAACGGCGACGCGATCACGGAGGCGGGCGTTCTGGCGCTGCTCGGCCTGCGCGACGCCCTGGCGGGCAGGGCCGAGACGGCTCGGGACTCCCTGACGGAGAGCGCCATGATCATGGACAGGCCGCCGGAGACGGAACCCGCCGCCCTCGCGGAGTGCCTCGGCGTCCTGGGCTGGGGCGAGACCCTGGCCGGCAGGTTCACCGAGGCGGAACGGCACCTGAGACTGGGGTTGTCCGTCGCAGGCAGGGGCGAGTTCTCCTACGCGGAACCCGTCCTGCTGGTCGCGCTGAGCCACCTCCACCTGCAGGTCGGGACGGTCACGGAGGCCGGACGCCTGGCCGCGGAGGCACGTAGGCTCCTCGGGCGGACGGCGAGGGGCCCCATCGCGGATCTGACGCGGGCGCTGTGGTCGCAGTGCCAGGCCCTGACGGGCGAGCGGACCTCGGCGCGGGGGGCGGGCCAGGCGGAGCGGGCCGTCGCCCCGTCCCGCGCGGGCGCTCTCTACCTGAGCGTCGGCGGGCTGGCCCCGCTGGAGGCCGCCGTGCGCCTGTCCGGCGACCCCGGGCCCTGCCTCGCCCTGCTGCTCGACGCGGGCGGCGGAGCCGGGCTGCCCGCCGTTCCCGCCTCGCTGCGACCGCTGTGGTACGAGTTGCTCGCCTGCGCGGCGGCGGACGCGGGCGACCCTCGCGCGTCCGACTGGGCCGAGCGGGCCCGGAACGCGCCGGGGGCGGTGTTCCAGGACGCCCACGCGGTGGCCGCGCGGGCGCACGCGCTCAGAGCCTGCGGCGACCACCCGGCGGCGGTCGGGCTCTACCGCCGGGCCGCGGACCTGTTCCGCCACTCGGGCTTCGGCAACAGGCAGGCCTGGGCGCTGCTGTCGGCGGCGTCCTGCGCCGCGACGGCGGGACGCGTGGAGGAGACGGATATGTTGATCATGCTCACCCAGGACGTCGCGCGCCAGTCGGGGGCGGCCGGCATCGGACGCCGGGCCGGGGAACTGCGCCTCACGACGCCCGTGAGCTCGCGCTCTTGGTGATCGCGGACATTCCCGGTTATCTTCCTGCCATCGGGTGGGCGGGGACGGAGGCCGGAACGCCGCACGACGGGGAGCCAGGAGAACGGGTCCTCGCGACGGCGGATCACGGCCATCGGGCCGTCACGGCCCGGACGACTCCCGAACCACCGAGGGCGGTGCACGCATGACCTCGCTGCTGGCCATCAGCGACCTGCACATCGGCTACCAGGAGAACCGACGGATCGTCGAGGAGCTGCGACCCGAGTCGGCCTCCGACTGGCTGCTGGTCGCGGGGGACGTCTCCGAGGCGGTCGCCGACGTCGAGTGGGCGCTGCGCCTGCTGTCGGAGCGCTTCGCGAAGGTGGTGTGGGCGCCGGGGAACCACGAGCTGTGGACCCATCCCAGCGACCCGGTCCAGCTGCGCGGCGAGGAACGCTACCGGCACCTGGTGAAGATCTGCCGGGACCTCGGAGTGGCGACCCCCGAGGACCCCTATCCGGTCTGGGACGGCCCCGGCGGCCCGGTGACCGTCGCCCCGCTGTTCGTGCTGTACGACTACACCTTCCGCGTGCCGGGCGTCGAGACGGAGGAGGAGGCGCTCGCCCTGGCGTACGAGAAGGGGGTGGTGTGCACCGACGAGATGTTCCTCCATCCCGACCCGCACCCTTCCCGCTCGGCCTGGTGCCGGGCCAGGATCGCCGAGACCGAGCGCAGGCTGGCGGCCCGGCCCGAGGGCGTGCCCACGGTGCTCGTCAACCACTACCCGCTGGTCCGCGAGCCGACCCTGATCCTCAGGCATCCGGAGTTCGCGATCTGGTGCGGCACGGAACGGACCGCGGACTGGCACCTGCGTTTCGAGGCGGCCGCGGTCGTCTACGGCCACCTGCACATCCCCAGGACCACCTGGCACGACGGCGTGCGCTTCGAGGAGGTCTCCCTGGGCTACCCCCGCGAGTGGCGGCCCCGCCCGACCCCGCCGGGCAGGCCGCGCCGGATCCTTCCCCACCCCGGGAACGCCTCGTGATCGACAGGATCCTGCCCTCCTGGGTGGCGAGCGCGGAGGCGTTCCACGACCCGCAGGACGTCGCGCTCTTCCCCGAGGAGGAGGCGGTCATCGCCCGCGCGGTGGACAAGCGGCGGCGCGAGTTCACCACCGCCCGCCACTGCGCCCGGCAGGCCCTGGCCAGGCTCGGGCTCCCTGCGGCGCCGATCCTGCCCGGCGAGCGCGGCGCGCCCGGCTGGCCGAGCGGGGTGAGGGGGGCCATCACCCACTGCGCCGGATACCGCGCCGCCGCCGTCTCGCTGGAGGCCCTGACCGTCGGCATCGACGCCGAGCCCCACGAGCCGCTCCCCGACGGGGTCCTGCCCGCCGTCTCCCTGCCCCAGGAGCGGGCCGAGCTGGAGAGGCTCGGCGAAGGCGTCCACTGGGACCGGCTGCTGTTCAGCGCCAAGGAGAGCGTCTACAAGGCCTGGTTCCCGCTCGCCCTGCGCTGGCTCGACTTCGCCGAGGCCCACGTCACCTTCGATCCCTCGGGCGTCTTCACCGCCCGTCTCCTCGTCGAGGGGCCGCTGGTCGAGGGACGGAGGCTGACGGGTTTCACCGGCCGGTGGCTGGTGGCCGACGGCCTGGCGGTGACGGCCATCGCGATGCCGGGAGGGTCGCGTCCCGCCGGGTGACCTCCCCCGGCGGGACGAGGGCGCCTCGCCGCGCCCTCCGATCCCGGCCGACGCGACTCCCGGCCGACGCGACGGGAGTCGGGGCTCCCTGACGAACGTCCCTATCCGGTCCGCTCACGGAGGAACGCGGCCTGCCCGGCGAGGAAGCCGTCGGGGAACAGCGCCCGGGGCGCGAAAAGGCCGGTGAGCGTCGTCATGACCTCGGACTCGGCGACCTCCCGGCGCAGCATCGAGTGGACGGCGCCCGGGTAGCGGACGACCTTCAGGGGGGCGGGGCTCGCACGGTAGACCGCCTCGGTCTCCGCGACGTCGACGTTCAGGTCGTGGCCCGCCAGGATCAGCAGGGTGGGAACCCTCGCCCTGGACAGGTCCTCCGTCGCGTCCGCCCTGTGGTTGCGCGCGATGAAACCCCATCGGGCGGCGGTCATGTCGCCCGTGTCCGCCACCGTTTTGTGGTACTCCTCGAAGGTCGCCCCCGCCCTGAGCAGGCGGAGAGTCGTCTCTCTGCGCTCCAGCGCCGCCTTGACGGCGGCCGGCGGGGCCCCCTCTGCGCGGAGCTCGGCGAGGAGGTTGTAACGCCCCTGCCTGAGCCAGTTGATCGCGGGTGAGACCGCGATGACGAACCTCAGGTCCGGGGTGCGGGCGGCGACCTTCGGCATCACCCAGCCCGCCTGGCTGCCCCCCCACAGCCCCATCCGCCGGGGGTCGATGTCGGCCCTGGTCCTGGCCCACGCGAGGGCGGCCGTGACCTCGTCGGCCCTGTCCTCCATGCTCTGGGCGAGCCAGTCTCCCCCCGACCCCGCGACTCCGGGCTTGTTCCATGACAGGGAGGCGTAGCCGGACCTGGCGAACGCCTCCCACATCGGACGGTAGAAACCGTCGTGGGTCGCGTCGATCGGCTTGTCGCCGTGCACGAAGACGACCAGCCCGTACGGCCCGCGTCCCGAAGTCGGCAGGGCGAGGACGCCGTCGAGCCGCTGCCTGCCGTTGGGGATCGTGACCCGTTCCTCCCTGAGGTCGTAGGTGTGCTGCCAGACCACCGCGCCGGTTGCCGCGACCGCCGCCAGAAGAAGGGCGGAGAGCGCCGTCAGGAGCCTCCGCAGGCCGCGGGATCTCTTCGGGCGGCTCACCACGCGAGCTCCCGCGATTCGGTCCCGAAGTCGTGATTCGTCATGTCTGCTCCGGATTTGCGATCAGGGTGAAAACTATCGTTTCTCCAACGATCGTACTATGATCGATAGATATGAGAGCGAGTAAGGCTGTGGAGATTCGGCGGGGATTGCCCGCCGGAGCCGGGCGGCGGGCGGCGGAGCTGTACTGGGAGGCGTTCGGCCGCAAGCTCGGCCCCGCGCTCGGCCCGAGGGAGAGAGGCGTCGCGTTCGTCGCGGCGCACCTGAACCATGACAGGGCGGTCACGGCGCTCGCGGGCGGGCGGTTGGTCGGGGTCGCGGGATACCGGCACGGTGGGCGGGCGCTCGTCGGCGGATCGCCCGCCGACGTGCTGAACGCCTACGGATGGCTCGCGGGCCTGCCGCGCCTGGCGCTGCTCGCCCTGCTCGAACGCGAGGAGAGCGCGCGGGAGCTGGTCATGGACGGGATAGCCGTCGATCCGGCGTCGCGTGGCATGGGCGTCGGCGGCCTGCTGCTCGAGGAGGTCTCCGCCGTCGCGGCCGACCTCGGCTGTCTGCGGGTGCGGCTCGACGTCGTCGACACCAACCCGCGCGCCAGGGCGCTGTACGAACGGCGCGGCTTCCGGGCGACCGGCACCGAGCGGACGCCCTTCCTGCGGGAGCTGATGGGCTTCGGCGCGGTGACGAGGATGTCCCGGCCCGTCACCGCCGGGGAGGGCGGACGATGAGCCCTCCGGTCGCAGGCGGCTCGACCACCGGCGAAAGGCGGAGCGCGGTGCCGGAGCGGGAGGACGGTGCGCCGGTGGGCGGGGAGGCCGTCGAGATCTCCACGCGGACGCTCGTCCACGGGATGGTCCGGGAGGACGCCACCGTCGACGCGGGCGAGCTGTACGCGGTCGCGAACGCCCTGGGAATGAGCGACCAGCAGGTCCGCCTGTGCGTCAAACGGCTCGTCGGGGAGGGCAGCTTCTCCCAGGAGGGCAGGGGCCGCAAGGCCCTGCTGCGGGTCACCGCGGACGCGTGGCTGTCGTTCACCCCCGCCGTCGAGTTCGTCAGGCACGCCTTCCGTCAGGACCGCGGCCTGGCTCCGTGGGACGGCTCCTGGCACCTCGTCGCCTTCGCCGTCCCCGAGTCCGCCAGGGCGGCGCGCGACTCACTGCGCGAGACGATCCTGCGGCTCGGCGGGGCACCGCTGCAGGGCGGCCTGTACGTCTCGGCCAACGCCTGGGAGGACCTCGTCGAGGCCAGGGCCAGGCAGCTGGACGTCGCGGACGGCGTCACCTACGTCGTCAGCCCGCACCTGCGGGTCGGCGGCGAGAGCGACCCGCACGCGCTGGCCGCGTCGCTGTGGCCGCTGGAGGAGATCGCCGAGCGTCACAGGCGCCTCGTCGCCGTCTCCAGAGCCCGCCTGGCGCGTCTCCAGGGCCCCGGTGATCTGTCCCGGACGGAGCGGCTCACCATCGAGATCGAGCTCGCCTCCGAGTTCACGCGGGCCATGGACCCCGATCCGCTGCTGCCCGCCGAGCTGCTCCCCCGCCCCTGGCCGGGCGCGGAGGCCCGCGACGTCCTCGCCCGGTGCTGGTCGCACCTGCTACGCAGGGACGACGACGCCTCACCGACCCTGCTGTTCCGCCTCTACGCCGACGTCGTCCGCGAGGTCGTGCTTCCCTGACCTGTCGCCGACGCCCCCTGCCGTCCCGCGCCCACCGCCGGAAACGCCCCGGAATCCCGTCACCGCGAGCCCACTCCGCAGGTTCACGGCTGGAAGCGGTAGCCCATGCCCGGCTCGGTGAGCAGGTGGACGGGGCGGGCCGGGTCCGGCTCCAGTTTCTTGCGGAGCTGGGCCAGGTACTGGCGCAGGTAGTGGGTCTCCTTGAGGTACTTGGCGCCCCACACCTCCGTCAGCAGCTGACGCTGGCTGATCAGCTTGCCGGGGTTGCGCAGCAGGATCTCCAGCAGGTGCCACTCCGTGGGCGTCAGCCTGACTCCACCGGAGATCGTCTTGCCCGCCAGGTCGACGACGTGCCCGCCGACCTGGACCCGGGCGGGTTCGGAGTCCTGGACGGCGGTGCGGCGGGTCACCGCCCTGATCCGGGCGAGCAGCTCGTCGATGTTGAACGGCTTGGTGACGTAGTCGTCGGCTCCGGCGTCCAGCGCCTCCACCTTGTCCTGGTTGCCCGCCCGCCCCGACAGCACGATGATCGGCACACTGGTCCAGCCGCGCAGCCCGTGGATCACGTCGACCCCGTCGATGTCCGGCAGCCCGAGATCGAGGACGACCAGGTCGGGATGCCAGTCCGCGGCCTCGCGCAGGGCGGCGCCGCCGTCCTGCGCGACCGCCACCTCGAAGTGGCGTGCCACCAGGTTGATGCGCAGCGCGCGCAGGATCTGCGGTTCGTCGTCGACGACGAGGACGCGGGTCATGCGCGTTCCCGGGAGACGACGGGCAGCGTCAGGATCATGGTGAGACCTCCCCCTGGTGTTTCCTCAGGAGCCAGCATGCCGCCCATCGCCTCCGCCAGCCCCCTGGAGAGCGCGAGGCCGAGGCCGACGCCGGTGTGGTTGTCGCGGTCGCCGAGCCGCTGGAACGGCATGAAGACCTTCTCGTGCGCCTCGGGCGGGATGCCCGGCCCCCGGTCGATGACGCGGACCTCGACGCTGTCGCCGTACCAGCTGGCGGTCACGAGGACCCTGTCGTCCCGCGGGCTGTAGCGCACGGCGTTGGACATCACGTTGACCAGGATGCGCTCGACCAGGGCAGGGTCGGCGACGACCTCCGGCAGGTCGGCGGGGACGTCGCCCTCGACCCGGTCGCGGAGCGGCCCGAGGTCGTCGATGGCACGCGGGAGTATCTCGCCGATCGCGACCGGCTGCGGGACCAGGCCGAGCACGCCCGCCTGCAGGCGGCTCATGTCGAGCAGATTGGCGACCAGCCGGTCGAGCTTGACCAGCGACTCGTCCGCGGTCGCCAGCAGCTCCCGCCTGTCCTCCTCGCTCCACTCGATCTCGGTGCTGAGCAGGCTGTCGACGGCGACCCTGGCGGAGGCCAGGGGCGTGCGCAGGTCGTGGCTCACCGCGGCGAGCAGGGCGGTGCGCATCCTGTCGGCCGCGGCCAGCGGTCCCGCGAGGTCCGCCTCGTGCCGCAGCCGCTCCTGGCGCAGCGCCACCGCCGCCTCGGCGGCGAAGGCCTCCAGGACACGGCGGTCGGCCGCGTCGAGCAGCCTGCCGCGCGTGGCGAGCGCCAGGTCCCGGTCGATCGCCACGTCGGTGTCCGCGGCCCCGGGGCTGGCGCAGGGCGGCCCCCCGGAGGTGGCGACGATCCGCCACGCCGCCGGATCCGAGCGGTCGTCGGGGGCGGGCTCGCCGGCGCGTTCCAGCAGCGTGACCGAGGCCAGCCCGAAGGTCTCGCGCAGCCGGGCCAGCAGGGACGGCAGCGCCGCCTCCCCGCGCAGCACGTGACCTGCCAGCGTGGACAGCACCTCGGCGTCCGCGCTCGCACGGGCCGCCTCCCTGGTGCGTCTGGCGGCCAGGTCGACGACCGCGCTCACCATGACGGCCACCAGCACGTACACGCTGAGCGCGAGCAGGTTCTCCGGATCGGCGATGGTGAACCGGTCGACCGGCGGGGTGAAGTAGTAGTTGAGCAGCAGGAACCCGGCGACGGCCGCGGTGACGGCGGGCCACATGCCTCCCACCAGCGCGACGCAGACCACCATGAGCAGGAACAGCAGGATCCCGCTCGACAGCTTCAGGCCGTCCCTGAGCGGGACCAGCAGGAGGGTGATCGCCGGAATGCCCAGCAGCGCCATGGCCCAGCCCGCGAGCCTGCGCCCGCGGGTGAGCGCGGCCCTCGACCGTTCGCGTCCCGCCCCCCTGCCCGCCTCGGCATGGGTGATCATGTGAACGTCGATGGAGCCGGACAGCGCGGTGGTCGTGACCCCGACCCCCCGGGAGAACAGCTGCGCGAACCGGCCCCTGCGGGAGGCGCCGAGCACCAGCTGGGTCGCGTTCACCCCGCCCGCGAAGTCCAGCAGCGCGCGCGGCACGCTGTCGCCGACCACCTGGTGGTAGGTGCCGCCCAGACTCTCCACCAGGGCGCGCTGGCGTGCCAGGTTCGCCGGGTCGGTGCCGCTCAACCCGTCGGAACGGGTCACGTGGACGGCCAGCAGGTCGGCGCCCTTGGTCCGGGCCGCGATCCTGGCCGCCCGCCGTACCAGGGTGTCCCCCTCGGGGCCTCCGGTCAGCGCGACCACCACGCGCTCGCGCGCCTCCCAGGTTCCGGCGATGCCGTGCTCGGCCCGGTAGCGGTCGAGCTGTTCGTCGACCTTGCCCGCCACCCACAGCAGCGCCAGCTCCCGCAGGGCCGTCAGGTTGCCCACCCTGAAGTAGTTCGACAGGGCCGCGTCGACCTTCTCCGGGAGGTAGACGTTGCCGTGCGCCATCCGGCGGCGCAGCGCGTCGGGCGCCATGTCGACCAGTTGCACCGCGTCCGCCCGCCGTACCGCCTCGTCGGGCACGGTCTCGCGCTGCGGGACGCCGGTGATCCGCTGGACGACGTCGTTGAGCGACTCCAGGTGCTGGATGTTGACGGTGGAGATGACGTCGATCCCCGCGTCGAGGATCTCCTCGATGTCCTGCCAGCGCTTGGCGTTGCGCGAGCCGGGCACGTTGGTGTGCGCCAGCTCGTCGATCAGCGCCACTTTCGGCCCGCGCGCGATGACCGCGTCCACGTCGAGTTCGGTGAAGCTCGCCCCCCGGTGGACCAAGGTCCTGCGCGGCACGACCTCCATGCCCTCCAGCAGCTCCGCGGTGTGGGGCCGGTCGTGGGTCTCCACGAGCCCCACGACCACGTCCGTGCCGCGCGCGAGGCGTCTGTGCCCCTCGTCGAGCATCGCGAAGGTCTTGCCGACACCGGGGGCCGCGCCCAGATAGACGCGCAGCCGCCCACGTGCCCCGTTCATCGTCCGTCCCCGCTTCCCGTCAGGTTCCCCTGCCTCCGATCATCCCCTGTCCAGGGCCAGGTTGAGCTCCAGCACGTTGACGACGGGCTCGCCCATGAAGCCGAGCGCCCGGCCGGTCGTGCGCTGCCGGACCAGGGCCTTGACCTTCGCCACGTCGAGGCCGCGCTCCCTGGCGACGCGGGGGGCCTGCAACTCGGCGTAGGCGGGCGAAATGTGCGGGTCGAGACCCGAGCCGCTCGCGGTGACCGCGTCCGCGGGCACGACCGCCGTCGCCGAGCCCCTGACCGGGACCGTACGGCCCGCGGACAGGTCCTCACCCGGTCTGGCGCACTCCACCCTCACCCCCTGGTAGGCGGCGAGGAACGGGGCGGCGGGACAGGCCTGGTTGGCGCTGACCGCCCTGACGGGCCTGCCGACGGCGGGGAAGACCTTCAGCACCGCGCCGACCCCGTCGGGCGTGCAGTACGGCCGGGCCCCGCTGACCCCCTCCAGTTCCCCCACGGCCCTGCTCCGGGCGCAGACCCGGGTCAGCAGGGACTGTCTTCCCGTGTCGGGTTCGCCGTCGGCGTCCTTGGCTCCGGGCACGGCGAGGACGTCCAGGACGTCTTCCGGGCCGAGGTTGCTCGCTCCCGTCGAGAGCGGGTCGTAGCCGTCTCCGGCGGCCGAGGGGCGGCTCTGGAAGTACTTCCCGACCGGGTCGCCGCCGGAGTCGGTGAAGTTCTGGCCGATCAGGGCACTGCCCACGTCCTTTCCGCCCTTCTGGAGGAGGGATCCGTCGGCCCGGTCGTCGAGAACGGTCTGGGCGACGCCGGTGACGACCAGCGGGTAGGCGACGCCGAGGATCAGGGTCAGCACGAGCAGCGCGCGCAGCGCGGCGAGATGCTGGCGAACCCAGCTGGGCAGGCGTTCCATTCACACCATCCCCGGAAGGAACTGGATGAGCAGGTCGATGAGCTTGATGCCGACGAACGGCACGACGACGCCGCCGAGGCCGTACAGGCAGAGGTTGCGGCTGAGCAGCCTGGAGGCGTTGGAGGGCCGGTAGCGGACCCCGCGCAGCGCGAGCGGGATCAGCGCGACGATGACGATCGCGTTGAAGACGACCGCGGACAGGATCGCCGACTGCGGGCTGGCCAGGCGCATGACGTTCAGGGCGTCCAGGCCCGGGTAGACCACGGCGAACATCGCGGGAATGATCGCGAAGTACTTGGCGATGTCGTTGGCGATGGAGAAGGTGGTCAGCGCGCCCCGGGTGATGAGCAGCTGTTTGCCGATCTCCACGATCTCGATGAGCTTGGTGGGGTTGGAGTCGAGGTCGACCATGTTGCCGGCCTCCTTGGCGGCCGAGGTGCCGGTGTTCATCGCCACCCCGACGTCGGCCTGGGCGAGGGCGGGGGCGTCGTTGGTGCCGTCGCCGGTCATGGCGACCAGCCGCCCGCCCTGCTGCTCCTTCCTGATCAGCGCCAGCTTGTCCTCGGGGGTGGCCTCGGCCAGGAAGTCGTCCACGCCCGCCTCGTCGGCGATGGCCCTGGCGGTCAGCGGGTTGTCTCCGGTGATCATGACGGTGCGGATGCCCATCCGGCGCATCTCGGCGAAGCGCTCCCGCATGCCCTGTTTGACCACGTCCTTCAGGTGGATCACCCCCAGCACCCGTGCCTTGCCCGCGGTCCCGACGGGCCCGTCGGGGCCGCCGTCCTGGCCGGGGGCCACGCCGACGACCTCGCCGACGACCAGCGGGGTGCCGCCGGAACCGGAGATGGCGTCGACGATCGCGCCCACCTCGTCGGTCGGGTGGCCGCCGTGGTCGCGCACCCACTTCATCACCGCGGTCGCCGCGCCCTTGCGGACCTGGCGGCCGTCCACGCCGACCCCGGACATGCGGGTCTGGGCGGTGAAGGGCGCCCACTCCGCGTGGGCCAGCTCGCCCGGCTCCCGTTCGCGCAGCCCGTAGGCCTGCTTGGCGTGGACCACGATCGAGCGGCCCTCGGGGGTCTCGTCGGCCAGGCTGGACAGCTGCGCGGCGGCGGCGAGTTCCTCGGCCGACACGCCGGGCGCGGGCACGAACTCCGCCGCCTGCCGGTTGCCCAGTGTGATGGTGCCGGTCTTGTCCAGCAGCAGCGTGGACACGTCCCCGGCCGCCTCGACCGCGCGGCCGCTCATGGCCAGCACGTTGCGCTGCACGAGACGGTCCATGCCTGCGATGCCGATCGCCGACAGCAGCGCGCCGATGGTGGTCGGGATCAGGCAGACCAGCAGCGCCACGAGCACGATCCCGCTGACTCCGTCGGCGGTCAGCGCGAGCGAGTCGGGGACGCCGGGGTTGACGGACCTGGAGTAGATCGCCAGCGGCTGCATGGTCGCGGTGGCGACCAGGAAGACGACCGTCAGGGCGGCGAGCAGGATGTTCAGCGCGATCTCGTTGGGTGTCTTCTGCCGGTCCGCGCCCTCCACCAGGGCGATCATCCGGTCGATGAAGCTCTCCCCTGGCCTCTGGGTGATCCGCACGACGATCCGGTCGCTGAGCACCCTGGTGCCGCCGGTCACCGCCGAGCGGTCGCCGCCTGACTCGCGGATCACCGGCGCGGACTCCCCGGTGATCGCCGACTCGTCCACGCTGGCGATGCCCTCGACGACGTCGCCGTCCCCGGGGATGATCTCCCCGGCCTCGACGACCACGACGTCGCCCTGCCCGAGTTCGGACGCGCCGACGGTGTCCCAGCCGGACACCTCGGCTCCCGGCCGCCAGCCGGTGACGCGGCGGGCGACGGTGTCGCGCTTGGCGGCGCGCAGCGTGGCGGCCTGTGCCTTGCCGCGGCCCTCCGCGACCGCCTCGGCGAGGTTGGCGAAGAGCACGGTCAGCCAGAGCCACACCACGGTGGCCCAGGCGAAGAACGACGGTCCGGCCACCGCGAGCACGGTGGTGAACGCCGCGCCGATCTCCACGACGAACATCACCGGGTTGCGCCACAGCGTGGCCGGGTTCAGCTTGCGCAGCGCGTCCGGAAGGGATCTGACCAGCTGCCCGGGGTCGAGCAGGCCGCCGCTGACCCTGCCGTCCCCTCTTCGCGGGGCGGGGGCGTGTCCGGGGGCCTGGAGCGTCGGGGTGGACATGTTCACTGGATTCCTTCTGCGAGCGGCCCGAGCGCGAGAGCGGGGAGGAAGGTCAGGGCGACCAGGATGATCGTGACGCCGACGACCATGCCGACGAACTGCGGCCGGTGGGTGGGCAGCGTGCCCGCCGACGCCGGGACCGGCGTCTGCCGGGCCAGTGATCCGGCCAGCGCCAGCACGAACACGATCGGCAGGAACCGGCCGAAGGCCATGCACAGGCCGAGCGCGACGTCGTACCAGGGGGTGTCGACGGTCAGGCCGCCGAACGCCGAGCCGTTGTTGTTGGAGGCGCTGGTGAAGGCGTACAGCACCTCCGACAGGCCGTGCGGGCCGCCGTTGAGCATGCTCGCCCGCTGCTCGGCCGAGCCCATCGCCAGCGCGGTGCCGACCAGCACCAGCACCGGGGTGACCAGGAAGTACATCGAGGCGAGCTTGATCTCCCGGGCGCCGATCCTCTTGCCGAGGTACTCGGGGGTGCGGCCGACCATCAGCCCGGCGACGAACACCGTGATCACCGCGAGCACCAGCATGCCGTACAGACCGGATCCCACCCCGCCGGGCGCGACCTCTCCCAGCATCATGTCGACCATCGTGACCATGCCGCCGAGCGCGGTGTAGGAGTCGTGGAAGGAGTCGACCGCGCCGGTCGAGGTCAGCGTCGTGGCCGCGCCGAAGGTCGCGGAGTTCGCCACCCCGAACCGCGTCTCCTTGCCCTCGAGTGAGGCTCCGACGGCTTGGGGCACGGTGCCGTGGTGCGCGAGTTCGAGGCCGGTCAGCGCCGCGACGCCGACGACGGCGATCGTCGCCATGATCGCGGCGATCGCGTAGCCCTGCCGGTTGTCGCCGACCATCCGGCCGAAGGTGCGCGGCAGCGCGAACGGGATCAGCAGGATCGCGAAGATCTCCACCCAGTTGGTCCAGCTCGTGGCGTTCTCGAACGGGTGGGCGGAGTTGGCGTTGTAGAAGCCGCCGCCGTTGGTGCCCAGCTCCTTGATGATCTCCTGACTGGCCACCGGGCCGCCGGTGATCGCCTGGGTGCCGCCGGTCAGGGTCGCCACCTCGTGCGGCGCGGCGAGGTTCTGCACCAGCCCGCCCGCCACCAGCACGATCGCGCCGACGAAGGCGAGCGGCAGCAGCACGCGGAGGCTGCCGCGGACCAGGTCGACCCAGAAGTTGCCCAGTTCCTCGGTCTGTCTGCGGGCGAGGCCGCGCACCAGCGCGACCGCCACCGCCATGCCGACCGCGGCGGAGACGAAGTTCTGCACCGCCAGGCCTGCCATCTGCACCAGGTGGCCCATGGTGGACTCGCCGGAGTAGGCCTGCCAGTTGGTGTTGGTGACGAAGCTGACCGCGGTGTTCCACGCGACGTGGTCGGGCACCGCGGGCATGCCCAGGCTCAGCAGCAGCTTGTCCTGCAGGCGCTGCAGGCCGTACAGGAACAGGACGGAGACCGCGGAGAAGGCGAGCACGCTGCGGGCGTAGACGCTCCACCGCTGCTCGCCGTCGGGGCGCACCCCGACCAGCTGGTAGATCGTCCGCTCGACGGCCGAGTGCCGTGTGCCGGTGTAGACGCGGTACATGTGGTCGCCCAGCGGCCGGTAGGCCGCCGCCACGGCGACGACGAGGGACGCGACGAACACGGTCCCCGCCAGGGTCGGCGACATCAGAACCGCTCCGGGAACAGCAGGGCCGCGACCATGAAGACGACCAGGACCGCGACCACGACCAGACCCGCGGCGTTGACGGGACTCACAGCCGTTCCACCGCCTTGGCGACAAGCCCGAGGATCGCGAAGACCGCGATCGTCAGGGCGACGAAGATGACGTCGGTCATCCTCACTCCTCGATGAGCACACGTTTCCGGCCACCGGACGGTGACCTCACAACAAGGAGAACGCGAGGTTTGTGGGTTTTTGCGCGTCTTGATGGGTTCCATACGCCGCCGCACCGTTTATTGACGCGATCCCTACGGACCGCATCGTCGCCCCCCGCCTGGCGCCTCCCCCGATCGTGCCGGCGGAAGGCTTTTGGGCGAGGACGGCGGGGAATGACTACCGCTCGTATGGCCTGGATGTCAGGAGAGGACCACTTTCAGGACAGTTGCCCACACCTGAAGGGCAACGGAAACTCTGATGGTCACCTCATCCCGGACGGGGGACGCCGACGGCACGGCGTTCACCGGGATCCACGACGCAGAAAACCGTTTGACGGGGGTTTTAACCTGAACGGCCCTTTTTGCACCGGGCGATCACCCCATCAACTGAAGACCGTGAGGAGCGTGCTGCCTGCTGATGCCCCCTGATACCGCCGCCCCAGAGCGAGAATCCGGTACCCATCGGCCCCCGATCCCCCTCCCACGACGCGCCAGGACGAACTCGCTGTGGCGGATGAAGTCCTACCTGCGCCCCTACGCCACCCGCCTGGTCCTCATCTGGTTGCCCGCGCTCGCCGGAGTCGGGATAGGCATCGTCATCCCGCTGGTCGGCAGGGAGATCATCGACGGCCCCGTCGCCCGTGGCGACGCGGGCGCCCTGCTTCCCCTCTCACTGCTCGCCCTGGCACTGGGCGTGATCGAGGCACTGCTGGTCCTGCTGCGCCGCTGGATGCTGTCGGAGGCCGTACTCGGCCTGGAGACCAGAATCCGCGACGACCTCTACGAGCACCTGCAGCGGCTGCCGATGAGCTTTCACGGCGCCTGGCAGTCGGGCCAGCTGCTGTCCCGCGCGACGACCGACCTGTCCGCGATCCGGCGCTTCCTCGGCTTCGGCGCGCTCTTCCTCGTGCTGATCAGCGTCCAGATCGTGACGGTGACCGGCCTGCTGCTGAACATGTACTGGCCGCTCGGCCTGCTGGTCGCCGTCTCGGCGCTGCCGGTCGTCGTCATCTCGCTGCGTTTCGAGCGAAGGTACATCGACGTCTCACGCCAGGTCCAGGACCAGCAGGGCGACCTCGCCACCGTGGTCGAGGAGTCCGCGATCGGCATCCGCACGATCAAGGCCTTCGGCCGTGGCCGCCACGTCTTCGGCGTCTTCGACGAGGGGGCGCGAAAGGTCCACCGGACCTCGATGGAGAAGGTGCGCCTGTCGGCCGGGTTCTTCACCTTCCTAGAGGTGGTCCCCAACGTCACCCTCGCCGTCGTGCTGCTGCTCGGCGCGCTCGCGGTCGGCTCGGGACTGCTGACGCTGGGCACGCTGGTGGCCTTCACCACGCTGATGCTGCAGCTGGTGTGGCCCATCTCCGCGCTCGGCTTCATCCTGGTCATGGGCCAGGAGGCGATGACCGCCGCCGACCGGGTGATGGAGGTGCTCGACACCGAACCGGAGATCGTCGGCGGCTCAGGCGTGGTCGAGCGGCCCCGCGGGCACCTGCGCTTCGAGGGCGTGGAGTTCCGCTTCCCCGACGCCGCCGAGCCGGTGCTCCGCGACGTCTGGCTGGAGGTGCGCCCCGGTGAGACGGTCGCGGTCGTCGGGGCGACGGGCTCCGGCAAGACCACCCTGACCTCCCTCGTCCCCCGTCTCCACGACGTCACCGCGGGCCGGATCACCATCGACGGCCATGACGTGCGGGAGCTGTCGCTGCCCACGCTCCGCTCGATGGTCGCCACGGCCTTCGAGGAGCCGACGCTGTTCTCGATGAGCGTCAGGGAGAACCTCACGCTGGGGCGGCACGACGCCACCGAGGAGGAGATGCGGGCCGCCATCGAGGTCGCACAGGCCGGATTCGTCCACGACCTGCCGTGGGGGCTGGAGACCAGGATCGGCGAGCAGGGGATGTCGCTGTCCGGCGGCCAGCGCCAGCGCCTCGCCCTGGCCCGCGCCGTCCTCACCCGGCCGAGGATCCTGGTCCTCGACGACACCCTCTCCGCCCTGGACGTCGAGACCGAGGCTCTGGTGGAGGAGGCGCTCCGGCACGTCCTGCGGGACGCGACCGGAATCGTCGTCGCGCACCGGGCCTCGACCGTGCTGCTCGCCGACCGGGTCGCCCTGCTGCTGGACGGCACGATCACCCACGTCGGCCCGCACCACGAGCTGATGGCGAGCGTGCCGGAGTACCGGGCCCTGCTGTCGGCCGACCTGGACGAGGAGGCGCTGCGATGAGCGGAACCGACACGCGAAACTGGCGCGGCGTCGCCGCCGAGGACCAGGAGGAACTGTCGGAGCAGGTGTCGTTCCTGCTCCGCAGCCGGTCGAGGCGGCTGCTCGGCGAGCTGCTGCGGCCGTACCGCCGGGAGATCGTCCTGCTCGTCGCGGTCATAGTCGTCTGCAACGCGGCCTCGCTCGCCATCCCCTTCCTGATCAAGGTGGGCATCGACGAGGGCATCCCGCCGATGGCCTCGGGCCGGGGACCGGCCACGCTGGTCTCGGTGGTCGCGGCGGTGCTGGCGGCGGCCGCGGTCCAGGCCGCGACCCGGCAGGTGTTCCTCAGGATGGCCGGTCGCGTCGGCCAGGACATCCTGCTGGAGCTGCGGCGGCGGGTCTTCGCCCACTTCCAGCGGCTGTCGCTGTCCTTCCACGACGACTACACCTCCGGCCGGGTCGTCTCCCGACTCACCTCCGACATCGAGGCCATCTCCGAGATGCTGCAGTCGGGCTTCGACGGGCTCGTCACCGCGGTGCTGACACTGACCGGCACCGCGGTCCTCCTGCTCGTCCTGGACGTCAAACTGGGACTGGTCGCCCTGCTGCCGCTGCCGGTCCTGCTGCTGTTCACCCGCTGGTTCCGGCGGCAGTCGAGCATCACCTACCGCAGGACCAGGGAGACCGTGGCGCTGGTGATCGTCCACTTCGTCGAGTCGATGACGGGCGTACGGGCGGTCCAGGCCTTCCGCAGGGAGCCGCGCAACCAGGAGATCTTCTCCCGGCTCAACGCCGACTACCGGGACGCCAACGTCCACGCCATGCGGCTGATCGCGATCTTCATGCCGGGTGTCAAGCTGATCGGGAACGTCACGATCGCCGCGGTCCTGCTCTACGGCGGATGGCTGGCCCTCGGCGGCGACGTCACGGTCGGCGTGCTCGCCGCGTTCCTGCTCTACCTGCGCCAGTTCTACGAGCCGATGCAGGAGATCAGCCAGTTCTACAACACCTTCCAGTCGGCGGGGGCGGCGCTGGAGAAACTCTCCGGCGTGCTGGAGGAGAGGCCCGCCGTGGCCGAACCGCACAAGCCCGTGACGCTGGAGCCGCCTCGCGGTCAGATCAGGTTCGAGGCGGTCGAGTTCTCCTACCTGGACGGCACGCCCGTGCTGCCCGAGATGGATCTGACGATTCCGGCGGGACAGAGCGTGGCGCTGGTCGGCACCACCGGCGCGGGGAAGACCACGCTGGCGAAACTGGTCGCCAGGTTCTACGACCCGGTGGCGGGACGCGTGCTGCTGGACGGAGTCGACCTGCGCGACCTCGGCGAGGAGTCGCTGCGCGCCGCGGTGGTCCTGGTGACGCAGGAGAACTTCCTGTTCACCGGCTCCGTCGCCGACAACATCAGGCTCGGCAGGCCGGACGCGACCATGGCCGAGGTCGTGGAGGCCGCCAGGGCCGTCGGCGCCCACGACTTCGTCACGGCGCTTCCCGAGGGCTACGAGACCCAGGTCGGCAAGCACGGCGGGCGGCTGTCGGCCGGGCAGCGGCAGCTGGTCGCGTTCGCCCGCGCCTTCCTCGCCGATCCCGCGGTGCTGATCCTCGACGAGGCGACCTCCAGCCTGGACGTCCCCGGCGAGCGGCTGGTGCAGCGGGCGATGCGCACGGTCCTCGCGGACCGGACCGCTCTGATCATCGCCCACCGTCTCTCGACGGTCGAGATCGCGAACCGGGTGCTCGTGATGGACGCCGGCAGGATCGTCGAGGACGGCCCGCCCGACCGGCTCATCGAGGGCGCGGGCCGCTTCGCCGGTCTGCACCGCGCGTGGCTGGACAGCATCTCGGACATGCCGAACGTCCCCGACTAGCGCTGTGTGACCGGGAACGTTCACCGGGTCGCGCGCCGCGCGAAGGCGCCGGACACGTCCGTGCCGGCGCTCGCCGTACCGGTGCCCGGAAACACCACGGACCCGGCGAAGGCGTACGGTCGCCGCACCGGCGACCGTACGGACGTCCGGGCGGGTGAGAACGGGCGGGCGGAAACGGGCGGTGGCCCGGACCTCGAAGGTCCGGGCCACCGCTGTGTTCGTTCGTCGTTCTCCGTCCGACGAGTGTCCCGTCAGAAGGCGATGCTCCAGGAGTTGACCATTCCGGTGTCTCCCTGGAAGTAGTCGCCGACGATCAGCGACCAGGTGCCGTTGCCGAGACGCGAGGTGTTGTTCACCGTGAACTCGACCGGCCCGTTGTACTCCGTGCAGGCCTCGTAGGCCTCGTACTTGAGCACCCGGGACGCCCCGTTCGGCTGGACCAGGGTCAGGCGCAGGTCCTGCGAGCAGGTGTGCTGGATGTCGGCCGTGACCGTGAACGTGCTGCCGGGGGCTCCGTCGAGGCTGACCTCGATGTCGGTGGAGTCCTGGTAGCCGTCGTTGATCTCGAAGGGCGTGTCGTTGGTGAAGACGCGCCCGCCGCCGGTCCCGCCCACGCTGAGGGTGAAGGCGGCCGAGTGGCTGGCCCCCGTGCCCGCGGCGTTGAGGGAGATGTTGTAGGTGCCCGCCGTGGTGCCCGCGGCGACGTTGACCGTGACCGTGGAGCTCTGGCCCGTGGTGATGGTGGCCGGGCTGAAGTTCACGGTGACGCCCGACGGGGCGCCGCTGGCGCTGAGCGAGACCGACTGGGCGTTGCCCGAGGTGGTCTGGGTGTTCAGCGTCGCCGTGGTCGAGCCGCCGGGCTGGACCGTGGCCGAGGACGGGTTGACCGAGACCGAGAAGTCGTCGGTCGGGATCGGGCCGCCGCCGCCGACCGCGCCCTTCCAGACCGCGTACGCCGCCGCGTCCGACGCCCGGTCGAGGACGGTGTCGTTGATGTTGCTGGTGGTGTCACAGGCGGAGTGGTAGCAGGAGTCGTACGCCCTGCCCGACTGGCCGCCCCACTTGGTGGCCTGCGCCGAGGTCTTGGTGGCGCTGGCGCCCGCCGCCACACCGGAGGTGGGGATGCCGGCGTTGCGGAAGGAGGCGTCGTCGGAGCGGTTGGCACCCTCGACGTTCTCCTCAGGCTGCAGGTTCAGGTTGGTGTAGAAGGCCTTGAGGTCCGCCGCCGCCGCGGTGTTGATGTTGTTGATGAAGTAGCCGGCGTTGGTGGAGCCGACCATGTCGTAGTTGTAGTAGACCTTGATCTTGGAACGCTCGGTGGAGCTGAGCGAGTTGACGTAGAACTTGGAGCCGAGCAGGCCCTGCTCCTCGTCGGTCCACCAGCCGAAGCGCACGTGCTTGGTCATGGTGGGGTTCTTGGCGGCCAGGGTCAGCGCGACCTCCAGGAGGGCGGCGGAGCCGGAGCCGTTGTCGTTGATGCCGGGGCCCGCCGAGACGCTGTCGAGGTGGGCGCCGGACATGACGACCTGGTTCTCGTCACCGCCCGGCCAGTCGGCGATCAGGTTGGGACCCGCGCCGCCGGTGCAGCCGGAGGTGCAGCTCTGCCTTCTGACGGTGTAGCCCGCCGCGGTCAGCTTCTGCTCGACGTAGGACACCGACTGGGTGTAGCCCGCCCCGGTGGACCTGCGGTTGCCGCCGTTGTTGGTGGCGATGGTCTGGAACTGCTGCAGGTGCGCCTTGACGTTCGCGACGCTGATGTCCGGCGGGATGACCGGGCCAGGCCCGCCGCCGCCGACGGTCAGCGTGTACGTCGCGGTCTTGTCGACGTCGGCGCCGTCAGCCGTGACCGTCACCGACGAGGTGCTGTTCGGCGTGTTCGACGAGGTGGAGACGGTCAGCGTCGAGGACTGTCCGGCGGTGATGGTCGCCGGGCTGAAGGACGCGCTCGCCCCGGTCGGCAGGCCGGTGGCCCGCAGCGTGATGGACTGGGCGCTGCCCGCCGTCACCGTGGTCCCGACGGTCGAGGTCGCGGACTGCCCCGCCTGGACGCTGCCGGAGGAGGGGTTCAGGGAGACCGAGAAGTCGTTGTTCGGCCCGGTGCAGGTGCCCTCGCCGCTGCCCGCGGCGACGCTGACGGCGCTCCAGGCGGCCTTGACCGCGTTGACCTCGACACAGCTGTTGGGGAACAGCTGCTTGGCCGCCGCCACCGTGGCGGCGCGCGCCTTGGCGTGCGTCCAGGGAGTGGTCTTGCTGTTGAGGCCGGACATGAAGATCTTGCCGGCCTTCTGGATGCCGATGCCGGTCAGGTTCGCCGAGCCGGAGCAGACCGGGCTGCTCGGCTTGCCGCCGCCGGGGTTGGTGCCCTCGGCGAGCAGGTAGAACCAGTGGTTCTGCGGGCCGGCCGCCGCGTGCACCTCGGTGTTGGGGATCGAGGAGCTGTAGCAGT
>NZ_BSEV01000003.1 GCF_027922005.1 Streptosporangium carneum | reverse complement strand
GCTGGCTCGAGGAACACGGCGCCCGCTACGACCTCTACCGCATCTACGACAACGAGTGGTGGCACTTCGAGCACCGCCCGGACAGCGGCGGCACGCCGCCAGCACGACGACCCCACCCCGGCGTGGGCCACGCAGGCGAGAACGGGGACCAGACATGGCCCAGGTCCACAGCGGCAGGCCCGTCATCTTCTCTCCGACATTCCTGAGAGCGGTCTGAAAACCGAGTCATCAGCGTGATCCTCACGGCGACGCCCGACCTCGACGCCGAGTTTCCCGCTGTGGCGGCACGCGAGTTCGGTTCTCACGACGCGCCACTGCTCTGCGCGACGCGGGCGACCTCTCCGGCGTCCCGTACGGCCCGCAGGTACCAGCCCAGGAGCGCGTCCAGCGCGCGGGCGCGGGCGGGCTCGCCCTCCTCGGCCAGGGCGCGCTCGCGGGCGTACTCCCGGATCAGGTCGTGGAAGGTGTAGCGGCCGGGCTCACTCTCCTCGATGAGGCGCGCGGCGGCGAGCCCGCACAGCAGACGATCGGTCTCGCCGGGGGTGGTGCCGGCCAGGGCGGCGGCGGCCTCGGGGGTGAACGTGGGCCCCGGGATGAGACCGAGCAGGCGGAACAGGCGCCGTGAGGGCGGATCCAGGCGGTGGTAGGACATGTCGAACGCGCCTCGCGTCGCCGGGTGCGGATCTCCACCGGCGGCCGGTACGGACAACCGGGTGGCGGCGAGCCTGCGGACCTGGCCGACGATGTCCCCGCCGGGGCGGCCGGCGATGTCGGCGGCCGCGACGCGCAGCGCCAGCGGCAGGTACCCGCAGGCCCTGGCCATCTCCAGCGCGACGTCCGGCGCGGCGGACAGGCGCTCGCTGCCGAGGATCCTGCCGAACAGGGTGACCGCCTCGTCCGAGGCCAGCACGCCGAGCGGAACCGGGACCGCGCCGTCCCTGGCGACGAGACCGGCCAGGTGGTCCCGGCTCGTGATCACGGCGGCGCAGCGCCGGCCGCCCGGCAGGAGGGGACGGACCTGCTCCACCCCGCGGGCGTTGTCCAGCACCACCAGGATTCGCCTGTCGGCGAGCAGGCTGCGGTAGGCCGCGCTGGCCTCCTCCACCGTGTCCGGCACCCGTTCCGGCGGTACGCCGAGCGCGCGCAGAAACCGTCCGAGCGCCTCGATCGGCCGCAGTGGCCGCTCCGGTGAGTGACCGTGCAGGTTGACGTAGAGCTGGCCGTCGGGGAAGCGGGCGCGGATCCGGTGCCCCCAGTGCACGGCCAGGGCCGTCTTCCCGACCCCGCCCGCACCGGTCACCACGGAGATCGACGCCGTTTCGCCGCGGGTCACGACCGAGTCCAGCACGCTCAGTTCGTCCGCGCGTCCGGTGAACTGCCCGGGCTCCGGCGGCAGCTGCGCGGGAACCGCCGTCGTCACCGCCTCCACCGAGGCGGAGAGGCCAGGCGTCCTGACCGCGCAGACGGCGCCGCGGAGGATCCGTTGATGGAGCTGCCGTAACTCGGGGCCGGGGTCCAGTCCCAGCTCGTCGACGAGGCGGCGGCGGGTGCGTTCGTAGCGTTCCAGGGCGTCCACCCTGCGCCCTGTCCGGCACAACGCCAGCATGAGCAGTCCCACCAGTCCCTCCCGGAAGGGATGCTCCGACACCAGTGCGATCAGCTCGGGAATCAGCACCGCGTCACGACCCGCCCGCGTCTCGACGTTCAGGCACTCCTCGATGACCGCCAGGCGTTCCTCCCTGAGGGTCTCCCGCAGCCGGTCCAGCAGTTCTCCGCCGGAGACGCCCGTCAGCGGCTCGCCCCGCCACAGAGCCATGGCGCGTCGCAGCCCGCTGGCCCTCGCCTCGTCCGTCTCCATGGCCCGCGCCCGGGCGACCGAAACCCGGAACTCGTGCAAGTCCACCTGCTCGGCCGCCAGCTTGAGCAGATAGCCCTGCGGCCCGTGCGCGATCGTGACGCCGGCTCTGGCCAGTGAGGGCCGCAGCCGCGACACGTAGCCCTGCACCAGACCTCGCGCCCCCGTCGGCGCACGCTCTCCCCACAGGCCCGTGATCAGCCGCTCCATCGACACGGTCCGGCCCGCCTCCAGCGCGAGCAACGCCAGCACCGCCCGCTGCCGCGGCGGTCCGATCGGGATCTCCTGGCGTCCACGCCATGCCTGGACCGCTCCAAGAAGCCCGATTCTCAGAACGGGCTCCAGGCATTCATCTGACATTTCGCTCTCCGTCTGTCACGTCGTTGTCACAGGCCGCCACGCGAGAGACACGAGATGTAGTCCAGCCGAAATACAGGCCAAATCAAGCCTTCATCCAGCATCCCTCGACAGCATGAACGCGATCTCTCCGAATTCGTTACAAATCGCCATTTGGCATGGCATCTCAAGAAAGGAGAAACCATGTCCTATCCGTATTGCGACGTGACGAAGGCGTTCGCCGACGCGGCCGGCAGACACCCGGACCGTCCGGCGATAGCGCACAACGGTCGCTCCCTCACCTACGCCGAACTCGACGCGTGGGTGCGCGCGACGGCTCGGCGGCTCGGCCCGCGTCCCGGAGTGGTGGGGGTGGTCACGTCACGGTCGGCGGCGACCGTGGCCTGCCTGCTCGGCACGCTGGCCGCCGGCGGCACGTACTGCCCCATCGACCCGGCCCACCCGGAGCCGAGGCGGCGGGCGCTGATGTCGGCGAGCGGATGCCGCCTGGTGATCGCCGCCGAGCCGGGCGCGTCCGTGCCGCCCGGAGTGCGCCCGGTGGACCTTCCCGACCGCGCGGAAGCCACCCGGAACGCCGGACCGGACAGGGCGGACAGCGCCCCCAGCAGCGCCTCCAGCAGGGTCGCCGGCAGCGCCCTCGACGCCGTGCCCGTCGCCGCGGACGACCCGGCGTACATCCTGTTCACCTCCGGCTCCACCGGAGAGCCGAAACCCGTGGTGACCCCGCGCGGAGCCGTCTCCACCGTGGTCGGCGCGCTGCGGGACCTGTTCGGCCTCACCCCCGCCGACCGCGTGCTGCAGTTCGCGTCGCTGAACTGGGACACCTGCTTCGAGGAGATCCTGCCCACGCTCACCGCGGGGGCGGCGCTGGTCTTCCACGACGACGCCTATTCGGGCTCCTTCCGGCGGATGCTGCGAATGATCGACGCCGAGCGGATCACCGTGCTGGACCTTCCCTCGGCGTTCTGGCACGAGCTGGTGCGCCACCTGGTGGAGGAGCGGGCCGCGCTGCCCGCGTCCCTGCGGCTGGTCGTCGTCGGCGGGGAGGCCGTGAACCCCGTACGACTGGCGGACTGGTGCGCGCTCGACACCGCCGCGATCCGCCTGGTCAACACCTACGGGTGCACGGAGACCACGCTCATCACCCACGCCGTCGACCTGCACGGCCCGCTCGCCGCCCGGCGAGCCGCGCCCTGGAGGGCGGGGGAGCGGGTGCCGATCGGACACGCCCTGCCCCACGTCCGGCAACACCTCGGCGAGGGGGGCGAGCTGCTCGTCGGCGGTCCGTCGCTGGCGCTGGGGTACCGGGGCAGGCCGGACGCGACCGCGGAACGGTTCGTCGAGATCGATCTCGGGGCCGGTCCCGAGCGCTACTTCCGCACCGGAGACCGGGTCGGCCGGACGCCTGACGGCGCGCTCGTCCACGAGGGCAGGCTCGACCACGAGCTCAAGGTGCGCGGCGTCCGGGTGGATCCGGCCGAGGTCGAGGCTCAGATCGCCGGCCACCCGCAGGTGGGCGCCGTGGCCGTGGCGGGCGCCGTCGTCGCCGACCACACGACGCTCGCGGCCTACATCGTGCCCCGCTCGCCCTCCGGCGTCGTGGCGCTGGCCGACGACGTCCTGTCCTACCTGCGCGACCGCGTCCCGAGCCATCTCGTTCCCAGCCGAATCACCGTCGTGCCCGAGCTCGTCTACACGGCCAGCGGAAAAGTCGACCGGGCGGGTTCGCATCGGAGATACGCATCCGCCGCCGTTTGAAAGGAGAACGTTCCATGAATGTGGACGCCGTATCGGACATCTTCCGGCGTGTACTGGAAAACGCCGAAGTCAGTGCGGATTCTGACTTCTTTGTCATGGGCGGGGACTCCCTGCTCGCCACCCGCGTCCTGAGCGCGATCGCGCGCGCCTGCGGCGTCGAGCTGGACTTCGACGACTTCGCGGACGCCCCGACCCCGGGCGCCCTCGCCAAGAAGATCGCGAGCATGGCATGAGCGTCGTCGTCGTGGGAGCGGGCCTGGCGGGGCTCACCGCCGCCGCAGACCTGGCGGCGCGCGGCGTCGAGGTCACCGTGCTCGAGGCGCGCGACCGGGTCGGAGGCCGCACGCACGGCATCGAGGTCGCGCCCGGCAGCTGGGTGGACGCGGGCGCTGCGTACCTGGGCGACCGGCACACCGCGCTGACCGCGCTGATGGCCGAGCTGGATCTGAAGACGACGCCGACCACCATGACCGGCGCCAGCCGGTTCGCGCTCGGCGACGACCAGGACGGGCACCGGACCAGGGCGGGCCGGTTCCCGCCGCTGTCCGCGGTCGCGCTGGGCGAGATGTTCGACGCGCTGGACGAGCTGACCCGCGGCCTGCGCGTGGACGCCCCCTGGCTGTCCGCCGACGCCGCGGCGCTGGACACGCGCACCGCGGCCGAATGGGCGCGGGAGCACCTGCGTCACCCGGACGCGCGGCTGTTCTTCCCGCTGTTCCTCGGGGAGATGATGGCCGCCGATCCGCAGGACGTGTCCGTCCTGCACATGGCCTTCTACCTCCGGTCGGGGGGCGGCGTCCGCTACCTGAACGCGTTCGCGGGCGGCGCGCAGGAGGACCGGATCGCCGGTGGCGCGCACCAGCTGTGTCAGCGGCTGGCCGCGGGGCTGGGCGGGCGGGTACGCCTCGGCGAGCCGGTGCGCGCGATCCGTCAGGACGACGACGGCGTGACCGTGGTGACCGCGACCGGATCGCTGCGGGCCCGCGCCGCGGTGGTCGCGGTGCCGCCGTCGCTCGCCGACGCGATCGACTACCGGCCCGGGTTGCCCGCGCCCCGCTCCACCGGGCGCACGGCGCCCGGCTGCGCGGTGAAGGTGCACCTGGTGTACCCGGCGCCGGTCTGGCGGGAGCACGGCCTGTCCGGCTGGTCGGTCAACGCGCGGGGACCCCTGCTGTCCACGGTGGACGACTCGCCGCAGGACGGCGCGGTGGGCGTGCTGACCGGGTTCGTGACCGGCAGGGAGGCGCACCGGTTCGCGGCGCTGCCCGTCGGCGAGCAGCGCGAGCGGGCGGTCGCCCAGGCCGCCCGGCTGTTCCCCGGGCTGCCGCGGCCGATCGGGTTCCACGCCACCGACTGGGTCAACGAGGACTACAGCAGGGGGTGCTACGCGGCGCTCTTCGGGCCGGGGGACTGGCTGCGGCTCGGCCCGCGGCTGGTGACCCCGCACCGGCGGGTGCACTGGGCCGGCACCGAGACGAGCACGGAGTTCTTCGGCCTGATGGAGGGCGCGATCCGATCGGGGCGCCGGGTGGCCGCGGAGATCGTCACAACGTACGGCGCGGAGATCGTCACAACGCACGGATGGAGGGACAACCATGTCTGACACCACTTCGATCGCGCCGCTGCCTGTCCGGCGGCGGCTGATGACCGAGCCGGAGCTCGGCGCGGGCAACTTCCTGGACCACGCCCTGGCGGCCAACCCCAACAGGGCGGTGCCGTTCGTCTACAGCCACCACAACGACCACCGCGGCCAGGTGGTGCTGCGCGGCCACAGCCTGGTCGACCTCGCGGCGCTGCGGGACCGTTACGCCACGTGGTACCGGGCCAACGGCGTACGCCCCGGCGAGCCGGTGGGCGTCGTGGTGGGCGAAGGCCTCGAGCCCCTGGTGCACTTCCTGGCGCTCACGGCGCTCGGCGCCGTCCCGGCGATGATCAACGACGCGATGCGGCCCGACGTCATGGTCCGCTACCTCGAGCACGTGGGCGCCGTCGGCATCGTCGCCGACGACTCGACCCGGCTGCAGGCGGCCTACCGCAACGACCCGCGGAACAGGCCCCGGTTCATCGCGCTGGCCGCCGAGGTGCGGGCCCACGACGCCGACTCCGCCTCGCTCCCGGACCAATACCCCTACCGGCACGCCCCGGACGACGTCGTGGCCTTGATCCACTCCTCCGGCACCACCGGCACGCCCAAGTCGACGATGCTCGGCCACCGGCAGTTCTGGGACGGCAAGCAGCCGCGCATGCTGCGCTTCCCCGCCGAGCCGTACGACAGGCTGATGTCGCTCATGCCGCACACCCACGCCGGCGGGCTCAGCTACTTCCTCACCGCGGTGCTGCTCGGACTGCCGACCGTGGTCATGTCCGACTGGCGGCGCGCGGTCGTGGAACCGGTCATGGAGGCCTTCCAGCCGACCATGGTGGCCTCGTTCCCGAGGACGTTCGTCGAGCTCGCCACCGGGGAGCTCCCGGTCAGGGGCGCGGCGAGGGTGCACTCCTGGTTCAACACCGGAGACAGCGCGCACTACGGGCACATCAGACGGCTGGTGCAGCTCGGCGAGCGGCCCGCCGGTCTGATCAAGTCATGGCTGCTCCCGAGCGGCGCCGCCGCAGACGGGCCGCTGCCCGGCTCCCAGTTCGTCGACGGCCTCGGCTCCTCGGAGATGGGGATGGCGCTCTTCGGCCAGGTGACCGCGCCGGAGACACCGCGCGACGACCGCTGCGTGGGAAAGGCGCAGGAGGCGGTGACCAGGGCCGCGGTGCTGGACGAGAACGGCGAGGAGGTGCCCGACGGCACCGTGGGCCTGCTGGCGGTGATCACCCCCTCCCGCACGCCGGGCTACTGGAACGATCCGCGGCTGACCAGCAGCTTCGAGCTCAACGGCTACTGGCTCACCGGCGACGTGGCCCGCAGGGACGGCGAGGGCAACTTCTACCACCTCGACCGGACCGTGGACGTCATCGACACCGCCGCCGGGCCGGTCTACAGCCTGCCCGTCGAGGAGATCCTCATCGCCGACTGCGCCGACCTCGTCCAGGACTGCTCGGTCGTCGGCGTCCCCGGGAGGGCGGGGGAGGGGCAGCGCCCGATCGCCGTGGTACGGCTGCAGGCAGACGCCCTGAACGCCACCGCCGACGACGTGCGGGAGAAGGCGAACAAGGCCCTCGCGGGCGCGGGGCTCGCCACGCTCGCCGAGGTGATCATCGCGCGGACCGACGAGGACCTCCCGCTCGGCCCCACCGGCAAGGTGCTCAAGCGCGAGCTACGCACCCGGCACGCGGCGCTGTTCACCGGATGAGCGACCAGACGAACGCCGACGCCTCCCGCAGGCCGTACGCCTACGCGCGCCGGCCGCTCGTGGAGCCCGACTGGCGACGGCTGCCCGGCTGGCGCGGCGTCAGCGACGCGCAGTGGCGCGACGCCCAGTGGCAGCGCGCCCACTGCGTGAAGAACGCCGGACAGCTGCGCGCGGTGATGGGCGGCCTGCTCCAGGAGTCCTTCTACGCCGACCTGGCCGTCGACGCGGAGCGGTTCGCGACCATGTCCATGCTGATCCCGCCGCAGCTGGTCAACGTGATGGCGCCGGACGCCGAGGGCGATCCCGCCTCCTTCACGGAGGCCTTCCTGGCCAATCCGGTCCGCCGGTACATGCTGCCGGTGGGCTCGGACCGTCACCCGGACTGGCCCAGCCACCCGCGCGCGCAACGCGACTCGCTGCACGAGGCGGAGATGTGGGCGGTCGAGGGGCTGACCCACCGCTACCCGACCAAGGTGCTGGCCGAACTGCTGTCCACCTGCCCGCAGTACTGCGGCCACTGCACCCGGATGGATCTGGTCGGCGCCTCGACCCCGCAGGTCGTCAAGGCCAGGCTCGCCCTCAAGCCGGTCGACCGGCAGGAGCTGATGCTGGACTACCTGAAGCGCACGCCCGGCGTGCGGGACGTGGTGGTCTCGGGCGGCGACGTGGCCAACGTGCCCTGGCCGCGGCTGGAGTCGTTCCTGCTGCGGCTGCTGGAACTGGAGTCCGTGCGGGACGTCCGCCTGGCCACCAAGGCGCTGGTCGGCCTGCCGCAGCACTGGCTCCAGCCCGACGTGACCGAAGGGGTGGCCAGGGTGGCCTCCGTCGCCCGCCGGCGCGGGGTGAACCTGGCCGTGCACACCCACGCCAACCACGTGCGGTCGGTGACGCCGCTGGTCGCCGAGGCGGCCAGGGCGCTGCTGGACGCCGGGGTGCGGGACGTGCGCAACCAGGGCGTGCTCCTGCGGGGGGTGAACACCACCCAGGGCGACCTGCTGGACCTGTGTTTCGCCCTGCAGGGCGAGGCCGGGATCCTGCCCTACTACCTCTACCTCTGCGACATGATCCCCAACGCCGAACACTGGCGGACCCCGGTCCACCAGGCGCAGCGGCTCCAGGAAGCGATCATGGGCTACCTGCCCGGCTACGCGACGCCGCGGATCGTGTGCGACGTGCCGTACGCCGGCAAGCGCTGGGTGCACCAGGTGGCCGAGTACGACCGGGAACGCGGCATCTCGTACTGGACCAGGAACCACGGGACCGGGTTCGAGCCCAACGAGCCGGTCGACCCGGAACGCCGCTTCCCCTTCTACGACCCGATCGACACCTTGCCCGAGTCGGGCCGCCGCTGGTGGGCCGACGGAGAGGGACGACCATGACCCCGATCCCAGAGACCTCACAGACCCCGCCGCCCCCCGCCGCCCCGAGCACGCTGCGCCGCATGTGCTGGATCTTCCCCGACCGGGAGTCGACCAGGACCGCCGCGATGTGGCGTCACTACTTCTGGGACATGTACGCCGAAGTGGCCGCGGAACTCGGCCTGAGCTGGACCAGGCACTCGCCCGACGCGGTGACGGTCGACAGCCTGGACCCCGGCAAACCGCGCGTCTACGTGGACGAGGAACCCGTCACCCCGGAGGACACGCTCTTCATCACCGCGCTGTACTCGCTGCCGTACCAGTCCATGGACGTGTTCAACCAGTACGCCCTGTACGCCGTGCTGGAGCAGGCCGGCTTCTACCTGCCGTTCCCGCCGGGCCTGTCGTCCGTCGCCAACGACAAGCTGGCCACGGTCCTGTACCTGAGGGACTCGCCCGTCCCCCCGATCCCCACCGTCCGCGTCGGCACCGGGCGGGACGTGGGCAAACACCTGTACGAGGTGGCGTTGGCGAACCTCACCTACCCGGCGATCGTCAAGCCCGCCGGATGGTGCGGCGGCGGCGGGGTCAACCTGGCCCGCGACGCCGAGGACGTCCGGGGAATGGCCAGCCTGGCACAGGGCGGCGACACCACCCTCGTGCTCCAGCCCTATCTGGGCGACGGCACGGTCGACTACCGGGTCTACGTCGTCGACGGCAAGCCGTACGCCGTCCTGAAGCGGACCCCCGAGGCCGGCTCACCGGTCGCCAACGCCAGCCGCGGCGGCGCGATGGACTTCCCGCCCGTCCCGCCCGAACTGGCGGAGGCGACGGCGTACTTCTATCGGAAACTGCCCATTCCGTTCTTCTGCGTCGACTTCCTGTTCGACGGCGAACGGTTCTGGTTCTCCGAGCTCGAGCCCGACGGCGTGATCGCCCCCGACTTCGGCGATCCGGCCAGGGCGCTCCAGCGGGACATCACCCGGGCGCGCTGGAACGCCTATCGGGACGCGCACACCCGGTGGCTGGCGAGAGACGCCGCCGACACGACCCTCTTCGAGAACCGGTGACGACATGACCGAATCGTTTTCGCTGCGCCCCGAGGCGGCCGAGCCGCGCCTGAGCGTCGTGCGGCGATCGCTGGAACGGCTGAGGAGCGTGCCCGAGCTCGCGCCGCGGTACGCGGGCCACGAGAAGGCGCTCACACTGGAGGACGTCGCCGACCTTCCCACGCTGGTGAAGGACGACCTGAACACGGCCCTGGCGCACCTGAGGCCGAAGGCGGAGCGCGGCGCCACCTGGCTCTTCCAGAGCGGCGGCAGCACCGGCGCGCCCAAGGTCGGACACGCCCCCACCGGGTTCTACATGGACGGCGTGTACGAGCAGTGGCGGCCGCTCGACCGGGACGACGTCTTCGTCAACGCGTGGGGCGCCGGTCGCATGTGGGGAGCCCACTTCCTGGCCGCCGCCTTCGCCGACCTGTCCGGCTGCGAGGTCATCGCGCTCGGCTCGGTCACCAGGGAGGAGTACGGCGACTGGCTGGCCTTCCTCGCCGCCAGGGGCGTGACCGCGTTCGGCGGCACGCCGAGCGTGCTGCGGCTGTGGTTCGCGCACGCGCGTGAGGCGGGGATCCGTCTTCCCACGCTGCGCAAGGTGCTCTGGCTCGGGGAGGCCTGGCACCCGCAGCTCGACGAGGACATCGCCGAGGTGGCGCCGGACGCGCGCCGCTGGGGCATGTTCGGAAGCACGGAGACCTGGGTCGTCGGCACCAACACCCCCCAGTGCCCGCCGGACGTCTTCCACCCGCTCCCGGAGCAGCTGGTGCACGTGGGCGCGGACGAGCTGCTGGACTTCACCACCCTCAACCCCGACACGCTCAACCCGGTGCTGCGGTACCGGACCGGCGACGCGGGCCGCTTCGTGACGTGCGACTGCGGCAGACAGGACAGGGCGCTGCGGATCCTGGGCCGCCGCGACTCGGTGGTGCAGGTGCGCGGGCTGGGACTGCACGTGGACGACATCGTCGCACGGGCCGAACAGGAGCCGGGGGTCTCGCGGGCGCAGATCCTGATCACGGAGCGGCGGGGCAGGGTCTCCACGGTGGAGGTGCTGCTGCTGACCGGCCAGGACGCGCCGCTGGACCTGGCCGAGCGGCTGCGCGGCGACCTCATGTCCTCGACGTTCACGATCAGCACGGCCTTCCAGCACGACCCGGGGTCGTTCAGGGTGACGGTCGCCGACTCGCTGATCACCAACGAGCGCACCGGCAAGA
Source organism: Streptosporangium carneum (assembly GCF_027922005.1). Classification (GTDB taxonomy): domain Bacteria; phylum Actinomycetota; class Actinomycetes; order Streptosporangiales; family Streptosporangiaceae; genus Streptosporangium; species Streptosporangium carneum. The sequence continues at coordinate 449,090 of NZ_BSEV01000003.1, read as the reverse complement.
CCGCCGCCTTCCTCGTCAGGGAAGAGACGTCCCCGCAGGAGGAGTCGTGAGGCCGCCGAAGTCCCTGGGCCGGGAGTTCAACCTGTTCTGGGGCGGTCAGACGGTGAGTCTCGTCGGGGACCGGATCACGGTGTTCGTGGTGCCCACCCTGATGATCTTCGCGCTGCACGCCTCGCCGTTCGAGGTGGGCGTCGTGGCCATGGCCCAGTACCTCGGCATCCCCCTGCTGGGGCCGGTCGCCGGAGTGCTGGTCGACCGATGGGACAAACGCCTGACCCTGCTGACGTGCGACGTCGTACGGCTGGCCGCGGTGGCGGCCATTCCGGTGGCCTACTGGTGCGGCGTGCTGTCGACGCCGCTGCTGTTCGTCTGCGTGGCGCTGGTCAGCGGAGCGACGATCTTCTTCAACGTCGGCTACCTCGTCGCCGTGCCCGCCACGGTCCCGGAGGACCGGCTGGTCCGGGCGTACTCGCGCCTGGAGGGCAGCAGCACGGTGTCCGAGGTGGCCGGGCCCTCGATCGCCGCGGGGCTGTACCACGCGCTCGGGGTGGCCGCGCTGCTCGTCGACGCGGCCAGCTACCTGATCTCCGCCGCCTGTTTCCGCCACATGCGCCCCTGGGGGAACAGGACGCCCCAGCAGGGGGCGGTGTGGTCGCGGCTGGCCCTGGGGTTCCGGCTGAACTGGGCCGACCCGGTCCTGCGCCGGGTGGTCGCGGCCGCCGTGATCCTGAACTCGGGCGGACCCGTCTTCGTCACGGTCCTGCCGGTGCTGGCCTACCAGGGCCTGGGCGTCTCGGTGGGCGTGTTCGGGGCGGCGATGTCGGCGGCGGCGGTCGGCGCGGTGCTCGGCGCGCTGGCCGCGCCCAGGATCAGCGACCGGCTCGGCCTCGGCCGGACCATGGCGTGGGCGCTCCTGCTCCACTGCCTGGTCGGCCTGGGCGTCCTCGCCGCGCCCACGCTGCCCGCCGCGCCCGTGATCGGCGTGACGTTCGCGTTCTACGGCTTCTTCATGTCGTGCATCAACGTCTGCGGCGCCCCGATCCGCCAGTCGCGGATGACCGCCGACAACCAGGGCGTCACGCACGCGGCGTTCCGCACCGTGACATGGGGGGTGATTCCGCTGGCCGCCCTCGTGGGCGGACTGGCGGTCACCCTGCTGACCGGCGAGCTGGGCGTGCTCGGCGCGGCCAAGGCGGTCATGGCCGGCGGCACGCTGCTGGCCGCGTTCTCGTTCCTGCCCGCGTCGGGGATCCAGCGGCTGCTCGACCGGGCGAGACGACAGGAGGAGCCGATGCTCTCGGGGAGCGCGTCATGACGGGGCGACGCCGGACGGTTCTGATCACGGGGACGTCGTCGGGCATCGGCCTGGCGGCCGCGGTCACCGCGGCGAAGGCGGGGTTCACCGTGGTGGCGACGATGCGCGACCCGGGCGGGGACCACGCTCTGCGCGAGGCGGCGGACCTGGCCGGGGTCACACTGGACGTCCGCCGTCTCGACGTCACCGACGCCGAGTCCGTCGCCTCGTGCGTCCAGGGCGTGCGGGACGAGCACGGGCGGCTGGACGCGGTGGTCAACAACGCCGGGATCTCCAACTGTGACCCCACGATGGAGATGTCGACCATGGAGGCCCTGCGGGCCAACCTGGAGGTGAACTTCTTCGGGGTCGTCGCCGTGAGCCGGGTCGCGATGCCGCTGCTGCGCGCCAGCCGGGGCCGCCTGCTGACCGTCGGCAGCGTGCACGGCGTCGTCGGCCAGCCCTTCAACGAGGCGTACGCGGCGGCGAAGTTCGCCGTCGAGGGCTTCATGGAGAGCCTGGCCCCGGTCGCGGCCGAGCACGGGGTGAGAGTGGGCGTGGTGGTGCCCGGCTTCGTGCCGGACACCCGGTTCGGCGTCTTCCCGGACGTCGACCGGGAGACCATCCGGGCCGCCTCCGGGCCGTACGCGCGGACGTTCACCGACTACCTCGACTGGGTGGCCGGCCAGGGCTGGGAGGGAGCGGGCCAGTCGAAGTGGGACGTGGCCGAGGTGGTCGTGCGGGCGCTGACCGCCGAGGATCCGCCGTTCCGGATCCCCACCGGCGACTGGGTGCGCGAGTACCTGGCGCGCAAGCTCGCCGACCCGGACGGCACGGCCGTCCAGACCCTGGCCAGGACCTGGGTCGCGGGCCGGGAACGGAGCGCGACATGAGCGTGAAGGCGGACCCGGCCCGGGCAGTGAACCCGGCGGCCGTGGCGGACCCGGTCTGCCGGTCGCTCGGCATCGCCCTGGAGGAGGTCGCCGCAGGGCGGGCACGGCTGCGGATGCGGATCTCCGAGGACATGCTGAACGGGCACGGCACCGCCCACGGCGGATATCTGTTCCTCCTCGCCGACGCCGCGTTCGCGTACGCCTGCAACGCCCACGGCCCGGTCGCGGTGGCGCAGAGCGCGCAGGTGACGTTCCTGCGCCCGGCCGCGGCCGGGGACGAACTGGTGGCCGAGGCGGTGGAACGCGCCCGGTACGGCAGGCACGGCGTCTACGACGTGACCGTGCGACGCCCCGCGGGCGAGATCGTCGCGGAGTTCCGCGGCCAGAGCGTGACGGTCTCCGGCAGGCCTGTGGAGACGGTCTCCGGCAGGCCGAGGGAGACGACGCGATGAACACGGCCGTCGCCGCCCACTGCCCGTACTGCGCCCTGCAGTGCGGGATGACGCTGACCCCGCGGGAGCCCGGGGCGCTGGTGGGCCCGCGGGACTTCCCGGTGAACGAGGGCGCGCTGTGCCAGAAGGGGTGGACGGCGGCATCGCTGCTCGACACCCCGGACCGGCTCAGGGAACCACTGGTACGCCGCCGCCGCGGGGAGCCGCTGCGCCCCGCGGGCTGGGACGAGGCCCTGGACCTGGTGGCGGGGCGGATCAGGGAACTGCAGGACAGGCACGGACCGGACGCGGTCGCCGTCTTCGGCGGCGGCGGGCTCACCAACGAGAAGGCCTACCTCCTGGGCAAGTTCGCCAGGGTCGCCCTGCGCACCTCGCAGATCGACTACAACGGCCGGTTCTGCATGTCGTCCGCCGCGGCAGCGGGGACCCGGGCCTTCGGCCTTGACCGGGGACTGCCGTTCCCGGTCACCGACCTTCGCGACGCGGACGTGATCATGCTGGTGGGGGCCAACGTCGCCGAGACGATGCCGCCGCTCGTGCGGCACCTGCGCCGGGCCCGCGACCGCGGCGGCCTCATCGTCGTGGACCCCCGGCGCACCGCCACCGCCGAGCAGGCGGCACTGCACCTGGCCCCCCGCCCCGGCACGGACCTGGCCCTGGCGCTCGGCATGCTGCACGCGGTCGTCGCCGGAGGCCACCTCCGGCGCGACTACGCCGACGCGCGGACCACGGGACTCGCGCAGGCGTGGCGGATCGCCGCCCGCTGGCGTCCCGAGGAGGCCGAACGGGTCACCGGGGTGGCCGGCGCCTGCCTGCGGGACGCCGTCGAGCTGCTGGCCGGAGCCCGCAACGCCTACCTCCTCACCGGGCGGGGGACCGAGCAGCACTCGTCCGGCGTGGACACCGTGTCGGGCTGGATCAACCTGGCCCTCGCCCTGGGCCTGCCGGGCCGGGCGGGATCCGGCTACGGATGCCTGACCGGCCAGGGCAACGGTCAGGGAGGCCGCGAACACGGGCAGAAGGCCGACCAGCTGCCCGGATACCGGCGCCTCGACGACGAGGCCGCGCGACGGCACGTGGCCGCCGTGTGGGGCGTCGCGCCAGAGGAGCTCCCCGCGGCGGGCCGGTCGGCGTACGAGCTGCTGGACGCGCTGGGGGCCGGCACGGGACCGCGGGCACTGCTGGTCTTCGGCAGCAATCCCGTGGTGTCGGCCCCCCGCGCCGGGCACGTCGCGCGCAGGCTGGCCGCCCTCGACCTGCTGGTGGTGGCCGACACCGTGCCGTCGGAGACCGCGCGGCTGGCCGACGTGGTGCTGCCCGTCACCCAGTGGGCCGAGGAGGACGGCACGATGACGAACCTGGAGGGGAGGGTGCTGCTGAGGCGGCGCGCGCTCTCACCGCCTCAGGGAACCCGCACGGACCTGACCGTCCTGCGGGAGCTGGCGGTACGCCTCGGCCAACCCGCCTCCCGCTTCCCCGACGACCCCGAGGAGGTGTTCGACGAGCTCGGGCGGGCCTCGGCCGGCGGCCCCGCGGACTACGCGGGGATCAGCCACCGGCGTCTGCGGGCAGGGGAGGTCCTGCACTGGCCGTGCCCCGACCGCCGCCATCCGGGGACGCCGCGCCTGTTCCTGGACCGCTTCGCGCACGCCGACGGGCGCGCGCGGTTCGTCCCGGTGGACCACCGGGGGCCCGCCGAGCGTCCCGATCCGGACTACCCCCTGATCGCGACGACCGGACGGATCCTCGCGCACTACCAGTCCGGCGCGCAGACCCGCCGGGTGGCCGACCTGCTCCGGGCGGCCCCCGCGGCGTACGTCGAGGTCCACCCGGACACGGCGCGGCGGGCCGGGCTGGCCGACGGCGACCGGGCCCGCGTCGTCTCCCGCCGCGGCACGGTCGAGGTCGAGGTGCGCTGCGTGCCGACGATCAGGCTGGACACCGTGTTCCTGCCGTTCCATTTTCCCGGCGACGAACGGGCCAACCTGATCAGCAACCCGGCGCTGGACCCGACCAGCGGGATGCCCGAGTTCAAGGCGTGCGCGGTCCGGCTGGCCCCGGCGAACGGAGAGCGCCCGTGAGGCCCCGCAGGGTGGTGATCGTGGGGTACGGCATGGCCGGAGCTCGCCTGGCCGAACAGGTCCGCGCACGTGACCCCGAGGGCGGCCGGGTCGCGCTCACCGTCGTGGGGGCCGAGCCCTGGCCCGCGTACAACCGGGTGCTGCTGTCCGGCGTGCTGGCCGGCACGATGACCGCGGCCGACATCGCCCTGCACGATCCGGCGTGGGCGCGCGGAAACCGGGTCCGGCTGCGCCTGGGCGCGCGGGCCGTCAGGCTGGACCGGGCGGCGCGCACGGTCCGGCTGGCGGACGGCGCCTCGATCGGTTACGACGCCCTGGTCCTGGCCACGGGCAGCAGGCCGTGGCTGCCGCCGGTCGAAGGGCTGGCCGACGACCGCGGCGAGCCCGCCGAGGGCGTGGCCACGCTGCGCGATCTGGACGACTGCCTGCGGATCGTGGACCAGGCCCGTCCCGGTGTGCCGGTGGCGGTGCTCGGCGGCGGGGTGCTCGGCGTGGAGACCGCGCTGGGACTGGCCCGGCGCGGTGCCGGGGTCACCCTGATCCACCCGGCGGACCACCTGATGGAGCGGCACCTGGACCGGACCGCCGGGATGATCCTGGCGGCCCTGTGCCGCGCCGCCGGGGTGCGGGCGGTGACCGGACGGGCCGCGGTCAGGTACTACCCCGGCGAGGGCGTCAAACTCGAGGACGGCGCGTTCGTTCCGGCGGCGGTGACGGTGGTGACCGCCGGTGTCAGGCCCGAGACCGGGCTGGCCGCCGACGCGGGCCTGGCGGTGGACGCCGGGATCGTGGTGGACGACCGGTTGCGCACCGCCGATCCGCTGATCCACGCCATCGGCGACTGCGCCCGGGCCGGGCGGGCGCCGCAGGGCCTGGTCCAGCCCGCGTGGGAACAGGCGGCGGTGCTGGCCGACCTGCTCACCGGAGCCGACGGCACGGCACGCTACCGGGCGGGCCCGGTGGTCACCCGGCTGCGCGCAGGCGACGTCGACCTCACCGCGTTCGGCGAGACACACCTGGAAGCCGACCTCACCGCACTCGGCGAGACACACCTGGAATCGGACAGCCCGCGGGCCGAGGTGCTCAGCTACGTCGACCCGGCCCGGGGGACGTACGCCAAGCTCGCGCTGGCCGACGACCGCGTGATCGGGGCGATCGTGCTCGGCCTGCCCGACGCCGCCGCGACGCTGACACAGCTCCACGACACGGGCGGGCCCGCGCCCGGCGACCGGCCGGCCCTGCTGTTCGGACGGGCGCTGCCGCAGGCGGTCGCGGACGACCCGGCCCGGCTGCCTGATTCGGCGACGGTCTGCCGCTGCAACTCGGTGACCAAGGCCGACCTGGTGCGCGCAGCCCGATCCGTGGGCGGCGACCTGGGCGCCCTGATGGGCGCGACCAGGGCCGCCACCGGATGCGGCGACTGCCTGCGGACGGTTCGACGCCTCGCGGAGCGGCTGGAAGACGACTCGGGGAACACGACCGAAGGGACGGGAACATGAGCGAGCGCCGACCGGCGACCCGGTGGACCGGACGCTGGATCGATCACTGGGATCCGGAGGACCCCGCCTTCTGGGCGGCCACCGGCCGCCGCGTCGCCACCCGGAACCTGATCTTCTCCATCGTCGTGGAGCATCTCGGCTTCACGGTGTGGCTGCTGTGGAGCGCGGTCGTCGTCCTCCTTCCCCGAGCGGGCTTCCCGTTCACCGTCGACCAGCTCTTCTGGCTCGTGGCGGTGCCGAACCTGGTCGGGGCCACGCTGCGCCTGCCGTACACATTCGCGGTCTCGGCCTTCGGCGGCCGCAACTGGAACGTGGCCAGCGCGCTGCTGCTGCTGGCTCCGGTGGGGCTGCTCGCCTGGATGGTCGCCGACGCCCGCACCCCGTACTGGATGTTCCTGGTCGCCGCGGCGACGGCCGGCCTCGGCGGCGGGAACTTCGCCTCCTCCATGGCCAACGTCTCCTACTTCTATCCGGAGCGGCGCAAGGGGTTCGCGCTGGGCGTGAACGCGGCCGGCGGCAACCTGGGGGTGGCCGTCGTGCAGCTGGCGGTCCCGCTCGTGGCGGTCTCCGGTCTGGCGAACGCCGGCCTGGTGTGGATCGCGCCGATCGTGGCGGCCGCGGTCTGCGCGTACCTCTTCATGGACAACCTGGCTGTGGCGAAGACCGATTTCGGCACACAGAGCAGGGCGTTCCGCCGCAGGCACACCTGGGTCATGTCCTTTCTCTACATCGGCACCTTCGGCTCCTTCATCGGCTACTCCGCGGCGTTCCCGCTGCTCGTCAACGCGACGTTCCCCGAGTCCAGGGCCGCGTACGTCACCTTCCTGGGAGCTCTGGCGGGCTCGCTGGCGCGACCGGTCGGCGGGTGGCTGGCCGACCGGTGGGGCGGGGCCAGGGTCACCGCGTGGTCCTTCGCGACCATGGCGGCAGGCGTCCTCGGCGTCCTGGCCGGGCTGGGGCGGCACAGTTTCCCGCTCTTCCTGGGCGCGTTCGCGCTGCTGTTCGTCGCCTCGGGGACGGGCAACGGCTCCACCTACCGGATGATCCCCGCGATCTTCGCCGCCCAGGCGGAACAGGAGGAGGCCGGCGGGGCGACGCGGGCGGACGCCCGGCTGCGTGCGAAGCGGGAGGCCGCGGCGGCCATCGGCATCGCCTCGGCGATCGGCGCGTTCGGCGGCTTCCTCATCCCGCGCGGCTTCGCCGTGTCCCTCGGACGGACCGGGTCCGTCGACCTCGCGCTGTATGCGTTCCTCGGCGCCTACGGCGTGTTCCTGGCGACCAACTGGTGGTTCTACCGCCGCCGGGTGTTGCTGACCAGGATCCCCAGCCTGGCCCACGGCCGGATCTGACGTCGCCTCGGCCCGGCGTCTCATCAACCAAACCGGACCCATCAATCAGACAGGGAGGGCACATGCCCGCCAAACCACTGCGAGACCTGGTCGACTTCGCCCGGCGGAACTCGCCGTTCTACGCGGAGCTGTACCGTGACGTGCCCCAGGACGTCTCGGACCTCGCTCAGCTGCCGATCATCGACCAGAAGGCCTTCTGGGACGCGAACGCCTGGCCGGACAACCGGTTGCTGACCGGACCGCTGAGCGACGCCGGGGTGTACACCTCCGGCGGCACCACCGGCGCGCCGAAGTTCTCCCCGTGGACCCGCGTCGAGCACGCCGACTCGGTGACCGCGTTCGGGGCGGGCATGGTCCGGGCCGGCCTGAGGCCGGGGCACCGGGTGGCGAACCTCTTCTTCGCCGGCGAGCTGTACGGAGGTTTCCTCTACATCGAGAACGCCCTGCACCACGCGCCGGTGGAGAACGTGCGGCTGCCCGTCGGGGGCGCCGCGTCGGACGAGTACGTCGCCGACCTGATCGCGAGCTTCGGCGTCAACGTGCTGGCGGGCGAGCCGATGAGGCTCGGCAAGGTGGCCGACGCGGTGAGCGCCCGGGGGCGGACGGCCGACTCGGTGGAGTTGCTGCTGTTCGGCGGAGACCTCCTCTTCGACGACCTGAGACCGCGGCTCGCCAGGGCGTTTCCCGGCGCCGCGATCGCCTCGCTCGGGTACGCCTCCGTGGACGCCGGACTGGTCGGCGCCCCGGTGCCGGGCGACGACGTGCGGGTGCACGAGGCCTTCCCCGACCGGACGCTGGTCGAGCTGGTCGACGACGCGACCGGCGAGCCGATCACCGTGCCCGGCGTGCCCGGACGCCTGGTGGTCACCAACCTGTTCCGGACCCTGATGCCGATCATCCGGTATCCGGTCGGCGACCGGGCCGAGTGGGTGGACGCCGGGTGCCGGCGGTTCCGGCTGGTCGGCAGGACGACCGAGGGCGCCAGGGTGGAGACGGTGACGATGCGGACCGAGGACATCCGCGCGGTGCTCATCTCGGCGGACGAGGACCGGGTCATGTCCGGGATGCAGATGGTGCAGCGCCGCTGGGACGGCAAGGACGGCCTGCTGCTGCGGCTGGCCTACGTCGAGGAACCCCCGGAGGACCTGGCCCGCAGGTTCGTCGACGCCGTGTACGCGGCCCGCCCGCTGTATCCCGAGTCCGTGGCCCAGGGGCTCATCCACCCCCTGGCCGTCGAATGGGTGCGCCCGTCGGAGCTGGTGACCCATCCGCGCACCGGCAAGCTGGTGCAGGTGGTGGACGAACGCTCGCACTCCTGACCCTGCCCGGCCGGAAGGCTTCCGTCGGCGGGGAAGGGGCCGCCGAGGAGGCTTTCGCCGGCCGGGAGGGGCCGCCCGGGGAGGGCGAGGGGCACGCCCGGGACGGCCGACGGGGGTGACGGGCCGGGAACCGGATAGCCTCGCAGGGTGAACGGTGTCTCCCGCCCCCGTCGTCCGTCGGCGCGCGCCGACGCGCGCCCCTGCCCCTGCGGGCTGCCCGCCGCCTACGGCGAGTGCTGCGGCCGCTTCCACGGCGGACAGGCCGCGCCGACCGCGGAGGCGCTCATGCGCTCGCGCTTCGCCGCGTTCGCGGTCGAGGACGAGGCCTACCTGCTGCGCACCTGGCATCCCACCACCCGCCCCGCACGCGTCGAGTTCGAGCGGGGCACGCGGTGGACCGGGCTGGAGATCGAGGACGTCTCCGGCGGGAGCCCCTTCCACACCGAGGGCGTCGTCGCCTTCCGCGCCCACTACGCCCACCGGGGGCAGCCCGGCGAGCTGCGTGAGCGGAGCCGGTTCACCCGGCACGAAGGCGCCTGGGTCTATCTGGACGGCGTCGTCACGAGCTGATCGGACGCCTCCCGCCCACCCGCCGGCGCCGGCGGAACAGGGTGGCGCGTTTCCGGCGCGCGGGGCGGGCCCGCGCACGGTCGACGTGCGGGTGTGCTCGCCCGGCCCCGTAAAGGCGACCGCTGTTTCGGGTAAAACTCCCGACACATCCCCGGTATTCAAAAAACAGCCGCCGGAGTTCGGGCATATCTCAAAGGATGGGGCAGGCTACGCCAATCGGGGGTGGCGGGTATGTCGGACCATCCGTTCGAGGACCGGCAGGACGCGGGGCGTGCCCTCGCAGGTCACCTGGAACGCTACCGGGGCAGGCGGGACGTCGTCGTGGTCGGGCTTCCCCGGGGCGGGGTTCCCGTGGCGTACGAGGTCGCCACGGCGCTTCGCGTCCCGTTGGACGTCTTCCTGGTTCGCAAACTGGGTGTTCCCGGCAGGGAGGAACTCGCGATGGGGGCGATCGCGGGCGGCGGGGTGGTCGTGCTCAACGAGGACGTCGTCCGGGGGCTGGGCATCTCGCAGCGGACGATCCAGGAGGCGGCCGAGCGTGAGAGGCGCGAGCTTCTCAGGCGGGAGGAGGTCTACCGGGAGGGACGTCCCGCGCTGGAGCTCACCGGCAGGACCGTCATCGTGGTCGACGACGGGCTGGCGACGGGCGCGAGCATGCGCGCGGCCGTCAAGGCCCTGCGCCGTCACCGGACCGCCGCGATCGTCGTGGCGGTTCCCACCGCGCCCGCGTCGACCTGCCGTGAGCTTCGCGCCGAGGCGGACGAGACGGTCTGCGTCGTCACGCCGTCCCCCTTCCTGGCCGTCGGGCTGTCCTACTGGGATTTCGCCCAGACGACCGACAGGGAGGTACGGGATCTTCTCCGCCGTGCCGCGCGCGTGTCCACAGGAGCGGTTCGACCGTCCTGACCTCGTGGGCGAGGGGGACGGTCCTCAGCCGAGGGGGAGGCGATGAACGCCGTTCGGATGAACCTGGAGCGCCTGGAGATCCCGGCCGCGGACGTCGTCCTGGAGGCCGACGTCGTGGTGCCGCGTCCCGCGGGCGGGGTGGTGCTTTTCGCGCACGGCAGCGGCAGCAGCAGGCACAGTCCGCGCAACCGGCACGTCGCGGGCGAGCTCCAGAGGGCGGGTCTGGCCACGGTGCTCGTCGACCTGCTCACGCCGTCCGAGGAGCGGGTCGACCTCCGGACGGCCGAGTTCCGCTTCGACATCGGCAGGCTGGCCGTACGGCTGGCGGGGCTGGCCCGATGGCTGGTGAGGCACGAGCCCACGGCGGGTCTGCGCGTCGGGCTCTTCGGGGCCAGCACGGGGGCGGCCGCCGCGCTCGTCGCGGCCGCGGCCAGGCCCGCCGTCGTCAAGGCGGTCGTCTCCCGTGGCGGGCGTCCCGACCTCGCGGGCGAGGCGCTCAGCTCGGTCCGCGCGCCCACGCTGCTGGTCGTCGGGGAGTGCGACCCCGTCGTCGTCGCGCTCAACCGTGAGGCGATGGGGAGGCTGCCGGGGGAGACGCGCCTGGAGGTCGTCCCGGGAGCCTCCCACCTCTTCGAGGAGCCGGGCGCGCTGGAGGAGGTGGCCCGGCTGGCCGCGGAGTGGTTCCTGCGCCATCTGCCGCGGACGCGGGACGGGGAGGACGACGCGGATCGGTGAGGGGAGGGGCGAAGCCGTCCCTTCCGGAGAGCCGGCGCGGGACGCGGCCGAGGCCCCGCGCCCCGCGCCCCGCGACGAGGCGGTGACGCCGGTTCGGGCGGGAGGCCGGGCGGAGCGTCGGGCGGGACGCCTCGGGGGAGAGGCGGCCGCGGGTGCAGGTGGGGGTTCAGGCGGGAAAGGTGGAGGTGGCCAGGCCGCCGAAGTCCAGGACCTGTGCGGTGCCGTTGACGCCCCTGGACGCCGGCGAGGCCAGGTAGAGGATCGAGCGGGCGACGTCCTCGGGACGCAGCACCGGACAGTCCAGCTCGTCGAAGGCGTCGCCCAGGTCGCCCCTGGCCATGGGGGTGTCGACGATGCTCGGGCAGACGCAGTTCACCCGGATGCCGTCCGGCTGGAAGTCCACCGCCAGCGCCTTGGTGAGCATCAGGACGCCGCCCTTGGAGGCGCAGTAGGCGGCCATGCCGGGGGCGGCGACGAAGCTGGAGTCGGAGGCGACGAACACGATCGAGGGGGCCGTGCTCGCGGCGAGCGCGGGCGCGGCGTGCTTGGCCAGCAGGAACTGTCCGGTGAGGTTGACCTCCACGGTCCTGGCGAAGTCGGCCTGGTCGATCTCCCGCGCGTTCTTCCCCATGGGGCCCGAGATGCCCGCGCATCCGACGGCGACGTCCAGCCTCGGCGGGACCGCGGAGCGTACGGCCTCCTCGTCGGTCACGTCTCCCTGCACCCAGGCGACGTCCAGGTCCGCGGGTTTCCGCGCACGGTCGAGGACGGTCACCACGGCGCCCTCCGCGAGAAAGGCGTCAACGGTGGCGCGGCCTATCCCGCTGGCCCCACCGGTGACCAGGACCGAACGGCCGGACAGTCCGAGATCCATCACGGGCTCCTCGTCGTGAGATGGAACGTCAGATGGCTCCGTACGGCTGACGGGAAACCGAATGACGAGCAATTCATTTGCTTCCGTACGATAAGGGGAACGAGGGGGTGGCACAAGGCGGAGTGCGGTCGCGGAGCCTTGGTCACATGCTGTTTCACGAGAAAACCTTTCGGTGAAACACCTTGCTCCCCGGTATGCGCCTGAAATATTGTTCGGGACCAAACACTCGTTGTTCCGGGGCTCTCGCGGGCCCGCCGGGCATTCGGCTCCCTCATTCCGGAGACACCTGCCCGCGTGCCCGGCCGACGCGTCCCGCGCGAGGTGTCCCCTCGGCTCGCCTGTGCTCTCCGTGCCCGGTTCGCCGGGCGTCGCGCCCGTGCGGCACGCCACGGGCGGACCGGTCGCGGCGCGGAGTTCCTCGCGCGATCCCGGCGAATGTGATCGTAGGGTGAAGGCAAAACAGTGAGGGAGCGCCGCACCGAGATGACGGGACACCACACTCTGCGCAGCACCGAGGAGGCCGTCGGCGACCGGCTCGGCGGTCTCAACCTCGACTTCGAGGCGATGTGGGCGGTGTCCAACATTTACCGGGCGTCGGCGGCGATCCGCAACCATCTCGAACAGACCGTGCTCCGCGACACCGGTCTCACCTGGACCGGCTTCGTCGTCATGTGGGTCGTGTGGATCTGGGGAGAGAGCGAGACCCGGCACGTCGCCGAGGAGGCGGGGATCGCCAAGGGCACCCTCACCGGCGTCCTCAAGACCCTGGAGTCCTACCGGTACGTCCAGCGGATGCCCAACCCCGCCGACAGGCGTCGCGTGATGGTGACCCTGACCCTGTCCGGCGAGCGCCTGATGCGGACGCTCTTCCCCCAGTTCAACCAGGAGGAGGCCTTCGTCGTCAGGGAGCTCGACAGCGAGCGACGCCGCGATCTCGCCTCCAGCCTGCGCCTGGTCGTCCAGCACCTGGAGCGCGCCGAGCGAGCCTGACCCCCGGCCGCGGGCCTCCCGCTCCGGAAAACCGCCCGACCCGGCCGAGGGCGCTCGCTCCGGTCTCCGGGCCGCGAACCCCGTGCTCCGGGTCTCCCGTGCCGCGCCCGTCGGCCCCGCCCGGCCAGGACGCATCTGGCCGGGCGGGGCCGTACCCGGTCCTGACCTCCTTCAGGCGTCAGGACCGGGCGTCCACGGGCGCCCCGGCGAGGCGGCGCGGGGCAGGGGGGCGGGGGCGCGGGGTGGCTGGACCCCGCGCCGCCTCACCCGGCCTGGGCGGCCGTCTCCCCGAGGTAGGCCGCGTGCAGCTTGCCCGGAGTCGAGCGCAGCTCCTCGGCGGACCCCGAATAGGTCAGCGCGCCGCTCGCGAGCACGTGCGCGGTGTCCGCGATCTTCAGGGCCAGGGTCGCGAACTGCTCGACGAGCAGCACCGCCACCCCGGACTTCGCCAGGTCCCGCACCACGGGCAGCAGCCGCTGGACGATCACCGGCGCGAGGCCGAGCGACATCTCGTCGATCAGCAACGCCGTCGGCCTGCTCGCCAGCGCCCTGGCGAGCACGAGCATCTGCTGTTCTCCTCCCGACAGCAGCGAGGCGGCGACGTCGAGCCTCTTGTGCAGCTCGGGGAACAGCTCGAGGGCCTGGTCGATCACGCCGGGGCCGCGCCGCACCACGAGGATGTTCTCCGCGACCGTCAGGTCGGGGAAGACCGTGCGGCCCTGCTCGACGTGGGCGACTCCCGCCCTGGCACGGGCGACCCGGTCGAGGCCCGTCAGGTTCGTGCCGTTGAGCGAGACGGTTCCGCTCGTGACCGGGATCACCCCCGAGATCGACTCCAGGAGCGTGGTCTTGCCCGCGCCGTTCGGCCCGAGCAGCGCGGTCACCTCGCCGGCGGGCGCGGTGAGCGAGACCCCCCGGACGACCGGGGCGCCGCCGCGCGCGACGGTCACGTCCTGAAGCACCAGTTGGGACGTCATGCCAGCGCCACCTCGTCTCCCAGATACGCGCGGGCGACCTCCGGCCTGGCCAGCGTCGTCGCCGGCGGCCCCGCCGCGATCACCTGGCCGAAGTCCAGCACCACGACCTCGGCGCAGGCGCGCCGCACCATTTCCAGATCGTGTTCGATCAGCAGGACCGAGGTCCCGAAGCGGCCGGGCACCTCGGTCAGGCGTTCGGCGAGCTCCATGGACTCGGCGTGGGCGAGACCCGCGGCGGGCTCGTCCAGGATGATCACCTTGGGGCGCGACAGCAGCGCGCCCGCCACCTCCAGCAGCCGCCTGCTGCCCACGTCGAGCTCGCTGACGTGCCGCTCCAGCGTGCCCAGGTTCAGGAAGTCTGCCATCTCCTCCAACTCGGCCGCGCTCACCCTGCGGTGCGCGGAGAAGCGCAGGAACCCGGCGACGGTGAGACCCGGAGGAACGCGGTCCTGCTGGAAGGTGCGGCGCAGGCCCGCCGCCGCCCTGCGGTGGACGGGCAGGCCGTCCAGCTTGCGTCCGTCGAGCGTGACCGAGCCGGTCGCGCCGGGGATGAAACCGGTCACCGCGTCGGTGAACGTCGACTTGCCCGCGCCGTTGGGCCCGATCAGCCCCATCACGGTCCGCTCGGGGACGACCAGGTCGACCTCGGCGAGCGCGGTGATCCGCCCGTAGGCGACGGACAGTCCCTCGACCACCAGGACGGGCCGCTCTCCCTTCACGGGCGTCACGGCGGGGCCCGGCTCGTCCGTGCGCCGCGGGGCCTGGGCGGGAACGGCCCTGCGGCGGCGGAACCGGCGCACCAGGTCCTCGCTCATGCTGAGCCCGGTCGTCAGGGTCTGCACGGCGCCCACGGCGAACACCAGGCTGCCCCAGTCCTGCGGGATGCCGAGGCCCCGGAAGATCTCCGGGACGAACACCATCAGGACGCCTCCGGCGATCGCCCCGCCCGCGTACTCGCTGCCCGCCATCACGGCCACGACCAGCAGGATGAGGGAGTCGATGGTGTCGAAGTTCTGCGCGGTCACCACGCCGATCTGGCCGGACAGGACGCCTCCCGCCAGGCCGCCGAAGAAGGCGCTCAGCGCGAACGCCGCCAGCTTGGCGCGCGGCACGCTCATGCCCGCCGCGGCCGTGGCGCGCTCGGAGAAACGCAGCGCCCGCCAGGCCGTGCCGTACCGGGTGCGGCCGAGCAGCCGCATCGCGACCGCTCCGGCCACGAAGACCAGGGCGGCGAACACGAAGTAGGCGGTGTCGCCGGCGATCAGCGAGGGCCTGAGCACCGGCTGGAAGGTGGTCGCGCCGGGGAAGCCGGCGGCCGCGATGATCACGTCGGCCGCGGCGGCGAACCCCAGGGTGACCACCGCCAGGTGCACGCCCCGCAGCCGCAGCGCGGGCAGCCCGAGGAGGACGCCGAGCGGAACGGCGGCGAGGCCGCCGACCAGCACCCAGACGATGAGGCCGCCGGGCGCGCCCAGGACGTTCAGCTCGCAGACGACCCAGGCGCCCAGCGCCATGAACGACATCTGGCACAGCGAGATCATCCCCGCCCGTCCCGTGACGACGCCGAGCCCGCTCAGCGAGATCGCCGCCACCAGGGCCGAGGTCCCCAGGAAGAGCCAGTACTGCGGTACGACCGCGGCCAGCACGGCGATCACGGCGAGCGCGCCGACGAGCTGTGCCGCGGGTCCGGTCGCCTCAACGCGCCGCATCCCACACCTCCCCACGCTGGGACCAGAGCAGGATCGCGAGGATCGCCACGAAGGGGACCACGTCGCGGAACTCCTGCAACTGACTGACATGCGCGAGCGCCCCCTGCAGGGCGCCGAGCGCGAGCCCGCCGACGGCGGTGCCGATCAGGCTCCTGAACCCTCCCACCAGTGCCGCGGCGCAGGCCGGGATCACCATGAGGCCGAGGGAGAGCTGGTCGCTGTTCTGCTGCGGGGCCACGACCAGCAGCACGGCGGTGGCCAGCAGGCCGGTCACGGCCCACAGCCCGACGCCCAGGCGGCGGCTCGGAATGCCCATCAGCTCGGCCGTGGTCGGCCGCTGCGACAACGCGCGCAGCCGCAGTCCGACCGCGGTCCTGGCCAGGAACACCGAGACGCCCGCGGTGATGAGCACCGCCGCGGCCACGCAGACCGCGGCCGCCTGGGTGATGGTGACACCGCCGACCGTCGTCAGCGGGCCGCTCAGGACGCCGGGAATCTGGCGGGGGTCGGTGCCGAAGGCGAGGTACTCGGCGGCGAGCAGGCCTACGAGGTAGGCGATGGCGATCGCGGAGCGCTGGTCGGTCCCGGCCTCGGCGAACCAGCGGCCCATCATGTAGCCCAGCGCGGCGGCGACCAGCGCCGAACCGGCGAGGCCGACCAGGACCGCCAGCGCGTACGGCATGCCGCCGTCGGCCAGGACCGACATCGTGTAGACGCCGACGACGCCGATCGCCGCCTGGGCGAGGTTGACCACCCGGCCCAGGCGATACATCAGAGTCAGGCACAGACCGAGGACGGCGTAGGCGCCGCCCGCGGTCAGGCCTGCGATGGCGCCCTCAAGCATTGGGCAGCCGGATCCAGTCCGGGGTCATGACCTTCCAGGAGCCGTTGTCCGGCTGGACGAACTTGGCCGCCCTGTTGGAGGCGTGCGCCTGCTCGGGGCCGAAGGTGTACGGCGTGCCCACCATGCCCGACTCGATGGGCTGGAGCGCCTTCAGCGCCGCGGTCACCGACTCGCGGGTGATGTCGCCCTTGATGCCCTTGAGCACGGTCACCAGGTTCGTCGCGGCCTGGTATCCGCCCTGGGCGAAGGAGGTGAGCGGCACCTTGCTCTGGGTCATGAGCTCCCGCCAGTCCTTCGTCGCGGTCGACGAGGCGTCCGAGTAGGGCTCGAACTCGGACAGGGCCACGACGTCCTTGCCCGCGTCGCCGAAGGCCTTGACCGCGGCGTCGGTGTACGTCGAGGTGAGCACCAGCCACTTGATGCCGGTGATGCCCTGCGCCTGGGCGGCCTTCACCCAGCCGACGGACATGGGCTCGGTGCCGTTGAAGACGACGCCCTTACAGCCGGCGTCACGCGCCCGCAGGATGTAGGGGGTGTAGTCGGTGGTGTTGCCCGACAGGCTCCGGTCGTTGATGAGGAGCTGCTTGCCGGTGATCTTCGACCACTGGTCGACGGCGCCCTTGTAGGCCTCGGACGTGCCGCCGAGGATGACGAAGAAGCCGCACAGCTTGTCTATCTTCAGCACCTCGGAGGCGTGGTAGAGGCTGACGGTCGTACCGAGGAAGGGGCCGGTGTTCACCGGGGAGATGGCGGGGGAGGTGAAGCAGCCGGGGTCGATGCCGGTGCCGGAGATCGAGGAGATCCCCGACTGGCTGTAGAAGGCCCCGTTGACCTGGCAGTCCAGCAGGCTGGCGCCGCCGGCGAGCGCGACGGCGCCCTTGTTCTGGATGAGGTCCCGGGAGACCTGGGCGGCGGTGCTGGGGTCGCCCTTGTCGTCCACGCTGACGTAGGAGATCTTGCGGCCGTTGATCCCTCCCGCGGCGTTGACGCGGTCGAAGACGGCCTTGGCCGCCTGGGACGCCTCAGGGAAGGCGGCGGGACCGCTCAGAGAGCTGATCGCCCCCACGACGATGGGGTCGGCCGACGTGGCGCCGCCGCCGGAGCCCTTGGTCTCGCCCGACCCGCATGCGGTGACGCTGACGGCGAGAAGCGCGACCGCTCCCGCCGCGAGGCCCTTGGAGATCTTTCTCATGGGACGGTGCCTTTCATGAGGTTGGGGGGCTGACGATCAACGGTGGCGAGGGAGTCGGACACCTGGGATCGTCAAGGTGGTGGGCACGTCGCAGCACCCGGCTGGTTCGCCCGGATCGGGGTCTGGTCGCGGGCGAAGGCGCAGGTCACCGTCGCCCGTCGCATGCCCTCCACGAGCCAGGGCAGGATCGGCCGCCGATGCCGTGGTGCCGGGCACCAGGAGATCCGGGGTGGTACGCATCGAGGACTCCTACAGCGAGGCATGCTCAATGTTTGGTCCCAAAACATATGGCGCTCACCCCCCGTGAACAAGTCACATCAATGTAAAGAGTGATGATTTATTTTGGTCCCGTACGATCTTTCGGGGACGGCGGGACCGTGGAGCCACCTTTTCGATCTTCGGGTTCCCCGTGGGGGTGGACGGGGCTGAGCGGCGGTTCCTGTGACCTGGCGGAGTCCGGTCGGCGTCGCGGGCGCGCGGGGCGCGTGGGGATGCGCCGCGCGGATCGCTTCGGCGTCGGCCTGTTGCGATTTGGTCTCGACGGCGGCGAAGGCCTGTCCCGGCGGCGGGGGATCGGTGCCGGAGGCGGTGGAGCCGGGGCTGGATCCGGTCCTGAACCTGGTGAAGGCCCCCGCTCTCGCGCGGGGGCCTTGCGGGGGCGCCGGTCGTCGGCGTCGGCGACGTCCGCCGTGAAGATGGCCGTCGGTGGTGGCCGTCAGTGGCCTGTGTGGTGACCGGTGTGCGCGTGATGGTCGGTGTGCGCGTGGTGGTCGGGCGCGTGGCCTTCCCCGTGTCCGCCGTGGTCCGTGTGCCGCATCGAGTCGGTCATCGCCGCCTCCTTGGTCATCGGTCCGTCGCCGACACGTTCCACGCTATACCCCTGAGGGGTATAGGCAAAGGGGTGTCCGGAAATCGGGATTTCTACTACGCGTGATCGGCGCGCGCGGCGCGGACGGCGGCGGTCTCCAGAGGGGCTGGGTTCGGCCTGGCCGGTTGTCTACGACGCCGGGTAGCATCAAACGAGCCGCAGGTAGATGGGAGTCTGACGGGATGCGTGGTCTGGGAGACCTGGAATCCGCGATCATGGAGCGCCTGTGGTCGTACCGCAGGCCCGCGTCGGTCAGGGACGTGCTCGAGGACCTCCGCCGTGAGCGGGAGATCGCCTACACCACCGTCATGACCGTGATGGACAAGCTGCACACCAAGGGCCTGCTCCGCAGGAAGGCGGTCGGCAGGGCGTACGTCTACGAGACGGTCGCCAGCAAGGAGGCCTACACCGCCGAGCTCATGCGCAGCACCCTCGCCTCGGGCGGCAACCAGGCGGCCACCCTGGTGCACTTCCTGGAGCGGCTGACCCCCGAGGAGTCCACGGCGCTCGAGGCGGCGCTCAAGGTATACCCCCCGGGGGGACGCGCGTGACGGCCGCCGCCGTCCTGGTCCTGTACGCCGCCGTCGCGACGACGGCGCCGCGCGGGCCGGGCGGGGGCGCGGGCCGGTCCCGATGGGCCGAGCGCGCCCCCCGCCTGGCGATCGCCGTGTGGCTGGCCGCATGCGCCTCCGTCGTCGCCTCCACCCTTCTCGCCGCGTTCGCCGTCGCGGTCCCCGCCCCCGTGGTCGGACACCGGCTGGCCGAGTTCTTCGAGGTGTGCGCGATGCTGCTGTCCGGCTGGCGGGCTCCCTCGTCGCCGGGCGCGTGGGCGGCCCTGTCGTTCGCCGGGCTGGTCGTGGCCAGGGTCGTCTGGTGCGGGGCGGCCGTGCTGGTCGAGGCGGGCAGGGAGCGACGGCGTCACAAGGAGATGCTCGACATCCTGGGCCGTCACGACGGCGAGCTGGGCGCCGTCGTGCTCGACCACGGGGAGGCGGTCGCCTACTGCGTGCCGGGGCGGCGCGGCAGGGCGGTCATCACCACCGGCGCGCTCCGCTCGCTGGCCCCGGAGCAGGTGGCCGCGGTGCTCGCCCACGAGCGCGCCCACCTGCGGGGCCGCCACCATCTCGCGCTGGCCGCCGCGGAGGCCCTCTCCAGGGCGTTCTTCCGCCTGCCGCTCTTCGCCAGGGCGAGGAGCGAGATCGCGCGCCTGGTCGAGCTCCTCGCCGACGACGTCGCCGCCCGCGGGCACTCGCGCGCCCACATCGCCGCCGCCCTCGTGCGGCTCGCCACCGGGCCCGCGCCCGCCTCGGCGCTGGGCGCGGGCGGTGAGACGGCGCTCATCCGGGTCAGGCGCATGCTCGGCCCGGCCCACCCGCTCGGGCGCGGGGAACGCCTCGCCGGTCTGGCCGCCCTGGGAGCCCTCCTGGCGGGCCCCGCGGCCGTGGTCGCGGTTCCGGGCGTGAGCTCGTTCCTCGCCCACCACTGCCACACGATCTCGATCTTCTGACGGGCCGTCGGCGTCCTCGCCCCGCCCTCGCCGGGCCGCGGGCGGCCGTCGCGCGGGTACGGCGGGCGACGGCCACGCGCCTTCCGCGGCGCGGCCGGCCGCCCCTCGCACCGACGGGGAGCGGCCGGTCGTCTGCCGCACCGGTGGAGGGCGGCCGGCGGTCTGTCGCGCGGGTAGGGCGAGGGGCGCCTCGGGCGGGCGCCTCAGGACTGGCCGAGCATCTGCCGCATCTGCTCGATCTCGGCTCGCTGCGCGCTCTCGATGGCCCTGGCCAGCTGCTTGGCCTGGGGGTCTGCGCCCTTCGCGAGCTCCGTCTCGGCCATCTCGACGGCCCCCCGGTGATGGGCGATCATCAGCTCCAGGAACATCCGGTCGAACGCCGCGCCCTTCGCCTTCTCGAGCTTGGCCATCTCCTCCTCGCTCATCATCCCGGACATGTCATGCCCGCCGTGGCCTCCCTCGGGCGTGGCGGGTCTGCCCCACGCCGTCAGCCAGCCGGTCATGGTGGCGATCTCCGGATCCTGGGCGGCCTTGATCCGCGCGGCGAGCTTCCTCACCCGTGGATCCGAGGCCCGGCTCTCGGCGAGCTCGGCCATCTCCACGGCCTGCCGGTGGTGCGGGATCATCATCTGCGCGAACTCGACGTCCGCGCCGTTGAAGGGCGCGGAGGGGCGCTCGCTCGCGGCGGGAGGCTCGCTGGGCGCCCCGGTCGCGCCGGTGAGCGCGGACGTCGAGCCCTCGGTCCCCGCGCACCCGGTGAGCAGCGCGAGCGCGCCCGCCGCGGCGGTGACCGCCAGAGCGAGCCCGCGGGTGGTGGATTCGTTGCTGAACATGGCTGTTCGATCTCTTCTTCGGTTCGTGGTGTCTGCTTGCCGGCCGTTCGCGGGCGGGTCTCGGAGACCGTCCGCCGAATCGGACGGTCTATATGCGCAGAACCGAGAGGCAGGCCAGGCGTGAAGCCGTCCTCCTGGGAGGGGGGCGGGTGACGCGCGACGCCGGGGCGGCGATCGTCGCCGAGGCGTGCGGTGGGCGCCGCCGTACGAGGGCCGACGCGACGGCCGTCAGCGGAATGAGGAACCCGGTCAGCACGGCCAGGCAGACCGATGCCGGATCGAGATCGGGAAGCCCGCCTCCCACGCCCGGGACCCGGGCGGTCGCGACGGTCGTGTCCCGGTCCTCCGGCCGCCCGCCTCCCGTGCCCGGGGCCCGGGTGGAGACCGGATCCGCGCCCGTGGGGCTCGCGCCCGTGGCGGCCGGGCCGGCGGAGACCGGATCCGCGCCCGTCGAGGCCGCGGGGGCACCCTTGTGCGCCGACCCGTGGCGGGCGTGCCCCAGGGTGTGCATTCCGGCGATTCCCAGGGCGAGCACGACGAGCAGGAGGCAGTGGGACGCCCGGGGGAGGCGTCTGCGCATCCAGCCGTCCATCGTCTCCCGTCCTCTGCGCTCCGGGTTCCCGGATGCGAACACCCTACGACCTACAGTAGTAGAAAGAGGCGAGTGGGGTGTGTCGAGGGCGGACGTTCAGATGTGGCCGACCGTCAGATGCTGATCTGCGGTGATTGGTGCACTCTGCCCGGCAGGGCAGGGTGTCTCCCCTTCCTCCACGGACGGCGAGGATAACTCCACTTGGGCAGGCAACGATCCTTTTTAGGAGAGCGAGCCGACCTGGGGGCGACGATCTGCCGGGAAAGTCGTTTACTTAAGCGGGTATTGCCCGATTTGGCATGGTCCCCGTGTTCAGTGCACCATCTCCTACTATCGTCCATCGGACGGGAGGCGTAACCGTCCCGGTCGGTCGGCGTCCCATGCCCTCGGGAGAGATCGCAAGAGCCTCTCCCCTCGGCGAAAGGTCGGCGAGAAGGAGAGACGTGGCGGCTCTGTCCCGCGATGACCGTCGGCGGGGCGTGCTCCGCATGCTGACCGCGTCGATCACGGCCGTGGTGATGTGCGTCGGTGTGGCGTCCGCCGGCCACACCGCGCCGAAGCCGACCGCCAAGCAGCTCCGCAAGGAGCTGGCGCAGCTCCAGAAGCAGTCCGAGACCATGATCGCCGAGTACTACAAGGGGCGGGTCGCCCTGCAGAAGGCGGAGAAGGTCGAGAAGGTCTCCCGGGACAACCTGCGACGGGCCCAGCAGGACTTCGAGCAGGCCTCTCGGGAGATCCGTCTGCTGGCGGCCCAGCGATACCGAAGCGGCGGCCTCGGGACGCTTCCCGCGCTGATGGGCGGCACGGACCCGGCGACCATGCTGAACCACATGGCCCTCACCGAGCAGATCGTGAACGAGCAGGACGCCAGGCTCCAGGGGTTCGCGGAGGTCCGCGACGCCTTCCGCGACGCGCGGAGCGCGGCGCAGGAACGCGCCGCCGAGCTCCGCGCGTCGCTGGAGAAGCTGGACGCCCAGAAGAAGCGGACCACGGCGCTGATCGCCAGGATCAAGGACAGGATCGACCGGATCTACCCGACTCCCGGGCTCAGGAGGGCGGACGGGACGTGGGTCCCCCAGCTGCCCGGCGGCCCCGACAACATCACGCCCAGGACGCGCCTGGTCAGGCAGCTGATCGCGCAACGCTTCGGCCCGCACTTCGGCATCGGTTGCTACCGTGTCGACGGGGGCATCGCGGGCGGCGGAGAGCACCCGCTGGGCCGCGCCTGCGACTTCATGCTCAGCCAGGGAGGGAGCATGCCCTCGGCGGCCGAGACGGCCAGGGGAGACGAGATCGCGGCCTGGGCGATCAAGAACGCCCAGCGCCTCGGCATCATGTACATCATCTACCGCCAGCGCATCTGGCACGTCCGCAGCGGTTCGTGGCGGATGATGTCCAACCGCGGCGGCGTCACCGCCAACCACTACGACCACGTCCACATCTCGATGTACTAGCGGGGCCTGGTCATGGGGAGATCAGCCCGGCGAGTCGTCCGGCGACGGGCTCCGGGGGAGCGACGGTCGGATCTCTCCGGAATCGGATCTCTCCGGAAACGGAAGAGGAGCTCTGAGGACCGTCACCGACGGGGACGGGTGAGCGCCATGTCCCGGGTCGCGCCGCGGCGCCGAGGGAACCGGCGGCGCGACCCGTCCGCGTGATCAGACGCGGTGGACCCGCACACCCACCCGGGCGCCGTCGGCCACGGCGCCGACCAGGGTGGGGGCGGCGACCTCGGCGTAGATCACCGATGTCGCCAGCACCTCACCGGCGACGAGCCTCTCGTGCGCGCGCACCGCGTCGAGCACCGCGTCCGGAGCGTCCAGGGTCAGCTCGATCCGCTCCGACAGCTCGAAGCCCGCGTCACGGCGCGCCTGCTGCACGAGCCGGACGACGTCCTTCGCGAGCCCCTCGGCCATGAGCTCGGGCGTCGCCGCCGTGTCCAGCACCACCAGTCCGGTGTTCCCCGGCAACGCGATGGTCTCGTCCGGATCGGTGGCGACCAGCCGCTCGGTGAACTCGCCGGGCAGCAACTCGATCCCCGCCGCCGTCACCCCGCCGTCGGCGCCGCGGCTGTACTCTCCCGCCTTGACCGCGCGGATCGCCTTCTGGGTGTCGGGGCCCAGACGGGGGCCGCAGGCCGCCGGGTTGACCACGAGGTCGAAGCGGCCGTGGGCGGTCACGTCGGTGGTCAGCTCGATCTTCTTGACGTTCACCTCGTCACGCAGGATGTCGGAGAACGGCTCCAGGGAGGCGGCGTCCGGCGCCGCCACGGTGAGCCTGGCAAGCGGCAGCCGGACTCGGAGGCCACGTGCCTTTCGCAGGGAAAGCGCCGCCGACGCCACCTGGCGGATCCGGTCCATCGTGGCCACCAGATCGGGATCGTCGGGCAGTCCGTCGGAGGAGGGCCAGTTCGTCAGGTGCACCGAACGCCCGCCGGTGAGCCCCTGCCAGATGTGCTCCATCGTGAGGGGCAGCAGCGGTGCCGCGACCCGAGTGGTGACCTCCAGCACGGTGTGGAGGGTGTCGACGGCGTCGACGTCGCCCTCCCAGAACCGCCTCCGGGAACGCCGGACATACCAGTTGGTGAGGACCTCGGCGTGGTCTCGGATCCGCTCGCACGCGCCCGCGAGGTCGAGGGCGTCCATCGCCGCCGTGACCTCGTCGACGAGCGAAGCCGTCCGGGCCAGCATGTAGCGGTCCAGGACGTGTTGGCTGTCGGTCCGCCGCACTCCGCGCCGCCCGGCCCCTTCCGCGTAGAGCGACAGGAAGTACCAGGTGTTCCACAGCGGCAGGATCGCCTGCCGCACCCCCTCCTTGATGCCCTGTTCGGTGACGACCAGGTTTCCGCCGCGCAGAACCGAGGACACGAAGAGGAACCAGCGCATGGCGTCGGAGCCGTCGCGTTCGAACACCTCGTTGACGTCGGGATAGTTACGCAGCGACTTCGACATCTTCTGTCCGTCGTCCCCCAGGACGATGCCGTGGACAAGGGCCGAGGAGAACGCCGGGCGGTCGAACAACGCCGTGGCGAGCACGTGCAGCGTGTAGAACCAGCCGCGGGTCTGCCCGTTGTACTCGACGATGAAGTCACCCGGGTGGTGATGGTCGAACCATTCGGTGTTCTCGAACGGATAGTGCACCTGCGCGAAAGGCATCGAACCGGACTCGAACCAGCAGTCCAGCACTTCCGGCACTCGGCGCATCGTCGACTGACCGGTGGGGTCGTCCGGATTCGGCCGGGTGAGTTCGTCGATGTACGGGCGGTGCAGGTTGGTGGGGCGCACGCCGAAGTCGCGCTCCAGCTCGTCGAGCGAGCCGTAGACGTCGGTACGGGGGTAACGCGGATCGTCGGAGACCCAGACGGGGATCGGCGAGCCCCAGTAGCGGTTGCGTGAGATGTTCCAGTCTCGCGCGCCCTCCAGCCACTTGCCGAACTGACCGTCCCGGATGTTGCCCGGAACCCAGGCGATGCCCTGGTTCAGCTCGACCATCCGGTCCCGGAACGCGGTGACCCGCACGAACCAGGAGTCGACGGCGCGCTGCATGAGCGGGCTTCCGCAGCGCCAGCAGTGCGGATAGGGATGATCGTGGCTCTCGTTCCGGAGAAGGACGCCGGCCGTGTGCGGGGCGCCGTGGCGCAGGTCCCTGATGATGACCCGGTTGGCCTCGAACACCTGCGTTCCGGCATACGGCGGCACCTCGGCGGTGAACCGGCCACGCGCGTCGACCGGAATCACAACCTCGATCCCGGCGGCGTCGGTGGCGGCCTTGTCCTCTTCGCCGAACGCCGGCGCCAGATGAACCAGCCCGGTGCCGTCGTCGACGGTCACGTAGTCGGCGGCCAGCACGCGGTGCGCGTTCTCGTGACCGGCGAAGAAGTCGAAGGGAGGGGTGTAGGTCAGCCCCAGCAGGTCGGTCCCTTTGAGCCGCCGCAGTATCGTCGGGGTTTCGCCCAGCTCGCGGGCGTAGTGCGGCATCCGAGCCTCGGCGATGACGTACCGCTCGCCGCCGTGGTCGGCGTCGGTCTCCAGAAGGACGTAGTCCAGGTCCGGGTGCACCGCCACCGCGAGGTTCGACGGGAGCGTCCACGGAGTGGTCGTCCAGACCAGCGCCAGGGCTCCGTGGAGATCGTCTCGTGGTTCGGCCGCGGCGTTCTCCGGATTCTCTCCGGTGTTCGCGGCGGACAGCCGCACTCCGACCGTGACCGCGGGATCCTGCCGGTTGAGGTAGACGTCGTCCATCTTGGTCTCGGTGCTCGACAGCGGGGTCTCGCAGCGCCAGCAATACCAGAGGACTCGGAATCCGGAGTAAACCAGCCCTTTCTCCCAGAGCTGCTTGAACGCCCAGATCACGGACTCCATGAAGGAGAGATCCAGGGTCATGTAGCTGTTGTCGAAGTCCACCCAGCGTGCCTGCCGGGTGACATAGTCACGCCATTCCGACGTATAGCGGAGCACCGAGGAACGGCAGGCCTCGTTGAACTCCCCGATGCCCATCTTCTCGATCTCGGACTTGTGCTTGATTCCGAGCTGCCGTTCGGCCTCGACCTCGGCGGGCAGTCCGTGCGTGTCCCATCCGAATCGACGCTCGACACGCTTGCCGCGCATCGTCTGATAACGCGGAACGGCGTCTTTGACGTATCCGGTCAACAGGTGCCCGTAGTGGGGCAGCCCGTTGGCGAACGGCGGGCCGTCATAGAAGACGTATTCGTTGTCCCCGCGCTCTCCCGTCGGCCGGTTCTCGACCGACGCGGTGAAAGTGCCGTCGGCCTCCCAGAAACCCAGCACCTCGTGCTCGAGCGCGGGGAAGGACGGCTGGGCCGGGACGGGAGGATAGGCGGCTGCGCCGGGCTGGTCGGCCATCGGGGTACTCCTCGTGCTGCGGAATCGAGCTCTGCCTGCACGGGGACGACAGCCCATCGGAGCGAGCGCCGCGGTACCACCCCGCTTGCCGTCCGCAGGCGGACGACCTCTCGTTGGTCGGCTGTGACGGGCCGATCCCGTCCGGTTCTACTCCGGATGCCGTAGAAGGCGCCCATTTCTTCCGGAGGCTCCCCGATGATGGCCGGATCATCGCCTGTACGGCGAGCTTAGCGTAGGGATCGGCAACCGGTTCCGGGAATTCCGCTTCGTCGTCCCGGGCCGGGAATACGGAAAACCGGGTCTCACGACGGCTCCATTGGGAGTTCCGTTCAGCTCGAATGCCGCCGAATGCCGCCGAAGGCCGTCGGGAGCATAATGCGGGCGTGCCGATACCTCGTCAGCGGCTGCACCGCCGCGTCTTCATGGCAGCCGCCCTCTACAACGTCGCCTGGGGCTGTTACGCGGCCGTCGACCCGCAGTGGCTGTTCCGGAGCGCCGGCATGACGCCGCAGAACCACCCGCAGATCTTCATGACCCTCGGCATGGTGCTCGGCCTGTACGGCGTGCTCTACCTGGACGTCGCCCTGCGTCCCGCGGAGGGCTTCGTCGTCGCGGCGGTCGGGCTGGCGGGAAAGCTCCTCGGACCGCTGGGATGGCTGTGGCTCGTCCTCACCGGGCAGTGGCCCCTCGCCTCGGGGGTCATCCTCGTCACCAACGACCTGATCTGGTGGATTCCCTTCGCGCTCTATCTTCGCGACTGCCTGCCGCAGTGGCGTGCGCGCTACGTCCGCGCGCGCCCCGGGTCTGCGCCACCACGAGGGAGGTGAGGACGACGAGCGCGCCCAGGATCTGCGCCGCGGTGAGCTCCTGGCCGAGGAGGAGCCAGCCCAGTGCGGTGGCGACCAGCGGGCTGAGCAGGCCGAGGAAGGCGACGCCGGTGGGGGAGAGCTCTCGGATGCCCCGGAACCAGAGGGTGTAGGCGAGGGCGGATCCGATGATCGTGAGATAGCCGTAACCGGCCACGTTCGCGAGGCTCAGCGTCGCGGGCGGCGGCCCCTCGACGACGAGCGCGACCGGCAGCAGCAGCAGGCCGCCCGCGACGAGCTGCCAGCCGGTGGTCGCGAGCAGGGGAGCGGGCGAGGGCCACCGTTTGCTGAGGACGACCCCGGTGGCCATGACGGCCGCGCCGCCCACCGCGGCGGCGACGCCGAGGGCGTCCAGCCGCGCGTCGGCTCGCAGGACGAGCAGGCTGACGCCCGCCACACCCGCGACCGCGGCGATCGCGACGCGCGGGGACAGGCGCTCGCCGAGCAGACCGGACGCGAGGACGGCGACCAGGAGGGGCTGGATCGCCCCGGCGGTCGCGGCCACCCCGCCGGGCAGCCGGTAGGCGGCGACGAACAGCAGCGCGAAGAACGCCCCGATGTTCAGGACGCCGAGCACCGGCGCGCGCCACCACCACACCCCGTGCGGCAGGCGGCGGGTGAGGAGGAGCAGCAGGAGGCCCGCCGGGAGGGCGCGCACCGTCGCGGCCAGGAGCGTGCGGCCCGGGGGCAGCAGTTCCGTGGTGACGAGATAGGTGGTCCCCCATACGGCGGGCGCCAGCGCGGTCACCGCGAGGATTCCGCTTCGTTTACTTAGCACTAAGGCAATGTATCTCACCGCTAAGGGATTTTGGAGTGAGATATCTCACCACTAAGGAATCGGCTAGGCTGGGGCGATGGCAGATCACGTCGACCGGGTGCTGGAGCAGTGGGCCGCGCAGCGCCCCGATCTGGACGTCTCGCCGATGGCGGTGATCGGCCGCCTGTCGAGGCTCTCGCGGCTGATCGGCGCGGAGCTGCGTCAGACGTTCAGCGCGCACGACCTCGACGCCGCGTCGTTCGACGTCCTGGCCACCCTGCGCCGCAGCGGCCCCCGGCACTCCCTGACGCCCGCCGAGCTGATGCGCGCCTCGATGGTCACCTCGGGGGCCGTCACCCAGCGCCTGGACCGCCTCCAGGCCCGTGGCCTGGTGACGCGCACCCCCAGCGAGACGGACGGCCGCGTGGTGCACGTCGCCCTCACCGATGAGGGCCGCGCGCTCATCGACCGGGCGCTTCCCGACCACGTCGACACCGAGAACCGGCTGCTCGCCGCGCTGACGCCGGCCCGGCGCGACGCTCTCGCCGACGAGCTCAGGAGCCTCCTGGAGTCTCTCGGCGACACCGTGGACTGACCGTGGACTGACCGAGGACTCCGACTCACGCTCGCCGCGCCCGTGCTCTGGACGACGAATCCCCCGGAGACGCGCGACCACCGAGGAACGGGTGAGATCTCACCCGTGTCGGGGAGGTCACGGCGTCGAGCGCGGTCGCGGTGGCGGGAGTGGTGGCGGGAGCGGTCGCGGTGGCGGGAGCGGCCGCGCGTCGCTACGGCCCGCCGAGGGTGAGCGCCACGCCGCTCGCGAGGCCCAGGGCGACCGAGGCCGCGGCCGCGACGCAGGCCACTGCGACCGCGCCCCGCGCGAGGCCCTTCCGCGCCGCGACGCCGCCGGGCGAAGGGACGCCCTCACGCGGGACGGCGACACCCGGTGAGGCGGCGCCCTCACTCGGCACGGCGTCGCCGGGCGGCGCGGCGACGACCGTCTCTCCCGGACGGAACACCGGGACGATCCACCGGAGGTAGTAGAAGACGCTGGCGACGGTGTTCGCCGCCGCGACCACGGCGAGCCACGCGTAGCCGCCGCTCCACGCGGCGGCGAAGGCCGTCAGCTTGCCGAAGAAGACGGCGGTCGGCGGGGTGCCGACCAGTCCGAGCAGGCAGACGGCCAGGGCGCAGGCCAGCCACGGGGAGCGCCCGGCCAGGCCGGTGTGGTCGCGGAGGCGGTCGCCTCCCACGGCGACGACCACCGCGAAGGCCCCCAGGTTCGTCACGGCGTACGCGCCGAGGTAGAACAGCAGCGCGGGCTCGGCGAGGTCTCCGCGACCCGCCACGACGACGGGCAGCAGGAGATACCCGGCCTGGCTGATCGTCGAGTAGGCCAGCAGCCTGCGCACGTTGTCCTGGAAGAACGCGGCGAGGTTGCCGAGCGTCATCGTCGCGACGGACACCAGGGCCAGCAGGAGCCGCCAGTCGGCCGTCGAGGCCGTGAAGAACCCGCCCGCCATGCGGAACAGCGCGGCGAACGCACCGATCTTGGGAACCGTCGTGACGAACGCGGCCACGGCCGCCGGAGCGCCCTCGGTCACGTCCGGGACCCAGAAGTGGCCGGGCACGCCTCCGGCCTTGAACAGCACCCCGGCGAGCAGCGTGACCAGGGCGCAGGCGACCGCCGCCGAGGGGGCGGAGGGGAGCCGCCCGCCGAGCCCTCCGTAGGCGGTCGTCCCGGCCAGGCCGTACAGCAGCGTCACCCCGGTCAGCGTCAGGACGCCGAGGAAGGCGCCCATCAGGTAGTACTTGAGCGCCGCCTCCGTGCCCGCCGAGTCCTCGCCCAGCCCGGCCAGCGCGTAGCCGGGAACGCTCGCCAGCAGGTAGGCGGCGACGAAGACCAGCAGGTCCTCGGCACCCGCCATGACGATCGTGCCCAGGGCGGCCAGCAGCAGCAGGACGTGAACCTCGGCCTCGAGCCGCCGCCCGCCCGCCCCGCCCGACCTCCCACCCGCCGTCCCGCCGGCCGCCAGGACCACCACGACCAGGGTCGCCGCCGCGACCGCGACCCGGGTGACGTGGGTGAGCGGGTCGAGGGCGTAGGAGGCGAAGACCGTCCCGCCGGGCCCGGCCGCCGCGACCGAGGCGGCGGCCAGCCCGCCCGCCAGGCCCAGGGCGCAGATCCACGCCACCGGCCGTCCGCGCCCACGCGGCAGGAACGCGCAGGCCAGAAGCCCCAGGACCGCCCCGCCGAGCAGGAACAGCTCGGGCAGCAGGTCAAGCGGGTCGTCCCGCATGCCGTTCACCGGCTCACCAGCGACACGATCGCGGCGGCGGCCGGTTCGACGAGGTCCAGCAGCCACCGGGGCGCGACGCCGACGGCCGCCGACAGGGCGAGGAGCGGCGCGATCGCGGCCAGCTCGCGCGGGCGCACGTCGAGAACGCGGGGCGTCAGCTCCCCGGGGCCGCCGAGGAACACCCTGTGCAGCATCCGCAGCAGCAGCGCGGCGGTGATGAGGATGCCGCAGACGGAGAGCACGCCCGCGATCACGGAGCCGGGCAGTCCGACGCCGACGACCCCGGCGAGGATCTGGAACTCGGCGATGAAACCGGACAGCCCCGGCAGGCCGAGGGAGGCGAACGCCGCCACCGCCGTCAGCCCGGTGAGGACCGGCGCGACCGCGGCGATCCCGCCGAACCGGCCGAGGTCGTAGCTGCGCGCGCGGTCCCACAGCACCCCGGTGATCAGGAAGAGCGCCCCGGTGATCAGCCCGTGGCTGACCATCTGGGTGACGGCCCCGCTGACGGCCAGCCTTCTGGCCTGGACGTCCCCCGCCGTCAGGCCCGCCGCGCCCAGCGCGAGCACGACGTAGCCCATGTGGTTGATCGAGGTGTAGGCGACCAGCCGTTTGACGTTCTCCTGGGCCAGGGCGACCAGCGCGCCGTACAGGACGCTCACCACGCCGACCACGACGACCGCCCAGGCGTGGCGCTGCCAGGCGCCGGGCAGCATCGGCATCGCGATCCTGGCGAGGCCGTAGGCGCCCATCTTCAGCATGACGCCCGCCAGGACGGCGGATCCCGCGGCGGGCGCGTCGGTGTGCGCCGGAGGGAGCCAGGTGTGGAACGGGACCGTCGGCGTCTTGATCGCCAGTCCCACGCCGACCGCCAGCAGCACGAGCCCCGAGACTCCCTGGGCGTCGGCGAAGGGCGGATCGCGGGTCAGGTCGACCATGTCGAAGGTGCGGGCCCCGCCGCCGAGGTAGAGCCCGATGAAGCCCAGCAGCAGCGCCAGCGAGCCGAGGAAGGTGTAGAGGAAGAACCTCAGCGCCGAGCGGGCCCGGTCGCCGTGCCCCCAGCCGACGATCACGAAGTACATGCCGACGATCGACAGGTCGAAGAAGACGAAGAACAGCAGCAGGTCCAGGGCGGCGAACAGGCCGGTGCACACGGTCTGCAGCGCCAGGAACAGCGCCGCGTACTGCCGGACCCGCTCGGTCCGCCCCGACGAGTAGACCGCGCACACCAGGAACAGCAGCGCGGTCATCGCGATCAGCGGCAGCGAGAGGCCGTCGACCCCCACGTGGTACCCGGCGCCCAGGGAGGGGATCCAGCGTGCCCGCGCCTCGTAGCCGATCCCGCCTCCGTACCCGAGCCACATCACCGCCGTCAGCAGCAGGTCGGCGGCGGAGGCGGCGATCCACACCCCGACGACCACGCGGTCGCCGAGTCCCGGCACGACCGCCAGCCCCCCGGCCACGACCAGGGGCAGGAAGATCACGACAGTGAGCACGCTCACCTCGCCAGCGCGACCACGACGGCCAGCAGGAGGAGCCCCACGGCCGCCTGGGCGAAGTAGGTGTGCACCTGGCCCGTCTGCGGCCTGCGGGCCAGCCCGGCGAGCCTGGCCGTCACCGTCCCGACGTCGCGCACGAGGCCGTCGACCCCGGCCTCGGCCCGTCCCCGCGCCAGCCTGGCCGCCGCCGTCCCGGCCCTCGGGACGCTTCTCACCACGCCGTCGAGCACCCGGTCGTCGAAACGGGCCAGCGACCGCGCCAACGCCATGACGGGCCGCCAGACCAGGGCGACCGCGACCCGTTCGAGCCCCAGCCAGTCGCGCAGGAGGGGAGGGGCCTCGGGCGCGCGGCGTCGTACGGCGAGCGGCACGGCGACGGTGACCGCGATCGCCGTGATCCCGGTGGCGAGCAGCCCGTCACCGCCGGGGCCGGGCTCCCCGCCCGCCCCCAGCAGCCGCCGCCAGGCCTCGAAGACCGGAGGCAGCCCGACCACGCCGAGCGTCGCGGCCGCCAGGGCCAGCACGGGCAGCGGCAGCCCTTCCAGGCGGCCGACCCGGCCCGTTCCCCGCCGCTCCGAGTCGTCGCGCGTCCACGGGTCCCGGGGACGCCACACCGCCGTCACCGCCTTGGCGGAGTAGGCGGCGGCCAGCAGGGCCGCGACCAGCGACAGGAGGTACAGCGCCGGCGACCGTTCCGCGACCACGGACAGGATGGACTCCTTGGTCACCCACAGCGACAGCGGCGGCACCCCGCCGAGCGCCAGGGCGCCCACGCCGAACGTCACCCCGACGAGCCGGTGACGCCGCGCAGCGCCGCGAAGCTCCCGCAGGTCCTTCGTGCCGAGCGCCGCCAGCCACGCCCCCGCGCCCAGGAACAGCAGGCTCTTGACCGCCGCGTGCGCGACCAGGTGGGCGGTCCCGCCCGCGAGGGCGCCCGTGCCCGCCGCCAGGACCATGAAGCCGAGCTGGGCGCAGGTCGAGGCGGCCAGCAACTGCTTCAGGTCCCGCTGGGCGAGGGCGACCGCGCCGAGCAGCAGCGCCGTCAGCGCCCCGGCCCAGGCCGCGGCCTGGGCGGCCCAGCCCGTCACGGCGAGCAGCGGCTGCGCGCGGAGCAGCAGGTAGGCCCCGGCGGCGACCATGGTGGCGGAGTGGAGCAGCGCCGAGACCGGGCTCGGCCCCGCCATGGCGTGCGACAGCCAGAACGACAGCGGCAGCTGGGCGGACTTGCCCAGCGCGGCGACGACGATCCCGGCGGCGACCAGGTCGTGCCACGGCCGCGCGCCCGCCGCGAGCCCGGCCAGCTCCAGCGACCCGGTCCCGGCCAGGGCGCAGCCCGCGGCGACGTACAGGCCGGCGTCCCCGGCGCGCGTCGTGACGAAGGCGATGCCCGCCGACCGCACCCTGGCGTCGTCGCGCCACAGGAAGCCGATCAGCGCGTACGACATGGCGCCCATGACCTCCCAGCCCATCAGCAGCAGTGCCAGGTCGACGGCCGTGACGGTGACCAGCATGGCGGCGGTGAACAGCAGCATCAGCCCGAAGAACCGGCACCGGGCGCGCCCCGCCTCCCCGGTGCCCCCGGCGGGGAGCTCGCGGGTGCCCCCGGTGGAGGGCCCGCGGGTGTTCTCGGCGGAGAGCTCGCGGGTGTCCCCCGCGGAGAAGACGAGCACCGCCAGCGCGACTGCGGAGACGGTGACGACCAGCACCGCGGAGAGCCCGTCGACCTCGACCCCCGCCCGCAGCCCGGCGAACAGCGGGACCGAGGAGGCGGGGCGGGTGAACGCGGCGAGCACGGCGAGCACGAGGGTGGCGGCCGCGACCGCGACGGCCCCCACGGGGGCGGCCCTCCCGGCGAGGCCTCCAGCCCCGCCGCCACGACCGCTCCTCCCATGCCCCGCCCCGTGGCCCGTCCTGACGTGACCGGTCTCCTCGCGCCCCGCCCCCTGGCCTGTTCTGACGTGACCGGTCCCCGCAGGCCTCGTTCCGCCGTGCCCGTCCCTCCCGAGCCCCGCCCCGTGGCCCGTTCCGCCGCGCCTCAGGCCGCCCGCGAGCACCAGCAGGACGCCGGTCACGCCGGGCAGGCCCGGCAGCAGCCACGCGAGCGCGCTCATCCTCGCAGGTCACCGGCCTCGTCGGTGATGTCGACCTCGCGGGCCCTGAAGATGGCGGTCGTGACGGCGAACCCCATGGCCATCTCCAGCGCCATGACGGTCACGGCGACCAGGACGAGCACCTGACCGTCCGCGGCCGCGGGGGCCACGTGGTACCAGAAGGCCCCGCCTGCCGCGATCAGGCCGTTGATCATGAGTTCGAGGCCCATCATCAGCATGACGATCGACTGCTGGGACAGCACGCCGTACAGGCCGACGGAGAACAGCGCGCACGCGAGCAGCAGGAAGGCCTGGAGTCCCATGTCAGGGCCCCTTCCCGCGGCGGCGTCCCCGGTCCGTCGCCAGCACCGTCGTGGAGACCATCGTGGCGAGGATGGCCACGCCGACGATCATCATCACGAGCATCTTCGGCCCCATGATCGACAGGCCGAGCGCGTGGGCGGGATCCGCGGGTGTCGTGCCCGTGCGCTCGGGCCACGGGACGAGGAACACCCCCGAGGCGAGCAGGACGAAGACCGTGCCCGCGATGAGCGCGGCCCCGCGGTTGTTGTGCACCATCTTCATGGGCATCAGCCCGGCGGGGTTCATCATGTACATGATCATGAAGACGGCCATGACGAGCATCTCCATGATCATCATGAGGATCACCACGAGGCCGAGATACTCCAGGTCGATCAGCAGGAGGGAGAGGCCGACGGCGATCAGTGACGCCAGCAGCGCGAACGTCGCCCGCGCCATGGAGTCGACGACGAACACCGCGACGCCGCACGCGACCGCGACCGCGGCGAGCCCCCAGAACGCCGCGGAAGCCCAGAACGCGGCAGGCGGGGCCGTCACCGCGCCGTGTCCTGTCACCGCCCCGTCACCACTCTGCCACCGCCCCGTCACCCCACCACGACCGCGACGACGAGCAACTGCGCGAGCGCGGCGGGGATCAGCACCAGCCACGACAGCCACATGAAGCGGTCCATCCGCACGGTGGGCAGCCCGCGCCCGCTCCACACCAGCAGGGCGAGCACCGCGGCGGTCTTGAGCGACGTCCACAGCCACGGCGGCAGCAGGGGGCCCGCCCCGCCGCCGAGGAAGAGAGGAACGGCCGCCGCGGCGACGACCGCCAGCAGGAGGTGGCGTCCGGCCTGGAAGAGCAGTCGGTCGGGCCCGGACAACTCGGCCCGCACTCCTCCCGCGATGTCCGGGCCGACGGGCCCGCGCATCGGCCCCCAGAAGGCCATCGCCAGGGCCGAGACGAGATAGACCGCGAAGGCGACGGGCATCCAGACGGCGAACCACAGCCCCCGCTGCGCCGCCACCACGTCGCCCACGCGCAGAGAACCCGCCCCGAGAGCCGCCGTGATCAGGGCGAACATGTGCGGGAGCTCGTAGGCCATCCCCTGCGCCAGGAACCGGTACCCGCCGACCAGCGGGTAGACGGAGTTCGCGCCCCACCCCGTCAGCCAGAGCGCCCCCCACGCGCCGACCTCCATGGCGTTGAACCACACGACGCCCGCTGCGAGGTCGGCGACCGGCCTGTCCCCGAGCGGCAGCACGACCCCGGCCAGCACCGCGACGACGAGGAGGCCGCACACACCGACGCGGACCAGCAGGGTGTCCGCGAGAGAGGTGCGCCGTCTCTGCTGGACCAGCAGCCGCGCCGCCTCCCTGAACGGATCTCCCGCGGCACTCAACGGGCCGCTTCTGAGCGGGCTCTCCACGGCGTCGCCGGGATGCGAGGCCGTGGGAAGCCCGCTCAGGACCGCGTCGAGGACGGCGGCGGCCAGCCCCAGCGCGCAGAGCGCCCCGAGCAGCGCGATCGGAGCCCACAGGGGCGTCGCCTCACCCATGCCGGGCCTCTTGGACGGCGGTCGGCGCCGGCGCGCAGAGCGCCCCGAGCAGCGCGATCGGAGCCCCCGGGGACGTCGCCTCACCCATGCCGGGTCTCCTGGACCTCCGGTCCGGGTGGCCGTCGTGCCGTCGGAGCCTCCTTCCCCGTCCCGGGCCGGGTCTCCTGGACGTCCGGTTCCCGCCCGGAGCGATCTCCGCCCTCCGCTCCCCGCTGGCCGGGCGGCGGGGAGAGCCGTTCCGGACTCGGGACGTCCGCGGGTTCCGTCTCAGGCATGGGAGGCCTCGCGCGCGGGCCGTACCTGGTCCAGGTCGGGGTCGAGGCCCGCGACGACGAGTCGTGCCGCCGCCAGCTCGGTCCCGGTGAGCAGCCCGGGAAGCGCGGACAGCAGCGCCTCGGACGGCCTGTCGCCGACAGGGCCGCGGGGGCCCGCGTCGTCGTCGAGCGGCGACCCGTCGTCCAAGGCGTTCAGGGCGCGGCCCGTCTCGTCGAGCCATGCGTCCAGCCTGGCGGCCACACCGTCTCGACCGGGGCGAGAGCGGCCGGGGGAGAGGCCCGGCGTGCCCAGGCCGCGCAGCATCCAGTGAAGCAGCCATGAGCGCCGCACCCGGCGGGCGAACCCGGCGAACTCTTCGGGGACCCCCTCGTCCCGCCGCTCCCAGAGCAGACGGTCGCGCAGCCGCCGCGCCTCCGTGGCGGCCCCGCCCCACCCCGCGACGGCCAGCAGCCGCCCGACGCTGTCCAGGCGGGAGGCCGCGCCGCGACGGGCGGCCTCGCCCCGGGTCACACGCCGCCCTTCGAGCGCCGCCAGCCAGGGGGCGTCCCAGAACCGTTCCGTGCCCAGTCCGCCCGCGACCTCGACCCGGGCCTGTTGGATCACGTCGCCTTGCAGGACGGTCTCCACGACGAGCCCGGCGGGCCAGTCGGAGAGCACGGGGCCCAGCGGGACGTGCAGCCGGTCGAGGGTGAGACCGTCGCGGTCCCGGCCTCTTTCCGCCATCGGCACCCCGCCGGGGTTACCCATGTGATGCCCGTGCCCGCCGTGTCGATCGTGCTGCCCGCCGTGCCCGCCGTGGTGTTCTTGCCCGCCCTGTTCACCGTGCCTGCCGTGCCCGCCGTGCTCGCTGTGCTGATCGTGCTGCCCGCCGTGCCCGCCGTGGTGTTCTTGCCCGCCCTGTTCACCGTGCCTGCCGTGCTCGGCGTGGTGTTCGCCGTCGTCGTGCTCGCCGTCGTGTTCGTCGTACGGCTGCGCCGGGCCGTGCCGCCCGTCCCGCGCGCCCGCGCGTCCGGCCGCGTCGAGTCGTTGCGACCGCACGTCGGCCAGGCGGTCGACCGCGCCGTCCAGCGCGGTCGTCACCAGCTCGGGACGCGGGTCTCCACGCAGCTCGACCAGTGTCCTGGGGGCGGGGACATCGGTCCAGACCACCTCGACGGCCCTGGACAGGGCGGCCGCGGGCGTGCCGCAGACGACGAGCAGGTCGGCACCCGCGGGGGAGCGCGCGCCGCGCCAGCCTCGCCGGGCCAGTTCGGCCTCGGCGAGCAGCCGCAGGCGGGTCGCGTGGGGGGCCGTGACGACGAGCGGCCGGGGGCGGGCGGCGGCGTACCGCGTGAGCCACGCGCTCAGGCCCATCGCAGTGCCCCCTCACGCCAGGCGTGGACGACCCCCACCATGAGCAGCCCGAGGAAGGCGAACATCTCCACCACCGCGCTGACGCCGACCTCGGCGACGACCAGCGCCCACGGGTACATGAAGACCATCTCCATGTCGAAGGCCAGAAACAGCAGCGTGACGGTGTACCAGCGCACATGGAAGCGGGACAGGGCGTGCTCCCTCGGCCGGGCGCCGGACAGGAACGGCCCCGCCTCCAGGGTGTCCGACGGCGCGAGAAGGAACGAGGCCGCATAGACGGCGAGCACCCCTGCCGCGAGCACGCCCAGCAGGCCGAGCACGGCGGCCCAGGGTTCCATGGATCTCTCCCAACGAATTTACTAAGATCCGTAGTTCCCAGTGGGGTGCCCGTCAACCGCGATCAGGATTCGTGTTCTCCCATGTCGGAGATCTTGCGACAGGCAATTGACCTGTCACTGGAAATGGCCATTTCTCCTATGAGAGATAGTAAATATTGGCGCGTCGTCTTCGCGAAGCCGCTCAGGACCGTACCCCGGTGGTCCCGTCCCCTCGGGTTCGTAGACGCACGACCTCGCTCCGCCTCGCGATCCGCGGCCTGAGGGGTAGGAGGGCGCCTGTCCGGCTGCTCCACCCCGACACGCGTATCGCCCGGGACGGCCCGGGTGCGGGCGGTCCCGGGCGATACGTCGTTTGACCCGTGAAGAAAGAACGATGAAAGAACCACGCGAAAGTCGGCTTGTTCGCCACTTCGCTGACGTGACCGACTGGCTGACGTGACCGACTAAACGCGCCAAACCCAGAGCGCGCGCGCCGTCTCAGTCAGCTTGTCGCAGTGGTAATTGCTCCATGACCCCTTGTTCAGGCCTGACTCGCCGTTGCTTCTGCACTGGTATTCGGCGGTCACCAGGGTCCCGTTCGACAGGTAGTAGTCATGGAATATTCCCTCACGAGCCCATGTGCCCAGCGGCGTGACCTCCTCTGACGCCGAGACCGAGGAAGGCGCTGCGGCATGTGCCGCGACAGGGGAGAGGGTGGTGAGGAGCAGGCCGGCCGCGACGCCGAGGCCCGCGCCCAGGCGACGGACGGAAAATGCTGAGCGCATCGTGTGTCTCCAGATCGATCGGTTTCTTCGACAACTGAAAAGATATTGTCCATCGCCTTCGCCGGGGCTTCAGGCCAGCTTCATCGCAGCCTCGGAATGACTGACGAATTCATTCACTCGCGCTGTCTCCGCGTCGAGGAAACCGGCGTGGTCCATTCGGAGGCGCGGTCACGAAGCCTTCTCCCGGGAGGTCGCGGCGCGCGGGCCATGACGACCGGCCACCTCCCCGGGTGACCGGTCGCTCACGGTCGCCCTGAACTCCCGCATCGGCCGGTGTCGGCGCTCCCGGCCTGGCGGGCGGTCGTAACGAGGCCGGTCTCACGGTGTCGTCCCGGACCCCGAAAGATCGTCGGGGCTGCCGGCGGTCCACGCGGCCTACACAGTTAGTCTGGTACCACTATTGGTATGAGTCTAATTATGGCACGATACCTTTATGAGTACCGATACAGACGACGCCAAGCCGTCGCAGCCGCAAGAGGAGATCACGCGATCCCGGCACGAACGGCGGCGACGTCAGACCAGGGAGCGGATCGCCAACACCGCACTGACCCTGTTCGTCGAGCGGGGCTACGACGCCGTGACCATCGCCGAGATCGCCGAAGCCGCGGACGTCGCGAAACAGACCGTCGTCAACCACTTCCCGGCCAAGGAGGACCTCCTCCTCGCCTGGCACCGCCCGGTCGAGGCCGATGTGATCGACATGATCGACCAACTTCCGCTGAGCACCCCGCTGCCGGAGTTCCTCAAGGAGGAGCTGCCGCGCCTGTTCACCGACCTGCCGGAGCTGCCGGAGACGCCGGACCACGAGGACCCGCGGGCCGCGGTCGACGAGCGGCTCGTCGGCGTCTTCGCCGTCATCCAGAACAGTCCCACGCTGCAGGACGCGTTGCGGCTGCGCGGCGCTCGTTACCAGGAGGACCTGGCGGCGATCCTGGCCGACCGGGTGCCCGTGCATCTGGGGCCCGTCGCGGCGCGGGCGATCGCCGCCTTCATCCTGACCACCGTCACCGCCATGATCGAGGAGGCGACACGGCTGCGGGGCGCGGGCCGGTCGCCGGAGCAGATCACCGCCGACCTGACCGACAGGCTCGGCCGAGCACTCGACGTCCTGCACACCGGCATCGGGAGCGTCGGCGGACGGGCGACGTCGTCCGAGTAGGCGGGCATCCGCAGGGCGTCCGCCGTGTCCCGGCAGGGGCGTCCCGCCGGGACACGGCCTGCTGCTTCAGGAGGCGTCGGCGGACCGGACG
The DNA here is from genome assembly GCF_027922005.1 of Streptosporangium carneum. GTDB lineage: Bacteria > Actinomycetota > Actinomycetes > Streptosporangiales > Streptosporangiaceae > Streptosporangium > Streptosporangium carneum. Next base: position 409,386 of record NZ_BSEV01000003.1, on the reverse strand, counting down.
GATCAGGAGGCGACGCGCAGGACCAGCTTCCCTCTGGTACGGCCTTCGCCGAGCCGTTCGTGCGCCTCGGCCGCCCGCTCCAGAGGGAACACCTCCTCGACCTCCACGGTGAGGTGACCGCCGTCGATCAGCTCGCCGACGCGCGTCAGCGCCGCGCCGTCGGGCTCGACCAGGAACCCGGTCGCGCGCAGGCCGCGCTCGGCGGCCCGTCCGACCAGGTCGGGGGAGACCCCCGAGGGCACGGCGACCAGCAGGCCGCCGGGACGCAGGACGTCCAGGGAGCGGGTGCTCGTGGCGTCGTGCCCGTCTCCCACCAGGTCGACGACCAGGTCGACGTCGCCCACCACGTCCTCGAAGCGCACGGCCGTGTAGTCGACGACCTCGTCGGCTCCCAGCTCGCGCAGCCAGTCGTGCTTGGCCTCGCGCGCGGTGCCGATGACGTACGCCCCCAGATGCTTGGCGATCTGGACGGCGAAGTGGCCGACCCCGCCCGAGGCCGCGTGGACGAGCACGCGCTGCCTCGGCCTGACGCCCGCGGTGTCGACCAGGACCTGCCAGGCGGTCAGCACGGCCAGCGGTACGGCGGCCGCCTCGTCGTGGTCCAGGGAACGGGGTTTGCTGGCGAACTGCCGGGAGGGGGCGGTGACGTACTCGGCGTAGGCCCCCGCCTGGCGGGGGAACCACGGCATGCCGTACACCTCGTCGCCGACGTCGAGGGTGTGCACGCCGAACCCGAGCTCCTCGACCACCCCGGAGACGTCCCAGCCGAGGACGAAGGGCGGCTCGCCGAGGACCCCCGCCATGCCCGCGCCCGCCCTGGTCTTGGCGTCGACGGGGTTCACTCCCGCGGAGACGACCCGCACCAGCACCTCGGTCGGCAGCGGCTCGGGTCTCGGCACGCGGACGGGGTGCAGCACCTCGGGGCCGCCGAAGGCATCCTGGCTGATCGCGCGCATGGCGGTCATGAGATCCGTCTCCTCGCCTGTCGTGGCCACCGCCCAGCGCGGGTGGCGGCGCAGAGGTTATCCCTCCGGTGCAGGTCAGGCGGGCGGACTTGTCCTTTCCATGCCGAACTTCATGCCGAACCCCGTGCCGGCCGGTGCCCGCCGCGGGGAGAGTCCGCGAAGGGGAGCGTTCTCTCGAGCCTCGAGACGACGGGGCCCGGGGTTGTGGATCAGTAGTAACTTCGACCCATGCGACTGGGCGTTCTAGACATTGGTTCCAATACGGTTCATCTGCTGGTGATGGACGCGCACCGGGGCGCTCGGCCGCTGCCCGCGTACTCCCACAAGGTGGAGCTGAGGCTCGCCGAGCACATGGAGGACGGCGAGCGCCTCTCCGAACATGGGGCGGCGCGGCTGCGCGAGCTCGTGGAGGAGGCGCTGCGGCTGGCGGAGGACAAGGGCGTCGAGGACCTCATGGCGTTCGCGACCTCGGCGGTCAGGGAGGCGGTCAACGGCGAGGAGGTGCTCGCCGGGATCAACTCCGCGACCGACGTGGACGTCCAGGTGCTCTCCGGGCAGGACGAGGCGAGGCTGACGTTCCTGGCCGTGCGGCGCTGGTTCGGATGGTCCTCGGGACGGCTGCTGGTGCTCGACATCGGCGGCGGGTCCCTGGAGATCGCCTCGGGCATCGACGAGCAGCCGGACGTGGCCGTCTCGCTGCCGCTCGGGGCGGGCAGGCTCACCCGCGACTGTTTCACCGCCGACCCGCCCCCGGTCGAGGAGGTGCGGGCGCTGCGCAGGCACGTGCGCGCCGAGATCGCCCGGGTGGTCGGCGACGTGGCGAGGTACGGCCAGGCCGACCACGCGGTCGCCACGTCCAAGACGTTCAGGCAGCTGGCGAGGATCGCGGGGGCGGCGCCGTCGAGCGAGGGGAACGGGGTCCGCCGGGTGCTCAGGCACACCGACCTGGTCGAGTGGACCGACCGGCTGGCCAGGATGGACGCGCGTGAGCGGGCCGGGCTGCCCGGGGTCTCCGACGGGCGCGCGCCGCAGCTGCCCGCGGGGGCGATCGTCGCGGACGCCACGATGGACCTGTTCGGGGTGGGGGAGCTGGAAGTGTGCCCGTGGGCGCTGCGGGAGGGCGTCATCCTGCGCAGGCTCGACGCGATGCCGGAGAGGTGACGTTTACCTCCTCTTTAATAGGTAAGAGCGGGTTGACATGAGAACCGCTCAGGTGGAAGGCGCCGCGCGAAGAGCGGCGAACAGTCAGACGCTGGACAGACTCGCCCGTCTCGGACTCGCGTGCCGTGGTGTCCTCTACGGGCTCATCGGATTCCTGGCCCTGCAGATCGCCTTCGACGGCGGGAGCGGGGGCAAGGAGGCCGACAAGACCGGTGCGGTCGAGATGGTGGCCGAGCAGCCGTTCGGCACCGTGCTGCTCTGGTTGATGGTCGTCGGTTTCATCGCCCTCACCCTCTGGCAGCTGTCGGAGGCGATCATCGGCCGCGGCGAGGTCAAGAAGCGCGTCGAGGCGGGGGCGCACACGGCCGCCTACGCGCTGGTCGTGGCGACGCTGCTGAGCCTGCTGCTGCGCGGCGACGCGGGCAGCTCGACCGACGAGAGCTCCAAGGATCTCACCGCCAAGGTGATGGACCTGCCCGGTGGCCAGATCCTGGTCGGCCTGCTCGGCCTGGGACTGGTCGCCCTGGGCGCCTACTGGATCCACAAGGGATGGAAGAAGAGGTTCCTGGAGGACCTGCGCACCGGCGAGATGCCGCCGAAGGCGCGGCAGCTCGCCGAGAAGCTCGGTATGGCCGGATACCTCGCCCGCGGCGTGATCGCGGCCGCCGCCGGAGTCTTCGTCATCCAGGCCGCGATCACCTACGACCCCGACAAGGCCAAGGGAGTCGACTCGACGCTGCGCGCGCTGGCCGACACCCCGATCGGACCGTGGCTCCTCGGCGTCGTCGCCATCGGCCTGCTGCTGTTCGCGGTCTACTGTTTTTTCCAGGCACGCTGGCATCGTCTGTGACGAGTGGGGCGAGCCGGGATGGTTGATGCGGACACGCAGCTGAAAGCCGTTCTGGCAAGCCCCACCTATCTGTCTGGTAAGCCATCCCATTCCTACTTTTTCGAGACATCTACCTCCCCGAGCCCCGCGTCCTTCCAAGGGTGCGAACAACATCGGAGGGGCCCATGGACTCGGAGTACGACGGCGGCGAACGGGTTCTCCATCTGGCGGGTTCCCCCGACCAGGTGGCGAGAGCCAGGCGGCTGATCTCGACGGCTCTGGGCAGGGACCACCCACTCCACGACGACTGCGTGCTGCTGACCAGCGAGATCGCGACCAACGCGGTGATCCACTCCCGCTCGGGGGACGGCGGAACGTTCAGCGTGACCGTCTCCGGCTCGGCGGGCGTGGTGCGGGTCAGCGTCCGGGACGAGGGCTCGGTCGAGGCCCCCTGCGTCTGTCACACCTCCGTCGACGCGACAGGGGGCCGCGGCCTGCCGCTGCTCGAGGCGCTGGCGCACCGCTGGGGCTTCGAACGGGAGGCGGGGACGAACAGGGTCTGGTTCGAGCTCGTCCTGGAGCCCGCTCTGCTGTCCAGGGGCAGGCTGGCCACCGTCAGGTGAACCGCGCGACGCGCCGCGGAGACCGCGGTCAGGCCCCCGGCGAGGTCAGCAGCCGGTCGAGCACACGCACGCCGAACTCCAGGCCCTCCACGGGGACGCGCTCGTCGACGCCGTGGAACATGCCGAAGTAGTCCAGGTCCGGGGTGAGCATCAGGGGGGCGAAACCGTACCCCCTGATGCCGAGGGCGGCGAAGGCCTTGGCGTCGGTGCCGCCCGACATCACGTACGGCACCGGCCGCGCGGCCGGGTCCTCGGCGACGATCGCCGCGCGGAGCCGTTCGAAGAAGGGCGAGTCCAGCGGGGCCCAGGGGGCGTCCTCGAGGTTGACGAACTCCCGGGTCACCTTCGGACCCAGCAGGCGGTCGACCGTCTCCAGGAACTCCTCCCGGTGGCCGGGCAGGAAACGGCCGTCCACGTGGGCGGTCGCGGTGCCGGGGACGACGTTGACCTTGTATCCGGCCTCCAGCATCGTCGGGTTGGCTGAGTTGCGGATCTGCGCCGCGAACAGCGTGCCCGCCCTGCCGAGCCGCTCGGCCTCCTGCTCCAGGCGGTCGCGGTCGATGCTCTCGCCCAGGATCTCCTCCAGGCTCGTGATCAGGGCCGCGACGCCGGGCGTCAGCCGTACCGGCCAGCGGTGGGAGGCGAGCCTGGACAGCGCGTGGCAGAGCTCGGCGACCGCGTTGTCCACCGGCGGGCGGGAGCCGTGGCCCGCGACGCCCCGGGCGGTGAGCCTCATCCACGCGGTGCCGCGCTCGCCGACCGCGACCGGGTAGATCCGCGTGCCGCGGACCTCGACGCTGTAGCCGCCGGACTCGCCGATCGCCTCGGTGCAGCCGTCGAACAGCTCCCGGTGCCGCCGCACCGCGTAGTGCGCGCCGTACTCGCCGCTGGCCTCCTCGTCGGCGAGGAAGGCCAGCACGAGGTCCCGCCTCGGCCGCACGCCGCGCCTGGCCCAGTCGCGGACCAGGGCGAGCGTCATGGACAGCGTGCCCTTCATGTCGACCGCGCCCCTGCCCCAGACACAGCCGTCGGCGATCTCCCCGGAGAACGGGTGGACCCGCCAGTCGGCCGGTTCGGCCGGGACGACGTCGAGATGGCCGTGGATCAGCAGGGCCTCGGGCGAGTCGCCGGGGATCCTGGCGACCACGCTGGTGCGGTGCCTCGCCGACTCGAAGACCACAGGCTCGACGCCCGCCTCGGCCAGCAGCCCGGCCACGTGCTCGGCCGCGTGCCGCTCCCCGGAGCCCGGGTTGGTGGTGTCGAACCTGATCAGGTCCGAGCAGATCAGCGAGACCTCGTTGCCCATGGAAGAACGACCCCCGAAAACGACTGATCATCGGTGCCTACCCACGGTGATCGGGCCCGGCACCTCGACACGCCGGGCCCGCGGCTTCCGAGTCTTCGGATCGCGGGAGGGACCGATCCCGGCACTGCCGGAGCGAGACCGTCGCCGCTGAGGACCGAGAGCGGGACCGCGGCAGGCCGGCGTGCCCGACACCGCCCATGACCTGGACCGGATCGGCTGGAGGCGGGTGATCGGCGGCTCGGCCGCGGCGACGGGAGAGGTGATCGGTTCACGTGTTGTTGGCCCGGACGCCACCGGCCGGATGATCATTCGTCTCATGAGCGCCTGAAGAATGGGCAACGAATGATCTTCGTTGTGAAGATCTCCGGGCGCGGATCGATCGGTGCGCGCCGCGCACTCGTCGGTCCGTTCCCGCCACTGCTCGGCACGAAAGGAGTGACAGCATGCGCAGGTTACAGTCGATCATGGCCGTCTTGGGCGTGGCGCTCGCCCTCGCCCTGACCGGCGCCCCCTCGGCGCAGGCCGATCCCGGCCAGTCGAACGGCGACGGCACCGTATCCCCCGCCATCATCGGAGGGGTGGAGGCGACGCGGGCCTATTCGTTCATGGTCTCGATCCAGGACGCGGAGACGCACTTCTGCGGCGGCAGCCTCATCTCGTCGTCGTGGGTCGTCACCGCGTTGCACTGCGTCGTCAACCACACCCCCGAAGAGCTCAAGCTGCGGATCGGCTCCCTGCGCTGGCAGAGCGGCGGACAGGAGCGAGGGGTCGAGCAGATCGTCCTGTACCCGGGAGGCACCCCGGAGGCGCACGATCTGGCACTGATCGAGCTCGACCAGCCGGTGTTCAACGCACCGATCCGGATCGGCACCCGGCCCGCCGACGGGACCACGACCAGACTCATCGGCTGGGGATGCACGTCCCCCGGGGCGTTCTGCAGCCCGCCCGACGTGCTCCAGCAGCTCAACTCCACGCTCCGGCCGGCGACCGACTGCGACTCCGCCAGTACCCCGATCGATCCGGCCATCGAGGTCTGCACCGGCAACCCGGCCACCCAGGCGGGCCCCTGCCGTGGTGACTCCGGCGGGCCGCTGCTGGTGCCGGGGATCAACACCTGGCGGCTGCTCGGCGCGTTCAGCCGGATGAACGACCTCTTCTGCCAGGACGGCAAGGGCGTCTACACCGACGTGGCCGCCCACCGCACCTGGATCGAGAGCGTCACAGGCCCGCTTCCCTGACATCCCCCCGCGTCAACGGACCGGCCGCCGGTCGCGTGGGCGATCCGACTCGCACGACCGGTGGCTCGGGGGACGTCAGACGAGCACACAGTGGGTGCCGCGGTGACTGGCTCGATCAGCGGGGATGGTGTTAAGCTCCGGCTGAGCCCCGTATGGGCCTACGCATGGAGGTAGCGGCTACTCAGCCATTGCAGAGGTCGGCACGTTCCGTCTCTCGCAGCTCGTCGATCCCTGTCCTGGGATCGCTGCGCCCATCTTCACTGCGTAGGCATGCGGGGTGTTTCTGTGTCGATTTCCGGTGGCGTGGCCCTTCTCCGTGAGCAACCGACACGGAAAGGCAGTACATGAGCGAAGAACAGAGCGAGGCCTGGGAAGCGTCGGCCGACACCTGGGCCGGCCACGACGTCAACGAGTTCCAGCGGCAGGTCATCGCCGAGTTTCGTGCGAACAGCGGGAAGATGAGCGGCATGTTCGAGGGCTGGACGTTGGCCGTGCTGACGACCGTCGGAGCCAGGAGCGGCCTGCGCCGGGAGAGCATCCTGGGATACCTCGAATTCGACGGGAAAGGGATCGTCGTCGCGTCCTCGAACGGCGCCGACAAGCACCCCGGGTGGTATCACAACCTCCGCAGGAACCCGATCGTGACGGTCGAGACGGGTACCGACACCTATCAGGCGATCGCCGCCATCCCGCCGACCCAGGAGCGTGACAAGCTCTTCGACCGCGTGATCGCCGAGGCGCCGGGGTACGCCGACCACCAGGCCAGGACGACCCGGGAGATCCCGGTCGTGGTACTGCATCGAATCGGCCCCAGGCCTGGCGAGGAGCGGGTCAAGGGCATGGGCGACTGGATCGTCGAGGTGCACGACTGGCTGCGCAAGGAGCTCCAGACGCTCCGCGCCCAGGCGGATCAGGTGGTCGAGGGTGGCGCGGACACGATCGAGCGGACTCGGCCGGACCTCGCCCAGCAGATGCGCACCCACTGCCTCAACTTCTGCGGGGCGCTGAAGAAGCATCACGGCGGCGAGGACATGGCCGTGTTCCCGATGCTGGCCGAGCGGTTCCCCGCACTCGCTCCGGCGCTGGCGCGGCTCGGCGAGGAGCACAAGGTGGTGGCGCGGCTGCAGGAGGACATCCAGCGGCTCGTCGACGGCTTCGTACCCGGTGAAACCGACCCCGTGCGACTGCGCGCCGACCTGGAGCGGCTGGCGAACCAGCTGGAGTCCCACTTCAGATACGAGGAGGAGACGATCGTGACGGCACTCAACGCCACGGCCCCGGCTCCCGACTTCGGCTGACCGTCCACCGGCATCGCCTTCATCGCCGCAGGCCTCACCGCCCCCTCCTCCCGCGAGACCCCCTGACAGGGCGTGCTCCAACCGCGAGACCCGCGTCCATCTCCGCTAACGCAAGATCCGGGCCTGCATCCGGGAGAGAACCGATCAGCGGGCCATCGGCTGCGCCCGGGGCTCGGCGGGTGGCCGAGCCCCGGGCTTCGACCCGGGGCGCTACCTCAGCCTTCGCTGATCGCCTGGACGGGACCTGACAGGCGCGACTACGCGAATCGGTACTGGATCGTGTTGAACCCTCCGCCGGAGAACCCCGACACCGTCGACCAGGCGCCGCCGCTCACCCAGGGGCCGTTGTGCCATGTGCAGCTGCCGGGACGGCAGTACTGGGCTTCTACTCGATAGGACAGGCTCGTTCCGGTGCATGACACCTGGGCGTACGTCGTCCAGTTGGTGTCCTGAGCGCACACGGCGCTGGCTGAGTTCGCCGTCCGGGCACCGGCTGTGTGAGCGGAGGCCGCGCTGGGTGCGGCCAGTGACGCGGTTGCGATGAGCGCGGCGATCCCCATGCCGAGAAAACGTCTTGACATAGACACGTCTCCGTTCATAAAGGGTTTTACCAAGCTCTGGGAGCGTAACCAGGTAAAAGATCAGACGTACACTCTCGGTGGGCTTTTGGCGGTAAACATGTGGCTTTTGGCAGTAAACATGTGGTTGCGATTGTCTCGTTTCCAGAGTTCCGAGGCGGCTTGATCCGCAAACGCACGGGTTTCGAGTCTGGCTTCAGGCCGCGGCTTCGACCGTGGTCCAGAAGAAGGCGGCAGTGCGGGGGGACGCGGGCGCCGACGTTCCCCGCGGCGGAACGGGGCGCCCACCGCGGCGCGAAAACCACAAACGTCAGCGGTCGAACTCGTGGGCCTTGACACCGTTGAGGAAGGCCGCCCATTCGGCGTCGTTGAAGAATGGAGTCGGTCACCGACACCGGCTTTTGAAGTTGGTCGTGCATGGCCTTTCCGTCGCCGACAGGGCGGTGCGGGACCGCCTCGTCGATGAGGTGTCGGCGATCACGTTATCGAGCCAGAAGAGCATGATCGACTTCACTGATCTGAGCCGGGCAGGGGAGCTTCGATCGCGTAATTGAGCCAGGTCAGGACGTGTGCGTGTCGTCTGGACTTGGTCAGTCCTGTCCATGATCCTTTTGGTGGTCCATCAAGGACTCGCCGAAGGGGGGCGATCATGGCGCGGAAGGCGTTCCACGTGGTCGACATCGCAGAGATCCTGATGCATTGGCATGCCGGCCGTTCCGTCAGAGAGATCGCCAACAGCCTGGGCGTGGCACGTAACACCGTGGCCAGGTGGCTTCACCAGTCGAGAGTGACGAGCCGCTCGTGCCGTACTCCTTGGAGCAGGTCTTTCAGCAGTACGGCCAGCCCGGGGGGAAAGACCCGCTCCTTGGTCGAGTCGAGCTCGGCCGCGGTCCACCATTGGTGCCCGAATCCGTCATCTCCAGATCCGGAGACTTCCCCCAATGGGACCCGGGCGAAGAAGTACGTATGCACGGTGTAGTAGCGCCTTCCCTGGATGGACCACTCTCCCGCGTTGACTGCCACCGGTTCGCCCAGGTCGTGGGGCGTGAGGTTGAAGCCGGTCTCTTCGTGCACCTCTCGACACGCCGCTTCCACCGCTGATTCGCCCGGTTCGATCCCGCCGCCGGGAAGGTGCCATGCGGGCTCGCGCGGCCAGGGGTCGGGCGGGACGAAGCGGAACATCAGCGCGCGGTCGGCGGGATCGACGAGGATGACGCGCGCCGTGGGGCGGTTCGTGATCATTTGTCTGAGGGTACTCGCCAACCCGGCGAAGGTTTCCGGTTCACGGCACTAGCAATTCATCCCGCATCGCCATGTTCAACACGCGAAGCACCGCCCGGCGATCGCCCTGCGATGGCACAGCTCTCGACAGGGCTGGGGGCGATCGACGCCGCACGACCTCCTTCGTCGGCCGCACGGCAACGGTTTACCTTTTCATCTCTCCTGATCAAGCCGAGGCAGCAGAAGCCCCAAGCACAGTGCCGAACCCACAGGAATACCATTACAACGGAATATATTGGGCATCGGCTCCAAGCAAGTCAGCGTCTTCAGTGGCTCAATTCCGTGATCGTTGCCCGGCTCGATTAGACGATCGCTGACAATGAGGCGGCGCAACGTCGGGGACGGAGGGGAATCGCGGGTGAGAACCTCCTGGCGTTCCGATCGTGCCGTTACAGCCTGCTCGTCATCACCCAGTAGGACACGGGCGTGGTTTCCGAGGTCCCGGAGCACGGCGAGGCGGGAATCGCCCTCCCACCGTGCTCGGCTAGGCGAAGACCCATTCCATGAACAGGCCGTAGTCGCCGCGGCCGGAGAACCCGTTGAGCATCGGCGGCATCTCCATGAGCACGTCCTCGGTGAGCAGCCGCTTGAGGCCCTCGACGTCGGCGAGCTCGAACGCCCTCATGTAGCGTTCGACCCAGGCGACGTGCTCTCCCCGGACGAGTGGCCCGAGCGGGTCCGGGCGGCCACCGGTCCTGACGGCAGCGGTCGGCGGCCGCGAACCTCCAGGCCGGTCAGGCAGGCGTTCGTCGCGATCCGGTAGAGCCAGGTCGTCTGAAACTGACAGACATCGTTGACACCCAGGTCTTCAGGGACGGCCTGACCGCCGCCGTCCGGCCGGGCGTGCGGCCTCTTCGGGCCGGTCCCGGCGGGTCGTGGTCGAGCGCCGGGAGCCCGCGTCCTCACGCGATGAGGACGCGGGCTCCCGCACCGCCTGTCAGCGGTCGAACTCGCGGGCTTTGACGCCGTTGAGGAAGGCGGCCCATTCGGCGTCGTTGAAGAACAGCACCGGGCCGGAGGGGTCCTTGCTGTCGCGGAGGGCGAGGACGGCGTCCTGCTTGTGGTCGGGGCGCTGGGCGGGGTGCTCCAGCTCGGCGACCTCGACGCAGTCACCGCCGTTGTTCCCGCTGAGGCTGGACTTCCGCCACTTCAGGGTGTTCAGGTCCATCGCTCTTCCGCCGTTCTCCTGATGAGGTCTATGGACATGCTCTGCGGCAGTGCCTCCGTGCGAATGGCTTCGAATAGCCGTACGGCCTCCGCCACCTCCGATGGGTCGCCGGTCGTCAGGCCACGAATCGCCGTTTCGAAATATGCCATGTCCGTTCCGCTCTCCGAGGTGGCGATGGCGAATCCGGCCAGGAGTCCGAAACGGACGACGGACATCGGCACCACCTGAATGCTAATCATGGAGTCGGCCACCGACACTAGCTTTTGAAGTTGGTCGTGCATGACCTTTCCGCCGCCGACTGGACGGTGCAGGACCGCCTCGTCGATGAGGCAGCGCAATGTCGGCGGCGGAGGGTCTTCGCGGGAGAGAACGCCCTGCCGATCCAGTCGCGCCGCGACTGCCTGCTCGTCGTCACCCAGCAGGGCGTGGGCGTAGTCCTTGGTCTGGAGCAGGCCGGGCATGACCAGGGGCTGGTAGGTACGCAGGGCCACGGCCGCCTGTTCCTTCTCGTGCCAGGTGCCGAACCACGAGGGGAACACCTGGCCCTTGCGCCAGTCGAGCAGGCGCAGCAGCAGGCCGCCGGTGTCGAGGGCGGTGTCGGCGGCGCGGGCGAAGTCGGGGCTCGCGGGGAGCTGGCCTGTCTCGACGCCGCTGACCAGGCTCTCGCTGAAGTGGACCCTCGCCGCGAACTGCGCCTGGGTGAGCCCGGCGACGCGCCGGTGGTGGCGCAGCTCCCTGCCCCATATGGCCTGCGGTGTGTTTGGATCTCCCATCTTGACCTCTCCTGCCGGAATTCAACGCGGGGGACCGGCCGCCAATTTGTCTCATGGTAGCCATTCGCCTACTTAGCGTAGCGATTCCTTGGCAGTCTGGGGCCGGGACGGAGAGAAAAAGGGAAGTGGTCCATGACAATCGACGCCGACCCGAGGAAGGCGCTCACGGTGAGACAACTCCTCGCCGCCGAGAATCCGATTTCCGTGCTGGGGGAGAAAAGCATTCCGTACAAACCGGAATGCGTCGCGAGCGCGCGTGGATTCGTGCGGGACATCGCCCGCGACTGGGGGGTTCCCGAGGAAATCCGAGAGGTCGTGGAATTGCTCGCCTCGGAACTGGTCACGAACGCGATCGTCCACGGCCGGGGTTGCCGCGACGGGCTCGCCGTTCACGTCGCGGTGTACCGCGAGGGCAGGATCATGGTCGTCGAGGTCCACGACGGCAACAGGGACGCCCCGGTCGTGGCGGCCCCGGGGGAGCGGGAGGAGTCCGGGCGCGGCATGGCCCTGGTCGCCGGGCTGGCTCGGAGCTGGGGCTTCCGCGACACGCGCCTCGGCAAGGCCGTCTTCTTCGAACTGCTCGCCTGGCCGTGAGGCCCCGTCCGGTCGGCGCAGGTGAGGCCTTCAGTCCAGCCGTGCTCACCGGTGGCGTATCGGTAGGGGGTGGCGCCGGTCCCGGCGCTCACGGAACCCGCCTTTCCCGTTACTGAAACCGATCTTTACTATAGATCACATCATATGTGATGATCACTCTGCTTTAGTACACCTGTTCGAAAGGCTGGAGTGAACACATCACTCATAGCGTCCGGCCTAACCGTCCGGACGCGCCGTCGCGCCGCTATGATCGCGGCTCTGACGCTGCCCCTGTCGCTCCTGAGCGTGCCCGCGCTCGCCCAGGAACCCACGCCCCCTTCCACCCCCACGCCGCCTCTCAGCCCCACGGCGTCGCCGCTGAACGCTCCCGCCACTCCCACTGGCAAGGCGCTGGCGCAGGCCAAGAAGGACAAACGGCGCGTCGAGATCGAGTCGCTGCGCTCAGAGAGCGCCACCTACTACGCCAACCCCGATGGCAAAACGCTCCGGATGGAGCTGCACACCCAGCCGATCCGCATCAAGAACGCCGACGGCAAAGGCTTCATGCCGATCGACACCACCCTCGTCGAGGTGAACGGCGCCATCAAACCCAAGGCGACCAAGGGCGACCTCGTCCTGTCCGCCGGCCGCGACAAGACGCTGCTCAAAAACCGGGCGGCCGACGCCACGGCGAAGATCACCACGCCGTCGGAGCTGCCCAAACCCCGGCTGAAGGGCAGCACCGCCACCTACCCGGACGCCTACGGCAAGGGCCGCGACCTGGTGGTGACCGCCAACCCCACCGGGTTCCGGCAGCAGATCACCATCGCCGAACGGCCCACCGGTCCGGTCACTTTCCGGGTTCCGGTCGACCTGCCCCAGGGCACGTCCTTCAAAAAGGACGCCGCGGGCCGGCCTGCCATCGCGGGCAAGGACGGCAAGATCCTGACCGAGGTGCGGCCGACCCTGCTGCAGGACGCCAAGGCCGCCGACACGGGTGCCCCGCTGGAGGTGGGCAAGATCGGCGAGGCCGCCGTCGCGCTCGCCGAGGACGGCAAGACCCTGGTGTTCACGCCGGACGCCGCGTTCCTGGCCGATCCGGCGACGACGTACCCGGTGACGATGACCGCCGCGGCGTCCGACTGGTGGGAGGGCCATACCGGCCAGTGGCAGCGCCCCGGCAGCGCCATGGACACCTGGATCAACGACGTCGACTACCAGGACAGCTGGGACACCCACGCCCAGGACCAGATCGTGGTCGGCAAGTCCTACGCCAGCAGCGTCGCCAAGCGTTGGCGCGGCTATCTGCAGTTCCCCGACATCCCGGCCGAGTTCGCGGGCAGCACGGTGGAGAACGCCGACCTGGTCCTGTGGAACTACCAGTCCAACGACTGCGGGATATCGGTCGGCTCCGGCATCACCGCGCGGCAGATCACCTCCGCCTGGGATGACCTGACGCTGAGCTGGAACAGCCAGCCGTCCGTCACCGGTGTGGGCGCGGACACTGAGTACGGCGCCTACAGCGAAGACTGCTCCGGCTCCATGAACTACGCCTGGGACCTGACCCACTCGATCAACGGGATCGTCCAGGCCTGGGTCGACGGCGCCACCAACTACGGCATCCAGCTCACCGCGGGCAACGAATCCGAGTTGCGAAACTGGCGGCGCTACCGTTCCGAGGACGCCGGCGGCTGCACGACGTCGCCGCTGGAGGCCTGTAAGGGGCAACTCCACCCGCCTATCCTCACCGTGGACTTCAAACCTCCGGCACTGCCAGAGGTCGAGACCATTCACTACACGTATCGGGGCCCGTTAAGAGCGACGCCGCCCACTTACGAGGAAGCCCGCGCTATGGCGGTGAAGACGGAGACGTCGACCAGCCTGCCCGGCGTGTCCGAGGCGCAGTTGGCGGTGCTGGAGCAGGAGCCAGAACAGTCGTACGGCATCGGAGCCGATCTTCTCCAGCCACTGCCGGACGAGGCCGGCGAGGCCGATTACACCAACCCTGACGTGACGCTCGAGGATATGCCAGAAGACGTCACTGTGCCTGTTGTCGTCGCCAATTCCCCCTTCGAGGGTGAACAGGGCGTCCCCCTTGATACCAAGATCACGCTGACGTTCAGTGAGCCGGTATGGGATGCCGGCCTGTCGCTGCGTGACCCCGTTGGCACGGTGATCGCGACGACCGTCGACATGGATGCGGCGAAGAAGGTCGCGACGTTCACACCTGCGCAGGAACTGCTCTCCGGTGTCCTCTACACCGCCACCGCGTCGAAGGCCGTGGACGCCTACGGCAATCGGATGCCCACGCACACCTGGTCGTTCGTGACGAAGTCAGAGCCCGCCGCCCGCTGGGCCTTCGACGAGAACTCCGGTCGTGTCGCAAACGACTCTTCAGCCCACGGTCGTCATGCAGCCCTGAACGACACGGCGGAGTGGACTACTGGACGAACCGGAAGCGCCCTATCGAACACATCCTCGCAGGCGCGTACCTTCGCCTCGAAGGAGGCCGCCCGTCAGGGCAAGGAGATCGTCGTCATCGGCGAGACAAACGAGACCAGCATTACGTATGCCCAGCCGGACGGGAAGACGTTCACTACCGAGATCGCCGCGGGTCCGGTGCGCACCCAGCAGAACGGTAAGTGGGTGCCGATCGACACCGCTTTGGCCGAGCAGGGTGGGACGCTCAAGCCCAAGGCGATCGACGCCGAGATCGACGTGGAGGTCTCCACCGGCGGCACCGGCGCGTTCGTGAAGATGACCGCCGACGGGCGGCGATACGCGCTGACCTGGCCGGCCGCGCTGCCCAAGCCGACGGTCAAAGGCAACGTGGCCACCTACACCGACGCGGCCGGCAAGGGCGCGGACCTGGTGGTCACCGTGCTGCCGACCGGGTTCCGGCACGACGTGGTGCTGCGCGAGCGGCCCGCCCAGCCGCTGGAGGTGCGCATCGGCGTGGACACCGGCGGTCTGACACTGTCCAAGGGCAAGGGCGGACGGCTGCTGCTCACCGACAGCGCGACCGGCAAGGACAAGGCCAAGGGCAAGGCCGGCAAGCTGGTGGCGTCGGCGCCGCAGCCGGTGATGTGGGACGCCGACGCCCGCGGCCGGCTGGTCAAGGGCAAGCGCTCCACGACCCGCCACTCGAAGATCGCCACCGAGGTGGTGGTCAAGGACGGCCGCACCGAGCTGGTGCTCAAGCCCGACCAGGCGTTCCTGACCGACCCGGCCACCGTCTACCCGGTGCGGATCGACCCGACCACCACGCTGCCGTTCAACCACGACGTGGAACTGGCCGACAGCAACGACGCCGACATGCCCGCCGACCCGACCAGCCAGTACCTGATGGCCGGCCGGATGGGCGGGATGTTCCTGTCGCGGGTCTACCTGCGCTTCGACACCGCGAGCCTGACCGGCTCCACGGTGACCGACGCCAAGCTGTCGTTGAACAACATCGACTCCCCCTCCTGCGGCACCCAGGTCGGCGCGGGCGTCCAGGCGCGGCGGGTGACCGGCGCGTGGGATGCCAACAACCTGCACTGGGCCAACAAACCCGCCTCCACCACCGAGGACGCCCAGACCAACCGCCAGGCCTTCAGTCAGGACTGCGGGGTGGCCCGCATGCAGTGGACCGTCACCGGCATCGCCCAGGACTGGGCGGCGGGCGCGGCCAACCACGGCGTGGTGCTGCAGCACCCCAACGAGGCCAACACCGCCGACAACTACCGGGTGTTCACCGCTTCGGAGGACACCGACTACGCCGCCCCGCCGCTGCTGACCGTCACCACCAGCGGCCCGGCCTCGGCCCCCGCCGTCAGCAACCTGACCGTCACCCCGGCCCAGAGCGCCGGCGGCACCACCACGGTCACCTCGCTCACCCCGCAACTGGCCGCGACCGTCGCCGACACCGCGCCCGGAAGCCTGACCGGGCAGTTCGAGATCGAGCACGACCCGGCCGCCCCCACCGGGCAGGGCACCGGCCAGATCTGGACCGCCACCTCGGCCGCGGTCACCTCCGGCGGCCCGGCCACGGTCACCGTCCCGGCCGCCAAGCTGGCCGACGGCTGGAAGGTGCGCTGGCGGGCCCGCGCGGCCAACACCACCGCCGCGACCACCTCGGCGTGGTCGGCCTGGCAGAGCGCGACCGTGGACGTGCCCAACCCCACGGTCGACGCCTTCCAGGTCACCCCGTCCCAGCAGGTGAACGGCACCACGGTGACCACCAGCCTGACCCCGGCCCTGCACACCACGGTCACCGACCCGGCCGCCCAGCCCTTGCGGGCCGAGGTCGAGGTCGAACACGACCCCACTGCCACCGGGCAGGGCAGCGGCCAGATCTGGACCGGGAGCGTCGACAACGTCGCCTCCGGCACCCAGGCCAGCCTGACCGTCCCGGCGGCCAAGCTGACCGACGGCTGGAAGGTGCGCTGGCGGACCCGCGCGGTCAACACCGCCACCACCGTCGGCTCGCCCTGGTCGCCCTGGCAGGCCTTGACCGTCGACCTGCCGGACCCGGTCTCCGAACCGGCCGTGGGCGCGCTGCAGGTCACCCCCTCTGAGCAGGTGAACGGCACCACCGTCACCTCCAGCCTCACCCCCGCGCTGCTGGCGCAGGTGAGCGACCCGGCCGGCGGCGCGCTACGCGCCGAGGCCGAACTCGAGCACGACCCCACCGCCCCGGCCGGGCAGGGCACCGGCCAGATCTGGGCCGGAAACGCCGACAACGTCCCGGCCGGAACCCAGGCCAGCCTCGCCGTCCCGGCGAACACGCTGACCGACGGCTGGAAGGTGCGCTGGCGGGCCCGCGCGGTCTCGGCCACCGCCGCCTCGGCCTGGTCGGACTGGCAGGTGCTCACCGTCGAGGTGCCCAAGCCCACCGTGCAGGGGCTCACGATCACCCCGTCCAAGGTGGTGGACAACGTCACGGTGACCACCACGCTCACCCCGGCGCTGAAGGCCACCGTCACCCACCCGACCGGCCAGGCGCTGCGCGCCGAGGTCGAGATCGAGCACGACCCCACCGCCCCGGCCGGGCAGGGCAGCGGCCAGATCTGGACCGGCGGCGTCGACAACGTCGCCTCCGGCACCCAGGCCAGCCTGACGGTTCCGGCCGGGGAACTGACCGATGGGTGGAAGGTGCGCTGGCGGGCCCGCGCGGTCACCGGACAGGCCACTTCGGCCTGGTCGGGCTGGCAGCAGGTCACCGTCGACGTCACCCAGCCCGGCGAGGAGCCCCTGGCCCAGACCACCGGACCGGTGATCCGCACCGATGAGAGCTTCACCGCCGCCGCCTGGCTGCGATGGAGCGACAAGGACGGTGACTACACCGTCCTTGAGCAGAGGGGCACCCACCAGGCGCCCTTCCGGCTGGGCAACACCCCCGACCGTGGACTGGTGTTCACCTTCACCAGCGCCGACACCGCTGATGCGACGATCGAGGGCGCGCTGTCCGACGTCGAACCACCGGTCAACGAGTGGTTCCACCTCGCCGGGGTCTACGATGCCTCTGCCAAGACCGCCGCGCTCTACCTCAACGGCACCTTGGTCAAGTCGGAGCCGATCAGTCTCTCCGCCTGGAACGCGAACACCTCACTGACGCTTGGCACGAGCATGCGAGGCGATCTCGACGACACCCAGATCCATCAGGCGGCGTTGTCGCCCGTCCAGATTCGCACGTTGGCGGGGCTCGCAAACGGCGAGGCGGCGGTCGCCACGCGCAGCGGCTCCGCTGTCGTGAACGGCCCGGTGACCACGGCGGACAATCCCGACCCCTTTCCTTACTTCAACTACGATCACTACACGATCAACAGCTGCCGGGAGGAGGCCAAAAAAGAATCCCCCAAGGACGACGACACCGTGTGGACGGCGGTTCGCCCATACAGCGGCTGCATAGTCGCCTGGCACTTCGTCAGCCAGTGGGCACCCGACGAGAGCGACCCGTCGGGCACGCGGAAGAAGCGAGTTAGCACCTTCTCGGACGGTAAGACGGTCAAGATGTCGGATGCGATGTACGACATACGGTTCCGCAGCACCATGGTGGTGAACACCTATCTGGGCAACAAAGATGGAAATGGTGTGGTGCCGAGCAAGGACGGCGTCACGGGACAGCAGCCTCGCGACATCTCGATGTGGATGGCCATCGACGAGATCGACTACGACCCCATCTTCAGCCTCAACGGCCTGCACAAGATGACTCTGGAAGTCACCCCCACCGCAGGTGAGCCCAGTTCCACGTGTTTGACCAGGTTCGGCCAGAACAAAACGGAGAAGATGAGCGACTGGGACGAGGTCGGATCCCTGTTCTACTCGTTCGAGTCCTATCCCACTCAGGACTTCGGGCGCGGACAGGCTTGCAGTATTCGCCCTTGGGTTAACCTGCCGACCGTGTTCCAGGATGGTGGCGGCACCAGCACTCACATCCCGCTGTGGGATAGGAAGGTCGCCGCCGGGACGACCAGCATCCTCAAAAGGGATAACGCTCTCACTGTCAAGTGCGACAGCAAAAAGTTCGGGCCTGGAAATCCTCTCCCGAACACTCCTCCGGAGAAGGTCGTCAACTACAAGGGGGCCTGCATCATCCCCAAGGCTGCACGCGTCTACACCATGAGCATGAGCCATCCCAGAATGGGCGAGGTGGCGAAGCACGTGAACATGGCTTTCACCACACCTGATCTCACTAAGCCCACGAAGACCAACCCGTCCAAGGTCATCCCGGGCAACTGGAACGCACAGCGCGGCAGTGACCAGCACACGTGGCTGAGGCGGCTCTACAGTGGGGCGAAGGCCCCCGACGGTAGGACGTGGTATTCGAAGAACGTGGCCGAAAAGGATCGCATCTGTGCGCTGGATTTCCCGAACGCCTCGCAGCAGAACAAGGAATGCGATGAGTATCCGTTCGCGGTGACGGGCGAAGGCGCAGGAAAGGGAGACGGAAACTACTCAATCCTTGCCCTCGACGCCAGTCACAACTCGAGCGAAGGATGGCATCGCGCCGTCTTCTTCGCGCGATATAGAGTGGGCGGCGGAAACCACTTCTGGGTCTCCGTCCAGCCGTAAGCAGATCTGCCGCCCGGCGCACTGCCGGGCGGTTTTTCTTTAAGGAATGAATTTAATGACCGGTCGCGATCACATATATGACCTACTGTGCTCCTATGATGAGGCGGAAGACCCGCTCCCTGCCTTCTACGCGGTCTGGTGTCAGGGGCTCGACAAGCAGGAGGTGGCGCGCCGCCTGGGTGCCGATCTGGGATCGGCCACCGCGGCAACATTCGCCGACTGCGCTGGCATCACCATGCATGCCTACGGCGATCGGGCGATCTTCGTGGGAAAGGCTGGCGCATGGATCGCCGTGATAGGAGACCGTCTGTGCGCGAGCGACGCCGCGCTGAAATCAATCTCCGGCGACGGCGTTAAAGTCATCGGTATGGGGTGGAGCCCAGGAGGTCCGGGCTCTCTCACCTACGCGATCGACGGGGTGATCGTCACCCAATTCAAGATCACAAATCCAAATGTGCGCCTCGGTGTGGTTCCAGACGCGCTGGATTCGTACATGACCGGGCTGCGTTTCCATCTCGGTGATGATCAGATCGGGGATGAAGGCCCCGTTGAAGTGGCCGAGAGCATCACCTCGGCGTTGACGCTCATCGGGCGGGTCACCGGAGTGGAAATCAACAAGAGATGGTTGGATGCGGCCCACACTCTTTACGTGATTCCGGAAGGCGAGGTCGGGTGACCCAGCCTGATCGGACACGATCGCACAGATCACGGCGGCTGTATTCAACCACTCTCAACGGCTGACGGACTTCGGGACGGCGCCCCTTCGGGGGCCGTCCCGAGCAGTCGTCCGCCTTTCCGGAAGCCCAAGCAGGTCGGCGTACATCGGTGCTTCCGGCCGCCGTGTGAGGCCTAGAACTGTCAGTACGTCGACTTTGCCGAGCGGGTGCGAGTCGCCCTGGAGTGAGAGATCTTTCGGAGCACGGCGAGGCGGGAATCGCCCTCCTCGCCGTGCTCGGCGACCTACCGGACCTGATCCGCCGGATCAGTTGTTCGCGACGAAGTCGACGACCAGCCGGTTGAACTCGTCGGCGTGCTCGATCATCGCCCAGTGCCCGCAGCGGTTGAGCAGCACCAGACGGCTGTCCGGGATGTTCGCCAGCAGGTACAGCGAGGTCTCGAACGACACGACGCGGTCGTCGCGGCCGTGGATGAGCAGGGTCGGCACCTGGATCGTCGGCAGCAGCTCCGGCTTGACCCACTTCGGCAGCGGCGCGCCCTTCGGCAGGCCGTCCACGTAGTTGCGCAGATGGTCCGGACGGGCGAGCGCGGCGTCAGAACGCGCCTGGCACAGTTCGGGGGTGGCGAACCGGGCCTTGTCGTAGACCATGATCTCGACGAGCCGGCGCATGTTCTCCGGGCTCGCGTCGCGGTACGCCTCGATCAGCACCTTGAGGCCCTCCGACGGGCCGCCGCCGGGACCGAAGAGCGTGGGCGTCCGGCCGACCGGCGGCCCCATGGTGATCAGGTGCGAGATCCGGTCGGGGTGCTCGGTGGCCAGCCGCAGCGAGGTCTGACCGCCCATCGAGTTGCCGACGAACGCGGCCCTGTCGATGCCTAGGGCGTCCAGGAACTGGATCGCCGCCTCCACGTGGTCGAGCCGGTCGACGGTCGCGGGGTCCGACTCACCCCAGCCGGGCATGTCGACGGCGTACACGTGGAAGTGCTCGGCCAGCGCCTCGATGTTGCCGGCGAAGTTGCTCCACCCGGTCGCGCCGGGCCCGCTGCCGTGCAGCAGGACGACCGGGTGGCCGGAGCCCGCCTCGTAGTAGCGGAGTTTCCAGTCGTCGGTCTGGACGGTGCGGGCGATGTCCTTGGGGTCGAGGGTCATCAGTGGGTCTCCTTGTTCGGCGCGGGCGCGGCGGCGAGCAGCTCGGCGACGACCTCCGAGGGGCGGTGGCCCCAGCTGTGCAGCTTGTCGAGCGTCCTCACCTCCCACGTCTCGTCATCGATGATCAGTCCGCCCCAGCCGTACTCGACGCTGAAACCCGAGGGCGTGAAGACGTAGAAGCTGAACATGTGGTCGTTCGGGTGCATGCCGAGCGTCATCTCGAACGGCTGCTTGGCGTCCATGCAGCGGTCGTAGGCCGTGCCGACGTCGCGGATGTCGGTCACCTCGACCATGAAGTGATGGACCCTCTTCTGCGGAGGCAGGTCGCCGAAGGCCACGGTGTGGTGGCGGCCGTTGCAGTGCAGGAAGATCAGGTCGGCGACCACGCCCGGGGACACCTCCTCGACGATGGTGTCGCTGACCTTGAAGCCGAGCAGGTCGATGTAGAAGCCCAGGTAGGTCTCCCGTGAGACGCCGTGCGCCAGGAGGACCTGGTGGCCCGCGCCGCCTGCGCCGGTCACGAACCCGCCGAGCAGTTTCGCGGACTCGAACGGCGTGTCGGCGTCGGCCAGGCCGGTGACCAGCTCGATCCGGTTGCCCATCGGGTCCGCGGTGACGAAGATCCGCTCCACCTTGCGGGCGGCGGCGAGAGCGCCGTCGCCCTCGGTCACCTCGACCCCGGCCGCGCGCACCTTCTCGACCAGCGCGTCGAGCTCG
Source organism: Streptosporangium carneum (assembly GCF_027922005.1). Lineage (GTDB taxonomy): Bacteria > Actinomycetota > Actinomycetes > Streptosporangiales > Streptosporangiaceae > Streptosporangium > Streptosporangium carneum. The sequence goes on along the minus strand of NZ_BSEV01000003.1, from coordinate 387,992 downwards.
GCCGCGTCGGAGACCTCGTAGCCCGTGGCCACCAGGTCGTCGGCGGGGCCCCCGGTGACGATCCAGCGGTGGGCCTTCTCGTCGGTGCGCAGCGTGAACCCGTCCTCGGTCTTGTCTCCGAGCTGCATGCCCAGCAGTTCGACACCGAAGTGCTCCCAGTCGGCGAGGCCGCTGACCTCGTAGACGACGTAACCGAGCTCCTTGACTTGAGGCATCTCTCTCCTTCTCCTTCTCAGATGGGTGGGTCCGGCCGGACCGGTCTCAGGCGGGTACGGCGAGGCCGCTGACGTCGGCCGCGGCGACGAACCTGTCGGGGCGCAGCGCCACGGCGCGGACGCCGTACCTGCGCAGCCACGGCAGGAGGACCTCGTCGAGGTCGACCAGTTCGTCCGGGCCCTGCGTGTACGCCGTCTTCGGCCGCACCGCGACGTAGCGTGCGCCGAGCGCGTCCCAGCCCGCCTTCTCCTCCGCCGTCAGCAGGGTCGCCGGGTCGACGTCGTCGCCGAGCAGCACGAAGCCGTCGCCGAGGAGGTCGTCCAGGCGCGCCATCCGGCCGACGGCGTCGCCGGTGATCGGTTGCGGGACCATCCGGCCGACGATGCTGGCGTCGCCCAGCGGACCCCTGATCCATCCGCCCTCCAGCACCGGCGGGGCGATGAGCGGCGGCTCGAACGGGGTGACCGTGCTCGGGGGCGCCGCGTTCATCGTGGCCTGCTCCTCCTCGGACAGCTCCTGCTTGATGACCCGCCCGAGCTCGACCGCGAGGCCGGTGTAGAAGGCGGCGTTCGGGCGCCGCTCCGCCTCGTAGGTCTCCAGCCAGCTCTCGGGCAGCTCGCCCTTGATCACGCGGGCGAGTTTCCAGCCCAGGTTGTGGGCGTCGCGCATCCCGGTCTGCATTCCGGCGCCCGCCCACGGCGGCATCAGGTGGGCCGCGTCGCCGGCCAGGAACACCCGGCCCCGACGCCAGGTGTCGGCCATCCGGGTGTGGTGTCTGTAGAAGGCGTGCTGGTGGATCTCGACGTCCTCCTCGGTGACGCCGAGCGCCCTGAGCAGCGGCCACACCTCGGCGCTGGTCGGGTAGTCCTCCGGGGACTCGTCGGGCTTGAGCGGGATCTCCCACCGGTGGTTGCCCGCGGAGAGCGCGATGTCGACGACCGGGCGCTCCCTGTCGGACCAGAAGGTCAGGAAGTCGCGGTCGGGCCACCAGCGCTTGACGCGGCAGTCGATGACCACCCACGTGACGTCGTTGGTGTCGCCCAGCAGCCGGCAGCCCACCTCGCCCCGGGTCGCGCTGCTGCCGCCGTCGGCGCCGATCGCGTACCGGGCGCGGGTGACGCGGGTCTCGCCGGTCGCGGTGTCCGTCGAGGTGACGGTGACGCCGTCGGCGTGCTGGTCGATCCCGGTGACCTCGGCACCGTAGTGGACGGTGACGCGGTCGCCGTACTCCTGCGCGGCCGCGCGCAGCTCGGTCTCCATCGTCGGCTGGTAGATGTTGTAGAAGCGCGGTTTGCGGCCCAGTGTCGAGGGCGGGTGCTCGACCCGCATGATCTCCGTGCCGTCGTAGGTCACCCAGCGCAGGGCTCGCTGAGGGTCGATCCTCTTCTCGATCCGCTCGTCGACGCCAAGGTCCTGGAAGATCCGCATCGTCCAGTCGTTGACGGTCACGGCCCGGGCCCGGGGATAGATGTCCCTGTCCCGTTCGAGGGCGACGGCGGAGACGCCGTACCTGGCGAGGGTGAGCGCGGCGATCACACCGGTTGGGCCGTACCCGACGATCGCGACGTCCGCGTCGTAGCTCTCGGTCATGCGCTGACTCCGTTGTCCCGGCCGCACGTGCTCGGTGCGGCAGTTTTGGACCGAACGTTCGGTTCAAACGTGTGGAGGGTAACAACGAGCCACCGCGGTGTGTCAAGGGTCCGTCGCGGTCCGTGGACGCGGTTTCCAGCCGCGGAGACGAGCCGTCACCGCCGGTTCCCTAGACTTCAGCGGGTGGAGAAGCTCGCGCCCGAGGCGCGCACCGGGAACCGCCGCGGCCGCAGGTCACGGCAGGAGATCCTCGACGCGACCGCCCGGGTGATGTCCGTGCGCGGCTACGCCGGCACGTCGATGTCGACGCTCGTCAGGGAGACGGGCCTGCCGAAGAGCGCCTTCTACCACCACTTCGAGTCCAAGGCGGGGCTGCTCTCGGCCGTCATGGCCAAGGGGGCGCACGGCTTCTTCGACGCCATGCGCGAGGCTCACCGGAACCCGCCGGAGGGCGGCACCCCGCGCGAGCGTCTCGGGTGGTACCTGCACAGGACAGGCGACGTCCTGGAGAACCGGGAGGAGTTCCTGCGCCTGCTGCTGGTGCTGGTCATGAGCCGCGAGGCGGCCGAGGCGCCCGAGGCGCTGCGGACCGTGATCGAGGTCCGGGACGAGGGCCGCGACTACATGCGGCACATGATCCGCTCGTCGTTCGCGAGCGAGGGCGAGGACGTCGCGAACACGGTCGCGGACGCCCTCGCGCACTTCGGCATGGCCGGGTTCGACGGCGCGTTCGTCTCGCTCCAGTCGAGGGACGGCAAGCCGATCTCGGAGTTCATGGAGCGGCTCGCCGACGCCATGGCGGCGATCGGCGAGGCGCTGGTCGCCGCCCGCTGAGCCGCCGCCCGCTGAGCCGCCGCCTCAGAGGGCGCGCGTGATCGCGTCGGCCGCGGCCGTGACCTCGGCGATGAGCGGTGTGAGCTGCTTCGGCGAGTAGCGGACGCTGGGCATCGAGACCGACAGCGCCGCGACGGTCGCGCCGGCGCGGTCCTTCACCGCGCACCCCATCGCGGTCACGCCCCGCTCGGTGCGCTCGAGGTTGAGCACGACGCCGCTGAGCCGTACCGACCGGAGCTCGCGGCGGAGCTTCGCCAGGTCCGGCGGCTCCTCGCCGGGATCGCGCCGGTCGTCGGCGGCGTACAGGGTCGCGAGCTCCTCGTCCGAGAGCGCCGCCAGTGCGATCAGGCCGCCGGTGGCCTGGTGGGCGGGGAAGACCATGCCCTCGCGGCTGCCCACCCGCAGGGCCTGCGCGCACTCGACCGAGGCGATGAACCGGACGTTCCTGCCGGTGCGGATGCTGAGGTTCACGGTCTCGCCGATCCGGTCGACCAGGGCCCGCATCGGCCCGAGGGCCGCCGCGCGGAGTGCGCCGACGTCGGACTGGGCACGCTCCGCGAGGGCGAGGATGGGGCCCACCCGGTAGGTCCGGTCCTCGTCCTGCACCGCGAAGTCGCGGTAGACCAGCGCGGTCAGCAGCCGGTGGGCCGTGGATCGGGCGACACCCAGCCGCTCGGCCGCCGCCGAGACCGTGATCGCCCCGTCGATCTGGAGGATCTGCGCGAGCCTGAGGGCGTGGTCGACGCTGTTCGACGCGTAGGCGGGCGGGATCTTCATCGGCTTCGCCATGAGTTCCATGCTGACACAGCCTGTTCCGCTGTGCAGAATCCTCTGTTCCCGATCCGCCGGGTCGGCGGATAGTCGGGACCATGTCCGACGCGAACGCCATCACGTCGCCGGTCAGCCTCACCGCTGAGGACCGGCCCGGCCAGCCTCCCGTCAGCCCCGAACTCGAGGATCTCTACCGCGGCTTCGAGAAGGCGCTGCTCGTCCCGCTGTGGACCGAGATCGGCGACCTGATGCCGCAGCACCCGCGCTCCAACGCGCAGCCGCACCGCTGGGAGTGGAGCGGGCTGCTCGAACTCGCAGGCCGTGCCGGTGACCTGGTCCCGGTCGGCCGCGGCGGCGAGCGCCGCGCGATCGCGCTGGCCAACCCGAGCCTGGGCGGCAGGCCCTACGCGACCCCGACCCTGTGGGCCGCGATCCAGTACCTGATGCCGGGCGAGGACGCGCCCGAGCACCGGCACACCCAGAACGCGTTCCGCTTCGTCGTCGAGGGTGAGGGCGTGTGGACCGTGGTCGAGGGCGACCCGGTGCCGATGCGCAGGGGCGACTTCCTCCCTCAGCCCGGCATGCACTGGCACGCCCACCACAACTCGGCGAGCACGCCGATGGCCTGGATCGACGGGCTCGACATCCCGTTCCAGTACGGCGTCGAGGGGCAGTTCTTCGACTTCGGCAGGGACACCCTCAGCGAGGGGGAGCACGCCGCCCCCGACCGCTCCCGCTCGGAGCGGCTCTGGGGACACCCCGGCCTGGCGCCGGTCTCACAGCTCGGCCGTCGCGAGGGCACCCCCCTGCTGCGCTACCGCTGGGCCGACACCGACGCCGCGCTGACCGGCCAGCTCGCGCTGGAACGGGAGGGCCACGCGGGCACGGTCGAACCGGGTCACGCCCTGGTCCGCTACACCAACCCGACCACCGCGGACGACGTGCTCCCGACGATCCGGGCGCAGTTCCACCGGATCACGGCGGGCACGGAGACCGCGCCGTACCGGGAGACCGGCTCGTCGGTCTACCAGGTCTTCGACGGGTCGGGGCGGGTCACCGTCGGCGACCGCTCCTGGACGGTGACCCGCGGCGACCTCTTCGTCGTCCCCTCCTGGCAGCCGCTGTCGATCCGCTCGGAGGCGTCGGCGTCCGACTCCGACTCGGGGGCGCTCGACCTGTTCCAGTTCGGCGACGCCCCGATCCTCACCAAGCTCAACCTGTTCCGCAGTCACACCGAGAAGGGCAGCCGATGAAGCTCGCCACCATCCGCCTGGGCGACCACCGCACCGCCGCCGTCCGCGTCGACGGCGACCACCTCGTCGAGGTGGGCCTGCCCGACGTCGGCGCGGTGCTGGCCGCGCCCGACGGCCTCGCGGCCGCCGCGGCGGCCGACGGCCCGCGGCACGCGCTCGCCGGAGCCGACCTCGCCCCGGTCGTGCCGCGGCCGAGCAAGGTCGTCTGCGTCGGGCTGAACTACCAGAACCACATCAAGGAGATGGGCCGCGACCTCCCGGAGCACCCGACCCTCTTCTCCAAGTTCACCGACACCCTCATCGGCGCCGCCGACGACATCCTCCGCCCGGCGGAGACCGCGCAGTTCGACTGGGAGGCCGAACTCGCCGTCGTCGTCGGCCGGCGGGTGCGCCGGGCGGACGAGGAACAGGCGGTGGCCGCGATCGCGGGGTTCACCGTGCTCAACGACATCACCTGCCGTGACTGGCAGTTCCGGACCAGGGAGTGGCTGCAGGGCAAGAACTGGGACTCGACCACCCCGATCGGCCCGTTCCTCGTCACCGCGGACGAGACCGGCCCGCGGCCCGCGCTCGACATCCGCTGCGAGGTCGACGGCCGGGTGATGCAGGCCGACAACACCGGCGACCTGCTCTTCGACCCGGTCCACCTGGTCCGCTACGTCTCGACGATGGTGCGGCTCAACCCGGGCGACGTGATCGCGACCGGCACCCCCGGCGGCGTCGGCCACGCCCGCGAACCGCAGGTATTCCTGAAGGGCGGCGAACTGGTCGTGACCGAGATCGAGGGGCTCGGCAGGCTCGAGAACCGCGTCGTCCCCGAAGGCGCGTGATGGCACGCGACCTCGCCACCACGCTCGCGTGGGCCGAAACGGGGACCCGGCTGTGCGCGTCGGCGATCGCCGGCCTCTCCGAGAACGAGTACGGCGCCGCGTCGGCCCTGCCGGGCTGGACGCGCAAGCACGTCGTGGCGCACCTGGCGGCGAACGCCGACGCGGTCGGCAACCTGGTCCGTTGGGCGCGCACCGGCGAGGAGACCCCGATGTACGCCTCCCCGCGGGAGCGCGCCGCGGGGATCGAGCGGGGCTCCCGGCTGGGCGCGGACGAGCTGGCACGGTGGTTCACCGAGTCGGCCGCGACACTGGCCGCCGCGATGGCGGAGCTTCCCGACGAGGCGTGGCGGGCCGAGGTGGTGACCGCGCAGGGCCGCACCGTGCCGGCGAGCGAGATCCCGTGGATGCGCAGCCGGGAGGTGATGGTGCACGCCGTGGACCTCGCCACCGGCCTCACCTTCGCCGACCTCCCCGACGGTTTCCTGCGGGCGCTGCAGGAGGACATCCGCGCCAGGCGGGGTCGTGACGCGGTGCCCGACGTCGAGGGAACCCCGGCCGACGTGACCGCCTACCTGGCCGGACGCCCCGCGGCCGGAGTGACCGCCGCCGGCGGCGGCCTCCCCCCGGCCCTGCCTCCGTGGCTATGACGAGAAGGACCGACCCCATGGGCATCTCTCCCTCCACCCGCGCCGAGGTGATCGTCGTCGGGGGCGGCATCGGCGGCCTGTCCGCCGCGCTCGCGCTGACCCGCCAGGGGCTGCGGGTCAGGGTGCACGAGCAGGCGTCCGTGTTCGGCGAGGTCGGCGCGGGCCTCCAGCTCGCGCCGAACTGCACCCGGATCCTGGACCGCTACGGGCTGCTGGAGGAGGCGACCGACCTCGGCGTGCTGCCCGAGGGCATGGTCATGAAGGACGCCGTGGACGCCCGCGACCTGACCCGGCTCGACCTCCGCGACCTCGAGCGCCGTTACGGCTACCCCTACCTGGTGATCCACCGCAGCGACCTGCACCGGATCCTGCTCCGCGCCTGTGAGCGGGCGGGCGTCGAGCTGCTGACCGACGCCTGCTGCGTGTCGTACGAGAACGTCGACGGCGGCGCCAGGGTCCGCTTCGCCGACGGCGGCGTCGACGAGGCGGAGGCGGTGATCGCCGCGGACGGACTGCGCTCGGTCGCCCGCGAGCTGCTGGTCCGGGACGAGCCGGTGAGCTCGGCGTACGTGGCGTACCGCGGCGCCGTGCCGTTCGAGAAGGTCGTCGGCAACGGCATCCACGACAGGGACGTCGTCGTGTACGTCGGCCCTCGCTGCCACTTCGTCCAGTACCCGCTGCGGGGCGGCGAGATGTTCAACCAGGTCGCCGTGTTCGAGTCGCCGAAGGCGCTGGCCGGCGAGGACGACTGGGGAACGCCGGACGAACTGGACGAGGCGTTCGCGGGGACCTGCGACCAGGTCCGCAACGGGCTGCCGCTGATGTGGCGCGACCGGTGGTGGCGGATGTACGACCGCGACCCGATCATGACCTGGGTGGCCGGTCGGATCGCGCTGCTCGGCGACGCGGCGCACCCGCCCCTGCAGTACATGGCGCAGGGCGCGGTCATGGCGATCGAGGACGGCTGGGTGCTCGGAGAGCACGTCGCCGCCCAGCGCGCGCGGCGGACCGGCGGCGGTTCGGGCGTCGACTGGGACGCGGCGTTCGCCGCCTACGAGGCGGTACGGCCTGAGCACTGTCGCCGGGTCGTCACCACCGCCCGGGCGTGGGGCGAGCTGTGGCACCTCGAGGGACTCCGGAGGCTGCAGCGCAACGCCCTCCTGCGCGGCCGCGACGTCTACGACTACTCGTTCGTCGACTGGATCTACGGCCCCACGGCGCTGACCTCCGAGGAGGAGCCGGAGATGTTCCGTCCGATTCCCCTCGACACCGCGCTCCACGCCCAGAGGTAGGGGGCGCCTGTCCCACATGACGGCCATCGCGTGACGCTCCCAGGAGGAACGGCCTCCCGGAGACGCGCGGTGGCCGTCGCCGTGCTCGGAGATCGTCCTGTTGAGTTTGCCGTGCAATGTGGTTTACAGTTCAAACCACAGGTTTGCGGTTCAAACTAGTTTGAAGGACGGCGATGAACCGGCTTGACGACGACGACCGGCCCCTGAGCCCGGAGGAGATGCTCCGGCTCATCGAGGAGCAGCAGAGCGCGACGAGCAGACGGCTCGGCGGAGACCCGCTGCTGACCTACACGCCGTGGGGGATCGCCTGGGGAGTGGGGTTCGGCGCGCTGTTCCTGCACTACGCCTACGGGCTCGTCCCCAGGGGCGTCGCCCTGTCCGTGCTGTTCTCCCTGATGGTCCTGGCCATGGCGGTCAGCTCCTTCGCGCAGCGGTCGATGAGCAGCCAGGTGCGGGGCGAGGCGGCCGAACGAGGCATGATGTACGGCTTCGCCTGGCTGTTCGGCTTCGCCGGCATGTTCGCACTCGGCGTCAGGCTCAGCCCCCTGCTGCCCGTGGAGGAGACCGGCCTGCTCTGGGCGGTGATGTCCATGACGATCGTGGCCGCCCTCTACATCGCGGGCGGCGCGGTCTGGCGGGTGCGGACGATGTTCTTCCTCGGCGCGGGGCTCGCGGTGCTCAACGTGGTCGGCGCGATCGCGGGTCCCGGCGTCCACGCCCTGCTCATGTCCGTGGGCGCGGGCGGCGCGTTCATCGTCGTCGGCGTGGTGCAGCGGATCCGCCGGCGGGGCGGGGCATGACGGCGCCGCGCGAGCTCGACCCGGTCATCCACGCGCAGGCCCGGCTGAAGGTGATCGCCACGCTCAACACCCTGGGCGAGACGAACCAGATCACCTTCCCCGGGCTGCGGGAACTGCTCGGGATGACCGCGGGAAACCTGTCCGTGCACCTCGGAAAGCTTGAGGAGGCCGGATATGTGGAGATCGTCAAGACCCACAGGGGACGCACCCCCACGACCTACGTCGCCCTGACCCGTCAGGGACGCCGTGCCTTCGAGGACTACACCGCCGCCATCCGCGAACTGCTCGACCTGGGATAGGAAGGACCCCCATGGCAGAGATCCTGGCCCGCACCGTCGAGGCCACCCGGAGGTACGGCGCCGTCACGGCACTCGACCGGGTCTCCCTCGACATCCGCGCCGGAGAGCTGGTCGGGCTGCTCGGGCCGAACGGCGCGGGCAAGTCCACACTGGTCAACCTGTTCGCCGGGCTCCGGCGGCCGACGTCGGGAACCGTCGAGCTGCTCGGCGGCTCGCCCCAGGATCCGGTGCGACGCCGAGGCATCGGGGTCACCCCCCAGGAGACCGGCCTGCCGCCCGCGCTGCGGGTCGGCGAGTGCGTCGACTTCGTGGCGGCCCACTTTCCCGAGGCGGTGAGCCGGGAGGCGCTGCTGGAGCGGTTCGGCCTCGGCGACCTCGTCAGGCGTCAGATCGGCGGCCTGTCCGGCGGGCAGAAGCGCCGCCTGGCGGTGGCGCTGGCCTTCGTCGGAAACCCCCGCCTCGTCTTCCTCGACGAGCCGACCACCGGCCTCGACGTCGAGGCCCGCCACGCCCTCTGGGACGCGATCAGGGACTTCCACGCCGGAGGCGGCACCGTGGTCCTCACCAGCCACTACCTGGAGGAGATCGAGGCGCTGGCCGAACGGGTCGTGGTGATCGGCGAAGGCCGGGTGCTCACCGACGACACCATGGACGCGGTGCGCGGCCTGGTCGGCGTCCGCCGCGTCACCCTGACCGGCCCCGGCCTGCCCGACCTGCCAGGAGTCCTGGGCGTCGAGCACGAGGGCTCCCGCACGCACCTGCTCACCGCCGACGCCGACGCCCTGGTCCGCGAGCTGGTGCTGGCCGGCGTCCCCTTCTCCGGCCTGGAGATCCGGCCGACCTCCCTCGAAGAGGCCTTCCTCACCATCACCACCCGCGAACCCCAGACCGCCTGACCCGCGGGCCCGTCGGCTGACAGGAGTTTGTGATGTCCCTCGTTCTCACCCATGCCCGGTACCAGTTCCTCGAGACCGTCCGCGTGCCCATGTCGGTGATCGGGAGCTCGGTCTTCCCCGCGCTCTCGATGCTGTTCTTCGTGGTGCCCTTCGCCGGGAAGGACGCGGTCGCGGCGACGTACGCCACCGGAGCGATGCTGGTCTTCGCGGTCATGTCCGCCTGCCTGTTCACCTACGGCATCGGGGTCGCCGAGGACCGGGCCCAGCCGTGGGACCCCTACCTGCGCACGCTGCCCGCCGGGCCGCTGCCCCGGTTCACCGGGCGGATCCTCACCGTCATGGCGATCATGGGGATCGCCGTCGTCCCCGTCCTGCTCATCGCCGCCTTCCTCACGGAGGCGACGGTGACCCCGGCGCAGCTGCTGCTCGGCCTGGCCGCCGTGCTCCTGGGCTCGATCCCGTTCACCCTGATGGGCCTGTTCATCGGCTACGCGCTGCCGTCGAAGGCCGCCATCGTCGTCGCCCAGGTGGTGTTCTTCCCGATGGCCGTCGGCGGCGGGCTGCTCACCGGACCTCCCGAGAACGCCCCCGAGTTCATCCAGGTCATCGCCCCCTACCTGCCGACCAGGGGCGCGGTCGAGCTGGTCTGGGCGGCCAGCACCGACTTCTCCCCGAACGCGGTCTCCCTGGTGGCGCTGGTCGTGTGGGTCGCGGTCTTCGGCGCGCTCTCCGTCTGGGCCTACCGCCGCGACGAGGGGCGTCGCTTCTCCTGAGGCGCTCGTCCGCGCGGGACGCCTCCACAGAAAAACACCGGTGTTTTCTCACCGGTTCGAAAAAGGCCACGTCAGCGATGGGAAACGGCTCGGACCCGCAGGGTCCGGGCCGTTTCCCTTTCCCGGAAAGAAGCACGTTTTCCCAGGTCAGGGCAAACGCGAACGTCGTATTCGCGTTTGCCAAAGTCGGTTTCCGTGGTCAAGGATGAGGCGTCTCCGAAAAAAGCCCCCGATCTGGGGTTTCTTCGTCATGCCCGGGCGTCGCCGATCCTGCTCGCCGGACGCCCGCCCACCACCCACGCCTGCCCCCAAGGAGGGGACGATGATCCATGCCCGAGGACTGACCCGGCGCTTCAAAATCAAGGGAGCGCACGTCGACGCCGTACGCGGCCTCGACCTCGACGTCGAGGAGGGCCAGCTCGTGGCCTTCCTCGGCCCGAACGGGGCGGGGAAGTCGACCTGCCTGCGCATGTTCACCTCGCTGCTCCCCCCGACCTCGGGGACCGCCGTCGTGGCGGGCCGCGACGTCGTGTCCGATCCGGCCGGGGTGCGCGCCCGCATCGGCTACGTCGGGCAGAAGAGCGGAGCGGGGGAAAACTTCCGCGTCCGCGACGAACTGGTGACCCAGGGACGCTGCTACGGCCTCACCCGCCCGCAGGCGCGTGAGCGGGCCGACGAGGTCCTCGCCATGCTGGACCTGGGCTCCCTGGCGGAGCGCAAACCCGGCACCCTGTCGGGCGGCCAGCGCAGGCGTCTCGACATCGCCCTGGGGCTCGTCCACCGGCCCAGGCTGCTGTTCCTGGACGAACCGTCGACCGGCCTCGATCCGCAGAGTCGCGCCAACATCTGGGAGCACATCCTGCGGCTGCGCGAGGAGCACGGCACGACCGTCTTCCTGACCACCCACTACCTGGAGGAGGCGGACAACATGGCCGCGCGGGTCGTGATCGTCGACCACGGCCGGGTCATCGCGGACGGCGCGGCGGGGCGGCTGAAGAGCGACCTGGCGGGCGACCGCGTCACGATCACCACCCGCGACGCGGCGGACGCGGCGAGAGCGGCGGGGATCGCCGAGCGGGTCGCCGGGTCAGGCGAGGTCACCGCCGACGGCACGACCGTGCTGCTGCGGGTTTCCCACGCGGGCGCGGTGCTGCCGGAGTACCTGCGGTCGCTGGACGAGGCAGGGGTGAAGGTCCTCACCGCGGAGACCTCCAGGCCGACGCTGGACGACGTGTTCCTCGCGCTCACCGGCCGCAGCCTGCGTGAGAGCGACGCACAGGGCGACGCACAGGGCGGGGAGCAGGGCGGGGAGCAGGGCGGGGAGCAGGGCGCTTCCCGGGACGCCGCCGCGTGATCCTCGCGCCCCCCGTGAGGCCGGCGCCCGCTCTCCTCCCGGTGCCCGCCGTCCTCCCGGTGCCCGCCGTCCTCCCGGCGGTCGCCCTTCTCCCGGCGGTCGCCGACCGGCCAGGAGTTTCCCGACGTGTCCCGCGGAGCCTTCCGGCGGGGAGCAGAGAAAGGCATGACACGTGAGTCCCACACTGGTCCGCGACACCGTGACGGTGTTCTCCCGCGAGTTCGCCCCCGTGCCGCGCGAGCCCGTCGGCCTGCTGTTCACCATGGTGCAGCCGCTCATCTTCCTGTTCCTGTTCGGCCCGACGCTTTCGGGGACGGGGGTCCTCGGAGACGGGGGCTCGCCGTGGCAGTGGTTCGTGCCCGGAATCCTGATCATGATGTGCCTCTACGGGCCGATGGCGGCCGGATACTCGCTTCTGATCGAGCTCCTCGGGGGCTCGCTGGAGCGGATGCTCGTCACCCCGCTGAGCCGTACGGCGATGCTGGTCGGCCGGACGGCGAAGGAGTTCGTGATCCTGCTGGCCCAGGCCGTGCTGATCATCGGCCTCGCGATCCCGCTGGGGTTCCGGCCGAGCCCGCAGGGGGTGCTGGCCGGGCTGGCGCTGCTGACCGTCCTCGGCGTCGGCCTGGGCGGCTTCTCCTTCGTCCTCGCCATCGCCTCCCGGCCGGGAGGCACCATGTTCTACGTGGTCACCCAGCTGGTGATGTTCCCGCTGATGCTGCTGTCCGGCCTGCTGCTGCCGCTGGACACCGGTCCGTCCTGGCTGCGGACCGCGGCGGCGCTGAACCCCGTCTTCTACGTGGTCGAGGCCGAACGGGCGCTGTTCGCGGGCCGGTTCGCGGAGCCGCCCGTGCTGTACGGCGTGCTCTGCGCCTGCGCGGTCGCCGCGGCGGGCCTGGCGCTCGGCATCCGCGCGATGCGGCGCGGCGTCTGACCGGCGCCCCTCGGCGCGCGGCCCCGCCCCCGGGGAACGGGGACGGGGCCGCGTCTCCCGTGCCGTCGCCCTCCGGCTCCCGCGTCCCTCATCCGCCGCGTCGCAGCACGAGATAGCCCTCGCGCTCGAAGACGACCTCGTAACCGTTGCGCCTGAGCGTCTCGACCCGGGCGAGCTGCTCCTCGAGGGCCGTGAAGGGGAACGTCTTCCTGCCCGTCTCCGCGACCACCCACGGCGCCCAGCGGGGCAGACGATCCCACAGCAGCACCCGGGTCCGGGAGGTGAGCGCCGGTCCCACGTAGTTGGCGGCCTCGACCAGCACGCCGTCCGGCACGGCCGCCGCGGCCTCGGCCGCGGCCAGGGCGCGCCGGTCGGGGGCGGAGAGCCTGCCGTAGGCGAAGAAGGGCAGCAGCGCGACGGCGGTCGCCGCGAGGGCGAAGGCCAGCGGAGTCCTCAGACGCGCGAGCCGCGCGCGGCTCATCCCGTCGACCGCGGCGCAGAAGAGGACCGCGACGAGGAAGGCGTTGTAGTGGTAGTCGGTGCCCCACCAGTTGGGGAAGGAACTCGCCAGCATGCGGGCGGCCAGCGGCGGGACCACGATCAGCGTCATCGGTGAGAGCAGGCACAGGAACAGGACCATCACGCCGAGCATGAGCACCGTGAGCAGCTTCTGCGGCGGGGCGCCCAGCAGCGCCACAGCCTCCAGCGGGTGGGTCAGCGCCCGCGCCGCCGCCGAGGACAGGTCGGGGCCGAGCGCGCCGTAGGCCCAGTAGTAGTCGGCACGCCCGCCGAAGGCGGGGATGAGCACCCTGGTCGTGAGCATCACCGCCGCGAGGCCGCCCACCACCAGGGCGGCGCCCGCCCGCCACCGCCGGGTCGCCAGCAGGAACAGGCCGTATCCCGCGAGGAGCAGGCCCGCGTCCTCCTTGACGCACAGCAGCAGCGCGCCCGCCGCCACCGCCTGCCCCGGCCGGCCCGCGTCATGACGTTCGATCATCCACGCCGTGAGCGCCGGGGCGAAGGCCGCCTCGTGGAAGTCGAAGGCGGCGGCCTCGGCGACCGGCCACGACAGGGCGTAGGCGACCGCGACGAGATGCGCGCGCTTCACGCCCAGGCGTCGCCTGGCCAGGAGCCACAGAGGGGGCGTCGCCGAGGCCAGCAGCACGCCCTGGAGGACGAGCAGGGTCTCGGGGCCGTCGTGCAGCCAGTAGAACGGCGCGAGGAGGGCCAGGATCGGCGACCAGTGGTCACCCAGGACCGCGAAGGTCCAGCCCAGGTCGTTGTGCACGCCCTTGGCGATCGAGACCGGGAGCTGGAGGCGGGAGTAGGAACGGACGGCCTGGTCGAAGATGACGAGGTCGTAGGTGCCGAGGCGGAACGCGTGAAGGCGCGTCAGGCTCACGACCGAGTACAGCGTCGCCGCCAGCGCCGTGATCACGCCCACGACGCCCGCGGGGCCGATGCGGGTGAGGACGCCGGTCGGGGCCGGGCGGGCTGCGATCTCCACAGCCGATCAGGCTAGTGGCTCGGCCGGGTTCCACCGGTTCTCCGTGACGGTCTGGGCGCCGGACGGGGGAGACGCCCCCGGCGGCACCCACTTCGCAGCCGGCCGGATCGGCGCCTTCCCGCACGCGGGGGAGAGTCGACGGCGCATCGGGCGTCCGGCGGGATCGGGGCGTCAGGACGGGCAGAACCTCTCGATCGCCGTCAGGATCAGGTCCGCCTGCCAGACGCCGATCCCGGCTGCGCCGCCGAAGCGGTCGAAGCGAAGGCGGGTGCGTTCCGCCACCTGCGGGCGGCCCGTCCCGCTCGCCAGATCCCGGCACGACTCCAGCGCCAGGCCGATCGCCCTCCGGTCGTCCAGCGCCGGATCGATCCGCCGCAGGGCGGACAGGAGCGCGCGGATCTCGCCGGGACCGGAGGAGGGGCTCAGGGAAGGGGTCGGGGAGAGGACGGGGGAGCGCGGCTCCGCGAGCGAGAGGGTGCTGGGGGCCGAGGCGTCGGGAGAGGCCGTGACAGGGGCCGGGGTGCTCGCCTTGACGGCGTCGTGCGCCCTGCTGATCCTGTCGCCGATGACGCCGACTGCGGTGACCAGGGCGAATGCCGTCACGGCGGACAGCACCAGAGCCCTCAGCGGGCTGCGCCTCCTCGGTTGCCGGTCGCGGCGGCGGGAACGTGGACGACGGAGAGTACGCACCCTCGGACGATAGGGCGCGCGGCCCGCCCAGGGTAAGGGGAACGATCCAAAACGATCTCCCGTGCCCGTGCTCGTTCCCTCTTCCTGGCTTTGCCGGTGGCGATCTCCAGTGTCCGCCGCATGACGAGCACGTCGCAGGCGTATTCCTACGCCGGGCCCTCCACGCTCTCCGACGGCCGCCTGGGGTTGTCGACCACCGGGGCTCGCGCGACCCCTGCAAGCACGTCCTCGCCGCCAGGATCGTCGCCGGGGAGACGTCCTGACGAGCGTCCGGACGAGGTCCGCGCCGCAGGCGGCGACCGGTGGCGAAAGGGAGCCAGGCGCGCGACCGGCTTACCCGCTGCGGCTCCTCGGGCGGTCACTCATCTCCAGGGCGGTGCGCGCGATGAGCTGGTATGACTCCTCACGGGAGAGGGAACATTCCTTCAGCAGCTCGAAGAGCTCTCTGTATTCGACCACGCGGTGGTCGGTCCCCGGGACGGCCGCGGTGGTTTCGTTGTTGTCGGTGTAGATCACATCGTCCAGTCCGCCGGCGAACTCCAGCAGGGTGAAATCGCTTTTTCCCATCCCCGGATGCGCGCCCGCCTCGAACGGAACCACGTGGACCCTGACCTCTTCGCGCTCGATCATCTCGCTGACGTGGACCAGTTGCCTGGGCATGATCTCCGGTGATCTGCCGGCGCCGACGCGGCGGTGGATCACGGCCTCGTCCAGAACGAATTCCCGAACCGGCGGTTCCCGGCGTTCGCGCAGCATCCGCTGGCGGCGCATTCGCAGCCTGACCACGGCGTCGGCGCCCGTCCTCTCCATGGAGTCCGCCACGACCGCCCTCGCGTAGTCCTCCGTCTGCAGCAGGCTCGGCAGGCTGTGGGGCTGGAACTGCAGGATGGCTGCCGCAGCCTGCTCGTAACCGACATAGGAGAGATAGGCGTCCGAGATCGACGTCCTGAACTCACTCCACCAACTCGGCGTCCTGGCGGACCGGGCCAGCTGGAGAAGGACCTCGCGCTCCCTTTCGTCCTCGATCCCGTAAAGGACGAGAAGCGCCTGGAGATCGGCCCTGCTGACGTTGTTCTTTCCGTGTTCGATGCGGATGACCTTCGACAGCGACCATTCAAGAGCCCGGGCGACCTGCTCCTGTGTCAGACGCCGTTCCTGGCGAAGCTGGAGGAGCCTGCTGCGAAGCAGTGCGCTGGAGACGACGGGACCGTCTTCGGAAACCACTCTCTCTCCTCTCCGCGGACGCACCGCGGGAGGCCCGCGCCCGAAGGCGGGGCCTCCCGCGGTGGTCGGGGATCGACGCGCCCCGCCGGGGCGACCGCGCGGCCTGTGCCGTTTCCCGGCGGGAGCACGTCATGGCGACCTGCCGGGGCGGCTGCCACGTGTCAATCTGCTACATGGCAGATCGGAGGAATTTTTTTTGAGAACGAGGTGCGTTGCTGATCGTCAGGTAGGCGACGGCGCCGCTGACCACGCCGACAAGGATCACGAAGAGGATCCGAAGGATGCTTCCCTCCACGTAGTTGGCCACGGTCGCGACGGCCTGGGAGGAGCCGATCATCACGCAGACAAGCCCTGCCGGAGAGGGGCTGCGTGGTCCGGTGCGCGGCATGGTCGGCATCCTTCGATAGTGCTCTTGTCACCATTCTGCGGCAGAAGGGGCGCGGGCGCGACGGTGGTTCGCGACCGGCGTTCCGGCGGTGGATCAGAGGTAGAGGCCGATGGTCTCGGGGGCGGTCGAGGCGTTGCTCACGCCCTCGCGCAGGGCGAACAGCTCGGCCAGAGTGGCCCCGGACGGGGAGACGCCCTCGTCGGTGCCGAGCCACAGGGCGGCCTCGTCGTGGGGAAGGGCCCCCACCTCGATCTGGGCCAGGCAACGACCGGGACGGACCACGGCGGGGTGGAGTCGCGCCAGGTCCTCGTTGGTGGTGATGGCCACCAGCACGTCGCGGCCGTGACCGAGCAGGCCGTCGGTCAGGTTGAGCAGACGGGACAACCCCTGTCCCGTCATCTCCTTGGCGCCGGACCTGATCAGCTCGTCGCAGTCCTCCAGCACGAGGAGCCGCCACTTGCCGCCCTTGTCGTCCGAGTCGGAGCCGACCGCGACCTCCATCAGGTACCCCGGCGAGTTGAACAGGCGCTCGGGGTCGAGCACGCAGTCCACCTGGCACCAGGACCGCCATTCACGGGCCAGCGTGCGCAGCAGCGTGGTCTTGCCGGTGCCGGGCGGGCCGTGCAGGAGGATGAGGCGGCCGCGCACGTCCTGCGGGGTGACGGACATCAGGCGGGACAGCGGGCCGTCCAGGGCGCGTGCGTAGTTGCCGCCGACCTTCGCCCAGGGGGAGGCGGTGATGGGCTTCTCCGAGCGGCGCGCGCCGTGCGGGCCCTGCCACCAGAAGCCCATCTCGACGTGGTCGCTCTCCGGGGCGGGCTCCAGCGCGTCCTTGACGGTCTCCTCGATCACCGAGCGGGCCAGCTCGTCGTCGACCGCGGTGACGCTGACCAGGGCCGAGCGGTTGCGGTAGCGGACCACGCGCAGGGTCCAGCCCTCGCCGCGGATCAGCCGGGACTCCCGTCCGTCGTCCTCACGCGCCGCCCGCACCAGGGTCCCCGCCGCCGGCGCCAGCGGAGCGTCCGCTCGGACCCGTTCCAGCTCCGTGGTGCGTGACCACGGCTGCGCGCCCGTCGCGAACGGTGAGAGCGCGAGAGCGTCGATCACGTCCATCGCCGAGTCGCCGTCGTCGAGCCAGAGGTTCATCGGCAGTTCCGTCGCGCGTGACTCCGGGGTGAAGTGGACCTCCCTCAGTACGGACATATCGGTAATGATCCCCTTTGCTGTCGCGCAGGTCGAGGGGTTTTCGGCTTTCAGCAAGGCGGATCCACGGCGGGCGCGGGGAACGGGCCCGCCGATCGCCGTCCGGCCGCGCTCCCGCGTCAGCCCCTGGACAGTTCGCCGTCGAAGAAGGTGCCCGCGCCGAGACCGTCGGTCCAGTGGTAGGCCAGCCTGTCTCCCCTGCGGGTGAGGGTCAGCGCGCCCGGGACGCACTTGAGGGGATCTTCCACCTCCAGGTTGAACCCGAGGGCCGACTCGCCGACCTTGGTGAGCCTGAGCGTGCCGGAGCAGTCGGAGGTCGGCTCCGTCCACGAGCCCGAGTCCCTGCCCGAGGCGAGGTCGACCTTCACGTCGTGCTCCTTGAGGGAGAACAGCCCGGTGGGGTCGGTGGGCTTGATGTGCCCCGACCAGGTCCCGGCGAACGCGGAGGGGATCCGCAGAGCGCCCCCCTGCTGCTGGGACGCCGCCGTTCCCGACGGTTCCGGGACCGGCTCCCCGGTGTCGGTGACGTCGTCGGGGTTCCCGCCGTCGTCCGAGGAGGTGTCCACGGGCTGGTCGGGGTAGGCCCCGGTGACGTCGGGGGAGGCGGAGGCCAGGGGCCGGCCGGTGTCCGAGGGGGTGTTCCGGGCGGCAGGCCCCCCGCCGCCCAGCAGGGACCAGGCCGCGACGGCCCCGGTGATCAGGATCGCCGCCCCGGCGAGCCCCGCGCCGACGAGGACGCCCCGGGAGGACCGTCCGGGCACGCGGGTGTCGAGACCCGCGCGGCCCGTGCCGGTGGTCTCCGTTCCCGCGCCGCCCGTCCCCGCACCGCCTGTCCCAGCGCCGCCCGTTCCCGGGGCGTCCGATCCCGTACGGCCTGTGCCCGCGCCGCCCGGTCCGGCGCCGCCCCTCCCGGCGTCGCCCATCCCCGCGCCGCCCGGTCCGGCGCCGCCCCTCCCGGCGTCGCCCGTCCCCGCGCCGCCGGGAGCGGAGGCGATCCGGCTGCCGATCCTGGCCAGGTCCTCGGTCGACGGCGAGGAGCCCGCGCCCGGGTCGACGAGGCTGACCATGAGGGAACGGGCCGTGGGCCTGCGGGCGGGATCCTTGTCCAGGCAGGAGCCGATCAGTCCGGTGAACCTGGCGGGCAGGGCGGAGAGATCGGGGTGGTGGTTCAGGATCCGGTGCAGTACGGCGGGCAGGGTGTCGGCCCCGAAGGGCGAGTAACCGCTCGCCGCGCAGGCCATCGTGGCCGCCCAGGCGAACACGTCGGAGGCGGGCGAGGCGGGAGCGCCGCCGATCTGCTCGGGCGCCATGTAGGCGGGGGTGCCGATGATCCCCGAGGTCATCGTCGAGGCTCCGTCCGCCCTCGCGATGCCGAAGTCGACGACCCGGGGGCCGTCGGGGCCGAGCAGCACGTTGGCGGGCTTGAAGTCCCGGTGCACGACCCCGGCCGCGTGGATCGCCGCCAGGGCGGTGGCCGTGCCGACCACCAGACGCTCGAGCTCGCCGTCCCGCAGCGGCCCCCGCTCCCTGATCCGCTCCTGCAGGGACGGCCCGTCGACGAACTCGCTCACCACGTACGGGCGCGGCCCGTCGACCGACGCGGCCAGCACGCGCGCCGTGCAGAACGGGGCGACGCTCTCCAGCGCGGCCAGCTCCCTGGACAGCCGCGCCCGCGTCTCGGGGTCGCCGCCGAACAGCAGCTTGACCGCGACCGGCTCCCCGTCGGGCGCGTGCCCGAGGTAGACGACGCCCTGGCCGCCCTCGCCGAGCCTTCCGGCCAGCCGGAACGCCCCCAGGCGGGGTGGGTCGTCAGGGGTCAGGGGAGTGGCGGCCATGGGGGCAAGGCTAGCGATGACTACCTCGTATGGGCATATGTTGAGGCATGCGGACGATCGACTGGGTTGACGGGGCTGTTGAGCTCGTGGACCAGACAGCGCTTCCCGGCAGGTTCCACGTCATCCGGATCGACACGGTCGACGGGCTCGTCGACGCCATCCGGAGGCTGGCCGTACGGGGCGCTCCCGCCCTGGGAGTGGCCGGCGCGCTCGGGGTGGCGCTCGCGGCGCGCGACGAGACCGACCCGCTCTCCGCGGCGGCCAGGCTGCGCGCGGCCAGGCCGACCGCCGTCAACCTCGCCTGGGGCGTCGACGAGGCTCTCGGACATCTGGACGGAGGGTTCGAGGCGGTCCTCGGCCGGGCGCTGCGGATCAGGGACGAGGACGTCGAGGCCTGCCGCGCGATGGGGGAGCGGGGCGCGGACCTGGTGCGTGAGCTCACCGGACGCGACCGGGTGCGGATCATGACCGTCTGCAACACCGGCGGCCTGGCCGCCGTCGAGCGCGGCACCGCCCTCGGGGTCGTGCGGACCCTGCACGAACGGGGGCAGCTGACCGAGGCGCTGGCGCTGGAGACCCGGCCCCTACTTCAGGGCTCCCGGCTGACGGCGTGGGAGCTGGGCCGGATGGGCGCGCCGTACCGCCTGGTCGCCGACTCCGCGGGGCCGTTCCTGCTCGCGCGAGGGCACGCGGACGCCGTGCTGATCGGCGCGGACCGGATCGCCGCCGACGGCGACACGGCAAACAAGATCGGCTCCTACGCCCTGGCCCTCGGCGCGCGCCGCGCGGGCGTGCCGTTCGTCGTCGTCGCCCCGGAGACCACCGTCGACCTGGCGACCCCGACCGGAGCCGGGATCGAGATCGAGGAACGCGATCCCGAGGAGGTGCTCTCCGTGCGCGGGGCACGGCTCGCGCCAGAGGGGGCGCACGCCCTGAACCCGGCCTTCGACGTCACCCCGCACGACCTCGTCACGGCCATCGTCACCGAGCGCCGGGTGATCCGCCCCGACAGGGGCGAGCGGCCGTGACGGCGGTCCCGGCGGCGTTCGGGGTGGCGTTCGGGGCGGCGGGGAGCCGGAGGGGGCCGGGGGCCGGACGCGCACGCGGCCCGGCTCCTGCGACGGCTCCGCGCGTGCCGGTCCGGTGGGGGAGCGGGACGGTGGTTTAGCCGTCCGGTCCCCGGTAAGAAGACGGCCGTTCCAATGCCCGCCCCTACCTGGAGCTCCGTTTCGACATGTTTCACCGGTAGATCAGTTGGCGAACCGCGCCATAGGGTGATGCGTCAGCTACTACGCTCCGGTAAGCCCCCTGTACCCAAACCGTGGAGAAGTCTCGTGGCCATCGATCTTGTTACCCGTCGCGAGTGGGGCGCCCGGGAGCCGCGCGGTTCCTACGGGCGGCTCAACTCGACCAAAGGCGTCAAGGTCCACTACACCGGTGGCCAGGTCAGCCCGGACATCGTCAACGACCACGCCAAGTGCGTCGCCATGGTGAAGTCCATCCAGAACCACCACATGGACGGCAACGGCTGGATCGACGTCGGCTACTCGATGCTGGTCTGCCCGCACAGGAAGGTCTTCGAGGGCAGGGGGCCGCACAACCTGCCCGCGGCCAACGGCCCCGGGCTCAACAGCGGCCACTACGCGGTGCTCGGCCTGGTCGGGAACGCGGGACTGACCCAGCCGACCGACGGCATCCTCAACGGCATCCTCGACGCCATCGAGTACCTCAGGGACAAGGGCGGCGCGGGCAAGGAGATCAAGGGACACCGCGACGGCTACTCGACCGACTGCCCCGGCGGGCCGCTGTACGCCTGGGTGAAGAAGGGCGCTCCCCGGCCCGGCGACGGCGGAGGCCCGCAGGAGCCGCAGCCGTCCCCGGCCTTCCCCGGGCGCGTCCTGAAGTACCCGCCGGTCATGAGCGGGGAGGACGTCCGCACCTGGCAGCGCCAGATGCGGGCCAGGGGCTGGAGCCTCGACGCGGACGGCCTGTACGGCGAGCGCTCCCGCGAGGTCTGCCGCGCCTTCCAGAAGGAGAAGGGCCTGCCGGTCACCGGTGCCGTCGACCGCGCCACCTGGGAGGCCAGCTGGAAGGAGCCGGTCACCTGAGAGGCGGGCAGGAGCCCGAACGGTCCGCTGACCGGGACCTGACGGAGAACGCGTTCAGACGATGGGCTTACTATCCGGTTCATGACGGTGCCGCCTGAAGAACTCCGAACGGCCGCCGGTTTCCCGCCTACCACACGGGAGCGGTGGCGCGAGCTCGCGCTCGGCGTTCTACACAAGTCCGGGATCGAAACCGGCTCCCCAGAGGAGGCACTGTCCTCCACCACCTACGACGGCGTGACCATCGCGCCGCTCTACGACGCGTCGGACCTTCCCGACGACCCCGGCCTGCCGGGCGCGGCCCCCTACATCAGGGGGTCCCGTCCCGGCGGCGGCTGGGACGTCAGGCAGCGGCACGAGACGGCCGACCCGGAGGCGGTTCTCGCCGACCTGGAGAACGGTGTCACCTCGCTGTGGCTCGCCCTCGGCCCCGAGGACCTGCCCCGCGCCCTCGACGACCGGATCCACCTGGAGCTGATCTCGGTCACGCTCGACGCGGGAGAGCGCACCCGCGAGGCGGCCGAGGCGCTGTTCGCCCTGGCCGGGCGGAAGGGGGTCGCGCCCACGGGCAACCTCGGCGCCGACGCCCTGCGTGACCCCGAGACCGCGGCCGACCTCGCCAGGCGCTGCGCCGAGGGCTTTCCCGGGCTGAGGGCGGTCGTGGTCGACGGCACGCCGTACCACGACGCGGGGGGAAGCGACGCCGAGGAGCTCGGCTGTTCGATCGCCGCCGGAGTCGCGGCGCTGCGGACGCTGACCGGCGCGGGCCTCACCGTCGACGAGGCGTTCGGGCAGCTGGAGTTCCGGTACGCCGCGACCGCCGACCAGTTCCTCACCGTCGCCAAGCTCCGCGCCGCGCGCGGGCTCTGGGCGCGCGTCGCCGAGGTGTGCGGCGTGACGGAGGGGCAGGCGGCCGGGCAGCGGCAGCACGCCGTGACCAGCTCGGCCATGATGACCGCCCGCGACCCGTGGGTGAACATGCTCCGCACCACGCTGGCCTGTTTCGCCGCGGGGGTCGCGGGAGCGGACGCGGTGACCGTGCAGCCGTTCGACGCCTGCCTTGGCCTGCCCGACGCCTTCGCCCGGCGCATCGCGCGCAACACCCAGTCGCTGCTCGTCGAGGAGGCGGGGGTGGCCAGGGTGACCGATCCCGCGGGCGGCTCCTGGTACGTCGAGCGGCTCACCGACGACCTGGCGGGCAAGGCCTGGGAGTGGTTCCAGGAGATCGAGCGCGCGGGCGGCATGGCCGCCGCCCTGGACGCCGGGCTCGTCGCCGACCGGCTCGCCGACACCTGGCGCAGGCGCTCGGACAACATCGCCCACCGCCGCGATCCGATCACCGGCGTCAGCGAGTTCCCCAACCTCGCGGAACGACTGCCCTCCCGCGCTCAGAGACCCGCCGCCGCCGGGGGCGTCCGCTACGCCCAGGAGTTCGAGGCGCTGCGCGACCTGGCCGACGCCCAGGAGGTCAGGCCGGCCGTGTTCCTGGCGACGATCGGCCCGGTCGCCGCCCACACCGCCAGGGCGTCGTTCGCGGCCAACCTGTTCCAGGCCGGAGGCGTCGCCACCGTCACCGACCCCGCCGTGGTCTCCGCCCCCGCCGTCGACCCGGCCCTGATCGCCGAGGCCTTCGCCGCCAGCGGCGCGCGGGTCGCGTGCCTGTGCTCCAGCGACAGGCTGTACGGCGAGCACGCCGAGACCGTGGCCGCCGCGCTGCGCGGCGCGGGGGCGGCGAAGGTGTGGCTGGCGGGGAAGGGCGACTTCGCGGGCGTCGACGCCAACGTCCACGCCGGGTGCGACGCGCTCGACGTGCTCCGCACGACCTTCGACGACCTGGAGGTGGCTCGATGATCCCCGACTTCTCCGGAATCGGACTGAGGGGCAAGCCCGCCGCGCCCGACCTGGACGGCTGGGCGCGGGCCGTACGACAGGCCACCGGGAAGACCCCGGAGGAGCTGGTGTGGGAGACGCCGGAGGGGATCGGCGTCAAGCCGCTCTACACGGCCGACGACCTGGCCGGGCTCGACTTCCTGCGGACCTACCCGGGAGC
Source organism: Streptosporangium carneum (assembly GCF_027922005.1). Classification (GTDB taxonomy): domain Bacteria; phylum Actinomycetota; class Actinomycetes; order Streptosporangiales; family Streptosporangiaceae; genus Streptosporangium; species Streptosporangium carneum. Next base: position 364,501 of record NZ_BSEV01000003.1, on the reverse strand, counting down.
CGCGCCGTACCTGCGCGGGCCGTACCCGACCATGTACGTCAACCAGCCGTGGACCATCAGGCAGTACGCCGGGTTCTCCACGGCCGAGGAGTCGAACGCCTTCTACCGGCGCAACCTGGCCGCCGGGCAGAAGGGCCTGTCGGTCGCCTTCGACCTGGCCACCCACCGGGGCTACGACTCCGACCACCCGCGCGTGGCCGGGGACGTGGGCATGGCGGGGGTGGCCATCGACTCCATCTACGACATGCGGCAGCTCTTCGACGGGATCCCCCTCGACCGGATGAGCGTGTCGATGACCATGAACGGCGCGGTGCTTCCGGTGCTCGCGCTCTACATCGTGGCCGCCGAGGAGCAGGGGGTGGCGCCCGAGCAGCTGGCGGGGACCATCCAGAACGACATCCTCAAGGAGTTCATGGTCCGCAACACCTACATCTACCCGCCGGGTCCGTCGATGCGGATCATCTCCGACATCTTCTCCTACACCAGTGAGCGGATGCCCAAGTTCAACTCGATCTCGATCTCCGGGTACCACATCCAGGAGGCCGGGGCCACGTGCGACCTTGAGCTGGCCTACACCCTCGCCGACGGCGTGGAGTACCTCAGGGCCGGGGTCGAGGCGGGGCTGGACATCGACAGGTTCGCGCCGAGGCTGTCGTTCTTCTGGTGCATCGGCATGAACTTCTTCATGGAGGTCGCCAAGCTGCGGGCCGCCCGGCTGCTGTGGGCGCGGCTCGTCTCCGGATTCGGCGCGAAGAACCCCAAGTCGCTGTCGCTGCGGACCCACTCGCAGACCTCGGGCTGGTCGCTCACCGCCCAGGACGTCTTCAACAACGTCGTGCGCACCTGCGTCGAGGCGATGGCCGCGACGCAGGGGCACACCCAGTCGCTGCACACCAACGCCCTCGACGAGGCGCTGGCGCTGCCGACCGACTTCTCCGCCAGGATCGCCCGCAACACCCAGCTGCTGCTCCAGCAGGAGTCCGGGACCTGCCGGGTGATCGACCCCTGGGGCGGCTCCTACTACGTCGAGCGGCTCACCCACGAGCTGGCGAGCAAGGCGTGGGGGCACATCGAGGAGGTCGAGGCCGCCGGAGGCATGGCGAAGGCGATCGACCAGGGACTGCCCAAGCTCCGCATCGAGGAGGCGGCGGCCCGTACCCAGGCCCGCATCGACTCGGGGCGTCAGCCCGTCATCGGCGTCAACAAGTACCGCCCCGACGCCGACGAGGCCATCGAGGTGCTCAAGGTCGACAACACCTCCGTGCGCGCCCAGCAGCTCGACAAGCTCCGCCGCCTGCGCGAGGAGCGGGACGCGGAGCGGGTGGGCCAGGCGCTCGAGGCGCTCACCAAGGGGGCGGCGGGCGACGGCAACCTGCTCGCGCTGGCCATCGAGGCGGCACGGGCCAAGGCGACGGTCGGGGAGATCTCCGACGCCCTCGAGCGGGTGTTCGGCAGGCACGCGGGCCAGATCCGCACGATCTCCGGCGTCTACCGCGAGGAGGTGGGGGCCGGAGTGGACGAGGTCCGTACGGCCTGCGCCGAGTTCGAGCGCCTCGAGGGGCGCCGTCCCCGGATCCTGGTCGCCAAGATGGGACAGGACGGTCACGACCGGGGGCAGAAGGTGATCGCCACCGCCTTCGCCGACCTCGGGTTCGACGTGGACGTCGGCCCGCTGTTCCAGACCCCGGAGGAGGTCGCCCGTCAGGCGGTCGAGGCCGACGTGCACGTGGTCGGGGTCTCCTCGCTGGCCGCGGGTCACCTGACGCTGGTGCCCGCCCTCCGCGAGGCGCTCGCCGAGCTGGGCGCGGACGACATCATGATCGTGGTCGGCGGTGTCATCCCCCCGGGCGACTTCGACGAACTGCGCGCGGCGGGGGCGTCGGCGATCTTCCCCCCCGGCACCGTGATCGCCGACGCGGCGCGAGGGCTGGTCGCGGATCTGCTCACCCGGCTGGGCCATGCCGCGGACGCTTGAGGACTACGTCCAGGGGGTCAAGGAGGGATCCAGGGCGTGGATCGCGCGGGCGATCACGCTGGTCGAGTCCTCCAGAGCCGATCACCGTGAGCTCGCCCAGCGGCTGCTGGGCGAGCTGAGCCCGTTGGCGGGCAGGGCGCGCAGGGTGGGCGTGACGGGCGTGCCGGGCGTGGGCAAGTCCACGTTCATCGACGCGCTCGGCACGCGCCTGACCGGGGAGGGCCACCGGGTCGCGGTGCTCGCCGTCGACCCGTCGTCCACCAGGACGGGCGGCAGCATCCTGGGCGACAAGACCAGGATGTCCCGCCTCGCCGCCGAGCCGGCCGCCTTCATCCGCCCGTCGCCGACCTCGGGCACACTCGGCGGGGTCGCCAAGGCGACCCGCGAGGCGATGGTCGTGGTCGAGGCGGCGGGTTACGACGTCGTGCTCGTGGAGACCGTCGGAGTCGGCCAGTCGGAGACCGCGGTCGCCGACATGGTGGACACCTTCCTGCTGCTCGCCCTGGCCAGGACCGGCGACCAGCTGCAGGGGATCAAGAAGGGCGTGCTCGAGCTCGCCGACGTGATCGCGGTCAACAAGGCCGACGGCCCGCACGAGCTGGACGCCAGGAAGGCGGCCAGGGAACTGGCGGGGGCGCTGCGGCTGCTGCGCTCGGAGCGCACGGTCCCGGTGCTGACCTGCAGCGGGCGTGAGGGCTCCGGCATGGACGAGCTCTGGCGGCAGATCGTCCAGCACCAGGACACGATGGCGGCCTCCGGTGAGCTCGAGGCCCGCCGCCGCCGTCAGCAGGTGGGCTGGACGTGGTCCCTGGTGACCGAGCGCCTGCTGACCAGGCTCCGCGAGCACCCGGAGGTCGCCGCGATCGCCGCCGAGGTCGAACGGGAGGTCCAGGCCGGTGACCTGACGCCCTCCCTCGCCGCCGACCGCCTCCTGGACGCCTTCGGGCACTGAGCCCCCTGACCCCCTGAACCCCGTGGGACTCCGCGCCGTGCACGCCAGTGCGCGGCGCGTTCCCGTGTGGGCTCCGTCGCGGTGCGTGACGACGCGTGGGAACTGATTTGCGAATTCAGTTCACGTTACATGAATACTTGTTTAATAAACCGATTCATCGCAGTAATGGCAAAACTATTATCCGGCCACAACCTTGATCGCCGCCTGCCGATCATGTGATACTTCGCCCAAAGGTAGCGAAAGCTGCAATAAAGCACCTTTAGATACGTGAGTGTGAGTAGGCGCATGGCGAGGCGCGGGAAGATCGCGGAGGGGCTGCCGGTCGACCGGCCCTGACCGTTTCCCGTGTGGGGCGGGCCACGACGGAGTGGCCGCGAGTCCCTGATTGCGCTCCCACCGCCCCGGCCTGGCCGTGGGCGGCGGTCACGCTGCGTAAGTTCGCGTCACGCGAGGTGGGAGAACGTAGCAATGTCGATCGGCGCGACTGTCGGAACGTTCCGGCGGAGCAGGACCATCCCCGTCCACCGTGCACTGCCAAGCCTTGTGAAGGATCCGGTGAACACGCTCGCCGAGATGGGCAGGCGGGCGAAGGGAGAGGTCGTCCGCCTGGATCTCGGACTCTTCCGCCCCTATCTGGTCACCCACCCCGACCACGTCCAGCAGGTGCTGAGGTCCGACTGGACGAACTACCGCCGCGAAGGCATGTTCTGGCGTCCCCTGCGACGCATGCTCGGCGCGGGCGTCCTGGGTGAGGACGAGCCGTGGGAGTCGGGCAGGAAGATCCTGCAGCCGCTGTTCACCAGACGCTACATCGGCTCGATCGCCGGCGAACTGGCCGGGGCGATCACCGCCCGCGTCGAGGAGCTCGACGAGTACGCCCTGGCCGGACGGCACATCGACGGCCTTGAGGAGATGTCCAGGATCGTCAACCGGGCCGTTCTGCGGGTGCTGTTCGGCGACAGGATCACCCGGGAGGAGGGTGAACGCCTCGCGCCCGCCTACGACGCGGCCGCGACCTCGATCAACTTCCGGCTGCTCATGCCGTTCATGCCCTACTCGGTGCGGGTGCCCGGCGACCGGGCCTTCGTCAGGGCCGTCAGGACCGTGGACGACGTGGTGTTCCCGGTGATCCGCAAGGCGCGGGCCGATCAGAGCGAGGGGCTCGACGTGATCTCCGCGCTCTGCAGGGTCAGGGGGGACGACGGGACGGAGATCGACGACAGGCGGATCCGCGACAACCTGGTCAGCGTGTACGGCGCGGCCTCCGAGTCCACCGCCATGACCCTGACCTGGCTGTGGCCGATCCTGGACGCCCACCCCCACGTCGCGGCCAGGCTCTACGACGAGATCGACAGGGTGGTCGGCGCGGGCCCCGTCGCCCCCCGGCACCTCCCCGAACTGCGCTACACGCGCATGGTGCTGCAGGAACTCCTGCGCCTCTACCCCGCGGGCTGGATCTTCCCCCGGATGGCCATGAAGTCCGCGGAGATCGGCGGTGTGCGCGTCAGGGCCGGCGCACAGGTGCTGATCAGCCCCTACGCCACGCACCGGCTCGACGAGTTCTGGGAGCGCCCGCTGGAGTTCGACCCCGAACGTTTCGCCCCGGAGGCGCCGGACCGCAGGCACAAGTACTCCTACTTCCCCTTCGGCGGCGGACCGCACCAGTGCCTGGGCCAGCACCTGTTCTACGTCGAGGCGCCCCTCCTGGTCGCCGCCCTCCTGAGCCGCTTCCGTCCCCGACTCGCCTCCGCCGGGCCGTTCACCCCGTCACCGGCCGCCTCGCTGCGGCCGAAGGAGAAGATCACGCTGAACCTCGTCCCGGTCCGGCGCGCCGCGGGCGAGGCGGCGTGACGGCCCGCACCGCTCCCGTGCCGCCCGCGGCCACGGAGTGCGGGACGATCTGCGCCCTCGCCGGACGGTCCCAGCGCGACATGCGCCGATGGGCGGAGGCCTACCCCGGCCTGTTCTCCGCCAAGCCGTTCGACGCGGCCCTCTACAGCACCCTGTCACTGGCCATGGCCTTCAGCGGCCCCTGGTTCACCGCGGAACAGCTGCGGACGGCGAACAAGGTCTGCCTGTGGGCGTTCGGGCTCGACTGGCTCGTCGACTACGTCGCGACCTCGCCGCAGGAGGCGGACGACATCGCGCGGCGCTGCCTGGAGGTGGCGGGCGGCGCTCCGCCGTGGGAGGGCGACGACCTCACCCGGATGCTCGCCGACATCCGCGACGAGCTCGCCGCCTCGCCCGCGTTCCCCGTGCTCGGTCCCGTCTGGCACGAGGAACTGCGGCGGATGCTGGAGGCGATGCTGAAGGAGTGGCACTGGAAGGCCGCGAAGGTCACGCCGACCTTCGAGGAGTATCTCGGCAACGCCGACAACCTCGGCTTCTCCTTCGCCTTCGCCTCCCACTGGCTCCACACCGCCGGCCCCGACGTCACGGCCGACCTCGACCGGGTCGGGGAGGCGTCCAGGGCGGTGCAGAGGGTGATCCGTCTCCTCAACGACCTGGGAACCTACGAGCGGGACGTGACCTGGGGCGACCTCAACGCCCTGCTGCTCGGGGTGGCCCGCCCCGAGGTCGAGCGGCGCGTCGCCGAACTGGCCGCGCTGAGCCGGGAGCTGATCGCCCCGCTGCGGGCGGGCACCCCCGAGCTCGCGGACTACCTGGAACGGCAGATGGACTTCTGCGCGGGCTTCTACCAGGTGGCCGACTACTGGGGCGCCCTGTGAGACTCGACGACCTTCTTCTGCGCGGCACGGCGTGCGTGCCCGCGAGCGCGACGAGCGTGACCACGAAGGTGATGGGCGAGAGCGCGGGCGCGGCGAGCGTGACCACGAAGGTCGCGGGCGCGGCGCGCGGGACCGCGGAGGTGGCGTTCGGGACCGCGGACACGGCGTTCGGGGGCGCGATGTTCGGGGGCGCGGACGCCGTACGGCGGCGCGCGGACGCCGCGGGAGGGGCGGCTCCCGCGGAGGTCGACGTGGCCGCACAGGCGTCCCGGCTGGTCGCCGGGCTCCTGGCCGAGCCGTGGGGCCAGGTCTCCGTCTCGGTGTACGAGACGGGACGGCTGGTGAGCCTGGCCCCGTGGCTCGCGGGCCACGCCAGGCGCGTCGAGTTCCTGCTGTCCTCCCAGCGGGCCGACGGCGGCTGGGGCGCCCCCGGCGGATACGCGCTGGTCCCCACCCTCAGCGCGACCGAGGCGCTGCTCGCGGAACTTCACCGGGACGCCTCAGGGCAGGACACTTCACGCCAGGAAGCTTCGGGCCGGGACGCTTCCGGCGGGGACGCTTCAGGTCAGGACATTTCGGGCCGGGGCGCTTCCGGCGGGGATGCCCTGGGCGGGGGCCGCGACGCCCTGGCCAGGGCCGCGCGGCGAGGACTCGAGGCGCTGGGCCTCCGGTCGTCCGGCCCGCACGACCTGCTCGGCCCGCACGACCTGCTCGGCACACACGGTTCGCAAGGCACACACGGTCCGCACGACCTGCTCGGCACACACGGCCCGCATGGCCCGCACGGCCTGCTCGGCATGCGTGACCTGCCTGACATGCCCGCGATCGAGCTCATCGTGCCCGCTCTGACATCCATGATCAACAGGCGTCTTGAGACCGAGGGCGAGGACGAGCAGCTGGAGCTCCCGGCGGGCATGGACGGGGCGAAACTGGCGGCGATCCGGGCCAGGCTGGCCTCGGGCGAGGCCGTCCCGCAGAAGGTGCTGCACGCGCTGGAGGTGGCGGGAGAGGCGGCGGCAGGGGCTCCCGGAGTCACGCCGAGCCCGATCCCGGAGACGCCGGGGCGGACGGGCGAAGGACCGCTCGCCCCCGAGAGGAGCGGCGAGGTCCCGCGGACGGAAGCCGGTGGGATCCCGGAGGCGGGAGTCGGAGAGGTCCCGGGGGCGGAAGCAGCCGGGACCCTGAGGGCGGGAGTCGGGGTCCCGGCGGGAGCCGGCGCGATCGGCGCGTCGCCCGCGGCGGGCGCGGCCTGGCTCGGCGGCGCGGAGACCGGTGACGCGGGCTCTCCCGTACGGCGGTACCTGGAGGCGGTCGCGGGCCGTCACGGCGGGCCGGTGCCCTGCGCCGTCCCCGTCGCCGCCTTCGAACGAGGCTGGACGTTGAGCTGGCTGCGGCGCGCAGGCGTTCCCGTGACCGTGCCGGAAGAGCTGGTGGCGGACCTGGACGCGGCGATCGGTCCTGCAGACGCCGCGGCGGGCCCAGGGTTGCCGCCGGACGCCGACACCACCTCCGTCGGGCTCTACGCGTTGGCGCTCCTGGGGACGCCCCGCGAGCCGGACAGCCTGTGGGCCTACGAGACCGGCACCCACTTCTGCACCTGGCAGGGGGAGGAGGGGGCCTCGCCGACGGTCAACGCGCATGTGCTCGACGCCTTCGGCGAGCACCTGCGCCTGACCGCCGGGCGCTCCGGGGGCTCCGGGCGGTACGCCGCGGCCGTCCGCAAGCTGTCGGGGTGGCTGCGAGGATGCCAGCGGGCGGACGGGAGCTGGCTGGACCGCTGGCACGTCTCGCCGTACTACGCGACGGCCTGCTGCGCGCTCGCCCTGGAGGAGTACGGCGACGAGGACTCGGCGGGCGCGGTGAGCCGGGCCGTGCGCTGGCTGCTGGACACCCAGCGGGCGGACGGTTCGTGGGGCCGCTGGCAGGGGACGGCGGAGGAGACCGCGTACGCTCTGCAGACCCTGTTGCTGACGGCCCCGGCAGGGCCGTCCGCGTCGGGTCTGTCTCATCCGGCGGGTTCGGTGGAGGACAGGCGGCGGACGGAGGCGGTGGCGCGCGGGCGCCGCAGACTGCTGGCACTGGTGACCGACCGCGGCGAGCCGGTCGAGGCTCCGGCCCTGTGGCACGACAAGGACCTGTACTTCCCCGCGGCGATCGTCAGGGCCGCGATCCTGGGGGCGCTGCATCTGGCCGCGCGCACCCTGCCTCAGGGGCCGCCTCCCCCCTCGCCGTCCGCGTCGCATCCGCTGCCTCTGCCTCGCGGCGGCGGGAGAGCGAAACGGTACATCGTCGATAACGGACAGTAGTCGGAATTCATTGCAGAATTTTGATCTGCGAAAAGGACAGACGGTCACATCTGGTCAATGTTGTCTTGAGTGTAATTGGCGACATTGCTAAGGTTCTCCGGGTGCCATGCCGGTTGCCGTCGACCGGCGCAATGTGGCGTACTTTTATTCACACACATTAATCGTCGTGAAAAAATATGTGATTTTCTTTCACTTTTGCCAGGATGGGTGCTATGCGCTTGCGTAACGCGCGTTTGCGGACCAAGGTCACGGCACTGCTGGTGTCCCTAATCGCTCTGTGGTCCTTCACCGCGTGGGTTACCGTACGTGAGGGTCTGAACATGCTGGGCGTCGCCAGGCTCGACGCGGGCGTCGCCGAGCCGAGCGAACGGCTCCTGGTCGAACTTCAGAACGAGCGCAGGCTCAGTCTGGTCTATATCGGCACCCCGGGCTCCGCCCGGCAGCAGCGCGAGGCGCTGAGCGTCCAGCGCAAGCGCACCGAGGACGCCGGCGCGAACTTCAGGACACTCGCGACCGGCGGCGACGTCCGGCTGATGGGCAGCGCCGCCCTCGACCGGCGCATCAAGGAGACGCTCCAGAAACTGGACGGCCTCCAGGGAGGCCGCAAGAGCATCGACGCGGGAACGGTCGACCGTGTCAAGGCGGCCGACATCTTCACCGACGCCATCGACTCCCTGTACCGCATCTACGACTCGATGGCGACGCTCGACGACGACGCCATCGCCAAGGACACCCGGACGATCATCCGGCTGAGCCGGGCCAGAGACGTCCTGACGCTCGAGGACGCGGTGGCGATGGGCGGGCTGGCCGCGGGCCGCCTGACCGACACGGAGCGCGCCCTGTTCGCGCAGACCGTCGGGACGAGACGGTTCATCCTCCAGGAGGCCGTGGCGGAGCTGCCCGCCGCCGACCGCGCGGTCTGCGAGCGGTTGATCGCGAGCGAGCCCTTCACCCGCATGCGCGGCATGGAGGAGCAGCTCATGCGGGGCGGCGCCCCGACCCCCGCGGGCCCGGCGAACCCGCCCCCCGCCGAGTCCGTCGACGCCCGGCAGTGGTCCTCGGCCGCCCAGCCCGTGCTGGCCAAGTTCCAGGAGGCGGTGCTGGGCGCGGGAGACGGCATCGTGCAGCGGGCGACCCCGGTCGCGGTCGGCGTGGTTGTACGGCTCTCGCTGGCCGGTGGTCTCGGACTCCTGGCCGTCATCGCCTCCATCATCCTGTCCATCACCACGGCGCGCGCCCTGGTCCAGCAGCTCGACAAGCTCCGGGTCGCGGCCTGGGAGCTCGCCAACGAGCGGCTTCCCTCCGTGGTCGAGCGGATCGGCCACGGCCAGGAGGTGGACGTCGCGGCGGAGGCGCCGCCGCTCGAGTTCGGCAACGACCAGATCGGACACGTCGGCCAGGCGTTCAACGCCATGCAGCGGACGGCCATCAAGGTCGCGGTCGAGCAGGCGCAGTTGCGGCGTGACATCGCCGACATCCTGCGCAACCTCGCCCGCCGCACCCAGTCGCTCGTCCACCGCCAGCTCAGCGTGCTGGACGTCATGGAGCGGCGGGAGAACGACCCTCAGGAACTTCGCGACCTGTTCCGCCTCGACCACCTGGCGACCCGCATGCGGCGCTACGCGGAGAACCTCCTCGTGCTGTCCGGGGCGGCGCCGGGACGCGCGTGGCGTGACTCGGTGCCGATGATCGACGTGGTCCGCGGCGCGCTGGCCGAGATCGAGGACTACACCCGGGTCGACGTGCTGCCGCTGGGCGAGGTCGCGCTGGACGGGCGCGCCGTCGGCGACGTCATCCACCTGGTCGCAGAGCTGGTCGAGAACGCCGCCTCCTTCTCGCCGCCGTACACGACGGTGCAGGTCAGCGGATACACCGTGGCCCACGGGTACGCACTGGAGATCGAGGACCGGGGCCTGGGCATGAGCCCCGAGGACATCGCGGACGCGAACGAGCGGATCGCGAACCCGCCCGAGCTCAAACTGTCGGGCAACGCCCGCCTCGGGCTCTACGTGGTCAGCCGCCTGGCCGAGCGGCACGAGATCCGGGTGACGTTCAAGGCCTCGCCGTACGGCGGCACGACCGTCGTCGTCCTGCTTCCCCAAGAACTGGTCAAGGAGCAGCCGGAGCCGGAACCGGAGCCGAGGAGGGACGGCGTCGCCGCCGCCGTGCCGCAGCCTCGCACGGTGATGGCGGGCGGGACGTCCTCAAGGCCCCGTGACCTGGGCGACGACCCACTGGGAATCGCCGGCGCCAAGCCGGTGGACAGGAGGGAGAAGGCCATCGACGAGTCCGTCAGGGCGACGCCCTCCGAGCGCCAGGAGACGGCGCGGCCCGTCGCGGGGAGAGGCGTGCCCGGTGGCGCGCCCGACGATCCCGCCTCCTCGCTGCCTCCCGTCCTGCCTCCTCCGGACAGCAGCCACACGCCCGGCGGCCTGCCGCGCCGCGTGCCGCAGACGCACCTCGCCGCCCCGTTGCAGGAGGACGAGCCGTCGTCACGGAAGGCTGACCACGACGACGCGGACGAACGTTCGCCGGAGATGATCCGCGCGGCCATGGCCTCCTTCCAGGAGGGCACTCGCAGAGGCCGCTCGGACGCCGCCCAGCTGCTGGACAAGGAGGGTGGTCGCGCCGACGGAGGCGGATCCCGCCCATGACACCAGTGACGATCTCGATTCGCGCGTGCCGACCCGGCGCAGACGAGCCGCCAGAGGGCCATGACCGAACGCCCGCCGCCAGAAAGAGGACAACGAGTGGTGCAGGGAACAGGATCTTTCACCGACCTGGCCTGGTTGCTGGACGACCTGGTCGATCGAGTGGGGGAAGCCGAGCACGGAATCGTCTTCTCCACCGACGGTCTGCTGCTGGCGACCTCGGCGGAGTTCGACCGGTCGGACGCCGAGCACCTGGCCGCCGTCGGCTCGGCGATCCAGAGCCTCGGCAAGGGGGTCAGCGACCGGATCAACGGCGGTTCGGTGCGTCAGACCATCATCGAGATGCGTTCCGCCTACCTGATCGTGACCGCCGCGGGGCAGGGCGCCTGCCTGGCGGTGCTCTGCACGAACGAGGCCGACGTCGGCCTCGTGGCCTACGAGATGGCGATGCTCGTCACCCGGGTCGGGCAGTACCTCATCTCGCCCGCCAGGGCCACGGAATCCGTCAAGGACGAAGTTCCGCGATGACCCCCAGCCCCTTCGAAGAGCCGCCGGACACGCAGTGGGTGGGTGAGGAGGCCGGGCCGATCGTCCGGCCCTACGTCCTGACCCGCGGCAGAACCGAGCCGACCCGCGGCAGGTTCGACCTCATCACGCTGGCGGTGACCATCCGTTCCGCCTCACCCAGGGAGTCCGGGCTCGACCCCGAGTGCCTCGCCATCGTGAGGCTCTGTCACCAGCCGCAGTCCGTCGCGGAGATCGCCGCGCACACGAACCTCCCCGCGGGCACCGTCCGCGTCCTGCTCAGCGACCTTCTCGACCAGGGTTTCATCGTCCTGCAAGAACCCCATTCGGAGACTGACATGCACGACGAGAGGCTGTACAGGGCGGTGCTCGATGGACTCCGTGCGCTCTAGTCGTGACGCCGGGCGCGTCAGGCTGCCCAAGGCGATCAAGATCCTGGTCGCGGGCGGCTTCGGGGCGGGAAAGACGACGCTGGTCGGCGCGGTCTCCGAGATCCAGCCGCTGCGCACCGAGGAGACGCTGACCGACAGGGGCGTCGGGGTCGACGACCTGTCCGGAGTCGAGAGCAAGCAGACCACCACGGTCGCGATGGACTTCGGCCGCATCACCATCGGGGACGCCTACCGGCTCTACCTCTTCGGGACCCCGGGGCAGGAGCGGTTCTGGTTCCTGTGGGACGAGCTGGCCCTCGGCGCGCTGGGCGCGGTGGTGATCGCCGACACCCGCAGGCTGGCCGACTGCTTCCCCTCCCTGGACTACTTCGAGCGACGCCAGACGCCCTTCGTCGTCGCGGTCAACTGCTTCGACGGAGCCCGCCGCTACGACCTGGACGAGGTACGGCTCGGCCTGACCCTCCACCCGGACGTCCCGGTCGTGCTGTGCGACGCCAGGCGGCGGGAGTCGAGCAAGAAGGTGTTGATCACCCTGGTCGAGCACGCGATGAGAATGCGCCTGGGCGCGACGGTCGCCGGGGACACGACGGCCCGCTGACGGACACCCAGGGACACCCAGGGACACCCGGGGACGCCCGGGGCATCCGGGGACGACCTCGGGACGCCGAGGGACGTCTTGGCGACCGGGATCTCCGGGGGTGGGGCGTACGGCGACGGGATCTCCGGGGTGGGGCGTGTGGCGACCGGGGTGTCTGAGGACTGCGGGCAAGTGGGACGTGTGGGGCGACGGGAGCGCGGTCCGTCGCCGGGAGGCGGCGGGAAGAGGCGGGACGTCCTGGGTGTGGCGCGGAGGTGTCCTGACGGCGTGGCCTTGTGAGGCACCGGGAGTCGTGCTCGCTACTCTGGCCTGCGTGATTTACCGAACGTGGGCTGTCGCGCTGCTGCTGGTGGCACTGGTCACGGGATGCGGCCCCGGAGGCGCCGTCTCCGACTTCGGCACCGTCGTCCACGGAGGCGTCGGCAAGACGGTGGACGTGCCGCTCACCCCGGGCAGGAGGTTCTCCCTCGCGGTCGAGGAGAACCGCTCGGCGGGGGAGGGCTGGCGGCTGGCCGCCCTGCCCGACGTCAAGGTGGCGTCGTTCATCAGCGAGGAGTATCGGGCGGGCGACGGCGGGGGCGGGGTGCGCTACTTCGTCTTCAACGCCAAGTACCCCGGCACGACCACCGTCACGCTCATCGCGTGCGAGCGCTGCGCCGACGGCAGGACGCCCGCCGGCGGACAGGGTGGGAACGAGACGGGGAAGGCGGTCTTCCGGATCACCGTCGCCTGACCCCGCTCCGCACCGCCTTGTACGGCACCGCGTCGTCCTGTCCGCCACGCTGGCCACCGCGTGGTCTTGTCCACCGCGCGGCTCCTCGGCGGGTGGCCGCCTCCCCCGGGGAGATGCGAGGCTGGTCGTCATGAATCGTTTGTCTGAGGTCGACCTGTCCCAGAGACTGCCCAGGAAGGAGGCGGCCGAGCGGCTCGACGCCGCGCTGGACCGCCTGCTGCGGCTGCGGCTCATGCTGGGCGGTCAGATCGGTGAGCGGCGCCTCGGGCCGCCGTTGTGCGTGGTGTTCGAGGGCTGGGACGCCTCGGGCAAGGGAGGGGCCATCAAACGGCTGGTGCGCCCGCTCGACCCCAGGCACGTGCGGGTCGCCCAGTTCGCGGCTCCGACCTATGACGAGAAGCGGCACCACTTCCTGTGGCGGTTCTGGCCGGTGCTGCCGGGCTGGGGCGGGATGGCCGTCCTCGACCGCTCCTGGTACGGGCGGGTGCTGGTCGAGCGGGTCGAGGGGTTCGCCACGGAGGAGCAGTGGTCGCGGGCCTACGACGAGATCGTGGAGTTCGAGCGCACTCTGGTCGCCGAGGGCATGATCATGGTCAAGTTCTGGATGCACGTCTCCGAGGAGGAGCAGCTGCGGCGCTTCGAGGACCGGGCGGGCGACCCGCTGCGGGTCTGGAAGCTCACCGACGAGGACTGGCGCAACCGTGACAAGCGCCCGCAGTACGAGGCAGCCGTCGAGGAGATGCTCGCCCGCACCGACCAGCCGAGGACGCCGTGGCACGTCGTCGCGGGCGACGACAAGCGGTTCGCCCGGGTCACGGTCGTCGAGACGGTGTGCGCCGCGATCGAGGCGGGGCTGCGCGACCAGGGGCACGACCTGAGCGACCCCGCCGCCGACCCGCAGGTGACACCTCGTTGATCCTCTGACTGCGGACACCCGTCGGGGGTCGGGCATTCCGGGCACCCAGCGCGGTTTCCGAGAGCGCCAACCAGGTGGTCAAGACGGTCGGGCGGGACGCGTACGACCGAGGACGTCCAGCGGAGACCTCCGGTGCGGTACCCACCTGGGCCCACCGGGGCCCACCTGTGCCCACCCGTGCTCACCGGCTCGCTAAGCTCCCCGCATGGCCGCCGAAGATCGACACGCGATCGTCAAGGACCTGCTCTCCCTCCCCTTTCCTCAGGAGGCCAGACAGCTGGAAGGCTTCTCCAGCAGCGGTCCGGGCCACCACGTGCGTGTCCTCCAGGCCAGCCAGGACTTCTGGGACGACCGCAGTGAAGAGACCGTCGACGCGGCCGAGCAGGAGATCGACGTCACTTACCGGGAGCTGGTGGCCACCCTGACGGCGCACTGGGGCGACCCCGAGGCGGTCGATCTGGAGCCTTACCTGTCGGGTGAGCTCCCGGCCGCGGAACCAATGGGTCTCCTGTGCCTGCTCAGCGGAGAAATGCTCGTCTGGCGGCGACCGGAAACCGGCCGATGGGTAGCGCTCGCCGTCGGTCAGGCCGACCGTGAGTTCCCCGTCGAGTTGCTGGCGGCGGTAGGTGACGCACCGCTTCCCTGAAGCGGGCTGACTCCCGCCACTCGCCGAACCCGATCACCCCGCGTCGGCCGGCCGACCAGTTCTCCTGGTGGGCTTTTCCGGTGGGCCACGAAGCTTCCGTGCCACGGCAGGGTGATCACCTGACCTCGCAATTCCTCCGGCGAGGTGTGATCCGCGCACGCGATTCCCCGGTCACCGCCGCCGCCCAGCCGCCTCAAGCCGTGTTCGCCCGGTCGGGCTCACCCGGCTGGGCGGCTTGGCCGTTCGGAGCCTGATCGGTGAGGCTAAACGGCTTCCAGGACGAAGAACAGGAAGCACAGGAAGGTCGAGTCGGCTTCTTTGAGGACATCGGGGAACAGTTCGTGCGCGCCTGGCGCCGGGTGCGGTTCGCTGATGACGGCGATCCGGAAGCCGGCCGCGGTGAAGGCGTCGGTCATCGCGTGCAGCGGCCGGTGCCAATACGTCAGCACGGCGTTCTGGCCGCTGAAGGTGTACTCCTCGGAGTGCTCGCGGGGCGCGAAGTAGTTGGCATCGGGATAGGTCAGCTTGTAGACGAAGGGGTGATTGACCGCCACGATGAGTCGGCCGCCGGGCGCCAGCACGCGCCGCAGGTCGGCGAGCGGCGCCTTCCAGTCCTCCAGGTAGTGCAGGACCAGGCACGCGATGGCATCGTCGAACGCGCCGTCGGGGAACGGCAGAGGAGCGCCGCCCAGACTGGCCTGACACAGGGCCGCTCCCGCGCCGAGCCGCTGCCGGGCCAGGTCCAGCATCTTGACGCTGGGGTCGACGCCGGTCACGATGGCGCCCTGATCGCGCAGCGACTCGAGCAGAGGACCGGCGCCGCAGCCGACATCGAGGATCCGCCGCCCGGCCACGTCCCCGGCCAGGTTCAGGATCGCGGGCCGCGTGTAGTAGCCGTTGATGAGGCTGGCCTCGGTTTCGGCCGCGTACGCCTCGGCGAAGCCGTCGTAGTCGTTGACCCCGGCCTGGTCGGCGGACCCGGCGGAGTTCTCGATCATGGGAGACATGGGCCCATCCTGGCATAGCCGATCACCATGGGCGTGTCCGGATTCGATCGGTGCAGGGGACGAGCGTTTTCCGGCTCGGCACTGAACCCGACCACGATCCCGGGGGAACTACGTGAGCGCGCAGGGCACACCCGTCTGAGCCACTCAACAGACAGGACGCCCCAAATGCCTGCTTCTCCAGACGGAGAGGACAGCGGCTCTCATTCCGATGGGCCTGTCGGCTCGATAGATTCCCTTCCATGCTCCTCCTGGTCCGCCATTCCATGCCTGCCTACGGGCCGTCTGTCCCGCCGCACGAATGGACGCTCAGCGCCGAGGGGTGGCAGGCCGCTCAGCGGCTGATCACCCGTCTGCCCGAAGACGCCTGCCTTGTCGCCAGTGACGAGCCGAAGGCCTGGCAGACCCTGGGCGGCGACGCGGTCACTCGTGATCGACGGTTCAACGAGGTCACCCGCGTGGAGCCATGGGAGGGCAACTATCGCGAGTTGCGGCGCGCATACGTGGAAGGCGCGGATCACGCGGACTGGGAGCCGCGAGCCGAGGTCGCCAAGCGCTTCGACGCCGGGATCACCGAGCACCTCGCACTCGCCGGCGGGCGCCCGCTCGTGGTGGCGACACACGGCATGGCGATGACTGTTTGGGTGAAGGCGCGGCTGGGCCTGCAGAGTCCCGGTGACTTCTGGGCGGACCTCCGCTTTCCTGACGCGCATCTCGTCGACCTGGACTCGGGCGCCGTCGAGCGAGCCTTGGCCCTCTGAACGTCACCGGAAGGACCAGGAGGCAGCCGAGAGCACAGCAGCCGAGCCACGATCACTCGAACTTCGACGAGAATCGCTCAACCTTCGCTGTGACAGGGCATGAAGCGACGAGATCCCGTTCGATCACCAGGATCAGACGGGATCCGTCAACTTCAGTCCAGCCGTTTCAAGAACGGCCCCTGGTGGAGATGAGGGAAACGGGGCCGCGCGCTGTCCGGCGCTCGCCGGCTCAGTCGCCGTAAGCCCTAAAAATCGTTCTTCATCAACTCCCAGAAGGACACGTAGCGGTTGGCCCCCGGCAGCCAAGGCGCGAGAAACCAGGCTTCCCACTCACCTTCAGGGGTCTTGACATGGGGATTGAGGAGAGTCACCCCGTCGTTCCAATGCCCGACCAGAAGAGTGTCGGGCACATACTCCTCTCTCAGGTCGATGCAGTCCTGCTCCTTGCCGTAGACGAAGTAGAGGTCATCGGGCACGCTCCGAGGCGTCTCCCCGTCGGGTCTGAACGCCTCGGCAAGCCGGGGCTCAAGGTCACGGAGCCAGCCGACCGTCGCGACAGACCGTATGCAGGCCTCGTCGTCCTCGGCACCCCAGCCGTCGGCGAACAGGAGGAACTGCCGGTAGCTCGGTGGCAGGTCCAGGCCCAACCGCTCCTCAAGCCGACGGAGCTCTGACTCACCGGCCGGGGGACGCAGACATCCGCCTGAATCCTCCCGAGGGTGGTCAGGGCCGTCGGTCACCGGGTTCACTTCCGGCAGGAGATCAGACCATGCGTACTGGACACTCATGGTGGGCGAAGATATTCGGCACGACTGACACTTCTGCACTGGTGGCCGCGCACAGCGCGAAAGGGTAAGCCAGATGTTTACGCCTGGATGGTTATGTACACCATTTCGCTCATCGGCAGTCCCGTGGCCGCAACCGCCTCGCGCAGTTCGCTGCTCATGTGGCCCGCCCACTCGAGCTGCTCCACCTCAACGAGGGTGGAAGTCCATCTGGCCGATGCCAGATCGATCTCGTGCCGCTGTCTCTGCCATACGCGCCAGCCGCTCCGGCTCAGCCGTCGCTCGGTCTCGGCGACCACGTCTTCCGTCGCGCTGCCGTCGAGGTGGACCACGAGATACTTGAACTCGACGTAGGAGTTCTCCCACTCGTGAGCTATGCCGCCGTCTTCGCCGACGACCCGGCCGACAGCGCGCAACTCTGAGAGCACGGCGGGGTCCACGCGCCGAACGTCGGGCCCGAAGAGGAAGTGCAGCGCGGCCCACCCCAGGCCGACCACCATGAGGACAGCCGCCGGCAAAGCCAGGATCGAGACCAGGCCGTTGTTCGGGGAGATGTGTCTGCGTAACAGCGTCATGCCACCTGCACCTCCTCGGATCCAGCGATCATGCTGCCGGACAGCAGGCCAGACAATCAAGGGCGAACGCCGCACAGCAGAAAGTCGCGGACCCGTGGTCGCGGCGAACGCGAGCGACGGCTCCGCGGCGAGGAGTCCTCCGGCCCCTGCTCGCCCCTGACGCAGAGACGATCGAGTGCGCTCCGCTCGGGCGTCATGGGCGGTAGACGGAGATCGTGCCCCGGACTCGCGGTGATCGTTTCCCGCCGGGGGAGCGGGCCAGACCACCGCCGGGCTTGTCGACGCCGCGAAGTCATGCGTTGCGGCCCCGCAGGTACGTGTCGCAGGGCTAGGAACGGCGCGGGTCATAGTTCTGGAACTCGACCAGGTGGATGCCGCTCTGCGACAGCAGGGGCACCCCGCTGCTGGAGTCCAGCACCACCCGGCGTCCCAACGGCTCGCGCAGCGTGACGCCGATCTGGTCGGTCTTCCCCATCGCGGTGCAGCTCTCCACGCCGTCGTCGTGCCGGACGTCGACGTCCACGACCACCGCCTCGGGCGTCTCGTGGACGCGCGAGCCGTACGTCGTGTCGCACGTGCCGTGCAGATAGCTCAGCCGGAGCTCAGTTGGCGTGGGCACCTCGTAGGTGCTCACCTCCTGGGTCCCGTCGTCCAGCGGCCGGGGCGGCCCGCCCATCGCGGCCGGGTCCACCGCCACCCGCCGGAACGGCTCCGGCACGCCCTTCACGGTGAAGTCCCACGTCGGTACCCGCACGTCCCCCCGGCTGCTGGGCATCGTGGCCTCGCCTCGCGCCACCGCGATCACGCGCAGCGGTCGGCAGCCCTTGGCCGGACACTCCTCGTCGACGAAGGACTTGGGCTTGCTGAGCCCGGCGTAGGCGGCTGTGGCCGCCAGGACCGGCACGCTCAGCGTGCCCCCGTCGGCCCAGTGCAGCTTGGCCGGGGCAGGAGCCTCGGCCGGGAGTTCGATCTCCAGCTTCCAGGCACTGTTGATCATGCTCCGTCCGACCCAGCGGGGCGTGTGCCCCCAATCGAGCTCCAGGGTCAGGTTCCGCAGCGGGACGAACCCCGCGATCCAGGGCTCTCGCTCCGCCGAACCTCGCCAGTGTTCGGTGACCTCGCGGGCGCGTTCGGTGAACTCGTCGGCGGTGACCGGTGCTCGGACGGAACCACAGGCCGTTGCGAGCGCGAGGAGCACTACGGCTGGAAACATCCTCATGATCGATAGACGTGTCAGCGGGCGACGCGGTTCGCTCAGCCACACATCAGGGCATATCAAAGCCTCTATGAAAGCCGGAGGTGCTCCCACCGCGCTTACCGGCGACCGTGTGCGCGAAGACCTCGTGCGGGCGGTGGCGCCGGTTGACCGGCCCGGCCTCCTCGGCCCGCGGGATGTCGGCCCAGCCGTTGTCCTTCATGTTGATCCACAGTGGACGCGAGCCGACGGTCTCGGTGCACGGGACGTGGTGGCGGGGGTCGTCGGCGGTGACACGTCGCGCCGGCCGGCCGGGTCCGTCAGCGGGTCAGCAGGCGGGTGAACGCGACGAGAAGGCAGACGGCGGAGGGGATGAGGAAGATGCCGACCGAGGGCAGGGTGAGCAGGCAGAAGGCGCCCAGGAGGACGGTCGCGGCGAGGGTGGACGCCTTGCGCGGCGCTCCGGCGACGAGGAGGGGGAGCGCGGAGAGCGCGACCGGGACGAGGAAGAGCAGCGCGCGACCGCCGATGACGTCGGTCGCGCGCCTGCCGGTGATCCCGGACGGGGTGGCCGACGCGTAGACCGGCACGAGGAGGAGCGCGACGGCGGCCACGAGGCTCAGGGCCACGGCGCCGAGCGTCCAGCACCGGGCCGACTTCGCCTGCTGGTCGTTCCAGGTACGGGTCGTCATGCTCACTCCCCTGGTAGTGGCCGATCACGCGCCGGTCGCCTGTGGCGTGCTCGGTCGAGCGTCCGGATCAACTCGTAGTGGCGAGTCAGCAGGAAGGAGCAGGAGTCGTAGGACCCGGTCAGGTTTCCGTTCCACCATCCCTGCGCGCGGTCGGCCGCGTAGGTCTCGGGGCCGCCACGCAGAAAACGTGGTTCAGGTGGACCGCCGCCGACTCGACGCGCTGGTCGTCGCAGCCCTACAGCTCTGCCGGGAGTCGGAGAACAGCCCTACAGCTCTGCCGGGAGTCGGAGAACAACGTCCAGCCACTCTGCCGGAACCGATTGTATTCGTAGCCGCCGCCGCCCGGAATGACGCAGTCGGCGTTATTCCACCGCCAAGCGACGGAGTTCTTCACCGAGTTCGCGGCGGTGTCCACCGGGTTCGCATGAAACCGCCCCAACCGATGTAGGCCGCCTTCCCGGCGATGTGAAGAAATTCGATTCCAGAAAGGCCTCGAACCGGGCGTCGGATCACATGTTCGCAGGCCGACAGCAGTCGCTGAGGTTGAACTCGTGGTGTCGTAGGGGCTGACCGCGACCTGGCGGGGCTGAGCGCTCTGATCGGCGAGCTGCCCGTTGCGGCCGGTGAGCGAGTCGATCTCTGTTCGGCGACGGTGTCTGCGGATGTCGCCGCGGAGCGGGTGCATAGGATCGCCGGCATGGCCCTGCGACCTGTTCAGGTGAACATGAAGGCTCTTGATGACTCGGCGGTCGGCCGGTTCTGGGCGGAGGCGCTCGGCTGGAGCGTTTCCGGCGGGGTGCCGGGCGTGACCACCTACGTCGGACCCGTCGGCGGTTTCGTCTGGCCGGACCCGGTCGCCGTCTGCGTCGACGTCGTCACGGTCCCGGAACCCAAGACGGCGACAAAGAACCGTGTGCACCTCGATCTCGCCACCACCTCCGCGGCCCATCAGGCGGAGTCGGTCGCGCGCCTTCAGGCTCTCGGTGCGACGCCCGCCCACGTGGGCCAGGGCAAAGTGCCGTGGACGGTCCTGGCCGACCCGGAGGGCAACGAGTTCTGTGTGCTGGAGCCTCGGGAGACCTACCGGGACACCGGGCCGATCGCCCGGGTGGTGGTCGACTGTGCGGATCCGCGGGCCATGGCCCGGTTCTGGGGTGAGGCGACGGACTGGACGCTGCACGAGGTGACCGACGATCGTGCGGTGTTGCGTTCCGCCAAGGAGGTCGGCCCGTATCTCGAGTTCCTCCGCACGCCCGGCGTGAAGACCGTGCCGGACCGCGTCCACCTCGACCTGCTGCCGTACCCCGGTGACGACAAAGCGGCGGAGGTGGCCCGGCTGCGGACCCTCGGCGCCACCGACCTCGACCTCGGTCAGGGCGACGTCCCGTGGACGTGCCTGACCGACCCGGAAGGCCACGAGTTCTGCGTCCTCGCCACGTCCTGACGCGGCCCGATGATGCATGATCACCGTATGGTCTCACTCGACCGAAGGATGATCATTGAATCGCGTACAGGGAGCCCGTCGCGGTGGAGCCCGTGGTTTCGTAATCCTTGGCTGGCTGTTCCTCGTCCTGGGGATCGGCTTGGGAGTCCTCCTCGGGTCGGAAAGCGGAGCGACCGCAGGGGTGATCGCGTTGGTAGGCGCGGGGCTGGGATCTCTCCTCACCGCCGTCGTGCTGGCGCTTGAGAATTCTCACCGTGACTGATCAGGGCCCATAGTCACTCAGTTGGCCACTCGGCAACGCAGAAGGCCACTTCCGATCCCGCGGAAGTGGCCTTCTGGCCTTGGTGGGGATGAGGGGATTCGAACCCCCGCCCCCTCCACGCGAACAACGACAAACCAAACGAACCAAACAGGTTCAGCGAATCAAGCGAACCAAACGGGCCGAACGAACCACGTGGGCAAAGACGAACAGCGCACCGCCCAATGCTCCGAAGGCGGCGGGGAACACGGCTGGAAGTGTCCCTACAGGTCCAGGTCCGAGCCGCCGAAGCGGTCGCGCAGGAAGCGTCCCTGGTCGCGCAGTGCCTGCTCGTCGCCTCTGTGCACGGCCTGCGCCACCTCCCGCAGCCTGGTGTCCAGCAGGTCGAGCTGGGCCAGGAGCTCCTCGTGGGCGCTGTGCTCGCGTTCGGAGCGGCGGTTGAGGGCGTAGGAGCGGGGCAGATTGGCGTAGGCCTCCAGGCTGGAGGGGAGGTAGTCGCGGATCGTCCGGGAGACGATGTGCAGGTGGTCGGGGGAGGTGGTCAGCACCTCGGCCCGGCCCAGCACGCCGCTGAGCACGTCGGCCAGGCCGCCCAGCCTGGCCCGCACGTCGTCGGGGAAGCGCTGCAGGCCGTCCACCTTCCGCAGCAGCGCCTCCAGGTCCGACCGGAGCCGGGCCGTCTCGACCTCGGCGTGGGAGACGGCCAGCCGGACGCGGTCCGGCGGGGCCAGCAGCGCGCCGACCCCGTACAGGCCGACGACCACGACCGGCCAGAACGCGCCCGCCAGGCCGAGGAAGTGCGCGCCGAACCCCAGCAGGGCCAGGGCGCAGCCGACGATGTTCCTGGTGGAGCCGAGGTATCTCAGCACCCTTTCAGCGGTCATGGCCGCACCCGTCGGCGAGCCGCCCCACATGGGCGGCGCGGTGCTCACTGGTAGCCACGGATCTCCTTGAACGCCGCGGCCAGCGACCCGCTGCGGGCGTCGAAGACGGCGCCGCCGGTCAGCGTGGCGATCTTCTTCATCTCCTCGACGTCGCTGTCGCCGAACAGCACGACGAACGTCCTGATCTGCCGCTGCGCCTCGGGCAGCGTCCGCTGGAACGCCGCGAACTCGTCGTAGGAGATGCCGTTGGTGTTCTCGCCGTCGGTCATCAGCACGATGGAGGTGTAGTGGTCCCGGCTCGCCTTCGGGGCCTGCTCGTAGGCGGTGCGCAGACCGTCGAAGATGGCCGTCCCGCCGCCCGCCCGGAGGTTCTCCGCGTAGGACCTGATCTGGTCGAGGACCGGCTGGGGGTTCTGGTCGGGGAGCGCGAACGACTGCGGCTGCCCGGCCGAGTCGTTGAACGGGATCATGACCACGTTCTCCCGGTTGCGGAAGCGGGAGAACGCGCCGGAGGCCGAGGTGTCGGCGCCGGTGAGGGTGACCAGCGCGTGGCGCAGCGCCTCGATCCTGTCGCCCTCCATCGAGCCGGAGGTGTCCAGCACGAACAGCGCCTGCGCCGGGACCCGCACCTCGTCGAGATAGGCGGTGATCAGCCCGTCCGCGGCGGTCCTGCGGTTGGGGAAGGGCAGTTCCAGCAGCGGGGCGGAGCCGAACTCCGGTCCCGGCCTCACCTCGGGGACGGCGGGCCGCCTGTGGGTGGAGGTCATGATCTGCCGCTGCGTGTCGGGTGTCCGCAGCCAGGCGGCCAGCTTGCCGTACAGCTCCTTCTTCTCCGGCTTCGCCGAGGCCAGCAGGGTCAGCGGGTAGTCCGCCGTGACCACGCCGTCGCTGGGGTAGACCAGGGTCAGCCCCTGCACGCCGAGCAGCACCGACTCGTAGTTCACGATGCCGTCCACCTTGCCCTCTCTGGTGTAGGCGTCGGCCAGCCAGCCCGAGGAGCCCGAGGTCAGGCGTTGCGCGGAGAAGAACTCCTTCAGCCTGGGCGTCACCGCCGCGACCTGCTCGCCGCTCAACGCCTCTCCCGCGTCCGACAGCGCGGCGGCGACCCCGACCAGCGCGGAGAAGCCCGAGTTCGAGGAGGCGGGATTGGTCATGCCGAAGGTGAAGCGTCCCTCGCGCGCCGCGGTCGCGATCTGCTCCCAGCTGACCGGCCTGCCCTCCCAGCCGAGCTCCTTGACCTTGGCGGTCTTGAGGCCGAGCAGCACCGGGGAGGACATGATCCTGGTCTCGGTGGAGAGCCTGGCCCTCGCGCCGTCGATCAGCGACAGGTAGCGGTTCGAGGAGAACCAGATCGCGTCGTAGGAGCCGTCGGCGCCGCCTCCGGCCACCTGCTCGGCGCCGTCCAGGGTGCCGGTGTAGGAGATCTTCACCTTCACCCCGGACCGCTGCAGCATCGGCTCGAGGTCCTTGACCTCGCTGCCCGCCAGCACCCGCAGCACGTCGGGGGCGTCGTCGGAGTCGCCGGAGGAGCACGCCGTCAGCGTGGCGGAGCCGAGCAGCGCCAGCGCGACCACGGCCCGCAGCGCGGCCGACCGCGCCGTCCCGCGGCGCGGGCAGGACAGCGGGGACGCCTGGGAGGGGGAGAGGCGGGGGACGCTCACGAGGCTCCCTCGGCGCGCTCCAGGTAGGTCTTCGCGTGCGCCAGCTCGGTGCTCAGGCTGTCCACGGTGACGGCCATGCTCTCCACGGCCTGCGACCTGAAGTTGTCGATCATGTCCATGGTGGCGTAGACGTTGTCGAACGCCTTGCGCAGCACGTCCATGTCGACGGTGGTCGAGGCCGCCTGTGTCTGGATCGCGCCCGCCTGGGTGCGCAGCATCTCGCTGGTGGCGAGGATCAGGTCGCTGGTCGTGGAGTTGAGCGCGGTGATCTGGTCCAGCACCAGCTTCTGGTTGGCCAGCGCCTGCGCCACGGTCACCGCGGTGCGCAGCGCGGCGACCGTCGTGGTCGTGGCCCGGTCCACGCCCTTGCTGAGCTCCAGGTTGTTCTTGCGCACCAGGTCGAGGGCCAGGTAACCCTGGACGGAGACCGCGAGCTGGGTGAGGATGTCCTGGTGTTTCTGCCGTACGGCGAACAGGGCGTCCGAGCGCAGCGCGGTGGCCTTCTCCGGCTCCGCGGCCTCGAGGGTGAGGATGCGCTCCTCGAGGGCGGCGTCGATCGCCGCGGCCATCACGGCGTACTCCTGCAGGCGGGTCATCGCCTCCCACAGGTTCGCCTTCTCGCCCTCGATCGCGGCGTTGTCCTTCAGCAGCTCGTCCTGGCCCGACTTCAGCGCCCTGATGATGTCGTCCAGATGCTTCTGGGCGGACTGGTACTTGGCGAAGTAGTCGCGGAGCCGGTCGCCGAACGGGATGAGCCCGAGCAGCCTGCGCGGGCCGCTCGCCGCCTGCTTGGGGTCGAGGTCGATCACCGTGCGGCGCAGCGCGACCAGCTGGCCGGCGACCCTGCCCTGGGCGTCCGCCCCCTCGCCCTTGGCCGAGGCCAGGGCGGCGACCGGGCGCTTGAGCATCCGGTTGGCCACCTGGGAGGCGGAGCGGATCTCGGTGTCGCCCATCGAGGAGATGTCGTGCACCTTGCGCGTGAAGTCAGGCGCCCTGTGGTCGAGCGCGCTCAGCTCCGCGGCGAACTGCTGCGCCTTGGCGGCGAGCTCGTTCTCGCGTCCCTCCGCCAGCGGCAGCATGGTCGCCGCCTTCGCGGCGGGCACGGCCGCCACGGGGGCGGGTGGCGTGAGGGTCAGTTCGCTCTCGGCCACGTCACGGCCCTCCTTCGGATTGCGGCACCGCGCCGCTGGCGTACAGCCGGTCGATGTTCGCGATGAGCCCCTCCAGGTGTTCGTAGGTGGGAGGCTCGACCACGTCCACCAGGTCACGCGCCGCCGGGGCCCTGTGCTTGGCGACCAGGTCGGCGAAGGCCTTGGGGTCGGCGGTGCGGAAGCCGTACTGGGCGGCGAGGGTCCTGAGCTCGGGGTCCTCGGTCAGCAGCCGCCCCACCTCGGCCGCCTGCGGTGTGAAGGGCACCAGCGTGTGCTTGCTCAGCACGGTCGGCGAGGGGTACAGCAGCCGCATCTCGGGCTTGATCGAGCCGTCGCCCGCGAACACCCGGGACAGGTACTGGGCCTCGTAGATCATGACCATCGGCGTCTTGCCCGACCCCATGACCAGGTAGTCGTCGAAGGGGGCCT
The DNA here is from genome assembly GCF_027922005.1 of Streptosporangium carneum. Classification (GTDB taxonomy): domain Bacteria; phylum Actinomycetota; class Actinomycetes; order Streptosporangiales; family Streptosporangiaceae; genus Streptosporangium; species Streptosporangium carneum. Next base: position 339,238 of record NZ_BSEV01000003.1, on the reverse strand, counting down.
CCGAGGACGACTGCGAGTAGCCCTGGTCGAGGAAGACGGGCGCCACCTTCCCCGCCACCGCGGGCACCTGGGCCGAGGCGGTGACCACGTCCTCGCCGTTGGCGACGTAGCTGGTTATCGCCAGGTACATGGCCGCCGAGTTGGAGGTCCTGACGTCGGTGGTGGTCAGCAGCACCCGTTTGCGCGCGGGGTAGGCGGTGTTGCCCGGCAGTTTGTCCCACCGGGTGCTCTTGGCCACCAGGTCCATGTACTTGGCGACGTCGAGCACCTGGTAGCCCTGGCCCGAGTCGCGTACGAGACCCGCCTTGGTCAGCAGCTCGGCGATCGGCTGGAAGGTCGCCACGGCCATGGGGGAGTAGAAGGGGGAGAAGGTGGTGGCGACCTTGCGATCCTTCTTGATCTTCTCCGCGGCGGGAAGGCTGGAGGGAAAGGCGAACGCGTAGTCGTCGAGCTTCACCTCGGTCGCGATCTGCCGGGATCCGGCGGTGTCCACCTCTACCCGCAGCCCGTGTCTTTCGAACGCGGCGCGCACCCGAGGATCGTCGAAGAAGGGTTTCTTCTCCGAGCCGATCACGCCTCGCACCGTGGTCGGTCCGCTGACGTCGTCCCTGTTTCCCAGGACGACCGCCACGACGACCGCGGCGCCGAGCAGCAGCGCGAGAGCAATGCCGATCGACCGTTTCATTCCACCCCATTTCTGCCGATAGCCCCTCTTGCTTGGAATTATGGGAGGGCGTGAAACGGACGCGCGCCGGATGACGGGGTATGCCAGAGAATTAAGTCTCCGTTAACTGGTTCGTCATTTTCGGGGAAGGCGGGACATGCGGGTGAGATCGTGGTTGAGCGCGCTCGACCGGCGGGTTTTCAGGGCGGTCGCCGACGCGAGGCTCCCCGGCCTGGAAAGGCTCCTGCCGGCCCTGTCGCGCGCGGCGGACAACTCGCTGCTGTGGGCGGGACTCGCCGGAGGGGGCGCGGTCAGCGGGCGCAGGCCGCTGCGCCGCGCGGCCACCCGCGGACTGCTCGCGGTCAGCCTGGCCAGCCCGCTGGTGAACCTGGTCGGCAAACAGGCCTTCCGCCGGGCCAGGCCGTCCCACGAGGGGCTGCCGCTGGCCCGGCTGATCAAGATGCCCACCTCGGCCTCCTTCCCCTCGGGACACTCGGCGTCGGCCGCCGCCTTCGCCACCGCCGTGGCGATCGAGGCCCCTGTCGCGGTCGCCGCGCCCGTCGCGCTGCTCGCCGCGGCGGTCTGCTTCTCCCGCGTCTACACCGGCGTGCACTATCCGGGCGACGTGCTCGTGGGAGCGGGCATCGGCGTGGCGACCGGACTGCTGACCCGGAGGCTGTGGCCCAGGGCCGGTGAGGCGGGGCAGGCCAGGGTCGCCGTCACCGCCCCCTCGGCCAGGTTCGGCCCCGACGGCGAGGGGATGGTCGCCGTGGTCGACGAGGCGGCGGGAGACGGTGCGGCAAGCGGTGCAGGAGGCGGTGCGGCAGGCGGTGCCGGAGACAGCGTGGGAGACGGTGCGGGAGGCGGTGCGGGAGGCGGTGCGGGAGGCGGTGCGGGAGGCGGTGGCGGGGGAACGGCGCGGCTGCTGCGCGCGGCCCTGCCCGAGGCCGAGGTCGTCGAGCCGGAGCCGAGGGCCGAGCTGCGGGCCGTGATGCGCGAGGCCGCCTCACGGGCCAGGGTGCTCGCGGTCGCGGGCGGCGACGGCGTCGTGGCGTGCGCCGCGCAGGAGGCGCTGGAAGCCGGGATCCCGCTGCTGGTCGTGCCCACGGGCGGCCGCGACCGCTTCGCCCGCGCGCTCGGGCTGCTGAGCCTGGAGGACGCCGTGACGGCCTACCGCAACGGGGAGCTCGCCGCGGTCGACGTGGGCGAGGTCGCGGGACGGGCCTTCGTCAACACCGCGAGCCTGGGCGTCTACGCCGAGCTCGCCGACCGCAGGGAGCGCAGGCAGGGGCGGATCGGCAAGTGGCCCGCGCTGCTGTGGGCCATGGCCGAACTGCTCGGCCCCGCGGGCGCGCGCCCCGTCGACCTGGTCGTCGACGGGGTGCCCAGACGGGTCTGGCTGGTGTTCGCGGGCAACTGCGGCTACGAGGCGCGCGGCGCCGCGCCCACCAGGAGGGAGCGCCTCGAGGACGGCCTGCTGGACATCCGCGTGCTCACCGCCGCCGACCGGCTGCCCCGGGCCAGGGCGTTCCTCAGCGTGATCGGCGGCAGGTTCAGGCTGTCGCGCCACTACCGGCAGTGGCGGGCCGACACGCTGCGGATCTCCTGCCCCTCGGGGCCGCTACGGCTGGCGCGCGACGGTGAGACGTTCACCGTCTCCGGTGAGGTGGAGTTCGCCAAGCGTCCGCGGTCGCTGCTGGTGATCCGGCCTACGGGGTGAGGGCTCAGGGCGGCCGAGGGCGAAGAGAAAGCCATTGACGCGAGCCGTACGGTCGCCGGGCTGTTGGGCGTCGCCGAGCGCCGAGCCGCGCTGCCGGCCATCGAGCGAGGAGAGGTCTCCGGGGAGGGCCTCGCCGCCGTTCCTGGAGTCTCTGAAGATCACCCGCAGGCTGGTCCTCGGACGGGACGACACGCTGTCGGAGAATTCGCTGTCATGAACACCGTTATAGAGCTGTCCTGAACACCGTTATAAAAGGGGTGATCCGACTTCGATGTTTGACGGGTCGTGATCGATCGGGCGATAGTGTGGCAGGTGACTGCCCCCCGACTGATCTCATGCGCCGTGGTCACCATGGTGACCCTGAGCGCCTGCACCTCCCTCAGCCCCGGTGACCCCGTGGTCGGCGGCCCCGTCGCGGGCGGCGTGGTGGGCTCGGGATCCGGATCCGGCGTCGGAACGAGCCAGCCCACCGGCACCGCGGCTCCGAGCGGCACGCCCACCGTCGCCGAGATGACCACCGACGCCTATCGGGCCGAGCTCGACAGGGCGCGCGGCCCGATCAGGGACGCCCTCAGGAAGCTGGACTCCACCGGCGGCAAGGGACTCGACAAGCGGCTGCAACAGACGGTCGCCGCGATGGAGAGGGCGGTCTCGGGTCTGGAGACCGTCGTCCCGCCGTCCGCGGTGCAGGCCCCGCACGCGGAGTACGTCGGCACGCTCAGGAGGCTCACCGACGCGCTCGCCGACGCCCAGGACGACGTGCAGGCGCAGGACGTGTGCACCGGGCCCGCCGTGCTCACGGGCGTCGACGAGAGCGGGCGGATCTCCCCGGTGCGCCGCAGCGGGGACGCCCTGGCCGCCCTGGGCGACTATCCGACCGACGTCGTCCCGGTCAAGGTGAGCGGCGAGAAGTCCCGCCGCCTGCGCAACGGCGCCTTCATCAAGTCGGAGGGCCGTCCCGGGCGGGCCTACCTCGAGCTGAAGAACGGCAACAACCAGGACGCGGTCGTGGTGCTGACGCGCGGCAAGAAGAAGGCGATCAGCGTCTACGTCCGCAAGAAGTCCAAGTTCAGGATCCACGGGGTGCGGGACGGCAAGTACAACGTCTTCTACACCCTCGGCGTCGACTGGGATTCCAAGGCCCGCAGCTTCACCCGCTCGTGCACCTTCGAGCAGTTCGGCAAGTCGGTGCGGTTCAGGACGATCCACACCGCCACGCAGATCCGCTGGACCGACTGGACCCTCACGCTCAACGCCGTCGTGGGCGGCACCGTGAAGCCCAAGCGCATCAAGCCGGGCGACTTCCCCGGCTGACCCCGCTCTCCTCGTGAGGGGCCGGGAACGCGAAGACCGCGATCTCCGTCGCGAGATCGCGGTCCCGGTTCCCCCCTGATGGAATCGGGGGGAGAGATCAGGAGGAGAACAGCATCCCGACCCAGCTGCGGTTGCGGTGGTGGCCGTAGTGGCCGTGGTGGGGGGCGCCCCAGGCGGGCGGCGCGCCGTGGTGCATCGGCGGCGGCGGCGGGGGCGGCGGGGGAGCGGAGTGCTGCTGGGACCACTGGCTCTCCATGCGAGTCAGCGTCTCCAACTCGCCGTAGTCCAGGAAGATGCCGCGACAGCCGTCGCACTGGTCGATGTGGACACCGTTGCGCTCATAGGTGCGCATGTTGCCCCGACACTTCGGGCACTGCATCTGGATGATCTCCTTGTCCTGGGGTTGCGTCTGACGTAACCACAACCTACTGCGTGGGCACACTATGGCAGGCGCTTCGGAACTGGACAATCCTTTGACAGGTGTCGACAAGCACCTGCTCGACCTCGTCCAGCGGCCGTCCCTCCCGCTCGGCGTTCGCCACCGCCGCCGCCGTGAGCTGCACGGTCATCGCCTGCGCCGGGAGGTTCAGCCGTTCCCACGGGTCGCCGTCCGCGCCGACGGCCTGTCCGCCCTCCGCGCGGTAGGCGGCCAGGAAACGGTGCCAGACCTCGGGGTCGAGCAGTCCTGCGGCGAACCAGGCGGCGGGCCTGGCCAGATCCCAGGCGGGATCGCCGACTCCCAGATCGTCGACGTCGATGAGGATCCACTCGCCCCTGATCCTGACCAGCTGGCCCATGTGCCAGTCGCCGTGGGTCAGCGAGCCGCGGCCAGATGAGCCGTGAGCCGGCGTCGGGAGCGGGTTCCAGGCCCGGCCCAAGGCCGCCCCGGGCAGGCAGGCCAGGGCCCGGCGCACGACGAGCGCGGCGGCGGAGTCGCCCCTGAGGCGGGCGACCATCGCGGCCACCCGCGCGGGCCCGCCCGCGGGAGGCAGCGGAGGCAGCGCCCCCACCGGCACCGTGTGCAGCCTGGCAAGCAGCCGCGCCGCCGCCTCCCAGGGGGCCGCGTCCGGGGCCGAGTGATCCACCGGGGTCCCGGCGGGCCACACCGTGACCAGCCGGTCCTCGACGACCCCGACCTCCTCCGTGACCGGCTCGAGCATGATCCCGTACAGGGCCCGCCGTCCGACGGCCCGCATCCGCTCGGCCAGCGGCGCCCGATCGGCTCCCGGGGCGTGCGCCTTGACCACGACGGCGCCGGCTCGCACGATGATCACGTCGGGGCGGGTCGGCACCACCTCCGCGGGCGCGGAGCCGTACCGGACGGCGATCCGGCGGAGCTCGTCGATCAGGTCGTCGCTGTCGCTCATCCGGCAAGTGAACCACTGATCGCGACCCTTGCGCAGAGACGCATAAAGTGCATGGCATGAGGATCGGATTCGCGGTGCCCGTCTCGGGGTCCTGGGCGACGCCAGGCAACATGGTGCGGGTCGCCCGCAGGGCCGAGGAGCTCGGCTATCACGAGGTGTGGACCTTCCAACGTCTGCTGTACCCGCAGGGGCACTCGATGGGGCCCGTCTACCGCAGTGTGCACGACCCGGTGGTGACGCTCGCCTACCTGGCCGGGGTGACCGACCGCGTCCGGCTCGGCGTGGCGGTGCTGAACATGCCGTTCACCTCGCCCCCGCTGCTGGCCAAGCAGCTGGCCAGCCTGCAGGCGGTCTCCGGCGGGCGTCTCGACGTCGGCCTGGGCCTCGGCTGGCTGCCCGAGGAGTTCGCCGCCTCCGGGGTGAGCTTCGAGCGGCGGGGGCGGCGCGGCGAGGAGTACATCCACCTGCTGCGGAGGCTCTGGTCGGAGGAGACGGTCGAGCACAAGGGTGAGTTCTACCAGGTGCCGCCCGTGCACCAGAACCCCAAGCCGCAGCCGCAGCCGCCTCTCCTGCTCGGCGGGAGCGCCGAGGTCGCGCTGCGGCGCGCGGGGCGGCTGGCCGACGGCTGGATCAGTTCGAGCCGTGAGGACCTCGACCGCATCGACGAGAGAATCTACATTGTAAAGGAGGCGGCCCGTGCCGCCGGACGGGACCCGGAGACGCTGCGTTTCGTCACCCGCGGGGTCACCCAGATCCGCCCCTCGGGAGCCGCGGAGCGCGTCCCGCTGACCGGTTCGTTCGAGGAGATCCGGCAGGACGTGGCCAGGTTGGAGGCCAAGGGGGTCACCGACGTCTTCCACGACCTCAACTTCGACCCGCAGATCGGCTCGCCGGACGCCGACCCCGAGGAGTCGATGCGCAGGGCGGAGGCGGCGCTGGAGGCCCTCGCACCCTGATCAAGCGTTTGGTTGTATGGAGGCATGAGGGAACGGGAGATCGCGGACCGCCTTGAGATCGGCGACCTGCTCGCCAGGTACGCCCACATCGTCGACGGCGCGGACTGGGCACGGCTCGACCTCGTGTTCACCGCCGACGCGGTGATCGACTACACCGCCGCAGGAGGCGTCAGGGGAAACCGCGAGGAGGCGCGGCGGTGGCTGGCCGAGACGCTGTCCCGCTGGCCGGGTCGGCATCACCTGATCGGCGCGGCGGTCATCAGGTTCGAGGGGGACGAGGCCGTGGTCACGGCCCCGTTCACCGGCACCCTCGCGCCTTCCCGGGACGTGCTCCCCGCCGACGCCTCCGGACTCGTCCAGGCCGGAGGGTGGCACCACCACCGCATGCTCCGCACCCCCTACGGCTGGCGGAGCCGGGAGCTGGTCGAGGAGCTGGCCTGGCGCACCGTGCGGTAGCCGCCTGCCGCCGGCCTGTGAGACGTGGGGGGCGCGGGGGTCTGGCGGCGTGTGGTCCGTCTCCGACCTGTCATCCTTGTTGTCGTGTCTGTGGTGTCATGTCGGTGTTGTCAGTTGGGCTGGAACGCGGGGGAACGGTGAAAGAGCGCAAGCCGATCGAGTGCTGGCTGTCGGACATGGACGGTGTCCTCGTCCACGAGGGGCACCCCGTTCCCGGCGCCGACGAGTTCGTCCGCCGCCTGCGCGAGTCGGGAAAACGGTTCCTCGTGCTCACGAACAACTCCATCTACACCCCGCGTGACCTGGCCGTACGGCTGCGCGCCGCCGGTCTGGAGATCCCCCCTGAGTCGATCTGGACCTCGGCGCTCGCCACCGCGAAGTTCCTGGACGACCAGCGCCCCGGCGGTTCCGCCTATGTGATCGGCGAGGCCGGGCTGACCACCGCCCTGCACGAGGCGGGCTACGTCCTGACCGACATCGACCCCGACTACGTGGTGCTCGGCGAGACCCGGACCTACAGCTTCACCCAGATCACCCGTGCCATCCGGCTGATCGAGAACGGCGCCCGCTTCATCGCGACCAACCCGGATCCGGTCGGCCCGTCCACCGAGGGCTCCCTGCCCGCCTGCGGCGCGGTCGCGGCGATGATCACCAAGGCGACCGGCGTGCAGCCCTACTTCGTCGGCAAGCCCAACCCGATGATGATGCGCAGCGCCCTGCGGGCCATCGACGGCCACAGTGAGAGCACCGCCATGATCGGTGACCGGATGGACACCGACATCGTCTCCGGCATGGAGGCGGGGCTGCACACGATCCTGGTGCTCAGCGGCGTTATGACCAAGGACCGGATAGACCGCTACCCCTTCCGCCCGTCCCAGGTGGTCGACTCGGTCGCCGACCTGATCGACATGGTCGAGGACGGTACCTGACGTCACCTGTCACCTTTCGGTGCGAGGCTGCGGGACATGACACGCGTTTATCTGGAGATCGGCCCCAAGAAGGTCTTCGCCTGCTCGGCCGAGTGGCCGGGCTGGTGCCGCATCGGCGGCTCGGAGGAGGCGGCGCTGGACGCGCTCGCCGACTATGCGCCGCGCTACCGGACGGTCGCGGAACGGGCGGGCCTGACCTTCGAACCCGGCGCCCCGGTGGTCGTCGAGCGCGCGAAGGGGGGAACGACCACGGACTTCGGGGCGATCGAGGCGATCCCCGAGCTGGACGGTGAGCCCGTCGGGGCGGCCGAGGCGGAGCGGAGCGTCGCACTGGTCAGGGCGGCGTGGGAGCTCTTCGAGGAGGCCGTGGCGGGCTCGCCGCAGGAACTGCGCAAGGGCCCGCGCGGCGGTGGCAGGGACCGGGACAAGATGGCCGCCCACGTGGTCGAGGCCGAGCGCGCGTACGCCCGCAAGGTGGGGGTCAGGCACAGGCCGTTCCGCGACGCCACGGGCCTGGCGGCCATGCGTGAGGAGCTCGCCGAGGTGCTGGCCAGGCCCTCGGACGGAGCCCCGGTCGTCCCCGGCGGCTGGCCCGCCCGTTACACGGCCCGCCGCGTCGCCTGGCACGTGATCGACCACCTCTGGGAGATGGAGGACCGCCGCACCTGATCGCGGTCAGTGCGCGTGGGGGGCTGAGTCCCCGGGGAAGGCGGGGGCGGCGGTCGCCGCGATGCCCGCCAGCAGGTCGCGGGTCCTGGCCTCGCCCGGCGCGTGGCCCGTCTCCCGGTGCGCGTCCAGCGCCAGCCCGGCGTCGCGGCCGGCTCCTTCCAGGTCGTGCAGCCCGTATCGGGCCTGGGCCCGCGCGGTCAGGGCCTGCCCCTCGTGCATCCGGTATCCGGCGCCGACGGCGATCGCCAGGGCCAGGTCGGCCTGCCGGACCGCCGCGCCGTACTCGCCGAGGGCGTTCGAGCAGGCCGCGAGCCCCAGCAGCGCCTTCATCTCGGGATACCTGTTGCCCGCGGCCCGCGCGGTGCTCAGCGCCTCCTGCTGGTGCTCCACGGCGGACGTGACGTCGCCGACGTGCTGGCAGACGGTGCCGAGCGTGTTGAGGGCGTCGGCGACCAGCCGCCGGTGCCCGGTCTGCCAGGCCGCGGCCAGCGCGTCCTTGGCCAGGTCGAGGGCCTCCCCGAGCCGTCCCGCGTCGCGGTGGACCGCGGCGAGGTTGCGCATGGTGTCGGCCTCGTTCCCCCGGTTGCCCACCTGCCGGTGCAGCGCGAGCGCCGCCACGAGGTCGTCGTGCGCCGCGTCCAGCAGGCCCATGAAGTGCTTCACCTCGCCCAGCACGGCGAGGTTGTTCGCCTCTCCGCCCCGGTGACCGAGACGGCGGCACACGGCCAGGGAGCGGTCGAGGCAGTCGGCGGCCTGACGCAGGCGGCCCATCTCGAGGTAGACGCAGCCCAGGTTGCCGAGGTTGACGGCCTGCCTCTCCTCGCTCCCGACCTTGACGTTGAGTTCGAGGGCTCGCGTGAGATAGTCGCCGGCCTGCGCCAGCATGCCGAGGTCGGCGTGCGTGGCGCCCAGGTTGCCGAGGACGGCGGTCTGCCCCTCGTGCCAGCCCACGCTCTCCGCCAGTTCCAGGGCGAGCGTGTAGCGCCGGATGGCCTGGCGATGCCGTCCCTGGAAGCCGTGCAGGCCCGCCAGGCTGAGCTGGAGCACGGCCTGCGCCCTGCGCTCTCCCGCGGCCTCCGCGGCGGCGAGCCCCGCCTGCGCCGCCGTCGCCCAGTCGACGGCGCTGTGCCGCATGAAGAAGTATCCCCGCAGCGTGTCCGCGATGAGCCAGGCCAGCTCGTGCGGCCCGTTCGCCGCGGTGGACGTGACGGCGGCCACCAGGTTCTGCGCCTCGGCGTCGAGCCAGGCGGAGGCGGCCTCGTGGTCGTCGAAGCGCGAGGGTGAGGGCGTGACCTCGGCGGGCGGCAGCTCCAGACGCATGAACTGCGGGTACAGCAGCCTGGCCGCGACGTCGGCCGTGGCCAGGTAGTGCCGGTGCAGGCGGGTGAGCGCGGCCAGGCGATCCTCCTCGGTCTCCTCGGCCCGCGCGTACTCGGCCGCGCACAGGCGCAGCAGGTCGTGCTGGGCGAACCGTCCCGGCGCGTGCTCGTCCACCAGGTGCGCCGCCGTCAGGACGCCCATCAGCTCGGCGGCCCCGGCCTGTGCGGCGCCCGTGAGCGCGGCCGCCGCCGCGATCGTGACGTCGGGGCCCGTGACGGTTCCGAGCAGCCGGAAGAGCCGCCGCGCGGGGTCGGGCATGGCGGTGTACGACAGCCGGAAGGCGGCCCTGACGGCGGACTCGGGGTCTCCCGGCACTTCGAGCGCGCTGAGCCTGTTGCCCGCGCGCAGCTCCTCGGCGTACTCCGCGACCGTCCTGTGCCTGCTGCCGAGAAGGTTGGCGGCGGCGATGCGCAGCGCGAGCGGCAGGTGCCCGCAGAGCGTGGCGAGGTCGAGCGCCGCGGAGGGCTCCGCCCGCGTCCTGGCCGCGCCGAGCAGGCGGGTCAGGAGAGTGCGCGACTCCTGCGGGGACAGCGCCTCCAGGGGCACCCGGTGCGCCCCGTCGCGCGCGACGAGCCCGGCCAGGGCGTCGCGGCTGGTGATGACGGCGACCGATCCCGCGCTCCCCGGCAGCAGCGGCCTCACCTGCTCGGGGCCCGCCGCGTTGTCCAGCAGGACGAGCACGCGCCTGCCGGAGAGCAGGGTGCGGTAGAGCGCCGCGGCCTCCTCCTGGTCGGAGGGCGCCTGGTCCGGCGGCACGCCGAGGGAGTGCAGGAAGCGCGACAACACGTCGGCGGGCCGCAACGGGCCCTCGGCCGCGTATCCCCTGAGGTTCACGTGCAGCTGCCCGTCGGGGAACCGCTCCCGCACGCGGTGCGCCCAGCGCACCGCCAGAGCGGTCTTGCCGACGCCCGCGGTTCCGGTGATCACCGCGATCGTCAGGGTCTTGTCGTGCCTGGCCAGCAGCCTGTCCAGGTCCCGGAGCGCCGCGGCGCGTCCGGTGAAGGCGGCGACTCCGGCGGGCAGCTGGGCGGGCGGCCGGGCGGACGGCTCGGGGAGCGGTCCGGGGGGCGGTCCGAGGGGCGGAGGCGGTTTTGGGGACGCCGCGCCCCGGCCCTGCCTTCGCGACGCGCCCGCGGCGTCGCCGCCGGCCGCCGGGCGGCCTCTGAGGATGCGCAGATGCGCCGCGCGCAGCTCGGCACCGGGTTCCACGCCCAGTTCGTCGGCCAGCCTGGCCCGGACGCCGGTGAACAGGCGCAGCGCGACGGCCTGTTCGCCGCAGCCCGCGAGCGCCGTCATGAGCCGGGCGGTCAGCCCCTCGTGCAGGGGCTCGTCGTTCACCAGAGGCCACAGCGACTCGGCGACGTGCTGGTGGTCCGCCACGGCCGCCGCCGTGTCCGCGTAGCCGAGAGCCGCCTCGACGCGGCGGCGGGAGGCCGCGATCGCGGCGGGGTGGGCGCGAAGCGTGTCGGGCGCCCCGGCCAGCACCGGGCCGCGCCAGCACCGTAAGGCCTCGGCCAGCAGCTCCCGCGCCCCGTCGCGGTCTCCCGCGGCCCCCGCCCGTTCGGCTCGCAGGCACAGCGTGTCGAACCGGCCGAGGTCGACCTGCTCGTCGGCCAGGTCGAGGACGTATCCGTCCGGCGTGCGGCGGACCGTCAACGCCGTCGCCCTGGTCTCCCGTTCGGGCTCCAGCCTGGCCCGCAGCCTGCCGACGTACACCTGGATCAGGTTGACGCACGTCCGCGGCGGGTTGTGCCCCCACAGCACGTCGACGATCTCCTCGGTCGGGACCGGGCTCCGCCGCCGCAGCGCGAGGAGGCCGAGCAGGGTCCTGGGCATGGCGGATCCGATCTCCAGCGCGACGCCGTCCCGCCGTACGGACAGCGCGCCCAGCACGCCGATCCACAGGCCCGTCTCCGCCGTACGGCTCCGCGGCGGCTCGAAGCCCGCGAGCAGTTCGCGCCGCTCGGCGTCCTGGACCGGCAGGGCGGACAGCAGCCGCTCCAGGGAGGCCTGCTGGGGGCGGCTCACCCTTCCCTGCTCGATGTCGCGGATCGTGCGAACGCTCAGGCCCGCCCGTGAGGCGAGTTCGTGCTGGCTCCATCCGGCGGCCGTCCGCCTGCGTCGAAGCGCCTCGCCGGCCGAGACCTGTGCCGGTCGTCCCTGCATGGCCACACGCATCTCCTGTCGCACTCGCGTCGACAACGCGTACTGCTGCCGGAATTTCTGCCGGTTCTGCCGCCCGGCCCCGTGACGGGCCGCCGCATGACGGCGTTTCCCCTGGATGGGGCGCGGATCGGCGATTCCGGGGGGTCCGTCGATCTGTTAAGAAGCTTTTCAGTAAAGTACACGGTGCGGCTCCCTACCGTCATGACCGAAAACATCGGTTCGCGGGGCGGGAGCAGCTGTGGAGTATGTCGCGATCGGGTGCGGCGTCGTGCAGGCCGTCGTGTTCGCCGTCGCCGTGGCGGGCAAGACGCGTGGGGCGGGGGCCTTTCACGCGTTCGCCCGTTCCCTGGTCGAGACACGCCTGGTGAAACGCAGGTGGCGTACGGGTGCCGCCACCTGCGTGATCCTGGCCGAGGCGGCGGTGGCGCCGCTGCTTCTCGCGCCCGGCTCCGCCGCCTTCGGCTTCGCGGTCGCCGCCTCGCTGAGCGCGTTGTTCACCGGCGCGGTCGCGCTGACCCTCCTGCGGCGGATACGGGCGTCGTGCCTGTGTTTCGGCGCGCGGCGGAGCCCGATGGGGTGGCCCCACGTGGTCCGAAACGCGATCCTGACCGCCGTCGGCGTGCTCGGCCACGCCGCCACGACCGCCGTCTCCGCCGCCTCACCCCCGGTTCACGCGGAGGGCGTCGTGGTCGCCGTCCTCGCGGGCGCGGTCGGGGCGCTCCTGCTCATCCGATTCGACGACCTCGCGCACATCTTCCAGCCGGTCGACTCCCCTGATAGGAGCGTGCTCCGATGACGTACCTCGTCGCCGCAACCGTGCTCAGCACGGCGCTGACGGTGCTGAACCTTGTCGTGCTGCTGGGAGTCGTCGCGCGGCTGCGCGTGCTCACGGCGGCCGGGACGCGGGGGCGGGAGGGGCATGAGGCTCCCCAGCCCGTGCTGCCGCCGGGCGCGACGCCGGAGGCGTTCACCGCCGTCGACGTCGACGGCGAACCCGTCGACGCGCGGGGCGTCCGCCTGGTGGGTTTCTTCACCCCCCACTGCTCGCTGTGCCACGAACGGATGCCGCAGGTGCTGGAGTACGCCGAGCGCGGCGGGCTGCGCCGTGAGGACGTGCTGGCCGTGGTGATCGGCGACGGGGAGGAGACGGCCGAGCTCGTCGCGGAGCTCGGCCCGGTGGCGCGTGTCGTCGCGGAGGAGAGCGGAGGCACGGTGTTCAGGGCGTTCGGGGTGAAGGGGCTGCCGGCGATGTACCTGATGGACGACCAGGGCGTGATCCGCGCCTCCGGCACCGACCTGACCGGCTTCCCGGTCGTCGTCCCGGCGTGAGCCGGCCTCCGGCCGCGGGCGGGGCCGACGGCGTGAGCCGTGCGCCCGACGCGGGACGTGCCGCGGGTGCGAACCGTGCGCCTGACGCGGAGCGTGCCGCGGGTGCGAACCGTGCGCCTGACGCGGAGCGTGCCGCGGGTGAGGGCCGTGCGCCCGACGAAGGCCGGGCCCCGGGGACGCGCGCCCTTCTCGGGCATGTCGGGGCCGCGGCGGCACTGGCCTGGCGCGGCGGCCCGGGACACCTGGGCGCGCAGGCGGCGCTCGCCTGCGCCTCGGGGCTCGCGCCCGTGCTGACCGCCTGGTTCACCAAGATCGTCCTGGACCGGCTCGCCGAGCCGGGGGTCACCACGCCCGCGTTGCTGCCGTACGCGGTCGGCCTGCTGGTCCTGGGCGCGCTGGCCGGGACCGTCCCGCATCTGGCGGGGTACGCCGAGGCGGAGCTGGAGCGCCGGGTGGGGCTGCTGGCCAGGGACCGGCTGTACACGGCCGTGAACCGGCTGCCCGGCCTCGTCCGCCTCGAGGATCCCGCGTTCCAGGACAGGCTGCACCTCGCCGAGCAGGCGAGCCGATCGGGCCCCGGGCGTCTGGTGACGAGCGTCCTCGGCCTGGCGCAGGGGGCCATCGTGATCGGCGGCTTCCTCCTCGCCCTGACGAGTGTGAGCCCCGTCGCCGCGGGACTGGTGCTGCTGACGGCGGCGCCGCTCGTCCGCGTGCACCTCCAGCTCAGCCGCGAGCAGGCCGCGATGCTCTGGAGCACGGGACACGGCCGGCGACGCGAGCTGTTCTTCGCCCGCCTGCTGAGCATGCCGCACGCGGCCAAGGAGGTGCGCCTGTTCGGCCTCGGCGACTTCTTCCGCGACCGCATGCTGGACGAGCTGCGCGCGGTGAACGCCGAACAGCGCGGGGTCGGGCTGCGCCAGCTGCGCGGTCAGGGCGCGCTGGCGCTGATGGCGGCGGTGATCGCGGGCGCCGGACTGATCTGGATCATCGGCGAGGCGGTCGCGGGCAGGGCCACCGTGGGCGACCTGTCGGTGTTCGTGGCGGCCGTGGCGGGAACACAGGCCGCTCTGGCGGGCGCGGTGCAGCGCGTCGCCTCGGCGCACCAGGCACTGCTGCTGTTCGGCCACTACCGGGCGGTGCTCGAGGCGGAGCCGGACCTGCCGAGACGCCCCCGCCCCTCGGCGACGCCCGCGCTCAGCCGGGGGGTCGAGCTGCGGGACGTCTGGTTCCGCTACAGCCAGGAGCAGCCGTGGACGCTGCGCGGAGTCGACCTGACCATCCCGAGGGGGCGGTCGCTCGCGCTGGTCGGCCTCAACGGCGCGGGCAAGAGCACCCTGGTCAAGCTGCTGTGCCGCTTCTACGACCCGGACCGGGGATCCATCCGGTGGGACGGCGTCGACCTGCGGGATCTGGACCCCGACGCGCTGCGCGAGCGGATGGGCGCGGTCTTCCAGGACTTCGGCGCCTACGACCTGAGCGTCGCGGAGAACATCGCCGTCGGCGACCTCTCCGCGCTCGGAGACCGCGCGCGCCTCGAGGCCGCGGCGGGGCGCGCCGGTGCCGCCCCGATGGTCCGGGAGCTGCCGAGAGGGTACGACACGTTGCTGACCAAGGTGTTCTTCCGCGGCTCCGCGGGCGAGGAGGACCAGACCGGGGTGACCCTGTCGGGCGGGCAGTGGCAGCGGGTGGCCCTGGCCAGAGGGCTCCTGCGGGACCGGTGCGACCTCATGATCCTCGACGAGCCCAGCTCGGGGCTCGACCCGCAGGCGGAACACGAGGTGCACACCGCTCTGCGCGAGCACCGGGAGGGCCGTACCACATTGCTGATCTCGCACCGGCTGAGCGCCGTCCGCGACGCGGACGCGATCGCCGTGCTCGCCGAGGGGCGGATCGTGGAACTCGGCGGCCACGACGACCTGATGCGCGCGGGCGGCCGCTACGCGGAGCTCTTCGAGACGCAGGCCCGGGGATACGCCCCGGCGGGCACGTCGTGATCGCGATCGTGCTGGGAGTCTGCGGGGCGTGCGCGCTCGCCCTCGTGGCGCTGCGGCGGCGCTTCCTCACGGTCACCGTCAGCGGCCGGAGCATGGAGCCCACGCTGCGGCACGGCGACCGGGTCCTGGTGCGCAGGACGGGCGTCGGCGCCGTGCGCGCGGGCGAGCTCGCGGTCATGGCCGCGCCGCCGGGGACGGGCCGGGACTGGATGGTCAAACGGGTGATCGCCGTGCCCGGCGACCCGGTTCCGCGCGAGGCGGTCCCCGCTCTGGCCCGCACCCGGGACCCCGCCGTGCCCGCCGACCGCCTCGTCGTCGTCGGCGACAACCTCGCGCTCAGCCTCGATTCACGCGGGTTTGGCTACGTGCACGCCAGGCAGCTGCTCGGCGTGGTCGTCCGCCACCTGCCACGGTCTCCGAGCCGGCACTCCGCCGGCCGGTGAGGAAAGGAAGAAAGACATGATCAAGATCGCGCAGCGGGCCGGGGAGCGGCTCCTGACCTCCCTGCTGCCCAGCACCACCGCGGGGGCGTTCTGCCGGCCCCAGACCTACTGCGTCGAGTGCAACAGGTCCTGGTTCAAGCGTTACTGGATCTACGCCGACTGCTCCACCGACTTCACCGCCTGCGGCGACTGCTGACGCCTCGCCGCCTGCGGTGACCGGGTGACGGGCGCACGCGCCGGGGGCTGGATGGCGCCAATCCATCCAGCCCCTCCGGCGTGCCCCGCGAGGCGTGCCCCGCGGAAGACGCGTAGTGAAGACGCGTGGTGAGGGAAACCCGGGTGGGACGGGGCCGTCGGCGGGCCGAGGGCCCCGTCCCACCCGGGTCAGGAGATCAGCTCGGGCAGTTTGTCGATGTTGTCGGCCAGGTAGACGCCGAGCTCGGGAGGGATCAGGTTGATGGCCGCTATCTCGGCGGGGTCGAGCGGCAGCCGCACCACCTCGTAGAGTCCCCTCGCGGGATCGGAGAACTCGGGGCCGCAGCGCAGGGCCGGGTCCATGGAGACCAGGCGGCAGCCGTAGACGTGCTGGGTCTTGACGTCTCCGTCGCGGAGGCACTCCAGGGTGGTCAGCGGGGTGACGTCGGAGACGACGGCGCCCAGCTCCTCCAGGACCTCGCGGTGAAGGGTGTGCTCGAGGGAGGCGTCGCCGGGCTCGACGTGGCCGCCGGGGACCGACCAGTAGAGCTCCTCCCCGGGAACCGTGCGCCGGAACAGTACGAGCCGGTCGTCGTCGAGGAGGACCGCGCGGACGCTGGGGACGAGAGGCATCTGCCCATTGTGTCATCAGGACCCGAGGCCCGGATCGGGCCTTCCCGCGACGGCGGTCACGGGGTGCGGGCCGGACCCGTCGCCCCGCCCCGCGGCGGTGGTCCCGGCGGCGCGGGCCGGACCCGTTCCGCTGTCCCGCGGCCGAGGCTAGTGATCGCCTCGGCGCAGGCGTTTGAGGTCGGAGCGCTGCTTCTTGGCGGCGATCCGCCGTTCGACGGCTCCTCTGCTGGGCTTGGTCGGACGGCGCTTCTTCGGCGGCGGGGCGACGGCCTCCCGCAGAAGCTGGGCCAGGCGCATCCCGGCGGCCTCGCGGTTGCGCAGCTGGGAGCGGAACTCGGAGGCGGCGATGGTGACGACGCCGTTCACCAGCCGGGGGCCGAGGCGCTCAAGCGCCCGGGCCTTGAGCACCGGGCCGAGCGTCTCGGTGGCGGCCAGGTCGAAGCTCAGCTCGACCCGGCTGTCGGTGGTGTTGACCCCCTGCCCGCCCGGTCCTGAGGAGCGGGAGAACCGCCAGTGGAGCTCGGTCTCGGGAATGGAGACCGAGCCGCTGATCTGAAGCGGACCGGACATGGTGGGACGGCTCCTTGTTGTCTTGCGGGGGTGGCCGGGACGCCCTCACGGGGCATGCCTCCAGGATATCCAGGGGGTAATTGCCCTGATCAAGCGATTTATCCCTTATCTGGGTTGAGAAGCGCCGGGATTCGGGCCGGGAAGCGGCGGATACGGGCTTGTGGGGTCCCGCTACCTTCGGTCACAGTGGCTCACGGGGGCCGCACCGTGGAGATCCGAGGGGATCCGGATGGAGAAGGGCGGGGGCGCGTGGACAAGATCGTCGGCGTGCACGGGATCGGCAAGTACCACTACTACCGCGACGCGGGCAACTCGGCGGTCGGCGCAGCCGAGGCCGTACGCGAGAAGTGGGACCGTTACCTCCACAAAGGCCTGACCTGTGGCAGGCCGTATGCCAACGAGCGCTACATCACTGAGATCGCCTACTACGCCCACCTGCTGGGCGAGCCCCACGACGCCTCTCCCCGCGTCGTGCAGAGCATGGACACCCCCTCCCAGGAGATCTTCGTCGCCTGGGCCAGGCAGCTTCCCGCGCTGGGGGAGGGGCTGACCGGCGCGCTGCACCTGCTGACCGGCTGGTTGCTGGACCGTCTGCAGACGAACGCCGTCGACTTCGCCAGGCTCTTCTGCCCCGAGGTCGCCGCCTACA
Organism: Streptosporangium carneum; assembly: GCF_027922005.1. Taxonomy (GTDB): domain Bacteria; phylum Actinomycetota; class Actinomycetes; order Streptosporangiales; family Streptosporangiaceae; genus Streptosporangium; species Streptosporangium carneum. The sequence continues at coordinate 321,804 of NZ_BSEV01000003.1, read as the reverse complement.
TGGGCGCGGACGGTGGGACGCGGGGGAAGGTGCGAGGCGCGGTGGCGGAGACGATCAGGCGCAACCGGCCGAAGGTGGTGATCGCCCACTCGCTGGGCAGCGTGGTCGCCTACGAGACGCTCTGGGCGAACCCCGACCTGCGGGTGGATCTGCTGGTCACCCTCGGCAGCCCGCTCGGCATGCGCAACGTGATCTTCGAGCGGCTGCTGCCCGCCCCGGTCAACGGCCAGGGCAGGAAGCCGCCGGGGGTCGGGCGCTGGGTCAACGTCGCCGACAAGGACGACATCGCGGCGATCCCCGCCGAGCTGCGAGGGTGCTTCACCGGGGTGGACCAGGAGGTGCGGGTGAACCTGGACTGGCTGGACTTCCACACCGTGGAGAAGTACCTCGGGTGCGGCGCGCTCACCGAGCCCCTGACCCCGTACCTCCGCTGACGGCGGCCTGAGGGAAGCTCTTCGCCGTGACGTCGCCCGCAGGTCGGGCGGCGTTCATGACGGTGGGTAAGGGGCTCGCCTGTGCAACGGCTGTTCACCCTGCCTTGATTCGCAGGCCACGGCGGCGACAGATGGAAGGGCTGCACTGGCGGTGTGGAGCAGACGCCGTCACGCAGAGTGTTCCTGTCCGTCGCCGCCGCGGGTGCGGGCGGCCTGTTGCTCACCGGGGCGGGCCTCGCGCCCGCCAGGGCCCTGCGCCGCGATCCCTTCGCCCTCGGGATCGCCTCGGGTGACCCGTCGCAGGACGGGTTCGTGCTGTGGACCAGGCTGGCGCCCGACCCGCTCGGCTCGCAGGGCAGGGGCGGGATGCCTGCCAGGAACGTGGACGTCGAGTGGCAGCTCGCCACCGACGAGCGGTTCACGAAGGTCGTGCGCACCGGCGTCGAGACCGCGCGCTGGGAGCGGGCGCACAGCGTCCACGTCGAGCTGGAGGGGCTCGACCCGGGGCGGGAGTACTTCTACCGCTTCCGCGCCGAGGGGCACCTGTCCCCGGCGGGCCGCACCCGCACGGCTCCGGCCGCCCAGCCCTCCTCAGGCTCCTCCGCCGTGTCCTCCGCAGCGTCCTCGATGTCCCCGCTGACCCTGGCCGTCGCGGCCTGTGCCCACTACGAGCACGGCTACTACACGGCGTACCGGAGGCTGGCGGAGCAGGAGCCCGACCTGGTCGTCCATCTGGGCGACTACATGTACGAGTACGCGCCGCAGGGGTACACCGCGCTCGGCGGCGGCGTCCGCGAGCACACCGAGGGCAAGTGCGCCACGCTGGCCGACTACCGGACGCGGCACGCGCAGTACAAGAGCGACGCCGACCTGCAGGCCGCGCACGCGGTCGCGCCGTGGCTGGTCGCCTTCGACGACCACGAGATCGAGAACAACTGGGCGGGGGGCGTCTCCAGCACCGACGCGCCGGAGTTCGCCCGCCGCAGGGCGAACGCGTTCCAGGCCTACTACGAGAACATGCCGCTGCGCCGGGCGAGCGTGCCGAACGGGGCGTCGATACGGATCCACCGGCGGGTCGACTGGGGGCCCCTGGCCCGTTTTCACCTGCTCGACACGCGTCAGTTCCGTGACGACCAGGCGTGCGAGGACGGGCTCAGGGCCGGATGCGACGACCGGCTCGCGACGAGGCGCACCCTGCTGGGGGAGGACCAGCGGCGCTGGCTGCTCGACGGGCTCGCCTCCTCGGGCGCCCGGTGGAACCTGGTCGCCCAGCAGATCCTGATGGCCCAGCGCGACTACAAGGTCGGGCCCGGCTCCGAGGTCAACATGGACTCCTGGGACGGCTACGCCGCCGAGCGCACCCGCCTGCTGACCGGTTTCCGGGACTCGGGAGCGGCCAACCCGGTCGTGCTGACCGGTGACATGCACATGCACCACGCGGCCGACCTCAGACTCGACTTCGACGACCCGGACTCGCCCAGGGTCGCGGTCGAACTCGTCACCTCCTCGGTCGCCAGCGACGGCGACGGCTACCGGGACGAGGGCAGAATGGCCGAGGCGATCGCGGAGAACCCGCACATCTCCTATCTCGACCAGCGGCGCGGCTACATCGTCTGCCGCGTCACCCCCGAGGAACTGCACGCCGACTTCCGCACGCTGGACTACATCAGCCGCCGCGGAGCCCCGGCGAAGAGCGGCGCCCGTTTCACCGTTCCCGCGGGACAGTCCACCCTGACCTGAGTTCCTTCTTGATCTAAATCCCAAGGAATCTCCGGCGTTTTATTAGATGATGCGGCATATGAGTCATCTCCCCAGGAGGCTCGCCGCCGCGGCCCTCGCCGCCGTGCTGGGCGGTACCCTCCTCGTCCAAACCCCCGCCACGGCGGCGGTCCCCACCGTCGCGTCCGCTGTGTCCACGGCGTCCACCGCGTCCTCGGCGTCCGCCGCCGACTTCCGATACGAGGTCTACTTCCCCAAGTACACCCGCAGGGGCGGGTATCTCACCTACACCGTCAAGGTGCGGAACAAGAGGGCCAAGGGCCAGCACTACGTGGCGCTCGTCGGTGAGTTCTCCCGGCACTTCCGCAGGGTCAAGGTGATCGACAGGCCGCGCAGCGTCAGGTGCTCCGTCAAGGGGCGGGCCGTGGCCTGCCTGGTCTCCTCCCTCGACAAGGGGGACCTGACGAGCATCAGGATCAGGGGATGGGTCGGCTCGCGCCGGGGCACCGCGGTGGCGAGGTTCGGCGCCGTCGTCACCGACAACCCGGACATCTCGCTGAAGCGGCTCACCAAGGCGATCCGCCGCCACATCAACGCCAAGTCGAAGGTCCTGTGACCGGCGGCGCGGGCTTGAGGATCCCGTGAGCCCGTAGCCGAGGAACGCGTCCCGGCGGCGGTCGTGAGGGCGGTTCCCGGCCTGTCCGCCGCCGGGCGCGTGTCCGGTCGCCGCCCCGCCTCACGCTCCCGCGCGGTGACGTGCCGTCGTGCGGCGAAGGCCCGGTCCGCCCAGGGATCATGGCCGACCCGGGTAAAGAACGTGCCAGGATTGGGGCATGGAAATCGACCTGGCTGATCTGGGGTTCTGGCGTCGCCCGCTGAAGGAGCGCCACGAGGCGTTCGCGCGGCTGCGGGAGCTGGACCGGCCGGTGTTCTTCCAGGAACGGCGGGTGCCGCTGCTCCGCTCGGGCAAGGGCTTCTACGCGCTGGTCAGGCACGCCGACGTGGTGGAGGCCAGCCGTAACGCCAAGGTCTTCTCCAGCGAGCCCGCGGTGACCAACCCCGAGCCGCCGGGCTGGGTCAAGCACGTGTTCGGCGAGTCCATGGTCAACATGGACGACCCCCGCCACGCCCGCCTCCGCCGCATCGTCTCGCGCGCCTTCAGCCCCAAGATGCTCGGCAACCTGCAGGGGGACATCGACAGGGCCTGCGCGAGGATCGTCGACGACGTGGTCGCCGAGGGGCCGGGCGACTTCGTCCGCCAGGTCGCCGCCCGGCTGCCCATTCATGTCATCTGCGACATGATGGGCATCCCTGACGACGTCCGGGACAGGGTGCACCAGCACGTCGACGTCTCGACGGCCTACACCGGCGTACGGCCGAGCCTGGCGCAGACGGTCCGGATGGCCGGGCAGAACATGCTCGCCCTGCTGGCCCTGCAGCGCCTCGTCATCGACCTCGGCAGGCAGCGCGCCCAGACACCGGGAGGCGACCTGGTCTCCGCGCTGGTCACCGCCAACGTGGACGGTGAGAGGCTGACCGACCGGGAGCTGGGGTCGTTCTTCGCGCTGCTGCTCGTCGCGGGCAACGAGACCGCCCGCAACACCATGGCCCACGGCATCAAGCTGCTCACCGACAACCCCGAACAGCGCCGCCTCCTGGCCGAGGACTTCGACGCGCACATCGGCGGAGCGATCGAGGAGATGGTCCGCTACGTCTCGCCCATCATGCAGTTCCGCCGCACCGTCACCCAGGACCACGACCTGCGCGGCCTGCATCTGAAGGCCGGTGACAAGGTCGTGCTGTTCTACGGCTCGGCCAACCGTGACGAGGAGGTCTTCCCCGACGCGGACCGCTTCGACATCACCCGCGACGCCAAGGGCCACGTGGGCTTCGGCGGCCCCGGCCCGCACTTCTGCCTGGGCGCCAACCTGGCCCGCCAGGAGATCAGGACCATGTTCCGCGAGCTGTTCACCCGGCTGCCGGAGGTGCGTTCGGTCGGCGAGCCGGAACTCCTGGTCTCCAACTTCGACAACAGCGTCCGCAGCCAGGCGTTCAGCTTCTGAAGGCGCGGCCGGAGCCGGGCTCTTCGTACAGGGGAGGCCGGCACACCGGTAACCGGCCTGCCGGCCTCCCCCCTCGACCGGCATGCCGGCCTCCCCGTCCTCAGTGTGACGGGCCGAGCTCAGAAGGTCGTTGACAGTTCCCGCACAGTCGTTGCCGATTCCTGCACGGCCCCGTGCTGGACCTGGTTGCGGTAGTCGGCGGGCGACAGGCCGTAGGAGGCGCGGAAGAGCCTGCTGAAGTGCGCGTTGTTGGAGAAGCCCCAACGCGCGGCGATGGCGTGGATGGGGCGCGGGCACAGGTTGGGGTCGGCCAGGTCGCGACGGCAGCGCTCAAGACGCTGCCTGCGGATCCAGGCGGCCACGGTGAGCCCCTGGTCGTTGAAGAGCTGGTACAGGTGGCGGGTGGAGATCTGGTGGGCGGCGGCGATGGTGTCCGGGGAGAGGGACGGATCCGCGAGCTGCCGCTGGATGAAGGCGTGGACGCGCGCCCGCAGCGCTCCGCGGTTGGTCTCGGCGGGCAGGGCGGCCTCGGCCTCGAGATAGTGGGCGCACGTCGCGGCCAGCAGGTCAAGGGTGAGCGCGGACAGGCGGGTGGCGTCGGCGGTGGTGCACTGGGGGGCGTGCCTGACCAGGTCGCCGAGGTGGCGGCGCAGCAGGGCTCCGACGCCGTCCCGGGAGGGCAGCCGCGTCGCGGTGAGCCGGGCGAGCGTCGCGGCGGGCACCGGCATCAGGTTTCTGGGGATCTGCAGGATCATGCCCTCGACGCTGCCGGAGCCGTCGGCCAGGGCCTGGCCGTGGAAGGGGTGTGAGGTGTCGTAGAGCAGCAGGTCCTGGGGGTGGGCGACGGCCTGGCGACCGTGGTGGTCCAGCCTCATGGTGCCGCGCAGGGTGAGCGACAGGCAGTACATGTCGGGATCGGAGCGGCGGATCAGTTTCTCGGTGCGCCGTGTCCACAGCGACGGGTAGGACAACCAGGACAGTCGCACCGCGCCGAAGTCGAGCAGGCGCAGGGTGGCGTGGAACTCCGCCTCGTGGTCGCTGCGCGCCAGGGTGGGGACGAGCGCTCGGGAGGCCATCTCGTGCCACCAGGCGAACCGGTCGGCCGCCGGCAGGTCGTCGCTGCGGAACACGGTCTCCCTCATCGATTCCCCTCCCTGAGCCTTCCCGTGTCCGCCGACGCCTTCGTCGGTTCCCCGTGCTCGTCGACACACATGGAAGTTCCTTTCGCGATGTGAGCGGCGCATTTCCCCCTTATCGCCTATGTGTAGGCAAGCGAAGTTTGTTCAGCAGCCCGGGGCGCGGAAGTAAACAAAAACAATTCCGTTTCCGCAGGTCGTCGGCGTCGTCACCGCCTGCCGAGCTGGGGAGCCGTCACCGGGCAGCTCATCTGAGGCCGGGACGCGGTCAGGACGTTCTCCCTGATGGACAGGAAGGCGACGGCGGCGGCGACGGCCATCATCGCGGCGGCGATCAGCATCGTCGTGTGGAACCCGGCCGTGAAGACCGCCGGCGAGTGGAAGGCGTCACCGGTCAGGCCGACCAGCGGCGGGATCGCGGCGACCGCCAGCAGGCCGCCGGTCCTGGCGACGGCGTTGTTGACGCCGCTGGCCACGCCCGCGTAGCGCTCGTCCGCGGTGGCCAGCACGGTGGCGGTGAGCGGCGCGACCGCGGCGGACAGGCCCAGCCCGAACAGGGAGGCGGGGAGCAGCACGTCCGTCGCGTAGGACGAGCCCTCGCCGATCCTCGACATCAGCAGCAGCGCGGCGGCGCAGAGCAGGATGCCCGCCGTCATCGGGAGCCTGGGGCCGACCCGTTTGGCCAGTTCCCCCGCCCTGGCGGACAGCAGCAGCATCAGGATCGTCACGGGGATCATCGCCGACCCGGCCAGCAGCGGGGACAGGCCGACCGAGACCTGGAGCTGGACGACCAGCAGGAAGAACACCACGCCCATCGCGGCGTACATGATCAGCGTGACGACGTTGACCGCGGTGAACACCTTCGAGGCGAAGACCCCGACCGGCACGAGCGCGTTGGGCGAGCGCCTGATCTGCAGCCAGACGAACGCCGCGCCCAGCAACGCGCCCGCCGCCAGCGGGAGCGCCTGCAGGCCGATCAGCCCGTAGGTGATCCCGGCCAGCGCCAGGGCGGCCAGCACCGCGCCGAGCACGTCGAAGCGGCCTGTCGCCTCCACGTCCCTGCTCTCGGGCGCGTGCCGTAGGGCGACCGTCACCACGAGCGCGGCCAACGGCAGGTTGATCAGGAACACCCACCGCCAGCCCGCCGTCTCGACCAGCCATCCGCCGAGCAGCGGCCCGACGGCCGCCGCGACCCCGCCGAGCCCGGACCAGGCCCCGATCGCCCTGGGCCGGTCCTCGCGGTCGAAGGACGCCTGGATGATGGCCAGCGATCCCGGGGTGAGCAGCGCTCCGCCGACGCCCTGAAGGGCCCGGGCCGTGATCAGCGTCTCGACGTTCGGGGCCAGTCCGCACAGGGCGGAGGCGGTCGCGAACCAGACCACGCCGATCAGGAAGACCTTGCGTCTGCCGTAGCGGTCGCCGAGCGATCCCCCCAGCAGGATCAGCCCGGCCAGGGTGAGGGTGTAGGCGTTGACCGTCCACTGCAGACCCGCCATGTCGGCCTCGAGATCGGCCCCGAGCGCGGGCAGCGCCACGTTGACGACCGTGCCGTCCAGCATGGCCATTCCCGAGCCGAGCACGGTGGTGAGCAGGACCCAGCGGCCCGGGGCCGAGCTGAGCCGGATGTGGCCGTTGTCCATAACCCCCATAATGGCCGACTGTTCGACTTTCGCCAGGGATGGGCTGATAGGACATGAAGTGTCGGTGATCTCTGGTAGGACGTGTTCTGCCGCCTTTCACCTGACAGGAGCTTCTGGAATGGACTACGCCGAGTTCGACGCTTCCCGGGACGGTGCCTACGCCGGACTGCCCATCGTGCAGGTCCCGGAGTCGGACGTCACGGACCCGCAGGAGCTTCCCGCCGCCGAGGCGGCGGCCTGGGAGATCGTCGGGGACTACGACGACGACGGGGCGGAGTTCGAAGCCCGCTTCCGGCGCTTCGCCGCCACGGTCGACCTGGCGAAGGTCAGCGCGCTCGTCATCGGAAACTGGGGAGGGGCGTACGACAACGACCCCGCCAAGGCCATCGGCCTGCTGACCGAGCACGCCGACCGTTTCCCCGCTCTCCGCTCGCTGTTCTTCGGCGCCATCGAGGCGGAGGAGTGCGAGATCTCCTGGATCACGCAGGGCGACGTCACGCCGCTGCTCGCCGCCTTCCCGCTGCTGGAACGGCTGGATGTGCGCGGAGGGACCGGGCTGCTGTTCCCCCCGGTCAGGCACGACAACCTCAGGGTGCTGAGGTTCGAGACGGGCGGGCTGCCCGCCTCCGTGGTCCGCGGGGTCGGCGACAGCGAGTTCCCCGCCCTCGAGTATCTGGAGCTCTGGCTCGGCACGAGCAACTACGGCGGCGACTCGAGCGTGGCGGACCTCGAGAGCCTCCTGACCGGCGAGCGGCTGCCCGCGCTGCGCCACCTGGGCCTGCAGGACAGCGAGATCCAGGACGAGGTCGCCGCGGCGGTGGCGGCCGCGCCGATCGTGGCCCGCCTGGAGTCGCTGTCGCTGTCGATGGGCATCCTGACCGACGAGGGCGCGGAGGCGCTGCTGTCGGGGCAGCCGCTGACCCACCTGAAGCGCCTCGACCTGCACCACCACTTCCTCACCGCGCCCATGGCCGACAGGGTCAGGACGGCCTTCGCCGACGCCGGCGTCAAGGTCGACCTCTCGGGACAGCAGAAGCCAAACGACGACTGGCGCTACGTGGCGGTGTCCGAGTGACCCTGCTGACGGTCGTCGGCACCCCGGGGGACCGCAGGGTGACCATGTTCGCGCGGGCCTGCGTCAGGCACGGCCTGCGCGAACCCCTGGTCGTGCCGTGGACCCGAGTGCTCCGCGGGCGGGAGATCAGGTTCGAGCCGGGCACGCTCGTGCGGATCGAGTCGCCGGGGGAGGACGCGGAGGCCGACGCGCTGCTGCGCGGCCCCGGCGAGCCGTCCAGGGTCGGCGGCGGCACGGCCTGGCACGCCGCCTTCACCGCCGCCACGGCGCGCGTCCGCGAGGCCGTCGAACGCACGCCCGGCGCGGTGCTGCTGGCCGAGCCCGGCGAGATCGCGGTGATGTTCGACAAGCGGCTGTGCCACGCGCGGCTGTCGGCGGCGGAGACGCCGGTGCCGCCCGCCCTGCCGGGGCCGGTCGGCGGCTACGCCGAGCTGCGCGGAAGGATGGCCGAGGCCGGATGGAACCGGGTGTTCGTCAAGCCCGCCCACGGCTCCTCCGCCTCCGGCGTCGTCGCCCTGCAGGTCTCCGCCGGCCGGATCATGGCGACGACGTCCGCCGAGCTGACCGGGAGCGGGCTGTACAACTCGCTGCGGGTGCGCTCGTACGAGAACGAGGCCGACGTGGCGGCGATCGTCGACCTGCTGGCCCCGGACGGACTCCACGTGGAACGCTGGTTCCCCAAGGCCTCCCTCGGCGAGCGGGTGATCGACCTGCGGGTGGTCGCGGTCGACGGCGTCCCGACCCACGCGGTGGTGCGCGCGAGCCGTGCGCCCATGACGAACCTGCACCTCGGCGGGGAGCGCGGCGACCTCGACGCGGTCATGACCAGGCTGGGGCCGCAAGGTCGGCGGCGGGCCCTCGACGCCTGCGCGCGGGCGGCGGCCTGCTTCCCCGGCAGCCTGTCCGTCGGAGTCGACCTCATGATCGGCGTCGACTGGCGTGATGTCGCGGTCGCGGAGGTCAACGCCTTCGGCGACCTGCTGCCCCGGCTCACCGGCCTGCCCGGCGGCGTCGCCGAGGGCCTGGACACCTACGAAACCCAGGTCAGGGCCATTCTCGCCCGGCACGCCGTCGCACCGGACGGTGGCGCGCCCCGCCCGGTCGCGTTCGCGTCCGGGGGAGGCGGCGTCGGTGGCTGAGCGACAGTGGCCGAGAAGGGGGCCGAGAAGAGGGCCGAGAAGGGGACGGTGGACGCCGTGCGGGACATGAACGAGATCGTGGGCAGCCACGACCTGCTGCTGGTGACCCTCGACACGCTCAGATACGACGTGGCGGAGGAGACGCTGGCGGCGGGACGGCTGCCCACCCTGGGCAGGGCGCTGCCCGGCGGCCGGTGGGAGCGGCGGCACAGCCCGGGAAGCTTCACCTACGCCGCGCACGCCGCGATGCTCGCCGGGTTCCTGCCGACCCCGGCCGTCCCGGGGCCGCACCCCCGGCTGTTCGCCGCGGCGTTCCCCGGCAGCGAGACGACGGCCGAGGGCACCTGGGTGTTCGACGCGCCCGACCTGCCCGGCGGACTGGCCGGGGCGGGCTACCACACGATCTGCGTCGGCGGGGTGGGGTTCTTCAACAGGATGACCCCGCTCGGGTCCACACTGCCCGGGCTGTTCGCGGAGAGCCACTGGGAGCCCGGCTTCGGCGTGACCTCGCCCACCTCGTTCGAGGAGCAGATCGCGTACGCGGAGCGGGCGGTCGCGCGGGCGGACGGGCCGGTGTTCCTGTTCGTCAACGTGTCGGCGCTGCACCAGCCCAACTGGTTCCACCTGCCGGGGGCCACCCGCGAACACGGCGACGACAGGCGCAGCCACGCCGCCGCGCTGGAGTACGTCGACCGGCACATCGGCCGGCTTTTCGCCCTGATGAGCGCCCGGCGTCCGGGGTTCGCGATCGTCTGCTCCGACCACGGCACCGCCTACGGCGAGGACGGGCACGTCGGGCACCGGATCGGCCACGAGGTCGTCTGGACCGTGCCCTACGGGGAGTTCACGATGGAACGGGGGCAGTGGCGGTGACCGGGGAGCACGGGCAGGAGCGAGGGCGGGGACCGGCGGGCGGCCCCTACCAGGGATACGTCTACGCCTACCCGCACAAGACCGCCTACCGGCCGCTGGACCCCCGGCCCTCGCTCCGGGAGGTGTGGGCGGGGGAGCCGCTCGACGCCCTCTTCCTCTACCTGCACATCCCGTTCTGCGAGATGCGCTGCGGGTTCTGCAACCTGTTCACCAGGACCGGCGCCCCGGAGGAGCTCGTCGCCGCCTACCTCGACGCTCTGGAGCACCAGGCGCGCGCCGTACGGGAGGCCCTGGACGGGCCGAGGTTCGTGACCGCGGCCGTCGGGGGCGGCACGCCGACCTACCTGAGCGCGGCGGAGCTCACCCGGATGTTCGACCTCACCGAGCGGATCATGGGCGCCGACCTGCGCGCCGTGCCGCTGTCGGTGGAGACCTCACCCGCGACCGCGACGGCCGACCGGCTCGCCGTCCTGGTGGAGCGGGGCACGACCCGGATCTCGATCGGCGTGCAGAGCTTCGTCGACGCCGAGGCCCGCGCCGCGGTCAGGCCGCAGCGGCGCAGGGAGGTCGAGGCGGCGCTCGGCCGGATCAGGGAGGCCGGGGTCGAGGCGCTCAACATCGACCTGATCTACGGGATCGACGGGCAGACCGAGCGGTCCTGGCGTCACTCGCTGGACGCGGCGCTCGGCTGGCGGCCGGAGGAGATCTACCTCTACCCGCTGTACGTCCGTCCGCTGACCGGTCTCGGCCGCCGCGCGCACGACTGGGACGACCACCGGCTCAGCCTCTACCGCCAAGGCCGTGACCACCTGCTCGCCGCCGGATACGAACAGGTGTCGATGCGGATGTTCCGGCTGCCGGGGTCCGGCGGCCTGAGCGAGTACCGCTGCCAGAGCGACGGCATGGTCGGCCTGGGCTGCGGCGCCCGCTCCTACACCTCCGGCCTCCACTACTCCTACGAGTACGCGGTGGGCGTCCGCGAGGTGCGCGGGATCATCGACGACTACGTGCGGCTCGCCCCGGCGGAGTTCGCGTTCGCCAACGTGGGGTTCCGCCTGGACGACGCGGAGCGCCGCCGCCGTCACCTGATCCAGTCGCTGCTCCAGGCCGAGGGGCTGGACCAGGGCGGATACCGCGAGCGCTTCGGGGCCGAGGCCGAGGACGACTTCGGCGAGGAGCTGGACCGTCTGGCCGCCAGGGGCTGGCTCGACACCGCCGCGTCCGGCGGCGAGCGCCGCCCCCGGCTCACCCCGGAGGGCCTGGCCCACTCCGACGCGATCGGCCCATGGCTGTTCTCCGAGGGAGTGCGTGAGCTGATGGCCGGATACGAGCAGCGTTGACGTCCCTTCCGAAGCCGGGGCCCGGGGCCACCTCCCCCGAGGCGCCTGATCTCCCCGAAAGGCCTGATCTCATGAGGCGTCCGATCGAAGACGCCCTTCTGGAGGCGAACATGGGCGTGAACGCGGCTCCGCGAACCCCCTCCGCGGACGGCCACGACCCCGGCCATCTGACGATCCTGTACCGGGGGCCGCTGTCCAGCTGCGACTACGACTGCCCGTACTGCCCCTTCGCCAAGCGCCGCGACAGCCCCCGGCAACTGCGGGAGGACAGGGCGGCGCTCGAGAGGTTCACCGCGTGGACGGCCGAATGCGGTCATCCGGTCTCGGTGCTGTTCACACCGTGGGGCGAGGGGCTGGTCCGCTCGTGGTACCGCAGGGCGATGGTCGAGCTCAGCCACCTTCCGCACGTCAGGAGGGTCGCCATCCAGACGAACTTCAGCTGCCGCCCCGACTGGCTGGCGGAGGCTGACCTGGACACCCTCGCCCTCTGGGTGACCTACCACCCGGGGCAGGTCGGCTACGAACGCTTCCTCGGCAGGTGCCGTGACCTCGCCGGGCGCGGGGTCCGCTTCAGTGTCGGCGTCGTCGGGCTGCCGGAGCATCTGGAGCACGCCCTCAGGCTCCGCGCCGACCTGCCGGACCAGGTGTATCTGTGGGTGAACGCCGAGGAGGGGCGCCTCTACACGGACGAGGAGGCGGCGCGCTGGGCGGAGATCGACCCGCTGTTCCACCACAGCAGGACGCCGCACCGCAGCGCCGGGCAGCCGTGCCGAACCGGGGAGAGCGTGATCTCCGTGGCGGGCGACGGCACCGTACGGCGCTGCCATTTCGTCCCCGCCGTCCTCGGCAACCTCTACGACGGGTCCTTCCGCGAGGCCCTGCGTCCCAGGGCCTGTCCGGCGGCGTTGTGCGACTGCCACATCGGGTATGTGCATCTGGAGCCCACCGGACTCTACGACGTCTTCGCCGGGGGCGTCCTGGAAAGGATTCCTCAGGTCTCCTTGGCCGGGTGGTAGTCGGCCTCCGGCACGCCGAAGGTCCAGGCGACCCCCTCCCGCGCGGTGCGGGTCGTCGGAGGGACGCGCAGCCAGTAGGTGCGGAACGTGCCGTCGGGCTCGGCGGTCGAGTTGACCACCTCGACCATCACCACCGGTTCGTCGTCCGACAGGTCGACACGCCACAGGACGCCGGTCTCGTCGCGGTGCAGCGGGGTCGCGCCCGACTCGGCGAGGTAGCGGTCGTAGCCGAAGTGCTCCAGCATGACCCTGCGCAGCTCGGCGTTCTCCTCGGCGCGGATCCGCTGGGGGGTCAGGCCCGCGATGGAGGCGCCGAAGTCCTCGGGGACCGGCATGCCGTGCCAGGCGTGCAGGGCGAAGCCGTCGGGGAAGGAGAGAGCGGGCCCTTCGACGCCGTGCAGGCGGCCCGAGTCGTCGCGGCGCAGCTCCGCGGGGCGCTCGCAGACCAGCGCGACCCGCTCGAACGGCCACCACCATCCGGCGGACTCGGCCACTTGGACCAGCCCCTCGACCTCGGGGCTGCCCAGCGCCGCGAACAGCGACAGCCACGGCGCGTCGTGCTGGCCCAGCACCGCGTCCAGAGTCGAGGCGCGCAACTCGGCCCCCGCGCTCTCCGACTTCCCGGTCGCGGCGACGGCCACGCGGATCCGGGTGACCAGCCTGTTCACCGGGTCCCACAGCGCGCCCGCGGTCAGGGACCAGGCCAGCGGCCAGTCCGTGAGGCCGAGCCGGGCGTGCGCGTCGGCTCTGGCGCGCTCCCACGGCCTGGTCCGCACCTCGTCGCGGACGGACCTGCCCGCGTCGAGCGCGCCGACCCCGGGCAGCTCGACGTCGGACGGCTTGGCGTCGGGCGCACCGCGCTTCCCGCCCGTGCCGAGCCGCACGGCGATCCTCGCGCCTTCGGCGGGGGAGCCGACCCAGACGATGTGCTCGGGCTCGGCCAGCCCGCCGATCCGGTAGGCCAGCCGCACTCCCTCCTCCGCGCGGGCGCGGTCGGCGGGGGCGGAGCGGAAGGCCGTCTCCTCCCAGCGGAGCGTCGCGGCGGTCAGCGCGTCGGTGAGTTCGGTGGCGACGGTCATGCTCGGGTGCTCCTGGAATGGGCGGCGGGCCGTGCCGAGACGTCCTCGGGACGGCGGGGGAGAGGGGGAAGCGGGGAAACGGAGGCGGGGAGGACGGAGGCGGGGCCGGTCAGTCGGCGACGACGCGGAAGGCGCCGGGGACGTACTCGCGCTGGCGGCGCACGTGGTACCACCCCTTGGGAAGGGAGATGGCGGCGTGCTCCTCGTGGACCACGCGCCCTCCCGACGGAAGGTGGAGGAAGGCGGGGTCCATCGGGCGCGCCCCGCGGACCAGGCTGCCCGGCCCCACCACCGCGTGGGCGTGCCCCGTGGCCTCGCCCAGGGCCAGCACCAGACGGCCGCGCGCGTCACGCGGCACGGACGGTGTGGCGACGACCGAGGCGGGGACGGTCTCCTCGCCGACGGGGACGATCAGGATGTCTCCCTGACGGTACATCTCGCAGCTCCTCGAATCGGGGTGATCGAAAGCTAGCCGCAGCCACCGACATTTCCCCGCCGGCTCCGGCACCTCTCCCACGACCTCCGGACGTCCGAGTCTCCCGGCGTCCCGGAGAGCCTCCGTCTCGGTGTCCCCGCGTCCCCGCTGTTTCCGTGTCCCGGTGCCCCCGTGGCCCCGCGTCCGGGTGTCGCGTCGTGCCGGGTGCTCAGGCGCCCAGGGCGCGCAGCACGAACTCGCAGACGATCGCCTCCGCGTCCTCCGGCGTCATCTCGCCGCTGAGCAGCGGCACCCGTTCCGCCCCGATGACGGCGAGGATGATGCGGGCGGCCGCTGTCACGTCGGGGGTCCTGAAGTCGCCCGACGCCACGCCGCCCTCGATGATCCCGGTCAGGATGCGCTGCATCGGCTCGACGTGGTCGGCCAGGCGCTGGTAGGCGTCGGGGCCGAGCGCCGCCGACAGGTCGGCGGGGCCGGGGTGGGGGTGGGCGAGCAGCCCGGCCAGCTGGAGGCGGACGAACACCCGCAGACGCTCGGAGGGGGAGGCGTCCTGCGGCAGCTCCCGCTCGTAGCTCTCGATGAAGTAGCGCGTCACCCGTTCGGTGAAGGCCAGCAGCAGCGCGGCCTTGTCGGGAAAGTAGTTGTAGAGAACGGTCCGGGTGATCCCGGCCTCGCTCGCCACGTCGGTCATCGAGATGGCGTCGATGCCCTGGTCGCGGGAGAGACGCGAGACGGCCTGCAGGATCCGGTCCTGCGTCTGGGCGCGGTGCTCGCCGATCGTCGCGGCCGAAATCCGGGGCATGCTCCCATGGTGGCACAGCGGCGACGTCCCGGTTCGGCCACGAGCGTTCCTTCTCGAACCGGTTCGGGACGTCGCGCGCTCTTCCTCCCTGGCCCTTCCCGCTCCACTGCGCCCCGCCTCCCTGCGGGTCTCCGCCCCGGACTCTCTTTCCGTCGCGTCGTGACTTTCCTCGGAGTCCCGTTCGCCTGCCCCGGACGACCGAACGCCCCGGCACGGGCGGGCCGTACCGGGGCGTTCGGAGAGGTGCGCGGCGGCGCGCCGGGTCAGGCGGCGAGCTCGGCCCGCACCACCCGTCCGAGGTCGGCCAGCACTTCGGTGTTGAGCCGGTAGGCGAGCCTGGTCTCCTCGATGATCCGCTGCTTCTCCGCCTCGTCGGCCGCGAGCGCGTCGAGCCGGGCCCGGTACTCGTTCTTGAACCGGGGCAGGCTGCCGATCTCGTCGAAGAGGTAGAAGTCGACTCCGCCGTCCCGCTGGTAGCCGTAGATCTTCTGCAGTTCCATCCGGATGAACTGTCCGCCCGACAGGTCGCCCATGTACCGGGTGTAGTGGTGGGCGACGTAGCCGCCGGGCCAGGCGGCCGTCTGCTCGATCCTGGCGACCAGCCTCCTGGTCGGCTCGGAGGGCTCGATCCTCGACCTCCACTCCGCCCCGTAGATCGTCTCCAGGTCGCGGACCAGGGCGGGCTCACGGTAGAGCGCGGGGAAGACGAAGGGGCCCGCGACCGGGTCCTCGGCGAGCGTCTCGGAGACGGTGTCGAGGGCGACGTAGGCGAAGTAGTGCTGGGCGACCATCTCGCCGTAGGCCTCGCGGCTGAGCCGTCCCTCCATCAGGACCTTGAGGTAGCCCTCGTCCTCTGCGGACTCGTGGTTGCTCCAGGTGGCGTTCCTGAGCACTTCGGAGAAGGGCGGCTCACTCATGATCACTCCGCGTTCAAAGGGTCTTTAATGACACAGTGTCACAAAGGCCGCCCGCCCTCGTCAAGCTATGATGACACCCTGTCATTTAACCGCCTCCCGGCGAGGCGGGCCAGCAGCGCGGGGCCCGAGGCCGCGGCGAGCAGCAGGGCGAGAACCAGGGCGAACACCGGCAGCCAGAGCAGCCGGTACACCGGCCACGCGGCCCCGCCCGGCGTGCCCAGCAGGCCGGGGACGTCGTCGAAGCGCAGCACGGTCAGCACGGTCAGGGTCAGCGCGGTCTGGTGCCACAGGAAGACCGCCATCGCGCCCAGGTTGACCGCCGCGACCGTCGCCCAGAGGCGGGGACGCCGCACCAGCCGGGCCAGCGGCTCGCGCGCCAGCAGCGCCAGCCCCACCTGGGCGAGGCCGAAGCAGACCGCGGCGAGCGTGGGCGGACCGAGGTTGGAGACCCTGGCCCCCGTCACGCCGACCATGCTCGCCGGATACCCGAATCCGGTGACCAGCACCGCGGCTCCGGCCGCGCCTCCCGCGAGGAGGGCGGCGGCGGCCCCGCGCGAGGCGAGCGCGCCGCGGGCCCAGCCCACCCCCAGCGCGTACGGCACCAGCCACCCGGCCACCAGGTTCACCCACTTCAGCCACTCGGGCCCGGCCTGCCAGAACCTGAACGCGTCGACCACGAGCACGACCGCGAACGCCGAGGCGGCCACGACGCACGGCCGGGCCCGCAGCAGCAGCGGGGTGGCCGCGTTGAGCGCGGCGAACACCGCCAGGAACCACAGCGGCCCGATCGCCGGGAGCAGGAGAGCCCTGATCGTCCAGGCCGGCATGCCGTGCAGGGCCGTCCCCACGGCGATCCCCGCCCAGACCAGGGCGGGCGCCCCCAGCGGGCTCGACAGCCGCCCCAGCCTGGTCCTGACCCAGGACGCCTGTCCCTCCGCCGCGGTCGACCGCAGGCTCCGCGCGGCCGCGAAACCGCCCAGGAAGAAGAACACCGCCAGCGTCTGGAACACCCACGACAGCGGCGTGAGCGCCGGCAGGTGGACGAGCGGGCTGGTGATGTGCACCGTCCCGCCGGGCCCGCGCTCCCACGCCGTGACCAGCCAGTGCCCCCCGACCACCCCGAGGATCGCCAGCGCCCGCAGCGCGTCCACCCCCCGGTCCCTGCCCTCCGGGTCAGCCACGGGACACCTCGCCCGTCCGGCCGAGGGCGATCAGGGTGAGGTTGCGCAGCGACTCGCCGCCGGGTCTCAGGTAGTCGCTGTGCCCGGCGGAGCCCGTCGCGAACAGGCGGGCGCCGAAGGAGGGGGCGGCCGGGTCGGGGCCGAAGCCGAGCGGCCCGAGCCTGAGCTTGGGCACCCCGCGCATCCAGTCCTCGCCGCCGCTGCCCGCCCACAGGGGGACGCCGCCCAGTTCGGAGGCGGAGGAGACGCCGAGCCCGGGGCTGCCGAAGACCGCCAGGTCCGCCACCCCCGACCCGGGCGCGGCCTTCGCGCACACGACCGATCCGTAGCTGTGGCACAGCAGGCTCACCCGCCGGCCCCCGAGCGTCCCCGTGAGGTAGCGTCGCAGCTCGACGGCTCCCGCCTCGGCGGCCTCCTCGGTCGCCACCCCGAGGCTGACGGTCGCCGGGCTGTCGTAGCCGAGCCAGGCGACCACCGCCAGCCGCGCTCCGGGATCCAGCGCCCGCGCCTCGGCCAGCAGCGCCAGGGCGCCGCCTCCCGGCGTGCTGTACGGCTTGGCCCTGCCGCCCTCGAAGGTGGCCGACGTGGTGTCGGCGCCGGGCACGATGACCGCGACGCGCTCGGCCGTACGCAGGTCGCCGTAGACCCTGACGATCCGGTCGCCGTGGTGGGTGGGGACGATCGCGTAGGCGAACGCGGCGGTCGCGGCCATCGCGAGCACGCGACGGAACATGTGAGTCTCCTGTCCGGTGGGGGAACCGGACAGGACGGTAGGAGCCGCGCCCTGTCGCGCACGTCACCCCTGGGCGGTCACCCTCGGCGTCCCTCCAGGGGGTGACCCGGGAGACGCCGGGTGATCGGCCCGGGTCACTCGCCGGGCCGTACCAGACCCGTCTCGTAGGCGTGGACGATCGCCTGGGCCCGGTCGCGCAGGTTCAGCTTCGCCAGGATCCGGCTCACATGGGTCTTCACCGTCTGCTCGGACAGCACGAGCTCCGCGGCGATCTCCTGGTTGGAGCGGCCCTGGGCGACGAGGACGAGCACCTCGGTCTCGCGCTCGGTGATGTCGCCCAGCCTGACGCGCGGGCGGCGCGGCCCGACGCGGGCGAACTCCGAGATCAGCCGCCTGGTCACCGAGGGGGCGAGCAGCGCCTCTCCCGCGGCGACCACCCTGACGGCCTCGGCGAGCTGCTGCGCTGAGGCGTCCTTGAGCAGGAAGCCGCTGGCGCCCGCCCGCAATGCGTCGTAGACGTAGTCGTCCAGGTCGAACGTGGTCAGGATCAGGATCTTCGGCGTCGGGTCCCCCGAGGCCATGATCTCCCGGGTGGCGGCCAGCCCGTCCATGACCGGCATCCGCACGTCCATCAGCACCACGTCGGGCCGCAGCTCGGCGGCCCTGGTCACGGCCTCGCGGCCGTTCGCCGCCTCGCCGACCACCTCGATGTCCGGCTGCGAGCCGAGGAACACGGTGAACCCGGTCCTGACCATGCCCTGGTCGTCGGCGATGAGCACCCGGATCGTCACGTGTTCTCCATGATCGGCAGTATGGCAGTGATCGCGAAGCCTGTCCCGACAGGTCCGGCCCACAGCCTTCCGCCGAGCATGGACACCCGCTCCCGCATCCCGATCAGGCCGTGCCCCGCGTGTCCGGGTCCTTCCACGTGTCCCGGTTTCGCGGGGGAGCGCAGCCCGGCGTCGTTCGCCACGTGGACGTGCAGCTCGTCGCCGGAGCGGCTGATCCGCACCGAGACGGTCGAGCCGGGCGCGTGCCGCATCGCGTTGCTCAGCGACTCCTGCGCGATCCGGTAGGCGGACAGGCTCACCGCCGTGGGCAGTCCGGTCAGGACGCCGCCCAGGCTGAGCGTCACGGTGAGCCCGGCCGAGCGCGCGGTGCCGACGAGCTCCTCGAGTCGTTCGAGGCCCGGCTGGGGCGCGGTGTCCGTACGGCCGTCCCCGTCCCTGAGCACGCCGAGCACGCGGCGCATCTCGGTCATGGCCGCGAGCGACAGCGCGCGGATCTCCCGCAGCCCCTCCTCGAGGCGCTCGGCGTTCCCGGCGGCCTGCAGGGGGACGGCCTCCGCCTGGATGGCGATCACCGACATGTGGTGGGCGACGACGTCGTGCAGCTCCCTGGCGATCCTGGCCCGCTCCTCCAGTGCGGCCTGCGCGGCCAGGGCCCGCTCGCTGCGCGACTCCTCCTCGGCCAGCCGGCTGGCGGCCAGCCGCCTGATCCGGACGTTGTAGCCGAGGAGCGCGGTGACGCCCAGCAGGGTCGCGGCCAGGAGGATCTGGTTGACCTCGGCGGAGGAGAGCGCCAGAACGAGCAACGAGACGGTCCACACGCCCGCGGTGGTCCTGCGCTCGCAGCGGACCGCGACGGAGTAGACGACGAGCAGATGCGGCACGGCCTCGGTGGTCGAGACGGGCAGGCTGCCCATGACGTCACGGATCGGCGCGGCGAGGAACACGGACGCCAGCGCGATCCGCCAGGCGGCCAGCGGCCACTGCTCGCGCAGCAGCACGGGGACGAAGGTGGTCACGGCTGCGAGGTAGACCCACCACTCGGGGACGGGAGCGGGCAGCCTCGCGTTGTCCACCATCAGCTCGGTCAGGCCCTCGCTGTAGACGAACCAGAAGATCAGCGCGTTCGCGACCACGACCAGGTCGACCGCGCGGAACGGCAGCAGTCCCAGGAAGGCGGGGAGCCTGATCCGCAGGCGAGGGGAGCGGGGGAACGGCGGATCGGCCCGCCCGCCGATCAGAGCCAGGGTCAGTGGCCGGAGGAGCCGTTCGAGACCGGCGGGCAGGTTCACCCGCCCAGCCTAGGCATGAGTGCCCTCGACGGCGTCCCACCAGGGGGTGAGCTCCCGGGTCACCCCTGAGAGGTACGGCCGCCAGGAAGCTGAATTACACAATTACGATCGCTCACAGCGAACACGCTCAAGTCCGGGAACAATCAAGGGCTCCCATTAATTGAGTCGGTATAACTCAACCTTTGGAGTGCAGATGAGTGAGAGCTTGATCCTCCCGGTCCTGCCGCTCGACGACGAGGTCGTGCTGCCGGGCATGGTCGTCCCGCTGGACCTGTCGGACGGCGAGGTCCGGGCCGCGATCGACGCGGCTCGCGCACTCGCTGACAACAAGCCCGAGGTGCTGCTCGTTCCCCGGATCGACGGCAAGTACGGCCCCGTGGGCGTCAAGGCCGTGGTCGAGCAGGTCGGCAGGCTGCCCGGCGGCGAGCCCGCCGCCGTGGTGCGCGGCGTCAGCCGCGTCCGCGTGGGTTCCGGCACCACGGGCCCCGGCGCGGCCCTGTGGGTGCAGGCGAGCGAGATGGAGGCCGTCAGGGCGGGGGAGCGCGCCGAGGAGCTGGCCAAGGAGTACAAGGCGCTGGCCACCACCATCCTGCAGAAGCGGGGCGCGTGGCAGGTCGTCGACGCCGTCAACAAGATGGACGACCCGTCGACCCTGGCGGACAACTCCGGCTACGCCCCCTGGCTGACCACCCAGCGCAAGGTCGAGATCCTGCAGACCGCCGACCCGGCGGAACGCCTGGAGAGGCTGGTCGAGTGGTCGCGCGAGCACCTCGCCGAGCTGGACGTGGCCGAGACGATCCGCAAGGACGTCCAGGAGGGCATGGAGAAGCAGCAGCGCGAGTTCCTGCTCCGCCAGCAGCTGGCCGCGGTCCGCAAGGAGCTGTCCGAGCTCAACGGCACCTCCCCCGAGACCGAGGAGGAGGACTACCGCGCCCGCGTCGAGGCGGCCGACCTGCCCGGCAAGGTGCGCGAGGCCGCGCTCAAGGAGGTCGACAAGCTGGAGCGGACCTCCGACCAGTCTCCCGAGACCGGCTGGATCCGCACCTGGCTCGACACCGTCCTCGACATCCCGTGGAACGAGCGGACCGAGGACTCCTACGACATCGCCGCGGCCCGCGCCGTCCTCGACGCCGACCACACCGGTCTCGACGACGTCAAGGACCGCATCGTCGAGTACCTCGCGGTGCGCGGGCGCAGGGCCGAGAAGGGCCTCGGCGTGGTCGGCGGCCGCCGCAGCGGCGCCGTGCTCGCGCTGGCCGGTCCTCCCGGAGTCGGCAAGACCTCCCTCGGGGAGTCCGTCGCCCGTGCGATGGGCCGCAAGTTCGTCCGCGTCGCCCTCGGCGGCGTCCGCGACGAGGCCGAGATCCGCGGACACCGGCGCACCTACGTCGGCGCCCAGTCGGGCCGGATCGTCCGCGCGATCCGCGAGGCGGGCTCGATGAACCCGGTCGTGCTGCTAGACGAGGTGGACAAGGTCGGCTCTGACTACCGGGGCGACCCGACCGCCGCGCTGCTCGAGGTGCTCGACCCGGCGCAGAACCACACTTTCAGGGACCACTACCTGGAGGTCGAGCTCGACCTCAGCGACGTGCTCTTCCTGGCGACCGCCAACGTGCTCGAGGCCATTCCGGGGCCGCTGCTCGACCGCATGGAGGTCGTGACGCTCGACGGCTACACCGAGGACGAGAAGGTCGCGATCGCCCGCGACCACCTGCTCCCGCGCCAGCTCGACAAGGCGGGCCTCACCGCCGAGGACGTCACCGTCACCGAGGACGCGCTGCGCAGGCTCGCCGGGGAGTACACCCGGGAGGCCGGCGTCCGCTCCCTGGAGCGCTCGATCGCCAGGGTCCTGCGCAAGGTGACGGCCAACGTCGCGCTCGGCCAGGCCGGGCTGCCCGTGACGGTGGAGGACCTGGTCCCCTACCTCGGCCGCCCGCGCCACGTGCCGGAGTCGTCGCTCCCCGAGTCCAGCCAGCGTACGGCGGTGCCCGGCGTGGCCACGGGCCTGGCGGTCACCGGAGCGGGAGGCGACGTCCTGTACGTCGAGGCGTCGCTGGCCGACCCGGAGACCGGCGACACCGGGCTGACCCTGACCGGCCAGCTCGGCGACGTCATGAAGGAGTCGGCCAGGATCGCGCTGTCCTACCTGCGCTCGCGGGGCGCGGAGCTGGAGCTGCCCGTGGCGTCCCTGAAGGACCGCTCGGTGCACATCCACTTCCCCGCGGGCGCGGTTCCCAAGGACGGCCCGTCGGCGGGCGTCACCCTGACCACCGCGCTGGCCTCGCTGCTGTCGGGCCGTACGGTCAGGAGCGACGTGGCCATGACCGGTGAGATCTCCCTCACCGGCAGGGTGCTCCCGATCGGCGGGGTCAAGCAGAAGCTGCTGGCCGCCCACCGGGCGGGCATCACCACCGTGCTGATCCCGGCCCGCAACGAGCCCGACCTGGACGACGTCCCCGAGGCGGTCCGCGCCGAGCTCACCGTCCACACGGTGAGCGACGTGCGGGAGGTCCTGGAGATCGCGCTCACCCCGGCCAAGGTCGCCGAGCACGCCGCGGCCTGACCCGGTCCCGTCCGTCGACGGCCCGCCCTCCCCGCCGGGGGAGGGCGGGCCGTTCGCCGTTCCGCCTCCTGATCCATTCACCTACCGGCGTGATAGGAATCACATGAAATATGGGAATGAGGGTAAGCGGGCTTGTGTTGACGCAGACGTGAACGTGGTGAACCAGGGTGGCACGACTCCGCAGGGCCGGGTCGTGTCTCTTGGCGAGCGCATGTGCGGGATGCCCGCCATGCGTGCCATGAGCTGTATGCGCCTCACGCACTGAAGCTCCGCCCCGCCCGTTCTCCTCACGAAGGCCCGAAGCCATGACCTGCCCTGCGGACCACCTCGTCCTGCGCCGACTGAGCCATCTCCCCTTCCACCCCGGCACGCGCTAGCCCCTCCCCGCCGGAAGCCTTTTGACGATCCGCTCATGTTGGGGAACAGCTGTGATTGATGTGTCAGGCCTGCGGAAGGTCTATCGAGATCGGGGCCGTGAGGTGACCGCCGTCGAGTGCGTTGACCTCCACGTCCGCGAGGGTGAGATCTTCGGCGTGCTCGGGCAGAGCGGCGCGGGCAAGAGCACGCTGCTGCGCTGCGTGAACCTCCTCGAACGCCCGACCGAGGGCACCGTCACCGTCGCGGGGCAGGAGCTGACCGCGCTGGGGGAGGCCCAGTTGCGCAGGGCCAGGCAGCGGATCGGAATGATCCACCAGCACTTCGCGCTGCTGTCCTCCCGCACGGTCGCGGGCAACGTGGCCTTCCCGCTCGAGGTCATGGGGCTCGGCAAGGCCGAGCGCGCCAGGCGCGTCGCCGAGCTGCTCGAGCTGGTCGGGCTCGCTGACAAGGCCAGGGTCCATCCCGCGCAGTTGTCCGGAGGCCAGAAGCAGCGGGTCGGCATTGCCCGCGCGCTGGCGGGCAACCCCTCGGTGCTGCTGTCGGACGAGGCCACCTCGGCGCTCGACCCGGGCACCACGCAGTCGATCCTGGCCCTGCTCAAGCGCCTCAACCGGGAGCTCGGCCTGACCATCCTGCTGATCACCCACGAGATGAACGTCGTCAAGACGATCTGCGACTCGGTCGCGATCATGCGCGACGGCCGGATCGAGGAGTCAGGCACCATCCCCGAACTGCTCGCCAGGCCGGGGTCCAGGCTCGCCGCCGAGCTGTTCCCCCTTCCCGCGCCGGAGCCGGGCCACGTCACGATCACCTTCACCGGCCAGGCGGACGAGCCCGTGGTCTCGCAGGTGGTGCGCAAGTTCGACGTGGACGTCAACATCCTCGGCGGAGCGCTGGAGGAGGTCGCGGGCGTCTCGTCGGGACGCCTGCGCCTGCGCCTCACCGGCCAGGAACGCGCCGCCGCCCTCACCTACCTGGCCGAGCGCGGCCTGCTGGTCGAGGAGAGCCGATGACCGGGCCGTTCCGCACCCGCCGCGCCCCGTCCGCCCGGCCGACGAAGGAGATCTCATGACCTGGGACGAGATGGGCCAGCTCCTGTGGGAGAACACCGGCCAGACCGCTCAGATGGTCGTCTGGTCCACGCTGTTCACCGTGCTGCTCGGGCTGCCGCTCGGCGTCGCCCTGGTCGTCACCGACCGGGGCGGGCTGTTCCCCTCGTGGACGCTGAACCGGGTGCTCGCGCTGATCGTCAACATCGGCCGCTCCCTGCCGTTCATCATCCTGATGATCGCGGTGATCCCGCTGACCCGGCTGATCATGGGCACCAGCCTCGGCACCGCCGCGACCGTGGTCCCCCTGACCCTCGGCGCCGCGCCGTTCTTCGCCAGGCTGGTGGAGACCGCGCTCCGCGAGGTGGGCGGCGACAAGGTGCAGGCCGCCCACGCCATGGGCGCGAGCCGGATGACGATCGTCGGCAAGGTCCTGCTCCCCGAGGCGATGCCCGGCCTGGTCGCGGGGCTCACGGTGACCGTGGTCGCGCTGATCTCCTACTCGGCGATGGCCGGGACGATCGGCGGCGGCGGGCTCGGCGACCTGGCCATCCGGTACGGCTACCAGCGTTTCGAGACCACGCTCATGGTGGCCACCGTCGTCGTGCTGATCGTCATCGTCCAGCTCGTGCAGACCCTGGGCGACACCGTCGCCCGCCGCATCGCGCGCAACTGACCTCTCCCCCTCCCCCCGGGACCCCGCCACGAGCGGGGGCCCTGGTTTTCCACACCCAAAAGGAGCACATCGTGCGTAAGTTGTTTGGAATCGCGTCCGCCGTCACCGCCCTGGTCGTGACGCTGGCCGCCTGCGGCTCGAACGAGCCCGCCGCGACCACCGGAGCGGAGGCCAAGAGCCCCGCCGCCCAGGTTCTGAAGGTCGGTGCGAGCCCCGTCCCGCACGCGCAGATCCTGAAGTTCGTCAAGGACAAGCTCGCCGCGAAGGAGGGCCTGAACCTGGAGATCGTCGAGTTCACCGACTACGTCCAGCCGAACGTGCAGCTCAACGACGGCCAGCTCGGCGCCAACTTCTTCCAGCACAAGCCCTACCTGGACGACTTCAACGCCTCCAAGGGCACCAAGCTGACCTTCCTCCAGCCGGTCCACCTCGAGCCCCTCGGGCTCTACTCCAAGAAGGTCACCGAGGTCGGCAAGCTGCCGCAGAACGCCACCGTGGCCGTGCCGAACGACGCGACCAACCTGGGCCGCGCGCTGAAGCTGCTGGCCGACAACGGCCTGGTGACCCTCAAGGCGGGAGTCGGCACCACGGCCACGGAGCGCGACGTCACCGCCAACCCCAAGGGCCTGAAGTTCCAGCCGCTGGAGGCCGCGCAGCTGCCCCGCTCCCTCGAGGACGTGGACGCCGCCGTCATCAACGGAAACTACGCGCTCGAGGCGGGTCTCAAGCCCGCGGAGGACGCGCTGGTGCTGGAGAAGGCCGAGGGCAACCCCTACGTCAACGGCCTGGTCGTGGCCGCGGGCCACGAGCAGGACCCGAACGTGGTCAAGCTCGCCAAGCTGCTCGCCGGTCCCGAGGTGAAGCAGTTCATCGAGCAGACCTACAAGGGCGCGGTCATCCCCGCCAACTGAGCCGGGACCGGAACGGTCCGAACCTCGCCCCGCCTCGCGTCGCCGGGGGCCGCGCCGATCCCGGCGCCGGCCCCCGGCTGCCGGCCCGTCGTCCGCCGCTCACCGGCTGTCGGCCCGCCGGGACGGCGATCATCGATTCCCGGCGGCTTCTCAGCGGTCATCGCGCCGAGTAACGTTCGGATTCATGCACCCGGGAGCCGTCGCAGCAGTCTCCCCGGACAAGCCCGCCGTGGTCATGGCGGGCTCCGGGCGGGTCGTCACCTACCGTGAGCTGGACGAGGAGTCCAACCGGCTCGCCCATCTGTTCCGCGCCACCGGGCTCGTCCCCGGCGACCACGTCGCCTTCATGCTGGACAACCACCCGTCGTTCCTGACGATCGCCTGGGCGGCGCACCGGTCAGGGCTGTACTACACGGCGATCAGCTCGAGACTGACGACCGACGAGCTCGCCTACATCGTGGACAACTGCGAGGCGCGGGTCTTCCTCTCCTCGGCGGACCTGGCGGACGTGGCGACCTCGGTCACCGAGGCGACGCCCAGGGTCGAGCTCAGGCTCATGCTGGACGGGGTCGCCCCGGGATTCGTCTCCTACGAGGAGGCCGTCGCCTCCCAGCCCGTCACCCCCGTCCGGGACGAGTGCCAGGGCGCCGACATGCTCTACTCGTCCGGCACCACCGGCAGGCCGAAGGGCGTCAAGCCCTTCCTGTCCGCGGCTCCGCTGGAGAAGCCGGGGCCGCTGCTCCAGCTCATCCGGTTCCTGTTCGCGCCGTCGGCCGACAGCGTGTACCTCTCCCCGGCGCCGCTGTACCACGCCGCCCCGCTGCGTTACTGCATGAACTTCCAGCGTCTGGGCGCGACGCTCGTGGTGATGGAGAGGTTCGACCCCGAGCAGGCGCTCGCGCTGATCGAGCGGTACGGCGTCACGCACTCGCAGTGGGTGCCGACCATGTTCATCAAGATGCTCAAGCTGCCGGCGAGCACCAGGGCGCGCTACGACCTCTCGTCGCTGACCTGCGCGATCCACGCGGCGGCCCCCTGCCCGATCCCGGTCAAGGAACGGATGATCGAGTGGTGGGGGCCGATCGTCCACGAGTACTACGCGGGAACCGAGGGCAACGGGTTCCTCTACGTCGGCTCCGAGGAGTGGCTGGAGCACCGGGGCACCGTCGGCCGCCCGCTGGGGGGAGCGGTGCACGTCTGCGACGAGGAGGGCAACGAGCTTCCGCTGCGGGAGCACGGCACGGTCTACTTCTCGGAAGGACCCCGGTTCGTCTACCACGGCGACGAGGAGAAGACGAGGGCGTCGCGCGACCCGCTGGGCCGGGGGTGGACCACCCTCGGCGACATCGGCTACCTCGACGAGGAGGGGTTCCTCTACCTCACGGACCGCCGCGCCTACACGATCATCTCCGGCGGGGTGAACGTCTACCCGCAGGAGGCCGAGAACGTCCTGGCCCTGCACCCGAAGGTGGCGGACGTGGCGGTCTTCGGCGTCCCGGACGAGGAGATGGGGGAGCAGGTCAAGGCCGTCGTCCAGCCGATGTCCATGGACCTGGCGGGTCCGGGGCTGGAGAGCGAGCTGATCGACTACTGCCGCTCCAGGCTCGCCGCCTACAAGTGTCCGAGGTCGATCGACTTCCGGCCCGAGCTTCCCCGCCATCCCACGGGAAAGCTCTACAAGCGGCTCCTGCGCGACGAGTACTGGCCCGCCGCTCCCTGACCCGGCGGGCCGCACGGGCCTCGCCGCGGCCCGGATGTCGTTCCCAGGTCAGGCCTGGGTATGGACCCGGTGGGCAACGACTACAGCGCGGGGGCGTCATGACCACCTACAACCTGTCGATCGTCGAGGGCGACGCCGGGCGGGCAGCGGGCGAGGACCTCTTCTCGCCGGATTCTCCGATCACCTTCGAGGACCTCGGGCCGACCGTCCTGATGTGGCTGACGGAACACGGCTACGAGGAGCCGGGCAGGCGGGTCGTGGTGACACCGGCGGGCCAGACGCCGCTCGGAGCCCTCGCCTCCCGCGTCGTGGACCTCTGACGAAGGGCTGGAGGAGGCGGGACTCCGAACCCGTCGGCGGAATATGGTTCTGGAGCCGTCTGTCGGGGCAGGCGACAGTCCGCGAGGCCGGACGGGAAGGTGGTCTCCCCTCCGGCGGGTGCTGTCCGATCGCCTATCCCGGAGGGATCCCGACATGACGCAGACCCAGCCCCCTGTGTGCAGGACGTGCGGAACCGTGGTCGAACACCCCGGGCGGCACCGTGAGTGGCACGAGGCCCTCGAACGCCTGCTGCCCGGCCTCGAGGCCGAGCTGAACGGTGTCCCGGGGACGGAGAGGCCGCAGGAGGGCTTCACCTTCTGAGGTGCGCGGCGCGGCCACGGCTCCGATCCGGGCGCGCCCGGTTCCCGGTCCTCGTCGACACCTGGTTGACGAGGGGTTCGACCGCTTTCGGCTGTCTCTTTTGGGCATCTATCCCGGTATTTCTGGATGGAACGTCAGGGGTGGGGCGTATTGTGCGCGGGTGCATCCTCCGCAGCAGCCGTATCAGCCCGGCCAGCCTCAGCAGTGGCCGCCTGCGCCGCCCGGCCAGCCTCAGCAGCAGCCGTATCCGCCCGGTCAGCCTCAGCAGTGGCCGCCCGCGCCCCCAGGTCAGCCTCAGCAGCAGCCGTATCCACCCCAGCAGGGCCCGGGATACGGGCAGCAGCCGACGCAGCCCTATCCCCAGCCAGGACCGCCCCAGGGATGGCAGCAGCCACCCGTGGGGCCGCCGCCCGGATGGCAGCCGGGACCGCCCGCCCCGCCTCCGGGCAAGGGCGGGAAGGGAGTGGTGATAGGCGTGGTCGTCGCGGTGGTGGTCGTGCTCGCCCTGGTGGGCGGAGCGGTCGTCCTGCTGAACAGGGGCGAGGACCCGGTCGCGTCGGTGAACGTGTCGAAGAGCGCCGAGCCGTCCCGTACGGCCGACACCGAGCCGAGCGAGACGCCGACTCCCACCCCGACCGAGGAGCCGACAGAGGAGCCGACCGAGGAGCCGACCGGCCTGCCGAACGGGGGGGAGAAGGAGAACAAGGAGATCTTCCTGATCACCATGCGGCAGCGGGCCGACCTGAAGAACCGGGACGAGGACGACCTCCTGCGGCGCGGCCGGGAGGTCTGCGCGGCCCTGGACCAGGGACGTGACCTCATCGAGGTCGCGACCAGCAACGCCGGCGAACTCGGCGCCGAGACATCCGGATACGTGGCGGGCGCGGCCGTCGTCAGCCTCTGCCCGCGTCACCGGGACAAGATCCCCAAGTAGTCCGACGTTCGCGCGCGAGGCGTACAGGACCGGGTCGGGCCCCTCGACCGTCGA
Source organism: Streptosporangium carneum (assembly GCF_027922005.1). GTDB lineage: Bacteria > Actinomycetota > Actinomycetes > Streptosporangiales > Streptosporangiaceae > Streptosporangium > Streptosporangium carneum. The sequence goes on along the minus strand of NZ_BSEV01000003.1, from coordinate 293,214 downwards.
GGCGACCAGGTCCTCCTCGCGCTCGCCGGCGGCCCTCCCGGCGGCGGAACCGCGGTGACAGCGCGACTCGTCCCGCCCCTGGCCGTGCCGCCGTCGGCTATCTTCAATTCGTGATCACAGTCGATGCGGGGAGCGGGGAGCGCGCCGTGCACGAGATCGCCATGTCCTGCCGGCGCCCCGGGACGGCGGGCCGATGAGCTTCGCCGTGTGCGACCACACCCGCGTCGGCGTTCTGATCGTTGACGCGCCCGGCCGGTACCTGCTCATCAGAGACGCCGATCACCCGCACGCCTGGACGTCGGTCGTCGGACACGACGACGCTCACGGCGACCTCGAACTCGCCGCCCGCATCGAGGTCGCCGAACAGCTTGGCATGGCCGTGATGTCCCTGGAGCGCGTGACCGACGGATGGCGGGCCGACCACTGCCACCGTGCCGTTCAGGCCGGACGGACGCCGGGACACCACTGGACGATCTACCGCGCCACCGTGACCGGCGCGCTGCAGCCGTCCGCCGCCTACGCCTGCGACACCCGCTGGACCAACCGCGCCGAACTCCAGGCGCTGGCCGACCGCACCGTCGCCTACGCGCGCGGTGAGGTCACCGAAACCGGCTGGAGCGCGGCCCCCGGCCTGGAGCCGATCTGGGGGTGGTGGACGCGCCGGATCCGCGACGTCGACGTCGGCGCCGCCGACCTGGCACGCATCCAGAAGCTGGCGGAGCGGCCCCTCCCGCCGCCGTCCGCCGCTTCCTGACCGCTGAGAAGGTCGGCGGAGAGCCGCTGTCCGCTGGGCCTGGGCGGGAAGCCGGCGGGGCCGTTCGGCGTCATGACGCGGACCGTACGGCAGGATGTGGGCACTGACCCATCGGCCCAATGACCTGCGTCCCAGGCGGCAGAAGAAGTTTCAGGCCGATCGCCCGCGCCGGAAACGCCGCTGAGCACGGCTGATAAAGCCGCCGTCAGAGGAATCGGCAGGGACCGATCATCCTCTTAACCTGCTCTTACGTCCGCTCAGGCATGGTTTTGGTGTACCGGAACCACCGGGCGCCGCTCCGCGATCCACGGGCGGATGAAGGACGTGGGGGAAGACATGGACCCGAACAAGAATGAGCAGGAGAACACCCCGGTCGAGGCGGCCCGTGAGAACGAGGGCTGGAGCCAGTTCGGCAAGGTGCCGCCGCGGGCCGGCGGTTACGCGTCGGACAGGGACACCGGGCCGCAGCCGACGTTGATCCACCCGGTGCTCGACCCGCTGGCCGCGTCCACCCAGATGCCCGCCCATGTGCCCGCCCAGCGGGGCTCGCTCACCGCCGGGCAGAAGCTGGGCGCGGGGCTGGCGCTGGCCGCGATGGCCCTCGGCGGCGGGGTGACGGGGGCCTTCGTCGCGACCTCGTTCGGCGCCGCGACCCCGGTCGCCGCCTCCTCTTCCTCCGCTCCGGCCGTACGGCAGGTCAGCAATCTGACCACGGTCGCCGACGTGGCCAGGGCCGTCCAGCCCTCCGTGGTCTCCATCGAGGTCAAGACCGCCAACGGCGGCGGCGAGGGGTCCGGCGTCGTGCTGTCGGCCGACGGCCTGATCCTGACCAACAACCACGTGGTCGCGGCAGGCGGACAGGGCGGCCAGGTGAGCGTCAAGTTCAGCGACGGCAGGACCGCCTCCGCGACGGTCGTCGGCACCGACCCCGCCACCGACCTCGCCGTCATCCGGGCCAACGACGTCTCCAACCTCACCAAGGCGACGATCGGCGACAGCGACAAGATCAAGGTGGGCGACTCCGTGCTCGCCATCGGCAGCCCGCTCGGCCTTTCCGGCTCGGTGACCGCCGGGATCGTCAGCGCGCTGAACCGCACGCTGACCGTCGGCGGTGAGCAGCGGCAGCAGCTGCCCCCCGGCTGGGGCGGCATGCAGCAGCAGCAGAGCGGCGGCGGGCCGACCACCATCGGCGGCGCGATCCAGACCGACGCGGCGATCAACCCGGGCAACTCGGGCGGCGCGCTGGTCAACGCGGCCGGAGAGGTGATCGGCATCAACAGCGCCATCGCCACCAACGGCGGCGAGGGGAGCATCGGGGTCGGCTTCGCCATCCCGATCAACACCGCGAAGCAGGTCGCGCAGCAGCTCATCGAGACGGGCAAGGTCACCCACGCCTTCCTGGGCGTGAGCCTCGCCGACGCCACCGGTGACGCGGGCGGGGCCCTGGTGGGCCAGGTCTCGGAGGGCAGCCCGGCCGCCGCCGCCGGGATCAGGCAGGGCGACCTGATCACCAAGATCAACGACACCCAGGTCGAGGACGCCGCCACCGTGATCGGCGCGGTCAGGGGCTTCAAGCCGGGGGACAAAGTGACCATCGCCTACGTCCGCGACGGGCGGCCCCAGACCGCCACCGTGACCCTGGCGGAGAAGACGGGTCAGTAGCCTCAGTAGGCTCATCAACGAGGCGTGCCGCCGGGGTCGCTGCGGACCCGGCGGCACGTCTCGCTTCGTGAGCCCGCCTGCGGGCCCGGGCGGCCCGTCAGCGTCCCGCGGTCAGGGCCTCCGAGCTCCACAGGTCGCGGTAGTACCCCGGGACGCCGACCAGCTCCTCGTGGGTGCCCCGCTGCGCGACCGAGCCGTTCTCCAGCACGATGATCTCGTCAACCCGCTCGAGCCCGCGCAGGCGGTGCGTGACCAGCAGGGTCGTGTGGCCGTTCGTCGCGTCCAGCAGGTCGGTCATGAGCGCGTCCGCGGTCTCCTCGTCCAGGGCCTCGGCGGGTTCGTCCAGCAGCAGCACGGGCGGCGCGTTCAGCAGCGCCCTGGCCAGCGCCAGGCGCTGCAGCTGGCCCCCAGAGACCGTCCGCCCGTCCTCGCCGAGCATGGCGTCCCACCCGGTCCGCTCGACCCACCGGTCGAGGCGGGCCCGCCGTACGGCCTCCGCGAGCTCCTCCTGGCTCGCCTCAGGGCCGGCCAGGCGCAGGTTGTCCCGCAGCGACGCCTGGAACACGTAGGGGTCCTGGGTCAGCCCCGTCATCACCCGCCTGGCGTCGTCGGAGGACAGCTCCCCGAGGTCGACCTCGTTCAGCCTGATCGTCCCCGACTCCGGTTCGACCAGACGCATCATGGCCGACAGCAGGGTGCTCTTGCCCGCGCCGCTGGGACCGACCAGGGCGACGCGCCGTCCCGGGGCGAGGGTCAGGCTGACGCCGTCCAGCGCGGCGGGACGGCCGGGGGCGTGCCGGACCACCAGGTCGTCGATCTCGACGGTCAGCGGCCCTTCGGGGACGGGGACGGGACGGGCGGGCTCCGCCACGGCGGGCGGGGTCGCGCGAACCTCCCTCAGGCGGCGAAGGGCGGCGAGCACTCCGGTCAGCCGTTCCGCGGCGGCGGCCATCGGCAGCACGGGCTCGAACGAGACCAGCGCGGTCAGCGCGAGCACCGCGGTGGCGACCCTGCCGGTCCCCGAGCCCGCGGCGATCCAGACGACCGCCAGCACCGTCATGCCCTGGGTCAGCGCTCCCAGCCCGGTGGCCACCGCGTTCGCCCTGGACTGGCGGTGCTCCAGGGCGGCCAGGCGGGCGTCGGCTTCGGCGCAGGCGGCCAGCGCCCTGCCGGTCGCGCCGTAGGCGGCCAGGTCGGCGGAGCCGTGCACCAGGTCGGCGACCCTGGCGGCCAGATCCGCCCGCGCGGGCGCGATCCGCGCCGACCAGCGCCGTGCGGCGGCGGCCGTTCCCGCGGGGATCAGCACCCCGGCGACCAGCAGCCCGGCCAGCAGCGCCAGCGCGGCGGCGGGCAGCAGGAACAGCCCGAGCACCACCGAGGCCACCCCGGTCACCAGCGCCGCGGCCGCGGGAAGCAGGCAGCGCACCAGCAGGTCCTGTGCCGCGTCCGTGTCGTCGACCATCCGGCTGAGCAGGTCGGCTCCCCGCTGCTTCAGCGGTCCCGCCGGTATGAGCGCCCGGTAGAGGCCTTCCCTGGTCGTGGCCTGGGCGCGCAGCGCGACGTCGTGCCCGGCCAGGCGCTCGCCGTACCGGAAGAGGCCCTTGGTCGTCGCGAACGCCCTGACGCCGACGATCGCCACGCTCAGCGCGGCCAGCGGCGGTTGCTCGGCGGCCCTGGTGATCAGCCACGCCGCCGACCCGATCAGTCCGAGCCCGGCCAGTTCGGCCGCCGCCCCGGCCGCCATGGCCAGGGCCGTCCGCCCGCCCGTCCGCCTCATCGGGCCTGTGATCAGTCCTGTGCGTCTCATCGGGCCCCTCCGGTCAGCGCGGCGGGGACGACGCGCCCTTCGGCGATCCGGATCACCCGGTCCGCCAGGTCGATCATCGCGGGTCTGTGGGCGACGATCACGGCGGTGCGGCCCTCGGCGAGCTCACGGGTCGCGGTCACGATCGCCGCCTCGCTCCGGCCGTCGAGCCGGGCGGTCGGCTCGTCGAGGAGCAGCAGGTCGGCCGAGGGGCGGCAGAAGGCGCGGGCGAGCGCGATCCGCTGCCGCTGTCCGGCCGACAGGTTCGCGCCGCGCTCGCCGAGCGCCGTCTCGTAGCCCTCCGGCAGGGCCGCGACGAACTCGTCCGCGTGCGCCGCGCTCGCCGCGGCCCGAACCTCGTCGGTCGTCGCGCCGGGGGAGCCGAGGCGTATGTTGTCGGCCACCGACGTGGCGAACAGGTGCGGCCGCTGCGGCACGAACGCGAGCCGTTCCCGCCACGGGTCGTCGCCGGCGAGCTCGACGCCGTCGACGAGGATCCTGCCCGTGGTCGGGGTGACGAAGCCGAGCAGCAGGTGGAGCAGGGTGCTCTTGCCCGCGCCGCTCTCGCCGACCAGCGCGACCCGCTCGCCGGGGGAGATCACCAGCGAGACGTCCTCGAGGGCGGCCTCCTGCCGTCCCGGGTAGCGCACGGTGACGTTCTCCAGCCGGATCTCCGGCGCCGTGCCCGCGCTCCCCAGGGGCGCCCGTGCCGCGGCCTGTTCCTCCGCCTGCCCGTCGAGGACGGCGAACGCCTGGTCGGCCGCGGCGACCCCCTCCATCGCCGCGTGGAACTTGTTGCCCATGTTGCGCAGCGGGAGGTAGGCCTCAGGCGCCAGGAGCAGCACGAGCAGCGCGGTGGACAGGTCCAGGGACCCGGACAGCAGCCGCAGGCCGACGGGGACCGCGACCAGCGCCAGCGACAGCGACGCGGCGAGCTCCAGCACCAGCGACGACAGGAAGGCCACCCGCAGCGTGCGCATCGTGGCCTCCCGGTGCGCGTCGGCCACCTGCCGGATCACCTCGGCCTGGTAACGAGCCCGGCCGAAGGCGCGCAGCGTCGGCAGGCCCCTGACCACGTCCAGGAAGTGCCCGCCGAGCCGGGACAGAGCGCGCCACTGCCGCTCGGTGACGTCCTTGGTGCGCATGCCCACCAGCGCGCCGAAGAGGGGGATGAGAGGCAGCGTGACGAGGACGATCGCCGCGCTGGCCAGGTCGGCGGCGAACAGCCGGACGAGCACGGCGAGGGGCACGACGGCCGCGACCGCCGCGGCGGGGAGGTAGCCCGACAGGTAGGGGTCGAGGGCGTCCAGTCCGCGTCCCGCCAGCGTCACCAGCTCGCCGGAACGGTGTGAGGCGAGCCGGGCGGGGCCCAGGTCCCGCAGCCGCGACAGCAGCCGGTGACGCAGCGCCGACTTCACGCCGGTGCTCGCGCGTCCGGCCGCCACGCCCTGCGTCAGGCCGAGCAGGGCTCTGAGGCCGACGACCAGCGCCAGGACGACCAGGGCGGAGGTCGCGAACCGACCGGACAGAACCCCGGACAGCACCTCCGCCTGAACCAGTACGAGCAGCCCGGCCAGGACCGCGGCGGCCAGGCAGAGCGCCAGGTGGCGGCGGACGGCCCGTTCGCTCAGTGCGAGCCTCAGCAGATCCTTGTGCATGCCAACCCTAGAAGAACGACGGCGTCCGATCGGCCGCACGCCTGGGACCGAACGTGCGCCATGTCCATACTTGCGCACCCACCATGAGCGGCGTGAACGGCGCGATTATGAGACTGAGCACACCGAGCGTCTCGGCGGGCGCGGCGTGTCCGAGCAGCCACGGGGCCAGTACGGCCAGCGGCGCCGCCACGGGCAGGGCGGCCGCGCAGGCGGATACGACCAGCGCCCCGGTCCCGCGGCTCGCGCCGGTCACCTGTCCGGGCAGCAGCCAGGAGGCGAAGGTCCAGCCGTGGAAGGCGAACAGCGCGGCGACCACGATCCCGCAGCCGAGCCCGGCGAGTCCGACCGGCGGGCCGGACAGGCCGCCGGCGATCGCGGCCAGCGCCATGCCCCAGCTCAGCGCCAGGCCGTACGATCCGGCGCAGACGGCCCAGTCCCAGGCCGCCCGCCACGCGGCCCCGTCGAGACGGCGGCGGAACCACAGGCCGGCGTCGCGCAGGATCCACGAGACCAGCAGGGCGACCACGACCGGGTAGAGGCCGAACAGCGCCCGGCCCTCGATCTCGGGGAACGCGCCGAACAGCACGCCCGCGACGGCCACCAGCCACACCTCGTTGGCCAGGACGAACGGGGCCATGGCGGAGACGATCCTGTCCCGGTCCCGCTGGGTCCTGCCGAGCACGGGCAGCAGCATGCCCAGGCCGATGTCGAAGCCCTCCAGGGCGAAGTAGCCGATCAGCAGCAGGGCGAGCACGCCGAGCCAGAGGATGTCCACGGTCTTCTCCTAGTGGCTGAGCGCGTGCGCGCGCGTCGTCGGGCCGGCGGGTTCGTCCACGCCGAGGGTGGCGGCCGCGGGGCCGCGCCGTACGGTCCTGGCGATCAGGAGGTAGTCGACGACCGCGAGCAGGCCGAGCACTCCGGCGAAGCCGACGAAGGAGAGGGTGACCATCCCCGAGGTCAGGCCGGGGGACATGGCGTCGGCGACGGTGAGTTTCCCGTTGATCAGCCACGGCTGGCGGCCGTTCTCGCGGACCAGCCAGCCCGCGATCGCGGTGAGGAACGGCAGCGGGGTGACGATCATCAGGACCGGCTGCGCCCACCGCCAGCGGGGCAGCCAGTACAGCACGGGCATCAGCACGAACATGATGAGGAACTGGAGCGGCTGCCCGATCCCGATCATGATCCCGAGCCCCGGCCCCGCCAGAGGCTGCTTGAACTTGTCCGGCTGGAAGGCCGAGACCACGCCGAACTGCGCGTAGCCGAAGCCGACCGCGATCAGTGAGCCCGCGAACGCGGCGAGCACGCCGGCGCGCAGCGAGGAGGTGAAGAACTCCCGCTCGGAGGTCCGCCTGAAAAGCTGGTAGGCGCTGGCGCCCATGACGGTGAAGCCGGCGACCCACAGGCTCGCGCCGATCACGTGGGGAAGCGCCATGGTCATCGTCGGGTTGGTGAGCAGCGCGCCGAGGTCGGTCAGGACCAGCCTGCCGCCGCGTTCCACGGCTCCGGCGGGGTTCTGCAGGAACGCGTTCGCCACCATGATCCAGAAGGCGGAGGCGTAGGCGGTCAGCGTCACCAGCCAGATGCAGGCCAGGTGGAGCCATCGGGGAAGCCGGTGCCAGCCGAAGATCCACAGCCCCAGGAACGTGGACTCGAGGAAGAACGCCCCGAGCGTCTCGATCGCGAGGGGGGCGCCGAAGACGTCCCCGGCGTACTCCGACAGCCCGCTCCAGCTCAGGCCGAACTGGAACTCCATCACCAGGCCGGTGAAGATGCCGAGCGCGTAGTTGGTCACGTAGATCTGGCCCCAGAAGCGGGTCGCCCGCTCGTGGTCCGGCCTGCCGGTCACGGCGTGGCGGGTGTGCATGATCGCGACCAGGGGGGCCAGGCCCAGCGTCAGCGCGACGAACAGGAAGTGGAGACTTCCCGTCACCGCGAACTGCGTCCGGGCCAGGTCGAGCACGTCCACGGACTCACCTCCGTTGTTGTGTCTGTCTACCTATAGGCACTCTACATGTAGGACGCCTACATGTAGCCTGCCTATGGAGAGGTAAGGTGAGGGCGTGAGCGACCGAGCCGACAACCACAGTGATCTCGCGGGGTCCGTCGCCGCCGGGTGGGCGGGGGGAGCGGCGTGAACGCCGACGCGCTCCGCGGGCACATGGACGCCCTGCTGCTGTCCGTGCTGGAGCACGAGCCCCTGCACGGCTACGCGATCATCGAGGCGCTGCAGGCGCGCAGCGGCGGCGCGCTGAACGTGCCGACGGGCACCGTCTACCCGGCGCTGCGACGGCTGGAGCAGGCGGGATACCTCGCCAGCGAGTGGGCGACGGTCGGCGGACGCAAACGGCGCACCTATCGGCTGACCTCGTCAGGCCACAAGTCGCTGGCCGGCGAGCGCGCGGCCTGGCGGGAGTTCAGCGGCGTGATCGGCGGCGTGCTCGAGCCCAGACCCGCGCGGGGACAGCACACCTGAGCGCGGGGACACGGGAGGCGTCCGGGCCGAGGCCCGTGACAGGCCCAGGGGCCGGGGCGGGGCTACGCCGTGACGAGCCGCCTGCTGGTGACTCTCAGGCAGCGGGTCGCGCCGTACAGCTGCAGGCCCGCGCACGCGGAGCTCAGCAGTTCGGCGAGAATGCTCAGCGGATAGGAGGAGAAGAGCGACGAGTGGTGTGAGCTGAGCGTCAGAGTCGCGCCCAGCGCGCCCACGACCGGCAGCGTGACGCACACCAGCACCGCCAGCGACCGGATGACGAGCCGGGGGCGCCGGATCCTGCGCAGTCCCCGGCCGAGCGCGAACAGCGCCATCCCGCCGAACAGGCCGACGAGCAGCTGGAGGATGTCCAGGGCGCGGGAGACCGGCAGGAACCAGGCGGGCCACTGCGCGTAGGTCGCGGGGTCGTCGGGGGACAGCCGCCAGACCACGCTCCAGGCGAGCGTGGTCAGCGGCACGCTGACGAACAGCAGGGCGGCCAGCCGTCGTCCCGCCGAGACCGACAGCCCCTCCTGGTAGCCCGGCGCGACCTCGCCGATCGAGCCGAACTCCTCGACCGCGGCCAGCTCGGCCTCCACCCTGGTCAGCCCTTCGCGCTGCAGCGCCTCCGTGGCGTCGAGCAGGCTGTCGCGCGCCTCGGTGACCAGGTCGAGTTTCGGGCCCTCGGGCCCCTTGAGCGTACGGCTGAGCTTGGCCACGTAGTCGTCGATGACTCCCGCTCCGGCCGTGCCGGCCTCCACGCCCACCTCCATGCCCGCCTCCACCCACCCCGGCCCCCTGTGAGGGTTTCACCGTACATCGTGGTGACCGAGGTGGGCCCGGCGCATCAGGCACAACCCTGAGAAGACCCGGAGCCTGTCGCGTCGTGCCCCCACGAGCGCCTTTCCGGGAGACGTCACCCGGAGAAGCGGCCGTTTTCCGGGAGCCGGCCTGGCCGGAGAGGAGGGCTAGGGGGACAGGTGGACCGAGGGCAGGGGAGGTCTCGGCGCGGTCGACCGGCGCGCGGCGTGGGAGGCCGAGCTCATCAGGATGCTTCCCACCGTGATCGCCGCGAGCAGGGCGAACCATCCGAGGACGCGCCCCATCCGCAGGCCGTACCCGCTGAGGATCCAGTGGAGCGACAGCAGCCAGCGTGCCGACGCGCCGCTGGTGGCGCGGCGCATCTCCATGGCGCCGAAGGCGAAGTCGGCCGCGGTCGCCTTGTCGTCGACCCCGGCGCGCAGGCGGGAGTACAGGACGGCGAGCCGGTGCGGGGTCGGCGTCTCCGTCTCGGAGAGGGACCACCCGCGCCAGGCGTGCTCGTCGGCCAGGGTGCGTCGCCGGGTCCACCAGCGCAGCGGCGGCCAGCGTGGCGCGAACCGCACGCCGCGCGGGGTGGTGGCGAACGCGCAGCCGGTCAGCCTGAGCCGCTCCGGGGTGCGGATCCCGGCGAAACGGCAGGTGCTCAGGTCGACGGAGACCAGTTCGAGCGCCTCGGCCTCGACCCCGCGCAGGGAGGTCACCTTGGCCGTGCCGTGCCCGTTGACCGTGACCGTGCCGTGCAGCGTCGCGCCCTCGAGGTCGGCGACCGCGCCGTCAAGGCGCACGGCCAGGCGGCCCGTCACCCGCATCCGCCGCAGGTCGACCACGCAGTCACGGGCGGCCAGGTCGAGGCCGTTGCCCGCCCACGCCCCCGCGAGGCTGAGGCGGCGGCCGACCACGACGGGGGTCAGGGAGCCGCCCGCCCAGAAGCGCGTCGCCTCGAACCCGGCCAGGCCGCCGAACTCCGCCTTCCTGAACGAGACCGCCCGGCCGAACCTGCTGCCGCGGAAGGTGGCGTCCCCGCCGAACCGGGCGCCGTCGAAGGCGGCGAAGTCGTGGAACTCGGAGCCTTCGAAGGACGCGGTCCTGGCGAACCTCGCCGCGCTGAACAGCGCGTCCCTGCCGACGGAGACCCGGTCGAAGGCCGCGTGCCCGGCGACCGTGACGCCGTGCAACGACAGTTCCCTGGCGAGCCTCACCTCCCTGAAGGAGACGTTCCCCGCGAAGCGCGCGTCGACGAACGAGGCGAGGCGATGGAATCGGGCCTGGTCGAAGGAGACGTCCCCGAGGAAGGCGACGTCGCCGAACCTGGCGTCCTCGGGGAAGACCGCCAGGTCGAACCTGGTCCGGCCAAGGCGGGCATGGGTGGCGGCGAGGACCCGCTCAAGCAGGCTCCGGCCGACGACGGTGCCCCGCAGATCGACGGCGGAGCCGGGGGACAGGCCGCGGACGACCTCGTCGAGCTCGTGGTGATCCAGGTGGGCCATGCAGCGTCCGTAGGGCTGTCGCGCCGATCCGGCGCACTCCGGGGAGGCGGCGCAGGTTACCCAACCCACGTCCAGAGTTCTCATAAATCAGTGATACCCCAGACGAAGGGTTAAGCGAGATCTACGTCAAGGCAAGCTATAACTTGATGCCTTCAGTCAACATAAAGTGTCAAGATTCGCCGATTTCACCCTCTGGTCATTTTCAAGTAAGTGTCGGCCGGTCAAACGAGCTCTACGCTCCCGGTCATGCGTGCTTTATCCCGGGCGTTCGCCGCCCTCGCCGCCTTCGGCGTCGCCGCCGCCGGAGTCACGGCCCTCGCCTCGTCCCCCGCCCAGGCGGAGCCCGGCGCCGTCGTCATCAGCCAGGTCTACGGCGGTGGCGGCAACAGCGGCGCACCGCTCACCAACGACTTCGTCGAACTGTTCAACCGCGGCTCCGCGCCGGTCGCGCTGGAGGGCTGGTCCGTCCAGTACGGCAGCGCGACCGGCACCGGCGTCTTCGGCGCCAACCCGGTCGTGCCGCTGTCGGGCACGCTGGCCCCGGGCGGGTACCACCTGGTCCAGCTGGGCGGGGGAGCCAACGGAGCGCCGCTGCCGACTCCCGACAGCACCGGCGCGACCAACATGAGCGCGACCGCGGGCAAGGTCGTCCTGGTCCGCTCGGCGCAGGGCCTGGCGTGCAACGGCGGCTCCACCCCCTGCACGGCGGAGCAGGCGGCGCTGATCGCGGACCTCGTCGGGTACGGCTCCGCGAACTACTACGAGGGCTCCGCCGCTCCCACCCTCTCCGCGACCACGGCGGCACTGCGCCGGGACCACGGCTGCGCCGACACCGACGTCAACGGCACGGACCTGGAGAGCGCGCCTCCCGCGCCGCGCAACCGGGCCACCGCTCCGTCGCCCTGCGGCGACGTCGAGCCGACCCCCACCTCCACCCCGACCGGTGAGCCGACGCCGAGCCCGACGCCCACCGTGGAGCCGACCCCCACGCCGACCGCCACGCCGACCCCGACCGTGGAACCCACCCCCACGCCGACGGCGCAGCCGTGCGAGACCCCCGCGACCCACCGGATCTCCCAGGTGCAGGGCGGCGGCGACGTCAGCCCGCTGGCCGGCCAGACCGTGCGCGTCGAGGGCGTCGTGACCGGCGACTTCCAGGAGACGAACCAGCTCAGCGGGTTCTTCCTGCAGGACCCGGCCCCGGACGCCGACCCGGCCACCTCCGAGGGCCTGTTCGCCTTCGCCAGGAGCTCGTTCAGGGACGTCAAGGCGGGGGACCGGGTGCTGGTCACCGGCAAGGTCGTGGAGTTCAACGGCTGGACCGAGCTGTCGCCGGTCACCGCCGTCGACGTCTGCGGCACGGGCGCCGTCGAGCCCGTCAGGCGGAGCCTGCCGCGCGCGGAGGGCTCGACCTTCGAGCCGGTCGAGAGCATGCTCGTCACCTTCCCCGAGCCGCTCGCCGTCACCGACCACTACAACCTCGGCCGCTACGGTGAGGTCACCCTCTCCTCCGAGGGGCGCCTGTTCCAGGCGACCGACAGGGCGGGCGTGAGCGAGGCCGCGAACGAGCGTCGCTCCCTGCTCGTCGACGACGGCTCGACCAGGGAGAACCCGCCGACCGTCCCCTACACCGACCCGCGTGCCGTCCGTCTCGGCGACACCGCGCTCGGCGTCACCGGCGTGCTGGGGTACGGCTTCGGCGAGTACCGCCTCCAGCCGACCAGGCCGATCGGCTTCCTGCGGACCAACCCGCGCCTGCCCGCGCCGTTCCCGGTCCTCGGCAACGTCAGGGTGGCCAGCCTCAACACCCTCAACTGGTTCACCACGCTGGGCTCGCGCGGCGCGAGCACCGCGGAGGAGCAGAAGCGGCAGCTCGCCAAGCTGGTCGCCACGCTCAAGGGCCTCAACGCCGACGCGGTCGGCCTGATGGAGGTCCAGAACAACGGCCAGACCGCCGTCCAGGCGCTGGTCGACGCGCTCAACGCCGAGGTGGGCGCCGGCACGTACGCCGCGCTGACCCACCCCTATCCGGGCACCGACCTGATCCACGTCGCGGTGATCTACAAGCCCGCCAGGCTCCGGCTCGTCGGCCCGGCCCGCTCCTCGACCGATCCCGTCTTCAGGCGGCCCCCGCTGATCCAGACCTTCCGCAGGGCTCAGGGCGGCGAGCCGTTCACGCTGGTGGTCAACCACTTCAAGTCGAAGGGCTGCGACGCCGCCGCCACCGGGCAGGACGCCGACCAGGGAGACGGCCAGAGCTGTTACAACGGTGAGCGGGTCCGTCAGGCGAAGGCGACGCTGGCCCTCGTCGAGAGCCTGAGGCTGCCCGGCCCGCTGGTGCTGGGCGACCTCAACGCCTACGGCGAGGAGGACCCGATCGACACGCTGGAGGCGGGCGGGCTGACCAGCCTGTCCAAGCGGTTCGTCCCCGCGCCGCTGCGCTACAGCTACCTCTTCGACGGGCGCAGCGGCGAGCTCGACCACGCCCTGGCGGGCAGGGACCTGCTCAGACGGGTGACCAGCACGACGATCTGGCACGTCAACGCCGACGAGAGCCGCCTCCTCGACTACAACACCGAGTACAACCCACCGGGCCTCTACCGGCCTGACGCCTTCCGCTCCTCCGACCACGACCCCCTGGTCATCGGGCTCACCCTGCCCGGCGGGCGGTAGCCGCACCGGGAAAGGGGGCCGGTGATTCACCGCGGTGAATCACCGGCCCCTTTCCCGGCCTGTTCCGAGTCGTGACGCGTGGGCGGGCGGAATTCCCGGCCCCGGGAGCCGGATGGGCGACGACGCGCTTACGGTGTCGATTGCCGTGCACTCTTATACGCATTTAAATGCTTTTGACTGGATATCTCTTTTGGTGAGCCTGGTGGGAGTGAGGCACAGGTCCATCTGTGGGAGCAGGGAGTTCCCCCGGACGACGAACCACCCGCTGAGGCGGCCGATCACACCGGCCACGCGCCGGTCGTCGCTCACGTCCCGGGCCGTGTCCTGAGCGCGATCACGCCTCGGGCGGCGGCCTCGGCGGGCGGCCTGCCCCGTCCCCCGCCCCGCCTGTTCCCGCGGGCGCCACGGGATGGAATGCTCGTGGGAGGGAAGTGGTTATGCCAGCCAGACAGACGTGACAACAAGAGGAGCCACCGGTGGCGACCATTGAGGTAACCGAGAAGAACTTCAACGACATCGCCGACGAGGGGATCGTCCTGCTGGACTTCTGGGCGGCCTGGTGCGGGCCGTGCCGTACGTTCGGGCCGATTTTCGAGAAGTCGTCGGAGAAGCACGGCGACATCAAGTTCGGCAAGATCGACACTGAGGCGCAGCAGGGTCTGGCTCAGGGCTTCGACATCACGTCGATCCCGACGATCATGGCCATCCGTGACGGCATCGTTGTCTTCGCCCAGGCCGGAGCGCTGCCGGAGCCCGCGCTCGAGGACCTCATCGGCCAGGTCCGCGCGCTCGACATGGACGCGATCCGTGCGGAGCTGGCGAACGAGATGGGCGTCCAGAACAACTGACGGCCCGATGGAAAAGCCCCGCGCCCGAAGGCGCGGGGCTTTCGCGTGTGAGCCGCGGGAGGACGGACGCGGTCAGGCCGAGCGGTACAGCTCCGCCACCCGGAAGGCCAGGTCCAGGGACTGGCTCCGGTTGAGGCGCGGGTCGCAGGCCGTCTCGTAGCGCAGCGCCAGGTCGTCCTCGACGATCTCGTAGCCGCCGCCCACGCACTCGGTGACGTCGTCACCGGTGAACTCGATGTGGACGCCGCCGGGGTGCGTGCCCAGCGCGCGGTGCACCTCGAAGAAGCCCGCGACCTCGCTCAGCACGTCGTCGAGGCGCCGGGTCTTGTGCCCGCTGGGAGCCTCGAAGGTGTTGCCGTGCATCGGGTCGCAGATCCAGGCCACCTGGGCGCCGTCCGCGGTGACCTTCTCCACCAGCGAGGGCAGGTGCTCGCGGATCTTCGACGCGCCCATCCTCGTGATGAAGGTCAGGCGGCCGGGCTCGTTGTCCGGGTTGAGCTTCCTGACCAGCGCGAGGGCGTCCTCGGCGGTGGTGGTCGGGCCGAGCTTCACGCCGATCGGGTTGCGGATGCGGGAGAAGAACTCCACGTGCGCGCTGTCGAGCTGGCGGGTGCGCTCGCCGATCCAGACCATGTGCGCCGAGACGTCGTACGGCTGGCCGGTCCGCGAGTCGATCCTGGTGAGCGCCCGGTCGTAGTCGAGGATGAGCGCCTCGTGCGAGGAGTAGAACTCCACGCTGTGGAACTCCTCCGGGTCGGCTCCGCAGGCGTGCATGAACGCCAGCGCCTGGTCGATCTCCCTGGCGAGCTGCTCGTAGCGCTTGCCCGCGGGGGACTCGCTCACGAAGTCCTGGTTCCAGGCGTGCACCTGCCGCAGGTCGGCGTAGCCGCCCTTGGTGAAGGCGCGCACGAGGTTCAGCGTGACCGCGGAGGAGTGGTAGGCGCGCAGCAGCCGCCCGGGATCGGGGATGCGGGACTCGGGGGTGAAGTCGAAGCCGTTGACCATGTCGCCCCGGTAGGCGGGAAGCTCGATCCCGTCGCGGACCTCGGTCCCCTTGGACCGGGGCTTGGCGAACTGCCCGGCTATCCGGCCGATCTTCACCACCGGCACCTTGGCCGCGTAGGTGAGCACGATGGCCATCTGAAGGAGCGTCTTCAGCTTGTTGCGGACGCCGTCGGCGGTGGCCCCGGAGAACGTCTCCGCGCAGTCACCGCCCTGCAGCACGAAGGCCTCGCCCCGTGTCACCGCCGCCAGTTCGGCCTTGAGGTTGTCGCATTCCCCCGCGAACACGAGGGGGGGCAGCCCCGCCAGTTCGGCGACCACCCTGTCCAGCTCGCCGCGGTCGGGCCACTCGGGTTGCTGCGCCGCGGTCAGCTGCCGCCAGGAATCGAGGTTGTTGCTCACGACATACCAGGCTATTGCACTTGCGTGGGCGAACCCACCTAGATGTCCACGGATTGAGAACGTCTTTGTCTCCGGTGAGGTCTCACCCGCTCTGCGACGGGCTTCTGACGTGCTCGGGAAGGACCCCGAGGCCGATGAAACGGCGGGCGAGGGCGCCGAGGACCGGCATGTGGGCCAGGTCGCGCGGCAGCCGTACCGGTGTGTCGTTCTCCGACAGGGCGGGGCGGATCACTCGGGCCTGCACCACGCGCTGGGCGAACTGGGTCACCACGGTCGGCGGTGTACGGCGGCGCTGGACCCTGGCGAGCAGGGACTCGGGGATCTCGGCGCCCGAGGCCAGCGGCCCCGCGAGGAGGTTGGCCGCGGCCACCGCGTCCTGCACGGCCAGGTTGATGCCGACGCCGAAGACCGGCGACATGGCGTGCGCCGCGTCCCCGATGACCAGCAGTCCGGGACGGTGCCAGCGCCGCAGCCTGTTGAGGGCGACCGACAGCACGCTCACGTCCCCGAAGCCCGTCAGCAGGCCGGTGCGGTCCTTCAGGAAGGGCAGCAGGGCGGCCACCGGCTCGCGAAGCGCCTCGACGCCCTCGGCCCGCAGGGCGTCGAAGCCCCCCTTGGGGATCGCGTAGGCGAGCTGCCAGTAGGTTCCCCGGTTGATCACCACCATGAGCCTGCCCATGGAAAGGCGCAGGAACGTCTCGTCGGGGTCCGTGGGCTCGCGTGGCAGCCGGAACCAGACCACGTCCATCGGCGCGCCGTGTTCGACCGGGACGAGCCCGGCGGCGCGCCGCACGTCGGAGTGGCGGCCGTCCGCGGCGACGGTGAGCGTCGCCCGGAGCTCGTGTTCGCCGTCCGGGTCGCGGTAGCGGACGCCGCGCACCGCGTCGCCCTCGCGGATCACGCCGTGCACCTCGGCGTTCATGACGAGACGGAAGGAGGGGTGGCGCGCGGCGGCCGTGGTCACCAGGTTGAGGAAGTCCCACTGCGGGACGAAGGCGATGTACGGGTATTCGCTGTCGAGCTTGGACAGGTCGGCGATCGGCACCGCTCCGTCGTCGGTCCGGATCGTCATGCCGCGGGCCTTGTGGTGCGGCAGCCGCAGGAACTCCTCGGCCAGGCCGACCTCCCGCAGGACCTGCAGCGTCGAGGGATGGATGGTGTCACCCCTGAAGTCACGCAGGAAGTCGGAGTGTTTCTCCAGCAGCGTCACCTGGACGCCCGCCCTGGCCAGCAGCAGCGCGAGCACGGCCCCCGCCGGGCCGCCCCCGGCGATCACACATGTGTTCTGACTCATAATTCATCACCCAATGAAATTTTGGCACATGTTGCCCTCGAAGAAAACACCTCTCCTGGCAATCCGTCCGTCACACGGTGTCGAATAGGCGGGTGTGAGGACAGAACGTGAGCCCGCCGGGGCGCCGGTCCCCGGGGAGGAACCCGGTCTGGAGGAGCTCCTGTCCCAGGTGGCGCTGGGGCACGAGCAGGCCTTCGACCGGGTCTACGACCTGCTGGCCGGGCCGGTCTTCGGCCTCGCCCGGCGAGTGGTGCGGGACAGGGCGCAGGCGGAGGAGGTGGCGCAGGAGGTCCTGGTCGAGGTCTGGCGGACCGCCTCCAGATACGACCGGACGCGCGGCAGC
Organism: Streptosporangium carneum; assembly: GCF_027922005.1. Lineage (GTDB taxonomy): Bacteria > Actinomycetota > Actinomycetes > Streptosporangiales > Streptosporangiaceae > Streptosporangium > Streptosporangium carneum. The sequence continues at coordinate 275,995 of NZ_BSEV01000003.1, read as the reverse complement.
GCCCTGTCGTGGGTGATGACCATGGCCCACCGCCGCTCCGTCGACCGGGTCAGGTCCGCCCAGGCCTCGACCGCCAGGGAGGAACGGGTCTCCCGCATGTCGGGCGAGGTCCCCTACGACGAGGTCTCCGAGACGGTGACCACCCGCCTGGAGGGCGAGCGGGTGCGCCGCTGTCTGGGCGGTCTGACCGATCTGCAACGACAGGCCGTGACCCTCGCCTATTACGGTGGTTACAGCTATCCGGAGGTCGCCGGGCTGCTGAGGGTGCCGCTGGGCACCGTCAAGACCAGGATGCGCGACGGCCTCGTCAGGCTCCGTGACTGCATGGGGGTGGAACGATGAACGAGGACCTCCACACCCTGTCCGGCGCCTACGCGCTGCACGCGCTGCCCGAGCACGACGTGGTGTTCTTCGAGGACCACATGGCCAGGTGCGAGTCCTGCGCCGTCGAGGTGCGAGGGCTGTCGGAGACGGCCGCCAGGCTGGGCGTGGCCGCCGCGGAGGCGCCGCCCGCCGCGCTGCGCGCCCGCGTCATGGCCCGCATCGCCGAGGTCCGCCAGGAACCGCCCCTTCTCGACCGGACCGTGGAGGAACCCCTCCCGAAGGGCCGCAGGACGGGCGACCGCCGTACGGACGTTCCTCCCTCGGGCGAGCACGACGCCGAGGGGCGTCGCGCGGGGCCTCCGCCCGGCGACGTGGTGCCGCTCAGGGCCCGTCCCCCGTGGCGCAGGCGGGTCGCGATCGGTCTGGTGGCCGCCGCGAGCGCCGCCGCCGTCGCCATGGGCGCCATCGCCGTCGACGCGGTCAGGGACCGCGACGAGCTCCGGCAGGCCGTGACCGTGATCGCCGCCTCGGACGCCAAGACCGTGAGATACCCCGTCTCCTCCGGCGGCGTCTGCACCATGGTGCTGTCGCCCTCGCAGGGGCGGATGGTGGTCACGACCAGAGGGCTCCCCCCGCTGCCCGACTCCCGGGTCTACGAGGTGTGGCTGATGGGCCCGGACGGCGCCCGCCCCGCGGGCCTGCTCGAACAGGCCGAGGGCGACGTCACCACGCCACTGCTGACCACCCCCCTCAGAGGCGACCAGCGGGTCGGCCTGACCGTCGAGCCCGCGGGCGGATCCGACAGGCCGACCACCACCCCCATCATGGTCGCCGACCTTCCGTCCGTCTGACGCCCGGCACGCGCCCGCGCGGGTCCACCGCGCGGCTCGCAGCACCTCCAGCGCCCGAGCGGCGAGGCGGCGCTTCCGCCGCGGAGCGGGCGCGGTCCTTCTCCGGACACCGGCGGGGGCCGTTCTCCACGAGCGTGATCAGGGCGAGACAGACGCGGCGGAGGAGCGCGCCGGTCCGCCGTGTCGCCTCGGGCGGCCGGATCAGAGGGGGGAGATCGTCCAGGAGGTCTCGACCCTGTCGCCCGGCTGGAGCACGATCAGGTCGACGCCCGAGTTGAAGGCGTCGGGAGGACAGGTCATCGGCTCCACGGCCAGGCCCCTGTGGCCGAACCCGGTGCCGGTGCACACCTGCGCCCACGGCAGCGCCGAGGCGTCCCAGCGCAGCTCAACCCCTCCCTCGGGGCCGCGCACCCGCACCCTGACCAGCCCGTCCGCGTCGGGCGTCAGCCCGGTGAAGGTGTGGTCGAGGGCCGTCTCGCCGACGGTCCGCGGGCTCCTGAAGTCGTACGGCGTGCCGGAGACGTCCTCCAGGGAGCTCGGCAGCATCCGGTCGTCGGGCGGCGACACCCTGTCGGCGGGCACCAGCAGCTCGTAGTCCTCGACCCGGTCGCCCGCCAGCAGCCACGGGTGCGGCGCGCAGCCGTACGGCGCGGCCTCCTCGCCCGTGTTCTCCGCGCTCAGCGTGGTGGTCAGCCCCTCGGAGGTCAGGGAGTGACGCACCTGCAGGGCGACCGTGAAGGGGTAGCCGGGCGTCGGGGTGATGGTGTGCGCCAGCCGTACGAAGCCGTGCTCGTCCTCCACCGCCAGCCATTCGACCGCCTGCCAGTCGGTCTCGGCGACCAGACCGTGCAGGGCGTTGCCCCTGTCCTCCTCGTTCGCGGGCAACCGGTGGGTCAGGCCGCCGAAGGTGTAGCGCGCGCCGCCGACCCGGTTCGGCCAGGGGGCGAGCAGGGTGCCGCTGTAGAAGGGGATCGGGCCGTCCTGCGGCCAGGGGGTCACCAGGTCGCGCTCACCGTGCCTGAGCACGCGCAGGGCCGCGGCCCGCTCGCTGATCTCGGCGTGCAAGCCGCCGCCGCGGAGGGTGAACTGCCGGGACACGATGGTCCTTTCGCCGGGGACAGGAGGGGACACAGAGGACGGAGGACGGGCCGAGCGGGCGGGGACAGGGGGAGAGCGCGAAGCCGGCCGGGGACGGGGCGGTCAGGCGGAGGCCCGCTCGACCAGGTGCGTGTCCAGTATCACCACAGGCTGCTCTAAATGCTCGCCGTTGATGCGGGCGACCAGAAGATGGGCCATCTGGCGGCCCATCGCCTCCGTCGGCTGGTGCACGGTGGTCAGGGCGGGCGAGGAGTGCGCCCCCGCGGGTGAGTCGTCGAACCCGATCACCGCCACGTCGCCGGGGACGGCTCTGCCCTCCTCGCGAAGCACCCGCATCGCGCCCAGCGCCATCGGGTCCGAGGCGGTGAAGACCGCGTCGAGGCCGGGGTCCTTCGTGAGGAGTTCGCGCATGGCGGCCGCGCCGCTCGCCTCGCTGAAGTCGCCGTAGGCCACGAGCTCCGGCACCCCCGTCGCGATCAGCGCGTCGCGGTAGCCCGCGAGCCGGTCGACGCCGACCCCCATGTCCTGCGGGCCCGCGACGGTGGCGATCCGCCTGCGGCCCCTGCCCAGGAGGTACTTCACCGCCTGCCTGGCCCCGGCCCTGTTGTCGACGTCGACGTAACTGTAGGGGGCCGGCCCGACGGGCCTGCCGCCGATGACGGTCGGCACGCCCATCTCCTCCAGCCTGCCCGGCAGCGGGTCCGCGCCGTGCAGCGAGATCAGCAGCACGCCGTCGACGTGCTGCCCGGTCAGATAGTGCTCCAGCCGCTCGTGGTCCTGCCTGGACTGGGCCATCGCCAGGATCAGCTGCAGGCCCGTCTCCGACAGCGCGGAGCCGATGCCGCGGATGGTCCCCGCGAAGTAGGGCTCGTCGAAGACCCGTGACTCCGACTCGGAGACCACCAGCGCGACGGTGTCGGTGCGCCGGGTGACCAGTGTGCGGGCCGCCCGGTTCGGGACGTAGCCCAGCTCCCTGATGGCCTGTTGCACGGCGTCGCGGGCCTTCTCGCTCACCTTCGGCGAGCCGTTGATGACCCGGGAGACGGTGCCGCGACCGACACCGGCCAGAGCCGCGACCGCCTCAAGGGTCGGACGACGGTCGCCGTTCATTGTTCTCGCCCCCATGAAAGATCCTTAGACCCTTATTCTGCCGGACGGATCAGGCCGCCACGCCTGATGGTCTCGGCATACCAGAGAGCGCTCCCCTTGGGAACTCTGCGCTGGGTCTCGTAGTCGACGCGGACCAGACCGAACCGCTTGCCGTACCCCCAGGCCCACTCGAAGTTGTCCATCAGCGACCAGGCGAAGTAGCCCTCGAGCGGCGCTCCCGCCTGGATGGCGTCGTGACAGGCGCGCAGATGAGCCTCGATGTAGTCCCTGCGCTCCGGGTCGCGCACGAACCCGTCGGCGTCGGCGACGTCGTCGAAGGCGGCCCCGTTCTCCGAGACGACCAGCGGGACCCCGGGGTACTCCTCGGCCAGCCGCAGCAGGATCTCGCGCAGGCCGTCGTGGTCGATCTCCCAGCCCATGGCCGTGACGGGACGCCCGCCCTCGACGAACGAGACGTGCTCGCTGCCGACCCAGGGCGACCCGGCCTCGATCGGCGCCGCGGCGGCGGACGCCGCGCCGCCGGGCACGCCGGAGACGGTGAAACGGCTGTAGTAGTTGACCAGCAACATGTCCAGCGGGGCCGAGATGACCTCGAGGTCCCCCTCCTGGGCGAACCCGGCCGCCTCGCCCAGGTCCTCCAGGACGTCGGCCGGGTACTCACCCCTCAGGAGCGCGTCAAGGAAGAAGCGGTTCTGCAGGCCGTCGACGCGGCGGGCGGCGTCCAGGTCGGCAGGGGAGGAGGTCTGCGGCGAGACCGCGTAGAGGTTGACGCAGCCGCCGATCCTGCTGTCCGCCCGCTGGGCGCGCATCGCCGCCGTGGCCAGGCCGTGGCCCAGGAGCAGGTGGTGCGCGGCCCGCACCGCCCGCGCGGGCTCGCGCCGTCCCGGGGCGTGCTCTCCCGAGGCGTAGCCGAGGAAGGCCGCGCACCAGGGCTCGTTGACCGTGCCCCAGTTGCGGACCCGGTCGCCGAGCGCGTCGTGCACGACCGCCGCGTAGTCGGCGAAGCGTTCCGCGGTGTCCCGCGCCGGCCAGCCGCCCGCGTCCTCCAGGGCCTGGGGCAGGTCCCAGTGGTAGAGCGTCACCCACGGGTCGACGCCGTGCGCGAGTAACTCGTCGACCAGTCTGCTGTAGAAGTCGAGGCCCCGCCTGTTGACCGCTCCGGCGCCGTCGGGCTGGACGCGGGGCCAGGAGACGGAGAAACGGTAGGCGCCCAGGCCGAGGCCGGCCATCATCCGGACGTCGTCGCGGTAGCGGTGGTAGTGGTCGACGGCGACGTCGGCGTTCTCGCCGTTCACCACCCGCCCCGGCTGCCGGACGAAGACGTCCCAGACGGACCTGCCTCGCCCCTCCTCGGAGACGGCGCCCTCGATCTGGTAGGCGGAGGTGGCGGCCCCCCAGACGAAGCCGGGGGGGAACACCAGATCCGGAGTCTGAACCTGCGTCTGTCGTGTCGTCACGCCTTGACCGCACCTTCCATGAGGCCGCCGACGATCTGGCGGCCGAACACGATGAAAACGACGAAGAGGGGGAGGACCGAGGCCGCCGTGCCGGTGAACAACATGACGTAGTCGGTGCCGTGGGCCTGGTTGAGCGCGGCGATCGAGGTCTGCACCACGGGGTTGTCCGGGTTCAGCACGATCAGCGGCCACATGAACTCGTTCCACGTCTGCATGAACACGAGCAGGGCCAGCACCGCCATGCCCGGCCTGAGCGCGGGCAGGACGACGCTCGCGTAGACGCGCGCGGTGGACGCGCCGTCGACCCGGGCGGCCTCGACGAGCTCGTCCGGCACCGCCTGGCGGGTGTACTGGGTCATCATGAAGACGCCGAACCCGTTGACCAGGAAGGGCAGGATCACCGCCTTGAGCTGACCGGTCCAGCCGAGGGCGACCATGAGCTCGTACAGCGGGACCACGCCCATCTGCTGCAGCGGGACCATCATCGTCACCAGGACCAGGCCGAGCAGCACCCTGCCGCCTCTGAAGCGCAGCTTGGCGAAGGCGAATCCGGCCAGCGTGGAGATGAGGATCACCGACAGGGTCACGGTGACCGCGACGACGGCCGAGTTGACCAGGCCGGTGAGGAAGTAGGCGTCCTCGGTCGCGAGCAGCCGCGCGACGTTCTCCCCCAGGTGGCCGCCGGGCAGCAGCGGCGGGGGGACGTCGATCGCCTCCTCGTTCGTCCGGGTGGCCATGACGAACATGTAGTAGATCGGGAACGCGGAGATCACGATGGCGAGGGCGAGGACGGCCTTCGTCAGCGGGCCCGCGTCCCAGACGCGGTCACGGGTCCCGGGGAGCGTCCCGCCCGCGCGGCGGCCGGTGCGTGTCGCGGTCATTCGGTCCCCCCGATGCGGCGGGTGAGGGAGTGGTTGACGAGCGTGCCGAGGAGGATCAGCGCGAACAGCAGCCAGGCGGCGGCGGCCGCGTACCCGAGGTCGAAGTCGCGGAACGCCTCCTTGACGACGAACATCGCCACCGTCTGGTACTGGCCGGTCGCGCCGCCGCTCATCGTCGGGTTGCCGTCGAACATGACCGGCTCGGTGAACAGCGTCAGGCCGCCGATGGTCGAGACGAACACCGTGAAGACGATCGTCGGGCGGAGCAGGGGGATGGTGATCCGCCAGAACTGCCGCCGGGCGCTCGCGCCGTCGATGGCGGCCGCCTCGTACAGGTCCTTGGGGACGGTCTGCATGGCGGCGAGCAGGATGATCGCGTTGTAGCCGGTCCAGCGCCAGTCGATCATCGTGGAGATCGCGATCCACGAGGACCACTTCTCGTTCTGCCAGTTGATCGCGTCGACCCCGAAGAGGCCGAGGAACCAGTTCACCATGCCGTAGTCGCGCCCGTAGAGCTGGGTGAAGACGACGGCGACCGCGACGACGGAGGTGACCAGTGGCAGCAGCACGCCCATGCGCAGCAGGAGCCTGCCCCGGATGCGCTTGTTGAGGGCGTTCGCCAGGACCAGGGAGAGGACCAGCTGCGGGACCGTCGACATGACGAACATCCCGAGCGTGTTGACCACCGCGTTCCAGAAGGCGTCGTCGGTGATCAGGGAGAGGTAGTTGTCGACCCCGACGAAGGTCCTGTCCCCGGCGAGCTCCCAGTCGTGCAGCGAGACCCAGAGGGTGTAGCCGAGAGGGAAGACGCCGAAGACGGCGAAGAGGAGGAAGTAGGGGGAGACGAAGAGGTAGGGGGTCGCCAGGAGGTCGAACCTGGCCGTCCAGGCGCCGCCCCGCCGTGTCCGCTCCGCCGGGGGGCCGCTCCCGCCGGACCCGGCGGGAGTCGCGGTTTCGAGGTGAAGGGTCATCGATCAGCCTTTCAGCGAGGGGCGGGCGGCGGGCCGGGCGGCGGGGGCGCCGCCCGCCCGGCCCGCGCGGGCCCCTGGGTCAGCCCGCCGCCTTGACGCCGGCCCCGAGGAACCTCGTCCAGGCCTGGTCGTAGGGGACCGAGCCCTGGTCCATGCCCTCGAGGACCTTCTCGACCGAGGTCTTCACCTGTGCGTGCTTCTCACCGAGGAAGGTGGGCTGCAGGTCCTTGACCGAGGCTCCGAAGATCTGGCCGGTCGGCGCGTCGTTGAAGAAGGGGTTTCTCAGCTCGCTGACCGCGGGGTCCTGCTGGGCCGGGATGGAGCTCGGGAAGGCCGCGGCCTCCTGGAAGGCCATGACGTGACCCTCCTTGCCGGTGAGGTAGTTCAGCACCTCGGCGGCCTCCTTGGGGTGCTTGCTCTGCTTGGGCACCGCGAGGTAGGAGCCGCCCCAGTTGCCCGCGCCGCCGGGCACCGCCGCGACGTCCCACTTGCCCTTGCCGGACTCGCCCGCCGCGCCGGAGACCACGCCCAACATCCAGGCCGGGCAGCCCATCGTGGCGAACCCGCCCTTCTTGATGGCGGCGTTCCACGGCGGCGTGAAGGAGGACAGCTTGGCGGTCAGGCCCGCCTGGCTGAAGCTCTTGACCGTGTCGAAGGCGGTCTTGACGGCCGGGTTGGTCTCGATGACGAGCTTGTCGCCCTTGTCGAAGTAGGCGACGTTGCCGTTCTTCGGCGCCTCCTGGAACAGGATCACGTTGTAGAGCGTGTTCGGGCCGTCGAGGAATCTCGGGTCGTCCTTGCCGGGGTTGGCGGCCTGGAACTTCTTGCCGACCTCCATGAAGGCGTTCCAGTCAGGCCAGAGCCTGCCGACCTCCTCGCGCTCCGTGGGCAGGCCCGCCTTCTCGAACAGGTCCGTGCGGTAGCACAGGGTCATGCCGCCGATGTCGGTGCCGAGGGCGAACAGCCTGCCTTCGGTGTTGACGCCGTTGTCCCACTTGGCCGCGGGGAAGTCGGCCTTGCGGCTGTCCAGGCCGTACTGGCCGAGGTCGGTGAAGAACTGCGGGCGGGCCTTCATCAGGCCCATCGCGCCCTCGTCGAGGGCGATGACGTCGGCCGCGCCGCTGCCCGCCTGCAGGCGCTGGAGCAACTGGGGCAGGTAGACGTCCTCGAAGCGGTCGGTCAGGTTCTGGTACTTGATCTGGATGTTGGGATGCGCGGCGTTCCACGTCTCCACGGCCTTGTCGTAGCCGAAGTTCTCGCCGCCGCCGAAGGTGTGCACGGTGATGGTCACCGGCTCGGCCGCCGCGGACGCGGCACCGCCGCCCGCCGTGGGTTGAGCGGGTTCGCCCGAACCGCACGAGGCTACGGCCAGCGCCGTGGCCGCCACCGCCGTGACCGTGGCGAACCTGCCACGCCGCCTGTTTTTCGACATTCCGGACCCCTCTCAGGTGGTCGCCCGAATCGGTGGGAGGTGACATCGGGGATCGGTCCCCGACGAACGCGATCCTGCGATGGGGCGGTTCCTCAATGTGCTGGGAGCGCTCCCACGAAGGGTGGACGACGGGTGGTCGAAACGTCAATACGCCGAAACTCAACCGTTACGTCCGCGTGTCGCCGAGGTGTATATAGGCACATAGGCGACAAAAGGTACATTTGATGCTTTGGGAGCGCTCCCAAAGGGAGAGGGTGCTCGGGATGATCGATGACCGAGACCCCGAGGCGGAGCGTGCCGGTGGCGGGGGGCGAGCGGGCGGAGGGGAGGAGGCGGCAAGGGGAGTCGGGTGGGCGGGCGCGTGGAGACGGCGGCGAGGAGGGGGAGCGGGGACGCGGAAAGGGGCGCGGCTCGGATGAGCCACGCCCCTTTTCCGGGTGTGGGGGAACAGCCGTTACAGCGGGCGGGTCAGCCGCTGTAGACCGGGTAGCCGTAGCCGACGACCTGGGAGGTCGGGCGGACGCGCTGCTCGACCTTGCCGTTGCCGGTGTTGCCCTCGATCGTGGTGATCGTGCCGTCGCCGTTGTCCTTCTTCACGAAGCCGACGTGGTCGATGCCCTCGAGGTTCTTGCCGCCGTTCCAGTCGAAGTAGACGACCGCGCCGGGCTTGGGGGTGGTGCCCCAGTGGTCGTGGTTCTTGAACCACTTGGCGTGGGAGACGGTGTAGGCGTCCCAGCCCATCGTGGGGCGGATGCCCGCGTGCTCGCCGACCCAGGAGACGAACATCGCGCACCAGGGGGCGTTGGCGTAGTCCCTGACGCTGCGGCCGCCGTCACGGGCGGTGGTCTCCTTGGCGCGCTCGGAGGACATGTACCAGGACTGGAACTTGGTTCCGCCGCCCTGTGAGTTCTCCCTGATGCCGATCTGCTTGGAGGCGAGCTCCAGGACCTGCTGCGCGGTGACCTTGGGCAGACGCTCGGCCTCGCTCTCGAGGCGGGTCTTGGCGGCCTTGACGGTCTTGACCTCGGTCTTGACCTCGACGGGGGGAGCGCCGACCGGGGCGTTCCCCGGGGCGTCCGCCAGGGCGGCGGGGCCTGCGAAGACCGCGCCGGTGAGGGCGATGGACGTTCCCAGGATGATGCGGGCCAGGTAGTGCGTCTTGGGGGTGGAGGTAAGGCGGTGCTTGGCCATGGGGTTACTGCTCCTTGCGTCGCTTCCATGCCGCCTACCGGGTTAGCTGACGGGTTCGGGCTGGAAAGTGCCCTACAGCGCTGGACGCGCTGATTCACCCCAAAAACTTGGTTCCCCGGTTCCGCGTAATCGCGGATTCGGCGGCCGTGTCCAGTCAGGCGGAGGTCCCACCTGGTGGATCACGGTCGGGCAATGTGCTGGCAATGCGTTGACCTGCGAAGGTCTAGGCGTTCGCCACGAATTCGTTGAACGTACGTGAACCGGACAGACGATTACAAGTCCGGCACATTGCCTTGGCTTTGGAATAGCTCGGAATCAGGCGGGAAGACTAGGCCGACTTTCGAGCCTCCCGTGCCGCGCCGATCTTCACTTCGGGGCCGGAAACCCCTGTGGGAAAAGGCTTTTCGGGCAGCGGGGCGACGAAGGGGGCGATCGCGGGTCATGATCCGCCCGCCGCGCCCGGAGGTTAACGTAGATCTTTTCGCGGACCCGTCCTTTGCCTGGTCAAGACGGGGTCCTTTACCTGGCAGGGGCCTTCGGGAGGGTCAGGACCCCGCCGCCGACCAGGAGCGGAGCAGCGGCAGCAGCACCCTGTCGACCGTCTCCTCCGCGAACGAGTCGTCGAGCGGTCTGCCGGTGAACAGCAGCCGGTGCCAGGCCAGGGACTCGGCGACGGTCCTGACCTCGCCCGGGTCGACCCCCCCGGGCAGCTCACCCCGCTCGCGGGCCCGGTCGAGCAGCGGGGTGATGCCGGTGATGTCGGGGCGCGGCACCTTGTCGCGCAGGGCCGCCGCCAGTTCGGGGGTGGTGAGCAGGGCGGGGAGGAGGCCGAAGATCATGTTGTGCCTCTGCTCGAGGATCCCGCAGAACCCCTTGACCACCGCCAGCAGGTCGCCGCGCATCGACCCGGTGTCCGGCGGCGGGGCGGCCTCGACCTCCAGGTGGTTGCACACGAGGTCCACGACCAGGGCCTCCTTGCCGGGCCAGCGGCGATAGATCGTGGCTTTGCTCGCGCTGGCCCGTTTGGCGATCTGGTCGACGGACATGCGGTCGTAGCCGACCTCGGAGAGCAGTTCCACGGTCGCGTCGAGAATCGCCCGCTCTCGCGTGGGGTCGAGACGCAAGGTGCCTCCGGTGACTGACGGCTACGTGATCACTTTGAATCGTACGCCCGTGAGGTCTTCCGAGGTCTCCCACAGCCGCCGTGCCAGGCTCTCGTCCCGTGCCCTCGCCGAGGGGGTCAGCGCCTTCGGGCCTGGGCCGACGAACAGGCCGCCGGTCGCGTGGGGAGAGGTGGCGGCGTAGAGAGAGGGGATCGCCCCCTTCTCCGCCGGCTGGAGCAGCAGGCGCATGAGGGCGCCGACGGGCCTTGCCACCCACCCCTTCCCCATGATGCCGGTCGCCGTCGCGCCGGGGTGGGTGGCCAGGCCGAGCAGCCTCCCTCGCGCCCGGCGCTGGAGCTCCAGTGTGAACAGCAGGTTGGCGAGCTTGGACCTGCTGTAGGCGGAGACACGCCCGTAGCCGCGTTCGAGGCCCAGGTTGTCGAAGTCGATCCTGCCCAGGCTGTGCGCGTCGCTGGAGACCGTGACGACCCGGGCCCCTGGCCTGGCCAGCAGGTGGGGCAGTAGCAGGCCGGTCAGTGCGAAGTGGCCCAGATGGTTGGTGCCGAACTGCATCTCGAAGCCGTCGGCTGTGGTCTGCCGGGAGATCATGCCGATGCCCGCGTTGTTGACCAGCAGGTCCAGCGGCTCGTCGAAGCCGTCGGCGAACGCCCGTACCGAGCCGAGGTCGGCGAGGTCGAGAAGCCTGAGCTCGACCTCGCCGCCGGGAACCGCCGTCCTGATCGCGTCGAGCGCCCCTTGCCCCCTCGTCTGTTCGCGTGCGGTCATGACCACCCGGGCGCCGCGCCTGGCCAGGTGCAAGGCGGTCGGCAACCCGATCCCGCTGTTGGCGCCGGTGACCAGCGCGGTGAAACCAGTGAGGTCGGGAATGTCATCAAGAGTCCACACGATTCACTCCTACGAGGAGGGTGGGTGTACGAAACGGTTTCGTACACCACCGTAGATCGCCTGTTGTTGGCCCCGCAAGTGGGTGTATTCGGGTGTTCACCCGCAGTTCCCAGGCCTGTAAGACATCCGGGTTACGGTGAGGCAGTCGTGAACGGGTCATCGCCCGGCGTGGAGGACGGTCGAGACCACGCGCGGGAGCAGGGTTCGGCCATTGCCTGGGTGGAGTCCCCGCTGCAGATGCTCTGCGCCGTGGAGGCCCACCACGCGGGGTTGCTCGGCGCCCATGCCAGAGTGATCCCCAGGGCCAAGCTGCGACCGCTCGCCGTCACCCGCCGCGAGATCGCCAGGCTCGGCCCGCCCGACGGCCTCGAACTCGCCATGCCGGCCCCCGAGATGCCCAGGCCGCACCGGGGTGTGAGCTGGGCGGTCGGCGACGCCTTCTCCGGCAAGGTCCAGGCGGGCTGGCTCACCGCCCTTCCCGGACGAATCGTGATCGTCGACGACGGCCTGGCCACGATCAGGCTCCTGGAACTGCTCACCGGGCGCGCCTGGACGCCGCTGCTGAGAGCGAGGGCCACGGCGAGCCCGCTCAGGAAGGCGCTCGGCGTCGCCGCCGGTCTGCGACTGAGGGCCGCGGCGCGCGCGGGGCGGCTGTCGGTCTTCACGGCGCTGCCCGTCCCCGCGGAGCTGGCGCAGGCCGTACGCGACAGGGGGGCCGAACTCGTCACCCACGACTTCGCGTGGCTCAGGTCGCAGCCCCTGCGCGGGCCGGGGCCCCGGGAGCGCACCGTCGTCCTCGGCACCTCGCTGGTCCGCAACGGCCTCATCCACCGCGACCGCTACTTCACCTGGCTGGCGGGACTCGGCTCAACCGAACCCGTGGCCTACTTCCCGCACCGCAGGGAGGACCCAGACGATCTCGCCCGGGTCAGGGAACAACCCGGGATCACCGTCTACGACGGCGGAGCCCCCGCCGAGATGACCCTGCGGGGCCTGGCCGCGGAACAGCGGGTGCTGAGCCTGCCGTCGACCGCGGTCACCTCCCTGCGCGTCCTGCTGTCGGCCCGCGGCGTCGCCGTGGAGACCGTGGACGTCCCCGACGAGTGGTGGACCGCCCAGGCGGCTCCCTCCCTCCGTTCCCACCTTTCGATGTTCGCCCATCACGACACTGGAGTCACAGGTTGAAGGTCCTGGCCGTGGCCGACTCGGATTCCTACCTGAAGTGGGCCGCCTACCTGCTGGAGAGCCTGCCCTCCGGCTGTACGGCGGAGCTGACGGTGATCCGCACCCCCATCACGCCCTCCGCGGCCCAGATCCACGCGGCGGTGGCAGGCGCGGCCACCGACCCGCCCGTGTTGTCCGCCAGAGCGCTGCGCAGGGCGGCGGAGCGGTTCAGGCCGGACGCTGTCCTGGTCGCCTGCACGGGGCCTGTGGTGGACGTGCTGGTCAGCGAGGTGCTGGCGGGTCTTGAACCGAGGCCGGTCTTCGTGTCCGGCCTGCCGGGGATCTCCATCCCGGCGACCGAGAAGGCATGGCTCTTCCGCAGCGGATGCGACCTGTTCGTCCTGCACAGCGGGCGGGAGGTCGAGGAGTTCACGGCGATCGGCAGGGACCTGGGCGGCGGCGGGGCGATCGGCCTCACCCGGCTGCCGTTCCTCCACAACGGCCAGGAGGTCCCCGTCACGGGGCCGCGCAACCGCGTCGTGTTCGCCACCCAGGCCAAGGTGCCCAAACGCAGGGAGGAGCGCGAGCGGATCCTGCTCGCCCTGGCCGCCCTGGCCGAGCGGCGCCCCGACCTGGACGTGGTGGTCAAACTCCGCGCGCTGGACACCGAGCGCCAGACCCACAACGAGCGCCACCACTACCAGCGCCTGTGGCAGTCACTGGTCACCGAGGGGCACGTCCGTCCTGACGCGGTGCGTTTCGCCGTCGGACCCATGCACGAGCACCTGGCCCACGCGGCCGGGTTCGTCACCGTCAGCTCCACCGCCGCCCTCGAGGCGATCGCCCAGTCGGTGCCGCTGCTGGTGCTGTCGGACTTCGGCGTCAGCGCCGAGATGATCAACCTGGTCTTCGAGAACAGCGGCCTGCTCGGCACCCTGGAGGACGTGGCGGAGGGCCGCTTCCTGACCCCGGACGAAGCCTGGTGCCAGGCGAACTACTTCCACCCCGCCGGAGACAGCGACTGGGTCTCCCGGATGGTCGCCCTGGTCGGCCAGGCCCGCTCAGGACGCCTCATCCCCGCCAAGTCCCTGCTCGACGGCCCCCAGCACGCCGCCGCCCGCCGCAGAGCCCGCCTGCGCGTCGAGGTGCCGCCCAAGGTGCTGCGTGTCGGCTACCGGGCCAAGCGAAGAATGCGCCGCTACCTGGGCGCCTTCTAGCTGTGTTCATTGCGACGCTGCGCGTCGCGGGCCTGGGCGCTCCCAAGCCGAAACCACTTTCGCTCCCGGGCGGGAACACTCGGGGGCGGGTGGCTGTTCGACATGGGTGTGCCTTCGACGGGTCTCGTTTGTCGAGGCCGGGCGGGGCGCGCCGTCTCGACGCACCGGCGGTGTTCGGGGTCGCCCCCCGCGCGACGGTGGGGCGCCGGCCCCGAAGGCGTGATCGCGGGAGCACGCCGACGGGGACACGCAGTCAGGAGAGGGCTCTGGAGAGGCGGCGGCGGAGCTTGCCCAGGGGGCTGGAGTCCGTGGCGGCCGGGGAGACCAGTTCGAGCGCGGTCAGGCGCTGTCGCTTGAAGTAACGGGCGGGGCCGTTGGCGTCCAGGTAGGCGGCTGTCCGCTCGCGCAGTCCCGGATGGGAGCCGCTCTGCATGCAGTAGCCCACGGCGCTGACCAGCTCCTGGAGATCGACCGTCGGCGGCTCCCGCAGTGACCCGTCAGGGGAGAGGCGCGGAAGCAGGGCGTCGGTGATCGTGACCGGGATCCGGTTGCTGTTCTCGTACGGAGACAGCCGCTCCAGGACCGTCTCGCCCCCGACCGCCGCCACCGGCAGGCCGAAGTGCTGCCGGGCGGTGATCAGGGCCGTGGAGAAGCACCCGACCACCAGCTCCGGCCTGAGCGCGGCGAAGCACGACTCCGCGGGGACGGTCTCGCCCACGACCGTCAGCGTCACTCCCAGCTCTCCGGCGGTCTCGCGGAGCTGCTGCGCGTGACGCCGCCCGCCCGCGGGGTGCGGCTTGAACAGCACGGTGCGAAATCCCCTGGCCGCCAGACCTCGCAGCATGTCGGCGTGGAGCCCGGCCTCCTCCTCGGGGGTGACGATGTCGAGCGCGGACAGGTACTGGCCGAGGATCATCGCCTGTCCCGAGGCGAGGCCCTCGGTGCCGCGCGCGTGCTCCTCCGCCTGCCCGATCACCCGGAGGAACGCCTGGTCGGGCAGGGTCTGGGCGGGCACCCCGTACTCGGAGAGCAACAGCGGCGACAGGCCCGGCACGAGGTCGAGGTGGAGCAGACGGGTGATCCGCCCCGAGATCTCCTGGGGGAGGGGGTCGCGGGTCGGGCCGTAGCTCATCAGGCCGTCGGAGTAGACCGTGATCGGGCAGTCCTTGACCAGGCCGGCGATGGTCCTGGCCGGCGGCACCGCGATGGACTCCAGGACCAGCTCGTCCGGCCCCTCGTCGAGGGAGAGGTGGGAGCGCAGCAGGCGGGCCAGCATCGGGACCTCGATGATGCGGGCCTTCCAGTCGGACGGGTGCAACGGCGCCACGATGTCGTTCCACGACCACACCTCGTCGAAGCGCGGTCGCAGCGCCGCGAAGCCGGGGGCCTGGTCCAGGGACGGGGTGATCTCCGGGATGGCCGCGTTGTTGGAGACCAGCAGGATCCTGCGTCCCCGGTGCGGCCCGAAACGGCCCTCGTCGATCGCGGCCGCCAGCGTCATCGCGCCGAACAGGGTCGAGGCGTAGAACAACTGTGTCATCGGACCTCCAACAGCCTCTGCAGGATCTGGTCACGTTCCGGCTCCAGGCGGCCCGCGGCGAGCAGGTCGGGGGACAGCCGCCTGAGGGCGTCGGCGCCGCGTTTCTCGAAGCGGGCGCGCAGGTCTGGGGAGAAACGCTCGCCCAGCTCCAGATGGTGGGCCAGGAGCGCGCAGAAGGTGCGCACCGCCTTGGGGGCGAACTCCTCTTCCAGGTCGGACAGCACCAGCTCGAAGGCGTCGAAGAAGTGCAGTTGCCTGGCGTCGCCGATCTGGGTCAGCGAGCCGGAGACCATCCTCCGGTAGAACAGCCCCGCCAGCGACACCACGGCGAACGAGCCCGCCTGGCGGTGCAGCCGCCAGATCCACGGACGGTCCTCGGCGGTGTGCAGGTGGCCGGGGAAGGTCAACAGCTCGCCCAGGTCGCGGCGGTAGATCCCGGCCCAGGCGTAGGGGTAGTCGACCATCGTCTTCACCCTGACGGGCATGATGTGCTCACGCGGTTTCAGCACCACCTCGCGCGTCGCCAGCGGCGCCCGGTGGATCACCCGCTTCCTGCCCTCCACCTGGACGTGGTCGACCCGGACGAAGTCGCAGCCGAGCCGCTCGATCGCCTCCACCAGCTCGCCGAGATAGCCGGGAGCCAGCCAGTCGTCGCCGTCCATGAAGGTCAGGTAGCGTCCCGAGGCCAGCGAGACCCCTAGGTTGCGGGCGTCGGCCAGCCCGACCGGCGTCTCGTTGCGCAGCACGACGAGACCGGGAAGATCGTCGCGGAAGTCCTCGATGATCTGCCCGGTCGCGTCCGCCGATCCGTCGTCAACCACGATGAACTCGAAGTCCCTGCGCGCGTTCCTGGTCAGCGAGGTGAGCGCGTCGGAGATGTAGAGCTCGGCGTCCCTGACCGGGACGACGACGGACAACTTGATCAACTTTTTCTTTCCCTGTCGAAGATGGTCACCACAGGCCTCCGGGCGTTCCCGCTCCGGGGCCGCTGCCTGAATCGATCACACCGCCGGGGGCCGCCCCCGGGAAGCCCCTGCACGGCGACGGTGCGATATCCGAGCGTCGTCCCCTCCTCGACACCGGGGAACCGTTCGGCTCCCCGGTGTCGGGACGGGTTTCGGCTTGGGCGCGCCGGTGTCTGGACTGAGGAGCGAAGGAGCGAAGCGGATGAGCGACGAGGGAAGACACCGGCCCGAAAGCGCCCAAGCCCCGCGACGCCGTCAGGCGTCGCAATGAACACAGCAATTCATACAGTCACCCGGCGCAGCCGTGACTTCGGGGCCTCCTCGCCGGGGAAGACCCGCTTGACGCCGTCGCCGAGGGCGGTCTCGATGATGCGGATGTCGCGGACCAGGTGTTCGAGGCCCGAGGGCTCCAGTGAGGCGGCGTGGTCGGAGCCCCACATGGTGCGGTCCAGCGTGATGTGACGCTCGACGGTCACCGCGCCCAGGGTCACCGCGGCCAGTGAGATCTGCAGGCCGCGCTCGTGACCCGAGTAGCCGACCGGCACGCCGTACCGCTCCTGGAGGGTGACGATCGTGCGGAGGTTGGCCTCCTCCGGCGGGAGCGGGTAGGTGGAGGTGGCGTGCATCAGCACCAGCTTGGAGGTGCCGAGGATCTCCACCGCCCTGTCGATCTCCTCCAGCGTGGACATGCCGGTGGACAGGATGATCGGCTTGCCGGTCGCGGACAGGGCGCGCAGCAGCTCCAGGTCGGTCACGCTCGCCGAGGCGACCTTGTGCGTGACCACGTCCATGGACTCGAGGAAGTCGACCGACGGCACGTCCCACGGCGAGGCGAACCAGTGCAGGCCCCGCTCCTGGCAGTGCTTGGCGATCTCGGTGTACTCGTCCAGGCCGAACTCGGTCCTGATCTTGTACTCCATGTAGGTCATCTCGCCCCACGGCGTCTGGCGGATCTGGTCGCGCTGCTCCAGCGGCACGCAGATCTCCGGCGTGCGCTTCTGGAACTTGACCGCCTGGCAGCCCGCGTCCGCGGCCACGTCGATGAGCCTGCGCGCGATGTCGATGTCGCCGTTGTGGTTGATGCCGATCTCGCCGATCACGTAGACCGGCTGGCCGGCGCCGACGAGCGCGTCGCCGATCTGGACGGGCTTGGCGACCGGGGTGAGCCGCAGCTCGGTCCTGGGGGCTGCCGGCGGCGCGACCTCGGGCTCGGGACGGGCCGCGAGCACCCGGTCGCACAGCTCCCGTACGGCGCCGAAGCCGCCGGGCCTGGTCAGCACGGTCCTGGCGGCGGCGCGGACCCTGGGGTGGGCGTCGGGCACCGTGACGGGCCAGCCGACGTCCTCCATCGGGCCGAGGTCGTTGACGTCGTTGCCGATGTAGGCGACGCGGGCCGGGTCGATCCCCTCGATGGCCAGCCAGTCGCGCAGCACGGTCCGCTTGTCGGTCAGGCCCTGCAGGACCGGCACGCCGAGCTTGCGGGCGCGGGCGGCGACCACCGGGTTGTGCTCGGTCGACATGATCATGATCTTGACGCCGGACCGCCGCAGGAGCGAGACGCCCATGCCGTCGGAGCGGCTGACCGCGACCATCTCGCGGCCCTCCTGGTCGACGTAGGCGCGGTCGTCGGTGTGCACCCCGTCGAAGTCGGTGATCACCGCGTCCACGTCGATCGGCTCCGGCCGGTCGACGAACGGCGCCAGCGCCCTGACGATCTCCAGGTCCTCAGGGGTGTCGATCTCGATGGCGTGCCGCGACGGCACCGGCTGCACGGTGACGGCGCCGAAGAAGCGGTGCCCGTGCTCGCGCAGGCCTTCGGTGCGCATCACGTAGAAGGCGCCGGTCTCGCGGAAGTCCGGCTCGCGGTCCTGGCGGCGCGGCCGGTGGGCCGGGTCGTGGTTGACGCCCGCTCCGGCGGTGTTCCACAGGAACTCGTGCGTCTCCAGGCCGGAGAACACCACGTCCGCGGTGCCGTCGAGGACCTTGACGATCGCGCTGTCGAGGTCGGCCGGGTCGATGAACGCGCTGGTGCACTGCACCAGGATGACCACGTCCGGGGTGTCCGGGAGGTGGTCGAGGACGTGCAGGACGGCCGACTCGCTGGAGGCCGTCGAACCGCTCAGCTCCTCGGGCCGCTCGATCACGGTCGCCCCTGCCCCGCGTGCCACTTCGGCGATCCCCTGGTGGTCGGTGCTGACCACCACCTCGTCGATCAGCTCGGCCCGCAGGCAGGCCTTCACCGCACGGGCGACCAGGGGAGTGCCGCCCACCGCGGCCAGGTTCTTCAACGGGACGCCCGCCGAACCTCCACGGGCGGGGACAACGGCCAGGACTCGCAAGGTGGCTCCTCATGACATACGGCAAATGCCCCTGAGCTGGGGCGTTTTAGAACGCTAGCCACGAGGGTGACCGGACAGGGGTGACTGAGTTGAACGTCCAAAGTCGGCCGTCTTAACTTTCCGGACCATCGGGAGCTCCAACACGGAGGGCAGCGTGGAGAACACCGAACGCTGCGCCGCGCGGGCGGGAAAGGTCAGCGCCTGGCTCCGATGGACTCCATGAGCATGGGGAGCGCGCGTTCCAGGCTGCGCCGCCAGTAGGGCCAGGTGTGCGTGCCGGGTCCGTAGAAGTCGACGGTGATCCGGCCGCCGTTCGCCCCGGCCCGTTGGGCGAAGGTCTCCGCCTGGCGGAGCAGCGCCGTCTCCCCGCGATCCTGCGCGGCGCCCGCGGGGTCGAGCGGCCCCGGGGCGCCGTCTCCGCAGGAGACGAAGAGCCGCAGGCCGCGCAGCCCGCCGGTGAGGTCGGCGGGGTTGTGCGCCGCCCAGTCGGGGTCGCCGGGCTCGCCCCACAGGTCGGCCGAGTCCTCGCCGTACTGGTCGAGCAGCCAGTCGACGCCGCCGTTGCCGTCGAGGGTGTTCAGCACGCCGGAGAAGGAGGCCGCGGCCTGGAACATCCCCGGGTTGCGGGCGGCGTAGGACATAGCGCCGAGGCCCCCCATGGACAGCCCCGCCACCGCCCGCCGGTCTCCGGCCCCGTAGTCGCGTTCGAGGATCCGGCGCACCTCGGTGAGGTGGAAGGTCTCCCAGCCGGGCCCGTCCTGCCAGTCGGAGTAGAAGCCGATCTCGCCGACCTCGGGGATGACCACGATCGCGGGGTAGGCCGAGGTGAGCCTGACGGCGTCCCCCTGGGTCGCCCACGCGTCGTACTCGCTCTGGCAGCACCCGTTGAGCAGGTACAGCACCGGCCACGGTCCCGAGCCCGGACGCCAGTCCCTGGGAAGCAGCACCCGTGCCAGGCCCTCGCGTCCCAGCGCGGGGGAGGCGATGGTGAGGACGTGGTCGCGCTCGCTCAGACGCTTGACCTGGACGTCCTGCCGCCTGTCCTGCGACGAGCCTTCGGAGGGGAGCGACGAGCCCCCGGAGGAGAAGGGCATCAGCAGGGCCAGGAGCACGGCCGCCACCGCTGCTCCTACGGCCAGGAGGACCCCGAGGCGTACGGCTGTGCGGTTCACACGCCAATCCTGGCGGGTCTTCACGGCCACAGGAAGCGCCAGGGCCGCGTGGCGGGGCGGCCGGTGGCCCCGAGAGGGCGCCGCGCGCGAGGAGCGAGAGCGGTGACCTGCGCGTTCCCGCGTCCGCGAGCCCCGTGACGGTTCACGGGAGTCTCCGGGGGTAGGTCGGTGCCACCGGCCCCCGCGGGGGGAGCGGTTCCCCCGGAGACGGGAGATCGTCCCGGGGGGAGGGGAGACAGGCGGGTGAGAGGGGCGACGATGCGCGGGCTCGTGTGGATGAAGGACGAGGGCGCCGAGTACGCGGAGGTGAACCTCGGGACGGAGCTGACGGCGGTCGGGGTCGCCATCGGCACCGACCCCGAGCCCTACCGGCTCGAGTACACCCTGCGCACCCTTCCCGGATACGTGACCGAGCTGTTGTCCGTGCGGGTTCACGGCGCGGACTGGCACAGGGCGCTCGACCTTCGCCGCTCCGCCCACGGAAGCTGGTCGTGCGAGACCAAGGAGGAGGGGCGGCTGGAGGGGCCGCCGCCCGGCGGTGACATGAACGTCCTGAACGGCGCGCTCGACTGCGATCTCGGGCTCTCGCCGCTGACGAACACCATGCCGGTGCTCCGGCACGGCCTCGCCGAGTGCGCGGGGCAGGTGGACCTCGTCATGGCGTGGGTCCGGGTTCCCCATCTGCACGTGGTGCGTCACCCCCAGCGGTACACCCACCTCGCCCCCAACAGGGTGCGTTACGAGAGCGAGAACTTCGGCGCGGAGCTCGCCTTCGACGACGACGGGATCGTCACCGACTATCCGGGTCTGGCCAGGCTGGTGACTAGCGCGCGTCCGGCCGCGTGACGACCGGTCCCCCGGATTCGCCTCAGGGCGCGGGCCGCACGAAGACGGCCACCGTCCGTCCGGGGACGCTCAGCGTTCCGGTGGCGGGGTCGAAGCCCGACTGCCGCACCACGGGGTCGTCGCAGGCCGCCTGAACGGGGTGGAGCGTCACCGGAGCGCCCTCGAGGGCGGCCACGGCCTGCGCTCTCGTCTCGGGGGTCGCGTTGAAGACGACGGTCACCGACGCCCAGCGCGGGTCGAGACCCGAGGCGTCCAGGTGCATCGTCACCACCCCCGGGATCTCGCGGACGCCGCCGGGCAGGAAGGTCAGCCGCCGCTGCACCTCGGCCAGGGAGCCGAGCGCGAAGACGGGGGAGGAGGAGCGGATCCTCAGCAACTCGCCGTACCTGGCCCTGGCCGAGGCGATCGCCGCGCAGTCGGGCAGGAGGGCGGGGTCGGCGAGCAGCGGCCTGGCGTAGTCCCACCGGTGGCCGTTGTCCCTGTGGGGCGGCAGGCCCCCGCCGAAGCCGTTGCCCTGCGCGCAGTCCCACAGCAGCCGGTTGAACCAGTCGCCGGAGTCGTAGGAGTTGCGGTCGAACGACTTGGAACGGAGCCGCTCGCTGCCCGCGTGCACGAACGAGACGCCCTGCCCCAGCAGGACCGTGGCCAGCGACAGCGTCTGCATCCGCACCCGTTCCGCCATCGTCGTCGCCCGGGGCAGCTTGTACGCCAGGGCGTCGAACAGCGTCTCGTTGTCGTGGGCGTCCACGTAGTTGACGACCTCGCCGGGGGCGGCGGTGTATCCGGCGGGGAAGCCGTTGTAGTCCACCTCGGCCCCCCTGACCCGCCTGCCGTCCGAGGCGGTGAAGACGTAGTCGCGAAGGTTGCCCGCGAGGCCCACCTTGATCAGGTCCTGGTAGCGCAGGAGGCGTTCCCGCTGCTGCTCGGGCGTGCCGTTGGCCGCGGAGCCGTTCGGCGCGCCCGCCAGGCCCGAGCCGAACCCCTGCACGCCGGGGTCGGCGTCGAACGGGCCGCCGCCGCGCACCGCGTCGCGCAGCCGGTCGCTGAAGGTGGCGACGCCGGTGCCCGCCATGTTGAACTGGGTCGCCTGCTCGAAACGGGCGTCGCCCGCTACCTCGCCGAAGCTCCAGCCCTCGCCGTACAGGATGATCGACGGGCCGTCGACGCCGTCCTCGGCGGGCGTGAGCCGGTTCAGGGCCTCGCGGACCGCGAGCAGGTTCGCCTTCGGGTGGTGGCCCATCAGGTCGAACCTGAAGCCGTCGACCTTGTACTCGCGGGCCCAGGTGACGACGGAGTCGACCACCAGCCTGCCCATCATGGCGTGCTCGGGCGCGGTGTTGGCGCAGCAGGTCGAGGTGGCGACCGGGCCGTCGTCGAGCAGCCTGTGGTAGTAGCCGGGCACGACGCGGTCGAGCACCGACGCGGGGTCCTGGCCCGCGGCGTAGGTGTGGTTGTAGACCACGTCCATGACCACCCGCAGCCCGGCTCCGTTCAGCCCGGCGATCATCTCCCGGAACTCCCTGATGCGCGCGGGCCCGTCGGGGTCGGAGGCGTAGGAGCCCTCGGGAACGGTGTAGTGCAGCGGGTCGTAGCCCCAGTTGAAGGAGTCCCGCGCCGCCACCTGGGAGACGCAGGCCTGCTGCCGGTCCGAGTCGGCGGGCATCGCGGCCAGGTCGCACTCCGGCTCGGCGCGCTCCGACCTCCGCTCGGGGACGGTGGCGAAGTCGAAGACGGGCAGCAGGTGCACGTGGGTCAGACCGTCCACGGCGAGCCCGCGCAGCTCCGCCGTCCCCGTGGAGTCGAGGGCGAACGCGGCGTAGGTGCCGCGCAGGTCGGCGGGCACGGAGAGGTCGGAGGCCGAGAAGTCACGCACGTGCAGCTCGTGGACGGCCACCCGCTCCTGGGGCACGGCGAGGGGCTTGGGCAGCGAGGACCAGCCCTCCGGCCGCAGGGACGGGTCGGACAGGTCCACGAGCTGGCTGCGGGTCGAGTCCGCGGCCAGCGACAGGCTGTAGGGGTCGGTGACCTCGTTGACGACGATCCCGCCCGCGGCCCCGGAGTAGACCGTGACCAGGAAGGTGTAGTAGCGCCATCGCCAGGAGGGCGTGCCCGCGACCGACCAGACGCCGGTGCGGTCGTCACGCCGCATCTCGTGGACGGTACGGCTCCCGCCGCGGGGGGCGTCGTACAGCGCCAGTTCGACGACGCGCGCGGTCGGCGCCCACACCGAGACCTCCGGCCCTCCCTCCTTCCAGACCGGGCCGAGCCCGGCGTGGACCGCCTCGGCGTAGAGGTCGTCGAGCACACCGGGGATCTGCACGCCGGTCGCGGCCAGCAGCGCGCCCGAGGCGTCCCGCCGCACCGCCACCACCTGGCCGCGCAGCGCCTCGGGCAGGAGAGCCGCGTCGCGGGGGTCGACCCTGAAGGCGCCGTGCCCGGCCAGGTGGGGCCATCGGGCCCGCTGCGCGCCGGTGAGCGCGCCGGGGGACAGGCGGATGCTTCCGGTGTCGCCGGTCAGGTCTCCGAGGGCGCAGGCGATGTCGCCCTTCTCCGAGAAGAGCAGACAGTGGGTGAGCTCGCCGGAGGACTCGCCTCTCCAGACGACCGTGTTCCGGTCGATCCAGTGCGCCGCCGATCCGCTCAGGTCCCTCGCGGCGTCTTCGCGGACGGTGTGGCTCACGATCGCTGTCCCCCTCGGTCGAGGGGACGCGGAAGCGAACGTTCTGCCCCGTCCCGCCCGGTCGGCCCGGTGCGGCGGCCATGTCGGCCCTGCGGGCACGGTCCCCTGCCTTCGTCGTTCCCACCAGGGCGGCGGTAATGCAGGAACAGGAGGTCCGCGGTCCTCCTCGGGCCGTCGGCTTCGCCGGAGCGGGGAGACACCGGGATCTCCGGGCGCCGATACCGCTGAGTGGGACCGGAGGGCGCGCCGGCAGGCGAGCTACGGTTGCCTGAACCGATCGGCGGTGCGGGGACCGTGGTACGGCAGGCGCGACAGGTCCCGGACAGCGGGACGGCAGGTCCGGCGTGATGGTCGGTTCAGGCCTCATCCCTCGCGTGCCGCCGTTCCCGGTCCCGGCCTCCGGTCGGCTCGGCGACGATCCTCGCTGACCGTTCCGCCCAGACACGATTAAAATCGGCAACTCGTGAACCAAGGAGCGTTCATGCAGTCCTCCACGCACCCCCCGCGCCGCAGGCGCGCGGTCATGCTGGCGCTGGCCACCCTCGCCGCCGCCACGGTGACGGTCACCGCGGGCACGGCGAGCGCCGACGCCGGGCCCTCCGACGAGCCCGCGGCGAAGGGTCCCGCCGCCGTCCACGGCCAGCGCGGCAAGCTCCTCGGCGTCCGCCCGCTGTCCGGCACGGCGGCGCTTCCCAGCGCGGCCCGCAACCTGCTCGTCACCTACGTGTCCGAGGACGGGAAGGGCAAGCGGATCGCGGTCTCCGGGACGGTCTCGCTGCCCAAGAAGCGGCCGCCCGCGGGCGGGTGGCCGGTGATCAGCTGGGCGCACGGCACGACCGGCACCGCGGACGCGTGCGCTCCCTCGGCGGACACCGCGACCGGGCTCGTCCACGACTACCTGTCGCTCATGGACAAGACGCGTGACGCCTGGGTGGCGCGCGGCTTCGCCGTGGTGCAGACCGACTACGAGGGGCTCGGCACGCCGGGCGAGCATCCGTACATGAACGGCCGCAGCGCCGCCAACACGGTGCTGGACATGGTGCGGGCCGCGCGCAACGTCGACCACCGGGTCGGCAAGGGCTGGTTCGCGATCGGGCACAGCCAGGGCGGGCACGCGGCGCTGTTCTCCGCCGCCGCCGAGAACACGCGCAAGGACGTGAAGCTGCTGGGCGCGGTGGCGATCGCGCCGGGCGGGGTGGGGCTGAGCCAGACCGCCCCCTACATCCAGGCGGGCGGCCCGGGCGCCCAGGCGGCACTGGCCTTCCTGCCCACGCTCCTCATCGGCGCGTCCGCGGCCGACCCCGCCGTCGTGCCCGACGCGCTCCTGACCGCGGAGGCGAAGCCCCTGCTCACGGCGGGCAGGACGAGCTGCCTGGCGCAGATCCGCGAGGTGGCCGCGACGATCCCGGTGAACAACGTCTTCGCGCCCGGCGCCGACCTCGGGCCGCTCACGCGCTACCTGCAGACGCAGGACCCGACCGGCATCGCGGTGCGGGTCCCCACCCTCGTCGCCCAGGGCACCGACGACGCCCTGGTGCCGAAGCAGACGACGGACCACCTGATCAGCACCATGTGCGCGAAGGCCAAGAAGGTCAGCTACAAGGTCTACTCCGGCGCCGACCACAGGGCGGCGGTCGCGGCCTCCTTCGACGACGCCCTGAACTTCGTCAACACCGTCCGTTCCGGAGGGACCCCGGCGACCACCTGCTGAGGTCCCGTGGGGGGAGCGGCCCCGGGAGCCCGACCCCTGCAAGTCCTTGCACGGTTTTCGCAAGCCCGACGCCTCCGGCGGTGACGGTCGGTCGCCGCCGGAGGGGTGGAGCCGCAGGTGACAGCGTCATAACGGCTGACAACTAAAGATTCCGGGCGCCCTCCGCGACGCGGAGGGCGCCCCTGTTGTCTCCTTTACTCTGATCTGTAACAAGTTTGCAGACTCTTGCAGAAACTTCTTCCGTCACGGCTCACGTCCGCGTAACGTCCGGCGTACCCTGCGCCGGCTCCGCGGCTGGTCGCCGGGCACGTGGCAGGCGCCACCGCGTCGTGACGACGCCGGACCGTCACGTCTTGACAAGTCACTTGATCGGGGGATCGATATGACCGAGCTCGTCCATGTGGACCGTCCCAGTGAGACCGCCGCCCGCTGGTGGCGCGACGCGGTGATCTACCAGGTCTACGTGCGCAGCTTCGCCGACGGGAACGGCGACGGGATCGGTGACCTGCTGGGCGTGCGGAGCCGGCTGCGCTACCTGGCGGACCTCGGGGTCGACGCGATCTGGCTGACGCCGTTCTACACCTCGCCGATGGCCGACTTCGGCTACGACGTGGCCGACTACCGGGACGTCGACCCGATCTTCGGGTCGCTGGCCGACGCCGCCGCCCTCATCGACGACGCGCACCGGCACGGCCTGCGGGTGATCGTCGACATCGTGCCCAACCACACCTCCGACCGGCACGCCTGGTTCCAGCAGGCCCTGGCCGCGGGGCCCGGCAGCCCGGAGCGGGAGCGTTACGTCTTCCGCCAGGGCAAGGGCGAGGACGGGCAGCTGCCGCCCAACGACTGGGAGTCGATCTTCGGCGGCCGCGCCTGGACCCGGCTGCCGGACGGCGAGTGGTACCTCCACCTGTTCGCCCCTGAGCAGCCCGACCTGAACTGGGAGAACCCCGAGGTCCACGCGGAGTTCGAGTCGGTCCTGAGGTTCTGGCTCGACCTGGGCGTCGACGGCTTCCGCGTCGACGTGGCGCACGGCATGATCAAGGCGGAGGGCCTGCCCGACGTCGGTCACGAGGACCAGGTCCGGATGATCGGCGCGGACGTGGTCCCGTTCTTCGACCAGGACGGCGTCCACGACATCCACCGGGCCTGGCGCAGGCTGCTCGACTCCTACCCCGGCGAGCGGATCGGCGTCGCCGAGGCGTGGGCGCCGTCCCCGCTGCGGCTGGCCAACTACGTCCGCCCCGACGAGCTGCACCAGGCCTTCAACTTCCACTTCCTCAGCACCCCGTGGGACGCGGCCCGCTTCCGCGAGGTGATCCACGAGTCGCTGGCCACGGCCGGGCTGGT
Organism: Streptosporangium carneum; assembly: GCF_027922005.1. Classification (GTDB taxonomy): domain Bacteria; phylum Actinomycetota; class Actinomycetes; order Streptosporangiales; family Streptosporangiaceae; genus Streptosporangium; species Streptosporangium carneum. Next base: position 249,687 of record NZ_BSEV01000003.1, on the reverse strand, counting down.
CGGCGCGCCCACGACCTGGGTGCTGTCCAACCACGACGTCAAGCGGCACGTCACCCGCTACGGCGGCGGCGAGGTCGGCCTGCGCAGGTCCCGCGCCGCGGCGCTGCTGACGCTCTCCCTGCCCGGTTCCGCCTACCTCTACCAGGGCGAGGAGCTGGGCCTGCCGGAGGTCCTCGACCTGCCCGAGGAGTTCCTGCGCGACCCGCAGCGGCTGCGCGACCCCGACGCGGGCAGGGACGGCTGCCGGGTGCCGATCCCGTGGGCCGACGTCGAGCCGCACTTCGGTTTCAGCCTGCCGGGCATCGAGGAGTCCTGGCTGCCCATGCCCGCCTCATGGGGGCCGCTCAGCGTCCAGTCGCAGCTGAGGGACCCGCGGTCGACGTTGAGCCTGTACCGGCGGGCGCTGCGGACCAGGCGTTCCCTGAGGTCCTTCGACGACGCCCCGCTGGAGTGGCTCGACTCTCCCGAGGGCACGCTGGCCTTCACCCGGGGCGAGGGGTTCGCCTGTACGCTCAACCTGACCGGGGAGCAGGTCGAGCTGCCCCTTCCGGGACGCGTGCTGCTCGCCAGCGCGGAGCCGGTCGTCGAGGGCGGCGTGGCGCGGCTCGCGCCCGACTCCGCCGTCTGGTGGGAGCGCGACGGCCTGTGAGGGCGGCCGGCCGGGCAATGCCACCCTCAACGCCGGTGAAAGAGTTGTAACGGTTCGCCGTGGAGTGGTCACCCCGATGGCTTGACGGGAACCTGGTGTGCCAGGATCTGCGCTGACCAGCTGATCGTCACAGTGATGGAGCGTACCCCCATGGAGTCGACCAGGCCGCGATGGACCGTTCCCGTCCTGGCGGTGCTCGCGGCGAGCGGGCTGCTCGCCGCGGCCCCGATGTCGGCGGAGGCGGGTGCGGGCGCGGGCGGCGTCTACTACGTCGACTCGAAGGGCGGGGACGACTCGGCGTCCGGCACCTCGCCCGCCAAGGCGTGGCGCTCTCTGGACAACGTCAACGCGGTCAAACTGCGCCCGGGCGACGTCGTGCGCCTCAAGCGCGGCAGCGCCTGGCGCGGGCCCCTGACGCTCGACGCCAAGGGCACCGCCGCCAAGCCCATCTCGGTCGAGCCGTACGGCAAGGGCTCCGCCCCGAAGATCAGCGGTACCGACGACGAGTGCGTGGTGATCGAGGGGGCCTACCTCCGTGTCTCCGGGCTGCGCGCGAGCAACTGCCGGTGGGCCGGGTTCCAGCTGGGCGGCACCCGCAACGAGCTTGACGGCGTCCTGGCCGACCGCAACGTCAGCGGCGTCCACGTCGTCGGCGCTCACAACGTCGTCAGGAACAGCGTGCTGACCCGCAACGACCGCATGAGCGTCAACGACAGCGGCGGCGACAACGACTCCGGCGCCTTCGGCGTGCTGCTCAACGGCGACGACAACCTGATCACCGGAAACGTGATCACCGGCAGCTACGCGGCGAGCCACGACTACGGCACCGACGGCGCGGCCGTCGAGGTGTTCAACGGCGACCGCAACAGGGTCACCCGGAACATCGCCCGCGACAACGAGACCTTCGTCGAGCTGGGGGCGGAGAAGGGCAAGACCGCCACGGGCAACCTGTTCGCGTACAACGTGGTGACCTCCTCCCGCAAGCGCGGCTCCTTCCTGGTCACCCGCGGTCCCGGCCACGTGGTGGGCCCGGTGCTCGGCACCGTCGCCGTGCAGAACTCGGTCTACCTGCCCGCCCGCGACACCATCGGCTGGTCCTGCCACGACGGCTGCTCGCCCGGCATCCTCAGGATGCGCAACAACGTCGTCGTGGTCGGCGGCCAGATGGGGTTCGAGGACGGCAAGGGGGCCGACGAGGGCGGCAGCGTCTACATGGGCAGGTCCCGCAGGTTCAAGCTCGGCTCGAAGTCCGTCGTGGCCGACCCGCGCTTCCGCAGCCGTGACGACCTGCGCCTGCGTCCCGGCTCCCCGGCGCTGGACCGGGGCCTCAAGCTCGACCCCGAGTGGTACGGCGGCACCGCCATGGCCCACGACCTGGCGGGGAACCCGCTGTCCGGCACCCCGGACGCGGGCGCCTACCAGAACTAAGCTTTTCGGACTTAAGGTTTTATCCTAGACATCTCCCCGGAATCTTCGTGAAACCTGTCTGGGACACCCTGTGTCCAGAGAGAGGTGATCGACGATGATGTTGCGGCTACGGGTGTCCTTTCCCGACAGGCCCGGCGCCCTGGGCCAGGTGGCCAGGGTGCTCGGCACGCTGGGCGCCGACATTCTCCAGGTGACGGTGCTGGAACGAGAGGCCGGACGGGCCGTGGACGACTTCACCGTCTCCTGGTCCGGACCCTTCGACGCGGACGACATCCGTGACCGCCTGTCAGCGGTGCCCGGCATCCGGGTCGAGGCCGTCTGGCCGACCCGAGAGATCCCCGGCGCCTCCTCCGACTACGACCTGCTCAAGCACGTCGCCTCCGATCCGGCGCGCGCCTTCGCCACCCTGGTGGACGCCATCCCCGACCTGGTGAGCGCCGAATGGGCGGTCGCCGTCTCCACGGAGAGCGGCGAGCTCGTCCACCGCAGCTGGCAGGCCCCCCGCTCCCTCGACGAGGAGGGAGGCCTCTCCGGCGTCAAGGCGGCCGACCTCACGTGTCTGCGCCCCTCGGCGCTCACGGCGGGACGGCACCGGTTCATGAGCCTTCCCGTGCCCGGGGCGAGCCTCCACCTGGTTCTCGCCCGCACCGAGGGGCCCTCCTTCCACCGCGCGGAGCTGGACAGGGCCGTCCGTGTCGTGGAGATCGTCTCCATCATCGGCCGCTGACCGACTCCCGAGACGCCCTTTCCGGGCCTCTGAGGGCTTTTCAGCGCCTCCGCGGCGATTGCGGGCTTTGTGGGGCGGGGGAACGGGCTTTTCCGGGCAGCGGTGAGCTCAGCGGTGCGGTGGGTCGATGCGGGAGCCGTCGGGGGCGAAGAGCATCAGGCGGCTCGCGTCGACGCCCACGCGGGCGGGCTCGCCCGCACGCCAGACGGGGCGCGAGCCGACCCGGACGATGAGGTCGGCCCTGCGGTGGGTGCCGCCGATCTGCTCCTGCTCCTGCTCCGCCTCGGGCTCCGCCGCCCGCCCGGGCAGCAGCCTGCGGAGGGCGGCCATGGCCCGGCCGCCGGAAGCCGAGGTCGCCAGGGCGCGGGCGTTGTTGCGGGGGTCGGGGGGCTCGGGAACGGCCACGGACTGGATGCCGCTCTCGACGTAGGCGAGCCACTCGTGGCCGTGGTACTCCAGCGCCCTGACGCGGCCGAAGAAGGTGGGACCCTCGAAGGACTCGGGCACGGGGGCGAGGCAGTCGGGGCGCAGACCGACGATGATCTGGCGGCCGACGTGCTGGGAGATGGCGTAGGCCCTGGGATCGGTCCAAGGGATCGTGATCTGGTGCGGGCCGAAGTCCAGCTGGATGAACTGGTTCTGCGGGGTGCGCACGATGGCGGCCAGCAGGTTGAGCTGCTGGGAGCTGAGAAAGGCGGCGGTGAAGGCGGTGGCCGGGTCGTTGTAGACCTGGCCGGGGGTGCCGAGGTCCTGGAGCACGCCGCGGTTCATGATGGCGATGCGGTCGGCCAGGGTCAGGGCCTCGACCTGGTCGTGGGTGACGTAGATCGTGGTCACCCCGAGGGAGCGGACCAGGGAGGAGATCTCCATGCGCAGCTCGGTGCGCATGCCCGCGTCGAGGTTGGACAGCGGCTCGTCCATCAGGAAGAGGGAGGGCTGACGGACGATCGCCCTGCCCATCGCGACGCGCTGACGCTGACCGCCGGAGAGCGTTCCAGGGCGGCGCTCGAGGGTCTCGTCGATGTGCAGGGCCTTGGACAGCTCGGTCACCCGCTCCCTGACCAGCGCGGGGTCGGCCTTGGCGATCTCCAGGGGGAAGGCCATGTTGCCGCGCACCGTGCGGTGCGGGTAGAGCGCGCCGTTCTGGAAGACCATGGCGACGTCGCGGTCACGCGGAGCGAGGTCGTTGGCCAGCGTGCCCCCCAGCCACAGGTCCCCCGAGGTGATCTCCTCCAGCCCCGCGATCATCCGCAGCAATGTGGACTTGCCGCACCCCGAAGGTCCGAGCAGGACCAGGAACTCCCCGTTTTCCGCGCGCAGGTTGATGCGGTCGACCGCCAGGTACCCGCCCGGGTAGACCTTGGTCACATTGTCGAGGACGACGGTACTCATGCGCGCTCGTTCCTCCCGGGTTCCGCTGCCCGGATCCAGCCGTGTGATTGATGAGGTAGTACATCGCGACACTCGCCCGCGTGTCCATAGATGTTGCTAGAAATCGAGCATCTCCTGGTCACTTCCCCGTCCATCCGTGAGCAGTGCGACGACAAGACGACATCGTTCAGGTGCTGATCGTGATAACGGGCCCGCGATGTTACAGTTTGCGAAAAACTTTCGGGTGCGACTTTCACGTCCCGGGGGCCGTACGCCTCTGGCTTGCGTACCGCTCGGCCGCATGGTGGGGTGCTTGTGATGGACGGTGAACTCCCGCGGGTCCCCCGGCCCCGCCTCGACGGCGCGGGCACCAGGCTGGCCGACATCGCCGTGCACGCGGGAGTGAGCGAGGCCACGGTCAGCCGGGTGCTGAACGGCAGGCCCGGAGTCGCGGCGGCCACCAGGCAGGCGGTCCTGGCGGCGCTGGACGTGATGGGCTACGAGCGCCCGCAGCGGTCCCGCCAACGCAGCAACGGGCTGGTCGGCCTGGTGACCCCCGAGCTGGACAACCCGATCTTCCCCGCCTTCGCCCAGGCGATCGAGAAGGCGCTGACCCAGCACGGCTACACGCCGGTGCTGTGCACCCAGCTGCCCGGCGGAGCCCCCGAGGACGAGTTCACCGAGCTGCTGCTGGACCGGGGGGCCAGCGGCATCGTCTTCGTCTCCGGGCTGCACGCCGACACCACGGCGAACGTGGAGCGCTACACGCGCCTGGTCGACCGCGGGCTGCCGATCATCCTGCTGGACGGCTACAGCGACCGGGTCGACGCGCCGTTCATCTCGCCGGACGACAGGGCGGCGGCGCGGCTGGCCGTACAGCATCTGGTCGACCTCGGGCACGAGCGGATCGGCCTGGCCCTCGGGCCGCGCAGGTTCGTGCCGGTCATCCGCAAGATCGAGGGATACCGCCAGGCGATGGCGCAGCTGCTGGGGGCGACGGAGGTCGACGAGCTGATCTCGCACTCGCTGTTCTCGGTCGAGGGGGGCCAGGCCGCGGCCGCCCGGCTGCTCGAGCGGGGATGCACGGGGATGGTGTGCGCCTCCGACCTGATGGCGCTGGGGGCGATCAGGGCGTGCCGGGACCGGGGCCTGTCCGTGCCCGCCGACGTCTCGGTCGTCGGCTTCGACGACTCCCCGCTGATCGCCTTCACCGACCCGCCGCTGACCACCGTCCGCAAACCCATCGGCGCGATGGCCTCCGCCGCGGTGGCGACCCTGATCGAGGAGATCAACGGGGCCAGGAGCAAGCGCGTCGAGCTGATCTTCCAGCCCGAGCTGGTCGTGCGCCGCTCGACGGGCTCGGGCCCGCTGGTGAACCGTTAGGGCGGCGTTTTCTTACTCTGGGCGACGGGGACACTACTCTGGGTCCTTATGGGGGCATCGGAGCACGAAACCATCAGAAGTCTCGTTCCCGCGCGGATCGACCGGCTGCCGTGGTCACGGTTCCACACCAGGATGGTCGTCGCGCTCGGGGTGGCCTGGGTGCTGGACGGCATGGAGATCACGATCGCCAGCGCCGTCGGCGACGTCCTGAGGGAGAGCCAGACCCTCGGCCTGACCTCCGCGCAGGTGGGCTTCGCCGCGACCGTGTACCTTCTCGGGCAGGTCACGGGCGCCCTCGTGTTCGGACGCCTGTCCGACAGGCTGGGACGGCGCAAGCTGTTCATCTTCACCCTCGGCCTCTACCTCGTCGCCAACGGCCTCACGGCGTTCTCCTTCAGCTACTGGTGGCTGCTGGTGTTCAGGTTCGTCGCGGGAAGCGGCATCGGCGGGGAGTACGCCGCGATCCACTCGGCCATCGACGAGCTGATCCCGGCGAGGTACCGGGGCCGGGTCGACCTGGCGGTCAGCGGGACCTACTGGCTCGGCGCGATGATCGGCACCGCGTCCACCTACATCCTGCTCAATCCCGACCTGCTGCCGGTGAACCTGGGCTGGCGGCTCGGCCTGCTCATCGGCCCGCTGCTCGGCCTGGTGATCTGGGGGCTGCGACGGCACCTGCCGGAGAGCCCGCGCTGGCTGGTCATGCACGGCAGGGAGAGCGAGGCGGAGAAGGCGATCGAGGTGATCGAGAGCCAGGTGGCGGCCTCCGGACGGGAACTGCCGCCGGTCGACCGGCGCAAGGTCATCGAGATCAGGCCGCACGGCACGGTCCCCTACCGCGAGGTGCTCAGAGTGATCGTCATGGACTACCCGAAACGGTCCGTCCTCGGCGCCACCCTGATGATCAGCCAGTCCTTCCTCTACAACGCCATCTTCTTCACCTACGTGCTGGTGCTCTCGCAGTTCTACGGCGTGAGCGCCTCGGACGCCTCGAAGTACCTGTTCCTGTTCGCCCTGGGCAACCTGCTCGGCCCCTTCGTGCTCGGCCACCTCTTCGACACCGTCGGCCGCAAGCCGATGATCTCCTCGACCTACATCGTCTCCGGCCTCCTGCTGGCCGTGACCGGCTGGCTGTTCAAGGAGGGCGCGCTCACCGCGACCACCCAGACGCTGCTGTGGTCGGTCATCTTCTTCATCGCCTCGGCGGCGGCCAGCTCGGGCTACCTCACCGTCAGCGAGCTGTTCCCGCTGGAGATCAGGGCCCTGGCGATCGCGGTGTTCTTCGCGATCGCCCAGACCTTCGGCGCCCTCGGCCCGGCCGTCTTCGGAGCCCTGATCGGCGACCAGGAGAACCCGGACCCGACCCGGCTGTTCTACGGCTACCTGTTCGCCTCGGCCATGATGGTGGCCGCGGGGATCGTCACGATCTTCCTGGGCGTCAAGGCCGAGCGCGCCTCACTGGAGGACCTCACCCCGCCCCTGTCGGCCGTCAGGACGACGTAGCCGCTGGGCCGGAGCCACCCGCTAGCCGGTCGGGAACGGCTGACATCCACCCAGGGGCAACCCGGATCCTGAACATCACGTGACTCCTGATGCCGGCCGTTACGGGGAGTCGCTCTCGCTTCACGGTGGACGAAGACCTTCACCCCACAGTCGGAAAACAGCCACAAAACCGGCAGAATGCGTGAATTTGCGATCCAAGGTAAAAAGCGCCTTCTGTGTGTCTTTTCCGCCAGATGTGAAACCCTGATATCGCGGAGAAGTCAGACAGAAAAGGTGTGGACAGCTGCGGCGCGAACACCCCCGACCTGGCCTGAACGCGCGTCACTTTCCGATCGATCAGCCGATTCCGTGCAAGTGTGCAAACCCATTCAACGAGCGGTGCGTCCTACGCTTCACCTTAAGTCTCAGGAGCCTCTCATGAACGACCAGTACGGGCAGTACGGGCAGTACGGGCCGCCCCAAGGCCGGCCGCCGCAGCCCCACACCATGCCGCCGCAGTACGGGCCGCCGCCCGGGCAGCCTTTCCACGGCCGGCAAACCCAGCAGATGCCTGGCCCGTACAGCTACCACCAGCCCGCCCCGCCGATGCCGGCGCCGCGTAATGGCTTAGGTTTGGCAGCGCTCATCTGCGGCGGCATCGGATGCCTGTTCGGATTCGTCGCCATTGGATTCGTCATAGCCGGACCTCTGGCGATCGTCGCCATCGCCCTCGGCATCACCGGCATGTCCCGCGCCCGCAAAGGCGTGGCGACAAACGGCGGTGTCGCGACCATCGGGATGATCCTCGGCATCTTCGCCGCCACCGCATCCATCTGGGGAGCTCAGCATGTGTTCACTGCTGTTAATGACACCCAGCGGCGCATCGACTGCATCGCATCAGCGGACACCGAGGATGAGATGTTGGCCTGTGCGAAGTAGTCGCCGTGTCCATCGCACTCCCCGAACCGGGGTGTTGCGACGACCGCTGGAAGGGAGGGAGAGCGTGACGGAGCGCCCCCTCGTCACCGCAGCGAGTTGATGAGCTTCTGCGGCTCGAGGTCGAAGAAGTCATAGGAGAGTCGAACAGTTCCTTCTTGTCACTCCTGCAATAACTTCGAACGCACCCAGGTCTTGCCCCGAGGCGGCGGGTAGAGGCCGGAGACGTAGGCGTACCCGTCGACGACGGTCTGTGGATCGAGCGCTCCGCCTCCTCCAGCCCTCTCCTGCTCTCCGGCTTCTTCCTTTCCCTCCGGTCAAGCACCGGCTGCAGGAGGCGTCGACGACGGGGCCGGGCCGCCCGAGAGCGACCCGGTGACCCCGGCGGCACCGCCGCCATGCGACGGAAGAGGCGTGCTCCGAGATCAACGCGCGTCAGACGCGCGGGTCCTGGCCGTCGCCCAGCCGGTCGAGGATGACCTGGGCGGACTCGCGGTACTTGGCCACGTTGCGCAGTTTGACGTGCTCGTAGCCTCGGATCACGTCCGGCAGCTCGGCCAGCTCCAGGACCAGCTCCTGGTTCTCCGGGCGCAGGCGGGACAGGGCGCGGCGCACGTCGCGGGTGTACTCGCCGACGAGCTCGCGTTCGGTCCTGCGCACCCCGGCCATGCCGAACGGGTCCAGGCGGGTGCCGCGCAGCCGGCGCATGCCGTACAGCAGGCGGAAGGCCGGATCGAACCAGACGCCGAGGCGGATCTTGCGGTTCATGCCCATGGCGCGCAGGACCGGCGGGTGCAGGTTGTAGGAGATCTTGGCTCCGGGGCCGAACTCCGCGGCGATCCGGGCGCGCTCGGCGGGGTCGAGGTGCAGCCGGGCGACCTCGTACTCGTCTTTGTAGGCCATGAGCCGGTGCAGGTGGCGGGCGTAGGCCTCGGTGATCGGCGAGGGCCCTCCGGAGGACTTCCGCTCCTCGGCAAGGACCGCCCTGACCGCGTCGGTGTAGCGGGCGGCGTAGCGCGGGTTCTGGTAGGCGGCCAGGTCGGACACCCGTACCGTGAGCAGGCGGTGCAGCTCGGTGTCCCGCTCCGCGACGGAGTCGACGAGTCTCGTGACCTCCGGGCTCGGCGACGGCTCGGCGGGGGAGGAGGGGCGGGTCGCCTCGGCCACGGCCTCGGGGGCGGCGACGACGGCCCTGCCCCAGTGGAAGGCGGCGATCGTCATGTCGGCAGCCCTGCCGCCGCCGCGCCGTACGGCCCGCTCGATCGACTCCAGGCTGAGCGGGATGAGCCCGCGCTGCCAGGCCGCGCCGACCACGATCGTGTTCGCGGGCATGTGGTCGCCGAACAGCGCCTGGGCCAGTTCCTCGGCGTCGAGGTAGACGTTCAGCTCGCGAAGCGTGCGGGCCTCGAGCGCGCCGATCGGCGAACCGAGCTCGGTGACGTGCGTGGCGGGGTCGAGGACCATCGAGCCGGTGGGGACCAGGCTCGTGGAGACCACCGCGACGGTCCGGTCGCGGTCGGCGGTGCGCAGGTGTTTCGGGTCGGTCGCGCCGAGCAGGTCGAGCGCGAGGTAGGCGTCGACCCCGCCGGTGCCCGCCCGGGCCGAGCGGTCGTCCTCGCCCTCGAAGATCAGGATGTCGGAGACGACCGTGCCGCCCTTCTGGGCCAGCCCCGTCTGGTCGAGTCCCCGGGACCGCTTGCCGTCCAGCATCGCGGCGGTGCCGAGGATCTGCGCCACCGAGACCACGCCGGTGCCGCCGATGCCGACCAGCCTGACGGTCGCCTCCCCGGTGCGGAAGACGGGCGCGGGCATCTCGGGAGGAGCAGGCGCGGTGACGCGCGGCTTGGCCTTCCCGCCGCTCTTCCCGCCGGGCACGACGGTCAGGAAGGACGGGCAGTCGCCCTCGACGCACGAGTAGTCCTTGTTGCAGGACGACTGGTGGATCTCGGTCTTACGGCCGAACTCTGTCTCGACCGGCAGCACCGACAGGCACTCCGACTTCTGCCCGCAGTCGCCGCACCCCTCGCACACCCGCTGGTTGATCGCCACACGCCTGACGGGGTCGGGCAGGTCGCCCTTCTTGCGCAGCCGCCGCTTCTCCGCCGCGCACTGCTGGTCGTGGACCAGCACGGTCACGCCGGGAACCGCAGCCAGCTCCCGCTGCGCCTGCTCGAGCGCGGTGCGGTCGCGGACCTCGGCGATCCGGGAGAGCGTCACCCCCCGGTAGCGTTCCGGCTCGTCGGTGGTGACGATCACCCGCCGCACGCCCTCGGCCTCCAGCCAGCGGGTCAGGTCGGCCACGGCCAGCGAGGGCGTGATCGTCTGGCCGCCGGTCATCGCGACCGCGCTGTTGTAGAGCAGCTTGTAGGTGATGTTGACCCCCGCGCCGACGGCGGCGCGCACGGCGAGCGAGCCCGAGTGGTGGAAGGTGCCGTCGCCCAGGTTCTGGAAGATGTGCGGGGTCTCGGTGAACGGCGCCTGGCCGATCCACTGCGTGCCCTCGCCGCCCATCTGGGTCAGGCCCGTCAGCGAGCCCTTGCCCTCGCGGTTGATCACGACCATCGTGTGGCAGCCGATGCCCGCGCCGACGGGGGCGTTGTCGGGGACGGCGGTCGAGCGGTTGTGCGGGCAGCCGGAGCAGAAGAACGGGGTGCGCTGCGGGCCGAGAAGCTTCAGCGGCGCGGGACGGGAGATCACGGCCAGCCCCTTCGTGACCCGCTCGCCCGCGGAGGCCTCGATGCCCGCGCGGCGCAGCCGGAAGGCGACCGCCTTGGCGGCCAGGTCGGCGTCGACGCCCCCGGTCCTCGGGATCAGCGGGGCGCCGTTCTCGTCGAGCTTGCCCAGGACGCGCGGGGCGTCCGCGGTGCCGTACAGGACGTCCTTGACCAGGGTCTCCAGCATCGGGCCCTTCTCCTCGACGATGAGGATCTCGGTGAGCCCCCTGGCGAAGGTCCTGACGATCTCCGGCTCGAGCGGCCAGATCATGCCGATCTTGAGAATGCGGACCCCGAGCTCGGCCGGGTCGACGCCCAGCCTGCGGAACGCCTCGCGCACGTCGTAGTAGGCGGTGCCGGAGGCGACGATGCCGAGCCAGGCGTCACGGGGGTCGACGGTGACCTGGTTGAGGCCGTTCTCCCTGGCGTAGGCGCGGGCCAGTTCGAGGCGCGGCCCGGTGAGCGTCCGCTCCATCTCCAGCGACCACGGCGTGAGCAGGGTGGCGTCGGGCACGTGCCGGTACGGCTTGCCCTCGTACTCGACGACGGGCGTGACGGGGACCACGCGGCCCGCGCCGACATGGACCGTTCCTGTCGCGTCGACGACGTCGGTGACCGCCTTGACCGCCACCCACAGGCCGCTGGCCCGGGAGGCCGCGATCGCGTGACGGCCCAGGTCGAGCAGCTCCTGGACGCTGCCCGGGTGGATGATCGGCATGCCGAGGGCGGCGAGCGCGCTCTCCGTCGCCGAGGGGAGCGTGGACGACTTGCAGATCGGGTCGTCGCCGCACAGGGCGATCAGGCCGCCCTGGGGGTGGGCGCCGACGAAGTTGCCGTGCCGCAGCGCGTCGGCGGCGCGGTCGACGCCGGGGGCCTTGCCGTACCAGACGCCCAGCACGCCGGCCTTGCGCGGTCTGGGAAGCACGGGCACGAGCTGGCTTCCCCAGACCGCGGTCGCGCCGAGCTCCTCGTTCTGGCCGGGGCGGTGCACGACGTCCAGCGGTTCCGCGTGCCGCCGCGAGCGGGCGAGCTCCATGTCGAAACCGCCGAGAGGGGAGCCCGGATAGCCGGAGACCATCGTCCCGGTGTCGAGGCCCGCGGCGCGGTCGGCGCGCATCTGGTCGAGGATCACCCGGACCAGGGCCTGCGTTCCGGTCATGAACACCTGGCCCTCTTCAAGGGCGTATCGGTCATCGGGAGCCGTTTCGCGGATTTCGGCGGAGATCGTCATGATCATGGGTCCCGTCTTGCCGTGCTCTTCTGGATTGCCGCAAGGTTATGCCAGGATGTCCGAAATATGATGTCAATATTTATTGCCATAGGCTCCTTGGTTAGCATCTGGTGCCATGGACGCAACTGATCGCGCAATCATCGGCCTTCTGCAGCTGGAGGGCAGGCTCAGCAACCTCGAACTCGCCGAACGCGTGCGGCTGACCCCTTCGCCCTGTCTGCGCCGAGTGCGCAACCTGGAGGAGACGGGGGTGATCAGCGGTTACCGGGCCGTGATCGACCCGGTGGCCGTCGGGCGCGGCTTCCAGGTCCTCGCCTACGTGGAGCTGGAGGGGCAGGACGCGGAGACGGTCACCGCCTTCGAGGAGGCCGTCATGGAGATCGAGGACGTGGTCGAGTGCCTGCGGATGTTCGGCCGCCCCGACTACGTGCTGCGGGTCGCGGTGCCCGACATGGAGGCCTACAGCCAGCTGTGCCTGGAGAGGCTCGGCCGCCTGCCTGGCCTCGACAAGCTGACCTCCCAGATCGCCATGAAGGCCCTCAAGCCCGGCGGTGTCCTGCCGCTGTGAGCCGGACAGGAAGCCAGGCGGGGAGCCGGACAGGAAGCCGGGCGGGGGGCCGGAGTCGCCTCACGCCGCGCCCAGCTCGATCAGCGCCTGACGGGCCTTCGGCGCGCCCGCGAGGGAGAAGTACGGGTTGATCCGCAACGCCCTGGTCAGATGGGCCCGCGCGACGGTCCGGCGCCCCAGGGCGCGCTCGATCTCGCCCCGGTGGTAGGCGAACAGCGCGTCGTGGCCGCCGAGCCGCTCCGCGCGGGCGGCGTACCCGGCCGCCTCGGCGTCACGGCCCGCCCGGTGCAGGGCCCACCCCAGGGCGTCGGCCGCCTCGACGCTGCCACGCCGCCTCCACTCCGCCTCCAGACGCCGCACGGCCGCGCCGGGGTCGCCGTGGTCGGCCTCGTACCGTCCCGCCTCCAGGGCGTCGGCCGTCCCCGCGGCCCCCATGAGCCTGTTGCCCGCCACGAAGACCGCGTACTGCTGCCGGGCCTTCTCCGGCTGCCCCAGATACTCGTACAACTCGCCGAACTCGACGGCGAACCCGGGATCGCGCGCCACCGCGGCGCCGTAGTCGCGGATCGCCGAGCCGCTCCAGCCGAGAGCCGCCTCCGCCCTCGCCCGCCCCGCGAAGGACGCGGCGTGACCGGGGTCGGCGGCCAGCGCCCGCCCGTAGGCGCGCAGCGCCTCCCTCGGACGCCCGCTCTCCCATTCGATCTCGCCGAGCTGGAAGTCGCACAGGGCCAGGTCGGTGGAGGAGGAGGCCATCAGACGTGTCCGCAGCAGCGCCTCCCTCGCCCGCTCGCTCTCGCCGCGCAGCCGCAGCAGGTGGACGGCGCGGGAGAGCGAGGCCACGTCGGGCCTGCCGTCGAGCATCCGCTGCAGGGCCCGCTCCGCCCGGCCGTACCGGCCGAGTCCGGTGTAGGCGTCGGTGAGCACTCCGTACAGCGGCCAGCGGTAGGGCGCGGCCCTGCGGGCCCGCAACGCCCAGGCGCGCGCCCGGCCGAACTCGTGCCGGGCGTTGGCCAGGGTGCCCAGCCCGATCATCGCGTCGACCTGGGGGGACAGCTTCAGGGAGCGTTCGAAGGCCCCGCGCGCCCTCACGTAGTGAGCCGGGTCCCCTGTGCGTCTCGCCTGCTCCAGGTGCGCGCCGCCCAGGTCGGCCCAGGTCCGCGCGTCGGCGGGGTGGCGGCGCAGGTACGACTGCGCGCCGGTGATGAAGTCGGCCGGGTCGGGGGACGCGGGCGCGGGCCGTGACGGCTCCATCCCGGTGTCGCGCAACGTCCTGGCGTCGCGCGACGTTCCCGCCGTGGCGAACAGGGCGAACAGGGCGCCGCTCACGGCCAGGCATCCGAACAACGGCATGAATCTCGGTAGGCGCTTCATTCCCGCGGTCCCAGAGGTAGTGGTCTTCAGGAGATCTTCGAGGAGGGCGTCAGAAGTAGTTGGGGATGGCGAGGTAGGGGAAGAAGCCCGTCACCGGCTTGGTCAGCAGGACGGCGGCGTTCTCGTCGACCAGCCAGGGGCTGCCCGCCCCCGCGGGCTCTCCCATGAGCATACGCAGGCCGATGGCGACCACGTCGTCGGTCAGGCGGCGGCCGTTGGGAAACCCCTGCGGATCGTCACGGAGGAGGCCGTACCTGTGCGGGGCGGCGGTGACGGGAGTGCCCATGTTGAGCCGCAGCTCCTCGGCGGGCGCGAACCCGTCCCTCACGACGTCGCGGTTGAGCAGCTGGGAGTTGAGGTCCCGCCTGATCGGACCGTCCGAGCGGGTCGTCAGCCCGGTGAGGTACACCTCCTCCAGGTCCCTGCGAGGCGCCTCGGGCGCGCGCGCCCCGGTCGCGGCCTGCACCTGCCCGGCCCGCTCCGGATTCAGCAGCCCGCCCACCACCTCGGCCGTCCCCCGGTCCTGGTGCGGGCTCATCCCGTTGAAACGGTCCTGGGAGGCCCGGGGGACGAACATCTCGTTGAAGTCGGGATTGCCGAGACGGGACACCTGGACGTACTCCGCCTCGTCGGGCGAGCGCAGGCCCAGCGACCTGCGCGAGGCCGTGGCCCACACGCCGACCACCGGGTTGGCCCGCGGGTCGCCGCCCAGCGCCAGCTCCGACTTCGGCACCTGGAGGGCCAGCGCGTTCACGTTCAGCGGGACGCCGGTCGCCGCCGGAGGGCTGGGCACGCCGAAACGCAGCAGGCCGACGGCCTTGCCGTCGCTGTAGAACGGGTCGGCGGCCTGCCCCGCGAAGGCAAGGCCGCCACCGGGCAGCCTGACCACCGCCTCGTCGCGCAGCCGCCGGTAGTCGGGCATGACGAGGCTGCCGAGGTGGGACGGCGCCGCGATCGCGTCCTCGACCAGGATCTGCTCGGGCCTGCCCGGCCGCAGCCTGCGCAGCGTGTAGTGCTGGCGGAAGAGCAGGGAGCCGTCGCGCGCCGACCTCACCACCCCCCTGGTCGCGAGCGAGGTGAACGCCGGGCGCCGGTCCTCGTCGGTGAACGTCCAGCGGTAGGTGATGTCGGGCCTCCCGGTGCCCGTGTTGTCGACGTGCAGGTCGTAGTGCGTTTCCGTGGCGAACGGGCGAAGCGTGTTGTGCGGCTGGAAGGGGGCGTAGTCGACCACCAGCGTGACCGTGTCCTGCCTCTCCGGGCTGGTGAACGCGTAGAGGTCCGCGGCGTCGACCTGCGGGTCGCCGGTCGACGCCGGGGCGTCCCAGTGGCCGGTCGCCCCGACCGGCTTGGCCGCAGGTCCGAGCAGGAGGCCTCCGGCCACGATCGTCGCGCAGACGCCGACGGCGAGGATCGACGCCCTGCTCCGCGGCGAGCTCGCCGGCTCACTGAGTTCTCCCATGGCCTCCTGCCTGAATTCGCTGTCGAAGGCCGCGGGGCGGGCGGCGCGTCGCCGCGGCGGGGAAGTGTTCGTGCCGCGGCGGCACGCGGGCCGAGAGGAGCCGGCCTTCCCGGAGAACGCGCCCGTCGGCCTCCTGGCTCATGATCAAATTAGCATCGGCGAACCGGGGCCCCCGCCGAGCGTCAGCCAAGAAACGCCAAAAACAAGATCGCCGAAGCGTCGCCGGGCCGCCGCGGCGCGTGAAGCGGGAGGGGCGCATGCGAGACGGCCCCCGCGGGAGCGGCGGGGGCCGTCGGGTTTCTCTCAGACCCTGCCGGTCTTGACGCGCGTCAGGAAGTCGGTCCACACCTGGGGGGTGAACAGCAGGGCGGGCCCCTCGGGGTTCTTGCTGTCGCGCACCGCGACGACACCGGGGAGGTTGACGGCCACCTCCACGCATTCGCCGCCGTTGCCGTTGCTGCGGCTGCTCTTGCGCCACTGTGCGCCGGTCAGATCCATGTGTTCATCCTTTTCTCGATGAAGGCCGCCGATGCGGCCTGGGGTAGGGCATAGGAGCGCAGGGCGTCGAACTGGGCCGATAGAGGGTCGACCCGCGCCGGATCGATCAGGATTTGCGCGGATTCCGCGTTCTCCATGTACACGATGTCGGGGGCGCCTTTGAAGGAGAGCACCAATATGGGGCCCGCCAGCCCGGCGTACGCGCCCACCTCGAACGGAATCACCTGGATGGTGACCCTCGGTCGCGTCGTGGCTTTCAGAAGGTGTTCCAGCTGCCCGCGCATGACACCGCCGCCGCCGATGGGGCGGGTCAGCACGGCCTCGTCCAGCAGGACGAAGAGGATCGGGGGGTCCGGCCGGTCGAGCAGTCGCTGCCGTTGCATACGCACAGTAATCATCTCCTCAACCTCCTTCTCGGTGTCGAACGGCCGTCCCGCCCGGGTCAGAGCCCGCGCGTAGTCCTCGGTCTGCAGCAGCCCGGGAACCACCGCGAGCTGGTAGTTGCGCAGCGTCCGAGCCTCCCACTCCAGCTCGAACAGCGAGCGAACCCAGGCGGGGGAGGACTCTCGGCCGATGAGCGGCCAGAGCTTCACGAGGGTCCCGCCCGTCTCCAGCACCTCGTCGCATCTCTGCGCGAACTTCCTGGTGGGAGCACGGGCGGCGGTCTCGATCAGGCCGACCAGAGAGGTGGAGTAGGAGGTCCGCCTGGCCAGCTCCTGCTGGCTCCAGCCTCTCGCCTCCCGCAACCTGCGCAGCTCGGATCCCCAGTAGGCGCTGACGCTCGTACTGGGGTCCAGCTCCTTCGGTGCGGGCATGGGGGGCTCCCGTCTTTTCTGGGTCCTACAGGGGTCGGGGTGGAACCTACAGCCGACCCGAACCGAGGTGCATGTACCTCTTCGTAGCCGAACATCTACAGAAAGTAATCACTCCTGTTCACTCTGGGAAGAGGAAACGACGAATCGTTTCCATGGAATGCCGAGAGGAGGTGGACGGTGTGATCGTCCAAGGCGCGCTCGCCGGGACGCCCGCCGTACACGCCGCCGGTCTGCTCAGGGACGAGCTGGCACGGCAGGGCGTCGAAGGCGACGTTCACGGCGGCTACGGCCTGGCACTGGTGTCGGTGCGGGGGGACCTGGTGATCTGGACCGACGGGATGGTCTACCGCTGGTGGACCGGGCGCATGTCGCCGAAGACGGGGCGGCGGCTCTACGCGGTCTACGGAGTGGACAACCCGGCGACCGTCGCGCGCGGGGTGATGCTGCGCCACGCCGAGCTCAGGGGGGAGCGGCGCCACTCCGTCGCGCCCCCGCCCGACAGGACGGTCCCGCCGCCGGGCAGGGCCGTGCGCCCTGCGGTCAGGGCGACGGGCGTGCCCGCCAGGGCGGGTGAGGACCACCCCTGGGGGGCTCCCGTCCGGTAGGCGGGCGCGAGGGCGGGCCCGTCCGACTCTCTCACTGCCGGTGCTGTATGCCCTGCATGGTCAGCGACAGCAACCGGTCGGTCAGGTTCGCCCGCCCGGGGATCTGCTCGTTCGCCCAGGCGATCGCGGCGCCGAGCGTGAGCAGTTCCTCGATGACCAGGTCGGAGCGTACGGCCCCGGCCTCCTGCGCGCGCGTCAGAAGCCGGGCGGCGGCCGCGCGCATGGACACGCAGGACCGGTGGAGCTCCGAGCCCTCGTCCTGCACCCCGCTCATGACCGAGGCGGGAAGTCCCCGGTAGGTGGCGCTGCCGACGGCGAAGTCGTGCAGCCACGTGGTCAGCGCGTCCCCGGGGGAGGGGGCGGTGAGCAGTTCGTCCGCGGCGGCGCAGAGCCTGTCGAAGCCGTGGCCGATCAACGCCTCCAGAAGCGCCTCCCGGGTGGGGAAGTGCCGGTAGAGCGTGCCGATGCCGACCCCCGCGCGCCTGGCGACGTCCCGCAGGGAGGCGTCGGTCCCCTGCTCGGAGAAGACCGTCCTGGCGGCGGCCAGCACCCGGTCGCGGTTGCGGCGGGCGTCCGCGCGCATGGCGGGTTCCGCGCTGGTCGGGGTTTCGGTCGCTTTCACCATGCGGCGGCCTTTCTGGATCACGGGCGGAGTACCGATACTATGTTCCGGAGCGCTGCTCCATATGTTCGGTGCCCGCCGGGTGCGCGCCGACGCCTTCCGGAGACGCGTCGCCCCCCGCCCGCTCCGCCCGTCAGGTCCGGGCCGCCGGACGCCCGGGGCGGGGGCCGGTGAAACGGATGGCGCCGAGCCGGTCGGCGGCGGGTCTGTCCAGCAGCGTGACACCGGCCGCGGGGGGAAGGGACCCGCCACGGGCGCGGTCGACGATGACCCGCCAGCGGCGGCAGTGCCGGGCGAAGGTCGTGGCGGTGACCACCCGTCCCCGGGAGAACTGTCCCGCGCGGGCCGTCTGCGGCTCCACGTCGAGCAGGATCAGGTGGACCTCGCCGCCCGCGCGGCGGGCGATCCAGGCGAAGCCGTACAGGATGTGCGACCAGGTGCCCCTGGTGTGCGCGACCACGTCGTGCCCGCCCAGCACGGCCCGCGCGATCCGCCACACGTGGGTGGCGTGCACGATCGGGGTGCGGGCCCGGGGAGGGACCGGGCCCAGGTAGCGGGCCCACCAGTTGCGCGACTGCCGCGAGTCGATCACCCGGACCGCGCCCGAGGCCACCGGCTCCCGCTCGTCGCCCCTGAGGCCGTACAGCCGGTCGAGCAGAGTGCTCTTGCCCGCGCCGGGAAGCCCGGCGAGCAGGACCAGCGACCCGGCGGGATACTCCAGGACCTCGGAGCCGCCCTTCGGCGACGGGGCCGGGTCGGCGGGTGCCGGGGGCGGGACGTCGGGCGCCGGGACGGCGGACGTCGGGCAGGGAGTGGGGGAGGAAAGGTCTGCGGGCATGAGGGCTCCTCGAATGACGCGGTCACTCGAGGTCTCCTTCACCCGCGTCGCACGGGCGACCGCCCGGGGACGCCGCAGGGCGTCCGTACTGACCGGGTCGGTTCTTGGGAAGTACTCCCCTCGTCGTTACAGGGTAGGGGAAGCACGCCCCCGCCTCCACCTTTCGGACGAATCCATCCACTTACTCCGCGCTGGGGAGACGGACATGTCACCTGATCGCCCAAGGGCGCCCCGGATCACGAGGCGGCGGTGCGGAGGGCCCGGCGGTGCGACGGGACGGCTCCGGAGCGGGGACGGTCCGCCTCCCACAGGAGGCTTCCGGGCGGACGGTCTCCTCAGCGGAGCGCCGCCGCCTCGGAGGCCAGCTTCTCGATGCGGGCGTAGTCGCCCTCGGCGAGCGCGTCCGCGGGGGTGAGCCAGGTCCCCCCCACGCACCCGACGTTGGGCAGGGCGAGGTAGTCGGGAGCCGTCGCGAGCCTGATCCCGCCCGTCGGGCAGAAGCGCACGTCGGCCAGCGGGCCCGCGAGCGACTTCAGGTACGGCAGGCCCCCCGCCGCCTCCGCGGGGAAGAACTTCATCTCGGTCAGCCCGCGCTCGGCCAGCGCCAGGACCTCGGACGCGGTCGCCACCCCCGGAAGGAACGGCACGCCGCCGCCCTCCATGGCGTCCAGCAGCGCGGGCGTGCTGCCCGGGCTGACCAGGAACCGGGCCCCGGCGGCCACGGCGGCGGTCACGTCGGCCCCGGTACGGATGGTTCCCGCGCCGATGACCGCCTCGGGCACCTCGGCGGCGATGCGCTCGACGGCCTCCAGCGCACCGGCCGTGCGGAGGGTCACCTCGATCACCGGCAGGCCGCCCGCCACCAGGGCGCGGGCCAGAGGGACGGCGGTCTCCGGATCGTCGATGACGACGACCGGGATCACCGGGGCGATGTCGAGCAGACTCATGCGTACTCCATGTTGGACAGGCGTTGGTCCAGCCACGCGGCCGCGCCGACGAGCGCGGGCTGGGGGGCCACGATCAGGGTCGTGGCGATGTCGGACAGGTAGTCGTTCAGCGTGGGGGTGTTCTCGAACCGGCGGCGGAAGTCGCTGGAACGGACACGGTCTACGATACGGGGCAGCACGCCGCCGCCGAGGTAGACGCCGCCGCGGGCTCCCAGGGTGAGGGCCACGTTCCCCGCGAAGGTGCCGAGCATGCCGCAGAACACCTCGACGGTCTCCGCGCACAGCGAGTCGTCCATCCTGGCCACGATGTCCGAGGCGGACAGGCGGGGAGCCCTGACCCCGCGCACCAGCGCGAGGGCGCGGTGCAGCCGGGTCAGCCCGGGACCGGACAGCAGGTGCTCGGCCACCACGTGCTCCAGCCCGTCGGCGCGCAACGCGCTGACGATCTCGTGGTCCCGCTCGTCGAGGATCGGCACGGTGACGTGACCGCCCTCGCCGGGGATCGCCACCCAGCCCTCGGCCGCGGGCACCAGACCGCCGACCCCGAGACCGGTTCCCGGACCGAGCACGGCCTTGACCCCGCGGGAGGGCGCGGGGCCGCCCAGCGAGACCAGGTCGCCGTCGCCCAGGTAGGGCAGGGACTCGGCCAGGGCCTCGAAGTCGTTGAGCAGTTCGGCGTTGGGGATCCCCAGGTCGCGCACCGAGCCGGACCATCCGGCGTTCGTCAGCCGGTAACGGTCGCCCTTGACCGGTCCCGCTATCGCTATGCAGGCCGCTCCCGGCTGAACTCCGCCCGCGTGTTCCGCGAGATAGGCGGCTACGGCTTCGGGAAGGCCGTCGTACTCGGCGCCGGCCAGCACGGCCACCGCCTCAGGACCCCCGCCTCGTCTTGTCACCAGGCCGAATCGGGCGTTCGTTCCCCCGACGTCGGCGACGAGCCATGGCAGGCTCACCGGACCTCCCTCACGCCTCGGCTCCGTTCGCGAGTGCGGCGACGCTCTCGGCGCGGCCGTTCAGGGCGAAGATCCCGGCGCCGCGCTCGGCGGGCCCCGCCGTACGGCGGAAGGCGGCGAACAGCTCGCGGCCCGTGCCCGTCCACTGGGCGTCGGTGAGCGGCGCGCCCTGCGGGGTGCGGGCCGCCAGCTCCTCGGCGGGGACCAGCAGTTCGAGGGTGCCCTCGGTCGAGTCGAGGCGGATCGGGTCGCCGTCCTGGACCAGCGCGATCGGACCCCCGTGGGCGGCCTCGGGCGACAGGTGGATGGCGGCGGGGACCTTGCCGGACGCGCCGGACATGCGGCCGTCGGTGACGATCGCCACCCGCTGCCCCCGGTCGAGCAGCACCGCGAGCGGCGGGGTGAGCTTGTGCAGCTCGGGCATGCCGTTCGCGCTCGGTCCCTGGTAGCGGATGACGGCGACGAAGTCCTGGCCGTCCAGCTCGCCCGCCTCGAAGGCGCGCAGCAGTTCCAGCTGGTCGTCGAAGACCTTCGCCGGAGCCTCGATGACGAGGTGCTCCTCCTTGACCGCCGACACCTTGCTGACCGCGCGGCCCAGGTTGCCGTCGAGCATGTGGATGCCGCCGTCGGGGGAGAACGCCTCCGAGACGGGACGCAGCACGTCGGGGTCGGTGCTGCCCTCGGCGCGCTCCTCCCACAGCAGCTCGCCGTCCTTGAGGTGGGGGGCGGAGCGGTAGTGGTCGAGGCCGTGCCCGGCGATCGTCAGCACGTCCGCGTGGAGCAGGCCGGCGTCCAGCAGGTAGCCGATGAGCACCTGCATGCCGCCCGCGGCCTGGAAGTGGTTCACGTCGGCCTGGCCGTTGGGGTACATGCGCGTCAGCAGCGGGACCGCCTTCGACAGCGCGGCCAGGTCGTCCCAGAGCAGCTCGATGCCCGCCGCCGCGGCGATGGCGACGATGTGCATGGTGTGGTTCGTCGAGCCGCCGGTCGCCAGCAGCGCGACACAGGCGTTGATGATCGCCTTCTCGTCGACGACCCTGCCGACGGGGGTGTACTCGCCGCCGTGCGCGGTGATCTCGACCGCCCGCCTGCCCGCCGCCTTCGTCAGGGCCTCGCGCAGCTCGGTGCGCGGGTTGACGAAGGTCGACCCCGGCAGGTGCAGGCCCATGACCTCGATCATGACCTGGTTGGAGTTGGCGGTGCCGTAGAAGGTGCAGGTGCCGGGCGAGTGGTAGGACTGCGACTCGGCGTCGAGCAGCTCGGCCTTGCCGACCTTGCCCTCGGCGAACAGCTGCCGGGTGCGTGCCTTGACCTTGTTGGGCAGACCGGAGGTCATCGGTCCGGCGGGCACGAAGACCGCGGGCAGGTGGCCGAAGTGCAGCGCGCCGATCAGCAGGCCCGGCACGATCTTGTCGCAGACGCCCAGCATGAGGGAGGCGTCGAACATGTCGTGGGAGAGCGCGATCGCGGTGGCCATCGCGATGACCTCGCGGCTGTAGAGCGACAGCTCCATGCCCGCGCGGCCCTGGGTGATGCCGTCGCACATGGCGGGCACGCCGCCCGCGAACTGCGCGACGCCGCCCGCGCCGCGGACGGCCGCCTTGAGGATCGGCGGATAGGTCTCGTACGGCTGGTGGGCCGACAGCATGTCGTTGTAGCTCGACACGATCGCCACGCCCGGCTTGACGTTGGCCCGCAGGTCCCGCTTGTCGCCCTCGCCCGCGGCGGCGAAGCCGTGGGCCAGGTTGGCGCAGCCCAGGCTCCCCCTGGCGGGCCCGCGCTCGCGGGCCGCCTCCGCCTCGGCGTCGAGCCGTGCCAGGTAGGCGGCGCGGCTGGCGCGGCTGCGCTCGGTCAGGCGGTCGGTGATCTCCTGGATGACGGGGTTCATCCGGCCTCCTCCGTCGTCGTTTCGGTCTTCGTGGTTCGCGAGGTCGTTCATGCCGGGTTCTCCTCGTGCCAGGTACGGCCGCTGCGGGCGACGAGCTCGTGGGCTCCGGCGGGCCCCGAACTGCCGGCCGGGTACGGCTCGGGCGGTGTGCCGTGCGACTCCCACTCGCTGAGGATCGGGTCGATCCACCGCCAGGCGGCCTCGACCTCGTCACGCCGCATGAACAGGGTGGGGTTGCCGGACAGGACGTCCATGAGCAGGCGCTCGTAGGCCTCGGGCACCCGGCCGGTGAAGGTCTCGGCGAAGCTGAGGCTGAGCGGGACCGGCTTGAGCGCCACCTCGCCCGCGCCCGGCTCCTTGGCCATCAGGTGCAGCTGGATGCCCTCGCTCGGCTGCAGCCGCAGCACCAGCCGGTTGGGCGTGCTGCCCGGGAAGATGGAGTGGGGCACGTCCTTGAACTGCACCACGATCTCCGAGCACCGGTACGGCATGCGCTTGCCGGTGCGCAGGTAGAACGGCACGCCCGCCCAGCGCCAGTTCTTCACCTCGGCGCGGATCGCGGCGAACGTCTCCACCCGGTGCGAGGCCTCGGTGGGCGCGGTGTTGTCCGGCTCGTCGAGATAGCCGGGAACCCGTACGCCGCCGGACTCGCCCGCCGTGTACTGACCGCGCACGGTGAACCGGTCGACCTCGCCGCCGACGATGGGCCGCAGCGACTCCAGGACCTTGACCTTCTCGTCGCGGATGGACTCGCGGTCGTTGCGCGCGGGAGGCTCCATCGCGACCAGGCAGAGCAGCTGGAGCAGGTGGTTCTGCACCATGTCGCGCAGCGCGCCCGCGTGGTCGTAGTAACCCCTGCGGCCCGGGGTCCCGACCGTCTCCGCGGCGGTGATCTGGACGTGGTCGATCCACAGGGAGTTCCAGATCGGCTCGAGGAAGGCGTTGGCGAACCGGAGCACGAGCAGGTTCTGGACCGTCTCCTTGCCCAGGTAGTGGTCGATGCGGTAGATCTGCCGCTCGTCGAAGATGGCGCCGACCTCGTCGTTGATGCGCCGCGCGCTGGCCAGGTCGCGGCCGAGCGGTTTCTCCAGCACCACCCGCGAACCGGGGGTGACCAGGCCCGCGCGGTCCAGCTCCCGGCAGAAGGGGCCGAACGTCATGGGCGGACTGGCCAGGTAGAACACCCGGTTGCGCTGCTCGTGCCCGGCGAGCAGGCCGGTGATCCGTGCCCAGCCCGTCGTGTCCTCGCCGCCGACGTCGATGGAGACGTGGTGCAGCCTGCCCAGGAAGCGCTGCCAGAGGTCCAGGTCGTCGACCGGCACCGAGCCGCGCACCTCCGCGTCGACCTTGCCGCGGAAGTCGGCGTCGTCGAGCCCGCCCCGCGACATCGCGATGATGCGGGTCTCCGGGGAGAGGCGGCCGTCCCGGTCGCAGTGGTACAGCGCGGGCAGGAGCTTCCGCATGGAGAGGTCACCTGTGCCGCCGAAGACGATCAGGTCGGCGGACTGCGGGGTCTCTGACATGGGGAGTGCTCCGTGGTGATCTACCGGAATTAGGGATAGATCGGACAGTATCCGCATCTTGTGCTCTACACAAGCGGAGTTTTGTCATTTGAGATGAGAAAGTTTGAACTTTTCATTTCCTAAGGGGGTGTGGTTCACTTAGCGGATGCCTCGACGTCCCGCTGCCGCCCTCGCCACCAGCGGTGAGGTGCTTCGCCTCATCCGCACCGGTGAGGCCGTGACGCGCGCGGACATAGGCCGGGTCACCGGCCTGTCCCGGCCCGCCGTCTCCCTGCGGGTCACCGAGTTGCTGGACCGGCGTCTCGTCGTCGAGGACAGCGAGGGGCCCTCCACCGGAGGCCGCCCGCCGACCCGGCTCGTCTTCAACGCCTCGGGCGGCGTCGTGCTGGTCGCCTCCCTGGGAGCGAGCAGGGCGCAGATCGCCGTGTGCGACCTCGCGGGCGGCGAGCTGGCCCGCGCCGATCTCGAGGTCGACGTGGAGGAGGGGCCCGACGTCGTCCTTCCCCTGGTGATGCGGACCTGGAGCGACCTGCTCGGCGACCGGCCGATCTCGCAGGTGCGGGGCGTGGGCCTGGGGGTGCCCGCCACGGTCGAGTTCGCGGCGGGCCGTACCGAGAGCGCCCGCATCATGGCGAGCTGGACCGGCGTCGAGATCCCCCCGCTCATCGCCGAGCGCTTTCCCGCCCCCGTCTTCCTCGACAACGACGTCAACGTCATCGCGATCGGGGAGCACCGCGCCGTCTACGCGGGCCAGGCGGACGACCTGCTGTTCGTCAAGGTCTCGACCAGGATCGGCTCCGGCGTCATCGCGGGCGGCGAGATCCTGCGCGGCGCGCTGGGCGCGGCCGGCGAGATCGGGCACATCCCGGTCCGTGACGGCGGGGGAGTGCTGTGCCGCTGCGGCAACGTCGACTGCGTCGACTCGGTGGCCAGCGGCACCGCGATCCTGCGCGAGCTGCGCGCCAGAGGACACGAGGTGAAGACCCTGGCCGACGTGGTGAGCCTGGTCCGCGCGGGCGACGCGGAGACGATGACCGTCGTCCGCAACGCCGCTCGGATGCTGGGAGAGGTCGTGGCCAGCGCCGTCAACCTGCTCAACCCCGCCGTGGTCGTCCTCGGCGGCGACGTGGCCGAGACCTTTCAGCCACTGGTCTCCGGCGTGCGCGAGGTCGTCCACCGCCGCTCGACGGCCCTGTCGACCCGCAACCTGCGGATCGAGCGCAGCAGGCTCGGCCCGGGGGCGGGCATCGTCGGCTGCGCGCACATGGTCCTGGACCACATCCTCTCGCCGGAAGCCGTCGACTCGCCCGCCTGACCTGTTTGTTTGCGACGCTCTGTTTATTGCGACGCCTGGCGGCGTCGCGGGCTTGGGCGCTTTCGGGTCGGTGTCTTCCCTCGTCACTCCGTCGCTGCGCTCCTGCGTTCCTCAGTCCAGACACCGACGCGCCCAAGCCAGGCCTCGGTCCGGACACCGACGCGCCCAAGCCGACAACCAGTCCCTGCCGACCGGGGAGTGAGCCGGGTCCCGGTCCGGACACCGGTGCGCCCAAGTCCTTTCGGTCACCGGGGACTGTGAGGCCTCAGCCCGCTTCTGTCGTTATGCCGTCGCGGGAGTTGCGTGACTGGCGGCGGACTCCGACGGTGATGACCCCGATGAGGATCACCGCCAGCACGGCCATGGCGACGATCAGCCACGTCGTGCCGGTCGCGAAGCCGAACACGGCCAGGACCGCGACCGGTATGAACCCGAACGAGGCCAGGCGGATGTAGACCACGTCACGCGGGGTGGCGCGGACCATCGGCTGGCCCTTCGCGGACGTCTGCTCCGGCATGTCTTCGTTGGCCATCGTTTCCTCTCCTTCGATCAGGAACACCCTGTACCCGGATGCCTCCCCGTCATGTGTTCCGCGTCATGTGTTCCGCGCCCCTGCGAGCGCGCTCACCAGTCCTTCGGGATCGGCGACGGTGACGGTTGCGCCGGGGTGGGGCAGCAGGCCGCCGGGCAGGAGCGCGGGGACCGGGGTCCGGAAGCGGACGCAGACGCCGCGCTCGGCGTTGGTCCCGAAGGTCACGCCCCGGTCGGCCAGCGACAGGTGCGGTCCGATGACCCGCCACGCCGTGTAGGGTCCGGTGATCGTGGCGTCGAGGACGTTGGACAGGGGGGTGCGCAGCAGCCAGGGGCCGAAGCGCACCGTCAGCCGCTCGTCCTCGACCAGGACGAAGGCCCGCTGCGGGGTCACGCCCATCAACTGGAGGAGGAAGGTCGTCCAGCCCGGGTCGGCGGCGAACCCGAAACGCGTCTTCGTGGTCAGCGTTCCCATGGAGCGGTCTCCCCCATCTTGGCGTAGTACCTGGCCAGGTGGGACTTGATGCGCTCGACGTCCTCCCTGGGGACGTCGACCCCGCCCCGCGCCCCCTCCATGACGCCTCCCGCGGCTCGCACCGCGTGCGGGACGACCTTGAGCTCGCCCCCGATCACGTCGGCGATGGGCAGTTTGTAGCTGCCGAACTCGTCGGGCTCGTCACCGTCGTACCAGACGTGCGCCTCGCGGTACTTGCCGTTCGGCTTCTCCTCGGCTCCCGCCCAGGCGCGCACGTGCTTGTCGGCCGAGTCCGCGTCCCAGCGCCTGTCGCGGTCGGCGAGGGGCAGGTCGTGAAACCGCGTCACCGTCATGTCGCCTCTTCTCTCTCGCGGGTTCCCTACCCGTTCATCCCGCTCCATGCCTGATGGGGACATATTTAGTTCTTTGCCGGGGAGAGGGGAGGGCATGACCGACGATCGTGAAGTGAGTGAGCGGCCGGGGGAGCGCGCCCCGGCGGCGGAGAACCCGAAGCTCGCGGAGGAGGGGGCGAAACCCCCGGCGCCGCGGGGCGTCGACGGGGAGAGCCGGGTCGTGGCCGAGAGGTCGGGGGCGGACACCTCCTTCCCCGACCGCCCGCTGTCGGCGGACCCCGTCGATGTGAATCCCGCCGACGCGCCGGACTCGGGGGCCGTGGACCCGGACGCGGGACAGGGCGCGCCCAAGCCGGAGGTGGGGCCCGCCTCCTGACCCGGCTCCCGCGGGGTCGGCCGCGCGAAGGTCGTGCGCCGACGCGTCCCGTCTGGAACAGCGGCGGGGCCCCGGTTTTTCCGGGGCCCCGCCGCTCGTCGGAGATCAGCTCTTGAAGGCGTCCTTGGCCTTCTCCGCGCTGTCCTTCAGTTTCTCCCCCGCCTGCTTGATCTTGCTCTTGCTCTGGTCGGCCCGGCCCTCGGCCTCGAGCCGCTCGTCGTCGGTGAGACGACCCGCGCCCTCCTTGACCTTGCCGCCGAGCTCTTCGGCCTTGTTGGAGATCTTGTCGTCCGTTCCCATTGTGTGGTTCCTCCCCTTGTGCGGAGTTTTCCGCTCCGCAGGGGTAACCCCTGTCCGCAGGCGGAGGCGGTAAACATGCGTGCGCCGCTCCTGTGGCCAGGGAGGACCTGTCTCGCGGGCGGTCGTCGCGACGTGAGGGATGGCGGATCTGATATAAATAATGAACAGTCATTATTTAATGAGGGCAGGAACATGGCAGGACGGCCTCGCACCATCAGGGAGCAGGACATCATGGCCGCGGTCGCCGAGGCGGTCGGGGACGTCGGGCCGATCCGGCTCACCCTGGCGGACGTGGCCAGGGCCGCCGGGGTGTCGACCGGCGCGCTCGTGCAGCGGTACGGCAGCAAACGCGGCCTGCTGCTCGGCTTCGTCAGATGGGCGACGGACCACGACGCGTTCGTGCGGCCCATGCGCGAGGCGTTCGAGGCGGCGCCCGACCCGGTCGAGGGACTGGTCAGGGCGGTGGTGCGCACCGCGGGCCGCGAGAGCGGGCCGGAGGAGTTCGCCAACAACCTCGCGTTCCTCCACCTGGAGCTGGCCGACGAGGAGTTCCGGGCGCTGCTGGGCGACCACGTCCGCGCGGTGCGGGCCGAGCTGCTCGACTACCTCGCCGCCGCCGTGGCGGGCGGCCACCTGGTGGAGAGCGCCGACCTCGGCGCGCTCGCCGCCGCCGCCGACTCCATCCGCAACGGCACCCAGCTCACCTGGGCGATGACCAGGTCGGAACCGCTCGCCGACGAGCTCCGCCGGGACCTGCTGACCCTGCTCGACCCCTATCGTGTCCCGAGGAGGACCAGTGAGTGACGGACAGGTGGCCCTGGTGGCCGGAGCGACCCGGGGCGGCGGACGGGGGATCGCCGTCCAACTCGGGGCGGCGGGCGCGACCGTCTACGTCACGGGACGCACGACGAGAGCCTCGAGGTCGCCGATGAACCGCGCGGAGACCATCGAGGAGACCGCGGAGCTGGTGACCGCCGCCGGAGGGCGGGGCATCGCCGTCCAGGTCGACCACCAGCAGGAGGACCAGGTGCGTGACCTGGTCGCCAGGATCGCGGCCGAACAGGACGGCCGCCTGGACGTCCTGGTCAACAACGTCTGGGGTGGCGACCCGCTGACCGTGTGGGACAAACCCCTGTGGGAGCAGAACCTCCAGGACGGCCTGTGGCTGCAACGCCAGGCCGTGCACACCCACGTCATCACCAGCTGGCACGCGCTGCCGCTGATGGTCGCCCGGCGTCGCGGGCTGGTCGTCGAGGTCACCGACGGGCTGGACGACCACGGCTACCGGGGCACCTTCTTCTACGACCTGGCCAAGGCGGGCGTCATCAGGATCGCCCAGGCCCAGGCCGCCGACCTGAAGCCGTACGGGGTGACGGCGCTCGCGCTCACCCCGGGCTTCCTCCGCTCCGAGGCCATGCTCGACCACTTCGGGGTGACCGAGGAGACCTGGCGCGACGGGATCGCCAAGGACCCGTACTTCGCGATGTCGGAGACGCCGGCCTACGTCGGCCGCGCGGTGGCCGCCCTCGCCGCCGACCCGCTGGTGGACCGCTGGAACGGCAGGTCCCTGGCGAGCTGGCAGCTGGCCGGGGAGTACGGCTTCACCGACGCCGACGGGTCGCGCCCCGACTGGGGGCGTTACTTCGCCGACTCCCAGCGGGGCGTGGCCGGCGACCCCGAGGACTACCGGTGAGCGTCGCCCGCGGCCGTCCGGGGCCGTGCCGGCGAAGCCGTGCCCCTCGCGCCGCGGCGGCTTCGGCAGACGGCCCTACGCGGAGGTGACGAGCCGTTCCATGGAGAGCATGGGGATCGGGTACCGCGAGTGGGCCTCGGTCTCGGTGTAGCCGAGACGGCGGTAGAGGTCGACGACCTGACGGCGCTGGGCCATGACGTCGAGGACGAGCCTGGCGTAGCCTCCCAGCTCGGCCCACCTGTGCGCGTGCTCCATCAGGGCCCTGCCGACTCCGCCGCGGTGGCCGGGACGCGCGTACAGGCGCTTGACCTCGACGGCGTCGGTTCCCGGAAGGGGTTTGAGGCCGACGCCGCCCACCGGGGCGTCGTCGCGGTAGGCGACCAGGAACACGCCGGGGGCGTGGTAGACGGTCTCCGGGTTCCTGCACTCCTCCCGCAGGGCGGCGGACAGGTCGTCGACGGAGGCCGGGACGGTGCCGCGGATCTCCGCCTGGGTGGCGGCCATGTACTCGAAGATCAGCGTGGCGGCGTCCGCCCCACGCCCTGCCGCGAACGCGTCGAGGACGCGGACCGGCGGCGTCACGGCGTCACCTGGGCGTCGGGCCGGTAGTCCTCCTGGCCGCCCGCGAACTCCTTGCCGACGGCGGTGAACTCCAGGGTCTCGCCACCCTGGAGGGTGAGGGTGAAGTCGATCTGCGCCCCGGGCCTCACCTCCTTCTTCACGCCCATGAGCATGATGTGGTCGCCGCCCGGCTGGAGCTGGTGGGTGCCCCTGGCGGGGATGACGAACCCGCCCTTCTTCGGCCGCATGACCGGCTTGCCGCCGGAGTCCGCCACCTCGTGCAGCTCGACCTTCCGGGAGACGGGAGAGCTTCCCGAGACGACGGTCATGTCGACGTCGGTGTTGTTGACCAGGGTGCCGAAGGCGGCGGTCATGCCGCTTTCGGTGCTCCTCACCCACGGGTCGGTCACCGCCAGCGGCGGCCCGTCCAGGGGTTCGCCCGGCGGGGCGGAGGCGCCGAGTGCGGCGGACGGCGTCGCGGCGGCCGGCGCGGCGTCCTTCCCCGCGGGACGCTCGGCGGCCTGCCCGCCGCAGGCGCCCGTGGAGACGACGGTGAGGACGGCCGCGAGGCCGGCGGACAGGACACGACGAACGATCATGAAAAGCCCTTCCAGGTGTGTACGGCGCCGCGGCCAGGGCCGTGCTCGGGCACGGGGAGGTCGTCGCCCGCACGGTGCGGCAATCATCACACACGGCGGGCCGTCCACCGCGCCGAAGCGCCGTGACACGGACGGCGGAGGAAGCGGCGGGGAACTCCGGGGAACGCCCGGACGAAATTCAACCCGCGGTGCGCTGTGAGCGGAAAGCGCTCACAGCGAACGGCGCGAAATCGGCGGAACGGAACGCGTTATGGTCGCAGATGTTCATCATTCGTAAACTCTGATTCGGAGTGGGTGAGAGGGATGACCAGTCCACAGCCCGTGTTCGAGGACCCGCTGTACCAGAGGCTGTTGCGCAAGCGGATCGTCGTCCTCGGCACCGAGGTGAACGACGAGGCGGCCAACCGGATCTGCGGCGAGTTGCTGCTGCTGTCCGCGGACGACCCCGACAGGGACATCTGGCTCTACATCAACTCGCCGGGCGGCTCGGTGTCCGCCGGAATGGCCATCTACGACGTGATGCAGTACATCCCCAACGACGTCGCCACGGTCGCCATGGGCATCGCGGGCTCCATGGGGCAGTTCCTGTTGTGCGCGGGCGCGCCCGGCAAGCGTTACGTGCTGCCGCACGCCAGGGTCATCATGCACCAGCCGTCGGGAGGCCTGGGCGGCACCGCGGCCGACATCGCGATCCAGGCGGAGCAGATGCTCTACACCAAGCAGACGATGCGCGAGCGGATCGCCTTCCACACCGGCCAGACGCTGGAGCAGATCGAGGAGGACTGGGACCGCGACCGCTGGTTCACCGCGACGGAGGCGAAAGACTACGGATTCGTCGACGAGGTCATTCGCAGCACGAGCGAGGTCGTTTCCGATAATTAACCATTCGCTCTCGGAATAATTCTTCCGGGGCGATTCCGGTGTGCACCGGAATCGCCCCTGATTTTTCCGGGCCGTCGCACGGCGCGCCGTCAGCGATGGCAGAGCAGGCAACGCAGGGCGCGCTCCAGGGACCCGGCGTCGGTGATGGGGGCGGGCCAGGGCAGGCGGATCAGGGTCGGCTCGTCGACGCCCGAGCGGACGGTCGCCCCGAAGCGGTCCAGCTCCCAGAGCCAGACGTCGGGGACGGGGCCGTCGAGCAGGGAGACCAGCGCGCTCTCCAGCTGGTGCCTGTGCGTGCCGTTGACGTGGTCCAGCATGCGCTCGGCGACCTCCAGGAGGGGGTCGGGGCGGGCCTCGAGATACTCCTCGCCGTCGAGGACGCCGGACTCGGGGCCGGTGAGATAGATCACCTGGCCGACGTCGACCCGGAGCAGCCGGGGCGCGCCGCCCTCCAGGGCCTCGAACAGCGCCTCGTCCGGGCAGCGCTCGGCGATCGCCACCGCGGTCCGCCGCGCCTCGGCCTCCGGCACCGCCTGCGCCCAGCCCTGCACCTTGAGCAGTCCCCGCGAGGCCTCGATCCCGCCGAGGGAGCGGCTCGCCGTCAGGTCCACGGTCACCACCGGCTCGTCGTGCGCCCCGTGGAGCGGGTCTCCCGGCAGGACCAGCAGCACCGGGCGGCCCGCGTCGTCCACGCCTCCCCTGGCGGGTGTCGCCGGCAGGTCGGCGCCCGCGAGGGACACGTGGGTCGGGGTGGCCGTGGCGGCCAGGCTGCGGACCCGTTCGGGGATCGGGGGAGCGGTGACGGGATGCATGAACAGGCTCTCCTTGAGATCAGGGGACCGTTTCGCCTAAGGTAAGGCTAACCTGACTAAGGCAAACCTAACCACAGAGGAGTGACTGTGCGCTACACCGGACCCAAGGTGCGGCTGTCCCGTAGGGCGGGCGTCCCGCTGACCCGCAAGGCCGTGCGCTACTTCGAGGAGCGGCCGTACCCGCCGGGCGAGCACGGACGCAAGACCAACAGGCGGCAGACCGGTGACTACGGGTTGCGGTTGATGGAGAAGCAGAAGCTGCGCTGGTACTACGACGTCTCCGAGCGGCAGATGCGCCGTTACTGGGACATGGCGCTGCGCGGCACCGGACGCTCGGGGGCCGAGCTGGTGGTGCTGCTGGAGAGCCGCCTGGCCTCCCTCGTCCTGCGGGCGGGCATCGCCCCGTCCATCTACGCGGCCCGCCAGTACGTCACGCACGGTCACATCACTGTGGACGGCCGAAAGGTCGACATTCCCAGCTATCTGGTCAAGCCGGGCCAGGTCATCGCGGTCCGCCAGAAGTCCAGGGGGATGCAGCCGTTCGTCGCCGCGGCGGAGGGCGTCTACGCCGACGACCGGACCGCGGCCTACCTCGACGTCAGCCACGCCGACCTGCGCTTCACCCTGGTCGGCCGCCCCCTGCGCGAGCAGATCGCGATCCCGGTCGACGAGCAGCTCGTCGTGGAGTTCTACTCCCGCTGACCCGCGCCCGCCCGCGCCGCCGGGTTCTCGCGCACGCCCCCGCGACGGTCGTCCGTCCCGGGCGCGGCGGGGACCCGGTCGCGCAGCTCACGGATCTCGGCCCTGAGCGCGGCCAGCTCTGTGAGCACGGCGGCGCTCAGGGCCTCCGTCGCGTGGACCGTCGCCTGCGCCGACTCCTCGGCGTGCTCGTCCTCCATCGCCCTGACCACGACGGCGATGAAGAGGTTCAGCACCACGAAGGTGCACACCAGCATGAACGCCACGAAGAAGATCCAGGCCGCCGGATGCTCGTCCATCACCTCCCTGGTTATGTCCGACCATCCGTCCCCGGTCATCATCTGGAACAGGGTGAACAGCGAGGTCGGCAGATCGCCGAAGTACTCGGGCGCGGTGGCGTGGTAGAGCTTGGCGCCCATCACCGCCGCGACGTAGAGCACCAGACCGAGCAGCAGCACGATCGACGTCATCCCCGGCACCGCGTTGAGCAGTGCCGTCACCACCCTGCGCAGGCTGGGCACCACCGAGATCAGACGCAGCGCCCGCATGATCCGCAGCGCCCGCAGCACCGACAGGCCGGCCGCGAGGGGCAGCAGGGAGACCGTGACGATCGAGGTGTCGAACAGGTTCCACGGGTCGAGGAAGAACCGGCCCCGGTAGACGTAGACCTTGGTGAGCAGCTCGGCCACGAAGACGTAGAGCGCCACGTGGTCGACGACGGTGAGCGCCGTGCCGTACCGTTCGACGGCCGTGACCGACGTCTCCAGGCCCAGAGTCGCCGCGTTGACCAGGATGACCGCGATGATGGTCCGCTGGAAGCTAGGAGCCTCCAGGACGGCGCGGACACGCTCGCGCAGCGGCACAGATGACTCCCCCGGGGTCGTGGGCCTGGTGAATGCCGGAAGATCATATCCTTTTGGGCGGCTTTCGCCTTGTGTCGCCGTCCCAGTGGCCCGGTCGCCGGGACGGCTGCGCGCGGGGACGGTCTTTCCCCCATCCTGGTTCTCCTGAGGGTTCCCGCGCTGTCGGGCCTCCCGGCTTCTCCCCGCCCTCCTGTCAGGCCTCTCCTACGCCTTCCCCGCCCTCTTTCAGGCTTCCCTGGCCTCCCCCAGGGCGCAGTAGCCGTCGATCCCCGACTCCAGCAGCCGGAAGGCGTGCTCCGCCTGCTCGCGCAGACCCGGGGCGATCTCCGCCACGCTCTCGCCCGCGAGCATGCGCCGCACGGCGTACGCCGCCAACGTGTGAAGCGCCGCGCAGATCTGGGCAGCCACGAGGCGGGGAGTGAGGTCGTCGGGGTCGGCGTCGGCCTCGTCGGCGAGGGTCCGGGCCAGGGCCTCGACCCTGAGCTCGTTCACCTCCCGCAGCCGGGCGGTGAGCGCCGGGCTCGCGTTCACCATGCGGGCGAACAGGTCGCTTCCCTCGTGGAAGCCGTGCCGCCAGTCGCGCGTGTCCAGCGCGTCGAGGAAGTCGCGTCGCACCGCCTGGAGCGCGCTCTCTCCGGCTCTCCGCTCCCGCACGATCCTGCTGAGAAGGCCGACCAGCTCGTCCTGGCGGTCGAAGAGGAGGTCCTCCTTGGCCGGG
Source organism: Streptosporangium carneum (assembly GCF_027922005.1). Taxonomy (GTDB): domain Bacteria; phylum Actinomycetota; class Actinomycetes; order Streptosporangiales; family Streptosporangiaceae; genus Streptosporangium; species Streptosporangium carneum. The sequence continues at coordinate 215,502 of NZ_BSEV01000003.1, read as the reverse complement.
AAGTAGTTGAAGACGGTGTTCACCGAGACGTCCGCGGCCCTGGCGACCTCGGCCACCGTCACGTTGTCGAAGCCTCGCGCCATGAACAGCCCTGTCGCCATGTCGGAGATGCGCATCCGCGTCTCCCGCTTCTTGCGCTCGCGCAGTCCCTCACTCATGCGCACATCTTATGGTGCCGGGTAAATTTTGCAGTCACTCTATTTTTATGGTTAACCTAAGTTTGGAGGCGATGAAATGATCAGGACTTCGGGTCTGAGCAAGTCCTTCCCGGGCGGCGTGAACGCCGTCAGGGGAGTGGACCTCGCCGTCGAGGCAGGGGAGATCGTCGGTTTCCTCGGTCCGAACGGTGCGGGCAAGACAACCACCATGCGCATGCTGACCACGCTGCTGCGTCCCACAGGAGGCGTCGCGACGGTCGCCGGGCGCGACCTGCTGGCCGACCCCCGCGGTGTACGGCGGCGCATCGGCTACGTGTCCCAGGGCGGCGGGACCAACCCCGCCACTCCGGTGGGAGACGAGCTGGAACTGCACGCCATGCTGTACGGCATGCGCCGGGGGCCGGCGCGCGAGCGGATCGGCGAGATCCTGGAGCGGCTCGACCTGTCGGGGCTGGAGTCCAGGCCGGCAGGCGCGCTGTCGGGTGGTCAGCGCCGCCGCTTCGACCTGGCCTTCGGCCTGGTCCACGGCCCCTCGCTGCTCTTTCTCGACGAGCCGACCACCGGCCTCGACCCGCAGAGCCGGGCCAACCTCTGGGCGCACGTCACACGCCTGCGCGAGGAGGAGGGCCTCACGGTCTTTCTGACCACCCACTATCTAGAGGAGGCGGACGCGCTCGCCGACCGCCTGTTCGTCATCGACCACGGCGCGATCGTGGCCGAGGGCACCCCGGCCGAGCTCAAGGGCGGCACGGGCACGCTCGACGACGTCTTCCTGTCGATCACCGGCCGTTCTCTGAGAGAGGACCGTCCCTCCGCCGCCCCGGGATCGAGTCGTCCGGGACCGGACGGTGTGGAGCCGAGCCATCAGGAATCGGACGGTGTGGGATCGGGGCGACCGGGACCGGGCGGTGTGGGATCGGGGGATGGGGAACCGAGTCGTCCGGGACCGGGCGGTGTGGGATCGGCGGGATCGGGGCCGGGTGGTGTGGGACCGGCCGTCCCGGAGCGCTCAGCCGTCGCTCCGGCGTGTGAGGAACGGTGAACGACTCGATGGATGTGCTTCGTGACACCTGGACCGTCTTCCTGTACAACACCCGGATCGTGCTGAGGCAGCGGGCCGGGATCGTCTTCGGCGTCCTTCAGCCCATGCTGTACCTGGTGCTGTTCGGGCCGCTCTTCGCCACGATCGGCAGCTGGGAGACCCTGGTCCCCGGCCTACTGATCCAGGTGGCGCTGCTGAGCGCGGGCCTGGCCGGATTCGGCGTCGTCTTCGACGCGCGCTCCGGCGTGCTGGAGCGGCTCAGGGTCACCCCGGCGCGCCGCGTCTGCCTGCTGCTCGGCCGGGTGCTGAGCAGCTCCGTGACGCTGCTCATTCAGTCGGTCATGCTCATGACCGTGGGTTACGCCTTCGGCATGCGCGCCTGGATCCCCGGTGTTCTGGCCGCGCTCGTGCTCATGGGCCTGCTGGGGGTGAGCCTGGCCGCGCTGTCGAACGCGGTCGCCCTGAACATCGGCCCCGAGCTGTTCGCGCCCGTCATGACCACCGGCGTGGTCCCGCTGATCCTGTTGTCGGGCGCGTTCCTGCCGATGTCGATGGCGCCCGGCTGGCTGGACGCGCTGTCGCGGGCCACTCCGTTCCGCTATGTGCTCGAGGCCGTCCGTGACCTTTTCGCGGGGAGGTACGCCACGTGGACGGTGGCGGCAGGAGTCGCGGTCACCGTGCTCCTGTCGGCCGTGTGCGTGACCGTCGGCACCCGCGTCTTCAACCGGGAGAACGCCTAGGCCGCCCCCGCCCCGCCCTCCGCTCTTCCCGCCGCCTGACCGTGGAGGCCCGGCGCGCGCGTCGAACCGTGGTGGGCGAGGCGGGGCCCGTCAGCGCGGAGGGCCGTAGGGCTCGATCCTCGGGTCGGAGTAGGGGCCGTCGCCCGCCGCGGGGTCGATCCGGCGGGCGGCTGCCTCGCTCACGCGCAGGCCGTACAGACTCTGCTCGGGGTCGATGAGCACCAGGCCGTAGCCGGTGTCGACCTCCTCCTCCCGCAGGTCCAGGCGGCGCATGGCCTGCTTGAGCGTCGCCTCGGACGGCAGTCGTACGGTGATGAGAACCATGTCCTCACGCTACGCGCAGTTCCCTGCGACGCAACGAGGACAGGATGCCTGAGACGTCGAGCACCCCGTATCCGTAGTCGTAGTCGAACCCGACGCCGCCCCGGTCGTCCGCCGTGCGGCGCAGCAGGGTGCGCAGCTGGGAGGGGGAGAGAGCAGAGGCGGGCCAGCGGGTGCGGATGGCGGCCACCAGGCCCGCGGCGACCGGGCAGGCGGCCGAGGTGCCAGAGTCGGGCTCGGCGGCGCCGAAGGCCTGGGAGCCCGAGAAATGGGTGTAGGCGCAGACGTCCGGCTTACGGAGACTGAGGCGGCCGGGACCCTGGGAGGAGTATCCGACCCGCTCGCCCGTGGTGTCCACGCCGCCGATGGACAGCACGCGCGAGTGGGAGTTGGCGCCTCCGATCGGACGGTCGGGGTAGGCGCACCGGCTGTCCCTGCAGTCGCGCCCGCAGTTGCCGGCCGCGAACAGCACGTCCGCGCCCGCCTGCTCCAGGCTGGAGATGATCAGGTTGAACGGGTGGGCCGCGTTGTCGGAGTAGTTGCCGGGGTGACCGATGGGGAAGTCCCAGCGGGGGGAGAAGGAGCCCCAGCTGTTGCTGACGACCAGGGAGCGGGTCGCCTGGGGCTGCGCGGCCAGCACGGTGCGCAGGTGGGCGAAGGCCGCGACCGCGTCCGACAGCAGGCCGTCCATGGCCGAGCCGCCGGGGCGCCGCGACAGCAGCACGGGGATGTCGATCAGCGACGCCCTGGGGGCGCCGATGAGCGCGTCGAAGGCGCACATCGTGCCGTGGTCCACCCGGAACTGGCCCGCGGTGCCGCTCACCCCGGCGGGGTTCCAGCTGTTGCGGACGTCCACGATCGGGTTGCTGCCGAGGTGCCGTCCGACGTGCGCGGAGTTGATGCCGGTGTCCACGATCGCCAGGGCGACTCCGGTCCCGTCGAGCCCCTCGGCCCTGAGCTCCGCGACGCCCAGCAGCCGCTCGACGTCGTGCCAGTCGCCGACGGGGTCGTCGCCGCCGCAGGTGAGGTTCGACTCGATCACCGGATCGGCGTGCACTCCCACGACGTCGGAGCGGGTGCCGGGCAGCAGGGCGAGCCGGGTGGACAACTCGTCGTCGGAGATCTCGCCGCGGACCAGGACCGAGGCGTGCTCGGCGGCCAGTGAGAACGTCAGCGCCTGGTTGAGGGACAGGGGGTCGCCCCCGGTCGCCGGCACGGGGCGCGGCACCGCGACCGGGGTGAAGGAGTGGTCGAGGACGACACCGGGCAGGCCGTCGGACACATCGGCCGTGGTCGCGGTCACACCCGGGTCGGCCACGGCCGCGACGACGTCGGGGGATGGGCGGAGCTGGATCAGGACTCGCATGTGCACCACCAGGCTCGAGGGGATCGAACCCCACCACGTTCCTGCATCCGACGGCGCTCCGTCTAGCCGTCAAAAACCCCTCGGACCTGGGCTTATGCCCTCCAAATCTCCCAAAACGCCGAGCTGTTTTTCCTCCGCGGAACGCCGCTGACTCACTAGCGTTGGAAGACATGACCGCAGCGGCGGAGACGACGCCATCCTCGCATCCCGATGTCCGGTCGATCTCCTGGCTGGGCGTCCGGCCCAGGTTGGTCCTGGCCAGCGCGTTCATGCTCTTCCTCGAGCTCGCGCTGATCCGGTGGACCGGATCGAACATCGTGCACCTGAGCTACTTCACGAACTTCGTCCTGCTCGGTTCGTTCCTCGGCATCGGGCTGGGCTTCCTCAGGGTCGGGCGCACGACGCGCCCGCCGTACTACTCGCCGATCACACTGGCCGTCCTCGTGGTGGTCGTCCTGCTCTTCCCGGTCACCGTCGACCGGCGGACCGAGGGGGTCCTGTACTGGACCAGCCTGACCACCACGGGGCCGCCGCCGTGGCTGATCCTGCCGGTGGTCTTCGCGGCGGCGGCGATCGTCCTGATGGGACCCGCCGAGCTGGTCGGGCGCTGTTTCCCCGCGCTGGAGCGGCTCGAGGCCTACCGCTACGACCTGGTCGGCAGCCTCACCGGCATCGGGCTGTTCACCGCGCTGTCGTTCCTCGGCGCGCCGCCCGTCGTCTGGGGGACGGTCGCCGCGCTCGCCTACACGGTGCTGCTGTGGCCGCGCACGACGCCGGGCAGGCTCGCGCTCGCCGTTCCCGCGCTGGTCGTGGTCGGGGCGCTCGCGGCCGAGACGCTGACCGCGGGCGCGTTGTGGTCGCCCTACTACAAGGTGACCCACGACCACTTCGACTGGCACGGGGTTCCGATAACGGACATCCAGGTCAACGGCATCCCGCACCAGCAGGCCGTGCCCGCGGGCAGGCGGCTCGAGTGGGAACGGCAGTACGCCCTGCCGTACGAGCGGGCGGGCGGACGCAGGCCCGACGACGTGCTGGTCGTCGGCGCGGGCAGCGGAACCGACGTGGCGATCGCGCTGCTGAAGGGCGCCGGGCACGTGGACGCGGTCGAGATCGACCCCAGCCTCCGCGAGCTCGGCGGAATTTACCATCCCGACAGGCCGTACGACGACCCGCGGGTCACCACCGTCGTCACCGACGGCCGCGCCTTCCTCGAGCGCACGACGGGAAAATACGACCTGATCCTGTTCGCGCTCCCGGACTCGCTCACCCTGGTCTCGGGGGCGAGCTCGCTGCGCCTGGAGAGCTACCTGTTCACCCGGCAGGCCATGGAGGCCGCCAGGGAGCACCTCAAGCCGGGCGGCGTCTTCTCCATGTACAACTACTACCGGGAGAGATGGCTGGTCGACCGGCTCGCCGCCACCGCGCAGGCCGCCTTCGGCCACCGGCCGTGCGTCGACGTCGTCAGCCAGGCGGGCCAGCAGGCCGTGATCACCGTGGGGCTCACCGCGGAGGCGCAGAGCTGCGGCGAGGCGTGGGCGGGCGCGAGCGCCGCCACCCCGCCGCCCGCCGAGGACGACCGGCCCTTCCTCTACCTGAGGGACAGGACCGTGCCGTGGGTCTATCTCGTCACCCTCGGCCTGATCCTGGCCGTGAGCCTGCTGGCGGTCCGCGCGGTCGCCGGCCCCTACCGGCGGATGCGCCCCTACGCCGACCTGTTCCTGCTGGGCGTGGCGTTCCTGCTGCTGGAGACCAGGAGCGTGACGGGGTTCGCCCTGCTGTTCGGCACGACCTGGGTGGTGAACGCGGTCGTGTTCGCCGGGGTGCTCCTGGCCGTGCTCGCCGCGGTCGAGGTGACGCGCCGCTTCAGGACCCCGCCCCTGCCCGTCATGTACGGCGTGCTCCTCGGCGGCCTCGCGCTGGCCTGGCTGGTGCCCGCCTCCTGGCTGCTGGGCCTGCCGCCGGCCCCGAGGGCGCTCGTCGCCGTGACGGTGGCGTTCCTGCCGATCTTCGCGGCCAACGTGGTCTTCGCCAGGCGCTTCGCGGACTCCGCGGACGGCACGACGGCCTTCGGCGCGAACCTGCTGGGCGCGATGGTCGGCGGCTGCCTGGAGTATCTGGCCCTGGTCGTCGGCTACCAGGCCCTGCTGGTCGTGGCGGGCGCGCTCTACCTCGGAGCCTTCGCCCTGCTGCCCGGGGACGCGCGGTCGCCGGGAGCGGTCCGGGCCCGCTGACGCCCGCCGCCGGGGGCGGAAACGCGACGGCCCGCCCCCTCAGGGGACGGGCCGTCGGGCGAGGCGAAGGTCAGAAGCCGCAGAGCTCGCCGAGGGACTTGGCGGTGCCGTTCTGGGTGGGCGTCTCGCGCGGCACGGAGGCCCTGACGGTCCTGGTGGGCGAAGGGGTCGGCGTGGCCGTGACGGTCCCGCTCCGCGAAGGGGCGGGCGTCGCGCCGCTCGTGCCGGGCGAGGCCGTGACACCCGCCGCCTGGGCGCGGCGGGAGGGCTGGACGGACTGGCGCAGGGCCCTGGCGGTCGCGGCGCGGATCTTCTGCCAGTCGGGCGAGCCGGAGTAGAACTCCGGCGGCACGAACTGGAGGCTGGTGATCCTGGCGTTCTTGACCTTGAGGGCGAGCTCGGTCAGGGGGTCGAGCATCTCGCGGGGGATGTCGGTCTTGGCCATCCGCTTGGCGACACCCGCGATCTTGACGAAGTTGGTCAGGACGGCCGAGGGGGTCGCCTGCTGCGCGAACGCGCCGATGACGCAGCGCTGGCGGCCCATCCGGGAGAAGTCGTCGCTGCCGACGCGCGAGCGGCCGTACCAGAGGGCCTCCTCGCCGGTCAGCGTCCGGTAGCCCGCCTTGATCGTGCCCGCGGTGCCGTAGAGGCCGCCCCACGGGACGTCCCTCTCCACCCGGATCTTCAGCCCGCCGATGGCGTCGACCAGGTGGGCGAAGCCGAACATGTTGACCAGGGCGTAGTAGTCGAGCCTCAGGTTGAGGGTGTGGCCGATCGCCTCCATGAGCGCCTTCGGCCCCCGCTGGCCGTCCTTGCCCTGCACGATCTCGGGGTGCTCCTCGCCGTACTGCCAGACCTCGTTGAGCAGGCCGCCGTTCGGCAGCTCGCGCATGAAGCCGTTGGGGAACTGCCTGCCCAGCGCGGTGCCCGGCGGGAAGCGCACGTGCTGCATGTTGCGGGGAAGGCTGAACATGACCGTGTTGCCGGTCGCGACGTGCACGCTGGCCACGGTCATGCTGTCGGTCCTGATGCCCTCCCTGTTGCCCGCGCCGTCGCCGCCGACGAGCAGGAAGTTCACCCGGTCGCGCCCGCCCCACGGGTCGTCCTCGTGCGCGCCGGAGACCACGGGAGTGGGGGTGCCCCCGCTCTCGAAGATGGTGTTGGCGAGGTCCTTGGCGGCCAGCGTGGTGCTGGCGGCCAGCGCGAAGGGCGACATCACGGCCACGCACAGCACGCCGACCGCGATGCCCGAGACGACCTGGCCCGCGCCGGTGAGCCGTCTGGGGCGCAGGGCGATGTAGGAGGAGAGCACCAGCAGGAACCAGGCGACCGCGCCGACCCCGGCGAGGACCACCATGGTCGTCAGCGTGCTGTCCCGGGCCAGGAAGCCCGCGTTCTTCGAGACGAGGAAGGCGGCGACCACCGCGGCCACCAGCAGCACGGCGAAGGCGCCGAGCAGGGCGTAGCCGGTGCGGCGGTGCCCCGAGCGCAGGTGGGCCGCCCCCGGCAGGATGACCGAGAGGCCGGTCCAGCCGATGAGCGAGGCGGTCGTCAGCGGTCTGGCGAACTTGAGCCGCTCCTTGGGCGCGCGCTGCGCCCCTTGGGCGGGCTCCTGAACGCGATCGACCTGCTCCTGGGCGCGGTCCTGCTTCTGGGCGTGGTCCTGGGGCGGGAGGGCGGCGGGGACCGCCCCGGTCTCCTGGGGCTGCTCCGCGGGCACGTCAGAGGGGTGCGGCGACTGGGAGGAGTGCGGCGCCTCGGGACCGGAGCCCGCACCGCCTTCCCCACCGTGCGGCTGGACGCCCTGTTTCCCGTCCTCGCCGGCAGAATCCCCCGAGACATGCCCAAGGCGCATTTCCACACCGCTTCCTACTACGTCCTACCCCGGTCCACCTGGTAAAACAGCCGAGGCCCCCCGATTACACGGAATTGGCAGGATTCTAGCCTCATACCTGGACATGGCAGACAGACAACCAAAGACAGGTGAACGACCACTTAAGCTATGACGTCGTCGACGACGGGGCGAGCCAGGTGTTGCACTGGAAGGTTTTGTTCTTCTCGTAGCCCTGGCGGAACCAGCGGTTGTTGTTCGTGAGCGAGCCGTGGTCGCGCGGGTAGCCGGGCCAGTCCCCGACCTGCGTGTAGAAGTAGTAGAGCGAGTTGCGCCTGGCCGGGGTGACCGGATAGGTGGCCGAGACCGAGCGCATGAACATCCCGCCGAAACAGGTGGCCTGGAGCTCGAATCTGCGGCTCAGCGCGAGCCTGCCGCTCGTGCTCGACGACCGCTCGGACCGCTGCCATCTGGTCTCCGACAGGCCCGACAGCTGCTGCACGTGATGGCCGTACTCGTGGGCCATCATGCTGATGATCGCGCCGTGCCAGCTGACGATCTGGCCGTACCCGCGGGCGTTGCCGGTCCCGTTGGCCATGGCTCCGGTCGAGGCGTAGATGGTGGTGTTGCGCGGGCAGTAGTACGGCACGATGCTGCCGATCCCGGGAAAGTCCCCGCACGCGCCGCGCCCCCTGGTGGCGGTGATGGCGTAGCCGGGCCGGTGCCAGGCGATGCCCTCCTCGCGCAGGATCTTCGACCAGCCCTTGTCCAGGCATCTGGACGTCTTCAGGATCAGCGCCTTGAGCTGGCTGTCGCTGTGGATGCTGGGGGAGCCGACCGCGCAGCTCACCCTGGGCAGCCCGCCTGCCCGGTAGAGGGTGTTGTTCTCCAGGGTGGTGTTGAGGACGACCTGCCGCGGAGGCTGCAGGGTGCTCTCGGTGGGCTCGGGGGAGGCGGGCTCGCTCGTCGCGGCGGTCGGCTCGGCGGCGGACGTCTCGAGGGGGTCGGGCCTGCTCGTGGGCGGGGTGTAGGTGTACGGCGTGTAGGTGGGGAACGCGACGGGGGAGACCTGGGTCGAGTGGCGGCTGCTCTTGAGGACGGCTCCGAGCACCACGAGCCCGACGAAGGCGAGCGCGACCACGCCGAAGACGGCGCCGATGATCACTCCCGCGCCGCCGCCCGAGCGCTGGCGTGGAGGCTGCCACGGGGCCGCCGGGTAGGGAGGCCGCCCCTGGGGGAGGTTTCCCCGTGGCGGCTGCGCGCCGTACGTCCCCTGGGGCGGGGGCGGATATCGGTGTCCCGGAGGGACCTGGGGCCCGGGCGGCGGCGGGTACGCCTGCGGCGCGATGGGTTGTGCGAGGTACCCCTGGGCGGGCGGATACCCCGGTACGGCGGGAGGCTGCGGCGGGTGTCCCCGCGGTGCGGCGGGCCGCGGCGCGTATCCCTGGGGAGCCTGCGGCGGATACCCGTGGCCCGGAGGGCCCTGGGGCCCCGGCGGCGGGTACGCCTGCGGCGCCTGGGGGTGCGGAGGGTGTGCATGCCCGGGATGACCCGGCGGCGGGCCCTGGGGAGGACGGACGTGATCCGGCTGGGGTTGCGGTCCGGCCGGAACAGGCGGCGGATAACCGTATCCCGGTGGATAGCCCTGTCCGGAAGGGGCGGGCGGCGGAGGCGGGTACGCCGGGGACTGAGGAGTTCCCTGCGGGCGTCCCCCTGACGCCCACTGCGGGGAGTGGTCCTGCGGCGCCCCGGGCGGCGGCCCCTGCGGCGGGCTCTGGGGCGGGCCCTGCGGCGGAGGAGCGCCCCAGGTCGGCGGCGGTGGAGCGGAGCGCGGATGCCCCTGTGGTGGAGGTGGTTGTGGAGGGTACTGTCCGTTGCCTGTCACGCTGTCTCCCCGTTAACCCGAGCGTCCGATATGCCAAGAAGGGTCGGACCTTTGTCGAATTTGGGGCGTAAGCATACTGATTTATCATCCGTCACGGATGTTGCTATATGTGATTACATTCCGAAATCATCCAAGGTGATCTCCGCGATGTGCAGGACCGCGCCGCGCGCTGTGTCCTAGCTTCGAAGTCATGAATCTGCAGCAGCTCCGCTACGTGGTCGCGACGGCGGAGCACCGCACCATGACCGACGCGGCCAGATCGCTGTACATCGCGCAGCCTGCGCTTTCCCGTGCGATCAGGGATCTGGAAAGAGAGCTCGGAATGACGTTGTTCGCCCGCTCCGGACGCGGCGTGGTCGTCACGGCGCAGGGGCGCCGGGTGGTCAAGCTGGCCCGGGAGGCGCTCGACGCCGTTCGAGAGATCGAAGCACTGTCCACCCATGGCCATTCGTCCGATGCCGAACTGCGCATCGCCTCGACCCCCAGCCTCGAGCCGGGGTTGGCCGGACGCCTGCTTCCCGCCTACACCGCCGAACATCCCGGGGTGCGCGTGCACATCGTCCGTTGCGACGGACGGGACGGCGTGGTGAACGCCATCAGGGACCAGCGGGCCGACCTCGGCCTGACGGACCTGCCCGTCCCCGCCGACCTGGTCAGCCATCCGCTGGAACGCCAGGAGATCGTGCTGATCTCCCCGCCCGGCGCGAACCTTCCCGATCCGGTGCCGATAAACAGGCTCAACGGCATGCGGCTCGTCCTGCCCGTGCCCGGCAGCGCGCGCCGCAGGGAGTTCGACGCCCTGTTCGCCAAGTACGGAATCACCCCCGTGCCCGCCGTGCAGCTCGACGAGCGCGGCAACTGGCTCAACACGGTCCGCTCGGGCGCGGCCTCCCTGCTGTGGTACCGGGGAATGGCCGAGCAGGCCACCCGGGCCGGGCTGGTGGTCCGATCCCTCGATCCCTCGATCCGAAGGGTGATCGCCCTCATCCACGCGCGACGGCGGCTGCCCGCCATCGCCCAGGAGTTCCTCACGGTGGCCGAAGGTGGGTCGGCCGCCTAGGAGCACCCCGGAGACGGAACGCCCCGGGGACGCCCCGAGGGCACCGTGCCTCCCACGTTCTCATCCCACAGAGGCGGCGCAGGTGGGAGCGCCCGCCTCTCCGGCACCGGCCCGATAGGCTCGGTACCGATGACTATCTTGCGCCTGCGCGGCCGTGAGTTCCGGCCCGGCGAATTCGCGATCATGGCGGTGGTCAACCGCACTCCCGACTCCTTCTACGACAGGGGGAGAACCTACGGCTTCGAGGCCGCCATCGAGGCGGTCGACGGGGCCGTCGACGGCGGCGCGGACATCGTGGACATCGGCGGCGTCAAGGCGGGCCCTGGCGACGAGGTGGACCCGGCGGAGGAGATCCGCAGGGTGGCCGACCTGGTCGCGGCGGTCAGGCGACGCCACCCCCGGCTGATCGTCAGCGTCGACACATGGCGCGCCGAGGTCGGCGAGGTCGTCGCCGAGGCGGGCGCCGACCTGCTCAACGACACCTGGGGCGGGGTCGATCCCGGCCTGGCCGAGGTCGCGGCCAAGCACGGCGTCGGGCTGGTCTGCGCGCACGCGGGCGGCGTCACCCCCCGCACCCGTCCGCACCGCATCGCCTACGACGACGTGGTGGCCGACGTCATCGGACACACCGTCGGGCTCGCCGAGCGCGCGGTCGCCGCCGGGGTCGCCAGGGAGTCGATCCTCATCGACCCCGCCCACGACTTCGGCAAGAACACCTGGCACTCCCTGGAGGTCAGCCGCCGTCTCGGCGAGATGGTGGCCACCGGCTGGCCGGTGCTCGTCGCGGTCTCCAACAAGGACTTCGTCGGCGAGACCCTCGGCGGTCTCCCGGTCGACGAGCGCCACGCCGGGACCATGGCCACCCTGGCGGTCTCCGCCTGGCAGGGCGCACGGGTCTTCCGGGTCCACGACGCCGCCTCCGCCCGCGAGGCCCTCGCCGTCGTCTCCAGGCTGCGGGAGGCCTCCCGCGCGAGGTGACCGGCCGACGCGCCGGCGCACTCGAAGGCGCCGGCCCACGGAGGCCTCGCGCGGTGACCGGCCCCGTCCGAGGCCCGCCGCCGTTTCCCGCCCGAACGGTCAGACCCGGCGAAGCCGCCGGATCGGCGGGATGAGCAACAGCGCCGCGCACACCGCGACGCTGACGCCCGTCGACAGGAGCAGCAGGTCGCGGGGTTCGACGACAGAGGACACCGGGCCCACCAGTGCCTGGCCCACCGCCACGCCGGAGACCGAGCCGGCCACCTCGTAGGCGGTGACGCGGTTGAGCACCTCGGGGGCCACCTGGGTCTGGACGCTGGTGGACCACATCACCGACCAGAACGCCCAGGAGACGCCGCCGAGCAGGTGGCCGGCCATCAGCGCGGGAAGCGGAAGCTCCAGGGCGACCGACAGGGGGATGCAGGCGAAGCCGATCAGGGCCACGCCGCCCGCGGCCAGGGGGCGGGAGGGACGCAGACGGATCGCGACGAGGCCGCCGATCACGGTTCCGGTGCCCAGGCCCGCCATGGCCCAGCCGTAGGCGGCCTCGCCGAGGCGGTCGCCGATCAGCCGGGAGCCCAGCGGGATGAAGGGGCCGAAGACGAGGACCCCGAAGAACACCCAGACCAGGATGACCGACCACATCCAGCTGCGCGAACGGAACTCCGTCCAGCCGCGCCGCAGGTCGAGCAGGACCGTCGAGGGCTCCCTGACCCCGGCTGCGGGGGTGATCCTGATCAGCGCCAGGCAGAGGCCGCTCAGCAGGAAGGTGCCCGCGTCGAAGGCGTAGACCGCGCCGGCGCCGGTCAGCGCCATCAGGAGTCCCGCCAGGACCGGGCCGCCGAGCTGCGTGGCCGCGTCGGCGATCTTGAGGGTGCCGTTGGCGCGCTGGGGGTCCTTCGCGACGAGCGGGACCATGCCGTTGACGCCCGGCTGGAACATGGCGGCGGCCGTGCCGGACAGCGCGGAGGCGACCAGCAACAGCCACAGTGGCGGGGTTCCGGTGAAGAAGGCGACGGCGAGCACGCCCTGGGTGAGGATCCGGACCAGGTCCGCGCCGACCATCATGGCGCGCGCGCCGACGCGGTCGGCGAAGACCCCGCCGAACAGAATGAACAGGACAAAGGGGGCCGTCCAGATGGCGAGAACGTACCCCACGCCCGAAACCCCGTAGACGGCCCCGACCGCCAGCGCCGTCGCGACCGGCATCATCGCGTCGCCCAGCAGCGACACCACCCGGGCGGCGAAGTAGAGCGAGAAATCCCTGTTCCAGAGCCTTTCCGGGATGCCGGGGGCCGCTTCGCGATCAAGGGTCGCGGTCATTCGACGAACTCCATGACCACTCATTCTGGACATCCGGCCGCTCCCAGGCAGACGCTCAGAATGACATCATTAAGTACATTCGTGCCATGAAGCATCGCGTCGTCGCGCTGGTCGGCCCGCCGCAGGAGATGTATCCGGTGACCTGCGCGTCCGCCGTGTTCGGCCACCACGGCCCCGACATCCCCCACTTCTACGACTTCCGGCTCTGCGCCGAGCGGCCGGGCCCGATCGCGACAACGATGGGCGTCGACATCGTCGTCAACGACGGACTGGAGGCCCTGGCCGAGGCCGACACGATCATCGTCGCGGGCTGGTGCCCCGGTCCGGACCTCTCCGCCGAGCTCGGTGACGCCGTCCTGGCCGCTCACGCCCGCGGCGCCCGGATCGTCGGCGTCTGCTCGGGCATCCACGTCCCGGCGAGCCTGGGCCTGCTGGACGGCCGCGAGGCCGCCGCCCACTGGGAGCTCACCGGCGAGCTGAGCCAGCGCTACCCGCGGGTTCGCGCCGACGCCACCGTGCTGTACGTCGATCACGGCGACGTCGCGACCGCGGGCGCCACGGCCACCACCGTCGACCTGTGCCTCAACCAGGTCAGGCGCGACCACGGCGCCGCCCTGGCGATGCGGATCGGCCGTCAGCTGTCGGCGGCCCCGCACCGGGAGGGCGGCCAGCGCCAGTACCCCGCGCTGCCGACGACGGGCCCGGTCCCCGACTCCCTCGCCCCGCTGCTCGACTGGATCACCGCCAACCTCGACCGCCCGTTGACGCTGGAGGACATGGCCAGCCGGTCGGGGATGTCGCCGCGCACCCTCAGCCGCCACTTCTCCGAACAGCTCGGGATCTCCCCGGGCCGCTGGGTCCTGGGCCGGCGCATCGCCAGCACCCGTGCCTTCCTCGAGGAGACCGACCTCCCGGTCGAGACGATCGCCCAGCGCGTCGGCCTCTCCTCCGCGGTGAACCTGCGCCGCCGCTTCCGCAACGCCCTCGACACCACCCCGGCCGCCTACCGTCGCGCTTTCCGCTGACCGTTCGCCCCGCTCCCGCGTCGCGGGCGGGAGCGGCCGTCCGGGGAGTGGATCGGGCCACCCGTGGGGGGGACGGGTGGCCCGATCGCGAGGCGGGGGCACGCCTCGCCTTTCGAGAGGTCTCGATGCGCGTCGAGTCCGGCGGCCCGCCCCCGTGGGCGGGGGCGGGCGCCTCGCTCATGCCGACGGCCCTCTCCGCCGGGAGGGCCCGGCGCCCCGGGGGGCGGGGCGCGCAAGGCAGGCGTCCCCATCGTCGACCGGCGGAGTGCTTACCGCAATATCTTTACCGCAGTGAATTGATTTGTTATGTTGCCCGGAACCCACGGTCAGCTGTAGATCACCGAGAGGAAGCGGACCAGCACCGCCTCGCGCCTGTCGGCGGGCAGCGCGTCCAGAACCGCGTTGACCACGGCCATCTCCGGCTGGCCCGCGCCACCGAGCTCGACGCCGAGGGCCGAGGCGAACGCGCCGAAGGCGGTGTCGTCCAGCGTGTCGAGGTCCAGCTCCGTGACGAGCTCGACCAGCCCCTGCGGCAGCTCGACGGGACCGCGCTCCCGCGCCGCGGCGGCCGACTCGGCGATCACCTCGATCATCGCCTCGACGCCCCGCAGGGTCACCCCGGTCACCGTGACGTGGATGTTGGCCGGAATGCCCGCGTAGGACAGCTGCGGTTGCAGGAACCAGCCCCGCCTCCTCGCCTCGTCCGACAGCGCGAACACGTCCACCTCGTCCGACCCGAAGGCCACCAGGGCCGAATCGGGATCGCCGAGCACCCGCAGCCCGGGGACCGCCGCGACGCCCTCACGGAGCCTGCGGGCCGCGGCGAGGGTGACGCGGCCGAGCTCGAGATAGCCCTCGCGGCCCAGGGCCTGGAGGGTGGCCCACGCGCCGCCCAGCGGGCCCGCCGACTTCGAGCTCTGCACGCCTGCGTTGACGACGGCGTAGCCGGGCCAGGAGGCCGAGGCGAAGTACGCCCTGCGCCGCAGCCCCGCGTCGGCGAACAGCACGACCGAGGCGCCCTTGGGGGCGTAGCCGAACTTGTGGAGGTCGCAGCTTATCGAGGTGACGCCGGGCACCGACAGGTCGAACGGCGGGACCGCCGCCCCCGCCTCGCGCAGCCACGGCAGCAGCCAGCCGCCCACGCAGGCGTCCACGTGGCACGGCACGCCGCGCGCCGAGGCGATCCCGGCGATCTCGGCGACCGGGTCGACCACTCCCTGCGGGTACGAGGGCGCGGAGGCGACGACCAGGATCGTGTCCTCGGTGAGCGCGGCCTCGACCGCGGACGGGACGGCGCGGAACGTCACCGGGTCGACCGGCACCGGGTCGATCACGACCCCCAGGTAGTGGGCGGCCTTGTGGAAGGCCGGGTGCGCGGTGACCGGGACCGCCATCCGCGGACGGCCCGCGGTCCTCCGCGAGTCCCTCGCGGCCTTCACCGCCAGCATGATCGACTCGGTGCCGCCGCTGGTGAAGATGCCGTGCCCGCCGCCGAGCAGCCCGGCGACCGCGCCGACCACCTGCCTCTCCATCTCCACGACACTGGGGAAGGCCGTCGGGTCGAGGGTGTTGACCTCGAGCATCTCGAAGTACGCGCGCGCCGCGGCCTCGTGCACCTCGGGGCGTCCGGTGTCGTAGACGTACGCGGTCACCCTGCCGCCGCGCAGCGGCAGGTCGTCCTTCTTGAGCAGGGTGATCTCGGCGAGCAGCTCGTCGACGCCGCGGCCCTGTTCGGGCAGGCTCATGGATCTCCTCAGGGGGTACGGCTCACGCGGGCACGGCCCGCGCGAGCCCATGGGGGCGGGGGAAGGAGGGACGGGCGGGAGGAGAAGAGGTCAGGGCGGGCTCCCCGGCAGTTCGAGGGTGCAGTGCACCATCTTGTGCATGTGGGCGCGGAAGCGGCGCAGGGTCTCGGGGTCCTCGGGGCCGCGGCGCTCGCCGTTCTCGTCGAGCACCCCGCCGCGGGAGAAGGCGTGGGTCGACCAGATCACCGTCCAGATCACGAACCTCATGTCGGGAGAGCCCGCGGTGATGGGGACGAGGGCGTCGGCGACGAACTGGACCAGCGGCTGGACGTACTGCGGTTCCAGCTCGGTGACGTCGCTGGCGTCGGACAGCCAGCGGTGCACCCACAGCGCGGGGACCTCGGGATTGCGGGCGCAGAAGTCGATGTAGTCGTCGACGAGGCGGTGCAGGGCGGCCGGGGCCTCCTCGGGCGGCGCCGCGCCGATCTCCGCGACCGACCTCTCCAGCCCGGCCGACTCGGCCAGGTGGGCACGCTCCATGACCGCGAGGTACAGCTCCCGCTTGTTGCCGAAGCTCTCGCTGACCATGGCGACGTCCAGCCCGGCGGCTTCGGCGATCTGGCTGATCGAGGTCCCGTCGTATCCCAGGCCGGCGAAAAGCCGGGTCGCGACCCGCAGGATCAGCTCCCGCTCGCCGCCGTCAGCGGAAGTCATGGAAGCGACGCTAGATCGGACGACATGCCTCAGCCAATCACATGATGGATAAGCCTCAGTCAAGATAGTGGAAGGCGCACGACAGCCCGCAAACCAGGCGAGGCGTCCTCCAGGTGCACCGCGCCGCCGTGGGCGTTGACCGTCTCCCTGACGATCGCCAGGCCGAGACCCGCGCCGCCCTCGTCGCGGCTGCGCGCGCTGTCAAGACGCGTGAAGCGGTCGAAGACGCGCTCCCTGTCGGCCTCGGGGATGCCGGGCCCGTCGTCGGTGACGGTCAGCACCGCGTCCGCGCCCTCGGCGCGCAGCTCGACGACCACCCGGGTCGTCGTGTGACGCAGCGCGTTGTCCACGAGGTTGACCAGCACCCGCCCCAGGTCGAGCGCGTCTCCTGTCACCACGATCGGCCCGTTCCCCGGCTGCCCCGTCCCCGTCCCCGTTCCTGCCCCTGCCTCTGTCCCGGGCTCCGGCTCCGTGCGGCGTTCCGCCGAGCGGCCCGCGATCCGCACCGCGACGGCCTCGCCGTACCGCTCGGCGGTCTGGGGGATCAACTGGTCCAGCTCGACGGGCTCCCTGCGCCCTGGCACGCCGCCGCGCTCGTCGAGGCGGGCCAGGGCCAGCAGGTCCTCGGCCAGCCTGGCCAGGCGCATGGTGTCCTCGAGCACGCCCTCGGCGGTCTCCCTCCACTCCTGCCCCTCGGGATGGCCGAGCGCCACCTCCAGCTGGAGCCGGATGCTGGCCAACGGGCTGCGCAGCTCGTGCGCCGCGTCGGAGACCAGGGCCCGCTGGCGCGCGTCGGCCCTCTCCAGGCGGGCCAGCATGTCGTTGAGCGTGGTGGCGAGACTGTGCACCTCGTCGCGCGCCTCGGGCACCGGCAGACGCCGGGAACGGGCGGTGTCGGTGATCTCGTCCGCTCCCCGGCGCAGCGCGGCGATGGGACGCAACGTCCTGCCGACGATCACCCAACTGGCCCCCGCGAGCAGCACCAGCAGCAGCGGCGTGCCGACGACCAGCACGTGACCGGCGGTGCGGATGCTGGTCTCCACCTCGCCGAAGGGGCGGGCGGCGATCACCGTCTGTCCCCGGTCGGCGCTGAGCACCCGCACCCGCAGCACGTGCGGGATCCCGTACGGCTCGCCGTTGACGAACCTGGCGGAGCCCCTGGCGACCGCCGTGGCCCGTTCCCCGGCGTCCAGCAGCGGGACCAGCCTGTCGGTGCCCGTGGTGGCGTGGGTGATCCGCCCCGCGCCGTCGATCACCTGCAGCAGCGTGCCGTCCGGCGTGGTCATCTCGTCGGGCAGCCGTCCCGCGTCGGCCAGCGAGACCGTGTCCCGCGCCCGCTGGTAGATCGCGTCGTCGATGGTGGTGAGCAGCGCCTGGCCGAGCACGCCGATCATCACGTAGGCCGCGACGAACAGGGCGAGCGCGAACACGGCGGAGGCCACCGCGCTCAGCCGGAAGCGCAGGCTCTTGCGCCGCCACCAGCCGACGGTGCGGCGCGTCCTTCCGCCGGGCGGATCAGCCGCCATCGCCCGCCAGCCGATATCCGGCTCCCCGTACGGTCTGCAGCGCGTTCCTCGAGAACGGCACGTCGATCTTGCGGCGCAGGTAGCCCACGTAGACCTCGACCACGTTGGGATCGGTGTCGAAGGTGTCCCACACGTGTTCCAGGATCTCGGACTTGGAGACCACCTCGTCATGGCGGCGCATCAGGTACTCCAGGAGCGCGAACTCCCTGGGCGTCAGCTCGACGGGCCGCTGGCCCCTGGCGACCCGCCGCCGCGCGGGGTCCAGCGACAGGTCCCCGGCCAGCAGCACGGCGGGACGCCGGTTCGCGCCGCGCCGCAGCAGCGCCCTGAGCCTGGCCACGAGCACGACGTAGGAGAACGGCTTGGTCAGGTAGTCGTCGGCGCCCAGGTCGAGCCCGTCGGCCATGTCGTACTCGCCGTCCTTGGCCGACAGCATCAGGATCGGCACCCAGTTCTCCTCGGCCCGCAACTGCTTGCAGACGTTGTAGCCGGAGATCCTGGGCAGCATGATGTCCAGCACGACCACGTCGTAGTCGCCGTGCCTGGCCAGGTGCAGGCCCTCCTCGCCGTCGTGCGCGAGATCGACCGCGAACCCCTCGGCCTGCAGCCCGCGCTGCAGCGCCGCGGCCATCCGCCGCTCGTCCTCCACGACGAGAACCCGCATTCCCCACCGCCTTCACCGACTCGCCCCATCTTCGGGCAGCGGTCCTGAGAGGCCGCTGAGAACCCTGTGAGCCCTCTCAGTCTGTCTCAGCTTCGGCACAGGAGCCGTCACGCAAGCTGCGGATGACAGCGATTGACGCAATACCGTGAGGGAGTGACATGTCAGAGCGAACCAGACGGGGCCGCGCGATGAGGTGGGGCGTGCCGGTCGCCGCGATCGCGGTGGTCGCGGGGGCCCTCGGCGCGGGCCCGGTCATCGCCGCGGTGCAGGGCGAACCGGCGTTGCCCGAGCGCACCGCCGAGCAGCTGCTCGCGGACGCGACCAAGGCCACCAGGGCGGACGTGAAACCCATGTCGGGCACCGTCATCCAGACCGCCTCCCTCGGCCTTCCCGGGCTGCCCGAGGTCGCGGGCATGGGCGGCACCTCTCCCGCCGCGCTGCTCGCGGGCTCCCACGAGCTCAAGGTCTGGTACGGCGGCGAGGGCCGGGTCAGGCTCGCCCTTCCGGGACGGATGAGCGAGACCGACCTGATCGCCAACGGGAACCAGGTCTGGCTGTGGGAGAGCGACGCCAACAAGGCCACCCGGATCAAGGGCGCGGACGCCCGGCAGGGGGCAGGCCCTGAGAAGGCACTGCCGACGGCCGCCACCCCGCAGCTGACCGCGGCGGAGGTGCTGCGGCGGGCACAGGCCGACACCGTGGTCGAGGTGACCAACACCGAGAGGGTCGCCGACCGGCCCGCCTACCAGCTCGTCCTGAAGCCGAAGGACGGCGCCTCCCTGATCAGGGAGGTCAAGCTGGCGCTCGACGGGGAGACCTTCGTCCCGCTGCGGGTCCAGGTCTACGCCAGGAGCGCGGCCGAGCCGGCCTTCGAGATCGGCTTCACCTCGGTCACCTTCACCCCGCCCGCCGCGGAGAACTTCACCTTCACCCCGCCCGCGGGCGCGAAGGTCGAGGAGCGGACCTTCGGCGCGCGCGACCAGGAGAGCGGAGCCGAGCACGACAGGGCGGAGGGGCTGAGGGAGACGATCAAGACCGTCGGCGAGGGCTGGACCTCGGTCGCGGTGCTGCCGTTCTCGGAGAAGGACCTCAAGGCCGGACTCTCGCAGGGCCGGGGCGGCGGGCAGAGCGACGGCCAGGGCAGCGGACAGGGCGGCGGACAGGGTGACGGCCGGGGCGGGCAGGACGCGAACGCCATCGTCGACGCCCTGCTGAAGTCCGCCAAGCCGGTCAGCGGGGCGTGGGGCAACGGCAGGGTCGTCCAGACCAAGCTGGTGTCCGCGCTGCTGACCGACGACGGCCGCCTGCTGGTCGGCGCCGTCACCCCGGAGAAGCTGGCAGAGGCGGCCGGGCGGAGATGAGCGAGACGCCGGGAGACGCGCGACTCCTGGCGGACGGCCGTGGGGAGCGCGTCCGCGCGCCCCACGGCCCCGGGGCTCGACGAGAGCCGGGGGACGCCGTGCGCGGCGTCCTCGCCTCGGGAGACGCCCCCGTCCCAGGAACACCGACACTGGCAGGAGAGCCGTGCTGACCGTCCAGGAGGCGACCGTGCCCTCCACACCCCCCACGTCCTCCGCGGAGGACTGCTCGATCGTCACCCGAGGCCTGACCAAGCGGTTCAGGGGCGGCCAGGTGGCCGTGGACGGCCTCGACCTGGCCGTGCCCAGAGGCGCGGTCTTCGGCTTCCTCGGCCCGAACGGGTCAGGCAAGACCACGACCATCCGCATGCTGCTCGGCCTGGCCGCCCCGTCCTCGGGGAGCTGGGAGCTGCTGGGCGTCTCCATGCCGAGAGGGCTGCCCGCCGTGCTGTCCCGGGTCGGAGCGCTGGTCGAGGGGCCCTCCTTCTACCCCTACCTGTCGGGCGAGGCCAACCTGCGCCGCTACGACGCGGCCGACCCCGCCGCCGACCCCCGCACGGCCACGGCCAGGATCGGGCTCGCCCTCGACAGGGTGGGACTGACCGCCGCCGCCCGCAAGCGCTACCGCGCCTACTCCCTGGGCATGCGCCAGCGGCTGGCGATCGCCGCCGCCCTGCTCGGCCCCAGGGAACTGCTGGTCCTCGACGAGCCGACCAACGGCCTGGACCCGCAGGGCACCCGTGAGGTGCGCGCCCTGGTCAAGGAGATCGCCGACGAGGGGACGACCGTGTTCGTCTCCTCCCACCTGCTGGCCGAGATCGAGCAGATGTGCTCCCACGTCGCGGTCATGCGGGCGGGGCGGCTGGTCGCGCAGGGGCCCATCGCCGAGCTCAGGGCGGGGGAGACGGTCAGGATCAGAGTGGAGACGCCGGACACCGCGGAGGCGGCGGCCGTGCTGGCGGCCCTGGGACTGAGGGGAGTCAGGTCCGGCGACGGCGAGGCGGGCGCGGAACTGGGCGAGGAGGCTCCCGAGCGGGTCTGCGCGGCGCTGGTCGCCGGAGGAGTCGCGGTACGGGGCCTGGCCGTGCAGCGGCCGAGCCTCGAGGACGTGTTCGTCGGCCTGACCGGGGAGGGTTTCGATGTCGACGGTTAGCGGGAGAGAGGTCGCGGTCTCCGGCGCGGGATCGGCCGCGGAACGGCGCCCGGAGGCGGCGAGGGGCGGCGGATCGGCCCCGGGGGCGCGGGCCGTGAGCGCCCCGGCGGCGCTGCTGAGGCTGCTCGGCTCCGAGATCGGGCTGACCTTCCGCCGTCCCAGGAACATCGCGATGCTCGCCGTGCTCGCCGTGGTCCCAGTGCTGATCGGCGTCGCGCTGCGGGCCTTCGGCGGGCCCGACGACAACGACGGCGGCGGCCCCGCCATCTTCACCCAGGTCACCGGGAACGGGCTTTTCCTCACCTTCGCCGCGCTCTCGGTCCTGGTGCAGCTCATGCTGCCGGTCGCGGTCGCGGTCGTCGCGGGGGACTCCGTCGCGGGGGAGGCGGGCATCGGCACGCTGCGCTACCTGCTGGTCGCCCCGGCGGGCCGGACCAGGCTGCTGGCCGTCAAGTACGCCAACGCGGCCGTCTTCTGCCTGGCGGCCGTCACCGTGGTCGCGCTGTCCGCGCTGCTCGCCGGGCTGCTGCTGTTCCCCGCGGGGCCGATCACCCTGCTGTCGGGCGGGACGATCCCCCTGTTCGACGGCCTGCTGAGGATCGGGCTCGTCGTCCTGTACGTCGCGGCGGGCATGGCCGCCCTGGCCGCCGTCGCCCTGGCGCTCTCGACGCTGACCGAGGTGGCCGTCGGGGCCATCGCCTCGACCGTGGTCCTGGTCATCGTCACCCAGGTGCTCGGCGTCATCCCGCAGCTCTCCGGGCTTCAGCCGTACCTGCTGACCCACTGGTGGAGCGGCTTCGACGGGGTGCTGCGCGATCCGATCGCGACCGGGGACATGGGGCAGGGGCTGCTGGTGTTCGCCGCCTACGCCGTGGTCTTCGGGTCGATCGCGTGGGCCCGCTTCACCGGCAAGGACGTCACCAGCTGACCTCAGGGCGCGCGCCGGCGAGGTCGGCGAAGTGCCAGGCGGCCAGCTGGGTCAGCGCCGGGCCGTACAGGCTCACCAAGGTCGAACGCGACCGGCGCTACGTGCTGGAGCGCGTCGACTCCTTCGGCCCCGCGACGCCGTCGGTGAAGGAGGGCGTCCTCCGCGTCTTCCCCGACGTCAACACCGAGGTCCTCGCGCTGCGGAGTGACGACAGGTCACCTCGGCGCCCCGCTCTCGCGGGGCCGTCACGGGTGAGACGACGGCGGGGCCCCGCGGAAAGGTCTCCGCGGGGCCCCGCCGTCCGGTCTCCCGACGTCCTCCGGGACGCTCTTCGCGCGCTTCCTCAGGAGGCGCGGCCGCCACGGCGCAGCCCCAGCAGGCCGACCACGACGCCGACGATCCCGGCCAGCAGGCCCGCGCCGCCGAGCAGGCGGGCGGTGCCGTCGGAGGAGGCCGCCTGTCCGGCGGCGACCGGCGCGACCGAAGGGGCCGCCTCGGTCGCGGGCGCGGCCGAGGCGCTCTGCGCCGCGGAGGGGCTCGCCGAGGCGGCTCCGTGCCCGTCGCCCTCCGCCGAGGCGGGCGTGAGCTTCAGGACCGGCGCCGGGCGCTCGGCCTCCGAGCCGTCGGCCTTCGGCTCGTCGGCCCACTTGACGACCTCGCCGCCGGTGTAGGTCTGGGTGGTCGGGAACAGCAGCTGGTCGGTGTCCTTCGGCAGCATTCCCATCGACACCTCGAACTCCTGGAACTGACCGGGGTCGATCTTCCCTCCCGACCAGGTGATCTTCGTGACGGCCTCGGTGATCTCGCCGTACTCGGTGGTGACCGGCTTGGGCAGCTTGCTCTCGACCACCTTGACATCCCAGCCCGGAACCGGCTTGACCGAGACGAAAGCCAGCGGGTGGTCGACGGGCAGGGACACCTCGATCTTGTTGGTCGAGGCGTCGTCACGCTCGTTCGGGACCCGGAAGGCGACCTTGGTGAAGCCGCCCTGCTCGGCGCTGCCGGGGTTGACGGTCACGTGGGCGAGGGCGGGCAGGGCCAGACCGAGGGTGAGCGCGGTGACACCGGCGGTCACGGCCACGGCGCGGCGGCACGCTGAGGAAAGGGACATGGGGATTCTCCACTTCGAGACTTGGTTCCTGCGGTGAGGGGACTCAGCACGCGGGAAGTGGAGGACCGCGTCTGCTGACGGTGTGACGGAGCGGACCCCGGGCCGGGGCGGGGGCGACGGCGGGCAGGACGGCGCGCCGGGGAGTGGGGACCGCGGGAAGCGGGAGCGGGAGGAGCGTCGCACCCAGCCGCCGCCCCGCCGCGCGGAGCAGCGCCCACAGGACCGCCTCGCCCCGGGCCAGCCACCAGCCGGTGATCAGCGTGGCGGTGAGGTGCGCGACCAGCATGCCGAGGTTCTCGCCCAGCCCCCCTCCGTGGGCGTGCACGGCCAGGGAGATCCCCGAAGGGTCGTCGAAGGCGAACAGCTCGTGCAGGAACAGCTGCATGGCCGACAGGAAGACGCTGATCGTCGTGGTCGACCGCTCGCGTCCCGCCAGCGCCGCCGTCGCCGCCGTGACCACGACGCCGCCCGCGACCACCGCCGACGGCTCAGGCCCGGAACCGCCCGCGGCCAGGTGGCCGAGTGCGGCGAGCGTCACGCAGACGGCGGAGAAGGCCGCCGTGCGCGTGAGGCGTAACGGGAGGCGGGCACGCATGATGCCCCATATGGTCTCACGCCCGCGCAACCCCCGCCGTTCCGGGTTTCGCCGTCCTCCGGCCTCCGGCGCCGACGCGACGCGCGGCCGGGGGCGGGACGCGCGGGACCGCCCGGCCGCCTGCCCCTGGTCGCCGCGAACGTCCTGATCAAGGAGGTGGGCGGGGTTCCGCCGGGCCGTCCCCGGACGTTCGCCCGCCGTCCCCGGGCATACCGGACCACCTCTTTACACACCCGTGAATCTAACTGTACGTTGTTGCTCGATCACCCTACGCATTCAAGGGATAGAGGTGAGCCATGTCCGACAAAGACAACGAACGCCATCCCGACCCCCGGGTGGCGTTCGTGGACGCCGCGGGAGCCAACACCGGCGAGGCCGACGCGCGTGTCGGAACCGCCGACCGGATCGCCGTCGCAGCCAGCGCAGACCACCATCTGCCCCCTCTGGCGGACGAGCAGCTCGACGCCCGGCCGTTGGCCCAGCGCTTCGCGGAACCGGAGGAGTAGACCATGCAGCTGCACTTCCGCAACCGCTACACCTCCAAGGTGTGGGTCGCGATCATGTTCTACAGCCCGGACGGCTGTCGCGACTACGGCCAGTGGGGCACCCGTGGCTGGTGGGCCATCGACCCCGGTGGCGAGGCCTACGTCATCAACACCAACAACCGCTACGCCGCGTTCTACGCCGAGGCCGCCAACGGCGCGGTCTGGACCGGTCCATACGGTCCGTTCTACGTCTACCAGAACGCCTTCGACTCCTGCCTTAACATCGGCAGCACCGCCGCCAGACGGGTCGGCGCCCGTCTGATCGACCTGAACGGTTACTCCCGCTACTACGTCAACCTCGTCGCCTGACGCGGGAAACCCCTCCAGCCTCATGCGCCCGAGCGCTCCGATCGTCGTGAGCGCGCGAACCGGGCGCCGCCCGCGGTAGCGGGCGTTCACGAACCCGGCGTTCATCGGCCGGGCCTTCCGCGAACCCGGCATCTGCGAACCGGGCGCTCGCGGACCGCAGACGCCCGCCCGTGAGACGGTGACCGGCCTGATCCGTGATCAGGCCGGTCACTGCCGTTTTCACGCGCTTCCCAGGGGTTTTCACGCGCTCCCCAGGGGCCGGGGGCGGTTGGCGAGAGCGGGGGAGGGGCTGCCGGAGAGCGGGGGAGGGAGTGGAGGCCGGACGGGCGGCCTGTTCCAGGTCGGGGGCGTGATCGCTGTTCGAGGTCAGGGGCGTGGCTCGTGGAGGAAGATGACGCGTTCGTCGCGGGTCAGGGCGCGCGTCGTGCGTTTCGCGGCCAGTGCGAGCAGGTCGGGGACCGGGCCGCAGACCTCGCAGGCCCAGATCCTGATCGTGCCGTCGCCGTGCGCGGTGACCAGGCGGCCGTCGGGATGGTAGGCGACGGCCTCGACGGAGGTGCCGAGGCCGCGGAACACGACCGCCTCCGTGGCGCCCGTGGTCGGCCAGACGCGCACGGTGCCGTCGGTGCCCGCGCTGGCCAGGAGCCGCTCGTCGGGGGAGAACGCCAGACTCCAGGCCGCGCCCTGATGACCCCGCAGGACGGTCGGCGTGCCGTGGCCCCGGGCGTCCCAGAGCCGGACGGTGCCGTCGCTTCCCGAGCTGGCGATCCGGCGGCCGTCCCGGCTGAACACGGCCGTCCAGACAGGACCTTCGTGCCCGGTGAGAACCAGCGGCTCGGTCCGGCCCGACAGGTCCCAGACGCGGATGGTGCCGTCCCGGGACGCGCTGGCCAGCCTGCGCCCATCCGGGCTGAACGACAGTGACTTCACCAGGTCGCGGTGGCCGGGCAGGACACGGGACATGCCGGTGCCGTCGGCGTTCCACAGGCGGACCGTCCGGTCGCTGCCCGCCCCCGCCACGATCCGCCCGTCGGGGGAGAACGCCGCGTTCATCATCGGCTCCGAACCACCGCGCAGGACGACGGGCGCGCCGCCGCGGCTCCAGTCCCACACTCGCACCGTGCCGTCCCGGGTCGCGGCGGCCACCCGCGTCCCCTGGCGGCTGGCGGCCAGTCCCATGACGTCGCTGGGGGCGCGCAGCACGACGGGCGCGCCGCGGCCGTCGACGTTCCAGATCCGCACCGTGCTGTCGCCGCCGGACACCACCTGCCGCCCGCCCGCGGCGACCTCGGCGGCCCAGACGCCCGGCGGGTGCCCAGGGAGCATCACGGGACGGCCGGGTCTGGCGGGGTCCCACGCGCGGACGGTGCCGTCGTCGCCGGCGCTGACCAGCAGGGGGCCGCCGGGGTCCGACACCGTGGCCCACACGGCCCCGTCGTGACCGCGCAGGGTGAGCGGATGGACGGCGCTCGCCGCGTCCCACACCTGGATCGCGCCGTCCTCTCCGGCGGTGACGGTCCGCCCGTCCGGCGCGAACGTCACGTTCAGCACGCCACCGTCGTGACCGCGCAGCACCAGGGGGTCGCCGGGGCGGCCCAGGGTCCAGATCCGCGCGGTGCCGTCGGCGCCGGCGCCGGCCAGGCGGGTGCCGTCCCCGCTGTAGGCGAGGAAGTTCACCGAGCCGGTGTGGCCGCGCAGAATCACGGGCCCGCCCCGGCCGTCCGCGTCCGTGACCCGGACGGTGCGGGCGCTTCCGCCCGTGGCCAGGCGCCGCCCGTCGGGGCTGAACGCGACGGCGAGCAGGGGGCCGTCGTGTCCGCGCACGACCGTGGGGGAGGCGGGGGCGTCCACCGTCCAGATCCGCACGGCCCCGTCGTCGCCCACGGCGGCCAGGCGGTGTCCGTCGGGGCTGAAGGCGACGCCGCGGACGCTGCCGCGGCCTCCGCTCAGCACGACGGGGGCCGCCGTGTCGTGGTCAGGGGTCCACAGCCGTATCGTCCCGTCATGGCCGGCGCTGGCCAGGTGCCGCCCGTCGGGGCTGAAGGCCAGGGCCAGCACCCACCCTCGGTGACCGGGCAGGGTGCGGACCTGGGGGCTGGCCGCGGGAGCGGTCCGGTTCCAGGCCCAGAGCCGTACGGCTCCGTCCGCGCCGCCGCTGGCCAGGCGGCGTCCGTCGGGGCTGAACGCGAGGCTGTACACGGGCCCGGCGTGCCCGGCGGGCAGCGTGGCGCGCACCCGCGACTCCAGGGTCGCCTGGCGGAGCATGGTCTCGGTCTGGGCGTTCGCGGTGATCTCGTACGCCTGTCCGGCCAGCAGGAGCGCGACCTCGGGGTCGAGGGAGAGCTGTTCCCTCGCGTTGGCGACGAGCTGCCGCGAGAACGCCAGGTCCCGTTCGGACGAGGCCCGCTCCGCCTGCCACAGCGCGACGACCGCGAGCGCGCTGACCAGTGTCAGCACCAGGCCGACCCCGGTCAGCGCCAGCCGCAGGCGTCTGCGTCTCGCGGCCGCCTCGCGGTCGCACGCGGCGAGACTGAGGTCGAGGAACTCCTGTTCCCGTGAGGTCAGCCCGGTCCGCGGCCCAGCCGTCGCGGCCCACTCCCGGGTCGCCTCCAGCCGCACTCCCCGGTACAGGGCCCCCGGGTCGCGGCCGAGGCGTTCCCAGATCGCCGCGGCTTGGCTGAGCTGCCGTTGCAGGCGGATCCCGTCCCGGTCCTCCTCCAGCCACACGCGCAGCCGGGGCCACGCCCTGATCAGCGCCTCGTGGGTGATCTCGACGCTGCTCTCGCCCACGGTCAGCAGGCGGGCCGTGGCCAGGTGGTCCAGGATCTCGGCCGTGGCCTGGTCGTCGCCGAACTCCGCGATCCGGACGCGGCGCCGGGTCGCCACGCCGTCCTCGTCCACGTCGG
Organism: Streptosporangium carneum; assembly: GCF_027922005.1. Taxonomy (GTDB): domain Bacteria; phylum Actinomycetota; class Actinomycetes; order Streptosporangiales; family Streptosporangiaceae; genus Streptosporangium; species Streptosporangium carneum. Next base: position 187,985 of record NZ_BSEV01000003.1, on the reverse strand, counting down.
TCAGCCGCAGCAGCGCACGCCTGGCGAGGTTCCGCTGGGTCTCGTCCAGCCGCGCGTAGACCTCCTCGGCGCTCTGCGCGACGGCGCCGCCCATTCCGCCTGCCGCCTGGTATCCGGCCAGGGTGACGGCGTTGCCGCGGCGCCGTTCCCACGCCTGCGACATGGCGTGCGACATCAGCGGCAGCGCGCCCGGCCTGCCCGTGGCCTCGGCGACCACCGTGGAGACCAGCGCGCTCTCCACCATCAGCCCCGCCCGTTCGGCGGGGCGGGTGACGGCCTCGCGCAGCTCGGCCGCGGTCATCGGGCCGACCAGGAAGTGGGCGTCGCGCAGGGCGACCACCAGGCCGGGGTGCTCGGCGCAGCGGGCGTAGAAGTCGGCCCGCACGCCGATCACCACGCGGGCGCCGTGCTCCTCCTCGGCGGCGGCGAGCAGTCCCGACACGAAGGCGTCGCGTTCGTCCGCCGACTCGCACAGCGTGAACACCTCTTCGAACTGGTCCACCACGATGAGCAGTTCGTGCCCGGGGGGACGGGCCGCCAGCGCCTGCCGCACCGCGAGGCCGGTCCTGACGGGGTCCTGGCCGAAGTCGGTCAGGAGCTGTCCCGCGGGCACTCCGGCGGGCAGGGACAGATGGAGCGCGAGTTCGGCCAGCGGCCTGGGACCGGGCGTCAACAGGATCGCCGACCGGTCGGGGCCGGTGACGGCGGGGATCACCCCGGCCCTGATGAGCGAGGACTTGCCGCAGCCCGAAGGCCCGAACACCGCGAGGAAGCGGCGCTCGTCCACGTGCTCGGCGAGCTCCTTGACCAGCCGGGCGCGCCCGTGGAACCAGGCGGCGTCCTGCGGTTCGTAGGCGGCCAGCCCCCGGTAGGGGCGGACGTCGTCGCGCGCGGGCGCGTCGTCGGAGGGGGCCGCGCCGGAGGCGAGTTCCGTGGAGACGGCCGTCCAGCGCGCCTGCCAGTCGGTGAGGTCTCCGCCGCAGGCCTTCACGTACGCGAGGGTCACCGCGAGGCTGGGGAAGCGTCTGCCGCCCGCGGCCTCCGACAGGGTGCTGGGGGAGAAGTGGGCTCTGCGAGCCAGCTCCCGGTAGCTCGGGCGCCCGTTCTTCTCCCGCAGCAGCCTGAGGTCGGCGGCGAATCGGGCAAGGCTTCCGTCACCGGGGTCCAGTGCTCGTTCTGGCCGTGGAATTCCGGTTACCCGCCCATCTTCCGACAGTCCCGATTATTCGCCGACGATTTTCCGTGACGTCCTCCGAGTGGACAACTCCTTTTTGAGAGGGGCGGGAAAGGCCTGGCAGCCGAGGGGAGGCCTGCCGGGACGGCGTCGGCGGCGGCGGTCGTGACAGCGCCGCGCGGGGGCCGCCGTCCCCGCCCGGCTCCCGTCGAACAGAGATAGTCCAGTGGAGATAAGAGGCGTGTAAGGATCTTCGGGGCTTTTCATCGCCATTGTTGCGGAGGGGATTCGTGTCAGTCCTTCGACGTGTCCAGGCCGTCTCCGGCATGTGTCGTGCTCCGTCCGGTGTAGAGACGGGCGACCACGTCCTCGATGGACTCCTCGCCCGGCGCGGTCGCGCGCAGGTCGTCGAGGGTGCCGTCGAAGGCCAGACGGCCGTGGTCGATGAGCATCACCCTGCGGCAGAGCTTCTCGATGTCGCCCATGTCGTGCGTGGTGAGCAGGACCGTGGTGCCGCGCTCGGCGTTGAGGCGGCGGAGGAACCCGCGCATGGCGGCCTTGCTGACCACGTCCAGGCCGATGGTCGGCTCGTCGAGCACCAGCACGGCGGGGTCGTGGAGAAGTGCGGCGGTGACGTCGCCGCGCATCCGCTGGCCCAGGCTGAGCTGGCGGACCGGGGTGCCCATGAAGGCGGACAGGTCGAGCAGGGCCGTCAGCTCCTCCAGCCTGCTGCGGAAAACAGATTGATCTACTTTGTAAAGATGCCGGATCAGTTCGAAGCTGTCCCTGAGCGGCAGGTCCCACCACAGGGTCGTCCGCTGGCCGAAGACGACGCCGATCCTGCGCGCGAGAGCCGTGCGGCGTCGCGTCGGATCGAGTCCGGCCACCTCGACGCGGCCCGAGGTCGGCGCGAGGATGCCGGTGAGCATCTTGATGGTGGTCGACTTGCCCGCGCCGTTCGGGCCGAGGTAGCCGACGAACTCCCCGGCCTCGACGGTGAACGACAGGTCCCGCACGGCGTGCACCGTCCTGCGCGCGCGACGGCGGCCGACGGTGAACGAGCGGCCGACCCGCTCGACTTCGATCATGTTCGTCAACTCCCGGTTGAGCGGTAGCGGCGGATGCCCGCCCGCCAGGCGAGCATGGCGACGGCGGCCAGGGCCAGGGCGGCGACGGGGGCGGCGAAGCGCAGCCAGTACGGCAGGCCGAAGGGGTCCTGGCGGTCCAGCACGAACAGTGCGGGCTGCCAGTTCACGAACGCCAGCGGCACCACGAAGGTGACGCCCCTGACGAGTTCACCGCCGTAGACGCTCAACGGGTACTGGGTGAGCGTGTTGCCGCCGTAGGTGAAGGCGTTGGCCACCTCGGGCGCGTCGGTCAGCAGGAACTGCATGGCGCCGCCGAGGGTGAAGATCGAGGCGAAGATGACGATCCCGCACAGGATCATCAGCGGGATCATCCAGGCCCTGTCCCAGGAGAGGTCGAGCCGGGGCAGGGCGACGGCGAGCACGACCGTCGCCTGGGCGATCCGGCCGAAGCGGTGCACGCCGAAGCGGTCGACGGCGATCTGGACGAACGCGCTCGTCGGCCGGATGAGGATGGTGTCGAAGGTGCCCGCCTTGACGTGCTGGCTGAGCCGGTCCACGTTGCCGAAGAGCATGTCGCTCAGCGCGAAGGACATGCTCGAGGTGCCGTAGAAGAACATCACCTCGTCCAGGCCGAACCCGGCCAGCGACCGGGTGTGCTCGAAGATCACCCAGATCGCCGCGACGTCGAGCATGTTGACCGCGAACGAGCCGATCGCCATCGTGATCAGCGGTCCGGGATACTGGGCCGAGGCTCTCAACCACGTCCAGGCCAGCAGGAGATAGGTCCTGACCATGTCAGGCGCTCACCGTCCCCTCGGTCCGCTCCCTCGTGCCGTCAGCCACCCTGGATCACGACCTTGCGCCGGGCGGCGCGGGTCGCCAGCGCGCCCAGCGCCAGCAACGCCGTCGCCCAGGCAGCCTGGAACCCCAGCGCGTCGAGGATGTCTCTCTTGCCGAGATAGAGGTCGGCGGGGACCTGGACCATCGCCGCCCAGGGGAGCGTCTGGGCGAGGGTGCCGAGCCAGCCGGGGAACAGGTTCAGGGGCAGGACCATGCCGCTGAAGAAGAAGGTCATCACCAGCGACAGCGACTGCGTCCCCCTGTCGTCGACGACCCAGCAGGCCGACAGTGCGATCAGGTAGCGCCAGGCGAAGCTGACGACCACTCCGAGGACGAATCCCGCGGCGAAGGCGAGCCAGGTCACCGGATCGACGGGGACGACGAGGCCGAACAGGGCCGCGCCGACGGCCGTCGGCGGGAGGCTGCGCAGCAGGAACAGGTAGGCGGCTCTGCCGACGTCGTCGGCGAGGCTCCACAGCTGCAGCGACGCCGGTCGGACGAGGTCGACGGCGACGTCCCCGCTCCGTACCCGGCCCGACAGCTCCAGGCCGCCGCCGAAGACCTGCATCGGCCCGATGAAGGCCTGGCTGAGAAAGCAGAAGGTCACGGCGTCGGCGACGTCGTATCCGGCCAGTCCCGGCCGGGACTCCCACAGGGTGACCAGCACGTAGGCGCGGAGGATTCCGAAGACGGTGTTGGTGAAGGCTCCGGCGAGGGCGGCGGCGCGGTAGGTGGAGTGGCGGCGGAAGCCGTACCAGGCGATGCGTGCGTAGAGAAGGAAGGCTGCCTCCCGGGGGTGTGTCGGGACAACCCTCCTATGGTTGTCGTCGCGCGGGCGGGCGGCAACGGGTTTTCGGCGGCGCGGGCCGGTGGGCGGGGGCCGCGCCGGGTCACGTTTCTCCGTCGAGTGGTGAAACGCCTCCGGGGCATCACCGGTTACTTACCTCGAAGGATGATTCGCCTTACCTGCCATACCCCTTCTGTCAGGTCGGAGGCGAAGGTCGGCTGGATTTCGCCACAGTGTGCTTGCCGTACCGCGTACACGAGAGGCTCAACCAGGATGGCACGTGGCGGAACTGGTCCCCTGAACGGCTTGCCGCCCGGTGTGCGGCCCCTGACCGTCGGGGACCCGGTCATCGTCGGCCGCTACCTGCTGCTCGGGCGCCTCGGCGTCGGCGGAATGGGGGTGGTCTACCTGGCGGAGCACCCGCAGGGGGGTGTGGTCGCGCTCAAGACGCCGCATCCGGCGCATCTCCACGACGCCACCGTCCGCGCCCGTTTCGCGGAGGAGGTCATGTTCTCCCGGCGGGTCGTGCCCTTCTGCACCGCTGCCGTCGTCGAGGACGGCTCCGACAGGGACAGGCCGTACCTGGTCTTCGAGTACGTCCCCGGGCCCGCGCTGTCGCAGGTGATGGCCTCGCGCGGCCCGCTGCCCCCCGACCTCGCCTACGGCGTCGCCCTGGGGGTCGCGGCCGCGCTGGTGGCGGTGCACGAGGCCGGGCTCGTGCACCGCGACCTCAAGCCGGCCAACGTGCTGCTGTCCGACGCGGGGCCGAGGCTGATCGACTTCGGCATCGCCAGGGACGTCGACACCCTCGCCGCGCACACCCAGGCGGGGCAGGTCATGGGCAGTCCGGGCTGGGTCGCTCCCGAGCGGCTCACCGGAGGCCCCGCGCTGCCCGCCTCGGACGTCTTCTCCTGGGGGTGCCTGGTCGCCTACGCCGCCACCGGTCACCACCCCTTCGGCGCGGGCGAGTCCGACCTGCTGGCCCGGCGCGTCCTGGTGGAGGAGCCGCGCGTCGCCTCCGTGCCGGCCATGCTCCGCCCCGCCGTGGAGGCTTCGCTCGCCAAGGAGCCCGCGCGACGCCCCGCGGCCGCCGAACTGCTCGGCGCGCTGCTCGCCGCCGGCGGCGTGGGCGATCCCTGGGACTTCCGCCAGGCGGTCGCGGACGTGCTGGCGGAGATCTGGACGCCGGTGCCGTACCCCCTGGGGACGCCGTACCCGTGGGGGACGGGGCGGGCAGGGCCCGGGGGGCCGGTGCCGGACCGGCTCTCCGGCCCGGCGGCCGTTCAGGCCGGCGATCGGTCTTCCGCTCCGGCTCCGTCCTCAGGCACGGCGTCCCGCACCGCCTCCCGCAGGGCGACGCCGCGCAGGGGCGCCCACCTGTCGCAGGCGAGCTTCGCGGCGCTCGCGACGGTTTCGATGGCGGCGCTCACGGTGGTCGCGGCCGCCGCCGGAGGCGGGGACCGCTCGCCCACGGGCTCCGAGGTCCAGGGGCTGGCGCCGGAGACGTCCCCGGTCCGTCAGACGACCGCGGGACGCTCCCCGAGAGCCACCCTCCCGCCGGGCGGGGGCCCGCGGGCCACACCCGGCGTCTCCGCGCCGTCGATCACGCCCGCGACGGTTCTGGTCACCGCGACCCACCCGGTCCCGACGCCCGAGACGAACGGCGAGGAGGAGGAGCTCCAGCCGGACAGGCCGGACCGGCCGCAGGGGGCGGAGGACCCTTCGGGTGAGGACGGCCCGCAGGGCTGCGCGGACGCGACGGCCAAGGGCAAGGACTGCCCCTCGGACTCTGAGGCCCCCAAGCCCTCCTCGACGCCCGCCGGCCCCAGACCCTCTCCGACGCCCGGCAGACCCAAGCCCTCCTTCACCCAGATTCCGCAGACGGGGGAGGGCGAGAGCCCCGCTCCCTCACCGGCCCCGTCCGCGACGGAGACCGCCTCCGTGTCCTCGTCGGGGCCGATCCCCTCGCCGCAGCTCGGCGAATGAACCGCCTCGGCGGGTGAGTTCCGGTCTCGGCCTTCCGTTAGGGTGATCGGCGCGTGTCGAGTCGGAGGGGGACCTATGGGCGAGCTCGCGCCCGGTGCGGTGGAGCTGAACGGTGTCGGTGTCCGTGTGGTCGGCCGGACGCTGCTGGCCGACGTCGACTGGCGGGTCGGGTACGGCGAGCACTGGGTGGTGCTCGGTCCGAACGGGGCGGGTAAGCCCGTTGTGGGATTGTGACACTTCTTTTGCGCTGTAGACGCTTCTACTGTCGCAGTCCCGCGCGTCTCCCCCGCCTGGTCATCCCGTCTGCCGCGTCCCATCCGGAGGACAGCGGGCCGACGACGGAGGGGCAAGCTCGTCTTGCGCGTCCCTTAGCCGGTGACATTCCTCGATCATTAGATGCCGACGGTCACAGACGAGTTTGACCCGCAGTCTTCGGTCTGCTGGGCTTTGCCTGGGACGCGGTAGACGGGATGACCAGGCTCCTACCTCAGCCACCTACTTCCCGGCACTTGGCTCTGACGACCATCCCGGAGCCCGATCCCCCGCCGGAGGCAATCAAGCTGTTAAATCAGCTTAGCGAGTTCGCCGCGCTTGATGCCGTCTACGAAGCTCCTCCACTGCCCCGGAGCAAAAACGAGCGCGGGGCCGTGGGGGTTCTTGCTGTCTCGGACGGCAACAACACCAGAAAGGTTGTTGGCAACCTCAACGCAGTTCCCGCCGCTGTTGCCACTAAGGGAACTTCTTCTCCACATGGCCTGGGCGAGATCTACTGAGGTCAGGTCGTTTGAGTCCATCGGGCTACCGCTTCCTTGATCTTGTCGAGGGATTCAGCCGGACGATACGCCTCTGTCCGTATCCTGTCATAACGCCCCATGATCACAGAGACCACCTCGGGTTCCGCTGACACTTCGCCTGTCGCCGCCGACTCCACAGATACGGTGATCGGCGCATCTGCCAGTTCTGCGATCGCGAACCCTGACATCAGGCCCTCTGTGCATGGGGTGTTGTGGGGAACAAGTTGCACAGTTACGTGACGACGGCTGGCGACCGTCGATAGATGCTCCGCCTGCTCTTGCATCACCGCTGCCCCTCCTATGGGGCGGTGAAGCACCCATTCATCTATCAAAACCCACAGGGCCGGGGGGTCTTCCCTGTCCAGGATCAGCCTTCGTTGCATGCGCGCGCTGACCTGCTTCTCAACTTCCCTTTCGGACATCGCAAGGTGACCACGGAAAATCGCCCGAGCGTATGCCTCTGTCTGGAGAAGTCCGGGGACCAGCAGAGGGTCCCACGTTCGCAGTCCTGTTGCCTGAGGTTCGATCTCCTCCACCCACCGTAAGAACCATTGCGGCCCGAAGGGAGATTCACTGATTCGTCGACACAGCCGAACGAAATGCTGCTTGTCGGAAAGGTCAAAGATACGATCACATGTTTCGGCAAAGTCGATTTGTGGGTTACGGTCCCCCGTTTCGATGTGTCCCACAAGGGATGGTGAGCACCCTAAACGCTCAGCAAGCCGGGCTTGCGATAAGCCCGCTTCTCTGCGATGACGTGCCAACTCGCGGCCGAAGCGCTCACTTGCAGACATGCGCGACTCGGGACTTTTCGCCATACTCGCCCTCCGTGTCTTGATGAGCCATCGACAAGCACAGACAGCTCAATGACATGTCTCTACAGCAGGAGACGGTTTAAGTCGAAGCTTGTCGAGCTGTTACCGGTGCTCTACCGGCCTCTTTATCGGCATTCTAGGCGTACATCGAGCAAGGTCCAGAGGGAGGAGTACAAAGCGGACATTATCCGCACACGGAGGCAGCTCAACATGACAGCCGAATCCTTTTGCGTCCTCCGCGATGACAGGGGAGCGCTCAGACCACAGACCGGCTAAGCCTTCAGGTGCGGATATGAGCCGTCGTCATGTAGCGCTTTGACCACGAAGTGATCACTAAAGCAAAAAGGGTTCGGCCAGACGTGCGACCGCTGGCCGAACCATGGCCGCACGCTGGAGGTGCGAACCATGGATAAGCCTAGAGCTATCCCATATGAAGCTGGAACTGATCCACAGCGTCAGTTCATCCATCTGATGCGCCTTGCCTGGGACCTGCGGGACCTAGGCCTCACGATCAGTGTCAATCTTCCGCAAGCGCGGGAGCCTGCCCTGATAGTGCAGCAAGCATCGGGACCGCTGCGGATCGCAGCGACGAAGCGTGACCGGAAGTGGGTCTTCACCTGGGGACGCGGGCCGGATCAGTGGGTCCACGCCTTGGATGAGTACGCGGCGCTTCGCATCCGGCAGGTGGCGCTGTGACGGGCACGCTCGGTGTCATCAGCCTGCCGGGGCTGGAGTGCTCCGTTTCCACGGCACGTCGGTATGTGGCCGACCTGCTCATGAAAGCCGGTTACATCGAGGTTGATGACGCGGTGCTGCTGGTCAGCGAGGCCGTAACCAATGCGGTTGCGCATACCGATTCGGGTAAGCCGGGCGGTGTGGTGACGGTGGAAGTTACCGAGACTGATCCCTCGATGGTGTGCATCGAGGTCATCGACGACGGGTCACCTGGTGTGCCGGTGCCGCGTCGTCCGGCTGACGACTCGCTGGGAGGGCGTGGGCTGTGGCTGGTCGATGAGATCGCCGAGAGCTGGGGATTCCGTCCCGTGGAAAGAGGGCGGTCGGCGGTGTGGATGCAGATCGTTGCATCAAGATCAATCGAGGAGGTGTGAGATCAAGGTAGAAGGGGCGCACCTGTTCGGTACGGCGCAGACGCTAGGCAATCACCTGACAGTGCTGATTCTGCTGGGCGTCGGGTACTTGGCGGCGGAATCGCTGGTGCGGGACTGGCGTAAGGGCTGGCGTCCGTGGCGTAAGGACACGTGGTGATCGAATCCGGCGACGCCGCTGCCGCTGACGTCATCGCTTGGCGGCCTTCGGCAGCGAGCGGGTACGAGTACGGATATGTCGACGGTCTACGCTGCTTCACTTTGAAGGCCGAACGGGACTTCCACTGTCAGCGCTGCTGGACACTTGTCATCAATCTTCCCGGCCCAAAGGGCTTGATAGGGCAGGAACGCGGCTACACGTCTCGGGACGCGGCGATACATAGGGCAGCGACAGTGTTGATGCAGGTCGCGGAGGTTTTTGCGGCCGTGTGGCGCTCCACAAGGGGCAATTGACCCATCGGTTCCGGTGCGACGGCGAAACCTTTCCTTTCACGTCGTCGCACCTCCTCCTTTCCCTGGCGCGGTGCCTGCCTTCACCGTGCCTCAAAACCAACATGGAGTGTCGATGCAAGAAGGACGTATCTGCTGCACGAGCCGTCAGGTTAGCCGGTGCAGCTGTCGGGACGGTTGCACCTGTGAGTGTCAGGCGTGCCTGTGTGGTGTGGAGATCCCGCTTCCGTCGTCTGGCTGCTCGTAGAGGTCTCGATGAGACCGGTGGTTTTCGACGATGATCTCAAGGCGCGTGCCGTGGCCTTGGTCGCGCGTGGCCTGACCTTGCAAGCGGTGGTCCGTGAGCTGTCGGTGGGGCTGGCTGCGCTGTATGCGAGCCGCCTGCGGGACTCGGCGTTCGACGCTGAGATCGTCGCTGCGTCGAACAGACGGCTTAGGCCGCTAGTGCCTCTCCCGTGCCCGGGTAAGTGGTGCGGGACGGCGCTTGCGTACAGGAGATACCTGTGTCGTAAGGAACCCTGCAAGAGGGCTGGCCGTGGGCCGTCTCCCCTTGACGATGTCGCCTGTCGGCTCCGGATCATCGCCGTGATCCTGGAGCGGGGGGTGTGGAGTCGTGATGCTCTCGACGTCGTAGCGAAGCAAGAGGGCACCTCGTACCTGCGGATGGTGAGGCGTACCGAGCGAGATGCGGAATGGGAGCGTCTGCTGGACGGCGCGTTGGCCTTGGTGCGCGATCCCGCCGTTCCTCATGGCGGGCGGCTGGGTTATGTCTCCGCTCGATGTGCGTGTAAGGCCTGCCGTGACTACAGAAGGAATGAGCAGGGATGAGGCGCGGTCAGAGCAAGTCGGTCGCGTACCGACGAACTTGGGCTCGGTGGCGTGCGCTGGGTACAGCGCCCCTGCGCTACGGGCGGTCATGGGTGCGGTAGCGGCTCTGCCTGCCGAATGACCGTAGGTCACCCCGAAGGGGCGGCCCGTTCAGGGCCAGTTCAGCCGGCGGCGCCGCGACGGAAAGTGATCTTGCTGAGCCCCGCGGACACAAAAAGGATCTTGAGTTGCGTTGGCTGATGACGTGCGCATGGTGGACGGCTGCGGTGGGTGTGCTCCTGGTGGTCGCGGGGTGCGCGTCGGCTCCTGCTACGACGATCAGTGAGCGGGTGGCGGGTGAGCGAATAGACAGCTATGTGCGGGAGACGCTGCGGATGGTGTACTCGCCGTTGCGGTTCTCCCGTGTGCGTGATGGTCGCGGGGAAGGTTGCGCGGCGGCTGGGTTCGGCGGACAGGTAGAGCCGAGCGTGTTCTACCGGGCTTCCACGATCGGTCTGCGGCGGTGGGAAGTGCGGCGCTTCGCGGCTGCGACGGTGGCGTACTGGCAGTCAGCGGGGGCGGGAATCGAACGAATGGAAAACAGCACGGTGATCCATCTTCGTGATCATTACCGGCTGGCCGTGGCTTATTACCCGGCTGCGCGTCGGGTGGAGATACGCGGGGTGCTTAATGAGTGCATCTGGCCGAAAGGAACCGCACCGGCTGAGGCTCGCTGAGCCAGGATGGAGGGCATTCAGCGCGTACGCACTCGGGCATGGAAAGGAGCGCATGATCGGAAGTCGCTGGGGGGCGGGGGCTGCTGTGGCCTTGGTGCTGCTGGGGTCGGGGTGTGCTGTCACGCCGGGGCCGTCCATCACGAAGAAGGAGGCCATGACGGTGATAGACGGCTACTTGCAGGAGACGTTTCGCGCGGTGCCCGTTCCTTCGCCGTTCACCCTTGTCCGTCCGCTCCTCACCACGTCGTGTGAGTACTTCCTTGATTCGGGAGGCACGGGGCAGATCACGCCGGGTGTGGAGTATCTGACAGAGAGCGTCGGGGAGAAGAAGGCGCGAAAGTATCTAGCCGATGTGGCGGCGTACTGGCAGGGGCGGCCAGGGGTGCGAGTGGAGTGGTATATCCGAGGGGACGGCGCGAGGGACGGTGTCGAGATCAAGTTTGAGCGGTTGGGTAATTACTGGCTGCACATCAACTATTACTCTCCTCCGGGAGTGGAGAAGTTGAACGTCCTCGGGGGGTTGTCCGACTGCATCTGGGAGAACGGCACGGCTCCTCCCACGCCTGATGTTCTCGACCCTTCCTTTCTCGATCCCTCCTCTGGGGGATAGTTTTTCGGCAACTGGAGCCTCGTCGCCTTGGAGGTGGCGGGGCTTCGTCGTGTCTGGGGCGGCGGCGCGTACCACGGGCGGCGAGTCGAGGTAAGGCGGCGGCGGACGGTGCGGCGGGCGGCGTGGTCCGCGCGTTCGTGCCGGGCGGCGCGGGCCGGGACCGGCCGTCAGGCCGCATGCCCGGTCCCGATGCCGGGCCGGTGCGGGCGGGCGTGCCGCGCCGGGTGGCGGCGCGGAGCGCTGCCGCCCCTTGACCTTTATAAGAACAATTCGGCAATCCGGCCGTACATGCTTCGCATGGATACGCGGCGTATCGGTGATGGTCAGAATTTTGTGGTGGCATCGGTGATGGCCGCCTTCCGGATCTCGTCTGCAGTCATCCCTGTGACATCGGTCAGGTTCGCGCCGCTCAGGTTCGCGCCCGTCAGGTTTGCGCCGCTCAGGTTCGCGCCCGTCAGGTTCGCGAGGAACAGGTCCGCCTTGGTCAGGTTCGCCTTCTCCAGGTCCACATCGATCAGGTCCGCGTTGACCAGGTTCGCATCGCGCAGGTCCGCGTTGCGTAAGTATGCGTGGGTCAGGTCTGCGACGGACAAGTGTGCGCGGGTCAGGCGCGCGTCCACCAGGCTTGCGCTAGTCAGGTCTGCGTCGAGCAGGTTCGCGCGGGTCAGGTCCACAAAGTTCAGGTCCGCGTGGGGGAAACGTGTCTCGGATAAGTCGAGGAACTCATCTTTGGAAGTGGTCAGTGTTTGGGCGATGGTGAGGGCGGCGTAGACGTCCGTCGTTATGCGAACCGTACCAAGATGCTTGGTTTTGGTGCCGCATTGTTTTGGGGGCGGTTTGGGGGAGCAGAGGTCGTGGTTGCGGACGAAGGCGGCGAGAAGGTTGCGGATGGTGATGCGGTCGCGGGGGGAGTCGGTGGCGAGGCGTTGCAGGGCGTAGATGGCACCGAGTCGTACGTCAACGGCCTCGGAGGCGAGTTGTTCGACGGCTTTGGTGTAGCGATCGGTGAGCTGCCCTTCCTGGGCCGCGCTGAGGGTCTGGGCGGTGTAGCTGAGGCCGTAGGCAGTGAACGCGACGCCCAGCAGTACACCGGCTGAGGTGATCAGTGAGGTGATTGCCTGGAAGGGGCGTTGGCGATGGGCGTCCCACAGCTCTTGGCGTTCCTTGGCGGTCAGGGCATCGAGTTCGGCGTGGGCGGGTCGGTCGACTGGTGGGCGGCGGCGCAGAAGGCGGCCAATCCATGAGGCGGCGCGCGGCCGGGGTGGTGCGGGCGGCGGCTCGCTGTTCTTGGGGGCGGGTGAGCGTCGGGACAGGTTGCGGAAGGTGCGGGTGACTCGGCGCTGCGGGCGAGAGTTGGGCACGGTCCAACGGTAGAGATCGGGTGATTGCTCGTCATAGGAATCGGTTAACCCGTTGTATTCACAGTTGAGCAGTGTGAGGTTGTTGCAGGGGTGGCGCACCGCGAGTGGCGGCCTTGAGGGTGGCCGTGATCCGGCTATGTCAACAATGACATAACAAGAACTTCTACAGAGAAGTCACTAATTCTTGTAAGGGTGCCTCTTTTTGATTTGGACGGGAACTTTACGTGCCATTCGCTCGTTTAACCGGTACCATAAACAACCCGCCGACCAAGGAGGTTCGTTGGCACTACAGGGACCGATCCCTGTTGCTCATGAGCACGTGTTCCCTCATGGCTGTTACGTCACGGGGGAAGTAAGTCAGGTCATGGATTTCGAGGCGAGTACGCCGGATCGGCAGGTTCCGGCGCGGGACAAGACGACGGGGTTGCCGGTGTGGCAGGTGCCGGTGATGGACGGTGATCCGTCCGTCAAGGTGGCTGCGAAGTCGCTGGCCGTGAAGATCATCGCGGTGGATGAGCCGGTGGTTCCTCCGGTTCCGCCTGCTCTGGAGGCGCTCGGGTTGAGCATGGTCCCGGTGGTCTTCGAAGGGCTGGCGGTGGTTCCGTGGATCAACGGGTCTGGGGACCGGGTTCGTCTGGCCTACTCGTATCGGGCGTCGGGACTGCGTGGGGTGGTTCCGTCCGCTGGTGCGGCGGGAGCGGGTAAGGGCAAGATGCCGTTCAACGGCGAATGAACGAGTAATTAAGGGATTGTCGCTGCCGGGCGCGCGTGTGGGGCGTGCGCTGGCTGGCTGAGGGGCGGCGTCTCTGTAGACGGTGACCGTGGCGTGTGGGCTGCCGGGATTACGCATTCCGGCGGCCTTTGCATCGGCGGCTCCGCCTTCTTTTCTACGGCGCATTTTCGGGGCGGGCGACCGCATACCAATTTTCGGGCCAATTCACGGGGACGGGGAGGTTTTTGGTGCTGCGCAGGATGCCGGGCGCAGAGGTGCAAAGCGTGGTGTCGACGACGCCGGATACGTCGGTGGTGTTCGCGCCGACGGTGATCAAGACGCCTGCCGTGATCACGCTGGTGGTGTGGCTGTGGCGGGCGTTGGCCGCTCTGGCGCGGACGGTGTGGCGTCATCCGGTGGCGTGCGCGCTGGTGGCGGTGAGCGGGGTGGGCTGCTACCTGGTGGGGTGGCGGATCACGGTGATGGGGTGGGGGGTGGCTGCGGGGGCGGTCTCCTCCTGGGCTGCGCTGTGGCCTGCGGCTGCGGTGCGGGTGCTGGTGTGGCCTGCGCTGGCCTGGTGGCGGCTGGTGTGGGTGTACCGGTGGCGGTGGCGGGCCGTGATGGCGGTTTCCGGGCTCGGGGTGACGCTGGGCGGGCGGGGGTATGCGCCTGAGCTGGTGCGGGTCCGGTGCGACCGGAACACCGACCGGCTCACGGTCAAGATGCTGGCCGGGCAGGCCGATCAGCAGTTCGCGGAGGCGCAAGCGGGCCTGAGTAACGGGTTCGGTGCGGTGAGCTGCCGGGTCTTCTCGCCGCGTCCGGGGTGGGTGACCCTGACCTTTCCTCGGCGGGATGCGCTGGCGCGGGTGGTGCCTGCGCGGCCGTATCCCGATGCTCCGACCGTCACCACGGTCGACGTCGGGATAGGTGAGGACGGCAGGCCGTACCGGCTCCAGGTGCACGGGACCCACGTGTTGATCGCGGGGGCGACCGGGGCGGGTAAGGGCTCGTGGCTGTGGTCGGTGATCCGGGGGCTGCTGCCTGCGCGGCGGGTGGGCCTGGTGCGGCTGTGGGGGCTGGATCCCAAGCGGATGGAGTTGTCCTTCGGGCGGGCGCTGTTCGATCGGTACGCGTCCACGCCGGACGAGTGCGCGGATCTGCTGGAAGAAGCGGTCGCGGTGATGCACGAGCGAGCCGACCGATACGCCGGGGTCCGGCGCTCGCACGTGCCGACCACACAGGATCCGTTCGTCCTGGTCGTGGTGGATGAGATCGCGTTCTTGACCGCCTACCAGGCGGACAAGGGGCTCAAGGCGCGGATTGGGGCGGCGCTGGCGACGTTGACCACGCAGGGGCGCGCGGTGGGGATCGGCGTCATGGCGGCGCTGCAAGATCCTCGGAAAGAGGTGCTGAGTATCCGGCACCTGTTCCCGGACAAGGTCGCGTTGCGGCTGGATGAGCCGGGACAGGTCGACATGGTGCTTGGGGACGGGGCGCGGGACCGGGGCGCGCTGGCCGATCAGATCCCGCGTCATCCCACTGACAAGAGCGTGGGCGCGGGCGTGGCCTATGTCCGGCTGGAGAACCGTCCCGACCCGATCCGGGTGCGGGCGGCCTACGTCAGCGACGACGACATTCGGCAGATGGTTCTCAAGTACTCGACGGCGATGGCAAGTGAGGTGCGTTGACTCTCTCGGTGGTGCTCTATGGGCTGACCTGCGCGGTCTGCGGTGAGATCGATCAGCTCTGGCAGGACGTCATGCGGGGCCTGATCGAGTGCCGGGCCTGCGGGGCGCGGGCTCTGGCGGGCGATGACAGCGCGGACGCGGATCTCGACGGGGCGGACCTGGACGGCGCGGAGTTCGAGGGGTGGGACGTCGACGGCGCGGACGGCGAAGGGTGGGGGGCTGCTTGACCCTGGGTGAGGAGGTGGGGCGGGAGCTGCGGGCCGTGCGGGGTGCGCGGCTCCTGACCCGCGAGGTCGCCGAACAGGTCGCGATCACGAACGGGGTGTGCATTCGGCCGATCCCGTATCGGCGGGTGGACTCCCTCACCGGGGTGGCTGAGGTGGTGTCGGTGCCGTGCGGGGCGACGCTGGAGAGCAAGTGTCCCCCGTGTGCCAAGCGGGGGCGTCAGGTGCGGCGGGCGCAGTGCCGGGAGGGCTGGCATCTGGAGGCCGAACCGGTCGCGCCTGCTGAGGCGAGCGAGCATCAACGCTCACTCATCGAGGCGCGGGCGCATTTGGAGCTTCAGCGGGATGAGGCGGTGCACGCGGGCGTCGACACGGCTGAGCTGGACGCGGTGATTGACGCGGTGGATCGGGAGATTCAGGCGGCGGGGATGGTCGGGGCGGTGGCGGGCCGGTCGGGCGGGGGGCGGGTGCGCTCCACGCGGCGGCGGCAGGATGCGCCGGATCTTCCTCGGCGGCTGCGGTGTGACACCACGCTTGGGCGCACCTTCACGGGCTCGGACGGCAAGGTGTTTCGGCCGTCGATGTTCGTCACGCTCACGCTGCCGTCGTATGGGCGGGTGCGTGACGGGGTGCCGGTCGATCCGGGCGGCTATGACTATCGGCGGGCGGCGCGGGATGCGCTGCACTTCTCGAAGCTGATCGACAGGTTCGTGCAGAACCTTCGCCGGGTGGCGGGCTTCGATGTGCAGTACTTCGCCAGTGTCGAGCCGCAAAGGCGGCTGGCTCCACATCTGCACATCGCCATTCGCGGGACGCTGCCCCGGGCGGAACTGCGTCAGATCGTGGCGGCCACCTATCACCAGGTGTGGTGGCCTGCGGTCGATGAGGTCCGCTTCGAGGGGGATCGACTGCCGGTGTGGTCGGCGGAGATCGGCGGATACGTCGATTCCGACACGGGTGAGGTGCTGCCGACCTGGGATGAGGCGCTTGACCGGCTGGACGCCGACCAGGAGGCCGATCCCCTTCATGTGGTGCGCTTCGGCGTGCAGTTCGACGCGCAAGGGGTCTTGGTGGGCAGTCGGGATGCTGACCAGCGGGTGAGGTACCTGACGAAGTACCTGACCAAGAGCCTGGGTGAGGACTTGGGCGACGACGCCGGACCTCGGGCGAACGCGGGGCGTCGGGCGCATGCGGCGCGCCTGGTGGAGGCGCTGCGGTTTGAGCCGTGCTCGCCGGGGTGTGCGAACTGGCTGCGGTACGGGGTGCAGCCGAAGGGGGCCAAGTCGGGGATGGTGCCGGGCCGGTGCCGGTCGAAGGCGCATCGGGCGGAGCATCTGGGCTATGCGGGGCGGCGGGTGCTGGTGTCGCGTAAGTGGTCGGGGCGGACCATGGGCGAGCACAAGCGGGATCGCCGGGCCTGGGTGCTGGAGGCGCTGGGCCTGGACGAAGGGGCGGCCGATTCGTGTCGGTTCGTGTGGCTGCGGGTGGCGGCGGGTGATCCGGAGGCGGGGTCTGCTGCGCTGCGGCTGCTGCGGGAGGTGGCGCGTAAGCAGCGGTGGCGGGCTGAGCTGGAACGGCTGCGGGCGCGGGCCGATGCAGCGGGGGGTGACGGGCTCGGGCTGGGGGTGCGGGTGTGTGCATAAGCGCTGATCAGGGCCAACGAGACGAGAAGACAAGGAGAGACGTGGCCACGGGAGATCTGGTGTTGCTGGCGGTGGTGCTGTTCCTGCCGACGCTGTCAGCGGTGATCAACGTAGTGCACTGGTGGCGGCACCGGCACGATCTACGGCCACGTGCGGCGGTCAAGGAGCTTCGACGGCAGGAGGCGCGGGCCGAAGCGGAACGGGGCCTGCGCACCAACAGCTATCAGCACAAGCCGTGGTTGTAAGGGCTGCGCTCGGGAGCACAGCCGGAAGAACAAGCGAGGTTGGGAGGCATTCATGGTCGGGTTCGTGATCGGGGTCGGGGTCGTGGCGGTGCTGCTGCTGGGCGGGCTGCTGTGGCAGGTGCCCATCTGGCGGGGGGCGCGTCCGGAGGACGAGACGGCGTGGCCGGTGGAGACGTACACGATCGGCGCTGCGGTGGAGGGAGACGGTTTCCAGACGGAGCAGGTCTCCACGACGTGGCCGCAGGTGGAGCAGTGGGCGGTGGAACGGTCGCTGTCGCCTCGGGTGAAAGAGGTGTATGTGATGCGGGCGAAGCCTGGAGGCGAAGTCACCGCGTGGATCTGGGCGGACGGGGTGCAGGCGCGCAAGGTCACCGACCGCAACAAGGGCGGTGATGTGCTGGCGGGGCTGCTGCGTCCCCGTGATGAGCCTTACGACGGCAAGTAGCGCGGCACGGTCTGTCAGCGATCAAACCGAAGGAGAAGAGGAGCGGCATGGGTTGGGTTGAGGCGGGGGTCATGGCGGCGCGGTCGTCGGGGTTCGGGCTGGGCCAGGTGATCTCCTACATGGTCGCCTCCTTGGCGGTGGGGCTCACCGTGCATTACGCCTTCGCGAGGCGGCGTCTGCGGATATGGCTGAAGGCGGCACAGGGTGCGGCGCGGGGTGGGTTCGTCGGGGCCGACCATCGTGACCGGTACATCGTGGGGTTCATCGAATCCGGTCAGGGCCTGGTGAGTCAGACGCGGCTGTCTGCGAGTGCGGCGGATGTGCTGGCGCGGGAGGAGTCTCGGTCGGGGCGGGAGATGTATGCGTCCCTGACGTCGTCGGATGGTCAGGTGCTGTCCACGCGGGTCTATCTGCGGGGGCGGGTGTCGCGGGAGGCGTAGGGCGCAAGGGGCGAGAGAAAGCACAGAGAAGCAGACAAGGGCGGCATGGTTACGCACCGCGAACCTGGGGTCGGTGCTGAGCCTGCGCGCTACGGGCGGTCATGGGTGAGGTAGCGGCTCCGCCGGTCGAATGACCGCAGGTCACCCCGAAGGGGCGGCCCCTTCAGGGCCAGTTCAGCCGGCGGCGCCGCGACGGAAAGTTGATCTTTATGAGTACACGGACGGGAGGCTGTCAAGTGCCTGCGGTGAATGGTCCGGAGAGGCGGCGGGATGGGTGAGGCCGATGGGTCGTTGGTCCTGGCGGCGCTGGTGGCGGGGGCGCTGGCGCTGATGGTGGGGCTGGTGGTGATGCGTCACAAGCTCGGCGAGCCGGGCGGAGTTAAGCGGTGGCTGGCGGCTGAGCGGCGGCTCTCTGCCGGGCGGCGGGAGGTGGGATACGTGGTCGGGGTGGATCTCGGGTGGAAGGGGGTGGCGGCACAAGCGGTGGACATGTCGGCGGCGGAGGTTGAGGCGTGGGCGCGGGAGGAGTCTCGGCAAGCCAAGCGGGTGTATGTGTCGCTGCGGGATTGGGAGGGCCAGGTGACGACGTGGGTGTGGACGGACGGGGTACGGCGGCGCACCAAGATCACGCGGTTTGACTACGGCGGGGGGTAGGGGCATGAGTGGTGCGGCGGGAACCGGTCAGCTGGTGGCGGGGGCGGGTGAGGCGGGAGCAGGTGCGGTATGTGGAGGCTCGGTGCGCGGCCGGTGATATGGCGTGGATCGACCAGGAGCGTCAGGGCGGGTTCGTGGTGGGGCCGTACTACGTGACCATCACGACGGCGGGTGAGGTGGTCGCACAGACGCACATCGGGACGCGGCCGCAGGTGTCGCAATGGGCACAGCGCTCACGGCACGGCGGGGCGGACATGGTCGAGGTGCTCAAGTACTTCCCGCATCACGCGACGACCTGGACATGGCGAGGTGGCGTGCATGTCAAGGGGTTCGGGGTGAGGGGCAGGGGCGCGTGGTCCTCAGCCGTCGGGGGTTGGGCGGGTGGGTGGGGTACGGGGAGCGGGCAGCACGGAACCCCAGTGGCTACTGTGCGTGGTCACAGGGACGGCGGGTGTTACGGTGTGCAGTCGGCTGGGAAGGGGGCGCGGGACGGAACCCGGGGGGTTACCTGGTCGTGGGGCGGATGGTCGATCATCGTCCGGCTATCGTCTGACGGACGATGATCACGAGTGGATCAAGCGGACAGCGGCGGAGTTGGGGCCGCTAGCCGACGAGGAACGCGATTACCTTGCGCTGGTCTTCAAGAATCATCGCTGAGGTTCAGAGCATGACTACTGCCCCGGACATCCCGCCGGGGCAGTAGTCGTTTCCGGGTCAGGCGGCGGAGTCCTGCGCGTCACGGTGACGCTTGGTGATGGTGACTCGCTCTCGGACGGGCACCCGCCTTCCCCGTCCGAGGGGGTGGATGGTCACTACCAGCATGCGGCGGCATATCTCACGCTGTTCACCAAGGGTGAGGTCATCCCATGCGGCGTCGATGTCTTTCGCGTCGATCAGTTTCGCGGCGGGGTGGACGTTCTCAAGTGCCTGATCAAGCTTGGCTTTCGTCTCCTCCATCTTCTTGCGGCGCTTGGCGGTCATGTCGAGCATCTGTGCCCTGCTGATGAGGTCGGCTTCGCGGTCGGCGCTGATCTCCCGTAGCCGTGCCTCGTGCATCGCCATTTCCGCGCGGAGGGCGGGGATGTCGGCTCCTGCGGTGGCGGGGCGGCCGATGATGTCGGCAGGGTCAGAGATGCGGATCAGCTCTTTGATCGTTGCGATCACCAACGCGTCAAGTTCCGCAGCGGGACACGTGACGTGTCCCTTCCCGGGTTCATAGCACCGGTAGCCCTTCTCGACCACGGGTATGGTGTACTCGCCGGTCTTGGGGTCCTTGCGCTTCCACTTCTTGTTCTTCGGGGTCACTGTTCCCCCACACGGACACCGGTAGATGCATGACCCGAGTGACTTCGGCGTGTTGCCCGCCTGGTTGCTGCGGCGGTCGGGGTCGGTCCACATGTTCACCAGACGCCAATAGTCTTCCGGGAAGACGATTGGATCGCCGGGCAGAGTACCCACGACATCCTCAGGCGTGTAGTGCGAGGGTCTGAGGGCGGCAACTTCCTGATCTTCCCTCTCCTGCTCGTCATAGTCTTCATCGTGGGGAAGATCCAGAGGGATCTCAGGGCGATGCACGCTGAGCCCCGCGATACAGGGGCGTAGCAACATCTCGCGTACCAACTGCGAAGACCACTGCTTGCCGGTGGCGGTGAGCAGACCTTCCCTCTTCATGTCGCGGGTGATCTCCTTGACCGAAACACCCGTGAGCGCGATGGCATGGTATCGGGCGATGGCATCGGCTTCCTGCGGGCGATGCGTGATCCCGTCGGGCTCGAACCCGTAGCGTCTTCCGCCTCCTCCGAAGCGTCCCTCTTGGGCCTGCTCCTTGCGGGTGCGCGAGACCCGGCGCACGGTGTCGCGGGATGCCTGGTTCGCTATGGCGCAATGGATTCGGGCGGAGGTGATGTCGCTGTCGGTGGCCAGTCTCAGACTGCCGGTGAACGAGTCGGCGACGACGCGTGGGCGCGACCCCTCGACCACGTCAATGAGGTCTTCCAGGTCCCTCGGATCACGAACCGTGCGGTCAAGGTGGTAGGTCGTGAACCGGCGGTATCTGCCCTCGCTAAGCAGCCTGAGAGCAAGCCGGAACTTCGGGCGTACGGTCCGGAGCTGGGTCTCTCCGTTGGGAAGCTTGATCTTGCGGCGCTTGAACGCTGAGGTGTCGTTCTCGACGAGGATCATGCCGACCCTCGCGCCACGACGAGCGGTCAGGTTGCATGTGTCCTCGATCTGCCGGGCTACGCCGTTGACCTCCTCTTCTTCGGCGTCCGAGATCCGAACCAAGATCAAGGTGTTACCCACCGAAGGGTCGTCGGCGGTCCACACATCGCCTGCGGTGTTCCATCGTCCGGCCACGCCATTGATCGACATGGCGGTGCCGTTGAGCATCGCTTCCTTGATGACCGTGATACGTGCGTGCTGCTCAACCTTGGCTTTGCTGGGGGCCTTGGTCCTGGTTGCCATCGTTACCGTCCCTTTCCCTCCGCTTTGTCCTGGCTTCTCCATTCTACGAAAAAGAAGTGCGTTAACTCATGGATGGGCAAGACCACGCTGCTCTCGCTGGCGGCCGCCGTACGGCATCCGACTGACGGCGCGGTCACCGTGCTCGGTCAGCGGCTCGGCCGTGTCGACCTTCGCGAGCTCCGCCGCCGCATCGGCCTGGTCGCCGCCAGCCAGCGGCTCGTCGACGAGGAACTGCTCGAGGAGGAGGGCGCGACCGCGCACACGGTCGTCCTGACCGGCCACACCGGGACGAGCGCCCCGCTGTGGGACCGGTACGGGCAGGCCGAGCACGAGCGCGCCCACCGGTTGCTGGCCGACATGGGCTGCAAGGATCTCGCGGACCGGCTTTTCCGGGTCTGCTCCCAGGGGGAGCGGGCCAGGATCCGGGTCGCGAGGGCGTTGATGGCCGAGCCGGTGGTCCTGCTGCTGGACGAGCCGTTCGCCGGGCTCGATCTGCCCGCCCGCGAGGATTTGATCACCGCGGTCGAGGAGCTGGCGGAGACCCGCCCCGCGCTGACCACGGTCACCGTCACCCACCACCTGGAGGAGGTCCCGGCGACCACCACCCACGCCCTGCTGATGCGCGACTCCCGCATCGGGGCGGCGGGGCCGGTGGCCGAGATCCTGACGGAGGAGAACCTCTCCGACTGTTTCGGCAGGCCGTTGCGGGTGGAGCGGCACGACGGACGCTGGTCGGCCAGGGCCGTGCGCGGCTGAGCGGTCGCGGGACGCCCCCGGGCGGGGTCAGTCCTTCTTGCGCTGGCGGATGAGGCCCATGAATCCCGGGCTCGGCTTGAACCTGGCCGTCCAGGTCTCGGCGATCTCCAGGGGCTCACCGGTCTGAGGGTTTCGTCCGGTCCGTGCTGGTTTATGGACGATCTCGAAGGATCCGAAGCCGGGGATCGCGACCTTGTCCTCGGCCGCCACCGCCGTCTGGATGGTCCCCAGGATCGCCTCCAGGGCCGCGGCGGTCTGCCGCCGGCTGAGCCCCGCCTCGGCCGCGGCCTTCTCGATCAGCTCGCGCTTGTTCATGAGGACAGTTAACGCCATCTCCATGGGGTTCATCGAGTCCGCCCGTCCCACCGCGGGCGGACGTCGGGGGGCGGGGCGTGGGCGGGGGAATGCCTGCCGTCTCACGTGAGGCGACAGGCATCCGGTGTCGTTCAGCGGTCGGACTGGGCGGCCAGTCGTTCCGCTTCCCCGTACAGGGCCTCGACGAGGATGAGCTCCAGCCGGAGGTCTTCGTCGACGAGGCCGTCCAGAACTTCCATTCGGGCCTCCTAGTACTCGGACGTCCCACGAACCGCGAAAGTTCACACCGATGCCAAATCGGACGTGGCTGTGACCCTGACTTTGATCATCTCGTACGGTCGGCCTCCGCGCCCGCCGTTTTCCGAGCCGCTCCCGCGCCCCTCCCCTCGGGGCGTGTCCGGACGGCTCTCCCGGGCCTCTCTCAGGTCGCGACGAGCTCGGCGAGGTCGACGTGTTCGCCGACTTCGCGCACGTCCATGCAGTAGGCCAGCAGTACCCGCCGCTCTCCGATCCGCCGGGTCACACGCAGGCATGGCAGGTCGTTGAGCACGATCGCCTCGACCTCGATGCCGTCCGGCCCTCGCCACACACCCATGCTGTCGAGGCTACGAACAGTCAGGTAAGGCCGGGGTAACCAACCGGGCATATCGTGATGGTCCCTGCGAGCTGCGTGATTTTCCCCACCCCTGGCGATGATTAGGCGGTGCGCTGCGGGTAACAGATCGCCAGAATCCAAGTAGTCAGGGAGAAATCGATGGCTCTGCCCAAGCTAACCCCCGAACAGCGTCAAGCCGCCTTGGCCAAGGCCGCCGAGACCCGTGTCGCCAGAGCCAGGCTTCTGGCCGAGGTAAAGGCCGGGTCGATAAGCCTCGAGCAGTTGCTCGGCCGGGACGACGAGGTCGCCAAGCGCATCAAGGTGTCGCAGGCGCTGCGCGCCCTGCCCGGGATCGGCAACGTCAAGGCTGCCCAGCTGATGCGGCAGGCCGAGGTCGACGAGACCCGCCGCCTCGGCGGGCTGGGCACGCAGCAGCGGCGCAAGCTGATCCAGGCGGTCACGGCCTGATCCCTGCCGTCACGGGCCGGGCCGCCACGGGCTGACCCGAGCCGTCGCGAACCGGGCCCCGGGAGCCGGGTCCTCGCGGGCGGACCGGGCGGGAACCGGGGCCGAACGGGGAGACCACGGGGCGAAGGCGAAAGCCCCGCCGTACGGACTCAGGGGAGATCCGTACGGCGGGGCCTCACCCCGCGACCTGGTGGTCGAGCCCGCCCGGGGAGCGGTCCCATGCCCTGGAAGCATCCGGGCGGGCTCGGGTTCGAAGGGTCAGTGAGCCGTTTCGAACTGCTCCTCCTCGGTGGAGCCCTTGAGCGCCGTGGTCGAGGAGTTCGGCGCGACGGCCGTGCTGACCAGGTCGAAGTATCCGGTGCCGACCTCGCGCTGGTGGCGGGTCGCGGTGTAGCCGCGGGACTCGGAGGCGAACTCGGCCTCCTGCAGCGCGACGTAGGCGGTCATGCCCTCCTCGGCGTAGCCCTTCGCCAGGTTGAACATCGAGTAGTTGAGCGAGTGGAAGCCCGCCAGCGTGATGAACTGGAACTTGTAGCCCATGTGCCCGAGCTCGCGCTGGAACTTGGCGATGGTCGAGTCGTCCAGGTGCTTCTTCCAGTTGAAGGAGGGGGAGCAGTTGTAGGCGAGCATCTGGTCGGGGTACTGAGCCTTGACGGCCTCGGCGAACGCGCGGGCCACGTCCAGGTCCGGCGTCGAGGTCTCCATCCACAGCAGGTCGGAGTGGGGCGCGTAGGCGAGGCCGCGCGAGATGCAGGAGTCGACGCCGTTGCGGACCCGGTGGAATCCCTCCGCCGTGCGGTCGCCGGTGGTGAAGGCGCGGTCGCGGGGGTCGACGTCGGTGGTCAGGAGCGTCGCGGCCTGGGCGTCGGTCCGCGCGATGATCACAGAGGGGACACCCGCGACGTCGGCCGCGAGGCGGGCCGCGTTGAGGGTCTTGACGTGCTGGCTGGTCGGGATGAGCACCTTCCCGCCAAGATGGCCGCACTTCTTCTCCGAGGCGAGCTGGTCCTCCCAGTGCACGCCCGCCGCGCCCGCGGCGATCATGCCCTTCATCAGCTCGAAGGCGTTGAGCACGCCGCCGAAGCCCGCCTCGGCGTCGGCCACGATCGGGGCCAGCCAGTGGGGCGCGTCGGCCTCGCCCTCCGACCAGGTGATCTGGTCGGCGCGCAGCAGCGCGTTGTTGATGCGGCGCACGACCGCCGGGACGGAGTTGGCGGGGTAGAGGCTCTGGTCGGGGTAGGTCTGCCCGCCGAGGTTGGCGTCGGCCGCGACCTGCCATCCGGACAGGTAGATGGCCTTCAGCCCGGCCTTGACCTGCTGCACGGCCTGGTTGCCGGTCAACGCGCCGAGAGCGTGCACGTAGTCCTGGGTGTTGAGCAGATCCCACAGCCGCTCGGAACCGAGCCGGGCGAGAGTGTGCTCCTCCTGGACGGATCCTCGGAGTCGAACCACGTCTTCGGCCGTGTAGGTCCGCTCGATTCCCGACCAGCGGGGGTTGGTCTCCCACTCTCGCCGCAGCTCGTCTGCGGCTCCCTTGAGGCGATCGTTCATTTTCACTCCTTGTCGTCCCCTGGGTGCCTTGCTTCGAGTGTGTGCCCGGACGAAACAGGCAAACAAGGTCGAAGTTGACGAAAGAACACAACTTCTTCTCTTTTTGTGAAGAAGATCAGGTGTTTGGGTGCGAAGAAATTCATAATTTTCGCTATGGACTAGACCAATCCGAGTGAGGTGGGTCACGGTCTCCGAGAGTGCTTGAAATATCGCTCGAAATTTCGTTTAGCATCGTGCTATGGCATCTTTGGTCGGAGAAGAACCGCTGTCCTTGACGCAGGAGCTTGATCTCATCGCGTTCGGCCAGAGGTTGAGACACCTGCGCAAGCAGCGCGGTCTCACGCTCTCCGACCTGGGCGAACGCGTCAGCCGCGCGCCGAGCCAGCTCTCCCTGCTGGAGAACGGCAAACGCGAGCCCAAGCTGTCCCTGCTGAAGTCCCTCGCCGCCGCGCTCAACGTGCCCGTCGAGGAACTGCTCCGCCGCCAGGCCCCCAACCGGAGGGCGCAGCTGGAGATGGCGCTGGAGGAGGCCCAGCGCGACCCGCTGTACGCCGGGCTCGGCCTGGCCAGGCTCAAGCTCTCCGCGCGCGTCCCCAACGACGTGCTCGAGCACATCCTCGGCCTCTACGGCGAGCTGCGCTCACGCCAGGCCAAGGGCACCGCGACCCCGGAGGAGGCGCGCGTCGCCAACGCCGAGCTGCGCCGCATGCAGCGCGAGCGGGGCAACTACTTCGAGGAGATCGAGAAGGCGGCTGCCGAGGCGCTCTCCGCGGTCGGCTACCGCACCGGCGCGCTGTCGCAGAGCACCGTCCAGGCCCTGGTCACCCACTTCGGCTACACCGTGCAGACGGTCCAGGACCTGCCCCGCACCGTGCGCTCCATCACCGACCTGCGCAACCGGCGCATCTACGTCAAGCACGAGCAGCTCGGCATGCACACCCCCCGCACGATCCTGCTGCAGACCCTCGGCCACCTCGCCCTCGGCCACCACAAGCCGCGCGACTTCGCTGACTTCCTCCGCCAGCGGACCGAGGCCAACTACTTCGCCGCCGCCGTGCTGGTCCCCGAGGCCACCGCCGTGCCGTACCTCAGGGAGGCCAAACAGGACCGGGCGCTCAGCGTCGAGGACCTCAGGGACGTGTTCGCCGTCTCCTACGAGATGGCCGCGCACCGCTTCACCAACCTCGCCACCCACTTCCTCGACCTGACCTGCCACTTCGTCCGCAACGACGCGGGCGGGATCATCTTCAAGGCGTACGAGAACGACGGCATCGTCTTCCCCGCCGACGAGCAGGGGGCGATCGAGGGCCAGCGGATGTGCCTGCAGTGGTCGGGGCGGCAGGTCTTCCGCTCCCCGGACAGGTTCTCGGTCTTCTACCAGTACTCCGACTCGCCCACCGGCACCTACTTCTGCGTCGCCCACGTCGACCCCTCACGGGAGAGGGACTTCGCCATCACCCTCGGCGTGCCGTACCGGGAGTCACGCTGGTTCCGCGGCCGGGAGACCACCAACCGCACCAGGTCCGGCTGCCCGACCGGAGACTGCTGCCGCCGCCCGCCCGCCGAGCTGACCCAACGCTGGGAGGGCTACGCCTGGCCCTCGGCGCGCGGGAACTCCCACGTCCTGGCCGCCCTGCCGCCCGGGTCCTTCCCCGGCGTCGACGAGGCCGACGTCTACACCTTCCTGGAGCGTCACGCCGCGGAGTGATCGCGGGACAGCGTCAGCGACGGATGGCCGAAGAACCGGTAGGCGGGCGCCGTCGCGGGAGCCATGCAACGCAGGGAGCGCAGCACCTCCGCGGGCGGCTCCCCGCCCAGGGAACGGCGGTAGAACTCCTCGACCAGGCCGTCCCCGACGGGCCTGAACGGGGCCACGGCCCCGCTCGCGCCCGCCAGCAGGAACGGCTGGCAGTCGCCCGGCTCGTCGAGGAAGACGAACGAGCCGCCGCCCATGCCCCTGCCGAGGGACTCGGGAGCGGGAGCACCCGTCGCGAAGTGGACCACGTCGGGCGGGTCGCCGAGCAGCGCCATGACGTCGCCGAGCGCGGGACTCACCTGTCTGGCGCCGAAGGCGGGGACCAGCGGGTGGGCCTGCGGCCCGCCGTACACCACCGCCATGCCGCCACCGCCGCCGGTGCGCACCGGCGGCGGCAACTCGGGACGCCTGCCTCCCAGCGGCCAGCGGCCCGTCACCGTCTGGCAGTTCAAGAAGCCCGGCACCGACCGGTCGATCGGACGCTCGAGCGAGGCCAGCTCCCAGGGGACGTGCGGCTCCTGCGACAGGATCAGCACGCTCGGGCGGCGGGGGGCCACCCGCCCCGCCACCGCGTTCAGCAGCTCCCAGAAACCCGGCGGGACGCGTGTGGCGACCTGCCGTCCCGCCTCCTCGAGGGGCAGGTCCTGCCGCGCCACGCTTCGCCCGAACTCCGAGACCCGCATGCCCAGCTCACAGGCCTCCGCCTGGTCGGGGGTGACGAAGTGCGGCGAATGGTAGGTCCACCACAGCCGTCCCGGCCGGTCGCCGTGCACGACGACCGCCGTGACGTCCGGCGCCTCCCCGAGGCCGGTCAGCCGGACCGGGGTGCCCGCGACGGGGTGCGGGGCGTTCTCCTGGCCGAGCAGGCCGGGGGAGTCGAGGACCGCGAGCGCGCGCACGCCGAAACCGGTCACCTGGCCGCGCACCGCGTGGACCACCTGGATCTGCCGGGCGGTCACCGGCTGCTCCTGCGCGAGGGCGACCAGGCCGACCTTCGCCCTGGGGTACGGCGTGGCCTCGTCGGCGCGCAGCCGCACCCGCCATCCCGCGGGCGCCTCGAACCCCTCGGCGATGATCTGGACGTCCAGGTCGACGGGTTCGCGGGCGGGCGCGGCGGTGGAGCCGCCGGGCGTCTCCTGCGGGATCAGGCCGACCTCGACCTCGGCGCCCCAGCCCGCGACCACCTCGCCGGGAGTCTCCACGAGCGGCAGGATCAGCGGCTCCCGGCCGCCGGGGGCCGCGGGCCGCTCCCCGCCGTCCTTGCGCCGCCTGCGGAAGGCCCCGGTCAGCCTGCCGATCACCGAGGGGCCGCGCTCGGAGACACGCGGTTGCGGGGCGGTGCTCGCGGGCGCGGGCTCCTCGGGCAGAGGCTCCTCGAGGAGGGCCTGCTCGTCCTGGCCGAGCAGCAGGCGCATGCGCTCCCAGGCGGGGCCGTACCGGGAGACGAGCGACACGACGGCCTCGGCCAGCGGGCCCGCCGCCTGTCTGCCCTCCTCGGCCAGCAACTGGTCGAGCCGGTCGCGAAGCTCTCCGGAGGTGTCGTCCGGCATGAAGTCGAGCTCGTCGCGGACGATTCGCGCCGCCCTCATCACGGCCACCGGGTTCATGCCCGCCCCTCCTCGCTCCGCTCTGAGCCGATCTTCCCACTACGCGACGGGTACGGGAGCCCGTACTCGCCGAGAATCAGAGCCACATAGGGTGATACCCGTGAATTCCGAGGTGCGGGGAAGGGTGGGCTGTGCTGCCTGAAGTGGAGGCATGGCTGCGTAGACGCACCTCGTCCTCGAGCGACTGGCCGCTGCCGTGGTTGTTGCGGGCCAAGGGAGACAGCACGGTCAGCGTCGTGCTGCCCGCGCGCGACGAGGCGGAGACGGTCGGCGAGATCGTCACGGCGATCCGGCGCGACCTGATGGAGGATGCGCCGCTCGTCGACGAGATCGTGGTCATCGACTCCCGCTCCGTCGACGAGACCGCGGCGCGCGCCGCGCAGGCCGGCGCCAGGGTGGTCGCGCAGGACGAGATCCTGCCAGACCTGAAACCGCTCGACGGCAAGGGGGAGGCGCTGTGGAAGTCCCTCGCGGTGACCTCCGGCGACCTGCTGGTCTTCGTCGACGCGGACCTGCGCGAGTTCCGCACGTCGTTCGTGACCGGGCTGCTCGGCCCGCTGCTCGACGACCCCGGCGTCGTCTACGTCAAGGGCTGCTACGATCGGCCGCTGCAGAACGTGCAGAGCGGCGGAGGGCGGGTCACCGAGCTCGTCGCCAGGCCCCTGCTCAACCTGCACTGGCCGCAGCTGGCCGGGTTCGTGCAGCCCCTCGCCGGTGAGTACGCCGGACGGCGCTCGGTGCTCGAGCGGATCCCGTTCGTCACCGGTTACGGGGTCGAGCTTGCCCTGCTGGTCGACCTGCTCGAGCTGGCCGGGCTCGACGCCCTCGCCCAGGTCGACCTGGGCCGCCGCGTCCACTCCCACCAGTCGACCGAGGCGCTCGGCGGCATGGCCGCCCAGATCCTGCAGACCTCCTGGTCCCGCCTGGAGCGCCACAACAAGATGGTCTCGCTGCACACGCCCTCGCCCCGCCTCGCCCAGTTCCGCCGGGGGGCGAGCGGCCACCACGTGACCGTTCGGGACGTGGCCGTCGCCGAGCGCCCTCCGATGATCACTGTCGACGAGCGGCGCCGCCGCACCGGGGACTGACCCGCCCGGGCCTCTACCGCGCGTCGCCGTCCCCGCTCTCCTCCGCGTTCCCCGCGCTCCCCGCGTTCCCGGTGCTCCCGTCCGTGCTCCCCGTCGAGTTCTCGGCCGTGCCGCCGTCCGCGTCACGGCCGAGGGCCGCCCGGACGAAGTCCACCAGGTGCTCGCGCATCCGCAGGTGTCCCTCCTCACCGCCGAACTCCTCGCCCACGACGATGCGGCCCAGCCTGGGCATGACCATCGGCCAGGCCGCCAGCCCGATCAGGGTCATCATCGTGCGCGCGACGTCGGGGGACGGCTCGCGTCCCAGGCCCGCGGCGAGCGACTCGGCCTTGGCGGCGCACCGGGCGATCCGCTCGTGCTGCCCCTCGAGGGCGTCCTCGCGGTAGTGCAGCGACTCCCACGTCATCAGCCGGATCAGCTCGGGGTGGGCGAGGTAGAAGTCGTGGATCCTGCCGACGTACTCGACGGGGTCGTCGCCGGGCATGGCCACGACCTCGGCCATCTCGTCGAGGACGACCTCCATCACGCGGTCGAACAGCTTCTCCTTGCTGCCGAAGTAGCCGTAGATGCGCTCCTTGTTGACCCCGGCGCGCTCGGCGATCCGGTCGACCCTGGCCCCGGCGATCCCGTGGGCGGCGAACTCGCTGCGAGCCGCGGCCAGGAGCGCGTCCTTGGTGGCTTCCTTCGACATGGCGCAAGTTTAGTGGACCAACTGGTTGGTTGTATCCACCAACTAGTTGGTTGACTTCCAACTAGATAGTTGGTTACGGTCCCGCCATGAGTTCGTTCTCCCCCTCGCCGCCCCTCGCGACGGCCCGCTCCCAGAGGCTCGCCCCCCTCGGATCCACCCTCGCGGTCTTCACGCTGACCGCCGTCCTGTCCAGCGGCCAGCTCTACATGGTGATCCCGCTGCTGCACGACATGGCGGCCGGATGGGAGACCCCTCAAGGAGGGCTCACCTGGCTCGTCACCGTGTTCGGCATGGGGTACGCCGCCGGGTTCCTGCTGTTCGGCCCGCTCTCCGACCGCTACGGACGCAAGCGTCTGATCTCCTTCGGCCTTCCCGCCGCGGCGGTGGCCACCGCCCTGGTCGCGGTGGCGCCGGGACCGGAGGCGGCGATCGCGCTCAGGGCGCTGCAGGGCGTGGCTGTGGCGATCTTCCCGCCCGCCGCGATGGCCTACCTGGCCGAGCGGGTCGAGCCGCGCCGCCGTGCGGTCGCGTTGGCCACCGTGACGAGCGGGTTCCTGGCCGCGGCCGTGCTGCTGCAGGTCGCGGCCCAGGCGCTGGGCCCGATCGTGGGCTGGCGCGGCATGTTCCTCGTCTCCGCCGCCGCGTTCGCGGCGGTCGCCCTCGCCGCCCGCTCCGTCATGCCGGCCGACCCGCCGCGCGAGATCTCCGGCTCCTTCCTGTCCGCCTACCGGGCCATGCCCACCCTGCTGGCCACCCCCGCGCTGCTGTTGCGCTACGTCGCGACGGTCACCATCCTGGCCACCTTCGTCGCGGTCTACACCGGGCTGCAGCTGGGCGGCCCCGCGGGCATCGCGGGCTCACCGGACGCGCTGATGGCCCTGCGGATCAGCGGCCTGCCGTCCATGGTCGTCGTCCCGCTGCTGACGCCGCTGCTCGGCCGCGTCCCCGCCCCCCGGCGCGCCGCCTACCTGCTCGCGGTCGCGGCCCTCGCGCTCGCCGCCGTCGCCGTCACCGGCCCCGGCGCGCTCTGGCTCGCGGTGCTCCTGGCCGTGTACGTGCTGGGCGTCGCGGCGGGAGCCCCGGCTCTCAACGAGAACATCGGCATGATCGCCGGCCAGGCGCGCGGCACGGCGCTGGCCCTGTTCACCTTCTCCCTCTTCCTCGGCGGCAGCCTCGGCCCCCAACTCGCCACGGCCTTCGTCGCCGGCGGTTTCGGCCTGCTGATGTACGGCCTGGCCGGCCTCCTGCTGCTCGGGGTGCTGGCCCTGCTGGTCGCGGCGCGCGTCGGACGCCAGGCGGGGTGAGGTCTCCGGCCCGTCCTCGTCCTCCGTACGGCCGGTCAACCCAGCAGCCATCCGGCCGCCGCGAGGGTGAGCATCGACAGCGCGGTGCTGACGATCACGGTCCCGCGGGCCACGGAGGCGGCCTGGCCGTACTCGCGGGCGAAGACGTAGGCGTTCTGCGCGGTCGGCAGGGCCGCGCAGACCACCACGGCGAGCAGTTCGGCGGGGCCGAGCCGTGCCAGCAGCCCGAACAGGTACGCCAGCAGCGGCTGGGCCAGCAGTTTCATGGCCGACAGCGCCAGTATCTGGGAACGCTCGCCCGTCAGGGCCGGGCCGCGCACGGTCAGGGAGAGGCCGAGGGCGACCAGTGCGGTGGGCACGGCGGCGTCGCCGAGCAGGGCGATCGGCCCGGCGATCGCCGGGGGCGGACGCCAGCCGAGCGCCGAGCAGAGCGCGCCCGCCATCAGGCCCAGGATCACCGGGTTGCGCAACGGAAGGCTCGCCAGCCGGGCGAGCCCGAAGGCGCGGCCCGCGCCCCGGTCCAGGACCACGAGCACGACGGGAGTGACCACCAGCACCTGGAAGAGCAGCACCCCGCTCAGGAAGGTGGCGTCGCCGAGCACCTGCAGGGTGACCGGGATGCCGAGGTTCGCGGAGTTCACGTAGCCCGCGGCCATCGCGCCGATCGCGGCCTCGCCGGGCTTCCTGCCGAGGAGCCGGGCGCTCAGCAGGAAACCCAGGGCCATGGTCACGACGGTTCCGGCGGCGAAGACACCCAGGGCGGGCCCGCTGAACGACAGCCTGGTCCGGGTGAGGATGGAGAACAGCGCGGCGGGCATCGCGAGGTGGAAGACGAAACCGCCGAGCACCCGGTCGGCCTCCGCGCCGAGCAGCCGGAGGCGTCCGGCCGCGAAGCCGAGCAGCGTCAGCGCCCATATCGGTATAAAAGCCGTGATCAATGGAGGGCCACCACAGACTCCTCGTAAAGGCAGAAATTTAGCGTATCCTGCCGATCTTGGAGATCCTGGGGCGGCCTCCGCCACGCGTTCCCCGGCCCACGCCGTATGACCGGACGCCGCGAACGGCCGCCTTCCCCGAGGCGGAGGCCCGCTCCCGGCGCGGAGCCCTACTTCCGGCGTCTGCCGGTCAGCCGCCACCCGGTGATGACGAGACCGAGCAGCGCCACGGCTCCGCCCGCGTAGACCCACGGGACGGCCGGAGCGGCAGGGGAGTCACCGGCTGAGGAGGCCGGGGCGGCAGAGGGAAGGGGGGCCGGGGTGGAAGGGGCCGGGGTGGAAGGGGCGGGGGAGGCGGCCGGCCGGGGGCGGGTGGCGTCGCCGAGCGCGGAGAGGAGCTCGGCGCTGAGCGGCTCGTCCTTCAGGATGCCGTCCTGGGCGCGCAACGGGCCCTCGCCCGGCCGGACCTGCAGGTTGCCGTCGCACAGCGCCGTGTGCAGCGGGACGCCCGGGTCGACGGCGAACAACCCGGAGTCCCCGTCCGAGGCGAACACCAGGTACCGCGAGCCGATGGCGAAGGTGTAACCGCAGGCCGCGCTGTCGGCGTTGGTGGCCACCTGGTACTCGGCGGCGGGCTCGCCCTTGTAGACCTGGTCGGCCCTCAGGGTGTAGACGACCGGAGGCGTGGGGCCCATGGGCTCGCCCTTGCCCGGACGGGAGGCCACCACGGTCCCGGTGAAGACGGCGGCCGCCTTCGTGACCTGCTCCGCGGGTTTGAGCGGGACGCAACTGCAGGCGCATGCCGTACCGGGAGTGAGCACGACGGTGGCGGCCAGCAACGCGAGCACGGTGAGAAGCCGATATCTCATACCCTCATCACGTGTCGCGCCCGCCGCCGGTTCGACGATGGGGCCCGCAATCCCCGCCGAGCGGATCGCGGGGCGGCAGGTGTCGTCAAGAGAGACGGATGCGCCTAGGCTTGGGCGTGCAGTCGGTTCGCCCTGTCCGCCAGGCAGGCGCGTCGTAAGAGGGAACCCGGTGCGGCAGCGCTCGCCTGTTTGGCTCGCGAGCTCGCCAATTCCGGGACTGCCCCGCAGCGGTGAGTGGGAACGACCGCCGTCAGACGCACTGGATCCGGACACCGGATCGGGGAAGCGACGGCCAGTAGATGCCCGGGTTCGAACGGCCCCGGCGTGCCCGCGAGTCCGAAGACCTGCCACTGCCCGCGTGCGACCACGCACGCGGCGACTTCGGTGACCTCGAGGGCGGGTCGGCGGTGCGGGCGGACACGGACGGGCACGGACAGGCGGCATGGCCAGAACGGCCAGGCACGGCGCGCCCGCCGTTCGGCCGTTCCTTCGCGCCTCTGAGGGCACCGGAGTCCTCCATGACTCGCGAAGGAGAGTTTCGTGGCTGAGACTTCCGCCACTCCCTCATCGATCGCCACCGTCCACGGCTATCCGCGTCAGGGGCCGGGCCGGGAGCTGAAGAGGGCGATCGAGGGCTACTGGACGGGCCGCGTCCCGGCAGAGGACCTGCACGCCGTCGCGGCCAGGCTGCGCGGCGACACCTGGCGGCGGCTGGCGGAGGCGGGCGTGCGGGAGGTCCCCACCGGGGACTTCTCGCTGTACGACCACGTCCTGGACACCACCGTCATGGTCGGGGCCGTCCCCGCACGCCACCGCGCCGCCGTCGAGGCCGACGCCCTGGACGGCTACTTCGCCATGGCGCGAGGCACCCAGGACGTCGCCCCGCTGGAGATGACCAAGTGGTTCGACACCAACTACCACTAGTTCAACGACAAAGGCAACTATTAGCCATGGGGCATCCCGCTCAACGTCACGCCACACGACCCGCCCTCCGAGCTGCCAAGACGTCCGCGTAACCGCCCTCGTGAAGCCCCGGATCACACATTAAAGATCACCAAAGAGGGGCGATCTGCGAGGAGTTTCATTACAGGGTCAAGGCGGCAGCGCTCCGCGCCGCCGCACGGCGCGGCGTGCCCGCCCGCGCCGGACCGGCATCGGGGCCGGGCATGCGGCCCTGGCGGCCGGTCCCGGCCCGCGCCGTCCAGCGCGGACGGGCAGACCGCGCCGCCCGCCGTACCGGCCGCCCGCCGCAACCAATCGCACCCGCCGCACCGGGGTGTGCGCCGCCGCCCTCATGTATGGCATGCGATGGCCCCGCCGCTCCGAAGAACGACGGGGCCACTTCACGGCAGACGGTCAGTTGTCGTCGTCACCGGCAAAGGGTGGGCCGGGGAGAAACGGCGGGGCGTTGAAAGATGGGGTGACGCCGACGGTGTCACTTGTGGCCGTTCCGGTGAGGGTGCGCTCGACCGGGGCGGACAGGTGCGGCATGGTGCTCATGATGCTCCTTTGGCTAGGAGTTACCGACACCTCATCGTCACATGACTCTGTGTAATAATTAAGTTGCAGATGGTGACTGCTCCGTGAGGTGACACCAGTGTGGCGGTCCAGGCTGAAATCACACCCGGACCGCCGCACACACCACTCACCCCACCAGAGGCACACACCGCCACCCGTGCCGCGCGCCCGACCAAGATCATTTTTTCGCCGCAGTGGCGTCGGCACCACTGCCCTGAACGGGCGTCCCTTCGGGATGACTACGTCATGCGACCGGCCCCACCGCTACCCGACCGGCTCACGCCCGTACCACCATGACCCGGCGCCCGGCACGCACCATCGAAGCCACGATTCACCGACACGAGCCGCTCTGACCTACCGGGGAGCAAGGTCTGCTTTCGTCGAACCGGGAAAACAGGCTGCCGCCCCGCTTCCGTTCCTCAGGCCTTGGCGGCCTTGCGGTACGGGTCGGGTTGCCATCGAATGACACAGGGCGACCTGATCACGGGGTTCTCCGGTCAGGTGCGGCGGCACGGGCACGGGGAAGGCCGTACCGCCGCACCGGCTTGTCAGCACGCTTGGACGAGGTCTGATCTACCGTGCCCGGCCGGTCAGCAGAGCCGTCCAGATCGTGCGTGCTTCGGGGATCGGCCAGCAGGGGGTCTCGTGGATCTCGTGGCCGCTGTCGAGTTGGACGGTGCGCCGGATGAAGGCCTGCCCGCCGCCCTCGCACAGCTCATACACCGTGGCCCGGCAACCACACGTCCAGGCCGTCGGCCGCACCCGCTCCAGCCCCCGGTACGGCGTTCGCCAGTCCAGCCGCCTGTAGCCGTTCTGGGGCATGGCCACGTGAGGACTCACGCACTTTTCGGTCATGAGCATGACGCCCCCTCACCGGCCTGCCGTCGTTGCGTCTGCCATTCGCGCAGTCGGGCGCAGTGGAAGGCCACCCGGCGCGCGGCCTGTTCCAGTTCGTCGACCCGGCAGAAGGCGTACACCGGTCGGCGACGCTGTCTGTCCCAGCCCGCGCACCACCAGAACCACTCCCCGTTGCACCACACCACCAGGCCGCACCGCATCGCCACCAGAGCCAGCCCGTAGCCGCCCCGCACCTCGCAGGACAGTTGATGCGTGGCGGTCAGGACGTCGCACAGCCGTTGGGCCGTGTCCACCGCGCGGAAGTCATGCGCCAGGAGTGCGGTCATGGCTTGCGGCCCACCCCACCGCACACCCACTTGCGGCGATGCTCGCCGAGGTAGGGCGGCTCGTCGGGACGCCAGTCCGTCACCTGCACCACCCCGGGGTCGACCAGGGCCAGGCCGTCGAACATGCGCCCGATCTCGTCGGCCGTGCGCAGCGTGACCGGGGCGTTGGCGTCCCGGTACTGGGCGGCGGCCTCCTCCAGGTCGGGGCGGTGCTCCACGTGCGAGACGACCAGATGCGAGCCCGCAGGCACCGCCTCCAGCAGCGTGCGCACGATCCCGTAGGGGTCTTCGGCGTCGGTGACGAAGTGCAGGACCGCCACCAGCAGCACCGCCACCGGCCGCGACAGGTCCAGCAGGCCCAGAGCGTCGACGGCGGTGAGGATCTTCTCCGGTGCCCGCACATCCTGCCGGATCACGCAGGTCCGATCGTCGGTGGCCAGCAACGCCCGCGCATGCACCAGCACCACCGGGTCATGATCGACGTAGACCGTCCGTGCCTCTGGGTTGATCTTCTGTGCGACCTGGTGAACGTTCTCCTGTGTGGGCAGGCCCGCGCCGATGTCGAGGAACTGGTCGACGCCCGCTTCGTCGGCCAGGTAGCGCACCGCCCGCCCGAGAAAGGCCCGGTTCTCCCTGGCCATGACGAACACCTCGGGAGCGTGCTCCCGCACCCGCTCGGCGCAGACCCGGTCAATGCGGAAGTTGTCCTTGCCGCCGAGGAAGTAGTCATACATCCGGGCGACATTCGGCACCCGGACGTCGATTCCTCGTGGAGCTTCCTCGTCCGCCCTGGTTTCGGTCATGCTCCGCACCTTTCGGCACTTGCCACCAGAGCGGATTTAATGGACATAATTGTCCCCACGTACTCAACCCCCATCTATCGCACTGCGTAATGGTGTTGACCAGCGAGAACAAGTGAAGCGAGGCGAAAAGGACGTGTGAACTTCGCCGAAGGCCGTTGTGAGGACGTGTTAGACACCATGGAAACGTCCCGAGAAAGTCTTGAAACGTCCTCGGACGTCTAGTCCACTTAGGGCGTGAACGAACGTCTACGTACAGCGATGCTGCGTCAGGGAATCGCGCTGGAGCAGTTAGCCGAAGAATGCGGAGTCGAGACCAAGACCGTTGAACGCTGGATCAACACAGGCCGAGTCCCGCACCGCCGCCACCGATGGGCCGCTGCCAAGCTGCTGGTAGCCGACGAGAGTTACCTCTGGCCCGGCGTGCTGCGACAGAGCGACACCCGCAAGGGCGAGGCCAGCCGTTCGGAACTGCTGGAGATCTTCCCCGACCGGGCGAGCGTGCCGCGCGAGCTGTGGCTACGTCTTCTCAGCGAGGCCCAGGAACACATAGACGTCCTGGTGTTCTCCGGGACCTTCTACGCCCAGACACAGCCGAAGGTGGCCCGGATGCTCAGCCATGCCGCCCAACGCGGCGTGGCGGTCCGCCTCTGCTTCGGAGACCCCAACTCACAGGCCGTGGAGATCCGCGACCGGGAGGAACGAATCGGCGGCACGCTCGCGGCCAAGATCCGTTCGTCTCTCACCTACTACCGGAGTCTCGTCGACCTCGACGGATGCGAGGTACGGCTCCACTCCACGACGCTGTATGCGTCCCTGTTCCGCTACGACGACGAGATCCTTGTCAACCCGCACGCCTACGGCGAACCCGCGTCGGCCAACGCAACCTTTCACTTTCGGCGACTCGACGGGGGAACACTTGCCGATCACTACATGACATCATTCGACCGCGTGTGGGCCGAGGCGGTTCCTTGGTCCGGTGCCGAGATCTGAGAGGACGGCCATGGGGCGAGTCGAGTACTGGAACGACCCGAACGCGCCGAAGGCCAACACCCTGGTTCCCGCGTGCGGCACGATCACCGTCGACGAGACAGGCCGCATCCTCCTCCAGCGCAGGCGTGACACCGGGCAATGGGCACTGCCGATGGGGAAGATGGAGATCGGCGAGACACCCTCGCAGTGCGCCGTACGGGAGACCGAGGAGGAGACCGGGGTCGTCGTCGAGCCGGTCGGCATGCTCGGGATCTACTCCGACCCCGGTCACATCGTGGCCTACACAGACGGGGAGGTCCGCCAGGAGTACGAAGTGATGTTGATCGCCCGCCCGATCGGCGGCCAGCCGGAAGCCAACGACGAGGCTAGCGACGTTCGGTGGGTAGCGCCCGGGGATCTTCAGGCGCTCGACATCCACCCGACCCAGTGGCGGCAGCTCAACGACTACTTGAACGGCGCATACCCGCACATCGACTGAACCGCCCGCCCCGGGACCACCTGTCACTCCTCCGTGTCCGCCGTGCTCTGTCTGGCGAACCGGCGCGCCGTCTCGATGCGCTGCCGGGTCACCTCAGCCCAGAACGCTTCTCCGTGCCGGTGACCGCTTCCGGCGTAGCGCCACTCGGACAGCGTGACGGTCCTGCCCTCGGCGGGGTCGGGAAGGCCGAGGATCAGCCGAGCCTGTTCGGCCCGGTAGTCCGCCCTGGTCTGCCGCAGTTCGCCCATGGTGACGGAGTAGCGGCGTGACTTGGTCGAGAAGTGCCCGCGATAGCCGAGCATGTGCGCCCACTTCCGAAGCGGGACGTCTCGAAACTCGGGAAGGTCACCGAGGCTGAAACAGGTGTAGATCATGCGCCGGACGTGCTCGGTCACGTCCAGCCGGGCGATCTCCCATGCCTGCCGGATCGGACGGTCCACGGTTCCGGCCGACTCCGCCCCCTTGGTCGCGTATTTGGCAATGTAGGCCGCCACCCGCTTGTCAGTGATGCCGTCGAGTGCGGAGGAGACATAGACCGGTTCCACGTCGAGCTGTGTCCCCCAGCGCAGGACGAGCGGCCCCTGTTCGCCGGTGTCGTCGACGACGAGGACGGGGGAGGAGACGGGGACCGCCACCTGTCCGGCCGCCTGTCTGATCGCCTGGTCGAGTGTCGGCACGGTGGCCCAGTCCGGAGGAGGCGAGTCCGGACCGTCCGGACCGTCGAGACGGATCACCGCGTGGAAGTGGACCAGGCCCCGCGCCTGATACTCGGCGACCTTCGCGTACGACAACCGTAGGCGTCGGCGCAGTTCGGTACGGCTGACGCCGAGCAGCCGGGCGAAGACCGCCGGGAGTTCGAGGGTGAAGCGCCGCCAGAGTTCGCCCGCGTGGGCGTTCCACAGCACCGCGCCCGCGTAGTCGTAGCAGTCCGCGCAGAGCGGTTGCCCGAGTTGAGGATCATCGCGGTCATGACGTGCCCCACAGCCCTCGCGGAGGCCATGCGGGCAGACGGGGTTGTCGCGCCGGGGGCGGCACGGCAGGGTCTTGCCGCCCTTCTTCCGGTGCGCGTGGACCGCCCCGAAGGACGGAGCGGTGAAGGTGGCGAACACGCGAGGATGCGCGCTCACCTCCTCCGGGACGCCCTTGCCGCCCCGCAGGCCGGACAGGATCAGGTGGAACGTGTCATCCCGGTAGGTCTCCGAACAGGCTGGGCAGACCGAGGCTCGCCG
Source organism: Streptosporangium carneum (assembly GCF_027922005.1). Lineage (GTDB taxonomy): Bacteria > Actinomycetota > Actinomycetes > Streptosporangiales > Streptosporangiaceae > Streptosporangium > Streptosporangium carneum. Next base: position 148,779 of record NZ_BSEV01000003.1, on the reverse strand, counting down.
GTTGCCGCACGCGGTGAGCAGGAACCCGGTCGGTTCGTCGGCCGTCCGGTAGACGTCCAGGACCTCACCCGTTCCGGCGTCCACGGTCAGGCGTTCGCCGTGGAGCCGGATCGGATGGGCGCAGCCGCCCGTTGCCCGCACCATCTGTTGCCACCGGGCGAAGTCGGGCATGGCCGCCCGTTGGATGGCGGCCATCAGGTCGGGGGAGGGGAAGGCGTCACCGCTCACGCGGCATCCCTCCCGTCCTTGTGGGCCGGGGCTTCGGCGCAAGTCGGCCCGTCGGCCAGCTCCACGCCGTGAATGGCAGCGATACGCCGCCATTTCTCGGGCGACCACCGAGGCGACTCGGCGATCTTGCGCTTGCACCACTCCTTTACAAGCGCGGCATGGGGTACCAGGTCCGGAGGTACCAAAAGACTCCTTTCCTCGCAGGGAACCGCCACCTGAACCGGAAAAAGGACGAGCGCCATCGCCAGACATGCCGACATCGCATGCCTGTTGGTGCGTTGGTGCTGGTCAGAGGGAGATGCGGAGTGTTTTCATGCGACGATTGACCAGTGAGCGCTGCCTGTGGTGCGGCCTACCGCTGGCCGGGTCCCCCCAGGGGAACGGCTTCTTCTCTTCTGTGCCCGGTGGCTTTGTGCGCTCGAATCTGTCGCTTCTGGTTTCCCTCACTCTTCCCGCTTGGCGGAGGCTTTTCTGTCCTACGTTTGTACCACTGATAAACGAATTAACGCAGGTAGAAGTTCCCGGCGAGTCATTCCCTGTAAGTCCCCGTGAATGTCCGTGAGCGTCCGTAGGCGTCCGGGGAAGTCCCATGCCGTCCCGTCGGTCGCGACAAACGCGCGCAACAAGTAAGGGAGCTGTCGCCTGATGGTCAGGCACTCAGCTCCCTTGACGATCAAGGACGTCCGGAGACGTCCTATTCCACCCACACCGGTTCGAGCAGATCGGGGTTGAAGGTGGCCCGTCCCTTGCCTGCCGGATGCACGATCACCGCGTGCAGCATCTCGCGGACGTGCGCCCGCTTCCTGGACAGCGGCAGCCCGCCCTCCTCCTCGGAGAGGTACCAGCGTCGCCGGATCTCCTTGACGTCGGTGGCCATGCTCGCCCGCTGACGTTCAGCTCTTCCCGTGATCCTGTTCTTCTCCGATCGCAGCCGGGCGATGTCGCTCTCCAGGACACCGACGTTGCCGAAGTAGAGGTTGTTGGAGATCTTCCGTGCCCGCCACCGCCGGGTCAGTTCCTCCAACTGCTCCTCCTTGTCGGCGAGTTCCTGCTCCCCGGTCCACTGGGGAGAGTCGTCCGCGTCGGCGTACTGGGCGAGTTCCATCTGGTCGAGCACGAGTTCGGAGATCGCGAAGTCGACCAGGTCCCCACGCCGGGCGACCCCGCCGCAGCCGCCCACGTCCTGGCCGGGACAGAAGTAGATGTGTCGCTTGCCGTCCTTGGTCCTCTTCGTCCTCAGGGGCACGTTGCACACGCCCCCACCGTCGACAGGACGGCCGCAGCGCAGTACGCCCGTGAGGAGATAGCGGTGCTCCCGGTAGTCGTGGGGGAGGGGATCGCCCACGACCCCGCCCCGCCTGACGCTGTGCCCTTTGCGACTGTCGAGAACGTTCCGTACGGCCAGCCACTCCGCCGGGGTCAGGATCGGTCGCCACTCGCCGACGACCGGGGCACCGCTCGTGTCACGGACCAGTTCGCCGCGCAGTTCCCGGTACCCGCACATGCGCGGCTTGGCCAGGGCGCTGCTGAGCGTGCGTGTCTGCCAGTAGTTACCCCGAGGGGTCTTGACCCCTCGTCGCTGCCAGTCCATGACGATGGCGTACAGAGACGTGCCAGCGGCGAAGTCACGGGCGGCCTGCCGCAGCAGCGCCGCTTCCGTCTCCTCCAGGGTGATCCGGTCCTCTTTCCAGCCGAACGGCCGGGGACCGCCCACAGCCCTGCCGTCCAGTGCCCGCGCCTCATGGGATCTGCGCATGCGACGCTGCATCTTGCGGACCTCCATCTTGGAGATGACCGCGCCGAACAGGCCCATGCTCTCCACGTCCTCGCTGTAGAGATCCTTGGCCTGTTTCGCGTCCGCGAAGACCCGCCCGTCCCGGTAGGTGGTCGCCTCCACGAACCGTTCGTAGTCCCCGGGACGCCGGGCGAGCCGGTCCTCCGCGATGATCACGACGCCCCGGACCTCCGTGCCGTCCGGCAGCTTTCCGGCCTTCAGAACCTTGAGCATCGCCTCGAAGTCGTCACGGTAGACGTCGGCCTTGGCCGCCGACTTGTCGTTGTCGGTGAACTCGTGCACCACGGTCCAGCCATGACGCGCGGCCGTCTCCCGGTTGACCCGGTGCTGATCCTGCACACCGTGTTCGTCGCCCCTCAGGTCGGCCGAGATGCGAGCGTAGGACACGACGGGGACCAGGTCTGTTCTCTCCGTCAGCGTGGCCAGCTTGAGCACGGGCACCTCCCGAGTTAATATGCCCCTTGATCATGTTCTACCACTACCTGGTGCCGGAACTGGGGCCGGACACCGTCTTCACCGCCGACGCCGCCAAGCCCGTCGCCGAGCTGCGCGAGGCCCTCGCGCTCGGTCACACCGCGCGCCCCGTCCTCGTCGGCCCCGTCACCTACCTGCTGCTGGCCAAGCCCGCGCCCGGCGTCGACCCCGGTTTCGAGCCGCTCACCCTGCTGGAGCGGCTGCTTCCCGTCTACGCCGAGGTGCTCGCCGCTCTGCGCGCCGCCGGAGCCGAGTGGGCGCAGCTGGACGAGCCCGCCCTGGTCCAGGACCACGGCGGAGCCGTACTGGAGGCCGCCGCCCACGCCTACCGCGAGCTCGGCTCCCTCGCCGCCCGGCCGAAGATCCTCGTCGCCGCCTACTTCGACCGGCTCGGCGAGGCGCTCCCGGTCCTGGCCGAGGCGCCGATCGAGGGGCTGGGCCTGGACTTCACCGGTTCGGCCGCGGCGAACCTGGACGACCTGGCCCGGGTGGGCGGGCTCCCGGGAAAGCGCCTGGTCGCGGGCGTCGTGGACGGCCGCAACGTGTGGATCGCCGACCTGGAGAGGTCGCTGTCCACCCTGGCCACCCTTCTCGGCCTCGCGGGGCGGGTGGACGTGGCGGCCTCCTGCTCGCTGCTGCACGTCCCCCTGGACACCGCCCTCGAGCACGGGGTCGATCCGCAGGTCGGCCGCTGGCTGGCCTTCGCCAGGCAGAAGGTCGCCGAGATCGTCACCCTCGCCAGGGGGCTGGCGGAGGGCACCGGCGCCATCGCCGGGCAGCTGGCCGCCAACCGGGCGGACCTGGCCTCGCGCGCGGCCTCGGCGCTCACCCACGACCCCGCGGTGCGGGCCCGCGCCGCCGCGGTCACCACGCGGGACACCCGAAGGCCCCAGCCGTACGGCGAGCGGGCCGCGGCGCAGCGCGCCCGCCTGGACCTGCCGCCGCTGCCCACGACCACCATCGGGTCCTTCCCGCAGACGGCCGAGCTGCGGGCGGCCAGGGCCGACCTGCGCGCGGGACGGATCGACCGGGTGACCTACGACGAGCGGATCGCCGCCGAGATCCGCTCGATCCTGGTCTTCCAGGAGCGGGCGGGAATCGACGTCCTGGTGCACGGCGAGCCTGAGCGCAACGACATGGTCCAGTACTTCGCCGAACGGCTCAACGGCTACCTCGCCACCCAGCACGGCTGGGTGCAGTCCTACGGCACCCGCTACGTGCGGCCGCCGATCCTGGCCGGGGACGTCTCCAGGCCCGAGCCGATGACGCTGCGCTGGACGACCTACGCCCAGTCCCAGACGGAGCGTCCCGTCAAGGGCATGCTCACCGGCCCCGTCACCATGCTGGCCTGGTCCTTCGTCCGCGACGACCAGCCGCAGGCCGAGACCGCCCGCCAGGTCGCCCTCGCCCTGCGCGACGAGGTCGCCGACCTGGAGGCCGCCGGCGCCGCCGTCATCCAGGTCGACGAGCCCGCCCTGCGGGAGACCCTGCCGCTGCGCGCCGCCGATCGGGCCGCCTACCTGGCCTGGGCGGGTGAGGCCTTCCGGCTGGCCACGAGCGGAGTGCGGGCCGACACCCAGATCCACACCCACATGTGTTACGCCGAGTTCGGTGAGATCCTGGCCGCCATCGACGACCTGGACGCCGACGTGATCAGCCTGGAGGCCGCCCGGTCCCACATGCAGGCGGCCCGGGAGCTGGCCGAGGCCGGATACCCCAGGGAGGTCGGCCCGGGCGTCTACGACATCCACTCCCCGCGCGTGCCCGGCGTCGCGGAGATGGCCTCCCTGCTGCGCAAGGCGCTGGACGGCATCCCGGCCGGGCGGCTGTGGGTCAACCCCGACTGCGGCCTGAAGACCCGCGGCTGGCTCGAGACGCGCGTCTCCCTGGACAACCTGGTCGCCGCGGCCCGTGAGGTGCGGGCGGAGGCGACCGGCGCGAACGGCTGACCCGTCCCGGCCCGGTGCGTCCTCCGGCGCGCCGGGCCGGGATCCTCACGGAAAGGACGGTGGTCTCCCATGCGGCCCGCGCCCCCTCGGCTGGTCGCCGACGTCATGGCCCAGGTCTCCACGATCAGCGCCTACTTCGAGGTCTCGACGGACCCGGTGGAGCCGGCCGGTCAGGGCTGGCGGCCGCTCGGCGAGCTGTTCACCGACGTCGAAGCACTGTCGGCCAGGGTCGCCGACGTCCGGCGACGTCTGGACACGACCGAGACCAGGATCGCCGCCTCGATCCTGTATCAGGGACTGGCGGCGCGGCTGTGGTCACCGGTCGTCGGCGCGGCCGTCGCCCACGACCTGCTCGCCGACCTGGACCCGGCCGGGGTCCGCTGGCGTCCGGAGCCGACCGGACCGCTCCCGCTGTGGGCGCCCCGCCTGGAAGGATGGGAGATCACGGACCGGGACCGGGTCGCGGAGCCGCTGTACCGAATCGTGGTCGGCGGGCTGCTGGAGCCGCTGGCGCTGGCCGTTCGGGAGACCACGCGGATCGCTCCCGCCCTGCTCTGGGGGAACGCCGCCTCCGCTCTGGCCGGGACGCTGGGAGCGGTCGCGCGGGAACGCCCCGAGCTCGCGGCCCGCGCGCTCTGTCTGGGCCGCGAGCTGCTCTCCCACGGAGTGCTCGCGGGCGGCGGCGAGCTGACCGGGTCCGCCGGGGGACGGCTCTCCTTCGTCCGGCGCAGTTGCTGCCTCTACTACCGCCTGCCCGGCGGCGGCAAGTGCGGCGACTGCGTCCTGCTGGCCCCCCGGACCCGCCGCGAGCGCTGAGCGCGCGCCGGACGGCGGATCCGGGGGACGTCATGAGCCCCGAGGACGCCGGGGAGACCCTTCTCAGCCGAGAAGGGTCTCCCCGATCCAGCCTTCGGGCGAGCAGCCGGGCGGAACGGCGAACACCGCGGAGCCGACGGGGGTCGTCCACTCGTTCAGCAGGTCGGCCTCGGCCAGCCGTTTCTGGACGGGGACGAACTGCCGGTCGATGTCGGCCTGGTAGGAGGCGAACAGCAGCCCGGAGTCGGCGTGTCCCTCCGGGGTGAGCCCCTCGTCGTAGTTGTAGACCCGGCGCAGGATCCGCATGCCGGGGTCGGCGACGTGGGCCCGGCGAATGTGGGCGTATTCGGAGATGACCGGGAACCCGTTCGCGTTGAGCCGGTCGAAGTCCGGTTCGTCGTGCTCCTTCTGCCCGGTCAGCGGGGCGCCGGTGTCCAGACGGCGGCCGACGGTGAACTCCTTGGCCACCCGGTCGGCGGCGTCCCACGTCTCCAACTGGAGGCGGATGCGCCGCAGCACCAGCGTGCTGCCGCCGCGCAGCCACTGCGGGCCGTCGCCGACCCACACGGCCCGGTCGAAGTCGGGGGTGCCCGGCACCGGGTTGACGGTGCCGTCCAACTGGCCCATGAGGTTGCGCTGGGTCGTGCCGGGGGCCTGTGTCTGCGGGCTCCTGCGGAACCCCCGCTGGGTCCAGCGCACGCGGGCGAAGGAGCGGGCGTCCTTGACCGTCATGCGCAGGGCGTGGGCGAGGGTGACGGGGTCGTCGGCGCAGATCTGCAGCAGCAGGTCCGCGCCGGTCCACCGTTTCTCCAGCTTGTCGACCACGAACCCGGGCAGGGGCGCGATCGACTCGGGGCGCAGGTCCTCCACCCCGGCGGCGGTGAACAGGCCGGGGCCGAAACCGAACGTCACGGTCAGCCGGGCGGCGAGGACGGCCAGTTCGGGCTCGGTGTCGGCCAGGGCGGGCCTGCCCTCGGTGAGGCGGCGGACGTCGTCGGTGAGCAGGCGCATCATCCGGACGATCGCCTCGCGCCGCGTGCCGGGCCGCAGGTCCAGCCCGACGAACACGGCGTGGGCCTGCGGCGGTGTGGCGATCCCGGCCTGGTGGACGCCGTGGAAGGGCTCGACGGCCGAGCCGCCGGGAGCGCGGGCCGGGACGGAGGCGTAGGAGGGCCGAGGGGAGGCGTACGCGGCCAGGGCGCCGGCCGCCGTGGCGGCGCTCCCCGCGAGCAGTCCCCTGCGGGTCAGCCGGGGCGGGCGCATCAGCCGTGGTCCTTGCCCATGTCGTCGGCGCCCGGCTGGTAGTCCTCCCTGCCGCCGGCGAAATCCTTGCCGACCGCGGTGAACTCCAGGGTCCCGCCGCCCTTGAGGGCGAGGGTGAAGGGGATCTGCGCGCCGGGTCTCACCTTCTGCGTGACGTCCATGAGCATGATGTGGTCACCGCCGGGCTGGAGCGTGTGAGAGCTGTGAGCGGGGATGACGAACCCGCCCTCCTTCGGCCGCATGATCATTTTGCCCTTCGAGTCGACCACCTCGTGCAGCTCGATCCTCGGCGACAGCGGCGAGGATCCCGAGACGACGGTCACCTCGGCGTCGGTGTCGTTGACCAGGGTGCCGAAGGCGGCGCTCATCCCCTTGTCGGTGGTCTTCACCCACGGATCGGTGATCGTCAGCGCGGGGCCGGCGGCGGAGGGAGCGGAGGAGGCGGAAGAGGAGGGGGCGGCGGGCGCGGTGCCCGTGACGGTCGCCGGTGCGGCGCCGTTCTGGGAACCGCATCCGCTGAGCACGACGACGGCCGCGCTCAGGATCGCGACGGGGACGGTACGGAAAGAGGACACGCTGAAGCCTTTCTTCCGGCGGAGCCGGCAGGCCGCGGCCGAGTGCCGCCTTGATCTGGCCATGCCGAACGGGGCAGCCGGGGTTGTCACGGTGATCCGGTCAGCCGGGCGGCGGGATCGCGGCGTCGGCACGGACCGGTGAGGGTTCGGGAGCCGTACGGATCCGGAGGTCCGGGAATCGGTACGGGCTCGGGCGCGAGGCGACGCCTCCGGAGGACCGGGACGGTCAGCCGGAGGTGACGCAGGCAGCCAGGGGAGGGCCGCGCCTGCTCACCGCGTGGCGCAGCACGGCCGAGCGCAGGGTCCTCGGCTCGAGCGCGTCAGGGGTGAGGAAGGAGATGTGAGCCGGAGCCACGTACAGCACGAGCACGCGGCGCAGCCGTACGCACAGCCGGCGCAGCAGCGCCCACAGGGCCGCCTCGCCGCGTGCCAGCCACACCGAGGTCAGCCCCACCGCCCAGCCGTGCATGACCAGCATGCCCAGGCCCGGCACCAGCCCGGAGTGGACGTGCCCGGCGGCCTCCGCGGGCGACGCGACGTGCGCCATGGAGAACATCACGTGCAGCCCGGCCTGCAGGCAGGCGAGGAGCGGCAGGATCACCGCCAGCGTGCGCTCGCGCCCGGAGACGGCGAGGGCCGCGACGAACGCGAGCGCCAGAGCGCAGGCCGCGTTCCGCGCGGAGACCGTTCCTCCCGCGAGGACGTGCGCCGTCACGCTCAGCCCCAGGCAGACCGCGGCGAAGGCGGTGGCACGGGCGAGACGGAAGGGCAGCGTCGCGGGTGAGGCGGCGGGCGGGGCGGGCATGGTGCGGCAATCATCGCACGCCGGGGTCGCGCCCCCTCCACCGGCGGGACGGACGACCCGCGGGAACTTCTCCCCGGGCGGATCAGACCGGGGGCGTGACAGGGCCGTGTGGCGACGGTCCCACGGCCCCTGGACGGCCCCCCTCATGCGGCCCGGTCGGCGGCCTCGAGTGAGGCGACCAACTGGCTGCGCGCCCGCGCCACGCGGGAACGCACCGTGCCGATCGGGCAGCCGATCATCGCGGCGGCCTCGGCGTACGGGATGCCGGCGAGTTGGGTGAGCACGAAGGCCTCCCGCCGTTCGCGGGGCACCTTGGCCAGCAGGTCGGCCAGGGCCACGCCGTCCTCGCGTCCCGGCAGCCCCCGGGGCTGGCATCGCTCGGCGGCCCCCTGCCAGTCGGCGAGGTCGGCGACGACGGGACGGGAGGCCGCCGAGCGGAACCGGTCGACGACGACCCTGCGGGCGATGGACAGCAGCCAGGTGCGGGCGGAGGACCGTCCCGCGAACCGGGGCAGGCTGCCCAGCACGCGCACGAACGTCTCCTGGGTGAGGTCCTCCGCGGCGTGGGTTCCGGCCAGGTGCGCGACGAACCTACGCACGTCTGGGTAAACCGCGCAGGTGAAGGCCTCGACGTCCGAGGGCGCCCCTCCGCGCGCGGCCAGGGCGAGCGCCGTCAGATGATCGTCGGAGGGCACGGAGGCGGCGTCGCGGTGGGGGGCGCGCTGGTCGCGCGTGACAGAACTCATGATGATCGTTCCTTGTGTCGCGGAGCAGAACGGATGCACGGTTCAGGCGGTGCGTGCCCTGACGGGCCCGCGAAGAGGTGAAGACACGTGACGGGGCATGGGCGTACTCCGGCGGGGGACAGGGGCACGGCGGCGCCCCGGCGACCGGTTCCGCCGGGAGGACGGAACCGCCGGGGAGGAACAGGCGCTTCCAGGACGGAACAGGGCCGTCCCGCAGGGGTGGGTTCGTCCGGGAGGGCGGTGTGGGGTGGCGTGAGGTGAGGACCGGCCGGAGACGGGGACAGGGCCGACGACCCGTACGGGCTCACCACGTGCGGGGACGGCCCCGCTCCGGCAGCCACAGGAGGCGAAGCCCGCGCGTCCCGCTCCCGGCGGCGCGGGCCGCCGCGGAGTCATGGTCGCGCACGCCGCCACAGGGCCGTGAGCGTCACGGACGTCACGGACGTCACGAACACAGTGGAGGGGGCGGACGCGAGACACCCGGTCGCGGGGCAGGAGGCCGCAGGACCCTCAGGGGCTCAGCGGGCGGGCTCCGGCGCGGGCGGGCCGCGCCTGCGGAGCACCGGGGAGATCTCCCAGCCGCCGTACGGCCGGACATCCGCGGCCTGCGCGCCCTGCCAGACGGGGCGGGGCGTCTCCGCCAGGACGACGACGAGCAGCCGGACCACCGGCATCCTCATGCCGTACAGGCGGATCATGAGCCAGAGCGCGCTCTCGCCCCGGTGCAGCCACCAGCCCGTCAGGGCCGCCACCGCGAGATGGGCCACCGTCATGCCCGGCCCCGGATGACCGTGGTCGGGGGAGGACGCCAGGTGCGGGGGCGGGGCGGCGCGGGTGAACAGCTCGTGCAGCAGGGCCTGCGCGCCGACGGTCGCGGCGAGCACGACCTCCAGGCCGCGTTCACGCCCGTTGAGCGCGTAGGCGAGGCAGAAGGCGAACAGCCCGCCGAGAACGCCCAGATGCGCGGGCACCAGCCCGCCACCGGCCAGGGCGTGGCCACCGCCGGAGACCACGAGGCACAGCGTCGCGAAGACGAGTGCCCGCGGCAGGCGGAGCGTTGACGCCACTGGGCTCACAACCGCCATCCTGTCAGTCAGACAGCCCGCCGAGAAGACGGAACCGTGGATCTCGTTCCCGGATCTCCCGGGGCGGCAGGGGAACACGCGCCGGGCGGCGGCCGCGTGGCTCCTCCGAGGGCGCGCACCGGGTCGCGGCCGCGCCGCTTCTTTCGGGTTCTCGCGGGCGCGCACCGGGAGACGCCCCTGGTCACGGGGGTTCGGCCGTGCTGAGGCGCCCGGCGCGGCGCCGGACTGGGCTAGCCTGAGGCACGATGAACCGTTTGACGACGTCAAGGGGCGAGTTCGAGCTCACCCGCTTTCCCGATGATCCCCGCGAGCGGCTCCGCGCCTGGGACGCCGCCGACGAGTACCTCCTGCGGCACCTCGACGGGATCGACGGCGCGCCGACGGACCTGTCGGGCGCCGTGGTCGTGCTGGGCGACCGGTGGGGCGCTCTGGTCACCGCGCTCGCCGGCCACCGCCCCGTGCAGATCACCGACTCCTTCCTCACCCAGGAGGCGACCAGGGCGAACCTCGGGCGCAACGGGGCCGACGCGGACGCGGTGCGCCTGCTGTCGACCAGGGACACGCCGCCGGACCGGATCGACGTGCTGCTGATCCGGGTGCCCAGGAGTCTCGCCCTCCTGGAGGACCAGCTGCACCGCCTCGCGCCCCACGTGCACGCGGGCACCGTCGTCGTCGGCGCCGGGATGGTCACCGAGATCCACACCTCGACGCTGAGGCTGTTCGAACGGATCCTCGGACCGACCAGGACCTCGCTGGCGGCGAAGAAGGCGCGGCTCATCTTCTGCTCGCCGGAGCCGGGGCGCGCCGTGGGGGCCAGCCCGTGGCCGCTGAGCTACGCGCTGCCCGCCGACGCGGGAGCGGTCTCCGGCCTGACCGTCGTCAACCACGCGGGGATCTTCTGCGCCGACCGTCTCGACGTCGGCACCAGGTTCTTCCTGGGGAACCTGCCGCGCCGCCGGGACCCCGAGCGCGTCGTGGACCTGGGCTGCGGCAACGGCGTGGTCGGGCTGGCCGCGGCGCTGGCCAACCAGGAGGCCGAGGTGACGTTCGTCGACGAGTCCTACCAGGCGGTGGCCTCGGCGGAGGCCACGTTCCTGGCGAACGTCGAGGCGGGGGTCGTGACGGGGAAGGGCGCGGAGTTCCTGGTCGGCGACGGGATGTCGGGCGTGCGTGCGGGCACGGTCGACCTGGTGCTGAACAATCCGCCCTTCCACTCCCAGCGGTCGACGACCGACGCCACGGCCTGGCGCATGTTCACCGGGGCGCGAGCCGCGCTGCGCCGCGGCGGCGAGCTGTGGGTGATCGGCAACCGGCACCTCGGCTACCACGTGAAGCTGCGCAGGATCTTCGGCAACTGCGAGGTCGTCGCGAGCGACCCCAGGTTCGTCGTCCTGCGGGCCTCGAAGCGCTGAGCGGTCCCTCCCCGGAACAACGGGCGCGCGGCGCGGCGCGGTCGGTCCCTTGGCGCGGATCTTGCCGGGTGCCTCTCCGGTTAGGCTGGCTCTCATGCGTTCTGCGGCCGACCTGCGGCGGCGGTGGTTGGAAACCGTGCCCCTGCTGACAAGTCGCACCGGCATGTTCGCCCGGGGCGGCAAGGAGATGGAGACGCTCGCCCGGACGCTCATGGGCGACCTGTGCTTCGTCGACGAACGGGATCGCGACCACGAGGAGATCATCCAGGGGCTCGGGGACAGGTTCGGCAAGCTCGGCGTGTACGGCCCGTTCGCGAAGATGTTCGGAAGCGAGCGCGACTACGCGGCGGAGGTGGTGTCGGTCTACGCCGAGCACTTCCACCGGCTCGGCTACCTCGACATCGACCGGCGGCTCGAACAGGCCGAGTGGGAGACCCTCCTGACCGGCGTCCGCGACCGGTTCGAGGAGCGCGACGTGCGCCGCAGCGAGGTCGTGGCCGCCTACGGCCCGCCGAGCCTGGTCGTCGACGGCCGTGTTCTCTGCTACGCCTCGGATGACTGGGTGTTCTTCGACAGCTGGACCGAGTCCCGGCAGGAGTACGTCCCCGGCGAGGGGCGCTACGAAAGGGTCTCCGATCCCGACCCGCTGATCCGATCCGTCCGCGTCCCGTCCGCCGATTTCGACGGCGGGCTCATCCTGACGCTGTACGGCAAGGTGCTGCGCTGGGGGCCGGGCTGGTGGGTGCGGCGACCCGGCGTCCGAGCGTCGGAGGCCACCCGCGTGATCGCGGCGCAGCTGCGCGCCGTCGAAGCCCGTGACCCCTCCCAGCGCTGAGCCCCCGAGGTCCCGGCGAGACCGTCACGTGTCCCGTCTCGGAGGAGGGCGGTGAGGGCCCGGGGCACGGCAGGCAGGGGGCGGAGAACGGGAAGGGGCCGCCGAGGGATCCGGCGGCAGGGGAGAACGGTCGCGGGGAACGGGCGGGGAAACCGGGGAGAGCGGGAAAAAGGGGTCGCGGGCCGAGGCGGGGGTCCAGAACACTTGGGCGCATGAGTGAGACGATCACCCGGCTCAGTCCCGAAGGGCTGCACCCCACCCCCGGATACAGTCATGTCACCGTGGTCGAGGCGGGGCGTCTGGCCTTTCTCGCCGGTCAGTGCCCGCTGGACCGCTCAGGCGCGCTCGTCGGGGCGGACGACCTGGACGCCCAGGTCGACCAGGTCGTGGCCAACGCGCTGACCGCGCTCGACGCGGTGGGCGCGCGGCCGGAGAGGGTCGTCCGGTCGGTGATCTACGTGGTCGGCGACGAGACCGAGACGCTCGGCGCCGTGTGGCGGCGGCTGACCGGTTCCGCCCTCGGCGCCGCCTTCACCACGGCCAGCACGCTGCTCGGCGTCACCCGCCTCGGGTTCACCGGTCAGCTCGTGGAGGTGGATCTCACCGCCGCCCTGGACGGCTGACCGGGGGCGACGCCCGCCGTGCCGGTACGCGGCCGTGGCACCGGTCGCCGGTCACCGGCGGGAACGCGGTCCGGCCGCCGGTCAAGCAACCGGCGGCCGCCCGCGCCTCCGCCGCCTGGACCGGCGGCCTCGGCGAACCTCCTCGAATCTCGGTGAACCTCCGCGTCATCCGCCGCCCTCGGGGGTCAGCGGTCCCCGCGGACCTCGACCCGCTCCCTCCGGGAGCTCCTCTCCACGTTGCCCGCGACGTCGACGGAGAACCAGCGCACCTCGGTCGTCCTGCCGACCGTGATCTGCTGCGTCCCCCTGCGCACCCCGGAACGACGGATCGTGGGCGGACGGGTCATTGGCGGCGGAAGACCAGCGCGAGTGAGCGCAGCGCCAGCACGAAGCCGACCAGCAGCAACGCGAAGCCGATGAGCGCGAACAACCGTAGGCTGGGCGTCACCATCGGTCCGATGTCCGACGCCAGGAGCACGATCGCGCCCAGCGTCGCGGTGGCGGCCAGGATGGCGACGACCACCTGGTGCACGAGGCCGGTCAGGAAACGCCTGTCGCGCTCATCCGACAGCGGCCTGATGTTGATCGAGATCCTGCCGTGCTCCAGGTCCTCGGCCAGCTTGTTGATCCGCCTGGGCAGCCGTTGCAGGATCGGGAGGTAACCGGCCAGGCGGCTCTCCAGGTCGGCGCGCACCGCCTCGGGTTCGGTGACCTCGCGCATCATCTCCCGGCCCTGCCGCCTGGCCGCGCCCACCACGTCGAGGTCGGGGCTGATCAGGGTGAGGGTGCCGTCGAGCGCGGCCAGTGCCCTGAAGGCGCCCGCGATCTGCGGCGGTACGGCGAAGCCGTACGCGTGGATCAGCTTGAACAGCGCGGCGAACATCCCCGAGCTGCCGCCCCTGCCGAGCCCCGTGCGGTAGCGGACCATGAGCTGGCCGATGTCGCGTTCGAGCTCCCGTTCGGCCAGCCCCTCGGGCCTGTCCAGCATCTCGATGAGGGAGTCGGTGGCGCCGATCGCGTCGTTCTTGTCGATGGCCAGCAGCAGCATGCCGAGGGCGTTGCGGGTCGGCTGGTCGAGGCGGCCGACCGAGCCGAAGTCGAGCAGGCCGAGACTGCCGTCCGCGGTGACCAGGACGTTGCCGGGATGCAGGTCGGCGTGGAAGACGCCGGTGCGGACGAGCTGCCTGAGGATCTCGCTGAGCAGGCGTTCGGCGATCTCCTTGCGGGTGGCGGCGGGCAGCGTCGCCAGCAGCGCGCCCGCGTCGCCGATCGGCGTGCCCTCCAGGCGGTCCATGACCAGGAGCCTGCCGGTGGAGTGAGCGCCGTGGGCGGTGGGCACACGGACCCCACCGTCCAGGGTGGCCGCGATGCCGCGCAGGTTGTCGAGCTCGACGGTGTAGTCGAGCTCCTCGTCGAGGGAGGCGGCGAAGCCCTCGGCCAGCCTGGACACACGCAGCGACCCGCCCCACGGGGTGGCCCGCTCCAGCCACCTGCCCAGCCTGAGGATGATCTCGACGTCGGAGGTGACCTGCTTGCGAGCCCCCGGGCGCTGCACCTTGAGCACGACGGGCGTGCCGTCCAGCAACCGGGCGGCGTGGACCTGCGCCACCGAGGCGGAGGCGAGCGGACTGGAGTCGACCGTCAGGAAGACCTGGCCGAGGGGCGCGCCGAGCTCCTCCTCGATGGCCCGCTCGATCTGCGGCCACGGCTCGGGCTCGGCCCTGGTCTGCAGTGTGGCGAGCTGGTTGGCGAAGACCTCGGGGATGAGGTCGCGCCGGGTGGAGAGCATCTGGCCGAGCTTGACGAAGGTGACGCCGCCCTCGTTGAGCGCGTCGCGCAGCGAGCGGGCGATCGCTGCCTGCCCCTCGTGGGCTCTGCGGCGCCCGCCGAGGTAGCCGCTCAGTCCGTGCTTGGCCGCGATCCGCATGACCTGGGTGTAGCGCCGCGCCCTGCTCCTGCGCGCCTTCCAGCCGCGCAGGAACGTCAGCGGTGAGGGCAGCGTGCCCGTCGGGACGAAGAGTTCGAGCAGGACGAGGACGATCAGGCCGATCACGAAGACCCATGCCGTGACCAGTGCGGCGACGACGAAGAGCACGCCGAGCGGGGCCTTGGCCTGGCCGTCGACGTAGACGCCGGTCAGCTCACTGATGTAGCCGGCCGCCCACGCCACGGTCGCTCCCATGAACAGGCCCATGGCGATGGAGCGCGGCCAGCCCACGGGCACGCCCAGCGCCTTCCTGGCGATGAGCGCGACGAGCAGCGCGTTGAGGATCGGGGCGATGAGGGTGAGCAGGTCGGGCACGTCAGTTCTCGCCGTCCTTGCCGTTCTCGCCGTCCTTGTCGTCCTCGCTGTCCTTGTCGTCCTCGCTGTCCTTGTCGTCCTCGCTGTCCTTGTCGTCCTCGCTGTCCTTGTCGTTCTCGCTGTTCTCGCTCCTGAAGGCCTCGCGCATGCGCTCCTCCTCCTGGTCGATCCAGCGCATCGTGGACTTGGTGAAGTGCTTGCCGTAGCGGAAGAGCAGCTCGGGGGCGCCCAGCGCGGCGGCCTGCTCGGCCTCGGGCAACCGGTCGCCGGGGAGCACGGCGTCGATCACACTCTCGAACTGGGCGAAGAGCCTCTTGCGCTCGTCGAGGAGGCGGCTGACCAGGTCGGGCCCGTTCTGCCCGGCGAAGAAGAGCTTGACGAGGTTCTCGTCGCGGATCTGCACGGGCGAGGAGATCGACTCCAGCCATGAGCGCAGGGCGGCTCTGCCCTCGGCGGTGATCTCCCATCGCTGCCGTGACCTGGGCCCCTCAGCCTCACCTACGGCCCTGATCAGGCCGAGTTCGGACAGGAAGCGCAGCTGCGGATAGAGCTGGCCGTTGCTGACGCCCCAGAAGGCCTCCATCGAACGCTTGGCGGCTCTGAGGATCTCGTAACCGGTCTGCGCCTTCAGCGACAGGAACCCGAGGATCGCCCATGCGGTGGGGGTGAGCTCGACGTTTTCCACGGCGCCCACCCTAATGCGTCTGCCAGACATATGTGTGCTTATCTGTCTGGCAGACGCATCAGTATGTCTGGCAGACATATCGGCGAAGGAGTCAGGTGATGATTCGCATGTCCGTCGTGGCGATGTTCGCCGCGATCGCGACACCTTTCGGGCGCCAGGCCCTCGCGGAGACGGCCTCCGCCCCCACCGCGCAGGAGTCGGAGCGGGGCTGGACGGCCTCGTCCCCGCGCTCGTCTCTCTGGCCGGACGGATCCCTCTGCTCCCGCTGGTCGGCTCCAGCCCGGTCACGCCGCGTCTGATCCTCCGGCCCGGCGGTGTCGGCGCGGACGTGTGTCTCCGCGCCGGCGCCGCCGGGGTCAGCCGGGATCAGCGGTTCCCGCGGACCTCGACCCGCTCCCTCCGGGAGTTCCTCTCCATGTTGCCCGCGACGTCGACGGAGAACCAGCGCACCTCGGTCGTCCTGTCGACCGTGATCTGCTGCGTCCCCTCGCGCACCCCCGCGGAGGTGAGCTTGCGGGACTTCGTCGTCGGCCTGCTGCCGTCCAGCGTGTAGTAGACGTTCGCGGGTTCGTCGATCGTGAAGGTGAACGTGGTCGAGGTGTCCGTCCTGCCGGTCACCTTCAGCCTCGACTCGGGACGCCTGCGGTCGGCGGCGAAGTCCCTGGCGACCTCCAGGATGGCGATCTGGCCCGAGGAGAACTCCATCGCCTCCTCGTGTCCCTCCGCGAACGGCGGCTGGAAGCCGACCGGCTGGAACTGCTTGGTCGCCGCGTCGTAGAGGTCGGCGCCGACCTCGAAGTCCCAGCCGATGACGCCGCGGTTGTACCAGTGCTCGTCGGCGCTGTTTCCCGCCGCCGAGTACAGCACGTCGGGGACGGGGCCGGTGCGGCCGGGCCAGATCGCGGTGCCGCGCCTGCCCTGCACGGCGGACAGGATGTGGCGGGAGGACTCCCAGAAGTAGTTCTCCGTCCCGAAGTCCACCCGGGGCAGCACCTCCCGTCCCGCCGCCTTGTAGGCGCCGGGAGGCCACATGAAGTAGCCGCCGTAGGAGTGGGTGTTCATCGCGAACCTGATGTTCGGGTAGCGCTGGGTGAGCCAGACCTCGTTGCGCGCCTCGGGCTCGGAGAGCTCGGCGGGGCCGGAGAACACGGCGCTGGTGCAGTCCTGTGAGGCGCCGCTGTAGCCGTCGAACAGGGAGCCGACGGAGAAGTTGCGGTTCAGGTCCACGCCCCACGAGTTGCGCGCGGCCGGGTCCGCGGCCTTGGCCGGGCAGTGGTTGGTCATGTTCTTGCGCTGCATGTTGTAGTCGTAGAAGCTGTAGTGCGCGCCGTCGGGGTTGACCGTCGGCAGGACGAAGATGTCGAGGTTGTCGACCAGCTTCCTGGTCCGCTCGTCACGGGCGTAGTTGCGCAGCAGCCGCTCGGCCGTCTCGACGCAGACCAGCGGGGTCACCCACTCGCGGGCGTGCTCCTGGCAGTAGAGGAACACGCCGACCTTCGACCCGTCCCGCTTCGCGCCGATCCGCAGGGCCTTCACCTGGAACGGTTCGCGCGAGACGCTCTGCGGCGCCTTCAGGTTGTCGGTCAGCTTCGTCGCCGGGGCCGCGGCGACCAGGCCCGCGCCCGCGTCGTCCCGATAGGTCGCGGCGGTCAGCAGCGCGGAGGCGGAGGCGTCGGCGTTGAGGGCGTCGACCACCTGGCGGGCGGTGCTCGCGATCGCGGCCGACCCGTCGGTGGCCAGGCTGACCACGACGTCCTTGCCGCCGACCGAGACGGAGAGCGGGGCCGAGGCGGCGTCCGGCTTCACCAGGGCCACGCTGACGTCGTTGCCGCCCTGCGAGCCGTACGCCTTGGAGGTCACGTGGAGCGTGCTCGCCGCGACCGTGCCGAACTGGGCCTGCGCCGCCCTGCGGTAGCCGTTGGTCTTGTTCGGCAGGTCGACGATCTGGGCGGTTCTCGGGAATTCGGCGGCCAGGGCGGTGATCCGGTTCGTGACCTCGGTCGGGTCCATGTAGTGATCGACGAAGTCCGACACGTAGTGCCTGCCGGGAGCCTTGCGCTTGCCCAGCCACTTGGTCACCGGGACCGTGACCGAGCCGCCCCGGCTGCTGGTGATCCTGACCCTGGTGGGGGTCTCCGTCACCGGCAGCGGGTAGTCGAACCGGTGGTACATGTACTGGCCCGCGTCGGTGAAGCGCGACATCGTCGCCGTGCCGCCGGAGTCGGGGGCGGTGCCCGGCCCCGAGTCCCAGGTGGCGGTGAGCACGGTCTCGGCGTCCGTCGCGCTCGACTTCACCTCGACCGACAGGAAGCGCCGGTCGTCGAGGCTGGTGAACCACTCGGCGCGCAGCGGGGTCAGCGTGTCGGCCGCCGCCTCCGCGGTGGCCACGGCCGCCATCGCGCTCCGCCGTTCGGCCTGGTTGCGCGCGAAGTCGCCCTGGTCGGAGATGGCGTCGCGAACGTCGAATCCCCGCGCGCGCAGCTCCCGCGCCTCCTGGGGGCTGAGCACGGCGTGCACCTCGACGCCGCCGTCGACGGGTTTCCGGTACTCCGCGAGATCGACGCCCAGGGAGTTGAGGCGGTCGACGCCCGCCTGGTCGGGGACGACGATCCGCAGCAGGGCGACCCCGTTCTGCGAGGTGCTCGGCTGCCGGTCGGGCGTGATCTCGCTCGGCGTGGGGACGGGGCCCGCGAGGACCGGGGACGCGCCGAGCGCGAGGACGATGGGCAGGGCGACCGCGGCCACGATCCGGCCGGTTCTCCTGCCGTTGAGAGAACTCCTCATGCGAGATTCCTCCAGTTGGCGTGCTCGGCCGAGTAGGGGGTGTCACGGAATGAGCACGCAAGGAGAAAGTCTTGATCGATAAGTTGATCTCCGTCAAGTCCCCCAATTCAAGGGGGGTAGGGTTATACGATTCCTGGCTGATTAACCATGAAATTTAATTATGTGTCGTTTGAAGTGTGTTATTTGGGATGGATTGAATGTCCGGGCTCGGGGACGGGACGACCGCCGCCGTGGGGCCGCAGCCCCGGTCCACGCGGTGGAGCCGGGATCGGCGCCCGCGATTCCGGGGTTTCCGGAACGTTCCCCCGATTTCCGGAACGTTCCCCCGGGGATTCTCGGAACGTTCCCTCGCGGAGGAGGCGCGCGTTCACCGGGTCGGCGCGGCGGTACGGCCTCGTGGCCGGCGACGGGAAACGCGGGGAAACCGCGCCCGTCCTCTTTTCCCCGCGGAGGCGAGGAGAAGAGGACCTCGTTCACCGCGCCGCGTCCGCCGGCCTTTCCTCCCGGTGCGGGAACCCGCTCGCGAGCAGTTCCGGCGACTCGGAACGGCCGTCGAGCACGCGGTTGGTCCGGGTGGCGACCGTCCATCCCCCGGGACCCCTGTGCAGCCTCCAGTGGTTGGCGGTGGCGCGGCGCACCGTGAACCCGCTCCCGTCCACCCCGTTCACGATCATCAGCGAGTAGCAGACCGCGACCGCGTCGTCGCCGGTCACGGTGACGTGCGGCGCGCCGACGACGTGCGCGCACCCGCCGGAGATCCAGCTCTGGTGGGCGCCCGACCTGACCATGGCCGCGATCTCCTCGCGGCCGTTCATCACCAGCTCGTCCACGTCGTAGACGCCGTCCGGCTCCCACATCGCCGCGACGGCGTCCGCGCTGCCGCTGTCGACGAGCGGGCCGTAGGAGAGGACCAGGCGGGTGATCGCCAGCTCGTCCTCGATGAGCCGCAGGCGCTCCTCGAGCCCGGCCAGCCGCTGTTCGATGTCGCTCATGTCGTCCTCCGAAACCTCGCCAGTCCCGCGAGCCGTCAGTCGTCGTGTCCCTGGAAAACGGCGCCGGCCTCGCGGCCGAGCGCGCGCAGCGCGTCGAGCTGCTCGCAGTAGTGGCCGGCCGAGTCGGCGGACAGGCTGACCCCGGTCACCGTCGCGCCCGCCTCCCGCACCCGCAGCAGCGCGCGTTCGACGGCCTCGGGGGCGCCGATCGGGTCGAGCGCGCGGCCCGCGCTGAGCGCGACCTCGAAGCCGTCGGGCAGGTCCGCCCCGCCGAGCATCTCGGCGAGCCTGTCGAGGGGGAGACCGAACGGGACCCAGCCGTCGCCGTGGGTCGTCGCCCTGCGCAGGGAGCGCGCCGTCCTGCCGCCGATCCACAGCGGCACCCGGGCCTGTTCGGCGTGCGGCTCGACGACGAAGCCGGAGAAGTCGTAGTACTCGCCGTGGAACTCCGGCGTCCGCTGCGACAGGGACGCGCGCAGCGCGGCTATCGCCTCGTCCGCGCGGGGGCCGCGGTCCTCGAACGGCGCGCCGAGCAGCTCGAACTCCTCCTTGAGGCTGCCGACCCCCAGGCCGAGGACGAGCCGTCCGCCGCTGATCCTGTCGAGGGTGCCGTAGCGCTTGGCGATCGCCAGGGGGTGGTGGTAGCCGAGCACGAGCACCTGGGTGACGAGCCGGATCCGGGCGGTGCGCGCGGCGAGGTAGCCGAACGTCGCCAGCGGGTCCCAGTAGACGCCGCCGCGCTCCTCGGCGACCGGGGCCGGGATGGCCACGTGCTCGCTGCAGGTGAGGTGGTGGTAGCCGAGCCGGTCCGCGGTCTCGGCGATCCGCCCGATCTCCTCGATGCCCGCTCCGCGTTCCCACTCCGAGTGCGCGCCCGGCAGGCGCACCACCACGGGAGTGACGATCCCGATCCGCATCGGCACACCTCTCGTCGCCTTGACCAAATCTTTGTAACCCCTTCCTAGTGGGGCGAGATGGCCCGCCGCGCAGGGGATCCCGCTGACCGGAACCGGGGGGCGGGAGGGTCTCGGATCGCTCCAAATCTGGGTCGGACTCTTCCGGGTGACCCATCTCACTGCTACATTCCCCAACAAGAATTCATTTCAGTTTTTGGCCGGGAGGACTCAATGACCGTTCCCAGTTCCTCGCCGGAGCTGACCGCGCCCGCGCGCCGTGAGCTGCCACCGTCGATGGTCGAGCGGATGACCCTGATCATGGACGCCTTCGCGGGCCGCTCCACCCGGCTCACCCTGGAAGATGTGGCGCGGTGCACGCATCTGCCCCGTTCAACGGCACACCGGATCCTTGATCAGCTAGTGCGTCTGCGCTGGCTCGACCACACCTCTTTCGGCTACAGCCTGGGGCAGCGCGCACTCGGACTCGGGGGCAGCGACGGAAGCCACGGAGAGATCCGCGAAGCCGCCGCCCCGCTGCTGCACAACCTCCAGATCAGAACTGGAATGGTTGTTCACTTGGCGGTCCTGGACGGCACCGAGGTCTTCTACCTCGACAAGGTCGGCGGGCGGTTCGCCGCCTCGGTCCCCTCGCGCGTCGGCGGCCGCGCCCCGGCCCACTCGACGGCGCTGGGCAAGGCGATCCTGGCCTGGCTCGAGCCCGAGCAGGTCGACACGCAGATCGGCGGAGCCATCAGCCGGCTCACCAACCGCACGATCGGCGAGATGAGCACCCTGCACCAGGAGCTGAACCGCATCAGGCAGCGCAGGGGGCTGGCGTTCGAACGGGGGGAGTGCTTCCCCAACATCGCCTGCGTGGCCGCGGCGATCCGCGGACACGAGGGACCGGTGGCCAGCATCTCCCTGGTCGGCGACGCCAGGACGCCGCTGGAGAAGGTCGCCCCGCTGGTGATCGACGCCGCGCGTCAGGCCTCGCTGGCCCTGTTCCCCGATCTGGACACCCCGAGGCGCTCCCGCTGGATGATGGCGGTGCCCGACCGGACCTGGTCGCCGGAGACGATGAACCGCCTCCTGGCGACCGGTCAGAACGGCGACTGGATGTGACCGGGCCGCGACCCGCGCCCTATCCCCAGTGATCGCCCCATCCCCACAGCGGCGGTCCGTTGTGGGATGGTGCGGGCGGCTCGTCCTGGTCGATCCCGAACCGCCCGCGAAAGAAGATCATCGGACGCTGTTCGGTGACCGTCTCCAACTCCAGGACCCGGCCGATCACCACGTCGTGGTCGCCCGCGACGTGCACGTCGTACACCTCGCAGTGGATCCGCAGGAGCACGTCGCGCAGGGCGGGGGTTCCCCAGCGGGAGCTGTCCCACTCGAGCCCGTCGTACTTCCTGCCCTTGCTGGAGCCGAACCGGCCGCAGATGTCGACCTGCTCCTCGCTCAGCACGTTCACGCAGAAGCGTCCGGTCTCCCTGATCCTGGGCCAGGTGCGGCCGTTGTGGTCGGCGCAGAACAGCACCAGCGGCGGCTCGAGGGACACCGAGGCGAAGGCCTGGCAGGCGAAGCCGACCGCCTCCTCGCCGTCGGTGCCGGTGATCACGGTGACGCCGCTGGCGAAGCTGCTCATCGCACGCCGGAGCTCCTGCGGAGTCGGGGGAGCCACGTCGACGGGGTCCGTCGCGAGGGCGGGCTCAGCGCTCATGGGTTCACCTCGGGTGTCCGTGCGGCCGTAGCGTCGCGGCTGCTCAGGGGACGAACGTACGGCGCGCACCGGACGCCCGTGGAGCCCTGATCCCGTTGAGTGGAAGGCCTTTCCGGCATCGGCGGGCCCGCTCGCCGGGCGCCGGGGAGAGCGCCCCCGGTCTCGCTGATCGGGATGGTCACGGCGACCGCGAGCCCCCGCTGACTACCTTCCTACGAAGCTGACATTCCTATCGACTGAGGCGGACGATGACCACGGAGCTGAGCTACGAGTCGACGCTGCGCGAACTCCCCACCGAGCAGGGCGTGCTGCGCTACCACGAGGCCGGAGACGGCCCGCCCCTGCTGCTGCTGCACGGTTCCGGGCCCGGCGTCACCGGCTGGCGGAACTTCCGGGGCAACCTCGCCGTCTTCGCCGAGCACTTCCGCTGCCTGGTCCTCGAGTTCCCCGGCTTCGGGGTCAGCGACCCGACGGACGCCCACCCCATGGTCGCCGCGCCCGACGCGGTGATCCGCCTCCTCGACGGCCTCGGCCTCCAGCAGGTCGACGTGATCGGCAACTCCATGGGCGGCATCGTGGGCGCCCAGGTCGCGATGAACCACCCCGAGCGCGTCCGCAGGCTGGTCACCATCGGCGGGATCGGTAAGAACCTGCTGCTGCCGTCGCCCGCGGAGGGCATCGGCCTGCTCATGGAGTTCACCGAGGAGCCGACCCGGGAGTCGCTCGTCAAGTGGCTCAACTCCATGGTGTACGACCAGGCCCTGGTCACCGAGGAGCTGATCGAGGAGCGCTGGACGCAGGCGACCGACCCGGACACCCTCGCCAGCGCCCGCAAGATGTACGGCAAGGCGGCGTTCGCCGCCCGCGCGGCCGCCGCCGCGGCCTCGGACGCCGCGCCGTACTGGGCGATGCTGCACAAGATCAGGGCCAGGACGCTGATCACCTGGGGGCGCGACGACCGGGTCAGCCCCGTCGACATGGCGCTCCTGCCGATGCGCACCATTCCCGACGTCGAGCTGCACGTGTTCCCCAACTGCGGGCACTGGGTGATGATCGAGCAGAAGGCGGCCTGGGAGAGCGCCGTCCTCGCCTTCCTCACCCGTAAGGACGAGGCGTGAGCGCCGGGCAGGAGTGGGACGCCGAGGTCGACTTCCTCGTCGTCGGCAGCGGCGGCGGCGGCATGGCCGCCGCGCTCACCGCGGCTGACAGCGGTCTCGACACCCTGATCGTCGAGAAGGGCTCGATGTACGGCGGCACCACCGGCATCTCCGGCGGCGGGATCTGGATCCCCAACAACCCCACGCTGCGCGCCAGGGGCCACGACGACAGCCGCGAGTCCATCCGCCGCTACCTCGACCTGCTCACCGAGGGGCGCGTCCCCGCCGCAAGGCTCGACGCCTACGTCGACAACGGCCCCGCCGCGATGGAACTGCTCGGCAAGAGCAAGTGGATGCGCTTCTTCTGGACCAAGGGGTACGCCGACTACCACCCCGAGCTCGAGGGCGGCAAGCCGCTCGGCCGGTCCGTCGAGGCGCTGCCGTTCGACACCCGCAAGCTCGGCGAGGACGAGAAGTACCAGCGTCCCAACAGCATGAAGGGCCCGCTGGGCCTGTGGATCACCGGCAAGGACTACCACGACCTGGCCATGGTCAAGCGCACCTGGCGCGGACGCTGGGCCTCGGTCGTGGCCGCGTGGCGGGTCTCGTCGAACGTGATCCGCCGCCGTCACATGGCGACCGGCGGACGCTCCCTCGTCGCCCGGCTGCGGATGGCGCTCAAGGACGCCGGGATCCCGCTGTGGCTCAACACGACGATGACCGACCTCGTCGTCGGCGAGGACGGCGTCGTCACCGGCGTCGTCGTCGAACGCGAGGGCAGGACCCTGCGGCTGCGCGGCAGGCGCGGCGTCCTGCTCGCGACCGGCGGCTTCGACCACAACCCCGAGATGCGCGCCCGCTACCTGCCGGAGGGCGGACGGGCCGACTTCAGCATGGGAGCCAGGGAGAACACCGGCGACGGCATCCTGGCGGGCGAGCGGATCGGCGCGGCCCTCGACCTGATGGACGACGCCTGGTGGATGCCCGCCGTGCGGCATCCCGCGGGCGCGACCATCCCGCTGGTCTCCGAGCGGTGCATCCCCCCGTCGGTCATCGTGTCGTCCGAGGGGCGGCGCTTCACCAATGAGTCGTCGCCGTATGTGAACTTCGTCCATGACCAGCTCGACGGCGGCCACGTCCCCGTGTGGTTCGTGATGGACGCCAAGGCCCGTTCCCGCTACCCGTTCGCGCAGATCGTCCCCGGGATGCCCATCCCCAAGGAGTTCTACGAGCAGGGCCTGGCCTACCGGGCCGGCACCGTCGCCGAGCTCGCCAAGCAGATCGGCGTCCCCGCGGACGCGCTGGTCGAGACCGTCGAGCGCTTCAACGGGTTCGCCCGCGCGGGCAAGGACGAGGACTTCGGCCGCGGCGACAGCGCCTACGACCGCTACTACGGCGACCCCACGCTGAAGAACCCCAACCTCGACGTGATCGACAGGGCGCCGTACTACGCGTTCCGCATCGAGGCCGGAGACCTCGGCACCAAGGGCGGCCTGGTCTGCGACGAGAGCAGCCGGGTGCTGCGCGGGGACGGATCGGCGATCGAGGGCCTGTACGCCACGGGCAACACCTCGGCGTCGGTGATGGGCAACGAGTACGCCGGCCCGGGCGCGACCATCGGCCCCTCCATCGTGTTCGGCTACATCGCCGCCAGGCACGCCGCCGCACGTCCCGGCCCGTCCCTCGGGGACGGGAACCGGAGCGGCGAGCGGCCCGTACAGCCCCGGCCCGCCTGACGGCCGGGAGACCCAGGAGAGACAACAGTGACGCAGCCGAAATCCCTCAAGGTGCGCGTCGTCGAGGTCATCCGCGAGACTGCGGACGCGCACTCGCTCGTGCTCGAACCCGAGGAGGGGGACCGCGACCGGTTCGGCTACCGGCCGGGCCAGTTCCTCACCATCAGGGTGCCGACCACCCGCGAGGGCGGGGCGGCGCGCTGCTACTCCCTGTGCAGCTCCCCGGTCCGCGACGAGAAGCTCAAGGTAACCGTCAAACGCACCGTGGGCGGGTACGGGTCCAACTGGATCTGCGACAACGTCACCGAGGGCGACGTCCTTGAGGTGCTGAGGCCTTCCGGCACCTTCACCCCGGACACGCTCGAGGAGGACCTGTTGCTCATGGCGGGGGGCAGCGGCATCACCCCGGTCATGTCGATCCTGAAGTCCTGCCTGCACGCGGGGACCGGCGCGGTCACCCTCGTCTACGCCAACCGCGACGAGAACTCGGTGATCTTCCGGGACGAGCTGATCGCGCTGACCAGGGAGTACGGCCGGCGGCTGACCGTCGTCCACTGGCTCGAGTCCGTGCAGGGCCTGCCGACGGCCGAAGGCCTCGGCGCCCTGGCGGGGCCGTACACGGACCGGCGGGCCTTCGTCTGCGGTCCCGGCCCGTTCATGGACCTCGCGGTCGCCACGCTCACCGGCCTCGGCATGCCGCACGCGCGGGTGCACGTGGAACGCTTCACCTCCCTGTCCACCGACCCGTTCGTCGACTCCGAGGTCGTCCTCGACGCCTCGGCCGGGGTCAGCACGGTCGAGGTCGAGCTCGACGGACAGACGACGAGCGTGTCCTGGCCACGGGGCAACCACCTGCTCGACGTGCTGCTCGCCGCCGGACTCGACGCGCCGTTCTCCTGCCGGGAGGGAGCCTGCAGCGCGTGCGCCTGCGTGCTCCTCGAGGGTGAGGTCACGCTGGACCACAACGAGGTCCTCGACAAGCAGGACCTCGCCGACGGCCTCATCCTCGCCTGCCAGGCGATCCCGGTCAGCGAACGGCTCAAGGTCACCTACGACGGCTGACCTTGCCGGGCCCCGTCGGGGACTCCCACTGAGCGGGAGGCGGCGCCCCCCGACGAGGCGTCGTTGAAATCTTTGACTCGGGAGCCCCTCCGAACCGGGCGCGACCCGGCGCGGGGAGGGCCTCCCGCGTCTCTCCCATGCTTTCCCCCATGCCCCTGGGGCGGCCGAACACACGGCGGCCTGGCCCTCACCACCGGCCAAGCCCGCCCTAGCGAAAGGAACCGGCGGATTTCGATGAATGCCATTCCTGTCCGGCCTGAGGGCCGAAGCACCCCGGCGAGGCCGCGGTGACCAAGGCGACCGCCGCGATCGTCGGTTCGGGAAACATCGGGACCGACCTGATGTACAAGCTGCTCCGCTCCGAGGAGATCGAGCCGCGCTGGATGATCGGCGTCGACCCCGACAGCCCCGGCCTGAAGCGGGCGGCCTCCGAGGGCCTGATCGCCTCCGCCGACGGCGTCGACTGGCTGCTCGCCCAGGGCGAGCTCCCCGACCTCGTCTTCGAGGCCACCTCCGCCTACGTGCACAGGGCCAACGCCCCCAGGTACGCCGAGCTCGGCATCCAGGCCGTCGACCTGACCCCCGCGGCGATCGGGCCCGCGGTGGTGCCCGCCGTCAACCTCGGCGCCCACCTGGACGCGCCGAACGTCAGCCTGATCACCTGCGGCGGCCAGGCGACCATCCCGATGGTCTACGCCGTCTCCCGCGTCACCGAGGTGGCCTACGCCGAGATCGTCGCCAGCGTCGCCTCCCCGTCCGCGGGTCCCGGGACGCGGGCGAACATCGACGAGTTCACCAAGACCACCAGCCGCGGCATCGAGACGATCGGCGGCGCCGCGCGCGGCAAGGCGATCATCATCCTCAATCCGGCGGAGCCGCCGATGCTCATGCAGGACACGGTCTTCTGCGCGATCCCCGAGGACGCCGACCGCGACGCGATCGCGGCCTCGATCATGGACGTCGCCGCCGACGTGGCCTCCTACGTCCCCGGCTACCGGCTGCGCGCCGAGCCCCAGTTCGACGACCCCACGCCGGTGAGCGGCGGGCTCGCCAGGGTGGCCGTCTTCCTGGAGGTCGAGGGCGCGGGCGACTTCCTCCCGCCGTACTCCGGCAACCTCGACATCATGACCGCCGCCGCCACCAAGGTCGGCGAGGGCTTCGCGCAGCGCGTCGTCTCCGAGCGCATTCCCTCTTAGTCACAAGGAGATCCCCATGCCCTACGGCGCCGACCTGGACATCCGGGTCACCGACTCGTCGTTGCGTGACGGCTCGCACGCCAAGCAGCACCAGTTCACCGTCGAGCACGTCCGTGCCATCGTCGGCGCCCTCGACGACGCCGGGGTGCCGGTCATCGAGGTCACCCACGGGGACGGGCTCGGCGGCTCCTCGTTCAACTACGGGTTCAGCCACACCCCGGAGCAGGAGCTGATCAAGGCCGCGGTCGAGACCGCGAAGCAGGCGAAGATCGCCTTCCTCATGTTGCCGGGGCTCGGGGTCCAGGACGACATCCGTGAGGCCGCGGACAACGGCGGGAGCATCTGCCGGATCGCCACCCACTGCACGGAGGCCGACATCTCCGCCCAGCACTTCGGGCTGGCCAGGGACCTCGGCCTGGAGACCGTCGGGTTCCTGATGATGTCGCACACCCAGCCGCCGGAGGTCCTCGCCAAGCAGGCGCGGATCATGGCGGACGCGGGCTGCCAGTGCGTGTACGTCGTCGACTCCGCCGGCGCGCTGATCATGGAGCAGACCTCCGACCGCATCTCCGCCCTGGTCGCCGAGCTCGGGAACGACGCCCAGGTCGGCTTCCACGGCCACGAGAACCTCGGCCTCGGCGTCGCCAACTCCGTCCTCGCCGTGCGGGCGGGCGCCCTCCAGATCGACGGATCGACCCGCAGGTTCGGGGCGGGCGCGGGCAACACCCCCGTCGAGGGGTTCGTCGCGGTCGCCGAGAAGCTCGGCATCCGCACCGGCATCGACACCCTCAAGATCATCGACGCCGCCGAGGACGTCGTGCGCCCGATCATGGACGGCGAGTGCCTGCTCGACAGGCTGTCGCTGACCATGGGCTACGCCGGCGTCTACTCCAGCTTCCTCAAGCACGCCGACCGGCAGGCCAGGAGGTACGGCGTCTCCGGCGCCGAGATCCTCATCGAGGCCGGACGCCGCAAGCTCGTCGGCGGCCAGGAGGACCAGCTCATCGAAATCGCAGTCGCCCTCGCGGGGAAGTGACAACACCCATGACCAAGCAGGTACTCCACACGATCACGGAGCGCGCGGAGGAGATCCGCGCCCTCGGCTCCTCCAACGAGGCGCTCGGCAGGCTCGACGACCAGGCCGCCAAGGTGCTGCGCGAGTCCGGGGCGATCCGGATGCTCCAGCCCGCGACGCACGGCGGCCTGGAGGTCCACCCCAGGGAGTTCGCCGAGACGGTGATGAAGATCGCCAGCCTCGACGGCTCGACCGGCTGGGTCGCGGGCATCGTCGGGGTGCACCCGTGGGAGATGGCCTTCGCCGACCCGAAGGTGCAGCAGGAGATCTGGGGGGAGGACCAGGACACCTGGATCGCCTCGCCGTACGCGCCGATGGGGGTCGCCCGTCCCGTCGACGGCGGCTACGTCTTCAACGGACGCTGGCAGTTCTCCTCCGGCACCGACCACTGCGACTGGATCTTCCTCGGCGGCTTCCTCGGCGACGACGAGGGCAAGCCGGTCCAGCCGCCCGTCTCGATGCACCTGATCCTGCCGCGCTCGGACTACGAGATCGTCGAGGACTCCTGGGACGTGGTCGGCCTGCGCGGCACCGGCAGCAAGGACATCATCGTCAAGGACGCCTTCGTCCCGACCTACCGGACCATCCCGTACTCCAAGGTCGTCGACGGCAGCGCCGCGCGTGAGGCGGGCCTGACCAACCCCGGCTACCTCCTGCCCTTCTCCTGCGCCTTCCCGCTCGGCATCACCTCCGCCGTGATCGGCATCGCCGAGGGCGCCCTGGCCCACCACCTGGCCTACCAGAAGGGACGGGTCCAGGTCACCGGCACGAAGATCAAGGACGACCCCTACGTGCTCTACGCGATCAGCGAGGCGGCCGCCGACATCGAGGCCTCACGCTGCGCGCTGCTGGAGAACGTCTCGCGGATGTACGACGCCGTCGCCGCCGGGCGGGAGATCACCTTCGACGAGCGCGCCAGGGGGCGCCGCGTCCAGGTGCAGGCGGCCTGGCGGGCCGTGCGCGCGGTCGACGAGATCGTGGCGCGTTCCGGGGGCAACGCCATGCGGATGGACAACCCCCTTCAGCGGTTCTGGCGGGACGCCCACATGGGCCTGGCGCACGCGATCCACGTGCCCGGCTCGGTCTTCCACGCCTCAGCCCTGACCCAGCTCGACATCGAGCCCCCGCAGGGCCCGATGCGCTCGATGATCTAGGACCGGTTCCGGGAACCCGCCAACGAACGAATGGGCAGAGAAAATGACGCAGATCCGTGGACTCGGCTACCTGCGGGTCCAGACCCGCGACGTCGCGCGCTGGCGCGAACTCGTCGTCGACGCCCTCGGCTTCGCCGAGGGCTCCGGGCCCGATCCCGAGGGGCTCTACCTCCGCATGGACGAGCGCCGGGCGCGGCTCGTCGTGCTGCCCGGTGACACCGACCGTGTCCTCGCCATCGGCTGGGAGGTCCGCGACCAGTTCGCGCTCGCCGCCGTCGGCAGGGCGGTCGAGGCGTCGGGCACGCCGGTCAAGGTGCTCTCCGAGCAGGAGTCCGCGGAACGCGACGCCGAGCGGGTGATCGCCTTCGACGACCCGTCGGGCACCCCGGTCGAAGTCTTCTTCGCCCCCGTTCTCGACCACAGCCCGGTGCTCACCGGCATGGGCCAGCGCTTCGTCACGGGCGAGCAGGGGATGGGCCACGTGGTGCTGCCGACCACCTCCATGGAGGAGACCGTCTCCTTCTACACCGAGGTGCTCGGCTTCCTGCCCCGCGGCGCCATCAAGCTCGGCGGCGGAAAGGGGAACGGGCCCGCCAGGCGGGTGCGCTTCATGGGCGTCAACCGGCGTCACCACAGCCTCGCGGTCTGCCCCGCCCCGCACGGAGGGGACCCGGGCCTGGTGCACCTCATGGTCGAGGTCGACAGCCTCGACGCCGTCGGGCGGGCGCTGGACAACGTCAGGAAGGGCGGCTTCTCCGTCTCCTCCACGCTGGGCAGGCACACCAACGACAAGATGGTCTCCTTCTACGTGCGCGCGCCCGGCGGCTGGGACCTGGAGTACGGCACCGAGGGCATGCTCGTCGACGAGACGCACTACACCGCCGAGGAGATCACCGCCGACAGCTACTGGGGCCACGACTGGTCGGGCTCCGAGCCGCTGGCGGCCTTCCTCCCACCGACGGCCTCATGAGGCCCGTCGAACCGGTCGCGGCCTCGCTCTGCGACTACGACCACGAGTGTGACGTCCTCGTCGTCGGCTTCGGCTGCGCGGGCGCGGCGGCGGCCTACGAGGCCGCCGCCGCGGGCGCCGACGTCATCGTGCTCGACCGCGCGGGCGGCCCCGGAGGCTCCTCCGCGATGTCGGGCGGCGAGCTCTACCTCGGCGGCGGCACGCCGGTGCAGAAGGCCTGCGGCTTCGACGACACCCCCGAGGACATGTTCGCCTACCTCAGGGCGGCGCTCGGCCCGCACGCCGACGAGGAGAAGCTGCGCCTGTACTGCGACGGCAGCGTCGAGCACTTCCAGTGGTTCCGCGACCGCGGGCTCACCTTCAACGAGCGGCTGTACGACGCGCCGAGCTGGATGCCGCCCACGGAGGACGGCCTGATGTGGCTGGGGGAGAACGCCTGGCCGTACAACACCGTCGCCAGGCCCGCCCCCAGAGGCCACCGGCCCACGGCCGCGGGCTTCGGCGGCTGGCTGATCATGGAGAAGCTGGTCGAGGCCGCCACGTCCGCCGGGGCCGTCAGCCACACCGACACCCTGGCGACCAACCTGGTGGTCGACGGCAGGGGCCGGGTGACCGGCGTGGTCGCGCGCAGGTACGGCGCGCGGGTGACCTACCGCGCGCGCAAGGCGGTCATCCTCACCACCGGCGGGTTCGTCGACTCCGAGGAGATGCTCGAGCAGCACGCCCCGGTGCTTTTGGGACACGGCAAGGTCAGCGACGGCCTCGACGACGGCAGCGGCATCAGGATGGCGGCGGCGATCGGCGCCGCGACCCGGCGCATGTCCGTCGTCGAGATCGCGCTGACCGTGCTGCCCGCCATGATCACACGCGGCATGCTCGTCAACGCCCACGGGCAGCGCTTCGTCAGCGAGGACGTCTACCCGGGCCTGGTCAGCGTCGCCGCGGTGCAGCACCAGCCGGGGCCGTACTGGGCGATCATCGACGAGGAGGGCTACGAGGACATCCCCCGGCGGGACCTGTGGGGAGTGCGTCCCGAGCACGTCACCGAGACGCTCGCCGAGCTGGAGGAGGCGCTCGGCATGCCTCCCGGCGCGCTCGAGTCGACGGTCGCCACCTACAACCGTCACGCCGAGCAGGGCGAGGACCCCTACTTCCACAAGGACGCCAAGTGGCTGCGGCCGCTCAAGGGGCCCTTCGCCGCGGTCGACCCGCGCCTGGGGTTCAACACCGGCGACAGGGAGAGCGCGGGCGCGGGCACCGGAGTCGCGGGCTTCACCCTCGGCGGGCTGCACACCACGGTCGACGGGGTCGTGCTCAACCTGTCCGGCGAGCCGATCCTCGGCCTGTACGCCGCGGGCCGGGCCAGCTCCGGCATCCACGGCGAGGGCTACATCAGCGGGACGTCCCTGGGCGACGGCACGTTCTTCGGCCGCAGGGCGGGCCGCACGGCGGCCCAGGAGACCCCCGTCTCCCGGCCCTAGCAGTGCTTCGTCAGGTGGTCAGGGCGGTCGCCTGCGGCATCGGGCATCGCCCTGCCCAGGCGGCCGGCACCCGGCCTCGTCACGGTCGGCGCTGCTTCGGCGGCGGTACCGCTCGGCGGCGGCCCGCGCATGACCCAAACCTCTCTCCTGGAATTTTTCTTGTATGTCCATGTCGATCCATCCATCGAATCTCGAATGAGGGTGATCGTCATGAAAATGCATATTTCACCACAGTTAATACACTCATGGGCTGATGTCCACGGGTGCGTGAAACAATCAACCCGCGGTTGCCTCATTTGTTTGCGCGCAATGACGCATGAAGTTTTTCGACATTTTTTGTCTCTTTGGCGATGAAGGGGCGTGAATGCGGGGTACTCATGCTCTTGAGTCGCCGCACATCCGACCGCGCGGGTGGTCCCGGTAATCCTCACATCCTGGCGGTGCACCTCGATCGAGCTGTCCGCGACAGGTGGGCGACGGTCCGGGGAACTGCGGGCGCCGCTGCTTTTCCCGGATCATCACTCGCCGGAGCGCGAGCGGGCCGACCCGGTGACGACCACTTCTCGATTTCGACCACACGCCTGCTCGGGCGGGTCATGAGCGCGCGTTCTGCTGAGCGCGGACGGGGGGCGAGCGATGGGTTCTCGACGATGGGGCGTGCTGGGGGCCGGGGTTTCGCTTCTCTTGGGCGTGTCGTGCGGAGGCGGCGAGTCGCAGCCCGCGACCACCCCTTTGCCGCTGCAGTCGAGCGGACTGGTCGTCGGAGGGGACGTCCAGTCGCGGGCGACAGACGTGGTCGAGATCCGTCTCACCGAGAAGCAGGCGCAGGAAATCGTCGACGACTGTCGCGGGGCGATCGAGATCTTCGAGGGCCAGAATCCCTGTGCCGACTCCCTGAACTCGTTGATCGAAAAGCAGGGTGGGGATTCCCGCGAAGCGCCGCCGTCCGGTGAACGGCGGTGCAGGTCGCACGGCCTGTGCCTGAAGGTGTATGACGTCTCCGACCCCGACTTCGCCGAGGCCGGGTTCGTCGAGATCACAGACAACCGGCTCCACGGGAAGTCGCTGTGCGAATCAGGGCCCGACCATGTGTGCCTGCGCATCGGGGTGAAGACGTCGAGCGTGCTCGACCGGATCGTCGGAACGGTGCGACCGACCGCGTCTCCCACGGCAACCGTCACGCCGACGCCGACGGAGGTCGCGACGGAGACCTCGACCCGGACCTCGACGGAGACCGCCCCGGCGACTCCGTCGGTCCCGTCGTGGTCTCCGAAACCGGAACCCACCTCGGCTCCACCCGCAAGCCCCTGATCACGTGGCCACCGAGGCGACCGACCCGCCCCTCGGCGATCGAGGGTTCGGCCCGTTGATCCAGTTCGCCGGCCAGGTGCTGGCGTCGGCCGGCTTGCTGACGGCGGTTCTGTACTACTTCGGCTACGTACGCGAGAAGGCGTTCTTCGGCTACTTCGGCGTGGATCTCGGCAGTGCCGGGCTGTCGACGACGGACTATCTCGTGCGCAGCGCGGGCCCGCTGTTCTCTCCGCTGGTGGTCATGGTGGTCACGGGGGTCGCGGCGATAATCGCTCACCACGTGCTTGCTTATCTGCTGAGCCGTGCGAACCGGCGACGGCGACGAATCGTCTGGGCGACTCTCGGCGCCATCGCTCTTGTGCTGCTGATGATCGGTGCGATCGGCCTGAACTTCAGCTCGGAGGCCCTCACCGATCCTCTCCTCTCGCCGTTGGCGCTCGGCGTCGGTGCTCTACTGCTCGGGTACGCGGCGGAGAACGCGTGGACCCATGAGGCGGTGCCGGAACAGCTGGCGACGGGCCTTGCCGCAACACGAACCCTTCGCCGTACCCTGATCGTCTCACTCGCCCTGGGCGCTGCTTTCTGGGCCACGACCAACAAGGCGTACGAGAACGGAACCGCCGCCGCCCGCGCGATCGAATCCTCGCTGCCCTTCCAGTCTCAGGCGATCGTGTACAGCCGCGACCGCCTGCAGATCAGTGGCCTGGGGGTCCGCGTGAGGGAGCTCGGCGGTTCGAAGGCGGCTTTCACCTTCCGGTACAGCGGTCTGCGCCTGCTCATGCACACAGGAGGGCACTGGTTCCTGCTCCCGGCCACCTGGAGGCGTCACAACGGAGAGACGATGATATTGCTGCCGGACTCGAGGACCGACATCCGAGTGGAACTCGCACCCTGACCGGAGATCGAAGCCCGCCACGGCTTCACCCGAGCGGCCTGGCGCGCCGCCCAGGACGGTGGCGCCGGTCCGCGGCGTCCGTTCGGCGACCGGCGGCGGGTCATGGTGCCGTCGCGGCGGGAAACTGCCCCGAAGGGGAGGGCGACGGCACCGGCGACTCCCAAGGTGTCACTGCCCGTGCATATGTGACCACCGCATGTTTCCCCATGATTGGGGGCGACGTCTCCACTCGGGAGAAGCCTCGCAGTACGGCTCGCGTCGGGAGGACCCATGGCCAAAGCCGTCGCCGCCCCCGCCACCGGGGGGTTGTCCGACCTGCCGGTCGCGCCCGGCAGGCTGCCGCTGCTGGGGCACTCGATGTCGCTGCTGCGCCGTCCGTTCTCCTTCCTGCAGTCGCTGACCGCCCTCGGTGACATCGTGCGCATCGACATCGGCACCCTGCCGGTGTACATGCTGACCCGGCCCGAGCTGGTCCACCAGATCCTGGTGACCCAGGCCCGCAGCATCAAACGCGGCATCCTGTTCGAACGGGTCCGCCCGCTGCACGGCAACGGGCTCACCGTCGCCGAGGGGCAGGCGCACCTGCGCCAGCGCAGGCTCCTGCAGCCGCCGCTGCGCCCCAGCGGCATCGGCGGCTACGTCGAGACGATGCACCGCAACACCCAGGCACTCGCCGACTCCTGGCACGAGGGTCAGACGATCGACGTCGGCCAGGTCGCCACCGACCTGATCATGGCCAACACCACCGACGCCATGTTCGGGACGAGCGTCGAGCCCGCGGCCGTTCAGACCGTGCGCGCCGCGGTGCCCGCGATCCTGGACAACCTGATGGTGCGCACCCAGCTGCCCGTGTTCCTGGAGCGCTTCCCGCTGCCGGTCAACCGGCGCTTCGAGGCGGCCGCCCACGACGTCCGCCGGGTCGTCGACGAGGTCATCGCGCACCGGCGCGGGCACCCCGCGGGGGAGGGCGACCTGATCGGCGTGCTGCTGGCGGCGCGCGACCCCGAGACCGGCGAGCCGATGAGCGACCGACAGATCCGCGACGAGGCGGTCGGCATCTTCATCAACGGGATAGCCACCACCGCCACCACCCTGGCCTGGTTCCTGCACCAGCTGGCCCGCAACCCCGGCGTCGAGGAACGCCTCCTCGCCGAGGTGAAGACCGTCTGCGGCGACGGCGCCCCGCTCGACCAGGCGATCGGGCGGCTCGGCTACACCCGCCGGGTGATCCAGGAGATCCTGCGCCTGCACCCACTGCTGATGCTGATGCGCCGCACCACCCGGTCCCTGACCCTGGGCGGGGTGGAGATACCGGCCGGGGTCGAGCTCGGCTACAGCCCCACCGCGCTGCACCGCGACCCGGCCGTCTACCCCGAGCCGTACCGCCTGGACCCCGACCGGTGGCTGCCCGAGCGGGTCAAACCCCTGCCCGCCGGCTCCTTCATCGCCTTCGGCGAGGGCCGTCACCGCTGTATCGGCGAGCACTTCGCCTGGGCGGAACTCCTGGTCGCGGCCGCGGCGCTGCTGCCCCGCTGGAAACTGCGCCACGCCGACGACCACCGCGCGGAGGAGGTCCGCGAGGTCAACGCGATCCACCCCCGCCCCGACCGCCTCTCCATGGTCGTCACCGCCAGGACGACGGGCCGATGACGACACCCGTCCCCGGTCACCGGCCATCGGCCGGCACATCCGTCTCGTTCTGCGGCGATCAGCCGGCCGAGCGCTCGCTGTTTCCGGGAGAGCGCTGACTATAAAACAAATAACGGCATAATAAGCACAAGGGCCCTTTGGTAGGGTCCGGCGCATGACGGAACGATGGCGGACGCTCGGCGTCCTCACCACGGGCGTTCTTCTTCTCTCGGTGAACGTGAGAGTGCTCGACGCCGCTCTGCCGCCGGTCGCCCTCGACTCTCAGGTGAGCCTCGCCGTTTTTACCTGGCCAATTTATGCGTATTTATTGGCTTTATTGGGTGTACTGATCCCCGTGGGGCCCCGTAGAGGAGTTTTGCTTTCCGGGCTGGCCGGTTTCGGGCTCGCCTCCGTGCTGTGCGCCTTCGCCTTCGACGCCGGCATGGCGATCGGCGGGCACGACGTCTACACCGTCCTGCTGGTCGGCGGCAGGGCCGTGCAGGGCCTGACGGCCGCGATCGCGGTCCGGGCGGGTTCCGGGCTCGTGGCCGCAGCCTTTCCCGGTCAGGTGGGGAGAGCGGCGGTGGCGCCGCTGACGGCGGCCGGTGCGGGCCTGCTCCTTGGGCCCGGGCTGGGCGCGGCAGTCGACGACCATTTCTCCTACAGCTCGATTTTCCTGCTCGACGCCCTGTCTGTCCTCATGGTCCTGGCGGCGGTCATGGTTCTCACGCCGCGTTCCGCTCCTGTCCCCGAGGCCTGTCCCTGAGGCGGGACGCCCGAACTCGGCGTGGCCTTCGGCCTTCCCGCCGGCCCCGGAGGCCGTTCCGGCGTGGACGCTCCCGCCTCCCACGCCAGGGGTCACCTGTGAGCGGAATCCGCGGCCCGCGAGTCCGCCAGGGAGAGTTCCAGCAGCCGCCGCAGCTCCGCGGGCGGCTGGACGCCCGAGACCGGAGGCCCTCCGCCGATCACCACCGAGGGAACCCCGGTCACCCCCTGCTCGGCGGCGCGGCGCTCGTCGGCCCTGACGGCCTCCGCGTACGCGTCGCCGGTCAGGACGGCGCGCACCTCGTCGGCGTTGAGCCCGGCCTCGACGCCCAGGCGTTCCAGGACACCCTGGTCGGCCACGTCGAGCCCCTCGGTGTGGTAAGCGTGGAGCAGACGCTCCATCATCTCGTCGGCCAGGGCGCGGCCGGCGGCCAGATGGCACAGCCGGTGCGCGTCGAAGGTGTTCACGGGGCGGGCGACGTGCAGGTTGAGATCCAGGCCCTCGGCGGCGCCGAGGGCCTGGATCCGGGAGATCCTGGCGGACGCCTGCTCACCCCACCACTCGGCCATCGCCTCTGCGGCCGTCGGGCCGGGGACCCGGCCTGCCCCGGGGGAGAGCTCATAGCTGCGCCAGACGACCTCCAGCCGTTCGCGGCCGACGACCTCCGCCAGCACCGCGGCCAGACGTCTCTTGCCGATGTAGCACCACGGGCACAGAACGTCGGCGTAAATCTCGACTCTCATGGATGTCCTCCTGTTTCTGGCGGTGCTCTGGCTGTGAACGTCGCGCCGGCCGGGCCGAAGGCCACGCGGACCGCGTCGCGCCCCTGCCGGAGGGGGAGGCGGGCAGGGCGCTTGGATCAGGAGTCGGTTCTGCGCGGTCCTGGGCCGACCTCGCGGACGACGGTGTAGGTGGGCGGGCCGCTCATGCGAGGTTCGGCCCAGCCGGACAGGCCGTCGAGCGCCTTCTGGATGGCCGCCACCCGGCCCTCCGTGTCGGAGGTCTCCACGAAGTCGCGGTAGTCCGCCTCGCTCTCCCAGTGCACGATGTTGTAGACACGGGTGCCGTCGGTGCTCACGTGGAGGCGCGCCGACCGGTAGCCGGGGTGGAAACGCACCCACCGCTCCTGGATCTCGGCGAAGGCGTCCACCAGCTCACGCTGGGTCCGCGCACTGTCGACGGTGTAGTCGATGATCGAGTAGAAGCCGTGATCGGTGCTCACGCAGGCGCTCCCTCATGACCGTGTGCGGGCTTGGGTTCTGGCCCTATCGTGCAACCTCAAGCACACTTGAGATCAAGGACCGCGTCCTGGAGGTGCACGAGTTCGCCGACGACATCGAGCGGGACGTCACCGGCGGCTGCGTCATCGACCCGAGGTCGTCCGCTGCCTGCTCACCCGTCACCGCGATCCGCGCTCGCCCCTCGCCGAGAACCAGATCCTCGCCCTGATGGCCGAGGGCTCGCTCCAGCCGCCGTGGCCTCGGCGAGCCGCTCCCCGATCCTGGAGGCGAACGCCGACGGGAACGTCTGCGCCTCCGCCTCGTACGTCGTCGACTCCGCCTTGGCGAGCAGCGCCCGCACCCGCGCGAACGTCTTCTCGCTGACCCCGTGCGGGCGTGCCCGGACCGGACGGCGAGCGGCCCCGGGCGGGCGAGCTGGTCGCGCCAGCGCTCGTCCACCGTGGCTGGCGCGTAACCGCGCAGCTCCCAGGCGGTGAGGTCGGCCGCCGCCCGCCCGTGCCAGTCGGTCAGCCGTCTGGCCGCGATCCTGACCACGTCGGCGGGCTGCCAGCCGTTGCGCCACAACCCTTGTCCGAGATCGGGGAAAGTGCCGAGCCGGAAGTGCCGGGCCAGGTGGTCTTGAGTGCCCGGGCGGCGGCGACGTCGCCACAGCCCGTCAGGCCGAGCCCGTCCTTGATCTCGGCACCGAGAAGGTCGAGCACCGTACGGACGCCCCGTTCACCGTCCGCGGCCAGACCCCAGATCACGGGGCGTCCGACGAGCACACCCGACGCCCCCAGCGCCAGCGCCTTGAGGACATCGGCTCCCGACCGGACGCCGCCATCGAGCATGATCTCACAGCGGTCCCCGACGCTCTCCGCCACACCTGGCAGCGCGTCGAGGCTGGCTATGGCGCCGTCGAGCTGACGTCCTCCGTGGTTGGAGACCACGATGCCGTCGACGCCGATGTCCGCGGCGCGGCGCGCGTCTTCAGGGTCCAGAATCCCCTTGACCATCAGCGGGAGTCCGCTGGCGGCCCGGAGGGTCTCGAGGTACGACCAGTCCACCGCGGCGGAAAGCTCCATGGCCGTGTGCGCGGCCAGCGCGGAGCCGCCCGAGGCACCCCGATGAGCCTCGGTCTCCGAGCCCGCCGTCAGGTGCACGGGCCGCACATGCGGGGGCAGGCGAAACTGGTTGCGCATGTCCCGTAGCCTGCGGGCCATCCAGGGCACGTCGAGCGTGAGCATCAACGCCCGGCACCCCGCGTCCTCCGCCCGGCGGATCAGGCCGAGGGTGGCGGCGTGGTCCCGAAGGCAGTAGAGCTGAAACCAGACGTGTCCCCCCAGGGCGGTGACGTCCTCCACCGGGACGCTGCTCAAGGTGCTGACGGTGAACGGGACACCAGCGTCCCGCGCCGCCCGGGCCGTCGCCAGCTCGCCGTCATGATGCGCGAGCCGGTGGTAGGCGACGGGAGCCACGGCCACCGG
Organism: Streptosporangium carneum; assembly: GCF_027922005.1. Classification (GTDB taxonomy): domain Bacteria; phylum Actinomycetota; class Actinomycetes; order Streptosporangiales; family Streptosporangiaceae; genus Streptosporangium; species Streptosporangium carneum. Next base: position 109,715 of record NZ_BSEV01000003.1, on the reverse strand, counting down.
CATCGCCGCGGGGCGGCCCAGCAGCGTCGCACGGGTGGAACAGGCCGACACGTCACGGAGCACCCGCGGCACCAGGAACACCCGGTCGAAAGCGGCCCGATTCGCGTGGAGGGTCTGCTCGCGGCCGCTCCCGCCGTCGATGAAATCCCGGATGTCGCCGGGGAGGACCTTGGCAGCCATCTCCTCGAACTCGGCGAGGCAGACGGGAGGCTCATACACGCTGCTGGGACCTCGCCACCTCGACGGCCTCGTACAGAGCCTTGATGTTGGCGCCTCCGAAGGTGCGGGCTCCCCGCCTCTCGATGACCTCGAAGAAGAGGGTCTCGCGCGGATGGGTGGATGCCGTGAAGATCTGGAAGAGCTGTCCGCCGTGATCCTCATCAGCGAGCAGTCCCGTCGCGCGCAACTCGTCCACCGTGTGATCCCGGATCAGGATCCGTGATTCGAGCAGGTCGTAGTAGCTGTCCGGCGTGCTGAGGAACCGGACGCCCCGCTCGGACAGGGTGCTCACGGCGCGTACGGCGTCCGCGGACGAGAAGGCGACGTGCTGCACTCCGGCGCCGGCGTGACGTTCGAGGAACATGTCGATCTGGCCGGAGTCCGCCAGGGGATCCGGCTCGATCAGTGTCAGCGTGACGTCGCCGGAGGCGCTCTGCACCACCTTGGACTCCATGGCCTGGGTGCCGACCTCGATGCGTTCCTTGAAAGTCTCGCTGAAGCCGAGTGTGGCGATGTAGAAGTCGGTGATGATGTCGAGCTCGCCCGTGGGGAGGCACACGGCGAAGTGGTCGATGTCGAGCAGTTCCCCCGTGTCCGCGCCGGACGTGTCCGGGGGTGGGGCGTCGGAGAAGCCGACCGGCAGGCCGGGGCCGTCGCCGGGCTCCCGCTGGACGAGAGTGTGAAGCAGGTCGCCGAAGCCGCCGATCGCGGTGGAGCATGTCGGCCCCGGGCCGGGGTGACGGGACGGGGACCGTACGGGGCGGGCGCCGGCGGCCACGGCATGGGTGAAGACGGCGTCAACGTCCGGGGTCCGCAGGGCGATGTCGGCGACCCCGTCGCCGTGCGTTCGCACATAGGCCGAAGCCGGATGCCGGTCGGACGTGGCCTGGGTGAGGACCAGGGTGATCCGGCCCTGCCGGAGCGCGACGCTGCGGTGGTCGGCGGTGTTCGCCGTGCCCACGATGGCGAAGCCGTATTGATCGGTCCAGGGGAGAGTGGCGACCTGCAGATCCGCTACGTACATTTCGACGTAATCAACGGCGAGAGGCGGAAGCGATTCCATATTCCGACGCTACGGCCGGGCGGGGAGATTCCGCACTGTGTCCATTGGACGGTCTGAAAATGCGGTTTGCGAGCCTATTCACGTGATTTCGCAGGGTGATCGTCGGGGTTTATAGCGTTACCGCCGGTCGGCAGGCCGGGTCGTGCACGACCTGCCGCCCAAGTGGCGCGCCGAACCCGGCGACATCGGCTCGCGGAACGCACTCTCAGACGTGGGTCAGGGGAGACGTGCGGTGACGAGCCCGGCGAGCCGGGAGACGCCCTCCTCGATCAGTTGCGGGGTGAGCAGGCTGATCGACAGCCGGAGCTGGTTGAACCCGTCCTTGCCACCGTAGAAGTGATGCATCGGGGTGAACAGCACGCCGTGGTCGCGGGCGGCGTGTTCCAGCAGGTCGTCATCGACGACGAAGGGCACGGTGACGGTGATGAAGAACCCGCCCGTCGGCGCGTTCCAGGTGACTCCGGGGGCGGCGCCGAGCCGGCGGGTGAGCTCGCCCAGCGTGAGGTGGAGGTTGCGCTGGTAGATGGCGGTCTCACGGGCGTTGGCCCTGGCCAGGCTGAAGTCGTTGCGCAGCAGCTTGCCGGCGATCACCGCCTGGGCGATGGGCGGGGTGTTCACGGTGAGCATGCCCTTGAGCTTCGAGAGCTCGTCGGCGAGCAAGCCGCCCCCTGCCACGTGCTGATCCGCCACGACATAGCCGACCCGGGCGCCGGGCATGCCGGTCTTGGCGAAGGAGCCGAGGTACACCACGGTCGCCGATTGGTCGAGGGCCTTCAGCGTGGGGAGGCGGTCCTGTCCGAGGAGCCCGTACGCGTTGTCCTCCAGGAGCAGGATGCCGTGGGCCGCGGCGATCTCCAGGAGGCGATGGCGGGCGGGCAGGTCCATGCTGGTGCCGGTGGGGTTGGCGAAGTCGGGTGTCACGTAGCAGGCCCGGACCCGCGCGCCCTGTTCCCGTGCGCGTTCCAGCTGGTGGGCCAGGTCATCGAGGTCGATGCCGTTCCCGGTGGATCGCACCGGCCAGACGGGTGTGTCGGTGAGCAGCGCCGCTCCGGTCAGGCCGACGTAGGTGGGGGTGGGGGCGAGCAGCACATCCCGCTCGCTCGCTCGCAGCGCGCGAAGCACCAGGAACATGGCCTCCTGGAAGCCCACAGTGACGACCACGGATTCCGGGTCGGCCTCGATGTTCTCGTCCTCGGCGAGGTGCCGCGCGACAAGGTCGGAGATGATCCCCTTCGTGGTCCCGTACTGGAAAAGCATGCGGCTGATCCCGGCATCGTCCATCCTCCGGTCGTCGCGGAGATGGTCGCGGTAGGCCTCGAGATAGTCGTGGATGAGACTGACGTCGAAGAACTCTTCGTACGGTCGGCCGGCGGCCATGGAAATGGCGTCGGGGTATCTGTCGGCTATCTCGTTCAGCAGATTCATCGACTCGATGGCCGGGTCCGTCAGCGATCCGTGCAGCGTTTCCTTGCTTAATTGATGGGAAAGCACGTTGGAGTCCATGGGAGCAAGGGTTTTCCCTTCGCCGACCAGGCGTCAAGTGCGACCTGGGCAGAATCGTGCCGGATGCCCGCCCGGCGGCCCAAAGGATTTGGAGCGAGGGCCGATAACTGGACGGACGTATTTATGTCGATGTGGACATATAGTCATGTCAGGCGGCCGCTCGCCGCTGTGACCCATCGTCACCGCACGTCGTCCCCCGCCCCGCTGGATCGCAGCCCGTAGGTGAGCAGGCGGGCCTCCTCCTCGGCGGTGGCCATCGCCGTCACCACCGAAGGCAGCACCCACCCGAAAGCGTCGTCGATCATGCCGGCGGTCAGCGTGAGCTGACTGACGTTGCGATGGAGCAGGTTCATGTCCATCAGCGTCTTGGCGATCACGGGGATCGCGCTGACGCACATCGCCACCCCGAGGAAGAGGGCGAAGACGGCCGGTCCGCCGGTTCCGCGGAACTCGGCCGGCAGCACCAGGCCGGCGCCGATGCCGAAGGCCATCGGTATGAGCAACCCGGAGGCGCTCACCCGCGCGGCCGTGGCGCCCTGCCGCCGGATCAGCCGTACGGCCAGGCGGCCCAGGAGCAACGCGAGCAGCAGGAGGGCCGCGACCTGAACGAAGAAGAGCAGCAGCAAGTGCGGGGAAATCATGTCGGCCCGTGGGACAGCTGTCCGACAGGGCCCGGTATCCCGCCCGTCCTAGGGGAGCGCAGCGCCCGCCGGCCGTCCTTCACCCGCGATCCCCGTCCAGACCGGGTCCCGTTTCTCGACGAAGGCCCGGACGCCCTCGATCGCATCGCTGCTCCGCCGACGACGCTCTTCCCAGGGATAGGACGTGGCGAATGCCTCCTCCAGGGGAATGTCGAGCGACCGCATGGCGGCCTCCTTGATCGCGCGAACGGACAGCGGAGCACCGCGCACGAGACTGTCCGTCCATCCGGTCACGCACCGATCCAGCTCATCAGGCGGTACGACCTCGTTCACGAGTCCGTACCGGAACGCCGTTGCCGCGTCCATTCGGCGCCCGGTCAGCAGATGGCCCATCGCCACCTTCTGCGGCAGCTGCCGCGGCAGCCGGAACACGCCTCCTGCCCCGGGGATCAGGCCGAGCCGGACCTCCGGCAGGCCGAAGACCGCCTCCTCGGAGGCGATGACGATGTCGCAGGCGAGCACCAGCTCGAAGCCGCCCCCCAGCGCGTAGCCGTTCACCCGGGCGACCACCGGCTTGGACAGGGTGAAACGGTCGGTCAGCCGGGGATGACCCGCCTGCCCCCGGCTGCCGAACGTCGTGGCCTCCGTGCCCGCCTCGTTCAGCAGCGCGCGTTCCTTGAGGTCCTGGCCGACGGAGAACGCACGCGTTCCCGCGCCGGTCAGAACGGCCGTTCTGACGTCGTCGTCGGCCTCGACGTCATCCCAGATCTCGGCGAGTTCCTCGTGCATCCGCCGGTCCATCGCGTTCAGCACGTGGGGCCGGTCCATCGTCACGTAGGCGATGTGTTCCTTCTTCTCGTAGCGCACTCGGGGATCGCTCATGCCGATCCCGCCGCGAACCTGCCGACCTTGCCGATGACATCCTTGCCGTAGACGCGCAGGGCCTGCTGCAGGGCGAACTCGGCCATGTAGCGGCCGAACGCCTCGGGCGGTTCCTCGGCCAGGTTCAGCATGCGCCGGTTGGCCGGCACCGCATCTCCATCGAGGCGGGCCAGGGCACGATCGATCGCCTCGTCCATTTCCCCCGGCGGGACGACCTCGTCGACCATCAACCGCGCGTCCGGCTCGTCCGCCCGGATCCGGCGCCCGCCGAGGATCACCTGCCGGGCCGTGCGTGGCCCGGTGAACCGGGTGAGCCGATAGTTCGCGGCCCCGGGAATGATCCCCTCCGTCGCCGCGGGCAGACTGATGTAGGCGTCGGACGCCGCCAGCACATGGTCGAAGACCAGGAGGAGCTGAGCCCCGCCGCCGATGGCGAAGGAGTCGACGGCCGCCACCCAGGGCTTGTCGATCATCTTCGAGTGCCACGAACCGTCCGTGAACACACCACGAACGATCTTGTGGATGTAGCCCAGCTCGCGGCGCAGGAGGAAATCGACGAGGGAGATGTCGCCCGCGCTCAGCTTCTTGAGGTTGATGCCCGCACAGAACACCCGTCGTCCCCGATACCGAGGATGACTCATCTCGCCGCCCCGCAGCAGCCCCACCCGCACGCGGGGGTCGAGCAGCGCCAGGTCGACCGCGGTCTCCATGTCGTCCACCTGCTGAGCGTCCTCGGCGTTGAGGCAGTCATCCCGGCACAGGGTCAGGTACGCGACACCGTCGCGGCGCCGCAGCTCGACCGCCTCCATCCGCACAACGCCGGACTCGGCGAATTCAGGGAGCAGCTGAAGGGCCCTGGGGGTGGGCCGGAGCATGGCGTTGAGCAGGTGCGGGCCCGCCTTCGGGGCACGCAGGATCCCGCGCAGAAAGATGCCCTGATCGATCTCGCGCCCTTCCTTCTCCGCCTGCTGCCGCGACTGCTCGGCCGCCATCTGCTCATCGGTGGGCACCAGGCCGGGATAGGCCCGGGCGGCGGCGCGTACGAGCTCGTCGATGCGCAGGTGCCTTGTCAGGCCGGAGGTGAGCTCGGCGTAGATCTCCTCGGCGTGTGCCTCCACATAGTCCGCGCGCATCCCCCTCACCTTGTCGAGTGCCGAGGACGCGGCATCGCGCTGGGCGGAGGTCCTGGCAGAAGGCGCCGGCAGCCGAGCGAGCAGGTCATCGACTCGCCGCGCCTCCACCGTCAGGGCACAGAGGGCGAGCGGCGACCTGAGCGGCAGAGCCGGCCAATCCGTCGTCACGAGAGGGTCTCCCGTCGTAAGGCCCGGTCCACCGCGGCCAGGTGAGCACCGAGCGCGTCCTCGAAAGTGGTCGAGCCGGCTTCGAATATCAGCTGCCGGCGAATCGCCAGCTCCGCGCCGTCCATGGCGCCGGCCAGCTCGGTCAGGCCGGCCAGGGACGCCGCCGGGTCCTCGGACACCTCATCGATCAAGTTGAGGGCGAGCGCGCGGCCGACGTCGATCGGCGCCCCGAGCAGCACGGCCCGCCGGATGCCGGCCGTACCCGCCTGCTGGGTGAGCCGGTAAACGGCCATTCCGGGCCACGTGGCGCCGCCGGCCCAGGAGGGCAGCAACCGGGTCGCCGGAGCGGCGATCCGGACATCGGCGGCGAGGAGGAGGTCCAGAGACAGTCCCGCGCAGTCGCCTGACGCCACGGCGACGGTGAGCCGGCCGAGCCGTTCGAACCGGCGCACCACCCGTTCCCACTTGGAGACCAGGCCCACCGTCAGGCCCTTCGGCCAGCCCGGGCGCGGCACGCCCGTGACGTGGACGATGACCGGGCCGGGTGCTCGATGGTCCTCGGCGCGGTCGCAGAGGGCGTTCATCGCCTCGACCGACGCAGCCGGCGACTGAGCGCCGTCGAAGCTCAGCTCCAGTTCGCCGTTCATCTCACTGCCACTCACCATTGGACCAGCGCCGTTTCGATCGTGGAGCCGGGCCCCATGGTCATGAGCACGCCATAGTCTCCCGGCCTGGTCACGCCCTCGTCGGTGAGCCGCTCGTAGGAGAAGAGGAACGAGCCGCTGGAGAGGTTTCCGTACTCGCGGAGCACACCGGTCGTGTGGCGGACGTCGTGCCGGCTCAGGCCGAGGTTGACGACGATGGCGTCGATCACCTTCTTGCCGCCGGAGTGCACCAGCCAATGGCCGATGTCGCTGCGGCGCAGCCCCGTACCGGACAGCAGCTTGTCCACGACGATCTCGGCGTGCGCACCGACCACGTAGGGAATCTGCGGATCGAGGAAGAAGCTGAACCGGTCCTGGTCGCGGTCCCAGTCGTAGCGCATCGCGTCGACCGCGTCGATGATGATGTAGCTCGCGAACTTCAGGACGCGCGGACCGGGTACGCGCCCGTCACCGGAGACGACGGCGAGGGCGGCGGATCCGTCGCCGAACAGGCTGTTGACCACCGCGGTCCGCATGGTCCCGTCCAGTGCGTAAGCAGCGGAACACGCCTCGCTGCACAGAACGACGGCGAGCTCACCCGGGTGCGCCGCGGACCAGCCCGCGACCACGTTGAGCGCGTTCAGCCCCGCGTTGCATCCCATGCCCACGATGTCGGCGCGGCTGCAGTGCGGGTCGATGCCGAGCTCGCGGATGATCAGCGCGCTCAGGCCGGGGGTCAGAAAACCGGTCGAGGTGACACAGCACAGGTGACGGATGTCAGACAGCGTCGCGCCCGCCGACTTGAGGCAGGCCTCGAGCGCCCGGCACCCCATGTCGACAGCGATCTTCTTGTGCTTCTCCAGGAGATCACCCTGCGCTTCCGCCACGCGTGTCCCGTCCCGGCCCTCAGGCGGAAGCGCGAGAAAACGCCGATCGATCGCGCTGTTCAGGAACAGCGATCGGATCTTGGGATCCCTTATGCCGAGGATTTCGAGCAGCTCGGGTTGCGAATAGGACGTGGCGGAAACAGCTGTCCCCACGCCGGCGAATCTGGTGATCTCGGTCAGTTCTGTGAGGGCGGAAAGGGCTTCTGCCGACGCAATGCTGGTCGTCATCGATACATCCACCCCCATGTCCTGAGTTTGCTCCGGAGCACTTGCTTGACCTCGGACGCGGCCATTTTTCTCACCTTTCCGGTCGCAGCGAACACCGTGAAGGTAGGCTCGGCCGATCTCGACGGTCAAGATCGTCCAACGCCCTGAGAAATGGCAAAAGGAGTAACAGCGTCAGGGGGAGTCGCAATCAGCGCAGGTAACGCGTGAGAAAGGTGCGCTCGTGGACGGTGAAGCGCCGCGGCTTGGCGGTCTGCGCGTCGAAGCCCATGATCATCGAGCGGGCTTCGACGAACACCTCCCCGTCCGAGCAGATCTGCGCGGCCATCTCGCAGGTGACCCGGTTCATCTTGGTCACCCACGACTCGACCCGCACCGACCCATGCCGGAACCTGAGCGGGCGACGATAGAAGATCTCGTGGCGCACGATGGCGAACCCCACGGTGGGCACCCCGTCGCGGTCCTCCGGCGGCACGGCCGTATTGTCGAGATAGAGGGCGATCCAGGCGTCCTCCAGATACTCGAGGAATCGCACATTGTTGACGTGGCCGTGGGCGTCGATATCGGAAAAACGCACCTGGCGGTAGTACATGTGCTTCTCGGGGATGCTCTTCATCTCGACCAGCCGGCGGGTGCCGTCAGCCGGGGGCCGGCCTCGGCTGTCGGACTCTTGATCGTGTGGATGTCCCATGTTGTTCCCAGTCGTTTGGAAGGAACTGGATCAGGTAGGACGTCTGCCCGAGGCCGGGCGCAGCCGTACCGGGGGCCTTGTGCTCAGCCGGCTCCAGCGGCACCTCGCAGCCGCCGGAGAGCGCGGCGGCGATCTCGCCGAGCATCTCGCTCCCGGGCACGGCGCCGTCCAACTGACGGCCTCCGGGGTTGGACACCCCGCTTCCGCCGGCACCCGCCTTGACGGCGCGGTCCCCTTTGAGCGCGCGGATCGCTGGACCGCATCGTCCGCGACCACGGCGTCCTGTTCACCCCGTTGCGACAACTGATCGAGGCGGGTGTCTCCCGGCTCGCCGGGCTTGTCACCGCACGTCTTCCCTGACCCCGCGTGGGTGCCGTGGCGCACAAGGGCGACCGTATCTTCAGAGATCGGAAATCTATAGGCGATGGACGCGGACGTACGGTCACGACGTGGAGAGAGAGGGCTTACGTCCAGTCAGACAGCGAGTTGATTGATTCAAACCGAAGGTAACGTCGCCGATGTGACAGGGATGAATCGACGTAAATTACTAGGCGCCTCCATCGCCGGGAGCGCCGCGGCGATGGTGACCGGCGGCACCGGAGCGGACGCCGCGCAGGCCGACGCCGCGTCCGGGCGACCGGAGCAGCGCGACGAGCGCTGCCTGCAGCCAGCCGGCCCGGTCAAGGTTACTCCGGACGACCCCCGCTACCTCAACCTGAACCTGCGCGGCGCCAACAGCCGCTTCAGCGGCAAGCCCGACTACATCCAGCTGGTCGGCTCCACCAAGCATGTGGTCGATGCCGTTGAGAAGACGGTACGCGACGGCAAGCGGGTCGCCGTCCGCAGCGGCGGGCACTGTTTCGAGGACTTCGTCGACAACCCCGACGTCAAGGTCATCATCGACATGTCGCTGCTGACCGAGATCGCGTACGACCCGTCGATGAACGCGTTCCTGATCGAGCCGGGCAACACGCTCTCGGACGTGTACGAGAAGCTCTACATGGGCTGGAACGTGACCATACCGGGTGGGGTCTGCGGTGGGGTCGGCGTCGGCGGACACATCTGCGGGGGCGGCTACGGCCCGCTGTCGCGGCAGCTCGGCTCCGTTGTCGACTACTTGTACGCGGTCGAGGTCGTCGTCGTCGACGGGAACGGCAAGGCGCGCGTGATCGTGGCGACCCGTGAGCGCGACGACCCCCATCACGACCTGTGGTGGGCGCACACCGGCGGTGGCGGCGGAAACTTCGGCGTGGTCACGAAGTACTGGATGCGGGTGCCGGAGCAGGTCGGCCGGGATCCGGAGCGGCTGCTCCCGAAGCCGCCCGCGACATTGCTCATGAGCACGGTGACCTTCGACTGGGAAGGAATGACGAAGGCGGCGTTCTCCCGGCTGCTGCGCAACCACGGAGAGTGGTACGAGCAGAACAGCGCTCCCGATTCGCCGTATACCGGGCTGTGGAGTCAGCTCATGATAGGGAACAAGGTCCCTGGCATGGGCGAGAGCGGCTTCATGATGCCCATTCAGGTGGACAACACCCGGCCGGACGCTCGGAGACTGCTCGACGCGCATATCGAAGCGGTGATCGACGGCATCCCGTCGGTCGAGGTGTCCGAGCCGATCGAAGAGAGATGGCTGGCCTCCTCGCCGGGGCGAGGGGGGAAGGCTCCTGGGTCGAAGACGAAGGCCGGTTACCTGCGCAAGCGGCTGACCGACCAGCAGATCGAGGCCGTGTACGAGAACATGACCCACATGGACGGGATCGACTACGGCGCCGTCTGGCTGATCGGGTACGGAGGCAAGGTGAACACCGTCGACCCGGCGACCACCGCCTTGCCGCAACGCGACGCGATACTCAAGGTGAACTACATCACCGGATGGGCGAATCCCCGCAACGAGGCGAGGCATCTGCAGTGGGTCCGCAAGCTCTATGCCGACGTGTACGCCGAGACCGGCGGAGTTCCGGTGCCGAACGACATCAATGACGGGGCGTACATCAATTATCCCGACAGCGACCTCGCGGATCCGCAGCAGAACACCTCGGGCGTGCCGTGGCACGATCTCTACTACAAGGAGAACTACCCGCGGCTGCGCAGGGTGAAGGCGGCCTACGACCCGCGCAACCACTTCCACCACGCGTTGTCGATCCGGCCCTGATGTCGCGCGATCGGTGATGCCGAGCGGGTGTTCCTGGATCATGATCTGGAGCTACGGCCTTGATCCCTCCAGATCACCCGCCGGTGACGGCCACCAGGGCGGCGGAGCTTCCCCTGAAGTCAGGCGGCTGCCTGACTTCAGGGGAAGCCCGCTCCTTCGGCACGTGGCGGGACGATGGCCTTCCGCCCTCGTCTCCCTCGCCGAGGAGGATCACGCCCCCGCTGAACCCGGCGGGCAGCCTCCCGTTGCCCCGGCCACCGCGTCTACCGGCAGATCCTCGCCGTCTTCAACGACCTGCTCAAGCCGGCATCGATTCGGCAGGACGTCATGACGACCAGTGCCATTCATGCTGGTCAAGCAGATGGGCGGCCTTCACGCCCTTGTTGGAACACCATGCCTCGAACTCGGCGATCTGCTGGAGCTGGTAGGAGTCCTCGTTGTAGCTGGTGGCCATGACGTGGCCGAGCCAGCTCTCCTCGCCCATCGCGTAGATGTAGGCCTCCTCGGCGCCCAGTTCAGTGACGATCGCACTCGCCTGCTCCGCGTTGGAGCCGGACATCTTGCGGCTGTCACTCATCTTCTTCGGCAACGGCTTGGTGATGAACGGCTGATATTGCCAGTTCAGGGGAGCGCCATCGCATTCCATTCCGAGAAAGGCGATGTTGACCGCTCCGAGATGCCGGCGGATATAGCGGTAGAGACCCGGGTCGAGGCCGGAGGAGTCCGCGCCCACCCAGATCGACTTTCCACCGAGGTTGATCCAGTATGTCGACTTGGCGCGGATGTCGAGATCGGCGTGCTCGCCGAAGAACGGGGTGGAGACGATCTTCCCGCCGGGGAACTCGACCTCGTCGAAGTCATCCGCCTCGATCGCGGGGAGTCCGAGGGTCCTGAGATAGAGCGCCAGGGAAGGATCGCACAGGTTGCCGCGCGAGGTTCTCGGCACGATGAACGTGCCCACCCGGCCGCGCAGTTGCAGCAGTGTCTCGGGCACGAGATGGTCGGAATGCCCGTGCGTGATGAGGACGTAATCGAGGTGGTCGGGCAGGTCGTTGTAGGTGTAGCGACCGGTCGCGCTGGTGTCCGCGCTGATGAACGGGTCCGTCATGATGGCCACGTCAGGCGTCTGCATGAGCAGGCAGGCGTGCCCCCAATAGCGGATCCGGGCTCCGGCCGCGATGTGGCGGTCGGTGGCGAGCGCGGGCTCCGGGACCAGCAGGTCGGCGAGCCGGCCCGCTTCTGCGTCGCCGAGCTCCAGCGCCTCGCGGAGGGCGGCCAGAGTGGTGGGCCGGATCCTGGATTGGAAGAGCGCCTCCAGACCTGGGTGCCGGAACGGGATGTCCAGCTCGAGCACGTCGGGTGAGGGCAGTCGCGGGGTGCTCATCACGAACGGCCGCTCGATTCCGGTCTCCACTGAGATCTGAACGGACTGGCAGTCCTCGGCGAATGCCTTGCTCTTGTAGGCGAGCGGCTCCAGGAAGTGAAGCGAGGCCGCGTTGCCGGTGTCATAGGCTATTTCCACCAGGCCCGACAGCTCGGGAGGCAGCTTCGGGTAGAGCGGCCTGAGATCGTAACCGGTCGCTTCCTCGCGGACGATTTTCTCGGCCTCCGCGATCGCCTCGGCGAACCGGATCATGTCCGCGCGGTCCCGCCGGATGGCGGCGAGCAGCGCCTCGACCTCGTTCTTCCGCTTCTCCTCGATGTTGACGAAGAATCCGCCGCGGAACTTCGGATCGCGAGCGGCTGCGAAATGCCATTCCGGGGATGCGAGGTAGGACTCCAGCATCGGTATGTTCCGGAAAGCGAGATTCATGGCGGCCATGATGGGGGCCGTCGCGTACATCGTGGCATAGAACCTGTTGGCCAACGGTTCGATAATGGTGTCGGGCCGGAGAAAGAGGGGCTCCTCGTTCACTTCTGCTCCTCGCTATCGAATGACTGCCGAGAAGTGCCTTCGAGAACTCACAAGCGCTTCCCCGGGGCGCTCGAGGGCGCGTCGTCCACTATGAGGGTTGGCCGCTCAATTGTGCCTCCAGCACCAGTTCGTGATTACGCACCCCGGGAAGTGGGGTCCGCGCGACCACGTCGAAGGCGGTCATGTCTCCGTGAACGACGGTGCACCGATCCCGCAGGTCCGCCGACGAGTCTGCCAACCGCATCCGCAGGGTGGCGAGCATCGCGGTCGACAGTTCCAGGGCGGTCACCTCCCAGCCGAGTTCCAGGAGCGGAACTGTCAGTCTGCCGGTTCCGGCCCCGAGCTCCAGGACCGCTTCCGACGCCGGGCGAATAAGCGCGGAAAAACCATGTGCTTCCTCCGTGCCGCCCGCGTCCGCCTCCAAATCCCGGAAGATGTCCGAGGCGTTCTCGTCGTAAAATTCACACAGCACGCCTCTTTCGCCTACCGGGGCCGGCAGAATATCCGCGTGGGCGGGCCGAATCGGTTCATGCTCTGCTTTGCTCCCCATTGCGCCAACCTACTCATAGGGATTCGACGTTGGCACGACAGGAGGTTGGACAACTCCCGGGGATAACCAGTCAGGGCGGCGGGTGATGGGGTTATGCGGCGTTGCAGGCGGAGGCCGTCCGGCCGCGTGAGCGGCCGGCCTCGCAGGGCAAGGTGCCGGCCTGGCCGGATGAGGGGGCTGAGGGCGGCATCGCCGGACACGTCCCGCAAGGCCATGCCGCTACGGCAAGACGCGCACCGCGCTCACGGCCGGCGGGCGTGGCTGCCGCTCCGGTCGGTCTCGGGGACAATCTGCGCGCGTGGTGGTGCACGATCCCTGCCAGGACGACGACGCCGTCGGCCTCGCCCGCGATCGGGACCAGGGCGCTGTCGCACCCTGGCCCCGATCGGAGAAGGTCCACCGAGCAAGGCCACCGAGCAGCGATACGCCGTCCGCGGCTACCTGTCCAGCGCGCTCACTGTCCTTGTCCCCGTTCCCGATACCGCTTGATCGAACGCGGCCTCATTCGAAGGAAAGCCCCGCGGCCGGCGTCACCCGAGCGGCCCGGCGTGCCGGGAGAACACTGGCGAGGAGCCCCGCCAGGGCGGCGGTGAGGAGGACGGCCCCGAGTAGTGGCCATGGGACCTGCATGGTGGCGTTGGTGAGAGCCTGTTTCACGAAAGTCTCGTAGCCGACCCAGGCGAACCCGATCCCGATCACGGTGCCGAGCAGGGCGGCCACCAGTGAGAGCAGCACGGCCTCGGCGGCCAGCATCTGCCGCAACTGCCTGCGCGTGAGGCCGAGCGCGCGCAGCAGGGCGTGTTCGCGAACGCGTTCGAGAACGGACAGGCCCAGGGTGTTGGCGATCCCGACGAGGGCGATCGCCACGGAGAAGCCGAGCAGGGCGACGATCGCCCAGGTGAGGATCCTCAGCGGCGCGTTCTCCGTCTCACGGGCCTCCAGCTGGTCGTACACGTTCGCGCCGGCCGGAGCCGCCAGGTCGCCCAGATCACCGACGAGCCGCGCCGAGTCGGCGTCGGAGGATGCGCGGATCCAGATGGCACGTGGCGCGGAAGAGTCGGTGAGCTGGGCCAGCGTCTCCGGCGCGACGATGGCTTCCAGGCCCCAGCCGGTGCCGATGGAGACCCGCAGCACAGCCCGCCGCTCGCCGACCGCGACCTTGACCTTGTCGCCGGCCTGGAGGCGCAGCTGACGGAAGGCGGATTCATCGAGTCTGATCACGCCGGGTTCCACCTGGGCGAACGCCCCGCCGTCGCGGGCCACCTGCTTGGCGTCCGGCGCGGCTATCACCGGGATCGGTTTGTCGAGGCCGGAGACCGTGGCGACGGCGCCGTCCACTGTGATGGCCAGATCCACCCCGGAGGTGCGGCGTACCTTGTCGAGGAGGTCGTCGGAGAACGGCTTGCCGGTCGAGACGAGCGCGGCGTCGACGGGGTGCTGGCCGTCGAGTTCCTCGTTCAGCGCCGTGGATGTGGTGTTGATCCCGGTAAGGACGGCGGTTATCAGGGTGATACCGACCAAGAGTGAGGCGGTGGTGGTGGCGGTCCGGCGCGGATTGCGCACGGCGTTCTTCGTCGCGAGCTGCCCGATGGGGCCGAAGCGCGTACCGGTGATCTGGATCAGACGGGGGATGAGCACCGGACCGAACAGGAGTACGCCGATGAACATCGAACCGCCGCCGGCCAGCATGAGCACCGTGCTGTGCCACACCATCGCCAGCACGAGCAGGAGAAGCCCGGCGATCAACAGGAAGGCGGCGAGCGCCAGCCGTGCTCGCCCCGAGGCCGTACGCGGGTCGGTCGCGGTGTCCGGGCGCAGCGCCGCCAGCGGGCTCACCCGCACCACGCGCCGGATCGGCAGCCAGGCCGCGACCAGGGTGCCCGTCAGTCCGATGGCGAGCCCGCCCAGCAGCCACGGCGCGGGCAGTGGCGGGGAGGCGATCGGTGTGATCGGTGAAAGGGACTTGATCAAGGCGATGAGCCCGTAGCCGAGTCCGATGCCGACGAGCACGCCGGCCAGTGAAGCGAGCAGGCCGACGACGGCCGCCTCCCGGCGTACCGAGCTCGTCACCTGGCGCCGGGTCGCACCCACGCAGCGCAACAGTGCGAAGTCGCGCAATCGCTGGGCCAGCAGAATGGAGAACGTGTTCGCGATGACCAGGATCGAGACGAACACCGCGATGCCGGCGAAGAGCAGCAGCAGCAATGACCAGGTGTCCACCCCGTTCTGGAGCTGTGCCGTTCTGTCCGCGATGGCCTGCTCCGGGGTCTGCACCTTCGCGTCCTCGGGGACCGGGCCGACCGCGCCCCGCACCGTCACTGTGTAGACGCCGAGGGAGGGATCGTCGGCCCAGCGCACGAGCTGCGGCCAGGTGACGTACACCGAGGCCTGCGCCACAGGAGAAGGCGCCTGCACGATGCCGACCACGGTGAAATCGGCTGCCGTGGCCCCCTCGCCTATCCGGATGCGGTCGTCGACGGAGACATCCCAGTTCTGGGCGTCCCACAAGTCCACCACGGCCTCGCCCTTGCGCTCGGGGAAACGGCCCGAGGTGAGCTTCTGCCAGCGTAAGTCCGTTGAGGCGGCGACCGGCCCCACGCCCATCTCGGGGTAGGACCGGCCACCCGCGCGCACCGTCAGCATGGCTCTGCCGAGCGGTGATGCGTTCTCGCCATGACGCTCGACGAGCTTGAACGCATCCTCGTTCCTCAGCTTGGACACCACGTAGTCGGAATTGCGGAACGGCGCCCCGAAGCCGGCCATGATTCCGGTCTGTGCCCCGGTGGTGAGCACGCCGACCCCGACGACGAAGGCCACGGCGACGGTGACCGCGATCGCCGCCGCGACGTACCTGCGGATATGGGTGCGCAGCGACGCGAGAAAGAAGGTGCGCATCAGACGATCCGCCCGTCTTCCAGCGTGACCACGCCGTCGGCGTAGGCCGCCGAGTCACGCTCGTGGGTGACCATCACGACGGTCTGGCCCAGCTCGCGTGCCGACTTGTGCAGGTAGCCCAAGACCTCCGCCGAGGTGGTGCTGTCCAGGTTTCCGGTGGGCTCGTCGGCGAACAGCAGATCCGGCCCGGTGATCAGAGCCCGGGCGATGGCCACCCGCTGCTGCTGGCCACCGGACATCTCCGAGGGCCGGTGGCCGAGCCTGTCGGCCACGCCGAGGGTTTCGGCGAGCATGTGCGCGCGCTCGGTCGCCGCGTTGTCAACCCGCCTGCCACCGAGCTCAAGCGGGAGCACGATGTTCTGGAACGCCGTGAGCATCGGCAGCAGATTGAACGACTGAAACACGAAGCCGATGTGCTCACGGCGGAAGACCGTGAGCGCGTCGTCGTCGAGCGATCCGAGATCGGTGCCGCCCACGGTGACCTTGCCATCGCTCGCCTTGTCGAGCCCGGCCAGGCAGTGCATCAACGTGGACTTGCCCGATCCGCTCGACCCCATGATCGCGGTGAACTTTCCTCGCGGGAGGTCGAGGTCGATGCCGCGCAGGGCATAAACCTGAGTTTCGCCCTGGCCGTAAATCTTGGTCAGATTCCGCGCGCTGGCCGCCACGGTTTCCACAGCGGCTCGCTGGCCGGTCATAGAAGCACCCTTCGATTGTGCTTGCGTACAGTCGGCATGCCAGCGTAGACGAGCGCTCGACTGGGCACCATCGATTCAAATTGAAACAGGGCACCGCGCGGATATTGCCACTCAAGGCCGCCATGTCCTGAATTTCATGATAAAGGGTTGAGATTCCCTGGTCAGCCCCCAGGGGTCCGGGCCGCTGGTCCGGCATTGGCGTCGAAGGAACTTCCTCCGTACCTCGGGTCGAGCACAGAGGCGGACCACGTGGCGGGCGCGGCCAGCATGGCCGCGACGCCAATGGCGAGTCCGGCGTTGACCAGGGAGTTTCGGGTGGGCCTGACCAGTCGCGCCAGAGCGAGCGCGACGACGGCGACCACGCCGAGCGCGAACGCGCCCCACAGCGCCCACGGCAGAAAGGTGGGATAGAAGGACCACAGCCAGGCGCTCCATGCCACTTCGGCCGCGATCGCGAGCGGAAATATCCACGCTACCCTGCCTCCGCCCCGGAACGCCCGCCAGAACATCACAATGCCAATTCCGGACAAAGCAGCTATCGGCGGTGCAAGTACGGCCACATATGCGCTGTGTGGGACGACAAAGACCGCGCTGAAGGGCAGGGAAAAGGTGACAAGCCACACACCCCACATCACCATTCCGCCGCGTGCCTGGTCGGTACGCTCGGCCCGCCACCACCAGAGCCCGCACAGCAGGGTCAGAAGAGCGAGCGGATACAGCCAACCGGACGCGACGCCGAGGCGGCCGCCGAACAGCTTGCCCCAGCCGCCCCCATCCTGGATGCCTATTTCGGGTATGACGACGCCGGGGCCCGGCCGGGGCCGCTGCGCCGACTTCTTCGGAGGCGCCGGGCCGATCACCGAGCCCATGTAGTTGGGAGGCAGGGCTCCGGGCAGGTTGATGCCCAGGCGCCCGAGACCGTTGTAACCGAACACCATCGCGGCGGCGCTGCTGTTCGTGGTGCCACTGATGTAAGGCCGGTCGGGTTCGGGAGTGACGGTATAGAGCGTGATCCACGACAGCGACACCACGAGCGTCACCGCCCCGGCGATTCCCAAGTGCCGCAGCCGACGGCGCAGTTCAATCGGCGCGGTCATAAGATAACCGATCGCCAGGGCGGGGAGGATCATCCACGCTTCCAGCATCTTCGCCTGGAAACCCAGCCCGACCCAGACACCGGCCCAGACCAGCGACCGCAGCCGTGCTTCCATGACGGCACGCTGATAGGAGTCGACGGCGAGCACCAGGCACATGACCAGCGCCCCGTCGGCCATGCTGTGCCCGAACATGGACGCGGCCACGGGGGTGATGGTGAAGACGGCGGCGGCGAGCAGGCCCGGCACCACACCCGCCCATCGCCGCACGATCCGATACATCACCAGCACCGAGATCACGCCCTCGATCACCTGCGGCAGCGCAAGGGACCAGGCGTGGAAGCCGAAGATCTTGACCGCGACGGCCTGCGGGACAAAGGCCCCGGCGAGCTTGTCAAGCGTGTAGGTCGCCTCCACGTCGACGGTGCCGTACAGGAACGCCTTCCAGCTCTCGGACATGCTCTTGACGGCGTCCGAGTATCTCGGCGCGTAGTCGACCAGCGGCAGATTCCAGGCATAGAGCACCAGTGCCGTGGCCGCGATGCAGAGCAGCGCCGGCCGGGCCCACCACGGCTGACCGGGCGGCGAGCGCCACACCGCCCAGCGGGGGGATCTGTCGGCGGGTGCGGGATCCCGGCACGCGGACGGCGGACTCAGGATGACTTCCGACATGAGGAACTCCCTGACGTATCCTTCGGCGGTTCGCTGCCTTCACTTGTCCGCGTAGCGAATGACCGGCCAGGTGGTCTCGTTGTATCCGCCGTCTGGCGAAGCGCTCCGGGCATGCTCCTCCAGCCTGGTGAACAAATTCTTATTCGGCCCGTCGAGCACCGACAACTGCGTCGCGTAGTGCTTCATCGCTTGGAATTTCCGCGCCCGCGCCTCTTCCTGGACGAAGCTCAGGCCCGGAGAGTCGAGCCGGAGGCCGCTCGGCAGTTCGGCCATGTCCGAGGAGTAGGCCGCGTACGGGAGGTCCTGCCAGAGCCGCAGCGGAATGCCTCTCTCGCCCGCCGCGAGCAGCGTGGCATCTCGCGTGACCATGTGGTCGGGATGATTCCCGATGGCCACACAGGTGAGAAGGAGCGTTGGCTCGCACTCTGCGATCACGGACTCGATGTCATCCTTGATCGCAGAAGCCAGATCGTTGTTGTTCACCGGCGACTGCTGGCGGACTGTCGAACCTCCGTCGTGGTGCAGCAGCCACTGGCCGTCCGGTGACTTTCGATAGATGGCGTCAAGAAATCGGCCATGCCGATGGTCCGCGCCGAGATGATTGAGGGCGGCGATGTCTTCGTTTCGTCGACGAAGCGGTGCGTCCTCGGTCGGCGACAGACCCCAGCGTGCATGGAATCGCTCCGCCGCCGGGGAATAGGGGGGTGCCGCGCTACCGGCGAACACCGTGAAGACCGTCACCTTTCCACCGTCCTGCACCGCCTGGGCGAGGCTGGCTCCGATGGATAGGACGGCATCATCCAAATGCGGGGAGATTGCTAATATCCGGGTTCGGTCGGCGTCCTGCAGCATGGTGATCAGTCTGGTGTCGGCCCTGCCCCGTTGCAATGGATCGAGACTGGACGGGACCTTTCATGTGCGGGCCGTTCTGGGAGGCGGGATCTTCCGGGCTTCCTGGAGACGCTGGGCGCGCCGTACGTTGGCTCGGCAGCGACGGGGCCGGCGGGGCGCGGGCTCGTCACTGGGCGTCGTGCCGGGCGCCTTGTTCGCCGCTGTCCCCGGCGAGCGGGTGGACGATTGTTTCTGCGCCGCCCCCGCGATTGCGCAGAGTGCGTGAGCGAGGTTCCCGTCTGACATTCGCGGTCACACCGAAGTCACACGTTCTCTGACCGCCCTGTCACCGTCTGCCGCCTAGAAATGGTGTCAACGCAACCACTGGGCGGGAGAACATGAGGGAGAAGAACGCGGCCGCACGACCTTTCCTCGGCCGCCTTGATCGACGCGTTCGCGGCGTCTCGCAGGGCGTTTCGGATGGCGTCTACCGTCGCGTTGCGCGCGGCATGAGCGGGAAGCGTATCTCTATCGAGAGGCCACCCTGCGGCCGCGCGTCCGCGGTCAACGTGGCGTCGTGGGCGACGGCGATGGCGCGGACGATGGACAGCCCGAGGCCATGGTGGTCGTCGACGCGGGTGCGGTCGAGTCGCTGGAAGGGCTCGAAGAGGCGCTGGACCTGCTCGGTCGGGATCACCGGACCGGTGTTCGCGATGGAGACGACGGCCTTGCCGCCCTCGATCCGGGTGGAGATCTCCACCTGGCCGCCGGGCACGTTGTAGCGCGTGGCGTTGTCCAGGAGGTTGGTGATGAGCCGTTCGACCAGTGCCGGGTCGCCCATCGTAGGGGCGTATGCGATCCCGGTCACCAGTCGGGGGTGTGGGCAACCGTCCCCGGAGGGCTTCCCGTTGGCCCAGGAATCGGTTGCCGCGCCGACTGTGGGGCTGTTCCCGTCAGCCCTCAGGCCGGCACTCGCGCCGGCCCTGGGACTGTTCCCGTCAGTCCCGGGGCCGGTCCCCTCCATCGTGCGTATCGTGCGCTCGGCGATCTCCGCCAGATCCAGGAGCTCCCGGTGATCGAGGCCGCCTTCGCTCTTGGCCAGCGTCAGCAGCGATTCCAGCAGGCGCCCCTGCTGTCGGCTGAGGTCGAGCAGCCGCTCCATGATCGATCGCATGGACGGGGTGTCGGAATCTCGATGCAGGAGGCTCTCCTCCAGCAACGCGTGCTCCAGGGCGAGCGGGGTGCGTAACTCGTGGGCCGCGTTGGCGACGAAGCGCTTCTGCGCGTCGAGGGCACTGTGCAGACGCTCCAGCAGCCCGTCGACCGTGTCGGCGAGATTGCGCAGCTCGTCGCGCGGGCCGGGGAGGGCGAGCCGCTCGTGGACGTTATGGGCGGAGATCCGCTTGAGGGTGGCGTTCATCGTCCGCAGCGGGCGCAGCATCCGCCCTGCCACCAGCCAGCCGAGCAGGAACGAGATGACCGTCATCAGGGCCAGGGCGATCAGCGATTGCAGCAACAGGTTCTCGAGAATGGCCGCCTGCTGCTGCCGCGCGAAGGCGCGGAATCTGCCGCCAGGGTCACCGTCCACGAGCACGAAGGGTCTGGAGCCGCGGAAGAGCAGATAGGTGATGGCGAGCAGCACCACCCCGGAGGCGGCGAACAACGCGCCGTAGACGAGCGTGAGGCGCAGCCGTACGCTGCGGAAGACTGTCAGACGTCGAAGACGATCGGCCACTGTTCCGATGGTACGAGACCCGGACGGGCCGGAGGCGCCCACGGCACCGACGATCGCAGCCCGGGGCGAGGGTCGAGTCGCACGGGCTGACGGCCGAGATACCACATCCCGGCGCCTAGCGGGTTAGCGCACCGCGCACCGCCGCGGTGACTTCGGGCGCCAGGGTGCGGGCGAAGGTGGTGGTGAGGTGGCTGCGGTCGGAGTAGGCGATCAGGCCGCCGATGACGGGGCGGCACCGCTCGCCGCACATCAGGTCGTCGAGGCTCGCCACGGAGACGAGGCCGGTGGTGTCGGCGCGGGCGGCGGCGGCGAGCGGATCCGGTCGGAGCACGACGCCGGTCGGACCGCCGCAGGAGTCGATGTCGTCCGGGTGTTTGGCGATGCAGTGAGGCACGCTGTCCGGCATGGCCGGGGTGTCCCGCAGGACGAGCACCGGAAGGCCGGCCCCGGTGAAGGCCCGGAGCGTGCCGCGATAGGCCCGCTCGGCCGCGGCCTCCTGACCGGCGGGCGAGACGTCGGCGAGCGGCTCATGCGTACGGTTGGACATGATCACCAGATCGTAGCCACCCTTCACAATGGACCCGACCGCCCACCTGTTGATCTTCTGGCAGTTCTCCGAGACCCCCGCGCCTTCCGAGACGATCGGCTGATCGACGGTGTAGCACGCCAGCTGTACGTAGGTGGTGAGCCGCCAGCGCTCGCTCCACAGCGCCTTCTCCAGGGCCGGAACCCAGTGCCCGGCGTGGGAGTTCCCGACCAGGGCGATGCGCTTGCCGCCGGTGTCAGGTCCGTACGTGCACGTGTTCCGTGCGATGAACGGTTCCTTGTTCACACATCCGTCCGCGTACACGGCGGGCTTGTCCTTCAAGGCGATCTGAGGAGGCATCAGCAGCCCCGGATCCTCGCACGCCGGGTCGCGCACGACGCCGGCGCCCAGACATGCCCCTGCCCGTGCGGCTGCGGCCTCGAACGTGGCACTCGCCGTACGTTCGGCGGCGTCAGCGTAGGCGGCGACACCCGCTCCCGCCCCGCCCACAATGACAACGCACGACGCGAGCATCGCGAACGTGACTTTGCGGCTGCGGACCAGAACCGGGTGCCAGCGCAGCCTGTCCTCGACGAGGTGCTGCGAGAACGCGGCGAGGAGAAGAGTCATCGCGATCACGGCCAAGGAATCGATCACGGTGAGCGAGCGGCCCAGCACGTACGGGAAGATCATGATCAGCGGCCAGTGCCACAGGTACACCGCGTAGGAGGTGTCGCCGAGCCACTGGACCGGCCGCCACGCGAGCAGCCGGCCGGGTCCGCCGCGGAGACCGTCCGCGGCCGCCGCGATCACCAGGCAGGTCCCCACCGTCGGCATCAGGGCGACGGCCCCGGGAAAGGCCGTCTCGGAGTCGAACCGGACGACGGCCCACACGATCATGCCCAGACCGGCCCACGCGAGCCCGACGCGGACCGTCCGCGCGCGCGGCGCCGCGCGTACGGTGAGCACCGCCGCGACCAGCCCGCCGAGTGCCAGCTCCCAGAAGCGGGTCGTCGACACGAAGTACGCGGCGGCCGGATCGGCCGCCGTCCTGTCCACCGACCAGGCGAGGGACACGGCGACGACCACACCCCCGACCACGACCGCGCTCCACCTCGTGAAGCTCTCCGGACGGCGGCGCCCCCGTACCACCCGGGCGGCAGGCCAGGCCGCCATCCCCAGCAGCAGCGGCCAGACGACGTAGAGCTGTTCCTCGATGGACAGCGACCAATAGTGCTGCGCGGGCCAGTCCGGCTGGTCGGCGTTGAGGTAGTTCGCCTGCGTGAACGCGAGCCTCAGGTTCTCCGCGTACACCGCGGCGGCGATCACCTCACGCGCCGCCGTCCCCAGTACCGTGAGCGGCAGCCACACCACTGACGCGGCGAGCGTGACCAGGAGCGCGAGGCTCGCGGCCGGGATGAGGCGGCGGATGCGGCGTGCCCAGAAATCCAGCAGTCTCCTGCCGACGTGTCCCGGCTGACGCAGCAGGTGGCTCGTGATGAGGTATCCGGAGATGACGAAGAAGACGTCGACCCCCACGTACCCGCCGGTCGGTCCGCCGGGCCACAGGTGGAACGCGACCACCGCCGCCACCGCGATCGCACGAAGGCCCTGAATGTCCGCGCGGGACGCGGAGCTCCGGCCGCCGGCGTGTTCGCCTTGCGGCTCACACGACGAGGCGTGCGGCGTCAGCCCGCATGAGCAGGTCGAAAGTTCGGCGGGTGTCGGGCGCACCATGGCAACTCCCGAGTCATCGAGATGATGTGCGGCCCTCGAAGGTCGCACCCGCGCGGACGAAAGCCATGGGATGCGGGGCGTTGACGGCAAGCGGGCGGGTCCGGGCTGAGTCGATCAGCTTGATCGCAAGCGTGCTCAATGGACTCGATGTCTACAAGTAGGTCCAAATGAACCGGCCCGGTCCGCTGTCTGCCGTCCGCGCGGTCAGCGGTTCGGCGAAGGCGTCCAAGCGCCCGAAATGTTCAGTTGGACCTACTCGTGGACATCGGCTCCGCTCAGCACGATGGAGATCGCCGACTTGCGTGCGCGTGTGAGAGGAGTATCCGCATGGCCATGGTGTCGCCGTTCGGAGGTTTGCTGAAGGGCGACGAAGGCGATGATCCCGCGCCGTCCAGGATCCGCCCGGGGACGGTGCGACGAGTGCTCGGCTACTTCCGTCCGCACGTGGGCAAGGTGGCGCTCTTCGCTCTCGTCACCGCGATGGATTCACTCTTCGTCGTCGCGTCTCCCTTGATATTGAAGGACCTGGTCGACAAAGGCGTTCTCGGAAACGACCTTGAGCTCGTCATCTTTCTCGCCTGCCTGGCCGCCGGGCTCGCTGTGATGAGCGCGCTGTTGCAGCTGGTGTCGGCCTACATTTCCGGCAAGATCGGGCAGGGCGTCAGTTACGACCTCCGGGTTCAGGCACTTGACCACATCCAGCGACTGCCGATCGCGTTCTTCACCCGCACCCAGTCGGGCGTGCTGGTCGGCCGGCTGCACACGGAGCTGGTCATGACGCAGATGGCGTTCACCCAGATGCTGGTGGCGGCCGCCAGCGCGGTCACGGTCGTGCTGGTGCTGGCCGAGTTGTTCTACCTGTCGTGGCTGGTCGCCCTCCTCGCGCTGCTGCTGATCCCGGTGTTCGTGGTGCCCTGGTCGTACGTGGGACGGCGGATGCAGCGCTACACCAGACGGCTGATGGAGGAGAACGCCGGCCTGGCCGGGCTGCTGCAGGAGCGGTTCAACGTTCAGGGGGCGATGCTGTCCAAGCTCTTCGGCCGTCCGGCCGAGGAGATGGCCGAGTACGAGAAACGTGCCGGCCGGATCCGCGGGCTCGCCGTGAGCGCCACCCTCTACGGCCGGATGGCCCCCGCCATCTTCGCGCTGATGGCCGCGCTCGCCACGGCGCTCGTCTACGGGGTCGGCGGCGGGCTCGTGCTCGCGCAGGCGTTCCAGCTCGGCACGCTGGTCGCCCTGGCCACCCTGCTGGGACGCCTGTTCGGGCCGATCACCCAGCTGGCCAGCATTCAGGAGAACGCGCTCACGGTCCTGGTGACCTTTGACCGGATCTTCGAGCTGCTCGATCTGAAGCCGCTGATCGAGGAACGCCCCGACGCGGTCGGACTCAAGGCGAACGCGGCATCGGACGTCGAGTTCGAGAACGTCTCGTTCCGCTATCCCAGCGCGGACGAGGTCTCGCTGCCGTCGCTGGAACAGAACGTGCGCACCGGGCAGGAGCGCGGTGAAGTGACCCAAGAGGTTCTGCGCGACGTGAACCTGCACGTGCCGGCCGGAACCCTCACCGCGCTCGTCGGCCCGTCCGGCGCCGGGAAGAGCACCCTGACGCACCTGGTGTCCCGGCTGTACGACCCGACCTCCGGGACCGTTCGCGTCGGCGGACACGATCTGCGGGACCTCACCTTCGACTCGCTTCGCGAAACGGTAGGGGTGGTCAGCCAGGACACCTACCTCTTCCACGACACGATCCGGGCGAACCTGCTCTACGCTCGCCCCGACGCCACCGAGGACGAACTGGTCGAGGCATGCGAAGGGGCCCAGATCTGGGACCTGATCGCCTCCCTGCCCCGTGGGCTCGACACCGTCGTGGGCGATCGTGGTCATCGCCTGTCGGGCGGGGAGAAGCAACGATTGGCGATCGCCCGGCTGCTGCTCAAAGCACCCTCGGTCGTCGTGCTCGACGAGGCCACCGCCCACCTGGACTCGGAGTCGGAGGCCGCCGTCCAGCGGGCGCTCGCGACAGCCCTGCGCAGC
Source organism: Streptosporangium carneum (assembly GCF_027922005.1). Taxonomy (GTDB): domain Bacteria; phylum Actinomycetota; class Actinomycetes; order Streptosporangiales; family Streptosporangiaceae; genus Streptosporangium; species Streptosporangium carneum. The sequence continues at coordinate 84,817 of NZ_BSEV01000003.1, read as the reverse complement.
CGTACCTCACTGGTGATCGCCCACCGGTTGTCCACGATCCGCGAGGCCGATCGCATCCTCGTGATCGACGGCGGGCGGGTCCGGGAAGGCGGGACGCACGAGGAGCTGCTGGCGGAAGGCGGTCTCTACGCGGACCTGTATCACACGCAGTTCGCCGAGTCAGGCGGCAACGGGACCCGGCCGGGATCGGACGACGGGGCGGAGCCGGTGCAGCAGGTGGTCGGCGGAGGGGAACGGTGAGCGCCGGAGCGCGGGCCACACCGACGGTGCCGGACCTCTTCGCCCGGCAGGTGGAGCGGACACCCGATGCGGTGGCCCTGGTCGACGGGGACCGGGTCCTGACCTACCGGCGGCTGGACGAGCTGGCCGGAGTGTTGTCCGGGCGGTTGATCGGCCGGGGCGTTCGCCGGGGCGATCGCGTCGCGGTGATGATGGACCGCTCGGCGGACCTCGTGGTGACGCTGCTCGCCGTATGGAAGGCGGGGGCGGCGTACGTGCCGGTGGACGCCGCCCATCCTCCCCGGCGGGTGGCGTTCATGGTGGCGGATTCCGGGATCTCCCTGATGGTGTTCTCGGACGCGACGCGCGACGCGGTACCGGAAGGGGTCGAGTCGATCGAGTTCACCGAGGAGGGCGCGGGCGGCACACCGGCGGTCACGGTGGGCCCGGGGGATCTGGCGTACGTGATGTACACGTCCGGCTCGACGGGGACCCCGAAGGGCGTGGCCGTCCCGCATCGGAGCGTCGCAGAGCTGGCGGGAAACCCCGGTTGGGGGATGGAACCCGGCGATGCGGTCCTCATGCACGCGCCCTACACCTTCGACGCCTCCCTTTTCGAGATCTGGGTGCCGCTGGTGTCGGGCGCCCGTGTGGTGATCGCCGCGCCGGGTCCGGTGGACGCCCGGCGCCTGCGCGAGGCGGTCGCGGCCGGGGTGACGAAGGCGCACCTCACCGCGGGCAGCTTCCGCGCGGTGGCGGAGGAGTCGCCGGAATCGTTCGCGAACCTCTGTGAGGTGCTGACCGGTGGTGACGTGGTGCCCGCGTACGCGGTGGAAAGGGTGCGGGCGGCCTGCCCCCGTGCGCGGATCCGGCACCTGTACGGCCCGACGGAGACGACCCTGTGCGCGACGTGGCATCTGCTGGAGCCGGGTGACGTCGTGGGTCCCGTCCTGCCGATCGGCCGTCCGCTTCCGGGCCGCCGGGCCCACGTGCTCGACGCGTCACTGCGGCCGGTGGAGCCCGGTGTGGTCGGTGACCTGTACCTTTCCGGCGCCGGTCTGGCGGACGGCTACCTGGACCGGGCGGGGCTGACGGCGGAGCGGTTCGTGGCGGATCCGTCCGCGCCCGGGAGGAGGATGTACTGGACGGGGGATCTCGCCCAGTGGAGCGCGGACGATGAGCTGCTGTTCGCGGGCCGGGCCGATGACCAGGTGAAGATCCGCGGATTCCGGATCGAGCCGGGTGAGGTCGAGGCCGCGCTGACCGCTCAGCCGAACGTCCGCGAGGCTGTGGTGGGGGCGATCGACGGGCGCCTGATCGGTTACGTGGTCGCGGACGGGGACGTGGATCCCGTACTGCTGCGCAAGCGTCTGGCGGCGTCGCTGCCGGAGTACATGGTTCCCGCCGCTCTGGTCACACTGGACACGTTGCCGCTGACCGGTAGCGGCAAGGTGGACAGGAGGGCGCTGCCCGCGCCCGACTTCGCGACGGCCGCGACGCGCCGCGAACCCGGCACCGACGCCGAGCGCGTCCTGTGCGACCTGTTCGCCGAGCTCCTTCAACCGGAGGGGAGGCGCGTAGGGGTTGATGACGGTTTCATCGAGCTGGGCGGAGACTCGATCGTCGCGATCCGGCTGGCGGCACGTGCCTCCAGGGCAGGTCTGCTGGTGACGCCCTCCCAGATCTTCAAGGAGAGGACTCCCGCACGGCTGGCGGCCGTCGCGGGCGCCGTACCGGCCGGCAGGCCCGCCGATGGCCCCCTGATCACCCTCACGGCGGAAGAGGAGGCGGAGCTGGGGATCGCCGTCCCGGACGCCGAGGAGGTCTGGCCGCTCGCACCGCTCCAGGAGGGGCTGTACTTCCAAGCGACCCTCGACGATGAGGGGCGCGACATCTACCAGGCGCAATGGATCCTGGAGCTGGTGAGGCCGCTGGACGCCGCCCGGCTGCGGGCCTCGTGGGAAGCGGTTTTCGCCCGGCACGCCGAGCTTCGCGTGAGCTTCCACCGACGCGCGTCAGGGAAGATACTGCAGGCCGTCGCCGGGCACGTCGTCCTGCCGTGGCGGGAGGTGGAGCTGGCCGACGCGAGCGATGTCGACGCGGCCGTGGAGACCTTGGTCAGGCAGGAACAGGAGCAGCGGTTCGACCTCGCCAAGGCACCGCTGTTCCGGCTGGTGCTGGTCCGTTACGGCGAGGGCCGGCACCGCCTGCTGGTCGTCCATCACCACATCCTGACCGACGGCTGGTCGGTGGCGGTCATCCTCAACGAGGTGGCTGAGGCGTACACGGTCGGCGGTCGTCTCCCCGATCGCATGGGCGCGTCCACCTACCGGGACTTTCTGGCCTGGTCGGACCGGCAGGACAAGGACGCCGCGCGTGCGGCCTGGCGGGCGGAGCTGTCCGGCCTCGACGGGCCCGCGCCGATCGCGAAAGCCGCGGCCACGACCGGCGCCGGGACGGATTACGAATATCGCATCGCCTTCCTGAGACCGGACCTCTACACGGGGCTGACGGAGCTGGCCCGCGACCACGGGCTGACGCTGAACACCCTGGCGCAGGGCGCGTGGGCGATGGTGCTGGCGCGGCTCGCGCGGCGGACCGACGTGGTCTTCGGCACCACGGTCGCCTGCCGTCCCGCCGAGCTCCCGGATGTGGAGTCGGTGCCGGGCCTCATGATGAACACGGTTCCGGTCCGGGTGCCGCTGCGGGGCGGGCAGTCAGTCGTGGACATGCTCAGTGACCTGCAGGCGCGGCAGACGGCCCTGACACCGCATCAGCATCTGGGGCTGCCGGAGATCCAGCGGGCGGCAGGACACGGCGCGGTGTTCGACACGCTGCTGGTCTTCGAGAACTACCCGCGGGACTTCGCCGGCCAGTTCACCTTTCTGGGCACGATCGAGGGGACCCACTATCCGCTGACCCTCGGCATCATCCCGGGAGATCACTTCAGGATCCAGCTCGTCTACCGGCACGGGCAGGTCGAGGAGAGCGTCGCCGAGTCCATCCTGGGGTGGTTCACCAGCGCTCTCACGACCATGGCCGCCGATCCGCACGGGCTGGTCGGGCGGATCGGTGTGGGTGAGCCCTGGGACGGCGGCTCGGAACGGGCGATGGCGGCGGGGGAGCCGCTGCCGGTGCTGGTACGGCGGGTGGTGGAGGATCGGCCGGACGAAGTGGCGGTGGTGGACGGCGACGGTGAGCTGTCGTTTGGGGGGTTGTGGGAGCGGGCGACGGGGCTGGCGGCCGAGCTGAGGGCACGCGGGATCGGGCCGGAGACCCGGGTGGCCGTGATGGTGGGGAGGTCGGCGTGGTGGGCGGTCGCGGTGCTGGGCGTGTCCTTGGCGGGCGGCGCGTTCATGCCGGTGGATCCGGCGTACCCGGTTGAGCGCGTCAGGTGGATCTTGGCCGACGCCGATCCCGCGCTGGTGCTGTGCGCGGGGACGACGCGGGAGGCGGTGCCGGAGGAGTTCGAGGATCGGCTGGTGGCGGTCGATGAGCTGGATCTGGCGGGGGGCGGCGACGCGGGACTGCCGCGGGTGCGTCCCGGTGACGCGGCCTATGTGATCTACACGTCGGGATCGACGGGGACTCCGAAGGGGGTCGTCGTCACACACGCGGGGCTCGGGAATCTGGCGATGGCGCAGATCGACCGGTTCGCCGTGTCGCCGTCGTCGCGAGTCCTGCAGTTCGCGGCGCTGGGCTTCGACGCCATGGTGTCGGAGGTGCTGATGGCGCTGCTGTCGGGGGCGAGGCTCGTCATGGCGCCGGAGCGGACTCTGCCACCGGCGGTGTCACTGGCCGAGGCGCTGCAGCGGTGGGAGGTCACGCACGTGACGGTTCCGCCGTCAGTGCTGGCCACCGCCGACGCGTTGCCGGCCGGGCTGGAGACGGTGGTGGTGGCGGGGGAGGCCTGCCCGCCGGGCCTGGCGAATCGCTGGTCGGCGGGACTGCGGCTGGTCAACGCGTACGGGCCGACCGAGGCCACGGTCTGCGCGGCGATGAGCATGCCGTTGGTGGCGAGCCGGGACGTGGTCCCGATCGGGAAACCCGTCGCCGGCGGCCGTTGCTACGTGCTGGACGCGTTCCTCCGGCCGTTGCCGCCGGGGATCACCGGTGAGCTGTATGTGGCCGGGATCGGGGTGGCCCGCGGTTATCTGGGGCGTGCGCCGTTGTCGGCTGAGCGGTTTGTCGCGGATCCGTTCGTTGCCGGTGAGCGGATGTATCGGACGGGGGATCTGGCGTACTGGTCGGGTGAGGGTGAGCTGGTGTTCGCCGGGAGGGATGACGACCAGGTCAAGATCCGTGGGTATCGGGTGGAGCCGGGTGAGGTCGAGGCGGTGCTGGCGGGGCAGCCGGGGGTGGATCAGGCGGTGGTGGTGGCGCGTGAGGGGCGTTTGCTGGGTTATGTGGTGTCGGGTGGCGGGGTGGATCCGGTGGGGCTGCGTGAGCGGGTCGCCAGGGTGTTGCCGGAGTACATGGTGCCGGCGGCGGTGGTGGTGCTGGATGCCGTGCCGGTGACGGCGAACGGGAAGGTGGATCGGGAGGCGTTGCCGGATCCCGATTTCGGCGGGCGTGTCTCCGGCCGGGAGCCGCGTACGGAGGTCGAGCGGGCGTTGTGCGGGCTCTTCGCCGAGGTGCTCGGACTGCACGGGGTGACGGCGGTCGGTCCGGACGACAGCTTCTTCGAGCTGGGCGGGGACTCGATCACCTCGATGCAGCTGGCGGCGCGGGCTCGCCGCGAGGGAATGCGCTTCGGCGCGCGGGAGGTGTTCGAGCGCAGGACGCCCGCGGGGCTCGCGACGATCGTCGACCTGGGAGGCGAGCCTGCGACAGGTCCGGCAGACGGCGTGGGAGAGATCGCGTGGACGCCGGTCATGCGGGCATTGGGGAACGGGGTCGCGGGGTCGCGGTTCGCCCAGTGGGTGGTGCTGGGTGCGCCGCCGGAGCTGCGGGTGGACGTGGTGGCCGCAGGACTGGCGGCGGTGGTGGACACGCATGACATGCTGCGGTTGCGGGTCGTCGATGACCAGGCGGGTCGCTGGTTGGCGGTGGGCGAGCGCGGGTCGGTGGACACCGCCAGGTTGGTCACGCGGGTAGAGGGCGCCGGCCATGCGCTGGACGAGGTCGTGGAGCGCGCGGTGCGGGAGGCCGTGGAGCGGTTGGATCCGGCAGCGGGTGTGGTGGCGCAGGTGGTCTGGGTGGACGCGGGGCCGGCGCGGACGGGGCGGCTGGCGGTCGTGGTGCATCATCTGGCGGTTGACGGGATGTCGTGGCGGATTCTGGTGCCTGACCTGCGGCTGGCGTGTGAGGCGGTGGCCGAGGGGCGCGATCCGGTGCTGGAACCGGTGTGGGGGTCGTTCCGGCGCTGGGCGGCTCTCCTGGAGGAGTCGGCGCTCTCGCGGGAGCGGGTCGGGGAGCTGCACACGTGGAGAGCGACTGTCGGTCAGGAGGATCGGCCGATCGGCCGGCGGAGCCCGGGCGCGGGGCGTGATGCGGTCGGCGGCGTGCGCTCACGGTCGTGGGTGATGTCGGGGGCCGAGGCGTCGGTCCTGGTGGGGAAGGTCCCGGTGGCGTTCCACTGCGGCGTTCATGAGGTTCTGCTGGCAGGGCTGGCGGGAGCGGTGGCGCGCTGGCACGGTGACCACGGGGTCCTGGTGGACGTGGAAGGCCACGGGCGTCATCCGGCCGAGGGGATGGATCTGTCCCGAACGGTGGGCTGGTTCACGAGCATGCATCCGGTGCGCCTGGACGTGGCGGGGATCGATCTGGCGGCTGTGCCGGCCGGTGGCCGAGCGGCCGGAGAGTTGCTGAAGGTGGTCAAGGAGCAGTCGCGGGCGGCACCCGGCGACGGACTCGGCTACGGGTTGCTGCGGTATCTCAATCCCGAGACGGGCCCGGTCCTGGCGGCCCTGCCGTCGCCGCAGATCGGGTTCAACTACATGGGCCGGTTCGTCACCGGTGACCAGGGCGGAGCGCGGGCGTGGCAGCCGGTCGGGAGAATCGGCGGTTCGATGGATCCGGGCATGGGCCTGCCGCACGCGCTGGAGTGCAACGCGGTCGTCCACGACACGCCGGAGGGCCCGGAGCTGATGCTCACGGTGGACTGGCGGAATGACCTGCTGGAGGAGGCCGAGATCGAAGGGCTGTGCCGGGCGTGGCTGGACATGTTGTCCGGGCTGTCCCGCCAGGCGGATGATCCCTCTGCGGGCGGGCACACCGCGTCCGACTTCGCCCTCCTCGACCTTGACCAGGACGAGATCGAGAGCTTCGAAGCAATAGCAGCGGAACTGTCTGGAGGCCAGGCATCGTGAACACTCCGACCACATCCGCAGGATCGGCGCTCGAGGAAGTCTGGCCGCTGTCACCGATGCAGGAGGGAATCCTCTATCACGCCGCACTCGATGAGGCCCCTGACCTCTACCTCATCCAGCAGACGCAGATCATCGAAGGGCCCTTGGACACCGAGCGGTTCCGCATGGCTTGGGAGACCCTCCTCAACCGGCATCCGGCGCTTCGCGCGTGCTTCCACCGGCGGAAGTCCGGCGAGACGGTCCAGCTCATCCCCCGGAAGGTGCAGCTCCCATGGTCGGAGCGCGACCTCTCCGGCCTGGCCGAGGAGGACGCGCTGGCCGAGGCGGGCGTGATCGCGGAGCAGGAGCGCGCCACGAGATTCGACCCGGCGAAGCCTCCGCTGCTGCGGCAGGTGCTGATCCGGCTCGCTCCGGAGCGGCACTGTCTCGTGACGACGAGCCATCACCTGGTCATGGACGGGTGGTCGCGGGCGATCCTCGAGTCCGAACTCCTCGACCTGTACGCGGCGGGAGGCGCCGGCTCGGGGCTGCGGCCCGCCGGCTCCTACCGGGACTATCTGGCATGGCTGGACCGGCAGGACAAGGAGGCCGCCCGCGCGGCATGGCGTGCGGAGCTGGCCGGCGCCGGCCGTTCGACATTCGGGATCGCCGAAAGGTCCGGGAAGACCCCGGGGCGGCGGGTGCGGGAGGTGCTCAGCTATTCGCCGGAGTTCACCTCCGCTCTGGTGGAGTTCGCCCGCGGTCACGGGTTGACGCTGAACACGCTGGTGCAGGGGGCGTGGGCGCTGGTGCTGGCCCGGCTGACGCGCCGTCGTGACGTGGTGTTCGGCGCGGTGGTCTCGGGGCGTCCGGCGGAGGTGCCCGGCGTGGAGCAGGCCGTAGGGCTGTTCATCAACACCGTGCCGGTGCGGGTCCGGCTGGACGGCAGGCAGTCGGTCGTCCAGCTGCTGACGGAGCTGCAGGAGCGGCAGTCCACGCTCATTTCGCATCAGCATCTCGGACTGCAGGAGATCCAGAAGCTTTCCGGGGTGAGTTTCGACACGGTCGTGTCGTTCGAGAACTACGTCGATCCGGGGGTGGGAGCGGACTCCGATCGCGATGTGCGCCTGATCCTCAAGGAGTTCCATCAGTCGGCGCCGTACGCGCTCGTCCTCGGCATCATGCCGGGTGAGAGCCTCCAGACCGACGTGGAGTACCGGCCCGGGATGCTCGACGCCCGCGTCGCCGAGGAGGCTCTGCACGGGGTCGCCCGTGTCCTCGAGCGGATGATCGCCGAGCCGGAGACGGCGGTGGGCCGCCTGGACGTGATCGGTGATGCGGGGCGCGAGCTGGTGGTCGAGCGGTGGAACGACACGGGCGAGGCGATCGGCACGGCGTCCGCGGTGGAGCTGTTCCGGCGGCAGGTGGAAAGGGCGCCCGCCGCCACGGCGGTCACGGCCGGGGGCCTGGCCTGGTCGTACGCGGAGCTTGACGTGTGGTCCGGCCGTCTGGCGCGGGCGCTGACGGATCGCGGTGTGCGCCGCGGCGACCGTGTCGGTGTGGTGCTGGGGCGGTCGGCGGAGACCCTGGCGGCATGGCTCGGGGTGTGGAAGGCGGGAGCGGCGTTCGTACCGGTCGATCCGGACTACCCGGCGGACCGGGTGGCGTTCATGCTGGCCGACTCCGCGGTCGCGATGGTGGTGTGCCAAGAGGCGACCTCGGGTGTGGTGCCGCCGGGCTACCGGCAGATCTTCGTGGACGACGTCGACGACGGCGAGGTCGCCTTCGTCCCGGTCGGGGCGGACGACCTCGCCTACGTGATGTACACCTCCGGATCGACCGGGACCCCGAAGGGTGTGGCGGTCCCGCACGGCGGCGTCGCGGCGCTGGCGGGAGATCCGGGGTGGGGCGTCGGGCCCGGCGACGCGGTGCTGATGCACGCTCCGCACACCTTCGACGCCTCGTTGTACGACGTGTGGGTGCCGCTCGTGTCCGGTGCGCGGGTCATGATCGCCGAGCCGGGGGTGGTCGACGCGGAGCGGCTCGCCGCGCATGTGGCCGACGGTCTCACCGCGGTGAACTTCACCGCGGGGCACTTCCGCGCGCTGGCGCAGGAATCGCCGGAGTCGTTCTCAGGGCTGCGCTATGTGGCGGCAGGTGGAGACGTGGTGCCGCCCGATGTGGTGGAGCGGGTGCGACGGGCGTGCCCGCGGCTCCGTGTCCTGCACACCTACGGCCCGACGGAGATCACGCTGTGCGCGACGTGGAAGGCGATCGAGCCCGGTGACGAGGTGGGGCCGACGTTGCCCATCGGCCGGGCACTGCCGGGCCGGCGGCTGTACGTGCTGGACGCGTTCCTCCGGCCGTTGCCGCCGGGGATCACCGGTGAGCTGTATGTGGCCGGGATCGGGGTGGCCCGCGGTTATCTGGGTCGTGCGCCGTTGTCGGCTGAGCGGTTTGTCGCGGATCCGTTCGTTGCCGGTGAGCGGATGTATCGGACGGGGGATCTGGCGTACTGGTCGGGTGAGGGTGAGCTGGTGTTCGCCGGGAGGGATGACGACCAGGTCAAGATCCGTGGGTATCGGGTGGAGCCGGGTGAGGTCGAGGCGGTGCTGGCGGGGCAGCCGGGGGTGGATCAGGCGGTGGTGGTGGCGCGTGAGGGGCGTTTGCTGGGTTATGTGGTGTCGGGTGGCGGGGTGGATCCGGTGGGGCTGCGTGAGCGGGTCGCCAGGGTGTTGCCGGAGTACATGGTGCCGGCGGCGGTGGTGGTGCTGGATGCCGTGCCGGTGACGGCGAACGGGAAGGTGGATCGGGAGGCGTTGCCGGATCCCGATTTCGGCGGGCGTGTCTCCGGCCGGGAGCCGCGTACGGAGGTCGAGCGGGCGTTGTGCGGGCTCTTCGCCGAGGTGCTCGGACTGCACGGGGTGACGGCGGTCGGTCCGGACGACAGCTTCTTCGAGCTGGGCGGGGACTCCATCTATTCGGTGAAGCTGGCGGCGCGGGCCACGCGTGCCGGAATGCCCTTCACCGTGGTGGAGGTGTTCGAGCACAGGACGCCCGCGGGGCTCGCGACGATCGTCGACCTGGGAGGCGAGCCTGCGGCAGGTCCGGCTGATCCCCCCTCGGACTCCGACCTTCTCGACCTGGACCAGGACGAGATAGAGGAGTTCGAGGCCGAGTTCGACGACGAACGTCACTCCCTTCACTGATCGAAACCGGCGGCCGAGCACGGTGTGCCGGCCGCCCGCGCCGGCGTGCCCGGGCACCACGGCCCGTGACGCGTGTGATCGTTCAGAGGCATGCCGGGGTACGCCCGCGCTGGAGCGTCAGGCCGTGACCGGGCCGGCTGACGTCCAGAGATCGCCGGCGGTGTGGACGAGGCCGCGCAAGGCCGTCCGCGGCCGGCGGGGCCAGAGCGCGCCGGGGTAGGTCCCGGCGCGGTCCTCCAGATCGCGCAGCAGGTGCGCGGCACACACCTGCGCCTTCGACGGCCACGTTCCCGGCCATGAGTGCGCGCGTCAGAGCGATCAGCTCCGCGCGCACCAGTTCCCTTCAGGCCGGACACCCGAAGATCACATCACCCGGAGCCGGTCACGGCTGGACAGATTGTCCGGGTCAGAGCCATCCATGGATGATTCCCTCGCGGGCGCTTTGATGATCGAGGGAGATATCTGTCAATGGCTCAGTCTCGCATCGAGGATTTCTGGCCGCTGTCACCACTCCAGCAAGGATTGCTCTTCCACACGGCCTACGACGACGATTGGCCCGGCCTTTATGTGGGCCATTGGATCCTGCACCTGGACGGTCCGGTGGAAGCGGACAGAATGCGTGCCGCATGGGAGGCGCTCCTGGCGCGGCACGCCGCTCTCCGGGCCTGTTTCCGGCAGCGCAGATCGGGTGAGACGGTGCAGCTCATCGCCAGGCAGGTGGAACTGCCGTGGCGGGAGGTGGACCTCTCCCACCTCAGCGAGCCCGAGGAGGCCGTACGAGCGCTGGCCGAGGAGGACAGGACGAGGAGATTCGACCTCGCCAAGGCGCCGTTGCTGCGGCTGACCCTGATCCGTCTCGCCGGCGACCGCCACCGCCTGGTGATGACCAGCCATCACGCGATCATGGATGGCTGGTCGATGCCCATCATGTTCAACGAGCTGTCGATGCTGTACGCGGCCGACGGCAGCCCGCTGGACCTGCCCGCGGTGACGTCGTACCGGGAATACCTCGCCTGGCTGGACAGGCAGGACAAGGAGCGGACGCTGTCGGCATGGGCGGCAGAGCTGCGGGGCGTCGAGGAGCCGACGCTGGTGGCGCCCGCCGACCCGGGGCGGGCGCCCGCCATGCCGGAGAACATCACGGTCGAGCTGCCCGAGAACCTCACGCGATCTCTGAGCGAGCTGGCCCGTGCCCATGGGCTGACGCTGAACACGGTGGTGCAGGGCGCGTGGGCGCTGCTGCTCGCACAGCTGGCAGGCCGGACGGACGTGGTGTTCGGCGCGGTGGTCTCGGCGCGCCCGCCGGGTCTGCCCGGCGTTGAGGGAATGGTGGGGCTGTTCCTCAACACCGTTCCCGTACGCGTGCGGCTGGACGGTTCGACGCCGGTCATCGAACTTCTGGCGGATGTGCAGAAACGGCAGTCGGCGCTCATTCCCCACCAGTACGTGGGGCTGGCGGACATTCAGAAGGCGGCCGGCGCCGGCGCGATCTTCGACACCTTGCTCGTTTTCCAGAACTTTCCCCGTGAGCTTCGCGAATCAGATGCCGCGGAAGCCTTTGGCATTCGAATAGAACAGGGCCGGGAAGCCGCCCATTATCCGCTGACGCTGGTCGCCGTCCCCGGCGAGTCGATGCTGCTCAATCTCGATTACGTGACGGACCTCTTCGACCGGAGAACCGCGCTCGCCATCATCGAGAGATTCACCGGGATTCTGCGGCAGCTGGCGGATGCGGGCGACATCGCGGTGGCCGAGGTCGACGTGACGAGCGCGGCCGAGCGTGAGCTGGTGGTGAACATATGGAGCGCGGCATCCCACGTGGTGCCGTGCGATCTGGCCCTGGAGCTGTTCGACCGCCAGGTGGAGCGCGGCCGTGACCGGGTGGCGGTCGTCGAGGGAGAGCGGGCGGTTCCGTTCGGCGAACTGGCCGAGCACGCGGAGAGGCTCGCCGGCTACTTGAGCGGCCGGGGCGTCCGGCGCGGGGATCGGGTGGCCGTGGTGATGCGACGCTCACCCGACCTGATCGCGACGCTGCTCGCGGTGTGGAAGGCGGGAGCGGCGTTCGTGCCGATCGATCCCGCCTACCCGGCGGAACGCGTGAAGTTCATGCTCGCGGACGCGGAGCCGGCGGCGGTGGTGTCCGAGCGAGCGTGCAGGGATGCCGTGCTGGACGGCGGGCTCGATCCGATCGTCCTGGACGATCCGGAGACGCAGCGGGCGGTGGCGGAGCACGCCCGGCTCTCCGCGGGCGCGCGGGCGGACGACCTCGCCTACGTGATGTACACGTCGGGATCGACGGGGAGGCCGAAGGGCGTCGCGGTATCGCACGGCAATGTCGCGGCGCTGGTCGGCGAGCCGGGATGGGGCGTGGGCCCCGAGGACGCCGTGCTGATGCACGCCTCACACGCCTTCGACATCTCGCTGTTCGAGCTGTGGGTGCCGCTGCTGTCGGGCGCCCGGGTCGTGCTGGCCGAGCCGGGCGCGGTGGACGGCGAGGCCCTGGCCGGGCACATAGCCGGCGGTGTCACCTCCGCTCACCTGACCGCGGGGACCTTCCGGGTGCTGGCCGAGGAGTCACCGGAGTCGATCGCCGGTCTGCGCGAGGTGCTGACCGGCGGGGACAAGGTGCTGCTCGCGGCGGTGGAGCGGGTGCGGCGGGCGTGCCCGGACGTCCGTGTGCGCCATCTTTACGGCCCCACGGAGGCCACGCTGTGCGCGACATGGTGGCTGCTCCAGCCGGGCGAACCGACGGGGCCGGTGCTGCCGATCGGGCGTCCCCTCGCCGGGCGGCGGGTCTATGTCCTCGACGCGTTCCTGCGGCCCGTGCCCCCGGGGGTGACGGGCGAACTGTACATCGCCGGGTCCGGTGTGGCGCAGGGCTATCTGGGCCGCCCGGCATTGACGGCCGAGCGGTTCGTCGCCGATCCGTTCGTTCCCGCCGAGCGGATGTACCGGACCGGAGACCTGGCGTACTGGACGGATCAGGGTGCGCTGGCGTTCGCCGGACGTGCCGATGACCAGGTGAAGATTCGCGGCTATCGGGTGGAGCCCGGCGAGATCGAGGCAGTCCTCGCGGGCCTTCCAGATGTCGGCCAGGCCGTGGTGTCCGCGCGGGAAGAGCGCCTGATCGGTTACGTGGTCGCCGAGGCGGGGCGGGACCTCGACCCGGCACGGATACGCGAACAACTCGCCGCGACGCTGCCCGAATTCATGGTTCCGGCCGCGGTGCTGGTGCTGGATGAGCTGCCGCTGACCGGCAACGGAAAGGTGGACCGCCGGGCCCTGCCCGAGCCGGACTTCGCCTCTGAGGCTGTGGACCGGGAGCCGGCCACCGAGGCCGAGCGGACCATGTGCGAAGTATTCGCCGAGGTCCTGGGCGTGGAGCGGGTCGGGGCCGGAGACAGCTTCTTCGAGCTGGGCGGGGACTCGATCTCGTCGATGCAGGTCGCCGCCCGCGCGCGTCGCCATGGCATCCCGCTGACCCCGCGGCAGGTGTTCGAGTACCGGACCCCCGAGCGCCTGGCGGCGCTGGCCAAGGCGGCCCCGGCGCGGCGACCCTCCGCAGGGGAGACGGGCGTGGGGGAGATCCCGAGGACGCCGGTGATGCGTGCCCTCGGGGACGACGCGGTGCGCCCCGGTTTCGCGCAGGCGCGCGTCATCGTCACCCCGGCCGGCTTCGCCCCGGACGCGCTGGCGAATGCCCTGCAGGCCGTCCTGGACGTGCATGATCTTCTACGGGCCCGGGTGGAGCCCGGCGGACGGCTGACGGCGGCCGAGCCGGGTGCCGTGGACGCGGCCGGCCTGGTGACGCGGGTGGCCGCCGGGAACGGGAACACCGCTGAGATCGCCGAGCGCGAGGTCAGGACGGCGGCGGGCATGCTGGACCCATCTGCGGGCATCATGGTCCGGGCCGTGTGGGTGGACGCGGGCGACGCCGAGCCGGGCCGGTTGGCCCTGGTGGTGCATCACCTGGCCGTTGACGCGGTCTCGTGGGGCATCCTGCTGTCGGATCTGCGTGCGGCGTACGACGAGGCGGTCTCCGGCGGAACCCCCGTCCTCGAACCCGCGGTGACGTCGTACCGGCAATGGGCGCGGCGGCTGGCCGGACAGGCGTTCAGTGAGAACACCGTGGCCGAAGCCGACTACTGGGCCGACGTGCTCGAAGGCGCCGGCCTGCCGCTGGAGCGGCACACCGGGCAGTCGGCGTCGTGGTCCCGGACACTGTCCGGCACCGAGGCGCGCGACCTGGTGGCGCGCGTGCCGGGAGCCTTCCACTGCGGGGTGCAGGACGTCCTGCTGGCGGGCCTGGCGGGTGCGGTGGCGCGGTGGCGCGGTGCCGGCCCGGGGATTCTGGTGGACGTGGAAGGCCATGGCCGCCATGCCGCCGACGGAGAGGATCTGCTGCGTACCGTGGGCTGGTTCACCAGCGTTCATCCGGTTCGCCTCGACGTCTCCGGCGTTGACCCAGGAGCGGTGGCAGCCGGGGACGCGGCGGCCGGGGAACTGCTGAAGGCCGTGAAGGAGCAGGCGCGAGCGGTGCCCGGCGACGGGCTCGGCTATGGGCTGCTGCGCCATCTCAACCCCGAGACCGCGGCCAGGCTGGCCGAGTTGCCGTCGGCCCAGATCGGATTCAACTATCTCGGACGGTCCAGCGTCGCCTCCGGGGACACCGCGTGGCAGGTGTGCGAAGGGTCTCTCGGCGGGGGAGCGGCCGGGCCGGACATGGTGCGATCCCACGCCGTGGAGGTCGGCGCGGACGTTCAGGACACACCGGCCGGCCCCCGGCTGAGGCTCGCCGTCGATGGTAAGGATCTCGACCAGGCCACGGTGGAGCGGCTCGGCGAGGCCTGGCTGGACATGCTGGCCGGTCTCGCCGCTCTCGCCGGCGCTCCCGGCGCGGGCGGGCACACACCGTCCGACTTCGATCTTGTCGATCTGCGGCAGCGGGACGTGGACGAGCTGGAGGCCGTGGCACCAGGTCTGACGGACGTCTGGCCGCTGTCGCCTCTCCAGGAAGGCATCCTCTTCGAAAGAGCCCTCGACGAGGACGGCGTCGACGTCTACCAGACCCAGCGGATCCTCGACCTCGACGGGCCGCTCGACGCGGAACGGCTGTGCGCGGCATGGAAGTCCGTGGCCGCCCGGCACGAAACGCTCCGGACCAGCTTCCACCAGCTGGGATCCGGCGAGACGGTGCAGGTCGTCGTGGGCGAGGCCGCTGTCCCGTGGCGTGAGGCCGATCTGTCGCAGCTCGATGAGGCGGACGCGGACGCGGAGGTCGAACGCCTGCTCGCGGAGGACGAGGCGGAGCGGTTCGACGTCAGCAGGGCGCCGCTGCTCCGGTTGCTGCTGATCCGTCTCGGCGCGGCGCGGCACCGGCTCGTGGTGACGTCGCACCATGTGCTCGTGGACGGCTGGTCGACACCGATCCTTCTGGGCGAGATGGTGACCGCCTACACGGGCGGACGGGACGCGCCCACGCCGCCCTCCTACCGGGACTACGTGGCGTGGCTGAGCCGCCAGGACGAGGACGCGGCACGATCGGCGTGGCGCTCCGAACTCGCCGGGCTGGACGAGCCGACCGTGGTGGGCTTCGACGTGGGCAAGGCGCCGGTGATGCCGGACGGGCACGCCGAATGGCTGTCCGAGGAGGCGACCCGCGCCCTCACCGGCTTCGCACGTGGTCATGGACTGACGTTGAGCACGGTCGTACAGGGCGCCTGGGCCTTGGTGCTGGCGCGGCTGGCGAGACGTACGGATCTGGTGTTCGGCACGGTCGTGTCCGGGCGCCCGGCGGACGCGCTGCCGGATGTCGAGCGGATGGTGGGGATGTTCATCAACACCGTTCCGGTCCGGGTGCGCCTCGACGGCGGTGTGCCGGTGCTGGACCTGCTCCAGGACCTGCAGAGGCGCCAGTCGGCCTTGACGGAGCATCAGCACCTGGGGCTGCCGGAGATCCAGAAGGCGGCGGGGCCGGGCGCGATCTTCGACACGATCATGATGGTCGTCAACTACCCGCTGGACGCCGACGGTCTCGACGACGGTGGCGTCACGATCAGCTCCATCCGCACGCGGACCGGCACCACCTATCCGCTGTCCGTGAGCGTCATCCCGGGCGCCCGCCTGCGGATCCAGCTGGACTACCGGCCCGACGCGATCGACAGGGACATGGCCGCCGAGATCACCAGGCAGGTCGTGCGAGTCCTGGCCCGGGTGGTGGCGGAGCCCTCGCTTCCCGTCGGCCGGCTGGGCGTGACGAGCGAGTCCACGCGCGCCTCCGTGACGGAGCGCTGGAACTCGGCCGGTGCGGCGGCCGGCGGTTCATCGGTGCCGGAGATGTTCCGGCGCCAGGCCCACGCGGCGCCGGACGCGATGGCGGTCATCGACAACGGACGCACCCTGTCCTACGCCGGCCTCGATCGGGAATCGGATCGGCTGGCGGGGCGCCTGGCCGCGAGGGGCGTGCGGCGCGGCGACCGCGTCGGCGTGCTGATGGAACGCGGCGCGGACCTGATCGTCGCCCTGCTCGCGGTCTGGAAGGCGGGGGCCGCGCAGGTACCGGTGAATGCGGACTACCCCGCGGAGCGCATCGAGCGGATGCTGGCCGACGCCGGCGCATCGGTGGCGGTGTGCGCGGGAGCGACACGGAACGCGGTCCCGGACGGGGTCGAGCCGGTGGTCATGGACGCACCGGCGACCGAGGGAGAGTCGCACGAGGCGCCACCGCTCGCGGTCGGGGCACATGACGTGGCCTACGTGATGTACACGTCCGGATCGACCGGGGTGCCGAAGGGCGTCGCGGTGCCGCATGGAAGTGTCGCGGCGCTGGCCGGCGACCCGGGCTGGTCGCAGGGCGCCGGCGATCGCGTCTTGATGCACGCGTCGCACGCGTTCGACGCCTCGCTGCTCGAGATCTGGGTGCCGCTGGTCAGCGGAGCCTGCGTGACGGTCGCGGAACCGGGCGCGGTCGACGCGCAGCGGCTGCGGGAAGCGATCGCACGGGGCGTGACCACCGTCCATCTGACGGCAGGGACCTTCCGGGTGCTGGCAGAGGAGTCGCCGGACTCCTTCAGCGGGCTGCGCGAAGTCCTCACCGGCGGGGACGTGGTTCCGCTCGAGTCCGTCGCACGGGTGCGCCGGACATGCCCGGAGGTCCGGGTCCGGCAGTTGTACGGCCCCACCGAAATCACCCTCTGCGCCACCTGGCACCTCATCGAGCCGTGGGCCGAAACGGGCGGCACCTTGCCGATCGGCCGTCCGCTGGCCGGCCGGCAGGTGTACGTCCTCGATGATTTCCTCCAGCCGGTGGCACCGGACGTCACCGGTGAGCTCTACATCGCCGGCGCGGGCCTGGCCCACGGTTATCTGGGCGCCCCCGGAGCGACCTCGGAGCGGTTCGTCCCGGTGCCCGCCTCGGTGGATCCTTCGGCCTCCGGCGAGCGGATGTACCGCACCGGCGACCTGGCGCGCTGGACGGACCAAGGCGAGCTGATCTTCGCCGGGCGGGCCGACTCGCAGGTGAAGATCCGGGGCTACCGCGTCGAGCCCGGGGAGATCGAGGCGGCGCTGGCCGAGGTTCCCCACGTCGCGCAGGCAGTCGTCGTGGCGCGGGAGGACCGTCCCGGCGAGAAGAGGCTCATCGCCTACGTGACCACGGAAGAGGGCTCGGGACTGGATCCCGATGCGGTACGCGGGCACCTCGCGGGACGGCTGCCGGAATTCATGGTGCCGGCCGCGGTGGTGCCGCTGGACGGCCTCCCGCTGACGCTCAACGGGAAGGTCGACCGTGCCGCTCTGCCCGTCCCCGAGTTCGCAGGGAAGGCGGCGGGCCTGGAGCCGCGTACCGAGGCCGAGCGGGTGTTGTGCGGACTGTTCGCCGAGGTCCTGGGCGTGGAGCGGGTCGGGGCCGGAGACAGCTTCTTCGAGCTGGGCGGGGACTCGATCCTCTCGATGCGGCTGGCCGCCCGCGCGCGACGCGAGGATCTCGTCTTCGGCGCGAAGGACGTCTTCGAGCGCAAGACGCCCGCGGGGATCGCGGTGGTCGCCGAGCGCGGCGGTGAGAGGCGGGCGGGCGTCGCCGACGGCGTCGGCGAGGTGATGCTGACGCCGGTGATGCGGGCACTGCTCGAACGCGATCCTCACGCGATGACCCGGGGCGCCCTGGCGCAGTGGGTGACCGCCGGTGCGCCCGGCGACCTGTCGGTGGAGACGCTGGCGGCCGGATTGGGCGCGGTGATCGACGCACATGACATGCTGCGCAGCCGGATCGCTCCGGCCGAGGCCGCGCAGCCCCGGCTGGTCGTGGCCGAGCGCGGAACGGTGGACGCGGCGACGCTGGTCGAACGGGTCGAGGCCGGCACCGGTGACGTGGACGAGATCGCGGATCGCTGCGCCCACGACGCGGCCGCACGGCTGGATCCCCATGCCGGCGTGATGATCCGGGCGGTCTGGGTGGACGCGGGACCAGGACGGGTGGGACGGCTCGTCGTGGCGGCGCACCATCTCGTGGTGGACGTCGTGTCGTGGCGAATCCTGCTGCCCGACCTGCAAGCGGCATGTGAGGCCGTGACCGCCGGCCGGGAACCAGTGCTCGATCCCGTCGACGTCTCGTTCCGGCGTTGGGCGCGCACGCTGGCCGATCAGGCGGTGGGCCGGACCACGGAGCTGGAGACGTGGACGGAGATCCTCGACGGAGCGCGACCGCGGTCGGGCGGGCTCGACCCGGCGCGCGACACCGTCTCGACCGCGGGACGCAGGTCGTGGACGCTGCCGCATGACCGGACGGGCGCGCTCGTGGAAAAGGCCACCTCGGCCTTCCACTGCGGTGTCCACGAGGTGCTGCTGGCGACGCTGGCAGGCGCGGTGGCCCAACGGCGCGGCGGCACCACGGTCGTGGTGGACGTCGAAGGTCACGGCCGTCAGCCCATCGACGAGATGGACCTGTCGCGGACGGTCGGCTGGTTCACCGACGTGCATCCGCTCCGGCTGGAGGTGACGGGGATCGATCCGGCCGAGGTGATCGCGGGTGGCGGCGCGGCCGGTCGCCTGCTGAAGCAGGTCAAGGAGAACGTGCGGGCCGTGCCTGACGGCGGGCTCGGCTACGGGATGTTGCGTTATCTCAACGCCGAGACGGGGCAGGCTCTCGCGGCGCTGCCGAAGGCGGAGATCGGGTTCAACTACCTCGGCCGCTTCCCGTCCCGGTCCGAGGGCGCCGCGGAGCCCTGGCAGCTGCTGGGCACCATTGGCGGCACGACGGAGCCGGACACGGCGTTGCGGCACGCCGTGGAGATCGACGCGGCCGTGCTGGACGGCGCGGACGGACCTGAGCTGAGCCTGACCGTGACCTGGGCCGGGCGGATTCTCGGCGAGGCCGAGGCGGAGTCGCTCGCGAAGGCATGGCTGGATATGCTGACCGGCCTCGCCGCACACGTCGGCGAGGCCGGCGCCGGCGGGCACACGCCCTCCGACTTCCCGCTCGTCTCGCTGACGCAGCCGGACGTGGCGGAGGTCGAGGCCGCCGTACCGGACCTGCTCGACGTCTGGCCGCTGTCTCCGCTCCAGGAGGGCCTGCTGTTCCACGCCGCCGACGAGCGCGGTCCGGACGTCTACGCGGGCATGCGCAAGCTCGCCCTCGACGGCCCGCTGGACGTCGCCCGTTTCCGCGCCTCCTGGCATGTCCTGCTCGACCGGCACCCCGCCCTGCGGGCGAGCTTCCACCAGCTCGGGTCCGGCGCGGCCGTCCAGGTGATCGCCCGCGAGGCGACGCTGGACTGGCGGGAGACCGATCTGTCCGATCTGCCCGAGGATGAGGCGCTCGCCGAATTCGACCGGCTCGCGGAGCAGCTGCACGCCGAGCGGTTCGACCTGACCCGGGCACCGCAGCTGCGGCTGCACCTGGTGCGCCTCGGCGAACGCCGGCACCGGCTGGTCTTCACCTCCCATCACATCGTGGCCGACGGCTGGTCCCTGCCGCTGATCATCGGGGACGTGCTGAGCGCGTACGAATCCGGCGGTGACGGCCGGGCGCTTCCGGCCGCGACGTCGTACCGCGACTATCTCGCCTGGATCGCTCGCCAGGACAAGGCGGCCGCCCGGGAGGCGTGGCGGACCGAACTCGCGGGTCTCGACGAGGCGACCCACGTCGTGCCGCCGGAAACGATCACTACACCCCTGGAGCCCGAACGCGTCGGGTTCGAACTCGACGACGAGCTGAGCCGGCGCGTGGTGGAGTTCACCGGCCGTCACGGCGTGACGGCGAACACCCTCTTCCAGGGGATCTGGGCCCTGCACCTGGCCCGGCTGACCGGACGCGACGACGTGGTCTTCGGCGCCGCGGTGGCCGGGCGCCCGCCCGAGATCCCCGGCGTCGAGTCCGCCGTCGGCCTGTTCATGAACATGTTGCCGGTCCGGGCCCGCCTGGCCGGTGCGGAACCGTTCCTCGACATGCTGGCGGACCTGCAGCAACGGCAGGTCGCGTGCATGCCGCACCAGCACGTCGGGCTGAGCGAGATCAACCAGCTCGCCGGTCCGGGCGCGGCGTTCGACACGATTGTGGTGTTCGAGAACTACCCGCCCCCGGCGCCCCGGCCCGAAGGCCCCGACGCGCTCGTCATGCGGCCCGCGGGAATCCCGAACGACACAGGACACTATCCGCTGTCCATGCGCGCGTCCGTGGCGGGCCGCGTCCATGGCGAGTTCATCTACCGGCCGGACGTGGTCGATCGGACCGAGGCCGAGGAGATGCTCGCGTCGATCCTCCGGGCGCTGGAACAGGTGGTGGCCGAGCCGCGCGTGCCGGTCGGGCGCGTGGGCCTGACCGGTCCGGAGCAGTGCCGCCTGGTGGTGGAGGAGTGGAACCGGACCGGCGTGCCGCTTGCCGCGGAGTCGGTGCCGGTGCTGTTCCGCCGGCAGGTGGAGCGGTCGCCGGACGCGGTGGCGGTGGTGGACGCGGCCCGGAGCCTGTCGTTCGGCGGATTGCTGGACGAGACGGAGACACTGGCGCGGCTGCTGGCGGTGCTGGGCGTGCGGCGCGAGACGCGGGTGGGCGTGCTCGTGGGGCGGTCGGCCGAGCTGGTGGTGGCACTGGTCGGGGTGTCCTTGGCGGGCGGGGTGTTCGTTCCGGTGGACCCGGATTACCCGGGCGAGCGCATCACCTGGATCCTGGCGGATTCCGCGCCAGAGGTGCTGCTGTGCACGACGGAGACCCGGGAGGCCGTCCCGGAGGAGTTCGCGGGCGCGGTGGTGGTGCTGGACGGGCCGCTCGCCGCCGATCCGCGGACTGCGCTGCCGTGGGTGGAGGCCGGTGATGGGGCGTATGTGATCTACACATCGGGGTCGACGGGCGTGCCCAAGGGGGTCCTTGTCACCCATACCGGGCTCGGCAACCTGGCGAGCGCGCAGATCGAGCGCTTCGGCGTCACGTCCGCCTCGCGGATCCTGCAGTTCGCCGCTCTTGGATTCGACGCCGCCGTCTCCGAGCTGTGCGTGGCCCTGTTGTCGGGCGGGACCGTCGTGCTGGCCGACGCGGAGAGCATGCCGCCCCGGGTGTCGCTGGGCGACGCGGTACGCCGGTGGGGCATCACCCACGTCACCGTGCCGCCGAGCGTGCTGGCCGTCGAGGACGACCTGCCGGACAGCCTGGAGACCCTGGTCGTGGCCGGCGAGGCATGCCCGCCCGCGCTGGTGGACCGCTGGTCGCCGGGTCGCCGGATGATCAACGCCTACGGGCCCACCGAGACGACCGTATGCGCGACGATGAGCTCCCCGCTGTCTCCGGGACGCGACGCGGTCCCCATCGGCCGCCCGATCACCGGCATGCGGGCCTATGTGCTCGACGCCTTCCTGCAGCCGGTGCCGCCAGGTGTGACCGGCGAGCTGTATGTCGTGGGGGCCGGGCTCGCACGCGGCTACCTCGGACGTCCGGGCCTGACAGCGGAGAGGTTCGTCGCGGTGCCGGCTTCCGTGAACCCCGCGCGTCCTGGTGAGCGCATGTACCGCACCGGCGACCGGGCCCGCTGGACCAGGGAAGGTGAGCTGGTCTTCACCGGGCGGGCCGACGCGCAGGTCAAGGTGCGCGGATACCGGATCGAGCCGGGTGAGATCGAGGCCGTGCTGGCGGACCATCCGGGGGTCGCCCAGGTGGCGGTCGTCGCCCGCGAAGACGGTCCGGGTGAGAAGCACCTGGTGGCGTATGTCGTCCCCGCGACCGAGCAGGTGCCCGCCGAGGCCGGGCAGGACGGCGCATTGATCTCCGCCCTCCGCGAGAGCGCGGCCGGACGCCTGCCGGAGCACATGAGGCCGGCGGCATTCGTCCCGCTGGACGCGATGCCCCTGACCCCGAACGGCAAGGTCGATCACCGGGCGCTGCGGGCCCCCGATGTCGCGAGGTCGTCGTCCGGACGCGACCCGCGCTCGGCCATGGAGGCGAAGCTGTGCGAGCTGTTCGCGGAGGTGCTCGGACTGGACAGCGTGGGCGCCGGCGACAGCTTCTTCGAGCTCG
Source organism: Streptosporangium carneum (assembly GCF_027922005.1). GTDB lineage: Bacteria > Actinomycetota > Actinomycetes > Streptosporangiales > Streptosporangiaceae > Streptosporangium > Streptosporangium carneum. Next base: position 62,600 of record NZ_BSEV01000003.1, on the reverse strand, counting down.
GCGGCGACTCGATCACCTCGATGCAGCTGTCGGCCCTGGCCCGCCGGAAAGGGCTGGACCTCAACCCGTGGCAGGTGTTCGACGAGAAGACGGCGGAACGGCTGGCGGCGGTCGTCAAGGAGCTCCCGGCCGCCGGCGAGGGCGCCGGGGAACCGGAGCCTCCGGGCGGCACGCTCGTGGATCTTTCGCCTGATCAGCTGGACCAACTCGAGGCCGGACCGGCCGGCGGATGACTCCATAAGGAGCAGATCGTGACCATTGACGATACTTGTGCGAAGCCGCGTTCCAGCGTGGAAGACGTCTGGCCCCTCTCGCCGCTGCAGGAGGGAATGCTCTATCACACCGCCCTCGACGACGATGGGCCGGACACCTACACGGTGCAGACCGTGTACGGCATCGACGGTCCGCTGGACGCCGGGCGGCTGAGGGCGTCGTGGCAGGCGCTCGTGGACCGGCATGCCGCCCTGCGAGCCTGTTTCCGCTATGTCAGCGGCGCGCAGATGGTGCAGGTCATCGCGCGGGACGCCGAGATCCCATGGCGCGAGACGGATCTGTCCGGGCTGCCGGACGACGTCCTCGACAGCGAGGCGGACCGGCTGGCGGCGGACGAGCTGGCCGAGCGTCTCCCCATCGAGGCGGCGCCCCTGATGAAGCTGCACCTCATCCGGCTCGGCCCGGCGAGCCACCGGCTCGTGCACACCCTGCACCATGTCCTGCTGGACGGCTGGTCGATGCCGATCCTGCACCGCGAGCTGGCCGCGATCTACGCGGCGGGCGGCGACGCGTCCGGACTGCCTCCCGCCGTGTCCTACCGGGACTACCTCGCCTGGCTGGGCCGGCAGGACAAGGAGGCGGGCCGGGCGGCCTGGCGAGCGGAACTCGCCGGACTGGACACGCCCACTCTCGTCGCCCCGGCCGATCCGGCCCGCGTGCCGGACATGGGCACCGCGGTGATCGAGCTCTCCACGGAGCTGACCGACCAGCTGGCGCGGCTGGCGCGCGGCCACGGCCTCACCGTGAACACCGTCGTCCAGGGTGCGTGGGCCATGGTCCTGTCGCAGCTGGCCGGCCGCACCGATGTGGTGTTCGGCGCGACCGCCTCGGGGCGGCCCGCCGAGCTGGCCGGCGTGGAGTCGATGGTCGGACAGCTGCTCAACACCCTGCCGGTCCGTGTCCGGCTCGAAGGCGGCCGACGGGTCGTCGAGTTGCTCGCCGAGCTGCAGCGCAGCCAGTCGGCGCTCATGGCCCACCAGCATCTCGGCCTGCAGGAGGTACGGGCCGCCGTCGGACCCGGGGCGGTCTTCGACACGCTCGTCATCTACGAGAACTTCCCCCGCCAGGGACTCGGCCGGGCGGAGGAGAACGGCGGCCTGACTCTGCGCCCAGTGCGGCGGGGACGCAACTCCTCGCACTACCCGTTCACCCTGATCACCGGGCCCGGCGAGGAGATGCCGCTCATCCTCGACTACGACCGGGGCCTCTTCGACCAGGCGGCCGCGGAATCGGTCGTGGGCGCGCTGGCCCGCGTGCTGGAGCGGCTGGTCGCCGAGCCCGACGTCCTCGTCGGCCGTCTGACGCTGCTGAGCGAGGCCGAGCTCGCCCTGGTGGTGGAGGACTGGAACGCGACGGCGGGACCCGAGCCGGGGAAGTCCGTGATCGAGATGTTCGGGCGGCGGGTGGCCACGGCGCCGGACGCGGTGGCGATCACCGACGCCGGCGGCACGGACCTGACCTACGCCGAGGTCGACCAGGCGTCGAACCGGCTGGCCGGCCACCTCGCCGGTCGTGGCGTCGGCCGTGGCGACCGCGTCGGCGTGGCCATGGACAGGTCGTCTGACCTGCTGATCGCGTTCCTGGCGATCTGGAAGGCGGGCGCCGCGTACGTGCCGGTGGACGTCGAGTACCCGGCCGAGCGGATCGCGTACATTCTCGCCGACTCCGGCGTCTCGACCGTCCTGTGCACTCAGGCCACCAGGGGAGTGGCGCCGGAGAACGCGATCGTCCTCGACGCGCCGGAGACCCGCGCGGCCGTGGACGGATGCGCCGCCACGCCGCCGGAGATCCGGCTGAGCGCCGACGACCTGGCGTACGTGATGTACACCTCGGGCTCCACCGGCCTGCCGAAGGGCGTGGGCATCCCCCATGGGGCCGTGGCCGGCCTGGCGGGCGACGAGGGCTGGCAGATCGGCCCGGGCGACGGCGTGCTGATGCACGCGACGCACGTGTTCGACCCTTCGCTCTACGCGATGTGGGTGCCGCTCGCCATGGGTGGCCGGGTCGTGCTCACCGAGCCCGGAGTGCTGGACGCGCGCGGCGTGAGACAGGCCGTCGAACGAGGCGTGAACTTCGTCCATCTCACCGCCGGCACCTTCCGCGCCCTCGCGGAATCGTCCCCGGAGTGTTTCGCGGGCCTGGTCGAGATCGGGACCGGTGGCGACGTGGTTCCGGCGCAGTCCGTGGAGAACCTGCGGCGGGCCCTGCCCGGCCTGCGGGTGCGCAACACCTACGGACCGACCGAGACCACCCTGTGCGCGACGTGGAAGCCGATCGAGCCCGGTGAGACGGTCGGGCGGGAACTGCCGATCGGCCGTCCCATGACGAACCGCAGAATCTACATCCTCGACGCCTTCCTGCGCCCGGTCGCGCCGGGGGTGACGGGCGAGCTGTACATCGCAGGCACAGGGCTGGCCCGCGGCTATCTCGGCCGACCGGACCTGACGGCCGAGCGGTTCGTGGCCGTGCCGGCCTCCGTGGCCCCTTCTTCTCCTGGTGAGCGCATGTACCGCACCGGCGACCTGGCGCGTTGGAACCGCGACGGCGAGGTGGTGTTCGTCGGCCGCACCGACGACCAGGTGAAGATCCGCGGCTACCGGGTGGAGCTGGGCGAGGTGGAGGCCGTGCTGGCGGCCCAGCGCGGGGTGGTCGAGGCAGTCGTCATGGCGCGGGAGGACCAGCCGGGGGAGAAGCGCCTGGTCGGCTACTTCATCTCCGACGGAACCGATGCGGGGCCGGCGGAGATCCGGCGGCGAATGTCCCTGGTCCTGCCCGCGTACATGGTTCCGCTGGCAGTCGTCGCCCTGCCCGCTCTGCCTGTCACGCCCAACGGCAAGGTGGATCGCCGGGCCCTGCCCGCACCGGATCTCGTGGGACGTGCGTCGGACAAGGCGCAGGAGAGCGAGACCGAGAAGGTGTTGTGCGCGCTCTTCGCCGAGATCCTCGGCGTCGACCGGGTAGGCGTCGACGACGCCTTTCATGATCTCGGCGGAAGCTCGGCGCTGGCCATGCGGCTCATCGCGCGCATCCGTGAGGAGCTCGGCGCGGACCTGCCCATCCGGCAGCTGTTCTCCGCGGCCACACCCGCGGGCATCGCCCGGGCGCTGGCCGCGAAGTCACGCCCCGCGCTGGAACCCGCCGAACGGCCGGGCCGGGTGCCCGTCACCGCTCGGCAGCTCAGCACCTGGCTGCTGGCGAGCCCCGGGGAGGAGGCCGCCGGCCTGCACGCCTCGGTCGCGCTGCGCCTGCGCGGCCGGTTGGACGTGCTCGCGCTCGAAGCGGCGCTCGGCGACGTCGCGGCGCGGCACGAGATCCTCCGGACGACCTTCCCCGGGCACGCGCAGAGCGTTCACCAGCACATCCACGACGCCTTGCCGGTAGACCTGACCCCGGTCCCGGCCACCGAGGAGGATCTCCCCAGGTTGCTCGCCGGGCTGCGCGAGTCGGTCTTCGACCTCACCCGGGAGGTGCCGTGGCGGAGCGACCTGTTCGAACTCTCCGACAAGGAGCACATCCTGCACCTGATGGTGCACCGGATCCTCGCCGATGACGACTCGCTGAACGTGTTCCTCCGGGACCTGGCGGCCGCGTACGGCGCGCGGCGCGCCGGCCGGGCACCGGAGCGTGCGCCCCTGGCACTGCAGTTCGCCGACTACGCGATCTGGGAGCGGCGCCTGCTCGAGGGCGAGCGCGATGAGGACAGCCTGATCAACGAGCAGATCGTGTTCTGGCGGGACAATCTGGCGGGCATCCACGGGGAGACGGTGCTGCCGTTCGACCGCCCCCGGTCGGCCGTCTCGTCGCGGCGGGCTGGCACGGTCTCCTTGCGACTGGACGCCGGCGCGCACGCCAGGCTGGTGGAGGCGGTGGACTCGGCCGGCGCGCACACGTTCCAGATCGTGCACGCCGCGCTCGCCATGCTGCTGACCAGACTCGGGGCGGGCCACGACCTGGTGATCGGCACGACGCTGCCGCGAGACGACGACCTCATCGACCTGGAGCCGATGATCGGGCCGTTCGCCCGCCCGCTCGCCCTGCGCACGGACGTCTCGGGCGACCCGGACTTCCTGGAGGTCGTCACCCGGGCGCAGGAGGCGATCCGGTCCGCGCGCCAGCACCTGGACGTGCCCTTCGCCAGGATCACCGAGCTGCTCGACCTGCCGGTCTCGCTCTCTCGCCATCCCGTGTTCCAGGTGGGACTGGAGGTGCACGAGGAGGACATCGGCGCGTGGGACGCGACGGAGCTGCCCGCCCTGCGCACCAGCGTCGAACCTGCCGGGCCGGAGGCCATCGAGCTGGATCTCGCCTTCAGGCTCACCGAGCGCCGCGACGAGGACGACAACGAGGACGGCATCGAGGGCGTCCTCCACTACGCCGCCGACCTCTTCGACCAGGCCACGGCCGAGTCGCTGGCACGGCGGCTGGTCAGCGTCCTGGAGCAGGTGGCGGAGGATCCCCGGCGGCGCGTCAGCGACCTGGACGTCCTTCTGGACGACGCCGAACGCGGACGTCCGGCCGAGGCGCCGGCGAAGTGGTCCGGGGCGGTGCCCCCGGTGGCCGCCGACCTGGCCGAGGGCGGTCCGCTCGGCGCGCTCGTGCTCGACGACCAGTTGCACCCCGCCGTCGCCGGGGGTGTCGGAGATCTCTACCTCACTGGTCCTGCGGTGGACGCGGGTCCGGACGACCGGACGACGGCCTGCCCCTTCGGGGCCACCGGGCGGCGCATGCTGCCCACGGGCCTGCTCGCCCGCTGGTCATCCGCGGGCACTCTGATCGTCGTCGGCGAGCGGCGGCGATCAAGTGGCTCGGTGAAGACCGGCACGGGCGACTTCGAGGTACTGCTGCCGCTGCGAGCGGGCGGCAACCGTCCGCCGCTGTACTGCGTCCATGCGAGCGGGGGGCTGAGCTGGAACTACGCGCCCTTGCTGCGGAGCCTGCCACCGAATCAGCCGGTCTACGGAGTGCAGGCGCGCGGCCTGGCCCGTACGGAACCGCTGGCGGCCGGCGTCGAGGAGATGGCGGCCGACTACGTCGAGCAGATCCGCGCCGTGCAGCCGTCCGGGCCGTACCACCTCCTCGGGTGGTCACTGGGCGGGCGGATCGCGCAGGAGATGGCCAGGGTGCTGGAGGAGCAAGGGGAGGAGGTCGGCCTGCTCGCCCTGCTCGACGCCTATCCCACCGACGTGGGGAGGCTCCGGCGCCCGCGCGGCGATGAGGCCGACCAGGAGGCCGCCGACTTCGACAGGCAGCAGGAGCAGCAGGCGGAGCTGGCCGCCGGAGTAGCCGCGGAGACCGGCGCCCGCAAGCGCCTGGACGAGGTCATGGAGCACCTCGCCCGGGTCGGGCCGTCGCACACCTCCCGGAGCTTCGGCTGCGACATCCTGCTCTTCGTCGCCACGATGAACCGTCCCGCCCATCTGCCCGTGGCGGACGCCATCGCCAGCTGGCAACCCCTCACCACCGGAACCATAGAGCCTCACGAGATCGAGATCGACCACATGCAGATGCTGCAGCCCGCGGCGATGGCCCGGATCGGGGCCGTCGTCGCCGAGAAGCTCCGGCCCCGGCCGGACGGTGAAAGGACGCGATGATGACCAACCCGTTCGACAACGAAGACGGTTCCTTCCTCGTGCTCGTCAACGACGAAGGGCAGCACTCGCTCTGGCCCTCGTTCGCGGAGGTGCCGCTCGGCTGGACCCGCGTCCACGGCGAGGCCACCCGACAGGAATGCCTCGCCTACGTCGAGGAGAACTGGACGGACATCCGGCCGAAGAGCCTCATCGCGGAGGCCGGCGCCTGAGCGAGGGCGTCCAGCCGCTCGATGTGGACAGTTGGACGGCCTCGGCGCTCGTCCGGCCGGCCTGAGACGACCGTTGAGGCGGAAGGACCTGTGAAGTGGAAGTGTTCGAGGAGCTCAACGTTGTCCTGCCCGGGGAACTGCACTGGAGGGACCGATTCGATCCGGTACGACGGCTCCAGACCTTCATGGCCGAGGGCCCGATGACCAAGCTGGGCGCCGAGGAGTCCCCCGGAGGACGGACCGCGTGGCTCGCCACCGGGTTCGACGAGGTCCGGCAGGTTCTGGGCTCGGACAAGTTCAGCTCCAGGCTGCTCTACGGCGGGACCGCGGCCGGAATCACCTTTCCCGGCTTCATCACCCAGTACGACCCGCCGGAGCACACGCGACTGCGCCGGGTGGTGTCGTCCGCGTTCACCGTCCGGCGGATGGAGAGGTTCCGGCCGCAGGTCGATCAGGTCGTCGAGGACAGCCTGGACGCCATCGAGTCCATCGGTGGCCCGCTGGACTTCGTCCCGCATTTCGGGTGGTCCATCGCGACGACGGCGACCTGCGACTTCCTCGGCATTCCGCGTGACGATCAGGTGGAGCTGTCACGCAGCCTGCACGCCACCCGGTCTCGACGGGCGGCCAGCAGGCGCGGAGCCGCCGGGAACAAGTTCATGACGTACATGGGCCAGACCGTGGCTCGCAGGCGTCGCGATCCCGGTGACGACATGCTCAGTGTCGTGGTGCGCGAACACGGGGACGAGATCACCGACGCGGAGCTGACGGGGCTGGCCGCGTTCGTCATGGGCGCGGGCGGTGATCAGGTGGCTCGTTTCCTCGCGGCGGGCGCGTGGCTGATGGTCGAGGCCCCCGAGCAGTTCGCGCTGCTTCGGGAGAAGTCGGACGTCGTCCCCGACTGGCTGGAGGAGATGCTCCGGTATCTCACCATCGACGAGAAGCTCACTCCGCGGATCGCGCTGGAGGACGTGCGCATCGGTGATCACACCATCAAGGCCGGCGACACCGTCACGTGCTCTTTGCTGGGAGCGAACCGGCGAGCCTTCCCCGGCCCGGACGATCGGTTCGACATCACCCGCGAGAGAACGCCGCATGTCGCGTTCGGGCACGGCATCCATCATTGTCTCGGCAGACCCCTGGCCGAGCTCGTATTCCGGTCGGCGATTCCGGCTCTGGCACACCGCTTCCCCGCGCTTCGGCTGGCCGAGCCCGAGCACGAGATCAAGCTGGGGCCGCCGCCGTTCGACGTGAAAGCTCTGCTGCTCGACTGGTAATGCCGGAAGCTGAGGAGAATCATGGTTGTTCCGCTGCCACATCAGCGGCTGAGGCTCGATCCCGTGCCGGCGCTCTTCGAACTGCAGGAGAACGGGCCGCTGCACGAACATGACACGGAGCCGGGACTGGACGGCCACCGGCAATGGCTCGTCACCGGATATGACGAAGTCAGGGAGATTCTCGCCGATGCCGACCGGTTCAGCTCAATGCGCCCGGTCGATGACGAGGCGGATCGGGCCTGGTTGCCGGGGATCCTGCAGTCGTACGATCCGCCTGATCACACCCGGTTGCGCAAGACCGTGACCAGGGCGAACACCGCCCGGCGGATCGAAAGCCTCCGGCCCCGCACCGAGGAGATCGTCGAAGACTGCTTGGACGACCTGGAGAGCATGGGGTCGCCGGCCGACTTCGTCCGGAACGCCGCATGGCCCATCCCGGCGCTGATCGCCTGCGATTTCCTTGGCGTCCCTCGTGACGATCAAGCTGAGTTGTCGAGAATGTTCCGGGACAGCAGGGAGAGCCGAGTCCCCAGGCAGCGGAACCTGTCGGGTCTGGGCATCGTCGACTACACCAGAAAACTGGCGGCTCGCGAACGCCGCGATCCCGGCAAGGGAATGTTCGGTGGCATCGTGCGCGAGCACGGAGGCGATGTCAGCGACGAGGAGCTGGCGGGGCTCGTCGAGGGGATCATGATCGGGGCGGTCGAGCAGATGGCCTCGCAGCTGGCGATCGCGGTGCTGCTCCTCGCGACCCATCCCGCCCAGATGGCGCTGCTCCGCGAGCGTCCGGAGCTCGTGGACAGTGCGACCGAGGAAGTGTTCCGCTACGGGTCGATCGTCGAGACTCCCTCTCCCCGGACCGCGCTTGTCGACATGTGCCTGGCCGGACGTGACATCCATGCCGGTGATGTCCTGACCTGTTCGATTCTGGCGGGCAATCGTGTGCGGGGGGACCGGTTCGACATCACCCGGGAGAACCGCGAGCACATCGCGTTCGGGCACGGCGTCCACTACTGCTTGGGGGCGCCGCTGGCCAGGCTCCAGATGCGGGTGGCGTTGCCGGCGGTGGTCCGCCGGTTTCCGTCGCTCCGGCTGGCGGTCCCGGAGGAGGACCTGCGGTTCAAGCCGGGGAAGCCGGCCCCCTTCGCCGTAGAGGAGCTTCCCGTTGAGTGGTGACGACTCGCGGCCCGTCCACACTCGGCGGCAGGGCTTGGACCCGGCGGACGAACTGCGCGCCGCCGGAACGTTGTCGAGGATCACCATCGGATCAGGCGCGGACGCGGAGGCCACCTGGCTGGCCACGGGGTACGCCGTCGTGCGGCAGGTGCTCGGCGATCACAAGCGGTTCAGCACACGGCGCCGCTGGAACCAGCGGGACGAGATTGGCGGCAAGGGTATGTTCCGGCCGCGTGAGCTGGTCGGGAACCTGATGGACTACGACCCGCCTGAGCACACGCGGCTCCGGCAGAAGCTGACGCCGGGATTCACACTGCGCCGGATACGGCGGCTGAAGCCGTACATCGAACAGATCGTGACCGAACGTCTCGACGCCCTGGAACGGGCGGGTCCCCCTGCGGACCTAGTCGAACTCGTCGCCGACGAGGTGCCCGGGGCCGTGCTGTGCGAGCTGATCGGGGTGCCACGAGACGACCGCGCCATGTTCTTGCAGTTGTGCCACGGGCATCTCGACGCCTCGCGAAGCCAGAAGAGGCGGGCCGCCGCCGGCGCGGCGTTCTCCCGCTACCTGCTGGCCATGATCGCCAGGGAACGGAAGGACCCTGGCGAGGGGCTCCTCGGAGCCGTCCTCGCCGAATACGGTGACACGGCCACGGACGAGGAGCTGAGGGGCTTCTGCGTTCAGGTGATGCTGGCCGGCGACGACAACATCTCCGGCATGATCGGGCTGGGCGTGCTGGCGCTGCTCAGACACCCCGAGCAGATCGCCGCGCTGAGCGGCGACGACCAGTCGGTGGATCGGGCGGTTGACGAGCTGATCCGGTATCTGACCGTCCCCTACGCCCCGACACCCCGAGTCGCCATGGAGGACGTCACCATCGGGGACCAGGTGATCAAGGCGGGAGAGACGGTCTCCTGCTCTCTCCCCGTGGCCAACCGTGACCCCGCCCTGCTGCCGGATGCGAACCGCCTCGACGTCCGGCGCGAGCCCGTCCCCCATGTCGCGTTCGGACACGGCATCCATCATTGCCTGGGAGCCGCCCTGGCCCGCCTCGAACTGCGAACGGTCTATACCGCCCTGTGGCATCGTTTTCCCACGCTGAGGCTTGCGGATCCCGGCCAGGAACCCAGCTTCCGGCTGACCACCCCCGCGTACGGACTGACCAGTCTGATGGTCGCCTGGTAATCGCGCCTGACACCTGGTGAGGCGTATGAAGGGCCCCCGAACGCGTTGGTCCTTTCCACTGTCCGATGCTGCGATTTCCGGCTCCTATCGTCCATTACGAGACGCTGGAAATATTTTCTGACCGCGGCAAGGATCGGATCATCCGAGCGTTCGGGTCGACAGCGAATGGAGTTTCGACTCGGGTATGGATGACGGTATCGATGAAGGCGCGCCGGTCGTGCAGCCGACAGCGAACTACATGATGAGAACGCACTGTGATCCGCATGAGGACATGTTCGCGCTCAGGGCGCGCGGCCCGCTGGTCCGAATAGGCGGGAACGCGGCTACTCAACTGCGCGTGGAGTATGTCTGGCAGGCCATGGGATACGACGTCGTGCGCAAAATACTCGGTGACCACGAGAACTTCACGACGCGCCCCCGGTGGAGTTCGGCGCAGTCGATCGCCGCGGAGCCCATTCCGCCGAATCTCGTCGGTCAGCTGTCGGTTTATGACCCGCCCGAGCACACGCGTCTGCGAGGGATGCTGACTCCGGAGTTCACGGCCCGCCGGATCCGCCGGCTGGAGCCCGCCATGCAGGACCTCATCGATGAGCGCATCGACGAGATGGAGGCCGAGGGACCGCCCGCGGACGTCCAGGCGCTGTTCGCCGATCCGGTCGGCGCGGGAGTTCTGTGCGAGCTGCTCGGCATCCCGCGCGACGATCGCATCGAGTTCATCCGACGTGTCAGGCAGAACGTTGATCTCAGCCGCGGATTCAAGGCCCGGGCGGCCGACAGCGCGGCGTTCGACCGGTATCTGAACGGCCTCATCACCCGGCAGCGGAAGGACCCCGACGAGGGATTCATCGGCATGCTTGTGCGAGAGCACGGAGAAGAGGTCACGGACGACGAGCTGAAGGGCGTGCTCACGGCGCTGATCCTCGGTGGTGTCGAAACCGTCGCGGGAATGATCGGCTTCGGGGTTCTCGCGCTTCTGGATCATCCCGGCCAGCGGCAGTCGCTCTTCGCCGGACGCGAGGAAGCCGATCGCGTGGTCAGTGAACTGCTGCGTTTTCTGTCGCCCGTGCAGCAGCCGAACCCACGGCTGGCCGTCCGCGACGTGGTCGTCGACGGACATCGGATCAAGGCAGGAGATTACGTCCTGTGCTCGATCCTGATGGCGAACCGGGATGAGGAGCTGACGCCGAATGCCAACGTCCTCGACGTGAGCCGTGATGGTGGCTCGCACGTCGGGTTCGGGCACGGCATCCACTACTGCATAGGCGCGGCGATAGCACGGACGCTGCTGCGCATGGCCTATCAGACCTTGTGGCGTCGACTTCCCGGGCTGCGCCTGGCGGTGTCCGCCGAGGAAGTGAGGTTCCGCAACGCGTTCATCGATTGCCCGGACCAGTTGCCGGTCACCTGGTAGCGAGCGACAACGAAGGAGAAGACGGTGGAAGAGTTCGATGTGGTGGTCGCCGGGGGCGGCCCGGGCGGTTCGACCGTGGCGTCACTGGTGGCCATGCAGGGCCATCGGGTGCTGCTGCTGGAGAAGGAGGTCTTCCCGCGGTACCAGATCGGTGAGTCGTTGCTGCCCTCGACCGTGCACGGGGTGTGCCGGATGCTCGGGGTGACCGACGAGCTTGCGGCGGCGGGGTTCCCCGTGAAGCGAGGAGGCACGTTCCGGTGGGGGGCGCGGCCGGAGCCGTGGACCTTCTCGTTCTCCGTCTCTCCGCGGATCACGGGTCCGACGACTTTCGCCTACCAGGTGGAGCGGGCACGGTTCGATGAGATCCTGCTCAACAACGCCAAACGCAAAGGCGTGGTGGTGCGGGAGGGATGTTCGGTCACCGAGGTGATCGAAGACGGTGAACGCGTCACCGGCCTGCGTTACGTCGACCCTGACGGTGGCGAGCATGCGGTGTCCGCACGTTTCGTGATCGACGCGTCGGGCAACAAGAGCCGGTTGTACTCCAGCGTCGGCGGCACCCGGAACTATTCGGAGTTCTTCCGCAGCCTGGCGCTCTTCGGCTACTTCGAGGGCGGCAAGCGGCTGGCGGCTCCGTATTCGGGCAACATCCTGAGCGTCGCCTTCGACAGCGGCTGGTTCTGGTACATCCCGCTGAGCGACACGCTGACCAGCGTGGGCGCGGTGGTGCGCCGGGAGATGGCGGAGAAGATCCAGGGAGATCGGGAGAAGGCGCTGGCCGCCTTGATCGCCGAGTGTCCGCTGATCTCGGACTACCTTGCGCCGGCGCGCCGGGTGACGACCGGCAAGTACGGGCAGCTGCGGGTCCGCAAGGACTATTCCTACCACCAGACGAAGTTCTGGCGGCCCGGGATGATCCTGGTGGGCGATGCCGCGTGCTTTGTGGATCCGGTGTTCTCCTCCGGGGTGCATCTGGCCACCTACAGCGGCCTGCTGGCGGCCCGGTCGATCAACAGCATCCTGGCCGGTGACGTGGACGAGAAGACCGCCCTCATCGAGTTCGAGACACGATATCGCCGCGAGTACAGCGTGTATTACGAATTCCTTCTGGCGTTCTACCAGATGAACGTGAACGAGGAATCGTATTTCTGGCACGCCAAGAAGGTCACCAACAACGAGGAGTACTCCGAGCTGGAGTCGTTCGTGGACCTGGTGGGCGGTCTGTCCTCCGGTGAGGCGGTGCTGGCGACCTCAGGCCGGATCGCCGAGCGCAGCGCCGAGTTCGCTGCGGCCATCGACGAGATGGCCGACGGCGACGATGCCAACATGGTGCCGCTGTTCAAGTCACAGGTGGTCAAACAGGTGATGCAGGAGGGCGGGCAGGAGCAGATGAGGGCGGTGCTCGGTGAAGACGCCGAACCCGAGCTGCCACTGTTCCCCGGCGGGCTGGTGACCTCACCCGACGGAATGAGATGGCTCCCCTACCATCCCGCGTAAGGCTCTCGCCTTCCGGTCGATTCGCGCGACGTCAGATTTCACGACGCGTCCGGTGACTGCCCGGATGGGCTCCCGGTCGCCTGGTGGCTCCTCAGAATCCACGGAACAGGGATACGAAATGCGCGTGTTGTTGTCGACGTCTGGATCACGCGGTGACGTCGAACCGCTCCTGGGGCTGGCGGTGCGGCTGCGGGCGCTCGGCGCGGAGATACGGATGTGCGCACCGCCGGACTGCGCGGAGCGACTGGCCGAGGTCGAGGTGCCGCTGGTGCCGGTCGGCACATCGATGCGCGCGATGATGCACGGGAAGAGGCCGCCCTCACCCAAGGACGTGCCCCGGCTCGACGCCGAGGCGATCGCCGCGCAGCTCGACCAGGTCCCGTCGGCCGCCGAGGGGTGTGACGTGGTGGTGGTGAGCGGCGTGCTGTCGGCGGCGGTCGGCGTCCGGTCGGTGGCCGAGAAGCTGGGCATCCCTTACGTCTACGTCTTCTACTGCCCCATCTATGTGCCGTCGCCGTACTACCCGCCACCGCCGCCCCTCGGTGAGCGGCCCGCGCAGGACGGGACCGACAACCGGGTGCTGTGGGACCGGAACAACCAGGGCGCCTACAAGCGGTTCGGCGATGCGCTCAACAGCCAACGGGCCTCGATCGGCCTGCCACCGGTGGAGGACGTCTTCGCCTACGGCTACACCGATCGCCCCTTGCTGGCTGCGGACCCGGTCCTGGCCCCGCTGCAGCGGACGGACCTCGACGTCGTGCAGACCGGTGCGTGGATCATGCCCGACGAACGGTCCCTTCCTGCCGAGCTGGAGGCGTTCCTGGAGGTCGGCCCACCGCCGGTGCACGTGGAGTTCGGCAGCGGGCCCGCACCCGCTGACGCCGCGAGAGCGGCCGTCGAGGCGATCCGGGCCCATGGCCACCGGGTGATCGTCTCCCGTGGCTGGGCCGGTCTGGTCCCGCCCGACGACCGGAGCGACTGCCTCACCGTCGGCGAAGTGAACCACCAGGTGCTGTTCGGCCGAGTGGCCGCCGTCGTCCACGCCGGCAGCGCGGGCATAACGACCGCGGTCACCCGGGCAGGCACCCCCCAGGTCGTGGTGCCCCAAATGACCGACCAGCCGTACTACGCCGGTCGGGTGGCCGAGCTGGGCATCGGGGTGGCACACGACGGACGGGCTCCGACCGTGGAGGCCCTGTCAGCCGCGCTCACCACGGCTCTGGCTCCCGAGACCCGCGCGCGGGCGATCGACGTGGCCCGGAAGATCCGCGCCGACGGGGCGACCGTGGCCGCGAAACTGCTGCTCGACGCGGTCCGGGACGCCGGGCGGAACAGAACGGAGTGACGATGGATTCCGAGAGCGTGCGCAGGGAGCTGCGGCTGGGGGAGAACACCAGGGCGTGGCTCTCCCGGATCGATGAGCTCGGACCGCCTCCCGAGCCGATACGGCTGCCGCGGGGCGATGAGGTGCGTGATCTCTTGCGGCGACTGGAGGTGCCGGATCCCGACGTCGAGGAGATCGTGGCGGCCACCCCCGATCCGGATCGCGACCCGGCCCTGTGGTGGCTGCTCGAGCGCGCCCACCACGAGATCGTCCGTCACATGGGCGATCCCAAGGTGAAGGTACGGGGCGGGCCGACCCTGCCGTACGAGACCGGGGCCGCCGCACGCTACTTCCACGTGTACGTCTTCCTCGCGACGATTCCGGCGCTGCGCCGCTTCCACGCGACACGGGACATCCCCGAGGCGACCACCTGGGAGACCCTGACGCAGCTGGGGGAATCGGTCGCGATCCATCGCCGCAAGTACGGCGAGGGCGGCACGCACATGCCGTGGTGGCTCACTTTCCTCGTGCGCGGCTTGGTCTACCGGCTCGGCCGTCTCCAATTCAGCCTGGTCGTCGCGAGGGACGGCACGCCCGTCCTCGGTATGCACGTCCCCGAAGTGGGCGGACCGTTGATACCTGACATCTATAACGACTCGTTGCGTCGTGCCCGCCCGTTCTTCGATCGGCATTTTCCCGAGCACGGCGCCAGGGTGGCGACGGGCACATCGTGGTTGCTCGATCCGCAGCTGGCCGAGTATCTCGCCGAGGACTCCCATATCCTGCAGGTCAGACGCGACTGGACGCTCATCGACTCCGAACCGGAGGACGGGGACGACGCGATCCTGGAGTTTGTCTTCCGCTACAACGGCCAGCCGCTGGAGGAGCTTCCTCAGCGCTCGGCGCTGGAGAGGGCGGTGGTCACGCATCTGAAGGCGGGGCGTCACTGGCACCAGCGCAGCGGCCGCGTCGAGCTGCCCTAGTGCGGTCGGCCCAGGCTAGGCCTGGTCCCCGTTCTGGCTCACCAGGCCCGCGCCGGGGTGGGGCAGCCGTCGTGGTGGCGTGCCACCGTGCTCGGGGTGGTACTCGAAGTGCCACCACTCGTTGTCGTAGATGCGGTAGAGGTCGTAGCGGGCGCCGTGCACCTCAAGCCAGCGCGCGCCCTCGTGGGGCCGTACGTCCAGCGCTATGCCCTTGACGTGGTTGGATTCCGCCGGTGGCGCCACGAACATCCGTGCCGAGGCCACGGACCCGGAGCGGCGCACCTCCTCGTCGAACATCCGTTGCTGGACGATGGGATCGCGGTATCCCGAAGTGAGACCGATGAGCTGGCTGTGACGCCACAGCGCCTCGGTCCGCGCCGCGGTGAACGCCGCCCTGGCGCTGTCGTTGAGCCCGGTGAGGTCCTCGGCCGGGAATCGCATGCTCAAGGCCCAGCCGCAGGCCAGTTCGCGGGCGCGGCCTGGCCAGCGTAAGAATGCCGCGGGCAGCAGGAGCACGGCGAGCAGCCGCGTGACCGCGGCGTACACCCCGTCTCGGGCCCGAGGTGGGAGAGTGCGTGGTTCGTTGCCGCTCTCGGAGATGTTCTTGTCATCGCCGCGGCTGTCGTCGCGCGTGACGGCATTGCCGGTCTCGGCGGATCCGTTCGGACCCGCGTCGGCCTGGACGACCGCGGCATGGGTGGTCGGCGGCCGTCGTCTTCTCCTCATGCTGCTCCTCGAAGTGGTGATTTGACACCAGTTCTACAGAGCGGAAGGTGACACGAGCGTCAGAGAACGTGTGACCGCCTTGTGACCGCGTCCATCAGATGCGATATCCCTCGCGCGGGACGGTTTCGATCACCGGCGGCTGGCCGAGCTTCGACCGGAGCCGGTTGATCGTCGCCTTCACGGTCGTGGTGAACGGGTCGGCTTGCTCGTCCCAAACCCGTTCGAGCAGCTCCTCGGCCGACACCACCCGGCCGCGCGCGGTCAGCAGGTGCTCCAGGACGGCCAGCTCCTTGGTGGTCAACGGTAGCCGCATGCCGCCCCTGATCGCCACCCGCTGCGCCGGATCGAGCCGCAGATCGCCGTGGACCAGGATCGGCGGCGCAGGAGGATGCGCGCGCCTGCCCAGAGCGCGGATGCGCGCCACCAGCTCGGCGTAGGCGAACGGCTTCGGCAGATAGTCGTCGGCGCCCAGGCTCAGGCCCGCCACCCGGTCAGCGGTCGTCCCGGAAGCGGTGAGCATCAGCAGGCGGGTCCTGCGACCGTCCGCGGCGATCTGAGCGCAGAGGTCGTCGCCGTGGACGCCGGGAATATCCCGATCGAGCACCACAACGTCGTAGTCGATCACGGAGACGCGCTCTTGGGCGTCATCGCCATCGTGACTGACATCGACGGCCATGCCTTCGCGACGCAGCACCCGCGCCACCGACTCGGCCAGGTCGACTTGGTCCTCCACCACCAGAACGCGCATCGTGCCGCCGTCTCGATCGGGGGATCTCAGTCCTGACACCATATCTCACGCCTGGTCGACCCCCGAGTTCCCGCCGGGCACCGGAGGGACGTGCCAGCCGTGGAAACGGAGTGCCTTGGCGAGCCGGCCGGTGTCCTCCGGACGCACGGAGACCTCGACCACACCGACCGGCAGGCCGGCCGAGTGCTCCAGGCGGACGTCCTCGATGTTGACGTCCGCGAGACCCGCCGCGTTGAAGAGCCTTGCCAGCTCTCCCGGCCGGTCCTGCAGGACCACCTGGATCACCGTATATTCGCGCGCCGGGCCGCCGTGCTTGTCGGGGATCCGGCCGTGGCCGTCCACGCCACGCCGCAGCAGATCCGTCACGTCATCGAGATCGCCGGACCGCAGCGCCGAGGCCGCCGCGGCGAGATCGGCCGCGATCCGCTCCAGCACCCCGGCCACCGGCAGGGCGTTCCGGGAAAGGATCGTCCGCCACAGCCGGGGATCCCCTGCGGCGATGCGCGTCACATCGCGCAGCCCCTGTCCCGCCAGCCCCAGTGCGACGTCGTCGCCGTCCTTCAGGCACGCCGCCACCGCGGACGCGGCCACGTGCGGGGCGTGCGACACCAGCGCCACCGCCGCGTCGTGCTCGCCCGCGCTCACGGTGACGGCCTCCGCGCCGCACATCGAGACCAGCTCCCTGGCCAGCCGTACGGCATCCGCGCCGGTCTCGGGGTGGGGGCAGAGCGCCCAGGGGCGCCCGAGGAACAGATCGGCGCGTGCGGCGGCCGGGCCGGACCGCTCCCGGCCGGCGAGCGGGTGTCCAGGGACATAGGAGGTCAGGTCGCAGCCGAGCCGCTCCGCGTCGGCGATCGGACCAACTTTGACGCTGGTCACATCGGTGTACGCCCGCGCGGCCTCCCGCTTCTGCAGATCGGCCAGTTGCTGCCCCACGATGGGCGGGGGCACGGCGATCAACGCCAGGTCCACGCTCTGACCGGTCCACTCCTGGCCCGCGCCGAGCGCTCGCGCCGTCCGTACGGCATGTGCGTCGACGTCGGAGAGGTAGACCGCCACCCCCTTCTCGCGAAGGGCGAGCGCGGCCGAGGTGCCGATCAGACCCGTGCCGACGATGAGCGTCTTCTCCAGGGTCACGGCTACTTTCTTATGCCCGCGCACTGGGCGGTGTCCATCGGCGGAGCCTGGGCACCGCGCCATTTCGACATGACGGATCGCCGAGCGACTTCCGTGGCCCGCCGGCGCCATTGATGCGCCAATCTATTCCCTTACTCGGCAGGTCAGGGGAGCCGGGCTTCTTTCTGGATTCACGTATGTCCTTTGAAAGGACAGCCGCCCGCATGCGGGGCGAAGGCGCGCCCGCTCCTCCGGATCGCCAGGAGGAACCGGCGTGCGTTGTGCCGGGACCCGGCCATCCGGCGGCACCTCACCGTCGGCCTGCCGGAACTCCTTGGGCGGACCAGCATGGTCACGGCCGGCTACCGGCCTCTTGACCGGGATCACCTCGCCTGGGAACCGGCGTCACGCACGAAACCGTGAGAACGCCGGAGCCCTGCCGGGCCCGCGGCGGCAGGGCAGACCAATAAACATGAATTGACGCGCCGGTGACCGCTCGATTTTGCGCCGAGCCATCATGGGGATACTCCCGGATCCGCGACTGAGCTGCCGTCCTCGGGTCGCGCTTATCCGAAACTAGGGGGGTCGATGTCCAGGATAGGGGGTGGTACGACGTGTAGAGCTCCTTTAACCTTCCGGAGGAAGGCCTAAACCGAAAGTCGGAGTGATCGGAATGCTAACGGGAAGCGTTTCGCAATTCGATGAGGTACACGGCTACGGATTCGCGGCGACAGCGTCCATTTCTATGCCGCGTGGAGTTGCCGAAGAACAGAGGATGCGTTGCATTCTCTCGACAGTGGACTTGGCCGATGGGCCTATGTGGCTCTCGCTGGAAAGTCCGTGCTTGCCCAGGACCAGACGCTGCAGGTGCGACGGGGGATCGTCGAAAGTGCGCAAGACGTACGCGGCTGGGTTGATTTCTGAACGCCCCCGAATCCGATATGACGCTAATCGAATCGGAGGCTAGGTGGACCCGACGGGAGTCGACATAGTCGCTCTCCCTGTCGTCGAAATCGAGTTGTCCCGGCTGTCTTCTGTGTACTCACCACGAACCTCAGGTGAGGACCCAGAGCATGTCGAGACCCTGTTGTCGGCGCAAGGGGAGCTTCCGCCCATTCTCGTTCACCGACCAACGATGCGGGTGATCGATGGCCTGCACCGATTGAAAGTGGCGCGAGTCAGGGGCGAGACGAAAATCGCGGTAAGGCTGATCGACGGCACCGAATCCGACGCCTTCGTGCTGGCCGTCGAGGCGAACGTGCGGCATGGGCTGCCGCTCTCACTGGCCGACCGCAAGCGTGCGGCCGTCCGGATCATCGGGACACATCCGCAATGGTCGGATCGGCGGGTGGCCTCGGCGACCGGCATATCCGCCAGTACGGTGGCCGACCTGCGTAAACGCAGAGGACAGGACGGGGACGAGGCCAGGATCGGGCGGGACGGGCGCATCCGTCCGGTCGACAGTTCGGAGGGGAGGAGACTCGCCGCCGAGCTCATCCGCAGCCATCCGGACCTTTCGCTCCGCCAGGTCGCCAAACAGGTCGGCATTTCTCCGGAGACGGTCAGGGATGTGAGAGGCCGGCTGGAGCAGGGTGAGAGCCCGATCCCGGACGGAAGCAGGAGGTTACGGACCAAGCCGGAGTCACTGCGCCGGCCGGAACAGGACTTCGGCCACGCCGGGGGCCGGGATCGCCAGGCCGTGCTGGAACGGCTCAAGGCCGATCCCGCGCTGCGTCTGACCGAAACCGGCCGAATCCTGTTGCGAATGTTATCCTTGCACTCAATCGACGGTCAGGAATGGGAAAGGATCTTGCGCGGAGTTCCGCCGCATTGGGACGCCGTTGTTGCTAGATGCGCCAGGGACCATGCCCAGATCTGGGCGGCTTTCGCGGATCGCCTGGAGGGGCGCGCGACCGATCTGGCCGCCGGGTGATCGCGGGCGAATTGACCGGGGGGCCATATGGAGAGCAACGAGATAAGACCGGATAAGGCACACGGCAAACTGCGTTGACGAACCGCTTGGGGGACGAGCAAGAGTGCTGTTCGGGCGAGATCGTGAACTAAAGAGTCTGACTGAGTTGCTCGATTCCACTGCGGCCGGCCGCGGTGGAATGGCCGTCATCACGGGGCCTGTGGTCGGCGGCAAGACCGCCGTCCTCCACGAGTTGGGCATGCGGTCCATCGCGGCGGGGGGCCGGCTGGTCAGAGCCAGATGCACGCCGGCGGAGCGATCGCTGGATTGGGGAGTCGCCGACCAGATCCTGGGCCGGGGGGCAGCGGAGCGGCTGACCGCTCACAGAGACGGCGACGCGGTCGAGGAGGTCTGTGTCTCCCTGTTCCAGATGGCCGAGGCGAACCCGGTCCTCCTGGCGATCGACGACGTGGATCTCGCCGATGATCCGTCCTTGCTGGCCATCCTGGCCATGGCGCCCCAGCTGGCGAACACCAGGATGATGATCGCCGTCACGATCTGCCTGGACCGGCCGCCGGCCCGGCTCCTCGATGTCGCCGGGACCTTGCTGCGACTGCCCGGCGTTCAGCTGGTTGAGCTGCCGCTCCTGCCCCGTCCGGCGGTCAGGCGGTTCGCCGCCGAGCATCTCGGGGCGGAGACGGCCGACCAGATCGCCGACGACCTCTACCGCTTCAGCGGCGGCAGCCCGCTGCTGGTCCGGGCGCTGATCGAGGATCAGGAAGCCGGCGCGCCCGGACTCGTGGTCGGCGACTCCTTCATGAGCGCGGTGGCCACCTGCGTTCACGGCTTCGAGCCGGAGGCCGTCCGCGTCGCGGAGGCGGTGGCCGTCCTCGGCGAGCACGCCACGCCGGACGCGGTGGACGAACTCGTGGGCATCGCTCCTCCTGCCGCGATGCGATCGATGGGGATGCTGGCGCGCGCCGGGCTCCTGGCCGGGGGGCGCTTCCGCCATGAGTCGGGGCGCCTGGCCGTACTCGGGCGCATGACCTCGTACGGCAGGATGGACATCCTCCGGCGGGCCGCGGAGATCGTCTATCGGCGGGGAGGCCCCTTGGCGGCCGTGGCCACGCACTTGCTGGAGGCGGGCTGGTCGGGTGAGGAGTGGGCTTACGACGTCCTCGTCGACGCGGGAAGGCAGGCGTTCCGCGAGGGTGATTTCGTCGCTGTCATGAAGTGCTTGCGGCTCGCCCTGGCGTCCGGCTGGGGAAAACCCGGCCGGCTGGACGTGAAGGTGATGCTCGCCGCGGCGGAGTGGCGCGTCGACCCGGCCGTGGCGGCACGTCACCTGCCCGATCTGCTCGACGCCGCGCGCTCGGGCGCGTTACGTGGCTCTCACGGGGTGGAGCTGTTCCGCCAGTTCCTCTGGTACGGCCGGTTCGCGGACGCGGGGGAGCTGATCGACCGGCTGAGGTCGACCGTCGCCGACAGGGACGCCGACGCATCCTTGATCGGGATGTGCCATGTCCACCCGGCACTTCTCGACAGATTACCCTGCTCCGCCCGCGGCTCGATGGGCCACACGATCGAGGACGCGCGACGCATTCTGCATCAAGCGGAGCCGACGGACGAAGCGATGGACAGGACCATCTCGGCCCTGATGGCTCTGCTGTCAGGGGGAGTGCTGGACGTGGCGGCCTCCTGCGAGACGCTCCTCAAGGAGCCGAGGGTGACGAAGGCGCCCACCTGGAGGGCGATCATCTCCGCCATCCGGGCAGAGGCGGCGTGGCGCAAGGGCGACCTCGCGGGGGCCGAGGCGCATGCGCAGGAGGCGCTGACCATCCTGCAGCCAAGCGGCTGGGGCGTCGCGATCGGTGCGCCACTCAGCACTCTGCTCCATGCCCAGACCGCGATGGGCCACCTCGATGACGCGAAGGCGACCTTGGAAGTGCCGATGCCCCGCGAGACGGCGGAGACCGCCTTCGGGATCGGCTACGAGCTTGCGAGGGCGCATTACCACCTGGTCACGGATCAGCCTCGCGCCGCTTTCGCCGGCTTCCAGGCGTGCGGGCAGGCGATCCAGCGATGGGGATGCAGCCTGTCCTACGTCTTCCCTTGGCGCCTCGGCGCGGCACGAGCGTGTCTGCAACTGGGCTGGCGTCGCAGGGCGGCCGATCTGGTCACGGCCCAGATCGTCAACACCGCCCCCGGTGACCTGCGAACGTACGGGATCGCCCTCCGTCTGCTCGCTCAGCTGAGCAAGCCCTGTCAGCGCCAGCGGTTGCTGATGGAGTCCGTGGACGCGCTCGAGACCGCCCAGGATCGCTACGAGCTGGCCCTTGCTCTCTCCGATCTCGCCGGGAGCTACCAGCTGAAGGGCGGCAAGCACGAGGCCCGGGCCTACTGGGTCCGGGCACAGGAGTTGGCCCGCGAATGCAACGCGAAGCCCTTGATGAGGAGGCTCGCCGCTGAGCACGATCATGCTGAGGCCGCACCGTTGAGCGGCGCCGAACGGCGAGTCGCTGTCCTCGCCGCCCGCGGGCACACGAATCGTGAGATCGCCAAGGTGCTCTACATCACGCGGAGCACAGTCGAACAGCACCTCACCAGGATCTACCGGAAGCTGAACATACAGACTCGCGGTGACCTGAGCGACCTCTTCGCCGCCGACATCGCGGAGGAGGCGACGACCACAGCCAGCCGCACGGCGTGAGGCGGTGAGTCTATGACGCGAGTCCGGGCCGTTCGGCGCGCCGCCTCGTGCGGCCCGGCTGTCGGCCCATGTCCTGGCCCATGCCGAGGTCACTGCTCAGTTCGCTCGTCGGTTCTGCGAAGGTCGCAGAGAAGGCGCCGGCAGCGTCGGTGGGGCGGGCAAAAAATTCACGGGAAGCCACGGACGGACTTCACCAGGTCGATGTGGTGCGTACCGGCTCGCCTCACACTCGTCTGATCATGCTGCGTGGCAACTCCGGCGTCTCAGGAGCGTTGAGATCTTTCGCCTGAGGCCGGCGCTGTTGCCGAGACGGAGGAGGGCTTCCCGTCTCCTCCGCCTGGGCTTTCCGAGGGTCTTCCTGAGAGGGGGATGGCTCAGGTCCGGCCGAGCAGGCGTTTCGTCGCCTCGTGGGCGCCGCTGACCAGCTCGTCGCGGGGGAAGCCGCTGCGCTTCTCGGCGGTCGGCTGGTTGCCGCCCGCGACCCAGACCGGGCCGTCCGCGAGGTGCTCAAGCCCTTCGCGGGCCACGTCGTCGGGCTCGGCGACGTTGAGTCCCGGCAGGTCCATCCGCAGGCCCGCCCGCTCCATGGCCGGGGTGCGGGTGACGCCGAGGACCAGTTCGAGCACGTGCACGCCGTACTCACGCAGCTCCAGCCACAGGCCCTCGGCGAAGACCCGGCTGAACGCCTTGGCGGCGGCGTAGATGCTCATGTGCGCCTGGCCCATGTAGCCCGCGAGCGAGCCGACCAGCATGATCCCGCCTCGGCCGCGCTCCTTCATCAGCGCGCCGAAGTGGTGCGACAGCGCGAGCTGGGCGGTGATGTTGAGGTCGATGACCCCCCGCACCCGGTCCAGGTCGGCGGTCACGAACTCGTTGCCGTAGCTGTTGGCTCCCGCGTTGAAGATCAGCAGGCCCACCTCGAGCCCGTCGGTCACCGAGCGGATGCCCTTGAGCGCGCCGGGGTCGAGCAGGTCGAGCTCGATGGTGCGCACCTCGACGCCCTTCGCCCTGATCCGCTCCGCGGTCTCCTCGAGCGGGCCCGGCTTGCGGGCGACGAGCACCAGGTTGACCCCGGCGTCGGCGAGCTGGTCGGCGAACGACGCGCCGACTCCCTCGGAGCCGCCCGCGATCACCGCCCACGGGCCGTACACGTTCTTGTCGATCATGAATGTTCTCTTCGTCCGATGCGTCGGATGCCTCCGACGCGTCTGATGGTGCGGGTCGGTGCGGCTGTGCCGGTCAGTTGTCCGGCACGGGGATCATGCCGTCCAACGCCGCCTGCCTGATCGATTCCCGCAGCGCCTCACAGGCGAGGAAGGCTTCGCCGTTCGGGCCGCCACGGGGGGCGGAGGCCCGCCGCTCCAGGCAGGCGCCGGCGGCCTCCACGCTCCACTGGACGCTGGTCTGCTGCCAGCTGGCCTTGCGCGCCTGCACGCCCGCGCCGCACTGCAGGCAGCGCACCGGCAGCATCGGCGCCCCGTCGGTCAGCCGGTTGTCCTGTCGCGCCGTCACCGCGACCGGTTCCCGTCACGGCGCCGCGGGCGGGCCTCTTCCCGGCTTCCTGCTCGGTGCATCTGTCCTCCTCGGGTTGTCCGGATCGGGAACCGCAGGTGCTGCGGGGGCGTCACCCCGGTTGCAGCACGCCGAAGTCGCCGATCTGGATGCTCATGGTGAAGGCGCGCGAGGAGATCCTCCAGACGCCGCCGTCGCGGACCCAGTGGTCGTCGTACTCGCCGATGCACTCGAAGAAGGCGTCCTCACGCTCGCCCGCGCCCCGGTGGTAGACCCTGGCGTAGGTGAGGGAGCGGGCGGCGTCGCCGTCGACCTCGACGCGGTGGTTGCCCAGCAGGTGCTGGGAGGGTCCGCAGCCGCCCAGGTGATCCCGGACGGTGGCGAGGATCGCCTCCGTGCCGTGCCTGCGGTAGGCGGTCGCGTCGGCGGTGAAGACGTCGCCGATCTGCGCCCAGTCCCGCTGGTCGAGCGCCTCCGCGAGCCGGTTGAGCTGCTCGATGATCTGGTGGCGGTCGTCCGTCACGCCGCGCCGCCGTCGAGGCTCGGCACCCCGCCCACGGCCTTGGCGCGGGCGAGGTTGTCCTCGACCTCCCGCTTCCACGCCTCGATCGGACGGGTGGTGTCCAGCTCGTACTCGAAGCGCTCGACCATCTCCGGCCTGACGTCGGCGACGTCCACGTAGAACTGCTCGTACCAGCGCCGCAGCTGGTAGACGGGCCCGTCCTCCTCGCACAGCAGCGGGTTGTCGATGCGCGTCTTGTTCTTCCAGATCTGCACGTCCTGCTCGAAGCCCTTGGCGATGAACTCCGCCATCTTCGCGGCCGTCTGCTCGGCGGCGTCGCCCTGCAGCTTGTCGCTGCGCTGCACGATCACGCCGTACTGCAGCACGAACGAGTTCTCGTCGATCGGGTAGTGGCAGTTGATCAGGACGGAGTCGATGTCCATCACGTCATAGTGGTAGGTCAGATCGTCGATCATGAACGACGGACCGTGGTAGGACGCGACGGAGGTGTTGCCGAGCATCTTCGGCTCGCCGTCCTTGGCGGGCGGGCGGACGTCCTCGCGGCCCTTGCCCTTCTGGTACTGCGTGGCGACGTGGCCCTCGAAGACGTTCTTGAAGAACGTCGGGAACGAGAAGTGGACGTAGAAGAAGTGCGCCATGTCCACCACGTTGTCGACGACCTCGCGGCAGTTGGCGTCGACCGTGATCTCGCTCCAGACCCAGTCGGTCCAGTCGTCGCGGGTGGCGCCCTCGATGCGGGGGATCGTGACGTCGGCGGGGGGCGGGTTGCCCTCGGGGTCGTTCCAGATGAACAGCATGCCGTCCTGGTCCAGGGTGGTCCACGCGGCGGTGCGGGCGCGCAGCGGAACACGCCGGGAGTACGGGATCTGCTTGCAGCGGCCGTCGCCGCCCCAGCGCCAGTCGTGGAACGGGCACGCGATCTCGTCGCCCTTGACGGTTCCCTGCGACAGGTCGCCACCCATGTGCCTGCAGTAGGCGTCGAGCACGTTGAGCTTGCCGTCGCCGCTCTGGAAGACCACAAGCTTCTGGCCGAACGCCTTGATGGAGTGGGGCTTGCCGTCCTTGAACCGTTCGGACAACCCCAGACAGTGCCAGCCCCTGGCGAAACGGGTGGGGGCGGCTTCGGCCTCGATGCCACGGACTCCGTCGTGCTCGGATTCGACTGCCGTCACGTTGACGCCATCCCTTCGGAACGTGGGTTCTCTCGACCTGAAAGGTAGGTCGGTGAGACCCGTGACCGAACCTGGAGTCCCATTGGTCGGGATGTTTCGGACAACTCCCCGTCGACGCGACGCACCATCGTGCTCTGTACCTGATGGACGAGCGCGACACGGAGAACGCAAACCATGAGCAACGAGGTGCTGGAATCGGTTCGCACACTGCTGCCGAACATCGCCGAACGGGCCCGGTCGACCGACGAGAACCGGCGCGTTCCCGAAGAGACGATCAGAGAGCTCACCCGCGCGGGCGTCTTCCGGATGCTGCAGCCCAAGAGGTACGGCGGCGCGGAGAGCGACCCGGTCGCCTTCTTCGAGGTCGTCCGGGAGATCTCCGGCGTCTGCGGCTCGACGGGCTGGGTGACCGGCGTCCTCGGCGTGCACCCGTGGCAGCTGGGCCTGTTCGCCGAGGTCGCGCAGGACGAGGTCTGGCGCGAGAACCCGGACACCCTGGTCTCCTCCTCCTACGCGCCCGTGGGACGGCTGACCCCGGTCGAGGGCGGCTACGAGCTGTCCGGGCGGTGGAGCTTCTCCTCCGGATGCGAGCACGCGTCATGGGTCCTGGTCGGAGGCCTGGTCGTGGGCGCCGAGGGCAGGCCGGTGGACTTCATGACCGTGCTGGTCCCCCAGACCGACTACAGGATCGAGGACGTCTGGGACGTGATCGGTCTGCGCGGCACCGCGAGCAACGACGTCATCGTCGAGCGGGCCTTCGTCCCCGGCTACCGGACGATGCGCAACTACGAGCAGGCGCAGCTGCGCGGCCCCGGGCAGAAGGTCAACACGGGGCCGTTGCACCGGATGCCGTTCGCGTCGGTCTTCACCTCCGCGATCACCGCGCCGGTGATCGGAACGGTCGCGGGCTGCTACCGCTCCTACATCACCGCGATGCGCGACAGGGTGCGGCTCAGTCTGGGCGGCGGCAGGTTCGCCGAGGACCAGTTCGCCCAGGTCGCGGTGGCCAGGGCGGCCTCCGAGATCGACGCCGCGATCCTGCAGAACGACCGCAACGTGCGCGAGGTCTACGAGCACGCCGTCAAGGGCGAGGAGATCCCGATGGAGCTGAGGTTGCGCACCCGCAGGGACCAGGTCCGCGGCACCGAGCGGGCGATCGAGGCGATCGACATCCTCTTCAAGATCGCTGGAGGGAACTCGCTCAGGCGCGGCAACCCCATCGAGCGCGCGTGGCGCGACGCCCACGCGGGCAGCGTGCACGTGGCCAACGACGTGGAGCGGGCCCTGGCGATGTACGGCAAGGGCGAGTTCGGCCTGACCGTCGAGGACAACCTCATCTGATCCCACCGGACCGGACCCGGGCCGGGCTGCCCCCGGGATCCGGTCCTGCCTGGCCCGAGAGGCCCGGCCCGGGATCGGGGGGCATCACGGGCCGGGGCCACCGGCCGGGGCCCGCGCGGCCACCGGAGCGCGAAGTCGGTGAGGTCGCCGGAGCGCCTGATCGCCCGAGCCTACGGCCGACACCCGGCGTATGGCCAGTGCCGCCAGCGCCAACACGCGCCGGGCCGGGCCCCGCTCCACCGGGCGGCGCACCTCATCGCGCGGCCATGTCCCGTACCGCGCGGTAGGAGAAGACCATCGCCGAGCCGATCGGGACGCCGGGGCCCGGATAGTGACGGCCCGCGAACGACGCGCTGGTGTTGCCCGCCGCGTACAGGCCGGGGATGGGCGCGTCCTGGCCGTCGAGGACCCTGCCGTCCTCGTCGGTCCGCAGACCGCCCTTGGTGCCCAGGTCGCTCAGCACGACGCGTGCGGCGTAGTACGGCGCCCTGTCGAGCGGGACCAGGCACGGGTTGGGGCCGCCGTGGGAGCGGTCGGCGAAGAACAGGTCGTAGGGGTCCTCACCCCGGTGGAAGTCCTCGTCGACGCCGAGGGCGGCGAAGCCGTTGAACCGCTCCACCGTCGCGGTCAGGGTCTCCTTCGGCACGCCGAGCAGCTCGGCCAGCTCCTCGACGGTCTCGGCCCTGACCCAGGTGCCCGAGGCCAGGTGCTCCTCCGCCGGGCGGCCGGGCAGCGAGATGGCGGGAAGGCCGCCGCCGAAGCGGGAGTCGAAGACGAGATGGGCGGGAACGCGGTCCGCCGCCGCGGCCATCTCGCGGCCCATCCTGTCGTAGGGGAGGGACTCGTTGGCGAAGCGCCTGCCGGAGGCGTCGACCATGATGCCGCCCCTGAAGCCCAGGGTGAAGGCGGCGGCCCCGTCCGGCTGCTCGACGCCGGGGCACCACCACGCCTGGTCCATCAGGTCGGTCGCGGCGCCGATCGCGACGGCGGCCTCGATCGGCTCCCCGGTGTTCGTGCCGCGGGGCGCCATCGTCCAGGCCGCCGCCCCGGGGACGCCGTTCCGCTCACGCATGGGACCGTTGCCCTCGAAGCCGCCCGCGGCCATGAGCACGCCTCGAGCCGCGCGGATCCGCACCGGGCCCTGCGAGGTCTCCGCCTCGACGCCGGTCACCCGTCCGTCCTCGATGACGAGTCCGGTCATGCGGGCGCCGGTGCGGACGAAACCGTTTCCCGTGCCGGTCAGCGCGAGCAGCAGCCGTCCGATCAGCGCCCGTCCCGCGGTCAGGGGACCCTCGGGATGGGGCTGCCCCGCCCGGTCGCGGTCGACGGAGGGACGCACCAGGGGCAGCAGGTCGCCGAGCCGGTCCGCGGGAAGGTCGAGCGGAACGAAGGAGCGCCCGGCGTCCATCCGCCCGGGGGCGTCGAAGTAGTCGGGGAAGGCCCGCCACTCGAACTCGATCGCCGGGTCGCGCTCAAGGAACTCGACGACCTCGGGGGCGGTCGTCAGGAAGGCCTCACGCCGTCGCGCCGTGTCCTCTCCGAGCAGCGCCCTGAGATAGGTGCGGGCCGATTCCGTGGAGTCCCCGATCCCCGCCCGTTCCTGCACCTGGCTGCCGGGCAGCCAGGCGGCCGATCCGGAGTAGGCGGAGGTGCCGCCGAGCAGCGGCGTCTTCTCCAGCACGAGGGTGCGCAGGCCGTCCGAGGCCGCCGCGAACGCGCCGGTCATGGCCCCGGCCCCGGATCCCACAACCACCACGTCGTACTCGTCGTCCCACAGCCCGGCGCTCGTCATGCCCTGTCCTCCTGTGCAGTCGCGGCCCGCCTCAGGCAACCGCAGCCCACGCCGGCGGTGGCTGTCCCGTCCCACTCACCGGTATCCGTAATTCACTTGTTCGCGCCTACCCCTGTGTATTGTTTTGTCGACATCGAACCCACTCTCCAGGGGAGACCGTGCCGAGAATCGCCGAGGTCAGACCGCCGGCCGAGCCGAGCTCGCCCGAGCAGCGCGCCCGGCATGTGCGCATCCTCAGGGCCGCGGCGAGAATCGCCGCGGAGAAGGGGCTCGAACGCGTCCAGATGCACGAGGTGGCCAGAGCCGCGGGTGTCGCGATCGGCACGCTGTACCGTTACTTCCCCTCCAAGACCCACCTGTTCACCGCGGTCCTGGCCGAGCAGATAGATCGTTTCAACGAGCTCGCCCCCCGCCCCAAGGAGGGCACGAGCCCGGAGGACGCGGTCTACGAGGTGCTGGTCAGCGCCTCCAGGCAACTGCTGAGCAGGCCCGCGCTGGCGATCGCGATGATGCAGTCGTCGAGTTCGGCCAACGCCGCCACGATCACCGACGCGGGCAGGATCGACAGCGCCTTCCGCGCGATCATTCTCAAGACCCTCGGGATCGACAACCCGACGGTCCAGGACATCACCCTGATCCGGCTCCTGGTGCAGTGCTGGTACGGCGGGCTGCAGGCCAGCCTCAACGGAAGGCTCTCCATGCCCGACGCGGAGGCCGACATCCGTCTCGCCTGCAGACTCCTGCTGGCCCCGCGCTCGAACGCGTCCGGGAGCTGATCCTCCCGGGCTCCCGCTGACCGGGATCCCTCCCCGCGCGCCGTGAGGCGTACGGATACCGTCGCGTCACCCCGGCGCCGACGCCTTCCCGGCGTGGCGCGCGGGACCGGCAGAAGACGCGGAGGACCCGACGCACATGGCACTGAACCGCTTCGACGGAGTGAAGGTCCTGCTCACCGGCGCGGGCTCGGGCATCGGGCGCGCGACCGCGCTCAGACTCGTCTCCGAGGGCGCGACGGTCTTCGCCGTCGACCTGGCGAAGGACGGCCTCGCCGAGACGGCGGGATCGGCGACGGGACCCGGCGGGATCGTCACGCACGCCGCCGACGTCTCCGACGAGCCCGCCGTCGTCGAGGCGGTGCGGGCCGCCGCGGCCGAGCTCGGCGGCATCGACGTCCTCGTCAACGTCGCGGGCGTCCACAAGGCCACGCCGATCGACACGCTGACCGTCGAGGACCTGCAGCGGCTCTTCTCCGTCAACCTCGTCGGCACGGCGCTGTTCTGCAGGGAGGCGCTGCGCCACCTGCCCGACGGGACCGGGGTGATCGTCAACGTCGCCTCGTCCGCGGCCGCGCACGGCAACCCGTACATGACGGCCTACTCCGCCTCGAAGGGCGCGGTGCTGGCGTTCTCGCTCAGCCTGGCCGCCGAGGTCGTCGGGCGCGGCATCCGGGTCGTGCCCGTCTCCCCGGGAACGGTCAGGACCCCGCTGACGAGCAACCCCGACGTGCTTCCCCGGGATCTCGACCTCTCCTACTACGGACGGATCCGCTCGCCGCTCGGCGCGGCGAGCCCCGAGCAGATCGCCGGGGTGATCGCGTTCGCGGCCTCGCGCGACGGCGGGTATCTCACCGGAGCGGAGATCCGTGTCGACGGCGGATCCCACACCTGACACGACTACCAGGAGCAACGACATGACACGTCGCATAGCGGTGAGCGGAACCGCCTCGGGCATCGGGCAGGCACTCGCGCGCCTGCTGCGCGAGCAGGGGGACGAGGTGATCGGCGTCGACCTCAGGGACGCCGAGGTGAACGCCGACCTCGCGACGCCGGAGGGGCGCGCGCACGCGGTCGCCTCCGTGCTGGAGCTGTCCGGCGGCGTGCTCGACGGCGTCGTCGCCTGCGCGGGCGTCTCGGGGCCGACCCCGCTGACCGTCCGGGTGAACTTCTTCGGGGTGACCGCCCTGCTCGACGGGCTGCGCCCGGCGCTCGCCGCCGCGGAGCGGCCGCGAGCCGCCGTGGTCGGCTCCATCGCTGGCATTCAGCCCGCGGACGACAACGTCGTCGAGGCCTGCCTCGACGACGACGAGCGGACGGCGCTGGCCCTGTCGGACGCGGCCGTCGAGCGGGGGGAGGGACGCAGGCTGTACCCGTCGTCGAAGACCGCGCTGGCCCGCTGGCTGCGCCGCGTCTCGATCACGCCCGAGTGGGCGGGCAACGGGATCCCGCTCAACGCGATCGCGCCGGGGGTCGTGCTCACGCCGATGTCCGCGCCCCTGTTCGAGGACGAGGCCATGCGGCAGGTCATGGACAAGGCCGTCCCCATGCCCCTGAACGGCTACGCGAGCGCCGAGGTGATCGCCGAGGCGCTGCGCTGGCTGGTCGCCCCGGCCAACTCCCACATGACCGGCCAGGTCATCTACGTCGACGGCGGCGCCGAGACCGTCCTGCGGGGCCCTGTTTATTAGCGACGCCTGGCGGCGTCGCAGGGCTTGGGCGCTACCGGGCCGGCGTCTTCCCTCGTCGCTCATCCGCTTCGCTCCTTCGCTCCTCAGTCCAGACACCGGCGCGCCCAAGCCAAAACCATTCCCGGTCGTACAGGAGGCTTGGGCGCGAGGAGCGGTCATCGGCGTGTCCACGTCGAAGCGGTCTGTTCCTTTCCGGCCGCCGTGAGACGAGAGAAAAGAGAGGCCGTCCAGCGGACGGCCTCTCTTTCGTGGGTCTCACCGGTGGCGTGTCACTTGGACGCGGCGGCGTTCTCGACTCCCGTGGTGTCGAGCTGGGCGACGCTGTAGGCGGCGTAGGTCTGGTACGGGCTGCGGCCGGTGAAGTACGGCGTGAGCTGCGCGTCGAACTCCTCGACGGAGAAGACGTTGTCAGCCGCGGTGAACTTCTGCTCGACGGTCGGGGCCGCCATGAGCGCGACCATGTCGCCGTAGACGACGAACACCTGGCCGTTGATCTCCTCGGAGGCGGGGGAGGCCAGGTAGCTGACGAACGTCCCGACGCGCTCGGGGGCCAGGATGTCCAGCCCGCCGTCGCCCTCGCCGCCGCCGAACACGTGCGCCGTCATGCCGGTGCGGGCCCGGGGGCAGATCGCGTTCGCGCGCACGCCGTACCTCGACAGGCCCTGGGCGGTCGACAGGGTCAGCGCGGTGATGCCCGCCTTGGCGGCCGAGTAGTTCGGCTGGCCGGGGGCGCCGAACAGGAACGCCTCGGAGGAGGTGTTGATGACCCGGCCGTAGACGGGGCCGCCCGCGGCCTTGCTCGCCGCACGCCAGTGCACGGCCGCCGCGCGGGACACCGCGGCGTGGCCCTTCAGGTGGACGTGGATGACGGTGTCCCAGTCGGACTCTGTCAGGTTGAACAGCATCTTGTCGCGGAGCACGCCCGCGTTGTTCACCAGGATGTCCAGGCCGCCGAAGGTCTCGACCGCGGCCTGGACAAGTCGCTCGCCCATGGACCACTCGCCGACGTCGCCGGTCACCGCGACGGCCTGGCCGCCGAGTTCCTTGATCTCGGCGACGACCTCGTCCGCGGCCTGTCCCATGTCGTTGACGACGACGTTCGCGCCGCGCTCCGCGAGCGCCAGCGCCTCACTGCGGCCAAGTCCCGCGCCCGCGCCGGTGACGATCGCCGTCCGGCCCTCCAGGCTGATGTTCGAACCCATGTTCCCGCTCCCGTTGTGCGCGCCGATCGATAGGAGTAAAAAACTAGTATGTATTCTAGTTTTGGCCAAGAGGTCAGTCCCGCTGAGTGGGGGTAGGAGAGATGGGTCCGCTAACGGGTTTCACCGTCGTGGAGATGGCCGGCATCGGTCCGGGGCCGTTCGCCGGGATGCTGCTCGCCGACCTCGGCGCCGACGTGATCCGCGTCGACAGGCCGAGAGCGGCCTCGTCGCCGGGCGCCGACGGGGCCGTGGAGGCCGACTCCGCCGACGTGACGTCCAGGGGGCGCAGGTCCGTCACGATCGACCTGAAGTCGCCGGAGGGCGTCGAGCTGGTGCTCAGGCTCGTCGAGAGGGCCGACGCGCTGATCGAGGGCTACCGGCCGGGCGTCATGGAGCGGCTCGGGCTCGGCCCGCAGGAGTGCCTGGCCCGCAACGGCCGCCTGGTCTACGGGCGGATGACCGGGTGGGGGCAGGACGGGCCGCTGGCCCACAGCGCGGGGCACGACATCAACTACATCTCGCTGTCCGGCGCGCTGTCGGCGATCGGTCGCGCGGGGCAGGCCCCGGTGCCGCCGTTGAACCTGGTCGGCGACTACGGCGGCGGCGCCATGCTGCTGGCGTGCGGCGTGCTCGCGGGCCTGCTCGCGGCCGGGCGGGACGGCGCGGGCCAGGTCGTCGACGCCGCCATGGTCGACGGCTCCGCCCTGCTGATGGCGCCGTTCTACGGAGCCCAGGCCATGGGGCGGTGGTCGGAGCGCGGCACGAACCTGCTCGACACCGGGGCGCCCTTCTACGACGTGTACGCCACCTCGGACGGCGGCCACGTCTCGGTCGGCCCGATCGAGCCGCAGTTCTTCGGACGGCTCCTGGGGCTCCTGGGGATCGCCGACCTCGACCCCGGCGCCCAGTACGACCCCTCGACCTGGCCCGCGCTGCGCGAACGGCTCGCCGGGGCGTTCGCGGAGAACACGCGCGACCACTGGCAGGAGGTGTTCACCGGAACGGACGCGTGCGTCGCGCCGGTGCTCTCCCTGGCGGAGGCGCCCGCGCACCCGCACAACGTCGCCCGCGCGACGTTCGTCTCGCGGGACGGCGTCGTGCAGCCCGCTCCCGCGCCGCGTTTCTCGCGCACGCCCGCCGAGATCCGGTCCTCGCCTCCGGTGATCGGCGAGCACACCCGTGAGGTGCTCGCCTGGATCGGTCTCGACGAGGCGGAGATCACCCGGCTCGGCGATGCCGGGATCACTCAGCGGGACTAGGCCATTGTGAAAAAGAAGAATTAATTCTAGCCTCCCGCCATGACGTTGAACCTGGCAACTCTGTATGAGGCCGTGGCCGCCGCGATCCCGGACCGGCCCGCCGTCGTCTGCGGTGACCGTCGGTTGAGCTTCTCCGAGCTCGACAGGCGCGCCGACGCCCTGGCTCACCACCTGAAGGCGGCGGGAGTCGGGCCGGGCGAGCACGTGGGCGTGCACATGCTCAACAGCGTCGAGTTCGTCGAAACGCTCCTGGCCTGCCTGAAGATCAGGGCGGTGCCGATCAATGTCAACTACCGTTACACCGACCGCGAGCTGCACTACCTGTACAACGACGCGGAACTGGTGGCCCTGGTCGTCGACGAGGAGTTCGCCCCCGCCGTTGCCAGGGTCGCTGGCGAATGCCCCACGTTGCGGCACGTCATCGTCCTGGAGGAGACGGCCTCCTCCGCTCAGCAGCCCGGCGGGACGGCCGAAGGGGACGCCCCGGCGGCCAAGACGGACCACGGCTCGGGCGCCTCGGCGACCTGGACGACGTACGGCTCGGCCATGCGGGCGCCCGAGCCCGATTCCGGTCCCGCAATGAACACGCGCACCGCGGACGACCACTACGTGCTCTACACCGGCGGCACCACGGGGATGCCCAAGGGAGTGGTCTGGCGGCACGAGGACTTCTACTTCGCGGCGCTGTCCGGCGGGAACCCCTTCGGCGCCCCGCATCAGAGCGCGGAGGCGCTGGCGCGGGCCGCCGCCGCGGGCACGGATACGGGCCCGATCTACCTGGTCACCGCTCCGCTCATGCACGGCGCGGCGAGCTACACCCTGCTCACCGCCCTGTTCAGCGGGTCGCTGGTCGTCCTGACGCGCCGTTTCGACCCCGTCGAGGTGTTGCGCCTGGTCGAGCGGGAGGCCACCTCCATCGTCACCGTCGTCGGCGACGCGATCGCGCGCCCGCTTCTCGACGCGGTCAGGGCGCACGGCTCCGACTACGACCTCAGCGCGTGGAAGGTGCTGGGCTCCGGCGGCGCGCTCCTGTCGCGCAGCGTGCGGCAGGAGGCGGTCGAACTGCTTCCCGGCATCTACGTCAACGACGGCTTCGGCGCGTCGGAGTCCGGCGTCGACGGCAGCCTCAGGGTCGGTGAGGACGGGCTCATGCGCCTCGCCCCCACCCCGAAGGTCGTCGTCGTCGACGAACGCCTCCGGCCGCTCGCCCCCGGCTCACCCGAGATCGGGTTCATCGCCAGGACCGGTCACGTCCCGCTCGGCTACTACAACGACCCGGAGAAGACGGCCAAGACGTTCCCCGTCATCGACGGGGTCCGCTGGGCCGTGCTCGGCGACATGGCCAGGGTCGAGGCGGACGGCAGCACCGTGCTGCTGGGACGCGGCTCCGGCTGCATCAACACCGGCGGCGAGAAGGTCTTCCCCGAAGAGGTCGAACAGGCGCTCAAGTCGCACCCCGCGGTGATGGACGCGCTCGTCGCGGGCGTGCCGGACGCGCGGTTCGGCGAGCGGGTGGGAGCCGTGGTCGAGGTGCGCGCGGGCGTCGCCGCACCCGACACGGAGGAGCTCAGAACGCACTGCCGCACGCAGGTCGCCGGATACAAGGTTCCGGCCCTGCTCACCGTCGTGCAGAGCATCGTGCGCTCGCCCAGCGGCAAGGCGGACTACCGCTGGGCCAAGCGCGTGCTGTCCGGCGAGACCAACTAACACAAGGACACGAGGAGAAGTCATGGCTGAGGCCGTCATCGTCGAGGCTGTGCGCACGCCGGTCGGCAGGCGCAGGGGCGTGCTGTCCGGTCTGCACCCCGCCGAGCTGCTCGGCGTCGCGCAGAAGGGCCTGCTCGAGCGCGCGGGCGTCGACCCCAGGGACGTCGGCCAGGTGATCGGCGGCTGCGTCACCCAGGCGGGGGAGCAGTCGAACAACGTCACCCGGCAGGCGTGGCTGCACACCGGCCTGCCGTACACCACGGCGTGCACCACGATCGACTGCGCCTGTGGGTCCTCCCAGCAGGCGGTTCACCTGGTCGCGGGCCTGATCGCCTCCGGCGCGGTCGACATCGGGATCGGCTGCGGCGTCGAGTCGATGAGCAGGGTCTTCCTCGGCCAGGCGCTCACCCCGGAGACCGGCAGCCCCTTCCCCGACAGCTGGTCGCTGGACATGCCCGACCAGTTCACCGCCGCCGAGCGGATCGCGAGCAGGCGCGGCATCACCCGCGCGGACGCCGACGCCTTCGGCCTCACCTCGCAGCGGCGCGCCGCGAGGGCCTGGGCCGAGGGCCGTTTCGACAGCCAGGTCCTCCCGGTCGAGGCGCCCGTGATCGGCCCCGAGGGGCCGACGGGCGAGACCGCGACCGTCACCCGCGACCAGGGGCTGCGTGAGACGACCCTCGAAGCCCTGGCGAAGCTGAACCCGGTGATCCCGGACGGCGTCCACACCGCGGGCAACGCCTCGCAGATCAGCGACGGGGCGGCGGCCGTGCTGCTGATGAGCGCGGAGCGGGCCGCCCGGCTCGGGCTGCGTCCCCGCGCGCGCATCGTCGCCTCCGGCATGGTCGGCTCCGACCCCTACTACCACCTCGACGGGCCGGTGCAGGCCACCGAGCACGTGCTCCGTACGGCCGGCATGTCGCTGTCCGACATCGACCTCGTCGAGATCAACGAGGCCTTCGCGTCCGTGGTGCTGTCGTGGGCACAGGTGCACAAGGCCGACATGGACAAGGTCAACGTCAACGGAGGGGCGATCGCCCTCGGACACGCGGTCGGCTCGACCGGCGCCCGTCTGATCACCCAGGCGCTGCACGAGCTGGAGCGGACCGGCGGCTCGACCGCCCTGGTCACCATGTGCGCGGGCGGCGCCCACTCCACGGCCACCATCATCGAACGGATCTGAGACGACCATGACCATTGGACTGACCCAGGAGCACCGCGACCTGCGTGACTCCGTGCGCGCCCTCGTCACCCGCCATGTGACGCCCGAGGTGGTCCGCAAGGCCGTGGACGCCAAGCGGGAGGAGCTGCCGTCGTTCTGGCCCGCCCTCGCCGAGCAGGGGCTGTTCGGCCTGCACCTGCCGGAGGAGTCGGGCGGCGTGGGCTACGGGTTGCTCGAGCTCGCCGTCGTGGTCGAGGAGCTCGGCCGCGCCATGGCGCCGGGGCCGTTCCTGCCGACGGTGCTGGCGAGCGCTGTCCTGCACCGCGCGGGGCACGAGCCGCTGCTGGCCGAGCTCGCGGAGGGGGCGAAGATCGGCGCGGTCGGTCTGAAGCCGGGAGACCTGGAGCTCACCCACGGTGACGCCGGTGAGATCACGGTCTCGGGTGTGTCCGAGCCGGTGCTCGGCGGTCACGTCGCCGACGTGTTCGTCCTGCCCGTCAGGGACGGCGGGAGCACGGCATGGGTGGTGCTGCCCAGGGCCTCGGTCGAGACGGTCGACCTGACCAGCCACGACCTGACCCGCAGGCTGTCCCGGGTCCGCGCGGCCGGCGTCGCCGTCGCCCCCGGCGACGTGCTGACCGGCCTCGGCGGGCACGACGTGCTCGACCTGGCCGCCACGCTGTTCGCCGCCGAGGCGTCCGGCCTGGCGGACTGGGCGACCACGACCGCCGCCGACTACGCCAGGGTGCGCGAGCAGTTCGGCCGCCCGGTCGGCCAGTTCCAGGGTGTCAAGCACCGCTGCGCCCGCATGCTGGCCCGTGCCGAGCAGGCCCGCGTCTGCGCCTGGGACGCCGCCCGCGCCGGCGACGCCGGAGCCGTCGAGGACCCCCGGGAGGCGTCGCTGGCCGCGGCCGTCGCGGGGGCGACCAGCGTCGAGGCGGCCTTCGCCACCGCGAAGGACTGCGTTCAGACCCTCGGCGGCATCGGTTTCACCTGGGAGCACGACGCCAGCCTCTACCTGCGCAGGTCCCAGACGCTGCGGATCCTGCTGGGCTCGACCGCCTCGTGGCGGCGCAGGGTGGCCCGTCTCACCCTGGACGGCGCCCGCCGCAGGCTCGGCGTCGAGCTGCCCGCGGAGGCCGAGCGGATCCGCGCCGAGGTACGGGCCGAGCTGGAGCCCGCCAAGGGCCTGGAGGGCGCCGAGCGCCTGACCTACCTCGCCGAGCACGGCTACACCGCTCCGCACCTGCCCGCCCCCTGGGGCAAGGGCGCCGACGCAGTCTCCCAGCTGGTGATCGCCGAGGAGATGCGCGCGGCCCGGCTCCGCGCCGTCGACATGATCATCGGCAACTGGGTCGTGCCGACCCTGATCACCCACGGCAGCCCCGAGCAGCTCGAGCGGTTCCTGCCGGCGTCGCTGCGCGGCGACATCGTGTGGTGCCAGCTGTTCAGCGAGCCGGGCGCGGGATCCGACCTGGCCGGCCTGTCCACCCGTGCGGAGAAGGTCGACGGCGGCTGGAAGGTCACCGGGCAGAAGGTCTGGACCTCCATGGCCCGCGAGGCGCAGTGGGGAATCCTGCTGGCCCGCACCGACGTCTCCGCCCCCAAGCACAAGGGCCTGTCCTACTTCCTGCTCGACATGTCCAGCCCCGGCATCGACATCAGGCCGCTGCGCGAGCTGACCGGCGAGAACCTGTTCAACGAGGTGTTCTTCGACGACGTCTTCATCCCCGACGAGATGCTCGTCGCCGGGCCCGGCGACGGCTGGAAGCTCGCCCGCACCACGCTGGCCAACGAGCGCGTCTCGCTCTCGCACGACTCCTCGCTCGGCAGCGGCGGAGAGGCGCTGCTCGACCTCGCCAAGGCCTCGCCCGAGGACACCGACGACGAGCGGCTGAGCACGCTCGGCGGCATCCTGTGCGACGCCCAGTCCGGCGGGCTGTTCGGCCTGCGCACCACGATCAGGTCCCTGACCGGGCAGCAGCCGGGCGCGGAGTCCAGCATCGCCAAGCTGATCGGCGTCGAGCACATCCAGCAGGTCTGGGAGACCGCGATGGACTGGGCGGGCGCGGAGGCTCTGACCGGGGAGGGCGGCGGACGCGACAACGCCACCTGGATGTTCCTCAGCTCCCGGTCCATGTCGATCGCCGGAGGCACCACCGACGTGCAGCTCAACATCATCGGCGAGCGTCTGCTCGGCCTGCCCCGCGACCCCGAGCCCGTCCCCGCCAAGGCCTGACGGCCCCTGCCCCGTCATCAGAAAGAAGATCTCATGAGCAGCAGGACGTTCGTCATCGGCGTCGGCATGACCAAGTTCGAGAAGATCGAGACCCGTGACTGGGAGTATCCGGACATGGTCGTCGAGGCCGTCGGCAACGCGCTGGCCGACGCCGGGATCGAGTACTCCGCCGTGCAGCGCGCCGCCGTCGGCTACGTGTTCGAGCAGTCGGCCGCAGGCCAGCGGGCCCTGTACGACGTCGGCCTGACCGGCATCCCGGTCGTCAACGTCAACAACAACTGCGCGACCGGCTCCACGGCGCTGATGCTGGCCAGGGAGTGGGTCCAGTCGGGCCTGGCCGACGTGGCCCTCGCGGTCGGCTTCGAGAAGATGACCAGGGGCGCGCTGTCGCCGGGGGCGGGCGGGATGCCCAAGGTGACCCCGCTCGACCGGCACCTGAAGGTGCTGATGGCCAATCGGGGCTGGGCGAACTCCCCGATGACCGCCCAGTTCTTCGGCAACGCCGCCCGCGAGCACATGGAGAGGTACGGCACGACCGCCGAGCAGATCGCGGCCGTCGCGGTGAAGAACCACCGGCACTCGGTGAACAACCCCTACGCGCAGTTCCGCGACGAGTACACCCTCGAGCAGGTCATGGGCGACAAGCCGATCCACGAGCCGCTCACCCGGTCGCAGTGCTCGCCGACCTCCGACGGGGCGGGCGCGGCCGTCGTCGTCAGCGAGCGGTTCGTCCGCGAGCACGGCCTGCAGGACAGGGCGGTCGAGATCCTGGCCCAGACGCTCGTCACCGACACCGGTGAGGCGTTCGAGACCGGGTCCGACATCGACGTGGTGGGCGCGCCGATGACCCGCGCGGCGGCGGAGCGGGTCTTCGCCGCCGCGGGTCTCACGGTCGGGGACGTCGACGTGATCGAGCTGCACGACTGCTTCTCGATCAACGAGATCCTCACCTACGAGGGCCTGGGCATGTGCGCGGAGGGCGAGGGCGGCAAGCTCGTCGAGTCGGGCGCCACGACGTACGGCGGCAGGTGGGTCGTCAACCCCTCGGGCGGCCTGATCTCCAAGGGACACCCGCTGGGGGCGACGGGCCTGGCCCAGTGCGCCGAGCTGACCTGGCAGCTGCGCGGCGAGGCGGGCGCGCGCCAGGTCGACGGCGCGAAGGTCGGCCTGCAGCACAACCTCGGTCTCGGCGGCGCCTGCGTGGTGACCCTGTACGGCGCGGGCACCCTGGACCAGGAGGGCTGAGAAGATGCCGATCGACCTTCGGAAGGCTCTCGGAGCCGGCCCCTCGGTGTCCGAGATCGCCTGGACCCGGCGGGACGTGTTGCTGTACCACCTGAGCCTGGGAGCGGGCACGGGCGCCGACCCCGAGCTGTCCTACACCTACGAGCGCGGGCTGCGGGTGCTGCCGACCTTCGCGATGGTCGCGGGCCAGGGCCTGTCGGCGGGCGACGGGCCGCCCACGGCGATGTCCATGCCCGGCATCGACATCGACCTGCGCAGGATCCTGCACGCGGGCCAGGGGCTGACGGTGCACAGGCCGCTGCCCGCCTCGGGGACCGCCGTCGTCAGCTCGCGCGTGGCGGACGTCTGGGACAAGGGCAAGGCCGCGATGATCGTCATGGAGCAGTCGGCCGCGGACGCCGACGGCGACCCGCTGTGGACCGCGACCATGCAGATCTGGGCGCGCGGCGAGGGCGGTTTCGGCGGCGAGCCGGGGCCCGACTCCTCGTGGTCGGCCCCCGGGCGGGAGCCCGACCTCGTGCTCGACTCCCCGACCGACGCCCGGCAGGCGCTGCTGTACCGGCTCAACGGAGACCTCAACCCGCTGCACGCCGACCCCGAGTTCGCGAGGGCGGCGGGGTTCGACCGTCCGATCCTGCACGGCCTCGCGTCGTACGGCATCGTCGCGAAGGCGATCGTGGACGGGGTCCTCGACGGCGACGTGGCGAGGCTGACCGGCCTTTCCGTACGGTTCGCCGGGTCGCTGCAGCCCGGCCAGACCATCAGGACCACGG
Organism: Streptosporangium carneum; assembly: GCF_027922005.1. Taxonomy (GTDB): domain Bacteria; phylum Actinomycetota; class Actinomycetes; order Streptosporangiales; family Streptosporangiaceae; genus Streptosporangium; species Streptosporangium carneum. Next base: position 22,070 of record NZ_BSEV01000003.1, on the reverse strand, counting down.
TGTGGCGCGAGGGAGACCTGCTGACGCTGCTGTCCACCTGCCCGGAACAGGACGGCGCCCCCGTGCTGACCCACGCCACGGCCACGGTCGCGCCATGACCGCGCGTCCCACCGGCGGCGGCGAAACTGGTGACATGACCACACATCCGACATATCCGACCGGTGGTGGCGAGGAGAGCGGCGACATGACCACGCACGAGAACGGACAGACCGACCAGGCAGGCCAGACCGAGCGGCCGGTCGCGCTGACGGCCACCGCGAACAACAAGGGCGTGGACGCGGCGGTCGCCGCGGCCCGCCGGGTGATCGCGTCGCTGCTGCACGCCGGTGACGGCTCCTCGGCCGAGATGGCCAGGATCGCCGAGCAGCTGAACGCCGTCGCCGACCACCTGGACCAGCACGCTCCCGCCGTCGAGGAGCGGATGGTCGACATGTGGAAGGGCGAGGGCGTGACCAGGCACGACCCGGTCACGGGCCCGGAGAACGCGATCGCGCCGCCGCTTCCGCTCGCGGGCAGGGACGACGGCTCGATCGAGGGGGTCGTCGTGCTGGGCATGCCGTACCAGGGGCCGCCCGGATGCGTGCACGGCGGCGTCTCCGCGCTGCTGCTCGACCACACGCTCGGCGTCGCCAACCACTGGGCGGGCGTCTCCGGGATGACCGCGGAGCTGACGCTGCGCTACCACCGGCCGACCCCGCTGTTCGAGCCGCTGACCGTGACGGGCAGGCAGGTCTCCGTCGACGGGCGCAAGATCCGCACCACGGGGACGATCTCGGCGGGCGGGAAGGTGTGCGTCAGCGCGGAAGGGCTGTTCATCGCCAAGCACCTGCCGCGCCCCCGCTGACGGTCTGACGGCCGGCGGCCGGACGGTCCACATACGAGAGAACCCCGCCCTCGGGCGGGGTTCTCGCTTTTCCGGCTCAGTGAGCGCCGGGGGTGTCGTCCACGGAGAGCTCTACCTCGCGACGGATCACCTTCCCTGTGGCGTTCCTGGGCAGGCTCTCCTGGGTGATCCGCCACCGGGACGGGACCTTGAAGTAGGCCAGCTCCTGCTGGGTGTACGCCCTGAGATCCTCCTCGCTGACGGGCCTGCCGTCGGTGACGACGACCGCCATGATCTCCTGGCCCAGGTCGGAGTGCGGCACGCCGATCACGATGCACTCCTGGACGCCGGGGTACTCCGCCAGCACGTTCTCGATCTCGGCGGGGTAGACGTTCTCGCCGCCGCGCAGGATCAGGTCGGAGCGCCTGGTGGTCAGGCGCACCCGTCCCTGCTCGACCATGCCGATGTCGCCGGTGTGCAGCCACCGGTCCTCGTCGATCGCCCGCGCGGTCGCCTCGGGGTCCTGCCAGTAGCCGAGCATGTTGAACGGGCTGCGGACGCAGATCTCGCCCTCCTCGCCCTCGGGGAGCGCGTTGCCCTCGAAGTCGCGGATCTCCAGCCGCACGGTCGTGATGGGACGGCCCAGCGTTCCCGGGGACTCCGCGAGGTCCTGCGGCGTCGCCGCGGCTATGGCGGTCGACGACTCGGTCAGGCCGTAGCTGTCGACCAGGGCCTGCTCGGCGATCGGCAGCGCCTTGCGCAGCCGTTCCTTGAACGCGGGGGAGGAGGGCGCGGACGCCAGGGAGAAGGCGCGCAGCGAGGAGAGGTCGTACTTCGACAGGTCACCGTGCTCGATCAGCCGGTTGGCCATGGTCGGCACGGCTCCCCAGTTGGTGACGCGCTCCTTCTCGATCAGCCGCAGCACCCTGTCGACGTCGAAGGCGCCCTGGTGCATGACCACCGCGCTGCCGTTCGCCAGGCGGGGCACCGCCAGGTTGTGCAGGCTCGCGATGTGGAACAGCGGCAGCGCCAGCAGGTAACGCCTGCTCGCCGGGTCGGTCGGGTCGCCGAACTCGCGGGCCAGGGCGTCGTTCATCCGGTGGTACTGGACGACCGAGGTCAGGTTCCGGTGCGAGTGCACCGCTCCCTTGGGGCGGCCCGACGTCCCGCTGGTGTAGAGGATGACCGCGGGGTCGTCCTCGGCGGCCTCGGAAACGGGCAGGGCGGCGTCCGGGTGCAGGCGGCTCAGCCGCGGGACGTCCTCCTCCAGGGTCAGGACGACCGGGCCGTTCTCACCTGTCTCCCCGATCAGCGCGGCACGCTTGGCGTCCGCGATGACGACCTTCGGAGTGGTGTGCCCCAGGGCGTACTCGATCTCGCGGCGCGACCACCACGCGTTGTAGCCGACCGCGATCGCGTCGACGGCGACGGTCGCCCAGAAGGAGACGATCCAGCCGGGGGAGTTCGCGGCGTCGATGGCGACGCGGTCGCCCCTGCGCACGCCGTACTCCTCGCGGAGCGCCTTCGCCAGCGACGCCACCTGGGCCGCGTGGCCGGTGAAGCTCAGCCGCTCGTTCGCGGTCACGATGTAGTCGTCGTCGCCGAACCCGACCGATGCGGCGAGCATCTCGCCGAGGTTCCGTGGGCGGTTTCTGAAGACCTGCATCCGCGAGCCGAGGACCTCCTCCTCGGCCAGTTCGAACTCACCGCCGGGGCCGGTCAGGCGAGTCATGATCTCCATCGCTGCCGTTCTCGGATCTGTGGATGTGGCCATCGATTCTCTTTCGTCCCACCACGCTCGTCCCGCCGTGCGACGAGGGCGTCACACGGCGTGCGTCTGCCTGACCGCCCATTCTGGTCGTCGTGTGTGGCGCTGAACAGGTCTTCCCACTGACCGGGACCGCGCTGTCATGGCGATCTTCCTCACCGGGAGCACTTGTTCCCGGTGAGCGGGACTTCCCGTTTGGAGTGGGCCGGGTCACATCACTATTGCCGTCAATCAGGCCACGGCGAAACGGGAGAGTGATGGGCAGCCTCAAGGGAAAAGTCGCGATCGTGACCGGTGCGGGCCAGGGCGTGGGCCAGGGCATCGCGCTCGCCCTGGCCGGGGAGGGCGCGTCCGTCGCGGTCCTCGGCCGGACCATGGCGAAGCTGGAGACGACCTGCGACCTGCTCCGCGAGCGCGGGGCCGAGGCCGAGGCCTTTCTGTGCGAGGTGAGCGACACCGAGGCCGTCCGGGCCGTCGTCACCGAGGTGGTCTCCCGTTTCGGCGGGGTCGACATTCTCGTCAACAACGCCTACGCGGGCTCCTACGGCCCGCTGCTGTCGATGAGCGACGCCGACTTCCAGAAGGGATTCCTGACCGCCCCCTTCGCCGCCTTCGCCTTCATGACCGCCTGCCACCCGCACATGAAGCGGCGCGGCGGCGGCAACATCGTCAACCTCGTCAGCTCGGCCATGGTCCGCTGGGATCCGGCGACCTACGGCGCGTACGCCGCGGCCAAGCAGGCTCTGCGGTCGCTGACCAGGACGGCCGCCGCGGAATGGGGCGCGGACGGCATCCGCGCCAACTCCATCGCCCCGCACGCGCTCTCACCCGGGCTCAAGCGGTGGATGGAGGCCAAGCCCGCGGAGGCCGAGGAGTTCTGCAGGCAGATCCCGCTCGGCTACGTCGGTGACTGCGAGCAGGACATCGGGCAGGCCGTGGTCGCGCTCGTCGGTCCCGGCATGCGGTACCTCACCGGCGCGACCCTGCCGCTCGACGGCGGTCAGGCCTACTTCGGATGACACCCGGGACGCCCGGGAGCGGCGCCTCGCGTCAGGCCCCGGCCCCTGTCTCTGACGGGGCCCCGGCCCTGCGTTCCTGACGGCGCCTCGCTTGCGAGCCGGCCCCACCCCCCAAAGACCCTGCCGCCGCCTGGCGGTCAGTGAAAGGAGAACGACCGGATGACAGGCAACAGGATCGCCCGCTTCGCGGCGGGTACTGTCGTCCTCGCGATGCTCGCCACCGCCTGTGCGAGCGAGCGCGGAGGGTCGGTCGACGTGTCGGCCGGTACGAACGGCACGACGGCGCCGGCCTCCGGTGACGCGGCGGCGTCCGGCGGCGAGGAGACGTTCGGGACGCTGAAGTCGCCGTGCGGCAAGGGCGACGCCAAGGGTGCGACAGAGCAGGGCGTCACCGACACCCAGATCACCATCGGCTTCGGCGACGACCGCGGCTTCCCCGCCGCGCCCGGCCTGTCCAAGGAGATGGGCGACGCCATCAGCACCATGATCAAGTGGTGTAACGGCCAGGGCGGCATCAACGGCCGCCAGATCAAGGGCAACCAGTACGACGCCGCCTACATGCAGGCCGCGACCGTCATGCAGAAGGCCTGCAAGCAGGACTTCATGCTCGTCGGCCAGGGCTTCGCCATGGACGAGGCGGCCGAGCAGTTCCGCGTCGGCTGCAAGCTGCCCACGGTCGCGGGCTTCACCGTCGGGCCGAACGCCGCGATGGGCCCGATGAAGTACGAGGCCGTCCCCTACCCGGTCGACCAGTACAACAGCTCCGCCCTGCGCCTGGCCGCCAAGCTGTTCCCCGAGTTCGGCAAGAAGGTCGACCTCATCGTCTCGACCTCGCCCGCGGTCAAGACGGGAAGCAACAAGATCGCGGCCGCGATGAAGAAGATCGGCATCACGCCGATGAACTGCGGCGTGATGCTCAACAACGACGGTGACGCGAGCTACGTCCCGTTCGCGGAGAAGTTCAAGTCCTGCGGCGTCGAGGCGCTGTGGACCTCCAAGACGCCCGACCCCGCGTCCTTCAGCCTGCTCGAGGCGCTGGACCGGGTGGGAAGCAAGCCGACGCTGGTGTTCGAGGCGACCTGGTACAGCACGGCCGTCTCCAAGTGGAACACCCAGGGCGTGGGCGACAAGATCCACGTTGGAACGATCTTCCAGCCGTTCGAGAACGCCGACAAGGTGCCCGCGGTCAAGAAGTACCTCGACCTGGTCAACGCCGAGCACGGCAAGGTCGCGCTGCTCGGCATGCAGGCGACCTCCGGGTTCCTGCTGTGGGCGCAGGCCGCGCAGGCCTGCGGCTCCGAGCTGACCCGTCAGTGCGTGATCAACAAGCTCTCCCAGGTGCACGAGTGGACCGGAGGCGGCCTGCACGCCCCGACCGACCCGGGCGCCAACATGCCCTCCTCCTGCTCGCTCATGCTGAAGCTCACGGGCCCGAAGTTCGCGCAGTTCTACCCGGAGAACATCGGCGAGTACGACTGCAACAAGGAGAACATCCTCAAGACTGACCCGGCCACCTGGGGCACCAAGCTCAACGAGGACCGGGTCGCCACCACCTTCCTGACCCCCGACGTGATCAAGCCGACGGTCTGACCCTCGGCGGGGGCGCCGCCCGCGGACCGTTTCCGCGGGCGGCGCCCCCTGACCACTCCCGAACTCACCAAGGGGGAATCGATGACGACGTTCCTGACCTTCACGATCCTCGGGCTGGTCCTGGGGGCGGTGTACGCCATCGCCGCCTCCGGGCTGGTGCTGACCTACAACACCTCGGGAATCTTCAACTTCGCCCACGGCGCGCAGGCCATGCTGGGCGCCTTCCTGTACTGGCAGCTCGCCTACGGCTGGGGCTGGCCCGTCTGGCTGGCGCTCGTCGTCGTGCTCGGCGTCGTCGGGCCCGCCATGGGCGGCCTGCTGCACGCCCTGATCATGAAGGGGCTGCGCGACACCGCGGACGTGACCAAGATCGTCGTCACCGTCGCGGTCCTGCTCGGGATGGTGTACCTGTCCCAGTGGATCTGGCATCCGGAGGAGGCCAGGATCGTCGAGATGTTCTTCGGCTCGAACGCGAAGGTCGAGTTCTCCGGCGTGGTCATCCGGGTTCACGAGATCATCTGCCTGGTGGTGGCGGCGGCCATCGCCATCGGCCTGCGCCTGCTGTTCACCCGCAGCCGGGTCGGCGTGGTCATGAGGGGCGCGGTCGACGACCCCGACCTGCTCAGGCTCAACGGCCACAACCCCGAGCGCGTCGCCGCCCTGTCCTGGATGATGGGCTCGACCCTCGCCGTGCTGGCGGGCATCCTGATCACCCCGATCGGCGGCGGCGCCCTCCAGGCGAACGCGCTGACGCTGCTGGTCATCGACGCGTTCGCGGCGGCGATGTTCGGGCGTCTGCGCAGCATCCCGCGCACCTTCGCCGGCGCGATCGTGCTGGGCATGACGGCGACCTACGTCATGGCGTACTTCCCGTCCGCGTGGACCTGGACCAGCAACTTCCGGATCTCGCTACCGATGATCATCCTTTTCGTCGTGCTCATCGTGCTTCCGCAGGAGCGCCTGCGGGGCGCCGCGATCCGGACCCGCGAGCGCTACCGCGTCCCCACGGTGCGCAGGGCGGCGGTCTGGGGCGTGGCCCTCGTGGCCGTCGTCTACCTGCTCAAGCTCCTCATGGTCGAGACCTCGGTCAGCACGTTCGCCCTGGGAATGACGTTCGCGATCATCGCCCTGTCGCTCACCGTGCTCACCGGGTACGCCGGGGAGCTGAACCTCGCGCCGCTGTCGTTCGGCGCGGTCGCCACGATCGTCGTCTTCCACTTCGGCGTCGTCGGCACCGGGCTGGCCGCCCGCCTCGACGTGTGGGGCGTCCTGCTCGCCGTCCTGGTGACCGCCGTCGTCGGCGGCCTGGTCGCGCTGCCCGCGCTCAGGCTGCGCGGGCTCTACCTGGCCCTCGCCACCCTGGCCTTCGGCGTCTTCCTGTCGAACATGGTGCTGCGCGACACCACCGAGCACACGGTCTTCGGCGTCACGTTCTCGCTGTTCCCCAACGGCTCGCTGATCATACCGCCGCTGCGGATCGGTCCCCTCGACCTGCGGGACGGCGACACGTTCCTGATGACCGCGACCGTGCTGTTCGCCCTGATCGGCGTCGGCCTCATCGCGCTGCGCAACAGCGGGTACGGCAGGCGCCTGGCCGCGATGAAGGACAGCCCCGCGGCCTCGGCGATGCTCGGTCAGAACCTGGTCAAGCTGAAGCTCAGCGTCTTCATGATCTCGGCCGCCATCGCCGGTCTCGGCAGCGTCCTGATGTCGAGCGCCATCGGCTCGGTCGCGTCGGAGAACTTCAACGTCATGGCCGGCCTCGCCCTGCTGATGCTCACCGTCGCGGCCGGGATCGGCTACGTCAGCGGCGCCCTCTTCGGCGGCCTGATGTCCGGCGTCGGATTCGTGATCATCGTCGCGACCTTCAACGACCTCGCCGCGGCCAACCCCGACCTGGCCCCGGTCTACCAGGCCATCGGCAGCCTGTCGGTCGTCAGCACGGCCCTGCTCGGCATCGGGGTCGGCAAGAGCCCCAGCGGCACCGTCCACGACGTCGTCGAGAGCTACCGGAGCCTGCGCGACGCCAGGCCCGTGCTGGTCGGCGGCGCCGTGCTCGAGGCCGCGCTGTACGGCCTCACGCTGGCCGGGATCATGGACAACTGGTGGTTCGCGATCCTCACCGCGTGCCTGGTCATGATGCTGCCGGTCTTCGGGCGGATGGTCATGGCGCGGGTCGCGCCGGACGAGGGGCGCCCGGCTCCTCACAGGACGCCGCCCGAGCTGGTCGGCGTCGACGAGCCGTACACCGAGGAACTGCGACGCGAGCTCGACCGCGAGCTCGGCCTGTCCGGCCACGACCGGGGACCCACGCCAGGCGGGCGCCGCCCCGTCCGGAGCGGGGCCGAGGAGGGAAACGTCCATGTCGTTGCTTGAGACACAGGGCATCACCGTCCGCTTCGGCGGCAACACCGCCGTCGACAACGTCAGCGTCGGCGTGGACGAGGGACGGATCACCGGCCTCATCGGCCCGAACGGCGCGGGCAAGACGACGCTGTTCAACACCGTCACCGGCCTGCAGCGACCCGCGGAGGGGAGAGTCCTCCTCGACGGCGTCGACGTCACCCGCCTGCCCCCGGCCAAACGCGCGCGCAGGGGCATGGCCAGGACCTTCCAGCGGCTGGAGCTCTTCCTGTCGCTGTCGGTGCGGGACAACATCAGAGTCGCCGGCGACATCCTGCGGGCCAACACGGGCAGCCGCGTCGACGTCGACAAGGAGACCGACCGGGTGCTCGAGCGGACGGGCCTGGGCGACATCGCCGACCTCGACGTCTCCGACATCCCGACGGGCCGGGCCCGCGTCGTCGAGGTCGCCAGGGCGCTGATGACCTCGCCGCGCGTGCTCCTGCTGGACGAGCCCGCCTCGGGCCAGACCGAGCAGGAGACCGAGGCGTTCGCCAGGATGCTGACCGGCCTCGCGGAGGAGGGGCTGGCGATCTGCCTGGTCGAGCACGACCTCCCGCTGGTGATGAAGCTCTGCGCCACGATCCACGTGCTCGACTACGGCGCGGTCATCGCCTCGGGAACCCCGAAGGAGATCCAGGAGTCGCCGGAGGTCATCGCCGCCTACATCGGTACGGAGGTCACCGCATGACCGGACAGGCCGCAGGAGGCCACGAGATGGACGCGACGTCCGGGCTCTCCCCGGGGACGGCGGACGCCGGCGGACCCGAGCCCCTGCTGGAGCTGGTGGCCGCCCGCGCGGCGTACGGGCCGATCGAGGTGCTGCACGGCGTGGACCTGAAGGTCGAGGCGGGCTCGGTGCTCGCGCTCCTCGGCCCGAACGGCGGTGGGAAGTCGACCACCATGAAGGTCTGCGCGGGCCTGCTGCCCCTCACCGGCGGCGACCTCAGGTTCGCCGGGCGCAGGGTGAACGGCATCTCGGCGCAGGACGCGGCGCGCCTGGGAGTGTGCTCCATTCCCGAGGGACGGGGCATCTTCGCCAACCTCTCGGTGCGGGAGAACCTGTGGGTCGCCACCGGCACGGGGGCGCGCATGGAGGAGATGGAGGAGGCGGCCTACTCCCGCTTCCCGATCCTCGGCAAGCGGCGCAACCAGCTCGCGGGCTCGATGTCGGGAGGCGAGCAGCAGATGCTGGCGCTCTCACGCGCCCTGGGGTCCAACCCTGCGGTCCTGCTGCTCGACGAGCTGTCCATGGGGCTGGCTCCCATGATCGTGACCCAGATGTACGACACCGTCGCGCAGCTCGTCGCCGAGGGCCTGTCCATCCTGGTCGCCGAGCAGTTCGCGCGCGCGGTGCTCCCCATCGCCGACACCGCCGCGCTGATGCTGCACGGCCGCGTCGTCTCCGTCGGCAGGCCCGACGAGATCGAGGAACAACTGTCAAGCAGCTATCTAGGAGGCTGAAGAATGCTCACCGAGGAACGACGGGAACAGTTCAAGACGGACGTGGCGGGGATGAAGCTGAAGACCGACCAGTCGGCGGGCGACGGCAGGAGCCGGATCCTGGGCGTGGTGCTGATGGTCGTCGGGGTGGCGGGAGGCTTCGTCTCCTACGTCAACTCGCTGTCCCAGGACGACCTCCGCAACGTCGGCTCCTTCCAGGTCCTGGCGACGGCCTTCGTCGCCCTCACGGTGCTGGGCGCCGCCCTCTACCTGGCGGGCGCGGTGGCGAGGGTGCTGCGGCTGTGGCTGCTCCGTCAGCTGCTGGAGGGCCAGTCGCAGGTGGACCAGATCACCGCGGCGCTGGAGAACCGGCAGATCTGACGGCCTGCCTCCCGGTCAGCGGGATTGACGAAATGTCGGGAACCTTCGCTCACTAACGTCACATTCGCCACCTGACCTGGTGTGCGGACGGAGGATCCCCTTGACTCAGACAACCCCCCGGGGCGATGACGTTCCGGACGTGCTCGCCCCGGCCAAGCTCGGCCCGGTCACCTTGCGCAACCGCATCATCAAGGCGGCCACCTACGAGGGACTGAGCAGAGACAGCCTGGTGACCGACGAACTCATCGACTTCCACGTCCGCCACGCGGCGGGCGGAGTCGGGATGACGACGGTCGCCTACTGCGCGGTCGCCCCGGAGGGACGCACCGACCGCAAGCAGATCCTGTGGCGTCCGGAGGCGGTCCCGGGCCTGCGCAAGCTGACCGACGCCGTCCACGCGGAGGGCGCGGCGGTCTCCGCGCAGATCGGCCACGCGGGCCCGGTCGCCAACCCCAAGAGCAACGGCGCCCCCGCGCTGGCCCCGGGCAGGCACTTCCACCTCACGACCACGAGCCTCACCAGGACCGCGACCCGCGACGACCTCGCCAGGGTCGTCAAAGGCCACGCGGACGCGGCCAGGATGGCCGTCGAGACCGGCTTCGACGCCGTCGAGATCCACCTCGGCCACAACTACCTCGCCAGCTCGTTCCTGAGCCCGAAGCTCAACCACCGCACCGACGAGTACGGCGGCCGCCTGGAGAACCGCGCGCGCCTCGCCAGGGACATCGCCCGCGCGGTCCGCGACGCCGTCGGCGGCGAGATCGCGATTCTCGCGAAGCTGAACATGGACGACGGCGTGCCCGGCGGCTTCTGGCTCGACGAGGCGATCCAGGTCGCCCAGTGGATCGAGCAGGACGGCTCCCTGGACGCCCTGGAGCTCACCGCGGGCAGCTCGCTGCTCAACCCCATGTACCTGTTCAAGGGCGACGCGCCCCTGCGGGAGTTCGCGGCGATCATGCCCCAGCCGGTGAAGCTCGGCGTCCAGCTGTTCGGCAAGTACAAGCTGCGCGCCTACCCCTACAAGGACGCCTACCTGCTCGACGACGCCCGGCAGATCCGCGCCGCCGTGAACATGCCGCTCGTCCTGCTGGGCGGGATCACCGGCAAGCACGTCATGGACCTGGCCATGCGTGAGGGCTTCCAGTTCGTCGCGATGGCCCGCGCGCTGCTGCGCGAGCCCGACCTCATCAACCGGATCACGGCGGGCGAGGACGCCCGGTCCCTGTGCATCCACTGCAACAAGTGCATGACGGCGATCTACGGCGGCACCCGTTGCGTGCTCGTCACCCCCACGAGCCCGCGCGACACGCGCCGGGACGCCACGGCCACCTCCTGAAGGAGCGAACGTGGAACTTGAGACGATCGCCGACCTGCTGCTCGACCGGGTCGGCGACGATCGGGCGGGCCTGCGCACCCGCGAACGGACCTGGACCTGGGACGAGGTGGTCCGGGAGAGCGCGGCGCGGGCGTCCCTGGCCAGGTCGCTGCGGACCGACGGCCCCTTCCACATCGGGGTCCTGCTCGACAACACGCCCGAGTACGTCTTCTGGCTCGGCGCGGCGGCGCTCAGCGGCGCGTCGATCGTCGGCATCAACTCGACGCGGCGCGGCGCCTACCTGGAGCAGGAGGTCAGGCACACCGACTGCCAGCTGGTCGTCACCGACCAGGCGGGCCTGGAACTGCTGGACGGCCTGGACATCGGCGTGGACCGCGACCGCTTCCTGCTCGTCGACGACGAGGGCTACGCCGGGCGGGTCGCCTCGCACGCCTGCGAGCCGGTCAGGGATCCCTCGATCACCGCGGCCACGCAGATGCTGCTGCTGTTCACCTCGGGCACCACCGGCGCCTCGAAGGCGGCGCGCTGCTCGCAGGGCAGGCTCACCAGGCTGGGCTACGCCAACTGCGCGAAGTACGACGTCAAGCGTGACGACGTCACCTACTGCTGCATGCCGCTCTTCCACGGCAACGCGCTGATGGCCCTGTGGGCCCCCTCGCTGGCGGCGGGCGCGACCGTCACCCTCGTGCCCAAGTTCTCCGCCTCGGGCTTCCTGCCCGACGTGCGCTTCTTCGGGGCGACGTTCTTCACCTACGTCGGCAAGGCCATCGCCTACGTCCTGGCGACCCCCGAACGGCCGGACGACGCGGACAACCTTCTCACCCACGCCTTCGGCACCGAGGCCTCGCCCGAGGACCGCTCCGAGTTCCTGCGCCGCTTCGGCTGCACGCTCATCGAGAGCTACGGTTCGAGCGAGGGCGCGGGCATGATCAAGCTGACCCCCGAGGGGCCGCTGTCCGCGCTCGGCCGTCCCGCCCACGAGGGCGTCAGGATCGTCAACCCCGAGACCCTCCGGTTCCGCCCCGCCGCGGTGCTCGACGAGCACGGCCGGGTGACCAACGCGGAGGAGTCCATCGGGGAGATCGTCGACACCGAGGGCGCCGCGAAGTTCGAGGGCTACTACAACAACGAGGCCGCCAACGCCGAGCGGGTCCGCCACGGCTGGTACTGGACCGGCGACCTGGGCTACGTCGACGAGGACGGATACATCTACTTCGCGGGCAGGTCGGGGGACTGGATCAGGGTCGACGGGGAGAACACCTCCGCCCTCCTGACCGAGCGCATCCTGCGCAGGCACCCGGACATCCTCGCCGCGGGCGTGTTCGGCGTGCCGGACGCCCGGTCGGGAGACCAGGTGATGGCGGCCGTCGAGATCCCCAAGGGCACGACCTTCGAGGACCTCGCCCTGCCCGCCTTCCTGTCCGGGCAGAGCGACCTCGGCACCAAGGGCGCGCCCCGCTACGTGCGGGTCTCCCACGCCCTGCCCACGACCGGCTCGAACAAGCTGCGCAAGAAGGAGATGCAGCTCGACGGCTGGCGGACCGACGACCAGGTCTACCGCTGGGTCGGCAGGGGCGAGCCCGACTACACCCTGATGACCGACGAGGACAAGGCCGCCCTCCGCGAGGAGTTCCTCGCCAACGGACGCCTGCGTTTCCTGCCGTAGTCACCACAGACAAGCAACCCGAGGAGGACAGCGCACATGGATCTGCGCGAGACCGCCGCGCAACGGCGGCTACGCGAGGAGCTGCGGAACTACTTCGCGAACCTCTTGCCCGAGGACGAGCGCCGCCGCGTCGGGGAGGCCGGCGTCGGCGGAGAGCGCTTCCGCGAGGTGGTCAAGCGCCTGGGCGCCGACGGTTGGCTCGGCGTCGGCTGGCCGACCGAGTACGGCGGGCAGGGCCGCTCCATCGAGGAGCAGTACGTGTTCTTCGACGAGGTCCAGCGGGCCGGTCTGCCGTTCCCCTTCGTCACCGTCAACACGGTCGGCCCCACGCTGATGCGCTACGGCTCGCCGGAACAGAAGCAGCGTTTCCTGCCCGGCATCCTGTCCGGCGACATCGTCTTCGCGATCGGCTACACCGAGCCCGACGCGGGCACCGACCTGGCGTCCCTGAAGACCCGCGCGGTCAGGGACGGCGACGAGTTCGTCGTCGACGGCAGCAAGATCTTCACCAGCGGCGCGAACACCGCCGACTACGTCTGGCTCGCCTGCCGCACCAACCCCGAGGCCCCCAAGCACAGGGGCATCTCGATCGTGATCGTCCCCACGGACGACCCCGGCTTCTCCTGGAGCCCCATCCAGACCGTCGGCGGCCTGCTCGTGACCGCCACCTACTACAGCGGCCTGCGGGTGCCCGCGGGCAACGTCGTCGGCGAGGTGGACGGCGGCTGGAGCCTGATCACCACCCAGCTCAACCACGAGCGGATCGGCCTGGCCGCGCTCGGCGGCCGGATGATCCGGCTGTGGGAGGACGTCCTGGAGTGGGCCAGGGACAACGGCGTCCTCGAACTGCCGTGGGTCCGCAGGGACTTCGCGCGCACCTACGCCAAGCTCGAGGCGATGCACCTGATGAACTGGAAGATGACCAGCGCGGTCGCCAGGGAGACGCTGTCGGGCGCGGACGCGGGAGCGGCCAAGGTCTACGGCACCGAGACCCACATCGACGTGCAGCGGACCCTGTCCGGCATCCTCGGGGCCGCGGGCCGCATCCGGCCCGAGTCGCCGGGAGCCGCGCTCGCCGGGCAGATCGAGCAGCTGTCCAGGCAGGGCATCGTGAACACCTTCGGCGGCGGCGTCAACGAGATCCTCAGGGACATGGTCGCCACCCAGGGACTCGGCCTTCCCCGGCTGGGACGCGGCGCATGAGCGAGAGCTACGAGGAACGGCTGCGGTCCTTCGTGGGGCGCGAGCTCGTCCCGGCGAAGCCGGGCCAGGACCCGGTCAACCGGCCGATGATCCGGCACTGGGTCGAGGCGATGGAGGACGGCAACCCGATCTACCTCGACGACGAGGCGGCCCGCGCCACGGGCAGGGCCGGGGTCGTGGCGCCCGCCTCGATGATCCAGGCCTGGACGATGCGCGGCTACGCCGCGACGATGACGCCGACGGACGCGGGCGGCTTCGGCGAGCTGGTCTCCCTGCTCGCCGAGGGCGGCTACACCTCGGTGGTCGCCACCGACTCCGAGCTGGAGTTCCACCGGGAGCTCGTGCCCGGCGACCACGTCAGCATGCGGGAGGTCGTCGAGTCGATCTCCCCGGAGAAGAACACCGGCCTGGGGGCCGGGCGCTTCGTGACCACGCTGAAGACCTACCGGGACCAGGACGGCGAGATCGTCGCCACCCAGCGCTGGCGCACCCTGCGCTTCCGGCCCGCGACGAAGCCCGCCGAGGGAGCCGCGCCGGAACCGGGAGAGGCGGAGCAGGCCAGGGCGCTGCGGCCCAGGCCCGCGATCAACAGGGACAACGCCTTCTGGTTCGAGGCCGCGCTCGAGCACCGGTTGGTGATCCAGCGGTGCGTCTCGTGCAAGGCGCTCAGGCACCCGACGGGGCCCTGCTGCCCCGAGTGCAACTCCTTCGACTGGGACACCGTCGAGGCGTCGGGACGCGGGCACGTCCACAGCTTCGTGGTCAACCACCACCCCCGCCACCCGGCGTTCGACTTCCCGCTGATCGTCGCGGTCGTCGAACTCGCCGAGGGCACCCGGCTCATCACCAACCTGGTCGGCGTCACCCCGGAGGAGGTCGAGATCGACATGCCGGTCACGCTCGACTGGGTGGACGCCGACCCCGGCCTGTCACTTCCGGTGTTCCGGCCGGTCGCGCAGGAGGACCACTGATGGATTTCACCCTTGACGAAGAGCTCGAAGCGGTCCGCGGCCTGGCGGCCGAGATCTTCGCCGACCGGGCCACGGCCGAGCGGCTCCGCGCCGTCGAGACCTCGCAGACGCGCGTCGACGAGGAGCTGTGGACCGAACTCGCGAAGACGGGCCTGCTCGGCATCGTGCTGCCCGAGGAGGCGGGAGGCGCCGGGCTCGGGCTGGGCGCGCTGTGCGTCCTGCTGGAGGAGCAGGGCCGCTTCGTGGCCCCGGTCCCGGTGTGGGCGGCCACCGTCGCGGCGCTCGCCGTCGCCGGGCACGGCACCCCCGAGCAGCGTCGAGACCTGCTTCCCGGCGCGGTGGACGGCTCGTCGCGGCTGACCGTGGCCCTGGAGGAGTTCGGCCCGCACGACCCGGGCGAGCCGGAGTGCGTCGCGGAGCCGGACGGCGACGGCTGGCGTCTCACGGGCGTGAAGGCCGTCGTCCCCTCCCCGTTCGGGGCGGATCACGTGCTGGTCGCGGCCCGCGCCGAGGCCGGCGCAGGCCTGTTCCTGGTCGCCGCGGACGCCGAGGGTCTCACCTGGCAGCGGGCGGAGACCACCACCCACGACCTCAGCGGCACCCTCACCCTCGCGGGCGCGCCCGCGCGGGCGGTCGGCACGCCGGGAGACGGCGCCCTCGGCCGGACCGTCGAGCTCGCCTCCGTCGCCTTGGCCGCCCTCCAGCTCGGCGTCGCCCAGGGGGCGGTACGGCACGCCGCGACCTATCTCGGCGAGCGCGTGCAGTTCGGCCGTCCGCTCGCCACCTTCCAGGCGGTGCAGCACCAGCTCGCCGACTGCTACATCGAGATCGACGCCATGCGGGTCTGCCTGTGGCAGGCCGTGTCGGCGATCGAGGAGGGCGAGGCGGCCGCGGCCGTGCTGGTGGCCAAGTGGTGGGCGGGCGAGGCCGGGCTGAACGTCGTCCACCGGACCGTGCACGTGCACGGCGGCATCGGCGTCGACACCGACTACCCGGTGCACCGGCACTTCCTGTGGGGTAGGCAGATCTCGACGACCCTGGGCGGCGCGAGCGCCGACCTCGCCCGCCTCGGTGACGTGCTGGCGGCCGCGCCGGTGGCCTCATGAACGCGCGGAGCGCAGGGGACGACGGAGTGAACGGCGCACCGGTCACCGCGGGCGACGTCGCGGGCGGCACTGTGAACGGCATTGTGAACGGCGCCAGGGACTACGCCGGGATCGCGGTCGGCGACACGCTCCCCGAACTGTCGATCCCGCTGACCCGGACCATGATCGTCGCGACCGCGATCGCCAGCCGCGACTACCAGGACGTGCACCACGACCCCGAGCTGGCCCTCCAGCGCGGGTCCAAGGACATCTTCATGAACATCCTGACCAGCAACGGACTGGTCGACCGGTTCGTCACCGGCTGGGCGGGACCCGCCGCCGTCGTCAAGGCGATCAGGATCCGGCTCGGCGCCCCCAACCATCCCGGCGACACCATGGTGCTGACCGGGACCGTCTCCGCCAAGGACGACAAGGACAACCAGGTCGAGATCTCCGTACGCGGCACGAACAGCCTCGGCCCCCACGTGACCGGCACCGTCGTCGTGAGACTGCCGAAGGGCGGCGACGCATGAGCCGCACCGCACCCGGCCCGCTGTCCGGCGCCGCCGCGATCGCGGGCATCGGCGCCACCGAGTTCTCCAAGAACTCCGGGCGCAGCGAGCTCCAGCTGGCCTGCGAGGCGGTGCTCGCCGCCGTCGCCGACGCCGGGCTGAAGCCGTCCGACGTCGACGGGCTGGTGACGTTCACCGCCGAGACCAACTCCGAGATCCACGTCGCCCGCAACACCGGCATCGGCGAGCTGAAGTTCTTCTCGCGGATCGGTTACGGCGGCGGGGCCGCCTGCGGCACGATCCAGCAGGCCGCGATGGCGGTCGCCACCGGGGTCGCCGACGTCGTCGTCTGCTACCGCGCCTTCAACGAGCGCTCCGGTGAGCGCTACGGGCTCGGCCAGGCGGACCGGGCGATGGACACCACCGCCGACCGCGCGGCCTACTCCTGGATGACCCCGTTCGGCCTGTCGACCCCCGCCCAGTGGGTGGCGATGTTCGCCCGCCGCTACATGCACGAGTACGGCGCGACCAGCGAGGACTTCGGCCGGGTCGCCGTCGTCGACCGCAAGCACGCCGCCGTCAACCCGGCCGCCTGGTTCTACGGGCGGCCCATCGACCTGGCGGAGCACCAGGCCTCCCGCTGGATCGCCGAGCCGCTGCACCTGCTGGACTGCTGCCAGGAGACCGACGGCGGTCAGGCGATCGTCGTCGTCTCGGCTGAGCGGGCCCGCGACCTGCCGCACGCGCCCGCCGTCATCAGGGCCGCGGCTCAGGGGTCGGGCAAGGACCAGCACATGATGACCAGCTACTACCGGCCCCAGATCTCCGGCATTCCGGAGATGGGACTGGTCGGTCGCCAGCTGTACGCGCAGAGCGGCCTGAGCCCCGACGACGTCGACGCGGCGATCCTCTACGACCACTTCACCCCGCTGGTGCTCCCGCAACTGGAGGAGCTCGGTTTCTGCGCCAGGGGAGAGGCCAAGGACTTCGTCGCGGACGGAAACCTCGAGGTCGGCGGGCGACTGCCCTGCAACACCCACGGCGGCCAGCTCGGCGAGGCCTACCTGCACGGCATGAACGGTGTCGCCGAGGCCGTGCGCCTGGTCCGCGGCACCTCGGTCAACCAACCGGAAGGGGTCGACAACGTGATCGTCACCGCGGGCACGGGCGTGCCGACCAGCGGCCTGGTGCTCGGAGCCGACCGGTGAACACCGGAGACTGGCGGGGACACCGCCTCGGCGAACGGACCGTGGCCTACGACGAGCGCGACGCGATCCTCTACGCGCTCGCGGTCGGCGCGGCGGCCACGGACCTGGACCTGGTCTTCGAGGAGCGCCTGCGGGTGCTGCCGACGTTCGCGCTGACCCAGGCGCAGTGGGCTCCCGACGCCCTCGGCTCGCTGGGCGCCTTCGACACCAGGACGGCGGTGCACGGCTCCCAGCGGCTGCGGGTGCTCAGGCCGCTGCCGAGGGCCGGGGAACTCACGATGGCCGCCCGGGTGGCGCAGGTGTGGGACAAGGGCGCCGCCGCGATCTTCGAGGTCGAGGTGGAGAGTGACTACTTCGTGGCGACCTGGTCGCTGTTCGCGCCCGGCCGCGGCGGCTTCGGAGGGGAGAGGGGACCGTCGAGCCCGAAGCGTCCCGAGACCCCTGCGGACCGCGAGTTGCGGCTGGACACCTCGCCTGACCAGGCCGCGCTCTACCGCCTGCTCGGCGACCGGCACCACATGCACATCGACCCGGAGGCGGCCAAGGCGGCGGGGATGCCCCGGCCGTTCATGCACGGCCTGTGCACGCTGGCCGCGGTGACCCTGCCGCTGGCGGCCACCGCCGGTGCGCACCCGGCGGACCTGGCCGAGCTGGAGGGCAGGTTCGCCTCCCCGGTCTTCCCCGGGGACCGGCTCGGCGTGCGAGGCTGGACCGAAGGGGACGCGACGCTGTTCGAGGTGGCCTCCGAGGGCGGCTCGGACGGTGACCCGGGTGCCCCGGCGGGTGGCACGGTGATCTCCGGCGGCCGGGTCAGGTTCGCCGCCGCGCCGTAGCCGCTGTGGCGAGGCCGGGACCGGCTTACAGGGCTGTGGCCCTGGAATCCGGTCCCGGCCGAGCCGGTCGGGCTGATGCCGTGACCGGACTGCCCGACGGCGTAGGCGCGGGTGACGGTCCGGGTCAGCCCCGCGTGGCCAGGTAGCGGGCGGGGAACTCGCCTCCGCCGTGGACGGCGATGTCCGCACCGGTGACATAGGACGACAGGTCGCTCGCCAGATAGAGGCAGGTGTTCGCGACGTCGGCGGGCACCGCCATCCGTCCCATCGGGATCACCTTCGCGACCGCGGCGCCCTCGTCCTCGCCGTACACCGAGGCCGCGGCCTCGGTCCTGATGAGGCCGGTCGTGATGTGGTTGACCCGCACCCTGGGGGACCACTCGAGGGCCAGCGCCCGGGTGAGCGTCAGCAGCCCGGCCTTGGCCGCGGAGTAGGCCGCGGTGCCCGGCTGCGGGTCGTGGGCGGAGACGCTGCCGATGTTGATGATCGAGCCTCCGGTCTCCTGTCCCTGCATGACCTTGTTGGCCGGTTGCGCCACGTAGAACGGCGCGAGCAGGTTCAGGTCCACGATCTTCTCGACGAACCGGGGGGAGACCGTCGCCGCGTCCGCGTCCGGCGAGCCGCCCGCGTTGTTGACGAGGACGTCAAGCCTTCCCATGCGTTCGACCGCGCTGCTCACCAGGCCCGCGGCCGCTGTGGCGTCCCGGATGTCGGCGGGGATGAAGTAGGCGCTCCTGCCGCCCGCGGTCGGCAGGACGGCGGGCTCGGCGCGTCCGCCGACGACCACCTCGGCGCCCGCGGCCAGGAACGTCTGGGCGATCACGAACCCGATGCCCTTGGTCCCTCCGGTGACCAGCACCGCCCGGCCGCCGAAGTCCGTCGTCACTTTCATCGCGTTCCTCCATAGACGCCCAATTCGGTGCACGGAGAATACGGCCGCTCGGCGCGGACTGTGCCGCAGGTACCAGCCACCGGGACCGTCCCCCACGAGCCCTCGGCTCCGGCGGCACCATGGGCGGCACCGGAACCGGTCCGTACCGAAGCAGGAGAGTTCATGAGCAAGAACCACGCGTTGACGATTCCCGGTGTCCTGGAACGCGCCGCCCGTGACTTTCCGCACGTCGAGGCCGTCGTGGACGGTCAGGTCCGGTTGACCTACTCCGAGCTTGAGGAGCGGGTGCGCGCGGCGGCGAGGGCCTTCGTCGCGTCGGGTGTCGGCAGGGGAGAGCGGATCGCCGTCTGGGCGCCCAACAGCCTGCGCTGGATGGTGACCGCGCTGGGCGCGCTCTGCGCCGGGGCGGTGCTGGTGCCGGTCAACACCCGCTACAAGGGTGACGAGGCGCGGTGGCTGCTCGCCCGGAGCGGAGCCCGGATGCTCTTCGTCGAGGACGGTTTTCTCGGCAACGGCTACCTGGCCATGCTCGGCGTCGGCGACAGCCCTGGTGACAGTGGCGGCGACGGTGAGGAGGGCGGGGCGGCCGCCGACGCGGGGAGCGTGCCGGGCCTGCCCGATCTCGAGACCGTGGTCACGTTCGACGCCGGAGACAGGCCGGGGGCGACGGGCTGGGCGGAGTTCCTGAGCCGGGGGGCCCTCGTCTCCGAGGAGGAGGCGCTCGCGCGCACGGCATCCGTGACCCCGCAGGACGTGGCGGACATCCTGTTCACCTCCGGTACGACGGGCAGGCCCAAGGGGGCCATGTGCACGCACGAGCAGAACGTCCGGACCTACGAGGCGTGGTGCGGCCGGACCGGGGTCGCCGCGGGGGACCGCTACCTCATCGTCAACCCGCTCTTCCACTGTTTCGGCTACAAGGCCGGGGTCCTGGCCTGCCTGATGCGGGGGGCCACGATGGTGCTCCAGCCGGTGTTCGAGGTGGAGGAGACGATGCGGCTGGTCGAGGCCGAGCGGATCACCGTCCTGCCGGGCGCGCCGACCGTCTACACCTCGATGCTCGACGCGCCCCGGAGTCCGAGGTTCGACCTGTCGTCGCTCCGCCTGGCTGTGACGGGCTCCTCGATCGTGCCGATCGCCCTGGTACGGCGGATGCGCGCCGAACTGTTCCCACAGGTGGTCACGGCGTACGGGCTCACCGAGTCGTGCGGCACGGTGACCGCGTGCTCCGTCGAGGACGACGACGTGACCGTGGCGGCCACCTCGGGGCGGCCCATCGAAGGAGTCGAGGTGAAGGTGGCCGACGGCCACGGCGAACCGGTGCCCGCGGGAGAGATCGGCGAGATCCTCGTCCGGGGCTACAACGTGATGCTGGGCTACCTCGACGACGAGCGGGCGACGGCCGAGGCGGTCAGGGACGGGTGGCTGCTGACCGGGGACCTCGGCCGTCTCGACGACCGGGGCAACCTGACCATCACGGGGCGCTCGAAGGACATGTTCGTGGTCGGCGGGTTCAACGTCTACCCGGCGGAGATCGAGCAGGTGCTGGCCCAGCACGAGGGCGTCTCCGAGGCGGCCGTCGTCGGCATCCCCGACGAGCGGCTCGGCGAGGTCGGCCGGGCCTACGTGGTCGCACGCCCCGGAGCCGCTCTCACGGCGCAGACGCTCGTCGAGTACTGCCGGGGCAGGCTGGCGAACTTCAAGGTGCCGCGCGAGGTCGTCATCCTGGACGACTTCCCGCGCAACGCCAGCGGCAAAATCCAGAAAACCCAGCTCCCCAAGACCTGACGGGCTGCTCCCGCGCGGTCCGGCCCCGGAGCGCGCGGATTCCCACGCCCTTCTCCCGGTTCGACCGCCACCCCCCGCACCGCGCCATCCAGCCCTGAAACACCCACGTTTCCCTTGAAAGGGGCACTGCGCGCCGGGTCCTGCCAACGTGCATCCACGTGACCCATACGACGAGCAGCGACCTACTGCCGGATCAGCCAGGACCGCGAGGGCGCAGGGTTAGGTGTCGCCCGCCAGGAAGTCGACTGCCGAGCTCTGGTCGAACGCAAAGGGGGGACCGCCGTGGACGTCTACCCCGACAACGACGTCAGCGCCTTTTCCGGGTGAGCGAGTCCCTGACGGTCGCACACGGTCAGTACCGGACTACACGCATCTCGCCCATCTGAACGACACCTCCTGATCTCCGTGGATGCGACCTGCGCGACCCGCGTCGTTCCAGGCCGTCTACAGATATGGAGGCGCCATGCCGCGAAACTCATCGGCCCGAACGGATGCCGGCGGTGTCCGCTTCCGTCCTCACAACCAGGAGCTGATCGCGAAGACGAAGAGCAGGGAGAGCACCAGGACGATCGCCCCGACGGTCATGAACAGCACGCCGAGAAGCACACCCCTGCCGCTCGCCCCGTCCAGACGGGCGCGCTGGGGTCGCTCAGGGTCGTAGACCACCATGACCTGCTGGCCCGGACGGACCGGCGACGGGTTCGAGCCCAGATCCGACTCGGTCTCCACCACGGAGCCCTGCACCGTCTGGAACCGCAGTGTGGGGCAGTACACGCCGGTGTCGACGCCGGACCCGGACCAGCGCAGTCCCACGACGACGCCCGGCACCCGCACCCCGTGCCGCCGCAGCCGCTGCCCGACGGTGATGGCACGGATGCCGACCCCGATGAACACCGCTCCGAACACCGCTCCGAACATGACTCCGAACAATGGCGCAGTGCTCATGTCCGCTGTCTCCTTCTCGTCTCGTTCGAGGGCCTGCACCGCCGAAGCCCGACCCGGTCGATCACCTGCCGGTGACCGCGTCATCGGAAGTCATCAGAAGGAGCAACGGGAGCGCGGCAGCTTGCCGGACGCCTTGCGGTCCTTGCGATTCCCCGACACGAACCGCACCGGCGCTCTCCTGTCCCCGCGCATCACGCTTCTCCG
>NZ_BSEV01000002.1 GCF_027922005.1 Streptosporangium carneum | reverse complement strand
TCAAGACCGGCACCCTTTACGACGAGGCGACCGCATGGGCGCATCACGCCGAATCGCTGGCTGCTTGACACCTAAAGCTCCTGGGATGTCTTTCGAAAGGGAGGCTTCAGCTACGGCGATCGACCATGGATGAAGCCCCTGCGGATTGCTTCAGCCGCCTGGAGGTGAATGGGCGGCCGGAAAGGGAGCGACTACGGCGGGCACACCGTACGAAACCGGTAGTCATGCGTGGAGGGGGGCGGGTGGTCCGGCCGGCGTATAAAAGGACCGCAACCAGGCACGCCCGCCAGGCCGGAGGCCTGATCTCACCAGAGCTCAGCTGAGACGGCCGGCCGGACCACCCGCCCCCCTCCACGCGAACCAAGCCCAGCCCGGAGAACAAAACGAACCCAGAGAAGCAAGCGAACCAAGTGAGCCCGCAGAACCAAGGGAAGGCCCGGCTCTCGGCTGTGGAGCTTCTGCCGACGCCGGGCAGGTCGCCCATCACGATCGACCGGAACCGTCTCGCCTGGCGCGCGGCCAATCGGGGTGACCGTCTCCGAACGAGTTGGAACCCGCCCACACCGGCTAATACCGTCGCTCCTGAATCCACCCCGTCTAGGATGATGAGATGAGTCAGCCACTCGCCCTTGAGGAGATCCGTCGGGCTCCGAAGGTGCTTCTCCACGACCATCTCGACGGTGGTCTGCGGCCCGAGACGATCATCGAGTTGGCGTGCGAGTCGGGCTACGACAGGCTGCCCACGACCGATGCGGGCGCCCTGCGGACGTGGTTCCAGGAGGCCGCCGACTCCGGCTCGCTTGAGCGCTACCTCGAGACCTTCGACCACACGGTCGGCGTCATGCAGACGCGCGACTCGCTGGTCAGGGTCGCCGCCGAGTGCGCGGAGGACCTGGCCGCCGACGGCGTGGTCTACGCCGAGGTGCGGTACGCGCCCGAGCAGCACACCTCGGCGGGCCTGAGCCTGGAGGAGGTGATCGAGGCCGTGCTCGAAGGCTTCAGGGTCGGCTCGGAGGGGCGCGGGATCAAGGTGGGCACCCTGCTCACCGCGATGCGCCACCAGGCCAGGTCCATGGAGATCGCCGAGCTGGCCGTCCGTTACCGTGACGTCGGCGTGGCGGGCTTCGACATCGCGGGGGCGGAGGCGGGCTACCCTCCCACCCGTCACCTCGACGCCTTCGAGTACCTCCAGCGCGAGAACGCCCACTTCACCATCCACGCGGGCGAGGCCTTCGGCCTGCCGTCGATCTGGCAGGCGATCCAGTGGTGCGGCGCCGACCGGCTCGGCCACGGCGTCCGGATCATCGACGACATCGCGGTCTCCGGCGACGGGTCGACCAAGCTCGGCAGGCTGGCGGCCTACGTCCGTGACAAGCGCATCCCGCTTGAGATGTGCCCGACCTCCAACCTCCAGACCGGCGCCGCCCCCTCCATCGCCGAGCATCCGATCGGCCTGCTGCGGGCGCTCAACTTCCGGGTCACGGTCAACACCGACAACCGGCTGATGAGCGGCACCTCCGTCTCCGAGGAGTTCGCCAAGCTGTCCGAGGCGTTCGGCTATGGATGGGACGATATGCAGTGGTTCACCATCAACGCCATGAAGTCGGCGTTCCTGCCGTTCGACGAGCGCCTCGCGCTCATCAACGGCGTGATCAAGCCAGGCTTCGCCCAGCTCAAGTGGCAGGCGTGAACGGGTTCGCGGGAGCGGGGTCAGCGCGATGAAGCAGGTGTTCCGGTCGAAGGCCGCGCAGGTTCTCGGCTGGATCTGGATGGCCTTCGCCGCGTTCAACGCGGTGGACCTGATCGTCCGCTACAACGGGCCGTCCTCGATGGCCGCCGCGGCGGTGCTGGCCGTGCTGACCGCGCTGGTCTTCATCACCTGCCTGCGCCCGGCGGTCGTCCTCACAGGAGAGGGCGTGCTGGTCCGCAACCCGCTCAGGAACGTCTTCGTGCCGTGGCGTCTGGTCGACGAGGTCACCGTCTCCCACACGATCACGATCACCTCGGGGGGCCGTGTCGTCCGCTGCTGGACGCCGCAGACCTCGGGCCGTGAGCGGGTGGCGGCGATGCGCAGGGCGAGCCCGCAGAGCGGCAAGGGCCGTTTCAAGACCGAGCCCGCGCGTTCGAAGGCCGAGCAGGCGGCCGCAGAGGCGTTGGCGGGCAAGACCCACGCCGACTGGGTGGCCGAGCAGATCACCGAGCGTGCCGAGTCCGCCAAACGGGTGACGCCCGGAGTCGCGGGCGCCCTTCCCGATCCCGGGACGCTCAGGGCAGGCTGGTCTCCGAGCGCCCTGGCGGCCTTGGCGGCGGCCGTCGTCGTGGTCGTCGCGGCCTTCCTGGTCTGACGCGGGCGGCGCACTCCCCGCGCGGGTCGGCATCCTCTCCACGCGGACCGGCAGCCTCTCCGTGTGGGCTGGCTGTCTCCGCGCGAACCGGTGCCCTTTCCACGCGGGCTGGCCGTCTCCACGCGGACCGGCGCCGTCTCCGTGCGGGCTACAGGCCGAGGGCGGCCGACAGGTCGGACCTCAGGGCGTCGAGGTCGTCCGCGGCCCGCCGCCGGGCTTCCGCGACCTCGCCCTCGACCGGGACGACGACCTCCAGGTAGCACTTGAGCTTGGGCTCCGTGCCCGACGGGCGGACCACGACGCGAGCGCCGCCGGAGAGGCGGTAGCGCAGGCCGTCCGTGGGGGGCAGGTCCGCCGAGCCCTCGCTCAGGTCGTCGGCGGACTCGACCTTACGGCCGCCCAGCTCGACCGGCGGGACGGCGCGCAGGCGGGCCATCGCCCCCGAGATCAGCGACAGGTCGGCGACCCTGACCGACAGCTGGGAGGTGGCGTGCAGGCCGTACGCGCGGGCCTGGTCGTCGAGGAGGTCCAGCAGGGTACGGCCTTCGAGCTTGGCCTGGGCGGCGAGGCCCGCGACGGTCAGCGCCGCGCCGACGCCGTCCTTGTCGTGGACGGGCAGGACCGCTTCCGATCCGGCGTCGTGGTCGGAGCCGGGATCGGCACTGTGGCCGGCACTGTGGCCGGCACTGTGGCCGGCACTGTGGCCGGCACTGTGACCGGCACTGTGACCGGCACTGTGACCGGCACTGTGACCGGCGCTGTGACCGGCGCTGTGACCGGGGGTGTGGTCGACACTGCGGTCGGCACTGTGACCGACGCTGTACCCGAGGGCCTCCTCGTAGCCGAAGACGAGCCCCTCACCGGCCTTCATGATCCACTTGAAGCCGGTGAGGGTCTCGGCGTAGCGCACGCCGTATCCAGCGGCGATCTTGCCGAGGAGCGACGACGAGACGATCGTCGTGGCCACCAGGCGTCCCTCGCCCGAGGTCCGGCGGATCACGTGCTCGCCGAGGAGCGAGCCGACCTCGTCCCCGCTCAGCATCCGGTAGTCCCCGCCGGGCAGGCGCACGCCGACCGCGCAGCGGTCCGCGTCGGGGTCGTTGGCCAGCACGACGTCCGCCTCGACCCGCCGGGCCAGCTCCAGTGCGAGGTCCATCGCGCCGGGCTCCTCCGGGTTGGGGAACGCGACGGTCGGGAAGTCCGGGTCGGGGGCCGCCTGCGCCTCGACGACGGCGGGGGCGTCGAACCCGGCCGCCAGGAAGGCCCGGGTCACCAGGGCGCCTCCCACGCCGTGCAACGGGGTGTAGGCCACCCGCAGCCCTCTGGCGTCGCCGAGCGGCAGCGCCGTCACCGCCGCCAGGTAGGCGGCCACGACGTCGTCGCCCAACTCGGTCCACCCGGAGCCGAGCGGCAGCCCGGACACCGGGCCGACGGCGTCGATCGCGGCGGAGATCTCCGCGTCGACCGGCGGCACGATCTGCGAACCGTCACCCCAGTAGACCTTGTAGCCGTTGTCGCGGGGCGGGTTGTGGCTGGCGGTGACGGTCACGCCCGCGTCCGCGCCGAGGTGACGCACGGCGAAGGCCAGCACGGGGGTCGGCAGCGGCTCGGGAAGCACGGACGCCCGCAGCCCGGCCCCGGTGAGCACGGCGGCGGTGTCGCGGGCGAAGACGTCGGACTTGTGTCTGGCGTCGTAACCGATCACGACGTGCCTGCCGGGGCCGAGGACCCGGGCCAGGCCCGCCGCGGCGCGCATGACGGTGACCCGGTTCATCCGATTGGGGCCCGCGCCGAGTTCGCCCCGCAGTCCCGCGGTGCCGAACTCCAGCTTGGCGTGGAACCGTTCCCGCAGTGCGTCCTCGCCGTCCTCGGGGAGGCGCTCGAGGAGCGCGGCGAGCTCGGCCCGGGTCTCGGGGTCGGGGTCCTGGGCGAGCCAGGCCTGCGCCAGCCGTACAAGATCGCTGCTCATCGTCATCTCTCGCTCGGGGCGGCCGCCCGCCTGTGCGGTCTCTACAGCTTGTTGACGACCTTGGAGAGCAGGACGCCCATGCGCGTGGCGGTGGCACGGCCGACCGCCAGCACCTCCTCGTGGTTGAGCGGCTCGCCGACCAGGCCCGCGCCGGGGTTGGTGACCAGGGAGACGCCGAGCACGTCCGCGCCGCCCTCGCGGGCCGCGACGGCCTCCAGCGCCGTGGACATCCCGACCATGTCGCCGCCGAGGATCCTGCACATGCGGACCTCCGCCGGGGTCTCGTAGGTCGGACCGCGGAAGGCCACGTAGACGCCCTCGGCCATCGACGGCTCGACCTCCCGGACGAGGTCGCGCAGGCGCGGGGTGTAGACGTCGGTCAGGTCGACGAAGGTGGCGCCGGTGATCGGGTTGGCGCCGGTCAGGTTGATGTGGTCGCTGATCAGCACCGCCTCACCGACCTCCTGCGTCTCGGGGCGCAGGCCGCCCGCGGCGTTGGTCAGCACGACCGTGCCCGCCCCCGCCCTGATCGCGGTCCGCACGCCGTGCACGACCGGGTTCACGCCGTGGCCCTCGTAGAGGTGGGTGCGGCCGAGGAAGATCAGCGCGTTCTTGCCCGACTCGGTACGCACCGCGCGGATCCTGCCCGCGTGGCCCGCCACCGCGGGAGGCGCGAAGCCGGGCAGGTCGGTCACCGGGATCTCGGCGATCGTCTCGCCGATCGCGTCGGCGGCCGGAACCCAGCCCGAACCCATCACCAGCGCGACGTCGAAGGAGCCGACTCCGACAGCGCCCTTCAGCGCTGTCGCGGCGTCGGTGGCGAGTGCATAAGGGTCGTTGGTCATCTCACCGAGCGTACTCGCCGTTCTCCTTGGATTACGCGGAATGCACGCGGGTGCGGACCTTTCGGTCAATTCACGTGTTTCCGCATGTTCGGCCTCTCCCCTCGGACGGTGGGAGGCTCATCCCGGGTGGCTCCCGGCGACCGGGCGGCGGGAGAGGCCGTCCGGGTCAGCCTCCCAGTGACGTGCAGGGACGGCCGCGCAGATCCTTGACGTAGTCGTCCGGCGCGCCCGCCCGCTCGGCGGCCTCGGCCAGGATGCCGAGATAGCGCGCGGAGGGCAGGCCGCCCTCGTAGCCGTCGATCACGTAGAACCAGGCCACGACCTCGCCGTCCAGGGTCTGAACCCTGAGCCTGACCTTGTGGTAGAGGCCGCGTGCCGCGCCCTCCCACTGGTCGAGGGAGGTCTCGTCCCACTCGGGCACGTCGTAGAGCACGACGAAGACCTCCTCGAAGGGGTCTTCGACGATGGTGGCGAGAGCGCCCTCCCAGCCGAGGTCGTTCCCGCCGAACGTGAGGCGCCAGCCCTGAAGCCAGCCTGACCCCCGCATGGGGGAGTGAGGGGCCCGCTGGGCCATCTGCTTCGGGTCCATGTTGCTGCCGTAGGCGGCGTAGACAGGCACGGCATCCAACAGTAATCGAAGATCTGCCCGGCGCTCACTTCGCCTCGGCGTCGTGTCGTTTTCCTTTGACGGGACTTCCAAGCCTTTGACTCGGACCCGAATCCTTGGGATCCGGTCGTCCCGAACGAGGCCGGTCGGTTGCGTCCCCGGCCCCAGGGGGCTTTCGGGGCACTTTCGTGGTGTTTGAGGGGACCCAGCGAGTGATTGGTCCGAAAGATGCGGGACAATGGGGTACGTGACGAGGATCGTGATCATCGGTGGCGGGCCCGGCGGGTACGAGGCGGCTCTGGTGGCCGCGCAACTTGGGGCACAGGTGACCGTCGTCGAACAGGAGGGCCCCGGCGGGGCCTGCGTCCTCACCGACTGCGTGCCGTCCAAGACGCTGATCGCCACCTCGGTGCGCAAACAGGCCCTTCTCGACGCCAGCATGCTCGGCGTGCACTTCACCGGCGGCCCCGACGGCGACGTCGGCGGCGTCATCGCCGACATGCCGCTGGTCAACACGCGAGTGAAGGACCTGGCCCAGGCGCAGTCCGCCGACATCGCCGCGCGCCTGGCCGCGGAGGGCGTCGAGATCGTCCGGGCCGCGGGACGGCTGGTCGATCCCCAGGTGGTCAGGGCTGGCGACCGGACGATCAGGGCCGACGTCGTGATCGTGGCGACGGGGGCGACCCCGCGCATCCTGCCCTCCGCCGAGCCCGACGGCGAGCGCATCCTCACCTGGCGGCAGATGTACGACCTGGAGGAGCTGCCCGAGCACCTCATCGTGGTCGGCTCGGGAGTGACCGGCGCAGAGTTCGCCGGAGCCTACCGTTCCCTCGGCTCCGAGGTCACCCTCGTCTCCTCGCGCGACCGGATGATGCCCAACGAGGACGCCGACGCCGCCGAGGTCCTGGAGGAGGTCTACCGCCGCCGCGGGATGAACGTCATGGGGCGTTCCCGGGCGGAGTCCGTCAAACGCACCGCCGACGGCGTGGTCGTCACGCTTGAGGACGGCAGGACGGCCGAGGGCACCCACTGCCTGATGACGGTCGGCATGATCCCCAACACCAGCGGCATCGGCCTGGAGGAGGCCGGGGTCACCCTCGACCGGGGCGGGTTCATCCAGGTCGACAAGGTCTCCCGCACCTCCGCGCCCGGCGTCTACGCGGCCGGTGACTGCACCGGCGTGCTGATGCTCGCCTCGGTCGCCGCCATGCAGGGCCGCATCGCCGTCTGGCACGCGCTCGGCGAGGCCGTGCAGCCGCTGCGCCTGGCCACCGTCGCCTCCAACATCTTCACCGACCCCGAGATCGCCGCCGTGGGCGTCACACAGAAGGCGATCGAATCCGGCGAGATCGAGGCCAACGTCGTCAAGCTGCCGCTCGCCACCAACGCCCGGGCCAAGATGCAGGGGTTCAACGACGGCTTCGTGAAACTGTTCTGCCGCCCGCACACCGGCATCATCCTCGGCGGCGTCGTGGTCGCCCCCCGGGCGTCCGAGCTGATCCTGGCCGTCTCCGTCGCGGTCCAGCAGCGTCTCACCGTCGACCAGCTCGCCCACACCTTCGCGGTCTACCCGTCGATGTCCGGCTCCATCACCGAGGCGGCCCGCCGTCTCATGCAGCCGATGACCCCCAGCGGCATCTGACCCGAGAGGTCGCCGGCCCCTCACGGACCTCTCAGGGGGCGGCGCCCCCGTTATGATCGTCATACGGTCGACGCCGCCGGTGTCCGCCGCGCCCGGTTCTCCCAGACCACCGGAGTGTCATGATGCGCGTCGAGGTCAACGGCATCGGTCTCAACGTCCAGGACAGCGGGGAGGGCCCCGCGGTCCTGCTCGTCCACGGCTTTCCCGACACCCACGCCTGCTGGCGTCACCAGGTGGCCGCGCTCAACGCCGCCGGATACCGTACGATCGCCCCCGACCTGCGCGGGTTCGGCGACTCCGACAAGCCCGCGGGGCTGGAGAACTACGAGCTCGACCGGCATCTCGGCGACCTTCTCGCCGTCCTCGACAGGCTCGGCGTCGCGCGGGCGCATCTGGTGGGGCACGACTGGGGGTCGGCTCTCGTGCAGATCCTCGCCGCGGTCGCGCCCCAGCGGGTGGCCAGCCTCACCTGCCTGTCGGTCGGTCACCCCGCGGCCCTGGTCGACGCGGGATGGCGGCAGCGGGAGAAGTCGTGGTACATGCTGCTCTTCCAGTTCGTCGGCGTCGCCGAGCAGTGGCTCAGCCAGGACGACTTCCGCAACTGCCGTGAGATGCTGGCCGAGCACCCCGACGCCGACGAGGTCGTCGAGCGCATGCGCGATCCCGAGGCGCTCAGCGCCGCGCTGGCGATCTACCGCACCGGTGTCCGCCCCGAGACCCTGGTCGCCCCGCCTCTCGACCTGCCCGCCATCCAGGCGCCCACGCTGGGGGTGTGGAGCACTCGCGACCGGTTCCTCACCGAGGAGTGGATGACCGGTACGGCCAGGCACGTCAGCGGCCCCTGGCGGTACGAACGCCTCGAAGGCGCGGGCCACTGGTTGCAGCTCGAGGCCCCGGACCGGGTCAACGACCTGCTGCTCGGCCACCTGGCCGCCCACCCCGGCTGAGCGCGACGCGCGACGCCCCTCGCTCACCCCGGTTGAGCGTGACGCCCCCCGCTCACCCCGGTTGAGCGCGACGCCCCGTGCCGGGCCCCGTGGTCGGCCGCCCGGTTCAGCCCGTCGGGGTCGCCGGCCAAAGCGACGCGGGCCCAGCCCGGCGCGACGAGCGCCGAGACCGTCCGGCGGCGCCCAGCCGGACGGTCCGCCACCCCGGCGGGGCGTGGGTCAGCGGGACGTCCTCGCCCGCAGGCGGCTCAGGGCGTTCCTGCCGTCCTGTACGGCGCGCGCCACGAAGTGCAGCTCCTCCGCCTGCCTGGCCACGGCCAGCGCGTTCTTGGCGGCCTCGTAGGCGTCGATGGCGTGCCGCCAGTCGTTGTCCGCGGTCATGCCGCCGCGCCCGCTGACCTGGAACTCGTAGTCGAGCTGGTCGATCTCCTCACCCAGCCGGGTGATGTCCTCCTCGGCGCCGCGTCGCATGAGCGCGAACCTGGCGTTGCGCCTGCTCCGCCGCTGGGCGCTGACGCCCCAGATCACCACGGTGGCGGCCAGGCCGACGGCGCTGAGCACGACCATGACGAGCCCGACGGACGGGCCGCTCCTGCCTCCCGCGGGCTGCGCGGCCGGGGTTTCGGCCGTCTCGGGATCGGAGGCCTCTTCGGCGGGGGTCGGCTGGGTGAACGACGGCAGGTCGATGCCCTTCGGAGTCCCCTTGGCGCCGGTCAGGTCCGCGTCGTCGGCCTGGATGAAGGAGGCGTCCTGGACCAGCGCGCCGGTGAAGTCGGCGCCGTCCAGCTCGGCCTGGTCGAACACGGCCTCGCTCAGGTCGGCGTCCTTGAAGACCGCGTGGCCCAGGTTGGACTGTCCCATCTTGGCCTCGTGCAGCTTCGCCCGGGTGAAGTCGGCCTTGCGCGCCTTGAGCTGGCCGGGCCTGCTCTCGTTGAGGTCGGCGTCGACCAGCTTGGCGTTGACGAAGTTGACCTGGGTCAACTCGGCTCGGGTCAGCTTGGCCCCGGTCAGGTCCGCGTACGGGAACTCGGCCTGCCCGGCCTCCGCGTCCACCAGGATCGCGCCGCGCAGGTCGGCGTGGTCGGCGTGCATCTGGCCGAGGTCGGCCTCGCTGAGGTCGGCTCCTCGCAGGTCGGCGTACTTGAGCGTGGCCTGGGTGAGGTTGGCCTGCCTGAGGTTGGCGTTGCGCAGGATCGCCCCCGTCAGATCCTTCTGGATGAGCTCGACGCCGCCCAGCTTCGCTCCGGTCAGGTCGGCGCAGCGCAGGCTGTAGGGCAGCTGGGCGCCCTTGGTGAAGTCCTTGCCACGCAGGTTGGCGCCCTGACCGGGCTTGCACGGCCCGGCCGCGGCCTGAGCGGGAGAGGTCATGGGCCCTGACAGCGCGAAGATCGCAGCGAGGAGTGCCAGGGAAACGGAACGACGCACGGGAGCCTCCTTGAAAGCAGTCCCGATCGTGTCAGTGGATCATTGCATCCCGCTAGACGGCTGCTTGCACCCTTTGCCTGCCGTGCCGCTCTTTTTCGGCGGAGCGCGTCGGCCGTCCGAGCCGTCCGGTGTGAAGGGGGCGGCCTGGGCCGTCGGGCGCCTCCGAAGAGGCTCGAAAAATTTCGAGAGATGACTTGCTCAGCGGCACGTCGGTTACTTATAACTGTAGTAAGAGGTTTTCGAGAAGGCAGGCTTGAGGATACCTGCCTGGTTCAACGGAGGTGGTTACCGATGCTGCTGACGTCGATCGACCCGTTCGTTCAGGAGTTCGACCGTCAGTTCGACCGGCTCGCGAAGCAGGCCCTCGGATGGGGTGAGGCGGGTGCGAGCGGAGCCATGCCGCTGGACGGCGTCCGCCGCAAGGACGACGTGCTTCTCAAGTTCGACCTTCCGGGGGTCGACCCCGACTCCATCGAGGTCACCGTCGACCGGGGCGTCCTGTCGGTGAGCGCCAGGCGCGAGGAGGAGTACGGCCAGGACGACCGCCTGTTCGTCCGCGAGCGCCCGAAGGGCCTCTTCACCCGCCGGGTCTATCTCTCCGAGCACCTCGACAGCGAGAAGGTCGATGCCGCGTACGCCAACGGCGTGCTGGCCGTGCGCATCCCGGTGATCGAGAAGGCCAGGCCTCGTAAGGTCGAGATCCACAGGGCCGAGGAGACCAGGTCGATCAAGCCCTGACCCGCCAGGCCTGAACGTCGAATCCTCGTGGGGTGGGCGCCGGGTTCCGGCGCCCACCCCGACGCGTTGAAAGACCTTCAGGAAAGGATCGACGATGGCCAGGCTCCCCTTCGACGACGAGCACGCCCCGTTGTACTCGGTCGGCCAGGTGGCCGACATGCTCCAGGTCGAGCAGGCGTTCCTGCGCCGTCTCGACGAGCACGACGTCGTACGGCCCGCTCGCTCCAGCGGCGGCCAGCGTCGCTACACCCGGCACGAGATCGGCGATCTCCAGAACGCCATCGAGCTCGTCGGCGAGGGCATGACCCTCGCGGCCGTCCGGCGCATCTTCGAGCTCCAGCACGAGATCGCCGAACTGCGGGCCGAGCTGGCGAGAGAGCGCGTCGCCCGCCAGGAGGCCGGTCCCGCGTGACCGACGTCCCGCCTGCCAGGAGGCCCGGCTTCCTACGGCGGGGATCGCACGACGAACGGGCGCGTCCCCAAGGGACGCGCCCGTTTCGGCTTTCAGCAGTGACCGGGTTCAGCGGTGGCCGGTGCGATCGCCCGACCTTCAGCGGTCTCCAGCGATGCCACGTCAGGGCTCCGGGTTCGTGCGGCGACCGATCGGACCATCGGATTCATGCGATGACCGACCGGACCGCCGAGGTCAGGCGGTGAGCGGCACGGCTACGGGGTCACCAGTCGCCGCCGCCGAAGTCACCTCCGCCGAAGTCGCCGCCGCCACCGAAGTCGCCCCAGCCGCCGCCACCGAAGTCGCCGCCGCCACCGAAGTCGCTGCCGCCGCCACCGTCGGCCAGGCCCTGCTCGTAACCGGCGCCGTAGCCGCCGTAACCGCCATAACCCCAGCCGCCGCTCAGCACGCTTCCCATCACCGTGCCGACGAGCATCGCGCTCATCACGTCGCCGAAGCCGCCGTAGTAGCCGTAGGCGTAGGGCTGGTAGGCGGGGCCGGCGTCGTAGTACGGGCGGTAGTGGCCGTCGACCATGACCTGACGCGTCTGCGGCTCGAAGCCGCGCTCGACCGCCTCGGCGTCGGCCGCGCAGGCGGGCACGTCGCGCACCGCGCCACCGGGC
This sequence comes from Streptosporangium carneum, assembly GCF_027922005.1. GTDB lineage: Bacteria > Actinomycetota > Actinomycetes > Streptosporangiales > Streptosporangiaceae > Streptosporangium > Streptosporangium carneum. Next base: position 824,919 of record NZ_BSEV01000002.1, on the reverse strand, counting down.
GGGGCCCAGCGGACGTCACGGACGGAGGGGCCGTGCTGCGGGTTGAAGAAGCACGGAGAGCGCCTCTCGGGGAGCGGCTGGTGGTTCACCCGCGCCTTCACGCAGGCGAGGGCGTAACGGCCCTCCTCCAGCGCGGTGGTCACGCCACGGAGCTCGTCGGGGCGCTTGACCGCCGTCAGCTCCACCTTGGCCCGCTCGTAGGAGTCGAGGGCGCGCTGCCAGTCCTGCTGGTGCTCCGAACCGTCGCCGAGCAGCTTGACGTCGGTGTCCAGCGAGGTGATCTCCTCGCCGAACTTGGTGACGTCCTCGTCCACGGTCTGCTTGACCGCGGCCAGCTCGGCGGCCTCGCGGGCCTCGCGCTGCTTCTTCTTCTTGCGGGAGTAGAAGAAGACGCCCAGGCCGCCGGCCAGGGCCAGCACCAGGATGCCGACCAGCACGCCCGCGCCGGAACCACCGGAGGAACTGGACGAGCCGGGCTTCACGCCGGCGCCGGTGCCCGCGTCGTCCGCCAGCTGGACGAACTTGATCACGTTGTCCGTCGGACTGTTGCCGACCTTCGCGCGGCCGAGGAGCTCGTCGACGTCGACGCCCTTGATGTTGGAAACGCCGAACGGCACGTTGCCGCTCATGACCAGGACGGTCGACTTGCCGCCCACGTCCTTGCGGATCGAGGTCAGCAGGGTCCTCGCCTGGGAGCTGCTGGTGACCGAGCCCGTGGGCAGCAGCGCCAGGTAGACCGAGGAGCTCTGCTCGACGGCGCTGCGCATGGCGTCGGCGGCGTCGGCGGGAATGTCCGCCGAGGGATCGACGTAGAAGCGGTCGCCGTCCTTCAAACCGGACGCGATCGTGCTCGGGTCGGGCGCCGCGGCGTTCGCCGCCGGCGCGATCATGAAGACGGCCAGCAGCCCGGCGAGCAACGCGATGATCGCGGCACCGAGGCGACCTGGCGCTGATTTCTTGGTGGTCACGGCAGAAAGCCTCCTTCGTCCTACAAAGACGAGTGGATGGACGTCAGAGTTCCCTCCTTGACCGTATCCCCTTCCACGCCGGGTTAGGCACCGCCACCACGGTCGGATCAGCCCGTCCGCCCGGCGTCCTCCCGGCCGCTCCCGGTCTCCGGCGTTCCTTGCCTCCACCGCTCCCGGCTCCCCCACGACGCGCAGGGACTCTCCCCGCTCCCGGGAGTCCGCCCCGGCATACGGACGATGGCTGGAGCACTTCTATCTCGTTCCGGGTCTCCAGGGCCGGGGGCTCGGATCGGCCGTGCTGCGGGCGCTGCTGAGACAGACGGACGCCGACGGTGTGCCCGTTCGCCTGAACGTCCTGCAGGGCAGCCCCGCCCGGCGGCTCTACGAGCGCCATGGGTTCACCGTCGAGGTCCAGGACCCGGTCGACGTCTACATGGTGCGACGACCGGGTGGGAGCGCCCTCGGAGCGTGAGGAGAGCCGTGGGGGCTCATGAGGTGTGTCGTCCACACGGACCCCGCACCTCCCCGCCGCGTCCTGCCTTCGGCAGGTCGGCGAGGGGCGCCGGGACCTGGCCGACGAGTTTCCCGGCCAGGTCAGCACGGCACGGTCCGGTCAGGCGTCCCGGATGTCGCAGATGGCCGCGCCCGCGGTCACGCTCTGCCCGGCCGTGGCGTTCAACCCCGCCACGACTCCGGCCCGGTGCGCGGTCAGCGGCTGCTCCATCTTCATCGCCTCCAGGACCACGATCACATCGCCGACCGAGACCACGTCCCCGTCGGCCACCGCGACCTTCACGATCGTGCCCTGCATCGGGCTGACCAGCCCGTCCCCGCCGGCCGCCGCCTTACGCCCGCCTCCGGCGCGACGCCCGGCGCGTCCCCGGCCGGATCCGCCGGCGGGAGCGGAGGCGGAGGCGGCGGCGAATCCGGCGGGCAGCACCACTTCCAGCCGCTTGCCGGCCACCTCGACCGTCACCCGCTCACGCTCGCCGGCCACGGCCGACTCGGCCACCGGCCCGTCGTACGGCGGCACCGGGTTGACGAACTCGGTCTCGATCCACCGGGTGTGCACGGTGAACGGCTCGTCCACGAACGCGGGCTCGTCCACCACCACCCGATGGAACTCCGCCACCGTCGGCATGCCCTCGATCCGGAACTCCGCCAGCGCCCGCCGCGCACGCGCCAGAGCCTGCCGCCGGTCCGCCCCCGTCACGATGACCTTGGCCACCAGCGAGTCGAACGCCCCCGGCACCGTCATCCCCTCGGCGTAACCGGCGTCCACCCGCACTCCGGGGCCGGACGGCAGCCGCAGCGTCCCGATCGTGCCCGGCGCGGGCAGGAAGCCGCGCCCGGCGTCCTCGGCGTTGATCCGGAACTCGATGCTGTGCCCCCGCACCGGCGGGTCGTCGTACCCCAGCGCCTCCCCGGCCGCGATCCGGAACATCTCGGCCACCAGGTCCAGCCCGCTGACCTCCTCGCTGACCGGGTGCTCCACCTGCAGCCGGGTGTTGACCTCCAGGAAGGAGATCGTGCCGTCCTGGCCGACCAGGAACTCACACGTGCCGGCCCCGACGTATCCGGCCTCTCGCAGGATCGCCTTGGACGAGGAGTAGAGCAGCTCCACCTGCTCGGGCGTCAGGAACGGCGCGGGCGCCTCCTCCACGAGCTTCTGGTGACGCCGCTGCAGCGAGCAGTCACGGGTGGAGACGACCACGACCTGCCCGTGCGTGTCGGCCAGGCACTGGGTCTCCACGTGCCGCGGCCGGTCCAGGTAGCGCTCGACGAAGCACTCACCCCGGCCGAAGGCCGCGACCGCCTCGCGGACCGCGCTGTCGAACAGCTCGGGGATCTCCTCCAGCGTGCGGGCCACCTTCAGGCCCCGCCCGCCTCCGCCGTAGGCGGCCTTGATCGCGATCGGCAGACCGTGCTCGGCGGCGAACGCCACGACCTCCTCGGCCCCGGCCACGGGCTCGGCGGTCCCGGCCACCAGCGGGGCCCCGACCTTCTGGGCGATGTGGCGGGCCTGCACCTTGTCGCCCAACGCCACGATCGCCGACGGCGGCGGCCCGATCCAGGTCAGCCCGGCGTCGATCACCGCCTGGGCGAACGCGGCGTTCTCGGCGAGGAACCCGTACCCCGGGTGCACCGCGTCCGCGCCGCTGGCCGCGGCGACCGCCAGCAACTTGTCGATGTCCAGGTAGGTCTCCGCCGGAGACTGGCCGCCCAGAGCGTGAGCCTCGTCGGAGAGCTGGACATGCAGCGCGTCCAGGTCCTGCTCGGCATAGACCGCGACGCTGGCCAAACCCGCGTCCTTGCAGGCACGGGCGATCCGCACGGCGATCTCACCACGATTGGCGATCAAGACCTTCTGCACCGGCGTTGTTCCCTTCATCACACGCGAACGGGGGGCTGGCGGGCCTTCAACGGAGTGTAGGCGTCGTCTGATCCCGGGGAGGAGCGGGGTCCTACCTGCCAGGATCGGGATCCTGCTGGTCCGGTTCCGACCTGACGGAACCGGAGATTCGTGTCCGGTTCCTACTCGCCGGGCCCGGGGGCCCGAGGGGGCGGTCCCTGCCTGACGGGATCGACGTTCCGCATATCAGGTTCCTATTCCTAGTTGTCAGGGCGAAGAGCTGTACGCCCGGTTCCCGCTAGCCGGGATCGGGACCTCGCGGATCCAGTTTCGCCGCTCGGCACCGCTTCTGTCCGTACGGCCCGTTGCTCCTGTCCGTACGGAGCCCGTTCGAAGCGGGTCCCTACCCGCCGAGGCGGGCGCCCGGATTCTTCGCCGCCTCCCGCGACGCCTGCTCGCGGCGTCCGGTGACGGCGACCCGGTCTCCCCGGGCGAGGAGAGCCGAGGCCACGGCGAAACCGATTCCCGTCCCTCCGTCCGTCACCACAATCTCCCGCATCGGCGCGATCCCCGGTATCGCGAAAGGTTTCTGTCGAACACGAACGTTAGCCGGTCCACAGGTATGGGAAGATCCATAACCGCTCGGCATAATCCGAGCGCCTCTGTGATCAACTCGCCTATCGTGATTTCGTTTGGTGAGCCCCCCGACACCGATCTCGAAGGAGACTGGCATGAGCCAGAACTTGCTCGGCGGCAACCCCGCGGAAATGCAGCAGATGGCCACCCAGTTCACCCAGCAGGCCGACCAGGTGAGAGCCACCATGGCCGCTCTGGACCGGGAGGCCGCCAAGGTCGGCACCGCTTGGACCGGTCCTGGAGCGCAGCGTTTCACCGAGGCGTGGCAGAACTACCGCGCCGCTTTCCAGCGCATGTCGGAAGAACTCGCCGAGGCCTCCCGCGTCATCAACACCTATCGCGGCAACATCGAGTCCGCCACCCGCTGATCCCGTTCGTCAGGGCGCCGCTCCGGTTTTCGAGGCCGGGGCGGCGCTTTGGCGATTCCTCATGTCCTTCTACCGGTGGGGGAGAACGCCCCGGCGAAACCCGGTTTCCTCATGGGACGGCGTTTCGGCGGGGGAGAAGGGCGTTCTCGCGGCAGGAGAGGGAGGGCGGGCTCAGGTCGGGAGGGCCGTCTGGAGGGGGGTCACCGAGCCCAGGGTGACGAGCAGGCCTCGTCCCGGCGGCCCGCCGACCGCGCCTCTGGGGAGGCGGATGGTGAACAGGTCGCCGTCGGCGGGGCTCTGGACGGACAGCAGCAGGCCGGTGCGCGCCTTGCGGGCCTCGGCCACGAAGCCGCGGTAGGCGGTGGTCATGTCGCCCGTGGTGCCGCCCGCGATGAGACCGTGCTCGCTGTCGCGCCCCGTGCGCAGCACCTGCTCCAGCGCCATGCCCAGGGACGAGTCCGCGGAGATCAGCTCGGCGTCGTCGACGATCGCCACATAGCGTTCGTGTCCCGCGACGGCCCCCTCCAGGTCGCCGTTCGCGTCGAGCACGGCCAGCACCCCCGCCGTGTCGGCCAGCGTGCTGAGCGGACTGCGGCGGGGGGTGACCAGGACGACGGGCGTGCCGTGGGCCAGCAGGGAGCGGGCCGCGGTCATCAGCGCGGAGGAGCGTCCTGAGCGGGAGGGGCCCGCGACGACCGCGCCGGGGCCGTGGGAGAGCAGGTCGACGCCGAGCGGGGCGAGCGAGTCGCCTCCCACGCCGAACAGCGCCCACAGGGGCGAGGGCGGCTCGAAGGAGGGGGCCAGCTCCAGCGACTGGGCCATGGTGATCCGCATCGGCAGCGCGTCCACCCGCAGCGGCGGCTCGCCGTCCCACACCCACCCGCCGGGCTCCGCCGCCCCGCCTCCGGCCCCCGCCGCGCGGGCGTCGGCGAAGCGCGCGGGCACGGCGCGGGCGAGCGACTGGAGCGTGGCGACCTGGGCCGGTCCCGAGGGGTCGTCGCACAGCAGCGCTATCTGGCTCTCGGTGACGCCGTGCTCGCCGGTGGACAGCGCGCGCCCGGGGGCGAGCGTGGTCGGCAGGTCCTTGACGGGCAGTCCGGCCAGACCGTAGTCGGCGGGGTCGGCCAGGCGCAGGATGAGGCGGTCGTCGAAGACCGTGGAGATCTGCCCGATCAGCGCGGACCTGTCGCCGGTCACCACGGCGCGCAGGCCGACCGCGGGCCCTTCCCTGAGCAGCTGCATCATCGACTCGATCAGCCGCCCGTAGTCGTAACCCTCGAACGCGGCGACGAACCCCTCCCAGCGGTCGAGCATCAGCACCAGCCACGGCAGCCTGTGTCCCGTGGTCGCGGCGCGCAGCTCGGCCAGCGAGGCGTACCCGGCCTCGGCCAGGAGCTGCTGCCGCCGCCCGATCTCGGCGCGCAGCCGGGTCAGCAGCCGTTCGACCCGGTCGAGCTGGTCGCGGGTCACGACCGCGCCGCAGTGGGGCATGGCCATCAGCGGCAACAGCGCTCCGGAACCGCAGTCGATCGCGTGCACGTGCACGTCCTCGGGGGACGCCCCGGCGGCGATCGCCCCGGCCAGCGTGCGCAGCGCGGTCGACCGCCCGCTGCGGGAGGCGCCCGCCAGGAGCAGGTGCCCCCCTCTGGCGAGGTCCAGCGCCAGCGGCCTGCGGTCCTGCGCCCACGGCAAGTCGGTCACCCCGAACGCCAGCGGCGGCACCTCCTGGACCCCCGCCCGGTACGGCGGCGCGTCCCCCGCCACCGCGGACAGGCCGGGGGCGACCAGGAGGTCGTCGAGCGGCGGGAGCCAGGGGCTGGGCTGCCGGGGGACGCCGGCGACGCGGGCGGCCTCGACCAGCGCGTCGGCGAGCAGGGACAGGTCGGTGACGGCGGAGTTCTCCGCGACCGTCTCCGGCGGCGACAGCGGCTGTCCCAGGGCCCGCCAGTCCACCTCGGTCACCCGCACCCTGGCGTCGCTCTGCGCGCCGGAGCTCCGCCCGCCGATCCGCGCGGCCTGCACGGCCGTCGCCGCGCCCGCGCCCGACTTCACGTAGCAACGGCCGGGGGTGGACTTGGAGATGTGCGAGGCCTCCGGCCTGCCGATGACGTCGGCGGACTCGGAGGCCTCGGTCACCCGCAGCGCGATGCGCAGCGAGGTGTTGGCCTGGATGTCGGCGGTCACCACGCCGCCGGGCCGCTGGGTGGCCAGGATCAGGTGGATGCCGAGAGAGCGGCCCCGCCTGGCGATGTCGACGAGGCCGGTCATGAAGTCGGGCAGCTCACTGACCATGGCCGCGAACTCGTCGATGACCAGCACGAGACGGGGCAGCGCCTCCAGCGGATCGGCCCGCAGGGGCAGCTGCCTGACCGACGACCCGGCTCCCGCCACGAGCAGGTCCCGTGAGGCGCGGGCCCGCTGCGCGTCGCGGAGCTCGTGGTAGTCCTCGATGTCCTTGGCCCCCGCGGCCAGCAGCAGGCGCTCGCGGCGGCGGATCTCGGCGGCCAGGGAGGCGAGCGCCCGCTGCGTCAGGTGGCCGTCCAGGTCGCTGACCATGCCGACGGTGTGCGGGAGCCGTACGCACTCCTTGAAGGCGGCTCCGCCCTTGTAGTCGATCAGCACGAACGTCATCTCGTCAGGGCGGTTGGCCACCGCGAGCGAGCAGATCAGGGTCTGCAGCAGCTCGGACTTTCCGGCGCCGGTCGTGCCCGCGATGAGCGCGTGCGGCCCGTCGGTGCGCAGGTCGACGGAGAAGTGCCCCTCGGGACCCGCCCCGATCACCGCCTCCGTCGTACGGCCCCAGCGTTCGGCGAGGGCGGCGCCCGTGACGGAGGGGAGCTCGAGCAGGTCCAGCAGCCTGGCGGAACCGGGCAGGGCGAGGCTGGAGTCGTCGCGGCTGACGTCGCGCACCGGGGCCAGGGAGCGGGCCAGCCGGTCGCACCAGGAGGCGGAGACCTGGTCGGCCAGGATCTCGCCCAGCCCGTCGAGGCCGCCGCCGCGCAGCCGTACCGTGCCGTCCTCCGCCACGTCCGCGACGGTCGCGCACTCCTCGGGCAGCAGCCGCTGGTCGTCGTCCAGGGCCAGGGTGTAGACGCCCGCCCTCGGCCCCTGGCGCAGGACCTGCGGCATGCCGGGCAGCGCGCGCAGGACCTGGGCGCCGTCCAGGACGACCAGCACGTCGTAGGGGCGCGCGTCGTAGACGGGGGCCTGGTCGGCCTGGCCCGGCCCGCCCAGGTCGCCCCAGCCGGACGGGATGCGGCCGAGCTTGGCCGACGACCCCTCCTCCTCACCCTGGCGCTCCTCGATGAGCGTGGTCAGCTCGCTCACCCTGCGGGCGGCGGCCTCCGGGTCGGCGCCGACCAGCGCCACGCAGTCCTCGCCGCCGTGCGGGGCGCAGTGCGGCAGCCAGCGCACCCAGTTCCAGCGTTCGTCCCCGTCGCGGTGCGCGGACAGCACCACGATGGCCAGGTCGCGGGGGCTGTGCAGGGCGGCGGCCTGGCCGACCAGCCACCGGGCCAGTCCCGCGGTCGCCCGCCTGGGCCCGGTCAGGCCCGCGACGCCCAGACGGCGCATGGCGAGCGCGACCGGCACCGCGTGGCAGTCGGGCAGGTCGGGAAGCTCGGTCTCGGCCGAGGCGGAGCGCTCGGGCGCGAACTCCAGGTCGGCGGGCAGGTCGGCGAGGCCGACCCGCAGCCTGAGGGCGTCCTGGTCGTGGTCGCGACGCTCCCACAGCCGTCGCCTGGGGCCGGTCGCGGTGAGCAGGACCTCGGCGGGGTCGGGCGCGGCGGCGCGCCGTTCCGCCTCGTCGTCGGCGCGGGCGCGCTCGACGGCGGCCTCGAAGACCTTCAGCCGCTCCTTGTACTGCTTCATCTGCTGGCGGTGCTGCTTGCGGCCGTGCCGCCTGTCGCTCCACCACTGACCGACCATGATCAGCGGCGTCATGAGCGCCATCAGCAGGAAGTACCAGATCTGGAACGCCCAGGCCATGACCACGCCGAGCGCGGCGGGCAGGAAGGCGGTCAGCAGTTGCAGCCGCATGGTCTCGGCCCGCTTCGGCTCGGCGGGGACCTCGAAGCGCCGGGTGCTCGCCGGCGGACGCAGCCGGGGCGGCCGGTTGTAGGCGAGGCCGCCGTCGGGCTGGGCGTCCAGGTGCGCGTCGGGAGGCTCGACCGCCCTGAGGGTCAGCACGCTCGCGCCGCAGGTCAGCACGGCGTGCTCGGGCCAGGGCACCGGTCCTTCGAGAGGTTCGCGGTCCAGTCTCGGAGGGGTTCCCGTACCCGTTCCCGCCTCGACGGTGATGGCCTCGGGGGTGAGCCTCACCACGGCGGCCTCGCCGGGCAGCAGGGGGTCGGCGACGGCCACCGCGCAGGCCGGGTCGGAGCCGACGGTGTGGACTCCCAGGCTGAGGCGGTGCACGGATCCGGCGGCGGGTCCGCCGACCACCCGGATCTCCACGATGCCGCCCGGCTCCTCGGCGACCGTGGCCGCGGCCAGGTCGCGGTCGAGGGTGACGAGGTCGCCGTCGCGGAGCAGGCCGAGCGCGGGCGCGGAGGGGTCGAGGGGGCGGCCGTCCAGCCAGAGGGTCGGGGGCGCCGCGCCCGCTTCGCGGCCGAGTCCGTAGGGGGCCTTGCTGCGGGTCAGCCGTACGACGTTGCTGGGGCGCTCACCGCCCTGACCCGTGAGCGACTCGGCGAGCCGCGCCACCGTGGTCGTCTCGTCGCCCTCGACCACGACATCGCGGTCGGCGTGCTCGCTGAGCACGGTGAGCATGATCCGCATCGACGCTCTCCTCGGGTCGGACCCCGGTCCAACCTACAGAGCGGCGACCGTCCCGCAGGGGCGGTTTGCTGGAATGTAGTGGGGTGCGGACCGGTATGTGGAAAACGTGGCAACCTGTGGACAACTGTCGGATGTTGCGGGCCGGTTATGCCGTTTTAAATGGGCATTCGCTGATTTCAGACGACCGGGGAATGCCGTGCCGGGCTGTGGAAAACCCGACCCGGGACCGCCTGGCGCGGGTTCGCGGTGGCGTGGGGGCCGCGCCGACGTGCGGTGGAAAGGCCCGAGGGCGTCTTGGGCCCGGTGCGCCGCGCCTGAACCAGTTGGCCATGCCGTAAGGATGGCACATTTTGAACGGGTTCAGGTGACGGGAAGGGCACGGACTCCAGGCCGAGAGGTGAAGGTCGCGGGACTTTCCCCTCGAATGGGGCTCGTAAACGCTGGGATAGATGATACACGAGTTAATCTGCGCCCTTATCACCCCGATAAGTCATCTGTCACCTGGCCAAACCGCCAGGTTCCTCCAGATCGACGTTGACAGACCTGTTCCTATCAAACGAGCATGGGACCTGGATTTTGCCCACCTGTTCATCGGCGCGGTGCACATAATGGCGTAAATTCGAGCAGTAGTCCTATTTTGAACGCTCTGGGAGTCCCCCTACCCATGAGGACCAGTGAGAAGCCGGCAGGCCGTGCCCCGGTGAACGCCGAACGACCAGGCGCGCAGTCCGGCCTTTCGGGGCCCGCCTCGCGCAAGCTTCCCGTGTCCCCACGCGAGCGCAAACCCGCGCTCGCGGCCCTCGCGTTGCTGCTCATCCTGGGCGGCGCCCTGGCCACGACCCTGCTGGTCCTGCGCAGCGGCGACCGGGTCTCCGCGATCGAGATCACCCAGCAGATCGGCGCGGGCCAGCGGATGACCACGGCGGCCATGCGGGAGGTCCCGATCGCCAACACCGGCGTCCACTACGTGGCGTGGGCCGACAGGGAGCGCGTCGCGCAGAACTTCGCCCGCGTCACCCTCCTGCCCGGCACCCTGCTGACCGGCGAGATGGTCGTCTCCGCCAGCAGGGAGCTCGGTCCGGGCAAGGCCATCGTCGGCCTGTCGCTCAAACCCGGCCAGCTGCCCATCACCCTGGACGTGGGAGACCGGGTCCAGGTGATCTACGTGCCCGCCCGGGGCGGGGAGGGCGGCACGCAGAGCCGGATCCTCGCGCAGAGCGCGCTCCTGCACAAGATGCGCACCGTCAGCGGCGGCGCCCCGAGCGGCCAGGTGGCGATCATCGTGGACGCCAAGGACGCGCCCGTGATCAGCGCCTACGCCTCCAGCGGCGAGATCGCCGTGGCCGAGCTGCCGGGAGCGCGCTGACGTGGCGCTCATCGTCCTGGCCGCGGACAAGGGCGCGCCCGGCGTCACCACGGCGGCCACCGCGCTCGGCGCGGTCTGGCCCCGCTCCGTGCTGCTCGCCGAGTGCGACCCCGCCGGAGGAGACCTCGCCTACCGCCTGCCCGCCGCGGACGGAGGCGTGCTCAACCCCAGCAGGGGCCTGCTCACCCTGGGGGCCACGGCCCGCAGGGGCCTGCAGCCCGAGCAGATGTACGAGCACACCCAGCGGATCGTCGGAGGCCTCGACGTGCTGGCCGGCCTCACCCACGGCGAGCAGGCCGCCGGGCTGACCTGGCTGTGGGGTCCGCTCGGCCGCGCCATGGCGGCGCTGCCGAACGCCGACGTGCTGGCCGACTGCGGCCGCCTCGGCGGCCACCCCGAGACCGCCGAGCTGGTCGCCGAGGCCGCGCTGGTCGTGCTGTTCACCAGGGCGAGCCTGGACCACGTCGCCCACCTGAGGGAACGCCTGCAGGTGATGCCCCGCTCCCTGCAGGTCGCGGTCGTGGTGATCGCCGACCCCCGCCAGTACCGCACGACGATCGACGAGGTCCGCAGGATCGTCATGGCCACCGGCAGGGAGATCGCGTTCGTCACCGGGCTCGCGCACGACCCCAAGGGCGCGGAACTGCTGCGCGGCCAGTGGGGCGGACGCCTCGACCGCTCGCTGCTGATCCGCACCGCCCGCGAGCTCGCGGGCCGCCTCGCCGCGCAGGTCCGCGCTCCGGAGCCCGCCGCATGACCGTCGACCACGCGCTGGTGAAGCGCTTCCGGCAGGAGGTCGGCGACCGGCTGGCCCACCAGCGTCGCCTGGACCAGGCCAGCGGCCTGACGCCGATGAGCGGGGAGGACGAACGCCAGTTCGCCCGCGCGCTCATCGCGCAGGTGCTGGAGGAGTTCGCGCGCGGCGAGATCGGCGTCGGCCGCACCCCGCCGAACGCCGAGGAGGAGGAGGCGCTCGCCGCCGGGATCCACGCCGCGCTGTTCGGCGTGGGCCGCCTGCAGCCGCTGCTGGACGACCCCGACGTCGAGAACATCGACATCAACGGCTGCGACCGCGTCTTCGTCGGCTACGCCGACGGGCAGGAGCTCATGCGTGAGCCGGTGGCCGAGTCCGACGAGGAGCTCGTCGAGCTGATCCAGATCCTCGCCGCCTACAGCGGCCTGTCCAGCAGGCCGTTCGACACCGCCAACCCCCAGCTCGACCTGCGCCTGCCGGACGGCTCCCGACTGTCGGCGGTGATGGACGTGACGGTCCGCCCCGCCATATCCATCCGCCGCTCCCGCCTCGGCAAGGTCTTCCTCAGCGACCTCGTGGGGAACGGCACCCTCACCCCCGAGCTCGGCCGCTTCCTGTCGGCCGCCGTCGCGGCCCGCAAGAACATCATGATCTCCGGCTCGACCAACGCGGGGAAGACGACCCTGCTGCGCGCGCTGGCCAACGAGATCCCGCCCGCCGAGCGTCTGATCACCGTCGAGCGGGCGCTGGAACTCGGCCTCGACCAGTTCCCCGAGCTCCACCCCAACGTGGTGGCCTTCGAGCAGCGGCTGCCCAACTCGGAGGGGCAGGGCGAGATCTCCATGGCGGAGCTGGTCCGGCGCTCGCTGCGCATGAACCCGTCCAGGGTGATCGTCGGAGAGGTCCTCGGCGACGAGATCGTCACCATGCTCAACGCGATGACCCAGGGCAACGACGGCTCGCTGTCCACCATCCACGCCAACTCCTCGATGGAGGTCTTCAACCGCATCGCCACCTACGCCCTCCAGGCCTCCGAGCGGCTGCCGATCGACGCGACCCACATGCTCATCGCGGGCGCGATCGACTTCGTGGTCTTCGTCGAGAAACGCAACGACTACGCCAAGGGCGGCAGGCTGCGCCGGTTCGTCTCCAGCGTGCGGGAGGTGGCCGGAGTCGACGGCAGGGTGCTCTCCTCCGAGGTCTTCGCCCTCTCGCACGACGGCAGGGTCCTGCCGAACGCCCCCCTGTCCTGCATGGAGGAGCTCGCCCACCACGGCTACGACCCGGGAGGCTGGGCATGATCCCCATTCCCCCCGGCCTGTTCGACCCCCTCGTCATGCTCGCGGGCGCGGCGGTCGGCGGGGGGCTGTTCCTGCTGGGACTCTCCCTGTACGGCATGCGTCCCAGGCCGGCGACCCCCGGCGGCAGGGCGGCGAGACGCCGGCTCCTCAAAGCCCTGTCGACCCGCTCGGCGGTCGGCGCGATCGCGGGCGTCGTCGTGCTCGTGGTGACCGGGTGGCCGGTCATGGCGGTGGGGGCCGTACTGCTCGCCCTGGGATGGCGTGGTCTGTCCGGCGGCGCGGCCGAGGAACGCACGGCGATGCGACGCCTTGAGGGCCTGGCCGCCTGGACCGAGTCGCTCCGCGACACCATCGCGGGGGCGGCGGGTCTGGAACAGGCGATCCCGTCCTCCATCAGGGCCGCCGCGCCCATGCTCCGCCCGCACCTGCTCTCGCTCGTCGACCGCCTGCACACCCGGATGCCGCTGCCGGACGCGCTCAGGATCTTCGCCGACGAGCTCGACGACCCCTCGGCCGACCTCGTCGTGGCCGCACTCATCCTCAACTCGAAGCTGCGCGGCCCCGGCCTGCGCGACGTGCTCGGGGCACTGGCCGTGTCGGCCAGAGAGGAGCTCGACATGCGCCGCCGCGTCGAGGCCGAACGCCGCTCGACCCGGCGAAGCGTGCAGATCGTCGTCGGCACGGCCATCGCCTTCGCCGTCGCGCTCGTCGTGTTCAACCCCTCCTACGTCGCCGAGTACGACAACACCCTCGGCCAGGCCGTGCTCGTGGTGGTCGCGGGGTTCTTCGGCGCGGGGTTCGCCTGGATGCGCCGCCTGGCCCGCTTCGACAAGCCCGCCAGGCTGCTCGGCCTGCCGGCAGGAGGCTCCATGGGGCCTCTGGGAGAGGGGGCGCGCGATGCCGACTGACGCGCTGCTCGCGGGAGCCGTGCTCGGCCTGGGCCTGTTCCTGCTGATGAAGGCGTTGTTCCCGGCCCGCCCCGGGCTCGTGACACGGCTGCTCGCGCTGGACGCCGCCAGGGAGGGCACCGACGCGCCGCGCGCCAGGCTCATCCTGCCCGACGAGGAGGTCAGCGCCCTGAGGCGAGGCCTCGGCGAACGGCTGGCGCGCTTCTACGCCGCCAGAGGCTGGGAGGTCCGCTCCGCCAAGGCGGACCTGGCGCTGCTCGGCAGGTCGTTCGAGGGCTTCCTGGCGACCAAGGTGCTGCTGGCCGTCTCGGGGCTGCTGGCCTTCCCCCTGCTGCTCGGCTGGCTGGTGCTGATGGAGTGGGGCGTCTCGCTCACCGTTCCGCTGTGGGCCGCCCTGGCCGTCTCCGGGGTCTTCTTCGCCCTGCCCGACCTACAGGTCAAGCGGGACGCCGCGCGGATGCGCCGCGACTTCCGGCACGTCGTCGGAGCCTTCCTCGACCTGGTCGCGATGAACCTGGCGGGCGGGCGCGGCGTGCCGGAGGCGCTGATGATGGCCGTCTCCGTCGGCAGCCCGGGCGCCGAGGAGGAGGGCTCCAACTGGGCGATGACCCGCATCCGCGAGGCGCTCGGCAACGCCAGGATCGTCGGCATCACTCCCTGGCAGGCGCTCGGACAGCTCGGCGACGAGATCAACGTCGACGAGCTGCGCGACCTGTCAGCGGCGCTGGGACTGGTCGCCGACGACGGGGCCAAGGTCCGCGCGTCGCTCACCGCCCGCGCCGCGACCCTGCGGCGGCGTGAGCTCGCCGAGGTCGAAGGACAGGCGGGCGAGCGCTCCCAGTCGATGCTCGTCGCCCAGCTCCTGCTCTGCGCCGGCTTCGTGATCTTCCTGAGTTTTCCGGCCGCTATGAAGATGTTGGGGTCCTGACCATGCTGAGCCATCCGTGGATCGTCTACGCGACGACCTTCCTGAGCGTGCGGATCGACAGGGCACGCAACGCCCCCACCAAGGGCGCCTCCGCCGTCGAGTGGGTCATCATCACGGCCATCATCGCCGGTGTCGCCCTCGGCCTCGCCACGCTCATCAAGAGTCTGGTCGAGGGCAGGCAGGCCGAGATCTCCGACCAGTTCGGCAACGGAGGCGGAGGCGGTGGCGGTGGCGGCACCGACGGCGGCGGGGGTGGCGGTGCCGGCACGAACGGCTGAGAGGTCCGCGCCCGGGGCCCCGCGTCGTGGCCGTGAGCGGAGCGTCCGCCGCGAGCGGGGCACCCGCCGTGACGGTGGGCGGGGCGTCCTCGGCGGGAAGGGCTTCCGACGCGACGACGGGTGGAGCGCCTTTCGCGGGAGGGGCTCCCGGCGCGACGGTGGGCGGGGCGTCCTCGGCGGGAGGGGCTCCTGGCGTGAACGGGGCTCCCGGCGTGACGGTCAGCGGGGCGCCGCCGTCATCGAGCTGGCGATGATCATGCCGGTGGTGTTGGCGGTCGTCCTGCTCGTCGTGCAGTTCGCCCTGTGGTTCCACGGCCGTCAGGTGGCCGACGCCGCCGCGAGGGAAGGGTCGCGGCTCGCCAGGATCGACAGCGACTCATGGCAGACGGACGCCACGTCCAAGGCCGAGGAGGTGCTCAAGGCCATCGGCCCCAAGCTCCTCGACGGAGCCACCGTGACGACCTGGGAGGAGGGCGACCAGCGGGGCGTCGAGATCACCGCGACCGCGGTCCAGGTCGTCCCGCTGCTGCCGTCCACGACCTTCACCATCACCTCGCGTTTCGGCGGCCCCGTCGAGTGCTTCCGTCCGGACGACGGGAGCGAGGGATGCCAGTGACACTCCGTCCTCCTCGGGGAGGCGGGCGACCCCTACGGCACAGACGACCCCTCCGGCACGGGCGGCCTCTCTCGAGCGGGTCGTCTCTCCAGCGTGGGCGGCCTCTCTCCCGGGGGCCGTCTCTCCGGCGCGGGCGGCTTCTCCGGCATCTCTGGCCTCTTCGGCTTCTCCGGCTCCTCCGGGACGGAGGACGGCGGCGCGCCCCCGGGGGTCCTCTCCGAGGAGACCGGGGATCGCTGTCGGCGGAGACGGTGCTGCTTGCCCCGGTCTTCCTGCTGTTCCTGCTCTTCCTGGTCGGCGCGGGAAGGGTGGTCGAGGCGCAGGGCGAGGTGAACGGCGCAGCCAGGGACGCGGCGAGGGCGGCCTCCGTCGAACGGACGCGATCCGACGCGGAGTCCGCCGCCGAGGAGGCGGCCAAGGCCTCGCTGTCGGGGCAGTGCGAGCCGGAGGTCAGCCTGGACGACGGCACGGACTGGAAAGCGGGCGGCCACGTCAGGGCGGTGGTCACCTGTTCGCTCAACCTGGACTTCCTCGGGTTCGGCGCGGCCAAGGACATGAAGGGCGACGCGGTGGTCCCGCTGGAACAGTTCCGGAGGGTGGAGGAATGAGCCTTCCCGGACGCCGCGGGCATGCGTTCGCGGCCGACACCGCCCCCTGCCGGGCCGCGCGCCGCCCACAGGCGCCGGTCGGGTCCGCGCCACCGCCCGCCGTACCGGCGCCGAGTGGTGTCCGTGGTGTGGCGGGGGTGGGGGTGTCGTCGCCTGCGGAGGCGGGGGCGGGACAGATGTGCGGTCGCTGTGTGGGGGTGTGGGGTGCCTTCGGGTCGAGAGGGGTGTCCCCTGTAGGGGGGCGGGGTGTGGCGGGGGCGGGGGGTCGCAGGAGGGGGGACCGGGGGTCGATGTCGGTTTTCACGGTGATCTTCTCGGTGATGGTCTTCATGCTGGCCGGGCTCCTCGTCGACGGCGGGGCCGCCATCAACGCCAGGCTGCGGGCCTCGGACATCGCCGAGCAGGCGGCCAGGGCCGCCGCCGACGAGATCGACGTCGAGCATCTGCGCGCCACCGGTCAGGCCCAGTTGCTCGAGGAGGGCGCGGTGTGCGCCAAGGCCGAGGAGATCGTCTCCGCCCACGCCAGCCAGGACGTCAAGCTCGGCGAGTGCGCGGTCGGCGGGGGCCAGGCGCAGGTCACGGTCAGGGTGTCCGTCGCGTGGAAGGCGTTCTTCCTCGCCGCGCTCGGCTTCCCCGGCGCCGAGATGGAGGGCGCGGCCACCGCGGGCCCGGACATGGGCGAGGACGCCTGATGACGGGCCGGGACCCAGACCAATTGCTGTGAACCGCTGGCCGAGCGGACCAAGGATGACGAACCTGGACGGGAAAGGAGACGCATGCCCACGCGACAGCCCGTGCGCATAAAGCCGAAACGTACGGCGGGCGATCTGCTCGTCGGCCTCGGCGCGCTGGTCGTGCTGGTCGCGCTGGTCGGAGGGGTCCCCTACGCGCTGCTCAGGCTGGCCGGGCCGCCGCTCTCACCCGAGCTGCTCCACCTGAACCTGCTGACCAGCCAGGTCGGGACGAGCATGGTCATCGCGATCCTCGTGCTGCTGGTCTGGCTCGCGTGGCTGCAGCTGACCGTCTGCGTGATCGTCGAGGTCTACGCCGGGCTGCGCCGGGTCGGCATGCCCGCCAGGGTCCCGTTCTCCGGCGGCACCCAGATGCTGGCCAACCGGCTGGTCTCGGCCGTCCTGCTGCTGTTCACCGTCTCGGCGGTCGTCGTGCCGCTCGCCAAGCCCGCCGGTCCGCCGGTCGCCCGTCCCGCCGCCGCCTCCGCCGCGCTGTCGGCCCCGGTCGTCGAGGAGCGGGCGCCGCTGGCGCATGTGGAGAAGGCCAAGAAGGTCTACGTGGTGCAGCCGCCGCACGGACGGCACCACGAGAGCCTGTGGGAGATCGCGGAGAAGTGTCTCGGCGACGGGCGACGCTATCCGGAGATCTACCGTCTCAACCAGCACAAGGAGCAGCCGGACGGCAGCCGCCTCCACATGGCCGACCTGATCAGGCCCGGCTGGGTCCTGGACATGCCGGACGACGCCAGGAACGTCCACGTCGTCCCAGCCTCCCAGCCTCGCGGCGAGACCCTCGAGGACCATCCGGACAAGCCCGCCGAGCTCGACGGCCACACCCAGTTCGTCCAGGGGGACGCGGACCTGCCCGCGGAGTCCCGCCCCGACGTCTCCCTCCCCGCCGACACCTCGCGGGAGGCCGACGACTCGAAGAGGAAGACGGGCGGCGAGGGGCCGGTCCACTCCTCCCGCGACTCCCGCGACTCCCGCGACTCCCGCGACTCCCGTGGGGAGACGGCCGACGGCGGCACCAAGCGCGACCCGTACGCCGCCCGCGACGCCGGGCAGGGCGACTCGGGCCGGGGCACGGCGCAGGAGCAGGGCCAGGATTCGGGGCTCGGCATGCTCGACTACCTCGCGGGCGCCTCGCTGCTGGCGGCCGGGCTGCTGGCGGCCCTCGGCCGCAGGCGCAGGCAGCAGCTGTGGAACAGGGCGTTCGGGCGCAGGATCGTCAGGCCGAGGGACGACGCGGCCCAGGCGGAGCTGGCGCTCAGGCTCGGCGCCGACGCGCCCGGCAGCCGGATGCTGGACATCGGGCTGCGCCTCCTCGGCAGGTCCCTGGCGGCCCAGAAACGCGTGCCGCCCACGATCTACGCCGCGCACCTGTCCGCGCAGAGCCTAGACCTGTGGATCCACCCGCCCGTCGAGGACGCCCCCGCGCCCTGGGCCGCCCACGACGGCGGCCAGGTCTGGCGGCTGCCCGCCCACGAGGGCAGGATGCTCGACGAGCGGGCGCTGTCCGAGGCGCCCGCGCCGTACCCCGGCCTGGTCTCGATGGGGTCGAACGGCGAGGGCCGCGTGCTCGTCGACCTGGAGGCGGCGCACGGTCTGATCAGCCTCAAGGGCCCCCAGACCACCGCGGCTCTCGCCGCGCTCGCCGTCGAGTTGGCCACCAACCGCTGGTCGGACCGGATGAGCATCACACTGGTCGGGTTCGGCGAGGAGCTGACGCTGATCGCCCCCGAGCGGATCAGACACGTGAGCGCCCTCGCCGAGGTCCTGCCCGAGCTTGAGGCCACGGCCGAGGAGCGCGGGCAGGGCGGCGAGGTGCTGACGGGGCGGATCCAGGGGCGCGCCGCGGATCCGATCTGGCCGCCGCACTACGTGCTGTCGGCGGTCGCGCCGACCGAGGACGAGGGCCGCCGCCTCGCGGTGCTCGCCAGGAAGGGCGCCAGGACCGCCGCCGGATACGTCGTGGCGGGCGAGGTCCCGCACGCCACCTGGAACTGGGAGATCACCGAGGACGGCAGGGCCGGCGTCGACGCGCTCGGCTTCGAGGTTCAGGCGCAGTTGCTGCCCCGTCGTCACTACCGCGCCCTGATCGACCTGTTCCTGGCCGCCGACAGGCTTGAGGGGGAGCCGATGGCCGACCGGCCCGAGCCGGTCCCGCAGACGCCCTCGCTGGAGGTGCGGATCCTCGGCCCCGCCGAGATCACCGGGCCGCAGCCGATGGAGGAGGGGCGCGCCGCGCTCGCCGTCGAGCTCGTCGTCTACCTGGCCACCCACCCCGGCGGCGTCCACCCGGTCGTGCTCGG
This sequence comes from Streptosporangium carneum, assembly GCF_027922005.1. Classification (GTDB taxonomy): domain Bacteria; phylum Actinomycetota; class Actinomycetes; order Streptosporangiales; family Streptosporangiaceae; genus Streptosporangium; species Streptosporangium carneum. Next base: position 806,013 of record NZ_BSEV01000002.1, on the reverse strand, counting down.
CGGCATCCTCTGGCCGCGCGGCGTGCAGGCGGCGGTCAGGGACGCCACCATCGCCAGGGCCGTGGCGTGGCTGGGCGCCGACAGCGCGGGACGTCCCAACCTCCACACCGACGAGTCGGGCAGGCTCCGCCTCGGGCCCGAGGTGAGGACGGACTGGATGGTCTTCCGCGACCTGGTCCGCCGCTCCCACACCGACTCCACGGTGCGCGCCGTGCTTCTCGAACGGGCCCTGAACCTGGTGCGGGGACCGCTGTTGAACGGCCGCCCGCGCGGCCGCTACGCCTGGCTGGCCGCCGACGATCTGGAGTACGACGTGACGGCGGGCGTCGCGGACGCCGCCCACCGGCTCTGCGAGATACGGATGGCGGAGGGGGACGCGGGGCAGGCCGTCGCCGCGGTGCGGGCGGGGCTGCTGCTCGCCGCGGACGACGAGGGGCTCTGGCGGGACCTGTTGCGGGCCACGCACCTCACCGGCGACCAGGCCCGGCTGCGGACCGTGGTCGAGGCCCTGCACCGGAGAGCCGCCTCCCAGCCGGGGGGCGGCGGGATGGCCCCGGAGACCGAGGCCCTGATCGACGAGCTGCTGCCCTCGTGGCGGATGCGCTCGGCGCCGTCCGCATGAGCGCGCAGAGGTCGCGCGCGCTGCTGGTGCTGGCGCTGCTGTCGGCCGGGCTCGCCGGCTGTTCCGCACCGCCCGCGCGCCCCTTCGTGCCCGGCGACCTTCCCGCCGATCCGTCGGCCTCCTCCCAGGAGGCCGGAGCGCCCACGCCGAGGACGGAGACGGTCGAGGTCGCGCCCGGCGTGCGGCTTGAGGTCGAGTGGCCCGCCGCGCCCGACCAGGACACCACCGGGATGATCAACGCCTTCCGCGATCACACGGCCGGGACGTTCAGGGCGGTCGTCACGGCGGGAAAGGACGTCTCCTATCTCGACACCGTCGAGGGGGAGGCGGTCAGGGACGCCAGCGCGTGGGTGCAGGAGTTCCTGGAGCAGCGGCGGTCGGTGAGCGGCACCGCCCGGCTGTACGCGCTGAGTGTCACCTCGGTCAGCGGCAGGGGGGCGCAGTTGGACGCCTGCGTCGACGAGTCCGGGATGCGTCTGCTCGACTCGGCGACGGGTGAGCGGGTCTCCGAGCAGCCCGAGTGGACTCGTGAGCCTTTCCTGCAGGCCGCCGGGATGCGGCGGGGCGACGATGGGGTCTGGCGGGTGGCGCTGCTCCGGCACGCCGAACCTCCCAGCGAACGCGCGAAGGGATGTCTTCAGTGATCGGGAAAGTGATCGTCGCGGGACTGCTGATGTTCGCCTCCGCGCCTCCGGGAGGGGGGACGGGGAACACCACCGTCGAGAGCTCCCAGAAGGACAGGACGGTGGCGGTGACCCTGAAGGACTCCCAGATCGTCATCACGGGGACCGGCCTCAGCGGCAGGAGCGACGGCTACCGGGTCAAGCGCCCGTGCTGGTACGAGCCCGGCAAGAACGCCGCCGACATGTTGAAGGAGCAGCAGGACTCCAAGCCCACGTGGATCCCCGAGACGGAGTGGCGCAGGCACCTTGACTCCCTCAAGCAGTTCGAGGAGAAGGTCGGCAAGGAAGGACGCTGGTGGACGCGGGGGTACAACGCGGCCGACCCCGACGCGCTGTCCTGCCTGGCGGGACTGGAGCCCTACGTGTTCGTGCCGCCCAACACGACCCCGCCCTCGGGGATCACGGTCACGGAGCTGGCTGACATCGCCAGGGCCGCGCTGACCGTGCCCGAGCCGAAGATCAAGCTCAACCCTGACGCCAGAAGCTACGTCAACCTGCCGACCTGGGTCTGGCTGGACGACGTGGGGCAGACCACCAGGTCGGTGACCGCGACGCTCCCCGGCGTCATGAGCGCGACCGTGACGGCCACGTTCGACAGCGTGAAGATCAAGTCGGGCACCACCTCCACCCGGGCCGAGGTCAGGGAGAAGTGCGGCCCGGGAGGCAAGCCGTACACCAAGGGGGCCGAGTTCGACTGCGGCGTGCGCTATCTGCGTGCCTCCGCCGACCAGCCGCGTGACGTCTACACGATGACCGTCACCTCGGTCTGGACCGTGACGGCGAACGTGGCGGGCGTCCAGTACGACCCGATCCAGGCGGACGCCACCCGTGACGTGCCCGTGGGGGAGGTACAGAGCACCGTGAGAACCGGAACCCGCTGACCGCCGCCGTCAACCGGCCCGGACACCGTTCACGGCCTGGAACTGTCGAGGACGTCCCACAGCGCTGAGCGTCAGGCGACGACGTGGTTCGAGTGCCTGGGCGGCCATGCTGGGGAGGCGGCTCGCCGGACTGTACGGTTGACGGTCCTCGACGGTTGAGCAGCCGCCGGACGGGTGCTCCAGGCGCGTTCCTCGACGCCACCGCCTCGCCTGATCACAGGAGGAAACACTTCCGGAGATGCCGGACACCTAATGAGGTGTTCTGGCATCTTCTGGCGAGGAGACACTGTGCAGGATCCACGCGTGCCCCCCGGCGTGCGCGATCGTTTCGAGGCGCTCTACTTCGCCTGCTATCCCGCTGTTCATCGCTACGCGTTGCGCCGTACCGACTCGGTCGACGATGTCGCCGATGTGATCGCCGAAACCTTTCTCACCGCGTGGCGGCGGCTGGACGACGTTCCCGAGGGGGATGCCGCCGTGCTGTGGCTTTACGGCACGGCACGGCGTGTCCTGGCCAATCACCGACGCGGAGAGCTGCGCCGTACCGCACTGGCCTTGCGGCTCCGTGACGAACTGGTCGTGGGCCAGGAGGTGGCGCCCACCGATCCGCAGTCCGACGCCGTCCGTGCCGCCTTCGTAACCCTGGCCCCCGGGGACCGGGAGGTGCTCGCGCTGGCCTGCTGGGAGGAACTGACCGGACCGCAGATCGCCACGGTTCTGGGCTGTAGCAGCACCGCCGTCCGGCTGCGCCTGCATCGGGCCCGAAAGCGCCTGGCCCGGCTGCTCGACATGACAGACGAGGTCCCTGTGATGACCGCGGTGAAAATCGCAGTGAAAGGAGAGAGCCGATGAGCAGGATCGACCGCATGGTGTCCGCCATCGATCCGGCCGCCGGAATCGCCGAGCCCACAGCGGGCCGGGGAATCTGTGACTTGTTTGAGGAGATCGTGGCGACGGAGCCTCAGAGCGGTCGTTCCCGGCTGCGGCGACGCCTGCTGGTGGGCGCCGCCGCAGCCGGGGTCGCGGCGGCGCTGATCATCGTGCCGCTGGCCACCGGGGCGGAGAGTCCGGCCTACGCGGTGACAAGGCAGGCGAACGGCTCGATCACGGTAAAAATCAACCAGCTTCGTGATCCTGGACTGCTGGAGCGGGATCTGGCCGCCCTCGGGGTGAAGGCCAAGGTCCACTACACCCCCCCTGGCAAGGCGTGCTCGAGAAACTTCACCAGCGCGGATCCGGATATTCCCTGGGAGGAGCTCACGAGCACGGACCCGAAGGTGAAGGCCGCGGTGCAGCGGAAGATGGACAACTCTCCCTCGCAGCAGGCGTTCGACCTCGAGCGGGGAGGAGGCATCCGCATCTTCCCCGATCGCATCGGGCAAGGGCAGACGGCGGTCATGGAATTCACGGAGAACTCCGATCAGACATCGGGCCCGGAAAAGCCACGGGTGCTTTGGGAGTTCTCCTTCCAACTGGCGAACGGGCCGGTCGGCGAGTGCGTGCTCACCGATCGGCCCGGGTGGAACGACATCGGTGACCCCAGGAAGAACCCCGAGGCGTTCCCGCCTCCGGGCAGCTGATCCGCCAATCCGTTGATCGTCACCGGCAACCGGGCTGACCACCGTTCATGGTCAGAAACCCTCGAGCTTGCTCCAGCTCTACCGGGTGACCGTTCTGCCGTCGCTCGAACTCCGGTTGGCGGGAGCACCGAGTGGAGTCGCCCCGTGCGGCGGTGGAAGGCACGGCGCCTGCCGAGGGTGGTCCCGCGATAAGTGATCGACCAGTGGGATCCAAGGGGGGCTCGCTAGATCAGGGGCATGAGTGACGAGATCCATCCCCTGAGCCGGCGAGAGGGGCCGGTGCCGCCGCCTGAGCCGCGGAGGCGCGTCGTCCCGCTCGACGAGTCCCTGCCTGACGTGTGCGTGTCGCGGAAGGCGTGTTTCGCGCGGCACGTCCAGTCGGAGGGCGGCATGGCCTGGCTGCTGGGCGGTCTGGTGTTCCAGTGGGCGCTGTACGCGGTCGTGTGGGCGGTGGGTGTGATCTGGTGGTGGGGGCCGCCGGGGCTCGCGCTCATGTCGGGGGTGACGCTGCCGCTCCTCCTGCTCTCGTTCGTGGTGTACCGCAGGCGGGGACACCGCGGTCGGTGCTGGATCCTGCGGTCGCTGGATCCGGGCGAGGTCGCGGAAGCCCTCTCCGTCCTGCTGGCCCCGTTCGCCTGGATCGAGAGTCTCTTCGTATGGGTCCTGTGGCCCTTCCGCTGGATCGGGCGCCTGTTCGTCTGGATCTGGACATGCCTGTCCGCGCTGGGAGACCTCTGAACTTGGGCTTTCGCGGTCCTGTGGCTCGCCGTACCTCGGGGCCTGGTGGCCAGGTCGTCAGAGGGACTCGACGACGCGGACGAGAGGGACGAGCTCGGGCACGTCCAGTGCCTCGGTCAGCGCCTCCTTGAGCGTGGTGTCGTGTGTCGGCCTCGCCTGGGTGAGCAGGTCGCGTCCCGAGGGGGTCACCTCGGTGTAGATGCCGCGGCGGTCGTCCTCGCACAGGTAGCGGGAGAGCAGCCCCCGCCCCTCGAGGCGTGAGACCAGTCTGGTCGTCGCGCTCTGGCTGAGCACGACCGCCCGGGAGAGCTGCTGCATGCGCATGTGCCAGCCGTCCTGGCGGGACAGGGCGTCAAGGACGGTGAACTCGCTCACACTCAGGTCGTGGCCCGCCTGCAGGGCCCGTTCGAGGCGGTCCTCGATGCGCGCGTGCAGGGCGGCCAGGGTGCGCCAGCCGTGGGCGCGGGCCTCCACGGCGTCGTCGGACAGTGGCACGGATCACACTCCTGTTTCTTGGCTCTCCAAGAATTTGCATGATGAGATAGAAGGCGTGTGCAAGTAATCGGCGTCTGCAAGCAACTCTGTGCCGGACGCCCGCCTCCTGTACTCACCCATGCGTTCACTGTATCCGAGGAGCCCTCTCATGCCTCTCGCCCTGCTCGCCCTCGCGATCAGCGCCTTCGGCATCGGCACCACCGAGTTCGTCATCAACGGACTGCTGCCCGAACTCGCCGCCGAGTTCCGGGTGCCCATCCCCACCGCGGGCCTGCTGGTCTCCGGATACGCCGTGGGCGTCGCCGTCGGAGCCGTGCCGCTCACCATGATCGGCAACCGCTTCTCCAGGAAGACCATGCTGCTGGCCCTGATGGTCGTCTTCATCGTGGGCAACCTGCTGTGCGCGCTGGCCCCGAACTACGGCGCGCTGATGGCCGGCAGGGTGGTCACCTCGTTCGCGCACGGCGCCTACTTCGGCATCGGCTCGGTCGTCGCGGCAGGTCTGGTCGCGCCGGAGCGGCGGGCCGGCGCGATCGCCATGATGTTCACCGGTCTCACCCTGGCCAACGTCCTGGGCGTGCCGCTCGGCACCGCCGTCGGCCAGGCCTTCGGCTGGCGCGCCACCTTCTGGGGCGTCACCGTGGTCGGCCTGGTCGCGCTGGCCGGGGTCGCCGCGCTCGTGCCCGCCCAGCCGCGCCCCGAGGGGCAGGGCCTGCGCGGCGAGCTCGCCGTCTTCCGAGAGGGCAGGGTCTGGCTGGCCCTGCTCATGACGATCCTGGGATTCGCGCCGGTCTTCGCCGTCGTCACGTTCGTCGCGCCCATCGTCACCGAGGTCGCGGGACTCCCCGCGAGCACGGTGCCGCTGCTGATGGGCCTGTTCGGCGTGGGCGTCGTGGTCGGCAACCTGCTCGGCGGGAAGCTGGCCGACCGGGCGCTGATCCCCAGCCTCTACCTCTCGGTCGGCGGGCTCACCGTCCTGGCGGCGCTGATCGCCCTCACCACCCACTCGCCGATCGCGCTGTTCGCCGCCGTCGTCCTCTTCGGCGTCGCGGGCTTCGCCACCGTTCCCCCGCTGCAGATCCGGGTCCTGGACGCCGCCGCGGGCGCCCCCACCCTCGCCTCGGCCGCCAACATCGGCGCCTTCAACCTCGGCAACGCCCTGGGGGCCTTCCTGGCCGGTCTCGCCATCCAGGCGGGCCTCGGCTACGTCGCCCCCGCCTGGGTGGCCGTCCTGCTCGGCCTGCTCGGCCTGGTCACCGTGGCGCTCTCCGGTCACATGATCAGCCGCGAACGGGCCCTCGCGGCCGCGTCCGCCTGACGAGACGCCCGGGAGGGGGCTGTGCCTCCCGCGCTTCCCGAGGGCTCCGTGCCGTCCCGCGAATCCGGCGGATTCGCGGGACCCGGCGGTTCACCGCGGGCCGCGGGGCGGCGGGCCCCACGGGGTGGAGAAGGCGCTCTCGAGGGTCAGAGCAGGCCGGTCTGCGGCAGGGCCCGCTCGTGGGTGAGCAGCCACTGCTTGACCGGGGTGCCGTAGTAGTAGCCGCCGAAGCCGCCCGCCGACGGCAGGATGCGGTGGCACGGCACGAACGGCGCGATCAGGTTCTGCGCGCACGCGGCCCCCGCGGCCCTGGCCGCCGTCCTCGGCAGCCCCGCCCGTACGGCGAGCTCGGCGTAGCTGATCGTGACGCCCGCAGGCACCGCCCGCAGAGCCTCCAGCAGCCGCTGCCGCTTGGGCGTGCCGGGCTGTGACAGCTCGACCTCGTCGAGAGCCTTCAGGTCACCGTCCAGATAGTCCCGTACGGCCCGCGCCGGGTGGCCCAGGTCGCCGGTCGTGACGAGGCCGAGGGCGCGCAGGCGCGGCGGCAGCCGTACGAACATCTCCTGCGGGTCGGCGGTGAAACCCGCCGCGACGAGGACCCCCTCGTGCGAGAGCAGCGCGAGCGGGCCGACGGGGGTGGGCAGCGTCTGCGCCTCCACGCGTGTGCCGCCCGGGGACTTCGTACCGGGATCCGCTGGTCTGTCGGTCATTCGGAACTCCAGAGGTGCAGGGCGGCGTAGGCCCGCCAGGGGCGCCACCGCTCGATGTGTTCTTCCGGAATGCCCAGGCACGCCATGGCCCGTCGCAGCCCGAGGTCCCCCTCGGGCCAGGCGTCCGGGTCGCGCAGCGCCCTGAGCGCGACGTAGCTCGCCGTCCACGGCCCGACGCCCGGGACCTCGAGCAGCCGGGCCACGACCTTCGACGGTTCCTGCGCCCCGTCGAGGTCGATGTCGCCGCCGGCGACCCGGGTGGCGAGCGCCCTCAGCGTGGCGACCCGCCGGCCCGTCAACCCCAGCCCGTCGAGGTCGGCCTCCAGCAGGTCGCCCGGGGTGGGGAACAGGTGGCTCAACCCCTCGCCCCCTGTCGGGCGGCCCGCGCGGGCGACGATCCTGCCCAGGAGCGTACGGGCGCCCGCCACGGAGATCTGCTGGCCGACCACGGCGCGCACCGCGATCTCGAAACCGTCCCACGCGCCGGGAACCCGCAGCCCGGGGCGCTTGGCGACGAGCGCTTCGAGGGAGGTCTCCCCGAGCACGGCGGCGATGGCCTCGGGGTCGGCGTCGAGGTCGAGCAGGCGGCGGCAGCGGGCGACGACACGGGCCAGGTTGCGGGTGTCGTCGAGATCCACTTCGAGGCGGACGTGGCCGGGCCTGGGCGTGAGGGTGACCGTCCCGCCCCGGACGGCGCGGCTGTAGGACTCCTCGCCGACGTGTTCGAGCCCGGGAATCGCCCTGGCCCGCAGGAACCCGAGCAGCGTCGCCGAGTCGTACGGCTCGCGCCGGTGCAGCCGCAGCGTCAGCGAGGTGTCGGTCGAGGCCCTGCCCGCCGTCGCCCGCAGCTCGCCGGGGGTGAAGCCGTAGGTGTCCTTCATGGTCGTGTTGAACTGCCGGACGCTCCCGAAACCCGAGGCGAACGCCACGTCGGTGATCGGCAGTCCGGTCTCGGTCAGCAGCTGCTTGGCCAGCAGCAGTCGTTTGGTCCTGGCGACGGCCAGCGGTCCGACGCCGATCTCGGCGGTGAAGAGGCGGTGCAGGTGGCGCTCGGTGATGTGCAGGCGCCGCGCCAGCCCGGTGATCCCGCCGTCGTCCGCGGCGCCCTCGTCGATCAGTCTCAGGGCCCGGCCGATCAGGTCGCCGCGGTGGTTCCAGCCGGGGTCTCCCGGGCTGAGTTCGGGGCGGCACCGCTTGCACGGCCGGAACCCGGCCGCCTCCGCCGAGGCGGCGTGCCGGTAGAAGCGCACATTGCGGGAGGCGGGCGTGCGGGCGGGGCAGACGGGCCTGCAGTAGATGCGGGTCGAGGTGACCGCGGTGTAGAAGCGTCCGTCGAACCGGGCGTCTCTGGCGGTCACCGCGCGGTAACAGGAGTCGAAGTCAAGTTCCACAGCGGACACGTCGACAACGGTATGTCCAGCGCAGGTCGTACGGCTGGCGGGAATCGGACCTGATCGTGAGACGGGCTCCCGCCGACCTCACCCGGGGGGCGCGGCCTCCGGCGCGGCCCGAGGCCTCGTCTGGGCCGCAGGCCCGCGCGCACGCCTGCGCCTCGTCTGGGCCGGAGCCGCGCGCGCAGGTCTGCGCCTCATTTGGAGGAGACGCCCACTCCGATCTCGAACTCGCGGTAGACGCGGGCCCAGAACCCGTCGCGCAACCAGACCCTGGCCTCCGGGTAGGGGCGCAGGGAGTGGCCGAGCTCCTTCTCCGCCTCGATCAGCAGCTCGGTGTCGATGACCGTGGGAAGGATCGGCCCGGGCAGCAGGTCGCGGATGTTGTCGCGGCCCCGGGTGAGGATCCACTTCTGGGCCACGTGCTCGCCGACCTCCTCGACCCTGGGACGGCTCGGGCCGAGCTTGGTGACCTGGCCGACGGGCGCCTTCGGCTTGGCCGCCGCGGGCGAGCGCCCGGCGAAGACCTGCGCGGGGGAGGGGGCCGCGGGCGGGACCGGGACGGGGACGGGAGCGGGGGCGCGGCTGAAGTAGGAGCGGAGGAAGTCGGCGCTGATGATCTCGACGGTGTCCGACTCCCAGACGAGGCGCTCGGCCTGGTTGGTGCCGTAGGGCGGCTCGACGCCCCACAGGTGGATGCGCACGCCGTACGCCTGGGCCGCCTCGACCGCGGGGACCATGTCCTCGTCTCCGGCCAGCAGGATCGTGTCGCTCACCGCGTGGTGCCTGGCCAGCGCCTCGAGGTCGCTCCTGATCTGCGCGTCGACGCCCTTCTGCTGCCCTCTGGCGTTGAGGTTGCCCAGGCGCACCTTGACCCAGGGGAGCTGGGCGATGACGCGCTGGTCCACGGTCGGCACCCGGTCGCGGGCCGCGTCGTACCAGTAGATCCTCAGCAGCTCGCCGTGGATGCGGGCTTCGGCGTGTTTCTGCAGCGCCTGAATGAGCTCGTCGGCCGCGACGCGGTACTCCTTGCGCTCCTTGGCGCCGAGGAGCACCTCACCCGCTGCCGCGTAGAGGTATCCGACGTCCACCAGGACGGCGTACTTCGCGGCAACGGGATGGGTTGTGAGGTCCAGGATGGTCATGTCGTCCTCCAGGCCTCGGAACTCACTGATCGGGCTGACTATATGCGCCCATTTCTTAGATAGTCCCAAGTCTCGTGCAACTTGACACCCCGTTCCGGGGATCTATCGAGGCAGGCCGCTCGATCTCCACGCTCCTTGTCCTGTCGGAAGATGTTTTCGCATGCGGTGTGCGGGATCACGCCAATTTTCACGCTTTGGTGGAGCTTTCACCGCCGGAACCGCCCGCGAGGCGAGTGCGACCACCAGCGCGGCGATCTCCTCCGGGGTCGCGTCCCCATGGACGATCTTCAGGTGTGTCATAGCGGGATGTTCCCATGCTTCTTGGGGGGCAGGCTCGTGCGCTTGTTACGCAGGGCGCGCAGCGCCCTGACGATCTGTACCCGGGTGTCGGAGGGGCGGATCACGGCATCTACATACCCCCGTTCGGCGGCGAGATACGGGTTGGCGAGGGTGTCCTCGTATTCGGCGACGAACCGGGCACGGGCGGTGTCGGGGTCGTCGGCCGAGGCGAGCTCGCGGCGGTAGAGGATGTTGACCGCGCCCTGCGCGCCCATCACCGCGATCTGCGCGGTCGGCCAGGCCAGGTTGATGTCCGCGCCCAGGTGCTTGGAGCCCATGACGTCGTAGGCCCCGCCGTACGCCTTACGGGTGATCACCGTCACCAGCGGCACCGTCGCCTCCGCGTAGGCGTACAGCAGCTTGGCGCCGCGGCGGATGATCCCGTTCCATTCCTGGTCGGTTCCAGGCAAGAATCCCGGCACATCTACAAATGTCAGAACAGGAATGTTAAAGGCATCGCAAGTACGGACAAATCTTGCGGCTTTCTCCGAAGCCGCGATGTCCAGCGTCCCCGCGAAACTCATCGGCTGGTTGGCGACGATCCCCACGGAACGTCCCTCGACCCGGCCGAAGCCCACGAGGATGTTCGGCGCGAACTGCGCGTGCACCTCGAGGAACTCGCCGTCGTCCAGCACGTGCTCGAGCACCGTGTGCATGTCGTAGGGCTGGTTCGCCGAGTCGGGGATCAGCGTGTCCAGCTCCAGGTCCTCCTCCCCGGTCTCCAGCGCCGGGTCGGCGTCGAGGACCGGGGCCTCGTCCATGTTGTTGGACGGGAGGTAGGACAGCAGCGCCCTGGCGAACTCCAGGCAGTCGGCCTCGTCGGCAGCCTCGTAGTGCGCCACGCCCGACCTGGAGTTGTGCGTGTGCGCGCCGCCGAGCTCCTCGAACGTCACCTCCTCGCCGGTGACCGTCTTGATGACGTCGGGCCCGGTGATGAACATGTGCGACTTCTCGGAGACCATCAGCACGAAGTCGGTGAGGGCGGGGGAGTAGACCGCGCCGCCCGCGCACGGGCCCATGATCAGGGAGATCTGCGGGATCACCCCCGAGGCGTGCACGTTGCGCTTGAAGATCTCGGCGTACAGGCCGAGGGAGACGACGCCCTCCTGGATGCGGGCCCCGCCGGAGTCGTTGATGCCGACCACGGGGCAGCCGGTCTTCAGCGCGTGGTCCATCACCTTGACGATCTTCTCGCCGAAGACCTCGCCCAGCGACCCGCCGAACACGGTGAAGTCCTGGGCGAACACCGCGACCGGCCTGTCGTCGACCGTGCCGTAGCCGGTCACCACGCCGTCGCCGTACGGGCGCTCGCGCTCAAGGCCGAAGTTCGTCGACCGGTGCCTGGCCAGCTCGTCGAACTCCACGAAGCTGCCCTCGTCCAGGAAGGCGAGAACCCGCTCCCTGGCCGTCATCTTGCCCTTGGCGTGCTGCTTCTCCACCGCACGCGCCGAACCGGCGTGCGCCGCCTCGTCCAGGCGGCGCTCCAGATCGGCGAGCTTGCCCGCTGTGGTGTGAATGTCAACCCCGGGGGCTGTCGGCTCGGCGCTCATCGGGTCGTTCACCACTCCTCGCTCGCTTCACGCGGCTCACACTGCGTACAGGTCGGGCGCGCCCAGGCGCGTCCACCGCTCTCGCGGTCCGCTCCGCCCAGGGCGAAGGTCCACGGAACACGCCCCGGGCACAAGGGGGCGCTCCCCGCTCGTTTTCAGCAGGGTAACCGTCCCGCGATGAGAAAACCCAGCTGGGTCCCATCTGGCAGGAACCCCCCTGGAACCCCTGATCCACGGGGGTGTCCGGCCGGGAACGGGTCGCGATGGCCCGCTCGTTGAAGGGGCAATTCTGACAAAGTGGGAGTCATGACGGACATCGCTGAAGCGGTACGAACACAGCGGCTGGTGAAGAGGTTCGGGCAGCAGGTGGCCGTCGGCGGGGTCGACCTCGTCGTGCCGAGGGGCAGCTTCGCCGGGCTGGTCGGCCCGAACGGCGCGGGCAAGACGACCACGCTCAGCATGGTCACCGGCCTGCTCCGCCCCGACGAGGGCGCGATCCACATCGACGGGCTGGACGTCTGGCGCGACCCGGTGGCGGTCAAGGCCCGCATCGGCGTGCTCCCCGAGGGGCTGCGCCTGTTCGAGCGCCTGTCCGGGCGTGAGCTGCTGTCCTACAACGGCCAGCTCAGGGGCATCCCCAAGGCCGAGGTCGAGCAGCGGGCCGAGGAGCTGCTGCGGGTCATGGACCTGGCGGACTCGGCGGACAAGCTCGTCGTCGACTACTCGACCGGCATGCGCAAGAAGATAGGCCTGGCGGCCGCGCTGCTGCACAACCCCAGAGTGCTCTTCCTCGACGAGCCCTTCGAGGGCGTCGACCCGGTCAGCGCCAACACGCTGACCGAGGTGCTGCGCCGCTACACCGCCTCGGGTGCGACCGTCGTCTTCTCCAGCCACGTCATGGACCTCGTCGAGCGCCTGTGCGACTGGGTCTCCGTGATGAGCAGGGGCCAGATCGTCGCACAGGGCCCGCTCGACCGGGTCCGCGCGGGACGGAGCCTCAACGAGGCCTTCCTCGGCCTGGTCGGGGCCAGGGGCGACGGACAGGGCCCCGGCGGAGAGGAGGGCCTGTCATGGCTGGGCGCGACCTCGGCGTGAACGACTCCGGCTTCGGCGAGGACGCCAGGGGCCCCGGCGCGGACGGCCCCGCCGCAAGCGGTTCGACCCCCGCCCCTGCCCCCGCCGCGGGCGCTTCGAGCTCCGGCGCCGGCAGGGTGAGCCCGTGGATCTTCGTACGGCTCAAGCTCAGGCTGGTCGCCGGGAACCTGCGCGGCAACGGCGTGCGCCTTGCCGGGTTCGTCTTCACCGTGATCGCCGCCCTCCTCGTCGCGGGCCTGGGCTTCCTCGGCCTCGCCGCGCTGAGGTTCGCGCCCGACGACGTCGCGGCGGACGTCGGGATCGTGCTGTTCAGCGGATTCCTGCTGGTCTGGGCCGTCGGACCGTTGCTGGCGTTCGGCCTCGACGACACCCTCGACCCGTCGCGCCTGTCGCTGTTCCCGCTGCGGACCGGCCAGCTGGCGGCGGGCATGTTCGCCGCGTCGGTCACCGGCGTCTGGCCCGCCGCCACGCTGGTCGTCATGTTCGGCGCGGTCGTGGGCCTGGCCGCGGGGGCGGGCGGCGCGCTGCTCGGCGTCGTCGCGGTGCTCCTGCAGTTCGCGCTCTGCATCGTCACCTCACGGCTGGTCACCACGTCCCTTTCCGGCGTCCTGCGCACCCGCAGGGGCCGCGACGTGCTCGCCGTCTCGGTGCTCTTCTTCGTCCTGGCGGCGCAGCTGCCGAACCTGCTGCTCAACGGCGGCTTCTCCGCCGACCCCGCGGCGGCGCTGCGCAGCCTGGCCTCCGTGCTGCGCTGGACCCCGCCGGGCATGGCCGCGCACGCCGTCACGGACGGCGGCCTGGTCGCGGTGGCCGAGCTGGCCTTCCTCGCCGTCCTCGTCCTCGTGGTCGGCCGCCTGTGGATCGCCGCGCTCCGCAGGGCGCTGGTCACGCCGGACGGCTCGACGGAGGGCGGCGCCTCCTCGGTGCGCAACTCCAGGGGCCTGCTCGCCAGGATCCTGCCGGACGGCCCGCTCGCGGCGGTCGCGACCAAGGAGCTGAAGTACGCCCGCCGCGACCCGCGCGGCAGGGTCGGCTGGTTCTCCTCCGTCGCGGTCACCGGCGTCCTGGCCTTCTCCCTGAGCCAGGGCGAGGGGGCGGGAGGCATCGGCCTGGCGGTCGGCCCCGCCTGCCTCGGCGCGGTGATGATCGGCCTGCAGTCGGCCAACTCCTTCGGCATCGACGGCCGCTCGCTGTGGATGAACGCCGTCGCCTACGGCACGGGACGCGACTGGCGGACCGACCTGGCGGGGCGGCACCTGGCCGTCGCGACGATCGCGGCGCCGCTGCTCGGCCTGCTCTCGGTCGTGGCCGCCCTCCTCGCGGGGAACCTGGCGTGGGCCGTCCCCGCCGCGCTCACCGCGTGGGGGGTCCTCGGCGTCGGCCTCGGGATCGGGGCCGTGACGAGCGTGCTCGTGCCGTACTCGGTGCCCGACCGGCTCAACGCCTTCACCGGGGCCGTGCCGGGGCAGGGCGGCATCGCCTTCGTCGCCTCGTTCGGCGCGATGATCGGCGGCGGCCTGCTCTCGCTGCCCGTGACGCTGCCGGTCCTGCTGGGCCTCACCTGGGTCAGCGCGCTCGCGGTGCCGTACGGCCTGCTGCTCTCCTGGGCGGGTCGCAGATTGGCCGGAGACCTCGGTTTCCGCAGGTATCCCGAGCTCGTGGGGGCCGTCTCCCAGAGCGGCTGATTGGTCTAGTCCAATAAGTGAGACCGGTCTCCGCCCGGGAATTCGGACTGACTACGCTGACGAATATGTCCGCCATCGCGAACACCCAGGCAGAACGTTCATCCGCTGTCACCGAGATGCCCGACGAGCTGCGCGCGGATGTGCGGCTGCTCGGAGGGCTCTTGGGGCAGGTGATAGCCGAGCACGGCGGCGACGACCTGCTCGCCGATGTCGAACGCCTCAGAAAGGCCGTCATCGCGGCCCGTCGCGGGAAGGTCTCGGGCGACGAGATCACCGCCATGGTCGCCGAGTGGCCGATCGAGAGGGCGGTGCAGATCGCCCGCGCGTTCACGTGCTACTTCCATCTGGCGAACCTCGCCGAGGAGCATTTCAGGATCCGTACCCTCCGCGTCCGCGACACCGGTGAGGAGCCGCTGCCGGAGTCCATCGCGCAGGCCGTCCAGGAGCTGGGCGGCGAGCGCGTCGCCGAGCTGGTCGAGGGGCTGCGGCTGCACCCCGTGCTGACCGCGCACCCGACCGAGGCCCGCAGGCGCGCGGTGGTCACCGCGATCCAGCGGATCAGCGGCAGGCTCGCCGCCTACAACAGCCCCGAGCGGGGAGCCGCCGAGCGGGCGGAGACCAGGCGGCGGCTGCTGGAGGAGGTCGACCTCCTGTGGCGGACCGCGCAGCTCAGGTCGACCAAGCTCGACCCGCTCGACGAGGTCCGCACCGCCATGGCCGCCTTCGACGAGACCTTGTTCCGGGTGATCCCGCTGGTCTACCGCTCGCTGGACGCCGCGCTCGGCGAGGGCACCGGCGTCCGCGAGCCGCTGGCCCGCGCCTTCATCCGCTACGGCAGCTGGATCGGCGGCGACCGTGACGGCAACCCCAACGTCACCGCGAAGGTGACCAGGGACGCCGTGCTCATCCAGTCGGAGCACGTGCTGATCGCGCTGGAGAACGCCGCGCTCAGGATCGGCAGGGCCCTCACGCTCACCGCCTCCTACACGCCCGCCTCGCCGGAGCTCGCCGCGGCGCTCGCCTCCGCGGAGAACGACCACCCCGAGCTGGTCTCCGAGATGGCCACCCGCTCGCCGCAGGAACCGCACCGGCAGTGGCTGCTGTTCGTCGCCGCCAGGATCAGGGCGACCCGGCAGCGCGGCCTCGACCTGGCCTACCGCTCGCCGGAGGAGCTCCTGGCCGACCTGCGGACCGTCCAGGAGTCCCTGGTGGCGGCCGACGCGCCCCGGCAGGCGTACGGCGAGGTGCAGCACCTCATCTGGCAGGTGGAGACGTTCGGCTTCCACCTGGCGGAACTGGAGGTGCGCCAGCACTCGCAGGTCCACGCCGAGGCGCTGGCCGAGCTGGCCGATGGGCGGACCTCCGAGCGCACGGACGAGGTCCTGGCGACCATCCGCACGATCGGCTGGATCCAGGAGCGCTTCGGCACGACCGCCTGCTCCCGCTACGTCGTCTCCTTCACCCGCTCGGCCGACGACATCGCCGCGGTCTACGCGCTGGCCGCGCACGCGCTCGGCGACAGGGCGCCCAGGCTCGACGTGGTCCCGCTGTTCGAGTCGGGCGCCGACCTGGCCAACGCCCCGGCCGTGCTGACCGGCATGCTGGCCATCCCGGGCATCCAGGAGAGGCTCGCGGCCAACGGCCGTCGCCTGGAGGTCATGCTCGGCTACTCCGACTCGGCCAAGGAGCTCGGCCCCGCCGCGGCGACGCTGAAGCTGTACGAGGCGCAGGAGGCCCTGACCGCCTGGGCCGCCGCGCACGACGTGCGGCTGACGCTCTTCCACGGCAGGGGCGGCGCGCTGGGCCGAGGCGGCGGACCGGCCAACCGGGCCGTGCTCGCGCAGGCCCCGGGCTCGGTCGGCGGCAGGTTCAAGGTCACCGAGCAGGGTGAGGTCATCTTCGCCCGCTACGGTCACGCCGCCATCGCCCGCCGCCACATGGAGCAGGTCACCTCCGCGGTGCTGCTGGCCTCGACGCCGACCATCGAGGCCCGTACGGCCGAGGCGGCGGGGCGCTTCCGCGGCGTGGCCGAGCAGGTGGCCTCCGCCTCGGAGAAGGCCTACCGGTCGCTGACCGAGGCGCCCGGCTTCCCCGAGTGGTTCTCGCTGGTCAGCCCGCTTGAGGAGATCGGCTCGCTCCGTCTCGGCTCCCGCCCCGCCAGGCGGGGTCTCGGCGCACCCAGGTCCCTGGACGACCTGCGGGCCATCCCGTGGGTGTTCGCCTGGGCGCAGACCCGGGTCAACCTGCCGGGGTGGTACGGCCTGGGCAGCGGCCTGGAGGCGGTGATCTCCGAGTCGGGCATCGACGAGCTGCGCGCCGCCTACCGCGAGTGGCCGCTCTTCGCCTCGCTGCTGGACAACGTGGAGATGTCGCTGGCCAAGACCGACAGGGACATCGCGGCCCGCTACCTCGCGCTGGGCGGGCGGGACGACTTCGTCGAGCAGGTGCTCGGGGAGTACGACCGCACCCGCCGCCTGGCCCTGGAGATCACCGGCCACAGCCGCCTGCTGGAGAACCGCAGGGTGCTCTCGCGCGCGGTCCAGCTCCGCGACCCGTACGTGGACGCGCTGTCGCACCTGCAGCTGCGCGCCCTGTCCGCCCTGCGCTCCGACGACGCCCTGTCCGAGGAGGAGCGCGAGCGCCTGTCGACGCTGCTGCTGCTGTCGGTCAACGGCGTCGCCGCGGGCCTGCAGAACACCGGCTGACCCCCCACCGGCCGGAACACCGCACGGCCGGGTCGCCGTCAGGCCTGCCGACAGGTCAGACGGCGACCCGCTCCGCGCCCGAGTAGAGGTTGAAGCGCTCCTCGCGCAGGAAGCCGACCAACGTCATCCCGAACTCCCTGGCCAGGTCCACGGCCAGGGAGGAGGGGGCGGAGACGGCGCAGACGACCGGGATCCCGGCGCTCAGGGCCTTCTGCATGATCTCGTAGCTGGCGCGCCCGCTGACCATCAGGACGTGCTCGCCCAGCGACGGCGTCCCGTTCGTCAGGGCCCAGCCGACCAGCTTGTCCAGCGCGTTGTGCCGCCCCACGTCCTCGCGGAGCGCCACCAGCTCGCCGCCCGAGGTGAACAGCCCCGCGGCGTGCAGCCCCCCGGTCTTGCCGAACACGCCCTGAGCCCGCCTGAGTCGGTGCGGCAGGCCGTACAGGACCTCGGGGGACAGCAGGGGGCCGTCGCCGGGAGGAAGCGGGAGGCACCGGTCCCGCAGGGCGTCGAGGCTGGCGGACCCGCAGACGCCGCAGGCGCTGGACGTCACGAAGTGCCGGTCGAGGGCGGGCAGCTCCGGCAGGGGGCCGCGCAGCCGTACGGTCACCGTGTTGTAGCGCGCCTCGGGCGCCACGTCGTCGTCCGAGCAGTAGGCGATGGAGACGATCTCCCCGGCGGAGGCCAGTCCCTCGCCGTGCAGGAAACCGGCCGCGAGCTCGAAGTCCGCGCCGGGGGTCCGCATGGTGATCGCGACCGTTCTGCGCGCCTCGCCCGACTGGATCCTGATCTCCAGCGGCTCCTCCGTCGCCAGGTCGTCGCGTCTGTCCCTGACGACCCCGCCCGCCACCTCCCTGACCCGGGTCACGGTGCTGGGCCCCGGGCGCCTGACGGCCTCGGAGGGGCCGCTGCCTGCCAGATCGCGCGGATCGAGAGCTCTGCTCATGTCCCCATCCTGGTGCCTGACGTGCCTGTCGACACCACCGCCCCGTGGCGACTGTCACCTACCTTCACAGTATTCCCTGCTCATTGCCCTAATTCGGTAACAGGCGGTCGCCTGGGGCGGGAAGATGGATAAGTGTTCGACTCGCCCTTCACCGATCTCGACCGCCCGCCGCTCTCCCAGGCGGCGCTCACCCGTGCCCTGGTCCGCCCCGGCGGCCTGTGGTCGGACATCACCGTCGTCGGCAGGACCGGTTCGACCAACGCCGACCTCGCCCAGGCGGTGCGCGACGGCGCCAGGCAGGGAGCCGTGGTCGTCGCGGAGGCGCAGTTCGCCGGTCGCGGCAGGCTCGGCCGCGTCTGGAGCGTGCCCCCTCGTTCGGGGCTGACGTTCTCGGTGCTCCTGCGCCCCGACCCCGCCCCCGCGCGGCAGGGCTGGCTCTCGCTGCTCGTCGGCCTGGCCGTCGCGTCGGCGGTGCGCCGGGTCGCCGAGGTGGACGCCCGCCTGAAATGGCCGAACGACCTGCTGGTCGGGGAGCGCAAGCTCGCCGGGGTGCTCGCCGAGCGGGTCGACAGCGCGGTGATCGTGGGCGTCGGGCTCAACGTGAGCGTCCGTCCCGACGAGCTGCCCGTCGGGACCGCCACCTCGCTGGCCGTCGAGAACGCCGCCTGCGTCGACCGCGACCCGCTCCTCAGGGCGATTCTGCGCGAGATCGAGACCCACTACCGCGAATGGTCGGAGACCGACGGCGACGCCGACGCGTGCGGGCTGCGGGCCGCCTACCTGGGGTTGAGCGCGACGGTCGGCCGTGAGGTTCGGGTCGAGCTGCCGGGTGAGCGGGTCCTCACCGGTCTCGCGACCGGCATCGACGAGTCGGGCCACCTGCTCGTCGAGTCCGACGGGCGCAGGCACACCCTGAGCGTCGGTGACGTCGTGCACGTTCGTCCGCACGTTTCGTGACTTCATCCGCACGTCTCGTGGCGCGGAGGGCCCGGGCGTGCCACGATTTGCCCCATGGGTCTGCCTGATCATCAACTGGCGGAGGGGGAGCTGCGCATCCGCGCGTTCCACCCCCACTGGAAGCGCCTCGTCGCACCGCTCTTCGCGCTGGTCGTCATCATCGTGGGATCGAGCATCGCGATCTTCATCATGCCCGCCTTCGAATACGACTCCTACGCGCGCATCGCGGTGGCGGTGATCGCCGTCGGGCTGATGACCGTGTGGTCCTTCGTGCCGTACGTGCAGTGGAAGAACACCGCGTACGTGCTCACCTCGCACCGGCTCACGATCAGCACCGGGGTGCTGAACAAGTCCACCGAGGACATTCCGATGAGCAAGGTCAACACGGTCAGCGCCGACCAGACCCTGCTGGAGCGGATGTTCGGCAGCGGCACGCTCAACGTCGAGTCGGCGGGCGAGCACGGCCACGTCACGCTGCGCGACATCCCCAGAATTCAAGAGGTGCGGGCCGACCTGTTCCGCGCCGTCGACGAGGCGACCGACGACGAGGAACCCCGAGGCCCCCAGCCCGCCCAACGCTGACCCGTGTGAACATCACCGGCACGGAGGCGTGAACGCCGTCGGTGCGAAGGCTCTTGCTCTCGCCGTGCCCGTGACATTCCCGGCACCGGTACGGCGAGTGCCGAGGTGGGGCGGATCGGCGCCGATGAGCGATGCTTTCCGGATCGGCTGGCATAGACTCCGGGTATGACCGCTGCTCCCGAAGAGTACGAGGACATGCATCGGCTGGTTGACCGGCTGACGCCGGACCAGCTTCATGAGGTGCGTGCGCACACTCTGCGTCTCGTTCACTCCACTGAGGGCGAGTCAGACCAGGAGTGGCCGCCTGCCTGGTTCGGGTCGGTGACCACTGAGCAGGACGACATCGCCGAACGCACTGAAGAGATCTTGCGTCAGGAGTATGGTCACGAAGTGTGATCGTCGTTGACACCGGCCCCATCGTTGCCGCTGCCATCCGAAACGACCGTAAGCACGATGTCTGTGTCGAGGTGTTCACCAGGTTGCGCCGAGAACGGCGAAAGCTCCTTGTGCCGGGTTTTGTGGCCGGTGAGGTCGCCTACATGCTTGGCAAGCTCGGTGGAGCCAAGGCGGAGGCGGGTTTTCTACGCTCTCTGAGGGCCGGAGTCTTTCAGCTGGTCGATCTCACGGACGAGGACGTTGACCGTATCGCCGACCTGGTGGAGCGTTATTCAGATCTTCCGCTCGGATCGGCTGATGCCTCGGTGGTCGCAGTCGCCGAGCGTTTTGGGATCACCGAGGTGTTCACCATCGACACCAGAGACTTCTCTGTGGTTCGTCCCGCCCATGTCGCCGCCCTTACGCTGATTCCTGGCTGACTTCTCATGTCACCGGCTACGTCTGGAGCGGTGGTGTGAGGCTTTTCCGGGGGTGTTGGAGCGGGCCGGGGCGGTGGTCGGCCGCCCTCGGCCCGGACCCTCAGGCTTCGCTCTCCTCGGCTTCGGACTCGCCGGCGAGCGCGCGCCGCCGCCACCTCGTCGCCCTCCCAGCCCCAGTGGCCTTCGTCCCGGTGCTGCCTGGCCTGCTCGTCGATCCACCTGTTGTGCGTCTCCCAGGCGGCCTGCTTGGTGGTTCCCAGCGCGGCACCGATCTGCGACCACGAGGCACCGGCTTCGCGGGCCGATCGCACCGTGAGCTGACGTCCGTGGCCCGCCTTGCGCGCGATCACCTCCCCCGGCGCGAGGAGCTCCAGCGTCTCCTCCCGGGTCAGAGGTCTCATGCCCTGATCGATCGGTACGGATTCGGGGGTGTCCTCCTCGGCCGGTGATGCGAGGACGTCGCGAGTGCGTAGCGCGTCATAGCGCGCGACCGCGGTGAGCAACGTGAATCGACGTTCGAGATGCTCGGGAGTCGCCATGGCACCGAGTGTTCCGTCAGGCTGGCCTGACGTCAAGCCAGCCTGACGATCCAGTCGCCTGCCGTACTCGTTCTTTCCGGGCCACCGAGTGCGGGAGGTCCCGCATCGATCACACCGGCGATGCCGTCACCGGAGTACGAGATCGTCGAAGCCGCCCTGCTTGATGCCGCTGACGAAGGCCGTCCAGGTGTCGTGGCGGAACGTGAGGGTGCCGCCTTGGCGGTTCTTGGTGTCGCGGACGGCGACCGAGTCGTCGATGAAGGCCACTTCGACGCAGCTCGGGCCGTCGGCGCTGAGACTGCTCTTGCGCCAGTGCCCGTCGGAGGGGTGGGGCTGCTGCATTCTGCTCCTCCCGCTAGCGGTCTTCGCGTAGGGAGACGATGAGTGCGGCCGAGTCGTTCGGGCTGAGCGCCACCGCGCGAAGATGCTCGCAAATGTGGTTGTATCGCTGGATATCTGCTTCTTTCTCAAGAAACAGACCGCCGGCCATGCTGTCAATGTGGATTACGTCGGGGCCATCCGTGCCGAATTTCAGGACGATGAAGCTGCCGGGCATACCCGAGTGAGCTCCGGCGGAGAACGGGATGATCTGAAGGGTGATGTGCGGGCGCTTGGCCTGCTGGACGAGATGTGTGAGCTGGTCACGCATGATGGTGTCGCTGCCGACCGTTCGTGACAGGGCTGCCTGGTCCAGGATCGTCCACAGCCGGAGGGGTGTGTCGCCTTCCAGGAGGGCCTGCCGCTGTAGCCGGGCGGCGACGCGGGTCTCGGCTTCGTCGTCGGTGACGGTCGGCCGTACTCCCCGGATCACCGCCCGCGCGTAGTCCTCGGTCTGCAGCAGGCCGGGGATGAACAGCGACTCGTAATTGACGGCCTGCTGCGCTTCGGCTTCCAGGCCGATGTAGGCGCTGTACTGCCCGGGAAGATCGGCCTCGAAGCCGTGGAGCCAGCCTCGCTGTTTGGCTTCCTTCTGGAGTTTCACCAGGGCGGTCCGGCGGCTGCCGGTGGCGCCGTAGACGTCGAGCAGGGCATTGAGCGTCCGGAGTTGCGGCTTGGTCTTGGCCGTCTCCATCCGGTGAAGCGTGGCGAGGTTGATGTCGGTCTTCTCGCTCACCTCGGCCTGGGAGAGCCCGGCCTCCTCGCGAAGGCGGCGTAGCTCTGCCGCTAGACGACGCAGACGCACCGTGGGCGGCTGACGTCTGGCTGGTGACAGGGGTGCAATTTCGCCCATCCTGCCTTTCTCCTGCATCTTTAACGCTCTTCTGGACTATGCGGGCAGTGTAAAAGCCTGCATTGCATTTACTCAGTGTGATGGTGCATGCTCTCACCGTAAAGCCTTCCAGGCCGGTTCCTCCCTGGAAGGCGGAACGTGTGATTTCCCCAAGCGGCCGGGCGGACGACCTTCCCTCCCGACGCGGCCCACCCCTGTCAGGTGTCCGCCCGGCGCAAGCGGCACGACCGGCGGCAGCCCCCTGCCGCTCCCGGTCGTGCCCCCACAGGACCGGCACCGCGCCCTCGCCACCCATGAGGGAGCGGTCCCCCGGCTGCGAGCGGTGCCGGTCCTGTGCCCGACATGCCGAGCAGGATCGAGAGAGAAATGACCGGTGTCAGCCGCAGAGCGCACTACCTGGAACTCTCCGTCTTCCCCACCTCGCCCTACTACGCCCGCGTGCACGTCCAGCGCGTGCTGGAGGGCGGGCGACGGGACGAGCTGGTCGAGACGGCCCGGCTCGTCGTCTCCGAACTGGTCTCCAACGCGATCAAGGCGCACACCGCGTCCCTCGCCGCGCTGGAGACGGCCGCCCTGGCGAGTCCGGACCCGCATCTGGATGGACCTGTACCAGGCCGAGGAGACGGTCGTGCTGCGCGTCTGGGACGCCGGCCGTACCTCGCCCGTTCTCAGGGATCCCGGCCCGGACGACGAGGGCGGGCGCGGCCTCTACCTCGTGGACCTGCTCGCGAGCAGCTGGGGTTACTGCCGGCCGAAGGGCGGGGGAAAGATCGTGTGGTGCACGCTGGTGGCTTCACCGGCGCTTCCGGCGGAGAGTGCTTGGCCCGGTTCTTCCGCCGTGTTCACCGACCTCGCGACCGAGGCGGCGGAATGAGACCGGTGCGACGATCTGAGGACCTGGAGCCCCTGAACTGTCGCGTCCTTCGTACGTCATCTCCCGCCATGCGCAATGCATGGACTCCAGGTACGGGGTGGTGAATCGGCCGTTCGGCTGACCCGCGCCGCTGGAGTCCCGCACTATCGGAGTGCGGGACCTGCGGTAATGGACATGCTCAAGCATCCAAGTCCTCCCTCGACGGCATGACGGTCACAAGAGATGGGGTGACTCGAAGCCCATGGTGCGGACCAGTCAGGAGTGGCACCCGGTTGGCCTGCACCACCTACCTCCAGCCAGTAACGATCGCGCCGTCACGACCTCCTTTCGCGAAAGGGGACACCGATGACCGCTCTACAACACCAGACCCCGTTTACCAGCACCGAACTGCGGTTTCTGTGGCTGGAGCCGACCGGCAAGTGCCAGCTTGAATGCGTTCACTGTTACGCCTCCAGCTCGCCGGCCGGGACGGACGGCACCATGACCATCCCTGACTGGAAGAGGGTGATCGACCAGGCTGCCGCGCTCGGCATCTCGCATGTGCAGTTCATCGGGGGCGAGCCGACCCTTCACAAGGCGTTGCCGGATCTGATCGACCACGCTCTGGCCTCCAAGGTCGAGGTCGAGGTGTACTCCAACCTGGTGTACGTTCCGGACCCGCTGTGGGAGATGCTGTCCCGGCCTGGGGTACGGCTCGCCACGAGCTTCTACACCGACGACGCCCGCGAGCACATGCTGATCACCGGACGCAACACCCTGCCCCGCACCCAGAAGAACATCACCACGGCGCTGGAGCGGGGGATCCCGCTGCGGGTCGGCATAGTCCATGTCACCGAAAGCCAGCGTGTCGAAGAGGGCAAGGCGCTGCTGACGGGGCTCGGCGTCACGCAGATCGGCGTCGACCGGGTGCGGCTGCTGGGCCGTCCCTCCCGCGGAGCCCTGGACCCCGCTGAGCTGTGCGGTGCATGCGGTCGGGGGACGGCCGCAGTGCTGCCGGATGGCAGCCTCACCCCGTGCCCCATGTCGCGGACCATGAGCGCCGGTAATGTGCTGGCCTCGCCGTTGGCTGACCTCCTGGCCGGTGTCACATGGAGTCAGGTCCTCGACATGGTTCCCGCTCCTCGGGCGGGCAGGGAGTGTCAGCCGGACAAGAACAGCTGCCGCCCCACCGAGCAGGACGGCAATGACTGCCCGCCTTCGGAGAATTCGGCTTGTGATCCACGCTTCTGCAGCCCAGAGCTCAGCCCGCCCGGTAAAAAGTGACCATGAACTGGCAACCCCGCGCTGCCCGGCTCGCCGCTGCCGCCACCTCCCGTGGGTCGCGGTGGCGCGAGCCGGTCGCTGCCACTCCCCGGCACCTGCCGCGCTGGTGGGACACGCCTGCCGGCGCCTACAGCCGAACCTGGGAATTGCATGACGGCCCAAGTGACGTTGAGGCGTGGATGGGTGTGGCCTACGACGATCAAACGGTCGTCACTCAGGTTGCCGGGGTCCACGCCGACCACGCCGATGTGGGGGCCACCGTCGACGGACGGCCTACGTCGTCTTCCACCTTGCCGAGCCTGGTGACGCAGATGTTCCGCCATGCTGAGATTTACGACGGGGCGGACGTACTCGATGTCGCCACCGGGTCGGGCTACAGTGCGGCCCTGCTGGCGCAGCAACTCGGCGATGACCGGGTGACAAGCATCGACGTCGACCCCTATCTCGTCGAGGCCGCTGCCTCACGGCTGGACACCCTCGGCCTGCACCCGAAGGTTCTCCCCGTCGATGCGACAGGCCCCCTGCCGGGGGAGTACGACCGTATCGTTTCCATGGTGTCGGTGAAGCCGATCCCGGCGAGTTGGCTGGCGGCGCTACGGCCCGGCGGGCGGTTCGCCACGGTCATCGCGAACACGTCGCTGATCGTCACCGCGGGCAAAAGCAGCGACGGCGGCGCCGAAGGCTGTATCGAGTGGGATCGGGCCATGTTCATGCCGACCCGTTCCGGCGGAGACTACCCACCCGGGGCGCGCGGCATGTTCGACACGCTCTGGGACGCCGAAGGAGAAGAGGTCACACAATGCCGATACCCGGTGCTGAACGTCACCTACAACTGGGATCTGCCCGCCATGCTGGAAGTCGTCTGCCCCGGCATCGAACACCACTACGAGGAGACGGACGACGGGCGACGCACAGCGCGGATGGTTCACGCTGACGGGTCGTGGGCCAGAGCCAGCGCCCAGGCAGACGGGCCGCCCACCGTCCACCAGGGCGGGCCACGCCGCCTGTGGGACGTGCTGGACGAGGTACGGCACTACTGGCTTCAGCACGGCGAGCTGCCGATACGTGGTGCCTACGCACGCATCACTCCGGACGGGACGATCTGTTTGCGGCGCGGCCGGTGGAAAGCCACCATCGGATGACCACGAGCGGTCCTGCTTGGGAGTGTTCAGGCCGCTTTACAACCCCAGCGCCCCCGGTCACCGACCGGGCCGCGCACGACATCAACCGCGACAGCTCGCCCTCCCCGACCAGGTCCGCCAGGTAGACGACGAGCCGCTCCACGGTGTGCGGTGAAGCTTTCCGGAGGGACGTTTTCCGGGGCGGGCCGGGGGCGGGGGTTGGCCGCCCTCGGCCCGGACCCCTCGGGGAGAGCCGTTGCCCCGAGGGGAGAAGGGGGGCCGCGGTGGTCGCGCCGTGGGCCCCGGCTCGCGAGGGCCGGGGCCCGGCGGGGCGCTACAGGCCGAAGGCCAGCAGGACCGAGCCGCGGTCGGGGTTGGGGTAGGGGGTGAACATGTAACCGGAGTGCACGTAGACCATTCCGTGCGAGACGACCGCGCCGCCCGCGCCCGACAGCGCGCCGCCGCGGCCCGGCAGGCCGTTGACGCCGTCGACCGGGGTGATGGTGTCGTAGGTCCACAGGACCTCGCCGGTGCGCGAGGAGTAGGCCCGCATCTTGCCGTCCATGCTGCCCAGCCAGACGAGGCCGGGCGTCGTGGTCACCGCGGGGCCGTGGCCGAGCTGGCAGACGTTGGGGTACTGCGCCGCGCCGCCGGTGGTGCAGCCGTCCTCGGGGTTGGGGGTCTTCCAGAGGATGTGGCCGTCGGCCGGGTTGATCGCGAACAGCGTGCCGGGCCTGGCCATGTACGTCGAGACGTACAGGCGCTCACCGTCGAAGCTGGTGCCCCACTGGATGCCGGACAGGCCGCCGCTGGGCATCGGCGTGGACAGCTGGCGCTGCCAGACGATCCTGCCGGTCCTGGCGTCGAGCACGTGGTAGACGCCGGCCTTCTGGCCGATGCCGATGAGGCGCTTGCCGCCCGCGCTGAAGAGGTTGGGGGCGGCGCCCAGGTCGTAGTCCAGCGCGGTGCCGTCGGGCAGGTTCGGGCAGTACTGCTTGTCCTCGGGGGTGGGGAAGGAGCACTCGATCCGCCAGGTGTCGACGTCGGTCATCTTCCTGGTCCAGCGGGCCTTGCCGGTCGTGATGTCCAGCGCCAGGATCGAGTCGTAGTTGCCGCCGCTCCCGGTGTAGTTCTGCCCGGTCCCGACGAACAGGGTGCGGGTGACCGGGTCGATGGCCGGAGTGCTCCACACGCCCGCGCCGGACGGCTCGTACTTCGGCACGCCGTTCGGCCAGGTGCCGTTCTGCTTGGGCTCGGGCACGGTGTAGTAGCGCCAGACCTGCTCGCCCGTCCTGGCGTCCAGGGCGTCGATGTGACCGCGGAAGGTGCAGCAGGGGAAGGTCTTGCCGAGGATGTTCTGGCCGCTGGAGACGCCGACGTAGACGCGGCCGCCGTAGACGATCGGCGAGCTGGTGACGCCCGCGGCCACCTCGGTGTCGATCTGCCGCGCCCAGACCAGTTTGCCGGTGCGCTGGTCGAGCGCGTAGAAGTAACCCCGGCCGTCGCCGAAGTACACCTTGCCGCCGGAGACGGCGGCCCCGTCCTGCACCACGGCGCGGCCCTGGGGGCCGACGGTGCTCAGGTCGAAGTCCCACTTGGCGGCGCCGGTCCGCGCGTCACGGGCGTAGAAGTGGCCGTCGGGCGCGCCGAAGTAGATGGTGTCGCCCACGACGGCGGGCTGACTGTGCGGCGTGCCCGCGTCCTTGGGGTAGGCGAAGGCCCACTTCAGCTTCAGGCCGCCCACGTTGGCCGGGGTGATCTGGCGTTCGAGGTGGTTGGAGCGGGAGCCGCTCAGGTCCTTCTGCCAGGAGGGCCAGTCGCCTCCGGGCAGGCGGGGCGGGGTGAGCGCGCTCGCCTCCGCGGCGGCGTCCCCTCCGGGGGGCGCGGCGGACGCGATCGGGGTGTTGGCCAGCACGGCCAGACATGACGCGGTCAGCACCGCGGCCGTCCTCAGGAATCTCGTGCGTCGTTTCGGCTGCATCGCAGACTTGATCCTCTTCAGGTCGGGGGGAGCGCCCGGCAACGCGGGGTGCCGGGCGGAAGCCGTTCAGCGGTTGAACGCCATGTACTTCTTCCAGAAGCCGCAGTGGTGCTGCTTGGAGATCTCCTCCGTCAGCTGGCTGTCACCCGCGGGCACGAGGGACATGACCGTGGGGTGCGAGCGGGTGAACCTGGACCAGTACGGCGTGCCGTCGACCGTCGGGTCGCCGGTCCTGGCGAACCCGGTCCACTGGGCGACCAGCTGGCTCCCGAAGGTCTGCTGGTTGGCGCTCAGGTCGGTCCTGGGGAAGATCAGGTACGGCACCTCGTTGATGTGGTAGGAGCCGTTCGGCTTGGTCTTGTCCAGGAAGAACAGCGGCGGAGCGTCGGAGTTCTCCACCTGGAAGGCGTAGACCGGGATGTGCCGGGCCAGCCGCTCGTCGTTGAGGATGGCGGGGCAGACGGAGTTGGAGTCGGCCACGATGGTGCGGTAGGCGATGAACGCCGCGGGGGCGGGGAAGCGCTTCAGCGGGTACCGCTTGAACACCTCGGGGGCGAGGGTGTCGTACTGCTCCTTGACCAGCGCCTCGTACTCCTCGGGGGTGTTGGCCCCCATGAGCTGGGTCTCGTCGCGGTCCACGCCGTGCATGAGGGAGACCTTGTTGATGCGGCCGGTCGCGAACGCCTCGGCGGGCGACAGAGGCAGGATCGTGCCGTCGACGATCGGGGCCAGCGTGCCCTTGTCGGGGCCGAGCCCGTCCCCGGCCTTCTCCAGCAGCGTCTTGGCCGGCACCGCGCGCAGGCAGGCGGCCACGTCCGCGGCGTTCCCGCAGCCGACGGCGGCGGCGAAGCGGTCGCCCGCCTGCTGCGCCTCGGCCTCGGTCGGCAGGTCGGACTTGCAGTCCTGGGTCTGCCACATGGTCTCGTGGCCGCGCAGCGAGTTGTACTCGCCGCTCTGCGAGATGCCCTTCTGGAACAGCCCCTTCGACAGCGGCGAGGTGGTGTGGGCGCACACGCTGGACCCTCCGGCGGACGCGCCGTAGATGGTCACGTTGTTCGGGTCGCCGCCGAACCGGGAGATGTTGCGCTGGACCCAGCGCAGCGCCTCCTGCTGGTCGCGCAGCGCCCAGTTCCCCGAGCGGGCGCCCAGCGCCTTGTGCGCCAGGAAGCCGAGGATGCCGAGCCGGTAGTCGACGCTGACGTGGACCACGCGCCCGGCGCCCGCCATGTACGTCCCGTCGGTGGAGGAGCCGAGCCGGAACCCGCCGCCGTGGAACTCCACCATCACGGCCAGCGGCTCGGCGCCCGCGTTCACCGGCGCGGCGACGTTCAGCCTCAGGCAGTCCTCGTCGTAGGACTCGGGGCCGAGGAAGGCGGGCTGGGGGCAGGGGAGGCCGCGTTGCGTCGCCTCCAGGGTCGTCGTCCACGGGGCGTGCTGCTCGGGCGGCGCCCAGCGCAGCTTGTCGACGGGCGGTGCGGCGTAGGGGACCCCGAGCCAGGACCTGACATTGTTGGTGACCAGGCCGCACAGCGGGCCGCGGTCGGTCTGCACCGTGGTGTCGGGCGCGCACGCGGGGGCGGCCGTCCGCGGGGACGCGGCGGCCGTCCGCGGGGACGCGGCGGCCGTCCACGGGGGCGCGGCGGTCGGCGCCGTCACCGCGGCCTGCCGTCCGGTTACGGCGACGGCCGCCGGAGCCGAGGAGGTGAGCGCCATCGCCGCCGCGACGAGTGACACACCCACGGTGAACGCGAAGTGCCGTTTCTTCGTCTTCATGCTGGATTTCCTTTTGGGACCGACAACAGAACTGGGGGGATCGGCCGGTCGGCCGACTTCGATCTGCCGGGCAAATGAACACGAAAGGGCAACTTGACCATAGGGCGGGCCGATGGTGCGGAACAGGCACACTGCGCCGGGGTGGACGAGCGGTGTTCCCAGAGCGCTCACCGGTCCCGTCGCGTCGGTGAGCGGTCGAATCACCTCGATCAGCGGTCAGCCCGATCCTGACTGCGTCCTGACATTATCGGTAACCGTCGGTGACGTGATCGGACACGCCGGGCGGCGGCCGGGACGGGGTGATCGCGGGGTGGGAGCCGGGACGGGGTGATCGCGGGGCGGCGGCCGGGACGGGGTGACCGCGGGGTGACGGCCAGGACGGGGTGACCGCGGGGTGACGGGCGCCCGGCCGCTGCTTCCGGGGCTCCGGCCGCTACTTCCGGGGCTGGGGCGGCAGCGTCGTGCCCAGCCGGTCGACGGCGGCCGTGGCGTGGACGGCGTGCTCCCCGAGGAGCTGGGCGTGCGCCTCCTCGAGGCTGAGGACGACCGCGCCGAGGACGGTGGCCAGCTCTCCGACGACGCTGCCGGAGACCACCAGGAACTCGTGCAGCGGCCGGGCCGCGGCCTGGACCGCCTCGACGACCTCGGGGGCGTCGCCGATCTCTCCGCCGATCACCACGATGTCGGGATCGACGACGGCCGCGAGCGCGACGCACGCTCTGGCGACGTCTCGCACGTACTCGTCGAGGAGGGCCTTCGCCTCGGCCGAGCCTGCCGCGACATCGGCCAGGATCGACCTGACCACGTCACCGATGGACGAGCCCGGGACGCCGGGGTTGCCCGATCGGTAGGAGTCGACCAGGCGGGACGCCGCCAGACGATCCTCCATCGCGTACCGCGAGGCCTGCTCGGCGCCGTCGGCCCAGGGGAACGGCAGCCGCGACAGCTCGCCCGCCGCGCCGTGGGCGCCGCGGACGAGGCGGCCCTCGGTGATGATCCCGGCGCCGACGCCGACGCCGAGCTGCAGGTAGGCCAGACTCGGCACCGCCGAGCCGACCCCGATCCGCATCTCGGCCACCGCCGAGCAGTTGACGTTGTTCTCCAGCCTGACCGGGCCGTCGTAGTGGGCCGCGAGCGCGCGGAGCAGAGCCGCGACGGCGCCCCGCTCCCGGTCGGCGTCGGCGGTCGACACCTGACGCCGCCCCGCGTCGACGATCTGCGGGACGGCGATCGTCACCGCCCGCAGCCTCCGCAGACGGTCCGGCCTGCGGCACCACTCGGCGAGCTGCTCGACCGCCCGGTCCATGACCGACGTGGACGGCTCGCGCCGGCGCGGGGCGTCGGGCCGGCCGGGTTCGGTGACGGACACGTGCGTGCTGTCCACCCCGGCGAGATCGACGGCCATCAGCTCGATGTGGGAGCTGCCCAGATCGATGCCGAGCGCCCAGCCGACCTCGTCGGCCGCCTCGAACAGCACGGCGGGCTTGCCGGTCGCCGGGACGTGCCTGCCGTTGCGGCGGACGTATCCGGCGCCCTCCAGCGAGCTGACGGCGTCGTTGACGCTCGGCTTCGACAGACCCGTCGCCGCGAGCAGCCGGGGCCGGGTGGTCGACCCGTGCCCCAGCGTGTGGCTCAGGACGTGCCGCTGGGTGGGAGGCAGTTCCGCGGAACGCGCGTCGTCATGCAATCGAGGTCACGCCATCCCGGTCAGGGCGCGCACGGCGGCGGCCGCGCTCGCCCGGGACGCGCCGAAGGTCCGTACCACGCCGGTGGCGTGGGGATACTCCGTCCCCGGATATCCCATGTCGACGACGATCAGGCGTGGCGCCCTCAGCCTTTCGAAGACCTCCGCGCTGCCGGGGTGCCGCGGCAGGTCCCGTACCACCGCGACCACGACGTCGGACGGCGCGACGCCCGACAGGTCTGGAAGGTCATGGATCGGCGGGCTCAGGACCAGATCGGTGAACGTGACGCCGGCCGCGCGCAACTCCGGGCCTATGCCCCACGGGACCGGCCCCGCCGCGATGGACGTCCGGTCGTCGAACGTCAGGACGTGCACGCCGCCGCCGGCGATCGACACGTCACCGTCGGAGACGGTCGCCCCCCACGCCGCCGCCAGGCCGATCGAACGTTCGGCCGTCGTGTCGGCCGAGCCGGGCACGCCCGGCGTGCCGGGATAGGCACGGGCCATCGCCCGAATCCGCCGGTTGGCCTCCTCCAGCCGGTCGACCGTCAGCTCACCGGACTCCGCCGCCGCGACGATCGCGTCGACGACGGACCGGGTCGCCTCCTCGAACTGCTCGGCGCCGAGGCACAACGCGTCGACACCGGCGCGCAGCGCGCCGACCGCGGCGGCGGGCAGCGATGAGGCGTGGTCCAGGACGCCGCGCATCTCCAGCGCGTCGGAGATGACGACGCCGTCGTAGCCGATCTCGTCACGGAGCAGGTGGCCGATCACAGTCTCGCTCAAGGTCGTGGGGACGCCGGGGTCGAGACAGTCAACCACGACATGGGCGGTCATCATGCTCGCCACGTTCGCGTCCGCGGCCCGTGCGAAGGTCCTCAGGTGCTCCGACTCGAACTCGGCGCGCCCGGCGACGACCCGGCCGAGCGACAGGTGCGAGTCCAGCAGTGACCCGCCGAGTCCCGGATAGTGTTTCAGGCACGCCGCCACGCCCGCGCTCTGCAGGCCCTCGACCCAGGCCGTGGCGTGTTCGGCGTTGACCTGCGAGGTACGGCCGAACGAGCGCGTGGTGAGCGGGCTGAGCGGGTCGGTCGCGTAGTCGCCGATCGGCGCGAGGTTGAAGTTGACGCCGAGCTGCGCGAGCTCGGCGCCGATGCCCCGGCCCACCGCCCGGGTGGCGTCGAGGTCGCCGTTCTCGCTCAGCACGCGGTTGCCGGGGTAGGGGCTTCCCTCGTCGTGGTGGATCCGGGTGACGTCGCCGCCCTCCTCGTCGATCGCCACGACGGCGGTCGGGCGCGCGTCCAGGATCTGCCGTACCAGCGTCGCCACCTGCTGAGGTGAGACGATGTTGCGTCCGAACAGGACGACGCCGCCCAGCCCTTCCCGCAGCAGGTCGAGCAGCCACGCCGGGGCTGTGGTTCCCTCGAACGCGGGCAGCACGGTGCCGAGGGCGAGGTGACGCAGGTGGGTTGTCATGCCAGTTGCTCCTCATCGTTGCGCAGTGCGAGGCGGGCGAGCCGGACGGCCCCGAGGACCGGCTCCGTGTCGAGGACCGAAAGCGGCAGCGACACTTCCTGGGCGACCAGCCCCGAGGCGAACGCGGACCGGAACGCGGGCTGCTTGACCATGATCGCACCGGCGCCGACCACGGAGTCGGCCCGGACCCCGAGGCGCAGCGCCGTCACGACGTTGCCGGCGAGCCGCCAGGCGTTGTCGGCGATGGCCTGCCGGGCGCAGTGCGAGCCGGCCTCCGCGCACTCGAAGACGCCCGCCGCGAAATCGCCGAGGGTCTCCCGCGAGCGCTTCAGGGCTCCGGGGAGACGGCGGTCCTCGGTGACGGCGAACGCCCCGGCCACGAACGGGCCGAACACCGGGTCGCTCTCGCCACGGTCGAGGCACGCGGTGTAGAGCCGGAGCGCGTCGACCACGATGCGCGGCGCGCTCCCGTGGTCGCCGAGGAGCCAGCCCCAGCCGTCGGTGAGCACCATGACGCCGTCCGCGGTCCGGCCGCCGACCACGGCGCCGGTTCCGGCGATCACCGACAGCGCGTGCTCCCGCCCGCCGGCCAGGCCGACCAGCAGGGCGTCGTTGCAGACCTGGACGGTCACGCCGGGCCCCAGCTCGGCGGAGACGGCGGCCTCCAGCTCCCGGGTCAGCGCCTCGGAGTCGCACCCCCGGGCGCCCACGCCCACCGCGGCCAGGACGTGGCCCGCCGGCGTGACCCGGCGCAGCACACCGCGGATCAGCCGGGCCCGTCCCGTCGGCGACAGGTCGTTCCAGCCCGCGTTGGGTCTCGTCTCCGCGGCGAGCGGCTCGCCGGTGGCCGCGTCCTCGACGCGGACCCTCAGGTACGAGCCGCCGATGTCGAGGCCCGCGACGCCGCGGCGCGGCTGATCGAGCGTGCTCACGCGGCCGCCCCGACCTTCGTGTCGATGCGGGTGAACACCGGGTCCTCGGGGCGACGGCCGGTGGTCGCGCAGGCCTCCTGGACGACCATCTGGCAGATCACGCTCGCCGCGACGGACAGCTCGGCCTCGGTCATCCCGGGCAGGTGGATCTGGTGCAGGGGACCGGTTCCGCCGTACTCGATCGGCTCGGCTCCGATGAGGTGCACCGTGGCGCCGTGGTCGGCCAGCTGCCGGGCGAGCAGCGCCTCGGTCCCGCAGTTCACGATCAGGTGGACGGTGCCGGGCCTGGCGCTGTCCATGAAGCCGTGCAGGTACGACCGGGTGTCGAAGGCGGAGGCGGGCACCCCGAGGCCTTCGCGGAACAACAGCGAGCCTCCCTCGGCCGCGGCCATCCCCGCCCGCGACGAGACCAGGTCGATGTGACCGGCGCCCAGGAGGTCCGCCGCCAGGCGGCCCGCGGCCTCGCGCAGCCGCATCACCGCGGGCAGCCGTTCGCCGAAGGCGCGCCAGCGTTCCTCGTCGACACCGCCGGTGAGGTGCTCCGCCAACAGGGCCAGGGCCAGCGCGGTCGCGGTGTAGCCGACGGTCGACACCCGGGAGTCCGCGACGTCGCCCAGCCAGAGCTGCCGCGGCGTCAGGTCGGCCACCGGCGACGGCGTCCGGTTGACGACGCTCATCCGTGACTCCGCCGGGGCCGCCGACAGCGCGCGCACGATCTCGACGCTGCGTCCGGACTGGGAGATCCCCAGATACGTCGTCCCCGGCCGCACCTGGGCCGCGGTGAAGTCGGCCCCGGTCAGCAGCTCGCACGAAACCCCCCGCGCGGTGAGCCCCGCCGTCAGCACGTGGGCCGCGGCGTGGCTCGCCCCGATCGCGAACACGACCAGGCGACGCGTGTCCGTCCCGGCGTGCCGGCGGAGCAGGTCCGGCAGCGTCGCGGCGAGTCGCGTCAGCGCCTCGGGCTGGCTGCTGAAGGCCTGGTCGAACGAGTTCCACGGAGGGCTCGGATGATTGCCCGTTGCTGTAACCATGTTAGTAAGGTAGCTTCCCTTACTCAGGATCGTCAAAGCTCACGGATCCTGTGGAGGTATTTCGATGAACGACCGTCAGTCTTCGCCCCAGCCGACCCGCCGCTCGGTCCTGGCGCTTCTCGCCCTGTCGCCCGTCGCGGGCGCGCTGGCCGGCTGCGCCACCGGCGCCCGGCAGTCTCCCGCCCCCGTCAAGACCCCGACGGGGCCCGCCGCCGCAGGCAACCCGTTCGGAGTGGCCGCGGACGCGCCCGTCGAGGTCGTCGTCTTCGACGGCGGCTACGGCCAGGCCTACATCAAGCTGCCCATCGAGCTGTACCAGGGCAAGCACCCCAAGGCCCGGGTCACCCAGTCGGCGACCCAGAAGATCCAGCAGACCCTCCAGCCTCGCTTCGTCGCCGGAAACCCGCCGGACGTGGTGAACAACTCCGGCTCCAACGCCATCGACTACGGCGCGCTCGTCAAGGACGGGGCGCTGCTGCCGCTCCTGCCGCTGCTGGACGCCCCCTCGTGGAGCGACCCGGCGGCCACCGTGCGCGAGACCCTGCGACCCGGCGTGGTCGAGGTGGGCACGCGCGAGGGTCAGTTCACGGTCCTGAACTACTCCTACGGCGCCTACGGCGCGTGGTACAGCTCCTCGCTGTTCAAGGAGAAGGGGTGGACCTATCCCCAGACGTGGGACGCCTACCTCGAGCTGTGCGAAAAGATGGCCACCGCGGGCATCGCTCCCTGGACCTACCCCGGCCAGTTCCCGTACTACATGTTCTGGTGGCTGACCTCGATGATCTACAAGGTGGCCGGCAAGGAGGTCGTCGACAAGATCAACAACCTCGACAAGAACGCCTGGACCGACGAGCGGGCCGTCACCGCCCTGCGGGCGTTCGAGGCGATCCCCGCCAACGGCTGGGTGCTCAAGGGGAGCTCCGGGCTGAACCACACCGACGCGCAGATGCAGTTCCTGACGGGCAAGGCCGGTTTCGTTCCGGGCGGTTCCTGGCTGGAGAAGGAGATGGGGGACAGCGTCCCGGCGGGCTTCGACATGTCGATCTGCCGCGTCCCGTCGATCACCGCCGCCGACGACCGGCCGTTCGGAGCCCTGTGCGCCAAGGCGGGCGAGCCGTACATCGTCCCGAGCAAGGCGGCCAACACCGCGGGCGGCCTGGAGTTCCTGCGCGCGATGCTCTCCGACGAGGGCGCCGCGAACTTCATCGCCCAGGCGGGCACGCTGTCCTCCAACCGCAACGCGAAGCTGCCCGCGGACGCCAAGCACGGTCTCGTGTCGATCAACGCCGCACTGGCGGAGGCCGGCGACAACGTCTTCGGGGTCACGGTCGACACCCGCGACAGCAAGCTGTGGGGCGACATCGCCAAGGTGATGGGCCGCTTCATGAACGGCGACGTGAAGGCGGACCAGCTCGCCACGGAGGCTCAGCGCCTCACCGACGCGGCCCGCGGATAAGGCGAGCCCCATGCGCAACCGGCAACAGGGCCGCGTCATCGTCGGCTTCCTCGCCGCGCCCGTCATCCTGTACACGGTGTTCGTGGCCTCGCCCTACGTGCAGGCGTTCTACATCGCCCTCACCGACTGGCGAGGCCTGTCCGCCGAGGTCGAGGTCATCGGCTTGGCCAACTTCGCCGAACTGTCCGGCGACCCGGTGTTCTGGAAGGCCCTGCTCAACAATCTGGTCCTGCTGGTGACCCTGCCCGTGGTCACCATCGGGGTGGCGCTGTTCCTCGCCTTCATGCTCAACGCCGCAGGAGGACCCCGGAGTGGGGAGATCCGGGGGGTGCGGGGCGCCGGGTTCTACCGGGTCGTGTACTTCTTCCCGTACATCCTGTCGATCGCGATCATCGGCGTGCTGTGGACGAACATCTACAACCCCATCAACGGCCTGCTCAACGGCGCGCTGCGCGCCGTCGGCCTCGGCGGGATCCAGCCGTCGTGGCTCGGCGACGAGAAGCTGGCCTTCTGGGCCGTGCTCGCCGTGCTGGTCTGGAACGGCGTCGGCTTCTACGTCGTGCTCTTCACCGCGGGCATCAAGGCGATCCCCGCCTCGATGCTCGAGGCGGCGGTGCTCGACGGCGCGTCCAGGAGCCAGATCTTCTTCCGCATCACGATCCCGCTGATCTGGGAGAACATCCGGACGGCGACCGTCTATCTGGGAATCGCCGCACTGGACGCGTTCGCCGTCGTCCAGATCATGACCGGCGGCGGGCCGAACGACTCGACCCAGGTCGGCTCGTTCTACCTCTACCAGAACGCGTTCTCCTACGGCCGGTTCGGCTACGCCTCGGCGATGGGCGTCGTGCTCTTCGTCGTCACCCTCGCCCTGTCCGCGTTCACGCTTCGCGCGACCCGTAAAGAAAGGATCGAGTTCTGATGACCACCGCCACGCACGACCGGGTGAGCCCGCAGGCGGCCGCCGTCGGTCCGCGGAGGTCGCGTTCGGCGCGGGCCGGATCCTCCGGCCCGACGATCGTCGTCGCACAGGCGTTCCTGGTCCTGTGGGCCGTCGTGTCGACCGTGCCGCTGCTGTGGGCCGTCATCAGCTCTTTCAAGTCCGATCCCGAGATCGTCGCCGACCCGTGGTCGCTGCCGAAGGCTCTGCGATGGGAGAACTTCGCCCGGGCCTGGGACGCCGCGTCGATCGGGACGTACTTCGGCAACACCGTCCTCGTGGTGGGCGGCGGCGTCGCGCTGACACTTCTGCTGTCGGCCATGGCCGCCTACGTGTTCGCCCGCTTCGACTTCCGCCTGAAGGGAGCGCTCTACTACTTCTTCGTCGCCGGGATGACCTTCCCCGTCTTCATGGCGCTCGTCCCGCTGTTCTTCGTGGTCCAGAACCTGGGGCTCGGCAACTCGCTGCCCGGTCTCGTCCTGGTGTACACCGCCTACTCGCTGCCGTTCTCGATGTTCTTCCTGGTGGCGTTCTTCCGGACGCTGCCCGGAGAGATCGCCGAAGCCGCCACGCTCGACGGCTGCGGCGAGGTCGCGATCTTCTTCAAGATCATGCTGCCGATGGCCAGGCCGGGGCTCATCAGCGTCGGGATCTTCAACTTCATCGGCCAGTGGAACCAGTACCTGATCCCGCTCGTCCTCGTCAGCGACGACAGCAAGTTCGTCCTGTCGCAGGGACTGGCCAACCTCGCGGTCGAACAGGGCTACGCCGGCGACCGGTCGGGTCTCTTCGCGGGCCTCACGATCGCCATGGTGCCGATCCTGGTGGTCTACGCCCTCCTCCAGGGCCGGATCCAGGCGGGGATGACGGCCGGTGCGCTCAAGTAAGGGCTCGCCGACGCGGCTTTTCGCCGGAATGCCCGTCGTCCCCGGGATCCTCCGCGGCGAGTGGGACGCCGGGAGGCGGGCAGTGGCGTAACCTCCTGGCGGGAGCCGGACAACGACGGAGGGGACGGCGGAGAAGAACGTGGCGAGACGTCCGACGGCCGAGCAGATCGAACACCTTTTCGTCGGCACCTCGCCCCGCTACACCCGGATCGAGGTGGCCGAGCTCGCCGAGGTGCCGCAGGAGCTCACCGAGCGGATCTGGCGGGCGCTCGGCTTCGCCACGCTGGCCGACGACGCCGTGGCCTTCACCGACGCCGACGTGGCCGCGCTCAGGCGGGTCAAGGCGATGCTGGAGGACGGGCCGCTGGACGAGCGGGCGGTCATCAGGATGACCAGGGCGATCGGCCAGACGACCGCCAGGCTGGCGCAGTGGCAGGCCGAGATCATGATCGGCGCCGTGCTCGACCGGGAGCGGCAGCCGACGGACGCCGACCTCGCCGCGGTCCTGGAGGCCTCCCGCAGGCTGCTGCCGGACTTCGAGCAGGTGCTGGTCCACGTCTGGCGGGCCCAGCTCGCCGCCGCGGGGACCCGCCTGCTCGCCACGACCGACCTCACCGAGGAGATCGTGTCGAACCGGCTGACCCTCGCGGTCGGCTTCGCCGATCTGGTCTCCTTCACCCAGCTCTCCCGCGAGCTGGACGAGCACGGCCTGGCCGAACTGGTCGAGGGGTTCGAGTCGCGGGCCTCCGACGTGATCGCCGCGCACGGCGGACGGCTGGTCAAGACGCTCGGGGACGAGGTGCTGTTCACCGCCGCGGATCCGCGCACGGCCGCGAGCATCGCGCTCGGTCTCGTCGACGCGATCCGCGCGTACGGCCCCGAGGTGCGCGTCGGGCTCGCCCACGGCCCCGTCGTGCCGATGATGGGCGACGTCTTCGGGACCACCGTCAACCTGGCCGCCCGGCTGACGGCCATCGCCCGCCCCGGCACGATCATCGCCGACGGCGAGCTGGCCGAGGCGGTCGCCGGGGCTCCCGGGGTCATGGTCCACCGCATGCGCCGCCGTCCGGCGCGCGGGCTCGGCATGGTCCAGCCGTACGTGCTGCGCCGGGCCTGACAGCCGCGCGGGCCTGGCGGTCAGAGGCCTGACGGTCGGCGTGGGCCTGGTGAGCGGAGCCTGGGCCTGATAAGCCCTGATGGGCGGAGCCCGGGCCTGATAAGCATTGATGTGGGGGACGTCAGGGAAAAATGCCGTCCAACCGGTAACGACTCGAAGACGAGGTGCTGGATATGCCGTACACCGTGCAAGGCGTGGTCGCGCGAGGCAAGGGCGAAGCCGTCTCCCTGGAGACGGTCCACGTGCCGGACCCCGGTCCCGGTGAGGCGGTGGTGAACGTCCAGGCCTGCGGTGTCTGCCACACCGACCTGCACTACCGCGAGGGCGGGATCAACGACGAGTTCCCGTTCCTGCTCGGCCACGAGGCCGCCGGGGTGGTCGAGGCCGTCGGCGAGGGCGTCACCGAGGTCGCCCCCGGCGACTACGTGATCCTGAACTGGCGGGCGGTCTGCGGGCAGTGCCGCGCCTGCCGCAGGGGCCGCCCGTGGTACTGCTTCAACACCCACAACGCGACCCAGAGGATGACGCTGGAGGACGGCACGCCGCTCAGCCCCGCCCTGGGCATCGGCGCCTTCATCGAGAAGACCCTGGTCGCGGCCGGGCAGTGCACCAAGGTCGACCCCGAGGCCCCGCCGACGGCCGCGGGCCTGCTCGGCTGCGGCGTGATGGCGGGCATCGGCGCGGCCGTCAACACCGGCGGCGTGACCAGGGGCGACAGCGTGGCCGTCATCGGCTGCGGCGGCGTCGGCGGCGCCGCCGTCCACGGCGCCTGGCTCGCGGGCGCGACGAAGGTCATCGCGGTCGACATCGACGACCGCAAGCTCGCCTGGGCCAAGGAGTTCGGCGCCACCCACACGGTCAACTCCAGCCAGGTCGACCCGGTCGAGGCGATCAGGGAGCTCACCGGCGGCGACGGCGCGGACGTGGTCATCGAGGCCGTCGGCCGCCCCGAGACCTACCGGCAGGCCTTCTACGCCCGCGACCTGGCCGGGACCGTGGTCCTGGTCGGCGTGCCCACGCCGGAGATGACGATCGAGCTGCCGCTGCTGGACGTCTTCGGCCGCGGCGGGGCGCTGAAGTCCTCCTGGTACGGCGACTGCCTGCCCAGCCGCGACTTCCCCATGCTCATCGACCTCTACCGTCAGGGGCGGCTGAACCTGGACGGCTTCGTCTCCGAGACCATCGGGCTCGGCGACGTCGAGGAGGCCTTCGCCAAGATGCACCGCGGCGAGGTGCTGCGCTCGGTGGTGGTCCTGTGATCGACAGGGTCGTCACCTCGGGGACGTTCTCGCTGGACGGCGGGACGTGGGAGGTCGACAACAACGTCTGGCTGGTCGGCTCGGGCAGGGAGGTCGTCGTCGTCGACGCGGCGCACGACGCGAACGCCATCGCCGAGCGGGTCGGCGACCGTGAGGTCAGGGCGATCGTCTGCACCCACGCGCACAACGACCACATCGACGCGGCGGCCGACCTCGCCGCGCTGGTCGGCGCGCCGATCCTGCTCCACCCCGCCGACCAGGTCCTGTGGGAGACGGTCTACCCCGACCTGCCGTACACCCCGTTGCGCGACGGAGAGGTGGTCTCCGCGGGCGGGGTCGAGCTGACCGTGCTGCACACGCCCGGCCACGCGCCGGGCGCGGTCTGCCTGCACGCGCCCGAGCTCGGCGCCGTCTTCAGCGGCGACACGCTGTTCAACGGCGGTCCCGGGGCGACGGGCAGGTCCTTCTCCTCGTTCGAGACGATCATCGAGTCGATCAGGACGCGGTTGCTGCCCCTGCCGGAGAAGACGGTCGTGCACACCGGGCACGGCGACTCGACCACGATCGGCGCCGAGGCCCCGCATCTTCAGGAATGGCTGGACAGAGGACACTGAGCGCGCTTCTTCAACGGAAGTGACGGAAGTGACGGGAGAGGAGACAGGCCCGGGACGACGGCGGGGGAGAAATTCCTTTGTGGCTTACGTCACATAGGAAAGCCTTACCGAATGAGTTATGTTAGGTGTGCCTTACCTGATCGTGATTCGTCGAGAGAGGTTTCTCCCCGCCATGTATGTCTGTGTCTGCCGCGCCGTCACCGAGAATGAGGTGCACGACTGCATCACGGCAGGGGCGAGGAGCGCGCGCCAGGTCCGCGACGCGACCGGCGCGGGAGGCGACTGTGCATCTTGCGTGCGGAAGATCTGTGCGATCCTGAAACGGTCTGAAGATTTGATGCCGACCGCATAGCACGAGGAGCCCGCCATGCAGGGCGACAAAAAGATCATCGAATTGCTGAACGAACAGCTCACGGCGGAGCTGACCGCGATCAACCAGTACTTCCTGCACGCGAAGATGCAGGAGAACTGGGGATACACCAGACTTGCGAAGTACACCCGCGAAGAGTCCATCGACGAGATGCGCCACGCGGAGAAGCTGACTGACCGGATCCTCTTTCTCGAAGGCCTGCCCAACTACCAGAGGCTGGGCACGCTGCACATCGGCCAGACCGTCGAGGAGCAGCTCCGCGCCGACCTGGACATCGAGTTGTCGGTCGTCGCCCGCCTCAAGCCCGCGATCATCCTGATGCGCGAGAAGGGCGACGCCACCTCCGCCCGCCTCTTCGAGGAGATCCTGGAGGACGAGGAGCGCCACATCGACTATCTCGAGACCGAGCTGGGGCTCATCGGCAGCCTTGGCGAGCAGCTCTACCTGGCTCGCTACGCCGAGCCGCCGTCGGCTTCCTGAGCCTGATTGGTCCGAACACGCCCGTCGTGCCCCTTACGGCCGGGCGTGTTCTGTTTTGTCATGAACAGGGATAGCGGGCTTTGGTGAGCCTGTCGTTTCCATGGACTTCCGAGGCGGGAGCGCTACCGCGCACACCCTGGCCGTTGCGGGACGACTATCCGGGATTTATCAGTGTTTGCCCAGGTCAATGGATAGGTCAATGACGAGTCAAACCGCGCGCTGTACCCGGGAAACGATCCCTTAAGGTCCTACGATCGCAACATGACCTGTGTACTTCTCGCCGAGGACGATACCTCGATCTCCGAGCCGCTGGCGCGTGCGCTGCGCCGCGAGGGCTATCAAGTCGAGGTGAGCCCCGACGGCCCGCAGGCCCTGGAGCGGGCTCTGTCGGGTGGCATCGACTTGATTGTTCTTGACCTGGGCCTGCCAGAGATGGACGGCCTGGAGGTTGCAAGGCGCATACGCGCAGAAGGGCACGGCACACCCGTGCTCATCCTCACCGCCCGCGTCGACGAGGTCGACACCGTCGTCGGCCTCGACGCCGGGGCGGACGACTACGTCACCAAGCCGTTCAGGCTCGCCGAGCTCCTGGCCCGCGTCCGCGCGCTGTTGCGACGCGGCACCTCGGAGACACCCGTGGTGCAGGGCGTGCGCATCGACGCCGACTCCCGTCGCGCGTGGATGGGCGACAAGGAGCTGCACCTGACGACCAAGGAGTTCGACCTGCTCCGGGTTCTGGTCCGTGACGCGGGGAAGGTGGTCACCCGCGAGCAGATCATGCGCGAGGTGTGGGACACCAACTGGTGGGGTTCGACCAAGACCCTGGACATGCACATCTCGTGGCTGCGGCGCAAACTGGGGGACGACGCCGCCAAGCCGCGATACATCACGACCGTGCGAGGGGTTGGCTTCCGCTTCGAACGCGAGTAGGGAATGCGCCGCCGCCTGCTCTCGTCGACCTTGCTCGTCGCCGTCATCGGGGTGCTCCTGCTGGGCATCCCCCTGGGGGTCGCGGTCAACCGGCTGATTGAGGAAGAGGCGACTCAGGAGCTGTCCTCCCAGGCCAAAAGCCTGCTGGGGGAGGTGGAATATGCCCGGATCCAGGACCAGCCCGTCGATCCGGAGCAGCTAAAGCGCAAATATCCCGATCGATACGTCCAAATCTATGCGAAGGGCACTCCTCCCCAGGTGACGATGGTGGGGACCGAGCCTCCTGACAGTCGAAAGATGACCCAGGACGCCCAGTCGGAGAACGGCGTGTACGTCGCGGTCAGCCGGGACAAGACGCAGGTGGAGCGGGAGGTCAGGGCGTGGCTCCTGCTCATCCTGGCGCTCGCGGTCGCGGCGCTCGCGGTCGCGGTCGGGCTCGCCATCGTCCAGTCACGCCGCCTCACCCTCCCGCTCAGCGACCTGGCGATGATCGCTGAGCGGCTCGGTTCGGGCGACGCCAGGCCGAGCAAGCACCGCTACGGCATCCAGGAGCTCGACCGGGTGGCCGAGGTGCTGGACCGCAGCGCGACCCGCATCTCCGACCTGCTGGCCAGGGAGCGGGAGTTCGCGACCGACGCCTCGCACCAGCTCCGCACCCCGCTCACGGGCCTGACCATGCGGCTGGAGGAGATCGTGGCGGCCGCGCACGAGCCCGGGATCGTCAAGGAGGAGGGCGAGGCCGCCATCGTGCAGGCGGAGCGTCTCACCGCCGTGATCGACGAGCTGCTGGCGGCGGCCAGGCGGCAGCGGCAGGCCCAGGCCGACGCGGTCGCGCTCGACGACATCCTGGACCAGCAGTTCATCGAGTGGGGTCCGGCCTTCCGCAGGGTGGGGCGGAAGCTGAAACTGTCCGGCATGCGTGGCCTCCACGCGCTCGGCACCGCTGGCGGCATCAGCCAGGTGGTCTCGACCCTGCTGGAGAACTCGCTGGAGCACGGCGGCGGCACCACGACGGTGACCACCAGCGACAAGGACAGGTCCATCGTGATCGAGGTCATGGACGAGGGCCAGGGCGTCTCCGACGAGCTGGCGGGGAGGATCTTCGAGCGGAACGTCAGCGGGGCGGGCGGCACCGGTCTTGGGCTGACCGTGGCGCGCGCGCTGGCCGCCTCCGACGGCGGACGCCTGGAGCTCGTCCGGCCCCGCCCCGCGGCGTTCGCGCTCTTCCTGCGGCAGGTCGACGACACCACCAGGAACAGGGTGGTCAGCGGACCCGCGTGACCCGGTGGAACCGGCTTGTCTCCGCCGGCGGGGAGTGGGTTTCGGCTTGGGCGCGTCGGTGTCTGGACTGAGGAGCGCAGCGACGGAGTGACGAGGGAAGACGCCGACTCGGAAGCGCCCAAGCCCCGCGATGCCGCCAGGCGTCGCAAATGAGCAGGGCTAGTGGGGGGTCCGGGTGCTCTCGTTGGGGAGCTCCTTCGGCACCTCTTCGGTGATCTCCGTGGCGGCCAGGAAGACCCACTTCTTGTAGGACCAGAAGCGGAAGAGCGTGCCCAGGCCGATGCCGAACAGGTTGGCGATGTTCGTGCTCAGCGGGTCGGTCAGCTTCAGGATGGACTGCGTGAAACCGAGGCAGAGCAGACCGATCAGCAGCCCGAAGGCGTTGAGCAGGAAGAAAAGGAAGTACTCCCTGGTGAGGCCGCTCTGCTCCCGGTGCCTGAAGGTCCAGAAGCGGTTGCCGAGATAGGCGAGGGTGGCCGCCACAGT
Source organism: Streptosporangium carneum (assembly GCF_027922005.1). Taxonomy (GTDB): domain Bacteria; phylum Actinomycetota; class Actinomycetes; order Streptosporangiales; family Streptosporangiaceae; genus Streptosporangium; species Streptosporangium carneum. Next base: position 762,051 of record NZ_BSEV01000002.1, on the reverse strand, counting down.
CGTGGCGACGACCTTGGAAGCCAGGGTTCCCCAGTGCAGGCCGTAGACGAGCAGGTTGAGGCCGCCGGTGTCGACGACGAAGGCGATCGCTCCGACGGTCCCGAACTTCGCCAGCTCGTGGATCAGCTCGGTGAGCCGTTCGTAGGCACGCCGCAGAAACTTCACGTCTCCCGCACGGTCCTTTCCGGGTTGGCTGAGGGCCGCCGTCGGGGGGACCTCGGAGGTTGTTCTGCCAGGCTACCGGTGTGCCCGCCCGTTCCGTATGCGGGTTGACCAGATGTTGTGCACAGCAGTCAGTTAGTGAGCTTTCTAGAAATATCGGATAACAAGAGATAAATCTAGGAATCTAAGGCTCTTAAGTCCATCGAATCACGCGAGCCCCGCAGGAGATCCCCCTCCTCCGTCCCTCGCGACGCGGCCTGCGGCGTGGGTCCGGCCCCCGCCCGTTCCCGTACGGCGGGCCGGTAAACTCGACCGTCGTGAGCAGCTCTTCCTTGGCAGGTCCCATCGGTCCCGTCGTCGGCGTCATCGGAGCAGGCCAGCTGGCCAGGATGACCCAGCAGGCGGCCATCGCCCTCGGCGTGGAGCTGCGGGTCCTGGCCAACTCTCCGGACGAGAGCGCGGCCAGGGTGATCGCCGACGTGCGCCTGGGCGACTACCGCGACCTCGCGACCCTGCGCGACTTCGCCAAGGGCTGTGACGCGATCACCTTCGACCACGAGCACGTGCCCACCGAGCACATCCGCGCGCTGGCCGGGGACGGCTTCGCCGTGCACCCCGGGGCCGACGCGCTCGTGCACGCCCAGGACAAGGCCGTGATGCGCGAGCGGCTGACCGCGATCGGGGCCCCGTGCCCGCCGTGGCGGCGGATCGCCACGGTCGCCGACGTCGAGGAGTTCGCGGGCGAGAACGGCTGGCCCGTGGTGCTCAAGGCCGTGCGCGGCGGCTACGACGGGCGCGGCGTCTGGGTCTGCCGGTCGGCGCAGGAGGCGGCCGAGGTGCTGGCCACCGGGGTGCCGCTGATGGCCGAGGCGTTCGTGCCGTTCGAGCGCGAGCTGGCCGTCCTGGTCGCCAGGTCGCCGCACGGACAGGGCGTCAGCTACCCGGTCGTCGAGACCGTCCAGCGTGACGGGATCTGCGTCGAGGTGCTCGCCCCCGCCCCTGGCCTCGACGCGGAGGAGGCCGCGCAGGCGCAGCGGATCGCCCTGCGGATCGCCCACGAGCTGGGCGTGACCGGGCTGCTGGCCGTGGAGATGTTCGCCACCGCCTCGGGGCTCGTGGTGAACGAGCTGGCGATGCGCCCGCACAACAGCGGTCACTGGACCATCGACGGGGCCCGCACCTCCCAGTTCGAGCAGCACCTGCGGGCCGTGCTGGACCTTCCGCTCGGATCGCCCTCGATGTCGGCCCCCGTCGTGGTGATGGCCAACCTCCTCGGCGGCGACGACCCCGACCTCTTCTCCCGTTACGAGCACGTGATGGCCCACGACCCGGGGATCAAGGTTCACTTCTACGGCAAGGAAGTACGGCCAGGCCGCAAGATCGGCCACGTCACGGCCTTCGGCGACGACCTCGACGAGGTCAGGGCCCGCGCCCGGCACGCCGCCGTCTACCTCTCCGAGGGCGTCTACACGTGAGCGGGGCCACCGCCCCCCAGTCACCACCCACCACGTCGTCACCGGCATCACCGGCATCACTGCGAACGCGGTCCCTGCGGCCGCGAGACGAGGAGAACGCATGACCACCGTCGGCATCGTCATGGGAAGCGACTCCGACTGGCCGGTGATGCGGCTCGCCGCCGAGGCGCTGGCCGAGTTCGACGTGCCGTTCGAGGCCGACGTGGTCTCCGCGCACCGCATGCCCGAGGAGATGATCGCCTACGGCGCGCAGGCGGCGGGCCGGGGCCTGAAAGTGATCATCGCGGGCGCGGGGGGAGCCGCCCACCTGCCGGGCATGCTCGCCTCGGTGACCCCCCTGCCGGTGATCGGCGTCCCGGTGCCGCTGAAGTACCTCGACGGCATGGACTCCCTGCTCTCGATCGTCCAGATGCCCGCCGGAGTCCCGGTCGCGACCGTCGCCGTCGGCGGCGCCCGTAACGCGGGCCTGCTGGCCGTGCGCATCCTCGCCGCCTCCGACGAGGGGCTGCGGGAGCGGATGGAGCGTTTCCAGGTGTCCCTCAAGGAACAGGCTCACGCCAAGGGCGCCAAGCTCCGCGCCGAGGCCGCCGCTCTCGGCGGCTGAGCCGTACGGGGACGCCCGGGGCCGGCCTACTCCGTCCCGGAGCCTTCCCCGCGTGCCTTCCGCGCGCCCGCGACGGCGCAGACCGGCCGGGTGCGGGCGGCGTAGGAGCGCGCGGCGACGACGAGGCCCATGCCCAGCCCGCCGAAGGCCAGTCCGCCGAACTCGACCATCCAGGCGCCGCCGGCCCCGGAGTCGGCTTCGGGGCCGACGAGAAGCGCCACGCCCATGACGATGAGCGCCGTCCCGTACAGCGCCAGCGTGACACCGGTCAGCCAGGCGGGGATCAGCGGCAGCAGGCGCGGCACCCGCCGTCCGGACAGGAACAGGGTCCACCGGGGGAACACCTGCCCCCACGGATGGACCAGGCCCAGCATCAGGAACCACGCGAGCGCGGCGGCCAGTACGGTGAAGTCGACGCCCACCGACGCCAGCGCCCGCACCGCCCCCGACGCGCCCGCGTTCGCCTCCCGCCACTGCTGGGCGGTGACGCCGAGGGCGTCGCCGCCCAGCGTCCAGACGGTCTTGGTGGTCGCCCACGGCAGAACCCCGCACATGCCGACGTAGACGGCCGCGCGCACTCCCGCCGACGCGGTGGAGGCGGCCGGGTGGACCAGCGGGCCGTCGGAGTCGCCGGAGTGCGCCTCGCCGCACCGCGGACACCGGCCGCGCAGCCGTCGCCGGAAGGACAGGGCGGTGACCAGCAGCAGTCCCGCGCCGACGACGTTCAGCAGGAGATGCGCCGGACCGGCGCCGCCGGACCCCGTTCCCGAGCCCGCGACCAGGGACACGAACTCGATCGGCGCGCCGAACGTCCCCAGGACGAACACCGGGGTCACCACGGCCAGCGACACCCCGACCGCTGTCCGGCCGAGCCCGCCGCGGACACGTGTGCTCGCCGGACAGGCGCCCGCGGCCAGCACCGCCAGAGCGGCCAGGACGACCTGGACCACGGGCGGGAAGGCGTGACCCGGCCCCAGCGGCAGGACCGTGCCGGTCGCCAGCCAGGCGATCTGGACCGTGGCGTACAGCACCCCCCACACCGCCGCGACCCAGGGCGCCCACGACGGCCACCGACGCCGGCGCGCCGTCCATCCCGAACTCCGGGACGGCGGCCGGGAGCCGGGCGGCGCATGCCGGTCCGAGGAAACAGTCATCATGGCCTCCGGGGTTCGCGTCGTCACCCCAAGGTCGCCCGTCACCCACGACGGCCGCATCCCGCGCCGGGGCCACCCGTCTCCCCCCGGAGGGGGAGACGGGCTCCGAACGGCGGTCAGCGCGTCGGAGCGGCCCCGCCGCGGCCGCCGTACGCCATGGCGAGGGCGACGCAGAGGTACGGCACGGCGAACAGGGCGAACACCACGCCGTGTCCGGTGAAGGACGAGACGGCGGCGTAGACGCCGTAGACCAGCACCGTGCCGCCGTCCATGCCGATGCCCGCGAGCGAGGTCACCGTGGCCCTGCTCGGCCCGGTGATCGTCTGCTGCAGTCTCGCGTCGGCGATCACACTCGACAGCTGGAAGACGCAGAAGCCTGCTCCCACCAGCACCAGCCCCACCGGCTGTCGCGTCAACGCGCCCGCCGCCATGGCGAGGGAGGCCACGGCGAGCAGCACGGCGAAGGTCCTGACCGGCAGCCGTCCGGCGACTCCGGCCAGCAGGCCGCCGGCCGCCACGCCTCCCCAGACGACGAGCACGAGCATCGGCACGGCCGTCTCCGAGACACCGGTCGCGGCGGCCAGGAGCGGGACGTACTCCTCGAGCCCGCCCCAGATCGCGGTCACCACCGAGACCAGCAGCAGGGCGCCGCGTACCGGCCGGTTGTCCCTGACCTCGGCCAGGCCCGCCCGCAGCACCGCGACGTAACGGCCCGAGGCCTCCTCGGGCGGGGAGTCCGAGGCCTCCGCCGCCCGCGGGGCCACGCTCCGCTCCGACCGCTCCTCCGACTGCTCCGGTTGCTCCGGCTGCTCCGGCAGGGAGGACACGGCTCCCTCGGGGGAGGCGGGCACGGCCGCACCCGCCTCCCCCCGGGTCTCGGGCAGCGCCGTCCCGGCGAGCGCGCACAGCAGGCAGGTCAGCACGCTGGCCGTGCCGAGCGCGAAGTAGCCGCCGAAGGCGAGCACCGGGGCCGCGGCCGCGGTGGCCGCCGCGACCGAGACGAGCCCGACGGCGCGGACGCGTCCCATGATCGTGGCGTACCGCTCGGCGGCGTCCAGACGGACGAGTTCCTCGTAGACGAGGGCCTCCAGCGAGCCCGACCGCAGCGAGGCCCCGGCGTTCCAGAGCACGAACCCGAGGGCGAACATCCAGTAGGACGGGAACAGGAACCACAGGGCGAAGCCCGCCGCCGCCAGCAGCGGTCCGATCGACAGCAGCAGGCGGCGGGAGACGGCGTCGGCCCACGCCCCGGAGGGGACCTCCAGCAGCATGCCGGTGACGGCGCCGACGATGAACAGTGAGGAGATCTCGGACACCGACAGGCCGGTTTCGGCGAACAGCAGCGCGTAGACCGGATAGAGCAGGACGAAGTCCTCAAGGGCGGCATAGACGTAGAGCGCTCGGGCCAGCCGCTTCACGCGGACGCCGGGCGCCCGCGGAGACATAGTGATCATGAGGTCTTTCCACAGGACAGGACGGATGGGGACTCTGGGCGCTCGGTGGCGTCCGGTGGTCCGCGGCATCCCGTCTCGTGCCGACCTCTGGTGGTTCATCAATGTCGCCAGGTCATGCGGGGAGTATACGAGCGCCCCTCCGACGCCCGCCTCCCTATTTTCTCCCGGCGACCGCTCCCGCCAGATGGAGCGTCCGCCCTGGTCAGTCCTTGATCAGGTCAAGAGTGTCGGTGTTCGGCCGCTTCCCGCGGGCGACGGGCGGACCGTGGTCACCGGGCGGCGTCCCCCGTGGGCGCGGTCCGGATCTGCGTCGCCCGTCGCCGGTCCGGGCGGGGTTTCGCGATGGCCGACGGCGAGGGCGGGACGGATACTGTGTACGTGAGATCCACCGTGATCGCGGCCGTCGCCGACCATCCCGGTGGCACTGCGGAGATCCGGGCGCGCCGCGAAGAGCTCCGGTGAAGGCCCTGCCCACGCGTACGAGCACCGACCTGACAGCGAAGGTGATGGCGAGATGGAAGCAGACCTGAGCAAGGCCGTCTGGCGCAAGGCGACCACGGGCGCCGACGACGACGGCGACTGTGTGGAGGTGGCCGTGATCGACGCCGTCGACGCCGGTCACAAGGCGGGTCTCGGCTCGCTGTACGTGTTGCGCGACTCCAAGAACCCCGACGGGCCGAAGTTGTTCTTCACCCGTTCCGAGTGGGACGCGTTCGTCGGCGGCGTGAAACTCGGCGAGTTCGACAACTGACCGACGCCGAGGGCTCGTGAAGGAGGCGGACGCGGGTCCGGTCCTTTGCCGGAAGTGAGAGTTGGGTCTGGTGGGATTTGGGATGAACATCCACAATCCGGATCGTGACACTGACCTCGATCGTTCTCGCGCTGTCCACCGCCCTGTCGACCACGCTGTCCACGCTCACCCCGGTGAGCGCGCAGGCCACCCCCTCCTGGTGTCCCGAGATCGCCGGCCACCGGGTCGAGTGCGGGACGCTCGACCGTCCTCTCGTCAGGGGCAAGCCGCAGCTGGGCGACATCGCCGTGGCGTACGCCCGGGTCGTGCGGCGGGATGAGACCCGGGCGGCGAAGGGAACGATCCTGGTCAACCCCGGAGGCCCGGGAGGGCAGGCGATCGCCCAGCACGCCACCTTCACCGCCTTGCTCGACGGGGTGCTCGGCGACCACGACCTGCTGCTCGTCGACCCGCGTGGAGTCGGTCAGTCCACCCCCATGACCTGCGGCGTCCCGGCCGCCGCCGCGGTGACCGCCCCGAGGGAGGAACTGCTGCGCCTGGTGGGTCAGTGCGGGCGCGCCCTCGGCCCCCGCGCCGAGGGCTACACCTCGGCCGCCACCGCCGACGACCTCGACGCGGTCCGGGCGGCCCTGGGCGTTCCCAAGGTCGTGCTGTACGGGATCTCCTACGGGACCTACCTCCTGCCCGTCTACGCCCAGCGGCATCCGAGGACCGTCCAGTCCGTCGTGCTCTCCGCCGCCTATCCGATCGACCTCGACCCGCTGGGCAGGGAGAGCGCCCAGGCCGTCTCCTCGACGATGCGGCGGATCTGCGGGCGCGGCGGATCCTGCGACGGGGAAAGGGTCCTGCGGGACCTGGCCAGGGTGGCCGCCAGGCTGCGGGCCGTGCCGCTCAGGGTTCCCCTCCAGGTCGGGGGCGAGACCAGAACGGTCGTCCTCACCGAGGACAGGCTCGCGCAACTGGTCTACTCGTCGGCGAGCTTCGCCGTCGGCGCGGTTCCGTCGGAGACCCCGGCCCTCGGCAGGCTGCCCAGGGCGCTGGACCGCGCCGCGCGGGGCGACGACCGCGAACTGGTCGCCCTGGCGGCGGAGATGCTGTCCGGAGACCTGGCGGCGTTCCAGGACCTGGACATGGGCATGGCGGCCACCGTCTCGTGCAACGACTACCCCCGGCCGTGGCCGGTCGAGGCCTCGGTCGCCGAGCGCCGCCGCCGCTTCGACCGGGCGGTCGAGCGGGCCAGGCCCGGCGAGTTCGGCGTGTTCAGCGCGCGGGGGTTCGCCACCGCCCAGGCGGACGCGGGTGACTACTGCCTGCGTTGGCCCGCGAAGGGGACCGGCAGGCCGTACGTCTCGACCGGCCGTCTCCCCGACGTCCCGGCTCTGGTGCTCAACGGCGACCTGGACGGCATCACCGCGGAGGCGAACGGCCGCAAGGCCGCCGCGCAGTTCCCCCGCGGGGTCTTCGTGGCGGTGCCCAACGTCGGCCACGTGTCCGAGTTCGAGCCCAGCGGCTGCGTCGCGAGCATCGTCACCGGGTTCGTCCGCGAGGGCAGGACAGGCGACACCTCGTGTCTGGCGGCCATCCCGCCCGTGAAGGTCGTCTCGCCGTGACGCCCGGGGCGGGCCCCGGCGGGCGGGTGCTTCGAAAGGGCATTCCACGGGATATGGGGTGACGCTCCGTAATGGGGTGATCCTCGTCTTCTCGTTCGCCTCCTTTTTCGAACCGTCGCCCATCGCTCGTCTGGTGGGCGATGACGTGGGCGGGTTCGTGAACGAGCGATGGGATCGTCGGGTTTCGCGTCGCTGATCTTGACGTGTTTTGGGGATGCGCTTCCCAACGAGACGACGTCACATTACCGTGCGTGATTAAGTCGTTACCGAAAGCCCGGTCGTGTCCCTCGGCGGGCGCGATGTGATCCCGGTGTGAGATGTCAGACAGGAGTTCGGATGCCCCCGTCGCGTGAGCTCGACAGCAGGTCCAGCCCGCTGGCGTTCCTCGCAGCAGAGCTTCGCCGCCTGCGCGACCAGGCCGGCTGGACCCAGGAGCAGCTCGCCGAGGCGATCTCCTACTCGGCCGCCCTGGTCGGCTTGGTCGAGACCGCCAAGCGCAACCCGTCCCGCGAGTTCGTCGAGCGCTGTGACCGGATGCTCAACACGGGCGGGACGCTCATGCGGGTCTGGCCGCTGCTCAGCCAGGCCGCCTATCCCCTCTGGTTCCGCTCGTGGGTGGAGATCGAGCGCAGGGCGCACACCCTCAAGAACTGGCAGCCCCTGGTCTTTCCCGGCCTGCTGCAGACTCCTGACTACGCCCGGGCGCTCCTGAGAGGACGGCGGGCGGTCGCCGAGGAGCGGGTCGAGGAACTGGTGGCCGCGCGGATCGAGCGTCAGAGCCTGCTGCACGGCGTCAACCCGCCCCTGCTGTGGGCGGTGCTCGACGAGAGCATGCTCTACCGGCGGATCGGCAGTCCGGAGATCATGCGCGGTCAGATCGCGGCTGTCATGGCGGCGATGGAGAACCGTCACGTCTCGGTGCAGATCATGCCGGGAGACGTCACCGTCACGGCCGGGCTGAGCGGGGCGTTCGTCATAGCCAGTGTCGAGGGCGCCCCGGACGCCGCCTACGTGGACTGTGCCGCGGAGGGGCGTGTGACCGACCATCCGCGCGATGTGGCGGAGATCCGCATGCGTTACGAAGAGCTTCGCACCGAGGCCATGTCCCCGCGCGCGAGCATCGACCTCATGACGAAGGTGATGGAGACATGGAAGCAGGCCTGAACGGCGCCGTCTGGCGCAAGGCGTCCCTGAGCAGCGACAACGGCGGCGACTGTGTGGAGGTGGCCGTGATCGACGCCCCCGGCGCCGGTCACAAGGCGGGTCTCGGCTCGCTGTACGTGTTGCGCGACTCCAAGAACCCCGACGGGCCGAAGCTGTTCTTCACACGTTCCGAGTGGGACGCGTTCGTCGGCGGCGTGAAACTCGGCGAGTTCGACGGCTGATCTCACCGTCGCGGGCCGGAGGCGTTCGCCTCCGGCCCGCGACGGTTCGCTTCCGGCTTGTGCCCGGTCCGCTCCGGCTCAGGGGCGGCCGAGGGCGCGGTAGTGCCAGCCCGCGGCGCGCCAGACCTCGGCGTCGAGGGCGTTGCGACCGTCGACGATCTTGCGGGCGGCGACGACGGAGCCGAGCGCCTCCGGATCGAGGTCGATGAACTCCTGCCACTCGGTCAGCAGCAGCACGACGTGGGCGTCACGGGCGGCCTCGAGGGCGGAGGCGCCGTAGGAGAGCTCGGGATGGGCCCGGCGGGCGTTCTCCTGGGCGACGGGGTCGTAGACGGTGACCCGGCCACCCTGCTGGCCGATCGTGACGGCGACGTCGAGGGCGGGGGAGTCACGGATGTCGTCGGAGTTGGGCTTGAACGCGGCGCCGAGGACGGTGACCGTGCACCCCCGGAAGGAACCGCCCGCAAGCTCGCGGGCCAGGTCGACCATACGGGCCCGGCGGCGCTTGTTGATCGCGTCGACCTCGCGCAGGAAGGTCAGCGCCTGGTCGGCGCCCAGCTCCCCGGCGCGGGCCATGAAGGCACGGATGTCCTTGGGCAGGCAGCCGCCGCCGAATCCCAGCCCCGGGTTGAGGAACTTGCCGCCGATGCGGTCGTCGAAGGACAGCGCCAGCGACAGCTGCTTGACGTCGGCGTGGGAGGCCTCGCACACCTCGGCCATCGCGTTGATGAAGGAGATCTTGGTGGCGAGGAAGGCGTTGGCGGCCACCTTGACCAGCTCGGCGGTCGGGTAGTCGGTGATCACGATCGGGGTGCCCCGCTCCAACATGGCGGCGTACACCTCGCGCATGATCTTCTCGGCCCTGTCCGAGGCGACGCCCAGCACGATCCGGTCGGGGTACAGCGTGTCCTTGACCGCGAATCCCTCGCGCAGGAACTCCGGATTCCACGCCAGCTCGGCCCCGGCGCCGATGGGGGCCAGCCGCGCGAGCTTCTCGGCCAGTCGCTGCGCGGTGCCCACCGGGACCGTGGACTTGCCGAGGACCAGGCACTCGCGCTTCAGGTGGGGGGCCAGCGACTCGATCGCGGAGTCGAGGTAGGAGACGTCCGCGCCGTACTCGCCGGGTTTCTGCGGGGTGCCCAGACACAGGAAGTGCACGTCGCCGAACGCCGCGGCCTCCTCGTAGGAGGTGGTGAAGCGCAGCCGCCCGTTGGCGAGGTTGCGCCGCAGGATCTCCTCCAGGCCAGGTTCGTAAATGGGCAGGTCCCCGGCCTGCAGGCGGGCGACCTTCTCCGCATCCACGTCGACACCCAGGACTTCGAAGCCCAGCTCCGCCATGCATGCTGACGTCGTCGCACCCAGGTATCCGGTTCCCACCATCGTCAGGCGGTAGGCCACTGGTATTCCTTTCGGTTCTGCCCGATTCTGTGTCGTCAGAGTAGCGGCATCACCCGTCCCACACTCTGTCGCCACCTGCATAAACATCTGGCCCTGTGGATCCTGGGGGTTGGAGCGGTCCATATTTTGTTGGACGTCCTAGTATTTTCCTATGAGCTTCCCTCTCTACGCGCTGCCCGAAGAGCACCAGATGCTCCGGGAGACCGTCCGCGCCCTTGCCGACGAGAAGATCGCCCCTCGCGCCGCCGAGGCCGACGAGACGGGGGAGTTCCCCTGGGACGTCTACAAGGCGCTCGTCGCGGCCGACCTGCACGCCGTGCACGTCCCCGAGGAGTACGGCGGGGCCGGGGCCGACGCGCTCGCGACCGTCATCGTCATCGAGGAGGTGGCGCGGGCGTGCGCCTCGTCCTCGCTGATCCCCGCCGTCAACAAGCTGGGCACCGTCCCGCTGCTGCTGTCGGCCTCCGAGGAGCTCAAGCAGCGCTATCTCGGGCCGGTCGCCCAGGGGGAGGCGATGTTCTCCTACGCCCTGTCGGAGGCGGAGGCGGGCAGCGACGCCGCGGCGATGAAGACCCGCGCGGTGGCCGACGGCGACCACTACGTCCTCAACGGCGCCAAGATGTGGATCACCAACGCCGGGGTCTCCGAGTACTACACGGTGATGGCGGTGACCGAGCCCGACGCGGGCGCCAGGGGGATCTCCGCGTTCGTCGTCGAGAAGGGCGACGAGGGCGTCAGCTTCGGAGCCAAGGAGCGCAAGCTCGGCATCAAGGGCTCCCCGACCCGGCAGGTCATCTTCGAGGACGTCCGCATCCCGGCCTCCCGCATGATCGGCGAACCGGGCACCGGCTTCAGGACCGCCCTGGCCACCCTGGACCACACCCGCGTCACGATCGCCGCCCAGGCGCTCGGCATCGCCCAGGGGGCGCTGGACTACGCGATCGGCTACGTCAAGGAGCGCAAGCAGTTCGGCAAGGCCGTCGCCGAGTTCCAGGGCGTCCAGTTCATGATCGCCGACATGGCGATGAAGCTGGAGGCCGCCAGGCAGCTCACCTACGCCGCCGCCGCCAAGTCCGAGCTGGCGATGCACGGCGAGCCCCAGAAGGACCTCACCTTCTTCTCCAGCGCCGCCAAGTGCGCCGCCTCCGACGCCGCCATGGAGATCACCACCGACGCGGTCCAGCTCCTCGGCGGCTACGGCTACACCAGCGACTACCCGGTCGAGCGCATGATGCGCGACGCCAAGATCACCCAGATCTACGAGGGCACCAACCAGATCCAGCGCCTCGTCATGGCCCGCCAGCTCCTGAAGTAGGCCCCTGAACAGGGAAAACCCTGTTTTCGGAAAGGTCGTCCCGTGTCCTCCCCGGGCTGGGGGCAATCTTCCGAACGTCCCTGTTCCGGCCCGCTTTTCCGCGATCACGGCCTGCGGCGGCAAGAAGAGCAAGCTGCGCCTGTGGGATCACAGGAGTGGACAGCGGGATTGCCGGGTGACCGCCCGGCAGTCCCGTACTCCATTTGTCTGGGCAAGGTCACGGTATGAGGGCGGGAAATGAGGAATCCGGAGCGGGAACTCCCCGCGGAGGACCAGTGGGATCTGCTGGTCGAGCACAATATTTACTATTACTTCCATGGGCTCTGGGTCGAGAGCGACGATCCCGAAGAGGTGTCCCGGCTGCTCCGCGTGGATCCTGAGACGAGGCTGGACTGTGACCTCGAAACGCTGGTCGAGGCGTATCAGGGGCGACCGGCGGACACCGTCTGGATCGGCCCGCACGCTCCCGGCTGGACGCATGTCCTCGCCTTCGGCCTCTATCTGTTCCACCCCGCCATCCGTGGTTTAGGAAAGCGGCGGGTCTTCGAGATCCGTTACGACCACGCCCAATATGACCTTGAAGGGCTGTACCTCGACTACGACGGTGTACAGCTCGGAGACGTCAACCCGCCGTATGAGGAAGGCGGACTCATGACCCTGCCCGACTACAGGTCCCATACGAACGGGCTCGTGCTCATCGAGGATCTGGACCTCGACCGACACCTGCACCTCATGTTGTGCACGGTAGGCCGGATCACAGGACGTTTTCTCGATCGGGAATGGTTCGCGTCAACCCGCGGTCTTTACCGCATCCCCGACGGGGCCTGGCCCGAACTGTGGTGATGCTCGTGGACACGGCGGCGATCGGCGCTTACGGCGGCGCGATGCCGGCCGGGGTCGATGAAGAGGCCGCCGACGCCACGGTCGGGTGAGGGCGCACGCTGCTGCAGCCCATCTTCGGAGTCATCGCCGCCGAGGAGGAGATGCCCGAGGCGGTGACGGAGCCGACCGCCGTCCACTTGACGGTCCACGGCGACGGCCGCCGCTGAGGCGGGGCTCGCGCCACCGGGACGGCGAGTCCACGGGGCGTTGACTTTGTCGCAAGTTATGACGCACTATGTTGCTACAAAGCTTGCGACAAAGGAGGCGCCATGACCCGCGAACCGTTACCCGACGCCGACCCGTCGGCGCGCACGACCGATCTGCGAATGGCGGGCGAGTGGCTGGCCATGCACGACCTGGACGGCACCCGCCCGACCCCGCTGCTGGCCAGCCGGCTCGCGGTCCGCAGACGCGCCCGCCTCGCCGCTCAGATCATCCCGGCCGTGCTGATCATCGCGAGCGCGCTCGCCGCCGTCTCCGCCTTCGGCGACGCCCCGCCGCATCGCCCGCTGCCGCTACTGGCCCTGACCGCGCTGGGGGCCGGGCTGCTGCTGGCACAGTCGCTGCTCGACCGGTGGGTGCGACGCGTCGACCAGCGGGCGGGCGCGACGCTGTCGCGCAGGGCCGCCCACCTGATCCAGCCAGGCTGGCGGGCCGTGCTCGGCCGGCCGTACGCCGCCTTCGTGGCCGCCACGTTCGCCGGCGCGATGGCGCTGGCCGGCAGCGCCCTGGCCGTTCCCGACCCCACCGTGCGGCAGCTGGCCGTCATCCTGCTGATCGCCCTGCTCGGCGTGACGGCCATCTCCGCCGTGCAGCTGCGCCACCTGCTCAGGCACCCGGTCGTGGCGCAGGACGAGGAGTCGCTGACCGCCGACGTCATCATGCGCGTCGAGGACGCCCGCGAGCTCACCACGCCGAGCGTGCAGTGGTCGCTGCCCATGGTGCTGCTGTTCGGCACCGCGCCCGGCTGGTGGGGCGCCGCCGCGGTCGCCAACGTGGTCCTGGGCATGGTCGCGTGCATCGCGCTCCGTTTCAGGACACCGTCGAGCGCGACGGTGGCCCGGCGGGTCATGAGCACCCGATGATCGTCATCGACGCGGCCTCGCCGGTGCCGCCGTTCGAACAGCTGCGGGCCCAGCTCGCCCGGCAGATCCAGGATCGCACGCTGGCCGTGGGCGCCCGGCTGCCGACCATCCGCCACCTCGCGGCCGACCTCGGCCTGGCCGTCAACACGGTCGGCCGGGCCTACCGGGAGCTGGAGGAGGCGGGGCTGATCGAGACGCGCGGGCGGGCGGGCTCGTTCGTGTCGTCCGCCGGCGAGGAGGGCCGGGAGCGGGCCCGCCGGGCCGCCGCCGACTACGCGGCCGTGATCGCCAGCGTCGGCATCGACGCGGGCGAGGCGATCCGCATCGTACAGGCGGCACTGACATCCGGCGCGGCGGCACCGGCCTCGTCATGACCGCGCCCCGGCCGCGGGGTCACGTCGCCGGGCGCACGACGCCGGCGGAGCGGCCGATCAGGCGGCGTCCGAGCCGCCGCGTCGGCTGCCGGCGGCTCCGCCCGCTTCGGCCTGCATCGCTGGACGGAGGGCGTCACCGGCGGCGCCCGCCTGCCCGACTCCCCACCGTGAACCGCGGCCCCTGTTTCTCCGCGCGATCAAGCGAAGAGGCTCGCGTACCCGGCGGCGCCCATCTCATGGCAATCGAGAAAACATCTGTTCCTTTCGCAAATTCGCAAAGGGGTATCAGTGCGATTAAGTCTGCGATCAATCCTGACATTGTTCATCGCCACAGCGACAGCGGCCACCGTGACGGCGGGCGCGCCCACGTCGGCCGGGGCCCGGATCGGCACCCCGGAGCCGGCGGTGGCCCAAGCCGGGCAGACGACTCCGGCCTGGGGCGAATGCCCGCCGGCGGCGCCCGACGGCCCCCCGCGTGACCCGCGCCAGCGGTGCGCGACGTTGCGGGTGCCGCTGGACTACCGCGCCCCGCACGGGCGGAGCATCGAGATCGCGATCTCCCGGATCGGCACGGCGCGACCCGGGTCGCGCCGCGGGATCCTGCTGTCCAACCCGGGCGGCCCGGGCGGCAGCGGCCTGGACCTGCCCAGCCAGCTGGCGACCGTACTGCCGCGCGAGGTCCTGGACCGGTACGACCTGATCGGCTTCGATCCGCGCGGGGTCGGCCACAGCACCCCGGTCACCTGTGGCCTCGATCTCATGCGGCAGTTCACGCTGATGTTGCCCTACCCGGCGCCGGACGGCGGCATCGAGCGCAACCTCGCCTTCGCGCGGGACACCGCGGCCGCCTGCGCCGAGCATTCCGGCGATCTGCTTCCGTTCGTCACCACGGCCAACACGGCCCGGGACATGGACCGCATCCGAGCCGCGCTCGGTGAGCCGAAACTGTCCTACTTCGGCCTCTCCTACGGCACCTACCTGGGAGCCGTCTACATCTCGATGTTCCCGGGACGCGGCGACCGGATCGTGCTGGACAGCGCCGTCGACCCGGGCCTGGTGTGGCGGGACACGTGGCGGACCTGGAACCAGGCGGTCGCGACGCGCCTGCCCGACCTCCTGGCCTTCGCAGCCGAGCGGGACGCCGTCTACCACCTCGGCACGACGCCGGACGAGGTCAGGCGTACGTATGACCGGCTGACCTCGGCCCTTGACCGGCAACCCTTGCCGAACCCCGGCGGTCCCGTGCTCGACGGCAACGCACTGCGCGAGATCACCCGAGTGGGGCTCTACTTCGACGGCTTCTTCCCCGTCATGGCCGAGTTCTGGCAGGAGATTGCGGTCGCCGTCTCGGGATCCACCGTGGACACCGCCGTCCTGAGGCGACTGGACCGGCTGCTCTCCGTCGGCGGTGTCATCGGTGGCAGTGGCACCGGGACGGCGGAGATACCGGCGGACAACCACGTCGCCGCTCTCTACGCGGTGGTCTGCGACGACGTCGCCTGGCCGCGCAGCGTGGCGTTGTACGCCCGGCAGGTCGCGGCCGACCGGCGGGCGTGGCCGGCGACGGCCGGCATGCCCTCGAACCTCTGGCCGTGCGCGGCCTGGCCCACCCGGCCCGTGGAGCCGCCGGTGACGGTCACCGGTCACGGGCCGCGGAACGTGCTGATCCTGCAGAACACCCGCGATTCGGTCACGCCCCTGGTGGGCGCGCGTGGCCTGCGCGCCGCGCTCGGGCGGCGGGCCGTCATGATCACGGTCGACCAGGGGGGCCACGGCGTCGTCGGCCTCGGCAGCTGCGCCGACGAGGCGATGAACTCCTTCCTCGCCACCGGGGCACTGCCCGGGCGGGACCGCTTCTGCCCGGCTCCGTCACCGGCCGACGCCGCCGCCCGCTCCACGCCCCTGCCGTACATACCCTCTGCGGGGCCGCTGTAGGGCCGTTGCCCGTGGACCGCCGTCTGCCCGCAGATCGGCGAGCGGGACGGGACCTCGCCGACGCGGGCGCCGGCAGCGCCCTGAGACGGTGGTGGACGCCCGGAGGCGCTGACGGATGCCGCTGTTCCGCCCCCCGTCCCGTGAGAGGCGGGCGGGGGACGGAACAGGTGGGCGACCCTCGTCTCCGGAGGGTCCTGCGGGCGATGACCGGGCCGAACGGCACGCGAGGTGGAGCTGATGGACGCCTTGTGCGGCGGCTGTTCGATGCGCTCTCTGTGCCGCTGGGCGGCGACCGGCGTCCGTTCACCGCACAAAGTGCCGTTTAGTCCTGCGGTACGCCGGTTTCAAGGTCATGATTCAAGGGATCATCGCGTTCCGCCGAGACGTGCAACGTAGGAGGAAAGCCGCGGATGAGCCCCACCCCCGCCTGCCCCGACGAATCCCTCGCCACCCCTGTGCCGCCGTTCCGCCCGTCCCGCCGGGCGGTTCTGGCCGGGGCCGGAGCGGCTCTCGCCGCCACGTTCGTCCCCACCGCCGCCGTGCGGGCCCAGACCGCCGCCGATGACGGTGGCGACGTCTCCGTCGGGTCCGGCACCGACTTCGCCGTCGCGGTCTCGCCCGACGGCCGCATGCTCGCGCTCGACATGCTCGGCGTCCTGTGGGTCTGCTCCGCCTCCGGCGGCGCCGCCCGCAGGCTCACCAGCGACCTGTACGACATCGCCCAGCCCGACTGGTCCCCGGACGGGTCCGCCATCGTGTTCCAGTCCTACCGTGACGGTGTCTTCAACCTGTGGACGATCCGGCCCGACGGGTCCGCGATCAGGCAGCTGACCACGGGGCCGTTCGACCATCGAGAGCCCCGGTACAGCCCGGACGGGCGCACCGTCGCCTACTCGTCCGACGCCGGTGGCAGCTACGGCATCCACCTGCTCGACGTCGCCACCGGTGTGACGCGGGTGCTGGTCGACACGTCCGCCGAGGAGTACGAGCCCGCCTGGTCGCCCGACGGAAGCAAGATCGCGTTCGTCGTGGCCGACACCAGGGTGGACGTCGTGGACGTGGCCACCGGCGTCCGCGACACCGTGGTCACCGTCCCCGCCGGGCACGTCATCCACCAGCCGTCCTGGATGCCGAACGGGACCGACATCGCCTACCACCTCTTCCATGACGGCGCCAACGACCTGGTCGGCACCGCCGGCCCACTCGTCACGGGTGAGGAGGTCTTCCCGTTCAGGGCGGGATTCACCCCGGACGGGCGCTTCTTCTACACCTCCGCGGGCGCCGTCCGGACCCGCCGCCTCGGCTCCACGACCTCAGGGACCGTCGGCTTCACCGCCGCGCTCACCGTGAGGACCCCGAAGTACCCGAAGAACGTCCGCGTGTTCGACGCGCCCGGATCGTTTCCGGTCAACGGCATCGGCAGCCCGACCGTGTCCCCGGACGGCTCCACCGTCGCCTTCCGCGCCCTCAACGACATCTACCTGATGCGGATCGGCCGTGAACCGGTACCGCTGTTCCGCGACCGGTGGTGGAAGGCCGACCCGGACTTCTCCCCGGACGGGCGGCGGCTGGCGTTCGTCACCGACCGCACCGGCACCCTCAACATCTGGGTCCGCGACCTCGCCACCGGCGCCGATCGGCAGCTGACCCGACTGTCGGACTCCGCCGCCGTGTCGGTCCGCTGGTCACCGGACGGCAAGGAGATCGCCTACCTGGACCAGGACGGCGCGCTGTGGGTTCTGGACGTCGCCACCGGCGACGTCCAGAAGGTCTTCGACGCGACCTTCGAACCGGGCAGGCCGACCTGGTCGCCCGACGGGAGAACGATCGCGTTGGCGGCGGTCGTGCCGTACTCGCGGCGTTACCGTGAGGGGCTGTCCAAGATCCTCCTTGTCGACCGGGCGACAGGCGCCGGCACGTACGTCGACCCGGCGCCGCACCGATCCCTGCAGACCCGCGGTGACGACGGTCCGGTGTGGTCGCCGGACGGCACCATGCTCGCCTTCGCGATGGAGTCGCTCCTGTGGGTGCTTCCGGTCGACAGGACCGGACGGCCCACGGGCCCTGCCCGTCAGGTCACCCGGGAGGTGTCCGACGCCCCGGCCTGGGCCGGCGACTCCGCCACCCTGCTCTACCTCAACGGCGGGCGGCTGAGGACCGTCCGCGTCGACGGCGGGTCCGGCCGGACCGTCCCGGTCCGGCTCTCCTGGCGCAACCACCCGGGCGCCGACCAGGTCGTCATCCACGCGGGCCGCATGTGGGACGGCGTCTCCGCGACCGTGGCCCGCGACGTCGACATCGTCGTGCGCGGCCAGCGCGTCGTCGCGATCGAGCCGCACCGGGACCGACGGCCAGGCACCGTCATCGACGCCAGTGACAGGTTCGTCATGCCGGGCCTGATCGACATCCACCACCACCGCGAGATGCAGGGGTACGCCTACGGGTCCAGGCAGGGGCCGCTGTGGCTCGCGCTCGGCGTCACGACGACCCGCTCGCCCGGCTCACCCGCGTACCACATGGTCGAGGAGCGGGAGTCGGTCCAGTCGGGCGTCCGGCTCGCACCGCGCTACCTGGGCACCGGTGAGGCCGTCGACGGGCCGCGCATCTACTACAACTTCATGCGCCCGACGTTCTCCCACCGGCAGCTGCGCCTCGAGCTCGAACGGGCGGCCCGCCTCGACTACGACCTGATGAAGTGTTACGTGCGGCTGCCCGTCGTCTGGCACAGGGAGGTCATCGCCTGGGCCCACCGCAACGGCAAACCGGTGACGTCCCACTACCACTACCCGGCGATCGCGATGGGGGGAGACGGCACCGAGCACGTCGGCGCGACCAACAGGTTCGGCTACTCGCGCACCGTCACCAACGTCGGCTCCGCCTACTCGGACGTCATCTCCATGTTCAACGCGTCGAAGATGGCCAGGACCCCAACCCTGTTCGGCTCCAGCACCCTGTACAGGGAGGACACCTCGCTGGTCACCGACGAGCGGGTCCGCAGGCTCTACCCGGACTGGCGGATGGCGAAGCTGCAGGCGACCGTCACCACCGCGCAGACCACCGACCAGACGGTGGTGCGGACGAACCTGGCCAACCAGGTGGCGCAGCTCACGGCGATGATCCGCGGCGGGGGCGTCGTCACCACCGGCACCGACGCGCCGATCGACCACCTCGCCGTCAGCCTGCACATGAACCTGCGGGCCATGGTCAGGTACGGCCTGACCCCGCTGGAGGCGCTGACCAGCGCGACCAGTGCGTCCGGGGCCCACCTCGGCCTGCCGCTGGGCAGGATCGGCAAGGGCGTGTACGCCGATCTGGCCATCGTCGACGGCGATCCGCTGTCCCGGATCGAGGACGCCGCGAACGTCGTCGCCGTCGTCGTCGGCGGGAGGCACCACACGGTCGAGCAGCTGCTCGCGCCGTACCCGTCCTCCACGACCACCGACCAGCCCGCGCGCGTCGCCCTGGCGGCGGGCGGCAAGGTCAGGGCCCGTGTCCCCGTCCACCCGAGCACTGCGGCGTTCTGGTGGAACCACCCCGTCGAACTGGAGAAGGCCCGCCTCTCCTGCGGCCACGACCACTAGGACACCTCGCCCGTGGGCGGGGCGGCGAGGAGTCGGCCTCCTCGTCGTGTCGGTGCCCTTCTCTAGGCTCCGAAGCCGTTGGTCGGGTTTTCGGCGATGGAGGGGGTGGTCTCGTGGCGCGCCTGATTCGCGGTCGTGACGACGAGGTGTACGCGGACTTCGGGGCGCTGGGGGTCTTCGTCGAGGAGGACGGCGATGACGTCGTCAACCTGGAGAGCTCCGGCGACCACCTCGCGCGGGTGCGGCTGGAGGCGTGGGACGCGCGGCCGCCCGCCCCGGGCGATCCGTGGATCTTCGTCGAGGACACCACCGTCAAGGGCGGCAGCGGGTTCGTCAGCGTGGGGTCGATGGGTGAGGCGGCCGTCGAGAGGCTGTGCGTCGGCCCGCCCCACTTCCTGTACGGCGTGACCGTGCACACCCAGCCCGGTGGGGAGATGCCGGAGTTCGTCTCGGACGAGCAGTTCGAGCGTGAGTGGGAGGAGCGCGAGCCCGAACGGTGGCTGATCAGGTTCTGGCCGATCAGGGATGTCTTCGACCCCGTCAGGCACGCACGCCCCGACCGGGCGGCGGGCCGGGTGCCGCTTCCGGTCGAGGCGCCGGTCTCCCAGGCGGCGGACTGGCCCGCGGCACGGCCGGGGAGGCGTCAGGAGGCCTTCGAGAAGTGGTGCGCGAGCAATGGGACGACCGTGGCCGACTTCCTGGCCAGCGCGGGGCTGGCTCCGGACACGCCGTTCGACCGGATGACGGCGGCGTTGGCGCAGCGGGAGCTGGCCGCCGTGGCCGAACGTGAGGGGTGGCCTGAGTGGTGGGTGGAACTTGTCGGGAGATATCCGGATATCGTCGATCAATGGCACCGCGTGTCGGGGACGGACCGGGAGTGGGCTCCCGACCGGCGTGAGGAGACGGCGCGGGCCCTGGCCGAGAGCAGCCGCGCCGAGGAGATCCTGAACCCGGACGGCAGGCACACCTTCACCGCCGACATCCAGGCCTACTCGCCGTGGGTGGGCGGCACCTACCGGGGCTGGCGGTGGGACCACGCCGACCGCCCCGCCCATGAGACGTTCGGCGTCGGCAGGCGCGTCGTCCACCACGACGTCATGAGCGGGCAGGTGCTGGTCACCGGCATCGTGACGGTCCTGGGCGGGGGAAGGGGCGGCAAAGAGTACGAGGTCCGCGACGCGGAACCGGCCGAGGCCGCCAGACTCCTCTGCGCCGAGGCGGTGTGGGGTGAGGACGGGGCGACGGACGGCCGGCAGGACGGCTGAGGACGGGGCGGAGCCTGGCGGGAGCGTCCGTCGCCACCGAGACAGGCGGGGAGTGTCCGCCGCCGTGGCGGCGGGCAGGGAGTGCCCGCCGCCGCGGAGATCCGAGGGAAGCCGTCCGAAGGGCCGTCTCACCGGAGTGGGGCGGCCTGTCGTTCCTCCGTCAGGTGGCGCGCTGCCTTGCGGGCCGGATGACCCCGCGTGCCACGTCGGGCCTGTTGGTGATGACGCCGTCCACCCGGTAGGAGATCAGGCGGCGCATGGTGTCCGGGTCGTCCACGGTCCAGGCGAGGACGTCCATGCGGTGACCGTGGACGCGACGGACGTACTCGGCGGTGAGGTCGCCGTGCGGCGGGTTGATCTGGCTGGCGAACTCGGCCAGGTCCGGGAGTTGCGCGGCCGTCGGCGTGCCGAGCAGACCGATCGGAACCTGGGGCATGACCTGGTGGAAGGTTCGCATCGAGTCCCAGTCGAACGACTGCACGACGAGCCTGCCCGGAGTCAGCCAGGAGGGGTTGCGTCGCAGTTCGTCGGCGACGCGGGCCTCGATGCCCGGGTAGAGCCGCGGAGCCTTGATCTCCAGCAGGAGACCGAGCCCGCTTCCGCTCATCGCGCGAAGCGTCTCTCCGAGCGTCGGCACCGGTTCGTCCCGGTACTTCCAGGAGAACCACGAGCCCGCGTCCAGTTTCCTGATCTCCGCGAGCGTGAGGTCGCCGACCTTCCAGGGAGCCCGGCCGGGGAAGACTTTTTCGACGTCGGTGGTGCGGGCCAGTGTCGTGTCGTGCACCAGGACCAGTTCGTGGTCGCTGGTCTCCTGGATGTCGAGTTCGAACATGTCGGCGCGCTGTTCTCGGGCCAGTTCGAAGGCCGCGACAGTGTTCTCCGGCGCGTGCGCGGACGCCCCGCGGTGGGCGACGACGGTCGTCTGCGAGGGCGCGGCGGCCGACGCGGGGACGACCGCCGCCAGAACCGCCGTGGTGGTCGTGATGATGAGGCCGAGTCGTCGGAACATGGGTCTCCTCGGGCTTGGATCGACGGCCTACGATTCCAAGCTGACGAGACTCGGTGACGGCGAGTTGATGAACAAGTAACCCGCCGGTGCCGGACAGATGAGCAGACGCGACCGGCCCTGGGCGCCCTGGGGCGGCCCGGGATGGCGCGCCGGGTCAGTTGCGGCGGCCCGACAGGGTCGCGGTGTAGGTGGAGTTGCCGCAGGGGTAGCCGCCGAATCCACGCATCGAGATCCGCCCGGAGACGGTGCCGTTGTCGTGGAAGGTGTAGGTGGCGCCGCCCTCCGTCGGGTGGTAGATGCAACTGGCGATGCTGCTGTTCGCGGTGAAGTTGTTGGTGAAGGTGGCGCTGATCCTCGAGTCGGGCGACACCGTGACGGTGTTGCCGTTGACCCTGACGTAGGCCATGTCGAGGGAGGCGGTGCTCCTGACGCAGGCCGAGTTGCTGCCGTACCAGATGGCGCCGACGTCCGGGGATCCGGCGGGGAAGCCCGACTTGAGGCAGACGTCCACGGGGTTGACCCCGTTGGTGGTGACCCGCGTGACGGTGCTGCGCAGGACGACGGTGCCGGAGCGGCGGAAGCCTCTGCCGCTGACGCCGCCCGAGATGGTGACGCTGTAGCTGACCGAGCCGCGGGCCGCGCTCGCGTTGCCCGCCGTGTCGCGGGTCGTGTCGTGGGTCGTGTTCGCCTGGGCGGAGGCCGGGAGCGCTGCGACGACCAGCGCCGCGCCGGCGAGGGTGGACAGGATCGTGCGTGTGCGCATGTGCTGCTCCTGACGGAAAGGGCGGGCCCCCGGCCGAGTTTGGAACGATCCGCCGCCCGCGGCCATCCCCAATCGTGGGGATGGCCGCGGGCGGTCCGGGCACGGCAGGATCAGCACAGACGCAGCTCCATGGCCCAACGCAGGGCTGCGGCGCGGGGGGAGAGATCCTTCTCCCCGGGGTGGGAGGCCAGGTACTTTCGTTTGATCGCCTCAAGGTGGTCGGCGACGGTACCTGGTCTGATCCCCAGCTCCCTGGCCGTCTCCTTCAGGCCGAGGCCCCGGCAGCCGACCACGGCGACCACGTCGAGCTCGCGCGGCGACAGGCGGTTCATCCTGCGGCGGCGGACGGTCAGGGCGAAGGCTCCGGCCAGCGCGGCCTCCAGCCCGGCCGCGTCCGTTCCCAGGGCGACGCGGACCTCCTGCTCGCTGTCGCCCTCGGCCAGCGCGCGCAGCGCCGTACGCTGGCCCGGGGACAGGTCGGCTCCGGTGAGCGGCCGCGTCCTCGCGTCCTCCAGGAGCAGGGCGGCCAGCAGCGGCGAGACGTAGCGGCGGGCGGAGCCGACGACGCCGACCGCGTGGACGTACTCCCTGTGGGTGGTGAAGCGCTTCTCCACGTATCCCCACGCCCCGGCCGCGATCACGCCGAGCACCTGTTCGCCGCCCGCGACTCCCGAGGTGGCCAGCACCCGCCAGCCGCGGGCGGCGAGGTAGGCGACCGCCTCGCCGCCCGCGCGTCCCTCCGGCAGCGAGTAGTCGCAGACCACCACGTCGCCGGGACGCCCCGCGGGGAGCGCCTCGACGGCGGTCACCGGTTCCAGCACCCGGTGCCCGGCGAGACGCAGCGCGTCGGCCAGCGGATAGGAGACGATCGGGTGGTCGTCGACGACGCCGACGAGTCCGCCGTGCGCGGCTCCGCCCGCCGACGGAGCCGGTTCCCCTCCCGTGGGCGAGGCCGGTTCTCTCCCCGCCGGTGGAGTCGGTCCGCTCACCGCCGCTCTCCCGGCCAGCGCAGGACGATCTTGGCGCCGCCGCCGGCGGGGGAGTCGATCTCCCAGTGCCCGCCGTGCCGTTCGACGGCGGCGAAGCTGTGCGACATCCCGCCGCCGCGCGGGGCCAGGTCGGGGGAGAAGCCCCGTCCCCTGTCGCGTACGACGATGGTCACGCCGTCGCCGGCCGCCGTCACGTAGAGGTGCACGCCCAGCGGGTTGCCCGCGTGCCTGGCGACGTTGTTCAGCGCCTCGCGGGCCGCGGAGGCGAGCACCTCGCCGACCTCCGGCGGCGGGTCGTCGTAGACGCGCAGCACGTGGGTGAGCTCCAGGCCGAGGTCGGCGGCGCTCTCGACGACCTCGGCCATCAGGTCGGCGAACGCCGTCGCCTGCTCGCCGGTGATGAACCGCCTGGCCCGCTGCGCGGCGCGGCGGGCGGCGCGTGCGGTCGGCGGGTCCAGTGTCGGGCTGCCCGCGACCCGTTCCACGATCGGCAGCAGGTCGTCGTGGATCGCCCGATGGGCCGACTCGCGCTGGCGCATCGCCTCCTGGCGGCGTTTGTAGTCGGCGAGCAGTTCCTGGCGCTCCTCCGCCAGCCGCTGCGCCAGCACCGTCTGGCCCGCCAGGTCGCGCAGCTCCCTGCCGATCAGCACCGCGATCAGGAACCACAGCGTGAAGCCCAGCAGGTCGGACAGCAGTTTCTGGGTGAGGTTGGGGTGGATCGAAGCGGTCCAGACGGCGGCGAGAACGGCCACCGCAGCCATCGCGCGGCGGCTCCAGCCGAGCCCGAAACCGAGCACCGCGGAGGTGGCCAGCGAGAAGGGCAGCAGGGAGGTCATGACGACGTTGCGTTCGTGGGGAAAGGCGGCGCGTGAGCCCACGACCATCACGATGAGACTCACGAGCACGTCGGTCCAGACCAGGAGGGGGTCGTGCAGGGTGCCGGTCCGCCAGGCCCTGCGCGCGAACCATCCGGCCTCGACGGCGGCCACGGTCGCCACGGTCACCGCCGCCCACGGCGCCGAGAGGCGGTCCCAGGCGGCCAGGGGGACCACGAGGAAGGCCGTGGTGCCCGCCCTGGCGTAAACGATCATTCTGGCCATCCGCCGTTCGGTGGCGGCCTCGACGTCGTGCCGTAGCAATTCCACGACTAGCGGACGTGTCTGGGCCCACGCCGGGGTTACCGTGTGCCCTGATCGTTACCGCTCAGGCCGCGGCGCTCAGCGCCTCGTGCAGGCTGCCGCACGTCTCGAAGTGCCTGTCGAGATTGGTGATGGTCAGCAGGTGGGTGATCATGCCGGGGCGCACCACCAGGATGAGACGGCCGCGCGTGTCCCTGACCCGCGTCAGCGCGCCCACCAGGATGCCCAGGCCGACCGAGTCGCAGAACGGCACCGCCGTCAGGTCGACCACCACGCACGGATGGCCGGGGAGCTCAAGGGCGCGGTCGAGCTCGGCGCGCAGTCGCGGCGCGACCGCCATGTCCAGTTCGCCCTCCGCCCGCACCACCACGCACGGTCCCCTACGCCACCGCTGAACCTCGAACATCGGTATCACGATCATCACCTCCGTGCAGGTTAACTGCCCTGACAGGCGACGGTTATGCGCTCGGCTACCTCTTGCAGATGTTCTGGGTCGCGGTCCTGGCGGTCGGGGCGGCGCTCGGCGTGGCCGTGGCCGTCGGAGCAGGCTCGGGAGTCTCCTTGACGGTGACCTTCTTGGCCCCTGGATACCGCTGGCCGACGACCACCTCGATCCGGTCGCCGAGGTCGTCGACAAGGCGCACGTCGGCCCCCGGCAGCGCGGCCGACAGGGTGCGCGCCGAGTCCTCGCGGCCGGGGCCGTACCGGATGAGGGTCTTGTCGTGGTCTCTTTCCCTGGTGTCGCCCGCGGGCTCGGGGACCAGGAACCCGGCCCGCAGCAGGTCGGTCCTCGTCCGCGCGCCGAGACCCCTGATCAGGGTGCCGTTGAGCACCTTGACGGAGATGCGCGAGGGCGGCACGGTCAGCGGGGTCGCGGAGGGGGACGGCTTCGCGGTGGGGCTCACCGCGGCGCTCGCCGTCGGGCTCGCCGTGGGTTTCGCGGGCTTGGTGAGCGGCTCGTCGGCGGCGATCCTGCGGAACAGGTCGGCGGCGGCCTTCTTGTCCCAGAGCACGGCCGACTCGCCGGTCGGCGTCTTGTAGTCGACGTCGGCGAGCGGGACCGTGGCGAAGGCCACGTCGTCGGTCGAGACGTTCTTGAGCTGGTTGGCCAGGCCGAGCAGGTCCTTGCGGAGCGCGTCGTCCACGCTGAGCGTGCCGAGGGTGCTGTTGACGAACGAGGTGAGCTTGACGGGGTTGGTGAGCGTGCCGCCGCTCAGCGCCCGGTGCAGCAGCGCCGAGATGACCTGCTGCTGACGGTCGATGCGGTCGAGGTCGGAGCGGGCGGTCGCGCGGGTGCGGGCGTAGGACAGGGCCTTGGCCCCGTCGAGGGAGTAACTGCCCGGCTGGAGCTTGAGGCCGGTCTTCGGGTCGTCGATGGGGACGGGGGTGCAGACGTCGACGCCGCCGAGGGAGTCGACCACCTCGATGAAGCCGAGGACGTTGACCTCGACGTAGTGGTTGACGGTCAGGCCGGTGGCGTTCTGCACGGCGCGTACGGCGAGCTTCGGGCCGCCCAGCTGGTAGGCCGCGTTGATCTTGTGGTCGCCCTTGCCGGGGATCGTCGTCCAGGTGTCGCGGGGGAGGCTGACCACGGTGATCCTGGTGTGGTCCTCCGACAGGTGCAGGAGCATCATGGTGTCGGTGCGCTGGCCGCTCTCGCGGCCCAGCTTGAGCTGGTTCTGCTGCTGACGGCTGAGGTTGTCGCGCTTGTCGACGCCGACGACGAGGATGTTCATGGCCCCGGTCGAGTGCGATCCCGGCACGCCCGCGTCGACCGACTTGATGGTGCTCCCCACGTAGTTCGTGAACGCCCATGTCGTCCCCGAACCGCCCAGCACCAGGCAGGAGAGCGCTCCCGCGAGGATCAGGCCGCGCCGCCGGGACCGAGCGCCTCTGGCGGACCTGCGGTCACGCCGAGGGGTCACCCGGACCTTGCCGTAGGCGTCACCGCCCACCCGCACGGCCGAGTCCTCGTCTTCCGGGTCGCGCATGCGTGGCCCCCTAGGTGCGGCTGGGTCGATGAGGTACCCGTCCGTACAGTAGCGTGAGCGACGCCATGAAGCAGTTCCCCGACTCGCCCGCGCCGGCGTCGTCTCCCGAGACACGTGTCTGGCCCCCCATCTCCATCGTCATCCCGGTGCTGAACGAGGAGCGCCATCTTCGGGAGGCGGTGCGTCAGGTCCTGTCGCAGCAGTACGCGGGACCGATCGAGGTCGTGCTCGCCATCGGTCCCTCGAAGGACCGCACCCAGGAGGTCGCGGACGCGATAGCCGCGGAGGATCCGCGGGTGGTCGTGGTGCCGAACCCGACGGGGCGCACGCCGAACGCCCTCAACGCCGCCATCGCCGCCTCCAGCAACGCGATCGTCGCCAGGGTGGACGGTCACGCGATGCTTCCCGAGGACTACCTCAGGGTCGCGGTCGAGACGCTCGAGGAGACCGGAGCCGACAACGTCGGCGGTGTCATGGCCGCCGAGGGGATCACGCCGTTCGAGCAGGCGGTGGCCCGCGCCATGACCTCCAAGATCGGCGTCGGCGGGGCCAGGTTCCACACCGGCGGCACCGCGGGCCCCGCGGACACCGTCTACCTCGGGGTGTTCCGCCGCGAGGCGCTGGAGCGCGTCGGCGGCTACGACGAGCACTTCCAGCGGGCGCAGGACTGGGAGATGAACCACCGCATCCGCGAGACGGGCGGCCTGGTGTGGTTCCAGCCCCGCATGCGCGTCTCCTACCGGCCGAGGCCGACCGTCAAGGCCCTCGCCAAGCAGTACTTCCACTACGGCCGCTGGCGGAGGGTGGTCGCCCGCACCCACGAGGGCACGATCAACCTGCGCTACCTCGCGCCTCCCGCGGCGGTGGCGGCCATCATCGCGGGTCTGCTCGTCTCGCCGTTCTTCTGGCCGGGCCTGCTGATCCCCGGCGGCTACCTCGCGGCGATCCTCGCGGGCTCCGCGGTCACCGGCAGCGGCCTGCCCACGGCGTCGCTGCTGCGGCTGCCGCTGGTCTACATGACCATGCACATGTCGTGGGGGTGGGGGTTCCTGACGAGCCCGCGCCGCCTCGGCAAGCCCGCGGGGCCCGGCAGGCCGGCGGGCTGACCCGGCCCGCCGCGGGCGGGGCGCGCCACGCGGGCTGCGGAGCCCGCCGTGCGGGGACGCCCGGCGTCTCCACGGGGCGGCCGTACGGCGGCGCCCGCGGTGTCCCTCAACGTCCCGCGGTGTCCTTCAGCGGTCCGCGGTGTCCCTCAACGGTCCGCGGTGTCCTTCAGCGTCCCCGCGCGTTCGTAGGCGCCGTTCACCGCGTCGTTGAAGCGGGTCATGGCGTTCGGGTGGTCGGGGCCCAGCAGGTAGGTCCTGAGCTTGCGCCGCGCGGCGGCGAGGACGTCCTCGCCGCCCTCGTCGAGGGCCCGCAGCACGGCGGACAGCTCGTCCAGGTCCTCGGTGAGCGTGTAACCGGCCTCCGCGCTCGGATACCGCTCACGGAAGGCCTCCTCGGGCATCCCCGCCACGTTGGTCACCATGTACGGCTTGCCGCTGGCGACGAAGTCGGCCACCACGCTGGAGATGTCGGTGACCAGCAGGTCGGTCTGGTTGAAACAGCCGTAGAGGGTCGGCTTCCTGCCGGTGACGACCAGGTGCCTGACGGGTCCCGCGTCGCGGCGGCCCGCGGGATGGCGGGCGATCGACCCCGACAGTTCCGCGGCCTCCAGCATCGCGCTGATCCGCCGGTGCGCCTCGCGCGCCTCGGGGTTGCGGTAGCCGGTCAGCGGATGCGGCTTGTAGATGATCCGCACCGGCGGCGTGTGGGCGAGCAGGGCGGAGACGATGCCGGGCCCCATGGCGATGATCGAGGTGTGGAACAGGTCGTCGGTCCACCCCTCCCAGGTGGGCGCGTAGAGCACCGTGCGGTAGGGCAGGCCGGGGCCCTCGGTGTGGATCCCGGACAGCTGCGGGCGGCCCACCTCGTGGATGTCCTCGTCGCGCACGCCGACCCTGGCGCGGAGATAGCGGTCGCGGCCCGCCTGGCCCGCGACCCAGACCTCGTCGTAGACCTTGGTGAACGGGTTGAAGGACGCTTCCTTGTCGCTGTCCCCGTGGCCGACGAAGACGCTCCTCATCCCCTGGATGCGGAGCATGTGGATGTTCTTGCCGACGTTGGAGGGGTACAGGCACAGCCTCGCGAGGCCGAGGGCCCCGAAGCTCATCAGGTCGGCCGCGGACGGGACGCACACCACCGGCAGCGAGGTCTCGGGGAGGGTCCCGAGCATGTCGCGTTCCCTGAGCACCACCGCGGCCCGCCGGTCCATCCGTTCCAGCGGTCGCAGCCACATGGCCGCCTGGTAGGCCGAGTCGTTCGGCCCGGAGAAGTAGAGGACCACCTCGGGGCCGTACTCGGCGAGGCGCTCCTCGGCCTCCCGCAGCAGAGCGCGCCTGTCGCGCAACGGCCGCACCCGGGACAGGTGGGGAAGCAGGCCCGCCACGCCCGCCGCGCACAGGAGCAGCGCGACCCCCGCTCCGGCCACGCCCAGGCGGTCCGCGCCGAGCGCCGCGTCCAGGCCCGCGCCGCCGATCGGCAGCGCGTCGAGACAGAGCAGGCGCATGCTCCTGTGGTCGACCAGGACGCCCGGCGGCGGCGCGGGGAGAGGGGCCGTGCCGAGGTTGCGGGTCAGCACCGGCAGCTGGTTCAGGGTCCGGTTGTAGCACAGCGCCATCCAGGTCTGCAGGGCCCGCACGCCGTGCAGCGCCACCAGTCCCAGGACCAGGGCCGCGAACCAGGGGGAGTCGGCGCCCGCCGTCCTGGCGACCAGGACGACCGCGGCCGTCTCACGCAGCACGAAGCGCATCGTGACCCCCAGGTGGATCCTGGCCAGCAGGTCGACCAGCGGGCGGGCGCGGCGTCTGGCGGCGATCTCCGTCGCGTAGGACGCGGCGCAGCACGCCAGGAACGGCCACGGCCGGGGCCACAGGGCGGTGACGATCAGCAGCGGGTACGGGCCGAGCACGGCAGCGCACACCACAAGGTCACGAAGGTCACGCTTCATCCTCTGACGCTAACCTGCGTATGGGTGTTTCCCCTGGTAGGCGCGCTGTGTCACATGTCCGGTTCGCCCTGTCAGGCCCCGTCGAGGCGGACGTCGACCACCTGTCCGGTCAGGGGGGAGATGAGCACGTCCAGTGAGGTCTGGGCGACGGCGCGCGGGGACAGGAGGGTGTGCGCGGGCTCCTCCCCGAAGGCGCGGGTCCGCATCGGAGTGCTGGTCCGCTCCGGGTTGACGCAGTTGACCCGCACGCCGTACTCGGCCCACTCGTCGGCGAGCGCCTGGGTCAGGTTGACCACGGCGGCCTTCGTCGAGGAGTAGAGGCTGTAGTCGGCCCTGCCCCTGGTGTAGGAGGAGGAGGTGTAGAGCAGCAGGTGGCCCCGGGTCTCGCGGAGGTGGCGGATGGCGGCCCTGGCGACGTTGACGGGGCCGAGGTAGTTCACGCCGACGGTCTCGGCGACCGTGGCGTCGTCGACCTCGCCGAGCTTGCCCATGTGCAGCACTCCGGCCGTGTTGACCACGTAGTCGATCCTGCCGGTCTCCTTGGCCGCGTGGGCGAGGGCGTCCTCGACCGCCTGGGGGTCCTCGACGCGCACCCCGTTCAGCGACCTGGAGAAGGAGAACACCTCCGCGCCGTGGCGTTCGGCCAGGTCGACCACGCCCGCGCCGATGCCGTAGCTGCCGCCGAAGACCACCACGGTCCTGCCCTGGAGCGCCTGCCGGTAGGCGAAGGGGGGATGCTCGGGAGCGGTGCTCGCCGCGAGCTGGAAGAGCTTGTCGGCGATGAACACGTCGACCGGGTGGGTGACCTTCATGTTGTGCTCGCTGCCCGGCACGATGTAGATCGGCACGTCCGGCAGGTAGCGCAGCACCACGCCGCAGTCGTCCGTCGGCGGCATGCTGTCGAAGTCGGGGTCGGCGAACGCCCTTTCGTAGGCCTCGCGGATCACCGACAGGCGGAAGCACTGCGGGGTCTGGCCGCGCCGCAGCCTCGACCTCTCCGGGATGTCGCGGATCACCTCCCCGCGCGGTCCGGGGGCGGCCACCACGATCGTGTCCGAGCTCGGGATCGCCACGTCGACGGCCGAGTAGACCTTCAGGGCCTCGACGCACTCGGTGATGATCCGGGGCTCCAGCAGCGGCCGCACGGCGTCGTGCAGGAGCACGTCGCACTCCTGCGAGCCCAGGGCCCTCAGCGCCCGCCAGGTGGTCTCGGTACGGCTGGCGCCGCCCTCCAGGACCTTGGTGACCTTCCTGAAGCCGTTGCGGGCCACGACCTGCTCCACGTCCTCGGTGAAGCCCGGCGTCATCAGCACGACGATCTCGTCGATCTCCGGCGCGCCGTCGAACACGGCCAGGGTGTGCTCCAGGATCGTCCTTCCGGCGATCTTGATGAGCTGTTTCGGGGTGTTGAGGCCGACCCGCTGGCCGACCCCGCCGGCAAGGACGACCCCGACGGTACGAAGGCGTGGTTCAAGAGCGGCCAAGGTCAGCTTCCTTCAACGGTCCGGATACGGCGAGCGTAACGGTTGAGTACCCGATCCCGGGTCGCGGTCCCGTGCTATGCAGTCAAGATCTCGCTACGCTAAGTGCGCACTCCCCGATTCGTACGGTGACCCCGTCGGATACGAAGGAGCCCGATTTGCAGGATTCCGATGCTTCTGTCCCCTCCGATGCCCCAGTGCCCTCCGGTGATCCCACGCCGCCCGCCGTCTCGCGGACGGTCGTCGTCGTGCTCGCCACCACCCCGGCGGCCGCTCTGCGCCGCGCCGACGGCACGCTACTCGACCGGCTGATCGACCAGCTCTCCACGTTCTCCACGGGAGACGTGCACGTGATCGCCCGCTCGAGCGGCGTCATCCACGCCCCCGGCGGCGCCTACATGATCGGCTCGGAGGGGTCGCACGGCCTCGCCGAGGACCTGCGCAGGGTCGCGGGCGTCGCCCGCACGGCCACCGGCCCCGTCGCCGTGGTCGCGGGGAACCTCGTGGTCCACACCGAGGCCCTGGCGCTGCTCATGCGGCGTCCTGACGCCGGGACGGCCGCGCTGGTGGCCAAGGGGGGAGAGGAACCGGGCCCCTCGCGCCCGCCGGTCCGGATCGACAGGGGCCTGGTCGTCGCGGCGGGGACCGCCTTCCACGACGTGGCCGAGCCGAACGGCACCTTCAGGGGCGCGTTCCAGGTGGGCGCGGACGACCTGCTGACCCTGGCCGCGACCGCGGAGACGCTGGCCGACCTGGCCGAGGTCGGCAGGTTCGGCCCCGCGGACGGCGCGGAGACCGGTGAGCTGCTCCTGGCGGGCCTGCTCCGCTCCGGCGTCACGGTGCGGGCGGTCAGGCTCGGACGGCTGCGCTGCGACCGGGTGACGATCCAGGCCGAGGCAGACGAGGCCGTGTCGCGCCTCGGCGAGGTGGACGAGA
The DNA here is from genome assembly GCF_027922005.1 of Streptosporangium carneum. GTDB lineage: Bacteria > Actinomycetota > Actinomycetes > Streptosporangiales > Streptosporangiaceae > Streptosporangium > Streptosporangium carneum. Next base: position 730,264 of record NZ_BSEV01000002.1, on the reverse strand, counting down.
GCCGGGCCAGGCTGGACGCGGTCGTCAAGACCGACGACGGCTTCTTCGCCACCTACTTCGTGAGCTCCTGGTCCAAGCACGTGGTCAGGCTGGCCGCCATGCTCGGCCTGACGCCGAACGCGGTCACCGGGATCTCCGTCGGCCTGGCCGTGCTGGCCGCCGTCTGGTTCTCCGACGGCACCCGCTCCGCGCAGGTCGCCGGGGCGGTGCTGCTGTACCTGTCGTTCGTGCTCGACTGCGTCGACGGCCAGCTCGCCCGCTACACCCGGGCCTTCTCCCCGCTGGGCGCGTGGCTCGACGCCACCTTCGACCGGGTCAAGGAGTACGTCGTCTACGTGGGCCTCGCCTTCGGCTACGCCGCCGGGCTCGACGACTCGGGCGGCGGCCCCGACGGCATCTGGGCGCTGGCGGTCGCGGCGATGATCCTGCAGATGCTCCGTCACATGATCGACTTCTCCTACGCGGGCGCCCGCGCGGACACGGAGCGGGCGCGGCGGGCCAGGGCCGGGGACGTGGGCTCGCCGGCCGCGCTGGACGACATGGCCGCCGGCCCCTCGCCACGGCGCAGGGCCGTGCCCACGGGGAGGCGGGGGCGTGATCCGTACGCCCCGACCTCCGTCCACGCGGTCCTCGGCGGCGGCTCCGACGGCGCTCCCGGCACGGGTCCGGACGTCGCTGCCGCCGCCGCTCCCGGCGCGGGGCTCGCGGACGAGCCCGTCGGCGGGCCCGCGGACGAGACGGGCAGGAGGACGAAGAGCGGCAACTGGGTCGTACGGCTTTCGCGCCGCCTGGAGGAGGACTCCTTCACCCGCTGGCTCAAGAAGATCATCGTGCTTCCCATCGGGGAGCGGATGGCCCTGATCGCGGTGACGGCGGCGCTCTTCAACGCGCGGGTGACCTTCGTCGCGCTGCTGACCTGGGGCTGCGTCGCGGCCCTGTACACCCTCGCGGGCAGGATCGCCAGATCGGCGGGTCGGCGGTCGTGACGGGCGAACGCGCGACGCGCCGCGGGGGAGCGGGCGGGGGAGCGGGGAGGACCGACGAGGCGGGGCGAGTGCCCGCGAGGCGACTGAGGAGAGGGGCGCGACCATGGTCACCGTCCACATGACGCCGGTGCCGCGCGGCAACGTGGTGGCCTACCGGGACGACGGGGTGCCCGCCCAGGCCATGGGCACGATGGTCGCCGGGCAACTGCCCCCGCTGCCGCCCGCGCTGGTCGGGACGTTCGTGACCGGGGTGCTGCTGATGGTCGGGGTCGCGGGCACCGACGGCCTGGCGGTGTTCGCCCCCGCGGTCGCGCTCCTGCTGGCGGGCCCCGGCAGCTCCCACCCGCACGACGGCCGGTTCGACTGGCTGGTCCCGCCGATCCTGCGCCTGACCGAGTACGGGTTCACGGCCTCGGTGGGGTTCGCGCACGACGTGCCGCCGTGGCTGATCCTGGTCCTGCTCGGCGCGATGGCCTTCCACCACTATGATCTTGTCTACCGTCTGCGCCAGCGGGTCTACCCGCCGCAGTGGCTGGCCACTTTCGGACTCGGCTGGGACGGCAGGATGCTGCTGATCGCGCTCGGTGGTCTCGCCGGGCAGGTCACGCTGGTCTTCGTCCTGCTCTCGCTGTATCTGTGGGGCCTGTTCGGGTGGGAGAGCATCACCTGCTGGCTGGCCGTGCCGAGATCGGGGGTGGACGCGGTGGATCTCGAGGCACACGATTGAGAACGCCTGGCAAACCTCCGATTACACGATCAGGGCCTGAAGGCAACTAACCTTTGGGGCCAGGAGTGCCCGTCGAGGGGCTCACTTGGATGAGGAGTGCACGTTGCTGGGAATGGTGCTGGCCGCCGGGGCCGGACGACGCCTGCGGCCGTACACGGACACGCTGCCCAAGGCGCTCGTGCCGGTCGACGGTGACACCACGATCATGGACATCTCGCTGCGGAACCTCGCGGCGGCCGACCTCCGTGACGTCGTGGTCATCGTCGGATACCAGGCGCAGGCCGTACACGAGCGGAAGGCCGAGCTGGAGCGGCGGCACGGTGTGAAGCTCACCCTCGTGCACAACGACAAGGCCGAGGAGTGGAACAACGCCTACTCCCTGTGGTGCGCGCGCGACTACTTCGACCAGGGCGTGCTCCTGGTCAACGGCGACACCGTGCACCCGGTCTCCGTCGAGGAGACGCTGCTGTCCGCGCCCGCGACCAGCGACATCCTGCTCGCGGTCGACAACGTCAAGAAGCTCGCCGACGAGGAGATGAAGGTCACCCTCGACGGCGAGGGCCACCTGAGGCTGATCACCAAGCTGATGGACCCCTCGGACGCCGCCGGTGAGTACATCGGCGCGACGCTGATCCGCCCCGGCGTCGGCGAGCGCCTCGCCGACGCGCTCCAGGCCACCTTCGAGCGCGACCCGCAGCTGTACTACGAGGACGGCTACCAGGAGCTGGTCGCCCGCGGCGAGAAGATCGCGGTCGCCCCGATCGGTGAGGTCTCGTGGGTCGAGGTCGACAACCACGACGACCTCGCCAAGGCGCGGGAGATCGCGTGCCGATACTAGCCAGGATGCTGCCCGCCCCGCTGACCATGGAGGTACGGCGGGGCGCGATCGCCCAGCTCGGCACGCTGCTGGCCGACAGCCGGGTGGCGACCTCGGGACGGGTCGCGGTGGCCGTGGGCGCGGGCCAGGGAGACAGGATCGCCTCGGTGATCGCCCCCTCGCTCGACGAGGCCCAGGTCTTCCGGGTGGCTGACGGCTCGGTCGACGCGGCGGTCTCGCTGGGCGCCGACCTGCGCAAGGGCGCCTACGAGGCGCTCGTCGGCATCGGCGGCGGCAAGACCATCGACGCGACCAAGTACGCCGCGTCGCTCGCCGGGATCCCGATGGTCGCGGTCGCCACCAACCTGTCGCACGACGGCATCTGCTCGCCGGTGGCGTCGCTGACGCACGACGGGGGCAAGGGCTCCTTCGGCGTGCCCATGCCGCTGGCGATCGTGGTCGACCTCGACTTCGTCCACGACGCGCCCTCCTCGCTGGTCCGCTCCGGGGTCGGCGACGTGGTCAGCAACCTGTCGGCGATCGAGGACTGGCAGCTGGGCAACGCCGAGCGGGGCGAGCCGATCGACGGCCTGGCCTGCGCGATGGCCCGCACCGCGGCGGAGGCGGTGATCGGCAGGACCGACTCGATCGAGTCGGACGCCTTCCTGACCGTGCTGGCGGAGGCGCTCATCCTCTCGGGGATGTCGATGGTCATCGCAGGCTCCTCCCGTCCCTCCAGCGGCGGAGACCATGAGATCCTGCATGCCGTGGATCAGCTTTTTCCCGGCACCTCCAATCACGGCGAGCTCGCCGGGATCGGTGCCGCCTTCTGTTTCTTCCTCCGCGAGGACTCGCGGAGGCTGTCCCAGGTCGTCGACTGCCTGCGCGCGCACGAGCTGCCGGTCACCCCGGCGGACGCCGGGCTGACCGGCGACCAGTTCACCGAGGCGGTCATGCTGGCGCCCTCGACCCGCCCGGGGCGTTACACGATCCTGGAGCACCTGCGCCTGTCGGAGTCGGAGATTCGCGATCGGGTGGGGGACTATGTCCGGGCCGTCGGTCGCTGAGTTCCGCGCGGTCGCCCAGCCGCAGTCGACCATGGGCCGCAACAGCGGCGAGCACTGGGCGGGCTCGCTCTACATGCGCAAGCTGTCGATCTACGTCACCTGGTTCCTCGCCAAGACGCCGATCACCCCCAACCAGACCACCTGGCTGATGATCCTGTCCGGGCTGCTGGCCGGCGCGGTCCTCGCGCTGCCGGGGCTGTGGGCGGCGGTCGTCGCCGCCCTGCTGGTCCAGCTCTACCTGCTGCTCGACTGCTCGGACGGCGAGCTGGCGCGGTGGACGGGACGCACCTCCATCACGGGCGTCTACCTCGACCGGGTCGGCCACTACTTCGCCGAGGCCGCCATCCTCATCGGGCTCGGCTTCAGGGCCTCGGAGGTCCTGCCCGACTGGTACACCGTGATGGGCTTCGCCGCCGCGCTCGGCGCCATCCTGATCAAGGCGGAGACCGACCTGGTCGACGTGGCCCGCGCCCGGTCGGGCCTGGTCGCGGCGACCGAGAGCTCGGCCGAGCAGTTCCGGTCGCGGGGCCTGGGCATGGCCCGCAGGGCCGCGGCCGCCCTGAAGTTCCACCGGCTGGTCCAGGCGGTCGAGCTGTCCCTCATCGTGGTGCTCGCGGCGCTCTGGGACGCCCTCAGCGGCGGCCTGGCCGCCACGAGGGTGCTCGTGGTCGCGTGCGTCGTGGTCGCCGTGCTGCAGACGGCCCTGCACCTGGTGAGCATCCTGGCCTCCAGGCGGCTTTCATGAGGAACCGGATGGCGTCGCGGTGCGTCGTAGGTGCGGACACCTTCCTGTTTGGTGGGTGTTCGCCTGCGGTTCCGATACGCTTATTTCCCGGTAAATCAGAAAGCTGTACTGAAGCCAGAATTGCCCCACTCAGCAGACTCGGTGATCATGAAAGTATGCTCCGCACGTGCTCTCGACGCGTCAAGGCGATGACCCGTTGAAGATCTCGTGCGTCATTCTCACCATGGGCAACCGGGTCCCTGAGCTGGCCCGGGCCGTCGAGTCCGCGCTCAACCAGACCGACGGCGACGTCGAGGTCGTCATCGTCGGCAACGGCGCGGACGTCCCCGAGCTGTCGGTCGGCGTGCCCGCGGGCTCGTCCGCCTCGATCAGGACCGTCAGGCTCAGCCACAACACCGGCATCCCGGCGGGCCGCAACCGCGGCGTCGAGGAGTGCTCCGGCGACGTCGTCCTCTTCCTCGACGACGACGGCTGGTACGGCGCGACGGACCTCGTCTCCCACCTGCGGGAGCGCTTCTCGACCGAGCACGACCTCGCGGTCGTCTCCTTCCGCGTGATGGACCCGGAGGGCGGCGCGGGCCAGCGCCGCCACGTCCCGCGTCTGCGCGCGGGCGACCCCGAGAGGTCCTCCCCGGTCACCACCTTCCTGGGCGGCGCGTGCGCCATCCGCCGCTCCGCCTTCCTCCAGGTCGGCGGCCTTCCCGAGCGCTTCTTCTACGCGCACGAGGAGACCGACCTGGCCTGGCGGCTGCTCGGCGAGGGCTACCGCATCGAGTACGACGCCAAAACCGTCATGTACCACCCGCAGGTCCCGCCGACCCGTCACGCGGACTTCTACCGCCTCAACGCCCGTAACCGGGTCTGGCTGGCCCGCCGCAACCTCCCCTGGCCGCTGGCGGCCTTCTACCTCCTCAACTGGATCGTCCTCACCCTGCTCCGAGAGCGCTCCCGGGCCGCGCTGCGCGCCTGGTTCAAGGGCTTCACCGAAGGGCTGCGCGAACCCGCGGGAGAGCGCCGCCCGATGGGCTGGAAGACCGCCTGGCGCATGCTCCGCCTGGGCCGCCCGCCGATCGTCTGACCCGGCGCATCCCTCCGGAGGCCCGGCTCGCGCGGACACGCGGGGCGGCGTCGTGCCGCCTCGCTCTCCGGTGAAGCGAGAGCACGCCGGGGCGGCGTCGTGCCGCCCCGCTCTCCGGTAAAGCGCGGGCACGCCCCGGGCAATCCCCGCCGGGGGATCTCTATCGAACCCATGTTCGATTGGTGACGATTGAAGGTGTTCGTGACCAAGGAGGAGCGGCGGACGAGCAGGCCTGCCCAGAGTGGGAACACCAGAGCACAAGCCCTCCATCGGGGGCGGGACCCCGGCCAGGGGGTGGCCGGGGAAGATCCGCTGTCGGCTCGGCCGTCGCGGCAGGTGAAGGCCTCCCGTGAGCGGACGTGAGCCGTCAGACGCTCGACGTCACGGAGAGGTCCTCATGTCTCACGGCATCTCGCCGCAGGGCGGCGACGGCCCGCCGCTGGACCCTCAGCCCGGCGTCCCGCCCCGCGACGGCTCACCGTCGGCGAAGCCTCCGCTGTTCACCCTCCGCACTCTTCTGGTCCTTTCCACGGCGGTCGTCGTCGGGCTTGTGATCGGCGTCCTGTCCTTCATGGGCGGCGTCGCGCCCCCGCTCGCCGTCGTCGCGGGCCTGAGCGCCTGCGGTCTCACGGTCGTCGGGCTTCACACCCTTCTCGACTGAGCCGCTGGGACGGCCGCCGCGGGGCCGTGGAGGCCGTCCCCGCGGGACACGGGATCACGGGATCCAGTTGAACGTGTCCGGGTCGGGGCCCACCCGCTCGTCGCGGTTGAGCCGGGAGATCTCCCCGATCTCGTCGTCGCTGAGCTCGAAGTCGAAGAGGTCGAAGTTCTCCTCCATCCGGGCGCGCCTGAGCGACTTGGGGAAGACGATGTCGCCGCGCTGGAGGTGCCAGCGCAGCGTCACCTGGGCGGGCGTCCTGCCGTGCCGCTCGGCGATCCGCGTGATCGTCGGGTCGCCGAGCACCTTGCCCTGTGCGATCGGGGACCACGCCTCCGTGGCGATGCCGTGATCGGCGTCGAAGGCGCGCAGCTCGTCCTGCGTCAGGTAGGGGTGCGCCTCGATCTGGTTGGCCGCGGGCACGATCTCGGTCTCCTCGAGCAGCCGCCGCAGGTGGTGCGGCTGGAAGTTGGAGACGCCGACCGCCCTGGCGCGGCCGGAGCGGGCGATCTTCTCCATCGCCCTCCAGGTCTCCACGAAGTCGCCGACGTCGGGCAGCGGCCAGTGGATGAGGAACAGGTCCAGGTAGTCGAACCCCAGGTCCTCCAGCGACCGGTCGAACGCCTTCAGGGCGTCGTCGTAGGCGTGGAAGCCGTTGTTCAGCTTGCTCGTGACGAACACGTCGCCCCGGTCGAGACCGGACGCGCGGACCGCCTCGCCGACCTGCTTCTCGTTGCCGTACATCTCGGCGGTGTCGATGTGCCGGAAGCCGACCTCGAGCGCGGAGAGAACCGTCTCCTTCGTCTCGTCCGGCTTGACCTGGTAGGTCCCGAAGCCCAACTGCGGGATTTCGACACCGTTGTTCAACCTGATGGTGGGTACCGAGGTCATCAAATCCCCCTTGGTGTTCTGGTGTGTTGAGCCCCAAGTGTGCAGGTACCCGTCCTGGTGTCGTTCAACAGATCTGACGGTGTGTCCCGTGCCACCCGCCGACCGGATCCGGTCGGCGGCCCGTGGACGGCCTTCGGGGGCGGGAGGCGGCACGGGCGGGGCGGCGCGGCCGTGGGGCGGCGTGCCGTTCGCCGTTCGTCATGGGGCGTCGAGAGCCATGACCCGGTCCGCTCTGGCGCTCCACCGCCCGTCGTCTTGGGTGATCCGGACGGGGTGGTCGAAGCAGGCGCTGATCCGGTCCGTGGTCAGGACGTCGGCGACGTGCCCCGAGGCCAGACAGCGGCCCCGCCGCAGCAGCATCGCGTGCGTGGTGCTCGCGGGGAGCTCCTCCAGGTGGTGGGTCACCAGGACCGTGGCCAGCGAGGGATGCTCGCTCCTGAGGACGTCGACGCTGCTGAGGAGCTGCTCGCGGGCGGCCAGGTCCAGGCCCGTCGCCGGTTCGTCGAACAGCAGCAGCCGGGGCTGAGGCATGAGCGCCCTGGCGATCAGCGCTCGGCCGCGTTCGCCCTGGGACAGGGTGGGCCAGCGCGCGTCGCTCCTGGCGCCCATGCCGAGCATCTCGATCAGGTGTCTTGCGCGCTCGGACTCCTCGGCCGTGGGCGTCCAGCGGGGCACGAGCGCGATCGTGTTCGTCAGGCCGGTCAGGACGACCTCTTCGACCCGCAGCGGCGAGTCGGGCGAGTGGCGCGGGTCGACGTGGCCCAGGTAGGAGCGCAGCTCCCGCATGTCGACCCGTCCGAGCCTGCGCCCCAGGACCTCGACCACGCCGCGCGTGGGGTGGGCGACCGCGCCGAGCAGGTTGAGCAGCGTGGTCTTCCCCGCGCCGTTGGCGCCGAGCAGTGCCCAGTGTTCGCCTCTGCGCACCGTCAGGGAGATCGACCGCAGCAGGTGGTCGCCGTCGCGGACGACGTCGACCTCGTGCACGCGCAGCACGGGCCCGGCCTCTGAGGGGTGCGAGACGACGACCGGCCTGCCGCTCCCGCCTGTCACCGCTCCGCCGTCTCCGCTCTCCCGGGAGCCGCCTCCGTTCACCGGGGATGAGCCCTCTCCGCTCGTCACCGATCCGCCGCCTCCGCCCGGATGAACGCCATGGTGCTCTCGAGGTTGTCGACCGTGGCGGCGATCGCGGCCTCGGCGTCGCCGCGCGCCAGCGCCTCCAGCACGTCGGCGTGGGCGCACGAGACGTCGGGCAGGGCGGTCTCGTGCGCGACCATCTCGATCAGCGCCTCGCGCAACACGGGGCGCACCAGGGTGAACAGGCCGACCAGGACGTCGTTGCCGGACAGCTCCACGATCGCGCGGTGGAACTCGAGGTCGGCGTCGACGAAGGCGGACGGCTCGCCGCAGGACCGCTCCTGACGGTCGCGCAACCTCGCTCTCAGCCGCTCGACGTCCTCGGGGCGGATGCGCTGCGCGGCCAGCCTGGCGGCCTCGACCTCGAGCGCCCTGCGCACCTCGTACGCCTCGAGCAGCCGGGCCCTGCGCAGGAGCCGGCGCACGTCGGGCTCCTCCTCGGTGACCGGCGACAGGTCGGTGACGAAGGTGCCGGAGCCGTGCCGTACGTCCACCAGGCCGTCACGCGCCAGCAGGCGGATCGCCTCCCGGACGGACGACCGGCCGACGCCGAGCTCCTCGGCGAGCCGCACCTCGCTCGGCAGCCGCTCACCGGCCTTCCAGCGCTTCTCCCTGAGCAGCTCGCGCAGCAGGCTCTCCAGCTGCGGCACGACAGGCCCGTGCCGCAGGCCTGATGGCTCCGTCATCGCTCACCTCACCGTCGTTCGCGGCGTCGAGGACCGCCCGGCCGTCGTCCTGGCCGCCTCGACAAGGACGATAGCAGGTCCTCAGACCTCTGAGGTCTCACCTCTGTCGTCACGGCTTCGAGGCCCCGGGCCGCCCGTGACCCGTCCCCGGCGACGACCCCGCCGCCGTCGCGGGCACGGCCGTCCGTGTCCTCTCCGTGTCCTCTCCGTGCCGTCCCCGCGTCGTCCCCGTGCCGTCGATGTCACCGCTGGATCTCTGTTCCGATGCTTGGCGAATGCCGTACGCGATATGTCGCTAGAGTTCGGATTCCGGCCTGTAAAAGCGGGTCTCGGGCCGGATCCGAACGATGGCTCCATCGGCGTCGCACGACGCCGCGAAAGGTTCCGGCGTGGACGTCTACACCCTCGGCGAGGCCTTCGGCGTCGTCACCAGCGGCCGGCTCCGTCACGAGCACGAGGCCAGACTGGATGTCGCGGGGGCCGAGTTCACCGTCGCGGTCGGGCTGGCCAGGCTCGGGCACAAGGTGGCGTGGCTGGGCAAGGTGGGCGCGGACGAGGTCGGCGTCCGGATCCTCACCGCGCTGCGCGGAGAGGGGGTGGACGTCTCCGACGCCCGGGCCGAGGACGGGTCCGCGACCGGGATGGTGCTGCGGGAGACCAGGCTGGGGCAGGCGGGCAGGGTCACCTACTACCGTACGGCCGCGCGGCTGGCGCAGGGGAACGTTCCCGTGGACCGGATCGCGACCGCCCGCATCCTGCACGTCAGCGGGATCACCGCCGCGCTGAGCGCGCGCGACGCCATGCACGCCGCGGTACGGGCCGCGCAGAACGCGGGAGCCGTCGTCTCGGTGGCCGTCGACTACCGCGACCAGCTCTGGCCCGACCTGCGCGAGGCCGAGGAGATCCTCGGCGCGCTGGCCTCCTCCGCGGACCTGCTGTTCGTCAGGCAGAGCGAGCTCGACCTGGTCAAGCCGGCGCTCGGCGGCGGCCGGCAGGTCGTCGTGATGCGGGGCGCCAGGGGCGCGAGCGTCAGGGTCGACGGCGTCCGCCACGACGCGCCCGGTCTCGCCGCCCCGGTGGTCGACCCCGGCGGCTCGCACGACGCCTTCGTCGCCGGTTATCTCAGCGCGCTGCTGGAACGGCTGCACCCCGCGGACAGGCTGCGCAGGGGCGCGCAGCTGGCGGCCTTCGCCGCCTCGGGGCCCAGCGACTGGCAGGGCCTCCCCACGAGGGCCGAACTGCCGATGCTCGACCTCGAGGTCTGAAGCTTGTTGCGAAAGGACTCGTAGTGTCTCGGGCGCGGGCGACCTGTCCCTCGCCGGTCGGCCGTCATCTGCCCGGGGAAAGGAGGCTTTCCAGCGTCCGTGGCAGTGGATACACCCGCTCTGCGGGGAACAGCCGCTGGGCTTTGGTGGCGTGCCCGGTCTGTGTCAACACCGCGGCCTTGCGGACCTGGGGGGTGAGGTCGGTGAGGCTGACGATCCAGTCGTCGGTGAACGCGCGGATCAGATTGCGGCCGATGCCGACCTGGATGCTGTAGTGGTTCAGTGCCGCTCCGCGCAACGAGCGTTCCGGGTCCCACTGGACATGTACGGCTGCCTGGGTCACGGCTGCCGGGTCCGCGGTCGTGAGCACGGCCTGGGACAGAGCCTCCTCCCAGCCCTGCCGGGTCATCCGCACTGCGAGAACGCGCTCCTGACCGGGTTTGCGGGCCCAGTTGCTGCGATGCATGAGCCACAGGAACGAGGGCTTGATCCATGTCATCCTGTGGAATGAGAACGGCGCGACGAAGCGGCCCGCTCGCAGCGCCGCGTCGGCTATGGCAGGCGCGTATGCCTGGTAGACCACGATCGTGTCAGCGTCGTAGTCCGCGCGAATCTGGTACTGGGGTGCCATGCGTTGCACCCTGCCATCCGGCGCACTCGCATCGCGAAGCTTTTTTCCCCGCCCTCGGCCGAAGCGAATGCGCTGGTCATAGTCACTCGTTCTTCGACACACGCTGACTCGTTCAGCCCACGCCGGTGAGCGAACCCGAGAATGCCCTTTGTCAGCAGGAAGGGGCAGGGCCAAGCGATTCGATCCAGGACGCGAAGTCCACGGCCACGACGTCGAAGTCCGCAGGCTCCAGATCGCCCAGACCGGAGGAGAACACGGCGGAGTCCGGGTCATCGGCACGCAGGAGGAATCCGCGGCCACCACTGTCATCGCCGACGAGGAGGAATCCTGGTGCATACCGCGCGACTTCGTAAGCGGCGTTGCGTTCACCGATGTCCCCTGCCGAGTACACCGTGACACCGGATTCTGTGTGAAGGCCGTCCCTCACGCTCCACAGTGCCACCAGCGGAACTGGAAGGCTCATCGCCGTCTCGGCCCGCGCCCGCGTCACATCGTCCGGCGTCGCCGCCGCCGGCCTCGAAACCGACCCCGCCACCCTGCACCCCTCCCAACAGACTCCGGCGGCCCTGACAAGCGGCGGCACAGCCACTCCCACCAGCACCGCTCCCAAGAAAACCACGACAACCGGCCGACGGCGGCCCCAACATGATCACGATCTACGGCTGAAGTACTACGGAGAACGCACGCCGGACACGTCCTCACCGTCACCTGCGTCACTGCGGGCCTTGACGGCGGCGAGCCGGGCGGACCACTCGCGTTCGGCGATGACGAGGCCGCCCTCCAGCGTCTCGACGAGCACCGTCCGGCTCACCGACACCACCGTCGGCTCACGCCGGGCCTCGGTGCCCCAGGCGGGACCGCCTCCATCGCGTACCCGACAAGCGAGGTGCACCCGGTCCCCGTCAGGGAACGCGAACGCCGTCACCTCGTCGGTGCACTCCCCCCACTCCAGGAACGCACACCGCGCGAGTGCCGCCTCGGCCCCAGGTACGGCTCCGCTACCGGTGTCGTCGTACATCCAGCTCTCGGCGACGCGAAAGGACTCGGACGGCGAGGCGAACCCCACCGGCGGCGCGGTCGGCGTGCGAAAGCGGCTGAGCTCGTCCTTGAGCTTCTTGACCAGCAGTGGCGGATAGAACGCGTTGTCCCACGTGTTCACATGGAGCCCTCCGACGAAGACGTCGACGCACAGCAGCCCCGGGTCCTGTTCGACGTGGAACTCCAAACCGAATCCGGTCCGCGACCCGAACAACACGGCGACCTCCTCAGCCCTGGCGCGACACCCATCACGGCCCAACCCTATTGATCCGCTTTCGATGCACGGCCTGGTCGCGGTGACCACGGGAGGGCTGATCCGCCCTCACTTCCCGAAGTGCGTGAGGACGACTTCCTCAAGGTCGTTCCTGGCCTGTCTGATCCCGTGTTTCCTGACGACGCCGGTGGTGTCCAGGACCACCTCGTCCACGCCCGCCCGCCAGTAGGACTCCAATGTCCCGCGGACGTCCCGCGCGCCGCCGGAGAGGACCACGTTGCGCGCCATCAGCTCCTTGACGAGCTGCGCCGACTCGTGCGGACCGGCCGCGATCCCCGCCTTCCGCAGCATGTCGGCGTAGTGGTCCGCCCGGACGCGGCTCGCCGTCGCCAACCCGGCGATCTCCACCGTGTCCCGCCCGGGCCTGTCCAGGACCAGCGGGACGATGGCCACGACCCGCGGTCTCGGACGTCCGGCCTCGGCCGCCTTCGCGGTCAGCACGGGGAGGATCTCCTCGGAGAGGTACTCCAGGGGGACGAGCCAGGTGATGGCCGCGTCCGCGGTCTCCGCCGCCACCTGGGCCATGCCGGGACGCAGCACGCCCGCTCCGATCTCGACGGGAGGGTGCTGGAGCCGCGTCATCCTCCCCGTCATCGGGAAATACCGTCCGTCGGCGTCGACGGGGGAGCCGGACAGCAGGGAACGCAGCACTCTGAGGTACTCGCGGGCCGCGTCGAGCTGACCGGCGTACGTCCGCCCGGTCAGCGCCCGCTGCACCTGCCTGTGCCCCAGGCCCAGTCCGGCGGTGACGGGCTGGCCGAGGAGCAGCGCCAGCGTCCGGAAGTCCACGGCCGTCTGGTACGGATGCTTCAACGGCATCACGTTCACGCCGGTGCCGATGGGAACGCGCAGTCCGCGGCCTGCGAGGAACGCCAGCGCCATCAGATGGTCGATGGTCAGCGACTGGCCGGTCCACAGCCTGGTCGCGGGCGTCTCCGACACCAGGGTGAGAAACGGCCGCAGCTGTTCGGGCGTGGCGGCCATGAGAGGGAGCATGATCGACAGGCGTTTGTCCATGGTGGCTTCCGTGTGCGTCCAGTGGCTTCCGAGATCCCCGAGGTCGCATCGGAGACGCGCCGCACCACCGGTGCTCCGGCTTCCCTCGGTTCATGAACCTAATGAGCGGGAGCCGGAAAGTCGTTGCCCCTGCCTGCACGCTTGTTGCCGATTTCTGCATGCCGTTCCGCGGGGCGGACGGGAGACAGGAGACAGACGGGGCGGCGAGGCCCTAGGGCCTGTTTTGTGGATCTTTCCGCCTACTGCGGTCGGCCAGACGGCGCCCCGCCGCGTTGTCGTCGTCGCCCATAACTCCGTTATGAGCTCCTCCTCCGCCTTGCGGTGCATCCGCCTGGCCGATCCTCGCTACGGCGAAGATCCACAAAACAGGCCCTAGAGCTGCTTCGCCTCGCCGAAGACCATGGGGACGCGGGAGATCGTGCTGCTCAGCAGGGCGTGTTTGGGCAGGCCCAGCTCGCTGAGCTCCTTGGCGATCGGGTGGTTGCCGAGGCGGATCAGCGCGCCGCCGGGACGCGCGCGGACGCCTCGGGGGGTCGTCGACCACGGGATGCGACGGGTGACGCCGTCCAGGTGGCTGTAGACGTCCGTGGGCGCGATCGTGCCGCCCACCGGCATCGGGACGCCGGGCCTGACGAGGAGGTCCAGCACCAGGCGGCCGTCCTTGCGGACGACGCACCGCTTGTAGGGGGACGACAGGCGAAGGTCGATGTCGGCGAGTTCCTTGGGGAAGCCCCAGATCGTGCGACCCGCCTCCAGGGTGAAGTCCCGGTCGACGGGGAGCCAGTGCACGAACGCCCCGGTCCCCGCCCTGTGCAGCTCCGCCAGGCCCGCGCGCAGGCTCAGGCGGCGGGGTGCGGGCCCCGCGTCCGGAGGCCTGATCAGGAAGGCGACGCCGAACTCCCGATAGGCGTCCAGGTCGCCGTCCGTGTAGTCGGCGAACATCAGGGTGCACAGGGCCTTGCCCGGCAGCACCTCGGCGACGTCGAGCCCCGAGTAGGCGATCACTGCTCGGGCGGCGTCCGCCCGGACCAGGTACGAAACGCTGCATACCGAGGCGTCCCTGACGCGCACCGGTGTGGCGATCTCACGGCCCTGGATCAGATGGCGTGCCATGCCTCCAGTACACCAATCTCCACGTCCGACGTCACCGGTTTGCCCGCCCATTCCTCGAGCCACCCGACGAACTCGCCCGCGTGGTCGGGCCAGTGGTGGTGGGACAGGGCCTCCTCGTAGCCGCGTCTGCCCATCGCCGAGGCTTCGCCGGGGGCGTCCCGCAGCCCGAGCACGGCGTGCAGCGCCGCCTCCACGTCCCCGAACGGCACGACGGCGCCGCAGCCGACCCGGTCGACCATCGAGGCCGCCGCCGGCAGCGGCGTGGTCACCACGGGAATCCCCCTGGCCATGTACTCGACGACCTTGGTCGGCATCGACTGCCGGTAGTTGGGCTCGTCGTGCAGGAGCGACAGGCCCGCGATCGCCCCCTCGGCCATCCGCAGCGCGTGCTGGTTGGGCACGTAGCCGTACCAGTCGAGCACGCCCTCCCGCTGCGCGTCGCGCAGCAGCGGGCGGACCTCCTGGTCGGCGGCGCCGATCAGGTCCGTCCTGATCCCGTGCGGCAGCAGTCGCCTGGCCAGCTCGATCAACTCGGCCGCGCCCCTGGCCTCGGACAGGTGACCGACGTAGACCACCCTGTTCCCGCCGGGCGGCGCCGGGGGCCGCCGGGGCACGTAGGTGGTGTTGAGCACCACGGGGTGGGGCCGGGTGAACCGCTCCTGGTAGGCCTCCTCCGCCAGGATGAGGTGCAGGCGGCGTTCCGCGCCCGCCTCGATCCTGCGGATCACCGCCGGCAGGGTCCGGCGCAGCGTCTCGGGAAGGTACCGCTTGGCCTCCACCGCGGCGGCCGTGTCCTCGTGCACGTCCCAGACGGTGGCGGGGCGGCGTCTCGGCAGCCGGAACAGCAGCTCGACGTCGTGGACGACGAGCAGGTCGGCGCCCTCGACCCCGCGCTTCAGGGCCCGGCGGGCCGCCTTCAGCGCGCGTCTGCGACGGCGGCCGACCGCGCGGGGAACGTCCACCGCCCTGATCCGGGGATCAGGGGTGACGTTGCAGTCGGTGAAGGGCGCGACATAGGTGACGTCGTGCCCGGCGTCGAGGAGCGCCCGGATCTGCCGATGCATGATCCGAGCGTCTTCGGGGTGATGGACAATCGTCCCGACACATACCCGCATATGCCGATGCTGAGTGTCGGTTCCGTCCTCACCGGATGTGTTGAGTTAACTACCGGGGAACTGCGATTGAACTCTCCCTGTCAGGGGTGGCCTCGGCGGGTCTGTCAGGGACGGCCTCCGCGGGTCGGCGATACAACCAGACCAGGCGGGGCTCCAGCAGCCATTTGAACAGCGTGCGGGTCTGCGGCAGGCACAGGACGATCGCCAGGACGAGCGCGCTGGAGGCGATGGCCAGCACGCCCAGCGGGCCGTACAGCCAGGGGTAGCTCAGCCAGCCCAGCTCCTTGGCGATGAGCACCACGACGCCGTGCAGCAGGTAGGCGTAGAGCGTCCGGGTGCCCAGGTCGGAGAACCAGGTCTCGCGTCTCGGCACGAGCGCGAGCAGCGCGACCGACAGCACCAGCCCCGCGACCAGCATGCCGGCGCGCACGATCAGGCCCATCCACCAGGTGGTGTCCATGGACTTGAAGCTGTAGCGGTAGTAGACGGGGTCGAGGCCGACGCGGGGGGCGATGTAGACGGCCGTCGCGACGGCGGCGACGACCACGACGCCGGCCGCGATCCTCACCCAGAGCGGCTTGAGCAGGTCGAAGTGCTCAGGCTTGAGCAGCAGGCCGCACACGTAGAACGGGAGCAGGCCGAAGAAGCGGTCGAGGCTGAAGTCGCCGGAGATCTCGGAGAAGCCCGCCAACATGTAGATGGTCACCGCGACCAGCAGCGGCTGTCGCATCCGCGTCCAGATGGGCGTGGAGATCCGCCACAGCACCAGGGCGACCAGATACCAGTTCAGCCAGGCCGGGTCGATGATCGTCAGGGTCCACTTCTGGCCCAGCGCGTAGCGCAGCAGGGCGTAGCCGATCTCCACGAACGCGTAGGGGACCAGCATGGTGTCGACCAGCTTGTTGATCTTCGCGTTCGAGTTCCAGAAGTTGCGCCCCAGGTAGCCGCTGAGCAGCACGAACGCCGGCATGTGGAAGGTGTAGATGAACAGGTAGGCCGACTTGGCCGAGTGCGCCGCCAGGGTGGGCACCAGCGAGTGCCCGGTGACCACCAGGGCGATCAGGACGAACTTCACGTTGTCGAGGTACGGCTCGCGCTTCCTCCTGGCGGGAGGCGCGGACGGCTCCTCCTCCGGACGCGGCCCGGGCTCGCGCTCCGTCTCCTGGGGGCGGCCCCACTGTGAGGGGACGTGCTCCCCGAAGGGCGGGGGCGCGGCCTGTCGGGCGCGGGTGTCAGGGAGGGACGGGGCGGTCCGCAGGGCGTGGTCGTCCGGGGTCCGCAGGGCGGGGTCCTCCGGAGGGGCCTGACGGGCGGGACCGTCCAGCGGGGAGGGGGCCGCGTGGCGGGCGCGGTCGTCGAGCGGGGCCGGGGCCGTGTGACGGGCGACGCCGTCCGGCGGGGCCGGGGCCGCGTGGCGGCTGTGGTCGCCTGGAGCGGAGGGAGCCGCGTGGCGGGCGCGGTCGTCGGCGGGAGGCGAGGCCGCCCACGGGGCGTGGTCGTGGGGGGAGACGGGGGGCGCGGCCTCGCGCTCGGCGCTCTCCCAGGTTTCCCGGCTGGGATTCTCCCAGTAGGAGAAGGGTCTTTCGGGGACGTCCCGGGGTTCCGCGGGGCGAGGCTCCGAGGGGGGAGCGGCGGGAGTGGCGGGCGTCCACGCCTGGGCCCGCGCGGCCTCGTGCTCCTGCGACCACCCCTGACCCGCTCCCCGCTCCTGCGGGGCGGGAGACCAGGCCGGATCCAGCGGGTCCTTGGGGACGCCCCCGGGAACGGGCCCGGAGGCCGTGCCGGGGAACCCGCCGGAGCCGGGCCCGCGCATGTCCTGGTAGGGCGGACGCGTTTCCCGGGTGGCGGGCCGGTGGGCGTCGACCTGGCGCTCGTCCGGAGAGCCGAAGGCGTTCGGGAAGGAGGGGCCGGGGTACGGCGTGTCCGCCCGGGGGGCGGGAGACGCAGGGCTGTCCGCGTACGGCGCGCCCGTTCCCGACGCGGAGGAGGGCCACCGGTCGTCCCCGTACGGCGTGCCCGTCCCGGGTGAGGAGAAGGGGCGGTCGTCCGCGTACGGCCCGCCCACCCCGGGGGGCGAGGACGCGTGTGGAGTGCCCGTCCCGGGGGGCGAGGACGCGTGTGGAGCGCCCGTCCCGGGGGGCGAGGACGCCGCGTATGGGGCGCCCGTCCCGGGAGGAGAGGACGAGGGCGGAGCGCCCGCCCCGGGGGGCGAGGACGGCTCTGGATCCCGGTAGGCCTGGTAGCCCCACAGGGTGATCTCCCCGGGGCCTTCGTCCGAGCCCTGGTCCTCCTGGCCGTTCGGCGGGGGGTTCTCGTGGGCCGCCGTTCCCCAGGCGCTCGGTCCCGGCGGCTGCGGCCACGAGGCCTGCTGTGACGCCGCGGACGGCCGCGCGTGCTCCGACGTCGGCCACGGGGCGGGTTTCCGGTCCTGTCCGTCGGCGGACCTGCCGGTTCCGGCGCCGGAGGCGGCGTCGTCCCGGGGGGTCGGTACCTGGGAGGGGGATCGGGTGTCGCTCACGAGGAAAACGCTCAGCTATCTGTCGGAGACGGGGAAAGGGTCGGACACGCCGGCGAAACCACCCAGGGGTCGCCGGGGGCGCGGCCAAGTGGCGGGGGTCACCTCGCCGACCCGACCACCATAAACGTTCGTGCATTCGATGTCGCACGAGCACACCGCGTTTCGCTGGGTTCCCGGCGAATCGTGACCGTCAGGTGAACCGTGGATGTCAGACGCGCCGTCGCCGCCCGGACTCGCCCTCTCCCACGGCCGGGCCGCAGGAGAGGGGCGGACCGGCGGTCAGAGGCAGGGATTGGTGTTGGCGTCGACGACGTCGCCCTTGATGCTGTCCGGGATCTTGATGGGGGAGGCGACGCCCTTCCAGTCGGCGCCGATGACCAGCTGGATCACCGGGCCCTGGGGGTCCGCGACCGCCGCGTCGGTGGTTTTCGCGGTCCCCGTGGTGTCGGCGGCGGTCGTCGTGCCCGGCGTCGGCGTGCCCGAGGGGACGTACGGCTTGGTGCTGCCGGGCTTGACCTTGCCCGAGGCGGGCTTGACCTTCTCCTTGTTGAGAAGCTTGGCGGCCACCGGAGCGGCGTAGTCGGCGCCGTCCTGGGCGTTCTTGGCGTACAACAGCTTCGTCTGCGGCTGGTCGGCGCCGTTGGACAACCGCGCGTCGCCGAGCTCGGTCACGACGAAGCCCTGCGCGGTCAGCGCGTCCGCGACCTCCTGGGCCTTGCCGGAGGTGTTGGTGCCGTTGAGCACCTGGATCCTGATCTGGGAGGGCTTGATCGCGGGCTTGGCGGGGGCCGCGGTCGGGCCGCCGGTGCCGCTGCTCGACGGCTTGGGCGTCGCGGTCGGCTGGACCTCGATGTCGCTGCGGATCGCGGCGAACAGCTGGTCGGCCTTCGGCTGGGCCCACTCGACCCGTCCGGGGTCGGGCGCGTACGGCTTCCACGGCACGGTGACGGACTTCAGGCCCTTGGCGGTCAGCGACTTCGCGCTCTGCGCGATCTCCAGCAGGCGTCCGGTGGTGAGGTTGCGGTCCATCGTCACCGAGGAGGTCGCCGCGGTGAGGAAGTCGGTCAGCTTGGGCAGGTCGGTCAGCAGGTCGGAGCTGGTCGCCTTCTTCATGACCTGGGTGATGAACACCTGCTGGCGCTTGATCCGGCTGATGTCGCTGCCGTCGCCGAGGGAGTAGCGGGCGCGGACGTAGGCCAGCGCGGTCTCGCCCTTCACCGTGTGCTTGCCCTTGGTCAGGTTGAGCTTGGCCTTCTTGTCCATCACGTCCTGGGGCAGGCAGATCTCGATGCCGCCGAGGGCGTCGACGATGCCCTTGAACCCGGAGAAGTCGACCTTGACGAAGTGGTTGATGCGGATGTCGGTCAACGCCTCGATCGTCTTCCACGTGCAGGCGATGCCGCCGTCGTTGAAGGTCGCGTTGATCTGCCGCAGGCCCGCCGGGATGGTCGCCTTGGTCTTGGGGTTCTGGCAGTCGGGGGCCTGCACCATGGAGTCGCGGGGGAAGCTGACCAGGGTCGCCTTGTCGCGGTTCGGGGAGATGTGCAGGAGGATGATGGTGTCGGTCCGCTCGCCCTGACCCTGCAGGTGCTGACCGTACTTCTTGTTGCCCGCGCCGTCGCGGGTGTCGGAGCCGACGACCAGGACGTTGAGCGCGCCGGTCTCCGGCGGGCGGTCCGCGCCGAGCTTGTCCTCGACGTCCTCGCGGGCGATGTTCCCCGCGATGTCGCGGTAGAACTTGTAGCCGGTGAGGGTGCCGACCACCATGACGCCCGTCAGCGCGATGCTGACCCACGCGCCGACGCCCAGCCGCTTGGCCCCGCCGGAGGCTCCCGAGCCTCTCGACCCTCCTGGCCCTCCCGGGCCCGCGGGCCCCCTCGGGGGCTCGTCGTAGCGGGGGCCGTACTCGTGGGATGCGCCCTGCGGCGTTCCGCCGTCCCGTCCCGCGCGCCGGGAGGCCCTGCGCCCGGGCTGGGTGGGTTCGGCGGTGCGATCGCTCGCGGCGACGTGCCGGTGGTCGCTCATGCGATCTCCTCGCTCAGCGGCAACGTCCGGGGCTGTTTCAGCTCGCTCATTGCGCCCAAAGAGTAGGTCACGAGGTCAGCGCGGGGAGTCGTGATGATGCGAACTTGGTCATGACCGCCCCCCGCAGCCTCCGTGATGATCCGGCCGCCCAGCATACTCAAATACGGACATTTATTGGAATGTTAGTGAAAGAAGGTTTAGTCAGGGAGAGAGCGGCGGCGAGAAAAGCGGCGGGCACGGCGGGCAGGACATACCGGTAGTCGAACTCCGCGACCGCCGCGGGCATGACCAGCAGCGCCACCGCGGTCGCCCAGGGCAGCACCCACGCCGTCGAGGCCGGACGCACCCGCCTGACCTGTACGGGACGCGTTCTCCTGACGACCGCCGCGACCGGCGGGACGAGCAGGACCACCAGCACCGCCGCGCCGGGCAGCCCGGCGACGCGCTGGTAGGCCCGCATCCAGCCCGCGTACGGCTCGACGATGCGGGTGCCGATCGGCCCCTGCTCGTAGCGCTGGGCGTACTCGGCGCCCACCATGGCCGGGTAGCGCCCCGGCGGCGGCGGTGGCGTCGCGGGGAACTGGTAGTAGTCGTATATCTCCTGGTCGGGATAGACCGGGCGGTCCAGGGTGAAGGAGCGGCCCAGCTCGGAGAGGGTCGAGCCGAGATAGTCGAGCGGCTGGCTGCGGATGGCCAGCGAGGCGAACCGCCCGGCCAAAGCGTCGCTCTCCCGGGTGAAGGTGATGCCCGGCAGGCTGACCAGCGGGGAGTCCTGGCTCCAGATGTACTCCTGCGAGGGGGGCCGCAGCCGCGCGGGGCGGGGGTCGCAGAGCACGGCCAGGTCGGGGGGCGGCTTCATCACCGCGCAGTCGGCGAAGGTCATCGTCCTGGCGTAGAGGAAGGCGCCGTTCGCGCCCACGAGGCCGACACGGTGGTAGGTCGCGTAGAACCAGGCCCCGTACCCCAGGATCGGCAGCGCCGCCGCGGCCAGCATCACCGAGGCGGCCGCCACCCGTCCCCGCGCCCGGTAGAGCGACCAGGCCGCGAAGATCGCGACAAGCGGCAGTCCGACGGTCCTGGTCAGCGTCGCCGCCGCCAGCAGCAGGCCGATCCCGGCCGCCCTGCCCAGAGCCGCTCTGCCCAGAGCCGCCCTCGGGATCCGCCCTGCCGCCCCGCCCCGCGCCGCCGACGCCTCCGCGACCGCCGACGTCTCCGCGGCCACCGCCCGCGCGGCGCCCTTTCCTGTGCCCTCTCCCGGGCCCTCCCCGGGGGCTCCCGTGACGGCGAGGCAGGCCGCCGACATCACCAGCGCCGCGAACAGCGTGTCGGAGATCAGCAGGTGCTCCAACTCGACCTGGTACGCGTCCAGAAGGGAGGGGACACAGGCGAGCACCGCGGCCCAGCCGGGGGCGCGGAGCCTGCGGGCGGTGACGTAGACCAGCACGCCGACCATGAGCCCCAGCAGGTGCTGGACCAGCGCGACGAGGGCGAAGCTGTGGAACGGTTCGAGCAGTCGCAGGAACATCGAGTATCCGGCGGGGCGGACCAGGTCGGGCCTGGGCCGCATCGCGGTGACGACGTAGGTGTAGGAGTCGGGGAACCAGAGCGCGGGCCGGTAGCCCAGCATGGCGACCGCCCGCAGCGCGACCCCGACGCCCAGCACCGCCAGGAACCACCGGTGCCGCCGAGCCAGACCGGCCCCCGCACCCCCCGGCGTCGTCCCCGGGCGGGCCGGGCCGGCGCCTCTCCTGCCCAGCAGCCGCAGGACCGGGCCGCCCGCCCGCGTCCCCAGGATCCGCCCGGCCCAGCCGGTCTCCGGCGGGCCGGGAGAAGGCCGACGCCGTCGGCCGCCCTCGTCCCCCGGCAGCCCGGGAGAACCGTCCCCCGGCAGCCTGGGAGAACGCCGTCGTCCTCGCGCCCACCCGCCCACTGTTCGCCCCCTTCGCGCGCTGCGCGTACGCTACCGGCTCCCGCGGGGCCGTCGCGCGTCCCCGTCGCCGCACCGGGACGCTGCCGCTACGCTCGGGGCCAGTCATGAGGATCGGCTGGCCGGATCACACGCGCAGACCCTCGGCGGGCAGGGTGCTCGCCGTGCTGTCGGCCGTGCCCGCGCTCGCGCTCGCGGGCTGGTTGCTCGCCGGGCTGCCGCTGCTGCTGCTCGGCTGGTTCAGGCCGGTCGCCGTGCTGCCCCTCGGCCTGCTGGCCGCCGTCCTCCTGTGCCGGTACGGCCTGCGCCGCCTGCCGGAGACGGTCGAGGCGACCGCCTGGCAGACAGGCGCGGTGATCGCCGTCGTCCTGGCCTCCGCGGTCTTCAACGGCCTGCTCGGCAGCGAGCAGCTGATCATCCGCCGCGACCCCGCCACCTACGCGCAGTACGCCGTCTGGCTGGCCGAGCACGGCTCGCTTCCCATCCCCTACCAGGAGGCGGCCTTCGGCGGCCCCGACCCGGCGCTGCGCTTCGACAGCATGGGCTTCTACGACCACGGCGGCGCGATCGTGCCGCAGTTCATGCCGGGCCCGCCGATGATCCAGGCGCTGGGCCACTGGCTGGGCGGCCTGCCCGGCCTGCTGCTGGTCCCCGCGCTGCTGGGCGCCATGGCGGTGCTCGTCCTGTCGGGGGTCGTCGCCAGGCTCGTCGGCGCCCGCTGGGCCCCGCTCGCCGCCCTGGTGTTCGCGGTCAGCCTGCCCGTCCTCTACACCTCGCGCACCACCTTCAGCGAGATGCCGTCCCTGATCATGCTCTTCGGCGGCCTCGCCCTGCTGCACGACGCCAGGGTTAGGCTCCGCTCCGGCATCACCGGGCTCGGCTACCTGCCGCCCGTCCCCTCGGGCGAGCGGCCGGGGCTGATCCGCTCCGCCCAGTCGGTCCGCGCCGTCGCCGGCGCGGACCTCGCCGGTCTGGTGTTCGGGCTGGCCGTCCTGGTCAGGATCGACGGCCTGCGGGACGTGCTGCCCGTGCTCGCCTACGCCGGGCTGCTGATCGCCCTGCGCCGGATCGGCGGCCGTGAGGACGGACGGCTCGGTGTCCCGCTGCTCTGCGGCCTGGCCCTCGGCACCGGGCTCGGCCTCGCCGCCGCCTACTTCCTCACCAGGCCGTACCTGAACTACCTGTCGGGCTCGGTCAGGCCGCTGCTGGCCGTCTGCGGAGCGGTCCTGCTCCTCACCCTGCTGGCCGCCGTACTGGCTCCGAGGCTCGCGGCCCCGCTGCGCAGGGCCGCGAGGATCCGGTGGCTGCCGGAGGTCGCGGCGGGCCTGGTCGTGCTGGCCGTGGTCGCCTTCGCGGCCAGGCCGTGGCTGCAGACCGTGACCCGCCTGCCGGTCACCCCGGAGGACGTCCTCAACGCCGGGTTCATCGAGCGCACCCAGCAGTCGAACGGGTTGCCGGTCGACAGGTACAGGCTCTACTACGAGGAGTCCCTGTACTGGGTGATCTGGTACCTCGGCGTCCCGGTCGTCGTGCTCGCCACCCTGGCCGCCGCCCTGCTCACGCGCAGGCTGGTCAGGCGGCGCGGGTTCGGCTGGCTGCTGCCGCTGGCCGTCGTCGGCTGGACCACGGCCGCCACGCTCCTGCTGCCCTCCATCACCCCCGACCATCCGTGGGCCTCCCGGCGGCTGGTCCCCGTCGTCCTCCCGGGCCTGATCCTGCTCGCGGTCTGGGGCCTGCGCTGGGTCAGGGAGAAGGCGCGCAGGGTGGGGTACGGCCAGGCGGCGCAGAACGGCCTGGTCGCCGTCGGCGCGGTGCTGCTGCTCGTCCCTCCCGTGATCACCTCGGCGGGGACCGCCTTCACCCCGGTCGAGCGCGGCGAGCGCGCGGCGGTCGAGGCGCTGTGCGCGGCCATCCCGTCCCGCGCCTCCGTGCTGATCGTCGAACGGGTCACCGGCGACCGCCTCACCCAGGTCGTCAGGGGCACCTGCGGCGTGCCGACCGCCAGGGTCGCCTTCCGCCAGAACGCGGACATCCCCGACCCCTCCGACGTCACCCGCCTGGTCGGCCGCGTCCACTCCACCGGCCGCGTCCCCGTCCTGCTCGCGGTCAGAGCCGACCAGCTCGCCCCGTACGGCGAACCGGTCCAGGTGATGAGCCTGCGCGCCCGCCAGGACGAGCGTTCCCTCGTCGACCCGCCGAACGGCACCTGGTCGATGGCCGTCGACGCCTGGATGGCCGTCCCGGCCGGGTCGCAGGCCCCCTGAAGGGCGCTCCGGCGCCGGCGAGGCCCGCGTCACGGGCGCGGGCCGGCCAGGAGGAAAGCCGGGCGAGTCCGCTCCCGCGGGCCGCGCAAGAAGGCGAAGTGCGTTCGGTCCCGAGCCGGGCAGAGTATCCTCGCCCGACGTGAGCACGCCCGAGACGCCGAAGAGTGGAACCGCTGTGGACGCAACGCCGTACGTGACCATCGTCCTGCCCTGTTACAACGAGCAGGACCATGTCATCGACGAGGTCGAGCGCATCTGCGAGGCCATGGACCGCAGTGGCTACACCTACGAGCTCGTGGCCGTCGACGACTTCTCCACCGACAAGACCCTGGCCAGGCTGCAGAAGGCCGCGCCGCGCTTCCCGAACATGCGCATCCGGGCCTTCCACCGCAACGGCGGCTCGGGCACGGTGCGCAGGATCGGCACGCAGGAGGCCAACGGCGAGATCGTCGTGTGGACCGACGCGGACATGACCTACCCGAACGAGCGCATCCCCGAGCTGGTCGAGATCCTGGAGAAGGACTACACGATCGACCAGGTCGTGGGCGCGCGGACCACGGAGGAGGGCTCGCACAAGTTTCTGCGGGTCCCGGCCAAGTGGTTCATCCGCAAGGTGGCCGAGCGCCTCGCCGGTCAGCGGATCCCCGACCTCAACAGCGGGCTGCGGGCGTTCCGCAAGTCGGTCGCCAGACCCTACCTCCGGCTGCTGCCCCCCGGGTTCTCCTGCGTCACCACGATCACGCTGTCGTTCCTGTCCAACCAGCACGACGTGTACTACCTGCCGATCGAGTACAGCAAGCGGGCGGGCAAGTCCAAGTTCAGCTTCATCTCCGACGCCTACCGCTACATCCTGCAGGTGCTGCGGATGGTGATGTACTTCAACCCGCTCAAGGTCCTCATGCCGCCCGCGCTCTGGCTGGTCGGCATCGGCCTGGTCAAGGGCGTCGTCGACATCGTCCGCTACGGGTTCTACCTGACCAGCAACACCATCGTGATCTTCCTGTCGGGTCTGCTCATCGGCTCGCTGGCGCTGCTGGCCGACCTCATCGTGCGGTCCAGGAGCGAGTAGATGCGCATCGCGATCGTCGGCCCCGCCCACCCGTACAAGGGCGGCGGGGTCGCGCACACCACCGAGCTGGCCCACCGCCTGCGCGCCGCCGGGCACGACGTGGTGATCGAGTCGTGGAGGGCGCAGTACCCCTCCTTCCTCTATCCCGGGCAGCAGACCGTCGACACCCCGGACGGCGCCCCGTTCCCCGGCGTCCGCCGCGACCTCGACTGGCGACGCCCCGACGGCTGGGTGCGCGCGGGCCGCCGCCTCGCGAGCGCCGACCTGGTGATCCTCGCGGTGCTCAGCCCGGTGCAGGTGCCGCCCTACCTGGGCATCCTGTACGGCCTGCGCCGCAGGACCCCGGTCGTCGCCCTGTGCCACAACGTGCTGCCCCACGAGCGCAAGCCGTACGACGAGCCGCTGATGAGGGCGCTGCTGCGCCGGGTCGACGGGGTGCTCGCCCACTCGGAACGGCAGGCCGCGCTGGCCAGGAAGCTCGGACCCGTCCCCGTCACGGTCGCCGAGATGGCGCCGCACCTGCCCGCGGGGGGACGCGACCGCGGCGAGGCGGCGAGCACCGGCGGCGCGGACAGGGCGGTGGCGAACCGGCTGCTGTTCTTCGGCCTCGTCCGCCCCTACAAGGGCCTCGACCTGCTGATCCGCGCGCTGCCCGAGGGGGTCTCGCTCCGGGTCGCCGGGGAGTTCTGGGGCGGCCTGGAGGAGACGAAGGCGCTGGTCGCCGAGCTCGGGCTGACCGACAGGGTGGAGCTGCGCCCCGGTTACGTGGCCGACGACGAGGTGCCGGGGCTGTTCGAGGACGTGGACGCGCTGGTCCTGCCGTACCGGAGCGGGACGGCCAGCCAGCAGGTGTGGCTCGGCCACGAGCACGGGACGCCGGTGATCGCCAGCCGGGTGGGGACGCTCGGTCACCACGTCACCGACGGCGTCGACGGCCTGCTGGTCGAGCCGGGCTCCGTCGAGGACCTGCGGGCCGCGCTGAGCGCGTTCTACCGCCCCGGTGAGCCCGAGCGCCTGCGCGCGGGGGTCAAGGCCGTCGACCCCGACCCCTACTGGGCCGCCTATCTCGACGCCCTGGTGCGCGAGACGACGCGGACCGGTACGGTCCGGCGTGACCCGGCGGAGTCGACGAGAAGTGGTGAACGGGCGATGGGCGAGGGCGGACGGGCGGCGCAGCTGGAGTACTCCGAGTTCCAGTCGGCCATGCTGGACGAGGAGAAGCGCCGCCGCAAGGCCGCGAAGATCGTGGCGGTGCTCGGCCACTTCCTCGGCAGGAAGGACAGGGTCCTGGAGGGGCTGACGGTCGCCGACATCGGCTGCTCGGCGGGGTTCATCGCCGACGAGCTGGCGGCGGCGGGCGCGAGCAGGACGTTCGGCGTCGACATCGACGTCCCGGGCCTGCGCAAAGCGGCGGCGCGGTTCGGCGAGCGGGTCGAGTTCGTGTGCGCCGACGGCACCGCGCTGCCCTTCCCCGACGGATCCGTCGACGTGCTGGTCTTCAACCACATCTACGAGCACGTGGTCGACCCCGACGCGATCATGGCGGAGATGCGCCGGGTGCTGACCGACGACGGCGTGCTCTACCTCGGCCTCGGCAACCGGCTCGGGGTGATGGAGCCGCACTACAAGCTGCCGTTCCTGTCCTACCTGCCGCCCGCGCTCGCCGACCGCTACGTCAGGCTCTTCGGCCGGGCCGACAGCTACTACGAGCGCTACCGGACCCGCAGGGGCCTGCGCCGGATGGTGCGCGGCCTGCGGGTGTGGGACTACACCTTCCCCGTGCTCGCGACCCCGGCGGAGTTCGCCGGGTCCGAGCTGTTCCCCGGCGTGGTCGGCAGGGTGGCGGAGGGCGTGCTGTCCCGGCTGCCCAGGGGCGTCCTGCGCGCGCTGCTGCCGGTGGTGCCGACCTACCTGTGGGTGGCCACCAAGAGCGCCCGCCGTCCCGCGGGGGCGTCGCTGCCGCAGCCGCCGGAACAGGTCCGCCCGCTGTGAGAGGCGTGAGCTCCGCCGGGAAACGGCGGGTCCGGTGAGACGTTTCGTCAGGATCGCCTTCCTGGTGGTCGCGCTCGGCTTCGGCGGATGGTTCGTGGCCAGGCAGTGGGACGACGTCCGCGCCGGGTTCGCCCTGCTGTCCTGGCAGTCGCTCGCGCTGTCGCTGGTCGCGGTGGTCGCGGCGCTGTGCGGCGGGATGATGACGTGGCGGGCGCTGCTGGCCGACCTCGGCTCGCCGCTGCCGTTCCGCCCCGCGGCGAAGGTCTTCTTCGTCGGCCAGCTCGGCAAGTACATCCCCGGCTCGCTCTGGCCGGTGCTCGCCCAGATGGAGATGGGCAGGGAGCTGGGCGTGCCCCGCTCGCGCAGCGCGGCGGCGTTCTTCCTGACGCTGCCGGTCCAGCTCGGCAGCGGGCTGGTGATCTCCGGGGTGACGCTGCTCGCCGCCCTGCCGGGGTCCGCCGCGCCGTACGCCTGGGTGTTCCTGCTGATCCCGGTGCTCGCGGTGGTCTTCGAGCCGCGGGTGATCAACGCGATCCTCGGGTTCGGGCTGAGGAAGCTGAAGCGCGAGCCGCTGGAGCGCCCGCTCACCCGGAAGGGCATGCTCACCGCGATCGGCTGGGCGTTCCTCGGCTGGACCGCGTACGGCCTGCACCTGGCGGCGATCATCCGCGACTTCGGCCCCTCGGGCGTCTCGGTGGCGGTGTTCTCGATCGGGGCGTTCGCGCTGTCCTGGTGCCTGGGCATCATGACGTTCGTGGTCCCCGCCGGGGCGGGGGTCAGGGAGGTCGCGATGGTGGCCGTGCTGGCGCCCGTCCTGAGCCAGGGGCAGGCGATCGCCGTCGCGCTCTGCTCCAGGATCGTGATCATCGTCGGAGATCTCGTCTGCGCTGGTACGGCGGGGTTGGCCGCCCGTCGTGACGTCGATCCCACGCACGATCAAACAACGGGAAAACCCGTGTGATTTGCCCCACGTTTTCGAAGGTCCTCGCAATAGAGTGAGGGGGAAATGAGACGACGATCCCGCGTGGACCCAGAGGGGAGTGATCGGCCTTGACGCCCCGAGTGCTCGTCGACGCGGCCGCTGTTCCGGCCGATCGCGGTGCCCTGATCAGATACGTCGACGGGCTTCTCGCCGCGCTGGACCGGGCGGGCGCGGACCTGGCGATCGTGTGCCAACGCGCCGACGCCGAGCGCTACGCGGCGCTCGCGCCCTCGGCCAGGATCCTGCCGGGCCCGCTCGGCATCGCCAACCGCGCCGCCAGGCTCGCCTGGGAGCAGACCGGGCTGCCGGTGCTCGCCCAGCAGGTCGGCGCCCAGGTGATCCACGCCCCTTATTACTCGATGCCGCTGCGTTCGGGGCTGCCGACCGTGGTGACCGTCCACGACGTCACCTGGTTCACCGACGCCTCCCAGCACAGCGCGGTCAAGGCCTCCTTCTTCCGTTCGGCGACCCGCACGGCGGTCCGCCACGCCGCGCGGGTGGTCGTCCCCTCGAAGGCGACGAGGGACGAGCTGGTCAGGGTGCTGTCCGCCGACCCGACCAGGATCGACGTCGCCTACCACGGGGTGGACCCGCAGCTGTTCCACCGTCCCTCCGCGAGGGAGATCGGGCACGCGGCCGACAGGCTCGGCCTGCACGGCACGCCGTATGTCGCCTTCCTCGGCCTGATGGAGCCCAGGAAGAACCTGCCGAACCTCATCAGGGGCTTCGCGCGCGCGGTCCATGACCTTCCCTCGCCGCCCGTCCTGGTGCTGGCGGGCGGCGTCCACGACGCCGAGGTGGACGCCGCGATCGACGAGGTCCCCTCGGGGGTCCGGGTGGTCCGCCCGGGTTACCTGGCCTTCGCCGACCTGTCCGGTTTCCTCGGCGGCGCGCTCGTCGCGGCCTTCCCCTCGACGGGGGAGGGCTTCGGGTTGCCCGTGCTCGAGGCCATGGCCTGCGGCGCGCCGGTGCTCACCACGCACCGCACCTCGCTGCCCGAGGTGGGCGGCGACGCCGTCGCCTACACCGAGCCGGACGACGCCAGCATCGCCGAGGCGCTGCACGCGCTGCTGTCCTCGCCGGAGCGCAGGCAGGCCCTGTCGGAGGCGGGGCCCGCGCGCGCCAGGGAGTTCACCTGGGAGGCCTCCGCGGAGGCGCATCTGCTCTCCTACCAGCGCGCCCTCGATGAGCTGGGCTAATCGTCACGTCGATGAATGGTGAGTTAACCTCGCGGGATGACGGAGACCGCTTTGCCGGAGCTTGAGGCGATCCTTCTTGTCGGTGGACAAGGAACACGCCTGCGTCCGTTGACGCTCGGCACGCCCAAGCCGTTGCTGCCGACGGCCGGGGTTCCCTTCCTTGCCCACCAGCTCGCCAGGGCCCGTTCGTTCGGCGTGCGGCGCATCGTGTTCGCCACCTCCTACCGCGCCGAGATGTTCTCCGAGGCGTTCGGGGACGGCTCGGCGTTCGGGCTCTCGCTCGAGTACATGACCGAGGAGACCCCGCTCGGCACCGGCGGCGCGATCAGGAACGCCGCGCAGGCGCTGACCTGCGGTCCCGACGCCCCGGTCCTGGTGCTCAACGGCGACATCCTGTCCGGCCACGACATCGCCGACCAGGTCGCCACGCACGTCGCCAGGCGGGCCGCCGTCACGCTGCACCTGACCGAGGTGGACGACCCCTCGCGGTTCGGCTGCGTGCCGACCGACGCGGACGGCCGGGTGACCGCCTTCCTCGAGAAGACCCCGAACCCGGTCACCAACCGGATCAACGCCGGATGCTACGTCTTCACGCGCTCGGTGATCGACACGATCCCGGAGGGGGAGGTCGTCTCCGTCGAGCGGGAGACCTTTCCCGGCCTGATCGAGGACGGCGCCCTGGTCCTCGGCTACGCCGACGCCTCCTACTGGCTCGACGTGGGCACGCCCGCGGCCTTCGTCAAGGGCTCCCGTGACCTGGTCCTCGGCCGCCTCGCCTCGCCCGCCCTGCCCGGCCCGCCGGGAGACTTCCTCGCGCTGCCCGGAGCCAGGGTCTCCCCGGAGGCGAAGGTCGACGGAGGATCCGTCGTCGGCGCCAGGGCGGTCGTCGAGTCGGGGGCGCAGATCTCCGGCAGCGTGCTCGGCGACGACTGCGTGGTCCACCCGGGGGCCTCCGTGGTCGACTCGGTGGTCGGCGTCGGAGCCGAGATCGCCTCGGGCGCGATCCTGCGCGACGTGGTCATCGGCGACGGCGCCGTGGTCGGGCCCGGCAACGAGCTCCTGGCGGGCAGCCGCGTCTGGCCGGGCGTGGTGCTCCCCGAGTGCTCGGTCCGCTTCTCCAGCGACGTCTGACCGCCCCGGGCGGGCGGAGTCCCGTGAGACGTCCGTGAGAGAGTGCGCTCGTGAAACAGCGGGAGTGGCGGTCGGACAGGCCGCTCGACCTCGGGCTGACCCTGCAGCCCCTCCGGCACGGCGGCGGCGACCCCGCCTGGCGGCGCACCGCGGACGGCGCGGTCTGGCGCACCTGCCGGACGCCTGAGGGACCCGGCACACTGCGGGCGGCGGCCAGGGACGGGCAGGTCACCGGCGCCGCGTGGGGTCCCGGGGCCGACTGGCTGCTGGAGACGCTGCCCGCGCTGCTCGGCGCGGAGGACGACGTCTCGGGGTTCGCGCCGGAGCACGAGGCGGTACGGCGCGCGGCCAAGCGCCACGAGGGGCTCAGGATCGCGAGGACCTTCAGGGTGTTCGAGTCGCTGGTGCCCGCCGTGCTGGAGCAGAAGGTCGTCTCCGACGAGGCCTGGCGGGCGTGGCGGTGGCTGCTGCGCCGCTACGGCGAGCCCGCGCCCGGACCCGCCCCCGAGGGGATGCGGGTCTTCCCCGAGCCCGAGGTGTGGCGGTCGATCCCGTCGTGGGACTGGCACAGGGCGGGGGCGGAGGCCGTACGGGCGAGGACGATCGTGAACGCCGCCCGGTACGCCGCCAGACTGGAGGCGACCGAGGGCAGCGCGGAGGCGGACCGGCTGCTGCGGGCGCTGCCGGGGATCGGGGTGTGGACGTCGGCCGAGGTGCGGCAGCGCTCGCACGGCGACGCGGACGCGGTCTCCGTCGGCGACTATCACCTGCCCTCGCTGGTCGGCTGGGCGCTGACCGGGCGGCGCGCCGACGACGCGGGCATGCTGCGGTTGCTGGCCCCCTACCGGGGGCACCGCCACCGGGTCAGCAGGCTGCTGAGGTTGGGCGGTGCGCGGCCGCCCGCCCACGGGCCGAGGATGTCGCCACGGGACTATCGCTCGTTCTGACCCGGGTTCTCTCCCGGCTTCTGAGCTTCCTTACCGGGGGCTCGGCGGGCTGCCAGTCACGGCCGTCGCGCGTGTCCGCTCCGATCAGCGGGGCCAGGGCGGAGACGGCGGCGAGGGCGAGGAGAAACCAGATCATTTTCGGCTCCTGACGGGTCTCGGGGGTTCCCGAGGGACGTTCCGGGGGACGCCTCAAATATATGTAGGTGCATTAATTTACGTCTATCTAGATATTCTTGAGTGTACGGTTAAGAGGTTCTGAAGTGTCCGTGTGCGCTCCGGTGGCCGTGACCAGGCACCCCCCGCCCGACCACCTGGCGTCGGGTCGTAATGTGCCGTCATGAGCGTCAACCCCACCGACAGCGCGATGCGCCGGGCCCTGGCCCGCGCCCGTGACGGAAAAGCTCTCGACCTCACAGAGGCCACCGTTCTTCTGCACGCAAGAGACGAACACCTCGACACCCTGCTCCAGCACGCGGGGCGGGTCAGGGACGCGGGCCTCGAGGCCGTAGGGCGGCAGGGAACCATCACCTACAGCCGCAAGGTCTTCATCCCCCTGTCCCGGCTGTGCCGAGACCGATGTGGGTACTGCACGTTCGCCACCGCCCCGCACAAACTGGAGAGCATGTTCCTCAGCCCCGACGAGGTGCTGGAGATCGCCAGGCAGGGCGCGGCCATGGGGTGCAAGGAAGCGCTGTTCACCCTGGGCGACCGCCCCGAGGACCGCTGGTCCCAGGCCCGCGAGTGGCTGGACGCGCACGGCTACGACGACACGCTGTCCTACGTCCGCGCGATGGCGATCCGGGTGCTCGAGGAGACGGGACTGCTGCCGCACCTCAACCCCGGCGTCATGACCTGGCGCGACCTGCAGCGCCTCAAGCCGGTCGCGCCGTCGATGGGCATGATGCTCGAGACGACCTCGCGGCGGCTCTTCGAGGTCAAGGGCATGCCGCACTACGGCTCGCCCGACAAGGACCCCGCCGTACGGCTGCGCGTGCTCGAGGACGCGGGCCGCAGCAACGTGCCGTTCACCAGCGGCATCCTCATCGGCATCGGCGAGACCGTCGAGGACCGGGCCGAGTCGCTGTTCGCGCTGCGCAGGGTGGCGCGCGAGTACGGCGGGCTCCAGGAGATCATCGTCCAGAACTTCCGCGCCAAGCCCGACACCGCGATGCGCGGCATGCCGGACGCCGACCTGCAGGAGCTGGCCGCCACGATCGCGGTGACCAGGCTGGTGCTGGGCCCCAAGATGCGGGTGCAGGCCCCGCCGAACCTGGTCGACTCCGAGTACGACCTGATGATCAGGGCGGGCATCGATGACTGGGGCGGCGTCTCCCCGTTGACGCCCGACCACGTCAACCCCGAGCGCCCCTGGCCGCAGATCGAGGAGCTCGCGGCCCGCACCGCCGCCTCCGGGTTCACCCTGCGCGAGCGGCTGACCATCTACCCCGAGTTCGTGCTGGCGGGCGAGCCCTGGCTCGACCCCCGCCTGAGCGCCCACGTCGCCGCCCTCGCCGACCCCGAGACGGGCCTGGCGCGCGAGGACGCCGTCCTGGCGGGGCGCCCGTGGCAGGAGCCCGACGGCGGCTTCGTCTCCGCCGGTCGCGTCGACCTGCACACCGCCGTCGACACCGAGGGCCGCACCGCCGACCGCCGCGACGACTTCGACGATGTCTACGGCGACTGGGAGGCCCTCAAGGAGCGGCTGCCCGCTCCCGCCGTGCCCGGCGTGCTGGTCGGGGAGGTCGGGCGGGCGCTGCGGCAGGCCGCCGACGACCCGGCGGGGCTGACAGACGAGCAGGCGCTCGCCCTCCTCGACGTCGCGGGCGACCAGAACGGCGCCGGCGCCGACGACGCGGCCCTGGAGGAGCTGTGCCGGATCGCCGACGACCTCCGCAGGCAGGCGGTCGGCGACGACGTGACCTACGTGGTGAACCGCAACATCAACTTCACCAACGTCTGCTACACCGGCTGCCGCTTCTGCGCCTTCGCGCAGCGCCGTACCGACGCCGACGCCTACACGCTCAGCCTGGAGCAGGTCGCCGACCGGGCCTGGGAGGGGTGGCAGGCGGGGGCGACCGAGGTGTGCATGCAGGGCGGCATCCACCCCGACCTGCCGGGCGACGCCTACTTCGACATCGCCAGGGCGGTCAAGGCCAGGGTGCCCGAGATGCACGTCCACGCCTTCTCCCCGATGGAGGTCATCAACGGCGCCAGCCGTACGAACCTGTCCGTCGAGGACTGGCTGGTCGCGGCCAGGGAGGCGGGCGTCGACTCGCTGCCCGGCACCGCCGCCGAGATCCTCGACGACGACGTGCGCTGGGTGCTGACCAAGGGCAAGCTGCCGACCAGGGAGTGGGTCGAGGTCATCTCGACCGCGCACCGGGTCGGCATCCCGACGACCTCGACGATGATGTACGGCCACGTCGACACCCACGCCCACTGGGTGCAGCACATCCGGCTGATCCGCCGCATGCAGGAGGAGACCGGCGGCTTCTCCGAGTTCGTGCTGTTGCCGTTCGTCCACCACAGCGCCCCCATCTACCTGGCGGGCATCGCCAGGCCGGGCCCGACGGCGCGCGAGAACCGCGCGGTGCACGCGCTGGCCCGTGTCCTGCTGCACGGCGCGATCGACAACATCCAGTGCTCGTGGGTCAAGCTCCAGGACGACCTGTGCCGCCAGGTGCTCCAGGGCGGGGTCAACGACCTGGGCGGCACGCTGATGGAGGAGACGATCAGCCGGATGGCGGGCTCGGAGAACGGCTCGTTCAAGACGATCACCGAGATCGGCGCGATGGTCGCCCCCACCGGGCGGCGCGTCCGCCAGCGGACCACCGGCTACGGCACGCCGGACGCCGAACGCCTCGCCGCGTCGGCCGCCAGCGACGGCGTCTGCCGCAGCGTCCGAGGCCTGCTTCCCCTCGAACAGGTCTGAGCCGCCGATCAGGACCCGTCCACGTGGGCCGTTTTGGAAAGGGCTCACAGTTTTGGAAAGGGCTCACATGCGTGGACCGCGCAAGCCTTCGCGCTTCGCGCGGTCCACGCTCGGGCAGTGCCCCCTCGGGGCTTCGCCCCGAACCCCGGGCGAGGGGTCTGCCGACCCCTCGCGCTCCCCGGTCACCGGCCGGTCTTCCGGAGAGACGAGTATGGGCCGGATCGATGACACGGACTCTGGCGTCTGACGAACCCCGGGTGCCGCCGATACCCGCCGCTATCGCGGGTGCTAGGTCCGTCGACCCTTGGCGATGGGCAGTTCCTCGGTAATTACGGCAGTGGCCACCACATGCCGTCGGGGCGATTCAGCCACAGCCGATTGCCCTTGGCCTCAACGGTGAGCCCGAACCGGTCGGCTGAGGGGCTGCCCCACGAGACCCACTTGAGGTAGGCGTCGGCCACCTCGTCCCACAGACGGCGTGAGCCGTACTGAGTGACCTGGAAGTCGTCGGCTCCGGGTACCGCGTCGCAGGCCGCCCACGAGCCCTCCGGGTTTCCCATCTCCTGCAACAGCAGCGAGTACCCGTCCGGTTCGCTGATCACCAGCCAGTCGACGCCAGGAGCCAGGGCGACGCCGGCCAGGTGTGCCCCTAGATCGGCCGTGACGACGGTGCGTGGATGCAGTCGGGTCGCGCTCGTCTCGGCATCCTCGCTGTGGTGGGAGTTCCATACGTGGTCGCTTCGCTGGGACCGCACCATCATGTAGTTGGCCCGGCCGTGGAAGGACCCAACGGCCGTGGAATCGTCGATCACCGTGAGCCGCAGTTTGTGGCCGGTCGCGCCGCCGGGCTGCCAGGGGAGCACGATCACGCCTCCGGGCCGGGTCTGCTCGATCCAGGCCGCCGGGATGTCGGCCACACCCGCCGTGACGTGGACGCGGTCGAACGGCGCCCGTTCGGGGCAGCCTTTCAGACCGTCGCCCACCACGAGGTGTGGCGTGAACCCGGCCGCTTCGATGTTGGCCGCAGCCCCGGCCGCGACGGCGGGGTCAACCTCTATGGACGTGACGTTGTCGGCTCCGGCCCACCACGACAGCAGGGAGGCCGTCCAGCCCGATCCGGTGCCGATCTCCAGAATCCGGTCACCCTTGTGCGGCGCCAGCAGCTCCAGGAACGGGAAGACGACGCCCGGGGCGGACACCGAGGAACTGGACTGGCCCTTCCCTGCGGCCGGGTCGGTGTCGCCGTCGTCGGACTGGATGATGATGGCCGCATCGGAGTAGACGGCCTCCCACCAGGCCGCGCTGTCGGTGGCGATGTCGATGGGGTAGCCCGTCTCGTTCCAGCGGTCCGGCTTGGCCCAGGCCGACATGGGCGCGAACAGGTCGCGAGGCACCTCGGCCAGTGCTCGCGCCCACCGCTCATCTCCCAGCAGGCCCCTGCCGCGAAGGTCGTCGGCCAGTCGCCCCGCCATTGCCTGGACATCGGCCGTGTCCGGTGGGCTCATCTCGTCCACACAGGTCCTTCCTCAAGGATGTCGGCCAGGGCCGAGGCGATGGGCAGGCCGGTCTCGTCGGCCAGCCAGAACCACTCTCCCCGCTGGTTGGTCTCCAGGTATACCCACTCGCCGGAGGGCGTGCAGATCAGATCGCTGGCTCCGTAGACGAGGCCGAGGCGCTCGTGCAGCTTCACGAGCCCCTTCTCGGTGTCCTCGGGAAGGTCGATCGCCGTGTAGGTCAGGGAGTCGTAGTCTGAGCGCCAGTCGGTCTTGCCCGCCTCGGTGGAGGCGTCGATGCGGACGGTGAACACCTTGGTGCCGACGACGATCGCGCGGGCCTCGAACGCCTTGGGCATCTGCTCCTGGAGGAGCTGCGCCGTCCTGGCGAACGCCGGGTCCAAGAGCTCGTCGAAATCGCCCACAGGCGAGGTGTACAGGGCCCGGATGCGTCCCTCGTCGGCGTGCCACACGCCCGACATGGGCTTGTAGATGATCGGCTTGTCCCGCTCCTTGGCCCAGGTGTGGGCGGCTTGCGGGTCGTTGGTGATGATGCTGGGCGGGACGGTCAGGCCGACCTGGGCGGCCACGGTGAGTTGGACGGGCTTGTACTCGGCACGCATGGCCGCCATGGGGTCGTTGACCCACAGGCAGCCGCCCTGCCCGAGGGCGATCAGGATGCCGCCGAAGCCGTAACGGGCCTCCC
Source organism: Streptosporangium carneum (assembly GCF_027922005.1). GTDB lineage: Bacteria > Actinomycetota > Actinomycetes > Streptosporangiales > Streptosporangiaceae > Streptosporangium > Streptosporangium carneum. The sequence continues at coordinate 693,837 of NZ_BSEV01000002.1, read as the reverse complement.
CGTAGGCGAAAGCCGACTCGGGGCTGGACATGCGCTCGTCCATGACGAACTGCGTGGGCCTGCGCCAGTAGACGGCTCCTACCTCGGCCAGGTTCAGCGACGTGGCGCGCGGGCCGGTCAGCGTTCCGGCCCAGCAGGTGGCGCCCGCCTCGATCGTGGCCGCCATGGACAGCGTCCCGGGAAAGTCAGCGGTGTCGATGGTGACAACGGGCGTACCGCGTCCGGCCAGCTCGGCGGCCACTCGTTGGGCCACCACATCGGTCTCGTCGGTGACGATCAGCACGGTGTGTGTCACGGATCTGCTCCTTCAGTCCGTGCCGATCTCTTCGGGCGCGGTGCCGTCCGGATTGCTGGAGCTGGTGGCCCGGGTCTGTCCCTCGTGCGCGCCCGCCGTGATCGGGGGCAGGACGAGGAAGCGCAGCCCCCAGGGCCGGGCGTCGCCGGCAGGGGTGGCCGGAGCGGACAGGACGTGCCGGGTCGGCAGCATCGGGAAGACGTTGCCGACGCGGAAGATCAGCCCGCGCGACTCGCCGTCCGGGGAGTGGGTGATCAGGTCCAGCTCGGTCATGGTCTGGGACATGGTGAACCTTTCTCGTGGGGGTTCAACTGACCTTGCGGAGGTGGCCGCCGGGCCGTCGGCCGGCCGTTTGTGCAGTCGACTGATCTCGTTCTTCGGCCTCTAGAGCCAGCCGTAGCCCTTGAAGGCTGGAAGCGCAGTGCACGCTTGTCTTGCCGGGCGCAGGAACACGACATAAGGCGATTCAGGAACCGGGGACACAGCTCTCGGTGATCTCCCGCGCGCCGGCGGTCTCGGCGGCTGCGGAGGTCGTGACCCCAGCGTGGCGAGGGCTTGGACAGAGGGCTAGGAGATTTCACGAGATTGCAGAAGATCGCGTGCTTGCTCGATGAGGGCCCGTGCTTCCTCCCCGTAGACGGCTTGCCCCTGAAGGGCCGTGAACGCCTTGAGGAAGAACGCGATGTCCTCGGCCCGCGTCGTCTGGAAACGGCCGGTCCACAGCTCGCTGCGCACAAGGAAGGAGTCGAACATGTAGAAGCACTCGCCGCCCCAGAGCTTGCGGAAGCCAGGAGGGATGATCCCCAACGCGACGTTGGGCAGACGAGTGACATGCGCCAGGAAGTCGAACTGCTCGTTCATCGCGGCCATGTCGCCGAAGGCGTAAGTCAGGACGGCGGCCTCCACGACGAAGCTGAACATGTGGGCGGTGCCGCCGGTCACCAGATGTTGGCGCTCCAGCCGGGCTTGGACGGCCTCCTCCACGCCTTCGAGCGGCAAGCCGTGAAGGGTGGCGTTGGCGGTGAGGACGCCGCGCACATAGCCGGGCGTCTGCAGGATGCCGGGCACCACGATGGCCTCGTAGGCGCGCAGGAGCTTGGTCCGCTCATACAGAGGCGTTCCGGCCGCTTGGATGGCCTTCTGGCTCTTTCGCCGGAAGTCCTCCCGGTACTCCTCCCACATGCGCTGCACGTCGCGGTAAACAGCGATCAGCTCGGGGACGAGCCCTTCGTCTCCGCAGGCAACGCACCAGGCGCGGATGTCCTCCTCGGAGGGATTCTGCCGGGCGTGCTCGATGCGGGAGATCTTGGTGGCGTGCAGGCCGGTGAGAGCCGCCAGTTGCCTGCCGTTCAGCCCGGCGTCACGGCGCAGATCCCGCAGCCTGATGCCGAACGCCTTCCTGGCTTCGGCCGACTGGTCTTGCACGGCGGGGACGGCTTAGGTCGGCTTGTACTCACGGTGGGGGATGGCCACCGCCCACGCGGCCTCGAAGGCCTCCAAGCACAGCTTGACCACCTCGGGCTCGGTGTAGAGCTGGATCTCGGCGCGGTCCCCGTTGCCGTCCATGACGTTGAACAAGGCGGTGTGACCGTCCAGGACGAAGAAGTCATTGCCGGGCAGGGGCAATGTGGAGGTCAGCCGCCGAGGTAGCCAACGCAGATCCTCGCCCGCGTCCACCGCCGGGCCGCTGAACTGGACGGCCATCCGCTGGTAGTCCGACAAGGGCTCAGAGATCACGCGGACTCGCCGCAGATGCTCTCCGGCCTGCTCCATCTCCGCGACGCTGTCAGCCCAGACCTGATAAGAAGCGGCCACGGCGTCGAGGTCGCCCGCCACGAACAGGGCCAGGTCATCGGCGTCTACGGCGTAGAAGTCGCGGTGCTCAAGCTTGAGGGTCTCGCGTACGTCCTTGAGCAACTCGGACCGCTGCTTGACCGAGATCAATTCCATAGCGCTCCTCAACGTACATATGCACGAACCGCTCGGCCAGCGCCTCCGGGATCTCCACGAATGTCTCGTCGTCCCGCAAGGCGTGAAGCTGGACCGCGACGCTCTCGCCCTGGCGGTTGCCCTGCACCACCCAGCTTCCCCGATCGGTGCGATAGAAGCTGGGGCAATCGTCCTTGGTCTTGGAGTCGGGGTCCTTGCAGTAGAAGGTAAGCCGTAGGCCGTCGCCGCTACCGGGGGATTGCATGAGACTGCACCTCCAAGGGGCGCGAATCGCCACCCTGAGGGTGCATGCCATGCCGACCGGGGTCAAGCGGCCTGAAAGGAACGGCTGCAGGATCTGCCCGCGTCTCCTGAAGTGACTTCCATTCGGCCACGGACACGATCACGGCGTGCGGGCGTCCGTTTCGGGTGAGGATGAAGCGGTCATGTTCGCGAGCGGCTCGGTTGGCGAGTTCGGTCAACCGGTCCTTGGCCTCACTGATCGGAATGATCTCCATAGCGGCCATGATGTCGACCGAACCGGAATATCGGCCGAGGATCGGGCCATGAACACAGTTGATGCCGTACGGAGGCGGGATCTGCCCTGCTGACCTCCGGGAGTTCTGGGGCGGGGCCGGTGGGCGTGGTGCTGTGCCCACCGGGTCTTTCGCGGGGTCACCCGACCACCTTGTCCAGGAAGCCGGCCAGGTTGGTCGCGGTCCTGGCGATCTGCTCCTCCAGTGTGAGCGACTCGTGGAGCCGTCCGCCGGGGCCGACGTCCTTCTTTCCGCGCAGGTAGAGCGAGCAGGCCAGGTCGGTGCAGATGTAGGCGCCCACCGAGTTGCCCTGCTGCCCGTTGCGCCCCGCTCTGCGCGCGGTCATCAGCGAGACGCCGTTTCCCGTGTGCATGGTCAGGCAGAACGAGCACATGCTGCGCCGTACGTGCCCGGCATGGGGTGCGGCCTGCCGCAGCGCAACCCCCACGAACCCGTCGCCGGACTCGGCGACCAGGTAGCCCCGCTCCGGCGAGGCGGGGTCCCGCCACCCGAGGAAGTCCAGGTCGTCCCAGGGGCGCGTGGCCAGATCCCTGGGGACGGCCAGCCGCTTCGCCTCCCCCTTGGTGCAATTGACGAACGACGCGCGGATGTCGCCTTCGGTAACTGGTCTCATAGATGGGGAAGCTAGCTTCCTTAGGACTATTAAGCAAACACTTAAAGCCTCTAAGTACGTGAGAAGGGTGGCACATGGCACGCGCGGGGGTGACCGCCGAACGCCTGACCCTGGCGGCGGCGGACCTGGCCGACGAGATCGGCTTCGAGAAGGTGACCGTCTCGGCGCTCGCCCGCAGGTTCGGCGTCACGGACGCGAGCCTGTACTTCCACATCAAGAACGCACGGGACCTGAGGGTGAGGGTGGCGGTGCTCGCCCTGGCGGAGCTCGCCGACAGGGCCGCCGCCGCCCTGGCGGGGCGCGCGGGCAAGGACGCCCTGGTGGCCTTCGCGAACGCCTACCGGGACTACGCCAAGGAGCATCGGGGGAGATACGCCGCGATGCAGACCGAGCTCGACCCGGAGACGGCGGCCGCCAGCGCGGCGGGTCGGCACTCGGAGATGACGCGGGCGATCCTGCGCGGCTACGACCTGCCGGAGCCCGCCCAGACGGACGCGGTACGGCTGCTGCACAGCACCTTCCACGGATACGTGAGCCTGGAGACGGCGGGCGGATTCCGGCACTCGGGCGAGGAGGAGGCCTCGTGGTCCAGAATCCTGGACGCCCTCGACACCTTCCTCAGAAACTGGCCGTCGCCCTGACCCCGCCCGGCCCCGAGATCCCGGCCACGGTGGCGGCGGACGCGAGAAGTTCGAGGTCCGAGGGCCGCCAGCACGGGGGAGTGGGGCGGACGACGATGGGCGCATGGGATATGAGATCCGGGCGATCGACGCCGAGACGGTGGGGGCGCTGCTGGACAGGGACGACGCGGGCCGGGAGCCGCGCGTGTTCGTCGCCGAGGAAGCCGGGGCTCCGTTGCGCTGCTGTCTGGGCAAGGCGGAGGCGGGGGAGCGGATCGCGCTGCTGTCGTACGCGCCGCTGCGTCGCTGGGCGGCCGAGCGGGGAGTGGACCCGGGGGCCTACGACGAGCAGGGGCCGGTCTTCGTGCACGCGGGGGACTGCCCCGGCGCGAAGCCGGGCTGGCCCGAGGCGCACACGGCGCATCGGATGCTCCGCGCCTACGCCGCCGACGGGCACATCCTGGGGGGACGCCACCTGGCCGCCGGTGACGATCCCGACACGACGCTGCGGGAGGTGTTCGAGGACCCCGAGGTGGCGGTGGTGCACGTGCGCGCGATCGAGTTCGGGTGCTTCCATTTCGAGGCGCGGCGCGACTGAGACGGCGTCGTCTTCGAACGGCCGCTTTCCGGGCCACGGTGGTTTCTCCGCAGAAGAGCGCCGACGGCTTCGCAACGTGTTCACAGCGTGTGAAATTCCGCCGTTTCCGATGACTCTCCGCAGTAATCTCCTGAACGCGATCGGAAACGGCGGGAGGAGCCCGGAGATGACTGCTTCACCGGAACCGGACCCGTATGCGTCCCCACGCATTCGATTCGGGGCGGAACTTCGGAAGATCCGGCTGCTGGCCGGGCTGAGTCAGCGGGAGCTCGGCGGTCTCATCCACCTGTCGGGCAGCCAGGTCAGCATGGTCGAGAGCGGCCGCCGATCCCCCACCCTGGAGCTGGCCCGCACGGTGGACGCCGTCCTGGGCCGGGGCAGGGAGCTGACCGACCTGCTCGACCGCCTGACCCGGGAGGCCGACCAGATGCCCCGCTGGTTCCGCCCCTGGCTCGACTTCGAGTCCGAGGCGGAGTCGCTGCACGTCTGGCAACTGGCGATGGTCCCCGGCCTGTTCCAGGTCGAGGGCTACGCGCGGGCGCTGATCGCCAACGAGCCCGGCACCACCCCGGAGCAGGCGGAGGAGCGACTGGCGGCCCGGTTGGAACGGCAGCGCCTCCTCGACCGGGCCAGGCCGCCGATGATGTGGGTGGTGCTGGACGAAAGCGTTCTGCACCGCCCCGTGGGCGGCCCGGAGGTGATGAAGGAACAGATGCGGCAATTGCTGGAGCTCGCCGAAAGGCCGCACATCTCACTGCAGATGCTTCCCTATGCCGCTTACGGCACCGTCGGGCTGCTCGGCAGCTTCGTCGTCGCGGAGATGCCGCATGAGGCTCCGCCCGTGGCCTACATCGATTCCCAGAGCACCGAAGACCGAGTGAGCGATAGGACAAAAGAGGTAAAAAGCTTAATATGCAGACACGGCGTGATCAGGGCCGACGCCCTGTCCCGGCGCGAGTCACTCGGCCTCATCAAGGAGACGATGCGCAGATGGACGACCTGACCCGCGAGCTTCTCGCCGCTCGGTGGCGTAAGTCCAGCCTGTCCGGCGGCGACGGAAGTGATTGCGTCGAGGTCGCCGCGCTTTCCGGTGGGCGTCGTGCCGTTCGGGACACGAAGGACCGCACCGGCCCGGCGCTCGTCCTCAGCGCCGACGCCTGGTCCGCGCTCACCGCCGTCATCAAGACCGGTCACCTGGCCTGAGGGGGCGGGCTCGACCAAGGAGAGGATGCGCAGATGGACGACCTGAGCCGGGAGCTGGCCGCCGCTCGGTGGCGCAAGTCCAGCCTGTCCGGTCACGACGGGGGCGACTGTGTGGAGGTCGCAGCCCTTTCCGGCGGCTGCCGTGCCGTCCGGGACACGAAGGACCGCACCGGCCCGGCGCTCGTCCTCACCGCCGAGGCCTGGGCCGCTTTCAGCGCGGCCATCAAGGCCGAACGGCTCGGCTGACCTCGGCAGGAGGAGGCGAAAGGCGCGGACGTCAGTCGATCAGCCGACGCCACCACGAACTCTTCCGACGTCCAGCGGCCTGGGCGTCTCTGAGGTTCTCCTGCGCTTTTCGCGTGACCGGATGGTCGCTGCCCAGTGCTTGCTCGAGATCTGGCAGCACCTGCTCGTACAAGGCGACGGCCTCCTCCGCTCGTCCCGCCATCCAGTACGCGTAGGCGAGGTTGGAGCGGCTGACCAAGGTGTCGGGGGGATCGACTCTCTGGACCCGCTCGTTGTCGGCCAGCAACCGCTCGAACAGGGGGATGGCCTGCTCCGCCCGCTCGACCGTCAGGTAAGCGGTCGCGAGGTTGTGGCGGTAGGTCAGGGTGTTGGGGTGATCGTCTCCCTGTATCCGCTCGTTGTCGGCCAGTATCTGTTCGAGGAGGGGGACGGCCTGCTCCAGCCGTCCGCTCGCCTGGTAGCCGAGGGCGAGGTCGTTGCGGCTGATCAGGGTGTCCGGGTGGTCGGCGCCCAGTGTTCGTTGCCGATCGGCCAGTATCCGTTCGAGCAGGGGGATGGCCTGCTCCACCCGCCTGGCCTCCATGTAAGCGGTCGCGAGGTTGTGGCGGCTGTTCAGGGTGTTGGGGTGACTGTCTCCCCGCGTCCGCTCGTTGTCGGCCAGTACCTGTTCGAGCACGGGGATGGCCTGCTCCACCCGCCCGGTCTCCGTATAGGCGGTCGCGAGGTTGTGGCGGCTCTTCAGGGTGTTGGGGTGACTGTCTCCCTGTACCCGCTCATTGTCGGCCACCAACTGTTCGAACAGGGGAAGGGCCCGTTCCACCTGCCCCGCCGCCTGGTAGGCGAGGGCGAGGGCGTTGCGGCTGAGCAGGGTGTCGGGGTGGTCGGCGCCCAGTGTCCGCTGTCGATCGGCCACTACCCGCTCGTACAGGGGGACGGCCTGCTCCGCCCGCCCGGCGTCCAGGTGGGCGCGGGCGAGGTTGTTGCGCCCGGTCAGGGTGTCAGGGTGATCGGCGCCCAGCGCCCGTTCGGAGTCGGCCAGTGCTCTCTCGCGCAGGGGGATGGCCTGTTCCCTCTGCCCCGCCGCATGATAGGCGCGGGCGAGGGCGTTGCGCCCGGTCAGGGTGTTGGGGTGGTCGGCGCCCAGCACCCGCTCGCTGTCGGCCAGTGCTCTCTCGTACAGGGGGATGGCCTGCTCCACCCGTCCCACCGCCTGGTAGGCGGCGGCGAGGTTGTTGCGGCTGACCAGAGTGTCGTGGTGATCGTCACCCAGTGCCTGCTCGCTGTCGGCCAGTACTTTCTCGAGCAGAGGGATGGCCTCCTCCGCCCGCCCCACCGCCCGGTAGGCGGCAGCGAGGCTGTCGCGGCTGAACAGGGTCTCGGGGTGAGCGTCCCCCCGCACCCGCTTGCTGTCGGCCAGTACTTTCTCGTACAGGGGGATGGCCTGCTCCACCCGTCCCGCCGCCTGGTAGGCGGCAGCGAGGTTGTGGCGGTAGGCCGTGGTGGTGGGGTGATCGTCTCCCCGCGTCCGCTTGCTGTCGGCCAGCATCTGCTCGAACAGGGGGACGGCCTGCTCCACCCGTCCGGTCGCCCGGTAGGTGAGGGCGAGGTTTTGGCGGCTGTTCAGGGTGTCGGGGTGGTCGGCGCCCAGTGTTCGCCGTCGATCGGCCAGTACCCGCTCGAGCAGGGGGACGGCCTGCTCCACCCGTCCGGCGTCCAGGTAGGCGAGGCCGAGGTCGCTGCGGCTCTTGAGGGTTTGGGGATGCTCGGGCCCCAGTCGCCGCACGTTGTCGGCCAGCTTCAGTTTGAGCAGGGCGATGGCCGATTCCGGCGTGCTCACGGTCGCCTGGCCATCGTGTCGCGATCAGTCCAGAAGCGCATTGCCGGCCGTACCGCCCCTGGCGACACGGCCGAGGCCGTGGAAAGCCGGCCTCCGCGCGACGATTTTCGCGGACTCGTCATGAGATTTATCTTCGATGCGAATACCGGCTGGCGGGAGTGGTGATGCCAAATAGCAATAAATCACTATAAAAGGACATGGCGTAATGCTGTAGCGCTTTGTGGCATAAATATGAAGGGTGCGACAGGAGGGAAATGTGGTTGCTCATCGGCGTCATCGCTCGTTGGTCGGAGGTCGCCGTGAGATGGTCCGTCGACGTCGCCTGACGGCGGCGTCGTGAAGCGTTCGCCGACGCCGGTGAGGGTTCACAACGGTGAACCCTCGCCGTCCGGGCCGCGTCACCAGGTCGCGGACATCGGGGGTGACACGAAGTTCAGGAAGCCGGGATCCGACGCGTTCGGGCTGAGCAGGGGAGTGACCTCGTTCTCGCGCAGGTCGTTGTCCAGCCTGCTCAACGGGTAACGGTTGCTCATGAACAGCAGGTGATCTCCGGTGGAGTCGACGCGGAGAAGGCTCCAGTGCGGAACGGGCTCACCGTAGATCTTCATACTGGTGATCAGCGTGCGGGTTCTCACCCCGTCCGCGACGGAGTACTCGTCGATGATGAGGGCGTGCGGGTTGTCGCCGCCGGACTCGCGGGTCCGGCCGACCAGCATGCGCCTGCCGTCGGGGCTGATCGTCGCGGCTATGACGCCCTCCTTCCGCGCCACGGTACGGCCGACCACCGGTGTGTCGCCCTCGGCGGTCGTGTCCAGCACGCGGACTTCGGACTTCACCGTGAAACCGAGGGTGCGGTGATCGGCCGTCCACGACAGGTTGTCGATTCTCTCCGCTCCGTCCACCGCCCAGGAGCGTGTGCTCTTCGTGGACAGATCGACGACGACGAGCCGCGCCACGGGGCAGAACCCCTGTGTCTCGTTCCTGTCGCACGCCTCGCCGTCGAATCCGTAGGCCGGTGGGGAGCCGTTGAGGCTGTAGGCCAGATGGGAGCCGTCACCGCTGAGGGCGAGGGAGCTCACGGCCGCGCCGGTCACCGTGGGGATCTCGCCGGAGGTGGTGTGTGTCCTGTTCCTCTCGCCGTAAAGTTCGACCAGGTGGAACGAGGTGACGCTCGCCTCCCTCTGGCCGAACGTCACCCTTTGGGCGACGTAGAACACTCTGCCGTCGCCGTTCCCGGCGAGCAGGTGGTCGACTGTGCCGCGGGCGGAGCCCTGCGAGACAGGGGGCAACTCGACCCGGTCGACGATCTCCCCTTTTTGTGCGTTGCGGAGCGTCACCCCGTGGTTGTCGCCGACCAGTACGAAGCCCGGGCCGGAATGGATCCCGAACAGGGAATTCATCCAGGGGTTGACGAACAACTTCATCGATAGTATCGAGGCCCCTATAAAGGATGAAAAGACCACAAAAAACAGGGCCATCTGGATGAACTCGTGCTGCTCCTCGTACCAATCGTGCGCGGCCCTCGGGATGGAGAGGATGCTCTCCCCTGCGGCACGCGGGGCATTTCCGACGGCGCGCAGGATTCTCCCGGCAGGAGGCAGGGGTTCCCCCACGGCACGCAGGATCTTCCTGACGGCGTGCAGGGCTCTCCCGGCGGGAGGCGGGGTTTCCTCGATGGCGCGCAGGGTTCTCCTGGCGGGAGGCAGGGGCTCGGCGCGGATGTGTTGATCGACGCCGGAGGCGAAGGCGTCGCGGAGCCGGTCTTCGATCTCCCGGGTCATCGGTTTCCCTCCAGCTTCGCGGCGAGCGTCTTGAGGGCTCGGGACAGGGTCGTCGCCACCGTCGCGCGGCTGATCCTCATCACCTCGGCGATGTCCGACTCCGGCAGGTCCAGGTAGTAGCGCAGCACCACGGCCTCACGCCGGCGGCGGGGCAGGGCGTACACGGCGAGGAACACCTCACGGTGCGTCTCGTCCAGCGGGGAAGCGGCCCACGGTGACCAGAACGGCGCCTCCTGGTCACCGGTGAACCTGCGGGTGACCGCCTGCCGGCGACGGACCGCACGGCACCTCCTCAGCACGGCCGTTCGGAGGCAGGGCAGCACCTGGTCGTAGTCCGTCAACCGGTCCCACCGGCGGTGGAGCGCGACGAAGGCGTCCTGGACGACGTCTTCGGCCGTCCGCCGCGCTCCTACCAGGGCAAGTGCCAAACGGATCAGGTCCGGTTGATGGGCGAGGATCGCCTCGGACACGGACGAACTCGTCGACTGCCTGAAAAGGCGGGCGTGTCTGAGCTCCTTCCGCCTCGCCCGCGCGGCCGGGTGTTCGACGCCCAGCATCCGCGTGAGGCCGGTCAGCACTCGCCTGTGCGAGGGGACGGCGCGTTCTTCCCGTTCCACGGTCCAGCAGGCGCGGGCGAGGTCGTCGTGGGCGGCCAGGATCTCGGGGTGGTCGGGGCCCAGTGTCCGTCGCCGGTCGGTCAGTGTCTCTTCGAGCAGGGGAATGACCTGCTTCGTTCGGCCGGTCGCCAGGTAGGCGCGAGTGAGGGTGTCGTGGGCGACCCGGGTGTCGGGGTGGTCGGGGCCCAGTGTCCGTCGCCGGTGGGTCAGTATCCGTTCGAGCAGAGGGATGGCCTGTTCCCGCTGTTCCATGGCCCGCTGGGCGCGGGCCAGGTCGTCACGGGCGGCCCGGGTGTCGGGGTGGTCGGGTCCCAGCGTCCGCTCGTGTTCGGCCAGCTTCTGCTTGCGGAGGTCGACGGTTGACTTCGACGCGCTCATGATCGATCGACCGTCGTGCCGCCGACGGTCGGGGAGCACACCGCCGATCGCACCGCCATGGACGGCGGCCGCATGGACGGCGAAACGGACGGCGAAGGCGAAGTGGGCGGCGCTGTGGGCGGTGCTGTGGGCAACGCGACCGAGGCCTCGAACAGCGGGCCCCTGCGCGACGGTCTCCACGGACTCGTCATGGCCTCATCTTCGGCGCGGATGCCAATGGCCGAGCGCGGCGATATCAAATAGCAATAAATCGCCGTAAAAAGTCATGTCGAAATGCCGTTGTGTTTTGTGGCGCAAACAGGAAAGTCGAGATGGAAGTGTCCGAAAATAGAGCTGTTTGTCGACGTCGCTGATTGCTGTTCGGGTGTCACCCGTGACGGTGGCGCCGGGTGTCCCGGGTCTTCGGCCGCCGCCCGGCCCAGGAAACCGCCCGTGGGAGAACGGCCTCCAGAGCCTGGAAGCCGTTCTCCCACGGGGAAGGCGTGTCCCTACTGCGCGGCGACGGGCACGCAGGACGCGTAGGTCACCATTTTGTAGGTCTCGGTCTGGCTGTGGTTGACGACGCCGACCTTCCAGGTGCTGGGGTTCTTGCTGTCCATCGTGTTGACGATCACGCTCACCGGCGCGGTCGTCGCGGTGCCCAGGTAGCCGCCGGAGAGGGCGTAGTTCCCCCCGCCGCAGTCGGCCTTGAAGAAGCGGGTGGCGCCGGGTGCGACCGCGCCGCCCTCCCCCTTGATGGGGAAGACCGCGAACTGTCCTGGCGGACCCTGGCGGTTCCAGTCCAGGGCGGTCTCACCCTCCTCGCACGCCGTTCCCTCCGCGACGACCCGCAGCGCGCCGGTCGCGGTGGTGACACAGCCGTGGATGGCCTCCTGATTCATGGCGGTGGCCAGGGCGGCGCCGCCCGCCGTCAGCACTCCGCCGACGAGCATCGCCGCCGCCAGGGCCGCACCTCGGCCTGCCAGTCCCATTCTCAGCTTCATGGTCCACCTCGCGTTCGATGACGATCGATTGGTGATCACGAACGGGATAACGATCAAACCCGGTGGAGGTGATGTCCCACTCGAAAGCCATCGGAGTGACGCGTCCGTCCTCTCACTGGGCGCTCGGTGTTCATCCGCTGATCACCCGGCCCCTTCGTCGTTCCTCGGTTCCGTTGACGCCGTACGGCGGGCCGACACTCTGGCCGCGCCTGGTCCGCCCTCACCACGGCGATCAAGGACTGACGCCTCCGTGGGCCCGGTTCCTACGTCATGGTCGCCGTGTCGGCGTTCGCCAGGCGGGAGGCCAGCACGATCACCGCGGTGCGGGCCGCCGTCAGCGAGTCGGCAGCCAGTGTCCGGAAGCGGCCCAGTTCCGGCACGTCTCCGGCCCGGGTCAGCTCGGCGTGGACGAAGCTCAGGTTCTCCTCGGTCACCCCGAGGTTGCCGAAGTAGGCCCGCAGGTAGGGGGTCTGGAAGTCGAACGCCTCCCGGGGGGTGCCCGGGCCGTACGCGCCGCCCCGCGCGGTGACCACCACCACCCGGGTACGGCCCAGCAGGCTGCCCCCGCCGTCCGGGTCGGTGAACGCCCCGGGGAAGGACACCCGGTCGATCCACGCCTTCAACGTGGCGGGTACCGAGAAGTTGTACATCGGGACGCCGAGCAGCACGGTGTCCACGGCCAGCACCTCCGTGACCAGCGGCAGGGTCAGCGCCCACTCCCGTCTCTCGGCCGGGTCCTCGGCCAGCGCGGTCACTCCGGCCGCAGGGACGACACCGTGTCTCTCCACCCGCCGGCCGAGGGTGGCGTAGGCCGAGGTCACCGGCGGCACCGGCTCGGCGGCCAAGTCTCGGTACCGGTATCCGGCCGTGCCGTGCAGCCTCCGCCAGGTGTCGGCGAACAACGCGGTCAGCCGCCTGCTGACCGAATCGTCGAAATGGTCGGCACTGGAGTCCAGGTGCAGCAGGGACATCATTTGATCTTCTCCGTGTCACGTCGGCCGTGTCGTGTTCGTCATGTGATTGACGGGGTGTGACGGGGAAAGGTGACCGATGAGGAAGAACGACGGGCTGGCTGAGCGGTTCGAGGCGCATCGCGACCATCTGCTGAGGGTCGCCTACCGGATGCTCGGCTCGCTCGGCGAGGCGGAGGACGCCGTCCAGGAGGCCTGGCTACGGCTCAGCCGTGTCGACGCCGACGGTGTCGAGAACCTGGGCGGATGGCTGAGGACGGTCGTCTCCCGGGTGTGTCTCGACATGCTGCGCTCCCGCAGGGCGCGACCGGAGGAACCCGTCGGGCAGCAGGTGCCCGACCTGGTCGGGGACGCCGACAACGGGGGCGATCCCGAGCGGGAGGCGTTGCTGGCCGACTCCGTCGGCCGCGCGCTGCTCGTGGTGCTGGACACGTTGGTCCCCGCCGAGCGGGTCGCGTTCGTGCTTCATGACATGTTCGCCGTGCCGTTCGACCAGATCGCTCCCATCGTGGGCCGCTCATCGGTCACCACGAAGAAGCTCGCCAGCCGAGCGCGCCACAGGGTGCGGGGCGGGTCCGCGATTCCCACCGCCGAACTCGCCCGGCGGCGGCACGTCGTCGACGCCTTCCTCGCAGCCTCGCGCGGCGGTGACCTCGACGCGATTCTCGCGGTGTTGGTCCCTGACGTCGTGCGCCGGGCCGATCCCGCCGCCCTGCCGCCGGGCGCGGCGACGGAGGTCCGCGGCGCGCGGGCCGTGGCGGAGGGGATCGCCGTCTTCGGGCGCAGGGCACGGTTCGCGGAGACGGCGCTGGTGAATGGGACGGTGGGAGTGGTCGTGGCCCCGCGCGGACGGCTGCTCCTCGCCCTCGGCGTCACGGTCGAGGGGGACCGGATCGCCGGATACGACGTGATCGCCGATCCCGCCCGCCTCCGGCGGCTGGACATCGCCATCCTCGGCGACTGACCTCCCGGCGATGCCGCACGGGGTTCGGCCACTCCCTCCGGTGCCAGGTCGCTACTCCACGCTCGCCCGCGCGTACCCGCCCGAGGCCGCGGGCTGCGGCGGCGCGTCCCGGGTACGCCGGGCCAGGCCTGCGGGCCACCAGTTCCACCGTCCGAGCAGGATCATGGCGGCGGGCAGGATCGTGGTGCGGATGACGAAGGCGTCCAGCAGCACGGCCACCGCGAGGCTGAACCCGATCTGCTTCATCTCAGCCAGATGCAGGAACACGAATCCGGCGAACACGGTCACCATGACGACCGCGGCGCCGGTCACCACGCCCGCCGAGCCGGTGATGCCGTCGAGCACCGCCTGCCGGGTCGGCGCCCCGGCGGCCGCCTTCTCACGGACGCGGCTGACCACGAACACCTGGTAGTCCATCGACAGTCCGAACAGGATCACCAGGAGGAACAGCGGCACCCGAGACCCGATCGCGCTGGTGGCGCCGGGGTCGAATCCGAACAGCGACGTCGCCAGGCCGTGCTGGAAGAACACCACCACCAGCCCGAACGAGGCCGCCGCCGACAGCGAGTTGAGCAGCACCCCGAGCAGCCCCAACGTCACCGAGCGGAACACGATCATCGTCATGACCAGGGTGACCAGCAGCAGGAGCCCGGCCACCAGCGGCAGCTTCGCGTTCACGTGATCGAGGTCGTCCACGTTGCGTGCCGCGTCTCCGGTGACGGCCGACTCCACGCCCGCGATCGCGCCCACCGTGGCGGGCAGGTAGTCGTCGCGGACGCGCGACAGTGAGCGCTCCGCCTCCGCCGAGCTCAGCCTGTACGGCACGGCCAGCTCCAGCACGCTGACCCGGCCGTCCTCCGAGGTGCGCACGCCGGTCGAGACCGCCCTGCCGTCTTTGGCGAACAGCGGGTCGGCCTGGGCGCGCCGGCCGAGCTCCCGCAACGCCTGACCGACCTCTTCCGTACGGCTCCGCTCGTCGCGTACGACGATCTGGTGCCGGGTCCGCAACTCGGGGAACGCGGCGGTCATCCGGTCGTGGATCTGCAGTGCCGGGATCTCGCGGGAGTGGCTGTCCCGGTTGAGCACGCGCAGTTCCATGCCCAGCGCGGGCAGGGCCAAGGCGATCATCGCCAGGACGGAGACGGCCAGGGTGAGCACGGGATGCCGGTCGGCGGGCCGCAGCAACGTCCGCCACAACCGGCCGCCGCCCGTCCCACGCTCCCGCTGGCGGCGCGTCGGCGCGCCCCGCCGGGCCGCACGGGCGGCGCGGCGTTCGGCACGCCGCCCGATCCTGACGAGCAGCGCCGGCAGCACGGTCACCGAACTGGCCATCGCGACCAGCACGACGAGCACGGTGCCCGTGGCCAGGGAGGAGAACACGACGTCGGCGGCAAGGTACAGCGTGGCGGTGGAGGCGAGCACGGCCAGCCCCGAGACCACGACCGCCCGCCCCGAGGTGGCGGCGGCCAGTTCCACCACGGCCTGCGCGCTGAGCCGTCCGCCCGCGTGGGCCCGCTCCTCGCGCTCACGCTTGAGGTAGAAGAGCGTGTAGTCCACGCCGACCGCCATGCCGATCAGCAGGATGACGTTGTTGCCGACCCCGGCGTCCGGCAGCAGGTGCGAGGCCAGCATCGACAGCCCCATGGCGGCGGCGATCGACGACAGCGCCAGCAACAGCGGCACCGCGGCCATCAGCACGGAGCCGAACACCACGAGCAGGGTGACCAGCGTGACCGGGAACGAGATCGCCTCCGAGAGCGCGAGGTCGTCGCCGCGCTGCTGGTTGACGCCCTTGCTGATGGAGGCGCTGCCGGTCTGCTCCACGACCAGGCCCGGGTGGTCGCGCCTGGCCGCGGCGGTCTGCGCGAGCAGCGGGTCGACATGCCGCCGGGCGTCCAGTTCTGGGCCCTTCATCGTCACGACGATCATGAGCATCGTGCCGTCGGCCGAACGGGCCGGAGGACTGACGTTCTCGACCTCGGCAAGCCCTCTCATGCGCGTAGTGACGTCCCGTGCGGCGGCGCGGGCGGCGGTGAGGTCCAGCGGCCCCCTCTCGGCCCTGATCAGGACATGCTCCTCGGGCCGACGTTGCAGACCTACGCCGGAGGCGATCTCCTCGGCCCGCCCTGCCTCGCCGATCCAGTAGTCCTCGGTGCCGGCGTCGTTCGTGCCGGCCGCGATCCCGGCGCTCAGGCACAGCGCCACGAACAGCAGCCAGCCGGTGATCGCCCGCCCCGGGTGGGCCGCGCTCCAGGCGGCCACGCGCACGACCGGGGACGGGGACCGGCGTCCCGCCGTCGCGCTCACGGGCGCACCTCACCGGTGTCGGCCAGAGGCCGCCCGCCGGGCGCCGTCGCGGCGCGCGGGCGGTCGAATTTGCATGGGAGCAGCATGAACTGCTCTCCTTTCCATGGGAGGTACGTGCGTATGAAGGCACGCCGGAAACGGCGTGGTCGCGCGACTTCCATCACGGGGGTGGTGAGCTGGCACTCGCCACCCCCGCTCCTGTCGCCGGGATCGGATGAAACGGCGATGTGGCGGCTGGGTGCTGTCGGTCAGCCGACGCTGCGCAGGATGCGCTCGACCTCCGCGACCCGGCCGGTCAGCTCGGCGAGCTGGGCGCCCACCTGGTCTTGCCGCTTGGCCATCCGGTCGACGGCCTCCCGGTACTCCGCCATGGCCGCCCGGTGCAGCCTGGCGCTGAGCACGAAGGCCACCGTGACGCCCACGGTGCAGATCAGTATGACCCCCAGGGGGAGAAGTACTTCCTTCGTCATTGGCTCTCCTGCACGTTGTCGGGTCCTTCCTGTCCGGCCGCCTCGTCCGCGCGAAGAGCGTCGAGGACCGTGTCCACGGTGACGTGGATCCTGAACGGCACCACCTCGTAGAACTTCATCGCCTTTCCCTCGGGGGACAGCTCCAGCTCTCCGGTGATCATTCCGGCCTGCTCCAGCCGCTGGAGATGCATGTAGAGCAGCGGTCGTGAAATGCCCAGCCGCCGGGCCAGCTCGCTGACGTGCAGCCGACCCGCCGAGAGCTCGGCGACGATCCTGAGCCGTTGCGGATGGCCGATGGCCGCGAGTGCGCCCAGCAGCTCCTCACTGGTCAGCGTTCAACTCCCATCGCCACGACTTACACCTGTCATTTATATCTTACATATGTATCACGCGTCGGACGGTTCGGGGCGGGCGCGACCGCCACGGAGGAGATGCGGTTCGCGTCCCTGCACGTCGACGGCGAAGGCCCGGGTTCTCCTCGGTTCCCGAGGGACGTCGAGGGGCAGGGGGCGGCTCGTGGCTTCGCGAAGGGCGCTCCGCCTGCACTACACCTGGTTGAGCTGGGCAGTGTCCCAGTTACGAGGCGTCTGTCGGCGCGGGGACGACCATGGGCCCGCACCGCCCTGGCATCGAGGAGAACGCATGCGAGCCGGTCCGCGACCCCGGCACGGAACCCCTGCGCAGGGGCGCCCGTGATGGGCGGGTTGAGATGGGTCTCCGATGCGTTGTTCGTCCGCGGCGAGAACAGGCACGGCATCCTGCCGGCGCTGCTGATCGTGCTGACCGCCACGACCGGCCTCGTGGACGCCGTCAGCTTCCTCGGGCTGAACCGGGTCTTCGTCGCCAACATGACCGGCAACGTGGTCTTCCTCGGCTTCGCCCTGGCAGGTGACTCCCAGCTGTCGGCGTGGGCCTCGCTCCTCGCCCTGGCCGCCTTCGTCTCCGGGGCGTGGAGCGCGGGACGCCTCGCCGGGCGGATGCGGGACGTCCGGCGGGAGTTCACCGCCCTCACGGTCGCGCACGCGGTCCTGGTCGCCGTCGCCCTCATGGTGGCCTGGCTGGCGGGATACCGCGAGACGGGCGCGCAGGTGGCGCTCATCGGGCTGCTCGGCTACGGCATGGGCATGCAGAACGCCGCCGCGCACCGCCTCGCGGTGCCCGACCTGATCACGATCACCGTCCTCACCAGCACCCTCACCCGTCTGGCCGTCGATCCACCGGGGCGGGCGGGGCTGCGCAGGTCGGTCCTGGTCGCCGCGCTGTTCTGCGGCGCGTTGGCGGGCGCCGCGCTCCACCTCAACGTCGGTCCGGTGTCCGCGCTGGCGGCGGCCCTGATCCTGCTCGTGACCGTCGCCGTCGCCTCCCGCTCCGTCCGGCACGACGGAGCCAGGTGAGGGCTTCGCGGCCGACGCCCTTGAGATTCTCCGACGCTCACGACGGCACCGGCTTTCCGAGCCGTTCCCCTTCCTTTGCGTAGTCATTAAACTACGCTGAGTCGCGAAATCTGCTCCCCTCCCAGTAGGAGTGTGCTCATGGGCGGCTCGGACGTACGGGTTCTCGTCGTCGTGGTGATCGCGGTGTCCCTGTTCCTCGTCGGGCGACGCTTCCAGCGGACCGTGGACACCTGGGCGGGATGGGGGAAGGCGATCAAGGCCGCGGCGGAGGCGGCGGCGAAGATCCCGGGAGCGAAGGCGGCGGCCTGGGCCGCGGTCCGGGGCATGATCGTGGTCGGTCTGGGGGCGCTGGTCCTGTTCGCGGTGCTCACCAACGCGCTCCGCCAGAGTTGAGGCCGCTTCGCCGGAGAGGGCCGTGGCGCCCGGCGGAGGGTCCTCGGCCCTCCGCCGGGTGCGGACGACGCGGGCACGGCGAGGGCGAACGGTCGCCGCGCCGGGGCGCCGCCGCCGGGAGAGGTCCTCCCGTCGGCGGCACTTCCGGGAGCGGTGATCCCGGCCTCGTCGCTCAGTTTCCGCGCAGGACCTCGCGCAGCCGGGGGAGGAATCCGGCGGGGTCGTCGGCGAAGGCGATGTGGCCGCCGGGAAAGAACGTCGGCTCCGTGCCGAGCGCCGCGGCGAGCGCGGCCGACGTGAGGTCGCAGAACTGTCCGGCCGACTCCTTCCCGACGCCGACCACGATGCGGGTCGGTCCGGCGCGCAGGGCGGCGACGTCGGGCTGCCAGTGGGTGGTCGCGCGCATCTCGTGCAGGAACCAGAAACGCTCGTCCGCGACCTGCTGCGGGTCGGGCTCGGCGGGCGTCGCGTGCGCGTCGGCGGCCTCGGTCGGCGGCGCCCCGTGCGCGTCGGCGGACTCCTCGGTCTCGGGGAACGTGATGTTGGCGTTGACCAGGAACTTGGTCCAGGCGCCCCCGACGTCGCCGGAGGCGTAGGTGGCGATGATGTCCTCGACCGCGGCGTCGCGCGCCTCGCGGTCGTCGAGCACGCGGTTCAGCGGGGGCTCGTGCGCGATCACGGTGTGCACCTGCTCAGGGTGGGCGAGGGCGAGCGCCAGCGCGGTGACGGCGCCGCCGCTGGAGCCGAAGACCGCGGCCGGACCGGCGTCGAGGTGGGCCAGGAGCCGGGAGAGGTCGTCGGCGCGCATCTCCGGGGTCGAGTCCTGGTCGGGGTCGTCCAGGAGGCTGCGGTTGAGGCCTCGCGGGTCGGTGGTGAGCACCGTGTGGTCGGCGGCGAGCAGGTCGGCCAGCGGCGCGAAGAACACGGCGTGCATGGGGGCGCCGACGAGCACCACGAGGGGACCCTGGCCCCGCACCTCGTAGTGCAGTGTGGCGTCGGGAACCCTGAGGGAGCCGGTGGTGACGGTCGTCGTGTGGTTCATGAGATCTCCTGGAACGGTGCTGTGACATCCGGCCGGAACCGAGGGTCGGCCGGAGCCCCGGTGCCCGGCCGAAAAGGGAGACTCCCGCCGTGGGGAAGAATCGTCGGTGTGAGCGAAGTTTTTTCCACGCGGACCGCCGAGCCCGCCGTGCAGGGGGTGGAGGATTTCGATCTGGCCCGGGCGCGCGACGGGGACGACGACGCGTTCACCCGTCTCGTCCGGCCGTTGCAGCGGGAACTGCACGCCCACTGCTATCGCATGCTCGGCTCCGCCCACGACGCCGACGACGCCCTGCAGGAGGCCCTGCTGCGGGCGTGGCGGGGGCTCGCGCGCTTCGAGGGCCGCAGCTCGCTGCGCTCGTGGCTCTACACCGTGGCCACCCGCACCTGCCTGGACGCCGTCGAGACCCGTGGCAGGCGGGCCCTGCCCGTCGATCTCGGCCCGTCCAGCGACCGAGTCGTGGTCGGCGACGTCCCGCTGACCGAGGTCGCCTGGCTGGGGCCCTACCCCGACGCGGGCCTCGCCGACGGCCCGGCCGGTCCGGGGGCGCGCTACGAGCAGCGCGAAGCCGTCGAGCTGGCCTTCGTCGCCGCCCTGCAGCACCTGCCGGGCAACCAGCGGGCGGCGCTGCTGCTGTTCGAGGTCCTCGGCTTCTCCGCCGCCGAGATCGCCGCCATGATGGACACCTCGGCCACGTCGGTGAACTCCGCCCTGGCGCGGGCCCGCAGGGTCGTCGCGGAGCGGGTTCCCTCCCTCACCCAGCAGCGGACGCTGCGCCGGATCGGCGACGCCCGGGTGCGGGAGGTCGTCGCCGGTTACTCCGCCGCGTTGGAACGCGGCGACGCCGACGCCCTGGTGGCGCTGCTCACCGAGGACGTCACCTGGTCGATGCCGCCGCTGGGGCACTGGTACCGCGGCATCGAGGCCGTCACCGACTTCGCCGTACGAATCCCGCTGACCGGCTGCGGGAGCTGGCGGCACCTGCCGACCGGCGCGAACGGCCAGCCCGGCGTGGGCTGCTACCTGTGGGACGACGAGGCCGGCGCGCACCTGGGCTGGGCGGTCGACGTGCTGACCCTGCGCGGCGGGCGGATCGCCGAGGTCACCTCGTTCCTCGGCTCCGGCCACTTCGCGGGATTCGGGCTGCCCGACGCACTGCCCTGACCCGGGCGGCGGCGACGGCCGTCCGCTCGGCGGACTCCGCCGTCCGTGCACGGCCAGGAGACGGCCCGGGACCCGCCCCCGATCCCGGGCATCCGTCACCTGGTCAGCGGGTCATCCGCTCAGCGGACCACGATGAAGTCGGCGGCCTGTCTGGGGGCGCGGTCGCGCGGCGGGGCGGCGGGGCGGCCGACGGCCACCGCGCCCATGGGGTCCCAGTTCGCGGGCAGGTCGAGCACCTCGCGCACCACCTGGCGGCAGAACATGGTGGAGGAGACCCAGGCCGAGCCCAGACCCTCGACCGCGAGCTGGACCAGGAGGTTCTGCACCCCCGCGCCCGCCGCGACCACGAACATCTCGCGCTCGGCGGCGTTGCGCCGGTCGTCGCGGTAGGTGTGCGAGCCGTCCATGACCAGGCAGGGCACCACGAGGTACGGCGCGCCGCGCAGCACGTCTCCCCGCCTGACCCTTCTCGCGATCGCCTCCTCGGAGAAGCCGTCGCCGCGCAGGTCGGCGATCCAGGCCTCGCGCATGGCGTCGAGCAGCTTGGCGCGGATCTCGGGCGACTCCAGCAGCACGAAACGCCACGGGGTCGTGTGGTGCGGGGCGGGCGCGGCGATCGCGGCCTCGACCGCCCTGCGGACCTTTGCGCCGTCGACCGGCTCGGCGGCGAACTCGCGCACCGTCCTGCGGGCGAAGAGCACGTCACGGGAGCCGTACCGGAACATGTCGTCCTCCGGCTGGCGGACCAGTTCGCGGACGCCGGGGCCGTCCTCCTCCGTGGTGTACTCGGCCATCCCCCTGATCACCGCGACCGGGGTCTGCGCGAGCTTGCCCTTGACCAGGTCGCCCGCCGCGGCGAACTCGTCGGCGACCGCGGTCATGGTGACCTCGAGCGCGTTGCCGTGGTCGTCGGACATGCCCCGGTAGTCGAGCATGGGCGTCAGCCCGGCGACGCCGATCGCCATGTCGGTCTGGCCGTTGCGCCACGGGCGGCCGAAGGTGTCGGAGACGACCACGCCGACCGAGACGCCGAGCCGCCGCCTGACGCTCGCACGCACCGCGGCCGCCGAGGCGTCCGGGTCGACGGGGAGCAGCACGACGGTGCCGGACTCGGTGTTCGAGGCGTCGACCCCGGCGGCGGCCATGACGAAACCGTGCGCGGTCTGCGCGATCACCGTCTCGCCCCTGCGGGCGACGACCCTCGTGGTCTCCGCCGCGACGGCCTCGACACGGCTGACGCCTCTGCGGACCCGGCCCTCGGCCTTGCTGGAGATCTTGGAGGTGACGACGAGGATGTCGCCGTCGCGAAGGTCCGGCACGGCGGCGGCGATCAGCTCCCCGACGTCGTCGCCCTCCCGGACCTCCGGGATCCCGGGGATCGCGAAGATCTCCAGCCGGGCGTCCGGGCGGTCGTCCTGGATGCGGCGGATCCTGCTCATCGGGCGGCCTCGTCCCGGCCCGCGTCCGACTGCCCGGCCCGGCCCGAGCCTGTCCCGGTCCCTGTGCCGGTCCCGGTGATTCCGGCGAGCGCCGTGGCCAGGTCGAGGGCGGCCCCGGCGATCGCGGCGGCCGACTCGACGTCGTGCATGATCAGGGGGCGGGCCTCGACGCGCACGCCGTCGAGGGCGACCCCCGCGTCCTCCTCCGCGACCAGCCAGCCGTTCACCAGCGGTGAGCCGTACAGTTCCAGGACCGCCTGGGCGGTGGTCTCGACGCCGATCGCGGTGAGGCAGGCGTCCGCCATGCCGCGGACCGGCGCGCCGCCGACGATGGGGGAGACGCCGACGACGGTCTTGGCCTCCAGCGCCTCGCGGATGCCCCTGATCTGCAGGATCGTGCCGATGCTGACCACCGGGTTGGACGGCGGCAGGATCACCACGTCGGCGTCGGCGACGGCCTGGAGCACACCGGGCGCGGGACGGGCCTCGTCCGCGCCGACCAGGATGATCTGCTCGGCGGGCACCGAGGCGCGCAGCCGTACCCACCACTCCTGGAAGTGCACGGCCCTGCGGCCACGCTCGTCGGAGATGACCACATGGGTCTCCGTCCGGTCGTCGGTCATCGGGATCAGCCGCACGCCCGGCTGCCAGCGCGCGCACAGCGCCTCGGTGACAGCGGACAGGGGATATCCGGCGGAGAGCATCT
The DNA here is from genome assembly GCF_027922005.1 of Streptosporangium carneum. Lineage (GTDB taxonomy): Bacteria > Actinomycetota > Actinomycetes > Streptosporangiales > Streptosporangiaceae > Streptosporangium > Streptosporangium carneum. Next base: position 671,330 of record NZ_BSEV01000002.1, on the reverse strand, counting down.
GGGTACGGACGATGTGGGTGGCGAAGTCGCGGTCGCCGAGGCCGAACCACTGCGGCTCGACGCCGTAGGCGGCCAGCTCCTCCTTGACGACGTGTGTCTCCTTCTGTCTGCCCCAGCCCTGCTCCTCGTCGATGCCGCCGCCCAGGGTGTACATCACGGTGTCCAGGTCGGGGCAGACCTGCAGGCCGTACAGGGTGATGTCGTCACCGGTGTTGCCGATGACGGTGATCTCGGAGTCGGGAGCGGCGGTGAGGAGGCCGCGCAGGAAACGGGCGCCGCCAATTCCGCCGGCGAGGGACACAATGCGCATGCCGTCCAGTGTTTCACTGCCCGGACCGCGCTGTTCGGAGGGCCCGACACCACGGGGAAGCCGACTTGTCTTGATCGTTATGAGAGGCGTCTTCGCTGGCAGGGTCGGCTCAGGAGCTGTCCGAAATATGTCCTAATAGGGTGCTATGAAGTACTTATGAGATTCATGGGCTTCCTGGGTCTCCCGCCACCTAAGTCAGCCGTGTGCAAAACTTGGCCCGGGTTTACCTGAGGACCCTTTGGGGGTAGTTGTGATCAATGTCGAGGCGAGCAGGCTCAGAGAGCCGGCCGCGTGGCTCATGATCGCCGTAGCGTCCACGCGCGTTCTCATCGGCGTCGAGCAGCTTCTGTTCAGTACATCGTCGGGAACATCCTTCGCGTTTCGCGCCGCCACCAAGGTGGACGATTTCACCTCTCCGGTGACCACCGCACTGCTCGTCGGCGCCGTCCTCCTGGCGGGCAACGCGGGTCCGGCGATCGACCGGCTGAAGCTCATGGTCCAGGTGGCCCTGGGCGCGCTCGGGCTGGCGGCGCTCTTCGGCACGGTCGGCCTGTTCGGCGCCCTGTTCGCCGGGGAGACGGACTTCAGGGAGAAGTTCGAGTTCTTCGTCCTCACCCTCCCGACCCTCGCGCTGACCGGCCTCGCCCTGGCCTACCTGCTGCCGAGGGCCGCCTCCGCCGGGTCGGCCGCGAGAGCCTCGGGGACGAAGGGCTCCGCCGTTCCCCACGGCCCGATCTTCCCCTCGCAGGAACAATACGCCACCCCGCAGGGCGGCCCCGCGGGCCCCCAGGGCGCTCAGCTCCCGCCCCAGGGCGCTCCTCAGGTCCCGCCCCCGGGACTTCACACCCTGGACCAGGCCGCCCAGCACGGCTACGCGCCGCACGAGCAGGCCGCTCCCCAGCAGGGCTTCCACCCGCAGGACCAGGCCCAGCAGCAGGGCTTCCCGCCGTACGAGCAGGGCGCGCAGCCGGGCTTCCACGTTCAGGAGCCGCTCCAACAGCAGGGCTTCCCGCCGCACGACCAGCCCTCCCACCAGCCTTCCCATCAGGCCCCCCACCAGGGCTTCCACGCCCAGGAGCAGACCTCCCAGCACGGCTTCCCCGGGCATGACCAGAGCGGGAACGCCTACCCGCAGCAGGCCCAGCCCGCCCCGATGGTCCAGCTTCCCTACAGCCCGCCCGCGCTTCCCCCCGCGCCGAGCTCCAGCGCCTCCACGGGCGCGGCGGAGGGATACGGCCAGGCGCACGGCTACGGCTCCTCCCCGAACGAGGCCTACCCCCAGACCTCCCAGAGCTCGCCGGGTTCCCCCGCCTCCTACCCGCAGCCGGGGGACAGCCAGCCGTACGGCACGCAGCCCTCCTCCTACGGCCAGTCCCCGGCGCAGCCCGCCTCCCCGTCCTCCGCCGAGGTCTACACCCCAGGGCCGTACGTCCCCGCGGACGCGCAGCCCCAGGCCAAGCCGTACGAGTCCCAGGGTGCGGCCTACGACCCGCCCGCCACGGCCTACGACTCACCGGCCACGGCCTACGACTCACCGGCGACCGCCTACGACCCGCCGGGCTACGCCGCCCCGGCCGAGCAGCCGCAGGCCTCCGCGTACACCGACCCCCAGCTTCCCGGTTACACCCCGCCCGCCGAGCCTCAGCTTCCCGGCTACGCCCAGCAGCCCGAACAGCAGGCTCCCTTCTACGCGGCGCAGTCCGAGGCGCAGGGGGCCTCGCCGTACAGCGGCTCCGACAGCCAGCCGAGGCTCTCCTTCGACAGCCAGGGACAGCAGGGCTTCCCGCAGCCGCCGGAGAACTACGGCCAGCCGTTCACCGGTTACTCCGGCGCGGAGTACGCCCGCCAGACCGAGCCGAACCTGCACTACCCGGCTCCCGCCCCCGACCCGGTCGACCTCCGCTCCCAGCAGATGGCGCAGGCCTACCAGCAGGCGGAGAGCTACCAGCAGTCGCAGGGCGTCTCGCAGCCCACGTCACAGGGGGGAACCGAGCCGCAGCTGAGGGTCCCCGAGTACACCTCCTCGCAGGCGGGCGGCTCCTACGACGACCCGTTCGGCCACCCGCAGGCCCAGCAGGCGCCCCCGGCGCAGCAGCCGTACCAGCAGGGCGGCCAGTGGGAGACCCCGGCGGAGACGACGCTCAGGTTCGACCCCGCCGCCTACCAGGGAGATCCGCTCAGCGGGCCCAGCCCGTCCGCGAGGTCCTGGGACTCCCAGCCCATCGACCCGACCGCGATATACAAGCCCGAGCGCTCGGCTCAGGTCACCGGAGAGGAAAGCTCGGACAGAGAAAGGGTGGGCCCCGGTCAGGAGCAGAACATGTCCTGGTACGGTTCCGACCGCCGAGAGCACTGAACGGGCCAGGCGATCGTCACGGACGTCCGGACGGTCGCCGGTCCAGGCAGGCACACGACCCAGAACCGGGGAGAGCAGGTCTTTCCCCGGATACCGGCATGCCGCTTGACGTCACACAGGCCACGCGCGTGTAATTACACACGTGTTGTTACGCCTTCCTGCTGGTGGGTAAGAGGGAGGCGTTCATAGGGGGGCTCCATTTGCGGGCGGGTGGCAGGGAGGTGTGCAGTGGCCGACCTGGTCATCGCACAGGACAGCATCGCTGAAGAGCAGCTTGGTTGGCAGGAACGCGCGCTGTGCGCGCAGACCGACCCTGAGGCGTTCTTCCCGGAGAAGGGGGGATCCACTCGGGAGGCCAAGAAGGTCTGCCGCTCGTGCGAGGTGCGTGCCGAATGCCTTGAGTACGCCCTCGAGCATGACGAGCGGTTCGGGATCTGGGGGGGTCTCTCAGAGCGGGAACGCCGCAGGATCAAGCGTGAGGCGGTCTGAGGAAGAGGTTCACACGCTCACTGTGAGCGTTTGATCATATATCGGGGGGTCACGTGGCCTGCGGCCACGTGACCCTTTTTTCGTGCATCAGGCATAGCCTGACAGAGGGTGCCGTATCGTGGTCGCGCCGATCATCAGCTCCTCCTGAACACGGGACGCATGTCCATCACCGACTCCCCCAACCCCCACCACACCGTCACCGCGATCGTCGTGGCCCACGACGGCGCTCGTTGGCTGAGGGAGACCCTCGACGCGCTGCTGGGGCAGACCCGCCCCGTCGACCGGGCGGTCGGGGTCGACAACGGCAGCAGAGACGGCAGCGCCGCGTTGCTGACCGGCACCCTGGGCCGCAGCGCCGTCCTCACCCTTCCACGCTCGACGAGCTTCGGCGAGGCCGTCACCACCGTCCTCGGCAAGCTGGGTCCGGCGGAGGGACAGGAGTGGATCTGGCTGCTGCACGACGACTGCGCGCCGGACGAGGGCGCCCTCGAAGCCCTCCTGCGGGCCGCCGACGAGGACCCGCAGGCCGGGGTGCTCGGCCCCAAGCTCCTCGACTGGCTGGACCGCAGGCTCCTGCTCGAAGTCGGCGTCACCGTCGACCTGAGGGGCCGCAGGGACACCGGGATCGACCCCCGCGAGTTCGACCAGGGGCAGTACGCCGGTCTCAGGGACGTGCTATCGGTCTCGACGGCGGGCATGCTGATCCGCAGGGACGTCTGGGAGGAGGTCGGCGGGCTCGACCCCTTCCTGCCGCTGTTCCGCGACGACCTCGACCTGTGCTGGCGGGTCAGGGCCGCCGGATACCGGGTGCGCAACGTCACCGACGCGGTCGCCTGGCACGCGGAGGCCGCGAGCAGGAGACGCCGCCGCATCACCGTCAGCGGCGACCACCCCCGCCGCCTCGACCGCCGCAACGCCATGTTCGTGGTCATGGCGAACCTGCCGTTGCGGTCGCTGCCGTGGGCGCTGGTCCGCAACCTCGCGAGCTCGCTCTTCCACACGCTGCTGTTCCTGGTCGCCAAGCAGCCCGCCAACGCGCTGGACGAGGCCCTCGCGCTCGGCTCCGTGATCGGGCATCCGAGCAGGCTCGTCAGGGCCCGCCGCGCCCGCGCCGCGAGCAGGAGACGGAACGGCGCGGCGGCGGCGATGCTGCTCACCCCGCCGGGCGCCGGTTACCGGCGGCTCGCCGACCGGTTCCAGAGCTATCTCGCCGGGACCGGTTTCGTGGAGTCCGCGGGCCGCCACCACGCCGCCGGCCTCGCGCAGGAGGACGGGGAGGAGCTGCTCACCGACGACGCCGGGGCCACGCGGCGGTTCTTCGGCAACCCGGGGACGCTGCTCCTGCTGGTCCTGATCGCCGTCACGCTCGTCGCCGAACGCGGGCTGATCGGCGGCTCGCGCCTCGGAGGCGGCGCGCTGGTCCCGGTGATCGGCGGCTCCTCCGACCTGTGGCGCCTCTACGCCGAGGGCTACCACCAGGCGGGTCTCGGCAGCGACGCCTGGGCGCCGCCGTACGTCGCGGTGCTCGCCCTGCTCTCCACGGTGCTGTTCGGCAAGCCCTGGCTCGCGGTCACCGTGCTGCTGCTGGGCTGCGTGCCGCTGGCGGGACTCTCCGCCTACGCGGCGACCAGGTCGATGATCCGCGGGCGGTGGACCCGCGTCTGGCTGGCCTCCTCGTACGCGTTGCTGCCCGTCGCCACAGGAGCCGTCGCGAGCGGAAGGCTCGGCACCGCCGTGGTCTTCACGCTGCTGCCCGTCTACGCGGCGCTGGCCACCACGCTGCTGACCGGACAGGGCCGCAGGGTGCGCCGCGCGGCCTGGGGCCTCGGCCTCCTGCTCACGGTCGGCACGGCCTTCGCCCCGCTCGTCTACCCGCTCACGCTGGTCCTCGGCGCGCTGGCCGCGCTCGCCTTCCCGCGCAAGGGACTCACCGGCTCGGTGGTCATCGCCTTCGGCGTTCCCGTGGCGCTGCTGTTCCCCTGGCTGGCCCAGGTGGTCGCCAACCCGGGTCAGCTCCTGCTCGAGGCGGGACTGCACCAGCCCGACCTGGTCGACGCCTCGTTGCCCGCCTCCTCGCTGCTGCTGCTCAGCCCGGGCGGCCCCGGCATGCCGCCGCTCTGGGTGACCGGCGGCCTCATCGCCGCCTGCCTGGCCGCGCTGCTGATGCGCCGCAACCGGATGGTCATCGCCGTCGGCTGGGGCGTCGCGCTCTTCGGCGTGCTGGTGGCGATCCTGGTCAGCCGGACCCAGGTCACCTCGCTGAACGCCGACGCGCAGGCCCCCGCCTGGCCGGGCGTGCCGCTGGCCCTCGCCGCGACCGGCATGCTCGTGGTGGCCGCGCTCACCGCCGACCGGATCGCCGAGTTCAGGGCGGCGGGAGGGCTTCGCAGGGTCGCCGCGCTCGTGGTCGTGGCGATCGCCTTCTCCACACCGGTGCTCGCGGCGGGCATGTGGGTCACCGGAGGCGTCAGGGGACCCCTCGACGGGAACGTCCGCGACGTGATGCCCGCGCTGGCCGCGCTCAACTCGGGCGGAGGCGAGCGGACCCTGCTTCTGCGCGCGCAGGACGAGGGACTGACCTTCACCGTGCTGCGCGGCCGTACCCCGCTGGTCGGCGAGGCGGACATCCCCACGCCGCCGGGGCCGAGGGAGCGGGTCGCCGTCGCGGCGGCCGGACTGGCCTCGGGCAGAGGCGGCGACGACGCGGGCGTGCTGGCCGCCTACGGGATCCGGTTCGTCGTGGTGAGCCCGCCGGTGAGCCAGGAGATCAGCGACGCGCTCGACTCCCAGCCCGCGCTGGCAAGAATGAGCCTGTCGCGCACGCTCGGCGTGTGGCGGCTGACCCAGCCGGTCACGGTTCCCCCCACGCCGCCGGGCGACCCCTGGCACAGCCGCTGGCTCTGGGCCCAGGCCGTGATGGCGCTGGTCGTCTCGATCCTGGCCGCGCCCGGCTCACGGGCCGCGGACGGCCACGCCTCCCATGACATGTCCGAGCCAGCCAGAGAGCCGTCCGCCCGATGAAATCCCTGATCGAGAACCGGTTCAGCCTTCTCGGCCTGGTCCTGGTCGCCCTGCTCGCCCTGTACGGAGTCGCCTCCGCGAGCCAGCCGAAGGCCCTCGCCAAGCCCGCGCAGGGCCTGAGGAAGGTGCCCGTCGCCTCGGTGACGGCCGTCTGCCCCGACACGGGCGACACCGCCGTCGGCGTCGTCACCCCGCCGGGAGGACAGGGACCCGGCGCGGCGGCGATCACCGTCGGCGACAGGAGGCTCGACCCCCCGCGGACACCGGGCAACCTCTGGCACGAGAAGATCCCGGCCAAGTCGGGGCCGCTCGTCGTGACGGCCACGGGAAGCATGGCGGCGGGCCTTGAGGCGTCGCAGACCCGCAGGGAGACCTCGGGCACGCACAGAGGACTGGCCGGGGTGCGGTGCGTCGAGCCCGCCGCGAGCACCTGGCTGGTCGGCCCCGGGCCCGCCGCGGCCGACGTCGCCCTCCACCTCGCCAACCCCTACCCCGCCCCGGCCACCGTGGAGATCATGGTCTACGCCGGGGAGGGGCCGGTGGTCAGCGACTCCGGCAACGTGATCATCCTCAGGCCGGGTGAGAGCCGGACGATCGACCTCAAGGACGTGGCGCCCTCGCCGCTCGTCATGGCCGTCGAGGTGCGCACCAGCTCGGGCAGGGTCACCGCGGCGGCTCGGGCGGTCATGCACGGCGGCCGGGGCGTCGACTGGCTGCCCGCCTCCGCGCCCCCCGCGACCCGCGTCGTGGTCCCCGGAATCCCCGGAGGCGGCGGCGGACGTCAGCTGTTGGTCGCCTCGATCGCGGAGACCGACGCCCTGGTCGAGGTCAAGGCGCTCACCCCGGACGGGACCTACGCCCTCAAGGGCAAAGAACTGCTCGAGGTGCCCGCCGGGTCCGTCGCGACCCTCGACCTGTCCAGCGGCATCGCGAGCCGGGCCTCCGCGATCGTGCTCACCTCGGAGACCCCGATCGTGGCCGGGCTCGTCGTCACCGGAACCGGGAAGAAGACCGACGTGGCCTTCACCGCGGGAGCGGCCCCGATCGTCCTGGGCAGCGTGGTCGCGGACAACCGCACCGGCGGGGACAAGAGCTCCCGACTGGTGCTCAGCGCGCCGGAGGCGGCAGGGAGGGTGAGCGTGCAGGTGCTGCCGCGAGAGGGGCAGGCGCCGGAACCGTTCGAGGTGGACATCCCCGCTGCCCGTACGAAACAGGTCAGCCTGCCCAAGACGGACGGCCCCTTCGGAGTGCTGGTGCTGCCCGCGTCGGGTTCGGGACCTGTGTACGGCGGGCGGGTGATGGACGAGCGGATCAAGAAGGGGCTGGCGCTGACCCTCCAGCCGCTGGCCGCGGCCCGCGTGTGGGCACTGGTCCCGCCGATCACCGAGTCCGTGGCGACCGTGCTGCCCTGAGGCTGTTCCCTGAAGCCGCGTGCTTGGGGGGCGACGCCGGTTCGCCGGGTTGTCCGGGTGGTCCGGCCGGCCGTCTCGGCTGAGCTCTGGCGGGTTCAGGCCTCCGGCCTGGCGGGTCCGGTTCAGGGCGGGTCGCCGCTCAATCCCAGGGCGTGGCTGCCCGGCAGTGCCGACCCCCGGGAAACGCGTCCTAGTCGCCCTCGTCGTATCCAGGGTCGACCGACTCAGGGGACAACCCCAGCAGTCCGGCGACCTGCTCGACCACGGTGTCGTGCACCATCGCGCCGAGCTGGTCGCGGTCGCGGGCCCTGGCCTCGAGGGGGCGGCGGTAGATGATCACGACGGCGGGGCGCTTGCCCACGGCGGGCTCCGCCCTGCCGAACGGGATCGGCTCGCCGGACAGCAGCCCCGGACCGTCACCCAGCTCGGAGACCGGAGGCACCTCCTCGACCGCGAACTCGACGGCCGCCAGCTGGTTGCTCCAGCGGGGCTTGAGGCGGTCCACGGCGTCCAGGACGAGATCGTCGAAGCGCTCGCTGCGCGACTTGGCGATCGGCACGTGAGAGGGGGCCAGCGGACCCCGCATGCCGCGACCGTGCCGGTCGCGCCTGCGGGGAGGACGAGGTCTACCGGGTGCCGAGCTCACGGGCCAAGCTTAGACGCGCATGCGGCGGTGGTGGGAAGGGGTTGTCGGGAGGGTGTGCAAGCCGTACAGGGGGGTGGAAGCCGGGACACGTGTCCGAATTGTGGCGACACGCTCGTTAAGAGCGCTCAGATAGTGGCGCCTCGGACGCTTACCGGATACGGTCCCACCGTGAGCCCCGTCCGCCGCTGTTCCCGCACCGCGTGCAGTCAGCCTGCCGTATTCACGCTCACGTACGTCTACGCCGATTCGACCGCCGTTCTCGGGCCCTTGGCGACGTACGCCGAGCCGCACTGTTACGACCTGTGCGCCGAGCATGCCGAGCGGCTCACCGCGCCCCGTGGCTGGGAGGTCGTCCGTCTTCCCACCGACGGCGCGCCGCCGAGCACCGACGACCTCGAGGCACTCGCCAACGCCGTCCGCGAGGCGGCCAGGCCGGCCCCGACGAACGGCACCGAGCCCGTCGGGCAGGGAGTCGAGGTCGGACGCCGGGGGCATCTGAGAGTGCTCCGCTCCGCGCAGCCCCAGCGTGACCGCTGACCCTGTCCGATCCTGTTCCTAGGCAGGCGAAAGATCTTGGGGACAGGGCCTAGGCTGGGGGCGGCAGAGACGAGATAAAGGGGCGGAGCTGGAGTGGGCGACCTCGCCAGGATCTTCAAGGCGTACGACGTGCGCGGCGTCGTGCCGGACGAGCTAGACGAGGAGACCGCGGAGGCGGTCGGCGCGGCCTTCGTGGAGGTCACCGGCGCCGCGACCGTGGCGGTCGCGCACGACATGCGCGCCTCCTCGGGGCCGCTGGCCGCGGCCTTCGCCCGCGGGGTCACCTCGCGCGGGGCCGACGTGGTCGACACGGGTCTCGGGTCGACCGACATGCTCTACTACGCCAGCGGCAGCCTCTCCGTGCCCGGGGTGATGTTCACCGCCAGCCACAACCCGGCCCGCTACAACGGCATGAAGATGTGCAGGGCGGGAGCCGTGCCGATCGGCGCGGAGACCGGGCTCGTCGAGATCCGCGACAGGGCGGCCGAGCTCCTGGCCTCGGGGGTCGGCGGCGAGGGCGGCGGCGTCGTCTCCGAGCGGGATCTGCTGCGCGGCTACGCCGACCATCTGCGCACGCTCGTCGACCTGTCCGCCGTCCGGCCGCTGCGGGTCGTGGTCGACGCGGGCAACGGGATGGCGGGGCACACGGTGCCCGTGGTCTTCGAGGGGCTTCCCCTGGAGCTGACCGCGCTCTACTTCGAGCTGGACGGCACGTTCCCCAACCACGAGGCCAACCCGATCGAGCCGGAGAACCTCCGCGACCTGCAGAAGGCCGTGCTCGACGTCGGCGCGGACATCGGCCTGGCCTTCGACGGCGACGCCGACCGCTGCTGGGTCGTCGACGAGCGCGGGGAGTCGGTCTCCCCGTCCACGATCACCGCGCTGGTCGCGGCTCGTGAGCTGGCCAAGCAGCCCGGCGCGACGATCATCCACAACCTGATCACCTCGCGGGGCGTCCCCGAGATCGTCGCCGAGCACGGAGGGGTGCCGGTCAGGACCCGTGTCGGCCACTCGTTCATCAAGGCCGAGATGGCCAGGACCGGCGCGGTCTTCGGCGGGGAGCACTCCGCCCACTACTACTTCAAGGACTTCTGGTTCGCCGACACCGGCATGCTGGCCGCGCTGCACGTGCTGGCCGCGCTGGGCGAGCAGGACAGGCCGCTGTCGGAGATCCTCGCCGGCTACGCCCGTTACGCGGCCTCGGGAGAGATCAACAGCACGGTCGCCGACCAGCGGGCCGCGACGGCGCGGGTCAGGGAGAGGTTCGAGGGCCGGGACGGCGTCACGTTCGACGAGCTGGACGGCATGACCGTCTCGGGCCCCGGTTGGTGGTTCAATCTTCGTCCGTCCAACACCGAGCCGCTGCTCAGGCTGAACGCCGAGGCGGCCGACGAGATTCAGATGGCGGCGATCAGGGACGAAGTCCTCGCCGTCGTGAGGAGCTGAGCGAGTGAAGATCGACGAATGGTTGCTGGAGATCCTGGCCTGCCCCAACTGCAAGTCTCCGCTGCGTGCCGAGCCTGAGGTGGACGAGCTTTCGTGCACCTCCGCCTCCTGCGGGCTGGTCTATCCCGTGCGCGACGACATCCCGGTCCTCCTGGTCGACGAGGCTCGGAAGTCGTGAGCTGGGAGCCGGATCGGCTCGACGATCAAGCACTGCTGGTCGACGGCGACCCCTCGGGCATGCTGCGCGCGGTGGCCGCCTCGGCGGCGCAGATCCGCACCTCCCACAGGGCCGCGCGGGAGGCGGATCTCACCGCGGTGACCCGGGGCGGCAGGCCCCGCGCCATCGTGGTCGCGGGCATGGGCGGTTCCGGCATCGCCGGTGACATTCTCGACGTGGTGTGCGGTCACGGCGCCCCGCTGCCGATCGTGACCGTGCGGTCCTACCAGCTGCCCGGCTGGGTCGGCGCGACCGACCTGGTGATCGCGGTGTCGTGCTCGGGGAAGACCGAGGAGACGATCGCGGTGGCGATGGAGGCCGTTCGCCGCGGCTGCCGCCTGCTCGTGCTGGCCGCCGTGGACTCGCCGCTGCACGCGGTCGCCCGGCAGGCGGGCGCGCCGTTCGTGCCCGCCACCACCGGCGGGCAGCCGCGTGCCGCCGTCTGGGCGCTGTCGATCCCGCTGGTGGTCGTCGCGGCGGAGCTGGGCCTGCTCCAGTTGGACGACGAGGTCTTCGAGGCCGTGGCCACGCGCCTGGAGGACGTCGCCCACCGGTGCCGCCCGACGAGCGAGTCCTTCATCAACCCCGGCAAGTCGCTGGCCATGGAGCTGGCCGAGACGGTGCCGATGGTCTGGGGGTCCTCCCCGCTGGCCGCCGTCGCGGCCTACCGGTGGGCCTCCCAGCTCAACGAGAACGGCAAGTACCCCGCGGTCTGGGGAGAGATCCCCGAGGTCAACCACAACCAGGTGGTCGCCTTCGACGGCCCGCTGGCCCGGCGCGACATCTTCGCCGACGAGGCGGGACGCTCTCTGAGGCTGTTCGTGCTGCGAGACGTGGAGGAGCATCCGCAGGTGGCGCGGCGTCGCGAGGCGTCGGTGCGGATGGCGGAGGACAGGGGCGTGCCGGTCACCCAGATCGTCGCGGAGGGCCTGCATCCGCTGGAGCGGCTCGCGACCCTGATCGCGCTGGGAGACTACGCGAGTACATACCTCGCTCTGGGGTACGGGATCGACCCGACCCCTGTGTCGGCCATCACGGAGCTCAAGGCGAGAATTTCCCAATAGGATCCTTCTCGTCTTTTTCGGAATAAATGAGTGGAGGCTGTCGTGAGCGCGGGCGGCGGTACAAAGGCGATCATTGCGGCGTTGGCCGCGAACGTTGCGATCGCGGCGGCCAAGTTCGTCGCCTTCCTGATCACGACCTCGTCATCCATGCTTGCCGAGTCGATCCACTCACTCGCCGACTCGGGCAACCAGGTGTTGCTGCTGGTCGGAGGCAAGCGGGCCGAGCGCAAGCGCACCCCGGAGCATCCGTTCGGCTACGGCAGGGAGCGATACTTCTACGCCTTCGTGGTCGCGGTCGTGCTGTTCACGATCGGTGCGCTCTTCTCCCTCTACGAGGGCTGGCACAAGATCAGCGACCCGCATCCGGTGGAGACGCCGATCGTGGCCTTCGGAGTCCTGATCTTCGCCATCATCGCGGAGTCGTTCTCCTTCCGCACCGCGATCAAGGAGTCCAACCCGCTCCGCGGCAACCAGTCCTGGATGCAGTTCATCCGCAGGTCCAAGTCGCCGGAGCTGCCGGTCATCGTGCTGGAGGACCTGGGCGCCCTCGTCGGACTGGTCCTCGCGCTGATCGGCGTGACGCTCGCCGTGGTCACCGGCAACGGCGTCTGGGACGGCGTCGGCACGATGGCGATCGGCGTTCTCCTCGCCGTCATCGCGATCATCCTCGCCATCGAGACCAAGTCGCTGCTGATCGGTGAGAGCGCGGGCCCCGAGGTCGAGACGCAGATCATCGACGCGCTGGAGAGCGCCCCCGAGGTCGCCAGGGTCATCCACATGCGCACGCTCCACCTGGGCCCCGAGGAGATCCTGGTCGCCGCGAAGATCGCGGTCAACCACGACGACACGGCGGCCGAGGTCGCCAGGGGCATCGACGAGGCGGAGCAGCGCATCCGCTCGGCGGTGCCGATGGCCCGGGTCATCTACCTGGAGCCTGACCTGGACAGGGCCAGGGTCGGCGGAGTCGCCTCCGACCCGCATTCGGCCAACGGCCGCGCCTGACAGGGCCGCCCCTGACAGGGGCCGCTGACAGGGGCCGCTACAGGGGCCGCGCATGGCGTGGAGGACCTGACGGCCCCGTCCCGTGGCGCCCGGAGGGGGCGCGCCATGACACGGTGATCGACCGCGTCCTGGCCGTGCCCCGGTGACTGACCGCGTCCTGAAGGAAGCGAAGAGACGCTCGGCGGTGCTTTCCCCGCCGAGCGTTTCGCATGGTCCGCGGCTCACAGTTCCGACAGCCCCTTGCCCACCGTGACGAGCCCCCCGGTCAGCGCGAGCAGAAGCACCGTCCGCCGGGCGAGCCGCTCCGGCACCCGCTCCGCCGCCATCTCGCCGATGACGGCTCCCGCCGCGATCCCGACGCCGGCCAGCAGCCAGGCGGTGGTCGAAAGCTGGGGCAGCCCCTTGGCGGTGAGGGAGAACCCGTTGACCAGGACACCGTAGAACTGCGCGTTCGGCACGAACTCCCGCACCGTCCAGCCCGCGTTCACCGCGTACAACGACACCGCGGGGCCGCCCACTCCCGCCGAGGAGTTCATGAAACCGCTCGCGGCGCCGGCGGTCAGCGCGCCTGCCATGCCACGCAGGGCGGACACCCTGGCTCCACGCATCACCAGCAGCACGGCCGCGCTCACCACGATCCCCATGCCGACCAGCAGCACGGGGGCGGGCAGGGAGCCGGCCACCAGAGCTCCCACCGGCACGGTGCAGGCGGCGGCGAGGACCAGCGGCACCATCGCGGCCAGACGAACCCCGCGCCATTCGGTGGCGAGTCCGATCGCGCTGATGGCGGCGGCCGCGCAGTTCGAAAGAGCCACCCCCTGAATCGGGCCGAGAAACGCCACCAGGGCGGGCACCGCCACGAGCGCGAATCCGACGCCCGCCATCCGCTGCACGGACGCGCCCGCCAGGACGATGCCGCCCAGCAGAAGGTCGGCGCCCCAACCGCCTGTCACCATGTTCCTCCAGCATGGATGCCCCGTCCTGCAGGGCGGAGTCCTCCAGCCGCTGGGCGGGGCTGTGAACCGCGAACCACCCGGCTTCGGCCGGGAGTCCCGGTCCTTTCGGGCAGGGAGGATGTCAAAGACGGCCCCCCCGTGAACGACCCGTGTGAGTCGATCGAGAAACTCGGGCGCGGACCCTCGGCTTCAGTCGTGGGGTCGGCCCAGCCATCTCGATCCCCGATCATCTCCAGGAGTCTCGCCGCGTGGGACGGGTTCTTCCACTCCTTTTCTCCTGACGGGGAGTCTCTGGGAGTTTTCTCCTGACGGGGAGTCTCTGGGAGAGGGGGCTCACGCGCGCGGGACCACCAGGCCCGACTCGTAGGCGTGGATGACGGCCTGGGTGCGGTCGCGCAGGTTCAGCTTGGCCAGCAGCCTGGCCACGTGGGTCTTGACGGTGTGCTCGGTGACCACGAGACGGGCCGCGATCTCGGCGTTCGACAGGCCCTGGGCGATCAGCCGCAGCACCTCGACCTCACGCGGGGTCAGCGAGCCGCCGGGTGTCACGGGCCGCCGCTGCCGGGAGAACTCGGCGATCAGCCGCCTGGTGACCTTCGGGGCCAGCAGCGCGTCGCCGCGCGCCACCGTCCTGACCGCCTCGGCCAGGTCGTCCGCCCTGACGTCCTTGAGCAGGAACCCGCTCGCCCCCGCGGTGAGCGCGTCGTACACGTAGTCGTCCAGGTCGAACGTGGTGATCATGATGATCCTGGTGGTCTCGGTCTCCAGGATCCGGCGGGCGGCCTCGATCCCGTCCATCTCCGGCATCCGGATGTCGAGCAGTGCGACGTCCGGATGGGTCTCCCCGGCCAGCCGCACGGCCCGCACGCCGTCGGGGGCGGTGCCCACGACGGTGAGGTCGGGCTGCGCGTCGAGCACCGCGGCGAACCCGCGCAGCACGACGGGCTGGTCGTCGGCGACCAGGACGCGGATCCGGCCGCCCGACGGCGTCGTGCCGGGATCGCCCGACGGTGCTGTGCCGAGGTCGGCTGACGGCGTCGTGCCGGGGGCGGCTGACGGTGTCGTGCCGGGGGAGTCCGGTGACGGCGTGCCGGAGGAACTCGGTGACGGCGTGCCGGAGGAGGAGACCCGGCGGTGGTCGGAGGAGGTCATTCCAGGGGAAGGCCCGCCTGGATGAGGAAGCCCCCTGACGGGCCGGGGCCCGCCTGGAACCAGCCGCCGAGGGCCAGCGCCCGCTCCCGCATGCCGACCAGGCCGTGCCCGTTCGAGGTGTCGCCCGACGGGCCGGGGCCGTCGTCGGCGATCCGCAGCACCAGCAGGCCGGGGCGGTAGGTGAGCTCGATCGAGACACGAGCTCCGCGCGCGTGGACGCGGGCGTTGGTCAGCGCCTCCTGGACGATCCGGTAGGCCGAGACGTCCACGGCCTGCGGCACCGGCGCCGCCTCGCCGACCACGTCGAGGTCGGCCTCGCCCTCGTACTGTTCGAGCAGTTCGGGAAGCCGCGCCAGCCCCGGTTGCGGCGCGGTCTCCGGAGCGGTGGTGACGTCGGCGCGCAGCACGCCGAGCAGGCGGCGCATCTCGGTGAGCGTGGTGCGTGCCGAGGTCGCGATCTCGGCGAACTCCTGCTTCGTCCTGTCGTCCAGGTCACCGAGCGTGTAGGGCGCGGTCTCCGCCTGAACGGCGATCATCGAGACCGAGTGGGCCACGATGTCGTGCATCTCCCTGGCGATCCTGGCCCGCTCGGCCATTGCCGCCTGCTCCCTGAGGCTCTCCAGGTTGTCGGCGCGCACCTCCCTGATCTCCGTACGGCTGCGCCGCGTGTCCGCGAGGAACGCCGTGCCGACGACGGCGGTGAGCATGAGGAGGAACCAGGTCCCCTCGCTCTCCATGACCAGGGACAGCATGCCGTCCACGCCCCTGCGCGCGAACAGGAGCAGGCCGGCGGCCGCCATGACGAGTGTCACGCAGCCGGTCAGCAGCCAGGCGGCGCGACGGCTCATCATGCGCAGAAGCGTGTAGAAGGACAGCAGCCCGGAGACGTACACGGCGATCGGCAGGTTGTCCGGGCGGAACCCGGCGAGGCCGAGGCCCAGGGCGCCGAGGAGGGTGAGCGCGACCGTCTGCCGGGGCACGATGTGGCGGCCCACGTGGGGCGCGGTCGCCATGACGGCGGCGACGAGAACGGGGACGCTGCCGAGGCGGCTGACCACGACCTCCGCGCACGCGATGAGCGTCAGCGCCGACGTCACCAGGACGTCGCCGACGAGCCGCGGGTTGGCAAAGGGGGATCTCAGGGCCGCCGTGACCTGTTCGAGGGCGGACGGCGAGGTGGAGGGGTTCATGAGGTGAATTCTTCTGACTCGCGGGCCCGGCGTCGTCACTCCTGGGAGCGACCTTGGCGCACGGACGGCCCGTACCGGAGGCGGGCGGCCGCAGGTGTCCGGACGACGCGCAGTGGTCTACGGGGGGCCGGACGACGCGCAGTGCCGGTCCGCGGGGTACGTGGGCCGGGCGACGCGCAGTGCCGGTTTGCGGGGTACGGGGCCGGACGGCGCGCAGCTGTCTAGGAGCGGCCCTGGAGCAGGCGCAGGGCCTTCTCCTTCTCGAAGTCCAGCGCCCTGCGCGGGGCCTGGACGCGCCCGATCCGCAGTCCCAGATCCCGTACGGCCTGCGCCACCGCGGGCTCGCTCAGCACCCGCAGCGCGAAGGACAGCTCGGCGGGGGAGATGTCGAACCGTTTCTCCAGCTCGACCCCCTGGGCGACGGCCGCGAGTTCCTCGTCGCCGAAGCGCCGGTGCGCCCCCTGGTTCCTGACGGGCGGGAGCAGGCCGAGGGCCTCCCGGTAACGGAGCATCCTGGGGGACATGCCCAGCCGTCTGGCGGCCTCGGTGATCCGCATTCTCCGCCCCTTTCGAGGAAATTCGCGGGAATTCAAGGGAAGCTGACATTCTTGTGTCAGGTTACCGCTCTCCAAGGTGCGCTGAGCGGTACCGGCCGCCTAAACTCACATCGTCGACTTTCCGGTGGAGTGGCGAGCCGTGCCCGGGAGCGAAGCGGGTCGCGAGACTCGGCGAGACATCGAGGCCAGCGAGCCCCGGCGAGGGCATCAGGCGCGCGAGACCATCAACCAGAGGGGTAATTCATGGACTTCAAGGTCGCCGACCTTTCCCTTGCGGACTTCGGCCGCAAGGAGATCCAGCTCGCCGAGCACGAGATGCCGGGTCTGATGGCGATCCGCAAGGAGTACGCCGAGGCCCAGCCGCTGGCCGGGGCGAAGATCATGGGCTCGCTGCACATGACCATCCAGACCGCCGTGCTCATCGAGACGCTGGTCGCGCTCGGCGCCGAGGTCCGCTGGGTGAGTTGCAACATCTTCTCCACCCAGGACCACGCGGCCGCCGCCGTCGTCGTCGGCCCCAACGGCACCGTCGACGACCCGCAGGGCGTGCCGGTCTTCGCCTGGAAGGGCGAGACCCTGGAGGAGTACTGGTGGTGCACCGAGCAGGCGCTCGTATGGCCCGGCGGTGACGGCCCCAACATGATCCTCGACGACGGCGGCGACGCCACCCTGCTCGTGCACAAGGGCGTCGAGTACGAGAAGGCGGGCGCCGTCCCCAGCGCCGGCGAGGACGACGCGGAGGAGTGGAAGATCATCCTCGATCTGCTCCGCCGTACGGTCGGTCCCGACAAGAAGTGGACCGAGATCGCCTCGCGCATCAAGGGCGTCACCGAGGAGACGACCACCGGCGTCCACCGCCTCTACGAGATGTTCAAGGCGGGCTCGCTGCTCTTCCCGGCGATCAACGTCAACGACTCGGTGACCAAGTCGAAGTTCGACAACAAGTACGGCTGCCGCCACTCGGTCATCGACGGCCTCAACCGCGCCACCGACGTGCTGATCGGCGGCAAGGTCGCGGTCGTCGCCGGCTACGGCGACGTCGGCAAGGGCTGCGCCGACGCCCTCAAGGGTCAGGGCGCCCGCGTCATCGTCACCGAGATCGACCCGATCTGCGCCCTCCAGGCGGCCATGGACGGTTTCCAGGTCACCACGCTGGAGGAGGTCGTCGGCATCGCCGACATCTTCGTCACCACGACCGGCAACTTCGACATCATCACCGCCGACCACATGTCGAAGATGAAGCACAACGCCATCGTGTCCAACATCGGTCACTTCGACAACGAGATCGACATGGCCGGCCTGGCCAGGATCCCCGGCATCGTCAAGACCGAGATCAAGCCGCAGGTCCACACCTGGACCTTCCCCGACGGCCACCAGATCCTGGTGCTCGCCGAGGGCCGTCTGATGAACCTGGGCTGCGCCACCGGCCACCCCTCGTTCGTCATGTCCAACTCGTTCACCAACCAGGTGATCGCCCAGATCGAGCTGTTCACCAAGACCGAGCAGTACCCGGTCGGCGTCTACGTGCTGCCCAAGCACCTGGACGAGAAGGTCGCCCGCCTCCACCTCGACGCCCTCGGCGTGAAGCTCACCACGCTCACCAAGGCTCAGGCGGAGTACATCGGCGTGGACGTCGAGGGCCCCTACAAGGCCGACCACTACCGCTACTGATCGGTTAACGTACTGACCGGACGCCGGTCAGACACTGATCCGACCGTTCCACCCGGCCCCCGCGAGTTACGCGGGGGCCTTCGGGCCATCTGGGGAGAAACGTGGACAGCGCGCTGACCGCCGCAGGGGAGCGGCGCATCGGGTGGGCGGCGCGGGCGATGCCGGTGCTCACCGCGATCGGGGAGCGGTTCGCGGCCGAGGCCCCCCTCGAGGGGCTGCGGATCGCCGCCTGCCTGCACGTGACCGCCGAGACCGCGGTCCTCATGGGCGCCCTGCGGGCGGGCGGGGCCGAGATCGCCCTGGCCGCCTCCAACCCGCTGTCCACCCAGGACGACGTCGCCGAGGCGCTCGGCGTCTACGGCGTCCGTGTGCACGCCCTGGCGGGAGTGGACAGGCAGACCTACTACCGGCACATCCACCAGGCGCTCGACATCGTCCCCGACCTCGTCCTCGACGACGGCTGCGACCTGGTCAACATCCTGCACACCGAGCGGACCGAGCTGCTCGAGGGAGTCTCCGGAGGATGTGAGGAGACCACGACCGGGATCATCAGGCTCCGGCAGATGGCCGCGGAGCAGGCGCTGAGGTTTCCCGTCGTCGCGGTCAACGACACCCGGACCAAGCGGATGTTCGACAACCGGTACGGCACCGGCCAGTCCACCATGGACGGCATCATGCGCGCCACCAACACGCTGCTCGCGGGCAAGGTCGTGGTGGTCGCGGGGTTCGGCTTCTGCGGCCGGGGCGTGGCCGAGCGGGCCAGAGGCCTGGGGGCGCGGGTCGTCGTCACCGAGATCGACCCGGTCAAGGCGCTGGACGCCTCGCTCCAGGGCTACGAGGTGCAGCCCATGGGCAGGGCCGCGACGATCGGAGACGTGTTCGTCACCGTCACCGGCAACCGCGACGTCATCAGGGGCGAGCACCTCGCGGTGATGAAGGACGGCGCGATCCTGGCCAACGCCGGGCACTTCGACGTCGAGATCGACGTGCGGGCCCTGGAGGAGCTGGCGCACGCCGTGCATCCCGGGGTGCGCCCCAACACCGACGAGTACGTCCTCGCCGACGGCCGCAGGCTCCTGCTGCTCGCCGAGGGCCGCCTGGTGAACCTGGCGGCCGCCGAGGGGCATCCGGCCGCCGTCATGGACATGTCCTTCTCGGCGCAGGCCCTCGCCGTGGCCTGGCTGGCCCGTGAGCGCGCGCGGCTCGAACCCGGCGTCTACGACGTGCCGGGAGAGGTCGACGTGGAGGTCGCGCGGCTCAAGTTGGCCGCCGCGGGCATCGAGGTCGACAGCCTGAGCTCCGACCAGGAGAGCTACCTCCACTCCTGGCGGCTGGGCTCTTAACAGCCCCGGTGGCGACCGCCCCGGCTGGCATCGCGGCGTCGGACGTCTCCGACGTCTGTAAGACCGCGTCGGACGTCTCCGACGTCTGTAAGACCGCGTCGGATGTTCCCGGTGCCTGTAAGACCGGAGCCTTGACGACCACTACTCGGTGAAGGGTCGTCGAAGGAGCCGTGTGTTGGACGAAGAGGAGTTCACCGCCTTGTACGACGCGCTTCACCCACGGGTGTTCGCGTACGCGGTGAGCCGGTGCGGACGTCGGCTCGCCGAGGAGGTGGTCGGCGAGACGTTCGCCGTCGCCTGGCGGCGGCGGGAGGACATCCCGGTGAGGGCCGTGCTGCCGTGGCTGCTGGGCGTGGCCCGCAACGTGAGCCGTGAGCTGTACAGGGACGAGGTCAGGCGCGCGGCGCTCGAGGAGGCGCTGCGGGGCTGGGCCGAAGAGGTCGAGACGGACGTGGCCGACGAGGTGGCCGAGCGCTCCGCCGTACTGAGGGCTCTGGCCACGCTGGGCGACGACGACAAAGAGGTTCTCACCCTGGTCTCGTGGCACGGTCTGGGGGCGGGCGAGGCGGCCGGAGTCCTTGGTTGCTCGAAGGCGGCCTTCTTCGTGCGCCTGCACCGGGCGAGGCGTCGTCTGGAGGCGGCCATGGACGGCGCCGCGCTCCACCATCGCAGGCAGCGCGTTTTCGTCCCCGAGGAGGAACGGTGAAGCGCAGGAACGTACTGGACGCTCTGGCGGCTGCTCGCCCCGCCGACCTGGACCGGGCACGGGGCGCCGGAGGCGGCACGACGGAACCGGGCGCGGTGTGGCGGGCCGAGGGCGACGGCGCGGTGTGGCGGATCGGGGAGCGACTCGGGGAGCCGGGCGGTTCCCCCGCGGTCGGAGACCACCGGACCGGGCGTGACCGGAGGAGAAGGCCGACGTGGGTCGGCGTGGTCGCCGCGGCCGTGGGCACGGCCGTCGTGATCGGCGTGGTGGCGCTCCCCCAGCTGTCGCGCACCTCCTCGAACGAGGTCCGGGTCGGTGGATCCTCGTCCGCGGGGACGGTGCTGGACGCGGCGGCGGACCGGGCGGCCGAGCAGCGGCAGAAGCCGGGGGCCTACTGGCGCGCCGAGACCGTCGTCGTCGACGAGCAGAACACCGGTCCCGAGGGTGACCGGTACCGGATCAGGACACGGAACCGGCAGACGGAGTGGATCCCGCGCGACCCGGCGTCGTCCCGAGTCCTGGTCGTGCGCGGCCTGTCCGCCGAGCCCGCCTCGCCGGAGGACAGGGCGGCGTGGCGACGGGCGGGAGCCCCCAGGCCCTGCGGCCATGACACCGACTGCCGGAACGACATCGCCCCCATCGGAGGCACAAGGGTCCTCTTCCTCCCCGCCGCGCGGCCCGGCGACACCATGGGCATGTCCCTCGGGACCGACGAGCTGCTCGGTCTCCCGCAGGACCCCGACGCGCTGAGGGAACGTCTGCTGTCGTTCTGGCCCGCCTACGAAAAGCGCATGGCGGCGTGGCCGACCACGCTCCCCGGCACGTCGCGGCTCACGAAGGACTGGTGGTTGTGGGAGGTGGCGGCCCATCTGATGTCGAACGCCCCGATCAGCGGCGGCACCCGAGGCGCCCTCTACCGGATGGTCGCCAGGATGCCCGGTGTCCGTGCCCTGGGCCGGGTCCGCGACGTGGAGGGACGTCCCGGGGTCGGGATCGCGATCGCGGGAGTGAACCACGGAGGCGGGCAGGACGAGCAACAGGTCATCGTGGACGAGTCGGACGGTCGTCTGCTCGCCCTCCAGAACGTCGTCGTGCGGCCGTGGCTCCTGGATCCCGCCTACATCTCGGGAGTCGCCGGGTTGCCCGCGGGAACCGTCTACCGGGCGCTCGTCTACGAGCGGGCGGGCTGGACGGACGTCCCTCCCGTGCTGCCCGAGGGCTGCACGGAGGCCACCCAGGACAGCCCCGCCTGCGTCCGGTGAGGACGAGCCTGTACGGCCGTCGCGGCGGCCGTACAGGCTGGTCGGCGACGGCGACGGCGACGGCGACGGCGACGGCGACGATCGGCGGTCCAGGGCTCTGGGGGGTTCAGGGGGTGGTCTGGAGCTGGAACATCCGGCGGATCTCACCGGCCTGGGTCGTGGCGACCTCGTTCGCCAGCTCCTCGATCCTCAGGTGCGAGCCTGAGGTCAGGACCTGCTCGGACATCGTGATCGCTCCTCGATGATGGGCGATCATCAGCTGGAGGAAGAGCCGGTCGAAGTCCTGGCCGGAGGCGGCGGCGAGGGCCTTCAGCTGCTCGGGAGTGGCCATGCCCGGCATGTCCGTGTGGCGCGCGTGGTGGTCGGGCGGTCGCAGGCCCTGCTGGGTCAGCCACAGCGTCATGAACTGGATCTCCGGCGTCTGGGAGTCCTTGATGCGCGAGGCCATGCTCCGCACCTTCTCCGTTCCGGCGCGCGTCGGGGCCAGGATCGCCATCTGGAGGGCCTGCCGATGGTGGACGATCATGTCCTGCACGTATCTCACGTCCGAGGCGTTCGCCGTGGGGCTCGGCACGGCGGTCGCCGCCTCGCTCGCGCCGAGCGTCCTGGCGGCCTCACCCGGTCTGCCGGGTGCGATGACGGGCGCGGTCGACAGCGCGACAGGCGGTCTCCGGTCGCTGTCGCACGCGCTGAGGGAAAGGACGGCGAGGACCGCAAGCACCGGCGCGACGCGCAACCGCCCTCCTCTGCAAGATCTTTTCATCTCTTCAAGATCTCCCGATGAAAGACTTTAACGTCGGCGGA
Source organism: Streptosporangium carneum (assembly GCF_027922005.1). Lineage (GTDB taxonomy): Bacteria > Actinomycetota > Actinomycetes > Streptosporangiales > Streptosporangiaceae > Streptosporangium > Streptosporangium carneum. Next base: position 649,189 of record NZ_BSEV01000002.1, on the reverse strand, counting down.
GGAGGCAGTAAAGGCGGCAAATCGGAAAAAGTTGCTGACATAGTGAGGGCTTGTCGAGTCGATCCTTCGGATAAACGATTTAGTCATTTATGTGACCTTTACGGCACATGTGGCAAGGAGGCTCGCAAGTGTTATCCCCTCTCAGGAAGGGCCTGGGCGGCCGGTTCCTGGTCATGGCCGCGACCGCGGTGGCGATGGTCCTGGCCACCGTGCCCGCCGGCGCCGCCGACATCCCGCCCCCCGGCCAGGTCGTCACCAGCCCCAACGTGTCGCACGTGATCAACGTGCCCAAACCCGCGGGGCTGGCGAACACCATCAACTCCGACATCGCGTTCCAGGGTGACTACGCCTATGTCGGCAATTACGGTGGTTTCTCTATCTACGACATCAGTAATCCGAAACAGACCAAGGTCGTCAGCAGCGTCGTGTGTCCCGGCTCGCAGATGGACGTCACCGTCCACGGCAACCTGCTGTTCACCGCGGTCGACTCCTCCCGCAACAACGACTCCTGCAGCAGCACCGCGCAGACCGCGTCGAACAAGGAGTCCTGGGAAGGCGTCCGGATCTTCGACATCACCGACAAGGCGAACCCGAAGTACATCAAGTCGGTCGAGACCAACTGCGGCTCCCACACCCTGACCCAGGTCCCGGGCAAGGGCAGGGACCGCTGGAAGAACGTCTACCTCTACATCTCCTCCTACAGCCCGAACGCGACGTTCCCCGACTGCCAGCCGCCGCACGACAAGATCTCGATCATCAAGGTGCCGCTGCACGCCCCGACGGAGGCGGCGGTCGTCAGCACCCCGGTCGTCTTCCCCGACGGCGGCAACGAGACCCAGCCCGGCCTGCTGCTGCCCACCAGCGGCTGCCACGACATCACCGTCTACGCGGAGAAGGACCTCGCGGCCGGCGCCTGCATGGGCGACGGCGTGCTGTTCGACATCTCCAACCGGGAGAACCCGGTGGTCAAGACCCGGGTCACCGACCCGAACTTCGCCTTCTGGCACTCGGCGACGTTCAACAACGAGGGCAACAAGGTCATCTTCACCGACGAGCTCGGCGGCGGCGGCGGGGCCACCTGCAACGAGGCCACCGGTCCGAACCGCGGCGCCGACGCCATCTTCGACATCAGGCGCGGCAAGCTCGTGTTCAAGAGCTACTACAAGATCCCCCGCTACCAGGGCGAGACCGAGAACTGCGTCGCGCACAACGGCTCGCTGGTTCCCGTCAAGGGGCGCGACATCCTGGTCCAGGCGTGGTACCAGGGCGGCGTCTCGGTCGTCGACTTCACCGACTCGGCCCACCCGAAGGAGATCGGCTTCTTCGAGCGCGGCCCCGACCCCAGCGGCGGCAGCGGCGGCATCTGGTCGGCGTACTACTACAACGGATACATCTACGGAAGCGACTTCAACTTCGGCTTCGACGTCATCAAGATCAGCGACCGTCGTACCGACCCGGCGAGGAGAGTCCACTTCGACCGGCTGAACGTGCAGACCCAGGCCTCGTACGGATTCGGGCACGGAGGACACGGCCTCGCGGAGGCGGCTGCCCCCGAAACCGAGTGAGACTCCGTGCGGCCCTGAAAAGCCCCGCGGAGCTCCGAGGAGCCCGGTGAAGAAGGGCGGCGAACCCCTTCCGCCGCCCTTCTTCCATTTCTTGTCCGTTTCTTGTCCGTGCTCTCCCCTGTGCGCTCCCATGCGCTCCCGCGTGCTTTCCGCCACGCGGCGATCGGCCCGTACGGCGTGGGCTCAGGCGGGAGGGACGAACCCGCCCGGGGTGGTGCCCGGAGCCGTCCCCTGCTGGACGGGCGGCGGGACGTACGGCGCCTGCCAGTGGGGCTGCGGAGAGTGCGGCCCCTGCTGAGGGGGCTGGTGCGGGGTGTACGGCTGCGGGGTGTACGGCCCCTGCTGGTGGGGGCGCTGGGCGTACGGTCCCTGATGCGCGGGCTGTGCGGCGTGGATCCCCTGCTGAGGCCACTCCTGGGAGGACTGCCGTGTGCCGGCCTGCCGCGCCAGCCGTACCTGGTCTCGGCGGCGACGCTCGGCCAGGACGGCGGTCAGGTAGGCGAACGGCGGCACGCCCGGAGGCGGGGGAGGGGAGACGAAAGCCGACATCTCGGTGGCGATGCGCACGCCCATCTCGTGTTGCACGGCGGGCGCCAGGTCGTGCCAGCGCATGAGGTACTGCCGCGCGGTGGCGGCGACGCCCTCGGGCAGCCGGGACAGCTCCAGTGTCGCGGCCCACGGCGCGAGCGGCGGAGGCATCTCCAGCGGCGGGCCGTACTGCCTCGGCCCGCGCTCGGAGATCACGATGGTGCCCGCGAAGAGGTCGCCGAGCCGCTTGCCCTTCTCCGAGATCAACGAGCTGATCAGCGCGGGGGCGCCGCCGAGCGTCCAGAACTCCAGCATGCCCGCCAGCCCGCGGAACAGGGCCTGCCGGAAGCGCTCGGGGCCGCCGTCGTCGCTGACGACCCTGAGGCCGAGGGCGAGTTTGCCCAGGCTGCGGCCCCGGGAGAGGGTCTCGAAGAGCACGGGATAGCCCACGAGCACAAGAACCGTGAAGGCGATGTAGATCATCGTGGCCAGTGCCCCGTCGAGATCCCAGGCGACGGTGCCGATCAGCAGGGACGCGCCGAACAGCGTCACGATCTGGACCAGCATGTCGATCAGCAGAGCCACGGCCCTGCTCGGAAGCTGGGCGACCCGGACTTCGACGACAACGGCCTCGCCGGTTACGACATCGGACACATTCAGCACCCTACCTATGCCGGACAGGCTTCACCCTGCCAGCACACCTGCTTCTGTCCCCTTTCCGGCACTTGCCCCGACGGCCCCCGATGTCCGCTCCGACCTTTCCGCTCATGGTGACCGAGACGCGCTGGCCGGCGGCGGTGCGGTCGGTCGCCCCGCCGGCGTCGATCGCCGCCTGCCGGCCTCCTGCTGTGGTTTTCCGCAGGAGGAGTGGGCAGAGCACCTCATTCAGTCGCGGGCCGGCCCTCCATAGCGTTGAGCCCATGATGCAGACGATGACGAACGTGCTGGTAGCGGTAGCCGTCGCGACAGGCGGCCAGGGTGTCGGGGTACGTCCCGAGTTGGAGAGGATCGTGGCGGGCGACGGGGCGACAGCCGCTCTGGCGCGGGTCTCGGACGGCGGCCGGACCTGGTCCGGAGCCGTGGGAGTGCGCGACGTCAAGCGTGGTGGGCAGCCCTCGCCCAGCGGACACTTCCGGATCGGCAGTGTGACCAAGACGTTCGTCGCGACCGTGGTGCTCCAGCTCGTGGACGAGGGCAAGGTACGGCTCGACGATCCCGTCGATCGGCACCTGCCGGGCCTGGTGCCGGGCGGGGAGCGCATCACGGTCCGCCAGCTGCTCAACCACACAAGCCATCTGTACGACTACATGAGCGAGCCGGGGTACTCGACCAACCGGTGGCGCGGCGACGCGCGGTTCCGCTCCTTCCAACCGCGGGAGCTGCTGGAAGTGGCCTTCGCCAAGAAGCTGCCCGACGACGGCCGGTGGCACTACTCCAACACCAACTACGTGGTGCTCGGGTTGCTGGTGGAGAAGCTGACGGGCCGGGCCTACGGTGAGGAGGTCGCGCGCCGCGTCCTGCGCCCGCTGGGACTGCGCCACACGGTGGTGCCGGGCGACCGGGCGGGGGTGCCGTCGCCGCACGCCAAGGGGTATGAGCCGATGCCCGACCTCGTGGACGCCACCCGGATGAACCCCTCGCTCGACTGGGCGGCGGGCGAGATGATCTCGACCACGGCGGACCTGGAGCGGTTCATGTCCGCCCTGCTGAACGGCAGGCTGACCAGCGCCGCGTCGCTGCGGGCCATGCGCACGACCGTCGAGACAGGGGCCGGATTCGGCTATGGGCTGGGCCTGCAGGCGTACACCCTGCCGTGCGGCACGGTGTGGGGGCACAGCGGAGAGCTGATCGGGTATCAGACCTTCGCGTTCCGCGCCGACTCGGGCAAGGCTCTCACCATGTCGATCAACCCCTCGACCCGCAACCCGTCCACGCAGGAGATCATGGGCATCGCCGTCAAGGTGTTCTGCGGGACCGCGGGCTGAGCGCCTCGCCATGACCGGTCGATCACGGCCGGGCACATGTCGCGGGGGAGGCGCCCTCGTCTCGGCCGCCGGGGACGGTCACGCCCTTTCCGGCCGTCCCCGCCGCCGTCCCCGGTGCCGTCCTCGGAGGTCGAGCCGCCTGGGCACGGCGGTCGCGTTCACGCGAACCGCCAGCGTGTCGCCGTCAGGCCGTCGGAGCCGTAGCCGAAGGCGCGCGCAGGGGTGATCCGGTAGAAGCCGTACTCGGGCGTGCCGGGGAAACCGTCCTCGTAGACGGAGCCGTCGCGCACCACCAGCTCCCAGCCGTACTTCGCCTTGAAGGCGTCGGCCACCCGCTGGAGCTCGGCCTCGTCGTCCAGCCGGGAGGCCTCGCCCTCGACCACGAGATCGAGGGTCTCGCCGGGGACGGTGATGACGCAGTGGGGGTTGAGGGCGAGGTTCCCGCTCTTACGGGACCCTGGACGAATCGTGAAACAGGGCGCGTCGTCGGCCCAGACCAGCAACAGGGGCGTGGCGTGCGGGCGGCCGTCGGGCCGCACGGTGGAGAGCCAGGCCTTCGGCGTGGACTCCAGGCACGCCCGCGCCTGGTCCCATGATTTCAGCGTCGCCTCGTCCGTGCTGAAGGGCGTCGCGTCGGTCTCGCCGAACAGGAGCTCGGCCACGGGTGTCCTTCGAGTCATCGTGAATCCCCTTGCCCTCGGACTCTTCGGTCTCTTCAGTTGGTTCCCTTAGGGAACTCATTTGGTGACCGTAGCAGAGACCGTTCCTTAAGAGAACCCACTGCCTAGACTGGTCCCATGCAGCGAACCCGGTTCGGCGACATGGCCTGCTCCATCGCCCGCACGCTGGACGTCGTCGGCGAACCGTGGTCGCCGCTGATCCTGCGGAACGTCTACGTCGGCATGACCCGGTTCGAGCAGATCCAGCAGGATCTGGGCATCTCGCGCAAGGTGCTCGCCGAGCGGCTCAGGTGGCTCACCGAGAACGGCGTGCTGGAGCGCCAGGAGTACTCAAGCCGGCCGCCTCGCCACGAGTACGTGCTCACCGCCAAGGGCATGGAACTGTGCGACCTGCTGCTGGTGATGGCGCGCTGGGGCGATCGGTGGACGGCGGGCGAGGCCGGGCCGCCGGTGCTCCACCGCCACCATGCCTGCGGTGAGATCAGCCACGTCGAACTGCGCTGCGCGGTGTGCGACCAGCCGATGCGCGCCGCCGACGTGGACGTGCTCCCCGGCCCCGGCTCGCTGCCCGCCCCGTCCTCGCCCTGACGGGAACCGTGCCCCGCCCCCTGTCGAAGCCTTCTTGAAGGCCGGGACCGTGTTCGTGCGCGGAGCCGTGATCGGAGTGCGGCCAGGAACCCCTCCGTTCCTGGCCGCACGAGGTACGGCGCGGCGGCGTGCGCCGGGGAAGTGACGCCGCCACGCCTGCTTCGGGGAACCGCTCCCGCCTCAGGGACGCCGAGGCCGCCTCAGGGAGCGGGAGGAGTGTCCGGGGCGGCGTCGCCTTCCGCGCGGCGGGTGACGACGGCCGCTTCGGCTTCCCGTATCCGGATCTCCAGGCCCTCCGGGGTGCGGTCCTCGACGACCAGGGGGTCGGGCGTCGGCCAGGCCGCCACGGCGTAGAAGCGGCGGCTGCCGGGGCCGTACAGGACGGTCCAGTCCTTCCAGACCCGGGTCAGCCGTTCGGCTTCCGCGCGGGACTGGCTGTCCCACAGGCGGTGAGGTGCTGTCGGGGCGGGGGATCCGATCCGCCCGTCGCCGTGAACGCCTGGCGCACGGAACCGTCGCCACATCACGGCGTCACCCCTCCGGTCGTCTGGCTGGTCGCCTGGCCGGTCGCCTGCCTTGGCACCTGTCCGGCTGCCTGGGCGGCCGCCCTGTCGGCGGTCGTCTCCTGCCTGTCGACCTCGGCTCTGAGATCGTCGAGGGTGTCGGCGTCCACCGTGCGCTCCGCCCCGAGGTCGAACTGGGAGTCGGTGAACGGGACGACACGGGAGGCCCACAGCCGCCCCCTGTCGCTGAGGATCACCCGCCATCCGGGGATCACCGGGGCGGGGGGTGTGGTTCTAGGGTGTGTCACGGGTCAGGAGTCCTTTCCTGATCAAGGACCCGCCCGGTCGTCTCCAGCGCCGGGCGGGTCCGCCTGCCTTCAGAGCATGGCCTTATTCAACGAGCCGATACCGAGTGCAGGCAGGTGCTGATGGGGGACACTGAGGGGGCAGCCTTTCCCCGTCAGGTGTTCCAGGTGATGAGGTGCACGCATGAGCGCCGAAAACGCCCCCGGCTGGGCCGTCCGACTCCGTAGCGGGCGGCGCGAGCGAGGATGGTCCCAACGTGACATGGCGAAGGCGCTCGCCGAAGCCGCAGCGGACCTTTCAAGGGCCTGTCTCCCCGCGAGAGAAACGATCATCAGGCGGATCAAGTCCTGGGAAGCCGGTGAGCACCAGCCGAAGGATCCCTACCGGCTGCTGTACTGCCGTGTTCTCGGGATGAGCGAAGCCGAGTTGTTCGGCGACGAAGCCTCGGACGAGGACGACGGCGCCATCCACGATGACGAGATCGCCGCTGTGGACCTGGCGCGCAGAGTCGGCAGCAGTGATGTGAGTGAAGAGACGATCCTCCGGCTCGAGGCGGCGTTCGACGACCTCGCTGTGGCCTATCAGGGCACGCCGCCGATGGAGTTGCTCGACAGGGTGCGGCAGCATCTGACGTATGTCACGAGGCTGCTCGACGCGAGGAAAACGCTCGCCGAGCATCGTCGCCTCCTCGTGGTCGGCGGATGGCTGTCGTTGCTGGCGGCCACATGCAACATCGACCTTCACCGGTTCCCCGCGGCCAAAGCACAGCTTCGGACCGCGGCCCAGCTGGCGAACCATGCTGAATATCCCGAGATCCTCGCGTGGTGCATGGAGACGGAAGCCTGGCAGGCTCTGACCGGTGGCCACCACCGGCGTGCCGTGGTGCTCTCCCGAGCCGCACAGCGGGTCGCGCCGCCCGGCAGCTCTGCCCACATTCAGGCGATCGCACAGGAAGGGCGGGCGTGGGCGCGGCTGGGGGCCGCTCAGGAAACCCGCGACGCGATACAGCGTGTCGACCGGCTGGTCTCCCCCATGTCGATGCCGGACCGGCCCGAGCACCACTATCGCTACGACCCCGCCAAGAGCGACGCCTACAGGGCGACGGCCCTCTCATGGCTCGGGGATCCCGCCGCGGAGCAGTACGCCCGTCAGGTTCTCGCTCGGATGGAGTCACCGCAGGACGGGCCGCCCCGGCCACGCAGGGCGATGTCCGCACGCCTTGATCTGGCCTTGACCCTGGTCGCCTCGGGGCAGATCGACGAGGCACGACACCTCACTCTCACGGCCGTGACAAGTGGCGTCCTGGTGCCGTCGAACTACTGGAGAGCCGCCGAGGTGATCACGACTCTTGAAACCCGCCGCGCTTCTGAGGCCGTCGAACTGCGCGAGGCGTACCGCGAGCTGTGCGGCTCCGGAGGACTTCCAGGCACTGGCCCACGGCTCTGAGCCGACAGGAAAACCGCTCACGGTGACTGCTTTTTGAGGAGCTCAAGACCGCGCGGCCAGGGCGGGGCCCCGAACGGAGCCCGAAGTCGACAGTCTGGAGTGTCACGGATGCGGCTGAAGTGCCATCGGTGAAGTGTTCGATCCCGCCGTCGGCCGCTGTGACCGAGCAGGATCGGACGTAGGGTGGCCGCCGTCACGCCGTGGTCCCGTTCGAGCGCAGGAGGAGATCCGTCATGCCGTCCGAGCACCATTCGCCGCAGGTCTCACATGGGATGGCCGACATCGAACCCGGTCTGCGCCTGCACTACGTCACCGCGGGAGAGGGGGAGCGCACCGTGGTGCTCCTGCACGGGTTCCCGCAGACATGGTGGGAGTGGCGTCACGTCATCCCGCCGCTCGTCGAGAGCGGTTTCCGCGTGGTCGCCCCCGACTACCGGGGCGCGGGGCACTCCTGGCGTCCGGCGGGCGGGTACGACAAGCGGACCGTCGCCCGTGACGTCCAGATCCTGCTGCGGCGGCATCTCGGCCTCGAAGGCCCGGTGGCGGTCGTCGGTCACGACATCGGGCTCATGGTCGCCTACGCCTACACGCGGGCCTACCGCGAGGAGGTCTCCCACCTGGTGGTGATGGACGCGCCGCTGCCGGGGACGGAGGTCTTCGACCGTCTGCGGGGCGATCCGCGGGTGTGGCACTTCGCCTTCCACGGCGCACGTGACGTGGCGGAGATGCTGGTCGCCGGGCGGGAGCGGCCGTACCTGCAGACGTTCTTCAACGTGCGCAACTCCGATCCTTCGGCGATCAGCGAGGCGGATCTCGACGTCTACGTCTCGGCCTACTCGGCTCCGGGAGCGATGCGCGCCGGGTTCGAGCTCTATCGCGCCTTCGACCAGGACGCGCGGGACAACCGCGCGGCGCTCGAGAGCGAGGGGAAGCTGACCGTGCCGGTGCTGGCCGTGGGCGGGGCCGCCAGCACGTCGGGTTCGCTCGTCGAGGAGATGATGAAGGAGGTCGCCGAGAACGTCGTCGGCTGCGTCGTCCCCGGCACCGCCCACTGGATCGCCGAGGAGAACCCACGCGCCCTCGTCGCGTCCCTGCTGGGGTTCCTCTCCCCGGAGTAGCGCTCAGCCGTCCTCGGAGTTCCTCGTCGCGTGGGCGACCAGGTAGGCGGTGAGCGCCGTGGCGTCGGCCGGGTCCAAGGCGATGCCGAAGACGTCCTCCAGCGTCTTCGGGACCTCGCCCGGCTCCAGTCGCCTCCTCTCGGCGGAGCCGTCGGGGCGGGAGGCCGTCAGCTCGGTTCCGTTCAGGCCGTGCAGGACTTCGGGGCCGGTGCGTCGGATCACCGGGGCGTCGACGAACGGCGAGTGCGGGTGGGTGGAGATGTAGTGGTTGATCACCACGTAGTCCGCCGGGTAGTGCGGATCGAGGGTGAATCCGTGCAGGTCGAGCCAGCCGTCCTGGCGCAGCGCGTGAAGCACCCACTCGTGGGGGCCGTCGGCGTCCGTGCCGCGCTGGGGCCTGTCCGGGCCCGTGCCGTGCACGGGCTTCCAGGACCTGCCCGTGCCCGTGTCGCCTCCCGGGGCGCGGAGGCCGTCCGCGAGGTTGTGCCGTTCGAGGCGGAAGCGCCAGCCTCCCTGGACCGACTCGACGCCGTCGACGAGCCTGATCGGCTCGATCGGCCCCTCGCCGAACCCGATGTCGCAGAGCTGCCTCGCGCCGCCGTCCGCCGTCTCCTCGGTCTCGACCAGCAGGAGCGCGTGGGTCGCGGCCCGCAGCTTGCCCGAGCCCATCCGGACGCGTGAGGCCAGTCCGGTGACGCCGAAGCCGAGGCGTTCCAGCGCCGCCGCGAACAGCCGGGTGTGCTCGAAGCAGTAGCCGCCGCGTGACCCGCGCACCATCTTGTCCTGGAGGCTCGCGAGGTCCAGGAGGACGGGACGGCCCAGAGTGATCTCCAGGTTCTCGAAGGGGATGGCGGCGCTGTGCGCCCGCTGCAGGGCGCGCAGGGTCTCGCCGGTCGGGGCGAGATCTCCGGTGAAGGCGATCCGGTCCAGGTAGGCGTCCAGGTCCAGCTCGTCGCCGTCCCATCCGCGGGCGGCGTCGGTGTGCCCCATGTTCTCTTCCCCGTTCGGTCGGCGGGCTTCGGTCGACGGGACCGAACCTAGAACCTCGACTTGACTTGATGTCAAGCGGGGGTGCCCCGCCTCGCGTTCGACGGGCCGTCCTGCCGGGTTGCCGGCCGGGGCACACCGCCGTGTTCGCGGTTCGGCGGGCCGTCCTGCTGGGTTGCCGGTCAGGGCGATTCACGCCGCTGTGTTCGCGGCTTGGTGGGCGCTCCCGCCGCGTGCCCGGTCAGGAGGGTTCGCCCGGCCGTGGTCCGGGGCCGCGTGGTCACTCCGTCGTCGCGGGCTCCCGGCTGAGGCCGGGGTTGAACACGCGGTTGAACTCCTCGTCGGGGAGCATGAAAACGTGCGCGGCGATCCGGTTCACGTGTTCGCGGGCGAGACGCTCGGCCGAGGTGGCGTCTCCGGCGAGGATCGCCCAGGCGATCTTCGCGTGTTCGTCGATGGAGACGCGGAAGTCCTCGCCCCGGTACCGCTGGAAGTAGTTGAGGCGCTGGACGGGCAGGTGCAGGCTGTCCCATATCCGGATCAGGAGCCGGTTCTCGCCGGATGAGACGACCAGCCGGTGGAACTCCTGGCTGTGCAGGGCGTACTCCTCGGCCGAGCAGTCGTGGCCCTCCTCGATCCACCGGCTCAGCAGGCCGATCTGTCCGCCCAGACCCTCCAGCAGCCCGCCGTTCCTGGGGTCGCCCGCCGTGGCGGCGGCCGCGGACGCGGCGGCGCCGCCGCCTTCGAGCAGGGCGCGGACCCGGAAGAACTCGGTGATGTCCCGTCGTGTGATCACCCGGATCACCGCGCCGCGGTGCCGCTGCAGCTCGATGATGCCGTCCCGTTCGAGGCGCTGCAGCGCCTCGCGCACCGGCACCCTGCTGATGCCGAGGTCGCTGGTGAGACGGGCCTCCGTGAGGCGTTCCCCGGCGCGGTAGGAGCCGGTCAGCGCGTTGTGCAGGATCGAGGCGTAGGCGCGGTCGGTGACCGACTCCTCCGCCGACGTCTCCTCCACCTGTTTCGTGCGCCCACCGCCTTGGTGCTCGTCCACTTCCGCTCCCATCCGTCATCCGCGGCCGCCCGGCGATGGCCCCCCGTGTGCTCAAGATTGTAGTACAGCTTCTTGCCCCATTGGCGGCCGAGGTGGAAGGGCCGTGCGTTCGGGGCTTCAGTCGGGAGGGGCGACCCGGCTTTCGGAGGGCCGGAAACCTGTCCGTAACTTGCGCGTCCCCCCGCTATTGACAGGAGCGGGCGGCGTGAATGAGTGTTGTCTAACGATTTACGGCACAGCGAACCGCCGATGCAGCCCTTGGGTTGCCAGGTAGGAGAGGGAAGGGCTGTACATGGGCCTCAGAACCGGCAAAGAGTACGTCGAGAGCCTGCGTGACGGGCGAAAGTTGTTCATCAATGGCTCGGTGGTGTCCGATGTTGCGAGCTATGCCCCTTTTCGGGGGGCAGTGCAGACCCTCGCCGGGTTGTATGACACCCAGACGGACCCCCGCTACATCGACACCCTGACCCAGGTGGGCGAGGACGGCGAGCGCTTCAGCACCACGCTGCTGGCGGCCCAGACGCTGGAGGAGATGGAGACGCGGCTGCGCTGCGAGTACCTCCGCACCGACCTGACGTACGGCCTCATGGGAAGGCTGCCCGACTTCATGGCGGCCTTCGTCCTGGACACCGCCGCCGCGCTGCGGCACATGGGCAAGACCGAGGCGGCGGACAAGGCCGACGCCTACCTCGCGCACCTGCGCGCCAACGACCTCGCGGTCACCCACACGCTGATCGACCCGCAGAGCGACCGCTCCAAGGCGGGAGCGCCGAACGAGGCCGTGCGCGTCGTCGCCGAGAACGAGGACGGCATCACGGTCCGCGGCGCCCGGCTGCTGTCCACGCTGGCCCCGCTCGCCAACGAGATCTTCGTCGGCCCCTACGTCCCGCGCCGCCCGGGTGAGGAGGACTTCGCGCTGATCTTCTCGATCCCGGCCGCGACCGAGGGGCTGAAGATCGTCTGCCGTGAGCCGTACGACCTCGGGCGCGCCGAGTTCGACCGGCCGCTCTCCGGGCGGTTCGACGAGGGCGACGCGATCCTGATCTTCGACGACGTCTTCGTGCCGTGGGACCGGGTGATCGTCGCCAGGGACCTGGAGGCGTACAACGGGGTGATCCCCAACTTCCCCGGCTACGCCGGAATCCAGGGCGCCGCCCGCAGCACAGCCAAGCTTCGCTTCCTCACCGGCCTCGCGGGCCTGCTCGCCAGGACCAACGGCCGGGCCAAGGCTCCTCGCTACCAGGAGGAGATCGGCGAGCTGGTCGGCCTCCTCAACGTCGCGGAGGGACTGCTCAAGGGTGCCGTCGTCGACACCTACCAGCGGGTCAACGCCCGCGCCCAGGGCCAGGACGCCTACCGGCCCTCCGGGCCCGGCGAGCCGCGTGAGCAGTCCTACGTCGGTCTGGCGAGCATCATGTTCTTCTTCCCCGGCGTGCTGGCCAAGGCCATCGAGACCGTCCGGATCGTGGCGGGCAGCGGCGCGATCGCGATGACCAGGGCGGACTTCGACCACCCCGAACTCCACGACCTGGTCGAGAAGTTCCTGCACGGCCCGGACACCCCGGCCGAGAAGCGGCTGCAGATCATGAAGCTCGCCTGGGACATCACCGGCGACCAGTTCGGCGGACGGCAGGCGCTCTACGAGCGCTACTACACCGGCGACCCGATCACCAACCGGCTCATCTTCTTCGGCATGCCCAAGCGGGTGGAGGCCGAAGACCTCGTCAGCCGCCTGCTGGGCTGGTGAGGCGGAGATGAGCGTGACCGACGAGACGACCGCCACTGTGAACGGGACCGCGAACGGCGCGTTCACCGGCCTGCCCGCCGTACGGCACGTGGAGACCCTCGGGTACCGCACGGCCTTCTACGAGGCGGGCGAGGGCGAGACGGTGATCCTGCTGCACGGCGGCGGGGCGGGCGCCGACAGCCGGTCCAACTGGGAGGGGTGTTTCGACCTCTTCGCCTCCAGGGCCCGCACCTTCGCGGTCGACCTGGTCGGGTTCGGCGAGACCGACAAGCCCGACCCCGAGAGGTTCGCCTACACCCAGGACGCCCGCAACGCGCAGCTTGTCGCGTTCATCGAGGCGCTGGGCCTGGAACGGGTCACCATCATCGGCAACTCGATGGGCGGCGCGACCGCCCTCGGCGTCGCCATGACCCGCCCCGACCTGGTCGCCAACCTGGTCCTGATGGGCAGCGGCGGCCTGACGACCCACATCTCCCACGAACTCGGCGCGGTGGTCGACTACGACTTCACCGAGGACGGGATGCGCAGGCTGATCGGCGTGCTCTCCAACCCGGGCTTCGTGCCGACCACGGACCAGGTCCGCTACCGCTACGAGCTGTCGGTGCGGCCGGAGATCCGGGCCGCCTACCGCGCGACCATGGGCTGGGTGAAGGCCAACGGCCTCGCCTACACCGAGGAGCGGCTGCGCGAGGTCAAGGCCAGGACGCTCGTGGTCAACGGCAAGGACGACGTCATCGTCCCGGTGGAGACGGCCTACCGGTTCCTGGCGCTGCTCGAGAACTCCACCGGCTACATCCTGCCGCACTGCAGGCACTGGGCGATGATCGAGTATCCCCAGCTGTTCGCCGAGGTCTGCCTGGACTTCGTCGCGGGCCGGGGAGTGCCGAACAGCGCGGCCGGACCCGCGGGGCAGGGCGAGGGCTGACCATGGCCGAGGCGAGTGCGAGGCGTTCCAAAACCGCCGAGGCGAGTGTGAGGCGTTCCGACACCGCCGAGGCGGGTGCGGGGCGTCCTGAGACGGCCAAGGCGAGCGCGTGGCGTCCCGGAACCGCCGGGACGAACGCGCGGCCCCTCCCCACGTCGCCGGATCCGGCGACCTTCCGCAAGGTTCTGTCCAACTTCTGCTCCGGAGTCGTGATCGTCACAACGGTCGACGACCAGGGGCCGACCGGGATGACCTGCCAGTCGTTCTCCTCGCTCTCGCTGGACCCGCCGCTGGTGCTGCTCTGCCCCGGCAAGGGGTCGACGACCTGGCCGAGGATCGCCGCGACCGGCGTCTTCTGTGTGAACATCCTCGCCGAGCACCAGCAGGCCGACTGCTGGCGCTTCGCGTCCAAGGGCGCGGACAAGTTCGACGGCACGTCGTGGCACGCCACACCCGGCGGCTCGCCGGTGCTCGACGGCGTGATCGGATACGTCGACTGCCGCGTCGAGGCGGTCCACGACGGCGGCGACCACCACATCGTGGTGGGCCGGGTCCTGGACCTCGCGGTCACGAGCACCGCCAGACCCCTGCTGTACTTCCGCAACTCCCACCCCCGCGTCGAGGACCCGCACGCCGGTCACATCCCGTTCCTCGGCGCCCCCGACTGGTGACCTCCGACCGGACGCCCCCGGCCCGGTGACCCGGGCCGGCAGGGCCCCGCCGTCCCCCCACGTTCCTGGACAGAACGGATCATCATGCAGATCGAACAGCTCGGCTACCTCGGCATCAACTCCACCTCTCCGCAGGCCTTCTCCGACTACGCGACCGGGATCCTGGGCCTGCAGGCCGTACACGGGGAGAGGGGACGCTCCTACTTCCGGATGGACGACTTCGAGCAGCGGATCATCATCGAGCACGCGGAGACCGACGGCGGGGCCTACTACGGCTGGCAGCTCGCGGACTCCGCCGCCGTCGCCGCGCTGGCCGACCGCGTCGAGCGCGGCGGCGTGGCCGTCCACGAGGCCACCCCCGAGGAGCTGGAGGTGCGCAAGGTCGGCCGCATGGTCCACTTCGCCGACCCGTCGGGGCACCGGGTCGAGCTCTACTGCGACCCGGCGCGCACCGGCGCGTCCTTCGACTCGCCGCGCGGGCTGCCGGGCTTCGTGGCCGGCGACCTCGGGCTGGGACACGTCGTGCTGCTCAGCGACAGGCTCGAGGAGAGCCAGCGGTTCTACACCGACGTCCTCGGCTTCCGGCTCAGCGACTACATGAACGACAAGCCCTTCAGCGCCTCCTTCATGCGGACCAACCCCCGTCACCACAGCCTGGCGATCGCCGACGCGACGTTCTTCAACGCGCCGAACGCGCTGCACCACTTCATGCTGGAGGTCCACGACCCCGACGAGGTCGGCCGGTCCTGGGACATGGTGCTGGAGAAGGACGTCCCGGTGACGATGTCGCTCGGCAAGCACACCAACGACCAGATGTTCTCCTTCTACGTCCAGTCCCCGGCGGGGGTGCACACCGAGTTCGGGGCCGGCGGCGTCCTGGTCGACGAGGACACCTGGCAGGTCTGCGAGATGCCCGGCCCGGACATCTGGGGTCACCTGCACTGACCGGGAGCACCGGCGGCCGTTCCCCGCGGCCGCCCGTGCGACCGGCGTCCACCAGCCCGGACCGGGGGTGTCGGCGGTCGTTCCCCGCGGCCGCCCGTGCCACCGGCGTTCATCAGCCCATCATCCCGTCATCGCACGGATCGACGGCCCGCAGAGGGCCTGCTTGGCATGAGGTGAGAAACCCCGATGACCCTCCGGATCGCGATCGTCGGAGGCGGGCCCGGCGGCCTGTTCCTCGCGAGCCTGATCAGACAGGCGGACCCCTCGGCCGAGGTCACCGTCTTCGAACGGAACCGCCCCGAC
The DNA here is from genome assembly GCF_027922005.1 of Streptosporangium carneum. Taxonomy (GTDB): domain Bacteria; phylum Actinomycetota; class Actinomycetes; order Streptosporangiales; family Streptosporangiaceae; genus Streptosporangium; species Streptosporangium carneum. Next base: position 633,841 of record NZ_BSEV01000002.1, on the reverse strand, counting down.
GACACCTTCGGCTTCGGCGTGGTCTTCTCCGACGCCACGCTCGCCGGAATCCACGAGGCCGATCCGGTGCTGCTGGCCGGTTTGCGCGAGCACGGCAGGCACTGGGAGCACATCGAGGTCAGGTCGAAGGGGCGGCGGATCCGCTGCGCGGGCAACGGCATGGCCGCCATCACCCGCAGGACGCTGCTGAGGCTCCTGCGGCGGCGGGCCGCGGAGGTCGGCGTCGACGTACGGTTCCAGACCGAGATCCGCGACCTGGCCGAGCTGGACGGCCACGACGTGGTCGTCGCGGCGGACGGCGCCAACTCCGCGATCCGCGCCCGGCTGGCGGCCGATCTCGAACCACGGGCCGAGACCGCCACCGCCAAGTTCGTCTGGTTCGGCACCACCCACATGTTCGACGGCCTGACCTTCGTGCACGAGCGCGGCCCGCACGGCGTCTTCGCCGCGCACGCCTACCCGATCAGCGACGACGCCAGTACGTTCATCGTGGAGACCGACGAGGCCTCATGGCGCGCGGCCGGTCTCGACGGGTTCGACACCGGGCAGCCCCCCGGGCCCAGCGACGAGAACTCCAGGCTGTACCTGGAGCGGCTCTTCGCCGAGCAGCTCGGCGGGGAGCGGCTGCTCGCCAACAACTCCCGCTGGGCGAACTTCCGGACCCGTCGCGCCCGGCGGTGGTGGTCGGGGAACACGGTGCTGCTCGGCGACGCCGCGCACACCGCGCACTTCTCCGTCGGCTCAGGAACGAAGATGGCCATGGAGGACGCGGTGGCGCTTGCCTCCGCGATCACCGGCAACCCCGGTGATCCGCAGGCGGCGTTCGCGGAGTACGAGGCGGTCCGGCGGCCACGGGTGGAGCGCATCCAGAACTCAGCCCGCCCCAGCCTGTCCTGGTGGGAGCGGTTCGGCGCCTACCACGACGCCTTCGAGCCGCTGCCGTTCGCCTTCCACTTCATGTCACGGAGCATCGGGCTCGGCAAGCTGGCCCGGCGCGACCCGGTCTTCGCGGCGGAGGTCGAACAGGACTGGCGGACCGTTCACGGCGCGGAGCCGCTCGCCACGCCGCTGCGGCTGGACGGCCACACCTTCTCGGGGAGGCTCGTCGCCGTACGGGAGACCCGGGGACAGCTGGTGGCCCAGGCCGCCGGAGACGTCGCCGCGCTTTCGCTGTACGACGTGACGCCGCACGAGGCCGGTCTCCCCGGAGCGGCGACTCGGGAAGGCGAGCCGAAGGATGGGACTGGTGCGCCGTGGGGCCGCCGGCTGGCCGCGCCTGACGGTGAGGACGGCCTGCCCGCGGCACGCGAGGAACTCGCGGCGGCCGTCGCGTCCGGCGCGGCGCTGATCGCCGTGCACGGCGGCACGCCGCTGACCCGCGTCCTGCTGGCGGAGGACTCGCGCCTGCTCCACGGCGTCCCGGCACTGGTCGTCGAGGACCCCGAGGACGGCGACCGCGCGAACGAGGGCGGCTCGGGCGGGGGCCGTGAGGGTGAGGGCGGCTCGGGCGGGAGTCGCGCCGGTGAGGACCGCGCCGTGACTCTCGTGCTGTCCGGCCGCGCCGACCTCGTCGCCCTGGCTTCCCCGGCCTCTCCGGTCTTTCCGGCTTTCGCGGCCTCCACGGACCCGGTGCCGAATACGGCCTCGGTGTCGGCCTCGGTGCCGGTGCCGGTCCCGGTGCCGGACACGGCCGTCCCGGGAGACGACCTCGCGGACGTGCTCCTGGCGGGCGAGGGGAACGAGAAGGGAGGGAGGCGATGAGCGGGCACGACACGGTGAGCGGGTCCGGTGGGTCCGCCACGCTGCGGCCGTTGTTCGCGCCGCGTGGGATCGCCGTGGTGGGCGCGTCCCGGCGGGGCGTCAAGCTCGGCGCCATGATGGCCGGATCGCTGGCCGGGTACGCCGGGGGGCCGGTGCTGGTCAACACACGCAACCCCGACCGGGCGGCGGGCGTGTACGCCTCCGTGGGGGAGGCCGTCGCGAGCACGGGCGAGCCCGTCGACCTGGCGGTGCTCTGCGTCCCGGCGGCCGCGTGCGCCGCCGCGCTCACCGAGGCGGCGGAGGCGGGCGTGCGGGCCGCCCTGGTGTGCGCGGGCGGCTTCGGCGAGGCGGGCGAGGAGGGAGCCCGCCTCCAGCGGGACCTGGCCCGGGTGGTCGCCGCGACCGGCGTCCGGTTGCTCGGTCCCAACACCTCCGGCTTCTTCGTGCCCGCCGCGGGATTGACCGCGAGTTTCGTCCCGGGCGCGGCGCGGGTGCCCTCCGGCGGGATCGCGGTGGTCGCGGCCAGCGGCGGGGTCAACCACGCGCTCGCGTTCGAGCTGGCCAACGCGGGCAACGGGATCAGCCTCGCGGCGGGCATCGGCGCGGGGCTCGACGTGACGGCCGCCGACGTCCTGGACTACCTGGCGGAGGACCCGCTGACCACGGCGGTCGCGCTGCACGTGGAGACCGTTCCCGACGGCCCGCGCCTGGTGGCCGCGGTACGGAGGCTGTCCGCGGTGAAACCGGTCGTCGCCCTGGTCGTCGGGCGCAGCGACGTCGGCGACTTCGCGCGTTCGCACACCGGTGCGCTGGCCACCTCCTGGCGTGTCACGCGGGCCGCGCTGCGGCAGGCGGGCGCGGTGCTCGCCGAGGAGGAAGGGGAGGCGGTCGACGCGCTCACCGCCCTGTCGCGGTTGCGCCTGGCGCCCGCCGCCGACCCCGGGCTGGGAATCGTCACCGCGCAGGCCGGACCGGGCCTGCTGCTGGTCGACCGGGTGAAGGACGACGGGATCCGGGTTCCGGACCTCACCGGCGCGACCAGGGAGCGGATCGGCGACTTGCTGCCCCCGCTGACCTACCAGCGCAACCCCGTGGACACCGGCAGGCCCGCCGAGACCTTCCCCGGAGTGCTGCGCGCCGTCGCCGACGATCCCGGCGTCGACCTGCTCGCCGTGTACGCCCTCACCGAACCCGGCAGCGTGGACCTGGCCGACGCGGTCGGAGCCGCGCGGGTCTCCGCCGCCGTGGTGGCGGTGGGCGGGCTCGCCGCCGAGGCGCACGAGATCCGAGCCCGCCTGCACGAGGCCGGGGTGCCCGCATTCGGCACCGCCGCGGCGGCGGCCAACGCGGTCCGCGCGCTGGTCGCGGACGCCCGCGCCCGCCACATCGCGACCCACCCCGCGACCGGTCACGTCGTGACCGATCTCGCGGCGACCGGCCGTACCATGACCGGTTTCTCCGCGACCGGCCGCACCATGACCGGTTCCACCGCGACCGGTTCCACCGCGACCGGTCGCGCCGTGCCTGGTTCCGCCGTGTCGGAGTCCGCCGCAGCCGGTTCCGGCGTGTCGGAGTCCGCCGCGGCCGGTTCCGGCGGGCCGTTCCCGGTCACGGTCGGCGGGGTGGGGGCGATGGACGAGGCCGAGGCCAAGGATCTCCTGGACCGCCTGGGCGTCCGCACCCCGGAGCGAAGGGTCTGCGCCGATCACGCCGAGGCGCACCGGGCACTGCGCGAGCTGACCGGGCCTGTGGCGGTCAAACTCCTCGACGCCGAGGTGACGCACAAGACCGAGGTCGGCGGGGTGCGCCTCGGCGTGCGCGACCCCGCCGAACTCGACGAGGCCCTGGCCGCCCTGGACGCTGCGGGCGCGCGCCGTTACCTGGTGGAACGGATGGTCTCCGGCGGTCCCGAGCTGGTCGTGGGCGCTCGCAGGGATCCGGTGTTCGGGCCTGTCGTGCTGCTCGGTCTCGGCGGGACCGCGGCCGAGGCCCTCTCCGACGTGGCCGTTCGGCTCGCGCCGCTTTCGGCGGCCGAGGCGGCCCGGATGCCGGACGACCTCGCGGGCCGCCGCCTCCTCGAAGGGTGGCGCGGCGGGCCCGTCCTCGACGAGCACCGGCTCGGCGGCCTGCTCGCGGCGCTCGGCGGCCTCCTGGCCGCCAGCCCCTCCCTGGAGGAGATCGAGATCAACCCGCTCAGGCTGACCGAGCGGGGCCTGGTCGCGCTGGACGCGGTGGTCGTCCGGGCCAGGACGGAGACCGGGGGGACGCGCGATGTCGAAGACACCGAATAGGAGCACGATGCCAGACACGTCGACGCCGCCGGACACGCCGAACATGCCGGACACATCGGACGCATCGGGCAGGCCAGGCGCGCCAGGCACGTCGGGCACGCCAGGCACGTCGGGCACGCAGGGCAGGCGGGTACGGCCGAGCCGCGCAGGAACGATCGGCTGGCCCCGCGACGTCGCCGAGCGATACGTCGCTCGCGGCCACTGGAAGGGGCGCGCCCTGGGCGACCTCCTGCTCGCCAGGGCCGACCTCGTCCCCGACGCCGTGGCGCTGGTCGACGGCGAGCTGCGGCTGACCTACAGGGAACTGGTCGAACGCGTGGACGGCGCCGCGCTGCGGCTGCGCGATCTGGGACTGCGCGCCGACGACCGCGTCGTGGTGCAGCTTCCCAACCGCTGGGAGTTCGTCGTCCTCGTTCTGGCCTGCCTGCGCCTCGGCGTGATCCCGGTGATGGCGCTGCCCGCCCACCGCAGGGTGGAGATGTCCTACCTGGTCGAGCACGCCGAGGCCAGGGCGATCGCGGTGCCCGGCGTGCTCAGGGGCTTCGACCACCAGGCCATGGCCAGGGAGATCGCCGACCGCGACGGCGGGGTCGACGTCATCCTGGTGGCGGGGAACGGCGTCGACGGCGCGGACGGCCGCTCGGCGGGCGCGGGCGCGGCGGGCGGCTCCCCGAAGGGGGACACCGCGGGGAACGGCGATCCGACTTCCGACGGCGCGGGCGCGCCTCCCGGCGCTGCGGATCTCCTGCCCGGCAGCACGGACCTGACCGCGCTCTGCGCGAGCCCGGCGTCCGATCCGGCGGCGGCGCGCGCCGAGCTGGACCGTGTCGCGCCGGACAGCCGCGCCGTGGCGGTCTTCCTGCTGTCGGGCGGCACGACCGGCCTGCCCAAGCTGATCGCCCGCACCCATGACGACTACGCCTACAACGCCCTGCGCAGCGGCGAGATCAGCGGCCTCGGACCGGACACCGTCTACCTCGGGACCCTCCCGCTCGGCCACAACTTCCCGCTGGCCTGCCCCGGGATCCTCGGCACGCTGCTGGTCGGCGGGACGGTGGTCGTGCTCGGCTCGCCCGACCCCGCCAAGGCGTTCGCCGTGATCGAACGCGAACGGGTGACCGTGACCGCGCTGGTTCCGGCCGTCGCGCAGCGCTGGCTGGACCACCGCGGGACCGACCCGGGCGCGGACCTGAGCTCGTTGCGGGTGCTCCAGGTGGGCGGCGCCCGGCTGGCCGACCACGTCGCCCGCCAGGTCAGGCCGGTGCTGGGATGCGCGTTGCAGCAGGTCTTCGGAATGGCCGAGGGACTGCTCAACTACACCCGCCTGGACGATCCGGACGAGGTGATCTGCGAGACGCAGGGCAGGCCGATGTGCCCGGACGACGAGATCCTCGTGGTGGACGAGGCGGGCCTGCCGGTGCCGAGAGGCGAGGCGGGCGTCCTGCTCACCCGCGGCCCGTACACGCCGCGCGGTTACTACCGGGCCGAGGAGCAGAACGCCCGGGCGTTCACCGACAGCGGCTGGTACCGAACCGGCGACATCGTACGGCTCCGCCCCGACGGCAACCTGGTCGTGGAAGGCCGCGACAAGGACATGATCAACCGTGGCGGGGAGAAGATCTCCGCCGAGGAGGTCGAGAACTTCGCGTACCAGACCGAGGGCGTCAGGCAGGCGGCGGCGGTGGCGATGCCGGACCCGGACCTCGGCGAGCGGATCTGCCTGTACGTCGTGCCGCTCCCCGGCGCGACCGTGAGTCTCGACGACGTGCGAGCGGTTATGGAGCGCGCCGGGACCGCCCGCTTCAAGCTGCCCGAGCGGCTCGTCACGGTCGGCTCGCTGCTCAGCACCAAGATCGGAAAGATTGACAAGAAGGCCCTCCGCGCCGACATCGCCGCCCGGCTGGCCGCCGAGCGTGAGTCGGCCGGAGCGGCGACCGACGGAGAGGCGAGGTGAGCGCTTCAGACCGGGGCGAGCGGCTGGTGCGGCTCGGAGGGGAGGATCGCCTGGATCTCGTCGCCGGGGCGGACCTGCCCGCCGGTGAGGACGACGGCCATGATTCCCGCTCTGCGGACGAGGTTGCCGTCCTCGTCGCGCCCCAGGACCGCCTTCAGCAGCCCCTGCTCGAACCCGTTGATCTGCTCGCAGGGGTTGCGCAGGCCGGTCACCTCCACGACGGCGTCCGCGCCGAGGCGGAGGCGAGTGCCCCGGGGAAGGGCGAGCAGGTCGAGGCCGCGGGTGGTGACGTTCTCGCCGAGGGAACCGGCTTCGACGGTGAAGCCCGAGGTACGGAGCTCGTCGTGGAGCTCGGCGTGGATGAGGTGGACCTGGCGGAGGTTGGGCTGGGTCGGGTCCCTGGCGACGCGTGAGCGGTGCTTGACGGTGACGCCGAGATGGGCGTCGCCCTCGACGCCGAGTCCCGCGAGGAGGCGGATGCCGGGGGCGTTCGGTTTGCTGAAGCCGTGGACGGCGCTGAGACTGACGGCTTCGACCGTGCCGCGCATGCCGGTTCCCCTTCCGAAAGGGTGACGATCTTCCCCTGGCTTCCCGGAGTCTTCCCCCGGCTTTCCCGGAGCGCCGGTGATCGTGCCCGGGGGCGGCCGTTCCGGTGTGGGCGACGCTGCCGGGCCGTCCCTCCCCGAGCCTACTTGACCATGTTCTGTGGCGTTCTGTGGCGTTCTGCGGCTTCGGCGGGTCCACGACGGCGAAACCGGTTCCGTTCCGCCGGAGAACGGGCCGGCCTGGCGACGCACGCGGGCTGGACGGACCGGTCGTCGGGTCGGTGAACCGGTGGGCCAGTGGGCCAGTGGGCCGGTGGGCCGGTGGGCCGGTGGGCCGGTGGGCCGGTGGGCCGGATGAGACGGGTGAGGCGGGTTCTCCGGCCGGGTGGGGAGATGTGGATACGCTTTCCTGGTGGACATCGACGCTTTTGTCAGCGCGCATCGCCCGGCCTGGGACCGCCTTGAGGAGCTGGTCCGGCGTCGTAGGTCGCTGGACGGAGCCGAGATCGACGAGCTCGTCGACCTCTACCAGCGGGTCGCGACGCACCTGTCCATCGTGCGCTCGGGGCAGGCGGACCCGATCCTGGTCGGACGCCTCTCCGCGCTGGTCGCCAGGGCTCGCTCCGCGGTGACCGGAGCGCACACCCCCGCATGGCGGGAGTTCGTCCGCTTCTTCACGGTGTCCTTCCCCGTGGTCGCCTACCGCGCCCGCTGGTGGTGGCTCGGCACGACCGCCGCGTTCCTGCTGGTCTCCGCCGTCGTGGCCGTCTGGGTGGCGCGCGATCCCGCGGTCCAGGCCGTGATCGGCACGCCCGAGGAGATCACGCAGCTCGTCGAGCACGACTTCGCCGACTACTACTCCGAGCATCCCGCGGCCTCGTTCGCGGGGCAGGTCTGGGTCAACAACGCCTGGGTATCGATGCAGGTCATCATCATGGCCATTCTGCTCGGCCTGCCGATCCCCTACATCCTGTGGCAGAACGCGGCCAACGTGGCCGTCTCCGCAGGGCTGATGGCCTCGCGCGGCAAGCTGGACATCTTCTTCGGCCTGATCACCCCGCACGGCCTGCTGGAGCTGACCGCGGTCTTCCTCGCCGCCGCCGTGGGCATGCGTCTGGGCTGGACCGTCGTCAGCCCCGGTCCCCGCAAGCGCGGTGAGGCCCTGGCGGAGCAGGGCAGAGCGGTCATGAGCGTGGCACTCGGCCTGGTCGTGGTGCTGTTCGTCTCCGGACTCATCGAGGGGCTGGTCACCCCATCCGGGCTGCCCACCTGGGCTCGTGTCGGCATCGGGGTGGTCGCCGAGGCGGTGTTCCTGGCCTACGTGATCTTCTTCGGCCGCCGCGCCCTGGCCGCCAGGGAGACCGGCGACCTGGAGCGGGCCCCGGACCTCGCGCCGAGCGCCGGGTGACCTCCGTGGGCCCTGGACCCCGCGCCGGGTGACCTCTGTGAGCCCTGGACCTCACGCCGGGTGACCTCCGTGGGCGCCGGGATCGCGCCGCCCGAGCGCGACCGCGGCGTTCACCGTGCCCTGCCGTGCCTGCCTGGCGTTCCCAGCCCCCCCTGGCGTTCCCACTGTGCGTGAGCGGGGGAGACCGCGTGGTTCCCGGCGCGGCCGTCGGCCCTGAGGCGGACGGCTGCGCCGGGCGCGCCGGAAGGGACGGCGGTCAGAGGCGGCCCGCGGCCTTCAGGGCCAGGTAGGCGTCGGCCAGGGCGGGGGCGATCTGCTCGGGGGCGGCGTCCACGACCTCCACGCCGTGGCGACGCAGCCTGGCGGTGATCCTGCGCCGCTCCGCGCTCTGGCGCTCGGCCGCCGCCGCGTTGTAGACCAGCTCCGAGGTGCCGCGTCCCGCCTCCATCGCCGCCACCTGGGGGTCCGAGACCGCGGCCAGGAGCACCAGGTGCCGGGAGGACAGCTGGGGGAGCACCGGCAGCAGGCCCTCCTCCAGCGACGCCGAGTTCAGGTCGGTCAGCACGACGACGAGACAGCGCCGTTTCGCCCTGGCCAGCACGGCCGCGACCATGCCCGCCGAGTCGGCCTCGATGAGCTCGGCCTCGATCGGGGCCATGGTGTTGACCAGCGTCGACAGCAGGTCGGTACGGCTGGCGCCGGAGACCCACGCCCGTACCGACCGGTCGTGGGCCAGGAAGTCGACCCGGTCGCCCGCGCGGGCGGCGAGCGCGGCCAGCAGCAGGGCCGCGTCCATCGACCAGTCGAGCCGGGGCCAGCCGGGGGCGATCGCCGTCGCGCCGTACACGTCACGCTTCCTGGCGGTCTCGCCCGCCAGCGGGACCGGAGCGGTGCCGACGCGTCCCGCCGAGGTGCGCCCGGTGTCCAGGACGATCAGCACCCGGCGGTCGCGCTCGGGCCGCCAGGTGCGGACCACGACGTCGTTGCGGCGGGCGGTGGCCCGCCAGTCGATCGATCGGACGTCGTCGCCGACCACGTACTCGCGCAGGGAGTCGAACTCGGTGCCCTGCCCTCTGATCATCGACGGGTGCCTGCCCTCCAGCTCCCTGAGCCTGGACAGCTTGGCGGGCAGGTGTTTGCGGCTGAGGAACGGCGGCAGCACCCGGACCGACCACGGCACCCGGTGGGAGCCCTGGCGGGCCGCGACGCCCAGCGGGCCCAGCGTCCGCACGGTGACCGTGACCGCCTCACGGTCGCCCCTGCGGGTGGGGGTGAGCGTCGTGACGAGACGGCGGCGTTCGCCGGGGGGCACGTCCAGCGTCAGGTGCCTCGGAGCGGCTCCCGCCGAGGGGGACCAGGCGTCCCTGAGCACTCCTCTGGCCCGGCGGGATCCGGGGTTCTCCACGATCAGCTCGACCGTGGCGGTCTCGCCGAGCCGTACCAGCCGGTCGCCCGCGCGGCTGAAGCGCAGCGGGCGCACGCCCGCGGCCAGCAGCAGGTCCACCGCGATCAGCGCGGTGAGCAGCAGCGCCGTCCCGGCCATCGCCAGGCCGGGCCTGGGCGCGAACAGCACGACGAACACGCCCAGCAGGGCCAGCAGCGCGGCCCGTCCTGTCAGAGCCATGTCGGCACCGTCCCAACGCCGCCCTGACGCCGTCTCCGTACGGGCTCCCGGCGGCGGTCCGCACGCCGCCGTCCCCGCGTCGTCCTCCGTGTCATCGTCAGCGGGGGACGGGGACGGAGGCGAGGATGGCGTCGATCAGGCCGTCCGCGGTCGCGCCCTCGAGCTCGGCCTCCGGGCGGAGCTGGATCCGGTGCCGCAGCGAGGGTCTGGCCAGGGCCTTGACGTCGTCGGGGGTCACGTAGGAGCGGCCTGACAGCCATGCCCAGGCGCGGGCTCCGGCCAGCAGCGCGGTCGCGCCACGTGGGGAGACGCCGAGCTGGAGCGAGGGAGACTGGCGGGTGGCTCTGGCGATGTCCACGATGTAGCCGAGCACCTCGGAGCCCACGTGCACCTGGCTGACCGCCGCGCGTCCCGCGTCCAGGTCCTCGACGGTGGCGACGGCCTTGACGTGGGACAGGTCGCGCGGGTCGAACCCCAGCGCGTGCCGTTCCAGCACCGCGATCTCCTGGTCGCGCGCGGGCAGCGGCACGGTCAGCTTGAGCAGGAAGCGGTCGAGCTGCGCCTCGGGAAGCTGGTAGGTGCCCTCGTACTCGACCGGGTTCTGGGTCGCGGCGACGATGAAGGGATCGGGCAGGCCGCGGGCCTTGCCCTCCACGCTGACCTGCCGTTCCTCCATCGCCTCCAGCAGCGCCGCCTGCGTCTTCGGCGGTGTGCGGTTGATCTCGTCGGCGAGCAGCAGGTTGGTGAAGACCGGCCCCTGCCTGAACTCGAACTCCGACGTCTTGGCGTCATAGACCAGGGAGCCGGTGACGTCGCCCGGCATCAGGTCCGGGGTGAACTGCACCCGCTTGAAATCCAGCGACAGCGCGGCGGCCAGCGTCTTGACCAGGAGCGTCTTGGCGACGCCGGGCACGCCTTCGAGGAGCACGTGGCCCCGGCAGAGCAGGGCGATCACCAGGCCGGTCACCACCGAGTCCTGGCCGACGACGGCCTTGGCGACCTCGGCGCGCAGCGCCCCCAGCGCCTCCCGCGCGCCGTTCGCGCCCGACGGCGCCACGACGTGAGGGACGCCGCCCTGAGCGCTCGCCGAAGGCGCCGCTCCACTCTGGGCGCTCGCGAAGGACGGGCCGCCCTGACCGCTCGGCGAAGGCGCTCCGCCCTGACCGCCCGTGAGGGGTGCTCCGCCCTGACCGCCGGTGAATCCACCCTGGCCGCCGTGTTCCGGGGGCGTGCCCGCGGGACTCCCGCCGGTCTCCGGACCCGGGCGCCCGACGGTCGGCTCGCTACGCTCGCTCACGACTCTCTGACCTGCCTTTCCAACATGTCAAGGTATGCGGCCAGGGCTATCAGCCCAGCCTCGTCGGCCGGTGGCGGGCCGTACAGCGCGGAGCCCACGTGGGCGCCCGCCTGCCCGGTCCGCTCGGCGATCGCGCCGATCTTGGCGTCGGGCCCGGCCGCCGAGGGCAGGCCCAGCCTGGGGGTGATCCGGTCGATGAAACCGGCGCGGAGGGCGGCGGCGGCCCGGTCCCTGGCCCGCCTGGCCCGGTAGAGCCTGGCCCGGCCCTCCACGGTCTCGGCCGCCCTGACCACGACGGGCAGCCGTTCGGTCACCACGGGACCGAGCCTGCGGCCCTGCCAGAGCGCCAGCAGCACGACCACGAGGGCCAGCTGCGCCACGGCCCATTTGACCCCGGAGGGAACGAGGTCGTAGAAGCTTCTCGCCTCCGTGTCCTGGGGGAGGACGTCGGGGGCCACCAGCCAGATCACCGTGGACCTGGCTCCGGCCAGGTTCATCGCCAGCGCGGCGTCGCCGTCCTCGGCGAGCCTCAGGTTGCTCATGAACTGGCCGTCGCCGACGACCGTGATGGTCCTGCCCTCGTTCACGTAGCTGACCAGGGTCGGTCCCTCACCCGAGGGGTAGCAGACGACCGCGCCCGAGGGGGCGCCGAAGACCATGCCGCCCATGTGGGCGCTGCCCGCCCTGGTCGCGGCGGGCAGCGCGCACCGGGGTTCGCGCGAGCGGGCCCGAGTCGTCCCCTTGGACGTCACGCCTGGGGCGAGCACGTCCAGGTGCGGCTGCGCGCCGACCACGAGCCGGTCGGCGGGCATGGCGGCGAGGCTGCCCGCCTCCTCGTCGTCGAGGAAGGACGTGTCGCTCAGCAGCAGCATGCTGTCGCCGGAGTCGGCGGCCAGCGCCTCCGCGGCCGACGTGACCCGCGTGACCCGCACGCCGTGGGCCCGCAGCAGCTGCGCCAGAGCCCTGCCGCCCGACAGCGAGGTGTCCGCGGGGTCGAGCGGTCTGCCCCCGCCCGAGCCTCCGGTGAGCAGCACGCCGCCGACGGCCACGAGGACCACGACGAGCGCGACGAGGAGGGCGCCCCTGCCGCCGCGCCACAGGCTCCTCGCGGTCGGCGACGTCGAGGTCGGCCCGGTCCGGGCCTCGGCCGCGGGCGCCAGACCCGCTCCCCTGACGGTTCCGAGGCTCATGACGGGGCCGTCCCCGAGGTCTGGGCGAGGCGCACGGCGCGACCGCGCCGCGGACGCGAACGAGGTGTCACCGGGGAGCCGTCCTCACAACGGTCCGCGGGCTTCGCGTGGCAGGTCGCGGGCTTCACGAGGCCGCCCGCGAGGCGAGGGCGGGGCGGGCGGTGCGCAGGCGTTCGTCCAGGTCGCGCAGGATCCCGTACGAGGCGGCGGTGCCCGGCGCCTCGCCGTAGGTCACGTCGTCGAACACCCTGGCCGCCGTGGCCAGGTCCGCCGCGAAGCCGGGCAGCGCGCGCCCGGCCTCCGCGGCGAGCTCCCCCGCGGTACGGCCGGGCGTCGAGTCGACGATGACGCGGTCCTCCAGGTCCCTGGCGACGGCCCTGAGCCGTTCGCGGATGGCCTCGGCCCACTGTTCCCGCGCGGCGAGCCGCTCGGCGGCGTCGCGGTGCTCGGCCGCGGTGCGGCGGCCGTCCCCGAAGACGCCCTCCCGTCGGGCGGCGCCGCTCCGGGTGGTCCTGCGCGCGACCATGGTCAGCGCGACGGCGGCGGCGACGACGATCGCGACGAGGACGATCCGCGCGGCCACGCTGCCGACGACGCCTACGGACTCCTGGTCGAGCAGGTCGCCGACGAACTGGTTCACGCCCCGCATGACGCGGTCGATCAGGGTCTCCCCGGCGTACTCCGGCTTGAGCAGCTCCTGGGCCGCCTCACTGCTCGCCGTGCCGCGGTCGATGTCGATCGGGACCGTGAGGAGCGGGGCCGCCTGGGCCGTCAGTGACCGGACCACGGAGCTCCCTGCCCCGGCTGGCCCGGCTGCCCTGAGCCGCCCGGGGTGGCGGAGGGGGTCCACAGGTCGTCGGCGGACGCGTGCACCCACCCCTGGCGCTGCTGCTCGATCGCCGCGGTCTGCAGCACCAGGTCGAAGGCCTCCGCGCGCATCCTGCGGTCGGCGTAGAGCAGACCGGAGACCCCCGCCTGGAACGGGAAGGTGATCATCGACCCGATGGTGCCGCCGATCGCGATCAGGACCGCGGCGATGATCTGCGCGCGCGTGCCTCCCTGGCCGAAGATGCCCGCGAAGGCCCCCGCGAAGGTGAAGGGGAGGGAGATCACCATGGCCACCAGGCTCGCGATGATCCCGGTGAGCAGCAGGATGCCGAACGCCCGCCAGAAGCTGCCGCGCGTCAGCTGCCACGACCTGCTCAGGGAGGCGAGGACGCCGGTGCGCTCCAGCACCGCGGCGGGCGCGGCGAGCACCAGGCGCGTGGTGAGGAACGCGGCGTAGGCGATGACGGCCAGTGTCGCCAGCAGGGCCAGCACGCCGACCGTCGCGCCGTCGCTCGACGCCAGCGCCACCAGGTAGATCAGCCCGAACACGATGCCGATCGGGATCACCACGATCAGCGCCTCGAGGGCCACCACCCCGAACAGCGTGGGCACCCGGCCCCTGGTCAGCCGCCAGGCCTCGCCCGCCGTTATCTTGCCGCCGAAGACGGCGCGGCCGAGGATCCGGGTCAGCACGCCGCTGAGCAGGGTCACCACGACGAACTGCACGGCGTAGGAGGTGAAGGGGCCCGCGTACTGGCCGACGTAGTCGGTCTGGGCGGAGCCGGCGATCGGGTCCTCCCCGCTCTCCAGGCTCTGGCCGAGCCTGCCCAGCACCAACGCCTGGCCGATCGCCACCGGGATGGCGCTCAGCGCGGCGGCGATCGCCGACAGGCCCAGGACGGCCTTGGGGTTCGAGCGGATCAGTTTGATCGAGCCGTCGATGATGTCGCCGAGTCCGAGCGGGCGCAGCGGGATGATCCCGGGCCGCAGCGCGGTGGGCGGCGGGCGGTGGCCGTAGGGCGGCTGGCCGTACTGGGGCCCGTACTGGGGCCCGTACTGCGGCCCGTGCTGGGGCTGGCCGCCGTACTGGGGCTGGCCGTGGGGGGCGTGCGGGGGCCCCTGGTACGGCGGCGCGCCCTGCGAGCCGTACGGCGGAGGAGGCTGGGACGGTGACGGCGCGTCGGGGCCGGGGCCGGGCGCGGCCCACGGCGACCCCTGGACGTCGCCGTACGGCGGCGGTTGGTTGGACGCCCAGCCGGGTGGCGTGTCGGGAGTGGAGCCGTGACCGTCTGACATATCCCAATCCTGACATGTGGACACACCGGTTGCGCTGATCGGGAGATCACGTCGAGGTTTCGTCGCGGCGAGACCGACGGAGATGCCCGAGGGATGGCCGAGACGCCGTCGTTTACCTCAGACTGGGAACGCGACCACCTCCGCTTGGCGTCCGCAGTCGCCGGGGCCGGATGTGGACGCGCGGGGGTGCTACTACTCGCTTTACGTCGTGTGCGCCTAAAATTCGGCATTCGGATGTCCGGTGGTCGGGCTGTGTCATCCGGTGGCTCGACGAGGGTAATCTTCGACAGCCGTGCCGTTTACCCCAAAAACTCCCAAACTGCGTAAAACGAATGAGGGGCCATGAAAGGACGCGTGCTGGTCGTCGACGACGACGCCGCTCTCGCCGAGATGCTCGGCATCGTGCTACGCGGGGAGGGCTTCGAGCCTTCCTTCGTCTCCGATGGGGACAAGGCACTTGACGCGTTCCGTGACACCCGCCCGGACCTGGTGCTGCTCGACCTGATGCTGCCCGGCGCCGACGGCATCGACGTGTGCCGCCGCATCCGCGCCGAGTCCGGCGTGCCGATCGTCATGCTGACGGCCAAGAGCGACACCATCGACGTGGTGCTCGGCCTCGAGTCCGGAGCCGACGACTACATCGTCAAGCCCTTCAAGCCCAAGGAGCTCGTGGCCCGCGTCCGCGCGCGGCTGCGCCGCACGGACGAGCCGACCCCGGAGATCCTGCAGATCGGCGACATCACCATCGACGTGGCGGGCCACTCGGTCAAGCGGGAGGAGGAGACCATCAACCTCACCCCGCTGGAGTTCGACCTGCTGGTCGCCCTCGCCCGCAAGCCGCGCCAGGTCTTCACCCGGGAGGTGCTGCTCGAGCAGGTCTGGGGGTACCGCCACGCGGCCGACACCCGCCTGGTCAACGTGCACGTCCAGCGTCTCCGCGCCAAGATCGAAAAGGATCCCGAACACCCCGAGATCGTGGTGACCGTTCGCGGAGTCGGCTACAAGGCCGGCCCGGCCTGAGCCTGCGGGCCCCCGGGACCTCGACATGCCTACACCGAAGAAGCGCCGTCGTACCCTCTCGCAGGTGATGCGGGGGATCCGGCGGCGGGCCCGGCGCGCCGTCGGCGGCGTGCGCAGGGTCTGGCGGCGTTCCCTGCAGCTGCGCGTGGTCACCAGCACGATGGTCATCTCCATCGTCGTGGTCGCCGTGCTCGGCGTCTTCCTCATGCAGTCGATCAGTACGACCATCCTCGGGGCCAGGGACCGCGCGGCCAGGAGTGAGGCGCAGGCCGACCGCAAGGCGGTGCTCGTCTCCCTGAACCAGCATGACGGCGACGCCTCCAAGCAGTCCGCCGACCCGGGGCAGGGAGCCGGGCGGGGCGAGGACAACCCGCTCGCGGCGCTCGCTTCGCTCGCGGGACGGGCGGGGCCCGCGGTCAGATACTCGGTGGTCATCCGTAACGAGAACCTGCCCGGGGAGTTCTACGCCACCACGAACATCGACGAGACGAGCATCCCGCAGAAGCTGCGCGAGGACGTGCTGAGGAAGCCGGCGGACGAGGACAGCACCCAGTACTGGAACCTGCGTTACAAGGACAGGCCGCAGACGGTGCCGGGACTGGTGATCGGCACCCGCCTCGACACGTACGGGACCGGGCTGGACGACGGATACGAGATCTACCACCTGATCCCGCTCGAGGAGGAGGAGAAGAACCTCACCTCGGTCAGGCAGATGCTCATCCTCGTCGGCGCCGCGCTCGTGCTGCTGCTGGCGGCCATCTCCTCGCTGGTCACCCGTCAGGTCGTCACCCCGGTGCGGCTGGCCCGCCAGGCCGCGGAGCGGCTCGCCTCGGGGCACCTGGACGAGCGGCTGAAGGTCAGGGGGGAGGACGACCTGGCCCGCCTGGCCGCCTCGTTCAACGAGATGGCCACGACCCTGGCCCTGAAGATCCACCAGCTGGAGGAGCTCTCCCACGTGCAGAGGCAGTTCGTCTCCGACGTCTCACACGAGCTTCGCACCCCGCTGACCACCGTGCGGATGGCCGCCGACCTGCTCTACGACGCCCGCGAGGACTTCGACCCCATGGCGGCGCGCTCGGCCGAGCTGATGCAGAACCAGCTCAACCGGTTCGAGTCGATGCTCGCCGACCTGCTGGAGATCAGCCGCTACGACGCGGGCGCGGCGGAGCTGGACGTCGAGCCGGTCGACGTCAGGGACGTCGTGCTGCGCGCGGTCGCCGACTCGGAGGCGCTGGCCGAGCGCCACTCGACCCGCTTCGACCTGCGCCTTCCCGGCGAGCCGTGCATGGCGGAGATGGACAGCCGCAGGGTCGAGCGCATCCTGCGGAACCTGCTGTTCAACGCGATCGAGCACGGCGAGGGCCGCGACATCGTCGTCTCCGTCGGCGCGGACCGCGACGCGGTCGCGGTGGCCGTGCGGGACCACGGCGTCGGCCTGAAACCGGGGGAGGAGAACATGGTCTTCGACCGGTTCTGGCGGGCCGACCCCTCCCGCGCGCGGACGATCGGCGGCACGGGACTTGGGCTGGCGATCTCCCGAGAGGACGCGATGCTGCACGGCGGTTGGCTCCAGGCGTGGGGCGCGCACGGGGAGGGCTCGCAGTTCAGGCTCTCGCTGCCCAGGGCCGCGGGGGCGCCGCTGCGGGGCTCGCCGCTGCCGCTCGTCCCGCCGGAGGTGGAGATGCGCCGCACGTGGCGGGGACACATGACGCCCGTGCTGTCACCGGCGGCGGCCGACGGAGGACGCGATGCGGACTAGGGCGGGAAGGCGCGCGAGCGCCGCGGCCCTGATGGTCGCGCTGGCCTGCGGGTCGGCGGCGTGCTCCGTCATACCCATCGGCGGCAGGTCCATCGTCGGAGAGAACACGAGCAAGGGCAACCCGCTCGGCGACCCGTACGCCCGGGTGATCGCCGTGCCGCCCAACCCCGACTGGTCGGCCCAGCAGGTCGTCAGCGGGTTCAGGGCCGCCATGGCGAGCGTCGACGACCCCAGGCGCGAGGTGGCGCGCCAGTACCTCACCGACGCCTTCGCCAGGACGTGGGACCCGCGGAGCGGGGTGACGGTCTACCGGCAGACCGAGCTCCCCGCCCTGCAGGCGGGGGAGAAGGACACCCGGGTGACGCTGAAGGGCACCGTCACGGCGCTCATCGACAAGGACGGCCGCTACCGGCCCAGCGGCGGCCCGCTGAACGAGCCCTTCGTCCTCGTCAAGCAGCCGAACGGCTGGCGGATCGACAGCGCGCCGCCCGGCCTGCTGCTGTCCGAGGCCGACGCGGAACGCGCCTACCTCAAGGCCGACCTGTACTTCCTCGACGCGGAACGCAAGGGCCTGGTGGCCGACCAGGTCAGGGTGCCGATCGACCCCACCTCCAACTTCGCGAAGACGACGGTCGGGCGGCTGCTCCAGGGGCCGAGCAGCTCGCTCAAGGGCGCGGTGAGCTCCGCCTTCGACGGCACCGAGCTCATCGACGTCACCACCGAGGACAACCGCGTCGTCGTCGACCTGACCAGGCGGGTCGCCCCCGAGCTCGTCGAGCCGATGTCGGCCCAGCTCGCCGCGACGCTCGCCGGGCTCACCAAGGGCGGCTGGGACTTCGAGGTCAGGGTGGGGGGCGAGCCGTACTACACCGACAGCCCGCTCACGGTCGACGCCCAGGAGCAGGCGGCGTTCGACCCCTGGATCGCCCCCGGGGAGATCCCTCCGTACTACGTGGCGGACGACGCGCTGTGGCTGCTGGGCAAGGAGAACACCGGCCAGCCCGTGCTCGGCGCGGCGGGCAAGAAGGACGCCGTCAGGACCCACCCGGCGATCAGCGCCCACGCGCAGGTGGCGGCGCTGTCGAAGAACGGCAAGGGCGTCTCCGTCGCGTCGCTCACCACGGGCGGCGACTGGCAGCAGTGGGTCACCGGGGAGTCCCTCGCGCCGCCGTGCTGGGACCGCTACCAGACGCTGTGGACGGTCGACCGGCTCAACGACCACACCTCGAAGGTCATGCGGCTCCGCAACGGGCAGCGCCACCCGGTCTCCGCCCCCGACCTGGACACGGTCTACGTCAGCTCGCTCAAGGTCGCACGGGACGGGGTGCACGTCGCGGTCGTCGTCAGGGACGGGCTCGGCGAGCAGGTCAAGATCGGCACGGTGATCGGCCAGGGGAACGAGACCCGCATCGCCAACCTCCAGGTGGTCGTGCCCACGGAGGACAAGCAGACGATCAGGGACATCGCCTGGAAGGACGGCAAGACCCTCTACGTCCTGACCGGCAAGTCCGACCTGCTCGAGGCCTCGCTCACCGACGAGGCCAAGTCGCTGGCCTCCGACTCCCGCATCCAGAACATCACCGCCCTGAACGGCTCGCTGCTGGCGGGGGCCACGGACGACGAGGGCAAGCAGCAGATCCTTCACTGGACCTCCGCCAAGTGGGAGCCCTTCGTCAAGAACGAGAACGGGTCCACGGACTTCGCCGACGACGGCCCCTCCATGCCGGCCTACCCGCTGGGCTGAGCCCCGGCCGGACCCCGGCGGGGGCGCCGGCCGGGTCGCCGGGTTGCCCGCCGGGTTGTCCGCAGGGCTGTTTGTCGGTGGCTGCTGGCACCGTGGACCTGTGCCGACAGCTCTGCTCGACCTGGTCCTGCCGTCCCGCTGCGCCGGATGCGACGCGCCGGGCGCCCTCGTCTGCTCCCGGTGCGCGGCGGAGCTCCACGGGGAGCCCGAGCGCAGGATGCCCGATCCGTCCCCGCCGGACCTGCCCGAGTGCTGGTCGGCGACCGCCTACGCGAGCGTCGCGCGCCGGGCGATCGTCGCCTACAAGGAGCGGGGCCGTACGGCCCTGGCCCATCCGCTGGCCGGGGCGCTGGCGCTCACCGTCGCGGCCGCCGCGGGGAGCACGGCGGTCACCCTCGTCCCCGTGCCGAGCGCGCGCCCGGCGCGCAGGCACCGCGGGCACGACCCGGTGAACCGCCTCGCGGAGCTGGCGGCCGCCTATCTCCGGGCCGCCGGATGGCCCGCGACGGTGGACAGGATGCTCCTCCACCGCCGCCGTGTCGCCGATCAGGCGGGGCTGAGCTCGCTCCAGAGAGGCGAGAATCTCGCCGGGGCATTCAGGGTTGCGGCCGACCGGAACGGCGCTGTGCCGGGATCCTGGGACGACCCAGGGGTGGTTGTGCTGGTCGACGACATCGTCACCACGGGGGCGACGCTGGCCGAGGCCGCCAGGGCGCTCAGGGCGGCGGGCGTGACGGTCCCGCTCGCCGCCACGATCGCCGCGACACGCCGAAGGGACAGGATTCTCCACGGTCACCCAGGGTGAGGGGGCGGTGCGGAGAACCGTCACCGCGGGGTCACACCTCCCTGTCCTGATTGAGGTTTTACGGCTGCTCGACGGATATGAGAAGCGTTCATATATAGGGATATCGTCCCGCCGTAGAGGCGCTCCCCGTCTCCTGACACATCTTGTGAGGATCACGCAAAGTGATCCTTCGACCCGTCTCCAGGCTGACATTCGGCCGGGATGCGGATAGCGTCTGAGCCATGGCACCCGCTCGGGTCCGTGGTTGCGCCGGACCGACCCCCGCAGGGGGGCCGGCCTGGCTAGCCGATGCCAGCCGCAGGCTAAACGGTCCACGTAAGACGACTTTTCGTCGATCGATCACGGTGCGGCTTAGAGGTAAGTCCTGCCTTCCCAAGGAGCCAGATGTTCCTTGCCAGAAGAGAAGGGCATGTAGTGGCAAAGAGCTGCGAAACCCTCAGCAGGCGGATGTGGGGACGAAGACCAGGTCGGCCGAGCGGGTGCCGCTGTACCACCGTCGAGGTTCGAAGGGGGGCTGTGCATGGAAATCATCGTCAAGGGTCGGCACACCGGAGTGAGTGACCGATTCCGAGACCACGTGACTACCAAGCTGGCCAGGATCGAGCGTCTGGACCACAAACTCATCAGCGTCGATGTGGAGGTGACCAGGGAGACCAACGGGCGCATCAACGGACCGCGTGAGCGGGTCGAGCTCACCATCCACTCGCGAGGTCCCGCCGTGCGTGCGGAGGCCGCCGCGGACGACCGTTTCGCCGCACTCGACATAGCGCTAGGGAAGCTCGAGGGAAGACTCCGGCGCCTCGCCGACCGGCGCAAGATCCACCACGGCAACCACTGTCCCCCTTCCGTCGCAGAGCTCACCGCCACCGCGACCGCGCTCGCCGACACGTTCGAGGCCGACGCCATGCAGGTCCGCCTCGAACCCGTCCACGAGACCGCGGCAGGGGCCGCCGACGTAGATCACTCCGAGGACAAGAGCATCGTCCCCATCAAGATGGACGGTGACGGCCCGCTGGTGGTCCGTGAGAAGTATCACGAGGCCGACCCGATGACCATCGACCAGGCACTCCTGGAGATGGAACTGGTCGGGCACGACTTCTACCTGTTCCGCGACAAGGAGAGCGGCCAGCCCAGCGTCGTGTATCTCCGGCAGGGCTACAACTACGGTGTGTTGCGGCTCGTCGAATCCTGACGAGCCCGCTCGAAGATCCTCTCCGACCAACCCTCGGACCCGAAACCCATGAAATCATGGCGGTCCAACGGCTCTGGCCCCCCGAGGAGGAGGCGTGACTGAATCCGACGAGGCGACCCGCCCTGCCAGGCGAGGCGACCCGATCCGCGTGCTGATCGTCGACGACCACGCGCTGATCCGTCGAAGCCTGGAGATGGCGTTGGCCGCGGAGGCGGACATCGAGGTGGTCGGTGAGGCGAGCGACGGCCAGGAGGCGGTCGAGCTCGCCGACCGCCTCACGCCGGACGTCATGCTCATGGACGTCCGGATGCCACGCAGGAGTGGCATCGAGGCCGCTCGTGAGATCAAGGCCTCGGTGCCGAGCACACGGATCATCATGCTCACGGTGAGCGACGAGGAGGAGGACCTCTTCGAGGCGATCAAGGCGGGCGCCACCGGCTATCTGCTGAAGAACGTGCAGCTGGACGAGGTTCCCGAGGCAGTGCGCGGTGTCCACGAAGGGCAGTCGCTGATCAACCCGGCGATGGCCGCCAAGTTGATCACCGAGTTCGCCAACATGAGCCGCAAGGAGGCCGAGCGACCTCCCCAGCTCCCCGTCCCCCGCTTGACGGACAGAGAGATGGAGGTGCTCCGCCTGGTCGCGAAGGGCATGAACAACCGTGAGATCGCCAAACAGTTGTTCATCTCGGAGAACACCGTGAAGAACCACGTCCGCAACATCCTGGACAAGCTGCAGCTCCACTCCAGGATGGAAGCGGTGGTCTACGCGGTCCGCGAGCGGATGCTCGAGATCACCTGACAGGCCAGGGTGGGTGACCGGCACCCCGGCTCACCCACCCGGACCTCTCACCTCAGGACACGTGTCTCGCGTGTCCTGAGGCATGAGTCCCGCCTGTCAGCTCAGGCGCGAGTCCCGCGTGTCCGACGAGCTTCACGCGTCCACGACGAGCTTCGCGCGCCGGGAGCGGCGTCCAACGCGCTCGTACACCCGGGCAGGTTCGCACCGCCGGGCTCAGGGGCCTCAGCGGGCCAGCGCGTCGCGCAGGGGCCCGGCCAGGTGAGGCTCCAGGCGCTCGACGCGGACGTCGTCGCAGCCCACCCAGCTCGCGGCCTCCCAGAGCGCGTCGGCCACCCCCTGCGCCGCCTTGTGCAGGCTGACGCCCGCCTCCACGCCGACCTGGCGGGCGACCAGGGTGGATCCCTCGCGTGCGGGGTCGATCCGCCCCACCAGGTGCCCTCCCGCGAGAACCGGCATGGTGAAGTAGCCGTGGACACGCTGGGCCTTGGGCACGTAGGCCTCCAGGCGGTGGTTGAAGCCGAACACGCGGGCGGTGCGGGCGCGGTCCCAGACGAGGGAGTCGAAGGGCGACAGCGGCGTCGTGCGGTGCCGTCCCCTGGGCTCGGACTCGAGGGCGGCGGGGTCGGCCCAGGCGTTCGCCGCGCGCTCGGGCCAGCCGGAGACGTGGACGGGCACGAGACCGCAGGAGCCGTCGAGCAGCGACCTGTCCATGAGAGCGGCCTCCGGCGCCCTCAGGCGCAGGAAGTCGATCAGGTCGGCGCGCGTGGCGACGCCGAGGGCGCGGCCCGCGATCCCGGCCAGCCGGGTGACGCACTCGGCGTCCGAGAGGTCCTCGGCCAGCAGGTGGGCCGGGACCGCCCGCTCCGTCAGCTCGTAGACGCGGCGCCAGCCGGTACGGCGGGTGCACACGACGTCGCCGACGTTCAGCAGCCACTCGATGGCGACCTTCGCGTCGGACCGGTCCCACCAGGCGCCGCCCTTCTTGCTGCCCCCGATGTCCGCGCTGGTCACGGGCCCCGTCTCGCGGACCTGCGCGAGCACCTTGTCCATGGTGGCGGGGATGTCGGCGCCGCGGTGCTTCCAGGCGCGCAGACGCCTCCTGCGGAAGGCGTAGAGGGGCCAGTCGTCGATCGGCAGGATGCAGGCGGCGTGACACCAGTATTCGAAGGCGCGGGCCGGATCGTCCCAGTAGGCACGCTCCACCTCACGCCTGTCGACGGCGCCGAGGCGGGCGTAGGCGACGAGCTCGTGGGAGCGGGCCAGGACGGAGATCGTGTCGAGCTGGACCGCCCCGAGGCGACGCAGGGCGGCCGCGGCGCCGCCCCTGCGGCCGTCGGAGCCGAGGAAGCCCTGGGCGCGCAGGATGATCCGGCGGGCCTCGTCGGGGGAGAGCGTGAGCGTCATGACCGGACCAGGGGAAGGGCGGCCGGGAAAGTCGGGGACAGGGAACACGTCAGCATGCCGCAGAGGCTAGCGCTCCACACCGACAAAAACACTATGCCGGTGTCAGGGCGCCATGGGGCCGCCCGACGCCCCGTGCGTCCCGCCAGGTCCCCGGGCCCCGGACCTGCCTGTCCGCTCCCGGTCCTGTCAGGTCCCGTCGGGGTCGTCGGGGTCGAACGGCGAACGCGGATGGTCGAGGACGACGTCCCGGAAGACCCGGAAGACGAGCAGGAGGATCCCGCCCATGACGCAGACGGCCGCCCCCATGCAGAACAGGAACCAGTCGGGACCGGCGCACAGGCCCACGCCCCCGATGGCGAACCCCAGCACGACCACGGTCACGGCCAGCCACGACGAGGCGCTGCCGTGGCCGCCGTGGTTCTCGTGGTCCTGGTGGTTCCCGGGGCCTTCGAGGTCTTCGAGGTCTCCGAGGTCTTCGCGTCCCTCGCGACCCCTGTGCTCCTCGTGGACCCGCCGGTCCCCGCGAATTCGCCGGTCCCCGAAGTCGTGTCCGTCGTCGTCGGAAGAGGCGAGACCACGGTCCGCCGGCGAGCCGGAGGCCGCCAGGACGTCGCTGTCCGTCCGAGACCCGTCATCCGCCACGGCGGCTCTCCTCCCAGGTCGCGACGCGCCGGAGGCTTACTCGTCGTCATACGCGCCTGCAAAGCGACATACCCTTTAAGGTGAGCATTAGTCTCTATGAAAAGGGCGCTGGGAACTCCGCAGACACGAAGAGCGTCTTTCAGGGTGGCTGTGTCGGGTGGTAGAACCGCCTACGATGGCAGCGGAGAACCATGTCTCGTCCTCATCCGGAGCCGCCCGGCACCGGAAGACCTGCGAGGAGCCTTACCTAAAGTGCCAGCCTTTCTCGACAAGATTCTTCGCGCAGGCGAAGGCAAGCTTCTGCGTAAGCTCAAGCGGATCGCCGACCAGGTCAACTCCATCGAGGACGACTTCACGAGCCTGACCGACGCCGAGCTGCGCGCGCTCACCGCCGAGTACAAGCAGCGTCACGCCGACGGCGAGTCCCTCGACGACCTGCTCCCCGAGGCCTTCGCCACCGTTCGCGAGGCCTCGAGGCGCGTGCTGGGCAAGCGTCACTTCGACGTGCAGATCATGGGCGGGGCCAACCTGCACATGGGCAACATCTCCGAGATGCGCACCGGTGAGGGCAAGACCCTCACCTGCACGCTCCCCGCCTACCTCAACGCCATCTCCGGCAAGGGCGTCCACGTCATCACGGTCAACGACTACCTGGCCAAGCGCGACGCCGACGAGATGGGCCGCATCCACCGCTTCCTCGGCCTCGAGGTCGGCGTGATCCTGGCGAACATGCAGCCGGACGAGCGCCGCAAGCAGTACAACGCCGACATCACCTACGGCACGAACAACGAGTTCGGCTTCGACTACCTGCGCGACAACATGGCCTGGTCGCTCGACGAGTGCGTCCAGCGGGGCCACAACTTCGGCATCGTCGACGAGGTCGACTCGATCCTCATCGACGAGGCCAGGACGCCGCTGATCATCTCCGGTCCCGGCGAGCAGTCCGGCAAGTGGTACGCCGAGTTCGCCAAGATCGTCCCCCGGCTCCGCAGGGGCACCGAGGGCAAGGACGGCGAGGAGAACACCGGCGACTACTCCGTCGACGAGAAGAAGCGCACCGTGGGCATCTTCGAGACGGGCGTGGAGAAGGTCGAGGACTGGCTCGGGATCGACAACCTCTACAAGCCCGAGCACACCCACCTGGTCGGCTTCCTCAACAACGCGTTGAAGGCCAAGGAGCTCTACAAGAAGGACAAGGACTACATCGTCGTCGAGGGCGAGGTCCTGATCGTCGACGAGTTCACCGGTCGAGTCCTGCACGGCCGCCGCTACAACGAGGGCATGCACCAGGCCATCGAGGCGAAGGAAGGCGTGAAGATCAAGGACGAGAACCAGACTCTCGCCACGATCACGCTGCAGAACTACTTCCGTCTCTACAGCACGCTGTCCGGCATGACCGGCACGGCGGCGACCGAGGCCAACGAGTTCCACCAGACCTACAAGCTCGGCGTCGTCCCGATCCCGACGAACCGGCCGATGGTCCGCAAGGACCAGGCCGACGTGGTCTACAAGACCGAGGACGCCAAGTTCCTGGCCTGTGTCGAGGACATCAAGGAGCGCTACGAGAGGGGCCAGCCGGTCCTCGTCGGCACCACCAGCGTGGCCAAGTCCGAGCGCCTCGCCAAGGAGCTCAAGCGCAAGGGCGTCAAGCACGAGGTCCTCAACGCGAAGAACCACGCCCGTGAGGCGGCGATCATCGCGGAGGCGGGCCGCAAGCACGCCGTCACCGTCGCCACCAACATGGCCGGTCGTGGCACCGACATCATGCTCGGCGGCAACCCCGACTTCCGCGCCGACCTGGAGCTGCGCGGCCGCGGTCTGGACCCGGTCGAGACCCCGGAGGAGTACGACAAGGCCTGGGGCGAGGCGCTGGAGAAGGCCAAGGAGGCCGTGAAGGCCGAGCACGACGAGGTCACCGAGCTCGGCGGCCTCTACGTGCTGGGAACCGAGCGGCACGAGTCGCGGCGCATCGACAACCAGCTCCGCGGCCGTTCAGGCCGTCAGGGCGACCCGGGCGAGTCGCGCTTCTACCTCTCGCTCGAGGACGACCTCATGCGCCTGTTCAACTCGGCCAGGGTCGAGGTGATCATGACGCGGCTGAACATCCCGGACGACGTCCCCATCGAGTCGGGCATCGTCTCCAAGGCCATCGCCTCCGCTCAGCACCAGGTCGAGCAGCAGAACTTCGAGATCCGCAAGAACGTTCTGAAGTACGACGAGGTCATGAACCGGCAGCGCAAGGTGATCTACGCCGAGCGTCACCGGGTGCTTGAGGGCGCCGACCTGCACGAGCAGATCCGCACCTTCATCAACGACGTGATCGACGAGTACATCGCGGGAGCCACCGCGGAGGGCTTCGCCGAGGAGTGGGACCTCGACAAGCTGTGGAAGGCGCTCGGCCAGCTCTACCCGATCACCCTCGTCCTGGACGAGGTCGTCGAGGAGGCGGGCGGCCGCGAGGAGCTCAGCGCCGAGTTCCTCAGCGAGAAGGTCAAGGCCGACGCGATGGCCGCCTACGACCGTCGCGAGGAGGAGCTGGGCGCCGAGACCATGCGGGAGCTGGAGCGCAGGGTCATCCTGTCGGTCCTGGACCGCAAGTGGCGCGAGCACCTCTACGAGATGGACTACCTCCAGGAGGGCATCGGCCTGCGCGCGATGGCGCAGCGCGACCCGCTGATCGAGTACCAGCGCGAGGGTTTCGAGATGTTCTCCCAGATGCTCGACGGCATCAAGGAGGAGTCGGTCGGCTACCTGTTCAACCTCGAGGTCGAGGTGCAGACCAACCCGATCGTCGAGGAGCAGGAGGCCGCCGAGGACGAGGCGATCTCCGAGACCCGCTCCATCATCGCCAGGGGCCTGCGCGGTCCGCAGCGCCCCTCCGAGCTGGAGTACACCGCGCCCGGAGAGAGCGGCGGGATCGAGCACACCAGGGTCACCACCAAGGCTGAGCGCGACGCCTACGGCAACGTCGAGCGCAACGCCCCGTGCCCCTGCGGCTCGGGCAAGAAGTACAAGCGCTGCCACGGCGACCCCAAGAACGCCGAGGTCTGACAGCCGGGCCGAGGAGCCCCACCGGAGGCCGGAGCGGCCGAAGGGACCTCCCGGCAGGCAAGCGCCTCACCTGAGGGCCCGCACAGCCGTGCGGGCCCTCAGGCGTGTTCCGGGGCCCTTCCGCCGCACGCCCCAGGGCGCCCCCTCCCCGGGGACGGCGTGTGCGGATCAGGGGGTCGTCTCGAAGTCCGTGCACAGCCACTGCACGCCCCTGCGCTCCAGCCTCAGCGCCAGCACCCGCGACCGGTCGCCGCAGTGCACCAGGACGCACATCTCCACCACCCCGTCGTCCGGCTGGGACACGTGGGGCGTGCCGACCAGCGGGGGACGCGCGCAGTTCATGACCTTCCCGCTCCTGATCAGCTCGGCGTGGGCACGACGGGTCATGTGGGGGAAGACGCTCGAGGGCGGCCTCCTGCCCGCGAGGATCTCGGCGACGGCCTGGCAGAGGGCCCGCAGCCGCCGCTCGTCGGGAGCCGCGCCCGGCGGCCCCCAGACCAGCGGCCGCCGCGCCTCGGGCTCGCCGGGGTCGAGGGCGAGGGCGAGGGTCCCCTGGACGTACGGCGGCGCGGCGGGCACGTCCGAGGGGCCGCGCTCGTCGTCGTAGGGAGGCTCGGCGGTGGGGGAGGGGGCGATGCGGGGGAGCGGCACAGGGCGTGAGGGGCGCGACACGATGACTCCGGTTCTCCTCGGGGGACTGACTCGGGGACCGACGGGGGGCGTCGGGGACGACAGCACTGGTCGGGGATGACAGCACTAGGAGTTTCCGGTCGTCCAAGGGGATACGCGAGCCGCCAACTTCTTCCGTGATCCACGGCGTTTCGCCCGGGTGGGCGGAGAAGATCACTCAAAGTTGGAGTGGTCCCCGACCGGACGGGGAGGGTTCCGGCGTCGTCCTCACTCACCGGCGGTCAGACCGAAACCCGGGCTCCCGGCAGCACGCCCCCGCCGCGCCGTACGGTCTCTCAGGGGGCGGCCGGGCCGGGGGCGTCGGCGTCCTCGGGTTCGCGTCCCGGGGTCGCCAGGTTCAGTTTCCTGATCAGGACGGTGAACAGCAGGTAGTAGACGACGAAGTAGACCAGGCCGAAGACGATGATCAGGCCGAGTCTGTGGGTGTTGGACTTGCCCGCGTTGAGGAGCATGTCGATGGCGCCCCCGGAGAAGGTGAACCCGAGCCTGGCTCCGAACTCGGCCATCAGCGCCATCGACAGGCCGGTGAGCAGCGCGTGCACCCCGAACAGGATCGGGGCCACGAAGATGAAGGCGAACTCCAGCGGTTCGGTGATGCCGGTCACGAACGACGTGAGGCCCGCCGAGAGCATGATGCCGCCGACGGTGGCCCGCTTCTCCTTCGGCGCCGCGAGCCACATCGCGATGGCCGCGCCGAGCAGGCCGAACATCATGACGGGGAAGAAGCCGGTCATGAAGATCCCGGCCCCCTGTTCGCCGGCGAAGTAGCAGTTCAGGTCGCCCGAGGCGTTCTTGGTCGCGCCGTCGACCCCGGCGCGGCATTCAGGGAGGGTGAACCAGACGATCGTGTTCAGGAAGTGGTGCAGGCCGATCGGGATGAGCAGCCGGTTGGCCACGCCGTACACGCCCGCGCCCGCGGTGCCGTGGGCGGCCAGCCAGTCGCCGACGCTCGCGAGCCAGTCTCCGACCGGACGCCAGAGCAGGCCGAAGACCACGCCGAGCAGCATCGCGGCGACGGCGGTGACGATCGGGACGAACCTGCGGCCGCCGAAGAAGGCCAGCCAGGCGGGCAGCTTGATCCGGTAGTACCGTTCCCAGAGCAGGGCGGCGGTGATGCCGATCACGATGCCCCCCAGCACTCCGGTGGGGTTCTGGACGCCGAGGTTGAGCGCGGGCGCCGGTCGCCCGTCGGGGCCGACGACGCTCAGCGCGATCTTCTTGTAGACCTGGGACTCCGGTGCGGCGCTGAAGAACAGCGTCTTGCTGACCCGGTCGAAGACGAGGTAGCCGACGAGCGCGGCGAGCGCGGTCGAGCCGTCGGCCTTGCGGGCGAACCCGATCGCGACGCCGATCGCGAACAGCAGCGGCAGGTTGTCGAACAGCGCTCCGCCCGCGGCGGCGAAGACGCCGGCCACCTGGTCGAGGAAGCGGTTGTCGGTCCGGCCGAGCAGGTCCTCCTGGCCGAACCTGAACAGCAGTCCGGCGGCGGGCAGCACCGCGATGGGCATCATGAGCGAGCGCCCGACGCGCTGGAGGATCCCCAGGCCCGCCGACCACTTCGAAGGGCCGTGCTCCACGGCTGCCGTGCTCATCGTCGAACCCCCCGCGTGTCGCTGCAGGGGGATGCTTGGTATCTACCACCGGACGTCGCGGATACACAACGAGCGGCCGCTCGGCGTCTGTCCGGCGGCCGGGTGGACGATCAGGCGGGCTTGTCCGGCCTGGCGGGCTCCACGGCCTCTGCGGGTTTCACGGGCTCTGCGGGCTCCACGGCCTCTGCGGGTTTCACGGGCTCTGCGGCCTCCGCGGCTTCCGCGGCCTCCGTGGACTCCACCGGTACGGCGCGGGCCGCGGGTTCCGCGTCCCCGGCTGTCCCCGTGGCCCCCGCGGGCTCGCCGGAGCCGCCTGACTCGACGTCGGGTTCGGGCTCGCGGCCGGGCGTCATGATGTTCAGCTTCCTGATCAGGAAGCTGAAGACGGTGTAGTAGACCACCGCGTAGATCAGGCCCATCACGATGACGATCGGGAGCCCCCTGGCGTTCGGGGCGGTGCCGTACAGACCGAGGTCGATCAGCCCGGAGGAGAAGCTGAAGCCGACCTTGGCGCCCAGGGCGGAGGCGACCGCGAGGGA
This sequence comes from Streptosporangium carneum, assembly GCF_027922005.1. Lineage (GTDB taxonomy): Bacteria > Actinomycetota > Actinomycetes > Streptosporangiales > Streptosporangiaceae > Streptosporangium > Streptosporangium carneum. The sequence continues at coordinate 604,410 of NZ_BSEV01000002.1, read as the reverse complement.
GACGCCGGTCAGGACGATGTGCACCACGAACAGGATCGGGGCCACGAAGACGAAGGCGAACTCGATCGGCTCGGTGATCCCGGTCAGGAAGGCGGTGAGCGCCGCGGAGATCATGATCGAGCCGACCGCGGTGCGGCGGTGCGGCGGCGCGGCCCGCCAGATGGCGATCGCCGCGGCGGGCAGGCCGAACATGAGGATGGGGTAGAGCCCGGCCTCGAAGCCGCCGTAGCCCTGCGCGCCGTTGCTGAAGCAGACCAGGTCCCCGGCGAGCTGCTTGCCGTCCACCACACAGGTCGGGACCTGCGTCCAGACCACGTTGTTGACGATGTGGTGAAGCCCCAGCGGCAGCAGCGCGCGGTTGAGCATGCCGTAGACCCCGGCGCCCACCACGCTGTGGGCGCCGAGCCAGCTGCCGAACGCGCCTATCAGGTCGCCGAGGACCGGCCAGACGAAGCCGAAGAACACACCGATGACCAGACCCGCGAAGGCGGTGATGATGGGCACCAGGCGGCGGCCGCTGAAGAAGGCCAGCCAGGTCGGCAGCTTGGTCCGGTAGAAGCGCTGCCAGAGCAACGCGGAGGCCAGACCCATGACGATGCCGCCGAGCACCCGGGTGGGGTTCTGCGACCCCAGGTCGAGCACCACGTCGGGGACGGTGGGGTGGGCCCCGTTGAAGAGCTCCTTGGAGATCGTCTTCTTCAGCTCGGGGCCGAACAGGGTGAAGAACATCGTCATGCTGACCGCGTGGAAGACGAGGTAGCCGACGAGCGCGGCGAGCGCGGTCGAGCCGTCGGCCTTGCGGGCGAACCCGATCGCGACGCCGACCGCGAACAGCAGCGGCAGGTTGTCGAAGAGGGTTCCGCCCGCGATGCCCACGACATGGGCGATGTCGTCGAGCAGGGCGTTGTCCGTGCGGCCGATGAGGTCGTCGTGTCCGAGCCGCTGCAGCAGACCCGCGGCCGGCAGGATGGCGATCGGCAACATGAGGGAACGGCCCAGGCGCTGGAGCACGCCCATCACGGCGGATCCGGCCCGGGACGCGGCGGGAAGTCCCGCGTCCGCTGAGGGGGAGCTCATCGGACTTTCCTCCTGGGGGTGGGGGACGGGAGGAGGTCAGGTGCGGCGGGCCGGTATCTCCAGGATGGTGCGGAGCTGGTAGCGGTCGGCCCGGTAGGTGGAGACTCCAAGTTCGGCGCAGACGCCTCCGGCGAACGAACGCCGCTGGAGCAGCAGGACGGCGCCGCCGCGCGGCAGCTTCAACAGGTCGGCGTCGCCGGGGTCGGCGATCCCGCCGTCGATGGTGAGCTCACCGGCGTCGAGGATGAGACCGTACCGGCTTTCGAGCAGGGCGTACAGGGATCGGCCCGTCAGGTCGTGGGTGGCGAGGTCGGGCGCGAGGGACACCGGGATGTGGGCCCGCTCGATGCACATGGGCTCGTCGGCGGCGGTGCGCAGCCGTTCGATGAAGTGGACCTCGTCTCCCGGCTGGATGCCCAGCTCCCTGGCGAGGTGCGCGCTGGCCCTGACGATCCTGCGGTCCAGGTCGCGTGAGCCCGGCTCCATGCCGCGGGCGCGCATCTCGTCGCTGAAGGAGGTCAGGCGCAGGGCCATCTCTATCTTGGGGCGGGCCACGAAGGTGCCCTTGCCCGCGACGCGCTGCAACCTGCCCTCGGAGACCAGGTGGTCGACGGCCTGCCGCACCGTCATGCGGGACAGTTCGAAGCGCTGGCAGAGCTCGCGCTCGGACGGGATCGCCGCGCCGATCGCCAGTTCGTTGCTCTCGATGAGGTCGAGCAGGATCTCCCGAAGCTGGAAGTACTTGGGTACGGGACTGTCCGGATCGATCTGGGCCACGGGATCCTCCCCTCTCGATCTGAGATGTACTGATGAGTTATGGTTCGTACTGGTCTAGTCCGGACTAGACCACAGGCCGGAAAAGGGTGTCAATGTACGGACCGGCGACGGATCGATAACGGCCCGATCTCGTCAGTCCGAACGAAGGATGAGCGCGAGATGACGACCAAGATGCGCAGCGAGATCGCCGAGCAGCCCGCTGCGTTGCGAGCCACGCTGGACGCCCTCCTCCCCAGGGTCGGGGAGGTGGAGCAGCTCGCGGGGCAGACTCGCCAGTTGCTGTTCATCGCCCGCGGTACCTCCGACAATGCCGCAGTCTACGGCCGTTACCTCGCCGAGGCACACACGGGCCGTCTGTCCACCCTCGCCGCGCCCTCGATCGCCACCACCTACAAGCGCAAGCTGGACCTCGACGGGGTGCTGGCGGTGGCGCTCTCCCAGTCCGGCAGGACCGAGGAGATCGTCGAGACCCTCGCCTGGGCCAAGGACTGCGGCGCCAAGACCGTGGCCATCACCAACGGCGGCGAGCAGAGCCCTCTCGCCCAGGCGGCCGACCTGGCCCTGTGCACCCTCGCGGGCGAGGAGAAGGCCGTCCCCGCGACCAAGACCTACACCACCCAGCTCGCCGCGCTCGCCGTCCTCGGCCTCGGCCTGGGCGCCGACGTCGACCCGGCCGACCTCCAGCGGGTGCCGGACGCGGTGGAGAAGCTGATCTCCGACCCGGGTGACCTGGAGGCGATCGTCGAGGGCCTGGCGGACAAGCCCGGCGTCGTGGTCTCCGGCCGGGGACTGGCCTTCTCCACCGCGCTCGAGCTGGCGCTCAAGCTCAAGGAGGCGTGCTACCTGCACGCCATGGGCCTGTCGTACGCGGACCTGCTGCACGGCCCGATCGCCGTGGTCGACGAGGACACCCCCGCCATCCTGGTCGCGGCGGGCGAGGGCCCGACCCTGGCCGGCACCGTGGCGCTCGCCGAGCGGGTCACCGGCGCGGGGGCCTCCGCCTTCACCGTCGGCGGCGGGACCGCGCTGTCCGCCGCCTCGACCGCCGCCCTCAACGGCCCCGACCTGCCCGAGTGGGTCGCCCCGCTGGCCCTCATCGTCCCCGGGCAGCTGCTGACCGAGGCCCTCGCGCGCAGGCTCGGCATCGACCCCGACGCGCCCCGCGGGCTGAACAAGGTGACCCAGACCGACTGATCCTCTCGCGTCGTTTAGCCTGGTCGAAGACGGATGAGGACTGGAGGACGCCATGGCGGCTGACGCCGACGCGATCATCGCGGGACTCGGTGGCGCGGAGAACATCATCGAGATCGAACCGTGCATCACACGGCTTCGCACCGAGGTGCGTGACGCCGCCAAGGTCGACCAGGCCGCCCTGCGGGCGGCCGGAGCGCACGGCGTGATGGCCGCGGGCAACATCGTCCAGGTGGTCGTGGGCCCCGAGGCGGACACGATCGCCAGCGACATCGAGGACATCATCGGCTGAGAGGCCGGCCGGGCCGTCCCCGCCCCCTGAAGGGGCGGGGTATGCCGAGGGGGTGTGATGACCACAGTTCTTGCCCCGGTCGCCGGGGCGGCCGTAGGTCTGTGGGCCGTTCCCGACCCGGTGTTCTCCGAGGGCCTCGTCGGGCCAGGACTGGCGATCGAGCCCTTGAGGGAGCCGGGCAGGGCCGTCGCGCCCATCGCCGGTAAGATCGTCAAGCTGCACCCGCACGCCTTCGTCGTCGTCGGCGACGACGGCCGGGGCGTCCTGGTCCATCTGGGCATCGACACCGTCCAGCTCAAGGGCGAGGGTTTCGAGTTGCTCGCGTCCGAGGGGGACCGGGTGGGCGCGGGTCAGCCCGTGGTCGCCTGGAACCCGGTCGAGGTCGAGGCGGGCGGGCGCTGTCCCGTCTGCCCGGTCGTGGCACTGGACGCGGTCAAGGAGGCCGTCACCAGGATCGCCGAGGGTCCGGTGAACGCGGGAGACGAGCTCTTCCGGTGGACATGAGCCCCTCAGGCGGGCGCGAGGGTTCTCCACGCGGCACGTGGCCGGTGGAGGTGAAGACGATCTCAAGGCGGGGGCGATCATGAACGCTGCGCTGTTCGACCTGGACGGCACCCTCATCAACACCGAACGCCGGAGCCAGGCGATGTGGGCCATGCTGCTCGACCGGCACGGGGTGAGTCACGACGAGGGCGTGCTCCGCGGGTTCATCGGGCGGCGGGGCCGAGACGTCCTGGCGGAACGGGCTCACCTTTTTCCTGGCAAACGGATCGACGACCTCATCGGCGAGGTCCTCTCCTTCCAGGACCATCCCGACCTTCCCGGCGTCATGCCGGTGCCCGGCGCCGCCGACCTGGTGCGCAGGATCGCCGAGTACGGCTCGCCGGTCGCCGTCGTCACCTCCGCCTCCCGGGGGACGGCGGAGAAAAGGCTCGCCGAGGTCGGGGTGAGCGATCTCGTGCGGACGATCGTCTCCGCCCAGGACGTCGCCGTGGGCAAGCCGGATCCCGAGGGGTTCCTGCTGGCCGCGCGCCTGCTGGCCGTCGACCCGGCGCGTTGCGTCGCCTTCGAGGATTCGATCGCCGGGATTGCGGCGGCCAAGGCGGCGGGTATGACATGCGTGGGCATAGCGACGACCCACGCGGGCACGGAGCTGGCCGAGGCGGACCTCGTGGTCACCGACCTGACCAGGGTCGACTGGCCTCCATCCACCATCCGATGAGCCGGGCGGTCTAGACCGCCCGGTCGACCCTTGCAGGAGGAGCACGTGCCCGAGCGCAAAGTCACCGTCGAGTCCGAGGTCGGTCTGCACGCCCGCCCCGCCGCGACGTTCGTGCAGACCGCGGCCAAGGCCGCCCTGGGCGTCACCGTCGCGAAGGGGAACGGCGAGCCGGTGAACGCCAAGAGCATCCTCGCGGTCCTGTCCCTGGACGTCCGGCAGGGGGACACCGTAGTGATCAAAGCGGAGGGCGAAGGGGCCGACGAGCTGTTGGACGAGCTTGCACTCATCGCATCGGCTCCATGAACGCGCTGACGGGGATGGGCGTGAGTCCAGGCGTCGGGTTCGGACCCGCGTACGTCTTCTCACGTGACATCCCCGTGCCCGACCCTGACGCCCGGCACGACGGGGACGCCGCGGCCGAGCGCGCCAGGGCCACGAGGGCGCTGGAGCAGGTCGCCGCGGACCTGGAGGAGCGGGGAGCGAGGGCGGGAGGCCAGGCCCAGGAGATCCTCAAGGCCCAGGCGCTGATGGCGCGCGACCCCGGTCTGGCGGTCGGGGTGGCCGGGCTGGTCGACGCCGGCGTCACGGCGGCCAGGGCGGTCTACGAGGGATTCGGCAAGTACCGCGAGATCATCGTCGGCGCCGGAGGATATCTCGGGGAGCGCGCCGCCGACCTGGACGACGTGCGCGACCGGGTCGTCGCGGTGCTGGAGGGGCTGCCCGCGCCCGGCCTGCCCGCCAGGGCGGCGCAGCCGTACGTTCTCGTCGCCCGCGACCTGGCGCCCGCGGACACCGCGGCGCTGTCCAGGGACGTGGTGGCCGCCTTCGTCACCGAGCACGGCGGGCCGACCAGCCACACCGCGATCCTGGCCCGCGCGATGGGCGTCCCCGCCGTCGTCGCCTGCGGGGGAGCCGCCTCGATCGCCGCGGGCACGCCGGTGCTGGTCGACGGCTTCTCCGGCCTGGTACGGCTCGCGCCGTCCGACGACGAGGTGGTCACGGCGACCAAGGCCTCGGCCGCCAGGCAGTCGGTGCTCGCGGCGGTCACGGGGCCGGGGGCGACCTCGGACGGGCACGCCGTGCCGCTGCTGGCCAACATCGGCGGGCCGCGCGACGTGGACGGCGCGTTGCGGTACGGCGCCGAGGGCATCGGGCTCTACCGCACCGAGTTCCTCTTCCTCGACCGGGCGTCGGCGCCCGCGGAGGAGGAGCAGACGGCGGCCTACCTGGAGGTGCTCAACGCCTTTCCCGGTGGGAGGGTGACCGTGCGGACACTCGACGCGGGGGCGGACAAGCCACTGGCCTTCCTGCCGCCGTGGGGCAGGGAGCCCAACCCGGCGCTCGGGCAGCGCGGGCTGCGACTCTACGAAAAACATCCGGAGATCATGAACGCCCAGCTCCGGGCGCTGGCCAGGGCCTCGCTCCAGTCGACGGCCAAGCTCCAGGTGATGGCCCCGATGGTGGCCACCCAGGAGGAGGCCGCCCGCTACGTGGCGGCCTGCAGGGACGCGGGACTGCCCTCCGCCGGAGTGATGATCGAGATCCCGTCGGCCGCCCTCAGGGCCTCCGACCTGGCGGCCGAGGTGGACTTCATCTCGATCGGGACCAACGACCTGGCCCAGTACACCTTCGCCGCCGACCGGGAGGTCGGCACGCTCACCGCGCTGCACGACCCGTGGCAGCCCGCGCTGCTCGACCTCGTCCTGATGGCGGTGAGCGGCGCCCTGGAGCAGGGCAAGCCGTGCGGGGTCTGCGGGGAGGCGGCGGGGGACCCGGTGCTGGCCTGCGTGCTCGTCGGCATCGGCGTCACCTCACTGTCGATGGCCCCTCCCGCGCTGCCCGCCGTACGGGCCGCGCTGTCGCTGCACAGCCGTGAGCAGTGCCTGCTGGCCGCGCAGGCGGCGCTGGCCACGACCACCCCGCAGGAGGCTCGTGGCGCGGCCCGCGCCCACCTGCCGGGACTGGCCGGACTGGCCCTCTGAGCTGGGGATCGCGGCTCCGAAGGGGGCATGGAGGTCGGAGGGGGGCTTGCGGGGGGAAGGCACGGCGAGGCGGAAGGGGGTACGGCGTGTCCGCTCGCCCGCGCGGATAGCGTGGAACCCATGGTTCGGTGTATTCGTACGACTGGTCTCGCAGTGATCGCGACGATGGTGGCCGGGTGTGCCGCCACGGGGGCGTCCGCGCCCGCCCGGCCCGCGGGTCAGGCGGCGGAGAGCGCGTCTCCGGCGTCGGCGGCGTCCGGCACGCCCGAGGCGTCGGGCACGCCCGAGGCCCCCGGCACGCCCGCGGCGTCCTCGACCCCCGCCTCGTCCGAGGTGGAGGCCGTCCTCGCCAAGATGAGCGTGGAGGAGAAGGTCGGCCAGCTCTTCATGCCGGTGGTCTACGGCCCCGCGGCGGACACGGTCTCCGGGGAGAACCGGGCTCGTTTCGGCGTCGACACCCCCGCCAAGGCGATCGCGAAGTACCAGCCCGGCGGGGTGATCCTGTTCCCCTGGGCGAACAACGTCAAGAGCGTCCGGCAGGTCGTCGCGCTCACCAACGGGCTGCAGAAGGCGTCCCCGAAGGTTCCGCTCCTGATCGGCGCCGACCAGGAGAACGGCAGGGTCTCCCGGCTCGCGCCGCTGGTCACCGACATGCCGGGGGCCTCGGTGATCGGTTCGACCGGCGATCCCTCGCTGGCGCGCAAGGCCGCGAAGGTGACGGGAACCGAGTTGAAGGCCCTGGGCGTCAACCTCGACTTCTCCCCGGTCGCCGACGTGAACATCAACCCGCGCAACCCGGTGATCGGTCCCCGCGCCTACGGCTCCGACCCCAGGAAGGTCGCGCCGATGGTCGCCGCCGCGGTCCAGGGCTTCCACGACGCGGGGATCGCCTCGACGGCCAAGCACTTCCCCGGCCACGGCGACACCAACGTCGACAGCCACACCGGGCTGCCGGTGATCCAGCACTCCCTGTCCCAGTGGGAGAGGCTGGACGCTCCGCCGTTCGCCGCCGCCATCGGCAAGAACATCGACGCGATCATGAGCGCCCACGTGGTCATGCCCAAGCTCGACCCGTCCGGCGACCCGGCCACCCTGTCCAAGCCGATCCTGACCGGGCTGCTGCGCAAGAAGCTCGGCTTCGACGGGGTCGTCTCGACCGACGCGCTGGACATGGCCGGGGTGCGCAAGAAGTACGGCGACGGCCAGGTGGCCGTGCGGGCCATCCAGGCGGGGGCCGACCTGCTGCTGATGCCGCCGAACTACTCCAAGGCCTACGACTCGGTGCTGGCCGCCGTGAGGTCGGGGAAGATCTCCCAGGAGCGGCTCGACCAGTCGGTGCGGCGGCTGCTGAAGCTGAAGGCCGCCAGGGGGGTGCTGGTGAAGGCGCCGGTCGCCGACCCTGACGAGGCGGAACGGGTGCTGCGCTCCGCGGAGCACCGCAAGGTCGCCCAGCTCATCAACAGCCGGGCCCGCTGACCGCGGGCGCGGCTGGGCGGGGAGATCCTGTCCGGAGCGGGTCGGGAACCGTCCGGCCGGTGAGGGGGGAGGCGCGGGCGCCCGGCCGCCGGGACCTCCGCCACGACCTGGGCCCCGGGGCCGCCGTACGGGCGCGCCGGGGTGTCAGGCGGGCAGGAGACCGCCGCGCCGGATCATCGCGAGGGTCAGGGACTGGACGATGCGCATGACGAGCGCCTCGAGCAGGAGGGCTACGGCCTTGGCGAGAACCGACACCAGGAATCCGGACATGGATACCTCAAATCAATAAAACGGACTTGTGGTGATAATTGCTGACAAATCTTCGTAAGGCAATACTCTGCGGTTGCCGTTCAGCGAACAGTCGGTGAAGCGGCGCGGGGGCGTCGCTCGATCGCCGTCCCGACGAGGGTGGCGGCCGCGGCGCTGCCGAGGGCGACGCCCCACCCCACAGGTCCGAGAGGGCGGCAGCCGAAGAACCCGCACAGTCCGGGAAGGGAGACGCTCGCCCCCAGGACGGCGAGTGAGACGAGCACGGCCAGCGCGACCAGCCGGTCCCTGCCCCCCGCGGCCAGGGTCTGGAACAGCTGCGTGGACACCAGGGCGACCAGCCCGATCGTGTTGGCCCGCCCCCGCGTGCCGGTCATCCGCCCTATCACCCAGGCGGCGCACGCCGCCGCCGCGGTCGTCGTGGCGCGCAGGTAGATGTCGCGGGTCAGGGACGCGCCGAGCGAGGCCTCCGGTCCCTCGGCGAGCAGCCTCTCCGGACTGGCCGCCGCCGGAGGCCTGACGGCCACCGCCATCGCGGGCAGCATGTCGGTCAACAGGTTGACCAGCAGCAGCTGGCGGGCGTTCAGCGCGTTCCCGCCGGTGAGCAGGCTCGACCCGACCGCGAAGACGACCTCGCCGATGTTCCCGCCGAGCAGGATGCTCAGGGCGTCGCGGACCGAGCTCCACATGGCCCTGCCCTCGGTGATGGCGTCGACGATCGTCTCGATGCGGTCGTCGGTCACCACGACGTCGGCCGCCGCCCTGGCCGCGGGCGTGGCACGGGACCCCAGGGCGATCCCCACGTCCGCCGCGCGGATGGCGGGGGCGTCGTTCGCGCCGTCGCCGGTCACCGCCACGACCATTCCCGAACGGCGCAGGCAGCCGACGATCCTGACCTTGTGGGCGGGGGTCGTCCTGGCGAAGACCGCCACGCCGGGCAGCGCCCGCGTCAGAGCCTCGTCGTCCAGCTCGTCCAGTTCGGGGCCGGTCATGACCCGTCCGCCGTCCAGCACGTCGAGCTCCGCGGCGATCGCCTCCGCGGTGCTCGGATGGTCGCCGGTGATCATGACGATCCTGACGCCCGCCAGCGCCAGCCGCCGGACGCTCTCCGCCGCCGTCGGCCGTACGGGATCGGCGAGGCAGAGGAAGCCCAGGAAGGTCAGGCCCTCGACACGGGACTCGTCGAGGTCACGGCGGTCGGAGGCGGGACGCTCGGCCACCGCGAGCACCCGGTAGCCCTGCAGGGCGAGCCTGTCGACCTCCTCCTCGAGCCGCCTTCTGGCGGAATCGGTGAGGGGGACGGTCTCGCCGTCGCGCAGGAGGTTCGCGCAGCCGGTGAGCACCGCCTCCGGCGCGCCCTTGACGCTCAGCACGTGTCCGGAGGCGTCCAGGCCGAGGACGGCGTGGTAGCCGCGCCCGGGCTCGAAGGGGAGCTCGTCGATCCGTTTCCAGCCGTCCGGTCCCGCCTCCTGCGTCACCCCCAGCAGGCGGGCCCCGTCGACCACGGCCCGGTCCGTGGGGTGGGGGATGGGCCTTCCGGCGTCGTGCCGGGGACTCGCGCGCAGCCCGGCGGCCACGATCCGCCTCAGCTCGGGGGTCAACGTCTCGACGGGGCGTTCCGTGCGCCCGTCGGAGACGCGCCGCAGGCTGATGCGTCCCTCGGTCAGCGTGCCCGTCTTGTCGAAGCAGAGCACGTTCACCCGGCCGAGGGCCTCGATCGTGGAGGGGTTGGGCACCAGGGTCTCGCGGGTCGACAGCCGCCTGGCGGCGGCGAGTTCGGCGGCGGAGGCGACGAAGGGCAGCCCCTCGGGCACCGAGGCGACGGCGAGACTCACGGCGGGGGCGATCGCCTGCGAGAACGATCGTCCCCGGAGCAGGTCGGCGACCAGCAGCACCAGGCCTGAGCCGATCACCACGGGGAGGATCCTGCGGCTCAGCGCCCTGAGCCTGAGCTGCACCCCGCCAGGCGGCGGCTCCTGTGCCGACAGCCTGGCGGTACGCGCGGCCTCCGTCTCCTCACCCGCCGCCACGACCACGGCGAGCCCGTGACCGGCCGCCACCGTCGTGCCCTGGTAGACCATCGAGCTCCGGTCGGCGACCGCGGAGGCGTCGACCGGCTCGGGCGCCTTCGTGACCAGCAGCGACTCGCCCGTCAGCCCCGCCTCGTCGACCTCCAGGCCCACGGCCGTGAGCACGCGGCAGTCGGCGGGCACGGCGTCGCCCGCCCGCAGCTCGATGACGTCGCCGGGCACGAGTTCGCCCGCGGTGGTCGCCTCGGCGGTGGGGGAGCCGACGGCCCCGGCGTCGGGCGCGTCACGACGGGGCGGAGAGGAGGCGGTCCGGCCGGGGCGGCGGAGCCGTACGCGCTCCGTCACGGTCTCGGTCAGGCGGTGCACCGCCCGGTTCGCGGCGAACCGCTGGCCTCCGCCGATGAGCGCGTCGACCACCATGACGGCGGCTATCAGCACCCCGTCGGAGAGCGATCCGAGCACGGCCGACACGCCCGCCCCGGCCGCCAGCACCGGGGTCAGCGGGTTGGACAGCTCCTCCACGGACGCGCGGAGCAGCGAATCGGCCTCGTCGGGCGTCCCGGGAGGCGGCGGGGGCCTGCGGCCTGCGGCTTCGGCCACGGTGATCCCGTCCGGTGAGGAACCCAGTCTGGACAGGACGTCCTCGACCGGCATGGCGTGCCAGGGGGTGGGATCGACGCGGATCACGGGCGTCAGGCGTCCCGCGTCACGGCCGGCCCACTCGCCGACGGCGATCGCGGCCAGCGCCGTGCCGTCGCTCACCATCTGGGCGCTGTGCACGGACGCCCTCCTGGGGGCCGTGGCCGTCAGCACGGCCCCGGCCACCGCTCCCGCCACGCTGAGCCTCACGCACCGCTCGCTCGTCCTCCTCGCGGGTTCCAGGCAGCTCAGCAGCAGGCGGGCGGCGTCGAGGTCGCCGATCACATCCGCGTCCCACGGCACGCGCTCCGGGCCGTCCAGCACGCCGACGCCCAGGTCGGCCTGGGCCAGCGCGGCCGCGTGACGTCCGGAGACCACCGCGACCCCGTGACCGCCCGCCTGAAGCGCGCGGACCCGGGCGGCCAGCCTGCGCCCGTCGGACACGACCCTGTCGGCGGCCAGCCGTCTGCCGATCTCCCGGTCGCCGCCCGCGACCGTCACGGCGCACGTCTTCGCGGCCGTCGCGACGAGCGCCTCGGCCAGAGGATGAAGCTCCGGCGCCAGACCGGCCACGGCGACCGGGACGCCCTGTCTTGTCACGCGCACCGGACGCAGGCCGAGGGACCTCCACTCAGGGGCGTCCGCGGGAATGAGAGCGGCCAGGTCGGCGGACCTGGCCAGCGGCTCCGCCGCCCACAGGTCGCGCTCCCCGCGTGCCACGGGGGCGGTGACGTCGATCAGGCCGGGGAGCAGCGCGCGCACCTCGTCGGCGGTCACGCCCTCCGCCAGCGGCACGACCCGCTCGACCGTCCACGAGCCCGTGCCGAGCAGGGCCGCGTCGAGGATCACCGTGTCGACGCCGTCCATGCGCCGCAGCGCGGCGCTGTCGACGACGACCGCGCCGCGCCGCGCCAGGGCGCGCCCGACCGCGCAGGCGAAGGTCTCGCGGCCCGCCCTCGCCGCCTTCGGCGTCGTCGCGATCATCATGGCGAGCCCCCGCCTGCGGCTGTCGCTGACCACGCGCGTCAGCGCGGAGGCGCCCAGAGCCGCCGGGCTCACCAGGCGCTCGAACCGCTCCACGGGACTGGCGGCAGGGGGGACCGGGCGCGGTCTCCTGGTCGTGCGGGTGTGCCGGTAGGTCCCCTCCCTGGAGGACAGCTCCTGGGCGTGCAGTTCCCAGGCCCTCCGCGCGTCGCGCGCCTCCGCGTACCGGCTCGCCGCGGAGACCGAGTGCACCAGCAGCCCCAGCGGGCGCAACGCGAGCGTGTTGGTGACGACGTTCGCGGTCGTGAACAGGGCGGAGGCGGTGTGGTGGCCGAAACGGCGTTCCATTTCCGCGCGGATCGCCGGGGTGGACTCGGCCAGGTGCAGCAGGGTGGGAACGACGGGCGAGAGCGGCGGGACGCGGGCGGCGCGCCCGGCGAGCGCCAGACCGGCGCCGAGGAGGCTCGCGCCCAGCCGGATGCCCGCACGGGTGTGCTGCTCGACCACCCGGGACATCGACGGCCCCGGCCCCTGTTCCTCCGCTTCCTCGCCGGGTTCCCCGAGCTCGTCCGGCTCCTCGTCCTCCCCTTCCTCCCCGCCGTCGAGCTCCTCGACGATCGACAGCAGCCTCTCCAGGTCGACCGCCTCACTGTCGCCTCCGACGAAGACGGCGCCGAGGGCGCCGTTGACCTCCGCCCGCTCGACTCCGTCGAGCACGAGCAGCAGCGCCTCCAGCCGCCGGGCCAGCCGCTCGGTGCCCGGACCGCCGATCGCGCGCAGGTCGACGTGGAACCCGCCGGAGGTCGCCCGTACCGCGCGAGCGCGCGGCAGCGCGTTCCTGAGGGGGGCGGGCAGGACCCCCCACACCGTTTCCGCGGAAAGCGTGAGCACACGCGACAGCGACATTCGGCCCTCCACCGGACGGGAATGCTCGGGCCGACCGGCCGTAGCGTCCTTCAACGGGTCATCAGGTCATCGGTGCACCGGGCCGGGCCCCGTGCGCTGGTCCCTCCTGCGGGCGCGCTGGGCGATCACCGTGCCCACCCCGATGGCGGCGGCGACCGGCCACTCGAGCACCCCCGCCACGGCGAGCGCGCCGAGTCCTCCGTAGTAGACGATGCGTTCGGGCGGAGGCAGGAACGACCTGGCCGCGTCGACGGCGTGGCCCGCCTCCTGCCTGCTGACGCGCGGCAGGTGGAGGTTGGGGAGGCTGGGGCGGTGGAACCGCACGGTCATCATGGGCAGGTTCAGCGTCTTCTCGCCGCCGTCGTGCCCGAGTGCCGAGGGCGGCTGCTCCGGCGCCGTGTGCGCGGCGACCGGGCGCGAGAGGGGCTCCTGCTCCGTCGGCGGCTGTTCCGCGAGCTTCTGCGCGGTGTTCCTCCGTTGCGCGGTCGTGGCGCGTTGCGTCGTGGCGGTCCGCCGGGTGGCGGTGGCGCGTTGCGTCGTGGCGGTCCGCTGGGCGGCGGTCCGCGTCGTGGCGCTCTTGCGGGCTGTGGCCTTCTCCGCCACATTCGTCTCCGCCATGGCCTTCTCCGCCGCGGTCCGCGCCCTGCTCCTGCGCGCCACGCTCGCCTGCGCGGTGGGATCCTCCGTCGAGGTCGTCCCCGTGATGGCGGGCTCGGTGACCTCTGCGGCGGTCTGCTCGTCTGTCCTGCCGGGGTGCAGGCCGCTGGCCCCGGTGGTGTCCGTGGCGGTGCCCGGCGTGGTCGTCGTGGCGGCCTTCGCGCCGGCTCCCGTGCCCGCGGATGTCTCCGCCGAGGTCCGCGCCGCGCCTTTCCCCGCCGCGGGTTTCCGCTCGGCGGGCGTGGTGGATTTCGACGCCGTGCTACGGCCGCGCGCTCCGCCGCCTGTCTGGCTTACGGTCATGGCCCCTCCTCACAGGAGTCGAGGGATCGGTTCGAAGGTGGTGCGCGCGAGAGGCGAGAACGCCTCTCACCCGCGGTTCTCTGGCTTTGGGGCCATCCTCATAACCTTCCTCGACCCACGTTCCCGAAACGCCCCTTTAATTACAAAACGGACATCTGGTCATGAATATTCAGGGTGGCGGCGTTCGTTCGGCGCGGCAGGAGCGCGGGGGCGTCGAGAGGGTCCGGAGTGGCAGGGAGCGGCAGGAAGGAGATCGGGACCGAGGCGTGGGAGAGATCGGGGTTCGGCGGCGTCGGGAGGGATCAGGCGTCGGGAGGGATCAGGAGTCGGGAGGGACGCATTCGGGAGGGACGCATTCGGGAGGGATCAGGAGAGGTAGGGCTTGAGCTCCCGGCGGGCGACGGTCCGGATGTGCACCTCGTCGGGACCGTCGAAGATGCGCATCGCGCGGGCCTGGGCGTACATCGCGGCGAGCGGGACGTCGTCGGAGACGCCCATGCCGCCGTGAACCTGGATGGCGCGGTCTATCACCTCGCAGGCCATCCTGGGGGCGACGACCTTGATGGCGGAGATCTCGGCGGCGGCGGCCCTGGCGCCGACGGTGTCGATCAGCCAGGCGGCCTTGAGGGTGAGCAGCCGGGCCTGCTCGATGGCCAGGCGCGACTCGGCGATCTGCTGCTGCACCACGCCCTGCTGGGCGAGGGTCTGGCCGAAGGCCACACGGTTGGCGGCGCGGGCGCACATCAGCTCCAGGGCGCGCTCTGCCATGCCGACGGCGCGCATGCAGTGGTGGATGCGGCCGGGACCCAGACGGGCCTGGGCGATGCGGAAGCCGTCGCCCTCCTCGGCGATCAGATTGGCGGCGGGCACCCGGGCGTCGGTGAAGACGATCTCGGAGTGGCCGTGCTGTTCCTGGTAGCCGAACACCGGCAGGTGGCGGACCACCTCGACGCCGGGGGTGTCCACCGGGACCAGGATCATCGACTGCCGGCGGTGCGCGGGCGCTTCAGGGTCGGTCTTGCCCATCACGATCATGATCTCGCAGCGCGGGTCCGCCGCGCCGGTGATGAACCACTTGCGGCCGTTGACCACGTACTCGTCGCCGTCGCGGGTGATGGAGGTCGTGATGTTCGTCGCGTCGCTGGAGGCGACCCCGGGCTCGGTCATCGCGAACGCCGAGCGGATCTCCCCGGCGAGCAGCGGGTCGAGCCAGCGGGCCCGCTGCTCGGGCGAGCCGAACATGTGCAGCACCTCCATGTTCCCGGTGTCCGGGGCGGCGCAGTTCAGCGCCTCGGGGGCGAGGTCGGGGGAGCGGCCCGTGACTTCGGCGAGGCTGGCGTAGTCGAGCACCGACATGCCCGAGACGTCAGGCAGGAACAGGTTCCACAGACCACGTGAGCGGGCCTCGGCCTTGAGCTCCTCGACGACCGGGGGCAGGGTGTGGTCGTCGTGGCCTCTGGCGAGCCGCCATCCGTGGTAGACCGACTCGGCTGGATACACATGCGATGCCATGAAATCGGTCAGGTTGGCGAAGTATTCCTCCGCCTTGGTGCTGAGCGCGAAGTCCATGGCCGCCAGTTTCGCACCACCCCTTTCCGGGCCCCCTCGCAGGGCACGCCTAATCTGGAACGGGTTTCACGAAGGAGGCCGGATGCTCAAGGGTGTGCTGATCGACTGGGCTGGGGTGCTCACCACGGGCATGACCGAGGCGGTCGCGGAGTGGATCGCCGCCGACCGGATCGACGCCGTCCACTACCGCGGGGTCATGCGCGGGCTCATCGAGCACGCCTACGAGGGTGGGGTGGACGGGGAGAACGTCATCCACGCGCTGGAGCGGGGCGAGATCTCCGGGCTGGAGTTCGAGCGGCACCTGGCGGCCAGGCTGATCACCGCGGACGGCGTGCCGCCGGTCGCCGAGGGGCTGCTGAACAGGATGTTCGCCGGGTTCCGCCGGGCCGAGTCGATGTACGGCATGCTCCGTGAGGCCCGCGCGGCCGGACTGAGGACCTGCCTGCTGTCCAACTCCTGGGCCAACGAGTATCCCCGCGAGGACTGGGCGGAGTTCTTCGACGCGATCGTGATCTCGGGGGAGGTCGGCATGCGCAAGCCGGAGTCGAGGATCTTCGAGCACGCGCTCGGCAGGGTGGGCCTGGCGGGGGCCGAGTGCGTGTTCGTCGACGACATCGAGGCCAACGTCGCCGCCGCCCGCGCCCTCGGCATCGTCGGCGTCCACCACCGGGATCCGGAGGAGACCATCACCGAACTGGAGAGGCTCTTCGGCGTGCCCCTGCGCTGACGAGCGCCCGCCTCCACCCCCGCCCGCCTCCTCGTCCCCGCGCCCTCCCCGCCGTCTTCCCGCGTCCCGCACGACGTCCCCGCGTCCTCCCCTCCGTCCCCATGTCCCGCATGACGTCCCCTCGTCCCGCAGGACCACGGCTCCCCGCCTCCCGCACGACGTCCTCCCGTGTCCCGCACGACCGGGACACGCCGTGCGTCACGCCCGGATCGCGCCGTACCTCGCGACCGGGTCGTCCGGGCTGGCACACTCGTTGGGTGATCGGCGCCGAACCGGCGCCGATGTCGGAGAGATAGATCGAGGCATCGATGCGCGTCTACCTGCCGTGCACGCTTCCGGCGCTGGCTCGCGTGGCCACCGTGGGGGAGCTCGGCCCGGCCCCGCTGACCGGCTACGCGGTGACCCCCGCGTTGATCGAGTGGTACGTCTCGGGTGACACCGAGGAGTTGGAGTACGTCGCCCTGACCGAGGCGGCCAGGGCGTCCCTGCGGATGCTGGCCGCCGACAGGACCGACGGAGTCGAGGCGCCCGCCCGCCGGGTGGTGATCGCCGCCGACGTGCCGGACGGCGACGTGAGCGCCGGAGTCGACCTGGAGGAACGCGCCAGGGTACGGCTGGCCGTCGCGGTCCCGCTGGACAGGATCGCCGCGGTCCACGTGGACGACGAGTCCGCGACGGGCGACGTCGAGGCGGCCCTCGCCGCGCTGCCCGCCGCCGACCTCGGCGACGACGACGCCAAGTTCGTCCTGGACGGCGCAGAGGCCAACGAACTGCTGTGGTACGCCACCCAGGAGATCCCCGACCTGGTCGGGTGACCGCGACCGTCCCACCCGCCTTCGGCGGCCTGACCCCACCCGGTGACCGTGCCTGGGCCTCGCGGCGCCGGGTGGTTCCCGGGCGGGTGATCAGAAGAGGCCGCTCCGCGGGGAGGTTTCCGACCCTGTGGGCTGAACAGCCGGTTCGGTGGGTTGAACAGTCGGTTCGGCGGGTTGAACAGTCGAGGAAGCCTGAGGGCCTGCGTCTGTCGGGGTGCTCGCGTCGCGAGAGGGATGGCTACGCTTGAGGGCGATATGAGACACATCGTTTGGGACTGGAACGGCACCCTCTTCCACGACATCGACGCCGTGGTCGGCGCCACGAACCTCGTCTTCGAGCCCTACGGGCTCGCCGCCTACGACGCGGACGGTTTCCGGGCGGTCTACACGCGCCCGATCTGGACGGCCTACGAGCGGATGCTCGGCCGCGCCCTCGACGACGGCGAGTGGGAGCGGCTGGACATCGCCTATCACGACCACTACCACCGGCTGATGCTGGAGTGCGGTCTCGCGGCCGACGCGCTGACCACCCTGGAGGCCTGGGGCGTGACGGGCGGCAGGCAGTCGCTGCTGTCGATGTGGACGCACGACCGCCTGGTGCCCACGGTCGTCGAGTTCGGCATCGACCACCACTTCGTCCGGGTCGACGGCCTGCGCAGCGCGGCCGGAGGGCCCAAGGCCGACTCGATGGTCGCCCACATCGCGGCCCTCGGCGTGGATCCCGCCGACGTGCTCGTGATCGGCGACAGCCTGGACGACGCGCACGCCGCCCAGCACGTCGGGGCGCGGGCCGTCCTCTACACCGGCGGCATGACCAGCCGAGCCGACCTGCAGGCCCTGGGCGTCCCGGTCGTCGACACCCTCGCCGACGCCATCGACTACGCCTGACCCGCTCTTCCGACGCCGACCACCGCGCGGTTAGGGATGGTTTCACCATTGGTGACCATCAGCGGTCGGTGATGGCCGTAATCTGGGCATCCACCCCCCCACGCCGGAGGCCACGATTAGCCGTCTCGTTCTCTGGAACGTCGACCTCACGCTGGTCGACGTGTCCATCGTCACCCGGGAGGCGTACGCCGACGCCTTCCGGCAGGTCACCGGACGGCCCCTGGTCAAGCTGACCCAGCACAACGGCCGCCCCGACTCCGAGATCGTCTTCGAGACGCTCGCCATCAACGGCATCGTCGCCGAGGACGCCCACCTTCCCCGGTTCCTCGACGCCCTGGCCGAGGCCTTCGCGGCCCGCCGCAAGCGCCTGGCCAAGGACGGCCGGATGATGCCCGGCGCGGCGGAGGCGCTCAAGGCCGTGGGCAGGCTCGGCGGCACGGTCCAGTCGGTGCTCACCGGCACGATCAGGAGCAACGCCGTGCACAAGCTGGAGGCCTTCAAGCTGGACCGCTACGTCGACTTCGAGGTCGGCGGGTACGGCGAGGAGGTCTACCCCAAGGCCACCCTGCTCCAGGTCGCCCAGGGCCGGGCCAGGCAGAAGCACGGCGCGACCTTCGACGGCACGAACACCGTGCTGATCGGCGACTCGGCCAGGGACGTCCAGGCCGCCAAGATCGCCGGAGCCTCCATGATCGCCGTGGCCTCTGGCCGCTCCCTGGCGGCCGACCTCCACGAGGCGGGCGCCGACGTCGTCCTCCCCGACCTCTCCAACCCCTCAGAGGTCGTCGCCGCCGTGGCGAGCCTCACCACCCCGACCCGTAAAGCAGCCCCAGCCGGATTCTCGCGGGAATGAGACCGGCGACTCCAGAAGGGCAGGGGGCGCGCGGGGCCGAGAAGTCCAGAAACTTGTTTGTTCTCTCGGACAACGCGACGTTTCATTCTGGCGGGTGACCCGGGAGGCCGTGGCCGGTCATCGCCGGGACAGGGCTTGGAGGAAGCGGCCGGCTATGGGGGCGGCGACCTTGGAGCCGGCGCCGCCGCCCTCGACGATGACCGAGAAGGCCAGGTCGCCCCGGTAGCCGATGAACCAGGCGTGCGACGGGGGCTCCTTGCCGGTGCCGTACTCGGCGGTGCCCGTCTTGCCCGCCGTGCCCGCGGGGAAGGAGACGGCGCTGGCCGTGCCCTCGACCACCACGGCGGGCATCAGCGTGCGCAGCGCCCTGACCACGGCGGGTTCCAGCTTTCTCGGCTGGGCGGCCTGGGGCAGCAGGCCGGTCTCCACCAGGCGGGGCGGACGCCAGGAGCCGTCGGCGATCGCGGCGGCGACGGTGGCCATGTTCAGCGGGCTGGTCAGGACGCGGCCCTGGCCGATCGAGGCGGAGGCGAGGTCGGTGTCGTCCCTGGTGTCGGGGAACCGGGCCCGTACGGCGGGCACCCCGGGGTCCACGGGCCCGTCGAACCCGAAGCTCCGCGCCACGTCGGCCAACCGCCTCCCGCCGAGCCTGTCCACGCTCAGCCGCCCGAACGTGGTGTTGCACGAGTGCGCGAACGCCTCGCGCAGCGGGATCGTCCCGTAGTCCTTGAACCCGGCGTTGTGGAAGGGGAAGCCGCCGATGTTCTGCTCGGCGGGGCAGGCGACGCGTTCGCCGGCCGTCATGCCGTCGGCGACGAGGGCAGAGGCGGTGACCACCTTGAAGGTCGAGCCCGGCGGGTAGTGGCCGAGCAGCGCCCGGTTGAACCCGCCCGGTTTGTTGGCCACCGCCAGGATCTCGCCGGTCGAGGGCCGCAGCGCGACCAGTGAGGCGGGCTTGTCCACGGATTCGAGGGCCTTGGCGGCGGCGCGGTGGACGCGCAGGTCGATCGTGGTCCGCAGCTCCGTGCCCGCCTTCGCGTCCGCCGTGGCGAGCGTGGCGATCCGTTCCGAGCCCCGAAGCAGCTCGACCCGCGCGGACGAGGCGCCGGTGAGGCGGGAGTCGTACCGTTTCCTGAGCCCTTCGACGAGTTGCTGCACCGAGCCGGGCGCGGAGGCGGTGTCGATGCGGGTGCCGTCGGCGGCGAGGACGGGTGCCTGCTCGGCCTTGACCTGCACGGTCCGCAGCCGTGTCCCGGTCGTCAGGCGCGGGTGAAGGGCCGCGGGGGTCCATTTGACCCGCCATGACCGGTCGTGCTCGACGAGCTGGAGCGCCCCGTCGTACGCCCAGTTCACCGGCCCCCGCAGGCTGGCGTGGAAGGCGACCCGGGACTCGGAGGTCCCGGTGACCTCGAAGCCGGCCCCCGACAGCTTCAGATCGGTCCTGAAACGGCGGTACCGCTGGTCGAAGTCGTCCGGCGCGTCGACGGTGAGCGCCCGCATCGCCGGGTAGTCCTGCCTGCTCCAGGCGGCCAGGAACTCCTGTGCGGTCTCCCGTGGCGACCCCTGGGTGCGCAGCGCCCACGCGGTCCCGCCGGCCGCGACGACCGGCACCAGGACCGCGACCGCCACCAAGCCCTTGCGTTTCATGAGTTGTCCCCCTTCGTCCTTGCGGAGGAGAGGAGACCAGAAGCGTGTCCCTTATGTCCAATATTGATATGTAGCTCCGATTGATAAGGGAATGGATATAGTTGCTGGTCATGGACCTCGTGCGACACCTGCGCTACTTCACGGTGGTCGCCGAAGAACTGCACTTCGGCAACGCGGCGATCCGGCTGGGCATGGCGCAGCCGCCGCTCAGCCAGCGCATCCGGCGTCTCGAGGAGGAACTCGGGGTCCGGCTGTTCGACCGTTCCAGCCGTCAGGTCCGGCTGACCGAGCCGGGACGGCTGCTGCTCGACGAGGCCCGCGAGATCATCGCCAGGGTCGACCGGCTGCGCGACCTGGCGGGACGCGGCGAGAGCGAGGTGCTGCGCGTCGGCGTCCCGCCCGACCTGGGATCGTCGGTGATCGCGGCGCTGATCGCCGGGTTCCGCGAGCGCAGTCCGGAGGTACGGCCCGCGCCCGCCGAGATGTGGAGCGCCGACCAGGTTCTCGCGCTCCTCGACGGGACCCTGGACGTCGGCGTCGTCCGTCACCCGGTGACCGCCCCCGGGCTCAGCTTCGGTCCGGTGCTCGTCCAGCGGCCCGGAGTGGTGCTGGCCGAGGACGACCCGCTCGCCGGGCTGTCGTCGGTGCACCTGGCCGACCTGGCGGGACGCAGGCTCGTCCTGTTCCCCAGGGAGCCGGGCCTGCACGAGGAGACGCTCGCCGAGTGCCGCCGTCAGGGGTTCGTCCCCGAGGAGGTGCACGAGGCGCAGACCCTCGGGCTGGTTCTCGCCGGTACGGCCGTCGCCTTCGGGCCCCAGGTCGCGCTGCCGGGGCTGCGCTGGCGGCCGCTGCTGGGAAGCCCGCTGGCCTGGAGGATCTCCACCGCCTGGCGAGGACAGGCGGGGGAGGCTGCCGTAGCCTTCGGGGCGGTGGCCGTGCGAGTGCTGAAGGAGAACGCCGGGATGACGGACGACGGGGCGGCCCCCGAACGACGGGTGCGGACCAGGCCCGCGTCGGGATTCCTGGCATGACCGGCGGGTTCGGGATTGCGGGCGTGCCGGGCCGGGAGTCCCGGCGGGAACGCGAACGGGTCTGGAAGGGCTGCTCGCCCGGCAGGTCGAGAAGAGGGCCCGCGGTGATCGGTGAGAGGTTCCCGGCATGACCGATCTGGAGGCCCTGTTCCGGACGGCGGGGGTGACCGGGTTCCTGCACGCGGTCGACGTGGACACCGGGGCGGAGATCGCGCACCGCGCAGACGACCCCGTGGTCACGGCCTCGGTGTTCAAGGTGGCCCTGCTGGTCGAGTTCTTCCGGCAGATCGACAGGGGACGGCTGGACGCCACCGAGCGCGTCACCGTCATGGCGGACCGCCACACCGCGGGACCGACGGGGGTGTCGGTGATGGCCGACGACGTGACGATCTCCCTGCGTGACCTGGCCTATCTGATGATGGCGGTGAGCGACAACACCGCCGCCGACACCCTGATCGGCAGGGTCGGCCTTCCGGAGATCAACGCCATGCTCGCCTCCTTCGGCCTGGCCGGGACGTGGGTCGAGCACGACTGCCGCGACATGTTCTCCAGCATCGTCGAGGACGTGGGACAGGAGGAGATGCCCACGGACCCCGCGCTGATCGCCAGGCTCCGGGTGCTCGACCCGGCGCGCACCAACCGGAGCACCCCGCGCGAGATGACCCGGCTGCTCGGCATGATCTGGCGTGACGAGGCGGCGTCCCCCGCCTCGTGCGCCGCGATGCGCAGGCTGCTCGGCCTGCAGGTCTGGCCGCACCGGCTGGCCGCGGGGTTCCCCTACGACGACGTGGCGGTCAGCGGCAAGACCGGCACGTTGCCCACGGTCCGCAACGAGGTCGGCGTGGTCGAGTATCCCGACGGCGGACGCTACGCCGTCGCCGTCTTCACCCGCTCGTACGGCACGGCCCAGAACCAGCCCCGCGCCGACGCGGTGATCGGCACCGCGGCCAGGGCGGCCGTGGAGCGCCTGCGCGACTGAGAGGTCCGACAACTCCGGGGAGCAGGGGTGACGGACGGGGAAGGAGCACGTGGGCGGGCCACATCGTGTGGCTGGGGAGTGTGTGTTCACGGGGGATGACATTCCGGTGGGCCCCGGAGAGGATGGGGCCATGGTTGAGGAAGGTGCGCTGCTCTGGGAACCCACTCAGGAGATCGTGGGAGCCGCCAAGGTCACTCGTTACATGGAGTGGCTCGGCAGGTCCGGCGACTACCAGGAGCTGTGGCGGTGGTCGGTCGACTCGCCGGCCGAGTTCTGGACGTCGATCTGGGACTACTTCGGCGTCGTGGGTGAGCGGGGTGAGGGGCCCGTCCTGTCCGGGACGATGCCCGGCGTCGAGTGGTTCACCGGCTCGACGCTGAACTACGCCGCCAACGCGCTGCGCAGGGCCGCCGCCGAGCCCGGCAGGCTCGCGGTGATCTCCCGCGACGAGACGGGCGGGCGGCGGACGCTCACGCTGGGCGAACTGGCCGAGGAGGTCGCGCGGGTCCGCGCGGGACTGGCGGGGCTGGGCGTGGGACGGGGGGACCGGGTCGCGGCCTACGCGCCGAACGTGCCCGAGACGCTCGTCGCCTTCCTCGCCACCGCCTCCCTGGGCGCCGTCTGGTCCTCCTGCTCACCGGACTTCGGCGCCTCCAGCGTGATCGACCGCTTCACCCAGATCGAGCCGAAGGTGCTCCTCACCGTCGACGGCTACGCCTACAACGGCAGGTGGTTCGACCGTGCCCGGGTCGCCGAGGACATCGCCGCCAGGCTGCCGACCCTGGCTGCGCGGGTGCGGATGCCCGCCTTGGACGCCTCGGACGTCGTGGACGCGGGTGAGGCTCGGGGTGGTTCCGCCGCCGCGGACGCGGCCGGCGACTCGGGTGCGGCACGGGCGGAGAGCGGTTCCGGTGACGCGGACGCGGCCGGCGTCTCGGGCGTGGCGCGGGCGGAGGACGGCGCGGACGCGGCTGAGGTCTCGGACGTGGCACGGGCAGGAGGCGGCGGCCGTACGTTGGACTGGGCGGATCTGCGGGCGACCGAGGGACCGCTCGACTTCGAGCCGGTGCCCTTCGCCCACCCGCTCTGGATCGTCTACTCCTCCGGCACCACCGGGCTGCCCAAGCCGATCGTGCACGGCCACGGCGGTGTGGTGCTGGAGCACCTCAAGGCGCTCTCCTTCCACCAGGACCTGGGGGAGGACGACGTCTTCTTCTGGTACACCACCACCGGCTGGATGATGTGGAACTACCTCGTCGGCGGCCTGCTGACCGGTTCCACGGTGGTGCTGTACGACGGGTCGGCCACCCACCCGGGGACGGACGCGCTGTGGCGCCTCGCCGAGGAGGAGGGGGTCACCTACTTCGGGACCGGCGCGCCGTACATCATCGCGTCGATGAAGGCGGTCCTGCGTCCTTCCGGGCTCACCGCGCTGCGCGGCCTGGGATCGACGGGCTCGCCGCTGCCGCCCGAGGGGTTCGGCTGGGTGCACGACGCGCTGCCGGAGGTCCAGCTCGGCTCGTTCTCCGGCGGCACCGACGTCTGCACCGGCTTCGTCGGCGCGGTCCCGCTGCTTCCGGTCCGCGCGGGCGTCATCCCGTGCCGCTGCCTGGGGGCGAGGGTCGAGTCCTTCGATCCGTCGGGCGTGCCGGTGGTCGGCGAGGTGGGGGAGTTGGTGCTGACCGTGCCGATGCCGTCGATGCCCGTCATGTTCTGGAACGACCCCGACGGGGTGAGGTACCAGGAGAGCTACTTCGCCGACTACCCCGGCGTCTGGCGGCACGGCGACTGGATCAAGATCCTTCCGGACGGCGGTTGTGTGATCTACGGTCGTTCGGACTCCACCCTGAACCGGGGCGGCGTCAGGATGGGGACCAGCGAGTTCTACCGGGTGGTCGAGCGTTTCGAGGAGATCGCCGACAGCCTGGTGATCGACACCGGCCAGCTCGGCCAGGAGGGCCGTCTGCTGCTCTACGTCACCATGGCGGAGGGGGTTCCCCTCTCCGACAGGCTGATCATGCGGCTGCGCAAGGCGCTCAAGGAGGAGCTGTCCCCCCGGCACGTGCCCAACGAGATCATCGAGGTGCCCGGCATCCCCCGCACCCTCAGCGGCAAGAAGCTTGAGGTCCCCGTACGCAAGATCCTCCTCGGCGCCCCTCCGGAGAAGGCCGCCAACCTCGACGCCATGGCCAACCCCGAGGTGCTGTCCCACTTCACCCCGGTGACGGACACCCAGCGGTGACCTGAGCCCCGGGCGCGCTCCCCCGCCGGGACACCGTCCCGGCGGGGGCCGCCACCGCTCCGTCCTCGAAGGCCCCGCGCCGGGGGAGGCCCCTATGCCGTACGGCTGACGCCGAACAGTGGAAGGCAGGGCTCCAGGTCATGGATCAGGAATCCCGCCGGAGTCGTCCAGTCGTCGCGGGACAGGCGCAGGCGGAGCGTCTCGGCGGGTTCGCCGAGCCGGTTGTGGACCTGCACGCCGTCGGCGGCGTAGCCGAGCTTGCGGGAGATCGCCAGAGAGGCGGGGTTGTCGGTGAACGCGCCCGAGGTGGCGTAACGCGCTCCCAGCCCGTGAAAGGCCAGGTGAAGCACGGCGGCCCGCATCTCGGTGCCGATGCCCATGCCGTGGAAGCGGCGGCCCAGCCAGGATCCGCTGAAGACCTCGCGTGTGACGCCGAAGTCGGTGCCGGCCAGCTCCTGGGTGCCGACGACCTGTCCCTCGAAGACCACGACGAAGGGGCACTTCCAGCTCTCCGGGGACCACTCGCCCCATGCCCGGAAGTGGTACTGAACGGTGGTGCGCGCCCGGTCCGCCGGTTCGCCGTGTGTCCAGGGGAAGACGAAGGGCATGACGTCCGGGTCGTGGACGCCCTCGGCGGCCCGGTCGCCCAGGTCGTCGAGGTCGTCGAGGGACGGGAGACGGAGTTCGAGGCGCGGGGTGGTCAGCCGGAGTCGGAAGAGAGGCCAGTTACGCATGCCCTCGATCCTGCCGACCTGACTTCGTAAAGGTCCACTCTATTAATGCCGACGTGTTCCCCACGACCAATGCCGGTTCCCCATGACCAATGTCGGCGTGTTCCCCTCGCCGGTGTCGCAGCCGAGGACGCCCATCGAGACGCGCACCGCTCATGAGCGCCGGTCGGGTTCGCGTCGCCGCTCGCCGTACCGGCGCGGTGGAGGGCTACGGACACGGTGGAACGGCGGAGCTGCGGGCGCCGTGCCGGTGGGGCGTCAGGCGGATCAGCCGAAGGCAGGAGGCAGGAGGCAGGAGATAGAGGGATAGAGGGGACAAGGGGTCGGGGAGGCGGAGGGGGAGAGGGAGAGGGAGACAGGGACGCGGAGGGGAAAGGGGGCAAGGGGTAGGGGGTTAAGGGGGCGGATCGGGACATTTTCCCGGAGGGGTGCGGACAAACGGCCATGCGCGGTGGGACACCCGTAGGTTTCGGTGGGCGGGTGCTGAAAAACCCTGACGCGTTTCGCCGGATCGTCACCGGCGTCGCCCTGCTCGCCTGGCCGGTGCTGGAGTTCCTGGCCTTCCTGACCTCGCCCCCGTCCTCCGAGCACGACCCCGCCGTCTTCCGTGAGCATCCCGGTCTCGTCCAGGTCAGCGGGCTGCTCTTTCTCTGGACGGCGCTCAGCCTCATCCCGGTGATCCTAGGCCTGGCCCACCTGCTCCGCCGGCGCGCCCCGCTGGTCGGCAACATCGGCGCCGCGCTCGGCCTGCTCGGCGCGGGGCACGCGCTGACGCTCTTCACCACCGACTTCTACGACCTGGCCCTGGCCCAGATCCTCCCCGACGCGCAGGCCGAGGCGGTCACGGCTCGGGTGGGGGAGCTGTGGGGCTTCCTGTACGGCATGCTGCTTCCCGGCTTTCTCGCCCACGTCGGGTTGTTCACCCTGCTCATCGGACTCGTCGTGGCCGGGGTGGCTCCCTGGTGGGTGCCGGTCGTCGCGCTCGCCGGCACGGTCGTGCCGTTCGTGACCATGGAGCAGTCCACGGCCGTGCAGTCGGTGGGCTCCCTGCTCCACCTGGCCGCCTACGGCTGGATCGCGCTGCGCGTGCTGCGGACCTCGGACGCCGAGTGGCGGACGGGCGTCACAGCCCCGCCTCCCTCGCCCGCATGATCGCCTGAGCGCGGTCGGTCACCTGGAGCTTGGCGAAGACGGCCGAGACGTGGTTGCGCACGGTCTTCTGGCTCAGCCCGAGCCTGGCCGCGATCTGCGGGTTCGTCAGGTGCTCCGCGACCAGCCCGAGGATCTCCTTCTCCCGCCGCGTCAGCTCGGGCAGCGCGGGCGCGGGCTCGCCGCGCTCCCTCTCGGTGAAGTAGCCGACCAGCCTGGCGGCGATGGCCGGGCCGAAGATGGCCTCCCCCTCGGCCGCCGCCTGCACCGACCGTACGATCTCCGCTCTGCGCGCGCCCTTGAGGACGTAGCCTCTGGCCCCGGCCCGGATGGCGGCGAACACCGAGTCGTCGTCGTCCGACATGCTGAGCACGATCACCCGGATGTGGGGATGGTCGCGGACGAGCCGCTCGGTCGCCGCGATCCCGCCCATGCCGGGCATCGCCAGATCCATCAGGACCACGTCGGGCTGCACGCGCCCGACCACGGCCAGCGCCTGCTCCCCGCTCGCCACGTCCTCGACGACGTCGACCTCCTCGGCCGCCGACAGCAGGGTCCGCAGCCCGGCGCGGAATCCGGGGTGGTCGTCAACCAGCAGGATCCGGATCATCGGACTCCTCTCCTCCACGTGTGGGGAGCTCTGTCTCGTGTGCGGGAAGCGTGACCCTGACCCTGGTCCCGCCTCCGGGACGCCTCTCGAGCGTGAACGATCCCCCCAGTTCCAGGGCCCGCTCGCGCATCGACGTCACTCCCACTCCGGCAGGGCCCGGGCCGTCCAGGGGCGTCGTCCGCGCCCCGTCGTTCCCGTCCGGCGGTGTCCCGCCGTGGTCCCTTTCCGGCCGCGCGTCTCCGTCTCCGTCCGCCCCCGCCCGGTCGCCGTTCCCGTCCGCCCCCGCCCGGTCGCCGTTTCCGTCAGGCTCCGTCCGGTCGCCGTCCCCGGACCGCCGCGGCCCGTCGCCGTCGTCGGACACCTCAAGCCTGAGCATGCCGTCGCCCACCTCGACCCGCAGCTCCGCACGGGTCGCTCCGGCGTGTCTGCGCACGTTGGCCAGCGCCTCGGCCGCGATGCGGTAGGCGGCGACCTCCGTCGCGGCGGGCAGCGGGGGGAGGCCGTCCGGGGCGTGTACGGCCACGCGCAGACCGGGCGGCTGCCGGACGGCGTGGGCGCGCAGGGAGCCGAGCAGGCCGAGGGTGTCGAGCGCGGGGGGCCGCAGCCCCTCGACCAGGGTCCGCACGTCGGCGACCGCCGCCTCGGCGTCGCCGATGATGTCGGTGAGCAGTCGTCGCGCGTGCTCCTCCTCGACCAGGTCGTGGGCGGCCTCGGCCCGCATGGTCAGCGCGGCCAGGGTGGGGCCGAGCCCGTCGTGGAGGTCGCGTCTGAGGCGGCGGCGCTCCTCCTCGCGGGCCATCACGAGCCTTTCCCGTGAGCGCCGCAGGTCCGCGGAGAGGCGGGTGGCGTGCACGGCCACCGCGACCTGCCTGGCCAGGTCCGTCAGCACGCGCAGGTCACGGCGGCCGAATCCGGTCTCGCCCGCCCTGGGCGACAGGATCAGGTCGCCGACCCGGGCGCCGTTGTGCGTCAGCGGCAGCCGCACCGGGTCGCCGGTCGGGGCGCCGAAGGCGTGCCGCGAGCCGGAGGCGGTCTCGACCGCCGCGTACGGCAGCCGCAACGCCTCCGCCACGGAGCGCGCGACCCCCGGCAGCACGGCGTCCGGCTCCCCGGTGTTCTCAAGGCGCCTGCCCAGGCGGGTGAGCGCCGCGTAGGGGTCGTCCCGCTCGCCGTACGTCAGCAGGTTCACCCAGCCCTGCAGCCGCTGCCGCAACGGCTCGAAGACCAGTGCGACGAGCCCGGCGGCCAGCACCGGGACCGGCAGGTCCCCGCTGGGGAAGATCGCGCCGAGGTAGGCGACGACGGCCACGTATCCCGCGGTCACACAGCCGGAGAGCAGCGTGTAGACCAGCGTCCTGTTGATCACGAGGTCGATGTCGAAGAGCCGGTGGCGCAGGACGGCGACGCAGACGGCGACCGGCAGCAGAGCGGTCGTCGCCGAGCCGAGCTCCCAGACGGAGGTGGTCGTCGGCCAGACGCGGCCGGGGAGGTCGTCGGTCAGTCCTGCCGCGAGGCGGGCGGCGACGACCAGCATCTCGATCCCGACGGCGTAGGCCAGCCACTTGGTCTGGCGGCGCTCCTCGCCCGAGCTGCGCAGCGCCCGGAAGGACAGGTCGGCCCCGCCCGCGAGGAAGACCACCGCCGTGAGGACCGTCATCGCGGTCTCGACCGGCGGCGCCAGGTGGGCCGCCCAGGCGACCCCGAGCGGGTTGACCACCCCGGTGTGCGATCCGACCTGCTCGTTCTCGCCGGGCCGCAGCGCGCTCACCGCCATGGTCGACGCGGCCGCGACGAGCGCGAGACGGATGAGGGGGCGCAGCCAGGGCGAGGACACCCTGCCGCCCGGGAAGATCATCGGTATCACCGCGATGGACAGGTTCGCCGGTACCCAGAGCCAGGTCTGCGGCCATGCCATGGCCTGGGCGAGCGGCAGGCCGGGGCGGGTGACCAGGCCGTAGACGGCGTACTGGCCGCAGGCCTCCATGAGCGCGAAGCAGAACCCGCTGATCGCGAGCGACAGTCCGACCCGGTGTTCGGGCCGCCGTGAGCCGATCAGACCGCCCGCCAGCGCGCAGGCGATCACGAAGAGCAGGTGGCCGAGGCCGAGCGGGCTGACTCCGTTGAGCGACGCCAGGGTGACGGCGATCGCCACCATGGACAGCGTCAGCGCGCAGCACGACCACGCGATGCGCGTCGCTGCCGCCACTGTCCCTCCCTGACCGATTGACACACCGTATAGGTGCTTTCGCCCGGAAAAGGAGAGGCAGTGTCCCAGGACGCGAATGTCAGAAACCCTGGGGCAGGCGGAAGAGGCGGCCGGGGTCGTAGGCGGCCTTGATCCGGGCGAGCCTGTCGGCGTTCGCCCCGTAGTAGGCCGTGCGCCAGCCGCTGAGCTCGGGATCGACGTAGTTGACGTAGGCGTGGTCGCCGAAGTGGGGGCGCATCGCGGCGTGCGCGTTCCTGGTCCAGGCGGCGGCGCCGACGTGGTGGGCGTAGTACTGGACGCTGTAGAGGGCGGCCCGGTGCGGGAAGGCCGTCGCCTCGGGACGCACCCGTCCCACGGCTCCGCCGAGGGCGTCCAGGAGCACGGTGTGGCTGCCGGGCCTGGCGATCTGGGCGACCAGTGCCCTGGCGCCCGCCTCGGAGAGCGGGCGGTAGGCCATGTGCGACTTGCCCTTGAAGTTGTCCCGCGACAGCCTGCCGTCGCGGGTCTGCCCCGGCAGGGAGCCGGGTTGGTGGCACTGGGAGACCGACAGCGTCGAGCAGCCTCCCATGATCATCATCGCGTGGCTGTAGGACGTCTGCTTGACGAACGTCCTCGAGACCGGGCCGATCCCGCTCGTCAGCCGGTCGAGCAGCCGTTCGCAGCCCGCCCTGCCGCCCAGGTAGAGGCCGCCGATCTGCACGTCCATCCCGCCCTCGCTGCTCAGGTGCAGCGTGGACCACATCTCGTCCGGCGCGGCCGGGGCCCATGCCTGCCACGCCCTGACCGCCTTGGCGGCCTTCGCCCACGGCCAGTGCAGGAAGAACACCGTGACGTCGCGCGTGGGGTGGGTCCTGAAGCCGAAGGAGACCGCGACGCCCAGGTTGCCGCCGCCCCCGCCGCGCGAGGCCCAGTAGAGGTCGGGGTTGTGGTCGGCGTCGCAGGTCAGCAGCCGCCCGTCGGCCGTGACCATCTGGACCGACTCCATCACGTCGCACGTCAGGCCGTACTTCCTGGACACCACGCCGATCCCGCCGCCGAGCGTCAGCCCGCTCACCCCGACCGTGGGGCAGGTTCCGGCCGGGATGCTGACCCCGCGGGCGGCGAGCTTGTCGTAGACGTCGACCAGTTTGGCCCCCGCCCCCACGGTCGCCCGCCCCGACGCCTGCCTGACCGTGTTCATCCGGGAGACGTCGACGACCAGGCCGCTGCCCGTCGACCAGCCTCCGTAGGAGTGCCCTCCCGACCGCACGGCCAGCGGCACCTTCATCTTGCGGGCGAAGTTCACGCATTCGACCACGTCGGAGGGGGAGGCGCAGTAGGCGACGCCCGCGGGCCGCGTCGCGTCGAAGGCCGGGTTGAACAGGCGGCGGGCCGCGTCGTAGGAGGCGTCGCCGGGCCGGATGAGCTTGCCGTCCAGGCCCCGGCCCAGAGCGTTCCACTCCGCGGGGGCCGCTGTGGTGGATGTGGGCAATCCGGCTCCCAGGGTCAGGGCGGCCATGCCGCCGAGTCTGAGGAATGTCCGCCGGTCCTGAGCGGGTTGCATGATCTTTCTCCGATGCTTGCGTGTCACCTGCCCGGTGAGACGGCGGGAAAGCCCGCGTGGTTGGTCACATTCGCATCACTTCGTGGATGTACGGGGTGCTTGCTGGAGCATCGGATCGAACGGGCGTTCTCCTGTCGGGGGTCGGCGTCGGGAGTTCGGCGCCGAGCCCGCCGCGCCGGGCTGATCGCGCCGGGGGGGAGGGGCGCGCCGAGATTCGCCGTGCCGGGACCGCTGGATCGTGGCAGTCATGAGAGGTAATTCCGAGACGGCGGGCGCGACGCGGGCCGTCCGTGGGACACTGCGGAGTCATCGGGTGCGGCCTGTCCGGGCTCGTGTGCCCGGCGGGCGGCGGAGAACCCGGACCCCGCGGGGCAGGGCCGAGGAGGTCGGCGCGCGGGATCGGATCCCGGTTCCGCGGCGCGCCTGAGCCCGGGTGGCGGGCTGGGCCCGTGCCACGCGCTCGGGGTTTCGGTCATGCTCCCGGAGATTGGGGAGCGTCCGGATCGTGGTGCCCTATCGGGCTGGAGCGCTCCAGTTCTCCCGTTGTTAGCCGGAAGCCACATTGACGTTTCACAGCTTTTCGGGTGGTATCAGGAGCGGCGGCATGCCTCGGTCAACGGGGATCGGGACAGGTGGCCGCTGGAGGTGTTGTGCCACGGGCCGTGCCCGACGGGTGGGGTTTCGGTGAGGTGAGCGGTGGACGAGTCCATCTCGTCGCCCGTGTCCGAGGACCGGATCACCGTCACGGGACCGTCGCCTTACGGCAGGCCCCTCGCGTGGCGGCCGGGTGACGGATTCACATGAGGCCGGGCAGGGGCGAGACGACGGGGGCCCCACCGCCCGGTGCGGCGCGCGCCCGCATTACTTCCCCCGCCGAGGGAACGACGATTTTAATCGTAGATCCCTATCTAATACGAAAAACCCCTCACAAAGGAGTGAGAGCGACATGCCGCTCGACGAGGCGAAGGACGAGCTGCTGAGGAGTGCCGCGGAGACCTGCGCGCACACGCCTGGCAGCGACCACGTGAGTGATGAGGAGGCACTCGCCTTTCTCAGGCTCTACTATCGGCATGTCGCGCCGGAGGATCTGCTGGGCCGCAACCCGGTCGACGTGTACGGCCCCGCGATGGCCCAGCGACAGCTCGCGGAGAAGCGCCCCCAGGGGCGGGCCCTGGTGCGGGCCTACACTCCGAGTCTGGAGGAGCACGGCTGGGATCCCGGCCGTTCGGTCGTCGAGGTGGTCACCGACGACATGCCCTTCCTGGTCGACTCCGTGACGATGGAGCTCGGCCGTCATGAGATCACCACCCACCTGGTGGTGCACCCGCAGGTGCGGGTGCACCGGGACGTCACCGGCAAGTTGCTGGGCAGGGGCGGCCAGGACGACGGCGGTCAGACGATCACCGAGTCCTGGATGCACTTCGAGATCGACAGGCAGGCCGACTCCGCGGTGCTCAAGCAGCTGGAGTCGGACCTGCAGCGGGTCCTGGAGGACGTGCGCTACGCCGTCGAGGACTTCGCCAAGATGCGGGCCCTGGCCGTGCGGACCGCGGAGGACGTCTCGGTCAACCCGCCGCCGCTGGACCTCGCCGGGGTCGAGGACAGCCTGGAGCTGATGCGCTGGCTGGCCGACGGGCACTTCACCTTCCTCGGCTACCGGGAGTACCGCCTTGAGGAGGGCGAGCAGGGCGACACGCTGCGCCCGGTGCCGGGCACCGGCCTCGGCATCCTGCGCCATGACAAGGCGGGCTCGGGGAGCTTCGCCGCGCTCCCGCCCGAGCTGCGCGCCAAGGCCAGGGACCGGCAGCAGATGCTGATCATCACGAAGGCCAACACCCGCGCGACCGTGCACCGCCCCGCCTACCTCGACTACGTGGGCGTCAAGCTCTTCGACGAGACGGGCGAGGTCGTCGGCGAGCGGCGTTTCCTCGGCCTGTTCACCCACGTGGCGTACAACGAGTCGATCTCCCGGATCCCGGTGCTGCGGCGCAAGCTGGCCGAGGTGATCGACCTGGCCGAGCTCGAACCGGACAGCCACGACGGCAAGGACCTCATCGAGATCCTGGAGACCTTCCCCAGGGACGAGCTCTTCCAGACCTCGGTCGAGCAGCTGCTGCCGATCGCGCTCGGCGTGCTCAGGCTGCGCGAGCGCAAGCAGGTCAAGGTCTTCCTGCGGCCCGACGACTACGGCCGCTACATCTCCTTCCTGATCTACCTGCCGCGTGACCGCTACACCACCAAGATCCGCGTCAGGATGCAGGAGATCCTGCTCAAGGCGGTCGGCGGCACCTCCTTCGACTACAGCGCGATGATCGGGGA
The DNA here is from genome assembly GCF_027922005.1 of Streptosporangium carneum. Taxonomy (GTDB): domain Bacteria; phylum Actinomycetota; class Actinomycetes; order Streptosporangiales; family Streptosporangiaceae; genus Streptosporangium; species Streptosporangium carneum. The sequence continues at coordinate 571,298 of NZ_BSEV01000002.1, read as the reverse complement.
GTCGGCGCTCGCCCGGCTGCACGTGGTCGTACGCGGAGAGCGGGGCAGGCCGCTGAGCGCCGACGCGCTGAACGTGGAGGAGCTGGAGGGCAGGCTGGCCGCCGCGACCCGCTCGTGGGACGACGACCTGGCCACCGCCATCGCCGAGCTGAGCTCGGAGGAGGAGGGCCCCCGGCTCACGCGCCGGTACGCCGCGGCGTTCCCCGAGGGCTACAAGGCCGACTTCCCGCCCCGCCTGGCCGTGGCCGACCTGCGCCGTCTCGAGGCGCTGGCGGGCGGTTCGCCCGATGAGATCGGGATGAACCTCTACGAGCCGTACGACGCCTCGGAGGGCGAGCGCCGCTTCAAGCTCTACCGGATCGGCGCGCCCATCTCCCTGTCGCACGTGCTGCCGCTGCTGCAGCGCCTCGGCGTCGAGGTGGTCGACGAGCGTCCCTACGAGATCGACCGCGACAACGACCCGGCGACCAACGACGCCTGGATCTACGACTTCGGGCTGCGCTACACCCTGTCGCCCGAGGTGGACAGGGACGAGTTCAAGCGCCTCTTCCAGGACGCCTTCGACGCGCTGTGGCGGGGCAGGGTCGAAAGCGACGGGTTCAACGCCCTGGTGCTGGCCGCGGGGCTGACCTGGGAGCAGGCCGAGATCCTGCGGGTCTACGCCAAGTACCTGCGTCAGGCGGGGAGCACGTTCAGCCAGGACTACATCGAGCGGGTGCTGCTGGGCAACGTACGGCTCGCGCGGCTGCTGGTGCGGCTGTTCGAGGCCAGGCTCGACCCCAGGCGCGACCAGGAGGTCCGCTCCGACCTGGCGGAGGCGCTGAACGAGGAGATCCTCGGCGCGCTGGACGACGTCGCCTCCCTGGACGAGGACCGCATCCTGCGGGCCTACCTGGAGATGATCGACGCCACGCTGCGGACGAACTACTTCCAGACGGTCGACGGCGAACGCAAGCCGTACATCAGCCTGAAGTTCGACTCGCCGTCGATCAGCGTGCTGCCGCTGCCGAGGCCCAGGTTCGAGGTCTTCGTCTACTCCCCGCGGGTCGAGGGCGTGCACCTGCGCTTCGGCAAGGTCGCGCGAGGCGGCCTGCGCTGGTCGGACCGGATGGAGGACTTCCGCACCGAGGTGCTCGGGCTGGTGAAGGCGCAGATGGTGAAGAACACCGTCATCGTCCCCACCGGTTCCAAGGGCGGCTTCGTGGTGAAAAATCCGCCGAAGTCGGGTGCGCGCGAGGACGTGCTGGCCGAGGGCATCGCCTGCTACCGGGTGTTCATCTCCGGCCTGCTGGACATCACGGACAACCTCGTCGACGGCAAGGTGGTCCCGCCCGCCGACGTGGTCAGGAACGACGAGGACGACACCTACCTCGTGGTCGCCGCGGACAAGGGCACCGCGACCTTCTCCGACATCGCCAACGAGGTCTCCAAGCAGTACGGCTTCTGGCTCGGCGACGCCTTCGCCTCCGGCGGCTCGATCGGCTACGACCACAAGGCCATGGGCATCACCGCCCGGGGCGCGTGGGAGTCGGTCAAGTACCACTTCCGCACGACCGGCGTCGACATCCAGACCACCGACTTCACCGTGGCCGGGATCGGCGACATGTCCGGCGACGTGTTCGGCAACGGCATGCTGCTGTCGCAGCACATCAGGCTGGTCGCGGCCTTCGACCACCGGCACGTCTTCGTCGACCCCGACCCGGACGCCGCGCGCGGCTACGCGGAGCGGGCCCGGCTCTTCGCGCTGCCGCGCAGCTCGTGGGCCGACTACGACGCCTCGCTCATCTCGCAGGGCGGCGGCGTCTGGCCGCGCACCGCCAAGTCGATCCCGGTCACCCCGCAGATGCGGAGCGCGCTCGGCATCGCGGACGGCGTGACGTCCCTGGCCCCCAACGACCTGATCAGCGCCATCCTGCGGGCTCCTGTCGACCTGCTGTGGAACGGCGGCATCGGCACCTACGTCAAGGCGTCGAGCGAGTCGCACGTCGACGTCGGGGACAAGGCCAACGACGGCCTCCGGGTCAACGCCTCAGAACTGCGCTGCAAGGTGATCGGCGAGGGCGGGAACCTGGGCTTCACCCAGCTCGCCCGCATCGAGTTCGCCCGCGAGGGCGGGCTCGTCAACACCGACTTCATCGACAACTCCGCCGGGGTCGACACCTCCGACCACGAGGTGAACATCAAGATCCTGCTGGACCGGGCGGTCCGCGACGGCGAGCTGACCGACAAGCAGCGCAACCAGATCTTCCTCGACATGACCGACGAGGTCGCCAAGCTGGTCCTGCGGGACAACTACGACCAGAACGTGGTGCTGGCCGCCGCCCGCGCGCAGGCACCCGACATGCTGCACATCCACGCGCGTCAGCTGCGCAAGCTGGAGCGGGCCGGGCTGGTCAACCGGGAGCTGGAGTTCCTGCCGTCGGACAAGGCCCTCGCCGAACGGCGTCAGGCCGGGCTCGGGCTGACCGCGCCGGAGTTCTCCGTGCTGCTGGCCTACACCAAGCTGGTCACGGACGCCGAGATCCTCGCCTCGGACCTGCCCGACGACCCGTACCTCGCCTCGTGGCTGGTGTCCTACTTCCCGTCCGCGCTGCGCGAGCGCCTGCGCTCCTACATGGACGCCCACCCGCTCCGCAGGGAGATCATCACGACCGGTGTGGTGAACGACCTGGTCAACTCCAGCGGCACCACCTTCATGTTCCGCCTTGGCGAGGAGAGCGGCGCGTCCACCCCGGACATCGTCCGCGCCTACCTGGTCACGCGCGAGGTCTTCGACCTGCCGAGCTTCTGGCGGCAGGTCGAGGAGCTGGACAACAAGGTGGACACCTCCACTCAGATCGCCATGGAGCTGGAGGCGCGCAAGCTCGGCGAGCGCGGCACCCGCTGGCTGCTCGGCAACCGGCGCGCGCCGCTCGACCTGGCCTCGACGGTGAGCTTCTTCGCCAAGGGGATGAACGGCCTGCTGCCGCACCTGCCCAAGCTGCTCACCGGTTCCGACCTGGCGGGCTTCGAGGAGCGTCGCGACTCCTTCGTCGCCCGCGGGGTGCCCGCGGAGCTGGCCGAGCGGGTCGCCGCGATGGTCCCGGCCTACTCCACCTTCGACCTCGTCGAGGTGGCCTCGCAGACGGGGCGTCCGGTGAACGAGGTGGCCGAGGTCTACTTCGACCTGGCCGACCGGCTCCAGCTGTCCAGGCTGCGCGAGCGCGTGGTCGCGCTGCCCCGTGACAGCCGGTGGAACTCCATGGCGCGGGCCGCGCTCCGTGACGACCTCTACGCCGCGCACGCCTCGCTCACCCGTGACGTCCTGGTCCACAGCACACCGGGCCTGACGCCGGAGGAGCGCCTCGCACGCTGGACCGAGGCGAACTCGGCGGCGGTCGCCAGGTCCCGGCAGACCCTGTCGGAGATCTGGGAGAGCGACAACTTCGACCTCGCGACGCTGTCGGTGGCGCTGCGGGCCATCCGCACGCTGGTGGCCGCGACCAGTCTCCCGCACACCGAGGCCTGAGCCGCCTGAGCCGGGCCCGTGCGACCACCACGGGCCCGGCCGCGCCGGGCCTCGGTCAGTTGGCCATCACCTTGGTGACGCCGCCCAGGTAGCCGATGACCCTGGCCAGGGTGCGGCTGTTCTTCGCGGGGACCGTGCTGACGTACTGCTGCGTCTCCACGGTGCGCAGTTCCTTGCGCGCTCCGGGGGCCGAGGCCAGCCTCTCGGCGTCCCTCGGAACCCTGATGTCGGCGCACGGCTCGATCTTGGCCGTCACACTGGTGGTCCTGATCAGCGAGTACATGACCATGGCCCCGCCGTCGGCGGTGCGCAGCGCGCGCACCGGGTAGTTGCTCGCGCCGAAGATCGAGTCGTAGCCGAGGCAGTCGCTCTTGTACTTCGGCCGCTTGCCCGCGATCTCCTCGGCGTAGCCGGTGGTGTGCGGCCCCTTCTCGATCAGCCCGGCGGCGAACCCCGCGCTTCCCTCCTCGGCGGAGGTGGCGTGCAGCGGGGCCATGAGCCGCGGGCTGATCGCCGTGGTCGGGTCGTCCTCGGCCAGCGCGACGGCGTACCCCTCCGCGTCCTTGGCGATCTCCGGCACGGGCGCGTCCCGCTCGAGCAGCGAGGTCGAGCTGAGGTACCACGCGTGCTCGCCGTACTTGGTCAGGGTGAGCACGGCGGAGCGCACGTCGCCCGCGCTGTCCTCGCGGTCGACGATCGCGGCGAACCAGAGGGGGGCCTGCTGCTCCCTCGGCACCAGCAGCTCCGGCCTGCCCCATGTGTAGTGGGGCAGCGCCCCCGCCGAGCTGTTGAAGGCGGCCATGGTGAGCGCCTCCTGGGCGTCACGGGTCTGCTCCAGGATGTTTCTGCGGTCGGCCTCCAGATGCGGGGTCGCGCCCTCCAGCACCGCCCCCGCGCCCAGGATCCCGGACAGCGCCCTGCCCGCCTCGGCCAGCGTGACGGCGGGCGTCCGCAGCGCGGCGGGGGCAGGGGACGAGGTCGCGCCCGTCGCCCGCGCCTCGCGCTTCGGCACGCTGTTCCCCGCGCCCGAGCCGGAGCACGCCGCGGTCCCGGCCAACAGGGCAAGGGCGAACACGAGCAGACCCCGTCGCCCACGACCCCGCACGTCCGCCTCCTCATGGTCCCCTCGGCGCCCATGCTAGCCATGGCACGGCGCGGGCCGTGCACAACGCCGGACACAACGGGGTGCGCCGGTCGCGTACCCTTTACAGACGTGGCACTCATCGATCCGGCAGAAGAGATCAACGAGCTCGTCGGCACGCTGAACAGCATTCAGGACGTGCTCGACCTCGACGCGATGCGCAAGCAGATCGAGGAGCTCGGTGAGCAGGCGGCCGCGCCCGACCTGTGGAACGACCAGGAGCGGGCCCAGAAGGTCACCAGCAAGCTCTCCTACCTGCAGGGTGAGGTCAACAAGGTCGAGGCGCTCGGGCAGCGTCTGGAGGACCTGGGAGTCCTGTACGAGCTCGCCGCGGCCGAGGACGACGAGGACACCCGCGAGGAGGCCGACCGCGAGCTCGCCTCCCTCAGGAGCGACATCGGCGCTCTGGAGGTCCGCACCCTCCTGTCGGGCGAGTACGACTCCCGTGAGGCGGTCGTCACGATCAACTCCCAGGCCGGCGGCGTGGACGCGGCCGACTGGGCGCAGATGCTCCTGCGGATGTACATCCGGTGGGCCGAGCGCAAGGGCTACCCGACGGAGGTCTACGAGACCTCCTACGCGGAGGAGGCGGGCATCAAGTCGGCCACCTTCACGGTCAAGGCGCCCTACGCCTACGGCACCCTGCGCGGTGAGCACGGCACGCACCGCCTGGTGCGGATCAGCCCCTTCGACAACCAGGGCCGCCGCCAGACCTCCTTCGCCGGGGTCGACGTGGTGCCGGTCGTCGAGACGACCGACCACATCGACATCAACGAGGACGACCTGCGGGTCGACGTCTACCGCTCCTCCGGCCCCGGCGGCCAGGGCGTCAACACCACCGACTCCGCGGTCCGGCTGACCCACCTGCCGACCGGCATCGTGGTCTCCTGCCAGAACGAGCGCTCGCAGCTGCAGAACAAGGCGACCGCGATGGCGGTCCTGCAGTCCAAGCTGCTGGAGCGCAAGCGGCAGGAGGAGGCCGCGGCGCTCAACGAGATCAGGGGCGAGGCCACCACCTCGTGGGGCACGCAGATCCGCAACTACGTGCTGCACCCCTACCAGATCGTCAAGGACCTGCGGACGGGCACGGAGGCGGGCAACCCCGGCGCGGTGCTCGACGGCGACCTCGACGAGTTCATCGAGTCGGAGATCCGCTGGACCCGCCGCCAGGAGGCGGACGGCGAGGCGTAGGCGTCCGGGGACGCCCCTGGGCGCTCGCGGGTGTCCCGGGGTGCTCCCGGGGCCCGGCGGTCCGGTCACGCCCGCCTCTCGCGACGGCGACCGGTCCTGGCCGCTCGCCCTCGCGCGTTCGGCCCTTCGCCGCCTGCCCGGCTTCTCAGGGCCGCCCCGGGGCCGTCTCGGGGCCTTCGCCGATCCTCAGACGCCCGTGAGGTGCCTCAGGGCGAGGGTGAGGAAGAACAGCGCGATCAGCAGCAGCGAGAGCATCGCGGGCGTCAACCCGCCCAGCCCGTGCTGGTGCATCCGATCACGATAGGCCCTGCACTGGGGGCAGCGGCCCTCCGCGACAGGGTGGGCGCACCGGGCGCAGACGAGGTCTTCACAGCTCATGAGAGCCTCCGTCTCCTAGGTCAGAACTACTTTATGCGGTCGTTACCGGGCGCCGAATCGTTTTGTTTCCGTTATGGACGTTCCATGCCAGTCTTCCCCCTAGACTGGGCTCCGGCCAACCGGAACGTCGATCAAGAGTAAAGACCGGCGCCCCCCGGCCGGCGAGAGGCGGAAGTGAACCTCTGCCACCACCGCGACCGTCCTAACCCCTAGACTGGCATGCCGTGATGCGCCCGTGATCCATTTTGATAATGTCACCAAGGTCTACGCGAACCAGAACCGGCCCGCGTTGGACCACGTCAGCGTCGATGTCGACAAGGGCGAGTTCGTGTTCCTCGTCGGCCCTTCGGGGTCCGGGAAGTCGACCTTCCTCCGCCTGGTCCTGAAGGAGGAGCGTCCCGACTCCGGGGCGATCCACGTGGCCGGCAAGGATCTCGCCCGACTGTCCAACTTCAAGATCCCGCACCTGCGCCGCCGGATCGGCTGCGTCTTCCAGGACTTCCGGCTGCTGCCGAACAAGAACGTCTACGAGAACGTCGCGTTCGCCCTGGAGGTCATCGGCAAGCCGCGCCGGTTCATCCGCAAGGTCGTGCCCGAGGTCGTCGAGCTGGTCGGTCTCGAGGGCAAGGCCCACCGGATGCCCGACGAGCTGTCCGGCGGTGAGCAGCAGCGGGTCGCCATGGCCCGCGCCTTCGTCAACCGCCCGATGATCCTGCTGGCCGACGAGCCGACGGGAAACATCGACCCCGCCACAAGCATCGGCATCATGAAGGTGCTCGACCGGATCAACCGGACCGGCACCACCGTCGTCATGGCCACGCACGACGCGGCCATCGTCGACTCCATGCGCAAGCGCGTAGTGGAACTGGAGGACGGCAAGATCGTCCGAGACCAGTCGCGTGGCGTGTACGGCCAGGCGTACTGACCCCAGGACCAGAAGAAGCGAAGCGACAGGAAGAGCATGCGGGCAAACTTCATCTTCTCCGAGGTCTGGATCGGCCTCCGCCGTAACCTCACGATGACCATCGCGGTCATCGTGACCGTGGCGATCGGCATGGCGTTGCTGGGCGTCGGCCTGATGATCAACTCTCAGATCTCCACCATGAAGGACTTCTGGTCGGACAAGGTCGAGATCTCCGTCTTCCTGTGCAAGAAGAACGACCCCTTCCCGCAGTGCAAGGGCAGCGGCGGAGTCAACGAGCCGGAGCGGGCCGCCCTCAGGGCGCAGATCGAGGCCATGCCCCAGGTCCAGAAGGTGGACTTCGAGGACGCGGCGACGGCGTACGCCAACTACCGCGAGCAGTTCAAGAACGACACCGTGATGCTGTCGGTGGTGCAGCCCGGTGACATGCCCGAGTCCTTCCGGGTGAAGCTCAAGGACCCCGACAGCTACGCGGCGGTCATCGAGGCCCTCAAGGGCGCTCCCGGCGTCTCCAACGTGGTCAACCAGAAGGAGATCCTGGAGAAGTTCTTCGGGCTGCTGGAGAAGCTCCGCTGGGCGGCCCTGGTCGTGGCCATCATCCTGGTCTTCGCGGCCACGCTGCTGATCGGCAACACGGTGCGCCTGTCCGCCTACAACCGCAGGCGGGAGACCGGCATCATGCGGCTCGTCGGCGCCTCGAACCTCTACATCCAGCTTCCCTTCGTGATGGAGGGCGTCATCGCGGGCCTGATCGGCGGCGTGGTCGCCGCCGTGCTGCTGATCGTCAGCAAGGTCTTCCTCTTCGACGGCGTGCAGCTGTACCTCGCCAACAACAGTCCGCTCACCTGGGAGACCGTCGCCTCGGTGATCAGCCTCACCATGATCTTCGGTGTGCTCATCTGTGTGCTCGCCTCGTTCGTCACGCTCCGCCGCTACCTGCGTGTCTGAGCGGCGCGCGGCGGGTTCGCCGGGCGTGCTCCCGCTCTCGGAAGCGGCTCGCCGCTCCGGTCCCCGGTAGGCTCGGGGGCATGCCACGTGAGACCGGGCGGAAGGTCATCGCCCAGAACAAGCGTGCCTGGCACGACTACCACATCGAGGACACCTACGAAGCTGGTCTCGTGTTGCAGGGCACGGAGGTCAAGTCGCTACGCCTCGGCAGGGCCTCCCTCGTCGACGGCTACGCCGTCATCAAGGACGGCGAGGCCTGGCTGATCAACGTCCACATCCCCGAGTACACCATGGGGACGTGGACCAACCACGCGGCGCGTCGCACCCGCAAGCTTCTGCTCCACCGCAAGGAGATCGACAAGCTGGTCTCCAAGACGAAGGAGGGCGGCCTCACACTGGTGCCGCTCGCGATCTACTTCAAGGACGGCAAGGCCAAGATCGAGATCGGCCTCGCCAAGGGCAAGAAGGACTGGGACAAGCGGCAGACCCTCGCCGAGAACCAGGCCAAGCGTGAGATGGCTCGCGCTCTGCGGCACAGGAACAGGTAACCGTGACGGGGAAGGCTCGGCGAACCGTCGCCGCGGCGCTCGCGCTGGCGGCGACGGCCCCCATGTTGTCCGCCTGCCTCGAGGAGCCTTCGGCCCACGAGGCGGTGCGTGACTTCCTGGTCGGCTGGCAGACGGGCGACTACGCCGCCGCAGCCCGCCGTACCGACGGGGACGAGAAGGCGGTGAGCAAGGCCCTGGAGGACGCCAAGATCCAGCTCGACGCGGCCTCGTTCCGCTTCCAGGTCAAGGGGATCAGGCGTACGGGAGACCAGTCGGAGGCCGATTTCGCGGCCGAGGTCGACCTGGGGGAGAACAACCCCCTGTGGGAGTACACCGGCAAGCTCCCCCTCCAGCTGGTGGACGGTCACTGGAAGGTGCACTGGTCGCCCAGCGTGCTCCATCCCGAGCTGCGCGAGGGCCAGCGCTTCGCCGTGGACGTCATTCCCGAGGGGCGCAAGCCGATCCTCGACCGCAACGGCGATCCGCTCCAGCAGGAGGCCACGCTGTACGTGGCGAACGTCGTCCCGGCCACGCTGAAGGACGACGTCGCGGTCTGCGAGCAGCTGTCGAAGATCACCGGCTTCCCGCAGGACCGCCTGCTGAGCCGGATCAGGTCCGCCAGGCCCAACGTCCAGGTGCCGCTGGTCACCTTCGGACGCGCCAAGTACGCCCAGCTCCGCGACCAGCTGACGGCCATCCAGGGCATCACCATCTCGCCGCAGAAGCAGCCGGTCGCGCCCGACTCTCCCGCCCAGATCGTCGGCACGGTCACCGCCGTGACCCCGGAGAGCGAGCAGCAGCTCGGCGGCCCGCAGCGGGCCGGCGACACGGTGGGCAGGAGCGGGCTGCAGAAGGCCTACCAGGAGCACCTGACCGGGTCCACCGAGACCCGCGTGATCACCGTGGACCTCAAGACGAAGGAGCAGGTGGCCGAGCTCCGCAAGTGGCGGCCCAGCCGGCCGACCTCGCCGGTGCGCACCACGATCGACGGCCCGACCCAGAAGGCCGCCGACAGCGCGCTGTTCGCCGGCACGCCCGGCATGCTGGTCGCGGTCCAGGCCTCGACCGGCGAGGTGCGCGCCGTCGGCAGCACCAAGGAGTACAACCAGGAGAAGGACGCCCTCGCCGGAAGGTTCCCGGCGGGCACCACCTTCTCGATCATGTCCGTCGAGGCGCTGCTCAAGGCCCAGGTCAGCACCAAGCAGAAGCTCGCCTGCCCCGTCGACCGCAGCGTCGGAGGCGCGAGGTTCCACCAGGCGAATCCGCCGGGTGGGACCGCGCCCACCCTCCAGGGCGACTTCGCCAACGGCTGTGTGACCGCGCTGGCCGCGCTGGCCCGCAGGATCGACGGCGCGGAGCTGGCGGCGAGCGCCGCCAAGTTCGGCATCGACTCGCGGTGGACCCTGCCGCTGAAGTCCTTCAGCGGCTCGCTGAAGCTCCCGAAGACCGACGCGGCCACGGCCAGGGCGATCGCCGGGCAGAACGTCTCGGTCAGCCCGCTGTCCATGGCGCTGGTCGCGGGAGCGATCTCCTCGGGAACCTGGCGCCCGCCCGTCCTGGTCACCGACCCGCAGAGCCCGGACCCCTCGGCGGAGGCAGGGCCTCCGAAGGCGCCCGATCCGATCAAGATCGACGAAAGGACCGTCGCCACGCTCCGCACCCTCATGCGCGCCGGGGTGACCACGGGCTCGGCCCGTTCCGCCGCGACCCCGGGCGACCCGGTCCACGGCATCACCGCCGTCGCCACGCAGGGCCGCAAGTCGCTGGCGTGGTTCGTCGGATGGCAGGGGGACATAGCGGTGGCGGTGCTGACGGAGAGCACCGACTCCACGGCGGGGGCGAACATCGCGGGCCGGTTCTTCCAGAGCCTGCACGCCGGAATGTGACGACCTGAAATATTCTCGTCACCCTGAGCAACCATTGGGTGCCCGGTCTGCGTCCTTCTAAGTGACCGGGCACCGCTTGGGGGGTTGCGGACCCGGTCGCCGCGACGGGATCGGGGCTTCGTCTCGGGGGAAGCCCTGGCCGTCCGGACCGGCTCGACCCTGCCGGTCGACCCCGGGGACGTGCGCGATCACGCCGCGTTCCCGGGGTTTCGCCGTTCCGGTCGACGGGCTTGCGCGATCGCTTCCAGGGGCCGTGACGGCAGTCATGGCGGTGTGGGGGGCAGGAGCGGACGTGACACCTTCCCCCAGATCACCGGCGGGGTGTTCTCCGACGCTCTGATCCAGGGGGTTCTCCGACACCGTGATCCAGGGGAACGGCGTCGCCGTCCGTCTGTCGTCGCCGGCGCACCCGGCACCGGGCGGCCTTGCCCCCGTCATGGGGAATCGAGTTGGCGTTACCGGTGTTGTAACGGGTATCTTCGGATGGCTCGGTTCCTCGGGACCGGGTTGACAACTCAACAGGGGGGTGACTGGTTTCGACTTTGACTTTGCAAGCCAGGGGAAGCGGGTCGAGGACTGCGGACATAACCTCGTTAACACTGTGACCGCGACCAATAAGTGCCAATAAGACGCACTCCGAAGTCAGCCAGGCTCGCCTGGCACTCGCCGCCTAAGCAGCGAGTGACTTCTGCCGGCCCGGGAGCGCCTCCGGCCCGGATCCGGCATCGCTAGGAGGCTCAACCGATCGACCCGGCCACGGGGAAGATCGGGAAATCTAACAGTGGCTGAGCCCGTCGGCGTCTTGCCTGCGTGATCGCCGGGGCTGAGAAAAGCGAAGCAGGCTGTGCCCGGAGAAGCCCTGTCTTGGAGTTGAAGGACGCGGGTTCGATTCCCGCCACCTCCACCCCCGTTCCGTGCCGGAAACACACGGAACAGATCGCCGAAGGGCGGTCGGCCGGACGACAACGTCCGCCCGGCCGCCCTTTCGCGTCGTCCGGCCGCGTTCCTCCGCCTCATCCCGCCTCGTTCCCGAGGCCCGGGCACATCATGTGGCGTGACACCCCCGAAGGCTTCGTCGCGGCGTTCGCCACGGCCCTGCGTGACGGGTGAGCGCGAGCGGCCCGGTGACGCGGGCCGAAGGCGGGCCCATGTCTGAAAACGGCTGGGGCGGTGCTGATCCGAACTGGTTTACTCCTTCGCATGATGAACCTTGCTGGTAAGGCAGAGTTGTTCCAGTCGCTGCACAGGGGCGGCGAGCCGCTGGTGCTGGCGAACGCCTGGGACGTCGCCGGCGCGCTGCTGGTCCGGGAGGCGGGGGCCAGGGCGGTGGCCACCACCAGCGCCGGTGTCGCCTGGAGCCTCGGCGCGCCGGACGGTGACCGACTCAACCGGGACCGCGCGCTCGACCTCGTCGCCCGGGTCGCCGCCGCCGTGGACGTCCCGGTCACCGCCGACATCGAAAGCGGCTTCGCGAGCAAGCCCGAAGGGGTTGCGGAGACGGTCAGGGGCGTGATCGAGGCGGGTGCCGTCGGCGTCAACATCGAGGACACCTTCCGCGGCGGGGTCTCGCCGTTGCGGCCGGTCGAGGAGCAGTGCGAGCGGATCGCCGCGGCCAGGCAGGCGGCGGACGCGGCGGGGATCCCGCTCTACGTCAACGCGCGTGTCGACGTCTACCTGCGGGCCGCGGGTGAACGGGAGGACCGCCTCGGGGCGGCCCTCGAGCGGGCCGCCGCCTACCTCGAGGCCGGAGCCAGCGGTGTCTTCGTCCCCGGGGTCGTCGACCCCGTGACCGTCTCCGCCCTCGTGAAGGGCGTCGCCGCGCCCCTGAACATCCTGGTGGGGCCGGGAGACCCCGCCGTCGCCGAGCTGGCCGGGCTCGGCGTCGCCAGGGTCAGCGTGGGCTCCGCGATCGCGTCGGCCGCCTACGCCGTGGTCCGCCGCGCCACGCGGGAGTTGCTCGACTCGGGCACCTACACCGCGCTGGAGGAAGGCCTGGGGCACGGCGAGCTCAACGCCCTCCTGGAAGGGTGAGACCGCCGCGGTGACGCCGGATCGCCGGGAACATCCGGAGCAACCGGAGTGTCTGGAACACCCGGAGTGTCGGGGGGCTGGGAGCGTCTAGGGCATCCGGAGTGTCCGGAGCGCCTGGTCCCCTGGAGCATCCGGAACCCCTGGATGCGCCTGGAAACCTGGAATCCCCCGGCGCGGGGCGGCGGTGCCCGGCCGCCGTCTCGGGGCCGGGTTTCGGGTCCGCGTCGGAGGGGGCGGCGGACCGGTCAGCCGACGGGAAGCTCGCCCAGGGGCACGGTCACCGTCGCCGTCGAGCCGTCCGGGTGCAGGATCTCGATCTTGGCGCGGTCTCCGGGGCGCAGGGCGGCGAGGACCTCCGACAGGGTCTGCGTGTTCGGGACCGGGGTGTCGTTGATCGCGACGATCACGTCGCCGCGCCTGATGCCCACCTTGCTGGCGCTTCCGCCGGGAGCAACCCGCACGACGCCGACGCCCGCGGCTCTGCCGTCGGAACCGGCCACCGTCTGCACGGTCACTCCGAGGGCGGCTCTGTGGGTGTTGACGACCCTGCCGTTCTTGATGATCTGGTTGGCGATGTCGGTCGCGGCGTTGGATGGGATCGCGAAGCCGATGCCGGGGGCCGCGCCACCGCCGAGCTCGGGATTGACGGCGGTCAGGGTCGGGATGCCGATGACCTCGTTGGCGAGGTTGACCAGGGCTCCGCCGCTGTTGCCGGGATTGATCGCGGCCGAGGTCTGGATGGCGCCGGTGATCGTCGCGCCGGGCGCGCCCTGCTCCTGAGGTTCGCTGACCGTACGGCCGAGCGCGGAGACGATGCCGTTGGTGACGCTGCCGGACAGGCCCAGGGGGTTGCCCATGGCGAGGACGAGCTGGCCGACCCTCAGTTTGCTGGAGTCGCCGAACCTGGCGGGTTTGAGCCCCGAGGGGTCGTCCACCTTGATCACGGCCAGGTCGCCGAGCTCGTAGGCGCTGACGAGTTTCGCACTGCGGGGCTTGCCGCCGCTGGCGAGCGACACCTCGAAGTTCCTGGACCGCCCGACGACGTGGGCGTTGGTGATGATGTGGCCCGCGCTGTCGTAGATGACGCCCGAGCCGAGGCCGTTCTGGGTGGTGATCTGCACGATGGAGGGCAGCACCGTGGTGATGACCTGCTCGTACTTGGACTCCAGGGCGTCGGGCGAGGTGGACTCGCCGCCGGTCGGTCCCGGTGACGTGCTCGCGATCCCGCCGGGGGGCGCGCCGCCCGCGCCCGGTGGCGGGCTGGTCGTCGTGACCGTGACCGACGGCTCCACGTCCGGTGTCGGCGGTTTCGCGCTCTGACCGCAGCCCGCGAGCGCCATGGCGGCGACGGTCAGTAGCGCCACACGTGAGGTCCATGCCTGCATGCGGGAGTATCTTCCCAGCTCATCGCGGAAGATACGCCCGCGAGGGATTAACCGGGCCGACCTCGCCTTCCGGGGATGTGACGGGTCTTCCGGGGGCGCGACGGCCGTTCGCGGCACCGGGTGCGGGGTGCGGAGCTCTGCCGAGGGAAGTGGGCACTGCCGGGGGAAACGGTGCGCCGGCCGCGGGGAACGACGTCCGGGTCATGAGAGAGCGGCGTCCCGGCCATGGGGAGGCGGCGTCCAGGAGGTCATGAGGGAACGGCGTCCCGGTCATGGGGGAACGGCGTCCGGGTCATGGGGAGGCGGCGTCCCAGCCATGGGGTGCGGCGGCCGGGCCATGGGGGGACGGCTCCCGGGGCATGCGGAGGCGGTCGGGAGGAGTCCGGATGAGCGGTGGCGAGTCGTGGGGAAAAGCCTGGACACGTGGGGGATGGAGGGCGCCTCGTGGCCGAAGTGTGATGGTATGCGTTCCATCTATCAGCCGAGGTGACATAGCCTGGCGCCCATGGCGGATGTTGGCGGTGACTCCTCCGGGCGCTCTCACGACAGATACATCCCGTCCTATGACGCGCCCACGGCTCCCATACCCGCCATTCGTGCCGAGGACGGCACGATGATCAATCCTCGTGTGCCGCGGCGGTTCCCCATCGGGGACGGCGAGGAGACCGTGCTCGTTCCCAGGCCGGACTCCACGGGGCCGTCCCCTGAGACCGAGCCCGCCGAGCCGGGCCCCGTCGAGGCCGCGCCCGAGGAGACGGAGTCCGTCTGGCTCTTCCCGATGGCGGGTTTCCCCGGCCTGGAGTCGACCGAGACGGAGTCCGGTGCCGACGGCTCCGAGGCGGAGGCCGGGAGCGGGCCGCGGGCCGCCGGCGGATCCTCGGGGCGCGGGGCCGTACGCTCCGAGCCCGGCTGGTCCTTCCCCGTGCCCGGAGCCTCCCAGCCCGAGCCCGCCCGGTTCGATCCCGTTCCCACCGATCCCATCCGCTTCCGCGCCGCCCGTCCCGGCCAGGCCGGAGGACCGGGCCAAGCCGGAGGGCCGGGCCAGGCCGGAGGGCCGGGCCAGGACGGGCCGCCTTCCGGGACGCGGTCCGCTCCGTCCCTGGTGCCCGGACCGCCTCCCGCGCCCTTCTCGCCCCGCGTGACCTCCCGCCCCGGGGGCTCCGGCCCGCGGAAGAAGGACGGCCTGCTGATGCGGATCGGGGACATCCCGATCCGGGTGATCTACAGCATCGGCGCGGCGCTCCTCACCGCCCTCGCGGTTTTTCTGATCTTCGTGCTGTTCTCCGGCGACGAGCCCTCCGACTCCTCCGGGACCGGCGGGTCGGGCACCGGCGCCGCCGTGTCGCCCTCGCCGTCGGCACCCCCGATCACGCTGCCCGCCCTGCCCGCCCAGACGGCCATGCGGGCGCTGCCCGGCACGCCGAGCCCGGTGCTGGGCGCGGTGACCGACAGCAGGGCGGCGATCACCTACGCCAAGCTGGGCAAGCCGTGGGCGGTCGTGGACATTCCGTCCTTCTCCGCGGGCCAGCAGGTGGGCGCGGCGCAGCAGCCGAACACGATGATCGCCTCAGGCCTGCTCCCCGGGACCACCCCCGAGGCCGACCTGAAGACCGACGCCGAGTTCCGCAAGGCCGCGGCGGGCGCGGTGAAGTGGGCGATCCGCAACCACTACCCCGCGGGCAGCAAGGTGGCCTGGACCGCGTCGCAGAAGCCGGCCACCGGCAAGGGGTGGACGCTCGGATACCGGGTGACCTACGTGCTGAAGGGCAAGAGGCACACCGCGCAGGCGGCCCTCACGCTGCTGGACATCGGCCGTCGCAAGCCGGCCATGCTCCTCATCACCGTGCCGGACACACGCAAGCAACTCTGGGCTGACATCGCCCCTCTGACGGCCAGCGCACGAGCGTTGTGATGGAAATACATTCTAGAATATGGTTCTACCACTGAGCCGTCTCTGGAGGCTGTCATGGCGATCGGGTTGAGTGAGGAACACGAGGCGCTCCGCGAGTCGGTGACCGGTTGGGCGCAGCGGAACATCTCCCCGGAGACCGTGCGGGACGCCGTCGCGGCGGAGGGCGGCAAGCGCCCGGCCTTCTGGGCGAGCCTCGCCGACCAGGGACTTCTCGGCCTCCACCTTCCCGAGGAGCACGGCGGCAGCGGGTACGGCCTGCTGGAGGCCGCAGTGGCCGTCGAGGCCCTCGGCGAGCGGGTCGCCCCCGGCCCCTATCTCCCGACCGTCCTGGCGAGCGCCGCGATCCTGGCCTCCGACGGCAAGGCGCACGCCGAGCTGCTCCCCGGCCTCGCCGACGGCACGCTGACCGGCGCGGTCGCGCTGACCGCCGCCGTCACCGGCGCCCGGGGCCAGGACGGCGAGCTGACGATCGGCGGCGTCGCCGAACCGGTCCTGGGCGGCGCGCTCGCCGACGTCCTGGTGCTGCCGGTGAGCACGGACGAGGGGCGGGAGTGGGTCGCGGTGGACGCCTCCGCCGTGACCGTGACCCCGCTCAGGCCGCTGGACCTCACCCGGGGCGTGGCTAGGGTCGAGCTGGACGCGGTGGCCGTGCCGGCCGGGCGGGTCCTCGGCGGCCTCGGCGAGGCGGACGTCCGCCACCTGGCCGCGATCCTGCTCGGCGCGGAGGCGGCGGGGATCGCGTCGTGGTGCGTGAGCGCCGCGTCGGAGTACGCCAGGGTGCGGGTGCAGTTCGGCCGCCCGATCGGGCAGTTCCAGGGCGTCAAACACAAGGCGGCCCTGATGCTCGTCGCACTGGAACAGGCCCGCGCCACCGTGTGGGACGCCACCAGGGCCGCGGCGTGGCGGGCGCGGGCGGCGGACGCGACCGGTGAGGCGGGGGACGAGTCCGCCTACGCCGCCGCGATCGCGGGTGTGGTGGCCCCTGACGCCGCGGTGCGGTGCGCCAAGGACGCGATCCAGATCTTCGGCGGTGTCGGCTACACCTACGACCATGACGCCCACCTCTACTACCGCCGGGCCCTGAGCCTGCGCGCGCTGCTCGGCCCCTCGGCCGAGTGGGCCGACTCGGTCGTCTCGCTGGCGTTGAACGGCGTGAGCCGGGAGATGGAGCTCGACCTCCCCGAGAGCGCCGCCGAGCTCCGCGAGCGGATCAGGGCCGAGGTCGCCGAGCTCGCCAAGCTGGAGGGCAGGGAGCAGAAGCGGGCGCTGGCCGCCGCCGGTTACGTCATGCCGCACCTGCCCAGCCCGTGGGGCCGCGACGCCAGGCCGCTCGAGCAGGTGCTGATCCTCCAGGAGTTGAGGGCGGCGAGGGTCAGACCGCCTCAGATGATCATCGGCGCCTGGGTGGTGCCGTCGATCGTCGCGTACGGCACGCCCGAGCAGCAGGAGCGCTTCCTGCCCCCCACGCTGAGCGGCGAGCTGCTGTGGTGCCAGCTGTTCTCCGAGCCCGGCGCGGGCTCCGACCTCGCCTCGCTCCAGATGAGGGCGGAGAGGGTGGAGGGCGGCTGGCGGCTCAACGGCCAGAAGGTCTGGACCTCGCTGGCGCACGTCGCCGAGTGGGGCATCTGCGTCGCCCGCACCTCCTCGACGGGCTCCAAGCACGAGGGCATCACCTACTTCCTGGTGGACATGAAGGGCGAGGGCGTCACGGTCAGGCCGCTGACCGAGATGACCGGGGAGAGCCTGTTCAACGAGGTCTTCCTCGACGACGTGTTCGTCCCCGACGAGCTGGTGGTCGGCGAGGTCGGCCAGGGGTGGCAGATCGCCCGCAACACCCTGTCGAACGAGCGCGTCTCGCTCTCCTCGGGGTCGGGCGGCACCGGCTCCTCGGTCCCCGACCTGCTCGGCCTGGCCGACAGACTCGGCCGCGAGCTCACCGCCGCCGAGCGCCAGGATCTGGCCCGGGTGGTCTGCGAGGGACACTCGATCAACGCGCTCGGCCTGCGGGTGACGCTGAGGCAGCTGACCGGCGCCGACCCCGGCGCGGACGGCTCGGTCCGCAAACTGCTGTCCACCTCGCACGCCCAGCACGTCGCGGAGTGCGCGGTCACGCTGCTGGGGGCCGCCGCCGTGGTCGCCGCCGACGCGAAGCTCGGGGACGCGGGGCACTGGAACCGCGCCGCGCTCGCCACCCGCGCCATGACGATCTACGGCGGTACCACCGAGGTCCAGCTGAACATCATCGGCGAGCGGATGCTCGGCCTGCCCCGGGATCCCGAGCCGGGCAGGTAGCCGGGCAGGTAGCCGGGCGGCGCACGCCGCCCTGTGTCGCCCCGCGCCTTTGCGGTCCCGGCCATGACGGCCTTTCGGGCGCTCGATGACCTTGTGGCCGAAGCCAGGAGGAACAAGAATCAGATCACTATGCCCAAAGCGACTATTCCCCCCTTATCACTCCTCCCGGGTCGTGTCCTCCTGACCCGCGGGTCCCTCGGGGCCCGCGGCGACGGCGGCGCTCGACGATCGTGAACCGGTGAACGAGGAGACGATGCTCGGACAGCCGCAGGCGGACTCGCCCACGGCCGTCGGCGTCACCCCGAGATTCTCGCCCATGGCCCTCCTGCGGGCCTGCCGCCCGCGCCAGTGGCTGAAGAACGGCCTGGTCTTCGCGGCGCCCGCGGCCGCCGGAGTGCTGTTCACCGTCCAGGGGATGCTGGACGCGCTGATCGCCTTCGCCGCCTTCTGCGCCGCGGCGAGCGGGGCCTACATGCTCAACGACGCCGCCGACGTCGAGGCCGACCGCCGCCACCCCCGCAAGCGCAACCGCCCGATCGCCGCGGGACTGGTCTCGGTACGGCTCGCCAGGGCCGTCGGGGTCGGGCTGGTGGTGCTGGCCCCCGCGATCGCCGCGCTCTCCGGCGGCTGGCGTCTGCCGCTCGTCGTCGCGGGCTACCTGTCGCTGACCTTCTCCTACACCTACTACCTCAAGCACCAGGAGGTGGTCGACCTCGTCGCGGTCGCGGGCTGCCACGTGATCCGGGCCTTCGCCGGAGCGATCGCGGTCCAGGTGCCGGTGACGAGCTGGTTCCTCGTGGTGATCTCGCTCGGCTCGCTCCAGCTCGTCGCGGGCAAGCGCGAGACCGAGCTGCGCGCCTCCCTCGGCAACTCCACGGGCAACGCCACCCGGGCCATCCTGGCGGCCTACACGCCCGGCTACCTGGCCAACGTCAGGGCGATGGCCTCCGGGGCCATGATCGTGACCTACTGCCTGTGGGCGCTGAACGAGCACCCGGGCCCCTTCTATCCGATCAGCATCGTCCCCTTCGTGCTCATCGTCCTGCGACACAACCTGCTGGTCGACCGGGGCGTCGGAGAGGAGCCCGAGGAACTCGCCCTGCGTGACCGGCCCCTGCAGTTGTTCGTCGCCCTTCTTCTCCTTCCGCTCCTGATCGGGATCTACCTGACATGACCTTGCTGACCGGCTGGGGCCGTACCGCGCCCACCGCCGCGCACCTGGCCCGGCCCCGCTCCCGCGAGGAGGTCGCCGAGCTCGTACGGCGGGCCTCCGACCGCGGTGTGGCGGCCAGAGGACTCGGCCGCTCCTACGGCGACGCCGCGCAGAACGCGGGCGGACTCGTCCTCGACTGCACCGCGCTGACCTCGTGGTCCCTGGACGAGACCACGGGCCTGGTCACCGCCGCCGCGGGGCTGAGCCTGCACGACCTGATGAAGGCCCTGGTGCCGAGGGGCTGGTTCGTCCCCGTCACGCCCGGCACCAGGCACGTGACGGTCGGCGGAGCCGTGGCGACCGACGTCCACGGCAAGAACCACCACGCGGACTCCTCCTTCGGCGCGCACCTGACCTCCCTCACGCTGGTCACGGCCGAGGGCGACAGCCGTACGCTCACCCCCGCCGACGACCTGTTCTGGGCCACGGTGGGCGGCATGGGCCTCACCGGGGTGATCACCGAGGCGGTCTTCCGGTGCGTGCCGATCGAGACCTCGCGCATGCGGGTCGACGTCGAGCGCACCCGCGACCTGGACCACACCCTCGAGACCATGACCGCCACCGACGACCGCTACCGCTACACGGTCGCCTGGATCGACCTGCTCGCCTCCGGCGGCCGGATGGGCCGCAGCGTGCTCACCCGGGGCGACCACGCGGGCCGCGACGAGTTGCCCAGGGGCGCGGACCCGCTGGCGTTCGCCCCGGGGTCGACGCTGAAGGCCCCGCCGTGGGCGCCGAACGGCCTGCTCAACCCGCTGACCGTGCGGGCCTTCAACGAGGCGTGGTACCGCAGGGCGCGGCCCGCGACCGGCCTGGTCCAGGGGATCGCGCCGTTCTTCCACCCGCTGGACTTCGTGGAGGGCTGGAACCGGGTCTACGGCTCGAACGGCTTCGTCCAGTACCAGTTCGTCGTGCCCTTCGGCGAGGAGACGACGCTGCGGCGGATCGTCTCCCGCCTCTCCGCCGAGGGCGTGGTCTCCTTCCTGACCGTGCTCAAGCGGTTCGGCCAGGCGACGCCGGGGATGCTGTCGTTCCCGATCCCCGGCTGGACCCTCGCCCTGGACATCCCCGCGGGCCGCAGGGGGCTGGCCGGGCTGCTGAGGGAGTTCGACGGCTGGGTCGCCGAGGCCGGCGGCCGGATCTACCTGGCCAAGGACTCCCGGATGTCGGCGCGGGACGCGGCCGTGATGTATCCCAGGCTCCAGGAGTGGCGCAAGGTCCGCGACGAGGCGGATCCCGCCGGGGTCTTCCGCTCGGACCTGGCCAGAAGGCTGGCGTTGTGAGGCGGGGCCCGCTCCGTGAGGTGAGGCCGCTGCCCGAGAGACCGGTGCCGTCAGGCCCGGTGAGGAGGTGCGTTCCCGTGAGGTCCTGTTCCGTGCGGTCGTCGAGGAGGCCTGCTCAGTGAAGAACTCCCTGGGCTCGGTCGACACCGTGCTGCTGCTGGGCGGGCGCAGTGAGATCGGTCTGGCGATCGTCGAGCGCCTGGTCCGCGACGGGGCGCGCAAGGTCGTGCTCGCGGCCCGCGACCCCGGCGACACGCCCCCGGTGATCGGGGCCGCGCAGGTGCACCTGCTGGAGTTCGACGCCTCCCGTCCCGAGACGCACGGCGAGGTGATCGAGGCCGCGGTGAAGCTGGTCGGCGACCTCGACGTGGTGATCCCCGCCTTCGGCGTCCTGGGCAGCCAGGAGGTCTACGACGCCGACCCGGTGGCCGCCGCGCGGGCGGTCGCCGTCAACTACGGCGGACACGTCTCCGCGGGGCTCTCCGCCGCCCGGCGCCTGCGCGAGCAGGGCCACGGCACGCTGGTCGTCCTGTCGTCGGTCGCCGGCATCAGGGTGCGCCGGGCCAACTTCGTCTACGGCTCGGCCAAGGCGGGCCTGGACGGTTTCGCCCAGGGACTCGGCGACGCGCTGCACGGCTCGGGGGCCCGGGTGATGATCGTGCGGCCCGGCTTCGTCGTCGGCAGGATGACCAAGGGGATGTCCCCGGCGCCGCTGTCCTCCACGCCGGGCCAGGTCGCCGACGCGGTGGTCGCGGGCCTGCGCTCGGACGCCGAGGTGGTGTGGGTGCCCGGTGCGTTGCGCGTCCTCTTCGCGGTGATGCGTGTCCTGCCCCGCGCGGTCTGGCGAAGGATGCCCCGCTGAGACATTTCCGCCGGCCTTTCTCCGCCCTGCCGCGGAAAAAGGTCAGGGCATAGGGCGGAGAAATCAGGACGCCTTTCGGGAAAAGCCGTTCGATTGCCGTCCCGGCGGGGGAGTGGAACGCATCCAATTCCCTTCCCCCGCCGGACGGCATTCTCCGGATGGTTTCTCTGGCCCTTTTCCCGTGACTTCTTCCTGGGTGTTTCCGGTGCTCTCTCCCCGGTTCTTCCGAGGGTCGCCGGAGCTCGCGCCCGCCCCTTCGCGGGCCGCCGGAGCCGGTCCTACGCGCCGGGGCTTCGCAGGACGGCGACGACGATGCCCAGCTCGACCGGGGACAGCATCACCCCCAGCACCTCGGCCGCCTCGGCGCCGTGAAGCCGTACCAGCTCGTCGTAGTGGCGGCGGGCCGAGTCGGCCATCCGCGCGTGCGTCCGGTGCGTGTGCTCGGAGACGTCGGTCAGCTCGACCACCTCCAGGCCGGACTCCTCGACCAGCTTGCGGTAGGCGTCCAGCGTGAGCACCGGGCTCAACGCCATGCTCTCCAGCAGGTCGCGCTGCCCGTCGCTGAGCGGCTCGCGTTCGAGCAGGTCGGAGATGACGATCCGGCCGCCGGGCCGCACCACGCGACCGAGCTCGCGCAACGCGGGCGGCCGGTCCATGTGGATCAGCGACTCGATCGCCCAGGCCGCGTCGAAGGAGTCGTCGGCGTACGGCAGCTCCAGGGCGTCGGCGAGCTCGAACGACACCCGCTTCTCGACCCCCAGGGCCCGGGCCCGGCGGTTGGCCTCGTCGATCTGGCCCCGGTCGATCGAGACGCCGAGGACCTCGGCGCCCGTGACCTGGGCGAGCCGGAAGGCCGGCGCGCCGATCCCGCAGCCCAGGTCCAGCACGCGGTCGCCGGACGACGCCCCGAGTTTGCCGGTCAGCAGCTCCTCGGTGCGCTCGACCGCCTGCCGGTCGGAGCTGTCGTCGTCGTCGGACAACCAGTAGCCGACGTGGAAGCTGTCGCCCCAGATGGTGGTCAGGACATGGGTGGCGACGTCATAGAAGTCGGAGATGTCCGCGGAACTCGGCATGGTGTTGTCAGTGGTCATATCCATCTCCAGTGGTCGGAAGCGGGGATTGGTGTCCGAATCACGCGAGCCACACGACACGTTCCGGTGAACGATCCAAACCGATTCTCCGCGAAACGGAGGGGGGCGGATCCCGGCAGAATATATCGCCGCCCTGTATTCCCGGCAAGATAAACAATTCCCCGGATCTGGTTTTTCGGTTCGGATGCGTGAGGCGGTCGGAGAAGGCGTTCTCGCACTCCCCGGGCAGCCGCAGGACGGTCGTCCGGCGGCTGCCGTTCTCATGGGGCCGGGCGCGCCGGTGAGGGTCAGCCCGTGCCGTAGACCTCTTCGAGCGCGTCGGTGAGGGTGAGGCAGATCTCCTCGACGTCGGTCTCCGAGGTCACGAACGCCGGAGCCAGCACGATCCAGTCGTCCTGGCCGCGAAGGATCAGGCCGCGCCGCAGGCACGCCTGGGAGACCAGGGCGCCGACGTCGCGCCCCTCCGGATCGGACAGCTTGATCCCGAACAGGAGGCCCACGGAGCGGACCGTGCCGCGCTCGCCGACCGCCTGTTCCAGGCGAGGGTGCAGCAGGGCGGCCAGCCTCTGGACGACGTCGGTGAAGCCTCCCTGCCTGAAGTGGGTGACCGAGGCGAGACCCGCCGCGGAGGAGAGCGGGTTGGCCGAGTAGGTGTGGGTCGGGCCGAAGGTCAGCGAGCCGCTGGCGACGCCGAGCGCCTGCGCGACGCGTTCGTGGATCAGCACCGCGGCCAGCGGGGAGTAGCCGCCGGAGATCCCCTTGCCCGTGCACAACAGGTCGGGCGTCACACCGAAGGTCTGCGCCGCGAAGGGCTGTCCGGTACGGCCGAAGCCGGTCACGATCTCGTCGAAGATCAGCAGGATGTCGTGCCGGTCGCAGATCTCCCGGATCCGCGCAAGGTACTCCGGCGTCGGGATCGCCATCGCGCGCTGCTGGATGACGGGCTCGATGATCAGCGCCGCCACCGAGTCCGGGCCCTCGGCCTCGATCGTCCGCTCCAGCATCGACGCGGCCAGCGCGCCGGACTCCTTGGCGGGCACGTCCCAGAAGGACTCGAAGCAGTCCGGCGGCCACACGTGCACCACGTTGGGCAGCGGGGGGCCGAACATGCTGCTGACACCGGGGACACCCGTCAGGGACAGCGCGCCGAACGTCGAACCGTGGTAGCCGTGGTAGTAGCTGAGGATCTTCACCTTGCCCGCCGCGCCCTGGAGGCGGTGGTAGAAGCGCGCGAGCTTCGCCGCGGTCTCGATGCTCTCCGAACCGCCGCTGACCAGCTTCGCCGCCCTGATCCCCGGCGGCGCCAGATCCACCAGCGCGTCGGCCAGGGCCAGCGCGACCCGGTTCGTCCCGTGCAACGGCGGGTTGAAGGCCATCTTCTGCAACTGCTCCGTCATCGCCTTGATGATCGGCTGGCAGTCGTATCCGAAACAGGTGACGAACACCCCGGACATCGCGTCGAGATAGCCGCGTCCGGCCGCGTCGAACAGGCGGACCCCCTTGCCCGACTCGAAGAGGATGGAGTTCTCCGAGTAGGGGACCTCGAAGCAGAACGACGAGATGTCGGCCGGCCAGGTGGAATCGGTTCGGCGTTGGTCAAGCATGGGCTCCTGCTCCTCCTGCGGAAGAATCGAACGAAAGACTGAAGCCGTGTCCGCGCGCCCTCCCCGAGAACCAAGGCACGCTCACCGCGGTCCGCCGCGACACGGCGGACAGGCGGTGGCAGGAGAGCCGGCACACCTCCCCGCCAGGGCCTACCGGCTCTCCTTCCGGTCGCCGCCGACCAGGGACGGTGGGGGTCGCCTGCGCTCGCTACCGAACCGTCGCACCCGTTTCCCGGCGGTCGCATCTTCCAAATTGCGGAGTCCTCGCCCTGCCCGCACGCCTTTTCGGCCCCCTGCGCTCCGGTCCTCGGACCCGTCCGAACCCCGGAGGCCGCCCCGGGCGCGGGGGCCGGCCGTCACGTCCGCTCGGCCGTGACGAAGACGAACGTTCCCGGACCCGACTCGGCGCGCACGGTCATTCCGGCCTCGGCCAGCCACGTCCTGACGTCGTCGAGCTCGAGCAGCCGCAGGCCGTCCTCGTGGTTCGGGAAGTGGTGGCCGCGCTGGAAGTGCCGGTAGACCGGGTCGGGGCTCCACCTGAAGGTCATCAGCGTGAAGGTGCCTCCGGGACGCAGGCACCGGCCCACCTCGGCGATCGCCGCCGCCGCCTCGTCGGGGAAGGCCTGCAGGGCGTTCCAGCACATCGCCGCGCCCAGGGTCGCGTCGCCGAACGGCAGAGTGCCGCCGCTGCCCAGGATCGCGGGCACTCGCGGCAGCCTGGCCCGCAGCGCGGTCAGCATGGGCACGCCGACGTCCAGTGCGATCACCCGCTCGGCGCCGACGGCCTCCGCCAGCACCGCCGTCCAGCGGCCCGCGCCCGCCCCGAGGTCGAGGACGGGGCCGTCGACCGGGCTGACGTGCTCGGCGATGTGGGCGTCCTCGTCGGCGAGCGTCACCGCGCCGCCCCAGTTGGAGCCGATCGCCCGCAGGAACGCCGGACGGAGCACGGCCTCGTAGTACAGGCCCATGGTCGGCATGGCGGCCAGCTTCTGCAGCAGGTCCGCGGTCACGTCGTCGGCGACCTCGGAGCCGCGCGTTCCGGGGAACAGGTCGAGGATGCCGTTCGCGATCGGGAACGCCGTGTCGCAGCCGGCGCACCGGACACCGCCGTCCCCGTCCCCGCCGAAGGACAGCGGGCCGTGGCAGTTCGGGCAGCGGAACGCGTCGGCGTGCCTGGCGAAGAGCTCGGCTCCGCTGCCCGTGGAGGCGGCTCTCAGCGTCTCGCCCGCCGGGACCGAGGGGGTGGCGACGACCTTCGGGGGGCCGTTGAGCACCGCCCAGTACGCCTTCGCGCCCGAGTGCCCCATGAGCGTCCTGGTGTCGTTCTGCCAGTTCCTGAGGAACTGCGCGTCGCTCAGCTCCCTGATCCACGCCTGGTCGAAATCGCGTTCGCCGTCGTCCAGTGCCCAGACCGAGGGGGACGGCCACACCCGGCCCAGATCCGGGTTGTCCCGGTCAGGACGCCTGAGGATGCGGTCGGTCCTGGTCAGGTCCTCCTGGTCGAGCGAGAGTTTCTCCGCCACGGCGAGGACGCGCTCCCGGTCGCCGGGGAAGTGCGCGAGCAGGTAGAGCAGGGCCAGCGTCGACGGCTGCCCGTTCGCGCCCCTGCCGAGCAGGTCGAGGTACAGGTCGAGGCCTCGCCGTACCGCGGCGGAGACCTCGCCGTCGGTCGCGGGGAACTCCGCCTCCGCCAGCAGGCCGAGCAGGACGGCCAGATATCCCCTGAGGCCGTCGTCGACCTCCTCCAGCCTCGCCACCAGGGCGGGTACGGCGGGCAGCGCGAGGCCGGTCAGGGCGCCGTCGTTCCACAACGCGCCGACCAGCCGGCCGTACCGCGCGTCCCGCCGCTCGGGCGCCGCGTCCGTGAAGGAGTCCAGCAGTTCGGCGACGGTCGGATGCGTGGTGGAGCTCTTCATGTGCGCGTCCTTTCACGAAAGGTGAGAGGGGCACGTCGGCCGCGTCCAGGCACCGGGGCCCGGCTCGCTCCGGCGCCTCGTCCGGCGGTACCCGCCTTCAGAGATCGTGCCACCGGCGCCCCGCCGGGTCTTCTCCCAGCATGCGCACCCGCCTGTTTCCGGCACGCGCGCCGGCCGGCTCCGAGGTGGGGGCGCTTCACGCGAGGGGTTCGGCGTGGGGTTCCGCGTGACGGCCCGTGCGGGGGCTCCGTGCCGGGATGCGGCGTGCGGGCTCGCGGTCACACGGCGACGGCGCGGACGCCCGGGGGAATCTCCGGGACGGCTGTCGATTCCACGGTGATCCGTTCGTCGTTTCTGTGAAGGACCGAACACAAGGACGGAACACGAGGAAGGAGAGCCAGATGGCTCAGTACGCGATCCTGATCTACGAGCGCGAGACCCCCAACGGTGTGGCGGACCTTCCGCCCGAGGTGCTCGAGGCGCACATGCGCGTGCCGGAGAAGGTCGAGGAGCTGGGGGGCAAGATCCTCAACGCTCAGGCGACGCAGCCGACCTCGACCGCGGCGACGATCCGGGGCGACGCCGTCACCAGCGGCGCGTTCGTCCAGAGCGAGGAGGCCCTGTCCGGCTTCTTCGTGGTCGAGGCGCGCGACCTCGACCACGCGCTGGCCATCGGCAAGCTGGTCCCCATCGTGAGCGGCGGCGTCGAGGTGCGCCCTCTTCTGTCCGAGTGAGCTGGGCTCTTCCCGGATGACCGGGGCGTGCCCGGCGCGCCCCGCCCAGGCCGGGCCGCCAGGCCGCGTGACACGGGCGCGCGCCGTCGTGGAGGGGCCCCTGCGCCCGCCGCGACGGCGCGGCGCCCGTGACCGGGGCTTCGGGCGGAGAACGCGCTGAAGAAAGGAGAGCGGCGTGCGAAAAGTGATTCTGTACATGCAGCTGACGGTCGACGGTTTCACCGAGGGGCCGGAAGGAGAGATGGACTGGCTCAAGGTCGACGAGGAGACCTGGAGGTTCATCAACGACCTTCTCGACCCGGCGGACACCGCCCTCCTCGGGCGGGTGACCTACGAGGTCTTCGAGAGCTCGTGGCCCGAGGTGGCCAAGGACCCGTCGAGCCCGAAGGAGGAGGTCGAGTACGCCCGCTGGATCGAGGAGACGCCCAAGGTCGTCTTCTCCAGGAGCCTGGACCGGGTCGGGTGGAAGAACACCAGGCTGGCGAAGGGCGACCTCGCCGAGGAGATCGCCGAGCTGAAGGGTCAGCCCGGCGGGAACATGATTCTTTTCGGCGGTATCGGCATCGCGCGGGCCTTCATGCGGCTGGGCCTGATCGACGAGTACCGCCTCCTGGTCAACCCGTCCCTCATCGGCGCGGGCAAGCCGCTGTTCGGCGATCCCGAGGCCAGGGCCGACCTGAGACTCATCGAGGCGCAGACGTTCGCCTCCGGAGTCGTCGGTCTCTACTACGAAACCGACAGGTCGGCTTGAACACCCCGGAGTCACGGGGTAAATTCAACCCACTGGTTAAACAACCAAGCGGGTGAATACTCATGGCGGTTGATCAGCTCAGCAACACCTTCGCGGCACTGGCCGATCCGACCCGTCGCGCGATCCTCGCGCGGCTGGCCCACGGTGAGGCCACGGTCGGCGAGCTGGCCGCGCCGTTCTCCATGAGCGTTCAGGCCGTCTCGAAGCATCTGAAGGTGTTGGAGCGCGCCGGACTGATCACGCGTGGTCGAGCGGCGCAGCAGCGGCCGGCGCGGCTGCGGGGAAGGCCGCTCGAAGACGCCGCCAACTGGCTCGAGCGCTACCGGCAGTTCTGGGAGGGCAGTTTCGACCGCCTCTCCGATCACCTCCGAGAGATCCAGAAGGACAACGCACATGACTGAGACCTCATCCACACAGGGCGCGGACGCCGGAGACGCGTCCCGCGGCTTCACGATCACCCGCATCCTGGACGCGCCCCGCGAGCTGGTGTTCAAGGCCTGGACCGAGCCCGAGCACTTCACCCACTGGTTCGGCCTGCCCGGCTCGACCCTGCCCGTCGCGACGATCTCGATGGACGTCAGGCCGGGCGGGACCTGGAGCGCGCTCATGTTCGACGGCCCCGAGCGCACGGAGCTGCCGTTCGCCGGCAAGTACCTCGAGGTGGTCGAGCCCGAGCGGCTCGTGCTCACCCTCGCCCACCCCGGCGACCCGACCAACCCGAACGTCGAGGTGATGACCGTCGTCCTCACCGACCTCGGCGACAAGACCGAGATGGTGTTCCAGCAGTCCGGACACCTCTCCGAGGAGGAATACGCCCAGGTCAAGGAAGGAAACACGATTTTCTTCGGTCGGCTGGCCGACTACCTGGCGCAAGTCTGAGAAAACGGGGCCGATGATGATGAGCGAGAACACGATGACCGCAGTCCGCGCGACACGACGGGAGTGGGCCGGGCTGGCGGTGCTGGCGTTGCCCACCTTGCTTATCACTTTCGACCTTTTCGTCTTGCTGCTCGCGCTGCCGTACCTGAGCGCGGATCTGAAGGTCAACAGCACCGAGCAGTTGTGGATCCTGGACATCTACGGATTCATGGTCGGCGGATTCCTGATCACGATGGGCAACCTCGGTGACCGGATCGGCCGCAGGAAGCTGCTGATGTTCGGCGCCACCGCGTTCGGCGTGGCCTCCGTGATCTCGGCCTACTCCACCAGCCCGGAGATGCTGATCGCGGCCAGGGCGCTCCTCGGGATCGCCGGGGCGACGCTGGCGCCGTCCACGCTGTCGCTGATCAGCAACATGTTCCGCGATCCCAAGCAGATGGGGGTGGCGATCGGCATCTGGGCGGGCTGCTTCTCGCTGGGCGCCATCCTCGGCCCGATCGTCGGCGGGGTGATGCTGGAGCACTTCTGGTGGGGCTCGGTGTTCCTGCTGGGCGTGCCGGTGATGGTGCTGCTGCTCGTGCTCGGTCCGGTGCTGCTGCCCGAGTACCGCGCGCCGGAGCCGGGCCGTCTCGACCTGACCAGCGTCGCGATGTCGCTGGCGGCGATCCTGCCGTTCATCTACGGCGTCAAGGAGCTGGCGAGGGAGGGCTGGGCACCGGTGCCGATCGCCGGCCTCGTGGTCGGCCTGGTCTTCGGCGTGCTGTTCGTACGGCGGCAGCGCGCGCTGGCCGACCCGCTGCTCGACCTGAGCCTGTTCGGCAACCGCGACTTCAGCACCATGCTGCTGAGCCTGCTGGCCTACGGCATGATCGCGGCCACCACGCTGCTGTTCATCACTCAGTACTTCGAGTCGGTCTCGGGACTGTCGCCGCTGCAGGCCGCCCTGGGCCTGCTGCCGGGAATGGCCATCGCCGTCGTGAGCACCATGGTCTCGCCGATCCTGGCCCGCTGGATCCGTCCCGCCTACCTCATCTCGGGCGGCCTGGTCGGAGTCGTGGCGAGCATGGTCTGGTTCACCCAGATCGACCCGGACTCGGGGCCGACGAGCCTGGTGATCGGGTTCGCCGTCATCGGCCTGTGCGACGGGCCGCTGCTGACCCTGGGCACCAACCTGGTCGTCGGGTCCGCCCCGCCGGAGAAGGCGGGTTCCGCCTCCTCGATGGCGCAGATCAGCAACGAGTTCGGCGCGGCTCTCGGCGTCGCGACCGTGGGCACCATCGGCACCTTCGTGTACCGCACCCAGATCGCCGACTCCATCCCCGAGGGCATTCCCGCGGAGGCGGCCAAGACCGCCGGCGAGAGCATCGCGGGCGCGGGCGCGGTGGCCGGAGAACTGCCGGCCCAGACCGCCTCGACCCTGCTCACCGCGGCCCGCGAGGCCTTCACCACGGGGCTGAACGTCGTCGCCGTCGTCGGCGTCGCCCTTGTGAGCATCGCCATCGTTCTCATCATGACCCTGCTGCGCCACCTGCCTCCCATGAACGAGGCCGACCAGGGCGCGGAGGAGGACGGCCAGGCCACAGATGAGGAGAGCCTGGAACCGCAGACGGTCGAGGACCTGCCCCAGCGGTAGTCCGACGACCCCCGAAGCCGCCCACGCGCCAGCGTGGGTGTGGCCGCCGGAATCGCCGAGGGGTCCGGCGATTCCGGCACAGGCCACCTGGGCCGGGGGCGTGAAGGCGACCGAGCCGAAGCGCCCGCGGCACAGCACGAACCACCGAGGGTGTCCACCCAGGGCACCGCGACGAGGAGGAGTGAAGACGTGAAGCACCTGCTGCTGATCTACATGAACCCCACGGTCTGGGACGCCCTGTCCGACGGGGAGCGCAACGAGGTGATGCAGGGTCACGACGACTTCTACAAGACGGTCACCGAGTCCGGTGAGCTGGTCAGCAGGGAGGCGATCACCTACCCCGCGGAGACCGCGACCGTCCGGGTGCGCGACGGCGTCAGGGAGGTGACGGACGGACCGCATCTGGAGGGCAAGGAGTTCCTCGCCGCCTACTACCTGGTCGACTGCGAGAGCAAGGAACGCGCGATCGAGCTGGCCGCCCTCATCCCGGACGCCCGGATCAACGCGGTCGAGGTACGGCCGCTCATCGACCTGGACTGAGCTCCGGCCGACGTGCGGCCCGCCCTTCACGGCCGTGTCCCGCCTGCCGGGCGCGCTCGCTCTCGCGTCCGTCTCCCGTCGTCCGGGCGGTCATTCCGGCTGGACGGTGCTGAGACGCCGTCGCGGCGTGGCGAACCGGCGCATGACCGGGCGCTCGACCAGGCTGAACAGCAGCCAGGCCAGCAGCAGCGTGGCCGCGAACAGCGACGCGGCCACGCCGAAGGCGGCCGGAGCGTCCCAGCTGCCGCCGCCGAGCAGTTGGTGGCCGTAGGTCAGGACCAGCTGCACCCACATGTAGAAGGCGAAGGACACCTCGCCCAGCCAGACCATGACGCGGCCGGACAGCCAGGTCGGGCGGTTCTCCGTGTCGGCGACGGCGCCGGCGGCGATGAGCAGACCGAGGGGAACGGTCATGAAGGCCACGATGCTGAAACGTGGCGGGACCAGCGGTTCCACGGCGAACGCGACGACGGCGAGCAGCGCCGCGCCTCGCAGACTCAAGGGGAGCCTCTGGCCGGTCATGACGATCCGGGCCAGAAGGATGCCGAACACGAAGTCCAGCATCCGCACCGGCGGGAGCTGGTAGATGAAGTACGTGTCCCACTCGGTGATCCCCACCACGGGGAACGGCTCCTGGTCGGGCAGCAGGCCCGCCAGGACCGGGACGAGGAAGATCAGTGCCACTACGCCCGCCGTCCAGGCCCAGAGCCGCTCTGGCCGGATCCGTTTGACGAGGGAGATCAGGAACGGGAACGCGAAGTAGAACAGGGCCTCGCAGGAGAGCGACCACGCCACCGAGTTGACGCTCGCCCTGACCTCCAGGTCCGGGGAGTACGACTGCACCAGGAACAGGTTGAGGACCGTGACGCCGCCGTCGACGGTCGCCTTCTGCACCCAGATCAGTCCCGCGAGGGCCACGACGAAGGTGACGAGATGGTTGGGGTAGATCTTGCAGGCACGACGCCGCCAGAACGTCGCCTTGGTGTCCGTCTGACGCGCCGACCAGGTGAGGACGAAGCCGCTGAGGATGAAGAAACAGCTGACCCCGGCCGCGCCCGCGAGCCAGAAGATCTTGAAGTAGACGGTTTCCGCCGCCGGTGAGGCGAACACGTGCTCGTGTATCACCAGGAGGCAGAAGACCATCGCCGCGGCGATGAACCGCAGACCTGTGAGGGAGGGAAGCCGGGTTCTCCGGGAGGCCGTTCCGGCCTCGACCTTTTGTGAAAGCGCCGCCATTCGATGCACCTCCGTGCTGACAATGGCTTACGGCCGATGAAAAGACGGCCCGGCGCGCCCCATCGCTGCCCGATGCCGTGATCCCCCGATCTGAGGCATGAGCGTAGCATTTATGTGATGTAATTCGCATGCCCGAAATGTCGCTGTTATCAATTCGAAACTGCCCTTCCGGGTGATTGGCGACGGCCGCCTTGGAGGCGTCCCCGTCGCTGCCGGGAGAGCGGGCAGGCGACGTTCTCGGTGATGTCCTCGCAGCTCGTCGGCCATTTTCCGGAAGCGGTCGCCGGGGTCGTCGTCGGCCATGCCTCGCCTTTTCCGGCCTGTCGAGGAGTCGTCCTCCGCCTCGCGCGCACGGCTGTTCCCCGTGTCGAGGGAGGCTCCTTTTCGGAGTTTTCCCGGTTACGCGTTATGGTCATTCAGAAAAAGTCGTACGGTGCTCTCCGGTAACGCTTTTCAACATAATTCGGTAATCTTTTCTTGCGCTAATCTGTAAATTCCCCGCCGCCCGGGAAGACGGGAGCGGCGGTCACTCTCCCGCGAGGGCGGCGCGCATGCCGGCGAGGAGGATCCGCAGGCCGTACTC
This sequence comes from Streptosporangium carneum, assembly GCF_027922005.1. GTDB lineage: Bacteria > Actinomycetota > Actinomycetes > Streptosporangiales > Streptosporangiaceae > Streptosporangium > Streptosporangium carneum. The sequence continues at coordinate 538,831 of NZ_BSEV01000002.1, read as the reverse complement.
GAAGCCCGCGTCGCTGTCGGCGTCGAACAGGTCGTCCAGCGCCTGTGCGGTGAGGGGGAAGCGCTCGGCGTCGAGGGAGGCCGCGAACCGTTCGGTCCCGTAGGGGTTGTCCTCGCCGTACGCCGCGCCGGTGCGCGCCTGCTCCTCGATGGTGAATCCGACGGTGTAGTGCAGGAGGGCGGGGAAGGCGCGGGCGGCGTCGCGGAGGGGGAATCCCGCGTCCCGCATCGTCCGCAGGGCCAGCTCGGTCACCCGGAAGATGGTCGGCTCGGTGACGTGGGTGCCCGCCACGACTCTGGCCCCGTCCCGGTGGCGCAGCATCATGCGGCGCAGCCGCCTGGCCGCGTCGCCGAGCCACTCGCTCCACGAGACGCCGCGTCCCGGCATTTCCATCCCTTCGACGGCCTCGACGAGCATGAGGCCCGCCATGGCGTCGAGCAGCTCCTGTTTGTTCTTGACGTGCCAGTAGAGGGCGGGGGCCTGGACGCCGAGCTCCCCGGCCACAAGGCGCATGGTGAGCCCGTCGAGGCCGACGTCGTCGAGCAGCCGCAGCGCGGTCCGCGCGATCGCCTCGGGAGTGATCTTCATCTTGCCCTCCTCGCTGGAACGCTTGACACCTTAACATCGTTCAGTTAATCCTTAACGCAGTTAAATTTAACGGCGTTAAGGAGAGGGTGCGATGGACGCGGACGTGGTGATCGCGGGTGGCGGCCCGACGGGGCTGATGCTCGCCTGCGAACTGCGGCTGGCCGGGGTCGAGGTGGCCGTGCTGGACCGGCTCGCCGGGCGCAGCGGGGAGTCCCGGGCGGGCGGCATCCACGCCCGCAGCATGGAGGTGCTCGACCAGCGGGGTCTTGTCGACCGTTTCCTCGACGCCGGGCAGAGGGTGCCCGCGGGTCACTTCTCCGCGCTGTGGCTGGACCTCGGCCGCCTCGAGACCAGGTATCCCTTCATGCTCATGATCCTGCAGAGCGTCGTCGAGCGGCTGCTCGAGGAGCGCGCCGCGGAGCTCGGCGCGCGGGTGCGCTGGTCGTCCGAGGTGACGGGGGTCCGGCAGGACGATAGCGGCGTCGAGGTGGAGGTGCTCGGGCCCGGGGGAGCGGAGAGGCTGCGCGCGGGCTACCTGGTCGGCTGCGACGGCGGGCGCAGCGCGGTCCGCAGGCTCGCCGGCATCGACTTCCCCGGCACCCCGGCGACGATGACCGCGATGCTCGGCGACGTGATGCTCACGGACCCGCCGGCCGAACGGATCTTCCAGGAGCGAAGGGAGCACGGCTCCTTCTCCGTGCTGAAGTTCGGGGAGGACTGGTACCGGGTGCTGACCAACGAGTTCGACCATGTGGCCGACCGCGACGCCCCGGTGACCTTCGAGGGGCTGCGGGAGGCGTTCGCCAGGATCGCCGGAACCGACTACGGCATGCACAGCCCCCGCTGGGTCTCCCGGTTCGGCGACGCCGCGCGACAGGCCGCCGAGTACCGCAGGGGCCGGGTGCTGCTCGCGGGGGACGCGGCGCACATCCACTTCCCCGCGGGCGGGCAGGGGCTGAACCTGGGGCTGCAGGACGCGGTGAACCTCGGCTGGAAGATCGCCTCGGTGGTCCACGGTCGCACGCCGTGCGGGCTGCTGGACAGCTACCACGCCGAGCGGCATCCGGTCGCCGAGCGGGTGCTGCACAACACGCGGGCGCAGACGGTGCTGGGGCGTCCTGGCGAGCACATGACCGCGTTGCGCGAGGTGCTGGGCGGGCTCATCGAGTTCGACGACGTGAACCGGTCCCTGGGGAGCATGGTCACCGCGCTCGACGTCCGGTATCCGATGGGGGACGGGCATCCGCTGCTCGGCCGCAGGGTTCCCGACCTCGACCTCAGGACCTCCGCCGGTGACGTCCGCCTGTTCGAGCTGCTGCGCGCCGCCCGGCCCGTCCTGCTCGACCTCGGCGCGGATCCCGGCCGTGCTCCCCTCGCCGCCGGGATCGGCGCGGAGACCGGTGATCCCGGCGGCGAGGGGCTGTCCGAGGCGGCCGAGGGCTGGGCCGATCGCGTCGACCTCGTCGAGGCGGAGTGCCCGGCGGACGGCTGGGCCCTTCCGGACGCCGGAGAGGTTCCGGCTCCCGCCGCGCTGCTCGTCCGGCCCGACAGCCATGTCGCCTGGGCGGCCCCCAGGGGCGCCGCCCCCGACCTCCCCGCCCTCCGCTCCGCCCTCACCGCCTGGTTCGGCCCCGCCCGCTGAGCGGCTCCGCCCACCGCCACGTGTGACGGCCCCGGCGGTCGCCGTTCGAGCGGTTCCAGGAGGTCGGGAAGGGGCAGGGGTGTCACGGGGACACGAAATTAAATCAAGCGATTGCTTGGTTTGCTGTGCCGGGGTTAGTCTTCCCCTGCACGTGGGGGGCACCTCTTCGCCCGCCTCTCCCGCGCCGCGGAGGCCGTCGCAGCGTCGAGAACGCGACTCCCCCGCGGCCGGGCGCTTTCGATCAGGGAGGATTTCCGATGGGCACGCTCGGCTTCTGGAGACTGGCGCAGTCGGACCCCGAACGGATCGCGGTCGTCGACCCGGACGGCACGGAACACCGGGCGGGTGACCTGCTCGCCCGCGCGAACCGCCTCGTGCACGGCCTGCGGGAGCTGGGACTCAGGCGGGGAGACGGCATCTGCGGCCTGGCGCCGAACGGCGCCGACGGGTTGGTGCTCCACCTCGCGGCATTGCAGGCCGGGTGGTATCACACGCCGATCAACTGGCACCTCACCGGCCCCGAGATCGGCCACATCGTGGCGGACTGCGAGGCCCGGGCCTTCTTCGTCGACGAGCGCTACGCGGAGGAGGGGCTGCGCGGTGTCGCGGCCTCCGGCCTCGACCGCCGCCGGGTCTTCTCCTTCGGCCGGATCGAGGGGGTGCGACCCGTCTCGGAACTGACCGAGGGACGGCCCGAGACCGCCCCGTCCGACCGCACGGCGGGCGCGATCATGCACTACACCTCCGGCACGACCGGCAGGCCCAGGGGAGTGCGCAGGCCGCTCACCGGCCTCGACCCGGACGACACGGCGGAGCGGCTGACGTTCCTGCCCGCCCTGTTCGGCATCACCCCCGGCGGGGAGAACGTCCACCTGGTCACCTCGCCGAGCTACCACGCCGCCGTCACCCAGTTCGGCGGCGCGACGCTGCACATGGGCCACAAGATCGTCTACATGGACAAGTGGGACGCCGAGGAGATGCTCAGGCTCTGCGAGAGGCACCGTGTCACCAGCTCGCACATGGTGCCCACCCACTTCAATCGCCTGCTCGCGCTCCCCGAGGAGGTGCGGAACCGCTACGACCTCTCCTCGCTCAGGTGGATGATCCACGCCGCCGCGCCCTGCCCGGTGCCGGTCAAGTGGGCGATGCTCGACTGGTGGGGCGACTGCGTCTACGAGTACTACGCCGCGACCGAGGGCGGCGGGACCATCGCCACCCCGGAGGACTGGAAGAGACATCCCGGCACGGTCGGCGCGGCGTGGCCGATCAGCGAGCTGCTCATCGTGGACGACGACCTGAAGCCGGTCCCCACGGGCACCCCCGGGACGGTCTACATGAAGACGGCGGGTGTCGGCTTCGAGTACAAGGGCGACCAGGCGAAGACCGAGGCCAACCGTCTCAAGGACCATTTCACCGTCGGCGACGTCGGCTATCTCGACGACGAGGGCTTCCTGTTCCTCTGCGACCGCAAGGCCGACATGATCATCTCTGGTGGGGTCAACATCTACCCCGCCGAGATCGAGAACGAGCTGACACTCCATCCCAAGGTGGCCGACGTCGCGGTGTTCGGCATCCCCGACGAGGACTGGGGTGAGCAGATCAAGGCGGTGGTCGAGCCCGCACCCGGGGTCACCGCCTCCCCCGAGCTCGCCGCCGAGATCCTCGCCTCGCTCGACGGCAGGCTGTCGAGGTCGAAGTGGCCCAGGTCCGTCGACTTCGTCGAGGAGATGCCGCGCGAGCCCAACGGCAAGCTTCTCAAGCGCAGGCTGCGCGACCCGTACTGGGCGGGCCGGGAGCGCGCCATCTGAGCCGGGAATCCGCCCCGCGACCGGTCACGTCGTCCTGGCCGGGGAGCCGCTCCCTGCCGAAGGGATGACCCGGGCGAAGGGGGCGCATGGGCGAGGAAGATGCGAGGAGGAAGAGGAAGAAGCGAGGAGGAAGGGGTGACCCGGGTGAAGAGGTGACCCGGGAGAAGGGGAGACGAGGGTCGCCCCGCCGGCTCCCGTCGGCGGGGTGGACGTGGCGGCCCCGGGCGGCGTCGGCGCAGGTCGGCTTAGGGCGGTGGCCAGCGGGTACCAGCAGCACATGGTCGATCTTCTGCCCCAGGAGGCTCTCGGGCAGGTCGTCGACCTGTTCGTCCGCCTGGTCGAGGCGGCCGGTGCGATCGTCATCTTCGTCGGCGCGGCGGCGGCCTTCGCCCGCTTCCTCGTGGTCGCCGTGCTCAGGCGCGACGCCGAGGGGTTCGTCGCCGTCCGCCTGTTCCTCGGACGGTTCCTCGCCCTGGGCCTGGAGTTCCAGCTGGCCGGGGACGTTCTCCGTACGGCCATCTCCCCCAGCTTCACACAGATCGGGCAGCTGGCGGCGATCGCGGCGATCAGGACCGCGCTGAACTTCTTCCTGAGCAGGGAGATCGAGCGGGAGGGAGGCGCGGCGGGGGCGTCAGGCCGCCGCTCCACGGCAGGCGCCGGAGGTGGCTGAGATCGTCGGGGCGGCCGTCGTCCTGGTCGTCGCCATGGGGCTGACCGCGGGGCTCGCCGTCCTGTCCTCCGGCCGCGGTCCGAGGAGCGCGATGACGGTGCTGCTCGACTTCCTCCTCGCCGCGGGCCTTTTGCGCCTGTCCCAGGCCCAGACCTGGGCGGCGATCGCCGTGGCGGCGCTCACGATGGTGATCCGCAAGGTCGTCGTCGCGGGCTTTCTCCGCGGGACGCGATCGAACCGCTGAGAGGGAGGGCCGCTCCGGGTGTGGGCCGGGACGTCGCCGAGGAGGGGGCCTCAGGCCTTGGCGGCGGCGCTCTCGCCGGTGAGCACGGTCGCCGCGCCCAGACCGAGGTAGACCACTCCGCTGGTGACGTCGAGACGGCGGCGGCTACGGGCGGAACGGCGCAGGCGGCCCGCCAGGGCGGAGGCGAGCAGGGCGAAGGCGCCGTCGCTGGCCATCCCGAGCGCGATCCAGACCAGGCCGAGCACCACGACCTGCGGGGCCACCGGGCCGCGCGCGGGGTCGGTGAACTGCGGGAGGAAGGCCAGGAAGAAGATCGCGGTCTTCGGGTTGAGCACGTTGACCACGAAGCCCTCCCAGAACAACCGCGTCCTGGACGCGGGTCGCGGTTCGACGGCGTCCTCGTCGTCGGGGCGGGCCATCAGCTTGCGGACGCCCAGCCAGACCAGGTAGGCCGCGCCCAGATACTTGACCACGGTGAACGCGGTCGCCGAGGCGGCCAGCAGGGCGCTGATGCCGAGGGCGGCGGCGACGACGTGCACCACGGAGCCGAGGTGGATCCCCAGGACGGAGACCAGCCCGGCGCCGCGTCCCTGAGCGACGCTGCGGGTCACGATGTAGAGCACCGCGGGACCCGGCACGAGCAGCAGGGCGAGGGTCGCGGCAGCGAAGAGGACAAGCGTTGTCAGATCTGGCATAACCGGATCGTAGGCACGTCCGCTTCTCGATCGCCTCAGATTTTTCCGCCCCGCCGGTCCCGCGGAGGCGTGCGGTCACCGGATCGGGGCGAGGCCCTTCCCGGGCGCGGCGTGGAGGGGCGGGGGTCCTTGCCGGCCATGGCGGAGGCCAGGGCGGACAGGAGCGCGGCGGTCGCCGGAGGCGGAGGGGGCTCGCCGTAGGTGGCGGCGTAGACGTGCCGGGTCGAGCCGGGCAACTCGGTCGTGTGCACCCGGGGGTGGCGATGCGCGCGCAGGGCCAGTCCGGGTAGGACCGTCACCCCGATCCCCGCGGCCACGAGCGCCTGGACGGCGACGATGTCGTCGGTGGTGAAGGCGATCTCCGGTTCGAAGCCCGCCTTCGCGCACAGCTCCAGCAGGTGGCTGCGACATCGGTCGCAGCCGCCGATCCACGGGGAGGCGCGGTGCGCGGGCAGCCCGTCGGTCCGGTCCGCGGTGACCAGGTAGCTCGGGTCGTCCATCAGGCGGAGCAGATGGACGCCCTGGTCCTCGGGGGCGGTGTCGTCGTAGCGGAAGATGACCGCGACGTCCACGTAGCCCGCGCGCAGCATGCGCAGGGCCTCGGGCGGCTCGGTCTCGGTCAGGCGCAGTCCGAGGCCGGGGTGGCCCTGGGCGAGCAGTGAGGCGGCCTCGGGCACGAACGTGCCCAGCGCGGAGGGGAAGGCGGCCAGTCTGACCCGCCCCGCGCGCAGGCCGACGTGCGCGGAGAGCTCGGCCGAGGCGGAGTCGATGCGGCCGACGATCTCGGTGGCCCGCTCCGCCAGCAGGCGGCCCGCCTCGGTGAGCCTGATGCCCCGCCCGACCCGCTGGATCAGTTTCGCGCCGGTCTCGGCCTCGAGCTTGGCGAGGTGGTGGCTGACCGAGGGCTGGGAGTAGTGGAGTTCCCTGGCGGCGGCGGTGACGGAGCCGTGTCTCGCGACAGCGGCCAGCACGCGGAGCCGTACGACGTCGAGCATGTATCAAAATTATCGATGAATGAGCAGAAAGATAGACATTAGACGTTATGTATTGGTGCGGCGCACCCTTGACGTATGGGAACCATGACACTCGTCCGTCCCGGCCTGGCGGGGCTGGTCGCGGAGACACGAGAACTGACCCGCCGGATCGCCGACCCCCGCGCGACGGCCTTCGCCGTGGCCGACGCCCTGCGCGCGCGGTTGCCCTCCCCGGAGATCCTCACCGACGAGGAACGCCTCGGAGACCCCGACCACTACGTCGTCCACACCCTCCACGTCGAGTCCGCCTTCTCGGTCGTCGCCGTGGTCTGGCGGCCCGGCCAGGAGACCGTGATCCACGACCACATCGCGTGGTGCGTGTTCGGCGTCCTGCAAGGGGTGGAGTACGAAACGCTCTACCGCGACGAGGGCGACCACCTGACCGAGATCGGCCGTACGGCCAACCAGACGGGCGAGGTCAGCGGCTTCGCCCCGCCCGGAGACATCCACCGGGTCCGCAACACGGGCGAGACCACCGCGATCTCCCTGCACGTCTACGGAGCCGACCTCGGCGCCGCCCCCAGCAGCGTCCGCCGGGTCTACGACCTGCCCGTCCGCTGAGCCCCGCCCGGCCGCGCGGGACCGCTCAGCTCCCGGTCCCGGGCTTCCCTTCGAGCCCCAGGCTTTTTCTGATGGCCTCGAGCCGGGCCGCGCCCTCGACGTCGAGGGCGGCGCGCTCGACCTCGATCATCCTGGCCTCGACGGAGCCGGAGGTCAGCTCGGCCTCGCCGAGGGCACGGGCGTAGCGCTTCTCGATCTTCTCGCGGACCTCGTCCATGGTCGGGGTCTCCCCTGCGGGAGCGAGACCCGACAGGTCGCCCATGGCCTTGTTGAGCTGCTCCTGCATCGTGGCCTGGTCGAGCTGGGACAGCAGGCGCATCCGCTCGGCGAGCTTCTTCTGCAGGGCCGCGGCGTTGGTCTCCACCGCCGCGCGTGCCTGTTCGGAGGCCTGTCTCGCCCGCTCGTGCATGAGCCGGGTGTCACGCGACGCGGCCTCCGCCGAGACGAGACGGGAGGCGAAGGCGCGGGCGGAGTCCTCGTAGGACCGGGCCTTGCGCTCGTCGCCCGCGGCCCTGGCCTGCTCGGCCAGCAGGACGGCCTGGCGGGCGTTCGCCTGGAGTCTCTCGGCCTCCTCCAGCGAACGGGTCAGCTTCAACTCCAGCTCGTGCTCGTTGCCGAGGACCGAGGCGGCCTGCTGGGTCAGGCGCCGGTGTCGCTCCTTCGCCTCCTGGACGGCCTGCTCGATCTGGACCCGGGGATCGGACAGCTCGTCCAGCCTGCCGGACAGGGCGAAGACCAGGTAGCGCCAGGCTCGGCGGACGACCTTGAACATGGGGGCTCCTTAACGGTCCTGCGCGTCCTGCCGGTCCAGCGCGTCGCGAGTGATCTGTTCGGTCTCGTGCAGCCCCCGCCGGACTCCTTCGAGGTTGTCCGCCAGCTCGTCGAGGACCCGGGACGGCTCCAGCACCCCGGTCATCGAGGTCGCCGACAGCTCGACCACGCGGGCGAGGAGCTCCTCGATGCTGATCGTTCCCGACTCCATCCGGGCGAGCACCCGGTCCCTGGTCTCGGCGAGCCGGTCGATCACGGCCAGCTGGGAGGCGAGCGAGGCGAGGGCGCGGTCGATGTCGTCGACGAGCTCCTTCCTGGCCTGCTCGCGCGCGCCGGTGAGACGCAGACGCTCCTGCCTGAGATGGTCGAGGTCGAGCCTGGCCAGGGCGGCGCCGGTCAGCGACGCCTGTGCGGCGAGGCGCTCAAGCGTCGCCATCGCGTCGTCCACCTGGGGGCCCATCAGCGCGATCCGCTCGGCCAGCGGGCCGTGCCCCATCGAGGCGCTCAGCTCGCCGAAGCCCGCCGCCGCGGAGCCCGCCCGCCGCAGCCATCGGTCCTCCTGGCTGCCCGAGGCGACGACCGGCGCCGTACGGCCCTCGCCTCGCCTCTGGAAGACGGCGGCGCCCGCCTTGGTCAGCCAGACGGCGACCCCGACGAAGGCGGCGGAGGCCGGGTGCACGTCGACGGCCCACGCGGCGCCCGCGGCGGTCGCGCCGAGCAGCAGACCCCAGGGGTCTCGCAGTTCCTCAACGAAGCGGGACATCAGAAATTGGACACCACCGCGGTGAACACCTGGTCGATGCTCCCCGGTTCGCGAGAGTCGTAGGCGGCGGCGTTCGTCGCCCCCGAGATCTGCTTGAGCACCTCGAGGTCGGCGTCCTGGCCGTAGGCGATCGTGAACATCCGCACCGACTGCTGGGCGGACTCGGCGCGCAGGTCGGGCAGCAGGTTCTCCAGCGAGAGGCTGTCGGGGTCCTCGTTCCTGCCGTCGGTGAGGAAGACCACCGCGTTGATCGCGTCACCGCTGTGCCGCCCGCGCACGTGCTGGTAGGCGGCGAGCGCGGTGTCGTAGAGGCCGGTCCCGCCGTCGGGGGTCAGCCCTTCGAGCCTGGCCCGCAGCTGCTTGCGCTGGGCTTCGTCGACGGCGGCCATCGGCGCCAGCTCCAGATAGTCCTTGTCACCGTCCCGCGCGGTCGAGAACATCCACAGGCCGACCTGGTCGTGCGGGCCGAACTGGGGCAGCGCGTTGACCGCCGCCTGCTTGGCCAGGTCCAGCTTGCTCCTGCCGGTGTCCGGCACCTGGGCGCCCATCGAGCCCGAGACGTCGATCACCATCAGCACGTTCGCGGGCTTGCGCAGGTCGGCCCAGCTGGACAGCACCTTGTCGAGCACGTTGGGGGCGGGCGGGCTGAGCGTCGTCTTCGGCTCGGCGGGCAGCAGCCCGTTCGCCTCGGTGATCAGCTTTCCCGGCTTGCCGTCGTACGACCTGAAGGCGAACTCGGCGAAGCGCGCCTGCTGCGGAGCGGCCTGCAGGTACGCCAGGAAGTCGGCCGCGACGGCGCGCTTGGCGTCGTCGACCCACGGCGCGGTCAGCACCGCGAAGGGGTTGTCCGAGTAGAGGGTGCCCTCCTTGGGGTAGATCGCCACCAGCGGCACCCTGGGCTTGCCGTGCTTGCCCAACGTCTTGGGGTCGCCGGTCGGGTTGCCCTGGTTGTAGTCCCAGACCGACTTCTCCTCGACGGCGACGGCGGAGATGTAGCTCAGGCCGGCTCCCGCGTCGTCGGCCCGCTGCAGGTTCGACAGGAACGTCAGCGTCGTGTCGCCGTAGTGCACGATCGAGCGCTCCACTCCCCGCACGAAGTCCCTGGCCCTTGGGTCGGCCACGTTCTTCTCCGACAGGTCGCCGGACAGGCCGGTGGCCGCGAAGTAGGCGCCGACGGTGGCGTTCAGGCCGCTCGTGGAATAGTTGGGGTTGGTCTTGCCCAGGCGGAACTTTCCCCACTCGGGGTGGCCGTACTTGGCCCACGAGCCGTTCGACAGGTCGAGCAGGTCGGACCAGCCGAGCTTCTTGCCGGGCCAGCCGAGGGCCTCGGCCATGGGCTTGGGCATCGCGATGACCAGCGGCGTCTTGGCGATCGACGGGTTGTCCGCCGAGACCAGGGAACCGGTGTCCGCGCCGGAGGAGCGCTGCCGGAGAAGGGTGAGCCAGCCGCTGCTCGCCGGGGACCAGACGTCGGGGCGCGGACCGTCCCGCCGCTCGTCCCAGCCCCTCGCCAGCGCCTGCAGCGCGCTGCCGCTCGTCTTGGTCACGGCGACGGTCGCGCAGCGCCCGCCGACCTTCCTGCCGCTGTAGTCGGCCGCGATGCCGCGCAACAGCTCGGACTTCTCCAGGGACGCGGTCACGGTCAGCGTGACCCCGGTCCCGTCACAGGCCTTGGCCTGGCCGGTGGTCCGCTGGTCGCCCGCGCCGTTCGCGTCATCGGCGTCCTTGCTCATGATGTACAGCCGCAGGCCTACGATCAGGGCTCCGGCGAGAATGATCGCGATGACGAACGGGGCGAAGTTCCTGCGCCGTCGTTGCGGCTGTTGGTACAACCAGGCCTCCCGGTGGTGTCGTACCTATCCGACGAACGAGTCCCTGTCAGAGTTCACCGTGCTCAGAAGCTGAAGATCACGCCGGTGCGGACCGGGCGATGGCGTCCGCGAGGCAGGAGCCGTGGGCGGCTTCCCGGTCGCGGCCGAAGCGCCGGCGGATGCCCGCGACCATGATGCAGGGGAGAACCCGCCTACGCGGTCCTCCTCGGGAGTTGACCACGGCACGATCGTAGGAAGAACTGTTTTGGCCGGACAAGGGGTGATCCGTTTCTCGTCCTCACCCGGTGAAGGGTCCGCCGGACACCCGTCCGTGGAGGAGGTCGACGAGGGTGGCGTGGAGCTGCTCGATCGGGCGGTCGGGGTGCAGCGCCCGGCGTTCGATCGAGGTCGTCAGCACCATGCCGAACACCGCGGTCGCCGCGGTCTCCACGTCCAGGTCCGCGCGGACCGCGCCCTCGGAGACCGCCCTGCGCAGCACGCCCGCGTAGACGCCCAGCGCCTCCTCGCGCAGCATGGCGACCGCGTCCTGCCAGGCCGTACGCCACATCTCGGTCAGCAGCACCCGGGCGAACGCGCCGTACTCCTCGAAGAACCGCAACTGCGCCATGACCACCGCGTCCAGCGCCTCCAGCGCGCCTCCCCCCGCGCCCGCGTCCCTCTCATCCGCCACGCCGGTCTCACCCGTCGTGCCGTCCGCCCTGGCCATCGCGTCGGCGAGCCGCCGGATCCCGTGTTCGAGCAGGGCGGAGAACAGCGCCTCCTTGCTGCCGAAGTTGTAGAACACCGTGCCCTTGGCCACTCCGGCGCGCTCGGCGATCGCGTCGACCGTGGCCGCGGTGTATCCCTGCTCGGCGATCACCTCGACCGCCGCGGTGAACAGCCTGAGTCGTGTCCCGGTCCGCCGCTCCGTCATGCGGCCAACCGTAGTCACAGCGCCAGCTCGGGATGGAGGCGGCGCATCGACCAGGTGCGGCCCCTGCACACCGCGTACACGCTCAGGGCCAGGCCCAGCGCGGTGAACAGGGCCAGCACCCCGCAGGCCTGCCAGACCACGGTGAGGTCGCCGCCGCTGATCAGCCTGCGCAGTGCGCTGACCACCCAGCTCATCGGCAGCCACGGCGAGATCGTCCGGAAGAAGCCCGGCGACGTCTCGATGGGATAGGTCCCCGCGGCGGAGGTGAGCTGCAGCATCAGCAGCGCCAGCACCGCGACCCGCCCCGGCGGGCCGAGCAGGGCGTTGACCGCCTGCACGATCGCCAGGAAGGCGGCGGCGGTGAGCGACAGGAGGCCGACCACCCCCGCCCAGTGCTCGGCCTCCATGCCGAGCCCGAACCTGGTCACCGCCAGCAGCACGCCCACCTGCGCCGTCCCCAGGACGAGGCCGGGCAGCCAGCCCGCCAGTGCGATCCGCCACGCGGGAGCCGTGCCGGCGAGGAGACGCGGGTTGAGCGGGCGCAGCACCATGTAACTCACCATCGCGCCGACCCACAGCGCCAGCGGGACGAAGAACGGCGCGAAGCCGGTGCCGTAGTTCGGAACCGGGTTGAGGACCTGGGTGGCCAGCCTGACCGGCTCGCTCATCATGTCGCTTCGCTCCGCGCGCTCCTGCCGGCCGTAGTCGGGGATCCGCGTCGCCCCCTGTCCGAGCTTGTCGCTCAGCTCCCTGGAGCCGTCGGCCAGTCTGCCGATGCCGGTGCTGAGCTCGCCCGCGCCTTCGCGCAGCCTGCCGACGCCGGTGTCCACCTTGGCGGCGCCGTCGCTCAGCCTGACGATCCCGCCGTCGAGCTCGGTCAGTCCCCGGCTGAGCTCGGCGGCGCCGTCGCCGAGCCGGGAGAGCCCGGAGGTGAGCCTGCCGCCCGCCGTACTCGCGTCACCGAGTCCGTCCCGGACCTTGGCCGAGCCGTCGGCGAGTTCGCCGAGTCCCGCGTCCAGCTGGTCGATCTTCTTTCTCACCTGCTGGAGACGCTGTCCCGCGGTCGGCGCGATCTCCGCGCTGCGGGCCGCGATCTCCGAGATCTGCCTGGCGCTCTGCCGCAGCCGGGCCAGGGCGTCCGTTTCACCCACCGGGGCCGCGGGCTCGCCCAGCCGCCCGGTCGACTCGGTGAGCCGGTCCGCCCCCTCCTCGATCGCCCGCGCGAGCGACCGCAGCCGCGCGCCGTCGTCCCGCAGCACGGGAACGACCTGGTCGGCCACCTCGTCGATCGTCGAGACCTGGGCGTGGACCTGCTTGTGGACGCGCGCGTTTCCTTCGGCGACCCGCTTGGCGCCGTCCGCGAGCCTGACCAGCCCGCGGGCCAGCTCGCGCGACCCGCGTCCGGCCTCGCCCAGACCGTCCGCCAGGCTGTCCGCCCCCGAGGACAGCCTGCCGGTCGCGGTGTTCGCGCTGCCCAGGCCCACGGCGAGCCGGTGGGTTCCGCTCTTGGCCTGGCCGAGCCCGCTGCTCAGGGTGGACGCGCCCTCGCCCGCCTTCTCCGTGCCGTCGTGGAGCTCGTCCGCGCCGTCCGCCGCCTTGGCCGTGGCGTCGTGCAGCTCCCCGAAGGAGACGAACACCTCGTCCCAGTAGTCCTTGAGCGCGGTACGGCCCGCCGCGCCCCTGACCTCGGCGAACACCGCGTCGGAGATCGTGCGCATGACGTAGCTGCGTCCCGTGTCGACCCGTACCCCGAGCTCGGCGGGCCTCGGCGCGCCGTCTCCCGAGGGGGAGACGAGGCGGGCGCTGAAATCGGCGGGAACGGTCAGCGACAGGTAGAAGCCGCCGTCGTTCACGCCGTCCTCCGCCTGCCGCGCGTCGACCGTGTGCCAGTCGAAGACGTGGCGTTCCCGCAGCTCCCTCGCCAGCTCCCGGCCCGCGTCGACCGTCCTGCCGCCGGCGGTCGCGGGCCGGTCCTCCACGACCAGCGCCACCGGGATGTTCCCGAGATTGCCCTGCGGATCCCAGAACGACCACAGGTACAGCCCGGCGTACAGCAGCGGCAGCGTCACCACCCCCGCGAGCGCCGCCCTGGTCAGCCGCGACCTGGTGAACCGCCGCAGCTCCAGACCGCCCAGCCGAAGCGACCTCATCGATCCTCCCCACCCTGCACGGCCCACGGCCCCGACTCCCCGTCCCGGCCCTTCGGCCCCTCGGCGCTCTCGGAGGCTCCCGGCTCCCTCGGCGGCAGACGCAGCGTCGCCGCCGCCCCGCTCTCCGTGCACGAGGCGACGACGGTCAGTCCCTGTCCGGCCAGGTCCGCCAGCGTCGCCCAGAGCCCGTCGAGCCTGTCGCCGCCGAGGCCCGCGTCCACGTCGTCGAGGGCCAGCAGCCCGGGTTCGTCGAGCAGCGCGAGCGCGACGCCGAGCCGTACGCGCTCCTCCCGGTCCAGGGCGCGGATCAGGGTCCTGTCGCCGGGGGAGCGTTCCAGGCCGGCCGCGGTCAGCGCGGCCGTGGCCCGTGCCGCCTGCCGCCTGTTCCACAGCGGGCTCCTGACCCGTTCGCGCAGGTGCTCCCTGACCGACAGCGCTCCGTCCAGGTCGTTGACCCCGTCGACCAGGCCGAGCGCGGCCACCCGCCGGATCCTTCCCGGTCCGTGGTGTCCGCCGACGGCGAGCGTGCCGCCCGTGGGCTTCATCCGTCCCGCCAGGGTCAGCAGAAGGCTCGTCCGTCCGCTGCCCGCCTGCCCGGCGACGGCGGTGAGGCTGCCCGGCCCCGCCTCCAGGGTGACGTCGCGGTAGACCCACCCGTGCCCGCCCTTGAGGGACAGGCCGCTCGCGTGCACCGCGACCCCGTGGAACACCACGCCTCCAGATTTTGAACTGACTGGTCAGTTCAAAAAGTATCACCAAGAAAAGCCCCACCCGATACCGGGTGGGGCTTTTCTGGAGCTCTGTCTGTTTTGAGGGGAGCTTTCGCCCGGGCGGCCGTCGGCCCATCGCCGAGGTGGCCGCGGAGCCCCTGGTCAGACGGCCGCGGAGCCGTACTCCTGAAGGAAGAGCGCCTCCGCCGTCGCCGTACGGCGCAGCTCCTCGATGACGACGCGCTCGTTGGGAGCGTGGATCGCGGCGTCGTCGTCCTCCGCGCCGAAGAGCAGGATCGAGGCGGCGGGGAACTGCTTGACGAGCGTGGAGACCAGCGGGATCGAGCCGCCCGCCCCGACGTCGCGCGGCGGCCTGCCGAAGGCGCGCTCCATGGCCCGGTTCAGCGCGGCGCGCGCCGTGCCCCCGGTGTCGGCGAGGAAACCCGAGCCCAGCACGTAGTCGGTGTAGCTCACCCGGACGCCCCAGGGGGCCGCCTGGTTGAGGAAGTCGGTCACGGCGTCGACGGTCGTCTTCGGGTCGCCCGCCGGAGGCACGCGCACGGTCACCCTGGCCCGCGCGACCGGCTGGACCGCGTTGATGGCGCCGGAGACCGTCGGCACGTCGAGACCGGTGACCGTGATGGCGTAGGAGGACCACAGCCGGTCGGCCAACGTGCCCGAGCCGACCAGGGAGACGCCGTCGAGCACGCCCGCGGTGGCCCGGAACTCCTCCTCCGACGGGCCCGCGCCGAGGAAGGTGCCGCGAGGCAGGCCGGGGACGCGGATGTCGCCGTGGTCGTCGTGCAGGGCGGCCAGCATCCTGATCAGCGCCGCGAGGGCGTCGGGCGCGGCGCCGCCGAACAAGCCGCTGTGCAGCGACTCCTTCAGGGAGCGCACCTCCACGGTGAAGGCGCCCATGCCGCGCAGCGAGGTGGTGACCGCGGGGTCGCCCACGCGGGGGTTGCCGGTGTCGGCGACGATGATCGCGTCGGCGCGGACCAGCTCGGGGTTGCGCTCGATGAAGGCCTCGAGGCGCTCCCCGGCGTACTCCTCCTGGCCCTCGATGATCACCTTGATGCCCACGGGGAAGCGGCCCCTGAAGGCGCGGAGCGCGGCGACGTGCGAGATGACGCCGGACTTGTCGTCGGCGGCGCCACGGCCGTGGATCGCGCCGTTGATCTCGGTCGGCTCGAAGGCCGGGGTGCGCCACAGCGCGGGGTCGCCCGCGGGCTGCACGTCGTAGTGCGCGTAGAGCAGCACGGTCGGCGCTCCGGGCGGGGCGGGGGCCTCGGCGTAGACGGCGGGGAAGCTCCCCTCGACCGGGATCTGCTGGACGTGCGGCAGCCCCGTGCTGCGCAGCAGCTCCTCGGTTACCGCGGCGGCCGCGAGCACCGGCTCCTCCGGGTGGCCGGGGAAGGCCACGGAGGGTATGGAGACGAGCCGCTTGAGGTCTTGGACCGCCTGGGGCAGGCCCGCGGTGACGGCGCCTTCGATCTCGTCAGGAGTCACGACGTGTTCCCTCGCATCTCAATATCTGCTCCGTCCTATTGGATCACAACTGGTGGACGGCCACTCTTGGCTGTTCGCGTCCGATTCCAGCACACGGTGCCTCCCGTGCGATTCCGCGGGGCGGGACCCGCGGGCGGAAGGTCGGGACACTCCCGGATTCTGTTCGCGGATTTCGTTGTTGTTACATGGAGCTTTTGCGGATTCCGAACTTCTTGCAGTCTGTTGCCACGTTTTCACTTGGCAAGGTGTTCTCCGGGCATGCACACTGAGGGGAGCTCAGCTCACCGAGGGAAGATCGCAATGAACCACCCTGAAAACACTGACGTCGCCTCGGTCATGAAGGCGGCACAGGACAACCTGTGGCTGCACTTCACCCGGCACAGCGCCCACGAGGGGGCGGAAGTGCCGATGATCGTGCGAGGCGAGGGCGCCTACATCTACGACGTTCACGGCAAGCGCTACCTCGACGGCCTGGCGGGGCTGTTCGTGGTCCAGGCCGGGCACGGCCGCAGCGAGTTGGCGGAGGCGGCCGCCAAGCAGGCCCAGGAGCTGGCGTTCTTCCCGCTCTGGTCGTACGCCCACCCCAAGGCCGCGGAACTGGCCCGTCGCCTGGCCGAGCAGACCCCGGGCGACCTCAACCGGGTCTTCTTCACCACCGGCGGCGGAGAGGCCGTCGAGACCGCCTGGAAGCTCGCCAAGCAGTACTTCAAGATCACTGGCAGGCCGCTCAAGCACAAGGTCATCAGCCGCCAGATCGCCTACCACGGCACCCCGCAGGGCGCTCTGTCGATCACCGGCATCCCGGCCTTCAAGCAGATGTTCGAGCCGCTGGTCCCGGGCTCCGTGCGCGTGCCGAACACCAACCACTACCGCGCCGACGAGATCACCGGCGTGCCCGGCATGACTCCGGAGCAGTACGGCTACTGGGCCGCCGAGCGCGTCGCCAGGGCCATCGAGATGGAGGGCCCGGACACCGTGGCCGCCGTCTTCGTCGAGCCGGTGCAGAACGCGGGAGGCTGCTTCCCGCCGCCGCCCGGATACTTCAGGCGCCTGCGTGAGATCTGCGACCAGTACGACGTCCTGCTCGTCTCCGACGAGGTCATCTGCGCCTTCGGCCGTCTCGGCACCATGTTCGGCGGGCAGAAGTTCGACTACGTCCCCGACATCATCACCTGCGCCAAGGGCATGACCAGCGGTTACTCGCCGATCGGCGCGATGATCGCCTCCGAGCGCCTCTTCGAGCCGTTCAAGAACGGCACCGAGATGTTCGCCCACGGCTACACCTTCGGCGGCCACCCCGTCTCCTCCGCCGTGGCCCTGGCCAACCTCGACCTGTTCGAACGCGAGGACCTGCTGGGCCACGTGACCCGCAACGAGCCGGTCTTCCGCGCTACCCTCGAGCGCCTGCTCGACCTGCCGATCGTCGGCGACGTGCGCGGCTCCGGCTACTTCTGGGGCATCGAGCTCGTCAAGGACAGGGCGACCAAGGAGACCTTCAGCCTGGAGGAGTCCGAGCGTCTCATCCGCGGATTCCTCTCCTCGGCCCTCTATGAGGCCGGTCTCTACTGCCGCGCCGACGACCGCGGCGACCCGGTCATCCAGCTCGCTCCGCCGCTCATCTGCGGGCCCAGGGAGTTCGACGAGATCGAGTCGATTCTTCGCTCCGTCTTGACGGAGGCGTGGAACCGGCTCTGACGCACCTGTCGCACCAGCACAATAGTTCTCACCCAATCGTCATGGCATTCGCTGAAACGTCACCACGTTTGGTGAGCCGTGCTGTGACCTCCTTTGGAATCCGAAAGGACCCGTTATGAAGATCGGCGTGCCTGCCGAGGTCAAGAACCACGAGTACCGCGTCGCCGCTACTCCGGCGGGCGTCCACGAGCTGGTGCGACACGGCCACGACGTCTACGTGCAGCGCGGCGCGGGCCTTGGCTCGCACCTGCCCGACGAGGAGTACCTGTTCGCCGGAGCCAAGATCCTCGACACCGCGGACGAGGTGTGGGGCGAGGCGGACATGATCCTCAAGGTCAAGGAGCCGATCGCCGAGGAGTACCACCGCATGCGCGCGGGGCAGGTGCTGTTCACCTACCTGCACCTCGCCGCGGGCCGTGAGTGCACGGAGGCCTTACTCGGGCAGCAGGTCACCGGCATCGCGTACGAGACCGTCCAGGTCGGCGGCACCCTGCCGCTGCTCGCCCCGATGTCCGAGGTCGCCGGCCGCCTGGCCCCGCAGGTCGGCGCCTACAATCTGATGCGCTTCAACGGCGGCCGCGGCGTGCTGCCCGGCGGCGTGCCCGGAGTGGCCCCGGCCAAGGTCGTCGTCATCGGCGCCGGCGTCTCCGGGCTCAACGCCGCGCAGATCGCGGTCGGCATGGGAGCGGACGTCACGGTGCTCGACCTCAACGTCGACCGCCTGCGCTTCATCGACGCCATCTACCAGGGGCGTCTGAAGACCCTCGTCTCGACCTCCTACGCGATCGAGAAGGAGGTCCTCGAGGCCGACCTGGTCATCGGCGCGGTGCTGATCCCCGGTGCGAAGGCGCCCACCCTCGTCTCCAACGAACTGGTCTCCCGCATGAAGCCGGGCTCGGTGCTCGTCGACATCGCCATCGACCAGGGCGGCTGCTTCGAGGACTCCCGCCCGACCACGCACGCCGAGCCGACCTACCAGGTCCACAACTCGATCTTCTACTGCGTGGCCAACATGCCGGGTTCGGTCGCCAACACCTCCACCTACGCGCTGACCAACGCGACGCTGCCCTACGCGGTCAAGCTCGCCGGGCTGGGCTGGAAGTCGGCCCTCCAGCAGGACGCGGGCCTCGCCCTCGGCCTCAACACCCACGCGGGCCGGCTCACCAACGACCAGGTCGCCCTCGCCCTCGACCTGCCGTTCACGCCGGTCTCCGAGGTCATCGCCGACTAGCGTCGCAGCCGGGAACGTCCAGCGGGTCGAGCGCCGCCCGAGGCGCCGACCCGCTGGACGCGGTTCGGTCATCGTGGTCCCAGGCGGGCGCGCAGCTCGCGGGCGGTGGCGAGAGCGCGCTCGACCTCGGCGGGGGTCGGCCATGGGGAACCGCAGGGGCGCAGCAGCACGGCACGCACCGACCCCAGGTGCTCGATCGCGTCCGGGGGCAGCCCGCTCTGTCCGGCCAGCCACGCCGCGGCGTCGGCGTGGTCGCGCAACGGCCGGGTGACCAGGTCCCACGTGCCGAGGACCTCGATCAGGTCGGTCGCCGCCAGGGGGACGCCACCCCTCCGGGCGACGTCGGCCGCGCACAGCTCGGCGCGGGCGACGAGCTCGGGTTCGGCGACCCGGTCCCAGAGGGGAGACGGCCGCTCCGACAGCCACTGCTCGGCCTCGTGGGAGAAACCGGTCGCGGACAGCAGCGACGCCAGCTCGGCCGCGGCCTGACGGTGTCCGGCCTGCGCCGCCTGCCTGAACCAGTGCTGGCCGCCCCGCAGGTCGTCGTGCTCGGCGATGAGCAGGAGGCCGAAGGTGAAGGCCGCGTCCGGGTCTCCCCCCGCCGCGGCCCTGCCGAACCAGTGGCTCGCCGCCGGTGAGTCGCCCATCTCCACGCACACGAACCCGGCGCTCCGCTGGTCGTGGACGCGGCCCGTGTGGGCGGCCCGCTCGAACCAGGCGCGGGCGGCGCGCAGGTCGCCGTGTGACAGCGCGATCCCGCCGAGCCGCGACGCGGCCCCCGGGTGGTCGTCTCTCACGGCCAGCCGGTAGAACGCCTGCGCGCCCTCGGGGTCCTGGTTGGCCTGGAGGAACAGGCCGAGGTCGTAGGCCGCGCCCGCGTGGCCTCCTCGGGCCGCCGTCCCCCACCAGCGCAGCGTCTCGTCCTCCTCGCCGCACCGGTAGGCGAGGAAACCCAGGTCGTGGGCGGAGTCCAGGTCTCCGTCCAGCGCGGCTCTGCGATGCCACTCACGGGCGGCCTTCGCCTCGCCGGCGGCCTCGCAGATCAGCGCGAGCCGCCGGGCTGCGGCGCGCGACCCGGCGCGGGCCGCGGTCTCGAACCACCCGCGGGCGGCGGGAACGTCGCCCTCCCGCTCCAGCAGCGTCGCCAGGCTCAGCGCGGCCTCGACGTCACCGGTGTCCGCGGCCAGGGCGTACCACCTGACGGCGTCCTCCAGGCTGCCGTGCCCCTCGTGCCAGAGACCGAGGTCGTACGCGCTGTCCATACCGCCTCCGGGTCGCCTCCGGCCGCCGCCCGCCCCCCACCGGCGCCGCGCCGACCAGCGGATGGAGCGGTACGTAACCTTACGACTTCGGAAGGTCACCGTGTGAGGTGTTTCCGGGAACGTCAGGGCGGGGCGCACCCGCCGCACGGCGGGCGTCGGGTCAGCGGGCGCGGCGAGGGGCGACCATGAGGCCGCCGTCGCCGTGGTGGACGTCGACGGCGCAGCCGTACACCTCGCTCAGCATGTCGGAGGCGAGGACCTCGGCGGGAGCGCCGTCGGCGACGACGACGCCCGAACGCATGACGACCACGCGGTCGGCGTACGCCGCGGCGAGGTTCAGGTCGTGCAGGACGACCGCGACGGCGTCCTCGGCCAGGGAACGGTCCCGGGCGACGCCCATGACCTGCTCCTGGTGCCTGATGTCCAGCGCCGCCGTCGGCTCGTCCAGCAGAAGCACGGGAGCCCGCTGCGCCAGGACCCTGGCCAGGGAGACGCGGGCCTGCTCTCCTCCGGACAGGGTCGGATAGGCGCGTCCCGCCAGGTGGGCGACGTCCGTGGCGGCCATGGCCCCGCTGACGACCTCCTCCTCTTCCGGGGCGGTGAGGCGGGAGCCGTACAGGCCCATCGCGACCACCTCGGCGACCGTGAACGGGAAGGCGACCGTGACCCGCTGCGGAAGCACCGCGCGCATGCGCGCCAGCCTGGCGGGGCGCAGCGACCGCAGCGGGAGGCCGTCCAGGGTGACCGAACCCGACGACGGGGCGACGTCTCCGGCCAGCACGGACAGCAGCGAGGACTTGCCCGCGCCGTTCGGCCCGACGACCGCGACCAGCTCGCCGGCGGCCACCCGCATCGACACCTCGGACAACAGCGGCGTCGAGCCGACGGAGAGCGAGACGGAGTCGGCGTCGATCATGCCCAACCTCCCTGCCCGGCCCGGGTACGGCGAAGCAGCCACAGGAAGAACGGTCCGCCGAGCAGGGCGGTGAGCACACCGATCGGCAACTCCGCGGGGACCGCGACGGTCCGCGCGACCAGGTCGGCCGCCAGCAGCACGATGGCTCCCGCCAGGGCGGAGGCGGGCAGCAGCACCCGGTGTCCCGGCCCCGCGACCAGGCGGACCAGGTGCGGCACGACCAGTCCGACGAAACCGATGATCCCGGCCGCCGCGACGGCCGCGCCGGTCAGCAGCGCGGCCAGCAGGATCACGCCGAGGCGGATCCGCTCGGTGTCCACCCCCAGGTGCCGGGCGCTCCGCTCGCCCAGCGCGAGCACGTCCAGCGCTCTCGCGAAGAGCGGGACCAGCACCAGCCCCGCGACGGCGAACGGAAGCACCCCGGCCACCACCGGCCAGGTCGCGCCGCCGAGGCTGCCCAGGCTCCAGAAGGAGATGGAACGCAGCTGGGCGTCGTCGGCCAGGAACGTCAGCAGGCCGACGACCGCTCCCGCGACGGCGTTCACCGCGATGCCGGTGAGCACCAGGGTGACGACCTCGGTCCTGCCGTTCGAGCGGGACAGCAGGTAGACGACGAAGGTGGCGATCAGCCCGCCCAGGAAGGCGGCCACGGTCACCGACCACTCGCCGAAGGCGCTGAAGCCCAGCACGATCGTGCCGACCGCGCCGACGGCCGCCCCTGAGGAGACGCCGATGACGCCGGGCTCGGCGAGGGGGTTGCCGAACACGCCCTGCATGGCGGCTCCCGCGACGCCGAGCGACGCGCCGATCAGCACGGAGAGCGCCACGCGCGGGAAGCGGATCTGCCACAGCACGGCGTCGTGCGGGCCGGTGCCGCCGAAGAGGGAACCAGCCACCTCTTCGAACGGCACCGCGACCGCGCCGATCCCCGCGGACGCGACGCAAAGCGTGGCGAGCAACACCGCGAGGGCGGGGATCAGCGCGTTCCTGAACACCGCGCGCCCGGACCGGGGCGCGGCCGCGTGCGCCGCCTCCCCGGTCCGGACGTCGGTGGCGGCGGGGGCGCTGTGGGACGCCCGCGCCGCGGTCTTCGGCATGCTCACCGCTGCTGGAAGGCCGTGACGAGCTTGTCGATCGCCTGGCCGGTGCGCGGGCCCATACCGAGCAGCTCCAGGTCGTCCAGCGAGACGACCCGCCGGTTCTTGCCCGCCGGGGTCTCGGCCACGCCGGGCAGCTTGAGCAGTTCTTCGACGCCGCCGACCGACTCCAGGCCCATGGACATCACGAGGATGTGGTCGGGGGCGGCCTTCACCATGGCCTCCGCCGTGATCGGCTTGTAGCCCTTGACCCCGGCGGCGGTGCCCGCGTCCTCCGCGCCGGCGGCGGCGATCATCGCGTCCGCCCTGGTGCCCGCGCCGCCGAGCTGGTAGGTCTTGGACTGGCCGCGGAGATAGAGGAAGGCGACCCGCGCCTTCTCCGTGCCGGTGGCCTTCGCCCTGGCGGCGTCGATCTCCGCCTTCGTCTTCGCCGCCAGCTCCGCGCCCTTGTCCGCTACGCCGAGGGCCTTGCCGATGAGTTCGATCTTGCCGGGGACCTCGTCCACGCCTCCCGCTCCCGAGGACACCGTCACGACCGGGATGCCCGCGCCCCTGAGCTGGTCGATCACCTGCGGGGGACCCGCCTCCTCGGTGCCGACGAGCACGGTCGGCCTGAGCGAGAGGATGCCCTCGGCGGCCAGCGCCCGCTGGTAGCCGATCTGCGGCTTCTGCCGGGCCTCCGGCAGGCCCGTCGCCGACAGGTCGACGCCCACGACCTTGTCGGCCAGGCCGAGCGCGAACACGATCTCGGCGACGTCTCCCGTCAACGGGATGATCTTCGAGGCGTCCTTCACCTCGACCTGCTTGCCGTCCGCCGACTGCACGGTGACCGGGAGTCCCTGGGCCTGCGGCGCGCTCTGGGCCTGCGCCGGCGAGGGGGCCGCCTGCTCCGCCGCCTTCGCCGGGGGCTCCGCCGTGCCCGCGCAGCCCGCCATGGCGAGTGCTCCCGCGGCCAGCAGGACGGTCAAACCGTGCTTCATCATTCTGCCTTTCCATGTGCGCCGAGCTCGACGACCCGGGTGACGACCCCGCGCGAGCTCTGGCTGACAACCGACCGCCTGGCCGGAAGCATCACCCCGTCCACCTCGACGTACCGCTCGTCCAGCAGTTCGAGCCCGGTGATGGCACCGGTCTCCGGGTCGCTGAGCGTGGCGGCGAGGTGGCAGGGGAGGAACCTGCCGTCAGAGGTCGTCACGCGGTTGACCACGTAGACCCTGACGGTCGTCGACGGCGTGTGCCGGGTGATCTCGGTGATCCAGTCGCCCCGGATCCGGTAGGTCGACCCGAACCTGTCGTCCGTCGTGACCAGGACCCCGAGCGGATGGTCCGTGGAGTCCTCGGTGACGGTCAGCCCGGCCTCGTCGTCCTCGTGACGGGCACTGCGGTGCGTGACCAGGGAGGTGAGCTGCCGTGCCACCCAGCCGACCTGCTCGTCGCTCGCGCCCTCAAGCGTGATCTCCGGCTCGGCGGGCCGACCGGCCTCGATCCTCACCGTGCCCCGGAACGTGAGTGCGGCGTCCGTCAGCAGCAGGTCCGCGGAGAAGCCGGTGAAGTCGGCGGGCCAACGGTAGAGCAGCGCTTTGGCACGTTCCAGCGACGTGCTTCCCGGGGACATCGCACTCCAGAATTAGGTAAGCCTAAGTTTTATTAGGCAAGGCATACCTAAACACGGCGTGTTGGGTGCGTCAAGTCTTGGGGAGTGTGAGGTTTTGCCTGGAAAGGGCTAAATGCCGGAAACGGCGGGAATTTAGAGCGTTCGGGGGGCTGTGAGCGGTTCTGCGGTGGGCTGCGAACGCGTCACCTGGAGTGTGGGACGCCGAGGGTGGTTCGAGGCGGACGGCCCCGCCCTCGGCTGGTCGTGGTGCTCCGGCGCCTGTCTCGTGCGTCCCGGCGGCGCGCGGTGCCGGATCCGGGACGTCGTCCGCAGAGGCGGAGCGTCAGGGGCGGACCGTCAGGGGCGGACCGTCAGGGCGGTCCAGGGCCTCGGCGAAGATCGAGGTGTCGAGCGTGAAGCCGACCGGGTCGGGAAGGTGCACGGTCGCGCCGATCGCGACGCGGGTCGAGGTCAGGTAGACGTCGTCCTTCGGGTCGCTGAGCACCGTCACGATGGCGGGTGTGGCCACCGGGTCGATGATGACGACCACCGGGACCTGTCCGAGGGCGTACAGGCCGGGTTTCCTGTCGCGGTCGTCGCCGACGCTGCCGGGCGAGACGATCTCGGCCACCATCAGCAGGCCGGAGGAGAGCAACTCGCGCTCCCCCCGGCGGGGGCAGTCGGCCGGGGCCAGTACGAAGTCGGGCTCGACGGGTTCGCGGGGGCCGTCGACACAGACGTCGACGTTGCCGCTGAATCCGTCCAAGTCCCTCTCCTCGATGAGGGGAAGGAGCGCGCCGTACAGGCGCATCGCGATCCTGGCATGCTCGGGGGTGCCCACCGGGCTCACTATCAGTCTCCCGTCGATGATCTCAGTGCGGAGCCCGGGAAGCTGCGGGAGCGCGTCGAACAGCTCGCGTGCCGTACCGGGCAGGGGGTAGGACGCGGTCTCGGGAGTGGGCCTCAGGCTGGCGGTGCGTCGTCGTGACATCATGAGCATGAGTATTTCCCTTCGTGTCCTCGTGAACACGCACAGTATCGTCGACATGTCGTGACGGCGTGCGGCTTTTCCCCCGACCTGGGATCAGAGCCAGCCGGGGCGGACCAGGCCTGACTCGTAGGCGACGACGACGAGCTGGGCGCGGTCGCGGGCGTGCAGTTTCATCATGGCGCGGCTGACGTGGGTCTTGGCGGTCGCCGGGCTCATGAAGAGCTTCTGGGCGATCTCGTCGTTGGTCATGCCCGTGCCGACCAGGGCGAGGACCTCGCGTTCGCGGTCGGTGAGCAGGCCGAGGTCGTGGGAGGGGTCGGGCGTCTTGGCCCGGCTGGCGTACTCGGCGATCAGGCGGCGGGTCACGCCGGGGGAGAGCAGCGCGTCGCCGTCCGCGACGACGCGGACGGCCTGGATGAGCTCGGCGGGCTCGGTGTCCTTGACCAGGAAGCCGCTGGCGCCGTTGCGCAGGGCCTCGAAGACGTACTCGTCGAGCTCGAAGGTGGTCAGGATGATGATCCTCGGTCCCGGCGGCATCTCCCTGGTCGCGGTCAGGCCGTCCATGCCCGGCATGCGGATGTCCATCAGGACCACGTCGGGCTCGTGCTCGGCGGCCAGGCGCAGGGCCTGGGCCCCGTCGGAGGCCTCGGCGACCACGGTCATCCCGGGCTGGGCGTCGAGCAGAGCGCGGAAACCGGCCCTGACCAGCGCCTGGTCGTCGGCGAGAACAATTTTGATCATGAGGGTTCCTCCGGGATCGGCAACCGCGCCTCGACGCGGAAGCCCCGTCCGTGATGGCCTGCGGTCAGCGTGCCCCCGAGGGCGGAGGCGCGCTCCCGCATGCCGGGGATGCCGTTCCCGCCGCCCAGGCTCTCGCCGGGACCCGTGCCGCCCGAGTCGGTGACCCGGATCAGCAGCTCGTCGGGGCCGTACTCCAGCAGCACCGTGACCGCCGCGCCCGGCGCGTGCCTGGCGGCGTTGGTCAGGGCCTCCTGCGCGATGCGGTATCCGGCCCTGTCCGTCCCCGGCGGCAGCGCCCGCACCCGCCCGGAGATCCGCCTGGTGATCGTCAGGCCGCTCTGCTCGGCGCGCTCGACGAGCTCGTCGAGCCGGTCGAGCCCGGCGGTGGGGGAGCGGGGCGCGCCCTCGCGGAGCACGCTGAGCACCGAGCGCATCTCCGTCAGCACGTCCTTCGAGGCGTGTTTGATCGTGGTGAGGGCGGTGCGCGCCTGCTCGGGGTGGTCGTCGATCAGGTGCAGGGCCGTCGAGGCCTGCACGTGGATGAGGGAGATGTTGTGCGCCAGCACGTCGTGCAGCTCCTGGGCCATGGTCAGCCGCTCCTCGCTGGCCTGCCGCCGGGACTCCTCCTCCTCGACGCGCTCGCGCTCGCCCAGCCGCTCGCGCCTGACCCTGGCGTACTCGCCCGCGGCCAGCACCACGCCGATGAAGGCCGCCACGGCCAGGTTGTGGTACCACGGGGGGATCGGCAGGGCGGCGAACCAGGTCGCGTAGCCGAAGAAGAAGACGTACATCAGCCCGCCCGCCAGCCAGGCGGCGCGCCGGTGTCCGGCGGCGACGGCGCTGTAGAGCGCGATGACGGGGCTGATGAAGACCGGGCCGTAGGAGTATCCGAGAACGACGTAGACCCAGGTGGCGATCTGGGTCACGACCAGCGTCACCACGGGGTGCCGGCGCCGTACGGTCAGGGCGAGCGGTCCGGCGAGCAGCAGCGCGTAGCCGGGCGGATCGAGCGCGACCCGCATCAGCCCGGCGCTGTGCACCTGGTTCCACTGCACCCCTCTGGAGCCCATGACCTGGACGGCCGTCACGGACAGCGGGAGCAACGGGACGATCCAGCGGGGTTGGGCGCGCACGTCCAGCACTTTACGTCCACCTCCCTGACCTGCGCGTCCGCCCTGGGAGGCAGGCCGGGCTACGTCGCAGGGGGTAGGGCCAGGTACGGACAGAGGGGCTGACAGGGGTGGTCGGCTGAGTCAAGCTGGCTGCGGGAGGCCATCATGATCAGTCGTCGTTCAGCCATGTTCGCCGCCGCGCTCCTGGCGGGAAGCTCGATCCTGCTCGTACGGCCCGCCGCCGCCTCGCCGCCGTCGCCGCAGGCGGTCAAGAAACCCGTCGCCGAGGGGTACGGCGGCGCGGTCGCGACCGTCGACCTGGACGCCAGCAGGGCCGCGCTCCAGGTGCTGCGCGAGGGCGGCAACGCGATCGACGCCGCCGTCGCGGGGGCGGCCACGCTCGGCGTCACCGAACCCTACTCGGCAGGGCTCGCCGGAGGCGGCTACCTCGTCTACTACGACGCCCGGCACCGGAAGGTCCACACGATCGACGGCAGGGAGACGGCGCCCCGGGCGATGACGTCCTCCTCCCTGGAGGGGATCCCGTTCGACGAGGCGGTGACCAGCGGCCTTTCCGCCGGAGTGCCGGGCAGTGTGGCGCAGTGGGAGCTGGCCCTGAGGCGGTTCGGCACGATCTCGCTCAAGCAGGCGCTCAGGCCCGCGGCGGAGGTCGCCTCGAAGGGGTTCACGGTCGACCAGACCTTCCACGACCAGACCGCCGCGAACGCCGCCCGCTTCAAGGACTTCACCTCGACCGCCAAGCTGTATCTCCCGGGCGGAGCCCCGCCCCCGGTCGGCTCGACCTTCCGCAACCCCGAACTCGCCGAGACCTACCGGCAGCTCGGCAGACGCGGAGGCGACTGGCTGTACGGCGGCCGCCTCGGCTCGGAGATCGTGGCCACCGTCAAGAAGCCGCCGGTCACCCCCGGAGCCACCCGCGTCGTGCGGCCAGGGCTGATGGAGCCGTCCGACCTGGCCGCCTACCGGGCGGTCGAGCGTCCGCCGACGAAGGTCACCTACAAGGGCATGGATGTCTACGGCATGGCGCCCTCCTCCTCCGGAGGCTCCACGGTCGGCGAGGCGCTCAACATCCTGGAGGCGCTGCCCAAGATCGGCCCGCACGAGTATCTGGAGGCCTCCAGGCTCGCCTTCGCCGACCGGGCCAGGTACGTCGGCGACGTCCCCGGTGTTCCGCTGAAGGAGCTGCTGTCCGACGGTTTCGCCAAGGAGCGCGCCTGTCTGATCGGTGAGCGGGCGATCGCCCACCCGGCCGCGCCGGGAAGCCCGGACGGTTCGTACGGGCCGTGCCAGGCTCCGCCGCCTGCCCAGGCGACGCCGACGCCCGCCGAAGGGCCGGAGACCACCCACCTGGTGGTGACCGACAGGTGGGGGAACGTGGTCGCCTACAACCTCACCATCGAGTCGACCGGCGGCAACGGCATCGTCGTGCCCGGCCGCGGTTTCCTGCTCAACAACGAGCTGACCGACTTCACCCTCGGCCCCGCACCCGGCGACCCCAACCTGCCGGGCCCCGGCAAGCGGCCCCGCTCCTCCATGTCCCCGACGATCGTCCTGTCCGAGGGCAGGCCGCTGCTCGCGGTCGGCTCGCCGGGCGGTTCCACGATCATCACCACCGTGCTGCAGGTCCTGGTCAACCGCTGGGACTTCGGCATGTCGCTGCCCGAGGCGCTCGCGGCTCCGCGCGCGACACAGCGCAACACCGCCCAGACCCAGGCCGAACAGGCGTTCATCGATCGCCACGGCGCAGATCTCACGCTCAGGGGCCACAGCTTCGCGCTGAACCCGGAGATCGGCGCGGCCACCGCCGTCGAGTTCCTCGGCGGCGGCAGGCTCCAGGCCGTCGCCGAGCCGACCAGGAGGGGAGGCGGCAGCGCGCTGGTGGTGAGCGAGCGCCGCTGACGGACGGACGGGAGGGGCCGCTGACCAGCGGGCACGAGGGTGGGGGGACGGCAGGGCCGCGACATCCGGCCTGCCGTCCCGTCGCCCGCCCTGATCACCGGCTCGCCTGAACTCCCACGACGAGGGGGCCGCCCGCATGTGCCGCGGGCGGCCCCCTCTGTCCGGCTCGGAGGCCGGGACTGGTTCCCCGTGGCGCCGAGGTCGGGAGTGCCGCCTCACGGGTGAGGCGGTCGCCGCTCGACGCGGGGGAGATCTACTGCGTTGGGACTAGTCGGCCTCGGGGCAGCCGTTGAGCGTGACGTCGTCGGGCAGGTTCGTGCGGCCGCCGAAGAGGCAGACGTACTTGTGCACGGGGTTCTGCCGGTCGGACAGGGAGGCCTCACCCACGACCTCTCCCTCCTTGACCGCCCCGTCCGGGCCGTCGCAGTGGCCTCTGCCCAGGACGGAGCCGTAGTGGTGCAGAACCGTGTCGCAGACGTAGGTGGGGGCGGAGGACTCGTCGGCCGGGACCGGGTCGTCGGAGGCGTGGGCGGGGGAGACGGTCGCCAGGGCGGCCGCGGTGGCGGCAGCGGTGACGACCAGGGCGAACGTGCGGCTGGAGAGACGCATGGGGGATGAGCTCCTCTCGTGACGGTAGGTGTTCAGCTCATACATTACAGTTGGTAGTCGAATAACTACCTATCGTGAAGGGTTGGATGTCGTCACTTTCCGTCACGGCGAGCTTCCTGTGCTCGGTGAGATCCGGGGTGGCCTTCGGGGCCTGTGGGGCGGGCCGCCCGCCGAGGGGCGCGGCCTGCGGCGGGGCGGCGGTCAGCGGATGAGCTCGTAGGACCCCGGCCGCACCTTCCTGGTGCGCGCCCAGTACTCGAAGGTGAAGCCGGGCCACAGCGTCCGGTTCACGCCGTGTTCGTCGAGGTACCAGCTTCTGCAGCCGCCCTCGTTCCACACCAGGTCGCGCAGGCGGCTCTGGAGGCGTTCGTTGAACGCGCGCTGCGCCTCGGGTCTGACGTCCAGCGCCCTGGCCCCGGTCCTCGACAGCAGGCGCAGGCAGTCGATCACGTAGCGGACCTGGGACTCGATCATGAAGACGATCGAGGTGTGGCCCAGGCCCGTGTTGGGGCCGAGCAGGAAGAACAGGTTGGGGAACCCGGCGGTCGTGATCCCGTAGTAGGCCTCGGGGCCGTCCTGCCAGGCCTGTTGGATCTTCAGCCCGTTCCTGCCGGTGATCCGCTGGTCGTTCAGCACGTCGACGACCCTGAAGCCGGTGCCGTAGACGATCGCGTCGACCTCGATCTCCCTGCCGGTGGAGTCGACGATCGAGCTCTCCCGGATCTCGGCCACACCGTCCGTGATCACCTCGACGTTGTCCCTGCCCAGTGCCGGGTAGTAGTCGTTGGAGATCAGGATGCGCTTGCAGCCGATCGTGTAGTCGGGAGTGAGCTTGGCGCGCAGCACCGGGTCGGGCACCTGCCTGGCCAGGTGTCGCAGGGCCGTCTCCTCGTGCGGCCTCATCAGGCGCGGGTCGACGGTGAACCCCAGTGCGCGGCTCTCCAGCGCCCAGTAGATCGAGGCGCGCAGCGCCCGTGCCGCGCCCGGCAGCCGGAGGACTCTCCTCATCCGCGACGAGATGGGGAAGTCGGGTTTCGGCTGGATCCACGGCGGCGTGCGCTGGAAGAGGTGAAGGCGCGCGACCTGCCCGGCGATCCGGGGGACGAACTGTACGGCGGAGGCCCCGGTGCCGATCACCGCGACCCGTTTTCCGGTCAGGTCGACCGAGTGGTCCCACTCGGCGGAGTGGAACGAGGGGCCCAGGAAGCTCTCCCGGCCGGGGATGCCGGGCAGGGAGGGGACGTGCAGCGCGCCGACGCCCGAGATCACGGCGTTGGTGGTGAACGTCCCGCCGTCGCCGGTGCTCACCCGCCATCGCCTGGCGGCGTCGTCGTACGCCAGCTCGACGACCTCCTGGCGGAAGCGGAGGTGCGGCGCCAGGCCGTACTTGGCGACGCAGGCCCGCATGTAGTCACGGATCTCCGCCTGCGGGGAGAACATCCGCGACCAGTCCGGGTTGAGCTCGAAGGAGAAGGAGTACATGTGCGAGGGGACGTCGCAGGCGCAGCCGGGGTAGGTGTTGTCGCGCCAGGTGCCGCCGAGGTCGTCCGCCTTCTCCAGGATCACGAAGTCGTGGTATCCGGCTTCCTTCAGCTTGATCGCCATGCCCAGCCCGGCGAAGCCGGAGCCGATGATCGTTATCCCGGGGCGCGTGCTCACCGGGCCTCCTCGTCGGCTCTTCCGGCGGCGACGGGGAGCCCGCCGGCGTACGGCCCGGTCCGGCGGCGAGGACGTTCCGCGCTCTTGAACACGTGATCCACGGTAGGCGTCGTCTCTCCGCGTGGTCCACACCCCATGCGGTGAGTCATCTCACGCCGATCAGCCGGCGTGCCGGACCGGGGAGACCGAGGGAACACGAAAAGCGCCGAGGGCCACTGCCGTCGGCGCTGTCGGTTGTCCGGCTTCCTAGAAGATCAGGTAGGCGGCCACGGCGGCCACGACCACCACCGCGAGCACCGCGACGATCGGCACGACCAGCGACCGCTTTTCGGGCGCGGCCTCGGGCTCCTTGCGCTGGGCGAACGCGCGGAACTGCTGGGTGTTGCCCGCGGGGTCGATCTGAGGTTCAGACATGGGTCGACTTTAGCGACATTTATTGCTGACCCACTACCGATTCATGCCACTTTCATAAGGATCGGGGACGGGCGCGGTCTCAGGGAACGGTGAGGCGCGGTGCTGGGGGCGGGACCGCGTGGGTGGGCGGATAGCGTGGTGTCATGCTCCGGATCCTGTTCTCTCCTCGCGTGCTGGCGCTTCACCTGCTCGCGATCGGAGCGCTTGTCGTGTGCGGGCTCCTCGGCCGCTGGCAACTGGGAGTGTTCGAGGAGTCGGGCAAGCCGCACGCGGCACGGGACCCCGCGCCGGTCGCGGTCGCCACTCTCACGCAGCCCGGCAAGCACCTGACGAGCGAGGCGGCGAGCCGCAGGGTGACCGCGAAGGGGGCCTACGACCCGTCCAGGCAACTCCTGGTCGCCGAACGGGACGGGGGGCTGTGGCTGCTCACCCCGCTCGACCTCGGCGACGGCACCTCGATTCCCGTCGTGCGCGGCTGGGTGGCCGCGGCCGGTGACCCGGCCGCCGTGGTGCCGGGGGGCGAGGTGACCGTGACCGGGCGTCTGCAGCCCTCGGAGGCGACCGACAGCGTGCGGCGCGGAGCGAGGCCGCTGCCGCAGGGGCAGGTGCTGACCGTCTCGTCGGCGGAGCTGGTCAACCTGTGGCGGGGGGTGAAGCTGCGCGACGGGTTCGTCATCGCCACGGCCCAGACCCCCGCCCCCGCCGTCGCGGCCAAGCCGGTGAACGCCCCCGCCCCGACCGAGCCCGGCGGGCTGACCTGGCGCAACCTCGCCTACGCCGCCCAGTGGTGGATCTTCGGCCTCTTCGCGGTCTTCATGTGGTGGCACTTCGTGCGGGACGCGCTGCGTGGCCGTACGGCGGAGCGGGAGTCGGAACCCGAACCCGCCGCGGCCTGACTCCCCCCGAACCCGACATATCTTTTCAGTGTCCGAACTCCCAGACCGAGGTAGATGACCGTGGAATCCGCCCTCAAGCCCTTCCGCATCCTGGCGTACGTCGTCGGCGTGATGCTGCTCGTCCTGGTCTCGTGCATCGTGCTCAGGTACGGCTTCGACATCGAGGGCCCGTCGAAGGTCGTCTCCCCGATCCACGGCTTCCTCTACATGCTCTATCTCGTGGCCACGATGAACCTGGGCATGAAGGCTCGCTGGTCGTGGCCGTACATCGCGGGCGTGATGCTCGCGGGCACCGTGCCGCTGCTGTCCTTCGTGTTCGAGCGCAGGGTCACCCGCCGCGTGGAGGCCGAGCTCGCGACGGCCTGACGCGTCGCGGGGGCGCGCCGCGGTCGCCCAGAGGCCCGGACGCCGGAGCGCGTCACGGCGGCCCGGACGCCGGAGCGTGCGGCGACCGCCGGGTCGGCGGGCCGTGACCGTGTGACCCGGGACCGTGTGACCCGGGACCGCGTGACCCGGGGAAGGCGGTCCCGCCCCGGCGAGGGGCGGGACCCTCGGCCCGGTGGGTCAGCGGTCGATGCCGCGCCTGCGGATGCGCTTGAGCCTGGCCCGCTGAGACGGGTCGAGCATCAGGTATCCGACGATCGGGGCGGCGATGACGCCCAGGACCACCAGGGTGAACAGCAGGTTGGGCAGGAACAGCCACGACAGGACCACCACCACGCCTGCGCCGAGCAGATACTTCTGGACGGGCGACATCCTCAACATCCTCCGAACGCGGAGCGCACGCCCCGCCTGTCGTTCATTCTGCGTCTCCTGTCCAACGTGCGGGCCCCCCGCCGGGTTCCATCCGAGATATATCGTGTTTGCCCGGTCCCGTGTCCGATCCAGGACCTCGCCCGGCGGCCCGCCCGTGCTCATCAAGGCCCGCCACACCCCGGGGCGCTATGGTAAGAGAAGCCAGCCCGTCGACGGCCCCTGCTCCCCGACCGTGTCGTCCCAGGGCGCGCCAGACCGCCCGGGGCGGCGTCACGCCGGGCGGTTCCGCGACGCGTCGGCGATCCGGGCGAGCAGTGGAGGGGCGGCGTGGGCGGGACCGGGCGGCGGGTGACGGGCGGCGTGGGCGGGACCGGGTGGGGGGTGACGGACGACGCGCCCGGTGCGGCGGGGCAGGCCTTGGCGATCCTCGGAGATCGGTGGGTGCTGCTCATCCTGCAGCGGGCCTTCGCGCTGCGGATCAGGACCTTCGCCGGATGGCGGGACGCCCTGGGGATCTCCGAGTCGGTCCTCGCGGCCAGGCTCAGGGAACTGGTGGGCCACGGGATCCTCGAGCTCACCGCCTACCGCGACGGCCGCACCCGCTACGAGTACCGGCTGACCGGACGGGGGCTCGGACTGTGGGCGCCGCTCGCGGCCATCCGGTCGTGGGAGTGGGACTGGACCGACGGAGGGACGACGCCGCGGCTCCTGCACGAGCTGTGCGGACAGGAGGCCGGGCCGTACCTCGGGTGCGAGACGTGTCGCGGGCCGGTGAGCGCGCGGGACACCCGGGTGGAGGCCGGACCCGCCGCGGGGTTCTCCCGGATCGGCAGGCCGCGCGGGCACCGCCGTACGGTCCGTCACGACGCGGGCCCCGACCCGATCGGCTATCACCCGGACTCGATGGAGATCCTCGGCGACCGCTGGAGCGCCGCCCTCCTGGCCGCCGCCTTCCTCGGCTCCCGCCGCTTCGTCGACTTCCAGGCGGAGCTCGGCATCGCCCCCTCGGTCCTCACCGACAGGCTGCGCCGCTTCGTCGAGCTCGGCGTCTTCGCCTCCGGCCCCGACGGCTCCTACTGGCCGACCGACAGGGGCTTCGCCCTCTTCGGAGTCTTCGCCCTCCTGGTCGACTGGGCCCAGCGCGAGCTGCCCGCCCCGAGGGGCTCAGAACTGACCCTCACCCACACCCCCTGCGACGCGCCCCTCGCCCCCGTCCTGTTCTGCGCCTCCTGCGACCTGCCGCTCCGGCGGCGCGAGATCCGTTCCTCCGGCGCCGAGGAGGCTCCTTCGCGCTGAGGAGGTCCGCGCCGAGCGAGGCCGGGGAAGGAGGGCTGGGGGAGAGAAGGAGCGCGTCGGATCTCACCTCCCGCGCGCCAGCGCCTCCGCGATCCACTTTGCCGCCTCGGCTGCGCCCTTCTCCGTCTGGCCCGAGCTGTTCTGTCCCCCGCCGCGCTGATACTCCAGCGTGACCAGCAGGTTGCCGACCCTGAAGGTGATTCCAACCGCGTGTTCGTAGTCGGCGTCCAGTGTTCCGGAGAAGGCCTCCTGGCCGATCCCCTCGACGAGGACCGGTTTGCTTCTGAGGGCGCCGTCGGTGTCCGTCCCCGCGTTCCGCGTCGCGGCCGCGAAGGCGGTCGCGAAGGCTTCGTGCGCTCTCTTCTTCTCGGACCCGTCAGGTCGGGGAGGGAAGATCCTGATCGTGTAGGAGAGCTGGTGCCTGAGGTTCGTGGGGGTGCCGGCGTCCTCGGCCGACCCCCAGCCGCACTCTGCCGTGCCGTCGGTGAAGGGACGGTCGGTGAGATAGAGGTCGGCCAATCGCTCCTTGGACAGCAGCCCGCAGGGCCGTGGGACGGCGCGGAACGAGGCGGGTTCCGCCGGCGGAGCCTGCTTCTCCGCCGACGGGGCGGGATCGGACGAGGAGGGCAGGAACCACAGGACGACGCCCGCCACGACGGCGAGGGCGGTCACCAGCGCCGCGACGGCGACCAGAGGGGACCTGAGGCGGACGGCCCTCGGCCGGGGGGAGACCTTCTCCAGCGCCAGGCGGACCGAGGTGGCGTCGGGGCGATGGGCCGGGTCCGCCGCCAGCAGGCCCTCGACGAGCGGGGCCAGCGGGCTCGAACCGGTCGGGCCACCCGTCATGGAGCCGGTGGCGGGGGCGGCCAGGGGCGAGCCGTCCGCCATCCTGGGCAGTGCCTGCGACCCGGTGTCCGGCACCCTGCCCTCGACGGCGGTGAACAGGGTGGTGCCGAGATCACGCAGGTCGTCGGTGGGGAAAGCGGTCGGTATGCCCGTCAGCACGACCCGCCCGTCCGGGGCGAGCACCACCGTGTCGGGGGTCGCGGCCAGGCGGACGCCCCGCGCGTGGGCGGCGTTCAGCGCGTCGAGCACGCGCAGGCCGACCTCGGCGGCGCGTTCGGAGCTGAGCGGTCCCTCGGTCCTGACGGTCTGCACCAGTGAACGGCCCGTGACCGCCTCCGCGACCAGCCACATCCTGTCCGGAGCGGAGATCACGTCGTGCAGGGTCGTGACACCGGGATGTCTGAGGTCGGCGGCGGCGCGGATCTGGCCGAGGAGCCGGTCGCGCTCGGGACCGGGCGGCGGGAGCCGTACCTCGGAGATCGTGACGTCCCTGCCGAGCAGCTCGTCGCGGGAACGCCATGAGGTGCCGGTGTGGTCGCGGCGCTCCAGCAACCGGTAACGCCCGGCGAGCAGGCTGGGATCGCTCATCGCGCGTGCGCTCCGGTCGAGGACGGGCCGGTCACGTCAGTCACGGCCGTTCAGCTCCTCGGCGACGAGCCGGGCGGCGCGCACGCTCTGCCTGCGCAGTTCGGGGGTCGCGCGCTTGCCCTTCTCCGACAGGTTGACCTCGATCAGCAGGTTGCTGACCCGGAACCGCACCACCGAGTGGATCTTGTCCAGGGCCTGCACGTCGTAGCCGAACGCCTCCGCGCCGACCCGGTCCACGTCCCGCAGCGGGCCGACGGAGCCGAAGAGCCCCGTCCCCATGTCGGCCTTGACCTTGACCCGTTCCGCGGCGAAGAAGGCGTGCGCCGTGTCGGCCGCCGATCTGCCGGGGGTCGCCGTCCGGTGGCTGAGCGCGACCCTGAGCGTGCGCCCGCCGGACGAGTCGTTCCAGCTGCAGTACGCCTCCGCGTCCCTCTTGGCCACGTCGGTGATCGGGGCGGAGGTCGGTCCCGCCGCGCGGACCTCGGCCTTGCTGAGCAGGGAGCAGGGGGCGGGGGCGGAGGCGAAGCGGCCCGCGCCGGGGTCGGCGGACGTGGGGGAGGGCGAGGGGGTTCCCGACCCGCCCGTGGTCAGCAGGACCGTCGCGGTCACCCCCACGGCCGCCGCGGCCACTCCGGCCCCGACGAGCCATCCGGCACGGCCGCGCCCTGACCGCGTGGCCCGTCGTGGTTCGGGGGAGGGCTGGGTCACGGGGCCGGTCGCCGGGGAGAGCGGGCCCGCGGGCATCCCCTGGGCCACCCGCTGCAGCGCCGTACGGAGCGCGGCCTCCCCCGGACGCTGCCGGGGCTCCTTCTCCAGTACGGCCAGCAGCACCGGCGCCAGATCGCCCGCCCGCGAGGGGAACGGGGTCGGCTCGGTCAGCACGGCGCCCAGGGTGGCCACGGGGACGTTCCGCTGGAACGGGCCCCGTCCCTCGACGGCGGCGAAGAGGGCCGCGCCGAGGGACCACAGGTCGGCGGCCGGGCCGTCGCCGCCGCGCAGCCGTTCCGGGGCGATGTAGCCGGGGGAGCCGACGAGCGAGTCCGCCGAGGTCAGCTGGGCGTCGCCCTCGACGGTCGCGATGCCGAAGTCCGTCAGCAGCACCCCGCCGTCGTCGGCGAGCATGATGTTGGCCGGTTTCACGTCCCGGTGCATGATGCCCCTGCTGTGCGCCAGGGACAGCGCGTCCAGCACGGCCACGCCGATCGCGGCGACCCGCCGGGGCGGGAGCGGTCCGTCCTGACGGATGGCCTGGTCCAGGGAGCGGCCCCGGATGAGGTCCATCACGATCCAGGGGCGGCCGTCCTGGGCGACGACGTCGTGCACGGCCACGATGGACGGGTGGCTCAGCCGGGCGGCGGCCCGCGCCTCGCGAAGGGTGCGTTCCCGTGTCTCCGCCCGCTCCGCCTCCGTCAGGTTCCGGCTGAGCAGCACCTCCTTGATCGCCACCTCGCGGTGCAGCAGCTCGTCCCTGGCGCGCCAGACCACGCCCATCCCGCCCGCGCCGAGCCGGTCGAGGGCCCGGTAACGGCCCGCGAGCACGGGCAGCACCTGGTCAGCCATCGCTCTTCAGGGACTCGGTGAGCCAGCGGGCGACCTGCGCCGCGCCCTTGGCGATCTCGCCGTCGGGGTCCTCCTTGACGCCGCCCCGCTCGTATTCGACCTCCGCGATCAGGTTGCTGACCCGGAACACCACGGTGACCTTGTACGACCCGCCGTAGATGGTGATGGGCTCGTAGCGCTTCACGGTGAAGGCCTCCTCGCCCACTCCCTTCAGGTCCTGGGGCGGTGTGGGCTTGGGAGTGGCGAACTTGCCCCTGTCGGCGAAGTCCTTCCGCTTTCCGGCCAGATACTCCTTGGCCCTCACGATCCCGGAGGCGTCCTGCTTCTGGGCGACCAGCCGTACGCGGAGGTCGAACCTCTCCGAGTTGGGCTTGCGCCAGTCATGCTGGTTGAGCCAGTTGCACTCGGCGGTCTCGACCTCCGAGCTCTTGAACCCCGGCACGACCTGGTCGGCCTGTTTCTCGTCGAGCAGGCCGCACGCCCTGGGCGCGGAGGCGAAGCGGGCCTTGCCCCCTGAGGACTCGGAGCCCTGGGCGTCCTCTCCCTCGCCCGAGCCGCTGAGCACAGGGGCGAGCAGGACGCCGATGGTGACCGCCATGGCCAGCAGCAGGCCGCCGGTCAGCCCCACGATCGAGCGGGGCACGAACACGCCGGGGGGACGTCCGGCGGACCGCTCCGCCGCTCCGATCGGGTCCGGAGGGGAGTCGTCTCCCCTGGCCGTGGAGACCGGGACGAGCTCACGTGAGACGGAGCCGGGAGGGGGCGTGGAGACGACGGGGACGGAGACGAGGGTGGGGGCGGGTCCCTGTGCCGTCCGCTGGTGGATGTCCGGCTGCGCGATGACCGCCTCCGGCTCGAAACCGGGCGGCACGGGCGCGGTCGCGTCGGGAGGGAACGGCGCTCCGGGCGGGGGCGGCGCGGGATGAGCAGACGAGGGAGCCGCGCCCTCCAGGTTCGGGAACGGCGAGGTGGGGATGGACGACTCGGGCTCGGGGGAGGACGGCGCGCTGGTGGCCGCCTCGGCGGGGGAGGGCGGTACGGGTGCGGCTCCATAGGGGGACGCCCCGGGGATGACCGCTCCATGGGGGCCGTGGGCAGGTGTCCCGGGGGCGGCGGCCCCCGGTCCGTGAGGATGCGGCGTCCCTGGTCCGTGAGGATGCGGCGTCCCTGGTCCGTGAGGGTGCGGCGCGGAGGCGGACGTCCCCGGCTCGGAGGGGCGCGGGACCCGGGCGGTCGTCTCCGGCGCCCCCTGGGGGAGGGACGGCGAAGCCGCGCCGACGGCCTCGGAACCGGAAGGCGCGTGGGGCCCGGAAGGCACGGCGGGCATGGAGGGTACGGCGGGCCCGGAAGGCGCGGAGGGCGCTGCGGGGTCCGGAGAGAACAGCGAAGGGCTCGAGGTGAAGGCCGAGGGATTGGAGGAGAACCCGAACCCGGAAGGATCGGAGGAGAACCCCGGTGGGTCGGAGGAGAACCCGAACCCGGAGGGGGTGGAGGAGAGCCCCAGCAGGTCGGGGGAGGACGTCAGCGGGTCGGGGGAGGACGTCATGGCAGGAGGCGCCGGGGGCGACGCAAAGGGAGGCGCCGGGGGGATCGGCGCGGGAAACACCGTCCTGGACTCGGATCTGGGCTCGGGAGGAGGCGGCGGGAGCTCGGGAAGCTCCAACGGGAAGGGAGAGTCAGCCCAGGGAGAGGGCGGGGGCAGCGCGTCGGCGCGGACAGGGGGCAGCGGGGTGTGCACCGCGCCGCCGTTCCTGGAGAGGTCGAGCAGGGTGTTGCGCAGCGTGCCGGGGTCGGGCCGCTGGCCGGGGTCGCCGGAGAGCAGGCTGAACAGGATCGGCCCGATGGGCCCCGCGCTGTCGAGGGAACCGCCGGGGGACGGAGGACGTCCCTCGACGGCCGTGTAGAGGGTGGCGCCGAGCGACCACAGGTCGGCCGCGGGGCCCGTCACGCCTTCCGGGGCGGTGAAGGCCGGAGAGCGCAGGGTCGGCGCGGTGAGGGTTATCTGGTCGTAGGGGCCGAGCAGCACCGAGCCGGGACGCACGTCGCCGTGGAGCATCCCGCGGTTGTGCACGGCCACGAGCTGATCCAGCACGGCCAGGCCAACGGTGGCGACCCGCTGCGGGGGCATCGGTCCCAGGCGTCCGATCACCTGCTCCAGCGAGGCCTGCTCCAGCAACGCCGGGCTCGCCGCCCCGACAGAGCCTGACCCGGTCACGGCGTGGCGGCCCGCGTGCCTGCCCTGCGACCGTGGGACGTCTGGATGGTTCATCCGCTCGCCTTCTGCTTGTTCAGCGCTTGCGCGACCCAGGTCGCGGCGGTGTGGGCGCCCGCCTGGATCTTGGGGCCGTCCTTGCTGCCGTCCACCACGGTGTAGGCGACCTCGAGGACCAGGTTGTCGACGCGGAGGACCACGTGGCTCTTCTCCAGCCTGCCGGTCTTCCTGTTCTCGTACAGGTCGTAGCCGAACGCCTCGTCCCCGGCCGGTCCGACCTCCAGGGGACCCGTCGACCTGGCCGAGCGCACCCCCGCCTTGATGCCGGGCCAGCTCCAGGCGGTCTGCCCGCTGGGCAGCACGCTGTGCCGCTGGTTGACGAACAGCTCGTGGGCCTGGCGCGGGCTCTTCCCCCACTGCTTGTCCAGGCCCGCGGGATAGACCTGGAGGCCGACGCCGGGGGTCGTCCACTGGCAGCCGCCCTGGTTGGTCGGCTGGCCCGCCGCCTTCAGGGCGGGCAGGAGCTGTCTGACCTCGGTCGCGGAGATCAGCTTGCACGGGTCGACCGGGACGGCGAACACGCCGGGTTTCTCGCTGAGCCTGGCCGGGGCCGCCGGGGCCGTACCGTCTGAGAGGAGGTGGGCGACGCCCGCGGTGACCGCGATGACGGCCACGACGGCCGCCACCTCGGCCGCCGCCCATACGGCGGTGCGCCTCCCGCGCGGCACGGGCACGGGCGCGTGTCCCCCGCTCCGCTCCCGCGCTCCGGCCTGCCGCCGCCCGCCGGTCGACTCCTCGGGAAGGGGGCGTTCGTGCTCGGAGGGGACGGGGATCCTCTCGAGGACGGGCCCGGAGGGGACGGATCCGGAGGGACCCGGGGGCAGAGCGGTGGCCGGGCGGCCGAGGGCGATCTCCTGGAGGGAGCGGGCGACGTCGTCGAAGGAGGGGCGGTCCTCGGCCCTGGGAGCGAGCATGAGCGTCAGCAGCGGGCCGAGCGCCCCCGCGCGCTCCGGCGGCCTGGCGGGGTCGGTGAGCACCCGGCCGATCGCCGCGACGGGGGTCTCCGCCGGGTGCGGGGGCAGGCCCTCGACGGCGAAGTAGAGCGTGGCGCCGAGCGACCACAGGTCGGAGGCGGGGCCGCCGCGCTCGCCGCGCAGGCGTTCGGGGGCGATGTAGTTGGGGGAGCCGATCAGGTGGCCGGTGCGTCCCGCCGTCGCCTCGCCCTCGACGACGGCGACGCCGAAGTCGGTCAGGACGGCCCGCCCCGTCCGGGTGAGGAAGACGTTGCCCGGCTTGACGTCCCGGTGGATCACCCCGGCCGCGTGCGCCGCGACGAGCGCGCTGAGGATCCCCACGCCGACCCGGGCCGCCTGGTGCGTCGGCAGCGGCTGCCTCTGGCGGACGGTCTGCTCCAGGGAGGCGCCCGACAGCAGCTCCATGACGACCCAGGGCCGGTCCTGATCGATGATCACGTCGTGGACGGTCACGATGGAGGGATGCTTGAGCCGGGCGGCCAGGTTGGCCTCACGGAGCGCGGAGGCACAGGCCTCCTGCCGCCTGACGGGGTCGAGGTCCGGCGGGAGCCGTACCTCCTTGACCGCCACGTCACGGCGGAGCATCTCGTCGGCGGCGAGCCAGACCGCGCCCGTCCCGCCCTCGGCGAGGGGGTTGAGCAGGCGGTAGCGGCCCGCTAGCACTCGAGTGTCGATCCCGTTCACCCCGTTCGCCATCCCATCGCGGACAGCAACATAGCCACTTAGCGGCATATGGACCAATGAATGAGGATCGCATTCCGGCCACTTGGCCCTGGCTTCGGTCTTCGTAGTGTCACGCGCGTTCTCGTCGGCGTGTGAGGTCACCCCGAAAGCGTCCGTATGTATCCGTATGTGAGCGTCCGCATGTGTCCGTAAGTGAAGGGACGAACCGCCCATGACCCCTCCCGTGGAGGGGCACGGGACAGGCGAACGGCGCTTCGACCCCATCCGTCTTTCCTGTGGAGGAGCGATTCGCGGCAGGAGGTTTCCCGCTGGAGCGGCGCTGAGCCGGCGCGGGACCAGTACGGGACCAGTACGGGGCCGGCACGGGATCAGCGCGGGACCAGTACGGGATCAGCGCAGTCCGGACCACTGCTCGTGGGCGGTCCACAGGCGACGCCAGAGTTTGGCGCGTTCGGTGGGTGTCACGTCGTCCAGGGAAAGGGCGAAGACGTCGGCCAGCATCTCGAAGTAGTCGCGTTCGGTCTCCAGGATCATGGTGTGCTCGCGCTCGCCGAGACGGGTCAGGACCAGGCCCCGCACGATGTCGACGCCCGTGGCGTCGCGTCGCTGCACCGTGGCCACGCGTACGAATCCTGACTCGGGCGAGGTGGACAGGAACTCGTGCATGGCGGCGAACGCCGACATCTGAACGGGTTCCGGGCGGAAGTCCAGGCCGAGGAAGGTGCCGCGCGGATCATGGTCGAACCGCCACCCGCCGGGTTCCGCCTGGGAGGGGCGCAGGCCGTAGGTGAAGGGGCCCTGGCGGTAGACGCCCTCGGCGAGGGGGAGCGGCTCGTGGAGCCCGTCGCCGAGCCCCTGGTCGACCATCCACCCGCCGCCGGGGTTGTCCGCGCTCGGCAGGCCGGTCACCGTGAGCACGAGGTGTCCGCCGTCGGCGCCCGCGGGAGACCGCGCGTCGTACTGGGAGCCGCCGACGTGCCGGGCCACCCGGTAGCCGAGCGTCTCGAGCAGCAGGGCGAACGCGCCGTTGAGGTGGTAGCAGTAGCCGCCCCGGCCACGCGTGATCCGCGCGGCCGACTCCACCGGGTCGACCGTCGTGGGACGGCCGAGCCAGATGTCCAGACATTCGTACGGCACGCTCTCGACGTGCGCCCTGTGGAGCAGGCGAAGCGACTCCGCGCTGGGCGGGCCCTCGGCCCTGACACCGATCCTGCGGAGGTAGGCGCCGACGTCGATCACCCCGTCACCATATGCGGAGAGCGGTCTCCGGGGGCACGGCCGGGGCGCGGGGCGACGCCGGGACATGGCCGGGACATGTCCCGGCATGGCTGGGCATGGCCGGGGTACAGGGGGCGTCGCCGGGCATGACCGGGGTACGGGGCGTCACCCGGCATGGCCGGGGGCGCGGAGGCGTCGGGCGCGGGCATGGCTGAGGGCGCGGGCCTGGCACGGGTCGGGAGGGCTCGCCGGCCCCGCCGCCCCTTCGGCGGGTGCGCCGGCCGCGTTATCCGGTT
Source organism: Streptosporangium carneum (assembly GCF_027922005.1). Classification (GTDB taxonomy): domain Bacteria; phylum Actinomycetota; class Actinomycetes; order Streptosporangiales; family Streptosporangiaceae; genus Streptosporangium; species Streptosporangium carneum. The sequence continues at coordinate 496,314 of NZ_BSEV01000002.1, read as the reverse complement.
GAGGGCGGGTCGTCCCCACGGCTAACCTGATCGTCCCTTCGAGCATGAGGAGGTGAGGAGCAGATGTTCGCCAACCTGGTCACGCGCTCCCGCCTCGGGCGGCGGACCGCCTGAGATCCGGAGAGCGCACCCGCTGTCTGGAGTTTCACGTGTCAGATCTGCTTTTCCGTCCGCTCGAAGCGGGCGAGTTCGACCTGTTCCACCGCTACGGACCGCTGCCCGCCTCGGGCGTCGGGACGTGGCCCCTGTCCTTTGACGAGCGCGACTACCGGCCCGGATGGGTCTGGGTGGCGCTGCGCGGCGACGAGGTGGTCGCGCGCGCCGCGTTCTGGGGGCCGCGCGGCTCCGAGCGTCCTTACAGCCTCGACTGGTTCGACCCGGGGCTCGGCCCCGACCGGATCGAGGTGGGAGCCGCCCTGCTGCGGGCCGCCCACGCCGTGCTGCCTGCCCCTGAAGGGACGGGCGAGCGGCCCGAGTACCACCTGGTCCTGCCCGCCGACTGGCATGAGCGACCCGAGGCGGTGGCCGACGCCACCGACCGGATCCGCGGGGCCGAGCAGGCCGGGTGGCGTCGGTCCGTCGAGCGGCTCAACCTGCGCTGGACCCCCGAGCAGGGACTGCCGCCCAGGTCGACCCGGCTCGCCTTCACCCCGGCCGACGACGACCGACTCGTGGTCGACCTGCTGGTCAGGGTCCTCGAGGGCAGCCTGGACGCCTGGGACAGGCGCACCCTCGCGGAGCAGGGCGCACGGGAGACCGCGAAGGGGACGGTGGCCGCGGTCGCGGGGATGGCCGGTGGGCGGGGGCGCTGGCGGCTCGCCCGCGACGCCTCCGGTGAACTGGTCGGAATCGTCATGCCCACCCGTAACGACAGGTCGGCGACGGTCGGCTACGTCGGGGTCGACCCCGCCCACCGGGGTCACGGCTACGCCGACGACCTGGTCACCGAGGCGCTGCACATCTTCACCGCCGAGGGCGCGCCGGAGGTCAACGACAACACCGACGTGGGCAACGCGCCCATGGCGGCGTCGTTCGCCCGGCTCGGCTACCACGTCATGGGGCGCAGGATGATCCTCATCTAGTGCGGTGACCGCGTGCCTTCGCCGGGTTCGTGGTCTGGCGTGGTGGCCGCGTGTTTTCACCGGGTTCGTGATCTCGTGTGGTGAGCGCGTGTTTTCACCGGGTTCGTGGTCTGGTGTGGTGGCCGCGTGTTTTCACCGGGTTCGTGGTCTGGTGTGGTGGCCGCGTGTTTTCGCCGGGTTCGTGGTCTGGTGTGGTGGCCACATGTCTTCACCAGGTTCGTGGTGTTTCGGGCGCCGGTACGGCGAGTGTCGGTACGGACGTGATCGGCGCCTTCGAACGGCGCGCAACTCGGTGAACCTTCCCGGACACAGCATTGGCGCTGTGTCCGGGAAGGCTTCCCGGGTCGTGCACCGACGCCGATCCGTCCGCGTCTGGACGGTCCTGGCGGGGGATGTGGTCTCGCGGGTGAGAGGAGCGGCGCGGGTAGCGGACGGGTGCGCAAAATATTCACAATTCACCGCAGGTCATCTGCACATGCCCCCTCTACGCTGCGGAACATGACATCCCCTCAGCAACGACGTGTCCTCGTGGTGGAGGACGACGAGACGATCGCGCGGGCCGTACGGCACCGCCTCGCGGCCGAGGGCTTCGACGTCCAGGTCGTCGGGGACGGTGAGGGGGCGCTCGCGGCCTACGCGAGGACCGGAGCCGACGTGGTGGTGCTCGACCGGCTGCTGCCCGGCCTTGACGGGCTCGAGGTCTGCCGGAGGATGCAGGCGGCCAGGCCGGTGCCGGTGCTCATGCTCACCGCGCTGGGTGAGGAGACCGACCTGCTCGTCGGGCTCGGCGTCGGGGCGGACGACTACATGGCCAAGCCGTTCAGCATGCGCGAGCTGGTCGCGCGGGTGCACGCGCTGCTGCGGAGGGTCGAGCGGGCCTCCCAGCTCGCCGGGGCCGACACGGTCGTCCGCGTCGGCGACATCGAGATCGACACCGCCGAGCGCAGGGTCTACGTGCGGGGGGCGGAGGCGCAGCTCACCAGGACCGAGTTCGACCTGCTGTGCCGCCTCGCCGAACGTCCCGGCCAGGTGTTCGAGCGCGAGCGGCTGCTCGCCGACATCTGGGGGTTCTCCGAGGCGGCGGCCACCCGCACGGTCGACAGCCACGTGCGCGCGCTGCGACGCAAGCTCGGTCCCGGCGTCGTCAGGACCGTTCACGGGGTCGGTTACGCCCTCGTCCGGCAGTGACCCCGCCCCTTCCCCTCATCTCATCACTCGGACAACGAACAACGGGACGAGCCAACCATTGAGACCCCTCGACTTCCTCGGCCGGATCAAGATCAAACTGGGCATGGTCATCCTGTTGGCCGTGGCGGCGGCGTTCGTCGTCAACGAGGTCGGCATCAACGCCGGTTACTCGCGCAACGTCCGCGTCGCGGTCGCCGTGGTGTTCGCCCTGATCATGATGCAGCTGCTCGCGCGGGGGATGACCAAGCCGCTGCGCGAGATGGCCGCCGCCGCGCAGACCATCGCCAAGGGCCGCTACGGCCTGCGCGTCACCGCCACCTCGCGTGACGAGGTCGGCGAGCTGGCCCGCGCCTTCAACGCGATGGCGGCCGACCTCGGAGAGGTCGACCGGCAGCGGCGTGAGCTGGTCGCCAATGTCAGTCACGAGCTCCGCACGCCGATCACCGCGCTCAGGGCCGTACTGGAGAACGTGGTCGACGGCGTCTCGACGCCCGATCCCGTCACGCTGGGAACGGCGCTGGCCCAGACGGAGCGGCTCGGCAGGCTGGTGGCCCAGCTCCTCGACCTGTCCCGCCTCGACTCGGGGGCGCGGCCGATCGAGGTGGAGGAGGTCGAGCTCGGGCCGCTGTGCGACCAGGCGCTGCGTGAGGCCGTACTGGCCAGGGACGGCGTCACCGCCCGCTGCGAGGTGCCGGAGGGGCTGAGCGTCCGCGCCGATCCGGACCTGCTGGCGCAGGTGCTGGCGAACCTCCTGGACAACGCGGTACGGCACAGCCCCGAGAGCGGGGTCGTGGTGCTGGCGGCGGCCTCGGCGGGCGCCGGGGTACGGCTGCGCGTGACCGACCAGGGCCCTGGAATCCCCGCCGAGGACCGGGCGCGAGCCTTCGAGCGCTTCTCCCGCCTGGACGCGGGACGGGCCGCGGACGAGGGCGGCGCCGGACTCGGCCTGGCGATCGTCAAGGAGATCGTCGAGTTGCACGGCGGTTCCATCCGGGTGGAGGACGGCGTCGGCTGCCGGATCGCGGTCGACCTTCCAGAAAGGATCACGATGGACATCCCGTCCGCGTCCGACCTCGCGGAGGCGTCCCCCGCCTCGGCGATCCCGGACGCCTCCGGGACGCTCGGCTCAGGGTCTTCCAAGACGCTCGGCCCCGGGCCTTCCGGGACGCTCGGCTCAGGGGCCTCCGGGACGCTTGACTCCGGGTCTTCCGGGACGCTCGGCTCCGGGGCCTTCGGGACGCTTGACTCTGGATCTTCCAAGACGCTCGGCTCCGGGGCCTCCGGGACGTTCGAGCCCGCTGAAACGGTCGAGCCCGCCGAGGTTCCCGTGCCCGCCGAAGCCTCCGCGCTCGCTGACACGAAGATCTCCGCGGCCGAGCGGGGGCGGACCCCTGTGCCCTCCTCCGCGCGCCTTCCCGCCACTCCCGACACCGTCGGGACCTCTTCCGCCGTCTCGGAGGTCGCCGGGCTCTCTCCCACGGCCGAGACGGACGGGGTCCCCGCCGACGCCCCGCACGACTCGGGAACTCCCGAAGGCGACAAGGAGTCGGCCGGTTTCCGGCCCCACCCGCCTCACGAGCGGGTCCGCCCGCAGGCCTCCCCCTCCGCCGAGACCTCTCCGTCCGCCGAGGGTGGGCGAACCGGCGAGGGCGGGCGACCCGCCGTGCCCACGCCCTCCTCCGCGTCGGCCGGGCCCGCGCCGTACCCGCCCTTCGTGCACGAGCCCGTGCTGAGGGCCCCTCGGCGGCCGCATCCGCCCCGCGACTGGCTGGGAGCGTTCGTGGGGCTCGTGGGGGGCCTGTTCATCGGCGGGATCTGCGCTGTGCCCGTCGTGGCGGCCATCGCGTCCGTGAGCCTCCTGCTGGCGCTGCTGGCCGGTCTGACGGCCGTGATGGTCGGGGGCTTCGTCGGCACGGTGCTCGGCGTCACCCCCTCCCACCCGACGGCGGAGGCGGAGCGTCCCGCGCAGTCGTCGCGTCCCGCCGTTCCGGGGCAGGCGGGAGCGGACGAGGAGGCGCAGGATACGTCCGGCGACGGCGGGGATGAACGGAGAGGAGAAGGGGAGTCCGGGCGGGGGGAGACGGGCGGACCTCCGGGATCCCCCCCCGGGGACTACGTGGCGCCACCGGTGTTCCCCCGGCCTGAGCTGCCCGAGACCCCCCGGTGGGTGCTGCCGGTGTGCGCCGCCGTCGGGTTCCTCGCGGCGGTCGCGCTGCCGTACAGCGGAACGGGGCTGGGGTTCGCGCTCGTCGCCGTGGCCATGGGCGCGGCGGCGCTGCCGGTCGTGCGCCGGCGGATCACGCCCTGGTCGGCGGGGCTGGGGGTGATCGCGTACGGGATGATCGGGGTGTCGACGATCAGGGACTCCGACTGGCTCGTCGCACTGCTCCTGCTGGCGGGGTTCCTGCTGGCGGCCCTGGCCCTGTCGGGGGCGGGACGGAGCTGGCTCGGGATCGCCAGGGGCGGCGCGTCCGTGCTGATCGGGCTGCTGCCGGTGCCGTGGTTCCTGGCGGCGCCGGTGAAGGGGATGGCCTTTCGCAGGAAGGTGGTGCCCGCGCTGATCGGCACATGCCTCGCCCTGGTGCTGGTGGTGCTGTTCGGCGGGCTGTTCGTCTCGGCGGACGCGGTCTTCGCCAAGGCCGTCGAGCGGGTGTTCCTCGCGCAGGACTGGGCGGAGTCGATGCCGTTGCGGATCGTGCTGTTCGCGGCTTTCGGGATCGTGGTCGCCTCCGCCGTGCTGGTCGGCATGCGCCCCGTGGCCGAGCCGACGGTGCCCCCCCTGCGGCTCACGGTCGGCCGGGGTCTGTGGGTGACCCCGCTGGTCGCGCTCAACCTGCTGTTCTGCGTGTTCGTGGGGATGCAGCTGACGGTGCTGTTCGGCAGCACCCGGTGGGTGGTCTCCGCCGCGGGGCTGACCTACGCCGAGTACGCCCGTTCCGGGTTCTTCCAGCTCGTCGTCGTCAGCGTGTTCGTGCTGGCGATCGTGGCGGCCGCCTCGGTCCTGCTCGAGCTCGGGGAGCGGGAACGGTGGCTGATGGCCGTGCTGCTCGGCCTGCTCTGCGCGCTGACCATGGTGGTCCTGGTCTCCGCGATGCACCGCCTCGACCTCTACGTCGACGCGTACGGATTCTCCCGGCTGCGCGCCACGGTCGGAGCGGCGATCTGGTGGCTGGGCGCGGTCTTCGCGCTGGTCCTGGCGGCGGGCGCGGCACGGCTCACCCGGCGTGGTCACGCGAACTGGCTGCCCAGGGCGCTCGTCATGATGACCGGGGCGGCGCTGCTGGCGTTCGCCGTGTGGAACCCGGATCTGCGGGTCGCGGAGACCCAGGTCGCGGTGCGGGGCGTGGAGCGGCTCGACCGGGCCTACCTGGGCGGCCTCGGGGCGGAGGCCGTGCCCGCGCTCGACCGGCTGCCCGAGCCGATGCGCAGCTGCGTGCTGCGGGACGTGATCGCCGTCAACCGCCTCTACGCTCCCGACCCGTGGAACGGCTGGAACCTCGCCAGACAGCAGGCGAGAGAGGCGCTCGAGCGGCACCCGGTGCTCACCGGCCCCGAATGCCCGGTCACTCCCGCCTCACAGCGCGACGTCCCCGCCGAGTACGACTACTGACGCGTCACGGCCGTCGCCGCGGTTGCGCGGCTTCCGCCTCCCGGCGGGAGCCGCGGCCGAACAGGCCGAACAGGCCGGACGGGGGAGACAGAGGGACAGCGGAGCCGGTGGAACGCTCGAACATGCCCAAAAATCCCTCTTCGATGATTGAATCCGATCATGTCATTCGATGTGCTGATCAGAGGTGGCCAGGTGCTGGACGGCACGGGTGCTCCGGCCTTTCTGGCGGACGTCGGCGTCACCGGGAGCGAGATCACCGCCGTCGGCAGGCTGGCCGGCGCGGAGGCCGCGACGGTGATCGACGCCTCCGGTCGCCACATCATGCCGGGACTGATCGACTGTCACGCCCACGGCGACGCCCTCGTCTTCGACCCCGAGGTGCAGCTCGCCGCGTTGCGCCAGGGAGTGACCACGTTCGTCCTCGGCCAGGACGGGCTCTCCTACGCCCCCACCTCCACTCCCGAGGCCTTCGCCTACGCCACCCGCTACTTCGCCGCGGTCAACGGGACCCATCCCTCGGCGGACGGGCCGCTCGGCGTGCGGGAGCTGCTGGCGGGATATGACAGGGCGACCGCGCTCAACACCGCCTACCTGCTGCCGCACGGCACCATCCGCTACGACGTGATGGGAGCCGCGGAGCGGGCCGCCTCCGCCGACGAGCTGGCCGCCATGCTCGCCCGCGTCGAGCGCGGTCTGTCGGAAGGGGCGGTCGGGCTGTCCACGGGCCTGGAGTACGCCCCGGGGCGCTACGCCGACGCCGCGGAGCTGGCCGCCCTCTGCGCGCCTCTCGGCGGCCTGCCGTACGTCACGCACATGCGCGGGTACGGCGCGAAGGCCGCGACCGGCATGGCCGAGGTGACGGACATCGCCAGGAGCTCCGGCGCCGCCGTGCACGTCTCGCACTACCACGGGCCGGCCTCGACCCTGGTGCCGCTGATCGACCGGGCCCGCGGCGACGGGCTCGACGTCACCTTCGACACCTATCCCTATCTGCGGGGCAGCACCATCCTGGCGATGGTCGCGCTGCCGTCCTGGGTCCCCGCCGCCGACACCGACAGGGCGCTGGAGCTGCTGGAGTCCGAGCCGATCGAGTGGGACGCGGAGCTCTGGCCGAGGATCACCTTCTCCCACGTGCCGGGGGACGAGTGGGCCGAGGGCCTGACGCTCCCCGAGGCCGCGGCCAGGGCGGGGGCCGAGCCGGACGAGTTCTGCCGCAGGGTCCTGATCGACACCCGCCTCGAGGCGGGCTGCGTGATGGCCAGGCCCGACGAGGGGCCCGAGGGCGAGGAGTCGGTCCGCGCGATCCTGCGCCATCCGGCCCACACCGGCGGCTCCGACGGCATCTACGTCGGCGGGCACCCGCACCCCCGCGGCTACGGGGCGTTCGCCCGCATGCTCGGGCGTCACGTCCGCGAGACCGGCGACTGGACCCTGGAACAGGCCGTCGTCCACCTCGCCTCCCACCCGGCCCGCCGCTTCGGCCTGCCTGGCAGGGGCCTGATCCGCACGGGCCAGGCGGCCGACGTCGTCGTCTTCGACGCCGCGACGGTCTCCGACCAGGCCACCTACGCCGACCCGCGCGTCCCCGCGACCGGCGTCGACGACGTCCTCGTCTCCGGTGTCCCGGTGCTCGCGGGGGGACGGCTCACCGGGGCCGTGAGCGGCAGGGCGTTGCGGCCCTGAGGATGCCGTCAGAGGCAGGGCGTTGCGGCCCTGAGGATAGGGTCGCCAGGGCGAAGCGAAGGGAGCGTCATGTGAAGGGGATCGTCGATCCTGGCAGGGCCGTGGGGTCCTCACTGTTCGGAGGGGCCTTCAGCTTCCCCGTGATGGTGGCGCGCCGCGACGCGCTCGAGCACAACATCGCGACGCTCGCGGCCTTCGCCGCCGAGCACGGGATGCTCCTCGTCCCGCACGCCAAGACGACCATGTCGCCCGAGCTGGTCAGGGCGCAGCTCGAGGCGGGCGCGTGGGGGCTGACGGCCGCGACCCCCAGCCAGGCGCTCACCCTGCGCGAGTTCGGCGTGCCGCGCGTCATGATCGCCAACCAGGTCTTCGACCCGGCGGGGCTCGACGCCGTCGCCGGGCAGCTCGCCGACGACCCGTCCTTCGAGTTCCTCTGCTTCGTCGACTCCGTCGCCGGGGTCGAGGCGCTGTCCCGGCACGCCGGGACCAGGCCGTTCCAGGTGCTGGCCGAGCTGGGGCACGAGGGCGGCCGGGCGGGCAGCCGTACGCTCGAGGAGTTCCTGGAGGTCGCGGCGGCCGCGCAGGCCGCCCCCGGAGTCGAGCTCGCGGGCGTCGCGGGTTACGAGGGGGCGCTGGGGACGGCCGACGAGGTGCGCGCCTATCTGCGCCGGATGGTCGAGGCGCTGGAGCACCTGCGGGTGCGCGACCCGATCCTGTCCGTCGGCGGAAGCCAGTGGTTCGACGTGATCGGCAGGGAGCTCGCCGCCTGCCAGGCCAGGATCATGCTCCGCAGCGGCGCCTACGTCTCCCACGACGACGGCTACTACCGCGAGCGCACGCCGTACACCCGGATCGAGGGGGAGTTGCGCGCCGCGCTGGAGATCTGGGCGCACGTGCTGAGCGTCCCGGAGCCGGGCATGGCCGTGGTCGGCTTCGGCAAGCGGGACGCCCCCTTCGACGAGGGGCTGCCGATCCCCCGCGGAGCCGTCGCGGACGCCACGGTGCTCAAGGTCCAGGACCAGCACGCGGTCCTGCGGCTCGCGCCGGGCTCGCCGGTGAAGCCGGGAGACCTGGTCTCCTTCGGCATCTCCCACCCCTGCACCGCCTTCGACAAGTGGCGGGTCATGCCGGTGGTCGACGACGACTACGTGGTCGTCGACCTGATAACCACATACTTCTAGTTTTCCGTTGTTGAGGGTCTCCAAGGAGCTGTGACATGAGCGGTAAGCAGGAACTGCGCACGGACGAGGGCGCCGCGCCGGTCGGGGCGTACTCCCAGGGCCTCGTGGTCGGCGACTTCGTCTACACCTCGGGGATGGGACCGCTGGACCCCAGGACCGGCGAGGTCGTCGGCGCGGACGTGGCCGAGCAGACCCACCAGACGATGCGCAACCTGGGCGCGATCCTCGCGGCCCACGGCCTCGGGTTCGACGACGTGGTCAAGTCGACCGTCCACCTGCAGCACCTCAAGCGTGACTTCGCCGCCTACAACGAGGTGTACAAGTCATACTTCACCCAGCCCTACCCGGTTCGCACGACTGTCGGGTCCGACTTGATGGACATCCTGGTCGAGATCGACTTCGTGGCCTACAAGGCACGTTAGAGTCTGACCGACTGCGTGGGAGGGCGGCGGTTTGGACAGCTCGCTATACGTCTACGTCGAGGACGTGCGGGGGGAGGGCCTTGAGGCGGTCCTCGACCGGATCACCGGATACGGCGTGACGGGCGTGACCGTCGCCGCCGCCTATCACCGTGCCCGCGACGTGACCCCGCACGGCCGTCCCCGGGTGACGGTCCGCAGGGACGGCGTGCACTTCACACCGCCGGAGGACCTGTTCGGCGGGCTCCGCCTCGTCCCGCCGGTGCAGGAGGGCGCGGAGGAGGAGCCGCTGGCCGCGCTGCGCCGGGCCACCGCCGAGCGCGGTCTCAAACTGCACGGCTGGACCGTGTTCCTGATGAACACCACGCTCGGCCTCGCCAACCCCGAGGTGACCCTGCGCAACTGCTTCGGAGACCGGGGCTCGCCCGCCGATCTGTGCCCCTCCCACCCCGACGTCCGCCTCTACGCTGTGGCGCTCGGGCGGGCCGTGGCCAGGCAGGGGGTGGACAGCGTGGTCGCCGAGGCGCTGCACTTCGGCACCTTCGGCTGCGGTTACCAGAACGAGCGCAGTTTCGTCCCGCTGGGACCGATGGACGAGTTCCTGCTCGGCCTGTGCTTCTGCGACTTCTGCATGCGCCGCGCCGCCGACCTCGGCGTCAACGCGGAGGTTGCCCGCGAGGAGTGCGCCAGGATCGTGGGAGGCGTCCTCGACGGAGACCCGCCCGCGCAGGGCGAGGTGACCCGGGCCGCGCTGACCGCCTACGCGGGGCCCGAGGTCGTCTCCTACGCGCGGGCGCGCTCGGAGGTGGTGACGTCGCTGGTCTCCGAGGTCTCGGCCGCCGTCGCCGCCGAGGGCTCCAGCCTCGTCTTCCTCGACGCCACCGGCTCGGCCAAGGGCTACATCGACGGTCTGCCCCCCTCGGGGCTCTCCGCGCACGACTCCTGGCAGCTGGGCGTCGACCTGGTCGCCCTCGGCGACCTGGTGCCCTCGCTCGGCGTTCTCGCCTACGCCCGCGACGCCGCGCGCGTCGCCGACGACGTGGCCGCCTACCGCCGTTCGACGGGCAAGGACAAGGAACTGCGGGCCGTGCTCCGCCCCGGCTTTCCCGACACCGACTCGGCCGACCGGCTCGTCGCCAAGGTCAGGGCCGTGCGGGCCGCGGGGGCGGACGCGGTCGACTTCTACGCGTACGGGCTCATGCCGTACCCGATCCTCGACCGCATCCCGGGCGCGCTCTCGGGCTGACCGGCGGGGTTCTCGGGGCGGCGCCCGGCGACGGCGGGAGCGGGGCGTGGAGGTCGTCACGGCGCCGCCTGACGGCGGGGGATCAGCAGGGCGGGGACGAGGGCGACGGCGACGATCGCCGTGGCCCACAGGAGACTTCCCTCGAAGGCCGCGGCCTGCGGGCCGTCCGAGCCGCGCGTCAGGGTCTGCAGGATGACGGTGATCACGGCGGCGCCGAGGGCGGTTCCCACCCTGATCACGATCTGCGAGGCGGTCGCCGCTCCGGGCAGGACGGAACGGGGCAGGGTGCGGTAGGCCGCCGCCATGATCGACGGGGTGACGAGGCCGTGCCCGAGCCCGATGACGAACAGCGCGGCGGCCAGCGGCGACGCGCCCGCTGACATGTCGACGCGGGCGCAGGCGAAGATCCCGGCGAGGACGGTCACGATTCCGGCGATCCCGGGCAGGTGCGCGCCCAGCCGGTCGGTGAGCCGTCCGGCCAGCGGCATGGTGACGATCGCCCCTGCTCCCATCGGGGCGATCAGGAGCCCCGCGTCGAGCACGCCGGTGCCCGGGACGCTCTGGGAGTACAGCGGCACCAGCAGCAGCACGCCGAACACCCCGACCGAGTAGCAGAACAGGGCGGCGGCGGAGGCGGCCAGTCCCCTGTCGCGGAACAGTGCCACGTCGAGCAGGGCGCGTTCGCCCCGGCGCAGCGAGTGCGCGCAGAAGGCCGCCGTGAGCACGACGCCGAAGACCAGCCCCGCGAGCGCCCGGGAACCTCCTGACGCCTCGCCGGTCTGCGAGAGCCCGTAGACCAGCGCGGCCAGACCCGGAGACAGCAGCGCCAGGCCCAGGGCGTCCAGGCGACTGTCCGCGCGGCGTTCCTCACGCGGCAGCAGCCGTACGGCGAGCAGCAGCGCGAGCGCGCAGACCGGGACGTTGACGTAGAACATCCACCGCCAGCTCAGATGGTCGACGAGCACCCCGCCGAGCAGCGGTCCGAGCACCGGGGCGAGCATCGACGGGATGGAGATCACGGCCATCGTCCGCCCCATTCGTTCGGGACCGGCGGCCCTGGTCAGGAGGGTCTGCGCGACCGGCATGAGCAGGCCTCCGCCGACGCCCTGCAGCACCCGGAAGGCGATCAGGGCCCCGGCCGACCAGGCCGCGCCGCACAGGACGGACCCGGCCCCGAAGAGGGCGAGCGAGGTGATCCAGGTGGACTTGGCGCCGAACCGCCCGATCGCCCAGCCGGTGATCGGGATCGTCATGGACAGGGCCAGGGTGTAGCCGGTGACCGTCCACTGGACGGTGCTCAGGGAAACGCCCAGGTCGCGGCCGAGGACGTTGATCGCGACGTTGACGATGGTCGCGTCCAGCATGGTCATGACCGTGCCCAGCACCACGACGAGGGAGATCGCGCGAAGGGCGGGGTCGGGCCGTGTCTCTGACGGATCTTGCGTCGTTGTCATCGCGCCCACCATTCCGTACGGCGTATCGATTTTCCGTACACTGTAGCGATAGGTCGCTACGCCGTACACTGAACAGGTGGGATCAGAGCAGACGCAAGGGCCGGTCTGGGCGCGTGAGGTGGCGAAACGTCGTCCGAAACTGACACGTGAGGCGATCGTGGCGTCCGCGATCGCGATCGCGGACGCCGAGGGGATCGACGCCGTCTCGATCCGCAGGGTGGCCGCGGAGCTCGGAGCCCGCGCGATGAGCCTCTACACCCACATCGAGCGCAAGGAGGACCTGTTCGACCTCATGGCGGACGAGGTCAACGCGGAGATCCTGGTCGAGGGGGAGCTGCCCGGCGACTGGCGCGAGGCGATCTCCGCCATCGTGCGGCGCACGCGGGAGGTCCTCCGACGTCATCCCTGGCTGGTCGACCTCGTCTCCCGGCGCCCGCAGGTCGGCCCGAACGGCCTGCGGCACGGAGAGCAGTCACTGGCCGCGCTCTCCCGCCTGCGGATCGAGCCCGAGTGGAAGTGGCGGATCATCGCGGCGGTCGACGACTACGCGCTGGGATTCGTGATCCGAGAGGGGATGCGACAGGAGGGCTCGCGCGGATACGCCTGGACGCAGGCGGAGCGCGACGCCCTCATGCGGCCCTACCTGCGCGAGTTCATCGACAGCGGCGAGTTCCCCAACCTCGCGCCGCTCCTCGCCGACGGCGCTCCCGACGTCGAGGGGGGCGACCGGGCCGACGACGACTTCGAACGAGGCCTGCGCTGGATGCTCGACGGCATCGCCAGGGACCTCGCCCTGTAGCCCCTGGGCCTCCTTTCGGGGCGACCGGCTGTCCCGGGGTGCTCCCGGGCGTCGACGGCTCTGCGGAGGGGCCGTCGAGGCGCTCCGCGGCGTCGGCGGCTCCCGTCAGGGGACCTCACCGAGGCTCTTCGCGGCGTCGGCCGCCTTCGGGCGGGTCACCCCGTCGAGGACCGCCGCCACCGCCCCGGCGGCGAAGTCGTCGTCGAGGGGGAGGCCGCGGAAGACCGCGCGCAGCCACACCGCCCCGGCGAGCAGATCCATGATCAACATAGGGTCGGCCGTGTCGGGCAGCTCGCCGCGCCGCCTCGCCCGCGCGAAGACGGCCTCCTCCCTGGCGAACCGGTCGGCGAAGAAGCGCTGGGCCGCCGTGGCGAGCTCCGGATGGTGCACGGCGGCGCCGAGTGCCGCCACCGCGACGTCGGCGGCCGGAGGACTGGTGAGAAGCGCGGCCACCCCGCGCAACAGCGCCTCCAGGTCCCCCCTGAGGCTTCCGGTGTCCGGAGGCGCGCTGACGAGCAGGTCGGCCTCGACGAGCGCGGCGGCGAGCAGTGCCGCCTTCGACGGCCACCAGCGGTAGATGGTGGTCTTGTTGACCCCGGAGCGCTCGGCCACCCCCTCGACGGTCAACCCCTCGTACCCCTTGGCGGCGAGCAGTTCGAGCGTCGCCTGGAAGATCTGCTGCTCCTTGCGCGGTGCCATGCGTCCGACTATAGCAACGCAACGGTGCGTTGTGTTTCAATGGGGCGTCCTGATGAACGCGACGCACCGTTGCGTTTGACGTGTCTGGAGGTCACCGATGCCGCCTGTCGTCCTCGTCCACGGAATCCGGGTCAGCGCGACCATGTGGGACCCCGTCGTCTCCCGCCTCGACCGCCCCGCCACGGCCGTGGACCTGCCCGGTCACGGCGTCCGTCGCGGCGAGCCGTTCTCGATGGAGGGCGCGACCTCGGCGGTGGCCGCCGCGATCGACTCCCTCGGCGGCAGGGCGCTCGTGGTCGGCCTCTCACTGGGCGGCTACGTCGGCATCGCCACCGCCGAGCGCTTTCCCGGCAGGGTGGCGGGTCTGGTGGCCATGGGCTGCACGGCCCGCAGCGCGTCGGCGGTCCGGGTCTACCGGATCGCCGCCGCGCTCGCCGCGCGCGACCCGTCGTTCGCCAACCGGCTCAGCTCCTACGCCCTGCGCCGTCTCCTGCCGGGTCCCTCCGGCGCCGCGATGGTCGCCGGAGGACTGTCGTGCGAGGTGATGCCGCAGGTCGTCGAAGCCGTCGCCGGACACGACCAGCTCGCGGCGCTGGCCGCCTATCCCGGGCGGGTGTGGCTCGTGAACGGCGCCCGTGACCCCTTCAGGGCCGACGAGCGCGACTTCCTGCGCGCCTGCAGGAACGGGCGGCTCATCCTGCTCCCCGGACGCGGGCACCTGGGCGTGATGGCCGCCCCCGGACCGCTGGCCCGCCTGCTCGGCGATCTCAGCGACCTCAGCGATCTCAGCGACCTCAGCGACCTTCACGACCGGACCGGCGGGGCGGCCGGGCGGCTCCCAGGTCAGGTCGACCGGCCCGAGAGCGCGGTCGCGACACCGAGCCCCAGATAGACCACCCCGCTGACATAGCCCAGCACGCCCGCCCGGTTCCGCAGTCTGCTGCCGAGCACGCCCGCGCCCGCCGCGTAGATCATGTCGGAGATCAGGCCGAGGAACAGGAGGGTGCCGCCCAGCACGACGATCTGCAGCGGCACGGCCCCCGCCTCCGGGTGCACGAACTGCGGCAGGAACGCCAGGAAGAACAGGATCACCTTGGGGTTGAGTACGTTGACGACCACGCCCTCCAGGAAGATCGCGCGCAGCGGCTGCGGCGGAGTCTCCCTGAGGGTCGCCTCCTGCCTGCGGGTCAGCGCCCTGACGCCCAGATAGACCAGGTAGAGCACGCCGGCCCACTTGATCACGTTGAAGAGCGTGGCGGACTTGGCGACCACGTAGGACAGTCCCGCCGCCGCGGCGGCGATGTGCACCAGCGTGCCGGTCTCGACGCCGAACGCGCTCGCGACCGCGGCGGCCCGGCCCTGCGCGATGCCCCGGGCCGCGATGTACAGATGATTCGGCCCCGGCACCAGGACCAGTGCCAGTGACGCCACCACGAAGACCAGAAACGTGGACAGAGAGATCATGATGTGACCATAGGCCTGTCCTGGTCCCGTACTGAAGGCCTTGGCGGGGCGTTTCCGTGGACCGATCGGCTTGCTGTCGGAATGGCCGTGGCATACTCCCCGAAATGGGGTGGCGAAGGGCGCACAGTGCTCTGATCGGGCGGTCTACCGAGTTCGGCAGGCTCGTCGGGGTGCTCGGCGCCGCGGCCGAGGGGCTGGCCGGTGTCGCCCTCGTCGGAGGCGACGCGGGCATCGGCAAGACCCGCCTCGTCACGGAGCTCGTCGAGCAGGCCAGGCAGGAGGGCTTCGCCGTGCTCGTGGGGCAGTGCGCGGAGCTCGGCGACGCCCTGCCGTACCTCCCGCTGGCCGACGCCCTGCGTGGCGCGGGCGGTGAGCTGCGCGCGGAGATCGACGCCCGTCCCGTCCTCGGCAGGCTGCTGCCGGGCGGCGCGGACCTCGGCCCCGAGGCCACCTCCGGCCTCACCCAGCAGCAGCTCTTCGGCTCGATGCTCGGCTTCCTGGCCGCGCGGCCCGTGCTGCTGGTCCTCGAAGACCTGCACTGGGCCGACCGGTCGACCCGAGACCTGTTGGTCTTCCTCAGCCGGATGCTGCAGACGGAGCGCGTCTGCCTGGTCGGCACCTACCGCACGGACGACCTGCACCGGCGTCATCCGCTGCGCCGGGTCCTCGCCGAGCTCAAACGCCTGCCGTCGGTGACGTCCGTCGAGCTGGGGCCGCTCGACCGCGACGACATGACCGGTTACCTGGCCGCTCTCGGCGGCGCGGACGCCCGGACGGTCGACGAGGTCGTCGACCGGGCCGAGGGCAACCCGTTCTACGCCGAGGAGCTGTTCGAGGCCGTCTCCGAGGGCTGCTCGATGACCGGTGACCTGGCCGGCCTGCTGCTCTCCCGGACCGAGGTGCTCTCGGACGCCGCCCAGCGGGTGCTCCGCGGCGCGGCCGTCGCGGGCAGGCGGGTCGACCACGACCTGCTCCAGGACGCCTCGGGCCTGGACGACCTGGCCTTCGACGAGGCTATGCGGGAGATCGTCTCAAGGGGACTGCTCCGCCTCGACGGCGAGTACGGCTACGCCTTCCGGCACGCCCTGCTCCAGGAGGTGGTCTACACCGACCTGCTTCCCGGCGAGCGGACCAGACTGCACTCGGAGTTCGCCCGTCTGCTCACCGCCCGTGACGGCGCGGCGGCCGAGCTCGCCTACCACTACCTGGCCGGACACGACCTCGCGGAGGGGCTGGCCGCCTCAGTCGAAGCCGGGCGCAGGGCCGAGCGGCTCGGAGCCCCCGCGGAGGCCCACCGCCACTACGACCAGGCGCTCGGACTGTGGGACCGGGTTCCCGACGCCGTCCTGCTCACCGGGACCGACCGCGTGCGGCTCGCGCTGCGCACCGCCGCCGCCGCGGCCGACATGGGCGACAACCACAGGGCCGTCGCCCAGCTGCGGGCGCTTCCCCCCTCGGCGGAGGTCTGCGAGCGGCTCGCCTACTACCTCTACGACTCCGACGACGTCCAGGCCGCGATCGTGGCCGCGGAGGCGGCCGTCGCCGCCGCGGCCCCGGCGAGCGCCGCCCTGGCCAGGGCACTGGCCACACTCTCCCGCACGCTCACCTGGTCACCCCGTTCCGCCGAGGTCAGGCCGCTGGCGGAACGCGCGCTCGAGGTCGCAGGCGCGACGGGGGCAAGCGACGCGGAGAAGGGGGCGGTGATCGTGCTGGCCAGCTGCGCCGAGCAGGAAGGCGACACCGCGCTGGCGGAGGAGTTGTCCGGCTCCGTCGCCTTCCGGGACTCCGGCGACCTGGCCATGGACCTGCGCGCCCTGTTCCACCACGCCCGCCTCCAGTACGAACGCGGCTCCATGGCGGACGCCACCGTGACCGCGGAACACGGCATACGGCTGGCGGAGGAGAACGGCCTGTCGTGGAGCACCTACGGCACCGACCTGCGCTTCCTCCAGTTCCTGATCTACTACATGGCGGGAGACTGGACGCGGGCCGCCGAGGTTGCGGCCAGGTTCGGCGCGCGTGTCGGCAGGATCCCCGAGGCCGTCCTGTCCTCCTTCGCGCTGTTCATCGAGGTCTCCACGGGAGCGCCCAATGTGGAGGAGCGGCTCGCCTGGCTCAGGCCGTTCTGGTCCGACTCCCTCGTCGCCTACATGTCCCGGGGCATGGCCGCCGAGCACGCCCTCTGGCGGCAGGACCCCGCCCTCGCCCTGGAACACGCCACCGCGGTCCTCGAGGCCGTGGATCCCACGGACGCGGGCGTCATCCGCATCAGCGCCGTCGCGCTGTGGGCCCTGGCCGACCTGGGCCGCACGGACGGGGCCGACGAACTGCTTGCCCGCGCGCGGGGGGCGGTCAGGGCCGGGATCGGCGCGGAGGGAGAAGGCTGGATGGCGAGAGCGGAGGCCGAGTGGCGGCGCGCGCACGGTCACGCGGACGTCGAGGCCTGGCGCAGGGTCGTCGAGGTCTTCGACCCCGCCTTCGTCTACGAGGCCGCACGCTCACGCTGGCGGCTGGCCGAGGCGCTGCTCGCCTCAGGAGACCGTTCCTCCGCCCTGGCGGAGTGGCGGCGCGCCGTCGAGGCCGCCGGGTCCCTCGGCGCCAGGCCGCTGGGCGAAGCCCTTGCCGAGCTCGGCCGCCGCGCCAGGTTCACCTCCGCCCAGCAGGGGCTGCTCACGGGCAGGGAGCAGGAGGTGCTCGCCCTGGTCGCGCAGGGCCTGCCCAACCGCGAGATCGGCGAGCGGCTGTTCATCGCCCAGAAGACGGTGAGCGTGCACGTCTCCAACATCCTCGGCAAGCTCGGCGTCTCCTCCCGCACCCAGGCCGCTGCCCTCGCCCGCGAAGAAGGCCTGCTCTAGCCGTACGATCCCTGGCCGCACCGTACATCCGCAGTGAGCCGTACGGCTCGCGGGAGGCGTCTCCGTCAACGGGGAACCGACTGTCCCGTAAGAAACCGGCTGCCCCGTGAGGAAGCGGAGGCGAAGCCGGACGAGGTCAGCCGCTGTGGGCGGCCAGCGCCAGGTCGCGGACGACCTGGATGAGCTCGGAGGGGTCGAACGGCTTGGTGAGGTAGGCGTCGACGCCGATGCCCAGCCCCCGCCGCTTGTCGTCCTCCTGCGCCCGCGCGGTGATCAGCACCACCTTGATGTGACTGGTCTCCTCGTCGCCGCGCAGCCTGGTCGCCGTCATCCAGCCGTCGAGCCTGGGCATCATGACGTCGAGCGTGATGACGTCGGGCATCACGTCCAGCACCCGATCCAGGCAGTCCTGCCCGTCGGAGGCGGTCTCCACCTGGAACCCCTCCAGGGTCAGATTGACCGCGATGAGCTGTCGGATGATCTCATCGTCATCCACCACCAGAACCCTGCCCAGAACCTCACTCACGGCCGTGAGGCTAACCCCTCGGAGAGGTGTCACGCGCGGTTTTCGATGGATGTGTACACACAGCTATCCACGAACGACAGGTTTTCGCAGGCAACAGCCGGTTCCTGAGGCGTTTTCGGTCACATCCTCCCGGCTGCGGGCTTGAGGGAGTTCGGTGCTTTCCTCCGGCTCCCACCCTCCGGTCTTGCGTCACCGAGGAGCAGTCCGGGAGATGGATCGGGCCGCCGACCTCTCAACGAGGAAACGGTTACGGCCACCCGCCGTCCCCTCCCACTCCTCCACCTTCCCCACTCCTCCACCTTCCCCGATCCAGTCAGCTCCCCCACCCGGTCTTCTCCCCGCCTGGTCTTCTCTCAGCCCGTGTCGGCCTCGCCCGGTCTCTACCCCGTGCCGACCTCATCCGGTCTTCTCCTCTCCTCCCGCCCGGTCTCCTCCCGGCCTGTGTCGGCCTCGCCCCACCTCCTCCCGGTCCGTGTCAGCTTCCCTGCCTCCTCGCCCCCCGTTCTGTGGACAGCCCATCCGTTTTCCACAGAACCGGATTCGGCTCCTTGGTGATCACGTCGCCCCGCCGATCCTGGGGCCTCGATCGTTCATCGAGCCAGGAGGCCATGCGTGATCACGACGTTCGTCACCATCACCGCCCTAGCGGCGGCACTGGTGGCTGCTCCCCAGACGTCCGCGACCCGTCCCTGTCGTGAGGTCGTCAAGGACTGGATGCGACTGCTCTTCGAGGCCGATCCGCCTGACGACGCCCGCAGACGGCTCGAAGGCGGAATCCACGCCACGTCGGCCGCCGCCTGCCGCGCGGGTGACGAGAAGCCGGAATCCATGCCAGGAGTCACCCGCCACGCGGGTGACGGGCAGCCGGGAGGCACGCCAGGGGCCACGCACCACGCGGGTGACGGGCAGCTGGAAGGTGCGCCGGGGGTCACCCGGCGGGGGACCGCTCTCGGCGCGGGCGGCTCCGCCGTCCCCGCTCCGGGGACCGGAACGACAGACGAGATCGGCGAGGTCACCGAGATCGGTGAGATCGGAAAAGACGGGGAGGCCGGAAGGAGCGACGAAGGCGGAGAGGCGGGGAGAGAGCCGAGGAGTGCTGGACGCTTGTCCGGCAGACGCATCGTGGTCACGCGACGTCCGGAGACTCCTTCGTCCTCGCCCTTCGGACAGGGCGGTTCGCCTCCCAGGCAGGGAGGTTCGCCCTCCGGGCGGGGAAGGTCGCTCGCTGGGCAGGGCGGCCCTGCGTCTCCTGGGCGGACGGCTGTCGCGGCGGCGCTGCGCCAGGTCGGACGGCCGTACGTCTGGGGCGGTGGTTCGGGCGCGGGTCCGACCGGCGGCGGCTTCGACTGCTCGGGGCTCGCCCTGCACGCATGGTCGAAGGCGGGCGCCAGGCTCACCCACTACACGGGAAGCCAGTTCAGGCAAGGCCGCCGGGTGTCGTTCTCCCAGCTCAGCCCAGGAGATCTGGTCTTCTTCGGTGGCGGCTCCGGAGACCCGACCCACGTCGGCGTCTACGTCAAGAACGGCGTCATGGTGCACGCCCCGAAGACCGGCGACGTCGTCAGAACGACGAACTTCACAGCCTCGCCCTACTACCGAGCCCGCTACCGAGGAGCCGTCCGCCCAAGTCCGGGCACCCTCCCCGGATAACCTCCCGGGCTCCCCACGCCAACCCCCACGGCCCCCGAGATCGTCTGCTTCGCGCTTCGAGTGTCGGTTCCCCTCCAGATGCTGGTAATCTAATCACTCGTTGGCCCCCTTAGCTCAGGGGATAGAGCACCGGCCTCCGGAGCCGGGAGCGCAAGTTCGAATCTTGCAGGGGGCACCGATCTGGACCAGCTCACACATCGTGTGAGCTGGTCTTCTGTTTTTCGACACCTGAGTGCTTCAGCCGCCTTGTGACGCCGTTTGACGCCCGGCGACGGGCTCTGTGGGCAGGACGCAGGCAGAGATCATGATGGCGACCTGATCAGCGAGGCGGCACCGGCAGAATCACGGGCTCGGGATGCCCGTCCCAGGTGACCTCGATCTCGTCAGGAGCCGCGTACGCCAAGCTGCTGGCCATCACGAAGCTCACCGATGCCCCAGGCCGTACCGCCGCACCATCCGGAAACTGAGAAGCTGGTCCGGGCAACGCCTTGCCCGCCCGCTCTCACACCGGTTGCGACGGCTGTTCCCACGTTCCGGAGGATGAACCGGTTCTTCGACCGGTCGAGTTTCCACCTCACCACTTCCTCGTGCCGTTCGTTCGACAAGTCGATGACCGTCCTCCCGTGGGAAATCTGCTCGCTGTGGGCCGGCTCCGTTAAGGCCGCGACTTTCTCGTCGGCGTTCGCCGAACGTCCAGCGGCCTCAGCCGCAACCTTCTGCGCCTGGGCCGCTTCCCTCTGCCACTTCAATCCGCGCAGAGGCAGGACGAACGCGGCGCACGAAACGCCGATCGCGACTCACGCGGGGGCGTCACCGAGATCCGCCGCCATGAGCGGAACGTAATGGTTGCTAGCCCTGGTGTCTCTCGTTCGAGGCATCCGCCCCAGGAAGGTCGCCGTGGCAGCCGCCGACACCTGGGCATCACGCGCTGGCATGTCGACTCCTCGGACGAAGGCCGGACTGACTGAAAACCGGGAGCGTCCACGGGAGTGGTGTAAGAGTTCGGCCTGGCCGCAGGTGTGTCGCCGGACATGGCGGGCGGCTGCTCGGTGGCGGCGTCATGTCTTCACTCTGAGACGGCGACGTAGCGCCATGTCCTCAGATGTGCTTGGGGTTCGGAGAGGTCGATCTCGACACCGGGCAGGGCGCGCCGGATTCGTTTGGCCATGTCCTCGCTCAGGAAGTGATGGTGCAGGTCGAGGTGGCGCAGGTGGGTGAGGGGTTGGCCGCTCAGCAGGGCTTCGGCTCCGGTGTCGGCCAGTTCGCCCATGGCCAGGCTGAGCGCTTCCAGCCGGGCGACGACCGGTGCCGCGGCGACGGCGGCGGCCACCTCGTTCTGGATCTCGCTGTCGCGCAGGCCGAGCCGCCGCAGCGCGGGCAGGCCCGTCCCGGACAGGACGCCCTCCAGGTCGTTCACTGTGGCGTCGCCGCCGTACTCGGCGACGCCGAGCCACAGCTCCAGATGCTCCAGCGCGGGCAGGTCGCACTGCCCGAGCGCGCGCACGACCTCGCCGGGCAGGCCGCCGGTTTCGAACCGCAGAACCTTGAGGGAGGCATGCCGTACAGGGTGCAGCCGCAAACCTTCGCTGCCGCGCACGTCCAGCCGCTCCAGGCGGGGGAAGGCCTCCAGGGCCGGGGTGATGTCGCCCTGCTGGATCCAGGAGATCTGATAGTCGGGCTCGATGAAGCCGAGGAACAGCGAGCGCAGCCGGGGCAGCCGGTGGGCGTTGGCGGCGAGCACGGCGGGGGCGTCGCGCGCGCTGATCCCGGCGACCACGATGGCCTGGATCTGGGAACCGTCGACGGTGGCGAGCAGTTTCTCCAGCCCCGCGGCGAACCCGGGGCCGTCGGCCTCCTCGTACATCTCACTGCCGTGCAGGGGCCAGGCGAAGTGCGAAGGGTCGGGATCGCCGTGGCCGTTGAGCATACGGAATCCGGCGACGGGCAGCCCGGCGTAGGTGTCGCGGTGGCGGCCCATCCTGTCCCAGCGGTAGAACCCGTCCTCGTGGAGGAACGTCTCGCCGGGGTCGCGCGGGTCGGCCGCTCTCCCGGGATAGAGCGCGTCGAGATACCTGTCGTACTCGTTGTCGTCGACGAACATCTCGTTGCCATCGATGAACATGCGGCGTCCTCGGTCGGGAGTGCGGGCTTATGTCTTACCAGGCGCGGGCGACGGTTTCGGAAGTGATCACCCTCGGCCACCTGGGCGGCCGGTACGCGGGCCGACATGCGAGTGCGTCATTCGCCGTCTTCGGGGTCTTGCCCGGCCGCCTCCACCCACCGGGCGAGGTCGCCTCGGGTGGCCAGTGTGTTCGGGTGTTCGGCGCCCAATGTCTGCTCGTGCGTCGGTAGCAGGGCGGCCAGTTGGCCGCGGGCGGTGGTCGGGTTGCCGGCGAGAGTGGTTCCTGGATACGGGTCAAGTCCCCTACAGGATCGCGGAAGGCACAGTCGCGAACGCCGTACAGCTGCTCGATCGGCTCCTGGACGGCCTTCACGGCAGGGTGCCGTCATTGCCTGACTCCGCGGCCAGATCCGTGAGGAGCTCTCCGAGAACCATCTCCTCCTCCACCCGTACGGCCCGCCGAGCCATCGCCGCCGACAGTTCGGAGTCCCACGGCGTCGCATGCGGGCGACCGCTCAGAGGCGTTGCGGAGAGTGCCCTGGCCGAGGAGATCGCCGCCTCGTAGGCGAGCGCGTCGTAGCGCCAAGGCCGCCAGCCGACCCGTTCGCGGACGGCGTTCGCGATGCCGATCCCGCCCCAGTCGAAGTCGCCGTGATAGGCGAACTCAGAGCCGCCGGCGGCCAGCAGGTCGAGTAGCCGCCAGACGGCCGCCGAAGGCCTGCCTCTCGTGCAGACGACAGGAGGGCAGCGTGGTCCGAACTCGTCGGCTGCGGCGGCGACCACAACAGGGTTCTCGCAGATCCTGACCAGCCCCGCACGGATGGGGGACTCGTGCCGGTGGAGCTGACGCAACGTGAGCAGACAGGGCTCACCCGCCGCCTGGGCCGCGACGAGCATGCGTCCGGTCGGAGTGTCGTCGTCACCGGGAAGACCAAGGCACAGGACGTACGACGAGAGGTCGTCGAGGTGAACTCCGACGGCGGCCCACGCTTTCCGCCGGGCGTCGGCGGTGCCGTCTCCCGCGTACGGCAGGCCGCTCAGGGAACGGGCCGCCGACAGCGCGAGCGCCGCCAGCGGCTTCCCTTCGTCCAGCGCGTGCGCGTCCCTATAGATCTCTGCGGCCAGGCGGCCGATCGGGATGCTGGGATGCGGCAACTGCGGTAGGAGCACGGCCATCTTGTCGAGAAGGATCCGGGCCTCGTCCGGGTCACCGGCGCTTCGCCGTACCAGACCGGTCACCTCCAGCCAGGACCGCCAGCCGGACAGCTCCGGGCGGTGGGCGAGGACCGCGTCCAGCTCTGCGAAAGCCTCTCTCCACGCTTCGTCCCGAAGGGCGTTTTCCTGTTCAAGGTTGCGGACGGGACCTCGAAGCAGCACGACCGCGGCGGCCAGGCCTTCGGGGCAGGCACCGCTGGACCGGAGCACCCGATCCACCTCGTCGAGCGAGACCGACAGGGAGGAACCTATGCCCGCCCTGCGCCCGAGCAGCCGCTCGATCGCCCGGCGCTGTTCTGCTGTGGCGGCGCTCAAGGTGACCGGGCCGCTTGGCGACCTGCCCCGTTCGAGGCGACGGCGCACCCGCTCGACGAGCCAGGAGGTCTCCGGCCCGCCCAGCAGCCGTTCTAACCGCTCGCTCATGAGAACAGCCCATCCTGCTCCGGATCGGCGGCGACAACGGGCGGCAGCACCGGACGCGGGTCGGGACGCTCGGCCCGGCGGCGTTCGTGCCCGTCCCACCGCCACGGGGTGACCAGTACGGCATCGATGCCGTCACGCCTGGACAACTGGCAGATTGCCAACCCCGGCACCTGCGGGTAGCAGCCCCACTCCCGCTCGCTGGTCATCACGACGTCCATGTCGAACGTCGCCAGCAGACCGAGACACTTGGCCCGTGAGTCGTCGTCCACTCCTGCGAACGCCTCGTCGAGTGCGACCAAGCGAGGGGCGTACGGGTTGCCCGCGGACTTGTAGTGTGCCGAGGCGGCGGCGAACAGCGGCACGGAGGCGGCCAGGACGCGTTCTCCGCCCGAGGCCGGGCCGGTGGCCGATCGCCACTGACCGTCCTGGAGGCGCTGAATCGCGAACCCATGCCAGCCGCGGTAGTCCAGTGCTCTCGTCAGCTGCTCGTTCCAGCCGGCGGTGGGGTTGTCGACGTGCTCCCTGGCGATCTGCTCCGCCAGGAAGGCGCCCACGGCTTCGCGATCGGCAGCCGACCAAGCGTCCACGGTCTGGCGCAGCTTCTCCCGCACCCTTTCCAGACCATCAGGAGCGTTCCGCACGGGCTTCCAGAGCAGCCGAAGCCGCATGCCGGTGGAGGTGGGGCGGGACTCCAGCTCGGCGTTCATCGTCCGGACCTCCTCTTCGGCGGCGGCGATCAACTCGTGCAGGGTGCCGGCCACCTCGTTGAGCAGGTGGTTTTCCAGGATCTCCCGCTCCCTGGCCGACAGCAGCCGCGCCCGGTGCCCTGTCTCCTCCTTCAATGCCTCTGCCAGGCTGGGAATGTCCCGACTGTGACCCTGGAACAGCACGTCCACCATCATGACGCCGTCGTGCAGGGTCAGCCCGACCGAGTGGCCATGTCTGGCCATGGCGTCCGAGAGCAACTTGTGCTCCTCAGTGACCCGCTTCTGAGCACGGTCCCATGGGCCATCACCGTCGTCGACACTGTCGAGGTCGGCGTTGACGGTGCGGGCCAGCAGCACGGCGGGGGTCGCTGCCCACTCGATGGCGGGGTCGGGGATCTCCAGTGTGGGCAGGGCGATGCCGAGCAGGCCGGTGGCGGCGAACGAGCGGAACTCGGCGACGGCCGCGTCGCGAAGCCGTTCGGCCTGTCCGATCTCGCCGCGCAGGGTGTCGCGTTCGCCCTCGGCCTTGCCGCGTTTGATCAGCGTGGCCCGTTCCTGTTCGCGGGTGGCCCGTTCGGCGGCGTCCCGCTCCTCCAGCGCCCGCCGTACCTCATTAAGACGGCGGTAGAGCTCCTCGACGGCGGCTCCGGCGGTCTCCACCAGCGCCCGGTGAGCCTCCGTCGCGGCCTCCGCCTGTGCACGCGCCTCCGCCGCGTTCTCGGTGGCCTCGGTGTGCCGTTCGTGGGCCAGTGACAGCTCCTCCGCTGTTTCCTCCGCCGCCTGGCGGGCGGCGAGCAGCGCCTTGCCCGCGGGCCAGAGTCCGGCCAGGGCCAGCCGGTAGTCCGACACGCCGTTCCGGACCTCGGCGAGCCTGTCCCTGTCCGATGGCAGCCCGACATCATCGGCGAACTCCGCCGCCCGTTCCTGAGCCTCGGTCACCTCACCCCGTCGAGTGGCCACGGTCTGGACGGCGGTGGTGCGGTTGGCGTCGAGCTCGCGTCTGCGCCCGTGTTCGGTGGACAGCTTGAAGTGCGCCTCACGCAGTGGGGCGTCGGACGGCAGCGCGCGGTGCTCGGCCGCGAGGGTTACCTGCCGTACGGCGAGCGCCCTCAGCTTCTCGTCCAGCTCCGCGAGTGCCCCGCGCACCTGGTCCAGCTCCGTGGCGAGAGCCGCCAGCCGGGCCCGCCGGGCGGCCCATCTCGCTCCTTCACCGATGTGAACGGCACTCTGTTTGCGCCAGGAACCACCGAGTACGCCGTTGGCCCAGCGCCCGTCCACTGCGACCCAGGTCGCCGCGCCCGGCCCGAGTCCGATCCCGGCGAGGACGGCATGGACGGCGGAGTCCGGCAGCGCGGCCGTCCAGGGATCCGCGCGGTCGACGGCCGGACGCAGCACGGTGGAGAGGCTGGGGCCGACGATGGGGGAGCCGGTGAGGACGGCCGTGTCGTCCACCGCGAGGAGAGCCCCCTCGGGAGTCACCCAGGCGTCCAGGATTCCCGAGGCCTCCAGCGCCGCTTCCAGGGCGGCGCGGTGGTCTTCGGAGACGGCCTCGGTGAAGTCGACCACCTTCCACAGCGGCGCTCCCGGGCGGCCGTCGCGTACCCCGGGAGGGCGCGTGTACGGGGCAGGCGGGGCGTCGTGACCGCCTGCCTCCAGCCGCGCCATCTCCTCCTGGACGGCCACGGCTTGCTGTCGCCGCTCGCGCAGTTCGGCACCGAGTTCGGCCTCCCCGCGGCTGAGTTCGGCCGTGGCGGCCCGTGCCGCGTCGTCAACGGCCGATGCCGCTGGGTTCTGGCCCTCGGTCGTCTCGGCCCACGACTCGAGGGCGGTCAGGAGCTCGTCCGGGTCGTCGATCCGCAGCTCCACCACGTCGGCGAGGTAGGAGATGTAGGCGTCGGCAAGGCCGGCCGCCTGCCGCCGGACAGTCGTCTCGGCGGTGGCGATCCGCTCGCCGGCGGCCTGGATCTCACCGGTCAGGCGGTCCACCTCCGCGCGGGCGGCCTCGAACCGTGCCTGGGCTCGCTCCACGGCCGAAAGCAGCCGGTCGAGCTCGGCCACTGCCTGCGATCGCCGGTCGACCAGGGATTCGGCGTCCCGGTGAGAGGCAGCCGGATTCCTCTCCCACCGGGTGGTGATCTCCAGGTGAGCGTGTTCGCATCCGGCCCGCCGCGCCGCGGTGCTCGCCTCGCTCCGTGCGGCGTCCCAGTCACCCGCGGCCTGGTCGGCCTTCTCCTTGGCGGTGTCCGCCCGACGCTGACGGCGGGTGACCTCCGTCGCCAGGCCGTCCCGGTCCTTGTCCTTGGAACGCGCGTGTCGGGTCTGCCGCTCGGCCTCCTCGCCGACCTGCTTGATCCGTTCGGCGTCACGCATCTCAGGGCTCTGCCGGAGCGCCTGCCCGCGAGCCTCCAGGCGGACCCGAGTCGCCGCCAGCTCGGTGAGCTGCTTCTGCGCCGCCTCCAGCTCCGCCTGGGCCTCGGTGTGGCGAGCCTCGGCATCGAGGAGGTCACGCCCAAGATGCTCGTAGCGGCTGTGGGTCAGGCGGGGCGCCGCGGCCTTGCGTTTGGCGGCGACCCTGGCGTATCGCCGGTAGTGGTCGAGGAATTCTGAGGCGGCCTTACGGGTCTCCTCCAGCGCCCGCAGCGTCTCACGCTCCTCGTCGAGCCCACGGAACGCCTCGGCCACCGTGGCGATCAGGACGGAGCTCATCGGCGGCAGCGCCTCGGTGAGGGCACGCGAAAGCATTCTCTCGTCGGGCTTCTTCGACAGCTGCGGCTGGCGAAGCTGGATGAGCAGGTTGACCAGGGCCTCGTAGCGGTGCTCGCCCAGGCCGAACAGGGCCTCGTCCACGGCTCTGCGGTAGTCGGAGGCCCGCTCGTAGAGCATGCCGCGCCCGTTGACGGCTTCCCGCAGCTTCTCGCGGGTGAGCGCGACCCCGGCAGGGGACGTCAGTTCCAGCCCGTCACCGATCCGCTGGCCGGTGACGAAGAACCAGTGCTTGACGATGCCCTTGTCCTTGACCGCCTTCAGGCCGCACCCGACGGTCCGGAACTCCACGCCTCCGTCGGCCGCACGGCGGCCGAACTCCATCCACGTGTAGCCGAGCCGTTCGGGATGTGGATGCCTGCCGCCCAGCAACAGGTTCCACTCCATCCGTTTCTGACGGTCACCGTCGGGTTCGACCCGATGCGGGGCCAGCTCACCGTCGAGCAGGAACGGCAGGGTTAGGGCAAGCACCTTGGACTTGCCGGTGCCGTTGTTGCCGCGCAGCAGCAGTCGTCCGTCGTGGAAGTGGAACTCCTCCACGTCGTAGTGGAACATGTCGACGAGCCCGGCTCGCAAGGGCTTCCAGCGTTCGGAGGTGGGGGTCGGGAGCATCACTGTCCTCGGATGACGGGGGTGTCGAGGGCGTAGCGGGCGATGGCGGGCAGGCCGTGGACGCGCTCCCCGCGGATCTCGACCAGGCGCAGGGCGGTCAGTTTCTCCAGGGCTACGGCGAGAAGCTCGTCCTCGGCGCCGGGTTCGGTCACGCCCTTGCGCCAGAAGGAGACGTGCGCCGCGGCAGCTTGTCGTACGAAGACGCGCAGCTCCTCCGGAGTGACCTCGTCGCGAGCGGACAGATGCTCGGCCACCAGCAGCGTGACGTGCCCGTCAGTGCGTTGCTCGGGCATGCGCACATCGGTCAGTTCGTCGTCGGGGTCGACCATCGCGATCCCCTCGGCGCGGATCTCGGCGACCAACCCGGTGGCCTCCTCGACCCTGCGAATGACCGCGTGACGCTGGGAGGTGAGGTAGGCGCGCTCGGCCTCGTCCAAGTCGTCGTAGTAGACGACGGGGTCCTCCAGGAGCTTGCGGGTGAGTCGTCGGCGCACCGCCTGGTTGCGCAGGCTCTCGGTGTCGGCGACGGGCTCCGCGACGAGCTGGGCCATACGTTCCTCGAAGGAGAGGGCGTCGATCGTGGACGGTCCGCGCGCTGTGACCAGGAGCGCGGCCAGGACGTGCCTGCGTATGTCGTACAGGACGTCTCCGCTGGCCGACAGGTAGGCGTCCTCGTCACCGGCGACCCTGCGCAGCACTCCCCAGTCGAGCAGCATGCGCACCACCGCCACAAGGTCGGCCCGCTCCGTCCGGCTGTCCAGGGTGAAGGCGAAGTCAAGCTCCGGTTCGGCCGTCGCGTTCAGCACTCCCTCGGCGAGCTGGCCAAGCGTGGTCTGCGCGTCTGCCCGTTCCAGTACGGCCAGCGCCAGGCAGAGGACGACGTAACGGTGGCGGCCGAACGGCTCCCTGGCCCGGCCTCGAGCCGGACGGGTGGCGTCGTCGCCGTCCGGGACGGTCTTGAACAACCTGGCGGTCTCCGCGTCGGCCAGCAGCCGCCAGCCGGTCTCTCGGGTGAGCCAGTCGCGCAGCTCGGCCGCGTACTGCCGGACAAGCGCGAGTTTGTCGGCATCGTGCCCGACGGTGAGTAGCGGTTTCGCCAGTAGGGCGCGGAGCGCGGCCCGACGCCGGGCGGCCTCCTCCGCGGGGGTCACGAGACATCCATCAGGTCGGTGATCTCGATGAGGTGCTCGGGCCCGGTGAGCACCCCGTCGACGGTGCGGATCTCGACCTGCCCTCCATCGGGCACCGGTGAGAGCCGTATCTCCAGCGAACCGTCGCCGCTCACCACCTTCGCCCCGGTCTCCCCTGGAAGCCGGGCGGCCAGGGCGTCGCCGATCAACGCGAGGAAGAGTCGGAACGCCCGAGGGTCGAGGACGTCCAGCTCGGACAGGAGCGTCGGGCCGTCGGTGCGCAGCTGGGCCCGCGCGGCGGCCGTCTCGAGAGCCTCCCGCTCGGCGTGCTCCAGAAGAAGTCTGCGAGCCTGGGAACGGTCCTGGATCCTGGTCGGCTTGCCCCGGCGCTCATAAGAGCCGGTCATGCGCAGCTGGGGGGAGATCCGGATCGGCGGGGCGTCACGCCATGACGTGCCGGGAGCGACATCCCCCTCCTTCCAAACTGACAGCGTCTCGGCGGTGACCGTGAGATGCCGCGCGGGCGACAACCCGAAAGCCGCCCGCCAGAGGCGGTGCATCGCCTGCTCGTCCGGTGCTTCGGCGAACCAGCGGGCTAGGGCACGGAAGTCGGCCGAGCGGTCAGAACGGCCGGAACGCCGCTCGTTGAGCAGACCGACGGCGTCGAGGAGTTGCTTGATGGCCGTCACCGCGGACTGACGCAGGAGACGGGCTTGGGACGGGCGGCCCGCGTCACGGGAGACGAACCACTCTTTGAGTCCATGCCAGCGGTTCTCCCAGGAGGCGTGGGCCGTCGCCTCGGCTCTGCCGTATGCCTCGGCCTCGTCCGTCCCCTCGGGTACGGCGTCTGCAGCCTCGCGCCGGGCGGCCAGCCGCAGCAGCCTGTCGTGGCCGTGGGCTTCCAGCTCGGTCAGGAGCACGGCGATCCGGGCTCCGGAGTTGGCCAGGTCGGCGATGAAGCGGTTGATGTAGTCGATCAGCCGTTCCTTGTAGGCGACGAACCCCTCGACGTCTCCGTCGGAGAAATCGATCGCACGGCGCAGCGAGGCCATGAACGCCTGGGCGTTGTCGGCCAGTGAGGAGAACCGCTCGGCCAGGGAAAGCAGCAGGAGGTGGACCTTGACGGGGTCGGGGTCTGCCTGCTTGGCGAGCCCGCGCAAGGCCTGCAGCTGGCCGGCGATGTCGCCCAGCGCCACCGATTGGAGCGCGCCGCGCCGACCGATCGCCTCCTCGTAGAAGGCGATGGCCTGCTCAGCGGCGTGTCCTGCGGCGGTGAGCTGGAACAGGAACCGCTTGCGGTGGAAGTCCTCGACGGAGGTGACCCTGCCGGTGTCGGCGTCGGCCCGCAGATTCCCCCATTCGACAAGCTTCTCCAGTGCCTGCGCGAGTTGTTCGTCGCTGTCCCTTTTCAACTCGGCCGCGACGTCCTCGGGCCGCAGGTGCACGACGAAGCGTTCTTTCGCCCGCGCGAACGCGCGTAGCACCTGGCGGTAGAGGGGGGCGTTCGGCGCGCTCAAATGGGCGAAGGGGTGGGAACTCCGGTGATTTGCCTGTGACGGGTCGATCACTGTGCCATTTTGCCTGAGGTAGCCGCTCCGAAGCGGGAAGACGACGCGGTGTCCTGGATGATCTGTATGGATTGGCACCTCGGAGTGCTTTCACCGGTTCCCGAGGCGAAGGGATGCGCTGAGAGGATCATTCGGAGGTCTCGCCGTCCTGTTGTTCGGTCCGGTAGCCCGGATGGGTCCTGTCGGCGGCGTCGGCCATGTGAAGGAGCACGGGCTGGCGGGTGCGGCTGTCCCAGGAGAGGGGCTGAGCGCACAGGCGCGCGGTGAGGGCCACGACCGTTTCCTCGTCGAAGAGGCCCGATCTGGCCGCCACGAACTCGGTGCCGGTGAAGGCGTGCCAGTTGTTGCCTTGCTCCTTCTGGCGGCTGGGAGGCAGGGTGAACCGGGTGAAGTCCGCACCGACACGCCCCTTGCTACCGCTGTTGAAGGTGCGGGAGGCCTGACCGAGGAGCCAGCTGTGGGTGCCGTCGTCCCCGACGAGCTCGTAGAGCCTGTTCCTGGGGGAGGTCGGCTTGCCGGGATCCTTGTCGGGCTGGCGGCCGTCGGTGTGGTTGACAGGGCGGGGAACGGTGGCGTCCTCGGTGCCGACGCGTACTACGGCGATGTCCCGGGAGGCGGGCAGGCTGTCTCCGGGCAGGGTTCCCTCGCCCAGCCGGGTGTCGGTGAGCCCGCTCCAGACTCGCCGGGTGGCCTCGGCGTTGGTCATGACCACCACCGGGTCGTTTCCCGGCAGCTCGCTGAGCGCGCTGTCGACGAACCCTCGCAGGTCGGCGAACGCCCCCTGGTAGTTGACGATCGGGGTGCCGATGGATCCTGCGTGGAACACGCTGAGGCCTGCCGCGTGCCGAAGCCATCCTCGACCGGGAACGTAGATCCTGAAATCCCAGGGCTGGAGAGGGTCGGTGTGGGCGTGCGCGGCGACCAGGACGCTCACCAGCAGGGGGCGGCCGTTCGTGCCGTTGGTTTTCCTGGAGGTGGTCTGGATCCGCACGTGGACGCCGAGGAGCCAGGCGCTCCGGTCCAGTGGGAACGGCGTGAGAGTGACGGCTCGGGCGAGACGGCCGTCAGTCAGACCGCCCCCGCGCAACAGGTCCCTGATCGCCGCGACGAGCGGGTAGTCCATCTGGTCGACGGGTTCGGCGTCCGGCGCGGACCTCTTGGCCGCGGGCAGGGAACCGTCCGAACCGGGGGGAAACGCGATGAACTGCGAGGTCACGCCGAGCTTGGCGAGTGCCTGCCGCAGTACCGGCTTGGCGTCGTCCGGCTGGTCACCGCCGTTCTCGTACTCGGTGTCCACTACCGCCAGGACCAGGGTGCCAGCTTCCGGTCCGAGCAGCGGGGCGGCGGCCAGCAGTCCCGACCTGTCGGTCCTGCCGTGCTGGAGCAGCGGCGCGACGTCGTAGGACACGACCTCTGTCCGCGGGGTCAGGGGTTGGGGGAGGCCCACGTCGGGCAGCAGTCGGGCGGCGCCTTCCTGTCCGTACTTCTCGAGCTCTCCGCGGACCCGCTCCCGCATCGCCGACCTGGCCGAGAGGTGGACGATGCGCAGCCTCTCGAATCCCGCAGACGAGACGGCGGCGTCCAAGGAGTCCGGGCTGATCCGCTCCTTGTCGATGGCGTCGTCGTGCTGAACCTTGATCTTCGTTGGCAGGTAGGCGACCGGCTTGACGTCGAACACCTTGGTCACGTGGTCCATCAGACGGAGGTAGGCGCGGGTCCCGACACCGGTGCCCAAGGGGTGTGACCAGTTGACGCTCCTGCTCGCACGGACCCGGTCGGGGTGCTCGGTGAGGACCGTCTCACCCCAGGGAATCGGCGAGAGGCCGCACTCCTCCACGATGGCGCCGCTGTAGTCCCGGAAGAAGTGCTCCCACCCGCCGTCCGCCCTCCTGGCGGAGACGGGGAGCTTGAGCAGGGCGGTTCCTCCGGCGGAACGCCCATGTTCGATCCACACCTGTTTCACCTTGGGCAGCTTGTCCACCAGGCGGCTGAAACTCACCTGAGGGATGCAGACCAGGTCGCCGATCCCCCGCAGAGTCTTGATCCCCAGAGAAATTCTGATCATCCCGCGGGCCACAGTGCCGTTGCGCAGCGGCAGGGTGATCACGTCGTCCCAGGCGATCAGGTCGCCCCTGGTGTCGAGCCGGAACTCCACCTTCCGGCCGTCGAAATCGATCGGCTGGGAGGCCAGGCGCTCGGCGAGCGTCCAGCCGAGCACTCGATAGACCCAGTTGGACGCGGTGACACGGCCCAGTGCGGACGGCTCGACGTCGCCGCCGACGCTCATGCGACGGGGGACGAGCGTCTCCAGCACGGGGGCGAGGACGTTGGAGTCTTGACCGCCCCGGGCCAGCCGCTCCCACACGCGGGTGGCGACGGCCAGGGCGGACGGCTCGATGGGGGCGGTGGTGATCAGCCAGGGACCGTCCACGCCCGGGCGCGGGTCGGGCAGGATGATCACCGGCTGCCCGGTCACCGCGGAGAGCGCGGTGGCGAGGGAGGCCCGTGGAGCACTGGCATGCTCGCCGTTCCTGCCGTTCCGGCGCCATCTGCCGTTGAGCTCCTCAAGGGCGGTGCCGAGGGTGGGCGGCAGAGGATAGACCCAGACCTCGCCCAGGAGATTGCGGGGAAGCCGGAAGGCGGCGGTGGTCATCATGATGGTTCTCCGGGGGAAGTCATGCGGTTCATACGGTCCGCGAAGTCGAAGAAGGCCTGGAGAGTGGGGCCGTACAGGGCCAGGAGCCGGTCGAGCTGCCTGTCCTCGGTCCAGCGCTCCCTGAGACGGCCGATGAGGGTGGGCAGGTCGGACCTGCTGCGGGAGTCGAAGAAGGCGTCGTCGACGAGGTGAACCTCGCCGGGGGTGCCGCCGCGACGGGCCCGGCCGACGAGCTGGACGAGTCCGACAATGATCTCGGCGACGATGCCGAGCTGGACCCATTCGGGCAGGGAACCGAAATATTGCGCCGAGCGGACGATCTCCTCGAAGTGTCGGCCCGCCTGCCGCATCCGCTCCTCCATCCGGTCCAGAGGATCCAGCAGGTCCAGAAAAGCGCGGTCCTCGTCGCGCGTGTCCGCCCACAGTCGGTGGCTGATGTGCGCCAGCAGCTCCTCGGGCTCGTCGAGGACCGGAACGGGACGGACGACCATGTAGATGGCGCCCAGCGCGGAGACACGGCCGTCGAGGATGTTCACGCCGCGCTCGACCACGGCGAGCGGAGCGATGAGGATGTCCGCGCCGGTCGAGGGGAACCGTTCCACCCGGTCGGAGGGCAGGACGTGCCAACGCGGATCTTTGATGAGGATTTCCCCCTTGGGCCGGGCGAGCAGGCAGAGGCTGCCGTGCGGGGCTCCCGCACGGACCATGCCCTCGGCGATGGTCAGCACGCTGTCGTAGGAGGTGGTGGCCACCAGGACGCGGTCCCGGCCGGGCTCGCCCCGCTCGTCTCGCTGCCGTGCCAGCTCCCGCAGATGAGAGGAGAGCTTGAGCCGGTAGAGGCCCTCCGCCACGTCTCCGAGGTTGATCTCACGCTGACGGCCCTGGACTCCGGAGACCCGGATCGCCCGCTGGTCGGAGCCGAAGACACGGGCGGCATGGATGGTCACCCCTGTGGGGTCGGTGTCGGGGATCACCCACGCGGGGTCGGCCAGGACGTGATGGTGCGGCGCGCCGGGAAGGAAACTGGTCGCTGACAATCCGAGGACCCCGCGGGGAACTCGCGCGTGCCCACGTGCGGTGATCTCGCCGAGGTACCGGACGTAGCCGTGCGGGTCACCGCCGAAGGCGGCCACGGACAGTTTGGTCTGCCTCGGCTGTTCCTTGTCGTAGCGCTCCTTGAAGGCGAAGAACAGCCGGCCCAGCGGGCTGGCGGGCATGGCCTCCCACGCTGTGAAGCCTCCCAGCGCGTCGGCGATGGTCTCGGCTGACTCCACCCCCAGCGCCCGCAGGTGCGCGGTGCGGTAGAAGAGCTCGGAGAGTTTACGCCGGAGTGGTTCCAGATGGGCGCGACGGATCATCCGGTCGACCACGTCACCGCGGAGCCGGTCGCCAGGGAGCACGCTCTGCAGTGACTCGCTGAGCGCGACCTTGTGCGTCATGAGGGTGTCCGTGCGGCAGCCGTCGGAGATAGCGGTCAGCGCTGCGGTGATCCTCGCCCAGATCTCCGCCGCGGTGCCCTCGTCGAGGCCGGTCGGTTTCAGCGGTGGCACGGGGCGGGTGCCGGGTGCGGCGTAGAGCTGTTGGAGAGCCTCGACCTCGTCCGGAGTGACCTTCCTGTCCTCGGTGTCGAGGCCGAGCAGGCGCGCGGTGATCCAGGCGTCGTGACCGCGTGGAACGATCCAGTGGTCGACGCGACGGTGGTTCCGGGTGACGCGGACCGGGGGTGACCACTCCTTGACCAGGTTCGCGATGTACTGCTCGGACAGCAGCCGCAGATCGGACAGGATCGCTCGGATCTCGCCGTCTACCTTCGGCGGCACCAGCCCGAAGACGTCGCGGAACTCGTTGTCGAGCCGGTGAATCGGGGTCGTACGCCGCCCGTGTGCGAGTTCGAGATGACGGGCGCTCTTGCCGATCACCGAATTCTGGAACTGGTCCAGCTCGTCGATGACGATGAGCTGGCAGTGGCGCAGCAGGAACTCCTCGACGGGCACCTGGTCGCTGACGCCCCGGGCGGTGGTCAGGGGGATGTGCATGCGACCCGACGTGAACGTCTGGTGCACGGTGACGATGACGTCGGCCTCGACGGCGTCGCGCATCAGCCGGAACTTGCCGCAGGAGCTCCGCCATGGGCAGGCGTGGCGCCGCCCGTCCAGGCGGTTCAGATGGAGATCTCGGCAGGGCTCGTCCCCGGGCTTCCACCCGTCGACCGTCTCCTCGGTCTCGGCGGAGGCCGACAGCGCGCAGCCGTAGGAGAGCCGATCGTAGGCCCATGTTCCGAAGCCGCCGGGGTCGTCCCGGGCGATCCTCTCCGCGTCCTCCATGACCTTGGCGGGAGACACCAACGGGGCGCAGGAGCCGGAGATCTCCAGCAGTGAGAGGTTGGTCTCGATCTGGTAGGTCAGAGCGAGCGCGGCGGCACGGGACGGGACGACCAGAGCCATCCGGACGCCCCTCTCCGGGGCCATCGTCCCGAGGACCTCCAGCAGGACCGATTTGCCGAATCCGGTCGGGGCCTGCAACGGCTGGATGATGCCGCCCGACCGGACGAGCAGGGCTCGCTCCGGCAGCCGAGCGAAGATCGCCTCCAGCCGTTCCAGACGGTGGGACTCGCCGCGTGCGTCGTCGATCCGCTCGGCCGTCTTCTTCAGCTCGTCGAGGGAGATCTCGACCGCGTCCAACCGGGGAGCGTCGGTGACCGCCGGAGCCATCTGGGCGAGATCGCCCAGATCGGTGAGGTTGTACGCCGCCTCGGCCGAAACGGTCGCGTCGTTGACCCGCATCCCGTGCAGCATCGCGACGTAACGACCGGGCCTGGCCACCTTCAGGACCCGGCTCTGCCGCAGCCGTGCCAGATCCGACAGCAACCGGTCGGCGTGCTGCCGGGGCGGCACCCCGTGGATCGGGCGGATCGTCTCCGCGTCCTGCCGGTAACCGTCGAGCCTGCCCGCGGGCGCCAGCTCCCGCACGGCCTTGAGGAAGACCTCGGTGTTGGCCAGGTCTTCGCTCCGATGCCGGAGCAGGTCGCCGGCCCGCTGCCGATCCTCTTCGGAGAGTTCCCAGTAGCCCGGCCAGACGTCGACACGACCGGTGAGGAGGAACTGGGCGTGCCCGGTGTCCGCTGTGCCGAAGAACACCTCGGCCAGCGCGAACGCGCAGGAGATCACCAGCGGGCGCGCGGGGGTGTTCATCGGGTGCCTCCCAGAGCCCGGCTGATACGGCGGTGGATCTGGGTCTCGGTGGAGATGTCGAGGTCGGGCAGTCGTTGGCGAAGCTCTCCGAGCTGGTCGCCGCGGTAGTCGGGGATCACGAGGTGACGTGCGGTGATCCGTCTGACGGCGAGTTTGCCGGCCAGTGCTCGGGCGGAGCTGTAGTCCTTGACGTCGAGGGTGAAGGCCCACTCCTTCGCTCCGGGCCGCCGGACTCCGATGTCGTAGGTGTCCTGGCCCGGGTAGAGCACCGCGTCGACGTCCGGCAGGGCGGCGATGCGGTCGCGCAGCCGTACCTCCACCACACCCGGCACGACGATGTACCGCCACACCGACTCTTCGACGCAGGCCGCGCCTTCGACCGTCCGAGCCTTGACCGTCTGCCGAGACCCCTGCGCGGGCTGCAGCCTCAGGTTCCGACCGTCGCCCTCCAGCAGGGTGTAGACGGCCCGGTGTGGAGTGAAACGGCAGCGGACGAGAGAAGACGCCACACTCATCGGCCAGGAGCAGACCGGGCAGGGCCACCACTGGCCCCGCCATTGGCGGTCGTTCGGGATGTCCTTGAACTCCGCCAGCGGCGGCAGCCCCAGGTTCACCCGCCGTTTGACGATCGTCTTCGCGTGGCCCGCGGGGTTCTCGACAAGGAAACGCCTGCCCGCGGTGTAGTCGTCGTCGGTGCCCGCGACGAGCCGCTTGAAGACGTCGTGTTCCACCTGTTCGGCGCGGTGCGTCCGCCAGGAGGGCAGCCACCGCTCTCCCGGATCCTTCTGTCCGGCCAGCACCTCGGCGGTGTAGTCGCAGCCGACCCCGAAGGTGTCGTCGGTGAGCTGGTCGTCCTCGTCCAGGACGACCAGCTCGGCGAGCGCCTCGTCGGCGGTCGGCAGCCACGTGCCCAGCGGTCGGCGCAGCAGCGGCACCAGCTCGGCCGGAGTGGTCGGCCCTTTGCCGGGGCCGAGGTGCCGCATGATGACGCCGGTCATCCGGGCCACCTCCCGCCAAGCCTCCCGGCGTTCGTGGCGGACACTCCAGGCATAACCCGCGCGGATGGCCGCGGTGACCGACCGCTCCATCGGGGTCGGGGGCGTGCTCACGGCTGTTCGTCCCTCTCAGAACGGTGGCTCGTCGTCGGTCTCGGGTTCGGCGATCGCGGCGGCGATCGCCTCGACGTGGCTGTCCGCCAGGCCGGGGCTCGCCAGCAGCTCTCCGGTGGCGGGGTCGAACACGAGGTCGTCCACGGTGCGCGCGGTGGGGCCGGAGGAGTCGGGGCACCAGCGGGACACCGGACAGAACTGGCACCAGGAGCCCGGATTGGCAGGGAAGGCCACGTCACGGTGCCAGGACCGGACCCGGTCGAGGACGACCTGTCCGGCGGCCGAGACCGTCGCCGGGTCGGCCGCGTCGAACGTCAGCACCTCGGCGGAGGCCGGAGTGAGCTGCTCCAGCTCGACCAGTCCGCCGGTGTCCCCGAAGACACCGGCGGAGATCAAACGGACCGCCAGGGCGAGCTGCGGAACCATCTCCAGCGCGTTCTCCGCGGTGATGCCGCGCGGCACCGCCGATGTCTTCTGCTCGCGGTAGACGAGTCGTCCGTCCACCCGGCGCAGCAGGTCCGGGTGGGAGATCACCACCACGTCGGCCTGCGGGTCGTAGACGGCGATCTTCGGCTCGGGCCTGACATCGGAGACCTCACCCGGACCGCGCAGCGGGCACACCCCCAGATGCTGGAGCAGGTACGGCCTGGCCTGGGCGTACTCCTGTCGTTCTATCAGCTCATCGGCGATGCCGCAGTCGTCGGCGCCGACTTCGGGAAGGTCCGCCGCGGTGCAGGGTCTCTCGCGCACATGGGCGGCTTCGAGCCATGAGTGCACGTTCCGGCCGCGCTCGGCCGCCGGGCTCGTCTCCCAGTCACCGGGCAGCCGCAGCTCTCGCAGGTGAGCCTGCGCCGGGCAGATCTGGTGATAACGGGACGTCGTGATCGACCAGGTCCGCCGGTGCGTGCCCCGGTCGTCGAGGCCGAGCAGTCCCGGTGCGTGGGCGAGAGCGTCACAGGAGACCCGCGCCTTGCAGTCGGCGCAGTCCTGCCCGGGGCTCCGGCCGTCGCCGTTCAGCAGCCGGACCGTCGCGGGCCTGACGTTCGAGGCGTAGGTGTTGTGGATCCTTTCCAGGTCCGTCGTGTCGAGAAGGACCAGGTCCATGCCCGCGGTGAGCCCGACCTCGACGACCCGCACCCGCCGGGGCACGGGAACGGGCCGCACCGGGACGGGGATGAGGGTGTACAGCTCCGCCGGGTCCGCCACCTGTTTGCCGGCCGCTGCGACGTACGCCATCGCCTGCGTGGACGGAGCGTCCGCGATGCCCAGGGGGCGGCGCAGACGCATCCTGCGGAACTCGACCACTGCGCCGTCCGGCGAGCCGTACCAGCGGCCCCAGACGGTGAGGGACCGCATCTCCATGGGGGACCGGCCGCCCTGGACGATCCGGGGGTTGCGCTCGGGACGGAGCTCCACCCCCTCTGAGGCGAGCATGGCTGCCAGGCTCTCGGCCGTCTCCAGGTAGGTCTGGCAGGCGTGCCGGACCCAGTTGGCGACGCCGGGATGCACACCGTTGCGGGCGTTGCCGAGTGACCTGGTCAGGGCCTCGTCGATCGACACGCCGTTGAACTCGATCAGGTTCAGGGCGTCCATGACCAGGCCGAGCGGGAAGGTCTCCCACGGTGCGTATCTGCGCTTCTCGTACGGCTGCGGCCACAGTTGCGGGCGGGCCTTGACGGCCGCGAAGTAGTCGCAGTCGGCGTCCCGGCGGTCGAGCAGGCTCGCCGACAGCCGGACGACACGGGGGTTTCCGGTGAACTGGATGATGGGGGACTGACTCATCGCGCTCTTCCCGATGCGGAGGGTTGAGGAGGGTGCTCCTCGCTCTGGACACAGTGAAGCACAGTGTGAATAGCAGTCACAAGGAATTTTTGGGTGGCGAGATGTTATTGTAGGGTTTGTGGTGGATTGCGGTGGGCTCGAGAGTCACGTCCGGGCAGGTGTACGGCCCGAGTTCGGCTCGTGAGACGAGGTGCTGGGCGTCCCCGATGAGCGCCGATTGCCCCTGGTCGGGCAGCGAGGCCGACTGGTGATCGCCTGCGACATCCGCGTATTCGAGCGTCCGCATGAATGCGCGACCTATTTGAAGATCAGGGCGGCGGTTTTCCTGCTCCCGGGTGAGTCGAAAATCAAGGAGCGCAAAGAACTGATCCTCCGCGATCTCTCGGCGATGTGCAGTGAGTCTGGCCGGCTTCGCTCCGGTGTGTGGCGACTGACCTCGCATGAGCTGGACCTCTATGAGGCCTCGGCCGCCGCGAGGAAGCGGGCACAGCGTCCGAGGAGCATCGGCTGTGACCTCTCTGGCGGCCTGATTGACATGTTCGTTGAAGGCGCCCAGGTGCTGGACGGGTAGAAGGGCATGATCATGACATCCTGGCTCTCGGTCACCGGCCGCCGTGGAGCCTCATCACGGCGGCCGTCAAGGCAGAGAGCCTGTCACCGGCAGCGGCTGTCAGCCGATCTCTCCCAGGAAGTGCTGCCGTAGCAGCTTGACGTCCAGTGCGACCGTCCGATCTCCGTCGGTCAGCGTCAGCACGCCGTACCCCTCGAGGTTGAGCAACCTCGAAGCCTGGCTTACGTAGCCGCGCATTCGCGCCGGGGGCTGTTCGACGAGTGCGGCCGCCTCGATGACCGGCAGTCTTCCGCCCACCGCGGCCAGGCCGTCGATGAGGCGGGCGATCTGCTCGGACGCGGGGGCGTTGCGCACGAACCCGCGCTGCTCCTCGAAGGCCGCCGATCCGGTCACCCGTAGGCCGAGCGAGTCCCCCGCTGCCTCGGCGACCGAGAACAGGCCCTCCTCCTCCTTGGAGCCCTTCGGCTTCCTGACAGTGGCCCTGAGCGGTGCCTCGGCGACGGGAACGGGCCCGTTCCACCAGGCGGGGGCGTGCTGGGCCGGGTCGAAGAGCTGCCAGCCCGACGGACAGTGCCGCTCGCCGGGCACGAACACCAGGATCGGGATCACCATCTCGGCCGGGGAGATCCCGCCGTGATATCCCGCCTGCTTGGCGGTGTAGCGGACGGACTCGTCCCACGGCGCCACGACCTCGCCGCCTCCGGCCAGGACTCGCGGACCGCGCAGCAGGATCTCGCCGTCACCCGCCGTACCGGTCCGGTACCGGGCCGCGTCCGACTTCTCCGCCCTCGCCGGGGCCTCGCGTTGTAGGACGTGCCCGTGGTCAGAGGTCAGGACCACGCTGCGGCCCGCCAGCCAGGCGGCTGCCAGAACCTCACGGAGGTAGGCGACCCCGTCCAGCGTCCAGGAGTCACGACCGTCCGTCGGGCCCTTGCCGAGCGAGTCGTCCACCGCGTTCAGCACGACGCCGACCACCGTCGAGGAGTCGGCGATCGTGGCCAGCACGTCGTCGCCCAGCTTGGCCCCAGCGTCACCCGGCAGGTTGCCCTTGTGGAACAGCGCGCTGCGGCGGCCCGGCCACGCCGCGCGGAAGCCCGGCGTCTCTTCGTGCTGTGTGCCCTCCCGCAGTCGCCCGCAGAGCAGACTGGTCCGGGAGAACCGCGTGATCGACGGGATTACCGCGATCGCGGGCTCCCGGCCGTCCGTCCGACGCCCGATCTCGACCCAGTTCCACCTGGTCAGGATGCCGTCGGCCAGCTCGCCGGCGACCGCCGCGCTCATCCCGTCGAGCACGACCACGACCGGCGCGCTCAGCGGCCTGACCACCCGCTCCAGCAGGTTCTCGGCCAGGACCAGCGAGGCGGTGTCCGAGCCGTGCTCCGTCCACGCCGCCAGCCGCCGCCCGAAGACCTCGTCCAGTTTCGTACGGCGGGCACGCGCGTCCTCGTACAGCGCGCCGTACGCCTCCTTCAGACGCGGCACCCTGGCGGTGTCCGCCTGCCAGACGGCGGCGACCGCGCGGTCCACCCAGCTCCACTCCCGCAGGTGGGCCGTCGCCAGCGCGTCCAGGGTCGCGGGCGTCTCCATCGGCGTGGCCAGCCAGCGGGCGAGCCGCACCGCCATCTCGGCGGCCCTTGTCTCCTCCGCACGCCCCGACGCCATCTGGTGTTTGCGCACCAGGTCGAGCGCCTTCTCGGCCTCGGGCAGGTTCCGCGCCGCGAGCGGCTCGGCGAGCGCGCCGAGGCGTATGTCGAAGCCGAGCGAGAGCGCGTCACTCAACTCCGCCAGCGACTCGGCCTGGATCTCAGCGAGGATCCGCTCGGCACGGGCCGCGACCTCGGCGGCCTGGTGAGCCGTTTCGGGGGTGCCCAGCCAGCGGGTCCACAGTGACTCGGCCGTCTCGGAGAAGCGCTGCACGGTCTGCGCCGACAGCCCGGAGCCGCCGAAGAACCGCTCCTCGATCCGGACCCTGGCCTGTACGGCCGCCTGCTTGCGGACGGCTCTGTCGCTGAACACCACGGCCGTGACCAGCCCGAGCGGCACGGCGTCGACCGCGTGGTCGTTCGCCACCAGCCGGAACACGGCCGAGGCGACCGGGCCGACCTCGCTCTCCAGCCACTCCTGGAGCCCGGCGCGCTCGGCGTCGGCGAGGGCCTCGAAACGGGCGACGCTGGACGCCTTCCCCGTCCACGCCAGCAGGGTCGCCGCGTCCATCTCGCCGTCGAAACGCGCCGAGGCCAGCGTCCGCACGGCCGTCTCCAGCGTGAGCACACCGCCACCCAGCTTCGGCCATCCGCCGGGCGGCTGCGCGTCGATCAGGGCTTCGACCAGCCACACCCGGTCACGGGCTGACAGACGCGGGTCCACCAGGCGGGCGCCGAACGCCTCGCGGACGAGGTCGAACCGGTTGACCGGCCGCAGCTCGTGCTCGGCGATCCGGGCGAACAGGCTGTCGCCCAGGTCCTCGCAGGGCGTCAGGACGACCAGGTAACCGTCGCCGGACCGGGAGGTCACGGCGTCGAGCACCGCGAGCACGGTCCCGCACGCCCGCACCTCGACCCGGTGGCCGTCGACCTCCACCAGCGGCTCGTCACGCCACTCGGGGGCGGCGCGCAGCGCGATGATCCGCTCATGATCCTGCCGGGCGACGGCACGGCGCACCGCCTGCTCGATCACGGCCCGGCTGGCCTGCGGCAACTGAAGTGTCGGGATGCCCATCGATCAGTCCACCACTCGCCAGGTGATCTCGATCGTCGCGTCCCCGTGTTTCTTGGCCAGACCCAGAAGCTCGGCCATGACGGCCTCGAGCTGGGACAGCGGCACGGTGTGACGCCCCTGCTTGGGCCCCGGAACCGGGACCGTGGTTCCTCCGGAGGGCTTGTCGGGGTTCGGCACCACGATCCGGGACGGGTCCACCGGAGGCGGGTCCTTCGGCGGAGGTGTGACGATGGGCGGTGTGACGACGGGGGGCTGGACGGCAACGACCAGTTTGACGGCGTCGTCGTTCGCCGTCTTGAGCGCGGGGATCAGCGGGGTGACCTGCTCGTCCCTGACGGAGGCCGCACGTAGCCGCTCCAGAACCAGCTTCGCCGGCTCGTCCGCCCGCTGGGCCACCGCCTCCACGATCGGCCACTGCACCCCGCCGAGCGCCTTCGTGACCGCTCCGGCCTTCTGAAGGCTCACGTGGTAGGTCTCCAGCGGCTGGTCCAGGGAGAAGCTCGCGAGTTCGCGCAGCAGGGCCGTGTCGTCGGTGATTCCGGCCAGCTTCTCCACCAGTTCGGCCACGGTCCTGGCGGTGGCCAGGCGCTGGGAGTCGGCCAGGTCCAGTAGACCGGCGTGACGCTCCAGCTCGCGTACCAGCGTTTCGGCGTCGGGGAGCAGCTCGCTCGCCGTCTTCCGTACGGCGGTGCCGAGAGCGTGCACCGCCCGCGCGCTTGCCACCGGCGGGCGCTCGATCTGGAACA
The DNA here is from genome assembly GCF_027922005.1 of Streptosporangium carneum. Classification (GTDB taxonomy): domain Bacteria; phylum Actinomycetota; class Actinomycetes; order Streptosporangiales; family Streptosporangiaceae; genus Streptosporangium; species Streptosporangium carneum. The sequence goes on along the minus strand of NZ_BSEV01000002.1, from coordinate 453,145 downwards.
GCCCGAACGCTCGCTCCGACGCCACCCGGAACTCCTCCCGGGAGGGAAGGTCCTGCGCGCGGAGCGCCATGTCCCCGGGCAGGTTCCGCAGGTCCGGAGCCGCGAACACCTGCTTACCGCGCACCCAGGCCCGGTCCCGCTGGATCGCGTAGCCGTAGACGATCAGGCTGACGATTTCCTCCGGCAGGCCGGGCTGCTCGGCCCTGATCCACTCCTTGAGCTCGCGGACGGTGAGGTCCCCGGTCTTGCCCGCCTTGCTGGCAGCGCGCTCGATCCGCAGCGGCCACTCCTCGCGGAGCACGAAATGAGCCTCGTGCATGGTGCCGAGCTCCAGGGCCTCCCCGATCCGCTTCAACACGGGGATGTCGTTCTTGACGACCTCGGCCCGCTTGGGGTCGCTCTGTGTGGCCTGCTCGATCTTCTCCAGCACCAGCTGCAGGTCCCGTGGCCGGTAGGCGGCGCCACTGCCGTCCGGGTCGAGATTCGGATGCTTGGTGAACTGGTGGTCGAGCAGTTTCCCGCAGATCCACTGCAGGGCGCCGTTCAGCCCCTTGCCCGCCTGCAGCCGGATGTCCAGCCCGTCGATCAGCGGCATGACCGGCTGGTCCGACTCACGGCCCACGTTGACCGGGTCCGGTTCGGCTACGCCGTACGCCTGCTTGATCACATCGCCCAGCCGGACGAGGAGGGCCTCGCGGCGGCTTTCGAGTTGCCTGCGGGCGTGGTGACGGTCCTCCTCCGTGAGGTTCTCGGCCAGCTCCTTCAGCACGTCACCGGACAGGACGTGCTCGATGACGATCAGGTCTCCGAGATCGCTCAGCCGGTCCTGGGAGAAGAAGTTCGGCAGCCACCCGGCCGTGCTGGCGTTCGGCTGGTCGGCGCGGATGCGCAACAGCCGGTTCCGATCGTCGGCCGGGCCGAAGTTCCCCTCGTCGAACGGGTAGTCCACGATGATCCGCAGCGCGCCGGGTTCGGACGGCTCGAACTTGCGGCTGTCCAGCCGCTCGGGGTCGCGGATGTTCTCGAAGACCACCTCGACGACCCGCGGGGTGCCGCGCCAGACGATCTCGCGGCGCGACTCGATCTGGCCGCTGTTGGGCACTCCCAGCTCGGTCCAGAGCATCTCCTGCAGCCGCCGTCGCTTGGCCGCCGAGTCGTCCTTGCCACGGGCCCTGGCCAGGATCGCCTGGGTGTCGACACCGATCAGCGCCATCTCAACTGAGGGGTCGTCCGAGCTGCCGGAGATGCGGATCTGGCCGAACGCGGAGGCCAGCTCGCGCAGGGTGGCGGCGACCTGCTTCTTCTCCTGGCCGGGGATCATCGTGATGATCGAGCCGTAGTTGAGCGCGGCGATCCGACTCGCGGTCAGATTGCGCAGCGCGGGCACGTGGGGCACCAGAGCCGCCAGCAGCAGCGTCTTGGCGGTGAGGTCGTCCAGGCGGAAGGCCGGGGTGGAAGCGGAGTCCTCGGCGAGGTTGTGCTTCTGCAACAGGTGGGGCCTCAGGCGCTCGATGTAGAACCGCTTAGCCTGGTCGAACTCCTCGCGAAGCTTGTCGCTGAACGGCTTGTCGCCGCCCGCCGCGAGCACGTCGTAAATCGCGCCAAGCGGCACGATCTTCCCGACTTCGAGGGTGTCCCGGTGGTCCACGAGGAGCTGCTGCGTCAGCTTCAGCGCGCTGCGCTCCCGCTGCAACGCCGAGGAGATGTCGATCATGGCGGAGAGGAAGGCGGGGCTGAACGGGTAGGTCGTCCGGAAGTCCTGGCGGGTCGCGCCGCCGCCCTGGGCGTCCAGCAGCACGTCCCACACCTGCGGGTTGTTCCTGGCAGTCCGCTCGAAGGCCGCGTCCAGTGAGGCTTTCGCCTCCGCGTTCTTCGCACGGAGCAGACGGCGCTTGATGATCTCCCGGAGGTTCCGGTCGGCCAGGGCGAGCCTGCCGAAGCGGCCGTCCCAGTATTTGAGCGTGTCGAACAGGCTGGCCGTCTGCGAGCCCGCGATGTCCCGGCCGACCAGCTCGCGCAGGTCGCGCTGGCGGGGGACGAAGCTGATGATCGGCGCCGGCCGTTCGTGCTCGGCGCTCTCCACCAGCTTGGAGACGTTCTGTGCCTCGCGGCGGACGAAGGAGTCGTCGCCGAGCCGCCCGGCGAGCCAGAGCACCAGCTCGTCCAGGAGCAGCACGACCGCGTCGTATCCCAGCTCCTCCTTGGCGTGCGCCGAGATGACCGACAGGCCCTGGTCGAGATCGATGAACGCCTCGCCGTCGCCGTGCACCGCCCCCGCGTAGCGCTTGAACGGCCCCGCCAGCAAGTCGGTGACCAGGCGTCGCCGCTCCCGGTTGCCCGGCGGGGCGGCGAAGGCCCGGTCGAGGAACTCGCCGTTCCATGTCCCCCGCCGGAAGTCGCCCTCCCCCGCGGGCAGCTCGGCGACGAACCGCTCGTCGCCGAGCCGGGCGCGCAGGTCGCGGGCGTCGTCAAGCAGCGCCTCGTCGCGGTAGACCGCAGGCAGCTTCTTGTCCGGGTGGAGCTTGCCGACATGCTTGACATAGCCGCCGAGGACGGCCGAGTCGAGGTTCTTCGCGCCGATCAGGTGGTACGGCACCAGCAGGATCCTGCGGTCCCGCAACCACGGGTCATGCTTGGTGACGGTCGGGACCAGCTCGTCCTTGGCCCGCACGTCCGGATTCTTCTGCAGGATCGCGTGGAGCACGGCCATGAAGTGGCTCTTGCCGGAGCCGAACGAGCCGTCCAGGTAGGTGGCGTGCGAGCTGTTGGTCTCCACGGCCTTCTTGACGACGTCCAGCGCCTCGTCGAAGGTCTCCGCGAGCTGCGTGGTCACCACGTAGTCGCGGATGGTCCGGTCCGCGTGGCTGACGCCCTCGGTCAGCTTCAGGACGAAGTCCCCGGCGTGGACGCGCTCGGGGATCTCGATCAGGTCGCGCAGCAGTTCCGCCATCGTCATGCCTTCTTTCGCCCGCGGCCGGCCGTGGGGGGACGCCACGAGGTGAGATCGTCGTCTGTCAGGCCGTACCGGTGCCGTTGGTCGTCCAGGTAACTGCTGAGCGCGTTGGCCCAGGAGTCGCCGTAGTCGGGGTCGACCTCGCTGTGCCACTGCCTGATCCAGGGCAGCACCTCATGCAGGCCCGCGATCAGCGGGATGAGCTCCTGCTTCTCCCACAGGTCCTGGTCGGCGCGCTCCTCGATCAGGGTCATCAGCGCGTAGCCCTGGTCGCGGTGGTCCCAGCCCGCCCAGCCGAGCAGCAGGCTGTCGTCAGTCTTCGAGTTGGCGCCGAGATAGGAGACGAACCGCTCCTTGGGCACGTCGAGTTTGCCGCGGTGCTTCCAGAAGCCCGGCTTGAAGTCGGCGCTGGCGTACTTCGGCGGCACCGGGATGTTCAGCCGCTTTCCGGTCTCGTCCTCCTCGCGCTGCAGCTCCCAGCTCCGCTCCCACTGGGCGCGCTTGCGCAGGCCGGTGTCCTTGTAGCGGAGCGCGGCGAGGTAGGGGACGTGCTCCTCGGCCAGGATCGCCTTCAGCACGTCCGCCAGGTCGGCGTCCGGGCTGAGACCGATCGCCGTGGTGAGCAGCCGCGCCACTCCGACCACGTCGGCGTCGTCACGCAGCTTGTCGGCCAGCCGGTTCACGGTCATCGGCTTGGGCTGCGGGTTGCCGAAGTCGTCCTGGACGTACCAGAGGTCCTTCGTCTCGCAGCGGTCCAGCAGCCACGCGGTGAGCGCCTCACGCTCCTTCTTCGCGTACGGCTCGGCGGCCCAGCGGCGCTTGCACTCCGGACGCTCGATGAGCGCGATGTCCCGGCGCCTCTCGATGCACTCGATCCGCCTCTCGACCACCTCGCGGTAGGCGGCGGGCCAGTGCTCGGGCAGCTCGGTGATCGGCTTTGAACCGTGCCGGGCGAACCACTGGGACTCGATTTCTCCGGTAGCCATTTTGCGGGCGAGCACGATCTCGAAGGCCCGCTCACCCAGGTTCAAGAGAGGAACCTCATCAGGCTCCCCGGGCTCAGCCGCCCAGTTTTCGACACAGAGTTCGGCGGCCTCGTCCTCGTCGAGCAGGCCGTAGAGCTTGTAGACGTCCCAGTCCAGCTCTTCCTGGAGGGAGATCATCCGGCTACGGATCCGGTGATATTCGGCCTGCGCATCGTATAGCCGCCCTCGCGTGGGCACACCTTCGGCGCACACTGCCAAAGGCTCTATCTGGCCGATTTGCTGAGAGAGCACATCTAGCTCTCGCCCCAGCTTCAGAGGAAGTACGGTAGGCAGAGGGAACTCCTGCAACTTGGTCCCGGTGAATTCGTACCTGCTCTCCCAAGCCTCGTCTTGGACTCCTCTTCCGATACCGCTGCCCCCCTTGGGCTGACTCACTTGCTTGAGCCAAAAACATGCGACTGAGCTGTTGAGAACTCCCAGTAACTCTAAGTGTTCTTTCTCGGCATCATCGGACAGCTTGATTATCGGGGCGGAGCGATTGAATACTCTGCCGCATCTATCGAGAACAAAGTGGTTGTGTGTAGCCACGAATGCAAATGCGATCGACAGTGGTGTTCTTAGCTTGTCGCGATAAAACTCACGATACTCGTACCAGTGGATATTTTTAATATCTTCAATCGGGATTCCGAACTTCTTTCGTTTTTGCATTATTTGTCGATTGGGCCAAAGGAATCGGCCTATCTGGGGGATCTTGTCAAGATCGAGCGTGGATAGATCTCTCGTGTATGGCCATGCGCTGATGATGTTTGGGCGAGCACTGAAGTCGCGAACTCGGTCGCCTGACACCATTGGTTGGCCGTTTTCGAGCCGTAGCCGTGCTAGCGAAGCTGTGTTTGGAAGAGAAAAGGCGTCATCCTCTCCGGTAATGGCCGAGAAACCCATTGCGGCGATGTGGCCGGCTAGCTTGGCGACTGAGGAGCGCGTCAATTCGGTCATCAGGTTGTCCGCTCCACCTCCACTGAGGCTCCACGGATGTTGTAGAAGCGCTCCACGGTCAAGGTCGTTAACGCTGACCCACGCACTCTCGCTGCCCGGATTTTCTACTTGATTAACAATTGCCTGCCAGACCTCGCCTTTAGCTGGATCCTTGGGCTGATCCGGTTCTCCGCGAATTCCCATAACTGTGCGGATTGGCTTTTGGTTTGCCTGACGACTACGTCCGATCAGGATGACCGTTGGAGTTCCGTGGTCCGGTATGTAGGCACCGGAAGTGTCAATGACACGAGTGAGATCAATATTCGTGGCAAAAAACTCCTCAATCAGTTTCTTGCCAAACTCTCGTTTCATGAACGAATTTGCGGTTATTTGTCCGACGTAGCCAGGGTTGCGCTGGCCTTTGTCGGCCGTTATGGCCAGATCAAAGAAACGTTCGGCGAATGGAACAGAGAGTGCGTACTCCCTGTAGCAGGTGTCATAGAGGTCCCGATATCCCTGGTTCTCCGCCTTGTCCTTCACCGTGATGTAGGGCGGGTTGCCCACCACCACGTGATACGACTGCGGGGCCAGGATGTCGCACTGGGCGACGTACTTCTCAACATCCTCGGTGGCGAACAGCATCGCGTCGACCTCGGTCAACGACTCCTGACCCCGCGTCTTCGACCGGCGGAAGCGCAGCGTGTCGCCCACGGCCACGTTGATCGGAAACTCCCGAGCCTTGGCCAGTGAGGTGATCCCAGCAGCCTGTAGCGCCGCGATCAGCAACCGGAAGCGGGCGATCTCGGCGGCGAAGGGGTTCTTGTCCACGCCGTGCACGGACTTCAGGGCGCGGGCGATCAGGTCCCAGCGGTTCGCGCCGGGAGCCTCCTGCTCCCAGGCGGCCAGGAGTCTGTGGAACGCCCCCAGCAGGAAGTGGCCGGACCCGCAGGTCGGGTCGATCAGCCGGAAGTCGCCCTTCAGGAACTCCTCGCGGAACTCCTCCAACGCGGGCGTGAGCGTGTAGTCGAGGATGAACTCCTCGACGAAGTCCGGGGTCTGGAGCAGGGCGTAGGTCTTCTTGGCGTGCTCGGACAGGTCCTGGTAGAGGTCGCCCAGGAAGCGGGTGTCCTCATCGGTGAAGTCGTGCCTGACCTGCCGGTCGGCGTCCGTCTCCCGCCAGAACCCGAGGAGCCGCTGCGCCACCGGGTGCGAGGGGCCGGCAAGGCGGGCGGCGACGGCCTCCCAGCGGGCGTCGAACGACAGGCCGCTCTCGCCCTCCTCGGCAGGACGGGCGATCAGCCACATGGCGTTGTGCTCGAAGTCGAACAAGCCTGCCACGACCGGCGTCGACGCCATCGCGCGGAACCCGGCGAGGATCCAGTCGCGGTCGGTCCTGTCCGGGTGGGCCCGGAAGAAGTCGCCCTGTCGTTCCTGCGCCACGTCCAGCCGGTCGCCGGGACCGGCCAGGTACGGCAGGTCGATCAGCCGGTTGTCCTCGGCGTAGCGAAGGAACACTGTGCCCAGCACCCAGGCGACGGCCGACTGGGTGACCCGCTCGTCACGCCACGACTCGAAGGTGGCGGCGATCCGCTCCGCCGTACGGGCGCGTTCCCACTCCCGGCGCAGCTCGGCGTCGACCGCCTCGTCCTGCTCGGCGCAGTCCCGCAGGTCGTCCTCCAACGCGCCGACCTGCTTGCGGAGGTCGGCCAGCAGCACCTTACGGTCGATCACGAAGCTCTCCTGGGGGTGGAGGTGGCGTTGTCAAGGGCGGTCATCGCGTCGCGGGGCAGGGCCAGCTCCTCGTTGCCGCCGGGGATCACGGGGATCGCCTGGCCGTCGAGCTGGGCAGCCTCGCGCGGGTCGGCCATCGGGGCGAGGAGCCAGACGCCGTACGGCGTCTCGTAGGCGCTGCGGGCGGCCTCTGCCAGGCGGCCCAGCAGCTCGGCACCTCCGGCGTAGCGGGAGACAAGCCGGCCGTCCCGCACGACCTGGGCGAAGGGGGTCGCGTCGTGCAGCAGCGCGATCTCCTCCACGGCCCTGATCCGCTCCTCGACCAGTGCGAACGCCTCGACGGTCATGTCGGCGAAGCCGACCCGGTTCACCGGGGAGGCGTCGGGGGAGTCGGTGGCCAGCACGATCGGCCACTCGGGCACGCCCCACTCGTCGCGCACCTCGCGCAGCGCCCTGACGAACTCAGCGGTCACGTTGACCGGCGAGATCCGCAGCTCTGGGATGGCTTGGAGGACGGCGGGCAGCTCGGCCGCCTGCCTCCTCTTGATCCGGGCCTTGACGACGAGGAAGCCGCCCCGGTCGGCTACGGTCGCCAGCCGGTTGAGGACCTCGGAGGGGTCGAGCCGCCCGACCCGGCCGAGAGTGGTATGGGTGGCCGTGCTGCTGGGCAGCCGGGTGTGCAGGCTCGCGGCCGGCAGGTGGTACCGGCCGTCCGGGTCGATCTCGACCGACAGCCCGGCATCCTTGAGCACCTTGCGCAGGCCGCCCGCGTGATCGGGGAACGAGGTCAGGTGGGGGAGCCGGGCCAGCACCCGCTTGCGCAGCTCCTCGGGCGTGATCGGGGCCGACAGCATACCGCCGACCTGCGCCAGCCGTACGGCCCTGACCGGTTCGAGGTCCACCGGGTAGATCTCGAACCGCTGGGTCACCGCGGCGGACACCGACGCGGCGGCGGCCAGGGAGACCAGCCGGGTGTCGGGCAGCGCGGGCATGCCGTCCGGGGCGGGAACGGCGCGCAGCGCCCGCAGCGCGGCGGTCGTCACCGGCAGCGGGTCCCGCCGCGCCAGCTCGTCGGCCTTGCCGCCGAGGGTGAGGGCGTAGTCGATGAGCTGGGCGTCGCTCGGCAGCGCCCGGTCGTCGCTGACGTGGGCCACCAGGACGCGACCGTCGTTCTTGCGCCGTTTGACCAGGCGCGGGTTCTCCAGCTTCTCTTCGGTCTCGATCGCCGCCCGTACGGCCGCCGCCGCCAGCGCCAGCCGGGCCGCCGACTCCTCCAGCGCCGAGCCGCGCCGGGCCAGCAGCTCGGCCGCCAGCTCGGAGAACTCCATGATCCGGCCGTTGTCGGCGAGGATCCGCAGCAGGTCATGGCGGAGCGCGGTGACGGCGCTGTCCTTGGCCCACCGCTCGCGGGCTCTCTTGAGCACACTGCCGACGTAGCCGGAGCTGACCCCGACGAGCTCGCCGACGTCCCGCTGCGGCGCCCACGGCTTCACCGGGGAGGGGGCGCCGTCCGGGCCCGGCAGCGCCAGGCTGAGCAGCAGCGCCTTCGTCCCGCTGTCACCGGGCTTGGCGTTCTTCGGGATCAGGCGTCCCACCAGCTCGTCCAGGCCGAGTGTGTCCACGTTCTCGCCGACGGCGACGGGCTTGGCCTCGACCGCCCGGCGGATCGACTCGGTGACCTGGAAGCGGCGGCGCCACTCGCGGGCCCGTCGGAGCAGTTCGTTGCGCGGTGCGACGCCCACCCCGCGCAGTCGCTGGATGCGCCCGCCGGGCACCCGGATGAGCTCGCCGACGGTCTCCACGCCGAGGTCGTTGAGCGCGACCGACAGCGCCTTCGGGGTCAGGCCCGCGGCGACCAGGGGAGTGACCTCGGTGGCCGCCTCGGCGGCCTGGTCGCGGACATCCTGCGGCGCCGCGGCCTCGTCGTGCCCGGTGCTGCTGATCGGGCGGCTGTCCTCCAGCGCCCGGAAGATGTCGCGCCAGGCGTCGCGCATGGCCTGCAACGTGCGGAAACGCCTGCCCGACTCCCGGGCGAGGGCCGTGCTGAAGAACTCGACCAGGCCCTCGCGGATCTGCGCGTCGAACCGGTCCTCGGCGAGCTGCGGCACCGTCTCGGCAGGGCCGAGCAGCCTCGGCTCGACCATGCCGTCACCCCACGAGGGGTGCTCGCAGCTCGCCATCTCGTGCAGGGTGACCGCCAGGGCGTAACGCTCGGCGTGGTCGTCGTAGACCGGGCGGCGGTCGGTGCCGACGAAGGGGTCGAGGTAGGGCGGGGTGCCCGCGGTGACGACCTTGTCGTCGGTGTCGGCGAGGGAGAAGTCGAACAGGACCAGCCGGGTCTGCCGGTTGGACAGGGTCCGGACGGCCAAGTTGTCGGGCTTCAGGTCGCGGTGCCGGACGCCTTCGCTGGCCAGGTAGTCGACGGCGGTGAACAGGTGCTCGCCGTAGCGCTCCAGCTCCTCGATGGACAGCTGGCCGTCGCGGCGCAGGTAGTCGGCGAGCGTCGTCTGACCCGCTCGCTCCAGCACGATGAGCGTCCGGCCGCCGAACTCCAGCGTTCCCGACTTCTCGACGAGGTCGACGATGTGCTGCGAGTGCAGCCGCTTGAGGACGGCCGCCTCCCGCTCCAGGCGAGGAACTGCCGCGTCGTTCAGCGCGACCTTGAGGACCGCCTCCTGGGCGACGTCCTTTCCGGTGCCGTCGGTGTTCCTGACGGCTCGCTCCGCGAGCAGCGCGCGGGCGGTCGAGCCCTTGCCGAGGGTGCCGAGGATCTTCCACGGGCCGACCTCGGCACCCTTGGGAGCCTGGAGCGGATCGACCTCCTTGGGTGCGTAGAGTCTCTCCTCCACCAGGTCAAGGCGGCGCAGCAGCGCGCGGACCGAGTCGAGCCGGTCGCACACCTCGGGCCGGGTGGCGTCCCGGACCAGCTCGTCCAGGAGCGGGTCCATCGAGTCGGTGACCGCGCTCGGCACCAGTCCCGACCGCTCGGCCAGCAGGAGGGTCAGCTCGCCCCGGCTCTCGGCGGGGGCCTTGCCGGTCAGGACGAGGTAGGCGCACGCGCCCAGCCCGAAGACGTCGAGGGGAACGCTCTCCGCGTCCGGCTGGACGAACTCGGGGGCGAGATACGCCTGGGCGGCCTTCTCGATGTGCCCGGCCAGGGAGGGCGCCGCGTGCTGGGTGAGCGTCTGGCGGGCGGAGGCGCCCGGCCCGGCGATGCGGTTGAGCGCCGCGGTCTGCCAGTCGGCGACCATCAGGCGCGGGTAGCGGCCGTTGGCGTGGAACTCGACCCAGACGCTGCGGGCGGCCAGGGCCCGGTGGTAGAGGTGCTGGCGGTGGGCGTGGTCCAGCGCCTCGGCGAGCTGCTTGATCATGTCCAGCCGGGTGGCGACGTCGAGCTGCGCGCCGTACCGGGTCATGTAGTGGTCGAGGCGCAGCCACTCCGGCTTGTGCGGGAAGAGGACGGCCGGCCCTCCGGGGTGGTCGTCGCTGAAGTCGAGCGCCTTGAGGATGCCCGGGTGGTCGATGCCCTGCAGGACGAGATACTCGCGTCGCGCGACGCGGCGTGTCGCCTCTCGATCCTCCTTGGTGGCGCGCTGCTCGGACAGGTAGACGCGCACCCGCCGGTGTTCCCCGGCCAGGGCGGTGTTCTCAGCGAGGTAGTCCTCCCAGGTCGGCCCGGTCTCCAGCGACCTGGCCTGCAGCTGCCACTGGCCGACCCTGATGTTCTTGCGGACCGCGCTGACGCCTATCTTGCGCAGCAGATCGGGCAGCCGCCGGGCGAAGACGGGGTTGACCCGCCGGCTGTCGCTGCGGGGCGCCTGGCCGAGCAGGTCCTTCCAGATGCCGGGCAGGCCGCTGCCTGCCTCATCCCTGGCGTAGACGTTGAGCCGCTGGACCTCGTCGAGCTCACTGACGAGGCCGGGGTCGGACAGGAACACGGCCGGGGCGATGTAGGGGATGCGGATGTCGAGCTCAAGCTGCTGGGCGGCCCATTCGAGCTGGCTCTTGAGCTCCCGGCATTTCTGGTTGGTCAGATCGAAGGGGTTGTCGAGGGTGAGGGTCCGCTCGCCGATGAAGCTCCAGTGGCCGCCGTCGTTGACGACCCGGCCCGGGTGACTTTTTATCTCGACGAGGAAACATCCCGCCGGGGTCGTGACGAGCAGGTCGACCTCGCGCGAGTGTCCGCTCTTGGCGGTGAAGCTGAAGGTCTGGAAGGCCAGGTGCGGGTCGCTGTCCGGAAGCTTGTCACGGACGTAGTTGAGGGCCTCCTGCTCCCAGGGGAAGGGTGAGCGAGGTCCCTGCCAGCGGTCCACAAGGCCTTCCTTTCCTACCGTATTCACATGACGATTCGTGTCTGGGCGGTGCTCGGCGTCGAACACTTTGGACCGTCCCAAACGATGATCAGAGGGCATCTTGTCAGAGCCGTCCGCAAATTTCATCAGATAGTGCAGGGATCGGGACGGTAAACGCTGAGAGGTGGTGGACGCCCTGACGGCTGGGCGGAGACGTCAGGGCCGAAACCTCACATTTCCAGCTTGAGGGGGCCGTCCTCGCTGAGCATCCGGAGCACCTTCAGCGCCGCGCCCCGGCTCAGCGACTGGTGGCTGCGCTCGTTGCTCCGGTTCCACAGGCAGCCGTAACAGGCGGTCTCCTCACCGCAGCCGCAGTCCGACATGCGTCTGAGCGCGGTCTCGCCGACGATGTCGAGCCCCTTCGCGATCCGCATCACCGAGCCGGCCCCGCCGGGCACCGTGTCGTAGACGACCAGGCTCGTCTGCCCGTCGGTCCCCGCGTGAACCGTTCCGTCGATGTCGTTGCGGCTGATCTCCAATCCGTAGGCCGCCCCTTCGAGCAGGGCGTACAACGTGGACAGCCACTCCTCCCACAGCATGTTCAGCCCGTCGAAGCGGATCTCCAGGATGTCGGTCTGGTACAGATGCGCCAGCGACCGCCACTGCAGCTGGCCCTTGCAGTCGGCCTGCCGCACCGGGTTGCTGTGACTCGACACCTTCCGCCCCAGGTTGGCGACCGCCCAGCCGCACCTGTCGCAGATCAGGTAGCCGGCTCCACCGATCCCCTCGGACAGGGCGATCATGAGTCCGCGCTCTCCCGAACGGGCCCGCACTCCGAGGCCGCCGGCCGTACGCCAGCGGAACTCCACCGGATCGGCCGCCAGTTCCACCACGTGGGTGGCGCCGTACCACGATGTCTTGGGCGGCTCGCTGCCGGGCCTGCGGGTCTTCCGTTCCGCGATGAAGCCGAACTCCGGCACGCAGTATTCACGCGGTGTCGTGTCCGCGGGGGTGTCACAGGCCGGGCAGACGAGGGACGCGTCGCCCTCGACGTACCGGAAGTGCCCGCAGGCCCGGCAGACGTAGTACTTCCTGCTGATCAGCTCCCGTCCGGGCAGGCGGTACACCCCGGCCGACGTCCAGAGCTGGCCGCCCGCGACCACCTCGGCTCCCGGGGCGTACTCGTAGATGGCGCTGGACAGGTCGCGGGCCAACTCCAGGCTGGATCCCACCTGGCCGTCGCAGTGAATGGTGCGCAACTCCACGGTGTCCACGGGGAAGCCGTACTTCGGCAGCACGTTCCTGTTGGCCAGGAAGCCGATGAGGTTGCGCCTGGTCAGCGTGTTGATGGTCTTCTGGAAGCGGTCGGCGACCTGGAACTTCCTGTTCTCCACGGCTTCGCTGATCCGTTGTTCGAAGATCGTGATGTCCTGGTCCAGCTCCTCGCGGACCACGTCCAGGAGTGTGCACAACTCGATCACCCAGCTCCCCGACTCCACCCCGATCTCCCCCTGGACCTCCGAGGGAAGCACCCGGCGCAGGGCGGCGGTGATCTCCTCGGGAACCGGCGTGAGAAATTCAAGGAGGCGGTTGCACGGCGCGTCCTGTGCTCCCCGAGGACCGCGGAAGAACTCGCCCGCGTTCCGCCAGACCTCGCCGCTGCTTTCCTTGGCGTGCCGGAAGAACGCGGCCAGCGCCACCGAGTGCGCGTGCCTGCGGTCGATCCGCTCATTGCCGAGCGGCACGTACGGCGCGCGCATCTGACCGGCGATCATCGCCTCCGGTTCCTGGTAACGGGCCAGGTCGTGGGAGCGGCGCTGCGCGTAGGTGAGCACCAGCGCGGCCGAGTCGGCGCGACGGCCCGCGCGGCCCGCGCGCTGGATGTAGTTGGCCGTGGTCGGCGGCATGTTGCGCAGCATGACCGTCTGCAGCTCGCCGACGTCGACTCCCAGTTCGAACGTGGTCGAGCAGGACAGGACATTCAGCTCACCTCTGATGAACTGCTGCTGGATCTCGGCGGCCTTGGTACCGGTCCACTGCGCCGTGTGTTCCATGGCGGCCAGCGGGATGGGGAGCATGGTCTGGTAGAGCGTCGCGTAGTGGTCGTCGAGGTCGGCCGTCGCCTCGAGGAGTTTGCCCGCGCACCCCATCATCGGGCAGACACCGCGGACGCTGACCCCGGCGAAGCGGCGGCAGCGATCGCACCGGTAGAGCGTCTCGGTGGGGGAGAGCCGCAAACCGGTGTGGTCGATCTGGTGGACCGGGCCGATCAGGCGCGGGCTGTCACCGGGCAGCCACGTGCCCTTCTGCGTTGTGAGGAAGCGCCAGCAGCCGCCCAGTACCTCCTTGGGGTCGGTGGAGGAGCCGAGCGTCGTGAGCACCCGCGTGAGATAGTCCAACCGCCGGTTCACGCCTCGGGTGGGGAGCCAGCTCAGCACCTTCAGCTTCGACTCCGAGCCGTCGCTGCGGACGTAGATCGGGCCGGTCCGCGGCTGGAACGCCTCGTCCCGAGGGTTGACGTTCTCCGGCATGGTGAGCACCCCCTGGGTGCGCAGCGACCGCACCAGCTCCTGGAGCAGGTCCCAGCACTCGTCCTCGGAGAGCCCCAGCGCGAGCAGCGGCGCGGGCGGCCTCCATGAGGCGTCTCGAGCGAGCTCGACCCTGACCAGGCCCAGACCTTCGAGGGACTGCCGTTCGTCCAGTGCGAGCAGCTCGCGCATCACCCACAGCGCGACGGCCCGCTGCCTGGTCGGGGCGTCGTCCTTGCCAGGGAAGACTCCCGCCCTGTTGGCCGCCTTGGTCACGTAGAAGATCAACGAGGCTACGCTCACCTGGTCGCCGCTCTCGACCGCCTCGTGGAGGCCTTCCATGATGAGGCGGCGGTGTTGCAGCCCCGAGTAGCTCGTCTCCAGGTAGGGCGCGAAGAACGCAGCCTGCTGGCGGCTGTCGCTGAAGGTGAGAAGCTTGCGGCCCTCACCGGGGTGGTCGGCCGTCGCCCGGTCGGGGGCAGGAGGGATCTGCTGGTAGAGAGCGGTCGCCAGCACGGCCGCGGTGGCGTCCCGGCCGCTGTCGAACTGGCGGATCACGCCCGAGCCCCGGCCGCCGCACGATACGCAGCCGGTGGGAGAGGCGGCTTTGGTGTTCAGCTTCCTGACCGGTCGCAACGCGCTCTCGCCACAGCCGTTCCTGCCGCAGAAGGACAGCCAGGAGCTGTGCAGAGCCCCGCAGCGCGGGCACAGGTAGGCGGCCTGGCCCTCGGTGGGCGCGACATCCGAAAGGGTGGTCTCGTCCTCGTCGACGACCTCGGGGGTGTCGTCCAGCAGGAGCCAGGCCCGGGGGTTGTCGCGGGTGATCCGGGGCGTGAAAACATAGCCTCCCGCCGAATGGACGACGGCGCCCATCAGGTGCACCACCCCGCACCGTTTGCAGCCGGCGAGCTCGAACATGGCGCCGTCACAGGTGGGACAGGCCTCGTGCCGGTTGAGTGAGACGTGGGGGCCTTCCCCGGTGAGGCAGGTGAAAGCCCCCTCGGTGGCCCTGGCGAACAGGTGGTAGCGCGCCGACAGGACGGAGGTGCCGGTCGCGTCCTTCACCCGGCTGCCGACCTCGACGAGCGCGGCCAGCCCTCCTTCCGGATCCTCCTGGCCGTCGAAAATCTCCTGCGCGAGAGCTCCGAACGCCTTCGGGCCGCGAGAGAGGGTCCCTCGGAGGCTGGCCATCGCGTGCTCGTGGGCGAGAGCCGAAGCGGTGTCGGGGAACTCGCCGGTCGTGTGCCAGCTCAGCGCGTCGTCGAGATCGTCGTACTGGGCCAGTTCCCGGTACTGCTCGGCCGACAGCGGCCCCCAGAACGGGCCCCTGGGCATCGCCACTCGGGTCGCGCCGACCAGGTCCTGCCGGCCGGCGTCGCCCTCCGTCCATTCGAACGGCACGTTGAAGAGCTTCGAGGCGAACTCCATCACGGCCTCTGGTTGGTCGCCGACGGTCGCGCTGGTGGCGATGCACTGAAGCTGTTGCCTTGGCGCGACCCGGTCGTGCAGACGACGCAGGAGCATGCCCAGCTCTTCGGCTTTCGCGCCGTCGTAGACGTGTGCCTCGTCGAGGGCGATGAACCTCCAGTGCCCGCTGTGCTCACCTTCGAACAGATCCATGTCGGAGGGACGGAGCAGGAGGTACTCCAGCATCGCGTAGTTGGTGAGCAGGATGTGCGGGGGCTTTTCGCGCATCTCCTGGCGGCTCAGCAGCTCGTTCCTCAGCGGCTGCTGGTCCGGGTTCAGCTCGGAGAACTGCGCGAGGCCCTCGTGCATCTGCTCCTTCGTGTCCCCGGTGTACCGGCCGAAGGTGATGGACGGCGTCCCCTTCAGGAGTTCGCGGAGACGCTTGAGCTGGTCGTTGGCGAGCGCGTTCATCGGGTAGAGGAGCAACGCCCGCACGCCGGGGCCGAGCGTCCCGTTCGCGTGCTCGGTGATCAGGGAGTTCAGGATCGGCAGGAGAAAGGACTCCGTCTTTCCCGAACCGGTGCCCGTCGCCACCACGAGATTGCGGCCGCCTGCGGCCTTGCGGATCGCCTGCTCCTGGTGGAGGTAGAGAGGACGGTCCAGGTTCGTGCTCTCCAGCTTTTCGAACGACCGGGAGAGCACCCCCTCCGCGACGAGCTGTCGCAGCGTGGCGCCTGTCGCGTACGGCGGGGTCGCCTCAAGCAACGGACCCTTGGTCAGCATCGGACTGTTCGTGATCTCCGCCATCAGTGCTTCGGCGATCTTCGTATCGCGCACGGGCAGCAGTGACCGCAGGTAGCGCCGGTAGGTGTCGGTGATGAGTGAGCTGGTCTTCAGCGGATCCACGTTGAGCTCCGAGATCGGGGGGAGGTGCCGGTCAGCGCCCGTTGACGTCGGGTCTGCGCGGACGGACCGGATGACGGGCCAGGAAGATCCACTCGCCGCCGGGGTTCGAGGCGCCCAGGACGCGGCTGGAGTCAAGCAGCCATGGGAACTCCGCCTGCAGCTCCTTGAAACTGTCGTTCGTCACGACGATCGCCTGTTTCCGCGCCGCCAGCGTCGCGACGAGCCGGTCCGCTTTGCCCTTGGTGCCGGCGGGTACCTGTGTGATGAGTCCCGAGCGCATACCCTTCCTGAGCTCCTCTCTTTCCAGGAAGGTGAGCTGGTGGACGAGCGCGGCATCGACGATCACGTCCACGGACGAATCAGGATGCTGGGTCCTGAGCGCCTCCACCGCCTCTAGGAGCTGGGTGAAGCTGGGGGAGTCGCCCGCTCTCACGTCCCGGCCGAGCCAGGCGAGGTTGGAGCCGTCGACCACGAACGCCTTTCCTGTGCCGCTCGCGATCGCCGGTCCGGTCGTCGCGGATGAGGAGACAGGGGGTGAGAAGCGCGGCTGAGGGTCCGGGGATGGCGTGTGCTGGGGAAGCCCCTCCATCGCGGTCATCTGACGTTTGATATCGCTCATGGTGAGCGTCTCGCCATGAGTGAAGTCAGAGATCTCCTGGTCGACCAGCATCCGGCCGTCCTTGTCGAGGGCGGCCTTGACATGGAGCAGACCGTCCGCCTGGTAGGTGTACTCCAGGGTGAAGGACGCCTCCGAGCGGGGAAGCGGCTGGGGGTAGCGAACCCTGAGCGTGGTGAGCTGGAAGTTCTCCGGATGCTGGAGGGGCTTGTCCGGGTCGGCCTCCCATATCTCGATCTTCAGCTCGGACTGGAAATCGTTCTTCGGGGTGTAGCTTTTCCGTTCGCGAGTGGGCAGCGGGGAACGCGGCTTGATGATCTCGCTGAACACCTTCTCGCTGCTGTCCAGGCTCCGGGCGGCCGTCGTGCCGAGGGCGTACATGGAGGACACCTGGAGGAAGCTGTCGAGCTCGCCGTCCATGATGGCGGCGGCGATGGCGGCACCCCTGGCGACGGCCGTCATGGGATGGCAGATCTCAGCCGGAACGGTTTCGGCGTCCATCAGCCGTTCTACGGCTCTGCGCACGCAGGGCATTTGGCTGGTGCCGCCGATCAGGAGGATGTCGGAAACCCCGGTGGTTTCAATGCCGAGATCGTTCAGGCACATGCGAACAGGCTGAAGAGCCTCTTCGACCAGATGGCCGATCTGCGCCTCCAGCTCTGTCCGGGAGACCTCGATCAGTCTGCTGACCCCCGGAATCCTGGTGAGGACGGTCTCCTCGGTCGAAAGCCGGATCTTGGTCCGTTCGACGGCCAGCGCGAACTGCCTCTCCTCCTCCGGTGAGAGGTCGGGCTCGTATCCGATCCTTCTGATGATGAGGGCGCGGAGTCTTTTGTCGACCTCAAGGCCGCCGAGCTGGGTGACGCCGCGCGACGCGCGCTCCTCGAACAGCCCGTCCCTGTGCTCCAGGACGGTGACGTCGATGGTCCCGCCGCCCCAGTCGAAGACCATGATGGTGCCCTCCTCCTGGATGTCGTGCATGTAGGAGAGCGCGGCCGCGGTCGGTTCGTTCAGCAGGGCCTTGACCTGGATTCCCGCGGCTCGGGCCGCGGCCCGTGTGCGGTAGCGGGCACCGCCTTTCGCGTTGGCCGGAACGGTGATGACCGCGCTGTCGATCGTGGTGAGGTTCGTCTCCGCCCGGTCGCGCATGGCCTGGAAGACACCGGCGGCGACGGCGGTCGCGGAGATGCGACGATCCCGGAGCTGGATACCCCCGTCGTTGCGCAGCATGCGCTTGCAGGCCTCGATCACCCGGTTCGACCGGAGCTTGGCCTCCCAGCCGAACAGTGTGCCAAGGCGAAGCGAGCTCTCTCCCACGATGGTGGGGAAGAGATGCTCGAAGGAAGGATAGAACCATTCGTCTTCGAGGTGCTCGCTGTCCAGCGAGAGCACCTCGACGTCTTCACCGTTCCACTGCGCGACAACGGAATTGGTCGTGCCGAAGTCGATTCCGGTTGTCACGGTTTCCTCTCCGAAACGTCACGTGCCGCAGTGGTCTCGTCGAGCTGCGGTTCCGCGACATGCCTCAGATGGCCAGCACGCAGAATCCGGCCGGTTGCCTCGTCCACGTAAGCGGGTTCCACCACTTGGAGATACGGTTTGCCGACCGAGTCGTTGATGGCCTTGAAGAACTCCGGGCCCTCCGAGGGGTCCGAGATCCTCCGAACTCCGGCTTCGACGAAGAACTCGTCCAGCAGTTGTGGGATCTGGTCCATGGATCCCTCCCGCACCACCCGTTCGATTTTCGTCAGATGGGAGAGGTGCTGTTTCCGGCCGCGCAGTGCGTCCAGAACGGCTTGACGCAGACCGCTGTTCAATTGTTCGCGCAACGTGCCCGAGTCTGAACCGTCGATTTTGTTTAGAAGCGCGCTGGTGTGCTCGGTGAATCTCTTCAGCACGAGGTTCGGATCGAGGTGCGCCCTTTCTTTGGCGATTGTCGCCAGCCGGTCCTCCATCTCGCGACGCAGCCTCGTCTCCAAGTCCGCTCTTTCCCGGCTCGAAGGTTCTGCCGGTGAGGCCTTCTCCTCGGACGGGGTCTCCGTCTCACGACGCGGTCTCGCTTTTTCCTGGCTCGCGCGTGCTGCCGATGAGGCCTTCTCCTCGCTCTCTCGGGCCAACCGCGCGGCGTGCATCCGTATCTCGCTCCGGAGGAGCCCTCTCAGCTCGCTGCTGACATCGAGGAGGCGTCGTTCCACTTCTCGCTCGAGGCGCTGGGTTAGGTTGTCGACGACATTATGGAGGTCGTTCCTGTTGCGCGGCTCCGATCTCGGTCGCGGACTCGCCGCTGACCTTCGTGGTTTCCTGCCCTGGTTTCCGGGAGGCTGATTGGTCGACATGTTCTCAGGCTTCATCGCTCGGTTCCGTGTTTTTCGGCATGCTGAATTCGAAGTCGTCCAGCAATGATCGTGTCGCGTTCACCCGCAGTGGGTCGAAGTCCTCAGGCTTGCTCTGCGAAGTCCGGCGGTGCAGTGGCTCCACAGGTGGGAGCAGTGCTGCGGAGCGTTCCCTGGAGAGGTGCAACGAGCTTTCTTCGAGTGGCAGGACGTAGAAGTCGGCGCCATGTCTTTCGGCATGCATGAGCCGCCTTTTCGCGGCATTGATGTGCGTCAACCGATCGACGTCGTGATTAAGCTCCTTGCGGAGGTCGCGCCACTGATCCTCCCAGCCGGGATCGCCGTGCGGGACGCCCAACATGAGGTAGGGGTTCTCCCAGTGATCACGGTTGTTCATGGTCAGCGCACGGCGCTCTCGCAGGCGACGCAGGTTCTCCCGGACCTCCGGGTGCGTGTCCTGGGCCATTTCCAGAAGTTTGATCGCGAACTCCAGCTCGTTGTTCTCCTGCGCGAGGTAGGCGGCCATCGTGTGGATCTCCGCGCGCATCGCGTCGGGAAGCAACCGTTCCCGTTTCCCGTCCGTCTCGTTCGACGCTTCCAGGAGGCCTTCGACCTGAGGTTTTGCTCTGTCGAACCAGCCCATGAGGATCCATCGGTAGCAGTTGTACAGCGCCCGCCAGGCGTGAAACTCACTCAATTTGGGGTTGACGGACTCGCTCGGCGTCCAGTGCGCGGTCAGGAGCGGCCAGAGGCCCCTGTCAGTGACGATGCGCTGGGGCCATCGACCGGTCTGGGCGCCGACGGTTATCTCGTCATACAGTGCGCGGCCACCGGAAGACAGGCGCGTCCGCAGGGTGATATCCGTCTCGCCTCGCCAGAACGCCGCGAGGAGGGAGAAGAGATCGGCACCGTCGAGGAGCTCGTCGCCCTCCAAGAAGGCATGACGACGCTCTATCTCGGCCCACCCGAGAGTCGTCGCGTCTTGCCGTTCGATCGAGTCCGGCGTGAGACGGGCGCGGAGATACAGGCTCTCGTCAGGGTCGGGGCGCAGCCGCCACGGCTGCTCGCGCTCGCCGAGCAGACCGAGGTCGATGAAGTCGTCGACCACGGTTAGGGGCAGATCTGGAATGATCCGCGTGACCTCCGCTGTGGTCACGCGGGCAGGGTGCCCCAGGGCCGCCAGATAGAGACGCCACTTGGCGCCACCTTCGAGCACGTCGTCTCCGGGTAGCCGGACGACCCCGGCGAGGGGGTGATCGAAGGAGAGCAACTGTACTTTGCGGCGTCCCACGTCGGTGATCCACGGCATGCCGGCCTGGAGCAGCTCGCCGAGATTCTTGATGAGGAGCCGAGGAGGGACGGTCACGAGCGCGGATCTGACGGCTGTGGGAAGCGACGGGTCGGGCGCGCCTTCAAGGGACCCTCTGATTGTTTCCAGATCCTCAGCCGGCGGGGCGCTATCGTCGAGCAATGCCGAGATCGCTCTGTGAAGCTCGCCGATGGTGTCGCCACCGTGAACACCAAGGGCGGCCCAGCCTTCTGCTACAGGATCCGCGCCGGCGCCGCCGGATCTGATCGCTGCCTGTCTGGCATTTCGCTTGATGCGCCAGGCCGCCACCAGTTCGGCGTGGGAATTAGGTGCGTTCAGGGCAATCTCTCACTCTCGGTGTGCGCCCATCACGCTAAAGGGTAGCGATCAACGTGCGCTTTATAGTTGCTTTTTCGGAATTACCCGGGCCTTATGCGGAACCGGCTTCCGTCGCCTTGAGCGCGACGAGAAGCTCCGCCCGGACGAGGTCGAGAGCCGTCAGATCGGGGGCGATCTTGGACAATGCTCGCCACAGCGGGCGGAACTCACGTTCGAGGTACTGGCAGCCCTCATGTCCGCGCGCCGCTATCCGGGCGATCAGGGCACACGCGATGGACAGGGCGGGCAGCGACACCCAGCCGTCGCGTCGCTGCGGATGGCAGCGGGCCTCGATGTACTTCTCCAGGCCGCGATACTCGGTGATTCGGATGGCCATCGCCTCCCGAAGCACTCTGGCCGCCTGGGCGGAGAGCCCCCGTCCGTCGCGGCGGTGCCGTTCGTCGAAGAGACGACGTGCGGCGATGACACGGGTGTCTCCGGCGAGCAGCCCGGCGGGGACGACTTGAACGGCGGTCCACATCTGCTCGATCTCCGCGGGGCTCTTGCGGTCCATCAACTCGGCGAACTGATCGAACCGTCCGGCCCCGGCGTGGGGATCGTCCTCTCCGCCCAGGATGGCCGTCGCTGACTCGCCGCATTCGGCCCTGATCTCGGCGAGCAGATCCGAGTCCTCGGTGAGATCTGCGAGCGCCGAACAGGTCAGCAGCGCGGCGACCGCGGGTGATTTGCGCCAGAGGCGGTCGTCGGACTCCCGATAGTCGCTGACAAGGGTGGCGGCGAGGCCGGTCGTCACCAGCGCGACGACCGTGCGGTCCGGAGGGAGGGCGGCGTCGGGCAGTGAGCGGATCGCCTCTGGGTGCGTGCGGAGCAGCGACGCGCAGTCGTTGATCCGCCGAGCCGCCGACGGGTAGTCGATTCGGTTGGCCAGATCGATGACCGTCCAAAGCCGGTCCAGACGGGAAACCCGCTCTGGGAGCCCGTTGGCCCCGGCCAGGTAACCCGAGAGCAGCCGCTCCTCGTCGTCTGCTCCGCCGTACTGGCCGGGGATCTCGCACTTGAGCATCTCGCTGGGATGCGGCCATCGCGGCCATTCCGAGGGAACCCAGGGATCCTCAACCACGAGGCGGATGTGCAGCGAGCCTGCGCCGCTCACTTCGGTGGGGAGGGGAATCGAACCGTCCTCCTTGATCGGGATGATCTCTGGGGCGCGCCAGGGGGCGGTACACAGGTAGATCCCCGCGGTCAGGCCCTCGACCCAGGCACAGTTCTCAAGACTCAGATGGTCACCCTGGTGAGAGACACCCGTGGCCAACCGGCTGGGGCGGACACTGCCGACAGGAAGCACGAGCCCCGCGAGCGGTAAGACGAGTTCCGCGCTCCGGTGCTGGGCGATGGTGTCCTGAGCCCGCTTCAGGCTGTAGCGGCCACGGCCGGATGGGGTGAGACGCTGGACGAGTTTGCCGCCGACGAGCACCTCCAACGAAGGTGGCGTGCTGACACCGGGAACCTCGACCTGGAGCGACTCGACGTCTTCGAAGAGCTCGGTCACCAGTCGCACCGGTCCGTAAGTCCAGTAGGGGCTCTGATCCGACTCCTCCACCATGACCCTCATGGATGGCGGGGTGACGATCAGGGGCTCGCTCTCACGGCCTGTGCCGCAGGTGATGACGTGCTCCCGCTCGGCCGGGGAGTAGATCGCTCTCGTGGGCTCGGCCGTCATCCCGGGTGCCGTTGAGACCGTTGACTCTCCCGGCGTCAGGCCGCTGTGCGCCAGGAGTCGCACTTGAGGCGTGAACCGCGCGCTCAGCCCTTCGGCGACGAAGACCGTCCTGCGGGTGCTCCGGCCGATCGGTCCGCGAACGGTGATCTCGAAGGCCCCCAGGATGGGTCTGGGCACGTCCGCCCACAGCTCCTCCGAGAGCTTGGTGGGCTCGCTGACCGTGAACGAACCGTTGTAGACACTGCCGTCCCCTGAGCCCGGACGGATGTCGACCAGCCAGGTGGTCGTCGTCTCGGCGGGAAGCCAGACAGCGGGCAGCGAGGGAAAGACCGGCGAGCCGTAAGGGGTGGAGACACCGGTCAACGGCTCGCCGGTGACCACCCGGGGTTTGCTGTGTCCGCGTACCGGCCGGCGCCTGGCCTTCTCATCGGACAGCCCGATCCAGGTCGCTCCCTCCAGGGCCACCTGCACGAGTCGCCAGCCATCCCAACCGATGGGAAGGGCGCCTTGAGCGACAGTTCGCAGCGAAATGTCCGACACCAGCTCGCGATCGCCGGGATACAGCAGCCACACCGAGTCTGGAGGCACTCCGAGATGGTCGGCGAGTCGGTCGCCGTTCTCCGTGAAGATCAGCAGGGGGTCTTCCGCGTCGACGACGTCGATCTGGGACTCGTGCGCCGTGCCGTACAGGGAGATCTGCGCGACTCTCGCGGGTCTGGCGATCGGGAAGGAGGTGCTGGGGGCGGCTTCGGTCGCTCCCAGCCACATGGATCGGCTCTTCACGATGTTCTGGACACCGTCCACGGTGACACACCAGCGTGCGGTTCCGTCCGGAGCATCGCCCACCGGCGGCAAGATGATCTGAACACCCTGCCCGAAGGGGTCGACGGCGAGTCGGGGCCGTTCCGCCCGGCGGGAGCGCCCGCCCGACCCGGCGGGGAGCGTGAGGTCGAGACCGCGGTCGGCGACCAGGAGCTGGGCCTGCTCGAAGTAGCGAACGGGGAGGCCGAGTCCGTCGAGATCGTGGTCGCCCGCGCACAGCCGGTCGAGGAGGTCGAGGCAGCGGTCGATGACGTCGACGGCGTGGTCTGTGCCGTACCTGATGAACCACTGGGCGGGCTCATGCAGACCGCGGAGCCGGTTCTCCCGTCCGGTGGCCCAGGCGAGCAGGGCGTCCGCGTCCAGGTGAGGGTCCTGGGCACGTCGCTGGAGAAGGAGCCTGAAGAAGTTCCCCAGGCAGAACGTGGGGATTCCGGCGTGCATGAGGATCGGCCCGACGTACTTCATGGAACGTTCCGTGAAGCGCGGCAGGTGGAAAATGCGCAGAGCGTCGAGAAAAGCTTGTCCCCATGCCTTCGCGTCGGACTGGGCAGCGAACTCATAGCCGATCGCGTCCCACCAGTAGGGCCAGAAGGTCCCCTCCCGGTAGTCGTTGGCCGCCGTTCCGCTCATCGTCACCGCCACACAGGCGGGCCACCGGGTGAAGAGAGATTGATACCGGCCTCTGGTGACCTTGAGCCGGTAGAGGTGCCCAAGGGCGTGAGAGGCCTCTATAAGGACTTTTCGGTCGACCTCAAGCTCCGTCAGCAGCGAGATGCCGGGGAGTTGCGGATTCCAGCCGGATTCGAGCTGGTCGAGCAGCGCCGATGACTGTGCGGGGTCGGCGTCGAGGTGAAAACTCATGGGCACACCGTGTCGTCCGAAGTCCTGGGAAGGCGGTTGAGATGCGGGGGTTCACGAGCTGAGGAGGTAAACCTGGCGAAGCGCATTGCTTCGGCGGAGAAGCACTCCGAAGGGGCAACCTGTGCGAGTAAAGCACTCGTGTCTCCTATTCACAACCCACTTGATGGAGTCGCGGCATCGTGAGATAGCGTGTGGCTGGACCGGGCAGGCCAAAACGAGAGAGGTTGGGCATGCCGAACGACGCGACGGTGAACGCTGCGGACATCGCCCGGCTTGCTGATGTGGGCCGTGCGGCAGTGAGCAACTGGCGCAAGCGTTACGAGGACTTCCCTCAACCCGTCGGCGGGACGGCGACGAGTCCTGCCTTCTCCCTGTCCGAGATCGAGGACTGGCTGCGCAAGCAGGGCAAGAAGTTCACGGTCTCTCCAGGAGACAGGGTGTGGCAGCGCCTGCGCAGTACTGTTGACGACCTGCGCCTGGGAGATGCGGTCGGCTCGGTGGGAGCCCTGCTTCTGTTCATCAAGGGCTATCCCGCGGAGTGGCGAAAACTCGCTGAGCGGGAAAATCTGCTCCATCTCCTTCAGGAAGCCCTGACGCGCGCCGTACCGGATGCGCCAGGGGGACTGGAGATGCTCGACGACGTCGAACTCGTCCGCGGCCTGGCGGACTTCGCGGAACAAGTGGGACCGGTCGAAGTCTTCGACTTCCTCTTCGAGCGATATGCGGAGACGCACTCTCGTCGCCTGCTCGCCACACCTGCGGAGATCGCCCGCCTCGTCGCAGACCTGGTCGAGGGGCGGGTGGTCTTCGATCCCGCCTGCGGAATCGGTACCCTTCTCGTCGCGGCCCGAGCGGAGGTTCTGCTCGGCCAGGACGTCGATGAGGCGGCGGCGAAACTCACCGCGGTCAGGCTCCTTCTCCACGATCGGCACGCGCGCGTCGTGGCCGCCGACTCCCTCAGGCATGACGGATTCGCAGCCGATCAGGCTGATGCCGTCATCTGCAACCCCCCCTTCGGGGAACGGACCTGGGGCTATGAAGAACTGGCCGGCGACCCGCGATGGGAGTACGGTCTGCCGCCTCGAGGCGAGCCGGAGCTGGCCTGGGCGCAGCACTGCCTGGCACACGTCAGACCGGGCGGCGTCGTCGCGATCATGATGCCCTCCGTCGCGGCCGATCGCCGCAGTGGCCGGAGAATCCGCGGCAACCTGCTCCGCTCTGGTGCGCTCAGAGCAGTGGTGTCACTGCCGGTAGGGGCCGCACCAGGCACGAGCATGGCGCCCGATCTCTGGCTTCTCCGAAAACCGGCACCCGACGACCCCACCCCCATCCACGTCCTCATGGTCGAGGCGGCCGAGGACCTTTCCCTTGTACGGCGGGCCTGGGGAAGATTCCGACAGAACCCTGAAACCGAGATGGCCGAGCCGAACTGCCGGACGGTCCGACTCATCGACCTGCTTGACGAAGAGGTGAACGTAAGCCCGGGGCGGTACGTGACCCCCACGACGGTCGTCGTGGGGGAAACCTTCGAGCGAGCACGCGAGCGGCTGCGCCAGTTGTTTCCCGGGGAGCTCCCCGAACTGCGAGCAGCACGTACCCCCCGTGATCTGTCGATGACCACGGCGGGGGAGCTGGCGCGGGCAGGGCTGGTGGAGATCTACCAGGCCCCACTGAAGATGACCCTGGGTGAGGGTGACCTCCCGGTCATCACCTCAGGAGATGTCACTCGGGGCGGCAGACCGTCCGGGCGCACCAGCCGCGACGCGGGCGCGGTGTTCTGCCAGGCCGGTGACGTGATCGCACCCATCCTGGCCCGAGAGTCGACGTCCATGGTGGTCGACGAGGAAGGACAGGTTCTAGGGCCGCAGCTCTATCTCTTCCGAGCTGATCCAGACAGAATTGACCCTTATTTCCTGGCCGGATTTCTCCGGATGGCGGGAGGGGCCAGAGCCGCTCGGGCGTCTTCCGTGTCAAGCAGGATCGATGCTCGACGAGCCCCCATTCCACGGCTCCCGCTCGCTGAACAGAAGAGATACGGAGAGGTGTTTCGGCGTCTGATGGCCTTCGAGAACACCGCCAGAGAGATCACGGAGCTGAGCGCCGCACTGGTTCGGGCCGGATTCGAGGGCCTTGTCGACGGTACTCTCGATCCACATGCATAGATCGGTGTAACTTCTCCCACTGTAGCTACATGTTGTGGGGGGCGGATGGTCATCGTTGATCGTTACGAGGTAGGCCGTCCCATCGGTAAAGGTGGCATGGGTGAGGTCTATTCGGGGCACGACCGCCAGCTTGACCGAAAAGTAGCGATTAAATTTATTCGTTTCGTCGGCAACCTTCCGCCGGACGAACTGGAGCGGCGCTTCCTGCGCGAGGCTCGGATCATGGCGCGTCTCGACCACCCCGGAGCGCCGACCGTTTATGACGCCGGCAGCTACGACGATCCGCAGACCGGTGAACGACGCCTTTTCGAGGTGATGCAGTTCGTCAAGGGCAGCACCATCGCTGATCTGCTCGCCGAGCTTGGACCGCTCCCGATCGGCTGGGTGGCGGGTATCGCCGCACAGGTCTGCGCTGTCCTGGGAGCCGCCCACGAACTGTCGATTCTGCATCGGGACCTCAAGCCGTCCAACCTCATGATCTGTCCGGACGGCAGTGTCAAGGTGCTCGACTTCGGCCTGGCGATTCTCACCGACCCGCGCTTCTCGCGATATACCCGGAGCGGTCAGGTGATGGGGACCGCGCACTACATGTCGCCGGAGCAGGTGCGCGCCCAGCC
Organism: Streptosporangium carneum; assembly: GCF_027922005.1. GTDB lineage: Bacteria > Actinomycetota > Actinomycetes > Streptosporangiales > Streptosporangiaceae > Streptosporangium > Streptosporangium carneum. Next base: position 426,588 of record NZ_BSEV01000002.1, on the reverse strand, counting down.
GCTTGGTCCAGGGAGTGATCTCTACGCTCTCGGCTGCGTGATGTACGAGATGCTCACCGGCAAGCACGTGTTCCCCGGTCCCTCCGAGTACGAGACGCTCCACCAGCAGGTCAGCGATGCTCCGCGGGCGGCCAGCCGGATTCGCGGTGAGATTCCCCACGAGCTCGACGAACTCGTCCTCGGCCTGCTGGAGAAGCGACCCGAGGACCGTCCGCGAGACGCTTGCGCGGTCTTCGCCTCGCTGTCGGCACTGACCTCGGGGACAGTGCGTCTTCCTGACTTCGTCCACCCGGCATCGACCGAGTCGCCCGTTCGGATGTACGCGCGAGCCCTCGCCGCGCTGGTGAGCGATGACCGGCCGGAGATGATCGACCAGACGCGGCAACCGGTTCTCGCCGACGAGCCCCGCCTGACCCACGCCGCCGATCTGTCGGCGATCCGGGCCCAGGTCACGGAGCTGGTCAGAGAGTCTCGCTACACCCAGGCGGTCGAGATCCTCACCGAGGTGGCAGGCCCGGCGGGACGGCTCCTCGTACCGGAGAACGGCGAGATGCTGAGCCTGCGACTGGAACTGGCCGACGTCCTGTTCGAGGGCGGTGACTACCGTCTCGCCGCGTCCCACTATCGAGACCTCGCAGACCTCTATGGCCAGCGCGGAGAGGACGGAGCCGAGCTGGCCTTCCACTGCAGGCTCAGAGAGGCGAGCTGCCGTGCCATGGGCGGGGACATCAGGCTCGCGCTCCGGCAGCTGACCTCGCTTCTCCAGGACCAGCGGGCCCTGTACGGCGACGCCGACTCCCGGCCTCTCGAGCTGCGCAAGCAGATCGCCGTCCTTCAGCTGGGGGCCGGAGACGTCCACGAGGCCGAGCGAACCCTTGTCGCACTGCGTGGCGACATCGCCATGCTTCGCGGCTTCGACCACCCACAGGTGGCCGAAATCGGCCGCCTCATCGACGAAATCGACCATAAGGAGTCGTGAGTGGCCCGGCTCGGCATCCACATCGAATGTCTCAAGGAAGTCTTCCGGATGGACGCTCCCATCCGGATGCGGATCGGTGAGGTGTTCGGCAAGTTCGAGCAGGCCACGTACGCCAGCCTGCATCTGGAGAAGGTCAACAACGCTCGAGATGACCGGCTGCGCACGGTCAGGGTGGACATTTTCTGGCGGGGTGTCGTCCTGGCCCCGAAGGGAGGCGACAACTACACACTGCTCAAAGTGCTTCCGCACGACGACGCCTACAGATGGGCCGAGCGCCACAAGGTGGAAGTGAACGCGGCGAACGGCTGCATAGACATCTGGGACCCCGCCGCACTCCATGACGCGCTCGGTGAGATCGAGGACGAGGCGCGGGAGACCGTGAGGCATCTGTTCGATCACGTCAGCGACTCAGATCTCGTACGGCTCGGCATCACGAAGGAGACCCTGGCGTTCGCGCGCGAGCTCACCCGCGTGGAGCAGCTGGAAACCGCCAAAGCATTCCTGTCCGCCACGCAGTGGGACGTGCTTTTCGGGCTCGCAGCCGGAATGACCCCGGAAGAGGTCTGGTCAGACCTCGGATGCAGGGCGGAACCCGAGCCGTTCGACCCCGAGGACCTCTCCTCGGCCGTGATGCGGACCTCGGACCGGGTTCTCCTCGTGGACGGTCCCGCCGATTTGATGAAGATCTTCCGCGAGCCGTTCGCGCTCTGGCGGGTCTACCTTCACCCCCTCCAGTATCAGGTGGCGCACGCTTCCTATCGCGGGCCTGCGCGGGTCACCGGAGGGCCGGGAACGGGTAAGACGGTGGCCGCCCTGCACAGGGCAAAGCATCTCGCCGTTCAGAACGAGGGACCCGTTCTGCTCACCACGTTCACATCGGCGCTGGCCTCCTCGTTGGGGCATGACATGGCGCTCCTCCTTGAGACGCCGGAGCAGGCTCAGCGAGTTTCGGTCCTCAACGTGGACCAGGTCGCGCACCGTGTCTTCACCGAGCGGCACGGCCGACCTACGATCCTCCGCAAGGACGAAGAGCTCGAAATCTGGAAGCGGCTCGCCATAAAGAGGAACTCGTCGCTCAGCGAGCAGTTCCTGTACGACGAGTGGCGGCAGGTCGTGCTCGCCCAGCAGGTCACCAGCGCCGGCGCCTACCTTCAGGCGAAGCGCTCCGGCAGAGGACGCGGCCTTCGTGCGCAGCAGCGCGTGCAGGTGTGGGAGATCGTCTGGGACTTTCAGCAGGAACTGCGGCTCATCGATCGGTGGACTCACGAAACGGTCTGCGTCGAAGCCGGCAAGATCCTCGCTGAGACTTCTGAGAAGCCGTACCGGCACATCGTCGTCGACGAGGCACAGGACTTCAGCCCGATGCAGTGGCGCCTCATCAGGGAGGCTGTCGCGGAGGGAACCGACGACCTGTTCGTCGCGGGGGACACCCATCAACGGATCTATCACTACCATCCGTCGCTTCGTGAAGTGGGCATCGACATCGGCGGACGGTCCGTACGGCTCACCCTGAACTATCGGACCACGGCCGAGATTCTGGCCTGGAGCCTGTCCATGCTGCACGATGTTCGAATCGACGACATGAACGAGGCCCTGGAGAAGATCGCAGGGTGCCGTTCGCATGTCCACGGGGAAAAACCGCTTGAGCGAGGATTCCCCACACCGCTCGATGAGAGAGAAGCGCTCGTCGCGCAGATCCGGGAGTGGATAGAGGCAGGAGTGGAGCCGAGGGAGATCGGTGTCGCGGCCCGGTCCGACATTCTGACCAGGGATGCCCGAGAGCTTCTGGAACGGGAGGGGGTCCCTGTCGGCACACTCGCACGGACAGGACAGGGCAACGCGGTGCGGATCGGGACGATGCACGGGATGAAAGGGCTTGAGTTCCGCTGCGTGGCTGTGATCGGGGTGGGCGAGAACCAGGTGCCACCGGCAAGAGCCGTCACGCCTGTGACGGAAGACGAGAACGCCCACGTCCGTGACCTGCAGCGCGAACGGTGCGTTCTCTTTGTCTCCTCCACCCGTGCCCGTGAGCGGCTCTACGTCTCATGGCACGGCCAGCCGAGCGCGTTTCTGCCGATGGATCAGCCCCGCCACACGTGGTAGATCCGGGGCCGGGGCCGATTCGGCGGAGCCCTCCGTCGATGGAGCACTATGGGAGCGGGTCAGGAGGCGCGAGCCGGAGTGCGGAAGATCTGGCGGCTGTGCCAGGTGATGTGGTTCGCCTCGACGGGCTCCAGGCCGGGCTGTGGGGCGCGGACAGAACGTCCGGCCAGGGCCAGCACCATCTCCCGCGCCGAGTCCGAACGGCCGACGAACCTGGCCGAGACGGTCACCGTGCGCTCCGAGCTCAGCCCGAGGACGCCCTTGTCGAACAGCTTGTGGTGGATCGCGCACAGACACAACCCGTTGCCCAGTTCGTCAGGGCCGTCGAAGGCTCGCCAGCGTACGTGGGCGGCGTCCAATCCGACCGCCGTGCCGTCCAGCCAGCCGTCGTAGGCGCAGAACGCGCACGTGTACTCGTACGCCATGAGCACCTGCGCGCGAAAGGCGGGATCCCGGCGTATGGTGACGCCGTTTGCCATGGTCTCCCCAGCGGTCTCCAGGGTTTCCAGATCGAGACCGACGAGCAGGCAGAGGTCGGCATGCAGAGAGGGGGCGAAGTTGGCGTCGAGAAGAAAACGGGCGATCCGGGCGACCAGCGTTGGCTCCTCGGACAGAGCGCGGGCCAGGTCGGGGTGGAGGCGGCCGGTGGCCTGACTGTCGCGCAGCCTGCCCAGCTCCGGTCCCGGACTACCCGGTCCGGTGGCGGTTTCGACCAGCCACAGGCCGTCACTGGTCAGGTGGTGGAAGGGGTAGCCGGGGCTGGTTTCGCGCGGCGGGCCGTACTCCCTGAGCAGCTTTTTCAGCTCCGCCTCGGCGGCGCTGAACAGGATCGGCCTGTTGCCGTGCCGCTGGAAGCGCCCCAGGGCGTAAAGGAGCAGAAGCGGTTTGTGCGGTGCGCGCTCGCTGCCCTTGCTCCAGCGACGGATTCCGGCGACCCGTTCGATCCAGTCCACAGTCCGTCAGTCTATGGAGATCTTCGTCATCGGCAACGGGTGGAAGTCGCGCCGGAGCCACCAGGCCTGCGAGGGGTTCCTACGGGGTGTGGCCGTTCCGAGGGACGGCCACGGAGTGAGGGGCGGGTGGGTCAGTCCGGTACGGCGGCGCGGATTCGGTTCAGCAGTTCGTCGAGGACCGCGGGGGAGGTGGCGAAGTTCAGGCGGGCGAAGCCGTTGCCCTCGGGGCCGAACTCCGAGCCTCTGAAGAGCATCACCTTGGCCTTCTCCAGGAAGAACGCGGACGGGTCGTCGCCGAGGCCGAGGGAGCGGCAGTCCAGCCACGCGAGGTAGGTGGCGTCGGGGAGGCGGTGGCCGACGCCCTCGGGCAGGCGTTCGGCGACCCGGAGCCGGTTGCGGGCCAGCAGGGCTTTCACGGTGTCCAGCCAGGGGTCCCCGCCGGTCCACGCGGCCCTGAGCGCGTCCACTCCCAGGGCGCTCACCTGGCCGAACAGGAGGCCGCGGTGCTCGTCGACGGCCTCACGGACCTCTCTGACGCCGATGTGCGCGACGGCGCAGCGCGCCCCCGCCAGGTTGAACGCCTTGCTGCCCGAGGTGATCGTCACCGTGCGCGCGGCGGCCTCGTCGGAGATCGAGGCGAACGGGATGTGCCGGTGTCCCTCGTAGGTCAGCTCGGCGTGCACCTCGTCGGAGATCACCAGCAGGTCGTGCTCGACCGCCAGCCTCGCCAGCTCCTCGAGTTCCTCCCGCAGGAAGACCCGTCCCGTCGGGTTGTGCGGGTTGACCAGGAACAGCGCGCGGCACGGGGGGCCGGAGCGTCCACGGATCTCGTCGGCGAGCCGGTCGAGGTCGAGCTGCCAGCGGTCGTCCCGCCGGCGGATCGGCACGGCCCTGGGCGGGCGGCCCAGCCTGACCAGCGTCTCCGCGAACGGCGGGCAGGCCGGGGTGTGCAGCGCGACCGGGTCGCCCTGCGAGGTGCCGAAGTGCAGCACGACCTGCATGGCCTGGTTGACGTCGGTGAACAGCCTGACGTGCGCGGGGTCGGCGGCGAAGCCGAAGCGCCCCAGCATGCGCTCGGCGAACGCCTCTCCCAGCGGCCCGCCTTGGGACTCGTCGTACCACGCGGGATATCCGAGGTCGGTGTCGATCCGGCGGAGCAGCGCCCGCCGGATGACCGGGGAGATCGGGAAGTCCATGTCCGCGACCCACGCGGGCAGCACGCCGTCGGGGACGGAGGCCCACTTCTCCCCGTCCCGCAGGGAGAGTGCGGCCAGTTCGAGGGCGTCCAGAGTCATCGGGCGCTCACCTGGTTCTGTCGGGGGCCGGTCGAGGTCCTGCCGAGGTTCCGTCGAAGGTCGTGTCACGGTCCAAGGTCCTGCCGGGGGCCTGTTCGGGGGCTTGTTCGGGGGAGACGGGCGCGCTGTCGTTGCGCGTGGCGCCCCAGCGCTTGCCGGTCTCGTCGTGGATGTACCAGAGGTCGTCCTCCGTCAGCGCGACGGACACGACGCCGGGGAAGGCCTCCTCGAAGTAGATGTACGGCTCGCGGTTGTCGATCCACGGCGAGTGGTAGTCGAGTTTGTCGACCATGCCGTGGAGCCGGGTGATCGGCGTCGCGGGATGGTAGGTCAGGATGTTCGGGCTGGCGAGGTCGATGAGCCCGTCGTCGATCAGCTCGCTCACCCCGGCGATCGTCTCGTCGATGCTGGCGCGCGTCTCCCCGTCGAGCCCGAAGAGGACGGACGTGCCGACCCTGAGCCCGTGTGACTTCACCAGCGACGTCGCCTCGCGCGCCTTCGTCGCCCAGTCGCGTCCCTCGACGCGGCGGAGGTTCTTGTGGATCTTGTCCATGACCCGCGCGGACATGCTCTCGAGGCCGATGTAGACGTAGGTGCACCCCGCCTCGCGCATCCCGTCGAGAACGGCGCCGGTCTCCTCGGGGGAGCGCGGCCCGACGAGCACGTCCACGGTCAGCTGCGCGCCCCACTGCAGGTCGCGCAGGCGGGTGACGTCGGCCTCCGTCCGCAGGAAACGCAGAAGGCCCCTGTCCAGCTCGTTCGCCGGCGTCCGGCGGATCTCGCCGAGCTTCGCGCAGAACTCGGCGATGTCGCGGAACGTGCCACTCCAGAAGATGGAGTCGTCGAAGAACAGGGCCTCCGCGCCGTATCCGACGTATTCGCACACCCGCTCGATCGCGGAGGCCGTCCTGCCGAAGCGTTTCAGGCCGCCCGCGAGTTTGGCGGACTCCGAGCAGAAGTTGCACTGGTAGGGGCAGGCGTTCGACACCATCACGTGCGCCGTCCGCTGGATCTCACCGGTCGCGCCGTCGACGAAGATCGGGAACCTGGACCGGATCGCGAACGCCTCGTACGGCGACGGCAGCGCCGCCAGGTCGAGCCTGCGCCCCTCCTGCGGATAGGCGTGTACGGCGTCGCCGGTGACCAGGATGACGAGGGAGCGTCCCGGGGCGGCGCCGTGGACGCGGAGCAGCTCCTCCAGGTGGCGCCGGACCCGCTCCGGCGCCACCCATCGGGTGTCCAGGTCGATGGAGAGCGCGACGGCGCGCACGAGCAGGTCGAGCGAGTGGTAGGCCTCGCCGGCGACGAGGGCGTCGACCACGCGCGGCACCCTGCCGTCGTCCATGACCGTGAGCGTGCTGCTGGGCGCGAGCACGAGTGTGTCCTGTCCGGGAGCGCAGCCGATCGTCTCGTCGACGTGTCGTCCGCCCAGGATCACGTAGACGCCCGGCGCCTCGCGTTTCGCCAGCTCCGCGATCTCCAGGGCGTACCGGTGCGCGGGGGAGACGCTGCTGATCAGCACGACCCTGGGCCGGGTCTCGCGGAGCAGCCGGATCCAGCGGGCCCGTGCCTGCTCGTCCCACACCCGGGGGTCGAAGACGGTCTGGTCGGTGTTGGGAGCCTCGACGTACGGCCGGTAGCCGTCGTGTCCCACGGACAGGCGGTAGTCGACGCCGGGAAAACGGGTCCACCGGGGGGCCATGTCGTTGTAGTGCCGGGCGAGTTCGAGCGGGCCCGCGTCGTGCACGGCGTTGTGCGCCGCGACGGAGAGCGCCGCGTAGAGGCACATCGGGTCACCGGGATAGGTGATCTCGCCCTCCGGCTGCGTCATCACGGGGGCGAGCACCGAGAGCACGGGGAAGTAGCGGTCAGGTATCCTTCCGTGCGCGAGGTCGGCGGCGAGCCGTTCCCTGCGCGCGGAGAGAAGCTCCTTGAATCCGGCGGAAACGGTTGTCTGCGGGAATCGGTGCACGTGAACGTTCTCCAGCAATGCAGTTCCTTTTCCCTTTGTGTTCGCGGCCGGTATGCGTACGCCGAGGGATGGAGGAATCACTCCCTTGTGATCCTGCACAGCTTTTGTCGTGCACTATCCGCCTCACCACTTTGGACCGATTGAACCAGATCGACGGTGAACGTCAAGCGGGAGCGCGCGAGAGGCGAGACGTCCCGGGGACGGGAGGCCGGTGCGGCGCTCCGGGCACGGAGGGGACGCTCAATGACATGGTCGGGGCCTCGTGGCGGGACGGTGGACGTGGGAGGTTCCGCCCGTGCCGAGAGGCCCTCGCGTCGCGGAGGGCACGCCGGGAGCGGGCGCGATTCGGATCTTGACGGACGTGGACATGCGGCCGGCATGGATCGTGAAATGGTTTCGCCTTTAGCGGTCTGATTGGCCGGAAGGCGCCGGAGACGTCGAACGGGCGGTGTGGGAGAGCGCTTTCAAGAATGCCGGGAAACATATGGGAAAGGTGCTGAAAAACGTTCCGCCCGGCTTGACGGCCGGGCGGAACGCGGGGACAGGGTGGAGAGGGTCGGGAAACGGTCAGCGCGGGTTGTCGAACGCCAACCGGTAGGACTTTCCGCCGAACGTCACGGTGAAGTTGGACGGGGCGGCGATGGGCAGGTCATACCGGAGCTGGACCTCCTTCGACTGGCCGGGGGCGATGCTCTCCCAGGTCGGGACCGTGAGCCGGACCCGGTGGAAGTCGCCCTTGAGGCCGCCGACGTTCGGTCCCGTGTGCCCCGTCGACACGGTGGTCAGCGTCCAGCCGGTCGTCTGGCTCATGGTCGCCGGGGCGGAGGTCCCGTAGTCGAACTCGATGGTCGCGCCGCCGGGGATGGTGGTGGTCGAGTTGTTGGTGAACTTGAGCTTGGGGGAGATCGGGTAGTTGGCGTCGCCGACCGCGAAGCCGTACAGATCGGCCTGGACGTTCAGGGTGTCGGTGGGCATGGTCCTGCCGCCCGCCTTCAGGTTCCCGTACGGCGCGGCCGTCTTGAAGGTGTTGTAGATCTTCGTGGTGAGCGTGTCGCCCATGAAGTACTCGCCCTTGCCGCCGTCACGCTGCGGGTAGTAGGCGTAGTCGCCGGCCAGCTCCCAGATCATGATGCCGCCGAGGCCCTTGCTGACCACGTAGTCGGCCTTGGTCTGGACGGACTGGTCGTCCTCGGTGGACAGGAAGACCTTCTTGTCGTTGTTCCACAGCCAGGGGGCGACCATGGACGAGGAGTACTTGCGGACGTAGGTGCCGGAGATGCGGTCGCTCGGGTCGGTGTCGGGGGTCAGGCCGTACTGGGTGATGTAGCTGCCCTGCTTGCCTTCCTGCAGGTTCTTGAAGTGCCAGACCGGGTTGACGCCCGCCGGGACCTCCTTGCCCTGTTTGTCCAGGTCGTACCAGAGGTTGTCGATGCCGACGGCGCCGTCACCGCACTGCACCTTGGAGCCGATCTTGCCGCCGGTGCCCTCGGGGCAGTTGTTCTGGTCGGCCAGGTCTGAGGTGCCCCAGAGCCCGTCGGTTCCGCCGACGACGCTCTTCCATCCTCGGCTGTAGTAACCGAGGCCCAGGTTGATCCGGCCTGACTGGATCGCACCGCGCAGGTGGTGGTAGGCCCAGTCGCCGTTCATGTATCCGATGCCGCTGTAGGTGCCGTAGACGTTCCAGTACTTCATCTCGGCGTCGCTGCCGTCGTCGTACAGCGCCTGCAGCGGGCCGACGAAGCGGTTCCACGCCCCGTGCAGGTCGTAGGTCATCATGTTGGCGTAGTCGAGGTACGGGGTGACCTGGTAGTTCTCACTGCCGCGCAGGATCCAGCCGGAGGCGGTCGTGGCGGCGGTGAGCAGGTAGTACTTGCCGTCGGCCGCCGCGGCGGCGTCCAGCTTCTGACGCAGCGTCCTCATCAGGTTGACGTAGCCGGCCATCAGCGTGGCGCGGCGCGGGTTGGAGAAGCTGAAGTCCTCGGGGTTGCCGGCGTTGGGGGCGGAGGTGGCGTACTCGTAGTCGATGTCCACGCCGTCGAAGCCGTAGTCCTTGATGAACTTCACGGCCGAGTCGGCGAAGGTGTTGATGCTCGCCTGCGAGCCGGCCATCGTGTAGAAGCCGCCGGTGGCCTGCCGGACGCCGTTGTCGTCGAGGTAGCCGCCGGTCTCGGCCCAGCCGCCGATCGACAGGACGGTCTTGACGTTGGGGTGCTGCTTCTTGAACTTGTTGAGCTGGTTGAAGTGACCCTTGTAGGAGTACGCCGGGTCCATCTCGGCTCCGGCGACGCCGGGCCACTGCATGCCGATGGCCGGGTTGTTCGGGCCGGGGGAGCCGACGGAGACCTTGTTGTCACGGTCGATGTGCGCGAAGGCGTAGTTGATGTGGGTGATCTTGTCCCACGGGATGTTGTTCGCCAGGTAGGCCGGGGCGCCGTTCTGGCCGGTCCGCCAGCTGGTGAAGTAGCCGATCACGCGGCGCGGGTGGTCGGCGCCCATCTTCTCGCGCCCGTTGGTGTCGTAGACGGTGCAGTACGGCACGCCGGTCACGCCGGGCGACTGGTAGAGGCCGTCAGGCCTGCAGGCCGACTGGTCGACGGGCAGTTTGTCGGTGCGCACGGTGACCGTGCCGGAGAAGGCGGACTGGTTGCCCGCCGCGTCCTTGGCGCGGACCTTGAAGGTGTACTCGGTGTCGGCGGTCAGGCCGCTGATCGTGGTGGTGGTGCCCGGCGGCGTCCCCGTCACTGTGGCCGCCGACGAGTCGCCGTTGTAGACCTCGTAGGAGGTGACGCCCCTGTTGTCGGTCGAGGCGCCCCACTGAAGCGTCACGCTGTTGTTCGTCTTGCCGGTCGAGGTCGGCGTGCCCGGTGTGGTCGGCGCGTCGGTGTCCGGCTTGTCGGTGCGTACGGTGACCGTGCCGGAGAAGGCGGACCGGTTGTCAGCCCTGTCCTTGGCGCGGACCTTGAAGGTGTACTCGGTGTCGGCGGTCAGGCCGCTGATCGTGGTGGTGGTGCCCGGCGGCGTCCCCGTCACTGTGGCCGCCGACGAGTCGCCGTTGTAGACCTCGTAGGAGGTGACGCCCCTGTTGTCGGTCGAGGCGCCCCACTGCAGGGTCACGCTGGTGGTCGTCCTGCTGGTCGAGGTCGGCGTGCCGGGCACGGTGGGCGCCTCGGTGTCCGGGGTCTCGTCCTTGAGCGTGCGCACCGTGGTCGCCGGGGAGGACGGCGACTCCTGGTTGGCGGTGTCCCTGGCCTTGACCGTGAAGGTGTACTCGGTGTCGGGGGTGAGGCCCTCGACCGTGGCCGAGGTCGTCGTGACCGACTTGACCTTCGTGCCGCCCTGGTAGACGTCGTATCCGGTGACGCCCTTGTCGTCGGTCGAGGCGGCCCAGGTCAGGGCCACGCTGTTGGTCGTGGGGGTCGCGACCGGCTTGCCGGGCGCGGTCGGTGGGAGGTCCACCGGAGCGCCGTCGCACGGGTTGCCGTTGATCTTGCAGTTGGCCGGAGGCGTGGTCGGCCCCATCCCGACGAATCCGAAGCTGTTGCCGCCGGTGCTGCCGCCCGCGGGCACGTTGGCGTTGCCGCTGCCCGGCTTCACCGTCACGTGGCTGCCGCTCACGGTCGGGGTGCCGTTCCACCAGTTGCCGATGGACTGGCCGGAGTTGAGGTCGAACTCGAGGGTCCAGGTGGTCGCGGCCGTGTCGCCGCTGTTCTTCACCTCGTACGTGCCCTGCCACCAGGTGCCTCGATCCGAGGCGGTGAACTTGGCGGTCAGCGATGCCGCGGCATGCGCGGCCGGCGCACCGACCGCGGCCATTCCCGCCGTGACGGTCGCGCACACCACCGTCACGGCGACTGCTCTCCACGAACGGAGACGGGACATCGTGCTTCCTCTCTAGCGGAGTAGGTAAGGCGTGTCCCCCGAGAACGTGCTCGCGCGCGCATGTGTGTGACCTTCCTCTGAGGAGGCGGAAGCCGCCTGTTCAGGGAAGCAACAAACAAGAAACCTTCTTATTTAATTCGGGAAGCTACTCGCGCTGACATGCACCGTCAACCCTTAGTTTTTCCGCCTGTCCGACCGCGTCCACCCGGGTTCGAGCCCCTGGGAAACAGTGAGGCCGGCGGTGCTCTCCGGCCTCACGGGGAGGGAGGGGAGCGCCGCCGGCCAGGGTTTCGCGCCGGGCTCACGGGGGTCCGCCGGACGGGCACGCGTCCGGCGGGCGGGCCGTCATGAGTACCACGTGGGTTCGGGAATCTCGCCGGTGAGGACGAGACGCCCCACCTCGCGGCGCTTGTAGGCGACCGGGTCGTGCAGGGTGTGGGTGCGGACGTTGCGCCAGAAGCGGTCCAGCCCCTCGGCGCCGGCGGTGGCGCGGGCCCCGGTGACCTCGAAGATGCGGCTGGTCACCTCCAGAGCCACGTCGGTGGCCACGGCCTTGACGGCCGCGACCCGCACCTCGAACTCGCCGCGGGCCCGCTCGGTGACAGCGTCGGGGTCGTCGTGCAGCTTCTGGCCCTCCTGGGCGACCTGCTCGGCCAGCGCCTCCGCCGCCCAGAGCTTGGCGGTGAGGTCGCCGTAGACGTCGATGACGTACGGCTCGTCGACCGCTCTGTCGTAGCCGCCGTGCAGCCAGGAGCGGGACCTGGTGCGGGTGTAGGTCGCCGCGGTCTCCAGGGCGCCCGCGGCTATGCCGAGGTAGAGGTTGACGAAGACGAGCTGGATGGTCGGGACGTTGAGGGTGTTGTAGACCCGGGGCTGGAAGACCCTGTCCACGAAGCCGGCGGCCGACGCCCACGGGGTGCGGACCCCGTCGAGGGTGACGGTGCCGCTCTCGGTGAGCCGCTGGCCGATGTTGTCCCAGTCGTCATGGAAGGTCAGGCCCTCGCTGCCGGACGGCACGATCGCGAAGACGTGCGTCTGCGTCCCCTCCAGGACGCCCTCCAGCACGGTGACGTCGGAGACCTTGCTGCCTGTCGAGAAGGACTTGCGCCCGGTGAAGACCAGGTCGTCGCCGTCCTCGGTGACGACCACGTCGTTGTCGCGCGGGTTGACGGCTCCGCCGAAGAACCACCGGTCGCGCGCGGCCTCCGCCTCGACCAGCTCCCACTGCTCGCGGGTGCCGACCAGCCTGGCCGCCCAGTTCCACAGGTAGTGGTAGCCGAGCAGCTGGCCGATGGAGCCGTCCGCCTTCGCGACCTCGCGCACCACGCGGTAGGCGGTCGGCCAGTGCTGGCCGCCGCCCCCGTGCTCGACCGGGCCGAGCAGGGTGACCAGGCCCGAGTCCTTCAGCAGCTGGATCTCGGCGTACGGCGTCGCGCCCGCCTTGTCGCGGGCCGCGGCGTCCGTCGACAGTACGGCGGCGACCTCGGCGGCGCGGTCGACCCAGCCTCGCGGGTCGCTGGGGACGGGCTCGGTCTGCCAGGCGGAAGGTGCGACGGTGGCCATGGTGAACCTTTCGTTCGGGCTGACGGTCGGATCGTTCGGGCCGGGGGTCGGAGGGGGGGTTCGGGGCGGCGATCGTTCGTGACAGGGATCGTCCGCTGCAGGGGGAGGGGAGCGGGGCGGTCGCGGTGAGGAGGGGAGCGGGGCGGTCGCCTGGTCAGGAGGCGGTGGGGACAGGCTCGGCCTCGTCCGCGGGCAACTGGGACTCCAGCTCGCGGACGAGCGGAAGCACGCGCCTGCCGAAGTACTCGACCTCCTCCAGGTAGTGCAGGAAGCCCAGCAGGAGGAGGTCGACGCCGAGCCGCCGGTAGGCGACGATCCGCTCGGCGATCTGCTCCGGAGTCCCGATCAGCCCGGTGCGGAAACCGTCGTTGTACTGGACCAGGTCCTCGAAGGTGGAGTCCTGCCACATCCCCTTGCCGTCCGAGGTCGACCGGCCCGCCTGCCGTACGGCGTCGCCGAAGCCGCGCACGGCGTCGGTGTCGGCCTTGGCGACGATCTCCCTGAGGGTCTCGCGGGCCTCCGCCTCGGTGTCGCGGGCGATGAGGAAGCCGTTGAGGCCGAAGCGGGGCGCGGGGCGGCCCGCGCTCTCCGCGGCGGCGCGGACGTCGCCGAGTTGCTCGACGACGCCGTCGAAGTCCTTGCCGTTGCTGAAGTACCAGTCGGAGACCCGGCCCGCCATCGCACGGGCGGCCGTCGAGTTGCCGCCCTGGAAGATCTCCGGGTGCGGGCGGTCCGCCGAGCTCAGCGGTTTCGGCTTGAGGGAGAAGTCGCGTATCCGGTAGAAGTCTCCGGCCAGTTCGGCGTGGTCCTCCGTCCAGATGGCGCGCAGGGCGCGGATGAACTCCTCCGAGCGCCGATAGCGTTCGTCGTGCTCCAGCCACGGCTCGCCGAGGGCGGTGAACTCCCCCTTGAACCAGCCGCTGACGACGTTGACCGCGAACCGCCCGCCGGACAGGTGGTCGGCGGTCGCGCCGAGTTTCGCCAGCACCCCGGGGTGCCACAGCCCGGGGTGGACCGCGGCGATGACCTTCAACCGCCGGGTGGCCAGCAGCAGGGCCAGGCTGAAACTGGTCGACTCGTGCTGGTACTCGGCGCCGTAGCCGGCCATGTAGCGGACCTGGGTCAGCGCGTAGTCGAAGCCGTTGTCCTCGGCGAGGACGGCCAGCTCGAGGTTGTAGTCGTAGCCCCAGTCCGTGCGCTGCTCGATCGTGCTGGTGACCAGGCCGCCGCTGACGTTCGGCACCCAGTAGGCGAAACGTACGGGCTCTGAGGAGGAAGGGACGGACATGGGAAACTCCCGGCACGTTGCGGAGGGCATGAGGAATAGAGCCGGTCATTACGGAAATATCCGATAGTTCCGCAAGAAGGAGAAATCGGACACGAGACGTTGAAAGCGGGAAAACCTCAGAGCTGATTCAACGCGCGGAGCGTTCCCTGTCGGAACGGCGGCACCGTGCGACGGCTGACTCCGCGGGAACGGCTGGTGAGCGGTGTCCCGGACGGCCGACGAGGCCTGCTCCTTCACCGGAGGAATCAGTGGAAGCCTGGCAAAGGAGATGAAGAGGAATTGTCAGGCCTCGCGGCGACAGATGGCGCTGGAGACGCGCGCGAGATCGACGTGGCGTCGCCGCGTGAGAGCCTGTCGCTTCGTCATGTCGACAAGAGTAACCGAAGCGTCACCGATGGTCGAGAAGTCATTCATGACATTCTGGTGGGGATTTTTGGTAATCCGTCGCGGAGGCATTTCGCGCCCACGGCGTGAGCCGCCCACAGTCGCCCACAGCCCTCGCAGCCCTCGCGGCCGAGCACGGCCGGACGCGTTCCGGAGCTCGGGCCGGCGCGGTCGCGGCCGACAGGCCCGGCTCCGCCGCGGGCTCGTCGGAGACGGTCGCCCCGCCGTCCCTCGCCTGTCGCGTGCCGGGGCGGAGGCGGGACGGGGGCGGGGCGACGCGGCGGGGCTCGGCTTTCGTGAGGAAATCAGCGTCGCTGACCTGCGATGACGCCGCAGTGAAAGCAGAAAGTCGCTTCATCGGAGGAAAAATCTGATTGATTGTGTTTGCCGCCATCGGGTCGGGGTACCTGGGGCGGGCGAGGCTTGAGCGACCTGTGTGACTGATGAAGGAAAGTTTCGTAAACATTCCAGACATGCAGGATTTATGCTCTAGGCTCCTTCGCTTATGTGGGCGTAGGGGACGACGTGATGTTTCATCGCAGGTCACCGCCGGAGGCAGGACCGGCGTTCGCCCACGTCACAGGCCTCAGTGCCCGCGACGAACAGGAGCGATGTCGAGTTGATGGACCAGCACACGCCGCATGAGGGTCTGGGCGAGGGAGACGCTCTGCCGGGGTCGAGGGGGGAACACGTGCTCCAACGCCTGTTCGCCACCCGTGACAGGGCGGAGCGGTTCTACGAGCGTCAGGTCGTCGACCACCTGACCCCGCACATGCGGGAGTTCGTGGCCCGGCAGGAGATGGTCTTCGTGGGCACCTCGGACGCCTCGGGCAATTGCGACACGACGTTCCGCGCGGGACCGCCGGGATTCGTCAGGGTGCTGGACGGGCGCACGCTGATGTACCCGGAGTTCCGGGGCAACGGCGTGCTCGCCAGCCTCGGGAACATCCTGGAGAACCCGCACCTCAGCCTGCTGTTCGTCGACTTCTTCGACGACCTGGTCGGACTGCACGTCAACGGCGCCGCCACCATCACGACCGCCTACGACGCGGCCCGCCGCCACGGGCTGGCCGACGAGGACATGACGGCGCCGGGCCGCAGAGCCGAGCGGTGGGTCAAGGTGGAGGTCGAGGAGGCCTACATCCACTGCTCGAAGCACATCCCGCTGCTGGTCAGGCAGGACCGCAGGCAGCGTGCCCCCGAGGGACGCAGGCCCGCGGGAGACGACTACTTCGGAGTCGGACAGGTGAAGGCGAGGCCCGTCGAACGTGCGCGGGAAAAGGCGGGGAAAACGGCCGGGTGACGATATGACGATCGACATCGGGCTCATCCGCCACAGCTGGCTGCTCGTCGCGCCGGTGGCCGAGAAGGTCACCATGCACTTCTACGGCAAGCTCTTCTCCGAGTACCCGCACATCCGCGAGCTGTTCCCCGCGGCGATGGACCTGCAGCGCGACCGCCTGCTCAGGGCGCTCACCCAGGTGGTGCTCAACCTGGAGAACGGCGCCTCCCTGGGCGACTACCTGGGCCAGCTCGCGCGCGACCACCGCAAGTACGGCGTCCGCCCCGAGCACTACCCCGCCGTCGGGCACTGCCTGGTCGCCGCGATGCGGGCGAACGCGGGGGGCGCCTGGCTGCCCGTCTACGACGAGGCGTGGATGACCGCCTACCGCTACATCGCCGAGGTGATGATCCAGGCCGCGGAGGAGGACGCCGCGCACGCGCCCCCCGCCTGGACCGCGACCGTGGTCTCACACGAGATGCGCACCCCCGACATCGCCGTGATCAGCGTCGAACCCGACCAGGCCTACCCCTTCAGGGCGGGGCAGTACGCCACCCTGCAGAGCCCGCTCTGGCCGAAGGTGTGGCGCCCCTACTCGATCGCGAACGCGCCCCGGCACGACAACCGGCTCTCCTTCCACGTTCGGACCGTGCCCGGCGGATGGGTCAGCACGGCCCTGACGAAGCGCACGCGTCCTGGCGACACCGTCCTGCTCGGACCGCCGAGGGGGTCGCTCGTGCTCGACCGGGCACGCACCTCGCACCTGGTGTTCCTGGCGGGAGGCACGGGCCTGGCCCCGCTCAAGGCGCTCGTCGAGGAGTCGGCGTGGATGCCCGACCGTCCCTCCATCGACCTCTTCCACGGCGTCAGGCACAGTGCCGACGCCTACGACCTGGCCGACCTGCGCCGCCTGCGGTCGCAGCACAAACGCCTGAGGGTCATCCAGGCCGTCTCCGACGAGCCGGGCCAGTGGCCCGCGCACACCGCCGTCGACGCCCTGGAACACCACCGGATCGTCCCCGACGGCGACGTCTTCGTGTGCGGATCGTCAGGGATGGTGCGCGACACGGTCATCCGCCTGGTCGCCATGGGAGTGCGGAACGACCGCGTGCACACGGAGTTCAGCCCCGACACCTCCAGCTTCGTCCCCTCCTGACCCTGTCCGTCACCCTGTCCGTCACCCTGTTCGTCCGCCACCCCCCGGCCCGGGATCCCTACCCCACCGCGACGGGTCGGCCCAGTGCGACCCTGGTGGTCTCCTCCGGGTACGGCGACAGCCGTACGGCCTCCTCCGGGGTCATCCGGCCCGCCGCCACCTCGCGGCAGAGCTCGGCGACCGCGGCCGTCTCGGCGCGCTGGGCGACGACGAACCCGCGGTCGACCGGGTCTCCGTGGCCGGGCACGACCGTGCCGCCCGCGGGGCCGAGCAGGCCGAGCAGCCCGTCGAGCGCGGCCGGCCACCCGAGGGGAAAGGCGTCCTCGTAGTCGGGCGGCGCGCCGTTCTCGACCAGGTCGCCCGCGAAGACCACCTCGGCGTCCGGCACGTGGACCACGAGGTCGTTGCCGGAGTGCCCGGGGCCGAAGTGGGCCAGGACGACGGCCCTTCCACCGACGGAGAGCTCGGCTCCGCCGGTCACGAGCCGGTCCGGCAGCACGATCTCCGTCCCGGCGATGTCGTCGGCGATCCCGTCCTCTCCCCGCTCGCGGTACCACCGCGCCCAGACGTCCCTGGCCGCCGCGCCGTTCTCCACGAGGTCCGTCCTGCACCCCTCGTGGGCCCAGACGGGGCAGTCCAGGAAGGGCCGTGTGCCGAAGCTGTGGTCGAAGTGCGAGTGGGTGATCACCACCGTCCACGGGTCCCGCGTGATCCGCCGCACCTCGGCGGCGAGCTCCGCGCCCTGCCGCTCGTCGCCCCGGGTGTCGACCACCAGGCAGCCGCCGTCGCCGACGACCAGCCCGACCGACAGGTCCAGCTCGGTGTGACGCCGTACCAGCACCCGGTCGGCCACCTCGATCCATCGTCCTTCCACGGACCGCATTCTTCCCCACGACCCGCCCGGTGTCCTCGCGTCCGCGGCGGAGGCGGGGACACGAGGACACCGGGCGGGCGGAGGCCGGGCAGGCCAGGCCGACGGAGAAGACCGCCACCGGTCCGGCGCCCCCGGCGAACGCCGCGACCACGACCCTCCACGGCGAGTCCGGGCCGGTGCGGTCGTTCACACCGGTTCCTTCACCGTCGCGGGCCGCCCGGTCCAGTCGTCGTTGACGTTCGAGGCGTTCACCGAGGTGCGGCGGGAGGCCAGATAGAGGCCGCCCGCGCCCAGCAGCGCCAGCGCGAAGACGATCGTCACCCCCGAGGCGCCGCCGATGAGGTCGACGCCCTTCCACGCCCCGGCGCCGACCAGGGCCGCGGCGGGGAGCGTCAGCAGCCACGCGGCGGCCATCCGGCCCGCCACGTTCCACCGCACCTCCGCCAGACGCCTGCCCAGTCCCGAACCGATCACCGAACCCGCGCACACGTGCGTCGTGGACAGCGGGAACCCGAAATGGGACGAGGCGAAGATCACCGCGGCCGAGGAGCCCTCGGCCGCGAAGCCCTGCGGCGTCTCGATCTCGGTCAGGCCCTTGCCGAGCGTGCGGATGACCCGCCAGCCGCCGAGGTAGGTGCCCAGCGCGATCGCGGTCGCACTGGCGACGATCACCCACAGGGGCGGTCCGGCGTCCTTGCCGAGCGTGCCGTTGGCGATCAGCGCGAGCGTGATGACGCCCATGGTCTTCTGGGCGTCGTTCGTGCCGTGGGCGAGGGAGACCAGCGAGGCCGACCCGATCTGGCCGAACCGGAAGCCCCGCCCGCGAATCCCGTCGGGGACGTTCCTGGTGGTCACATAGACGAGGTACGTTCCCACGGCCGCGACCAGCATGGCGGCGAGCGGCGCGAGGACCGCGGGGATGAGCACCTTCGACACCAGGCCCGCCCCCTTGACGGCGGAGGGGCCCGCCGCGATCAGCGTGGCCCCGACGACTCCGCCGATCAACGCGTGCGACGAGCTCGACGGGATGCCGAAGTACCAGGTGACGAGGTTCCACGCCAGGCCGCCCACCAGCCCGGCGAAGACCACGGTGAGGGTGATGGCTCCGGCGTCGACGATGCCCTGGGCGATGGTGGCCGCCACGGCGAGGGACAGGAAGGCTCCGGCGAAGTTGAGCACGGCCGACAGGACCACCGCGGCCTTCGGACGTAACGCCCCGGTGGCGATGGACGTCGCCATGGCGTTGGCGGTGTCATGGAACCCGTTGGTGAAGTCGAAGGCGAGCGCGGTGGCCACCACGACTCCCAGCAGTACGGTGTTGGCATCCATGTCAGCTCTATGACCGTGCGGTGGTGAATAACCCTCGGAGTGAGTTCCCATTTGGAGAATTCACTCTTCGGACGGCTCGCCGCCACCGTGTTCCGATCACCGGGGGCCGACGGCCCGCTCCCCGGTGCGGAACCCCTTCGAGTCCCGTGCCGGGGGCCGCGGCGCCCGCCGTTGTCCGGCGGTCCGCGACGCCACACGCGTGGACGCCGCGGACCGCTCCGCGTCAGGCGCGGTTCACGCCGGTCAGGTGCAGTTCACGCTGTAGGAGACGGTGTCGGAGGCCGCGGGATTGGGCGAGAGGATCACCAGGTAGCCGGTCACCGGACCGCTTGACTTGATCGCCCGCCACGAGTCCCACACCGCGGTCTTCGTCAGGGGGCCGCCCGCCGGGAAGTCGATCTTCTCGGTGGGGCTCGAGGTGCCGTTGTCGAACACCCAGGCGTACTCGACGGGCTGCGCCGTCGGGGCGGAGACCGTGATCGTCGCGGTGGCCTTCAGGTCGACCGGGCACGCGCCGGTGTAGGAGGACGGCGTGATCCGGGGGTCCGTCACCGAGACCACGCTGCCGCCGGTGTTCGGAACCGGGGGCTTGCCGTCGCACGTCACGGAGTACTCGGTGGCCTCGGACCTCACCTGCGTGGGACTGAGGACGTCCACGAAGATCCTGCCGGCCTGGCTGCGGGAGGTGTACCAGGTGTGGAGCAGCCGCTGAGCCGAGGAACCGGTGATCCTCACGGTCTCCTGCTGCCAGGAGCCGCCGTCCGCCCACCGCCACCGGTAGGTGAGGTCGAAGGGGAAGGTCATCCCCTTGGGCGCGGTGACCATCGACGCGGCGCTCACCTGGTAGGGGTTCTTGGTCGTGCACTCGCCCCCGCCCGCGCTCCACGTGGTGACGACCGGCTTGGAGACGGTGACGGCCTCGGGTTCCGCGGCCTCGCAGGTGACCGACCAGTCGGCTCCCTCGGACTCGATCCAGGGGCCGTCGGGGAAGCGTACGAGCAGACCGCTCCTGCCGGTCGCGTCCGAGGTCTGCGACCACTCCCGGGTGAGCGTCGCCGTTCCCGAGACGCTCGTCCGCTGCACCGGGGTGACCGGGGACTTCCAGTAGTACTCGACCGTGGCGGGGCCGCCGGTCACGGTGACGGCCGCCGAGGTCTTCACGGTCGCGGGGCAGACGCCGGTGTACGGCTGAGGTGTGGGGGAGAGCACCTTGTCGCCGGTGGCGGTCAGCCCCTGGCACTTGATCGTGAACTCCACGGGCCCCGCCTTCGAGCGGCCGGGCGAGGTGATCCGGATCGACGCGGACCCGCCGGCCAGCTTGGCGGGGTCGGTCACCCTCCAGGTGTGGGAGACGGTCCTGGTCAGGTCTCCGGCGTTCTTGAACTCCCACCTGCCGGGCGTCCTCGTGCCGTCGCCGCGCAGCCACACGTAGGTGACGACGGTCGGCCTGGACGCGGCGACGTCCGCGGTGAAGGTGAAGTCGACCGGGGCGGTGCAGGGACCCTGGAAGGTCGCGGGGGTCACCTTGAGGCCGGTCACCGACGCGGTCGCGGGCGCGGGCGTCGCCGCGCAGGTCACCGAGTACGGAGCCCGGTTCGAGGTGCTCAGCACCCTGCCGTCCCGGTCCAGGATCTCGATCCACCGGCTGCCCGAGGCGCTCGCCAGGAACGTGCGGCTCGAACCGACCGTACGCCGGGGGGAGTCCTTGGCGGAGAACCACAGGTCCTGCCGCGCCTCGACGCCTCCGTCACTGTCCGCCCACCGGTAGGAGACCGCGGCGGGAACCCGGGAGACCTGGACGGTCCCCGAGAAGGTCAGCGTCCTGCCGGGAGCCCTGCAGGGACCCGAGTAGCTGTCGCCGGTCACCCGCGCCGACGCCTTCGGCGCCTGGTGCTGCCCGCCCGACGGGGGCTTCGGGCTGTGGATCTCCTCCGGCCCCTCGCAGGAGACGGAGAAGGCGGCCCGCCGGGTCGTCAGCTTCACGGGGCTGAGCACCTGCACGGCCTGCCAGCCGCGGGTCGAGCGGGTGAAGGTCTGCCGGTCCCTGAGCTTGATCTTCGCGCCCGCCCGGACGGTGGTCACCGGCCCGCTGCTGCCGTCACCGCGCACCCAGCGGTACCTCACCGTCGAGGCGCCCTTGACGGAGACCGTGGCCGAGAACGTCACCGAGGCAGGGCAGGGGCCGGTGTACTTCACGGGGGACGACTGCACTCCCGTCACCCTGACCGTGGGGACTGCCGCCTGCGCGGGGGTGGCGAGCAGGCCCGCCGACAACGAGAAGGCGGCCACCGCTGTCAACGCGGTGCGCCACCGTGACCCCGAGAACATATGTTGCGTCACTCTCTCTGCTTGCACTGTGAGCCCGCACAGCGTGCCAGCGGAGACTTGGGATCGCCTTGTGAACCGCTGAACCCCGCACCACCGACGCCCCCAAGCCCGCGACGCCGCCCCACTGCCCGCCCCGGGACCAGGCCTGTCTCCCCGGTCGGGGACTGGTTGTCGGCTTGGGCGCGTCGGTGTCTGGACTGAGGCCCGGCTTGGGCGCGTCGGTGTCTGGAGTGAGGAACGCAGGAGCGAAGCGACGGAGTGACGAGGGGAAGACGCCGACTCGGGGGCGCCCAAGCCCGCGACGCCACCAGGCGTCGCAATAAACAGGGTTCAGGCCAGGACGCGGCCGACCACGCGGGCGTACATCCGTCCGGGGCTGGGGACGGACGGCGGGTTGAGGAAGCCGGGCAGCATCGGCAGGTCGACGGCGAAGGGCTGCAGGCGCTCGTAGAGGACGTCGGCCCCTGAGGGACGCCGCGCGGGGTCCTTCTCCAGCAGGTCCTGGATCAGGCGGTTCAGCTCGGCGGGGACGCCGGGCACCGCCGGCGGGCGCTCCTTCACCTGGCGTTCGAACACGGCGTACTCGGTGAGACCGGTGAACAGCTGCTTGCCCGTCAGCATCTCGTGGATCACACAGCCCAGGGAGTAGAGGTCGCTGCGGGGACCGGACACGCCGCTCTGGATCTGCTCGGGGGCCATGTAGGCCGGCGTGCCGAGGATCTGCCCGACCCTGGTGAACTGGGTCGAGTCCGCCTCGCGGAGCATGGCGAGGCCGAAGTCCAGGACCTTGACGCTGCCGTCGGGGCAGAGCATCAGGTTGGTCGGCTTGAGGTCGCGGTGGTAGATGCTCAGCGCGTGCGCCGCCGCCAGCACGGCGCAGGCCTGCGCGGCGATCGCGGCGGCCCAGGGCACGGGGAGCGGGCCGTGCTCGCTGAGCAGGTCGGCCACGGTGACTCCCGCGATGAACTGCATCACCTGGAACAGCCGGTGGTCGAAGGTGCCGAAGTCGTAGAGCACGGGCGCTCCCGGGTGCTCCAGCTTGGCCAGGATGCGCGCCTCACGCAGGAAACGCCGCTTCAGCTCCTCGTCGGGGCCGGTGACCAGCCGCAGGAACTTGACGGCGACCCTGCGGTCGAGATGTCTGTCGTGACCTGCGTACACAGCGCCCATGCCGCCCTGGCCGAGAGGGAGGTCGTCGAGCACATACCGGTCGCCGATGACCATCCGGCCCTCCCAAGCCTGGGGAAATCACACTCCTTGGTCGCACGGCCGGAGATGACCGTCAACCAGTCCGTCAAAGCCTAGCCGGATCAAGGTTTCCCCCAGTGCCGTCGTCTCGCGCAACCTGTCCTCCAGCGTGAACAACTCGCGGAAGGCCGTGCCGTAGCGCTGCTGTTCGGCCAGGGGGAGCATCGGCACCCTGGCCCGCCGTACGTCGAGACGGCTGGAGCTGGGGTGGACGCGTGCCGCGTCCGCCGAACGGAGGAACCCGGCCAGGAAGTCCGCGTCGAGCCGCTGGGGGTCCACCCGGTAGAGCGTGAGCTGCGGGCCGAGCGCCGCCCCGCCTCGGGTGATCACCCGGACCGCGCCCATGACGGTGGTCACGACGTCGCCCGGTCTGATCATGACCAGCGCGGGGTCCAGGACGGTCCTGCCGGAGGGGGTGGTTCCCAGGGTCGTGTCGTCGGAGGTCAGCACCGGCAGCGGGCCGGAGTCGACGGACATCCTGGGCGGGGCCTGCAGGATGGTGATCAGCCCCGCCTTGGCCAGCTCGCCCACGGTGGTCGTCGGCAGGTCCTGGCGCTCGGCGAGCAGTTCGAGGGCGGGGGGCGCGTCGGAGAGCCTCGCCGAGGTGTCGCGGAACCGGTCGAGGGCCTCGGTGAAGTCGCGCAGGAAGTCGGGGCCGCCCTGCTGCGGGCGGTGCCGCGCGGGGTTGAGGTCCACCTCGTCGTCGAGCAGGTCGATGATCCGCACGGTACGGCTGTCGCCGGACAGCTCCGCCTCGGGGTCGGCCAGGTAGGCGCGCCAGGCGGGCTCGACGACCGACAGGTCCTCGCTCGCGTCGACGACCAGGAGCTGGGACGGGGGCCGCTCGCCGTCGGGGCGGCGCAGCAGCCACAGGTCGGGGCCGCCGAGGCCCAGCGTCACGACGGCCCGCAGCGCCCCGGCGCGCAGCAGGTTGCCCCTGATCCGCTTGCCGGGGCGGCGGCTCGCCGCCGCGGCCGGCATCAGGATCGCCACCAGGCCGCCAGGCCGGACGCGGGCCAGGCAGTGCTGCACCCAGGCGAGCTCGGACTCCCCGCGCGGCGGCAGGCCGTACTCCCAGCGGGGGTCGCCGGTCAGATCCTCGTAACCCCACGCGCGCTCGTTGAACGGCGGGTCGCAGACCACGGCGTCGGCCAGCTCGCCGGCGAGGCCGTCCTCACGGAGCGAGTCGCCGGCGACGATGCGAGCCTCGGCGCCGCGCAGCAGTACCCGAACGGCGGTGAGCAGGGCGTTCGTCTCGTTGATCTCCTGTCCGAGCGAGCTCTTCGCGTGCAGCAGGAGGGTGCCGACGCCGCAGGCGGGATCGAGGACGGTCTCGCCGTCCTGGCAGACCAGCCGGTGCATCAGCGCGGCCACGTCGTCCCTGGTGACGGAGAGCCTGCGGGAGTGGGCCTCGACGTAGCGCTCGCAGAGGAACTCGAAGGCCCGCAGGGGGCCGCGCTCGGCGGCCAGTTCGGCCACCAGGCGCAGCAGCGCCGTGTCGTCGAGGCGCAGCTCGGGGGAGCCGGGGAGGTCGGCCGTCACCTCGGCCATGCGGGTCAGGGAGCGCCTGCCCCGCTCGCGCCAGATCCCCGGCTCGCGGTGCAGGAACAGCAGGAACGCGCCCACCCTGCCCACCAGGTCGCCCAGGCGCAGGTCGTCGACGGAGGTGCGCAGCCGCTGCCAGACCAGGTCTCCGAGGGAGACCTCGAAGGTCTTGCCGTTGCGGCGCAGCCACGCGGCGACCTCGGGCAGGGAGAAAAGCGGGCTGGAAGTGGTTCCTCCCACCGGCTGGGGGAAGTCATCGTGGCGGCGGCGCCAGTTGCTGACCGCGGCACGGCCGACGGCGGCGAGCCGGGCGATGTCGCCCGCGTTCACCGTGATGTCCTGGCTCTCCTCCATACTGGGCCAGAGTAGTTGACTGTGCCGCAACGGTCTACAACAGCTTTGCTTGTGAAGTGCTTCAACCAATGCTTTACTGCCTTCATGGCACTGAACGAAGCACCGGCACTGCGTTACGCCGCCCGCTCGGATGTCGGCGTCCGCCGCGAGGCGAACGAGGACTCGGGCTACGCGAGTGCACGCCTGCTCGCCATAGCGGACGGCATGGGCGGTCACGCGGGCGGGGAGGTCGCCAGCTCTGTCGCCGTCACGGCCATCGCGGCGCTGGACGAGAACCTTCCGCCGACCGGCGTCGACCTGGTCGCGGCCATCAAGGGTACTGCCAGGGACGTCAACCACAGGTTGCGGGAGATGAGCGAGCACGATCCCACGCTGCGCGGCATGGGCACGACCCTGACCGCCATGCTCTGGGACGGCGCGTCCTTCGCCCTGGCGCACGTCGGCGACTCCCGCGCCTACATGCTGCGCGACGGCGCCCTCTACCAGATCACCCACGACCACACGCTGGTCCAGTCGCTCGTCGACGACGGGCGGATCACTCTGGAGCAGGCGGCGGAGCATCCGCGCCGCTCCATGGTGCTGCGGGTCCTGGAGGGCACCGGCGACGGCGAGCTGGACCTGTCGCTGCGCGAGGCCCATCCGGGAGACCGCTACCTGCTGTGCTCGGACGGCCTGACCGGCGTGGTCGGCCCCGAGACCCTCTTCAACACGCTGACCGACATCGACGACCCCGACGAGGCGGCCAGATGGCTCATCGACCTCGCCAACAGGGGCGGCGGCCCGGACAACATCACCTGCATCGTGGCCGACTTCGGCGCCCATCCCGTCTCGGCGAACCGGTTCGTCGTGGGCGCGGCCGCGGAGCGGAAGCTGACTCCCTGACGAGCCGCCGGGCACGGTGACGGCGGTGACGCGGAGGCGGCCCGCCCGCGCCGCGTCCGCGGCCGTTCGGGGCGCCGGTCTCCCGGCGCCCCGCCGACGGTCTACCAGGTCCTGCCGGTGATGCGCTCGTACGCCTCGATGTAGCGCGCCCTGGTGACCTCCACGATCTCCGCGGGGACCTCGGGCGCGGGCTCCTTCTTGTCCCATCCGCTCCCGGTGGCCCAGTCGCGGACGAACTGCTTGTCGAAGGAGAACTGCGGACGCCCCGGCTCCCAGTCGTCGGCGGGCCAGAACCGCGAGGAGTCGGAGGTGAGCACCTCGTCGCCGAGCGTCAGCGTGCCGTCGGACGCCCGGCCCAGCTCGATCTTCGTGTCGGCGATGATGACGCCGCGCTCACGCGCGAGCTCGGCGCCGCGCCGGTAGATCTCCAGGGTGATCCTGCGCAGTTCGGCGGCGACGTCGGCGCCCTCCTTGGCGACGACGTCCTCGAAGGTGATGAACTCGTCGTGCTGTCCGAGCGGCGCCTTGGTCGTGGGCGTGAAGATCGGCTCGGGGAGCTTGGAGCCGTCGACGAGACCCTCGGGCAGCTCGACTCCGGAGACGGCGCCGGTCGTCTGGTACTCCTTCAGCCCCGACCCCGTGAGATAGCCCCTGGCGATGCACTCGACCTGCACCATGTCCAGCTTCCTGCACCGTACGGCGCGGCCCTCGACCTCGGCGGGCACGTCGGTGGCGGAGATGACGTGGTTGGGCACGACGTCCGCGAGCCGCTCGAACCACCACAACGACAGCTGGGTGAGGATCTTCCCCTTGTCGGGGATGGGGGTCGGCAGGATCACGTCGTAGACCGAGACCCGGTCGGAGGCGACCAGGACGATGTCCCCCCGGTCCTCGTATACGTCGCGGACCTTCCCTGAGTGGAGAAGCTTCACTGTGTGTTCCCTGTCCCCTGTGCTTGCTCGGCCAGGCGGTCGCGTGGGAGCCGCCGGCCGTTGGTTGACACCTACTCGCCTCACCCGGTGACGGGACCGTCCCCCGCGGACGCGGGGCCGACTACGTGATCTCCGTCACCGACGTGCCCGCCGACGGGTCATCCCCGCAGGTGCGGGGCTGATCGGCACCAACAGACTAGTCGTAGGGCCGCAGGGCGTCCCCACGGGCGCGGTTCCTGCGGGTGGCGGCGGGTCCCGCCCCCGGCGTCCCGGCGCCGCTCGCCGCCCCCGCCTCCTGACCGTCCCGGTCCTGCCGCTCAGGCCCTGCGCCTCCGCCGTCCGGGGCCGACCGCTCCGGTCCCGCGTCCAGGCCGCCCCGGTTCGAGTGCTCCGGTGCCGCGTCCTGGCCGCCCCGGCCCGGTCGCGCCGGCGACAGGCGGTCGGCCGCCTGTTCGATGGCCGTGCTCACCCGGTCCGCCAGCAGGCCGACCGCGCCGACCGCCCTGGTCATCGGGTCGTCCTCGGCTCCGCCGAGGGCCTGCGCCCTGCGGTAGGCGGCCTTCACCTCCGCCCACCTGGCCGTCTGCTCGGCCGTCATGACGCCCCGCAGCTCGGCCAGCTTGAGCAGGTTGGCCTCCGCGCCCGAGGTGAGGGTCTGGGCCTCGCCCAGGTAGTGGTCGTCGATCACCGCCTCAAGCTCGGCGTCGTTCATGACCGGGACGACCCTGGCGGCGAGCTTGTTCATGTTCCGGTAGGAGCCCTGGAGCTGGAAGGGGGGCTCGGTCCGCGAGGCGTCCGACTGGGCCGCCGAGGCGATGTAGGCCCTGTTGCTCGCCAGCACCACCCGCTGGATCCGCAGCAGCTTGCGCAGGACCGCGAGGACCTGGTCGAGCTCCGCGGGGGAGTACGGGTGGGAGAGCCGGTCGGCCCTGACGGACGGGTCGCCCTGCGCCAGCCGTACCAGCAGGCGGATGTCGCCCCGGTCCCGGGTGGACAGCGGGGCCAGGACCGGGTTCGAGGTGAGCGCGTTGTCGATGTAGCTCAGCGCGAACAGCTCGTCCTTGCCGGACAGCACCTCGCCGAGGTTCCACACGTCGGCCCGGTTGGCGAGCATGTCGGGGATGCGGAACCGCCTGCCCGACTCGGTGTACGGGTTGCCCGCCATGCAGACCGCGAAGCGTTTGCCGCGCAGGTCGTAGGTGCGGCTGCGGCCCTCCCACACGCCCTCCATCTTGCGCTGGCCGTCGCACAGGGAGATGAACTTCTGCAGCAGCTCGGGCGAGGTGTGCTGGATGTCGTCGAGGTAGAGCAGCACGTTGTTGCCCATCTCCAGGGCGAAGGAGATCTTCTCGACCTCCTGGCGCGACGTGGCGTCCGGGGCGTCGGCGGGGTCGACCGAGGTCACCAGGTGTCCCAGGGCGGGGCCGTTGACCTTCACGAAGATCAGCCCGAGGCGGCTGGCCACGTACTCCATGAGCGTGGTCTTGCCGTAGCCGGGCGGCGAGATGAGCAGCAGCATGCCCATCTGGTCGGTGCGCCTGGCGTCGCCGGTCGCCCCGAGCTGCTTGGCGAGGTTGTCGCCGATGAGCGGCAGGTAGACCTCGTCGAGGAGCTGGTTGCGAACGAAGGCGCTCATGACCTTCGGCCGGTGCTCCTCGAGGCGCAGCCGTGTCCGCTCCGCGGCGACCAGGTCGTTGCGCCGCCTCTGGTAGGCCCGGTAGGCGGGGACGCGCCGGTCGCGGAAGTCCCTCGTCCTGGCGAGGAACTCGTCCAGGCGCAGGTCGAGCCCGCGCCCGGTGATCCTGGGGTGCGCGCCGAGCAGGCCCTCGACCCTGGTCGTCAGGGCCGCGGCGGAGTCGTGCCTGGGCACCTCGCACAGGAGCACGGCCACCGCCTCCGGCAGCTCGGCCGAGGGCTCGAACGCCTTCAGCCACGCCTCGGCGAGCTGGTGGCGTCTGGGGAGGTCGTCCCCGAGCGCCCGCAGTTCACCGTCGAACTCCTCGCGGGAGGCTCCCAGCGCCCGGTCGAAGCGTTCCAGCAACGACCGCGCCCCCGCGCTCGTCACGAAGCCGGGCGGTCCGCCCGCCAGCTCCTCGAAGAGGTACTCCCCGGCGAGGTCGAAGGCGTCCCCGTCAGTGTGGGCGTCGGTGTGGGCGTCGGTGTCGCCGCCGCGCAGGGCGCGCGCGAAGGCCGCGATCGCGGAGCCGAGCGAGGCCTGCGTCTCGGCCACCGCGTCCACCCGGCCGAACAGCGTCCGGGCCCGCGCCAGCGAGACCGCCCTGGTGGTCCACGTCGCGCGGGAGGCCTCGTCCAGCCCGAAGGCCCAGAAGAGCTGGGCGGCGGCCCGCGCGCCCGCGGGATAGCGCAGCAGGCCTGCGCCCGCGCGCAGCCGCAGCAGGGCCCCGAGGATCGCGGCGGCGTCGTGGTCGTGGACGCCCCGCTCGTACCCCTCGTCGTAGCGGGCCTCCGCCGCCCCGCGCACGATCTCCAGCAGGCCGCCCTCGACCGCCGCGGCCTCGTCGAGCGCGTCGAGGGAGGGCGCGGGCTCGCCCGCCGCCGAGACGCCCGACTCCGCGGCGGCCAGGACCGCGGCGGCGAGGTGCTCGCCCCGGTAGACCTCAGCGGACTCGGAGACCAGCGGCTGGTTCCAGAACGGCCTGGTCTCGGCGAAGGACTCCTCGCGCACCGGCGAGCGGTAGTCGGTCCCGGTGACGGCGAACGCCAGCCCGTTCTCGTACGGCACCAGCGTGAGGTCGGCGGCCTGGGTGTTGACCGCGAACCTGTGCCGCCCGAGGCGGATGGTCTGGCCGCCGTCGGCGTACAGGTCGAGCCGGTCGCGCAGGGCACGGCCCGCCTCCTGGCGGGCCGACTTGATCTGGCCCTCGAGCTCCTCCGCCCTGACCTGGTCGCCCAGCGTCCGCAGCTCCCCGGCCACGCCGTGCAGCTTGGCGACCATCGGGTCGGAGCCGAAGTAGGTGTTGACCTCCTCGAGCGATCCGAGTCCCGCGACCCTGCGTCGCACGGCGGCCAGGATGCGCGTCGACGAGTCGGCCAGCCGTTCGGCCCTGCGGGCGCGCTCGTCGAGCAGCGCCTGCCGCCGTGAGGAGAAGGCCTCGTAGACGTCCTCCCGTTTGGCGGCCAGGCGCGCGAGGAAGTCGTCGAACTCGGCGAAGCGCGACTCCAGGCCCTCCAGCTGGAGCATCAGCCTGCCGAGCTGCTCGTCGCACCGCTCCGGGGTGCCCGAGAGCGCGAGCGCCCCGGTGATCGCCTGCCCCAGCAGTGTGAACTCGGCGGCGAAGGCCGCGCGCCCCTCGGTGGCCAGCAGTTCCCCGCGCCGCGCCTCCAGTGTGGCGCGGGCGCGGTTGACGCCGCCGAGCACCTCGCCGATCCGCTCCAGGATCGAGGTCCGCACGGTCGCGTCGGCGATGTCGAGCGTGCCGACCACCTCGATCACGACCTCGAGGGCCTGGGCCTGCTCCGTCAGCCGTTCGCCGACCGGGACGGCCTCCGCGACCGTCGCGATGGCCGAGGCGTCGCCGACGAGCCGCTCCACCTCCTCGTGGTATCCGGCGAAGGCGTCCTCGCCACCCAGGAAGTCGGCCGCCCGCCTGGCGACGGAGTCGAGTTCCGAGCCCAGTTCCGCGCCCAGGCCGTCGATCGCGCCGGTGTCCACGTAGCGCAGCTCGCGCAGGGTCACCAGGCGTCCCTGCGCCCGTCTCAGCTCCGACAGCAGGCTCACCCACTCCTGGGCGGAGCGGGGGGCCTGGCCGCGTGCCCGCCGTACCAGGGAGGTGATCTCCTCGGCGGCGGACTCCAGGGCGGAGGCGGCCTGTCCGGTCAGTGCCTGGACCTTCTCGAACTCGTCCAGGACCTGTTCCGCGGTCGCGCGCACCTCGGAGAGGGGGCCGCGCAGGTCGTGCTCGCCCAGCCAGTGGTAGTGGTCGAAGACCCTGGCGCAGGCCGCGATCAGCGCCTCGAAGACCGGGATCGAGGGCGCCATCTCGTCGATCATCCTGGCCACGGACAGACAGTCGGAGATCCCGCGCACCAGCTCCGCGTTGCCGATCCGCTCCAGCGGTCCGGTCCCCGCGGGCTGGGCGGCGGCGTGGACGTCCGACAGGTACGGCGTCTGCCAGACCTGCATCGGGTGGACCCGGGTCGGCTCGTCCGAGGTCGCCCTGAAGACGACCAGCGTGCCGTCGTCGAACAGGGAGTACCCGTGACAGGAGAGCGGGGTCGAGACCTCCTTGCGGATCATGTTGTACGGCAGCAGCAGCGACCGCCCCTCGGCGGGCGCGTGGAAGACGTAGAGCACGTCCTCGCCGTTGGCCGAGCGGATGACGCGTTCGAACTCCAGTCCCGAGACGTCGGTGTCGAAGGTCTTGCCGACCCCGGTCGCCAGGTGGTAGCCGCCGGGGAAGACGATCCCCTGGTCCTCGGGCAGGCGCAGGCAGGCCTGCCCGATGGCGTCGAGGCGGGTCACGTCCCTGGTCCGGGTGTTGAAGACCAGGTGCCGCCACTCGGTCTCGTTGTACGGCCGGATACGCAGCAGGATCAGCGGCCCGATCCTGGCGTGCTGCACGTCGGCGTCCGCGAGGCTCTGCAGCGCCTCGGCGACCGGCTCGCGGTAGACGCCCTCGCCGGTCTCGGTGTTGTTCTCGACCTTGACGGTGAGGTCGCCGCCGACGGTCTCGACGAACACCTCGCCCTGGATCGAGATGTGCGGGTGGCGGCCGAGCACGTGGTCGTCGCGCGTGGTCGGGGTCCACTCGAAGTCGTGCGACGGCGGGTGCACGTGGTCGCGCTCGCCCCGGTCGTCGACGTAGGCGAGCCCGCCGTCCAGGCCGACCTGCCAGCGCAGCACCCGGATGTCCTGCGGGCCCGTCCTGAAGACGGCCAGCAGCTTGTCCTCCACCCGGCGGAGCCTGACGAGGCGGCTCTCCCGGTAGTACCGGTAGAGCTCGGCGAAGTCCCGCTCGAAGCGGGGGTCGCGGAACATCGGCGCAGGGTCGAACCTGAACGCCTCGCCCGTCCCGCCGTCCTGCCCGCCCCGCACGAACGTGTGCGTCGAGAAGACGTCGTCGACGGAGGTCTCCGGCCTCAGCCCGACGAACACGTTGTAGCCGAACAGCAGCAGCCCCCGCCCGCCGCCTCCCGCGTCGGAGGTCCCGCCGAGCGCGACGACGTCGCAGGGCACGCAGTTGTTCTCCGTACGGATCCGCTCGGTGCCGATCAGGCGCAGCTCGGTCCCGCCGAAGACCTCCAGGCGTCGCGCGTTGAGCGTCTCGGTTCGCCGGGCCAGCTCGGCCGCCTGCTCGCCCAGCCGGGCGCGGAGCACCTCGTAGGTGCCCGCCTCGATGCCGGCGTGGCCGTCCACGGCGACGCCGGGGCCGCCCGGGCCGCCGGGGGCGGCCTGGGCGGTCTCCACGGTGCTTTCCGTCACCGGCGCCGTCACTTCTCGCCGGCGTCGAGCGAGCCGACCGGGACCTGCGTCGAGGTTTCAGCGAAAGACACCGTGGAGGGCAGGGTGGCGGGAGGCACGGTGCCGGTCGCGGGCACCGCCACGCCGCCTGCCACCGTGGTCGCGGGCTGCGCCGCGCCGACCAGCTCACGCAGCCTGTCCGCGTCGGGGCCGCCCGAGTTGATCATCTTCACCAGCAGCGCGGACAGGGACAGGTTCCGCACGTCGGCGGTGTCGATCGAGCCGAGCACCCTGGCCAGGTCGGCGGGCAGGCTCTGCGAGCCGTCCAGGTACGGCCCGGCCAGCGTCTGGGCCACCTCGGAGTGCTTGACGAAGCCGTCCACGCTCTTGCCCATGGTGATCGAGCCCATCAACCGGTCGAAGAACACGCTGTCGCCGCCCACGATGTCGATGCTGGCCTTCGACAGGCCCGCGGACAGCACGGCCGCCTGGGACTCGGCGACCTTCAGCTGCGCGTTGACCCCCGCGAGGCGGACCTCCTTGTCGGCCTCCAGACGCAGGCGGTACTCCTCGTGGGCGCGGGTCGCGTCGTCCAGCGCGGCCATGGCCGCGGCCTTCTGGGTGAGACCCTCCGCCTCGGCCTTGAGCTTCTCGCCGACCGCGGTCGCGGCGGCCAGGGCCATGGCCTGCTCGCCGTCCGCCTCGGCCTTGAGCCTCTCGCGCACCGCGGTGGCCGCCGCGTGGGCCTTCGCCTGGTCGCCCTCGGCGACCGCCAGCGCCTTCTCCCGCTCGACCGCGGCCTCGGCGCGGCCGACCTTCTCGATCGCCGCCGCGTCCCGCTCGCGGACCTGCACCTCGGCCAGGCCGACCGCGGCCGCCTCGGCCTGGACGCCCTCGGCCAGGCGGATCTTGGCGCGGGCGTCGAGCTCGGCGGCCTGCTGCCGCGACTCGGCCAGCACCAGCGCCTCGCGCGCCTTGTGCCTGGACGCGGCCTCGGCCGCCTCCGCGGCCTTGATGTCCTTGACGAGGTTCTCCTGCGCCTCGGCCTCGGCCTGGATGATCACGGCCTGGCGGGTCCGCTCGGCCTCCTCGACCACCCGCAGGCGCTTGATGTTCTCCTCCTGCTCGGCGACGGTCTTCTCGACCGCGATCCGCTCCCTGATCACCTCGGCGATGGAGCGCTTCTCGCCCTCCACCTCCTTGTCCTTGGAGATGCGCGACAGCTCGGTCTCGCGCTCGCGGGAGATGACCTCCAGCAGGCGGTCCTTCTCGATCCGCTCGGTCTCGATGGCCAGGACGCGCTCGCGGTTCTTGGCCGCCACGGCGATCTCGCGGGCCTGGTTCTCCTGCTGGATGCCGAGCTGCTCGTCGGTGCGCATCGCGGCCGCCTGGGCCTTGAGCCGCTCCTCGGACCTGACCCGGGAGATCTCCGCCTCCTCGCGGGCGCGCATGGTCTCGACCTCGCGCTTCTGCTTGATCTCCGCGTCGGCCTGACGGCGCTCCAGCTCGAGGATGGCCTCCCGTGCGTCGACGTTCTGGCGGGTGATCTCCTTCTCCTCGCGCCGCTGGAACTCGTTGGTCCGCACGTGCTCGATCGCGGTCAGCTCAGTGATCTTGCGGATGCCCTGGGCGTCGAGGATGTTCGCGGGGTCGAGCTTGGTCAGCGGGGTCTGCTCCAGGTAGTCGATCGCCGCGTCCTCCAGGCTGTAGCCGTTCAGGTCGGTGCCGATGACCTGGACGATCTGGTCGCGGAAGTGGTCGCGCTGGGTGTAGAGGTCGATGAAGTCGAGCTGCTTGCCGACCGTCTTCAGCGCCTCGGAGAACTTGGCGTTGAACAGCTCCTGCAGCGTCTCCTGGTGGCTGGCCCTCGCGGTGCCGATGGCCTGGGCGACCTTCACCACGTCCTCGACGGTCTTGTTGACCCGGACGAAGAAGGTGATCCGGATGTCGGCCCTGATGTTGTCCCGGCAGATCAGCCCCTCGTTGCCGGACCGCTCGATCTCGATGGTCTTCACCGAGATGTCCATGACCTCGGACCTGTGGAACACCGGCAGCACGATCGCCCCGGTGAAGGTGACGTCCACCTTGTTGATTTTGGAGACGATGAGCGCCTTGCCCTGTTCGACCTTGTTGAACAGGCGGCTGGCCATGAAGACCAGACCGATGACGACGAGGAGGACGACGGCGAGCAGAACGCCGAGCCCGGTGGATATGACGTCCATGTGGCCCTTCAGCTAAATAGGACGGTCAGGGTCGAGTTCGGCGGCGTACGGCATCACCCAGAAGAATTCGCCCGCGGCGTCGTAGGCGAATATCAGAGCGGTGCTTCCGGCGCCGAAAACGTCGTCGCCGGTCTGACGGACTTGAACGAGAGCGGAGGAGCCGTCCGCGGCGGTGACCTCGGCCTGGCCGAACTCCCCGCTGACCCTGCCGGTGCGGATGACGCAGGTCCGCCCGACGAAGTCGTTCCTGGAGGGGACGCGCTCCTTCGGCACGGCGCGGCGCAGCGGCAGCACGATCAGGCGGGTGCACACCCAGGCGCAGGCGACGGCCCCGAACGGCACGGCGGCCAGCGCGGGGGTGCCAGCGAGCAGCACGCCGCCGACCAGGCTGGCGAACCAGGCGATGATCACCAGCAGTGACACGACCACGGAGACGGGGACGCCCCCCAGTCCGAGGCCGCGCACGAGACCGGCGAGGCCCCCTGTGACCCCGGTCTCGCCCCCGTCACCCTGAATGTCGCCGTCGGCCCCGATCGCGCCGAACGCCGTGAGCAGCCAGAAGCCGATGACCACCACAACGGCAAATGTGAACAAAACGGTCGGGAAAGCTAAGACGGCATCGATGAACATGCCCATAGGTGTGCGAGGTCCCCCTGCTGTACCTGCTGATGACGCTCCCCCGAGCGCGTGTGTTTGACTATATACACATAAAGATTGAGTTAAAGGGATAGTTCCCGAAAAAACGAAAATGTCGGAAGTTGGAGTGGCGGGGCAGGTCACCGGGGGTGCGGAACGCCGCCGGACACGACGAAGCCGGGGCGGGGGGACCCGTGTCCCGATGCCCCGGCTTCCCGGGAGAGCGTCAGACCGGTCGCGTGATCATGAACGCCAGCCCGACAAGGATCACGACGGGGATGAGCCACACGATCGCCTCGATGGCGAATTCCTTGTACACGACGGACATCCCTCCGGGTGACGATCGCTGAGGAGCACTGATCACCGACGATAGCGCCTGCTCCCCGCCGCGACCAGGACTCACCGGAACACCCTTCGGGAGGAGAGCCGAGGGTGGCGGGCACGGTCGGGCCCGGCCCCGGGAGAGCCGTGGGAAGCGGCGCCCGCGAGGCGCCCCGGCGGGAGGCCCGCAGGAGCGGCGCCCGCGGGACCTCGGGCGGTGCGCCCGCCCTCAGGAGGGGCTGGCGGAGCCGACGACCACGGGGGTGTCGTCCTCGGCGGGACCCTCGACGACGTCCGCGACCACACAGGTGATGTTGTCCGGGCCGCCCGCCTCGCACGCCAGCTCGATGAGCTGCCGCGTCACCTCGCCGAGGTCGTCGACCTCGGCGAGCACGTGACGCAGCCGCTCGGCCTCGACGACCCCGGACAGGCCGTCCGAGCAGAGCAGGTAGCGGTCGCCGACCTCGGCGTCCCGCAGCGAGAGGTCGGGCTCGGTGTTGTCGCCGCCGTCGAGGACCTGGAGCAGGATCGACCTGTGCGGGTGCCTGGCGGCCTCCTCCGCGGTGATCCGGCCGTCGTCCATCAGCGTCTGGACCAGGGTGTGGTCGTAGGTGATCTGGTAGAGGTCGCCGTTGCGGAGCAGGTAGGCCCGGGAGTCGCCGATGTGGGCCAGGGCGACCCGCGGGCCGTCCCACAGCATCAGGGTCAGCGTGGTGCCCATCCCGGTCAGGGACGGATCCTGCTCGACCAGCTCGCGCAGGCGCTGGTTGGCCTTGCGGATCCCGGCCTCCGCGGCGGCGACCAGCTCGCCGGGGCACTCGTGGTCCAGGTACGCGACCGCGGCGATCGCCGCCGAGCTGGCCACCTCCCCGCCCACGTGGCCGCCCATCCCGTCGGCGACGGCGAGCAGCCGGGCGCCGGCGTACGCCGCGTCCTCGTTGCCCTGGCGGACCCGGCCGACATCGGAACCGGCTGCGTACCGGAGGGTGATCATCTGCACACCACTGGAAGGTCGAGTTGCACGAGCGAGTCGCTTTCGGGCAGTCGGGATGGGCACGGGCGAACCGAGAGGTTCCACAATCCACTTAACACCATGGTGGCGCAAGCGGCCTGGGGAAGTGTCGTCACATCAGTTGGCCGCCACGACGGCGTCACGACGGCGCGTAAGCTGTTTCGGCGCCCCGCAGTGTGCCGGGAGCTCCCCACCCCACACACGTCTAGGAGAGCAGGAAATGACCGCGGTCACTCAGGAGGCGGCGCGTCGCCGTACGTTCGCGGTGATCAGCCACCCCGACGCCGGCAAGTCGACGATGACCGAGGCGCTCGCGCTGCACGCCTCCGCCATCAGCGAGGCCGGCGCCGTGCACGGCAAGGCCGGACGCCGCGGCGTCACCTCCGACTGGATGGACATGGAGAAGGCCAGGGGCATCTCCATCACCTCGGCGGCCCTCAGGTTCGAATACCGCGACCACATGTTCAACCTGGTCGACACCCCCGGCCACGCCGACTTCTCCGAGGACACCTACCGGGTGCTGGCCGCCGTCGACTGCGCCGTCATGCTGCTCGACGCCGCCAAGGGCATGGAGCCGCAGACCCTGAAGCTGTTCGAGGTCTGCCGCCACCGCCGCATCCCGGTCATCACGTTCGTCAACAAGTGGGACCGCCCGGGCCGGGAGGCCCTGGAGCTGCTGGACGAGATCCAGGAGAAGACCGGCCTCCGGCCGACCCCGATCACCTGGCCGATCGGCACCGGCGGCTTCTTCCACGGCGTCATCGACCGCGTCGTCGACCAGGCCGTCCGCTACACCCGCACCCCCGGCGGGGCGACCAAGGCCATCGAGACCGACCTCACCCCCGAGCAGGCCCTCGCCGAGATCGGTGAGGACTGGGAGCGCGCCAAGGACGAGGTCGACCTGCTCTCCGCGATCGGCTCCGACCACGACCAGAAGGCCTTCGAGGCGCACGAGTCCACACCGGTGCTGTTCGGCGCGGCCCTGAACAACTTCGGCGTCGGCCGCCTGCTCGACGCCATGGTCGACATCGCCCCCGCCCCCGCGCCCCGTCCCGACGTCAAGGACGACCCGCGCCCGCTGGAGGAGCCCTTCTCCGGGCTGGTCTTCAAGGTGCAGGCCAACATGGACCCCTCGCACCGCGACCGGATCGCGTTCGTCCGGGTCTGCTCGGGCCGGTTCGAGCGCGGCATGGTGCTGACCCACGCGGCCACGGGCCGCCCCTTCGCGACGAAGTACGCCCAGTCGGTCTTCGGCCAGGATCGCGCCACGATCGACGAGGCGTTCCCCGGCGACGTGATCGGCCTGGTGAACGCCACCGCCCTGCGCCCCGGCGACACCCTCTACGACGGCTCGCAGGTCGAGTTCCCGAAGATCCCGAGCTTCGCCCCCGAGCACTTCTGGACCGCCCGCTGCCGCGACTCCAGCAGGGCCAAGCAGTTCCGCAAGGGCATCGACCAGATGGAGGCGGAGGGCGTCGTCCAGGTCCTGCGCTCCGACGTCAGAGGCGACCAGTCGCCGGTGCTCGCCGCGGTGGGGCCGATGCAGTTCGACGTGGTCAAGCACCGCCTCGCCGGGGAGTTCAACACCGAGATCGCCATGGACCGGCTCGACTTCAGCCTCGCCAGGATCACCGACGCCGAGTCCGCGCCGATCCTGGCCCGCCAGCGGGGCGTCGAGGTCTTCACCCGCGCGCTCGACGGGGAACTGCTGGCGCTGTTCACCGACGAGTGGCGGATGCGCGGCGTGCTGCGCGACCACCCGGACCTGGCGCTCAGGGCACTGCTCGCCGACACCCGGGGCTGAGGCGCCCGCCTTCGCCCTGAAACCACCCTCAGCCCGCCCACAAGCCGCGTACGGCCCGCTCGCCTGGCTCCCGCGCCTGAACCAGGGCCCGGCGCGTACGGCCCGTCATGGCCGCCACAGGCCTGCCGAAGGACGGCCGCGCGCCGCGTCGCGGGTCTCGCCACGCACGGCTGACCTGTGACGCGCGGCTCGGCGGGCGTCACAGGCCCGCCGGGTACGGCCCGCGCCGACGGTCCACGCGCGGGCCGTACGCGTTATGGGCCATACGTGGTGAGATATGTCGCTATGAGCACAATCAGGTGGGGCATCCTGGCGACCGGCGGGATCGCCGCCACGTTCACCGAGGCCCTGAAACTCCTGCCCGACGCCGAGGTGGTCGCGGTCGGGTCCAGGACGCGGGAGTCGGCGGAGGCCTTCGCGCGGCGTCACGGCATCCCCCGCGCCCACGGTTCGTGGGCGGAGCTGGCCGCCGACGAGGACGTGGACATCGTCTACGTCGCCAACACCCAGAACGCCCACCGGGACGCGGTGCTCACCTGCCTGAACGCGGGCAAGGCCGTCCTGTGCGAGAAGGCGTTCACATTGAACGCCGCCGAGGCCGCGGAGCTGGTCGACCTCGCGGCCGAGCGCGGGCTGTTCCTCATGGAGGCCATGTGGATGCGCTGCAACCCCGCCATCCGCAGGATCGTGGAGCTGCTCGAGGACGGCGCGATCGGCCAGGTCGAGGCGGTGCACGCCGACTTCGGGATCTCCGTGTCCGTCGGCCCCGACCACAGGCTCCGCGATCCGGCGCAGGGCGGAGGCGCCCTGCTCGACCTGGGGGTCTATCCGATCTCCTTCGCCAACCTGGTGCTCGGCGCTCCCGAGAGCGTCCGGTCGTGGGCGAGGCTGACCCCCGAGGGGGTGGACGAGAACACCGGCGTGCTGCTCGGCCATCCGGGGGGCGCGGTCGCGCTGCTGTCCTGCGGGATCACCGTCGACGGCCCGGTCACCGCCTCCGTCTCCGGCAGGCTCGGCCGGATCGAGGTGCCCCACCTGTTCTTCAGGCCGGACTCCTTCACCCTGTACCGCCTGGGCGCGGACCCGGAGACCTTCCACGTCCCCTACGAGGGGACCGGCATGGCGCACGAGGCCGCCGAGGCGATGCGCTGCCTGCGGGAGGGCCTGCTGGAGAGCCCGCTCGTCCCCTGGCGCTCGACGCTCGAGGTGATGCGGGTCATGGACGAGGTACGGGGACAGATCGGGGTCCGCTTCCCCGGAGAGTGACCCGCCGGGCTCCGCGGCGGACGGCCGGCGGGCCAGGCGTGGAGCGGGCCGTACGGCGGGGCGGCCCGCGACGCCGATCACACGACAACCATCGGGCCGTTCGGTGAGTCACACAGAACGGATCAATCGGTATGTCGCACAGCACGTCACACAGCAAAGGGAAAAGATGTTTGGGATTGTCCGTCCGTGCCGCCATGGGATGTGCGGCGGGTTGTTCAAGGAGTGGATGGCGCACCTGTGCGGCCTCTGCCTGGCGCTCAGGGACGAGCACGGCCACGCCTCCCGGCTGGTGACCAACTACGACGGCCTGCTCATCTCGGTGCTCACCGAGGCGCAGAGGGCCGCGTCCTCCTCGCACCGCCGCGCCGGGGCGTGCGCCCTGCGCGGGTTCAAGGGGGCCGACGTCGTCGAGGCCGAGGGGGTGCGGCTCGCGGCCTCGGTCTCCCTGATCCTGGCCGCGGGCAAGATCAGGGACCATGTCGCCGACGGGGACGGCGTCTACGCGCGACGGCCGGTCGCCGCCGTCGCCGAGCGCGTCGCCGCACGCTGGTCGGCCGCGGGCTCGGGCACGGCCGTCGCCGTCGGGTTCGACCCGGGGATCCTGCTCGGGGCGGTCGAGGAGCAGACCCGCCTCGAGGGCGTCCCCGGCCTGCGCCTGCTGGAGCTGACCGGCCCCACGGAGGCCGCGGTCGCCGCCGCCTTCGGTCACACCGCGCTGCTCGCGGGAAAGCCGCACAACCGGGAGTCGTTGGAGGAGGCGGGACGTCACTTCGGCCGTCTCGCCCACCTGCTCGACGCGGTCGAGGACCTGGCGCGGGACCGCGCCGCCGGAGCCTACAACCCGCTGGTCGCCTCGGGCACCGACCTGGCCGCCGCCAGACGTCACTGCGACGACGCGCTGCTCGGCCTGCGGCTGGCGGTGGCCGAGCTCGATCTGGAGAGGCGGACCCTGGTCAAGGCCCTGCTGGTCAAGGAGATCGGCCGTTCCGTCACCCGTGCCTTCGCCGAAGCCGAAGCCGGTGTCCGGGCAGGGGCGGGGGGCGGGACGAAGCCGGACCAGGAGAAGCCCGGGGCGCCGCACCGCGACCCGCGGCTCAAGCCCGACCCCGGCGGTCTGCTGTCGATGATGTGCGCCGCGCTGGCCTGCTGCACCTGCGGCCTGTACCGGCCGCCGTGGGACGAGGACCGGTACAAGTCGTGCACGGAGCGGTGTGACGCCAGCGGTTGTGACGGCTGCGGGCAGTGCGGCGAGTGCTGCAACTGCTGCAACTGCTGTGAGTGCTGCAACTGTGAGGGCGACTGCTGCAGCTGCGACTGCGGCTGCTGACGACGCGCCGCGGGGCGGTCAGACCCGGCGCCACTCGTGGCGCTCCAGGAAGGCGCGGTCGTCCGTGGCGTACTCGGAGAAGGCGTCCTGGACCGCTTCGAGGTCGGGGACGTGGGTGCGGACCATCACGTCGCGCAGGCTGTCCTTGTACTCCAGCTCGTACCCGGAGATCTCCGGCGACGTCTGGACGAAGTGCTCGCCGAAGACGACCAGTGCCGTGAACGGGTTCTGCGGCGACATGGTGGTCAGGACGTCGCCGACGAGCCGCAGGTCGGGGTCGACGACGATCATTCCGTCACCGGTGCGCAGCTGCATGCCCGAATAGGCGCCGAGCGGCGTCAGGTTGTGCACCAGCCGCCGCTGGGGGTCGTAGCAGACCAGCCCGCACCGGCGGGCCAGCGTGAAGGCCTCGCCCGCCACCTCGTCCGACCGCTCCAGGTCCACGGTGACCAGGGCGTGGGCGGGGGAGAGCTGTTCGGCCTCCGGCAGCAGGGAGGCGAACTCCGCCACGCCGGGGTGGGGTCCGGCGGCCCCGGGCTCTCCGCGGCGGAGCGCCCTGAAGACGTTCTCCGCGTGCTCGCGGGTGATCGGCTCGGGTTCGTGCCAGACGGCCAGTTCGAAGCTCATGGCCTCATCGTCTCAAGAGGTCCCGGTGGAACGGGCCGAGCGGCCTCCGGTCAGGCGGAGGGCGCCGTCGCCGCCTCGGTCTGCAGCTCCGCGGTGCAGAACGCGCAGCGCCTGGCCGCGACGGGGATGTTGCTGAGGCACTCGGGGCACTTCTTCTCCGTGGCCTCCTTGTTCCTGTCGAAGAAGGTGATGAGCCGGCTCATCGGGAGCACGACCAGCCAGTAGATGACCGAGGCGATGATCATGAAGCTCAGCAGCTGGTTGATGAAGTCGCCGTACATGAACTTGGCGCCGTTGACCGTGAACACGTACTGGGAGAAGTCCGGCTCCTTGCCGCCGGTGACCGCGGCGATCAGCGGTGTGATGAGGTCCTTGACCAGGGCCTGCACCAGTCCGCTGAAGGTCGCCCCGACCACCACCGCCACGGCGAGCTCGACGAGGTTTCCTCTCATCAGGAACTTCTTGAAACCGCTCATCCTGCGCGTCCTCCACTCATGAGAACGCTGAGCCTACCCCGAAGCCCGGACGGGAACGCCGGTCCGTCTCAGACGTCGAACTCGCCGTTCTTCGCGGCGGTGATGAAGGCTCTCCACTCCTCGAAG
Source organism: Streptosporangium carneum (assembly GCF_027922005.1). Classification (GTDB taxonomy): domain Bacteria; phylum Actinomycetota; class Actinomycetes; order Streptosporangiales; family Streptosporangiaceae; genus Streptosporangium; species Streptosporangium carneum. The sequence continues at coordinate 385,003 of NZ_BSEV01000002.1, read as the reverse complement.
GTGAATGACAGGACGGGTCCTGTCCCGTCGTCCTTGCCGTCTCTCACGCCGACCCAGCCGTGCTGCGAGGCGACCTCGACGCAGTTTCCGTTGCTGCACCTCGAGCGCCAGATGGCTCCCTGGAACCGCGAACCGCCGTCCATGCGTTTCCTCCCGGAAAGATTGACGACTCTTCCGTGGAAGAGCGCAGCGCCAGGGGAATTATAGTCCATTTTCACGCCCCCGGCCGGTGATTTCCGCTGTGGTCGCTGGGCGGTGAGTGTCCGGTGTGACGTCGGGAATCAATTCCCCGGCTATGCGGACAAAAGGGCCGGGCGGCGGGGGAAAGCCGTGGAGCCGGGGCGGGAGAAATCGGTGTGCCCCGTACGGGCGAAACGGCCCGGCCATACGGCGAGGGGGCGGGGCGCCCGGACGAAACGGTCCTCAGGGGTCGGGCAAAACAAAACGGCACCTCCGGGATCCGCCTTCGGTGCCGTTCGATGCTATGTCACTCCCCTTTTTGAGGGGCAGGGGCTACAGGCCGAGGCTTCCGTCCTTGATGCCGTGTATGAAATCCCGGAATTCAGCGACCGTGAACTCCAGCACCGGTCCACTCTTGTCCTTGCTGTCGCGCATGCCCACGCCCCCGCCGGGAAGCCTGGCGATCTCGACGCAGGAGCCGTTGTTGCACCGGCTGGACACCCGCCACTCAAGAGTGGAGAAGTCGGCAGGTTTGGAAGACGTCATCGTCTCTCCGTGAGAATTCGTTGGGACTGGTTTCTTGGATGACGGGCCGCGCCGATCAGGTCGCGAACCTGTCGTATGCCCTCGCGATGTGGACCGCCGACTCCTGTGGGCTCAGCGCCACCGCGCGAAGATGGTTGAGCGTCTCCCTGAAACGCTCAAGTTCTTTGGCCTTCTCCAGGTAGAAGCTACCCATCAGGGTATCGAGATAGACCGTGTCCCCGATCGTTTGGTCGGAGAACTCCAGTAAAACGAAAGCACTGTCGAACCCCATGTGCGCGCCAACGGTGAAAGGAATCACCTGGACGGTCACATGAGGGAGTTCGGAGACCGTCGCGAGGTGCTCCATCTGCTTTCTCATGACAGCGGTCCCGCCCACATGGCGGTGCAGCACGGATTCGTCGAGAAGAACCCAGTAATTGGGCGGCAGCGGGCCGTGCAGACGCTCCTGGCGTCTCATCCGGTAGGCGACCCGTTCTTCGAGGACGTCGGTGTTCATCCGGGGGAGATATCCCTTGATGATCGCGCGCGCGTAGTCCTCGGTCTGAAGGAGCCCGGGAACGGTCGTCGTCTCGTATTCGGAGATCGAGGTGGCGTCGATCTCCAGGCCGAGGAAGGGGCGGAAGTCGACGTCCTCCGTTTCCTGCCACCACACCTGCTGTTTGGCCTCGCGTGCCAGTGTCATGAGGGCGTCGATCTGCGCCTGGTCGGTCACGCCGTAGAAGAGGCAGAGATCGCGCACGTCCCGGGGGAGGGCGCCGCGTTGGGCCGTCTCGATCCGGCTGATCTTCGCCGGCGAGCACTCGAGCTGCTCGGCGGCGTCCCTGATGCTCTTCCCCGCCTGTTCGCGAAGCTCCCGCAGGCGGCTGGCGAGCTGTCGGCGGCGCAGAGTGGGGTTGGTTCCGGCCATCGGCGCTCACCTCTTCTTCTGTTTTCTTCCGTGGACGACGCGGACGGCTGCCCCCTGCTCCCGGAAGTATTCCCAGGTCGCAGCCATGGTAACCACCAAACGGCAACATCCTATGGCAATCTCGGAAGGTAACCGCCAGGGGTACATTCCTGTGGTAATTGCCAATGGCAGTCGTCGATGCCGCAAGCTGGAGTAAAGGGAAGCTGGGTTCCGACGGGGTGAAACCTTCAAGGAGGTGACGATCCTTGAGACACGGCATCGAGGTCCGGATCGGCGGCCGGGCCACTGCGACAAGCTTACTGATCATTTACATGCGGACGCTAGACGGCTGGATCTTCGGGGAGGCCGACTCGTTCGCCTGGGTGCAGGAGTGGCAGATCGGCCGGGACAGGCTGTTGCGGCGGAGTTACCGGGACACCAGGTTCGCGGCCCTGATGGAGTGCGGCCTGTGCCACGGTGAGGGCACCGCCAGGTGCGCGGTCAGCGGTGAGGCCGGTCGTGCTGCTGCCGCCGGGGGTGAGGCCGGCCGTCGGCGGGCCCTCGCCGAGGCCGGTCGCGGAACCGGCGCCGACCTGGAGAAGGACGTGAAGGAAGAGATGGAGAAGGGCATGGAGAAGGGCTGCTCGCTGTGTGACGGCACCGGACGGCTCGACCGGCTCTGGCTGAGGGAACGGCGCTGACCGGCCGCCCGGAAACGTTCACGGGGGTCGGGTGCCGGGCCGAGCCCCTGGTTGAGCGCCGTTCACCGGCGCCGACCAGGTCCGTGCCGCCGCTCGCCGTACCGGCGCCATGAGTGGTCCCCGGTGTGGCGGGGGTGGGTTTCGGTGTGGGGAAGTCTCGGTGTGGCGGGGGCGGGCGGGGCGGCGGGAGTGGGTTCTCGGTGTGGCGGGGGCGGGCGGGTGAACTCGTGGCTGGGCGGGGCGGCGGGGGTGGGTTTCGGTGTGGGGACGGTTTCCAGGGGAGTGGGCGGGGAGGAGGGCGGTCTGGCCGGGGGGCGCGAACGGCTAGTATCTGCCGAGTTCGTGAGCGAGGTGGCCGGATGGACTTTCGTGTGCTGGGGCCGGTCGGCGTGATCGCCGACGACGGGGAACCGCTGGACGTCGGGCCATACCAGCAGCGGGCGGTGCTGACTCTGTGCATGCTCGCCGCCCCCCGCCCCGTCGGGCCGCACCGCATGATGGACGCCCTCTGGGACGGCGAGCCGCCGCCCAGGGCGGCCAACACCCTGCAGGCCTACGTCTCCAAGCTCCGCCGCGTCTTCGAGCCGGGCAGGAGGCGGGAGGTGCCTCCCACGGTCCTGGTCAGCAGGCCGGGCGGCTACGCCCTCGACATCCCGGAGAGCGCGTTCGACCTGGCCAGGGCGCGTGAGCACGCCGCGGAGGGCAGGCGGCTCGGCGCGGCGGGCGACCACGAGGCGGCGGGCGCGCGGTTGCGGCTGGCACTGGCCGAGTGGCGAGGGGAGCCGCTCGCCGACTTCGCGGACGCCCCGTGGGCGGCGGAGGAGATCGCGCACCTGACCGAGCTGAGGCTGACCCTGCAGGAGGACGTCGCGGAGAGCGATCTCGCGCTCGGGCTGGGAGCGGCGTCGACCGGAGGGCTGGCGCAGCTGATCGCGGCCCATCCGTTCAGGGAGCGCCTGCGCGTGCTCGGAGCCCACGCGCTCTACCAGGCGGGACGGCAGGCCGACGCGCTGGCCCTGCTCGCGGAGGGGCGCAGCCTGCTGGTCGACGAGTTCGGTCTCGACCCCGACCCCAGGTCGAGGGAGATGGAGCGGCGCATCCTCGCCCAGGATCCCGCGCTCGTGCCCAGGGGCAGGGCGGTTGTGGCGCGTGAGAGCCGGCTGGTCGGCAGGGACGCGGAGATCGGGGTGCTGGAGGAGGCGATCACCGGCGGGGGACACCGGGTGGTGTTCCTGGCGGGGGAGCCGGGCATCGGCAAGACCAGCCTCGCCGAACAGACCGCGGAGACCGCGCTGGCCAGGGGACGCCGGGTGGTGTGGGGCCGCTGCTGGGACGGCACGGGCGCGCCGCCCTTCTGGCCGTGGACGCAGGCCGTGCAGGAGCTGGTCGGCGGGGACGGCGGGCTGACCAGGCTCGCGGGAGGCGGGCAGTTCCAGCTCTACGAGGCCTTCGCCGGGTTGCTCAACGAGCACGGCCGGATCCTGGTGGTCCTCGACGACCTCCAGTGGGCCGACGCCTCGTCGCTGCGGCTGCTGGAGTTCCTCGCCTCGACCAGGCTCTGTCCGGAGCTGGCCGTGGTCGCGACCTACCGCGACACCGACGTGCGTCAGGGCGGGGCGCTCGAGCACGCCCTCGGCGCGCTGCTGCGGCTGCCGCACGTGCGGCGGCTCCTGCTGCGGGGGCTCGGCGAGGAGGAGATCAGGGAGTACCTCGGCAGGGCGGGGGCCGACCCGGGCCGCGCCGCGGAGATGGGCAGGCTGACCGCGGGCAACCCGTTCTTCCTGGGAGAGGTCCTGCAGCTGGGCGAGACCCCGCGGGCGCTGTCCGACGTCGTGCGAGGACGGATGGCGGACCTGCCGCCGGACACCGAGGAGGTGCTGACCGTCGCGGCGCTGCTCGGCAGGGACGCGGCCACGGACATCCTGCTCCAGGTGGCCGAGCTGCCCCAGGAGCGGGTGCTCGACATCGTCGACGCGGCGGTCAGGGCCGGGCTGCTGGCCGAGGGGGAGGGGCCGGCCTGCCGCTTCGTCCACGACATCGTCCGTGACGTGCTGCGTGAGGCGTTGCCGCCGCTGCGCCGCAGGCGGCTGCACGCCCGGATCGCCGAGGTGCTCGAGGCGCGGAGCGGGACACGCCTCACCGAGATCGCCCACCACTACCGCGAGAGCCTGCTCACCGCCAGGATGGCGGGCAAGGCCATCGGCTACACCCGGCGCGCCGCCGTCCAGGCCACGGCGCAGTTCGCCCACGAGGACGCGGTGGAGAACCTGGAGCAGGCGATCGCGATGGTCGACCGGCTTCCCAGGTCCGACGACGCGCTCCGCTGCGACCTCCTCCTCGACCTGGCCGAGGCGCAGGCGGCGGCGGGGATGAGCATCGCCGCCCACGCCTCCCTCGAGGCCGCCGCGGAGATCGCGGAGGGGCTCGGCGACGACAACCGTCTCGCCAGGGCCGCGCTGGGCTTCTCCGACCCGATCTCCCTGGCCATGTACGAGGAGACGACCGGCATCGACAGGCTCGCCGAGCGCATCGACCGGGTCCTCGCCTCCCGTCTGGCCGAGGGCTCGCCCTGGCGGGCCCAGCTGCTCGCCGCCGCCGCGATGACCGGTGCCACGGCCAGGCCCGTGGAGGAGAGCGCGGCGATGGCGGGTGAGGCCGTACGGCTCGCCCGCCGCACCGGCGACGACCGGACCCTGTCCAGAGCGTTGATCGTCCAGGAGCTGCTGTCCAGGACCGACCACGACCACGACCGCAGGCAGGCGGTCATCGACGAGATCACCGAGATCGGCCGCAGGACCGGCGACCTGGCCATCGAGTGGATCGGCCGTGAGACCGCCTACGTCGAGCTGACCGCCCAGGGCAGGACGGAGCGGGCGCCCGAGCTGCTGGCGTGGCTCGGGGAGACCGCGGACCGGCTCAGGCTTCCCTCGATGGTGAGCCTGGCCGCCTGGCAGCGCGCGGTCCACGCCTACCTGGGCGGGCGTTTCGACGAGGCCCTGGCGGCGGCCGACGAGTCCGCCGCCGCCTACCCCGAGGGGGCGCTGGGCAGGGACGACGCCGACCTGCGGCGTGGCGTCTTCCGTTTCCTGGCCCTGCGGGCGGGCGGGGAGGCGGCTGAGGCGCTCGCGGTGGCGGAGGAGATGCTCGACCGGCGTCCCGGGCAACGGCCGTGGCAGATCCTGCGCTGCCTGGCACTGGCCGACCTGGGCAGGGCGGGCGAGGCGCGTGACGTCTTCGCCGAGCTCTCCCGCGACGGATTCGCGCCCGTCGGCCCCGACCTGCCGTACCGGTACGTGCCCGACGCCCTCAGCGAGATCTGCGCCGTGCTCGGCGACGTGGACGCCGGGAGGATCCTGTACCGCACGCTCGCCCCGAACGCGGGCCGGCTGCTCGGCTGGTCGGTGACGGACCTGTGCCTGGGGCGGCTCGCCCTGCTGGACGGCGACGCGGAGCGCGCCTCGGCCCACTTGGAGGCGGCGGAGGAGTTCGTCGCCCGTGCCGGGCTGAAGCGGTACGAACCCGCGGTGCGCGAGCTCGCCGACGCGCTTTCCCGACCGGCGTCGCCGCGCTGACGGGCTCGCCCCCCGGGTCGTGTCCGGGCAGGGTCCCGGGCGGTCTCCCAGGCCGTGCCCCAGGCCGTGCCCCAGGCCGTGTCTCAGGCCGTGTCTCAGGCCGTGTTCCAGCCGGCGTCCCGGGTAAGGGCCCCGGCTCATGTCGCTGCGCGAATCGCCGGTCGGGGTCCTGTCCTCCCGCCGGAGAGCGCGGAATACTCCCATGTCACGCGGGCTTCCCGCCGTCGGAGCGGCCAATGACTTTGCTCGGGATCACGTTCACTATGACAAAGGTGGGCATGTGTGCATGACAGGGAGAACGTGGGGCATGTTTTCCCACCGCTGAAGGGCGGTGCAATGATCGAGATCTGGCCTGGTGACCCCTATCCCCTCGGGGCCACCTACGACGGCGCGGGGACCAACTTCGCGCTTTTCACCGAGGCCGCTGAGCGGGTCGAGCTGTGCCTGTTCGACGAGGAGAACCGCGAGACGAGGGTTCCCTTCACCGAGTGCGAGGGATACGTCTGGCACGGCTATCTTCCGGGCGTCGGCCCTGGTCAGCGGTACGGCTACCGCGTCCACGGCCCCTACGACCCCGCGCGAGGGGTGCGCTGCAACCCCGCCAAGCTCCTGCTCGACCCGTACGCCAAGGCGGTCGAGGGGGACGTGAACTGGGACGAGGCGGTGTACGGCTACCGCTTCGGACAGCCGGACAGCCGCAACGACGCCGACTCGGCCCCGTTCGTCCCCCGGTCCATCGTCATCAACCCGTTCTTCGGGTGGGGGCACGACCGTCCGCCCGCGACGCCGTACCACGACACGGTCATCTACGAGGCGCACGTCAAGGGCCTGACCATAAACCACCCGAAGATCCCCGAGCGGATCCGCGGGACCTACGCGGCCATCGGCCACCCGGAGATCGTCGACCACCTGACGTCGCTCGGGGTGACGGCGATCGAGCTGATGCCGGTGCACCAGTTCGTCACCGACCACGTCCTGACGGAACGGGGCCTGACGAACTACTGGGGCTACAACAGCATCGGGTTCTTCGCCCCGCACAACGCCTACTCGAGCACCGGCCAGCGCGGCGGGCAGGTGCTGGAGTTCAAGGCCATGGTCAAGGCGCTGCACGAGGCGAACATCGAGGTCATCCTCGACGTGGTCTACAACCACACGGCCGAGGGCAACCACCTGGGCCCGACGCTGAGCATGCGGGGGATCGACAACCCCGGCTACTACCGCCTCGTCGAGAACGACAAGCGTTACTACATGGACACGACGGGGACCGGCAACAGCCTGTTCATGCGCTCCCCGCACGTGCTTCAAATGATCATGGACTCGCTCCGTTACTGGGTCATCGAGATGCACGTGGACGGGTTCAGGTTCGACCTGGCGGCCACGCTGGCGCGGGAGCTGCACGAGGTCGACCGGCTGAGCGCCTTCTTCGACCTGGTCCAGCAGGACCCCGTGCTGTCGCAGGTCAAACTGATCGCCGAGCCGTGGGACGTCGGTCCGGGCGGATACCAGGTCGGCAACTTCCCCGCCAGGTGGACCGAGTGGAACGGCATGTACCGTGACACGATCCGCGACCTGTGGCGGGGCGAGCCCGCCTCCCTGCCGGAGTTCGCCTCCAGGCTGACCGGCTCCAGCGACCTCTACCAGGACGACAGCCGCAGGCCCGCCGCCTCGATCAACTTCGTCACCTGCCACGACGGGTTCACCCTGCAGGACCTGGTCTCCTACAACGGCAAGCACAACGAGGCCAACGGCGAGAACAACCGGGACGGCACCGACGACAACCGCTCGTGGAACTGCGGCGCGGAGGGCCCCGCCTCACTGGCGATCGAGTCGCTGCGCGAGCAGCAGAAGCGCAACTTCCTGACCACGCTGTTCCTGTCCCAGGGCGTGCCGATGATCTCCCACGGGGACGAGCTCGGCCGCACCCAGCAGGGCAACAACAACGTCTACTGCCAGGACAACGAGCTGAGCTGGGTCGACTGGTCGGACGTCAGGGAGAACTGGCTGCTGCTGGAGTTCACCCGCCGCCTGGCCAAGCTCCGCGCCGAGCACCCGGTCTTCCGCAGGCGTCGTTTCTTCTACGGCCGCCCGGTGCGGGGCTCGGGGGACAACCTCAGCGACATCGCCTGGTTCACCCCGCAGGGCGAGAAGATGACCGACGCGGACTGGAACGTGGGCTACGCCAAGTCGCTGGCGGTCTTCCTGAACGGCGACGCCATCACCGAGCCGGACCGCAGGGGGCGGCAGATCGTCGACGACTCGTTCCTGCTGCTTTTCAACGCCCATCACGACGTCATCGAATTCACCCTTCCGAAGGACTACGGCGACATGTGGCTGACGGAGATCGACACGGCGATGCCGATAACGGTGGACACCCGGGTCTGCCGGGCGGGAGAGAAGGTTCCGGTGACCGGCAGGTCCGTGAGGGTGTTGCGGCGTGTCTGAGCGTTTCGAGGGGGCGTTCGAGGGGCCGCTCAACGAGCGCTCAGGGGAGCCGGGACCCTTCCAGGAGGGGCCGGAGGCGTCCCACGAGGCGGCGGGGCGCAAACCGTTCCCCGCGCCGCTGTCGACCTACCGGATCCAGCTGACCCCCGACTTCGGCTTCGCCGAGGTCGCGGAGCTGGCCCCCTACCTGCGGGACCTGGGGGTCAGCCACGTCTACCTCTCGCCGATCCTGCAGGCGACGCCCCAGTCCCGGCACGGCTACGACGTGATCGACCACTCCCGGGTCAGGCGGGAGTTCGGCGGCGTCGAGGGACTGCGGGAGCTGTCGGAGACGCTGACCGCGCACGGCCTGGGAGTCGTCGTGGACATCGTGCCCAACCACATGACGGTCCCGGTGCCCGAGTCGGGCAACCGGCAGCTGTGGTCGGTGCTGAGGGAGGGGCGGGCGTCGCCGTACGCGTCGTGGTTCGACATCGACTGGGAGGGCGGCGGCGGCAGGCTGAACATGCCGGTGATCGGCGACTCCGTCGAGCCGGTCGCCGACGGCGACGTGCTGCGCTACCACGACCACGAGTTCCCGCTGCCCGACACCCACTATCGGCTGGTCGAGTGGCGCTCGGGGCCCGGCTACCGGCGTTTCTTCGACGTGTCCTCGCTGATCGGGCTGCGGGTCGAGGACCCCGAGGTCTTCGACGCGACCCACGAGGTGATCCTCGGCCTGGTCGGCGACGGCGTCGTCCACGGCCTGCGGGTCGACCACCCGGACGGCCTGGCCGAGCCGCGCGGCTACCTGGCCAGGCTCCGCGAGGCGTCGGGGGTGTGGACGGTCGCGGAGAAGATCCTGGTCGGCTCGGAGCGGCTGCCCGCGGACTGGGACTGCGACGGGACCACGGGCTACGACGTGCTCAACCGGATCACCGGCCTGTTCGTCGACCCGGCGGGGGAGCGGCCGCTGGTCGACCTGTTCGTCGCGCGCACCGGCATGCCCCGCGACTACGCCACGGTGGTCAGGCAGTCGAAGCGGGAGGTCCTCGACCTGTTCTTCGCCGCCGAGATCGACCGGCTGCACGCCGTCGTCGGCTCCGACCGGGAGACACTGGTCGAACTGCTGGCCGCGATGCCGGTCTACCGGGCCTACGCGGTTCCCGGGGAGCCCGTGCCCGCCGCCTCGGCCGAGATCGTCGAGGCGGCCGGACGCCTCGCCGCGACCCGGCTGCCCGAGGGCGCCCCGGTCGCGGAGGTCGTCGACAGGGTCCTGTACGGCCCGGCGGAGGCGGTCACCCGCTTCCAGCAGACCTGCGGCCCCGTGATGGCCAAGGGGGTCGAGGACACCGCGCTCTACCGGTGGTACCCGCTGGCGTGCCTGAACGAGGTGGGCGGGGAGCCCGACAGGTTCGGCGGCACGGTCGACGGCTTCCACGCGTTCTGCCGGGGGATGGCGCCGGGGACGATGACGACGCTGTCCACCCACGACACCAAGCGCTCCGAGGACGTGCGGGCCCGCCTCGCGGTGCTGTCCGAGCTGCCGCAGGAGTGGGCGCGGGCGGTCGAGGAGTGGTCGTCGAAGGTCTCCTTCGACCCGGTGCTCGACTATCTGGCGTGGCAGAACCTGATGGCGGCCTGGCCGATCGGTCCCGACAGGTTCTTCGAGTTCCTGTTCAAGGCGGCCCGCGAGGCCAAGACCTCGATCTCCTGGGCCACTCCCGACCCCGCCTACGAGCAGGGCATCCGCGACTTCGTCACCCGGGCCGTCGACGAGTGCGGAGCCTCGGTCGCCGCGTTCGCCGCCATGATCGAGCCGTACGCCAGGTCCAACTCCCTGGGGCAGAAGCTCGTGCAGCTCATGCTGCCCGGGGTGCCCGACCTCTACTGGGGCAACGAGATCACCGACTTCTCCCTCGTCGACCCGGACAACCGGCGTCCCGTGGACTTCGCGCGCCGCCGCGCCCTCCTGGCCGAAGGAGCGGGCGACCCCGTACGGGCCGGCCTCGGAGCGGACACGGGCTCCTCCTGGGAGGAGGACAAGCTGCGGGTCACCGTCCAGGCGCTGCGCCTGCGCGGGCGGCTCGACCCGGCTCTGCCGTACGTGCCGATCGAGGCGGACGAGCACGCCGTCGCCTTCGCGCGCGGGGACAGGGCGGTCGCGGTCGCCACCCGGCTGCCGGTCGGGCTGGCCAGGCGCGGAGGGTGGGGGAGCGAGACGATCACACTGCCGCACGGCAGGTGGCGGGACCTGCTGTCCGGCGTCGAGCACACCGGGCGCATCCCGCTCGCCCACCTGCTGTCCGCGCACCCCGTCGCGCTTCTGGAAAGGGAGTAGTCCGTGTTCGAGGTCTGGGCGCCTGAGGCGATGTCGGTCGACGTGGAGATCGGCGGGATCCGCCACCCCATGTCGGCGGGGGCGGGCGGTTGGTGGTCGGCGGAGGTGCCGGGAGCCGGGCACGGCACCGACTACCGCTTCCGTCTCGACGGGGGCGAGGCGCTGCCCGACCCCCGCAGCCGCTGGCAGCCCGAGGGGATCTTCGGGCCCAGCAGGGTCTACGAGCACGACAGGTTCGTCTGGGGCGACGACCTGTGGCGGGGACGCGACCTGCCCGGCTCGGTGATCTACGAGCTGCACGTCGGGACCTTCACCCCGGAGGGCACCTTCGACGCGGCGATCGAGAGGCTCACGCACCTGACCGAGCTCGGCGTCGACTTCGTGGAGGTCATGCCGGTGCCCCCGGTGCCGGGGAGGCGCAACTGGGGCTACGACGGCGTCGACCTGTGGGCCGTCACCGACGACTACGGCGGCCCCGACGGGTTCAAGCGCTTCGTCGACGCCTGTCACCGGCGGGGGCTCGGGGTGATCCTGGACGTCGTCTACAACCACCTCGGCCCCTCGGGCAACTTCCTGGCGCCCTTCGGCCCCTACTTCAACGCGAACGCCGCCTCCTTCTGGGGGCAGGCGGTCAACCTGGACGGGCCGGGCTCCGACGAGGTGCGCCGCTACTTCGTCGGCAACGCGCTGCAGTGGCTGCGCGACTACCACGTGGACGGCCTTCGCCTGGACGCCGTGCACGCGCTGCACGACACCCGGGCCACGCACCTGCTGGAGGAGCTGGCCACGGAGGTCGAGGTGCTCTCCGCGGCCGTCGGCAGGCCGCTGACGCTGATCGCCGAGTCCGACCTCAACGACCCCAGGCTGATGACCCCGCGCGAGGCCGGGGGGTACGGCCTGGCCGCCGCCTGGAACGACGACGTCCACCACGCGCTGCACGTGGCGGTGACCGGGGAGCGGCACGGCTACTACGACGACTTCGCCGGGGCCCTGGCCAAGGTGCTGACCGCGGGCTACTACCACGACGGGACCTACTCATCCTTCAGGGGACGCTCGCACGGCCGTCCCGCGCGGCACGTGCCCGCCTACCGTTTCGTCTGCAGCGCGCAGAACCACGACCAGATCGGCAACCGCGCCACGGGGGACCGGATGCCGTCCGAGGCGCTGCGCCTCGCCGCCGGGCTGCTGCTGACCTCGCCGTTCACCCCGATGCTGTTCATGGGGGAGGAGTGGGGGGCGAGCACGCCCTTCTTGTTCTTCACCGACCACGTGGAGCCGCAGCTCCGCGAGGGGGAGGGGGACAGGCGGCGGCGGGAGTTCGTCGGCCACGGCTACGACGACTGGGCGGAGAAGGCGCCCGACCCCGGCGAGGAGTCGACGTTCCTGCGCTCGAAGCTCGACTGGGACGAGCTGGACGACGACGCCCACCGGGCCCACCTCGACTGGTACCGGGCGCTGATCGCGCTGCGCCGCGCGCACCCCGAGCTCACCGACCCGAGGCTGGACCGCGTCAAGGTCGAGTACGGCGAGACCTGGCTGGTCGTCCACCGGGGGACGCTCCGCGTCGCGGCCAACCTCAGCCCGATCCCGATCACCGTACGGCTCGAGCCCGGGCACGTCCTGCTCGCCTCCGACCCCTCGGCGACGGTGAAGGGGGAGGAGCTGTTCCTGCCCGCCCGCTCGCTGGCCGTGCTGAAGGTCTGACCCCGTGACCCCGTGACCCCGTGCCGCCGAGATGCCGGGGGCCGGGGTCACGCCGGGACGTGGTTGCGCAGGCGGAGCTCCTGCGGATAGGGGGAGAAGTAGGTCTGGTCCCTGACGTATCCGGCGTCCTCGCCCCGCGCGTGGTGGCGGAGCAGGGTGGCGGGCACGCTGAGCGCCACCTGGCCCGCCCGGTATGAGGCGATGACCTCGCCCAGGTCGGCGCGCCTGGCCGCGTCCAGTGAGTCGCTCATCATCCCCATGCAGTGCTGGAGCACGTTGACGTTGCGTCCGATGCTCGCCTTCCTGGCGAAGGCCGTGCCGAACGCGCGGGCGTAGTCGGCGGCCAGCTCCTCGCGGGGGCGCGAGCCCGCGTGGGCGACCACCCGGCCCGCCTCGCGGTAGGCGGCCGGGTCGTGGGCGAGCATCTGCATCTTGTGCCGGGAGTGGAAGGCGACCAGGTCGCGCGCGTGCCAGTCGCTCTCCAGCAGCGCCCGCAGCCGGGCCTGCGCGAAGATCCGCTCCACGAAGGTCTCGCGGAGCAGCGGGTCGTTCAGCCGCCCCTCGTCCTCGACCGGCAGCAGGGGGTGGGCGGCGAGGATCCGGGCGGCGAAGACGCCGGTGCCCCTGCGGTCGACGGCGGCGTCGCCCTCGTAGACCGGAATGCCGTGCAGGCCGCAGCTGGGGCTCCTCGACTTGAAGACGTAGCCGTCGACGTCGAGGGTCCGGGCCCGCCGCTCCCCCAGGGACGCCATCCCGGCCGTCAGGTCCACGCCGCTCTTACGGGTGACCAGGCGCGGCCCGGCGGGGGACCGTTCGAGGCGGAGGGTCTCCCGAGGGGCGCCGAGGCCGAGCTCGATCTCCGGGCAGACGCGCACCCAGTCGACGTACGGGTCCAGCTCCCCGCTGAGGAATCTGTCCCGGCTGTGGCCGCCGTTGAACCGCACGGGCTCGCCCATCAGGCAGCTGGAGACCGCGACCCGGGGCCTGATCCCGTCGTGGGCCGGGCCCGTCGGACCCGCGCCGGTCGCTTCGGTCACGTCGTGCACACCGGACATCTCGCTCACGCCGCAACCGGGGTGAGGAGGTCGGACAGGCGGCGCAGGCCGCGGGCCGTACGGGCCTTGACGGTGCCGAGGGGGATGCTCAGCCTCTCGGCGATCTCCCGCTGGGTCATGTCGCCGTAGTAGGCGAGCTCGATGGCCTGGCGCTGCGGCGCGGGCAGCTCGGCCAGCGCCCGCTGGACCTCGTCGCGCTCGGCCATCCCGTCCCCGTGGGTCCGGCCGTCCGGTCCGGCGGGGTCGGCGACCACGTCCAACGGCACCGTCTGGGGCACGCGGGCCCGCAGGTGGTCGACCGCCCGGTTGTGCGCGATGCCGAGCAGCCAGGCGGGGAGGCTGCGGGCCGGGTCGAAGCGGTGACGTGACCGCCAGACCTCCGCGAACACGATCTGCTGCAGGTCCTCGATGTCCTGGGGAGCCACGAAACGGCGCAGGTAGGAGCGGACGAGCGAGCCGTGCGTACGGAAGCACTCAGCCAGCGCGGTGTCGTCGCCGTCGGCGAGCCGGACGTTCAGCGTGTCTGTCATGGTGGCTCCCCTTACCGAGAAAACCTATTCAAAACTTATTCATACTCCTCCGGTTTGGTGATCGCAACCTTGGCGGGAAGCCCGGTGCGGCGCGGAGAACGCCCGCGCGGGCGGGTCAGCGCAGCGCGGCGCCGATCCGGGAGAGAGCCTCGGAGAAGGAGGCGACCCGCGTGACCGACGCGGGCAGGTCGTCCCGCCACCCCACGCCGCCCACGACGAGGCGGCTCGGCGGACGCAGCAGGGGAAGCGAGAGCAGCGGGGCGGGGTCGCCGGTCTCCGGACGCTGGGACCAGACGAAGACCACCGCGGGCCCGAGACGGCGCATGGCGTCACCGAGGGCCGAGTACGGGGTCCGCGCGCCCAGCACGCGGGTCTCGACGTGGTGGTCGATCGTCAGCACCGCGGCCAGCGCGTAGATCGGCAGGCAGTGCTGCTCGTCCTCGGCGCAGGCCAGCAGCACCGGGCGGTCGTTGACGGGCCTGGCGGGACGCCTCACGAGCGGGGCCAGCGCGGCCAGCACCCGGTCGGAGAACACGTGCTCGACCTCGACGCTCGCACCGGTCTCCGCCTGACGCCTGCAGATCGTGTCGAAGACCGGCAGCACCAGGTTCTCCCAGGTCCAGATGACGCCGTGCCTGCTCAGCGCGACGCCGATCCACTCGGAGACCGTCTGGCTGTCCAGCGCGATCGCCGCCCGCGCCAGCATCGCCACGGTCGGGATCTCGGCACGCGCGGGCAACGCCAGGGCCGGAGGGGGCGCGGGAGCCGGCACGGCGGGCGGCGGCCCGGCCTCCGCGGGCGGCGGGACGGCCCTGATCCTCAGGACCTGCCGCGCGGCGTCCGCCGCGGGCACCCCGGCCTTGATGAGCCGGTTCATCTCCTCGAGACGGCGCAGGTCGTCGGCGTCGTAGCGGCGATGCCCCCCCGGGCTCCGGCGGCTGGGGCCGATGCCGTAGCGCAGGTTCCAGGTGCGCAGCGTCGGGGCGGGAACGCCGAGCCTGCGGGCCACGGCGCCGATGCCGTAGCCCGCCTCCTCCTCGGTGGTCGCCCGCCCCTGCTCGTCCATCGCCGCCTCACCTCATCCGCGGGACATCCCCGCGACCGCCGTACCAGACTGCCAGCCGTCGCGTGTGGTCGATCCATCCCTGAGCTTCTTCGACGGCTCAGCCCCAGGTGGATGCAACCACGGGCGGGGGAGGCACGAAAGTCATTCTGTGATGGAGACCGTCGTCGTCCTGCTCAACCGTGACCTCCGGGTGCACGACCACCCGGCGCTGTCCGCGGCGTGCGCGGACGCGCGCCGCGTGGCGCCCCTGTTCGTCGTCGACCCCGCCCTGGCCGTCGGCCACCGGACGGGCTTCCTCGCGGAGAGCCTCGCCGACCTGCGCGAGTCCCTGCGCGGGCGGGGCGGCGAGCTCGCGATCCGCTGGGGCGACCCGGTCGCGGAGACGATGCGCGTGGCGCGGGAGGTCTCCGCCCAGGCCGTCTACGTCAGCGAGGACGTCAGCGCGCTCGCGCGCCGCAGGCAGCGCCTGCTGGCGGAGGGGTGCGAACACGACCGGATGGACTTCAGGACCTTCCCCGGCGTGACGGTCGTGCCGCCGGGCGCGCTGCGGCCCTCCGGCGGCGGCGACCACTACCGGATCTTCACGCCCTACTGGCGCGTCTGGAGCGAGCACCCGCGCAGGGCCGTCCTGGACGCCCCCGCGACCGTGCGCTTCCCCGAGGAGCTCGACGCGGGCTCGCTGCCCGTGTCGAGGCGCGCGCCGCACGGGCTGTTCAGGGGCGGCGAGACGGTGGCGCGCGAGCGGATGGACAAGTGGCTGAAGTACTGCGTCGAGGACTACGCGCAGGGGCACGACGACCTCGCGGGCAACCGCACGTCCAAGCTCGGCCCCTACCTGCGTTTCGGCTGCCTGTCGCCGCTCGAGGTCGAGTCGCTGTCCGTCAACGGCGGCGACTTCGTCAGGCAGCTGTGCTGGCGGGACTTCTTCCACCAGGTCACGCTGGCCTTCCCGCGCATCAACCGGGACGACTACCGGCCGCGCGGACAGCAGTGGCTCGACGACCGGGACGCGGCGCAGGCGTGGAAGGAGGGCAGGACCGGCGTGCCGATCGTGGACGCGGGCATGCGGCAGCTGCTCGCCGAGGGCTGGATGCACAACCGCGCCCGCATGCTCACGGCGTCGTTCCTGGTCAGGAGGCTGGGCGTCGACTGGAGGGTGGGGGCCGAGCACTTCTACCGCCTGCTGCTCGACGGGGACGTGGCCGACAACTACGGCAACTGGCAGTGGGTGGCGGGAACCGGGAACGACACCCGCCCCAACCGGATCGTCAACCCGGTCAGGCAGGCCAGGCGATTCGATCCCGAGGGGGAGTACATCCGGCGCTACCTGCCCGAACTGGACGCCGTGCCGATGAAAATGATCTATGAGCCGTGGCGCATGCCGAAGGGCGTCAGGGGATATCCCGCACCGCTGGTCTCGATGGACTGAGCGCCGCCCAGGTCGGCCCGGGCGGCCTTCCGGCCGCGCGGGAGCACACACGGCGAACGGACTCCGCCCCCTCGCGCGGACAGGGGGGCCGACGCGGGGGTGCGTGTGACCCGCCGTCCGTCCTGTGGCCAGGCGGCGGGTCAGCCACCCGGAGGCCGTCCGGGAACGGCCGGATCGGGCGCTCTCCCCGGGACGTCCTGTCACCGTAAGGCGGCGGGGCTGTCACGAATGCCCGCCGGACGAGCTCGCAGTGCCACAGGTGGGCTACGATCTGCGACTGAGCCGATCTACGGCTACCACGATCAGTGGCAGGGCGAGGTGGTGGCAGTGAACGCGCGAAAGTCCTCCGGCTTCGATGTGAACACGCCCAACGTGGCCCGGATCTACGACTACGTCCTGGGCGGCAAGGACAACTTCGCCGCCGATCGCAGGGCGGCCGAGCAGATCCTCCAGGCCTTCCCCGAGTCCCGCGAGGGTGTCAGGGCCAACCGGGAGTTCCTCGGCAACGCCGTCCGCCATCTCGCGGGCGAGGTGGGCATCCGCCAGTTCGTGGACATCGGCGCGGGCCTGCCGACGCGTGACAACGTCCACCAGGTCGCGGGTTCCGTCGACCCCGCGGCCCGTACGGTCTACGTCGACAACGACCCCGTCGTGTGCGTGCACGGCAGGGCGCTGCTCGCGAACACCCCGACGGTCGCCATGCTCGAGGGCGACCTGCGCCGTCCCGAGGAGATCTGGGCCGGGGCCGTGGAGACGGGGCTGCTCGACCCCGCGGAGCCGGTCGCCGTCCTCCTCGTCGCCATCCTGCACTTCCTCGACGACCCGCACGCCGAGGTGGCCAAGCTGCGGGAGCTGATGGCGCCGGGAAGCCATCTCGTGATCACCCACCTGTCCTCGACGCCGCGGCGCAGCGAGGACATCGACCGGGTCAGGCAGATCTACACCGGGGCCGGTTCCGGGGTGTTCCCCCGCGGCGTCGAGGAGATCAAGGAGTTCTTCGGCGACTTCGAGATCCTGGACAGCGGCGGGTTCATCTCGCCGATCGCGCTCAGGCGCTTCGAGATGCTCGGCTGGGCCGGGGTCGGCCGCAAGGTGTGAGCGGCGCGTGGCGAGCCGGCCGCGCCCGGGGATCCGGCCATGACCGCAAGTGCTGATATGTCGTGAGCGGAACGATCCGCCGCCGCCGCACGTCGCACAGATGTGATCTCCTACGACGACATCGACGACGGCCTGCGTGCCGCCCGTGAGCGGGTGCGGCGGCTGGAACAACTGACCACGCGGCGTCAGGCGCTGGCCCAGCAGCTCGACGAGGTCGGGCAGCTGCTCGTCGACCTCGAGGACCGGCTCGCCGAGGAGGAGCAGGACGTCTCCAAACTCGAGGGGGGTGGTTTCACGGCGTTCCTGGCCGGGCTCGTCGGCTCGAAGGAGGACAGGCTCGCCAGGGAACGGGCGCAGGCGCAGGCGCTGCGGCAGCGCCTGGACGGCCAGCGGACCCGCCTGCAGTGGCTGGAGGCCGACAGGGTGAGCGTGGAGAGCGGCCTGGCCGAGGTCGGCGCGGCCCGCGAGGAGTTCGCCGCGCTGCTCGAGCGCAAGGAGCGCGTGCTGGTCGAGTCGGGCGACCCTCGCGGCGGTGAGCTCACCGAGATCGGCCAGCGGCTCGCCGACACCCACGCCGACCTCCGCGAGCACGAGGAGGCCCATGAGGCCGGGGTCGCCGCGGGCCACGCGGTCGATCAGGTCCTGCGCTGCCTCGGCAGCGCCCGCGGCGCCTCCCGCTGGGACATGCTGAGCGGCGGCGGCGGTTTCGCCGACATGGTGGAGCACGGCCACCTGCGCAACGCGGACGAGGCGGCCTGGCACGCCCAGCGGGCTCTGGACGTCTTCTCGAGGGAGCTGTCGGACGTCGGGGTGCGCGCCTGCCTGCAACTGCCCGAGGTGGACACCCGCTGGTTCGCCGACATGTTCTTCGACAACATCGTCACCGACGCGATCAAGCACCAGCGGATCGCCCGCACCGGCGAGGCGGTCGCCGAGATCGGTCAGTGGGT
The DNA here is from genome assembly GCF_027922005.1 of Streptosporangium carneum. Taxonomy (GTDB): domain Bacteria; phylum Actinomycetota; class Actinomycetes; order Streptosporangiales; family Streptosporangiaceae; genus Streptosporangium; species Streptosporangium carneum. The sequence continues at coordinate 366,524 of NZ_BSEV01000002.1, read as the reverse complement.
GAACGGCACGGTCGGCAACCTGGGCGTCCGCTGCGGGGAGCTGGCGCAGCGGCGCGACCTTCTCGTGGCCCGCCGGGAGGAAGTGCTCACCGGCTGACAGGAAGGTGCCTCCGGTGGGCTGACGGGACCGGCCAACGGTGACAAGCTCTGGGCTGAAGGCATCGCGTCGTCTCGATGGAGGGCAGCATGTCGAACCCCCATGTGGTTCCGTTCCTTCGTTACCAGGATGCCCCGGCCGCCGTCGAATGGCTGGGCAAGGTCTTCGGCTTCCGGCCTTCGGTCACGGTGCCCGGCCCTCGCGGGGGCATCGGGTACGCCCAGCTCACCCTGGGGGAGGCGGTGGTCATGCTGGCCTCGGTCCGTCAGGGGGAGCCGTATCTCCGCAGCGCCCTCGATCTGCCCGCCGTCAGTCAGGGGGTGTTCGTCGTGGTCGACGACGTCGAGGCCCACTACGACCAGGCCGTCGCCAGGGGCGCCGAGATCGTGGTCGAGCTCGAGGCCACCCCCGAAGGCGCCAGGGTCTACATGGCCTTCGATCTGGAAGGCCAGCTCTGGGCTTTCGGGGACGGCTTCGAGGTCAACGACTGACCTCAGTGCTGGTGGTCGTGGTCGTGGTCATGCTCGTCGTCCTCGTCCGAGGGGCCCTCGGACGGCTCGACTCCCAGGACGGCCTCCCGGGGCTCGATCTGCTCCACGTGCTCGATCAGACCCAGGACGTGGTCCGGCTCGATGAGCCACTGCAGCGCCGTGGCCCCCGTCTCGTCGGCGGAGACCATCTCCGCCTGCTCCCTGCGCTCGTCGTCGTCCAGATCCGCGTCCGGGTGGTTGATCTCCTTCAACGCGGCGTCCTGCAAGCCGGCGAGGTCGCTCACCTCCACGGTCAGCTCAACTGTCAGACGCAGATAGCGTTCGGTGCCCGATTCATCACTCATGGTGGAATCCTAGTGCCCTGACGGGGGCGACCAGACTAAGGCAGCTTCCACTCGACCGGCGTCGCGCCCTGCTGCTGGAGAAGGTCGTTCGCGCGGCTGAACGGACGGGAGCCGAAGAAGCCGCTGCGGGCGGACAGGGGGCTCGGGTGGGCCGACTCGATGGCGGGGGTCTGGCCCAGCATCGGGCGCAGGGAGCGGGCGTCGCGGCCCCACAGGATCGAGACCATCGGCCGGTCGCGGGCGACGAGGGCCTTGATGGCCTGCTCGGTGACGTCCTCCCAGCCCTTGCCCCGGTGCGAGGCGGGCTTGCCCGGCATGACGGTGAGCACTCGGTTGAGCAGCAGCACGCCCTGCTCGGTCCACGGGGTCAGGTCGCCGTTGCTCGGCATCGGCAGCCCGAGGTCCTCGGTGAGCTCCTTGTAGATGTTGCGGAGGCTTCCCGGGATCGGCTTCACGTCGGCGGCGACCGAGAAGCTCAGGCCGATGGGGTGGCCCGGAGTCGGATAGGGGTCCTGTCCGACGATCAGCACCTTCACCTGGTCGAAGGGCTGTTGGAAGGCCCGGAGCACATTCGCTCCCGCAGGGAGGTACTGCCTGCCTTCCGCGACCTCCTTCCTGAGGAACTCGCCCAGCTCGGCGATCTTCTCAGCGACGGGTTCCAGGGCCTCGGCCCACCCGGCTTCCACGACTTCGTTCAAGGGACGTGCGGCCATGCGAAAACCTTATCGAGGTTTGAGACCCGGTACGGCTCGCACGGGAAAACCGCCAGCCGTACCGGACCTGCCCCTTTATTTCACTGATCCCGCCATCATGCCCTGCACGAAATAGCGCTGAAACGCAAAGAACAGGATTAACGGGATTATTAGCGACAGAAAGGCACCGGGAGCGAGGATGTCGATGTTGGTTCCGAACTGCCGCATCTGGGATTGGAGGGCCTTGGTCATCGGCTGGTTGTCGGTGTCGGCGAAAACCAGGGCGATGAGCAGGTCGTTCCAGACCCAGAGGAACTGGAAGATGCCGAGCGAGGCGACCGCGGGCTTGGCCAGCGGGAACACCACGGTCGAGAAGATCTTCCACTCGCCCGCGCCGTCCATCCGCGCCGCCTCGAGCAGCGAACGCGGAATGCCCGCGAAGAAGTTGCGGAGCAGGAAGATGGCGAAGGGGAGACCGAAGGCGGTGTGGAAGATCACCACACCGGCGATGGAGCCGAAGATCCCGAACGTGCCGTAGAGCTTCGCGATCGGGATCAGCGCGATCTGGACCGGCACGACCAGCAGGCCGACCACGACCAGGAACAGCGTGTCCCTGCCGGGGAACTCCATCCAGGCGAAGGCGTAGGCGGCCATGGCGGCGATGCCGATCACCAGGACGGTCGTCGGCACCGTGATCAGCACGGTGTTCCAGAACGACCCGGTGAAGCCGGTGGCCAGCAGGCTGGAGTAGTTCCCGAGGGTCAGCTCCGCAGGCTTGGTGAACGCCGTCCACCAGCCCGTCGAGTTGTTCGCGGCGTCCCCGCGGATCGAGACCACGAACAGGCCGAGCGTGGGGACCAGCCAGAACACGCCGATCACCGCCAGCAGGGCCTGGAGCAGGCCGCCGCCGACCCGGTCGAGGGTCCTGCCGAGGGCGCCGCGACGCGGAGCGCCGAGAGCGGAGGTCGTCACTGGTTGTCCCTCCTGAACCGGCGGATGTTGATGATCATGAATGGCAGGACGAGGACCAGCAGGAAGATGGCCAGCGCGCTGCCCAGTCCCTGGTTGCCGCCGCCGCCGAACGAGACCCGCCACATCTCCAGCGCGATCACGTTCGCCTGGGGCTGCACGGAGCCCGGAGCGATCACGAAGACCAGGTCGAAGACCTTGAGAGTGTTGATGATCATGGTGACGAACACGACGAGCAGCACGGGGGAGAGCAGCGGAACGGTGATCTTCCGGAACACCTGCCACTCGGTGGCCCCGTCGATGCGGGCCGCCTCGAGCGCGTCACGCGGGATGGCCGACAGACCCGCCGCGATCAGCACCATGGCGAAGCCCGCCCACACCCAGATGAACGCCCCGATGATCGCCGGGGTGATCAGGGTCGGGCCCAGCCAGGGGATCCCGTTGAAGGCCTCCTGGAAGTTCGACTGCGGCAGCCGCACGAGGTAGTCCCCCTGGGGGAGGCCGGCGAAGCGGAAGGTCCCGTCGGCCTCCGTGGTCGCGGTGGCCTTGACGGAGCCGTCCCGCACCGCCTCGACCGTCACCCCGGCCAGGGCCTTCTCCGTGCCGTCGACCTGGTTGAGCGTGCCGCCGCCGCCCTGGGTGAAGTCCACCCAGACGGTGCCGGCCAGCTCGCCGGGGCCCGGCTGCGCGGCCTTGGCCGCCGACGCGGAGGCGAGGGTCGCGGGCTTGACCCCGACCAGCGGGACGAGCACGGCCTGCCCGGGCCTCGCCGGCTGCCTGGACACGACCGCGCCCTGCTGGAGGGCGACCGGCGCCTTGTCGTTCTCCCTGGGCCTGGCGTCGGGATAGCCCTGCTGTGAGCCGAAGAGCCCCTGGACCGAGGTGATCACGGCGTTGGCCACGCCCCGGTCGGGGTCCTGCTCGTAGACCAGCCGGAAGATGACGCCCGAGGCCATCAGGGAGACGGCCATCGGCATGAAGACGACCAGCTTGAACGCGGTCGCCCAGCGGATCCGCTCGGTCAGCACCGCGAAGATCAGGCCGATCACCGTGACCAGGGCGGGGGCGACCACGACCCAGATCAGGTTGTTCCTGATCGTGGTCAGCGTCGAGGAGTCACTGAAGATCGACGCGTAGTTGCCCGCGCCGACGAAGGTGTCCCCGGTGGCGTCGAAGAGGCTCCGGAAGATCGAGTAGACGATCGGGTAGATCACCATCGCGCCCAGGACGAGCGCGGCGGGAAGCAGGAACACCAGCGCCAGCGTCGGGGCGGGCCCGAGCCTCGCCGTACGGCCGCGCGCCGTCCCCTGGGCGGTCGCGCCCTGCCCGGTTCCCCGGGTGGTCGCGGCGGGCCCGGCCGCCGGGGCGGCGGCCCCGGCGGTCGCGAGTTCGGGTGCGGCCCGCGGAGCAGCGGGGTCGTCCGACTCCACGTCCGCCAGGGCGGGGTGGACGTCCCCGTCGGAGCCGTCCCGCTCGACGCCCTCCTCCGCGGGCGGAGGGGCGTCGTCAGGGACGGGGGAGGTCCCGGGGGGTTCTTCTGGTCCGGAGGAGGACTCGCGGGCGGCGTCCTCGCCGCCCCGCGAGCTCTGCGGGCCGTCCAACCGGTCGGTCACGGCCTGCCTCCCTTACTTCCAGGCCTTCTTGGCCTCGTCCTCGAGCTTGCTCTGGATCGACTTGACGTCGGAGGGGTTGCGGACGAAGTCCTGCAGGAGCTTCCACTCGCCCTTGCCCTCGGTGCCGCCGAACGCGCTCGGCGCGAGGTCGGACATGTCGTAGCGGACCGCCTCACCCGCGGAGATGATCGTCTGGGCGAGCTTCTTGGTCAGCTCGGCCGGGTAGTTGTCCGGCGAGACGTTGCGGTTGGGGGACAGGTAGCCGGGCAGCTTGGCCCAGATCTCGCCGCCCTCCTTCGAGGCGAGGAACTCCAGCAGCGCCATGCCGCCCTTGGAGTCCTTCAGCGCCACCGCGATGTCGCCGCCCAGCACGACCGGCTCGGTGTCACCGGCCTTGGGGAAGGCGAAGTACTTGGCCTCCTCGCCGAGCTTGGCCCCCGACTGCTCCGCCGAGGTGGCCACGAAGTCGGCCTCGATGACCATCGCGGACTTGTCCTGGCCGTAGACCTGGGTGACACAGGTCGGGAAGTCGGTCTGCAGCGCTCCGGAGGCGCCGCCGAGCAGGAACTCCTTCTTGCCGACGAGCTGGCCGATCTTCTCCAGCGCGGTGGTCACGGTGGCGTCGGTCCAGGGGATCTCGTGCTTGGAGAGCTTGGTGTAGTTCTCCGGGCCCGCGGTCGACAGGTAGACGTTCTCGAACAGGTCGGTCAGGGTCCAGCCCGACGCGCCGCAGAGCGAGAAGGGCGGGGTGCCGGAGTCGGCGACGGTCTGGGCGGTCTTCACAAGCTCGTCCCAGTTGGTCGGCGGCTGCGCCCCGGCGTCCTGGAAGGCCTGGTCGCGATACCAGATGAGCGACTTGTGCGCCGCCTTCACCAGCACGCCGTAGACCTGGCCGTCGGCCGAGCCCAGTTCCTTCCAGTACGGGGTGTAGTTGTCGTCGATCTGCTTCTGGACCTCCGGGGTGAGCGGCTTGAGGGCCTTCTCCTTGGCGTACTGCTGGACCAGGCCGGGCTGCGGCAGGATCGCGATGTCCGGCGGGTTGCCGCCCTGGATGCGCGGGCCGAGGTAGGCGCCGGTGTCCTCACCGGTCGAGGCGTAGGTGACCTTGGCGCCGGTCTTGGCCTCGAAGGCCTTGAGGACCTGCTGGAAGTTGGCCTGCTCCGGGCCCGTCCACTTGGCGGCGACCTCGATGGTCACTCCGTCCAGGGTCTTGGCGGCAGGGGCGGGCGCGGACGCGGAGGCGCTGCCGCTCGCGGTCGGTTCGGTGGACGCGGCCTGGCCGCCGCACGCGGCGAGCGCGAGGGCCAGTCCCGACATCGTCACCATGGCGATGGATTTACGCATGCTGAGCAAACCTCCTGTGCTGGTGGGGCCCGACGCGCGGATCGGGAGGGAGAGGGGCCTTCAGGGAGACACCGGTTCGGTACGGGTCGACGCGGGTCGTTCGGCGGGATGTGCGTGCGGGTCGTTCGATGGGATGTCGTGCGGGTCGTGCGGTGGGATGAAATGCGGTGGGATGACGGCTCGCCGGAGGGGTCGCCCCCGGTCACTGAGCCCGGATGATCTCGTTGAGCTGGCCCTTCATGGAGGCGACGACGTCGTCGCTCGCCTCGTCGAAGGGTGGGGTGAGCGCGTTGGAGACCGCGCTGGCGATCACCAGGCTCACCTGGTTGTAGTTGGCGCTCGCCGGTCGTGGCCGAGCGGAGAGGATGCTCTGCTTGAGCACGGGCAGGTAGGGGAAGCGCTTGATCAGGCCGGGGTCGTCGTACAGTTCGGCCCACACGGGCGGGAACGAGCCGTCGACGAGCACCCGTCGCTGGTTCTCCAGGCCGGTGAAGTAGCGGATGAACTCGGCCGCCGACTTCTGCCGCTTCGAGTAGGCGCTGAGCGCGAGGTTGACCCCGCCCAGCGAGCTCGACCCGGGGCCGTTCAGGCCGGGCAGCCGGGTCACCCCGAACTTGCGGGCGACCGCGGAGGTCGTGGCCGGGCCGTAGGCGTGCGGCCAGTTGCGGGCGAAGGCCAGGCGGCCCTCCTGGAAGGCCAGCCGCGACTCCTCCTCCTTGTAGGAGAGCGACTCGCGGGGGATCCACCCCTCGCGGAGCCCGCCGACCAGGAAGTCGAGGCCGGTTCTCGCCTTGGCGGCGTCCATGGTGACCTGGGTGCCGTCGTGGTTGAGGATCTGCCCGCCCGCCGACTGCACGGCCTCGGCGAAGTTGACCGTCAGCCCCTCGTAGGCGAGGAACTGCCCGGCGTAGCCGCCGATGCCGTACCTGTCGTGCAGCGAGCGGGCCTGCTCCCGCAGCTCCGCCCAGGTCGTGGGCGGCTTGAGGCCCTGCTTCGCCAGTAGGTCCCTGCGGTAGTAGAGCAGGCCGGCGTTGCTGGTGTACGGCACCGCCCAGAGCTTGCCCCGGTAGGTCGCGGTGTCGACCACCGGGGGCAGGAAGCGGTCCAGCGGGAACATGCCGCGTTCGAGCGGCACGATCCAGCCCGCGTCGGCGAACTCCGCGGTCCAGACCACGTCGAGGCCGAGCACGTCGTAGCGGTCGCTCTTGGCCTGCAGGTTGGCGACCATCTGGGCGCGTTGCTCGTCGGCCGCCTCCGGCAGCTCGAGCAGGGTCGCCCGCTCCGCCGGGTGCGCCTGGTTCCACCGGTCGAGCAGCGGTTGCAGGTAGGCGGTGGTGTCGCGTCCGATCACGAGCGTGAACGGGCCGCTGCCGCCGGAACGCTCGGTGTCCTGCGCGACGGCCCCGGAACAGCCGGCCGTCAGCAGCACGGCGAGCGACGCGATGAGCAGGCGGCGCATGGATTGCCTCCTCATTTCCCGGCGGTTACATACGTGTTAGGTAGATGCATGCATGTTATGCACAGCGTTAATGTGGGCGTCAACGGATAGTCCCGTAACGCTCAGATAACGAGCAGTTCGAGGAGGTGAGGCGTGAGGCTGTCGCTGCTGGCGCTCCTCGCGAAGGAACCTGCCCACGGATACGAGCTGAAACAGGCGCTTGAACAGATCTTTGGCAGCGCCTATCCGCCGCCGAACATCGGGCAGATCTACGTCACGCTCGGTCGTCTCGAGAAGGACGGCCTGGTGCGCGCCGTGGACGTCGAGCAGTCCAACCGGCCGAACAAAAAGGTGTACTATCTGACCGCCGCGGGCCGGGACGCCCTCGACGCGTGGGTCGACGAGCCGACGGAGGGGCCGCGGGTCCGCGACGAGTTCTTCATGAAACTCGTGCTGGCCCCGATGACCGGCATCGCCGACCGGATGGCGCTGATCAACCGCCAGAGGCGTCACTACCTCGGGCTCATGCGCGACCTCAACGAGCTGGCCGACCGCACCGACCGCGAGGACTACGTCGCGCTTCTGTTGATCGAGGGGGCCATGCTGCACCTGCAGGCCGACCTCGACTGGCTCGAACGCTGTCAGGAGGACCTGTCGTGAGCCCACCCCCCGTCGTTCACGCGGTCAACCTGGTCAAGATCTACCAGAACGGGGGCGTGCCGGTGCCCGCCGTACGGGGGGTCGACCTGCGGGTCGAGGCGGGACAGTTCGTCGCGATCACCGGCCCCTCCGGGTCGGGCAAGTCCACGCTGGTGCACATGCTCGGCGGCCTGGACACCCGCACCAGCGGCGAGATCTGGTTGGACGGCAAGAGGGCGGACACGCTCGGCGAGAGCGCCTGGGCGCTGCTGCGCCGTCAGAAGATCGGCTTCGTCTTCCAGTTCTTCAACCTGGTCGCCAACATGACCGTGGCCGACAACGTCGAGCTGCCCGCGCTGCTGGCCGGCGCCTCGGCCCGCGAGGCGCGCGAGCGCAGGGAGCACCTCCTCGGCGAGCTGGGCCTGACCGACCGCGCGGACGCCTCCCCCGCCCAGCTCGCGGGCGGCGAGCAGCAGCGGGTCGCGCTGGCCCGCGCGCTGGCCAACAGGCCCAGCCTGCTGCTGGCCGACGAGCCGACGGGCAACCTCGACAGCCGCAACACCCGTGACGTCCTGCGCCTGCTCGGCGAGGTCCACCGCGACGGGCAGACCGTCATCCTGGTCACCCACGACGCCCGGGTGGCAAGCCTGGCCGACCGCGTGGTCTCCCTGCTCGACGGTGAGATCGTCGACGACGGCTTCATCGGGGCCACCCGCCGCCGCCCCAGGGGCACCGCGGGCGACGTCGTCGAGCTGAGAGGGTAACCGGGCCGTGAGCACCCTGCGGGCCTCCGCCAGATGGATCAGGGCAGACCTCAGAGCGCGGCGGGGGCAGGCGCTGCTGACGGTTCTCGCGGTCGCGGGGATCGTCACGGCGCTGATCACCTCGGCGACGCTCCTCGAGGACGGCACCAACCCGTGGCGGGGGCTGTTCACCGAGTCCCGGGGCGCGCACGTGTGGATCCACACCAGGGACGCCCCCGACGTGGCCGCGCTGTCACGGCTCCAGGGGGTGGTCCGGGTGGCGGGGCCGTACCGGGCCGCGCCGGTGATGCTCACCACGGACGGCAGGAAGTCGCCGGTCACGCTGCGGGGGATGGAGGCGCGGCTGCCGGCCGTCGCCGTTCCGCTGGTCCGCCAGGGGCGCTGGCTGCGCGCGGGCGACGGCGAGGGGGTGGTCGTCGAGCGGTCCTTCGCGCGGGCGCTCGACCTGCGGATCGGCGCTCCCTTCACCGTCACCGCGCTCAACGGCGCGACGCACCCGCTGACCGTCGTCGGCCTGGCCGACACGGCCGACCAGGGCTTCTACCCCGAGTCGACGCCGGGTCTCGCCTGGACCCTCACCACCACCCTCGACAGGATCGAGCCCGCGCTCGGGCGCAGCGAGTCGGTCACCGGGCTCAGGCTCGCCGACGGGGAGGACACCCTGCCCGTCGCGCACGGCGCGGTCACCATGCTGGGCGGGCAGATCCAGCGCATGTCGACCTGGCGCGAGGTCCGCGCCGCCATGGAGCTGGACAACCGGCTGCTCGGCCTGCTGCTCGCGCTGTTCGGCGTGGCGGGGCTGGTCGCCGCCGCTCTGGCCATCGCCAACGCGGCGGGAGGCCGCGTGCTCGGCCAGACCCGCGACCTCGCCACCCTCAAGTCCCTCGGCTACACCAGGGGCCAGATCTTCGGCCTGCTCATGGCCGAGCACGGAGCCCTCGGCCTGATCGGCATCGCCCTCGGGCTCCTGTGCGGCCAGCTCGCCGCCTCGGCGGCGCTCGGAGGCATGTCGATCCTGCCGCTCTCGCCGGTCCCGCTGCTCGCCATCACCGCGGGCACCGCCGCGGTCGTCCTCGTCGCGGTCGCCCTGCCCGCCTGGCGCGGCGGGCGCATCGCGCCGCTCCCCTCCGCCCCCACCGCCCCGCCGAGGGGCCACCTGTCGCGGCTGGCCAGGCTGGCCCTCCTCGTACGGCTGCCGCCCGCCCTCGTGCTGGGCACCCGCGACGCCTTCACCAGGCGGGTCCCCGCGCTCCTGAGCATCTTCGGCCTCGCCGTCCCGATGATGATGATCACGATCGGCCTCGGCTGCTGGGCCACCCTGGACGACTTCCTGCGTCATCCGGAACAGGTCGGCCAGGCGGCGGCGCTCACGGTCCGTCCCGACAAGCTGCCCGCGGAGGACGCCGCGCGCCTGGCCAGGGCGGACCCCGAGGTGGCCGCCGTCTACCCGGGCAGCGAGGTCTCCGCCCTGGAGCCCGAGCAGACCAGGAGCGTGCTCGCCCGGGCGCTGGGCACCTCCGCGGAGCCGTACCCCTTCTCCGTGGTCGAGGGGCGCATGTTCGCCGCCAGGGGCGAGGCGGTCGCGGGGCAGGGCCTGCTCGACCTGATGGGGGCGAAGATCGGCGACCGGGTCAGGATGACGGTCGGCGGCACGCCGCTGATCGTGCACATCGTCGGCCGGGTGGTCGAGCCGGAGCAGGACGGCGAGGTGCTCTCCCTCGGCATGGACAGCCTGGCCGCGAAGGACGCCGTGCCGCCGCAGTTCTACAGTCTGGTGCTCAGACCGGGAGCCGACCCCGTGGCGGTCAGGGCACGGCTGCTGGCCGCCTCGGGCGAGGCGCTCGAGGTGCAGCGGGTGGTCAACCCGGCCGAACGGCTCGCCGTCATCCGGGGGGTGATCGTGGCGCTGGTCGTCGTGCTCTCGCTGCTCGGCCTGGCCAACCTGCTGACCGCCAGCGCCCTCGGCCTGCGCGACCACGCGCTCGACCTGGCGGTGCTCAAGGCCATGGGCCTGACCCCCAGGCAGGTGGCCGCGACCCTGGTCACCGGAACCGGGCTGCTCGTCGTGCTGGGCGTGGTCACGGGCACGGCGGCGGGAGCCTCGCTCGTCGGCGGCCTGATCGACCTGCAGGGCCACAGCAGCGGCGTCGGCGCGGGCATCGGCCGCACGCCCTCGGCCCTGACCCTGATCGTCGCGGTGCTCGCCGCGACCGGGGCGGCGCTGCTGGTGGCGCTGATCCCGGCGAGGAGGGCCGCCCGTGCCCGAGTGCCGGTGACGGCGAGATAGAGGCGCGCGGCGGTCGCTCACCGGAGGTCGGCGCGAAAAGGAGAAGGCGTGGCACGGCCGGGACCGTGCCACGCCTTCCGTGAGGCCGTCAGTGGCGGGTGAGGGAGAACCAGTAGAAGCCGTGACCCGGCAGGGTCAGCAGGTACGGCAGGGTGCCGATCTGCGGGAACGGCACGCCGCCCCTGGCCTCGACCGGCGTCATGCCCTCGAAGCGCCGCAGGTCGAGCTCGACCGGCTGCGGATACTTCGACAGGTTGTTGACGCACAGCATCAGGTCGTCGCCGTCCTCGCGGATGAAGGACAGCACGGCCGGGTTGGCCGACCACAGCTCGTTGTAGACGCCGATGCCGAAGACCGGGTGGTTGCGGCGGATCTCCAGCATCCTCTTGGTGAAGTGGAGCAGCGAGGCGGGGTTGTTCTGCTGCGCCTCCACGTTGACCGCCTGGAAGCCGTAGATCGGGTCCATGACGGCGGGCAGGTAGAGCCGCCCCGGGTCGGCCGAGGAGAAGCCGGCGTTGCGGTCGGGGCTCCACTGCATCGGGGTGCGGACCGCGTCGCGGTCCTCGAGCCAGATGTTGTCGCCCATGCCGATCTCGTCGCCGTAGTACATGACCGGCGAGCCGGGCAGCGACAGCAGCAGCGCGGTGAACAGCTCGATCTGGTCCCTGTGGTTCTCCAGCAGCGGGGCGAGGCGGCGCCGGATGCCCAGGTAGGCCCGCATGCGCGGGTCCTTGGCGTACTCGGCGTGCATGTAGTCGCGCTCCTCCTCGGTCACCGTCTCGAGCGTCAGCTCGTCGTGGTTGCGAAGGAAGATGCCCCACTGCGCGTTGTCGGGGAGCTTCGGCGTCCTGGACATGATCTCGGAGATCGGCTCGCGGCTGCCGCGCCGTACGGACATGAAGATGCGCGGCATGAGCGGGAAGTGGAAGGCCATGTGGCACTCGTCGCCGCCGACGGACGGGTCTCCGAAGTACTCGACCACGTCCTCCGGCCAGCCGTTCGCCTCGGCCAGCAGCACCCGGTCGGGGAAGAGCCGGTCGACCTCGGCGCGGACCTTCTTCAGGTACGCGTGGGTCTCCGGCAGCCCGGAGCAGTCGGTGCCCTCGCGCTCGAAGAGGTACGGCACCGCGTCCAGGCGGAAGCCGTCGATGCCCAGGTCGAGCCAGAACCGCAGGACCTCCAGCATGGCCTCCTGGACCGCCGGGTTGTCGTAGTTCAGGTCGGGCTGGTGGTGGAAGAAGCGATGCCAGTAGTACTGCTTGCGGACCGGGTCGTAGGTCCAGTTGGACTCCTCGGCGCCGATGAAGATGATCGGGGCGTCGGGGTAGGCGGTCGGCTCGTCGGCCCAGACGTAGAAGTCGCCGTACGGCCCGTCGGGGTCGTGACGCGAGGCCTGGAACCACGGGTGCTTGTCACTGGTGTGGTTCATCACCAGGTCGGTGATGATGCGCAGGCCCCGCTCATGTGCCGACTCGATGAGCTGGACGAAGTCTCCGAGATTGCCGAAGTCCGGCAGGATCTTCATGTAGTCGGAGATGTCGTAGCCGCCGTCGCGCAGCGGCGACTCGTACAGCGGCAGCAGCCACAGGCAGTCCACGCCGAGCCACTGGAGATAGTCCAGTTTCTCGATCAGGCCGCGCAGGTCTCCGGTGCCGTCGCCGTTGGAGTCCTTGAACCCACGGACCAGCACCTCGTAGAAGACCGCTCGCTTGTACCACTGCGGATCCGCCGAGACGAAGTCCTCGGGCACGGATTCCGGGCAGGGGGATGCGTTCATCGTGTTCTCGCTCACAGTGAGAAAGGGCAGGACGAAGTGACCGGAGTATCCGGCTCATGATGTTTGATGACTGCGCTGGCGGGAGCCGTCATCCCCACGAGCTCCGTGCCCTCGGCGGACCGAATTTGTGATTCGGTGCCATCCGTTGTGGCGCTTTCTGGGCCGAAGACTACCAGCCGTATGAGTGCGCCGAAGCCCCCTCAAACAGGTCGCCACCCCCGGGCCGCGCGGAATCCTCGCCGACATCGCGCCGTCCGCTCGTAATCGCGTCGTCACCGTGCGTCCCACGGCGGGAAACCCGGGGTCCGCACCGCTGTGACCTCGACACACGTCTCGCTGGGCTTATGGCCTCGTTCGAGGCGTCCGGACGCCCTCGCCCGCCGGGGATTCGGGCGGGGCGGCGCGACAGCGGGCGCGCGCCTTCCCTTCCGTCTTTTCGACAGGGCGGCTTCGGAAATGAATTCGGACGCTCACGGACGGTTAGCCAAAGGTGGGACGATCCCTCGAAGATGAATGTCATCAGAAAGCACGAAGTTTTACCTTGAAAAGGTAAAAATCACGAAAAGACTACTGAGGGAAGATCGATTTCCCGTGGGACGCGAGGCGGGCGAGCCCGCCGGTCACGCGGGGAAACTCGTCGGTCACTCCTGGAATCCGCCGGTCGCACAGCAGGGGCGGCCCGGGCGGCCCCCGGCCGCCCGGGTCAGGCCCACGGTGGGGCGAGCTCGGTGAGCCGCGTCTCGTAGTCGCCCAGCCAGGCCCCGAACAGCACCAGACTCCGCACCCAGAACCGGTCGTTCCACCCGTTGAACCGGGTCAGGGCGTCCGGCCCGTCGGCCACCACGCCGTGCAGCGGCTCCGACAGCAGCGAGGGGACCAGGGTCGCGACCCGGGTGAGCATCCGGTGGCCGTACTCCCTGGCGGGCGCGGCGGCCGAGCGCAGCGGCACCCGCTGCAGCGGCTGCTTGACCACGTTGGTCGAGGGCAGGGCGGCGACGCGCGGGTTGGCCGCGTGCAGCAGCTCCCGGTAGAACCGGCCCTGGGCCTTGCGGGCCACGCCCACCGAGAGCGCCGCGTCGAAGAAGGCCGGGTGCATGAACGGCGCCGCGAACGACACCTCCGGACCGACCAGGTTGACCGGGGAGCGGGCGATGCCCCTGGCCGTCCTGGTGTGCAGGACCGACAGCGGCAGCTCGGCCCGGTGGCCGTTCAGCATCGAGGTCGCCTGGGCGAAGGCCGCGCGGACCGAGGAGCCGATCCAGTCCGAGGCCTCCTCGGACAGGAACGGCACCGACGGGGCGCCGAGCGCCAGGGAGCCGAGCAGCGCGGCCTTGCGCTCCGCCTGCGTCGAGGCCTCCAGGGCGGCCCCGCTGACCATGAAGTTCTTCAGCAGCGGACCTCCGGCGAGGCCGTCGACCAGCGTCCTGCCTGCCTGGTGCACCTCGCGGGCGAAGGGGCTGTACCAGGCGTGGTGCGGGGTGAGGAACTCCAGGCGTCGCGCGACGGCCAGCGCGTCGTCCGGGTAGGCGGCGGCGTCCTGGGCGATCACCCGGTGCCGCACCCCCAGCTCGCGGGTGATCGCGCGGGCGAAGGCGATGTCGGTGTCGGTGCCGTCGTCGGGGCTGGTCGTCCACGACTCCACGTCCGCGCCCCTGGCCACCGCGACCGAGCACAGCAGCCTCGAGTCGTAGCCGCCGCTGACGGGCACCAGCAGCGGCCGCCCGTCGAACTCCTTGTAGACGTCGTGCAGGATCTCCAGGATCTCCCCGGCCGTGCGCCCCGCCTCGAACGGCTCCTCACGCAGCCACCTCGGCAGCGTCCGCTCGGTCGAGATCCGCCCCGACGCCCGGTCGAAGACCAGCGCGCTCGCCCCCGCCAGTCGCTTGACCTGGGCGTACGGTGTGTCGTCGCGGAGCGGGAAGGTCAGTTGGATGATCGAGGCCCAGGCGTCCCAGTTGACCTCGTACGGCGCGCGCGCCAGCGAGAGCAGCGGTTCCAGCAGGGAGGAGAAGTAGACCGCCCCGTCCTTGAACAGGTAGTAGAGGTCGACCAGCCCGAGCCCGCCCGAGTGCAGGACGACGCGTCCGCCCTCGTCGATCAGGCCGGGTGTCTCGAACTCCTCCGCCACGGTGATCCACGCCCCGGCCCCGACCGGCCTGCGCTCACCCCAGGCGAACGCCCACGTCCGCTCGTCGCGCCGGTAGGGCGGCAGCGGGGAGGAGCTGAACAGCGCCGCCTCGGGCGCCTGCAACGCGGGCCTCACCCGTGGGCCCGCCCCTCGCAGAGTCTCGAGGGCGGACTCGTCGAGGTGGCCGATGCCGCCGCAGACGTACGGTCTCACATTGAACGTCGGCCACTGCACCGTGCTGACTCCTCTGTGTCGCGATTGACCAAAGGGTATCCTTTGCCCGGCTCAGGAATCGGAGGACGGCGTGGCGGACGGGCAATTGGAAAGCACGCGACTGGCGTTGCGGGAGGCCATGGCCCAGGGAGAGCGGGCCGCCGAACTGGCCAGGCTCCTCGCCGAGGCCGAGGCGAGGGCCGCTGAGGCGGAGGGCGCGACAGCGGAGCTGCAGGGGCTCCAGGAGCGCCTGAGCGAGGCCGAGGAGCGGCTTCAGGCCGCCCAGGCCGCGGAGGAGAAGCTCCGCAGGGACCTGGCCGAGCAGCGCTACCAGGCCGAGGTGGCGAAGTGGAAGCTGTCGTCGGTGCAGGTGGCCCGCTGGTCCAGGCTCGGTGACGCGATCAGGACCGGCAAGAGCAACCCGGTGAGGCTGGCGCGCGGCCTGCGCGGGGCCGCCAAACCCGCCAAGCGACCCGCTGCGCCGAAACGCCAGCCGGTGCAGCAGAAGGCGGCGGGCAAGCCGGTTCCCGGCGCGTCCTTCCAGGCCACCACGTCGACCAGGACCGTCGGCGGCAAGTCCGTCAAGCTCAAGCCCTACCGGGTGCCGACCGGGCCGAACACCCGGCCGCACCTGACCGTGGCCGTGGTCGCCGAGCCGCACGCCGAGGCGCTGCTGCGCTACGAGTGGCGGCAGACCACCGGCTTCACGCCGAGAGACTTCGCCAGGGTCCTGGCCGCGGAGGTCCCGCACCTGCTGCTGGTCGAGTCGGTCACCACGGGACCGTGGGCCCAGGAGCTGGCCGAGCCCGGCGAGGGCCTGCACGCGCTGCTGTCGTGGTGCGCCGAGCGGGGCATCCGCACCGTCTTCTGGCACACCGGGGGAGAGGTCGCGGCCTTCGCCCCCGCCGCCGCCCTGTTCGAGCACATCGTCACCGCGCAACCCAAGTCGGTGGGCGCGTGGGGGGCGGCCCTGGCCGCACGTGAGCCGGAGCCAGGGCGCCGCTCGCCGTCGCTGGGCCTGCTGCCCTTCGCCGTGCAGCCCCGCGTGCACAACCCGCTGCCGCTCGCGGGAGACCGTTTCGACCGGGTGCTCACCCTGGACGAGCTGCTTCCCGAGCACCTGTCGTATCCCGACGTGCTCACCTCCTACCGCTGGCCGAAGGCGGTCGACTGCCCGCCGGGCACCGAGGCCTGGCGCATGGCCGAGCTGGCCGCCTGCGGCACGCCGATCGTGGCGTCGCGCGCCGCGCAGGCCGCGCAGCCCGCCGAACCCCTCCCGCTCGGCGTCGCCCCCGACACCGGCGCCGACGCCCGCAGGGCCCACGCGGCGCTCCGCCAGGCCTACGCCTCGGGCACGATGACCCACAAGGTGGACGACCTGCTGGACGCGGTCGGCCTGCCCAGCGCCCGCGCCACCCTGAACATCTCGGTGATCATGATCGACAGGGGCGACCTCGACCACACCCTGGCCCAGGTCGCGCCGCAGAAGGGCGTCGTCCAGCTGGTGCTGCTCTCCGACGCGGAGGACGCCGCGAAGCGGGCCCGCGAGACGATG
The DNA here is from genome assembly GCF_027922005.1 of Streptosporangium carneum. Taxonomy (GTDB): domain Bacteria; phylum Actinomycetota; class Actinomycetes; order Streptosporangiales; family Streptosporangiaceae; genus Streptosporangium; species Streptosporangium carneum. The sequence goes on along the minus strand of NZ_BSEV01000002.1, from coordinate 350,173 downwards.
TCCGCCAAGGTCGAGGTCGTGGTCCGTCCCATCGACCCCGAGCTCACCACCGGCACCATGCTGAACCGCGCCCTCGACCTGTGCCAGGGCGACCTGGTGGCGATCATGGACGCCCAGGACCTGTACGGCGAGCACTACCTGGCCGACCTGACCCGCGCCTTCCTGTTCACCACCGCCGACATCGTCGGCAAGGCCGCCTACCACGCGCACCTGCGCGACGTCGCCGCGACGGTGCTGCGCCAGCCGTCCGCCGAGTACGCCTACCTCCCCGAGGTCGCAGGCGCGACCCTGCTGGCCCGCCGCGCCGTCCTGCGCGGCATCGGGTTCGCCGACGTCTCCGAGGGCTGGGACGAGGTGCTCATGCGGCAGTGCCGCGCGGACGGCGTCAAGGTCTTCTCCGCCGACCGCTTCGGCTACGTCCGCCTCCGCGACCGCGACCGCTGGCTCCTCGGCTCAGCCCAGCTCGTCGCCTACGGCCCCCCGGAACCCCACGCCCTGGCCTGAGCCCGTACGGCCGCGCGAGACAGGTGGTATGAGTGGCTGGCGGGGAAACGTCCTGTTCTGACCGTGGCGCGGGACACGAGCGACTGATACCCGTGACGGTTCGAATACTCTGAGTTGGCAAAGCTGCACTTGGAGCGACATAAGAAATTTATTATGCTGAGGTGGACTGGCAGATAGTGATCGTTCCTGAGGTGCGTGACTGGCTTCATGAGCTACGGAAAACAGACAGGCAGACGCTTTTGCAGGTCACCGCCGCTCTGGATCGAGTCGCAGAGGAAGGCCCTGCCCTGGGGCGGCCTCTGGTGGACACGCTCCAGGGGTCGACCATCCGTAATCTCAAGGAGTTGAGACCCGGATCCAGCGGACGGAGCGAGGTGCGGATCCTCTTCGTCTTCGATCCATGGCGTCAAGCCGTCTTCCTGGTCGCCGGAGACAAATCCAGTGACTGGAACGGTTGGTACGACGTGGCGATCAAAACGGCGGAGGCCCGCTTCGCCCGATACCTCAAGGAGGAGTAATGAGCGATCAGGCGGTGACGTGGGAGGAACTGCGTGCTGAGCTCGTTCGGCCTGAGGACGAGCAGGAGGTCGCCAGGCTCCGTGATGAGCTAGTGATTCGCCAGCGTGCCTACCAGCTGGCTGAGGCGAGACACAAGCTTGGCCTGAGGCAGGAGGACGTCGCCCAGGCGATGGGCGTGTCGCAGGCGCGTGTCTCGCAGATCGAGAGCGGGGCGATCAGTGAAGTGGCCACACTGGCCGCCTACGTGACGGCACTCGGAGGTCAGCTCAAGATCGTGGCCGATTTCGGCGACTCGTCCATGGTGATCGACATGCCCCGCGGACGCCGTACCGGGTGACGATTCCCGTCGTGAAGGCACACGGCTCTCGTCGTGAAGGCGCACGGCAGGCAAGGCGCACGACCGGCAATCGGTCACCGGAGGGCGGGTTCGGCGCCGGGGTGATCGGCGTCCCAGCGGTCGCGGGCGGCGGCGATGGCGTTCTTGTGGTCGCGCGACCAGTCGGCCAGGCCGAAGACGGTGTCGGCGAGGCTGCGTCCCATCTCCGTGAGGCGGTAGTCGACCTGCGGCGGGATGGTCGGATAGGCGTTCCGCTCGACGAGCCCGTCCCGGCAGAGCCGTTTGGTGGTCAGCGTCAGCATTCGCTGTGAGATCCCCGGAATCGCTCGATGCAACTCGCGGAACCGGCGTGTGCCCTTCGACAGTTCCACGATCACCAGCACGGTCCACCGGTCGCCGAGCCGGTCGAGCACGTCTCGGATGCCGCAGTCGTCCTCGCCACACGGCCCGGTGGTGACAGGTGCGCTGACCTGGGAAGTTATGGGCGTGTTCGTGACTGACACGAGAGTGCCTCCTTACGGCCCCGCCGATCTGCGCGGATGCTCGGACGTGTTTCCAATCAGAGCAACGCAAGGAGTGTCCTGATGATTCTCGTCACCGGTGTTTCCGGAGGGCTCGGCGGCCTGGTTCTCCAAGGCCTGTCTTCGGTGGAGGACGTGGAGGTGGTGGCGGGCAGCCGATCTGGCGACGGCACGACGGTGAGGCGGATCGACTTCGACGACCCGGCGACCCTGACCGAGGGCTTCAAGGGCGTGGATGTGCTGGTTTTCATCTCGGCCGGGTACGCCGAGGACGACGTGGTGCTCGCCCGCCACGGGGCCGTGGTCGACGCGGCCGCCGTGGCGGGCGTTCGGCATGTGATCTACACCAGCCTGGCGGGCTCGGGTGATCTGATGACCCTCGCGCTCCCGCACCGCTGGACCGAGGCACGCCTGGCCGCCGCCCCGTTCGAGGTGACCATCCTGCGCAACGGGTTGTACGCGGAGGTGCCGGTCGGCCTCGCCGCGGCGGGAATCGAGTCGGCCGCCGCCACCGGTGTCTTCGCGGCCCCCTTCGGCGACGGCAGGGTGTCGGTCGTGACGAGGGACGATCTGGCGGACGTGGCCGTACGGGTGGCGGCGGAGACCCAGCGCGACCTCGAAGCGGACGGCCGCAGCCGTCACGCGGACAAGACCTACGAACTCGAGGGCGTCGTCGCCATCGGTGGACAGGACATCGCCGAGGCGCTCACCGAAGCGCTTGACCGCACCGTCGAGTACCGGACCGTCTCCCTCCACGACACACGCGAGGCCCTGGCGGGCAGCGGCCTGGAGCCCTACCAGGTCACCCACGCGCTCTCGCTGTTCTCCAACGCCAACGCGGGCCTCCTCGAAGCCCGCGACACCGACCTGACCACCCTCCTGTCGGCCAAGCCCCGCCCCGTCCACGACCTCATCGTGAAGACCGTTGAGGCGGGTGGATCCCGGCCCTGATCAGTCACCTCCTAATCGGTCGCGACCGGGAGCCTGCCGTGTTCCACCGCCGACGACACGGTCGGCGCCTGATCCGCGACGGGTTCGGCCGGATACGGAAGGACGGGTGTCCCCGTGCGGTCTCCCCTCCACGCCCGGCGAGGGCGCCTGGCCGTCGCCGTCTCGCCGGGCGCGGAGGGGTTCGTCGGCCATGGCGGGATGACCTCATGCCGGCGAGGGGTCAGTCGATCCGCTGGCAGATGTCCACTGCCAGCCGAGGGGACCACGTCCTGGTGGCCTCGTCGTACGCGCGGGCGTAGCCGTTCCTGCTCCCGGAGCAGGGGGCGGCGATCGTCGTCTCCACGTAGATGGTCCCGCCGGGAGTGATGGAGTGCGTCTTGGCGACCTGCCACCTGGAGAACGCGATCCGGCCGGTGTTGTACTTGACGACCAGGTAGACGCGGCGGCCGACGGTGAAGTTGCCGCCGGCGACCTTGAGGTGGCCGTTGAAGGTGTAGTTGAACAGGAAGGGCTGGCCCGCCCGCCTGAGGTCGCTGACGGCGGAGGCCGTGCCGGTGACGCCCGTGGCGGACGTGCTCGACGCGGTCGACGCGTTCGCGGCGGAGCTGAGGGCCGGGACGCCCAGGGCGACGATTCCGGCGGTGGCGGCGGCTCCCAGCAGAGTGCGGATGGTGCGGTTCATCGGGGTCTCCCATGTGAGTGTGAACCGTGCGGGCTCGGTGGGGGCCCGCGTCACCATTGACGGGCCGACCGCCTGCAACGCGCTTTCAGCCGTCCGACACCCACATGCAGCCCGCTGTAGGCCGTCCGAACCCCGGGCCTTCACGGCCCTGCCGGGAATCTCCGCTCGCTCCGGCTCATTCGCTGATGACCTGTGCCGTCAAGGTGGAAAAACCTTCCTGGGCACCGAGACACGAGCCCGTACAGCTGCGCCAGGGCGGTCCGATCGCAGAAGATCTGTGAATGCGACCAGCAGGGGGCTGAGGCTGAGATCTACGAGAGGAAGGTGTGATGGCTGGTTGTCACACCCGTTGGGGGCGATCTGAGTCTCAGGCCGAGGATCCAGAACGGATCACGATCCGGGACTCTCTGGCCTTCGGCAAGGCTCTGTACGGCCGCCGTAACGCCCTTGAACTGACTGTCGCGGAACTCGCCGAACGCGCGGGCATGACTGAGGACGACATCGAGTGCATCGAAGAGGGCGGCACCGCGCCGACGATCGCTCTGCTGCGACGTCTTGCCGCGGCACTGAACGCCGATGTCCGTCTCACCCCGGGGCACGACCTGGGCTCGGTGCGGTTCGAGCCGCACGCCGCCTGATCGCCGGACGCCGATCGCCTGGCCGTACGGCGACCTGACTTCTGCGAGGAGTCGTCGAACACGTACGGCTCGGGGGCCGCCGAACGCGGGAGGACGCAGTGTGGTGTCTCATCGTGAGAGTGCTGCGGCTCCTCTCAAATGTCGGTTGGAGGTGAGTCATCTGTCAGTTGAGGATCCCGTGAAATGTCGTCTCGATCTCTGTAATCTGTCGGTTGGAGAGTTCGTCAAATGTCGGTTGGGTGATCGAGGGTTGGCGTCAGGAGGGGAGACGTGATGGCGAAACTGGTTTCACGGCATGTGGCCGGGCATGCCGAGGAGTTCCTCGACGCCTTCAGAGTGGTGATCGTCAACGGTCCCAGGCAGTCGGGCAAGACGACCCTGCTCCAGCAGCTCAACCATGGCAGAGGGGGAACCTACCTCACCCTGGACGACGGTTCGCTGAGATCGGCCGCCCAGGCCGACCCCGTCGCCTTTGTCGCCGAGGACTCTCGTCCGATGATGATCGATGAGATCCAGAGAGGGGGGGACAACCTCGTTCTGGCCGTCAAGGCGGAAGTCGACCGGAAGACTGACCGAGGGCAGTTCGTCCTGGCCGGATCGACAAGGTTTCTGTCCACGCCGTCGCTGAGTGAGTCGCTCGCGGGCCGTGCGGGGGTCCTGGAAGTCTGGCCCTTCGCCCAGGAGGAGCTCGAAGGGAGAGGAGACTCCTTCCTCGTCACCGCCTTCAACGATCCCGAGGCGTTGCGGTCCCCGTCGTTCAGTGACCACGGCCGCCGGGACTACTTCGAGCTGATCTGCCGCGGCTTCTATCCGGAGGCCGTGGCGATGAGATCGGAGCTCACCAGAGACTCGTGGTATCGCGCCTACGTGCAGTCGGTCATCGACACCGACATCAGGGAGATGGCGAGAATCGAGGAACCGAGCAACCTCCGACAGCTGCTGGGCATCGCCGCCGCGAGCACGGCACAGGAGCCGAACCTGGTCAAGGTCGGTAGCGACCTCCAGCTTCACCGCACCACGGTCACCCGCTATCTCGGCCTGCTGGAGACCGTCTTCCTGATCCGCCAGGTTCCGGCCTGGTCTCGGAATCTCGTGGCTCGGGCGGTCCGCCGGCCCAAGCTTCACGTTACCGACACCGGTTTGGCCACTCACCTCATCGGGGTCGACGCCGACGGTCTGGCCGCCCGGATCTCGCCGGCGCGAGGGCCCCTTGTCGAGTCGTTCATCGTCAACGAGATCGCGAAACAGGCCACATGGGCACCGTTCCGAATCGGGCTTCATCACTGGAGGATCAGCCAGGGAGCCGAGGTGGACCTTGTGCTCGAACGCAACAACGGGCGTGTCGTCGGTGTGGAGGCCAAAGCAACCGACTCCGTCAACCAGGACGATTTCAAAGGGCTCGTGGCTCTACGCGACAGTCTGGGGGAGGACTTCGTCCACGGGTTCGTCTTCTACACCGGTGCGAGATCACTGTCGTTCGGAGACCGGCTGACAGCGTTGCCCATCAGCGCTCTCTGGGACAGATGACCGGTCATTCGTGACAGTCGGCGGGTGTCCGCCACGACGGTTGTTCGAGCGGCCGTCCCCGGGACGGTGACGTCGGCCGCCTCGGAGGGGATCGATCCTTTGGGGCGGACACGACCGAGATCGGGACGCCGGCGCCACTGTGGCCGGCAGGTGCCCGATGTCCAGGGTCACAGCCTGTCGGTTTAAGTTTCCGTGAAATGTCGCTTCTTCCTTTCTAAGTTGTCGGTACTACAGCTCGTCAAATGTCGGTCGACTGCTGTGATCTACATCAAGGAAGAGGGCCGAGGCGACAGCCGCCTGGCCGTACGGCGGCGAGTCGTCGAAGGCGATCGGCTGCGCCGGGTGGGCCGGTTCCAGCCCACCCGTGAGGCCCGCCCTTCGGTGGTGCGCCCGATGCCCGCCCCAACCACACCCGGCCGGGACTCGACGAGAGCTTCGCCTCCACACCTCTTGAATTCGTCTCATGCCATGTGAGACGGCTGTTGGGCGTGGATCACACCTTCCTCGTCGTCTCCGCTGAGCCGCTCTGCTCGAGGAGGAGCGAGCCGGTGCCAGGACAGGACGACCTGGCTCAGATCAGACTCGTGCCGTCGTGAATCCGTACGAATGGACCATCCGTACGAAGCGCGTCCAGCACCCGGATCCCTCGTGCTTCCGGCATCCGGTCGCGTACTTCGTCAAGTGTCAGCCAAACAGACTCCACAGCCTCGTCACTGGGGCGAGGAGCCCCGCCGATCACATGGCAGCGGAAGGTCAGCGACACGACGCCCAGAACCATGTTCTTGTAGACGCCGGTCAGGACCTCTGGCTTGATCATCACGCCGGTCTCCTCGAGTACTTCTCGTACCACGGCTTCTTCGGGAGACTCGTCGAGCTCGACGACTCCTCCGGGAGGCACCCAGCGTCCGTCGTCCCGTCGCTTGATCGCGAGCACCCCGCCGTCCTCGTGGAACACCGCCGCCGTCACGCTGACGGAGTGACGCGAAAGGTTCGGCATCGGGAAGCCTCCTAGGATGCGGTCCATTCGTAGGACAGACGCCATTGCTGGCTTAGGAAGACAACCCCTGTGAGGGTCAGGCCGACTGGCCGCTCGCTGCCAGGACGTGGAGGTCTCGGGCGGCGGGCAGGGCACGGGCCTTCTCGGGGAGGGCGTCGACGATCTGGCCGAGGATCCGGCGGCGCGACGCCCCGAGAGGCTGTCCCTCGGTGGCGGCGGTCGCGATGTCGAGACTGGTGGTCACGTCCCGGTCGTGGGCGAGACTGAGTGCCTGGATCAGCTTGAGCTCGGCGATGTCCGCGCGATAGTCGGCAGGGCAGAGGGCAAGTGACCGTTCCACCGCTTTTGTCGCCTCGGTGGTGTCGCCGATGAGGGCGGAGGGGTACGCCTGTCCCCAGTGCATTCTTCGTTCGGAGAAGCTCCAGAGCGGAGACTCGCGGCGCCTGTCGGGGATCCTTTCGTATGCCCGCTGGAGGTCAGTCAGGGCAGTCCGGGTTGCCTCCGTGTCCCCCCCGGAGGCCGACACAGTCGCTTTCACGCTCAATGCCCGTGCGAGGCTCGCGGACGGTGTCCTGTCGCCGATTTGTACGGCGTCGTCGATCAGCCGGGACGTGATCGAGCCTGGCCGTCCTGTCCAGAAGGCGTAGGACGCCTCGCGGACGCGCACCCACACCCGCAGTTCCCGGTCCTCCGTCGCGTCAGCGGCGCGGCGGGCCAGTCGCCACGAACGCAGCGAGGCGTTTTTCTCACCGATGTCGCTGAACTCCATCCCCAGAAGGGCCGCGAGCTGTGCGCTGATCCGTAGCAATCCCGAACGCATCACCGGGGTCTGGCTGATCGTGAGGAGGCGTGAGATCTCGACGAAGTCTGTGGTGGCGCTGCTGATCAAACTGCCCGGGGGGCGGGTCACATAGAGGAATCCGTACTCGAAGACAGATTCCTCCCATTCTTCCAAATTGGTGTTTTCGTGCCCGCCTATAACGCTCTCGGCGTGAGAGAAGATCGTTTCCAGGGCGCTCATGGGAATGGCGGATCCGTAGCCCAGTGCGGTGAGAAGTTGCAGAAGTGCGCGACGCTCCATGGTGTCGTCATCCTCACGGTGGGGGAGATTCCCCTCAAATGTACCGCTAGATAGGTACCCCGAATCGGAAATCGCAAGCAGCGCGTCATGGCGGGCCATCAGATTGTGGAGCGCTATGAGGAGGCCGTCGGCCGCGTACACGTGATCAAGCTTGTGGATCATGTCGGACGGCACAGGACGCTCGCCGCGCTCCCATTTCGCCAGGTGGGAGAAGTTCATGCTGAGCTCGTCGGCAGCCCTGCGCAACCCTATCTTGCGGTCGTTCTCCCGCCATCGGCGCATAACCGCACCGAATATGAAATTAGGGTCGATCGATTCCCCTGACTGCGCACTCATCGCCACCTCGCGATCGTGTTCGCACATGGCCACGCTGTGACCACGCCGTTTTTCCTCTGTCGGCTCCCGGCTGTCCTCACTATGGCATTGCCGCAAGTCAAAGGCGCGGAAAACGACGGACCCGTCCGGCGCTCGTAACGTCCGGACGGGTCCTTGATCAGGAAGGTGCTCCTGACCCATGGAAGATGTTAAGTCCATTCCTCTGGGGCTGATGATTCCCGGCTGGCGGGTGTTTCTCAGTGACCAGGGGCGGTTCTGGGCCTCGCGGGTGGCACCGTTCACGGACGCCGCGTTCGAGGCGGGGGCCGAGCGCACCGTGGACGGCGACACGCTGGAGGAGCTGCGCGTCGCGACGGCCCGTCAGGAGGAGACGGCCGAGCGGGCCACGAGCGCCGGACGGGTGGCCTCGTGATCGGGCAGCCCCGTAATCCGGGAAGACATCGTGCTGGGCAGGACCGCATGCCGGTGCATCGCCGCCTGTGGGACGGCCCGGCTCGGGCCGAGGCCGAACGACTGGAGACGGCGTGGCCGGGGTGGGTGGTGCTGTACGGCACCGGCAGCCGACGCTTCCACGCCCTCGCCGCCTGGCCCGCCCCCGAACCTCTCATCCTCTGCGACCCCACCCCCGAGGGGCTGGAGGCGCGGATGCGTGAGGCGGAGGCCGTTCACGCCTCCGCCGACCTGTTCCCGACGGTCCTGGACCGTCAGAGACGGATCGTCTCGGCCCCGCCCGCCCCGCGCGAGCCCGCCCCCCTCTGACGATCGTCCCCGAAGCCGGTACGGCGGCGCCCTTCCCCGGCGCGCGCCGCCGTACCACCCCGCGTGCGGCCCAGGAGGAGGGACCTGGGCCGCACCTCGGCCAGCTGGAAACCGCGCCATCGGTCTCCCGCTTCTCGTGGAGCGTTTCCCGATCCCTGTGGAACAGGCCGAGAGTGGGTGGGGTGGGCATCGGGTGCATCACCGGAGTGCGGGCCTCACGGGTGGGCTGGAATCGCCCCGCCTGGCGCAGCCCACTCCCCATAGGCTGCGGGCATGACGCCCGGTCAGCTCGGTGAGGTCCTCGGCATGCCGCCCATTCCCCGGGGGACGTGGGAGGAGGAGGCGCTCTACGCCTCTCCTGCCGCGTTGCGTCGGGGGGAGGTTCCCGAGGAGATGGCCGCGCGGTTGCGGGCGCTGCCGGGGGTCGCCGAGGTGCGGGTGCGACCCGGCGGGTGGCTGGAGATCGTGGTGACTGTTCCGGGGGAGCTGGTGACCGAGGTCGGCCCCGTCCCGCCCGGCCTCGCCGACGCGCCCTCCGCCGCCGTCTCCGCCACGGCCTCCTCTTCCGCCGTCTCCGCCCCTGTCGCAGTCCCCGGAATCCTTCGGGGCGCGGGGACGTCGCCGTGGGACGACTTCCCCAGGACGTGGCAGAACCCGGGGTTCGTCGTGCGGTACGCCCACGTGCGGGCGGTGGCCGTGCAGCGCTGGGCGGCCGAGCTGGGCGTCGGCGGGACGTTCAGGCCTGAGCTGCTGGACGGACGGGAGGATCGGGCGGTGCTCAGGGCGCTGGCCGAGGTGTACGGCAGGCGGGTGAGCCGTGACCCCGGATGGGCGGCCTACGCCGAGCAGCTCGCCCTGGCCTACCACGACGCCTTCGAGCGCGCTCCCGCGCTGCCCAGCGGAGACAAGGAGCCGAAGGCGCTGCACACCGCCCGGGTACGGCTGGCGCGGGCCGTACGGGATGTGCTCGCCGAGGCGTTTGCGGCGATCGGCGAGACGCCGCCTGACAGGTTGTGATAAATCCGGTAAGCCCGGAAGATCGGAAACAGTCATAGGGGGAGCGGGTGGAGAACCCGCGGGACCGGACGAGGGACGAGCGACCGCGGTTCGGAGGCGTCCGGCGGACGCTGGCCTACCTTTGCGCCTTCGCCCTCGTCGGCGGCGCGATCTACTTCGGCGGCCGCTTCGAGGAGCTGACCGGGTCCACGCCCGGCCCTCTCGCACGGGCGGCCGCCACGCCCGGGGCGTCCGTGCCCCCGGCCGCCACACCTGGGGCGTCCGTGCCCCCGACTGTCACGCCCGGGGTGCCCGCGCTCCCGACGGCCACGCCCAGCCAACCTGTGTGGCTGAGAGTCACACATCGCTCCTACCGCGGGCTCGGCCCGGTCGACGCGCGTTGTGACAGCCTGCCGGGCACCATGGAGACCGAGAAGACGCTGCGGGCCCTCGCGCTCTGCCTGGACCGCATGTGGGCCGCCACGCTGGCGCAGGTGGACGTCGCCTACACCAGGCCGGAGCTGCGCCTGGTCCGCACTCCGGAGGAGGCGGCCTGCGCGCTGAACGCGTACGAGTGGGGCGGGCTCTACTGCTTCGGAACGAACGTGGTCAACGTACGGCTCGGCGAAGACATCCGCCCGATGTTCGTGCTCGCGCACGAGTACGCCCACCACGCCCAGTTCGTCGGGGCGATCGCCGACGGCTTGATGACGCGACGCCACGACGAGGACTGGTCGCGCAGGCTCGAACTGCAGGCCAGCTGCCTGGCCGCGGTGACGTTGCGAACCGCCCTGCCAGGAGAGCTGGATCTCCATCGGCGGATGTTCGAGGAGTACGCGAAGATGCCGGCGGACGACTGGGTGAAGGGATACGTGCGCACGCACGGTTCGTGGGCCCACACCGTCGCCTGGATGAAGCGAGGAGAGCGGGAGGGGACCGTGGCCTCGTGCGACACCTGGGGCGTCCACGCCAAGCGCGTGTCCTGACAGCCCGGTCGCCGGGGGCGCGCGAGCATCCGATCCCGGTGCCCGGTGCCTGGCTGTCCGTTGTCCAGTCACACCGACGAGATCAAGATCTGCCGGACAGACCCTGGGGCTGCTGGATGTAGGCACGGGCGAAGTTCGCCGAAGCCATCCGCTCGGCCTGGGTGAACCACCCGTGAACAGCCTCCGGCGCCAGTGAGGGAAGCGCCGACGCGGCCTGCTGCAGCCGGTCCAGCGCAGCGTTGGCGCGGCGGCGTACGGCGGCGAGGTCGACCCCGGTGAGCCTGCCGTACAGCTTGCGGGTCTGACCGGCGACGAGCACGGTGGAGACGTCCGCGGCGGTGGACTGGAGCACGACGGAGCCGGTCGGGTGGCTGGAGCGGACGAGGTCCATGCGCGGGGCCACGACGATGAGGTCGGCCTGCTTGCCGGGCGTGAGGGAGCCGGTGAGCGCGCCGAGGCCGAGGGCGTCCGCGCCGTTGCGGGTGGCCCAGTTGAGCGCGTCGCGCACGCCGAGACCGACGCGGACGGGCATGGTGCCGGTGCGGTGCACGGCGTCGTGGTCGAGGCAGCGCTGGAACTGCAGGCCGAGCCGCATCTGGGAGAACAGGTCGCCCGAGCCGACGCAGACGATGTCGGTGCTGATCGCGGGGGCGAGTCCGTGGTCGAGGGCGGCGCGGAAAGGCGGGTGGCCCATGCCCATCTGCATCTCGGTCTCGGGGGCGATGGTGACCTTGCCTCCGGTTCCGGCGAGGAGCTTCCATTCCTGATCGGTCAGGGCCGGGCAGTGGATGTGCAGGTGGCCGGGCAGCAGCAGGTCGTGGTCGTGCAGTTCGCGCAGGCCACGCAGCAGGATGGAGCCGGTGGCGGCGCCGGTGTGGGAAGCGCCGAGGACACCCAGGTCGCGGGCGGTGCGGATCTCTTCGGCGGTCTGCTCGAAGGGCAGGATGCCGAAGTCACTGTAAAGCAGGCCCATCCGGCCCAGGCCGTCGGCGGCGAAGTGCTCCGCGCGCAGGCGGCGGGCGTCACGCAGCCGGTCGGCGTGGCCGGCGAAGGCGGGAGGCTGGAAGTCGAAGGCCTGCATGCCGTACGCGTAGACGAACCGGATCCCGGACGCCTTCAGCGACTCCACGGCCGCGTCGGCGTGCTCGGGGCTGTTCACGCAGTCGCAGCAGTCGAGGATGGTGGTGACACCGGCGTCGAGTGCCTCCAGGGCACCCACCTGCGCGGCGGCGCCGAGGTCGGCGGCGGTGACGAGCGAGCCGATGCCGTAGAAGGTGGAGGCGAGGAACTCCAGGAGCGACTGGTCGGCCGAGTGGCCGCGCAGCAGCGCCATCCAGGTGTGCCGGTGGCTGTCGATCATGCCGGGCAGGACGAAGCCGCCCGCGGCGTCGATGCGCTCGGCGTCGACGTGGGCGAACTCCTCGGCCGTGCGGCCGACCGCGGCGATCCGGTCGCCCTCGACCAGGACGGCTCCGTCGGGCAGGTCGCCCAGGGTGTCGTCCATGGTGATCACATGTCCGCCGGTGATCAGTGTGCGGTTCATCGTGTACGGCTCCGCGGGCTCGAACGGGTTGGGTGACGGTCCGATGCTGGCGGCGGGGGAGCGGGGTGCGCCAATGCCGCTTAGGCGGCGAGGTATGCCGATTCGGAGGTATCTCATCCTGGTTATGGCTCGCGACGGAAAGCGTATTGGACAGCGCCGGGCGGGCGACGCAGGATGGCGGCAGAGATATCCTAAAGTGGATCCAATTTCTGGCCCTGGTGGGAGTGGACATGGGCAGACGTCACGTCCACGACGTAATCCGTGGTCACCGGCTCGTATCCCGGCAGCTCCACGGCCCAGGCGACCTCGACCGGCGGCGCGAGCGTGCCGTCCGCCGAGAGAGGCACGGTGATCCCCAGCCCCGCCGCGGCGTCGACCAGCGGCCCGAAGCGGTGCCAGGGGTCGGCGTCGGTGATCAGCCCGATCGCGGAGCTGAGCACGTGCAGCTCCTGTACCCGCCGCGCCCGCGCGCCGTCCCGGCGCCGCATCGCCTCCAGGAGGGCCCGGTCGAGCTCGACGGCGAAGGCCGGGATACGGCGGCTGCGGTAATAGAAGCGCTGCAGCCGCGACAGTCGCCGGTACAGGTCATGGGCGATCTTGGACAGGGTGGGCCCGAAGGTCGCCTCGTGCAGGGCGTGGAAGGCGGCGTGGTCGCGGTGGAAGTCGCGTGGCTCCTGGGGTCGGCCGCGCATCAGCGCCGACAGCTCGGCCATCCGGGTCAGCGACTCCTCGGAGATCTCCCGGACCGCCCGGGGCACCATCGGCGCCTGCAGCATGAGCAGCGCGGCGTAGAGCTCCTCGGCCTCGTCGAGGTCGAGTCCGGCGACGGTGACGCCGTGGTTGGCCCGGGAGAGCACGAACCCCTCGGCCTCCAGCATCCGCAGCGCCTCGCGCAGCGGGGTGCGGCCCACGCCGAGCCGCTCGCCGAGCTCGCGCTGGGTGAGCCGCTGACCGGGCGGGATGCGCCCGCTGAGGATCAGCTCCCGGAGCTCCTCGTGCACCAGCGTGACCGCGTCGCCCGTTCGCGACCTGTCAGATGTATCCACCTTTGGATCATATCTTCGAGCCAGTGAGGAGCCCGAGATCGACCTGCTCAACGGACGGCTGAAGCTCCGTCACCTCATCGTGGTGGTGGCCATCGCCGAGCAGGGCAGCGTGGTGCGGGCCGCCCAGCACCTGCGCCTGGCCCAGCCCGCCGTGACCCGCTGCCTGCGCGAGCTCGAACGCATCCTGGACGTGGAGCTGTTCGTCCGCGGGCCGCGCGGGGTGAGCCCCACCTTCTACGGCGAGGCGTTCCTGGAGCACGCGCGGGCCGCGCTGGCCGAGCTGCGGCGGGCGGGGGAGCGGATCACCGACCTCGCCGACGGGCGCCTGGGCACGGTCCGGGTCGGCACCTTGCTGGCCGGCTCCAGCCAGCTCCTGCCCCGGGCGATCGCCGACCTCAAGCGGGCGCACCCGGGCGTCACCGTGGTGGTGTCGGAGGCGACCTTCGACAAGCAGGTGCTGCGGCTGCTCGCCGGGGAGCTCGACCTGATCGTGGGCCGGCTCACTCCGCTCGGCGGCCTGGGCGGACTGCGGCAGATCCGGCTCTACAGCGAGGCGATGCGGCTGGTCGCCCGCCGCGACCACCCTGTGCGCGGGCGGGCGGGACTGGGCCTGGGCGACCTGCTCGACTACCCGTGGATCCTGCCGCTGGCGCAGACCGCCCTGCGCCAGGAGGTGGAGCAGGCCTTCCGCGCCGAGGACCTCGACCTGCCCGCGGACGTGGTCGAGTGCACCTCGATCCTCACTGTGCGCACCCTTGTGCGGGAGACCGACATGATCGCTGTGCTGCCGGAGCTGATCGCCGCCGCCGACGGCGATCTCGCGCCGCTCGCCGTACCGCTGGAGGGGATTCGGCGGGCGGTGGGGGTCACCGTCCCGCAGGAGCGGTCGCTGACGCCGGCGGCCGGGCTGCTGATCGGTTTCCTGCGCGAACGCGCCTCCGCGCTGGAACCGGCGGCCGGCGGGGATCAGAACAGGTTCAGCAGGGCACGGGTGAGCGCGGAATCCGCGTCGGCGAGGTCCAGGATGACGTCGTAGTGGTGCCGTCCGGGCACGGTCAGCAGCTCGGACGGCCATCGCGCGTGGAAGCGCGCCGCCTGCTCCAGGAAGCCCGCGCCGTCGTGCTCGGCCACCGCGACATGGGCCGGGCAGCCAGGCTCCACCGGATGCAGCAGCGGGCTGAGCGCGGCGGCGCGAGCCTCGTCGAGACCGAGCCATTCGTTGACGTAGGTGCGGACGAGCGGGCGCAGATCGAACAGGCCGCTGACCGGGAGCACCGCGCGGACGGCCGACGGCGGCAGGCCGAGCGGCTCCTGCCAGCCGCCGACCGCGGTCATGGCCGCCAGGTGCCCGCCCGCCGAGCTGCCGCCCACGACGATCCGGGCCGGGTCGAGCCCGTGTCCGGGGCCGTGGCGGTGGATCCAGGCGATCGCCGTGCGCACCTGACGGACGATCTCCTCCAGGCTCACGCGGGGCGCGAGCGTGTAATCGGGAACCACCGTGGCGATGCCGTGGGCGGCGAGCACGCGGGCCATGAAGGCGGACTCGTGCCGGGAGAGCATCCGCCAGTAGCCGCCGTGCAGGAAGACGAAGACCGGCCGCGGCCGCGCGCCGGTGCCCCAGACGTCGAGCATCTCTCCTGAGCCGTCGTACGGCAGGCCGGGACGGCCGGGCAGCCCGGCCACCGCGGCGGCGGACTCGGTCCGGTAGCGCTCCATCACCCGGGCGAACTCCGCTTCGCCCACCCCGGCCCGCACGTCGTACCCCGCGTCAGGACTCACCGCGCGAACTCCGCGAGATGCCGGGCGAGGGCCGCCGGCGACTCCAGGGTCGGGAAATGGGTGCGCCCGCCCAGCCACTGGGCGCGATACCAGGGCTGCTCGGCGCTGAAGGCCAGCTGGGCCAGGTGGTAGGCGTCCTCGGCAGGCTGCGAGTACAGGTGCAGGATCGGCCGCTGCTCCCTGAGCGCGGCCATCCGGGCCAGCGGCGAGCCCCAGTGCGCGTAGGCCGCCTCGATCACCCAGCAGGAGCGGGCCCACATCTCGAAGCCGAAGGAGGCCATGTCCCGGCTCAGGTGCTCGGCCACCGGCGGGCAATCGGCGCCGTCCAGCCACGTGTCGAACAGCCGCTGCCGCCCCAGTGCCCACAGCTCGGGGGCCTGCCCGGCTCGCAGATCGGCGAGGAAGGCGGCGGGCGCCTCCAGTTGCAGCCAGTCGATGACCGCCACCCGCGGCACCCGGTCGCTCCCCAGCCGGTCGGCGAGTTCCAGTGCCGCCCAGCCGCCGTGCGAGGTGGAGACCGGCACCACCCGATCCACGTCGAGCGCGTCGAGCAGCGCGACCAGGTCCTCGGCCTGCTCGGCGTAGCCGAAGTCGGCGACGGGGGAGCGGTCGGCGCCGTGGCCCCGCCAGTCCGCCCTGATCACCCGGTGCGCGCCGGCCAGCAGCGGCACCAACGGGTCGAACAGGCGGTGGTCCTGGCACCAGCCGCTGAGCAGGAGCAGCGTCGGACCGGCGGAGCCGGTGACGTCGTGGTCAAGGGGGTGTCCGTGCAGAGTCAGGGTGTTCACGGCTCCCAGCGTCCTGTGCGGCCCGCCCTCGCCGCCAATACCGTTTCGAGCCGCCGGTATACCCTGGCCGACCATCGCACTCTGGGCATATGTCCCGAGCGAACAGGTATTAGCGGCCCTGTCCAACCGGCTGGAAGATTCTGGCCACCGTCCCTCCGACACAGGAGCCCAGCCAGATGAGCGAGCACGTGCTGACCGCGATCCGCGACCTGTTGCCCGTCCTCAGAGAACGCGCACAGGCGGCCGAGGACGCCCGCGTGGTTCCCGCGGAATCGATCAAGGAGTTGCGCGAGGCGGGCTTCTTCCGTCTGCTGCAGCCCGCGCGCTTCGGCGGCCACGAGGCCGACCCGGTGACCTTCTACACCGCCGTGCGCCTGATCTCCAGCGCCTGCGGCTCCACCGGCTGGGTCGCCTCGGTGCTCGGTGCCCACGCGTGGCACGTCGCCACCTTCCCGGCCGCGGCCCAGGAGGAGCTCTGGGGGTGCGACCCCGCCGCTCTGGTCTCCTCCGCGTACGCGCCCGTCGGCCGGGCCACCGCCGTCGACGGCGGCTACCGCCTGTCGGGCACGTGGAACTTCTCCTCGGGGGTGGACCACGCCGCCGCCGCCGTCCTTGGGGCCCTGATCATGGGCGAGGACGGCAGGCCCGCCGACTGGGTGGCCTTCCTGGTGCCGCGCGAGGACTACACCGTCCGCGACGTCTGGCGCACTGTGGGCCTGCGCGGCACGGGCAGCAACGACGTGGTGGTCGAGGACGCCTTCGTCCCCGCGCACCGCGCGCTCAGCTTCGCCGACTCCTTCCGCTGCGCCTGCCCGGGGCAGGAGGTGAACCCGGGCCCGCTGTACCGCATCCCGCTCTACTCGCTGATGACCACCACGATCGCCACCCCGCTGGTCGGCATGGCCACCGGCGCCTACGAGGCGCACGTGGCGCACCAGCGGCAGCGCGTGCGGGTGTTCGCGGGGGAGAAGGTGAAGGACGACCCGTTCGCGAAGGTCCGCGTCGCCCGCGCGGCCAGCGAGGTGGACGCCGCCTGGCTGCAGCTCACCCGCAACATCACCGAGATCTACGACACCGCACGGCGTGGCGAGTCGATCCCCACCGCGCTGCGGCTGCGGCTGCGCCGCGACCAGGTGCGGGCCTCCGAACGGTGCATCGCGGCCGTGGACCAGCTCTTCGAGAACTCCGGGGCAGGCGCGCTCGCCGAGGGCACCCTGATCCAGCGGTTCTGGCGCGACGCGCACGCGGCGCGGGTGCACGTCGCCAACGACCCGGAGGCGGCGCTCAAGCTCTTCGGCGACGGGGAGTTCGGCGAGGACGTCACGGTGGGCATGTTGTGAACCCCTCGCTCTTCCGGCAGGTCCTGGGCCACTTCTGCACAGGTGTGACGGTCGTCGCGACCATGCGGGACGAGCGGCCGGTGGGCTTCGCCTGCCAGTCCTTCGCCGCGCTCTCGCTCGACCCGCCGCTCGTGCTGTTCTGCCCGGCCAGGTCATCCGGCACCTGGCCGGCCGTCGAGCGGTCGGGCCGCTTCGCCGTCAGCGTGCTGGCCCACGACCAGCGCGAGACCAGCACGCTGTTCGGGCGGGGAGGCGCGGACCGGTTCTCGGGCACACGCTGGCGGCGCTCGCCCAGCGGCTCGCCGCTGCTGGAAGGGGCGCTGGCCTGGGTGGACTGCTCGCTGGAGGCCGTGTACGAGGCGGGCGACCACTACATCGCCGTGGGCCGGGTGCACGATCTGGGCGCAGGCCCGGGCGAGCGGCCCCTGCTGTTCTACCGGGGCGGCTACACCGTCACCGAACCCCCGGCGTCACCCGCCGGGGCTCAGGAGGGCTTCCTCACCTGGGCCAGGCCGGGAGACTGGTGCTGATCCGCCGGCGAAGCTCCAGCCGATCCGAGGTGAAGCGAGAGGGCCGGGCCGACGAAAACCCCGCCCTCGCAGCTCCCGCCTGCCGGTAGAACGCCAGAGCCGACGGTGAAGCGCCCCGCGCCGTGCTGTTCGCCAGGACACGCGGCGAGAGGGGAGATCTGGGACGCGGAGAACCGGCGCTGGACCGCCCCGGCCGGGGCGCAGACCCCAGTCATGATCCCGAAATGTCACCGGAGTGCGCTCCTGTACGGAACACCCTGGTCCCGGCGGTGCGGGATACTCGGCCGGTGCCTCCCGCGATGACGCCCTGGTGCCCGCGCGGGCACGCCTGTGCCGTCGAGAAGGGACGTTCATGACCGTTGTGTCCTCGCTGCCCGCCCCCGTCATCGCCGAGGCCACCGGTGGCAGGCTGGAGTTGGCCGTGTCGCCCGAGGTCGTCCAGGTCCTGACCGACTGCGGATACCCGGTGGAGGGCGGGGACACCGTGACCTTGACCGTGGGCGTCGCGGGCCGGTACCGCGACGCGGTGGTCCTGAGCGTCGGTTCGCTGATCCTGGGCGCCGCCCAGATGGAGGGGTACCTGTGCTTCCGGGTGCCGGTGCGAGAGCTGCGGCGCGCCGCCGAGAACGGCGTGCTGCGGCTGCGTCACACCGTCACCGGTCATCGTGAGCAGCGCTCGGAGTGGGCGGAGTACACGGTGGTGGACACCGCCGCCCCCTGACCCGGGCCGCCTACGGCTCCGCCGTCATCCACATCACGTGTCGCACCGCCTCGGTCAGGTTCTTTTCTCGGGCGTCCAGGCAGGTGGGCGGGCCGGATCAGCTTCGAAGATCATAAAATCCGGAAAAATGTGAATCCGGCACCCCGTGAGTCGGGAAACCTGCGAGCCTGATGATCTCGGGGGAACCCGTGAGCACAGCCGGAAGGGGGACGGGTGAGCGGTCCGCGGGACTGGTCGGTGGCTGAGCCGCGCAGGCGGGGGATCGCGCGGCGGATACTGCCCGCGGCCCTCGCCTTCGTCGTCGTCCTCGGTGGCGTCGCCTACCTCCGGGGCGACCTGCAGGAGCTGATCGGGACCGCGCCGGGTTCGCCCAGGTCGGCCCCGGCCACGCACCACGTCTACCGGGAGACGGGGCCCGTCGACGCCCGGTGCGACACCCTGCCCGCCGACCCGGACGCGGACGTCAGGAAGACGCTGAACGCCCTCTCGCGCTGCCTCGACCGCATGTGGACGGCCACGCTGGCGGAGGCGGACGTCGACTACGAGCGCCCCGACGAGGTACGGCTGGTCGCTGCTCCCGGGGAGGCGGCGTGCGGGGTCGACGACTACGACTGGGCGGGGGTCTACTGTCCCGACCGGCGTGTGGTCAACGTGCTGGTCGAGGAGGAGCAGGCCCTCTCGACGATGTTCACGCTCGCGCACGAGTACGCCCACCACGTCCAGGAGATCAGCGGGATCGCCGACCAGCAGGGGGCGGAGGTCTTCGACGAGGCCTGGTCGCGCAGGCTCGAACTGCAGGCCGACTGCCTCGCCGCGGTGACGCTGCGTGGCGTGGACTCGCGTGTGCTGGAAAATCAGCTGCTGCTGGCCGAGGGCGAGACCGACGCCGCGGACGACCAGGCCGAGAGCTATCGCCGGTCGCACGGTTCGGGAGCCAGCAGCGCCGCCTGGATAGCCCGTGGGAAACGAGGGGGCAAGGTGGCCTCGTGCAACACCTGGGGCGCCCCGGCGGACGAGGTGTCCTGACGGCCGGACCATCCGTAAACACAAAAATATCCGTCCTGATCCATTGATTACGCGAAAAATACGCGTTTTCCGAGATGATCGCGTCTCGGTACATGGGCACTCGTCCCATGGGGATCACCGGGTCCGATAGCCTCGATAGGGTGAGTCGATTCGCCCACCCCGCCGGTGACCGGCACGCCGAAGTGCTGCCCGAGGACCGCCCTCCGCACGCACCTGCCGACCTGAACACGCTCGACCCCACGATCTGGCCGCGAACGTCGGGCCGCGTCGACGGCTCGGTCACGATCGGTGACGCGGACGTCAGAGACCTGGTCGCCGAGCACGGCAGCCCGCTCTACGTGGTGGACGAGGAAGACTTCCGCTCGCGGTGCCGTGACTACCGCGACGCCTTCGCCGGAGGCGACGTCCACTACGCGGGCAAGGCCTTCCTGTGCCGCGAGGTCGCCCGCTGGATCATGCAGGAGGGTCTCGGCCTCGACGTGTGCAGCGCGGGCGAGCTCGCCATCGCGCTGAGCGTGGGGTTCCCGCCCGAGCGGATCACGATGCACGGCAACAACAAGTCGCTCGCCGAGTTGGAGAAGGCCGTGGAGGTCGGAGTCGGCCACATCGTGGCCGACTCCTTCGAGGAGATCGCCCGCCTCGGTTTCCTCGCTGAGAAGCACGGCAAGCGGCCCCAGGTCATGATCAGGGTGACCGTCGGCGTCGAGGCGCACACCCACGAGTTCATCGCCACCGCCCACGACGACCAGAAGTTCGGCTTCTCGCTGAGCAGCGGCGCGGCGGCCGAGGCGGCCAGGCGCATCCTCGCGCTGCCCCAGCTCCAGCTCGTCGGCCTGCACTCCCACATCGGCTCCCAGATCACCGACACCGCCGGGTTCGAGGTGGCCGCGCGCCGCCTGGCCACGCTTCTGGTGCAGATCAAGGAGGAGCACGGCGTTGTCCTGCCCGAGCTCGACCTCGGCGGCGGCTACGGCATCCCCTACGTCGAGGGCGACGTCGCGCCCGACGTGAAGGAGATCGCCGACAGCCTGCGGGAGATCGTGGCCAAGGTGGCCGAGTCCGCGGGCCTGCCGGCGCCCAGGCTCACCGTCGAGCCGGGCCGCGCCATCGCGGGCCGAGCCGGTGTGACCCTCTACGAGGTCGGCACGATCAAGGACGTCGAGGGGCTGCGGACCTACGTCAGCGTCGACGGCGGCATGAGCGACAACATCCGCACGGCCCTCTACGGCGCCGAGTACACCGCGCGGCTCGCCTCGCGCGAGAGCACGGCCGAGCCGATGCTCTCCCGCCTGGTCGGCAAGCACTGCGAGAGCGGCGACATGGTCGTGCGCGACCTGTGGCTGCCGAGCGACCTGGCCACCGGCGACCTGATCGCCGTCGCGGGCACCGGCGCCTACTGCCGCTCGCTCGCCAACAACTACAACTACCTTCCCAGGCCCGCCGTCGTCGCGGTCAGGGCCGGGGAGTCCCGCGTGATCGTCCGCCGCGAGACCGAGGACGACCTCCTGAGGGGGCAGGCGTGAAACGATCTGGAGCGGCGGCCCGCCGAGTGGGCGGACCTGCGGGAGCGGGACAGACCGCTCGCGAAGCGAACGAGATGAGGAGTGCGGTCGCATGGCACTGAAAGTCGCTCTTCTCGGGTGCGGCGTCGTCGGTTCCCAGGTGATCCGGCTGATACACGAGCAGGCCGACGATCTGGCCGCGCGCATCGGAGCGCCGCTGGAGATCGCCGGCGTCGCCGTACGGCGTCTGGGCCGCAGGCGGGACACCGACGTCGACCCCGCCCTGCTCACCACCGACGCCGAGGCCCTGGTCACCCGCGACGACGTGGACATCGTCGTCGAGGTGATCGGCGGCATCGAGCCCGCCAGGTCGCTCATCCTGGCGGCCATGAACAGCGGCAAGTCGGTCGTCACGGCGAACAAGGCGCTGCTCGCCGAGGACGGCGCGACCATTCACGCCGCGGCCAGGGCCAACAACGCCGACCTGTACTTCGAGGCGGCCGTCGCGGGCGCGATCCCGCTGATCAGGCCGCTGCGCGAGTCGCTGGCGGGCGACCACGTCCACCAGGTGCTCGGCATCGTCAACGGCACGACCAACTACATCCTCGACAAGATGGACTCCTCCGGCGCGTCGTTCTCCGACGCGCTCGAGGAGGCCCAGGCGCTGGGATACGCCGAGGCCGACCCGACGGCCGACGTCGAGGGCTTCGACGCCGCCGCCAAGGCCGCGATCCTGGCCGGGATCGCCTTCCACAGCAGGGTGACGGCCGCCGACGTGCACCGCGAGGGCATCACCGAGATCACCGCGACCGACGTGGCCAGTGCCAAGGCGATGGGATACGTCATCAAGCTGCTGGCGATCTGCTCCCGCTCCGAGGACGGACGATCCTTCGGCGTGCGGGTGCACCCGGCCATGATCCCCAGGACGCACCCGCTGGCCGGGGTCCGCGAGGCCTACAACGCGGTCTTCGTCGAGGCCCGCTCGGCGGGGCAGCTCATGTTCTACGGCGCGGGCGCCGGCGGGGCTCCCACCGCGAGCGCGGTGCTCGGCGACATCGTGGCCGTCGGGCGCAACCTGCTGGCGGGGACGCGGGGTCCCGAGGAGTCCACCTACGCCGACCTGAGCGTGCACCCGATGGGCGAGACCGTCACGCGCTACCACGTCTCCCTGGACGTGGCCGACAAGCCGGGCGTGCTCGCCCGGGTCGCCGACATGTTCGCCAAGCAGGACGTGTCCATCCAGACCGTCCGGCAGGAGGGGCACGGCGACGACGCCCAGCTCGTCCTGGTCACGCACAGGGCCACCGACGCCGCCCTGTCGGCCACCATCGAGGGTCTGCGGGAGATGGACATCGTCCGCGACGTGGTGAGCGTCATGCGGGTCGAGGGCGAGGACGCCTCCTGACGGGGTAACCGCTCGCCTCCGCCGTGTCGGTGACCCGCCCTCACCGTGTCGACGGCTGCCCGCCTTCGCCGTGGTGGCTGGTCACCTTCATCGTGTGGTGGTTGTGTGCTTCCGTCGCGACCCGCCCTCATCGTGTTCGTGACCGTCTGAGCGCCGGTACGGCGAGTGGTGAGGCGGGACGGATCGGCGCCGGTGCGAGGTGCTCGACCCGGTGAGCGAAACGTCTTCGGTCACCGGGTCGGCCTCCTGGCCTCCCGGGCGTCCTCGATGCCGGGGGCGCCTCGTGGGCCGACCGATCCGGGGCGTTCGTCGGGAACGCCGAGCGTCGGTGCGGCCCGAGTCACCGCCTGCCGGGCGCCGGGCGAGACAGGGCCTGCCGTACGGCGTCGCACCGGCACGAGGGGGCGATCCTTGGATGTTTGACGGCGAGGACTTTAAGCGAAGCATGGCCTTATATGGTGGTTTGCATACTTTGGCCCGTTGTCCGGAGGGGCGGCTCGCATGAAGATCGTTCACCTGGCGAGGACGCTGCTGGCGACACTGGCCGCTCTGGCGGCGTCGACGCTGACGCTCCCCGCCGAGGCGGCGACCTCCCAGACCGCGACGGTTCCTCCGGCGGCGGCTCCTTCTGAGAAGGTCACGACGATCGTCTCGCTCACCTTCGACGACGGGGACGCGACCCACCCGTCGGTGGCTCGCGCGCTGGAGCGAAGGAACATGCGCGGGACGTTCTACGTCAACACCGAGACCGTCGGGCGGACGGGCAAGCTGACCCGCCGCCAGATCGCCGCGCTCGCCAAGGCGGGACACGAGATCGGCGGTCACACACTGACCCACGTCCGTCTCAACGAGTTGACCCGTGACGAGCAGGGCCCGCAGATCTGCGACGACCGCAGGACACTGGTCGCGTGGGGCCTGCGCCCCGCCACCCTCGCCTACCCGTTCGGCGCGGTGGACGCCGACGCGAAGGCGGTGGCACGGGAGTGCGGCTACGACGCGGCCCGCACGGTCGGCGGGCTCAGGCAGTGGAACTGCCCTGGATGTCCGGCGACCGAGACGCCGCGCCCCAAGGACCGTTACGGGATCCGCACGCCCGGCTCGGTCCGCGAGGACACCTCTCTGCGGCAGATGAAGCAGCAGGTCCTCAACGCGGAGAAGGGCGGAGGCGGGGTCCTGCCCCTGGTGTTCCACCGTGTCTGCGACGACTGCGGCGTCTACTCGGTCCCACCGAAGATCATGAACGAGTTCCTCGACTGGCTGGCGGGACGCAGCGCCCGCGGCACGGTCGTCAAGACCCTTCAGAGCGCCGTCGGCGCCCGCTACCGCCCCCTGCCCCGTGGATGACCCGCCTTGGGGAGTCTCGGCTGAGAGGGCGAGCGGTCGGGGCAGGGCGGCGACGAACATCGGGCGGCGACGCCATCACCTGTCTGTGCCGAGGTGATTCGTCGCATCACGGACAGGTGATGGGGAGAGCCCTTCGGCCTGTCTTCTCGTCCGGTCGCCTGATCGTCTCTTTCGAACCGCTGTCGTCCTTCGCCGCGGCCGGATGAGAAGGAGATCGGCTCACCGGTAGCGATAGCCGAGTGATATCAGCACGGTGTCCCTGCTGCATCGTGCAGTGGATGTGGAGCCGCTGCTGACCCAAGGGCCATAAACGGTGTTATAGGCACCGCTGTTGTCCTCGCAGAAAATTATCACCTGTCCTTGGTTCACTCCGATGCCGCTGCACGTCGCCCAGCCGGATCCGCCATACGTGCCGATCTGGCCGCCGCTGGTGCAATTCGCCGCCTGAGCCGCCTGAGCCGGGAGAGCCGGTGACAGCAGGGACGTCGCGGCGGTGATTGCGATAACGGCGGCCGTCGAAGCGCCGAGTTTTCTGATGCGGCCCATTGACCGTCTCCTTTCGGTGTTTGGTGTTTTGTTCGTCTCCCGATGCTAACCGCGGTCGTGGTGGACATCCATAGAGGAATGATTTGCGATTCGGGTGTGTGGATTACGGGCCGGTCGCAGGAGGCGAATCCGGGTCCGGAAACTGAAGAGGTTTCTGCTGGGCGAGATTATCGTTTAAGAGTTTTCCTTATTCGGCGGTAAGTCGCCGGAAGGAGTCACGCGTTCAGGGGGCCGGTGGCGGCGGCGGACCGATCGATCAGGGGGCGGAGCGGCCGGTGAGGGTGAGGAAGACGTCGTCGAGATCGGGGGCGTGAACCGACACTTCGTCGACGGCGAGCAGTTCGTGGTCGATCCGCCTGAGCAGGGCGCGCAGCGAGCTGACGCTGCCGTCGTTCGGGACGCGCAGGGTGAGCGCGTCGTCGTCGCGCGGCGTCTCGCCGAAGGCGCGGGCGGCCCATTCGAGCGCGTCCGGGTCGGTGAATCGCAGACGGACGTGGCCGGGGACGAGGCGTCTGAGGTCGTCGGGGGTCCCCTCGGCGACCAGCTTTCCGCGGTCGAGGACCGCGATTCGGTCCGCGAGACCCTCCGTCTCCCGCACGGACTGCGCCGTCAGGAAGATCGTTACTCCGTCGTTCGCGAGGTCGCGGACGATCTGCCGCATGGCGCGGTGGCCCCGTGGGTCCAGGCCGGTGGCCGGTTCGTCGAGGAAGACGATCCGCGGCTCGCCGACCAGGGCCGTCGCGAGGTCGAGCCTGCGCCGCATGCCGCCGGAGTAGGTCGCGACCGGTTCCCCCGCGGCCTCGGCCAGGTCGAAGCGGTCGAGCAGCTCGGCGGCGCGGCGCCGGCCCTCGCTCCGGCCGGGACGGCGCGCCTGCGCCGCCAGGGTCAGGTTCTCCTCGCCGGTGAGGAGGTCGTTCACCCCGGAGAACCGGCCGGTGACGCCGATCGCGGAACGCACCGCGTCGGGCTCCCCGGCGAGGTCGTGACCGGCCACCCGCACCTGGCCCGCGTCGGCGCTGATCAGTGCGGAAAGGATCCGGACCGTGGTCGTCTTGCCCGCTCCGTCCGGGCCGAGCAGCGCGAAGACCGTTCCCTCGGGGACGTCCAGGTCGATGCCGTCCAGCACGGCCCTGCCGCCGAACGACTTGCGCAGTCCGACCGCCGCGATCGCCGGTCGGGGCGGGGAGGTGCTCATGTGTTCCTCGTTTCGTCGTTCGGCGTGGAGTTCAGGGCGGGGCTCCGCACGGGGGCGGGAAAGCGCGGGGTTCAGGAACGGCGGATCACGACGTCGCCGTAGTAGGCGCGAGCGCGCACCTCGACGGTCTCGTCGGTGGGCTCGGGGCCGTCCGCGGCGTTCAGGTGGTTGCGCACGCTGCCGTACGGCGCGCTCACGTCCAGCCAGGCGGCGGTGCCCTCCCTGACGCCGACCTCGAGCCTGCCGTAGGCGGTTTCGAGGGTGACCAGGCCGCGAACCGCCTCCCCGATGCGTATGCTGCCCGCGGCGGTCTTGGCGTTGACGCTCGCCAGGGCGCGGTCGACCGTGATGTCGCCGTACGCCGTGTTCAGCTGGAGGTCGCCGGTCACCTCGCCGACGGTGATGCCGCCGTTGGCGGTTCTGATCGTCGCGGGGCCGTCGATCTGACGGATCCGGATGTCGCCGTTGGCGGTGGTGACCTCGGCGCGTCCGACCGACCGGGTCACCGTGATGTCGCCGTCGGCGGCGTTCAGCCGGAGGGGGCCGGTCTGGTCGAGCCAGATGTTGCCGGTGGCCGTCTTGAACGTCGACTCGCCGAGACGTCCCTCGCAGTGGAAATCCGCCGTCGCGTTCGCCTCGACGCGGGAGCCCGTCGGCAGGTCGACCGTCACCACGATCGAGCCGCTCCAGCTGATCCACCTGAACAGCGAACGGGTGTTGTTCTCAGGGGTTCTCACCAGCAGCTTTCCCTGGGCGTACTCGATCCGGGTCTGTTCGGCGGCTCGGACGTCCGTCTCGTCGAACTCGTCGCTCGGCCGCACTTCGACGACGGTGTCGGCCCGGTCGCTCGCGGTGATCCGAACGTCCCCGGCCGCGATGTCGATGAGAGCGAAGATCGGTTCGGGGGTGTCGAAGGTAGGCATAACGCTCCCTTGCTGATGGTTGCGGCGTCGAGCGCGGCGGTGTGGTGAACCGGGTGCCCTCGCCGTCGCTCACGGCGTCGGGGCGGCGGGCGGCGGGGTGGTGCGGACCGACGCCGGTTGGCGGTGCGTGGTGCGTGACCTGGTGAACGCCGACGGTCGGGCGGTCAACGGACCCAGCCTGTGTAGCGCCGCCCGGTCTGCTGTGCGGTCTGCCGCCCGGCGCGCTGATCCGGGCGGCGTCCCCGGCCGTCTGGTTCGAGCGCGGCGGAGACGGCTCGAACCAGCCAGGCGTTGACCGACAGTCCCTCCCGCCCCGCCGCCTCCTCGATGCGCGGCTTGAGATGCTCGGGGATCCGCAGCGAGAGCCGCGACGTCCCGCCGTCCTCGGCCTCGGGCTGGGCGGACGGCCGGGCGTCCGTGGCGGACGCGCCTGACGCTCCGGCGGCCCCTGACGCCCCTGACGCCCTGGAGGCCCCGGGCGGCGCGGTGGCGGAGCCGTCCTCGGACATGCCCTCGAACGGCGGGGCGACCGGCGACGTCACCACGAACTCGGGGTCACGCCTGCGCAGCCGTACCTCCACCGAACCGGGCGCGAGATCGCGGGTGATCTCGTCCGCGGCGGCGGACAGGGCATCCAGCAGGGCGAGCCGGGCAGCCGACTCCAATGACGCGGTGAGCCGCTTGGCCAGGGCGAGGGCTTCCTCGCCGCCGGCTTCGGCGGCGACCGTGAGATCACGTCGGAGGTGTTCGACATACGGCGCGAGATCCATGACGTCACTATGACGCCATGATGGCGTCATCGCAAGCCATGGGTGACGTCAACTTGATGTCGGGCTTCGGGGGAGCTTGTGCCCGCCGCCCTGATCCGCCTGATTCGGGGCCGCCCGGTCAGGGCGTCGCACCAATGCTGTGACGGGTGACGTTCACCGGGGCGCACGCCGTCCGAAGACGCCGGGCGGGCCCGTGCCGGTGCTCTCCGTACCGGCGCTTGAAAGCGCTGCGAACCCGGCGGGGGTGAGGGTGTTCACCGGGTCGCGTGTCGTTCGGGGGCGCCGGAGGTGTTCGTGCCGGGGCTCGGGACGTCGCGAACCCGGTGGAGGTGTGCGGTCACCGCGCTAACGGGGGCCCTCGACGATCCTGCGCAGGCGGCGGGTGGCGCGGCGCAGGAGGGAGCGTTGCTGCGTCTGGCGCAGGGCGACGGCCTCGAGGCGGCGTTGCTCCGCCTTCTCCCTCCACCTGGCGGTGTCGCGCGTGCCCTTCGCCGCCTGGGCGCGCAGCTCCTTCAGCTCGGCCTTGAGGGCGGCGACCTGACGCCGGGCGCGTTCGGCGTCACGGGTACGGGCCTCGGCCTCCGCACGCCACCGTACGGCTTCGCGGTTGCGGTCGGACGCCCAGGCGGGGTACGCCCGCGCCGCCGGGCGGAACCGCCACGACTCGGCGTCCAGCCAGGTCGCGCCGTACAGGTCGGCGATCACGTCGTCCAGGGACTCGTCGTCCCCGGCGACGCGCAGCGCCCGCGCGACGGCGGCGGTCCGCTCGAAGCGGGCGGCCACGACACCGGTCTCGCGCTCCTCGAGCGCGACCAGCAACAGCCCCTCGTCGTCCTTGTCCGCCAGCTCGACCAGCATGGCCAGGCTCTCCGCCCCCGGGACCCATCCGGCGGGGCAGACGAGCCTGAACGGCGCGGGGAACGCGGTCGGGGGGACGCGCTCGGCGAAGCGGACACGGCCGTCGTTGGCGTACTGCCCCCGGACCAGCCTGAGGTCCAGCAGAGGAGCGTCCAGCGGCGTGTCCTGCCCCACAGGACCCACGGGACCCGCGGGACCCACGGAGTCCGCAGGGTCCAGGGAGTCCGCAGGGTCCGCAGGGGCCAGGGAGTCCGCAGGGCCTACGGAGCCTGTGGGACCCACAGGACCTGCGAAACTCACCGAACCTGCGGAATCCACGGAACTTACGGAGCTCACGGAACCTGCGGACTCCGCGGATTCCGCAGAACCTGTGGAAGGTCCTTCGGGAGGCGTTCCCGGGAGGCTCTCGGAGAGGGCGTCCCACGGGCCGGTCACGACGACGCTCACGTCCGCCAGCGTGCTCGCCAGCGCTCCGTCCACGCTCGCCCTGACATCCTCGAAGGAGGCGTCCTCGGCGTCCACGACCACCTCGACGTAGGGGACCAGCCACTGGCGGCCCGGGTCGGTGCGCAGGTTGCGCCGGTACGGCACGCGGTCGGCGATGAACGGGTCGTTGTGCCGCCTGACCTCTCCCGGCCTGCGCATGGCCGTCGTGACGCCCAGATGCCAGCTGAGCGCCTCCTGGTCGGGGACGAACACCGCGCCCGTCTGGGTGAGCCGGTAACCGAGCTCGGTGTCCTCGCCGAGGGCCAGGGAGGTGTCCATCCCCCCGGCCTCCCTGAGCAGGGCGGCGGGCAACGAGACCGTCGCGCCCACGTGGACGCGGTGCAGCAACGGACTCGGCGCGTCCCGGAAGCCGCGATGGGCGGCGAGGAGATCGCCGATCCAGTCGTGCCCGTGGTCGGGGTCCTCCTCGAAGAGGGAACGGGCCCTGTCCCCGGCGACGGCGGTCCTGACCTCCGCGGCGGTCGGCGGCGTGCCGGCCATCGCGGTGAACCGCAACGTCCCCGTCACCACCAGGTAGTCGGCCAGATGGTGCCAGCGCATGTGCGCCTCGACGTGGTCCCGGTAGGAGACGATGTCGGCGTCCATCCGGTGGATCACCTCGCCGTCCGCGACGGCCGTGCCGGTCTCCAGGGCCCCGGCGATGCCGGGGCGGCCCGGGAGCCCGTGGACGATCCGGGTGTGCTCCGGGGCGATCTCGGGGAGCCTGAGCGGGGGCGCGCTCCCGTCGTCCACGACGATCACCTCAAGGAGGTGCGAGGGGTAGGTCTGCGCGGCCAGGGCGGCCAGCGTGAGGTCGAGCTTGTTCTGGCCTCCCCTGGCGGGGATCACCACGCTCACCGCCACGCGCGGCTCCCACGTGCCGGGGGCGGGCGGGTTCAGCACCCCGAAGTCGTTGCCGGGGATCCTCGGCGGGCTCACCCTTCGCTCTCGGCGCGCGGGCACGTCCTGCCCCTCCTCCCGCCGCTCCCGGCCTTCCTCGCGGGCCTTTCCTCGCGTCGGCGCGTCCACGCCCTCTTCCCGCCCTTCCCCGCGGGCCTTCTCCCGCGTCGGCGCGTCCACGCCGTCTCCCCGCCCTTCCCCGCGGGCCGCGGAGGTCGCGGGAGCCGCGCCCCCCTCACGCCTGGTCCGCGCGTTCACACCGCCTCCCCGGGGAGTTCCATGAGCGCGCTGGGCCTGAAGCCGCGCCACTGGCGTTTGTTGCGCCGCAGGAACGTGCCGATGGGCTCGCGCCACGTGTGGTTGGCGACGTTGCCGCGCCGCAGGATGTATCCCAGGCCCTGGGTGCGGTAGATCTGCCCGCCGGCGGCCTGTACGGCGTGCTGGAACTGGGCGTCGATCGTCCCCGGCAGCGTGCGGAAGCCGCCGACCGCCTCGAAGGCCGAGCGTTCGGCGAAGATGGTCCCTCCGGCGATGAAGTTGGTGATCTGCTCGGTGACCTGGTCCCGGTGGACGGTCACCCCGATCGACGCGAGATAGACGAACTCGGGGACCATGCCGACCACCTCGGCCCCCGAGTAGGAGTGGGCCAGGAGCAGGTCGGAGACGAAGTCGGGCCCGTACCAGTCGTCGTCGTCCATCTTCAGCAGGAACGACCCCGAGGCCCTGGCCGCGGCCTCGTTGAGCATCGCGCCGAACACCGTCGCCCTGTCCGCCTCGAACACGGTGATCGGCCGTTCGAAGGACGCCAGCGCGCCCGCCACGTCGGGGTGGCCCGAGGGGATGCCGTGCAGGGCGAGGATCACCTCGAACTCCGCTCCGCGCTGCCTGGTCATCTGCTCCAGCGCGAAGCGCACCATCTCGGGGCGGCGGGTGGCGAGCAGCACCGAGGTCAGCGGCGCGGGCGCGGCGGGCGCGCCGAGCTGCTCCCAGCGGCTGCGGACGCCGTGGGTGCGCAGCGCCTCCCGGCGGAGCCTGACGCTGTGCTCCTCCCGTTCGAGGTCGTCGGCGAGTCCTGTCTCGTCGACCGAGGCGATCAGCCTGGCCAGCTCAGGGCCGAGGGCGCCCGCCCACGGCGGCACGGCGTCGCAGACCAGCGGCACCCCTGCGGCGGCGAGCCCGGTGACGACCCGCAGTGCGGCCACGGGGCCGCTGTGGCCGCGCCGCCAGTCGACGCGCACCCCTCTGGCCTGCCTGATCCGGCTGACGTCCACGTCGGTGACGCAGCCGGATGCGCCGAACGCGGTGAGCGTCCTGCCCTCACAGGTGATCGTCCAGCGTCCCGACCGCACGGACAGGTCGGCCATGCCGAGCGACGGCACCGTGACGAAGCCCACCGGGTTGACCGAGCGGTCGTCGACGGGGGGGATGGTCTGCGGCTCGGAGAGGTCGCCGAGACCGCTTCGCAGGATTCCCGCTCCGCCGGGACGGCCGAGCCTCTCCCAGCTCATCAGCTCGGCGACCGGCCGGTCGACCGGCGTCTCCTCGCCCGACCAGGGGGGCGGATCCTGGTCCGTGGTGCGCAGCACCAGGTCGCCGCCCCTGGCGCCGAACCGGTCGGGGAGCGGTCCCGTCACGCCCGCGGGAGCCGCGTTCGGGTCGCCGGGACGCCAGTGCGCCGCCCCCGGGCCTGCCAGGCCCGCGACCGGGGCCGCGACGGCGTCCATCCGGTGCCCGGCGAACGCCCTGGCGGTCGCGGCGAGCGTACGGCCGGCGGGGGTGGGCTTGGAGAAGCGCGCCTCGACCACCCACGCCGCGCGCTCGGGGCGGTACACGCGCAACTCGGTCAGCGACCGCCAGCGGTGCGCGGGCGTCGGGGACAGCACGGGCGCGGTGTACCAGTGGGGCGTCTCCTCGACGGCGATCACGACCCGTGTGGCCATGGGCAGCAGCGACTGCAGGGTCGCGGCCCTGCGGACGTCGGTCGGCGTCCTGGCGACCACCAGGACCTCCGCGGCCTTCTCCTCGGCGGAGGGAGCCCCGTCGAGGTCGCCGTCCAGGTCTGTCACCCCGTACGGTTCCAGCTCGTCGAGCGTCTCGAAGCCCGCGCGGTAGACCAGGACGCGCCGCCCTCCACCGCCTCCCGCCGCCTCGCGCAGCAGACCGGTCAGGAACGACATCAGCCCACCTTCCTCTGCCGCATGGCCGTCGCGATGATCTCTCCCAGCGGGCCGCGCCGCCGTTCGCCCTCCAGCCGTTCGACCTCCGCCCGCAGGCGCTCGACCTCGCGGCGGAGGTCGTCCGCCTCGCCGCCGAGGCGTTCCGCCTCGCGCTGCCACCTGGCCGCGCCCGCCCGCCACTTGGCGGTGTCGCCCGTGACGGGCTGCGCCTCCTGCGAGGGCACGAGGCCGTACTCGTCCGCGCTCACCCAGAGCGAGCCGAACAGCTCGTGCACCACGTCGTCGAGCACACCGTCGGCGACGGCGCCGGGAGCGTCGCCGGGGACGCCGTCAGGAACACCGCCAGGGACGCCGTCAGGGACGCCGTCAGGGACGCCGTCAGGGACGCCGTCAGGGACGCCGTCGCGGACCAGCGCCGCCCTGGCGAAGGCGGCGGTGCGTTCGAGCCTGGCGGTCCTGACCCCGCGCTCTCCCTCGTCGAGCACCACGCTCAGCAGGCCGTACTTCTCACGCTCGGCCAGTTTGACCAGGTTGGAGAGGGTGTCGGGGGCGAGTGCCCACCCCGCGGGGCAGGTGAGGCGGAAGGGGGCGGGCGCGCGGTCGCGGGGCGTCTCCTCGGCGAAGGAGACGCGGGGTTCGCAGGCGTAGAGATTGCGCGTCAGGCGCAGGTCGAGCAGCGGCTCGTCGAGGGAGGGGCGACGTCCCTCGGGAAGGGCCGCCCACGGCCCGACCACCGTGACGGCGACGTCGACGAGGGTGCCCGCGAGCGCGGAGTCGACGGTCGTCCTGATCTCCTCGTAGGAGGCGTCGCCGACGTCCACGACGACGTGCGCGTACGGCACCAGC
The DNA here is from genome assembly GCF_027922005.1 of Streptosporangium carneum. Classification (GTDB taxonomy): domain Bacteria; phylum Actinomycetota; class Actinomycetes; order Streptosporangiales; family Streptosporangiaceae; genus Streptosporangium; species Streptosporangium carneum. The sequence goes on along the minus strand of NZ_BSEV01000002.1, from coordinate 317,614 downwards.
CAGTGCCTGCGCGGGTGGGTGCGCAGCCAGCGCAGGTCGGGGATGAGATCGGGCAGCACCGACCAGTTGTGCCGGTGGACCTCCTTCTCCCTGAGCATGACCGTCGAGGGGCCGAGGTGCCAGGCACGGGCCTCGGGGTCCGGGACGAAGACCGCGCCCGCCTGCGCGAGGCGGTAGCCGAGGTCGGTGTCCTCGCCCATGTTCAGCGCGGCGTTCACCCCGCCCGCGGAGCGCAGGAGCGCCAGCGGGACCGACGTGGTCGCTCCCGAGTGGAGCCGGTAGGCTCCGGCGCCCGCGTCCCGCAGCCACCGGGTCTCGGCGAGCACGCCCGCCCGCCAGGCGTGCGGGGCCGACTCCTCGAACAGGCCTTCCGCGTTCGAGGCCCGCACCGCCGCGAAGACCTCCGGAGGAGCGGGAGCGGGCGAGTCGGGGGTCGGCTCGGGGGTGAAGCGGACGTCGCCGAGCACGACGGCGTACGACAGGAGGTGGTGCCAGCGCATGTGCGCCTCGAGGTGCTCCCTGTCGAGGATCATGTCGGAGTCAACCCAGTGCAGGACGTCGCCGGTCGCGGCCGCCGCGCCGGTGCGGCGTGCCCAGCCCCGTCCCCAGCGGCCTTCCGGCACCCGGACGAGCCGGGTGTTCGCCGGGGCGAGGTCGGGGATCCGCAGCGGCGGGTCGCTGCCGTCGTCGACGACGATCACCTCGGTGAGCCGCGCGGGATAGCTCTGCGCCGCCAGTCCGGCGAGCGTGCGGTCCAGGGACTCCTGGCAGTCGTAGGCGGCGATCACCACGCTCACCCCGAGCAGGGGCTCCCAGCGGCCGGGAGCGGGCGGGGTCAGCGGGCCGTAGTCGTTGTGCCTGATCCTGACGCGGGGGACGGCGGCCCCGTCCGCCCGCCGCCCTTCGGCGGCCCTGTCCGTCCGCCGCTCGCCGGTGACCCCGCCCGTCTGCCGTGCTTCGGCCGTCCTGTCCGCCCGCCGCCCTCCGGGCGTGTCGGTCTCCCTCACGCCTTGCCCTCTGAGGCGGGCTGTCCGGCCCTGGCCTCGACCGCCGCCAGCCTCGGCAGCAGCTCGCTGACCATCTCCTCCATCTCCCTGCGCCGGGGGACGGAGGTGAGGCGGTCCTCGCCGAGGGAGGTCAGGATCGCCTTGATGTCCTCGTCGCGTCTGCTGTCGTGCTCCCTGAGCAGGGAGACGATCTCGTCGAGCCGCCGGTCCAGTCGTTCCGCGGTCTTCTTGACCTGGGCCAGCTCCGCCTCGTAGCGCTTGACCCTGTTGTCGATGCGCTGGGCCTTGCCGTCGACCCTGCGGACGGTGGCGACCGCCAGGGCCTGGGCGGCCAGCACGGCCGCGATGGCGCCGAGCACGACGGCCGCGGTGACCGAGACGATGCCCGCGCCCGCGAGCAGGCCCAGCGCGATCAGCACCAGCGGGCCGATGATTGTCGTCAGCAGCGTCAATTTTCGGGGCGTGGGCATCCGCGCTTACCTTCCGTGCCGCTCTGTCGTTTCCTGTTGGTTGGGGAGGATATTTGAGGCTATCTACTACTCGAGAGTGGACATGGCGATAAACGCAAACCCCAAGGTTTTTGTGACCTGCGTGAACGCTGTGAGTGAACGGCCGTAAGCACTCATGTCAAGTCCGGCGGGGGGAGCGAAGTGATCTTTCCGCCTCGCTATCCTTCGCTGGTGCTCGTGCAGTCGATCCCCTCGTCCACCGCCCTTCCCGCGACTCCGGCCGGTTTCCTGAGACCGGCGACAGAGGGGGTGCAGGAGCTGTCGTGGAGCGGCACGGGATGGCTGGCGGCGGGCGAACCGCTCGGAGAGCGCCCGGACGCCACCGAGGTGGCCCGCCTCAGGCCGCTGCTCGGCCTGACCGTCCGCTGGCCCTCCGCGCGGGTTCCGACCGGCGCGGTCACCGGCCTGGCCGCCGCCGGCGTGCCCCTGCACGCCCCCGTCTCACCCGCCTGGGTCGATCCCGGCCTCGCCCGCCTGCTCGCGGCCTGGACGCCGCAGGAGTCCCCGCGGGGAGAACCGCCGAAGAACGGCGGGCCCCGCTCGGTGACGGTCCTGCGCAGGGAGGAGCACAGCGTACGGCTGCGCCGACACGGCCTCGCACGAAGGAGCCCTGAGGCCGGAGCCGCGACCCCCGCGAAGACCACTCCCAAGGTCAGCGTGGTGATGTCCAGCATGCGGCCGCACCTGCTGGGCTCCGCGCTCGCCCAGATCGCCGGGCAGCGCCGGGTCGAGGTCGAGGTCCTGCTGGGCCTGCACGGCGTCCCCGCCGACCACGGTGCGGTACGGCGCGCGGTCGGGGAGAGCGGCCTGCCGGTCACGGTGATCGAGGCCGACGCGGCGACCCCCTTCGGGGAGGTGCTCAACCTGGCCGCGTCGAAGGCGGACGGAGAGTACGTCGCCAAATGGGACGACGACGACTGGTACGGCCCGGAGCACCTGGCCGACCTCCTCCTCGCGAGGTCGTACGCGGGCGCGGACATCGTGGGCGTCGCGGCCGAGTTCTTCTACCTGGAGCCCCTGAACGTCACGATCCGCCGCACCGACTACACCAGCGAGGTCTGGTCCGACCACGTGGCGGGGGGCACGATCCTGGTCGACCGGGCCGGGTTCCGGGAGTCCGGGGGCTTCCCCGCCCTGCCGCGAGGGGTGGACGCCGGCTTCCTGAAGGCCGCGCACGCGCGGGGGGCGCGCATCTACCGGACCCACGGCCTCGGCTACGTGCTGCGGCGCGCGATGAGCGTCGAGCACACCTGGCGGCTCTCGCTCGCCCACTTCCTGCGTGTCGCCTCCAACCAGTGGCGTGGTTTCAGGCCGAGCCTGATCCTGGAGGCCTCGTGATCGCGCGGGTCGCGGGCAACGACTACCGCGTCCTCACCCCCGCCGAGCTGGGCGCCTGGACGCCGTCCCTGAGGGTCAGCGTGGTCGTGCCCGCCTACGGCGGCCAGGACAAACTCGACCTGGTGCTCGCCGGGCTCGCGGGCCAGACCTATCCGGCGGAGCTGACCGAGGTCGTCGTGGTCGACAACGGCAGCGACCCGCCGCTGCGCCTGCCCGACCTCAGGCCGCGGGACACCCGGCTGGTCGTCTGCCCGACGCCCGGCAGGGCGCACGCCCGCAACGCCGGGCTGCGGGCCGCGACCGGCGACGTGATCCACTGGCTGGACTCGGACGTGGTCCTTGACCGCCGGTCCGTCGAGGCGCACATGCGCTGGCACCACGCGGCGCCGTACCTCGTGGTGACCGGATACCTGCGCTTCACGCCCGCGCCGCTGCCCACGCCCGAGGCGGTCGCCGCGGCGGAGGACCTGGCGGAGCTGTTCGAGCCGGCGGAGCCGCACGCCTGGTTGGTCGACCTGATCGAGCGGACCGACGGCCTCACCGACAACCCGCACCGCGCCTTCAGCCTGCACGTGGGCGGAGCCACCTCGGTCAACGCCGCGCTGCTGGCCAAGGCGGGGCCGATGGACACCGACCTCGTCCTCGGCCAGGACACCGAGATGGGCTACCGGCTCGCGCAGGCGGGCGCGGTCTTCGTGCCCGAGCCGCTGGCCCGCGCCTTCCACCTGGGACCGACCATGCGGATGCGCGGCAAGGCGCCCATTGACCGGGTCAGCCACGCCTTCGTGGCCGACAGGATTCCGGCCTACCGCTGGCTCCGCTCCCACCCGGCCAGGCAGTGGAAGGTCCCCTACCTGGAGGTCGTCGTCGAGCCGGGGGAGGGCGCCCACGGCTACGACGAGGTCCGCGCCACCGTCGACGCCGTGCTCGCGGGCACCGTGCCCGACGTCGCGGTCACCGTCCCGGGGCCGTGGGACCGCGTCGGCCGAGAGGGGCGCGCCCCCCTGACCGACCCCGACCTGGACCTGGTGCTGATCCGGGGCCACTACGCCCACGACGCCAGGGTGCGCTTCGCCCTCGCCTCCCCGCCGCCGGGCGAGCCCGCGACGCCGTACCCCGCGGACGGCGGTGGGCGGGGCTGGGGGGCGGTGCCGTACCGGCTGAGGCTGCCCGCCGGGTGGACGCCGGGGGAGGACACCCTCGCGCGCCTGCTCGACCTGGCGACGGGCGAGGGGTACGGCCTGGTCTCCGTGCTGCTGGCCGAGGACCCCGAGCGGGGGGTCGTCACGGCCAGGCTGGAGCGTGCCGCCGCGTTCGCCCGCGCCGCCGTCGTGTGCGAGGAGGGCGAGGCGCTCGACGACGCCGTCGAGGACACCTTCGGCACGATCTGGGCCGACGGGGAGACCTACGGGTTCCTGCCCGAGGCCAGGGCGCTCACCGGACGCCGCGGGGCCTACCGCGCCAGGACTGAGGCCCAGGCCGAGGCGGCCCGCCTCGCCAAGGAGGTCGAGCGGCTGCGCGGGCAGGTCGCGCGGTGGCGTGAGGAGGCGGGGCGCTGGCGCAGGAGCGCGGTCGAGCTGCGCAGGGAGGTCGGCGGCCTGCGCAAGGAGCTGGCCGCCGCCAGGAAGGTCGTCCAGTACGGCCTGCTGTCGACCGTCAAGCGGGCGATCATCCGCCGCCGGTGACGGTTCGACCTCGGGGGGGCGCCGTCCGCCGGGGAGGAGACCGTCACAGGCGGCCCTGTCCTCAGAGGGGTCCTCGGAGGACCGCCGCCCGCGGGGGAGGGAGGTCACCCGCCGGTGACGGTTCCGACCCCGCCGAGGAAGTAGGACCCGATGCCCTTGTAGGGGACCGGGGCGCCGGGGTCGGGACGCCACTCCGGCAGGTTGACGATGCCGGGCTCGACGACGTCGAGGCCGTCGAACAGACGGATGATCTCCGCGCCGGTCCTGGCGACGAACGGCGAGGAGGCCCGGTCGTAGACCCTGGTGACCCCGTCGGCCGCCGCGGGCCTCGCGTCGATCGCGACATGCGACATGACCACGTGGCTGCCGGGGACCACGGCCTCGCGGAACGTCGCGAGGATGCCCGCCGGGTCGTCGTCGTCCGGCACGAAGTGCATGATCGCCAGCAGCAGGATCCCCACGGGCCTGTCGAAGTCGAGCGCCGCGCGGACGTCCGGGTGCTCCAGGATCTCGCGGGGGCGGCGCACGTCTCCTTCGACGATGGTCACGTTCTCGTTCTTGCCGAGGATCGCCCTGCCGTGGACCAGCACGGTCGGGTCGTTGTCGACGTAGACGACCTTGGCTCCCGGGGCGACCTGGTGGACGTTGTTCTGGGTCGGCAGGCCCGCGCCGAGGTCGAGGAACTGGTCGACGCCCGTCCTGGCGACGAAGTCGACCGTGCGGCGCAGGAAGGCGCGGTTGGACCTGGCGCTGTGCCGGATCTCGGGGACGACCGTCAGGACCCGTTCCGCAGCCTCCCGGTCGGCGGGGAAGTTGTCCTTACCACCGAGGTAGTAGTCGTACATACGTGCGACATTGGGTATTTGGGTGTTGATGCCCTTTGGTGCCTGGTCGGTCACTCGGTGCTCCCCGGTGGAGTTATTTCCGGAATTGTCGTGATCATATCGAGGAAGGCTGGAGAAGGGATCGACGGAGCTGGCAAGATCGCGACATGGCCGCCTCCTCTCAGCGCCGCTTCATCGGACTCCATCTCGCCGACGGCATCCGGCCGGGCAACCTGGTGGCGTCCATGGTCATGGCGTTCGCCGCGACCATGATCATCACCTTCCTTCCCGCGGCCCAGCCGTTCATCCTGCTGGGCGTCCTCGACGGTGAGGGCAACCAGGGCGGCGTGGTCGGGCTGCTGGCCGCCGCCGCCGAGATCGCGATGATCGTCAGCCTGCCCTGGTACGGCGCGCTGGCCGACCGTTTCGGCAGGCGGCCCGTCGTGGTGGCCGGGTTCACGCTGTGCGGCCTGGGCACCGCGCTGTTCCCGTTCGCGGGCGACGTGGCGGTGCTCGTCGCGGTGCGGGTGCTCTTCGCCTTCGGCGTCGCCGCCCTCAGCGGGATGCTGGCCACGGTCGCCATCGACTACGTGCGCGACCGCTCGAGAAGCAAGTCCTACGGCCTGGTCGGCCTCTTCAGCGGTCTGGGCGCGATGGTCGCCGTGCTCGGCCTGGTCCGCATCCCCGCGACCCTCGAGGCGTCCCTCGGGGACGGCAAGGCGGCCACGGTCGCCGCGGCCCGCTACTCGTTCCTGATCGTCGCCGCGGTCGTCCTGGTCGTCGCCGCGCTGATGTGGTTCTCCCTCTCCGGGGTCAGGGTCGGCGGGGGCGTCGAGCGTGTCCCGCTGACCCGCCTGATCAGGGAGGGCGTCGCGCTCGCCCGGGACCCGGGAGTCGCCCTGTCCTACGCGGCGTCGTTCGTGGCCCGCGCCGACCTGTCCGTCGTCGCCGCGTTCATGCCCCTGTGGGTCGTCTACCACGCCAGCGGCGAGGGCGGCCTGACCACGGCCCAGGCCCTGGCCCGCGCGGGGATCGTGGTCGGCATCGCGCAGACGACGGCCACCCTCGGGGCCCCGCTGTTCGGCTGGCTCGGCGATCGGATGCGCCGCCAGGACGCGGTCGTCCTCGCCCAGGCCGTCGCCGCGGCCGCCTACCTGTCCACGCTGCTGATCGACGATCCGCTCGGCTCCGGAATGATGATCGTGGCCGTGCTCGTCGGCCTCGGGGAGATCGCCGCGATCGTCACCGCGGGTCCCCTGCTGGCCCAGCAGGTCCCTCCCGCCGTGCGCGCCTCCGCCTACGGTGTGCAGACGGTCTGCGGAGCCGTCGGCATCTTCGTCATCTCCACGGTCGGCGGGGTGCTCTTCGGCGAGTGGCGGCCCGCGGCGCCGTTCGCGGTCGCGGGCGTGGCGGGCCTGCTCGTCGTCGCCTTCGGCCTGGCGGTGCGGCGGCGCGTCATCCCCCTGCCTGAGGAACGCGCGGCCGTCCCCTCCCCGATCTGACCCCGGTTCGCCTCCTGCCGTCGCCCGGCGGGCCGGGACCTCCTCCCGACCGGCCGGGGACGTCCGGCGGGTTCGGCTATCCGGCCCTGAACGTCCGGATCGCCGACCTGAGTCTGGCCCGCCAGGACCTGGGCGGCGCGGACAGGCCCGAGGAGGGCGAAGGAAGCCTCGGCGTGGACGGCGCGGTCCTCCCGCCCTGGCACTCCGCCTTCCCGCCCTGGCGTTCGGCTCTCCCGCTCTGGGCGGGGAGCGGCTTTCCCGCCTGGGGGCGGGGCGAGGGCTGAGGTCGGGGCGCGGGCCTCACCGGCCAGAACTCCGCCTGGTCGCCGTGCCGTACGCCGTGGGTCGCCTTGATCGAGGTCACGACGTCGTCCGCGCCCAGCAGCCTGGCCCTGCCCAGCGCCTCCGCCCGCTCCAGCGTCGCCTGGCCCTCGTCTCCGAGGTCGACCACGAGCAGGCCCGACCTGTCGTCCTGGACCGCGGCGATCATCCGCTCCAGCGAGTCGCGCCCCAGCGGGACCGAGACCGGGCCCGTGTAGCGGAACGGGGTCGGCCCCGGGGTGGGGGAGACCTCGTCGGCCAGCCGTATCCGCTCGTCGTGGGAGAAGTGCTCCCGCAGCAGGCGCAGCTCGAACGACGGGTCGCCGAGCACGGGACGGCGGCCCTCCGGCAGCCGGGACCACGGGGCCACCAGGGTGACCAGCACGTCGGCGACGGACCCCTCAAGGGCGGCGCTCACCGCCGCGCGCACCCGCTCCTCGCCGGTCTCCTCGACGGCGCCGACGTGCATGACCACCTCGACGTACGGCACCAGCCACCGCCTGCCCCCGTCCTTGCGCAGGTCGCGGCGGAGCGGCACCCGGTGGGCCAGGTAGGGCGCGACGGCCCTGACCGCCCGCTGCCGGTCGCGACGCTGGGCGGGGATGCCCAGATGCACGGCCCTGGCCGCCATGTCGGGGACGAAGACCACGCCATGCGTGGCGAGCCGGTAGGCGAACTCGGTGTCCTCGCCCCTGAGCACGCCCGGGTCGATCCCGCCCACGGCGTGGAAGGTCTCCCGCCGCATCGAGACCGTCGGCCCCGTGCACACGTGGTACGGATTGCGGCTGTTGCGCAGGCCGTCGGTGCGGAAGATCGTCTGCTCGGTCGAGCTGGGCAGTGCCTTCGACAGGTCGAAGACCTCCTCGAGCGAGCCCGCCCGCACGCGTTCGTGCAGCTGCGCGGGGGAGAGGGGCGGGTCCTCGACGAACCTCTTCGCGCCGATGGTGACCAGGTAGTCGGTCAGATGGTGCCAGCGGGCCAGCGCCTCGATGTGCTCGCGCCAGACGACCATGTCGGCGTCGAGGCGCTGGATGATCCGCCCGTCCGCCACGGCGGCCCCGGTGTTGAGCGCGTGCGCGATGCCCCAGCCGCCGGGGGCCGAGGGCACGATCCGGGTGTTCGACGGGACGATCTCCGGCAGGCGCAGCGGTGGGTCGCTGCCGTCGTCGACCACGATCACTTCCATGAGGCTCGCCGGATAGGTCTGCGCGGCCAGGGCGGCGAGGGTCAGGTCGAGCCGGTGCTGGCCGCCGTGCGCGGGGATGACCACGCTGACCGAGAGCTCCGGGTCCCAGCCGCCCAGCGGCGGCGGGTCCAGGGGGGAGTAGTCGTTGTGCCGGATCGGGGGCCGGTCGACAGCCGTTCCGCCCGTCATGATGAAGTGCTCCTTGTCTGCGTTCCCGCTTCTCAGGACCTGGTGACCCTATCGACGCTTCCTTAGCGTTTCCTGGGTAGATTGACGTCTGGCTTGTCCATTTGGTGGACAGCAGATCCCGATGCAGATCCTGTTACCCGTAGACTTGCGGCCTAACACCGCAGGTAGAACGCGCGTGCCGGTCACGCGCGGGAGGAGCAATGATGACCAGGGCGTGGCGTGGCCTCATCGAGGAGTACCGCGACCGACTTCCGGTGACCACGGCGACCCCCGTCGTCACGCTCCTGGAGGGCGGCACGCCGCTCGTCCCGGCGCACCGGGTCTCGGCGCTGACCGGCTGCGACGTCTATCTGAAGGTCGAGGGCGCGAACCCGACCGGCAGCTTCAAGGACCGCGGCATGACGATGGCCATCAGCAAGGCCGTCGAGGAGGGCGCGAAGGCCGTCATCTGCGCCTCGACCGGCAACACCAGCGCCTCCGCCGCCGCCTACGCGGTCCGCGCGGGGCTGACCTGCGCGGTGCTGGTGCCCCGCGGCAAGATCGCGATGGGCAAACTGGCCCAGGCGCTCGTCCACGGGGCCAAGCTGATCCAGGTCGAGGGCTCCTTCGACGACTGCCTCGAGATGACCAGGGAGCTGTCGGAGAACTACCCGATCGCGCTGGTCAACTCCGTCAACCCGTTCCGGCTCCAGGGCCAGAAGACCGCCGCCTTCGAGATCGTCGACGCCCTCGGCGACGCGCCCGACATCCACTGCATCCCGGTCGGCAACGCGGGCAACATCTCGGCCTACTGGATGGGCTACACCGAGTACGCCAAGGACGGCGTCGCGACGAAGTCGCCCCGCATGTTCGGCTTCCAGGCCAGCGGCGCCGCGCCGATCGTCAACGGCGCCCCGGTGTCCCACCCGCACACGATCGCCACCGCGATCCGCATCGGCAACCCCGCGTCCTGGCAGCTCGCCGAGGCGGCCCGCGACGACTCCGGCGGCGTCATCCAGGCCGTGACCGACCGTCAGATCGCCGCCGCGTACAAGCTGCTGGCCCAGGAGGAGGGCGTGTTCGTCGAGCTCGCCTCCGCCGCCAGCGTCGCGGGTCTCCTCCAGGCCCACGACCAGGGGCTCGTCGCCCCCGGTCAGCGCATCGTCTGCACGGTGACCGGAAACGGCCTCAAGGACCCCGACTGGGCCATCTCCGGCGCGCCGACCCCGGTGACGATCCCGATCGACGCCCGCGCCGCCGCCACCGCGCTGGAACTCGCCTGATCCCCGTCTCGCGGGATCTCCTCCGTCCGCGCGTCGCGGCGGCCTCCGCCGCGGCCCGCGCCAACCGTCCCGCAGCGGGCAGACCGTTCCGTACCAGGCAGACAGCCAGGTAGAGCACCAGGTAGATAGGAGGAGGGGCCGCCTGCCTATGGCCAAGCCAGGGGCCTGCGCCCCAGATTCTCGATGACCGACAGCATCAAGGTCACCGTCCGGGTCCCGGCGACGTCGGCCAACCTCGGCCCCGGGTTCGACACCCTGGGGCTCGCCCTCGCCCTCTACGACGAGGTCGAGGTCAGCCTGGTCGACCCCGGAGACGATCCCCGTTCCCCGAGCGTCGGCATCGAGGTGACGGGAGAGGGCGCGGGCGAGCTCGACGACGGCGAGGGCCACCTCATCGTGCGGACGATGCGCACGACCTTCGACCGGATGGGGGTTCCGCAGCCGCTCGGCATCCGGCTCCGCTGTCTCAACCGCATCCCGCACGCGCGGGGACTCGGCTCCTCCTCGGCGGCGATCTGCGCGGGCGTCCTCGCGGCGAGGGCGCTGGCGGGCACGCCGTACGCGGCCGTGAAGACCACGGAAGAGATCACGGGGGAGAGCACGCGGGACCCGCAGGCGGCGCCCGCCGTCCACGGGGACGACACGCCCGTGTTCACCGACGACGACGTCTTCGCGCTGGCCACCGAGATCGAGGGCCACCCGGACAACGTGGCCCCGTGCCTGGCGGGCGGACTGACCGTGGCGTGGACCGACCAGTCGAACGCCCCGCATATGCTGAAACTGGTCCCACACGCCGACATCAGGCCCGTGGCCGTCATTCCCCGGCACCGTCTTTCCACAGAGGTCGCCCGGGGGCTGCTTCCCGAGACCGTTCCGCACGCGGACGCCTCCGCGAACGCCGGGCGGGCGGCTCTGCTCGTGGCGGCGCTGACCGCGACGCCGGACCGGGAACTGCTGCTGGCCGCCACCGAGGACCGGCTGCACCAGGACTACCGCGCGCCTGCGATGCCGCAGACAGCGGATCTGGTACAACGTCTGCGCGGGATCGGCGTCCCTACGGTCGTTTCGGGAGCGGGTCCCACCATTCTTGCGTTTTCGACAGTGGATACGCAGGATTTGATCGCACCGGAAGTGGGTACGGATTGGCTCATCCAGCCACTGGATGTCGAAACCCGCGGTGCCCGTGTTGTCTCTCCCGAGACACGCTGATACCTCTTCGACCTTCAGGGAATAGCTGTGTGCGCTGGTGATGTTAGGCTGGTAGCCGCACCAGGTGCCCCCTTGTTGGGTGCGTGCTTGTCAGCCACACATCGCTGCATCATGTCCCACCTCGTGGGATGTGAGCGCCGCAGTGGCCTCCCCGAATCCGTCGCCTCCGAATGCCCCACATTCGGTTGGGGCAACGAGAGGCGGCGTTTGAGGGGACATGCGCGTTCGAACTACCTCGACATCTGGTTGCCGGTAGCAATCCGGGGGGTGTCCTCCAAGCCCCACCGTCGGCGAATCTCGATGGTGACGGCATGGATGTGCCCTTCCCCGACAGAGGCGGCGGTCCTCAGGGACCGCCGAGGATCGCGACGTGCAACCCGACCCGGTCTGTCCCACCGGGTCGATCGCACCACCGGGACGATTGGCTGATCATGGCCACGCCCGACCCCTGGGAAGGACCCATTAGTGAGCGACACCACCGAACTCCTCTCCGACGCCACCGGCGCATCGCCGGAGGCCGGCGACACCCCCACCCGCGCCGCGGCCAAGCCGCGTCGTCGCTCCGGCACCGGGCTGTCCGCCATGGTGCTGCCTGAGCTGCAGGCCATGGCCTCCGGCCTTGGCATCAGCGGGACCGGGCGGATGCGCAAGAGCCAACTCATCGCGGCGATCCAGGAGAAGCAGGGCGTAACCACCGAGAGCGCCCCGGCTCCCGTCGCGAGCAAGGAGGCCACCGCCGCTCCGGCCCCCGTGGCCGAGCCGGTCGCCGAGCGCCCGGCGCGCAGCCGCAGGGAACGTTCCCGTCCCGCCACCGTCGCGGAACCGGCGGTGGAGCCGGCGCAGCCCGCGGCCGCCGCCCCGCAGGCGACCGCTCCCGCGCCGGTGACCGCCCCCGCCGAGCCCGTCGCCGCCGCTCCCGTCGTGGAGCAGCAGGCCGAGCCGGCGCAGGCCGAGGGCCGCCCCGAGCGCGGCGAGAGCCGTCGCGAGCGCGGCGAGCGCCGTGGCCGCAACAGCGACCGCGGCGAGCGCGTCAACGACCGCCGTGAGCGTGGCGAGCGCGGCGAGCGCGGCGACGGCCGCACCGACCAGCGCACCGACCAGCGCGCCGCCGACGCGGGCCAGAACCGTGGCGAGCGCGTGAACGACCGCGGCAACGACCGCGGTGAGCGCGCCAACGACCGCGGTGACCGCAACGACCGTGGTGACCGCAACGACCGTGGTGACCGCAACGACCGCGGCGGCGACCGCGGCCCGCAGAACCGCGGCCCGCAGGACCGCGGCGACCAGCACGGCGTGGGCGACGACGACGACCGCCGTGGCCGCCGCGGCCGGTTCAGGGAGCGCAACCGCCGGGGGCGCGACCGCTTCGACAGCAACGAGCCCGTGGTCGGCGACGACGACGTCCTGATCCCGATCGCCGGCATCCTGGACATCCTCGACAACTACGCGTTCGTGCGGACCAGCGGCTACCTGCCGGGTTCCAACGACGTCTACGTCTCGCTCGCCCAGATCCGCCGCAACGGCCTGCGCAAGGGCGATGTCGTCACCGGCGCGGTGCGCCAGCCCCGCGACGGCGAGCGCCGTGAGAAGTTCAACGCCCTCGTCCGCCTCGACACGGTCAACGGCATGGACCCGGAGCAGGCGCGGCAGCGGCCCGACTTCAACAAGCTCACCCCGCTGTACCCGCAGGAGCGGCTCCGTCTCGAGACCGAGCCCAACGTCCTGAGCACGCGGATCATCGACCTCGTCTCGCCGATCGGCAAGGGCCAGCGCGGCCTCATCGTCTCCCCGCCCAAGGCGGGCAAGACGATGGTGCTCCAGGCGATCGCCAACGCGATCACCCGCAACAGCCCCGAGTGCCACCTGATGGTCGTCCTGGTCGACGAGCGTCCCGAAGAGGTCACCGACATGCAGCGGTCGGTGAAGGGCGAGGTCATCCACTCGACCTTCGACCGTCCCGCCGAGGACCACACCACGGTCGCCGAGCTCGCCATCGAGCGCGCCAAGCGGCTGGTCGAGCTCGGCCACGACGTGGTCGTGCTGCTCGACTCCATCACCCGCCTCGGCCGCGCCTACAACCTGGCGGCCCCGGCCTCGGGACGCATCCTGTCCGGTGGTGTCGACTCGACCGCGCTCTACCCGCCGAAGCGCTTCTTCGGCGCCGCCCGCAACATCGAGAACGGCGGCTCGCTGACGATCCTCGCCACGGCGCTGGTCGAGACCGGCTCCAAGATGGACGAGGTCATCTTCGAGGAGTTCAAGGGCACCGGCAACATGGAGCTCAAGCTCAACCGCTCCCTGGCCGACAAGCGCATCTTCCCCGCGGTGGACGTCGACGCGTCCAGCACCCGTAAGGAAGAGATCCTCATGTCGAAGGACGAGCTGCAGATCACCTGGAAGCTGCGGCGCGTGCTGCACGCCCTGGACATGCAGCAGGCGCTCGAACTCCTGCTGGAGAAGATGAGGGAGACCAAGTCCAACGCGGAGTTCCTCCTCCAGGTCCAGAAGACGACGGTCAGCTCCGACCGCGACTAGACCGCCTCACCGCGGGGCCCCGGCTGCACGGGCCCCGTTGTGCGGTCCCGCTGTACGGCGAACGCCCCGGCCACCGGCCGGGGCGTTCGCCGTTCCACGGCCTCGCCGCGTCCCCTCGGAAGGCCCGGCGGGATCCGGTTCTCCCTTGTACGATCCGTGTCTTCGGGATATCCATACCTCGGGGACGGCGGCCCGCCTCATCACGCGACGTGCCCGGTTCCGGCATGCTGGACGGTTTCAGGCCCTGGCCTCCCGCGCGGAGGCCGTGATCGCACCGTGTGGAGGCGGAGAGGCGCATGACGGCCGAGACGGCGGCGAGCGCGCCCACGGCACGCGCGCCGCTGCGGCGACGCGTGCCGCTCGGGCCGCACGGGCCACTGGGACTGCTCGTCGACCCGATGACCTGGCGCGCCGTGCCGTACCTCCTGGGAGGCATGTTCTACGGCCTTGTCTGCTGCGCCGCGCTGGTCTCCGTCGTCCCGTTCCTGCTGACCCTGGTCGCCGTCTGGGTCGGGGTTCCGCTGCTCGCGCTGACCATGGTCGCCTGGCGTGCCGCGGCGATGCTCGAACGCCGGACGCTCAGGCTGGCCTTCGGCGTCGTGATCCCCGACCCCTACCGGCCCTCAGAGGGCGGCGGCAACCTGTTCCTGCGCTGGAAGGACATGGTCGTCGACCCCGCGACCTGGAAGGACCTGCTGTACCTGTTGTTGCTGCTGCCGGTCGGCGTCGTGGAGTTCGTCGTCGCCGGGGTCCTGTGGTCCCTCGCCGTCGGCCTGTTCGCCACCCCGTTCCTGCTGCTGGCCGGCGTCGGCGAGGTGTCGATCGCCTACGGGCTGGTGGCCGACAGCGTGCCGGACGCGCTGCTGTGCCTGCCCTCGGGAGCGGGGCTCCTCGTCACCGCGCTGTACGCGACGCGGGGGATTGCGCGCCTGCACACGCTGTTCGCCGTCGCGCTGCTGGGCCCCGGCAAGAAGGGCCTGCTGATCGCCAGGGCGGCCCACCTGCGCGCCAGCAGGGCGCGCGGGGTCGACGCGGCGGAGGCGGAGCGGCGCAGGATCGAGCGCGACCTGCACGACGGCGCCCAGCAGCGGCTGCTGTCCGTGGCCATGGACCTGGGCCGTGCCCAGGCCAAGATGGACACCGACCCCGAGGCGGCCCGGCATCTCCTCGCCCAGGCGCACGCGGGCACCAAGGCCGCCATCGCCGAGCTGCGCGACCTCGCACGGGGCATCCACCCGGCGATCCTCACCGACCGGGGGCTCGACGCCGCCCTGTCCTCGCTCGCGGCCAGGGCGCCCGTACAGGTGTCCCTGTCGGTCGAGGTCTCCCACCGGCCGCCCGCCGCGGTCGAGAGCATCGCCTACTTCGTCGTGGCCGAGTCCCTGACCAACATGGCCAAGCACTCGGCGGCGACCGAGGCGTCCGTACGGGTCAGCAGGCGCGACCAGCGGGTGTTCGTCGAGGTCCGCGACGACGGGGTCGGCGGCGCGGCGCCGCGCGCGGGCGGGGGCCTGGCGGGTCTGGCGGACCGGGCCGCGACGATCGACGGCGTCCTGGTCGTGGACAGCCCGCCCGGCGGACCCACCCTGATCCGCGCCGAACTGCCCTGCGAGTGGTGAACACTTGGACGCATGCGAGTGGTGATTGCGGAAGACTCCGTGCTGCTCCGGGAGGGGCTGGTCAGACTCCTGGAGGACGGCGGCATCGAGACCGTCGCCGTGGCGGGGGACGGCCCAGGGCTGGTGGCCGCGGTCGCGGACCACGACCCCGACCTGGCGATCGTGGACGTGCGGATGCCCCCGACCCACACGGACGAGGGGCTGCGCGCCGCGCTGGAGGCCAGGTCGTCGCGCCCCTCGCTGCCGATCCTGGTGCTGTCGCAGTACGTCGAGGAGCGCTACGCCACCGAGTTGATCGGCGGGGGCGCGGCGGCCGTCGGCTACCTGCTCAAGGAACGGGTCGCCGACGTCTCCGACTTCCTCGACGCCGTGCGCAGGGTCGCCGCGGGAGCGACGATCATCGATCCCGAGGTGATCGGGCAGCTGCTCGGGCGTTACCGGCGCGACGACCCGCTGAACTCCCTGACGGCCAAGGAACGGCGGGTTCTCGACCTGATGGCGCAGGGCCGTTCGAACACGGCGATAGCCGGCCGCATGACCGTCACCGACGGCGCCGTCGAAAAGCACATCTCCAGCATCTTCGCCAAGCTCGGCCTCGGCCCCGCCCCCGACGACCACCGCAGGGTGCTGGCCGTACTGGCCTATCTGGGGCGGTGAGAGGCGGGGGAGGACGGCGACCGGGAAAGGCGCCGGGAACGCGAGAACGCCCGGGGGCCGATGCCCCCGGGCGTTCCGTTGTCCTGCGGATCCGGAGCCGTCCCGGGTCCTGCTGTTCACCGCCTGTACGGCTTGCGCCCGGGGTTGGGGACGCGAGTCGCACACGCGGTTCCGCCCTGTGGTGCGGCGGCTGTGGTGCTGTGTGGTGGTGCTGCTCTCGCCTTGGTGAGGGTCGCGACTCCGCTCACGTCAGGTCGTTCAGCGCACGTCCACGAACTCGGCGCCCGAGGTGGCCCCGTAGGTCTTGCTGGTGCCCGGGACGACGGCGCGCCAGTAGGCGTCGAACTTCGGCTTGACGACCTTGCTGAACTTGCCCTTGCTGTTCGCCTTCGAGAAGGAGAGGAACTTCCAGCCGGAAGTGCCCTTCTTCTTGTAGTAGAGCTCGACCATCTTGCCGGAGTAGGCGGAGCTGCTCCGGTAGGCGGTGCCGAACAGGCGGATCGACTTGCCCTTCTTGACCTTGTTCGCGCTCACGTCGAACGAGACCTTCGACTTGGCCTTCTTCGACTTGGACTTGCCGGCCTGAACGCTGAAGGTGTCGGCCTTCTCGTACTTGATGCTCTCCTTGCCGCGCGTGGCGGTCAGTTCCAGCGTCCAGCTCCCGGTGGTGAAGTCGCTGTCGAACCAGGTGTCCTCGTACCAGGAGTTGGCGTTGTTGCCCTTGGAGAGCGTGAGGTCGACGGAGTCGTTGCCGTCGTTGCTGTAGAGCCGCGCGGAGACGGAGGAGGCGCCGAGGATGTTCGCCTTGACGGCGACCTTGGTGTCCTCGCCCGCCGTGATGACGACCGGGTCGGTCACCGCGGCGCTGACGAACTTGACCTGCGGGTCAACCGCGATCTCCTCGACACAGGGCTGGGCGGTGGTGTTGCGGACGGGGCTCAGCTTGAGCGTCCACTTCCCGTCCTTGTCGTCCTTGCCGATGGTGAACTTGCCGGTGACCTTGGCCTCACCGAGGGCGACCGCCTGCTCGTTGTCCGCGGTGATGGCGGGAACGGCGGGAAGGTCGAGGTCGACCTTCGTGCCGGTCGTCGCCCCAGCCTTGACGATTTCTCCGCTGAGGCCGGTGATGTCACGTACAGCCTTGCCGTCTTCCTTCACCCACTTGCCGTCGGCGCCCTTCTTGAAAGGGTTTTTGAGCGTGGCGGTGACGGTGACCTCGTTGTTGTCCTTCAGCGGGACGAACGCCTCGGTCCATTCAACCTTGGTGAACTCGGCCGAACCCGAGCATTTGGGGTCGGCCGCGGCGGCTTTGGAGAAGGTGGACTGGGAGGCGAAAGCTGTCGCCGTACCACTGGCGAAGACGGCGGCCCCCGTTGCGGTCGCAAGAAGCAACCGCATTCCGTTCCTCATCATTGGTCCCCTAACTGAGGTAAAAATAATGGTAAAAGTTACGGTTTGGGCACCGGAGCCTAGTGGTACAGATGTGTCTCGTCCACCGAAACCAGGTCATCGGGTGCGGGGAATGTCCCGTGGCCTGGGGTGGTTGGAGCATCTGGCACACTGGTAGCCGAACCGCAGCGGTTCCGGTTCCCGCCCGCGCGCACCCTGGTGTGCTACAGCGCGCAAGCCTCACAGGCGAGAGACAGTGGCGACCCGGCGACCGCGCTTTGGAGAGGAACTGAAGGACATGAAGCCCGACATTCACCCGGAGTACGTCACCACCGAGGTGACCTGCACCTGTGGTAACACCTTCACCACCCGCAGCACCGCCAAGAACGGCACGATCCACGCCGACGTGTGCTCCGCCTGCCACCCGTTCTACACGGGCAAGCAGAAGATCCTGGACACCGGCGGCCGGGTGGCGCGCTTCGAGAAGCGCTTCGGCAAGAAGTCCACGGGCCAGTAGCTCGCACCCCCGACGCCGGCTCGGAATCCCCCTCGTTCCGCAGGGGGTGCCCCGGGTCGGCGTTCGTGGTGATTAGGCAGGACCCGCAAGACTTCGAAAGGACGCACGGTGAATCTCGACGAGCTGCTCAGTGAGTATGCCGAGCTGGAACTCAAGCTCGCCGATCCCACCGTGCACGCCAACCCCACGCAGGCGCGCACGTTCGGCAGGCGCTACGCCGAGCTGACCCCGATCGTCAACACCTATCGGGAGCTCGAGGGCGTCCAGAACGACCTGGGCACCGCCAAGGAGCTGGCGTCGGAGGACGAGGCGTTCGCCGAGGAGGCCAAGGAGCTCGAGGCCCGCGTCCCCGAGCTCGAGGAGAAGCTCAGGCATCTGCTGATCCCGCGTGATCCCAACGATGACAAGGACATCATCATGGAGATCAAGGCGGGTGAGGGCGGCGAGGAGTCGGCGCTGTTCGCCGGAGACCTCCTGCGGATGTACCTCCGCTACGCCGAGCGGGTCGGCTGGAAGACCGAGCTGATCGACGCCACCCACTCCGATCTGGGCGGCTACAAGGACGTCACCGTCGCGGTCAAGGCCAGGGGCGACGACGGCGTGTGGTCGAAGCTGAAGTTCGAGGGCGGTGTGCACCGGGTCCAGCGCGTGCCGGTCACCGAGTCGCAGGGGCGCATCCACACCAGCGCGGCGGGCGTCCTGGTCTACCCGGAGGCCGAGGAGGTCGACGTGCAGGTCGACCCGAACGACCTCCGCATCGACGTCTACCGGTCCAGCGGCCCCGGCGGGCAGAGCGTCAACACCACCGACTCGGCCGTGCGGATCACGCACCTTCCGACCGGCGTGGTCGCCTCCTGCCAGAACGAGAAGAGCCAGCTCCAGAACAAGGAGTCGGCCATGCGCATCCTGCGCGCCCGCCTCCAGGCCATCGCGGAGGAGGAGGCCAACGCCGCCGCCATGGCCGAGCGCAAGTCCCAGATCAGGACCGTCGACCGCTCAGAGCGCATCCGCACCTACAACTTCCCCGAGAACCGCATCTCCGACCACCGCGTCGGCTTCAAGGCCTACAACCTCGACCAGGTGCTGGACGGCGACCTCACGGCCGTCATCCAGTCGCTGCTCGACGCCGAGATGGCGGAGAAGCTCGCAGAGCACGCATAGAACGCGCCCATGACCTTTCTGCTGGACGAGATCGCCCTCGCCACCGCCCGGCTCGCCGAGGCAGGTGTGCCGTCGCCGCGCACGGACGCCGAGGAGATCGCCGCGTTCGTCCACGGAGTACGGCGCAGCGAGCTGCACAACGTGACGGACTCGGAGTTCGACGCGCTGTTCTGGGAGGGCATCGCGCGGCGCGAGGCCCGCGAGCCGCTCCAGCACATCACCGGACGCGCCTACTTCCGCTACCTGTCCCTCGAGGTCGGGCCCGGGGTGTTCGTGCCGCGCCCGGAGACCGAGGTCGTGGCGGGCTGGGCCATCGAGCGCCTGCGGGAGATGGACGTCGCCTCGCCGGTCGTCGTCGACCTCGGCACCGGATCGGGCGCCATCGCGCTGTCCATCGCCCAGGAGATCGCGCTGGCCACGGTGCACGCCGTCGAGGTCGACCCGGACGCCTACCGCTGGGCCAAGCGCAACATCCTGGAGCACGGTCAGGGGCGTGTCCACCTGCACCCCGAGGACCTGGCGGACGCCCTTCCCGAGCTCAACGGCCAGGTCGACCTGGTCATCTCCAACCCGCCCTACATCCCGCCCGGCGCGATTCCCCGCGACCCCGAGGTGCGCGACTACGATCCGCGCCGCGCGCTGTACGGCTCGGGCAGCGACGGCCTCGACGAGGTCAGGGCGGTCGAGCGGACGGCCAGGCGGCTGCTGCGCCCAGGCGGTTTCGTCGCGGTCGAGCACGCGGACGAGCAGGGCACGCCGGTCTACCTGATCTTCCCTGAGGACAACGGCTGGCGTGACGTCCGCAGCCGCCAGGACCTCACCCGCAGGGATCGCTTCGTCACCGCCCGTTTCGGCCAGGAATAGGATGGCATGCCGTGAGCCGACGTTATGACTGCGCAGACCCCGAGCAGCGAGAAGCAGGTCTGGCCGACGCCCTTATAGCCATACCGAAGTACGAGCTCGTGGTCTTCCCCACCGACACCGTCTACGGGGTCGGCGTCGACGCCTTCATCCCGCCCGCCGTCACGGCGCTGCTGGACGCCAAGGGGCGCGGGCGTGACAAGCCCCCGCCGGTGCTGGTCGGGACCGTGCGCGCGGCCACCGCCCTGGTCGAGAACCTCGGCCCCTACGGCCAGGACCTCATCGACGCCTTCTGGCCGGGGCCGCTCACCCTGATCTGCCGCGTCAACCGGTCGCTGTCATGGGACCTGGGCGACGCGAAGGGCACCGTCGCCCTCCGGATGCCGCTGCACCCGCTCGCCCTCGAGCTCCTCAAGCAGACCGGCCCGCTGGCCGTCTCCAGCGCCAACCGCTCCGGAGCCCCCGCCGCCACCACAGCCGCCGAGGCCGAGGAGCAGCTGGGCGACTCCGTCGGGGTCTATCTCGACGGCGGCCCGACCGCGGGCAACGTCCCCTCCACGATCCTCGACCTCACCACGGCGGTGCCCCGGCTGCTGCGCAGGGGAGTCATCTCGGTGGAGAAGATCCGCGGCGTGGTCGGCTACGTGGCGACGGACTCGGACTCCGCCTCCGACGACTGAGCAGCGGATCCACAGCTCATATCGTGATCCATATCGTCTGATTATCATCGTGACGCCGGGCTGTCCCGCCGGTACCTTGAGGTGGCCGACACATCCGGGAGACCTCCATGGGCAAGTTGGACGGAATGGACCCCAAGCTGGTCCGTGATCTGCTGTCCGAGGTGCGACAGGCAGCCGAGCGCATGCGGGACACGGAGGGCAAGGTCGCCCGCATACTGAGCGCGGCGGGCCTGCCCTCGCAGTCCGCCCATCGGCCTTCCCAGATCGCGGACGCCTGCGAGGGGATGGTTCGCGACGTCTCCACCCGGGTCGAGCTCCTGGAGAAGAAGGTCAAGCAGGAGGGCGGATCCTCGGCGGGACCGGCGGCCGGAGACAGCAAGACGGGCGGCCAGGGGAGCGGCGACCACGGAGCGGAGCGGTCGAAGGTCTCGGACGAGCGAGGAGAGACTCCCAAGGCCGAGAAGCCGGAGGCCCCGAAGGCCGAGACCCCGAAAGAGGGCGCGGACACCGGAGAGTCGAAGGGCAAGGAGGCGAAGCCGGACACCCCCAAGTCCGAAGACCTCAAGCCCGCCGTACGGCCCGAAAACGGACACCAGGCCGGGGACCAGCCGGCGGACAACGCCCCCAGAGACGACCAGAAGCCCCACTCGCAACCCGATTCCAAGCACGGGACCGGATCAGACCCCAAGCCCGACGCGAAGCCGGACGGCGGCTCCAAGGGCGACGAGACCTCCCCGAGGGACGACTCCTCTTCGAAGGAGAAGCCAGACCCGAAGGAGAAGCCGGACTCCAGGGGAGACGGCGGTTCCAAGGGGGATGCCGGTTCGAAGGGTGATGAGCGTTCTCCCAGGGACGGGCACTCGGGCTCCGACGGGTCGAAGGACGACTCCCCTCCGAAGGAGAAGCCAGACCCGAAGGAGAAGCCGGATTCCAAGGGAGACGGCGGTTCGAAGGGTGATGAGCGTTCTCCCAGGGACGGGGGGTCGGGCTCTGACGGGTCGAAGGACGATCCCTCCTCGAAGGAGAAGCCGGACTCCAGGGGAGACGGCGGTTCCAAGGGGGATGCCGGTTCGAAGGGTGATGAGCGCTCTCCCCGGGACGGGCACTCGGGCTCCGACGGGCCGAAGGACGACTCCTCCTCGAAGGGCGGCCCTGACTCCAAGGGCGACACCGGTTCCAAGGGAGACGAACGTTCCCCCAGGACCGACGGAAAGGTCGAGATAATCGACACTCCGCAGAAGAACCACCCCGACGACGTCGACCAGACCGGTGCGCACAAGCCGCAGGTCGTGGACGTCGAGGGGACGAAGGTGCTGCAGATCCCGCTCGACTCGCCGACGGCGGCGGAGGTGGGTGAGCTGCTGAAGAACATCGAGGAGATCCCGCCGCTGGACTCGCCCGCGATCGACGGCACCTCGGACGCCACAGGCGCGGACTCCCACAATCCAGGCCAGGTCGAGGCGACCGAGCCGCCGAAGACCGAAACACCGAAGAGCGAAGCGCCGAAGTCGGCCGGGCCCGTCCTGCCGACCCCCGACAACGCCGATCCCGCCCTCGACCAGTCGCCCCAGCCCAAGGGCGCGGGCGGGGAGTCGAGCACGCAGGGCATGAGCCCTTACTTCGACAATGTGCCGTTGGACACGGGGGAGCCCGACACGAAGGGCGCGCACCCAACCGGGGCGGACTCCAAGGGCGCGGGCGGGGAGTCGAGCACGCAGGGCATGAGTCCCTACTTCGACAATGTGCCGTTGGACACCGGAGAGCCCGACACGAAGGGCGCGCACCCGACCGGAGCCGATCTCAAGGGCGACGCCGACCTCAAGGGCGACACGGACTCCAAGGGCGACGAGCGCTCTCCGAGGGACGGACACTCGGCCTCCGAGGGACCGAGAGAGGACTCCTCCTCGAAGAACGGGCCGGACTCCAAGGGCGACACCGGTTCCAAGGGTGACGAGACCTCTCCGGGGGACGGGCACTCGGGCTCCGACGGGTCGAAGGGCACGCCGGACTCCAAGGGTGACGAGACCTCTCCGGGGGACGGGCACTCGGGCTCCGACGGGTCGAAGGGCACGCCGGACTCCAAGGGTGACGAGACCTCTCCGAGAGACGGAGACTCGGCCTCCGACGGGTCGAAGGGCGGAGCCGACTCCAAGGGCGACGCCGGTTCAAAGGGAGATGAGCGTTCTCCCAGGGACGGGCACTCGGGCTCCGACGGCTCGAAGGCCGGGCCGGACTCCAAGGGCGACGCCGACTCCAAGGGCGGCTCGAAGGGCGCGCACCCGACCGGTACGGCCGAGGGCGTTCTCACGCAGTGGGCGGCCGACGGAGACGACGTCGTCTCGGCGAAGGCGGAGCAGCCGGACCCGGACGCGCTCAAAACGTCCGCCGACGACGTGACCGACGTCGAGCCGCTGGACACGCCGGACGATCAGGCCTACGACGGGGACTGGGGCGAGGACGCCTGGACGGAGGAGATCGAGTCGGACGGCGAGGCGGCCGACGTCGACTCGACGGCTCCGCTGCTGCCGAAACCGTCTCCCGGCGCCGGGCAGTCGGGTGTGAAGTGAGTGTGAGGAGCCTGTGATGTTCGTGGATCCGCCCGCACCGCAGCCGTTGCAGCCGGGGGAGACGCCTCCCGTCTCGGGAGCGCCCGGCCTGCCCACTCCGGACACGGCCGTCTCCTGGGAGTTCAACCCCGACTACCAGCGACTGGTCCTGATGTGGCGGCAGGTGCTTCCCGCGCTGGACACCCTGACCGCGAGCCTGGACAAGGCCTACCAGCTGGCCAGGAGCAAGGATGTCTGGGACGCCCCGGTCTCGGGGCGTTACGTGGAGGAGATGGCCGAGTGGCGCTCCCGTCTCGGCCTCTACCGGCAGGCGATCCTCACCTCCATCAGCGACCAGGCGGCCGACACCCCGAGATGGGTGCCCGTCAACGCGGGGGCGCCGCACGCGTTCTCGTGACGACGTCCTCCTGAAATCCCTGACAGGCAGGCGTCCCGGGGCGGAAGGAACACCTCTCCGCTCCGGGAAACGCGCCCCTGGCGTGGGAAAACGGCGACGGGCGGGCATACAGTGGGGTGAGTCGTCATCCCCGGGATGTGAGTCATGGGTGCTGAGCCGTACTACGGACCCGACTTCGGTCTCCTGCAGCGGCAGGATCCCGAGATCGCGCAGATCCTCACAGACGAGCTCGACCGGCTCTGCGACGGCATCCAGCTCATCGCCAGCGAGAACTTCGCCTCACCCGCCGTGCTCGCCGCGCTCGGATCGACGCTGACCAACAAGTACGCCGAGGGATATCCCGGCAGGCGCTACTACGCGGGCTGCGAGGTCGTCGACAGGGCGGAGCGGCTCGCCATCGACCGGGCCAGACGTCTCTTCGGCGCCGAACACGTCAACGTGCAGCCCCATTCGGGCGCCTCGGCCAACCTGGCCGCCTACGCGGCGCTGCTCCAGCCCGGTGACACCGTGCTCGCCATGGCGCTGCCCCACGGCGGCCACCTCACCCACGGCTCCAAGGTCAACTTCTCCGGGCGGTGGTTCGGCGTCGTGGCGTACGGCGTGCGCAGGGACACCGAGCTGATCGACTACGACGAGGTCAGGGAGCTGGCGCTGCGCCACCAGCCCAAAATGATCATCTGTGGCGCGACGGCGTATCCCCGGCAGATCGACTTCGCCGCCTTCCGGGGCATCGCCGACGAGGTGGGGGCCTGGCTGCTGGCCGACATCGCGCACACCGTCGGGCTGATGGCGGGAAGAGCGCTGCCGTCGGCCGTGCCGTACGCCGACGTGGTGACCTTCACCACGCACAAGGCGCTGCGCGGCCCGAGGGGCGGCGGCATCATGTGCACGGAGGAGCTGGCGGACAAGATCGACCGGGCTGTCTTCCCCTTCATCCAGGGCGGCCCGCTCATGCACGCGGTCGCGGCGAAGGCGGTGGCGTTCGGCGAGGCGCTCAGACCGGAGTTCGCCGAGTACGCCCGGCAGGTGGTGGCCAACGCCCAGGTGCTGGCCGACGGTCTGGCGGCCGAGGGCATGCGTCCCGTCTCAGGGGGGACCGACAGCCACCTGGCCCTGGTCGACCTGCGGGACACGGGGATCTCGGGCGCGGTCGCGGAGCACCGGTGCGCCTCGGCGGGCATCACGCTCAACCGCAACGCCATCCCCTACGATCCCGAGCCGCCCACGGTGACGTCGGGGATCCGCGTGGGAACCCCCTGCGTCACGACGCAGGGGATGGGGGGCGAGGAGATGAAAGAGGTGGCCTCGATGGTGGCGCAGGTCATCCGCAACCCCGACGCAGTGGAGGAAACCAGGGTGCGGGCGAGGGAGCTCGCGCGAGCTCATCAGATATATCCCAGGGAACTATGAGGTGTTCTGGCAGGTTTTCCGGTCACAGAAGGCCGGACTATCAGCGAAACTAGGTCCGTGCGCGAATACCTTCTCATGGCACTGGTCGCGGCGGCGGCGACATACCTCCTGGTTCCGCTGGTGCGCGTGTTCGCCATCCGCATCGGCGCGATGCCGGAGGTCCGCGACCGGGACGTGCACACCATTCCAACCCCCCGACTAGGCGGCCTGGCCATGTACGGCGGGCTCGTCGCGGGCCTGCTGATCGCCAGCCATCTGCCGTACGCCGGAGGCAAGCTGGCCGAGGGCAACACCGCGATCGCGCTGATCGCGGCGGGCGGCCTGATCACGGTCACCGGCTTCCTGGACGACTGGTGGGGGATGAGCGCCCTGGTCAAGCTGGCCGGGCAGATCGGCGCCGCGGGCATCCTGGTGGCGTTCGGCGTCAGCCTGCCGTGGCTTCCGCTGCCCACCTCGCTGGGCGGGCAGACCAGTCTCGACTCCACGCTCAGCCCGCTGATAACGATCCTCGTCGTGGTCGTCATGATCAACGCCGTGAACTTCGTCGACGGGCTCGACGGGCTGGCCGCAGGGATCGTCGGCATCGCCGCGATGGCCACCTGGACCTACTCCGTCGCCCTCTCCAAGGACTACGGCAACACCAGCATCAACGTCACGGCCGTCGTCACCTCGGTGCTCATCGGGGTGTGCCTGGGGTTCCTGCCGCACAACTTCCATCCGGCGAAGATCTTCATGGGTGACACCGGGGCGATGCTGATCGGCCTGGTGCTGGCCTCCACGATGATCACCATCACCCCGCTCGACTCGACCACCATCAACCGCTTCCCGGTGGTCCTCCCGCTGCTGGTGCCGGTCGCCATCCTGGTGCTGCCGCTGCTCGACCTGATCATGGCGGTGATCAGGCGCACCTCGAACGGCCTTTCGCCCTTCGCGCCCGACCGGGGCCATCTGCACCACAGACTGCTGGACATCGGCCACTCGCACCGGCGCACCGTGCTGATCATGTACGCCTGGACGTTCCTGTTCGCCTTCGCGGTGGTGGCGATGTCCTTCGAGGGCGTCCCGCTCGTGTTGTTCCCGCTGACCTTCCTGCTGGCCGTCGTGGTCCTGGTGATGATGGCGCTGCCGCGTTGGCGCGCGCGCAGAGGCGGCGGCGGTGGCACCGGCGGCGACGGCGGCGGTGACGGCGACGGGGGAGCGCACGCCGCGGGGCGTCACTCCCGCCCCGAGGGGCAGAACACCTCCGAGTGGTTCTCGCCCGCTCCGACGCGGGCCCCCTCTCCGACGCAGGCTCCAGGTCCGGCGTGGGGTCCAGGTCCGCAGCAGGCGCCGGGCGCGCCCCAGGCGCCCGGTCCCCGTTCCCCTTCGGGGGAGAACACGAGCGTGCTCTCCGCGCTGCCCGACCTGTCACTCACCGCTCCCAGCCCGGGGTTCTCGGATCCTGAGACGCTCCGTTGAGCGCCTCCCCGGAAACTTCTTGATCGTTTACTTGAAATGGCAGGTAAAGGCGCTCTTCCATGAGCTTGTGATAGCTTTCACTAGCAGGGGCTCGGTTGGTCGAGCTCTGTAAGGTAGCAATCGCTCGCTTGATAACAGTTACTTGGAGTGCCGATGCAGGCCGACGACGTGCGCCTCCTGAAAGGAGCCGCGATACCCACCGCCCTGGTGGGTCTGGTCGTGGTCCTCGTCGCAACCCTGATGGCCGGCGGCAAGGGCGCGCTCGGCGCGGCGATCGGCGTGCTGGTCGTCTGCGTCTTCTTCACGGTCGGCCTCGTCGCCGTCTCCTTCGCCAGCCGCGTCTCGCCGATGGCGATGATGACCGCCGCGGTCGTCGGTTACGCGATCAAGATCCTCGGTGTGATGGCGCTGCTCAAGGCCTTCGAGAGTGCCACCGCGTTCGAGCCGAAAGCCTTCGGGTGGGCTGCCATCGTGTGCACCCTCGCCTGGACCGTCGGCGAGATGCGCGGCTTCATGAAGCTCAAAATGCTCTACGTCGAGCCCGGCGGCAAACCGCCAGGGTCCCGGTGAGCGACGATGAGGCGTAGGATCCTCGGGGGCACTGTCCGGCCCGATATGACTAGTCCTTACCGGGGCTGCTATCGTCGTGCCCGCGATGAGCGAGAAGAAAATCCGGCCCGAGGACGACGGCCGCGACTTCGCCAGCGCCGCATGGTCAATTCCCAGCTATCTCCTCTCCGGGATGATTCTGTACGGCGGCGCCGGCTGGTTGCTGTCCAGGTGGACTGGCGTGGTCGCCTTCACCCCGATCGGGTTGATCCTCGGTGTCGCTCTAGCCGTCTACCTGGTCTATCGGAAGTACGGTCGCTAGCCTTCGGCGGCGGTCGCTTCGCTGACGAAGCCATTTTGATCCACTACCACGCTGAAGGGAACGCCGCGTGAGCACGCTGACGCTCCTCGCTTCCGGGGAGGACCAGTTCACGCCTCCGGGCCTCGAACTGTTCGACTCCCCCCCGATCATCGCCGGCGTCGACTGGTTCACGAAGCCGGTACTGCTGGCGCTCCTGAGCACGCTCATCGTCGTGGTCTTCTGCTGGTCCGCCTTCGGCAACCCCAAGTTGGTTCCGCGGGGCGTGCAGAACGTCGGCGAGATGGGCTACATGTTCGTCCGCGACCAGGTCGCCCGGCCGTTCCTCGGCAAGGACGCAGACCGGTGGATGGGCCTGCTGCTCAGCATCTTCTTCCTTGTCTGGATCTGGAACCTGATGGGGGTCGTCCCCATCCTGCAGTTCCCGGTCGCATCGCACATCGCCTTCCCGATCGTCCTGGCGCTCACGATCTACGTTCTGAAGGTTTACCTGGGCATCAAGCACCAGGGGGCGATCGGCTACTTCAAGAACATGATGTTCCCGCCGGGGCTGCCCAAGCCGATCTACGTGCTGCTGGCCCCGATCGAGTTCCTCTCGAACCTGATCATCGCGCCCTTCACGCACGCGGTGCGACTGTTCGCCAACATGTTCGCCGGCCACATCATCCTGGCGTTCTTCAGCCTGGTCGGCTTCTGGTTCCTCTTCGAGAAGCTCACGCCGCTCGGTGCTCCGCTCGGCGTGGTCGGTGTCGTCATGACGATCGCCATGACCGGCTTCGAGATGTTCATCCAGTTCCTGCAGGCGTTCCTCTTCGCGATGCTCGCCGCGATGTACATCGGCAACTCGCTCCACGCCGAACACTAAAGACCACCCTCGAATATCCAGACCGGTGGACAAAGTTCCACTGGCCGACCAGTAAAGGAAGAGACAATGAGCGTCCTCGCTGAGGTCACCGGCTCCCTCGGTTCCATCGGCTACGGCCTTGCCGCCATCGGCCCGGGCATCGGCGTCGGCATCATCTTCGGTCAGGGTGTGCAGGCCATCGCCCGCCAGCCCGAGGCCTACGGCCTCATCCGCCAGAACATGCTGCTGGGCTTCGTTCTCACCGAGGCGCTGGCTCTGATCGGCCTTGTCGCGCCGTTCATGTTCGGTCAGTAAGACGCAGAAAACCACTGACGGAAGGCTGCACCAATGATTCAGGCAGCTTCGCTCCTCGCGGCGGAAGAGGGCGCCAACCCTCTCATCCCGCACACCTACGAGCTCGTCGTCGGCGTCTTCTCGTTCTTCGTCGTTCTCATCGTCGTCGGCAAGATCCTCACCCCGCGCATCCAGAAGACCCTGGCTGAGCGGACCGAGGCCATCGAGGGCGGGATCCAGAAGGCGCAGGAGGCCCAGGAAGAGGCCCAGGCGCTGCTCAAGCAGTACAAGGACCAGCTTGCCGAGGCTCGTCACGAGGCGTCCCGCCTGCGTGAGGAGGCTCGCGAGCAGGGTGCGCAGATCAAGGCGGAGCTCCGCGAGGAGGCGCAGGCCGAGGCCCGTCGTCTCGTCGAGGCCGCTCACGCCCAGATCGAGGCCGACCGCCAGCAGGCGTTCGCCCAGCTCCGTGCGGAGATCGGCCGTCTCTCGGTCGACCTCGCAGGTCGCATCGTCGGTGAGTCCCTCGAGGACGAGGCGCGTCAGCGTCGCACCGTCGACCGGTTCCTCGAGGAGATCGAGACCACCAGCGCGGCGGTCCGCTGATGCGCGGTCTGAGCAGGGCTTCGCTCGCCGAGGTCGAAGAGCGCTTCAACGCCGTGGCGGGAAGCGCTGACCTCGGCTCGCTGGCCGACGAGCTTTTCGCGGTCGCCGACCTGTTCGACCGCGAGCACGGGCTTCGCCGTTCCCTGTCCGACCCCGCCCGTCCGGCGACCCAGAAGGCCCAGGTCGTACGGGGCCTGCTGGAGGGCAAGGTCAGCAACGCCGCTCTGGAGACGGTCGTCACGGCCGTCTCCGTGAAGTGGTCCGGCTCGGGAGACCTGGCCGACGCCCTCGAGCGGCTCGGTGTCGTCGCCGCCGCGGCCGAGGCCGAGGCGCAGAGCAAGCTCGACGACGTCGAGGACGAGCTGTTCCGGTTCGGGCGCATCGTCGCCTCGAACGTGGAACTGCACCGGGTCCTGGCCGACCCCGCCGTCCCCGCGCAGGCCAAACGGGAGCTGCTCGGCTCCCTGATCGACGGCAAGGTCGCCGCCCCCACTCTCCGCCTGGTCACGCAGCTTGTGGTACACCCACGAGGACGTAGCCTGGACAGAGGGCTGGACGAGTTCGGCAACCTGGTCGCCGCCCAGAGGCAGCGCCTCGTCGCGGTGGTGCGCAGTGCCGTCGAGCTCTCCGAGGAGCAGAAGCGACGTCTCGCCACGTGGCTGCGCACCTCGTACGGCCGCGACGTTCATCTGAACGTCGAGGTGGACCCGCGGGTACTCGGAGGGTTCTCGGTGCGGATCGGGGACGACCTCATCGACACCACCATCGCGGGACGAATCGAAGAAGTCCGCCGCCGGTTGGCCGGCTAGGCGAATAGGGAGACTGAAGAGAGATGGCGGAGCTTACGATCCGGCCGGACGAGATCCGGGACGCGCTTGAGCGCTTCGTCCAGGCGTACGAGCCGGAAGGCGCCGCGCGCGAGGAGATCGGGACCGTCGTCGACTGCGGCGACGGCATCGCCCATGTCTCCGGCCTTCCCTCGGCGATGGCGAACGAGCTGCTTGAGTTCGAGGACGGCACGCGTGGCCTGGCACTGAACCTGGACGTCCGGGAGATCGGTGTCGTTGTTCTGGGCGACTTCAGCAAGATCGAGGAGGGCCAGTCGGTCCGCAGGACGGGTGAGGTCCTGTCCGTGCCGGTCGGCGACGCCTTCCTCGGCCGAGTGGTCGACCCGCTGGGCGTTCCGATGGACGGCAAGGGCGCCATCGAGTCCGAGGGCCTGCGCGCCCTCGAGCTCCAGGCCCCGTCCGTGGTCCAGCGCCAGCCGGTGAAGGAGCCGCTGCAGACCGGCCTCAAGGCGGTTGACGCCATGACGCCGATCGGCCGCGGCCAGCGCCAGCTGATCATCGGTGACCGTGGCACCGGCAAGACCGCCGTCGCCGTGGACACCATCCTCAACCAGCGGGAGAACTGGCTCTCCGGCGACCCCGACAAGCAGGTTCGCTGCGTCTACGTCGCGGTCGGTCAGAAGGGCTCCACGATCGCCCAGGTCAAGGGCCGCCTCGAGGAGGCGGGCGCGATGGAGTACACCACCATCGTCGCCGCTCCGGCCTCCGACCCGGCCGGTTACAAGTACCTCGCCCCCTACACCGGTTCGGCCATCGGCCAGCACTGGATGTACCAGGGCAAGCACGTCCTCATCGTCTTCGACGACCTGACCAAGCAGGCCGACGCCTACCGCGCCGTCTCGCTGCTGCTGCGCCGCCCGCCGGGCCGTGAGGCCTTCCCCGGCGACGTCTTCTACTTGCACTCCCGTCTGCTGGAGCGCTGCGCGAAGCTGTCGGCCGACCTGGGCTCCGGCTCTATGACCGGTCTGCCGGTCATCGAGACCAAGGGCAACGACGTCTCGGCGTTCATCCCGACCAACGTCATCTCCATCACCGACGGCCAGTGCTTCCTCGAGACCGACCTGTTCAACTCGGGTGTGCGTCCGGCCATCAACGTCGGTGTCTCCGTCTCCCGAGTCGGCGGTTCGGCGCAGATCAAGGCGATGAAGAAGGTCGCCGGTACGCTCCGTCTGTCGCTGTCGCAGTTCCGTGACCTGGAGGCCTTCGCCTCCTTCGCCTCCGACCTGGACGCGGCCTCCCGCGCTCAGCTGGAGCGCGGCCAGCGCCTGGTCGAGCTGCTCAAGCAGGCCCAGTACACCCCGTTCCCGGTCGAGAAGCAGGTCGTCTCGGTCTGGGCCGGCACCACGGGCGAGCTCGACGACGTCCCGGTCGAGGACATCCGTCGCTTCGAGGCGGACTTCCTGGACTACCTCTCCCGGGAGAACAAGGGCATCTTCGACAGCATTCGCGAGACGAAGGACCTGTCCGACGACACGGTGACGGCCCTCAAGGACGCCATCACCGAGTTCAAGAAGACCTTCGAGACCTCCGCGGGCGAGCTGCTGGTCAACGAGGAGCCGGTCGCCGCGCTCGGCGCGGACGAGGTCGGCCAGGAGAAGATCACCAAGCACGTCCGCTCGGCTGAGAAGAAGTAGCCGATGGGTGCCCAGCTAAGACTGCTGCGGCGGCGGATCAAGTCGGTCAGGTCCACGGCGAAGATCACGCGCGCCCAGGAGCTCATCGCCTCGTCGCGCATCGTCAAGGCGCAGCAGCGGATGCAGGCGGCCGTGCCGTACGAGCGCGAGATCACCCGCGCCGTCACGGGCGTCGTCAGCAACACCAGCAGCGTCGACCACCCGCTGACCGTGACGAAGGAGCAGCCGACCAAGGCGGCCGTGCTCATCGTCACCAGTGACCGTGGCTTCTGTGGTGGCTTCAACGCCAACATCCTGCGTGAGGCCGAGGCTCTGAGCACGCTGCTGAAGGGCAAGGGCATCACGCCCGTGCCCTTCGTGGTGGGCCGCAAGGGCATCGGCTGGCACAGCTTCCGGGGTCGCGAGATGGGCGGCAAGTGGGACGGGTTCTCCGACAACCCGTCGTACACCCACGCCAAGCAGATCGCGGACACGCTGATCGAGGCCTTCTCGGCCGAGGACGGCGTGGACGAGATCCACATCGTCTCGACCGGGTTCGTGTCGATGCTCACGCAGGAGGTCGCGGTCAAGCGCGTCCTGCCGCTGGTGGTCGAGGAGACCCCCGAGAAGCCGGACACGCCGCTGCCGTACTTCGAGTTCGAGCCCAGCGCGGGCGCCGTGCTCGACTCGCTGCTGCCGCGCTACGTGGAGTCGCGCATCTTCAGCGCGCTGCTCCAGTCAGCCGCCTCGGAGCACGCCTCGCGTCGCCGGGCCATGAAGTCGGCGACCGACAACGCCAACGAGCTCATCCGCGTGTTCACCATGCAGATGAACCAGGCTCGCCAGGCCGAGATCACCCAGGAAATCAGCGAGATCGTCGGTGGCGCGAACGCGCTGGCTGACGCCGCAGCGGGGAAAGAGTGAAATGACTGCACAGACTGTTGAGACCGGCGTGGGCCGCGTCGCGCGGGTCACCGGTCCCGTCGTCGACGTGGAGTTCCCCGTCGAGGCGATGCCCGATATCTACAACGCGTTGACGGTCGACGTCACCCTCGCCGGGGAGACCAAGACCCTGACCCTGGAGGTCGCCCAGCACCTGGGTGACAACCTGGTCCGCGCCATCTCCATGCAGCCCACCGACGGCGTGACCCGCGGTGCGGCGGTGACCGACACCGGCGCCGCCATCTCCGTGCCGGTCGGCGACGTCGTCAAGGGCCACGTGTGGAGCACCCTGGGCCAGTCCCTGGACGTGCCGACCGCGTCGCTGAAGATCGAGGAGCGCTGGGGCATCCACCGTCCCTCGCCCGCCTTCGACACCCTCGAGTCGCGCACCGAGATGCTGCCCACCGGCATCAAGGTCATCGACCTGCTCACCCCGTACGTCAAGGGTGGAAAGATCGGTCTGTTCGGCGGCGCGGGCGTCGGCAAGACCGTTCTGATCCAGGAGATGATCCGCCGTGTCGCGCTGAAGTTCTCGGGCACCTCGGTGTTCGCGGGCGTCGGCGAGCGCACCCGTGAGGGCAACGACCTCTGGCTGGAAATGGAGGAGGCCGGCGTTCTCAAGGACACCGCCCTCGTCTTCGGCCAGATGGACGAGCCCCCGGGCACCCGTCTGCGTGTGGCGCTGTCCGCCCTCACCATGGCGGAGTACTTCCGTGACGTGCAGAAGCAGGACGTGCTTCTGTTCATCGACAACATCTTCCGGTTCACCCAGGCCGGTTCCGAGGTCTCCACCCTGCTCGGCCGCATGCCGTCCGCGGTGGGTTACCAGCCGACCCTGGCCGACGAGATGGGCGTTCTGCAGGAGCGCATCACCTCGACCCGCGGTCACTCGATCACCTCGATGCAGGCGATCTACGTCCCCGCGGACGACATCACCGACCCGGCCCCGCACAACGCGTTCGCGCACCTCGACGCGCAGACCGTTCTGTCTCGGCCGATCTCGGAGAAGGGCATCTACCCCGCGGTGGACCCGCTCGACTCCACCTCGCGGATCCTCGACCCGCTCATCCTGGGCGAGGAGCACTACCGCGTGGCCCAGGAGACCAAGCGGATCCTGCAGAAGTACAAGGAACTGCAGGACATCATCGCGATCCTCGGCATCGACGAGCTCTCCGAAGAGGACAAGGTCACGGTCAACCGGGCCCGCCGCATCGAGCGCTTCCTGTCGCACCCGATGTACGCCGCCGAGGCGTTCACCGGCCAGCCTGGTGAGTTCGTGCCGCTGGACGAGACGATCGCCTCGTTCAAGGGCCTGTGCGCCGGTGACTACGACCACCTGCCCGAGCAGGCGTTCTTCATGGTCGGTGGCATCGAGCAGGCCATCGCCAAGGCCAAGGAACTCGCCCGCTAGTCGCCTTCGGCACCGGTACGGCCATGCCGTACCGGTGCCTGGTTCGAAAGGAACTTAGGAAAGTGGCGAAGCTGCGAGTAGGCGTCGTCTCGCCGGAGCGTGAGATCTGGTCAGGCGAGGCCGACATGGTGATTGCCAAGACCATTGACGGCGAGATCGGTATCATGCCTAAGCACGCGCCCGTGCTCGGCGTCCTCGTCGAGGGCGGCGTGCTGACGGTCAAGCGTGGCGGTGGCGAGTCCGACCTCGTCGCCGCGGTCCACGGAGGGTTCCTCTCGGTGGCGGACAACGAGGTGTCGATCCTGGCCGAAATGGCCGAGCTCGGCTCCGAGGTGGACGTCGCCGCGGCCAAGGACGCCCTCCAGCGTGCGCAGGCCTCGATCGAGGCCAACCAGGAGGACGCCGACGCCGCCGTCGAAGCCAAGCGCGCCAGGGCCAGGCTGCGCGCGGCAGGCGAAGAAGTCGGATAAATTCTGCTTCTGAGCAGTACCGGTTGTTGGGGGCGGAGACATGGTGGTGCTGGACGTACTCATCGTGGTGACGCTGCTCGTCGCCCTCCTCGCCTCCCGTGTGCTGATCCTGACCCGGTCTCGGGGCTCGGTGCTCTGTTGCCTGCGCCCGATGTCGGGAGAGCGAGGCTGGCGGGTCGGTGTGGCCCGCTACGCCGACGGCCAGCTCAACTGGATTCCACTCATAGGTCTGCTTCCAAGGCCGCGCCACGTGATCGTGAGGCGCGGCCTTGTCGTTTCCGGACGCCGAAGGGTCGGCTCCGACGAGTTCTACGGGTTCATCGAGGGCGTGACGGCACTGGAGTGCCGCAACGGGCAGAACGCGTTCGAGCTCGCCATGGGCTATCGCGCCCTGACGGGCTTCGTCGCCTGGCTGGAGTCGGCCCCGCCCAGCGCGTACCTCGACGTGGCCTGAGCCTTTCAGGCCCCGCCTGGTTTCCCGGCCCCGCCCGGTCTTGGGGGAAAGGCATGACGCCGGGACTGGACGGAGACGCCGGTCGTGTGCGGCCGGGTCGGCCCCTCTCGTTCGGACCCGGCCGCTTTCTCTTCTCCGGCGTCGTCCGTCACCCCTGACGACTGTGGTCACAGGCGCGGAGCCAGGTCGTCCGCGGGATCTCGTTCCATTCCGGCGCGCACCTGGTACACCCCCTGGGCGATCTCCACCGACATGTCGCGGATCACGTCGGTCACCGCGGGTGGCCAGAGCGTGGCGTCGTTCCACCGCACACCCGCGAGGGCCGAGCCGTTCTCGATGTCGATGTCGATGTCGGAGACGTCCATCCCCTCCACCGACAGCTCGTCTTCGCTGAGCGCGCGGGCGTGGGTGTGGGCGAGGTCGAGGGCGAGGTCGAGGGCGAGGTCGAGGGCGATGGCGTGTGTGCGGGCGTGGACGTGGGCGAGGCCGCCGGGGAAGTCGCCTATGTGGGAGTGAAGGAGGTCGATGGCGCGGGCGAGGTGAAGGGCGTGGCCGAGGTAAAGGGCGAGGTCGAGGTCGTGGTCGAGGCCGAGGTCGAAGTCGAAGGTGAGATCGAGTTCGAAGTCGAGGTCGTGGTCGAGGTCGAAGGCGGAGACGAGGTCGACTGCGCGAGCGAGGCCGCGGGCGCGGATGAAGACGAGGGAGAGGATGAGGGCGAGGGCGCGGTCGAGGGCGCTGTCGTGGGGCCGCTCGAGGACGAGTTCGCGAGCGTGGCTGGGGCCACCGGCGTAGTCGAAGCGGCGGTTGAGGATGCGAATGATGTCACGAGTCAAGCTGCGGGCGCGGTCGAGGGCGAGGGCGAACCGGCACGTGTGAATGCGTTCTTCCAAGAGGTGCAGAACATCCGGCCCAGGAACCTGGAGCGTCGGTTCATGTGAACGGCCCGCGACGGCCGTGGTGGTCTGAGCCGACTCCTGGGTGAGCAGAACCTGCCACAGGGCGGACGGATCGTGTCGGTCCTGGAGGTGGGCGAGGAGTTCGGCGTCGGCGACGGTCAAGAGGGCGTCCAGTTGGTCGTCGCCGAGTTCACGACGGCGTTCGGGGCCGGGCGTTCCAGGGGGGCTGGTCATCGGCGGTCCTCCTCCCGGGAGATGTAGTCCGCCAGGCTGACCCTCAGCGCTGCGCGGGCCTGCCTGATCAGATTGCTCACCTGCCGGATGGTGCACCCGAGGTGACAGGCGATCTCCTCGTGCGGCACGCCGTCCCGGTGAAAGGCCATGGCCTGCCGCTGGCGGGGCGGCAGGGCCCGCAGCGCGGCCAGCACGTCCATGGTGAGCACCGTCAGTTCCGCGGGGTCACCGCAGGGCACGGGCCGCTCGGGTAACTCGTCCGTGGCGTCGGCCAAGGGCTGGCGGCGGGCTTGGCCGGGGGGACGCCGGGCGGCGCGCAGCGCCACCGCGCGGATCCAGGCGCGTTTGTCGGCGACTTCCTGCCAGCGTTCGGGGGTGCGGTCCAGCAGGCGCCAGGCTTCGGCGAAGGCCTCCTGAGCGGCGTCGTGCGCGTCCTGCCAGCCGATCCCGTTGCGGAGCAGGAACAGCACCACATGCGGGGGTTCGTCGTCGGCGAGGGCGAGGAAGGCGTCACGCATCGCGGCCATCCTGGCAGGACCGGCTCCCGGGTGGGGCTCGTATCGGGCCGTGCTCCCAACCGGCCGCCCGGCGGCGAGGTCATCGTGTTCGGGGCCGGCGACGGGTTCATCGCTCATCGGCCGAGGAGCGAAGGCCACGCTCGGCGCCGCCGACTTCGATGATCACGCCGTGGCGGCCCAGGTCCAGCAGACGGCTTCCCGGGGGGAGCCTGCGCACGTGATCGCGGCGGGCCTCCTCTCGCAGCCGGTGGCGTTGGATGCGGCCGCGCAGCCAGATGCCGCCCAGGCCGCACAAGGCGCCCGTTGTCGCGGTGGCCGACGCCATGAGGACGGCGTAGTCCATCAGGCCTCCCTTGTCGGTTCTGTCGAGGATGTGGCGGCCGTGGCGGACCGTCGCAAGATAGGTGGCCCAAAACCAAGATCGACGGAAATCTCCGTCCAAGATTCTTTGAATGGGCAGAGCCGCCCGGGCTTCGTCCTCCGGTCCACGTTCGCCCTGAACGCCGCCCGCCTTTTTTGTCTCGGAGTCTGAACGGCGGCGGTGTTCCTCGCCGTCGCGTCCGGCGCCGTGGCCGAACCTTCCGTCCGAGGTCCGTCGGCCTGGCGCGCCACGACGGCCGGCCGCCCTTTCGTCGTTACTGTGGATCTTCGTTCGACTACTCGCCGTAGTGGCGCGCTCGCGTCGGGGCATGAGGCGCGCCGCCTGCCGACAGGCGGCGGGCCGCTCCGTCGCGGGTGAGGATCACACGTAACAGGAGGAAGACCATGATCGTTTCATCGGTTCGCAGCCGGCGGCTGACGCGGTCCGTGACCCGCTCTTTTGCCCTGTCGGTCTCCATCGCCGCTTTCTCCGGCTCCTTCGCCCTGGCGGGAGCCCAGGCCTCCGCCGGGGCCGTCCCGCTGGTCGGCAACGGCGGGTTCGAGACGCCGGTGACCCAGACGCAGGCCTTCTACGACACCGGCACCACCATCGGGGAGTGGAAGGTCACAGCCGGCTCCGTCGACCTGATCGGGCCGGGTCTGTGGCAGGCGGCCAGGGGACGGCAGTCGCTCGACCTCTCGGGCAACCGGCGCGGAACGATCGAGCAGACCATCGCGACGACGCCGGGACGTTGCTACACCGTCACTTTCGCCCTGGCCGGAAACACCTTCGGCGCTCCCGCGGTGAAGACCGGGTACGCCAGGGTGGCGCAGGGACTCCTGCTGACCCAGAAGAACTTCCGCTTCGACACCACCGGCAGGTCCCCGCAGAACATGGGCTACGTCTGGGAGAGGTTCACCTTCTGCGCCCAGGAGTCCAGCGCCGTCCTGAGCCTGACCTCCACCACCGACGGGGTGTACGGCCCGGCGATCGACGACGTGGTGGTCATCCCGAGGCCCCGCTGCGTCGGCATCGGCCTCGACCTCGGCGCGGGAAGCGAGGAGACGACGAAGGACGGCTGACACCTTCCCGGATTCCCCTGATACGGCGGGATTTTCCGGGAATCGTGCTCTGTCCCCGGTGGAGTGCCGCAGGATGGGCGCGTTGCCGTGAAACAGGGGCTTGGGGGCCGATGAGCCGACAGCGGTGGTGGAAGGCCAGGCCATGGGCCTGGACCCTCGTCGGGCTGGCCCTGGTGCTCGGCACGGGGACGGGAGTGGTCGCGGTCGCCTTTCCCGCCGTGGCCGCCACGGCCTGTCCCGCGTGTTATGGGCTGGAGAGCCTCGGGCCGCGTCTCTACGTGGAGCAGGGCCTGCCGGCCGAGCGACGCCGACAGGTGGCGGAGGTCGTCCGGGCGGCGGAGCGCCGTGTGAGCGACTTCTACGGCGGACGCCGAAGCTCTCCGCTCGTGCTGGCCTGCCTGACCGAGGAGTGCTACCGCCGGATCGGCGGAGGCGGCGAGCGCGGCGTCGCGGTTCTCAACCGTGCCGTGATGCTGTCGTCGCGCGGCGTCGATCCGGTGATCGCCTCACATGAGCTGTCACACGTCGAGTTCCACGACCGGCTTGGAGGGGAGCGGGGGGTTCCGCAGTGGTTCGACGAGGGCCTGGCCGTACTGGTCTCGGAGGATCCGCGCTATCTCGCGCCGGAGACGGCAGGGGACCGGTGCCGGGCCGGCTCGCAGGAGGCCCTTCCCGTGACCCTGGAGGAGTGGTTGCGCGCGGCGAGCGCGGACCAGCAGGTCTACGCCAGGGCCGCGTGTCGCGTGAGCACGTGGGCCGACGCGCACGGCGGGCGGTCCGCCCTGCTCGGGCTGGTCGAGCGCGTGGCCGCCGGTGAGCGGTTCGCCCTGTCGTGACGGCCGCGGGCCGCCCGGTCGTCGAGGTCCGTGCGTACCGGCGTCACGCGGTCGCCGGCGTTCGCGCCCGCTGGAGGCCGGGGGCCGCCGAGTCGCTGGGCGAAGACCGACGGATGGCCCGGACCAGGTGCCGGTCCGGGCCATCCGGGACTTCCGTCCGGGAGGGTGCTCCGATCAGGAAGGTGGTGCGGTCCCTGGAGGCGTGAGCCCACCGGGCGGCGCCCCGTGAGTGACGGTGCGGGTGTGCCACTCAGGGAGCAGTCGGCGTCTGGACGTCAGACGCCGCCGCCGTCGAGCTCGGCCGTCACGGACAGGTGGGCTCGCCGCTCTGCGCCGGGACGCTGACCGCGGTCCACGCGGCCTTGACCGCGTTGTACTCGGCGCAGCTGCCCGGGTAGAGCGACTTGGCGGCCTTCAGGGTCGCCACCCGCGCCTTGCCGTGCGTCCAGGGAGCGGTCTTGAGGTTGAGGCCGCCCTGGAAGATCTTTCCGGCCTTCTGGATGCCGATGCCGGTCAGCGACGCGGGGCCCGCGCAGACCGGGCTGGACGGCTTGCCGCCGCCGGGGGTGGTGCCCTCGGCGAGCAGGTAGAACCAGTGGTTCTGCGGGCCTGCCGCCTTGTGCACCTCGGTGCTGGGGATCGAGGAGCTGTAGCAGTTGGGGTCGCCGTTGGTCGACGGCTTGTACATGTAGCGGATCGGGCCGTTGCCGACCAGGTCGACCTCCTCGCCGACGGTGTAGTCCGGCGGGTCGAAGGCGTTGTTGGCGTAGGCCTCGGTGAGGGCTCCGTAGATGTCGCCGGTCGACTCGTTCAGACCACCGGCCTCGTTGCCGCTGCCCGCGCCGCCCGAGCCGGAGAACTGGAAGATGGCGTGGCCGTACTCGTGGGCGACCACGTCGATCGGGGTGGCCTGGCGGTTGTTGGCCTGGTTGTGGCCGAAGTTGGTGTAGGAACCGTTCCAGAAGGCGTTGACCTGGTTCAGCCCGACCCGCGCCGGGTAGGCGCCGCCCGAGCCGTTGAAGCCGTTGCGGCCGATCCAGTTCCTCAGCAGGTCCCATTCCTTCTGGGCCGCGTAGAGCGCGTCGACGCAGGCGGTCTCCAGGTTGGTGCCCGAGCCGTTGCCCCAGGAGTCGGTGCTCTTGGTGTAGGCGGCGCCGTTCTGGCCGCCACACTTCAGACCCGGCCTGGTGGTGTCGGTCATCGAGTAGGAGCCGGAGGTGGTGATGGTGACCGGGTTGCCGTTGTAGTAGCTGTTGCCGGTTCCCGCCTTGACCTCGTCCACCTTGTCGATGACGGCGCCGGTGCGCGCGTCGACGTAGACGTGCAGCACGCTTTCCGTGTTCTCGGCGCGGCCCGTGACCGTCACCTCCCACGCCAGCTTGGGCGTGTCGGTGACCGCGTGCACGAGCAGGACCGGCGGGGCGGCGGTCTCGACGGTCGTGAGCTGGCCGCGGGCGGTGGCGGTGGCCGCCTCCGCGCTGACGGTGGCGTTGGTGTCCAGGTCCAGCTTGACGGTCTGGCCCGAGACGACGTCCTGTGCCTGCGTGCCCGACCTGTCGGTGGCGACGATCACGTCACCGCCGTAGACCGGAAGACCCCGATAGGTGCGCTTGTACTGCACGTACTGAAGGCCGAGCGTTCCCACGACGGTCCTGTCGTGGGCGAACTTCTCCTCGGCGCCCTTGTGCAGTGCCCGTGCCTGCGAAACCAGCGCCTTGTCCGCGGTGGCGATCGCACGCTCACGGCTCTGGGCGTCCGGCGGTGCGTAGGCGCCTTCGGCACTCGCGACGGGGTTGGGATCCGTCACGGCGTTCTGCTGGGCGTACGCGCCGGTCGCGCTCGTGAGCGCGGATGTGGCCAGGGCTGCGACCGCCAGTACGGCGACGCCTCCCAGCCTTGTCTTGGACCTCACTACGGATGACTCCTCTCACAAGTCCCACAAGGGGGGGAAGGGACTAGCTAGGAGCCGTGGCCGGCCAGGGCTGAACCAAAGGTGACATGTAGGAGAAAGGTTGACAACCCCCGTCAACCCATAGCATTTATGTATGTCAGGTCAGACGGGTACCGTTCCACAATCCGCTCACCAGGCGGCTCGGTTGATTTGATCGGCCCCAAATGGCCCCTTGACTCCTCCGCGGCTCGGCACGCCGTGCGCGATCCGTGCGCGGAGGGTGTTTCCCGGGAAGCGGGCCGTTCTCTTCGGCCCCTCTCTCACCCTCCGTGACGACCCCGCGGTCACGGATGGAGGGTCTCCTCCACTCGTTGGGCGGGGCCTGGACGGAGGTCATCGTCTGTGGGCGTTCACGAGCTTGTCGTGTCCGGCGTCCTGGCGGGGATTCGTCCTGGCGGGCGGGGTGAATGTGGACGCTCGCGGCCTCGGCGCGATCTCGTGGAGGCGGCCTGTGGGACGGGACTCAGTTCCTGAAGACGTCCGCGTGGTCCTCGGCCCAGGTGGCGAAGGAGCGGGCGGGGCGGCCCGTCACCTGCTCGACGGTCCCGGTGGTCTCGGTGGGCGAGCCGTCGTGCTCTCGCCACCAGGTGAGGAGGGCGTCGGCGAACTCGCCGGGGACGTACTTCGTCATCTCCTCCTTCCACGCCTCCTCGCTGATGACGTTGATCGAGAGGGGCCGACCGGCCACGTGGGCGATGCGGTCGAGCTGCTCCTGGAAGCTGAGGGATTCGGGGCCTGTCAGGTGGTACTCCTTGCCGCTCAACGCGGGATCGGTGAGCACGGCCAGCGCGACGTCCGCGATGTCGGCCTCGTGGATGGGGTCGACATGGGCGTTCGGGTAGGGCAGGTCGATTGTTCCGGTGGACTTGATGGACCACGACCACTGCAGCGCGTTGCTCGCGAAGGCGCCGGGCCACAGCAGCGTCGTCTCGATGGGGGAGGCCGTCAGGGCCTGCTCGACCGCGCGGTGGGATCTGGCGATGGGGTTGGTGTCCGCGTCCGGCGCGATCACCGAACTGGACGACAGCAGCACGATGTGCCGCACTCCGGCGTCGACGGCCCGCTCGACGAACGCGTCGATGTGTGCGGGCTCCGCGTAGAGGAAGACCGAGGTGACGCCGTCGAGGGCGGCGGGGAAGGTGGTCGGGTCGGTGAGGTCGCACTTCACCGTCGGCACGCCCTCGGGTGGGTTGAGCTTCGCCGGATCGCTGGACGCCACGCGCACGTCGTGACCCTTGCCGTGCAGCAGGGGCAGGAGCGTGCCGGCGACGAGGCCACGGCCTCCGGTGACAAGGATGGTCATGTCATGTTCCTCTCGGTGGTGTTCTGGTTGCTCCGAGCCTCGCGGGAAGTGAGGTCCGCATCGCGGGAGGCAGGAGAGACGCGGAAGGGCATCGCGTAGAGTATGAGTGTGACACATATTGTGCGTCACGCAAACTTTGCGTCGCGCACATAATTTGAGGCAAGGGAGGCTCGGTGTCAAACCGGGCGGAGCTGCTCGAGCGGGTCATCGCTGAGAGCAGACGGCACTACGCGGCTTACACGCTGTTCAACCAGGCCCTGGCCGACCGGCTGGGGCTGCATCCCACCGAC
Source organism: Streptosporangium carneum (assembly GCF_027922005.1). GTDB lineage: Bacteria > Actinomycetota > Actinomycetes > Streptosporangiales > Streptosporangiaceae > Streptosporangium > Streptosporangium carneum. The sequence goes on along the minus strand of NZ_BSEV01000002.1, from coordinate 275,513 downwards.
GTGCAGTGCCTGAGCCTGCTCGATCTGGAGGAGGAGCCGCTGAGCACGGGCGAGATCGCCAGACTGACCGGGCTGACCCCGGGATCGGCCACCCGGCTGGTCGACCGCCTTGAGAAGGCGGGCCTCGTCGTACGGTGCGCCGATCCCGGCGACCGCAGGCGAACTCTGGTCACCCTGGCGTCCGATCCGACGGCCGAGGTCGGACGGGAGTGGGACGTGCCTGGCCAGGCGTTCGGCGAGGTCCTCGAGAGGTACACCGACGACGAGCTCACCGTCATCGGCGACTACCTGTGCCGGACCGCCAAGGTGGGACGGGAGCAGGCCGTACGGCTCGCGAGGAGCGGCGCGTGCGCGGACCTCGGATCGCGCCGAACGGCCTCCTCCTGAACGACTCCCGGGCGACTCCCGCTGGGCGGCCCCTCTTGAGGGACCGCCCGACGAGCGGTCCTTCCTGAGCTCAGTGAGCGGTCCCTTTCGAGGTGTTCGCCGGATCGGCCGTCGGGTGCTCGGCGCGGCTCCGCGCCGGTCGGCCCTGTGACGCCGCTCGCCGTACCGGGGCCTGAGAGACGGCCTGGGACGGCGGTGCGGCGGAGTGGGAGGGCGTTCCGTTCGCGGTGGTGAGGCGGTGCGAGATCGTCTGGGCCGCGAGGGCGTTTCCGGCTATCGCCGCCGAGTGGAGGACGGCCTCCGCCTCTCGGTGCCGTCCCTCCTGGTCGAGAAGATGGACGAGGGCGAGCAGGGCGAGGTCGTCTCCGGTGTGCGCGGCGGCCCGCAGCTCGTATTCGACGCGCAGACTCGACAGGGGCCTGTCGGTGAGGCGGGTGAGGGCCTGGTGGGCGAGCGTCCGCTGGGCCGGGTCGTCGGCGGTGATGGCGACGTGCCGCCAGACCTCGACGGCCTCCTCGGTGCGGCCTGTCTGCTCCAGGAGGCGGGTGAGCTCCTGCCGGGCCTGGACGTCACCGGTGATGGCGACGTGCCGCCAGACCTCGACGGCCTCCTCGGTGCGGCCTGTCTGCTCCAGGAGGCGGGTGAGCTCCTGCCGGGCCTGGACGTCACCGGCCCCGCCCGCCTCACCCGTGTCGACGGCGCGTCGCCATGCCTCGACGGCCTCCTCGGTCCGGCCCGCTCCCCGCAGAAGTCGTGTGAGCCTGCGGGTGGCGGACAGGTCGCCGCTCTCCGCGACCCGCTGCCAGGCGTCGATGGCCTCCTCGGTGCGGCCCGTCTGTTCCAGGAGGCGGGTGAGCTCCTGCCGGGCCTCGACCGCGCCGGTGTTCGCGGCGTGCCGCCAGGCGTCGACGGCCTCCTCGGTGCGGCCTGTCTGCTCCAGGAGGCGGGTGAGTTTGCGGGTGGCGGACAGGTCGCCGGTGTTCGCGGCGTGCCGCCAGGCGTCGATGGCCTCCTCGGTGCGGCCCGTCTGTTCCAGGAGGCGGGTGAGCTCCTGCCGGGCCTCGACCGCGCCGGTGTTCGCGGCGTGCCGCCAGGCGTCGATGGCCTCCTCGGTGCGGCCCGTCTGCTCCAGGAGGTGGATGAGCCTGCGCCAGGCTTCGGCGTCACCGGCGTCCGCGGCCCGGCGCAGCCAGGTCTCCGCCTCCTCGCGGTCGCCCAGGCGCACCAGGAGCTCGGCCGTCATCGCCATCGCGTAGGTGTCCCCGGCTTCGGCCGCGTCCCACCAGACCTGTACGGCCTCGATCGTCTTGCCCGCCTGCTCCAGATGGTCGGTGAGCTTCCAGAGGGTGAGCGTGTCGCCGACCCTGGCCGCCGCCTCCGCGTCGTTGTCCGGTTCCACGGGCTCCCCGAACGCGTGGGCCTCCTCCCACAGCGCGCGTGCCGTTCTCACCTCGCCGCCGAGGAATCCCACGAGCCGCGCGGTGAACTCCCAGTCCGGCAGGGGAGCCGCTCCCGCGAGCACGGCGGCGATGTGCGTGTGGCTGTAGCCGACCTGGCCCGCCATCCTCCGCAGCGACGGGTTGCCCGCCTCGTCGCGCAGGCGGGCGAGGTGGCGCAGGTAGCGGGCGTGCTCCGCGGTGACCGAGGAGGCGCCGTCGAGACGGAAGCGGGTCCGCAGCCGACGTCTGCGCCCTTCGACGGCGACGGCCGTCATCGCGAGCCGTTCGGCGATCTCGGCGGTCGTGAAGCCATGGCTCACGAGGTGGACGACCTGCGCCGTGCGCCGGTCCATGCTCCGGAGCAGGTCGTCGGCCGCCAGCCGTGCCACCACGTCGTCGGCGACGTCCCCGTGGCGCAGCTCCCCGCGCTCGGGAGGCGCCACGCCCAGGTCGAGGTCGAGGGCGGGAAGGTAGGTCCCGTCCAGGTGCCAGGGCCGCAGGGGCCCCCGGCTGAGGGCCGCGGCCGTCCGCTGGGCGTGCTGCGATATCCACTGCCGCAGGTTGGGAATCGCCGACGGCCAGTGCCGGTAGGCAGCCAGCAGCGTCTCCTGGGCGACGTCCTCGATGTCGGCCCGCTGGAGGCCGCACCGGGACAGGGCCGTCTCCACCCACTGGACTCCCAGCGGGTGGAAGTCCTCGAAGCGGTGCGGGATGCGGATTCCGTGCCTGATGCTCTGCTCGGCCGTGGAACGGCGCAGCGTCCACTCGCGGGAGTCTCCGGCGCAGGCCGACACGATCGCCTCGAGCAGCCTCTCCGAGGGGAGGGTACGGCCCGCGAACGCCTCGGACAGGGCCGCCGGGCTGTAGTAGGTGCGCGCCGCCAGCTGCCTGAGCGAGAGCGCTCCCGCCCGCTCGCGCAACACGCGAAGCTCGTGCACGAACTCGCCGATGACCTGTTCCGCGTCTACCGCGCCGCCCGGCGGGGGCAGGAAGCGGTCAGGGCGTGCGGCGGTCGCCGGCGGGGGCGGGGGGACCTTGCGCTCACGCCTGCGCAGGGCGGCGGCGACGTGCTCGCGGCCTTCGCCGGTGACGCGGTAGTAACGGCGTCTCGGGCCCCTGCCGCGCGCGCCGTCGTCGCTCTCCCACCCGCCTTCCAGCCAGCCGCGATCCTCCAGACGGGCGAGCAGGGGATACACCGTGCCGGTCGGCCTTCTGGTGGCGGCCGCGATCTGCAGGCCGTACACGGTCTGCCCGTCGGCGGCGGCGAGGACTTCGAGGACGTCGAGGGTCGCGCCTGTAAGGCGGAGAACATTATTCATCGGCGGATACCATCTAGCTGTATAGAGATAGAGCCAGGTGTTCAGCCGTCGCGGTGTAATAACCGACGACGGAACCAAAAAGGCGGAGGTCCCGGCCCAGCTGGAACTGTTCACGGAACCCCCGCCCGGTGCGCCGCCGGCTGGCTTGGACTCGCTACAGTCCGAGCCAGCCTTCGCGGATGGTGAGATACAGCTTGGTGAGCACGGTGGCCACCGTGCCCAGCTGCACCACCAGGCGAAGACGACGACGAAGGCGGTCAGCGCGGGAACGACGGAAGGCCGGCTTCTCGGAAGCCGTCTCCTCCTGCTCGCCCCCCTTCACCGGCTCATCGCCGGAATGCGAAGTTGTCATCCGCCTTACCCTCTCTGTCGGCTCCTTATGGGTTTCGCCGCCCCGGGGTCCGGCCACATCGGCTTTTCCACAGGTTCCTCAAGAGAAGGTCATCGAGTAGCGTAGCGGTCCCGCACGCTTCGTGAGTTATGCATCTTTTGCTCGCCTGGTTTTCCCTCATCACAAGGGGCGATAAGAGGGATCCGTGCGCAATGCGCGTTACGCATGTCCTTAATCCCTGATTGAAGAGGCCCTGAAACTTCCGCTTTCGGATCGTCTGAAAGGCGGTGGGGGCGACAACGCGAAGGCGCCCGCGACGCGGGCGCCTTCGGTCTTCGGCAGGACGGGATCAGGGGTTGTCGTAACCGATCCACTGGATGAACCAGCCGTACTGCTGGGCCGTCGCGGGCGTCAACGGCGAGCCGTCGCGCCACTGCACGTAGACGCGGAACCTGGTGGGGGTGATGTTGTAGACGGCGCTGGGGCCGACCAGGTTCCACTGGCCTCCCGCGCCGCCTACGGAGGTGACGTAGACGGGGTTGCCCGTGAAACGGGCGGAGGTGGTGTCGACGTCGATGAGGATGCCGCTGGCGGTGTAGGCCTGCCAACCCTGCCCGGGGGCGGTGCTGCCGGAGGCGATGCGTGCGGTGGGCAAGAGGGGACGTCCTTTCATCGAGGAAGGATTCTCACTGAGAGTGTCCGATCAAATCCTCTCCGTGGCGACGGATGCTTTCCTGTCCCACCGGTCACACAAGTCCATCGCGCCGGTGCTGGACATCGCCTGTGGCGTTCGGCGGCGAAACGGCGGCTCGGGTGACGGTTCGGCCGATCGGGGGACGCTCAGGCCGCCCGGAGGGTCCTGAGCGCGCCGCTCCAGGCGACGAGCTGGTCGAGCATCGTGGTGAGCGTGCCCTCCTGGCGGGTGGCGGGCGCGAACACCGTGAAGTTCTCGAAGTCGGTGAACAGGCTCAGCTCGACCTGCGCGCGGACGTCGGCGAGCTGGAGCTCTCCGGCGACCAGGCGCAGGTGTTCGACCGCGCGCACGCCTCCGGCGCCGCCGTAGGAGACGAAGCCGACCGCCTTGTTGTTCCACTCCCTGTAGAGGAAGTCGAGGGCGTTCTTGAGGGCGCCCGAGGTCGAGTGGTTGTACTCGGGGGTGACGATGACGTAGCCGTCGAACTCGTCGATCTTCCGGGCCCATGCCAGGGTGTGCGGCCGCGCGTACAGCCCCTGCACGGGCAGGAACTCCTCGTCCAGGTGCGGCAGGTCGTAGTCGGCGATGTCGACCAGTTCGAACTCGGCGTCGCCGCGCTTGTCCGCGACGTTCCGCACCCAGTGGGCGACGGGTTCGGCCGTACGGCCCGGCCGGGTGCTGCCGACGATGATGCCGATCTTGATCATTCGGTCCGCCTTGGCTGAGTTGATGTGTCACCTTGACCGTAGGAGCTTCGAGGGTGACACGTCAACTGCCGATAGGATTCCGGGTATGAGCGACACCGGGGAGGGACTCGACGAGCGGGAGGAGCGTGCCTGGGTCGCGTTCTTCGAGATGCAGGTGCGCTTCTGGCGGCATCTCGGCCAGCAGCTGCAGCGCGACACGGGGCTCTCCGAACCCGACTTCGCGGTGCTGACGGCCCTGGCGCAGGCCCCCGGGGGGCGGCTGCGCCCCTTCGAGCTCGGTGGTTTCATCGACTACGAGAAGAGCAGGCTGCACCACCACCTCACCCGCATGGCCGAGCGCGGCCTGCTGGTCCGTGAACAGTGCGCCGAGGCCCCGCGCGGCGCGGTGGTCGTGCTCACCGAGGCGGGCCGTGCCGCCATCGACAGGGCGATGCCGCGCCGTACCGCGCACATCCGGCGCTGGCTGATCGACCGGCTGAGCGCCGACGAGCTCGACTCGCTCACCGGCATCTCCCACGCCGTGCTCGAGGGGCTGCGGGCCGCCGAGCCGGAGCCGGGGCGCGGCGGAGGAGGCGGGCCGGAGCATGGTCAGGAGGAGTACGACGGTCCTCGCAGTTGCGGCTGACCGTCCCGGGCGTCCGGCGGATCGCGCCCGCGCGTTCTGGCGGGCGCGGCGGGCGGCAGGTTCCCGCTCCTGCACGGAGGAGTCCCTCTCGTCCTGAGGCTCGTCCTGGGACGGGTTCGCCTGCCGCCGCCGCCTCCGACGAGCGGGCGGGGGCGCCGCCGCTAGCGGGTGCCGCCGGGCTTCCAGAGGATCTCGTCGCCGTGCGCGGCGATCCGGCACAGGATGAACATCAGGTCGCTCAGGCGGTTGAGGTACTTCGCGGTCAGCGGGTTGACGTCCTCGTGCGCCTCAAGCGCCGACCAGACGGTCCGCTCCGCCCGCCGGGTCACGGTCCGCGCCACGTGGAGCTGGGCGACGGCGGGGGAGCCGCCGGGCAGGATGAAACTGCGCAGCGGCTTGAGCCGCGCGTTGAACTCGTCGCACCGGGCCTCGAGCCACTCGACGTAGGAGGGCTCGACACGCAACGGGGGGAACTCGGGGTTCTCCGTGACCGGCGTGGACAGGTCGGCGCCGAGGTCGAACAGCTCGTTCTGGATCCTGACGAGGACCGCGACGACGTCCTCGTCGAGGGTTCCGGCGGCCAGGGCCACGCCGATCGCGGCGTTCGCCTCCTCGACGTCGGCGTACGCCGCCAGACGGGGGTCGGTCTTGCGGGTGCGGCTCATGTCACCGAGCGCGGTCGTCCCGTCGTCCCCGGTGCGCGTGTAGATCTTGGAGAGCACCACCGGGTTGTCTTTGTCAGCTTGTGTCATGAAGCTCAGCGTATCCGGCAAGGAATTACTCCTGATTAGCCAGATAGCTGACAATATGATTTACCGATGGTTTCTGGTTTTTACCTGCGATTCCCTCACATCGCCCAGGAGACATTGACCTTCGTCGCCGACGACGACGTCTGGGCGGTCCCCGTGGACGGAGGCAGGGCTTGGCGCCTGTCCTCCGACCGGGCGCCCGCCGCGCATCCCCGGCTCTCTCCCGACGCCACCAGGGTCGCGTGGACGAGCGTTCGCGACGGTCATCCCGAGGTGTATCTCGCCGACCTGGAATCCGGCTCGGCCGAGAGAGTGACCTACTGGGGCGATCCCAGGACCCGCACACGCGGCTGGACGCCGGACGGCAGGATCCTCGCGATCAGCGCGACCGGTCAGCCGTTCACCTGGCGGAGCTGGGCCTACGCGCTCGGCGACGGCCAGGTGGAGCGGCTGCCGTACGGTCCCGTCAGCGACCTGTCGGTCGCCGAGGCCGACGGCGACGCGGGGGAGACGGTCGCGCTGCTCACCGCCGCGCTCTCCCGCGACCCCGCGACCTGGAAACGCTACCGGGGCGGTACGGCGGGGCGTCTGTGGGTGCGGCGCGAGGCCTCGGGCGACTTCGCCCGGCTCCTGGCGGAGGTGGACGGCCACTTCGGCAGCCCGATGCTCGTCGGCGGACGCCTGGCCTTCCTCTCCGACCACGAGGGCGTCGGCAACCTCTACTCGTGCGCGCTCGACGGCACCGGTCTGCGTCGCCACACCGACCACGACGTCTTCTACGCCCGGCACGCCACCACCGACGGGACCAGGATCGTCTACCACAGCGCCGGTGACCTCTACCTGCTGGAGGACCTCGAGACGGAGGCGCGCAGGCTCGACGTCCGCCTCGGCTCGCCGCCGAGGGGGCGGCAGCCGTACCAGGTCAATCCGTCGTGGCGGCTGCACGACCTGGCGGTGGACGAGACCGGGCGGGCCAGCGCGGTCGAGGTCCAGGGGACGGTGCACTGGATCACCCATCGGGACGGCCCGGCGCGGCAGCTCAGCACGGGCCTGGCGGCGGGCAGGCCGCGCCTTCTCGGCGCCGACCGGGTGGTGTGGGTCTTCGACGACGGGGAGAGGCAGGGACTGGAGATCTGCCCCGCCGGCGGCGGGGAGAGCCGCAGGATCGCCGCGGGCAAGCTGGGCGAGGTCGGCGACCTCGCCGTCGCCCCCGACGAGAGCACGATCGCGGTGGCCGCCAGGGACGGCAGGCTGCTCCTGGTGGACGTGGCCTCGGGAGAGGTCGTCGAGCTGACCACGGCGAACGGCGAGATCGACGGGCTGGCCTGGTCGCCCGACTCGGCCTGGCTGGCCTGGTCGCACCCGGACGCCACGCCGCTGCGCCGGATCCGGCTGGCCAGGCTGGCCGACCGGGTCGTCACCGACGTCACGGACGGGCGGTTCGTCGACGTCTCGCCCGCCTTCGCCGGGGAGTATCTGGCGTTCCTGTCGCGCAGGGGCTTCGACCCGGTCTACGACGCCCACTCCTTCGACCTGTCCTTCCCCTTCGGCTACCGCCCGTACCTGGTGCCGCTGGCCGCGTCGACGCCGTCGCCGTTCGCGCCCAGCTCGGAGGGGCGCTCCTTCGCCGACCCCGACGACGAGAAGAAGGACGAGGCGGTCGTCGTCGAGCTGGACGGGATCGCCGGCAGGGTCGTGCAGGTGCCGGTGCCCGAGGGGCGTTACTCGGCGCTCAGCGCGGTCAAGGGCGGGATCGTCTGGCTGCGCGAGCCGCTCGCGGGGGAACTGGGCGAGGACCAGGACCAGGTGGGAGGCGAGGCCCCCCGGCCCGCGCTCGACCGCTACGACCTGGCCAAGCGCAAGTGCGAGGAGGTGGTCGACAAGCTCGACTGGTACGCCGTCAGCGGCGACGGCGCCCACCTCGTCGTCTCGGACAAGGGCACGCTCACGGTCAGGCCCGTCACCGGCAAGAACGGCGACGACACGACCGTCGACCTGTCGCGGATCAGGATCACCGCCGACCCCCGCGACCTGTGGCGGCACGCCTACACCGAGATGGGGCGCAGGATGCGGGCCGACTTCTGGATCGAGGACATGGCGGACGTCGAGTGGGAGGCCGTGCTGGAGGAGTACCGGCCGCTGGTCGAGCGCCTGGCCACCTCCGACGACTTCGCCGACCTGCTCTGGGAGGTCATGGGAGAGCTCGGCAGCTCGCACGCCTACGTCTTCCCCGCCCCCTGGGGGCACCGGGCCTCCGATCCGGTCGGCCTGCTCGGCGCGGACCTGTCCCGCGACGGCGAGGGCCGCTGGCGGATCGACCGGGTGCTGCCCGGCGAGTCCTCCGACGTGCACGCCCGCTCGCCGCTGGCCGCGCCGGGAGGCGGGGTCGCCGAGGGCGAGGTGCTGCTCGCCGTCGACGGCCGTCCCGTGCCGCCGCGGGGCCCCGCCCCGCTGCTGGTCGGCGCGGCGGACAAGCCGGTCGAGCTGACCCTGGGCGGCGGACGGCGGGTGGTGGTCACGCCGCTGCGCGACGACCGGCGTCTGCGCTACCAGGACTGGGTGACCGGGCGCAGGGCGCACGTCCGCGACCTGGGCGGCGGCAGGGTCGGCTACCTGCACATCCCGGACATGGTCGCCGAGGGCTGGGCGCAGTTCCACCGCGACCTGCGCAGGGAGATGACCATGGAGGCCCTCGTCGTGGACGTCAGGGGCAACCGGGGCGGCCACACCTCCGAGCTCGTCATCGAGAAGCTGATCCGCAAGGTCATCGCCTGGGACCTGCCCAGGGGGCTGAAGCCGATCACCTATCCGGAGGACGCCCCGCGCGGCCCGCTGGTCGCGGTCACCGACCACAACGCCGGGTCGGACGGCGACATCGTCACCGGCGCCTTCAAGATCCACAAACTCGGTCCCGTGGTCGGCACCAGGACGTGGGGCGGTGTCATCGGCACCGAGGGCGACCACCGCCTGGTCGACGGGACGCACATCACCGTGCCGAGATACTCCTTCTGGTTCGAGGGGCTCGGGTGGGAGGTGGAGAACCGAGGCGTCGAGCCCGACATCGAGGTGGACATCACCCCCGAGGACTGGGCCGCGGGGCGGGATCCGCAGCTCGAGGAGGCGGTACGGCTCGCGCTCGCCGCCCTGGACGAGCGGCCCGCCGCGAGCCCGCCCGATCCCGCGGACCGTCCCTCCCGCCGACGTCCGGCGCTGCCGCCCCGTCCCTGATGACTTTTGTCATCCCCACCCGCTGACATATCCGTGTCCGTCTGGTGATATCAGCGACTACTTGGCAAAAGTCGTGAAGACCACGATTGCCTCATGAGAACACCACAGCCTGCGGACACGGCGGACACCGGAGCCGCCGACCTCGAGCACGTCATCGAGGTCGGCGGGCTCCGGCAGAGGTACGGCGACTTCGAGGCCGTGCGCGGCGTCTCCTTCACCGTCGCGAGGGGGGAGATCTTCGCCCTGCTCGGCACGAACGGCGCGGGCAAGACGACCACCATGGAGGTGCTGGAGGGCTTCGCGCCCGCCACCGACGGAACCGTCAGGGTGCTGGGCCTCGACCCGGTCGGGCAGCGCCGCGCGCTGCGGCCCCGCGTCGGGATCATGCTCCAGGAGGGCGGCTTCCTCGGGGACCTCACCGTGGCCGAGACCGTGGACCTGTGGAAGGGGCTGAGCGAGGACGCGGGGCGTCCCGTCACCCTGTCCGGCGCCGAGCTTCCCGGGCGTCTCACCCTCATGGGCTGGACGAAGGGGGCGGACCGGCGGACCATGGGCGTGCTCGAGCTGGTCGGTCTCGAGAGCAAGGCGAGGACCAGGGTCAAGCAGCTGTCCGGCGGCCAGAAGCGCAGGCTCGACCTCGCCCTCGCCGTGCTGTCCGCGCCCGAGGTGCTCTTCCTGGACGAGCCGACCACCGGCATGGACCCCGAGGCCCGTCGTGCCACCTGGAAGGTGATCGAGGACCTGCGGGCCCGTGGCACCACCGTGCTGCTCACCACGCACTACCTGGAGGAGGCCGAGCGCCTCGCCGACCGCCTCGCCATCATGCACGAGGGACGCATCCACACCTACGGCACGGTCGGGGAGGTCGTGGCGGGCTCGGGTGACCTCGTCTCCTTCCGGCTGTCCGGGACGACCCGCTCCTACGACGAGCTCCCGATCCTGAACGGCGCCGCCCCGGCGCTCACCTACGCGGGCGGCGGCACCGAGGTCTCCTACACCCTGACCGGCGAGGGGGCGGATACCCGCGCGCACGCGGCGCTCAGCCCGCTGCTGGCCTGGGCGGACGGCAACGGCGAGACCCTCGGGCAGCTGACCGTCCGCAGGGGGACCCTGGAGGACGCCTTCATGCGGGTTCTCGGGGAGACGCCGTGAGAGGGGACCGGCTCCGGCCGGGAGCGGGTCAGGCGGGCGTGCGGAGACCGGACCGGCCGGGGACGGGCGGCGGGGCGGCCCGCAGGGGGGTCCACGGGGAACGAGCGGTCGCGTGGCGGCCGGAAAGCGATGGAAGATCATGAGAACCGACGTCCTGCACGCCGTACGGCTGGCGAGGCTCGATCTGACCCTGGTGGCCAGGAACACCACGGTGCTGTTCAACGTGCTGCTGATGCCCCTGCTGATGGCCTGGCTGTTCACACAGGCCCAGGGGGGCGTGAGCGTCGCGGGCGTGCCGGGTCCGGTCTACGTGCTGACCGGGGTGCCCGGCCTGATGCTCGGGTTCGCGGTCTTCATCAACCTGGTCAACTCCTACACGTCCCGACGCGAGGAACTGGTGCTCAAGCGGCTGCGCGGGGGCCAGCCGTCGGCCGCGGCGGTTCTCGGCGGCAGCGCCCTCGGCGCGCTCGCGCTCTTCCTCGGCCAGGTGGCGCTGCTGGGAGTGTGGATCCGGCGCTCCGAGGGGGTGCTTCCCTCGAACGTTCCGCTGCTGGTGCTCGCGGCCTTCCTGGGGGTCGTGCTGTTCGCCCTGTTCGCCGCGGCCTTCTCCGCGATCACACCCAACGCGGAGATGGCCCAGATCACCGTGCTCCCGGTGATCCTGATCATGATGGTCGGCTCGCCGATCGCCTTCCCCGCGGGTGAGATGCCCGGCCCGCTGGGCACGATCTCCAACCTGCTCCCTGTGACGCCGATCGTGAAGATCATGCGCAGCGCCTACCTGGGCGCCGACCACTTCTCCAGCGGAGGCGGGGCGCTGAGCACGCTGGAGCAGTGGACGGGGGCGCTGCCCTCACTCGGGCTCCTGCTGGCCTGGATCGTGGCCGGGGCCCTGCTGGCCAGATGGCTGTTCCGCTGGGAACCCCGGCGCGGATAACGTCTACCGCGATATGCAGACGAACAGCGACGCGGAGGGAACCAGGCGCCTGGCGCGCCTGGTTCCCTCCGCGCTCTCCCACGTCTCCCGGGTGCTTTCCGGGACGTTCCGCCGTCCGGCCCGCTCAGGTCTCCGGCCACCGCGCCCGGACCTCTCCGAGTCCGTGAGCCCCGTGACGCGCACTGCGGCGGGCACTGCGGCGGGCACTGTGGCGGGCACTGTGGCGGGCTCCGGGGCGCGAAGGGGCCTCCTGAAACGGCGGAGGAAGCGGTCGACGGTCGACCGGCTCCGCAGGTCGACCGTCTTCAGCCTGCTCGTCGGCCTGTTCGTCGCCTGGGCCGGTTTCACCCTGAGGTTCGGTGCGACCCCGGGGATGACCCCTGTCTTCCTGGTGATCGTCGACCTGTCGGGCATGGCGGCCTTCAGCGTCCTGTACATGCGAATGATCAGGGCCGCCGTGGCCGGGACCGAGGCGATGCGTGAGATCGTCGTGTCCGGCCTGCTCGTGCTGGTCATGTTGCTGGTCCTGGACGGTGAGCTGTGGTCCCTGGGGCTGCTGACCGCCGCCTGGTCCTCCGGCGCCGCCCTGCTGCTGAACAGGGCGGGCACGGTCGCCGCCTCCGTGGGCGCCGCCGCCGTCGGCCTGCTGCTCGTCCCACCCGGCAGCTTCGGGCCGATCCCCGAGCCGGGGCCGCCGATCGTCGCCTACCTCGTGATGGCGGCCTTCCTCCCGTGGGCGAACCGTTTCCAGCTCTGGTTCTGGAAGGTGGTCAGGTCGGCCGAGGCGGGCAAGGAGGCCATGACGAGGCTGGCCGTCACCGAGGAGCGGCTCCGCTTCTCCCGCGACCTGCATGATCTGGTCGGGCACAGCCTCTCCGCGATCGCGATCAAGAGCGAGGTGGCGGTCAAGCTGTCGGGCATCGACGCGGAGCGGGCCACCACCGAGATGGAAGAGGTGCGCGGGCTGGCGCGCGAGGCGCTCAAGGAGATCCGTACGGCGGTGCGCGGCTACCGCACGGTCGACCTCGACGCCGAGCTGCGCAGCATGACGGCGGTGCTGGAGGCGGACGGCGTCCGCTGCACGCTGGAGACCCCGGGGGAGCGGATCCCCGAGGAGCTGGCCACGCTGCTGGCCTGGGTGGTCCGCGAGGGCACGACCAACGTGCTCAGGCACAGTTCGGCGACCCGCTGCCGAATCACGATCGTCCTGCGCGACGGCGCGGCCGTGCTGGAGATGACCAACGACGGGGTCTCGGCGGCCGACGGGCGCGGCGGCACCGGGCTGGCCGGGCTTTCCGAACGGGTGGCGGCGGCCGGAGGCGTCCTCACCGCGGGGGCGGGCCGGGCAGGCGCGGGCGAGTTCAGGTTGCGGGCCACGGTCCCGCTGGAGGGAGAGCGATGATCCGGGTGCTGCTGGCCGACGACGAGCATCTGATCCGCAGGGCGATCGCCACACTGCTGGGCCTGGAGCGGGACATCGAGGTGGTGGCCGAGGTGGCGAGGGGGGATCTGGTCGCGGCCGCCGTGGCGGAGCACCGCCCCGACGTGGTCGTGCTGGACATCGAGATGCCGGGCATGGACGGGCTGAGCGTGGCCGAGACGCTGCCCGGTCACGCGGTCCTGATGCTGACCAGCTTCGGGCGGCCCGGCCACCTGAGGCGGGCCCTCGCGGCGGGGGTGCGCGGTTTCATCCCCAAGGACGCCTCGGCCGACGAACTGGCGGCGGCGATCCGCAAGGTGCACTCGGGCGGGCGTTACCTCGACGCGGAGATGGCGGCCTCGGCGATGATGGCGGGGGAGAGCCCGCTCACCGAGCGGGAGCGCGGCGCCCTGTCGCTGGCCTCCCGGGGGGCGACCGTCGGCGAGATCGCGGCGTCGCTGCACCTCACCGAGGGAACGGTGCGCAACTACCTGTCCAGCGCCATCACCAAGCTCGGCGCGACCAACCGGATCACCGCGATTCGTGTCGCGCAGGAAAAAGGTTGGTTGTGAACAGCATCTTTTCCTTGGGAGGGGGCAAGGGGACCTCATGGTGGCGGAAAGCCCGACGCCGCGCGATTGCGAGTCGGCGGTTTTCGTAACACTTTGACGTCATACGACCGCATTTCGTGGTCGGCGGCCCTGGTGGCGCATCACGGCCGCGTCCGCCCGCGACCATGTCGCGGTCCGACCTGAGGAGGAGGCATGCGCGCCACGGAGAACCTCGAAGCGCAGGTGGTCGATGTGGGCAACCGCCTCGATGTCGGCACCGTCGCCGGAGTGCGCCCGCGGCTGCACGACGCCGTCGACTCCGGTGACGGTGATCTGATCGTCGACCTGTCCCGGCTCGAGATGATCGACGCCACCGGCCTCGGCGTGCTGGTGGGCACGCACCGCCGGGCGCTGGCGGCCGAGCGCCGTCTCATCCTGAGAGGGGTGCCTCCCCGGGTCATGCGGGTGCTGGCGGTGACCCGGCTCAACCGGGTGCTCGCCGTCGAGGTGTCGATGGCCGCGGTGGCCTGACCCCCGGCCACCGCCTGCGCCTCGCTCCGCACGGTCCGGTTCTCGCTCGCCGCCGGGCCCCGGGGGCGCGGTGCTCATGACGTGCCCCCGGGGCGGCCGGGCGAGGCTCACACGGGGCTCACATCACGAACGACCGATAGAAGATGTGCACGGCCGTGCTGATCAGGCTTTCGACCGGAGGCGGCTCCTCGGTCAGCACCCACTCGATGAGAAGCTCCTGGATGGCGCCGATCACGCCCAGTGCGAGCAGGTGCCGACTGGCCTCGACCGTGTCCGGCAGGTCGATGACGTTGGCTTCTATGATCTTGGTAAAGGCCTTCACCGCCTGCTGTCGTGACGCGGTGAGGCAGTCACCCGCCCTGCGCACCTCCAGGTGCATGATGCGGGCGCGTCTTCTGTCCTCGGTGACAAAGTTGATATATCCCGCTATACCTGCCTCGACCCGGCTGGGCAGCGTGTCGGGGGCCTGTTCGACGGCCTTCGCCACCGAGGTCAGCGTCTCCTGCACGCACCTGTCGTGCAGGGCCTGCATGAGCTCGCTGCGCCCGGAGAAGCACTCGTAGAACGCGCGGTTGGAGATGCGCGCCGCGGCGCACAGCTTCTCGATCGTGGTTTCTGGGAAACCGGGGTCGGAGTAGAGCGTGTACGCCGCGGATATAAGACGCTCCCGACGTTCCGCCAGTCGCTCTTCCGCTGACATTCCCCGGTATGACCGGCCATTCATGTCAAGCACCCCGCTTCTGGACGGGGTTGACAAACGCTTGTTTTATCACTTCCACCTCATGGTCCTGGCCCCCAGAATCCACCATTATGGGTGCAAGATCCTTTTTGTGGAAGAGTAAGTGTGCAATCGCTTGCGTCGCCCATGCAAGAAGGTCAAAAGCCTGACTGGCCAGTCAAGTTACACGCTGCCGTGACGGGCGCGACACGCGGGGAGAAGGACGATCCGCTCACGCCGGATCGTCGCTCCTAGAAGGAGGGCATTCCTCACCGAATACGCCGGAGAAGCGAAACCGTTCCTACCGGTTGAGAAGTCCTCGGTCCATGGCCGTGGTGACGGCGGCGGTGCGGTCGGAGACGCCGAGCTTGCCGAAAACGCGCAGCAGATGTGTCTTGACCGTGGTCTCGCCGATGAACAGGGATCGGCCGATCTCGGCGTTGGTCAGCCCCCTGGCCACAAGGGAGAGCGCCTCGGCCTCACGCGGCGAGAGCGACTCGGCCACCGGCGTCCGGCATGGACGGGCAGACCACGCCGCCTGTCGCACCAGCCGCCCGCCGCACCGGGTTACGCGCCGCCGCCCTCACGCATGCGACGGCTCCGCCGCTCCGCAAAGCGACGGGGCCGGTTCGCGGTGTGTGACTAGTCGTCGTCGTCACCGGCGAAGGGGAGCAATTGAATCAGCTCAGGGATGCCACTGAGCGACGGGGTGACGCCTGTGCTGTCGATCGCGCCGGTTCCGGTGATGGCGCGCTCGACCGGGGTGGACTGGTGCGGCATGGTGCTCGTGGTGTTCATGATTCTCCTTTACGTAGGAGTTGCCGACACCTCATCGTCACATGACTCTGTGTAATATTGAAGTTACAGATAGTGACTGCTCCTTTAGGTGACACCAGTGTGGCGGTCCGGGCTGAAATCACACCCGGACCGTCACACACACCCGCCACACCAAAGCACATGCCGTCACCCGTGCCCCGCACCCGACCGAGATCAACTTTCCGCCGCAGCGGAGCCGGCTGAACAGTTCTCTTGGTCAGGCCACGCACCCTCACCGCTGTCTTCATGCCTCAAGCGTCGTCTCCGCCAGGCTTCCACGGCACCTGCGACCGGTGGACCGGGATGTCCTCCGTTCGCAGGACACGGTCGAACCGTTCGCAGGACACGGCGAGGAGACGGCGGCGTTCCGATCGGCGCCTCGAGACGGAGACGGCGGACCGCCCGTGCCGGGAACGCCGTGCCGGGGACTCCGCGTTCGGGGGGGGCTGTGCCGGAAGGCCGGGTCAGAACAGGGTGTCGTTGCGCTCGATGCCCCGCAGCTCGTCGTAGTCGAGCGTCACGCAGCGGATGCCGCGGTCCTCGGCCAGCGTCCTGGCCTGCGGCACGATGGCCTGGGCGGCGAGGATGCCGCTGACCGGGGCGAGCAGGGGATCGCGGTTCATCAGCTCCAGATAGCGGGTCAGCTGCTCGACCGCGTCGATGCCCGCGCGGCGCTTGAGCTCGACGGCCACGGTCGCGCCCGTGTGGTCGCGGCAGAGGATGTCCACGGGGCCGATCGCGGTCATGTACTCGCGACGGACCAGCGTCCAGCCCGTGCCCAGCGTGGTGATGTGCTCGGCCAGCAGCTCCTGCAGGTGAGCCTCGACGCCGTCCTTGATCAACCCGGGGTCCACCCCCAGCTCGTGGCTGGAGTCGTGGAGGATCTCCTCCATCGTGAGGACGAGCTTCTCACCCGTCTTGCCGTGGGTGACCGTCCAGGTGCCCTCCTCCTCGCGGAGCTTGCAGGGCGGGTTCATCCAGTTGAGCGGCTTGAAGGCCCGGTCGTCCGCGTGAATGGACACCGAACTATCCGCTTTTATTAGGATAAGTCTGGGCGCCATCGGAAGATGAGCGGTGAGCTTTCCCACGTAATCCACGCTGCATCGCGCGATGACCAGCCGCATGGGACACAAGACTAGTCCCAGCTTCCCCGCCCCCGGTCCCGAATCGTCCGCCGAGGGCGTGGGCTGTGAGGACGGCGGAAGCATGAGAGCGGCGGGACGGTGGTTGTTCGGAGGCGGGGGCGTCTTGACCCGCGGCTGCCGATTATCCAGGTTGGTTTTGGGATGGGATGGACACCTCTGGGAGACTGGGCGGCATGACGCGGAGCTTTGAGAAGGTCGGAGTTGTCGGGCTCGGCACGATGGGCGCGGGGATCGCCGAGGTGTTCGCCCGCGCGGGCCTCGCCGTGGTCGGCGTGGAGGCCGACCCCGACGCCCTGGAGCGCGGCCGGGGCCATCTGGAGGCGTCCACCGGCAGGGCCGTGGCGAAGGGCAGGCTGAGCGAGGCCGAACAGGCGGAGATCCTCGGCAGGGTGACTCTGACCACCTCGCTGGAGGACCTGGCCGACGCCGACCTGGTCGTCGAGGCCATCCCCGAGGTCATGGACTTCAAGCGGTCCCTCTTCACGGACCTGGACCGGATCTGCAAGCCGTCCGCGGTGCTCGCGACCAACACCTCCTCGCTCTCGGTCACCGGGATCGCGGCCACGACCACCAGGCCGGGCCAGGTCGTCGGCATGCACTTCTTCAACCCCGCGCCGATCATGAAGCTGGTCGAGGTGATCCACACGGTGGTCACGGAGGACGGCCTGGCCGACGAGATCGCCGCCCTCGCGCGACGGCTCGGCAAGACGCCGGTGAGCGTCGGCGACCGCGCCGGCTTCGTGGTCAACCGGCTGCTGCTGACCTACCTCAACCACGCCGCCGTCCTGCTGGAGAACGGCCTGGCCACCCGCGACGGCATCGACGCCGCGATGAGGCTCGGCGTCGGGCTGCCGATGGGCCCCTTCGCGCTGCTGGACCTGATCGGCCTGGACACCTCCTACGAGGTGATGTGCGTGCTGTTCCAGGAGAGCCGCGACCGCCGTCACGCCCCCGCGCCGATCCTGCGGGAACTGGTCACCGCGGGGCTGCTCGGCCGCAAGTCGGGCGGCGGCTTCTACGACGGGGACGAGCCCGCGTCCTCGCGCGCGGACGGCAAGCCCTCGGTCAGCTCCGTCGCGGTGCTCGGCGAGGGCGCGGACGAGTTCGCGGCCAGGCTCGCCGACGCCGGTTTCAAGCCGGGGTACGCCGACGACGCCGACGTGGTCGTCGCGCTGTCGCACACCCCGGTGATCGAGCTGGCCGCGCAGCTGCCGCACCCCTCGCGCCTCGTCGGCCTGCACCTGGTCGGAGACAAGGTCGCAGAGGTCGCCTCGACCGTGCTCACCTCGCCCGACGCCACGCGCGCCGTCGAGGGGCTGGTCCGGATCGTCGGCCGCACCCCCGTGCTCTGCAAGGACCGGGCCGAGTTCGTGGTCGACGCGCTCCTCTACCCCTACCTGAACGACGCCGTGCGGATGTACGACTCGGGCTACGCGGGAATCGAGGACATCGACGCGGCCATGAGACTCGGCTGCGGCTATCCGGCGGGCCCGTTCGAGATGCTCGACGCGCTCGGCCTCGAGACCGTCCGCGACGGCCTGCGCGCCCTCTACGCCGAGTATCGCGACCCGGCCTTCGCCCCGGCGCCGCTGCTCGACCAGCTCGTCACGGCCGGGGTGCGCAGCATCCGCGACCTTCCATGAGCCCCCGCAGGGCTCGCCGTATGGACCCCTTCGACCGGGGTGACGGCAAGGGGTCTCCCGCGCGTCCCGTCGGCGGCTCCGTGCCCGGGGTCGACCAGGTGGAGGAGTGGCCGGACGGCGACTGGCAGGTGCGCCGGGTCACCGGGGCCACGGCCGACAAGGTCTACCGGTGCCCGGGCTGCGACCAGGAGATCAGACCGGGCCTGCCGCACCTGGTGAGCTGGCCCGCCTGGTCGGGGGGCGAGAACGAACGCAGGCACTGGCACACCGCGTGCTGGCGCAACCGGGTCAGGCGCGGCCCGGGGCGGAGCAGGTACTGAGAGCGGCCCCGGTGCCGGACGAGGGGCCGGGGGGTGGGAAAGTGGCCGGGCCGGGCGCGGAGCCTCGCCGAACGGCGGGGCGAAGCCGGACGGACCGGCCGGTCCGGCGAGTCAGTGAGGAGAGACATGGAGATCAGGGCCTCGACGGTGCTGCCGGCACGCAGGGAGCCGATCGAGCTGCACACCGGGGACGGGCTGAAGCTCGTCGGAGAGCTGGCCCTTCCCCTGGACCGGCCGCCGGTGGCCACGCTGATCTGCCTGCACCCGCTGCCGACGCACGGCGGCATGATGGACAGCCACGTCTACCGCAAGGCCGCCAACCGGCTGCCCGCGCTGGCGGATCTGGCGGTGCTGCGGTTCAACACGCGCGGCACCTCCTCCGAGCGCGGCACCTCGGACGGCGTCTTCGGCGGTGGGGAGGACGAGCGCTTCGACGTCGCCGCGGCGCTTGAGTACGCCGACTTCCACGATCTGCCGCAGGCGTGGCTGGTCGGCTGGTCCTTCGGCACCGAGCTGACGCTCAAGTGGGGGCGCGATCCGCTCGTGACGGGAGCCGTCCTGCTCTCCCCGCCGCTGCACCGGGCGGGCGACGCCGACCTCGACGCCTGGGCGGCGTTCGGCCGTCCGCTGACGGCGCTGGTCCCCGAGTTCGACGACTACCTCAGACCGCAGGAGGCCAGGGCCAGGTTCGCCCGGGCGCCCCAGGCGGAGGTCGTCGGGGTCGACGGGGCCAAGCACCTGTGGGTCGGCGAGCCGTACGTGCGGATCGTCCTCAACGAGATCGTCCGGCGGGTCAACCCGGCGGCCTTCCCGCTGCCCACCGAGGTCCCCGGCTCATAGCCGCTCCCCGTCCCCGTCCCTGCGCGGGTGTGTCGCCGTGACGCGACTCGTCGCGCACGGAGGGGTGTCAGGACGTGGGCCCGGGACTACGGTGGACAGCGTGCAGCTGTACACACGATCCGCCGGGGAGGGACTCCCCGTCGTCCTCCTTCACGCGTTCCCGCTGTCGTCGGCGATGTGGCTGGCGCAGCGGGAGGGGCTCGCCGCCGTCTGCAAGGTCGTCACCCCCGACATGCGCGGCTTCGGCGGCTCCGTGCTCGGCGACGACGAGCCGTCCCTCGACGTGATGGCCGACGACGTCGCGCGCCTGCTCGACCGCGAGGGCTTCGACCGGGCCGTGATCGGCGGCCAGTCCATGGGCGGCTACGTGACGATGGCCATGTGCAGACGTCACCCCGACCGGCTGCTGGGGGTGATCCTCGCCAACACCAGGGCCGGCGCCGACACGGAGGCGGCCAGGGCGAACCGCGAGCGCGTCGCCGCCGCGGTGCTCGACAGCGGCTCCTCCGTCCTGGTCGAGGAGGTGCTGCCGGCGCTGGTGGGGCGGACCACCGTGCAGCGCAGGGCGATGGTGTTCGGCAGGGTGCGCGGCCTGGTCCAGTCGGCCCCGCCGCGGGCGGTCGCCTGGGCCCAGCGGGCCATGGCGGGCCGTCCCGACTCCTTCGACACCCTGCGCGGGCTCGGGGTCCCCGCCCTGGTGATCGTGGGGGAGGAGGACGAGGTCTGCCCGCCCGCCGACGCGGAGGCGATGGTCGAGGCCCTGCCCGACGGGCACCTGACCGTGATCGAGAAGGCGGGGCACCTGAGCGCGCTCGAACAGCCTGAGGCGTTCAACCGGGCCGTGGCCGCCTTCACAGCCGAGCTTGCCGGGGGAGCACCACCTCACGGATGACCAGCGCGATCGCCGCGGCCACCGGGATGGCCAGCAGCGCCCCCACGATGCCCATCAGCGCGCCGCCGAACAGCGCGGCGATCACGGTGACCGCGGGCGCCACGTCCACGGAGCGCTTCATGACGCGCGGGTAGATCAGGTAGTTCTCGATCTGCTGGTAGACCAGGAAGAAGATCGCGCAGGCGATGCCGAGAGTCCCCGACTGCAGTAGCGCGATCAGGCTCACCAGCGCCGCGCCGATCGTCGCGCCGACCAGCGGGATCAGGTCGGTGACCGCCATGACCAGGGCCAGGGCCAGGGCGTACCGCACGTCCAGGACCGCGAGGAACACCCAGGTGACGACACCCGCGATCACCGAGATCAGCAGGTTGCCCGCCACGTAGCCGCCGATGCCGTCGAGCACCTCGTCGCCGAGCGCCCTGGTCCGCTCCCTGCGGCTGCTCGGCACGAGCCTGAAGAGGTAGTCCTTGATCGAGGGCAGCGAGCCGAGGAAGTACAGCGTCAGCACCAGCAGCGTGACCCCGGAGAAGAAGGCGTCGAACACCACCGCGCTCGCGCCGACCAGGCCCCCGGCCACGGTCTGGGCGAGGCCGCCGCTGGTGATGTAGTCGCCGATCCTGGTCAGGATCTGGTACTCGCTGTCGAGTCCCCTGAGGGTGGGATTGGCCAGGAGCTCCTTGACGTATCCCGGCACCGCGCTGACGAAGGAGGCGGCCTGCTGGCTCACCGGCGGGACGATCGCCAGGCCGAAGAGCACGAAGAACAGGATGACCGCGCCGAAGACGATCGAGATCGCTCCGCGCCGGGGCATCCGCCGCCGTTGCAGGGACTCGACGGCCGGGTTGAGCCCGACGGCGAGGAACATCGCCACCACGATCAACACGATCACGCCGCGCGCCGTGACCAGGGCCTGGGCCAGTGCCCACGCGGTCAGCAGGCCCATTCCCGCGGTCAGGCCGACCAGGAACGGGCTCCTGCTCAGGGGCTTGCCCGGCTTGCCGTACGGCGCGGCGTCCTCGTCAGGCCTCTTCGGGGAGTCGGCCGTCCCCCGAAGGTCGCGCGCCCCTCCTGAGTCCGGCGAGTCCGGCGCTCCCGGGGAGTGCGACGCCTCGTGGGAGTCGGGCTCCCGAGGGGAGGGGGGAAGGCCGGGGGCAGTCGAGGGCGTCTCGGCGGCGTCGGCTGTCTGGGACGCTTCGGGCACGGCTGCTCCTGGCGGTGGGGGAGGCGAGGCCGTACGAGACGGCGGTAACACGACAAGAGAGCCTAGCGACCATCAAGGTCACCAGGCTCTCTCTTAGCCGTCGACAACGCCCCGTTGCGCGGTGCCTACTCCTGCCACCACTCCGCGTCGTCGTCCTTGGCCGGAGCCTTCGCGGCGGCCGTGACCGGCTTCTCGCTGCCGTTCGAGGCCGGGATCGCCGGCTTCGGCGGGGCGGCGGTGATCGCCGGCTCCGGGTCCGCGGCCGGGAGCGGCGCGCCGCCGAGCAGCTGGCGCAGCTGCGCGAGGTGGCTGGTGATGCTGTCGCGCTGGCGGGTCAGCTCGTCGACCTGGCGCTGGGCCACGGAACGGCTGCGCTCGGCCTCGGACTTGGCCTCGGAGACGATCGACTCGGCGCTCGCCTTGGCGTCGGCCACCAGCTGGTCGGCGTTCTTGCGGGCGTTGGCGAGCAGCTGCTTGGCGTGGGTGTCGGCCTCGCGGCGGGTCTGCTCGGCCTGCTGGGTCGCCTTGGTGGCGCGCTGCTCGGCGGTGGCCGCGCGCTGCTCGGCCTCGGAGACCAGCTTCTGGGTGTTGGCCTGCGCGGTGGCGTGGCGCTCTGCCTCCTGGCGCTCCGCCTCCTCGCGGCGGGATGCGAGCTGGATCTCGAACTCGGCCTCGTCCTGGGCGCGCTTGGCCTCGGACTCCTCGAGGACCCGCTGGGCCTGGGCGCGCATCTCGTCGGCCTGGCGCTTGGCGGTGGTGAGGATCTCGTCGCGCTCGCGCTTGGTGGAGGCGCGCAGCTGGGCGACCTCGCGCTCGGTGGTCGTGCGCAGCTTGGCGATCTCGCGCTCGGCGTCGGCCCGCTTCTCGGCGACCTCGTGGTCGGCGGTCGCCCGCAGCTTGGCGACCTCGCGCTCGGTGGTCGCGGTCAGCTCGTCGGCCTCGCGGCGGGCGGTCGAGCGGATCTCCTCGGCCTCCCGTTCCGCGGTGGTGCGCATGTCGTCGGCCTCGCGGGTGGCGAGGGCGCGCTTCTCCGCCGCCTCGTTCTCGGCGGCGGCGCGCAGGTCCGCGGCGTCGACCTTGGACGCGGCCTTGATCTCGTTCGCCTCCGAACGGGCGGCCTGGACCAGCTCGGTCGCCTGCTCCTCGGCGAGACGGAGCAGCTGCTCGATGCGCGCGCCGAGACCGGAGTAGGTGGGACGCTCCTGCTCCTGCAACTGACGCTGGGAGTCGGAGAGGTCTCTCTGCAGGCTCTGAAGCTGCTCTCTGGTCTGACGCAGTTCGTTGTCGACTTGCTTGAGGTGGTCGTGGACCTGGTGCCGGTCATAGCCGCGGAGCACCACGTCGAATTCCCGGGCGGGAGCGTCTTCGAAGAAATTGTTGAGCTGGGCGTCGATGTCGGACTGCATGGAGGCTCGATCCTGGGTTGTCGAGACGGCTACACGGGCCGGACGGGGGATTACGGACATCCAAGGCGGGAGCCGGGGCGGGATCCACACGTCCGGTGGTAGGCCAGCGTACTCTGGAGTTGCCGAGTTGTCGGTCTCCTCTGGCTTTCTGCGTGACTTGTTACGTATGAACGTTTCTTACATTTGACATGGCGTGCCTTTAGTGCTTTGGAGCCTGCACGAGTTCGGTGAGCATTCCTCCGACGTCCTTGGGATGCAGGAAAGCGATCGAGGAGCCCATCGTGCCGTGCCGGGGCTTCTCGTCGAGAAGCCTGACCCCCTTGCCGCCGATCTCCCGCATCGCCTCCGCCACGTCCGGGACGCCGAACGCCACGTGGTGCACCCCTTCGCCGCGCTTGGCCAGGAATTTGCCGACCGGTGTGTCGGGGCCGAGCGGTTCGAGGAGCTGGATGTAGGAGCCGCCGCCGTTTCCGTCCGCTATGTGCAGCATCGCCTCCTTGACTCCCTGCTCCTCGTTCACCTCGCGTGCCACCACCGTGAGCTCGAAGGTCTGCTCGAAGAGAGCGATCTTCTCCTCCAGGTCATGGCAGGCGATTCCCACATGATCGATCCGCATGAACATATGCCCAACCTCCATGGCGCTTGCTTGGGTACCCATGGGTATGGTGGCAAAGTCGTCCCAAGCCCCGCCAGGGAGGCCCCTGCTATGTCTGGTTCCGTCATCGTCGCCGGAGCTCGCACCCCCATCGGGCGGTTGCTCGGCTCACTGTCCGGCCTGTCGGCCGTCGAGCTCGGCGGCATCGCCATCAAGGCCGCGCTGGAGCGCTCCGGCGTCGCTCCAGAGGCCGTGCAGTACGTGATCATGGGTCAGGTCCTCCAGGCCGGAGCGGGCCAGATCCCCGCCCGCCAGGCCGCCGTCAGGGCCGGGATCCCGATGACCGTGCCGTCGCTGACGATCAACAAGGTCTGCCTGTCCGGACTCGACGCCATCGCGCTCGCCGACCAGCTCATCAGGGCGGGCGAGTTCGACGTCGTGGTCGCGGGCGGCATGGAGTCCATGTCGAACGCCCCGCACCTGCTGCCCGGCCTGCGCAGGGGGGTGAAGTACGGCGACGCGGGCATCGTGGACTCGATGGCCTTCGACGGCCTCTCCGACGCCTACGACCAGGTCTCCATGGGTGAGTCGACCGAGCGGCACAACGCGCGTCTCGGCCTGACCCGCGAGGAGCAGGACGCCTTCTCCGCGCGCTCCCACGAGCTGGCCGCCGCCGCCATCAAGAACGGCGTGCTCGACGACGAGATCGTCCCGGTGCCGATCCCGCAGCGCAAGGGAGAGCCGGTGATCTTCGCCGCCGACGAGGGCGTGCGGGCCGACACCACGGTCGAGGTCCTGGCACGGCTGCGTCCCGCGTTCAGCAAGGACGGCACGATCACCGCAGGCTCCGCCTCGCAGATCTCCGACGGCGCCTGCGCGGTCGTCGTGATGTCCAAGGCCAAGGCCGAGGAGCTGGGCCTGGAGTGGCTGGCGGAGATCGGCGCGCACGGCAACGTGGCCGGCCCGGACAACTCGCTGCAGTCCCAGCCCGCGAACGCCATCAGGCACGCCCTCGGCAAGCAGGGACTCTCGGTCGACGACCTCGACCTGCTGGAGATCAACGAGGCCTTCGCCCAGGTCGTCCTCCAGTCGGCCAAGGAGCTCGGCGTCCCGCTCGACAAGGTCAACGTCAACGGCGGAGGCATCGCCGTCGGTCACCCGATCGGCGCCTCGGGCGCCCGCATCGTCCTGGCCCTGGCTCACGAGCTCAGGCGCAGGGGCGGCGGGCTGGGGGCCGCGGGCCTGTGCGGCGGCGGCGGCCAGGGCGACGCCCTGATCATCCGCGTTCCCGCGGAGTGACCGTGAACGGTTCGGGTCCCGCCCCCCGCGAGGGGCGGGCCTCCGCCGTCGAGGTCTCCGACCTGGTCGCGCGGGCACGTTCCGGGCAGCCGCGCGCCGTGGCCAGGCTGATCTCCCTGGTGGAGAACGGCTCGCCGCTGCTCAGAGAGATCATGACGCGGTTGTGCGCCGACCGTCCGAACCGGGCCCGCATCATCGGGCTCACCGGCTCGCCGGGCGTGGGCAAGTCCACCTCGACCGGAATGCTCGTCCAGGCCTTCCGCAAGCAGGGCAGAAGGGTCGGCGTGCTCGCCGTCGACCCCTCCTCGCCGTTCACCGGCGGGGCGCTGCTGGGCGACCGGGTGCGGATGCAGGACCACGCCACCGATCCCGAGGTGTTCATCCGGTCGATGGCCAGCCGCGGTCACCTGGGGGGCCTGTCCTGGGCCACCCCCCAGGCGCTCCGCGTCCTCGAGGCCGCGGGATGCGAGGTCATCCTCATCGAGACCGTCGGGGTCGGGCAGGCCGAGGTGGACATCGCCTCACTGGCCGACACCACCATCGTGCTGCTCGCCCCGGGAATGGGTGACGGCGTCCAGGCCGCCAAGGCGGGCATCCTGGAGATCGCGGACGTGTTCGTGGTCAACAAGGCCGACCGCGACGGCGCGCAGGCGGCGGTGCGCGAGCTGCGCAACATGCTCGCCCTGGTCGAGCGTGACTGGAAACCGCCGATCGTGCCGACCGTCGCCTACCGGGGTGAGGGGGCGGAGGACCTGGTCGACGCCCTGGACGCCCATCTGGCCTATCTGGAGAAGTCGGGCGAGCTGGGCCGCAGACGCCATGTCAGGGCTCGCGACGAGATCGAGGCGATCGCCCTGGCCGCCCTCCGCTCCCGCTTCGCCCACCTCCACGGCGACCGGCGCCTGGACGCCCTCGCCACCCGCGTGCTCGACGACGGCCTCGACCCCTACCGCGCCGCCGACGAGCTCATGGCGGCCGTCGACGACCGCTGAACGGCCGCCGACGGGGTTTCCGCGGCCGTTCGGCGATCTCCGAAGGTCAGGGCTGGTCGGCGAACTTGACGGTGACCTTGTCGAAGCCGAGGCCGGTCAGCATGCCCTGCAGCATGGCCTTGGTGTTCTGGTCGGCCCGGTTGCGCAGGTCACTGGCCTGAGCCGCCTCGGCGATCTTCTTCTCGGCGAGCACGTAGAGCTCCTGCTGGTCGCCGGGGGAGGAGGACAGGAAGTCCTGGACCCGGTCGAAGAGGCCGCGCTGCTGGGCGTAGACGTAGGAACGCTTGTTGTCGAGGTTGGGCTTCTCGAGCTGGGCGCGGGGCAGCCTCACCGTCACCTCCCTGCGGTCGGGGGAGACGGTCAGCGCGCCCGTCGTGAGGCCGCCGAAGTCGACGTAGGCGTCGACTCCGCCCGCGCCGACGAAGAGGGTCCGGCTTCCCTTGACGGCGTCGGGCAGGAAGGCGGCGTCCTTCTCCAGGTCGACGACGACCTGGAAGTTGCCGGTCGCCGCCTCGAAGCGGCTGAGGTTGTGGATGGACTCCAGCAGCACGGGCTGGCTGCGGTCGACAGTGGTCTCGCCGAACGGGTCCAGCCACGACCAGGCCAGGCGGGCGCCCACGACGAGGAGGATCACGACGGCGAGCAGCCCGGCGAGCAGACGCCAGCCTCTCCGGCGGGGTGTGGGCACCGCCTCCGGTGGAGCTTCCAGGGGGGCATTCACAGCGGTCTCCTTCCCTCGGGGGCCGCGTTCTCACGTCGAGCCTATGCCGATCTTGTCAGCTTCGCCGAGACGGCCGCCCGTTCTCCTGCCCGCCGTCGCTCCGCCCCGTGACCCATGGCGCGCCGAGGCTTTCCCGAGCTCCGTGTGACGGCGGAGCCTGCCGGCCCGGGGGGACCTGAGCGTCCCCGACGTCCCGCCCCGCCGGAGCGCGCCGGTCGGCGTGCCGGTCGGCGCGGCCTCCCCGACGATCCGGCTCGCCCGGAGCAGCCAGGGCGCTCCCGTCCGGCGACCGGCCCCGGCCGCCCTGGGCGCTCCCGCCCGGTCGCCCGTCCGGGCGGTGCGCGACGTCTGCGTCCGTCTGCCCGGCCTGACCGCTCAGACCCTCCCGGTGAACGGGGCCGTCCCGCCACGCGGGATCCTCCCGGCCTGACCGGACCTCCCGGCCGATCCCGGCTCCTCGCTCCGCCCGCCGTTCCCGTCCCGACCGGGCGGCCCGGTCCGCCTGCCCCGCCTGAGGCCCCCTGACCTCCCGGGTCTCCTGGCCCGGCTGAGTCTCCTGACCTGGCTGAGTCTCCTGCCTGAGCTGGGTTTCCTGCCCGGGGATCCCCTGGCCCGGCTGAGACCCCTGGCCCGTCTGGACGCTCTGTCCCGGCTGCCACACCTGGCCGGTTTCCGTCTGCCCGGTCTCCGCCTGCCCCGTCTGCCCGGTCTGTTCGGCCTGGCCGCCGAAGTGGCCGTTCTGCAGCCTGCAGCCCACGAAGTCGGCGTAGTACAGCCGCAGCCACTCGCGTCGCTGGGTCTCGGTGAGGCCGGAGAACCACGCCGCGGCGTACTGGTGCTCGGGCAGCGGGCCGCTGGGCAGCGGCTTGCCGCGCAGCCACGCGATCACGATGTCGCGGTATCCGCCCGCGGGCGTGCCGTCGCAGTCCTGCGCCAGGCCCTCGACGAACTCGTCGGCGGCCTCGTCGGCGAACCCGGTGGACAGGTCGTCCACGTGGATCGGGACCGCGCCGGGCGGAAGCGAGCCGTCGTCGCTGCGAGGACGCTGCTCGAGGCGGGAGAACTCGCCGGGCGTCCCCGCCAGGCGGGAGGCGATCTTGACGAACGCGGAGCCCAGCTCGGGCAGCCCCGTGCGCATCCCCGGATGCACGCAGACCGTGATCGGCCACTCCTGGCAGCTGTAGACCACCCGCTGGGCCGAGAGCGTCGGCGGGTCGCTGAGCAGTCTGGCCATGCCGGTCCCCGCGGCCAGCACCGCGAGCAGCGCCCCGGCCAGCACCAGCGCCTGGCGCGTCACCAGCGCGGCCCAGCCGAGGAGCAGCGCGGCGCTGACCCCGAGCAGCCATAGGGTCTGGTCGGTGAAGGCCGTGGCGCTCAGCCCCTGGAACACGTCGTACGGCTCCCGCGTCGCGGGAGCGAGCCGGTCGGCCCAGGTCTCCCCCCGCGTCAGCCAGGTGAACAGGCCGTAGCAGCCGAGCCCGGCGAACACCGGGGTGATCGTCCACGGCAGCAGCCAGCCGGTGACCCAGCCGATGGTGACGTAGAGGGTCAGGCCCGCGACCCCCATGACCAGACCGCTCGGCAGCAGCCGCCCCGCCTGTTCGGTGAGCACGGTCCTGACCGCGAGCACCAGGACCGTGGCGGTGAAGGAGCCGACCACGACCGTCAGGATGGCCAGCGGCGCGCGCACCGCCTGCCAGGTGGTCAGCGACCGGCGGCCGGTCCCGCGCCGCCTGCGCACCGCCACCCAGGCGGCGAAGGCGGCGGCCACGGGCCCGGTGAGCCGCAGTGAGCCGATCACCGCGACGACGGTGTTCTCCCACGCGCTGACGCCGGGAATGAGGACGCTCCACGCCGCGACCACGCCGAGCACGAGCAGGACGGCGACCGCCACCAACGCGCTCTGCTGGAGTTCCTCGCGTGAAACGCCCCTGTGCTCACGCACCGCCGTGCGTGGAACGGATCCACGCCGTGTCGGTCGAGCCCGGACGTGTGTCAAAGGTCATACGGCGTCCGAACGCCGTCGAGTTGTCGTTCATCAAGCACCCCCCGTGCCGTGAATGTGCGGTGACCGTTCCCCTTGGCCACCGGCCCGGTCGCGTCCCCCGCTGACCGGACTGAGCGCACACGACCACTTGGCCGCGCCCTCACCATTCGATGTGGGAACCATAACCGAGCGTGACGTTTGACGCCCGGGTTCTTGGTGAAGCCATCAGTTCGGTGACGCTACGTATACGGGCGAACCGGGATGAGGTCGCGCTACCGTAGCCCTGTGGCTACAGGTCAGCTGAATCTGCCGTTCGACCCCATCGAGCGCGCCGCGGAGACGTGGCGCGTTCACTTCGGACAGTCCTCGGCCATGGCCGCCGTCACGTCGATCATGAGAGCGCACCAGATCCTGCTCTCGCAACTGGACACGCTCCTTAAACCGTATGACTTGACCTTCGCCCGCTACGAGGCGCTGGTCCTGCTCACCTTCAGCAAGTCGGGCGCGTTGCCGCTGTCCAGGATCGGCGAGCGCCTGATGGTGCATCCCACGAGCGTGACGAACACCGTCGACCGCCTCGAGCGGGCGGGCCTGGTCCGCCGCATGCGCAACCCCCGTGACGGCCGCGGGGTGCTGGCGGAGATCACCGAGCGGGGGCGGAGCGTCGTGGCCGAGGCCACGGAGAACCTCATGGGGGCCGGTTTCGCCATGACGATGTACGGCGAGGCGGAGCTGGAGCAGATGTTCGGCCTGCTCAGGACCATCCGGGTGGCCGCGGGGGACTTCGAGGGCTGATCGCCCGGCCGTTCCTTCCGGGGAGAGCCTGGCCAAAAATTAGTAGGACGTCCTAGTATCTTTCCGAGGCCACAAGCCGTACGAGAGAGCCGAGCCGCACAGGGACGGCACAAGGGAGTTGGCGATGGACGCCGAGGAGATCGAGGCGGGGAGGGCGCGCTGGCAGGCGCGCTTCGACAAGGCAACCAAGCGCGATTCCGAGTTCCGGACGCTCTCAGGGCTCGACGTGGAGCCTGTTTACGGGCCGCCCGGCGACGATCCGCGCTTCGACCGGATCGGCTGGCCGGGGGAGTACCCCTTCACCCGGGGCCTGCACCCCACCGGCTACCGGGGCAAGGCGTGGACCATCCGGCAGTTCGCCGGGTTCGGCAACGCCAGGCAGACCAACGAGCGCTACAAGATGATCCTCGGCGCGGGCGGCGGCGGCCTGAGCGTGGCCTTCGACATGCCGACGCTGATGGGCCGCGACTCCGACGACCCGCGCTCGCTCGGCGAGGTCGGCCACTGCGGGGTCGCGATCGACTCCGCCCTGGACATGGACCTGCTCTTCGAGGGCATCCCGCTGGGCGACATCACCACCTCGATGACGATCAGCGGTCCGGCCGTGCCGATCTTCTGCATGTACGTCGTCGCGGCCGAGCGTCAGGGGGTGCCGGTCGGCAAGCTCAACGGGACGCTGCAGACCGACATCTTCAAGGAGTACATCGCGCAGAAGGAGTGGCTGTTCGCCCCCGAGCCGCACCTGCGGCTGATCGGCGACCTGATGGAGTTCTGCGCCGCGGACATCCCGGCGTACAAGCCGCTCAGCGTCTCCGGCTACCACATCCGCGAGGCCGGCTCCACGGCCGCGCAGGAGCTGGCGTTCACCCTGGCCGACGGGTTCGGCTACGTGGAGCTCGGCCTCTCGCGCGGGCTCGACGTCGACGTCTTCGCGCCCGGCCTGTCCTTCTTCTTCGACGCGCACATCGATTTCTTCGAGGAGATCGCCAAGTTCAGGGCCGCGCGGCGGATCTGGGCGCGCTGGCTGCGCGACGTCTACGGGGCCAAGACGGACAAGGCCCAGTGGCTGCGCTTCCACACCCAGACGGCGGGCGTCTCGCTGACGGCGCAGCAGCCGTACAACAACGTGGTGCGCACCGCGGTCGAGGCGCTCGCGGCGGTCCTCGGCGGCACCAACTCGCTGCACACCAACGCGCTGGACGAGGTCCTCGCGCTGCCGTCGGAGAAGGCGGCGGAGATCGCGCTGCGCACCCAGCAGGTGATCATGGAGGAGACCGAGGTCGTCAACGTGGCCGACCCGCTCGGCGGCTCCTGGTACGTGGAGGCGCTGACCGACCGGATCGAGGCGGAGGCCGAGGCGATCTTCTCCAAGATCCGCGACATGGGGACCGACGGGTCGATGACCTCCGGCATCCTGCGCGGCATCGAGGACGGCTGGTTCATGTCCGAGATCGCGGAGGCCGCCTTCGACTACCAGCGCAAGCTGGAGAAGGGCGAGAAGCGGATCGTCGGGGTGAACTGCCACCCCTCCTCCATCGACGAGCCGCTGGAGATCCTCAGGGTCAGCCACGAGGTCGAGCGCGAGCAGAACCGCGTCCTCGCCGAGCGCAGGGCGGCCCGCGACGCGGGGGCCGTCGAGCGCGCGCTGGCCGCGATGGTCCAGGTCGCCAGGGGAGAGGGCAACCTCATCCCGTCCATGCTCGACGCGGTCCGCGCCGAGGCGACCCTCGGCGAGATCTGCGACGCCCTGCGCGACGTGTGGGGCGTCTACACCGAACCCGCCCGTTTCTGACGCGCCGGCCGCGCTCCGTCCCCCGCCCGACGGGCGGGGGACGCCCATGCGGGCGGAAGGGGTGTGCGAGCGGGGCGAAAGGCGCTCCGGCGGACGGAAGGGTGCTGAGTCGGCGCAGCCGCCGGGATGCGGCAGGATTGGAGTATGAGCCCAGCGGACTTCAATCGAGCAGGATCGCTCTACGGCGCCGTCGACCTCGGCGCGCGCAAGCAGGCGCTAGAGGCGCAGGCGCGCCGGGAGGCCACCGCCCAGGAGACCGGCGGCGTACCTGCGCCGGTCGTCGACGTGGACGACGCCACCTTCGCGACGGAGGTCGTCGAACGCTCCATGAACAGCCTCGTGCTGCTGGAGCTCACGGTGACCCGGGCCGAGCAGGCGAAGGGATACAGCCTGCTGCTGGAGAAGCTGGCCGCGGAGAACGCGGGCCGGTGGACCCTGGCCAGGGTGGACGTCGAGGTCAGCCCGCAGATCGCGCAGGCGCTCCGGGTGCAGAACGTGCCCGCCCTCTACGCCATCTTCCAGGGGCAGCCGGTGGCCGTCGTCCCCGGCATCGCCACCGAGGCGCAGCTGCGCGACTGGCTGTCGCAGCTCATGGAGGCCCTCGCCCAGTACCTCCCTCCCGTTCCCGAGGGCGCGGAGGCCGAGGAGCGGCCCGGGGAGCCCCCGGTCGACCCCGACGTGCTCGCCGCCGAGCAGGCCATCGACGCCGGTGACCTCGACGCCGCGACGGCGGCCTACGAGCGGCTGCTGGCCCGCTCCCCGAACGACCAGGACGCCAAGCTGGGCCTCGCCGGGCTCGGCCTCATCCGACGCACCCAGGACGTCGACCCCGCCGACGTGCAGAGCCGTCTCGCCGACCCGGCGGACGTCGACGCCCAGCTCCTGGCCGCCGACTTCGAGATGCTCTCCGGCGACGTGGACGCGGCCTTCGACCGGCTCATCGCGGTGGTGCGGCGAACCTCGGGCGAAGAGCGCGACCGGGCCAGGGTGCACCTGATCGGCCTGTTCGACACGCTTCCCGCCGACGACCCCTCCGTCAGCAAGGCCCGCAGGAACCTGGCCAGCGCGCTGTTCTGAGGCTCTGTCCCCGGGGGTGTCCCCGGGAGCCCCCCGGGGTGTCCCCGGGGGGCGATCCCCGCCTCCCGGGCACGGAAGCCGTCGTCCCCGGAGCGTGAACGGCTTCGTTTCCAGGGCATGAACAAGACATGCGGGTTGTCACCATCTCCGCGACGTACGGCACCGCCGGCGGCGTGATCGGCCCGGCGGTCGCGGGACGGCTCGGAGTGCCCTTCCTCGACCGCGCGATCCCCAGCGCGGTCGCCGTGGAGCTCGGCTGCAGTCTGGAGGACGCCCTCGTCCACGACGACCGGGCCGAACACGGCTTCGGCAGGCTGCTGGCGGGAGCCATGCGGCTGCCGACGGTCAGTTTCGGCGGCATGGACATGTATCTCCCGGGAGTCATGCCGCTGCCCGCGGAGGACTTCGTCGCCCACACAGAACGGGTGATCAGACAGGTCGCCCGCGGTCAGGGCGGCGTGATCCTCGGGCGGGCGGGCGCGCTCGTGCTGGCCGACCACCCCGGTGCGCTGCACGTGCGGCTCGACGCCCCGGCCGACCGCAGGGTGATCCAGACGGCGACCCTGACCGGGAGATCCGAGCGCGAGGCGCGCAAGCTGGTCGAGGACAACGACCGGGCGAGGGCCGCCTACGTCCGCCACTTCTACCGGGTGGACCCGGCCTCGCCGACTCTCTACCACCTGGTGCTGGACAGCACGAGCATTCCCGTCGACACGTGCGTCGAGCTGATTGTGACCGCATCGACAGCTCTGAGCTGACCTGCGTCGGCGCGGACACCCGTCCGTTGGTGGCACGATGGAGGGACTCCAACCAAGTCGGTCGCAAAGGAGCGGATGACTGTGGCCACCGTGCCGAGCGTGTCTTACTCCATCACCGTGCGTCTTGAGGTGCCTGCCGGGGGTAAGGCGGTCAGCCAGCTCACTCACGCCGTAGAGTCAGCCGGAGGCGTGGTCACCGCCCTCGACGTGACCACCGCGGGGCACGAGACCCTGCGCATCGACGTCACCTGTGCCGCGCGTGACACCGACCACGCCCAGGCGATCGTCGACAAGCTGGAGGCCGTGGAGGGCGTCGTCATCCACAAGGTCTCCGACCGGACCTTCCTCATGCACCTCGGCGGCAAGATCGAGATGAAGTCGAAGGTGCCGCTGCGCAACCGTGACGAGCTCTCCATGGCCTACACGCCCGGTGTCGCCCGCGTCTCCATGGCCATCGCGCGCAACCCGGAGGACGCCCGGCGGCTGACCATCAAGCGCAACAGCGTCGCCGTGGTCACCGACGGCTCCGCCGTGCTGGGCCTGGGCAACATCGGCCCCGCCGCCGCGCTCCCCGTCATGGAGGGCAAGGCCGCGCTCTTCAAGCGCTTCGCCGACATCGACGCCTGGCCGATCTGCCTGGACACCCAGGACGTCGACGAGATCGTGCGCACCGTCCAGGTCATGGCCCCCGGCTTCGGCGGCATCAACCTGGAGGACATCTCGGCGCCGCGGTGCTTCGAGGTGGAGCGGCGGCTGCGCGAGCTGCTGGACATCCCGGTCTTCCACGACGACCAGCACGGCACCGCGATCTGCGTGCTCGCCGCGCTGACCAACGCGCTGCGCGTGGTGGGCAAGGAGCTGAGCGAGGTCCGCATCGCGCTGGCGGGAGCCGGGGCGGCCGGCACGGCCGTGCTGCGCCTGCTGCTGGCGGCCGGCGCCCACAACGTGGTCGTCTGCGACTACCTGGGCGCGGTGCACGGCGGGCGCGACGACCTGGACGACTCGCTGCGGTGGATCGCCGACCACACCAACGCCGAGAGCTACTCCGGTGACCTGCGCGGCGCGGTCAAGGGCGCCGACGTGTTCATCGGCGTCTCCGCCCCCGGCATCCTCAACGGCGACGACATCGCCACGATGGCCGACGGCGCGGTGGTCTTCGCGCTGGCGAACCCGGAGCCCGAGGTCTCGCCCGACGACGCCCGCGAGCACGCGGCCGTGGTCGCCACCGGCCGCTCCGACTACCCGAACCAGATCAACAACGTCCTGGCCTTCCCCGGCGTCTTTCGCGGCCTGCTCGACGCCCAGGCCAGCGTGGTGACCCAGGAGATGCTGCTGGCCGCGGCCAGGGCCCTGGCCGCCGTGGTCACCGACGAGGAGCTCGGCCCGAACTACATCATCCCCAGCGTGTTCCACGCCGACGTGGCGAGCACCGTCGCGGCGGCCGTGCGCGAGTCGGCGGGCGGCCGCGCGCGCACCGGCATGACGGAGGCCTAGTCCCTCGAAGACCGCTGCCGGGCCGCTGGGCGGCTCGGCGCCGGCGGTCAGAGCCTCAGGCCTGGATAGCGGCGGGGGCCGTACGGTGACCGGTTCGGGTTGATCGGCGCGCTGGGGACCCGGCGTGGCCAGATCGTGGCGTACCACCAGATCAGCCCGCCGGTGAGCGTCACGCCTCCCGCGGTGACGGCCCAGCCGGGCGGTCCCGCGTCCGCCGGACGCGGCCGCGCGCCCGCCGGGTGGAGCTGCGCGTCCGTGCGGTGGAGGCGCGCGTCCGTGCGGTGAGGCCGTCCGCTGACAGGGAGGGATCGCGCGTTCCCGGGCGGCTGCGCCTTCCCGAGGGGCCGTGGGTCCCCGGACCGTGTCTTCCCGGGGGGCTGTGGGGCGCTGGACCGTGCCTTTCCGGGGTGTGGTCGTGCGCTCTCCGAGCGGGAGCGTCGCCGTTCGCACGATGACCTGACGGTCTGGTCGGTGTCGTCCTGTCCCTCGACCTTCACCGAGATCCTGGCGGAGCCGCCTGGCCTGACACGGACGGCCACGGTCCGCCCGCCCTCGGGGCCGATCCTTCCCCTCCCCACGGCCCGGCCGTCACGGTGAACGGCGAATGCCGTCTCGCGGTCGAGCGCCGGTCCCGCGGAGAGCGTGACCGTGGCCCTGCCGTTCCGGCACGAGACGGGGGAGACGGCGACGTCCACCCGGGCGGGTGAGTGGACGCTCGCCGCGACCATGAAGGCCAGAGCGAAGAACGCCACGGGCGTCATCGCGGCCAGCCGGCCGAGCTGTCTCATTTATCCCCCGATTAACGATCCATATCCACAGAGTTCCCGTATGACTGCTTTGCGTAACATGATGAGAGATTCGGAAGATCTAGGACGGGGGTAGCGCAGCACGGCGGGGCTTTCACCCTTCATGATGGAGACATGGCGGAGGCGATCTACGTCGGTGGCCTGCTGGTGGCGACGCCGCAGCTCGACGACCCCAACTTCCGGCGGAGCGTGGTCCTCGTCCTGGAGCACGATCTCGACGGCGGCACTCTGGGCGTGGTGCTCAACCGGCCCAGCGACATCTCGGTGACACAGGTGCTGCCCACCTGGGACGCCATGGTGACCGGACCGTCCGTGCTCTTCCAGGGAGGGCCGGTGCAGACGGACAGTGCGCTGGCCCTGGCCGCGGTCCCGAGCGGGCAGGAGCCCCTCGGCTGGCGGCGGCTGCACTCGGGCACCTCGGCGGTCTCCCGGATCGGCACCGTCGACCTCGACGCCCCGCCGGAGATCCTCGCCGGGGAGATCGCCCAGATGCGGATCTTCGCGGGATACGCCGGATGGTCGGCGGGACAGCTGGAGGCCGAGATCGGCCAGGGCGCGTGGTACGTCGTGGACTCGGAGCCGGGCGACACCTTCTATCACGACCCGGGATCGCTGTGGCGCGCGGTGCTGCGCCGCCAGCCCGACGAGCTCGCCTACGTGGCGACCTGCCCGGACGACCCCTCGATGAACTGAGGGGTCGGTCAGGCGGGGTCGGCGGGCCGGTCCCAGCCCGGACGCAGCGAGCGCTCCGCCAGGGCCAGGGTCGCCTCGAGGCGGTTGGTGAGGGAGTCGATCGCCTGTTCGCCCTCGGCGTGGCAGAACTCGAAGCCGACCCTGGCCACCGCCATGGAGAGCGCGACGACGAAGTGCGCCAGGAGGTCGTCGCGGTCCGCGCCCTCACGCCTGGCGATCTCGGCCACCAGGCGCTGCTCGTTCTCCATCATCCGGCGCACGCTCCCGCCGAGGAGCGCCGGGGTGTTCTCGATCAGCTCACGCGCTTTGAGGAACCTGGCCGAGTCGGTGAGGTCCCCCTCCTTTAACATGGTCACCAGCGCGCGCATCGCCTGGGTGAGCGCGGTGAACGGGGGCTCCTCCGCCGGGCGGGCGGCCAGCTCGGCGATCATGACCTCCTGGCCGTGGTGGGGCAGGGAGAGGGCGACGTCCTCCTTGGTCGCGAAGTAGCGGAAGAACGTGCGAGGGGAGACGTCCACCGCCGCCGCGATCTGGTCGACGGTCGTGGCCTCGTATCCCTGCTCGGCGAACAGGTCAAGGGCGGCGTCGACCAACGCAAGCCGTGTCTTCTGCTTCTTGCGCTCGCGCAGACCGGGTTGCCCCATGCATGTCACCTCTCTGAAACGTGTCGTTCACAGTCTGCCATAAGTCATGGGCTGCCTCATAAAAGGATTTGTCACTTGTCAGTGTCTGTCATAAATTACCGGGGGTTGACGCCTCAGGCGGCTTAGGCGGGGGCGAAACGAACTAACGAGGGGAACCCTTCCAATGGCACAAGCCAAGACGGTGGTCGCACCGCCACCGTCGGATCCAGGCACGTCGAGGCAGGGCCACCCGTGGCTCACGCTCCTGTCGGTGTCACTTGGCGTGATCATGGTGATGCTCGACGGCACCGTCGTCTCCATCGCCAACCCGGTGATCGCTCAGGAGCTCGGAGCATCTCTTTCCGACATGCAGTGGGTGACCAGCGGTTACCTGCTCGCGCTCGCCGTCTTCCTGATCACGGCGGGCAAGCTCGGCGACCTGTTCGGGCACAGGCTGATCTTCCTGATCGGAGTCGCCGGTTTCGCGATCAGCTCGCTGGCGATCGGCCTCAGCTCCTCTGTGGGGTGGCTGATCGGGCTGCGCGTGCTCCAGGGCCTGTTCGGCGCGCTGCTGCAGCCCGCCGCGCTCGCCCTGCTGCGGGTGGCCTTCCCCGGTGAGCGGCTGAAGACGGCGATGGGTGCCTGGGGCGGCATCATCGGCCTGTCCAGCGCCGCGGGCCCGATCGTCGGCGGCCTGCTGGTCGAGAACGTCAGCTGGCAGTCGGTCTTCTTCATCAACGTCCCCGTGGGCGTCGTCGCCCTGGGCATGGGCCTGTGGGTGCTCACCGAGAGCAAGGCGCGAGCCCTGTCGAGGATCGACTGGCTGGGCGTCGTGCTGCTGTCGGTGGCGATGTTCTCCCTGGTCTGGGCGATCATCAACGCTCCCGACTGGGGCTGGGGCGACCCGCTGACCCTCGCCTTCCTGGCCGCGACCGTGGTGTTCGGGGCCGTGTTCCTGTGGTGGCAGAGTCGCTCCCACCAGCCGCTTCTGCCGCTCAGCCTCTTCAGCAACGCCTCGGTCTCCATCGGCACCGGCCTGATGATGCTCGTCGCGTTCTCCATGTTCGGCGCGATGTTCTTCCTCACCTTCTTCTTCCAGGGCGTGCACGGGCTCACGCCCCTGGAGTCCGGCCTCAGGATGCTGCCCATGAGCGCGGGCATGATCGTCGCCTCGCCGCTGGCTGCCGTGCTCATCGGCAAGCTCGGCACCAAGATCACTGTCTCGGGCGGCATGCTGATCACCGCGCTGGCGATGTTCCTGATGTCCAGGCTCAGCCTCGAGGCGGCGTTCATCGACAGCGCGATCCCGTTCGCCCTGCTCGCGTTCGGCCTCTCGCCGGTCTTCGTCGGCGCCACCGAGATCATCGTCGGCAACGCGCCCGAGGATCTCAGCGGCGTCGCGGGCGGCGTCCAGCAGTCGGCCATGCAGGTCGGCGGCGCGCTCGGCACCGCCATCCTGGGCGCCATCGTGTCGGCGAGAGTGATGGACGTCTACCCGGCCCACTGGGCGGACGCCAAGCTCCAGCAGCTCCCCGCCGCGCAGTTCGAAGGGCTGAAGCAGCTGGCGGCCTTCGCCGGGGCCCCGACCCCCGACAAGATGCCCGGCGTGCCCGAGCCGATCGTGACGGCCATCGCCAAGGTCTCGCACCTGTCGTTCCTGGACGGCATGCACCTGGGCTTCGTGGTCAGCACCGGCGTCGCGATCCTCGCCGCCGTGCTCGCCCTGTTCGTCAAGGCGGGACGCAAGTCAGAGGACGCCCCCATCCACATGGGCTGACGAGGTCCTGTCCGCCCTTCCGCGTGTCCCCGCCCGTCCTCACGGCCTGAGCGGGGCTCCGCGGCCGTCGCACGGCTCCCGCCATCGCCCGGCGGGAGCCGTGCGCGTTCGGCCGGGCCGTGTTCTTTCAGCGTTCCGGTGTTCTGCCGGTGTTCTTCCGGTGTTCTTCCGGCGTCCCGGGAGCGCCGACGCCGACACGGCGGAGACCTGAAAGCCCCCGAAGCGGTCGACATGGGACAGCCGACTACGGGCGCGACGCGTCGCCGGAGTCCGGCCGGTCGCCCGCCTCCGTGCTCGATCTCCCCATCGAGGCGGGACCGATGTCACCGCCCATGTCGTGCAGTTCGGGGTCGAAGGTGGTCCCCTTCAGACGTTCCCTCTCCTTCTCCCTTTCCCGCTCCTTGTCCTGCCGCTGCTTCCTCTCACGGTCTTCCTCGTTCATCGAGTCCCCCTTTCGTCCCGGCCAGGCGGCCGGAGCGCGATCGTGCCGCTCGCTCACGGAGTTCCGCCGGCCATCGGCCGTACCGGGAGCGAGCATGTCTCACCGCGGGCGACGTACCGAACCCTGTCCTCCAGGCCCGCTCGCTCGATGTGGCGCCGGAAGTCGTCCAGCGACGAGGTGAAGACGGTGTAGTCGTCGTAGTGCACCGGCAGGACGGTCCGCGGATCGATCAGGCGGGTCCAGCGTGCTCCCTGCTCACCGTCCATGGTCACCTTCAGCACTCCGAGGAGCTTCGTCCCTCCCAGGTGCACGATGGCCACGTCTATGTCGGGGAAGCGGCGGGGAATCCCCGACAGGCGCCGGTCCATCAACGTGTCGCCGCTGATGTGCAGGCGGAGCTCCACGCGTTCGTCGGCCCCCGAGAACTCCAGCATGCTGCCCATGACGGGCGGCAGCAGCATCTGGGCGGGTCCGGGCGCGTGCCGGGCCGGCAGCGCCGTGATCCTCACCGTGTGGTCCCCGCTGTGCAGCTCGTGGTCGTGCCAGGTGTCCAGGCCGACGACCTGGCCGAAGCCCTGGCGTCTGAGACGACGCGCCGCGTGACGGGTCGTGATGATCGGAGTGCTCTTGTCCAGGCCTCTGCGAGCCACTCTGTCCCAGTGGTCGCCGTGCATGTGCGACAGCACCACGGCGTCCAGCGGCGGGAGCTCGTCGACGTCGATCGCCGGGTCGGTGAGCCGTCTGGAGCTGAGGCCGTGGCCGAGGTAGGCCCGCTGGCCGCGGTGCAGGAAGTTGGGGTCGGTCAGCAGGGTGAGACCGTTGTAGCGGATCAGCGTGGTCGCGTTGCCGACGAAGAACACGCTCGCGTTGTGCGGATCGGGCATCGTGCCCTCCTACGTCGCAGGTCCTGTGCGTTGTGGCGCTCCGGACCGGGAGCCGGAAGACGGTCCGTCCCGGGCGGGCCGGGCACGGAGGACGCCGGTCACGGATGCCGTACGGCATCGCGGTCGTCCGGCGCCGGCATGGACCGTCGCCGGTCCGCGGTGAGCCCGCGCGTCGTCCGGCGGGGAGTGAACCGCCGGCCCCTGCCGCCCGTGTCACGTCTTTCGGGCGTCCGGCTCCGAAGTGCCCGAATCCGGAGTCTCCGAAGGGAGAGGTCCTCAGCGGTCGGCGGAGGGCGTCCCGTGCCGGAGAGCCGGGCGAGGGGCTCTGGCGATACGGCGGTGCGCGTGCTCGCACCGAGACTCACCTTCCCCCTCGGTGACGGATCATGCGAGCCGATGAGGGACCGATTCGTCTGCTGTTTCCCGGCGAACCCCCGGCTCCGGGCGTCTTCGCGCAGGGTCTGGACCGCCGGACTCGCGACACTCGCGGGCGTCGGATCCGGACCCGGGGCCGCGCGGGCATAAAATCGACAGGGTGAGCACGAAGATTCTCCCAGAGAGCGACATCCGCCCCGACCTCTCGCACGGTGACGGCGACCATGAGAAGTTCGCCCACTACGTCGAGAAAGACAAGATCATGGAGAGCGCGTTCACCGGCACCCCGGTGCGCGCGATCTGCGGCAAGGTCTGGGTGCCGAACCGGGATCCCCAGAAGTTCCCGGTCTGCCCCGAGTGCAAGGAGATCTACGAAGGGCTGCCCAAGGGCGAAGACAACAACAACGAGTGAGTGTTGTTCATGAGTGATCGCCGCCGATGAGGTTACGGTCGGGATGTCGCCGCGAGGCGACGGTCGGCCAGCGAACATGACATCTCGGGGGAGTGCATGGCTCGGCGTGCGATCGCCGTCGTTTCGGCGTGCCTGTTCACAGCGGGCGCTGTTCACGCGCTCGCCGTCCCGGCCGCCGCCGCGACCGAGACGGCCGAGGCCTCCGCCGTGCCCGAGGCCTCGGAGTCGGCCGGAACACCGGCGAAGGCTTCGGGGCTGATCGAAACCCCGGCGGTGGCTTCGGGGGAGGCCGAGGCGAACGCCGTGCCCGAGGGGTCCGTCGCGGCCGGGGTGTCCGGAGTGGCCGTGTGTCACGCCGGGGCGCGGGTCGTCACGCCGGAACGAGGGGCGGAGCCGTACGCCCCGAGCCCGGCGCAGGCCGCCGAGATGCTCGCCGACCTCAGGCGGCGCCTGTCGAGGGCGCGGCGCGGCTCGCCGACGCCCATCACCGTCCCCACCTGGGTGCACGTCACCACCGACGGCCTGCTGGGGGCGCAGGACAGCGCGGTGCGCGCCCAGATCGCCGCGCTCAACGCCGCCTACGGCGGTCAGTACGGCGGCGCGGACACCGGCGTCAGGTTCCGCCTTGAGGGGATCACCAGGACCGACGACCCCGCCATGTTCCGCAACCCGCTCGGTTTCGAGCGGTCGATGAAGCAGATGCGCAGAGGCGGAGCGGAGACCCTCAACCTCTACGTCGCCCAGCTCGGCGAGCTGGTCCTCGGCTACTCGACCTATCCCTACTGGTACGGCGGCGAGCCGCAGCTCGACGGCGTGGTCGTCGACTGGCGCACGCTGCCCGGCGGCTCGCTGCGGAACTTCGACCGGGGGTTCACCGCCGTCCACGAGATCGGCCACTGGCTCGGCCTGCTGCACACCTTCGAGAACGGCTGCGAGCCGCCGGGCGACGCGGTCGCGGACACCCCGCCCGAGGGAGTGCCGACCGAGGGCTGCCCGACGCGCAAGGACACCTGCAGGGGCGGTGGCTCCGACCCGATCCACAACTTCATGGACTACGCCCAGGACCGCTGCATGTCGGAGTTCACCGCGGGTCAGGCG
Organism: Streptosporangium carneum; assembly: GCF_027922005.1. Lineage (GTDB taxonomy): Bacteria > Actinomycetota > Actinomycetes > Streptosporangiales > Streptosporangiaceae > Streptosporangium > Streptosporangium carneum. The sequence continues at coordinate 233,842 of NZ_BSEV01000002.1, read as the reverse complement.
GTCAGGATGCACGAGATGTGGGCCGCGTACCGGGGAGTCAGGCCGGCACTACCCTTGACAGGTGACAGTACCGAAGACGCTTGACGCTCCATACCAATCCCCTCGGATCTTCGGTCCGACCTACCGCGCCGCCTCTCTCGGCATCCTGCTCGTCGTCACACTGATCGCCTTCGAGGGCATGTCCATCGGCGCGGTGATGCCCGCGGTCTCCAAGGACCTCGACGCGCTCGACCTGTACGGCATGAGCCTCTCCGTCTTTCTCATCACCGGCCTGTTCGCCAACGTCGTCGCCGGGCTCTGGGCCGACCGGCGGGGTCACGCCCTGCCGTTCCTGTTCGGCGTGGGCCTGTTCGTCGTCGGCATGATCCTCGCGGGCGTGGCCGGGACCAAGGAACTGTTCGTCGTGGCGCGCGCCGTACAGGGATTCGGCGGCGGCGGCGTCGTCGTGGCGATCTACGTGATGATCGCGCGCGTCTACGATCCCGCGGCCAGGCCCAAGGTGTTCGCCGTCCTGTCGGCGGCCTGGGTGCTGCCCGCCCTGATCGGGCCCGCCCTCGGCGGGCTCATCGCCGAGACGGTCGGGTGGCGGTGGGTCTTCTTCGGCATCGTGCCGCTGGTGGTCCCGGCCATGCTGATGCTCCTGCCCGCGCTGCGTCTGCGCGAGGCGCCTGCCCCGGAGGATCCGGCTCACGGCGGCACGGACGGCGCGGCGGCTGTGACGGCCGACGGAGAGGCTGACGGAACACCGGGCGGCACCGCGAACGGGACGGCGGGCGGGCCCCGTTCCCGGCCCGTGGCGATGACGCTGGCGGCGGCGGCGACCGCGATCGGCGCGGGGGTCCTCCTGTACGGCGTCGACCGGCTCCACCTCGCCCCGGTGCCCGGCTGGATCGCCACCGCGATCGGGCTGGTCGCCCTGGCCGCGGGCCTGCCCAGGCTGCTGCCTCCCAGGGCGCTCGCGTTCGGCAGGGGCCTGCCGACCACCATCATGATGCGCGGCGTGCTCTCCGCGGCGTTCTTCGGCGTCAACTCGTACATCCCGCTGATGCTCACCGAGGTGCGCGGTTACCTGGTCGTCGAGGCGGGGGTGGCGCTCACCACCGGCGCGCTGGGCTGGTCGACCGGCGCCTACCTGCAGACCCGCCGCGACTTCAACCGTTCCCTGCTGGTACGGCTCGGTGTGGCCTCGGTCACGACCGGCATCCTGCTCACGCTCCTCGCGCTCGTGCCCGGAGTCCCCGGCTGGGTCACCGTGCCCGCGTGGGTGGTCGCCGGGTTCGGCATGGGCATCGGCGTGACCAGTGTCAACATCACCGCGATGCGTCAGTCACCCGACGCCGAGCAGGGCGCGAACTCCGCCGCCCTCCAGGTCGTCGACACGTTGGGCAGCGCGCTCACGATCGGCTTCGGCGGAGTCCTGATCAATGTGATCGGCCACGACGACATCGCCACCGGCTACACCACGATCGTCGCCCTGACGGCGGCGATCGGCGTGCTGGGGGTGGTCGTCGCCGGGCGCATGAGAGAGACCTCCTGACTCATTCGTCCCTTCGGTAACGACGATCACCTATAGCCGGACCGTGCCCGGGCGGGCATGGTAGGACGGTAGGACCGTGACCACCGGGAGGGCAGGCGTCGTGGACGAACGACCTCGCCAGGTGTGGCCGTCGCATGAGCCCGGCCACGACGGCGATCATCGGGCCTGGCCGCCTGAGGAGTCCGTCGAGGACGAGGGGCTCGACGCGCTCCGCGCGCGGGCGGAGAGATCCCCGAGGAGGGGACGCCGCGGGGCCGCGCCGTACGGGGCGCCGCCGTCCCGGGTCAAGGCTCCGCCCTACGCGGCGCCCTCCTACGAGGTTCCCCCTCAGGACGGTCCCCCTCAGGACGGCTCGCCCCAGGCGGGGACGCCGTCGCGTCCCGGGGGGAAGGCCGCGCCGCGTGCCGACGCTCCGCCGTACACGGGCGCCCCGTCCGAAACGGATCCCACCTCCGAGGCGGGCCCCCTGTCAGGAGCGGGCGCGTCCTACGGGGGCGGCACACCCGGTCCCCGTGGAGACGCCGAGGCCGGCGGTGAGACGGAGCCGGACGGCGTGCTGCGGCCCTGGCGACCCGAGGGGCCCGCCCGAGGCGACGTCCCGGAAGAGCCGCGGACGCCCGCCGCGGACGCCCGCCGTGTGGGAGAGCCGCGAACGCCCTTCACGGACGCCCGCCGTGTGGGAGAGCCCCGGACGCCCGGCGGTGACGCCGCCGGATCGCGGGCGCCGGAGGGCTCGGACGACGACGGCGACCGTCTGGTCTGGTCGCCGCGGCAACCGCCGGACGACGACGGCCGCCATGTCTGGCCGCCGGAGAGACGCCCACGCGGGGGCCAGCACCGCGCCTCCCCCTGGGGAACGGCCGAGCGGGAGACCGGCCGAGGGAGACGAGGACCGGGGGAGCTCGCCGACGCCTGGACGGACGGTCCTGCGAAGGACCCCGCCGACGACTCCACGGGCGGCTCCACGGGGACCTCCTCGGACCCCGTGGACGACGGTCGCCCGGACCGGGCGTCCAAGGGGTCCGTGGATGGCGGCGGCCCGAGACGGGTGCCAGAGGGGCTCGTGGACGGCGGCGACCGTCCGGACTCGGTGTCAGAGGGGTCCGTGGAGGGCGGCGACCGTCCGGGGCGGGTGCCGGAGGGCGGAGACCGTTCGGGCTGGGTGTCCGAGGGGCCCGCGGACGACGACCGGCGGGAATGGACGTCCGAGGAGTTCCGCGGGGAGGACCACCGGCGCTGGGCGGTCTGGGGGCGCGTGGGAAGGCGCGGGCGCTCCTCGGCGAAGCCGAGACGCGACGAGGACCAGATATGGCCTGAGGAGTCCGTGTGGGAGGTCCACCGGCCGTGGCCGCTCAACGACGACGCCCCACAGGACGAGCTTCCGCCCTCGGCCCGCTGGTACGGCGCGCCCGCGGCCCCGCCTCCCCGCAAGGCCGCGGGACGCCTGCGGCGCCTGCTGGTGGGGCTGGTCGCGGCGGTGGCAGGCCTCACGATCGGCTACGGGGTCGCCGTCTTCGTCCCCCCGCTCCTGCTGGAACAGGTTCCGCACCGGCAGGCGAGCGCCTCAGGACCCGCCAGGGTCGACGACCCCGTCGCGGGCGTGGGCTATCCGCTGCCCGCGGGCTGGAGGGTCGGCGCGGTGGCTCCGGTCACCGGGTTCACCTCGATGGCGGGCGGCGACGGAAAGGTGACGGTGATGACCGGGCCCGCCGACCCGGTCACCGACGCGCGCAAGAGGGCGGCCGAACTCGCCGACCTGTACGGGCGGCTGCTGCTCCACGGTGACGAGGTCAAGGTCGTGGACGACAGGGCGGTCACCGTGGGAGGACGGACCGGGCACAGCCGCTCCCTGCGCGCGGAGTATCGCGACGTGGTCAACCGCCCCGCCTACCTCAAACTGGTCCTCCTCACGGGGCAGGGGAGGCGGCCGGTCGTCGTGGTCGGCGTGTCCCAGCCGGACGACCCCCGCCTGCGGGCGGCGATCGACACGGTGATAGCCGGGATCCGCTAGACGGCGCCCGCGTGTCCTCACCGGGTTCGTGGCGTTCTCAGGCGCCGGTACGGCGAGTGCCGGCACGGACGTGTTCGGCGTCTTCGAACGGCGCGTGACCCGGTGGACGTTCCCGGCCACGGCGCCGGGCGGCGTCCGTGCGCCGACACGCGGACACCGTGTCACACGGTCGCACCGGCGTGCTCCCGGCCCGCCGCACGGGTGGACCCGCCGGTCTCCCCCTCGCCGACCAAGCGCGGCGACGGGCCCTTCCTGGCCTGTTCGCGGGCGGAGAGAGGACATGGACGACGGTGGGGAGGAGGCTCGGAGGGCGAAGCCGTATCCGGATGTGAAGATCCTTAGCACGCGGAGACGACCTTGACGAGGATCTCGTCCGATCGGCACGTCTTGACGGCGGTGGCGATTACGCTGAGGACACTGTGAGTACTTTCGCCGCCTCCCACCTGTCCCCCTCGTTTCCGGACCGTGCCGCCTGGGGCACCGCGCCGAAGCTGCGCGCGTGGCAGCAGGAGGCGTTTGACCTGTACTCCAGGCGTGAGCCGCGTGACTTCCTCGCGGTCGCGACGCCGGGCGCGGGCAAGACGACCTTCGCGTTGCGCATCGCCAGCGACCTCCTGTCGCGCGGGATCATCCGGGCTGTGACGATCGTCACACCCACCGAGCACCTCAAGCAGCAGTGGGCCGACGCCGCCTCCAGGGTCGGCATCGCCATCGACCCCGAGTTCAAGAACAGCCAGGGCGCGACCTCACGCGACTACGTCGGGGTGGCCGTCACCTACGCCCAGATCTCGATGCACCCCGCGCTGCACCGCGCCAGGACCGAGGCGCGCAAGACGCTGGTCATCTTCGACGAGATCCACCACGCGGGCGACGCGAAGTCCTGGGGCGACGGAGTTCGGGAGGCGTTCGAGCCCGCCGCCCGACGCCTGGCGCTGACCGGCACGCCGTTCCGGTCCGACGTCAACCCGATCCCGTTCGTCACCTACGCCGAGGACGGCGAGGGCGTCCGGCGCAGCGTCTCCGACTACTCCTACGGGTACGGCCCCGCCCTGGCCGACGGCGTCGTCCGGCCGGTGATCTTCCTGGCCTACGCGGGCGAGATGCGTTGGCGGACCCGCGCGGGCGACGAGATCGCCGCGACGCTGGGCACGCCGCTCACCAAGGACCAGCTCGGCCAGGCGTGGAAGGCGGCGCTCGACCCCAAGGGCGACTGGATCAGGCAGGTGCTCCAGGCGGCCGACAGGCGGTTGACCGAGGTGCGCAGGGGCGTGCCGGACGCGGGCGGCCTGGTCATCGCCACCGACCACGAGACGGCCCGCGCCTACGCCAGGCACATCCGCGCGATCACCGGTGAGGGCGCCACGGTCGTGCTCTCCGACGACCCCGAGGCGTCCAAGAAGATCAAGCAGTTCTCCGCGGCCCAGGACCGCTGGCTGGTCGCGGTCCGGATGGTCTCCGAAGGCGTCGACATCCCGCGCCTGGCCGTCGGGGTCTACGCCACGAGCATCTCGACGCCGCTGTTCTTCGCCCAGGCGGTCGGCCGGTTCGTCCGGGCACGCAAGCGGGGGGAGATAGCCTCGGTCTTCCTGCCCTCGGTGCCGACCCTGATGGGACTGGCCGGGGAGATGGAGGCCGAGCGCGACCACGTGCTCGACCGCAAGCTGCCCGAGGAGGGGCTGGACGACTTCCTGCTCGACGACGCCCAGCGCAAGAAGGACAACCCTGACGTCCTCGGTGACGAGCTGCCGTTCGAGACCCTGGAGGCGGTCGCCACCTTCGACCGCGTCCTGTTCGACGGCGGCGAGTTCGGCACCGCCGCGGAGCCGGGCTCTCCCGAGGAGGAGGACTTCCTCGGACTGCCCGGTCTGCTGGAGCCCGACCAGGTGCGGACCCTGCTGAGCAAGCGCCAGTCCGACCAGCTCAAGGCCAAGCGGAACAACCCGGAACCCAAGGAGCCCCAGCTCTCCCCGCACGAGCTCATCGCCAACCTCCGGCGGGAGCTCAACGGTCTGGTCGGGGCCTGGAACCACCGCACCGGCCAGCCGCACGGCGTCATCCACGCTGAGCTCCGCAGGGCGTGCGGGGGGCCCGCCATCGCGCAGGCCACAGCGGAGCAGGTCCAGGAGCGGATCGCCAAGATCCGCCACTGGGCCACCCAGCGGTCCTGACCCGCTGTCCCGCCGACCGGGTAGGGATCGGGGGGACGGGCGGACCGGTGGCGGCCGGGTGTGGATCGGCGGGCGGGCGGTCCGGTGGTGACCGGGTAGGGATCGGCGGGCGGGCGGTCCGGCGGGCGGCTGGTCAGCGGGACGACGAGTTCGGGCCGGTCGGCCTCATGGGAGCGATCGGCCTGCCGGAGCGGCCGTCGACCACCTCGAACGCCCCCGCGGCGGGCGCCGGTGTCAGGCGCACCCGGGTGGACGCGACCCCGCCCGCCACGTTCACCGGAAGCACGCGGGCGTCGGCGGGCCTGTGCCGTACGGGGCCCTCGTGCAGCCAGACCCTGACCCCGCGGTTCGCGCGGCGCACCACGGCCGTCACGGTGCCGCACTCGTCCGGCATGGCCTCCCAGAAGAAGGTCAGGGCGCGGAGCTCGCCGTCGCGTCGCCGCAGCGACACACGCTCGGGGACGGGCAGCCGGGTCGCGCAGGCGGTCGCCCGCCCCCTGGCTCTCCCGGCGGCGGGCGTCACACCTCCGCCGGGCTCCGTTCCGCCCGGTGTCATGCCTCCGCCGGGTTCCGTTCCGCCCGGTGTCGCCGGCGCCGTCACCGGCAGGACCGCCGCCGAGGGCACGGGTGACGCGGCCTGGCCGAAGCCGTTGACGTGGGGTGAGGTCTGGGCGGAGGCGTAGGCGTGGGGTGAGGTCTGGGCGGAGCCGGCGTGGGGCGAGGCCTCGACGGTGCCGACGGTCCAGGGGCCGGCATGGACGGAGCCGCTCACCCAGATCGTGGCCGCCTCGAGGCCGACCAGCGCGAACACGCCGCCGAGCCTGACCGAGCCCCGGCCCCGCAACAGCAGCCACAGGCACAGCGGGGCCAGAACCAGCCACGAGAAACCGAGCGCGAACATGTGCGGTCACCACCATGGGGCACGAGGTCAGAGGGTTACGACTCTCCGTGATACTCCTGCCGCGCGGGGTGGTTACCGTTTTGGAGGTTTCATGACGTGACTCTGGAGCCGGATTACCGGACCACCGGTTCGCCGCTGAGACGGGCTCCGGCGGACGCCAGCTCGGTCAGGGCCGCCTCGGTGGTGGGTCTGGACACCCCCGCCGTCAGGTCCAGCAGCACCCGTACGGCCAGCCCGTTGGCGACCGCGTCCAGCGCGGTGGCGCGCACACAGTGGTCGGTGGCGATGCCGACGACGTCGACCGACTCGACCTGCCGTTGGGAGAGCCAGTCGGCCAGGCTCGTGCCGTCGGGGGCGCTGCCCTCGAAGCCGCTGTACGCGGCGCTGTCGGCTCCCTTGCTGAACACCTCCTCCACCTTGGCGGTCTCGAAGGCGGGATGGAAGTCCGCGCCCGGAGTCCCGGCCACGCAGTGGGCGGGCCATGAGCTCGAGTAGTCGGGGGCGTCGGCGAAGTGGGGGCCGGGATCCACGTGGAAGTCGCGGGTGGCCACGACGTGGTCGTAGTCATGGGAGGCGGCGTGCCGTGAGATGGCGGCGGCGACCTCCGCGCCGCCGGCGACCGGCAGGCTGCCGCCCTCGCAGAAGTCGTTCTGGACATCGACGATGATCAGCGCGGTTGCCATAGAAGTCAGTCAAACACGGCTGAAGCGGTCTCGTGACCCAGAGAAGGCGTCGTCACGAGACCCGTCGGCCACAGCCGAGGCGGCGACCGGCGGGCCTGGTGTCCCGATTTCGAGGTTTCGTGCCGCATACCGCGTGATCACCGAGGGGCTGACCAGGGATTCGGCGCCGGGCATGCCTCACGCGGCGCGGCGGGGACGCGAACCCGGCTCACCGGTCGAACACGGTCGGGATGGCCTCGTAGCCCCGGGCCAGCTGCCGGGCGGTGGAGGGCAGCTCGGCCACCGCCTGCCGGTGCCGTTCGCGGGCGGCGTCCAGCTCCTCCCAGCCGACGATCTCCCCGCCGCGCACCAGTTCGGCCTGGAGGGGGCGGCTGTCGGCCGGGCGGTCGCCGGAGACGGTGACCAGTTCGGCGGAGGCCGTTCCCGAGGCGTCGAGCCTGCGGAAGGCGTGCTTGCGCCCGCCCCGGCTGGGCTTGCCCACCGACTTCTTGGCCACGGGCCGCATGACCCCCTCGGCGTCCTCACGGGCGACGAGCTTGTAGACCAGAGCCGCGGTCGGCGCCCCCGAGCCGGTGACCAGCGAGGTGCCGACGCCGTAGCCGTCGACGGGGGCGGCGGCCAGCGCCGCGATGGTGTACTCGTCCAGGTCGCTGGTGACGATGATCCGTGTCTTGTGGGCGCCCAGCGCGTCGAGCTGCTTCCTGACCGCGTGGGCGACCTCGGCCAGGTCGCCCGAGTCGAGGCGGACCGCGCCGAGGTCGGGTCCGGCCAGCTCGACGCCGGTCCGTACGGCCTCGGCCACGTCGTAGGTGTCGACCAGCAGCGTGGTGCCCGCGCCGAGGGAGTCGATCTGGGCCTGGAAGGCCTCCTCCTCGGAGTCGTGCAGCAGCGTGAACGCGTGGGCCGCGGTCCCGGCGGTCGGCACGCCGTACGCGTGACCGGCCATCAGGTTGGAGGTCGAGGCGAACCCGCACACGTAGGCGGCCCTGGCGGCGGCCACCGCGGCCATCTCGTGGGTGCGCCGCGAGCCCATCTCGATGAGCGGTCTGGACCCGGCGGCGTGGACCATGCGGGAGGCCGCTCCGGCGATCGCGCAGTCGTGGTTGAGGATCGACAGGATCACCGTCTCCAGCAGCACGGCCTCGGCGAAGGTGCCCTCGACGGTCACGATGGGGGAGCCGGGGAAGTAGCACTCGCCCTCGCGGTAGCCGTACAGGTCGCCGGAGAAGCGGTATCCGGACAGGAAGTCCAGGGTGCGGGCGTCCACCACCTGGTTGTCCCGGAGGAAGGCGAGCTCCTCCTCGCCGAACCGGAAGTCGCGCAGCGCCTCCAGCAGGCGCCCGGTGCCCACGACCACCCCGTACCGTCGTCCGTCCGGCAGATGTCTGGCGAACACCTCGAACACCGCGCGACGCGACGCGACTCCGCTGCGCAACGCCGCCTGCAGCATTGTCAGCTCATAGTGATCTGTCAGCAACGCCCTGCTCATGCTCATCGTCACGAGTCGAAGACTAAGCCCGCGGTAGGGCAGACTGGTGTATGTGGGTAGCACCGCTCCAATGGAGGTCGAGCGTCCGTCAATCGACGTGCGGCCCGATCTGCCGTGGTTGACGATCGTCTGGAACGACCCCGTCAACCTGATGTCCTACGTCACATACGTCTTCCAGACCGTCTTCGGCTACTCGAGGGAGAAAGCCGAGAAACTGATGCTGGACGTGGACCGCAAGGGCAAGGCCGTGGTGTCCAGCGGCACTCGCGAGGAGATGGAGCGCGACGTGCAGATCCTGCACTCCTACGGACTGTGGGCCACCCTGCAGCAGGACTCGTGAGTGAGGGCGGCCCGGCGCGTGCCGGTCCGCCGGACGCGGGTCAGGAGATCGGGAGAGCGCGGGGCGCGGCGGGGGCACGCCGCCGTGGACGACGCGGGCGGCCGGACCGGGCGTGGCGCCGGGCGGACGCCGGACACGGGGACGAGGCGCGGAGTGGGTGCGCCGAAGGGCCGGGAAGACGAGCGGGAGTGGTGAGCGAGCGGTGAGTTCGGGGTTCAAGCGGGGTCACGAGGGCAGTGTCATCACCGTCTTCGACGCTGCCGAGGTCTCCATTCTGCGCTCTCTGGTCTCCCAGATCCTGGGCCTGATCGAGCCGGGGGAGACCGGGGACGACCCGCTGGAGCGCGCGTTGGGCATCGGCCCGTCGGAGCAGTCGGCCGACCCCGTGCTGGCCAGGCTCTTCCCCTCGGCCTACGAGGACGTGGACCAGTCGGCGGAGTTCCGCCGCTACACCGAGGCGACGCTGCGCGACGGCAAGCGGGCCGACGCGCAGACCATGCTCGACAGCGCGGAGCCCGGCCGGGTCGAGCTGACCCCCGAGCAGGCGCAGGCGTGGATGCGCGCGCTGAACGACGTGCGGCTGGCGCTCGGCATCCGCCTCGAGGTGACCGAGGAGGTCTACGACGAGCTCGCCGGGATGTCGGAGGACGACCCGCGTTATCCGGCGTACGTCATCTACGACTGGCTGACCTACCTCCAGGACACCCTCGTCCGTGCCCTTTGGTAACTTCCAGGCATGCTCACGATCTCGCGGGAACTGGTTGACAAGATCATCGCGCACGCCCGGGCCGACCACCCGGACGAGGCCTGTGGCGTGATCGCGGGGCCGATCGGCTCCGACTCCCCTGAGCGGTTCGTCGCGATGGAGAACGCCGAGCGGTCGCCCACGTTCTACCGCTTCGACTCGCTGGAGCAACTGCGCGTCTGGCGGGAGATGGACGACCGCGACGAGGAGCCGGTGGTCATCTACCACTCCCACACCGCGACGGAGGCCTACCCCTCGCGCACCGACATCAGCTACGCCTCGGAGCCGAACGCCCACTACGTGCTGGTCTCCACCAGGGAGGAGCTGGGGGAGGAGGCCGAGTTCCGGTCCTACCGCATCCTCGACGGCGTGGTGAGCGAGGAGGAGGTCACGATCGTCTCCGGGTGACCGGTGTGGCGCGCGGGAAGGCCCTTCGGGCGTCCCGCGTCGTGATTCGCGTCCCAGAGGACGATACGACCGTGAGGGAGAAGACCCCTTTGGGTAGACTGGCCACCATGGTGATCGCCGACCCTAGCCAGGAGGACGTCGTGCTCTCACGTCCCGGTGCGTGGGCCCGGCACGCGGGCCTCGCGCCCGTGCAGAACTTCCTGTTCGCGCACACACCTTCCGTCGTCGTCTACGACTGTCGCTGACCGGCAGTTCTGGCAACCCCTTCTGGAATCCCTCCACGCCCGCCGGTGTTCCGATCCGGTGGGCAGCACTCCATGACGACAGCACGACGACACGAGGAGATTGACCCGCGATGGCCATCGAGGTTCGCATTCCCACCATCCTGCGCACCTACACCGACGGTGCCAAGGCAGTCGACGCCAAGGGCGCGACGCTGGAAGAGCTGATCGGCGACCTGGACTCCCGGCATCCCGGGCTGAAGGACCGCCTGGTCGACAAGGGCGCGCTGCGCCGTTTCGTGAACGTCTACCTCAACGACGAGGACGTCCGCTTCCTGGGCGGCCTGGAGACCCCGCTCTCCGACGGCGACACGGTCACCGTCCTGCCGGCCGTGGCGGGCGGCTCCCGCTAGCAGCGCGTGGGCCACCGTCTCCTCAGGCGGTGGCCACGCTGATGTTTCTCGTTTGTTAACACGGAGCGGAAGCCCCACACCATGCGCTTTGACTCACTGATCGACTCGGTCGGCCGCACTCCTCTGGTCGGCCTGCCCCGCCTCTCCCCCTCTGCGGACGTGCGGATCTGGGCCAAGCTCGAAGACCGCAACCCGACGGGCTCGATCAAGGACCGCCCGGCGCTGTGGATGGTCGAGCAGGCCGAGAAGGACGGGCTCCTGCGGCCCGGCTGCACGATCCTCGAACCCACCAGCGGAAACACGGGCATCTCGCTGGCGATGTCCGCCCGGCTCAAGGGCTACAACCTGATCTGCGTGATGCCGGAGAACACCTCCGAGGAGCGCCGTCAGCTGTTGCGCATGTGGGGAGCGGAGATCATCTCCTCCTCGGCGGCCGGCGGCTCGAACGAGGCGGTGCGGGTCGCCAAGGGCCTGGCGGAGAAGAACCCCGACTGGGTGATGCTCTACCAGTACGGCAACCCGGCCAACTGGCGCTCCCACTACGAGTCGACGGGCCCGGAGATCCTGGAGGACCTGCCGTCCGTCACCCACTTCGTCGCGGGCCTGGGCACCACCGGCACCCTCATGGGTGTCGGCCGCTTCCTGCGCGAGCGCGTCCCCGACGTGAGGATCGTGGCCGCCGAGCCGCGTTACGGCGAGCTGGTCTACGGCCTGCGCAACGTCGACGAGGGCTTCATCCCGGAGCTCTACGACCCCGAGGTCCTGACCACCCGCTTCTCCGTCTCCTCGGGAGCCGCGCTGAAGCGCACGAGGGAGCTGCTGGCCACCGAGGGCATCTTCGCCGGGGTGTCGACGGGAGCCGCCCTGCACGCGGCGCTCGGCATGGCGGACAAGGCCGTCAGGGCGGGCGAGCGCGCCGACATCGTGTTCGTGGTGGCGGACGGCGGCTGGAAGTACCTGTCGACCGGAGCCTACGAGGGCACTCTCGACGAGGCCGAAGAGCGCCTCGAAGGCCAGCTCTGGGCCTGACCCCTTTTTCGTTCCTCCTCGGCCCCGTGACGTCTCGTTCCTCTTCGGCCCGGTGACGTCGCGGGGCCTCGTGCCTCTCCGGTCTCGAGGTCTCTCCTGCCGGGGAGCTCCGCCCCGGGGTCTCTCCTGCCCGGCGCTCCGCCCCGCGCCTCACAGGCGCGGAGCGGCCTTCGCCGCGCGCCCCGCCGGCGGGCACCCGCCGCGCCTCACCCGCGTGGGGCGGATCGCCTGGGCGGGGCGTCGGACGCCCGCCTCGTGGCGGGTCTCCTCAGGCGACGCGCGGTGCGGGGGACGCCGTGGCGGCGGGCGGCGGGTCGCCGACCGGTCCGCCGGGGGCTCCGGCGGCGAAGCCCCTCACGATGAGCAGCACTCCCAGGGCGACCTCGAAGAGGCCTCCCGGGGCCGCCAGGAACACGCCGACGCCGTAGCCGAGGACGTCGAGAATCATCCCGGCCAGGAAGACGGCATAGCCGGCCAGTCCCCACACCGCCATGAAGCGGGGCACCAGCCGCGCGCGGAACAGCACGCGGCAGAACAGCACGCCGACGGCTCCGGCCGCGATCATCGCGACCTGGTAGCAGTACCGGTTCCCCTCCTTCGCGATCCGCCCCAGCGTCGACAGGACCGAGGTGTCCCCGGTGGCGTGGACGGCCTCCTGGGCGAGCGGTCCCAGAAGCAGCAGGAAGACGATCCCGACGGCGAGCAGCACCGCCTCGACCGTCCTGCCGGCCAGGTACGCGTAGGCGGAGATCTCGCCGTGCGGTCTCAGCACGGGCAGCGTCAGGACTCCGATGCCGAGGACGACGGCGGAGTTGACCAGCATCAGCAGGGCTCCCACCGACAGTCGCGTCCGGTTGTCCGCCACGGCGGACAGTGTGTCCGTGGCCTGCGGCTCGGATCCGGCCAGGGTGCCGCCCGCGATGTAGGCGACGAACGCCAGCAGGAACAGGGCTCCCACGATTCTTCCGACGGTTCTCGTCGACATGACTTCCTTCCTCACGGGTATCCGGAGGCAATCTTCGTACTTAGTACGAAGAAGGTATCGTACTAAGTACCAACGCGCTATCGCCGGGAGGAAAGGTGTCGAAGCCGGTCAGCGGCGCCCCTCGGGACCGGGTTCCGCTCAGCCGCGAACGGGTGCTGCGCGCCGCCGTCGCGGTCGCCGACGCGGGAGGACTCGGGGCGCTGACGATCCGCTCGCTCGCCCAGGAACTGGGCGTCAAGCCCATGTCGGTCTACCACTACGTCTCCAACAAGGAGGAGATCCTCGACGGCATCGTCGACCTGGTCTTCGATGAGATGGACCTGCCCTCACCCGGCGGCGACTGGCGCTCGGAGATGCGCGGGCGGGCGACCTCGGCCCGCCGGGTGCTGGGCCGTCACCCGTGGGCGATCGGGCTCCTGGAGTCACGGGCCACCCCCGGCCCCGCGACGCTGCGACACCACGACCAGACCATCGGCACCCTGCGCGAGGCGGGCTTCTCGGTGGAGATGACCGCCCACGCCTGCGCCCTGCTCGACAGCTACGTGTACGGATTCGCGCTCCAGGAGGCCTCACTGCCCTTCCAGGGCCCCGACGCCGCTCCCGAGGTCACCGAACCGATCATGCAGGGGTTCTCCCCCGGGGAGTACCCCCACCTCGTCGAGATGGCGACCGAGCACATCCTCCGGCCCGGCTACGACTTCGGCGACGAGTTCGAAGTCGGGCTCGGGGTGATCCTCGACGCCCTCGCGGCGTGGATCCCGTAGCCGTGTCGGGGCCGTCTCACCGTCCGGCCTACTGGACCAGTCCGGGCAGGACGCCGTTGTCCATCCTGGCGTCGAACCTCCGCAACTGCCTGGTCCTGCCGGTGTGGACGTCCACCGCGTACAGCGCCGATGTGAGGTTCGGGCGGGGTGATTCGGGAACGGCGAGCATGGTCACCTCGGTGTCGCTCACCCAGGCGCCCAGACGGGAGGGGCTCAGCTCCTTCGGGAGGCCGTCGATCGGCGTCTTGCGCTCCCGGCCGCCGTCGACGGCGTCGATCGTGACGATCGTCCGATCCTTCTGGACCATCGGCCTGGCGGCGGGGTCGAAGGTCGTGCCGATCCTGGCGAGGGTGCGCCCGTCAGGGCCGAGGGCGCTGAAGCCGTAGGTGAACTCCTTGACGGTGATCGGCCGGCCGCCCGTCACCCGGACCCGGGTGGTCGTGTCGTACGGCTTCGCCAACACGACCGGACGCCCGCCGTCGCCGACGCTCACCGGGAACCATCCGCTGTCCAGCTCCGTCGTCCTGCCCTTCTCCATGTCGACCAGGACGCTGTACGGCTTGTGCCGGCTGTTGCCCCAGTTGGCGTAGATCAGGTGCAGGCCGTCGGGGGACGGGCGCAGGAACCACTCACCGCCGAGATCCCTCTTGGAGATCGTGAGCGGAGCCTTCCAGGTCTGCCCGCTCCACAGGTCGCGCACCTCGAAGGTCCGCTGGCGTGCGGTCAGCCTGCCGAGCGCCTGACGCAGGGCCAGACGGCGTACGGTCGCCTCGTCGTGCGAGCGGCCGCGTTCGGGCAGGGTGACGCTCGGCACCTCGACATGTCTTCGCCTGCGCCACGACAGGTGCTGGTTGACCAGTGCCTTGCGGGCGTACGCCTCGGTGCTGCCGCTCCTGGCGATCCTGGGCCAGCGGGAGGCGACCCTGGTGAGACCGTCTGCAGCAGGTCTTCGGCAAGGTGGGCGTCGCCAGTGAGAAGGTACGCGGTCCGCATCAACGACCGCTGGCGGGCGTGCACGAACTCCTGGAACCCCTCGTAGCGGTCCATGCCCTGAATAACTCCGCCGAGGGGCCCGGGGTTGGAAGCGGGCGTCGGAAAGTTCGGCGAGCCCGCCTCCGGTGGTCCTCGTCACCACGGCGGGGGACCGGCGACGTTCTTCGCCGTGGACGCGGCCGGGCAGGCGGGGGCGTCAGGCGTTTTCACGGGGTGTGGGGTTCACGGGCGGGGACGTGCCCCGCGGGGCCGGGGACGGCGAAGGGCGGGCGCCCCGGAGCGCCCGCCCTTCGTGGTCCGGTGGAACTCTCGCCCGGTCGGGCGAGGGGGGGCTAGTTGAACAGCAGCCGCAGGGAGAAGCTGGCGTCGGGGCCCGACTGGGTGCCGCTGATGCCGACGGCCCTCAGGACCTGGGCGTTGGCCTTGTCCTCGCCCTGGAGGTTCTGCAGGTAGAACTTCTCCAGCTTGTCGAGGTCGACGTAGGCGGCGAAGGTCGCGTTGTCGGCGTCGGGGATCGCGAGCTTGAAGCTCTCGTCGTCGCCGAGGCCCCCGTCCTTGGCGAGTTCGGCGGCGTACTCCTGGGAGCTGGCCAGGACGAAGGTGCCGTCACCGGGGACCTTGGCGAGCTGCGGGGCGGCGGTGCCGGAGGCGGCGAGGAACTTCTCGATCTTGCCGACGACCTCCTGGGCCTTGGCCGGGTCGGTGGTGATGCGGGCGCCGAACTTCGGCTGGTCGCCGTCCAGGCCGTTGGAGTCCAGGGCCAGGGTCAGGTTCTTGCCGAGCAGCGTCGTCAGGTCGTCGGGGAGCTTCAGGCCGTACGTCTGCTCGGCCTGGGTGGCGAACTGCTGGACGCCGGCGCCGCTCTGGTCGGCCGACTTCAGGATCTGGGCCCACTGCTTGCCGATGATGTCGCCGAGACCGGAGAACGAGACGGCGGCGGCGGTCGAGGCGGGGAGAGCGCCGATCTTGGACGCTTCCGGCTGGCCCATGTCCAGGTTCTGCGCGCCGCGGGTGACGCCGGCCAGCTCGACGTAGTCGCCGTCGAAGCGGAGCGCGCCCGCGACCCTGACGTTCTTGATCTGGGCGAGCGCCTCGGAGTTCTGGGCGGCCAGCTCGGGGGCGAAACTGGCGACCCTGCCCGCGTCGACCCAGAAGGAGAGCACGCCGGTCTCGCCGAGGGCGTTCAGGTCGTCGGAGAAGTTGGTGTTCTGGGACAGCGGCGCGGCCTTGACGGCCTGGTCGGCCTGGTCCTGGTTGGCGGTGAGGAGGGCGTAGTCGTCGCGGAACGCGATGCCGTACTTGTCGCCGTCCATCAGCTTGTCGATCCCGGCCTTCGCCTTGGTCTCGTCGGTGACCTGGACGGCCAGCACGAAACCGGGCTCGCCGCCGGTCTTGGCCGGGGAGAGCACGGCCAGGCCGACGCGCTGGCCGAGCCACGGCTCGATGTCGGCGGCGTAGTCCACCTTGTCGAGGCCCGCGCCGTCCTTCTTGAGCAGGTCGAAGAGCGCCTTGCGCGGGTCGTCGCCGGTGAAGGAGCTCTTGGTGACGGTGAACTTCTGGGCGATGCTGAACAGCGCGAGCTTCTGGTTCGCGGCCGGGTCGAGGTCCAGGCGCACGTAGCCGAGCGCGTCACCGGGCAGCACGTCGTGCGGCTGGGTGCCGCCGCCGCTCAGCAGGTTGACCGCGAACGCGCCGCCGCCGCCCACCAGGGCGACGACCAGTGCGGCGATCACCGCGAACAGCCAGCCCTTGCGGCCCTTCTTCGCGGGCGGGGCCGTCGGCTGTCCCGTGCCGAGGAAGTCGGAGCCCTGCTGCCAGCTGGGCTGCTGGCCGTAGTTCTGCTGCGGGTAGCCGGGCTGCTGGTGGCCCGCCTGGTATCCGGCCTGCTGGCCGTACGCCTGCTGCCCGTAGTTCTGCTGCTGGCCGTAACCCTGCTGCTGGTAGCCGGGCTGGACCTGCTGGCCGTAGTTCTGCTGCTGGTAGCCGTCCTGCTGGTAGCCCCCCGCGCCCTGCTGCGGGTAGCCCGGCTGGCCCTGCTGCTGGTAAGCGCCCTGCTGGGGATAGCCCTGGGGGTACGGCTGGTCGTTGTGCTGCCGGTAGGCGATCGTCCGGTCAGGCTCTTGACCCGGCGTGGGCGGCTGGTCGGGGGGATTGTTGGCAGGCATGCTCACTCACAATGTGGATTTATCGGGTACCCGAAAAGTTAGTGCACATCGGTAGCAACCTGCTTGCATTAAACTAACCAGGCGATTGTTCCGTCTAATGCGACCGTCTGCCGGAGACGAGAGCCGAGCCCGTTCCGGCGTCCTGGGCGGCCTCTTCGCTGTGATCCCGCCGCGTCCCGAAGGTCTCCCGCGGCTCCTCGCCGCCCGGCCGACCGTCCGGCCAGCCCGTGTCCCCGGTCGAGAGTCCCACGCCGGCCGACGAGGTCGCAGGCCTCCGTCGTCTCCGACCTGCGCGAAACCTCGGAGAACGCCCGCGGGCCCTGCGGCGGAAGCGTGTCCCGCCGGGTGGCGGCGCTCGCGCGAAGCCGGGGAGGCGGGGGATGCTCCGGGCGGATAAGCTGACCTCTCCAGAATAAGATTCGGGAGTGTGGATGACGAAGTTCGATGAGGCGACGCGGGCCGTCCGGGTCGACGAGAACACCTACGACGTGCTCCTGGACCCCGGATACTCCATCGGCGGTCCGCTCAACGGCGGTTACCTGATGGCCGTGCTCCTGCGCGCCGTGGTGGACGCCTCACCGCACGAGCACCCCGTGACCACCAGCGCGCAGTTCCTGCGCGTCGCCGCGCCCGGTCCGGCACAGGTGAGACTGGAACAGCTCAAGGAGGGCCGGACCGCGGCGATGACCCGGGCGACCCTGATCCAGGGCGGCGTCTCGTTCATCGAGACCCTCGTCACCACGGCGACCCTGAACGACGTCGCCCCCGACTGGAGCGACGGCCCCTCCGCGGCCATGCCGCCCATCGAGCAGTGCCTCAGGCTGCCCGCCCCCGATCCCGAGTCGGGCATGACGCTCAACGCGCAGATGGAGCTCGCGTTCGACCCGCCGACCATCGGCTGGCTCGACGGCAACCCCTCCGGACGTCCCGAGACCCGTGCCCACTTCCGGCTCGCCGAGCCGCAGGACCCCGACCCCTACGTGCTGGCGATGGCCGTGGACGTCCTTCCGCCCGTGGTCTTCTCCGCGGGCGCGCGCGGCTGGGCCCCCACCGTCGACCTCACCTGGCACCTGCGCGCCCTGCCCGCCCCCGGCTGGCTCACCCTGCTCGGCAGCGGCCGGATGATCGGCGACGGCTGGTTCGACGAGGACGTCGAGGTCTGGGACTCCGCGGGCCGCCTGGTCGCCCAGTCGCGCCAACTCGCCAGGGTGGGACGCGGCTGATCCTTTCGTCATGATTGATCGTGTTGTGAGGATTCTTACCGTGAGCCGTCGTCCCAGGTCGCCTAACCTTGGGAACCGTGTCGCAAGCAAGCATTGGAATCTTTGACAGCGGTGTCGGCGGCCTCACGGTGGCCAGGGCGATCATCGATCAGCTGCCGAACGAGTCGATCTTCTACGTGGCCGACACGGCGCGGCAGCCGTACGGCCCCAAGACCATCGCGCAGCTGCGCGCCTACGCGCTGGAGGTGATGGACCACCTCGTCGAGCACGACGTCAAGATGCTCGTGATCGCGTGCAACAGCGCCAGCTCCGCGGTGCTGCGGGACGCCCGCGAGCGCTACGACGTGCCGGTCGTCGAGGTCATCCAGCCGGCGACGCGCCGGGCCGTGCAGGCCACCCGCAACGGCAGGGTCGGCGTGATCGGGACCAAGGCCACGATCGACTCGATGGCCTACCACGACGCCTTCACCGCCGCCCCCGACGTCCGGCTGACCGGGGTGGCCGCGCCCCGCCTCGTGGAGTTCGTCGAGCGGGGGGAGACGACGAGCGAGGAGGTCATCGAGGCCATCCGCGGATACCTGGAGCCGGTGTTGCGCGACGGATGCGACACGCTGATCCTGGGGTGCACCCACTACCCCCTGCTCACCGGGCCGATCTCCTACGTCGCGGGAGACGGCGTCACGCTGGTCTCCAGCGCCGACGAGACGGCCAAGGACGTCTACCGCGTCCTACACGACCGGGGCATGGCCGCGGTCGGCGGCACCCCCCGGCACAGGTTCGCCGCCACCGGCGACGCACGCCTCTTCGCGGAGCTGGGCCAGCGCTTCCTCGGCCCGGAGATCCAGGCGGTCGAGCTCGCGGCGGTCGGCGGGGCCCTCGCCGACGGCGCGGTCGAGGTGGTCCTCGGCGACGGCCACGCCCCGCTGGGACGTCCCCGGCCCTCCGCCCGGGTGCCGTGACGAGGAAGCCCGTCGGGGGACCCCGGGCGACCCCGAACGACCCCGGACGACCTCGGGTGACGCGTCGCGACGCAGAGAACACACCGTGACAAGCAAGTAGGAGGCCGCCGTGAAACTGACGATCATCGGGTGCTCTGGGAGCTTCCCCGGCCCTGACAGCCCCTCCTCCTGCTACCTGCTGGAGGCCGAGGGGTTCCGCATGCTGCTGGACTTCGGCAACGGCGCGCTGGGCGCGCTCCAGCGGCACATCGGTCTCTACGACGTGGACGCGATCTGCCTGTCCCACCTGCACGCCGACCACTGCCTCGACATATGCGCCTACCACGTGGTGCGCACCTACTCCCCGGACGGCCCGCTTCCCCGCGTGCCGGTCCACGCCCCCGCCGACGCGCCCCGCCGCCTGGCCGCCGCCTACGGCATGGCCGACGAACCGGGGCTGGAGACGGCCTTCGACTTCGCGCCGCTCACGCCCGGCGTGTTCGAGGTCGGCCCGTTCGAGGTGACGGCCGCCCTGATGAACCACCCGGTCGAGACCTACGGCTTCCGGGTCTCCCACGGCGGGCGCTCGGTGGCCTACTCCGCCGACACCGGGGAGTCCGCGGAGCTGGTCAAGCTCGCCTCGGGGGCGGACGTGCTCCTGTGCGAGGCCTCCTTCCTCGAGAAGCCCGGCCTGCCCGCGGACCTGCACCTGACAGGACGCCAGGCCGCCGAGCACGCGGCCAGGGCGGACGTCGGCACCCTGGTGCTGACCCACCTCGTGCCGTGGTACGACCCCCGGCAGGTCCTCGAGGAGGCCTCTCGGGGCGGTTTCACCGGCAGGACCGAACTCGCACGGAGCGGGGCCCTGTATGACCTAGGGTGAGTTTCATGGCTCGCGCAGATGGACGTTCTCCCGATCAGCTCCGCCCCGTCACCATCACCCGTGGCTGGCTCGCCCACGCGGAGGGGTCGGTGCTCGTCGAGTTCGGCGGCACCAGGGTGTTGTGTGCCGCCTCGGTCCAGGACAGCGTGCCGCGCTGGCGCAGGGGCAGCGGCCAGGGCTGGGTCACCGCCGAGTACGCCATGCTGCCCCGGGCCACGAACACCCGCAACGACCGCGAGTCGGTGCGCGGCAGGATCGGCGGGCGGACGCACGAGATCTCCCGCCTGATCGGCCGCTCCCTGCGGGCCTGCGTCGACTACAAGGTCCTCGGCGAGAACTCGATCGTCATCGACTGCGACGTGCTCCAGGCCGACGGCGGCACCCGCACCGCCGCGATCACCGGCGCCTACGTGGCGCTGGCCGACGCGGTGCGGTGGATGCGCGAGCGGAAGATGTGCAACGGCGACCCGCTGGTCGACTCCGTCGCCGCCGTCTCGGTCGGCGTCGTCGGCTCCACGCCCCTGCTCGACCTGTGCTACACCGAGGACGTCGCGGCCGAGACGGACATGAACGTCGTGATGACCGGGTCGGGCGAGTTCGTCGAGGTCCAGGGCACCGCGGAGGGCAAGCCGTTCAACCGGGGCGCCCTGGACGAACTCCTCGACCTCGGCGTCGCCGGATGCGCGGAGCTGACCCGCCTGCAGCGGGAGGCGCTGGCGTGAGCGCGGAGCGAGCCCGCCCCGAGGGCGTGACGAGCAGGCTGGTCCTGGCCACCAGGAACACCGGGAAGATCGCCGAGCTCCGTCAGATCCTGGCCGACGCCTCCGTGCCGGTCGAGATCGTCGGCCTCGAGGAGTTCCCCGAGATCGGCGACGTCGCGGAGACCGGCCTGACCTTCGCCGAGAACGCCCTGCTGAAGGCCCACGCCGTCGCCAGGCAGTCGGGCCTGCCCGCGATCGCCGACGACTCCGGCCTGTGCGTCGACGCCCTGAACGGCATGCCCGGCATCTTCTCCGCCCGCTGGGCCGGAAAGCACGGCGACGACAGGGCGAACCTGGAGCTGCTGCTCGCCCAGGTCTCCGACGTGCCGGGCGAGCACCGCGGCGCCCACTTCGCGTGCGCCGCCGCGCTGGCGCTGCCGTCCGGCGAGGAACGGGTGGCCGACGGGGCGCTGCACGGCGTCGTCATCGACGCGCCTCGCGGCGCCAACGGCTTCGGCTACGATCCGATCTTCGTGCCGGAGGGGGAGAGCAGGACGACGGCCGAGCTCTCCGCCGAGGAGAAGAACGCCATCAGCCACCGGGGCCGCGCCTTCCGCGCCCTGGCCCCGATCATCGCCGAACTCGTCTAGGGCCTGTTTCCCGTTCCCGGATCCCCGTCACGGCTTCCTGGATCCGGTTGTCGCCACGGCGAGGAGAGGCTGGACCCGTACGCGGACGGGGCCGATCGCCTCCGGGCCGGAGACGGGAACCCGCCCCGGACGGCTCGCGAGCGCGTCACGCGTGCTCGGTGACGATGACGTGGTTCAGGGCGCGCACGCGGGCCGTCTCGTTGTCCCGGTGCCAGACGAGCGCGAGGGCGGAGTCGGGCAGGCCGGTGACCGGGACGAAGGTGATGTCACGGCGGCCGTGACGCCACGCGGTCTGCGCGCAGAGCAGCATTGAGCCCCGATCGGCGGCGACCGCCGTCAGGCCCTCCTGCAGGGTGCTGACGATCGGCCCGCGCGGGACGGGCAGGCCTCCCGGCGTGAAGGCGGGAGCCTGGGCCAGCCGCCAGTAGTCCGGGGCGGGCCCGGCGACGCCGACGAGCCGGCAGCCGCCGAGCTCCTCGGCCGAGATCGACTCCCGCCCCGCGAGCGGGTTGCGGACGGAGACCATCAGGGTCTGCGGCTCCTTCGAGAAGATCGACCCGACGACCAGGTCGGGCTCCTCGACCGGCGTCAGGACCACGGCCGCGTCCACCTCGCCCCGCCGTACCCCGCCGAACGGGTCGGCCAGCGCCGACTCGGCGAGCTCGACCTCGCAGCCGGGGTGCCGGTTCTGGAAGACCTCGACCAGTCTCATCAGCTCCTCGCCGGCGATTCCGGTGAAGCCGACCCGCACCACGCCCTCGACGCCGCGCGCCGCGGCCCTGGCCTGCTCGACCGCCTCGCGGAGGCCGTCGTAGGCAGGACGCAGATCGGCCAGGAAACGCTCGCCGGACGGCGTCAGCCGGACCCGCCGGCTGGTGCGCTCCAGCAGCCGGGCTCCGATCCTGCGCTCCAGCGAGCCCAGCAGCTGGCTGACCCGCCCCTGCGAGAGGTAGAGCCGCTCCGCCGTCCTTCCGAAGTGCAACTCCTCAGTGAGCACGAGGAAACACTCCAGCTCGCGGATCTCCAGACCGGCCACCGTTCCTCCCCCTCCCTGTGTCGACGGACGTTTCCCGTGTCGATTAACGTGGCTAATCCAAGGATTCGATCTTCGTCGTTGTTCCCGGGAGCGCGCGGCCGCAGGCTGGCCGCATGTCACGCACATCCGACGCGCCCGCTGCAATGTCCGCCGACACGCCCGCCGGGGTGCCCGCCGACGCGTTCGCCGCGGTGTCCGCCGACGCGCCCGCCGCCTCCCGGCCGTCGCCGACGAACTGGCTCGCCGTCGTCGCGGTGTCGGCGAGCGTCTTCTCGGTGGTCACCACCGAAATGCTGCCGGTCGGCCTGCTCACCTCGATCGGGGCGTCCCTGGACGCCTCGGCGGGCACGGCGGGCCTGGCGATGACGGCTCCCGGCGTCGTCGCCGCGGTCGCCGCGCCGGTCCTGACGGTGGCCACCGCCCGGCTCGACCGGCGGCTGGTGCTCGCCGCGCTGGTGGGACTGCTGACGGCGGCCAACCTGCTGTCGGCCCTCGCGACCGCCCTTCCCGTCCTGTTGTCCGCGCGCGTCCTGGTCGGCGTGGCCATCGGCGGGGTCTGGTCGATCGCGGCGGGGCTGGCCGTACGGCTGGTGCCCGCCGGGTCCGTCGGCCCCGCCACCTCGGTGATCTTCAGCGGGGTCGCCGTCGCCTCCGTCCTCGGGGTGCCGGCCGGCGCGCTGATCGGCGAGCTCGCCGGCTGGCGTGCCGCGTTCGCCGCGATGGGGGCGCTGTCCCTGGCCGTCCTGGTCGCGCTGGTCGTGCTGCTGCCACCGCTGCCGCCCACGAGGGCGGTCAGCCTGGGCGAGGTGCCGCACCTGCTCCGCGACGCGCGGGTGCGCGCGGGCCTGGCCGTCACCGCGCTGGTGGTGACCGGCCACTTCGCGGCCTACGCCTACCTCCGGCCGGTCATGGAACAGGTCTCCGGCGTGGGCGCAGGCCTGGTCAGCACGTTGCTGCTGGTCTACGGCGTCGCCGGGATCGCGGGCAACTTCGCCGCCGGGGCGGGGGCGCCCCGCGCCCTGCGCCGGACGATCCTGGCCGTCACCGGCCTGCTCACCCTGTCCGTGCTGCTGATCCCCGTGGCCGGTGAGGCGCCCGCCACGGTGACCGTGCTGCTGGCGGTGTGGGGGGCGGCCTACGGCGGCGTGTCGATCAGCATGCAGACGTGGCTGGCCAGGGCGGCGTCGCGGGTGCCGGAGGCGGGTTCGGCGCTGTTCGTCGCCATGTTCAACATCGCCATCTCCCTGGGCGCGCTGCTGGGCGGCCGGGTGGCCGACGCCGTCACCGTTTCCGGCGTCATGTGGCTGGGCGGGGGACTGGTGGCCTGCGCCGCGGTGACGGCGTTCATCAGCCGGTCGGTCCCTGAACGGGAAGCACTGCCGTGAGGGGGCCGTCGCCCGGCCGTGACGGGATCCCGGCGGGCGGACGGCGCTGAAGGCGGACGGCCTGGACGGTGCGGCGGTCCTGTGCGGGACGCCGGGCCCGGTACTCCGAGGGCCCGTAACCGGCACGTAAGATTCCCGGCGCCCCGGCAGGCGTAACGTCGGCCTTATGGAGAGTAGAAGGCGTGTTCCCTTGTGGGCGGGCGCGCTGATCGGTCTGGTGTCCGGCGCGGTGGCGGTGGGGGTGTCCCTGCTGGTGGCGGGGCTGGTGAAGGCGTCCGCCTTCCCCGTCGTCGCGGTCGGCAACGCCGCTGTGGACCTCGCCCCCGCGGAGGCGAAGGAATTCGCGATCCGGACCTTCGGGGAGAACGACAAGAACGTCCTGGTGGCGGGAATCCTCGTGGTTCTCGCCGTGATCGCCGCGGCCCTCGGCGTTCTGGCGGTCCGCGCCCTGCGGTACGGCCTGGCGGGACTGGCCGCCTTCGGCGTCGTCGGCGTCCTCGCCGTCCTGACCCGCCCCGACGCGGGGCCGGTGGACGTCGCGCCCACCGTCGTGGGCGTCGCCGCCGCCATGTTCGTCCTTCACGTCCTCGTCCGGCGAGCCCTGCCCGGCCCGGCCGCTCCCGTCGCCGGTGAGGCGGTCGGCGTGAGCCGGGCAACGGGACCGGGACCGGGAAGCGGCGCGGCGGACGCGGCGTCCGGGGTGGCCGACACGGAGACCCCGTCCGGCGCGTCGCTCACGGACACTCCGTCCGGCGCGTCGGTCACGGACACCTCGTCCGATGCGTCGGTCACGGACACCGTCTCCGGCGCGTCCGCCACGGACACGGCGACCGCTTCCGCCACGTCGAGCGTGCCCGGAGCGGAGAGCGGGGAGCGTCGTGAGGCCCCGGTTCCGCCGGTCATGCGGGCGGGGGAGGACCTGTACGCGTTCGACCGGCGCGGTCTGCTGATCGGGGCGCTCGGCGGCATCGCCGTCGCCGGGGTGAGCGGCGTGGTCGGGCAGATGTTGTCGGGACGCTCCACGGTGAACACGGCCAGGGCCGGTCTGACGCTGCCCGGGCCCGCCGTCCCCGCCAGACCGATCCCGGCGGGCGCGGACCTGAGGATCAGGGGGCTGTCGCCGTTCGTCACCCCGAACCACGACTTCTACCGGGTCGACACCGCCCTCGTGCTGCCCCAGGTCGACCCCCGCGCCTGGACCCTGAAGATCCACGGCATGGTGGACAGGCCTGTGGAGATCACCTTCGCCGACCTGATGAAACGGCCCGTGATCGAGGCCGACGTCACGTTGTGCTGCGTCTCCAACGACATCGGGGGGCCGTACATCGGCAACGCCCGCTGGCTGGGCGTCAGCCTGGCGAGCGTGCTGCGCGACGCGGGGGTGCACAGGGACGCCGACATGCTGCTCAGCACCTCGGCGGACGGCTGGACCTGCGGCACCCCGGTCGACGTCGTCCTCGACGGGCGCAACGCGCTGCTGGCCTTCGCGATGAACGGCGAGGCGCTTCCCGTCCAGCACGGCTTCCCGGTCCGTCAGGTCGTTCCCGGACTCTACGGCTACGTCTCGGCCACCAAGTGGGTGACGGACATCAAGGTCACCCGTTTCGACAGGGACGAGGCCTACTGGACGCCCAGGGGCTGGTCGCCCAGGGGGCCGATCAAGACGGAGTCGCGCATCGACCTGCCGAGGGACGGGGCCCGCGTCGCGGCCGGCCGTACGGTGATCGCGGGTGTCGCCTGGGCGCAGCACAAGGGGATCGACGCGGTGGAGGTGCGGGTGGACGACGGCCCGTGGCGTCAGGCCAGGCTCGCCGACGCGCCGACCGCCGACACCTGGCGGCAGTGGGTGGTCGACGACTGGGACGCCACGCCCGGCAGCCACAGCATCCAGGTGCGCGCCACCGACGCCACCGGCTACACCCAGACCGAGGAGCGCGCTCCGGTGGGCCCCGACGGCGCCACCGGCTGGCACAGCGTCGACGTCGAGGTCGCCTGACCCGACCGGCGTGCCGCTGAGACGGGGAGCGGTTCCTGATCTGGTCAACTCGCCCACGCCGTGTCGGCGACCGCCCTACCATCGGCCGCAACGGGAGGTCGAGGGGGGACCGGGTGACCCAGATGTTTTTGCCCGCGGGGATCTACAACCCCGTGGTGACCGCTGACGGGCAGCGGTGGCGGGAGTTCGAGCTGGATCCTCAGGCGTCGGCCGTGGTGTCCGCGCCCCGCGAGCCCGAGCGGGTGCCGTGGCGGCCGCTGCGGCTGGACAGGTGCAGGCCGTACGGCGCGGCGGGAGGGCTGGCCAGGCCCGACCCGCAGACCCAGGAGGACATGGTCCGGGCCGTGCCGGTGACGGGTCAGGGGGTGCCCAGGCGTTTCCCCGACCCTCGGGGCATGTGGGTCAGGCTGGTCAACGGGGCGGGGGCGGCGGACGACCCGTTCAGGGCGACCAACTCGCTGGACTGCGCGCTGGCGGTGCTGTCCACCTGGTACGGCGCGCCGGCGGTCGCCGCGCCCAGGCGGCCCGAGTACGACCGGGTCGGCAGGCCGCTGCTCACCGGTGAGGCGGGCGGCGTGGCCCGTGCCGAGCGGTGGCTGGGGCAGCGCTTCCAGTACGTGGGGCAGGGACGGCAGGCGTACGTCCCGATCGGGCAGGTGCTGCTCGCGGGCGGGCACGGCGCCGCCGCGATCGTCGTCAACCGCTGGCCCGCGGGCGGCAGTCACGCCTGGAACGCGGTGAACGCCGGGGGAGAGGTGATCTGGATCGACGCGCAGCGGGGGCACATGTCGGTCGAGCCGCTCTACGAGTCGGTGACCGGCGTCTTCTGCGTGGTGATCGACGGGGAGGGACGACGACTGTGAACCTCGACCAGGCCAGGGCGGTCGCCGAGGAGTACTTCAACGGGGTCCGGGCTCCAGGCTCCACCGTGGAGATCCGGATTTATGCCTTCAAAGAAGGCTATGTCGCTTGGGCGAAGGAGCCCGAACCCGACGACCCGAGCGTGTTGCCCGACACGGTGGGCGGCGGATGCGTGGTCATGGACAAGGTCACCGGGGAGATCGCCATCCGGCCCCTCCTCAGTCCCGAGATCGTCGCCGAGCAGTGGCCGGGCCGCCGCTCCCGATAGCGGCGCCGAGCGAAGGCGCGGACGTCGTGCCGGGCCACGGGCGAAAGCGGGACCGGCGTGCTCTCCCGGACGGGGCGTGCTCTCCCGGACGGCAGGCGGGGGCGGCGCGAGGCCGGGGCGCCGCCCCCGCGAAGGCGCCCCGGCCACGGTCGGCGGGTTCCCGTCAGCCGCTGGCCAGCGAGTTCACGATCGAGGCCCGCGCCGCCTTGCGGGCGGGCAGCACGGCGGCGATCACCCCGGCCAGGCCGGACAGCGCGACGAACGCCAGGATCTGCGGCACGGGAAGGGTGAAGACGACATCGGTCGTCGCCGTCCGCGCCGCGGCCCAGCCGAACGTGACGCCGAGCACCACGCCGACCAGAGCCCCGATGAGCCCCAGGATCAGCGCCTCGACCGAGAGCATCCCCCGCAGCTGCGGCCGGGTCAGGCCCAGGGCCCGCAGCAGCGCCGACTCCCTGGTCCGCTCGTGGACCGACAGGGACAGCGTGTTGGCGATGCCCAGCAGCGAGATCAGCACCGCCAGCCCCAGCAGGCCCGTGATGATCATCACGACCATGTCGAGCGCCTCGTCGAACTCGCCCCTGATATCCGTCGAGCTGGCCACCTTCGCCGTCGGGTACGGCTGGGCCGCGGCCTCGACCACCTTGCGCGCCACGTCAAGGCTGACGCCGTCCTTGGCGTTGACCAGCACCCGCTGGTCGGCGACCGCGCCGAAGTAGCGGTCGAACTCGTCCGCGGGCACGGTCACGCCCGCCAGGTCCGTCTGCTGGGAGTCGAAGACGCCGACGACCCTGAGCTCGACCCGCCCCGCCTTCGTCGTGCGCAACGGGATCCGGTCGCCGACCTTGACCCCGAGGTCCTTCGCCACGTGGTCGGCGACCGCCGCGGTTCCCGGCTTGAGGGCGTCGATCGAACCCGAGGTGAAGTCCGGCCTGAAGTCCGGCGACGCGGTGAACGTCCCCGCCTCGTACGTGCCGCCCTTGTTCCCGGCCTTGGCGTCGACCTCGCGCAGGGCGACGACCGAGGTCAGCTCCGGCCTGCTCCGCAGGTCCTCGGCCAGCGCGCGCGGCAGGCTCGAGCTGCGGTCCTGGGCCAGGAGCATGTAGTCGACGGGGAACTGGTCGTCGAGCTTCTGGGAGTAGGTCAGCCGCAGCGTGCCGGTGAGGACCGAGATGAGCGTCATCAGCGTCACGCCCACGGTGAGCGCCACGGTCGTGGTCGCGGACCGCTTGGGATTGCGCCCCGAGTTGTCCAGGGCCAGCCTGCCGGGCACTCCGAAGATCTTGCCGGGCAGCCAGCCGACGAAGGCGCCGAGCGGCTTGACGATCACCGGTCCGAGGATCAGCACCGCGAAGAAGACCAGCGAGCCGCCCACCATGACGACGATGAGCGGAACCTGCCCGGGGTTCATGTTCACCCCGGCCACCGTGGTGCCCACACCCGCGACCAGGAACAGCGTCGCGAAGATCACGCGGACCACGCCGGCTCTGAAGGTGCGCTCCTCGACCTGGGCGCGCAGCGCCGCGATCGGCGCCACCCTCGTCGCGGAGCGGGCGGGCAGCAGCGCCGCGCCCACCGTGACGACGACGCCGATGAGCATGGCCAGGACGACGGTGCGCGGGGTGAGGGCGGCGGTCGCCGGGGGGATCGGAGCGCCGACCGAGCGGAGCACGACGAGGGCCCCCGCGCCCAGGCCGTAACCGAGCAGCAGGCCCAGCAGCGACGACGTCAGGCCGACCACGACCGACTCGAGCAGGATCGAGCCGAACACCTGTCCGCGCGTCGCGCCGATGCAGCGCAGCAGCGCCATCTCGCGGGTGCGCTGGGCGACCAGGATGTTGAAGGTGTTGTAGATGACCAGCGCGGCCACGAACATCGCGACGAGGCCGAACAGCAGCAGGCCCATCGTGAGGAACTGGCTGTCGCCGCCGTTGGCCTTGATCATGTCGTCGGCGTACTGCTTGCCGGTCTTGACCTGGTGTCCGGCGCCGAGGGCCGTGGCGATCGAGGCGCGCGCCGCCTCCTGGGTCACACCCTCGGCGGTCGCGACGTCGATCTGCCGGAAGCCGTTCTCCCCGGTCATCGTCCTGGCCGTGTCCGTGGTGTAGCCGACCGCGCCGCTGAAGCCCAGCTCCTGGTTGAGGCCGACGTCGAACAGGCCGACCAGGGTGAACTCGTGCTTGGCCTGCCCGGAGTCCAGCACGGTGATGGTGTCGCCCACCTTGAAGCCGCGCGTCTTGGCGGTGTTCTCGTCGAGCACGGCCTGCGTCGCGGTCTTCGGGGCGACGCCGCTGGTGATCGAGGTGCGGTTCAGCGGCCCCTGGGCGATGGAGATCCCGGCGGTGGGAAAGTCTCCCGCCGCCTTGCCGTCCTTGCCGATCAGCGCGGAGGTGCCCTGCACGAGCCCCTGGGCGTCGGCGACGCCGTCCACGGCGCGGATCTTCTTCAGCGTGGCTTCCGGCAGGAGCGCGGCGCCGCTCTCCTTGCCGGGGAGGGGCAGCACGGCGACGTCGATCTTGTCGGCGGCCGCGCCGAACTTCTGGGCGAAACCGGCCTGCATGGTGTCGGTGAGCACGAACGTGCCCGCGATGAAGCCCACTCCCAGCGCGATCGCCAGCGAGGTCAGGAACAGGCGCAGCTTGCGCGCCCGCAGCCCGGCCAGGGTCGTCCTGAGCACCTCAGCCCTCCAGCTTCATCAAGGTGTCCAGCACGGTCTGCGGGGTCGGCTGGAGCAGCTCGCTGACCAGCAGGCCGTCCCGCAGGAAGATCACACGGTCGGCGTAGGACGCGGCGACCGGGTCGTGGGTGACCATCACGATCGTCTGGTTCAGCTCGCGCACCGACGTGCGCAGGAACGACAGCACCTCGGCGCCGCTGCGCGAGTCCAGGTTGCCGGTCGGCTCGTCGGCGAAGATGACCTGCGGCTTGCTGATCAGGGCGCGGGCGACCGCGACCCGCTGCTGCTGACCGCCGGACAGCTCGGTCGGCCTGTGGCCGAGCCGCTCACGCAGGCCCACGGTCTCCACGACCCGGTCGAACAGCGCCTGGTCCGCCTGCCGCCCGGCGATCTCCAGCGGAAGCCGGATGTTCTGCTCGGCCGTCAGCGTCGGCAACAGGTTGAACGCCTGGAAGATGAAGCCGATCCGCTCGCGCCGCAGGAGCGTGAGCTGCTTGTCGCTCAGTCCGGTGAGCTCCACGTCACCGATGTGCACCTGCCCGTGGGTGACCGTGTCCAGCCCGGCCAGGCAGTGCATCAGCGTGGACTTGCCCGATCCGGAAGGCCCCATGATCGCGGTGAAGGCGCTCGTCGCGAAGGAGACGTCCACTCCCCGGAGAGCCTGAACGGCCGCGTCCCCCTGGCCGTAGATCTTGGTCAGGCCCCTGGCCACCACGGCGGCCGCCGCGTCCCCCCGCGCGTTCCGCGCGCCGACTTCTCCGGTGATGGTCACGTCACTGCTCTCCTTGGCGACATGTGCGTTCATGACGGGGAAAACGCTATTGCCAGGGAAAACGCGGGCCATCGGCCTGCGGGACACAGTTCGCCTCCACCGCACGGCACCTGCGGCCGGGTGGTTGCTACCTCCGAAGTAGGCCCGCCTCGGCCATTCGGCCGACCGGCGGCGGGGGGCGGGGCCGCCTCTGTTCGTCCGGCGGCTGTTCGGCGACGCCGAGAAAATCAGCGGGACGAATCCAATTAAATCGGCAGAACGTTGGGGAGGGCTCTCGGGGACCCGCTTTCCGGGTTTCCGGAATTGTCCGGACGCCAGGCCTCCGTCGTCGGCGGGGGCTCGTGATCCACGACCTTTTCGGTGATTCCGTCCGCCCGGAAAGGCGGGTTGTTTTCGCGGTTCGGCCGTTCGAGGGCCATTGTCCGGGCGGACGGCTCACTGTCCCGAAAACGGCCCTCGAACGGCCGTGAACCACCGGCGGGACGGGCGGTGATCACTTGTCCGGCGGGGTGACGGCCTTCCAGAGCTGCGCCCGCGACAGCGAGCCGCCCCACTGACGGATGGGCACCACGTACACGTTGTTCAGCTCGTTGCTGCCCTGCGGGGCGAGGGCGTAGTTGGAGTAGACCTGGGGGACGATCGCGAACTCGTCGGCTCCGACCGAGGGACGCAGCAACTGCCAGACCTGCCTGGGCGTGCCGTCGGGGACCTGGAGCCTGGGGTAGTCCTGGGCCGTGGTTCCGGCGGTCAGGCAGCGCTTGTTCTCGTAGCTCTTGATCAGATAGGTGTTGCCGATGAGCTGGATCGGCTCCAGGTACCACAGGTGGCCGAGGTAGCCCTTGGCCGTCTGCAGCGGGTCGCCGTTCCACGTCTGGACGGCCTCGTTGACGTTGTCGTTGTAGTTGTCGGTCTCCAGGTATGTCCCGGTGCCCTGGTGGACGAGCATCAGGGCACCATTGAACGGCGTCGACATAATCCTCTTTCCCTCTCGCGTTAATCGGCTTCGATGGATTTATCGGAAGGTGGCCGATGGCGCGCCCTCGCCTTTCGAAGCACAACTTATATCAACGCATTTGGCAAAAACAGAGGGTGATGAAAAAGTTTGCCACGGAATAATGAGAACAATATTCACGAATGTTGTTCATGAATAGGGGGCATTCTGGATGTCCGGGGCGCGGCGCTTCGCCGTGGGAGAGGCCGGCCGCAGGAGAGGCCGTGGGAGAGGCCATGGGAGAGGCCAGGGGAGAGGAAGGCCATCGCCGTACGGCAGGAGGCGGGAGGGCCTCAGTCGGCGGAGTGCGGGACGACGAGACCGGACTCGTAGGCGTACACGACCACCTGAGCCCGGTCCCGCAGGCCCAGCTTGGCCAGCACCCTGCCCAGATGCGTCTTGACCGTCGCCTCCGCCAGCTCCAGCCGATCGGCGATCTCGCCGTTGGACAGGCCCCGGGCGACGAGCACGAGCACCTCCCGCTCCCGTGCCGTCAGCCCGCCGAGCGCGACCGGCTCGGCCATGCCGGGGGAGGGAAGATGAACCGTGAAACGTTCCAGCAGCCGCCTGGTCGTGCTCGGCGCCACCACCGCGTCCCCGCTGTGCACCGAGTGGATGGCGCTGATCAGATCGGAGGGCGGAACGTCCTTCAGCAGGAACCCGGAGGCGCCCGCCTTCAGCGCCGCGAACACGTACTCGTCCAGGTCGAACGTCGTCAGGATCAGCACCCTCGGCCTCTCGGCCGCCGCGCAGATCAGGCGGGTGGCCTCGACCCCGTCCATGCCGGGCATCCGCACGTCCATCAGCACGACGTCGACCTCCACCGACCTGGCCGCCTCGACCGCCGCCGCCCCGTCGACCGCCTCCGCGACCACCTCGATGTCCGGCTGCGCACTGAGCACCATGCGGAACCCCACCCGCAGGAGCGCCTGATCGTCCACCAGCATCACGCGAATCACCGGTCGCTCACCACTTCTCGTCTGTCAGAGCCGCGGCTCTCGTCCATCGGCCGCCGAACCCTCTCACCCCGCCGGGTCCGCTTCGTCACCGGCCGTTCAGTACTCTCTCACCCGCCGCGACTCTCTCACCCGCCGCGGTCTCCACGGACGCCGCGCCCGAGGCTCCCGCCCGCCGCACCGCCCGTCCGGCAGCCGTCCGGCCCGCCGACGCGCCCCCGTCCAGCGGCTCGTCCCCCGGCACGCCGCCCGTCCACCCGTCACGCCGCCCGGCTCTGCCCGGCCTCGCCTATCGGCAGCCGCGCCGTCACCTGGAACCCGCCACCGGGACGCGGCCTCGCCTCGACGCTCCCGCCGAACACGGCCACCCGCTCCCGCATGCCGACCAGGCCGTGCCCGTCCGGGCTCCTGGGGGCGGCGGCGCCCCGGCCGTCGTCGGTCACCCGCAGCAGCAGCTCCCGCGCGCCGTACTCCATCTCGACCGTCGCCCTGCTGTCGGGGCCGCCATGCTTGAGCGTGTTGGTGAGCGCCTCCTGCACGATCCGGTAGACCGTCAGCTGCTCCCCTTCGGGAAGGTCCTGCGGAAGGCCGGTGACCCGGAAGTCGACAGGCAGGCCGGAGGAGCGCACCTGGGCCACCAGGTCGCTCATCTGCGACAGGCTCGGCTGCGGGGCGTACTCCTCGGGCACGCCGTCGGCGCGCAGAACGCCGACCATCCTGCGCATCTCGGCCAGCGCCTGCCTGCCCGTGTGCGAGATGGCCCGGATGGCCTCGCGAGCCTGCTCGGGATCGCTGTCGATCGCGTAACCCGCCCCGTCGGCCTGAACGATGATCACACTCACGTTGTGCGCGACCACGTCGTGCAGCTCGCGGGCGATCCGGGCCCGCTCGGCCGCCGCGGCCAGCCGCGCCTGCTGGTCGCGCTCGTGCTCGGCCCGCTCCGCCCGCTCCTCGAGGCTCTCCAGGTAACGGCGGCGGGTGTTGGCGTAGATGCCCGTGATCCAGATCGCGACGACGAACACCGAGACACTGGCCCAGCTGCTGAAATCGGGAGTGGTGATGATCTGCCCGAAGGAGAGGGCGAGCCCCAGCTCCGCGGTCAGGCACGCGGCGACCGCCCAGCGCAGCGTGCGGCGCGAGGCCACCATGTACATGGCGACGAGCACGGCGGCGTTGAAGAGCAGAGGCTGCACGCCGAGAAGCCACTGGCAGAAACTCACCAGCGAGACGATCCCGAACACCGTGAGGGGATGCCTCCGCGCCCAGAGCAGCGGAAGGGACAGCATGAGCCCGAGGGCGATGACCCCCCAGACGCCGACCTCGACGCCTCCCCACGGAGTCGTCCTGATCTGCGTGCCCCCCTGCGAGGCGACGAACGACGCGTTCATCACAGAGAGCACCAGAAAGGGCGTCAGCAGGAGGGCGTCGACGACACCGGGATGACGCCGGGTCCAGGAGTGGAGTCTGCCTAGCACACCACCACAATACGTATACGCAGATCAGCGCCCTTCCCCCTCAGGGGGGAGCCGGGCGTACGACTCAGGTCGCACATCGTCATGCCGCTTACGCCTTCCTTACGCCCTGTTGGACACCATGGTTTCCGGGAGCACCCTCCGGGGTGAGTAAAGGGAGATTGTTTGTGATGGCGGATCACAACAATGCCGGGTCGCGCGGTGAAGAGGACGCACCGCGCGACCCGTTGCTTTTCCCGGAACCACCGCCCTGACCCTCCTGTCGGCCTCTCAACCTTTTCCGGCCCACCCGGTATCTGAGGAGATGAGAGACAGACCGGGAGGGACCTGTGGGCGACGACGCCGCGAACGCCGAAGAGCGGTTCCGTGACTTCGTCACATCCCGCTGGCAGGCCATGCTCCGCACCGCCTACCTGCTGACCGGAGACCACGGCAGAGCCGAGGACCTGCTCCAGACCGCGCTGGTCAGAACCCACCGGCGCTGGAACCGGATCGACGACCCCGAGCTCTACACCCGCAGAATCCTCGTCAACCTCAACGTCTCCTGGTGGCGACGGCGACGCTTCACCGAGCACCTCACGGACAAGATCCCCGAGACGACGGCCGAGGACCACCACGCGGTCTACGACACCCGTGACGCGCTCTGGGCCGCGGTCCTCACCCTGCCGCCCAGAATGCGCGCCGTACTGGTCCTGCGTTACTTCGAGGACCTGCCGGAGGCCGAGGTGGCCAGAGTGCTCGACTGCTCGCTCGGCACGGTCAAAAGCCAGGCGTCACGCGGCCTCGACCGGCTCAGGGACCACCCCGGGATCGCCGCGCTGTCCAGGTCGGAGACGTCCGAGGCGCAGCCGTCCGGAGCGGAGGCATTCGGGACGGGGACGAACGCGAAGCCCCGGAAGGAGACGACCCCATGACCACGCCCATGGAGGACCGGCTGCGCCAGACCTTCGCCGCCCGAGCGGCGACCGTCCCCGAGCACGCCGACCCCCACGCGGCGATCCTGCGCCGGATCCGCCGCACCCGACGGCGTCACAGAACCCTCCTGGGCGGCGCGCTGGCACTGACCGCCGTGCTCGGCCTCACCGCACCGGCCATCCTGCGCGATGCCGCCCTGTGGCCGGACACGGTCCTGGTCCAGGGGCGGAACGCGCCGGACTGGCCGATCCGAGGATCACTGGCAGCCGACACCGCCCTCCTGGACGCCGTCAGGACCCGCCTCGACGACCCCGACACCCGGATCCTGTACGCCGGAGACAGAGCCGGACACCGCGTCGTCGTGGCGATCTCGCCGAGAAAGCGGTCCATGAGCGGCGCCCTCGTCCTGTACGGCGAAGCCGGAGCCCCCGTGGGAGAGCTCGACGAGCAGGAGCCCTTCGTCGCAGGCGGCAGCGGAGCGAAGGACAGCGAGGTCATCGCCTGGTTCTCCGCCGAGGGCGACAGCCCGCTCCTGGTGCTCGGCTCGCCGCGGATGACCTCCGTGCGGATCTCACCGTCCGTCGCCTACCGCCCCGACGGCACCCCCGCCCGTGTCACCCGCACCCTCAGAACGGACGAGGGCCTCCTGCTCACCACGGTTCCCGACGCCAAGCCCGGCCAGGCCGAGATCAAGATCCCTCTCTGGGAGAGCTCCGAACGGCCCCTGCGACTGCCGTGGCGCATCTCCACCTCGCACGACGAGGACGCCTCCTTCCGGGCGGACGTCGCCCGCGCCGCCGGAGCGGCGACCGGCCACGTGAAGACCGAGCAGGCCGCGGGCCTGCTGTACAGCCTCGGCTCCCTCGTGACCCCGCACCCGCGCCTGACCTACCGCTACCTGTGGGGCGGCTCCCTCGGCCCCGGCCGTGACGCCCTCATCGCCACCGTCTCGGGCCCCGGCACCCCCACCTTCCTCGCCGTCCAGACGACCCGCACCGCACCGGACGGATCCAGCGAACAGGAGCGCCTCGGCCGGGTCGTCGAAACCCCGGACCTGTCCCGCCCGATCGGGTGGACCACGGCCCTGACCGGCCCCCGGGACTCCGCCGCCGTCTACGTCCCCGGCGGCGCCGGAAGCCGCGTCGAACTACGGGACGGGGCCAGGACGATCGCCGCAGGGACGGCGGACGCCACCGGCTTCGCCCTCTTCTCGCCGGGCCTGCCCCAGGAGCGGCTGCGGGCGTGTGAGTATCGCGTCCTGAACGCCGAGGGCGAGGTCACCCACCGTGGCCGGCTCGACCTCGGCGACCTCTCCAGAGCCGTCCTCGGAGGGCCCGACTGGTGACGACCCGTCAGCGGGCCCAGGCGGGATCACGACCTCGCCTCCCGCGCCCCGCTCACCCCGAGGCGCCCCGCCTCGCTCCGCACCCCGAGACACCGCGGACGTCCCGCCCCGCGACCTCCCGTCGCCGTCGCACCCCGCGAGCGCGGCGACGCGGTCCCGCTCGAGGCTGGACTCGCGCAACAGCCGGATCGCCTCGCGGATCGCGGCGGACCTCGACGCGGCGTGTCTGCGGCTGACGTGCTCTTCGACGAAGAAGGCGTCCTGGATCGTCAGGGTGACGCTGACGGTCACTGACTTGAGACTGACCGCGTCTTTTCTGATTTTATTGTGGGGCCGATGGGATTCGAACCCATACTGCGCGCCACCTAAAGACGCTGCCTCCTGCCGTTGGGCTACGGCCCCTTTGTTTTTTCCCGCGAAATTCTCTGTCTGAGAGTGGCAGTTCGGGCAGAGAAAGCGCAAGTTGTTTATTCTGTTGTCGAGCCAGTCGCCATTGAGATGGTCGACGTGCAGCGTGAGCGGCTCGTCCTCCCAGATGCCCTCGATCTTACAGGCACTACAGCGGTAGGGCACCCCGACTTCCTGAAGTGCCCGGCGAAGCAAGGGGGGCTTGGTTCTGGGAGATCCCGGTGGTCGCACCCGGAGGACTTCCCCCGCCGACAGGCGTCGGGCCGAACGCCGCCCGCGGTGATGTGCTTGGCCGAGAAAATGCGAGGTGTCGATCCCGAGGCGCTTCAGCTGGCGGCTGATGTGCGCGTGATTTCCGCCCGCGATCGTGATGCCGAGTCGGCGCAGGACGTCGGCGACGCTGAAGGAACTCGCCGCGGCCTCGGCCAGCATTTCGGGGGTGTATTTGTACTTGGCCGGCATGCCCCAAGGCTACGGAACGGGGCCGACAGTTCCTGGAGCATGCGCATGCCATGTCAAATGGTGAAAAATGGTAATCAGTCGACCCCGAGTTCGCGGCGAAGGCGGGCCACATGGCCGGTGGCCTTCACGTTGTAGAGGGCTTTTTCGATTTTTCCGTCGGGGTCGATGACGAAGGTGGAGCGCAGCACGCCGAGGGTGGTCTTGCCGTACATCGTCTTCTCGCCGTAGGCGCCGTAGGCCTTGTGGACCTCCAGGCCGGGGTCCGACAGCAGCGGGAAGGTCAGGGCGTCGTGCTCGACGAACTTGGCGAGCTTGGCCGGGGTGTCCTTCGACACGCCGAGCACCACGAAGTCCGCGGCGGTCAGGGAGGCGAGGCTGTCGCGGAAGTCGCAGGCCTGCTTGGTGCAGCCGGGGGTCATCGCGGCGGGGTAGAAGTAGAGGATCACGCGCTTGCCGCGGTAGGCGTCGAGGGACACGGTGGTGCCGTCGGCGGCGGGAAGCGCGAAGTCCGGTGCGGCGTCGCCGGGCTCTAGTTTCATGGGTCTCCTCCGTGGAATCGTTCCCGGATCAACTTACCGGCCTGCCCGAAGTGTCGTGGGTGGGTCGGACCTGACAGACTGATCAATGTCAAGGGCGATGAGAGGAGAGCCGATGGCGGACACCGATCCCGCGGAGCTGGAGCGGCGAATCGAGCGGACCCGCGCTGAGTTGGCCAAGACGGTCGACGCCATCGCCGACCGGGTGAGCCCGAAGAAGGTCGCGCGGCGGACCGTCGCCAAGGCCGAGACGAACGCGAAGCAGTTCCTGGCCTCCATCGGCGACAGGGTGAGTGACGCGGTGGGGGTCGCGCCGCGCCCCGCCAAGCTGGGGGACGAGCCCGACGACCTGTGGGCGGAGGAGCAGCCGAACCTGGCGCCCGTCCTCATCGGTGTGGGCACCGTGCTCGCGGTCACCGCTGTGATCATGCTCTGGCGCCGCCGTCGCCGCTGACCTCGGCTCGGAGGCCCCGGCCCCGGAGGCCTGACCTCGGAGGGGCCGGAGGCGTCGCGGCCGGAAGAGGGCTCAGGTCGCGGCCGAAGGGGGGCTCAGGGGGGTCGGTCGTGGCTCACAGGAAGGTGCGGCCCTCGCCGCGGTAGGTGGGGACGGTCTCCACGACCTCGTCCCCGTCGATCAGGTGCAGGGCCGCGAAACGCTCGCAGAGTTCACCCGCCTTGGCGTGCCGGAACCAGACGCGGTCGCCGGTCCGCAGGTCCTCGGCGGCCTGGCCGAGGAGCGGGGTCTGGACCTCGCCCGCTCCCTCGTCGGGGGCGTAGCGCAGTCCGCACGGCAGGTAGGGCTGAGGGAGACGGTCCCGCCCTGAGGCGCCGGAGGCGTGGTAGCCGCCGCCGAGGACGGTGACGACGCCGGGGGCGGGGCGGCGGACGACGGGGAGGGCGAACAGTGCGGCGGGGCGGCCTGTGAAGCCGCGGTAGAAGTCGAACAGGCGCGGGTGGAAGAAGCCCGACCCCGCGGCGATCTCGGTGACGGCCCTCTCGCGGGCGGTCTGGCCGATGCTGCCGGTGCCGCCGCCGTTGACGAACTCCAGGTCGGCGAGCTGGGCGACGGCCTGGACGACGCGGCCTCTGCGCACGACGAGTTCGCGCCGTGACCTGGCCTGCATCCAGCGAATCGCCCTGGCGAGGGCGGGGCTGCCCGGCGGGGCGTCGCCGACTCCGGCGATCTGGGACTCGTAGGCCATCACGCCGACCAGCCGGAAGCCCTGACGTTTGACGACGTCGGCGGCCAGGTCGGCGGCCTGGTCCGGCTCCCGTACCGGAGAGCGGAGGGCCCCGGCTCTGAACCTGCCGTTGAGGGCGACGAAACCCGCATCGATATCAAGACATATCCGGATTTCTTGACGACCGTGGACGTCGCGGACCGCGGACTCGATGAAGTCCAGGTGCTCCGTCCTGTCCACCGTCACCGTGATCTCCCGCGCCGCCTGCGGGGCGGCGGCCAGTTCGGCCAGCGCCGCGCGGTCGGCGGTGGGGTAGGCGACGAGCACGTCCCGCAGTCCGGTGGAGACCAGCCAGAGGGCCTCCGGCAGGGTGAACGCCATGATCCCGGCGAAGCCGTCCATGGAGAGGATCCGCTCCAGGACGGGGCGGGACCTGACGGACTTGCTGGCGACCCTGATCGGCTTGCCGCCCGCCCGCCCGGCCATGCCGGAGGCGTTCGAGCGCAGGGCCGCCAGGTCCAGCACGGCGAAGGGAGGATCCAGGTGCGCGGTTGCCCGGTCGTAGCGCAGGCGGTCGTCCATGACGGCAGGATAACCACACCGAGCCTAATATGAGTAATGTTCATATTGATGGTCCGGTGGTAAATTCTCCGGCCAGGGCGCTTCCAAGATCGTGAAAGTCGCCGCTTCCGCCCCGCGCGCGGTGACGCGGACGCGTAGACCTGACCAGGTGATGAGTACTCTCCAGGACATCTTGGCGGGAACGGGCGGCACGACGGCCGGGGAGCACCTGCACGCGGTCCGCCGCAGGTCGGTGCGGCTGCTGAGGCCGCAGCGGAATCCGGCGGGCCTCGTGGTCGCCCTGCTGGCCTCGACCGGGCTCTCACTCGCCGCCGGCGTGACGGCGGGCCTGGCGATGGGCTCCCCTGTCGGACGCGTGCCGTACCGGAGGCTCGTGGACGGGGTCGGGGCGGTGAAGTGGTCCGACCCCGTCGTGTTCGCCGTGGCGCTGGTCGCGATGGCGGCCGGAGGCGCGTTGCTCCTGCTCGCCGCGTTGCCGGGACGGACCAGGCTGGTGCCGCTGGAGTCGGCGGACTCCCGGATGGTGATCGGCCTGACCAGGGCCGGACTCCGCCGCACGCTGCGGGCGGCGGCCGAGTCGGTCGACGAGGTGAGCAGGGCGCGGGTGCGTCTCGGCTCGCGCAACATCGAGGTGACCGTGTTCACCGGCGCCGACCGGACCGGCCACCTGCTGCGACAGGTGGGCACGGTCGTCGGGGACCGGCTGACGGCCCTGGGCGCGATGTGCGGGGGCGAGGTCGTCGTACGGCTGCGCAGGCGGGGAGTCTGATGAGGGCGTACATGGACAACCGGATCGGCCTCGCCGTCTCCGGGACGGTGCTGGCCGGGGCCGGGCTCTACGCGTTCATGCGGGGGCAGGGCAGGTTCGGCTCCCGGTCGCGCGGTGACCGGATCATGGACCGGGGGCTCGCCGGGCACCTGGCGGAGCACCCGTGGCTGGGGTGGCTGGTCGCGCTGCTACTGACGGCGCTGGCGCTGCTGGCGATCAGGTGGCTGCTGCGCACCATGGGGTGGGGACGCTGGGGAAGGCGCACCGGGGCCGGAACCGCGATGCTGGGGGTCGCGCTTAAAGAAGTCGAAGGGCTCGGCAGGGTCAGGGTCAGGCACGTGAGGGGCGACCGGCTGAGGGTCGCGGTGAGCTGTGGGCCAATGGCCGACGTCGGGAAAATCGTCGCGCGGCTGAACAAGGACGCCGTCGGGAAGGTCCGCAAGACGGTCGGCGACGACGAGCTCGGGGCGGCCGTTCGCCTGCACGTCACCCGCTGAGCTCCAGTCCCCCATGGCCCGGTCGGGGCCCCACGCCAGCTCGACCCACTCCTCGTCGTCCCGGTCCGCCTCGGGCTCCCGCTTCTCCTGCGCCCGCTCCTTCGGCCCGGTGTCCTGTTCCGGCTCCCGCCGCGTCCCGAAGGCCAGCCCCGCGGCCAGGCAGACGAACGGCACGGCGGGCACCACGTAGCGGTGGTCGAAGGCGGCGATGAAGGGCGGCAGGGCCAGCAGCACGGCTCCCACCGACCACGGCAGGAGCGCCGCGCCGCCGAGCCGCCGCCAGTTGAGCAGGACGCCGGCCAGCCCGACGAGCAGGATCACGGCGAGGAACGGGCCGCGCAGGAAGCCGTACTCCTGGTAGGAGCGCAACCATCCGGCGTAGGGCTCGACGAGCCGGGTCTCGCCGGAGGCCCCCTGGTAGGCCGTGGTCAGCTCCTGGGCGGTCCGCCCCTGGGAGGCTGCCCCGGCGGGGAAGGGCTTGGCCGCGTCGGGGAAGACGTAGGCGCTCTGCGGGCCGGGAGTGGGGTAGACCCTGCGGTTCCAGTCGAAGACGTGAGCCACGTCCGCCAGGCCCGCGGCGAGGAAGTCGAGCGGCTGGGCCATGATCGCCTGGGTCGCGAAGGCGCCCGCGAGCCTGTCGCGTTCGGCCCAGGTGCCCTTGACCTTGTTCAGCGGTGACTGGCCGTCCCAGATGTAGACGGGCGGGGCCTTGCGCTCGGCCACCGGGTCCGTCGGGCAGAGGGCGGCCTCTGGGCCGCTCGGCTTGATCTTCGCGCAGTCGGCGAAGGTGAGGGTGCGTGCCCACAGGAAGGCGTTTCCTCTGGTCAGCCCGTAGGAGCCGTACTCGGACCTGAACCAGGCGGCGTAACCGCCCAGTCCGATCACGCAGGCCAGCGCGGCGGCCGTGACCGTCTTCCAGCCGGTTCGCCTGATCACCATGCACACCAGCACGACGGCGATCAGGGGCAGCCCGATCGTCCGGGTCACCGTCGCCGCGGCGAGCAGGAGCCCGGCGAGCAGCGCGGCCCACACCGGCGGCCGCCGCCGCCACATCACCAGCGTGACCGCCGCCATCGCCAGGAACTCCAGCAGCAGGTCCGCCATGACGAGGTGTTCGAGCTGGACCTGGTGGACGTCCAGCAGCACCGGGAGCGCGGCGAGCGTCGCCCCCCATCCCGGCAGGCGGCCGAGACGGCGCAGCAGGAGGTAGACGCAGCCGGCCATGGCGAGCCCGAGCAGGTGCTGGAGCACGACCACGGCCTGGACGCTGGACAGCGGGCGCAGCGCCCACAGCAGCAGGGAGTAGCCGGAGGGGCGGGACTCCATGGGGCGGGGGTCGAGCCCGGCGCCGAGGTAGACGAAGGAGTCGGCCCAGAACCACAGCGCGGGCCGGTAGCCGAGCACGGCCGTGGCCCGCAGCGAGGCCCCGGCGAGCAGGGCGGCCAGGAAGAGCCAGTGGGAGCCGAGGAAGCGCAGGGCGCGGAGGGCGGGGGAGGGGGCGTCGGGCAGGGCGCGGTGCCGGACGCGACTCCCCTGGGGCGTTCCCCCAGGCTCAAGGATCTCCGTCGACACCGTGACCTCCCGAGTCTCCGCGACAGGGGCACCCAGCATAGGCGTGGCGCGGGGGGTCCCTGTGCGGGATGGTGAAGTTTGCGGCGATTGTCTTGTTTGTCGGAGAGAGATTGGCTCATCCGTTCGGAGGCCGGCTCCCCCTCGCGAGAGGGTGGGAGCCGCCCGTCCGCTCCGAGGTCAGCACTCGATGACGTTCACCGCGAGGCCGCCCCGGCTCGTCTCCTTGTACTTGTCGAGCATGTCGCGCCCGGTGTCGCGCATCGTCTTGATGGCCTTGTCGAGGGAGACGAAGTGGCGGCCGTCGCCGCGCAGCGCGATCCTGGCCGCGGTGATGGCCTTGATCGAGGCGACCGCGTTGCGCTCGATGCACGGAATCTGCACCAGGCCGCCGATCGGGTCGCAGGTCAGCCCGAGGTTGTGCTCGATGCCGATCTCGGCGGCGTTCTCCACCTGCTCCGGAGTTCCCCCCAGCGCCTCGGTGAGCCCGGCCGCGGCCATCGAGCACGCCGAGCCGACCTCGCCCTGGCAGCCGACCTCCGCGCCCGAGATGGAGGCGTTCTCCTTGAACAGCACGCCGATCGCCCCCGCCGTGAGCAGGAAGCGCACCACGCCGTCGTCGTCGGCGTGGGGGACGAACCGGTCGTAGTAGGTGAGCACGGCCGGGACGATGCCCGCCGCGCCGTTGGTGGGCGCGGTGACGATGCGCCCGCCCGCGGCGTTCTCCTCGTTCACCGCCAGGGCGAACAGCGAGACCCAGTCCACCGCGTGCAGCGGGTCCTTCTCCGCGGCCTCGTTCTGCAGCTTCCGGTGCAGCTGGTGGGCCCTGCGCCTGACCTTCAGGCCGCCGGGCAGCACGCCCTCCTTGGCGATGCCGCGCCTGACGCACTCGGTCATGACGCGCCACAACTCGAGCAGCCGGTCGCGGATCTCCTGCTCCGAGCGGCCGAAGGCCTTCTCGTTCCGCAGCATCAGCCCGGAGACCGACAGGCCCGTCTCCGCGCAGTGGCCGAGCAGCTCGGCGGCCGTGGTGAAGGGGTACGGCAGCACGGTGTCGTCCGGCTTGATCCGGTCGGCGCCGGTGGCGTTCTCGTCCACGACGAAGCCGCCGCCGACCGAGTAGTAGACCTTCTCGCGGAGGGTGTCGCCCGTTTCCGAGAGGGCGGTGAAGCGCATGCCGTTCGGGTGGTGCGGCAGCGAGACCTTGCGTTCGAAGACGAGGTGCTCGCCGACGACGAAGGGGATCTCCCGGACGCCGTACAGCTGGATCGTTCCCGAGGCGCGCATGGCGGCCAGCCGGTCGTCCACGGTGTCGACGTCGACGAGTTCCGGCTTCTCTCCCGACAGGCCCAGCAGGACGGCCTTGTCGCTGCCGTGGCCCTTGCCGGTCAGGCCGAGCGAGCCGTACAGGATCACCTCGACCCTGGCGGTCTTGTCCAGGAGGCCCTCCTCGTCGAGGCCCCTGGCGAACTTGTGGGCGGCGGCCATCGGGCCGCCGGTGTGCGAACTGGAGGGGCCGATTCCGATCTTGAAGAGGTCGAAAACGCTGATCGCCATTGATCCGTC
Source organism: Streptosporangium carneum (assembly GCF_027922005.1). GTDB lineage: Bacteria > Actinomycetota > Actinomycetes > Streptosporangiales > Streptosporangiaceae > Streptosporangium > Streptosporangium carneum. The sequence continues at coordinate 190,351 of NZ_BSEV01000002.1, read as the reverse complement.
CCTGCCTTCATGTGCTTTCACAACGCCGTGATCATGCGCGTTCGCGGACGCGCATGATCACGGCACAAGCTAAGAGATCTCAGGATTCGCCCGATGTGAGCGCGGCGTACTCCTCGGGGGACAGCAGGTCCTCCGGGTCGCCCTCGAGGCGGACGCGGAACAGCCAGCCGTCGCCGTAGGAGTCGCTGTTGACCAGCGAGGGGTCGTCCACGACGGCCTCGTTGACCTCGACGATCTCGCCGCTCACCGGTGCGAAGATGTCGCTCACCGACTTGGTCGACTCGACCTCGCCGACCGCGTCGCCCGCGGCGACCGTCGAACCGACCTCGGGCACCTGCACGTAGACCACGTCGCCCAGCGCCTCGGCGGCGTAGGCGGTGATGCCCACGGTGAGGGTCAGGCCGTCGTCAATGCCCGAGATCCACTCGTGTTCCTTGGTGTAGTGCAGGTCCTCGGGAATGTTGCTCACTTTTTCCTCCTGTAGAAAGGCAGTTCAACGACCTCGACCGGCTCGCGGCTGCCCCGGATGTCCACGGCCAGGCCGGTGGACAGGTCGTTGTCCACGTAGGCCATGGCGATGGGCCGGCCCAGTGACTGGGAAGGCGCCCCGCTGGTCACCTCTCCGACGACGGAGCCGTCCTCCGAGAGCACCACGGGGTACCCGTGGCGGGGCACCCTGCGACCGGTCGCGATCAGTCCGACCAGACGACGGGCCGGCGGGACCTCCTTGAGCGGCTCAAGGGCGGCCCTTCCGACGAAGTCACCCGGCTTGTCAAACCTCACCACACGGCCGAGCCCCGCGTCGAACGGAGTGAGGTCCGACGACAGCTCGTTTCCGTAAAGCGGCATCCCGGCCTCCAGGCGGAGGGTGTCGCGCGCGGACAGACCGGCGGGAAGCAGGCCGTACGGCTCGCCCGCCTTGGTGAGCGCGGCCCAGAGCGGCTCGGCGTCCTCGGCGGCGACGAACAGCTCGAAGCCGTCCTCGCCGGTGTATCCGGTGCGGGCGACGAGGGCCTCGCGCCCCGCCACGGTCGAGGGCAGACCGGCGTAGTACTTGAGCCCGTCGAGGTCGGCCTCGGTCAGCTCGCCCAGGATCTCACGGGACCTCGGTCCCTGGACCGCGACCAGCGCGTAGCGCTCCGAGCGGTCGTCGACCACGGCGTCGAAGTCCCCGGCGCGCTCGGTGAGCTCGGCGGCGACGCGGGGGTAGTTGGAGGCGTTGGCGACGACCATGAACTCCTCGTCGGCCAGGCGGTAGACGATCAGGTCGTCCAGCACGCCGCCCCGGGAATCGACGATCATCGTGTAGCGGGCGCGTCCCGGTTCGAGCGCGGAGACGTAGCCGACGAGCGCGTGGTCGAGGGCCTCGCCCGCCTGGGAGCCCGTCACGAAGATCTCGCCCATGTGGGACAGGTCGAACAGGCCCGCCGCATGACGGACCGCGTTGTGCTCGGCGGACTCGCTTCCGTAGCGGAGCGGCATCAGCCAGCCCGCGAAGTCGGTCAGCGTCGCGCCGAGTGCCTCGTGGACGCCGCGCAGCGGCGTGGGTCGGGACATGTTCGCACCTCAGGCAGGGGTCAGATGAAGAGCATCCTCCCCCTCTGTCATGGATGCCTGAGAGTTTCGCCCGTTTTTTGCCGGACTTTCACCTTCGGCGAGGCCGCAGGGCCTGCTTTCCAGAGGGCACCTACCCGCACGGTCCTTTGCCTTGAGAGGTTCGCGGGGAGGGCTTGCTCCTTCAGGGGTCCTGGCCTGGATGTCAGGACGCTCTCCCGCACGGGATTCATCGGTGTCGCGGTCAGCCTAACCGTACGCGGCGGTCGAGCGAAATCCCCGCGCCGCCACAGTCCCTCGCCGATCTTCTCACCCTGGCCCCTTGCGTTCCCGCTCAGGCCCCCTCGCCCACCGCCCGCGAACGGGAGTCCTCCGCGTGCCCGTCCCGCGCGTCCGTGGCGTCCACGGTGTCCGTGGCGTCCACGGCTCCGCCCAGGGCGGCCGTCGCGGCGAGGCGCTCCTCGGCGCCGTCGACGATCTGCAGGTCGGCCCTGGTGTGCGCGATGGCCGCGTCGACCAGCAGGGAGACCAGGGGGTCGCCCTGCTCGCGGCGCAGGCGCGTCAGCGCGGCCAGGTCCGACAGGTAGGCCGTGCGCTGGGCGGACACGAACGCGCCCAGGGCGTCGGGGCCGAGGCGGGTGGCCGCCAGCAGCTTCAGGAACAGCTCGTCCCTGAACCCCGAGGAGCGCACCCAGGGAGCGCCCGCCCACTCGCGCAGCTCGTCGGCGCCCGTCTCGGTCAGCCGGTAGAGCGTCTTGTCGGGGCGGTCGTTCTGCGCCACGTGGCTGCGGACCACGTGGCCGTCCCTGACCAGGCGTTCCAGGATCTGGTACAGGTGCCCGATGTTGAGACCGCCCCACTGCGGGCCGACCGCCGACTCGAACCTGGCCTTGAGTTCGTAGCCGTGGCTGGGCCCGTCGGCCAGCAGGGTCAGTACGGCGTGGCTGAGCGGCATGTCCCTACATTGTCACAAAACAAGGGCTTCCGCGCCTCCCTACATTGTGACAATGTATCGATCATGAGCGTTGCGGTGAGCGTGCGAGGAGTCAGTCGTTCCCACGGCCCTGCCAGGGCACTCGACGGCGTCGACCTGGAGGTCGAAGCAGGTCAGGCGGTCGCCCTCATGGGCCCCTCCGGGGCGGGGAAGTCCACGCTGCTGCACCTCGTCGGCGCGATGGACCTTCCTGACGAGGGCGAGATCCACGTCGGCGGCGAGCGCGTCGACGACCTCGGACGCAGGGGCCTCGACCGGCACCGGCGCGCCGTCGGCTTCGTCTTCCAGCGCTTCCACCTGCTGCCCGCGCTCAGCCTGCTCGACAACGTGCTCGTCCCCGTGCTCCCGCGCAGGGTCGGCTTCGACCGCCGGGCCCGTGCCCGCGCCCTGCTCGCCGCCGTCGGGCTGGCGGACAGGGAGGGCACGCTGCCCGGCGAGCTGTCCGGTGGCGAGCAGCAGCGCGTGGCCATCGCCAGGGCGCTGATCGCCCGCCCGCCGCTCCTCCTGGCCGACGAGCCCACCGGCAACCTCGACAGCGCCACGGGACAGGAGATCGTCGACCTGCTGCTGTCGATCAGGGAGGAGTACGGCATGACCATGCTGCTGGCCACCCACAACCCCGAGGTGGCGGCGGCGTGCGACCGGGTGGTCAGGATGCGGGACGGCCGCGTGGTCGGCGACGACCGGGTGACGCCCGCCGCCGACGTGCTCGACCGGATCGGCCGTCTCGGATGATCCGCCTGGTCTTCTCCCAGCTCCGCCGCCGTCTCGGCAGAGCCCTGGTGCTGGCACTCGGCATCGTGATCGCGGCGACGGGCTTCACCGTGCTGACCGGCAGCGCGGAGACCCAGCGCCTGGAGATCGTCGGCACGGTCGGGAGGAACTTCCGCGCGCAGTACGACATCCTGGTCCGCCCGAAGGGCACCGCGACGGCCGTCGAACGGTCGCAGGGGCTGGTCCGCGCCAACTACCTGTCGGGCGTCTTCGGCGGGATCACCCTCGACCAGTACGAGCGGATCAAGCGGATCAACGGCGTCGACGTCGCCGCCCCGATCGGCATGGTCGGCCACATCGTGCACTCGGGAGGCGTCAGGGTCGACGTGACGGACGTGCTGCACGGGGGCGAGCGCACGATGCTGCGCGTCGAGCGCACCCGGGTCACCGATCGAGGGCTGACCCGCATCCCGTTCCGGCAGCCCCGGTACGAGTACGTCACCCGCCGCCCCGTCAAGACCGACCTGGGCAGACCCAGCTCGGACGACGACGGGGAGGCGGTCACGGAGGAGCTCGCCGACGGCAGGCGGGTCCGGATCGACCCCTCGCTCGGCTGGTCCCAGGACCCCTCGACGAGCAGTCCCTTCCCCTCGGAGCGGACGGTGCCCGAGCGCGGCTACTGGTCCACCCTGAGCGGCAGCGGGATCGACGGCAGCGCCGAACGGAGAGGCCTGCGACCCGGGCAGGCGGTGGTGCAGGTCCCCCAGGCGTTCCCGTTCCTGCTCGCCGCCGTCGATCCGGACGCCGAGGCCCGGCTGGCCGGGCTGGACCGGGCGACGGTCACCGGGCGCTACCTCAGGCCCATGACCGTCAGGGACGACCCCAGGGAGGTCCAGCTGCTCGCGGCGACCACGTCGTACGTGGACCAGCAGGACGAGATCGTGGTCCGCAGGCTGCCCCGGGAGGCGGCGGAGAAGGTCGTCAGGGGCACGCCGGCCAGGCGGCTGCTGTCCTACCTCGGCACGCAGCCGGGCGAGGAGGTCAGGCGGCTCACCGCCGACGCCGCGAAGACCTACGAGACGATGCTCGACGACTGGTCGACCAACCTGCCCACCTGGCGCTTCTTCCCGCTGACGAGATACTGGACGTCGGGGCCGACCGAGTACCGGCAGCTGGACGCCCGCAGGCTCGCCGCGCTCCCGGCGCGGAACCCGCCGGACGTCTGGGCGGACCCGGAGTTCGCCAAACTGCTGGTGGGCCTGGCGAAGGACCGCGGGACCGCGCCCGAGGGGGCGGCCGACACCCAGTTCCGCGCGCTGGAGCGCAGGACGGTGCCCTACGACCTCGAAGGGCACACGCTCAACACCCGCGTCGTCGGCAGGTTCGACCCGGCGAGACTCCCCGGCCTCAGCGAGCTGACCCGGCTGCCGACGGAGACCTACGCCCCGCCCGCCGCCAAGCCGGGCGACAGCCGTACCGCCGTGCTCCTGGGCGGCCGGGACCTGCTGCCCAACGACAACGTCGGCGGCTACCTCCAGGCGCCGCCGCTGCTGCTCACCGACCTCCACTGGCTCGGGGAGATCGTGAGAAGGACCGCGGGACGTCCCGCCGCCCGTGCGCCGCTCAGCGTGATCCGGGTGCGGGTCGCGGGCGTCACCGGGACCGACCCGGTCAGCAGGGAGCGGATCAGCCAGGTGGCCAGGGACATCGTCGCGGCCACCGGGCTGGAGGTGGACATCACGGTCGGCTCCTCGCCCACCCCGGTCACGGTCGAGCTGCCCGCCGGTTCCTTCGGACGCCCCGCGCTGACCCTCCAGGAGGGCTGGGTCGCCAAGAACGTCGCCTACCGGATCCTCAACGCCGCCGACCACAAGTCGCTCGTGCTGTTCGTCCTGGTCCTGGCCGTCTGCGGGCTGTTCGTCGTCAACGGCGCGGCGGCGGCGGTGCGGGCCAGGAGGTCCGAGCTGGGCGTGCTGGCCTGCCTGGGCTGGTCGCGGCCGAAGCTGTTCGGGACCGTGCTGTCCGAGGTGGGGGCGATCGGACTGCTCGCCGGCGTCGTCTCGGCCGCCCTGGCCTGGCCGGTCGCGTCGTGGGCGCAGGTCGCGCCGCCGGGGGAGCGGGCGTGGCTCGCCGTGCCCGCCGCGACCGGGCTCGCGCTGCTGGCCGGTCTGGCTCCCGCGTGGCTGGCCTCGCGGGTGCCTCCCGCGGAGGCGGTACGGCCCGCCGTACGGCTGCCGCGCAGGGCGCGCTCGCCGCGCGGCGTCGCGGGACTCGCGGTGAGCGGGCTGACCAGATCCCCGGGCAGGACCCTGCTGGGCGCGGCGACGCTCACCGTCGCCGTCTTCGGGCTGACCGTGCTGCTCGGCGTCACCTACGGCTTCAGGGGCAGGGTGGTCGGCTCGCTGCTCGGCGACGCCATCGTGGTCCAGGCGCGCCCCGCCGACTACGCCGCCGTCACGGTGATGTTCACGCTGGCCGCGCTGGCCGTGGCCGACGTGCTCTACCTCGGCGTGCGGGAGCGCGACGCCGAGCTGGCCACGCTGCGCGCCTCCGGCTGGTCAGGGGGCTCGCTCGCCCGGCTGATCGTGTTCGAGGGGGTCGGCGTCGGCCTGCTCGGCGCGCTCGCCGGAGCCGTGGGCGGCGTGGCGGCGGCGACGGCGCTGGCGGGCGGGTTCACCGGCCCGCTCACCGGCGGGACGGCGGGCGGATCGACGGGCCCGCTGGTCTGGGGGGCGGCGGCCGCGGCGGCGACGGCCGTCACGCTCGCCGCCCTGGCCTCCCTCGCCCCGGCCCTGCTCGCGTGGCGGCTCCCGCCGGCCCGCGTCCTTGCCCGGGAGTGAAGCGCTCAGGGGCGGGCGCGCCGTACGTGCCGTACCAGGGCCTCGAAGAGCGCGCACTCGTCGTCGGCCTCGGGGTGCCACTGGACCGCCAGGGCGAACGGGTGCCCCTCCAGTTCGACGGCCTCGATCGTGCCGTCCGCCGCGTGGGCGGTCACGGTCAGGCCCGCGCCGACCTTGTCCACGGCCTGGTGGTGGTAGTGGGCCACCTCGACGGGGCCGGGGCCGAGGATCTCGGCGGTCAGGCTGCCGGGGGCGGCCCGTACCGGCATCCGGCCGAAGCGGCCGGGAGCCGGGGCGTGGTCGCCGCGGACGACCACGTCGGGCAGGTGCTGGTGCAGGCTGCCGCCGAGGGCGACGTTGAGGACCTGCAGTCCCCGGCACACCCCCAGGAACGGAACACCCTGCTCCAGGGCCGCCCTGACCAGGCCGAACTCGGCGTCGTCCCGGGCCTGGCGGACGTGACCGGTCCGCTCGTGCGGGGCCTGGCCGTACCGCGCGGGGTCGACGTCCCCGCCGCCGGCCAGGATCAGCCCGTCAAGGCGGCCGAGCGCCGCGGCCGGGTCGCCCACGGGGGGCAGGATCACCGGCTGGCCGCCCACGCGGGCCACGTGGTCGACGTAGGCGTACGGCAGGAGCGCGGCGGTCGTCTCCCAGACGGTGAACCTCGCGGGCTCGACGTAGCAGGTGACGCCGATGACGGGACGGGACATGATCTCTTTTCTGCCGGTGGCCGGTGGCCGGTGGCCGGTGGCCGGGACGCGGGGTGGGGGGTGTGGGGCCGCGTCCCGGCACGCTCTCGACGACGGACGACGGACGACGGCTCGGCTACAGCGGCGTGACGTAGGCGCCGGAGATGCCGCCGTCCACCAGGAACTCGGAGCCGGTGATGAAGCTCGCGTCGTCCGACGCCAGGAACGCCACCGCGGCGGCGATCTCGGAGGCCTCGGCGAACCGGCCGAGCGGGATGTGCACCAGGCGGCGCCGCGCCCGCTCGGGGTCCTTGGCGAACAACTCCCGCAGCAGCGGGGTGTTCACCGGGCCGGGGCAGAGCGCGTTGACCCTGACGCCGTCGCGGGCGAACTGCACGCCGAGCTCCCGCGACATGGCCAGCACCCCGCCCTTGGACGCGGTGTAGGAGATCTGGCTGGTCGCCGAGCCCATCACCGCCACGAACGACGCGGTGTTGATGATCGACCCCTTGCCCTGGCGGCGCATGTAGGGGATGGCGTGCTTGCAGCACAGGTACACCGAGGTGAGGTTGACCTCCTGGACCCGCCGCCACGCGTCGAGGCCGGTCTCCAGGATCGAGTCGTCGTCGGGCGGCGAGATGCCCGCGTTGTTGAACGCGACGTCCACGCTGCCGTAGGCGTCGAACGCCGCCTGGAACGTCCTGGCGACGTCGTCCTCGCTGCTGACGTCGGCCTTGACGAACAGCCCGTCCACCTCGGCCGCCGCCGCCGAGCCGCTCGCCTCGTCCAGGTCCACGCACACGACGCGGGCGCCCTCCTCGGCGAACCTGCGCGTGGTCGCCAGGCCGATGCCGCTGCCCGCGCCGGTGACGACCGCCACCCGGTCCTGCAAACGCCGCATGCTCTGCTCACTCCTCGGAAATGAAGACGTTCTTGGTCTCGGTGAACGCGGACAGGGCGTCGGGCCCCAGTTCGCGGCCGAGTCCCGACTGTTTGAAACCGCCGAACGGGGTCCAGTAGCGGACGCTCGAATGGGAGTTCACGCTGAGGTTCCCCGCCTCGACCGCGCGGGCCACCCGCAGCGCGCGGCCCACGTCGCGGGTCCAGATGGAGCCGCTGAGGCCGTAGCGCGTGTCGTTGGCGATCCGCACGGCGTCCGTCTCGTCGTCGAAGGGCACGACCGTCACCACGGGGCCGAAGATCTCCTCGGTGAACGCGGGGTCGTCCAGGCTGTCCGGGACGAGCAGCGTCGCGGGGTACCAGAACCCGGGGCCCGAGGGGCACGGCCCGACGGCGTGCGCCGGGCCGGTGACGAACGAGGCCACCCGGTCGCGGTGCTCCGCGCTGATCAGCGGGCCCATCTCGGTCGTCTCGTCGCGGGGGTCGCCGACCCTGACGTTCAGCACCGCCCGCGTGAGCCGTTCGAGGAACTCGTCGTGGACGGAGCGTTCCACGAGGATGCGGGAGCGCGCGCAGCAGTCCTGGCCCGAGTTGTCGAACACCGCGTACGGCGCGGTCGCCGCCGCCTTCTCCAGGTCGGCGTCGGCGAAGACGACGTTGGCGCTCTTGCCGCCGAGCTCCAGGGTGATCCGCTTGACCTGCCCCGCGCACGTGGCCGCGATCCGCTTGCCCACCTCGGTCGAGCCGGTGAACACGATCTTCGCCACGTCCGGGTGCTCGACCAGCCGCGCGCCCGCCACCTCCCCGGCCCCCGGCAGGACCTGGAGCACCCCTTCCGGCAGGCCCGCCTCCAGGGCCAGCTCGGCCAGCCGCAGGGCGGTCAGCGGCGTCTGCTCGGCGGGCTTGACGACCACGGTGTTGCCCGCGGCGAGCGCGGGGGCGACGCCCCAGGTCATGACGACCATGGGGAAGTTCCACGGCACGATCACGCCGACGACGCCCAGCGGCTCCTGGAAGGTCACGTCGACGCCGCCGGGCACCGGGATCTGCCTGCCGTGGTTGCGCTCGGGCGCCCCGGCGTAGAAGTCGAGCACGTCGCGGACGTTGCCCGCCTCCCAGCGGGCGTTGCCGACGGTGTGCCCGGCGTTCGCGATCTCCAGCCCGGCCAGTTCCTCGGCGTGCTCGCCGACCAGGCGGGCGAAGGCGCGCAGCAGCCTGGCCCGGTCGCCGGGGGAGACGCCCCGCCAGGCGGCGAAGGCCCGCCCGGCCCGCTCGACCGCCCGGTCGACCTCGGCCGCGTCCGCGAACTCCACGTCGGCGACCACCTCTTCCGTCGCCGGATTGATGATCTTCATGCTCACATCCGCTCGAATCCTCGGAACAGCTCCCAGTCGGTGACCGCCGCCTCGAAGGCGGCCAGCTCGACCCTGGCGTTGTTGGCGTAGTGCGCCACGACGTCCTCGCCGAAGGCGTTCCCCGCCAGGGCGGAGCCCTCCCACAGCCGCAGCGCCTCCCCGAGGGTGCGCGGCACGGTCTCCGCCCCCGAGGTGTAGGCGTTCCCGGTGAACGGCTCCTCCAGCGGCAGTTCGTTCTCGATTCCGTGCAGCCCGGCCGCCACCAGCGCCGCGACCGCCAGGTAGGGGTTGACGTCCCCGCCGGGCACCCGGTTCTCCACCCGCAGCGACTGCCCGTGGCCGACCAGGCGCAGCGCGCACGTCCGGTTGTCCACGCCCCACCTGACCGCGGTCGGCGCGAAGCTGCCGGGCACGTACCGCTTGTAGGAGTTGACGTTCGGCGCGTGGAGCAGGGTGAGCTCCCGCAGGAAGGCGAGCTGCCCGGCGATGAAGTGCCGCCCGACGTCCGAGAGGCCGTACGGCCCGGCCCCGGCCATGACCGGCTCCCCGTCGCCGTCCCGAAGGGAGATGTGGATGTGGCAGGAGTTGCCCTCCTGCTGGTTCGGCTTGGCCATGAAGGTGATCGACCTTCCCTCCTGGGCGGCGATCTCCTTGGCGCCGTTCTTGTAGACGGAGTGGTTGTCGCAGGTGGTCAGGGCGTCCGCGTACCGGAAGGCGATCTCGTGCTGGCCGAGGTTGCACTCGCCCTTGACCGACTCGACGTACATCCCCGCGCCCTCCATGCCGAGCCTGATCCTGCGCAGCAGCGGCTCGACCCTGGCGGTGCCGAGGAGGGAGTAGTCGACGTTGTAGAGGTTGGCCGGGGACAGGTCGCGGTAGCCCCTGCGCCAGGCCTCCTCGTAGGTGTCGTCGTAGACGACGAACTCCAGCTCGGTCCCGACGAACGCCCGCCAGCCCCGCCCGGCCAGCCTGCCGAGCTGCTTTCGCAGGATCTGCCGGGGCGAGACGGTCACGTCCGAGCCGTCCTCCAGGGCCAGGTCGGCCATAACCAGGGCGGTGCCCTCCTGCCACGGCACCCGGCGCAGGGTGGACAGGTCGGGTCTCATCACGAAGTCGCCGTAGCCCCGCTCCCACGAGGACGTCGCGTAGCCGTTCACCGTGTTCATCTCGACGTCGACCGCGAGCAGGTAGTCGCAGCCCTCCGAGGCGTGGTGCAGCACCTCCTCGAGGAAGTAGCGCGCCGACAGGCGTTTTCCCTGCAGACGCCCCTGCATGTCGACGATCGCCAGCAGCACGGTGTCGATCCGTCCCGCCGCCACCTCGTCACGAAGCTCGCCGACGTCCACACAGCCCCCTCACTGAAGTTCTATTGGGCCAGTGTCAGACCATTGATGTATACGGAGAATGTCTTGTCAAGGTTTGGAGGTGAATTGAACGAGTCGACGCACCTGGCGGCCGTGTTACGGCCCGTCCGCGCGGGCAACGCGTTCGAGGAGACGGTCGAGCGCCTGCTCCAGGCGATCAAGCTGGGGATGGTGACCGAGAAGCTGCCGCCGGAGCGTGAGCTCGCCGCGCGCCTGGGGATCAGCAGGGTCACGCTGCGCGAGGCCATCCGCGCCCTGCAGGAGGCGGGTTACCTCGACGTGCGGCGAGGCAGGTACGGCGGCGCGTTCGTCACCTACGTCCCGCCGCCCCCGAGCCAGGGGGACCTGCGCAGGGCCGTGGCCGACATGGGCACCGACGACCTGGCCGACGCGCTCACGTTCCGGATGGCCGTCGAGTGCGGCGCGGCCCAGGTGCTGGCCGCCGCCGGAATCGACGGGGAACGGCGTGACACGCTCAGGAGGAGGCTGAGAGAGGTCAACTCCGCGGGGCCCGACGACTACCGCCGCCTCGACACGGCCTTCCACCTGGCCATCGCGGAGCTGACCGGCTCCTCGCTGCTCGCCGCCGCCTGCGCCGACGCCAGGCTGCGGGTCACCGACCTGCTCAACGCCATCCCGGTGCTCCAGCGCAACATCCAGCACGCCGCCGCCCAGCACGAGGCGATCGTCGCGGCCGTCCTCGCGGGCGACCCCGACGCCGCGCGCAGGGCGGTCGCCGAGCACCTCGAGGGCACCGCAGCCCTGTTGCGCGGGTTCCTGGCGTAGTCGCCCTTATGGGCGGTTCCTCGAGCGATCGTGGATCGTTCTCGCATAATCTGGGGAAACAGTGGGGGATTTGTTCCAGCAACGGATCGTGGACACAGGGCGGCTACCGCTGTTCTGTTTCTTCGTCGCGCTGATCGGCGCCTTCATCTTCACCCGCATCAACGTCCGGCTCATCCGCGCCAAGATCGGCTGGTTCGGCAACGTCAACGTCGGCGACATGCACATCCACCACGTGGTGTTCGGCGTGGTGCTGACCATGCTCGGCGGGGTCTCGGGGCTGCTCGTCTCCGGCGTCTCCCAGGGCTGGTACGCCCTGACGGCGGCCGTCTTCGGCGTCGGCGCCGCGCTGGTCCTGGACGAGTTCGCGCTGATCCTGCACCTGCACGACGTCTACTGGGAGGAGGAGGGGCGCACGTCGGTCGACGCGGTGTTCATCGCGATCGCGATCACCGGGCTGCTCCTGCTCGGCCTGCGGCCGCTCGGCTGGGAGAGGTCGGACGGCACGGCGGAGGGGGCGTTGCTGGCGGCGGGCGTCATCGTGGCCAACCTCGTGCTCGCCACCGTCACCCTGCTCAAGGGGAAGATCTGGACGGGCATGGCGGGACTGTTCGTCCCGATCCTGCTGATTCCCGGCGCGCTGCGGCTGGCCCGCCCCGGATCCCCCTGGGCGCACTGGTTCTTCGCCCCCGGCTCCCGGCGTCCGCAGCCCCGCAAGATGGTCAGGGCCGAGCGCCGTGAGGAACGCTGGCGGCGTCCGGTGATCCGCGCCAAGATCGCCTTCCAGGAGTTCGTCTCGGGAAGGCACGACCTCCCCTCGTCCCGCCTGCGCTCACGACGCTGAGCGGTGATCGCGGGGCGTTCCCGCCCCGCCTCGGCGTGGGCATACTGGAGAGGTGAGTGTGCTTCCGTCCCGCTGGGACGGCGTGGAGCGACGGGTCCCCGACTCCCTGGCCGACCTGCGCGGTCCCGCCACGGGGGTGGTCGCCCTGCCCGTCCGCCTGGGCTGGTCCGGGCTCACCGAGTTCGACCTGACGAACCCGCTGCTGCGGATGAGCCTGTACCGCACGGTCATCACCGGCGGCGTCCGCGCCGACGCCGAGTCATACCTGAACGCCGAGCTCCTGGTCGCCGACTGGCCGACCCTGCGCAGGGGCCTCGGGCCGAGCTACCGGCGGGCCTGGGAGGACAAGCTCGGCGGCCTGGGACGGCAGTGATTCCCCGATGATCCCCCTGCCCCCGTTCCAGCAACGGATGCTGCAGGCCGTGCTCCCCGCCTGCACCAGGTTCGGGCTGGTCCTGGCCGGCGGCTACGCCATGAACGCCCACGGTCTCACCGAGCGTCCCAGCAACGACCTCGACTTCGCCACCGCCGCCGAGACGCCGCTGCCCGAGGTCGCCGACGGGATCGCGGACGCCTTCAGGGAGGCGGGCCTCGACGTCACCGTGGTCGAGGTCACCCCCCGGATGGGACGCCTGGTGGTGAGCGACCCGGTGACCGAGCAGAGCTGCGAGTTCGACCTGCTCAGAGAGGCCTTCCAGCGGCAGCCCGTGATCGTCGGAGACGTGTCCGTCGTCTCCCTCGACGACGCGGTCGGCCTGAAGATGCGCGCCCTGCACGAGCGCAGCCTCGCCCGCGACGTCATCGACGTCGCCTCCGTCTCCCACCTGTACGGCTTCCGCGAGCTGGAGCACCTGGCCCGCCTGCACAACGAGGAGTTCTCCCTCGCCGAGCTGGTGATGCGCCTGGAGTTCGTCGAGCTGATCGCCGACGAGGACTTCGAGGCCTACGGGGTCGGCGAGGAGCGGGTCGGGGAGATCCGGCGCTTCGCCGCCGCGTGGGTCGAGGACATCGGCCTGCGCAGGGCCGAGGAGGGCGACGCCGAGTACGACGACATCCCCGAACCCGACTGAGCCCCCTTCGGCGTCGGAGCCGGAGCGGCAGGGGTCCCGGACTCGCACGGGATCGACGATGCGACCATGACCGCATGGCGTGGTGGCGGCTTTCCCCTCTTGACTGGATCAGGATCGCGGTGCTGGCCGCCGGCCTGCTGTGCGTGGCGACCGGGTTGCTGCCCGTCGCGGACGCGCGCGCGAGCATGGGGGAGATCGCCCCGCTGCTGCTGTTCCTGGCCAGCGTGATCATCTTGGCGGAGCTGGTCAAGACAGCCGCCGTCTTCGACGTCGTGGCCACCCGGCTGGCGATCCTCGGGCGGGGCAACTATCCGGCGCTGTTCCTGCTGTGCGTGGCCTTCGCCTCGCTCACCACCGTCTTCCTCAACCTCGACACCACGGCCGTGCTGCTCACCCCCGTCATGCTGGCGCTGGCGGACCGCGCGCGGATAGCGCCCCTGCCGGTCGCGGTCACCACCGTCTGGCTGGCCAACACCGCCAGCCTGCTGCTGCCCGTCTCCAACCTCACCAACCTGCTCGCCGCCGACCGCATCGCGCTCTCCCCCGCGCGGTTCGCCACCCGGCTGCTGCTGCCGCAACTGGTCGCGATCGCGATGACCATGGTGTTCCTGTGGCTGTTCTACTGGCGTCGCGCCCAGCGCGGCGTGGACCGCTACGTCCCGTCCGAGCCCGTCGCGCCCGCCGATCCCGTGCTGTTCAGGGTCGCCGCCGTCGCCTGCCTGCTGTTCGCCGGCCTGCTGTTCACCGGCATCCCCCTGCAGGTGTCCTCGCTCGCCGCGATGCTGGTGGTGGTCGCCGCGTTCGCCGTACGGGCCAGGGATCGGCTCACCTGGCGGTTGATCCCCTGGCAGCTCCTGGTCTTCGTGTCCGGCCTGTTCCTGGTGGTGCCCACGCTGCAACGCCACGGCCTCGACCAGGTCATGACCCACCTGATCGGCGGCGACGGCGGCGGTGACGGCGCGTACCGCGCCGCGGCCGCCGGAGCCGGGCTCTCCAACCTGATCAACAACCTGCCCGCCTACGCCGCCGGCGCGGTGGCGGTCCCCGAGGACGACCACACGCGGCTGCTCGCCCTGCTCGTCGGCGTCAACGTCGGCCCGCTGGTCACCCCGTGGGCATCGGTGGCCACGCTGCTGTGGTTCGAATGGTGCGGCCGCCACGCGCTGCGGGTGCCTCTGGTCAAGTTCGTCCTCACCGGTCTCGCCCTGGCCGTCACCGCTCTGGCGGCCACGGTCACCGCGCTGCTGGCCACCGGTTGACGTCTCACGCCCCGGACGACGCCCGCCGCCCGCGCTCCCCGGCGGGTGTCCCTCGCGTCGCCGCCGGGCGGGCCCGGCCTCCGTGACGGGCCCGCCCGGCGTGGGACTCAGTGCTCGGGGTTGAGTGAGCTGCCGATGAACATGGCGGTGAGCAGCACGAACAGGTAGGCCTGTAGGAACTGGATGAACATCTCGAACCCGGTCATCACAATCGCCATGAGCACGCCGAGCGCGCCCAGCGGGACACCCAGGAGAGTCGGCCGTTCGAACAGGAACCAGAAGCCGACCGCGCTGAAGAAGGCCAGGATGACGTGGCCGGCGAACATGTTGGCGGCCAGCCGGAGCATGTGGGTGAACAGCGAGGTCACGAAGTTCTGGAGCAGTTCCAGCGGGATCAGCAGGACGTAGGTGAGCTTTGGAAGGCCGCGGGGGATGAGGTTGCCGACGTAGCCCCTGGCTCCCTGCGCGCGGACGCCCACGTAGATCTTGACGACGTAGACCGTGAAGGCGATCACGGCGGGATAGGCGAGGAAGGACGAGACGGGGAGCTGGACGAGCGGGATCACGCCCATCAGGTTCCAGATCCAGGACAGGAGGAAGATGCTGAGCAGCAGGCCCATCCAGCGGTCGGCGTCCTTGCCGAGAAAGGGTCTGGCGGCCTGGTCGCGGACGAACACATATCCCATCTCCGCGATGTTCTGCAGGCCGCGCGGCACCAGCCTGGGGTGGGCGAACGCGGCCCACAGCAGGACGCAGACCAGCAGGGCCCCGACCCCGGCCATCAGGGTCGGTTTGGTCAGCCAGTACGGCGCGCCCGGCCAGAGCGGGGGGAACTGGAAGAGTTCGAGGCCTGGAGCCTGGAAGTCGTCGGACGGTTTCACCGGCGGCTCCTTCAAGAGGAGGGCTATTTTGTGAAACCTTTCACAAAGTGGCGGAGGCGGCCATTCCCTCCCAGGTGATGATCATGATCATGTGATCTCCAGAGGGGAGGGCGCCGTCCCGCGGGCGGCGCCCGAGCCGTCCCCGAGGGGCGCTCATCCCCGGCCCTTTCTGCGGATCTTGATGTCGCGCATGTCCGTCACCGCGGTGCGGAGGATCCGGTACGGCTGGCCGTGCGCGTCCAGTGCCGCGACCGCCCGCCCCGCCGCCTCGTTCTCGCCGTCGCCGGGGCCCGCGGGGACCTGGCAGCGGAAGGTGAACGCCGAGAGGCTCCCGTCGTGGGTGAACGTGCCGGCCTCGGTGAAGGCGACGCCGCCCGCCGCGAGGATCGCCTCGCGCCCCGCGTCGGTCAGCCCCTCGAACTTTCCGGAGATGATCACTCTGAACACGGTCGGTCCTTTCGCACGGCGTAGGTGAGGGCGCGTTCGCCGAGCAGGCTCTCGGCGGCGTCGAGGAGATCCAGCACCGCCTCGGCGATCGTGTCGGGGCTCTCCCCGGCCGCGGTGCGCCCGCCGATCTCGGTGTACACCAGCGAATGCAGGCAACCGAGATGCCAGGCCACCACGCGGGGGAGCGGGTCGTCCGGCGAGGCCCCGGTCTCCTCGGCGAGCGCGTCGGCGAGCGCGTCGGTCATCTGCCGGCCGAGGTCGCCCAGCCGGGCGGTGAGCGTGGGCGCGGCCAGCATCATCTCCAGAACCCGGCCGAACCCCTCGGTCAGTCCCAGTACGCGGTCGCGGCGACGCACCTCGTCGCGCAGGCGCGTCAACACGGCCCCTGCGGCGGACTCGCCCGGGGGGCGGTCCCGCACGATGTCGGCGAGCCGCCGCGGCGACGCCTCGTCCGGCGGCAGGACGAGGTCCTCCTTGGTCTCGAAGTAGTTGTAGACGGTGTTCACGGACACCTCCGCCGCCGCGGCGACCTCGGCGATCGTGACGTGCTCGAAGCCCCGATCCACGAACAGGCCGGTGGCCACCTCGGAGATGCGTTGCCGTGTCCGCCGCTTCTTCCGCTCTCGCAGTCCCTCGGTCACGGCCGGAAGCCTAACTCAACTCCAAATATGAAGTCGACTCCAATTTTGGGGTGCACTGTGCCTTTGCCCGCGTCGCGCTCCGTGCGCGTCCGGCCGGTCCTTGACGTGGCTTGACAGGCGCCGGACTCGGAGGGCAGGGGACGCCTGGTGATCTCGCGGCGTGGCCTCGCTTGACCTTGACACAGTGACAAGGTCTTCACTGTTGCCAAGGAGGTGGTCCCGATGGCCATGCCGAAACAGGACACGGACACGACTCGAGTCTTCCAGGGGCTGGAGGACGGCGACTCGTCGGTGCGGCTGCGGGCGGCGCTGGCGGTCGGCACGACCCCTGACCCGCGGTTCGTCGACAAGCTCATCGAACGATGCGCGATCGAGCCCGAATTCCATGTGCGCGACATGCTGACGTGGGCACTCACTCGCCACCCGGCGTCGACGACGATCCCGGAGCTTCTCAGGGAGGTCCGCTCGGAGCGTGCGCAGGCACGAAGCCAGGCGCTGCACACGCTGTCCAAGATCGGAGATCGGCAGGCGTGGCCGGCCATCACACGGGCGCTTCTGTCCGACGCCGACGACGAGGTGGCGCGGAGCGCCTGGCGGGCAGCGGTCGTGCTCGTGCCCGAAGGCGAGGAGCCCGAGTTGGCCGCGGTGCTGGCGACACAGCTCGGGCGCGGCGAGCGTGAGACGCAGCTGAGCCTCAGCCGGGCGCTGATCGCGCTCGGTGAGGTGATCGTGCCGACGCTGCGCGCCGCGGTGACGGATCTCGACCCCCGGGTGCGCGCGCACGCGATCGCCACGGAACGGCTGTTGCGCGACCCGGATGCCGGGTTCGGGTTCGCGATCGAGGAGGCGAAGCGCATCGTGGCCCTCGGCGGCGCCGGCAAGGAGGGGTGACGGGCGGTGTTGATCGGTGACGTGGCACGGCGGTCCGGGGTCAGCGCCCGCATGCTCAGGCACTACGACTCGCTCGGCCTGGTGCGGCCGACGGGTCGTAGCGACGCCGGCTATCGGGAGTACTCCAGCGAGGACATCCGGCGGATCTTCCATATCGAGAGCCTGCGGTCATTGGGGTTGTCGCTGCGTGACGTCAGGCGCGCGTTCGACGATCCTGACTTCACGCCCTCAGAGCTCGTCGACGACCTCATCCGCCGGACACGAGAACGCATCGCGGCTGAGACGGAGCTGCTCACCCGACTGCGTCGGATCGGCGCCGCGGAACCCGCGGGCTGGGAGGACGTCCTCCAGATCGTCGCACTCCTGCAGGCGTTGGGCTCGAAGAGCGCGGGCAAGCGCCAGCGCGCGGCCCTGTCCTCGGTCGAAGAGGTTCCGGTGCCGGTGGAGGCGCTGGTCGAGGCAGCGTTGAGCGAGACGGACCCGAACGTCGCCGGAGCCCTTCGATGGGCTCTGGCGCAGTCGGGCGAGGACGGATTGGCGCTGCTGGCGGAGGGCCTCGGCTCACCGGCGGCCGAGGTGCGCGAACGCGCCGTCCGGTCCATCGCCGAGATTCCGAACGGCGGGGCGACCGCGCTGCTGCGGGACGCCCTCACGAACTCCGACGTCGCGGTCCGCGGGCATGCGGCTCTGGCGCTCGGGGCGCGTGGAGTGGCCGACGCGGTCCCGACGCTCGTCGACATGGTCGTCGAGGGGACGAATGACGTCGACGCGGCCGATGCGCTGAGCGCGCTGGCGAGTCGTCCCGCGTCGGCGGACCAGATCGCCGCCAGGCTCGTCGACAGCCTCGCCCATGGCGCCGTCGAACCGTCCGCGCGTCGACGGCTGACCCAGGCGCTCGCGGGCATCCCGGGAACCACGGCGTCACGAGCCCTCACAGATCTGTCACATGACGAAGACCGTGCCGTCGCGCTCACCGCGGCGTACATCCTCGGGATACGCGAGGCGTGACGACGGATCTCTCCCGGGGTGCTGCGCGCCCTGGACAAGGGGCCCGTCCGCTCGTCGCCGAAGGCCCGGAGAAGGAAGCCCTCGGCGTCCTGGCCGTCGAGTCTCGGTCGAGTGATCGGACTTCTCACCCGGTACCGCCGGCAAACCCGCTGCGCGACGGAACGGAGGGCCTGGGACGGGACCGGCCGTAACTGTCGGGGGCGTACGGCACCATGCGATCATGGACCATGCTCGCTACCTCGACCTGATCCGCGCCGACAGCGACCGCCTGCTCGCGGTGGCCCGGCGGAGCCCGGACGACGCGGTGCCGTCGTGCCCCGGCTGGACCAACCGCGATCTCGTCCGGCACGTCGGAGAGGTGTACGACCACAAGATCCTGTGCATGCGGCTGGGGCGTGATCCGCAGAGCGCCGAGCGGGCCCCGCGACCGGCCGACGACGCCGCCCTGGCGGCCTGGTTCACCTCTCTGCGCGACGCGCTCCTCGACCAGCTCGTCGTCCGAGGCCCCGGGGCGAGCTCCCACACCTGGTTCCCGCCGGACCGGACAGTCGGCTTCTGGTACCGGCGGATGGCTCACGAGACGGCGGTTCACCGCGTCGACGCGGAGCTCGCCTGCGGTCAGGAGACGCCGGTCGACCCGCGACTGGCGGCGGACGGCGTCGACGAGCTCGTCGGATTCCTCACCTACGACTTCGGCGACAGATCCGAGCAGCAGCAGGGCGTCGGCCTCACGGTGGAGCTGGAGTGCGACGGACGGCGGTGGGCGGTGACGCTGCGGGAGGACCGCGTGGAGCGGGCGGCCCGGGGAACGACGCCGGACGCGCGGATCGACGGCGAGCCCGGAGACCTCCTGCTCCACCTGTGGGGCCGACGCCAGGCGGACAAGGGATCCCTCAGGAGCTCGGGTGACGTCGCCGCGCTCGCGGGGCTGTGGAGCCGCCTCAGGGAGGAGACGCGGTAGCGAGCCGAACACGGCGCGGCACCCGCGGCACCGGACCCGGGCGCATATCCGGCCGCCTACGGGGAAGCTGAGGGGCCTCATCTGCCGAAGGAGTGTGGACCGTGGGTCTCATGGACAAGCTCAACCTGCGTGAGGTGAAGGCTCGGGCGAAGCGGACGCTGGGCGGCAGGCTCGGCGACCGCAGACTGGCCGCCGAGGGCCGCACCGAGGAGGCCGAGGCGAGGCTGCTGAAGACCCAGGACGAGATCCTGGACGCCGTGGCCGAGATGCGCAGGGAGTACGGCGCCCGCCGCCGCTGAACCGCGGCCGCCGCTCGGACGACTCCTCCGGCGGCCTCTCTCCGTGGTCTCTCAGGCCGCTCCGACGAGGCTTCGCACAGCCAGGCCCAGGCCGAGCAGCACGACGACGACGGCGGTGCCGACCGGGGCGAGAGCCGACAGGCGGGCGGCGGCGCCGCTCCTTCCCTCCGTCAGGCGGTCAAGGCGTCCGGCGAGTTTGACCAGCAGCAGACCGGTGACGGTGAGCGTGCCCGCCATGCCGATGCCGTAGGCCAGCACCAGCGCGACCCCGAACCAGGTGCGGCCCAGGCCGATCGCGCCGAGCAGCACGACGAGCGCGGAGGGACTGGGCACCAGCCCTCCGGCCACTCCCAGCCCCACCAGCCCGCGCCGCGAACGCGTGCCGTCCCCGCCGCGCTCCGCCGTCCCGCCCGGCACCGCGGCCTCGTCCGTCTCCGGGACCCGCCGCTCCAGAAGCGCGACGCGTGATCCGTCAGCGACAGGGGCCCGGGACTCTGAGAGGTCGTGACCCGGGTGCTCGTGGCCGGAGTGGCCGTGCCCGTGTCCGTGTCCGTGCCCATGGCCGTGTCCGTGCCCGTGTCCGTGTCCATGGCCGTGGCCGAAGTGGTCATGGGCCGAGGGCTCGCCGGTGCGGTACGCGCGCCAGGCCGACCGCAGGAGGCCGGTGCCGACGACGGCGATCAGCAGGCCGCTGACCAGGCCGAGCCAGGCGAGCACCGACTCGCCGGTGAGCGCGGAGAAGACGCTCAGCAGCAGGCCTATCACCAGGACGCCCACGGTGTGGGTCGCGGTGACGGTAGCGCCGACGATCAGCGCATCACGGGGGCGGCCCCTCCTGCCCGCCAGGTAGGCGGCCATGACGGTCTTGCCGTGCCCGGGGATGAGGGCGTGTCCGGCGCCGAGGGCGACGGCCATGAGCACCGCCAGCAGTCCCAGCGGCACGGTCAGCGACTCCGCGCCGACCAGGTCGGTGAACGCGCGGTCGAGCCAGGCCAGCGCGTCGCCGACCGGGCCGCCCGAGACCAGCGGCGGCGCGACCGCCGCGGGCCCGGATCCTGGGGCGACGCCCAGCTCCGCCGTGCGCTGGTCGAGCGGGCTGGACAGCAAGTCGTCCGGGTAGGTTCGCAGCTCCCGGCTGACGCTCGTCCCGGGAACGGAGGACCGCGCGAGCCGTACCCCTCCGGAGGCGACCGCGGTGATCTCCCGCCAGCCGATCCGGTCGGACAGGAAGCCGTCGCTGAAGCCGACCGTTCCCCGGGTCGCCACGGCGGCGGACAGCTCGCACGTCAGACGACTGGTCCGCAGGCCGCCCTGCCCCTGGGCGTACGCGAAGCGGGCCCCGCTGACCCGCCAGGCCACCTGGCTCCCGTTCACCGTCAGCCGCTGGGCCTCGGCGAGCGCGGCGCAGCGGGCGGCGCCGTGCGCCGACAGTTCGGCGGGGGAGGCCTCGCCCGAGCCGTCGGCGTCCACTTCGGCAAGGGCCTGGAGGGTGGGCAGCTCCGCGCTGTCGACGACGGCTGTGTTCTCCACCCGGTCCGGGGTGATCCGCAGGCCGTTGTAGTGGTTGACGGTGAAGTTGCCCAGCGGATGCGCCGCCCGGGCGGTGGCGGATCGGGCGTCGGCGGCGAGGGCGGCGGCGGACGGGGCGAGCGCCGCGCCCAGGGTGACTCCCAGCGCGACCCCCAGGCAGGACACCGCCGAGACCAACGCCCGTCGTACGGCCCGCGGGGCACCTCTCCCCTGTGGGGTCTTCTTTCCTGATGTCATGACAACCTCCCGAGGGCGGGCAGATCGGGGGAGAAGACGGGGTTGGCCTCGTGGGCGAGGCCGGAGGAGCGCTTCGACTCCTTCGCCATGCCCAGCGCGCGTTCGATCTCGGCGCGATGGTGATGAAGCAGCGCGTTGCGCCAGCCGGTCGAGGTGGCCTTCCTGGCGTACGGCAGGGCCTCGCGGTCGCGTCCCTCGCGGTGCAGGGCCCAGGCCAGGGCGTCGGCGGCGACCACGTTGGGGTTGCGGCCGTACTCGGCCCGCGCGTGCCGCACGGCGAGGGCCGGGGAGCCGTGGTCGGCCTCGTACTCGGCCCAGGTCAGGTCGTCCCTGACCCCGGCGTTCTCCGTCAGGACCCGCTGCGCGCGCAGCAGCGTCCACTGCGGCGAGGGGTCGCGGCCCGCCTTGGCCAGCACCTCGGCGTACTCGGTCACGTACTGGGCCAGGGGCAGCCGGGCGACCACGGTGTCGTAGAGGCCCATCGCCTCCCGCAGCCTGCCGTCGAGCGCGGCGGCCCGCGCCGTCCCCGCCAGGGCAGGAGTGAAGCCGGGATCGGCCTTGAGCGCGAGGGCGTACTGTTCGGCGGCGCCGCGCAGGTCGCCGGCGTGCAGGGCGAGCTCACCGAGGTAGTGGCGGCAGTAGGCGACGTCCGCCGGGGCGAAGGCGTCGTCCAGGGCGTGTTCCAGCATGTCGCGGGCCCGGGCGCGGTCCCCCCTGATCTCGGCGTCGTACGAGGCGCGGGTGAAGGCCGCGACGCCGGGACGCAGCTCCGTCATCCTGTCGATCGCCCGCGTGGCCTCGTCGTACCTGCCCAGCTGGGTGTAGGCGTCCGCCAGCACGGCCTGGGCGCCCTGACCGTAGGGGTTGGCCGTCGCCGAGCGTGTGGCCAGCCGTACGGCCTCGGCGAAGTCGTGGCGGCCCGCGGCGAGCGCGGCCTGGCCTGTCAGCACGGCGAAGTCGCCGGGACTCAGTTCGGCGGCCCTGGCCAGCGCCCGCTCCGCCCGGGTGTAGAAGGACGGGTCCGCGGTGACGCGCGCCTGCTGGACGTACGCCATGCCCAGCTGCGCCCAGGCCCGGTGGTCACCGGGAAGCCTGCGAAGCCGGGCGGTCAGCGCGTCGACGGCGCCGTCGAGCGAGGCGACGGGGACCGGCGCCTCGGCGAGCCCGGCCAGGTCGGCCGGAGAGGCGGCGGTCGCCGGCGGCGGACGCTCGCCGGGGATCAGGGCGGCTCCCAGCGTCAGCGCCGTGGCCAGGCCGAGCACGCCCGCGGCGATCCGGGTCTTTGCGGAAATGTTCACGGTGACTCCCCAGGACCTGGCGCGGGGCCCGGAGGACCGGGCCCCGCGCGTTTCGGGTCAGCCCGCGTTGACCGACGTGTTGCCGGGCAACGGGATGTAGGGGAAGCGGGTGCCGAACGGCTTGTCGTTGCCGTTCACCTTGTCCCCTGTGGCCAGCGCGTCGACGAGCTTGCCGGTCTGGGCGGCGCCCGCCATCGCCTGGACGGCGATGTCGATCACGTCGTCCCCGAGACGGCGGCCGTTCGGGAAGCCCTGCAGGTCACCGGCGAGCACGCCGAGCCTGTTCGGGGTCGCGCTGGGGGCGATCGCCATGTTCAGCCGCAGCATCTCCGACGGGCGCAGTCTCACCGCGTCCTTGTTGAGGATCTGCGAGTTGAGGTCGGCCTTGATCGGGCCGTTGGCCTTGGCGACGCCGGTCAGGAAGATCTCGACCAGGTCCTGACGGGGGGTCTTGGGAGCCTTGAGGCCGTAGACGGCCTCGAGCAACCGGGGCAGCTCCGGGTCGGTGACGCGCTTGACGACGGCGGGGACGTCGGCGTCCTTGCTGGGACTCAGCGAGTTGAAGGCGTCCTTCAGCCCCGCCGGGAGCACGACCTCGTTGACCAGCGGCTGGCCCAGGCGGGAGACCTGGACGTAGCCCTTGGGGCTCCACTTGTCCACGGTGGACCACACGCCGATCACGGGGTTGCGCGTGGCGTCGCCCTTGAGCGCGACCTCGTCCTTGGGCACCTGAAGCGCCAGGCTGTGGACGTTGTAGCCCTTGAACGTGTCCTGGCCGACCTCGGACAGGTCGCCGCCGTAGAGCAGGTCGAAGACCCGCAGGTCGGCGAAGAACGTCTCGTCCGACTGGCCGGCGAAGGCCTTGCCGCCGCCGGGCAGGTCCTTGATCGACTGGGCGCGGAGCGTGGCGTAGTCGGGCATCGAGGCGGGACCGACGTTGCTCGGGGCCACCACGCCGTTCTCGACCAGGGTTCGCACTCCCCCGGACGTGATCCTCCTGAGCGTGTAGCGCTGCCTGAACAGCAGGTTCTCGTCACCGAGCGAGGTGACGGGCCCGTTGGCGTACAGGAAGGTGTCGGTGCCGCGCCTGTCCTCGTCGCGGAACGTCCACTGGTAGACGATGTTGGGCAGAGCGTCCCCGTCGCTGTCGATCTTAATGTTGTAGCGCGAATTGGTGTCGAACTGATAGAAGTTCGGCCCGCCGTTCGGCTCCTCGAACGGGATGAAATTGGCCAGCAGCGTGACCGTGTCCGCCTTGTCGGGACTGACGAACGCGTACAGGTCGGTGTTGTCGTTGCGTGGGTCGCCCGCGATCGCGGGCGCCTCGCGGTGCGAGGACGCGGTGCCGGGATCGGCCTTGAGCAGGGTGAACGAGGAGGCGGTCAGCGCCCCGACGAGTCCCAGGCCGACCAGGGCGCGCCGATTGACTCGGAGCTCCATGTCAGTTGGTCCTTTCGGCTGCCGGCCGCGGACGCGACCGGCCTGTCGGTTCTGAGGGGACAGAGGGTCCGGCCGGATTCCTCGACCACCTATTCGCCGCAGGGGCACTCCCGGATTGGAGGGACTTTTTCCGCCGGGAATCGTCGATGAATGAGCGGGAAATTTGAGAATTTCGCCGGAAAGGGAGAGGAGAAAGGATTTTTCTCTCCGGTTTCCGTCCCTCGGGGCGCGAGGGCCGGACGGGGAGCGGCGCTCTCCGGGCCCGCGCCGTCCTCCTGTGTCAATTTGAGTTGACATGTCGATGATGTCAACTTATGTTGACGGCATCGACTTTCGTCTACGGAATCAGGCGCGGCGCCCCGGATGAGCGCGTGCGCGGTAGATAGGAAGAACGTCGATCGGCGGCCGATCACGTCAGCCCGGAGGGGACGAAATTGCCTGAGACCGCGTCATCGCCCGAGATCGCGCCATGGCGCCTGTTACTCGCCTACGTCCGGCCGCACAGACCCGCACTGCTGCTCGGCGGCGTCCTGAGCCTGGTCGGCTCGTTCGCGGGGCTGGCGATGCCGCTCCTCGCCAAGACGGTCATCGACGCCTTCGGCGAGCACCGATCCCTGGTGGGCCCCGTCCTTGGGCTGACGGCCGCCGTGCTCGTGGGGGCGGTCGTCGGCGCGGTCGGCAGATACGTGCTGGAGCGCATGGGGGAGGGGGTCGTGTTCTCCGCCAGACGGAGTCTGGTGAGCCGGATGCTCAGACTGCGGGTCTCCGAGGTCGACCGCCTCAAGCCGGGAGACCTGCTGTCCCGGGTCACCTCGGACACCACGTTGCTGCGCGCGGTGTTCACCGAGGGCGTCGTCGAGATGGTCAGCGCGCTGTTCATGCTCGTCGGCGCCGTGGTGGCGATGGCGTTCATGGACGGGTTCCTGCTGCTCATCACGCTGGGCGTCCTGGTCGTGGTCGGCTCGCTCGTCGGCCTGGTCATGCCGCGCATCCAGCGCGCCTCGACACAGGCCCAGGTCGCGGTCGGCGAGATGGGCGCGGTGCTCGACCGGGTGCTGCAGGCCTTCCGCACGGTCAAGGCCAGCGGCGCGGAGGACCGTGAGATCGCCACCGTGGACGCCGCGGCCCGCGAGGCGCGGGACAGAGGCGTCGCCGTCGCCTGGTGGACCTCGATCGCGGGCATCTCCGCCTGGGTGGCCGCGCAGCTCGCCTTCGTGGCCGTGCTCGGCGTCGGCGGCGCGCGGGTCGCCTCCGGCGCGCTCGAGGTGTCCTCGCTGATCGCGTTCCTGCTCTACCTGTTCTATCTGGTCGCCCCCATCGGCCAGCTGGTCCAGGGCTTCACCCAGATGCAGAACGGCCTGGCCGCGGTCAAGCGGATCCGGGAGATCGAGGACCTGCCCACGGAGGAGATCGGAGGCCAGGCCGCCGAGACCGGCACGGCCCCCGCGGGGGTGGCTTTCCAGGACGTGGTCTTCCGATACGGGGACGACCGCCCTGTCGTTCACGACGGCGTCTCGTTCGAGATCCCCGCACGCGGGCTGACCGCGCTGGTCGGCCCGTCGGGGGCGGGCAAGTCCACGGTCTTCGCCCTCCTCGAACGCTTCTACGAACAGCAGTCGGGCACGATCACGATGGACGGCCGCGACATCAGGCAGTGGCGGCTGCCCGACCTCCGCGCGGCCCTCGGCTACGTCGAGCAGGACGCGCCGGTGCTGGACGGCACGCTCAGGGAGAACCTCCTCTTCGCGGCACAGGGCGCGGGTGAGGCCGACATCCGGCGGGTGCTCTCGCTGACCCGTCTCGAGGACCTGGTCGCCCGGCTCCCCGAGGGCCTGGAGACCGAGGTCGGCCATCGCGGGATCATGCTCTCCGGCGGCGAGCGTCAGCGGGTCGCCATAGCGCGCGCCCTGCTGCGCAGACCTCGGCTGCTGCTGCTCGACGAGGCCACCTCCCAGCTCGACGCGGTCAACGAGCTACGGCTCCGCGAGGTGATAGCGGAGGTGGCGAAGGAGACGACGGTGCTGGTGATCGCCCACCGCCTGTCCACGGTGACCAGCGCCGATCGGATCGTGGTGATGGAGGCGGGCGGCGTGCGGGCCGTCGGCACCCACGGGGAACTGCTCGCCGACGACGACCTCTACCGCGAACTGGCCGCCACCCAGTTCCTGCTGCCCACCTGAGAGCGGCCCGCGCCCGCCGGGACGCCTCCCGCGGTGCGGTCACGCTCGTCCGGCGCGGGCCGTGCCACGGGATCGGGTCGAACTGATCTCCCTCGTTTCGTACCGATCCCGCAAATTTACGTGGTGTGGAGCGCGATGGTTTGGACGCCGGTCCCGCTGACTGGTTGACCATGGAGGAAACCGGGCATCCCGCCCTGTGCGGAGCCTCTTCTTCGCTCAGGAGCGTCCGTCGGGCGCTCGCCGAGTTCGATCTCCGGTCCAGTCCGTGCGGGACGAGGGCCAGGACACAGGTCGATGTGGCAGTCGGAAGGCAGGGCGTCCCAGCTGCGACCTGGGACGCCCTCTTCCTTGCGGCCCGCCTTCTCTCCGCCCTTCCGCGGGACGCCTTCTTCCGGTCTTCCTGCGAGATCGCCCCGGTTGGCGAGTAAGAATGTGAATGTGCCTATTCACTTCTGGTTCACTTCCGCGGGGACGGCGTGGTGAGGCCCGGCTCGATCCGCGGCGGCGTTCCCGGGACAGGCACGGTTCGCGACGCGTGCGTGCCCTACCGGCCCGCCGAGGTCGCCCCGCGAACGTGACGATCGCGCTCCGGCGACCGGATCACGGCGGACACCGTCTCCTCCACCTCCCGCAGCGGTGTATGAACGACACCGGGGGCGGGAGGGAGAGGGAATGCCGGTGGAGGATCGAGCGGTTGGAGGGGACGTGGGGGACGGACTCGATCGACTTCTGGAGGGCCGGCGGCTTTCGCCTGTGCAGCGGCGGATCGCGCGCTACCTCGACGAGCATCTGGCGGAGGCGGTCTTCCTGTCCAGCGTGGAGCTGGCAGAACGGGCCGGGGTCAGCCAGCCGTCGGTGACCAGGTTCGCCATGGTGCTCGGTTTCGCGGGATACCCCGAGCTCAGGCAGGCGCTGCGGCCCTTCGTCGTGGGCGAGCGGCCTCCCTCGCGGGCCAACGACCTGCAGACCGCCATCGACGCGGAGATCGAGAACCTGCGGAGCGTGCGAGACAGGCTGGCCGACGCCTCGGCCGTCGCGGAGCTGGGCGTCGCGCTGGCCGGATGCGAGCCGCTGCCCGTGCTCGGGCTGCGGGTCTCGAGCGGCCTGGCCACCACGTTCGCCTACTTCGCGCGCCGGATCCACCCCGACGTCCGCCTGCTGACCCACGGCGGCTCCGAGCTGGCCGACGGCCTGCACGCCGCGCGCAGGGCCGGGGCGTCCTGGATGGTGGCCGTGGTGCTTCCCCGCTACCCGGCCGAGGCCGTGCAGGCCCTCAGAAGCGCCAGGGGGCTGGGCCTGCGGACCGCGGTGATCACCGACCGGCGTGACGTGCCGTTCGAGGCGGACGTGATCCTGGACGCCCCCGTGGGCGAGCACCTGGTGTTCGACTCCCACACGGCGCCGCTCGCCATGGCCATGGTGCTGGTCGAGGCCATGGCGGACGCGGCGCCGCTGCGGACGCAGGCCCGGCTCGAGGAGTACGAACGGATGATCGACCAGGCCGGAGTCTTCGCCGACTAGCCGATCCGTGCTCCGCGGGTCCCGCCGGGGTCCGCGGAGCACGCCGGGTCCTCGGCGGGCTCAGCCCGCCAGCTTCCCGAGAGAGCGGACCGACCAGGCGAGGGAGAGCGCGCCGAGCACGGCGAAGATGCCGAAGGCCACCGGGATCGTGGTGTCGGACAGCCGGTCGGCGAACAGTGAGCGGCCCGCCTCGACCGAGTAGTAGAGCGGGTTGAACCTGGCGACGGTCTGCATCCACTCCGGACCGAGGGAGACGGGGAGCAGCATGCCCGCCAGCAGGGTCAGAGGAAGCGCGAAGAACTGCACGATCTGCGACAGGCCGTTCTCGTCGCGGATCGCCAGCGCGAGGCCGTAGGAGAGGCTGGCGGCGAACAGGCCGGTCGCGGCCATGAGCAGCAGCATCAGCAGCGTCGCCGCCAGACTCAGCCGCAGGCCCATGAGCACGGCCACGCCCATCACCAGGAGCGCCTGGAACGCCAGCACGAGCATGTCCTTCGTCACCCGGCCGAGGATGATCGCCGGTCGCCACGCCTGGCTGACCGCGAGCCGCTCCAGCACGCCGTTGCGGGTCTCGTTGATCATGGAGAAGCCGGCGAACATCGAACCGAACAGGGCGATCATCATCATCGAGCCCGGCGTGAACATCCGCAGCGCCTCGCCCAGCGTCCCGCTCCTGGTCGTCTGGGTCAGCAGCGGGGCGAACAGCAGCAGGTAGAGCACGGGCTGCAGGATGCCGAGCACCGCCCAGGCCGGGTTGCGGCGGACGTTGCCGAGCTCGTAGCCGAGGAACAGCATGGTGTGTCGAAACATGGGGGTTCCTAACGGTTCTGCCGGATGTCAGGCGGCGTCGCGGAGGGAGCGGCCGGTGTGCCGCAGGAAGACGTCGTCCAGCGTGGCCCGGTCGAGGGAGATGGACCGGATGGCCAGGCCCTCGACCTCCAGGGCCCGGAGCAGCGCGGCCAGGTTGTGCTCGCCGTCGTCGAGGTAGGCCCTCAGGGCGTCGTCCTGCGGCTGGGTCTCCTTGATGTACGGCTGCGCGGCGAGAAGCCGCTCCGCGGCGGCCAGGTCGTCCACCCTGAGGGTGACGACGTCGCCCGCCACCTCCTTCTTGAGCGCCTCGGGGGTGCCCTCGGCGACGACCAGGCCGTTGTCGATGATGACGAGCCGGTCGCACAGCGCGTCGGCCTCGTCCAGGTAGTGGGTGGTCAGCAGCACGCTGGTGCCCTGGTCGCGCAGGGCGCGGACCTCGTCCCACAGGTTGGCGCGGTTCTGCGGGTCGAGGCCGGTGGTCGGCTCGTCGAGGAAGACCAGCGGCGGCCGGTTCACCAGGCCGATGGCCAGCGCGAAGCGCCGCTTCTGACCGCCGGAGAGCGTCTTGACGGGACGCCCGGCGATCTCGGTCAGGCTGAAGGTCGCCAGCAGCTCGTCGGCGCGGACGAGCGCCTGTTTGCGGGAGTGCCCGGCCAGGCGCGCGGCCAGCAGGAGGTTCTCCAGGCCGGGGGCGTTCTCGTCCACGCCGCCCGCCTGGCTCACGTAGCCGATCCGCTCCCTGACCTTGGCGGCCTCCTTCACCACGTCGTGCCCGGCCACGATCGCGGTCCCCGCCGTGGGGACGGTGAAGGTGGCGAGCATCCGCACGGTGGTCGTCTTGCCCGCGCCGTTGGGGCCGAGAGCGGCGAAGATCTCGCCTTCCGCGACCGACAGGTCGACGCCCTTGACGGCCTCGACCTCCTCGGTCTTTCCGCGTCCTCGCCTGGCGATGAATGTCTTGCGCAGCGCGTGCGCTTCGATGATCATTACGCTCCGTTTCGGGGGATGCTCCGGAGAGTTCCGGATGTTCCGGGCAGGTGTTGGGCACCTGGAAGGCGCCGGTCGGTGCCGGATGATGCGGAGTGGTGCCGAGGTGCGAAAAGGGGCACCGAATGCTGCGAAGGTCCTGAAATTTCTCAGGACTCCGCGAAATCTCTGAAGAGAGTAGAGGTAGTACTAAAACCACAAAAATTATGAAAATTCATGGGGTTTTTGAAGTGCCAGAACGCTGAAGAATCCTTGGTGGGAGGTGGGAAGCCGGAAAGCGAGACGGTGCGCGGCTCCCGCACTCCGGACGGCGCCGGAGGCCGGGAAGGCTGGAGAGGGCTCCGGGCGGGGCCGGAGCGGTTCCTCGGGGAGAGTCTGAACCTTCCAGTGGTGTGAGACTCAACCGGTTTTCAGGGAAGTTCGCCGTTCTTCACCTTCTCCATGGCCTCGTTCAGCCATGTGAGCTGGGCCTGGAGTTCCAGGACGTTGAGCCTGAGGCACTCGTCGATGTGCCGGGGAGCGCCGTAGGCCTGCTTGCCGCCCATCGCGCGCTCGGTCATCGAGATGGCGAAGTGGAGCTGTGCCGCCCTGGCCTCCATCGCGGACGCGAGCTCCCCGGCCGAGAGACGGTCCATGAAGGTGAGCGCCACCTGGAACGGGTCCACGATCGGCTTGATCTCCCACCAGTGGCTCAACAGGTGTCGCCCGAACTCGGCGCGGCCGACCTCGGTGATCGCGTAGACGGTCTTGCCGCCCTTGCCCTCCTCGACCCGTTCCAGCAGGCCCTCGTCGGCCATCTTGCTCAGCCCGTGGTAGATCGAGCCGTAGGCCACGTTGGCCCAGTGATGGGTGCCCATGAGTTCGAGGCGACGCCGTACCTCGTAGCCGTGCAGCGGGCCGTCGAGCAGTACGCCGAGCAGCAGGACGCGAGTGGAGGACATATACAAATTTGTATTCAAGTTTGAGTATGGTGTCAACCATGCGAGAGATCAGACGTGACGACGACGGCGCCCTGCTGGGCTTCCTGCGCCCCGTGGACGGCGCGTGGCAGCCGCTGACCGTGTTCGGCTATCCGCTCGGGGAGCCGGGCCCACAGGAGGAGGCGCACGACGAGGTCCACCGCTCGGGGCTCGCGGTGTTGAGCGGCCCCTGGCGGTTCCTCGAGGGCGGACAGTGGTACCGGTGCGTGATCCTGGAGGCCGCCGCCGAGGAGGTCAGGATCCACCCGACCGATCACCGCTACCCGCACGACGTCTACGCCCTGACCCTGGAGCGCCCGGGGCCCGGGACGTTCCGCCCGGAGTAGGGTGATCCACATGTCCGCACGCCCCGTCGCACTGGTGACCGGAGCCTCCAGGGGAGTGGGCGCCGCGATCGCGCGCGCCCTGGCCCCGACCCACGACCTCCTGCTGGGCGGTCGTGACGCCGAGGCGCTGGCCGAACTGTCCGCCCGGTTGCCGGGGGCGCGCCCCTGGCCGGTCGAGCTCACCGCCGTCACCGAGGCCGACGTCGCCGCCGTCGAGCGGCTCGACGTCCTGGTGCACAGCGCCGGCAGGGTGACCCTGGGCTCGATCGAACAGACCCCCGCCGACGTCTGGCGGCGCACGATGGAGATCAACCTGATCGCGGCGGCGGAGCTGACCAGGCTCCTGCTGCCCGCGCTGCGCGCGGCCCGAGGCCACGTCGTGCTGATCAACTCGGGCGCGGGCCTGCGCGCCAACCCGAACTGGGCCTCCTACGCCGCCAGCAAGTTCGCGCTTCGCGCCTTCGCGGACGCGCTCAGGCTCGAGGAGCCGCGCCTGCGCGTGACCACGGTCTATCCGGGACGGATCGACACCGACATGCAGCGTGAGGTGCGAGAACAGGAAGGGGCGCCCTACGAGGCCGACAAGTACCTGGCCGCCGACTCGGTGGCCAGGGCAGTGCTGACGGCGGTGACCGCGAGCCCGGACGCCCACGTCACCGAGATCACCGTTCGCCCCACGTAGAGGCCGGTCGGCCGACCCGCCAGGCCCACCGGCCGGGCCTGACGGGACACCGGCCACGGGAGCCGAAGCGCGTGATCAAGCCGTTCGCGGGGCAGGAGTCAGTCACGCCTTGAGGGACCTTTGGGCGCTTCATACGGAGAGCGCGCCCTGTTCGTGAATGAAGCCATTCACGCAGCGGGAAGGTATCCGTGGCGAAGACCTGACTCTCGCACGGGGACGACCGTCCCCGTCACCGCTCTGGGAGCGCCCGTGCCGGAAACGAACTACTGGTGTGAACTGGCCTGGCTGCCGCCCGGCGAGGTCGTCGCCGGGGTCCTCGTCACGGTCGCCGACTCCCGGATCGCCGATGTCGCGCCGGGGCTGGCCGCCCCTCCGGCGGGAGCCGTACACCTTGCCGGGCTGACCCTGCCCGGCCTGGCCAACGCGCACTCCCACGCCTTCCACCGGGCACTGCGCGGGGCGACGCAGCGGGAGAAGGGCAGCTTCTGGACCTGGCGCGAGCAGATGTACGGCGTGGCCGGAACGCTGGACCCCGACTCCCACCGCAGACTGGCCACGGCCGCCTTCGCCGAGATGGCGCTGGCCGGTGTCACCTGCGTCGGAGAGTTCCACTACCTCCACCACACCCCCGGCGGCAGGCCGTACGACGATCCCAACGCCATGGGGCACGCGCTCGTCGAGGCCGCGAGGGAGGCGGGTCTGCGCATCGCGCTGCTGGACGCCTGCTACCTGAGCGGCGGCATCGGCGTCCCGCTGACGGGCGCCCAGCTGCGGTTCGGCGACGGCGACGCGGGAAGATGGGCCGTCCGGGTCGAGAAACTCCTGGACGCCTACCGCGGCGAGCGGGACGTCGAGGTCGGGGCGGCCCTGCACTCGGTGCGCGCGGTCCCCGCGGAACAGATGCCCGTGGTCGGGGCCTTCTCCCACCACCACGCGGTCCCGCTGCACGTCCACGTGTCCGAACAGCGCGCGGAGAACACCGCCTGCATCGAGGTGTACGCCGCCAGCCCGGTCCAGCTGCTCAACGAACACGACATCCTCGGCCCTCGCACGACGGCCGTGCACGCCGTTCACCTCTCCGAGGTGGACATCGCGCTGCTCGGCCAGTCACGCACCCACGTCTGCGTGTGCCCGACGACCGAGCGGGACCTGGCGGACGGCCTCGGGCCCGCCAGAGCGCTGTTCGACGCGGGGTCGCCGATCACGCTGGGCTCCGACAGCCAGGCGGTCGTGGACCTGCTGGAGGAGGCGCGGGCGGTCGAGCTGAACGAACGACTGGTCACCGAGCAACGCGGCCACTGGACGGCCGCCGAACTGATCCAGGCCGCGACCACCGCGGGCCACGCCTCGCTCGGCTTCCCCGACGCGGGCATGCTCGTGCCGGGCGCGTGGGCCGACCTGGTCTCCGTGCGCCTCGACTCGGTCCGTACGGCGGGCGCGTCCGGAAACGACATCGAGGAGATCACGGTGTTCGCCGCGACGGCCGCGGACGTGCACTCGGTCGTCTCCGGAGGTCGCCGGGTGGTCGAGCAGGGGCGGCATGTCCTGGGCGACGTCGGGGCGATGCTCGCCTCGGTCATCGCGGAGGTGCGCGGCGACCACCTGTGACGTCGGCGTGCGTGCGTGCGCGCGACGGCGGTGAGTGTGGCGGCGCGTGTGTGACGCCGTGTGCGGCGGCGTGGGCGTGGCGACGCGTGGGTGACGGCGGTGTGCGCGGCGGCGGGTATGGCGAGACGGGCACGACGGGCACGGCGGAGGCGGGTGTGGCGGGGTGGCCGTTCGTGGTGTGGTGAGTTCGTATGAGGCGCGTGGTTTGAGACGGTCCCGCTAGGGAAGCGGGGGTCCCCATGACGTCGTGCCCGAGGGCATCCTCCCTGAGGAGGAAATCTAAAACCATTCTCTGGGCGTACTTTTTTAGGGAATCTTTGCCCTGATCCGAGCGTTGATGAGGCAAGAGGCATGTCCGCGTGCATGGGGTCTTGAATGAGCGCGTGGGCCTGCCATAAGCAGGCGGAGCGAGGTGCCATCGGATGGCAAGGCCGACGGGGAATCGGACGCAGGATCAGCACGTCTCTGATCGAGACTTGCTCGGGACCTACCTGGCTGAGATCGGGCGGGTCCCCCTGCTCACCGCGGAAGAAGAGGTTGAGCTCGCCAAGCGGATCGAGGCGGGTCTCTTCGCGGAGCAGTTGCTGGACGGCGGGTTGACGGAGCCGCGGATCGCGGACGCCGCCGACGAGGAGCTTGAACGACTGGCGGTTTCGGGACAGCGGGCCAAGGACGAATTCATCCAGGCCAATCTACGTCTTGTGGTGGCGGTCGCGCGCAAATACTCAGGGCGGGGAATGCCGCTGATCGACCTGGTCCAGGAGGGGAACCTGGGCCTGGTCAGGGCGGTCGAGAAGTTCGACTACCGCCGCGGCTACAAGTTCTCGACCTACGCGACCTGGTGGATCCGCCAGTCCGTGGGCCGTGCGATCCACGAGCAGGCCAGGCCGGTGCGCCTGCCCACCCACGCGGGCGAGCAGATGACCAGGCTGATGCGGGTCCGGCGCGACATGCTGGCCGAGTTCGACCAGGAGCCGACGGACGCCGACCTCGCGGAGGTGCTCGAACTGCCGATCGAGCGGGTCCGCGAGCTTCGCCGCTGGGCCTCCGACCCGGTCTCGCTCCAGCTCGGCGTGGGCGACGAGGACGAGACCGAGCTCGGCGACATGATCGCCGACGAGACGTGGGCCGATCCCGAGCAGCAGGCCATGGACATCCTGGAGCGCGAGCGGCTGGAGGAGTGGCTGACCGGCCTCGAGGGCCAGACCCGGGAGATGCTCCGCTGGCGTTATGGCCTGATGGACGGCCGCGAGCACACGCTGACCGAGGTCGGCGAGCGCTACGGCATCGGTCGCGACCGCGCCCGCCGCATCGAGCGTGACGCCCTGGCCCGGCTGAGGAAGATGGCCGCCGCGGCCTGAGCCGACTCCTGCCCGGTACGGCTCCACGTGGGCCGTACCGGGTTGGTCGTGGTGCGGAGGCTGTTTTCCTGGTCGGGGTTCGCTTGGCGCTTCTGGTGTGGATGGTTCGCTTTGTTCGCGCGGAGGGGGCGGAGGTCCGGCGGCCGTCTCAGCTGAGCTCTGGTGAGGCGATCGATGCCCGCCCGGCTGGTGCTCTCAGTGTCTGGGGAGCCTGTTGACGAGCTGGTGGAGCATCTTCCGCGTCTGGGCCGACGGTTCGGCCTGGATCACCAACTGGTTCATGATGTGCCAGTAGCGCTGGATGTCGCTCGGCTTGTCGGGGTAGACGGCGCTGGCGAGCTGCTTGAGACAGACCACGTCCGGGAGTCGCTGCTCGGGCATGCGCAGGATGGTGATGGGACCGCCGGACGCGGCGTGGCCGCCGGCGCTGAACGGCATGATCTGGACGGTGACATGGTTGAGTCCGGTGACGTCGATCAGGTGCTCGAACTGGGCGCGCATCACCGCCGTGCCGCCGATCGGGCGGCGTAGCGCCGCCTCGTCGATGACGGTCCACAGTCTGGGAGCGTTCGGCCGGCGCAGGATCTGCTGCCGTTTCATCCGCAGTTCGACATGGCGCTCGATCTCGGCGCTCGTGAGGTCCTGGTGGGCGAGCCGGATGACGGCGCGGGCGTAGTCTCTGGTCTGCAGCAGATCGGGGACGAGCTGGACCTCGTAGCTGCGGATGACGTCGGCGGCCTGCTCCAGCCCGAGATAGGAGCTGAACCAGCTTGGCACCAGGTCGCTGTAGGTGTGCCACCAGCCGGGCAGGTTGGCCTGCTTGGCCATCGTCAGCAGCGTGGCGCGCTCCGCCTCGTCGGTGAGGCCGTAGAGGGTGAGAAGATCGGCTACGTCACGCTGCTTGAAGCCGGTGCGCCCCAGCTCCAGGCGGCTGATCTTGGAGCGTGACGCCCGGATCGTTTCACCCGCCTCCTCAAGGGTGATGCTCCGGACCTCTCGTAGCCGACGAAGCTGGACGCCCAACAGCATTCGCAGCACGGTGGGCCCGGTCTCGGTGGGGGAGCCGTCCGCGATCGGGCCCCTTGTGATCTCGATGTTCATGCTCAATCGCTTTCCTTGCACTTTCCCTGACGACGGTCGCCGACGTCGGACCGCGTTGTGCCGCCTCGGACGCACTGGCGCGCGGTGACCGTTCTCCTCGCGACTCTCCTCGCGACGGGTGAGAATCGATCACCGTGTGTCCGGGCGCTATCTTTTGCGGGCGACGCCGCCCAGCGCGTCCACATCGGCGGACGGGCCGAGGAGAGGTGTCTCGGGCCGCCACCGTGTGATCGGGACGACGCCGGGTTCCAGGAGATCAAGGCCGTCGAAGAAACCGGCGAGCTCTTCCGGACTGCGCAGGTGGTAGGGGGCCGCGCCACTGTCGTTGTACTGCTGCGTGGCCGAGACGTTCTCCGCGTTGGTGTCGGCGCTGTCGTTGAACACGAGGAAGCTGCCTGAGGGCAGGGCGTCCATGAGACGTCTCACGATGGCGTGCGCCTCGCCGGTGTCGCGGATGTGTCCCGTGATCTGCAGCAGTACGAGCGCGACGGGCCGGGTGAAGTCCAGTGTTTCGGCCGCGGCCGCCAGAATCGTGTCCGGGTTGTGCAGATCGGCGTTGATGTAGGTGCTTACCCCCTGGGGGGTGCTGGTGAGCAGGGCGTCGGCGTGCACCAGCACAAGGGGGTCGTTGTCGACGTAGACGATGCGTGACTCCGGGGCCACCCGCTGGGCCACCTCGTGGGTGTTGTCGACGGTCGGCAGGCCTGTGCCGACGTCCAGGAACTGACGGACCTGCTCCTCACCGGCCAGATGCCGGACGGCCCGGGCGAGAAAGTGCCGGGACGCGCGGGCGAGCTCGGCGATCCCCGGGAAGATCCCGGTGAACTGGTCACCGGCCTCGCGGTCGACCGGGTAGTTGTCCTTGCCGCCCAGCCAGTAGTTCCAGATCCGGGCCGAGTGCGGCACCGTGGTATCGATTTCGGGCGATTGCTGAAAAAGGGGTGAATCATCGCTTTTCACCACGGGGGAATATCTCCTACCGTACGCGTCCTCTGTCGTCGTTACACACGATAAGGTCAACCACCCCGTTCGGTAACCGGTTATTACTGATCTTAACGGTATTTATTTATGGACGGCCGCTTCACGGACAAAGGAATGACGGGTCACGTCTTACCGCTGTCCCGGGGGCGCTGTCTCGGGGGCCGCCGTCACGACACGACGAGCCGCGCGTTCGCGCCGTTGACCCCCGTCGCTTCGCCGGATCACCGTGGTCGTCCGTTGGTTTCCGAGTGGGGCGACGACGGGATCTCGTTCGTCCCGTCTGCTGTTCCGCGTCTCCTCCGTCTCGGCTTCGAGGTCGGCACGCCGTCGCGTCCGAAGCCGACCGGGCCTTACAAGGGAACCGACCGGCAGTGGCATCCGACACGACGAGACCGCCACCCCTTGCGAAGCGGCGGTCACACTCGCGTCGTTCTCGCTCTGGGCAGGATCCGTGTGAAGGCGGCCCCTGGTTCTGGTGCTTGTTTCCCACCGGTCGCACCAGAGCGCCGATGTGAGACCGTGCCCCCACCGCCAACCTGAGACGATGCCGACATTCGTCGGGGAAGCCATTGGAAACTCAGGGGCGGTCCGTAGGGTGACGCCCTTTGGGGCAGCCGAATCCGGTGGGCCGCGTACGCCGTGCGTCGGTCAGGGCCAGTAGGTCAGGGCCAGTAGGGCTGTGCCTGCCCGGCGGCGGTGGCGATCGCCGCGCCGTCGATCTCGGTGAACGTCAACGGCACGCCGAAGGCGGGCCACTCGACCGCGAACTCGAACGGCTCCGGCGGCGGCAGCGGCCACAGCCACAGTTTCCAACTGCTGTTGGCGGAACGGGAGCTTCCCGACCCGCTTCCCCCGCCCCTGTTGTCGAGGATCGGCCCCTCAGGACGTGGCGGAGGCGATTCGTACCGGCCCGGTCTGTCGTCCAGGGTCGTCGCCTTGGAGCCGTCGGGGAAGCGGACGCCGAAACGGATGACCGAGTCGTCAAGCGACTGTCCGGGACGGAACCGGTGGCGACGATGTCCGAACAGCACGTCGTGCTGGTCCTCCCACGTGTCGTCGTTCACCCCTTCGACACGGCGGGCCGTCATCCGAATGCCGATCTCCGCACCTTCGGGAAAGGCGGTGACGCTCGCCAGGGCGATGACCAGCGTTTCGCTCTGGAACAAAATCCGTCCGATGGGGGCGACACCCCCCAGGACGTCATCCGGGGGAGCGGCCCACGGAGGAGACTTCGTTTCCTCTTCCGGCTCCTGATCACGAGGCGGTGGCGCGGTGAAGAAATCCATGCGGCCAAGCTACGTAACCGCAAGGGGGCCGTGCGCGGGATTTTTCAACAGCTCTCCTTTGGGGGAGAGTGAAACCCCCCGTTGAAGGGGCTGAAACCCTCCCTTCGAAGGGAGGGGAGACGGGGCCGCTGTGGAACGG
The DNA here is from genome assembly GCF_027922005.1 of Streptosporangium carneum. GTDB lineage: Bacteria > Actinomycetota > Actinomycetes > Streptosporangiales > Streptosporangiaceae > Streptosporangium > Streptosporangium carneum. Next base: position 152,390 of record NZ_BSEV01000002.1, on the reverse strand, counting down.
TCAGCTCACGCCGTCGAACTCACCGCCCCTGACACCCTCGACGAATGCTCGCCAGCCACCGGGGGAGAAGAGCAGAGCCGGACCATGAGGGTCCTTGCTGTCCCGAACGGCCACGATGTGGGGAAGGTTGTCAGCCACCTCGACACAGTTGTTGCCGCTACCGCTCTGGCTGCTCTTGCGCCATCTGGCGTTCGACAGATCAGTCATGGAGTAACTGTTCCTTAGCATCGGAGATCAGCCTCATGGAGGCTTCCCGGGATAGGGCCACGTCGCAGATACGGTCAAATGCCATTTTATAGCGATCCACCTGATCTGAGCTCTCAACATATACGTCACCGGCTGTCCCTTCTACGTAGGCGACGTTGGGATCGACCTGCTCGGTGAAGGAGAGAACGGTGAACGAGCCCTCCAGTCCTGCGTGTGCTCCGGCGCTGTAGGGAAGAATGCGCAGCATGACGTTAGGACGTCGTGCTGCACTCAAAAGTGCGTCCAATTGATCGCGCATCGACTCGCGGCCGCCGATCGGGCGACGGATGACTCCTTCGTCGAGCACGGCGTGAAGCTCTGGTGCGTTGGGGCGACTGAGCAGGGTTCGCCGTGCCATGCGAGCCATGACCCGTCGCTGGATGTCGTCGGCGTTCTGCGGATCCGGCCTGCCAGCGCTGATCACCGCTCGGGCGTAGTCCTCGGTCTGTAGAAGGCCGGGAACGAGTTGAACCTCCCACTGGTGAATCACGGCCGCTTCATCTTCCAGGCCGATGTACGAGCCGGTGAACACGTCGGCGTAGGCGGTCCACCAGCCTCGCTGCCGGACCTCTTTCGCAAGCTGGATCAATCCGGCGCGAATCGATGAATTGACGCCATAAAGATCACAGGCAGTAGCGACGTCGACAGGACTCGCACGAGTGCGACCCGTTTCGAGGCGGCTTACTTTGCTGCGACTCCACCCCAGGCGTGCTGCGGCGTCTTCGGGACTCAGCCCGCTCTCCTCTCGCATCCTGCGTAGTTCACGGGCCAGACGGCGAAGGCGGACGGTCGGACTGTAGGTCGGAGACATGCGCTCAGTGTGACGGATTGATCACGCCGCTGTCAGGAATACGCGGATCAAATGAAAACTGCACAGTGCATTGACATGGTGCACCTCTCGGCTACAGCATGACGATGTCATTACGGAGAGTTGCGATCAGTAACCATGTGAAATCGGGCTTTGGGTGCGGTGGTCAACCCTCCTTTCGGAATGCATATAAGGCGCATATCCCAATAGGGACATTGCGCCCAGCGTCTCTCGCAGGAGGAGAAAAGTGGTCACCAGCAAATCGCTGGAGCAGTTCGATCATTTGGTGAGGTTGGGGCGGAACCTGCATCGGATCGGGGTGGGGAGCACGCTGGTGTTGCCCGTGGCCGGTCAGCCGATCCTGGAGGTCGTCTCGATGGGGCGGACCCGGATCCGGGTGGTGGTGACCCGGCGGGCTCGGGAGTGGGTGTTCGTCTGGCGGCCCTGGTGGGCGCGGATCTGGACGCCGGGCTCGTGGGTGTGGGCCGAGGCCGACAACGCCGCCGACATCATCGCCGTGGCGGCCGCCGCATGATCCCGCCCCCACCTCTGCCCTCGTCCTCTCGGCCGCTGTCGTCCCCGGCCCCACAGCCCGCCTGCCGCTACGAGCGCCACCGCACCGTCTCACCCCGCTGGGCCGTACTCCACCCCTTGGGCCACGCCGAGTTCCCCGGCATCCCGGCCTCGGTGCCCACCGCCCGCCAGTGGGCCCGCGACCTCCTCACCGGCAAAATCGCAGCCCCCACTCTCGACGACGTTCTCCTCCTCCTCAGCGAACTGGTCACCAACGCGATCGTGCACTCCGACTCGGGACGCGGGCCGTACGGATCGGTGACGGTGTGCCTGGTGACGGTGTGCCTGGCCCTCTCCCATGACCACGACGGCCATGGCGGCACCGTGGTCCACGTCGAGGTCATCGACGACGGCTCAGCCGCGAGCCTTCCCTTCGTCCGTGCGGCGACACCGGACGGTGACGGCGGTCGTGGCCTGCTGATGGTCGAACTGCTCTCGGCCCGCTGGGGCGTCCACCACGACGACGAGGCGGGCAACGCGGTGTGGTTCCACCTGCCGGACAGCACCACGGGGCACGGATAGGGGGCGGTCACCGAGGTCCTCCAGGTCCTCGCCGCCCATCGGCGCCGGTCAGGCCCGCTACACCTCTCACCGTCCCGGCGCCTGGAAAGGAGCCGGGCCGGTGACGGGTGGATGAGGGGTGTCGAGGAGTCGGGGAGATGTGGAGGAGTGATGTCTGGAGAAGAGCCGGGCGAGTGTGGGTGGGGGAGAGGACGCAGGTCACTCGGGCTTGGCGTACTTCTCCAGGTCGTCGAGGATCTTCCCGGCAGCCGTGACGCCGATGCCCAGCATCCAGGTCTCGTCGTCCACATTGTGCGCCCGGCCGTCCTTGACGGCGGGAATGCTCTTCCAGAGCGGCCCGCCGGTCACGGCGGCCTGGCTCTGGGCCGCCTGGTCGCCGTAGGCGCTGTAGAACAGGACGTCGCCGTCCGCCTGGGAGAGGTTCTCCTGGCTCAGCTCGCCGAAGCGCTTGTCCTGGGCGTCGGCCAGCAGCTGCGGCTCGGGGCGGCCGAAGCCGGCGTCGCCGACGACGATGCCGCTGAACGACTCGGGGCCGTACATCCGGATCTGGGTGGGCATGAAGCGCACGATGCTCACTTTGACCGCCTCCGAGCCGCCCAGGGCCTTCGCGCGGGTCTGGTAGTCGGCGAGAAGCTTCTCCGCCTTGGTCTTCATGCCCAGGGCGTCGGCGTCGAGGAGGAGGTTCTCCTTCCAGGTGGTTCCGACCTTCTCGGTGAACACGGTCGGCGCGATCCTGCTGAGCTTGTCGTAGAACTGCTCCTGCCGGAACTTCGTGCCGAGGATCAGGTCAGGCTTGAGGGCCGTGATGGCCTCCAGGTTGGGGGCCTGGAGGGTGCCGACCGGTGTGGTGGCGTTCAGCGCGGATCCGAGGTATTTCGGCCAGGCCTGGTTTTCGGCCGCCTGGGCGGCGCCTGCCGGGGTGAGCCCGAGGGAGACCAGGGTGTCGAGCTTGTCCGTGTCGAGCACGACGACCCGCTTGGGGGATTCGGGCACCTTCGTCTCGCCCATCGCATGCTTGATCGTCCGGGTCGGACCTGCGGCGTTCTCGCCGTTCCCGGTGGAGCCGCAGGCTGTGGCGGTGATGAGGGACAGCAGGACGGCGGCTGTGGCTCTGGTCAGGCGGGTGGGCATCAAATCTCCTCAAACGCTTAGGTAAGGCATGCCTAAGCATAGTTTCGGGTGTTTTTTCGGCAGCACCTGCCCTGTCCGAAACATGTCCGAAACACCGTGTGGCCGAGTTTCACAGGCGCGAAACACGTAGAGCCGCGCCTTGAAACCCCGGAGGAACACGCTGTGGCACATCGTCAGTGCGCGGCCGGTCGACGGAGCCCAGGAAGCGTTCACTGCGACCTGACATCGGCCACACGCCATTTGTAAGGAGGGTCGCTTCGGATGAAGATCGATAGCGGCACCACTGCCTGGATGCTCACGGCCACCGCGCTGGTGTTGCTGATGACCCCGGGTCTCGCGTTCTTCTACGGCGGCATGACCAGGGCCAAGAGCGTCCTCAACATGATGCTGATGTCGTTCGTCAGCATCATCACCGTCACCATCGCCTGGGTTCTCTACGGGCACTCGCTGACCTTCACCGACAACGCCAGCGGCATCGTCAACAAGTTCGTCGGCGGCTTCGACGCGCTCGGCCTGCAGAGCCTGGTGGACACGGCGACCAAGGCCGACGGCACCGGAATGCCGAGCCTCGTCTACTCCGCCTTCCAGCTGACTTTCGCGATCATCACGGTCGCCCTGATCAGCGGCGCCATCGCCGACCGCGCCAAGTTTGGCGCGTGGGTGCTGTTCACCGTGGTCTGGGCCACCGTCGTCTACTTCCCCGTCGCCCACTGGGTCTGGGGCAACGGCTGGCTGTTCAGCCTCGGCATCGAGGACTTCGCGGGCGGCACCGTGGTCCACATCAACGCGGGCGCCGCGGCTCTCGCGCTCGCGCTCGTGCTCGGCAAGCGGGTCGGGTGGCGCAAGGAGCCGATGCGGCCGCACAACCTGACCCTGGTGCTGCTGGGCGCGGGCCTGCTCTGGTTCGGCTGGTTCGGCTTCAACGCGGGTTCCGAGCTCGCCGTCGACGGGACCGCGGGCCTGGCGTTCATGAACACCCAGATCGCCACCGCCGTCGCCGCCGGAGCCTGGCTCGTCGTCGAGAAGATGCGCGACGGCCACGCCACCAGCCTCGGCGTCGCCTCCGGCGCGGTGGCGGGCCTGGTCGCGATCACCCCGGCCTGCGGCTTCGTGGACCCCTGGGCGGCGATCGTCATCGGCGCCGTCGCGGGTGCGGCCTGCGCCTTCGCCGTGGGCCTGAAGTACAAGCTCGGCTTCGACGACTCCCTCGACGTGGTCGGCGTGCACATGGTCGGCGGCGTGCTGGGCGCGGTCTCGCTCGGTTTCCTGGCGGCCTACCCCTTCCTCGAGCAGCAGAGCAAGGGCCTGCTCTACGGCGGCGGCCTCAAGCAGCTCGGTCTGCAGGTTCTCGGCCCCGTCGCGGTCGGCGCCTACTCGTTCGTCGTCACCTGGGTCATCGCCAAGATCATTGACAGGGTGATGGGCTTCAGGATCAGCGCCGACGAGGAGGTCGCCGGCATCGACATCACCTCCCACGCCGAGACCGGTTACGACCTCGGCACCGTGCACGCGTCGGGCGTGGCCTCCCCCGGCCGCCCGGCGCTCGCCGGCACCGCCCCCAGCACCGCGAAGAAGGTGGACGCATGAGACTCATCACCGCCGTCATCAAGCCCTTCAAGCTCGACGACGTGAAGGCGGCCCTGGAACAGTTCGGGGTCAAGGGCATGACGGTCAGCGAGGCCAGCGGGTACGGCCGCCAGCGCGGTCACACCGAGGTCTACCGCGGCGCGGAGTACCAGGTGGACCTGGTTCCCAAGGTCCGTCTCGAGGTGCTCGCCGAGGAGGACGACGCCGACGACGTCATCGACGTCATCGTCAAGGCGGCGCAGACCGGCAAGATCGGAGACGGCAAGGTCTGGTCCGTTCCGGTGGACACGGTGGTCCGGGTCCGCACCGGAGAGCGCGGACCCGAGGCGCTCTGACCGGTGAGAGGCGACACTCGCTCGTACGCCGCGGCCCGCAGGGATCGGGCCGCGGACGTCGACCGCTGGTTGACGGATCTCCTGCGGACCGCCTGTGGCACGCCGTACGGGCGTGTCGTGAGGAACGCGGGGGACTTCGGGGGACCGGGCGAGCACGGCGTCCCGAGCGCCGCCTCCGCCCCTCTCCCAGGCCCCGTCCTCGGAGCACTCTCGACCGGAGCCGCCCCGAACAGGGCCGCCCCGAACGGCGTGCCATCGAACAGGGCCGCCCCGAACGGCGTCCCATCGAACGGAGCCGCCCCGAACGGAGCCGTCCCGAACGGCGCGGGCGGGGCACTGCACGGGGCACTGCGCGGGGTCGCGCTCGTCGCGGTGGGCAGCCTGGGGCGCTCCGAGCTCGCCCCGGGAAGCGATCTCGACCTCGTCCTGCTGCACGACGGCCGTGACGACGTGGCACGCATCGCCGACCGTCTCTGGTACCCCATCTGGGACTCGGGCGCGGGGCTCGACCACTCGGTGCGGACCGTCGGGGAGGCGGCCACGGTCGCCAGGGACGACCTCAAGGCGGCGCTCGGCCTGATCCAGGCCCGGCACGTGGCGGGGGATCCAGAGCTGACGAGGGCCGCTCGCGAGGGGGTGCTCGCCGACTGGCGGACCGACTCCAAACGTCGTCTGGCCGAGCTGCGGGACGCCGCGGACACGCGGGCGGGAACGAGCGGCGAGCTGGCGTTCCTGCTCGAACCCGACCTCAAGGACGCGCGCGGCGGGATCCGCGACGTGCAGGCGATGCAGGCCGTGGCCGCGGCCTGGGTCGCCTCCGCTCCCGGGCCCCGGGTCCGCGAGGCCTACGAGCTCCTGCTCGACGTCCGGCACGGCCTGCACCTGGTGACCGCCAGAGGAGCGGACAGGCTGGTGCTCCAGGAGCAGGACGCGGTCGCCGGAGTTTTGGGCCTGCTCGACGCGGAGGCGCTGATGCGCAGGCTCGCCGAGGCGGGGCGGACGGTCGCGCACGCCTTCGACGCCACCTGGCGCACCGTCGACCGGCTGCTGTCCGGGCCCGCGCCCAGGGGCCGCCGCCCACTCGCCGACGGTGTCGTCGAGCACGGAGGCGAGGTCGTGCTCGCCCGTGACGCCGACCCGCGCAAGGATCCGGTGCTCGTGCTCCGCGCCGCCGCGGCGGCGGCCGAGGCCGGGCTGCCGCTCGCCCCGGCCACCGTGAACGCTCTGGCCGTCCAGTCGCCGCCGCTCCCCGTCCCCTGGCCGGACGAGGCGCGGGACGCGCTCGTCGGGCTGCTGGGCGCGGGACGGGCGGCGGTGCCGGTCTGGGAGGAGCTGGACCAGGCGGGCATCCTGGTCAGGCTGCTGCCCGACTGGGAGCGGGTGCGGCACCGCCCGCAGCGCAACCCGGTGCACCGTTACACCGTGGACCGGCACCTGATCGAGGCGGCGGCGGGAGCGGCCTCCTTCACCCGTGAGGTGTCCCGGCCCGACCTGTTGCTCATCTCCGCGCTGCTGCACGACATCGGCAAGGGCTGGCCGGGCGACCACTCGGTCACCGGCGCGGTCGTGGCCCGGGACATCGGTGCCCGGATAGGGCTATCCATGCCAGATGTCGAGACCCTGGAGACCGTGGTCCGCCACCACCTGCTGCTGCCGGAGACGGCGACCCGCCGGGACCTGGAGGACCCGGTGACGATCTCCCGGGTGGCCGAGGCCGTCGGTTCGCGCGAGGTTCTCGAACTGCTGGCCGCGCTCGCCGTGGCCGACGGCAACGCCACAGGTCCCGCCGCGTGGAACTCGTGGAAGGCCTCCCTGGTCGCCGATCTCGTCCGCCGGGTGCGTTCGGTGCTGTCGGGCACGCCCCTGCCGCCCGCGCCCGTGCTCTCCGCCGCCCAGGCCTCGCTGGCCAGACACGGCGGCGGCGCCGTACGGGTCAACGGGGGAGCGGTCACCGTGGTCGCGCCGGACAGGGCGGGCCTGCTCTGGAGCGCGGCCGGGGTGCTGGCCGCGCATCGGATGGTGGTCCGCGCCGCGTCCGCGGCTTCGGCGGGGTCGACCGCCGTGATCGAGTTCTCGGTCACCCCAGAGTACGGCTCGCCGCCCGACCCGGCCACGCTTGAGGCCGATCTTCGTCTGGTTCTCGCCGGTCGGCTCGACATCGAGCAGCGTCTGGCCAGGAGGGCCAGGTCGATGCGTCCGCCGCGGGTTCCCGTGGCGCCGCCGAGGGTCACGCTCGTGGACGACGCGTCCAATACGGCAACTGTCGTAGAGGTGCGCGCTCGTGACCGTCCGGGGCTATTGTGGCGAATTGGCAGGGCTTTTGGAGACTGTGGTCTTGACGTGCGAGCCGCACGTGTGGAGACTCTCGGCGCAGAGGCGGTGGATGTCTTCTACGTTGTCGATAGAGCCGGGCGTCCTCTGACTGACGAGGCCCAGCGGGTACTGGTGCGGGACCAGGTGCTTGCCGCCTTGCGATAACCATAGGAAGTCGTTCTCTCGTCACCTTCGTAACGATGACGTCCGGTTTGTCGGCTATGTCGATTGCGTCCCGTGACCTTGTGGTCTGATGAGGGCCACCTATGTCGTGATGGTGAGAGGTAGAGCGAGAGCGGTGACGACGGCGACAACCGAGGGCGGCAGTGCTGCGGCACATGGCCGAGGAAAGCGCTCCGCCGCCCGGTTCGGTTTGCGGAACTGGCGCGTACGGTCGCGTCTCACCGCCCTGATCCTGGTGCCCACCGTGGTGGGCGTGGTGCTCGCCGGCACGCGCGTGGTCGCCTCCGTCGACAGCGTGGCCGGATACCAGCGGACCGCCTCGGCGGCCGAGTACTCCGGCGGGTTGCGTGACCTGGCGCAGGCTCTCGGATTGGAACGTGACCGAGTCGCCTGGGCCGCCTTCCAGCCCTCGAACCAGGGCATGCAGGAGGCGGCCGAGGCGCAGCAGCGGACCGTCGACGCCCTGGTCAGCAAGGTCCTGCTCGACCTCCAGGGACTCGACAACTCCTACGGCCAGCGGATCGCCGAGGCGGCCAAGGACGTGGGCTACCAGCTCGCCGGTCTGGCCGAGATCCGCCAGCTGCCCGGCACGAACCGCGCCGAGCGCTACAGCATCATGATCGCTCCGCTGCTCCAGCTCCACGAGGAGCTCACGGCGGTCAGCGACGACTCGGAGATCATCGGCAACACCCGCGCGCTCAGCGCGCTGGCCCGCGCCAAGGAGGAGGTCTCCCGGCAGCGGTCGCGCCTGCTGGCCGGCTACTACGCGCCCTCGCTCGTCACCGCGCAGGAGGTCGAGAAGTTCATCGCCTCCCGGTCGCGCATGGAGGACTACAAGGCCGACTTCACCGTCGAGGCGAGCTCGGCCAACCGCCAGCTTCTCGTCAAGTCCCTGATGGACGAGAAGGTCTACCGGGCCGAGCTGACCAAGGCCAGGGCGATCGTGCTGGCCGGAGACGCGCAGCACCAGGGCCGCCTGCTCTCCGACTTCGCCGCCGTCAAGCAGTGGTTCTCCGACAACAGCTTCATCCTCGACCGGATGAGGAAGGTCGAGACGCAGGTCGCCGGTGACGTGATCACCCGGGCCCGTGAGCTGGAGGACACCGAGCAGCGCAACGCGATCATCGCGTCCGGGCTGATCCTGCTCCTGCTGATCCTGGTCCTCGGCCTGACGGTCCTCATCGCCCGCTCGATGGTCCTGCCGCTGCGCCGCCTGCGGGTCGAGGCGCTGGACGTCGCGGGATTCAAGCTCCCCGAGGTGGTGCGCAACCTCAGAGTCTCCGGAGACACCCAGGCGCCGGACATCGCCCCGATCTCCGTCGACTCCAAGGACGAGATCGGGGAGGTCGCCAAGGCCTTCGACGAGGTCCACCGGCAGGCCGTACGGCTGGCCGCCGAGGAGTCCGAGCTCCGCTCCAACATCAGCGCGATGTTCGTCAACCTCTCGCGCCGCACCCAGACCCTGGTCGAGCGGCAGATCTCGCTGATCGACGGCCTGGAGAAGGGCGAGGAGGACGGCGGCCGCCTCTCCGACCTGTTCAAGCTCGACCACCTCGCCACCCGCATGCGCCGCAACTCGGAGAACCTCCTGGTCCTGGCCGGCCACGAGCCGTCCCGCAGGCGCAGCCAGCCCGCCAAGCTCGTCGACGTCGTGCGCGCCTCCCTGTCGGAGGTCGAGGACTACGAGCGGGTCCAGGTCAAGGTGCACCGCACCATCTCGGTCGCGGGAAGCGCGGCCAACGACATCGTCCACCTGGTCGCCGAGCTGGTGGAGAACGCCATCCAGTTCTCCCCGAGGGCCAGCCAGGTCGTGGTGTCCAGCAGCATGATCGAGGGCGGCGGCGCGCTGCTCGCGGTCAGCGACGCGGGCATCGGCATGACCAACGAGGAGCTGATCGAGACCAACCGCCGCCTGGCGGACCCGCCGGTCGTGGACGTCTCCGTCTCGCGGCGGATGGGCCTGTTCGTGGTCGGCCGCCTGGCCCTGCGCCACGGCATCCGCGTCCAGCTCAGGCCCCAGGAGGCGGGCGGCCTCATCGCCATGGTCCTCTTCCCGCCCGCGCTCATCGTCGAGGCGGTCCAGCCGAGCCACACCCCGTCGTGGGGCGGGGACTCGCAGTCCCAGTCCTCCTTCGGCCAGACGTCCTTCGGGCACACCTCCCTCGGGCAGACGTCCTTCAGTCACACCTCCCTCGGGCAGACCCCCGTTCCGCAGGCCTCCTCCGGGCAACCCCCGGTCCCGCAGGCACCCGCGTTCGGCTCCACGTCGTTCCCCGACGAGAGCCCGTTCCCGTCGCAGGAACAGCCGATCCCCTCGGCCGCCGCCCTCGCCGCCCTCGCCGCCCCGCTGTCGAGCGTGGAGTACCCCCTGCCCAAGCGCCGGGTTCCCGGCGCGAACGGCAGCGGAGCCCCCGCCCTCCAGAGCAACGGCTTCTCCGCCTGGGGGCAGGCCTCCCACGACGATCCGGTGACGGCGTCGATGCCGGCCGTACGGATCTCCCCTCTCGAGACCGAGCAGGAGGAGTTCCTGCCGATCTTCGCCTCCGTCGAGTCGGCCTGGTTCCGCAGGGCGGACAACGGAGGCGAGAAGCGGCCCGCCGACCACGACGCCGACGAGAGCCGACAGCCGGACCCCTCCCCGGCGGAGGGCTCCGAGGAGCCCGCCGTGCTCGTTGAGAGCGCCCTGGCCGGCGAGCCGGCGGGGGAGGCGGCCCAGCGCCCGGTGGCCGAGCCCGTCGTACAGCCGGCCCCCGCTCCCGTGGTGGACGACTGGCAGACCCCGGCCGACGCGGGCTGGCGGGCGGCCCAGGCGGCGAGCGACCCCAGCCTCGGCGGGATCACCGCCGCGGGTCTGCCGAAGCGCACCCCCAAGGCCAACCTGGTGCCGGGCACCGCGGCGTCGGTGCCGGTCACTCCGATGCCCCCCATCTCGCCCGAGCGGGTCCGCAGCCGTCTGTCGAGTTTCCAGCAGGGAGTGCGGCGAGGACGTGCCGAACTACACGAGGAAACCGCCAGGCCCCTGGCGGACAGGGAGGAGAGCTCGTGACGACCCTGAGCCACGAGGCGCGCAGGTTCGACTGGCTGATCACCGAGTTCGTCCGAGGCACTCCCGGAGTCGCGCACGCCGTGTGCGTCTCGGCGGACGGGCTCAGGATCGCCAGTTCCGAGGGGTTCCCCGACGATCGCGCCGACCAGCTCGCCGCGGTCGCTGCGGGCCTGCTCAGCCTGACCGTCGGCGCGTCCCGGGTGTTCGACGGCGGGTCCGTCACCCAGACCGTGGTCGAGATGGAGCGCGGCCTGCTGCTGGTCATGGCGATCAGCGACGGCTCGGTGCTCGCGGTGCTGGCCTCCCCGGAGTGCGACATGGGCCTGGTGGCCTACCAGATGACCCTGCTGGTCGACCGCGCGGGCCAGGTGCTGACCCCGGCGCTGCGGGCCGAGCTCCAGGCTTCCCGAGGACGATGACGATGTTCTTCACAGGAGAGGGCTGTGCTCGGGAGTGATGGGAGCGGGGACGAAGAACCTTTGTTCCGTCCCTACACGGTCACCGGCGGTCGTGCCGAACCGCGCTATCACATGGCGATCGAGACGCTGGTCTCCTCCTCGTTCATCATGGACGAGGAGCTGGCCCTGCTCACTCCGGAGCAGGAGGCCATCATCAGGATGTGCCGGGCGTTCCGGTCGGTCGCCGAGATCTCGGCGCTGCTGAGGGTCCCCCTCGGCGTGGCCCGCGTGCTGGTGGCGGACATGGCGGACGAGGGTCTCGTCCGCCTCCACCAGCCGAGCCTCGACAAGGGACAACCGGATCTCACCATGCTCGAAAGGGTTCTCAGTGGACTTCGCAGGCTCTAACCATGGCGGCCTGACGTCGACGAAGATCGTCGTCGCTGGCGGGTTCGGCGTCGGCAAGACCACGTTCGTGGGCGCCGTGTCGGAAATCCTGCCGCTGACCACGGAGGCGGTGATGACCGACGCCAGCGCCGGCATCGACGACCTCGGTCTCACCCCGAACAAGGCGACCACGACGGTCGCCATGGACTTCGGCCGCCTGTCGCTGGACCGGGACCTGATCCTGTACCTGTTCGGCACGCCGGGCCAGCACCGCTTCTGGTTCATGTGGGACGACCTCGTCCGCGGCGCGATCGGCGCGGTGGTGCTGATCGACACCCGGCGTCTCGCCGACGGCTTCCCGGCGATCGACTACTTCGAGGAGGCCAAGCTCCCCTTCGTGGTCGGGATCAACGGCTGGGACGGACATTTCGCCCACACCGAGGAGGACGTGCGGGAGGCTCTGGCGCTCGCCCCGCACGTTCCCATCGTGCGCACGGACGCCCGCTCCCGCGACTCCGTCAAGGGCACGCTCATCACGCTGGTCGAGCACGTCCTGCGCGTCCGCGCCGCCTACGGCATGTCCGTCTGACCCACGGCGGGCCGAAGCACCCGCCCCGCCGGCCCCGTGCGGGGCTCACGGGGGCCACGAGGTCCACGCGACCCGCGAGGCGGGGCCCTGCCCCGCCTCAGCCGGGTATCCAGTCCTTCCAGACGATCCTGTTCGCCTCGATCCACTTCCTGGCGGCCTGGTCGGCGCTCATGCCGTTGTTGGTCATGTCGTCGGCCACGGCGTTCTGGTTGTCGTTGGTCCAGGTGAAGTTGCGCACCAGCTCGTAGGCTCTGCCGCCGCCGTCGGCGAACCTCCTGCTCACGATCTTGTCCAGCAGGTAGGGCGGGTAGTCGCAGGCGACCCTCTTGGGGTCGGCGTCGCAGCCGATCGCGTAGGGGGGAAGGTTGATCTTCACCAGCTTGAGCCGGGTGAACAGCCACTGCGGTTCGTAGAAATACATCAGCAGGGGGGTGCGTCGTTCGGTCGCCAGTTTGGCGGCGTTGATCAACGCTTTCTCGCTTCCTGCGTACACCACCTTGTAGTTGAGGTGAAGATTTCTGACCAGAGCCTCGTCGTTGGTGACATATGAGGCGTCTCCGTCGAGGAGCTGGCCGAAATTACCTGATTTATTGGTTTTAAATAGGTGGGCGTACTTGTTGAGCTGTCGCCAGTCGGTGATGTCGGGATACTTGTCGGCCATCCACTGGGGGACGTACCAGCCGATGACGCCCTTGTTGCCGTTCCGGCCGGCGGAGACCGCGACTTTCCGTTCCTCGATGTAGGTCTTCTTCTCCGCCTCGCGGCCCCAGTTCTCGATGATGACGTCGACCGTCCCCTTTTCGATTCCCTCCCAGGACTGTGTCTCGTTGAGCTTCACCTTCTGCACCTCGTAGCCGAGCTCCTGTTTCAGCAGCCGGCCCAGCACCGCGGCGCTGGCCTCGTAGCCGACCCACGGATTGACGGCGATCCGCACGGTGCCGCCGGTCGCCGGCCGTTCCCGCGGCGACTCGGCGCACCCGGACAGCAGGACGAGCAGGACGACGACCCCGGCCAGCCGTCTTCGCCCGGCGCCTCCCACGACGTCTCTCCCCCCGCCTCTCATGGCGGGCCCGCCGATCACCGGGGTATCCAGGCGGACCAGACGGACTCGTTGGCCTCGACCCACTTCCTGGAGGCGTCCTCGACGCTCATGCCGTTGTTGGCGATGTCGTCGGCCACCGCGTTCTGCGCCTCGTTCGTCCAGGAGAAGTTCTTGACCAGCTGGTAGGCCCTGCCGCCGCCGTCGGCGAACCTCCTGCTCACGATCTTGTCGAGGTCGAGCTCCGCGTAGTCGCAGGCGACCTTCTCCGGGTCGGCGTCGCAGCCCTCGGTGTGCGGGGGCAGGGCGATCCTGACCAGGTCCACCCGGCTGAACAGCCAGTGCGGGTCCCAGAAGTAGAACAGCAGGGGTCTGCGCTGCCGCTGGGCCTGGGTGGCCGACTCGATCAGCGCCGCCTCGCTTCCCGCGACGACCACCTTGAGGTTCAGCCGCAGGTTCTTGATGAGGGCGTCCTCGTTGCTGACGTACGACGGGTCGCCGAAGAGCAGCTGTCCCTTCTGACCCGACTCCGAGGTCCTGAACAGGCTCGCGTACTTGTTCAGGTTCCGGTAGTCGGTGATGTCGGGATACTTGTCGGCCATCCATTTGGGGATGTACCAGCCGATGACGCCCTTGTTGCCGGTGGAGCCCGCCTCCACGGCGACCTTCCTGTCCTGGATGAAGGTCTTCTTCAGCTCCTCGTGACCCCAGTTCTCGACGACGACGTCGACGTCGCCCTTCTCGAAGCCCTCCCAGGAGACCTGTTCGGCGAGCTCCTTCTTCTCGACGGTGTAGCCGAGTTTCTTCTCGAGAAGGTAGGTGATCACCCCGGCGCTGGCCTCGTAGCCGACCCACGGATTGACGGCGATCCGCACGGTGCGGTCCGAGGACGGCTGTGCCGAGCTCGCGCCGGGTTCCACCCTGACACCGCCGCACCCCGAGGCCAGTGCGAGTGTGAGAACACCGGCGAGCAGGCGGACTCTACGTCCGATCCTCATGCGATCCTCTTCCTTCGGTGAGGCTTTCGGGAAACTGTCTGGGGACTTTCCTGGCGGGGCGCTCGGCGGCGCCCCGGGTGATCCGGTCGAGCGTGATTCCGACCAGCACCGTCGCCAGCCCGGCGGCGAAGCCCATGCCGAAGTCGGCGCGCCGGGAGAAACCGGAGACGACGTCGTAGCCCAGCCCGCCCGCGCCGACCAGCCCGCCGACCACGACCATGGCGAGCGTCATGACGATGCCCTGGTTGGCGGCCAGCAGGATCGCCTTCCTGGCCATCGGCAGCCGCACCTTCCACAGCACCTGCCGTTCGGTCGAGCCGCAGGAGCGCGCGGCCTCGACGACCGCGGGCGAGACGCCGCCGATCCCGTCCTCGACCAGCCGGACGACCGGCGGGACCGCGTAGACCACCGAGGCGAGGACCGCGGTGAAGCGGGTCGCGCCGAACAACGCCAGCGCGGGCAGCAGGTAGACGAACGGCGGCATGGTCTGCGCGGCGTCGAGCAGCGGGCGTTGCACGGCGGCGAACCGGCGGGATCGGGCCGCGGCGACGCCGAGCACAAGTCCCGCGGCCAGGGCGGGCGCCACCCCGGCCAGCACCGTGGTCAGCGTCTCCATGGTGTGCTGCCACAGTCCCAGCAGGGCCGTGGCGAGCAGGCAGCCGACGGCGACGAGCGCGGGACCGTACCCGCCGCCGCGCCACGCGGACACGAACACGACCGCGGCGACGAGCCACCAGGGAGCGGTGGTCAGCACCTCCTGCAGCGGGTTGAGCAGGGCCTCGGTCGTGACGTCCCTGGCCACCGCCGTGACGCCGTACCAGGAGGACTTCACCCAGTCCACGACCTCGTTCACCGGCCCGGCCAGGCGCAGCACCCAGTTCTCGGGGAACTCGGCGGGCAGGAACCTGGCCGCGACCACGCCGCAGAGCAGGATCGCCGTGGCGGCGGCGATCCGCCCTCGCGCCGAGGGCTCGCGCGTCGCGGCGGCGGTGGTCATCCGGTCCAGCACGACGGCCATGACCACGATGGCGACGCCCGCCGGGAGCATGAGGCCGACGTCGGCCCTCGACAGCCCCGTGACGATGCCGGAGCCCAGCCCGGGAGCCGCGATCAACGCGGCGATCACCACCATGGACAGCGCCATCATGAAGGTCTGGTTGACGGCCAGCGCGACCGTGGCGCGCGCCACGGGGAGATGGACCTTGCGCAGCGTCTGCCATCGGGTCGCGCCGAGCGCAGTCGAGGCCTCGACCGCGACGTGCGGGACCCGGTCGACGGCCAGCGCCGTGATCCTGATCGCCGGAGGGATCGAGTAGACCAGCGTGGCGACCGTCGCCGACGCCGGTCCGATCTGGAAGAACACCACCATCGGCGCCAGGTAGGCGAAGGTCGGCATGATCTGCATGACGTCGAGGACCGGGGTGAGCAGGCGGCGCAGCCGTACGGAACGGCCTGCCCAGACGCCCAGCGGCAGGCCGAGAAGCAGCGAGAGCAGGACCGCGGCGAGCACGAGCGTGAGCGTGTCCGCGCTTTCCCGCCACACGCCCAGCACTCCGAACGAGGCGAACCCCGCCAGGGCGACCGCCGCGACCCGCCCGCCTCCCGCCAGCCAGCCCAGAGCTCCGGCGAGGCCGGTCGTCCCCGCCCAGCCCAGGACCTGCGGCACCAGGTGGAGGGCGTCGTGGAGACCGCCGACCAGCAGACGCACGTAGTTGACGAGGAAGAGGAAGACGGGGCTTTCGTTGCGGTTGGCGTCCACCCAGTCGCGCGCGTCGCCGACGAAGCGGAACGGTGCCGCGTCGTCGTCGTGAGGGAGGGTCGCCGTGCCCCGGAAGAGCAGATAGGCGGCCACGACCGCCGCCGCCGCGCCGGTGAGCCGGGCCAGCCGGAGCGGCGCCCGGGTCCCGCCGCGGAGCGCGGCGGGCGGCCAGAACGACGCGGGCGACGCGGACGGCGAGGTCATGAGCGGCTCTTCCCTGCCCGGGGTTCCCGGACCGGGGTCCCGGTCATCGCCGTCAGGATGTCGAGCCGGTCGACCACGCCTATCAGCCCGCCTTCCCCGATGACGCGGATCGGGCAGGCGGAACGCACGGCGACGGGCGCCGCGTCGCGGATGACGGTCCACGCGGGGAGGGCGGGGCCGTCCAGCCGCTCGTCCTCCCTGGGCGGGCGGCAGATCCAGCGCAGCGAGAGCACCTCGCCCCTGGGCACGTCCCTGACGAAGTCGGCCACGTAGTCGTCGGCGGGGGCGCCGACCAGCTCCTCGGCGGTGCCGAGCTGGACGATCGAGCCCGCGCGCATGATCGCGACGCGTTCCCCCAGCCTGAGCGCCTCGGACAGGTCGTGGGTGATGAACACCATGGTCTTGCCGACCTCGCGGTGCAGGCGGATGACCTCGGCCTGCATGTCCCTGCGGATCAGCGGGTCGAGCGCGCTGAAGGGCTCGTCGAAGAGCAGCACCTCGGGGTCGGAGGCCAGCGCCCTGGCCAGGCCGACCCGCTGTTGCATGCCGCCGGAGAGCAGGTCGGGGCGGACGTCGGCGAAGCCGTCCAGGCCGACCAGGGAGAGGATCTCCCCGGCCCGTCTGTGCCGTCTGGCCCTGGGCACGCCCTGGACCTCCAGTCCGTAGGCGACGTTGTCGAGGACCCCGCGGTGCGGCATCAGGCCGAAATGCTGGAAGACCATGCTGACCCGGTGCCGCCGCAGGTCCCTGAGCTGCGCGGGGGAGGCGGCGCGCACGTCCTGGCCCGCGATCGAGATCTCTCCCGCCGTGGGTTCGATCAACCGGGTCAGGCAGCGGACCAGGGTCGACTTGCCGCTTCCCGACAGGCCCATCACGACGAACACCTCGCCCGGCCGTACGGAGAAGCCGACGTCCTTGACCGCGGCGACGCAACCGGTCCGTCGCCGGAGCGCGGCAGGGTCGAGTCGCGCGTCGGGGCTGCCGAGGACGCGTTCGGCCCGGGGGCCGAAGATCTTCCACAGCCCGCGCACCTCGATCGCGGCACCGCCGGATGAGGCCACTGTCTCCTCCAAGGCTGACGCTCGGATTTGGTGGGGCAAGGACGTAGTGAGTCAAGATATGGGGGAAATATCGTGAATCACAATGATGTGATCTTCCAAAGATCGAGGTACTTCAGTCGGCTGTCCATATCCATTGATATGGAACGGTGTAAATAGTCGAATGAGTGTCGAAAAACTTAATGGATATATAAGGATGTCCGTAACGGGGATTCCAGTCCTGAAATAGGGGCCGGGGTTCATGCCTCCGCTGTCTCGTAAGTTCATATTTATGAAGCTGTGTTCGATTGGCCCCACAGGTTGAGATGTGCTCGAATTGCCGGAAGCCATGGGAAATTCGGCCAGCGATTCATCCACCGAGAGGCAGCGTTCGGTGAGCACACATAAGACTCAGGGGGCGGGAAGCGGCTTCCGCCTGCGGAACTGGCGGGTGCGTTCCAGGCTGATCGCGCTCATTCTGGTCCCCACGGCCGCCGCCGTGCTGCTCGGCGGGATCCAGATCTTCACCTCCCTGCGCGCGGGCGCCGACTACCAGAAGGTCAACGATCTGGCCCGGCTCTCGGACCACATCGGCGCCCTCACCCACGAGCTGGCCCAGGAGCGCGACCGCACCTCCTGGTACATCGCCCTCGGCCGCCCGCAACGTGAGACGCAGGCCGTGCGGCGGCAGATGAACGCGGTCGACACCGCCGCGGCGCACGTCCGCGACAGCGGCGCCCTGCTCAGAGCCGCGGTCGGCGGCAGGACCAGGGACGAGGTCGAGACCGTGCTCGCCAGGCTGAACGACCTCGGCTCGCTGAGGGAGCAGGCCCTGGGCCCCTCGTTGCTGCCCGAGGCGGCCGTCGACGCCTACTCGCTGGTCATCGACGACCTGCTCTCCCTGCACGACGAACTCGGCAAGGGCGACGACGACGGGCTGTTCGGGCAGTCCCTGACCCTGGAGGCGCTCGCCAGGGCGAAGGAGGCCGCCTCGCTGCAGCGGGCGCTGGTCTCCGTGGTCCTGGTCGCGGGCCGGTTCGAGCAGGACCAGATGGAGAAGTTCCTTGGTGCGATCTCGGACGAACGCAGTGCGCGCCGAACCTTTGCCGCGGAAGCCGGAAGCGACGAACGCCGTCTCTTCGACGAGACCGTCAACGGCAGGACCGCGGACCGGGCCGAATTCCTCCGTGAGCTGGTCCTGCTCCGCGCCGACTCAGGGGCCTCGCTGAAGGGGCTCGACCTGGCGAGGAAGGACGACGCGGGGGAGTGGTACGAGGCGGTGACGGTCACGATCGACCGGATGCGCGAGGTCGAACGGCGGCACACCCAGGCCATCGTCACCCGCAGCCAGCAACTCGTCGACGCCGAGCAGAGACGCGCCCTGCTGATCGCCGGGGCCGTCGTGGTCCTGCTGCTGGCCGTGCTCGCGATCACGACCGGTGTGGCCCGATCGCTGGTCAAGCCGTTGCGGCGGCTGCGGAGGGAGGCGCTGCAGGTCGCCGGGGAGCGGCTGCCCGCCTACGTCCAGCAGGTGCGCGAGTCCCGCGACGGAGAGGTCGCCGCGGACGTGGTCCCGATCGGCGTGCTGTCCCGAGACGAGATCGGCGAGGTGGCCAGGGCGTTCGACGAGGTTCACCGGGAGGCCGTACGGCTGGCGGGCGACGAGGCGAAGCTGCGCACCACGGTCAACGCGATGTTCGTCAACCTCTCCCGCAGGAGCCAGACCCTCGTGGAGCGCCAGCTCACCCTGGTCGAGCGGCTCGAACGAGGCGAGCGCGACGACCAGCGCCTGGCGGACCTGTTCAAACTCGATCACCTCGCGACCAGGATGCGCCGCAACAGCGAGAACCTCCTCGTCCTCGCGGGCCAGGAGGTGGTTCGGCGCTGGAGGCAGCCCGTCGAGCTGATGGACGTGGTCCGGGCCTCGCTGTCCGAGGTGGAGAACTACGACCGGGTGGTGACCCGGGTCGAGTCCGACGTCGCCGTCATCGGCCCCGCGGTGAGCGACGTGGTCCACCTGCTCGCCGAACTGGTGGAGAACGCCCTGTCCTTCTCGCCGAAGGAGAGCAGGGTCACGGTCTCCAGCAGCCGGATCGACGGCGGAGGGGTGATGCTCTCGGTGACCGACCAGGGCATCGGCATGACGGCCGAGGAACTCGCCCAGGTGAACTGGCGTCTGGCGAACCCGCAGGCGGCCGACGCCTCCGCCGCCCGGCGCATGGGCCTGTTCGTGGTCGGCCGCCTCGCGCTCAAACACGACATCCGCGTCCAGCTCCGTCCTCAGGAGACCGGCCTGACCGCCATGCTCCTGCTGCCGGAGAGGCTGCTCGCCTCGGTCCCCTCGCACGGCGGCGCGACCCGGCCCCCCGGATCGGGTTTCCCGCTCGAAGCGGCTCCCGCCGGGGCGGCCGTCCTGTCGGCGCCTGTCGCGCAGGCCCTGCCCGCCCCGCCGCGTCAGGGCGCGCAGGCCGTACCCGGCCAGGACGTTCAGGGCGGCACGGCGGGGCCGAGCGTGTGGAGCCTGCCCGCCGAGCGCCCGGCTGTCCCGCCGTGGGAGGACGGACGCTTCCCCCAGCCGTTCCCCGACCCGTTCGGGCATGAGTCGTTCGGCTCCGACGCCGGCCTCGCCCCGGACACCGCCTTCGACACCGTCTCCAACAGCGCCTTCGACACCGCCTCCGACACCGTCTCCGGCACCGCCTTCGACATTTCCGCCGCCTCGGAGCCCGGCGCGGGGGAGGCGGACGCCATCGGGCCGTTGCCCGAGGTGGGAGCCTCGGCGCTGGACGCGGAGGAGTTTCTGCCGATCTTCGCCTCGGTCGAGTCGGGCTGGTTCCGCCCCGGAGGGTCCGGGTCCGCCGAGGACCTCCGGCCCCGGGGTTTCGCGGAACGGCCCGCTCAGGACGCGGGCCAGGCGCAGCGGGCGCAGCCCGTCGAACCGGGCGAACCCGCCTCAGCCGAGCCCGAACCCGAACCCGAACCCAGGCCGTGGTCGTCCCCCGGGGACACCGGCTGGCAGGCCGCCCAGGCCGCGAGCGTCCCCTCGCTCGGCGGAACGACGGCCTCCGGCCTGCCGAGACGCACTCCGAAGGCCAATCTGGTGCCCGGCTCGGTCACCCCGCCCTCCGACGGGCCCCAGCGGCCCTCCGACGTTCCTCCCCGGTCGGCCGACCGGATCCGCAGCCGGATGGCGAGTTTTCAGGAAGGCGTTCGCAAGGCCCGCAACGAGCTTCCGAAGGGGGAGGGCTGAGCCGTGCGAGAGGAGCACCGCGGAGAGCACGAGCCCTACGGTGAGGCTCCGGGGTTCTACGGCGAGTCTCCTGAGGAGGAGAGTTCGCTGGTCAGGCTGTACACCGTCACCGGAGGCCGGACGGCTCCGCGCACCCGGCTCGCGATGGAGGCCCTGGTCTCCTCCGCCACGTCCGCCCAGCTGGGCCTGTCCTACATCCGGGAGTACCGCGCCATCAGCGAGATCTGCCACCAGGTCCGCTCCGTCGCCGAGATCTCGGCCCTGCTCGGCGTGCCCCTCGGTGTGGCCCGCGTCCTGATCTCCGACATGGAGTCCGAGGGCCTCGTCCGCGTCCACCATCCGCACACCGCCGCGGGCGGCCCCGATCTCGCCGTCCTCGAACGCGTTCTCAGCGGCCTGCACCGCCTGTGATCCGCCGGGGCGGCCGCGTGTTCTCCGGCAGGGTGTTCTCCGGCCGGGTGTTCCCGGTCGTGTGCACTGGTCGGGTGTTTCCGGCCGTGTGTACTGGTCGTGTGTTTCCCGGCCGGGCGTTCTCGGTCCGGGTTCTCCCGCCTCGCGTTCCCCGGTCACGCGGTCCGGGGCTCCGAGGTCAGCCTCCGGCCTGGGCCAGCCACCACCGGGCGGCGACCAGTTCGGCCACCAGGGTCTCGGTGAGCAGGGCGACGTCGGGGTCCTCGTCGTGCCGGTAACGGACGGCGGCTCTGGCGTCCGGCAGTTCGCCGCCGACGGTCAGCACCGTGGAGCCGCGCTGCCGGATCCAGTCCATGGCCTGGTCGTCGTAGCGGGAGCCGGGGAACAGGACGGCGCGGTAGTCGAGGGTCTTGGTGAGGTAGACGTCCACGTGGGACCAGTCGCCGGTCTCGCAGGCGTCCGCCGCCCTGCGGGGACCCTCGCGGAACATCAGGGCGGACTGCTCGGCGGAGGACAGGCGTTCCGCGGGGGCGATCGTGTAGACGCCGTGCGGTCCGTCGAGCAGCTCCATCGTCTGCTCCAGCCACCGCTCCCTGCGTTCCAGCAGGTCGCCGGTCGCCTCCGCCGTACGGCGCAGCAGCGCGGGAACGTCCGTCGCCGAGCCGGTGAGGCGGTCGCCCAGGGCCAGGAGCAGCCCGAGGGTGTGCTGGAAGGTCCGGCAGGACACGCCGCCGCGCTCCTCGCCCGCGAGCATCGGCACCACCAGGTCGGCGCCCTCCGTGACCGCGGAGCCGGGGGTGTTGGTCATCGCCAGCACGAAGGATCGGCCACGGTGACGGGCGACCGCGTCGAGGGTCTCCCGGCTGCCGCCGGTGGCGGAGATCGCGACGACCAGGGTGTCAGGGGAGGCGGGGGAGCAGACCTCGGCCGAGGCGTACTCGGCCACGGCGTCCACGCCCGCCGCCCGCAGCCGCAGCGCGGCGACTCCCGCGGCGTACCTCGAACTGCCCATGCCGAGGAAGACCACCCGTCTGACCTGGGAGGGAAGGCCGCCGAACGGGTCGGCCTCCGCCAGGGCGCCCGCCAGCTCGGCCAGCGCGGCGGGCTTGGCCTCCAGGTCGGCGAGGTACAG
The DNA here is from genome assembly GCF_027922005.1 of Streptosporangium carneum. Taxonomy (GTDB): domain Bacteria; phylum Actinomycetota; class Actinomycetes; order Streptosporangiales; family Streptosporangiaceae; genus Streptosporangium; species Streptosporangium carneum. The sequence goes on along the minus strand of NZ_BSEV01000002.1, from coordinate 130,442 downwards.
CTCGGGGTTCACTCTCTCTCCTTAACACGGGGACTCCTGACGCTTAACACGGGGACTCCTGACGCGGAGATCCTCGACACGGGGACGTCGGCGCGGGCGGGTCACGGGTACCAGGAACGCAGGACGCCCATCGGGGCGTAACGCCAGCGGGGAAGACGCCGGGCCGCGTAGATCAGCTCCCGGCACTCCTGCTCGATCTCGAAAGGGCGGACCAGGGAGAGGTCCAGCAGGTCGGCGTGACCGCGTTCGGTCAGGCGGGACAGGTAGGCGCCCCTCAGGGCGGCACGCGCCGCGGCGGTCCACGCGCCGGTCGCGAGGGGATCGGCGTCGCGACGCCTGACGGCGACCTGGCCGACGTGTTCCAGACTGGTGGTGAGCTGGGCCAGGTCGCGGGCGGCGGGCTGGAAGGGGTCGGCGGTCGTGACCGTGGGGTTGCCGTCGAAGTCGATCACGGCGTAGCCGTTCCGCCAGCGCAGCACCTGACCCACGTGCAGGTCGCCGTGGATGCGGATGAGCGGTGTCGCGCCCGCGGCGGCCAGCGGGGCGAGTTCGGCGCGCAACGCGTCCGCGCGATCCGACAGCCAGCGTCCGTCGTCGCCGCCCGTCAGGGCGAGCGCCTCGCGCACCGCCGCTTCGGCGCGCTCGGCCCAGGGGCCCGCCCACGGAGCACGCCCGTGCTCCGCCTGCGGATCCGGCGCGTGCCGTACGGGGGAGGGGAGGACCGACGACGGGGTGGCCAGCGCCGTGTGGAGGTCGGCGGCCAGGACGCCCAGCTCGGCGGCGAAGGCCGTGCCGCCGGAGACGGCCTCGTCCACACACCACTTCCAGCCGTCCTCCGCGTCCGGCAGGTAGGCGGTGACCAGCGCCAGCAGCAGTTCTCCGCCGTCCTCCGCGCGGCGGGACAGGGCCGCGTACGGCGTGGCGGTGGCGGTGAAGCAGACCTCGGTGAGGTGGGCGAACATCTCGGGGGCGGGCTGGGGGAGCGGTTCGGGCGGGGTGAGCCACTTGACGACCACGCTCTCGGCGACGACCACGGAGTGGTTCGTCTGATCCACGTCGAAGCCGCGTTCGGGGGCCGGAAGGCCTCCTGAGGGCCGTGCGAGTTGAACTCCGGTTGAAAACTCGGAGACGTCATGGCCGGGAAGCGGGTGAAAGCGGCGGACCGCGAAGGGGGCTGGAACCTCGCAGCTCAGCGCGGCGACCAGCTCACCTGACCGTCCGTCGCCCGCGCGTGGCACGGTGTCGAGCTGTGACCAGATTGAACTGGAGTGCAACAGATAAACCAAACTTCCCAGGGGTGATGTCGCGCAAAGTCTTGCTCAAGTTATGGTTGGCTGCAACACTCCTGCTTTGGTCTGCCGTGTCCGTAACGGTCGGTCTACACCAATCACACTGAATTCTGAAGGAGTAGCGGCCGTGTTCCGTGCCCGGTACCCCCGTCGTCTTCCGGCTGTCGCCCTGGTGGCCGGTCTCGCACTCGCGGTCTCGGCCTGCGGCGAAGGGACCACGAGCACCGCTGCTCCCGAGGCCTCGCCCTCGGTCTCCGCCGCGCAGCTCAACCCGAACGCGAACCTCTCCAGGCAGAACCTGACCATCTCCGTCTGGCCGGGCTACACCCCCGACTACCTGGCGGCGAAGGTTGAGGAGAAGCTCAAGTTCAAGCTCAAGGTGGCGACGCACGACACCAACGAGATCATCATGGGCAAGCTGACCGGCGGCGCCGACACCGGCATCGACGTGGCCTTCGTCTCCGGGCAGTACGCCCAGGCCCTGCACGCGGCCGGGCTGCTCGAGCCGATCCACCCCGAGCTCATCCCCAACATGGCCAACCTCTACCCTGAGGCCAACGAGCTCTCCTATGACAAGGGCAACGTCTTCTCGGTCCCCTACACCTGGGGGACCACGGGCATCTGCTACCGCACGGACCTGATGAAGACGCCGCCGACGAGCTGGAACGACCTCCTCAACCCGCCGGCCGACGCGCGGAAGAAGGTCACGATGATGACCACCGAGCGCTGGCTGGCCCTGCCCGCCCTCAAGGTGCTCGGCCTGTCGGTCAACACCAAGAGCGAAGAAGACCTGAACAAGGTCAAGGAGAAGCTGGTCGCGGCCAAGCCGTACCTGCTGGGCTACGACGACGTGACCTTCGGCGACCGGCTCAAGAGCGGCGAGGCCGTGATGGTCGAGGCGTGGGACGGCTGGTGCCCCACCGCGGAGAAGAACATCAAGTTCGTGGTGCCCAAGGAGGGCAGCGACCTGTGGGTGGACACCATGGTCGTGCTGAAGAGCTCCAAGAACAAGGAAGCCGCCCACGCGTTCATCAACTTCATCCTCGACCCGAAGATCCACAGCTGGGCGGCGCAGAACATCCTCTACAAGGTCCCGAACAAGGCGGCCATGGACGAGGTGCCCGCGGAGCTCAAGGAGAAGAACACGCCGCTGCAGATGACCCCGTCGCAGCTGCTCACCGGTGAGGCCATCCTGGACCTGGGCGAGGAATCGACCAAGTTCACCCGACTCGCCACCGAGGTCAAGGCAGCGAAGTGACAGCTTCCGCCGTCCCCGGCGCGACCGCGAGAGCGCGGTCGCGCCGGTCGCGTCTCGTGGGGCGGTTGCTCGGACGGCTGGTCTTCCTCGGTCCGGGCCTGACCTACCTGATCGTCCTGCTGCTGATCCCGCTGGTGCTGGTCCTCAGCTACTCCTTCTTCCGCAGGGGACGCTTCGGCGGCGTCGTCTACGAGGCCAGCGGGGAGAGCCTCACCCGCCTCCTCGACCCGATCTATCTCGACGTCGTGCTGAGCTCGCTGAAGCTGGCCACGGTCGCCACGCTGATCGCGCTGCTGGTCGGCTACCCGACGGCGTACATGATCGCCCGGCTTCCCCGGAAGTGGAAGACGGTCGCGCTGGTGGCGATCGTGCTGCCCTTCTGGACCAACTTCCTGATCCGCATCTACGCCTGGATCGTCCTGCTGAGCGGCCCCGGCCTGGTCAACAGCGCCCTCGGCAAGCTCGGCCTCGGCCCCTTCGAGTTCCTGTACAACGAGGGAACGATCGTCACCGGGCTGGTCTACTCCTACCTTCCGCTCATGGTGCTCCCGCTGTACGCGGCGATCGAGAAGCTCGATCCGCAGCTCGCGGAGGCCTCGGCCAACCTCGGAGCCAGGCCCGCCCGCACGTTCGTCTCGGTGACGCTGCCGCTGACCCTGTCGGGGGTCGTGACCGGCTGCATGTTCGTCTTCGTGCCGAGCTTCGGTAACTTCGTCATCCCCGAACTGCTCGGCGGCGGACGCTCGATCATGGTCGGCAACCTGATCAGGGACCAGTTCCTCACGGCGCGCGACTGGCCGTTCGGGTCCGCCCTCACGCTGGCGCTGCTCGCCGTACTGATCGTCCTGCTGCTCCTGCAGGCATGGAGTGCCCGCCGTGCGTAGATCGCCCCTGCTGCACCTCCCCTTCTGGGCGACCTATGTGTTCCTCTACACGCCGATCGTCGTGCTCGTCGTCATGTCGTTCAACTCCGGCAAGTCGCCCTACTCCTTCACCGGCTTCAGCCTGAAGTGGTACGGCAAGCTCGCCGGGAACGACCTGGTGAAGGAAGGCCTGGTCAACACGCTGATCGTGGCCGTGGGGTGCACGGCGCTCTCCACCGTGCTCGGCACGCTGCTGGCCGTCGGGCTCGCCCGTCACACCAGGTCGCGGCTGCTCGACGCGCTCGGCGTGCTGCCCGCCGTGCTGCCCGACCTGGTCCTCGCCATCGGCCTGCTGGTCTTCTACGCGACGGTCAAGATGACCCTCGGCCTGCACTCGGTGTTGCTGGCGCACACGGTGTTCGGCATGGCGTTCGTGGCGGCGGTCGTCCGCACCCGGCTCGTGCACGCCGACAACTCCCTGGAGGAGGCGTCCAGGGACCTCGGCGCGACGCCGTTCACCACGTTCCTGCGCGTCACGCTGCCCCAGCTCGCCCCGGGCATCGCGGCGGGCGCGCTGCTGGCGTTCACGCTCTCCGTCGACGAGTTCGTGATCGCCTTCTTCACCTCGGCGCCCGCCACGCCGACCCTTCCCATCGTCATCTACTCAATGGTCCGCTTCGGGGTCACACCGGAGATCAACGCGCTGGCGACCCTGCTGCTGGCCGTGAGCTTCACCGTGGTGATCGTGGCCCAGCGGATGACCCGACTGACGGAGTCGCTGTCCTGATGCTGCAGATCACAGGTGTCAGTCGCCGGTTCGGCGACGTCACGGCGCTGTCGGAGGTCTCCCTGGAGATCCGGCAGGGCGAGTTCTTCGCGCTGCTCGGCCCGAGCGGCTGCGGCAAGACCACCCTGCTGCGGATCCTGGCGGGCTTCGAGACCCCCGACTCGGGCGCCGTCACCCTCGACGGCGACGACCTGCTCGGACAGCCGGCGCACCGCCGCCCGGTCAACCTCATGTTCCAGTCCTACGCGCTGTTCCCGCACATGACCGTGGCCAAGAACGTCGCCTACGGCCTGGAGCGGGAGAGACTGCCGAGGGCCGAGGTCCGGGAGCGGGTCGCCGAGGTCCTGGAGAAGGTCGGCCTGAGCGAGACGGCGGGAAGGAAACCCCACCGGCTCTCCGGCGGCCAGCGGCAGCGGGTCGCGCTGGCCAGGGCGATCGTGAAGCGGCCCCGCCTGCTGCTGCTGGACGAACCGCTGTCCGCCCTGGACAAGAAGGTCCGCGCCGAGATGCAGCTCGAGCTCAAGCGGCTCCAGCACGAGGTCGGGATCACCTTCGTCGTGGTCACCCACGACCAGGAGGAGGCCATGTCGCTGGCCGACCGGATCGCGGTCTTCAGCGCCGGCCGGGTGGAGCAGGTGGACGCGCCGGTGACGCTGTACGAGCGGCCCGCGACGCCGTTCGTCGCGGGTTTCGTCGGAGCCAACAACCTCTTCGAGGGCGAGGCGCGTGCGGGCGGGCTCTCCTGTGACGGGCTCGGCGTGCTTCCCGTGGTCTCCGAGCTGCCGGAGGGGACGGCCGCGCTGCTGGCCGTACGGCCGGAGCGGCTCAGGCTGGACGAGGAGACCGTGACGGAGCCCGAGGCGGTGACGGCCGCTGAGGACTCCGAGGCCGAGACGGAGTCCAAGGCCGAGACGGGCTCCGGGGCTGTGACGGACTCCGAGGACGCGGCGGCCGTGACGGGCGACGAGGCCGTCGCCGACGGCGAGGCGCAGGAGGTGTCCGGGGACGAGGCCGCGGCTGACAGCGAGAGCCCGGTCGACGGTGACGACCCGGCCGACGAGGAAGCCGTGGACGGTGACGACCCGGCCGACGAGGAAGCCGTGGACGGTGACGACCCGGCCGACGAGGAAGCCGTGGACGACGGCGAGGAGTCGAGGGGCGAAGAGGCCACGGCGGTCCCCGAAGCGGTGAAGGACTCGCAGAACGCTGAGGAGTCTGAGGGCTCCGAGGAGTCAGCGGGCCCGGAGGACTCCGAGGTCACGGCGGGAGAGGAGGTCCCGGAGGAGTCCGAGGCCGCGGCGGGTGGGGAGGTCCCGGAGGAGTCCGAGGCCGCGGCGGACGACGAGGTCGCGGCGGACCCGGCGGTGGCGGCGGACGGCGAGGCCGTGACCGGCGGCCCGGGTGTGCTGCGCGGGAAGGTCGTCGACGTCAGCTTCTACGGCGGAGTCTCGCACGTCTCGGTCCTCGTGGCCGGGCGTTCCACTCCGGTCCTGGTGGCCACGCAGGGAGCCACCCAGGTCCAGGCGGGGTCCTCGGTGACCCTCACCTGGAGGGCCGAGGACGGGGTGCTGATTCCTCAATGAGACGTCTTGAGCGGATTGCCGGTAGCGGTCCTGGCGTAGGCGAGAATCAGTTCCGCCGCCTCATCAGGGCCGATCACCGGGTGGCGGGCCGTTATGCGGTAGCCGTACGCATCCTCGAGCGCGACCAGGTTGCGCGCGATGGCGAGGGAGTCACCGGACAGGGTGAAGGTTCCCAGGGCGGCTCCGGTGTCCAGGATGCTCTGGTACATCGAGACCTGGCGGTCGTAGAGCGTGGTGAGCAGCAGGGCGTACATCCTGTTGCGCCCGGCGACCCCGCCGAGTTCGTTGAGCAGCCGCACGTCCGGGTCGTCGGGTCCGAGGGGCAGCCCGGAGCGGATGGTCACGACGAGTTTCTCGACAGGGTCGAGCATGCCGCTGATCCGCTTGAGGCGCTGCTCGTAGAAGCGCTCCATCCCCGCGTGGTGGGCGTCGACCAGCAGTTCGCCCAGCTGGGGATAGTGGTAGAGCACGGCGCCGGAGGTCAGACCGGCCTCCTCGGCGACGTGGTTGAGGTGCACTCCCTCGGTGCCGTGTCGGATGATCGCCCGATGTGCGGCAGCGATGAGATCGAGGCGCCGATCCGCCCGCCTTTTGCGCGTCATAATCCCCCACTCGTTCAGGACCCCGCTCCGTACCGGGGTCCATAGTGACCGTTTCCTAGCGTTTTAGCTAGAGCAAGAATTGAATCACTCTTCAAGCCGCTTAACTCCCAGTCACATGGAGGCGTGATGTCCCTCACGATCCTGTTCATGCCGGAAAGTGCCTACGGACCGACGAACAACTGCATCGGCATCGGTGACATTCTTCGCAAGCGCGGTCATCGGGTTGTTTTCGCAGCTGAGGCCTCCTGGAAGGGGAAATTGACGGCCCTCGGATTCGAGGAGGACCTCGTCGACCTCGCGCCGCCGTCCGAAGAGGAGCAGGATCCGGGGCAGTTCTGGAAGGACTTCATCAGGGACACCGCGCCGGAATATCGCAAGTCGACTTCGGAGCAACTCGAGACGGTGACGAAGCCGATCTGGGAGGCGCTGGTCGACGGCGCGAAGTACTGCGAGCCGCAGTTGAAGGCGATTATCGAGCGTGTGCGGCCCGACGTGATCGTCGAGGACAACGTGATCACCTTCCCCGCGCTGCTCACCGCGGGCAGGCCGTTCGTGCGGATCGTCTCCTGCAACCCGCTCGAGGTGCGCGGTCAGGATGTGGCCCCGGTCTTCTCGGGCCTGCCCGCCGACGACCGCTCCGAGTGGGACGCCTTCCGCGCCGAGTACGACCGGACCCACCGTGAGCTGTGGACCGCCTTCAACGAGTGGGTCGTCGCGCAGGGCGCGGAGCCGCTGCCGGACCTGGACTTCATCCACCGGGGCGACCTGAACCTCTACGTCTTCCCCGAGATCGCCGACTACACCGACGCCAGGCCGCTGGACGACAGCTGGCACCGCCTCGACTCCTCGGTCAGGGAGACCGACGAGGGCTTCGAGCTGCCCGCGTCGCTCGCCGAGCGGGACGGCGCGCTGGTCTACTTCTCGCTCGGCTCGCTCGGCTCCGCGGATGTCTCGCTGATGCAGCGAGTCATCGACGTTCTGGGCACAACTCGGCATCGTTTTGTCGTCTCGAAGGGCCCGCTGCACGAGGAGATCAAGCTCGCGGACAACATGTGGGGCGCGGAGTTCCTTCCGCAGACCAAGGTCCTTCCGCTGGTCGACCTGGTCATCACCCACGGCGGCAACAACACCGTCACGGAGGCGCTGCACTTCGGCAAGCCGATGATCCTGTTGCCCCTTTTCTGGGATCAGTACGACAATGCGCAACGAGTCGCCGAGCTCGGCTACGGTGTGCGCCTGGCCACCTACTCGTTCACCGACGAGGAGTTGACCGGAGCGCTCGAGAGGTTGCTCGGTGACACCGAGCTCCGTGAACGTCTTGCCGCCGCGGGCGAGGAGATCCGCCGCCGTGACGGTCTGCGCAAGGCCGCCGACCTGATCGAGCGGGCCGGAGCCTGAGGGCTCCCAGCACCACCACGATGAAAGAAGTTCCATGGGCAAGTTGATCAACCCGGCGAGCGGTGAGCTCCTGCGGGAGGTGCCTGACACCCCGGTCGAGGAGGTGGGCGCCGCCGTACGGCGGGCGCGGGCCGCCTACGAGGAGTGGAGCCAGGCGACCCCGGCCGAGCGGGCCAGGGTGATGCTGCGCTTCGCCGATCTCGTCGAGGCCGACGCCGAGGAGCTCACCCGCCTCGAGGTGACGGAGACGGGTAAGCCCGCCGCGGTGTTCCGCGACGGCGAGCTGCCGTTCGCGGCCGACAACCTCCGCTTCTTCGCCGGGGCCGCCCGCTCGCTCGAGGGCACCGGGGCCGGGGTGCTCAGCTCCGGCTACACCTCGGTGCTGGTGCGCCGCCCCGTCGGTGTCGTCGGGTCCATCGCGCCCTGGAACTTCCCTCTCGTGATGGCCGTGTGGAAGCTCGGTCCCGCGCTCGCCGCAGGCAACGCGGTGGTCATCAAGCCCGCGCCGCAGACGCCGGGCACCACGCTCAGGCTGGCCGAGCTGTTCGCGAGGGCGGGCGCGCCGCAGGGCCTGCTCCAGGTCGTCCTCGGCGACGCCGAGGTCGGTGAGGCCCTGGTCACGGACCCGGGCGTGGACATGGTGAGCGTCACCGGTTCGACCGAGACGGGCCGCGCCGTCATGCGCGGTGCGGCGGGGTCCCTCAAGCGGGTCCACCTGGAGCTCGGCGGCAAGGCCCCCGCCCTGGTCTTCGGCGACGCCGACCTGGCGGAGATGGCCAGGGGCGTGGCGATGGGCGCGACCTACAACACCGGCCAGGACTGCACCGCGGCGACCCGTGTCTACATCTCCCGCGACGTGTACGACGAGGCCGTCGACGCGCTTCGCGCCACGCTCGAGAGGGTCAGGGTCGGCGACCCCTGGGACCCGGCGACGGACATCGGGCCGCTGATCTCCGCGGACCACCGGGCCCGCGTGCACGGCTTCGTCGAACGCTCGCTCGCCGAGGGGGCCTCCGTGCTCTGCGGCGGCTCCCCGATCGAGGGCCCTGGCTTCCGTTACCCGCCGACGCTGATCGTCGGGGCCCGTCAGGACAGCGAGATCGTTCAGGGCGAGCTTTTCGGACCCGTTCTTCTGGCCCTGCCCTTCGACGGCGAGGACGAGGCGGTACGGCTGGCCAACGACACCCCGTACGGCCTGGCCTCCTCGATCTGGTCCACGGACGTGGCGCGGGCACTGCGTGTCTCCCACCGGCTCGATGTGGGCGTGACCTGGGTGAACGACCATCTGCCGATCGCCTCGGAGGCCCCGCACGGCGGAGTCAAGGGCAGTGGCTTCGGTAAGGACATGAGTCAGGAGGCGGTCCAGGAGTACTCGGTGACCCGGCACTTGATGATCAAACACCAGGTCCCCGAGGCTAAAGAATCTTTCCGGCCATCATGAGTTTTGTTGTCAAATATCCCTTTTGGGGGGATTTGTCGGCACACACTCCATTCGAAGTGACATAAAGGATGTGCTCAAATTGCTACCGCCGTATCCAAAACCGGCGAGGGGTTACGTAGGCCAGTGATGACACAAGACCGCCGCAACCACCGTGTGTCAGCGGTGGGCAGTCGATTCCTGCCCTCGAACTGGCGCGTGCGTCCCCGACTGGTCGCGCTGATCCTGCTCCCCACGGCCGCGGCGGTGGTGCTGAGTGGACTCCAGCTCAACAGCTCCCTGAACAACGCCACGGAGTATCGCCAGACGGCCGAGGTCGCAGCGCTCGTCGACCAGCTCACCACCATCTCCTACGAGCTGGCGGACGAACGGGACCTCACCGCCTGGTACATCGCCGACAGACGCAGGCCCGCGCGACTGTCCAGGGTCAAGGACCTGCAGGGCCGGGTCGACCTGACCCGTACGAACGTGCTCACCGCGATCGACGCGCTGGGCGACGACCAGGACCCCCGCATCGTCGCGGAGGTCGCGCAGGTCCGCAACTGGCTGAACGGCCTGTTCAGCCTCCGGAAATCCCTCACCAGCGGCGACGTGCTTCCGCGAGCGGCCCTCGGCGTGTACTCGCGTATGATCGACGACTTCCTCACCCTGCACGACGACCTCGGCCGAAGCGCCCGCGACGAGCGGCTGATCGGTGACGTCCTCGCGCTCGGCGCGCTCACCCAGGCCAGGGAACAGGTCGCCAGGCAGCGAGGCATCCTCCTCGTCGCCCGGATCGAGGGACGTTTCGACTTCGACGACCCCGCCGACTTCCTCGGCGCCTACAAGAGCCAGCTCAGCGAGCAGGCCACCTTCCAGGCGACGGCGGCGCCGGCCGACGCCAAGCGCCTGAGCGACGTGCTCACCGACCCGAAGATCGCCAAGGCCGACTCCCTGCGAGCCCTGGTCATGTCGCGGATGCGTGAGAACCTGGGCCTGCCCAGGGAGATGGGCATGAACGCCTGGTACGACGCCGCCTCGGCTCTCGTGGACGGCATGAACGCCGTCGAGCGAAGCCTGGCCGCCTCGGTCGTCTCCCGCAGCCAGGAACTGCAGGCCGCGGAAGAGCGCAGCGCCATCATCACCGGTGCCACGATCCTCGTTCTGTTGATCATCATCCTGCTGGTCACCGCCTGGGTGGCGGGAACGCTGGTCCGCCCGCTGCGCAGCCTGCGGAGCGAGGCGCTCGAGGTGGCCAGCACCCGGCTGCCCGAGACCGTCCGCGTGCTGCGGGAGTCCACGGAGGCCGAACCGAACGTGGAGGTGGCCCCCATCGACGTGGCCGCCCGCGACGAGATCGGAGAAGTCGCCCGGGCCTTCGACGAGGTCCACCGCGAGGCCATCCGCCTGGCGGGCGACGAGGCCAAACTGCGGAACAACGTCAACGCGATGTTCGTCAACCTCTCCCGGCGCACCCAGTCGCTCGTGGAACGGCAGATCGACCTCATCGACGACCTGGAGCAGGGCGAGCAGGACGACTCCCGGCTGGCCAGCCTCTTCAAGCTGGACCACCTGGCCACCCGCATGCGCCGTAACTCCGAGAACCTCCTGGTCCTCGCGGGTCAGGAGCAGAGCCGCAGGTGGAGTGAGCCGGTCCCGCTGAGCGACGTCGTCCGCGCCTCGCTGTCCGAGGTCGAGAACTACGAGCGCGTGGGTCTGCGGGTCGAGTCGGGCACCCTGATCGTCGGCTCGGCCGTCAACGACATCGTCCACCTGATCGCGGAGCTCGTCGAGAACGCCATCTTCTTCTCGCCGCAGGACACCAAGATCATGGTGAGCAGCAACGCCAACGAGACGGGCGCCATCATCCTGGCGGTCACCGACTCGGGCATCGGCATGAGCGACGAGGAACTCGCCGAGGCCAACCGGCGTCTGGCCGAGCCTCCCGCGGTCGACCTGTCGGTCTCCCGCCGAATGGGCCTGTTCGTGGTCGGCCGGCTGGCCATGCGCCACGGCATCAGGGTCCAGCTCCGCCGTCCCGACACCGGCGGCCTGAGCGCCGTCGTTCTGCTTCCCGTGCAGGTGGTCGCCCAGTCGCCGCTCATGCCCCAGCTGGCCATGGCGGGGCAGAACGCCCCCTCCGTCCTGCCCGAGCACGACCCGTTCAGCGCGACGCCGAGCCCGAACCCGTTCGGGAGCGGCCCCTCGCACGGCGCCTCCAACGGGCTTCCCACCCGGTCGCCCGGGGGGCCGGGCGCACCGGTGCCGCCGCAGCCCTCGACCCCGTCCGTGGCGGACCTGTGGTCGACGCCGGTGGTCTCCGCCTCCGCGGTCGAGGACCTGTGGTCCTCGCCCCTGACGCCGACCGCGCCGCCGTCGTTCCCCGCCGAGCATCCGTCGTTCCCCGTCGGAGACCCGTCGTTCCCGACCGCCCAGCCGTCGTTCCCGGCGGAGAGGTCGTTCCAGTCCGACAGGTCCTTCCAGTCCGACAGGTCCTTCCCGGCGGAGACGTCCTTCCTGGGCCAGCCGCCGTTCCCGGCGGCGCAGCCCTCGTTCCCGGCCGAGCCGTCGTTCCCGGCGCAGCCTTCCTTCCCCGCGGCGCAGCCGTCCTACCCGGCGGAGCCGTCGTTCCCGGCCGGGCCGCCGAGGTCGACCGCGCAGCCGTCGTCCGCGCCGTCCTGGCCGGAGATGCCGCCGGTCGACCCGTGGGCGCCGCAGCGGCACGAGGCCCCGGACAACACCCAGGCCCTGCCCGCGGTCGAGGTCTCGCCGACGGAGCCGGAGCCGGAGGAGTTCCTGCCGATCTTCGCGGCGGTCGGGTCCGACTGGTTCCGCAGCAGCGCCTCCGCCGAGCTCGTGGCCGAACCCGAGGTCGAGCCCGAGCCGGAGGTCGAGGAGCCGACGAGCGGGCCCGGCCTGCTCGAGGACCCGCTTCACGACGACCCGCCGGTGCTGCCCATCCGGCGTCCGGGACGGCAGGGACCGCCCGCCGTCGAGAGGCAGCCGTGGAGCACCCCGGCCGACCAGGGCTGGGCCGCCGCCGAGGTCGCCAAGAAGCCGGTCGAGGGCGGCGTGACCGGGGCGGGCCTGCCCAAGCGGGTGCCCAAGGCCAACCTCGTCCCCGGAGCCGCCGCCTCGGCGCCGGCCGCTCCGGCTGCCCCGCTGCCTCCGATCTCGGCGGAGCGGGTGCGCAGTCGTCTGTCCAGTTTCCAGCAAGGCATTCGGCAGGGCCGCGCTGAGATGAACGAGCGGTTGAACGCCGCTGAGGGAGAGAACCAGTGAACCACCAACTCAGTCAGGCCGCCCGCGGCTTCAATTGGCTGATCACCGAGTTCGTCAAGGAGATGCCCGGCGTGGCCCACGCGGTGATCGTCTCCGCGGACGGCCTTCCGTTGGCCTACTCGCAGGGCTTCCCGAAGGACCGCGCCGACCAGCTCGCCGCGATCACGGCCGGTCTGATCAGTCTCACCCAGGGAGCCTCCCGGGTCTTCGAGGGCGGCCCCGTCGCCCAGACCGTGATCGAGATGCAGCGGGGTCTCCTGCTGACGATGTCGATCAGCGACGGCTCCGCGCTGGCCGTACTGGCCTCACCGGACTGTGACATGGGCCTGGTGGCCTACCAGATGACCATGCTGGCTGAGCGCGCGGGACAGGCGCTCACGCCTGCGCTGCGCGCAGAGTTGCAGTCGGCCCAGCGATAGGGAGGTGATATGGACGCACCAGGTTGGCGTGGTCAGGGGGAGGAACCCCCTGGCAGCACGCCTCAGGCCAAGAGCGGACGTAATCGTCTGATTCGTCCGTACGCTGTGACCGGGGGAAGAACAGCTCCCAGGATGCAGCTCGCGCTCGAGGCGCTGGTCTCCTCGGCGACGTTCGTGAGCGTGGACACCTCCACGCTCTCCACGGAGTACCAGGCGATCATCTCGTTGTCCCAGCAGGTACGCTCGGTCGCCGAGCTCTCTGCCCTGTTGCGCATGCCGTTGGGCGTGACCCGGGTGCTGATCGCGGACATGGCGGCCGAGGGCCTGGTGCAGATCCACCAGCCGTCGCTGGATGCCGGAACCGGAAAGCCGGATCTCAACTTGCTTGAAAGGGTGCTCAGTGGGCTTCGCAGGCTCTGACGCCGGTATGACGTCAACGAAGATCGTTGTCGCCGGAGGATTCGGTGTCGGCAAGACGACCTTCGTCGGCGCGGTCTCCGAGATCATGCCGCTGACCACGGAAGCGGTGATGACGGAGGCCAGTGCGGAGGTGGACGACCTCTCGCACATCCCGACCAAGCGGACCACCACGGTGGCCATGGACTTCGGCCGTGTCTCGCTGGACCGGGACCTGATCCTGTACCTGTTCGGTACGCCGGGTCAGCACCGGTTCTGGTTCATGTGGGACGACCTCGTGAAGGGCGCGATCGGTGCGATCGTGCTGGTCGACACCCGGCGGCTGGCCGACAGCTTCCCGGCGATCGACTACTTCGAGGAGGCCGGACTGCCGTTCGTCGTGGCGCTCAACGGCTTCGGCGGCACGCACATCCACGCCGAGGAGGAGGTGCGGGAAGCTCTGACGATCTCCCCGCACATCCCCGTCGTCCGGACCGACGCCCGTTCGCGTGACGCCGTGAAGTCGACCCTGATCACCCTGGTCGAGCACGTCCTCACGCTGCGCGTCTGACCCGTCGTGTCCCGGTGTGGGACCCACCCGAGGGTGGGCCCCACACCGGGCCGGCTTCACCGGCGAGCCGGCCCGGTTCTTCCGGTGCTACTTCTCGGGGCGGACCCAGATGCCGCGTTCGTGCATCAGCTCGATCTGCTTGTCGATGACCTCGGCGCGGAACTCCGCGTGGTTGTACGGCTTGCGGTCGAGGTAGAGGTTCTTCGGGTAGATCGGCTTGTCGTAGATGAGCTGGTACTGCTCGGTCTTGAGGTCCTTGATCCAGTTGTCCCACTGCGCGTTGGCGCGGAACCGGCGCAGCGCCTCGATGTCGATCGTGCCGGACACCCAGGAGGACGCGCCGCCGTAGTCGTGACGTCCGACGATCTGGCCCTTGTAGTCCACGACCATCGAGTGGCCGCCGAAGGTGTCGATCGGGATGTCGGACTCGGCGGACAGGTAGTAGGTCCCGACGTTGCACGCGATCAGGTAGCAGTTGTTGTCCAGCGCCCTGGCCTGGTTCTGGATCGCGTACAGCCCGTTGCCGACGTGCGGGTGCGGGTAGGGGCCCCGGTAGATGATCTCGGCGCCGTTCATCGCGAGGCCGCGGGCGTTCTCGGGATACGACGCCTCGTTGGCCATGAGGATGCCGATCCTGCCGATCGCGGTGTCGGCGACGGGGTAGAAGGCCTCGAGGGTCTTGCCGTACAGCTCGACCCAGCGGTCCCAGACGTCGTGCGGGGTCACCGAGTGCTCGACGGGAAGCAGCGGGACCGTCTTGTAGTGGGTGAGAACGATCTCGCCCTCGGGGTCGATCACCAGGCCGACGTTGAAGAAGCGCCCGGGGAACTCCGGGTGGAGGGCCTTGGCCTGGGCGATGATGTAGGTGTCCCACTGCCGGGCCAGCGCGCCGAGCCTGTCGGTCTCCGGACCGGGGACCTCGATCGCGCACTCCCGGGCGAAGTCCTCGTGGTCGATGTCGAGCACCTCGTCGTTGAACCCCTGGAGCGCGCCCTCGGGAATCGCGATCAGGCGCACGGGAAGGTCGAGGCTGGACAGCCAGGAGGCCGCCTTGACCAGGTGCTCGATGTGCTCGAGGTTCGTCTGGATCTCGTCCCGGTTGCGGACGCCGCGCATGGTGGGAACCAGGCCGACCGCCTGGTAGGCATCGATCACTTCTGTCCTGCCAGCAAGAGTGAGTTGACGTTGAACGGCTTCTGCAGATAGCCGTACTCGGACATGAGGTCGGAGACCCGCTGCAGTCGCACGGCGTTCGTCGTGATCGGATAGCCGGGGAGCTGCATGATCTCCGCTGTCTGGGCGTTGATCTTGGTGTACAGGGGGAGGACCTCGGCCACCGCCTTGCGGTCGCTCGCGGCGACCGACTGCGCCTTCAGCAGGGCCCGCTGGAAGGCGGCGACCGTCTTCGGGTTCTTGCTCGCGAAGTCGGCGGTGACGAAGTAGCCCGCGATCGGGAAGCTGTCGGTCGGCCCGGCCATGAGGTCGGTGACCTTCACCCCGCCGTCGGCGGCGGCGGCGCTGACGAACGGCTCGGGCAGGAAGGCCGCGGCGACCTGTCCCGTCTTGAGGGCCTGCCACATGTTGGGGAACGGGATCTCGGCGAATTCAATCTTGTCGCGGTCGAGGTCCAGACCGTGTACCTTCAGGGTCACGCTGGTGGTCAGCATCGCGACGTTGCGCTTGGTGTTGACGCCGATCGTCTTGCCCTTCAGGTCCTCGACCTTGGTGACGTTCGAGTTGGGCGCCGTCACCAGGACGAAGCTGCCGGGGGTCGCCACGGTGGCCTCGGCGACGACCTTCAGGTCGGCGACCTTCTGGGAGGCCGCGGTGAAGGCGGAGACGTAGTTGCTGTGCAGCACGTCGAAGCCGCCGCTCAGCAGCGAGGGGAGCGCGCTGCCGCCTCCGTCGATGATGGTGAACTTGACGTTCAGGCCCTCCGCCTTGAAGAAGCCCCGCTTGATGGCGATCTGCACCGGCGCCACTTCGGGCAGCGGCAGCATGCCGATGGTGAGGTCGGTCTTCTCAAGACCGTTCGCCGCGGCACTGGTCGCGGCCTTTCCACTGTTGCAGGCGGTGGCGAGAACCGAGAGCGCGGCGACGACGAGGCAGACGCGCGCTAATGGACGGAACCTCATATGTGGCTCCTCGGAGAGGTGGGGGATTTCGACATGGCTTGCACGTCCCGGAATCGGGGAGAAGAGATCAAGGAGCGATCGTAGATGCTCTCAAATCCGGCAGCAACCCTTAATGTCGGGTTTAGCGACAGTCCATAATTAATGTCCTTGTATGGCATGTTTTGATGGCGTTGCACTAGCTTTATCGGTTTGTCAATGTGTTGCATTGACGGAATTGAGGGGTGTGTGGGGAGTGAGTGCCGATTTCGGGCACTCCGGATTCGCCCTGAGAAGGTGGTGTGATCGGGTATTCGGATGGTTTCGGGTCACCGAAATGAGATGCGAGGCTTCCGTGACGGCGAGACGCTTTTCATTTGGGCCCATACAGGCTGACATGGAACGCCCTGCTGAACGGTGAGCGGCGCGACCGTTTATTGGAAGGTTTGTAACCATTTTAGGAAACGCTTCAGGGGAACGGCCGGGCGCCGGACCTCACGAGCCCGTGACCCCATGTCAGCGGCCGGGAGAGCCGCCGTGCCGGTCCCGTGCCGCTTTGAAGCGGGGTTCAAAAAAGGACGCCGGGGGCGAGGAGCTCGCGCCCGGCGTCCTGGTTCGGGACGGCGGCCTCAGGAGGCGGAGGCCGGAGAGGTCCGCATGCCGCGCACCAGACGGCCGACCTCCGCGCGCAGGCGCACGAAGTCGGGGTGCTCCCGCGTGTTGATCTGGTCGCGGGGGCCGGGAAGGTCGACCCGCAGGTCGCCGACGATCCTCGCCGGGGCCTTCGACAGCACGACGACGCGGTCGCCGACGTACACGCTTTCGTCGATGTCGTGGGTGATGAGCAGGATGGTCATGTTGTGGTGGCCGCGGACCCGCAGCGTCAGATCCTCCAGGTCCTCGCGGGTCTGGGCGTCGACGGAGCCGAACGGCTCGTCCATGAGCATCAGGGCGGGACGGTAGGCCAGGGCGCGCGCGATGGAGACCCGCTGCTGCATGCCGCCGGACAGCTCCCAGGGATACTTGTCCGCCGCGCCCGCCAGGCCGACCTGCTCCAGCGCCTCCATGGCGGAGCGTGCCCGCTGCTTTCTCCCCTCGCCCTTGCGTCGCAGCGGCAGGGAGATGTTGTCGGCGACCGACATCCAGGGAAACAGCGAGCGGCTGTAGTCCTGGAAGACGACGGCCAGGTCGTCGGGCGTCTGCGCCACGGGGGCGCCGTTGAGCACGACCTGGCCGCCGGTCGGGCGCAGCAGCCCCGCGATGGAGCGCAGCAGCGTGGACTTGCCGCACCCGGAAGGGCCGACGATGCACACCAGCTCGCCCTCGGAGACGTTCAGGTCGATGCCGCCCAGCGCGTTGTGGGCGGACGGTCCGCTGCCGTAGGTATGGGTCAGGTTGGAGATCTCAAGCACAGCAGGTCCTCAGGTTGTCTGCTTGGCGGCGCGGTGCCAGGACAGGACCCGCCGCTCGATCGCGAAGAAGGCCAGGTTCAGCACGTATCCGAGGAGGCCGAGCACCACGATGGCCCCCCACAGGGCCGGCGGGTCGAAAGCGCGCTCCGCGGCGCGGAGCTGGAAGCCGATCCCGTTCGTGCTGCCGACCAGCTCGGAGATGACCATGAGGATCAGGGCCAGGGACAGGCTGAGCCGCAGGCCCGCGAAGATCTTCGGCGTCGAGGAGGGGAGGATGACCCGCCACAGTCGCTGTCCCCACGACAGCCCGAAGACCCGCGCGGTCTCCATGTGCTGGCGGTCGACGTAACGGGCGCCGTCGACGGTGTTGAGCAGCACGGGCCAGATGACGCCGAACACGATCGTGGTCAGCTGCATCTGCGTGCCGATGCTCATCAGCGGGATGAGGAGCGGCAGAAGCATCGGCGGCGGAATCGCCCTGCCGAAATGGACGAGCGGGTCGACGAAGCGCGCCAGGAGCACCGAGCGGCCGAGCATGACGCCGAGCACGATCCCGGCGACCCCGGCGAGGGCCCATCCCGCGAACAGCCGGGCCAGGCTGGGCGGGAAGTTCTCGAGTGCGAGATCGCTCAGCCACAGGCGGCTCGCGGGGCCGTTGAGCCACATCTCCCGCATCTTGACCGCGATCGTCGTCGGCGAGGGGAAATAAGGGGTGTCCGCGGCGCGGGTCCCGATCTCCCACAGCACCAGCGCGACGGGGACCAGCCACAGGCGGGAGACGGCGCGCGCGACGCCGCGCAGACCTGAGGGGGAGCCTCCCGGGGACGTCCCGGAGCTCTTGGGGGAAGCGGGGGCGGAGTGTTTCACCCGGTCACCCCCGCGCGGGCGGTGTGCCAGCGGAACAGCCGCCGTTCGGCCCCGATGAACAGGCTGTTGGTGACGACGCCCAGGATTCCGGCCCACATGGTCGCGGCGATGATGAACTCCAGGCCGTCCGGGCTGCTTCCCGCCTTGATGACGTAGGCGCCGATGCCGTCCGAGCCGCCCGCGAGCAGCTCGGCGCTGATGGCCAGGATGAGGGCGATGCCGCCCGCGAGCCGTACTCCGGTGGCGATGAAGGGCGCGGTGCTGGGCAGTGAGACCCGCCACAGTACGGCCAGCGGCCCGAAGCCGAAGCTGCGCAGCGTCTCCTTGGCCACCGGGTCGACGTCCTGCAGGCCGTACATGGTGTTGATCAGAACGGGCCAGCAGGAGGCGTAGAAGATAACGGCGATCTTGAGGTCGAGCCGGTCGGGGAAGATCAGGATCGCCAGCGGGATGAGGGCGACGGAGGGGATCGGGCGCAGGAACTCGATCAGCGGCCGCACCGCCGTCTCCAGCCTGGGCAGGCTGCCGAGCAGCAGTCCGAGGGGGACCGTGACGGCCACCGTGAGCAGGAGGCCGAGCCCCCAGGCGGTCATGGTGGCTCCCACGTTGACGAGGAACTCCTCGTCGACGGCGAGTTCGGCGACCCGGGTCAGGATCGTCGAGGTCAGGGGGAGGACGGTCGGGTCGACGAGCTCCGCCCTGCCGGCCGCCTCCATGACGAGCAGCAGTCCCGCGACGCCGAGGGCGCCGCAGAGCACTCTGTTGCCGAGCACGGCCTGCCTGGTCATCCGACTGGCCCCCGGGGGGCCGTCCGGCTCGTGGGACCGAACCTCATGGGGTCTCCTTAGGGGCGTTTGACGTCCGGCCGGATCTCCTCGGAAGTCGTCGGCGACATGGGGACGACGTGGAGACGGTCCCCGAAAGCGCAGGATGGGGGCTCCCGGCCGTGAAGCAGCGTAGCGGAGGGGGCCAGCTTAATCATAAGTATTGGCCAATAGGGGTAAATCGGACAAATAAGTACTTTTGTTCATTGATTTTCGGTCGGGGTCTTGCCAATGGGATCGTTCCAGGCTTGTCTGGTGGAGGCGCGGCGACATGTCGGGAAAGTCGCATCACCGCACGGGATAAGGCCGTATAAATCTGCTCGGCGGGTGCCGAAGGGGCTGCCCGGTTGCGAGCGCCTAGTCCTGATTGCCCATAAGTTGCGACTTATGGGCTATTGGCCGAACTCTTCTGGCTATGCTCCAATAACCCTCGCCCCAAGGATGCATCCGCGTCACGTGAAGATCAGATGCATGACAGGATCCCCTCCAATCAGACAAACCGAGGAGAGGTAGCGGAGGCCAGTGAGGACAGCGTCAATCCCCAGCGAACGTGAATCCGGGCTGGTGGCTGCCCAGGTCTTCGGCGATTCCGAGACGCGGGAAGGCGGTCCGCCCCAGACCGCCGATCAGGAGAAAACCGGGAGAAACGGCAGCAGGTTCGCCTTCAGGAACTGGCGGGTGCGGTCACGGCTGATCGCGCTCATCGTCATTCCCACCACCGCTGCCGTCGTCCTCGGCGGGTTCCGCGTGGCCACCTCCGTCACCAGCGCCGCGCAGTACGAACAGGTCCGCGTGACCGCGGAGCTCTCCTCCAGTCTGAGCGGGCTGGTGCACGGCCTGCAGTTGGAGCGTGACCTCGCCGCCAGGTTCGTCGCCCAGGGACGCCCCAGAGGCGCCCGCACCAAGCTGGACGAGCAGTACGGCGTCGTCGACAGGATCGCCGTGGACGTGCGCGGCCGGCTCCGCGACGCCGTGGAGGGCGCCTTCGCCACCCGCGAGCGGGAGAGCATCGCGCAGATGAGCACCCGCCTCGACGAGCTCGCCACCGTGCGCAAGGCCGTCGTCAGCAGCTCGCTGCCCGCGCAGCCCGTCATCCAGACGTACTCACAGGCGATCAGCGACCTTCTGGCGCTCCACGGAAAGATCGTCCAGGTCGACGCGGACCAGAGCCTCAGCTCCGGCGCGGCCGCGTTCGCGGCTCTGGCCAGGGCCAAGGAACAGGCCTCCAGGGAGCGGGCGGAACTCGCCGTCGCACTGGCCAACAGGCAGTTCACCACCCAGGGCCTGGACGACTTCATCGTCGCCCGCGCGCAGCGCGACAGCGAGCTCGCCGCCTTCAGAGGAGAGGCCTCGCTGGAGCAGCGCCAGTTCTACGACGACACCGTCAGCGGCCAGAAGATCGACCGCGCGGAGTTCATCCGCCTCAGGGCGCTCGTCCTGGCCACGGCCCACGCCCCCCTGGTCGGCGTCAACGCCGCCAACACCGGCGCGGGCGACCAGACCCAGTGGTTCGACGCCTCGACCGTCATCATCGACAAGATGCGCACGGTGGAGAAAACGATCTCCGACGAGGTCATCACGCAGAGCCGTACGCTCCAGGAGGGCGAGCAGCGTGGAGCGCTGTTCGCCGCGGTGGCGAGCGCCCTGCTGCTCGTCCTGGTCCTGATCATCACCACGATCATGGCGCGCTCGCTGGTCAGGCCGCTGCGCAGGCTCCGCACCGAGGCGCTGTCCATCGCGGGACAGCGTCTGCCGGAAACCGTCCAGGCCCTGCGGGAGAGCGGGGACGCGGAGACGGCCGAGGTGCTGCCCATCGGCGTCAACTCCGACGACGAGATCGGCGAGGTCGCGCGCGCCTTCGACGAGGTCCACCGCGAGGCCATCCGCCTCGCCGGCGACGAGGCCCGGCTGCGGAGCAACGTCAACGCGATGTTCGTCAACCTCTCCAGGCGCAGCCAGACCCTGGTGGAACGCCAGCTCTCGCTGATCGAGAGCCTGGAGCAGGGCGAGCAGGACGAGCACCGGCTCGGCAACCTGTTCCGTCTCGACCACCTCGCCACCCGCATGCGCCGCAACAGCGAGAACCTCCTGGTCCTCGCCGGGCAGGAGCCCGCGCGCCGGTGGAGCCAGCCCATCCCGATCATCGACGTGGTCCGCGCCTCGCTGTCCGAGGTCGAGAACTACGAACGGGTCACCCTGCAGCTGTCCGCGGGCGTGTCCGTGGTCGGCACCTCCGTCAACGACGTCGTGCACCTCATCGCCGAGCTCGTGGAGAACGCGATCTCCTTCTCTCCGAAGGAGACGAAGGTCCTCGTGTCCAGCAACCGCATCGACGGCGGCGGCGTGATGGTCTCGGTCACCGACGTCGGCATCGGCATGACCGCCGACGAGCTCACGCAGGCGAACTGGCGGCTGGCCAACCCGCCGGTGGTCGACGTGTCGGTGTCCCGCAGAATGGGCCTGTTCGTGGTCGGCCGCCTCGCCCTGCGGCACGGTATCCGTGTGCAGCTCAGGCAGCAGGACAGCGGCGGCCTGACCGCCATGGTCCTGATCCCGGAGAACCTGCTCTCCGCGGCGGACTCCCGCCAGGCGCCCGTCACCCAGGGCGGCGGCGACTGGGCGGCGACCATGGGCCCGGAGGACCGGGCCGCGACGGACCGGCCGCCCGTGCTGGCCAGCCCCACCTCGCTCGACCCCGCGCAGGCCGCGTTCGCCTCCTTCGAGGCCGCCCAGCAGGCCTTCAACGCCTTCGACCTGAGGCAGCAGTTCGCCTCCTTCGAGACGCGGCACGCCCCCGGTGACGGCCGGCCGCCGGTCGACGGCTCCTGGCCCGCCGCCCACGTGCCGCCGCAGGGCGGCAGCCCCAGCTGGTCGACCACCTCCTCCCAGGCGGACACCGGCGTGTGGCCCGGTCTTCCCGTCCGCGGCGGAGACTCGGCCGACTGGCCGAACTCCTCCCAGACGAACCAGATGAACACCGGCGTGTGGCCCGACGCCCCCGTGCGCGGCGGCGACTCCGGGGTCTGGACGAGCATGCCCGCCCGCGACGGCGACTCGGGGATCTGGCCGAGCGCGCCCGCCGGCGACTCGGGAGTGTGGCCGCCCCCGCTCGGGAACGGCCCCTTCGACAGCCGCGCGTTCGACGCCGCGGACAGCACGGGCCCGCTGCCTGTCGTCCCCGAGTCCTCGCTCATGGAGGAGGCGAAGGAGGAGTTCCTGCCGATCTTCGCCGCCGTCGAGTCCGACTGGTTCAGGAAGGTCGACCCCGCCGCCCCGGCCCAGGAGGGACAGGGCGAGCCCGGCGTCGACGACACGCCCCCGGCGACCCCGGCCCCCGACATCTGGTCCTCGCCCGCGGACGTCGGCTGGCAGGCGGCACGGGCGGCGAGCGAACCCACACTCGGCGGGATGACCGGCTCCGGGCTGCCGAAGCGCGTGCCGAAGGCGAACCTCGTGCCCGGCACGGCCGCGCCCGACCCGACGGCCTCCCAGCCCTCCATGTTCAGACCCGCGATCTCCCCGGAAGCGGTGCGCAGCCGTCTGTCGAGCTTCCAGCAGGGAGTACGGCAGGGCCGCGCGGTGGTGCGAGGCGAAGTCGGCGACGGGCAGCCGTATCCCGACTTCGGCCGGGACGTTGAAGGAAAAGAGGACCGATGAGCGATCTCATCACGGTCGCCAAGGAGGATGACAACACGTGCGCGAAATGAGCCAGGCCGCTCGGGGGGTCAACTGGCTGATCACCGACTTTGTGAACAACGTCCCAGGCGTGGCTCACACAGTCGTTGTGTCGGCTGACGGTCTGCCGTTGGCGTATTCCGACGGATTTCCCCGGGACAGAGCCGACCAGCTGGCGGCGGTCGCCGCCGGGCTGATCAGCCTGACCCAGGGCGCCTCCAGGGTCTTCGAGGGCGGAGCGGTCACCCAGACGGTGGTGGAGATGCAGCGCGGGCTGCTCCTCATCATGTCGATCAGTGACGGCTCCTGCCTGGCCGTACTGGCCGCGGCCGACTGTGACATGGGCCTGGTGGCCTACCAGATGACCCTGCTTGTCGAACGAGCGGGCCAGGTGTTGACACCGGCTGTCCGCGCCGAACTCCAGGCCTCCCACCCCCGGTGATGGCGATGAGCATAGGAGGATGCCGTGGCAGGCCGCGGCTGGACGGGTGAAGGGGACCCGCTGGGCGGGTCCCCTTACCAGTCGATGGACGACCCCCACCGGCAACAGGGCGGTCCTTCACATTTCATGCAACCGGAACCCGCGGAGCAGAGCTCCCTGGTCCGGCCGTATGCCATGACCGGGGGGCGCACCGCCCCCCGGACCCAGCTCGCCATGGAGGCACTGGTCTCCTCGGCGACGTCCGTACATCACGATCTATCCACCCGCACGCCGGAGTATCAGGCCATCAGCGTCCTGTGCCGGCAAGTGCGTTCGGTCGCTGAGATCTCCGCGATGCTCCGCATCCCGCTCGGCGTTACCCGGATCCTGGTCGCGGACATGGCGGCCGAGGGTCTGGTCCAACTGCATCAGCCGCAGCTGGACGCGGGCAAGCCGGATCTCAACCTGCTGGAAAGGGTGCTCAGTGGACTTCGCAGGCTCTAGCCGCGGCGGCGGCCTGACATCGACGAAGATCGTCGTCGCCGGTGGATTCGGTGTGGGTAAGACCACGTTCGTGGGAGCGGTCTCCGAGATCCTGCCGCTGACCACGGAGGCGGTGATGACCGACGCCAGCGCCGGCATCGACGACCTCGGTCTCACCCCGAACAAGACGACCACGACGGTCGCCATGGACTTCGGGCGGGTCTCGCTGGACCGGGACCTGATCCTGTACCTGTTCGGCACGCCGGGCCAGCACCGCTTCTGGTTCATGTGGGACGACCTCGTCCGCGGCGCCATCGGCGCGATCGTGCTGGTCGACACCCGGCGCCTGGCCGACAGCTTCCCGGCGATCGACTACTTCGAGGAGGCCAAGCTCCCCTTCGTGGTCGCGGTCAACGGCTGGGACGGCACCTACCTGCACGGCGAGGAGGAGGTGCGGGAGGCGCTCACGCTGGCGCCGCACATCCCGATCTCACGCACGGACGCGCGCTCTCGCGACGCGGTGAAGGCGACGCTCATCACCCTGGTCGAGCACGCGCTCACCATGCGGATGGCCGTTCCCGGGTGGGGCCGCTAGACCCCCGTCCGCAGGATTCCCCCACGATTTCCCCCGCCCGTCGCGGTCGCCGGGACGGCGTCTCCTCACGTCGTCCCCCCACCCGGACGACCCGCGGCGGAGGGCAGATCCGCGACGGGGCGGACCGCAGGGGCGCTGTTCGCCCCTCCCAGCGGATAGGCTGGGATGTCGAGTCGCAGACCTGTAGCGCAGAGGCTGGCCAATCACGTGTTCGAGACGCTTTCCGACCGGCTGACATCGGTCTTCTCCTCCCTCCGTTCCAAGGGTCGGCTGTCCGAGGCCGACATCGACGCCACCTGCCGCGAGATCCGCATCGCGCTGCTCGAAGCCGACGTCGCGCTTCCGGTGGTCAGGACGTTCGTGGCCCAGGTCAAGGAGCGCGCTCGCGGGGCCGAGGTCTCCCAGGCGCTGAACCCGGCACAGCAGGTCGTCAAGATCGTCAATGACGAGCTGGTCGAGATCCTCGGCGGCGAGACCCGGCGGCTTCGCTACGCGAAGAACCCGCCGACCGTCATCATGCTCGCGGGCCTCCAGGGCGCGGGCAAGACCACGCTGGCGGGCAAGCTCGCCCGCTGGCTGCGTGAGCAGAACCACACCCCGCTGCTGGTCGCCGCCGACCTCCAGCGCCCCAACGCCGTCCAGCAGCTGTCGGTCGTGGCCGAGCGGGCGGGCGTCGCGGTCTACGCCCCCGAGCCGGGCAACGGCGTCGGCGACCCGATCGCCGTCGCCCGCCAGTCGGTCGACCACGCCAAGCGTCAGCAGCACGACATCGTCATCATCGACACCGCGGGCCGCCTGGGCATCGACCAGGAGCTGATGAAGCAGGCCGCCGACATCCGCGACGCGGTCTCGCCCGACGAGGTCCTGTTCGTCGTCGACGCGATGATCGGTCAGGACGCCGTCTCCACGGCCCAGGCCTTCATGGAGGGCGTCGGCTTCGACGGCGTCGTGCTCACCAAGCTCGACGGCGACGCCCGAGGCGGCGCGGCCCTGTCGGTCCGCCACATCACCGGCAAGCCGATCATGTTCGCGTCCACGGGTGAGAAGCTCGAGGACTTCGACGCCTTCCACCCTGACCGGATGGCCTCCCGCATCCTCGACATGGGTGACATCCTCACCCTGATCGAGCAGGCGCAGAAGACCTTCGACGAGCAGGAAGCCGCCAAGATGGCGGGCAAGCTCACCTCGGGCGAGGGCTTCACGCTCGAAGACTTCCTCGAGCAGATGATGATGGTCCGCAAGATGGGGCCGATCAAGAACCTGCTCGGCATGATGCCCGGAATGGGGCAGATGCGTGACCAGCTCAACCAGGTCGACGACCGTGACCTGGACCGTGTCGCCGCCATCATCCGTTCGATGACCCCGGGCGAGCGCCAGAACCCGAAGATGATCGACGGTTCTCGCCGCGCCCGCATCGCCAAGGGCTCCGGCGTGACGGTGACCGAGGTCAACAACCTCGTCGTCCGCTTCTTCGACGCCCAGAAGATGATGAAGCGCATGGCGGGCGGCCTGGGCATCCCGGGCATGCCCGGCGGACGCAAGGGCGGGAAGGCGGCCCAGAAGAAGGCGGCGAAGGGCCGCAGGGTCAGCGGAGACCCGCGCAAGGCGGCACTCGGCAAGGGCGCGTCCAGCGCGGCCGACGCCCCCGACGGCGCCGCTCCCCACGCGGGAGGCGCCCTCGGCAGGCTGGGAGCGGGTCAGCTTCCGCCCGGC
Source organism: Streptosporangium carneum (assembly GCF_027922005.1). GTDB lineage: Bacteria > Actinomycetota > Actinomycetes > Streptosporangiales > Streptosporangiaceae > Streptosporangium > Streptosporangium carneum. The sequence continues at coordinate 104,476 of NZ_BSEV01000002.1, read as the reverse complement.
CTTGAGCTGCCGCCGGGCTTCGACCCCTCGAAGTTCAAGCTGCCAGGCCAGAAGTGAGCGATGACGGGAACGGCAGATTCAACCGGCGAGCCCGGTGGATCTGGCTGATCATCATGGTGGGCTTCATCATCATGACGACCCTGGAGCTGCTGGGCGTGCGGCCCAAGTAACCCGTGGGCCAGGCTCCGGCGGCCGGAGAACGAAGTGAGGGGTGGCGGGGATCCGCCACCCCTTTTTCTTCTCGTCTTTCTTCTCGCCGCCCCGACGCCTGCCCCGCGAGGGGCTCAGCCCGCGAGGGGCTCAGCCCGTGGGCGGCGGTGGGCCGCCGACCGGCACGGACAGCATCCGCAGCAGCGACGCCAGCACCGGGGACACCCCGCCGGGGCCGGCGTCGCCGGGGACGGGAAGGAGATCGCCGCCGGGGGCGGGCAGGCCGGGGGCAGGCAGGAGGACGTCGCCGGTGGGGGCGGAGACCCTTCCCGCCTCGGGCCCGATCCCTTCCGTCGGGGTGAAGCCGCCGGTCGCGGCCGTCGCCCTCAGGGCGAGCGCGGCGCCGAGCACGGCGACGGATCCGATCGCGACCGGCAGCAGAGATCTCAGGGTGGTTGCCACGGCGGCCAATTAGCCCAGCGGAGCGAGTCGTTCCGCGTGCCGGACACACGCCCATTGCCGAGATTTGCCCTGCGCCTGCCGTACGGAATGGGGCGTGATTGGCCGGGCACCCCCGTGCGTCTGGCACAATGACATGTTGGAACACCGTGACCACGTGGGTGCCCTCTCACCCCCGCGTGCCGCGCCTGTCCCTTGAACGGTCCTCTCCTCGTAACCCCACTCGATGAGACGCCGCTCACCCACGCTCTAATGCAGGAGAGACCACACCAGTGGCAGTCAAGATCAAGCTCAAGCGGCTCGGCATGATCCGCAACCCGCAGTACCGCATCGTCATCGCCGACAGCCGCACCAAGCGTGACGGCCGGGCGATCGAGGAGATCGGCCTGTACCACCCGAAGGAGAACCCCTCGCGCATCGAGGTCGACTCCGAGCGGGCGGCCTACTGGCTGGGTGTCGGCGCGCAGCCGACCGAGCCCGTCCTGAAGCTCCTCAAGCTCACCGGCGACTGGCAGAAGTTCAAGGGCGAGGCCGCTCCGGCCCCGCTCAAGGTGGCCGAGCCCAAGGCCGACCGTCACGCCGCCTACGAGGCCGCGGCCAAGGAGACGCTGTCCCTGGACAACGCCACCACGCCGAAGAAGTCGGCCAAGAAGGCAGTGAAGGCCGACGAGCCCGCCGCCGAGGCCCAGGCCGAGCCGGTCGCGGAGGAGAAGCCGGAAGGCGAGGCCTGAGGTGCTCGAGGAGGCCCTCGAGCACCTGGTGAAGGGCATCGTCGAACACCCCGACGAGGTCCAGGTTCACGCTCGCCGCATTCGCAGCGGACGTGTGCTTGAGGTCCGGGTCCACCCCGAGGACCTCGGCAAGGTCATCGGCCGTGGCGGCCGTACGGCCAAGGCGCTCCGCACCGTCGTGAACGCTCTGGGCGACGGCAAGTACGTCCGGGTCGACCTGCTCGACCTGAACGAGGCCCGCTAGAGCCTGTTCCACAGGTCTTCGCCGTAGGCGGGAGATCCGGGGACGAGCCCTTGGCCGACACGAGAGTTATCGAGTGAACGGGTCATCCACGCAGCGTGGGTGGCCCGTTCGCTTTCCCGACACACGACTATCTTGGGAGGCGGGCGTGCAGCTTGTCGTAGGCCGGATCGGCCGTCCCCACGGACTTCGCGGTGAGGTGTCCGTCGAGGTTCGCACCGACGACCCCGACCGGCGTTTCGCCCCCGGATCGGCGATCGCCACCGACCCCGCGTCCACCGGCCCTCTCGTCGTCGAGTCCAGGCGCTGGCATTCGGGGATCCTGCTGGTCAGGTTCGAGGGCGTGGGCGACCGTGACCGTGCGGAGGCTCTCAGAGGCACCATGCTCGTCATCGACTCGGCGGACATCCCTCCGTCGGAGGACCCCGACGAGTTCTACGACCACCAGCTCATCGGCCTGGCCGTGGTCACCCCCGACGGCGAACGGGTGGGCGAGGTGTCCGACGTGCTCCACCACGGTCAGGACCTGCTCGTCGTGCGGCGCGGCCGGAAAGAGGTCTACGTGCCGTTCGTCAAGGCGCTGGTCCCCGTGATCGACCTGGAGCGGGGCATCCTCGTCGTGGACGGGCCCGAGGGCCTGCTCGACCCGGACGCGGCAGTCTGACATGCGCGTCGACGTCATCTCGATCTTCCCCGAGTACTTCGCCCCGCTCGACGTCTCGCTCATCGGCAAGGCCCGTGAACGCGGCATCCTGGACGTCCACCTCCACCAGCTCCGCGACTGGGCCCACGACGTCCACCGCACCGTGGACGACACCCCCTACGGCGGCGGCCCGGGCATGGTCATGAAACCGGACCCGTGGGGAGAGGCCATCGACGCCGTCCTCGACGCCGACCCGACCACACGGCCCAGGATCATCGTGCCGACCCCGAGCGGGGTGCCCTTCACCCAGCGGCTCGCGATGGAGTACGCCGCGGAGCCGTGGCTGCTGTTCACCCCCGCCCGCTACGAGGGCATCGACTCCAGGGTCATGGCCGAGTACGGCTCGCGGACGCGCGTCGACGAGGTCAGCGTCGGCGACTACGTGCTGGCGGGCGGCGAGGTTGCGGTGCTGGTGATGGTCGAGGCCGTCGGGCGGCTGCTGCCCGGCGTGCTCGGCAACGCCCGCTCGGCCGTGGACGACTCGTTCGCCCCCGGGGCGATGGAGAATCTGCTGGAGGGCCCCGTCTACACCAAGCCCCCCGAGTGGCGGGGGCACGAGGTCCCCGAGGTCCTGCTCTCCGGGCACCACGGCAGGATCGCCAGGTGGCGGCGGGACGAGGCGCTGCGCCGTACCGCGAAGAACCGGGGCGAGCTGCTGGCCGCGCTCGATCCGGAGAGCCTGGACAAGCACGACCGGAAGCTCCTGGCCGAACTCGACCTTCCGGCCGATTCGGCGTCGGGGGACGGCTGACCGGCGTCGCGGGGCCGCCTCGAACGGCCTCGCCGGCCCTGTCGGCCCTGTCGGCTTCGTGGGGCTGAGCGGTTCGTTCGGCGCTCAGGCGGGAGCCTGGCGGGCGCTGTCAGAGGCCGGCCGGTGCGGTCTGACGCGTTGATTTCCGGTCAGTCGTGAAAATATGGCAGACTGAAGCGTTGCCGCTTACTGTCCACGGGTTGGCGCGCGCCGTCGGGCAGATAGGCCCGGCTCCCAAGACACATCCACTCCAGCACGTGTGTCCATCGCGATGCCGCCTCATCGCGGCCGGATGGACCTCCACGCGCTCGCCTAAATGAGGTACCACTGTCATGCACACGCTGATCAGCGAGCTCGAGAAGTCCTCGCTCCGCACCGACATCCCGGCTTTCCGTCCCGGTGACACGCTCGAGGTTCACGTCCGAGTGATCGAGGGCAGCCGGTCCCGTGTCCAGGTGTTCAAGGGCTTCGTCCTGCGCCGCCAGGGCAGTGGCGCCCGTGAGACCTTCACCGTCCGCAAGGTCAGCTACAGCGTTGGCGTCGAGCGCACCTTCCCGGTGCACAGCCCGGTCATCGAGAAGATCGTCCTGGTGACCCGTGGTGACGTCCGCCGCGCCAAGCTCTACTACATGCGTGACCTGCGCGGCAAGGCCGCCCGCATCCGGGAGAAGCGCGAAGCCCGCTAAGGCGTCCGCAGCATGCCCTTCTGGCCCGTTCCACCACTGGTGGTGCGGGCCAGTCGCATGCAGGAGGGTTTGACCTCTTATGGCGGACCCATAGCTGTCAGGTAACCAGGTGGGCGCTCAGCCAGCGCTCCTCATCATCTAGGCTCGTCAACGATGACTAGCGAAGACCGGGAGTCCGGCGCAACCTCGCGTCGACCTGTCGAGGACGAGGTGGACGTGGTCGCCGAAGAAACCCAGAAGACCGCCAAGGACGGCAAGGACAAGAAGAAGGGCTCCTTCTGGAAGGAGCTGCCTGTCCTGATCGTTGTCGCGCTGGTTCTCGCGTTCATAATCAAGACCTTCGTGGTTCAGGCGTTCTACATCCCGTCCGAGTCGATGGAGAACACCCTGCTGGTCAACGACCGCGTCCTGGTGAACAAACTCGTCTACCGCGTCCGTGACATCGAGCGCGGCGACGTGGTGGTCTTCTCCGGAGTGGACTCCTGGGACAGCGAGGTTCAGCTCGAGGAGCCGTCCAATCCGGTCACCGGGTTCTTCCGCTGGGTCGGCACCGCGTTCGGCGTCGTCCCCGGGGAGAAGGACTACATCAAGCGCGTCATCGGCGTGCCCGGTGACACGGTGAAGTGCTGCGACGTGAAGGGGCGGGTCACCGTCAACGGGGTGCCCCTGGAGGAGAAGGACTACCTCTACCCCGGCGACGTGCCCTCTCAGAGGTCCTTCGAGGTGAAGGTCCCGCAGGGACGCCTGTGGGTGATGGGCGACCATCGTTCGGTCTCCCTCGACTCCCGCATGCACATGGGCGACCCCGGTGGCGGCGCCATCCCGATCGACAAGGTGATCGGCCGGGCGTTCGTGATCGTGTGGCCGTTCTCCAGGGCCGCGATCATCCCCATCCCCGACACCTTCAACCAGCCGGCGCTCAAGGCCGCCGTCGCCGCGGGAGAGGCGGCCCCCTTCGCCGCCGGGGTCGCGGGGGCGGTGCCCATCGTGCTGTGGCGGCGTCGTCGCCGGCTCGCGAGGCGGTAGCCGTACCCCATGACCGTGGAACGCGAGAACAGGTCCGTCGCCCCCGACGACGAGCCAGACCCCCCGCTCGACGCCGAGCCCGGTTCCCGGCCCGAGAACGGGAGCGAAGCCGAGACCGGGCCCGGACCCGAGAACGGGAGCGAAGCCGGGAGCGGGAGCGGAGCCGAGTCCGGCTCGGAGAAGGCGGAGGAAGCCGGGAAGGCGGGGAAGTCCGGGAAGAAGGGCTCCCGCAAGAGCGGGCTGGCCGAGTCGGCGTTCCTCCTTCTGGCGGGCGTGGTGGTGGCGTTGTTGCTGCAGGCCTTCGTCATCGGGTCGTACCGCATCCCGTCGGAGTCCATGGAGAACACCCTGATCGAGGGCGACCGGGTGGTCGTCAACAAGCTGCACGGCGAGACCGAGCGCGGCGACGTGGTCGTCTTCAAGGGCTGGCAGGGCGACGACACCATCAAGCGGGTCATCGCGGTCGGCGGCGACACCGTGAAGTGCTGCGACGCCAAGAGGCGGATCACGGTCAACGGGGTGCCGCTCGACGAGAAGGCCTACCTTCATCCCGACGACTTCCCCTCGGGTGACAAGTTCGAGAAGGTCGTGCCCGAAGGGCGGTTGTGGGTCATGGGCGACCATCGCTCGGCCTCGGCCGACTCGCGCACGCACGAGGAGATGGAGGGAGAGGGCACGATCTCGGAGAAGGCGGTCATCGGCCGGGCCTTCGCGATCTACTGGCCGTTCTCCAGGGTGCGCCTGTTCTCGACGCCCGAGACTTTCAGCAAGGTGAGATAGCGGTACCGAATGGCCCGGATGGGGCGTACTCTCTGGTCATGGTCGCTATGTCTGCCGTGGTGCCATGACAGTTGCGTTCCGCCCTACGCCCAGCGTGGTCCGGCGAGACTCCGGGCTGTACGGCTATGAACGGGCTCTCGCCCGCCGTGGCCTGGGACCCGTGGCCGGAGTCGACGAGGCGGGCCGGGGAGCCTGTGCGGGCCCCCTGGTGGTCGCGGCGGTGGTGCTCGCGCGCCGGATCGAGGGACTGAACGACTCCAAGGCGTTGGCGGCCTCCAGGCGCGAGTCGCTGTACGAGCAGATCACGGCGACCGCCAGGGCGTTCAGCGTGGTGGTGATCCCGCCGCGGGAGATCGACACGCGCGGCCTGCACAGGTCCAACATCGAGGGAATGCGCCGAGCGGTGGCGCGGCTATCCTGTGATCTTGGTTATGTGCTCACCGACGGTTTTCCCGTCCCGGGCCTGCCTGTGCCGTCACTCGGTGTGTGGAAGGGAGACCAGGTCGCCGCCTGTGTCGCGGCGGCCTCGATTGTGGCGAAGGTGACACGAGACAGGATGATGACCGCACTCCATGAGCGCCATCCCGTGTACGGCTTCGCCGTGCACAAGGGGTATGGCACCGTGGGTCATCGCAGGGCACTCGAGACGTACGGCCCGTGTCCCGACCACCGTTTCTCGTTCGCGACGGTGGCGCGGTCCGGGCCGGGTGAGGTGATGGGTGAGAATGAAGTGGGGGCCGGTGTCGCCTGATCGGGCGGCCCGGGAAGGGCGTGTAACAGGAGGACCGGTATGAGCGCAGAAGATCTCGAGAAATACGAAACCGAGATGGAGCTGCAGCTTTACCGTGAGTACCGCGACGTCGTCGGGCTGTTCACCTATGTCGTCGAGACAGAGCGGCGCTTCTATCTCACGAACTCCGTCGACCTGGACGTCCGCACGGCCGAGAACGGCGACGTGTTCTTCGACGTGAAGATGCAGGACGCCTGGGTGTGGGACATGTACCGTCCTGCGAGGTTCGTCAAGAACGTCCGCGTGGTCACCTTCAAGGACGTGAACGTCGAGGAGCTGGCCAAGCCTGACCTCGAGATGCCCAAGGAGGGCTTCTCGAACTGAGCACCCGCCCTGATCCAGGGCGTTCTTCGTCGTGCCGTGGTCCTCTGCGGCGTCTGAGGATCTGTGTCCGGTGAGGTCCGGCAGGCCTGCGGCGCGTTGAGGGCTTTTCGTGATACCTGGCGGCCTGTGTCGTGTTCAGGGCCTTCGCTGACGTCCCGGGTGTCGACGTCGCGCCGGGATTCGCGCCGTCCGGGATTCCGCGTCGTGACAGGGTCGTCCGAGGCGTCGACGCGGCGGACGGAGACAGGGAGTCCGACGCCGATCGTCCGGCGGCACGGGCGAACGCCTCCTGACGCGGACGCCACGCTGGGATTCGCGCGCCGCTGTCGTGGTCAGCCTCGCGTCACCGTCGCGGGCGGGCCCCGCGGCGCGCCCGGACGCGGGCGTCGCCCCGTCCCCGTGACCGGGCCCAAGCGGCAGGTACGGCAGCGCATTCCTCCGGCGGGACCGCCCGGAGCACGTGTTCTCCACAGGCGTGTCCCGGAGCCGGTTCGATATCCACAGAATCCGCTTCGGTTCCTCGGGGGCGGGGTGAGCTGCGCGAAGGTCTGGAACCGGAGGTGGTTCCATGGCCGCGAAGGATGAGCTCGGCAAACACGGTGAGCAGATCGCCGTCGAATACCTGCTGGCGCACGACATGCAGATCCTGGATCGCAACTGGCGATGCCCCGACGGAGAGATCGACGTGGTCGCCCGCGAGGGGCGCACGCTCGTCGTGGTGGAGGTGAAGACCCGTTCCGGACGCACCCACGGGACCGCTTTCGAGGCGGTGACCGAGGCGAAGCTCGCCCGTCTGCGCAGACTCGCCGCCAAATGGAGGGGCGAGCAGTGCGGCAGGTGCGAACGCTTCGACGTGATCCGCATCGACGTCATCGCCCTGGAACGGTTCGCCGGGGCCTTCACCATTCGTCACGAGCGGGGGATGAGCTGAATGCCCTCCGGACTGTCGTGGACCGTTCGCCATCCACTGCCTTGGACCATCGGTCACCCACGGAGGTGGTGTGAGTGACCGTCGCGCGCACGCGCTGCGTCGCCCTGCTCGGGGTGACCGGCCATCCTGTCGACGTCGAGGCCGATGTGGGCAGCGGCATGGCGGGCACGCATCTCATCGGCATGCTGGACACCGCGCTCAGCGAGGCGCGCGACCGAGTCCGCTCGGCCGTGGTCAACAGCCGCCACGCATGGCCCGACGCCCGCATCACCATCAGCCTGTTCCCCGCCAGCCTGCCCAAACGCGGAAGCATGTTCGATCTGGCGATCGCCGTCGCGCTGCTCGCGGCGGCCGGGTTCGTGCCCGTCGCCAAGGTCGCCAAGCCGTTCTTCCTGGGGGAGCTCGGTCTGGACGGCTCGCTGAGACCCCTGCGGGGCGTGCTTCCCGCTGTGCTGGCGGCCGTCGCCGCCGGCGCCCGCACGGTCGTCGTTCCCGCCCGTAACGCCGCCGAGGCCGCTCTCGTGCCCGACGTGACCGTGATCCCCGCCTCCACCCTGGGGGAGCTGGTGGGTTGGCTGCGCAGCGACGACCAGGTCAATGTGCCCGTGATCGAAGATCTCGGGCAGGATCGGGTCGCCGAGCCCGCGGGCACGTGGTCGCCTTCCTCGACGGGGAGCGGCGAGGTCGTCCCGGACCTGGGCGACGTGGCCGGTCAGCCCTTCGCCCGTCGTGCGCTGGAGGTCTGCGCCGCAGGGGGACACAACCTCTGGATGCTGGGCCCGCCGGGCACCGGCAAGACGATGCTCGCCGAGCGTCTGCCCACCCTCCTGCCGCCGCTGGCACGGGAGCAGGCACTGGAGGTCACCGCGATCCACTCCGTCGCCGGGACACTGCCCGAGGACCGCCCGCTGCTGACCTGTCCGCCATTCGTGGCGCCCCACCACACCGCGACGGTCGCGGCCGTCATCGGCGGAGGCAGCGGAGCGATCCGGCCGGGCGCGGTCTCGCTCGCGCATCGGGGAGTCCTGTTCCTCGACGAGGCCCCCGAATACCCCGCGACCGTTCTCGACTCCCTGAGGCAGCCGCTCGAGTCAGGCACGGTGACGGTCTCCAGGGCGATGGGCGCCGTGACGTTCCCCGCCAGGTTCATGCTCGTTCTCGCCGCGAACCAGTGTCCGTGCGCGCGCCCGTCCAGCCCCGAAGATCCCTGCAGGTGCACTCCGACGACCCGTAGGCGCTACCTCGCCAGACTTTCGGGGCCGCTGCTCGACCGCGTCGACGTCAAGGTCACGCTCTACCGCTCGACCCGGCGCGAGCTTCTCGCCGACCGTCGCTTCATCGAATCGAGCCGTGTGGTGGCCGAGCGGGTGCTCGCAGCCCGCGAACGCGCCGCCAAGAGGTTCGCGAGCACTCCGTGGCGGTGTAACGCGGAGGTGCCCGCCCAAGCACTGCACACCGACTACCTCCCGGCGCCCAAGGCGATGCTTCCCCTGCTGAGCTGCCTCGACAGCGGAGAGCTGAGCGCCAGAGGCCTGGACCGCACTCTCAGGGTCGCCTGGACACTCGCCGATCTCACGGGCAAGGACGCGCCCGAGGTCACCGAGACCAACGCCGCACTCGGTCTGTGGCTGGGGGAGGAACGATGAACGACCGTCTCGCAAGGGTCACGCTGATGCGGGTGGCCGAGCCGGGTGACCCCGTGATGGGCCGGCTTGTCGCCGTCCGCGGGCCGGAGGCCGCCCTCCGGCAGGTTCGCCGGGCATGTCCGGATTCCGAGACCGTCCGCTGGTTCGCAGGCTCTCACGACACCGGTTCCCCTGGTTCACGAGGCGCTCACGGGGCTCAGCCCGGGGCGGAGAGCGCCCATACTGCCCGGTCCGAGAGCCTGTGCGTTCCCGACGCTCGCCCTGAGGCGCAGAGCGATCGCGCCGCCCCTTCCGACACCTGGGACACCCCCGGTTCCTTCCCTGAGGCTCGGGATGCTCTCGATGCCCTCCGACCCGAGACACGAGGGGATCAGTGTGCCCGCTCCGAGGAGCGAGACGACCACGGCGGTCCCTCCGGGGCAGAGGACGCCCACGGTGCTCCGTCCCGGTCGCGGGCCGGTCGGGCCGGGCGGGCCGGTCGGGACGTGACCAGGCTCGACCGGATGTTCGCCTCATGGGCGGCTCGCCTCGAGACTGCGGATCCTGAGCAGGACCTGGCCGAAGGAGAGTGGCACGGGGCCCGGCTGGTGGTCCCGGGAGACTCCGAGTGGCCCACCCAGCTGGACGACCTTGGCGACTGCCGGCCGTACGCCCTCTGGCTCCACGGAGAGGCGGACCTACGGTTCTCCTGTCTCCGATCCGTCGCGGTCGTCGGCTCCCGAGCCGCCACGCCGTACGGCACGCATGTCGCGGCGGAGTTCGGGACCGGACTGGGCGAGCGCGGCTGGACCGTCGTGTCCGGCGGCGCCTACGGGATCGACGGCGCGGCCCATCGCGGAGCCCTCGTGGGTGGGGCGTCGACCGTCGTGGTGCTCGCCTGCGGCGCCGACGTCGTCTACCCCACCGCGCACCATGATCTGTTCGCCGCCGTGCGCTCGCAGGGGCTTCTGGTGAGTGAATATCCGATGGGCGCGCGTCCGACCCGGCCGCGTTTCCTGGTCCGTAACCGGCTGATCGCCGCCCTGTCCAGGGGAAGTCTGGTGATCGAGGCAGCCGTTCGCAGCGGGGCGTTGAACACCGCAGGGCACGCCACCTCGTTGAACCGCGTCTTGGCCGCTGTTCCAGGTCCCGTCACCTCCGAAACCTCGGCGGGGTGCCACCGGCTGATCCGTCAGGGCACGGCGACCTGCGTCACCACTCCGGCGGAGATGGTCGAACTCGTCGGAATGATGGGCGACGACCTGGCCCCCGAGCCTCGAGGCCCGGTGTTCCCGCGTGATCGTCTGAGCCCGGAGACCCGTCAGGTTCTGGAAGCCGTTCCCGTTCGCACAGGGGTGGGCCCGGCCACGATAGCGGTGGCCGCAGGTGTCGATCTGGAGACGGTGCTGTCCTGCCTGGGCGGCCTGGCCGCCGCCGGATACGTCGAGCGCGTCCCCAGAGGCTGGCGCCTGCGCCCCGGCAGGTCCCCTGGAGACCAGGCGTTTTCCTGATCTTTCCGCTGATCGGGTTCGCCGGACGGAGCCCCGCCGCGTTGCCCTCCCGCCGCGAGAACCCTTCGAGCTCCGCGTTTGTCACAGGGGCCGGGTCGTCGCTCGTCGCCGGTGACTTCGGGGCGGGGCGTTGTCCGCCGTACCGGTGTTGTGCGAGATCCATCTGCGGGGTGATCGACATTGTTTCCGAAGGGTGATGACGGGCGGTCTTTCAAGGAGCAGGGGCGTGGTCGCGGTTCATCCGGGGGTCGACGGCCAGATGGGGAGCAGCCTGACCTGGCCGTGTCCCAGCAGGAGAAGCGGATCGAGATAGAAGTGGTCGCGGAGCAGGCCCCAGTGCAGGCAGGCCGTCTGGCAGTGACCGGGAAGGTCCTGGACGACGCCGATGACCTCGCCCTGGCGCACTGCCTGGCCGGGCCGTACCGACGGGTGCACGGGAAGGTATGTCGTCCGCAGCCCGCCGGGGTGGAGAACGGTCACCACTTCACGCTCGGCGAGCGGTCCGGCGTAACCGATCGTCCCGGCGCCCGCAGCCCGGACCTGCGTGCCGGGTGAGGAGGCGAGGTCGACTCCACGGTGACCTGCCAGCCAGGGTTGAGCCGGAGGCGCGAAGCCCCTGAGCACATGGGGGCGTCCCGCGAGCGGCCACTCCCACAGGGGTGTGGGGCCGGTGGGTTCGCTGGGTTTCGAAAGGGTCGCCGAGGTGATCACGTCGTGCCCGCTTCCTGCTCCCGCAGAGGTGATCAGCAGCGCTGACAACAGGGTTCGGACTCCGGATGCGCGGAGGAAATTCACACGTCCAAAGATGAGAGACCTGTGCCGAGCTCGAGCAGGCCGAGCGGCGTTCTGTGGACAGACGACACAACGTTGCGAGCCTGTGGACGGAGCACGGTGAGCAGGAGGGCGCAAGTGGGACGAGCTCTAGGAGGGGCTGGGCGGTTTCGGATCCGGCGGCGTGTCGGCCTCTTGAAGCAGAGACGGAGGAGAAGCCAAGCGCCAGACGGGATGAGCGAAGTCCCGTCGCCGCCCCACTCGGAGGCCGGTCACCGGGCGACTCACCGGACCGGTCTCCACATGTCCAGGATGTCCAGGTCCTACCAGGGACGGGATCGAGATCGGGGGCGAGATCAGGGTGACGGTGAGGACGAAGGGGAGGGCGATGAGCATGGAAGAAGGTGGGGTGGAGGGGGACAGCGTGAGTACGGGACTGTGTGAGCCGGAGACGGGGCGGGCGGAGCCGACGCGGATGGCGAGATGACCGGGGGTGAGATGGCGAGATGACCGGGGGTGATGAGAGGGAAGACGTGGTGAGCGTGGAGGAGGCGCTCAGGCGGGGCGGAAGAGGAGTGGTGTGGGGGAGAACGATGCGCACCGCACCGGCCCGAAACTCCGGATCGAAACCGCGTCTGGTCTCTGCCGTGCCCGACCTCCCCCTTGGGGCAGATCTCCACGCTACGAGGGGGAGAGCCAGATCTCCACGTTCGAGGGGAGAGCCGGGGTGGAGAGGGCGTGTTCAGGGGTGAGGGGAGTGGCGTGAGCGGGGAGGGCGAGGGGCAGGGCTTGCCCAGGGGTGATGTGAGGGGAAACGGGGACGGCGTGGGAGAAGGGAGCCGGGTGGAGGGCGTCACGGTCGAGGGATGTGTACGGGAACTGGCCGATGAAGTGAGAGTCGAGCTGCCATCGGTTCGGGTCACCGGAGCCGACCCCGTGTTGCCGTCCGTCTTCATGGTCGGTACGGCTGCGGCTGTCGCGGTGGGAGCCGTCACGGCTGCGGCCGCGAAGCTCCGGGGTGGCGCGGGGGAGGCGGGGGTGGACGTGCGGGAGGCCGCCGTCGCCTTCCGGGACGAGCGCCACTTCAGGGTCGACGGCGCGGGGCTGAATCCATGGGCCGCGGTTTCCGGCGACTACCGGACCGTCGACGGCTGGGTTCGGCTGCACTGCAACTTCGACCATCACCGCGACGCGGCTCTCGCGGCACTGGGACTGCCCGCCGGCTCGGGCGTCGACGCCGTGACCAGGGCGTGTGCGGGCCGTAGCGCCGTCGAGCTCGAAGAGGCGGTCACGGCGGCGGGAGGGTGCGCGGCCGCGATGCGGAGCCGCGCCGAGTGGCGGGCGCACCCGCAGGGACGGGCGGTCGCCACACTGCCGCTCATCGGCGTGACACAGATGGACGGTGGAAGGGCAGAACGGGACGGTGGAGGGGCGGGGCGCGGGCGGCCGTTGGACGGGGTGCGGGTGCTGGACCTGACACGGGTGATCGCCGGACCGGTGGCCACGCGTACGCTCGCCGCCCACGGGGCGAAGGTTCTGGGGGTGGGAGCCGATCACCTGCCCGAGATTCCGGGCCTGATGATCGGCACGGCGTTCGGGAAGCGGTCCTGTCATCTTGATCTGAGAACCCGGGAGGGGGCCGCCGCGCTGCGTGACCTGGTCGCGGGGGCGGACGTGCTCGTGCAGTCGTATCGGCCCGGAGCGCTGGAGGCGCTGGGTTTCGGCCCTCGGGAACTGGCCGGGATCAGGCCGGGGATCGTGTGCGTCGACATCTCCGCGTACGGCTCGCACGGTCCGTGGGCGGGCAGACGAGGCTTCGACAGCCTGGTCCAGATGGTGTGCGGCATGGCTCACGAGGGCGGGAACGGGCTGAGACCGCGTCCCCTCCCCGCCCAGGTTCTCGACCACGCCACCGGCTACCTGGCAGCCTTCGGCGCGATGGCCGCCCTGCTGCGCCGGTCGGCGGAGGGCGGCTCCTGGAGGGTGGAGCTGTCGCTGGCCAGGACCGCCCTGTGGCTGGACTCCCTCGGCCGTGTCGACGGCGGGGACACACCGGAACCGGAGGTCGCCGACCTGCTCGGTGAGATGGACAGCCGGTTCGGGAGGCTCACCTATGTCAGGCCGCCAGGCACCGTCGACGGCGCCTCGCCGTACTGGGCGGGCCCGCCGCCGGAGCGGGGGGAGCACCCGCCCGCCTGGTGGTGAGGCCGCCCCTCATGGCTTCGAACAGGGGTGACCTTCGTGAGGTTCGGGAAACAGATGAGTCTCCGCGGTGGGCGATCCCGGCTCGTCGCGGGTAGTCATCGAGGTGAGGCCGCTCGGGAGCGGGACGGTTCCGGTCCTGGGCGGGCCTGGCAGTCCGTGGGCAGTCCGTGGGCAGTCCGTGGGCAGTCCGTGGGCAGTCCGTGGGCAGTCCGTGGGCAGTCATGGACGCGGTGCCTTCCGGTGCCAGATGACTTTCCTCTGGGTGTCCCGGGGTGTCCCGAGGTGTCCTGGGCAGTCATGGACCCGGTGTTTCCGGGAAAGGACGCGGTGTTTCCGGGGAGGGGGAGTCCCCGTGTTCTCGGGTGAGGGGCGAGGCGTTCTCGTCCGGAGAGGGGTGGCGTGGAAAGACAGGTGAGGCTGCGCCGCACGCTCTCGGCTCGGGATCTGATCGTCTACGGGTTGCTGTTCATCGGGCCGCTGGCTCCGGTCGGCGTGTTCGGGGTGCTCGACGCCAAGAGCTCGGGGGCGGTCGGGCTCGTCTACGTCATCGCCACGATCGCCATGGCCTTCACCGCCGTCTCGTACGCCGAGATGTCGAGGGTGGTGCCGAAGGCGGGGTCGGTGTTCGCCTACGCCTCGGCGGGGCTGGGACCGTCGGCCGGGTTCCTGGCGGGGTGGCTGGTCATGCTCGACTACATGCTCATCCCGAGCGTGGCCTACCTGTTCTCCGGGATCGCGCTGCACGCCCTCTTCCCTTCCGTCCCGGCCTGGGCCTTCACCGCGCTGGCCTTCGTGGCGACCACCGCGCTGAACGTCTCGGGAGTGCGGCTGGCCGCCCGGGTCGGTCTGGTCGTGCTGCTCGCCGAGATCGTGGTGCTGGCCGTGTTCGTGGTGTTGGCGGTCGCGGTGCTGGTCACCGAGGGGCCGGCCAGGCCGTGGTCGTCGCCGTTCGTCGGAGTCGGAGGGACCACGGTCACCGCGGTGATCGGGGCCGTCTCGGTCGCGGTGCTGTCGTTCCTGGGATTCGACGCCATCGCCTCGTTCGCCGAGGAGACGACCGGCGACTCCCGTCAGGTCGGCAGGGCGGTGCTGATCTGTCTGGGGGTCGCGGGGGCGCTGTTCGTGCTCCAGACCTGCCTGGCCGGCCTGCTGGCCCCGATGAGCCCGGCTGAGCTGGCCGCGAACCCGTCCGCGCAGGGCACCGCCTTCTATGACGTGACGGCCCTGTCGGTCGCGCCGTGGCTGGCCGACCTGATGAAGGTCGCCAAGGCGGTCGGGCCCGCGTTCGCCGCGATGACCGCCGTGGCGGCCGCGGGGCGGCTGCTGTACGGCATGGCCAGGGACGGCGGGCTGCCCCGCGCGCTGTCGTCGGTCGACCCGGGCTCGGGGACGCCCCGGGTGGCGCTTCTCAGCACGGGAACGGTCACGCTGGTCGTCTCCGTGTGGGCGGCGAGCAGGCCGGACGGCCTCGACGTGCTGGTCTCGATCGTGGACATCGGGGCGCTGGCGGCGTTCACGATGTTGCACGCGTCCGTGATCGGATATTTCAGGATTCGCCAGGGCAGTCGTGACCTGTGGCGGCATCTGGCCGTGCCTGTCGCGGGCGGGCTCGTCGCGATCTGGATCATCGTGCTGGCGGCTCCCCTCGCCAAGCTCGTCGGTCTGGCCTGGCTGGCGGCAGGGATCATCGTTCTCGCGGTGCGGAGGGGCGGCCCAGGAAGGAGAGCCAGATCCACGGGATCGTGAGAGCGACCCCCAGCGCGCCGAGCCACAGCACCGGACGCAGGCCCAGCAGATCGCCGAGCAGGCCGCCGACGAGGCCGCCGACGGACAGGACGCCCTGAACGGTGAAGGTGTTCGTGGCGTTGACCCGGCCCCGCAGTTCGACGGGGGTCTCGCGGAGGATGACGGCGCTGAAGCAGACGGCGAAGGCCAGCACGGCTGTTCCGCTGACCAGCCCGCTGGCGGCCATCAGGAGGGACTTGGCCCACAGCGGCCCTGAGGCGAGCGCCGCGGTCACGTAGTTGAGCGGGAAGAACAGCACCGCGCAGGCCAGAACCCGGCTCTCGCCGAACCGCCTGGCCGCGCGCGGGGTGACGGCCGCGCCGATCAGGCCTCCGACGCCGAAGAAGGCGGTGAGCGCCCCGATCAGCCCGGCGGGCAGATGGAGCTCGGTGATCGCGTAGAGCACGAAGACCGCGCCGTAGGCGGCGCCGAAGAAGTTGATCACGATTCCGCAGCCACAGAGCACCCGGAGCACGGGGTGGCCCGTGACCGCGCGCAGGCCCTCGCGGATCTCGGTCCACATGCCGCGTGAGGGAGCCGGGACGTGGTTCTCCTCCGCCTTGATCGACCGGATCAGGAACGCCGAGAGCAGGAACGACACGGCGTCGACCAGGATCGCGAACGGCGCTGTGACCAGCTGCACGAGCAGTCCCGCGAGTCCGGGGCCGCATACGGAGGCGATGGAGAAGACCGAGTGCATGCCCGCCAGGGCCTCGGTCCGCTGCTCCTCGCGAACCACCACGGCCAGGTGTGGGAAGCTCGCCGCCCGGAAGACCGCGGTGCCGACGCCGACGACGAACGCCACCGCGACCAGCCACGGAACGGTCAGCAGCCCGGCGGCCCAGGCGAGGGGAACCGTGGCCATGGCCAGCGCCGAGGCGGCCTCGCAGGCGACCATGACCGGCCGGTGACGTCTGAGCCGGTCGGCGATCGCGCCCGCCTGGAGCCCGAACAGCAGGAATGGCAGCGAGGAGACGGCGGTGAGCACGCCCATCTGGGTGGGCGACGCGCCGAGCAGCACGGCGGCCGTCAGCGGCACGGCCAGCCGGGAGACCTCGGTGCCGGTTTCCGAGGCGGCACGGGCGGACAACAGGAGCCGGTAGTCGCGCTGTCTGCGCAGGGGGACCACCGGTGGCGGGGTTGTTTGGAGCACGAGGATCACGCCGCTTTCCTGGACGGGCATTTGTGAAGGGAGTGCTTCACAACTGTGAAGGTAGTCCTTCATAGTTGTGAAGGCAATCCTTCAGACATGAAGTGGGTACGGTTTGCACATGACCCAGGCACGCGAGCCGCTCACCGATCCCGTGGCGATGCGCGCGCTCGCCCATCCCGCGCGACTGGCGATTCTGAACCGGCTCCAGGTCGAGGGGCCCGCGACCGCGACAGAGGTCGCAGAGGTCGTCGGCGTCACGCCGAGCGCGGCCAGCTACCACCTGCGCATGCTCGCCAAGTACGGCTTCGCCGAGGACGCGCCCGCTCGCGGCGACGGCAGGGAGAGGCTGTGGCGTTCCGGCCCCCGTGGCGTGGCCGTCTCCCCCGACCCGGACGACCGGCCCGAGGTGCGGGCGGCCAAGGACCTGCTGATCAAGGCCGTGCGCGACCAGGCGGCCGACGAGGTGGCCCGCGCCCTGGACAACTTCGACCGGGAGTCGCGGGAGTGGCGCGAGGCCTCGGTGTTCACCCGCACCGTCCTGCTGGTGGACGCCGAGGAGCTGAAGGAACTGAACAACCGCATTGACGACCTGCTGGCCCCCTACCGGGTCACCCGGAGGGACAGGTCCGAGGCTCCGGTGGGGGCGAGGGTCTCCGAGGCCCAGGTCAACCTCTTCCCCCGCGCCGAGCGGCGTCCGCACGGGCTTCCCCGCGACAGCGGGCTCCCCGACGACGGTCGGTGAGGCGGCCGGAGGCGTTCCCCGGGTGCTCACCGTCGACCGGCGCCGACCTGCTCCGCGTCGCGGCTCGCCGTACCGGCGCCGAGGATGCGGAACGGTGCGGGAAGACACGGATGGGGTCTGTGGGGTTGTGATCGCGGGGTGCTGTGGGGTTGTGATCGCGGGGTGGTGCGGGTGCGAGGGCGGTGTTGTGAGAGTTACGCGTGGCGTTGAGAGTCGACGGACGCTTGGGTGAGTCGAGGCTGTGGTCGCCGCGAGGTTGTAACCGTGGTGCTGTGAGACCTGGTGGTGTCGAAGGTGACGCTGTGGTGCTACGACGTCTTGGGCGTCGCGTGGTGCGGTGCTGTGGGATGTGGTCCCGGGGTGGCACGGGTGCGGTGCTGTGAGAGTCGGTGCCAGGGGCGACGTGGTGTTGTGAGAGTCGGGCGTGGTGCCGTGAGACCTCGTGGTGTCGAAGGTGACGTTGTGGTGTTGCGACGTCTTGGGGGTGTGGGGGCGCGGGGCGCGGCTGTGAGGGTCGTGGGGCCCATGGTGCCGGGACGGGAAGGGCGGGGGGAGGCGTCGCGGCGGGTGAGGGGTGCGGGGGGTGGGGGCGGTGTGTCGTTCGGGGACCGTGTGGGGTTTCCTCGCGACAGGCAGGGGCCGGTTGACGCGCTGAGGTCAGCGTGAGGCCTGGCTGAGGGTACACTTTTCGATGGCCTGCCACGTGCGGGCCGACTTCGCATGCCCCGTCAAGAACCGTCCCCTCGGTCCGGGTGAGAGCCCGGCTGGAGTCGGTTCGGAGCATCAGGGCGGCGGTCGAGGACCGCCGCGCCAAACCGAGAACAGCGCCCAGCGATGGGCGCTCCGACCTGGAGGACAATCACATGTCCACCCCCGTCGTCACCATGCGACAGCTGCTCGAGAGCGGCGTCCACTTCGGCCACCAGACCCGTCGCTGGAACCCGAAGATGAAGCGCTTCATCTTCACCGAGCGCAACGGCATCTACATCATCGACCTCCAGAAGTCGCTGTCCTACATCGACAGGGCCTACGACTTCGTCAAGGAGACCGTCGCGCACGGCGGCACGATCATGTTCATCGGCACGAAGAAGCAGGCCCAGGAGGCCATCGCCGAGCAGGCCGCGCGCGTCGGCATGCCGTACGTCAACCAGCGCTGGCTGGGTGGCATGCTCACCAACTTCTCCACCGTGCACAAGAGGCTCCAGCGTCTGAAGGAGCTCGAGGAGCTCGACTTCGACAACGTGGCCGGCTCGGGGCTCACCAAGAAGGAGCTCCTCATGCGCCGCCGCGAGAAGGAGAAGCTGGAGCGCACCCTCGGCGGCATCCGCGACATGTCCCGCGTGCCCAGCGCGGTGTGGGTCGTCGACACCAAGAAGGAGCACATCGGGATCAGCGAGGCCCGTAAGCTCAACATCCCGGTCGTCGCGATCCTCGACACCAACTGTGACCCGGACGAGGTCGACTACCCGATCCCGGGTAACGACGACGCCATCCGCGCCGTCGGCCTGCTGACCCGCGTCGTCGCCGACGCCGTCGCCGCCGGCCTCATGGCCCGCGCCGGTGTCAGCCGCGGCGACGACAAGCCGGCCGTCGCCGGTGGCGCCGAGCCGCTGGCCGAGTGGGAGCAGGAGCTGCTCGCGGGCGCCGAGAACGCCCCGGCCGCCGAGGCCGCTGCCCCGGCCGCTGAGGCCGCCGCTCCGGTCGCCGAGGCTGAGGCTGAGGCTGAGGCCGCCGCCCCGGTCGCCGAGAACGACGCCGACGCCGAGGCCGCCGCTCCGGCCGCCGAGGCCGACGACAAGCAGGCCTAGGCCTCTCTCGTACGGCGCAGCCGTACGACCCGCAAGGCTCTTTTCCGGGTGGGCGCGCTCGTCACAGGGGCGCCCACCCGATCCACCCAGCCACCTGATCTCATGCCGACTTCTGAGATCAGTGATGATCCCCACGAGGAAAAGACAATGGCTTCCGTGAACATGGCCGACGTCAAGCGGCTTCGTGAGCTGACCGCCGCCGGCATGATGGACTGCAAGAAGGCTCTTGAGGAGTCCGAGGGCGACTTCGACCGCGCCGTCGAGCTCCTGCGTCTCAAGGGCGCCAAGGACGTCGGCAAGCGCGAGGCTCGCACCGCCTCCAACGGCCTGGTCGCCCTCAAGCAGGACGGCGACTCCGCCGCCGCGCTGCTCGAGCTCAACTGCGAGACCGACTTCGTCGCCAAGGGTGAGCGTTTCCAGGAGCTCGCGGCCCAGGTCGTCACGCACATCCTGGCCACCAAGCCCGCCGACGTGCCCTCCCTGCTGGAGTCCGTCCTCGACGGCAAGTCCGTCAAGGAGCAGCTGGACGAGGCCAACGCCGCGCTCGGCGAGAAGATCGAGATCCGCCGGTTCGCGGTGCTCGAGGGTGGCTTCATCGGCGCCTACATGCACAAGACCGACCCGCAGCTTCCGCCGGCCGTCGGCGTGCTGGTCCAGCTCGACAGCGCCAACGCCGAGGTCGCCAAGGACATCGCGCAGCACGCCGCCGCGATGGCTCCGAAGTACCTCAACCCCGCCGAGGTTCCCGCCGACGTCATCGAGAAGGAGCGTGCGCTCTTCGAGGAGATGACCCGCGAGGAGGGCAAGCCCGAGGCCGCCATCGCCAAGATCGTCGATGGTCGCATCAACGGCTGGTACAAGGACTTCACCCTGCTTGAGCAGGCCTTCGTCAAGGACAACAAGAAGACCGTGGCGAAGTTCGCCGGCGAGAACGGCGTTCAGGTCCAGGCCTTCGTCCGCTTCAAGGTCGGCCAGGCTTAGGCTTGACCCAGCTTCTCTCATCAGCGCGCTAAAACGAGGAGGCCGCCGCCGTGCAGGAGAACTCAGAACCCGCTACGTCGGCGGTTTCGTCGTATGCGGGCCCGCTTCGCTGGAAGCGCGTCATGTTGAAACTGTCCGGCGAGGCCTTCGCCGGCGGTGAGCCGTTGGGCATCGCCCCCGGCGTCGTCGGCCACCTGGCCGACTCGATCGCCGAGGCGGTCCGCAAGGGCGTCCAGGTCGCGGTCGTGGTCGGCGGCGGAAACATGTTCCGCGGCGCGGCCATGTCCGAACGCGGCATGGACCGCGCCAGGGCCGACTACATGGGCATGCTCGGCACGGTCATCAACTGCCTGGCCCTTCAGGACTTCCTGGAGAAGCGCGGCATCGACACCCGCGTCCAGACGGCGATCACCATGCAGCAGGTCGCCGAGCCCTTCCTGCCCCGTCGCGCCATCCGCCACCTGGAGAAGGGGCGCGTGGTCATCTTCGGGGCCGGGCTCGGCTCGCCGTTCTTCTCCACCGACACCTGCGCCGCCCAGCGTGCGCTGGAGGTCGGCGCCGAAGCACTGCTCAAGGGCACCCAGGTGGACGGCGTCTACGACGCGGACCCCCGAAAGAACCCCGACGCCGTCCGCTTCGATCACCTCGAATATGGTGAGGTGCTGACCCGCGGTCTCGGTGTCATGGACGCCACCGCCATCAGCCTGTGCATGGACAACGGCCTGCCCATCGTGGTCTTCGACCTCATGGGGGAGGGCAACATCCTGCGGGCGGTGCGCGGTGAGAAGATCGGCACGCTGGTGAGTCCGGCAGGGAAATAGGGAGCGAACCTGACGCAGCGAGCGAAGCGGTAGGCGACGCAGGAGTCTCCCGTGGAGTGAGCGGGGAGGGTGAGTGACCCAAGAGACGGGGAACGAGCCTGACCACGGCGAGCGGAGCGGGGGCGGCACGGCTGGAGGTGCTCCTCCGGCGGGACGGCGTTCCGCGATGCGAGTGTGGAATGGTGAGTGACCGAGAAGGCAGGGAGCCGCTGTGATTGACGAAACTCTCTTCGAAGCCGAAGAAAAGATGGAGAAGGCCGTGTCCGTGGCGAAGGACGACTTCGCCGGCATTCGCACGGGCCGAGTCACCCCGTCGATGTTCAACAAGATCAGCGCTGAGTACTACGGGGCTCTCACGCCCATTCAGCAGCTGGCCTCGTTCCACGTCCCCGAGGCTCGCATGGTCGTCATCCAGCCCTTTGACAAGGGTTCGATGGCCGCGATCGAGAAGGCGATCCGCAACTCCGACCTGGGTGTCAACCCGGGCAACGACGGCCAGGTCATCCGCGTGGCCTTCCCCGAGCTGTCGGAGGAGCGCCGCAAGGAGTACATCAAGGTCGCCCGGGGCAAGGCGGAGCAGTCCAGGGTCTCCATCCGCAACATCCGCCGCCACGCCAAGGAGACCCTCGACAAGATGGTCAAGGACGGCGAGGCCGGTGAGGACGAGGTGCGTCGCGCGGAGAAGGAGCTCGACGACCTCACTCAGAGGCACGTAGCCAAGATCGACGAGCTGCTCAAGCACAAGGAAGCCGAGCTGCTCGAAGTCTGAGCCCGTGATCCTTGTCCCGCCCGGGCCTTCCCGCGCGGGGCAAGGATTTTGCGTATGAGAGTAGGACCTCTTGGAATCTGCGGCGGGCGGTAGCCGTACCGGCCGGAATCTTCCTGCCGCGATCGCGGTGGGCGCAGGCCTGGGGGTGGTCATCATCGCCTCCCTCTACCTCGTCGAGTGGCTCTTCCTGGCCGTGCTGGTCGCGGCGGTCGGCATTGGCGTGACGGAGCTCGTCAAGTCGTTCGAGGCCAGGGACATCACCGTTCCGACGATCCCGGTCCTGGTCGGGATGACGGCCATGATCTGCGGCGCCTACTGGGGCGGGCAGGACGGTCCCGCGTGGCTGGTCGGCGTCTTCGCGATGACCGTGCTCGTGCTGATGATCTGGCGGATGTTCCAGGGGACGGAAGGCTACGTCCGCGACATCTCCGCGACCGTCCTGGTCACCGTCTATCCCTCGCTGCTCGCCGGATTCGTGGCGCTCCTGCTCGCCAACCCCGACCAGGGGCCGGACCGGGTGGTCGTGTTCATCGCCACCACGGCCGCGAGCGACATCGGCGGATACTTCGCGGGCATCTCCTTCGGCAGGCACAAGATGTCGCCGCTGATCAGCCCGAAGAAGACCTGGGAGGGCTTCGCGGGCTCCGCCCTGGCGTGCATGGCCGTCGGCGGCTGGCTGGTGGCGTGGCTGCTGGAGGACGCCGTCTGGAAGGGCGTGCTGATCGGCGCGGTCGCGGTGGTCTTCGCCACGCTCGGGGACCTCGTCGAGTCGGTGATCAAGCGGGATCTCGGCGTCAAGGACATGGGCAGCGTGCTGCCGGGGCACGGCGGCCTCATGGACCGCCTCGACTCTCTCGTCGCGGCGCTGATTCCGGTCTGGGCCCTGCTCACCCTGCTGGTGTGAGGCACCGGTGTGAAGCGGTGTGAGGCCGGTGCGAGCCGCGCCTCGGGGCCGGTGCGGGCCCCGGCCCATGTGGGTCCGGTGAGTCGAGGCCGGTTCATCCTGTCCCGGGGGGCGTCCCGGTGAGCCGGGCGGCCGAAAGGCGGGGGAGCAGCGCGCGATAGCCCGACTCCGCGACCAGGTGCAGCTCCTCCGCGGTGACGGGGATCAGCCACAGCCACTGCACGGCGTCCCCGCCGAAGACGAAGCCCGACAGGTCGGGCAGTCCGGGCAGGCCGGTCAGCATGATGACGCCGCTGTAGGCGGAGCCGAGCGGGAACGTCTCAGGGCGGTGGTACCACTTCGCGGTGTGTCCGTGCCCCAGCCAGGTGACCGAATGCCAGGGGTACTGGGCCAGCCACAGGAAGAGCCGTGCCGCGTCGCGCGCGTCGCCGGGGGTGGCGACGGCCAGCTCGACCCGGGCGTGGGCCTCAGGGCGTTCGATGTACTGCTCGACGGTGGGCATCGGCTGGCAGCTCATCCCCACCGTGGACAGGATGGTGTACTCCCGGTCCCCCTCGGGCGGCCGTTCGGTGATGCCGACCGTGGGCAGCCGCTCGCCGCCCGCGTCCCAGAACCTGCCCGCCATCCCGGCGGTCCGGTCCAGGTGGCCCATCACGAACTGCTGGAACGTCGCCCAGGATCCGTCGCCGCCGCGCCAGTCCCAGTAGGCGCGTGCCCTTTCCAGTCGGGGGGCCAGGCCTTCGAGGGCCTCCTCGAGCGACCAGGCGAACGGGGACTCGCCCACGGCCTCCAGGCAGTAGCCCGGCATGCCGCGGCTCATGTCGGCCCAGCCAGGAATGACCGCGAGCAGCTCGTCGTTCTCGTACAGGGCGACGCCGTCGCCCTCCTCGAACCACAGTGGGCGCAGGTCGCCCAGCGGCGGCCTGCCTTCGGGGTGCCGGGTGTTGGCCCTGGGAGCCACAGGGGGGAGCTCGGAGTCGAGGCGGCCCAGATCGATCGTCTCCGGAGCGGGGCCGTGGTTGGCCAGCCATACGGCTCCGTGCACCGTGCCCTGGGGTCCGCACAGGTAAGCTACCGAGGAGGCCTCGTCGCGTTCGACCACCAGTGTGCGGCTCCCGTAGGGATTGACGTCGGTGAACACGATCTCGACGCCGTCTCCCCGCTCGCCTGTGGAGCGGATTGTCGCCATACCTCCGGACTCTAGATCAGTGGCGAGCGCCGCTCCGCCTATTCGAGTATTCGCGTAACCGTTGAGAGAAGGCTTTGGACGTGTCGACTGCCAGCCAGAGCGGGGCTCCCGCCCCCGGCCAGCTCACCTTCGTGGCGCCCCGCCGGGCCAAGCCCGCGCGCCACCTGGCCGACCTGACCATGGCCGAGCGCAGGGCCGCGGTCGCCGAGCTGGGCGAGAAGCCGTTCCGTGCCGACCAGCTCTCCCGGCACTACTTCGAGAAGCTCAACGGCGATCCGCGGCTCATGACGGACCTGCCCGCCGCGGCCAGGGAGAAGTTCGCCACCGCGCTGTTCCCCACGTTGCTCACCTCGGTCAGGGAGATGACGACCGACGCGGGCACCACCCGTAAGACGTTGTGGCGGCTGTTCGACGGCGCGCTGGTCGAGTCCGTCCTGATGCGCTACACCGACCGGACGACCATGTGTGTCTCCTCCCAGGCGGGCTGCGGCATGAACTGCCCGTTCTGCGCCACGGGCCAGGCGGGCCTGACCCGCAACATGACCACCGCCGAGATCGTCGAGCAGGTCGTCGCCGGAGCGCGTGCCCTGGCCGCGAACCAGGTCCCCGGCGGTCCCGGGCGGGTCAGCAACGTCGTCTTCATGGGCATGGGCGAGCCGCTGGCCAACTACAAGGCCGTGGTCGGCGCGGTGCGCAGGATGGTCGAGCCCGCTCCTGAGGGGCTGGGCATCTCCGCCCGCGGCATCACCGTCTCAACGGTCGGCCTGGTGCCGGCGATCGGCAAGCTCGCCGACGAGGGGCTGCCGGTGACGCTGGCGCTCTCCCTGCACGCGCCGGACGACGAGCTCCGCGACACGCTGGTGCCGATCAACACCCGCTGGAAGGTCGCCGAGGTCCTCGACGCCGCCTGGGACTACGCGGCCAGGACCAAGCGCCGCGTCTCCATCGAGTACGCCCTGATCAAGGACATCAACGACCAGGAGTGGCGGGCCGACCTGCTCGGCAAGCTGATCAAGAACAAGCTCGTGCACGTCAACCTGATCCCGCTCAACCCGACCCCGGGCTCCAAGTGGACCGCCTCCCGCCCCGAGGACGAACGGGCCTTCGTCCGCCGCCTGGAGTTCCACGGCGTCCCGGTGACCGTCCGCGACACCCGGGGCAGGGAGATCGACGGAGCCTGCGGCCAGCTCGCCGCCGCCGAGTAGCCCTTCGCGGCGGGACCGTACGGCTGCGCCCCCGGCGGCCGCCTCCCGCCGTCCTCCCGGCCGCCCCCGCGACGAGCGCTCCCCGGGCCCGCGCCGCGAGCGCCGCCACGCCTTGCCGCCCCGCGACGAGCGCTCCCGGGCCCGCGCCGAGCGCCGTCACGCCCTGCCGTGCCTGTGAGGCGGCTCGTGGCTCTCAGGGGCGGTTGCGGCGCAGCCGTAGGTAGGCGGCCATGCCCACCGCGGTCCACAGGAGCGTCGCCGCGGCGATCTGGGGCAGGACCGCGCCGAGTGTGCCGGTGTTCGCCGCCCGCATCCACGGCATGATCGGCACCAGGAAACCGCCGAACGGGGTGAGGCTGAGCAGCAGCATGGCCAGGTAGCCGCCGAACAGGGCGATCATCGAGGTGCCGGGGGAGAGCACGATCGGCATGCTGGAGAGCGCGCCGAGTGCGGTTCCGACGCTCAGCCCGAGCAGGTGCAGCGCGATGCCGAGCGCCAGGTCGCCGGGGCCGGGAAAGGCGCTGAAGCCGATGACCAGGGGCAGCGCGACCGCGAACGCCGCCATGCCGACGTTGACGACGAGCGCGGCGAGCAGACCTCCCACGATCTCCCGGCTCGGGCGGCCCGCGGCGGTCATGGAGATCAGTCTCTGCGTCGGGGGCTCGGTGTCGAGCAGCCCGCGGGCGGCCCAGGCGAAGACGATGATCAGCAGTCCGGCCGAGTCGCCGTACGAGGGCAGCTCCTTGCCCGGGGGGACCGTCGACGAGTAGAAGATGATCAGCATTGCGACCAGCCCGATCATGGGCTGGAGCAGGCGGTGTGACCGTGCGTACGCGGCCAGTTTGAAGCGGACGAGGGGGATCATTCGCCTCTCCGGGTCGTGTGCCGTGGCAGGCGTCGGGCGGTCATGCGGTCCGCCTGGTCGTGTAGCCGTCGGCGCGGAGTTTCTGTTCGACCTCGTCGGCATGTTCGGCGTCGACGAGCACCTCGATGACCGCCTGCCGGAGGCGTTCCCCGGCTTCGACGGCCACGGTGCCGCCCGCGACCAGCCAGTGGTCGGCTCCGGGGAAGTTCTCCAGCTGGTTCTGGTGGTCGCTCACCACGACGATCCCGCCCGCCGCCGCGACCTCACCGATGATCACCGGGAGTTCCGTGCGGGTGTGGGCGTCCAGTCCGGCGAAGGGCTCGTCCAGGATCAGCAGACCCGGCGGGGCCAGCAGCGACTGGATCAGGCCGATCTTCTGCGCGCTGCCCTTCGACAGGTCGCCGAGCGGCTGCTCCAGCAGGTGGGCGGCGTCCAGCCTCTCGGCCAGCCGCTCCATGGCGCCGGGGGAGACGCCGCGGATCCTGGCCATGTGGGTCAGGTAGGCGGTGACGGTGAACGGCTGGTCGACGGGGAAGACGTCGGGGGCGTAGCCGACGACGCGGGGCCGTTCGGAGATCGACCCCTTGGAGGGCGGGACGATCCCCGCCAGCAGGCGCAGCAGGGTGGACTTGCCCGCGCCGTTGCGGCCGGTGACCTCGACGACGGAACCGGGGCGGATCGCGAGCTCGACGTCCCGCAGAACCCAGGGACCGCGGCGGGAGTATCGGAAGGACACCTTCGAGAGCCGCATGGCTGGTAACACTACCGTGATCACCCGTTTCCATCCCATTGTCGCCAGGGGAAACGGTAGCGATCAGGAAATAAAGTTAACAGAAGGTGCGGTGGGAGTTCTCTCTCCGCCCTCGGGCGTTCTCGTGGCCGCCGGACACGGAGCCGGACGGCTCACGCGGGCCGTACGGCGTCCGCCCCCCGAGGCGCGGCGGGCCGGGGGCGGCGGGCCGGAGGCGGAGGGTCAGCGGGTGCCCCAGGAGTAGGTCTGTTTGTGGAGCTTGAGGTAGACGAACGTCTCGGTGCCGCGGACCGCGGGGATGGCGCGGATCTTTCCCAGGATCTCCAGCAGGTGCTGGTCGCTCTCGCAGACCGTCTCGACCATGATGTCCAGCGATCCGGCGGTCAGGACGACGTAGTCGATCTCCGCGATGGCCGACAGCTCGTCGGCGACCGCCTCCAGGTCGCCCTCGCACTTGATGCCGATCAACGCCTGGCGGGGGAAGCCGAGGGTCAGCGGGTCGGTGACCGCGACGATCTGCATGACGCCGCCGTCGATCAGCCGCTGGACCCGCTGGCGCACGGCGGCCTCGGACAGGCCGACGGCCTTTCCGATCGCGGCGTACGGCTTGCGCCCGTCCGACTGCAACTGCTCGATGATCTTTTTGGAGATCTCGTCGAGGACGACCGGACCGGGTCTGCCGTCGTTGTCGCGGCGTACCTTGGGTGGCGTCGTCATGCGCGCTCCCTGGCGTCATGGTGCGTGGATGTCGCCGCGATCTCGCGGCCCCGAGGCGACATGCTGTCAGTTCTCGGGTCTCTGTCAAGCGATTTCGTAGCAATTTGGTATCTTAACAACGAAATCCCTTGTCCTGCGATCTCTACTCTGTAAGAGTCGCGACAACTCAGCCCCAAAGCACTAGGAGGTCAACGGTGACCACCCCGGTTGAGAACCGTGAACTCGCCCGCCTGCGAAACTACGTCAACGGTGAGCTCGTGGACGCCAGGAGCGGACGATTCTCCGACGTCGTCGATCCCTGCACCGGGCAGGCCTATCTCCAGGCGCCCGTGTCCGGTCCCGAGGACGTCGACGCGGCCTACGCCGCGGCGGCCGCCGCCTTCGAGGCGTGGAGCCAGACCACACCGGGAGAACGCGCCAACCTGCTGCTCAAGGTCGCCGACGCCATCGACGCCAGGGCCGAGGAGCTGAACGAGGCCGAGTGCCTCAACACCGGTAAGCCGCGCGCCCGCATGGCCGAGGACGAGACCCCGGTCGCCGCCGACCACTTCCGGTTCTTCGCGGGCGCGGCGCGCACGCTCGAGGGGCCGACGTCCGGCGAGTTCCTCGCCGACCACACCTCCGTCATCAGGCACGAGCCGATCGGCGTCATCGGCCAGGTCACGCCCTGGAACTACCCGATGATGATGGCGGTCTGGAAGATCGCCCCCGCGCTCGCCGCCGGCAACACCGTCGTGCTCAAGCCCTCGGACACCACCCCGGTCTCCACGGTCAAGCTGGCCGAGATCATCGGTGAGATCCTGCCGAAGGGCGTCTTCAACGTCGTCGTCGGCGACCGGGAGACCGGCGCCCTCGTCGTGGGCCACCCGACCGCCCAGATGGTCGCGATCACCGGTTCGGTCGGCGCGGGCATGGCCGTGGCCAGGTCGGCGGCCGAGGACCTCAAGCGGGTCCACCTGGAGCTGGGTGGCAAGGCCCCCGTCGTGGTCTTCGACGACGTCAGGGACCTCAAGGCGGCCGCCGAGGCCATCGCGACCGCGGGGCTGTACAACGCGGGCCAGGACTGCACCGCGGCCTGCCGGGTGCTGGTCCACGAGGACGTCCACGACGAGTTCGTCACCGCGCTCACCGAGGCGGCGGCGAACACCGTGACCGGCGACCTGGCCGACGAGGACGCCCTGTACGGCCCGCTCAACAACGCCGCCCAGCTGGCCAGGGTCGCGGGCTTCTTCGAGCGGGTCCCGGGCCACGCCAAGGTGCTGACCGGCGGCCACCAGGTCGGCGACAAGGGTTACTTCTTCGCCCCGACCGTCGTGGACGGCCTCCAGCAGGACGACGAGATGGTGCAGAACGAGGTCTTCGGGCCGGTCATCACCGTCCAGACCTTCTCCGACGAGGCCGACGCGGTCGCCAAGGCCAACGGCGTCAGGTACGGCCTGTCCAGCTCGGTCTGGACCTCCGACCACGGCAGGGCGATGCGGGTCTCGAAGCGTCTCGACTTCGGCGTCGTGTGGGTGAACACCCACATCCCGTTCGTCTCCGAGATGCCGCACGGAGGTTTCAAGCACTCCGGGTACGGTAAGGACCTGTCGGTTTTCGGCCTTCACGACTACCTTCGCGTTAAGCACGTTATGCACTACATCGGCGAATAGCCGCGAACAGAGGGATAAGCCTGGAATGACCGAAATCCAGGCGGGCACAGAAGGAGCGGCGGGGGCGGCGGCCACTGCCCCCGCCCCCGACTCACCCCCGGTGCCCGCCATCGAACTCGCCGGAGTCGTCAAGGAGTATCTCGCCCACGGCGAGGTCGTCCAGGCGGTCAAGGGGATCACGATGACCATCTCCGAGGGCGAGTTCTTCTCGCTCCTCGGGCCCTCCGGCTGCGGCAAGACGACCACCATGCGCATGATCGCCGGTTTCGAGGACCCGTCGCGGGGCACGGTGCGGCTGCACGGCCAGGACGTCACCGACGTCCCCCCCAACAAGCGCGACGTGAACATGGTCTTCCAGTCCTACGCGCTGTTCCCGCACATGAACGTCTGGGAGAACGTCGCCTTCGGCCTCAGACGCAAGAAGGTGGCCGCGGCCGAGATCAAGCGCCGCGTCGGCGAGATGCTGGAGATCGTGGACCTCACAGGCCGCGAGAAGCGCCGCCCCAGGGAGATGTCCGGCGGCCAGCAGCAGCGGGTCGCCCTGGCCCGCGCCCTGGTCAACAACCCCCGCGCGCTCCTGCTGGACGAGCCGCTCGGCGCCCTCGACCTCAAGCTCCGCCAGGCCATGCAGATCGAGCTCAAGCGGATCCAGCGCGAGGTCGGCATCACCTTCGTCTACGTCACCCACGACCAGAGCGAGGCGCTCACCATGAGCGACCGCATCGCCGTCATGAACGACGGCCTGGTCGAACAGCTCGCCGCGCCCCGCGAGATCTACGAACGCCCCGCGACCGCGTTCGTGGCCGGGTTCATCGGCACCTCCAACCTGCTCGGCGGGACCGTCGACCGGGTCGCCTCCGGCTGCGCCGTGCTTCGGGCGGGCGACGAGGGCCGGATCCTGGTGGCGGGAGACGCGCACAGGGCCGGAGACGACGTCACGGTGACCGTGCGCCCCGAGAAGATCACGATTTCCGCCGAGGAGCCGGGGGGCGAGGTCAGCGCGGTGCGCGGCACCGTCTCCGAGGTCGTCTACCTGGGCCTCTACAACAGCTACGCGGTGCGCCTCGCCGACGGCGCGGAGATCACCGTCTTTCAGCAGAACGCGCTTGACAGCACGAGCACGGCCGAGCGCGGCGAGGCCGTCTGGCTGTCCTGGCAGCCGCGCCACTCGTACGCGATCGGAAGTTGAGTAAAGTCATGGATCCTCGCACGAACCCGGCCTTTCTGCGCGGGCTGACGCAGAGCCGCTCGGTCACCCGCCGCGACGCCCTCCGACTGGCCGGGCTCTCGGCCGCGGGCCTGGCCCTGGCGGGCTGCGGCATCCAGGGCAAGAAGGCCGCCGCCCCCTCGAAGGACGCCGCCGCCGACTACTGGACCTCGAAGAAGAAGAACGGCACCCTGCGCTTCGCCAACTGGCCGCTGTACATCGACAAGGACGGCAAGAAGTACCCGTCGCTGGAGATGTTCACCGCCGACACCGGCATCCAGGTCACCTACCAGGAGGCCATCCAGGACAACCCGTCGTTCTTCGGCAAGGCCCAGCCGCTGCTCGCTGCGGGCAACGACATCGGCTACGACCTGATGGTGCTGACCAACGGCATCCACCTCGGCAGGGCGATCCAGCTGGGCTACCTGGTTCCGCTGGACCACTCCAAGCTGCCCAACTTCGCCGCGAACGCCGCCCAGAAGGTCAAGAACCCGATCTGGGACCCGAACAACACCCACACGATCCCGTGGACGGTCGGCCTGACCGGCATCGCCTACAACCCCAAGTACGTCGACGAGGTCAAGAGCATCGAGGACCTCTTCAACCCCAAGTACAAGGGCAAGGTCGGCATGATGTCCGACAGCCAGGAGATCGCCAACTTCGGGCTGTTCGCGCTGGGCGTCGACCCCGACAAGGCGACCGAGGCCGACTGGCGGAAGGCGGGGGAGAAGCTCAAGGCGCAGCGCGACGCCGGGCTCGTGCGCAAGTACTACGAGAACGACTACGTCGACGCACTCGCCAGGGGCGACCTGTGGATCACCATGGCCTGGTCGGGCGACATCTTCCAGCAGGTCGCCGAGGGCAAGGACCTGAAGTTCGTGATCCCCCAGGAGGGCGGCACGATCTGGACGGACAACATGTGCATCCCCAAGACCGCGCAGAACCCGGTGGACGCGCTGACGCTGATGGACTACGTCTACCAGCCGAAGATCGCCACCATGCTGGTCGAGGCCATCAACTACATCACCCCGGTGCCCGCGACCAAGGACCTGGTCCTGGCCGACGCGGCCACGAAGTCCGGGGACGAGAAGACCTCCCTGGAGCAGCTGGCCAACAGCCCGATGATCTACCCCGCGGAGGCCGACATGGCCAGGCTGCGCTCCTACAAGCCGCTGACCCCGGCCGAGGAGAAGGTCCTCGAGTCCATCTTCCAACCGATCACCCAGGGTTAGCGGCGAGCCACCGGTGAAGCGCCTCACCCCCTACCTGCTCATCCTGCCCGGCGGCATGTGGTTGTTGATCTTCCTGGTGGTGCCGATGGTCTTCATGGCCTCGGTCTCCACCCAGGAGGGCGACATCGTCAACGGCTTCGTCCAGACGTTCAACGTCTCGGTGTACGGCGAGGCCCTGGCGCAGTACCGGACGCAGTTCCTGCGCTCGGTGGGCTACGGCCTGGTGGCCACGGTCGTCTCCGTGGCGATGGCCTACCCGATGGCCTACTGGATCGCCTTCAGGGGCGGCGCGCGCAAGTCCACCTACCTGCTGCTGGTGCTGCTGCCGTTCTTCGTCTCGTTCGTGCTGCGCACGATCTCGTGGAAGTTCCTGCTGGCCGACGACGGCCTGCTGCTGTCGCCGCTGAAGTCGACGGGCCTGCTGCCCGACGACTTCCACATCCTGCAGACCACGACCGCGGTGATCGGCGGGCTGGTCTACAACTACCTGCCGTTCATGATCCTGCCGATCTACGTGGCGCTCGAACGGGTCGACCCCCGAGTGATCGAGGCCGCCCAGGACCTCTACGCCTCCAAGCGGGAGGCGTTCGCCAAGATCGTGCTGCCGCTGTCGCTGCCCGGCGTGTTCGCCGGGGTGCTGATGACCTTCGTCCCGATGACGGCGGACTACGTCAACGCCGGGATCCTCGGCGGCCCGGCGAACACGATGATCGGCAACATCATCCAGATCGAGTACCTGACCAACCAGGACTACCCGGTCGCGTCGGCCCTGTCGTTCACGCTGATGGCGGCGATGCTGATCGGCATCTTCGCCTACGCCAGGGCGCTGGGCACCGAGAACGTGCTGGAGGCGGCGGCCCGATGAGCGTACGGGAAAGCGCGGTCGCGGAGCGGGCGGCGGGCGGGCCCGCGCGTCCCAGGACCAGGCTCGGCGACCGGCTGCTCAAGGCCTACGTCTGGCTGGTCATCGCCTGGCTGTTCCTGCCGATCGCGGTCATGGTCGTGTTCGGCTTCAACGACACCAGGAGCAAGTCGAACGTCACCTGGCAGGGGTTCACCCTCAGGTGGTGGACCCGCCTCGGCGACTACCCCGAGCTGACCGAGGCCGTGTTCAACTCGCTGCGGATCGCCCTGCTCGCCACGGTGATCACGACGGTGCTCGGCACGCTCATGGGCCTGGCCCTCGGCCGCCACCGGTTCAGGGGGCAGGGCGCGACCAACCTGGTGCTGTTCGCCGCCATCGCCTCGCCCGAGCTGGTCATGGGCGCCTCCCTGCTGTCGCTGTTCATCAGCACCGGCGTGGACACCGGCTTCGTGACCGTGGTCGTCGCGCACGTGCTGTTCTCGCTGTCCTTCGTGGCCATCACCGTGCGGGCCAGGGTGATCGGGCTCGACAGGTCGGTCGAGGAGGCCGCGAGGGACCTGGGCGCGTCCACCTGGACCACGTTCTGGCGGGTGACGTTCCCGATGATCCTGCCCGGCGTCGTCTCGGGCGCGCTGCTGGCGTTCGCGCTGTCCATCGACGACTTCGTGATCACCCAGTTCACCAGCGGCACCGTCCAGACGTTCCCGCTGTGGATCTGGGGCGCCACGAGAAACGGGATCCCGCCCCAGGTCAACATCATGGGAACGCTTATATTCGCGGTAGGCGTCGCGATCGCCGTGGCCAACTCGGTGACCGCGCGCCGCCGCACCTAGCTGCCGTCAAGCCCCGTGCCACCGGTGGGTGACGCGGGGCTTCGGTGTACCAGGATCCTCGGCAGAGAACAGGGAGGCGAGATCGGATTCAGGCGGGGGGAACCCGCGCGTGATCTTCACGATCCCGCGATACACACAACAACACCTTGACTCACGTAGGGAAGTGAGATTTGTGGATCCGCTGAAGGCTCTTGCTGACGCGGAGCGCAAGCCGTACTGGCTCGACAGTCCGGCGAAACCCGAGCCGCTGCCGCGGCTCTTCGGAAACACGACCGCCGACCTCGCGGTGGTCGGCGGAGGCTTCTCGGGGCTGTGGACCGCCCTGATGGCCAAGGAGCGAGACCCGTCGCTCGACGTGGTCCTGATCGAGGGACGCAAGATCGGCTGGGCGGCCTCGGGACGCAACGGCGGCTTCGCGATGGCGACGCTCACCCACGGCATCGCCAACGGCCTGGAGCGCTGGCCCGAGGAGATCGCCACCCTGGAGCACATGGGGCTGACCAACCTCGACGAGCTCGGCCAGACCGTCGCCAGGTACGGCATCGACTGCGGCTACGAGCGCACCGGCGAGCTGCACGTGGCCACCGAGCCGTGGCAGCTCGAGGAGATGAACGAGAGCGTCGAGGTCGCCAGGGACCTGGGTGTCCGCTTCGACGTCCTCGACAGGGACCAGGTCAGGGCGGAGGTGAACTCGCCCACCTACATCGGAGGCCACTGGGAGCGCGACGGCTGCGCCATGCTCGACCCCGCGCGGCTGGCCTGGGGGCTCAGACAGGCCTGTCTCTCCCTGGGCGTGCGCGTCTACGAGCGCACGCCGGTCAGACACATGAGGGACACCGGGACGAGCATGGAACTGCTCACCCCGCACGGCACCGTCAGGGCGGGCAGGGTCGCACTCGGCACCGGCGTGTTCCAGCCGCTGCTGCGGCGGCTGAAGCACTTCCTGGTGCCGGTCTACGACTACGCGTTGATGACCGAGCCGCTCTCGGCCGAGCAGCTCGCCTCCGTCGGCTGGCACAACCGGCAGGGCGTCGGCGACTCGGCCAACCAGTTCCACTACTACCGCCTGACCGAGGACAACCGGATCCTCTGGGGCGGCTACGACGCGGTCTACTACAACGGCGGGAAGATCAAGCCGGAGTACGAACAGCGCGACGAGACCTTCGTCAAGCTGGCGGAACACTTCTTCGAGACGTTCCCCCAGCTGTCCGGTCTGCGCTTCACCCACAGGTGGGGCGGCATCATCGACACCTGCAGCAGGTTCAGCGCCTTCTACGGTCAGTCGCACGGCGGGCGTCTCGCCTACGCCGTCGGCTACACCGGCATGGGAGTCGGCGCGACCCGCTTCGGGGCGAACGTCATGCTCGACCTGCTCGCCGGTGAGCGGACCGAGCGGACCGAGCTCCGGATGGTCAAGGAGAAGCCGCTTCCGTTCCCGCCCGAGCCGGTCCGCTCGGTCGGGATCCAGATGACCCGCTGGTCGATCGCCCAGGCCGACCTCCACCAGGGCCGCCGCAACCTCTGGCTGCGCACCCTCGACCGGATGGGCCTCGGGTTCGACTCCTAGGGCGTCCCGGGTCCTCGCCGGTCCGGCCGGTTCTCGCCGGCCCCGGTCGGTGTTCCCGGCCGGCCGGTTCCGGTCGGACCCGGCCGGTCCGTGCGAGGCTCGGGGCGTAGGCGGTCCGGTCGTCATCGGGCCCGTGCCCGTCGTACGGCTTCGCGGCCCCGCCCCCGGGGCGCGGGGCCGTACGCGCCGGTCCGTTCCCCGCGCCTCGTGGTCCCTCGTGCTCCGTGCCGTGCCCCCCGGCTTCCGTTCGGTGTCCGGTGCGCGGGGCCGTACAGTCTGGGGGCATGAGCGAGAGGGTCGAGTTCGACGTCGACGGCATCACACTCGTCGGCGACCTGCGGGTTCCGAGCCAGGCGGGCCCGCGTCCCGGGCTGGTCCTGACCGGGCCGTTCACCGGGACGCGGGACCAGGTCACCGGGCTGTACGCGGCCAGGCTGACCGAGGCGGGATACGTGACGCTGGCCTTCGACCACCGCAACTGGGGCGAGTCGGGCGGCACGCCGCGCGGGCACGAGGATCCGCAGGGCAAGCTGCACGACCTACGGGCCGCGGTCTCGCTGCTGCGCTCGCGCCCCGAGGTGGACGGCGACAGGATCGGCGCGGTCGGGATCTGCCTCGGCGCGGGCTACGCGCTGAGGTTCGCCGCCTTCGACCCCCGCGTCCGGGCCTTCGCGGGCATCGCCGGGGCCTACAACAACCCCTACGGCATGCGCGCCGCCATGGCGGGCGGCTACCGGGACGCGCTGGCCTCCTTCACCGACGTGCTGGAGCGCCAGGACCGGGGCGGGCCGGTGGAGTACATCCCCGCCGTGGCCGAGGACGGTGAGGCGGCCATGCCCGGCGACGAGCCGTTCGCCTACTACGGGACCGAGCGCGGAGCCTCCCCGCACTGGCGCAACGAGGTCACCAGGGCCTCCCTCCGCGAGCTGATCACCGTGGACAACATGACCGGCGCCGACTTCCTGTCGCCCAAGCCCGGCCTGATCGTGCACGGCCTGGTCGACCGCTTCTGCTCCCCGGAGGGCGCGGAGGAGGCCTACCGGCGTATGGACGAGCCCAAGAGGATCGTCTGGCTGGACACCCGGCTCCACATCGACCTCTACGACGCCGAACCCCACGTCACCCGCGCCGTCGAGGCCACCACGGCCTTCCTCGCCGAACACCTCTGATGCGCGAACACGAGATGTGGCTGAGCGTTCGGTTCCAGCCGCTGTATGAGGCTGACCCTCCAGGACATTCCGGGATTGTCATGATTTAGTTAATCTGAGGGAAAAGTTCTCCAGGGACGCCCCGCCCAAGGAGTTGAGATGCGTAAAGCGATGTTCGTCGTTGCCGCAGCCCTCACTGCGACCTCGGCCCTGCTCCCCGTGGGCGCGGCCGACGCGCAGAGCGCCGTCTCCGCCCGGACACGCTCCACCGCCGATGTCCCGGACGGCTGGGCCTGCTACCGGCAGGGTGAGATCGTCTACTTCGACGGCCGCCCCTACCGGGCCCTGCAGAGCTTCTGCGGAGTCGGCTTCGACCCGGCCACCGTCCCCGCCCTCTGGGCGCCCGCCTGGTAGTCCCTCACACTCCCCGGCCGCCGACCGGTTCCCCGACGAGCCGACGATGGTACGGCCCGCCAAAGACCACGATCCGCCGACTCGATCACGAGCGAGCTTCATGGAGTTGTGGACGAATTCGGTGGCCATTCCATGCGCCCTCCGGTCGGTTGCTCAGGGCCTGTCTTTCGTGCAATGGGGAGATGAGAGTGTCGTCAAGGGGCCAGTCCATATCGGCGCAGGTCGAAGCGGCAGCCTATGGCCTTGCCGGTGCCTGTGGTGTGCCACCACAGGGCGTCCGCAAGGGCGGTGATCAAAAACAGTCCACGCCCCGACTCTGCGGAAGGGTCCGTCAAGGACAAGTTGACGATGGGGAAGTGACTGTCCTCGTCGCAGACGACGAGCGTCACCTGCTCGGTGGGCCAACGGCAGAGGCATACGTCGATCACCTTGGGATCGCCGAGAGCGTGCACGAGCGCATTGGTGACCAGTTCCGAGATACAGATCTGAGCGTCCTTCGTAACTGCCTGAAGTCCCCAGTCGGCGAGAGTCGTGGTCGCCCAGTCGCGGGCGAAGGACACGATGCGGTGGTCGTCCGCGATCCAACGCTTCTGCCTGCACACGTCCTCACTTACCGTGGCGGGGGAGATCGGTGGCTGCCATGGGGTCTGTGTTCGCATGTTCGCAGAGTTGCGCACGGCAACAGAGAGTGAAAAGGCCAGCTTGAGCACTCATCGTGAGCAAACTCTGCGGTAGCCAGCGCTTCCCTTTCCGGCCGTCGATCCTTGGACCCCCGCCATGATCGAACAAGACCTGCCGCCGTTACCCAAAGACTTGCTGAAAGATCCTGCACTGATCGCTGCCTGTACTGCTCGAGACATCGGCACGCTTTTCCTGCTGGTTCGTCGACGAGCCGGTTTAGGACATTCCGCCCTTGGTAGACGTGTGCAAATCACTCCATCTCGGGTCAAGGAGTACATCGACGGCAAGGTGCAAGCGCAGTCGACTGCTGTCGTTGAGCGCATAGCCGATGGCCTGCGCATTCCTGGTGAAATGTTCGGTCTGGCGCCACGCCCCTGGGAGACCGTGCCCGTTTGGGGTCCTGTTTCGCCGCCTGACTTGCTGCTCTCAAGAACAAGCGAGGAGTCCTGCGACTATCTGTCGGCTATCAGGTCCTTCCGGTCCGCCGACAGGCAGTTTGGAGGAAGCCACCTCTACGCAGCGGTGATCCGGTACCTCTCGGACGAGGTGGCTCCCCGCCTGTTCGGCGTCGATGCCCGTCCCGCACCCTCCGGCCTCTACGTCACAGCAGCGTCGCTCACCGAGATGGCGGGCTGGATGGCCCATGATTCGGGCAGAGACGACCTGGCCGCCGTTCACTTCCACCGGGCCCTGCCCTTCGCTCGTGCGGCGGCGGACCCCAGCGTCGAGGCCCACGTCTACGCGTCGATGGCACATCTCTCCCGGGAGCAGGGCAGACACAACGAGGCAGTGCAGCTCGCGCGAACCGGCATCGAGATCGCTCGTCGGGGAGAGTGGTACCCCGCTCTGTATGGGCGGCTCTACCTGATGGAGGCGCGAGGACTGGCCGGTCTGTGTGACAGCCGAGCCCGAAAGGCACTCGTCC
The DNA here is from genome assembly GCF_027922005.1 of Streptosporangium carneum. GTDB lineage: Bacteria > Actinomycetota > Actinomycetes > Streptosporangiales > Streptosporangiaceae > Streptosporangium > Streptosporangium carneum. The sequence goes on along the minus strand of NZ_BSEV01000002.1, from coordinate 66,578 downwards.
ATGCTGAGGAGTGCATCAAGCCGCATGACGTTCACCCTTGGATCAGTCCGTACGATCGAGCTTTCTACAGCGGAGAAGCGGCGCTGTGTCTCGACGGGCTGGGCGATCTGTCTTCAGCTCGACGGTATGCCGAGGAGGCTGTCGAACTACGCCGTGAGGGGAGGGCACGGAGCCTTGCCCTGGGACAGCTCGCTCTGGCGAGAATCCACACCCGTAGCAGAGAACTGGATCGTGCAGTCGCCGTAGGGTGCGGATTGCTGGACGGAAGTCAGACTCTTGGCTCTGTCCGCGTGCTTCGCCAGCTGGACGAGTTGGGCGAGATGCTTCAGGCCCACAATCGTCTCCATTCGGTGAGGGCCTTCCTCGACAAGCTCGCTGAGACCACCCGCACTCGCAAGATGCTCTTGGGCGGGATGATCGTCAAGACCGGAGAGGCGGTGCCGTGACCACACCGACACCCGGCAGTCCCGAGTGGGCGCTGTTGGCGGAGGGCAACGTCACACAGGCGCGCAAGCGCGTCGCCGCCGACGTCCTGATCCGTGACGAGGTCGGCCGGGTCCTGCTCGTCGAGCCGACCTACAAGGCGGGGTGGGACCTGCCGGGAGGCATGGTGGAGGCGAACGAGGCTCCCCATCTCGCGGCAATACGAGAGCTTCGGGAAGAGCTCGGAATCACTCCCGTGCTGGGGGAGATGCTCTGCGCTGACTGGGTGTCCCCGCACGGTCCCTGGGACGATCAGCTCTCCTTCGTCTTCGACGGCGGGATCAGCCGTGGTCAGCGCTTCGCCCCCGCCGACCCGGAGATAGCGGCCGTCGGGTTCTTCGCCGTCGACGAGGCCCTGGTGCTCGTCGGCGACCGCATGCGGCCGCGCCTTCAGGCGGCGCTCGCCGCTCTGGCGTCAGGCCGGGCCCTGTATCTCTGCGAAGGCAGGCCGCTCACCGGGTGAGCCTTCCTGAGGAGCAGGTTCTGTCCGGCTGGGCCGGAGTGGCGGCAGGGTGCGGTCATGGCCGAGTCGGTGAAGCGTGATCTTTGGTGGGCCGTACCGTCGTCGGGTTGTTGGGAACCGGTCAGTGGCCGGGGAGTGTGAGGGGCAGGCAGGCCCCTCGCCGGGGGTCGAAGGGGGCGAAGCCCCCTGGGGGGCGCTGTCCGAGCCGGGGGCGCGCGGAGCGCGTCGAGGGGCGAGGCCCGAGAGGCCCTGTTCCCGAGGCCGAGAGGCCCTGAACAGAGGCCGAGAGGCCTGAACAGAGGCCGAGAGGCCTGAACAGAGGTGGAGGGGCCTGAACAGAGGTGGAGGGGTATACATCGATCGGTGTACGGGGTGAATGGGTCTGGATGACGATGTCCGGGCGGGGCGGGGCGGACATCGTGGGAACGTGACGACGCGACGTATCGACGTTCTCGACGTGCTCAGGGGCGTCGCCATCATGGGCACCCTGGGGACCAACATCTGGATCTTCACCAGCCCTCAGGGCCCCGCCGGGATCATGGATGCGCTCGGCGGGACGGGGGGCGTGGAGACCTTCCTGCGCTTCCTGACGAACGGCAAGTTCCTCGCCCTGCTCACGCTGTTGTTCGGGGTGGGGATGGAACTGCAGTACCGCTCGGCCCTGCGGCGGGGCCACACCTGGCCGGGCTGGTACCTGTGGCGGGCGGCGCTGCTGTTCGCCGAGGGACTGCTCCACTATGTGCTGATCTTCGAGTTCGACGTGCTCATGGGGTACGCCGTGGTCTCGGTCCTGGTGGCGTTCCTCATCGGCAGGAGCGACCGGGTGGTCAGGGCCTGGATGATCGCGACGGGCTCGGTGTTCGCCGCCGTGGTCGGTCTCATCACCCTCGCCCTCCTGTCCGGCGCGGCCTCCACGACCTCCTCGCCCGCGAGCGCGCCCTCGACGCTGTTCTCCGACGGGAGCTACCTCGACCAGGTCGCCGCCAGGATCCACCTGTTCGGCCTCTACCGGATCGAGGCCGTGTTCATCGTCCCGCTGGGCGTCGTGCTGTTCCTGCTCGGCTCACGGCTGGTGCGCGCCGGGGTCTTCGAGGACTCGGAGCGGGGCTCGACCCTGCGCCGCAGGCTCATGGTCGTCGGCGTCGTGGGCGCGCCGCTGAACCTGCTGACCTCCTTCGCCGGGGACGCCTGGTTCCTGGTCGACCGCTACCTGCTGCCGTCCCTGGTCGCGCTGGGGCTGCTCGGTCTGGTGACGACCGTCGCGCATCGGATGCGTGGTTGCCGGGGAGTGGTGCACGAGGGGTTGACGGCCGTCGGCCGCATGGCGCTGAGCTGCTACGTCTTCCAGAACCTGGTCGGTGCGGCGCTCTGCTACGGCTGGGGGCTCGGCCTGGCGTCGCGGTTCGACGGGCTGCGGCCGTGGTGGGTCGTGGGCGCGTGGGCGGGGATCTGCGTCATGCTCATGACGTTTTCCACGCTGTGGCTGCGCCGCTTCGAGAGGGGGCCACTGGAGCTCCTGTGGCAGTGGGCCTACACCGCGCCCCAGCGCCGCCGGCCCGCAGGGCGGGCCGGGCATCAGGTTGATCCGGTGACGGATGATAAAATAGCGGACAATTCTCTCCAGAGTTGATTCTCCCTAGAGTTAGGGCCCGGTTTGTCGCGGAAGGTCGTCGGTACCGTCGCCGCCCTTCTGCTCGTCCTGCTCGCCGTCGTGCACGCGCCGCTTCAGGCGCCCCGCGACCTCCACCACGAACCCGGGCTCGCCGTCACGCTGGCGGGCGGCGGGGTGCTTCCCCCCGCCCTCCCGCATCCGGAGAGCCACGGCCTGCTCCCGCCCGCCATCGGGCAGGGACCGCCGACACGGGCGACCCGGGCCGGCCTTCCCCGTCCCTGCGCGCCTTCCGTGGCGCAGCCCGTACCCGGCGACTCCGAACCCCGCGCGCCTCCGTCCGGCGATCTCCGACGAACCGACACCGAGATCATCTGACGGAGGTTTTCCATGTTCTACGAATGCGCCTTCACCATGCCCGGAATCCGCCCGGAAGGGGGACACCGTGGCACTGGGTGACGCTCTCGTCGCGCTCGGCGGCTCCTTCCTCGCCGCCGGGGTCATCGCCAGGCTCGGGGCCCGGATCGGGCTGCCGACGATCCCCCTGTTCATGCTCGCGGGCATCATCTTCGGCCCGCACACTCCCGGGCTCGCCCTGGTGGAGAACCCGGCCGACCTGAAGGTCATCGCCGCGCTCGGCCTGATCTTCCTGCTCTTCTACCTCGGCATCGAGTTCTCCCTCGACGACCTCGCCGCGGGGGGCAAGCGGCTGGTGTTCGCCGGGGTGACCTACATCGTGCTCAACGTCGGCGGCGGCCTGGCCTTCGGGTTCGCCCTCGGCTGGGGCACCAGGGAGGCGCTGGTCCTGGCCGGGGTGGTCGGGATCTCCTCCTCGGCCATCGTGACCAAGCTGCTCGTCGACCTCGGGCGGCTCGGCAACCCGGAGAGCCGCCTCATCCTGGGCATCATCGTGGTCGAGGACGTCTTCCTCGCCCTCTACCTGGCCGTGCTGCAACCGGTTCTCAGCGGCGCCGACACCTTCGCCGCCGCCGCGCTCTCCTTCGGCAGGGCGTTCGCCTTCCTGATCGCGCTGACCGCGCTGGCCAGGTGGGGCACCCGGCTGGTCGACAAGCTCGTGACCACCAAGGACGACGAACTGCTCGTGGTGATGTTCACCGGCCTGGCGATCCTCACCGCGGGCGTCGCGGAGGAGCTCGGTGTCTCCGACGCCATCGGCGCCTTCATGATCGGGCTCATCCTGAGCTCGACCAGGGCGGCGCCGCGCATCCGCAAGCTCGTCCATCCGCTCAGGGACGCCTTCGCGGCCCTGTTCTTCTTCACGTTCGGCCTGTCCATCGAGCCGGGCGACATGCTCTCCGTCGCCTGGCCCATCGCGGCCGCGGTGGCGATCACCCTGGTGCTCAACGTCGTGGCCGGCGGGCTGGCCGCCAGGATGAACTCCTTCGGCATGACGGAGGCGGTCAACGTCTCGCTGACCGTGCTCTCGCGGGGCGAGTTCGCCCTGGTCCTGGCGACCATGGCGCTCGCCGCCGGACTGGACGGCAGGCTCGCGCCGTTCATCGCCGGATACGTGCTCGTGCTCGCCCTGTTCGGGCCGCTGATCGCCAGCCGTTCCGAATGGATCGCCCGCGTGCTCACGGGCAGGCTGGAGCGGGCCAGGACCCGGACCCGGGAGCGGGCCGTCTCCCAGTCGGGATAGTTCCGCGCGCCTTCGCGGCCCGTGACCGTCCGCCGTGCCCTACGGCAGGCGCACCCCCGGTGAGCCGCCGTCGGCGAGGTCCCGGGCCCACGGCGGGTCGGCTCCCGGTACCGAGCAGGTCAGCGCGGCGACGCGGGCCGCGAAGGCGGCCGCCTTCGCGGCCCGGTCGAGGTCGAGGGCGTCGAGCCGTCCGCCGAGCAGGTCGCCCGCGTGCAGGTGGTGCAGCAGCCCGGCGGTGAAGGAGTCGCCCGCCCCGACGGTGTCCACCACCTTCACGACGGGGGCCGGCACCGTGGCGCGCTCGCCGTCCAGGGAGACGAGCGCGCCCTCGGGGCCGCGCGTCACCACGATCAGCCGCGCGCCCGCGGCGTGCCAGGCGTCGCAGACCCGTTCCACGGGCTCGCCGGGGTGGATCGTCTCCATGTCGTCGTCGCTCAGCTTGACGATGTCGGTGAGCGCGCACCACATGAGCATCCGCTCCCGGTAGACGGCCAGGTCGACGAAGCCCGCGCGCACATTGGGGTCGATCGAGACCGTGGCGTGGGCGGCGACCCGTGCCAGCGACTCCTCGATGCGCTCGGCCCCGGGGGCGTGGACCAGCGCGATGGAACCGGTGTGCAGGCAGGCGACGTCGCCGATCTGCTCCGCGCTCAGCTCCTGCGCGCTCCACTGCCAGTCGGCCGAGCCCTCCGCGTAGAAGGCGTAGTCCGCCCGCCCCGACTCGTCCAGCGTGGCCACCGCGAGCGTGCTGGGCTCGGCCGCGCTCACGCAGCCGGTCAGATCGACCCCCGAGGCCTCGAGGTGGGAACGGAACAGCGCGCCGAAGGTGTCACGGGAGAGCCGTCCGAGGAAACGGGTGGGCGTGCCGAGCCGTGACAGGGCCACGGCGGTGTTGGCGGGACTGCCACCGGGCAGGACGCGCAGGGTGAGCTCGCCCTGCGACGCCTTCCCGGTGGCGAAGGCGTCGGCGACGCATTCGCCGAGCACGGCGACCTGGCTGCGGGACATGGGCTGCCCTTTCTGAGACGGCCTGACAGGAGGCGCTCCGTCGGCATCGCCGACCCGTCAAGCCGATTGTTACAGTCCAGGGTCCGAACCGCCGTCGTGCCCGCCCTCCGTCGGAGCGTCGTGCCGCCCGGTCGCGTCCGAGGCGTCGTGCCGGGACGCCCTCCGGGGCCGACGCGGTCGGCGGCCCGGGAAGTTCAGTGACCCGGGAGATCCGGCGGCCCGGGAAAAGGGCGGGCCGCAAAAGCGGAAAAGGGCGGCCGCGGCCGGGTGAGGCACGGGGCGGACGAGGTGCCCGTCGCACCCGCCGGACGCTCGCACCAGTTTTTATCCGGTGGTTTCCGCGCAGGTGGGGGCGTCTTGTCGCAACAGAGAGTAGTGCGATGTCGCTGAACGGTTATTGACTCTCGTTGAAAAGAATATTATCCATGTTTGTTATGGATGTCGGCGGATGCGGCGCCGAAATCCTCAGAGGGGTGTCCGGGGCCATGCGCCCCTATGCGCGGGGATCGCCTTTCAACTCCTCGGAATTCGCATGCACTGAATCGTAGTAACGGAGAAGTCATTGCCCGCAGCGCATATCGTCCAGTTACCGTTTCCCTCGACCAGTGAGCCGCAACGCGACCTGAACCGCTATTACGAGCTGTACGAGCGGGAGTTCGCACTCCTCTTTCCCGAGTTCTTCATTCCGGAGGCGAGTCTCTGGGAAATGCCCCTGTGGGTCGCCCACATCACCGCGCTGCTCGACGAACTCGACGTCGAATCCTCCTTCGTCGACCTGAGCTCCGCCGCCTCCTCGGACGACTGCCTGCGCTCGCTCGTCGAGGTGAGCGCTCCCGGAGACGCGATCCTGCTCAGCCCGCTGGCGCAGAACCTCGACCTGGCCCTGCGCGTCAGCCGCGCCCTGAAGCGGATGGGGCGGATCACCGTGCTCGGGGGGAACATGGCGCCTCTCGCCACTCCCGACGACGTCAGCAGGGTGGTCAGGGGGCAGGTCGGGATCGAGCAGTTGCGCGCGGTCCTCCGCCCCGAGACCTCGGCCGACGGGCTGCTGTCCGTGCGCAGCCGCTCGGGGATCGCCGAGGAGCGCATCAGCTGGGCGCCCCAGTACCGCCACCTCGGAGGGTACGCGGGACGGGTCCCCCTGCTGAGGCTCAACGCCAGCCACGGCTGCCTCTACAAGTGCCGCTTCTGCGGAGACGCCTGGAGCCAGCAACTCACCCTCGTCGAGGAGAACGCGCTGGGGCGGGAGGTCGACCAGTTCGCCGAGCGCTACCCCGGCACGCGGCTTGTCTACATCGGGGACAAGACGTTCGGCCAGTCGCGCGAGGCCGTGCGGAACCTGCTGGCCGTCTTCCGCGACAGGCCCGGTTATCGCTTCATCGTGCAGACACACGTCCTGGCCGTGCGTCCGTGGGTGCTGGACGCGATGTCCGAGCTGGGCGTCGTGGCGGTCGAGCTCGGGTTCGAGTCCGCCGACACCGAGATGCTCCGCGAGTCGGGAAAGCTGTCGCGGGGCCTGGACCACTACCGCGACAGTTTGCTGGCGATCGAGCGGCGAGGCATGCGCGTGGTGCTCAACGTGATGGGCGGCCTCGCCAGGGAGACGGAGAACGGCCACGCGGAAACGGTCCGCTGGCTGCGGGAGTGCGCCGACGTCGTCTGGCTCGCCAACCTCTACAACTTCGTCCCCTACCCGCTGGTGCCCGACTTCCCCGCGCTGCGCCCGCGCATCCACGACTGGGACTTCGCGCACTGGCGGGAGGACGCGCCCGTGGTGTTCGAGCCCTATCACCTGACGCCCGGCAGGAGCTGGGAACTGTTCATGGAGAAGGTGGAGGTCATGACCGACCTCCTGGCCGGAAGACGCGAAGCGGAGAACGCATGCCTGAAGTGAGAGAGTCGGCCTTCGACCCCGCCGTCCTCGTCGCCGCCGCCGAGTCGGCGCCCGCCCGCGTCGCCGCCGCGCCCGGCTGGGCCGGAGTGCCCACGCTGTTCGGGGCCGACCTGGTGACCGACTGGGACCGCCTGCCGTCCGAGTCCTCCACGTGGGTGGCCGCCGGGGTCCCCTTCGACGGGACCACCAGCTCCCGCCCCGGCGCGGCCGAGGGGCCGAGGGCGATGCGCGTGGCGAGCCTCGTCTACTCAAGCTCCCTGTCCACCCGCGCGGTCGAGCCGATGACGGACATGCGGACGGGCAAGGAGTTCGAGTACGGGCATCCGGCGGTCGTGGACGCCGGAGACCTGTCCGTCTTCCCCAGCGACCCGATGGCGACGGTCGCCTCCGTGGCCTCGGGAACGCGGACGCTGCTGGAGGGCGGGCGTCGCGGCGTCTTCCTCGTCGGAGACCACTCGTGCACGATCGGCACCTTCACCGGCTTCTACCTGGCCACGAGGGAGAGCGTCCCGCCGGAGCGGATCGGGTTCGTCAACCTCGACCACCACTTCGACTTCGGCGACTCGAGCCGTCTGCACGGGCCGATCTACCACGGGTCCAACTCCCGCAGGATCTCCGAGCTGCCGGGGATGAGACCGGAGAACATCGCCTTCGTCGGGGTCGGCGACGTGACACGCCGCAACCAGCTGCGCCACCTGGCCGACTGCGGCTACTCCGTGATCGCGGCCCCCGAGCTGCGCGACGACACGGGACCGGTCGCCGCTCTCGTCGAACGGCTGGGGGAGAACTGCGACGTCGTCTACATCTCGACCGACATCGACATCCTCGACTGCTCCGTCGCTCCGGGAACGGGCAACGTCACCCTCGGCGGGCTGACCGGCTCGGCGTTCCTGGACGTCTGGGAGCTTCTGCACACCCTGCCCGTCGGGGCCTTCGACATCGCCGAGGTGGCGCCCCGCCTCGATCCGACGGGCCGTACCCCGCAGATCGCGGCCAGGCTGCTGTTCGAGGCCGTCTTCCGACTTCACAAGGGATGATCCATGACCCGTTCCGAACATGCCACGCGAAGCCCGCACGACACGTCGGATCCCGTCAGGATCGACGTCCTGACCGTCGACGTCCCCCCGTCCTGGTTCGCCGAGGCCGGGGCCGCGCCCTGGGTGGACAGCGCCGCCGAGCACCTGTCAGGTGGCGGGTCGGTCACGATCCGGCTGGCCCGTGAGGGCCTGCCCGGGGCCGCCGCGGAGCTGATCTCCAGGGCGAGGGCCGCGCTGCTGGCCGTCACCACGGTCATGAGACAGGAGCACCTGCTGCCCGGCGACGCCTACGTCGAGGTCGACGAGGAGAGCTACGGCACGCCGACGGCGCCCCGCGGGAGGTCCAGGTTCCTGCTGCCCCACCAGGACGGGGCGCATTCGAGCTTCCTCACCCCCCGCAGGGAGAACGACGGCCACGGCGTCACCGACGACCGGATGTTCTCGAACACGGTCTTCTTCAAGCGCCCGTCCCACAAGATGTACCAGGGCTTCCTGATCACCCGCCCCGGGGCGTTTCCCGGAGAGACGTACTACTACAACCTCATCGCCCTGCTGGTCGAGGCGTACCGGTTGAGGTTCGGCGCGCCGCCGGAACGCGGCGCGGACGTGGAGCGCTTCCTCGGCGACAACATCGCGCGCTCCCTGCGGTTGAGCGACGTGCACCGCTCGCGCTACCTGACGCTGGGCTCCCTGCTCGGCTCCGCCAACCCGGCCCACCACGTGCTTCCCAGCGGCCCCCGCGCCGAGAGCGAGCTGTGGCCGGAGCAGTACGCCTCGATTCCCGGAATCTGGGGCCTGGTCGAGGGCTGCCCCTGCGGCGCCTGTGAGGGCCCCGGGGCCAGGCTCGTCTGCCACGCGACCTTCGAGACGCTCGGCCTCTCCTGGCCCGGAGTGCGGGAACGCTACGAGAGCACGGTCGTCGGCGAGCGGGGCGATCTGCTCATCGGCAACAACCTCTCCCAGATGCACGCGGCCTTCTCGGCCAGGGACCGGCAGATCTGCCCGGTCTGCGTCGTGGTCGACAAACCCGCCGGGCCCGAGTACGAATCGTGGCTCGCGAGGGAATGGGAACAGGGACTCGCCAGACTGGGGGTGACGGCGTGAAACGCGAACACGAGAACGCGCGGGCGCTGGCGATCCACGAGGCGGGCCACCTTCTCGTCGGATGGGCGCAGAGGGTCGTCTCGGTGAGCGCGAGCGTGTGGTCGCCGGAGGGGTTCACCTTCACCGAGGTCAGCGCGGACGCCGACTGGACCGCGGCCGAGGAGAAGACGCGCAGCATCGCCGCGCAGGTGGCCGTCGCCGTCGCGGGCGGCGCGGCCGAACTGGTCGTGGCCGGAGAGCTGGGCGTCTCGGAGCTCGCGGAGATCGCGCTGGACGACATCCTCGAGGCGACCGGAGGCATCGACTTCCAGCTCGCCCAGGAGTGGCTCGCCCTCCAGCGGCACGACCCCAGCCAGGACTCGATCGAACTGGAGATCGTCGACGTCTTCCGGCTGGTCGCCGTCGACCTGTCGGGCTCCCACGCGACCTCGGCCCTCGGTGAGCTGGCCGACCTGTTCCTCAGCAGGCGGGCCGCCCGGCCGCGGGAGAGGGTGAGCGTCAGCCTGGACGAGCACGAGGTCCGTGACATCGTGGCAGGCCTGACGCTTCGCACGGACTATCCGCTCGGCCGTACCACCACGCCGAACATCACCGAAGTGACGACCCGTTAGGGACACATGGGGAACCGGACATGAAAACAACCGGCATCACCACCAGGCGCGTCACCCTCGACGACCCCGTGGCGGCGCTCGACTGGGCGGCGGCCGTCGAGGGAGGGCCGCCTCAGCTCTCGGTCCGCTGGCTCGTCTGTCACGGCGCGGGGTTCGACCGGCCCTGTGAGTACGCCATCGCCTACGCCGAGGGGCGGCCTGTCGCGGTCGCCGTGTTCCACCTGCGGTTCGACACCGACCACCACACGAAGTACCGGTTGTCGAACCACGTCGGGGCCGCGGTCCCGGATCCGCCGTTCGAGGGGGCGGGGGACCTGCTCGGGGAGCCGTCCGTCGTGGTCGTCGCCCCCAGCTCATACGTGTCCGGTCTGCACGTGGCGGCGGGAGTCGGGCGGCGCACGGCGGGAGCCGCCGTCGGTGCCCTGCTACGGGCGATCGGCCAGGTGGCCGTCGACTCCGGGGCGAGCTCGCTGTTCCTCCCGCACCTCCCCGACCCCGCGCCCGACTGGCTCGTCGAGGGGATCTCCGGCCCCTCCCACCTGTTCCCCATGGGAGCCTCGGCGTATCTCGACCTTGGCGGGACGTCGACGTTCGGCGAATATCTCTCGGGGTTCACCGCGAAACGCAGACGTGAGGTCCTGCGTGAACGCCGGGCCTTCGCCGAGGCGGGGCTGCGGGTGGAGACCTCACCGGTCGTGCCGGTCTCCGCCGACGTCGTGAGAAGGCAGATCAATCACTACCGAAGATATGGCCTTGTTTCTACCGAGGAGCGGATATTGGGGCAGTTTCGCTCTTTGCAGAAGGAGTATGAGGGGAGGCTGGTTTTCCTTACGGCGGTACGCGGTGATTCCGGCGTCGTCGGCCATGTTCTCGCGATCCAGGAGGCGGACTGGCTCGTGCCGAAACTCGCGGGATTCGAGGGAAGGGAGGGGTTCGCTTATTTCGAGGCCACTTACTATGCGATGATCGAATGGGCGCTGAAGGGCCCGAGGTGCACGCTGATCGACTACGGAGGCGCCGCCGTCGACGCGAAGGTCCGGCGAGGCTGCCGTGTTCGCCCGCTCCAGGGGGCGCTGCTCCCGGCACGGTGACGGAGCCTTCGACACGGCGCCCCGCCGAAGGGCACGGCCTGAGCCGCGTTGGAGATGGGAAGTCGCCTTGTTGCAGAGTGTGGAAGTCCCGGACGAGGAACTGCTGGCCAGGAGCATGGCCGGGCAACTGGCTGACCGGCTGCCGCCGGGCAGCCGGGTTTCGCCGTGGCGGCGAGGCGCCGACTACGCCGCCCTGCTCGTCGAGGTGGACGGCGAAAGGCGTTTCGTGCTCCGTGTGCCGCTGAGGGAGATCGCCCCTTCCGCGTACGACGGCACGGTCGACTTCGGCGCGGTGCTCGAACGGGAGGCCCTGGTTCACGGGATCCTCGCGGACGCTGGTGTTCCCACGGCGTCCCTCAGGGGATGGCGGCGCGCCCACGGCGAGGACGCGCACTCGTGGATGCTCCTGGACTTCGTCGCCAACGACGAGGTGACCGAACTCGGCGACGCGCGACTCCACCGTCTCGGCGAGGTCCTCAGACTGATCCACGGGATACCGGTGCCCGCCTCCCTGCGGGCCCGTCTGGGGGCCGAGTGCGCTCCGGAGGCGATGATCGAGCGGATCGCGGTCCGGGTGGGCGCGCTGGCGGAACGGGTGCCGGTCAGGGGCCATCGGGCGCTGGTCGAGGCGGCCACGGCGGTGATCAAGGAGCGTTCGGCCGGGGTGCCCCTCCGCCTGCTCCACATGGACCTGCGTCCGGAGAACCTCTGCTTCCGCGGGGACGACCTCGTCGCGGTGATCGACCTGTCCAACTGCACCATGGGCGACCCCGCGGCCGAACTCGGCAGGATGAGGGCCTACGGCCTGCTGGGAGCGCCGCTCCTCGACGGCTACGGCTCCCCGGGGGCGGACGTGCCGGGAGAGGCCACGGTGGCCGCCTACGCGGCCGACACCTTCGCGCTCCTCGGCCTGCTCGGCACCGACGAGTTCGCGGACCAGGCACTCGTCGACAGGGGAACGGCGGGGCTGGAGTGGTGCGAGAAGGTGCTGTGCGGATGACCCGTGAGGCCGGGAGGAGGCCGCGGGCACGGGGCGGGCACGGGATGGGCCCGGGGCGGGCACGGGGTGGGTGATCCGTGAGGCCGGGAGAGCGCCGCGGGCACGGGGCGGATGATCCGGTGCGGCCGGTGCGATGAGAGACGTTCCGTGCGGGCGGCCCGGCGCGCCGGGGAAGGCGTCGCGCGGGCGAACCGGGACGGTCGGGGGTGCGGGGGTCGGTGTGACGGTTGACGGGGAACGCCGCGCGGGTGAGCCGAGATGGTCGGGGGTGCGGGGAGGCGTGGTGCGGGGGTCGGTGTGACGGTTGACGGGGAACGCCGCGTGGGCGAGACGGTACGGGCGGCGGAGAGGAGACGCGTCGTTCGGCCGCCCCTGGCGGCGCTGCTCCCCGAGCCGGGCGTGGTGACGGCGCTCACCTGGGCGACCGCCTGCAGAACGGTCGGGCGGGGCCTGTTCGTCACCGTCAGCGTGATCTACTTCACCTCCTCGGTCGGCATGTCGGCGGTCGAGGTGGGGCTCGGCCTGACGATCGCCTCCGCCGCCGGGCTTCTCGGCGGCCTGCCCGCGGGGCGTCTTTCCGACCTGTTCGGCCCGCGCGGCGTCACTGTCGCGTTCTCCGCGGCCGGCGCCGTCCTCACCTGCGGCTACGTCGTCGTGGACGGGTTCGCGGGCTTCGTGCTCGTGGCGGGTCTGGCGACCTTCACCGAGGCCGCCGAGCAGACCGCGCGCAGCGCCCTGATCGGCGTGGCCGTCCCCCCGGACAGACGGGTCAAGGCCAGGGCCTACCTGCGGGCCGTCACGAACGTGGGCTGGTCGGTCGGAGGGCTGGGCGCGGCGGTCGCCCTCCACTACGACACCCGGCCCGTGTACCTGACGATGATCTTCGGCTGCTCGGCCTGCTACCTGGCCGGGGCGGTGCTGACCCTCAGGGTTCCCGCCGCCAGGACGCCCTCGCGGACCGGCGACGGACCCGTGCGGGCGGTGCTGCGCGATCGCCCCTACGCGCTGCTCGCCCTGCTGAACGGGGTGCTGTCCGTGCACGGCGGCCTGCTGACCGTCTCGATCCCGATCTGGGTCGTCGAGCGCACCGCCGCTCCCACGGCGACGGTGGGGGTGATGCTGATGCTCAACACCGTCGCCGTCACCCTCCTGCAGGTCCGTTTCAGCAGGGGAACCGAGAACGTCGCGGGCGCGGCCCGCGCGCAGCGCCGCTCAGGGCTGGTCCTCCTCGTCTCCTGCCTGCTGTTCGCCGCCTCGGCGGGCCGGTCCGAGTGGGTCGCGGTCGCGGTGCTGGCGGCGGGCGCGCTCGCCCACGTCGTGGGGGAGCTGCTGCAGGCCGCGGGGTCGTGGGGCCTGTCCTACGAGCTGGCCCCCGCGTACGCGCTCGGGCAGTACCAGGGGTTCTACGGGATGGGCTACCAGCTCGCGAACATCCTCGCCCCCGCCCTGCTCACCGCCGCCGTGATCGGCTGGGGGGAGGCGGGGTGGGTGCTGTTCGGCGTGGTCTTCGCGCTGGCCGGGCTCGCCGTGCCGCCTGTCGCGCGCGCCGCGGCCAGGACGGTCACCGTCGGATAGCGGAGGACCCCCCGCCGGCGGCCCCGGGGGCCGGACCGGAGGCGACGGAGCCGGGCTCCGAGGCGGCGACCACCACGCCCGAGGTGCCGTCGACCGTGATCACCTGGCCGGTGACGACGTGCTCCGTCGCGCGGGCGACGCCGACCACCGCGGGGATGCCGTACTCGCGGGCGACCACGGCGCCGTGCGAGTTGGCCCCGCCCATCTCCATGACCAGACCGCCCGCCGTGAGGAACAGCGGGGTCCAGCCCGGGTCGGTCGAGGGGCAGACCAGGATCTCGCCGGGCTCGAGGTGGGCGCCGACCGGGTCGAGCACCACCCTGGCGACCCCTGTCACGACGCCGGCGGAGGCGGGGGTGCCGGTCATCGCGCCGTCGACCGGCGCGGCCGTGGCGACGGCCTCGGGTTCCGTGCCGTCGGACAGCACGATCCGGGGCAGGTGCCTGCGGCCCCGCTCGCGGACGGCGTCCTCGCGCCGCTCGGAGACGAGCGCCCTGAGCGTCTCCCGGCCCGCCGGGGCGGCCGGATCGGCGGGCCGGGAGGGCGCGGTCAGGGCGGCCCTGACCTCGCGCGTCGTCACGAGGAAGACGTCGTCGGGGGAGTCGAGAAGTCCGAGGCCGACCAGGTGGGCGCCCACGGTCCTCAGCTCGGCGCGCATCGCGGCCAGGACGGTCACCATGAGGAACTTGGGCAGTTCGCGGAGACCGGCCAGGGCGCGTGCCCTGCCGAGGGCGAAACGGACGACCAGGCCGCGCGGGCCGCCCACCCGGGAGCCCAAGGTCCTGATCATGCGCGTGGCCTCCGCGGCTCCCCTGGCGAACACGGCGTCGGGTGCCAGCGAGGGGTCCTCAAGACGCAGGTAGTTGGCCAGCACGCCGATGATGTGCGTGGGATCCTCCGACCAGCGCGGAACCCCGAGGTCGATCTCGGCGACCGCGCGGGAGCCGTAGACCGACAGGAAGTCCCGCAGTCCCCGGTCCACCGCCTCCGGCAGCGATCCGTCGTGGAAACGCCGGGCGAGCTCCGCCGCCGGGGTGTCGAGCAGCAGGGACGCGGCGCTCCTGTCCGCGCGGATCCGTTCCGCCAGACGCCACAGGGCCAGGTCCATCTCGGTGGTGACGTTGTGCGGCAGGCCGCGCAGGACGGTCGACAGCTCTCCCTGCTTCGCGTGGTCGCCCAGGAGACGCGCGGCCAGGCCCAGCATGGCGAACCCCGCCGCGGGGCCGGGCACGACGGTGGGGACCAGCGTGATGGCCTGGCCGCCCAGCACCCGCTCGACCCGGTCGAGCCGCTCCAGGGGCGTGGCCTCCGCCAGGGGCGCGAGCCGCGAGCGCAGCCGTGACTCCAGCAGGCCCGCCCGCCTGTGCGCCGACGCCGGGCTGAGCACGGCCCGCACAGTGTGCGAGGGAATCCGGAACCGGGTCGCGATCCTGAGGAACCGTCGCAGGGCGGGGCGCACGGAGCGCTGGGTCACGGCGAAGCGGGGGTCGTCGAACAGGCCGCGCAGCACCACAGCCGACCTGGCCTCCATCACGTCCAGCAGACGGGGCATGATCATCCGGCCGACCCGGCTGCGCACCAGCCCGGTGACGTCGATGAACAGCCGTCCCGCCGCCTCGGCGATCTGGGGCGCCCCGCTCGCCCTGTCGGCGACGGGGGCTCCGAACAGCGTGGCCGCCGCCGACGACAGCAGCCGGAAGGCCGAGACGCCCATCGGGGTGAACGGGGCGTAGACGCCCTGCGCCACGTTGACGGAGAAGTAGATCCGCGTGCCGTCGGTCTCCGCGTCCCGCGCGGAGTGCCGGGGGACGGGGAAGAGGGTGGTGATCGGGCGGGACTGGGTCAGCCACAGCGTGCCGTCGGCGTCGACGGCCCATTCGGTGTCCTGCGGGGCCCCGTAGTGCCCCTCGACCCGTCCTCCCAGCTCGGCCAGCGCCCTGACCTGGGCATCGGTGACACACGACCGTTCGGCCGAGGTCGAGGTCTCGACGCGCTCGACGCCGCCTCCCGGCAGTGACCGTACGGCCAGCCGCTTGTCGCCGGGCCGCCGCTCGGTGATCCGCCCGGTCGCGGTGTCCACCACGAAGTGGTCGGGGTTGACCGCCCCGGAGACCACGGCCTCGCCGAGTCCGGGACTGGCGTCGATCACCGCCTCGTGCCGCCGCCCCGTGACGGGGTTGGCGGTGAACATCACCCCGGCGATCTCGGACTGCACCATCTCCTGGATCACGACGGCCAGCAGGACGGTCCGGTGGTCGATGCCGTTGGCCGCCCGGTAGGCGACCGCCCTGTCGGTCCACAGCGACGCCCAGCAGCGCCTGACCGCGTCCAGCACCGCGTCGGCGCCGACCACGTTGAGGTAGGTGTCCTGCTGCCCGGCGAAGCTGGCGTGCGGCAGGTCCTCCGCGGTCGCGGAGGAGCGGACCGCGACGGGGCCGTGCGCGCTGCGCCGTACGGCGTCGGCGATGTCGTCGGGCACGGGGGCGGAGAGCACGAGTTCGCGGGCCCGGCGGGCCAGCTCGTTCAGGGCCGTGACGTCCGAGGCGGGGGTGACGGCCAGGGCGTCGAGCACGTCGTCGAGACCGGCCCGCTCGGTCACCCTGCGGTAGGCCTCGGTGGTGACGCACAGGCCGGGCGGCACGGGGAGTCCGGCCGAGGTGAGCACGCCGAGGTTGGCGGCCTTGCCGCCGACGAGGGGCAGCGTGTCCGCCCCGATGTCATCGAATTTCAGGATCAGTGGGGTGTCGGGCATCAGTGCGTCTCCTCGATGCTTCGCCGAGCAGCGTGAACGCCCGGGTCACGAGCGCGCGTTCTTCGGCGGTGAGATGGGCCATGACCTGGAGCTGGGCGTCCGCCCTCGCGCGCTCGAACCTCCGTAGGAAGTCCGTGCCGTCCTGGGTGAGGACGATCCGTCGCAGTCGCCGGTCGTCGGGGTCCTCGCGGCGGTCGGCCAGGCCTCGCCGTACGAGCTGGTCGACCAGGCGACTGGTCGCGGAGACCGACCGGCCGACGCGCTCGGCGAGCACGCGGAGCGTCGGAGGGTCCGGGCGGTCGAGGACGTAGAGCGTGGCGAGCTGGATCATCGAGGGCTCGTCGCCTTCGAAGCCGCGCAGCAGGTGAAGGACGAAGCCGGGGATCATGGCCCGTCTGAAGTCGCCGATGGCGTCGGCGAGGCGGTCGCGCTCCACGCTGTCCACGGGGCAACTCCTTGCATAGCTGCAACCAGTGCGTCATCGCAACGGTAAGTCGGGGCACCCAGAAAGTCAACAAGTGATGAAATAAGGGTGCGGTGCGCTCGTGCGACCGGAGACCGCCGGCGACCGGGTGCACGGAGACCGCCCGGTGCCTGTCAATCGCGGACAATGCCTGTTTTGTGGTATCTCGCTCGGTTCGCTCGACCCGCGTCTAAGATCGGAAAAATGCGTGTTCTGCCAGTGGCGGCGACCGTTGGGCTCGTGCTCAGCCTCGCCGGATGCAGCACCATCCCCCTCTCCTTCCCCTACGGAGTGCGGGCGCCCACCCCTCCGCCGTCCACCGCCCCGCCGTCCGTGACGCCGACGCCGACGGAAACAGAGACGGAGACGGAGACGGAGACCTCCCGGGCCGCGGTGGGGCACTACAGGGGGTCGGGCGACAGGCTGATCCCGATCAAGCCGACGACCGCGGCCGGACTGATCACGGTCGTGGCCCGGGGCAGGGGGAGCTTCATGGTCCAGAGCGTCGACGCCTCAGGGGACGACGTCGAGTTCCTGGCCGAGGGAGAGAACGGCTACCGGGGAACGCGGATGTACAACCTCGGGGACGAGGAGCCCGTGGCCGCGCTGAGGGTCACCGCGCGGGGCTCGTGGAAGATCACCCTGAAGTCCGTTCAGGAGGCCCGCGTGTGGAGCGGCCCGACGGTCAGGGGGTTCGGGGACGACGTGCTCTACCTGGAACCCGAGGCCGAGGGAGGCGAGACGATCACATCGGCGTTCACCGGCGACGAACACTTCGCGGTCGAGGGCTACACCGAGGAGGACTCGAGCCTGCTGGCCAACGAGGTCGACCCCGGCGAGGTGGAGGAGGAGCTTCCCGACGGGACGTTTCTCGTGACGGTCGAGGGGGACGTCCCGTGGAAGCTGCGGCGGAGCGGTCCTCACCGCATCCAGAGGGCGACGGGTCCGCGCCCCCGCGAGGACCTCGTTCCCCTGTAGGTCTCCTGGGGCTCCTGTGGACGGGGACGCCACTCCCGAGCCGATTCCGCCAACTGATCGAAACCGGCACGGGAATTGGATAAGAAGGAGGGCATGACTACCGAGCAGACGTTCGTCATCGTCGGCGCCGGCCTCGCCGGTGCGAAGGCCGCCCAGTCCCTGCGGGAGGAGGGCTTCGACGGCGGGATCACACTGATCGGCGCCGAGACCGAGCTGCCGTACGAACGACCTCCGCTGTCGAAGGGCTTCCTGCTCGGCAAGGAGGACCAGGCCAAGGTCTACGTCCACGACGAGGCCTGGTACGGCGAGCACTCCGTCGAGCTGGTGCTCGGCAGCCGGGTGACCGGCCTCGACAGGGGCTCGCGCAGGCTGGAGCTCGACGGCGGCGGTCATCTCGGCTACGACAAGCTGCTGCTCGTCCCCGGCGCGTCCCCGCGCCGCCTCGACGTGCCCGGCGTCGAGCTCGACGGCCTGCACTACCTCCGCAGTCTCGAGGACTCACGGCGGCTCCGCGAGGCGATCAGGGGCGGCGGCCGGGTGGTCGTCGTCGGAGCCGGATGGATCGGGCTCGAGACGGCCGCCGCCGCGCGGGAGTACGGCTGCGAGGTGACCGTCGTCGCGCCGCAGCCGGTGCCGTTGCGGGCCGCGCTCGGCCCGGAGATGGGCGCCTTCTTCGCGGAGGTCCACCGGCGGCACGGAGTCGACCTGCGGTTCGGCAGGCAGGTGACCGGGTTCGTCGGCGAGGAGCGGGTCAGGAAGGTGGTGACCGACGACGGCGCCGAGATCCCCGCCGACGTGGTGATCGTGGGCGTCGGCGTGCAGCCCAACGTCGAGCTCGCCGTGCTGGCGGGCCTGGCCGTCGACAACGGCATCGTCGTCGACGCGTCCCTGCGCACGGAGGACCCCGACGTCCACGCCGCGGGCGACGTGGCCAACGCCTTCAACCCGCGTTACGGCGCCCACATCCGTGTCGAGCACTGGGCCAACGCGCTCAACGGCGGTCTGGCGGCGGGTAAGGCGATGCTGGGGCAGGAGGTCGTCTACGACAGGCCCCCCTACTTCTTTACCGACCAGTACGACGTCGGCATGGAGTTCTCCGGATGGTTCGCGCCCGGCGGCTACGACTCCGTCGTCGTCCGCGGAGACCTGGAGGGGAACGCCTTCTACGCCTTCTGGCTCGCGGGCGGCCGGGTCGTGGCGGGGATGCACGTCAACCAGTGGGACGACGGCATCTCCCCGGTGCAGGAGCTGATCCGCGCCGCCGTTCCCGTCGATCCGGCCCGTCTCACCGACCTCTCCGTGCCGCTGGCCGACCTCGCGAAGAGCTGACCCCGTCGCCCCGGCCGTCCGGGTCACCCGGGCCGGCCGGTGAGCAGGCCGTGCAGGCGGCGGGCGTGCCGTACCAGGTCGCTGGCCCGCCGCCGTTCGGCGAGTCGCGCGATCTCCGGCAGCTCGCCCCTGGCCTGCGCCCACTCGGCCACGTCGGCGGCGAACTCCACCAGCCTGGTGTGCGCGGTCGTGGCCCGTTCGCCGGATTCGGGCAGGTAGGCGGGCAACAGGCCGGCCATCACCTGCCACACCTCCCGGTGCGCGCCCCGCCGGGCCGCGGTCCGCAGCACGGCCAGCGCCTCGGCGGGGGAGTCTCCGTGGTGGCGCAGGAGCGCCGCCAGCTGCCTGCCCGTCTCCCGGCCGGGGAGCCCTCCCGAGGCGGCCAGTTTCAGGAACGGCGTCACGACCCCGCTCGTGGCCCCGCGGCGCAGGTGGTAGGCCAGGATCAGCGCCACGCCCTCGCCTCCCGGCCCTTCGGCGCAGGCCAGTGTGGCCAGGTCCTCCGGCGAGGGTTTGCGGTAGGACGTCATGTGGACCAGCAGCATCTGGACGGTGTTCGCGGCGACCACCTCCCGATGCGCGGGCAGCACGCCGAGCAGGGCGTCACAGCCTTCCTCGGTCCGAGGGGCGGCGAGGATGTCGTCGAGCAGCGTCACGCCCGTGGGCCCGCCGACGGCCTCGGGAACGAGGCGAACCTCCTGATCGTCGACCTCCCGGCGCAGCGTGATCCGGGGTTCGGGGCGGGCCGTCGTCATCCAACGGGCGGCGGTCCTGCCGGCCTCGCCGGTCAGCCCGGCGGCTCGCTCGGCCACCTCGGCGGGCACCGCGCGGGGAAGGCGGAGCAGCGCCTGCTCCAGGTCGACAGGGAGAGCCTCGACGCCCGCCCGCTCGTATCCCTCCAGCCTCTCCACCAGCTTCTCCGCGTCCAGGCGGCCGTTCTCATGGGTCGGCGTGGCCAGGAGGTACGGCGGCAGTCTTCCGTCCATGAGCGCCTGGTAGACCTCGGCGAAGCGAAGCAGCGGCAGCCGCCGGCTGTGCTCGCGGCGGCCGGGCTCCGGCACCCGCTCCTGGACGGTCCGGCGCGGGCCGTACGGGTCCGGCGCGACCGCCCTCGACTCCGCGCCCGGGTCGGCCAGCTCCCTGGCCATCGCCACCACCCACTCGCGCAGGTCCCACGGCGCCGACCAGTAGTGCTCGTCCCTGAACTGTGCGGCGATGGGCGCGAGCGCGGCGGTCAGCGCGTCGCGCTCCTGGGCGACCAGCCTGACGAACCCGTCGAGCCAGTCCTCGACGCTGCGCCACTGGGACTTCGACATCCTGGAGCGCAGCAGTTCGTGCACGGTGAGGACCGGCGGCGGCATGAGGTTCGGCGTGGGCGCGGGCGGCAGCGGCAAGGGGACGAACGGCTCCGGCTGGGGCTCCGGCTCGGCGGCCACAGGCTCGCCGCCGAAGGCCGCGGCGAGGCGGGAGCCGGGTACCGCGGGAAGCAGGGGCACGACGTCGACGATCACCTCCGCGCCCGGCGGGGTGAAGCGCCCCGCGTGCTTGACGACCAGTCGTACGGCGCGCGCACGGGCGTCGGCCGACTCGGAGACGAGCGCTACGGCCAGGGCCGGGGCGTAGCCGTCGAGGTCCTCCCGCTGGTCGCGGGCCAGCCGGTCGAGCCAGGCGAGCCCGGCGAGCACCAGCCTGCTCTCCGCGCGGAAGAGCAGGCCCTCCACCGCCTCTCCCGCCTCCTCGGCGTCCACGGAGTCGAGGCGGCGCACCTGCTTGAGCGCCAGGTCGGCGACGTTGGCCGGAGCGGCGGGCAGCAACCGCAGGTAGTCACGGCGGCGCGTGTCCACCTCCTCGGCCGTCGGGTCGAGCGCCTCGTGCAGGCGGACGAAGAAGCGCATGTCGGGGGCCGGGCCGCCCCGCAGGAAGCGGCTGAGACAGCCGTCGAGCAGCGCCTCGCGGCCGATCCGCCCCTTCCTGGCGAGAGCGCTGAGCGCGGACGGCCACTCGCGGTCGTCGCGCAGCGCCCTGCCCACTCCCTCGGCCTCGAACAGCCGGGGCAGCATCACCTCGAGCAGCGGGTCCTCGCCCAGACTCCCGGGTGAGGAGACGGCCGCGATCCAGGCGACGGTGAGCGGGTCGTGGGCGGGCGGCTCGACCCCGGTACGGCGCAGCAGTTCCAGCGCCAGCCTGGTGGGCCGGTCCACGGTGGGGCGCAGCCCGCGCAGCCGCAGCGCCAGGCGGACGGCCAGGTCCCCCTGCCACTTCGCGGGTCTGGCGGCGACCGCCTGGAGGATCAGCGGCACGTCGTCGACCTCGACGGGCTCCCACCAGCGTCTCAGGTCGCGCCGGTTCAGCCAGGAGACCACGGCGGCCGCCCCGGTGATCGTCCCCGCGCCCGCGACGCGCATGGGCTCGATCCACCGCTCCTCCACCTGCTCCTCCCAGGTGTCGTAGTGCCAGTTGTCCCACACCGAGTCCTCCGACCAGCCCCGCCTGGCGGCCTCACGCCGCTGCTCGGCCAGCCGTTCCTGCCGCACCCGTTCCCGTTCGGCCTCCCGCAGGCGGTCCTTCTCCTCTCCCAGACGGCGCGCGAGCGGCAGGTGGCCGGGCAGCTCACGCGCCACCTCGCGCCGTTCCCCGTCGTCGAACCCGGCCACCAGCGTCGCCACGGCGGCGGCGTCCCCGGCGTCGACCGCCTCCCGGACCGCCTCCCACGCCGCGCTCACGCGATCACCCGCGTCCCGGGGCGGGTGACGACCGCGACCGCGGGGCCGGCGTGGCCGTCGAGCGTCGTGGCGCTCCCGTCACCAGGACCGGATGAGGAGGGCCCGTCCGCCACCGGGGCGAAGGGACAGGAGGGAAGGTGCACCCGCACCGCATCTTTCATGATCGGCACCATAGGGACGCCCACCGACAATCGCCGGCCTCCGGCCTCCTCGCCGCCGCCTCCCGGTCCACCGGAAGGCAGGCCTCGTGGCCGGGGCTTTTTTATGACGCGGTCCCGGTGGGAGAGTGGGGCCCATGGGAACCGAGCGGGCGCGGGTCGTCATCCGGTCCTACCGCGAGGAGGACCGTGACGCCGTCGTCGCCCTCGCGCCCCGGCTCACCCAGGGCGTCGCGGCGTGGCGTGAGGCGGGAGCGGTCGCCGAGGCCGTCGTCGGCTGGGTGACGGACTCGCTGGAGCGGGCGGCCGGGGGGAAGGGCGAGGTGTTCGTGGCCGAGAGCGCGGGCCGGGTGGTCGGGTTCGTGACCGTCACCGAGCGCGCGCACTTCACCGGGCAGGTCGACGGCTACATCGGCGAGCTCGCCGTCGCCCCCCGGCAGACCGGGCGGGGCGTCGGACGGGCCCTGGTCGCCCGGGCCGAGGCGTGGGCGCGTGACCGGGGTCTGGAGAACGTCGTCCTGGAGACGGGGGCGGCCAACCTGCGGGCCCTCGGGTTCTACCGGTCCCTGGGCTACGTCGCGGAGGACGTACGGCTGAGCAGGCCTGTCAGGGCGACCGCGGACGGATGACGGCCTGCCCCTCGGGACCGCGCCCTGTGGAGCGCGGTCCCGAGGGAGGCGGCGGTCAGGAGGTGGCGGCCTGGCGGGCGCGGCGGGCCTCGCGGCGCTCGACGAAGCGGGAGGCGGAGACCTCAAGGCGGGCGAGGAACTCGGCGAGCTCCTCACGGGCCTTCTCGCCCTCGCCGTCGAGGTCCTTCATGTCGAAGACGGCCCACTGGCGCAGGACCGGCATGAGGACGTCGTCGAGGTGCAGGCGCAGGTCGTAGATTCCGGCGTTGGCGATGGTCATCGCCTTGCGGCTGAAGCCCTCGATCCCGGTTCCCGGCATCTGGAAGGTGGTCACGACGTCGGTGACGGCGCGCATCGTCTGGCTCGGGGTCAGTTTGAAGGCCGCGTCGAGCAGGTTGCGGTAGAAGAGCATGTGCAGGTTCTCGTCGGCGGCGATCCTGGCGAGCAGCCGCTCGCAGTTCGGGTCCTGGGACGCCTTGCCGGTGTTGCGGTGTGAGATGCGGGTCGCCAGCTCCTGGAAGGAGACGTACGCCAGGGAGTGGAGCACGCCCTCGTAGGAGTTGGTGAACCCCTCCTCCATGTGCGACATGCGGGCGCGCTCGAGCGCCACCGGGTCGACGGCGCGGGTGACCGTCAGGTAGTCGCGGATGGCGGTGCCGTGACGGCCCTCCTCGGCGGTCCACCGGTGCACCCAGGTGCCCCAGGCGGCGTCGCGGCCGAAGGCGGTGGCGATCTCGTAGTGGTAGCTGGGGAGGTTGTCCTCGGTCAGCAGGTTGACGATGAGGGAGACCCGGGCCTCCTCGGGGATCGTGGAGTCAGTCTCGACCCAGGCGTCGCCGCCGAACACGCCGTCGTAGTCCCTGCCCTCCGACCAGGGGACGTACTCGTGGGGGAACCACTCCTTGGCCACCTTGTGATGCCGGTCCAGCTCACCGGCGACGACGGGCTCAAGCTCAAGCAGCAGCTCGGTCTGACTGAACTCTCGCATACGGCCTTCTCCCTCACAGACTACGGAACCGTAACCTACGTTAGCGTAGGTAGGCCGAAGCCGGGTAAGCGGGATACGCCGTCCGCTCGCCCATCCTGGGGTCTCGAGGTGAGCGGGCGGGGCCACGGCGGGACGGAAACACTCCCACGGTGCCGGGGCTGGAACAGCACGTCTGGATGATCGAGGGAAGCCTCGTCTCGTCGGTCACCGCCCGTGACAGGGACGGGCAACCGTCCCGCAAGCCGCGATCAAGCGGCGCCTCCCAGAATCATCCCGTCGATCACCGCGGCCGGGCCTCACCGGGGCGCGGCACCGGTGATCGCCCGACGATCACGAGAGGTGAGGACGATGAGAGCACTGGGCTGGGCCGGAGTGGGCGTGGGCACGGCGATGACGCTGGTCGGCCTGTACGGCATGGCCGTTGTCCCGACCACTGAGTTCCACCTGCCGACCTGGGCGGTTCCCGTCTTCATCGTCGGGCTCCTGCTGGACGTCGGCGCCTCGTCGCTGCTGTTCCACGTCTCCTTCAACCGGATGTGGGACCGTTCCCTGCAGGCGGTCCTCCCCGGGGCGGAGGGCGGCATGGGCGGGTTCCTGTCCGCGGTGAGCAGGCTGAGCGGTGAGGACGACCTGCTGGTCGCGGGCCTGCCAGGCAGGGCCGACATCCTGGCGATGACCGACACGGGCATGTCCGTCAACGACTGCCCCGTCGTCCGGTTCCGGCTCGCGGTCAGGGCGGGGGAGGCGGAGCCGTACGTCGTCGACCACCGCCAGACGCTGCCGAGGCTGCTGGTCGGCGCGGTGCTCCCCGGCAGGGGCGTGTCGGTGCGCGTCGACCCGGCGGACCCCGGACGGCTCACCGTCGACTGGGCTCGGGGCGTGGACGTGCCCGCCCCGAGCGCCGGTGACGGGCAGCCGGGTCCCTCGCTCTGAACGGCGCCCGCTCAGGCGGGGCCCATGCCCATCGGCAGGGAGGAGGCGGAAACGTCATCGATGGGCGTCTTCGAGGACCGGGTGACGCCGGTGAACATGGCGGGCGTCGCCGCGCCCCCGGCGGGCCGCCCCCCGGCGTCGCGGTGGAAGAGGAGGACCCTGTCCCCGCGGCCCTCGCCGCCCCCTCGGATCCCGCGGTTCAGGGTCAGGGCCGCGAGGAGGACCAGGGCCGTGTCCGAGAGGACGAGCAGGCGTTGGACCAGCCCGTAGTAGTCGGGGCCGTCGATCAGGGGCGAGACCAGTGAGCCGGGATGGGCGGCCAGGAACGTCGCGAGCAGCGCGACCGACAGCGCGCTGACGGCCGTCAGCGCCGGGCTCCCGAACCGCCTGCCGAGCATCCAGCCCGCGCAGGGCAGCGCGGTGAAGACCACGGCCGCCGACCAGCGGTGGATCTCCCCGCCCGCCGAGACGACGTCCGGCGCCGCGTCCGTGGTGAAGGCCGCGGTGAGCAGCAGCCCCAGCGCTCCGGCGAGAAACAGCACGCGGGCGGCGGCGCTGCGTGCCGGGTCGACCCGTGCCAGGCCGTAGGCGACCCACACCGAGCCCATGGCGAGCGTGATCGTCCCGCAGATCATCGCGAGCGCGCTGCCGTCGAGCAGGGCGTAGTCGCTGATGAGGGTTCTCATCGGGTCCACCAGGCCCCCGGCGGCCAGGTGGGCGTAGGCGGTCGCGGCGACGGCGAGCAGCGCCCCGGCCACTCCCGGCCAGCGCCACACGGCGTCCCCGCCCGCGAAGCCCCCGTCCGCGCCTGCCCTGCCCGCCACAGCCCTGCCCGCCCCGCCCATGCTCGCCACACCTGTGCCCGCCACACCTGTGCCCGCCACACCTGTGCCCGCCACACCTGTGCTCGCCACGCCCCCGCCTGGCGCGCCTCCGGCCAGAGCGTTTCCGATCACCGGGCTTTCGTTCACGTTTCCTCCACCCGCAGAGCTTCCGTTGACGGCGTCTCTGCCCGCGGAGCCCGGGTTCACCGCGCCACTTCCTGATAGATCGCCTCGAAACGGGCGAGGGACGACTGGTGGTCGTGGGTCAGCGCGATCGCGCGGCTCGCCGCGCCCATGGTGACGCGCGTCTGCGGGGAACCGAGCAGGTCGCTCAGGTGACGGGCGAGCCCCCGCACGTCACCGGGAGTGAACAGCCTGCCGTTCTCGCCGGGCCGTACGAGGTGGGGCAGCGCCATCGCGTCCGCCGCCACCACCGGCAGGCCGGTGGCCATGGCCTCGAGCGTCGCGATGCTCTGCAACTCCGCGACGCTGGGCATGGCGAACACGTCGGCCGCGGCGTAGACCTGCGGGATCGCCTCGTCGGGCACGAACCCGAGGAAGATCACGCGCTCGCCCACCCCGATCCGGTGCGCCAGCCTCTCCAGCGCGGCCCGCTGCCCTCCGGTGCCGACCAGTGCGACCTGCGCGTCCGTCTCGTTGAGGACGTACGGCAGGGCCCTGATGAGCTCGTCCAGCCTCTTCTCCTCGTCAAGCCGCCCCACGAACAGCACGGTGTCCCGGTCGGGCAGGTCGAAGGCCTTGCGCGCCCACGCCCTGGGCTCCGCGTGCGGGTGGAACCGTTCGAGGTCGATGCCGCACGAGACCGCCTCGACCGTGCGGGTGAAACGCCTGCCGGTCAGCAGCCCGGCGGCGATCCTGGTCGGCGTGGTCACCCGGTCGACCCGGGAGAAGATCCGGTTGAAGTCCCGCCACGCCAGGCGGGCCGCCCGCTCACGCAGCGGGCCCGGGACGTGCGCGAACTGGAAGAGGTTGTCCGGCATGAAGTGGTTGGTCGCGACCACGGGCACGCCGCCGCGCCGGGCCGCCGAGATCGCGGCCCTGCCGATCACGAAGTGCCCCTGGACGTGGACCACGTCGGGGGCGACCGCGTCCACCAGCCGGTCGAGGCGGGCCGGCACGGAGAAACGCATGGTCGGGTGCACCAGCAGCGGCGCGGAGCGTAACCGGTGCACGGTCACTCCGTCCATCTGGTGGGTCCTCGCGGGTCCCTCGTCCGACGCGCAGACCACGTGGACCTCGTTGCCGCGCTCGGCCAGGCCGCAGGCCAGCCGGTAGGTGAAGTAGGCGGTGCCGTTCACGTCCGGAGGGTAGGTGTCGGTGGCTATCAGAACCCGCCTCGGTCGGACGGCGGGGAGAGCGGGGGCGAGCATCGGTGCTGCTGACATGGCCATCGTTACTCCGTTCGTCTGGCTATCGGATGTGGGGGGACAGCGGAGTGGTGCGTGCCAGCGCGACGGTGCCCCCGGCGGTGAGCGCGGCCGCGGCCAGCGCGGTCAGCGTGCTCGCCACACCGGTCGGCAGAGGTTCGCCGAGCAGCAGGGCTCCGAATGCGACAGCGGTGAGAGGGTCGGCCACCTGGAGGGCCGCGAAGGCGACGCCGAAGTGGCCGACGGCGTAGGCGCGCTGCAGCAGTGCCAGCGCGATCAGGGCGGGCAGCGGGACGGCGAGCAGGAACCAGAACTCCCAGTTCCCGTAGACCAGGACCCTGGTGAGCGTGGCGGTCGCGCCGTACAGCACCCCGGCCGCCAGGGCGAGCAGCACCGCGCGCCCGGCGGGCGGGGCCTGCCGGGCGGCGACCCACAGGGCGAGGGCGACGGTGGCCGCCCCCGCGAGCAGGGTCACCGCCCCTCCGGTGCTGAGACGCGGATCGCCGGTGTGCTGGGGCACGACCGTCACCAGGCCGATGAGCCCGACGGCGATCACGGCCGCGGCGGCGAGCTCACCGGGCCTGGGCCTGCGACGCCCGAGAGCGGCGGCGCAGGGGAGGGCGAACAGCAGGCTGGCCACGCCCATCGGCTGGACGATCGTGAGCGGGCCGTACCTCAGGGCGAGGACGTGCAGCGCGGTGCCGACCCCGATGGCGAGGCCGCCGAGCAGCCATCGGGGACGCCTGGCGAGGTGACGCAGGGTGGGCCGTCCCGCACTCACCGCTTCGGACTGTTGCAGTGCGGCCCCGAGTGCGAAGAACAGCGATCCCAGCAATGCCAGGCCGGCGGCCAAAACGGTCATGCGCACTCCTTCCATAGCAGATGAAGACATGGCGAGATGGCCGATACGCCTCAAGGAGGCGTCCGATTGAGGTCTTCCGGAGGACCACTGGCAGCGTCCCGTGACGCGGGCCCCGAAACCATCGGGGTTCTCCCTGACTCGCAGGGGAATTCCCCGGGATCCGGATCGGGGCTGTTGACCCGCTGGCTTCGCTTATCGTAGTTTCGCGGGCATGGATCTGGTCGGAGCCTGGCGCCTGGTCGAGTGGCGGATCACCCGTTCCGGCGGGCGGGCCTCCCACCCCTTCGGCCGCGACGCGGTCGGCCTGCTCTGCTACACCGCCGACGGCCACATGAGCGTGACCGTCGCGCGTGCGCGCCGTCCGCCGCTGCCCGGAGCCGACCCCCGCCAGGCGCCCCCGGAGGCGCGGGCGGAGGCGTTCGCGTCGTTCTTCTGCTACTCCGGCCGCTACGAGGTCCGCGAGGGTTACGTGGCCCATGACATCGAGATGGCGCTCAACCCGGCCTTCACCGGCACGACCCAGATCCGCGAGATGAACTTCGACGGCGACCGGCTCATCCTCGCCGCCCCCGAGGGGGGCAGATGGCACACCCTGATCTGGCGGAGAGGATGAAAGGCGCCTCCGGTCAGTCGCGGACCTTGACGGCGGCGGGCCGGGGCTCCTCCGCGGTACGGCGACGTCGCACGTGACGGACGATCTCGACCACCGCGGTGATCGACAGGGCGATGCCGAGACCGAGCAGCAGGCCCTTGATCGGGTCGTTCTCGAAGGCCGCGCCGCCCACGTAGCCGATCAGCCCCGAGTAGATCGCCCACGAGACGGCGGCGACGGCGTCGAAGAAGGCGAACGAGCGGCGGGGGTAGGCGACGGCTCCCATGGTGATGGTGCAGGCCGTCCTGCCCGCGGGGATGTAGCGGGCCACGACCAGGACCAGCCCGCCCCGCTCGGCCAGGGCCTTCTCGGCCCAGGCCATCGCCTTGCCGCTGCGCCTGCCGTTGCGCAGCCGGTTGTTGGTGGTCCGTCCGATGGCGTACGAGACGTGGTCGCCGACGAACGCGCCGAGCGCCGCCACCGCGATCACCAGCGCGAGGTTGGGGGCGCCGGTCGAGGCGGCGAACACGCCCGCCGTGATGACGGACGTCTCGGCGGGCACGATGGGAAAGAACCCGTCGAGCATCGCCAGCGCGAACAGCGCCAGATAGATCCAGGGTGAGGACATCGCCTGATGGACGACGTCGAGGATGGCCTGCGTCACAGCCGTGCTCCTGTAGGTGTGGGGGACTGCTCACAGCACGGTGCCGAGCTGTCGGTCTCCGGACATCCGGGGGCTCCCCGGAGTTTTCGGGGCGTGTCCCTGAGGTGGCTCAGGGATCCTTCGCATCGACCATAGGAATCGGCCACGGCCTCGCACATCCCGCGTTCGGCCGCTTCGACCCCCTACTTTCGTCAGGGGAGGCCCCCTCCTTGAGGGCGAGCCGCGCCACCGGGGCCGCCCTGTAACGTCATGGGGTGACGAGGTGGATCCAACGCCCGGGCGGCGGCGACGCCCTCCGCGACCTGCTGCTCTGGGCCGTGCTCTGCCTGCCCGCCGTCCTGGCCCCCGCCGTCCCGTTCTGGTGGGAGCCCGCCGCGGACACGGTGCGGCTCCTCGTCGCGGCCGCCGGGGCGGTCGTGCTGGCGGTGGCCGTGCCGATGAGCAGGCGGGTCCCCCTGGCGGCGGCGCTGCTCGCCCTGGCGGCGGGGGCGTGGAGCGTCCACGACGGGCTGGCCACGAGCGCCCTGTGGGGAGACCGGCTGATCAAGGTGGGGCCGCTCAACGGGTTCACCCTCGCGACCGTCGTGCTCGCCTACCTGGCGGGACGCAGGTCGGCGAGCTCCAGGCCCGCCGTGCTCGTCTTCGCCGCGATCCTCGCCGTGGCCGCGGTCGCCGTCCCCGTCCTGTCGTACGGCCTCGGCCGGGACGACGCGGTCAGGGAGCTCTGGATCCCCGCGCTGTCCGGCGTCCTGCTGTCCGCGGCACTGCCGTGGACGGTCGGCAGGCTGGTACGACAGCGCGCCGAGCAGCGCGACCGCGAGCGGCGTCTGGTCATGAGCCAGGCGCGGCTCCGCGAGCGCAACCGCATCGCCCAGGACATGCACGACTCCCTCGGCCACGACCTCGCGCTCATCGCGCTGCGGGCCGGCGCCCTCGAGGTCGCCCCCGACCTGCCGGAACGGCACCGCGGAGCCGCGGGGGAGCTGCGCGCGGCCGCCGCGGAGACCACCGAACGCCTCCGTGAGATCATCGGCGTCCTCAGGGAGGGGGAACCGGCGTCGCTCGCCCCCGCGGGAGAGAGCGTCGCGGAGATCGTCGGCAGGGCGAGAGGCTCGGGGGTGCCCGTCGAGCTGCGCGGTGAGGGAAGGCTGCGGGACCGCACGGCGTGCCGGGTCGTCCAGGAGGCGCTGACCAACGCCACCAAGCACGCCCCGGGTTCCCCGGTGACGGTGGAGGTGCTCGAGACCACCGCCGCGATCACGGTGAACGTCGTCAACCGGGCGTCCGAGACGCCGTCGGATCGTCCGCGCGGCGGTGGCCTCGGGCTTGGCCTGGTGGGCCTGCACGAGCGGGTACGGCTCGCGGGCGGCACCCTGGAGGCGGGCCCGGAGGGCGGCGGCTTCCGGGTCGCGGTCAGGCTTCCCCGGCAGGGGCCCGCCCGCGAGGCGGGAGCAGGAGGCCCTGAGGACGGGGGGTTCCCCAAAAAGACGGGGCGTCCGCCGGGCGGGGTGACGCCTTCCGACGACGAGCGGATGTTCTTCAGCGAGGACGGAGCACGATGATCCGGGTGTTGCTGGCCGACGACGAGGCCATGATCAGGGCCGGGGTGCGGGCCATCCTGGACGCCGACCCGCAGATCGAGGTCGTCGCCGAGGCGGGGGACGGGCGGCAGGCGGTCGACCTGAGCCTCGGCCACCGTCCGGACGTCGTCCTGCTCGACATCCGCATGCCCAGGATGGACGGGCTCGCGGCGCTCGTGGAGCTGCGCCGTCTCGTGCCCGGGGCCGGCGTGCTGATGCTGACCACCTTCGGCGAGGACGACCACATCGCCAGGGCGCTCGGCCAGGGGGCGAGCGGATTCCTGCTCAAGTCAGGGGATCCCAGGGAGCTGCTGGCCGGGGTCCACGCCGTCGCGGAGGGCGCGGCCTACCTGTCGCCGCATGTGGCTCGGTGGGTCATCGCCGAGTTCGGCGACGGCAGGGCGATGAAGGCGGCGGCCGCCCGCGAGCAGGTCGCCGCGCTCACGCCGAGGGAGCGCGACGTGCTGGCCCTGGTCGGCGAGGGACTGTCGAACGCGCAGATCGCCCGCCGCCTGCACCTGGTGGAGGGGACCGTCAAGGCCCACGTGAGCACGATCCTCACCCGCCTCGGGGCGCGCAACCGGGTCCAGGTCGCGATCCTGGCCCACGAGGCGGGGCTGCTCGACTAGGCCCTGTCCCGCCACGGGGGCCGCCGCGGCGGGACAGGGACCTAGTTCAGCAGCCAGACGGCGAGGTTCAGCGAGCCCGCGTAGGTCACCCACGCCAGGTACGGCGCCAGCAGCCAGGCGGCCGGGCGGCTGATCGGCCGGAACATGACGATCGTGGCCACGATCGTCCCCCAGAGCACCACGATCTCGGCGAAGGCCAGGCCGTACCGGTCGGCTCCGAAGAACAGCGGGGTCCAGGCGGCGTTGAGCACGAGCTGGGCGGCGTAGACGCCGAGCGCGGGGGTCCAGCCGCGCGCCGACCAGGCGAGCCAGCCGGAGACGGCGATCATGATGTAGAGCACCGTCCACGCCGGGCCGAACAGCCACTGCGGCGGGGCCCACGGGGGACGCTCCAGCGCGAGGTACTCGCGGCCCGCGTCCATCGCCGCGAGCGATCCGACGGCCGCGACCAGCACCAGTGCGACGACGAAGACGGGCAGCCCCGCCCAGCGTTTCGGTTGTCCAGCGATGACCATGAGTCCTCCCTGCCCTCTTCTTCGCGCCGTAGGCACGCGGCGGTTTCCCCCATGTGGGGGAGACGGATCACCGCCGGGCGGGAGGAGCGGCGGGCGCGCGCCGTGGAGGGTCGGGGACATGACGGAAACCATCCGGACGACGGACGAGGCCCGGGGCGCGGCCCTGCGGCTCACGGCGACCTCGGTCGCCCTCGCGGGCATGCTCCCGTACCTCACCATCAAGATCATCTGGCTGGCCGGCGGCACGCTCGGCGTCGACGACCCCGCACGGTTCGGAGGCGGCGCCTTCTTCGCCCTCAACCTTCTCACCTTCGCCATGGACGCCGTGGGAGCGGTGATCGTGCTGGCCTTCGTCATGCCCTGGGGACGCGGGATCCCGGCCGGGATGATCCTGCCGCCCGTGTGGCTCGGCACCGGCCTGCTGATCCCGATCGCGGTTCAGGCGCCGCTCGCCGTCCTGGCCGGCCTGCTCTCCGGGGCCCCGCTCACCGCCCCGGGCAGTCCGGTGGCGGGGTGGGTCTACGCCGTCGTCTACACCGGCTTCACCTGCCAGGCGCTGGGGCTCACCGCGGCTTTCCTGTCGCACGCGCGCCGTCGCTGGCCCGGTGTGTTCACCCGTCGGATCTCGGACGGCCCGGCGAGCCGGACGCGGGAGCTTCAGGTGTTCGTCGCCGGAGGGGTGGCGGTTGTCGCCGCGGTCCTGGCGGCCGTCAACCTGAGCTGGCTGCTCGGCTCGACCCTCGGGCTCCCCGAGGACGCGGTCGCGGCGAGATCCGTCGTCTTCCACCTGCGCGCGGCCACGAACACGCTGGCGCCGATCGCCGCCGCGACCGGCCTGCTGACGGTCGTCCTCGGCCGTTCCGCACGGCCGCTCAGGGGACCGGTCGCCTTCGCCTGGCTCGGTTCCGGGGTCATGTTCGGCGGGTCGCTGTGGGAGATGATCGTCATGCTGACGCCGGGCGCGTTCGGCTCCGGTGGCGTCGGCGACGTCGGCCTGCTCGGCCTGGTGGCGCTGTTCACCCTGCTGACCGGTCTCGTCGCGGCCATGACCGGCGCCTTCGCCCTGGTCGAACGGGAGCGCCGGGCGGACCCCCGAACCCCCTGACCTCGCGCCGGGTCAGGCGGTCAGGGCGGCGGGGGCGGGGTCGTGGTGCAGGCGGCGCAGGACACGCCGGAAGGCGTAGACGGAGACGGCCGCCGCCAGGCCGCTGATCAGCGCCACGACCGAGGTGCGGACCAGCAGGTAGGTGCCGATCGACTGGTGGAGCAGCAGCCAGATGCTCACCGAGGAGTTGGCCAGCAGCACGAAGGCCCACAGCAGGGTGATCCTGGCGAAGAACCGCCTGACGCGCTCGTGCCTCAGCACCGCGGAGGGCAGGTGGATGTAGTCGAGGGTCAGCTTCTGCGCCAGGGGACGGTTCAGCCGGACCGAGGCCAGGAAGGCCACGCTGATGCAGATCGTGCCCAGCTCGGGCTGGAGGAAGTAGACCACCGCGCTTCCGGTCCACAGCCCGAGCAGCGCCCTGACGGTGATCGCGATGGCTGCCAGGATCATCGTTCCCGGCACCGGGACCCGCCGGACCAGCCGCCATCCCACTCCCGCGTAGACCCAGCTCACCGCCGCGATCAGTGCCCCGTTCAGGCCGAGGACCGCCAGCGCGGCGTAGAAGACGGCCAGGGGGGCGACCACGCCTTCGAGAAGTTTGGGCACCGCCTGCCGTATCAGGGCGGTGAGGCGGGGGAGGGCGACGGGTGCATGACTCATGACGCTCCACGGGACGGTGGAATGACC
This sequence comes from Streptosporangium carneum, assembly GCF_027922005.1. Lineage (GTDB taxonomy): Bacteria > Actinomycetota > Actinomycetes > Streptosporangiales > Streptosporangiaceae > Streptosporangium > Streptosporangium carneum. Next base: position 33,244 of record NZ_BSEV01000002.1, on the reverse strand, counting down.
GGCGCTGAGGATCCGCGCCTACCCAGGCAGAGGACTACCAGACTTGTCGGGTTTGTCGTATTGGCTTACGGGAGAGCTACTCCGGCGTGGACCGGCCACTTACCGTACCCGAACCAAACGCATGCCTTCGCTATACCTGCCGACGCGGCATGACCGTCGTGCGGCCGAAAGCGGGCGGCCTGACCCGGCTCGTCCCGTGGCCGCCGCGCGCCGGGCGGACGCCCGCCACGGGCTCCCGCGGGCACGGCGCAGCGCCGTCGCGGGCCGAAAGACCAAGGATCGTGGGAACGGTGTAACGGTTCGGAAACAGCAGCTTTCCCGATGAGGGCGGGTCCGCGACGATTCGAACATGGCAGTGCGCGCGCACACGTTTGGGCGGTCGACCGAGGGTGTCGCGAATGTGGCGGCTCAGCTCATCGGCTGGCCGGACCTGGCGTTGAAACGTACCCGCAAAGGCCTGGGCTTCCGGGCCAGGGGCCGGGAGATCGTCAGGATGAGGGGGGACCACACCGCCGAACTGCTGCTCACCACAGCCGTGATCGACAGGTGGGCCCGGGTGCTCACCGACTGCAGGCGGGTCACCCCCGGCAGGGACGCCGGGTGGGTGACCATGGCCATCGACGGCAGGGCCGACGCCGAGCTGTTCCTCTCGCTCGTCAGCGTGGCGATCAAGGTGAACCAGCCGCGGGACCGGTCGCCTTTCCCGGTCAGCCGAGCGTCGCGGTGGCCAGACGTGCGCCGAAGCCGATGAACAGCGCGCCGACCCCGGTGGTCAGCCCGGCCGACAGCTTGCGGCGTGCCCGGAACTGGGCGGCGAGGAAGGTGCCGCCGAAGATCAGCATGGACAGGTAGAGCACGCTGAACAGCTGGCAGATGGCGCCCAGGATCAGGAACGACAGCGCGGGCGCGCCGTAGGCCGGGTCGACGAACTGGATGAAGAACGAGATGAAGAACAGGATCGCCTTCGGGTTCATCAGGCTGATCACCAGCGCCTTGCGGAGGGGGTTCTCCGCGGTGCGCTGTGGCGCGGGGGCGGCCTGTACGGCGTCGGGCGAGCGCCACGAGCGCCAGGCCCCGCGGAGCATCTGGAACCCGATCCACGCCAGGTAGGCCGCTCCGGCGTACTTCACGACGTTGAACAGGACCGGTGTCGACTTCAGGAGCGAGGCGACTCCGGCCGCCGCGAGCACCATCAGGACGGTGTCGCCGATGAAGACTCCCGCCGCGGCGCGGTATCCCTGCCGTACCCCGCGCTGCGCGGCGGTCGCGAGCACGTAGAGAGAGTTCGGGCCGGGCAGCAGGACGATGAAGAAGGCGCCGAGGACATAGGTCCATATATCGGTGATGCCGAAGAACATAGCGGTGCTCCATGGGGTGTTACCGGACGCGTCCACGCTACTCCTCGCAGGAGACTCTCCCATCCGCCGGCAAAGAGCGTATTTACCTTTAATTCCGATCTGCTTACCATGGAAATGCTCGGGGGGCGCCGCAGGACGACGAGTGAGGTCGTGAGATGAGCGAGACAGATCCCCCCACGGAGACAGAGGGCCGGACGGCGGTCAGCGAGGACTGGGCGGCCACGGTCGTCGGCCTGGTGCTGCTGGCACTGGTCCTCACCGGCGTGATCCCCGTCGGGCTGGTGCCCTGATGAGCGCCGAGGAGAGAAGGGACGTCACGGTGACGGCCGCGGCGCGGCCGGGTCCCGGCGCCGGATGGGCGCTGCTCGGGGTCCTCGTCGTCCTGCTGCTGGCCGCGGCGACCCGCTACCTGGACCAGAACGTCCCCGCCCTGCTCAAGGGCACCGCGCTCGAGGGCGTCGCCGCCGCGATCGAGTATCCGGTCTACGCCGTCGTCATCGGCCTGGTGGGCAACGCCGTGCTCACCGCGGCCGGGCTGCGCGACCGCCTCGCGGGCGGCTTCAGGACCGAGTTCTTCATCAAGACGGGCCTGGTCCTGCTGGGCGCCTCGATCAACCTGAAGGTGATCGCCACGGCCGCGGGGCCCGCGATCGTCCAGGCGATCGTGCTGATCACCACGGTGTTCCTGTTCACCTGGTGGCTCGGCGGCAGGCTCGGCCTCGAGGACAGGCTCCGCGCGCTGCTGTCGGCCGCGGTGTCGATCTGCGGGGTGAGCGCCGCCATCGCCGCGGCGGGCGCCGTACAGGCCAAGCGCGAGCAACTCGCCTACAGCGCGAGCCTGGTCATCGCCTTCGCGCTGCCGTCGATCTTCATCCTGCCCTGGCTGGCCGGCGTGTTCGGGCTGGAGGGCGCGGTGGCCGGGGCGTGGATCGGCGGCAACATCGACACCACCGCGGCGGTCACCGCGGCCGGCGCGATCGTCGGAGACGACGCCCTGGCGGTCGCCAGCATCGTGAAGGTCACCCAGAACGCCCTGATCGGCATCGTGACCATCGCGCTGACCGCCTACTTCGCCTTCAGGGTCGAGCGCCGCGCGGACGCGAAGCGCCCCGGCCCCGGCGAGTTCTGGCGTCGCTTCCCCAAGTTCGTGCTCGGCTTCGTCGCGGCCTCCGTGGTGGCCACCTGGTGGCTGACCACGGTGACCCCGGCCGAGGGCAAGGCGACCATCGGCGAGGTCAACGATCTGAGGGCCTGGTTCCTGACGCTGGCGTTCGTCAGCATCGGCCTGGAGTTCAGGGTGGCCTCGCTCAAGGAGGCCGGTTGGCGTCCGGTGGGGGTCTTCGCCGCCGCGACCGTGGTCAACGTGGTCGTCGCCCTCGGGCTCGCCCTCCTGCTGTTCGGCGGTTTCGCCGTCACCTGAGACCGGGGGCCGGTGCGGCAGGCCGTGCCGGCCCGCCGTTCGTCTCGTCGTAGTGCTCCCTGGCCCGGTCGATGTCGTCGAGATGCTCGTGCGCCCACAGGACCAGGGAGGAGACGGTCTCCTTGAGCGTCTCGCCCAGCGGGGTGAGTGCGGAGGTGGCGGGGCCGGGCCCCGGCGGTCACGGTGACGGGACGCGAGGACGGGGTACGAACACGGCGAAGGCCGGCGGACGCGGTCAGAGGTTGTCGGCCAGGGGCTGCACCCGGTGCGGGACCACCGTGGACAACGTGATCACCGTGCTGCTGCGCCGTACTCCGGGAATGGCGAGAGTCTGGTCGATGATCTGCTGGATGTGCTCGTGGTCGCGGCCCACGATCCGGCACCAGACGTCGCCGGGACCGGTGACGATGTGGGCCTCCAGGACCTCGGGGATCGCCTCGAGGGCGGCGGAGATCTCGGCGCGGGAGACCTGTTCGACCTCGAGCGTGGTGAACGCCTGCACGGGGTGGCCCAGAGCGCGGGGGGAGAGGTTGGGGCCGAAGTCGGTGATCACGCCGTCGGCGACCATCCGGTCGAGGCGGGCCTGGACGGTGCCCCTGGCGACGCCGAGAAGGCGGGCGATCTCTAGCAGGCCGGTCCTGGGACGTTCTCTGATCAGGTGGAGCACCCTGCGGTCGAGCTCGTCCAGCCCGTTCCTCCGAGCTGCCAATCTGTTCACCTCCGGAGTGCGGCTCGTGCCCGGCACTGACGATCTGGCAGTGAAGCGGCAGGTGTGTTGCCCAGCCTGGAGCCGTGACTCAGACTACGCCTGCATATATGGCACATATGGCAACGATGGAGGCGAAATGGCACGGGAGCATTCACACCCATTCATTCCATACCGGCCCGCGCGCTATCCCGAGGCCGAGATGGTCGAGCGGGGACAGCGGTTCTACGAACACATGGACCTGCGCAGAAGCGTGCGCTTCTTCAGTGACGAGCCCGTGCCGCGCGAATGCGTCGAGTTGGCGATCAGGACCGCGAACACCGCGCCCTCGGGAGCCCATCAGCAGCCCTGGAAGTTCATCGTCATCGGCGACCTCGAGACCAGGAAGCGGATCAGGGAGGCGGCCGAGGTCGAGGAACGGCAGAACTACGAGGGCGGGCGGCTCACCCCCGAGTGGCGCGAGGCCCTGGCCCACCTGGAGACCACCTCCGACAAGAGCTACCTCGAAACCGTGCCGTGGCTGGTGGTCTGCTTCGCGGAGAAGTACGGCGTGCGCCCCGACGGCGCCCGGGTCAAGCACTACTACGTCAACGAGAGCGTGGGCATCGCCTGCGGGTTCTTCATCGCGGCCCTGCACGCGATGGGCCTGTCCACCCTCACCCACACGCCGAACCCGATGGCCTTCCTGACCGAGATCTGCGAACGCCCGGGCAACGAACGGCCCTACATCCTGTTCCCGATCGGCTACGCGGCCCACGACGCCGAGGTCCCCGACCTGGCCCGCAAACCGCTCTCCCAGGTGCTGGGTTAGCAGTGTCCGTGGCGACGCCCGCGACGCATGGTGCGTCGCGGGCGTCGTCATGAACGGATTTTGGAACGTGCCTAGCTGGATCGTTGAATCCTGGAGCTTTTGGGCCTTGTGGCGAATCTCTGTCAAGGCTACGATCGCGACAACTCTTAGGAAACTTTCCTAAAAGAAATGAGGAAGCGAGGTCCCGATGGTGCGCCCCCCGCCATCTTGAGCGATCGCGAGCTGCGAGAACGTGAAGACGGAAGTCGTCACCACGTGAAGGTCCGAGCGTTCGGACGCCTCCACCCCCCAGGTTCCCCCTTCATGGGAGCGATCATGCGGCGTACTCTTCCCTTACTCGTTCTGACTGAGTTTGCAAGCCCCTTGTCCGAGGTGTCCGTGCCTGACGACGTCGTCGCCACGGCCGCTCTCACCGCGTCTTCCGACCGGAGGCCGGGGCTCAGGATCAGGTACGCCCTCAAGAATGCCACCATCGCGGTTCCGGCGGGCCGGAAAGCTGAATTCGACCTCTCGGCGGACACCGTCGTCGGGTCCTTTCCGCACGTCGTGCCGACTCACAGCGGGCGGCACCTCACCCGCGCCATCGCGGGCCGCAACGACGCGGCCGCACTCACCACTCCGGGCGGCTCGCACGCGTCCGCAGGAGCCGATGCCACCACCGATCAGGCCCTGCCGCGGCGAGAGTTCCCCACCCGGTCAGACGCGCCGCCGGTCACCGCCGGCGGGACCGACCACATAGAGACAGGCACCCCGTCCGGAGCGACGAGCGGGGAGACGAACTGCGACGTCGCCTCCTCCGCCACCGCCCCGGACAACGGCCTGCGCTGAACCACGGCGCGGTCCCGGCCTTCCTGCGGCCCCGGGAACGCGCCCTACCCGCCGTACGGCTCGCACCCCGCCTCCTCGCCGCCTGCAGAGGAGCACCCCCCAAAGGGGCGCGAGCCGTACGGCCACCCCCCACCGAATGCATGAGGTCAACGTGAGATTTCGCGTCATAGCTCGATCGCTCGTCGCCGCGGCGGCCCTGGCCGTCGCGGCCACGGCGGTCGCGTCACCCGCCCAGGCCGCCTCGGCCACCGCCACCTTCTCCAAGGTCGGCGACTGGGGTTCGGGCTTCGAGGGCAGATACACGATCAAGAACGACAGCGGTGCGGCCCTGAGCAGCTGGAAGGTGGAGTTCGACCTTCCCACGGGGATCAACGTCGGCTCCTTCTGGGACGCCACACTGACCAAGAGCGGCCAGCACTTCACCTTCAGCAACGTCGGCTGGAACGGCAGCGTCCCGGCGGGCGGCAGCGTGACGTTCGGCTTCCTCGGCACGCCGGGCGGGGCCAACTCCCTTCCGCTGAACTGCAAGCTCAACGGCGCCGACTGCGGCGGCGGCAGCAGCGAGACCGTGCCGGGCAAGCCGGGCGCGCTGACCGCGACGGGCGGCCGGAACGGCATCGCCCTGTCGTGGGGCGCCGCGAGCGGCACCGTGACCGGCTACAAGGTGTACGAGGGCACGACCCTGCGGGCCACGGTCACCGGCACCTCGACCGTCATCTCCGGCCTGGGCGACTGCGAGCCGCACACCTACACCGTCGTGGCCTACAACGCGGCCGGTGAGGGCGCGAAGAGCGACCCGGCCAGCGCCACCACGAACAACTGCACCAACGGACTCCCCAACAAGGTGGGCGGGCTCACCGCGACCGGCGGCGCCAACGGCGTCGCGCTGTCGTGGACCGACGTCACCGGCCCGATCAGCGGGTACAAGGTCTACGAGGGCACGACGCTGAAGGCGACCGTCACCGGCACCTCGACGACGATCTCCGGTCTGGGCGACTGCGAGCTGCACACCTACACCGTCGCGGCCTACAACCCGGCCGGCGAGGGGCCGAAGAGCGACCCGGCCGGCGCCACCACGACCGGCTGCACCACCACCCCGCTGCCCAAGCACTTCCTCACCGGTTACTGGCACAACTTCGACAACCCGGCCGTCGAGCTCAAGCTGGCCTCGGTGCCCAGGGAGTACGACCTGGTCGCCGTCTCCTTCGGTGAGGCCTCCTCGACCGCGGGCGAGGTCGTCTTCGGCATCGACCCGGGCCTGTCGACCTCCCTGGGCGGCTACACCGACGCCCAGTTCAAGGCCGACGTGCAGACCCTCCACTCGCGCGGCCAGAAGGTCATCCTCTCGGTCGGCGGCGAGAAGGGCCGCGTCCAGGTCGCCAGCGCCGCCGCGGCGACCAAGTTCGCCGACACGGTCTACGCCCTGATGCAGAACTACGGCTTCGACGGCGTCGACATCGACCTGGAGAACGGCCTCAACTCCACCTACATGGGCCAGGCCCTGCGGTCGCTGCGCGCCAAGGCGGGCGCCGGCCTGATCATCACGATGGCTCCGCAGACGATCGACATGCAGTCGACGGGCGCTGAGTACTTCAAGCTCGCGCTGAACATCAAGGACATCCTCACCGTCGTCCACACCCAGTACTACAACTCCGGCTCCATGCTCGGCTGCGACAAGATGGCCGCCTACTCCCAGGGCACGGTCAACTTCATGACCGCGCTGGCCTGCATCCAGACGGAGAACGGCCTGCGTCCCGACCAGGTGGCCCTCGGCCTGCCCGCAGGACCGGGTGCGGCGGGTGGCGGCATCGTCGCCCCGTCCCTGGTGAACCAGGCGCTGACCTGCCTGGCCACCAAGACCAACTGCGGCAGCTTCGTGCCGCCGAACGCGTACCCGGGGATCCGGGGCGCCATGACCTGGTCGATCAACTGGGACGCCAGCAACAACTGGAACTTCTCCAAGACCGTCAAGCCGCACCTCGCGACCCTCCCGTAGGGCGGCGCCCCTTCTCAGGGGAGACAGACATGCGTCATCAGCGCATCCGGCGACACGGGCCCAGATCACCTACTGGGCCGTGCCGCAGGGACCTCGCGGGGCCGCCCACCGGCGGCCGACCGTGACCGTCCCCACCCCCGTGGTGTGACCTCGGAGAACGGCGGCATCGCTCAGGCCGCCCTGGAGCTCACCAGGACCGTCACGGGACCACGGCCGGTACGGCCCGCGCCTCCTGCCCCCGGGGCGCGGGCCCTACCTCAGCGACACCCCCCGAACATCGAGCCTCGCTTCGCAGCTTTTCCCAGTGGAGAGAAAATGCGACCTTTACGTATCCTCGTCGCGGCCGCGCTGGCCGCGTCGGGTGTACTGCTCGCCAGCGCACCGGCCCACGCGGCCGGGGTGACGGCGACCTTCACCAAGACCTCCAGCTGGGGGTCCGCCTTCGAAGGCAAGTACACGATCAAGAACGACAGCGGCGCGGCCCTGAACAGCTGGAAGGTCGAGTTCGACCTGCCCGCGGGCGGCAACGTCAGCTCCGCCTGGGACGCCAGCCTGACCAAGAGCGGCACCCACTTCACGCTGAGCAACGTCGGCTGGAACGGCAACCTCCCGGCGGGGGGCAGCGTGAGCTTCGGCTTCATCGCCTCGCCCGCCGCGGCGACTCCGTCCAACTGCAAGGTCAACGGCGCGGACTGCGGCGGCGGCCCGGTCGAGCAGGTCCCCGGCACGCCGGGCGTCCCGCTGGTGACCGCGACCACGAACTCCACGATCTCGCTGTCGTGGGGCGCGTCGACCGGCACGGTGACCGGCTACCGCGTCTACGAGGGCACGACCCTCAAGGCGACCGTCACCGGCACGTCGGCGACGATCTCCGGGCTCGGCACCTGTGAGGCGCACAGCTACACGGTCAAGGCCTACAACGGCACCGGTGAGTCGCCCGCCAGCGGCTCGGTCAGCGGCACCACCACGGGCTGCACCAGCGGCACCCCCGGCGTCCCGGCCAACGTGGTGGTCAGCGGCAGCACGAACTCCTCGATCTCGCTGTCGTGGGGCGCGTCGACCGGCACGGTCGCCGGCTACCGCGTCTACGAGGGCACGACCGCCAAGGCGACCGTCACCGGCACCTCGGCGACGATCTCCGGGCTCGGCACCTGTGAGGCGCACACCTACACGGTCAAGGCCTACAACGACCAGGGCGAGTCGGCCGCCAGCGCCGCGGTCAGCGGCACCACCACCGGCTGCCCGCAGACCCAGAAGATGGCGGGCGCGCCGTACTACTACACCGGCTGGGGCGACCCGCCGAACATCACCACCGTGATGAACGCCACCGGCATCAAGTCGTTCACGATGGCCTTCATCCTCGCCCAGAACGGCTGCAACCCGGCGTGGGACGGCCAGCGTCCGCTGACCGGCGGCGCCGACCAGGCCGCGATCAACGCGGTCAAGGCCGCGGGCGGCAACGTCCAGATCTCCTTCGGCGGCTGGAGCGGCAACAAGCTCGGCCCGAACTGCTCCACCCCTGAGGCCTTCGCGGGCGCGGTGCAGAAGGTCATCAACGCGGTCGGCCCGGCCGTCGTCGACTTCGACATCGAGAACACCGACGAGTTCGAGAACTACACCGTCCAGGACCGCATCCTCAACGGCCTCAAGATCGTCAAGGCCGCCAACCCCAACGTCAAGATCGTGGTGACCTTCGGCACCGCGACCAGCGGCCCCACCTCGCACGGTGTCCGCCTGATCAACCGGGCCAAGGAACTGGCCGTGCCGATCGACAACTACACGATCATGCCGTTCGACTTCAGCGGCGGCGCGAACATGTACCAGAGCACGGTCAACGCGGCCGAGGGCCTGAAGGCCAGGCTGAAGACCGCCAACGGCTGGACCGACGCCGAGGCCTACGCCCACATGGGCATCTCCGGCATGAACGGCCTGTCCGACCAGCAGGAGGTGACCAGCCCGGCGACCTGGCAGCAGATCACCGACTACGCCAAGTCCAAGGGCCTGACCCGCCTGGCGTTCTGGTCCGTCAACCGTGACCGCCCCTGCCCCGGCGGCGGCGTCCAGGAGAACTGCAGCGGCGTCGCGCAGGCCGACTGGGAGTTCACCAAGATCACGGCTGGTTTCTAGCCGGACGCGGCCCGCACCCCGTGCACCGGGTGCGGGCCGTGTCCCCGTGACGTCCCATGGCGTCCCCGTGGCCCCTTCGAACCCACCCCCCTGACACCCCCCTTCGAAGCCACATGAGGCAGGTCATGAACCAACGATCAGCACGGGTACGGTTGACGACGCTCGCCGTCGCCGCCGCGCTCGCCTGCGGGGCGACGCTGCTGGCGACCGCCCCCGCCCAGGCCGACACCGCAACCTTCGTCAAGGCCTCCGAGTGGTCGGGCGGCTACACCGGCCAGATCACCGTCAAGAACACCGGAACCACCACGCTCAACGGCTGGACGGTGGTCTTCGACCTGCCTTCGGGCACGACGGTCGGCTCCTACTGGGACGCGCTCATGACGCAGTCCGGGAGCAGGTACACCTTCAAGAACCGCGACTACAACGGCACGCTCGCGCCGGGCGCGACCGCCACCTTCGGCTGGGTCGGCACCGGCACGGGCGCGCCGACCGGCTGCACCCTCAACGGCAACCCCTGCACCGGCGGCCCCGAGCCCTCGCCGTCGCCGACCGTGAGCCCCACGGTCAGCCCGAGCCCGACGGTCTCTCCGACCGTGAGCCCCAGTCCCACGGTCAGCCCGACCGTGCAGCCCGGCGGCCCCATGTGGGTGGCCCCCTACGTGGACATGGGCGCCTGGCCGCACCCCGTCCTGTCCGAGATGGTGACGGCCTCCGGCCAGAAGAACTACACCCTCGCCTTCATCGGGGCGGGGACCTGCAAGGCCACCTGGTTCGGCGCCTACGACCCGCGCTCGGGATGGGGCAAGGACCAGATCGACACCGTCAGGGCGGCCGGCGGAGACGTGAAGATCTCCTTCGGCGGAGCCAGCGGCGTGGAGCTCGCCCAGGCGTGCAGCGACGTCACCGCGCTCTACAACGAGTACAAGGCGGTCGTCGACACCTACGGCCTGAAGTACATCGACCTGGACATCGAAGGCGCGGCCACGCAGGACACCGCCTCCGTCAACCGCAGGTCGCAGGCCCTGGCCAGGCTCCAGCAGACCTACCCCAACCTCAAGGTCTCGCTGACCCTGCCCGTGCTGCCCGAGGGCCTCGTGGAGAGCGGGATCAACGTGGTCAAGTCGGCGCGTGACGCCGGGGTCAACCTCGACCTCGTCAACGTCATGGCCATGGACTACTACCGCGACGTCGACTACGGCGACGCGGCCGTCCAGGCGGCCAACAGCACCTTCGCCCAGCTCAAGACCCTCTACCCGGCCAAGACCGACGCCCAGGTGTGGAAGATGGTCGCCGTCACGCCGATGGTCGGCAAGAACGACGACGGACGGGTCTTCGACCAGAACGACGCGCGCCAGCTCGTCGCCTTCGCCAAGACCAAGCACCTGGGGATGCTCTCGTTCTGGGAGTCGATGCGCGACCGCAACGCCTGCAACGGCCCCCTGTACAAGTGCACCAACATCTCCCAGACGCCCTACGAGTTCGCCAAGATCTTCGCGGGGTACACCGGATGAACCTCAGGAAACTCGCGGCGGCGGCCGTACTGGCGATCGGCGGCACGATGCTCGCCGCGTCGCCCGCGCACGCCGCCAACATCGCGACGAACCCCGGGTTCGAGGACGGCCTGACCGGCTGGACCTGTACGGCGTCCTCGGGCGCGACGGCGGTCTCCTCACCGGTGCACGGCGGCTCCAAGGCGTTGCAGGCCACGCCCCAGGGCAGCGACACCGCGCGCTGCCAGCAGACGGTCAGCGTCAAGCCGTCCTCGTCGTACTCGCTGTCGGGCTGGGTGCGCGGCGGCTACGTCTTCCTCGGCGTGAGCGGCACCGGCACCACCGACCAGAGCACCTGGACGTCCTCGCCGTCGGCCTACTCCCAGCTCACCCGCACCTTCACCACCGGCGCGTCCACCAAGTCCGTGACGATCTACGTCAACAGCTGGTACGGCCAGGGCGCCTACCAGGCCGACGACATCGTCCTGGACGGCCCGCCCGGTGACGACACCGACACCGTCGCGCCGACCGTGCCCGGCAACCTGACCGTCGGCGGCGCGACCGGCAGCTCACTCGACCTGGCCTGGTCCGCCTCCACCGACAACTCAGGCAAGATCGACCGCTACGAGGTGTCGCGGGACAACGCGGCCCCGGTGAACGCGGGCACGGCGCTGACCCACACCGCGACCGGCCTGAACGCCGACACGACCTACGGTTTCCGGGTCCGCGCGTGCGACGCCGCGAACAACTGCTCCGCCTACACCCCCGTGGTGAACGGCAGGACCACCGGCGGCGGCCCCGACACCACCGCGCCGACCGTGCCCGGGAGCCCGGCCGTCGGCAGCCCCACCACCAGTTCGCTGAAGGTGACCTGGTCCGCCTCCACCGACGACTCAGGCAAGGTCGACCGCTACGAGGTGTCGCGGGACAACGCGGCCCCGGTGAGCGCGGGCACGAACCTGAGCCACACCGCGACCGGCCTGAGCGCCAACACGACCTACGGCTTCCGGGTGCGAGCCTGTGACGCCTCGGACAACTGCTCCGCCTACACCTCCTCGGTCAGCGGCAAGACCAGCGACGTCACGCAGCCCAGCGGCGAGATCCGCTACGCGCCGTACATCGACATCACCATGACGACGCCCTCGCTGGTCAACGCCGCCGCCGCGACCGGCGTGAAGAACTACACCCTCGCCTTCGCCCTCGGCGACAGCAGCGGCTGCAACCCCGCCTGGGGCGGCACCATCCCGCTGGACGAGCCGCGCATCATCAACGACGTCAAGGCGCTCCAGGCACAGGGCGGCCAGGTGATCGTGGCGACCGGCGGCGCCCAGGGCCCGTACCTCGAGCACACCTGCGGCACCTCCGCCGCACTGCTCGCCGCCTACAAGAAGGTGCTCGACACCGTCGGCACCAACCACCTCGACATCGACGTCGAGGCCACCATCGACACCAACAAGGTCAACACCGCGCTGAAGCAGCTCCAGGCCGAGCGCGGCACCGTGGTCAGCTACACCCTGCGGATCCAGGGCCAGGACTACGGCCTCGACCCGTTCTCGCTGTCGATCCTGCAGGACGCCGCGGCCAAGGGCCTCGACGTGATCGTCAACCCGATGCTGATGAACTTCGGCTACACCGGCAACTGGGGCAGCGCGATGACCGCCGCGGCCCAGGCCACCCTCAACCAGATGAAGGGCGTCTGGCCCGCCAAGACCGACGCGCAGCTGAAGAAGATGCTCGGTCTCACCCCGATGATCGGCAAGAACGACACCGGCATGACCACCACCCAGGCCGACGCGCGCACGCTGCTCAGCTGGGCCAACAGCAACCACGTGGCGTTCATCGGCTTCTGGTCCAGCGGCCGTGACAACGGCGGCTGCCCCAACGGCCAGGTCTCGCCCACCTGCAGCGGCGTCTCGCAGTCGCCGTGGGAGTTCACCAACATCTTCAAGGGATTCACGGGATGAACCTCAGGAAACTCGCTGCGGCGACCATACTGGCGATCGGCACGACGATGCTCGCCGCGTCGCCCGCGCACGCCGCCAACATCGCGGCCAACCCCGGGTTCGAGGACGGCCTGACCGGCTGGACCTGTACGGCGTCCTCGGGCGCGACGGCGGTCTCCTCACCGGTGCACGGCGGCTCCAAGGCCCTGCAGGCCACGCCCGTCGGCAGCGACACCGCGCGCTGCCAGCAGACGGTCGCCGTCAAGCCGTCCTCGTCGTACTCGCTGTCGGGCTGGGTGCGCGGCGGCTACGTCTTCCTCGGTGTGACCGGCACCGGCACCACCGACCAGAGCACCTGGACGTCCTCGCCGTCGGCCTACTCCCAGCTCACCCGCACCTTCACCACCGGCGCGTCCACCAGCTCGGTGACGATCTACGTCAACAGCTGGTACGGCCAGGGCGCCTACCAGGCCGACGACATCGTCCTGGACGGCCCGCCTGGAGCGGCGGTCCCGGCCGTCCCCGGGAACGTGACCGGCACCAGCACCCCCAGCACCGCCACATTGAAGTGGGCCGCCTCAGAGGGGGCGACGAGCTACAACGTCTACCGTGACAATGTCAAGGTGGGCTCGACCTCCAGCACCACCTACACCGACGTGGGCGCGGCGGCGGGCAGCCACGTGTACCAGGTGACCGCCGTCAACGCCGCGGGCGAGTCGGGCAGGTCCGAGTCGGTCACGCTGGTGCTCGGCAACGACAACCCGCAGGTCCCGGCCACCCCCACCGGCCTGACCGGCACGGGCGGCTCGAACTCGGCCACCCTGAAGTGGACCGCGGTCACCGGGGCGACGAGCTACAACGTCTACCGGGGCGGCACGAAGGTCGGCTCGGCCACGACGACCACCTACACCGAGGCCCTCCCGCCGGGCACCTACGCCTACCAGGTGACCGCCGTCAACGCCGTGGGCGAGTCCGCCAAGTCCGCGCAGGTCGCCGTCATGGTCGGCGGCGACGCCCCGCCGCCGGCCACGCCGACCGGGCTGACCGCCGCGGTCAACGGCAACACCGTGACGCTGAACTGGAACACCGCCTCGGGCGCCCCGACGGGCTACAACGTCTACCGTGGCAACACCAAGGTCGCCTCTCCGACGGCCACCACCTTCAGCGAGGTCCTCGCCGGCGGCACCTACGCCTACCAGGTGAGCGCCTTCAACCCGGTGGGCGAGTCGCCCAAGTCGGCCCCGATCACCGTCACGGTCGGCCCCGGCGACCCGCCCGCCAAGCGCGTCCTGGTCGGCTACCTGCACGCCTCCTTCGCCAACGGCTCCGGCTACATCCGGATGGCCGACGTGCCGAAGGAGTGGGACTTCATCAACCTGTCCTTCGGCGAGCCGACCTCGGTGACCTCCGGTGACATCCGCTTCCAGCAGTGCCCGGTCGCCGAGTGCCCCAACGTCGAGCCCGAGGCCGACTTCATCGCGGCGATCAAGGCCAAGCAGGCCCAGGGCAAGAAGGTGCTGATCTCGATCGGCGGCCAGAACGGCCAGGTCCAGCTCACCACCACCGCCGCGCGTGACAAGTTCGTCCAGTCGGTCGGCGCCATCATCGACAAGTACGGCCTCGACGGCCTCGACGTCGACTTCGAGGGCCACTCGCTCTACCTCAACCAGGGCGACACCAACCTCGCCGCCCCGACCACCCCGGTCATCGTCAACCTGATCTCCGCGCTGAAGAGCCTCAAGGCCAAGTACGGCTCCAAGTTCGTGCTGACCATGGCCCCCGAGACGTTCTTCGTCCAGCTCGGCTACCAGTTCTACGGTCCCGGCGCGAACGGCTCGGCCGACCAGCGGGCCGGGTCCTACCTGCCCGTCATCCACGCGATGCGCGACGACCTGACCCTGCTGCACGTCCAGGACTACAACTCCGGGCCGATCACCGGACTGGACAACCAGTACCACACCATGGGCAACGCGGACTTCCACGTGGCCATGACCGACATGCTGCTCGCGGGCTTCCCGATCGCGGGCAACGTCAACAACGTCTTCCCGGCCCTGCGTCCCGACCAGGTCGCCATCGGCCTGCCGGCCGCGACCTACGCGGGCGGCGGCTTCACCTCGGTGGCCGAGGTCCAGAAGGCCTTCGACTGCCTGGCCAAGGGCACCAACTGCGGGTCGTACAAGCCCAGGGCCGGCGTCAAGCCCGGTCTGCGCGGCCTGATGACCTGGTCGATCAACTGGGACAAGTACAACAACTTCGAGTTCTCCCGCAACCACAGGGCCTACCTCGACGCCCTGAACTGAAAAAGCCCCTCGCCGCCGGGGGAGACGGACCCCCGGTGGCGAGGTTTTGATCGCCGACGGAGGAGACGGACCTCCGGAGGCGAGATGTGATCACCTCCGGGGGAGACGGACCCCCGGAGGTGAGGTTTCCATCGGCGCCGGGGGAGACGGACTCCCGGCGCCGATGTCTTTGCCGGTTTCCCCCGCCGTCGCCCCCCAAGGAGTTGCCAAGTGTTGAGACTACGCATCATGGCGTCCATCGCCGCGGTCGCGGTGACGGGCGCGCTGGCGGTCATCCTCCCGACGACCTCCGCCTCCGCCGCCGCCTGCGCGGCCCCCTGGAGCGCCTCGAAGGTCTACACCGGCGGTGCGACCGCCTCCCACAACAGCCACAACTGGTCGGCCAAGTGGTGGACCCAGAACGAGACCCCGGGCACCGCCGCGGTCTGGGCCGACCAGGGAGTGTGCGGCGGCGGCGGCACGCCGAGCCCCTCTCCCACGCCCACCTCGTCCAGCTGCGACCACCCCGACTGGGTGGCGGGCAAGACGTATGTCACCGGTGACATCGTCAAGTACACCAACGGGCGGTACTACCAGGCCACCCACGACAACCCGGGCTACGACCCCGTCATCAGCACGTGGTACTGGTCGCCGTACATCTGCCGTTCCTCCACCCCGTCGCCCTCCCCGACCTCGTCGCCGACTCCGACCCCGACGTCGACGAACCCGGGCGGCTTCGTGGTCAGCGAGGCGCAGTTCAACCAGATGTTCCCGAGCCGCAACTCCTTCTACACCTACAACGGCCTGGTCAACGCGCTGAGCGCCTACCCCGCCTTCGCCGGGACCGGCAACGACACCGTCAGGAGGCAGGAGGCGGCGGCGTTCCTGGCCAACGTCAGCCACGAGACCGGCGGCCTGGTGTACGTGGTCGAGCAGAACACCTCGAACTACCCCCACTACTGTGACGCCACCCAGCCCTACGGCTGCCCGGCGGGACAGGCCGCCTACTACGGCAGGGGCCCGATCCAGCTGAGCTGGAACTACAACTACAAGGCCGCGGGCGACGCCCTGGGCATCGACCTGCTCCGCAACCCCAACCTGGTGCAGACCGACCCGGCGGTGGCCTGGAAGACCGGCATCTGGTACTGGATGACCCAGAACGGCCCCGGCACGATGACGCCGCACAACGCGATGGTCAACGGCGCGGGCTTCGGCGAGACGATCCGCAGCATCAACGGCTCCCTGGAGTGCAACGGCGGCAACCCCGGCCAGGTCCAGAGCCGGATCAACAACTACCAGAGGTTCACCCAGATCCTGGGAGTGACCCCCGGCGGCAACCTGAGCTGCTGATCCCTCTCAGACCGCCCGGCGGCCCCAGGCCGCCGGGCAGGCCCGAGGAAGGCCCCCGGCCGCAGTCGCGCCGGTCGGGGGCCTTCCTGCGGAGTCACCGGTCCCACCCGGGACGGGGAGCCCGTACGGCCTGCCGTCCGGCCGCGCCACGGCTGCGGTAGACGATGTAGGGGCGGAACACGTAGCCGACCGGGGCGGCGAAGGCGTGGACCAGACGGGTGAAGGGGAACAGCGCGATCAGCGCCATGCCGACCAGCGTGTGCAGCTTGTAGGTCCAGGGCGCGCGGATCATGGCCGAGGCGTCCGGCTGCAGGACGAAGACCCCGCGGAACCACGGCGACACCGTCTGACGGTAGTCATGGGCCTGGAAGGCGGCGCTGAGCAGCGTGGTCGCGAGCCCGGCGACGATCGCGGCGACCAGCACGACGTACATCATCTTGTCGTTCCTCGTGGTGGCCAGGAAGACGGGCCCCGTGGTGCGGCGACGGTAGATCAGCAGGGCGATCCCGCCCAGCGTGCACACCCCCGCGACGCCGCCGACGATCAGCGCGCTCGCGTGGTAGAGCGGCTCGCCGATCCCGACCGCGTCGGTCCAGCCCTCCGGGATCACCAGCCCGAACAGGTGCCCGAGCAGCACGAACAGCAGCCCGAAGTGGAACAGCGGGCTGCCGATCCGCAACAGCCTGCTCTCGTACAGTTCGGAGGAACGGGTGGTCCAGCCGAACCTGTCGTAGCGGTGACGCCAGATCAGCCCGCCGACCAGCAGGACCAGCGTCAGGTACGGCGTGACCACCCACATGGCGGTCTCGCTCCAGCTCATCCGTACACCCCCACCGACTCCGACGGCGGCCCCTGCCCCGCCAGCCTGGCCACCAGCGCCCGTTCCGCCCGGTCGACGGGCGGGAGCGTGGCGCACACGGCCTCGACCACGGACCCGTACGGCGAGCCGCACTCACGCAGCGCGAGCCGTAGCAGCTCCAGTCCCGCCCGGTTGTCCCGCAGGACGGCGGCCCCTTCCGGCTCCAGGGCGGCGAACTCCAGCATGACCGGCAGGTAGTCGGGCAGTTCGTCCCCGCACAGCTCCCACCCGCACGCGCGGTAACGGACCTTCAGCCTGGCCAGCGACGCGCCCCGCCGCCGGGTGTCCCCATCGGCGTAGTAGGTCAGGTAGAGGCAGCACCTGCGCCGCAGGTCGAAGGTCTCCACGTAGTGCGCGGCCAGCTCGCCCCGCCCGACCCGCGACAGGTGGCCGAGGAACGCCTCGAAGCACGGCCCGGCGGCCGCGCGGACCAGCGGCAGCCGTTCCCAGAAGTGTTCGTCGGGGTAGGCGAGCAGGTGCGCCGCGGCCTGCCACACCACGCGGTCGTCCAGACGTCTTCTCATCGCCTGTCCCTCTTCGGGAACATCCCATCGGGGACGCCCTTGCCGTCCCAGTTGAGGAGGTTGACGCGCTCGTGGGTGACCTCGTCGCTCGTCTGGCGCTGCTTGAGCGAGTGGAAGCTCTCCACGGAGACCGGCGCGGGAGTCCCCGAGGCCTCGCCGAACGGTCCCGTCATGCCGGGACCGCCCTCGTAGTCGAGGCTGCAGCCGATCTCCTCGACGGACCCCGGCTCCGCGGCGTAGGCCGTCGGGATCACGTACCGCTCCTCGTACCTGGCCAGGGCCAGCAGCCGGTACATGGCCTCGACGTCCTCGCCGGTCAGCCCGGCGCGGGTGCCGATCGACGGGTCGGGCTCCTCGCCGAGGTTGATCCGGCGCATGTGGGCGCGCATCGCCGCCAGCCGCCGCAGCGAGGCCTTCACCGGGACCGGGTCCCCCGCGGTGAACAGCTCGGCCAGGTACTCGACGGGGATGCGCAGCGTCTCGATCGCGCCGAACAGGTTGCCCGCGTCCTCGCCGTCGTGGCCGCCGCCCGCCAGCGCGTCGACCACGGGGGACAGCGGCGGCACGTACCAGACCATCGGCAGCGTCCTGAACTCCGGGTGCAGCGGCAGCGCGACGCGGTACTTCATGATCAGGTCGTGGACGGGCGACCTGCGGGCCGCCTCGAGCCAGTCGTCGGGGATGCCGGAGCGCGTCGCCGCCGCCGCGACCTCGGGGTCGCGCGGGTCGAGGAACAGCGACAGCTGCGCCTCGTACAGATCCTCGTCCCCGGGCACGGAGGCCGCCTCCACGACCCGGTCCGCGTCGTAGAGCATCACCCCCAGGTAGCGCAGCCGCCCGACGCACGTCTCCGAGCAGACCGTCGGCAGCCCGACCTCGACCCGGGGGAAGCAGAACGTGCACTTCTCGGCCTTGCCGGTCCTGTGGTTGAAGTAGACCTTCTTGTACGGGCAGCCGGTGACGCACATCCGCCAGCCCCTGCACCTGTCCTGGTCGACCAGCACGATCCCGTCCTCGCTGCGCTTGTACAGCGCCCCCGAGGGGCACGCCGCCACGCACGCCGGGTTGAGGCAGTGCTCGCAGATGCGGGGCAGGTAGAACATGAAGGCCCGCTCGAAGTCGAGCCGCACGCTGTCGCCGATCCGCTGGACCACCGGATCGGCCGAGGCCAGCGAGGGCCCGCCGCCGAGGTCGTCGTCCCAGTTGGCGCCCCACCGCACGGCCATCGGCTCGCCGCTGATCAGCGAGCGCGGCGGGGCCACCGGGGTGTCGGCGGACAGCGGGGCCGAGGTCAGGTTCTCGTAGTCGTAGGTCCAGGGCTCGTAGTAGTCCTGGATGGACGGCATGATCGGGTTGGCGAAGATGCTCAGCATCCTGCGCAGCCGCCCGCCGGACTTGAGCGTCAGCCGCCCGTGCCGGTCGAGCTCCCAGCCGCCCCGCCACTTCTCCTGGTCCTCGTAACGGCGCGGGTATCCCTGCCCGGGACGCGTCTCGACGTTGTTGAACCAGACGTACTCGACGCCGCTGCGGTTGGTCCACGTCTGCTTGCAGGTGACCGAGCAGGTGTGGCACCCGATGCACTTGTCGAGGTTCATCACCATGGCGATCTGGGCCATCACCCTGCTCATCGCTCGCTCACCTCTCCTCGTTCGCTCCGCGGTCGCTCTCGTTCCTCGACCGTCCACTTCGTTCACCGCGGGAGGCGCGGGAGGTTCGCTCGCGCATCAGTACCGCACCTCCTGCGAGCGCCGCCGGATGACCGTGATCTCGTCGCGCTGGTTGCCGGTCGGGCCGAGGTAGTTGAAGGCGAACGACAGCTGCGCGTACGCGCCGATCATGTGCGTCGGCTTGATCAGCACCCGGGTCAGCGAGTTGTGGATGCCGCCCCTGCGCCCCGTCCGCTCCGTCAGCGGCACGTCGACCACGCGCTCCTGCACGTGGTACATGTACACCGTCCCCGCGGGCATCCGGTGCGACACGACCGCCCTGGCCACGACCACGCCGTTGCGGTTGGCCGCCTCCACCCAGTCGTTGTCCGCGACCCCGATCAGCGCGGCGTCCTCGACCGACATCCAGATCGTCGGACCGCCCCGCGAGAGGGTGAGCATGAGCAGGTTGTCCTGATACTCCGAGTGGATCGACCACTTGGAGTGCGGGGTGAGGTAGCGGACCACGAGCCCGTCCCTGACCTGGTCGTCCACGCCGTACAGCGCCGCGATGTCCAGCGGGGGGCGGTAGACCGGCAGCGCCTCGCCGTACTCGTGCATCCAGTCGTGGTCGAGGAAGAAGTGCATGCGCCCGGTGAGCGTGTGCCAGGGCTTGCCGTGCTCGACGTTGACCGTGAACGGCGAGTAGCGCCGGTCGCGGGCCTCCTTGCCCGACCACTCGGGGCTGGGGGCCACCGCGACGGGCCGCGCCTGGGTGTCGGAGAAGACGATCCGGTGGTCGCGGTGCGCCAGCCCGGACAGGTCGACGCCGGTCCGCTCCGACAGCTGGGCGAAGCCCTGCGCGGAGAGGCGGCCGTTGCTGACGCCCGACAGCGCCAGGAGCGTCTCGCACATCCTGGCGTCGGTGTCCATCATCGGCCTTCCCCCCGAGACCCCGGTACGGCCCCGCCCGTCGCCCCACCCGTTGCTCTGCCCGAGCCAGGTGATCTCGGCCTCCGGATGGAAGACCACGCCCTTGGCCGGCACCCCCTTCTCCTCGGCGAGCGGCCCGAGCGAGGCCATCTTCTCCGCGATCGCGGCGTAGTCGCGTTCGACCACCGCCAGGTCGGGCACAACGGGACCCGCCGGAGCCCTGCCTCCCGGCTGCGCGGTCTCTCCCGGGGTGTCGTGCTGGGCGGTCACGACCACCACGTCCCTGCGCCTGCCCAGGTGCTCGGCGGCCAGCGCGGAGAAGGCCTCCGCGATGGCGTGGAAGGCGGAGAAGTCGGTCCTCGTCTCCCATGGCGGGTCGATCGCCGGGTTGAACGCGTGCACGAACGGGTGCATGTCGGTCGACGACAGGTCGTGCTTCTCGTACCACGTCGCGGCGGGCAGCACGATGTCGGAGAACAGCGTGCTGGAGGTCATCCTGAAGTCCAGCGTGAGCAGCAGGTCCAGCTTGCCGCGCGGCCCCTCGGGGTCGGGGGCGGGCAGGTTGGAGTCGGCGCCGAGCAGGTGGTGCAGGAAGTACTCGTTGCCCTTGGCCGAGGAGCCGAGCAGGTTCGAGCGCCACAGCGTGAGCACCCTCGGCCAGTTGCGGGGGTCGTCGGGGTCGTCGGCGGCGAAGCGCAGCCTGCCCTCCCGCAGCTCCCGCCGGGTGAACTCGACCGGGTCGTCGGCCTCGCCCAGTTCCAGCGGGTTGCGGTCGAAGGCGGGCGACATCGGCATCCAGCCGTTGCGCACCGCCCGCGCCACCAGGTCGCCCGTGCGCAGCCCCGCGAACTCGCCGGGCCCCAGCGGGGAGCAGAGCTCGCTCGCGTCGAAGCGGTCGTAGCGCCACTGGTCGGTGTGCAGGTACCAGTACGGCGTGCCCGGCGTCTGCCGGGGCGGCCGCGCCCAGTCGAGCCCGCCCGCGAGCTGGGCCCAGCCCGCCAGCGGCCTGCACTTCTCCTGGCCGACGTAGTGCGCCCAGCCGCCGCCGTTGACGCCCTGGCAGCCGGTGAGCATCAGCAGCGACAGGAACGCCCGGTAGATCGTGTCGCCGTGGAACCACTGGGTGGTCCCGGCACCCAGCACGATCATGAAGCGGCCCTTCGTCCGCTCCGCCGTCTCCGCGACCTCCCTGGCGATCCGCGCCGCCCTGGCCGCGGGGACGGAGGTGATCGGCTCCTGCCAGGCGGGGGTGTACGGCTCCGCCGGGTCGTCGTAGCCGCTCGGCCACGTCCCCGGCAGTCCGTCCCTGGCCACGCCGTACTGGGCGAGCATCAGGTCGAAGACCGTGGTCACCAGATGCTCGCCGAGCGCGCCGACCCGGCGCACCGGCACGCCCCTGCGCACGCTCCCCGCCCCGCCGTCGAAGCGGGGCAGGTCGACCGCCGCCGAGGAGCGCCTGCCGTACAGGGTCAGCAGGGGGTCGTTGTCCAGCCTGAGGTTCCAGCGGCCCTTGCCCGAGGCGGTCCAGCGGAAGCCGACCGAGCCGTTCGGCACGAAGGGCTCGCCGTCCGCGCCCATCATGACGGTCTTCCACTCCGCCCCCTCGCCGGTGTCGCCCAGGTCGGCGGCGGTGAGGAACTTGTCGGGGACGTGGACGCCGTCGCGTTCGCGCAGCCGTACGAGGAAGGGCAGGTCGGTGAAGCGCCTGACGTAGTCGGCGAAGTACGGCACCCGGCGGTCGACGAAGAACTCCTTGAGGAGCACATGCCCCATGGCCATGGCCAGCGCGCCGTCGGTTCCGGGGCGGATCGCCAGCCACTCGTCGGCGAACTTCGCCGCGTCGTTGTAGTCGGGGGAGACGACCACGACCTTCTGCCCCCGGTAGCGGGCCTCGGCCATGTAGTGGGCGTCCGGGGTCCTGGTGACCGGGACGTTCGCGCCCCACAGCATCAGGTAGGCGGCGTCCCACCAGTCGGCGGACTCGGGCACGTCGGTCTGGTCGCCGAAGACCTGCGGGGAGGCCACCGGCAGGTCGGCGTACCAGTCGTAGAACGACAGCATGGTGCCGCCGATGAGCGAGACGAACCGGGACCCGACCGCGTGGGAGACCATCGACATCGCGGGGATGGGGGAGAACCCGGCGATCCGGTCGGGGCCGTAGGCCTTGACGGTGTGCACGTGCGCGGCGGCGATCATCTCGACCGCCTCCGGCCAGCCGACCCTGACCAGGCCGCCCCTTCCCCTGGCGCTCTGGTACGCGCGCCGCCGTTCGGGGTCGGTGGTGATCTCCGCCCAGGCGGCGACCGGGTCGAGGCCCCTGGCCCTGGCCTGCCGGTACATCTCGACCAGCACGCCGCGCGCGTAGGGGTGACGGACCCGGGTGGGGGAGTAGGTGTACCAGGAGAAGGCGGCGCCCCTGGGGCAGCCGCGCGGTTCGTACTCGGGGCGGTCGGGGCCGACGCTGGGGTAGTCGGTCTGCTGGGCCTCCCAGGTGATGATCCCGTCCTTGACGTAGACCTTCCAGGAACACGAGCCGGTGCAGTTCACGCCGTGCGTCGAGCGGACCACCTTGTCGTGGCTCCACCGGTCCCGGTAGAAGGAGTCGCCTTCCCTGCCCCCGGTCAGGTGGAGCGTGTGCAGGTCACGGCTCTCCGGAACCCTCCTGAAGAACCGGCCGGTCTTGAGGAGCAACTCCTCCGCCTCGGACCCCATGTGAGCAGTTCATCACACATAGTTAGCATTTGTGGTGTCGGGGGGTACGCATGTCGAATGAACTTCGCAAAGGCCAGGTCTCCAACCTGGCGCTCGCCACGGCCGCTTTCGCGATCACCTTCTGGGCGTGGAACCTGATCGGTCCGCTCGCCGGGAGCTACAGCAGGCAACTCGGCCTGTCGCCGACCCAGACGTCCCTGCTGATCGCGATCCCGGTGCTGGTCGGCTCGCTCGGCCGCATCCCGGTCGGCGTGCTCGCCGACAGGCTCGGCGGACGGCTCATGTTCACGGCCGTCTGCTTCGTCACGATCGTTCCGGTGCTCGGGGTCGGCTGGTCGAACTCCTACGGCTGGCTGCTGTTGTGGGGCTTCCTGCTCGGCGTCGGCGGCACCTCCTTCGCCGTCGGCGTGCCGTTCGTCAACGCCTGGTACGAACCCGCGCGGCGCGGCTTCGCCACCGGCGTCTTCGGCATGGGCATGGGCGGCACGGCCCTGTCGGCGTTCCTCACCCCCCGCCTGGTCGAGTCCCTCGGCAGGGCGCAGACCCACGTGCTGATGGCCGTCGTGCTGGCCGTGATGGGCGTCGTCATGCTGCTGTTCAGCCGCAACTCGCCCGGGTGGAAGCCCGCGACCGAGTCCGCGCTGCCCCGGATGCGCGACGCCATGAGGATCAAGGCGACCTGGCAGTGCGCGTTCCTCTACGCCGTCGCCTTCGGCGGCTTCGTCGCCTTCTCCACCTACCTGCCCACCCTGCTGCAGATCGTCTACGGCTTCACGCAGACCGGCGCGGGCCTGCGCGACGCCGGGTTCTCGATCGCCGCGGTCGTCGCCAGGCCGGTCGGCGGCACGCTCTCCGACCGGGTCGGCGCGGCCAGGGTGCTGGTGGTCTCGTTCGCCGGGACCGCGATCATGGCGGTCGTCCTGGCCTTCAACCCGCCGCCCGAGATCCTCGCGGGCACCTGCTTCGTGCTGATGGCCCTCTTCCTCGGCCTCGGCACCGGAGGCGTCTTCGCCCTGGTCGCCAAGCTCGTCGAGCCGTCCAGGGTGGGCACGGTCACCGGCCTGGTCGGCGCGGCGGGCGGTCTGGGAGGCTATTTCCCGCCCCTGGTCATGGGTGTCGTCTACTCCGCCACCCAGGCCTACACGATCGGCTACGCTTTGCTCTCCCTGACGGCGCTGGCCGCGCTGTTCTACACCTGGAAGGCGTTCACCTCCGCTTCGGCGGCCAGCGGCGGGCCAGCAGCCCGATGAGCACGCCGACCAGCAACATCGCCAGCAGCGCCGCCCACAGCGGCGAGGTGACGTCGAGGACCAGCCAGCGGATCCTGACGGCGCCGCGGTTCTGCGCGACGAAGCTCACGCCGAGCGCCAGCAGCGCCAGCGCGACCCACAGTCGCGGCGGCGCCGCCGCGATCCGCCTCCAGAACGACCTCGATCCGGCGGCGGGGGCCGGGCCGGCAGCGGGTGTCGATGTCATACGCACCCCCGTGACTACCAATTGTGACTATTATACTACTTTCAGCTCTGTAAGCTGAGAGACTGGTCTCGTTTTCGAGGCCGGGTGGGTGCTCGACGACAGGTTCCGGCAGGCTGTTACCGTCATGGATTACGCAATTCTTACGGGGTTCGTCCTCGTCACAGGTGTCGTGCTGGCTCTGGTCGCGCAGTGGAGGGGCTGGCGTCCCTCGCTTCTCGCCGTGCTCGCGGTCGGGATCGGGTTCAGGGTGCTCATCATGACCACCTCCGCGATCGACACCTGGCAGCCGGTGGACTTCATGGAGAGCTTCAAGCCTGCGGGCGAGGCCATCCTGAACCACCAGGACCCCGTGCTGGGCAGCGAGGGCGGCTGGCACTTCCTGCCGACCATCCCCTACGTCTACGGCCTGCTGCTCTGGCTGGGAATCCCGTGGGAGATCGGCGGCAGGCTCGTCACCGTGGTCGCCGACATCGTGCTGATTCCGCTCGTCGGCAAGCTCGCGGGCGGCGAGAAGGCGTCGCTGCGCGCCTTCCAGTACGCCTGCAACCCGCTGGCCCTCCTCGTCGCCGCGGTCCACGGCCAGGTCGAGCCGGTCGCGCTGGTCTTCGGCGTCGCCGCGTTCGTCGTCGCCAGAGGTCCGGGCGCCCCCGAGCGGCCCGGCCTCACGACCAACATGGTCGCCCTGGTCAGGAGGAGCGTCTCCGCCCGCGGCCTCAGCGGAGCCGTACGGCGGGCCGTGGGCCCCGACGGCGTGGTGCGCAGGGCGCTCACGCCCCGCTCCGACGACGCCGCCGTCATGCGCAGGGCGCTGCTCGCCGGACTGCTCATGGGCCTGGCCCTGTGCGCCAAGAGCTGGCCGATCTGGCTGATCCCCGGCATGCTCCTGCTGCTGCCGACCTTCCGCGCCCGCGCGGCCGCGTTCGTCGCCACGGCCGTCCCGCCGATCTTCTTCCTGGCCACCCTGCCGGTCTTCGCGGGCACCTCGCTCGACCAGATCCCCGAGGTCATCCGGATCATGGGAGACGTCCGGCCGATCGTCGGCGAGTGGTCCTACAGCGCGATCCTCGTCGGCGGCGACTGGACGCTCAGCCCGGAGATCGCCACGTTCGGCACCCGGCTGATCTACGTCACGATGCTGGTCGTCGCCTTCCTCTGGCGTCGCGCCGACCCGATCGACCTCACCACCGCCCTGCTGCTCGCCTTCATGGTCACCACCCCCCGCCTCGGCGCGCAGTACCTGCTGTGGTTCATGCCGTTCCTGATCGCCCGCCCCACCCGCTTCGCCTGGCCCGCCATCATCGGCGTCTCCCTCTGGGCGGGGTACGGCTACCTCTACATGACCCAGTTCGACACCGACACCTGGTGGGGGCTGCACTCCGTCTGGTCCAGGAGCTCCATCGTGCTGCTGCCGATCCTGGCCGCGGCCATGCCGTGGGGGCGCCGCGTCTCCACGGCCTCCGTCCCGTCCGCGGGAGCCGTCCGGAAGGTCCCCGTCTCCGCCCCCGTCTGAGGCCCGGCTCCCCGCCCCCCGCGGGAAAAACCGGGTGCGTGCCCCGGGGCGACTTGTCACCCTTGGGGCATGCAGGCAACCGTCAGCGTGACCCCGGCCCAGCTGCCCGGCGTGCTCCTCCACGTCGCCGTCGTGCGCCCGGTGTTCCTCTGGGGCGCGCCCGGCATCGGCAAGAGCTCACTGGTCCGCGAGTTCGCCGCCTCGCTCGGCCTGGAGTGCGTCACCATGCTCGGCACCCAGCTGGCCCCGGAGGACCTCGTCGGCGTGCCCGAGCTGGTCGACGGGCGCAGCCGCTTCGCCCCGCCCGAGTCGATCGCCAGGGCCGAGCCGTACTGCCTGTTCCTCGACGAGCTCAACGCCTCCGCGCCCGAGGTGCAGAAGGCGTTCTACTCGCTCATCCTCGACCGCCGCATCGGCGCCTACGAGCTTCCCGAGGGGTCGGTCGTGATCGGCGCGGGCAACCGCGCCACCGACAACGCCCTGGCCAGGCCGATGGCCTCCGCCCTGATCAACCGCCTGGTCCACGTGCACCTGCGCGCCTCGGCGACCGACTGGCTGACCTGGGCCACGGCCAACGGCATCCACCCCTGGATCGTCGACTACCTCGTGCAGCGCCCCGACCACCTGTGGAGCGCTCCGCCGAAGACCGAGGAGACGTTCTCCTCCCCGCGCGCCTGGCACATGCTCTCCGACGTCATGCGTTCCTACGGCGACGGCATCGACGACGAAACCCTCGCCATGCTGGCCTTCGGCACCCTCACCACCGCCCACGCCTCCGCCTTCCGGGCCTACGTCAAGACCGTCCGTCACGCCTACGACCTCGACGCCGTGATCAAGGGCGACGTCCCGTGGCCGCGCCGCCCCGAGGACCGCGACCTGCTCTACTTCCTGTCGGAGACCTTCCGCGCCCGCCTGATGAAGGAACTGCCCGGGGACAAGCGCGGAGCCTCCTCCCGCGGCAGGGACCTCGCCTTCAGGGCCAAGACACTCCTGGTCGAGCTGGCCGGCGTCTCGCTGGAGTGCGCGCAGCTCGTCATCGCGAACGACGAGAACGGCGCCCCCGCGCTGCCCACCTGGTTCCTGGTCGAGGTGGGGCGCGACCTGCCCCGCCTCATCGCCGCGAGGAACTGACGGGCGCGGGGAGGGCCGAGGCGAGGAACCGGTGGGACACCGGGCGGGGACGGGGGACCGGCGGGACACCGGAGACGGAGACCGGGACCGGGACGGGGAACCGGCGGGGACACGGACAGGACGAAGGGAAGGAACCGATGGGCCGTCAGAAGGCCAAGGTCGACCCCTGGCGCGAGGCCGTGCACGCCGGCTGGCGGATGGTCACCCGGCACCCGCTGTTCGGCGCCTTCTACGCCTACCTCGAGGTCGCGAACGACGACGAGCTCTCCCCCCACACCTGGGCCGTGGTCTCCGCGCGGGGGCACGTGCGCCACCACCCCCGCCGCCGCGCCGAGCCGGAGGAGTGGGCCTGGATCTTCGCCCATCTCCTGCTCCACCTGGGTTTCGGCCACGCGGACCCGCGCTCCGCGGCCCCGGGCGACCTCGGCGTCAGGGTGAACGAGAGCGACGGAGGAGTCCACCTGCCCGACCCCGCCTACCACGCCGCGTGCTGCCTGGCCGTCGACCGCTTCCTGCGCACCCTGAAGCTCGGCCGCTGCCCCACACCGCTGCCCCAGGAACTGCCCGCCGAGGACGAGGTCACGCTGTCCGAGCAGTGGCGACGCCTGAGCCTGCCGTCCGAGTACCGCCCGCTCGGGCCGCCCGACTTCGTGATCGGGGACGAGCGGACCGCGAAGAACGAGGACTTCCAGCGCGAGTTCGCCGTCGGCGTCGCCGGCTCGGCGACCGCCGCGCTGGACCTGGCGGGAAAGCCCCGCAGCACCGTCGCCAACCACGTCGAGGGGCCGTGGGACCTGGCGTTGCGCTGGTTCGTCTCGTCGTACCCCCTGCTCGGCGCCCTCGCGGCGGGCATGAGGCTCGTCGCGGACGTCGAGGTCGCCAAGGGCTGGCAGATCTCGATCGCCGCGGTCAGTCCGCAGGCCGCCGAGATCTACGTCAACCCGCTGGTACGGATGCCGGCGGAGGAGTGGCGTTTCGTGCTGGCCCACGAGATGCTGCACGCGGCCCTCCGCCACGGCGACCGCCTCGGCGGTCGCGACCCCTACCTCTGGAACGTCAGCGCCGACTACGTGATCAACGGCTGGCTGGTGGAGATGGCCGTGGGCGAGATGCCGGAGGGGCTGCTGTACGACCAGTCGCTGGCCGGGCTCTCCGTCGAGGCCGTATACGACCAGATCAGCACGGACCTGCGTCGCATGCGCAAGCTCTCCACCCTGCGCGGACGCGGAATCGGAGACGTCCTCGACCACCCGCTGCCGCATCCGGGCGCGCCGGGGCGCTACGTCGACCTCGACGACTACTACCGCAACGCCCTGTGCACCGGGCTCGCCTATCACCACAACGGCCGCAGGGGTCTTCTTCCCAGCGGCCTCGAACAGGAGATCCGGGCCCTGGACCAGCCCCCGCTGCCCTGGGGCGCGGCACTGGCCCGCTGGTTCGACGAGCACGTCCCCGCCGTCGAGCGACGCCGTTCCTACGCCAGGGCCTCCCGCCGCCAGTCCGCCAGTCCCGGCATCCCACGCCCCGGCTGGATCCGCCCCGAGGAGCTCGTGCGGCAGGCCACCTTCGGCGTCGTGCTGGACACCTCGGGCTCCATGGACACCCGGCTCCTCGGCAAGGCGCTGGGGGCGATCGCCTCGTACGCCGCCTCCCGCGACGTGCCCAGAGCCAGGGTCGTGTTCTGCGACGCCGCCGCCTACGACGCCGGCTACCTCCCGGTCGAGGAGATCGCGCACCGCGTCCGGGTCAGAGGCAGGGGCGGCACCATCCTGCAGCCGGGCGTCAACCTTCTCGAGCGAGCCGACGACTTCCCGCCCGACGGCCCCATCCTCGTGATCACCGACGGCGAGTGCGACGTCGTCCGCGTACGCCGCGAGCACGCCTTCCTGATCCCCCAGGGCGCGAGCCTGCCCTTCCGCCCCCGCGGCCCGATCTTCCGCATGAAGTGATCCCCGGCCGGCGGCCGTCTCGTCGGTTCGCACGCCGACGAGACCGGGGACGTCCGCCGGAGAGGCGACTGCTAGGTTCGGTTGACTGTGAGGAACAACGTGGAAGTCCTGCGCTACACCGCTTTCACCCACGACCCCGAGGGGGGCAACCCCGCCGGAGTCGTCCTTGACGCCGGAGGGCTGTCCGAGGCCGAGATGCTCGCCGTCGCCGCCGAGGTCGGATACTCGGAGACGGCCTTCCTGACCGAACGCGACGACGAGCGGCGCGCGTTCCGGGTGCGCTACTTCGCCCCAGAGGCCGAAGTCGCGTTCTGCGGGCACGCCACCATCGCCACCGCGGTGGCGATGGCCGAGCGGATCGGAGTCGGGCGGCTGCTGTTCGAGACCAACGCGGGCGAGGTCGCCGTGGACACCGAGGTCGTCGACGACACGCTTCTCGCCACGCTCACCAGCGTGCCCACCCGCTCGCGTCCGGCGAAGGAGGAGGAACTCGACGAGACGCTCGCGGCGCTCGGCTGGTCACGGGAGGACCTCGACCCGGCCTTCCCGCCGCACGTCGCCTTCGGCGGAGTCGAACACCTCGTGCTCGCCGCGGCCTCCCGCGAGCGGCTGGCCGATCTCGACTACGACTTCGACGCGCTGCGGTCGGTGATGACCGGCCACGGCTGGACGACCGTGGATCTCTTCTGGCGGGAGAACGACCAGCGCTTCCACTCTCGCAACCCGTTCCCGGTCGGGGGAGTGGTCGAGGACCCGGCGACCGGGGCCGCAGCCGCCGCCTTCGGCGGCTATCTCCGCGTGCTGGGGACCGGATCCGCCGAGTTCACGGTCATCCAGGGCGTGGACATGGGGCGGCCGAGCACCCTGAAGGTGTCGATCGCCTCTCCTGACGGCCGCACCCGGGTCAGCGGCGGCGCAGTCGCCCTGAACACCTCCCGGTAGTCGTCGTCCCGGCATCCCCCGGTGAACGTGCTCCCAGGCTCTTCCCGCGACCGGAGAGCCTGGGCTATGGAAGAGCGTTCGCATATGAGTGAATCGCTCCATGGACGAATACCTGAAGCGGATCGGGGCGGCCCGCCCCGCGAGCCCTGACAGCGGGTCGCTACGCGAACTGCAACTGCGCCACCTGCTGACGGTTCCGTTCGAGAACCTGAGCATCCACCTCGGAGAGCCCGTCGTGCTCGACGACGGGGCACTGGTCGACAAGGTCGTCGGCAGGCGCAGAGGCGGCTTCTGTTACGAGCTCAACGGCGCTTTCGCCGTACTGCTTCGCACGCTGGGCCACGAGGTGACCCTCCTGTCCGCCAGAGTCTTCGCCGACGGCGTCCTCGGGCCGCCCTTCGACCACATGGCCCTGCGGGTCAACGCCCCCGACCCCTGGCTCGTCGACGTCGGCTTCGGCAGGTTCGCCCACCACCCGCTCCGCCTCGACCTGCGCACCGACCAGCTCGACCCCGGAGGCGTCTTCCGCCTGACCGAGACCGAGGAAGGCGATCTCGACGTGCTGAGGGACGGCGTGCCCCAGTACCGCCTCGAACGGCGGCCACGCGTCCTGGCCGACTTCGAGGCCACCTGCTGGTGGCAGCAGACCTCGCCCAAGTCGCACTTCACCCGCTCGCCCGTCTGCACGATCCTCACCGAGGAAGGGCGTCTCACCCTGACCGACAGACTGCTCGTCCGAACCGTCGGAGACGCCCGGGAGGAACGGAACCTGGCCACCGACGCCGAAACCCTCGCCGCCTACCGCGACCACTTCGGCATCGAGCTGACCAGGCCGCCTGCCACGCCCCCGCGACAGCGGGAGCGAGCGGGCGAGTGACGCACCGCGCGGGCGGTACGCGACGCGGTGAACGTCCTCGGCTCGGCGTCCGAGTCCAGGCCGGGAATTCTCATGTCACGGGCGTGCGAGCAGCCTGCCCAGGGGCACTCCGGCCAGCCGTCTCACCTCGTTGGCCATGTGCGACTGGTCGGCGTACCCGCTGGCCAGTGCCGCCTCGGCGGCCGGCACCCCGCGCCTGGCCAGCCGCAGCGCCCGCTGGAACCGCACCACCCGCTGCAGCGTCTTCGGGCCGTACCCGAAGGCCCGCAGCGACCGGCGGTGCAACTGCCGTTCGCCGAGCCCGAGCTCCCAGGCCACCTGCCCCACGCTCCGGCCCGCCAGCAACGCCGCCGCGATGGCCGACGCCGCAGGGTCGGGCTCCGGCGTCTCGCGCAGCCGTACGGCCAGCGCCTCCTGCATGGTCCCGGGCGTCAGGTCCGGCAGCACGCCCAGGTCGGCCAGCGGCACCCGGGAGTCTCGCAGCGCCTCGACCGGCACGCCGAACACCTCGCCCACCGCGCCCGGCCGGAAGCGGACGCCGCTGTAGCGGTCGCCGGGGGACATGCGCACGGGCATCGGCCCCGTGTCAGGGCCGGCGACATGCGGCCCGTCCGGCCCCCAGATCAGATCGACGCAGCCGTCGGGAACCACCAACTGGGTCGAGGAGGAGGTGGCGACGTTCGTCCAGATCCGGGCCACCCGTCCGGCGAGCGCCGGATCCGGGGCCCACTCGAGGTACATGTTCCCAGGCTAGAGCCGGGGACTGCGGCGGCCGTCCTGACAGCCGCTCGCCGTCCGGTCGGCAGGGCCGGGCCACGCCGTGTCGTGCGTGACCGGCGGCGCCGCGACCGCGTGCTCCCGGTCGGCGCGGTCATGCCCGCCCGTCGTCGGGGGCCTGTCCGGAGATGAGCGCCGCGGCCCATTTCCCCTCGGGATCGCTGTCGACCAGCAGAGCCCTCGTCAGCAGGCTGAGCGGGATGGCGAGCAGGGCTCCCAGCGGGCCCAGCACGAACGCCCACAGCAGCAGGGACAGGAACGTCACGGTCGTGGACAGCCCCACGGCGTCGCCGAGGAACTTGGGCTGGACGAGCGACTGGACCACGAAGTTGATCGCCATGTAGCAGGCGATCACGAGGAGCATGGTCTTGGGACCGCCCTCGAGCAGGCCGAGGAGGGCGGGCGGGACGAGGCCGATGACGAAGCCGATGTTCGGGATGTAGTTGGTGATCAGTGCCAGCACGCCCCAGAGCAGCGGAAGCGGAACGCCGAGCACCCACAACGCGATCACGTCCAGCGTGGAGCAGACGAGGCCGAACCCCGTCGAGACGACGAGGTAGCGACGGGTGTTGTGGGCGAACTGCCCGAGCGCGTGGATGAGCTCAGGTCGTCGTCGCGCCGTGCCGGACGCCAGGATCCGGTCGAAGTTGCGGGCGTCCAGGCACATGGACAGCACCAGGACCACGATGAGCACCAGGCTGGAGAAGGCCCCCAGGAGGCCGGAGGCGAAGCCGGTGAGAAGGTCGAAGATCTTGCTCGGGTCGAGAGTCCGGATCGCCTGGCTCATTTCCTTGCCGCCGATTCCGAGCTGTCCCGCGAACTGCTGCGCTCGGGCGACGAGCTGGTTGAACTGCTGGCCGTAGGTCGAGGCGAGGGTCGCCATCTGGGCGACGGACAAGGTCAGGATCGCGACCATGCCCAGCAGCAGGAGCAGCACCAGCACCAGGGGAACCGCGACGAGAGTCCACCCGGGCGCACCGCGCCTGGCCAGCCAGGTCCTGACCGGGGCGACCGCCAGGACGAGCACCAGTGCGAGCAGCACGGGTCCGACGATCGATCCGACCTCTCTGATTCCGGCCAGCGTGACCACGGCGCTCGCGGCACAGAGCAGCACGACGAGGGCTCGGGGAACCAGCTTTTGGTCCGTCATATTCGGATCTCTACCCATATGGGGAGAAACACGTCTTGACCGGAGGGGCGTTGATTTGACGAGGGCGGACGCCGTACATAGAGTTCACAGGCCCGAGGGGGTCGGTGGAGATCACCAAGGCCTCGGGACCCTCCTTCTGATCAAATCCCCCGGTGGGACACGTGTGTCCTGACGGGAGTCCGGTTCGACAGGGACCGGATGGTGGAGTAAGTTAGAAGGGTTGCTCCGGAGACGGGGCGGTCTGAATTCCCTTCAGGCGGGCTTGATCGAATCAAATGGATCCGAACGGATCGGTTTGACACGAAAAAGCGGGTCTGAAAGAATAAAGACACAACGAAATGAACGAAACGAAACGCCCCGGAAGCGCCGACCGGATCACCCGGTTCGGAGCGGACGGTGAACGCGTCCGTTTCTTGAGAACTCAACAGTGTGTTAAAAGCCAGTGCATGA
>NZ_BSEV01000001.1:25637-1220526 GCF_027922005.1 Streptosporangium carneum | reverse complement strand
GCAGCGCTCCGCGCCGGGCGGCGCGGAGCGCTGCCGCCTTGACCTTGACCTTGTGATGAACCTTGTGATGAAACTCCTCGCCGGAAACGGCTCTGGCCCAAGATCGACACTGGATGGACCGGGTGACCTCGGGCCAGGATTCGGCTATCGCCGCAGTTCTACGCGTCACCAGAGGTCAGGCCCACCGGGCAGGCGCGCCCGTTCCGCCAACGCTGCAGTAACCCGCGAGGTGTCGGCAGCATGACGACAGGTTTCCTGTCGGCGTTGGGGCCTCAGCTCAAGCAGCGGGAGCCCGTGGCGTCAGGCGGACCTCGACATCCGCGTCCAGGGCACGCGCCAGACGCTCCAGAACCGGCAACGTGGGAATGGTCCCGCCCGCCTCGAACCGCGCCACGGCCGACTGCGTCATGCCTGCCGCACGAGCCAGGTCGTTCTGACTCCAGCTTCGCCCCTCACGCATCCCCCGGACCGTCTTACCTAGTTCGTAGGCGAGACGTGTGGCCTCATAGGCCTCAGCCGCGCCCGGCTCGACCATCCGACGATCTCTGAGCTCTCGCCAGCTCCCCTGCTCGCTCATGCTGTCTCTTCTTCCTCGTCGACCTGTCTCTTCTTCCTCGTCGACGGTGTGCGCCAGTTCGACACAGCGACGCATGGCTCGCCGAGCCCGCTCAACCTCACGTTCATCACGCATCCGCGTCTTGTGAAACACGGTCAAGAGCACGATCCGGCGATGAGGTGCGATCCAGTAGGTGATGCGCATGGCGAACTCGTCAAGATGAAACCGGAGCTCACGTAGCTTGCCGTCAAGCTGCTTCGTGTAGGGCTCCCCCAGTAGGGGCCCTTCCGCCGCAAGCAGTTCAACATAGAAAGCCGCCCTCGCGAACGATGCCGTAGGTAGACCTTCAAGCCACTTCCGAACTTCCGGTTCCAGTTCTACGGTACCCCAGCTCATAGCGTTGATGCTATGGGCCACACTCCCATCGCACTCTGCTTTCAACCGAACACAGTCGCCTACCGAAGGAGCATCTTCGGTGAGGACGACGGCGGAACCGGACGATCAACGAATACGGCTCACGCCCACAAGGTGAGCGAGAGCCGTACGAGTGGACCCCGGAAGCCCGGAACCGCCGCAAGCGACGCCGTCGGCGTCACCCCGTCGCTCAGCCCCTGGCACGTCCTTGCGGGCTCGTCCATGCCCTTTGCCGGTGACGACGACAACTAGTCACACACTGCGAATCGGCCCTGTCGTTCTTCGGAGCAGCGGGGCCGTCGCATACGTGAAGGCGGCGGCGCGGAGCGCTGCCGCCTTGACCCTGTAATGGAACTCCTCGCCGGAAACGGCTCTGGCCCAAGATCGACACTGGATGGACCGGGTGACCTCGGGCCAGGATTCGGCTATCGCCGCGGTTCTACGCGTCGCCGGAGGTCAGACCCACCGGACAGGCGACGCCCGTTCCCCCGATCCCGCAGTAGCCGTTGGGTACTTTGTACAGATATTGCTGGTGGTAGACCTATCGCTCAGGCAATAATTCCTGGCGGAGGTCCCCCATGACACAGGTCGGTCCGGCTGTCCCCGTCGTCTCCTACGCTCGCATTTCGGCGGACGTCAGGAGGGACGAACACGGAGTTCAGGACCAGCACAGGCTCAACCGCGAGACGGCTGAACGGCACGGCTGGACCGTCGTCCACGAGTTCACCGACAACGACAAGTCCGCAGCGAAGGCCGACGTGGTCCGCGACGACTTCGAGGCGATGCTCAAGGCCCTGCGCGTAGGTGAGCTTCCGGACGGTACAGCGGTACAGGGCGTCGTCATCGTCGCCGAAGACCGGCTCGCCCGTCGTCCCGGCGACTATGAGCGGTTCGTCGAGGCGATCACCTATCGGGACGGCCGAGTGTTTGCCGATGCTCGCGGGTCGAAGGACCTCTACAGCGAGGACACCGAGAGCATGGGCCTCTTCGGCGCGGTCATCTCGAAGATGGAAGTCCGAAAGATGCAACGCCGGATGCGCCGCTCCCACCGGACGCGGGCGGAACAGGGGATGCCCGTCGGCGGAACGCGCCCCTTCGGCTGGCTGCCCGACCGCCTGACGCTCGACCCTCAGGAGGCTCCCCTCGTACGGCAGGCCATCACGGACCTGGTCAGTGGTCGCTCGCTCCACTCGATCGCCACCCAGTGGCAGAAGGACGGCGTCAAGACCTCCCTCGGCAACCTCTGGACACCGAGTTCCCTCAAGGTCACGGTTACCAACCCCAGAGTCTGCGGTTGGCGGCAGATCAACGGAGAACTAGTCAGAGACGCGGAGGGAAACCCCGTCGTCGGGCAGTGGGAACCGATCGTCTCCCCTGAGCAGTGGATGGCGGTCAAGAACCTGTTCGACGCCCGCAAGGGCCACTACATCCACCGGGACGGGCGGATCGGCCATATCCTGGCGCGCGACTTCCGAGAGCCCAACTACCTGCTCACCGGTTTCCTCCGATGCGGGAGGACCAAGCCTGATGGCTCCCCTTGCAACACGTCCCTTCGAGTCACCCACAACAAGGACTGTGTCCAGCACATCTACATCTGTCCTGGCAAGGCAGTCGGTGGTTGCGGCGGTGTCGGCAGGCGCGGCGACATGGTGGACCTCTACGTCTCGGAAGCGGTTCTAGCCAAGCTCGAAGAGGTTCAGGTGGCGTCGCTAGCCGAACCTGCCGAGTGGGCGGGACAGCAGGAATACGAGGATGCGAAGTCCCGGCTCGAAGAACTGCGCAACCAGTGGGCGGCTGGAAACATCAGCAATGAGCTGTTCTTCTCCATGGCTCCTGATCTCGAAAAGCGCATCAGCCGTCTGCGCGCGGAGGGACAGAGCTTCACGGCGGCCACTGAACGTCGCCTGGCCCGCTCCACCACGGACGTGGCCGAGATCCGGCGGCGCTGGTACCTCCCCGAGGAAGAGGGCGGTCTGCCTCTGTCCATCAAACGGTCGTACATCCGCGAAGCCCTGCACGCCGTGATCATCTACCCAAGTGGTAAGGGTCGCAGGGCCTTCAACCCCGACCTCCTCGAACCGGTCTGGCGAGAGAGCTGAGCCACAAGACGTCCTGGACGTCCTCAGCACGCGGCGGGCCGTCACCTTACCCATAGGTGACGGCCCGCTTTCTTTTGACGCCGAGCGTACGGTGACAGCCGGACGTCTACGGACTCCGACGGACGTCACCGGACGCTGACGGACGTCTCCGCACAACCTTGAGCAGGGAACTTTGAGCGGTGTGAAAACGTTCTTCAAGTGGTACAACTGATCTACGTAAGAAGTCACCGACCCTCTCACGGCACGACACAGCGAACATCTCGAATATCTCGGCGAATTACCTCAGGCGCATATTAAATCCAGGCACATAGGTGTCCATCCAGAGCGCGCCATTCACTCTCTCGCCGCACTCCAATTTTGATCTTCTCGCTGCCGTGCACCACTCGCTAACGGCTGTCTTCGGGCTGCCCTGGTGACGGTGCGCGATGTCCTGACGTCTGGCGGGCGGTGGCTCCACCCACGAGGTTAGGAGTCACCCTGAACCCTAAAACCCCCCTGTCTGCCCGGGAGTGGGGCAGACAACAAGCCGCGCGGTCCCCCCGCTGGTCCGATGAGAAGTGGCAACGCGTCGCCGTCGTACTGGGCGTGAGCGTCGTCGAAGGGCACACCACCGCATCCTCGCCCGGTGATGCGGACGGGAGGGATGCCGCGTGATCCTGGATCACCTCTCGGGCGAGACGAGGGCGGCTCTCGAACGTGCGAGCATGCCGGACTTCGACCGGTGGCAACGCATGGTCTACGCGACCGGTGGGTGTGCTCAGCCAGTGCGTCTCCATGGTGAGCGGATGACCCTGGACGCCGCGACCGGTGAAGTCTTGGACGTCTACCGGACGGCCGACGAACCCACGGGCTTCCTCCTGACAGCCTGCGGCAATCGCCGTGCCTCCCGCTGCCCGGCCTGCTCGGCGGTCTACAAGGACGACACCTATCACCTGATCATCTCCGGCCTACGGGGCGGCAAGGGGGTTCCCGAGGGCGTGAGTGCTCACCCTCGGGCGTTCGTCACCCTCACAGCTCCGTCCTTCGGTGCCGTCCACGCTCACCGCTCGGGCAAGGACGGAAAGACGTTGCCCTGCCGTCCCCGGCGCGACGCCCCACTGTGTCCGCACGGACGGCCTGAGGGCTGCGGGGCACGCCATGAGCGAGAGGACTCCCGAGTGGGTCAGGCGCTCTGTGAGAGCTGCTACGACTACCGGGGGGCTGTGCTGTGGAACGCTCATGCGGGCGAACTGTGGAGGCGCTTCACTCAAGCGCTTCCGGCCGTCCTCGCCCGTCTGCTGGGGATGCCCCGTGGTCAGCTACGCCGAACCCTGCGCCTGTCGTATGCGAAGGTCGCCGAGTATCAGGCAAGGGGCCTGGTGCACTTCCACGCCGTCATCCGGCTCGACGGTCCCGACGGCCCGACATCGCCCCCTCCGTCCTGGGCGACGCTCGCTGTACTGGATGATGCGATTCGGCAGGCAACTGCACAGGTCACCGTTCCCGCCTCGGAACCGACCCCGGATGCTCCTCCTCCGGTCCTGCTGCGCTGGGGGCAACAGCTCGACGTGCGCCCGGTCTACGTCTCAGCCGACCTGGACGGCGTCAGCGATCAGCGGGTGGCGTCCTACGTGGCCAAGTACGCCACCAAGGGTGCCGAGTCAGCCGGGACGGTGGATCGCCGCATCCGGGACGCGGGCGACGTCGCCGGACTGACCGTGACCGAGCACGCCCGGCGCATGATCCTCACGTGCTTCGCCCTGAGCCACCTGCCCCAGTACCGGGACCTCCCGCTTCGGCAGTGGGCGCACATGCTCGGCTACCGGGGACACTTCTCCACAAAGTCCCGCCACTACTCCGTCACCTTGGGCGAGCTACGGCAGACCAGGGCGGAGTACCGGGCCGAACAGGCTCGGCTTCTCCTCGGCCTTCCCGACCCCGCCGAAGGCAGAACCGTCACTCTGTCCGAGTGGCGCTACGCCGGAAGCGGGCACCGGCACGGAGAGGCGTTCTGGGCTGAGGTGACCCGGCAACGCATCGCCACTGCTCGTAGCATGGCCAAAGAACGCGGACTACCGGCAGGCGAAGCGATCTAGGCTGACGGCATG
Source organism: Streptosporangium carneum (assembly GCF_027922005.1). GTDB lineage: Bacteria > Actinomycetota > Actinomycetes > Streptosporangiales > Streptosporangiaceae > Streptosporangium > Streptosporangium carneum. The sequence goes on along the minus strand of NZ_BSEV01000001.1, from coordinate 1,215,370 downwards.
ACCGGCTACCTTCAGGTATCGACCACCGCCGACAGCCACGAGACGGCGATGAACCTTCTCCGCTCTGCGGTCCGCGCGAAACTGGCGGCATCTGGCCAAGTCTTCGGGCCTGCAAGCTCCGTTTTCTGGCATGAAGGAGAACTAGGGGAAGGCGAGGAGTGGCAGATATTTCTGAAAACGACCACAGAACGCTATCCGGAATTGGAAGCCCACTTGATAGCCGAGCACACGTGGAGCAAGCCCGAAGTCACCTTCACGACAATTGACGGTGGGTCGGCTCCATATCTGGAATGGCTGAGGAAGACGACAGCGTAGCCGTACGGTCGAACAGCTCGGTGACACACGGCAGCGATCGACGCTTGCCGAGCCGTCCAAGAACAGATTCGACGCGCTGGCGCGGGCGAACCGATGCGACATCTATCGAGAGGTCGAGCGATCGGCTTAGAACAGCCGACGCCTGTTCGACTTCTCCGACGCCCAAATAGGCTTCGGCAAGCCATGTCATGTACAAGGACTTGTCTCGTGCGTGGGTGTCGTCATATCCAGCGAGAGCCCTCTCAAGCACGGGAATGGCATTCTTCGGCCTGCCCAGAGCAACCCAGCAGCGTCCCGTCATGATCTGGAGTTCAAGTCGATCAACCCAGATTGCCCAATCGGGACCGGGCTCGCTCCTGCCCTCCTCAAGCGCTTCGCCTGCCTGCTCAAGGGACCTTTCAACCTCGGCCTGGTAGTGCTGCCCTTCTGAGGCATATGCCCACGCTGCCCTTTCCAGCAGTAACGCTCGGACTGTGGGAGGGGTCCCCGACTCCGCTATCCGACAGGAAGCGTCCGCTTCTTGAGTTCCCGGAGAACCTGCGCTCACTTTCTGGTAGGCCAGGAATGCGAGGGAGTTAGCGAGTAATGCGGTGTCTCCGGCGTCGACAGCGGCCGAGAGGCTTCTCTTGAAAAGCTGCCTTGCCTTGTTCTGCCATCCCGCGTCGAAGGCAGCCCAACCTGCTTGCTGCGCCTGTTCGCTGATCACACCCAGCAGTGCTCGCCCCGTTGCCTCCGTATAGCTGGCCTCGTTGACGAGTACGCTCGTCCTTTCGAGTTCGGCAGCATAAAGGGGGTATGTTTCCGCACCGCCCAAATAGTCGTCGATACGACGCAGCCGAGCGAAGCGCCTGCGGAGGGACACCACAAGCTCGTCATTGACGCGTCGTCCTCGGGAGAGGTCGCCGAGCGGCATGGGAACAGCAGTGATTCCTATGGCGGCAACAGATGCACTGAGGAACTCTCTGCGAAGCACGTCGTCCTCCTCACGTCCGGCAGACGGCCCGGCCCCCTCATCGAACAGCTCGTCTTCGCTCACTCCAAGAACTCGGCAATAAAGCAGGCGGTAGGGATCTTTAGGCTTATGCCTGCCTGCTTCCCAGTCCTTGATCATACGAGTGATGGACTGCCGCGCGGGCAGGCGGTCACGGGTGCGTTCGTCGGCGGCCTCGGTAAGCGCGCGCGCCATTTCTCTTTGACTCCACAGACGGTTACGCCGTTCAGCTCGCAACCGTTGTGCCCAAACAGGAGCGTTGCCCATCGTGTTGCCTCTAGGGGTAGGGAACATGGCGGCCTACCTCAGTCTCCTCCATTTCCCCTGTTCGGGCTCTCCCTGTTTCGCTTCTCTCCCCTAGTCTCCCCTGCTCCGCCCTGTCTCTGCACAGCGTTAAGGCGATGACATGAGAGGGCCTTGAACAGCGGGACCCGTAGGCGCTGACACGCGTACGGGTCCCTGGTCGCACGTCGGAGGTGCAACCTGTGGGTGACTTTAGAGTCCCGCGCGCTACCAATATGCAAACAACAGAAAATCAGGACAAAGCCTTAGCTGTCGTGCAACGGCTTCTCAGGGAAAGGGACATCCGTGCTCGCCGTGAGTACACGATCAGCCTGGGACTGTTCGCCGGTCGCCCGGACATCGCCCAGCGGCCCGACAAGCCTCCTCTCCGGTCCTGGGAGACCCACCTTCCCCCAGTGCTGGCCCTGGTCGGGCAGGGGTGGCGGGGAGTCACCGTGACCATCGGGCCACGCACTGGCTCCTACCTGGTGTCCCTGCCCGGCACCGCCGACCCGCAGACCGTCGATCGAGAGCGGCCGGAAAAGGTCGTAGAACTGATCATGGCCGCTGGACCGCAGACGGCGACGTAGGGGGTGCTTCGTGTCTTCCACGTCCTACGGCTCGCGAGCGGAACGGGCGGCCGGTCGACTCCGTGACGCCCTGACCCGCCAGCGGATCGCTTCGCATGTCACCGCCGGTCACGGGCTGGCCTTGGTGTCGCTGTGGTACGGCCTGGTGGTCTGGTCGAACGGGGATCGGTTCTGGTGGTGCGACGGCTGGAACGAGCAGCTTCGACGACCGCGCTACGCCTCCCATCGGGCCAGTGAGCCGGACCGGGCCGCGCAGCGCATCGCCCGGCGTTACGCGCAACTGCACGCCCTGCACTCTCGCCCGGTGCCCGCGCAAAGGCCTCCGGCATGAGTGCGGCGACACAGGCGGTGTCTTCCTCCGGGCTGCCGGAGGTCATGATCCGGCCCGCCGCGCAGTTGGGCAACGGGTACGGCCTGCTGTTCGCGCAAGATCGTTACAACCCTTTCCAGCTCTCCCCGCTGCGGGGTGAGGACTGGCAGGCGGGCAGGTTCGCCTCGGGGCTGCTGTGGGCGCGGGTGGCCGATCTGGAATCCCTGCCAGGCGGGCAACGATGGTGGAAACCTCCGATCCATCCCGTCGCGCTGTACTGCGAGTTCACGGCGGGCGGCTCCATCGCCCTGATCGTTTCCAGTGACGCCCTGGTGGTGACGCGGCCCCAGCGGTCACCGTATCGGGTAAGCCGAATTACCCCCTGAAGCCGGTGCGGCGACACGGCCTTCCCCGTATCCACGTCGCCGCACCTGGTCAGAGAACCCCGTGATCACGTCGCCCCGCGCCGTTCGATGGCAACCCGACCCGGAGCGCAAGGCCGCCAGGCCTGAGCACCGGAAGCGGGGCGGCAGCCTGCTCTTCCCCACTCACCGACAGGAGATGACCCATGACATACGAGGAGAAGGAAACCGAGGTCACGTGCCCGGTCTGCGACACCGTGAACAAGATCACGGGCATGGGCAACTGCTCGGAGTGCAAGACGGCGTTGCTCGGCACGTGACAGGTCGACCAGCTGGTCTGGTGGACCTGAGGAGCGCAGCGGCCGGCGTCAATCCGAAGGACCCCGAAGGGGCCGCGAAGCGGTTGAGGCCGGTGGCGGAGCGGCGGGCGGCAGTGCGGCACCACGGGCGGCGGGTTCGTTCGGTACGGCGGGTGGGCTCGTGCGGCGGGCGGCGTGGTCTGCCCGTGCGCGCTGGACGGCGCGGGCCGGGACCGGCCGCCAGGGCCGCATGCCCGGATCCGCTGGCCGGTCCGGCGCGGGCGGGCATGCCGCGCCGTGCGGCGGCGCGGAGCGCTGCCGCCTTGACCATGTAATGAAACTCCTCGCCGGAAACGACTCTGGCCCAAGATCGACACCGGATGAACCGGGCGATCCTGGGCCAGGATTCGACTATCCCCGCAGGTCTACGCGTCGCCGGAGGTCAGTCCGACCGGACAGGCGACGCCCGTCCCGCCGATTCCGCAGTAGCCGTTTTTGTTGCGCCAAAGGTACTGCTGGTGATAATCCTCCGCGAAGAAGTAGTCACCGGCTGGGGCTATCTCCGTGGTGATCTGGCCGTAGCCTGCCTCGTCGAGGACCTTCTGGTAGGCGTCCCTGGAGGCGAGGGCGGACTTCTCCTGCGCGGGCGAGTGGTAGTAGATCGCCGAGCGGTACTGGGTGCCGACGTCGTTGCCCTGGCGCATGCCCTGGGTGGGGTCGTGGGCCTCCCAGAAGATGCGCAGGAGTTCCTCGTAGGAGATGCGGGAGGGGTCGAACACCACGCGGACGGCCTCGGTGTGGCCGGTCTGGCCGGTGCACACCTCCTCGTAGGTGGGGTTGGGGGTGTGACCGCCCGCGTAGCCGACCGAGGTGGACACCACTCCGGGGGTCTGCCAGAACTTGCGCTCCGCGCCCCAGAAGCAGCCGAGGCCGAAGTCGGCGATCTCGGTTCCCTTGGGGTACGGCGGGGCGAGGGGCGCGTCGAGGACCGCGTGGCGCGCGGGAACCGCCATCGGTGTGGCTCGACCCGGCAGTGCGTTCTCCGGGGAGACCATGGAAGTCTTGTCCCTGCCGAACAGCCAACCCATGCTGCGAACCTCCTTCTGAACGTTCTCACCGGGTAGCAACCATCCGGGACACCCCCATGTTCCCGTAAGGATCACTTAACTATTGGGGAAGTATTACTAATTTGTGTTAAATACCGTAAGCAGTAAAAATAGGTGTCATGCCTGAATCGCGCCGTGGGGTCCTGTACGGCATCGCCGCCTACAGCATGTGGGGTCTGTTTCCGCTTTACTGGCCGCTTCTGAAGCCCTCCGGCGCCCTGGAGATTCTCGCCCACCGTGTCACGTGGTCTCTCGTCGCCGTCGTCGTGATTCTGGCGGTCCGGCGTCACTGGTCGTGGTTTCGCGAGTTGCTGCGCACCCCGAAGAAGCTCGGCCTCCTCGTGCTGGCCGCGGCGATCATCACGGTCAACTGGGGCGTCTACATCTACGGCGTCAACTCCGGGCACGTGGTCGAGAGCGCGCTCGGCTACTTCATCAACCCCCTGGTGAGCGTGCTGTTCGGCGTCGTGCTGCTCAAGGAGCGCCTGCGGCCGTGGCAGTGGGGCGCGGTCGGGCTGGGCACCGTGGCCGTGGTGCTGCTCGCCGCCGACTACGGCAGGCCGCCGTGGATCGCGCTGACGCTGGCCGTCAGCTTCGGCACCTACGGCCTGGTGAAGAAGATCGCGCAGGTCGGCGCCGCGGAGAGCATGACCGTCGAGACCCTGGTGCTGCTGCCGCCCGCGCTCGGTTACCTGCTCTTCCTGCAGGGGCAGGGCACCGGGACCTTCGGGAGCCTGGGGGCCGGTCACGCCCTCCTGCTCGTCGGGGGCGGCCTGATCACGGCGGTGCCGCTGCTGTGCTTCACCGCCGCGGCGATCCGGGTGCCGCTGACCACGATCGGCCTGCTGCAGTACATCGCGCCGGTGTTGCAGTTCCTCGTCGGCGTCTTCGTCGTCCACGAGGTCATGCCGCCCAGCCGGTGGGCGGGGTTCGCCATCGTCTGGCTGGCCCTGTCGGTGTTCACCTGGGACAGCCTGCGCGCCGCCCGTGAGGCCCGCCGTACGGTGCCGGAGCCGGTGACCGTCTGAGGAGCGCGGGCGCGCCCGCTCCGGAAGGTCGGCCGACAGGCCGGCGAAGAGGCCGGACAAAGGCGTCCGGAAGGGGCTAGGAGCCCCGTACGGCGGCGACCAGGGGCTTCAGGGCCGGGTCGGCGTCAGCCTGTTCCAGGGCGGCGGCGAGGGAGCGCTCGTAGGTGGGGACCGCCTCGGCGAGGCGGGTCCTGCCCTCTTCCGTGATGACCGAGTAGACCCCTCTGCGGTCGCCCTCACACAGGTCCCGCCTGGTCAGACCGGCCTGTTCGAGGCGGCCGACCAGCCGGGTGACCGAGCTCTGGTTGAGCCCGAGCGCCTCGGCCAGCTCCTGCATCCGCAGCTCGCCGTCGGAGGCCTCCGCGAGCTCCCCCAGCGCGCGGTACTCGGAGAGGCCGAGCCCGTGCCCGCGCTGCAGGACTCTGGCCAGTTCGGCCTCCACCTGGGCGTGCAGCAGCACGAACCTGTTCCACGACATCCTCAGGCCTCCCCTCCGGATCAGCACTTGACAGGATTCTACATGCACATACAACATTTGCTTGCACCTGCAAAAAATGTATGAGCAAGGAGATGGTCATGGTCCGCGAACGTGTGAGCACCACGCCCGACTGGTACGAGCCCTACGCCATCTCGCAGGCCGTCAGAGTCGGGGACCTCGTCTTCGCCTCGGGCCAGGCGGGGTTCGACGAGAACGGCCGCACCGTCGGCGACGACTTCGAGAGCCAGGCCCGCCAGGCGTTCGCCAATCTCGGCCGGGTCCTGGAAGAGGCGGGCTCCAGCCTCGCGGACGCCGTCAAGGTGACGATCCTCGTCACCGACCTGGCCCCCAACCTGGAGACCGTCATCAGGCTGCGCAGGGAGTTCTTCACCGAGCCCTACCCGGCGGACACCCTCCTTGAGGTCTCCCGTCTGGCCCAGCCCGACTGGCTGGTCGAGATCGACGCCACAGCGGTGGTGAGCCGCCCCGAGTCCCCCTGAACGTCCTGGAGCCCCAGACGTCCTTGAAAGACCCCCTCAGAACGCCCCAAATCCCTCTCAGGCGTCCTGGGGCCTCGGCAGGGTGTCAGCCGGAGCGCTCGATGACGTAGTCGCACAGGGCGAGGTAGGCCGCGCGGGCCGGGGTGTCGGGAAGCCCCGAGAGGTCCTCACGGGCCCGGTCGACCCAGGCGACCAGCTCCGCGCGGGCCCGGTCCATGGCCGGGTTCGCGCGCAGCAGGGTCAGGGTCTCCTCGACGTCCTCCTCGGCCACCGGCCCGGCCAGCAGGTCGCGCAGCCGGGCGTCCTCGGGCCTCTCGGACGCCAGGACGTACAGCACCGGCAGGGTGCGGATGCCCTCACGCAGGTCGGTGCCGGGCGTCTTGCCGGACTCGACCGACTCGGAGGCGACGTCGAGCAGGTCGTCGCCGAGCTGCCAGCCGACCCCGATGGCCTCGCAGGCCCGCGTCAGCCTGTCGACGATCTCCGGCGAGGCGCCGCTCAGCAGGGCGCCGAAGCGGCCCGAGGTGGCGATCAGAGAGCCGGTCTTGTCGGCCAGCACGTCGATGTAGTGGGCGACGGGGTCCTCGCCGGAACGGGGGCCGACGGTCTCGCGGATCTGGCCGCGCACCAGGCGGGAGAAGGTCTGCGCCTGGATGCGGATGATGTCGGGGCCGAGGTCGGCGAGGATCTCCGAGGCCTGGGCGAACAGGTAGTCGCCGGTCAGGATGGCCACGGTGTTGTCCCAGCGGGCGTTGGCCGACGGGGAGCCCCTGCGCACCGGCGCCTCGTCCATGACGTCGTCGTGGTACAGCGTCGCCAGGTGGGTCAGCTCGATCACCACGGCCCCGGGGACCACTCCCGGGGCCTGCGGCGAGCCGAACTGGGCGGCCAGCAGCACGAGCATGGCCCTGAACCGCTTGCCGCCCGCCTCGATGAGGTGCCTGGACGCCTCCGTGACGAAGGCGTCCTCGCTCTCGACCGAGGAGCGGAGCAGCTTCTCGACCTCGGCCAGCCCGTTGGCCAGGTCCTGCGCCAGCCGCTCGTCGACGAACGGGAGATCAACAACCGGTGGCGCAGCCATGAAGCCCTACTCCTCTAACGAATGAACAGCGCGGAGGCAGCCTGGTCCGCCAGAGTGAGCACCGGCTGCGGGAAGACCCCGAGCACTACCGTAGCCGCTGCTGCGAGAGCGACCACAGCCGAGGTGCCGACGCTGGGGGCCGCGATGGTCGGACCGTCGGCGGCGGGCTCGTTGAAGAACATCAGCACGATCACGCGGACGTAGAAGAACGCGGCGATGGCCGAGCTCACCACACCGACGACGACCAGCGGCAGCGCCCCTCCGCCGACGGCGGCGGTGAACACGGCGTACTTGCCGAAGAAACCGCTCGTCAGCGGGATGCCCGCGAAGGCCAGCAGGAAGAAGGCGAAGATGCCCGCGAGCACCGGAGCCCTCTTGCCCAGCCCCGCCCACCGGGACAGGTGCCCGGCCTCGCCGCCCGCGTCGCGGACCATGGTGACGACCGCGAAGGCGCCGACCGTGGTGAAGCCGTAGGCGGCCAGGTAGAACAGGATGGCCGACAGCGCCGACGAGTTCTGCTCGGCGGTGCCCGTGGCGATCACGCCGGTGAGCAGGAAGCCCGCGTGCGCGATGGAGGAGTAGGCGAGCATGCGCTTGATGTCGGTCTGGGTGATCGCCAGGACCGCGCCGACGATCATCGTGAGGATCGCGACGCCCCACATGAGCGGACGCCAGTCCCAGTCGAGGTTGCCCAGGGCGACCCAGAAGACCCGCAGCAGCGCGCCGAAGGCCGCGACCAGGACGGTCGAGGCCATCAGGGCGGTGACCGCGGTCGGCGCGCCCTGGTAGACGTCGGGCTTCCACGCCTGGAACGGCGCGGCGCCGATCTTGAACAGCAGGCCGACGGCGAGCATCGCCACACCGACGAACAGCAGGGTGTCCTGTCCGGAGACGCTGCCGAGCGCCGCGCTGATGGCCTTCAGGTCGACCGACCCGGCGTAGCCGTACAGCAGGGCCATGCCGTACAGGAAGAAGGCCGAGGAGAACGCGCCGAGCAGGAAGTACTTGACCGAGGCCTCCTGCGAGAGCAGGCGGCGACGGCGGGCCAGGCCGCACAGGAGGTACAGCGGCAGGGACATGACCTCAAGGGCCACGAACATCACCAGCAGGTCGTTGGACGCGGGGAAGAGCAGCATGCCGCCGACCGCGAAGAGCAGCAGCGGGTAGACCTCGGTCTGCGCGAAGCCGCTGCGGACCGCCTCCTCCTCGTCCACGCTTCCCGGAACGGCCGCCGCCTGCGCGACGAACTGCTCGTCGTCGTTGATCAGCAGCGCGCTGATGAAGGCCAGGATGAGGATGATGCCCCAGATGAACAGGGAGGGCCCGTCGACCGCGACCGCCCCCATGGCGGCGGCGGTGGTCGGCAGGCCGTTGGAGGCCGCCAGGACGGTCGTGACGAACGCGCCGAGCAACGCCAGGAGCGTGAGCGGCATCTGGATCGACTTGCGCAGGTAGCGAGGCGCGAACGCCTCGACCAGCACACCGATGATCGCCGCGCCGAACACGATCAGCATCGGGGACAGCAGCGCGTATTCGATCGTCGGAGCCGTGATGGTGGTGCCGTTCACTGCCCGGCCCCCTTCTTCTCGGCGACGGCCGGGTTGACGTGGACGTTGTCGATGTGGACGTTGGACAGCGTGTGGTCGACCGCCGGGTTGATGATGTCGAGCGCCGGCTTGGGGAAGAAGCCGAGGGCGATGATCACCGCGATCAGCGGGCCGACCACCCACCTCTCCCGGATGTTGAGGTCCGGGAGGCCCTTGACGGCTTCGGCCGTCGGGCCGTTCATCGTGCGCTGGTACATCCACAGGATGTACACGGCCGCCAGGATCACGCCGGTGGTGGCGATGACGGCCGGGACGACGTAGCGCTCGTAGGTGCCGAGCAGCACCATGAACTCACTGACGAACGTGGACAGACCCGGCAGCGACAGGCCGGAGAGTCCGGCGATCAGGAAGGTGCCCGCGAGCAGCGGGGCGACCTTCTGCACGCCTCCGTAGTCGGCGATCTGACTTGAGCCGCGGCGGTAGATCAGGAATCCGGCGATGAGGAACAGCGCGCCGGTCGAGAAGCCGTGGTTGACCATGTAGAGCGTGGCGCCCGCGCCCGCGTCCGTGGTCATCGCGAAGACGCCGAGCGCGATGAAGCCGAAGTGCGAGATCGAGGTGTAGGCGATCAGGCGCTTCATGTCGGTCTGGCCGATGGCCACGATCGCGCCGTAGACGATGCCGATCACCGAGAGCACGATCACCAGCGGGGTGAAGAACTTGGCCGCGTCGGGGAACAGCTCCAGGCAGAAGCGGAGCATGCCGTAGGTGCCGACCTTGTCCAGCACGCCGACCAGGAGCACGGCCGCGCCCGCCGGGGCCTGCGCGGCGGCGTCGGGCAGCCAGGTGTGGAACGGCCACAGCGGCGCCTTGACCGCGAACGCGATGAAGAAGCCCAGGAAGAGCCACTTCTGCGTGGTCGGGTCCTGGATGACCCCGATCAGCTCGGGGAACATGAAGGTGTTCTTCTCGGCGATCACGTAGAGCGCGATCACCGCGACCAGCATGAGCAGGCCGCCGAAGAGCGAGTAGAGCAGGAACTTGACGGCCGCGTAGGACCGCTGGGCTCCGCCGTACGACCCGATCATGAAGTACATCGGGATCAGCATGGCTTCGAAGAAGACGTAGAAGAGGAAGACGTCGGTCGCCGCGAAGACGCCGATCATCATCGCTTCCAGCACCAGCAGCAGCGCGAAGTAGGTCTTCACCGAGCGCTTGGGCGGGGCCGCCGCGCCGGTGCCGTCCGCGTCGTGCCAGGAGGCCAGGATCACGATCGGCACGAGGATCGCCGACAGCGCGATCAGCACCAGGGCGATGCCGTCGACGCCGACGCCGTAGTGAACCCCGAAGCGCGGGATCCAGTCGTAGACCTCGGCGAACTGGAAGCGGGTCTCCTTCGAGGCGCCCAGGGCCGGGTCGAACCTGGCCGCCATGACGCCGGTCAGGGCCAGCACGACCAGCGAGACCGCCAGGGCCAGCTGCTTGGCGAGCTTGTCACTCTTGACAAGGGAGACACCCACCGCGCCCACCACGGGCACGGCCATCAGGGTCGAGAGCCAGGGCATCACATGTTCCCTACGTAGAGCAGCGCGCCAACGACCACGGCGGCACCGAAGAGGATGGACAACGCGTAGGACCGTACGTAGCCGGTCTGGACGCGACGCAGCCGCCCCGAGGTTCCGCCGATCGCCGCGGCCAGCCCGTTGACCAGGCCGTCGATGCCGCGGTTGTCGAAGAACACCGCGATCCGGGTCAGCCACTGGCCGGGGCGCATGAACAGCGCCTCGTTCAGGGCGTCGCCGTACAGGTCGCGGCGGGCGAACGTGGTGAGGAACGAGCCGCGCGGGGCGACCCGGGGCACCTCTGCGGCGCCGTACCGGAACCAGGCGAAGACCGCGCCGACGGCGACCAGCGCGAGCGTGGCCAGACCGGCGGGGCTGACGAAGTGGAAGACGGGCAGTTCCTCGGGACGGCCGACGGCCGGGGCGAGGAACTGCATGAACCGGTTGTCCAGGACCAGGAAGCCGCCGAGGAAGATCGACCCGATGGACAGGATGATCAGCGGCACGGTCATGACCGCGGGCGACTCGTGCGGGTGGGCGTCGTCGGCCCAGCGCCGCTTGCCGAAGAAGGTCATGAAGACCATCCGCGACATGTAGAAGCCGGTGATGCCCGCGCCCACGACGGCGAGCCAGCCCAGGATCGCGTTGTGCTCGATGGCCGTCTCGATGATGCCGTCCTTGGTGAAGTAGCCGGACAGCAGCGGGAAGCCGATGATCGCGAGGTAGCCGATGATGAAGGTGATCGCGGTGATCCTCATCACCGGGAACAGGCCGCCGTACTTGCGCATGTCGACCTCGTCGTTCATGCCGTGCATGACCGAGCCCGCGCCGAGGAACATGTTGGCCTTGAAGAAGCCGTGCGTGATCAGGTGCGCGATGGCGAAGGTGTAGCCGACGGGGCCGAGGCCCGCGCCGAGCATCATGTAGCCGATCTGCGACATCGTCGAACCGGCCAGGCCCTTCTTGATGTCGTCCTTGGCGCAACCGATGATCGCACCGGCGAGCAGCGTGGCCACGCCGACGATCGTCACGACGAGCTGCGCGGTCGGGGCCGCCTCGAAGAACGCGCCGGACCTGACGACCAGGTAGACGCCGGCGGTGACCATGGTCGCGGCGTGGATGAGGGCCGAGACCGGGGTCGGGCCCTCCATCGCGTCCAGCAGCCAGGACTGCAGCGGCAGCTGGGCGGACTTGCCGCACGCGCCGAGGAGCAGCAGCAGGCCGATGGCGGTCAGCGTGTTCTGGGAGGCCTCACCGGCCTTGCCGAAGACCTCGCCGAAGGCGACCGAGCCGAACGTGGTCCAGACCGTGAAGATCGCGATCAGCAGGCCGAAGTCGCCGACGCGGTTGACGATGAAGGCCTTCTTGGCCGCGACCGCCGCGGAGGGCTTGAACTGCCAGAAGCCGATCAGGAGGTAGGACGCCAGGCCGACGCCCTCCCAGCCGATGAACAGGCCGACGTAGTTGTCCGACAGCACCAGCAGGAGCATCGCCGCCACGAACAGGTTCAGGTAGGCGAAGAAGCGGCGCCGGTCGGGGTCGTGCGACATGTAGCCGATCGAGTAGATGTGGATCAGCGAGCCCACACCGGTGATCAGCAGGGCGAAGCTGATCGACAGCGGGTCGATCAGGATGCCCATGTCGGCGACGCCGGGGATGAACTGGTACAGCTCATAGGCCCTGCGGCGCTGCTCCGGGTCCAGGCCGAGCAGCTCCATGAAGGAGGCGACGGCGACCACGAAGGAGGCCAGCGACATGGCGACGCCGAGGAGGTGGCCCCACCGGTCGGTGCGACGGCCGCCCAGCAGCAGGACCGCGGCGCCGATCAGCGGCAGCGCGATCATCAGCCAGGAGACCCCGATCACTCCACCGGAGTGCGGGATGATCTCAGCGGGAGATTCCACCGGCCACCTCTTAGTACTTCAGCAGGCTGGCGTCGTCTACAGACGCCGACCTGCGGGTTCGGAAGATCATCACGATGATGGCGAGGCCGATCACGACCTCGGCCGCGGCCACGACCATCACGAAGAACGCGATGAGCTGGCCGTCCAGGTTTCCGTGCTGTCTGGCGAAGGTGACGAACGCGAGGTTGCAGGCGTTGAGCATGAGCTCGACGCACATGAACACCACGATCGCGTTGCGCCGCGTCAGCACGCCGATGGCACCGATCGCGAACAGCAGCGCCGAGAGCACCAGGTAGTGGGTGGTCACTTGACGTCCTCCCGGTGAGCCGCTTCCTCGACGTCGCCGCTACGTGCGACGTCGTCCCGCACGGCGTCGTCCTGTACGTCCATGTCCGTCACGTCGTCCCTGACGACGTTGTCCTTCACGACGTCGTGCGCGCCTTCGCGCGCGGTGTCGTGCACGGCGTCGTCGTCGCGCGCCTCCTCGTCGCCGCCCCCGCCGGAGCCGTCCTCGACGAGGACGTCCTTGGCCAGGAGCTGCTTGACGATGGCGGCCTTGCGCGGGTCGGTCGGCGTGACGCCGGCCTCCTCGTCGTGCCTGGCGAGCACCCGGTTGATCGACTTGGGCGAGAGCGTGCCGTCGGGCAGCAGAGCCGGCATGTCGATGGCGTTGTGCAGGGCGTAGGTGCCGGGACCGGGCAGCGGCGAGGGCTGCGGGCCGCTGAAGCGGGCGCGGGCCAGGTCGCGCTGGGTGGCCTTCGGCCGCACGCGCTCGCGGTGTGCCAGGACCATCGCGCCGAGCGCCGCGGTGATCAGCAGCGCAGAGGTGACCTCGAAGGCGAAGACGTGCCTGGTGAAGACGAGCTGGGCCAGGCTGGGCACGTTGCCGCCCGCCTGCTTGACGGCGTTGCCCAGGCCCGCGGCCGGGGACAGCGTCACGTTGCCGATCCCCAGCGCGAGCAGGGCGGCGAAGCCCAGGCCCGCGACGGCCGCCCAGAAGCGCTGCCCCTTGATCGTCTCGACCAGTGAGTCCGCCGAGTCCACGCCGACGAGCATCAGCACGAACAGGAAGAGCATCATGACCGCGCCGGTGTAGACGATGATCTGCACCGCGGCGAGGAAGGGGGCGTCCTGGACGGCGTAGAGGACCGCCAGGGACAGCATGACCACGCCCAGCATCAGCGCCGAGTAGACCGCCTTGCGGCTGAAGACGAGGCCGAGGGCGCCGGCGACAGAGACGACCGCCAGCACCCAGAACGTGATGGTCTCACCCATTGTTTCGTCCCAGCCGGTAGTAGTCCTCTTCGGTCTCACCGAGACGCATGGCGTGGGGCGGGGCCTCCATGCCGGGTCCGAGCGGCGCGAGGAGCATCTCCTTGGTGTAGATGAGGCTCTCGCGGCTCGAGTCGGCGAGCTCGTACTCGTTGGTCATGGTGAGCGCGCGGGTCGGACAGGCCTCGATGCACAGGCCGCACAGGATGCACCGCAGATAGTTGATCTGGTAGGTGCGTCCGTAGCGCTCACCCGGCGAGAAGCGCTGCTCGTCGGTGTTGTCCGCGCCCTCGACGAAGATCGCGTCGGCCGGGCAGGCCCAGGCGCACAGCTCGCAGCCGACGCACTTCTCCAGGCCGTCCGGCCAGCGGTTGAGCTGGTGGCGACCGTGGAAGCGCGGAGCCGTGGGCCGCTTCTCCTCGGGGTAGTTGACCGTTTCGACCTTCTTGAACATCGTGTGGAAGGTCACGCCGAACCCCTTGACGGAGTTCAGCCAATCAGTTGCTCCCACTGGGAACCTCCTTGCGCGCCACCCCGTGGTAGTGCGGCAGGTCGAGCGGCGGCACAGGGAAGCCGCCCGCGGTCGGTTCGGCGTCCAGCTCGGCGAACTCCGCCTCGACCTGGGCGGCCTTGGCCTCCCTGCGCTTCTGCAGCACGCTGTCGAAGCGCCACCACAGCGCGAAGCACCCGAGAAGCACGACCCCGGCCAGGGCCACGACGAGCTGCCTGTTGACGCCCTGGATCTGGAAGGCCTTCATCGTGGCGACCAGGAGGATCCAGCCGAGGTTGACCGGGATGAGGATCTTCCATCCGAGGGCCATCAGCTGGTCGTAGCGGACTCGCGGCAGCGAGGCGCGGCACCAGATGAAGAAGGAGAAGACGAGCACCATCTTGAGGAAGAACCACAGCAGCGGCCACCAGCCGCTGTTCGCGCCGTCCCACATGGAGATCGGGAACGGCGCCCGCCAACCGCCCATGAACAGGGTGATCGACACCGCGGAGACCACGAAGACGTTGACGTACTCGGCGAGCATGATGACCGCGAACTTCAGCGAGTTGGAGTACTCGGTCTGGAAGCCGCCGACCAGCTCGCCCTCACCCTCGGGCAGGTCGAAGGGGACCCGGTTGGTCTCGCCCAGCATCGTGACGACGTAGACCAGGAAGGAGGGGATCAGCAGGATCATGTACCACGACGGCATCGGGATGGTCAGGCCGCCCAGTTCGAGCGCCTTGCCTCCCGCCTGCGAGGCGACGATCTCCGAGGTGGACAGCGTCCCTGCGTACAGGAACACGCCCACGAACGACAGACCCATCGCGATCTCGTAGGAGACCACCTGGGCGCTGGCCCGCAGGCCGCCCAGGATCGTGTACGGCGAGCGCGAGCCCCAGCCCGCGAGCACGATGCCGTAGACGCTGATCGAGGCCATCGCCAGCACCAGCAGCACCGCGACCGGAAGGTCGGTGAGCTGCAGCGGCGTGGTGACGCCGAACATCGAGACCATCGGCCCCATGGGGATGACCGAGAAGGCCAGGAAGGCGGGGACCGCCAGGACGACCGGGGCGATGAAGTAGATCACCTTGTCCACGGTCCTGGGCATCAGGTCTTCCTTCAGACCCATCTTCAGGCCGTCGGCCACCGACTGCAGGAGGCCGAACTTGCCCGCCCTGTTGGGGCCGTAGCGGTTCTGCATGCGGGAGATGAGCTTGCGCTCGAACCACACGCCGAACAGCACGCCCAGCATCAGGACGGCGAAGATGACGACGGCCTTGATGATGCTGATCCAGATCGGGTCCTTGCCGAAGTCGGCAAGGGAAGGATCGGCCGCCAGAAGCATGCGCGTATTCATTGGTCGCTCACCGCTCCTCATGCGCGTCGGGGGCGGCCTGCTCGCCGCCGCCCGGCACGCTCACTGCGTCGGGCTCGCTCCCGTGGGCATTCCCGATCTTGACGATGTCACCGGCCGTGGCGCGCAGGTCGCGGGTCACCGAGCGGCCCCCGGAGTTCGAGGGCAGCCACACCACCCTGTCGGGCAGGTCGGCGACCAGGACCGGCAGGCTCAGCGAGCCTCCCTCGGCGGTAATGGTGATCTTGTCGCCGTCCGCGACGCCGGACTCGGCCGCGGTCGCGGCCGACACCAGCGCCACACCGGCGCGGGCGGTGCCCGCGAGGTACGGCTCGCCGTCCTGCAGACGGCCGTCGTCGAGCAGCTGGTGCCAGGTGGCGAGGACCGCCTCCCCCTGTCCCGGGGCGGGCAGCGACCTGCCGGCCGCGTCCGGCGCCGCGGTGCGGGAGCCGCGCCACGCGCCGAGCGAGGCGAGCTCGCGGCGGGCGGCGGCGGGGTCGGGCAGGCCGAGGTGCACGTCCATGTGGTCGGCGATCGCGGAGACGACCCGCAGGTCGCTCATGATCCCCGGCACCGGGAGCGCCTCCTCGAACGTACGGCCGCGCCCCTCCCAGTTGACGAACGTGCCGGACTTCTCACTCACCGTCGCCACCGGCAGCACCACGTCGGCGCGGTCGGTGACCGCGCTGGGGCGCTGCTCCAGGCTCACGATGAACGGGGTGTTCTCCAGGGCCGCGAGGGCGGCCTCCGGGTCGGCCAGGTCGTAGGGGTCGACACCGGCGACGACGAGGGCGTCGAGCTCCCCGCCGAGCGCCGCCGCCAGGATGGCGGAGGTGTCGCGGCCCGGGGTCTCCGGCAGCGAGGTGACGTTCCACACCCTGGCCACCTCGGCGCGGGCGGTCTCGTCGTCGATCGGCCTGCCGATGGGCAGCAGGTTCGGCAGCGCTCCGGCCTCGATCGCGCCGCGCTCACCGGCTCGGCGCGGCACCCAGGCCAGGCGGGCGCCGCTGGTCTCGGCCAGCCGCACCAGCGCCGACAGCGCGCCCGGCACGGTGGCGAGCCGCTCGCCCGCGAGGATGATCGCCCCCTCCTGCCTGACGACGTCGGAGATCGGCGAGACGCCGGAGACGAGGTCCTCCACGGCGGCGGTCTCCGCGCCGGGAACCGTGCGCACCAGCGTGCCGCCCATCTTGGCGAGGCCCGCGGTGGCGAACGGCGCGATCGAGAAGACCTTCAGGCCCTTCTTGCGCCACGCCTTGCGCAGGCGCAGGAAGACGATCGGCGACTCCTCGTCGGGCTCGAAGCCGACCAGGAGCACGGCCGGGGCCTTCTCCAGGTCGCGGTAGCGGATCTCGATGCCCTTGCCCGCGACGGCGTGCGCGAGGAACTGCGCCTCCTCCGCGGAGTGGGGCCTCGACCGGAAGTCGACGTCGTTGCCGCCGAGCGCGGTCCTGGCGAACTTGGCGTAGCCGTAGGCCTCCTCGACGGTCACCCTGCCGCCGACGAGCACGCCCGCCCTACCGTGGGCGGCGGCCAGGCCCTTGGCCGCGGCGGCGAGCGCCTCGGGCCAGGAGGCCGGGACCAGGCGGCCCTCCTCGTCACGGACGAGGGGGGTCTTGAGCCGGTTCGGCTGGGTGGTGTAGGTGAAGGCCCAGCGGCCCTTGTCGCAGTTCCACTCCTCGTTGACCTCGGGGTCGTCCCCGGCCAGGCGGCGGGTGACCTTGCCCCTGCGGTGGTCGGTGCGCAGCGAGCAGCCGCTGGCGCAGTGCTCGCACGCGCTGGGCGTGGAGACCAGGTCGAACGGGCGGGCCTGGAAGCGGTAGGCGGCGCCGGTCAGCGCGCCCACCGGGCAGATCTGGATGGTGTTGCCGGAGAAGTAGGACTCGAACGGCTCGCCGTCGGCGGTCCTGACCTGCTCCTTGGCCCCGCGCTCGAAGAACTCGATGAGCGGGTCGCCCGCGATCTCGTCGGAGAAGCGGATGCAGCGCGCGCACTGCACGCAGCGCTCACGGTCGAGCAGCACCTCGGTGGACAGCGCGATGGGCTTGTCGAAGGTGCGCTTGTTCTCCTCGAAGCGGCTCTCGCCCTGGCCGTTGGACATGGCCTGGTTCTGCAGGGGGCACTCGCCGCCCTTGTCGCAGACCGGGCAGTCCAGCGGGTGGTTCAGCAGCAGCAGCTCCATGACGCCGCGCTGTGCCTTCTCCGCGACCGGCGAGGTGAGCTGGGTCTGGACGACCATGCCGGGGGCGACCTCGATGGCGCAGGACGGCTGCGGCTTCGGGAAGCCCCTGCCGTTGCCCGCGTCGGGGATGTCCACCAGGCACTGGCGGCAGTTCGCCGCCGGGTCGAGCAGCGGGTGGTCGCAGAACCTGGGGATCTGGATGCCGAGCAGCTCGGCCGCCCGGATGATCAGCGTGCCCTTCGGGACGCTGACCTGGAAACCGTCGATGGTGAGGGTTACCAGGTCTACCGGCGCCTGCGCCGGGGTGGTCGCTTCGACGGTCATGGCGCCTCCTCCGTCGGCCTCATGACCGAAACGGTGCTGTGCTTGCTGGTGGCCTCGCGCCCGGTCACTTGCCGTTCCCCCAGACCGTGGAGGGAGCGTGGTCGAACGGGCAGCCGCCGATCTCGAAGTGCTTGAGGTACTCGTCCCTGAAGTGCTTGACCGACGAGTGGATGGGGCTGGTCGCGCCGTCTCCCAGGGCGCAGAAGGAGCGACCCAGGATGTTGTCGGCGATGTCGGTGATCGTGCTCAGGTCCTCTTCGGTGCCCTGGCCCTTCTCCAGGCGCTTGAGCACCTGCTTGAGCCAGTAGGTGCCCTCCCGGCAGGGGGTGCACTTGCCGCAGGACTCGTGGGCGTAGAACTCGGTCCAGCGGAGCACCGCGCGCACCACGCAGGTGGTCTCGTCGAAGATCTGCAGGGCCCGGGTGCCGAGCATGGAGCCCTTGGCCCCGACCGACTCGAAGTCGAGCGGGACGTCCAGGTGCTCGTCGGTGAAGATCGGCGTGCTCGACCCGCCGGGGGTCCAGAACTTGATCCGGTGACCCTCGCGGATGCCGCCCGCCATGTCGAGCAGCTCGCGCAGCGTGATGCCGAGCGGCGCCTCGTACTGGCCCGGGCGGGTGACGTGGCCGCTCAGCGAGAAGATGCCGAAGCCCTGGGACTTCTCGGTGCCCATCGAGGCGAACCAGTCGGCGCCGTTGGAGATGATCGAGGGAACACTCGCGATCGACTCCACGTTGTTCACGACAGTGGGCGAGGCGTACAGGCCCGCCACGGCCGGGAAGGGGGGCTTGAGCCGAGGTTGGCCGCGATAGCCCTCCAGCGAGTCGAGCAGCGCCGTCTCCTCGCCGCAGATGTAGGCGCCCGCACCGCTGTGGACCACGAGCTCCAGGTCGAAGCCGGAGCCGAAGATGTCCTTGCCGAGCAGGCCCTTGCCGTACGCCTCCGCGACGGCCGCCTGCAGGCGGCGGATGACGTGCAGCACCTCGCCGCGCACGTAGATGAAGGCGTGGTTGGCGCGGATGGCGTAGGAGGCGATGATGACGCCCTCGACCAGCGAGTGCGGGTTGGCCATCATCAGCGGGATGTCCTTGCAGGTTCCCGGCTCGGACTCGTCGGCGTTGACCACCAGGTAGTGCGGCTTGCCGTCGCCCTGCGGGATGAAGCCCCACTTCATGCCGGTGGGGAAGCCCGCGCCGCCGCGGCCGCGCAGACCGGAGTCCTTGACGGCCTGGATGACGGCGTCGGGGTCCATGCCCAGCGCCTTCCTGGCCGCGGTGTAGTCGCCGTAGCCGTCCAGGGTGAAGGAGTCCGGCTGGTCCCAGTTGGCCGTCAGGACCGGGGTGAGAGTCGTCATGATGGCTCAGGAGCCTTCCATCCGTTGGCCTTGGCGACCTTGAGGCCCTCCAGGGAGGCGCCGTTCGCCGAGGGGCCGTCCGCGGCCAGGCCGTCGGGCAGGCCGGACAGCACGCGCGAGGCCTCCTTGAAGGTGCACAGCTTCTTCGGGCCCCGGGTCGGCGAGACGTCCTTGCCCGCCCTCAGGTCGTCGACGAGCTGCTTGGCCGATTCAGGCGTCTGGTTGTCGAAGAACTCCCAGTTGACCATCATCACCGGGGCGAAGTCGCAGGCGGCGTTGCACTCCAGCCGCTCCAGCGAGACCTTCCCGTCCGGGGTCGTCTCGTCGTGGCCGACCCCGGCGTGCTCGGAGAGCTCGTCCCAGATCTGGTCGCCGCCCATGACGGCGCACAGCGTGTTGATGCAGACGCCGACGTGGTAGTCGCCCATCGGCCTGCGCTTGTACATCGTGTAGAAGGTGGCCACACCGACCACCTCGGCCTTGCTCAGGCCGAGCATCTCGGCGCAGAACTCGTGGCCGTCGTCGGAGACGTAGCCGTCCTCGGACTGCACCAGGTGCAGCAGGGGCAGCAGGGCCGACCGCGGCTTGGGGTAGCGGCCGATGATCTCCTTGGCGTCGCGCTCCAGGCGCTCGCGGACCTCCGGTGCGTATGTCACCGGTCCACACCTCCCATGACGGGGTCGATCGAGGCCACGGCCGAGATGACGTCGGCGACCATGCCGCCTTCGCACGTCGCGGGCATGGACTGCAGGTTCGTGAACGACGGGTCGCGGAAGTGCACGCGGTACGGGCGGGTGCCGCCGTCGCTGACCACGTGGGCGCCGAGCTCTCCGCGGGGCGACTCGACCGAGGCGTACGCCTGACCGGCCGGGACCCTGAAGCCCTCGGTGACCAGCTTGAAGTGGTGGATCAGCGCTTCCATCGAGCCGCTCATGATGTGCGCGATGTGGTCGGGCGAGTTGCCCAGGCCGTCGGGGCCGAGCGCGAGCTGCGCGGGCCAGCCGATCTTCTTGTCGTCGACCATCACGCGGCCGCCCTTGAGCGGCCCGGCGAGCCGGTCGAGAGCCTGCTCGATGATCCTGAGCGACTGCTCCATCTCGGCCACGCGCACGAGGTAGCGGCCGTAGACGTCGGCGGTCTTCTCCGTCGGCACGTCGAACTCGTAGGTCTCGTAGCCGCAGTAGGGCTGCGACTTGCGCAGGTCCCACGGCAGGCCCGCGGCCCGCAGCATCGGCCCGGTGACGCCCAGCGCCATGCAGCCGGTGAGGTCGAGGTAGGCGATGTCCTTGGTCCGGGCCAGGTAGACCGGGTTGGCGTCGAGCATCTTGCGCATGTCCTTGATGCGCCCCGGCATGACCTTGAGCAGCTCGCCGACCTTGTCGACCGCGCCCGCGGGCAGGTCGACGGAGACGCCGCCGGGACGGACGTAGGCCATGTTCATCCGCAGGCCGGTGATGTACTCCATCACGTCGAGCACCATCTCGCGCTCGCGGGACCCGAAGAGGAACGGCGTGGTCGCGCCCAGCTCCATGCCGAAGGTGCCGATGGCCACCATGTGCGAGGAGATGCGGGTCAGCTCCATCATCATCACGCGGATGGCCTGGGCCCGCTCAGGGATGCGGTCGGTGATGCCGAGCAGCTTCTCGACGCCCAGGCAGTAGGCCGTCTCGTTGAAGATCGGCGCCAGGTAGTCCATGCGGGTGACGAACGTGGTCCCCTGGGTCCACGTCCGGAACTCCATGTTCTTCTCGATGCCGGTGTGCAGGTAGCCGATGACCGTGCGGGCCTCGGTGACCGTCTCACCGTCGAGGTTCAGCACCAGGCGGAGCACGCCGTGCGTCGACGGGTGCTGCGGCCCCATGTTGACGACGAGCTGCTCGTCCTGCTGACCGGTGAGGGTCTCGACCAGCTCCGTCCAGTCGTTGCCGGAGACGGTGTAGACCTTGCCCTCGGTGGCCTCCTCGTACGGAGCACTCACGAGTACGTCCTCCTCTGGTCCGGCGCGGGGATGTGGGCGCCGCGGTACTCGACCGGAATGCCGCCGAGCGGGTAGTCCTTGCGCTGGGGGTGGCCGTCCCAGTCGTCGGGCATCATGATGCGGGTCAGCGCCGGGTGCCCGTCGAAGACGATTCCGAAGAAGTCCCACGTCTCCCGCTCGTGCCAGTCGTGGGTCGGGTAGACCGAGACCGTGGAGGGAATGTGCGGGTCGGCGTCGGGACAGGACACCTCGAGGCGCAGCCGCCGGTTGTGCGTGATCGAGCACAGGTGGATCACCGCGCGCAGTTCCTCGCCCTCGAGGTGCGGGTAGTGCACGCCGGAGACGCCCAGCGAGAGCTCGAAGCGCAGCGCGGGGTCGTCGCGCAGGAGCCTGGCGACCTCCAGCAGGCGCTCACGCCTGACGTGGAAGGTCAGCTCGCCGCGGTCGACGACGACGCGCTCGATCGCGTCGCCGAGGTCGCCGCCGAGCGCGCGCTCGAGCTCGTCGGCCACGGTGTCGAAGTAGCCGCCGTAGGGGCGGGGGGTGGACAGCTCGGGCTTGCGCCGTACGACCAGGCGACCGTAGCCGGAGGTGTCACCGGTGCCCGAGGCGCCGAACATGCCCAGCCGGGCGATCGGCTCCTCCGGGACCTCGGGGAGGTTGTCAGTGCTCATGCCGGTCTCTCACCGCTCCTCGTCCGCCGCGCTGGCCTGGCTGGGTCCGCACCTCATTTGGTGGTCCCCTGGTCGATCAGGGGCAGTGTCCGCAGAGCCTGCAGCTCGAGCTCGTCGATCTGCTTGGCACGGTGCGCGCCGAACTTCATGTTCTGGATCTTGTCGTGCAGCTTGACGATCGCGTCGATGAGCATCTCGGGCCTCGGCGGGCAGCCGGGCAGGTAGATGTCGACGGGGACGACGTGGTCCACGCCCTGCACGATGGCGTAGTTGTTGAACATACCTCCACTGGAGGCGCACACGCCCATGGCGATGACCCACTTGGGCTCGGCCATCTGGTCGTAGATCTGGCGCAGCACCGGCGCCATCTTCTGCGACAGCCTGCCCGCGACGATCATCAGGTCGGCCTGGCGCGGAGACGCCGAGGCGCGCTCCATGCCGAAGCGCGCCAGGTCGTGCTTGGGACCGCCGGTGGACATCAGCTCGATGGCGCAGCAGGCGAGACCGAAGGTCGCCGGCCATACGGAGTTCTTACGCGCCCAACCGGCCACCTGCTCGACCGTGCTGAGCATGAACCCGCTCGGAAGTTTCTCTTCAAGACCCATATCTAGTCCCAGTCCAGACCCTTGCGGCGCCACACGTACGCGTAGGCCACGAGCACGGTGACGATGAACAGCACCATCTCGACCAACCCGAAGATCCCGAGCTGGTCGAACGCGACCGCCCACGGGTAGAGGAAGATGATCTCGATGTCGAACACGATGAAGAGCATCGCGGTGATCATGTACTTCAGCGGGAAGCGACCGCCGCCGACAGGCTGGGGCGTCGGTTCGATCCCGCACTCGTAGGCGTCGAGTTTCGCGCGGTTCCAGCGCCTGGGACCGGTGAAGGGGGCGATCGTCACCGAGAAGATCGCGAATCCCGCCGCGAGAACGGCGAGCACCAGGATGGGTGCGTACAACTCCATCGCTACGCCTCCTCTCCCATCTCCACGCGCGCCCGCGCGCAGCTCATCGTGTCGTTTCGTTGTGCAAGTCTAGGCAGGGCGATCAACGCTCTTGGTTCCAGGTTCTGGACGTTTGCTGAGGTCATGCCGATGGCGCGACCTTCGACAGGGCGTTGATGATGCGGTCTGACGCGTCGCCTCGCCGGTCGGTGAGGTTACCAAGGAGTTTGAGCGCGAACCGCATCAGACGAGGGTGCGGCAACGCGTGACGCGTGGCGAAGTCCATCACCCCGCGGTGCCCGATGAGCTCCACGAAACCCCTGCCCAGGGTGAAGTAACCACCGTAGGCGTCCTTCAGTGTCTGAGGGTAGGCCCGCAGCACACGCTCGCGCTGGGCCGGGGTGACCCTGCCGAGGGCCTGGACGATGGTCTCGGCCGCGACGTGGCCGCTCTCCATCGCGTAGGCGATGCCCTCGCCGTTGAACGGGTTGATCATTCCGCCCGCGTCGCCGACCAGCACCAGGCCCCGGGTGTAGTGGGGCTGGCGGTTGAAGGCCATCGGCAGCGCCGCTCCCCTGATGGGGGCGGTCATGTTCTCCTCGACGTAGCCCCACTCGGGGGGCATGCTCTTCACCCAGCGCTTGAGCAGGTCACGGTAGTCCATGCCCTTGAACGACTCGCTGGTGTTCAGCAGCCCGAGCCCCACGTTGGACGTGCCGTCGCCGACTCCGAAGATCCAGCCGTAGCCGGGCAGCAGCGTGTCGCCGTCCCAGAGCTCCAGCCAGGTCTCCAGGTAGTCGTCGTCGTGGCGCGGGCTGGTGAAGTAGGTGCGCACGGCCACGCCCATCGGGCGGTCCTCGCGCTTGTGCAGCCCCATCGCCAGGGAGACGCGGGTGGAGTTGCCGTCCGCGGCCACCACGAGGCGTGAGCGGTAGGAGACCTCCTCGCCGTCCTTCTTCGCGACGACGCCCACGATGTGGCCGCTGCGGTCGTCGAGGATCGGGGCGGTGACGTTGACGCCCTGCAGCAGCCGGACCCCGCCGCGCACCGCGTTCTCCGCGAGGATCTCGTCGAAGTCCTGGCGGGTGCGGACCAGACCGAAGTCCGGGTAGCTGGCCAGCTGCGGCCAGTCGAGCTCGAAGCGCATCCCGCCGCCGACCACGCGCAGGCCCTTGTTCCTGACCCAGCCGGGAGCGTCGATGTCGATTCCCATGGCGATGAGCTGCTTGACGGCCCGGGGCGTCAGCCCGTCGCCGCACACCTTCTCGCGGGGGAATGTGGTTTTCTCGAGCAACAGGACGTCGAGCCCGGCCTGTGCGAGATGGAAAGCGGTTGTCGAACCGGCGGGCCCGGCGCCGACGACGATGACGTCGGCGTCAGCCTCAGCGACATTCCGCTGTGTGGCGGCTGGCACGGTCACGGGACCTGTCCTGTCCTACACGCTTTGAGGGCCTCGGATGAGGGGCCTTTCGTTCCTTTGTGAAGGTCTTCACAAACTTGTCGGGCCGAAGTCTAACCCCTTTGCGGGGTGAAGTGTCAGGCCGGGTACGACTATCGCCGGTCAATCTTCTAAGCGGGCTTATAAGCGCGATGAAGGGCCACGATGCCCAGTGCGAGATTGCGCCAGGCGACCCGCTCCCAGCCCGCCTTCTGAATGATCTTCGCCAGGGCCGCCTGGTCGGGCCACTCCCTGATCGACTCCGCCAGGTACTCGTAGGAGTCGTCGTTGGAGCCGAACAGTTTCGCGGCCTGCGGCATCAGCCTCATGAGGTACTGCGTGTAAACCTGGTCGAACGCCTTCGACGGCGGGTGGGAGAACTCCAGGATCACCAGGCGCGCCCCCGGCTTGGCGACCCTGAGCATCTCGCGCAGCGCCTGGCCCGTGTCCTGGACGTTGCGCAGCGCCGTGGAGATCGTCACCGCGTCGAAGACCTCGTCGGCGAAGGGCAGCCTCAGCGCGTCGCCCGCGACGAAGGTGACGCCCCGCACCCCGCCGCCCGACAGGCCGGAGCCGCCCCGCCGCCGCACGCCCGTGCTCAGCATGCCGAGCGAGAAGTCGGAGGCGATCGCCCTGGCGCCGAGCGCGGTGAAGGCGTCGGTCGAGGTGCCGGTGCCCGCGCCGAGGTCGAGCACCAGCTCGCCCGGGCCCGCGTCGACGGCGGCCGCGGTCGCCTTGCGCCACAACCGGACCTGTCCAAGGGAGATAACGTCGTTGACCAGGTCGTATCGCCGGGCCGTGCGATCGAACATCGCGGCGACCTCATGCGGTTGCTTGTCCAGCGAAGCGCGCGTCATGGGGACAAGCCTAGGCCTGCTCGAACGGTCCACGGAAAGCAGCACCTCGGTTACCGAGAGTCTGCTAGGAATTACCGAATGTTTGCCAAAGCCACCTCTCTGCTGGTCGCGGCCGTGGTCCTGGCTCCCGCCGGAGTCGCCGCCGCCGGCGCGACGAGGCACAGCCGGGTCGTCTCCGCCGACCCCGTGGACACCACCCCCCACGTGCTCGACGGGATCGTCGAGGCCGTCGCGCTGGTCGGCGGCACGGTCGTGGTCGGCGGCTCGTTCGGCGCGGTCCGCGAGGCCCGCGGCGCCACGACCCTGGAACGTGCCAACATCTTCGCCTACGACCTGGCGACCGGGCGCGTCCTGCCGGGTTTCGAGCCCTACCTCGACCGCCCGGTCCGCGCGCTCGCCCCCGGCGCGGACGGCACCGTGTACGCGGGCGGCGAGTTCACCGAGACGCGGACGGCGGCCCCCGCCGGCCTGGGGCCGGGCGCGGAAAGGCGCGCCGTGACCCGCGGGCTGGTCAGGCTGCGTCTTTCCGACGGCTCCCCCGCGCCGGGCTTCGACGCCCAGGTCCGCGGGGGGACGGTCACGGAGCTGGCGGGCCGCGGCTCGCTGCTCTACGTGGGCGGCGACTTCACCGGGATCGGCGGTGTGCGCCGCACGGCGCTGGCCCGCCTCGACGCGGGCAGCGGCGCGGTCGATCCGGCCTTCGCGGTCGAGCCGGGCGAGCCGAGGGGCCGCAGGGTGAGGGTCCACGCGATGTCACTGAGCGGCGACCGCCTCGCGGTCGCCGGCGACTTCACGACCCTGGACGGCCTGTCCCGGCCCCAGCTCGGCCTGGTCGACGTCGCCGCGCGCCCCGCGCGGGTCGCCGGCTGGCGGACCTCCACCTACGCCGCCAGGTGCAGGGACGTCTTCCCGGGCTACGTGCGGGGCGTGGACTTCTCCCCCGGCGGCGACTACTTCGCGGTCGTGACGACCGGGGGGCCGGAGGGGCCCGGCAAGCCGTGCGACAGCGCGGCGCGCTTCGAGACCCGCCCCCGCGGCTCCCTGGAGAACGTGCGGCCGACGTGGGTGAACCACACCGGCGGCGACTCGCTCTACGCGGTCGCGGTCACCGGGGCCGCGGTGTATGTGGGAGGCCACCAGCGCTGGCTGGACAATCCGTACGGTCGTGACTCCGCGGGCCCGGGAGCGGTCGCGCGGCCCGGGATCGGGGCGATCGATCCGCGCACCGGCAGAGCCACGGCGTGGAATCCCACAAGGGAGCGCGGAATCGGCGTCAAGGCATTCCTGGCCCATCACGGAGGGTTACTGGTTGGTAGTGACACAACGCGCCTTGGTCACGAGTACCATGCCCGAGTCGGCATGTTCCCGTTGCCGTGATCACTCCTGATTCTTAGTGAATCGCTCACTCACCGCGTCGCGCTGCTTCGACAGCAGGACGTAACTGGCCACTCCGCTGACCAGGAATGCGGCGACCAGCAGGATGAAGGGCTGGCGCAGGCCAAGGAGATAGAGCACACCGATGCTCGCGGCCAGCAGTGCCAGCCTGGAGACGGTGTAAACGAAGACGGGATGCACAGCGTTGAGGTTACGTCACTCTGCCTGCTCAGGGCGCGGGCGGGAGGCCGGAGTGACGCTCTTCGCACCGGGCGCGAGCACTGCTAGTGTTCCCAACAGATCAGTTTCGTAAAGAAACACCCACGAGAGTCTCAAAGAGGCTCTATCATATAACAATCGGGCAGTCAGTCGATAACAACCCGTGATCTTTGTTGAAAAGCACGGATAAATCAGACTTCGCTCGGCACACTGGTTACCTGTCCGCCCGCTGGCAGGAAGCGGGATGCGAGGGGGAGAGATTGTGGAGAGTAGCAGCGAGCGTCTGCTGACGCCTGGAGAGGTTGCCGCCCTCTTCCGGGTCGACCCAAAGACGGTTACACGCTGGGCCGCGGCAGGCCGCATCAGCAGCATCCGTACCCCCGGAGGGCACCGGCGGTTCCGCGAGTCGGAAGTGCACGCCCTTCTACGCGGAGAGGACGTTCTGACGGCCGAACGGCCGGCAGGCGAAACCCCGCGTGTCTGACGCCTTATGACGTCACACCATCGGTGGTCCTACGGGATCCCCACCCGGAAAGCCGCAGGGTCACCGATGGAGTCGTACAACCCGCGCCCCCCGAGGCCGCGATCGCTCACCTCCCTCGCCGACGGACTCCCGGTCCCCCCACCCACCTGGGGGGAGCCCATGGCGTCCAGGGCATCCGGGCGAACGGCCCCCGCGACCGGGGACGGAAGAGTCTCCCCGGGACCCCGTCGCACTAACTGTCCTGGTCGGCCTTGAAGGCCAGGAACTCACGTTCCAGCTCGTCGTTCTCCTCGATCCAGCGCCGTCTGCGCTCGGCCAGCTCCTCCTCGGTGAGCGCCTCCGACAACCAGCGGTCGTAGTCCGGATCGCCCGGTGACAGCTCGACGTACGCGTTGCCGATCAGACGCCCGTCATCGCTGGACAGGGTCTGCGGCACTCGCAGAGTCCCGTCAGCGAGCAGGATGACGTACATCCCAGATCACCTAGATTCCGTAACGCCGGTTGAAGAACAACATGACATTGAGCGCCATCCTCGTGTCACCGCCGAGCATGTCCACCAGAGCGGGACGCTGCCGCGAGACGATGGCGGCGAAGGCGTCGGCGAAGAACTCCTTGCGCCCGAGTTCCCCGCCCTGCAGGTGGAACCCGGAGGCCAGCATCGGGACGCACTGGGCGTAGAGCGCGGCGAACTCGGGCGAGTCGGAGACCCAGCTTCCGTGGGGCGCGTCCACGTCGTCCAGGGCGTGCCCGACCTCGTGCATCATCACGTCGGGGGTCGGCGAGGGCCGGTCACCCACCACGATCTTGCGGTCGCCGTACGCTCCGGCGCAGATGTCCCAGGTCGCCCGCCCCGAGGGCAGCGGAGCTCCCCGCAGGTAGCCCATGTCGTCCAGGTCGGGCACCCCGCCCGCGCCGACGTAGATGCCGTCGAGCCCCTCGGCGAGCTTGTCCTTCAGCCTGTCCGGCAGCCTGGCCAGGCTCTCCACGGCCCGCACGGCGTCCGGGGAGGGCGGCCCCTGCAGGGAGTCCCACTGGCGGTGCAGGATCCGCTCGAGGCGCCCGCAGTGCCGCAGGCCGTCGCCCAGGTCAGGCGTGTCAGGGGAGTTGGGCTGGGCTCTGGGACGCTCGTCCTCGAGCTCGAAGTCCCGCCAGGTGTACTGCGGGCGGTCGACCACCGGCGCCGTGACGGTCCCGACCCGGCGCTCCGGCTCGACGGGGGCGTCACGGACGGCTTTCCTGACGACACTCTCCGTGCGCTGGGACGGGCCCCGCTGCCACCAGCGCCGTCGATGACGGCCTTTGTCCGCCGAATTCGCCATCACACACCCCAGGGGAAGTGGCAACAGGCTCCACCGTACGACGTGGATCTTCGCCAGTCACCTGGAACAGGAGCATGACCACACCCTGTCTCCGAATGGCTTACAGTTCGGGCATGCCCCTGCTTGTCGGTCTGGCGCTGCTCGCCTTCTGGCTCTACTGCCTGTTCGACGCGATCACGACGCCGGACGAGGAGACCAGAAACCTGCCCAAGCTCCTATGGGTGATCATCGTGCTTCTGCTGCCGCTCGCCGGCGGCGTGTTCTGGCTGCTGCTCGGCAGGCCGAACGGCCCCCGGGCCGCGGGCACGCTCCCGCCGGGCGACGGGCGCGCGCGCCCGCAGGCCCCGAAGGGCCCCGACGACGACCCCGACTTCCTCAGGGACCTGGACAGGCGTCTGCGCGACGAGGAGTGAGACGGGCCCGGTACGGCCGCCCGCCGCGGCCGGGCCCTTCGGACACAGGGCGTGCGAAGGCACGCCGGAAAAGGCACGGAAAAGGCACCGAAGAGGCGCCTGGGAGGCACGGCCGGCTCGACGCCGGCCGGGAGCCTCGGAGGGTGAGCGGTGAGACCCTAGCCGGGAACCTCGGCGTAGGAGTGCAGGCCGCCGAGGAAGATGTTCACCCCGACCAGGTTGAACATCAGGCAGGCGAAGGCGATGAGCTGCACGATCATCGCGGCCCTGCCCTTGAAGCCCGCCGTGGCGCGGGCGTGCAGGTAGGCCGCGTAGGCGATCCAGGTGATGAAGGCCCAGATCTCCTTGGGGTCCCAGCCCCAGTAGCGGCCCCACGCCTTGTCGGCCCAGAGCGCGCCCGCGATGACGGCGAACGTCCAGATCGGGAAGCCGATCACGATGGCGCGGTGCGCCACCCGTTCGAGATCCTCCCGCGACGGCAGGCGGACCGCGCCGTCCTTCCTGACCAGGAAGAGGATGCCGGAGACGCCCGCCATGATGAACAGGCCACTGGCGATGATCGCCGCCGACACGTGGATGGCGACCCAGTAGGAGTTGAGCGCGGGCACGACGGGCCCGGCCTGCACGTACAGGTAGCGCACGGAGAAGCCCAGCCCCAGGGCGGCGGCGACCGTGACGAACGCGCCCAGGAAACGACTCCTGTAGCGGATGTGCATGAACAGGAACGCGCTCACCGCCGCGAAGCACATCGCGACCACGAACTCGTACATGTTGCCCCACGGCCACCGGCCGACGGCCCATCCCCTGGTCAGGATGGCCGTCAGGTTCGCGGCCCAGCCGAGCCAGGTCAGCCCGACCGCGACGGGGGCGGCCCACACCGCCCAGGCGGGGGGCGCCTTCT
Source organism: Streptosporangium carneum (assembly GCF_027922005.1). GTDB lineage: Bacteria > Actinomycetota > Actinomycetes > Streptosporangiales > Streptosporangiaceae > Streptosporangium > Streptosporangium carneum. The sequence goes on along the minus strand of NZ_BSEV01000001.1, from coordinate 1,185,436 downwards.
CCACGCGGTCGCCCTCGGCGCGCTCGCCGCCCGCGCTTTCGCCGTCCTCGGAGGCGGCCCCGGGGACGGACGCCGTGCCGGCCCCGACCGTGCTTCCGACTGTGCTCCCGACTGTGGCGAGCACGGGCTTGGCCTTCGCGCCCCTGGCCGTGGCCCTGGCCCGGCCGAAGCCGAGGTCGAGGGCGTAGCCGATCATTGCGACGATGTAGAGCAGCACTGTCGCCAAGGTGAGCTGGTCGCTCAGCGTGGCGAGGCCGACGTCGACCTCAACGGGCATCGTTCTTCACTCCTGGATTCAAAGCGGAGACGATCTCGGCGAACTCCTCGCTGAAATCGCTGCCTTCGGTGCGCGTGAGACCGCCCACCTCGACGGGTCCACGGTCCTGTTCGCGACGGCCCTCCGAAGAGGCGCTCCCGATCCGCACCCACACCCGGCGGCGGCGGACGGTCAGGGAGAGCACCAGGCCGACGACCGCGAGCGCGGAGGCCACGAACGCGGGCAGACGCCCCGGATCGTGGGTGATCTGGAGGGCGATCCACTCCTTCACACCGGTGAACTCGATCGACCCCGCGCCGTTCGGCAGGTCGAGTTTCTTGCCTACGGCCAGCGGATCGGCCTTCATGACCAGCGGCTTCATCTTCTTCAGGCTCGTCGGTTCGAGCTCGTAGACCGACTGCGGCCTGCCGTTCTTCAGGCCCAGGTCACCGGCGAAGGCGCCGTACACCTGGGCGGTCGGGTTGGCCGCGCCGGGGAAGACCGAAATCCACTGGTCGTTCATCGGCACGGTGGTCGGCAGGAAGGCGACCAGCAGGCCCAGTTGCTCCGGCTGGGCGTCGGGAACCTTGATGACGCACTCGGAGGTGAAGGTGGCGGGCTGGACGACCAGGCAGGGCACGGGGCCGTCGAAGGCGACCTGCCCCTTGCCATCAGTGATCTTGAAGGTGGGCGCGTAGCCGTGGTCGATCAGGTACGTCAGCGTGCCGTTGACGTCGAGCGGGTCGTTGACCTTCAGGGCGAAGTCACGCTCGGGCGCCCCGGGGGCGTCGGTGACTCCGAGATCCGCCTGGAAGTCGAGGGGCTGCCCGCGCCGCTCGCCCTTGGCGATGTAGGAGGCCTGGAAGTCCTTGACGGTGAAGGAGAACGGCTCCAGCGACTCGGCGTTGACCTGCTGGCCCGGCATGTAGCGGTCGTAGGCCGCGACCGTGTTGGCGAAGCCCTCCCCCTCGACGACCAGCACGTTGCCGCGGTAGCCGTACAGCGCGCCTGCCCCGACCGCGATCAGCAGCCCGAGCAGCGCGACGTGGAACAGCAGGTTGCCGGTCTCGCGCAGGTAGCCCTTCTCCGCGGCGACCCAGTCGGGACCGGTGGTCACCCGGAACCGCATCCGGCGCAGCCGCTTCGCCACCGCCTCGACGGTCAGGCCCTCCGCCTCGAACGAGGCGTGCTGGGGCAGCCTGGCCAGGTTGCGCGGCGGCGTGGGCGGCTTCCTGCGCAGTTCGCGCAGGTGGGTCATGGTGCGCGGCAGCACACAGCCGATCAGCGACAGGAACAGCAGCAGGTAGATCGCGGCGAACCACGGCGCCTTGAACACGTCGAACAGCCAGAACCGGTCCAGCCACTCGGCCAGTTGCGGACTGTCGTCGAAGTACTGCGCGACCTTGGCGTCGGAGACGCCGCGCTGCGGCCAGATCGACCCGGGGATCGACCCGAGCGCGAACAGGAACAGCAGGATCAGCGCCGTGCGCATCGAGGTGAGCGTGCGCCAGAACCAGCGCGCCCAGCCGACGACGCCCAGGCCGACAGGCCGTACGGCCGCCCTGTCCTCGGCGCCGCTGTCCGTGGCGGGGGTCGCGCGGGGGGCCTCGCCCGCCTCGCGCTCCCTGGTCGCCTGCTCGACTTCCTCCATCAGATCACCGGCTCGAATCCGCTGATCCACCCCTGCATCGTCGCGATGAGCTCTCCCCAGAGCCCGGTGACGAGCAGCAGCCCGACGGCGACCAGCATGGCCCCGCCGACCCGTGTGATCAGCTGAGAGTGGCGGCGGACCGCCTTGAACGTGTGCAGTGCCCTACGGTATGCCAGCCCCGCGACCAGGAAGGGCAGGCCGAGGCCGAGCGCGTAGGCGAAGGCGAGCAGCGCCCCCCGTCCCGCGCTGCCCTCGGTGAGGCTGAGGGTGAGCACGACTCCCAGAGTCGGCCCCATGCAGGGGGTCCAGCCCAGGCCGAAGACCACGCCGAGCAGCGGGGCTCCCGCGAGACCCGCCGCGGGCGCCCGGTGGATGCGGAAGTCACGCTGGAGACCGGGCAGGAGCCCCATGAACGCCAGGCCGAGCACGACGGTGAGCACGCCCAGCACCCGGGTGATGATCTCGACGTTGCCCAGCAACGCGGAGCCGAGCCCGCCGAAGAGCGCGCCGCCCGCCATGAAGACCACCGCGAAGCCGAGGATGAACAGCGTGATGCCCGCGACCATCCGGCCGCGTTTCGGATCGGCGCTCATCCCCGTCACGTAGGACAGGTAGCCGGGGACCAGCGGCAGCACGCACGGCGACAGGAACGAGACCAGTCCGGCCGCCACGGCGATCGGCAGCGCCAGGACGAGCGACCCGCTCGCGACCGTCGCGGTCAGGTCAGCGCTCATCACAGGCCCGTCGCGGCCGGTTACTTCTCATCGCCGACCTTGGTGACCGCCTCGAGCAGGTCGTTGTACTTGACCGCGCCGAGGGCGCGGGCGGCGATCCGGCCCTGACGGTCGATGATCAGCGTCGAGGGGATGGCCGCGGGAGGAACCGTGCCCTGGAAGGAGAGCGCCACCTTGCCCGGCTGGTCGAAGATGCTCGGGTATCCCGCCGCGTGGTTGCGCTCGAAGGCCAGCGCGTCGGCCTTGCGGTCCTTGAAGTCGACGCCCAGGAACTCGACGCCGTCGGCCTTGGTCTTGGCCGCGATGTCCTTGAGCACCGGAGCCTCGGCGCGGCAGGGCGCGCACCAGGAGGCCCAGAAGTTCAGCACCACGACCTTGCCCTTGTGGGCGGCGAGCGTCACGCTCCCCCCGTCGAGGGTCTCACCCCCGACCGCGGGAGCGGCCTTGCGGTCGGCGGCCTCGAACATGGTGATCCTGCCGTCTCCGGCCACGAAGCGCGTGTCCCCGCTCTGGGGCTGCGATCCCTGGTTGCCCGCGCATCCGGCCACGGCGATGAGCGACACGGCGGCGAACAACACGGCCGCGAACGGTTTTGCGCGCATCAGAGGCTGAGTCTTCCTGTACTACAACCGGTAGAGCAGTCACTCTACCGGCGTGGTCAGGCGCCCGGCACAGTGGGGCGCTTGCCGAGCACGCCCGCGGGTTCGCTGTATCCGACGCTGATGAGCCGGTTCCCCTCGAAGGAGAAACTGGTGAGGCTGGCCAGCCCGCACTGCCTGCGACGGGGGTCGTGCGGCAGCCGCCTGCCCTCGGCCGCGAGCCGGATGATCCAGATCGGGAGCTGGTGGCTGACCAGCACCGCCTCGTGACCGCGCGCCGCGTCACGGGCGGTGTCGATCACGCTCTTCATCCGCCGCACCACGTCGGTGTAGCGCTCGCCCCATGAGGGACGCAGCGGGTTCCACAGGTGGCGGTAGTGACGCGGACTGCGGAAGACCCCGTCGCCCCCGCTGACCGCGACGCCCTCGAAGATGTTCTCCGCCTCGATGAGACGGTCGTCCAGCGTGACCTCCAGGCCGAAGGTCTCCGCGAGCGGGGCCGCCGTCTCCTGGGCCCGCTCCAGCGGGGAGGAGAACAGGGCGGTGACGTCACGCCCGGCGACGGACTTGGCGACCATGTCGGCCATCTGCCTGCCCGTTTCCGAGAGGTGGTAGCCCGGCAGCCTGCCGTACAGGATGTTCGCGGGGTTGTGCACCTCACCGTGGCGCAGGAGGTGAACGACGGTCGTCTCAGCCATGGTGCCGCCAGCCTACCGACAGGTACAGGTGAATAGGGCGCATAGATGGACCAGTGTGACCGTGCCGCGCGGGCGACGCCAGGCCCGAAGACGGTTAAGTCCGGCGTTCCGCACTGGTTCCACGTGTTTCGCGCTGGTTCCGCGACCCCATGATGGATTTCACCACGGAACCGCACCTTCCATGAAGGATCCCTTCACCTCAGCCCCGTCGTCCCGCGCACGGCTGGAGCGTGCTCACTGAACGGCGACCTCACCGCGTCTGACCTGCTCCGCGACCCCGGATGACTCGGAGGGCTCGGCGGGCCGGTAGACGGCGGACGCGGCCCTGAGCGCCTCGACGGCGGCCCTGATCGCCGGCCGGCGGGCCGCGTCGGTGCGCCACAGCGCGTAGATCTTGCGGACGGGACGCGGTCTGAGCGGGATGACCCGTACTCCCTCGGGAACGAAGTCGCGTCCCAGGCGGGGAATGATGGCGCATCCCTGCCCCGCCGCGACAAGGGCCAGATGCGTCGGGTACTCGTCCGCCATGCAGGTGATGTCGGGCTCGAGCTCGGCGGCGCGCAGGGTGTAGACGAGCCAGTCGTGGCAGACCGTTCCGGGTGACGAGCTGATCCACCGTTCCCCGGACAGCTCGGCCAGCTCGATCTCGGAGCGGTCGGCCAACGGGTGGGAGGCGGGCAGGATCGCGTCGGCGATGTCGTCGAAGAGCATCGCCCTGGACAACCCGTCGGGGATGGCGATCGGCCGGTTCACCCAGTCCTGGACCACCGCGAGGTCCAGCTCCCCTCTGCTCACATCGCGGAGCTGACGCTCCGGCTCCCGCTCGTGAAGCTGGAGCCTGAGGTCGGGGTGACGCTCGTGCAGGTGGGCCAGCGCCGCGGGCAGCAGCCCTCGGGCCGCCGTGGGGAACGCCCCGATGCTCAACCTGCCGACGACCTCCCCTCTCAACGCCTCGAAGTCGGCCTCCGCGGTCTCCACCAGCGCGAGGATGCGCTCGGCGTGGTCGGCGAGCAGCCCGGCCGCGTCCGTCAGCCGCACCCCGCGCCCGTTGCGCTCGAGCAGCGTCGCGCCGATCTCGCGTTCGAGCTTGGCGAGCTGCTGCGACACGGCGGACGGGGTCACCATGAGCGCGTCGGCCGCCGCGCCGACCGAGCCGTAGACGGCCACGGCGTGCAGAGCCTTGAGGCGGTTGAGATCCAACATATAAGCAACTCTAAACGACCAGGCTTAGAAAAACTCGCTTGTGCTGAATTATCGTCACAAATAAGGATGAAGGGATGCAAATCCGTCACCTCTTCATGGCCATCGGACTCGCTGCCGTATGGGGCTTCAACTTCGTCGTGATGCAGGCGGGACTGCGCCACTTCCCGCCGCTGCTGTACGTGACGCTCCGCTTCACCCTGGCCGCCTTCCCCGCGCTGCTGTTCGTCGGCGGTCCCCGCGCGCCATGGCGCTGGGTCCTCGCCGCGGGCGCCACCCTCGGCGTCACCCAGTACGGCCTGCTGCTGGTGGGCATGCGGGCGGGCATGCCCGCGGGACTGTCCTCGCTCGTCGTCCAGGTCCAGGCCGTCTTCACGGTGGTCTTCGCGGCGGCCCTCCTCAAGGAACGGATCACCGCCCGCCGGATCACCGGCATGGGCGTCGCGTTCGCGGGACTGGCCCTGATCGCGCTGACCCTCGGCGACGGCAGCCCGGTCGGCGCGTTCGTCCTGGTCGTCGCCTCGGCCCTCGCGTGGGGCGTGGGCAACGTCGTGGTCAGGAAGGCCGCGCCGCCCGACTCTCTCCGCTTCACGATCTGGATGAGCGCGGTGGCGGCTCCTCCCATGCTGGGCCTGTCCCTGCTGCTCGAAGGCGTGCCCCACCTGACGTTCTCCCCGGAGGGCGCACTGTCCGTGCTGTACGTGGCGCTGATCTCCACCCTGGGCGGTTTCGCCGTCTGGGGCTTCCTGCTCAGGCGCTACGACGCCTCGGTCGTCGCCCCCTACAGTCTGCTCGTCCCCGTCTTCGGCATGTCCTCGGCCGCCCTGTTCGCCGACGAGCCGCTCTCCGTCCCGAAGCTTCTCGCCGGCGGCCTCATCATCTGCGGCGTCCTGTACGCGGGCACCCGTCCCGCGGGCCGTACGGCCGTCACCACGGGGACGCCGCCTCCGGAGAACCTGCAGCCGGAACCCGCCGGATCACGGTGACCGCCGCCGCACCGGACCGGCGGGAGCGCGCGAGCCCCGCCGAGGAGAACGGCTACCTTCCCCCGGCGGTCCGCGCGGGCCTGGCCGACGCCTGTTTCCGCGGTGGATGGTCGGCGTCGTAGCGATCCCGGTTCCGGTTGATCTCACGCCGGTGCGTCTTCGCCCACCCCGCGAGGGCGGAGACCGAGTCGAGCAGCGTCGCGCCGAGCTCGGTGAGCGCGTAGTCGACGCGCGGCGGCACGCTGGGGTAGACGGTGCGGGTGACCAGGCCGTCGCGTTCGAGCTGGCGCAGGGTCAGTGTGAGCATGCGCTGGGAGATGCCCACGACCCTGCGGTGCATCTCGCTGAAGCGCAGCGTGCGGTCCCTGAGCTGGCCGATGACCAGGACGCTCCACTTGTCGCCGATCAGAGCGAGGATCTGAAGCACCTGCCGGCAGACCTCGATGTCCGACTCGCCGTCCTCGACGTCCTCGCCGCTCACCATGTCCGCGCTCACCGCCGGATCGGGGTCACACGGGGTCGACACCGGATCGCCTCTGCCCGCCATGGGTTCCCTCCATGTGCCTCACCGACATCGATGTGCCGTCTTGTCCACCGCCATCGTAATAACAAACCATGTTGCTGCGAACAAAGCGTAACCATTGGATTCGGGCGGCTCATGGAAGATCCGGCCGGTCCTGGCAGAGAGGATCCGCAGTGACGAGAACCCTGGCCGTCGTCGGCGCAGGTCCCGGACTGGGCATGGGAGTGGCCCGCGCGTTCGGCAGAAACGGCTTCCAGGTGGGACTGATCGCCCGTAACAAGGACAACCTCGACACGTATGTGCGCGAGCTGGCCGGTCTGGGGGTCACCGCCGCCGCGTTCCCCGCCGACATCCACGACCGCGACGGGCTCGCGGCGGCCCTCTCGGACCTCAGGCGCACGCTCGGCCCGGTCGACGTCCTCGAGTACGGCCCCAGCCCGACCGGACCGATCACACACGCCGCGCAGACCACGGTCGAGTCGGCCACCGCCCAGTTCGAGCTGAACGTGCTCGGCGCGGTGACCGCCGTGGGCCAGGTCCTGCCGGACATGCTCGCTCGCGGCGAGGGCACGCTGCTGCTGACCACGGGCGTGTCGTCCACGGTCCCCGCGCCGTTCCTGGCCAACGTCGGCCTCGCCATGGCGGCCCTGCGCAACTGGGCGCACGCCCTGCACGCCGAACTCGGCCCCCAGGGCGTCCACGTCGCGACGGTCACGATCGCCCTGGGGATCAGCCCCGGCGGCGGCGAGGGCGACCCGGACGCCGTCGGGGCCCGCTACCACGACCTGTACCTCAGGCGCGACCGCGTCGAGGAGGTCGTCGGCGACGTGGAGGCGTTCAGGGCGTTCGTCGCCCAGGCCGCGCGAAACCCCGAGATCCTCCCCCGATGACCTCCCGGAGACGTCGGCCTGACGAGGCGGGCCGACGAGGGGTCGCGGGCCTGGGGCTCACAGCCAGTACCACTCGACCTTCGCCTTCGCCCGTCTGTCGGCGAGGAAGGCGGAGAACGCGGCCCGCCCGGCCGCCGCCAGCGTGTCGGGGTCGGGGGACGCGAGACGGCGACGCCGTACGGCTCCGAACAGGAACCCGTCGCGGTACGGCACCGGCCCGACCGCGTCGCCCTCTCCCGCCTCGCGCAACGGGGCGGGCACCTCGGCGGCCACCCGGTCGGCCACGTGCACGACGATCTCCCCCACGGGACGGGCGACCGCCCCGGCGATCGCCGCGAAGGGGTCGTCGTGACCCGCCAGCTCGGCCAGCGGGGGCTCGGGCCCGACGGCCCACACGGCCGAGACCCGGTCGAACTCCGCGGCGTGCTCCTCGAAGTAGGCCTCGGCCGACTCGGCTTCCGTCCGGGTCCTGAAACCGCGCATCCTGGCCAGGGAGTACAGGTGGTTGTCGTAGGCGGCGGACGTCAGGCCGACCTCCTCCAGCCACCGCAGCATGTCGGCCCGGCTGTGCAGGCCCCGTCGCCTGCGGAAGTCGTCGGAGGCCCGCTGCAGCTCCTCCGGTGAGGGGTCGGGCTCCTCCCAGCTCGCCAGCGTGAGGACGCAGTGGTCGATGAGGTCGTCGTGCACGGTCCGGTCGCGGCCGGCGAGCGCCCGCAGGGTGAGCAGGGCGGTCTGCACCGACAGCTCCTGGCCGTCGACGGCCAGGACCTTGCTCGCCGCCCAGTGCGTGGAGTGCTCGACCGTCCAGGGGACCCCGTCCTCGGCGGGCGCGGTGAGGGCGACGGCGCCGCCGTCCGGGTGGTCGAGGATCAGGTCGTAGTCGACGACGGGTGAGCCGGGCCGCACGTCCACGACCAGCTGGGCCCGGCTCCCGGGACGGACGGCGCGCCACGCGGCGACGCTCTCGCGGGCGGCCCGCACGCCCTCGCGCCGGCGCGGCAGCCCGCGCAGCAGCTCGACGGCCTCGGCCAGCGTCTCGGGGAACCCGGTCATGCGGGAACCTCCCCCGCGACGAGCCAGTCGGCGATCGCCTCGGAGATGGGCAGGTCGGTGAACTCCTCGATCCACCCCCACTGGCCGTTGGGGTTCACTTCCAGGTACACGTACTCGCCCTCCGGGGTGAGGATCACATCGATGCAGCCGAAGGCCAGGCCCAGCGACCCGACCAGGTCGACGCAGCGCCGTTCCACGTCCTCAGGCAGGTCGTGGACGGCGTACTGGGAGAAGTTGCCCTCGTAGTGGCGGTAGTCGTGGCGGGTCGCCCGCGATCCCTGGGAGTGGAGCTCCGCGGTGAAGACCCGGTCGCCCACGACGGTGATCCGCAGCTCGACGGCCTTGTCGACGTAGGGCTGGAGGATCGCGGGGGCGTGGGCCAGACGGTGACGGCTGGTGAGGTGCCGCCGGGAGACCGGGGTCGTGTAGAAGTTGTGGCCCGCGCCGTCGATCCCGAACTCCACGAACTCGACCTCTTTCGCGATCAGCCGTCCCTCCGCCTCCGTCCAGGCCTCGACGAGCGTCTCGGGGTCGTTGGTGACGGTCGTCTCCGGGACGGTGAAGCCGAGCCGGGCGGCGGCCGTGAGGTTGAGCAGCTTGTTCTGGGTGCGGATCACGTCGATGCTGCGCGCGGGGAACCAGCGGGTGTCGAAGGTGTCCTCCCACCCGTTGAGGTAGATCCGCGCCAACTTCTCGACGTAGCCGCGGTGCGTGGCGTCCTCGACGACGTCCGCCGCCCTGGGCCGGGAGGGTCTGCGGTTCCAGACGGCGCTGAAAACCGAGCAGTCGTACTCCGCGCCGCCTGTGACCAGCGTGTGCCGCCACGCCCCGTCGACCAGGCGGGAGATGATCCGGCTCTCCGCGGGATAGTCTCCGGGGTCCCACCAGAGCGCCTCGACGCCCCGCTTGGCGAGCTCGGGCAGCACCAGGTTGACCGCCAGGTCGTCTTTTCTGCTGAGTACAAGGATCAAGGGATTCTCCGCGTCGAGCGGACGACGCCCGTACGGGGTCGTACGGGCGCCGCCCAGTCATCCTCAGGTGAACGTGTCGGGCAGAGGGTCGCCCCTCGTTCCGTTGCCAAGGGAAGACGACAGCTTGGGGGTCGGGGGGGTCATCGGCTCCCGACCTCCGACGACGGTCTCCAGCGCGTCCTCGGGAAGCTCCAGGGAGCCATCCAGGTCATCGATGCGAACGGTCATTTCCACACCTCCTTCCAAGGGGTTTCAACGCGACCGAATCCTTCGCCCGACACCTTGGAAACGCCTTGGAGGCACCTTGGAGCTCGCCGGGCGTCACGGCGCCCACCCCGATGGATGAGCCGCCCCGCGACGGGATCCACCTCGGGCATGACTCCACCGGGCGCTGTCCGGAGAGTGCCTGCCCCGCCGAAGGCACACCGGAGCGCTTTGGCATGAAACCGGTGATATTTGGCAGTTCATCGTGCGATCCCGACAAACGACTTCATGCGAAATTAGGGGTGGCCGGACCGGGTCGAAATGCTCGGCCCATGAAGTGAAAATGCCTCGAAAGGGTTAGCCATGAGACTAGCGATCCGATTCGCGGTGGCATCGACGCTGGCAGCGGGAATCCTCGGTGTCACCTCAATGCCGTCCAGTGCGGCGACAGGAACGCTCACCCTGTCCAATCCCCCTTCAGGACCCTCCTACGTGCACGTCAACCCGCCGCGGGGGTGCATCACCGGAGCCGGGTTCAACGCGGTCACCAACAACACGAACGCGCCCGTCACCGTCTACGCGGACGCGTTCTGTCAGGGCTTCTCATTGGTCGTGACCCCCGGGACGACCCCGACCCCGGTGGGTCCACGCCTCAGCGTGTCCATTCCCTTCTGATGTGACCGCGTCTGATGTGACCGCGCAATGACACCGTCCGGGCCGGACCATATTCCGTAGGCGAAAAATCCAGCCATATGGAAATCCGGCCCGGCCCCCGAACACCCCCACAACAGGCGGAAAACCCGAGAGAGCGCCCGAAGAGTCCGCTCGCCCCTCATTCCAACGTCGCGGAAAGAGCACCGACGCCCGCGAGCGCCCCTTGCCCCGCCCGACACCGGGTGGACGAGCCCCGAACAGGCAGGCGTCAGCCAGTGCCCCGCGAGCGGCCGGCCCGGCCCTGCACGGAGAGGGCGAACAGCCCGAAGCCATGCCCTAGTCCGCTTCGCCGCCCGTTTCGCCGGCCGTTTCGCCGGCCGTTTCGCCGGCCACGCGACCCGCCAGCCGTTCGTAGCGCTGCCTGGCCGCCTGGGAGGTGCCGAGACCGAGACCGAAGGCGATCTCCTGCCAGGTCATGCCCCGGCCACGCGCCATCTGCAGGAGCCCGGCCTCCAACTGGTCCATCTCCGCGCGCGCCAGCGGGATCAGGGTCAACGCCGCGGTGATGTCGGAGCCGTCCACCTCGGGCTCGCCCTCTTCGCGTTGCGCGCTTCCCGCGGCGAGAAACGACACGAGCCTGATCGCCTCGTGCGGACCGAGGACGTGGGAGTGGACCTGGCGGGAGCGTTGCGCCTCGGTCGTCGCGTGCCGCTCGGCGATGCGCTGAAGAGACGCGTACACCCGGTGCGCCCGCGCCCTGCCCGGGTCCGGGGGCGCGAAGGGATCGATCGGCTGATCGGAACCAGTGGTCATGCGCCCAGCATGAACCTTGACTCAATGCGTTGTCAACAGATCGATGCAAACAAGTTGTTTACTCGACGTGGCCGCACCACGGAGAGAAGCGCCCGCCCCGGACGACCGCCTCGACGGGCGACAGCCGGGGCATGCCAACACAACCGGCATCGATCCCCCCACGACAGGACTTTGTGCCCTATCACCTGAAGATCGGCCTCGTTAGTCTCGCTCCAACCGACCGGCCCGGCCGTCGCCCGAACACGCGGTTCGCCAGGAATGCGCGCCCTGAGGAACACGCGGAACACGCGACCCCTGACATCTCCTGCTTCAAACCGGGTTTCCGGGCCGCCCGGACGAATTCCACCCGCCATGCCACACAAAAGCACCCCGGACCCAAAAAACCCAAAGACACCTCGGCCGATTTTTCTTACCACCCGCTTACACATTGCGTTTTAACATCACAAACCCCTGTCAACAAGCGCCCCGACACGGAGTCCCGCGACGGAAAAGCGGTCGGCGGCCGTCCGCATGAAGGGATCACCCATGGCCGGAGACGTCCCCCCGCGCCCCCGCCGCGCATCGGCGTCGCCGCGTCCACGATGGTTCCTGGTCACGACGGCTCTTCTGAGCCTCGCCGGCCTGGCGGTCTCGGCCTACCTGACCGTCGTCCACTACGACCACACGGTTTCTCTCGTGTGCGCGGAGAGCGCGAGAATCGACTGCGCCTCCGTGACGTCGAGCGAATACTCCCAGCTGCTCGGAATACCCGTCCCCCTGCTGGGCCTGGCATTCTTCCTCGGAATCGGAGCCCTGGTCACGCCCTGGGCATGGCGCTCGGAGTCGCCCCTGATCCGGTGGTCGCGATTCGGCGGCGTGATCGTCGGAGTGCTTTTCGTGGTCTACCTGGTGAGCGCCGAACTTCTCGTCCTGGGAAAGATCTGTTTGTGGTGCACGGCCGTACACGTGATCACCGTTGTTCTTTTCGGACTTGTGGTCGTCGACGAATACCGGCGGGTCGGCCAGGCCTCCTGACCCCGCCCGGCCCGCCGGAGAACGAAGGCTTGAAACCGTCATCGACAAGGAGCCGCAGTGAGCAAGAGTGCCCGGCAGAGATCGGCCAGGGAGCGAATCGCCGAGGAGCGCAGAAAGCAGGCGGCCCACGAGAGACAGCGCAGGCTGCTGCTCGGCGTCGTCGGCGGCGTCACCGTGGCGGCCGTCGCCGTGGTCGCCGTGGTCGTCGTGAGAGACAGGGCGAGCCAGAGCGACCAGAAGGGCATCGCCTACACCGGACCGTCGGCCCCTGCCGTCCGCCAGGCGGACGGATCGATCCTCATGGCGAAAAACGGCGTCACCGGCCCCACCCTGGAGATCTTCGAGGACTTCCAGTGCCCCTACTGCAAGAAACTCGAGGAGGCGGCGGGGGACACGATCTACAAGGCGGCCGCCGACGGCAAAGCCAAAGTGATCTTCCGCCCCTTCCAGCTCTTCAAGGCGCCCGACCACCCGGAACCCGTCCCGTCGGTCTCCCGGCGCGGCGCGAACGCGGCCTTCTGCGCCCCGGCCGACAAGTGGGCCTCATATGCCAAGACCCTGTTCGCCCACCAGCCGAAGGAGGGCCGCGACGGGTTCGAGAACAAGGAGCTCCTGAACTGGGCGCGGGATCTCGGCTTCTACAGCGCCGAGTTCGACAGGTGCGTGGTGTACACGCAGAAGGCGCAGGACATCGCCAAGGCCACCGACTACGCCCAGCGACAGAAGGTGAACAGCACTCCCACCCTCAGACTCGACGGCAAGGACCTGAGCCCGGAACAGGTGAGCCGACTCATGTCCAACCCCTCCAGCCTCGACCAGATCCTCGCCTCCGCCAAAAAATCATGAGAACACCCGACAGGACCAGGTGCGACACCCAAGCCGAGAGCCGTGACACCCGCTTTCTCCGCCTCGGCTCTGCCCCCGACGGCGAAAGCAGGAGAGAATGAGCGCAGGGCAACGGAGATGATCTGAATGAGCACACCGAGTGACGGAGACGATGTCACGGTGACCGACGTGAGCAGCGCGCTCGAGTACTGGCCGTCACCGCCTCCGTGGGGGTGGAAGGCCGACGACCTCGATCATCTTCCTTCCGAGGGACCGAACGGCGAGCCCGGCTTCTTCAAGCATGTCGAACTCATCGATGGAGCCCTCGTCTTCATGTCCCCCCAGAGGCGTTTCCACCAGTGTGTGATCTCCGGTCTTCGGGTCGTTCTGAACGCCCAGATTCCCGAGCACGTCACAGCGGTGGCCCAGATGGACGTCAAGCTCGGGCACCGGATGCGGCCGTGTCCTGACGTGCTGGTCATCGACACGGCGGCGGCCGACGACGACGATCGGACGTTCTACACCCCCGACGAGGTGCATCTCGTCGTCGAGATCGTCTCGCCGGAGTCCGAGGACCGCGACCGCAAGACCAAGCCGTTCCGCTACGCGGAGGCGGGGATCGCGCACTTCTGGCGGGTGGAGAACAACGACGGCAGGCCCGTCGTCTATGTGTACGAACTCGACCTCGCCACTCGCGCCTACGGCCTCACCGGCATCCACCACGGGCGACTGACCGTGCGGGTCCCCTTCCCCATCGACCTCGACCTCGACAAGCTGCCGCGTTAAAGAGCCTGTTCGTGAGATCAGGCGTGCCTTCCGGGAGACGCCGGACGCCTCCCGGAGCGCGCGAAGGTCAGAAGGCCTGGGCTGCGGCCTTCGCGGCGAGCGGGAGGGCCTCGGCGACGCGGGACAGGGCCTCGTCGTCGTGGGCCGCCGACAGGAACCACGCCTCGTACGCCGAAGGCGGCAGGTAGACGCCCTGCTCGAGCATGGCGTGGAAGAAGGCCCGGTAGGCGGCGACGTTCTGGCTCTGGGCTCCGGCGAAGTCGGTGACCCGGTCCTCGGTGAAGAAGATGGAGAACAGGCTGCCCGCGCGCTGCAGGCGGTGCGGCACCCCGGCGGCGGCCAGGGCGTCGGCGGCGGCGCGGCCGATGATCAGGGCGGCGGCGTCGACCCGGTCGTAGACCTCGTCGTCACAGGCGCGCAGCGTGGCCAGACCCGCGGCGCAGGCCAGCGGGTTCCCCGACAGGGTGCCCGCCTGGTAGACCGGGCCCTCGGGCGCGAGGTGGGCCATCACGTCGGCACGGCCGCCGAACGCGGCGGCGGGCAGGCCGCCGCCCATCACCTTCCCGAAGGTCATCAGGTCGGCGTCGACCGGGTCGAGCCCGTACCACCCGGCCTCGGAGACCCGGAAACCGGTGAGCACCTCGTCGATGATCAGCAGCGCGCCGTGCGCGGTGCACAGCTCGCGCAGTGTGGCGTTGAACCCGTCGAGCGGCGGGACGACTCCCATGTTGGCCGGGCACGCCTCGGTGATCACGCACGCGATCTCGTCACCGAAGGTCCGGAAGGCCTCGGTCACGGCCTCGACGGAGTTGTAGGGCAGCACCACCGTGTCGGCGGCGGAGGCGCCGGTGACGCCGGGGGTGTCGGGCAGGCCGAAGGTGACCAGGCCGGATCCGGCGGCGGCGAGCAGGGCGTCCACGTGGCCGTGGTAGCAGCCCGCGAACTTCACGACCTTCGACCGCCCGGTGAAACCACGCGCCAGCCGTACGGCGGACATCGTGGCCTCGGTGCCCGAGCTGACGAGGCGGACCTTCTCCACCGGGTCGACGAGGGCGACGATCTCCTCGGCGAGCTCCACCTCGCCGGGCGTCGCCGTGCCGAACGAGGTCCCGGCCGCGAGCGCCTCCTGCAGGGCCTCGACGACGGCGGGGTGGCGGTGCCCCAGGATCATCGGACCCCACGAGCAGACCAGGTCGACGTAGCGGTTGCCGTCGACGTCGGTGATGTACGGTCCCTGCCCCGAGGCCATGAACCGGGGCGTGCCGCCGACGGCGCCGAAGGCGCGGACAGGGGAGTTCACCCCTCCCGGAACGATCTCACGGGCGCGGGCGAACAGGTCCTCGGAGTTCTCAGTACGGCTCACGCCCTCCAGGGTAGTCACAGGAAGGGCAGCCCCCGCCGCTCGGCCGGAACGCACTCCGAGGAACGCCGGAGGGACACGCCCAAGACATGCTTCGACCTGGCCACGCCGATCAGCCGAGGACCGGTTTTCGGCTTGGGCGCGTCGGTGTCTGGACTGAGGAACGCAGGAGCGAAGCGACGGAGTGACGAGGGAAGACGCCGACCCGGGGGCGCCCAAGCCCGCGACGCGCAGCGTCGCCATAAACGGGGCCTACTCGCAGACGTCGGCGAGCTGTTCCAGGACGAGCAGGGGGTCGGGCAGGGGGCGGCCGTCAGGGGGACGCAGCCATGAGGCGGCCCTGCCGGACGGCAGGACGGACGGCGGGGCCAGGACGTAGCTGTCACGGCAGTGCCAGCGCAGGCCCGGCATCTCCTCGATGGTCGAGGGGCCGTAGTCCAGCGGGCAGGACCACCACTCGTCCTCGTCGTCGGAGGCGTTGCGGGTGGCCACAAAGAACAGGACCCGGTCGCCGTTGGCGGCGACCGGGCCCGGTGCGGTTCCGGTGGAGTCCATGTTCGCGAAGGCGGCCAGGCCCGCGGCGAGCGGCACGTCGAAGACGTCGAAGACCCGGCCCGTCGGGAGGATCACGTTCGCCTCGGGGTCGCGGTGCCACCAGTGGCTGAGCAGGGTGGGGTCGGTGGTCGCCTGCATCTGCCAGGCACGCGAGAGCGGGTGGGCGCCGGCGTCGGGGCAGCCGATGCGATCGCACGAGCAGGCGCGGGAACCGCTGTGCAGCGGGCGCGCCCCGGGACAGCTCGCCCAGCCGAGGGCGGCGTACTCCAGCACAGAGTTGATCATTTGCTTGGGATGAGCACGTCGTTTGCTACGACGAGTCAGCGGTACCCCCACCATTGTGTCCTCCGTCGTCCGCGCGTCACGCGTGCCTTCGGATGCGACGACATGCCCACACTGGGCCGGTCAGCAAGAGAAGTCAGACAACCAGGGTCTACACCACCTGGGACACGTCCGCACCGGTCCTCGCACTCTAACGCACAGACCACACAAGTAAGCGGCAAACCCCCAGTTCTCAGCGTGTGCCTCTCGTCTCACTCAGGCTCGCCCACACCGCTTCATCCCTGCGGATCCTCCCCTTCGGGCTCGCGCCCGCTCCCGCGAGCCCCCGAGGATCCTTGACCCCGCCCTGGTCGGACGCTCAGATCCGTCCTCTCCGAGCCTTCTCTGAGCCTTCCGGCCCACCCCGGCCGAACGCTCCGGCCACCGGGTCGCCCGTTCCGGGTGGGGCTTTCCCCGAGGCGCGAGCGACGCCTCAGGCGAGCTTCCTGGCCACCTCGGTCGCCCAGTAGGTGAGGATCATGTCCGCTCCCGCCCTGCGGATCGCGACCAGCGACTCCATGATCGCGCGATCCCGGTCGATCCAGCCGTTCGCCGCGGCGGCCTCGATCATGGAGTACTCCCCGCTGACCTGGTAGGCGGCCACCGGGACGTCCACCAGGTCGCGCACCTGGCGGAGGATGTCGAGGTAGGCGAGCGCGGGCTTGACCATCACGGCGTCCGCGCCCTCGTCGAGGTCGAGGCGCACCTCGCGCAGCGCCTCTCCGACCGGGCCCGCCGGGTCCTGCTGGTAGGCGTTGCGGTCGCCGAACTGCGGCGCGCACTCGGCGGCCTCCCTGAAGGGGCCGTAGAACGCCGAGGCGTACTTGGCCGAGTAGGCGAGGACCGGGATCTGCTCGAAGCCGTCGGCGTCGAGCGCGGCGCGGATCGCGCCGACCTGGCCGTCCATCATGCCGCTGGGCGCGATGACCTGGGATCCGGCCCTGGCCTGGGCCACGGCGGAGGCGGCGTAGCGCTCCAGGGTCGCGTCGTTGTCCACCTGCCCGTCGGGCGTCAGGATGCCGCAGTGGCCGTGGTCGGTGAACTCGTCCAGGCAGGTGTCGGTCATCACGACCAGCGCGTCGCCGACCTCGGCGACCAGGTCGCCGACGGCGCGCTGGACGATGCCGTCGGGGTCGTCGGCCGCGGAGCCCCTGGCGTCCTTCACCGCGGGAACGCCGAACAGTATCAACCCGCCGACCCCCGCCTCCGCCGCCTCGTGGGCCGCCTTGCGCAGCGAGTCACGGGTGTGCTGGAAGACGCCGGGCATCGAGCCGATGGGGTTGGGCTCGTCGATGCCCTCCTTGACGAACACCGGCAGCACCAGCTCCGCGGGGTGCAGCCTGGTTCCCGCGACCATCCTGCGCATCGTCGCCGTACGGCGAAGCCTTCGCGGGCGCGCTGCAGGGAACTGGGCGGTCATGGTCTCTCCCCCTCCCCCCGGTCGCACGGGCACCACGAAGGTGGAGGAGCCGGGGGACGTATTCGGTTGGTTCGTCGCCTTACGGGTGCCGTCGCCGCGCCTTCCGCCACGCGGCACCCGCGGCTGCCGTTCTCAGGTTACCCGGCTTACTTGGCGCGGCGCCGGGCTCCCCGCCGAGTCTGCGAAGGCCTGCGGGGAACGTCACCGGCCGCGACCGCGGCCTGCCGCTGCTTGGCGCCGTACTCGGCCAGTGCGGCGGCGAGCGAGGAGGCCGCGGGCTTGTCGGCCATGACGTCGACCCTGAGCCCGAACTCCTCCGCGGTCTTGGCGGTCTGCGGGCCGATCACGGCGATGACCGTGACGTTGTGCGGCTTTCCCGCGATGCCCACCAGGTTGCGCACGGTGCTCGACGAGGTGAACAGCACCGCGTCGAATCCGCCGCCCTTGATGGCCTCCCGGGTCGGGGCGGGCGGAGGCGCCGCCCTGACGGTCCGGTACGCGGTCACGTCGTCGCACTCCCAGCCGAGCTCGGTCAGCCCGGCGACCAGGGTCTCCGTCGCGATGTCCGCGCGCGGCAGCAGGACCCGGTTGATCGGGTCGAGCATGGAGTCGTACGGGGGCCATTCGGCGACCAGGCCCTCGGAGGACTGCTCGCCCGAGGGCATCAGGTCGGGCTTCACCCCGAAGCTCACCAGCGCACGCGCGGTCGCCTCACCGACCGCCGCCACCTTGAGCCCGGCGAAGGCCCTGGCGTCGAGGCCGTACTCCTCGAACTTCTCGCGCACGGCCTTGACGGCGTTCGCGCTGGTGAAGGCCACCCACTCGTAGCGCCCCGTGACCAGGCCCTTGATCGCCCTGTCCATCTGCTGCGGGGTTCGGGGCGGCTCGACGGAGATCGTGGGCACCTCCTCGGGCACCGCGCCGTAGGAGCGCAGCTGCTCGACGAGCCCGGCCGACTGCTCCTTGGTCCTGGGCACGAGCACCCGCCAGCCGAACAGCGGCTTGGTCTCGAACCACGACAGGCGGTCGCGCATGCCGACGGCCTCGCCGACCACGATCAGCGCGGGCTCGGTCATCCCGGCGTGCTTGAGGTCGGGCGCGATCCGGCCGAGGGTCGTCACCACGGTGTACTGCTCGGTGGTCGTGCCGGAGCTGCTGATCGCGACCGGCGTCGAGTCGGGACGGCCCGCGGCGACCAGCGCCTTGCCGATCGCGACCGCCTGGGCGACGCCGTTGTAGATCACCAGGGTGCCCGCGCCCGTGGCGTGGGCCGACCAGTCGTCGACCTGCGTGGCGTCGACGACCCTGAACTCGGGCACGGAGACCGCCGCGGGGATGCCCGCGTAGGTGAGGACGGCCGTCGCGGGAGGCACTCCCGGGACGATCTCGAAGTCCACCTCCGCCTTGGCGCAGGCGGCGACCTCCTCGGTGATCGAGGAGAAGAACATCGGGTCGCCCGGGCAGAGGCGCACGACGGCGCGCCCGCCCTTGGCCGCCGTGACGGCCCTCAACGAGACGGTTTCCTCCCCCGTCGCGTCGACGACCTCGACGTTCTGCCCGCAGTGGCGCAGCAGCGCGCCGTACGACTCCCGGTCGAGCACGACGACGTCGGCCTTCGAGAGCAGGTCCGCGCCGCGGAGTGTGAGGAGGCCCTCGTCACCGGGGCCCGCGCCCACGAAGGCGACGAACCCCGCAGGGCGCTCGAAGGTGGTGCTTCCGGAGCTCAATGTGCTTGCTCCCCTATCAACGTGCCTGCCCCTTCGGCGATCATCTCGGCCGCGAGGTCGCGACCGAGATCCATGGGCGCCAAAGAGGTCCCGGCGGTGGACTTGCGCACCGCTCGCCTGCCGTCGACGGCGACGACAGCGGCGGTCAGGAACAGATCTTGCCCGTGATCGGCCGAGTACGCGCCGACCGGGGCGGCGCACCCCGCCTCCAGGGCGTTGAGGACCGCGCGCTCGGCGGTCACCGCGGCGCGTGTCCTGGCGTCGTCGAGCACGCTCAGGAACTCGATCAGGTCGGTGCGGTCCGAACGGCACTCCACGGCCAGCGCGCCCTGCCCGGGGGCCGGGAGCATCTCCTCGACCTCGAAGATCTGGGAGATCTCCGCCTCGCGCCCGAGCCGTCCGAGCCCGGCGGCGGCGAGCACGACGCCCTGCAGCTCACCGGAGGTGACCTTGCCGATGCGGGTTTCCGCGTTGCCGCGGATCGGGACGTACTCCAGGTCGGGACGGAGCAGCCGGAGCTGGGCGACCCTGCGCGGGGACCCCGTGCCGACCTTGGCGCCCGGCGGCAGGTCGGCCAGCTTCGCGACGCCGACCAGGGCGTCCCTGGGGTCGTCGCGCGGCGGGATGGCCGCGATGACCACGCGAGGGTCGGGCGTGGTCGGCAGGTCCTTCAGCGAGTGGACGGCGAAGTCGATGTCGCCCTCGATCAGCTTGTCGCGCAGCGCGCTGACGAAGACACCGGTCCCGCCCAGCTGCGTGAGACTGGCCTTGGTCACGTCTCCGAAGGTGGTGACGCCGACGAGCTCGACGGCACGGCCGGTCAGCTCGGTGAGGCGGGCGGCGACCAGGCCCGACTGGGTCGTCGCCATCAGGCTGCGCCTCGTGCCCATCTTGAGCGGAGGAGCGACGTCGTTCACCTGCCCGCCTCCTTCCTGCTCATCTCCGGGTCCACCGAATCGACTCTTCTCACCGCGTCGGGCACCTTCGGATCCAGATTGAACAGCTCACGCAGCGCCTCCGCATAATGATCTCCTGCCGGGGACTCGGCGAGCTGTTTGACACGCACGGTGGGCTCGTGGAGCAGTTTGTCGACCACGCGCCTGACCGTCTGCGCGACCTCGTCGCGCACCCGCCCCTCGAGGTCGGGCACCCGCGCCACGAGCCGCCCGAGCTCGGCCTCGACCACGTCTGCGGCCTTGCTGCGCAGCGCGACCACGGTCGGCGTCACCCTGGCCGCGCGTTCGGCGGAAAGATAGGCGGCGACCTCGTCCGCGACGATCTCGCGCACCGCGGCGACCGCCTCCGCGCGCCCGCCGTCGTCGGTGTCGGCGTCGGCGCTGCCGTCCTGCATCGACTCCAGGTCGACCAGGGTGACGCCGGGCAGCCGCCGTACGGCGGGGTCGACGTCGTGGGGCAGCGCGAGGTCCAGCAGGAACATCTCCCTGGCGGGCACCATGTCCGCGGTGACGACCACGTCGGTCGCCCCGGTGCACGAGATGACCAGGTCGGCCTGGGCCAGCTCGGCCGCCAGGTCGCCGAACTCGGCGGCCCTGCCGCCGACCGTCTGCGCCAGCCGTACGGCGCGCTCGTGGGTCCGGTTGACCACCACGATGTCGGTGACGCCCGCGCGCTGCAGGGTCGCGGCCGACAGGGCGCTCATCGAGCCCGCGCCGACCACCAGGGCGCGCCTGCCCTGGATCGGGCCGAGGGCCCGCTCCGCGAGGGTGAGGCCGACGCCGACGAGGGAGGCGCCCGCCCTGTCGATGCCCGTCTCGGTGTGGGAGCGCTTGCCGACCCGCAGGGTCTGCTGGACGAGCTCGTTGAGCGTCGAGCCGACGGTGCCCTGCTCCTGGGCCAGCCTCAGCGCCGAACGGACCTGGCCGAGGATCTGTCCCTCTCCCAGGACCATCGAGTCGAGCCCCGAGCCGACGGAGAACAGGTGCTCGACCGCCCGGTCCTCGTAGTGCACGTAGAGGTGGGCCGCGAGCCGCTCCATGGCGACGCCCGAATGGGTGGCGAGCAGCTCGGAGATCGCGTTGACCGCGGCGTGGAAGCGGTCGACCACGGCGTAGACCTCGACCCGGTTGCAGGTCGAGACGACCATGGCCTCGGCCACCCGGACGTCCTGCTGAACGTCGTGGAGCAGCTTGACCAGGGCGTCACCGGAGACGGAGACCCGCTCCAGCAGGGCGACGGGAGCCGTCCTGTGGCTCAGGCCGACGACGAGAACGCTCATCGGCCCTCCTCCGTCCTCGCTGAACCCGCTCCCGGCGAACCCTCTCCCGGCGGAACCGGTCGCGGTGATCCCGCTCCCGCTGAACGGACCCGATCTCCGGCTCCGGCCGCCTCCGGCCGGGAGGCGTCGTCTCCTCGGGCTCTGTCGTTCACAAGTCCACCGCCTCGGGCCACTCCTCGGCCATCGCGGGCCCCCCAGTCATTCGATCCGTCTTCCGCTGTTCGTGGAACGCGAGGATCTGCAATTCAATCGATAGGTCGACTTTACGGATATCGACGCCTTCGGGTACAGCGAGTACGACCGGGGCGAAGTTCAGAATGCTTGTCACACCTGCGGCGATGACCCTGTCAGCCACCTGCTGGGCCGCCGCCGCGGGCGTCGCGAGCACCACGATCGACACTCCTCGCCGCCTGATCACGGCTTCCAGCTCGTCGATGTGCTCCACGCTCAGCCCCGCTATATGGTCGCCCACCACTTCAGGGTCGGCGTCCAGAAGCGCGGCGACCCTGAATCCACGGGAGACGAACCCGCCGTAGTTGGCGAGCGCGCGACCGAGGTTACCCACGCCGACGATGGCCACGGCCCAGTCCTGGGTGAGCCCCAGCTCGCGGGAGATCTGGTAGATGAGGTACTCGACGTCGTAGCCTACCCCGCGAGTGCCGTAGGAGCCCAGGTGAGAAAGGTCCTTGCGGAGTTTGGCGGAGTTCACTCCCGCGGCGACGGCCAGGTCCTCCGAGCTCACGGTCGCCAGGCCCCGCTCGGCCATGCCGTTGAGCGCTCGCAGGTAGAGCGGCAGGCGGGCGACGGTCGCCTCGGGGATGCCACGTTCACGAGCTTGGGAAAGACGGCGAATCACGTGCCGGAGCTCCAGGGGGACAGGCGGCCGGCGCGGCCCGGACGCGACGGATGACGAGGTGAGGCCACTGTCTTTCAGGTTAGTCCCTTTGTGAACCGGTGCACAAAGTGGGTCTTCACAGTTTCGGTCACGGCGCGATTCCGCGAGATCTCCCAGGTTGCTCACCTGTCCCGGGGGGATCACCACCCGTTCCGGCCACCTGCCCGACCGGCTCCCCGCTCGGCTACCGTGACGTGCATGGCACCGCAGGACCACCGCATCACACTGTTCGGCAAGCCCGGCTGTCACCTGTGCGACGACGCGCGCGCGGTGGTAGAGCGCGTGGCGACGGAGCTTGGCGTCCCCTGGGAGGAGCGGGACATCACCCTCTCCGAGGAGGAACAGGCGAAATACTGGGAGATGATCCCGGTCACCCTGATCGACGGTGTCCAGCACGACTTCTGGCGCGTCGACGAGAGGCGCCTGCGCGCCGCGCTCGGAGCCTGAGACTCCGGCCGCGAGGAGCCGGGAGGGGCGGCAAGGAGCCGGGAGAGCCGGGTGACGGCTGGGAACCCGGGGCATTCGAGCGCCTCCGCGGGCCGTCCGGATTCCGGAGGGCCCGCGGACGGCTCAGATCCTGAAGGCCGTGGGCAACGGCATCACTTTCGCGGCGTTGACGTTGAGCTCGATCACGTTGGTCGCGAGCACCATGTTCTGACGCTCGGTGACGAAACGCTCCACGTGAGGCTGGCGCTGGTGCTCGGCGTAGGCGACCTCGTCACGGTAGATCTCGTAGACGATGCGCTGCAGCGGGGCCGACTTCACCGAGTGGCACGCGTAGATCAGCGTGTCCGGCTCCGCGTTGCGGACCGCCTCGAGCGTCTCCTCCGCCAGCCGGTCGAACATCTCACCGGTGCCGTCGAGAAGGGTGAAGACGGTGAGCAGGCCGAAGATCTTCGGAGACGGGCGGTTCGAGCCCCCCGCCTGCTCGGTGAACGCGCCGGGATAGAGGGCGCCGGTCTCGGGGGGAGCTGTGGGGGCCTGGCCGTAGGCGGGGAAGGCTGGGACGCCCTGCCCGGCGAGCCCCCGGTCGGGACCGCCCTGCCCGTGACGGGGCGCGCCGCCGAAGCCCTGCGGGGGCGTCGGCCCGCCGGGCGCTCCCGGCGCTCCCGGCGCTCCCGGCGGGAAGGGGAGGGGGCCGGGAACGGTGGAGCCGCCGAACGCCTGGTCCGCCGGCATGGGCTGGAGGCTGCCGTTCCGCTGCCCGCCGTAGGCGGGGTCGGGCATGGCGAACTCGCCGGTGACGGGACCGCGGGGCCTGCCGAACTCGCCGGTGCCGCCCGGCCTGCCGTGCTGGCCCCCCGGGCTCGAGTGCCTTCCGTACTCGTTGGCGGGGACGTCGTACTCGCCGGTCGCGGACCCACCGGAGGACATGCCGAACTCGCCGGTCGCGGGACCGCCGGGAGACATGCCGAACTGGCCGGTCATCGGGGGCTGCGTGGCGTGGCCGCCGCCTGCCTGCCGTCCCGTGGGACGGCCCGCGGGCGGCATGCCGTACTCGCCCGCCATGAACATGCCGGTGGCGGGGCCGCCGAACGGGTCGTCCTGCGCCGCCGGGGGCCGCTGCCCCATGCGCGCCGCGTAGTCGACCTCCTGCTCCCCCGCGCGGTACTCGGCCACCAGGTCACCGAGACCCGAGCGGCGGGACGGGTCATCGGGCAGGGACCGCTGGGGAGGCTGCTCCTCCGGCGTGAGGCGGCGACCCGCGACCTGGACGTCGCCGAAGGGCTGCTCGGGGGCCGCCCTGCGGCCCGCGGGGCGGGGGTCGCTCTGTTTGTCGTCCCGCGGCTCCTCCTCGTCATCGTCCTCGTACGGCGCGAGCGGACGGAGCACGACGTACCAGACCGCGGCCGCGGTGACGCAGAGGAGAAGGATGGTGAACATCCCGGGGACCGCGAAGCTCACGGCTCCGACCATGGCGAGGCCGGTCGGGCCGAGCACGAGCAGCGCGTGCATGTTGTCCGCGTCGTAGTCGTCGCCGCCGCGCCAGCGCAGCACGGCGAACACCAGGCCGCCCAGCAGGATGAGCGCCACGACCACGTGGGTCACCCACAGCAGATAGGCCGGGAAGACGTCCCAGTGACCGCTGCCCGCCGGCAGGGAGGTGGTGAACTGCTGCTCCTGCTCGATGGGGTCGGAGATCATGATCACCGCTCCGACCACGGTGAAGGCGGCCCCCATGAGCCAGGAGGCGAATCTCGCCGCAGGCTTCCTGCCCATGAGCTGGATGACTCCGACGGCCAGCCAGAGTGGGGCGAGCAGTGATCCGGTCAGCTGGTAAACGCGGAATGTGGCTGCCCCAAAACCGACCAGGCAACCGGTTCCGATTACTCCGAGTGACACACACAGCATCGCCGTCGTGATGCTCCAGGCGATCAGCCACCCTTTGCGCTCCTCCCGGAGGCGACTGGCCAGAGCGACGGTGGCGATGGCCGCGAGCAGTGCACCCGCGAACGCGATGACAGCGACGAGGAGATTCATGGTGCCTCCAATGCTGCCGGACATTACCCCCCAACCGGTAGCCGAACTGGTAGGGGGCTGCCCGGGCCGGCCAGAAAGAACCAGCGCCATACCGTATCGGCTGATTACCGCTAGTCACGACGTTGCGAAGTGGATTGTGGAATTTCTTATTGATTTCTAGAGTGTTCGAGCACGCCGTACCCCCTCCCTCACAGGGATACCGGATGCCAGACACGTGGCCGTTCGCCGGGCCCCTCCCCACGACTTCCGGGGTGGCCCAGCCTGCCCGCAGCAACGAGCTCGCCACGCGCGAGGACGCCTCGGAGGAACTCCGGAGGCTTGTTCTGCGTGCCAAGACTGGAGACACGGACGCGTTTGGCACGCTCTATGACCGCTATCTCGACCTGGTGTACCGCTACGTCTACTTCCGTGTCGGCTCCCACCCGCTGGCCGAGGATCTCACGAGCGAGACCTTCCTCAGGGCGCTTCGCCGGATCGCGGACTTCACCTGGCAGGGACGTGACTTCGGAGCGTGGCTCGTGACCATCGCCAGGAACCTGGTCGCCGATCACTTCAAGTCCGGCAGGTACCGCCTGGAGGTCACGACCGCCCAGGTGATCGACGTCCCGCTCGACGGCCCGCACATCCCGGAGAACGCCGTCGTCACCGCGATGATCAACGACCGGGTGCTCAGCGCGGTGCGCGCCCTCGGTCCGGAGCAGCAGGAGTGCGTGGTCCTGAGGTTCCTGCACGGCATGTCACTGGCGGAGACCGCGCTCGTCATGGGCAAGAAGAGCGGCGCGATCAAGGCCCTGCAGTTCCGCGCGATCCGGGCGCTCGCACGCGCGTTGCCCTCGGATCTCGGCTGACCATGCCGATGGTGACGTATCGCGTAACCTGGCAGCGGGGCTGTCGTTAGGCAAGTGCACAGACGGATCATGACCTGGGGGCGGCAGGGAGCGTTCATGGGTAAGTGGCTGCCCGGAATCTCACGTAGATCGCAGACGCACATCCAGAACAGCGTGTCCACGCTCGGCTCCCGGCTGGGGGGCGAGCCCCGGCCCGAGTTCCGCGCCGAGTTGCGCGAACGCCTCATGCACGCGCCCGAGCAGCCCGAGCAGGAGGAGTCCTCCGCCCAGCCCGTCGTCCCCCCCAGGCCCAGGCGCCGCACGGTCCTGCTCCCCCAGCTTCTGAGCCTGGGACTGGCGTCCGCGATGGTGGTGGCGGGCCTGGGGACCTACCGGTCGATGCCGGGCGACGCCCTCTACCCGCTCAAGCGCGCCGCCGAGAACACGCTGTTCCACCTGAGCACCGACGACGCCGAACGGGCCGACCGCTCCTTCGGCTACGCGGAGACCCGCGCCCACGAGGTCGAGGAGCTCCTGGGCTCGGGCGAACGGGAGGACCGGCTGATCAGCGAGACCCTCAAGGCCATGGAGGACACCACCCGCTCCGCGGTCACCTCCCTCACCAGGGTGCAGCGCCGCGACGCCAGGAGCACCGGACAGCTCAAGCGCTTCGTCCAGAAACAGCGCACCCAGATCGAGATCATGCTTCCCAAAATGGACGAGGAGGACCGGCGCAGGGCCAACGGCTACCTCGACTACATCGACGGGCTGACCCCGCCGGGAACGTCCGCCGACTCACGAGATGTCACCCGGGACTAACGGGCCGTACACCTATTTCACCCGTGCGCGGCGGTTAAGCTGAGGTGCTATGAGGCGGCTACTACGACGGCGGGACGAAGCGGAGACGGCCGGAGAGGTGGCGGCCGCGGCGGCGGTGGCCATGCCGATGGCGGAGCCCGACCCGACCGCGGCCGCCTTCTTCGACGTCGACAACACGATGATGCGCGGCGCCTCCATCTACCACTTCGCGAGGGGGCTGGCCTCACGCGGTCTGTTCACCACCAAGGACCTGGTCAGGTTCGCGCTCGGCCAGGCCATCTTCCGGGTGCGGGGCGACGAGAACCCCGAGCACATCGCCAAGGCCAGGGAGACCGCGCTGGCGTTCGTGGCGGGCAACAAGGTCGAGGACATCGTCAAGCTCGGCGAGGAGATCTACGACGAGGTGATGGCCGACCGCATCTGGTCGGGCACCCGCGCCCTCGCCCAGAGCCATCTGGACGCGGGCAGGCGCGTGTGGCTGGTCACCGCGACGCCGATCGAGCTCGCGCGCGTGATCGCCCAGCGGCTCGGCCTGACCGGCGCGCTCGGCACCGTGGCGGAGACGAAGGACGGCGTCTACACCGGGCGCCTGGTGGGCAACCTGCTCCACGGCCCCGCCAAGGCTGAGGCCGTACGCGCCCTGGCCCGCAGGGAGGGCCTCGACCTGAGCCGCTGCTCGGCCTACAGCGACTCGGCCAACGACCTGCCGCTGCTGTCGCTCGTCGGCCACGCGACCGCGGTCAACCCCGACGCCGAGCTGCGCGAGTACGCCAGGGAGAGCGGCTGGGAGATCAGGGACTTCCGCACGGGGCGCAAGGCCACCATGATCGGGCTGCCCATCGCCGCGGGCGTCGGCGCGGTCGCGGGCGGCGTGGCCGTCGCCGTGGCCCTGCGGCGCGTCCAGCGTTCCAAGTGACCGGCGGCAGGCCGCTCGCCTGACGCGGGAGGCTCGCCCCCGCGAGGGGCCGGAGTCGGCAGGACGAGGGGCCCGGCTCAGAAGAACGGCGGGAAGGCGTGACCGCGCTGGAGCCTCAGCTCGTTCAGCTGCTGCTGGATCATCTCGCGAACCTGGTCGGTGAGGTTGAAGACCACCATGGGGTCGTCGGCGTCCGCGGGATCGAGCTCGTCGGTGCGGACGGGCTCGCCGAAACCGATGATCCACTTGGACGGCAGCGGCACCAGGCCGAGTGGGCCGAGCCAGGGGAAGAACGGTGTGACCGGGAGGTACGGCAGGCCGAGCGCCCTGGCCATGAGGCGCAGGTCACCGATCTTCGGGTAGATCTCCTCCGCTCCCACGATGGAGCAGGGGACGATCGGCACCCCGGCGCGGATCGCGGAGGCGACGAAGCCGCCCCTGCCGAAACGTTGCAGTCTGTAGCGCTCGGAGAACGGCTTGCCGACGCCCTTGAAGCCCTCGGGGAAGACGCCCACGAGTTCGCCCTTGCGGAGCAGGCGGTCGGCGTCCTCGCGACAGGCCAGGGTGTGGCCGGTCTTCCTGGACAGATGGCCGAGCAGGGGAAGCTGGTAGACCAGGTCGGCCCCGAGCAGGCGGATCGCGCGACGCCGGGGATGCTCGTCGTGCAGGGCCACCTGGAGCATGAGCGCGTCGAGCGGGATCGTGCCCGAGTGATTGGCCACGACCAGGGCTCCGGAGTCGCCGGGCACGTTGCGCATGCCAACGGTCTCGACGCGGAACCAGCGCCGGTACAGCGGGCGGATCAGCTCCAGCAGCACCCTGTCCGTGAACTCGGGGTCGAAGCCGAACTCGTCGACGTCGTACTCCCCGGTGACGCGGCGGCGCAGGAAGGCCAGGAGTTCGGCGAGGTCGCGATCGCCGTTCCCGCCGGCGGGAGAGCCTCCCCCGCCTCGCGGGGAGCCGTCCCCGTCGCCGGGGGAAGCGCCGTTGAGAGAGGCGTCGCCGAAGGAGGCGTCGCCGGGGGAACCGTCCCCGCGGGTCATCTCGGTCACCTTCTCACCGCCTGCTCCACCGCCTGGGAGAACAGGTCCAGCATGGCCGAGGGAAGCCCGCCCGCCAGGTCCCTGGCACGCACGAAGTCCTCGTAGGCCGAGGCGGTGGAGAACTTGGGCCTCCAGCCGAGCGCGGCGGCCAGGCGGGCGGTGTCGACCACGCGGCCGTAGCGCATCAGACGGAGCTGCTCCGGGGAGAAACCGACCAGCCCCGCGCCGCGGGCCAGGCCGCCCATGAACCGGAACGCCGACGAGGGGACGGGCAGCGAGGGCAGGCCCGCCCTGCGGGCGCACTGCGACAGCAGCAGCACGCCGTCCCCGGCCACGTTGAACGTGCCGGGGTGGTCCTCCATCGCCATCCGCCTGAGCACCTCGACGGCGTCGTCCTCGTGGACGAACTGCAGCCGGGGGTCGAAGCCGAGCACGGTCGGCAGGACGGGCTGGGTGAAGTAACGGGTCAGCGGCGAGTCGACGCCGGGCCCCATGAAGTTGGCGAACCTCAGCATCGAGACCGTCACGTCCAGACGCCGCCTGGCGAAGCCGCGGACGTAGCCCTCGACCTCACAGGCGTCCTTGGCGTAGCCGTGACCGGGCGGCTCGCCCGGCTCGGTGTCCTCGGTGAAGACCGCCGGGTCGTGCGGGGACGAGCCGTAGACCGCGGTGGTCGAGCGGACGACGACACGGCGGACCGTCGCGGACCGCTGACAGGCACCGAGAAGTTGCATGGTGCCGATGACGTTGTGCTCTTTCATGAGGGCCCTGCCACCGCTCCTCGAGGGAGCGCTGAGCAGGCTCATGTGAACCACGGTGTCGATGTCGGCGGCCGCGATCACCTGGGCGATGTCGGGGCTTCGCAGGTCGACGCGGACGAACTCGGTCCGGCCGAGAGGTACGCCGCCATCACGTGAGAGCGAGGGCGGCGGCACCGTGTCCACTCCGATGACCCGGTCGATGCCCGGGTCGGCCGCGAGAACGCTCGCCACTCGGGCGCCGATGTGGCGCGAGACCCCGGTGACAAGCACGGTGTGGGTCATCGGCGCCTCGCAGATCCGCGTCGTTACTTCTTGTTACGCCGCTGGATGCGGGTCTTCTTCAGAAGCTTGCGGTGCTTCTTCTTCGCCATGCGCTTACGACGCTTCTTGATCACAGAGCCCACGGGACCCCCAGGTAGCTGGTAGCCGAGAATGTCAAACCGGTGCGCGAAAGCACACCGGCTCAACAGACTACCGGCGATCCGTGGTAGATCGCCCCCCGGGGGAGCCCGGGCGCTGGAACTCACGACGTGACGCGCACGTCGCTACCTCGCCGCCATCTCGTCGAAGCCGGGTCTCCACCACCGGTCTCGCCCGGAGGATCAGGACCCGCCGGTCGCTCGCCGCTCCTCGCTCGTCTGGCGGCCGGTTCGCTCGGGACCGGCCGCCTCACTCGCTCGTCGGGCTCGCGCCGCTTCAACCCGCCTCGATGTAGGCATCCCTGAGATAGTCGTGAACCGCCTGCTCAGGCACTCTGAAGGATCGACCGACCCGGATGGCCGGCAGCTCGCCCGAATGCACGAGTCGGTACACAGTCATCTTGGACACCCTCATGACAGTGGCCACTTCTGCCACCGTCAGGAACTTCACCTCACTGAGAGGTCTTTCGCCTGCACCCATCGGACGCCTCTTCCGCACGTGTTTCCGGGTTATCCCCACTGGTGCCATTGCTCACGCACGTGTACTGCCGTCAGCGTAAGTCGGGACTCCGAGTGTGCAAACCCCCTACTGTCTCAGTCTTCGTAGCCCCACGTCAGCGAAACGGAGGAAATCGCTGGCCAGCAGCCGGACCGTGCCCCTCACCTTGATCTTGGAACGGACCAACTGTCTCTTATTAGAGTCGCCCACAACAGCCAAAAAGTTGGCAAACGGTCGGCGAGGGCCGGGGAATGCAGGCGCGAAAACCCCGTATAGGGACGGTCCCATACACGCAACGTCCGCCTCAGAGGGCCCGCAGGACCCTCTCGACCAGATGATCTGTCAGCGGAGCGTAATATCTTGGCAGCACGTTGTCATCAAGCGGCACGGTCACCGCGACCTTGCCCTCGGCCTCTCCGACGAAGAGCGCGGGGTCGTTGCTGTCGGCGAACCCGACGGTGAGGATCCCCGCCTCGCCCGCGGCCCCGGCCCAGCCGTGGTCGGCGATCACCAGGTCGGGGCGCTCCTCGCCGAATTCGGCGATCATGGCCTCCATCGGGGCCGGGTCGTGGGTGTGCACGAAGGAGCCCTTGTCCGCCAGCATGGCGACGTCGTCCATGTAGCGGATCTTGCGTTTGCGGCCGAACCTGGCCCCCCAGTAGGACCAGCCCTCCGCCGTGTCCATCAGCCTCGCGCCGTGCTCCCTGAGCAGCCTGGCCAGGGCCATGTGGACGGTGAGCAGACCGGTCGGGTGCCCGGTGGCGAGGAGGATCCTGGGCGAGCCGCCGCGGAGCACCCCGGCGACCGTGTCGCCCATCGCCTCGACCGCGTCGATCGTCCGGTCGGGGTCGATGACGTCCTGGCCCTCCCTGTGCTCGGGGTCGGCCACGACCCCGGCGGACTTGGCCATCAGCTCCAGGACGTCCCGGTAGGTCCAGCGCCCCTCGAACGTCAGCCCGAACATGTGGTGCGGGTCCCGGTTGGCCAGCGACCGGTAGTGGTCGAGGTTGTTCTCCCTGCTGGTCGCCACCTGACCGGCGATCCGGGTGCGGACCAGGTGTTCGCGGAGCTCGCCACGCGTCATGGGCGGAACGCGCCGGGACGCCGTCACGGGAGGGGGTCCAGCCCGTGGAAGGGGAAGACGGCCTTCCTCGTCGCCATGATGGCCCGGTCGATCGGGTCTGCCGGGTCGTAACCAGCAGAAAAATCACGAAATTCCGGAATTCTTCCATCGGTCAGCGTCAGGGGCGCCGTCTCTCCCGTCCGTTCCTCGACGAACCGCCGCCACTCGGGCGGGGTGGGGGTCGACGGGGCGAGGGGATGTCCCGAGACCTCGGCGATGAGGTGGGTCCAGGCCCTGGGCACCACCTGCACCAGCTCGTACCCCCCGCCGCCGGTCACGATCCACCGGCCGCCCGCGGTCTCGTGGGCCAGCTCGTGCAACGCCGCGTAGGCGGCGCGCTGGCCGTCCAGGCTGAGCATGAGGTGGGCCAGCGGGTCCAGGGCGTGGCTGTCGCAGCCGTGCTGGGTGAGGAGGATCTCGGGGGCGAACTCCCGCAGCAGCGGCGGCACGACCGCGTGGAAGGCTCTCAGCCAGCCGCCGTCGCCGCATCCCGCGGGCAGCGCCACGTTGACCGCCGTCCCCTCGGCTCCGCGCTCCTCGGGGAAGCCGGTGCCGGGGAAGAGGGTGCGGGGGCTCTCGTGCAGGCTGACGGTCAGAACCCTGGGATCGTCGTAGAACGCGGCCTGGACGCCGTCGCCGTGGTGCACGTCCACGTCCACGTAGGCGACCCTGCTCACCCCCTGGGCGAGCAGCCAGGCGATCGCCACGGCGGGGTCGTTGTAGACGCAGAACCCGCTCGCCGCACCGGGCATCGCGTGGTGCAGGCCCCCCGCGACGTTGACCGCGTGCTCGGCCTCTCCGCTCAGGACGGCGCGGGCCGCGGCGAGGGTGGCGCCCGTGATCAGCGCGGAGGCCTCGTGCATCCCGGCGAAGGCGGGGGTGTCCTCGGTGCCGAGCCCGTAGACATGATCGGGACGCCCCGCGACGGACGCCCGTTTGACGGCGTCGACGTAGTCGCGCTTGTGGACCAGCGCCAGCTCGTCGTCGGTCGCGGGCACGCAGCCGGCCACGTCGACCGCGTCCAGCACGCCCAGCCGCCTGGCGAGCGCCATGGTCAGCTCGACCCGCACGGGAGCGAGCGGATGCCCCGGGCCGAAGTCGTACGAGGTGAGCGCATCGTCCCAGACGACCCGCACGGACCGGCTCATGCGCCCTCCCTGTTCGATCTCCCCGATCGGTCGCGACACCACGCGGCGCGGCGCGGCCGTCGGCGATCCGGCGCTCTCCGCGGCCGGAACCCGGCGCACCGGCGCGACCTCGCGACCGGGTCTCCCACCCGGGCCGACGTTACCGCACGCGTGAGGGCACGGGTTTACGCGGCCGTCGCCGAGGAGGCGGCCGTTTTGACCTGAGCGCAATATAGGGACTTGTTTCGATTAATCAGGCAGACCCTTTCCTCCAGACCCAAGCAAGCCAGCCATACCCCCTAAAAGCCCCTCAGGGCCTCCCAGAGGCCACCTGAGCCCTCCCCCGAACCTCGAAGGGCCCCTTAGTCCCGGAAAGGGCCGGGAACGCTCCACGACGGTCAGAGCGGCTGGACGGGCGGAACGGGTTCCGTCATCCTGCGCAGTCCCCTGACCGCGGGCACCAGGAGCAGCGAGACGCAGCCGCCCACCGCGACGACGGCGGAGACGATCAGCATCTCCCTCGCGCCGACGGCGGCGGCGACCGGACCGGCCAGCGCCTGGCCGATCGGGACGGCGATCGTCGACCCGGCGACCTCGTAGGCGGTGACGCGGTTGAGCGCCTCGGCGGGCACCTGGGTCTGGATGCTCGTGGCCCACATGACCGACCAGAACGCCCAGCCGGTGCCGCCCACCACGTGCGCGGCCATCAGGATCCCCAGCGGCATCCCGGTCGCGATCGTCAGCGGCTCGAGGGCGAAGCCGAACAGGCCGATCGCCCCGGCCAGCAGCGGCCGCGCGGGACGCGCCCGCATCGCGACCAGGCCTCCCACGATCGTGCCCGCGCCCGAGGCGGACATGACCAGGCCGTACGCGCTCACCCCCAGGCTGTCGGTGATCAGCACGGAGCCCAGCGGGATCATCGGCCCGAACAGGGTGACGCCGAAGATGATCCAGACCAGGATCACCGACCACATCCAGGTCCTGGATCTGAACTCGTGCCAGCCGCCGCGCAGGTTGCGCCACATCGAGTCCTCCGCGGGGACCGCGAAGGCCGGAGGCAGGCGCAGCAGGAGCAGGCAGGCCGCGCTGATCGCGAACCCCACGGCGTCGATCGCGAAGACGACTCCGACGTTGGAGAACCCGACGATGGCGCCCGCGACGCCGGGCCCGGCCAGCAGCATGATCGACTCGGAGACGCGCAGGGTGGCGTTGGCCTTCTGCACGTCCCTGGCCACGCGGGGGACGGTGCTGGAGACGCCCGGCTGGTACATCGCGGCGGCGACGCCGTTGACGGCGGAGATGACCAGCACCTGCCACAGCTGCGGCCGGTCGAGGAGGAACAGCGCCGCCAGGAGCCCCTGGGTGACCACCCTGGTCGTGTCCGCGCCGATCATCATGCGGCGCGGGGTGAACCTGTCGGCGAACACCCCGCCGAACAGGATCAGCACCGCGAAGGGCGCCATCCAGGCGGCCAGCGCCAGTCCGACCCCCGTCGGACCGTACCCCAGCGCGCCGACGCCGACCGCCGTCGCGAACGGGATCATCGCGGCGCCGAGCATGGAGACCGACCGCGCGGTGAAGAACAGACCGAAACTCCGCGACCAGACCGCGGGCCCCCTCTGTTCTCCCTGGTCGCCAGCGTGTACGGCCTGCTCCACCTTTGCCCCATTCCCACCGAGTCCCGGGGAAATGATGCCTTATGGAAGAAACTTTATTAATAGAGGGGGTGCGGGATCAGCCGCCCGCGAGCTGGCGACTGCGGTCCCTCGCCGCCTCGATGGCCGCCAGGAAGGCCGCGCGGACGCTGTGGCGCTCAAGCTCGGCGATGGCGGCGATGGTGGTGCCGCCGGGAGAGGTGACGGCCTCACGGAGGATCACCGGATGCTCCCCGGAGTCGCGGAGCATGATGGCCGCGCCGACGATCGACTGGGTGACCATGTCGAGCGCGGCCGCGCGGGGCATGCCGAGCAGGATGCCCGCGTCGACCATGGCCTCGACGAGGTAGAAGAAGTAGGCGGGGCCGCTGCCGGACAGCGCGGTCGCGGCGTCCTGCTGCGACTCGGGGATCCGCAGCACCTTGCCCACCGGCCGCAGCAGGTCCTCCGCCCGCCGCAGGTGCTCCTCCGAGGCGTGGGCGCCCGCCGAGATGACGCTCATCGCCTCGTCGACCAGCACCGGGGTGTTGGACATGACCCGCACCACCGGGATGTCGGCCTCCAGCCTCGACTCGACGAACGAGGTCGTGATGCCGGCCGCCGCCGAGATCACCAGACGGTCGGCGGGGACGTGCGCGGCGATCTCGGTCAGCAGGGAGGCCATGTCCTGCGGCTTGACCGCGAGGATGATCGTCTCCGCGCTCTTCGCGGCCTCGGCGTTCGAGACGACGTGCACGCCGTACCGCTCCCGAAGGTCGACGGCCCGCTCGGGACGCCGCGCCGTCGCCAGCACGTCGCCCGGCTTGAACCCGGCCCGCAGCAGCCCCGACAGCAGGGCTTCGCCCATCTTCCCGGTTCCCAGAATCGCGATCACGTCAACGCACCTTGCATGAGGAAAAGCGGATGACCAGCCTAAGGGGCCACCACCGCGAGCCGTCACAGCAGGCCGACCCGCCGATGGTGGCGATGCACAATGCGTTTAGTGGCGACCAACATTGGAGGGGCATCATGTCCGTCACACAGATCGACATCGACGACGACGCTCTCGCCGAGGCCATGCGGATGCTGGGCACCACGACGAAGAAGGACACCGTGAACACGGCACTGCGGGAGTACGTGTCGCGGGTCAGGCGGATCGAGGCACTGGAGAAGCTCTCCGCACGCGCGGAACGAGGCGAGTTCGACGAGGCGATCGTGGAACGGCACGACGTCAGGGCGCGCTGAACCGGACGGGGCCGCCGTTCGTTGTCAGGGGTATGCGTATGATCGTGATCCCCGTCCTGGCGGGAAGCCTGTTGCTGGCCGTCGGCTGTGGCACCGAACACAGCGCCACGGCCCCCGGCGCCGCGGGAGCAGGCGTCACCGTCCCCTCCCTGTCCGTGAGCCACACCGTCGCGCCCAAGGTCGAGCCGACGGGCAAGGGCGCGCCCAGGCCGGTCAAGCCGGAGGGCCACACGAACAACCCCCGCAAGGTGACGTGGCTGTCCGCCAAGCCGTCGAAGGACGGCCGGAGTCTGCGGGTCGTCTGGTGGTCCGGGGTCGAGCCCTGCCACGTGCTCGACCGGGTGAGCGTGAAGCAGACGGCCAAGCGGGTGACCGTCACCCTCTGGGAGGGCGAGAGCAGCAAGGTCCAGAACGTGGCCTGCATCGACATCGCCGTCCAGAAGGTGACGACGGTCAAGCTCAAGGCCCCTCTCGGCAAGCGCAAGGTCGTCGACGGCGCCCGCTGACCCCGCGGGGCCCCGCTGACCTGCGAGGCCCCGCCGCCCCCGGAGAGACGGCTCCCGCTCTCCGCTGAACCCACCGCCCCCGGAGAGACGGCTCCCGCTCTCCGCTGAACCCGCCGGCCCCGGAGACGGGTCCGCCTCCCGGGAGTCGGCCACGCCGGGGGCGGACCT
Source organism: Streptosporangium carneum (assembly GCF_027922005.1). Taxonomy (GTDB): domain Bacteria; phylum Actinomycetota; class Actinomycetes; order Streptosporangiales; family Streptosporangiaceae; genus Streptosporangium; species Streptosporangium carneum. The sequence continues at coordinate 1,149,497 of NZ_BSEV01000001.1, read as the reverse complement.
CACCGGGAGGGAGGCGACCCACTCCTGCGGTCCTTCGAGGAGCGATCACGCGCGTTCCTTCGTTGGGAGACATGGATCACCCGTTGTCCCCTCAGATCGGGGAATGCTTTCGCGCCCTTCAGGGTTGAGCGACATAGACTCAAGTCGTTTGACAAACGTCACACGAGGTTCCAGTATGAGTCTGACCCACTCAACTTTGACTACAAGGACGTACTCATGGCACGTGCGGTAGGTATCGACCTGGGGACGACCAACTCCGTCGTCTCGATCCTCGAGGGCGGTGAGCCCACGGTCATCGCCAACGCTCAGGGCTCGCGGACCACGCCGTCCGTGGTCGCCTTCGCGAAGAACGGCGAGGTCCTCGTCGGCGAGGTCGCCAAGCGGCAGGCCGTCACCAACGTCGACCGGACGATCCGCTCGGTCAAGCGGGAGATGGGCACCAACTGGGCCGTCGAGATCGACGGCAAGAAGTTCTCCCCGCAGCAGATCAGCGCCTTCGTCCTGCAGAAGCTCAAGCAGGACGCCGAGGCCTACCTGGGCGAGAAGATCACCGACGCGGTGATCACCGTTCCGGCCTACTTCAACGACGCCCAGCGCCAGGCGACCCAGGAGGCGGGCACCATCGCCGGCCTCAACGTGCTGCGCATCATCAACGAGCCGACCGCGGCCGCGCTCGCCTACGGCCTCGACAAGGATAAGGACGAGACCATCCTCGTCTTCGACCTCGGCGGCGGCACCTTCGACGTGTCCCTGCTCGACGTCGGCCAGGAGGACGGCCACGGCTTCGTCGAGGTCAAGGCCACCAGCGGCGACAACCACCTCGGTGGCGACGACTGGGACCAGCGCGTCGTCGACGAGCTGGCCAACAGGTTCAAGAACGCCCACGGCGTCGACCTGACCAAGGACAAGATGGCCCTCCAGCGCCTGCGTGAGGCCGCGGAGAAGGCCAAGATCGAGCTCTCCAGCCAGTCGGAGACCTCGATCAACCTCCCCTACATCACCGCCTCGGCCGAGGGCCCCCTCCACCTGGAGGAGAAGCTCACCCGCGCCGAGTTCCAGCGGATCACCGCCGACCTGCTCGAGCGGTGCAAGGGCCCGTTCAACCAGGTCGTCAAGGACGCCGGGATCAAGGTCTCCGACATCGCCCACGTGGTGCTCGTCGGCGGCTCGACCCGCATGCCCGCGGTCGCCGAGCTCGTCAAGGAGCTGACCGGCGGCAAGGAGCCCAACAAGGGCGTCAACCCGGACGAGGTCGTGGCCATCGGCGCCGCCCTCCAGGCCGGTGTGCTCAAGGGCGAGGTCAAGGACGTCCTGCTGCTCGACGTGACCCCGCTGTCGCTGGGCATCGAGACCAAGGGCGGCATCTTCACCAAGATCATCGAGCGCAACACCACGATCCCGACCAAGCGCTCGGAGGTCTTCACCACGGCCGAGGACAACCAGCCGTCGGTGCAGATCCAGGTCTACCAGGGCGAGCGTGAGATCGCGGCCTACAACAAGAAGCTGGCCACCTTCGAGCTGACCGGCATCGCCCCCGCGCCGCGCGGCATCCCGCAGATCGAGGTCACCTTCGACATCGACGCCAACGGCATCGTCAACGTCTCCGCCAAGGACCTCGGCACCGGCAAGGAGCAGACGATGACGATCACCGGTGGCTCCGCGCTGCCGAAGGACGACATCGAGCGCATGATGCGCGAGGCCGAGTCCTACGCCGAAGAGGACAAGAAGCGCCGCGAGGACGCCGAGACGCGCAACAACGCCGACTCGCTCGTCTACCAGACCGAGAAGTTCCTCGGCGAGAACGCCGAGAAGGTTCCGGACGACATCAAGAACGAGGTCAACGAGGCGCTCGCCGAGCTGAAGAAGACGCTCGAGGGCACCGACTCGGCCGCGATCCGCACCTCCGCGGAGAAGCTCGCCACGGTCAGCCAGAAGATGGGCTCGGCCATCTACGCCCAGTCGCAGGGCGGCGAGGCCCAGGGCGGTGCCCCGGGCGCCGACGGCGCCGACGGCCAGAAGGCCGACGACGACGTGGTCGAGGCCGAGATCGTGGACGACGAGCCGAAGCGCGAGAACGGCGCGAAGTGACGGCGGGAAAGCCGAGGGGAGCGCGAGCGTGAACACGCGTGAGAACGGTTCCGAGCAGGAGCCGGTGATCCGCGACAACCGCAAGATCGACCCGGAGACGGGGCAGGCACGTGAGACGGGCAAGGAGCAGGCCGACCAGGCCGCTCCCACCCCCGACCTGGCCTCGGTCGAGCTGGCCACCCAGCTCGCCGAGCGCACCGCCGACCTGCAGCGTCTCCAGGCGGAATACTCCAACTACCGCAAGCGGGTCGAACGCGACCGGACCGCGGTCAAGGAGCAGGCGGTCGCGGGTGTGCTGGGCGAACTGCTGCCGGTCCTCGACGACATCGGCAGGGCCCGCGACCACGGCGAGCTCACCGGCGGCTTCGCCAAGGTGAGCGAGTCGCTGGAGGCGGCGACGGGAAAGCTGGGACTGAGCACCTTCGGGACCAAGGGCGAGCCCTTCGACCCGACGGTGCACGAGGCCCTGCTGCACAGCTACTCCCCCGACGTCACGGAGCCGACCTGCGTGGAGATCCTGCAGCCCGGTTACCGCATCGGCGAGCGTGTGCTCCGCCCCGCGCGGGTCGCGGTCGCCGAGCCCGAAGAAGAGCCTGTCGCGAGCGACAACTGAACCCCCCGTATCTGAGATCTGCAAAGGAACTGAGATGAGCACCAAGGACTACCTGGAGAAGGACTACTACGCCGTCCTTGGTGTGCCCAAGACCGCCACCGCCGAGGAAATCAAGAAGGCGTACCGGAAGCTGGCCAGGCAGTACCATCCGGACGCCAACCAGGGCAGCACGGAGACCGAAGCCAAGTTCAAAGAGGTCTCCGAGGCCTACGACGTCCTGTCCGACACCAAGCGCCGCAAGGAGTACGACGAGGCGCGGACGCTGTTCGGATCGGGGCTCGGCGGTTACGCGGGAGCCGGGGGGGCTTCCCGCGGGGGCGGGTTCCCCTTCGACCTGGGGGACCTGTTCGGGGGCGCCAACCAGCAGGCCGGCGCGGGCAGCGGGGGCATCGGCGACATCTTCGGCGGCATCTTCAACCGGGGAGGCGGGGCGCCCCGCACGGGCGGGGCGACCACCAGGGCGCGGCGCGGCCAGGACGTGGAGACGGAGGTCACCCTCTCCTTCGGGGAGGCCGTCGAGGGCACCACGGTCTCGCTCCGCCTGACCAGTTCCTCCGCCTGTGCGGCGTGCACGGGCACCGGAGCCAAGGCCGGGACGACCCCGAGGGTCTGTCCGACCTGCGAGGGCACCGGCGCGGCCAGCCGGAACCTGGGCAACTTCGCCTTCTCCGAGCCGTGCCGCGACTGCAAGGGGCGGGGTCTGCTGGTCGACGACCCGTGCCCGGTGTGCGAGGGAAGCGGGCGGGGCAAGAGCACCCGCACGATCCAGGCGCGCATTCCCGCCGGAGTGGGCGACGGCCAGCGCATCAAGATCAAGGCCAAGGGCGCGCCCGGTGAGAACGGCGGTCCTGCCGGTGACCTGTACGTCCAGATCCACGTCAAGCCGCATCCTGTCTTCGGCAGGACCGGCGAGAACCTGACGATCACCGTGCCGGTCACCTTCACCGAGGCCGCGCTCGGCGCGGAGATCAAGGTGCCGATCCTGAAGGGGATGCCGGTCACCCTGCGCATCCCCGAGGGCACCCCGAACGGCCGCACCTTCCGGGTGCGGGGCAGGGGCGTGGCCCGCAAGGACGGCACGAAGGGCGACCTGCTCGCCACGGTCGAGGTCCTCGTCCCCCAGCAACTGGAGGACAAGGCGAGGGGCGCCCTGGAGGAATTCCGCGACGCCACCGCGGGCGGTGACCCGCGGGCCGAGCTCATCCAACAGGCCAGAAGCGAGTAGCCATGGACGCCAACTACTTCGATCTGTCGGACGACACCCCGGTATATGTGATCTCGGTGGCGGCCCAGCTGTCCGGCCTCCACCCCCAGACCCTGCGACAGTACGACCGTCTCGGCCTGGTCAGCCCGGGCCGTACGGCGGGGCGCGGTCGCCTGTACTCCACGCGCGACATCGTGATGCTCCGCGAGGTGCAGCGGCTCTCCCAGGAGGAGGGCATCAACCTCGCGGGCATCAAACGCATCCTGGCGCTGGAGACCGAGGCGCTGCGCCTGCGTGACGAGAACCACCGTCTGCGCGCCGAGATGGCCATGATCCGCGCGCTGATCCAGTACCAACTGCCACCCGCCTGACCACTCCATCTCGAAGGCCGGGGGGACCACACAGCGCCGGTCACCGGCGCCACAGCCGCCGAACGGAGCAAGGCAGACAAGCATGGACTACAAGCTCACCAAGAAGAGCCAGGAGGCGCTCTCCTCCGCGATCAGGCGCGCCGCCGCGGAGGGCAACCCCGAGGTCGCCCCGGCTCACCTGCTCACCTCGATGCTCGCCCAGACCGGGGGCACCGCCGTGCCTCTGCTCGAGGCCGTCGGCGCCGACTGGAGGCAGCTGCGGGCGGAGGCGGAGACGCAGCTCGCGGCCCTGCCGAAGGCGCAGGGGTCCACGGTCAGCGCCCCTTCGAGCTCCCGGCAGCTCCTCACGGTGCTGAACACCGCGGCCCAGCGCGCCACCCAGCTTGAGGACCTCTACGTCTCGACCGAGCACCTGCTGGTCGGCCTCGCCGCGGACGGCGGCCCGGTCGCCGCGCTGCTCAGGGCGAGCGGCGCCACCCCGAACGCCCTGCTGGAGGCCTTCGAGAAGGTGCGCGGGCACGCCAGGGTGACCAGCGAGACCCCGGAGGACACCTACCAGGCGCTGGAGAAGTACGGCGTCGACCTGACCGAGCAGGCCAGGGCGGGCAAGCTCGACCCGGTGATCGGCCGTGACTCGGAGATCCGCAGAGTGATCCAGGTGCTCAGCCGCAGGACCAAGAACAACCCGGTGCTCATCGGCGAGCCCGGCGTCGGCAAGACCGCCGTTGTCGAGGGGCTGGCCCAGCGGATCGTCGCGGGCGACGTCCCCTCGAGCCTGCGTGACAAGCGTCTGGTCTCACTGGACCTGGGGGCGATGGTCGCGGGCGCCAAGTACCGCGGCGAGTTCGAGGAGCGGCTCAAGGCCGTGCTCAGTGAGATCAAGGAGAGCGACGGGCAGGTCGTCACCTTCATCGACGAGCTGCACACCATGGTCGGCGCGGGCGCCGGAGAAGGCGCGATGGACGCGGGCAACATGCTCAAGCCCATGCTCGCCAGGGGCGAGCTGCGGATGATCGGCGCGACGACGCTCGACGAGTACCGCGAGCGCATCGAGAAGGACCCCGCGCTGGAGCGGCGCTTCCAGCAGGTCTACGTGGGCGAGCCCACGGTCGAGGACACCATCGCGATCCTGCGCGGTCTCAAGGGCCGCTACGAGGCGCACCACCAGGTTCAGATCTCCGACGGCGCGCTCGTGGCCGCCGCCGCCCTCTCCGACCGCTACATCACCTCCAGGTTCCTGCCGGACAAGGCGATCGACCTCGTCGATGAGGCCGCGTCCCGGTTGCGCATGGAGATCGACTCGCGTCCCGTCGAGATCGACCAGCTCCAGCGCAACGTCGACCGGATGAAGATGGAGGAGCTCGCCCTCTCCAAGGAGACCGACGACAGCAGCCTCCAGCGCCTCGAGCGGCTCCGCAAGGAGCTCGCCGACCGGCAGGAGGAGCTCAACGGCCTGGTCGGGCGCTGGGAGCGGGAGAAGGCCGGGCTCAACCGGGTCGGCGACCTGAAGAAGAAGCTCGACGAGACGCGCGGCGCCGCCGAGCGGGCGCAGCGCGACGGCGACTTCGAGGCCGCCTCCCGGCTGATGTACGCCGACGTGCCCAGGCTGGAGGCCGAGCTCGCCGAGGCGACCGCTGCCTCCCAGCCCGAGGACCCGATGGTCAAGGAGGAGGTCGGCCCCGACGACATCGCCCAGGTCATCTCCTCGTGGACGGGCATTCCCGCGGGCCGTCTGCTGGAGGGCGAGACCGCCAAGCTGCTGCGCATGGAGGACGAGCTCGGCCGGCGTCTGATCGGCCAGAGGCCGGCCGTCCAGGCCGTCTCCGACGCCGTACGGCGGGCACGCGCGGGCATCTCCGACCCCGACCGGCCGACCGGCAGCTTCCTGTTCCTCGGCCCGACCGGCGTCGGCAAGACCGAGCTGGCCAAGTCGCTGGCCGACTTCCTGTTCGACGACGAGCGGGCCATGGTCCGCATCGACATGAGCGAGTACGGCGAGAAGCACAGCGTCGCGCGCCTCGTGGGCGCTCCCCCCGGCTACGTCGGCTACGAGGAGGGCGGCCAGCTCACCGAGGCCGTGCGGCGCAGGCCGTACACCGTGGTGCTGCTCGACGAGGTCGAGAAGGCCCACCCCGAGGTCTTCGACGTCCTGCTCCAGGTGCTCGACGACGGGCGGCTCACCGACGGGCAGGGCAGGACCGTCGACTTCCGCAACGTGATCCTGATCCTCACCTCCAACATCGGCTCGCAGTTCCTCGTGGACCCGACCCTGGACAGGGAGACCCAGCGCAAGGCGGTGATGGACGCGGTCAGGAGCTCCTTCAAGCCGGAGTTCCTCAACCGTCTCGACGACGTGATCCTGTTCGACGCGCTCGGCACCGAGGAGCTGTCCAGGATCGTGGACCTGCAGGTGGCCCACCTGGCCAGGCGACTGGCCGACAGGAGGCTGACGCTGACGGTGACCCCGGCGGCGCGTGACTGGCTGGCGCTGACCGGCTACGACCCCCTGTACGGCGCGCGCCCGCTGCGCCGCCTGGTCCAGTCGGCGATCGGCGACAAGCTGGCCAAGGAGGTGCTCTCCGGCGAGGTCCAGGACGGCGACGAGGTCCTGGTCGACGTCGACGAGACGAGCGACACCCTGACGATCGGCCCCGCGGTCAGGGATTGACCAGCATAGGGTCAAGCCCGCCCCCGAGCCGGCTCCCCCTGTTACGTTCGGCAGTCCTATGACTGCCGAACGCGACAGGGGGACGTGCATGTCGAACACGCCACGGAGCGCCCGCGGGACCCTCACGGCGGCGGCCCTCGCCACCGCTCTCGTCGCCGCCCTCGTCGCCGGGTCCGTCACGGACGAGGCGTCGGCGGGCGCGAGCGGGCTCTCGGACGGGCCTCGAGCCCTCACGGGCGGCACGCCCCGGGTCGCGGACGGGCTCGCGCGGTTCGCGGACCGCCCGGTCTCGGCCGTGGGCGTGCCCGTCCGGCCCACGGACGGGACGGCTCCCACCGTGGACACCGCTGTGGACAGCGCCGTGGACAGCGCCGTGGACAGGGTCGCGCGGGCCGCGGGCCTGCCCGGTCTCTCCCGGGCCTCCGCGGTGATCAGTCTCGCTGACGCCGCCGGTGTCGCGGCGGGCGCAGGCCTGGCCTCCATGCCGTCCGGAACGCCGGGCTTCCCCGGTCTCGCCTGGGTGGGCGCGCTGGCCGACATGCCGGACCTGCCCGGCCTGCCCGGCGCTCCGGGCGTTCACGGCCCCCAGGGCGGGTTCACCCGGATCCCCGTCTCCGCTGTCTCCTCACCGCCGGTTCTCACCGACCCCGCGGGAGCGCTGCCCGGCGGCACGGCGTTGTCGCCGCCGCTGCCGCGCCCAGGCTCGGCGAGAACCTCGGCGGACGGGCTCCCCCACATGACGGTGGAGGGACTCGCCCGCACGACGAGGCCGGGTGTTCCGGTCGCGCGGGGCGCGCGGAAGCCTCCGCCCGCCGGGACCAGGCCGCCGAGGGGCCGGCGGGTGCCCTCCACGCTGCCCCCGGTGACGACGCTGCTCCCGGGACTCGGACTCGACCGGCGGTGACCCGCGGGCCCCAGGCGCCCTCAGGCCCCCTCAGCCGCCCCTGACCGTCGCGGGCGGCGTTCGTCGACGCCGCCCCGCCCACACGGCCGTCCGCGTGCCGGCGCCCGGAACGGCCGTCGGCACGCTCAGGGCAGACGCCCCGTGAACACCGTCCGCCGTGCCGGCACCCGGAACGGCCGCCGGCGCGCTCAGGGCAGGCGACCGGCGGGCGCCGTCAGCACGAGGCGTCGAGGAGGGCGTCGAGTTCGTCCTCGGGAAGCCCCAGATCCACCCGGATGCGATAGCGGGCGCGGAGGAGGGCGGTGTGCTCGCCGCTGTCCTTCACCGCCCTGTGGGCCCCCTCCGTGGCCCACAGGTGGGCCTGCCGGAGGTCCCCGTAGGCGACGAGGGTCTCGGCGACCGTGAGCGCGGTCGCCGGGGTGACGTCGCCGTCGGCCTTGATCACTTCGATGACCTGCCGCGCCTCGTCCGGCCGTTCGAGCTCGAAGAGGGTGTCGGCGATCCCCGCCCTGGGGTCGACGCTCACCTCCCCGCCGTCGTCGACCGCCCGTTGGAAGCAGTCGAGGGCGTGGGCGGGCTGTCCCGCCTGCCGCCACTCCTCCGCCGCGAGCACGAGGATCGCGGCCCGCGAGATGTCTCCGGACACGTACTCCTCGACCAGCGCTTCCAGCCGCCGGGCGAGGTCTTCGTGATCGTCGGCCAGAAGTGCCTGCTCAAGCAACCGATCAAGTTGCTCACGTGTCACATGCGCCACATCGCGAGAGTAGCGAGCGCCGCTCGGTTTCGTCCCCACAACGACAGGTATTCCTTGCGCAACCCCATGTAAACGATTGATTGCGAAGAGCGTGTTTCGCCAGGAAAGCGGGCATATGGCAGGCGTCTCCTGCTCGTGGAGCGTTATGTTTGGAGGGGCTGCGATGGGCATGTCCAAGCAGACGACCTTCACGCTGACCCTCCTGACGGGCCTCTCCGTGGTCGTCCCGGGATGCGCCGGCTACCTCTCCGCGAGGATGGACGCCGTCGAGCGCGCACACCGCGAACTCGTCTCGCTGGAGAGCCGGATACGTCAGGAACGGCTCACCGCGCCGACCGTGGAAGCGCCGACCGTGGAAGCGGAGCAGGCGCAGGGCGAGACGGTCGCCGTGCCGGGCGTGGTCCCCTGTGACATCACGCCGCAGTCCCGGCCGGGGTCCAGGAGGGAGCCCAGGGCGGCGGCCCTGGCCCCCACGCTCTCCGATCCCCCGCGGAGCGAGGCCATGCACCGTGATCCCGCCGGCCTCCCGCGGGCCGGAGCCGCCCCGGGCGAGCCCGCCTCCGAACCGGCCCCCGTGGCGGAGGGAGCCGGTCGGGCGGCGAGCGGGGAACGTTCCCAGGCCGCCGACCGCGAGCACAGGCGCAGGCACAGGGAGCACCGGGAGCGGACCGCCTCCGGGTGCGCGGCGTCGGGGGAGTCGTCCCCCTCCTCCCGGCGGTCCGCGGAGGACACCGCGGACGACACCGTGGAGAACGAGGAGCCCTCCGCCCCCTCTCAGGCGGAGGCTCCGGAGAACTGACGGTTCAGGTAACCCCTGACCAGGCGCTTCGCCTCGGCCACGATCTCGGGGGCGCCCTCGGGATCGCGCCGGAAGGCCAGTTTGAGGACCGCGTCGCCCGCCTCGACAGCGACGAGGATGGCCAGGTCGAGCTCCTCGCTGTCCGTCAGGCCGTACTCCTGGAGCAGGAGCCCGCGCAGCCTGCCCGCGATCACCGTGTTGTTGTCGGACGCCCCGTCGAGCAGGTCGAGGCCGACCACGTCGCCGAAGTGCAGGACGCGGAAACCTGGAACGGTCCTGTGCATGTCGACGTACTCGTCGATGATCGCGTCGACCGCGTCCCACCAGCCCCCGTAGTCCTCGGACAGGAAACGCCTTCCGACCCGGGAGACGAACTGCTCGACATGACGCCTGGTCACCGCCTGGGTGATGGCCCGTTTGTCGGGGAAGAACTGGTAGATCGAGCCGATCGCGACACCCGCGCGTTCGGCGATCCTGGTGGTGGACAGCGCCTCATAACCGATCTCGTCCAGCAGGTCGGCACAGGCGTCGAGCATCCTCTCCACACGGCGCGCGCTGCGTCGCTGGGTCGGCTGACGCCGCAGCGGAGCTTCACCCGGCTCCTCAGCAGGCATGGTCACGCACCCATATTGCCCGCCCGACCCCCTCCCGGTCAGGCCCTCTGTGTCAATCGCCTGATTTTCCCTGCCAGACCGGTCGTCAGCTGTTCGAGGTCGCCGTCAGGCCCGCGCAACCGCGCAGCGCCTTCCAGCTCGCCACGGCCTGCTGGCCCGCCGCCCCGGTCAGCGGAACCGGCACTCCGCCCTGGATGGTGGCGGGGGTCCAGCGGTCCTTGAGCACCTGGCGTCCGTTGATCGTCAGGGTGAGGACACCCGTCCTGCCGGTCTCCGGGCCCCAGTTGTAGAAGACGAAGTTGCCCATGCCGTAGCTGACGTAACCGTTCTTGAGGTAGCCGCTGCCGAGCAGGATGTGCGCGTGGCCGCCCACGACGACGTCGGCGCCCGCGGCGACCAGCTTGGGCGCCAGGGAACGCTGCGCCTCGTTGGGGCACTTCTGCAGCTCGGTGCCCCAGTGCAGGTGGACGATCACCGTGTCGGAGTTCTTACGCGCCCTGCGCACCTCCTGCAGGAGCCTCGCCTCGTTCTTCGCGGAGGCGAGACCGCCCTTGCCGTCCGTGGCGGTCCAGGCCTGGATGAACTCGGCGTCGAGCACCTGGGTGGCGCCGATGACGGCGACGCGGTTGCCGTTCACCGTCGTCCGCCACGGCCGGTACGCCTCGTCCTCGTTCGCGCCGATGCCCACGACCGGGAACCTCGAGCGCTTGATCGCGGCCAGGGAGTCGGTCAGCCCTCCCTGCATGTAGTCCATGCCGTGGTTGTTCGCCATGGACGCGACGTCGACCCCCGCCGCCTTCAGCGCGGTCAGCGCCGAGGCGGGCGCCCTGAAGGTGTACTGCTTGCCGGGAGCCGGGGTGCCGCCGGTGGTGATCGCGGTCTCGAGGTTCACCATCGCGATGTCGGAACGGCTGAGCACCTTGGCGATCGGGCCGAGCGCGGTCTTCGGGTCGGCGTTGAGCCTGGTGCGCAGCACCCCTTCGAAGTGCACGTCGCCGCCGAAGGAGATGGTGTACGGCTTGCGTTCCCTGGTGGGCTTCGCCGAACTCGAGGCGGTCGGCTTCTCGACGACGTCGGGCGTGGTCCCTGAGGCCGCGGGAGTCGCGGACTCCGCCGCCGAGCAGGCGGCGCCGAGGAGGGCGGAGGCGGTGAGGAGCGCGGCCGCGGCGAGGCGGCGGGGGATATACGTGTCCATCGCTATCCGAGGATGCCATCCCACCCGCGATGCGCGGAACAGCCCCGCCGTGGAGAGTTGGCCGAACAGAGTTGGATGACTCAAATACTTGAATGATTCCGGTTTGGTGCATAACGTGTGCTCATGGAGGACGATGACCGGCTCCGCCAGGCAGGACTGCGGGTGACCGCGGCACGACTGGCGATCATGCAGACCGTGCGGGAAGGCGACCACCTGGACGTGGACGCCGTCCACCGTGGCGTGCGGGAACGGGTCGGCCATGTCTCCTTGCAAGCCGTCTACGACTCTCTGCACGCGCTGCACAGAGGCGGGCTGCTGCGGCGGATCGAACCCGCGGGCAGTCCCGCCCGATACGAGACGCGGGTCGGTGACAACCATCACCACCTCGTCTGCAGACAGTGCGGACGGGTCACGGACGTCGATTGCGCCGTTGGACACGCCCCCTGCCTCGACCCCGTCTCCGACGCCGGATATCTGGTCGACGAGGCGGACGTCATCTACTGGGGCATGTGTCCTGACTGTCGTTCCGATGAAACTCGATGAAGAGACCCCGGAGGACCGATTCATGAGCACCAGGCCCACCACCACGACCGACGCCGGAATTCCCGCCCCCAGTGACGAGCACTCCCAGTCGGTCGGACCGAACGGGCCCCTGCTGCTGCAGGACCACTATCTGATCCAGAAGATGGCCCACTTCAACCGGGAGCGTGTGCCCGAGCGCGTGGTCCACGCCAAGGGCGGCGGCGCGCACGGCATTCTCCAGATCACCGAGGACGTCAGCCAGTTCACCAAGGCGGGGCTGTTCCAGAAGGGCAAGGAGACTCCGCTCTTCCTGCGCTTCTCCTCCGTCGCCGGCGAGCTCGGCAGCCCGGACACGCAACGTGACCCGCGCGGCTTCGCGATCAAGTTCTACACCGAAGAGGGCAACTACGACATCGTCGGCAACAACACGCCGATCTTCTTCATCCGGGACCCGCAGAAGTTCTCCGACTTCATCCACAGCCAGAAGCGCCGCGCGGACACCAACCTGCGCGACCACAACATGCAATGGGACTTCTGGACGCTCTCGCCCGAGACCGCCCACCAGGTCACCTTCCTGATGACCGACCGCGGCACCCCGGCGTCCTGGCGTCACGTGCACGGCTTCGGCTCGCACACCTTCCTGTGGTACAACGCCGCGGGCGAGAAGTTCTGGATCAAGTACCACTTCAAGACCGACCAGGGCATCAAGAACTTCACCGACGCCGAGGCGGGGGCGGTCATCGCCCAGGACGCGGACTACCACATCCGCGACCTGCACACCGCGATCAAGAACGGCGACCACCCGTCCTGGACCGTGAACGTGCAGATCATGCCGTTCGAGGACGCCGCCGACTACCGGTTCAACCCGTTCGACCTGACCAAGGTGTGGCCGCACGCCGACTACCCCGAGATCACGATCGGCAAGTTCGTCCTGAACCGGAACCCGGAGAACTACTTCGCCGAGGTCGAGCAGGCGAGCTTCGAGCCCGCCAACCTGGTGCCCGGCATCGGCCCGTCCCCGGACAAGATGCTCCAGGGCCGCCTGTTCTCCTACCCCGACGCCCACCGCTACCGCATCGGCGCCAACTACCTGCAGCTGCCGATCAACCGGCCGCTGTCGCCCGTCCACAGCTACAACAAGGACGGCCAGATGACCTTCGTCAACCCCTCCGACCCGGTCTACGCCCCGAACACCGTCGGCGGCCCCGCCGCCGACCCGGCGCTGTTCAGGGGTGAGGAGTACCAGGTGACCGGAGAGATCATCCGTTCCGCCTACACCCTGCACCGCGAGGACGACGACTACGTCCAGCCGCGCGCCCTGTGGGAGAACGTCCTGTCCGACACCGACCGCTCGCACCTGGTGAGCAACGTCGTCGGCCACGCCTCGGCCCCCGAGGTGACGGCGGAGACGAAGCAGCGCGTCGTGGAGTACTGGACCAACATCCACAAGGATCTCGGCCAGGGCGTCGCCCAGGGCCTCGGAATCGCCCAGTAACCGCCCGGCAGCCATCCTGACCGTGCCCGGAGCCGCGGCCTCCGCGGCTCCGGGCACGGTCCGCCGCCCCCGTCGGCCCGCGCCCGGACCACCGCCACGGGTCCGGGCGGCGGGAGCGGGACGCCAACACGCTGACGACGTTCAGCGACCGGCCTCTCTCCGGAAAATCCCGTGTTCAACGGGGTTGTCGTCACGCTCAGTCTCCCGTTATTGCCTGACCGTTCGAAAAACGGGGATCGGCGCGCATTAGGCTTGCCCAGGTGACCACCCCTCCAGAACAGGACCGCCTCCACGCCCAGCTCGCCTTCGCCATGGAGATCGACAAGCTCAGACGCGTCGTCCGCCGCAACACCCTCATGGACGGATCCCGGCGGGAGAACGACGCCGAGCACTCGTGGTATGTGGGCATGCTGGCGATGATCCTGGCCGAGCACGCCCCGCCCGGAACCGACCTGGACAGGGTCGTCGCGATGCTGCTCGTCCACGACATCGTCGAGATCGACGCCGGAGACACGTTCATCTACGACGCCGGAGCCGTCGAGGCGCAGCTCGGCATCGAGCGCAAGGCCGCCGACCGGATCTTCGGGCTGCTTCCCGAGGACCAGGCGACGCGGCTTCGCGCGCTGTGGGACGAGTTCGAGGAGCGCAAGACCCCGGAGGCCCGCTTCGCCAAGGCCCTCGACAGGATCGCGCCGATCATGGCCAACCACCACAACGAGGGCGGCACCTGGTCGCTGTACAAGGTGACGGCCGAACAGGTCCTGGAGAAGGTGAAGATCATCGAGGAGGGGTCGCCGACGCTCGGCTCCTACGCCACCGAGATCATCGAGCTCTCCGTCAGCCGGGGGCACCTGGCGCGTGCATGACGCGGTTCCCGGGTAGGTCCCTACTGGGTTGAGAAGGGGGCGATCGTGAAGGAAACAGTCAAAACGAAGCGCCGAAGCTTCAGGCATCTCGTACCCCCGGTCGACGTCGCAGGGCGGATCGAGCGATCGGAGAGGATGGACAGACCGATCCGGGTGCTGGCCAAGGCCGTACGCCGACGCATCGGTCCGGGATGGCTTCGCGACCTGTTGCACGGGGTGCCGACCGGCAAGCCGCTCCACCCCCCGCTCACCGACCTCAGCCTGGGCTGCTGGCTGGCGACCGCGGTGCTCGACCTGGCCGGGGCCGACCCCCGCGCGGCGCGGGCGGTGCTCGCGACGGGCATCGCGGGAGCGATTCCCACGGCCGCGGCCGGGATCACCGACTGGTCGGCGCTGCACCGGGAGCAGCAGCGGGTGGGCTTCGTGCACGCGATCGCCAACCTCGCCGCTCTCGGGCTGTACGCCGGCTCCCTGGCCCTCAGGCTCTCCGGGGACGAAAGACGCGGCAGGATGCTGGCCTTCGCCGGGCTGGGGGCGGCGGGCGCCGGCGGCTACCTCGGAGGCCACCTGGCCTACCGGCAGGCCGCGGGGGCCAACCACGCGGAGTCGGTCGCCCACCTGGTCCCGCTGGGCTGGCACGACCTGTGCGAACTCAAGGACCTGCCGGACGGGCGCCCCGTGGCCAGACGGCTCGGCTACATCGACCTGTTCGTGCTGAGGATGGGCGAGGGCGTCACCGTGCTCGCCGACCACTGCTCCCACCTGGCGGGACCGCTGCACCAGGGGCAACTGGTCTCCGACCGCGGCACCGCCTGCGTGGTGTGCCCGTGGCACGGCAGCGCCTTCCGCCTGACGGACGGCACGGTCGCGCACGGCCCGGCCACGGCGCCGCAGCCGTACTTCGAGACCCGGATCCGCCGCGACGGCGTGCTCCAGGTCCGTCCCGCCCCCATCTGACCGGTCCGCGTCCGGCCCTCGCCGGATCCACCGGACCGGCCTGTCCGCCCGGCCGAGCCCGCTCAGTCGGGCTTGCCGTCCGCGGGGTGCTCGACCAGGGCGAGGATCCGGCTGGACATGAAGCGGGCGGTGCGCACCGCCGTACCGCTCCGGGTGACCTCGCTCACCTCGACCACGCCACCTCGGCGGTTCGCCACCTCCACCCGGCGGCCCGCCCTGGTGGCGACGACTTCGTAGGTACGCGAGCTGTCGCCTGCATCGATGACGATCTCTACCCTGTCGCCCTTCATGTCTGCTTTATGCCCAAAACCGGGAGAATTTAGGCGTATATCAGCTTGACCATCGCCACAACGCCGACGCAGACGATGATCCCCCGCAGCACCGGGGCGGGCAGCTTCCTGCCGAACCTCGCCCCGAAGAAACCGCCGATCGTGGCGCCGAGCGCGACCAGCGCGACCCCTCGCCAGTCGACCTCGGCGACGATGACGAACAGCACCGCCGCGGTGCCGTTGACCAGCAGCGCGAGCACGTTCTTCGCGGCGTTGACCCGCTGCAGGTCCTCGTCCAGGACGCTGCCGAGCAGCCCGATGAGCAGCACTCCCTGGGCCGCGCCGAAGTAACCGCCGTAGACTCCCGCACTGAGCACCCCGAGCCAGAGCCACGGGCCGCCGTGCGGGTGAGCGCTCTCTCGCCGGGCACTGAGCCATCTGTTGAGCCTGGGCTGGATCACCACCAGCACGCACGACAGGCCGATCAGGACGGGAACCACCACGTTGAACGTCCTGGCGGGGAGGTACAGCAGCAGCAGGCCGCCGATCAGCGAGCCCAGGACGGACCCGACCCCCAGCCGGATCAGCCGGGCGCGCTGTCCCTTGAGCTCGGCGCGATAGCCGATCGCGCTGGTCAGCGACCCGGGAACCAGGCCGATGTTGTTGGAGACGTTGGCGACGATCGGCGGCATCCCCACCGCGACCATCGTCGGGAACGTCAGCAACGACCCCGACCCGACGACGGCGTTGATGCCCCCGGCCCCGACTCCGGCCGCGAAGACCGCGACCGCCTCCCACGGCGTCATGCCCCTCCCTAGCTCGTACGGCTCGCGCCCGTGAACGGTGCACGGCACTCACCGGATGCTAGGAGGCGGGCACGACCTAGTCGGCGGCGGGGGTCTCCTTGCCGTTGAACAGGCCGCCGAGGCTCTCGACCGCCTTGGCCATCTCCGATGGAACGATCCACACCTTGTTCGCGTCGCCCTTGGCGATCTCGGGGAGCGTCCTGAGGTACTGGTAGGCCAGGAGCCGCTGATCCGGCTTGCCCTCGTGGATCGCACGGAAGACCATGCCGATCGCGTCCGCCTCGCCCTTCGCCCGCATCGCCTTGGCCTCGGCGTCGGCCTGGGCCTTGAGCACCACGGCCTCCGCGTCGCCGCGCGCCTTGAGCACCGCGGCCTGCTTGTGCCCCTCCGCGGTGAGGATGGCCGCCTGCTTGTGGCCCTCGGCCACCAGCACGGCGGCCTGCTTGTCACGGTCGGCGCGCATCCGGCGCTCCATCGACTCCTGGACCGCGGCCGACGGCTCGACCGCCTTGAGCCTGACCCGGTTGATCTGGACGCCCCAGTTCTCCGCGCCGCCGAGTGCCTCACGCAGCTCGGCGTTGATCTCCTCACGCGAGAGAAGCGCCCGGTCCAGGTCCATGCCGCCGATCACGTTACGCAGCGTGGTCACGGTGAGCTGCTCGACCCCCGCCAGGAAGTCGGAGATCTCGTAGGTGGCGGCCCGGGGGTCGGCGACCTGGAAGTAGACGACCGTGTCGACGGAGACGACGAGGTTGTCCGAGGTGACCACGGCCTGCGGGGGGAAGGAGACGACCTGCTCGCGCAGGTCGACGGTCCGCTTGAGCCGGTCGACGAAGGGCACCACGAGGTGGGGGCCGGGGGCGAGCGTCCGGTGGTAGCGCCCCAGTCGCTCCACGACCCCCGCGGTGGCCTGCGGAATGATATGGATCGCCCGGAACAAGGCGAACCCGACGACAGCCACCACGGCGAGCGCGGCGAGAAACGATTCCATGAGCCACTCCGGACGGTCGAGTCAAGTGGATCTCTGTCGTTCGGAATGGTATTTGGTTTTCTCGTTACCGACCCCTGAACAGCGTAAACAGGCTTCGGAACCGCCTTCAGAACTGGTGCGCGCGGGCGTACCAGCGGGCGTCGCGCCCGCGTTCCAGGGTGAGCGGAACGGCAAATGTGAGCGAAAGGTTCTCCGCGGTCATCACCTGGTCGATCGGCCCCTGGGCGACCACGGAGCCGTGCCGCAGCAGCAGCGCGTGGGTGAACCCGCTGGGCACCTCCTCCACGTGATGGGTGACCAGCACCATCGTCGGCGCCTTCGGGTCGTGGGCGAGCGTCGAGAGACGGCGGACCAGGTCCTCCCTGCCTCCCAGGTCAAGCCCCGCCGCAGGCTCGTCGAGCAGCAGCAGCTCGGGGTCGGGCATCAGCGCCCTGGCGATCTGCACCCTCTTGCGCTCACCCTCCGACAGGGTGTTGAACCGGCGGCGGATGAGGTGGGCGCAGCCGAGCTGGTCGATCAGCTCGACGGCCCGGGTGACGTCGTTGGAGTCGTACTCCTCCGTCCAGCGGCCGAGGATCGCGTACGAGGCGGTGAGCACCAGGTCGATGACCTTCTCCTCCGGCGGCACCTTCTCGGCGAGCGCGGCGCTCGCGAGGCCGATGCGGGGTCGCAGGTCGAACACGTCACTTTGGCCGAGCCGCTCGCCCAGGATCTCGACGACGCCCTCGGTGGGGAACAGCATCGCCCCGACGACCTGCAGCAGCGTCGTCTTGCCCGCGCCGTTGGGACCGATGACGACCCATCGCTCGTCCTCGTGAACGGTCCAGTCGATGTCCCGCAGCAGGGCCGCCCCGTCCCTGCGGACGGTGACGTCCTGTAGCCGAAGCACCTGACCGCCCATCCCTTACGCCTCCTTGAGAATCGCTGGAACAAAACCTATTGCAGGACAAGCGCATATCGTGGATCGGTGCACCCTGATTCACAGATCTCGGCCACCTTGGTCTGCTGGGGCAACGCCTGGCTCGCCGGACAGGTCGGCCTCGACGAGGCCGCCGACCGCGTGGAACGACAGGCAGGCCCCCAACTCGTCGCCGGTGAGGCGGGCGACGTTCCCCTGCGCGGCTTCCTCGCCGACCTGCGGGTCGAGGGCATGCGGTCGCTGCGCCTGGCGCTTCCCGTCGCGGGCGACCCGCTCGGACTCACAGGGCCGCCCTCCTTCAACTCCGCTGCGATCGAGGCCGGACAGGCTGTGACGGTCGTGTTCCCCGGCAGGTGCCTGGGCATGGTCCCGGTACGGGACCGCCGCGGCTCATCGTACGCCGGGGTGCGCTGGAGCGTGCTTGAGGCCAGCGTAAACATTCCAGACATTCCATCACTGGCCGAGGCCGAGCACGCCCTGACCCTGGCGATGCGCGAGGCCACCGACGCCCTGCTCGGCGTCGAGGGCCCCGCCCAGGGGCACCGGCGGACGCAGCCCCTCGACGACGGCCTGGCACCGGGATACCCCGCCCGCGCCCACCGGGTCGCCGCCCTGGCCGCCAGGCTCTCCGCCGCGCTCCAGATCGCCGACGAGCGGGGGCTCACCTCGGGCCAGGTCGCCGTCAGAAGCCAGGCCCTGCGCGCCCTCGACCGCGCGGTACGGCGAGCACGCGTCGCCGCCCACCACGCCATCACCGAACTGGTCTGACGCGGGCGCGCCGCCAACCGACCTTCATGCCCGAGCCCGCGACGCCGCCAGGCGTCGCGAACGATCACGCCAGGCCGTGCCGCACCGCGTAGAGGGCGGCCTGGGTCCTGTCCTGCACCCCCAGTTTCATCAGCACGTTGGAGACGTGGGTCTTCACGGTCTTCTCCGCCACGGAGAGCTCACGGGCGATCTCGCGGTTGGACCGGCCCGAGGCGATCAGCGTGAGCACCTCGCGTTCCCGCTCGGTGAGCGGCGTCACGTGCCCGGTCGCCTCCGGTGCGGGGGCGGGCCCCGACAGCATGGCCTCGGCGGCCTCGGCGGCCAGCAGCACCTGGCCGCCGTGGACCGCGCGGATGGCCTGGACGAGCGCGGCGGGCTCGACGTCCTTGTAGAGGAACCCGGCCGCGCCCGCCCGCATGGCGGGGGCGACGTCCTGCCGGTCGCCGATCGAGGTCAGCACCAGCACGCGGGGCGAGAGCCCCCGCTCCCTGAGCCTGAGCAGCGTGCCGTGCCCGTCGAGGACGGGCATCTTCAGGTCCAGCAGCAGGACGTCGGGGCCGAGGGACTCCGTCAGCGCGACGGCCTCGGCGCCGTCCGCCGCCTCCCCCACGACGTCGAGGTCGTCCTGCAGGTCCAGGAAGGTCCGCAGCCCCTGCCTGACCACCGGGTGGTCGTCGACGATGAGCACCCGGATCACGTGGGCACCTCCATCCGCACCAGCGTCCCGCGGCCCGGGTCCGACCTGACGTGCACGCTTCCTCCCAGGGCGTGTGCCCTGTCCTCCATCGACGCGATGCCGAGGCCCCTGCCGGTCGCGGCGACCACGTCGAACCCCGCCCCGTCGTCACGCACCTCCAGGACCACCCTGCCGCCCTCGCAGCCGAGCCGTACGCCGACGGCGCGCGCCCCCGAGTGCCGGGAGGCGTTGTGCAGCGCCTCCTGGGCCACCCGCAGGACGGCGACCTCGGTCGCCGGTTCGAGCTCGCACACCGGGGTCTCCTCGAACGTGAACGACGCCGGGTGCAGCCGGTCCAGCAGGCGGACGTGCTTGCGGAGGGTCTCGGCCAGGCCGTGCCGGTCGAGCTCGGCGGGGCGGAGCTCCACGATCACCGCGCGCAGCTCGGCCAGCGCCTCTCCGGCCAGCCTCTCGACCCGCTGGAGCTCCAGCAGCGCCCTGTCCGGGTCGCGGGGCACCAGCGAGGAGGCGGCCTGTGCGGTGAGCCGGAGCGAGAACAGCTTCTGGGTCACCGCGTCGTGCAGTTCCCTGGCCATCCGGGTGCGTTCCTCGACCAGCGCCAGCTCCCGGCCGCGCTCGTAGAGACGGGCGTTGGTGAGGGCGATCGCGGCGTGGGCGGCGAACATCGTGAGCAGGCTCTGGTCGGCTTCGGTGAAACCACCGGGCGAGCGCTTGTTGGACAGGAAGATGATGCCGAGCACCTGGTCGCCGTCACGGATCGGCACCCCGAGGAAGTCCTTGAGCACCGGGTGGGCCCTCGGCCAGTACTCGAACCGGTGGTCCTTGCGGATGTCGGGCAGCCGGACGGGCGCGCCCTCACGCAGCATCGCGCCGAGCATGCCGTGCTGGCGGGGCATCGGCCCGATCGCGTCCCACTCCTCCTCCGAGATGCCCTCCGCGACGAACTCGGCGAACGCCCCCTCGTCGTCGGGCACGCCGAGCGCCGCGTAGCGGGCGTCCAGCAGCCGCCGTGCCGAGCGCACGATGACCTGGAGCACCTCACGGACCGACAGGTGCCTGGTCACCGCGAGGACGGCGGAGCTGACCGCGTGCAGGACGGCGTCCCGGTCGTCCTCCGGCGAGGCGGCGTCCCGGTCGTCGGCCCGTACGGCGGCGTCCCGGTCGCCACCGTGTGGGACGGCGCGCGTCGCGTCGTCCCTGTCATCTCTCACGAGACGACTCTAGGCGTCCGCCGCGGACGGCCGCGTTACGCCATCGGTCCTAGGTCCATCAGCCCCGCTGGGGACGGCCCCGCGGCCGATGCGCGCCGGACGCCCCCTGCCTAGCGTCGAGGCATGACGAAGACCGCACTCATCACCGGCGCCTCCCGCGGACTCGGCCTGGCGCTGGCCCGTTCCCTGGCGGCCGACGGCTGGCGGCTGATCCTGACCGCGCGGGGCGCGGACACGCTCGGGCCCGTCGCGGACGAGCTCGGCGCCCTCGCGCTCCCGGGGGACGTCGCCGACCCGGCCCACAGGGAACGGCTGGCGCGGGCCGTACAGGATCGGGGTGGGCTGGACCTGCTCGTCAACAACGCCTCGGGGCTGGGCGCCGTTCCGCTTCCTAAGCTCGCCGACTACCCGCTCGACGCGTTGGAGGAGCTGTTCAGGGCCAACGTGCTGGCTCCCCTCGCGCTGGTCCAGGCGGCGCTGCCCTGGCTCAGGGAACGGCGGGGCGCGATCGTCAACGTCTCCTCGGACGCGGCGGTCGAGGCCTACGAGGGCTGGGGCGGCTACGGGGCGACGAAGGCCGCGCTGGAGCAGCTGTCCAACGTGCTGGCCGTCGAGGAGCCGTCGGTCGCGGTCTGGTGGGTCGATCCGGGAGAGATGAACACGGCCATGCTCGCCGCGGCGATCGGCGCGCAGGAGGCGGCGGCGGCCCCGGCGCCGGAGACGGTCGTCCCCACGCTGCGACGGCTGATCGACCGGCGACCGGCGAGCGGGCGGATCACGCGCCCGTGAACGGGCGGACCGGCGGGCGCGACCGCGGGCGAACCGATCCGGCCGCCCGCGGCCCCGAGGACCAGAAGGAGGAGGAGCCGTGAGCGCACCGGTGACGGACGCCATGACCGCGAACTTCGTGCTCCCGCACGAACTGGAGGCGCACGAGCCACCGGAGGCACGGGGGCTGGCTCGTGACGGGGTGAGGCTCCTGGTCTCGCGCGGCGACACCGGGAAGACAGGCCACCACAGCTTCGCCGACCTGCCGGACCTGCTCCGTCCCGGTGACCTGCTGGTGGTCAACGACTCCGCGACCCTGCCCGCCGCGGTCCGGCTCGACCGGCTCGCGGTGCACTTCTCGACCGAACGCGAGGACGGCGCCTGGCTGGTCGAGCTGCGCCGCCGCGGCGCGCCCCGCGGACGGGAGACGCGGGTCCCCGACGCCCGCGCGGAGGCCGGCGCGGGAGGCGGAGACGGAGACAAGGCGGGGAGCGAAGCGGGCGCGGGAGGCGAGGCGGCGGGCGAGCCGTACAGGGGAGGCGCGCCCGGGGAGTGGCTGCCGCTGCCGGGCGGGGCCACGCTGCGGCTGCTGGAACGGGAGACGCCGCGGCTGTGGCGGGCCAGGCTGGACCGCGACGTCCCCGACTACCTGCACCGGTACGGCGTGCCGATCCGTTACTCCTACGTGGACAGGGACTGGCCGCTCTCGCACTACCAGACCGTGTTCGGGGTACGGCCGGGCAGCGCGGAGATGCCCAGCGCCGGACGGCCGTTCACCCCCGAACTGGTGACCCGGCTCGTGACACGCGGAATCGGCGTCGTGCCGATCACCCTGCACACCGGGGTGGCCTCCCCGGAGCGGGACGAGCCGCCCTACCCTGAGCGGTTCGAGGTGCCGGAGGCGACGGCGCGCCAGGTCGGGTTCACGCGCGAGTCGGGGGGACGGGTGATCGCGGTCGGCACGACCGTGGTGCGGGCGCTGGAGACGGCCGCCCTCACCGGCGGAGGGGTCGGGGCCGCCCGGGGCTGGACCTCGCACATCGTCACCCCCTCGACCGGGGTGAAAGCGGTGAACGGCCTGATCACCGGGCTGCACGAGCCCCGCTCCAGCCACCTGCTGATGCTTTCCGCGATCGCCGGGACCGACCTGCTGTCACGGTCGTACGCCGAGGCCCTCAAGGGGGGCTATCTCTGGCACGAGTTCGGCGACCTCCACCTGATCGTCGGATGACCCAGTCAGTCACAAGGAGTTTCCAAGTGGACCACCGCATGCTGATGTCAGCAAATAACGGGGGAACACGGAATTTCGACTGGAGTAAGAAATGCGCCGGCACCTGACCGCCTTCGCCGCCATCGCCATGGCGGGAGGCCTGCTGTTCGTCCCGCAGAGCGCGAGCGCCGCGGCGGCGCCGCAGACCGCGGCCCTCGCCACTCCCCCGCTCTCGCCGCTGAAGCTGACCGCCTACTATCCGCGCAAGGCGTGGGCGGGTGACACGATCGTCTACACGCTCAAGAGCAGGAACGTCGGCGACTGGCCGACCGACATCGCCTACGTGGGGGGCTACGTTCCCAAGCAGGCCCGCAAGGTCCAGATCATCGGTCCTTCCGGCGCCTACTGCGAGGTGGACGGGCGTGAGGTCGGCTGCCTGCTCGACACCCTGAAGCCCGGCAGGACCGCCACCGTCAAGGTGAAGGTGTGGCTCAGGGGCAGCGCGAGGGGCACCGCGACCGCCGAGTTCGCCACGGCGTCGATCGACGTCCCCGCCGGCGGGATCGACACCCTGGACATCCACGGCATCGACACGGGCGTCGACCTGAAGTACGTCAAGGTCAGGACCCGGATCCTGCGCTAGCGGGCGTCGCCCTCCCCAGACCCGGAGCGCCCGGAGACGGCCCGTACGAGATGTGCCTGCAGGTGCGGGACCTTGGCTCATCCCGTGCGGCGACCGCGCCGGGCGCTCCGTTAAATAGCCCTAAATAGGAAAAAAATTTACTTTCCCAGTGCTCTGTGATAAAACGCTGCGGACTTTTACGGGGACTGCCGCAGCGTCCTCGTTCCCCTCAACTGGGAGACGTTTAATGCGCCACCCGATCTCCAAGATCGCCGCCCTTGCCCTGGTCGCACCGCTCGCGGGCACCATGCTGCTCGCCACACCGGCCTCGGCGGCTCCCACGAAGGCGCCGGCGGGTGTCGTCAAGAAGGCCGACGACCCCTACTCCTCCTTCGACATCAAGATCCTGGCCCCGAAGAAGGTCAGGGCCGGAGGAAAGATTACTTACCGCATCAAGGCCACGAACAAGGGCCCGTACCTCGCCGACTCCTTCTGGACCGGCGGCGTGCTGCCCAAGGGGGCGACCCTGTCGAGGGTCTACGCCCCCAAGGGCACCGAGTGCGGCAACTACGAGGACGGCTTCTGGTGCATCACGCCGAACGCCCTCGAAATCGGTGACTCCGACAGCATCGACATCGTCGTGAAGCTCAGCAGGAAGGCCCGTGGCACCGCCACCGCCCTCCTCGGCGTCGACACGGTCGACCTCCCGCAGGGCGCCGAGACCCTCAACCGCGACGAGTTCGAGCGCATGGGCATCAAGCACTGGTACTTCGTGAAGAAGGTCAAGACCAAGATCGTTCGCTAGGTTCCTTCCACGGGTCCTCGCCACGGCGGGGACCCGCCGGCGCTCGGAAGCTCCCGTCCTGCCCACAGGACGGGAGCTTCTCGTGTTCCGGCCTCCTCCGGCGGGACGCCTCCCGTGAGAGAGGCGGGGCCGCGGGCCCGAAGCGGCGCGAGCGGATGTGCGGACAGCCCCATGTACGGCGGGTCCGTCCGCCGGGCAGGATTTCCCCATGACCGTTTTCCGACACCGCACGGCCCATGGCTGAGCTCAGGGTCGTCCTGGCCGAGGACCACTACCTGGTGCGCGAGGGCACCCGCAGGCTCCTGGAGGCCTCGGGCGAGATCGGCGTGGTCGCCGCCGTGGGCACCGCGGACGAACTGCTGGACGCCGCCAGGCGACTGCGTCCCGACGTGGTGGTGACCGACATCCGGATGCCCGGCTCGGCCGACCTGGTGCGCGCGGGCATGGAGGGCATCGACGCCGCGCACCGGATCAGGTCGGCCTCGCGGGACATCGGCGTGGTCGTGCTCTCCCAGTTCGCCGACGCGCTGTTCGCGCTGGACCTGTTCAGAGACGGCACGGAGGGCCGGGCGTACCTGCTCAAGGACAGGGTCGGCGACATCGACGAGCTGCTCGGCGCGATCCGCTCCGTGGCGGTCGGCGGATCGGTGATCGACCCCAAGGTGGTCGAGGGCCTGCTGGCCAGGCGCGGAGTCAGGGACAGCCCGCCCCCCGCCGAGCTGACCCCTCGCGAGCTGGACGTGCTCAGGGAGATGGCGCACGGCCTTTCGAACGGGGGCATCGCCCGTACCCTGCACCTGTCGATCTCCGCG
This sequence comes from Streptosporangium carneum, assembly GCF_027922005.1. Lineage (GTDB taxonomy): Bacteria > Actinomycetota > Actinomycetes > Streptosporangiales > Streptosporangiaceae > Streptosporangium > Streptosporangium carneum. Next base: position 1,124,569 of record NZ_BSEV01000001.1, on the reverse strand, counting down.
ATCGAGAAGCACGTGAACTCGATCTTCATGAAGCTGGCGCTGGAGAACAGCCCGGACACCCACCGCAGGGTCGCAGCCGTCATCGCCTACCTCGGGCCGCGGTGACGCCCGCCCGCGGCGTCCGCCGCGACGGACGCCGTCACCGCGGATGACGTACTGCGACGCCGCCCTGGCCTGTTTCCGGTCCTGATCTTCCCTTCGGCACGTCCGCGCGGGCCGGCGCCGGTCAATGTCCCGCCAAGCGTTGGAACGAGCGCTCGTGTCGCGCGCTCCCCGCCGGGCCGTCAGGCCACCCTTCCCTCCAGCACCGGCGCCGGTCTCCCCGGCCCGGTGGACGAAGGCATCACGCCGTCACAGGAGAGGAAGTCGATGATGAGGCACATCCGACGGATGTGTTATCCGGTCGCCGCGCTGGCGGTGCTGACCGGACCGCTGACCTCGTTCAGCACCTCCCACGCCGACGCCGCCGGGACCGACCCGGTCAGGACGGTCCGGCGCGCCGCGCCGGACCCGGCCTCGTGCCCGCAGCGGGTCGCGCTGGTCAACGGCGGTTTCGAACAGCCGGCCGTCACCGGCGGCGCGGTCGGCTTCTTTCCCGACGCCTCGCAGAACGGTGTGCCGGGCTGGGTGACGACCGCGACCGACCACCAGATCGAGCTCTGGACCGGCCCGCCGAACCCGACCAACGCCGCGCCCGCGGAGGGCAGGCAGTTCGCCGAGCTGAACGCCAACCAGGTCTCGACCCTCTACCAGGACCACCCGACCACCCCGGGGGCGACGCTGTACTGGCGTCTGTCGCACCGCGGCCGTCTGGGCGTCGACACGATGGCCCTGGACATCGGCGCGCCGGGCTCGCCGGTCAGGCAGCGAACGGTGTCCGACGACGCCACGGGCTGGGGCGCCTACACCGGCACCTACACCGTGCCCGCGGGCCAGACGACCACCAGGTTCGCCTTCACCTCCCTGTCCGCCGCCGGGGGCAACCGCGGCATCGGCAACTTCCTCGACGACGTCTTCTTCGGCACCGCGCCCTGCGTCGTCGTCACCAAGACCGCGATCCCCGACGGACCCGCCGACGTCGGGGACGTGATCACCTACCGGCTGACCGCCAGGAACGACGGCGGCGCGCCCGCGGAGAACGTACGGCTCACCGACGCCGTCCCCGCCGGGACGTCCTACCTGCCCGGCTCGCTGCGCGTCGTGGACGGCCCGAACACCGGCGTCAAGACCGACCAGCCCGGTGACGACCAGGGGACCTTCGATCCCGTGGCGAACCAGGTCTCCTTCTCCCTCGGCGCCGGCGCGACCGGTTCGGCGAACGGCAGGCTGCCCAGCACCGCCGACCTGCCCGACGGCACCACGGTCGAGTTCCGGGTGAGGGTCGGCCGGGCCGCGGCGGGCGGGCGGATCGTCAACCAGGGCGGCGTGAGCTACGACAACCGTCTCGGCGCGACCCCCGAACCCCTGAGGTCGACCTCGGGCGAGATCGTCACCAGGGTCAACCCCGCCGTCGACCTCAGCGTGGTCAAGTCCGCCGACCTGACCAGGGTGACCGTCGGCCAGACCGTCACCTACCGCCTCTCGGTCCGCAACGCGGGCCCCAACGACGCGACCGGCGTCGCCGTCGCGGACGCGCTGCCGCAGGGGCTGACCTTCGTCTCGGCGACGCCCTCGTCCGGCGCCTACGACCCGGCCACCGGGAAATGGACGGTCGGCGGGCTGCCCAGGGGCGGCGCGGCCACGCTCACGATCCACGCCAAGGCCACGGCCCCGGGCAAGGAGACCAACACCGCGACCGTCGGCGGCAACGAGCTGGACCTCGACCCGGCCAACGACTCCGACGCCGTCGAGGTCTGCGTCGAGCCCCCGCCGCCGTGCCGGAACTGCGCCTCGCCCCGGTGCACGACCTGCGCTCCGGACCCCGGGCGGTGATCACGGCCACGGGGCGAAGCGGAACACGCCCCCGGCCGGACGGAGAACCGAGGCGGGGTCCTAAGGGCGGAGCGGGCGCGCAGAAAGCGCGTCGGCGCGGCCGGAGGCGTCGGTCACGGACCGCGAGTAGGCCCTGAGGGCGGGCCGGTCACGGGCTGTGGGTCGAAGGACACGCTCATCCCGCCTCAGTCGTGAGTCACGTCCTTGACGTCGTACTCACCGCCCGTGGCCAGGAGGCCGTCGAAGTCGCCGTCGGCCGCGGACAGAGCGCCGCGGCCGTTGACGTCGGAACCCGCCGGAGTCGACCTGGCCGTCCCCGTGATGACCGGAACGGCCAGGGCCGCCGCCAGGGCGAGCCATGCCACCGACCGTGTGATCGTCTTTGTGTTCATGCCCCCGTACTGTGCACGTGATCACTTGGAGATCACTTGAAAGGGGCGGGATCACCCGCTCCTCTCTCGTCGAGGCCCGTTGAGGGCTGTTGAGACCTGGGGGCGTCTCTGTCCGGGGCGGGTCCCCGAGGACGTCCCCGCCCTCTCGGGAACGCGCGCCCAGAGGTCATGCCCGTCCCGCGACGCCGGCCGCCCGGCTCGCCCTCCGGCGGGACGGAACTCGCGCTCAGGCCGTCCAGCCGGGGTCGCGGCCGAGGTAGCGCAGCAGCGCGGCGACCTCGTCGCCCGACTCGGACTCCAGCGCGGCCGCGTAGGCGCCGTACGCCCGCAGCGGCTCGACGATGCCGGTCGCGACCGGCGTCAGCGCCCGGGCGAGCTCCACGGTGAGCGGCGAGGGCTGCCCCGTGGCCACCGCGATGTCCCAGGCGTGCACCGCCGCGTCGAGCGCGGCGGCGCCTGCGCCGAGCCATCCCGGCATGCGCCCCTGAGGAAGGGGGGTCGGCGCGTCCTGGACGTCCTCGCCGACGGTCTTCCAGGCCGCGGCGGCCGCCCGTATGGCCTCCTCGACGAAGACGGAGGGAACCTCCTCCAGGTGACCCGAGGGCGAGAAGGGGTCCTCCGTCGGCCCGCCCTCGCCGGTGATCGCGGCGGCATAGGCGCGCTGGTCGCCCGCGGCGTGCTGCAGGACCTGGGTGACGTCCCACTTCGAGCAGGGAGTGGGACGGCCCCAGTCTCCGGCCGCGACACCCGCGATCACGGTGCGCAGCGCGCTGTGGGCGTTGTCCAGCACATCCCAGCCGGAAACGGTGTCGATGCTCATCGGGCGTGGTTCCTTCCGACACGGGGGGCCGCTCACCTCGGCGGCGGGCGGTTCGTTCTGTGTCCAGAATAGCAGAACGGAATGCTTTGTTCCACTAAATGGCGGAGCGGAACCCCTGTGAGCACATCTCTCCGCATCCGTCCGCCGACCTCGGAAGAACCTCCGTGAGCACCCGCCTCCGCCTCCGCCCGTACACCCTCGCCACCCGCGCACGGCCCACCCCGCGCACCCTCACCACCGCGCATGGCCCACCCCGCGCACTCTCACCGCCCCGCACGGCCCACCCCGCGCACTCACGCCTCACGCGACAGGTCAGGCGCGCGAACGACGCCGGAGCACGTAGACGGCGCCGAGATCCGGCGATCACCCCCACTCGCGGCGCCGTTCGCACGTCCCGCGGAGACCTCGGCCGCGATCAGCCCGCGACGGACGCGCGCGACGGACGAGGACCCTCCGCGAACGTCATGGACAGGTGCTGCCCGCCCGCAGGGAGTAACGGTCGACCTTCAGATGCCAGTTCTGGAGCTCGAACCTGGTGCCCTGGGAGGTTCTGACCAGGACCTTGGCGGTGAGGTCACGCCGGCCGCCCTGGTAGGCGAAGCAGGCGGTGCGGGTGGTGGAGTGGGTCTCCCACTCGCCGCCCTCCTTGGCGGTGTCGAACCGGTAGTTGTCGCTGCGCGGATGGGCCTGCTGCCCCCCGACCTGGATGTCCACGCTGCACACACCGTTGTCGGACGGGTCCGAGCAGTGGGTCTCGGCGTTGAAGGTGACCACGACCACCGCGCTGCCGCGCACGCCGTTGTCGGGAATGGAGGCGCCGGGCAGCTCGACCCACTGGTTGGAGTTGGTGCCCCACCGGTCGGCGCCCCAGGTCGCGCTGGTGCGAGGAATTCCCGAGGTGGAGATCGGCGGCCCGGCCGCGTAGGCGGGAAGGGCCAGCGCGACCGTCGTGGACAGCGCGGCGGCCATCACGCCGGCCCGGCGCAGGGAACGTGCGGATGCGAACATGAGTCCTTCGCTTTCCCGGCAGACGGAGCCTCCCCCGGGCGACCCCGACCACCGGAGCGCGTCGCCCGATCGCCCCGCCCACCGACAGACACCTGGAGTGATCGACTCGTTGCTTTACGTAACAGCACGAGTGTCACTTCTTTCCCTGCCGTCTCACAGTCCCCAACCGGTCAGGGTGCCGTTACCCCCGGGTTCGCCTGCCGCCTGGCCCTCGGGACATGACGGACGGAGTACGGCGAACCGGAAGCCGCAGGCCAGAGAACGTCCGGCCTCCGCCGTCCCGGGCCACGTTCAGGCGGCCACCCTGGCCCCGTGCGAGGTCGGGGCGATCACCACCGAGGCGATGGAGGACTCCGCCGCCCACGCCAGGGACCTGCGGTCACGGGCCTGCACCGGCGGCAGCAGCGTCACCTCGACGGTCAGCCGCCGGAGCCCGGCGACCCTGCGGACCGAGGCGGCCAGCGTGTCGCCGCCGACGTAGGCCGCGCCGGTGGCCGGAGCGCCGCCGGGTCCCAGATACCTCACCGCCACCGGCCTGACCGGGGCTCCCGCGTCCAGCGCCGCCTGGAACACCGCGCGCCGGAAGGCGCCCATCTCCCGGCCGCACCACGTGACGCCCTCGGGGAAGGCCGCGACCGGCTCTCCGTCGCCGAGCGCCCTGGCCACCCCGGCGACCACCTCGGGCAGCGTGGACAACCGGTCCCTGTCGATGAGCAGCGCCCCCGCCCCCTCCGCCAGTTCGCCGACCAGCGGCCGGTCCCCGCTCCCGCGCCCGGCCAGCAGGCGGCAGGGCATGACGGCCGCCATGACGAGCGGATCAAGCCACGACACGTGGTTGGACACGATCAACGGGGCCGTCCTGGAGACGGGGAGGACCCGGAGCCCCGCGGCCGAACCGGCCAGGAACGCGAAGCCGGGCCGCACCTCGATCCGGACGCCGAGGGCCCACAGCGCCGTCCGGGACCATCCGCTGGTCAGCCGGATCCGCGTGGCCGTACGGAGTCCGCGGGCGCCGAGGGCGAGCAGCGCCCCGACGAGGAGGAGCAGCGTGATCGCCACGAGCCGCAGGGCCTTGAGCGGCGGGGCGACCGTGGGACCCGCGGGCGTGAGGCAGGTGGCGGGCTCGCACGGCCCCGCGGGAAGCCACGGAGTCATGCCGGGGCTCCCAGGAAGTGCCGCAGGTGACGAGGAGTGACGTTGGCCATCGAGAGCAGCACGAAGAAGTCGGCCGTGCCGAGGTCGGGGTCGTGGGCGGGCGGCCCGCAGACCCACGCGCCCAGCCGGGTGTAGCCCCGCAGCGTGGCGGGGATCGCACCCCGTCCGGCGCCCCGGCCGCCACGCCACGGACGGCGCGGGGTGACCCGGTACTCCGGCGGGGAGAGCGGCAGCCGCTCCATGATCCCGACGGCCTCCGCGGCCGGAACCGTGCAGCATCCCGCGAGCCACCGGTGACCTCCGGCGACCATGTAGCGCGCGATGGCCGCCCACATCAGCCCGATCACCGCGCCGCGCCGGTGCTCGGCGTGCACGCACGCCCTGGCGGCCTCGACCAGGTCCGTCCTGATCCCGGCCAGCGCGGTGAGGTCGAACGCGGAGTCCGCGTGGAGGCGGTCGGCCCTGCGCGGGGAGAGCAGCCGGTAGGTGCCGACGACCTCGCCCGTTTCGCCGTGCCGTACCAGGAGGTGGTCGCAGTAGGCGTCGAGCGGGTCGACGTCGAGACCGGTTATGGGGGTGTCCAGCCGAGCGCCCATCTCCTCGGCGAACACCCTGTGACGCAGGCGCTGGGCCTCCCGCATGTCGGCGGCGGTACTGGCCAGCCCGACGATGTAGCGAGCGACCCGCTGCTCCGCGGGAGTGGTCGTCATGCACATATGAAGGCAGGCTCAGGTGACACCGAGCGGGAGGGCGCCGCGAACTTCAGGCGTCCGGATGATGAACCGCATTCACGATCGTTTCTGGGGCCAAGTAGCTTAGATACCGATGAACCAGCGCACGCTTCTGATCACGTTGTCCGGCCCGGACCGCCCGGGGGTCACCTCCCGGCTCTTCGCCGTCCTGGCCGGCTTCCCCATAGTCGTCGCCGACGTCGAGCAGGTCGTCATCCGCGGCAGGCTCACCCTGGGCGTCCTCGTCGCCTACTCCGGCGACACCCCGACCGGGACCGGCGGCACCCTCGGCGCCCTCTGGACCGCCGTCGAGCGGACCGCGGGAGATCTGGGCCTCGAGGTGGAACTGTCCACCGGCTCCGACCTCCACGAGAAGCGGCGGCGCGGACGGCTGCACGTCACCGTCCTCGGAGCGCCCCTGCAGCCCGCCGCGATGGCGGGCATCGCGGGGCGGATCGCGGCGGCGGGCGCCAACATCGACCGGATCGAGCGACTGTCCAACTATCCGGTGACCTGCATCGAGCTCGCCGTCTCCGGCGCGGACCCGGACACGCTCCGTGCCGAGCTGGCCACCGAGGCGTACACCCAGCAGGTCGACGTGGCCGTGCAGCGCAGCGGCCTGCACCGCAGGGCCAAGCGGCTGATCGTGATGGACGTCGACTCCACCCTCATCCAGGCCGAGGTGATTGAGCTCCTGGCCGCGCACGCGGGCTGCCTGGAGGAGGTCGCCCGGGTCACCGAGGAGGCGATGCGCGGCGAGCTCGACTTCGCCGAGTCGCTGCGCCGCCGCGTGGCCCTGCTCGAGGGCCTGCCTGAGGAGACGTTCGAGAAGGTCCGCAAGGAGCTGGTGCTCACTCCGGGAGCCCGCACGCTGGTGCGCACGCTCAAGCGGCTCGACTACCGCTTCGCGATCGTCAGCGGCGGGTTCACGCAGCTCACCGACGCCCTCGTCGAGGAGCTCGGGATCGACTACTCCGCGGCCAACACCCTGGAGGTGGTCGACGGCGTGCTGACGGGACGAGTCGTCGGCGAGATCGTCGACCGTCCCGGCAAGGCGCGGGCGCTCGAGCGCTTCGCGCGGGAGGCCGGCATCCCGATCAGCCAGACCGTGGCCATCGGCGACGGCGCCAACGACCTGGACATGATCGCCGCGGCGGGCCTGGGCATCGCGTTCAACGCCAAGCCCGTGGTCCGCAAGGCCGCCGACACCGCGGTCAACGTGCCCTACCTCGACTCGATCCTCTACCTGCTCGGCATCCCGCGTGCCGAGGTCGAGGCCGCCGACGCCGAAGACGGCGTCACCGTCGTGGAGCGGTGAGGGAGGCCAGCTCGAGCGCCTCGGCGCTCAGCCCCTTCAGGGCCGGTTGCGCGGCGGCGGCGTGCATGATCCCCCGCCGCACGCCGGTCATCCGGTCCGCGGCCCCCTCGGCCACCTCGTCCAGCCTCCGCGCCGTCAGCAGGTCCACGTGCGCGCCGAGCCGGTCGAGCACGCGGTCCAGATCGTCGGCCCGCGCCTCGGGCCGTCCCGTCCTGATCGCCTCCGCGACGTTCTCAAGGCGGTCGGCGACCATGTCGAGGACCGTCGCCGTCGGCCCGGACTCCTCGACGGGAGCCGGTACGGCCAGCAGCGCCAGCGCGTTGTCCCGCAACCGCCTGGCCGCCGTCACCGCCTCCCTGAGCCGTCGCGGCGCGCTGCCGCCCGGTTCCTTGTCCAGCCGGTTCAGGGAGTCGGTGAGCCTGTCCGCCGCGTCGGCCGCGGCGGAGAGCACGGCGCTCACCTCCTCGGGGTCCCGCTCGACCAGCGACCGCGCCAGCGCCGCGTGCCGTTCGAGCGTGTCCACGATCCTGCCGGTCAGCCGCGCCCTGTGCCCCCTGGGCCACAGCGTCCTGGTGAAGAGCAGCGCCAGCGTCCCGCCCGCGATCGTGAGGGCCACCCTGGCCGCCGCCGCGCCCCAGTCGAGCGGCAGGGTGAAGTCGGAGAGCATCAGTGACAGCGGCGTGGAGAAGATCGTCCAGTAGCCGTAGCTCGCGCCCCTGAGCGCGAACCCCAGCACCGCGCAGATCCCGATGAACACGATCAGGTACAGGTGACCGGGGGCGATCGCGAGCACGACCGCCGCCCCCGCCGCGCCGACCGCCGTGCCGAGCACCCGCAGCGTCACCCGGTCCACCGTGTCGCGGTAGGCGGGACGGAGGCTGACCAGCACGGTCACCACGAACCACTTGGCGTAGTGCTCGTGGGCCAGCAGCATCAGCGCCATGGCCAGGGTCACCGCCAGGCCGAGCCGTACGGGGTGGTAGCCGGTCGAGAACACCGGCTTGCGCAGCCTGCCGAACCTCGGCAGCCGCGGCCCGACCTCGACCGCCTCCGCCGCCTGCTGCGACACCGACCGCACCGCCATCCCGATCCGGTCGAGGCAGCGGCGGATCTGTCCGAGCAGCACGGCCGCGGGCAGCGGCGCCTCACCCGCGTGCGCCGCCCTGCGAACCCGCTCCACCCGGTCGGCGAATCGTCCGATGGCGTCGACGGCCTCGGGCACCGCGGCCGAGCCGCCGAGCGCGACCGCCTCCCGCAGCGCGGCGGCCAGCGCCTCGACCGCCTCGTCCAGCTCCCCGGTCCACTCCTCGCCAAGATCCCCCTGTACGGCCGCCGCCCGCAACACCCGCAGTGCGATGGTCTCCCTGAAGATCCGGTCCAGTGTGGCCAGCAACCGCTCCAGGGCCCGGTCGTCCTCCTGCGAGACCCGGTAGAGGGAGAACGACCTGGCCGCGTCGTCCACGGCGGTGACGGCACACCGCCGCAGCGACTCCCAGCTCTCGTCCGAGAGCGGGGCACGGCCCGCGGCGGGCAGCAGGTCGGCCAGCGCCGTGCCCGCCTCCTCGAAGGCGGTGCGCAGCGGCCGAAGACGGCGCACCGGCCAGAGCACCACGAGCAGCGCCGTGATCAGCAGGCCGCCCGCCGCGGTGATCGCCATGTGGGTGATCAGGGCGGCCCCGGAGGGGGCGAAGTAGGTCAGGGTCACGGCGAGCACGGCGGGAACGCTGATCACCGGCCAGTAGGCCCCCGCGGCCGCGACCAGGCCGATCGCGAAGACCGCGAGCCAGGGCCAGGGCTGGAGCAGCTGGCCCAGACCTGTCCCGAGCGTGGCCATGAGCGTGGTGACGAGTAGCTTGCGTGCCCGCTCGCCGTACGGCAGGCCCGGCGCGTCGCCGAAGACGGTGAGATAGCCTCCCAGCGCCGCCGCGACGCCCTCGCGGACATGACCGCCGACGACCCCGGCCAGCAGCGGCAGGCAGACGCCCAGCGCGCACAGCAGGCCGTACCCCCAGGCGGGACGGCCCGCGACCGCGAAGTCGCCGCGCAGCGTCCCGGCGACTCTTCGCATGCCACCCCCACTTGTCGGACCGCGGGGGGTGCGGGGCGTCACCGCCCGCGGGCGTTCAGTGCTCCTTCGGGCTCCAGCGCACGACGCCTCGTCCGGCGTCCAGCTCGGCCCATTCGGCGTCGGTCTCGATGACCGCGAAGGCGCCGGGAGGGAAGCCGGGGTCGCCCTCCCTCGTGGTGAGGTCCTGGACCAGTTCGTGGACGCCGGGGTTGTGGCCCACCAGGATCAGCGTGCGCACCTCGGGATCGCTGCGCCTGACGAGCGTGAGCAGCTCGTCGGGGTAGGCCTCGTAGATGGCGGGCTCGAAGGTGATGTCCGCGCCGGGCAGGGCCAGCTCGGCTGTCTGCCGCGTGCGGATCGACGGGGAACAGAGCACCAGGTCGGGCCGGAGGTCCAGGCCGGTGAGCGTCTCGCCGATCCGGCGGGCGTCGCGGCGGCCGCGCTCGGTGAGGGGGCGTTCCCGGTCGGCGAGCCCCGGAGTGTGTGCCGCCTTCGCGTGCCTGAGGACGATCAGCGTGCGCGTCGTCACCCTGCCTCCGTCACCCGCCCTGTCACCCGCCCTGTCGCTCACTTCGCCGCCCGCCTCGCCGTCCACCTGATCGTTCACCTCGGCGTTCACCTCGCCGCCCACATCGAGACCCCCACGATCACCGCGAACACCACGGCCATCGCCAGCAGGATGAGTATGAGCGTTCTGCCTCCGGAGGGCTGCTGTTCCATACGGATCAGTTTCCCACCGGGAGGCCCCGGACACGCGAAAGGGGTGCGCGGCCACGTGCACCCCTCGCGTCGTGCCTTCCTCGACCGGCCCCGGCTTCCCGGACGGCCGGGCGCCGGTCTCCCGCCTCCCCTGACGGCGGCGGGAGACCGGCTCTCCTCTCAGCTGGAGACCGGCTCCCGCTGACGGTCGACGTGGTTCTCCTCGGTCGGGGAGATGCTCGCCGAACGGCGCTTGGAGACCACGACGGCGCCGACGACGATGACCACCGCGATCGCGGTGACACCGATCCGCAGCGCCACGTTGTCGGCGTAGGCCACGACGGCGGGCGCGATCAGCAGCGCCACCAGGTTCATCACCTTGAGAAGCGGGTTGATCGCCGGTCCCGCGGTGTCCTTGAACGGGTCGCCCACCGTGTCGCCGATGATCGTGGCCTCGTGGGCCTGCGAGCCCTTGCCTCCGTGGTGGCCGTCCTCGACCAGCTTCTTCGCGTTGTCCCACGCGCCGCCGGAGTTGGCGAGGAACACCGCCATGAGCGTGCCGCAGGCGATGGCGCCCGCCAGGAACGCGCCGAGCGGGGCGTAGCCCAGGGCGAAGCCGACGGCGATCGGGGTGAGCACGGCCAGCAGGCCCGGCGTCGCCAGTTCCCGCAGCGAGTCACGGGTGCAGATGTCCACGACCCTGCCGTAGTCGGGCAGCTCGGTGCCCGCCATGATCCCCGGCTTGGTGCGGAACTGCTCCCGGACCTCGAAGACCACCCGTCCCGCCGCGCGGCCGACCGCCAGGATGGCCAGCCCGGAGAACATGAACACGACCGCCGCGCCGATGACCAGTCCGACGAGCACGTTCGGGGAGTCGACGCTCAGGCTGAAGGAGCTGAAGGAGCCCAGCACGTCCTTCACACCCTGGCTCGCGTTGCCCAGCTGGGTCTCGATCGCCGTCCTGAACGCGCCGAACAGGGCCGTCGCGGCGAGCACCGCCGTGGCGATCGCGATGCCCTTGGTGATGGCCTTCGTGGTGTTGCCGACGGCGTCCAGCGACGTGAGCGCCCTGGCGCCCTCGCCCTCGACGTCACCGGACATCTCGGCGATGCCCTGGGCGTTGTCCGAGACAGGGCCGAAGGTGTCCATCGACACGATCACGCCGACCGTGGTCAGCAGACCGGTGCCCGCCAGGGCCACCGCGAACAGGGCGATGGTGACGTTGCCGAAGCCGAGCAGGAACGCCCCGTAGACGGCCGCGCCGATGACCAGCGCCGAGTAGACCGCCGACTCCAGACCGACGCTGATGCCGGACAGGATGACGGTCGCGGGGCCGGTGCGGGCGCTCTCGCCGATGTCCTTCACCGGACGACGGTTGGTCTCGGTGAAGTAGCCGGTGAGAATCTGGATGGCGCTGGCCAGCACCAGGCCGATGAGCACCGCGCCGATCGCGATGAGCCGGGGGTCGGTGGTGACCGCGGCGATCTCCGCGCTCACGCCGGTCAGCTTGGAGAAGCTGTCGGGCAGGTAGACGTAGGCCGCGACGGCGACGAGGACGGCCGAGATCGCCGCCGAGATGAAGAAGCCCCGGTTGATCGCCGCCATCCCGTTGCGGTCGCCCTTGCGGGGGGCGGTGGTGAAGATGCCGATGATGGCGGTGAGCACACCGATCATGGGAACGACCAGCGGGAAGACCAGGCCCTCCGTGCCGAAGGCGACCTTGCCCAGGATCAGGCTGGCCACCAGCATCACCGCGTAGGACTCGAACAGGTCGGCCGCCATGCCGGCGCAGTCGCCCACGTTGTCGCCCACGTTGTCGGCGATGGTCGCGGCGTTGCGCGGGTCGTCCTCCGGGATGCCCTGCTCGACCTTGCCGACCAGGTCGGCCCCGACGTCCGCGGCCTTGGTGAAGATGCCGCCGCCGACCCGCATGAACATCGCGAGCAGCGCGGCGCCGAAGCCGAAGCCCTCCAGCACCGCCGGAGCCTCGCCGCCGTAGCTGATCACCACGATGGCGGCGCCGAGCAGGCCGAGACCGACGGTGATCATGCCGGCCACGCCACCGGTGCGGAAGGCGATCCGCATCGCGACCTTCTCGCCCGACTCACGGGCGGCGGCGGCGACGCGGACGTTCCCCCGGACCGCGAGCCACATGCCGACGAAGCCGGTGAGCGCGGAGAACACCGCGCCGACCACGAAGAAGGCGGAGCGGCCGACGGCCACACCGGTCGACTCCGCGGGGAGCAGGTAGAGCAGGAAAGGAATAAGGATCACGAACACCGCGAGTGTCCTGAACTGCCGCGTCAAATACGCGGAAGCCCCTTGCTGTACGGCTCGCGCGATGCTCTGCATACGCTCGGTGCCTTGGCTGGCGGCGAGAACCTCTCGCACCAGCACTGCTGCGACGGCGAGTGCGATCAGGGCCACGACGGCCACCGCGATCACGATGTTGAAGTGGGAACCGCTCAGGGATACCGCTGGCTCTTCGGCAGCGGCGAGATCGAGCACAGACATCCGACTCTCCTCGGCAAGACGGGATCACGTCCTGCCCGGACTGCGCTGCGGTAGACGATAGGAAGGTGGAGCGGCGCACGTCCGGGGTGGTTGGCAGTGCCGCTTCCGGTTGCGTCCGCAGACCTCCGACGGAACCCGGCCCGCCTGCGAGCCGCTTCCGAAGGACAAACCTTGGCCGGTGCCGGGGAGTCTACGCAGCCAACTCGCCGATATGAAGCCTCTGCGCGTGGCCAATTAATGACGCGGGCAGTAATCCTTCTCGACTCTTCCGGTTAAAGGTTGCCCGAACCGGCGGACGAGGTGCCTTCACCAGGCCTTCCTCTCATTTCAGTCCTCACATATCAAAATTATGTTTGACCGAAACCAGGCCCCCACAAACGGACAGCCGGGCGCGTCCCGTCGGACGCGCCCGGCTGCCGGGTCTTACCGCTGTCAGATCAAGATGTACTGCTGTCAGGCCGGAGACAGGCCGTTGGTCGCCGCAGGCCAGCTCATGCGGATGCGCATGCCCTTCTGGCTCGGATAGACCTGGACGTCGTCGGCCAGTCCCACGATGACCGCGATGCCGAAGCCGGACATCAGGGCGTCGGGAAGCTGCACGAGCGGGTCGTCGAATCGCAGCAGCGCGCGATCCTGCTCCAGCTCGTCGCTCGGGGCCGAGTCGGTGACGGTCACCTCGAACCGCCCCAGGTCATCACGGAGCTCGATGCGGATCGGCTCCCCCGGACAGTGGAGGCGGTGCGCCTCGACGGCCCGGGAGCACGCCTCACCGACTGCGAGCCGTACCTCGTCCAGCAGTGACTCCTCCACCCCGGTGCGCCTGGCGATCGCCGTGGCGACCAGGCGTGCCGTGCGCACGTGGGCGGGAAGGGCGCTGAACGTCAGCTCGACGGTAGCCATGATTACTTGTCTGAGCCGTGAGCTTCCTTGGCCTCCTCGACCGAGGCGTAGATTCCGAAGACCTTGGTCAACCCGGTGATCCGGAAGATCTTCAGAATGCGCTCCTGGGTGCAGACCAACTCCAGTGAGCCGTCGTGCGCCCGAACTCGCTTGAGCCCGCCGACCAGGACACCAAGGCCCGTTGAGTCAAGGAAGTCGACCTTCTCCATGTTGACGAGGAGGTGGAAGTTCCCCTTGTTGACCAGGTCGATCAGGAGCTCACGCAATCTGGGCGCGGTGTAGACATCGATCTCACCCTCGACCTCAACGATGGTGAGACGGTCCTCGGAATGGTGGTCCAACTTCAGATCCACAGATCCTCCAGCGCCTTGCCTGCGAAAGTACCGATTCAGGCGTGACTCCTGGGACCGGGTGGCCCCCAGACGACAAGCCCCGACGCGCGGCATTCAACCATGCGTACGCTCAGTGTCTATACGAAATCACGATTCCCGGCGACTCTGCCCACAGATGCCAGACTGGAAACCAGTGACTCCGCCCACATCCTCCTCCCTCCGAGCGGGTTCCGCACTCGGCAACCTGCTCGGCGTTTCCGCGCGCCGTGAGCGCGTGACCCACGTTGAGCACGTTCCCGCACGTCAGGCGGGTGAGACCCGATGGCCGGACTGGGTCGAGGAGCGCCTGGTTACGCGCTGGGCGAACCGAGGGATTCCAGGACTGTGGCCGCACCAGGCCGAGGCCGCTGAACTGGTACATCGTGGTCAAAACGTGATCATCGCCACAGGAACCGCCTCGGGGAAGTCGCTCTCCTACCTCGTCCCGGCCGTCTCCTCCGTGCTGGACGGCCGCACGATCCTCTACCTGACGCCGACGAAGGCGCTGGCCGCCGACCAGCTCCGCGCGCTGGAGGAGCTGGACGTCCCCGAACTGCGCGCGGCCACCTTCGACGGCGACACCTCCTTCGAGGAGCGGGCCTGGGTCCGCAAGCACGCCAACTACGTCCTGACGAACCCGGACATGCTCCACCGCACGATGCTCCCCCGTCACGCCCAGTGGTCGGCCTTCTGGCGGCGGCTGGCGATGGTCGTGGTGGACGAGTGCCACGGCTACCGGGGCGTGTTCGGCTCCCACGTCGCCCAGATCCTGCGCCGCCTGCGCCGGATCTGCGCGCGGTACGGCTCAAACCCGGTGTTCCTGCTCTCCTCTGCGACGGCCAGCGAGCCCGGGACCTTCGCGACGCGCCTGACGGGCCTCCAGATGGCCGAGGTGACCACGGACGCCTCTCCCCGGGGCGCGACCACCTTCGCCCTGTGGGAGCCGCCCCTGACCGATCTGCGCGGCGAGGGCGGCGCGCCCCTGCGCCGTCCCGCCGCCGCCGAGAGCGCCGACCTCCTCGCGGACCTGGTCGCCGCCGACGTCCGCACCCTCGCCTTCGTCCGCTCCCGCAGGGCCGCCGAGTCGGTCGCCCTGACCGCCAGGGCCAGGCTTCAGGACCTCGTCATCGGCTCCGACGCGCCCGTGGACCTGCCGGACAGGGTCGCGGCCTACCGGGCCGGATACCTCGCCGAGGACCGCCGGGGGCTGGAGAGGGCCTTCCGCTCCGGAGGCCTCCTCGGGCTGGCGACCACGAACGCGCTGGAGCTCGGCGTCGACGTGTCCGGGCTGGACGCCGTGCTCATCGCCGGATGGCCGGGGACGAGGGCGTCGCTGTGGCAGCAGGCGGGCAGGGCGGGACGCGCGGGGCAGGACGCCCTGGCCGTGCTGATCGCCAGGGACGACCCGCTGGACACCTACCTCGTCCACCACCCCGAGGCGCTCTTCGGCCGCCCGGTCGAGGCGATCGTGCTCGACCCGGCCAACCCCTACGTGCTGGGCCCCCACCTGTGCGCCGCCGCCGCCGAGATCCCGCTGACCCACGACGATCTGGAGATCTTCGGGCAGAGCGCGAAGGAGGTGCTCGCGGGCCTCGTCGCGGACGGCCTGCTCAGGGAGCGCGCGACGGGCTGGTTCTGGACCAGCAGGGAAAGGGCCACCGACCTCGCCGACATCCGGGGAGCGGGCGGCCCCCCGGTCCAGGTCGTCGAGATGTCCACGGGACGGCTGCTGGGCACCGTGGACGAGCCCTCCGCGCACACCAGCGTGCACACCGGCGCCGTCTACGTGCACCAGGGGGAGACGTTCCTGGTCGCCGAGCTGGACCTGGAGGCGGGCGTCGCCCTCGTCGAGGCCGGCGCCCCCGACTACACGACCTTCGCCAGGGACGTCACCGACATCTCGGTCCTGGAGTCCCTCCACTCGCACCCACTCGGCCGGGGAGAGCTCCACTTCGGCTCCGTCGAGGTGACCCGCCAGGTCGTCTCCTACATCAGACGCCGCGCCCAGAGCAGCGAACTCATGGGCGACGAGCCGCTCGACCTTCCTCCGCGCACCCTGCGCACCCGCGCGGTCTGGTGGACCCTGCCCGCCTCGGCGACCGCCCCCCTGGCCCAGGACGGCCTGGACCTCGGAGGAGCCGCGCACGCGGCCGAACACGCCTCCATCGGCCTGCTGCCGCTCTTCGCGACCTGCGACCGCTGGGACATCGGCGGCGTCTCCACCGAGCTCCACCCCGACACCGGGCTGCTCACCGTCTTCGTCTACGACGGCCACGAGGGCGGCGCGGGCTTCGCCGAACGCGGCTACGCCCGCGCCCTCGACTGGCTCACGGCCACCAGGGAGGCCATCGCCTCCTGCGAGTGCGAGCGCGGCTGCCCGTCCTGCATCCAGTCCCCCAAGTGCGGCAACGGCAACGAACCCCTCGACAAGACCGGGGCCCTGCGCCTCCTGGCCGTCCTGCTCTCCGATTCCCCCTGACATGAGACCCCCGCCCCTGACAAGAGGCCACCGACGACACACAGATGGCCGCGCACCTGGCCGAGTCGCTGCTGGAGCAGGAAGGACTGGACCTGCCGGACGTCTTCTCCCGTTTCCAGCGATGGGCGGCCTGTGAGCCCAGGACATCGGGCTGCAGACCGAGGATGTCCTGACCAACGGCATGCCCTGGGACCGCGCCGTTGCCGTCCACTTCCAGAGCACCCGTCGCGCCGCCGGAAACGGCTCGCTGATGAGGACCACCACTTCGGCGGTGTATTTCGCGCATCAGGGGCAGGACGCCACCATGAACGCCGCTCGCCGCATCGCCGCGCTCACCCACGGCGATCCCGCCGCCTGGGAGGGAACCGCGATCTTCCACGACCTGCTGCGTGTGGCGCTGGAGGGCGGCGATCCCCTCGCTGCTCTTCCGGACACTCTCACCCGCGTCGGCCCAATCACCGTGAGAGGTACGCCACTGTCCTCGCACCGCGACAGCATCCCGACCACGCCACCCAGTTCAACAGCGCCGTCTGGCCCTGCCTCGGCTCAGCCGTCTGGGCTCCGTGCACCACCTCCGGCTACGAGGACGCGATACGCGCCGCGATCGACCTGGGCGGCGACACCGACACCGTCGCCGCGGTCACAGGCGGCCTTGCTCCCTCAACTCCTTGAGAGCCCAGCAGAGCATCAGAACCAGCACGGAGCAGGAATGGGCACCCTTGGGCCCAGACGTCGAATGTGATCCCCTTTGCGGGTGAGCGCTGTCCTTGGAAGCCTGATCGCCGTTCTCGGGACCCTTCTGGGGTCCTTCAGCACCTACCTGTTCCAGCGACAGACCGCCGTGCGGGCTGAGGCGATCGCACGCGAGGAGCGGCTGCGCCAGGAACGTCTGGCCGCCTACAGCGAGTTCGCCGCCGCGGTGACCGACCTCAAGCGCGCTGTCGTCACCGTGTGGCTCCGGCGCTCGGATCCCGCCGAACTCACCCAGGCGCGCGTCGAGGCCGATCGCCTGGGCGCCCTGGCCGAAACCGCGCGTTTCCGGCTGCATCTGGTGTCAGGTCGGCCCGAGCCGCTCGCCGACGCCGCATTCGCGCACATGGACGCCCTACGCGATGCGGTCGACCAAACCGAGCTCAGGACCCGCGAAGCGGAGTTCGAAGCAGCGGTGTCGGCGTTCGTCACGGCCGCCGCGAAGCGCCTCGCCGTCCCTCAGCGCACCACGCCGTAGCCCGGTCAGGGCCCGCCTCATCCCGACGACACCGACTGACGTCACCAGCACCATGGGCGGTTCTCACCTTCTCCGACCATGTGAACGAGTCTCCGACCATGTGAACGAGGCGGTCTCATCGACGGCGTCGGCGATGTGGACCGGACCCGCACGAGCGGCGGTCGTGATCACCCGACCGCCCAGGACGGGCAGCGAGAACCGTACCGTGACCTGAACGTCGGCGATGCCGTAACCATCGACGGAGCACCGCACAAGCCTCGCACCGTTGCTCGTAGCCAGTAAGGACGCCTTCCCGCACCCACGCTCCGGGTCGGCGAAGGCCAGACGAGCGGCGGTGAGCGCGCTCAGGTCGGCTGCGCTCCGGGCTCGGTGGCGGGCGACCCTGGCTGTCCCGGCGAACACGATCGCGGTTGCCACAATGAAGATCAGCGTCATGAGCCCGACCACCCAGATCGTCGCCGCCCCTCGGTCTCCCTTCCCCGCCTGTCCCCCACTCCCCGCCTGTCTCCCTCTCCTCCCTTCCCCGCCCGTCTCTCCGCTCTCCGCCCGTCTCTCCGCTCCCCGCCCATCTCTCCGCTCCCCGCCCGTCTCTCCGCTTGTCTCCTCTCGCCCCTCTTCCCCGTTTGTCTCCCCCGCCTCCCCCACTTGTCTCCTCCCACCTGCCGCTTCTCCCCTGCCTGCCCCTGCTGCTTCTCTCCTGCTGCCTGCCCACCCCCAGCTTCTGCCCTCCAGTCCACTCCAGGCTTCTCCTCTGCCCGCTCCTGTCCGTCGCTGATCTCTCCTGACGGCGTCCCACTTCACCGCTCCCCACCCGACTTCTCCCCTGGCCACTCCTCTTCGTCGCTGATCTCTCCCGACCGCGGTCACCGCTTCACCGCTCCCCACCGGGCTCGGTGGCGGAGACGGCGGTCGCGTGGACGGTGACGCCTGGCAGGGAGGAACCCCAGCCAGGCGCGACGCTGGCGAACACCTCCACCCGGGTGACCTCCGCGCCCCGGGTCACGGTCACCCGCGCCCCCGGCGGGGCGGCGGCCAGGACGCCACCCCGCACGCGCTCCAACGGCTCCCCCCTCGACGCGGCTCGGGCACCCGCGCGAGCCGCGTCCACACACTCGAGCTGGGCCCCGACCACCGCCACCGCCCACAGTGCCGCGGCCAGGACCACGATGAGGGCAGGCAGTGCGACAGCGGTCTCCGCTGTCACCGATCCTCTTGATCGGCAAGGGGTGCAGCCGGGCCCCATGACGGTCATCCGGCGACGCTGAGCGCCCGGTTGATCAGACCTGTGATCAACTGCTGGACCTCGGGACTCGTCACCACCTTGAAAAGAAGCGCCGCGAAAGCACAGGCGGCGATCGTGCCAACGGCGTATTCGGCGGTTGACATGCCCCGGTCGCGCCCCTGAGCCGTGGTCAGCAACGCCCAACGGACGCGCAACCAGCGCGATCGAGCAGGCCGGTCGCAGCCAGCGATCGATGAAGCCATCTTTTTCCTCCTGAAGTGATGGGCGGGTCCGACACCCGGCACCGGTCAGGCCAGCTTTCTCGATGGGGACGGGAGCGCGGGGACACGAACAGCGCTCTGTGGATAACAGAGAGCAGTCGGCGAGAGCCTGTGGATAACCCGGAGAGCTGTGAGCACCTCAGGGAAGCAGCACGTCACCGGCGAGACTCGCCACAACGGGGATGATGCCGAGGCAGACGAAAGCAGGCAGGAAGCACAGCCCCAGCGGAGCGACAACCTGCACGCCGACCCGTCGGGCAGCCGCGGAGGACGCGGCACGGGCGGCCTGGCGGGAGTCGTCGGACAGTCTGGTGAGAACGTCGGCCACGGGAGCGCCGCTGAGCGCGGCGCGGCTCATGGTGCGGGCCAGCGGAGCCAAAGGACGCTCGACCGCCAGCGCCTGCCAGGCGTCTTCTGGCGCGGCCCCCAGCCTCAGCTGTCCGCTCACCCAGGCCAGCCGGTCACCGAGTGGCCCCCCGATCGCCCCGACCGTGACGTCGACGGCACCGGTGATCGGCTGCCCCGCACGCAGACAGGCCACCATGAGGTCGGCCGCCAGCGGCAGATCGGCCGCCACACGATCACGTTCCCGACGAAGGTGGGGCGGCTCACGCATCCGGACGACCCTCAGCGCGCCCACGAAGCCGACCGCACCCGCGACGGCCCCGGGAACGGCGCCGACAACGAGGAAAGCGGTCAGTCCGATGAGCCCGCAGAACATCACCTCCTCCCGGCTCAGCCGTCGTTTCCCTATGGGCTCGTGGGCCGCCCCCACCCCTCCGAGCTCACCGGCCGCCCGCGGCGACGGCGAGAAGAAGCGAGCTCGCGTCGCGGACCGCGCCACCCCTGCCCCCACTCCTGCTGTCCCCGTAGGAAAGGACCTGGGCGTGGAGGGCCGAGGCGAAGGCTGCCGAAGGGAAGGCGGTGACCGCACGGCTCTGCCGATTCGGTCGGCGGGATCACGCGATGGCGTCCACAGCCACCCGGCGAGTCCGGCGAACACCACGGCCAACAAAACGATCACCTGCGGATCTCCTCACGATCTCGCGTCATGGGCTTCACACCGACAGCACGAGCTCCAGCTGCGTCACAGACATCGCCCGCGCCTCACAAACCACCCCACGGCCTCACGGACCGCACCCCCGCACACAGGCCGCACCCCGACGTCACGAACCGCGCCAGCAGGGATCTCGCAATCCCCAGCAGAGAAGAACCCGGCTCTCACCGACCTCACAGACCTCACTTCACATCACAGACCACGCCCCGGCGTCACGAAGCTCACCCCCGCATCACAGGCCCCACCCCGGCCCCTGAACCTCACCCCCACGTCACAAACCACACCGGCAAGGACCTCACCCCAGCAGAGAAGAACCCGGTTTCTGTACGGCTGACGCCCTTGGATCGGGACGCCATCGGGCGACGGCTGTCCTGAGCCGGCTCGGTGCAATCGAACGGCCTCCCAGGCCGTAGGGGCCTCCGAGGCCGCAGGTCACAGGGGCCGGTTCCGGGCGCTGCCGATCACCCAGTGCCGGTCGTCCACTGCCGATCACTCACTGCCAGTCGTCCACTACCCGTCGTCCACTGACGGTCGACGTGGACGAGGCACAGGGCAGTGAACGAGACACAGGTCAGGCGTGCCGCACGCGGGTGACAAGGCGATGCGTCCACCACAAGCCGCACCCGTCGAGGGCGAGACCGGCGGCGAGGCACCCCAGGCCCGCCGGACCGCCGAGCAGGAAGCCCAGCGGACTCATGCCCAGCCCCGCCGCCATCAGCAGAGCGAGTGCGGGCAGGAACGCCAGTAGACGGGCTGTCGCACGAGGGCCCGCGAGCTGGGCGGCGAGATCCTGACGGTGGGCCTGCGCCTCCCTGAGTGAGGCCGCGACGCGGTCCACCAGAACAGACAGAGCCGCGCCTGTGGTCAGGCTCACCCGCCAGCAGGCGGCCAGTTCCCGAAAGGCCTCGCCTCCTTTCTCCGGAGCCGCAGCCAGCAGGGCGGCGGGGATGTCACCGCCGTCTCTCGCCGCCGCGACCAGGGGACGGAGCGCCACCGAATCGGGGAAGTCCGCGACGGACACGGCTCGGGCCAGCGCCTCCCCCGCCGTCCGCCCGGCGGCCAACTCGGCCGCGAGCCCCTGGCACAGCTCGATCGAGGCCGCTTGCCAGGCGGCCACACGTTTCGAAGGCCGGGAACCGGCGGTGAACCTCGTGCGCAGCGAGCGCGATCGGTGTGAATGTGGATGACGGCGTTCCGCCCAGCGCAGACGAGCGGTCGCCGGATCGGGCCCGGTCCACAACCAGACCGCCACAGCGGTCAGAACCACGGCTGCCACTGTCATGACGGCGACTCATGGACGCCGACGGCAACGCCGTCCAGCAGTCGAGACGATCGGCGGAACGGCCGGTCGTCGTCCGGCTGCTCAAGATGACGCCGAGACCTGGCCACACCGTCCGACTGCTCGAGATGACGTCGGGACCTGGCCACATCGTCCGACTGCTCAGGATGACACCGAGACCTAGCCGCGTCATCCGACTGCTCAGGATGACGTCGGGACCTGGCCGCATCGTGCGGCCCGCGTGTCAGACTCCGCGGCGGGGAGGCGCCTGGAGCTTGGCGCCCTGACGAAGGGGAGATGCCCGGGGCTCGGGCGGCCAGGGCGGGAAAGCCTGGGCCGGTGGTCACCTGACCGTCCGAGGAGAAGGCGAGGGCGGGTTCGGCCTCGACCAGACCCGAGGGACGGCGGGTCATCATGCAGATCTCGGCCACTCGGCGACGTCCGTCGACATGATCGCGGACAAGGTGGACGACGACGTCCAGGGCGGCTGCGATCTGGCTGTGGACCGCCTCACGGCTGAGACCCGCGGCGCAGGCCAGGGCCTCCAGGCGGGAGGGCACGTCGGTCGCGGTGTTGGCGTGGAGGGTGCCGCAGCCCCCCTCGTGACCGGTGTTCAGAGCGGCGAGGAGGTCGACGACCTCGGCGCCCCGGACCTCGCCGACGGCCAGACGGTCGGGGCGCATGCGCAGGGCCTGGCGCACGAGGTCGCGCAGGCACACGCCACCGGCTCCTTCGAGGTTGGCGGGACGAGCCTCCAGGCGCACGACGTGTGGGTGCAGCGGTCTCAGCTCGGCCGAGTCCTCGACCAGCAGCAACCGGTCACCGGGATCGGCCAGGGACAGCAGGGCGGAGAGCAGGGTGGTCTTTCCCGTTCCCGTGCCGCCTGTGACGAGGAAGGCGAGTCGCGACTCGATCACGGCGGTGAGCACGGGGACTGTGTCGGCCCTGAGCGTGCCGGCCTGGACCAGGTCGGGAAGGGTGAAGGTGCGACGCGGCGGAAGTCTCAGGGACAGGCAGGTGCCGCCTGGCGCGACGGGTGGAAGGACAGCGTGAAGCCGCACGCCCCCGGCGAGCCTGGCGTCAACATAGGGGCACGCGTCGTCGAGGCGCCTGCCCGCCGCAGCCGCCAGACGCTGGGCGAGCCGCCGAACCGCCTCCTCTCCGGGAAAGACGACCGGCGTGCGGCGCAGCCCACGGCCGTCGTCAACCCACACCTCGCCAGGACCGTTCACAAGGACGTCGGTGACCTCGGCTTCGGCCAGGAGCGGCTCCAGAGGCCCGGCGCCGATCAGATCGGCGCACAGCACGCGGGCCACCGACAGGATCTCCGCGTCGCCGAGCACGGCGCGCTCCGCCCTGAGCGCGACCGCGACGTGCGCGGCGCTGGGCTCGACGCCGGCACGGGCCAGCCGTACCCGGACGGCCTCGACCAGCTCGGATGAGACCGCTGTGGTGGCGGAGGTCTGCTTCATGTCTCCGCCCCGAGGAACGATTGCAGGAACGACGCGCAGAAACGGCCGAGAGAGGTCCGTCCGCCGAGCGGAGGAAGGTCACCGCGGTTGAGGGCCGCGGCGAGCCTGGGCTGGTCAGGAAGGCTGCCCGCGTACGGCACGCGGAGCGAGGCCGTGACGACGTCGTCGTCCAGGACGCCGGCCCGCACGACGGCCCGCACCTCACCGGTGTGTTCGCGCAACCGGGCGAGCACCTGAGCCGCCGCGAGCACGCCGCGCACGTCGGCGGTGACGACCAGCAGGGTGGTCGTGGCCCTGGCGAGCGCCTCGGCGGCGGCGCTGTCGCAGTGACGGGGCAGGTCGACCACCACCAGATCGAAGCCACGCCCGCCCGCCTCGAGAACCGAGCGCATCGCCTCGGCGGGGATGGCCTCGACCTCGCCACGGTGGAAGGAGAGCATGGTGAGCTCCGCGAAGGTCGGCAAGGCCGCCTGAAGCGCGGTGAAGCTGATCCTGCCCTCGCGGGCGACAAGGTCGGACCAGCGTGCGCCGTCAGCCTCCTCCTGCCCGAGAAGCAGATCGAGGCCCCCGCCGAGAGGGTCCGCGTCGACGAGAAGGGTGCGCAGGCCCTGTCTGGAGGCGCTCAGCGCCAGTGAGACGGCCAGCACGCTGGCTCCGGCTCCGCCGCGCCCGCCTGCGACGCACACCACACGCCCCGCCCGCGACGCGGGCTCCACGACGTCGGCGAACTCGTCGACAAGCCGCCGCTCTCCCGAGGGGAGCTCCAGCACGGCCTGGGCGCCGACCGCGACGCACTTGCGCCACGTGTCGGGGTCGTCGGGTGTGCGGGTGACCAAGATGACCCGGTGTCTGGGCGGCGGCCCCGTGGCGGCCAGGGCGTCGGCCATGTCGCCGCCGACCACGACCAGGGGAGCTCGGCTCCAGTAAGGCCGGGCGTGCGCCGGAACGTGGGCGACGTCCAGCTCGGCTCCCGCGGCGGCGGCGACGCGGAGAAGGTCGTCGAGCAGATCATGATCTTCGGTGATGACCAGTGGGCGGTCCAAGAGTGCCTCCCTGAGGTGCGGGAGACCCACTTTCAGTGAGGAGCCGCCCTCACCGGGTTGCCGAACGCCGCTCTGTGGACAACCGAAGCATGCTCGGTGCCGCCTGTGGACATCCATCCAAGTGGAGCCGCCTGTGGACATCCAGACGGGAAGGGACGACAGCTCCCGAGGACGCAGAGACGCGGGGCAGCCCGTCTTCCTCAGCGGCGGAGTCGCCCCAAGGCGGAGGGGTTCAAGGCGGAGGGGTTCAAGGCGGAGGGGTTCAAGGTTCCTCGGAAGGGCTCAGGGCTCGCGGCGCGAAGAGGGTCGAGATCCAAGGCTCAGAGTGCGGAAGGGCTTGAGGCTCAGGGCCCGGGACTTGAAGGGGGCCGGGTTCGGAGCCCGGGGCTGAGAAGCCGAGGGAGCGAGGAAGCGGTAGGGGGGTGCCACTGGGGGCGGGGCCGCCGGGGGGACGGGCGGCGATGCGAAGGGGAGGAAGGCGTGGGCCGGAAAAGTGGCGACCCCCGCCGGGGGGGAGAGCGGGGGTCGCCAACCGGTCCGGCTCTGGGGAGGTAGAGCCGGACCCGTCTCAGAAATTGGACGGGCCGGTTCGGAGCCCGGGGCTGAGAGGCCGAGGAGCGAGGGAGGGGGACCGCTGGGGGCGGGGCGGGCCGCAGGGGTGGGCGGGCGGCGGCGCGAAGGCGTGGGCCGGAAAAGTGGCGACCCCCGCCGGGGGGGAGAGCGGGGGTCGCCAACCGGTCCGGCTCTGGGGGGGTAGAGCCGGTCCCGTTTCAGAAAAAAGCCTTCAAGAGTTAACCGGAGCACGGCAAGGACATTGCATGAACACCCCGTGCGCAGTCACCCCGGTTAGAGGAGATACCACCTCATGCTGCCCGATCCACTTGAGTTTCGTCGAGGAGCAATCTGTAATTTCCGCTAGTTTTTTTCAATGTAACGATCGCGCATACGCATGTCACCCAATCGGGCATGCCCCTAATGGGGCCGTTTTCGATCACACAGCGTGATCGAGGTCGGCGACCCGAGCCAGGGTGGTTGATCACCTTTCGGATGCAATGCGGCATATGAGACCCTTTGTCCACGAATGTCCCCCGATCTGTAAAGGACTTGGTTCCAGGGGTTCCCATCAGGCCGGATCCGTCGTACAAAGGGTGGACGGACCACTTGTCCGGGCACGACCGCCGGGTACCCACGTGCCGCCGAGCCGCGGGAGGCACGTTGAGGACGGGTTTCGACCCGTCCCGACGATTATCAGGTGCACGCTTGGTAACCCGGTGGCGCCGTGCTGGCGACGGCGCCCCATCCCAGGGGCGCCGTCCGCTGTGTATGGGCATGTCCGTAACCATCTCGAACGAACCGCCCCCGGGAGCTGCGCGGCCTCCGCGACGCCCATGTGTCCCGGGAACCGCCCACGGCCTCGGCGCCCCCTCGTGCCGAGGAAGCCCCGCCTGGTCCTCGCGGGCCGTACGGCCTCCGCGCGGGGACGCGTTCCACGGCCGGCCACGTCGCACGTCGGCGCCGGTCCACCACGTCGGCGCCGGTCCGCCGCCCACCTGGCCGACCGCGAGCCGCCCCGGCCCGGTCACCCCCGGAGACCCGCGGGGCTCATGTCGACAGCCCGGCGGGGCTCGTGTCCGACGGCCTCCGCCCGCTCTTCGCGATCAGCCGCGCTGCATGGCCTCGCAGATCGCCGTGGCCTCGCGCACGCCGAGGACGACCGCGGAGGCGCAGTGCCGTACCCACGTCGCCACCCCGTCAGGCGTCCCGGTCAGATAGGCCCTCAGGCTTTCGGCGTAGTCGGGCCCGAGTTCGAGGTGGCCCAGCTCGACGGCCGCCAGGGATTTCGGGTCCAGCCCGAACTCCACCAGTGTCAGCCGCTCCGCCGCCCTCGCGACCACCCCGTCCGCCGTTCCGAACGGTCGCAGTACGGCCAGCTCGGCGTGCGCGATGGCGGCGAGCACCAGTGTGGGCGCCTTGGAGGGGCTTGTGATCAGGTCGACCAGGCCGTCGACCCGCGCCACGGTCTCCTTGGGGCCGGGGGCGGGGCCGACGCCGAGCGGGTCCCGGGCCGTCTCCGAGGTCCGGGGGCGGCCGAGCTCGTCGGCCTGACCCGCGGCGGCCAGGGTGTGCAGCCTGGCCAGCACCTGTCGCGGAGCCGTACGCCAGGTCGCGCCGAGGCGTCCCAGCTCGGCGGAGACGCGCAGCGCGCCCTGGACGACGGGGTCGGTGGCCTGGGGAACGGCCTCAAGCGGAATGTCCACGCCCTCCAGTGCGGCGGACGCGCGAGCGCCGCGCAGTGCCGACCTGGCCGAGACCTCCGGGCTCTTGCGCCGCAGCACGCGATGGCCGTAGAGCCGGTCCACAGCCTTGCGCGCGTCGTCGACGGCCTGCGGCACTCCGGGCATTTCAGCGATGACAGCCAATGGGTCGCTCACGCTCCCCGACCATACCGGCCGGTCGAAAAGGCGCGGCACGACCCCTGGGAGACCGCTTCCAGCACCTCAGGGGCCAGGTGCGGCCCCCTGGTCGGGTGTCACGGCCAGGCGGGCGACACGACGCGGACGCGGGGCGGTGGCGGCCTCGTCCCCGGAAACCGGCCCGATCCCCGCGAACCGGTCAGATCTCTATAAACCGGCCAGATCTCCATGAACCGGCCCACCTCTCGTGAATCCGCCCGATCCCCGCGAGCCGGACCGCTCCCCGGACACCGGACGCCTCGCCCCCGGGGCGCGGCCCGCGGGGAGCCGTCACGAACACGCGTCGGGACTTACGGACAGACCACAAGTCCCCTCCCGCAATGCCTTCGAACCGCCCGCCGAAGGTGCGCCGAGGCTCTTCCGGGCACCGGACTAAAGCATCCGGAATAGCGTCCGCTACATTCTTACGGTGACAAAAGAGCAACGTTTCTGCAGCGGTTGTCATCCGGTGTTAAGGCACCTGTGAACCATATGATCCGCTATCACCGATTGGTACAGACCAGTCTAGACCTCTTGTGGCAGAGACCTCTGGCCTGGTGAAGTGGGACACGAACAGTAGACCAAGCAGTGCATACAGCAGTACATAAGGAGTGAGCAGTGGCCCCGGAGACCCCTGGTTCCGAGTCGCGTGAGACCCAGGAGACCCTGTCGAACCTGCTGCACGAGACTCGGCGGTTCGACCCTCCTGCCGACCTGGCCGCGGCCGCGAACGTGACCGCCGACGCCTACGCCGAAGCCCAGCAGGACCGCCTGGCGTTCTGGGAGAAGCAGGCTGACCGGCTGACCTGGTCGAAGCGTTGGGACACCACCCTGGAGTGGAACCCGCCCTTCGCCAAGTGGTTCGTCGGCGGAGAGCTGAACATCGCCTACAACTGTGTCGACCGCCATGTGGAGGCCGGGCGCGGTGACAAGGTCGCCTACCACTGGGAGGGCGAGCCCGAGGGCGACAGCCGTACCATCACCTATTCCGACCTGCAGCGCGAGGTCGCCAAGACGGCCAACGCGTTGCAGGAGCTGGGCGTCGGCAAGGGCGACCGGGTCGCCGTCTACCTGCCGATGATCCCCGAGCTGCCGATCACGATGCTCGCCTGCGCCCGCATCGGCGCGATCCACTCCGTGGTGTTCGGCGGGTTCTCCGCCAGCGCCCTCAGCGGCAGGATCAAGGACGCGGACGCCAAGGTCGTGGTCACCGCCGACGGCGGGTACCGGCGTGGGGCGCCCAGCGCGCTCAAGCCGACCGTGGACGAGGCGGTCAAGGAGTGCCCGGGCATCGAGCACGTCCTCGTCGTGCGGAGGACCGGTCAGGAGGTCGCCCAGACCGACAAGGACATCTGGTGGCACGACCTCGTCGAGCGTCAGGCCGAGACCCACGAGGCGCAGCCGCACGACGCCGAGCACCCGCTCTACATCCTCTACACCAGCGGCACGACCGGCAGGCCGAAGGGCATCCTGCACACCACCGGCGGCTACCTGACCCAGACGGCCTACACCCACCACGCGGTGTTCGACCTGAAGCCGGAGACCGACGTCTACTGGTGCACCGCCGACATCGGCTGGGTGACCGGTCACTCCTACATCGTGTACGGCCCGCTCGCCAACGGCGCGACCAGCGTCATCTACGAGGGCACCCCGGACACCCCGCACCGGGGCCGGTTCTGGGAGGTCGTGCAGAAGTACGGCGTCACGATCCTCTACACCGCGCCGACGGCCATCCGCACCTTCATGAAGTGGGGCGACGACATCCCCGCCAAGTACGACATGTCGTCCCTGCGCATCCTCGGCAGCGTCGGTGAGCCGATCAACCCCGAGGCGTACGTCTGGTACCGCGAGCACATCGGCGGCAACCGCACCCCGGTCGTGGACACCTGGTGGCAGACCGAGACCGGCGCCATCATGATCAGCCCGCTGCCCGGCGTGACGAGCGGCAAGCCCGGCGCGGCCATGCGGCCCCTGCCCGGCATCACCGCCGACGTGGTCGACGACCAGGGCAACAGCGTAGGCAACGGCGGAGGCGGCTACCTCGCGATCCGCGACCCGTGGCCCTCCATGCTCCGCACGATCTGGGGCGACGACCAGCGCTACATCGACACCTACTGGTCCCGCTTCGAGGGCATGTACTTCGCGGGCGACGGCGCCAAGAAGGACGAGGACGGCGACATCTGGCTGCTCGGCCGGGTGGACGACGTCATGCTCGTCTCCGGTCACAACATCTCGACCACCGAGGTCGAGTCGGCCCTGGTCTCCCACCCGAAGGTCGCCGAGGCGGCCGTGGTCGGCGCGACCGACCCGGTGACCGGCCAGGCGATCGTGTCGTTCGTGATCCTGCGCGGCAGCGCCGAGGAGAGCGAGGACATCGCGGCCGAGCTGCGCAACCACGTGGCCAAGACGCTGGGCCCGATCGCCAAGCCCCGCCAGATCCTGGTCGTGCCCGAGCTGCCGAAGACCCGCTCCGGCAAGATCATGCGGCGTCTGCTGCGTGACGTGGCGGAGAACCGCAGCGTCGGCGACGTCACCACGCTGGCCGACAGCACGGTGATGAACCTCATCTCCGAGAAGCTGCCCAGCGCCAAGAGCGAGGACTAGCCCCACAGCCGTCCAGGCTCGTCCACCGAACGCCCGGCCGCGAGAAGACAGACCAGAGAACACGGCCCACAAGGACACGGCCCAGGTCTGCGGCCCTCGAAGACGCCGCCCACAAGGCACAGGCTCTCCGGGGGCGCGGCCGCTCGCCGTGCCGGCGCGATGGACGACCCGCCCCGCCCCGCCCGCAGCCGGTGGGTGAAGGGGCGGTCCGGGGGTGCCGGAAATCTCTTCTGGCAGCCTTCGGTAGGCTGGCGACCAGGTGTGCCGGGAAGTCTGGTCGGCCAGGGAGGGAATCAGCCCTGCCTGCATTCCCGGAGGTCGTATGCGCCGCGTCGTGGAGATCTGGCCCTTCAGGGCAACCGTCCGATACTCCCGCGAGCTCGCCGAGGCGTTGCGGACGGAGACCGTCGGCGGCATCGTCATGCTGTTCGCCACGCTCGCCGCGCTGATCTGGGCGAACGTGTCGTTCGCCTCCTACGAGGCCCTGCGCACCGCGACGTTCGGCCCCGCCTTCCTCCATCTCGACCTCGAACTCCGCCAGTGGGCCCAGAACGGCCTGCTCACGATCTTCTTCTTCGTGGCGGGAATCGAGGTGAAGGAGGAGTTCGTCCACGGCGAGCTGGCCAACCTCCGCAAGGCCGCGCTGCCCGTTCTCGCCTCGATCTGCGGCATGGTCGTGCCCGCCCTGGTCTATCTCCTGGTGAGCTGGGGCGCGCCGGAGGCCGGGCGGGGCTGGGCCATTCCCACCGCGACCGACATCGCCTTCGCCCTGGCGGTGCTGGCCGTGACGGCCAGCGCGATGCCCGCCGCCCTGCGCGCCTTCCTGCTCACGTGCGCCGTGGTCGACGACCTCGGCGCGATCGGCGTCATCGCCGTCTTCTTCACCGAGCACCTGAACCTCCTGGCCCTGGCCGCCGGAGCCGTCGCCATCGCCCTGTACGGCCTGCTGCAGGCCAGGCGGGTCCGCGGCCTGTGGGCGTACCTGCCGCTCGCCCTCCTCGCCTGGTATTTCGTCGAGATCAGCGGTGTTCACGCGACCGTCGCCGGGGTAGCCCTCGGCTTGATGACCCGCGTGCACAGCGGCCCCGGCGAGGAACGCTCCCCCGCCGAACTGGCCGACCACCGTCTGCGCCCCCTGTCGGCGGGTTTCGTCGTGCCCGTGTTCGCCTTCCTGTCCGCCGGGGTCGTGCTCGACGCGGAGGGGCTCGGCGCGATCTTCGACGACCGGGTGGTGCTCGGCGTGGTCGCGGGGCTGGTGGTGGGCAAGTTCCTCGGCGTCTTCGGCGGGGCGTGGCTGGCCGTACGGCTCGGCTTGGCGAGACTGTCGGAGGAGTTGCACTGGCGGGACATGGCGGCCGTCTCGATACTGGCGGGGATCGGGTTCACCGTGTCCCTGCTCATCGGCGGCCTGGCCTACGGGCACGATCCGGAACGGACGAACGCGGTGACCACCGGCGTGCTCGTGGCGAGCCTGGTGTCCTCGGTGCTCGCGGCGATCCTGCTCCGGGTGCGCGTGCGCAACCACGTCAGCGCACAGGATGATGTTTGACACCGGTGCTCGATAGGAGTTCGTTCATGACACACAGTCCGTCGGCGGAGCCGCAGTCCGCCGAGTCTCAGGAGGAGTCGCTGGGCGCGCTGGTCGCCAACGCGACCGACCACATCTCCACCCTGGTGCGCGCCGAGATCGAGCTGGCCAAGGCGGAGCTCAGGTTCGACGCGAAACGGGTGGGCGTGGCCGCCGGGCTCTTCGGGGCCGCCGCGTTCATCGCCCACCTGTGCCTGATCCTGGCCTCGTTCGCCATCGCGTACGGGCTGGTCGCCCTGGGTGTGTGGACGTGGCTGGCCTTCGCGGTCGTCACGGCGTTCTACCTGGTCGTCGCCGCCCTGCTGGTCCTGTTCGGGGTGCGCAGGCTCAAGGGCCTGACCGGGATGAAGAGGACCGTGCGTTCGCTCAAGCACCTCAAGAGCGGGGAGACCGAGGCCGGCGTCGCGCCCGCGGTCCCCGCCCCGCCGACCGCGGGTCAGGTCGGCACGCACCGCGAACCGGTGAGACCGGGCCAGTGAGCCACCCCGACGAGTCCCTGGTCAGGATCGAGGGTCCGTGGACCCATCGCTCCGTCCACGCGGGCGGCACCCGCTTCCACGTGGTCGAGGCCGGTGAGGGCCCGCTCGTGCTGCTGCTGCACGGGTTCCCCCAGTTCTGGTGGACCTGGCGTCACCAGCTCGTCTCGCTTCCCGCCGCGGGTTACCGCGCCGTCGCCGTCGACCTGCGGGGCTACGGCGCCAGCGACAAGCCGCCGCGCGGCTACGACCTGCCGACGCTGGCGGGTGACGCGGCCGGACTGGTCAGGGCGCTCGGCGAGAGCGGCGCGATCGTCGTCGGCCACGACTGGGGCGGGCTGCTCGCCTGGACCATGGCCGTGCGGGATCCCAAGGCGGTCCTGCGACTGGTCCCGGTGTCGGCCCCGCACCCGCTCAGGCTCCGCTCCTCGCTGCTGTCCGACCCGTTCGGCCAGTTCAGGGCGAGCGCGTACGCCCTGGGCTTCCAGCTGCCCTTCCTGCCCGAGTGGCGGCTGACCGCCAAGGAGGGCGCCCGGATCGGGCGGATGCTCGAGGAGTGGTCGGGGCCCGGCTGGCCGCAGGAGGAGGTCGCGCGAACCTACCGCGACGTGTTCCGCATCCCCACCGTCTCCCACTGCGCGCTGGAGTACCACCGCTGGTTCGCCCGCTCGCAGCTGCGCCCCGACGGCCTCCGGTACGCCAGGACCATGCGGGGGGAGATCCACGCGCCCACGCTGCAGCTGCACGGCGCGCTCGACGGGCACACCCTGCCCCGCACCGCGCAGGGGTCCAGCCGCTACGTGACCGGTTCCTACCGCTGGCGGCTCATCGAGGACGCGGGACACTTCCCCCACGAGGAGCGCCCCGAGGAGTTCGACGCCGAGCTCGTCTCCTGGCTGGCCGACCCGGAGCCTGACCAGTGACGTCGCGCGACGGAGGGGAAGGCCCCCGCAGGGACCGTGACCCGGCGGGACGGCCCCGCAACCGCCGCCCCAGGGACGCCTTCGGACGCCCGCTGCCGCACGGGGCGCAGGGGGTGGAACGCGTCCCTGACGACTACGCCCCCGACGCGGAGGAGGCGCTCTCCGAGGCACGCAGGCTGCTCGGCGAAGGCAGGCCCTTCCACGCCCACGAGGTGCTCGAGGGCCGGTGGAAGAACTCCCCCGAGGAGGAGCGCGAGCTGTGGCAGGGGCTGGCGCAGATCTGCGTCGGGCTCACCCATCTCCAGCGGGGCAACCGTCGTGGGGCCTCGGCGCTGTTCGCCAGGGGAGCCGACAGGATCTCCTCGTACGGCGCGCCGTACGAGGAGATCGCCAGGACGGCACGCGAGCTGGACTCCCTGGAGGATCCGTCCCCGGAACAGGCCGTCGCCAGGATCAGGAACCTGCTCTGAAACGTCCGGAAGCCCTCGGCCTCTCCGGACCGCCCGCTCCTAGCCGTTCTGGTTGCACTCCTGGGTGCTGACGCGGTTGAACAGCTTGGAGCCGTCCTCGGCGTCCGGCGACACCTCGGCGGCGGTCAGCACGAAACCGGTCTCCTGCTGGTCGAGGGCTGCCGCGAAGACGACACCGTAGACCCGGCCGTCCGTGGTCAGCAGCGGCCCGCCCGAGTTGCCCTGCTTGACCAGGCCGCGGATGGAGTAGACGTCGCGGACGACGGTCTTGCGCTCGTAGATGTCGGGGCCCTTGGCCCTCTGCTGCACCCGGATGCGGGCCTCCTGGAGGGTGAAGCCCTGGCCGTGCGGGAAGCCCGCGATGATGGCGTCGTCGCCCTTCTTCGCCGTGCCGTCGAAGCGCAGGACCGGCATGTTCAGGCCGGGGACGTAGAGGACCGCGATGTCCCTGTCGGGGTTGTAGAGGACGACCCGGGCCGGGTGGACGTTGTTGAGGTAGTCGGTGACCTCCAGCTCCCGGTCGACCCCGGCGACCACGTGGGCGTTCGTCATGATCTTGTTCTGGGAGAAGACGAAGCCGGTGCCCTCGATGTGCCTGCGGCAGCTGGACGCGACGCCCTGGACCTTGACGATGCCCCGGCGGGCCCGCTTGAGCTGCGGGGCCTTGGCCACGCTCTGGTCGGGCGGGTCGACCTCGACGAACTGAGCGCCTCCGATGGCGTCGAACACCTTCGGGAAGCCCGAGGTGTCGATGAAGTCCTTGAAGGGTTTCTGGAACTCCTTGGCCGCCGACGGCAGCGCCTGGTCGATGGTGCTGATCAGCAGCGACTTGTTGACCTGTTCGCTGAGCACGGTGAACTGGGACGAGGCGATCAGCGAGCCGATCAGCCAGGCGATGACCAGCACGGAGAAGGCGCTGGCGAAGGTGCCGCCGACCGCGTCGACCACCTTGGCG
Organism: Streptosporangium carneum; assembly: GCF_027922005.1. Taxonomy (GTDB): domain Bacteria; phylum Actinomycetota; class Actinomycetes; order Streptosporangiales; family Streptosporangiaceae; genus Streptosporangium; species Streptosporangium carneum. The sequence goes on along the minus strand of NZ_BSEV01000001.1, from coordinate 1,091,131 downwards.
GGCTCCCAGGTGACGTGGCTGCGGACCACCGCGCCGATCGTCGAGGACGCGAACTGCCCGATCGTCGCGGCGAGGAAGACGATGACGATGGCGAGCAGCGCCCGCTCGGTCTCGCCGTCGACCACGGCCCCGGCGATCGGGGGGGCGATGAACATGCCCAGCACCCCGCCGCCGACGAATCCGACAAAGCTCAGAGCCCCGATGATGAACCCCTGACGGTATCCCGACACCGCGAAGGCCACCATCAGGGCGATCAGGATGAGGTCGAGGAGATCACCACTCACCCCTTTACGGTATCCAGCCACCGGCCCGCGCGTGCACCCCTTGTGGGAGGTCCCTACGGTTATCGTGGCCACATGGCAACGATCGGGGGGTCGCCGGCTGTGGAAACGCTCATCGAGACCGCGCTGCGGGACCGGGACCAGGACGGCACGATCCGCTGGAACGCGATCGCCATGCTGCACGAACGCGGCGACCTGGAGACCTTCACCGCCGCCAGACGGCTGTGCGCGGGAGAGACGGCCGCGGAGCGGATGCTCGGGGTGGACATCATCGGCAGGCTGCCGTTCGTCGACCGGAGCCTGCCCGTGCTGCGGTTCCTGGCGGCCAGCGAGGACGACTGCATGGTGCTCTACTCGGTGCTGATCGCCTTCGGCCACCTCAGGGACCGCCGCGCGCTGCCCTCGGTCGTCGCCCTGGGCGAGCACGCGGACCCCAGGGTGAGGTACGGCGCGGCCTACGCGCTGCCGAACATCATCGGCAGCCCGCCCGACCCCGCGGGCCTGATCGCCCTGGAGCGGCTGACCCAGGACCCCGACGACGACGTGGCCGAGTGGGCCCGCCTCGGGCTGGCCCTGTCGACGGGACGCGAGATCGAGGAAATCGGGTAAGGCGCCCTGCCCCGCCCCTCACCCGTCCGCGTCGGCTCTCGCCTGTCCTGCCCGCCCCGCCGCTCACACGCCCGCGTGGCTCACACTCGCCCGCGCTCACACGCCCCTGTCCTGCTCTCCCCGCCTCTTTCCCGGCCTCAGCGGGAGGCTCAGCGGGAGGCGAGGTTGACGACGTGCGGGGGCAGGTCCTCCACCCGTGACCGGTCCCAGGGAAGCTCGAAGCCCGAGCCCGCGAGCACCCTGTCGAGCACTCCCGCGGTGAAGCCCCACACCAGCAGCCCGCGCACCCGGAACGCGGGCCCGGCGGAGCCGCCGGGGTGACGCAGGCTGAGGCGGTTGGCCGGGTCGACGAGCTCGGAGATCGGGACCCGCTCGACCGACTCGACCTCGTCGGGCGAGGCGGCGTGCACCGCGCTGGGCGTGTGCCACCAGCCGAGCACCGGGGTGACCCGGTTGTCACTGCGCCAGACGTACAGCTCGGGCATGGTGCCGACCACGTGGACGCCCGCCGGGTCGACGCCGGTCTCCTCCTCGGCCTCGCGCAGCGCGGCGGCGATCGGGCCGCCGTCCTCGGGGTCGACCCCGCCGCCGGGGAAGGCGGGCTGCCCCGCGTGTCTGCGTCCTCGGGAACTGCGCTGGATCAGGAGCACGTCGGGGCCGAGCGGTCCCTCTCCGAACAGCATGAGCACGGCGGCCGGGCGGCCGCCGACCTCGGGCGGGCGCAGGGCCAGGGGGACGGGTGTCCTCGCGACCCGCTCGGCCAGCGTCTCCAACCATCCGGGCACTTCCACGGGCACACCTCCGGTCTCTGCAACACGACGCCCCGTCCCGCGCTTCCCGGTCACGGGAGGCTTTCCTCACGGCTCACATCAGGCGGAAGGGCCTGAACGGCTCACATCAGGCGGGAGGACCTGAGCGCACCAGTTTGGCGGCCTGGACGGGGTCCGTCGGGCCGATGCCGTACGAGGGGCAGAGGTCGGCGAGGGGGCACGCGCCGCAGGCGGGTTTGCGGGCGTGGCACCTGCGGCGGCCGTGCCAGATGAGGCGGTGGGACGCCATCGTCCAGTCGCGTCTGGGGATGAGCGCGCCGACGATGTGCTCGATCTTGACCGGGTCGGTCTCCTGGGTCCACCCGAACCGCTGGACGAGCCGCTGGAAGTGGGTGTCCACGGTGATTCCCGGCACCCCGAAGGCGTTGCCCAGCACCACGTTGGCGGTCTTGCGGCCCACGCCGGGCAACGTGACCAGGTCGTTCAGGGTCGCGGGCACCTGTCCGCCGAACCGGTCCCGCAGGGCGGTCGCCAGGCCGAGCAGGGACCTGGCCTTGGCCCGGTAGAACCCGGTCGACCTGATCAGCGTCTCCAGCTCCTCCGGGTTGGCGACGGCCATGTCCTCGGGCGTGGGATACCTGGCGAAGAGGGCGGGGGTGGTCAGGTTGACCCGGACGTCGGTGGTCTGCGCCGACAGCACCGTGGCGACCAGCAGCTGGAAGGAGTCCTGGAAGTCCAGCTCGCAGTGGGCGTCGGGGTAGAGCTCGGCGAGGATCCGGTCCATCCGCCGTGCCCGCCGCACCAGCCCCAGCTGGGTCTCCGGCTTCCTCCTGCGCGGCTGCCCCGGCGCCGCCGTGTTCGTGGTCGCCATGCCGCAAGCGTAGGGCCTCCGAGGGCTCGGCGAGCGGTGTCCGGCGCGCCCGCCGGACACCGACCGGCGTGTTGCAGGTGTCCTGTGGCCGGTTCAGGGGCGTTTCACCAGGTCGAGGAGGCGGGAGACGGGCAGGCCCGGAGAGCGGCGGCCGTCGCGGCCGATCATGGTCTCCGCGGCGAGGAGGGCGTTGAGCACGGCCTCCTCGACGGCGTGGACCACGGCCTCGAAGAAGTCGTCCAGGCGGCTCCAGGGAACAAAACGCAGCTGTTCGTAGCCGGGTTCGCCGTCGGGGAAGCCCATGGTCAGCGCGCCGGGGTTGCCGGTGGAGAAGGCCAGGAAGATGTCGCCGGAGAAGTGCGACCCGGTGGTCCCCGTGCGGGCGAGGCCGAGCGGGACGCGGCGGGCCAGCGCCGTGCACTGCAGCGGCAGCAGCGGCGCGTCGGTGGCGATGACGGCGATGACGGAGCCCGCCCCCGCGGGTGTCCTCCAGGCGCCGCCCTCCATGGGGTTGTCGTCGGCGAGCGCCGGGCCGACGGGCACGCCGCAGACGGTGAGCTCCTTGCGGGAGCCGAAGTTGGCCTGGACGAACGCCCCCACCGTGTAGGTGTCGGGCCCGTACTCGACCAGCCGGGAGGAGGTGCCGCTGCCGCCCTTGAAGCCGTAGCAGTTCATCCCGGTGCCTCCGCCGACGGAGCCTTCGGCGACGGGACCGGGCCTGGCGGCGTCGATGGCCGCCATCGCGTGTGAGGGCTGGACGTGGGGGCCGTTGATGTCGTTGAGGTAGCCGTCCCAGGTCTCGGCGACCACCGGGAGCAGCCACTGCTCCGCGACCGCCGGTTTCTCCCTGGCGACCCAGTCGATCACGCCGCGGTGGCAGGGGCCGACGGCGTGGGTGTTGGTGATGAGCACGGGAAGCCTGAGGGAGCCGGTCTCGCTGAGCCAGGACGTGCCCGTCATCTCGCCGTTGCCGTTGAGCGAGAACCACCCCGCCGCGCACGGCACGTCGAAGTCCTCGCGGCCTCGCGGCAGGAGCGCGGTGACGCCGGTGCGGACGGCCTCCCCCTCGACCAGGGTGGTGTAGCCGACCTCGACCCCCGGCACGTCGGTGATGGCGTTGTCTGGTCCGGTACGGCCGGGCAGCGGCAGGCCGAGTTCGCGCGCGCGGGTCATCGTTCCTCTGATCCTTCCAGGTTTTCCAGGTCGCAGCCGGTCACGTCGGAGGCGTGGGCGAACAGGAGGCGTTCGGCCTGCCGGGTGTCGATGGTGGGCACCGCCTGGGTGATGTGGAGCCCGAGACCGTCCTCGAGCATGACGAGGTTGCGGGCGAGGACGGTGGCCTCGCGGGTCAGCGTGAACACCCCGGCCGCCGCCCCCGCCTCCAGGACGGCCGCGTACAGGGCGACCTGCCGCTCGCACAGGCGGATGTGCTGGGCCGAGTAGGCGGGGTCCCTGCGGGCGTACGTGCCGAGCTCGTAGAGCAGCACGCACAGCTCGTCGTCGCTGCCGGTCGGCAGACCCGCGCGGATCATCCCGATCAGGCGGCGTCTGGGGTCGGGCTCGGCCATGGCGGCCCTCTCCCTGTCGACGCAGAACCGCTCGACCGCCTCGCGCTGCACCTCGCGCAGCAGGTCGGTCAGCGCGGGGAAGTAGTAGAGCACCGACCCCGTCGACATGTCCGCCTGCTCGGCCACGTCCCGCAGGCGCAGGTCGAGGACGCCGCGCCGCAGGACCGCCTGGCGGGCCGCCTCGATGAGCTCGGCGCGTTTCTCATGTGCTCGGCTGGGTCGTGCCATGCCGGTGATTCTCTATACATCAGTCAGAAAACGCAACCGGGGTCAGCGAAACGCATCTTTTACAGGCGGGTGTATTGACGCACCTCCCCTCATAGTTCTTTGATGCGTCATCAAGGAACCACGCCTAAGGAGGCGCCGTGACCCCCCATGACACGAGCCCGTCCCCATCTGTCCCCACGGCGGAGGCCGCCCACCCCCACCTGCATCGGGGCCTGAAGCTCCTGGGCACCCTGTTCATCACCCTGTCGGCGATCTCACCCGCCTCGTCGGTGTTCATCATCGCGCCGGGCGTCATCGGCCAGGCGGGCTCGGGGGCGTTCACGGCCTTCCTGGTCGCGGGCGTGGTGGGAATCCTCATGGCCTTCGTCTACGCGGAGCTCGGCTCGGCCTACCCGCTCAGCGGAGGCGAGTACGCGATCGTCGCCCGCACCTTCGGCCGCCTGCCGGGATTCGTCGTCCTCGGCCTGTTCATGGTCACCCAGTTGCTCATCATCGCGGTGATCGCGCTCGGCGTCGGCACCTACCTGGCGGTGCTCTTCCCCGGTCTGCACGCCCCGACCGTCGCGGCCGTGACCACCGTCGTCGCCACCGTGCTGGCCGTCTTCGACATCAAGCTCAACGCCTGGGTCACCGGGATCTTCCTGGCCATCGAGATGATCGCCCTGGTCGTGGTGAGCGCGCTGGGCTTCCTGAACCCCCAGCGCTCCCTCGCCGACCTCGTGCTGCACCCGGTGGCCGCCGGACAGGACGGCACGGTCGTCGCGGCCTCCGTCGGGGTGATCGGGGCGGCGACCGCCGTCGCGCTCTTCGCGTACAACGGGTACGGCGCCGCGGTGTATCTCGGCGAGGAGACCCAGGACGCCCACCGGGGCATCGCCAAGACCATCCTGTGGGCCCTGGGCATCACCGTCGCCGCCGAGCTGATCCCGGTGACCGCCGTGCTCATGGGGTCGCCCTCGCTCCCCGACCTCTTCGGCGCGGGCAACATGATGGAGTACTTCATCACCGCCCGCGCCGGGTCGACGCTGAACAACGTCCTCAGCCTCATCGTCGCCCTGGCCATCTTCAACGCGGTCCTCGCCATCATCCTCGTCACCGCCCGCATGATCTTCAGCACGGGCCGCGACAGCACCTGGCCGTCCCCGGTGAGCCGGGCGCTCGCCTCGATCCACCCTCGCTACGGCAGCCCGTGGATCGCCACCATCGGAGCCGGGGTCATCGGGGCCGGGTTCTGCTACGCCGACGAGCAGTTCCTGCTGGTCGTCACCGCCACCACGATCATCGCCGTCTACGCCGCGCTCTGCGTCTCGACCATCACGGGACGCCGCAACGGCTCGACGGGGCACGCCGCCTACCGCATGCCGTGGTTCCCCGTCGCGCCGATCCTGGCCCTGGCGGCCATCGGCTACGTCGTCTACCGCAACTTCCTCGACCCCGAGGTCGGACGGCCCAGCCTCTACATCACCGTCGGCATCGCCGTCGTCTTCGCCGCCTACTACCTGCTCGTCCTGCGCCGTCGCGGTGCCTGGGAACTCCGCGGCGCGGCCGACGACTGACGGCGCCCGGCTCACGGCTCACGGCTCACGGCTCACGGCGGAGAAGGACCGGAGAAGGACCGCAAGAAGGACCGTAAAGGACAGAGAGGCAGAGAAAGGACGCAGGAAGAGGGTCGGCGCCTGTCCCCGCACGCGAGAGGCGCCGACATCGGGTGCACCATGTGCATCCGGGTAGGTTTCGGGAAGAATGCGGCTTGTGATCCGAGTGCGACGGACCTTGGAAAGCCGGGACCCACCGGCGGAGGCGAGGTCGCGGAGCCCCGGACGGCCTACGCCCATGGGCCACCTGAGAGCGGCTCGGTGGGATAGGTCACAATGACTGCGTGAGCCGTGAAACAGGAGGCACAGTGAACACCGACGACGTGCTGGGCAAAGCGCCTCTGTTCTCGGCGCTCGACCGCGAGGGCGCCGCCGCGCTGCGCACGAGTGTCTCGGAGGTCGAGCTGTCCAAGGGACAGACGTTGTTCAGCGAGAACGAGACCGGAGACCGCCTCTACGTGGTCCTCGAAGGCAAGATCAAACTTTCCAGGACCGCTCCGGACGGGCGGGAGAACCTGCTCAGCGTGCTCGGCCCCGGTGAGATGTTCGGCGAGCTCTCGCTGTTCGACCCCCGCCCGCGTACGGCCTCCGCCACCGCGCTGACCGACGTCCGCCTGGCGGGGCTCGGCCACGACGACCTCCGCCCCTGGCTGACGGGTCGCCCCGAGGTCGCCCTGCACCTGCTGCGCGCCCTGGCCCAGCGGCTGCGCCGTACCAACGACGTGCTGGCCGACCTGGTCTTCACCGACGTCCCCGGACGGGTCGCCAAGGCCCTGCTCGACCTGGCGGAGCGCTTCGGCCAGCGGATCGACGACGGCGTCCGGGTCCACCACGACCTCACGCAGGAGGAGCTGGCCCAGCTGGTCGGGGCCTCGCGGGAGACCGTGAACAAGGCCCTGGCCGACTTCGCCCAGCGCGGCTGGCTGCGCATCGAGGCCAAGGCCGTGGTCATCATGGACCTGGAGCGCCTGCACAACCGCTCGCGCTGACACGGGACGGCGGGCAGGGGCCCGCCTCACCCGTCGAGGCCACCGAGGCCGTCGAGGTAGGAGAGCTGGGCCCGGACCGACATCTCCGCGGCGGGCCAGAGCGACCTGTCGACGTCCGCGTAGACGACCTCGACGACCTCCTTCGCCGTCGTGGCCCCCTGCGCCCGCGCCCGCCGGATCTGGTCGAGCCGTTGCCTGCGGTGCGCGATGTAGCCGTCGAGCGCGCCGATCGGGTCGGGCAGCACCGGGCCGTGCCCGGGCAGCAGCGCACGCGCGCCCACCTGGTCGACCGTGGCCCGCAGGCGGTCCAGCGACCGCAGGTAGTCTCCCAGGTCCCCGTCGGGGGCGATCACGGTCGTGCCCCTGCCGAGCACGGTGTCACCGGTGAGCACGGCCCCGTCCTCGGGCAACCAGAAGCACAGCGAGTCGAACGAGTGGCCGGGCGTGCCGACGACGTGCAGGTCGAGGCCGTCGACCGTGAGCACGTCGCCGTCGGCCAGCCCCTCCTCGCCCAGCCTGTGGCGGGGGTCCAGCGCCCTGACGGGCGCGCCGACCAGCTCGGCGAACCTCCCCGCGCCGCCGCTGTGGTCCTCGTGGCCGTGGGTGAGCAGGATCGCCGTCACCCTGCGCCCCTCAAGATGGCCTGCGACCCGCCGCAGGTGGGACTCGTCGTCCGGTCCCGGATCGACGACCAGCACGTCCTCTCCGTCGCCGATCACCCAGGTGTTGGTGCCGTCCAACGTCATGGCGGACGGGTTGGGGGCGAGCAGGTTGAGCGCGTGGGCGGTCCCCGAACCGTCGGGGCCGTCGAGAGGAATCCGCAGCCCGCTCATCCGGCCTCCCCTCCGAACCGCTCGCGGCCCGCGTTCCCGGACGTGACGACGTCCTCGGGACGGCCTCGCCCGCTCACCGGGCACCGGACCCGTAGTCGTTGTCGTCGTCGAGCACGATGCGCATCTCTCCGTCCACCTCCGCGATGCCGGGCATGAAGGTGACGATCTCACGCTCGGTCGCGAGGACGTCGGCCACGGTCCGGTGAGCGGCCATCTCGCCGAGCGTGCGGCGGGTCGGGGACATCAGCAGGATCCGCCCCCGCCTCGACTGCTCCAGGGCGTCGGCCGGCCGTACCCAGACGACCTGGTCGGCCTCCCCGCCGACGTCGCGGGTGCGCTGGCCGGGCGGGAGCGCCGCGACGAAGAACCGGGTGTCGAAGCGCTTGGTCTCCGCCTCGGGGGTGATCCAGTGACCCCAGGGACGCAGCAGGTCGGCGCGGAGGACCAGGGAGCGCTTCGCCAGGAAGTCGGCGAACGACAGGCTCCTGTCGATCAGGGCGAGCCGGTCGGCCTCCCAGTCGTCGCCGGTGGTGTCGGCGACCACGGCGTCGCCGGACGGCCCGGCGAGCAGCACGCCCGACTCCTCGAACGTCTCCCGCACCGCGGCGCAGACCAGGCCGCGCGCGGTCCCCTCGGAGGCGCGGAAGACCCGCCCCCACTCCGCCGGCGCGGGGCCCGCCCAGGCGACCGCGTGGTCGGCGTCACGGGGGTCGACGGAGCCGCCGGGGAAGACGTAGGCCCCGGCGGCGAAGGCCATGCTCGCCCTGCGCCTCAGCAGGTAGACCTCGACCCCCGAGCCGCCGCCCTCACGGAGGAGGACCACCGTCGCGGCATCACGGGCCGGAACGGGGTCGACCCGCCCGGCCAGGATGTCGCGCGCGCGCTCGCCGATCTCACCGCGAAGCGGAATGCCGCCCATTCACCCCTCCACCCGAACAACGCTCGGTTTCGGAGTCCATGATGTGGCACGGCTCCCGCGACGGACAACGGCCCCCCTCCATGGAGGAGTCGTCAGCGGACCTCGGCGATCAGCTCGACCTCGACAGGCGCGTCCAGCGGGAGGACGGCGACGCCGACCGCGCTGCGGGCGTGCTTGCCCGCCTCCCCCAGGACCTCGGTGAGCAGCTCGCTGGCTCCGTTGACCACCTGCGGCTGGCCGCTGAACCCGGGGTCGCTGGCCACGAAGCCGACGACCTTGACGATCCTCACGATGCCGGACAGGTCGCCGATCACCGACCCGACCGCCGCGAGGGCGTTGAGCGCGCAGGTCCTGGCGAGCTCACGGGCCTCCTCCGGGGTCACCTCCGCGCCGACCTTGCCGGTCGCCGCGAGTTTGCCGTCGATCATCGGGAGCTGTCCCGAGGTGTAGACGTAGTCGCCGGAGCGGACCGCGGGGACGTAGGACGCCAGCGGCGTCACCACCTCGGGGAGCGTCAGGCCGAGCTCGGCCAGCCTCTCCTCGGGCGTCACGGCTCCCGGCGTCACTGCTTCGGCCGCTTCAGGTAGGCGACCAGCTGCTCGGGGTTCGGCCCCGGCACGACCTGGACGAGCTCCCAGCCGTCCTGGCCCCAGTTGTCGAGAATCTGCTTGGTCGCGTGGACCAGCAGAGGCACCGTTGAGTACTCCCATTTCGTCATGTGGGACACATTAGCGAGAGCCGTCGCGGCAGGCGGGAACGCGCTGTTCCATTGACTGTTCCACAGCGGGAACAGTGTGAGAATCGGCATACTCCGCTCCCGTTCCCCGCCGCCCCGCCGGACGCCGGAGTGGACGGGACCTCGTCTCTCTCCGCGAGGGGAGCGCCTCGGCGGCGCGCCGGGCGATGCCCGCTGGTTTCGCGGTGGACGGTCCCGGCCAATCGCCAGATGTCCGTTGGGTAGCCTTCGAAGCGTGAGAGCTCGCGACACCGACTGGGACGGCGTACGCCTCCACGTCGTCACCGGTAAGGGCGGCACAGGGAAAACCACCGTGGCCGCCGCCCTCGCCCTCGCTCTCGCCTCGGGCGGGCGCAAGGTCCTGCTGGTCGAGGTCGAGGGCAGGCAGGGAATCGCGCAGGTCTTCGACCTGCCGCCGTTGCCGTACGAGGAGCGCAAGATCGCCGTCGCGCCCGACGGCGGAGACGTGTACGCGCTGGCCGTCGACCCCGAGGAGGCCATGCTCGAATACCTCGAGATGTTCTACGGCATGCGCAGGGCGGGCAAGGCCCTCACCAAGATCGGCGTCGTCGACTTCGCGACCACCATCGCCCCCGGCTTCCGCGACGTCCTGGTCACCGGCAAGACGAGCGAGGCCGTGCGGCGCAAGGGCAAGGACGGCAGGCGGATCTACGACGCGGTCGTGCTCGACGCGCCGCCGACGGGCCGGGTCGCCCGTTTTCTCAACGTCACCAGCGAGGTGGCGGGGCTCGCCAGGGTCGGGCCGATCAAGAACCACGCCGACCTGGTGAACGGCGTCGTGGCCTCCCCCGAGACGGCGGTGCACTTCGTCACGCTCCTGGAGGAGATGCCGGTGCAGGAGACCCTCGACGGGCTCGACGAGCTGCGGGAGGCGGGCCTCCCGCCCGGAGGGATCTTCACGAACATGGTCAGGGAGTCGCTGCTCCCCGCGTCGGTCCTCGAGGCGGCCGCGAAGGGCCGGTTCGATCCGGCGGAGCTCGCGCTCGGACTGAAGGCCGCGGGGCTCGCGGAGGGCGGTTCCGACGCCGCCGCCGTGGCCGAGGCCCTGGCCGAGGAGATCGCCGAGCACGCCCGCCGCACCAGGCTCGAACGCCGCGAGCGGCGGTCGCTGGACACCTCGGGCAGGCCCCGCTACGAGTTGCCGCTGCTGGCCGACGGGGTCGACCTGGCGGGGCTGTACGAACTGGCCGAATCGATCCACGCGCAGGGAGCGGCATGAGCGAGCGGGAGCGATCCGGCAGGCACAGGACCGCTCCGGTCCTCGACCTGGACGCGATCATCGACGACCCCGGCACCAGGATCGTGGTCTGCTGCGGCTCGGGAGGCGTCGGCAAGACCACGACGGCGGCGGCGCTGGGGCTGCGCGCGGCCGAGCGCGGCCGTAACGCCGTGGTGCTCACCGTGGACCCCGCACGGCGGCTCGCCCAGTCCATGGGGCTCACCGAGCTCGACAACACCCCGCGACCCGTCGCGGGCGTGGAGGGCGAGGGCAGGCTGCACGCCATGATGCTCGACATGAAGCGCACCTTCGACGAGATCATCGAGGCGCACGCGGACCCCGAACGAGCCCGCCAAATCCTGACAAATCCCTTTTATCAGTCTCTGTCGTCCAGCTTCTCCGGCACGCAGGAGTACATGGCGATGGAGAAGCTCGGCCAGCTCCGCCGCGCCGGCGACTGGGACCTGATCATCGTCGACACCCCGCCGTCCCGTTCCGCGCTCGACTTCCTGGACGCGCCGGAACGCCTCGGCCGCTTCCTCGACGGCAGGCTCATCAGGCTGCTCATGGCTCCGGCGAAGGCGGGAGGACGCAGCGCGTTCAAGCTGCTCAACGCCGGGTTCGGCATCGTCGCCGGAGCCCTGACCAAGCTGCTGGGCGCGCAGGTGCTCAAGGACCTGCAGACGTTCGTCTCCGCGCTGGACGCCGTCTTCGGCGGGTTCAGGGCCAGGGCCGAGCAGACCTACAAGCTCCTGCAGGCCCCGGGAACGGCCTTCGTCGTCGTGGCCGCCCCCGAACGCGACGCCATGCGCGAGGCCTCCTACTTCGTGGAGAGGCTCGCCGAGGAGCGCATGCCCCTGGCCGGGCTCGTGGTCAACCGGGTGCACCGCGCACCGGCCGCCGTGCTGTCGGCCGCGCGCAGCACCGCCGCCGCGGAGGACCTGGAGTCACGGGGCGAGCACGAGCTCACCTCCGCCGTCCTGCGCCTGCACGCGGGACGGATGCAGCTGGCCGCCCGCGAGCACCGCGAGCAGGAGCACTTCGTCTCCGCGCACCCGACGGTTCCCGTCGCCCAGGTTCCCGCCATGTCCGAGGACGTGCACGACCTGGAGGGCCTGCGCCGGGTCGGCGAGCTGCTGGCCGCCCAGTGACCGTCCGCGGCGGCGGGCCGCCGGGAGCGTCAGGACTTCAGGGACGGTCGCGCCGGTGATCGTCACCCTGTGCCGGTGATCGTCACCCTGTGGGGGACGCACACGACGCCGGGTGGAACGCCTCCGGCCGCCCGCGGATTCGCGAGCGTGACCGGCGGCGGATGTGCGTGTACGGCTGGCTCCGTTGCCAGCCGTACCGATCGGCGTGAACTCAGCCTGCGATCAGCTCGTTCGTTCGCTCGTATTCCTCTTTGGCCAACTCCAGCAGGTCTCGCCAGGAGTCGACGTCCGGTCGCCGGCGCAGCAGCGCACGACGTTCGCGCTCGGTCATCCCGCCCCACACCCCGAACTCGATGCGGTTGTCCAGCGCATCGGCGAGGCACTCGGTCCGGACCGGGCATCCTCGGCAGATCAGCTTTGCTCGGTTCTGGGCAGCGCCCTGAACGAACAGCGCGTCAGGATCCGCACCCTTACAGGCCGCACGGGAGGTCCAATCCGTGATCCACATTCGACCCCACTCCCCTTAGGTGGTCAGTCGTGACTTGGGGCCGACGGGCGCGGGCGTCGAGCCTCCGTATTCAGTTGCCGCAGAAAGAGAACGTACGCAATCAGACGTTCAGGCCGACAGACCCCGGCGGGACCAATTTCTCGCATGGTCATCGTCGGCCATGTGGCCGGGAATGACTAGTCACCTGCGTCCGATACAGGGGCGAGTCAAGACGAAATGGTGTTCCGTTACCGTTTGGGTCATCCGTCCGACGTACTCTTGGATTCGTGCAAGCTGAAGGCAAAGCTCAGGGGTCCGCGCTCGGGAGCATCGGAAGCGCGGTGCGGCTGCTCGCCGCGGCCGTCGCCACGGGTGTGCTGGTCGCAGCCGTCGCGCTTCCCGCGGTCGGTGGCGCGGGGATGACGGTGAAGTCCGCCACGGAGGAGCTGCACCTGCTCCCCGAGGAGCTCAGCGAGCCGCCGCTCGCGGAGAAGACCACCCTGCTCGACGCGAACGGCAAGCAGTTCGCCCAGTTCTACTTCGAGAACCGCGAGTCGGTGAAGCTCGACCAGGTCGCCGACGTCATGAAGACCGCGATCGTCTCGATCGAGGACTTCCGGTTCTACGAGCACGGGGCGATCGACCCCGAGGGCACGCTCCGCGCCGCCGTGAAGAACTTCGCGGGCGGCGGCGACGTCCAGGGCGGGTCCTCCATCACGCAGCAGTACGTCAAGCTCGTGCTGGTCAACTCCGCCGAGACCGAGGCGGAGCGGAAGGCCGCGATCGAGCAGACCCTCTCCCGGAAGCTGAACGAGCTGCGCTACGCGCTCAACGTCGAGGAGAAGTACACCAAGTCCGAGATCCTCGAGCGCTACCTCAACATCGCCTACTTCGGCGCGGGCGCCCACGGGATCCAGGCCGCCTCGAAGCGCTTCTTCAACAAGCCCGCCTCCAAGCTGAACCTGTCCGAGGCCGCGACCCTGGCCGGGGCCGTGCAGAACCCCAGCAGGACCGACCCGAACGCCGGCAAGGAGGCCCGCGCGCGGCTGCTCGACCGGCGCAACACCGTCCTGGCCCGGATGGAGCAGCTCGGCAAGATCACGCCGCAGGAGGCCGCGGAGGCGAAGGCCAAGAAGCTCGGCTACAAGGACATCCCGGTCCCGGGCGGTTGCGACGAGAGCCCGTACCCCTACTTCTGCCTGTACGCCCAGAACGAGATCCTCAACAACGAGATCTTCGGCAAGTCCGCCGAGCAGCGGCAGAAGCTGCTCCAGCGGGGCGGGCTGACGATCAAGACGACGCTCGACCCGAAGGCGCAGGCGGCCTCGGAGAAGGCCATCAAGAAGCTCGTCAGGCCCAGCGACAAGCCGGTCGCCGCGCAGGCGATGGTCGTGCCCGGCACCGGCGCCATCAAGGCGATGGCCGCCAGCCGTGACTTCGGGCGCAACAAGAAGAAGAACCAGATGAGCTACAACCTCGCCGGCGACGTCATGCACGGCGGCGGCACCGGCTTCCAGGCGGGGTCGACGTTCAAGGTCTTCACCCTGCTCACCGCCCTGAGCAAGGGCTACAAGCTCAACGACGGCTTCAGCACGGGCTCGGCCTACAACGCCCCGAGCTACGGCGCCTTCCGCGACTGCAAGGGCAACGCGGTCGGCGACCCCAACCACGACATCCACAACTCCAGCGAGGGCGGCGGCGGCTTCAAGACCCTGACCACCGGCACCCTGGGCTCGGTCAACACCTTCTTCATGCGCCTGGAGGAGGAGGTCGGCCTCTGCGACGTGGTCAAGACCGCCAAGAGCCTCGGCATCAAGCGGGCCGACGGCAACAAGCTCGGCGAGTACGAGACCTTCACGCTCGGCATCAACGAGATGGACCCGGTGACGGTCGCCGCCGCGTACGCGGGAATCGCCGCACGCGGCGCCTACTGCAAGCCGATGGCCATCACCGAGATCCGCGACCGCAACAACAAGGCCACCGAGTACAAGCCGAAGTGCGAGCAGGTCCTGGACGAGAAGGTCACCGACGCGGCCGCCCACATCATGTCCGGGGTGTTCACCAAGGGCACGATGAGCGAGTACGGCGGCATCGGCCGTCCCGCGGCGGGCAAGACCGGCACCACCGACGGCTACACCGCCGCCTGGTTCGCCGGGTTCACCCCCGACCTGGCCTCCGCGGTCAGCATCGGCGACCCGCGTGGCGCCTTCAAGCACGACCTGACGGGCGTGACCATCGGCGGCACGTACTACCCCTACATCTACGGCGCCACGATCTCGGGACGGATCTGGAAGTACTCCATGATCGACGCGCTGAAGGGCGTCGACCCGACCCCCTTCACCCCGGTGGACAACGACCGCTTCGGCGGCTGCTCCAGGTGCGCGCCCAAGCCGCCCCCGAAGTCCGACCGCGGCGACGGCCCGGTGCGTGGCGACAACGGCCGCCCCGACGGCAACGGCAACATCGAGAACGACGGCAACGGCGGCTGGTTCGGTCGTAACAACGACAACGACAACGACGACAACAACGGCTTCATCGACCAGATCAACCCGTAGGGCCTGACCTCCCGGCCCCCTGGCCGCCCTCAGCCCTTCACAGCGCACCGGAGCCCTCCCCGCGATCGGGGAGGGCTTCTTGCCGTACGGGAGCGGCCTCGAGGCCGCCTCCGAGCCCCTCAGGCGGCGTCGCGAGGCGCTCAGGCCGTCAGGCGGCTGCGCACGGCCTGCGCCACCCGGCCGCCCTCGGCCCTGCCCGCGACCTTGGGGTTCAGGATCTTCATGACCTGCCCCATGGCCTGCGGCCCGGAGGCGCCGCTCTCCGCGATGGCCTCGTCGACGAGCTCGCCGAGCTCCTCGTCGGACAGCTGGGCCGGGAGGTACTCCTCGAGCACGGCCTGCTCGTCCACCTCGGCCTGGGCCTGCTCGGCACGGCCCGCGCCGCTGAACGCCTCCGCCGCCTCGCGGCGCTTCTTGGCCTCCTTGGCCAGCACCTTGACGATCTCGTCGTCGGAGAGCTCACGCGCCTCCTTGCCCGAGACCTCCTCGACGTTCACCGCCGCGAGGGCCATGCGGATCGTCCGGGTGCGGACCTCGTCCCTGCTCTTCA
Organism: Streptosporangium carneum; assembly: GCF_027922005.1. Lineage (GTDB taxonomy): Bacteria > Actinomycetota > Actinomycetes > Streptosporangiales > Streptosporangiaceae > Streptosporangium > Streptosporangium carneum. The sequence continues at coordinate 1,075,749 of NZ_BSEV01000001.1, read as the reverse complement.
TCGAAGCCGTGAGATCGGCCTTCAACTTGTCTTTCAATGCGCTCATGCGGTCCATCTTGCCGCCTCACCAGCCCCGCCGTATCCCGAGTTTCCTTTGGACGGCTCGATGTCGGGCATGATGAGAAGGTGAGGAAAGCAGCCGCGGTGCCCCTGTCCCTGCTCGGTGTCGGCCTGGCCGGTCTCGCCTACGCCTCGGTCGTCGAGCGCAACGCCTTCCGCCTGCGGCGCTTCGACGTGCCCGTGCTGGAGCCCGGCCAGCGTCCCGTGCGCGTCCTGCACCTGTCCGACCTGCACCTCACGCCGGGGCGTCGGATGCTCGTCGACTGGGTCCGTTCACTGGGCGACCTCAAGCCCGACCTGGTGGTCAACACCGGCGACTCCATCGCCCATCCCGACGCCATCCCGCCGCTGCTGCACGCCCTCGAGCCGCTGCTGACCCGTCCCGGCCTGTTCGTCTACGGCTCGAACGACATGTACGCCCCGCAGCCGAAGAACCCCGCGCGCTACCTCTGGCGGACCTCGAAGGGGGACCACGTCCAGAAGATCCCCTCACTCCCCTGGGAGGAGCTGGGCACCGCCATGTCCGTCGAGGGCTGGCTGAACATGAACAACACCACCGCCCGCCTCAAGGTCGGCGACCTCGACGTGGCCGTCGGCGGCATCAACGACTCCCACATCAACCTCGACCGCTACGACCTGATCGCCGGCCCCGCCCCGGCGGACGCCGACCTCCGCCTGGGCGTGATGCACTCCCCCGAGCCCCGCAACATGACCCGCTTCGCCTCCGACGGCTACCAGTTGCTGCTCGCGGGCCACACCCACGGCGGCCAGCTCTGCGTCCCCTTCTACGGCGCCCTGGTCACCAACTGCGGCATCGACAGAGCCAGGGTCAAGGGCCTGAGCCGCCACGACTCCGCCTACCTCCACGTCTCCGCCGGCCTCGGCACCAGCCCCTACGCCCCGGTCCGCTTCGCCTGTTTCCCCGAGGCCACCCTCCTCACACTGCTGCCCCGCCAAAGGGGTGACGCAAGCACCCGCGAAGTCCGCTAGACTTTTCCAAGCACGAGCAAGAACGGCGTGCACCGGGGTGTGGCGCAGCTTGGTAGCGCGCTTCGTTCGGGACGAAGAGGTCGCAGGTTCAAATCCTGTCACCCCGACGTAGTTGTTCTTCCCGAAGTCGGAAGCCTGGTCATCGGAAACGATGACCAGGCTTTTTGCTTGTGAACCGCATTCGGACCGCGGCAGTGGACGGACCTGTTTCCGGCTCTTTCGGGCTTTCTCCTCCCGATCGGGCGCGGCAGGCCTGGGACTGTCCGCCGGTGTGGTCCTCGGCGCCGGGCCCCGACCGCGCCCAGCGGCAGCCGACGCCCCTCCTCAGCGGGCGCTCATGACCGGACCACGGCCACCGGGCAGCGCGCGTGCGGGAGCACGCCCCGGCTGACGGAGCCCAGCACCATCGAGCCGACGGCGCCCAGGCCGCGGGATCCGACGACCAGCAGATCGGCCTGGGCCGAGGCCTCCGTCAGAACCGACGCGGGGTTGGCGCAGGTCACCTCCGGCACGACCCTGACCTCGGGGAACCTCTCCACCCAGGGAGCGAGCCAGCTGTCGATCATCTGCTGCTGTTCCTGCCGTATCCCGGCGACGTCGACGATGTCCGGCATGAACGCGTGAGGCGGCACCTGCCAGGCGCGCAGGGCGCGCAGGGGGCAGCCGCGCAGCCGGGCCTGCTCGAAGGCGAAGCCCACAGCGGGCTCGCCCGCCGGGGAGCCGTCGACTCCCACCAGGACCTCACCGACCTCACCGCGCCGCTCACTCTCCTCGGCCTTGACGACCACGACAGCGCCGGGCACGTGACCCGCCAGCCGCAGGACGGCCGACCCCAGCAGGGCCTCGGTGAAGCCGCCCAGCCCCCGGCTGCCGATCACGAGCTCGGTGGCCTCCGAGGCCTGCTCGCGCAGGATCTCAAGCGGCGTCCCGCCGATCAGCGCGGTCGTCGCGTCGACGTCCGGCCGGCGTCCCGCGGCGGTCTTCGCCGCCTCGGCGATCACCTGCTCGCCGGCGTGAGTCATCGCCTCCTGCCAGCCGGGCGGAGGAAAGGCCGAGATGCCGTACGGCCAGTGCTCCACGACGTGCACGATCCGCACCGGCAGCCTCCGACGCCCCGCGTCGTCGACCGCCCAGCTCACGGCGACCGTGGCGGCAGGTGAGCCGTCCGTCCCGACGACGATCGATTCGATCATGACTCATCCCCCTTGGCTCTGCTTCCAGCGGATCCCGGCCCGGGCGACTCCTCCAGAGGCGATCGTCCTGACCGGAAAGGACGTTCGCCCTTCAACCCGCCCCCGGTGATCGCGCCGGCTGGATCCTCGGCCACCGTGCCGACGGCGTGCAGGCGCGGTACGCCCGGCTGCCGTTCGCCGGCCTGTCCGCCCCCGGACTCACCCCGGATCGGCGACGGGGCCGCCGTCCTGCTCGCCGGGTCCGGAAAGCCGGTTGACGCGCCGGAGCGCGTTCGGGTTTCCTGCTTCGATGTCCGACCTTCGCATCGAACGCCCGAACGGCGACGCCGCGCTCGAAGACTGGCGGCACGTCCACAATGTGATCATCCCGACCCATGTCCTGTCCCTGGACGAGGTGCGAGAGCGTGCCCGGCGTCACCACCTGGAGGTCGCGTACCTCGGTGACGTTCTCGTGGGCTGCAGCACGGTGCGCCCGCCGGAGGACGACACGTCGACGGTCACGGTGATCGCCCGCGTGCTCGCCGCCCACCGCGGGCGGGGATTCGGCGAGGAGCTCTACGCGCGAGGGCTCGACCGGGCGCGAGAGCTCGGCGCCGAGGTGATCGAGACCGTCATCCTGTCGTCCAACGAGGACGGACTGCGGTTCGCGGAGAAGCACGGGTTCGTCGAGACCGAGCGTTACCTGCTGCCGGGAGACACCGTCCCGTGGGTCACGTTGCGGCTTCCCTGACCCGGACCTGTCACTCGCGCGCCGCGCCCACGGGCGCGGCGCGTCAGGGAAGCGGGAGGCCTCCGGCGTCAGACCGTCCGGCTCCCGCCCCGAGCCCCGTCGCGGTGCCGTCGCGGTGACGTGTGATCGCCGTGCGGAGTCCCGGGTTTCTGAAAGGCGCAGGAACAACGAATTCCTGCGCCTTTCCCCCTCAGTTGTTTCTGGCACTGCCGCCGCCTCCGGGGTTGGTGCCCCCGCCAAGGGCGCCGCCGATGTCGTCGATTCCGAGCCGAACGGCGAAGGCGGACGCGGCCGAGGCGTTCTCACCCATGGGGTCGGGGTCGGCGAGCCGGGCCGACAGTGTCGCGGGCGCGATGAGGGCGAAAGCCGCCATCGTGCCCGACGCGAGAGCGTTCCTGAACTTGGTCATGGCAGATCACTCCATGTCGAATTGGTCGCACCCGGCGATGTCCGGGCCGATGAAATGCCGGATCGACATTGCGTGCGACATCGAAACGACATCTGAATTCAGACGTTATGGCAGTCGGAGCCGACCAACTCTTACGGGGAGATGACGTACGTTCAAGAAAAACCCGTCGCGCATTCAATGAAATCCAAACCGGCTCCGCCCCGAAGGGCGGGAAGCGCGTTCGCGGCCCCTCGGGCTCAGCCCAGGTAGCGGGCGTACCAGTCGAGGACGCGGTGGAAGGCCTGGTTCGCGGCTTCGGAGTTGTAACGCGGTCCTGTGTCGTTGAAGAAGGCGTGGTTGACGCCGGGGTAGGTGACGATCTCGTGCTTGAGGCCCGCCTTCTTCAGGGCGGCCCTGGCCTGGTCGCGGGTGGCGTTGACCCGGTCGTCCTGCTCCGCGTAGATCGCGAGGACAGCGGCTTTGGAGCCGGAGAAGTCGGCGTTGTCGGGGAGCGGGCCGTAGAAGGGGACGGCGGCCGACAGGCGCGGCTCGTGCGAGGAGAGCAGCAGCCAGACCATGCCCCCGCCGAAGCAGAAGCCGACGACGCCGAGCTTCCTGTCCGGGGCTCGTCGCTCGAGCTCGTCGAGGGCGGCCTTCATGTCCGCGGCGAAGCGCGCCTGCGGGACCCGCCCAAGAGCCGCGGTGGCCTGTGCCTGGTCGGCGAAGGAGGCGGTTCCGCCCTCTCTGGAGAGCAGGTCGGGTGCGAGGGCGGAGTAGCCGCTGGCGGCCAGGCGTCCGGCCACCGACCGGATGTGGTCGTTGAGCCCTCGGTTCTCGTGGATGACCAGCACCGCGCCCTTCGGCTCCGCAGCCGCCGCCCAGGCGCCCTGGAGGGTGATTCCGGCCTCTGGACCGGGGAAGGTGATCGCCTCGGCGGGCAGGGGGGACGGCCCCGCCGGGGAGGCGGAGGCGGACGGCGTGGCGTCAGGAGCCGACGGGGTGGCCGCGGTCGCGGTGCTCTCCCCACCGGCTCCGCAGGCGGCGAGCATGGCGCCGGCGGCGGGCAGCCCCACCCCGAGGAGTGCCAGCCGGCGCAGCGCCTCACGACGCGGGATGAGCCCCTCGGCGTGGTCGACCGCGACCTCTTCCGCGAGATATCGGTGAAAGGGCGTCACCGCTCCATGCTAGGAGCGGGCGGCGAAAGCCCGGGTAAACGCCGCGTCATGCGAGGTGTCCGCTCTCACCGACGGCCGGGGACGTCCTGGACCGAATGGGGATCCGACGAGCGCGCCGTCTTCGGATATCACGTGACAGAGCATGGTCATCTCCTCTAATCTCCCCCGTACTATGCGAGCTCCCCTCACGCTTCTGCTGTCCTGCCTGCTGGTCGGCGCGCTGCTCCCCGGCACGGCCCATGCCGCCCGGCACCCCGTCGAGAACTCCCCCGAGCTCACCGACAATCCCCTCTACTCGTCGGGGAGACTCGAAACCACGGAATGCCGGACGCCTCCGCAGAAAGCCGGAGACGCTGCTTCGGTGAAGCGTTATCTGCTGACCGTGAAGAAATGCCTGGACGAGACGTGGTCGGCGCAGTTCGCGAAAATGGGAAAACCCTTCAGGCCGCCCCTCGTCAAGATCTTCACCAAGCCTCGCGCCTTCTGCGGAAAGCCGTGGGCCAAGAGCCTGCTGTCCGAATACTGCCCCCAGGACGAGACCATCGCGTTCCTGATCTCCCCGGTGATCCTCGAGGATCCGTCCAGGCTCTACTCGTTCCTGTCGATCGGTCATGAGTACGGTCACCACGTGCAGCAGATGTCCGGGATTCAGGACGCCTACGCGCGACTGCCCCACCGCACCACCGGGGAGCGCCAGGAGCAGACTCGCAGGCACGACCTGCAGGCGGAGTGCCTCAGCGCCGCCTTCACCCGCAGCGTGTGGAAGTCGCTGAAGCGCCCCAAGAACGACTGGCACGTCCTGCTCGCAGGCATGTGGAGCGGGGGCGACGACCTCTGGAAGACCCATGAGTACGGCAAGGGCTCCTCCATCGTCCACTGGATGGAGGAGGGCTTCGCCAAGGCCTCCCCCGGTGACTGCGACACCTGGTCGGCTCCCGCCTCGGAGGTGGCGTAGCCGTACCGGCCTCCGCCAGGGGCGGGACCGCGTGGTCTCGCCCGGCCGTGACCCGTCGTACGGCCCTCAGGCCTTCGGCTGGGTGAAGCGGATGTGGTTGCCGAAGGGGTCGCGCAGGCCGCAGTCGGTTCCGTACGGGCGCTCGGTGGGCTCCTCGGTGAACTCGACGCCCTTGCTCAGCAAGGTCTCGTACGTCTTGCGGCAGTCGTCCGTGCTGAAGATGAGGTGACCGCCCGTCGCGCCCTTGGTCACCAGCTCGCGGACCTGCTGAGCTGTCTCCTCGGACATCGCCGGACCGCCGGGCTTCTCCAGCATGATCTGGCGCTCCGGGTGACCGGGGACGCTGACGGTCAGCCAGCGCATCATCCCCAGGTCGATGTCGGTGTTGACCTCCAGGCCGAGCTTGCCGACGTAGAAGTCGAGGGCCTCGTCCTGGTCGAGGACGTAGATCTGTGAGTGCGTGATGGCGTTGAACATGCGCATCACGCTACCGAGCGAGCCGTCCGAAAACTTATCCGAAACCGCTCAGTCGACGGACGGCGCGGACGGTGTGGACGGTCAGGCGCTCGGCCGCATCCACGCCATCGCGAAGCACGTCGGCACGCCCGTGACCACGGCCTCCCTGCGGTAGGTCCTCGGTGAGCGTCCGACGATGTCGCGGAAGGTGCGGCTGAAGGTCCCGGGGCTGCCGAACCCGACCCGGTAGCAGATGTCCGTCACGCTGAGGTCGGTGTCCCGGAGCAGGGACATCGCACGCTCCACACGACGGCGCTGCAGGTAGCGGTGCGGCGTCTCGCCGAACGTGGCCCGGAAGGTGCGCGTGAAGTGCGCCTCCGACACATGGGCGATCCGGGCCAGGGACGGGACGTCCATCGGCTGCGCGTAGGCGCGGTCCATCGCGTCCCGTGCCCGAAGCATGCGGCGGTTGCTCTCTTCTGCGGCGCGGCTCACGACGTCATCACACCATGGTTGCGCGCCGTCCGTGACAGGCGCGGTGTCCGCCGGCCGCGAGGATCACGGGAAACGACTCGACCGCCTGCCCGCCACGCCCTCCGCCTCATTTTCCCTGGTTCGCTCCGACTATCAGGGATGTCCTTGAGGCCGGTGCCTTCTCCGGGAGGGTCAGTGGACCGGCTCCTCGGCGACGGACTGGTCGAACTGGGTCCGGTACAGCTCCTCGTAGCGGCCGCCCGCGGCGAGCAGGTCGGTGTGCGTGCCGCGCTCCACGACCCGCCCGTTCTCGATCACGAGGATGAGGTCCGCGGCCCTGACCGTGGAGAGGCGGTGCGCGATCACCACCGAGGTCCGCCCCGCGAGCGCCTCACCGAGCGCCTCCTGCACCGCCGCCTCCGACGTGGAGTCCAGGTGCGCGGTCGCCTCGTCGAGAATGACCACCCGGGGACGGGCCAGCAGGAGCCTGGCGATCGTCAACCGCTGACGCTCTCCGCCGGAGAGGCGGTAGCCACGCTCGCCGACGATGGTGTCCAGCCCGTCGGGCAGCGCGGAGACGAGGTCGGAGAGGCGGGCACGCCGCAGCACCTCCCACAGCTCCTCCTCGGAGGCCTCCGGGCGGGCCAGCAGGAGGTTCGCACGGACGGACTCGTGGAACAGGTGGCCGTCCTGCGTCACCATCCCGAGCGTCTCACGGGCCGACTCGGCGGTCAGATCGCGGACGTCCACGTCCGCCAGGCGCACCGCGCCGCCGTCGACGTCGTAGAGGCGTGCCGCCAGCTGCGCGATCGTCGACTTTCCCGCCCCCGACGATCCCACCAGCGCGACCATCTGCCCGGGCTCGACACGGAACGACACGTCGTGCAGCACCTCGACGCCGCCGCGCGTGTCGAGGGTCGCGACCTCCTCCAGCGAGGCGAGCGACACCTTGTCCGCTGACGGGTAGGCGAAGCGGACCCCGTCGAACTCCACGGAGACCGGCCCCTCCGGCACCCGCCGGGCGTCAGGCCGCTCGGCGATCAGAGGCTTGAGGTCGAGCACCTCGAAGACCCGCTCGAAGCTCACCAGTGCGCTCATCACCTCGATCCGCGCGCTGGCCAGGGCGGTCAACGGCGCGTAGAGGCGGGTGAGCAGCAGAGCCATCGCGACGACGGCCCCGGGGTCCAGCTGCCCCCGCAGGGCGTAGAACCCGCCGAGACCGTAGACGACGGCCAGCGCGAGCGCCGAGACCAGCACGAGCGCGGTGATGAACACCGACTGCGCCATCGCCGTGCGCACCCCGATGTCCCGCACCCTCCTGGCCCGCGCCGCGAACTCCGCCGACTCCTCCGCGGGCCTGCCGAAGAGCTTCACGAGCGTCGCCCCCGGCGCGGAGAACCGCTCGGTCATCTGGGTGGTCATCGCGGCGTTGTGGTTGGCCGACTCGCGCTCGAGCCGGGCGAGGCGGGTGCCCATCCGCCTGGCGGGCAGGACGAACACCGGCAGCAGGAGCAGCGCGATCAGGGTGATCTGCCACGAGGTCCCGATCATCACGACGAGCGTGAGCACGAGCGTCACGAGGTTGCCGACCACGCCGGAAAGGGTGTCGCTGAACGCCCGCTGCGCGCCGATGACGTCGTTGTTGAGCCTGCTGACCAGCGCGCCGGTGCGGGTGCGGGTGAAGAAGGCGATCGGCATGCGCTGCACGTGGTCGAACACCGTGGTGCGCAGGTCGAGGATGAGCCCCTCGCCGATGCTCGCCGACAGCCAGCGCGTCACCAGCCCGAGCCCCGCCTCCGCCACCGCGATGACGGCGATGAGCGCGGCGAGCCGGACGACGAGGCTCACCTCGGCGCCCTTGTCGATCGCGTTCACGACCCGGCCCGCGAGCACGGGGGTGGCGACCGCCAGCACCGCCGTCACGACGCTGAGCAGCAGGAACCACACCAGCTGCCTGCGGTGCGGCACGGCGAACCCGCCGATGCGCCGCAGGGTGGCCCTGGAGAAGGGCCGCCGGTCCTCCTGGGCGTGCATCGCGTGGTAAAGCGACGTCCACGCGGTGACTTCCATGTCCATCGCTTGTCTCCGGGGGTGAGGGTCTCGGCCGCTCTCCGAGCCGATGCTTCGAACAGGTTTACGACGTCTCGAACGATCTCATCCGCCACCGACAGAACCGCGGCGGCGGACGCCGGGAACCGCGCGGGACCGTGAGCGCCACGGTGTCGCGAACACCGTGACGCCGTGGGAGCCGGAGGCCGCAGGAGCCGTGACGTCGCGGACGCCGCGGTGTCGTGGACGCCGTGACCTCGTGGACGCCGTGACGTCGCGAGCGCCCCGGCGTCTCCGGTGTTCTCGGGTGGCGACACCTGAACCCTAAAACCTCAACTTTAGGTGAGGTCAACTCGTCCCACCCTCGTCGCGCAACGGCACGGCGACCGCAGGGGAGCGAGAGGCGACAGGCGCCGAGGTCGCGCCGCAAAAGAGACAGGGGCGGTCGTGAAGTGTGTCACGAACTAGGCAAGGAAAACGACATAAGGTATATAAAGGTATAAAGAACTCCCCCGCTGGGGGTTCCGTTCCGACGAACGTTCAGGTGATCGCAAAGAACCGGCCACATCGGTCTCGCGCAGGCCGGGCCGCTCCCCAGCCTCTCCCAGGCCCTCCACGCGCCCGCCCGCTGATCACACCTGTGACACGTTCTCCATCCCACCGGAAAGCCGCGTCATGAGCCAGGACAGCAACAGCGCACACGTCGTCCTCGAGATCGACCTCACCCTGGAGGAGGCCCGGCGACGGGCCTCGGTCATGGAGGCGCTGGAGGCGGACTGGAATCCGCTCGAGGCGATGCGGGGCGAGGAGGAGGCCTACGACCTCCTCTACTCCGGCCTCGACGAGCGGCAGCAGGAGATCTACGACATGCTCGTCGCGGCCGAGGTCCTCCCGCGCAGGAGGCCCGGGCATGCTGCCGCTTGATCCCCAGGCCGACCTGGGCCGCAGGGCGTGGGTGCCCTGCCCGGGATGCCGCGACGACAGGGACTGCGGCGACTGCTCCGACGGCAGGAACTGCTCGGAGCACTGGCGTTACCTCATCGGCAACACCGGAAGCCTCCTCCATCTGCAGTGCCCCGGCTGCACCCACCTGTGGAACCACGAGACCGGCTTCGGCGCGGGCGGCCTCCGTCCGTTCTGACGGGACATCACGGGTTTCCACCCCGTCTTTCCGACAGTTCAGGGATCATCGCCTGGAGCCGTCGATCCCGCGCGCGAGCGGAACCGCACAGGCGGACCCGCGCGGGGAAGGACCGGGACGGGGAGACAGGGGGCGACCGTGCGGGAGCAACCGAGACTGGCGCGGGCGGGGCGGGCGATGGCGGTGGCCACGCTCGTCTCCCGGATCACCGGGTTCGCGCGCACGCTGGCGCTGGTCGCGACGCTCGGCCTGGGATCATGCCTGTTCGACGCCTACACCGCCGCGAACACGCTTCCCAACTCGATCTACGACCTGGTGCTCGGCGGAGCCCTGACCGGCGTCCTGGTGCCCCTGCTCGTGCGGCACTCCGACGAGCTGTACGCGCAACGGCTGCTGTCGCTGGTGGTCTACGGGCTGGGCGTCACCGTGGCGGTCGCCATGCTGTTCGCCCCGCAGCTCGTGGACCTGTGCACGTCCGAGTTCAGCGCGGGCCAGCGGCAGACGGCGATCACCCTCACCCGGTTCTTCCTGCCGCAGATCCTGCTCTACGGCGTGGGGGCGACCGTGGCCGCCGTCCTCAGCACCCGGGGCCGCCAGGCCGCGCCGATGTGGGCGCCCGTCGCCAACAACCTCGTCGTCATCGCGACCGCCGCCGCCTACCTGGCGGTCGGCGGCACCGATCGGCTGGAGACGCTGACATCGGGCCAGACGTGGCTGCTGGGCCTCGGCACCAGCGCGGGCGTGGCCGTACAGGTGCTCGTCCTCTGGGTCGCGACCCGCGGCACGGGGTTCCGGATGCGGCTGCGCGCCGACCCCAGGGGCGTCGGGGCCAGGCGGATCGCGGCCATGGCGGGCTGGACGCTCCTGTCCGTGGCGGCCTCGCAGGCGGCGCTCGTCGTCGTCAACCGGCTCGCCTCCGCCGCGGGCTCCGGCGCGCTCGGCGTCCACGCGAACGCCTACACCCTGTTCCAGCTGCCGTACGCGGTCGTCACCGTGTCCATCATCACCGGGGTCCTCCCGAGGCTGAGCCAGGCCGCGACGAGACACGACCTGCCCCAGGTGACGGCCGAGCTGTCCCAGAGCCTGCGGCTGTCCGGCGTGGTGCTCCTGCCGACGGCCGCCGCCCTCGTCGTGCTGGGCCCTCGGGTCACCACCGTCCTGTTCGCCCACGGCAACGCCGACCCCTCGGCCGCCGCCCTGACGGGCTCGGTCCTGGCCGCCTACGGCCTGGCCCTGGTGCCGTTCTGCGGCTACCAGATCATGCTGCGCGGTTTCTACGCCCTGCAGGACACCCGCACCCCCGCCGTGATCAGCCTCCTCGTCGCCGTGACCGCGACCGCGGGCGCGGTGGTCTCCGCGCGTCTGGTGCCGGGACCGCGCATGCTGGCCGGGATGGCCACGGGATACGCCGTCGCCTACGCCGTCGGGTTCCTCGCCGCGGCCGCCGTCCTGCGCCGGAGGATCGGCAGGGTCGACGGCCACCGCCTGCTCAGCGCGCACGGCCGCATGCTCGTCGCGGCCGTCGCGGCGGGCGGGGTGACGGCCGCCGTCGCCCACCTGGCCGGAGACGTCGCCGGGACCGGGTGGACGGGGTCGCTCGTCGTCGTGCTCTCGGGCGGATCCTGCGGGGCGCTCCTCTACTGCCTGGCGGCCCGGGCACTGCGCATCGGCGAGTTCCGCGTCCTGCTCGGCGTCCTGCGGCCCGGCGGCGCCTGAGCCCGGAGCCCGCGCCCCGAGAACCCGCGGCACCCTGGCCGGGAGGCCGAACAGGGCCACACGGGCCGCCGGGACCCGGCCCCGTACGGTGGACGTTCCCGGACATCGCGCTAACGTCACGGTGGTGAGCGAACGGTTCCGCGATCCCGGCGCCTCCTGGTACGGCCTGCTGGAGGAGGAGATCCTCGTCCGCTGCCCCCGGTGCGACGGCATGGCCGCGGTCCTTCCCCGGGAGGGCGGCCCCGGGCGCGGCCTCTTCGCCCCGCGCAGGCTGCTCTGCCCGGCGTGCGGGCACGTCCGCGACTGGGAGGGCGACCGGGTCGGCCGCTACGACGACCCCGAGGACCCGTACTTCCGTCTCCCGCTGTGGCTGTGCTCCCCCTGCCGCGGCCGGACGTTGTGGGCGTACGGCAGGCGGCACCTGGACCTGCTCGAGGAGTACGTGGCGGCCAGGCACCGCGAGCGCCCCGTCCCGACCGACGGCTCCGGCCACCGCGTCCCGCGGGCCTCGGCCGGGGCCAGAACGCTGGTCGAGGCCCTGCCCGCCTGGATCAAGAACGCCAAGCACCGCGACGAGATCCTGCGGGCCGTCGCGCGGATGCGGGCCACGCTCGGCGCGCCCTGACGGCTCAGGCGGAGGCTCGCCGGTAACGCCGTCGACAGGCGCTCAAGGGACTCGCCCCGCGTCCCTGACCCCTGGGTCCGGCACCGGGGGAACGTCGGAGGCGGGGGACGCCGTGACGCGGGTCCGTTCCGCCCAGCGCACCGCGGGGCCCATGGCGGACCCCGCCAGCAGGAACAGACCTCCCAGGAGGAACCAGCCCGGCGGGCCCCACTCGACGATCATCGCGGTGAGCAGCAGGGGGCCGAGCATCCTCGCGACCGCCGTACCGGCGCCGAAGAAACCCTGGTACTGGCCCTGCCTGTCCGGAGGGGCCAGGTCGAACCCGATCTGCCAGGAGCCTGAGGCCTGCGTCATCTCCCCCGCCACCTGGATCCCCGCGGCCACGAGCAGCACGGCCGCGGCCACCCAGGCCGAGGAACCCGCCGCGGAGAGGGCGAACACCGCGCACGAGACGAGCATCAGCGCGCCCGCCCGCCGTACGGCCCGCGACGCGGTGGCCAGGTCGGTGACCCGCCGGGCCACTCTCACCTGGAAGACCACGACGCTCAGCGTGTTGATCACCAGCAGCGTCGAGACCGTCCAGCCGGGAGCCTGGGTCCGCTGCACGATCCACAGGGGGATCACCAGGCTGAGAAGCGGCATGTTGAGCAGCGTGATCATGTTGAGGAAGGAGACCAGCGCGTACGGCCTGTCCCTGAGCACCGCGAAGGCGGGCTCACCCGCGGGAGCGGGAGGCGAGGGCGGCACGGCGGGAACCCTGAGCAGCACCAGCGCGGAGGCGAGGAAGCTCAGCGCGTCCGTCGCCAGGGCCGCGAGGTAGGCCTGCCGGGTGTCGACGTGGAGCGCCAGCCCGCCGACCGCCGCGCCGACCGCCAGCCCGGCGTTCACCGTCGCCTGCAGGTAGGCCCTGACCTCGGTCCGCTTCGCCCTGTCCACCAGCCCGGCGAGCAGCGCCTGCCTGGCGGCTCCGAGGCCGCACTGACAGCACGCGTAGACGCAGGCGGCGACGACGAACAGGGCGAAGGACCTGACGAACATGAACGAGCCGACCGCGGCGCCCGTCGCGACGGCCAGCAGGACCGCCGTGCCCCTGGGCCCACGGCGGTCGGCGAGGTGCCCGAGCGGAACCCCCGCCAGGAACCCGACCCCCCAGCCCAGCGTCAGGCCGAACCCCACCTGGGTCGGCGAGAGACCCACGATCCGGGTGAAGTACAGCGCCGAGCACACGTAGTACGCGCCGTCGCCGACGGAGTTGGCCAGCTGGGCCAGGGCGAGGACCCGCGGCGGTCCCGAGGACGGGAGGATCCGCTTGAACATGGAGCTCCTTGGTCACCACCGCCGGGCCGACGGTCCGTGAACCGCCGATCCGGTGGCGTGGACAGCGGCTCCGACGACGTGGACGGTGGTCGTCGCATCGCCCTCCCGTCCGGTTCGGACATCGCGAGGACCAACCCTAGGGAGCGCGTCGCGCTCCCATAAGAGCCAATGACCGCATAACCGGCTGGGCCAATGCCCCGCTGCCCGGGCCGACGCGCGAACTCCGCATCCGTTGTCCCGGGCGACACGGGAGTGTCCCCGGGCGACGCGGGAGTGTCCCCGGGCGACGCGGGAGTGTCCCCGGGCGACGCGGGAGTGTCCCCGGGCCGGCGCGGGAGTGTCCCCGGGCCGACGCGGGAGTGTCCCCGGGCCGGCGCGGGAGCTCCGGAGCCGCCGCCCGGCCGGTTTCCAGGTCGGCGCCCGGGCCGCCGGGCCTGCTCGGGACTACCGGGCCCGCTCCAGCAGCTTCTCCGTGCCGACCAGGCGCACACAGGTGGCCAGTCCGCTGATCGCGAGCTCGACCTCGTCCAGCTCCGGATAGGTGGGCGCGATGCGGATGGTGCTGTCGCGGGGGTCGTCGCCGTAGGGGTGGGTGGCGCCCGCCGGGGTCAGGGCGATGCCCGCCCCCGCCGCCCGGCTCACGACCTGGCGCGCGCACCCCTCCAGCACGTCGAGGCTGATGAAGTAACCGCCGAGGGGGCTGGACCAGGACGCCAGGCCGGTGCCGCCCAGCTCCTTGGTGAGGATCAGGTCCACCGCCTCGAACTTCGGCCGGATCAGCTCCCTGTGGCGGCGCATGTGCTCGAGGACGCCGTCCTCGTCGCGGAGGAACTCCACGTGGCGGAGGTGGTTGATCTTGTCGGGACCGATGGTGCGCTTGCCGGTGTTCCCCGTCATCCAGGCCACGTTGGCCGGAGAGGAGCCGAAGAACGCGACGCCGCCACCGGCGAAGGTGATCTTCGAGGTGGAGCCGAAGACGAAGGCGCGGTCGGGGTTGCCGTTCTCCGCGCACAGCGCCAGGATGTCGGCGATCTCCACCGGGGTGTCCGTGAGGTGGTGCACGGCGTAGGCGTTGTCCCAGAAGATCCGGAAGTCCGGAGCGGCCGCGGGCATGGCGGCCAGCCTCCGCACCGTCTCCTCTCCGTAGGAGACGCCACTCGGGTTGCTGTACTTGGGCACGCACCAGATGCCCTTGACCTGGGCGTCCTCACGCACGAGGCGCTCCACGACGTCCATGTCGGGGCCCTCGTCGTCCATCGGCACGGCGATCAGCTCGATGCCGAAGCGCTCGGACAGGGCGAAGTGGCGGTCGTATCCGGGAACCGGGCAGAGGAAGGCGATCCGCGGCTCGTCCGCCCAGCGGCGCTCGGAGCCCGGCAGCCTGCCGAGCATCGCGTGCACGATGGAGTCGTGCATCAGGGAGAGGCTGGAGTTGTTCGCCGCGACCAGTTGGGCGACGGGGACCTGCAGCAGGCGGCTGAACATCGCCCGGACCTCGGGAAGGCCCTGCGGGCCGCCGTAGTTACGGCAGTCGGTCCCGTCCGCGGCGGTGTGGCCGCTGGGCAGCGTCAACATGGCGGCGGCCAGGTCCAGCTGGCGCGCCGACGGCTTGCCCCGGGTGAGGTCGAGCGACAACCCGCGCCGGACGAGCGCGTCGTAGTCACTCAGGGCGCGGTCACGCTGAGCGGTCAGCTCGTCGAGGTTCAGAGCCGAAAAGGTCACGGGGATTCCTTCGCCTGCTGGTCGAAATGTCCTCCGAGAATAGAAGACCTGGCCACGCGACCGTGAACCGGCGTGCGCGCCGCCCGCCACGGTCGGCGGCGTTCGCCGAAGCGGGCGGGGCGCCCGTGGAGGCCGCCCCCTCGTCGGCGGGGCCTACAGCCAGCCCTTCTTCTTGAAGATCGTGTAGAGGATGGAGGAGGCCACGAGAATGGCCAGGGTCGAGGTCCAGAAGCCGATCGACTGACCGAAGCCCGGATAGGGGACGTTCTGGCCGTAGTAACCGGTGATCATCGTGGGCACCGCGATGATGGCCGCCCAACTCGTGATCCTCTTCATGATGTCGTTGAGCCTGAACCCCTGCTGGTTGATGTGGGCCTCCCTGACGTTGCCCACCAGCTCGCGCAGGGAGTCGGTCCACTCTGCGGCGCGCAGGGTGTGGTCGTAGACGTCCTGGTAGTAAGGGGTCAGCGCGGGGTCGAGCATCTCCACGCTCCTGCGGAGCAGACTGCCGACGATCTCGCGCATCGGCACCGCGAGCCGCCGGAAGCGCACCAGCGTCTTGCGCATCTCGTAGGTCAGCCGCTGGATGTGCACGCGGTCACCCGGATCGTCGGCGAAGAGGTCGTCCTCGAGCGCCTCGACCCGGTCGTCCATCGTCTGCAGCACGTCGAAGTATCCGTCGACCACGTAGTCGAGCAGGCCGTGCAGGAGGTACGGCACGCCGTACTTGACCATCTCCGGATTGGCGTCCCAGCGCCTGACCACCTCGTCGATGTCGAACCCGGGGTTCTCTCTGACCGTGACCAGGGCGTTCTTGGTGACGAAGATCGACAGCTCGATGAGGTCGAGGCTCCTGTCCACCATCTTCGCGCCATAGGCGGTGATGAACAGGTGGGTGTCGTAGCTGTCCAGTTTGGGACGCTGGTGGCTGTGGAGCGCGTCCTCGACGGCGAGCTGGTGCAGCCCCAGCTCCTCGCTGATCTTTCCCAGGTCCGCGGCCGTCGGCGAGCACAGATCGAACCACACGACAGCCGACTTGTCCCCGACGTGGTCGGAGACGTCGTCGATGGGGAAACCCTCGGCCTCCAGAACGCCGTTGCGGTACAGACGGGTGCGGTCCATGTCCGTCAACCCTAGTCCGAAATCGGAGGTTCAAACCCTGACGCGCCCGCTCTCCGCGGACATCCGAGCGGTCTCCCCCGCCCGCCTCAGGCCGCCGCCGGCGCGGCGAGCAGACGGCGGATGTGCCGTACGGCGGCGCGGCCCGCGCGGTTGGCCCCGATGGTGCTCGCGGAGGGGCCGTATCCGACCAGGTGGACGCGGGGGTCGAGGACCGCCCGGGTGTCCTCGACCCGGATGCCGCCGCCGGGCTCGCGCAGGCGGAGCGGCGCCAGATGGTTGACGACCGGCCGGAAGCCGGTGGCCCACAGGATCACGTCGGCCCTGACGAAGCGTCCTCCTCCCGAGGCTGCGACGTCTCCTGCGAAGGCCGTGTCTCCCCCGTCGTCGCCCACGTCGTCTCCCCCGTCGTCGCCCGCGTCCCAGACCACCCCGTCGGGGACGATCCGGTCGAACATCGGCAGACGGTTCAGGACCCCGGCCTCCATGGCGGCGCGCACCTGGGGCGTCAGCGGGTAGCCGGTGGCGCCGACCACACTGCCCGGCGGGAGGCCGGCGCGGACGCGGGCGTCGACCCGGGCGACGGCCGCGCGCGCCGTCTCCTCGTCGAAGGGCCCCTCCCTGAAGACCGGCGGACGGCGGGTGACCCAGGTGGTCGTGGTGACCTCCGCGATCTCCATCAGGAGCTGGACGGCGGAGGCTCCCGCGCCGACCACCACGACGTGCCTGCCCGCGAACTCCTCGCGGCTGACGTAGTCGGCGGTGTGGAGCTGCCTGCCGAGGAACGTCTCCTGGCCCGGATAGCGCGGCCAGAAGGGGCGGTCCCAGGTGCCGGTGGCGTTGACCAGCGCGCGGGCGGACCAGTCGCCCGCCGAGGTCCGCACCAGCAGCCGCCCTCCCTCTCCCTCCCGCACGGAACGCACCTCGACGGGACGGCGGACGGGCAGGTCGAAGGTCCGCTCGTAGGCGGCGAAGTACTCGGAGACGACCTCGGAGGAGGGGCGGGTGGTGTCGACGACCCCCATCGGCAGTCCGGGAAGGTCGTGCACGCGGTGGGCCGCGCCGAGGGTCAGCGAGGGCCAGCGGAACTGCCAGGCTCCGCCGGGGCGCGGCGAGCGATCGAGCACGACGAAATCCAGTCCGGCCCTGCTCAGGAAGTAGGCGCTGGACAGTCCGGCCTGCCCCGCCCCGATGACCACGACGTCGATCTCCGCCACGTCTCCTGCCAACCGTCGGCGGCCGGTGAATAATCCCGCCCGCACGGGGCAGCGGAGACTACCACAGCAGATGACAAGCCCGAGATGAGGTCACATGCTAGTTCTGGGACTACTCTTGATCGTCCTCGCGGGCGCGACGGTGATCGCGGTCTCCTGGGATGAGACCACGACGGCGGCGAGCACCGCCACGTTCACGGTCTTCGACCAGACGATCCAGCTCTCCCAGCTGGAGTTCTTCTTCGCGGGTGCCATCACGGGAGCGGTCTTCCTGCTCGGCCTCGCGATGCTGTTCGCCGGGATGCGGCACTCGGCCGTGCGGCGACGCAGGCTCCGTGACTCCCGCCTTGAGGCGCGTGACCAGGTCGCCCGCCTGGAGGAGGAGAAGCGGGAGCTGGAGCGCAAGCTGGAGGAGACCCCCTCCGCCCCCGTCGCGGCTCCTGCGACGTCCACGACCCCCGTGGCCGGCCGTGACCGCACGACCCCCGTGGTCGACCGTGACCGCGACGGCGTCGACGACCGCCTCGAGGACACCGGCCCCCACCCCCGCATCGACGTTCCCCGTCAGCACTCGACCGACCAGCTCGTCGCCGGCCGCCACAGCCGTTCGTCGACCAGGTAACCGGATTTCCCTCTTCGATCCGCCGGTACGGCAGCCCGCCGTACCGGCGATCGTCGTTTCATGAGCCTTCGAGCCATCAGGTGATCGCCGCTCAGGGTAGGAATGGTTCCATGATCACCTGTGTCGTCGAGTACGTGATCGATCCCGCGAAGATCGACGCGTTCGAACGTTTCGGCCGCCGCTGGATCGAACTGGTCAACCTCCACGGTGGCACGCATCACGGCTACTTCCTGCCGTCGGAGGGCGCCAGCGACAAGGCCCTCGCCCTGTTCAGCTTCCCCAGCCTCGCCGCCTACGAGGAATACCGCGGCCTCTTCGGCACCCACCCCGACTTCGTCGAGGCCGATCGCATCAGAGACGAAAGCGGGTGTGTGCTCCGCTACGAACGGACCTTCATGCGGCCGTTGCTCCCCGAGTGAACATGTGCCACAGGCGCTCTCCAGCCTCAACGGCTACGAGGGAGGAGGACCGCTGGACAGCCCACGGGCCATCACCCAGGACGGCCGCAAGATCGCCTACTACAGCGCGAAGGAGGACACCTTCGCGGTTCGCGACCTGGCCTCGGGCGAGGAGCTGCGGACCCCGCCCAAGATCCCTGTGGTGTGGCTGGGCAGCATCGCCCACCTGATGTCGCGGGGGCTCCGGAGGCTCAGGAAGGCACGGAAGAACCAGGAGAACCGGAGGACGCGGGAGAAGCGGAAAGGGAAGAGCCGGGAGGATCCGGAGGAGTGGAAGGCGCGGCGGGGGACGGCACGCGGCGGCGGGCGTGCAGGAGTGTCATGAGCCCGCCGGCGACCAGTCCCCAGAAGGCGGCGCCGATCCCGATCAGGGTCAGCCCCGACGCGGTGACCACGAAGGTGACCACGGCGGCCTCCCTTCTCTCCGGCTCCGCCAGGGCCGAGGCGAGGGCGGAGACGAGCGCGCCGATCAGGGCCAGGCCCGCGACGGCCTCGATGAGCACCGGCGGGGAGAGCAGGACCAGCGCGGTCGCCAGCCCTGAGCCGACGCCCAGCGCGATCATCGAGACTCCCGCGGTGACCGAGGCGATCCACCGGCGGCCGGGGTCGGGGTCGGCGTCGGGACCGGCGGTCAGGGCCGCGGTGATGGCCGCCAGGTTCACCGCGTGGCCGCCGAGGAGGGCGCCGAGCGCGCTGGCCAGGCCGGTGCCGACCAGGATCCCGCGCAGCGGGGGGCGGTAGCCGTACTGGGCCAGGACCGCCATGCCCGGCACGTTCTGGGAGGCCATGGTGACCAGGAACAGCGGGAACGCGACGCTGACCATGGCCGAGAAGCTCCATGACGGGACGGTCAGCTCGACGACGGGGCGCACGTCGACGGCGCCGAGGCCGGGACCGGTCAGCGCGATCGCCACGACGGCGACCAGCAGGGCGCCAGGAATCGCCCACTTGCGGGCGAAGCGGCTCAACAGCGCCCAGGCGAGCACCACCGGACCGGCCATCAGCGGCACCTCGCCGAGAGCCCTGACCGGCGCGACGCACAGGTTGAGCAGGACTCCGGCGAGCATGGCGCCCGCTATCGGGGTGGGGATGGCCGCGATCAGGCGGCCGAGCACGGGGAAGAGCCCGGCGGCGGTGATCAGCAGCCCGCAGACCGCGAACGCGCCGACGGCGGCGGGGAAGCCCCCCTCGACCGCGCCGGTCGCGACCAGCAGCGCCGCGCCCGGCGTCGACCAGGCTATGGTGATCGGCACCCGCTGTCGCAGCCCCAGCCAGATCGCCACGACGCCGTTGGCCAGGCAGAGCGCGAGCAGGCCTGACGTCGCCTGCCGCTGGTCCGCGCCCACCGCCCGCAACCCGGCCAGGACCACGGCGAAGGAGCTGGCGAAGCCGACGAGCGCGGTGACGACCCCGGCCAGCGTCGGCTGCAGAAGGCGTGTCATCGTTTCCGTCCTCTCCACGGGCCACCGCGCCGGCGCGTCGGCACGCCGCCAGGCCGTCGAGGGCCCGCCGGACAGCCGGGCGACCTCCCGCCCTTCCACAGATCTCGGACATGGCGCCGACACGCGACAATCGTTCCGTATACGGAACGACCGTCATGCTGCACCATAGCCTCATGGACTGCGGCTCACAAACCCCCCGTCCGGCCCTGGAGACCGGCAGCCACGACGTCGGACCGCGGATCCGCCGTCTGCGCGAGGAACGCGGCCTCTCGCTGTCCGAGCTCGCCCGTCGCGCCGGTGTCGGCAAGGCCACGCTCTCGGGACTGGAGAACGGCACCCGCAATCCCACCCTGGAGACGCTCTGGGCGGTCACCGCCGAACTCGGCGTGCCCCTGGCCGTCGCCCTCGGCGCCGACCCCGTCGTTTCCGGCGCCACCATCAGGGGCACCGCGGTCGCGGGCGTCCTGCTCAAGGTCTTCGAGGACGAGAACGTCACCTACGAGCTCTACCGGCTGATGATCCCGGCGGGGGCCAGGCAGCTCTCACCCGCCCACCACGAGGGCGTCACCGAGCACATCACCGTCTTCGGCGGGACGCTCAGGGTCGGCCCCGCGGACTCCCCGCTGCTGGCCGGGCCGGGCGAGCACATCAGCTGGCTGTCCGACGTCCCCCACGTCTACGCGGCGGTCGGCGACCAGGACGTCCACGCCAGCCTTCTCATCCGCTACCCGCGCCGCCGGGGGGACGAGCGGTCACCCGAGGATTCGGACGCCTCCCCGCAGGCGTGAGCCCTCACCTGCAGGCGTGAGCCCTCAGAGGGAGAACGGCCTCGCAGGGCCTGGACGGTCGCGGTGCCGGGCGGCCCCGTAACCCCAACTCATCGCAAAAATCCCCCAAAAGTAATATTTACCTCATGACTCCACGGTCCACGGCAGGGATCTTCTGGGCCGTCGGTGTTCTGGCCTACGTCATCGCGATCTTCCACCGTCAGTCCCTGGGCGTCTCCAGCATCGAGGCCGCGGCGCGGCTGGACGTCGGCGCGGCCGGGCTCTCCACCCTGGCGATGCTGCAGCTGCTGGTCTACGCGGTCATGCAGGTGCCGGTCGGGGTGCTGGTCGACAGGGTCGGCTCGAAGCGGATGCTGGTCGTCGGAGCGGTCGTGATGGCCTGCGGCGAGCTGGTCTTCGCACTGGCCGAGGGGCTCCTGCCGGGAATCGCGGGCAGGGCGTTGATCGGCTGCGGCGACGCGATGACGTTCATCAGCGTGATCCGGCTCGTCAACGTCCACTTCCCGCCCCACCGCAATCCGGTGATGGTGCAGCTCACCGGCCTGATCGGGCAGGTCGGCGCGATCGCCTCCGCGGTTCCGCTGATCCAGTCCCTGCACGCCTACGGCTGGACCCCCACCTTCCTGGGCGCCGCCGTGCTGGGCGTGCTCTCGGCCCTCCTGCTGCTCACGGTGCTGCGCGACTCCCGCCCCGGCCCGGCCGAGCACCGGCCGAGCCTGGGAGCCGCCTGGGCCGAGCCCGGCACCCGGCTCGGCATGTGGACCCACGCGGCGACGCAGTGCTCGGCCGCGTCGTTCCTGCTGCTGTGGGGGTATCCGTTCCTGGTCCAGGGCCAGGGGCTGTCCCCCGCGACGGCGGGTGTGCTGCTGACCACGCTGACCCTGTGCGGCATGGTCTGCGGGCCGCTGCTCGGCTATCTCGCGGGCCGCTTCCCCTACCACCGGTCCCGGATGGTGTTCCTCGTGGTCGGGAGCACGGCCGGCACGTGGACCGCCGTGCTGGCCTGGCCTGGGCGGGCGCCGCTCTGGCTGCTCGCGCTGCTCATGGTGGTCCTGGCGACCAACGGCCCCGGGTCGATGATCGGCTTCGACTACGCCAGGACCTTCAACCCCGCCGCCAGGATCGGCGCGGCCAGCGGCATCGTCAACGGCGGCGGGTTCGTCGCGTCGATGACCCTGATCGCCGTTGTCGGGATCATCCTGGACCTGATGGGAGAGACCACCCTGGACACCTTCCGGGTGGCTCTCGCCGCGCAGTACCCCATCTGGGCACTGGGCGCGCTCCAGGTCCTCCGCTACCGCGGCAAGGCCCGGCGACTGCTCCTCGCCGCGCGGAGTTCGTGAGCCACGAGGAGTCCGTGAGCGGGTGAGATCCGGCGACGGCGCGGAGCGCCCGAGTCTGACGGAGAGGTCCGAAGGTGAAGACCACGGGATGCCCCGGGCCGGAGACCGCGGAGACCCCCGGGCCCGGGTTTCCCTCGCGGCGTCGGGTCGTCGGCCGGCGGCCTGCCGTACACGCTGGTCGCCGTCCTGCTGCTGCTCATCCGCCGACGCGGGTGAACGGCTCGGCGAAGTGGGCGGTGCCGATCACGCCCCCCTCCGCCCGCACCTGCTCCAGCAGCTTCACCCGCGTGACCGCGGCGAGCTCGGGGTCGTCGTCGTACATGTACGGGATCCCCGGGTCGTCCAGCTGCACGGGATGAAGCACCACGTCGCCGGTCAGCACCAGGTCTCCCACCTGGACGACCTGGTGGCCCGGGGTGTGCCCGGGGGTGTGGAACAGCCGGATGCCGGGAAGGACGTCCGCCTGGCCCTCGACCGCCTGGACGCGCTCGCCCAGCGGCCTGACGACCCGGTCGAGGACCTCCTGCGAGGCCGTGTCGATCTCGGACCGCTGGAGCAGGTGCCTGGCGTTGGGGAAGACGGGCGCCCCGCCGATCACCGCGCCGCTCGCGTGGTCGCTGTGCAGGTGTGTGATCACCACCGCGTCGATCTCCCCGGCCGCCACGCCGACCCGCGCCAGCTCGGCGCCGAGCCTCCCGGGGACCGGCGCCCAGCTCGACGCGAGCGAGTCCTCGGGACCGACGCCGGTGTCGACGAGCACGGTCCTGCCCACCGCGTCACGCAGCAGGTAGCAGTGGAAGTGCAGCACCCATTCGTCCGACTCCCCGTGACAGCCGCCGGGGAACATCTCCGTCAGCGGACGCCGGATCGCCTCCCCCATGGGCCCCACGGCGTCGCACAACGGGAACACCTCGACACCGGCGACGGTTACGGGCTCGTGTGGCATCCGATCTCCTGTTCCAGACGGATTGACAGTGCTACTGTGATGGTGGGTGTGACGCACCGCTGGCAGAGCCGCGTGCGATGATCCGCCTATTTTCCCTCATCACCGCCCCTTTTCAGGCGTGCGGTCATTCCTTCCCTGGAAAAGATCTTCCAGGTTCTCCCATGCGAGAGGTCATCCATGACCACCCAGACAACTGCGAAACCTCCCCGTCCCCGCGAAAGCGACGCCCCCGTCGAGACCGTGTCCGGCCTGCTCGACGTCCACGACAAGACCGGACACCTCAGAGTCGGCGGCTACCTGCCCCGGCCCGGCGACGTGCGCGTCCCCCACTCCCAGATCAGGCAGTACGGCCTGCGCCCCGGCGACCACGTCGTCGCCGAGACGCGCAGGCCGTACGAGAGGCTGATCGGGGTGCGGAGCGTCAACGGCTCCGAGTCCTGGCGGAACAGAGCCGACTTCGCGGACATGACACCCGTCCACCCCCGCGACCGGCTCCGCCTCGAGACCGAGTCGGTGACCACCAGGGTCGTCGACCTGTTCGCGCCGGTCGGCAAGGGCCAGCGCGGCCTGATCGTCGCGCCGCCGAAGGCGGGCAAGACGACGGTCCTGCGTGACCTGGCCGACGCGATCACCCGCAACCATCCGGAGTGCCACCTCATGGTCGTCCTCGTCGGCGAACGCCCCGAGGAGGTCACCGAGATGCGCGAGTCCGTCCGCGGCGAGGTCGCCGCGTCGACCTTCGACCGCGCCGACCGCGATCACACCGCCGTGGCCGAACTCGCCGTCGAGCGCGCCAAGCGCCTGGCGGAGACCGGTCACGACGTCGTCGTGCTGCTCGACTCCCTGACCCGCCTCGCCAGGGCGTACAACAACCTCGCCCCCGGCGGCGGGCGCACCCTGGCGGGCGGCCTCGACGCCGCGGCCCTGCTGCCGCCCCGCCGCTTCTTCGGCGCGGCCCGCAACCTGCGTGACGGCGGTTCGCTGACGATCCTCGCGACCGCCCTGGTCGAGACCGGATCCCGGATGGACGACAGCCTCTTCGAGGAGTTCAAGGGCACCGGCAACATGGAGCTGCGTCTCAGCCGCGCCCTCGCCGACAAGCGCCTCTACCCGGCGGTCGACCTCGACGCCTCCGGCACCCGCCGCGAGGAGATCCTCCTCGACCCCCGGGAACTGGACCTCACCCGGCGGTTGCGCCGCACGCTGGGCGGGCTCGACCGGCAGCGGGCCCTCGAGGTCCTCACCGACCGGCTCAGGGAGACCCCTTCGAACGCCGCCTTCCTCCTGCGGGTCCAGGCCGCCTGACCCGGCCCCCTGCCCTCACACCCGGCCCTCACATCCGGCCCCGCCCTGCCCGGTCCTCAGTTCGCCAGGTCCTCGTCCCTGATCGTCTCGACCCGGCAGTGCGAGATCGAACGCCTCTTGCGGTCGTAGACACAGATCTTGACGTCCACCCTCCTGATCTCGCCGTCCGAGGTGAGGTCGTAGACATGGCTGGGAACGCAGAACCAGCGCGGCTGCGCCCATCCCGTGCCTCCGCCGCTGTAGTGGAACCTCGCCCGGATGTAGGCGCAGTGGTCGCGGTGGCCGTCGCGGTCGTAGAGAGTGCCGTACACGCTGAACGTCTCGGCGCTGAAGCCGGTGACGGTGATCGTCGCCCTGGCGTAACCGCCGTGGGCGGCCGAGGACCTGATCGACCCCAGCCGATGGTCCGCGCTCGTGGAGGCGCTCGCGGACGCGGGGAGGGCCACCGTCATGGAGACCGCCGAGACACTCGTCAGCAGGGCCGCCACGACCACGCCCGCAAAGGATGTTCTTCTCATACTCCGGATTTGTAGGGGCCGTGACTTGTGATCGCCTTGGACGGCGCTTGCCGTCCCCTCCCCGCCGCGGTTCGGGAGACGGCCGACCGGCGCGTCGTTCCCTCTCCTGCCGGAGGTGTGTTTGTGACAGGCGCGGGCGCGTCGGTAGGGTCGGACGCGGATCGGCCGAGTCGGCCGACCGGGGTCTGACGCCGGTGTCGACCGCACCCGCTCGGGGCCGTTTCCGGCTGTGCCGACCCGCGGCCACCCGGTGTCAGCGGAAACGATCTTCAGTTAGTTGGTTGCCTGGTGAGCCTCACAGACATCGTCGAACACCTCGTCTGCCCGGTCTGCGGAGGAGATCTGGAGCTCGGCGAGCGAGCCGTGCGCTGCCCCGCGGGGCATGCCTTCGACGTCGCCAGACAGGGATACGTCAGCCTGCTGACGGGCTCGCGCGCGCCGGGAACGGCTGACAGCACGGACATGGTCGCGGCCAGGGAGGCGTTCCTCGGGGCCGGGCACTTCGACCCCCTGGCGGAGGCGATCGCGCGGGCGTGCCGTGCCAGGGCCGGAGCCGGGACCGGGGGTTCGGGCCGCGGCGGCACGAAGGTGGTCGCGGACGCGGGGGCGGGAACCGGTCACTACCTCGCGAGGGTGCTCGACCGGCTGCCCGACGCCGTCGGGATCGCGCTGGACGTGTCCAAGCACGCGATCCGGCGTGCCGCGCGGGCGCATCCCCGGCTGGGAGCCGTCGTGGCCGACGTGTGGCGTCCGCTGCCCGTCAGGAGCGACGCGGTCGACGTTCTGCTGAACGTGTTCGCCCCCAGGAACGGCGCGGAGTTCGCCCGGGTGCTCGGGGACGGCGGCGCGCTGGTCGTGGTCACCCCGACGTCCCGGCACCTGGAACCTCTGGTCGAGCGTCTCGGGCTGTTGTCGGTCGACGAGTCGAAGGAGCGGCGGGTCTCGGAGAGCCTGAACGAGCACTTCGTCGAGTCGGAGCGGAGCCTCCACGAATTCGGCATGACGCTCGGTCACGATGCGGTCGAGGCGGTCGTGGGCATGGGACCGAGCGCCTGGCACACCGATTCACAAGTTATGCGGGCAAGGATCGGGGAACTCCCAGAAACCAGTGAGGTGACCGCTTCTTTCCGTATGTCTATCTTTCTATGCCGCTCCTGATCAAGGCCTGAGCTTGACAGATAGCTTCGAGTTCGATGTTACTGGAGTGACATTTAGCCTGAAATTCCCGCACATTAACTAAGCAAATCAGTGTTGGAAGCGACATACTGGACGGCAATCCGGCGAGCCCGCGCCTGGACGCTTGAAGTCACGCCTTGACGAGGGGAAGCACAATATGAAGGCGGAGGAACGCTGGCAGTCCAGGTTCCGAGCGCCCCGCGTGACATTGCCCGTGTGGGCGCGCCAGGCTCCCGCCAGGGCCGTCTACCGCAGCAACGCCTCGGGCGCGTGGGAGATCTACGCCTGGGATCGCGCGACAGGCTCGACACGCCAGGTGACCGCCCGCCCCAAAGGCACCTCGCACGGCACGATCGACCCCACGGGCCAGTGGATCTGGTGGTTCTCCGACACCGACGGCGACGAGTGGGGCGGCTGGATGCGTCAGCCCTTCACCGGCGGCCCCGACGAGCCCATCGACCTGTCGCCCGGCTTCCCCTCGGGGATCGCGCTGTCCGCGACGGGTGAGGCGGTGATCGGCCTGGCCAGGCCGGGAGAGGGCTTCAAGGTCTACGTCGTACGGCCGGGCGAACCCGCCCGGGTGATCTACGAGCACTCCGAGGCCGCGTCCGTGGCCGCCGTGTCCCTGGACGGCTCCCTCATCGCGATCAGTCACAGCGAGCACGGCGACTCCCGCCACCCCGCGCTGCGGGTGCTCAGGCGGAGCGGCGCCGTCGTCGGCGACCTGCACGACGGCGTGGGCAAAGGTGTGCTCGGCCTGCGCTTCGCGCCGGTGCGCGGCGACCGCAGGCTGCTCACCCTGCACGAGCGCAGGGGTCGCAGGGAGCCGCTGGTGTGGGATCCGGAGAGCGGCGAGCAGCGGGAGATCTGGCTGCGCGACCCCGGCGAGATCACCGCGGACTGGTACGACGACGGCCGCTCGCTGCTCGTCGTACGAGCCAACCGGGGCCGCACGCACCTGCACCGCTACGACCTCGCGGGCGGCAGGATGTTCCCGATCGACACCCCGCACGGCGTGATCGACGCCGCCGGCCCCAGGCCGGACGGCTCCGTCGAGTACTCCTGGTCGAGCGGCGCCCACCCGCCGGTGATCAGGTCGACCAACGGCCACATCGTGCTGAGCCACGGCGGGCCGACCTCGCCGCCGTCCGTGCCGGTCGAGGACGTGGACGTCGAGGGCCCCGGCGGACGCATCCACGCGCTGGTCTCACGCCCGGAACGGGGGTCGGGGCCGTTCCCGACGGTCTTCCTGCTGCACGGAGGGCCGAGTTCCCAGGACGACGACTCCTTCGTGCCCCAGGTGGCCGCGTGGGTGGACCTCGGTTTCGCCGTCGTGCGCGTCAACTACCGGGGGTCGACCGGTTACGGGTCCGCCTGGCGGGACGCCCTGAGCGGCGAGGTCGGGCACATCGAGCTGTCCGACGTGGCCGCGGTGCGGAAGGTCATGATCGACCGTGGCCTCGCGGACCCGGCGCGGCTGGTGCTGGCCGGCGCGTCGTGGGGCGGCTACCTCACGCTGCTCGGCCTGGGCACCCAGCCCGGGATGTGGGCGGCGGGCATCGCCACGGTGCCCATCGCCGACCACCTGGCCACCTACCAGGAGGAGACCGAGGCGCTGCGGGCCTATCACAGGGCGCTGCTCGGCGGCTCGCCCGACGAGCAGCCGGAGCGCTACGTGAAGTGCTCGCCGATCACCTACGTCGACCAGGTCGAGGCACCGGTGCTGATCCTGGCCGGGGAGAACGACCCGCGCTGCCCGATCGGGCAGATCGAGACCTACGTCTCCCGGCTCGCCGAACGCGGCCACCGGCACGAGGTGTACCGCTACGACGCGGGCCACGGCTCACTGGTCGTCTCCGAGCGCATCGCCCAGATGTCGACCCAGCTCGACTTCGCCCGCAAGCACGTCAACACGGAGACGTGACCCGCGACGCCGCCAGGCGTCGCAGATAAACCGGCTTGGGCGCGTCGGTGTCTGGACTGAGGAACGCAGGAGCGAAGCGACGGAGTGACGAGGGAAGACGCCGACCCGGAAGCGCCCAGGCCCGCGACGCGCAGCGTCGCAGTGAGACAGCAGGAGCGAAGCGACGGAGTGACGAGGGAAGACACCGACCCGGGGGCGCCCAAGCCCGCGACGCGTAGCGTCGCAGATAAACACGGCTATCGGGCCCGCAGGACCACGATCGCCATGTCGTCCGCGCTCGGCTCGGGCGCGAAGTCCTGCACGGCACGGCGGATCCGCTCCGCGACCGCCCGCGCGGACAGCCCGACGCACTCGGCGAACAGCTTGGCCAGTCCCCCGTCGTCGTCGAGCAGCCTGCCGTCCTGACGGCGCTCGGTCACCCCGTCGGTCACCGCGAGCAGGACGTCGCCGGGGTCGAGATGGACGAGCTGGGCCTTGAACGTCGCCTCGGGGAAGACTCCGAGCAGCGACTGCGAGGTCACCACGGTGTCGACGACGCCGCTCGGCCGCAGCCGCAGCGCCTCGGGGTGGCCCGCGGAGACCATCCACACGTCCAGCCCCGTCGGCACGGGCTTGATCTCGCCGTGCAGCAGGGTCAGGAAGCGGGCTCTGTCGCCCTCCTCCAGGATCGCCTGGTTGAGGCGGTCGAGGACGGCGGCGACGCCGTATCCCTCCCTGGCGAGCAGGCGCAGCGTGTGGCGGGCCAGGCCCGTGACCGCCGCCGCCTCGGGGCCTGTCCCGCAGACGTCGCCGACCGCGAAACGCCAGGAGCCGTCCCCCGCGGCGAACAGGTCGTAGAAGTCGCCGCCGACCTCGTTGGTCTCTCCCGCGGGCTCGTAGACCACGGCGGGGTCGAGGCCGGGGATCTCGCCGGGCTCGTCAGGCGGCAGCAGGCTGCGCTGAAGGGCCCGGTTCGCCGCCGCCTGCGTGGCGTAGAGCCTGGCGTTGTCCATGGCGAGGGCGGCGCGGCGGCCGATGTCCTCGGCGTACTGGAAGACGTCCTCGGCGAAGCGGTCCGGGCGTCCCAGGCACATCGCGCCCAGCGCCCTGCCCCGTGCCAGCAGCGGGATGACGAGCACCTGCGAGTCGCCGAGCTGCATGGAGCCGCCCGCCTGCGGGACCTGGACCGTGTCGAGCTCCTCGCGCAGCTCGTCGATGCGCCGCTCGTCGGTGTGCCACAGGTAGGCGGGGCGCTGCGGGACGCCGCCGTCGCTCCAGGTGTAGACGGCGCACCAGGTGGCGAGGCGGGGCACCACGATCTGGGAGATGATCGCGGGCACCATGTCCGGGTTGAGGGTGCCCGCCAGCAGGTCGCTGGCGTCGGCGAGGAAGCCCATCCAGAGCGGTCCCCGGCTCGGCTCGTCGGCCGACCACTCCGCGGCCTGCCCCTCCGCCGAACCGGAAAGGCGCAGCCTCGCCCAGTGGGTACGCTGGTCTCCGGTGAAGGTGACGCCCCACTCCTCCACCGGCACGGACGGCCCACGGCCCACGGCCGTCTCCGACGCGCCCCTCTGCCGCATCTCGACCCGCAGGCCGTCGCCGAGGTGGCTCCAGACGACCTCGAACGGCGTGTCGGCCGCCTTGGGGACGAGCTCCTCGACCAGCCGTTCGGCGGCGGCGAGCGCGGACACGGCGGCCCAGGCGGTCATCACCTCCTTGGTGAACCGCCTGGCTGCGGGAACGGCCGTGTCTCCTGGTGCGAAGGTCGCGGCCAGGACGGCCCGGGGAGCGTTGGTCACTGTTCCGTGCCTACCACACTTGCTGCTGACATGGGGTAAATCGAAGGCGGGACTCGGAGTTGCGCACCGTGACAGACTGGGATGACTCGCGGCTGCGCCCCCCGGGAGTCAAGGAGGTCACATGACCACGGCCAACACCGTGTCTGGCGTCGAGGAACGACGTTACACCGAATCGGACCTGCAGCCGATTCTCCAGACACTGATCACCTGGCGCGACGGTGACTTCCGCCGCCGGGTGCCGTACGCCCCGCCGGGGATCCTGAGTGAGATCCGCCTGCTGCTCAACGAGTTGGCCGACCGGCGTGAGCACCTCGCGAACGAGCTGC
The DNA here is from genome assembly GCF_027922005.1 of Streptosporangium carneum. GTDB lineage: Bacteria > Actinomycetota > Actinomycetes > Streptosporangiales > Streptosporangiaceae > Streptosporangium > Streptosporangium carneum. Next base: position 1,045,799 of record NZ_BSEV01000001.1, on the reverse strand, counting down.
ACCGGGTGCGCCGCGAGGTGGTGCGGGAGGGTCGGTTCGGGGAGCGTCTCACGCCCGGTCCCGGCGTCGGGTCGTGGACGGAGAGCGTCGACTCGGTGAACGCCCTGATCGACGCGCTGGTCGGGCCGGTCAGCGGGGCGGCGGACGTGATCGACGCGGTGGCCAAGGGAGACCTGTCCCGCAGGATCGACCTGGATCGCAGCGCGCGGGGCGAGGTGCGCCGGCTCGGCAAGGCGATCAACGGCATGGTCGACCAGCTGTCGTTGTTCACCTCGGAGGTGACGCGGGTCGCGCGCGAGGTCGGCACGGAGGGCCGTCTGGGGGGCCGGGCGAACGTGCGGGGCATGTCGGGCAGCTGGCGCGACCTGACCGAGGCCGTGAACACCATGTCCAGTCGCGTCTCCGCGCAGGTCCGCGACATCGCGCTGGTCACGACCGCGGTCGCGAAGGGCGACCTGAGCCGCAAGGTCACGGTCGACGCGGTCGGCGAGATGTTCGAGCTGAAGACGACGGTCAACACGATGGTCGACCAGCTGTCCGCCTTCGCCGAGGAGGTCACCCGCGTGGCCCGCGAGGTCGGCACCGAGGGCGAGCTGGGCGGCCAGGCGCAGGTGCGCGGCGTCTCGGGCGTGTGGAAGGACCTCACCGACAACGTCAACTTCATGGCGGGCAACCTGACGACGCAGGTCCGCGCGATCGCCACGGTGGCGACCGCGGTGGCCCAGGGCGACCTGTCCAAGAAGATCACCGCTGACGCCCAGGGCGAGATCCTGCAGCTCAAGGACACCCTGAACACCATGGTCGACCAGCTGTCGATGTTCGCCGACGAGGTCACCCGCGTCGCCCGCGAGGTCGGCACCGAGGGGCAGCTCGGCGGCCAGGCCCGCGTCCGGGGCGTCTCCGGGGTCTGGAAGGACCTCACCGACAACGTCAACTTCATGGCCAACAACCTGACCTACCAGGTGCGCAACATCGCCGAGGTCACCACCGCCGTCGCCAACGGCGACCTCACCCGCAAGATCGACGTGGACGCGCAGGGCGAGATCCTCGCGCTGAAGACCACCATCAACACGATGGTCGACCAGCTGTCCTCCTTCGCCTCCGAGGTCAGCAGGGTCGCCAGGGAGGTCGGCACCGAGGGGCAGCTCGGCGGCCAGGCGCAGGTGCGCGGCGTCTCCGGCACCTGGAAGGACCTCACCGACAACGTCAACGTCATGGCGAACAACCTCACCACCCAGGTTCGCCAGATCGCGGCCGTGTCGACCGCGGTGGCCCAGGGCAACCTGTCCAAGAAGATCACCGCTGACGCCCAGGGCGAGATCCTGCAGCTCAAGGACACCCTGAACACCATGGTCGACCAGCTGTCGATGTTCGCCGACGAGGTCACCCGCGTCGCCCGCGAGGTCGGCACCGAGGGGCAGCTCGGCGGCCAGGCCCGCGTCCGGGGCGTCTCGGGCGTGTGGAAGGACCTCACCGACAACGTCAACTCGATGGCCAACAACCTGACCTACCAGGTGCGCAACATCGCCGAGGTCACCACGGCCGTCGCCAACGGCAATCTCACCCGCAAGATCGACGTGAACGCGCAGGGCGAGATCCTCGCGCTGAAGACCACCATCAACACGATGGTCGACCAGCTGTCCTCCTTCGCCTCCGAGGTGACCCGCGTCGCCCGCGAGGTCGGTTCGGAGGGCAAGCTGGGCGGCCAGGCCCGCGTCGAGGGCGCCGAGGGCATCTGGAAGCGGCTCACCGAGAACGTCAACGAGCTGGCGGGCCGCCTCACCACCCAGGTCCGCGCGATCGCCGAGGTCACCACGGCCGTCGCCAGAGGCGACCTGACCCGCTCGATCACCGTCGACGCCGAGGGCGAGATCGGCGAGCTGAAGGACAACATCAACACGATGGTGTCCAACCTGCGCGACACCACCACGGCCAACCAGGAGCAGGACTGGCTGAAGTCCAACCTGGCCAGGATCTCCCGCCTCATGCAGGGCCACCGCGACCTGATGGAGGTCGCCAAGCTGATCATGAGCGAGCTGACCCCGCTGGTCTCGGCCCACTACGGGGCCTTCTACCTGGCCGAGCCCACCGGCGACCACGACCTCCACCTGATCGCCGGGTACGGCGCGCGCCCCGGCTCCCGCATCAGGCAGCGCTTCGCGACCGGCGAGGGGATCGTGGGGCAGGCCGCGCTGGAGGGCAGGGGGATCGTCCTGCAGGAGGTCCCCGCCCGCTACCTGACGGTGGACACCGGTCTGAGCAGCTCGGTGCCCGCCCAGATCGTGGTGCTGCCGATCCTGTTCGAGACCCAGGTCCTCGGCGTGCTGGAACTGGCCTCCTTCAGCCACTTCAGCGAGATCCACCACGACTTCATGAACCAGCTCGTCGAGACCATCGGCGTCACGATGAACACGATCATCGCCAACTCCCGCACCGAGGACCTGCTGACCGAGTCGCAGCGCCTCACCACCGAGCTGCAGGAGCGCTCGGACGAGCTCCAGCGCCAGCAGGAGGAGCTGCGCCGCTCCAACGCCGAGCTGGAGGACAAGGCCGCCCTGCTGGCCAAGCAGAACCGGGCCATCGAGATCCAGAACTTCCAGATCGAGCAGGCCCGCCGTACGTTGGAGGAGCGCGCCGAGCAGCTCGCGGTCTCCTCCCGCTACAAGTCCGAGTTCCTGGCGAACATGTCCCACGAGCTGCGCACCCCGCTGAACAGCCTGCTGGTGCTGGCCAAGCTGCTCACCGAGAACGCCGAGGGCAACCTCACCGTGCAGCAGGTGGAGTTCGCCAAGACCATCCACGGCGCGGGCTCGGCCCTGCTTCAGCTGATCAACGACATCCTCGACCTGTCCAAGGTGGAGGCGGGGCGCATGGACATCCACCCCCAGCGGATCTCCCTGCCCAAGCTCGTCGACTACTTCGAGGCGACCTTCGCCCCGCTGGCCCAGGACAAGGGGTTGTCGTTCGCGGTCGAGGTGGACCCGTCCATCCCGCAGGAGCTCCGCACCGACGAGCAGCGCCTGCAGCAGGTGCTGCGCAACCTGCTCTCCAACGCGATCAAGTTCACCCCCAAGGGCGAGGTGCGACTGCGCGTCATCCACGCGCCCCGCACGGTCGCCTTCGTCGACGACACCCTGCGCGGGGCCGACGGCATCCTGGCCTTCGAGGTCGTCGACACCGGCATCGGCATCGCCGCCGACAAGCTGGAGGTCATCTTCGAGGCGTTCCGGCAGGCCGACGGCACCACCAGCCGCAAGTACGGCGGCACAGGCCTGGGTCTGTCGATCTGCCGCGAGATCGCCCGCCTGCTCGGCGGCGAGATCCACGTCTTCAGCGAGGTCGGGCAGGGCAGCACGTTCACGCTGTACCTCCCGCCGTCCTACGTCGGCCCGCTGGCCTCACGCGACGGCGGCGCGGCGGCGCCGAACTCCCTGTCCAGGGGGCAGACGATCGTCGGGGTGCTCGAGGAGTCCGAGGAGCTCCCCGAGATCCCGCTGCCGGAGGAGATGCCGGTCTCGCACTTCCCGCAGCAGGAGATCCCGGCGTGGAAGGGCGAGGACCCGCTCACCGGGGCCAAGATCCTGATCGTGGACGACGACATCCGCAACGTGTTCGCGTTGACCAGCGTGCTCGAGCGTTACGGCTCGACGGTGGTCTACGCGGAGAACGGCCGTGAGGGCATCGAGCAGCTCGAGCGCAACGAGGACGTCGCGCTGGTGCTGATGGACATCATGATGCCCGAGATGGACGGCTGGGCCACCACCTCCGCGATCCGCCGGATGCCGCAGTTCGCCGACCTGCCGATCATCGCGCTCACCGCCAAGGTCATGCGCGGCGACAGGGAGAAGAGCATCGCCTCCGGCGCCTCCGACTACGTTCCCAAGCCGGTGGACGTCGACCGCCTGCTGGAAAGGCTGCGCGGCTGGCTCACCCGGGGCAAGCCAGCGGGCGACTCCAACGAAGGGGCACAGTAGATGCCGGACCGCGCAAAGATCCTCCTGGTCGACGACCGGGAGGAGAACCTCATCGCGCTCGAGGCCATCCTCAGCTCGCTCGACCTGGTGCCCGTGCGGGCCAGGTCGGGCGAGGAGGCACTGAAAGCCCTGCTCAACACGGAGTTCGCACTGATCCTGCTGGACGTGCGGATGCCCGGCATGGATGGTTTCGAGACCGCCTCCCACATCAAGCGCCGCGAGCGCACCCGCAACATCCCGATCATCTTCCTGACGGTGGTCGACAGCGCCCCCGACTACGCCTTCCGCAGCTACGCCGCGGGCGCGGTCGACTACCTCACCAAACCGTTCGACCCCTGGGTGCTGCGGGCGAAGGTGTCGGTCTTCGTGGAGCTGTACAACATGAACCGCCGCCTGGCCGAGCAGGCGACCATGCTCCGCGAGCGTCTGGGCGCCGAGCTTCCCCCCGGTGACGCCGACATCCAGGCGGCCGTCCTCCCCGAGCTGTCGAGGCGGCTGACCGCGGTCGAGGACGAGCTCGCCCGCGTCGTCGAGCTGGCCCGCAAGGCCAACGACCCCACCCTGGTCGGCCCCCTGTCCGACCTGACCCACCGCCTCAACCACCTCAGGGCGGGCCTCGACGCCCTCTCCTGAACCGCCCCCGCGGACCACAGGGGCGGGCGACACGGGTGACGGGCCGGCCGACGACCGCGGGGCCGAGGCCGCCTCGGCCCCTAAAGCTTGTCTTCAAAGTTGTGGATCATAGCCAGAGCAGTACGGATGCGAAGGTGATCACGGCGGTGCAGGAGGTGGCGGTCTTGTCGTGACGAGTGGCCAGACCGCGAAACTGCCTGAGCCGGTTGAAACAGCGTTCGATGACGTTGCGGCGCCTGTAGACCTCTCGACCGAAGACCGGCGGGCGCCCGCCCTTGCTGCCTCGATGTCCTACGGCTGCCTGCGACAGCACGCGGTTACCTGGTGAGCGAAAGACCTGCGACTGGAAAGCCGCAGGTCAAACGCCGAAACGCCTGATCAACCATGTGTTCCGGCATGATTCGAACATGTGCCCCTGGCCCACTCGGGCCGTGCGGTGGCGCGGAAGCCGACAGTCCGGGAATTTCCAAGATCACCAACGAGGTCGCACTCACTGACAGCATCAGTGCATGCGGTTGCCGACCTGGTTGATCGCAATGGTGGGTGTTCGCCAGGACCTCTCAGCCGACCGTGACGTCCAACGGCGCGGAGCGGACGGTGAGCCGGGGAACCAGGGAGATGAGCTTCATGACTTCGGTCAAGGTGTCCTCCTGGCCGAAGGAGCTCAGCCAGTTCTCCGGGAGGGGGCTCTCGGTGGATAGCGTGAGGGTGTAGCGATAGTGGCCGGGGCGGTCGGGTGCATAGCTGCTGAAGGTGGTTAATGGGTGATATTTGCCGGACGTGGGGTTGAAATCCTCCCCGGGCGTCAAACGCCGGAAATCCAGCGTGCGGAGCGGGGTGAACAGGGGGTCCTCCGGCGGTTCGGGGCGGGCGACGACCGTGCCCTCGCGGGTGATCTCCGGTAGGTAGAACGGGTACCGGATGCCTGCCTCGGAGCCGTCGAGAACTCCCGGGAGCCAGATGTCCGCGGTGCTGCGGTTGATCACTGTAATGTCGATGGCGACCGGCCAGCCGATGGGTTGCGGTTCCCTCGGGGCCATCAGGACGACTTCGATCGTTGCGTTTCCCATGTGTCGCCCGTCCTGTGCTATGCCTTTTCCGCGTCTGGGCCGCCCGGCTCAAGGCGGACCAGACGCGAGTGGTTTCCGCTACTTCTCGGTTTCGGCGATGAGTTCGGCCTTGGTGGTCTCCGCCTGTGTGCGGATCGTATCCATCACCGGTGCCTTGAGCTTCTTGGCGGCGAAGAGTTGCACCATTCGGTCGAGCACAGCCGTGGCCTCCTCCAGGTCGCCCTGCTTCGCCTGCGCCCTCGCCAGGCGCCGCATGGCCTGGTTCAAGGTGATGTTGTCGATGCCCTTGCCGTTGGCAGAGAGATCGGTCACCACCGAGAGTTGCTGGATGCTCTCCTTGGTGTCCGCCTGTCGGACGGTGAGCTCCTTGTCCGGAGTCAGGAGCTTGAAGTCGCGCTCGGCGTTGATTCCGCACACCAGGCGAGCGTAGACGGCCAGTGGATGCTTGCCGTGCTTCTCGATGACCTCCTGCAACGCTTCATTGCCGGAGCTGAGCGAGGGCGAGTCCGAGCCGAGCAGGGCCAGCAGTTTGCCTTGGTCCTCACCCATCATCAACTCGCCGACCTGCTCGTCGTTCCTGGTCAGCGGATGCCTGACCTTGATTCTGAGCACCGGGGAAACGATCCGGGAGCCGTCCGCGGCCATGTACTGCGCGCGCAGCCGGTAGACACCCGGCTGCTCGAAGTAGAACCCCTCCTGCCCGTAACCGATGTACGCGCTGCGATAGATCGCCGGGTTGTCGATGTCGAGCCGTACGTTGTCGGCGGTGTCCACGCAGTGGCGGATCATCGGCCGGAACACGACGGCGCGCCCGGCGGGTCCGGAGATGGCGATGTTGACGAAGTCGGCCCCAGGGTGCAGGTGACCGTGCGTCGTTTTGCCGCGCAGGTCGGTCAGGCTCAGCTTGAGTTCGACGACGACCGGCTCACCGAACTCGAACGCGTCCTTGGCCCGCAGTTCCAGTCGCAGTCCCGACCGGTCCGCGAGCGGCTCGTCGAAAATGTCCGGGTCGACCTCACTCGCCCCCACACTGAAGGCGTTGCCGCCCATGACCACGTTGCGGTAGAAGGCGTGCCGTAGGTGTACCAGCTCGCTATCGGTGAACTGGAACGGGAAGTCGGCCCAGTATGCGGCGGTGCCCGCCGTACCATCCGAGGCGCGCTGGTAGTTCTGCGCATAGTTCATCCAGGACAGATCCCCGAACCCGTTCCTGGGGCCGAGTGGCTGTGGCGGTACAGCGACGTCCTTCTGCCAGGAATGCATCAGATTGAAGGCATGTCCGAGTTCGTGTACATAGGTGCGGAGCGCGGCTCGCTGGCTCGCCGGATCGGCCCCCTGGATCTGGTCGTAGAACACCGCGCAGCCCTGCCGCTGGAACGCGTCGCTGTAGTCGAACATGATCCCGCGCCAGCCGTTGACGTGTCGGTTGGCCACCAGCAGCCACACCATCCACTGCGGCGTGTTCGCCCAGAGGCTGAACTGGCTCGCCATGGCGGCGTGCAGCTCCGCGTCGTCCCATCCGCCCGAGTCCGGGGCGATCACGTTGGCCGTACCCGCGATCTGCAGCTCGATCCCCGCCTCCGCGTACGCCTGAGGTACGGTCAGGACGCGGCTCGGGCTGGACGGCGGCTGCGGGAGCGAGCCGGTGTTGTACGCCACGAACGGCACCGCGCCGGCGACCGAGTCCTGCTCCCACTGGACCGAGCGGAAGTACTGCGAGACGAACGCGCACAGGTAGCTCGCCCCCGGTTGCCCCGAGGTGGTGACAAACTCCACGGTCGCGCTGCCCGGTGGCTGGATGATCTGCCGTCGCTGTACGGTCACCCGTATCCTTGGGGCGCCCGCCGCCCAGGTGAAGCTGCCCAGGCCCTCTATGACCACGGTGGAGGCCGTCACGGTGACGGTCGGGGCGTGCACGATGAACGACCCGAAGTACGCGGTGGTCCCGCCGACGGTGTTGAAGAAGTCACCGCTGACTCGCCGCTGCGGCCGGTGGCCGTCCACGTCCACCCGCAGCTCCAACTGGAACCCGAACCCGCCACCCCGGTACCGGCCCCGGGTGAGCCGACGCGGCACCGGTATCGGCGGTGGAAATGGCGCTGCCTGTGGCGGCGCTGCGGTCGCGACCTGCACCGCCTCCCCGTTACTCGCCTGCACCGCCCCCAGCATTGAGGCCTCCACGCCGACCCCGAGCGCCTCTAGGTCGCCCCCCTCGCCCGTCGGATCTTCCCGAGTCTCAAGGTCCGCTGTGGCGGTACCGACCCCCTGACGGCTTCCCACCCCCACCGTGCCTGTCGTCTCCTCGATGGTCGGATCGCCCTGCAATGACATGTGGTCTTCTCCCGCCTGTACCCGCTCCGAAGTTCAGAGATGAATTCACTTTCCGCGAACTCATGCCCGTGACCTCCCAATTTGTCGATGCCCGCACCCCTCTAAAAACAAGCTAGAAAGCTGGCCAAGCATGAGAATCCCGGGACTGTATGAATAAGAGCCTGCGCCGTGAGGCGCTGTGATTCGAGCGGAGGTGAAAGACATTCGCCGTCTGCCCTGTCGTAGCAGGAAGGTGGAGCTGGGGGCAGCCTGATCCGGGTGGCGCCGGGGAGAGTGGGAGCAGCCCTGACAAAGCCGGGACGTGCCGGTACTGCCAGATGGTGCGGGTCCGGTGAACGGGATGGAGAGGAGTACGTGAAGTTCCCCCAGCGGAGTGGGCACTCAACTTTTACGCTGCAAGGGTGACGCCTCGACTGTAGCCCACCCGCGTCTTGCGGGGTGTGCGACAGCCCAGGGCTGAATGGAGCCGCTTGCGGTTGCAGTAGACCTCGATAAAACGAAAGACGTCGGCCCTGGCATCTGCCGGGGCCTTTGTCATGCCTGCTTCAGATGAGTGCGTCGTCCTGGTGCAGGATCTCCGTCGCCTGGATGACATCGGTGACGACGTGGTGTGCCGAGTGGTCGCGACCTGGCCGGGTGCCGCGGTCGATCCAGATCGTTCGCGACCCGGCTGCCTGGCCCATCTCGATGTCGGCGACGGGGTTGTCGCCGACATCCATCCGCCCTCGGTGAGGGTCGTTCCGCAGCGTTGCGCGACGATCTCGAACAGTCCGGTGTCGGGCTTGCGGATGCCCTCGACGCCCGAGAGGGCGTAGCCGTCGACAGCGTCGGCCAGGCCGGTGTGACGGATCTTCCCGAGCTGGTTGTCCGCCGTGCCGTTGGTCACAGCGGAATCGGGAGGTCCTAGCGGCGGGCGCGCTCCAGGGCGTCCCAGAAGCCGCGGCGCAGGGCGTGGCGGACCTCGTCGTGCAGCAGGAAGTCGATCGGCAGGGAGGAGCCCTGCAGGAGCCGGGCCTCGAGATCGGAGGGCATGCGGGGCTTGCGGGCCAGCACGGCCTCAAGCCACAGCGCGGGGGCGTCCTTGGCGACGGACTCCCCGAAGTCGTAGCCCTCCTTGTGGGCGGCCTTCACCGCGTCGGAGAGGGTGGTCGTGCCGCCGGAGCCCGCGCTCTGCAGCGGCGCGGCGGAGGGCATGGGCGAGGCCTGGGGGCCGGTGTAGGCGCCGAGCTGGCCCGGCTGGTATCCGGGGGAGCCGCCGGTGCTCGCCGAGGTGTACGACGGGGGCGCGGACAGCGGCCCCGTCGGGCTGGAGGGGGTGACGGGGGTGACGGGCGGCGCGGCGGGAACCTGCTGCTGCGCCGGTTGCGGCGACGGTGGCGGCGGCGAGGCCGGCACGGCGGGAGGCTCAGGGGAGTAGCCCTGGTAGGCGGGCAGCGCGGGCTGGGCGTGGGCCGCCCTCGACGGCTGGACGACCGCGGGCACGGGGCTGGTCTGCGGGCCGCCGTTGACGGAAGGGGACGCCGCCTGGCCGTTGACGCCCGACTGGTGGCCGTTGGCCAGGGCGGGCGGCTCGCTCGCGGCCAGGGTGACATGGGGCCGCAGGTGGCTCGCGCCGATCTCGATCAGGTCGTCGCACTCCTGGCGGAGCGAGCGGGAGACGGCCCAGCTGCCGTCGGCGGTGATGTGCACGACGGTGACACGGATGCCGAGATCCTGGGCGTCGCAGACGACCTGTGCCAGGTCCTCGTCACCGCTGACCACGACCGCGTCGCAGACCGCGCTGTTGCGGGCCAGCGTCATCAGGTCGCGGTGGACCTGTGCGTCCACACCCTCGCGGCGTCCGGGGCGGATGCGGGAGAGGCGGAGCTTGAGGCCGGGGATGTCGGCCAGCGTGTCGTGCTCGGGGGTGCGGCGGCCCTCGACGGTCGCCTCGTACCAGTAGCAGCGCAGCAGCGGCAGTCCGGTGCGCTCCTTGGCCAGGTTGTTGAGCAGTTTGAGCAGCCCTGGGTAGTCCCAGGAGACCGCCTCGCGGTGACGGGTGCCGTGCACGGCCATCGCACCGTCAGCCAGCAGGTAGCCAGCGTCCACGAAAAGCGCGCAGCGATCCACGCGACACCGCCCTTTCTCCGTGGCCCGGCCTTTCCGGCTCAGACAAGCCTGAAAGAACCCCTGAGAGACCAGAACAGGCGGCCCTTTCTCAGGGTAATCAAGCGACTGATCGTCCGAGGGTGAATCCCGACGATTCGACCCGCGCGTGACCATCCGTCGGAGTGTTCACGCAGACCGTACCAGTTTGTCCCGTTCCTGAGACCTGCCCCGACGGCTCTCTTCTCCCCACCCCGGTTCTCCCACCCCGACCGCCCCCGACCCTCTGTTCTCACCGCCCCGGCCGTTCCCGACCCACCCCGACCGCCCCCGTCCCCGGTCGCCCTAATCTTGTTGCCATGAGCGATCGCGAGAACCTGCTGGCCGAGATCAAGGACAAGGGAGTCGTGCACGGCAAGGTCGTGCTGTCCTCCGGCAGGGAGGCCGACTTCTACATCGACATGCGCAGGGTGACCCTCGACGGGCACGCGGCGCCGCTCGTCGGCCGGGTCATGCTGGACCTCACGGCGGATCTCGACTACGACGCGGTCGGCGGGCTGACCCTCGGCGCCGACCCCGTGGCGACGGCCATGCTGCACGCGGCGGCCGCGCGCGGCCGGAGGCTCGACGCCTTCGTCGTCCGCAAGGCGCAGAAGGCGCACGGCATGCAGCGCAGGATCGAGGGGCCCGACGTGAAGGGGCGGCGGGTGCTGGCGGTCGAGGACACCTCGACGACCGGCGGGTCCCCTCTGACGGCGGTCGAGGCGCTGCGCGAGGCGGGCGCCGAGGTGGTGGCGGTGGCCACGATCGTCGACAGAGGCGCGGCCTCGGCGATCGCGGACGCGGGCCTGGAGTATCTCACCGCCTATGACCTCAAGGACCTCGGACTCGCCTGAGGCGGCCCCGGGAGCGGGGGGTCGCCGCGCCTCGGGAGTCACTCCCGGGAGGCGGTGAACTCCTGACGCTCCCCCGGTCCGCCCGGGGAGCGCTCGACGCCGTTCACCCTCACCCTCACCGAGGCGGAGTCGGCCAGCACCACGTCGATCTTGTCCTCGAAGAACCGGGCCTGCTCGTCCCTGACCATCTCCCGGTTGAGCAGCACGTCGCCCCCGGCGACCCTGAGGAAGACCGTAGGGCAGCGCTCCCGCAGGCACTGCACGAGGACCGTCGGGACCCGCTCGGGAGAGGCGGAGGAGACCGCGGCGGTCGGCGTGGGAGAGGGTCTCGGCTCCGGTTCGGAGCCGAGGGAGCCGAAAAGCGCCAGGACACCGGCCACGATCAGGGCGACCAGCGCGAGGACCGCCAGACCCACGAGCGCGAGACGGGCGATGCCCATCGGATCAGACCTGTGGCGTCCCACACTGTGGAGGGTAGCGTTCGGCGATGAGACGCACGACCGACCCGGGAAGAAGGGTCAGAGACGGGGGTCGCCGGACGAGGTGGGCGCGGCGCGGTGGTGCTTGCCCTGCGGTTCGGAGGCGCCGCCACCGGCCTTACGGCTCTTCACGATCTCCAGGATGATCGGGATGATGGACAGCAGGATGATCACCATCGCGCCCGGCAGGATGTACCTGTCGATGTTGGGCACCGCGGAGCCGACCAGGCGGCCGAAGATCAGCATTCCGTCGGTCCACAGGACGGCGCCGATGCAGTTCCACAGGAAGAACCGCTTGCGGTCCATGCCGAGCATGCCCGCGACCGGGTTGAGGAACGTCCGCACGATCGGGATGAACCGGGCGATCACCACGGCCCTGGCCGGGCCGAACCTCTGGAAGTAGTATTCGGCCTTCTCGACGTACTCCCGCTTGAAGAGCCTGGAGTCCGGCCGGTCGAACATCCTGCGGCCGTACGTCGAGCCGAGGTGGTGGCCCAGTTGCGCGCCCACGATGGCGCAGATGGGCGCCAGGAGGAGCAGCAGCGGGAACGACAGCGGTTCGAGGCCGGGGATGGCCTTGGCCGCCTCGGCCGTGCTGAAGACCCCGGCCGCGACGAGCAGCGAGTCACCGGGCAGGAAGAAGCCGAGCAGCAGCCCGGTCTCGGCGAAGATGATGCCGAGCACGCCGATGGTGGCGAAAGGGCCGAGCAGGCCGAGCCACCACTTCGGGTCGAGGATGTTATGCAGGAGGTCCATCGGCGTGAAGCCTACCTGTGCCGGGGCCTGTGATCGAGAGATCCGCACAGGCGGAAGTGTTGCCCCAGCTGTCGGGCCGGGAAGGAACCCGGAATACTGGCCAACGGGCCCTGTCTTCGCCATGGCCCCGCGCAGCTGTTGACCGCCGTCTCTAGGGAGATGACACCGATGCCTATCGCGACTCCAGAGGTCTACGCCGAGATGCTCGACCGGGCCAAGGCCGGCGAGTTCGCCTATCCGGCGATCAACGTGACCTCGTCCCAGACCCTCAACGCCGCGCTCAGAGGTTTCGCCGAGGCGGAGAGCGACGGCATCATCCAGGTGTCGACCGGCGGCGCCGAGTTCCTTTCCGGCACGACCGTGAAGGACATGGTGACCGGGTCCGTGGCGCTGGCGGAGTACGCCAGGGTCGTCGCGGCCAAGTACCCCGTGACGGTCGCCCTGCACACCGACCACTGTCCCAAGGACAAGCTCGACGGCTTCGTCCGCCCGTTGGTCGACATCTCACTTGAGCGGGTGGCGCGGGGCCAGGACCCGCTGTTCCAGTCGCACATGTGGGACGGCTCCGCCGTGCCGCTCGAGGAGAACCTGCAGATCGCGCAGGAGCTCCTGGAGAAGACCTCCCGCGCGAAAATCGTCCTCGAGGTGGAGATCGGCGTCGTCGGCGGTGAGGAGGACGGCGTCGTCGGCGAGATCAACGAGAAGCTCTACACCACTGCCGAGGACGCCCTCGCGACCGCCGAGGCCCTGGGTCTGGGCGAGCGGGGCCGCTACATGCTCGCCGCGACCTTCGGCAACGTGCACGGCGTCTACAAGCCGGGCCACGTCAAGCTCCGTCCCGGTGTGCTGAAGGAGATCCAGGAGGCCGTCGGCGCCAAGTACGGCAAGGAGAAGCCCTTCGACCTGGTCTTCCACGGCGGCTCCGGCTCGCTGCTCGAGGAGATCCACGAGGCGATCGCGTACGGCGTGATCAAGATGAACATCGACACCGACACGCAGTACGCCTTCACCCGCCCGATCGCCGACCACATGTTCAAGAACTACGACGGCGTCCTCAAGGTGGACGGCGACGTCGGCAACAAGAAGACCTACGACCCCCGTTCGTACGGCAAGGCGGCCGAGACCTCCATGGCCGCCCGGATCGTCGAGGCCTGCCAGCACCTGAAGTCCGCGGGCACCAAGCTCACCTGAGCCTCTCCCCGCCAGGGCCGCCGTCCGGCGGGCCGCCGTCCCTCGGCGGCCCGCCGCACAGGCCCACAGCGCCCCATGTCCGCGTCCGGCCGCCCACGCCGCCGTGACCGGCGTCGGGCGCCTGGGCCATGACCTGGCGGCCGGCCCCACCCGTAGAGCCGGACACGAGCGGTCCTATGCGCTGTCCGTGAGGGTGTCGACCAGGGCCACGGCCAGGGCGCGCTGTCCGGCGAGGGACAGGTGCACCCCGTCGTCGAGGTGGAACGGCTCCGCGCCCTGCTCCGCGACGACCGGGCCGACGACCGGGCTGACGGCCGAGCCGGTGACGGTGCCGATGACAGTGCTGACGGCCGGACCGATGACGGCGCCGCTGTCGACCACGGGTTCCGGTTGCGCGGCCAGGAACCGCCCGACGAGGGCGAGGTCATGGTTGCTCCAGCTGGTCTCGCCCCACTGGAACGGCTGGTAGGCCGCGACGCGCGCCTCGTCGACCGGGCTCGGGGTGAGCCAGACCCAGCGGGCGGCGGTGCGCCGCGTGACGAGGTCGCGCAGCGCGCGCAGGTTGCGCTCGGTCTCGGAGAGGCCGACCAGGGTCGGCCCTTCCGCGCCGAGACGCCGGACGTCGTTCGCGCCCAGCATGCACAGCACCCAGTCGGGCCGCTGGAGGACCACCGCGGCGAAACCGGCCAGAGCCTGTGTGCTCGTCTGCCCGCTGACCCCCAGGTTCACCAGGACGATCCCGTCGGCGGGACGCCTGAGACCGATGGCGTGGCGCAGGATCTCGAACCAGGACAGCAGGTCGTCGGTGGTGCTCTCGCCCACGGCCACGACGCGCTGGCCGGGCGCGAAGGGCAGGTCGTCGATCTTCTTCGCGAACCCGGGATCGTCGAGCAGGTCGGCCGCGGCCTGGCGCGCCTGCTCCTCGTGGGCTCGCCGTGCCCGCAGGTAGGAGTCTGTCTCCAGGCCGAACAGCGCGGCGAGGCGCGCGTCGTCGAGGTCACCGAGATATCTCAGGACCTTCTCCGGGTGCTGGAACCTGATGAGCCGTTCGAGCAGCGCTGTGTTCACGGGGTCTCGTCCTTGTCTGTCGACGACGTCGCGCGGGCGTCCGTCCTGCGGGCCCGGGTGCGGGGCAGCAGGAATCCAGCGGCGATGAGCCAGGCCAGGCCGGTGAAGCGGGCGACGGGCAGCAGGACGGCCGCGCCGGACAGCAGCAGGGTGAGCGTGGACAGCTCGGCCACGAGGGCGACGGCCAGGCCGGCCAGCGCGAACGGGCGCGGCAGCAGCCCGGCCAGCCACCCGGGTACGGCGACGCCCGCGACGAGCAGTCCCAGGAAGACGACGTGCCCGGTGCCGCCGGTGGCGAAGGCGAGGCTCTGCAGGGCGTGGACCAGTGCGGGTTCGGCGACCACCTCGGGGCGTGACAGCGTCCAGCTGAACAGCGCGGACAGGGCCAGCATGGCCGAGGCCAGCACGCCGCCGGTCAGGGCGATGGTGGCGCCCGGCGCGCGGATGCCGAGGTTGCGCAGGCGGGCCGAGACGGTCGCGGCGTAGATCGCCATCGGGACCGAGGCGGCGAACTGCAGGAATCCGCTCACCCCCACGGCGTCCCCGTGGTCGTGGAAGTAGGCCTGGATCCCGGCGGAGGGCCCGAAGGGCGAGGGGAAGGTCTCGCCTCCCGCCATGATCGTGCTGACGGCGATCCCCGCCAGGAACAGCGCGGTGAACACGACGCCGAGGATTCCCGGCGGCGGCCCCGCCTCGTTCCGCCGCCGGGCGGGCGTAGGGGCCTGGGCAGGAGTGATCACACGATCACCCGCCCGCCGGTCAGGTCGAGGGTGACCCCGGTGACCCAGGACGAGGCGTCCGAGGCGAGATACAGGACGGCCTCCGCGACGTCCTCCGGGCGCCCGATGCGGCCCAGAGGGTAGGTCGCGGCCAGTTCGTCGAGCTGTTCCCCGGTCATGAACCGTCGCATGCGGTCGTTGAGCACCGCGGAGGGGGCCAGGCAGTTGACGCGGACGCCGTGCCGGCCGACCTCGTTCGCCAGGTGCCTGGTGAACATCACCACGCCCGCCTTCGCCGCCGCGTAGGCGGCGTTCGCGCCTCCGGGCGCGCGGCCCGCCGTCGAGGACATGGTGATGATCGCCCCTTCGCCCCGGTCGACCATGCCGGGCAGGAAGGCGGCCACCGTCAGGTAGACCGACGTCAGGTCGGACTCGATGACCGAGCGCCACCGGCCGGCCCCGAGGTCGGCGGTCGGCGCGGGCGCTCCCTGACCGCCCGCGAACGCGGCGAGGATCCCCACCGGTCCCAGTTCGCGCTCGACCGCGTCGCGCATGGCCAGCACCTCGGCCTCGTCGGTGACGTCCGCGGGCGCCCCGACCGCCTCGCCTCCGCTCGCGACGATCTCGTCGACGACCGCGTCGATCGCCGCCTGGTCGCGGCCGTTCACCGCGACCCTCGCACCACTGCGCGCCAGGGCGCGGCAGGTCGCCGCGCCGATCCCCCGTGAACCACCGGTCACCAGCGCCACCCTGCCCGCCAGGGCCAGGTGGCGCGGCGGGGCGTCGTCCATGTCGCTGGACACATCCCCCTCCGTTCTCTTGAGTGAATTATTCATAGCACAGAACTATTCACTGCGACTACCATCGCTGCATGACCACAGAGGGGCAGGCCGGACACGAAGACGGGGCCACGGCGCGGTTCAGGCCCAGGGGCACGGCGTTCCTGCTCGCACAGGTGGGCGCCCACGCCGCCGCGCGGTTCGCCGAGCGGATCAGCGGTCTGGGCGTCGTCCCCGCCGACGTCGGACTGCTGCGCATGATCGCCATGCGGCCGGGACGCAGCCAGCAGTCCCTGGCAGAGGAGCTGGGGGTCGTGCCGAGCCGGGTCGTCGCGCTGGTCGACGGCCTGGAACGCAAGAAGCTCGTCGAACGCCGGCGGAACCCGCAGGACCGCCGCCACTACGCGCTGCACCTCACGGACGAGGGCGCGCACGTGATGTCCGAGATGCGCGAGCTCGGCGCCGCGCACGAGGACGAGATCTGCGCCGCGCTCGACGAGACCCAGCGCGAACAGCTCGCCGGGCTGCTCGGGGCGGTCGCCGCCCAGCAGGGCCTCACCCAGGGCGTCCACCCCGGCTACCGGCAGACCCCGCGGTGACAGCGGGGCTCCACGCGGGAGGGACCGTGGGAAGGAGCGCGGGAAAGACCGCGGAAAGACCCGGAAAACGGGCAGCCGCGCGTGTGAGCGCCGGATGTGGGGCACGTCTCCGAGGGCCGATCTTGGCCTGACCCCGTCGTTGCGGGTAGGACTGTCCTATGGAATCGCACGAGAACCTCCTCGCGGGTCCGCCGCCCACCCGGCTGCCGGACCTGCCCGAGGCCAGGCAGGCGCTGGAGTCCGGCGCCCAAGCATCCGACGTGGCAGCCCGCTTCCCGGCCTATCCGGCCGCCTGGGCCGCGCTCGCGGACGAGTACTTCGCGGCCGGACACGCCGTGACGTCGTACGCGTTCGCGCGCACCGGATACCACAGGGGCCTCGACCAGCTGCGCAGGGCGGGCTGGAAGGGACACGGCCCGATCCCCTGGGAGCACGCGCCCAACCGCGGCTTCCTGCGGTGTCTCCACGCGCTGGGCCGGGCCGCTCAGGCCATCGGCGAGAAGGACGAAGCGGAACGTTGCCAACAGTTCCTGAAGGACTCCAGCGCCGAAGCCGTCGAGGAACTGAGCGGTCGCTGAGCCTCGCCGGACCTCTCCGCCAGGATGGGAGATCCCCATTTCTGACCAGGTCGGGTATTCTCACCACGCAAGAGCCCCTGCCGCGATTGCGTCAGGGGCTTTGGTTTGTGTGGTGGGAGATTAACGATGCCGGCTGTCGTTCTCGTGGGCGCCCAATGGGGCGATGAGGGCAAGGGTAAGGCGACCGACCTGCTCGGCGACCAGGTCGACTACGTCGTCAGATACCAGGGTGGCAACAACGCGGGTCACACGGTCGTCATCGGCGACCAGAAGTACGCGCTGCACCTGCTGCCGACGGGAGTGCTCTCTCCGAACGTCATCCCGGTGATCGGCAACGGCGTGGTCATCGACCCGGGCGTGCTGCTGAGCGAGATCGACGGCCTCGAGGCCCGCGGGGTCTCCTCCGAGCGGCTGCTGATCTCCGCGAACGCGCACCTGATCATGCCCCACCACAAGGCCCTCGACAAGGTCACCGAGCGCTACCTCGGCAAGGCCAAGATCGGCACCACCGGCCGGGGCATCGGCCCCGCGTACGGCGACAAGATCTACCGGATGGGCGTGCGGGTCCAGGACCTGCTCGACCCGGGCATCCTGCAGAAGAAGATCGAGGTCGCCCTCGGTGAGAAGAACCAGATCCTCACCAAGATCTACAACCGCAGGGCGATCGACGCGGACAAGGTCCTGGAGGAGTACCTCGGCTACGCCGAGCGCCTCAAGCCGCACATCGCCGACACCTCGCTGATCCTGAACAAGGCCCTGGACGAGAACAAGGTCGTCCTGCTCGAGGGCGGCCAGGGCAACCTGCTCGACATCGACCACGGCACCTACCCGTTCGTCACCTCCTCCTCACCGACGAGCGGCGGCGCCTGCTCCGGCTCGGGCATCCCGCCGACCCGCCTCACCCGCGTGATCGGCATCCTCAAGGCCTACACCACCCGCGTCGGCTCCGGCCCGTTCCCGACCGAGCTCGAGGACGAGATGGGCGACTGGCTGCGCACCACCGGCGGCGAGTACGGCGTGACCACGGGCCGCAACCGCCGCTGCGGCTGGTTCGACGCGGTGATCGCCCGCTACGCCAGCCGGATCAACGGCGTCACCGACTTCTTCCTCACCAAGCTGGACGTGCTGTCCGGCCTGGAGAAGATCCCGGTGTGCGTCGCCTACGAGGTCGACGGCGTCCGCTACGACGAGATCCCGATGACCCAGACCGACTTCCACCACGCCAAGCCCGTCTACGAGGAGTTCCCCGGCTGGCAGGAGGACATCACCGGCGCCAAGACCTTCGAGGACCTGCCCGCGAACGCGCAGGCCTACGTGAAGGCCCTGGAGAGCATGAGCGGCGCCCGCGTCTCCGCCATCGGCGTCGGCCCCGGCCGGACCGAGACCCTCCAGATCCACCCGCTGATCTAGGCCCCCGTTTCCTGGATCACCGTGCGTTCCTGGATCACCGTGCGTTCCTGGATCATCGGACGTTGAGGCGCGGCCCGTTCCACGGGTCTCGCCGAGTCCTCGCGCCGCGCGCGGTTCGCACCCGGGCCGCGCTCCTTCGCCCCGGACCCCGGTGTGAGGGACCTGCCGGTCCCTCACACCCCCCGACAGCGGGGACGCCGTAGAACCGGCCGGAGGACGGGCGCACACGGGTGAACAGGCTTCCCGGCCTGGAGGAGCCGTTTTACGTTCTTCCCCCGGCTCCGGCGGACGTACGGCGCGCGTGCGTGTCAGCCATGCCTGACGCGTACGCGCCCTGTCAGTCCAGCTTGACGGCCTCTCTGAGGAAGACGACGCCGTCGATCATGCCGAGCTGGGCCGGGTCCAGCGGGAAATAGCGGAAATCGTGGGAGACGCGCGGGGCGGGCTTCGTGACGGCCTCGGCCAGGCGGCGGGCGTCGATGAGCGAGCGGTCCCACGGGAGCGTGGACAGGACGCCCTCGACGGTGTCCGGGGGCGGGGTGTCGCCGCCGGCCGTGCCGAGGGCTGAGGCCAGGAAGGCGTACCGGTCGCCCAGGTGCGCTTCGGCGATCGCCCCCGCGCTCCACCACTCCAGCGGCTGGTCGCCGAGGTGCATGAGGCTCTTGTTCCGCTGCAGGTGGAGGTTGTGGGCGAAGACCAGGGCCGGGCCGTGCTCGGCGACGGCGCGCAGGTTGGCGGCCATCATCGCGTCCCGCAGGGCCGACAGCCGGGCTATCCGCTCCGGGGACGTGTCGGCCATCCCGTCGTGGTAACGGAGCAGGCCGACGGCGGTGCGCCCGTACAGTGCCGCCCGCCGCCTGTCCTCCGCGCTCAGCCGCGGCGCCTGCGTGTCGAGCAGCGCCACCAGGTCGTCGGCGAGCAGCCGCAGCCGCTGGGCGTCGGCGGACCGGCCGATCGACTGGGACGGGTCCATGACCGTGGCCTCGTTCGTCCACCGGTCGTCCGGGCCGAGCAGCGCGTCGAGGGTTTCCCCGGTGCAGGGCAGCGGGCCTTCGAGGAGGGCGTGGAGGGCGGTGAGCGCCTGGCGCGGGCTCGCCGCCCAATACTCCAGAGGACCGTCGAACCCGAAGAACCGAAGCTTCTCGTCGTGCTCCTCGTTGTAGGCCCGCATCCAGCGCACGAGCTCGCGGTTGGCCGGGAAAGCGCCGAAGCCGTGGCTGAAGCCGCGTTCCATGACGTCGTCGAGCGTGCCCGCGCCCGTCGTGATGTGGTCGTCCACCACAAGGCCCATGAGGCAGTCGCTCTCGATGGCGAACGACCGGTAGCCCTCGTGCTCGACCAGATGCCGGAAGATCTCGTTGCGCAGCTCGCCCAGCTCCCCCACGAAGTGCCTGGCCTCGCCCAGGCCGAGCAGCAGGGGCTTGGCGGGAAGCGACCGGAGGAACGCCGAGACGCCCGCCCCGTCGAGCGGCCGGGCCGTGTCCTTGATATCCATGCCTTAAACGGTATCGTTGAACACTCGGTGTAAACTTTTCCAGGAAAATCCTCGCTCTCATCGCAATGGACCTTCAAACGGTGATGCACCCATGAGGCCGGTGGACCTGGCGCGCGAGCACGGCCTGTCCACCCAGGCGATCAGAAACTACGAGGACGCCGGCGTCCTGCCCGCCGCCGAACGCTCCGTCCACGGCTATCGCACCTATACGCCGCTGCACGCGCACGCCCTGCGCGCGTTCCTCTCCCTCGTGCCCGGACACGGCCACCAGACGGCCACGCCGATCATGCAGGCGGTCAACCGGGGCGCCACCGAGGACGCCCTGCGGCTCATCGACGAGAGCCACGGTCAGCTCCTCGACGATCGCCGCATCCTCCAGGCCGTCGAAGCCGCGCTCCGCGATCTGGCGCCCGTGCCGCAGGAGCGCGGCGACACGTTCATCGGCCCCCTGGCCGAGAGGCTCGGCATCCGCCCCGCCACCCTGCGCAAATGGGAGAACGCCGGGCTGGTCCGGCCGCGCCGCGACCCGCGGACGGGCTACCGGATCTACAGCGCGGCCGACGTCCGGGACGTCCGGCTGGCCCACCAGCTCAGGCGGGGCGGATACCTGCTGGAGCAGATCGCCCCGCTGATCGCCCAGGTCCGCTCCGCCGGAGGCGTCGCCCCGCTGGAGTCGGCCCTGCGCGACTGGCACGCCCGCCTGTCCGCCCGGGGCCGCGCCATGCTCAAGGGCGCCGCCGACCTGGACGTGTACCTCCGCGCCCGCGAACCCTGAGGCCGAGTCACCTCCACTGCGGGAGACGGCACGGCCGCGGAAGTGCCCGTGCGTGAACGACGGGGTCTCGCCTGGTCGATCGGTCCGGCGGCCGACGCCCGCCGTACGCGAGCGGGGCCGAGCCGGAGGTCTCCACGGAGAAGTTGACATCCTGTCGAGGCGGGATGCGAGCCGTGGCGGGGAATCGAGACACGGGATCGGTAAGGTCCCCTGTGTGCATGCCGAGATCCATGGACACAGGGGAGCCCGCGGGCTCCGGCCGGAGAACACGCTGCCCGGCCTCGCTCACGCCCTTGAGCTGGGCGTCGACGCGCTGGAGTTCGACGTGGCGCTCACGGCCGACCGCCGCCTCGTGCTGACACACGACTTGACGGTGTCACCGGTGACCAGTGCCGACTCCCGTCCCGCCTTCCGCGACGACCCGCTGTTCCCCTACGTCGGCAGGGCCGTGGGCGAGCTGACGCTGGCCCAGCTGCGCACCCTCGACTGCGGGGTACGGCTGCCGCGCACCCCGGACGACCGTTTCGCCGCGACGCAGGTGCCGGTGCCGGAGACCCGGATGCCGACGCTCGGCGCGGTGCTGGGGCTGGTCGACGCCTACGGGGCCGACAGGGTGCGGCTGCACGTGGAGCTGAAGTCGGACCCGACGAGACCCGAGCTCAGCGCCGATCCCCTCGAGCTCACGGAGCTGGTGGTCGCCGAGCTCGACCGGCACGACAGGCTCGGCGGGGCGGCGATCCTCAGCTTCGACTGGCGGATCCTCAGGGCGGCCCGTTCCCTCGCCCCCGCGACCCCCCGCTACGCCCTGGTGGAGCGGGAGACCGTCGCCCCCGTCTGGTTCGACGGCCTGCGGCTCGAGGACTTCGACGGCGACCTCTCGGCCGCCGCGCTGGCGGCGGGAGGGACCGTGCTGTCCCCTGACCACGTCATGGTGGACGAGGAGCTGGCGCGCAGGGCGGAGAAGTCCGAGCTGCCGCTGGTCGTGTGGACCGTCAACGAGCCCGGCAGGGCCGCCCTGATGCTCGACCTCGGGGTGGCCGGGATCGTCACCGACTATCCCGACCGGATGCGCGCCCTGTGGGCCGAGCGGGGCATGCCCGTGCCCGCGCGGGTCTCCCCGATGCGCGGGACGGGCTCCTGAGGGACGCGCGGAGGTCACATCCAGCCGTTGCGGCGGAACCCCCGGTAGAGCAGCGTGCAGGCGACCACCATGACGCCGAGCACGATCGGGTAGCCGAACGCGGACCTCAGCTCGGGCATGTGGTCGAAGTTCATGCCGTAGATCCCGGCGATCATCGTGGGGACGGCCATGATGGCGACCCACGAGGAGATCTTCCGCATGTCCTCGTTGGCGAGCGCGTTCGAGCGGGCGAGCGCCGCCTGCAGGATGGAGTTGCACAGCTCGTTCGACGACTCGACCTGCTCGCAGACGCGGGCCAGGTGGTCGACGACGTCGCGGAAGTACTCCCGCATCTCCGAGGAGATCATCCGGCGCTGGGCCAGCGTCGCGAGGGGAGACTGCAGCGGGGTGACCGACCGCTTCATCTCGATCATCTCGCGCTTGAGGTTGTAGATCCGGCCGATGTCACGGGCGCTGACGTCGGCGAAGACCATGGCCTCGACGTCCTCGAGCTCGGCCTGCATCAGGTCGGCCACGGTGAGGTACTTGTCGACGACGTGGTCGGCGATCGCGTGCAGCACGCCGGTCGGCCCCCGGTTGAGGAGCTTGGGCTTGTCCTCGAGGCGCTCGCGCACCTCGGTCAGCGGGCAGTGCACGCCGTGCCGTACGGTCACCACGAAGTCGGGCCCGACGAACGCCATGATCTCACCGGTGCCGATGATCTCGCTGGTGGCGGTCAGCACGTCGTGGTCGAGGTAGGCGACGGTCTTCAGGACCACGAACAGGGAGTCGCCGTAGCGCTCGACCTTCGGTCGCTGATGAGCCTTGACGGCGTCCTCGACGGCGAGCGGGTGCAGGGCGAAGACCTCCGCCAGCCACTCGACCTCGGGGGCGTCGGGTTCATGCAGACCGACCCAGACGAAGGCGTTGCCCTTCTCCTCGGCGGCGTTGTGCTCGCGGACCAGCTCCAGGGCGTCGACGATGCCCAGGGCTTCGATCTTCTTGCCGCCGATGTAGGCGGCGTACTCGACGAGCGAGTCGCTCGGCGGGACGCACTGGGCGCTCACCCGGTCGGCGACCGGGGCGACGGGGAGCGGGGTGCGGACAGCACGTGCGTGCTTGATGCGGGGGAAAAGGAGCGAGGAGCGCATGGCAGGCCTTCCCGCCCGACCTGGCACTGATCGCGCGCGACGCGATGTCACCTCAGTTCGAAAGAGAATGCGCGCGATGCCGGTCGGACACCGGTGTGAAGTGGTCGAGAGTGCGCACGGAACGAGTGCGCGAGCACGTACTGCTGGGATCGCCAGAGGACATCCCCAACCACCTCCAATCAGCATCAGACAGGCCAAAGCCGCCCAAACTTAGCACAGATCCGGGGGACGCTTCCCAGGATACCCCGGGTCACAAGGGGTGATCATGCGGAACCCGATGAATTCACATCCCGTTTACGGCTATATCAACCATTTCAGCCAGATATGCCAAGAAGGTCAGCACAGGCCCGGGTTGAGCGGGGCCCGCGGGGTGGAACGGCGGAGGCCGCGAAAACGTCTGTCCACAGCCTGTGGACGAGTGGCCCGCTCACGGCCGATAAGCTCTCGCAAGTGCGCGTTCTTGTGATTGGATCCGGCGGGCGTGAGCATGCCCTGTGCCGGTCGCTGGCGGCGGACCCCCAGGTCACCGAAGTCCACTGTGCTCCGGGAAACGCGGGCGTCGCGCAGGTCGCGACCCTGCACCCGGTGGTCCCCACCGACCCGGCGGCGGTCGCCCGCCTGGCCGGTGAGCTGGGCGCCGACCTGGTCGTGATCGGCCCGGAGGCGCCGCTGGTCGCCGGGGTGGCCGACGCGGTCAGGCAGGCGGGCGTCCCGTGCTTCGGCCCCTCGGCGGAGGCGGCCAGGATCGAGGGCTCGAAGGCCTTCGCCAAGGACGTCATGGCCGCCGCCGGCGTGCCGACCGCGCGTTCCCGCACCTGCGTCACGCCCGAGGAGGCCGCGACGGCGCTGGACGAGTTCGGCACGCCGTACGTGGTCAAGGACGACGGGCTCGCGGCGGGCAAGGGCGTGGTCGTCACCGACGACAGGGACGAGGCGCTCAGGCACGCGGCGGCGTGCGGGCGGGTTGTCATCGAGGAGTTCCTCGACGGGCCCGAGGTGTCGCTGTTCGCGCTCTGCGACGGATCGACGGCCGTGCCCCTCCAGCCCGCCCAGGACCACAAGCGCGCCTACGACGGCGACCTGGGCCCCAACACCGGCGGCATGGGCGCCTACACACCGCTGCCGTGGGCTCCCGCCGATCTCGCGGAGCGGGTGATGGCGGAGACCGTCCTGCCGACCGTGACCGAGCTGGCCGGGCGCGGCACGCCCTACACCGGGGTGCTCTTCGTCGGGCTCGCCCTGACGAAGACGGGCCCGAAGGTGATCGAGTTCAACGCGCGGTTCGGCGACCCGGAGACCCAGGTCGTGCTCGACCGGCTCGACACGCCGCTCGCCGGTCTGCTGCTCGCCTGCGCGAACGGGACGCTCGACCGGTTCGGGCCGCTGTCCTACCGCGAGGGTGCGGCGGTGACCGTGGTGGTGGCCGCGGAGAACTACCCCGCGGACCCGGTCAAGGGCGACGCCGTCGAGGGGCTGTCCGACGTCACGGGCGACGCCTACGTGCTGCACTCGGGGACCGCGTTCGACGGCGACCGCGTCGTCTCCAGCGGCGGGCGGGTGCTCAGCGTGGTCGGCACGGGACCCGACGTCGCCGCCGCGCGTGAGGCCGCCTACGAGGCGGTCGGCCGCGTACGGCTGCGTGGCTCCCACCACCGCACGGACATCGCGGCACAGGCCCTCTGACCGTCGGGGGCGGGCGCGGCGTCGGGCCCCGCGAGGCGTGCGGCGTCCGGCCCCTCCCTGGGACACGCCGCCCGGTGATCTCGAGACGTAGCATCGTGTCGGCATGACGCGGAGGGCCGGGGGAAGTCTCTGTTCGTCCTGGCCGCTCCGCCCCATGGCTCCGCCCCCCGGAGGAACGATGTCGCTGGACTCGATGTCCCCAGAACGGATCGGCGACACCGGCGTGCTGCGCTGGCCCGGCACCTGGCGGGTGTACGTGGCCACGCGCAGCGAGGAGATCAGGGCCGACGCGGAGCGCGCCCTGACCATGCGCGACGAGGCGGGCCAGCTCGTGTCCGTCGGCGAGGGCATCGGCACGCACCTGGCCCGCGCCGAGTCCTACGCCAGGGGCAGGCACGGCCTGCGGCGCTGGCTGACCGGCCACGCCATCGAGGGAGCCTGGTCGAACGTCAACAGCGCGACCGTGATGCTGTACGGCGTGCTGCCGACGGCGGAGCTGTGCGGCCGGGTCGCCGAGGTGGTCGCGATCGGCCGGGCCTACCTGCCGAGCGACGACCCGCGGCTGGTCCAGCTCCAGGCCAGGCTCGCCGCCGGGGACCTGGGCGAGGACGACAGGCCGCTGATGCAGTCGGTGCTGCGGGCCGCCTACACCGCCCAGGCGCTGGAGACCGGCAGGGTCCGCAGCTTCCGCAACCTCTTGCTCGGCGGGATCGTCATGTTGAGCCTGATCGTGCTGGGCGTGGTGCTCGTCGGCGCGATCTGGCCGAACTCCGTGCCGATGTGCGGCAACCAGTCGGTGGTCCCGGCGCAGGGACTCCTGCCCGCGCAGATCTGCCCGACCGGCGGGCTGCGCCCCGGCCACGGCGACGTCCCCCTCGTCGCCCTGGTCGGCATCCTGGGCGCGGCGCTGTCCGCCGCGACCTCGCTGTCCACCCGCTCCGAGCTGTCCACGCGCTACTCGCTGGCGGTGGTCCAGAACCTGCTCAAGGCCCCCGCGGGGGTGGCGACCGCGGTGCTCGGGCTGCTGATCCTGAACTCCGGTTTCGTCCCCGGCTTCTCCGGGCTCAGCTCCCAGCCCGCGATCCTGGTGTGGGCCATGGCGTTCGGGTACGGCCAGCAGATCGTCACCCGCTTCGTCGACCAGCGGGCCGACACCCTCCTGTCGGCCGCCTCCCCGCTCACCCCCTCTGGCAGGGGCACCCGGGCCGCGTGAATACACTCGGGCCGGTGGCACGGGTGTCGAACCCGTCTCCCCGGGGCCGGACGGCGAAGGCGTCGCCGGAGGCGGTCCGGCGGAGGCGTCGCGCGCGTGCCACGGCGAAGAAGCCGTCACGTCCGTGCCGGGGGTCGCGCGGCCTCCGCACGAAAGCTTCGAAGAGCCGACTGATCGGTGGTCCTAGGGGTAGTTCCTGCACGAAATAGCCGGTTCAGGGGCATCAAGCGGCTAGTGTTGGCCGACGCCCCCGGGCTGCCGCCCCCGTCGTCGTACGAATATCACCTCCACCCCAAGGAGCATGACGCATGGTCCGTTACCGCGTGCGCGGTGGCAACCCCCTCCGTGGAACCGCTTTCATCCAGGGTGCCAAGAACGCCGTGCTGCCCATGATCGGCGCCGCGCTCCTGGCGGCCAAGGGCCGTACTGTGCTGCGCAATGTCCCGATCATCGAGGACGTGCGCCGCGCGGTCGAGTTGGCCGAGGCGATCGGCGCCAAGGTCGAGCTCCACGAGGCGGAGCGCACGCTGGTGATCGACGCCTCCACGCTGAGCAGCCCCGTGCTGCCCGCGGAGATCGCCCGGCGCTTCCGCGGCTCGGTGCTGTTCGTGCCCGCGCTGCTGCACCGCCTCGGCGAGGCGATCATCGAGGGCGTGGGCGGCTGCAACCTCGGCAGCCGCAACCTCGACTTCCACTACCTGGGCTACAAGCGCCTCGGCGCGGTCGTCGACGAGGGCGACTCCGTCATCCACGTCAAGACGGCCGGCTTCACCGGCGCCACGCTCTACCTCGACACCCCCTCGCACACCGGCACCGAGAACCTGATCATGGCGGGCGTCCTCGGACGCGGCACGACCGTGATCGAGAACGCGGCGCTCGAGCCCGAGGTCCTCGACGTGATCGAGATGCTGACCCGGATGGGTGCGAAGATCAGTGGCGGCGGGACCGGGTTCATCACCGTGGAGGGCGTCGAGGAGCTGCAGGCCGTCGAGCACACCGTGATGCCCGACCGTCTCGACGCGGGCGTGTTCGCCATGGCCGCGGCGATCACCGGCGGCGAGGTCAACCTGGTCGGCGCCGACCTGGACCACCTCGGCGTGGTCCGCTACAAGCTGGAGCAGATGGGGGTCGAGTTCGCCGACCACGGCGCCGTGCTGCACGTGCGCAGGGACCGTCCGCTGCGTCCGATCAACGTGATCACCGACACCTATCCCGGCTTCGCCACCGACCTGCAGTCGCCGATCATGACGGTCGCCTGCCTGGCGGACGGCGCGAGCTACATTCACGAACGCATTTTCGACGGCCGATTCGCCCTGGCCTCCGAGCTGAACAAAATGGGCGCCGACATCGAGGTGAAGGAGAACAGCGCCGTCGTCCGAGGCGCGACTCCGCTCACCGGAACGGACGTGACGGCGCACGACCTGCGTTCAGGAATCGCGCTGGTGCTCGCCGGCCTCGCGGCCCAAGGGGAGACCGTGATCGGGTCGGGATATCTCATCGACCGGGGCCACTCATATCTCGCCGAGCGTATGCAGGCCCTGGGGGCAGATGTGCGGCGAGAGATTTCTGCCTGATAATCAGCCGGTTTCAGTCTCCCAAAAAGCGTTCTGACCTGTGTAAACACTGACAGTCAGGGTTTAGACCGTGGGTTCCTCCAAGAATTGATGTCTAAACGGGCGTGACATTACGGCCCCCACAAGCGATCGTTCCAAAAGAGAGCCGAAACAGATGGACGGCAGGATGGGACGAACATTGGTCGAGCGGGCCGAAGAAACTCCACGAGTGTCACGCCCGGGTGCCATGACACCGGACCTCACTATCGGTGTGGTGGGCCCCCATGACCTCGTCGAAAGAGTGATGCTTATGGGACATGCGGCGGCGCCTCTGCCTTGCCGCCTGGTAGCCGCTGCCTACCGGGACGAGCAGGAGGCCGCCGACAAGGTGACCCGCCTCGGAGCGGGAGTGGACGCCTGTCTGTTCGCCAGCCCGGTGCCCTACGATCTGGCCAGGCGTTCGGGGGTGCTGACGATGCCCGCGACGTATGTCCAGCTCGGCGGCGCCGCGCTGATCGCCGCGCTGGCGAGGGCGGCGCTGGACGAACGGATCGACCCCAGAAGGGTCAGCGTCGACGTGCTCGGCAGGGCCGACATCGAGGAGGCGTACGCCGACCTCGGTCTGCCCGCTGGAGACGTGCACAGCCGCGACGAGCCGGGAGCGACCGGCACGATCGCGTCGTTTCACGAACGCCTGGCACGCCAGGGCAACACCAGCGGGGCGCTGACCTGTCTGCCCGCGGTCGCCGACCGCCTGCAGACGGCCGGGGTCCCGGTGGTCAGGATCCGCCCGACCTCGGCCGCGGTCCGTACGGCGCTGCACACGGCCGCGCTGCTCGGGGCGCACCACAGGTTGGAGGAGTCGCAGCTCACCGTGGTCCTGGTCGAGGTGCCCACGCTCCGCGAACCGGTCAGAAGGGCCGCGCCACGCTACTGGCGTGACGAGCTCAGGCTGTCACTGCACCGATTACTGGTGCAGGAGGCCAACCGGATCAACGCGTCGGTGACCGCGGTCGACGACCACAGCTACATGGTGACCGCGACCCGCGGCTCCGTGGCCACGGCCACCGAGGGCTTCCGGGTCCTGCCGTTCGCGGCGCGGGTGCGCGACGAGCTGGGCCTGGCGGTCGAGGTGGGGGTCGGCATGGGCCGTACGACCCACGACGCCGAGTCGCACGCCAGGGCCGCCCTGGCGCGCACGCAGGCGGGCAAGCAGGCCCAGGGCTTCGCGGTCGACAGGGAGGGCCGGGCGCTGATCCCGGCGCCCAGGATGCCGCCTCAGGGCGGCGGACCGCTGAAGCCGAAGGGCGTGGAGGTCCTGGCCCGGCTCGCGGCCAAACTGGAGGGCGGGGACACCGTGGTGGACGCGGAGGGCGCGGGCAAGATGCTCGGCGTCACGCCGCGTACGGCACGGCGGTTGCTGCGCACGCTGGTCGACGAGGGGCTCGCGTGGCCGCTTCCGCCGAACCGCACTCCTCAGCCTGGCCGTCCGCGCCAGCTCTACCGGCTGATCGTGGAGAAGCTCGGCGGTCGCTGAGGTTCTTCCGGTCGTCTCCGTGCGGCCTCGGGGCCCTCGCCGCCCGCAGCGCGGCGTACGTCCCGGGGCCGTACCCGGCGGGCCTCCACGGCCGCACCGGTAGGTCTCACGGGCGGGTCCGTCATGAACGGGACCTGGAGGTTTCGGCGGCGGGCCCGCCACGAGCGGGACTCGAAGGTCTCGCGGGCGGGTCCGCCACGAGCGGGACTTGAAGGCCTCGCGGGCGGGTCCGCCATGAGCGGAGTCGTCACTCACCGCGACCGAGCGGTCACGTCGGCTCGGGCGCGGCCGACCCGAGCACCGGGAGTCTCCGGAAAAGCCCTGTGTGCGGCCGTTCGCCCAAAGGTTTCCCCTCCTCCGGTCTCAAGGTCTGAAACTCGCGGGAGGTTTACCGACATAAGGGATATGGTCATGAGCTATGTCCCATGACGCTACTGACAAACGCGCATCACTCGTCGTCTGGGGAGCATTGGCGATCGTGTACGTGGTGTGGGGGTCCACCTACCTCGCGATCAGGATCACGATCGAGACGATTCCCCCGCTGCTCAGCGGGGCCATGCGCTTCACCACGGCCGCTCTGGTGCTGGGCGTCGTCATCATGCTGCTGCGGGGGCCGCGCGCCTTCAGGATGACCCTCAGGCAGTTCGGCGGGGCCGCGCTCGTCGGGCTGTTGCTGCTGACCGCGGGCAACGGCATGGTCGCGCTGGCCGAACAGCACATCTCCAGCGGGCTGGCCGCGCTGCTGGTGGCCTCGGTGCCGCTCTGGCTGGTCGTCCTCAGGCTGGTCGCGCGGGACAGGCCACAGGTGATGACGCTGACCGGGGTGCTCATCGGGTTCGGCGGCGTGGCGGTGCTGTCGCTGACGGGCGGAGGCGGCTCCTCGGGCGTCTCGGGGATCGTGATCGTCCTGCTGGCGTCGCTGTCGTGGTCGGTCGGCTCCTTCCTGTCGTCCCGGATCCCGATGCCCGCCGACCCCTTCGCGGCGAGCGCCGTCGAGATGCTCGTCGGCGGCGTCGGGCTGACGCTGACGAGCAGGATCGCAGGCGAGCCCTTCGACCTCGCGACCGTCTCCGGGCGTTCGTGGGCCGCGCTGGCATACCTGGTCGTGATGGGCTCCCTGGTCGCCTTCACCGCCTACATCTGGCTGCTGGGCAGCGCCCCGATCTCCCTGGTCTCGACCTACGCCTACGTCAACCCCGTCGTGGCGGTCCTTCTCGGCGCGCTCGTGCTGGGCGAACCGGTCACCGGCTCGATGGTCGTGGCGGGGCTGGTGATCGTCGTCGGCGTGGCACTGGTGGTCTCGACGGAGCGCGGGAAGAAGGCGCAGGAGACGCCCGAGGAGGAACCGGCGCCCGTGTAGGGCACGGACCACGTGCAGCGGACCCACGCAAAACGGACTCACGTGCGGCGGACCGCGCAGAGCGGACCCACGTGCAGCGGACCCACGTGCAGCGGACCCACGGAAAAGGGGCCAGGACGCCCGCGGGGCTCACGGACGAGCCCTTGGGCGCTCCTGCTCCCGGGAACGGTGTCAGGCGTTCCTGAAGGCCGCCGCGGCGGCCAGGAAGGTGTCGTTGGCCTCGGGCGAGCCGATGGAGACCCGCGCTCCCTCGCCCGCGAAGGGACGCACCGCGACGCCCTCCGCCGCGCAGGCGTCCGCGAACTCCGTGGTGCGCTCCTCCAGGCGGAGCCAGACGAAGTTGGCCTCGGTGATGGGCACCGTCCACCCCTGGGCGATCAGGGCCTCACGGACCCGGGTGCGCTCCTTGACAACACTGTCAACCCGCTCGAGCAGCTCCTCCTCCGCGGCCAGGGAGGCGATCGCGGCGGTCTGGGCGATGTGGTTGACCGCGAAGGGCACGATCGTCTTGCGCACCGCGGCCGCCACCGGCTCGTTGGCGATCAGGTAGCCGACCCGCAGCCCGGCCAGGCCGTACGCCTTGGAGAAGGTGCGCAGCACGGCGACGTTCGGCCGGTCACGGTAGACGGTGAGCCCGTCGGTGACGTCGGCGTCCCTGACGTACTCCCGGTAGGCCTCGTCGAGGACGACCAGCACGTCCTCGGGGACCCTGTCGAGGAAGGCCTCGAGCTCGGCCGCGTGGACCACGGTGCCCGTGGGGTTGTTCGGGTTGCAGACGAAGACCATGCGGGTCCGCGGGGTGATCGCGTCGGCCATGGCCTCCAGGTGGTGCGTCTCGCCCAGGAGCGGGACCCGCACGGAGGTGGCCCCCGCCAGGTCGGCCAGCAGGGGGTAGGCCTCGAAGGAGCGCCAGGCGTAGACCACCTCGGCCCCGGGCTCGCTCACGGTCTCGAAGAGCTGCTGGGCCACGGTCACCGACCCCGCGCCGAGCGCGACGTGCTCCGGCGGCACGCCGTAGCGCTCCGCGAGGGCGTTGGTCAGGCCCGTCGCCGCCGGGTCGGGATACAGGTGGATCTGCGACGCGGCCTTGGAGATCGCCTCGATCACCGAGGGCAGCGGCTCATAGGGGGATTCGTTCGAGGACAGCTTGTAGGACCGGCCGTCGGCTGACACCACGGCCTTGCCCGCCTTGTAAGGGGGCATTGTGTCCAGGATCGCGCGGAAACGAGGCATGACCTTACTTTATGAGGAGCGAGCGGATGGGGCATCATCCTGGAATGCTGGAGGTGAGAGCGTGCCCGACCAGGAGGACGACATGAGCATCGCACCGCTGACCGAGGCGGAGCCCCTGCCTACGCCCGAGGTGGAGCCCCTTCCTGCCTGGGCGATCCCCCCCAAAGAGGGCTTCACGGCCGAGGACCTCGACCGGCTGCCGGGGATTCCCCCGCACACCGAACTGATCGATGGCACTCTCGTCTTCGTGAGCCCCCAGACCAACTTTCACGCACTCACCGTGGAAGTCCTGCTGTACAAGCTGCGTAGCGCGGCTCCCGCAGAACTGCGGGTTCGTAGGGAGATGACCGTGACGCTCGGCAGGCGGCAGCGCCCCGAGCCGGACATCATGGTGCTCCACGCCGAGGCGGTCAAAGGGCTGGAGCAGACCACCTACCGGCCCGACGACGTCCTCCTGGTCGTCGAGGTGGTCTCCAGTGAGTCCGAGATCCGCGACAGGCAGCGCAAGCCCGAGCTCTACGCCGAGGCGGGCATCCCGCACTTCTGGCGGGTCGAGAACACCCAGGGTCAGCCGACCGTCTACGTCTACGAGCTGGACCCCGCCACCCGGCGCTACGCCCTCATGGGGATCCACCACGACCGTCTGAAGGTCTCCCTGCCGTTCGAGATCGACATCGACCTGGCCGAGGTCGGCGACATCTGACGCCGCCTCTGGCGGGGCCTCTGCCAGATCCGCCGCAGTGCCTCCGCCGGAGCCTCCGAGCCCGCGAGGCCGCCTCCGGCGGCGTTCACGAGCCTCGTGTGACCGGCCGGCGGCCGGGACGGTCGCCCGTCCTGGCCGCCGACCGGCGCGACGCCGTATCCACCCCCCCGGGGATCCGGCGCCGGTCCTGGTGGGTCAGGGCTCCCGCGAGGCGGCGGGGTGCAGCGGGAGGATCGGCTGCTCCGTCACGGTGAGCCCGATGAGGTCGACCAGCCTCAGCCTTCGCGAGGCCGTACGGCGGGCCGCCCACGCCTCAAGGTCGGCGGCGAGCAGCGCGGCGACGAACCAGGCCTCGGCCGGGCCGATCGGGGAGGGTCCCCTGCGTCGTTCGCTGCTCCAGTAGGCCTGGAGGTGGCCGGGAGAGGCGGAGGCGGCCAGCCGCCTGGCCCTGACGTCGGCGTGGGTGACGTCCTCGGGGCCGTGGGAGATGGGCTCGATCACCGCGGTCGCGCCCTCGACGGAGCACCGCTGCCAGGCGATCGCGCGCTCGGCCAGCATGACGTCCGCCTTGGCCCATTCGACGGGCGGGTGGTCCTCGTGACACCAGCTGACGGCGGCGCAGCCGAAGGCCGCGTCCGGGGTCGGCACCCTGCGGACCTCCGCGCCGACCCGGGCGAGCAGTTCGGACAGCGCGAGGGCGATGGCTCCCGAGCCGACCACGGCCACCGGGCCCGGCCACGAACGCGGTTTTCGCTCGACCAGAACCCCTTCGGCCTCGAAGGCCCGCAGTGTCCCCGGGTCGAGCTGCTCCAGGTCGTCGCCCAGCTCCCGCTGGAGGGGGAGGAACTCGCCCGAGGCGGTCCGCAGGACCGTCTCCCTCGCCACCGCGCCGACCACCCCTGACGCCGCCTCGACCGGCGTCTTGGGCGCTGTCGCGCCCCGGGGCTCGGTCTCCGGGTAACCCGCCGTTCCGACCGCTGATTCGACCGCCGCCTGCCGTGCCGTCCCGGTCGTCACCGAGAAGACCTCCACGCCGGGCGCCAGTGTCCGCCGCGCCATCAGCACTCTCCTGTCCTGAGAAAAGCCTGTTCCGTGCAGGGGAAGGGCGTCGCGCGTCCGGACGGTGCGCGGCGACCCGCGCGATCGGCCTCTCACCGTCGAACGGTGATGAGAGCACGGTCGCGAACCGGGTGAGCCGTCGCCGCCCGGTGCCGGGTTCACGGTCGCCGAGACCACCAGGACAATCGTCGTAGAACTCCCCTTACCACATCCTGGAATTTCAGATTTTCGCGGTCTTAACTCTTACTATGGGAATAGCGTAAGCGATAACCATTTTCATGTCTACAATTCGGTAATGGTTTTCATCCCTCGAGATTCGATGCGCCGGAAGCTTTCCCCTGAGGGACTACTCCTTGAGGGAGCGGAGCATCGGGGGATGGAGGAAAACCGCAGGTCCCCTGCGGTAGAGCTTGGCGGGGCGGCCTCCGTCACGGGTGGTCGTGCCGCCCGTCGGCACCAGGAAGCCCTCGGCCTTCGTGACCTTCCTGTGGAAGTTTCGCGGATCAAGGGGACGGCCCCAAACGATCTCGTAGACCCTGCGAAGATCGGCGACGGTGAACTCTGGCGGACAGAACGCCGCGCCCAGCGGGGTGTACTCGAGCTTGCCCCTGGCGCGCTCGATTCCGTCGACCATGATGCGCCGGTGGTCGAAGGCCATCTCGCTCAGCGAGGAGACCGGCTGCCAGCTCATGTGGGCCTCGGTCGAGGCGGGCAGGTCGGGGGCCAGGCCGAGGTAGGCGACGCTCAGGACGCGCTGACGCGGGTCGCGGTCGGGGTAGCCGTAGGTCTGCAACTGCTCCAGGTGCACGGGCGCGCCCGGCAGACCCGCCCGCTCGGCCAGCACCCTGGCCGCCGCGGCGGGCAGATCCTCGTCGAGCTGGATGAAGCCGCCTGACAGGGCCCAGCGTCCCTCGTAGGGTGGCTTGTCCCGCCGCCAGACGAGCGCGCTCAGCGCCTGGCAGCGCACCGTGAGGACGACCAGGTCCACGCTGACGGGAATGCGCGGAACCATGCCAGGCACGTTACACCGATCAGAGGTTCACGCGGACGTGCAACGGCTCGGCCGCCGCCCGACCGTCCGGCGAGGCGACCTCGAGCCTGATCCAGGCGTCCGGCGGAACCTTCGTCCAGTCGAACGGGATCCACGCCGTCCTGATCCGTTCGGGCAGGTCCGGCGGCGGCGGCGTCAGGTCGACCCCCGCCACCTCGACGACCCTGGGGGTCTCCTGCCCGTCCCAGGTGATCGTCACCTTGGAGCCCATCGGGAGGTTGTAGCCCCGGATCTCCACCCCGTCCTGGATGTCGCGGGGCAGGCGGACCGCGTCCACCGGGATCGGCCGGTCGGCGTCGCGGGCGATCTCCTCTGCCAGGGACGGCGAGCCGCAGGTGAAGAAGTCGCTCCACATGTAGGAGACGATCTTGGAAACATACCGGCCGACCTGCGTCACGGCGGTGTCGAGCCGTTTCTTGTCCGTGCGTCCCCTGGTGCCGGTCCTCGGGGCGCACGGCTCGTCCGTCGACGGCTCGAAGGCCTCGACGTTGGCCCACAGCTGCACGTCGTAGCCCTGTTCGACCATCCTGGTCCGCGCCGCGGCCATCTCCCGGTAGTAGTCACGGGTCGAGCCGTGGTAGGCGGTCCCGTTGGTCGTCTCGCCGACGACGGGCCTCAGCCGGTCGTCGACCCGCTCCTCACGCTGGTCGGGCCAGAACAGGCCGACCTTGCCGGTGCCGCGGCTGTCCTGCGGCGCGATGATGCCGACCCCGGTCCTGGCCAGCGCCTCGAAGCCCTTGGCGACCTGCTTGGGGGTCGCGCTGAAGGGCAGCCGTCTGCGCGCGTCCAGGTAGGGGCTGACCAGGATGGGCTTGCCCGGCATCTCCTGCTCGACGATCTCGTGCTGGGAGGCGTAGACCGCGAGCGTGGGGTGGTCGGCCTTCATGTCCCGCAGCTGCAGCTCGAACGGCTGGTAGAAGCCGCTGAGGGAGGTCCTGTCCGCGAACCGGTCGCCGTAGTCCTGCAGGATGCGCCGGGTGAGCGTGGTGAGGGTGTCGGTGCCGCGCTCCGAGGCGCGGGTGCTCTGCGCCGGGTCGCGCGGAGCCAGCGGCAGCGCGGGGAAGACCTTCACGCCGAACCGGTCGCCGAGGTCCAGCAACTCGGTCAGGCTGTCCTGCGCCGCGGCGGCGACCAGGATCAGGTGGTAGCCGCGCCCCTTGTTCCTGATGTTGGCGCAGCTGGGGTCGTCGGTGCCGTCGTCGGGCGCCAGGAGCCGGTAGAAGACGGTGTCGCCGACCGTGATCCGGCGCTCGAACTCGGGACAGCGGAACAGCCCGTCGCCGAACGCCTCGTCGGTCCGGTAGACGAACGTCCAGCTCACCCGGTTGCCCGGATTGGCCGCCTTGAGGTCCCGCTCCGCCGCCGCCACGCACGGCGTCCCGTCCTCGACGCAGGGCTCGTAGCGGGGGTCGACCTCCTTGCCCTCCTTGTCGAGGATCCGGCCGTCCTCCTCGGTCCTGCGGGCCTGCAGGCCCCAGCCGATCCGGATCACCGTGTCGCCGCCCACCTCGTGGATGGCCGCGAACTGCCTGCGCCAGGTGCAGTGGTCCGTGGTGGGGATGAGCCAGTAGCCCGTCAGCGCGTACGGCGTGCGCATGGCCGTGTCGAACGTCCCGCACGGGTCGGTGAAGGGGGTGGCCCCCGCCGTCGGCCGGGCCGTGGAACCCGTCGCGGAGGGCGAGGGGGAGACCGAGGCGATCGCCGAGCCGTCGGCGGTCGGGGTGCTCTCACCGCGTGGCAGGACCATCGCGACCGCCGCCGCCACCGCGAGGAGCGCCACTCCGAGAAAAGCGGTGAGCCAGCGCACGTTCAGGACACTACCGTTCTTGCGATCAGGCGGACATAAACAGCTTCGCCGGACAAGAAATCAGCTTTTGACGCCTGCCCACGCCTCAAGCTGGGAGACGAAACGGCGGGCCGAGTTGGGCCAGTGGTGGTTCGCACGGGCCGCCGCATACCCTCGCGCACCCTGAGCATGCCGCTCCCTGACGTCGTCGCGCAGGAAGAGCACGGCCTGGGCCACCGCCTTCGGGTCCTGCCAGGGCACGACCATGCCGCTGTGGTAGCGCTCGACCAGCTCGACCGCGCGCGGCGACGGGGTGGTGATCACCGGGATCCCGTGGGCCATGTACTCCACGATCTTCGTGGGCATGGAGTGCCGGTAGTTGGGCTCGTCGCGCAGGAGCGACAGACCGGCCAGCGCGCCGTCGAGGCGCTTGAGCGCCTCGTCGTTCGGCATGAAGTCGCGCCACTCCAGCAGGCCCTGCGCGACCGCGTCGTTCAGGATCGGGCGCGACTGCGGGTCGGCGTAGCCGATCAGCTCGACCGCGACCCGGTACGGCTGGAGCAGCCTGGCGACCTCGATGGCCTCGCGCACTCCCCGCGCCTCCGACAGCCAGCCGAGGTAGACGACGCGGTCGTCCGCGGGCTCGGTCACCTCGTCGGGGACCCACGTCTCGTTCGGCACCACGAGGTGCGTCCTGCGGAACCTGCCCGCGTAGGCGCTCTCGGCCAGCAGCAGGTGCAGGTGACGCTCGGCCGTGCCCTCGAGCAGGCGGGCCAGGAAACGCACCGGAGGCCGCAGGAACGGCGGCAGCCAGGGCTTGAGCGACAGCGTCGCCGGAGTGTCCTCGTGGACGTCCCAGACCACCGGGGGCCGCTTGCGCACGCCCACGACCGCGAGCAGCAGCTCCGGGTCGTGGACGATCGCCAGATCGACCTGGCCTCGCATGCGCTTGAACACCTTGCGGGCGGCGCGCACGGCGGAAAGCCGCTTGCGCTCCGCCGCCCGGGGAAGGTCGACGCCGTTCACCCACGACCGGGCCATGACGCCCCGCGCGGTGTACGGCGCGGCATACGTGACCTCATGACCGGCGTCCACCAGCGCGCGGATCTGCCGGTGCAGGATCCGGGCGTCCTCGGGGTGATGCACCACTGTCATGACGAGCACGTGCACTGCGCGCAGCCCTTCGTTGCTAGAGCCGCTCGACGCGTTCACCCTCGGCGAGCACGCCTCGGGTGTCGAGCACGAGCTTGCCGTGGTCCTCGACGATCGACAGGTCGAAGGCGGCGTGCTGCTGCAACAGCAGCGTCACGTCGGCTTCGGCGACCGCCCTGGTGAGGTCTTCCTCGCGTGGCACCGGAGCACCGTCCACGCGCCATTCCTTGACATACGGGTCGGCGAAGGTCAGGTCCGCGCCGAGTTCGAGGAGCGCCCGCGCCACCGGCAGGGCCGGGGTCTCGCGCTCGTCGGCGATGTCGGGCTTGTAGGTGACGCCGAGCAGCAGCACCTTGGAGCCGTTGACAGCCTTCTTGTGCCGGTTGAGCAGCCGCTGGACGCGGGCGACCACGT
Source organism: Streptosporangium carneum (assembly GCF_027922005.1). Taxonomy (GTDB): domain Bacteria; phylum Actinomycetota; class Actinomycetes; order Streptosporangiales; family Streptosporangiaceae; genus Streptosporangium; species Streptosporangium carneum. The sequence continues at coordinate 1,007,946 of NZ_BSEV01000001.1, read as the reverse complement.
AGGCCGGCATCCGCTCGTTGATCTCCTGGGCGAGCTCGACGAACCGGAACGGGTAGCCCAGCTTGCGCACGGTGTAGGACAGGTAGGACGGGTCCACCGGGATGCAGTGGCCGCCGACGCCCGGTCCCGGCAGGAACTTCTGGAAGCCGAACGGCTTGGTCGCCGCGGCCTCGATGGCCTCCCAGAGGTTGACCCCGAGCTCGTCGCAGAAGATCGCCATCTCGTTGACGAGGGCGATGTTGACGTGCCGGTAGGTGTTCTCCAGGAGCTTGGCCATCTCGGCCTCGCGGGTGCCGCTGACCGGCACGACCTGCTCGACGAACCGGGAGTAGAACCCGACGGCGCGCTCCCTGCAGGCGGGGGTGTAGCCGCCGACCACCTTGGGGGTGTTGCTCATGCCGTACTTGGTGTTGCCCGGGTCGATGCGCTCGGGCGAGAAGGCGAGGTGGAAGCTCTCGCCCGCGACGAGGCCCGAGGCCTCCAGGATGGGGCGGGCGACCTCGTCCGTCGTGCCCGGCCAGGTGGTGGACTCCAGGACCACGAGGGTGTCCGCGGAGAGGTTGCGGGCGACCGTGGCGGTCGCGCCCTCGACGGCGGACAGGTCGGGGCGGTGGTCCTCGTCCAGCGGGGTCGGCACGCAGATGACGATGGTCCGGCTCTCGGCGAGCACCGACTCGTCCAGGGTGGCGCTGAAGCCGTGCGTCAGCATGTGCGCCAGGTCGGCGTCGGTCAGGTCGTCGATGTAGGAGCGCCCCTCGTTGAGGGCCTCGACCTTGCGGGGGTCGACCTCGAAGCCGACGACGCGCAGTCCGGCCCGCACCGCCTCTTTGGCCAGGGGCATGCCGACATACCCGAGACCGATGACGGCCAGGTCATAGGTGCTCACACGGCCTCCTTCGTCAGCCCTGCCCCACAAGGGCGCCAGGTCTCCGGCGAGCTCGCTGTGCCACTCACAGGGAGGCCCTCGGATGCCGGAAACAACACTTCATGGTCGCAAAGGCTATCTCAAGTCGGCACGAGCCACGTCTAATGCGATTGAACGCATCGCAAACTGCCAGTTGCCGGGTCACCTGGCGAAGGTCATCAATCCGTAAGTGATCGGTAAAGGTCACGATACGTCTCCGCGACACGGCTCCACGTGCGCTTCGCCGCCACTTCCGCCCGTCCCGCCTCTCCCATCGCGGCCCTCCGCTCCGGGTCGTCACGGAGTGCGGCGAGCGCCTCCGCGAGCGCCTGGGGGTCACCGGCGGGAACCAGGAGCCCCGCGCCTCCGGTGCCCACGAGCTCCGACAGGGCGGGCAGATCGCTCAGCACGACCGGCTTTCCGAGCGCCATGGCCTCGACGGGTTTCAATGGTGTAACAAGTCGGCATACGCGCAGGTCCTCGCGAGGGCAGACGAAGATGTCGATGGCCGCCTGCGCCTGAAGCGCCTCGTCGGGGCCGACCCTGCCCGGCAGGATCGCGACGTCCCCGAGACCGAGCTCCTCGACCTGCTCGAGCAGCGCGGCCCGCTCCGCGCCGTCTCCGACGAGGAGCACCTTGATCGGGGCGCCCTGGTCCCGCAGCAGCGCCGCCGCGTTGATCATGGTCGCGAAGCCCTCGTAGGCCACGATGCTCGAGACCGAGCCCATGATGATCTCGCCGGGCTCGATGCCGTAGGCGGAGCGGAACGCCTCGCCGTCGTACTCGGCGGTCAGCAGCGAGTCGTCGACCGCGTTCGGCGCCAGGAAGATCTTCTCCCTCGGCACGCCCCGCTCGACGATCTCGGTGGCCATGGTCTCCGCGAGGGTCACCACGGCGTCCGCCGAGCGCATGATGAACGCCTCGCGGTCGCGCTGGAGCACGTGCCGCTGGCTGCCGACGCGCTTGGGGTCACGGGAGGCCCAGGTCTCCTCGAGGAAGCCTCTGACCTCGTAGACCATCGGCGTCCCCGTCCGCTCCCGCACGGCCAGCGCGACCGAGCCGTTGCGGTGGTCGGTCGCGGCGTGCAGGACCTGCGGCCTGAGGGTCCTGACCAGCTCGGTCACCTCGGCCGCGCCCCTGAGCATCCGCCCGTGGCTCTCGAACGGCACGTCGCCGCCGTCGGGGATCAGCCGGTGGTAGGGGATGCCGTCGATCTCCTCGTACGGCGTCGCGTCCGCGTGGCCCTGCATCATCGGCCAGCCCCAGCTGGTCACGATGTGCGGGTCGAGACCGGCCGCCTTCTGCGCGGTGACGATCCGGTGGGTGCGCACGGTGTATCCGGCCTGCGTGTACGGCAGCGCGTTGGTGACGCAGTGCAGCACCCGTCCCTGGACGCGCTCGCCGACGATCACCTTCTCCTTCGGCGGGATCGGGTTGGGCTGGATCGCGGCCAGCTCACCGGCGTAGTAGGTCGCCCTGCGCTTGACGAAGGGGTATCTGGTGTGCGTCTGGAGGACGGCGACGGCCTCGCTCATCCGGCCCGCGTCGAAGTGCTCCTTGGCCTCGGCCCACGGCCCCTTGACCACGCGCATGCCGAGCTTGCGGACGACGAGCCTGGCCCGGCGCGCGGCCGGCCAGGCGAAGCGGCCCACGACGGGACGCAGCTTCGGCGGCAGGGTCTCGGCGGCGGCCTGGGCCACCCGCACCGGATCGGACTTGACCTTGGTCACCACGATCCGGGAGACGATCACAGGGTGCTTGGCGAACCCTCTCAGAAGCCCGCTCAACCCGGCACGGGCCGACTTCGCGGAAACTTTGGGAGAGTCTGGCGAGCTGGCTTCGGATACCACGCCGTGACCGTACCATAGGCAACGTTTGCCCTACTCCCGCATGAAAGGCGAGGTCAATGAGGGACTACGCCCCCACGGGGACGACCCCGGCCCCTGACAATCCCCTCGTCCTGCACGTGCTGGGCGCACGGCCCAACTTCGTGAAGGCGGCCCCCGTCGTGCGCGGGCTCGCCGAGCTGGGGGTGCGGCAGGGCATCGTGCACACCGGTCAGCACTACGACGCGCTGATGTCGGACGTGTTCTTCGCCGACCTCGGGCTGCCCGAGCCGATCGCCAACCTGGGAGTCGGATCGGGCTCGCACGCGCGCCAGACCGCCGCCCTGCTGACCGGCCTCGAGGAGGTGGCGCTCGAGCACCGGCCCACCCTGGTCGTCGTCTACGGCGACGTGAACTCCACGCTGGCCGCGATCCTCGTCTGCGCCAAGCTCCACATCCCGACCGCGCACGTCGAGGCGGGCCTGCGCTCCTTCGACCGCGAGATGCCCGAGGAGGTCAACCGGATCGTCACCGACGCCCTGTCCGACATCCTCTTCGCCACCTCGCCCGACGCGCTGTCCCACCTGTCGAACGAGGGCGTGGACCCGGCGCGCGTCCACCTCGTCGGCAACCCGATGATCGACAGCCTGTTCTCCGCGCTCGACCGCCTCGACCCCGCCCCGGTCCGCGCCCGCCTGGAACTGCCCGAGCGGTACGGCGTGGCCACGCTGCACCGGCCCGCGAACGTGGACGACCCCGCGTCGGCCAAGGAGCTCGTGGACGCCGTGCTCGAGGTGAGCGAGCGCCTGCCGATCGTGGTGCCGATCCACCCCAGGGGCCGTGAGCGCCTGGCCGAGGCGGGACTGGTGACCGGCGGGAACCTGCTCATCGTCGACCCGCTCGGCTATGTCGACTTCCTGTCGCTGGTGCGCGGCGCGGCGCTGGTCGTCACCGACTCCGGCGGCGTGCAGGAGGAGACGACCATGCTCGGCGTCCCCTGCCTCACGGTGCGCCCCAACACCGAGCGGCCGATCACCATCACCCACGGCACCAACCGCCTGGTGACCCCGGCGCAGCTGGCGGCCGCCGCCGACCGGGCCCTGGCCGAGGGCGCGGTGACGCCCTCGGGCGACCTGCCCCCGCTCTGGGACGGCAAGGCGGGGCCCAGGATCGCCCGGGTGATCGAGGCCTGGCTCAGGGGAGGGAACCTCTCTCCCGCGGGGCAGGCCGTACCGTCCGAGTCCCTGTAGGCCCCGCAGGCCCCGCAGTCCCCGCAGGCAGGGCAGGTCGCCGTGTGGACGGAAGAGCCGTACCGCGTGAGCGGGGTAGGCCGTACCGCCCAAATCCCTGTAAAACGGCTTTTTCGGTACGGCGTAAGTCGTACGCTGGCACGACCTCGGTGTAAAGGCGATTCCCCATGAGTTCCCCTGAGCAGACCCCAGAAGAGCCGAAGTTCCAGCGTCTCGGGCCGATCAACTGGCTTCCTGAGGAGCGCAAGGTCGTCGAGCGCTTCGAGGAGCGCGTCAGGGACCTGGAGCGGCGTCTCGCCATCGCCGAGGCCCGCGCCGACTACGCGCAGTGGAAACTGGAGTCCACCAAGGTCCAGCGGCCCTACCGGGTCGCCGAGGCGCTGACCGGGGCGAAGGGGTCCGGGGTCGCCCGGCTGCCGGGGAAGCTGAAGGCCGCGATGGAGGCCCGCAAGGGGCCCAAACCGCCCAGGCCGGTGAGCGAGGTGGTCGAGGAGCTCGACCAGCAGGGTCCCGCGGTGAACGTGCCGCAGGTGAAGTGGCCCGCCGGGCCGATCAACCGGCCCGACCTGAAGGTCGCGGTGATCCTGGACGACTTCTCCAGGATGGCGTTCAAGTACGAGTGGGACCAGATCGAGTTCGGGCTGCGCGACTGGCCGGAGATCTTCGCCGAGCGCAGGCCCGACGTGCTGTTCGCCGAGTCGGCCTGGCACGGCAACCAGGGCCGCTGGCGCTACCAGATGACCGGGTCCAACGCCCCGAAACCGGAGCTGCGCGCCCTGATCGACTGGTGCAGGGACGAGGGGATCCCGACGGTCTTCTGGAACAAGGAGGACCCGCCGAACTTCGACTTCTTCATCGACACGGCGAAACTGTTCGACCACGTCTTCACGTGCGACGGGGACATGGTGCCGCGCTACCGCGAGGTGCTGGGGCACGACCGGGTCGACGTCCTGCAGTTCGCCGCGCAGCCCCGGGTGCACAACCCGATCCAGGAGCGGCAGGGACGGCTGCACGACGTGGTTTTCGCGGGGATGTACTTCCGCGACAAGCACCCCGAGCGGCGCGAGCAGATGGAGACCGTGCTGGCGCCGATCCGCGAGCTGGGGCTGCACATCTTCGCCCGCAACGGCACGGTCGACGAGAAGTACGCCTGGCCCGCCGAGTACGTCCCGCACATCGTGGGCGAGCTGCCGTACGACCAGATGCTGGCCGCGTACAAGATGTACAAGGTCTTCCTGAACGTGAACTCGGTGCTCGACTCGCCGACCATGTGCGCCCGCCGCGTCTTCGAGCTGTCGGCGTGCGCGACGTCGGTGGTCTCCGGGTGGTCCCGGGCGATCGAGGAGACCTTCGGGGCGCTGATTCCCATCGCCAGGGACGAGCTGGAGTCCTACAACCAGGTGCTGCACCTGATCAACAGCCCTGAGCTGCGCGCCCGGCAGGGGCACCTGGCGATGCGCGAGGTCTTCGACAAGCATCTGTTCACGCACCGGGTGGACCAGATTCTGCGGGTCCTCGGCAAGCCCGTCGAGACCCGGTCGCGATCGGTGTCGGTGGTGCTGCCGACGAACCGGGCCTCGCAGATCGAGCACGCCATCTCCTCGGTGGCCAAGCAGATCCACCGGCCGTTGCAGCTGGTGATGGTGCTGCACGGACTGGACATCGACCCGGTGGTGGTGGCCGACAAGGCACGGGTCGCGGGGATCTCCGACGTGGTGGTGCTGCCCGCGGACCCCTCGTTGTCGTTGGGAGCCTGCATGAACATGGGCATCGCGGCGGCGGAGGGCGAGCTCGTCGCGAAAATGGACGACGACAACCTGTACGGGGAGCACTATCTGTCGGACCTGGTGCGTGCTTTCGACTATTCCGACGCGGAGTTGGTCGGGAAGGGCGCGCACTACGCCTATTTCGAGGGCAGCAACACGACGATGCTGCGGCTCCCAGGACTGGAGCACCGCTACAGCTGGCTGGTGCAGGGCGGGACGTTCCTCGGAAAGGCCGAGATGTTCCGGCACTACGGGTTCGAGGACGTGACGCGGGGCGAGGACACGCGGCTGGTGCGGCGGCTGAAGGAGGACCGGGTCAAGATCTACTCCGCCGACCGGTTCAACTTCGTGTACTGGCGCAGCGGTGACGCGTCGATGCACACCTGGCAGGCCGACGACATCAAGCTCACCCGCAACGCGCAGTTCTCCTTCGTCGGGCATCCCGAGGCGCACGTGATGATCTGACCGGCCGGGACCCGGCGGCGCGGCCGTGCACCGGGTCCCTCCACCGGCTCCCTCAGGAATCCGGACGTACCGGTCCGCGGCACCCCGCGGAGCGGGTCCGCCTCACACGGAGAGCGGGTGTCTCGCATGCGGGTCTGTCTCACCCGGAGACGGCGCCCTCGAGAGGCCGGAGCTCCAGGAGGTCACCGCCGGCTCAGAGGGAAGACGCCTGTCGCGAACTTGTGGGCGTACTTACAGAGTTTCCAGGACTTAGCCCAATTCGGCTCGTGATTGCGGAGATTGACCCGCACGTGGCCGTATGAGGTGGCCCAGGAAATGCTGCAGCTCAGCTTGTGGGGGGCACCGGAGTCGCGAATCACGGACTGCCAGGCCGTCTTGTTCTTGATCACGAGAAAACGGGCCGAGGAGTCCTTGGGGACGGGAGTGGGATAGGTGAAGACGTCCACGAAGTAGTAGGGGGTCGTGTCGCGGCCCTCGGGCCACCAGGTGCAGTTTCGCCGCCCGTCGGTGTCGTCCGTGTGATCGCCTCCGCCGTCGAGGTGAAAGGAGTCGAGCAGCTTCCGCGGGACGAGGGCGCACGGGTCGGGAAGCCTGGAGAGGTCCCGGGCGTCGGTCGGGGTTCCGGCCGCGGTCTTCCCGGGGGCGGGTGTCGCGAAGAGAGACGGAGTCCGCCCACCGGCCACGGCCGGTGTGTCGCGCGCCGAGACGCCGTTCCCGACCGCCCACCACACGACGGCGCTCGATGTCCCGAGCGCCACCAGCGCGACGGCCGCGCCGGCGAGAACCTTCCCACGCCTGAGCGGCCCCGGCACGACGGGCCGACGCCCCTCCGTGAGATGCCGGTGGGTCTCCGCCGGGGAATCCCGGTGAGCCCTCTCCCCGGGATGGCGATGAGGCGGCTCCACCGGGGAATGCGGGGAATGCCCCGCGGAGAGGTGAGGGGGAGGCGGCCCGTGCGGCGCGCTCCCGGACCCGCCGACGGCGGCCGCCCCCGCGGCGAGGACGGCCTCGCCACCGGGCGTGGGTTCCGACGAGGGATCGAGGCCGACGAGGGCGAGCAGGACCTGAGGTGCGGCCGGCCGCCTCGCGGGATCCTTGGCCAGGCAGGCGCCGACCAGCCCGGCCAGCGGTTCCGGCAGCGCGCCGAGGTCGGGCTCGGCGGACAGGATCCGGTGTATCACCGCCGGAACGGTGTCGTCGCCGAACGGCGCCCGGCCGGTCGCGGCGAACAGCATCGTCGAGCCCCAGGCGAACATGTCGGTCCACGGGCCGAGGCTCCCCCCGCCGAACTGCTCGGGCGCCATGTACGCCGGAGTGCCCACGACGTGGCTGGTCGTCGTGGACGTCGTGTCGAGCGCCTTGGCGATGCCGAAGTCGATGACCCGGGGGCCGTCCCGCCCCATCAGGACGTTGGGCGGTTTGAAGTCCCGGTGCACGATCTTCGCCTGGTGGATCGCCGCCAGCGCGGTGACCGTGCCGATCGCCAGGCGCCGCAGGTCGGCACCGGTACGGGGTCCCTCGCTGCGGACGAGCTGCTGCAGTGACGGCCCGGACACGAACTCGCTGACGATGTACGGCCGGTCGCCCTCGACGTTGGCCTCGATGACCCGCGCGGTACAGAAGTCCGCGACCTTCTCGGCGAACGCCAGCTCACGGACGAACCGTTCCCGCGCTCCGGCGTCGTCGGCGAACCAGGCCTGCAGCAGCTTGACCGCCACCTGCTCGCCCCGCGCCCCGCGCCCGGCGTACACGACGCCCTGACCGCCCGCCCCCAGACGGCCCACCAGCTCGTAGCGCCCTATCCGCTCGGGGTCGCCAGGCAACAGAGGAAGAGACACAACGGTCATTTGATCATGCATCACCCTCTGCGCGAGGCCCATCCGCCCTTCAGGTGTCTGGTTTCCTGGCCCCTGGGCGATGACCGGCGCGCCGCAGTCGCTCGCTTTCCGGCCGCCGGACGACCCGCGGGAGGCTGAAGCGATCCGCCGAGGTCCCCTCGTCGAGAGCGAAGCGCTGAGGGGTCAGACCGGGCAGATCCCCGAACTGATGTAGTACGCGTTGTCGATCTCGTCGTCGCTGCCGAGGTAGGTCCTTCGGGCGCTGACCAGGCGGCATCGGTCGTTCTCCTCGCCACCACCCGAATAGTCCACCCGGATCAGGATCCTCCTGGGCGCGTTGCAGTGTTCGTAGTACGCGGAGATCGCGTTCTCCCAGAATCCGCAGACCGCGGCCGACGACCGATCGGGCTCTCGGAGCTTCGCCGAATCGGCGAGCGCCGAGGGCGGGAGGGCGGGGACGACCACCGCGAGAACGAGCATGGATGCACACTTCTTCAAGAAATGCCGCATAGCGCGACCCTTTCCGGAGACAAAGGGTATTTCAACAAAAAACCGATAATCGCCCGCTACGGGAAGACGGCGAAGACGCCAAGGATCCCACACGACCGCAATCGGCCATTCCCCTTGAAGAGTACGCGCGAACGAAGACGGCAATCCCCCGAAGAACGAAGGCGTCACCCTTTGGAGCCTTCGAAAACACCACTTTTGTTTGCTTTCATTCTTCTCGGGCGTCAAAAGCAGCGAGTTCGACCTGCCGGGCTGACGCGGTGAGAGCCGGATGACGGTCGCCGTACGCGGCGGGCGAGCCTGGAGAGCCCAAGCCGGAGCCGTGCGCGGCGGCGGGATGACGGCCGCCCCGCGGGCGGAAGGGGTCGCTTCTCCGACGGCCGCCGGAGCCGGCACGCGCCCACCGAAAACCGCACAGGACCGGCGGTCCTTCACGAGGGGCGGCAGAGCGACGGCTCACAGGCGGAGATTCACGTACCGGTCACTTCGAAACGGAGCTGTCACGACCGGGACAAACAGAGCTGTCACGGCCGGGACATCGGTGTGGAGCGTGCGACGCGGAACCCCACGTCGTCGATGCGGAAGGTCGGGTGGCTGCGGCGCCGTACCGAGGCGCGGCAGCTCCAGTGCTCGTCGGACCATCCGCCTCCGCGGAGCACCCGGTACGTGCCGTACACCTCGGCGTCGTAGACGTCCCAGCACCAGTTCCAGACGTTGCCCAGCATGTCGTACAGGCCCCACGCGTTGGGCCGCCTGCCACCCACGGCGTGGATCCGCCCGTCCGCGTTCTCCTGGTACCAGGCGATCTCGTCGAGACGGCCGTATCGTGGGCCCGTGGTGCCGGCACGACAGGCGTGCTCCCACTCGGCCTCGGTCGGCAGCCGGTACCCATCGGCGGAGGCGTCCCATTCGACCGACTCGTCCTCGCCACGGAGGCGGTACGCGGGCGTCAGCCCCTCGCGCTGGGACAGGGCGTCGCAGAACCGGAGCGCGTCCCACCACGAAACGCCCTCGACGGGCAGCCGGTCGCCTCGGGCGGCGCTCGGCCACTGACCGGTGACCTGCGCGTACCACGACTGGGTGACCGGGAACGCCGACATCTGGAACGGCGCGACCTCGACCGGCCAGCTACGCCGCGTCCGCCGGTCCGACAGCGTCACCCGCCCCGACGGGACGGCGACCATCTCGTCTCCCACGCCTGCCTCCACAATGGGCCCACCCTATCGGCGGCCTCCGATCGCTCTGCCGCCCCTCGGAGATCCGCGAAGACGGCGAAGGCCGCCAGTGCCGCGGACCGGCTCCGGCCCGGGCCAACGCCCGACAGGCCGCGTCAGGAGCCGACGGACGAGGCCGACAGGAAGGCCAGGGAGCAGGGAGTACCTGCGGACTCTGACGAGGCGACAGCAGGAGAAGTACGAGATCGCCCTGTACGGACGCCCAGGCGCGCAGCCGACCAGAGACCTCTCTCCGACACGTTCTCCGGCCGGCCCGGCGGGCCGGGTCCCTGACCTGACGGCGTCCCGCCGAGCAGCCGTCAGCTCGCCTGCCGTACCCGGCCCACGTACGCCACCAGGGCGACCATCTGGTCGGCGGGCCAGGGCAGGCGGCGGCCGAGGTCGGCGCTGTTGTCGTCCCACATCCGCTGCGCCGCCGCCTTGGTCCGCTCGCCCTGTTCTCCGTCGGCGTGGAAGGCGGACCCCAGGGCGTCCCAGCGGGAGACGAGGTCGCGCACCCGGGGATCGTCGACCGGGGTGTCCGCCTGTACGTGGGGCAGAAGCTCCCCGACCAGGTCGACCCATCTCGCCTTGGCCTCCTCGACGGCCGCGGGGCCGAGGTCTGCCCTGCGTTCGGCCAGTTGGTCCTGCTGTTCCTGCGTGAAATAGGTCTCGAACACGGACATCGTCTCCAGGGTCATCATGAACTGGTCTGTGTCGGGCATTGAGGCGTCATCGAGTTTCCCCAGCAGCCCGTGGAGGCGCTGCCTGAGCCGGTCGATCCGTCCCGCCTGGTCCTCCAGGTCGTGAAGCTGGGCGGCCAGCAGGGCGCGCATCGTCTCCAGGTCGTCCGGCGAGTCGGCGAGCACGCCCGCGATCTCCTCCAGCGACAGGCCGAGCGCGCGCAGGGCCCGCACCCGGTACAGCCGCCGCAGGTCGCCCTCGGTGTAGCGGCGGTGCCCCGACGCGGTGCGCTCGCTCGCCCGCAGCAGGCCGATCTCGTCGTAGTGGTACAGCGCGCGCACGGTCGTCCCGCTGGCCCGCGCCAACTCCCCGATGCTCCACCGACGCTCGACGGCGTCCTTCTCGCTCACGTCGGCAACGCTAGAACCTCCCGTCGCGGGAGGTTCAAGACCGCGACGCGCCTCGTCCGCTCCGGCACTCCCTGCTCGGCGTCTCCACGAGGAGCAGGGCCACCTCGGGGCTGACGAGTGCAGCGTTGGACTCTCCCACCGTGGGAGAGTCCAGCATGACGGCGTGCAAGACGAACTTCTCCCCATCGGGCGCTTCGCCCGCCTGTGCCGCCTCAGCGTCAAGCAGTCGGGGCACTACGACGAGATGGGGCGTCGGCTCCGGTCCGCGTGGACGCCGACCCCGGCCACCGCCGGCCGCCCTTGACCTACGACGCTCTCTTCGCCGCCGTCCACGAGCGCGGACTGCGCCCGCGAGCACCCGTACGTGAGGCCTGTCCCGCCGGACCGGCAGAGGCCCCGCAAGAAGAACCGACGATCCGGTTGATCATCCCCGTCCAGGAGAGCACGGCATGACCACGGTAATAGACATCGACGCCCGCAGTACGCAGCACTGCGAGACGACGGCTCTGGGGGTGCTGCTGCGGCACCAGGGACTCGATCTGTCCGAGCCCATGCTCTTCGGCCTCGGCTCCGGTCTGTCCTTCATCTACTGGGACGGCAAGAACATGGACTTCCCCTTCCTCGGGGGACGGGTCAAGCCCTTCGACCTCACCAGAAACCTGGCCGCCAGGCTCAAGCTGGAGCTCCTGGTCCAGGAGACCACCTCGCCCCACAGGGCATGGGAGAACGTGGTGGCCCCCATCGACGCCGGTCACCCAGTCGGACTGCAGCTCGACAGCTACCACCTGGACTACTTCGGGTCGAAGGTGCACTTCGGCGGCCATGTCGTCGCCATGTACGGCTACGACGACCACGACGCCTACCTGGTGGACACCGACCAGCAAGGCGGAGCGGTGTCCACCAGCCTGGCCAGCCTCGCTCGGGCCAGGGCCGCACGCGGTCCGATGACCGCCAGGCACCGCTCCTTCACCCTCACCGCTCCGAGGAACCCGCCCTCCCCAGAAGGCCAGATCATTTCCGCCGTCACCGCCTGCGCCGACGCCTTCCTCAACCCGCCTATCGCCAACCTGGGCCACCGAGGCATCGAGAAGGCCGGCAAGCTGGTACGCACGTGGCTCCAGCGCACCGGCGACCCGCGGCGGGACCTGCCGCAGGCCGCCCTCCTGATGGAGAAGGCCGGCACCGGCGGCGCCCTGTTCCGTAACCTTTACCGCGACTTCCTCGCCGAATGCGCCCGACTGCTCGACAGCAGCCATCTGCGCACCGGCTACGGGCTGTACGCCGAGGCGGCCGCCCTGTGGACGGAAGTCGCAGTACTGATCACAGAAGCCGGTGAATCAGGTGATGCGCGGTGCCTCGCACAGGCAGGCACCGTCCTCTGCGATCTTTCACGAATAGAGCGCGAGGCCATGCAGGCGCTGAGCCGCCTGGGGAGTGAGGCCCCAAAGGCGACGCGCGAATATCTTTGAGGCATGGCTGATCACCGTACGGTCGCCGTCGGCGGCGTCCAGCTCGCCTGTCAGGTGTCCGGCGCCCCTGAGGCCCCGCCGCTCGTGCTGCTGCACTCCCTGGGCGAGGACGCGACGGACTGGGACGGCGTGGCGCCCGCTTTCGCGCGTCACTGGCGGGTTCACGTGCTGGACCTGCGCGGCCACGGGCGGAGCGACTGGCCCGGTGACTACTCCCTGGAGCTCATGCGCGACGACGTGGTCGGATTCCTGGACGCTCTGGGGCTCGACCGGGTGTCCCTGGTCGGGCACTCGATGGGCGGGATAGTGGCCTACCTGCTCGCCGAGGATCATCCGGAGCGGGTCGAACGGCTGGTCCTGGAGGACGTCCCGCCTCCGTTTCCCCGGGAGCCGACCACCCCTGAAAGGCCGGACGGGCTGTTGCCGTACGACTGGGCGACAGTGCTGGCGATCAGGAAACAGGTCGACGACCCCGATCCGGCGTGGTGGGCGCGCCTCGGTGAGATCACCGCGCCGACCCTTCTCATCGGCGGCGGGCCGCGGAGCCATGTGCCGCAGGACCGGATCGCCGAGATGGCCCGGCGGATCCCCGACAGCCTGACCGTCACCATCGCGGCCGGGCACATGGTGCACGCCGCTCGGCCGCGGGAGTTCACCGAAGCGGTCCTGGGGTTCCTGCGGCCCGTGGAGCCTCCAGAACCCGGGTGAGCGTTCATCGCCCGGTCCGCCGGTTCCAACCGGAACGTGTGGCGGGGGCGTTCTCCCTTGGAAGGACACCCCCGCTCTCGGCGAGCGGACCTACCGCGTGAACGTCCGCACCGAACAGGTCGCCTCTCTGAGACCTACGCCTACCGGACCTGGGCCGGCAGCCTGGAACTCCCCGGCTTCTGACGGCTCCGGCGCCCGATCCGCTCCGACTGCCCTGCCCGTACGACGTTGGAACTGGTGGCGGACACCTGGTCGGTCGGCGGTCTCCGGCACGCCCACCACCTTGAGGCGATGGCCGCGATCGTGATCTCGCTGCTGTTCGGCGGGCGCGACCCGTCCACGGTCTTCGACCTCGTCGACCACCCGGTCGCAGGCGTCACCGCGACCACGTGACTCCGGTCACCCCGTCGGGCTCGCCACCCCGGCATCAGTACGGCGAAGAGATCAGACGACCTCGAAGTCGGCCATCATGGCCATGTCCTCGTGTTCGAGGTTGTGGCAGTGCATGACGTAGCGTCCCCGATAACCGGTGAACCGGGTGATGATCTCGACCGTCTGGGCGTCGCGCAGCTCGACCGTGTCCTTCCACTCCGGGGGTCCCGCCTGGCGTTCGCCGTTGACGGACAGCACCTGGAAGTGCGCCAGATGCAGGTGCACGGGGTGGGCGACGTCACTCGTCAGACGCCAGATCTCGACGTCGCCCAGCCGGGGACGGGCCTCGATCCGCCCCGGGGCGTAGGGCCTGCCGTTGATCAGCCATCCGGTCCCGCCGTGCAGGCTCCCGCTGGTGAACTCGAAGTCCCGCGTCATCCTCGCCTTCGCCGGGTCCAGCCGCTCGACCACCGACAGCGTCCTGGGGATCGCCGAGTCGTCCTTCTCCGCCCGGTCGACGAGGAAGCGCATCACCCTGGCCTGCGGGCCCTCCCCCGCGAGGTTGCGCAGCTCCACGTGGTCGCCGACCCGGTGGGCGGAGAAGTCGACGATCACGTCGGCCCGCTCGGCGGGGGCGAGCCGTAGCCGGCTCAGCGGTTTCGGCGCGGTGAGCAGGCCGCCGTCGCTGCCGATCTGCACGATGGTCCCGCCCGGGGAGAGCGAGAGCTCGTAGGCGCGCGCGTTGGAGGCGTTGAGCAGCCGGAGGCGGTAGCGCGCGCGGGCGACCCGCAGCTCGGGCCAGGGCGCGCCGTTGACCAGGATGACGTCGCCCAGCACCCCGCCCATGTACGGCTCGCGCACGCCCGGCCGGTCGGCGAAGCCCGGATAGTGCATGGAGCCGTCCGCGGCGAAGGAGCGGTCGCAGATCATCAGCGGGATGTCGCGTTCTCCGGCCGGAAGCGGGAGCGCCTCCTCCTCGGCGTCCCCGACCAGGAAGAACCCGGCCAGGCCGTTCCAGACCTGCGGCCCGGTGTAGTCCATGCGGTGGTCGTGGTACCACAGCGTCGCGGCCCGCTGGTCGAGCGGGAAGGTGTGGTCGCGCCGGGTTCCCGGCTGGACCAGGTCGGTGGGGTAGCCGTCGGACTCCGGTGGGGTGTGGCCGCCGTGCAGGTGGGTCACGGTAGGCGCGTCGAGGCCGTTGGAGACGCGCACGACGGTCCTGCGGCCGCTGCGCGCCTGGATCGTCGGGCCGGGGAAGCTCCCGTCGTATCCCCGGATCCTGGTGGTCAGACCGGGCAGGATCTCCAGGTCCGCCGCGCGCTGGGCGAGGTCGTAGTAGTCGGCGGCTCCGTCGGTCCGCGTCGGCTTGGCGATCACGGGGACGGGCAACGGCACCCTGAACGGCGCGGGCAGCGGCGCGGCGCTGGGCAGCAGCCGGGGTTGCGGGGTGCCGGCGAACAGCGAGCAGCCGGAGGTCCCGGCCGCGACGGTCCCGAGGGCGAGCAACCGCAGCGCCTGCCGTCTGGTCAGCGTCATGCCGCGACGGCCCGGCGGGCGAGCAGGACCTGGACGAGCTGTACGAGGCTCCCGCCGAACATCAGCACGCCGAGCGGCACGTGCAGCGCCTTCATGTGCAACGCGCCGAGCATCGCCTGCGCCAGGACGAGGACGACCATGGCGACGGCGGGGGCGACGGCGCGCGGCGAGCCACCGCCGGGACGCCACACCAGGATCGCGACGACGAGGTACAGCAGCGCCGTCACGAGCACGACGCCCGCCGAGGCGTTGTGCAGCCCTCGGCCGCCGGGCGTGGAGAGCAGGAGCCCCGCGGTGATCGCCTGAAGCAGGAGCGCCACCGTCTGAAGGGCGAGCATGACGCGCAGCGCCGGGAGAAAACGCGAAGTGGACATGAGGCTGGTTTCCTTGGGGGTTCGGGGAGTCAGACTGCGATCGTCGTCCCCGCGACCATCGGCGGTCGTCCCACCTGGGGATACTCCTCGGCTACAACGAGAGGCGTACAACCCGGCCCCCCGCCCTCACCCCCACACCCCGCCCTCCCCTCCACCACCGCCCCACGACCTCCGCCCACCGCCCCACGACCTCCCCTCACCCCCACACCCCGCCCTCCCCTCCACCACCGCCCCACGGCCTCCTCCCACCGCCCCACGACCTCCCCTCACCACACCCCTGCCGCCCTCACCACCGCCCCACACCACCACCCCACATGTGATGCTTCGCAGCGCCGGGACGGCGAGGGGCGGCGCGGACCTGATCGGCGCCGATGCGCGGTGAACGGCTCGGTCACCCCCGTTGGTCAGGCTCGGCGGCCTGGTCGGGGTGGTCGACGGACAGGGCGACGCACACCGTCACCGACCCGTACGGCCTGTGCCCGGAGTCGGAGTGGACGATCGCGTTGGTGACCACCTCGCTCAGCAGCAGGAGCGTGTCGTCGAGGGTGGAGTCGGCGACGTGGCCGGTGAGCAGGTCGCGGTGCGACGGCGCTCCTGTGCGACACGCGGCGATCTCGGTTGCGATACGCGGCGGCGTGTGCGTACTCTTCCGGCAACGCGTTGACGGAGACGAGTAGTCACCGGACAGGGCAGGTAGGAGAGAGCCGCCGGCAGCTGCGAAGGCGGACCCGCCCCCGGCGACGAAGACCCTCCTGAGCGCGGGGAGGAACGGCGTCCGCGCCCAATGCCCCGCCGGCCGGCCCCCGTCATCGGGCCTTCGAGGCCGCCGCCATGGCGGCGGCGAAAGTGCGGTGGCACCGCGAGTTCCCTTCTCGCCCGCACTCCCAAGGGATCACCACTCACTGACCAGAGGTTTGTGATGATCTCCGAAACCGCAACCGTTTCCCCCGTCCACCGGACCCTGGCCGCGGAGCTTCCGCGACGGATCGGCCGGCAGGTGACCGTCCAGGGATGGCTCCACCGCAGACGGACTCTGAAATCCGTGGTGTTCCTCGTCCTGCGGGACCGCTCGGGGCTGGCCCAGGCCGTGTTCACCGGGCCCGAGGCCATGAGCGTGGCCGACGGCCACCCCGAGGAGACCGTCCTGCAGATCACCGGAACGGCGACCGCCAACCCCCAGGCTCCCGGCGGGGTCGAGGTGACCTCCCCGACGGTGGCCGCCCTTTCGGGACCGGCCGCGCCCCCGCCGTTCGACCTCTACCGTCCCTCGGTTCCGGCCACGCTGCCGACCATCCTCGACCACGCCCCGATCGCCCTGCGGCATCCGCTGCTGCGCGCCCCCCACGCCATCTCGGCGGCCTCGGTGGCGGGCTTCAGGACGACGCTGGACACGCTCGGCTTCACCGAGATCCACACGCCCAAGGTGGTGGCCTCGGCGACCGAGTCCGGAGCCAACGTCTTCGCGATCGACTGGTTCGGCTCCCCCGCCTACCTGGCCCAGTCTCCGCAGTTCTTCAAGCAGGCCATGGTCGGCGTCTTCGAGCGCGTCTACGAGACCGGTCCGGTCTTCCGCGCCGAGCCCCACGACACCGCGCGGCACCTGGCCCAGTACACCTCGCTGGACGCCGAGCTCGGCTTCGTCACCGACCACCGGGAGGTGATGGCCGTGCTGCGCGAGGTCCTCGCCGGGATGACGGCCACCGTCGGACGGCAGGCGGGTGAGGCGTGCGCGCTGCTGGACGTCGAGCTGCCCGCCGTCCCCGAACGGATTCCGGAGATCCACTTCGCCGAGGCCCAGGAGCTCCTGGCCGCCCACACCGGCGAGGACCCGCGGGGTGAGCCGGACCTCGCCCCGGCCCACGAACGCTGGCTGTCGCAGTGGGCGCTGCGCGAGCACGGCAGCGAGTTCCTGTTCGTCACCGGCTATCCGATGGCCAAGCGTCCCTTCTACACCCACCCCGAACCCGGCAGGCCGGAGTACTCCAACAGTTTCGACCTGCTCTTCCGCGGGCTGGAGCTGGTGACCGGAGGCCAGCGCCTGCACCGCCACGAGGACTATCTCGCGGCGCTGGCGGCCCGGGGGGAGTCGCCGGAGCCGTACGCGGGCTATCTCGCCGCCTTCCGGCACGGCATGCCTCCGCACGGCGGCTTCGCCCTCGGCCTGGAACGGTGGACCACCCGGCTGACCGGGGCGGACAACGTCCGCCGCGCCACCCTGTTCCCCCGTGACCTGCACCGCCTGACCCCGTAGCGGTTCGTCGCGGTGCGGCCCGTCCGGACGGACATCTCCGGAACGGGCCGCACCCGGTCGGCGCGACGCGTCGGGGGCCAGGGTGGCGGGCGAGCTCGCCGCCGCGCCTGTCCCCGATCGCGTCCTGTCTCATCCGGTGAGCTGGCGGGTGATCGACGGGTCGGTGATGGAGGTGTCGTCGGCCAGCAGGAAGGCCTTGGACAGGATGACCGAGAGCATGCCGCCGTCCTCCTCGAAGGGCAGGAAGACGGACGCGGTTTCGCGGTCGTGGCCGGGGACGACGCACAGGTAGGCGTCGTTGGGCTCCATCAGGATGTTGCCCGAGCCCAGGTGGATCCGGTAGGTCCGCAGGTCGCCGCGCACCCGCAGGAAGCGGTCGGTGAGCTCGGCCCGGTCGGCGATCCGGAGGCGGGGCAACAGGCGGGTGAGGACGTCGCGCCGGGTGCGGGCGGTCTCGGTGAGCTCGCCGAACCCGTAGGAGTGCCAGTAGCCTTCGTGACCGCCCGTCGCCCGCTGGTCGAGGCCGACCGAGGTGACGCCCACGGCCAGGTCGGCGTCGCGGAGCACCTCCGACAGCACCAGCGGCGGCACCTCGGCCAGCGGGGCCCCCTCCAGTGCGACGCGGTTTCCCATCCGGTCGTGGCCGGAGAGCTTCTCCTGCCCCTCCCGGTAGAAGGTGATCTGCTCGCTGACGCAGAAGGACGCCGTGTCCCACCCGTCGGCCCGCGGATCGCCGGTGACGTGCATGCCCCAGCGGGCCCGCCAGCCGGACAGCTCCTTGATCGCCTCACCCTGGTCGCCGCCGCACTCGTAGTCCCAGTGGCCGATCGCCAGGCCGGTCCAGCCGCGCTGGTTCAGCAGCGCCTTGGCCTGGCCGTACCGGAGCACGTGCTCGGCGAACCGGTTGGAGAAGGTGCGGGTCCGCTCCTCGGCCGGGGTCAGCAGGTAGACCTCGCGGAAGGCCTGCTTGTACGGCTGGCGCACCCCGCGCTCCAGCAGGTGGTCGCGCCAGGCCCGCACGTCCTCGGCCGTCTCGCGGATCGGGTGCCACAGCAGGACCGGGGCGTCGGGCTCAGGGCGGGTCCTGCGACCCCGCGGGTCGGTCAGCTCCCAGCCGTCGCCGGTCCGCACGGGGAGTCCCGCCTGCCCCTGCGGCACCTGCCAGATCAGGGCACGGGCGTACAGGCCGGTGACCGGGTGGTCGAGGAAGAACTCCTCCACCTGACGCCAGTTCCACGTGCGTTCCCTGATCAGCGCCTGCTCCAGCCGGAACCGCTCGGCCGCGAGCGTCTGCTTGAGCTCCTTCAGCGTGATCCTGAGATCGGCCAGCGCCGGATCCCTGCGGATCGCCTGCGGGGCCGACTTGACGGTCCTGCCCGCCGGGTTGACGAACCGCAGCGCAGGGCCGTCGGCGCAGAGCCGTACGAGGTAGTCGCCGATTCTCTCCTCCCGGATCCCGTCCTGGCCGAGCCCGAAGGCCGGCACGGTCCGGTCGAGCAGCTGCTCGCGGGTCAGCCCCGCCTGCTCGGCCACCTCGTCCAGGGTGCGCGCCACGTTCTTCAGCACGGACCTCGCACGGACCTTGGCCTGGACGCGGGCCAGCGGCACGATCGCCGCCGGCCCTCCACGGCGGGCCAGGACGCCGACGGCGGCGTTGGTGAGCTTCTCGCTGCGGCAGGTGGAGCCCATCCCGTTGCTTCCGGTGCCGCAGGTCAGCGCGACGTCGCCGAGGAGCGAGGTCACCCACCGCTCATCGATCACCTCGCACGTCCAGATCATGCCGCGCACCGGCACGATGGTGCGCTCGTGCAGGAAGACCGTCTCGGTCCACTCGTGACCGTCGTCGCCCCGGGTGACCTTCCGCTCCCGGTGGGCCGCCAGCCGGGTGAGGATCTCCCGGACCAGGGAGACCGTGTCAGGGGTGAGGAGCGTCCCGGCGGTCTTGAGCCATCTGCCGCTCGGCTTGGTGGAGTGGGCGGTGTTCCAGTGGCGCAGCAGCGGCAGGACCTCGGGGGCGGCCAGGCGCGGGCCGTACTCCTCGGCCAGCAGCCGGGCGAAGGGGTCGCCCTCCCAGATCACGTTCCGCACCGCGCCGGCCGGGCCGTGCTCGGCCGGTTCGACCACCAGCTCCTCGATCTGCCCGGCCAGCGCCTCCTGCACCCCCTCGGCCCACAGCTCCCACTCCGGTGTCCGTGCCGAGGAGCGCCGACGCCGCTCCCCCAGCCAGCCGAGGATCTCGCGACGCTCCTGGAAGCCGAAGCGGCGCGTCACCGCGAACGGCAGCCGGTAGATCTCCTCGTAGCGGGTGTGGCCCCGGCGGGCCATCTGCCCCGCCCGGTACATCAGGACATGCGCGTCTCCGGCGGTCCACGGGATGTCGCGCTCGGCCACCGAGCGGACCAGCTCCAGGGCGCGCTCGTCGTGGTCGTGCCCGCCCTCCACCCCCAGGTTGAGCTTCAGCAGCGCCCAGTGACCGTACTCCCGCCAGTCGACCTCGGGGCCCGGCGGCAAGCCCTGCTCGAAGAGCGCGTCGAAGCGGCGGTAGGTCTCTTTGGTCTCCTCCTCGAGGTACCCGACCAGGTAGCCGTGGGAGCGAGTGAAGGCGTCGAGTTCGGCTGTCATAGTGAAGATCAGAGATATCACCGGAAACTGACAGAAACCCGGTCCGTTGACGGGCCCTGCCTCCGTGGCTCACCCCACCGGCGGCCCCGTCGGAACGGTCGGCGCGACCTCGGGCCGGCGGGCGCTTCCCGGCGACACGCCGAAGGCGCGTTTGTACGCCCTGCTGAACGCCGCCTCCGACTGGTAGCCGAACCGGCGGGCGACGACCGACAGCGGCTCCGGCGTCTGCCGCAGGTGCGTGCGGGCGAGTTGCATGCGCCACTGCGCGAGGTAGCGCATGGCGGACTCGCCGACCAGGTCGGTGAACCTCGCCGAGAAGGCCGAGCGCGACATGCCCGCCTCCCGCGCGAGCGCGGCGACGCTCCACTCCCGTTCGGGCGCGCGGTGCATCGACGCGAGCGCCCGCCCCACCTGTTCGTCGCGCAGGGCGGCCAGCCAGCCCTGGTTCGCCTCGGGAGCCGAGTCGAGCCAGGAGCGGATCGCCTGGATGACGAGGACGTCGGCGAGCCGGGTGATGACGGTCTCCCCGCCCGGCCGCAACGAGAGGGCCTCCCGGGTGATGAGGCGGAGCGTGCTGTGGAGCCAGCCGGCGTCGTCCCAGGTGTCGATCTGCAGAACCGTGGGGAGCTGCGAGACGAGACGCTGGGCCACCACGTGGTCGAAGCGCACCACGCCGTAGGTGACGTGCGTGAGATCCCCGCCGCCGCCGTGGCGCATGATCTCGTAACAGTCGCTGACCTGCTCGACCGGAATCTCGAAGAGCGGTTCCGTGTCGGCCTGCGGGCTGCTCCGCATGCGGTGCGGGACGCCGTGCGGGATCAACGTGAGGCTGCCCTGCCGGAGCAGGCGCGGCTCGGCTCCGTCGACCTCGAGCCAGCAGTGCCCCGCGGTGACGACCTGGAAGGTCATGAATCCCTCGAGCGCCGGGATGTCGACCCCCCAGGGCGCGGTGAGCTCGGCACGGCAGTAGAGGGTGCCCGTGAGCCGCAGCAGGTGCAGGGCCTCGCCGAGGAGGTCGGCGGGCGGAGGGAAGGCGCGGGCGACACTCGGCATGGGGCCATCGTGTCACCCCGGATGATCAGACGTCCACGACTCTGGACGAACAGCAAGGAAACCCGGACTGTTCACTATTGTTAGTCCATTCACTCAGCTCCAGGATGGAATCCGTCACCAACCAAGGAGCACGGAATCATGGGACAGCCCTCCACTCTCGTCATCGGCTCGACCGGGAAGACCGGCCGACGGATCGTCCACCGGCTTGAGGAGCGCGGCCACTCGGTCAGGGGGGTCTCGCGGCACTCCGACCCGCCCTTCGACTGGCAGGAGCCCTCCACCTGGCCGCGGGCCCTTCACGGCGTCGAGTCCGCCTACGTCTCGTTCTTCCCCGACCTCGCCGTGCCCGGCGCACCGGCCGCGATCGAGGAGCTGACCTCGTGCGCGGTCGACGCGGGGGTCAGGCGGCTGGTGCTGCTCTCCGGGCGGGGCGAGGCCAACGCGCAGCGCTGCGAGGAGATCGTCCGCGGGTCCGGGCTGAGCCACACGCTCATCCGGGCGAGCTGGTTCTCGCAGAACTTCACCGAAGGCCACCTGTTCGAGTCGGTGCTCGACGGCGTGATCGCGCTGCCCGCGGGCGACGTCGGCGAACCGTTCGTCGACGCCGACGACATCGCGGACGTCGCCGTCGCCGCACTCACCGACGACCGCCACTCCGGACGCCTCTACGAGCTCACCGGGCCGCGTCTGCTGACGTTCCACGAGGCCGCGGCCGAGATCTCGAAGGCCCTGGGCCGGGAGGTCGAGTACGTCTCCGTCTCGTCGGAGCAGTTCCGCGCCGCCCTCACGCGGAGCGTCGGCCCCGAGGCGGCCGACCTGCTCACGGCCCTCTGCGACGAGGTGCTCGACGGACGCAACGCGTCGCTGGGCCACGGCGTGCGAGAGGCGCTCGGCCGCGAGCCTCGCGACTTCACCGACTTCTGCCGCGCCGCGGCCGCGTCCGGCGCGTGGGAACGATGAGCCCGCCCACCCGGCGGATCGAAGACCTCCCTCCGGACGCGGCCCCCGTCACGCGAAACGCCCCACACGCCGGGAGGACCCCGAGGAAGCGGCCCGGAGGACCCGGGAGGAAGCGAAAGGACGAGAGAAGATGCGAGACCTGAGGTTGCTGAGATCCATACTGTTCGTGTCCGGGCTGGTGGTGATCGGGATCGGCG
Organism: Streptosporangium carneum; assembly: GCF_027922005.1. Taxonomy (GTDB): domain Bacteria; phylum Actinomycetota; class Actinomycetes; order Streptosporangiales; family Streptosporangiaceae; genus Streptosporangium; species Streptosporangium carneum. The sequence continues at coordinate 985,540 of NZ_BSEV01000001.1, read as the reverse complement.
CGGCGACGCTGTTCGCGCCGGTGGCCTTCCACGAGGTCAACGGCATCCGGCTCGGCGACGACGTCGGCCTGCTCAGTGAGACGCGGGCCGCGGGCGGCGCCCTGCTGGCGTCCGGCGTGCTGATCGCGCTCGGCGCGTTCGTCTCCCGGCTGGCGTTCACCGCCGCGGTCGTCGGCACCCTGCTCTACCTCTCCTACGGCCTGTCCCGCGTCCTGAGCATCGCGGTGGACGGGGTGCCGGGGAGCGGGCTCGTGCTCGCGGCCGTGGTGGAGACGGTCATCGGGCTGGCGTGCGCCTTCGCCCTCGTGCGCCACCTCCGTCACGGCGCGGAGGCGGCCTCGCCCTGAGCGGCAGGGCTTCGCCGACGGACTCCCCTGAGAACGACCGGGCTTCCTCAGCGACCGCCGTCCGCTCTGTGGAGCAGGTCGCCGATCGCCTGGAGCACGAGATCCGGACGCTCCTCGTGGATCCAGCCGTGCCCGGCGTCGTCGAGGACGCGGTGCTCGCCGCGGGGGACAGACACGGCCAGTCGCGCGTGCAGGGCGCGTTTGGCGTCGTTGATCTCGCGCAGGAGGTGTTCCGGCCAGATCTGGGCCTGGGTGGCGTCGTGTCCCAGGGCGGTGAGCACGATCAGGGGCACGTCGGGGAGGTCTGACGCGTGCCGGAGCTCCTCGGTGACCTCGTCATAGAGGTTCCTGCCCTCGTGCCAGCCGGTCCGCCACGAGGTGAGGTGCTGTTCGACGAGTGGCCCGCGGACGGGGTCCGGCCACTTCGCGAACATCCGCGCGAGCAGGTCCCGGGAGAGCCGGATCTGCTCCTCCGTCGGCTCCGGCAGCTGGGGATTCTTCATCCGCTCCAGCATCTGCCGCGCCTCCTCGGGCGCGCGGGCGACCATGTCCTCGTGGAAGGGGTCCAGCAGGAGCAGACCGGCCACCTCGTCGGGGAAGCGCTGCGCGTAGTGGCGCACGTAGGCCCCGCCCAGGGAGTGTCCCACCAGCAGGTAGGGGGCGGGCACATCGGCGGCGCGCAGCAGGTCGCGCAGTTCGCCGGTGACCTCGGCGGCGGTGCGGGGCAGCTCGACCGGCTCGCTCCAGCCGGTGCCCGCGCGGTCATAGAGCACACAGGTGCTCAGCTCGGCGGCGCGGTCGTGGATGTTCAGGAAGTCCAGGCCGACCAGGCCCGCTCCCGGCAGGAACACCACGGCCGGGCCTCCGGCGCCGGAGCGGTGCAGCATCAGCCGCCGCCCGCCGACGTCGTACAGGCGTCCCAGCGGCGGCCCGGGGACGACGGCGGCCTCCGGCGGGGCTTCAGATGATCGGTGTGGCACTGTCCGCTCCCTCGACTCAACTATTCTCAACTTTGAGAAAGGTATCAACTATGAGATCATATGTCCATGAACACGGTGGACCTGCTCCTGCATCCGGTGCGGCTCCGCATCGTGCACGCCATGTCCGGCGGCCGGACACTCACGACCTCCCAGGTGTGCGCCCTGCTGCCCGACGTCTCCAAGGCCACCGTGTACCGGCAGGTCGGCCTGCTGGCCGACGGCGGCCTCCTTGAGGTGGAGGGCGAACAGCGGGTGCGCGGGGCCGTCGAACGCCGGTACCGGCTGCGCCGGGCGCGGGCGGTGATCGACGCGGAAACGGCCGCGGCCACGTCACCGGAGGACCACCGCCGCGTGTTCGCCACGGCCATGGCCATCCTGCTGGCCGAGTTCAACGCCTATCTCGACCGGGACCACGCCGACCCGGCCGCCGACTCCGTGGGCTACCGCCAGCACACGCTCTGGCTGAGCCAGGACGAGCGCGACGAGATGATCAGCGACATGCGCGACGTGATCGTGTCCCGGATGGGCAACGAGCCCTCACCCGAACGCACGCGGCACCTGCTCAGCCCGATCCTGTTCCCCGCCGAGGCGCCGCCCCGCGCGCCCCGGGACAGCACGCCGGACAGCGCCGCCACCGATCCTGGCGCGTGACCCGCTCCAGGGATGCCGGGCGACCTCCCGTTCCATGTTTCCGCCCGTCTCCGGAGGCCGTCGCGGATGGACGCGCCATCCAGGAGAACACGACCTCCGCGCCGCCGCCTGACGTGCCCGGCGACGGCGCGGAGAGTCCGCCGCGTCGTCCGGACACGGCGTCGCGGAAGGCGTCCTGGGAGCGCTCCTGAAAGAGCTGCGATCACGGAAGACGGCGGCCGGGGACCGCTCCGGTGATGAGCGGCGTCTGGCTGACCTGGGGCTCGTGGGCGTCCGCCGTCGCCAGGAGCTCCGCCGGATCGGCCTTCTCCGCCGCGGCGGCGAGTTCGCGGAGCAGTTCGGCGACCGGCGTGAGGCGGTCCCCGTCCACCGGCAGCCGGTCCAGCAGGGGGATCCCGGCCAGGAACGCCTCGAACCACGTCGCGACGACCCTGCGGTGCGTGGTCGTGGACACCGTGAGCGACAGGTGGAGCGAGCCCTCGGCTCCGGCGAACGCCCGGTGACCGGTTCCCGCGGGAATGTACAGGCCGTCGCCCGGCGACAGCTCGACGACGTGGTCGGGCTCCTCGCCGGTGCGCAGGGTCTGGTCGCGCTGCCAGTCGACACCGTCCCGGATGTTCCACAGGTGCCATCTCTTGGTGCCTTCGACCTGCAGTGCGAAGACGTCGGCCATGTCCCAGTGCGCCCCCACCCCGTCGTCCCCGGGGGGCGTGTAGAAGGCGTAGGCGGCGACGGACGCCCCGACGGTCTCGGTGAGACGGTCGGCGAGCTCCGCGACGGGCGGATACCAGTCCTCCATTCCGACGAACCGCAGCGTGGCCCCCCGGCGGAGCTGTTCGGCGATCGCGGCGGTGACCGGGTAGCCGGGCATGCTCAGCGCGAGGTACTGACGGGTCTCGGTGAACATCGTGGGCGGCATGCCGCCCGCCGGCATGTTCACCTGGAACTGCGGATAGCGGACCTGGCCGTATCGGATCCAGTCGTCGATCCGCTGGAAGCTCAGCAGCGAGGCGGTCGCCGGGGACGCGGCGAACCGCAGGTGCTCTGTGCCCCACCGGACGCGCTCCCGGTCCGCAGGGTCGGCGAATATGTCGGACCAGCTCATCGGGCTTCCTCCTGGTCAGTTGAGCAGCAGTGCGGCGTCCCAGCCGGTGACGGGCGGCTCGCCGGTGGCGTGGCAGTGCAGGGCGAGCGCGATGCCCGCGGCGCCCTCGAGGAACCCCGGCCGGTCCGTCTCCGCCGCCGCGGCCGGGTGGGCGTACCGGAATCCGAACGGCGCCCGCGGGTCGAAGGCCTCGCGGATCCGGGCCGCGAACCCGTCGGCGGCCGCCGCGTAGACGGGGTCGCCGGTGTCGTGGGACATGCGCCAGGCGATCTGCAGCAGGCCCGCCCAGCCGTGGCACAGGGCGAAGTCGAAGACGGGCTGCTCACCCGAGGTCTCGAGCACGCCGCGTATCGCGGCGTTCGCGGTGTCCTGCCAGTCCTTCTCCTCCAGGGCCGCGCCCGCGAGATACAGGGCGCGCCCCAGGCCCGCGGCCCCGTAGCACCAGACGTCACGCACCCGTCTCGGATCACCGGCCCGGTCGGACGTGACCGAGTGCGGCCAGTACGGCCCCGCCGCGTCCTCGAGCCGCCAGGCGTCGAGCGAGGCCACGACGGCGGCCATCGCCTCGGCGTGCCGTTCGACCCGCACGTCCGCGCGCCACGCCAGGGCCAGCAGCCCGAGCGGACCGCCCAGCCCGTGCGCCAGGCCCAGGTTGAGGTGTCCTCCGCCGGCCCCGTGCCCCATGTCGTGGTGGACCCACCAGGCAGGCACGCGACGGCCGTCGACCGTGACGTCCGGGGCGAGCGCGGTGCGCACGAGCACGTCGAGCGTCCGCCGGAGCGCGTCCCCGACCGCGTCGTCCCCGGTCGACTCGTACCGGGCCAGCAGGTGCCTGCCGAATCCGGCCCCGCCGGAGATCACGTCGTATCCGCCCCAGTCGCCGATCGGCTCGGCCGCGTCGAGCCGGGCCCGCCGGGCGTCGGCCCAGTGCCGGACCTGGCCGACGACGGCCTGGTCCAGATAGGACAGCAGCTTCGTGTACCCGCCCGACGTGCGGGCGGCCGCGTGGGCGGCGAACGCCAGGGACACGGCGCCGCCGTACAGGGAGGGGGTCGGCGGGGGCGCGTCGGCGGCGAGCGCCGCCGTCAGGTGGGCGTGCGCGCGGGCCCGCTGCGCCGGGTCGGCCGCGCCGAGCTCGGCGAACAGCAGCGCCACGGCGGGGTGGGCGTCGGACAGCCCGACCGGCTCCCACGAGGGCGTCGTCCGCGCGGGCAGGGCCAGTTCGTTGCCCGGCCGCGCGGCGATCGCCGCGACCTTCAGGGGGTCGGCCAGTTTGTCGGCGACCGCTTCGACGATCCGCGTTGTCATCGGTTCAGGTGTCGCTCTCGGTCGTGGTGCGCCTGTACGGCGCCGCGGGCGACGGCGTAGGCGTCTCGTTCCGTGTGCGGGTCGATGCCGGCGAGCCGGTTGTGGTGCATGTGCAGCATGCTCGCGAAGGCGTCCGAGGGGTCGTCGAGGGTCTCGCGGGCCAGCCTGCCGTAGGCCGCGAGCGCCTCGGCGCGACGCCGCCAGCTCTCCAGCACACGCGGCCCGCCGGGAAGTCTCGCCAGCTCCGCGGCGCCCGTCACGGGGTCGAGCAGCCGTGTCGCCTCCGAGCGGTGCTGCCGGAAGGCGCCGTGCCGCTCGCCCTTGGGGTAGGCGCGGAGCAGCCAGTCGCGCCATCCGTCGCCGTGCAGGTGCTCGGCCATGTCGACGTGGTTGGCGGCCAGCAGGAGCAGCATCGGCAGGTCCAGCATCCTCTGCTCCCGCAACGTCAGTTGCTCCAGGACGCTCTCCGCGTCGGCGTGGAAGGCTCGTTCGGCCGCCTCGACCAGTTCGGGGCCGCCGTATCTGGCGATCTCCGGACGGTAGGCGTCGATGACGATCCCGCTGATCAGGTTGGCGTCGGCGAGGTCGGCCGCCCAGCGGTGCGCGATCGGCAGCAGGTGCGTGTTGAGCTCCGCGGGCTCCCCGTGGAAACGGAGCCGCAGGTGGGGATCCTCGTCGCGGTAACGGACGAAGAACCACCGGTCGCTGACCGGGGCGGCCTGGCGGACGAGTTCGGGGAGGTGGCGGCTGAGCAGCTCGCCGTGCCGGCCCGCCGTGGCGTAGACCTTCAGGTACAGCCATTCGCCGCCGGGCAGGTGAACCCGCCGGACGGCGGGCCGCCGGACGCTCTCCACCGTCTTCCTCAGCACCGTCTTCCTCGGCACCGTCTTCCTCGGCGCCGTCTTCCTCAGCTCTGTCTTCCTCGGCCGGACCGGACGCAACGGGACCACGACCTCCGTCGCGTGACCCCCCGCCCACCCGGAGCCGTGACGGCCGCCCGCGGGCTCCTCCTGGAGCACGATGCCGGGGCGTTTGCGCAGGTCAGCGTGGAGAAGCCGAACGTGGGACGCGCTGGTCAGGTCGAGGCGCACCCGATGGTCGGCGCTCGTCGCGTACACGACGTCGGGCACCGCCCAGTCGGCCCGCCAACGGTCGAAGACCCGCCGCCAGGCGGCCCAGTCCTCCTCCCCTCTCAGGCGCGGGTCGGGAAGCCAGCGGGCGGAGGCGAATATCGTGCGGCCCCGGCGCACCCGCGGCAGGTACGGCAGCCGCTCCGCCGCCCCCCAGGTCCACAGCGGCCAGTGCGGCGTGCGGCTCTCGCCGACCTCCATCAGGAACCGCGCCGCGTTCGGCATCGTGAGCTGCGGGTTCAGCGCGTTGAACGTCATCGGCGCCAGCTCACGGCGGTCGTGCCTGGAGACCACGAAGAAGCGGTGACGGTCCGCGCCGACCAGCAGGTCGTCCAGGCCCAGGTCCCCCGGGCGGTCGGCGAACACGCCGATCCGCAGGACGTCCTCGGTCAGCCGCGGCACCTGGGCGACGTTCGAGGTGCGGGAGTGCACCGTCGGCCCCACCAGCTGGGCCGGTACGGCCGGGGCGGCCTCGTCGCGCGCCGCGGCCGCCACCGCCGGACCCAGCTCGGGCAGAAGGTGGAGGAACCGGCCGAACATCGCGCCCGGCCGGGTGAAGTTGGCCGGGGCCACGACCAGCCGGAAGTCGCCTGTCCGCAGGGCGTCCGCGGAGTCGGCGAGAAGCTGGGCGCACATCTCCACGTAGGAGGTCCGCTCGTCCGCGCTTCCCGGCCGGGACAGCCGGGCGACCAGCTCGTCGTCCAGCACGATCTCCGGGTCGCCGCGCTGGGCCAGCCCCAGCAGCAGGGCGTCGCGCCCCGCGTGCTCCGCCGCGCGATCGCGGGGCCGCCGGACGCCGGGGGGCAGCAGGTAGCCCGCCGGGGGCCCTATGCCGGCCTCGGGGTCGAGCACCTCCTTGATCGGGACCAGTGCGCCCGTCCCGTACCGTTCGACGAAGTCGGCCCGGTAGTCGGCCAGCGGGTCGAACGGGGCCAGGTCGGGCGGGGCGATCCGCCAGGCGACCGTGGCCGCCTGCTCGAACTCGGAGGCGACCGCGTCGGGCAGGACGACGTCGGCGTCCATCGCCAGGTCGACCTGGATCAGCCGGTCGGCGGCGCGCAGGCGGCGCATCACGGAGGTCGCCGCCCGCCACGCCTGCCCTCCCTCTCCGGGGGAGGTCCGGGCGTAGGCGGTCAGCGCGTCGCGGACCTCGGCCAGTCCCGCCTCCTCCGGGAGCCGCTTCAGCGCGTGCCCGAGGGGGTCGTCCACGGTGGCCGGCGGACGCAGGTCGGTGAGCAGGAACTCCCCTTCGACGAGCTGCGCCACCATGCGCCGCACCGTCTCCCGTGGAACGTCGGGGAAGTCGCCGCGGAGCAGGTCGACCAGTTCGGGGTGGGGGATCGGGCGCTCCGCGGCGGCCAGCACTCCTCGCACCGCGCCCGTCAGCCGGACGGTCCTCTCCCGGTCGTCCGGGGCCCTCTCGTCCGTCTCCTTCCTGACCAGGGGCAGGACCAGCCGGTCGCCGCGGATCAGGCAGAGGTCGTTGACGACCAGGCGCAGACCTTCCAGCACGGCCGGATGGGTCTCCCACGGCCGGATCACCTCGATGAGCCACCCCATGTCGGCGCGGACGTGCTTGCGGTGCTCGGCGCCGATCCTGAACTTCGACTCCGGGTCGAACCGCGCCGGGGCGACGCCCGCCATCAGCCCGAAGGGGGTCGCCCGGTGCGCCATGCGGGACAGGTACCGGCTGGTCGCGAACACCATCCGCCGCAGCCTCGCGGGTGAGACCACGCCCCCGGACGCGACCCGGTCCAGGCCCGCGTCGAGCCCGGCGCTCGACACGGCGATCGCCTCGCGTGCGACGGGATGCTCCGCCACCTCGCGGAGGAAGGCCCGCATCGCCTCCGGCTCGTCGAGGTTGTCCGGCGGCTCGGGCAGCGAGGGCCCCGCCCCTGTCGCGGACAGCCGTGCGACGGCCACATCCAGCGCGCGGAACTGCGATGCCTGTGACATGTCCCCTCCTCTGACGACCTCTACTGACGGCTTTCTGTCATGGGGCTCACGCCCGTGAACTGCTCGGCCTGGAGCCGGTACGTGGCGGCGTATCCGCCGTCGGCCTCCATGAGCTCGGCGTGCGTGCCCCGCTCGACGACCCGGCCCGCGTCGAGCACGTAGATCCGGTCGGCGCGGGCGACCAGGGCGAGCTGGTGGCTGATCAGGATGACCGTCGTGCCGTGTCCGGTCAGCTCGGTGATCCTGTTGAAGGTCTCTATCTCGGCCGCGGGGTCGAGGGCCGACGTCGGCTCGTCCACGACGAGGACCGGCGCGTGGCGGTACCAGGCGCGGGCCAGGCCGAGGCGTTGCCACTGGCCGTTGGACAGGTTGACGCCGCCCCAGAACTCCCGGGCGAGCAACGTCCCCATCCCGTCGTCGAGACGGCTCAGCACGGCGTCGGCGCCGGTCGACCGCAGCGCGTACGCCAGCCATCGCCGGTCGACGGCCCGCTCGGGGCGGCCGATCACGATGTTCGTCTCCGCGGTGAACGGCCACTGCACGAAGTCCTGGGAGACCAGGGCGACCTGGTCGAACAGCGCGTCGCGGTCCAGCTCTCCGGTGGGCACGCCGTCCCACAGGACCGTTCCGCCCGAGGGGAGGTACAGGCCGGTCAGGAGTCTGGCCAGGGTGGACTTCCCCGACCCGTTCTCCCCGACCAGCGCGACGACCTCGCCGCGCCGGATGTCGACGTCGACGCCGTCCAGCGCGGGCGTCCGAGCGCCTGGGTAGGTGAAGCGCAGCCCGCGTGTGGCGATCGTCCCCACCCGCGGCGCGGGAGGCCTGCCGCCCGCCGGGATGGCCTCGGCCTCGGCCCTGACGCAGGCGTCGCGCCACTCGACCGTGAGCAGCCCGTCCTGGTAGAGCTGCTGGAACTGCATGACGAAGGACGTCAGGGTCATCATGCTCGAACGGATCGCGAACGCCGCGGTCCCGGCCGTCGCGAACGCCATCTGGTCGTTGATCACCAGGAGCAGGAGCGCTCCGTAGGTCGCGAGGGCGGCGAGGCCGCCGACGCCGCCCGCCACGGAGCGGGTGCGGGCCTCCTGTCCGGCCAGCCTGGCCTGCTCCTGCGCGGACCTGGCCGACAGGCGCCGGTAGTGCGAGAGCAGGAAGGGCCCCACCCGGTGCGCCCGTATCTCCTCGGCGCTCTCCCTGCTGGTCATCAGCTGGGACAGCACGTCGAGCTGGCGGGACATGTCCATCCAGCGCTTCATCGACGCGTGTCGCGCGCCGACCGTGCGCGCGATGCTCCACGCCTTGGGGACAAGCGCCAGCAGGAGCAGCGGCACGAGGATCGGGTTCAGCGCGAGGAGCACGGAGAGGGCGGCGACGATCGACACGAGTCCGCCGCTCAGGCCCACGGCGCGTTCGGTCATCCGCCGGGTGGCCTCCGCGCCCTGCCGGGCGGCGCTGAGCCGGTTGTGGAAGTCGGGGCTCTCCGTCGTGACGAGCTCGACCGCCACGACTCGTTCCAGCAGGGTCGTGTTGGCGAGTTCGGCGACGCGTGGTCCGAGCCTGCCGGAGGCGGCGACGGCCACGGCGTCGCAGACGCCGCGGACCGCCATCGCGCCGACCATGAACACCGCGACCGGCGCCAGCGCGTGAAGCTTCGCCTGCGCGGGCGCGGCCGAGAAGAGACCGGTGAGGAGTCGCTGCGTGGTGAGGTAGGTCGCCGAGGTCGCGAGGCCCATGACGAGCTGGCTCGTCGCCACGGCCGCCAGGGCGGCCGGATCGGCCCGGTAGCCGAGCCTGAGGGTGGTCCCGACGACGGAGGGGATCCTCCGCAGCGTCGCACCGGTTCCGGCGCCGGAGGCGGCGCCGTGCTCGTGGGGGAGACGCAGGCCCTGCCCGAACAGCGGATCGGTCTCCGCCGTCCGGGCGGAGGCCCGCGCGTCGTGTCGCCCGCTCGCGGTCGACTGCTCTCTCATCGCGGCCGTTCGATCAGCAGATGCACGGCCTGCCGGTGGCTCCGCAGGTGTGTGTGTTCCCGCAGGCGTAACAGGTGTAGCTGCAGGTGTGCCACGTGGGGTCGCACGCGTACACGCAGCCGTCGGAGTCGTCGGCCATCCTCATGCCGTCGGGGGCGGCGCTGCGGAAGTGTGCCTCCCAGCCGAAGCCGGCAGCGCCCTCAACCCTCGGATCAAGATCGAATTCGCCCACGTCAACACGCCCTTTCATCGGTAGGCACGGATCGTCCTTCCAACGGCCCGCGCCGCCGTACGCGGGAGGTCCCTGTGCGGGGAGGTGCCGCGCGGGGGCCGGACCGTCGTCAAACTAACCGTCGCCTCAAGGCCCGGTCATCGGCCGGAACAGGGGATGGCGGGAAACCCGCGAACATTGGCAGCGGAGCCGACGGTGGGCCGATCCGGGCGGCCGCAGCGGAGGCGGACGCCGAGGGGAACCGCGGCGGGGCGGACGCCGGGAGAAGACCGGAGCGGAGGCCGACGCCGGGAGAAGACCGGAGCGGAGGCCGACGCCGGGAGAAGACCGCGGCGGGGCGGACGCCTCCCGCTCCTGGAGGGGCCAGCGTGGCGTCTTCCCCGAGGGGGTGTGATCGACATAATGAGATACAGCCTGGTCAGGGCGGGTGTCCGGCGTCTTCGCCTGGGTGCTCCCGATACGGGCTCCGTCCTCGTCAGTCTTCCGGCGTCCGGTGGGGACGTGTCACCCGCGTTGGGCGTCCGTCTGGCAGGAGAAGCACATGCGTTCCGTTGTAGGGCTGGGAGTGGCCGCCGCTCTCGCCATGGGGCAGGACGCCTCGTCCGCGGTCTCGCCGCCGTCGTCCGCGGGCGTCTCCCTGAGGGGCGCGCCGTCTCCGGGCGTCTCGCCGTCCCCGAGCGCCGCCCCCACCGCGAGCACGCGGAAGTCCTCCGACGACCGTCTTCCTCCGGAGTTCCTCCCTCCCAACTGGAAGAACATCACCTCGCTCAGGGTCCTGCCGGAGTGGCCCCGCCAGCACAACGACGTCCGGGTGTTCGTGCACTGCCCCCCAGAGGCGAACCACGCGCTCGTCGGCTCGACCGCGTTCAACCTCAGGGGTTCGAGGCGGCTCTACCGGGAGGTCGGGATAGGGATCTCCAAGAGGGGCCTCGGCCGCGACGCCGTCTCGATCTCCTACTACGCGCTTCCCGGAGTCCACGAGGTCTGCCTGAAGTGCGTGAAGGTCAAGATCGATCATGAGACCCGCATCAGGAGGATCCACCTGATCAGCAGATACTCCGTCCCCATCCGGGTCCGCAGGTTCGACATCGCGCAGTTCTTCGCCTGGCATCCCGCTCCCGAGGTCCGCGCCTCGTGACCGCCGCCCTCCACGGGCTTCGGACGCCGGGCGGCTCCTCCACCGGCGACGCCGCCGCTCCCCGTTGACCTTGCCGTAGCGTCAACGTTTCTAATCAGGGCATGCGAATCGGTGAACTCGCCGCACTGGTCGGGGTGTCCTCCCGGACCGTGCGCCACTACCACCACCTGGGCCTGCTGCCGGAGCCCGTACGGCTGGCCAACGGCTACCGGGAATACCGGCTGCGCGACGCGGTGGTCCTGGCCCGGGTACGGCGGCTGGCGGAGCTCGGTCTGTCGCTGGACGAGATCCGCGACGTGCTGGCCGACGACCGGGGCAGGGAGCTTCGCGAGGTGCTCGCGGAGCTGGACGCCGACCTGGCCAGACAGCAGGAGGAGATCGGCGTCAGACGGAGCAGGCTGGCCGCCCTGCTGGCGGAGGCCGACCTGCACCCCGACTCGACGGTGTCCCCCGACATGGCCGCGGTGCTGCGCGACCTCCCGGCGGGGGGTTCGAGGCTCGCCGAGGTCGACCGCGAGCTGCTGGCGCTGGTGGACAGCGTGGCCGACCCCGCCGACCGGGCCCGGATGCTCGACCTGATGCTCCCGCTCACCGAACCGGACGCGCTCGCGCGAGGACACGCCCTCTACGGACGGCTCGACGACCTCGCCGACGCCGACCCCCGCGACCCCCGCGTCGCCGTGCTCGCCGCGGACCTCGCCGCCCACATCCCCGACGAGATGGCCGCGGTGATCGTCGCGAACCTGGACGCGGTCTCGGAACACCTGCGCCCGCCCGGCCCCGGGCCGGTGGAGAACCCGACCGGCAGGCGGTGGATGGAGACGCTGCACGCCGAGGTGTCTCCCGCCCAGGCCGAGGCGTTCCGCCTGGTCATGATCGCGCTGAAGGAGAGAGGGTGATGCTCAGGGTCGCGCGCGCCGCGCTGTTCGCCGTGCTTCCCGTAGAGCTGCTGCTCGTGGTCCTGACCGTGTCGGGGGTCTCGCTGCCCGGCCCGGTGCTCGTGGCGGCCGAGTCGGCCGTCGCGCTGGTGCTCGCCCTGGAGGCGGTGACCGCCTACCGGCTGTTCAGGGCCGAGCGCCGGGGCGGCGCGGACCGTGGGGCGGCGCTGCGGGCGACCGTTCACCGGCTGGTGCCCGTGCAGGTGCGCAAGGTCCTGGAGTTCGAGCTGAAGGGGATCGTGAGCCTCGCCCTGTGGGTCGCGCGCCGCCGTGACGGCGTGCCGCCCGGCGCCGTCGCCGTGCCGTACTCGGCGGAACAGTCCTCGACGCTGCTGGTGCTGCTGTTCGTGACGGGCGTCGAGACGGTCGTCGTCGATCTGATGCTCGTGGCGCTGGACGTGCCGACCGGGCCGCGTCTGGTGGTGCTGGCGGCCGACGTCTACGGAATCGTGCTCGGGCTGGCGCTCGGCGCGTCCTGCGTCACCCGACCCCACGTCGTGACCTCGCAGGAGCTGCGCGTCCGCTACGGCGGCTACTTCGACGTGCGCGTCCCCCGCGACCTGATCTCCTCGGTACGGCTGTCGCGCAGCTACAACGAGAGCGGCATGGTCACCCTGACCGACGGGCGGCTCGGCGTGGCGGTGTCCTCCCAGACCAACGTGGTCGTCGAACTGGCCGGACCGGTCGCCTTCGTCCGCCCCCTCGGCCGTCGCGCCGAGGCCACCTCGATCCGCTTCTTCGCCGACGACCCGAGCCTCGTCCTGAACGCCCTGCGCCCCCTCCAGCCGCACGACGCGCCCTGACCCCCGAGCCCGCCGCCGGGCGGGGCCGGGACGCGGCCGCCCTCCCTGCGGGGGAAGGGCGGCCGCGTCCCGGCGAAAGGGTGTCCCGGCGTTCAGAGAGCGAGGCCGACGTTCAGGGAGCGGGCCTGGCGTTCAGTGTGCGGGCCGGCGCTCAGGAAGCGGGGTCCGCCGCCTTGCCGTTGGTCTCCGGGGCGGCGCCGTTGGCCTCGGGGACGGTGAGGCTGGGGACGGGGAGCCCGCCGTTGAGAAGGGAACGGGCGAGGCCGAGACCGGCCCCGCCGAGGGTGAGGGCCTTGGCGAGCATCTCCTCGATGCCCTGGGCGCCGTTGAGGACCACCATGTGATCCACATTGCCGATCGCCTTCGCGCCCGCCTCGACGATCTGCGGCCAGTTCTCGGCGAGCTGCTGGGCGATGACCGCCTCCTGGTTCTCGGCGAGAGCCTCGGAGCGGGCGCGGATCGCCTCGGCCTCGGCCAGGCCCTTCGCCTTCGCCGCCTCCGCCTCCGCGAGGCCCTGCGCCCTGGCGGCCTCGGCGGCGGCCAGGCCTCTGGCCTTCGCGGCCTCCGCCTCACCGAGACCGGTGGCCTTGGTCGCCTCGGCGGCGGCGAGGCCGCGCAGCCGTACGGACTCGGCCTCGGCCGCGGCGGCCTGCTTGACCTGGGAGGCCTGGGCGGCGGCGCGGAGCTCGGTCTCGCGGGCCTCGGCCTCGGCCTGGGCGATGCGGGCGTCGCGTTCGGCCTGGGAGATCGTCACGGTCTCGTACGCCCTGGCGTCCGCGGGCTTGCGCACCTGGGACTGCAGACGCTGCTCGGCGAGCTGGGCCTCCAGCTCGGCGGCGCGGGTCTCCTGGACGACGACCTCCTGGCGGGCCGAGGCCTCCGACAGCGGGCCCGCCTGACGGGACCTGGCCTGGGCCTCGTCGATCTCGGCCTGGTAGGCGGCCTGCTTGATCTGGGAGTCGCGCCACGCGGCCGCCTTGTTCGCGGCGGCGATCTGCTCGGCCTCCGTGGCCTCCTGGTCGCGCTGGGCCTCGGCGATGCGGGCGGAGGCGGCGATCTTCGCGGCGTGCGGCTTGCCGAGGTTGGTGATGTAGCCGGTCTCGTCGTCGATCTCCTGGATCTGCAGCGAGTCGACGATCAGACCGAGTTTGATCATCTCGTCGGCGGCGGAGGCGCGGGTCTCGCCGGTCAGCCGCTCGCGGTTGAGGATGAGGTCCTCGACGGTCAGGTTGCCGATGATCGAACGCAGGTGACCGGTGAACAGCTCGTGGATGGCGCCGTTCATCGAGTCCTGCTGGTCGAGGAAGCGGCGGGCGGCGTTGGCGATGGAGTGGAGGTCGTCGCCGACCTTGTAGATCACCACGCCCCTCACGACCACCGGGATGCCCTGCTGGGTGACGCAGGAGACCTGGAGGTTGGCCGCGCGGCTGTCCAGGCGCAGGCGGCGGGCGGTCTGGAAGCCGGGGAGCACGGCGGTGCCCTTGCCGGTGACGATCTTGAAGCCGAGGCTGTCGGTCTGCTCGGACCTGCCCCGGGCGCCGAGGCCGGAGATGATCAGCGCCTCGTTGGGCTCGGCCACCCGCCAGACGGCCTTGAACAGCAGGATGAGGATGACGAGGACGACGAGGACGGCGCCGCCCACGACGAGATACTCGGTTGGCAATGTGGCCTCCGCGGTGGGAGAGGTTGGCAAGGTGGCCTCCACAGCGAAAGAAGGGGGAGGTCAGACGAGCGCGCGGGCGACGTAGACCGTGCGAGGTGGGAAGTACTCCACGACGACGACGATCGAGCCGGTGGGGATCACCTCTTCGGGGACCGTGGGGTGCGCGTAGAAGGCCTCGACGCCGCCGCGGACCGCCAGCAGCACCTCCCCGACCAGGCCGGGGCCGATCTTGCCGGTCACCCTGCCCTGCTTACCGACCACGTAGGCTCCCCGTCCCATCGTGAAGCGGACCCACCCGCCGTGAAACAGATCCGCGACTGCGGACGCTACTCCGACATGTCCTGTTCCACCACCCTTTACGGCGTGGAACGGACGCCACCGAGCTCCTTCGCGAACACCGGCCGTCTCGTCACGCCCAGCGGTCCCTCGTCGCTCGTTCCCTCCCGTCAACGATCACGGAATCGGCGACGTTCCGTCCCGCTCCCGACGGCCGGTTCGCGTCTCGTGCGATGAGCGCCCGCCACTCACGCGTTCGCGACGCCTCGACCTCCCCTGGCCGCGACATCCAGGCGCGTCAGGAACGCCCATAACACCACTGAATGGAAAAGCGTTGGCTACTCGCCTCAGACAACCGGTGTCACGTTGAGTTTCGCTTCGAGTTGAGCCTGACGGCCCGGTTCCGGTCCCCTCCCCCCAGGGACATCCAGAGGAGTCACGCATTGAAACCGAACAGCAGATCACGCGTCGCGGCGTTACTCACGGCGGCGCTGAGCGTCGGCGCCCTGCAGGGCGTCCCGCCCGCCGCCGCCTCTCCCGCCCCCCACCCCGTCGGCCAGGCCCCTGCGGCGATCGCCCCGGCCGCCGTCGGACAGAGCGCCGGGCAGAGCGCCGGACAGAGCGCCGGGCAGAGCGCCGGGCAGGCTCCCCCTCACGCCCAGCCGGAGGTCCCGCCGTACGCGCCGCCGGACGCGCGGGCCCGCGCCCGCGCCCTCGACAGCGCCGACCGGGCCCTGTCGGCACGGGCCGCGGACCTCCGCACCGGCGACGGTGACGCCTTCAGGCGCCCGGCCGTCGTCTTCGGCCCCCGCGGCCTGCAGTACCTGACCTACGAACGCCTGCACCGGGGCCTCCCGGTCTACGGCGGCGACGTGATCGTCGCCACCGACCGCGACGGCGGCTCGGTCCTCGCCGTCACGACCGGCCAGCGCGAAGACCTCGACGAGGTCGGGACCAAGCCCGTCGTCACCGCGGAACGGGCCCGCGCGACCGCCCGCGACCTGCTGCGCTCCGTCACCGGCCAGACCGCCCCCCGTCTCGTGGTGCACGCGGCGGGCGTCCGCCCCCGCCTGACCTGGGAGACCGTCGTCACCGGCGCCTCGGCGGAGGGCCCGTCGAAGCTGCACGTCTACGTCGACGCCGCCGACGGCTCGATCGCCGACCGATGGGACGACGTGCGCCACGGCATCGGCCACTCCCACTACAACGGCGACCCCGTCTATCTCGACACCTCGGGCTCCCCCGGCTCCTACCGCATGACCGACCTCACCCGGCCCGGCCTGAGCTGCGCGGCCCCCAACGGCACCGTCTTCAGCGGCGAGGACGACGAGTGGGGCAACGGCTCGGCGACCGACCTGGAGACCGGCTGCGTCGACGCCCTGTTCGCCGCGCAGCACGCGTGGGACATGGCGCGCGACTGGCTCGGCCGCAACGGCTTCACCGGCGACGGCCGCGGCTTCCCGATCCGGGTCGGCCAGAACTTCGCCAACGCCACCTGGACCGGCAGCGGCGTGTGGATCGGCCGCAACGAGAGCGCCACCAGGCAGCTCACCTCCCTGGACGTCGTCGGTCACGAGTACGGCCACGCCATCTTCGAGTACACCAGCGGCGGCAACGGCAGCGGCAACGAGAGCCACGCCCTCAACGAGTCGACCGGCGACATCGTCGGCGCCCTCACCGAGCACTACGTCAACCACCCGCCCGAGCTCGACGAGGCCGACTACCTGGTCGGCGAGGAGGTCGAGCTCGCCGGCCCGGGCCCGATCCGCAACATGTACGACCCGGCCTCCCTCGGCGACACGGCCTGCTACACCGACGACGTGCCCAACCAGAACTCGTACAAGGCCGCGGGCGTGCAGAACCACTGGTTCTACCTGCTGGCCGAGGGCAACCGCACCGTCGGCAAGCCCCAGAGCCCGGTCTGCGCGGGTGAGGGCGTGAACGGCATGGGCATCCGCAAGGCCGGTGAGATCTACATGACCGCCCTGAACCTCAAGACCGTGCCCTGGACCTACGCCAAGGTCCGTCTGGCCACCGTCCAGGCCGCGCGGGCCCTGTATCCGGGCTGCGCCGAACTGCGGCAGGTCAAGGACACCTGGGACGCGGTCGGCGTCCCGGCGTCCGACTCCGAGCCGGGCTGCCCGCCGGAGAGCCAGGACTTCGCGGTGAACCTGGCCGAGTCGAACGGGATCATCGACCAGGGCGCCTCGACGACGGTGGCGCTGCGCACCCGTACCGTGGGCGGCCACGGTCAGTACGTCGACCTGTCCGCCGAGGGCGTCCCCGAGGGCGCGACCGTCGCCTTCTCCCCCAACCGCATCTCGAGCGACGCCGACTCCACGATGACGGTCACCACCTCCGCGACGACCCCTCCCGGCGTCCACACCATCCTCGTCCGCGGCACGGGAACCGTGTCCCGTACGGCGAGCTACCGGCTGACCGTCACCCCGGCCGCCCCGCAGAACGACTTCTCCGTCGCGCTCGACCGCGACCAGATCTCCGTCGACCGGGAGACCACGGCCACGCTGACGCTCACCACCGCGACCACGGCGGGCGCCCCGCAGCAGGTCGCGCTCACCGCCGTCGGCGTCCCCGACTCCGTCTCCGTCACCTTCAACCCCGCCAAGATCACCACAGGGCAGAGCGCCAGGGTCACCATCCACCCCTCGAAGCTGACGCCCTACATCGGCTACCCCGTCACCATCCGCGCGACCGGCGCCTCCCGCCGTACGGCCGCGCTGCGACTGACCGTGCGCGACCCGCGCCCCGACGACTTCTCCGTCACCCTCCTGCCCCCCAAGGCCACCGTCGAGGCGGGCAACGTGATCTCGACCACCCTCAGGACCTCGACCGTCGCGGGCGGACGCCAGCGGGTCACCGTCACCGTCGGCGGCGCTCCGCCGAACGCGACCGTGACGGCGAACCCCGCCTCCATCGACTCCGACTCCTACAGCGGGATCAAGGTCACCACGTCGGCCGCCACCCCGCCGGGCACCTATCCGATCACGGTCACCGTGACGGGGTCGGTCACGCACTCGGCGACCTACACCCTGACCGTCGTCCCCCGCCCCGTCCCCGCCTGGCGGGCTTACACCGCGTACAGGCCCGGTGACGTGGTCGCCTACAACGGCTCCACCTACCGGTGCCTGACCGGCCACACCTCCATGCCCGGCTGGGAGCCGCCCAGGGCGCCCGCCCTGTGGGCGCCGGTCCGCAGGGGAGGCTGACCACGCATTTCCCATTGACCGCCCCGGCCCCGCACACGGTATATCTTTTCCTATAAGACGTATTTCCGCCGGATGGGCGATAACCGCCTGTCCGGCGGAAATCGTGAATGACATTTCAATACGTCGGGTAAAAAGTTCCCGCCGACCCCGTGAGACGCCCATCTCAGGCCGTCCGGTTCGTGATGATCCCTCCATGACCGATCCCCAGGAGATCACTTCTCGCGGAGCCGGGGAGCTGGGAATGAACCGCCCGATCTCCCGCCGTGACTTCTTCGACGGCGTGGCGGCGACCGCGGGGATCGCGGCTCTCGGCTCGCTCCCCGGACTCGACGGCGGGGGCGCGCCGGGGACGGCGGACGCCGACGGGCCCTGGGCTCCCGAGCCCCTGGGGATCGCGCCCGAGCCCCGCTTCCCTCCGGTCCTGACCGGGCTGCGGGGCGACACCGCGGAGACCCTCGGCGTGCCCCACGCCCTGCGTGACAACCGGTTCTGGATCCACGCGGGCACGCCCGTCCCGACCGGGGAGCGCTACGACCTGGTCGTGGTCGGCGGCGGGATCAGCGGGGTCAGCGCGGCCCACCGGTGGCTGGAGAGCGCCCCCGGCGCGCGGATCCTGATCCTCGACAACCACGACGAGTTCGGCGGGCACGCCCGGCGCAACGAGTTCCACCCGGAAGGCCGCAGGGGGCCGCTGGTCGGATACGGCGGATCCCAGTCGATCGAGAGTCCCTCGACCTGGACGCCCGAGGGCAGGGACCTGCTCGGCAAGCTCGGCGTCCAGGTCCGCGGACTCGGCGACCGCCTCGACCGGGGGCTCTACCCCGGCCTCGGCATGCACGCCGGCGTTCTCTGCGACCGGGAGACCTTCGGCGTCGACAGACTCGTCGCCCTCCCGCCCGGCCGGGAGCCCGCGCGCTGGATCGCGGAGCTGCCCGTGGCCGAGCGGGCCAGGCGGGACCTGCTCATGCTCTACGAGAACCCGCCCGACTGGTTCCCCGGCCTGTCGGACGGCCAGAAGAAGGAGCGCCTGGCCGGGCTGACCTACGCGGGCTTCCTCAGGGACGTCTGCGGGGTCCACCCGGACGTGCTGCGGTTCGTCCAGACCATGCCGAACGACGAGTGGGGCTACGGCTCCGACGCCTTCGGCGCGATCGACGCCTGGGGCAGCGCGGACGAGTACGGCTATCCGGGGTTCTCCGGGCTGGGGCTCGACGCCTCCAGGCCCTCCGAGTACAACTCGCCGAGTGTGGCCAGAAGGTGGGGCGCCGACGACCCGCACGCCTGCCACTTCCCCGAGGGCAACCAGGCGCTGGTCCGGATGATGATCGGCCGGATGGTCCCCGGCTTCGCCACGGCGGTCGACATGGAGGGCGTGACCACCGCGAGGTTCGACTACGGCAGGCTCGACCTGCCGGGCAACGCGGTCCGCGTCCGCCTGTCCAGCACGGTCGTCTCCGTCGCGAACGACGGCGACCCCGCGACCGCGACCACCGCGACGGTCGGCTACTTCGACGGGGAGCGGGTCAGGACGGTCCAGGCCGCCGGCGTGATCATGGCCTGCTGGAACATGGTGATCCCCTACCTGGTCGACGAGCTCGCGCCCGAGCAGAAGCGGGCGCTGCGCGCGGCCGTCAAGGTGCCGCTGCTGTACGCGACGGTCCAGCTGCGCGGCTGGGAGGCCTGGCGGAGGGTGGGGGTCAGCCGTGCCCGCTTCACCGGGGCCTACTGGTGCGTCGCCGAGCTGGACCATCCGGTCAGCGTGGGCGACTACCGGTGTCCGACGGCCCCCGATGAGCCGATCAACGTGCACATGGTCCGCACCCCCGCGGCGCGGGGCATGTCGCCCGCGGACGGCTCGGCCGCCGGACGCCGCGAACTGCTCAGGACGCCGTACGCCTACCTGGAGCACAGCATCCGCGACCAGCTCGCCCGCCTGCTCGGGCCCGGCGGCTTCGACCCGGCGCGCGACATCCAGGCGATCACGGTGAACCGGTGGGGCCACGGTTACGCGCCCGAGTACGCCACCCCGTGGAACCTCGACTTCTACCCCCACGGAGAGTTCCCCGCGACCCTGGCCCGCCGCCGCGCGGGGCGGATCGCGATCGCCAACTCCGACTCGGTGCCCGCCGCCTACGCCGACGCGGCGATCACCGCCGCCTACCGCGCCGTCCAAGAACTACAGGAGTGACCCCAAGCCCAAGCCCCGCGACGCCGCCCCACGTCCCTCCCTGTTCGGGCCCCGCTCTACTTCCCTGTTGGGGACTGGTTGTCGGCTTGGGCGCGCCGGTGGCTGAGGGAGGAGTGAGGGAGCGCAGCGACTGAACGACGAGTGAAGACACCGGCATCGAGGGCGCCCAAGCCCCCGCGACGCCGAAGGCGTCGCAATTAAGCAGGCCGGCGCAGGCGGGTGAACGCCCAGCTCATCCTGGGTTCGACCGCCCAGTGGGTCAGCTTCCGCACCGGGGGTGCGCACAGCAGCGCGGCGAGCGCGACCCCGAACGCCGCGACGGCCGCGACTCCCGGCACGGTCTCCGCCCAGTCGCCGTAGAAACGCTCGGCGACCTTCACGACCAGGCCGTGGAGCAGGTAGGCGTACATGGTCGCCATGCCCAGTCCCGAGTACCACGTGCGGCGGGACGGGGTGACGGCCAGGAACGCCGCGACCAGCAGCGCCCCCGCGCCCAGCAGGGCCAGCCTGATCAGGCTGCCGGTGAGGTCGTCGACCCCGATGGCGTCGTTCGCGTGCCGCCAGCGGATCCACTCGGTCCTCACCGAGGAGTGCACGGCCAGCGCCGTCGCCGCCCCCGCGACCAGCGTGACCGCGCCGGCGATCCTGACCCTGGGGCGTCTGAGCAGTTCGAAGTGCTCGGGACGCAGCATGAGCCCGAGCACGTAGAACGGGAGCAGCCCGAGCGTGCGGTTCATCGACAGCTCGTCGGGGAGCCTGCTCGTCCCCGACAGCAGCGAGAGGCCGACCGCGACCACCAGCGGCCACCTGAGCTGCTGCCAGACCGGCGTGGACAGCCGCCACAGGAACAGCGACATCAGGAACCAGGTCAGGTAGTAGGGGTCGAGGAGGCTGATGTCCAGCTTGCCGTACATGATCAGACGCGGCAGCGAGTAGACCAGCTCGAAGATCACGTACGGCACGGCGAGCGTGCTGATCAGCTTGCGCGCCTTGCCCGAGGAGAAGGTGAAGTTACGTGACAGGTAGCCGCTGAGCACGATGAACAGCGGCATGTGGAACACGTACACGAAGAAGTAGGCCGCGTGCGCGACCGGCACGTCGCGCAGGTCCTCGATCAGGTGCCCGGAGACGACCAGCGTGATCGCCAGGAACTTGGCGTTGTCGAAGAAGGGGTCCCTGTCTGCCGAAGGTGGGAAGGCCACCCGGCGCGGGCTCGCGACACTCACAGGGCACGCACCGTAGTCGCCCCTGTTCAACGCGCGGCGAACTGCCGATGACCTCCCGGGGAACTTCCCCTGGGAACGGCGTCGAGGACAGGGCCGGGGACTGCGCCGGACACAGCGCCGGACACAGGGCCGGGGCCGTCAGGCGACGGCCTCCGCGCTGGCGTCCCAGAGGGCGCGGGCCAGGTCGGGGTCGGTCATGCCCCTGGGGACCGCGGCGGGAGCGCCGTCGGCGAAGTAGCGGCCGGGATGGGCGGCGCCGTCGGGGTGGGTGGCGAGATGGACCAGCGTGCTCGCGCCCTCCTCGGCGCTCCTGCCCATGCCGGGGACGTTCTTGACCATCCACATCATGAACGTCTTCGGGGCGAACTCGGTCTTGATCACACCCGGGTGGAAGCAGGTCGCGGTCACCCCGGTTCCGGAGAGACGCCGGGCCAGCTCGACCGTGAACAGCGCGTTGGCCTGCTTGGAGTCGCCGTACTGCAGCCAGCCGCTCCATCTGCGCCGGTCGCGGTTCAGGTCGGCGGGGTCGAGACGGCCCGTCCTGCCCGCCCGGGAGGAGGTGGTGATCACCCGTCCCGTCACCCGCTCGAGCAGCAGATTCGTCAGCAGGAAGGGCGCGAGGTGATTGACCTGGATCATCGTCTCGTGGCCGTCGCCGGTGAGGCTCCTCCGGGTGGTCATGACCCCCGCGTTGTTCACCAGGACGTCGATTCGCTCGTAACGGGACGCCAGTTCGGCGGCGAGCCTCCTGACGTCCTCAAGGGAGGTGTAGTCACAGGTCAGCGTGTCGGGCACGGCACCCGAGACGGCCCTGACCCGCTCCGCGACGTGAGTCAGCCTGGCGGTGTTCCGGCCGACCAGAACGACCTGCCGCCCGCGACGGGCGAGCTCGACCGCAGCGGCCTCACCGATTCCGGCACTTGCCCCGGTAATCACATTAATCATCAGATCCTCCACTGCGCGAAAACCTTATCGGTGCTAGTCTCCTGTGCGATCTTCCGGAGGCGTAACCATCCCCAAGGCAGCGCGGGCCTCCACACACTCAGAAGTTGGGACGAGTGGGCATGGGCTCTGGAAACCGGTCAATTCGGTTCAAGATCTTTTTGCTGCTGCTCTTACCCCTCTTATCGTTGAGTGCATTGTGGGGTTTTGCCCTTAACCTGACCGTCGGCGACGGCGCAGCTCTGCTGCGGTCGAACAGCCTCTACCAGACGGTCGGCCTCACCTCGACCGAGCTGGGACTCCAGCTTCAGGCCGAGCGGACGCAGTCCTCGGTCGCCATCAGCTCCCGGGTCCTCACCAGCGGGATCGGCGACCAGCGCGGCCGTACCGACCGGGCGGTCGAGAAGTTCCGCACGGCGGCGCTCGCCGACGATTCCGGAAGTCCGGAAATCCGCACCGCGCTGCACGGGGTGCTCAGGCAGGTCGACCGGCTGGCGATCATCCGCTCCGGCATCGACAGCGGACGTCACTCCCGGCTCGAGGTGCTGTCGAACTACAACCAGATCCTGGACTCGGTCTTCCTGCTGTACGACCAGCTGGTCGCGGTCCCCGACCTGGGGATCTACCAGCAGGCCGCGGCCATGCAGTCGATGGGCAACGCCCGCGAGATGATCGCCAGGGAGAACGCGCTGATCAGCGGCGCGCTGATCAACTACCGCCTCTCCGCGCAGGAGCGCGAGGCCTTCAGCGAGTACGCCTCGACCAGGCGCTACCTGCACGCCCGCGGCCTGTCCGCCCTGGACTCCGAGCTCGGCAAGCCGTACCGCGACACCTTCGACTCGACCGCCTTCGAGAGGTTCGTCGCGATGGAGAAGGCCATCACGGGAGCGACCGGCGGACGGCTGCCCGTGGAGGCCGAGCGGTGGAAGCAGACCACCAACGGCCTGTCGACCTGGCTCGACCAGCTCGGCGTCGCCTCCTCGAACATCCTGTCCGAGCGGTCGCAGTCGGTGGCGACGGGGATCATGGTCAGGATCGCGGTCGCGGGCGGCCTCGGCCTGCTCGCGGTGATCGCGTCGATCATCCTGTCGGTCCGCTTCGGCCGCCGCCTGGCGAGCGAGCTCGCCGACCTCCGCTCGGCCGCCCTGGACCTGGCGGACGTACGGCTCCCGCACGTCGTCGAACGGCTGCGACGCGGCGAGGAGGTCGACGTGCCGACCGAGGTCCCGCCGATCAACGTGGGCGGCTCGACCGAGGTCAAGGACGTCGCCCACGCGTTCGACTCGGTGCGCCGCACCGCCGTCGAGGCCGCCGTCGGCCAGGCCAACCTGCGCCGCGGCGTCAGCCACGTCTTCGTGAACCTGGCCCGCCGCAAGCAGAGTCTCCTGCAGCGCCAGCTCACCCTGCTCGACAGCATGCAGCGCAGGTCGACCGACCCGGACAGCCTCGACGACCTGTTCCGTCTCGACCACCTGACCACCCGCATGCGACGGCACGCGGAGGGCCTGATCATCCTGTCGGGCGCCGCGCCGGGACGGGCCTGGCGCAACCCGGTCGCGGTGGTCGACATCGTCAGGGCGGCGATCGCCGAGGTCGAGGACTACACCAGGGTCAGCGTGGCGCCGCTGCCCAACGCCGCGCTCGACGGCGCGGCGGTCGCCGACATCACCCACCTGATCGCCGAGCTGATCGAGAACGCCACGATCTACTCCCCGGCGCAGACCACGGTGACCGTGCGCGGCGACGTCGTGGCCAACGGCTTCGCCCTCGAGGTGGAGGACCGGGGCCTGGGCCTGCGCGCGGAGGAGTACGAGGCGCTCAACGAGCGGCTGGCCAACCCGCCGGAGTTCGACCTGGCCGACAGCGACAAGCTCGGCCTCTTCGTGGTCGGCCAGCTCGCCGCCAGGCACGGCATCAGGGTCATCCTGCGCGGCTCGCCCTTCGGCGGCACCACGGCCATCGCCCTCATCCCCCGCGCCGTGCTCGCCGACGCCTCCGCCCCGCTCACCCTGACCGCGGAACGTGTCGACGAGCACCCCGCCGACGCCGCCGAGCTCTTCGAATCGGGCGTGCCGAGCGCGCTGACCGCCGCGCCCGCCTCCCCAGGCGACGCCTCGGGGAGCGGCTTCCCCGGCGACGGAGCCTCCCACGCCGCCTCTCGCACCACGGGCCCGCGCAACGGCGTCTCCGGCAACGGGACATCCCGCAACGGCGCCGCGGGCGGCGGCCTGCCGCGCCGGACCAGGACGACCCCCTCAGGGCCCTCGGCGCCTTCCACCGGGTCCCCCGCGGCCCCGGCGGCGCCGCCCGTCCTGTCCCCGGCGTCCGCGGGCCGCACCTCCCCCGGCGATCACCCCCTGGCCGCCCCGACCCTGTCCGTGGTCGCCGACACGTCGACCAGGAGAGCGGCCCTCGGAGGCCTCTCCGACGCGTCCGGGGACAGAGCTCCGGGGACGTCCCGCGAGCCCGCCTCGGGCTCCCCAGGGACCCGTCCCCTGCCCCGGCGGGTACGGCAGGCCAATCTGGCCCCGCAACTCCGCCAGGAGACGTCACAGCCGCCCGCGGAGCCCGCTCCCGAGGCCGCCGAACGCTCACCCGACGAGACACGGGCGCTGTTCTCCGCCTTCCAGGCGGGGGCGCGACGCGGGCGAGAAGAGGACGGAAACGACTTCCCACACCAGACGACAGGCGACAAGGGGGACTAATGACCGGCAAATTCACAAGCACCGGCGAGCTCAACTGGCTCCTCGACGACCTGACCAGCAGGGTGGGCGCGGTACGCCAGGCGGTGATCCTGTCCACCGACGGGCTCGCCGTAGGCTCTTCCAAGGGCCTCAGCAGGGAGGACGCCGAACATCTGTCCGCCATCGCCGCCGGCTTCCAGAGCCTGGCGCGCGGGGCGGGACGCCACTTCGGCGGCGGCGAGGTGCGCCAGACCATCGTGGAGATGGAGTCGGCGTTCCTGTTCGTCACGGCCGCGGGGCAGGGAACCTGCCTGGCCGTGCTGAGCGACGCCGACGGCGACGTCGGCCACATCGCCTACGAGATGGCGATGCTGGTCAAGCGGGTCGGCCAGCACATCTCGACCCAGCCGCGCCAAGGGACCTCGTGAGAGCGCGAGGCGACCGGCACGGAGTCCACGGGTCGTCCGCGCGCCGAGCCGACGGCGAGGCGGGCGGATGACGCGCTGGATGGACGAGGAGGCGGGACCGATCGTCCGGCCGTACGCGCTGATCGGGGGCCGCACCCGGTCCTCGGGCGACACGCTGGACCTGGTCGCGCTGGTCACCGCGACAGGGGCCTTCCCCTCGAACGGGTTCGTCCCGAGCCCGGAACAGGAACGCATCCTCTCCCTGGTCACCGAGGCGACCTCGGTCGCCGACGTCGCCTCGGAGCTGGACCTGCCGCTCGGCGTGGTCCGCGTGCTCCTCGGCGACCTCAAGGACCACAAGCTCATTTCGATCGGGCGCGCATCGGCGAGCGAGCGCATTCTCAAGGAAGTGATCAATGGACTTCGGGCCCTCTGACGAACCTGTCGCGCTCAAGATTCTCATCGCGGGCGGCTTCGGGGTGGGCAAGACCACGCTCGTCGGTTCGATCAGCGAGATCCGCCCGCTGCGCACCGAGGAGGTGCTCTCCGACCGCGGCATCGGCATCGACGACGTCGAGGGCGTGGAGAGCAAGACCACGACCACGGTCGCGATGGACTTCGGCCGCATCACGATCAGGGAGGGCCTGGTCGTCTACCTGTTCGGCACTCCCGGCCAGGAGCGGTTCTGGTTCATGTGGGACGAGCTGTCCTACGGAGCGCTCGGCGCGGTCGTGCTCGCCGACACCCGGCGGCTGACCGACTGCTTCCCCTCGATCGACTACTTCGAGCAGCGCGGGACGCCGTTCATCGTGGCGGTCAACTGCTTCGACGGCGCCGACCGGTACGAGGCGGAGGAGGTGCGGGTCGCCCTCGACCTGGATCTCGACGTGCCGGTGCTGCTGTGCGACGTACGGCGCCGCACCTCGGCCAAGACCGTGCTGGTGACGCTGGTCGAGCACTCGCTGAAGGTGCTGACGGCCAGTCAGCCCTGAGCCTGCGCCGGGAGCGCCGAGACGGCGACCTCGAAACCCCGCGGGGCCGGCGACGGCCCCGCCCCCTCCACCGAGCGACCGCCAAGAGGCGGGAGAAGCGTCCCTTCGCGCCCTGAGCCGCCGCGGGCGATCTCACCGAGTGCGTACGGCCTGCGGAACGAGCGCGGACGGCTCCCGCAGCCACACCTGCTGGCGGCCGTCCGCGGTGACGGTCAGCCCGAACTCCTCGTGCCCCGGCCGCCCCCGCTCGGCCCACCACCGGTGGGCGGCCTCGACCTCGTCCCACAGACCGCGCGGCCCGCCCTGGTAGACCCGCGAGGCTGCGGGGTCGTCCTCGTCGAAGTACACCGCCGCCCACGACCGGTCACCCAGGCCGTACAGCCACATGGTCATGGTGCCGCTCGGGGAGCGGGCGTAGGTGTGGACGCACTCGGGCAGCAGCAGGCCGGTCACGAAGTCGAAGGCGGCGTAGCCGGACTCGTCCACCACCTCCGCGACCGGAAGCGCGGTGGTCGACCGGCGGGTGTCCTCAGGCCAGTCGTCGCCGGGGGGAAGGTAGTCCTCGTGGGCGGGCCAGTCCAGGCGCTGGGCCCGAATCCGCATGAACCGGGTGGCTCTGAAAAAGCGTCCGCTCGCAGTTCCGTCGTCGGCCACAGCCAGCCGGACGGCGGCGCTCTGCCCGCTGTAGTGGGTCCCCCATGGCATCACCAGCACACCGCCGGGACGAGTCTGCTCGATCCAGACCCGAGGTACCTGCCGGACGCCCGCGGTCACCAGAATCCTGTCGTACGGCGCGCCTTCCGGCCAGCCGAGCAGGCCATCACCGACGACGAGTCGCGGATGCCAACCGGCCGAAGCCAGAGCCTCGCGCGCGGTCTCGGCCACCGCCTCGTCCACCTCGACCGAGACGACGTTCTCCTCGCCGAGCCTGGCCGACAGCAGGGCGGCGCACCAACCGGTACCGGTGCCGACCTCCAGCACCTTCGCTCCGTCGAACACCGACAGCTCGGCGAGCATCCAGAACACCAGGCTCGGCGCGGAGCTGGAGCTGCTGGCCACCTCACCGGGAGCGGTTCCGGTGTGCCGGCCGTCGTCCCACTGGGTGGCGATGGGCACATCGGCGTCGGCCCAGTACCGCCACTCCTCGGGGTCGTCGAGCTTGGAGACGGCGATCCCGCCGTCGGGCCACATCACGTCGGGCAGGAACAGCTCCCGGGGAGCCGCCTCGTAGGCGGCCATCCAGTCGGAGGTCAGCACGCCCGTCTCCACCAGAAGGTCGCGCAACCTCCGCCGCCCGGTTTCCGGAATCACTTCTTCGGATCCGGCTTCGGCTTCTCGTGCTGCCCGGGTGGTGCGCCACCATCCAGCTCCGGCCCCTTCGGCGCGCCTGGGATGAGCCTTTTGTCCTCAGCCGGCTTCCCCGCGTGATCTCCCATCCGTCTCTCCTCTCTCCTCAGGCTCCTGACTCGGAGCATTCATCGGCAAGCGTAACGTCACGGACTGTGACGCTCGGGGCACACTTTCGTCGCCGCAGTGGCCACACGTCGTGAGGCGCGGCGGCCAGGAACGGGAAGGAGGCTCCTGGCCGCCGCACCGGCTTTCAGAGCCGTGGGAAGGCCCTGGAAGTGGCGGGCAGGTTCTTCAGGATCTCGGCCTGGCCGGTCAGCTCCTGGTCCATCCGTTCCGGGGAGGGGGTCTTGATCAGAAGCTTGACGCCCGCGTCGATCTCCTGCTTGGTGGGGAACGGGTCGCGCAGGGCGCTCCAGACGCGGACTCCGTCGTCGTAGGTGATGTGCCAGGCGGGGTGGGCCTGCCGCAGCGCGCGGAGCCGTTCGGCGAGCGCACCCGGGTCTGCCGGGGGCGGCCTTCTCGGAGTGATCACGCGGCCCTCCGGTAGGGGTGGCGTGAGTGCTGGGGCGCGGCGGCGTACGCCTGCGCCGTGGCGCGCCGCCATGCCCGTCCGGAGGAGGCGGTGCCGCCGGGCCTGCCCGGGGAAGGCGGGACCCTCGGCGACGCCTGGAGAGGCGATGCCGTCGGCCTCTCCGGAGAGGGGGAAGGCAAGGAGATGAAAGGGGTCGAGACGGTCGGAGGGAAGGCGGTCTCCACCTCGCGCATCTGTTCTTCCAGGCCCTCGGCCGTGTCGTCGGCGACCGTCGACGGTTCGGGCGTCGGCCAGGCGGCGATGGCGTAGAAACGGCGGCGGCCCAGGCTGTACAGCACCAGCCAGGCGGGCCACGCCCGGGTGAGGCGGTC
This sequence comes from Streptosporangium carneum, assembly GCF_027922005.1. Classification (GTDB taxonomy): domain Bacteria; phylum Actinomycetota; class Actinomycetes; order Streptosporangiales; family Streptosporangiaceae; genus Streptosporangium; species Streptosporangium carneum. Next base: position 957,124 of record NZ_BSEV01000001.1, on the reverse strand, counting down.
GGCTTCGGCACGGGCGGGGCCGTCCCAGAGGCGACGGTGCACCACCGGGACGACGGGCTGTCCGGCGCGGTGGCGACCCGGGGCACGGGAGCGGCCGATCACGAGGTCACCCGCCCGGCCTGTCGCGGGATTTTCCTGGTGGCCTGTTCCGCCGCGCGCTCCTGCCGGTGGACCTCGTCGAGCAGTTCACCGTAGGTGTCGGCGTCCACGGTGCGAAACGGCGGCGCGTCGAGCGGCCCGCGCGTCACGGCGTCAAGGAAGGGCTCGTTCCGGGTGGCCCAGTAGCGTCCGGCGTCACTGCGCATCACCCGCCAGCCGGGGATCGTCTCGGCGAGGACGGGGGACTTACCATTTCCCATGAATCGGACCTCCGGTGTCCGGTTGAGGACCTGTCCCGGCGGTCGCGACGCCGGGCAGGTCCGTCTTGTGCGGTGGGGAAGAAGGATCTGGGCCGAACCGTACGACTCGGGCGGCCGAAGCGTCGGCGGGACGGTTCCCGCCTCGCCGGGTGCGCGGGCGTACACGCGAACGGCGGACGCGGGACATCGGCTGCCGCCACGCCGGGCGGCCCTGGCGGCGGGCCGTACACCGGACCGCGTTCCAGGCTGTGTTCCAGGCCGGGGAAAGGGGCGGTGTACCCGCCGGGGCAGCGGCGGACGGGCAGGCTGTACGGCGGTCGCGACGGCCGGCGGCTCCGGATCGTCGGCGGGAGCCGGGATAAGGGGCTGCCGGGTGTCCGGTACGGCGGGCGGCATCGGAGCGGGCACGGATGGTTCGGGCGCGGACGGCTCAGGGACGGACGGCTCGGGGGTGGGGTGGCGCTGCGTGGGCACCAGGGGGATGACCTCGGTCGGCGGTGCGACGGCGGGCATGCCTCGCGGGCCGTACCGGCGACGGGCCTCCAGCCGGGCGTTCATCAGCGCGCCGTCCGGCTGCGCGTAGTCATGATCGGCGGGTCGGCCGGGGCAGCCGTGCGCGTAAGGGGCGTGCCCGCATAAGACGCATCCCATCGGCATAGGGACGGCGTCGGGGAGGCAGCCGCAGCCCTGGATTGGCGTGGGCCGGTCGAGGACCGGAGCACTAGGGTTGCTCACGGGTCAGGAGGCCTTTCCTGATCAAGGCCCCGGCCGGTGTTGAGATCACCGCGTCCGGGGCCGCTGTCGTTTTCGGGCTTTGTCAGTGAACCCCAGCGGAAACACGCTGCGTAACGGAAAATGCCGGAGAGAAGGCGGAGACTTTGTCTCCGCCCCGGTGACTGGCGGGCGGGTGATATGGCCGTGTCTTTTCAGGAATGCCCGGCATGGGCATCACGTTTGCGGTCCGAGCGCGAGAAGCGCGGCTGGAGCAAGAACGAAATGGCCCGCCACCTGCTCGAAGAGGCCGGATGCGACACCTCGATGGTCGCTTCTTTGTCCCGATCGATCCGTGATTGGGAGAAAGGTAAGCATTACCCGCGTGACTGGGCAGTAACGTATGCGCGGGTGTTCGGCCTTGACGAAGACGTCCTATTCTCCAAGAAAAAAGCCTTACCCGAGGACGATGAGATGGAACGACGCAGGCTTCTGCAGACACTCGCGACGCTCGGCGTCACCTCGTCGCCGATCTTCGACTCGCTCCACACGATCAGGGAGAGCGTCGGTCAGTCCCTGGGGCGGGACGAACGCCTCGATGTGGAGATGTGGGAGGAGGCCGTCTCCGAGTACGGCTACAGCTACCAGCTGACTCCTCCACAGCAGCTGCTCCAGGAGGTGGCGGCCGACCTCGTCGCGGTCAGGCAGGCCATGTCCCGCGCCGGGAGTCGCGACCGGCTGTTCCGCTCGTGGTGCCGCGTGACCGGCGGCCTGTCGTTGCTCATGGCCAAGACGCTGTGCAACCTCGGACAGTCCCGCCAGGCCCGCCCCTGGTGGGCGACCGCCCTGAACGCCGCGGAGCTTTCCGGCGACCACCACCTGAGCACGTGGATCAGGGGGGAGCAGCTGATTCACGGACTCTACGACCGGCGTCCCACGCCGGTCCTCCTGCGTCACGCCGACGCCGCGCTCAGTGAATACGCCGACTCCGCGTATCGGGGGGTCCCCGGTATCTCGGCCGCCCGTGCGCAGGTGCTCGTGATGCATGGCATGCCCGCCGAGGCGCTGGCGGAGCTGCGCCGTTGCGGTGAGGCGTTCGAGAGGCTGCCCGGATCGGTCACGGGCAACACCCGGTCCATCGAAGGGTGGGGAGCCGAGCGGCTGAGCTACACGCAGGCGTGGGTGTACGCCTACCTCGGCGACCGCGATCGGCTTGACCAGGCCGTGAGCCAGACACACAAGACGTTGGATCCGTCCGACCCCAGCCCCCGTTTCCGGACTCAGCTGGCCCTCCTCCAGGCCACGGGGCACGTACGCTCCGGCGATGTGACCGAAGGCGTCCGGCACGCCCAGGCCGCCTACGCGGCCTGCCCGGCCGAGCAGCGGGCCACCATGGTGACCCGGCTGGCCGACGAGGTCCTTGAGGCGGTGCCCGCAGCCGAACGGAGATCACCTTCCGTGACCGGTTACCGGGAACTGCTCGCCTCTCCCGTAAACCGTAGAGCGATCACGTAGAGGTCGAACGCATCCGAGGTCTCCCCTTCAACTCCGGGTTGATGGCCCGGGTCACCCGCTCCTCTACTCGCGATCCGAGCAGCTCATCCTTGAGGCGCCTGGTGAGTCCCCTGCCGCAATGAGACAGCAGCCCCAGGAGTTGCTGGCACGCTGGGAGATCACTGTCATCGAGCAGGAGATGCCAATGGTGCGTATCGGTGTGACCGGCCACATGAACTTGACCCCGGCTACGACCCACCTTGTCCGGGACGAGCTCCGTTCTCATCTTCGCCGGGTGGGCCACGACCTGGTCGGGGTGTCGTGCATCGCTCAGGGAGCCGACTCGCTGTTCGCCGAGACCGTCCTGGAGATGGGCGGGACGCTGGAGGTGGTCCTGCCTTCCCAGGACTACCGGGCCGCCAAGGTCAAGCCGGATCATGCCGAGCGGTTCGATCGGCTACTCGGCAAGGCCGCCCAGGTGCATGTCATGGCCTTCGAGCACGCCAACCGGGAGGCGTACGTCGCCGCGAACGAGGCGATGCTGGGCTCAGTCACCGAGCTCGTGGCAGTGTGGGACGGTGAGTCTCCCGTGGACGCGGGCGGGACGGCGAGCGTCGTGGCGGAAGCCCGACGACGCGGCCTGCCGGTAACCGTCATCTGGCCCGAGGGAGCCAGTCGCAGATAGCTGAAAGCTTGGACGAAGGCCCCGACATCGGGTACGCCGAATGCCCGGCCGGTGAGATTCACGTGGAGGCGGCCGATCAGGTGCGCGACCTTATGCTGAGGTTTGAGCGCCTTATCGGCGCATGCCTGTCCCCCGAGGAGTCTGCGGCGCTCATCGCTGTGGCAAGGAGAGAATCGTGACCGATCCCCTGCACCTGACCCTCTTGCTCCATCGCGCACTTCAAGTCAGCAGCCGTCCAGAACCATTGAGTTTGGACTAATCCTCTCTGGCTGGAACTGAGCCAAGCATTTAGCGTGGGGCGGGAAGTGGTTTGATCGGAAGGGTACGGTATGGATCCGATCGTGTTGGCCGCTGGGACCGCTCTGGTGACGGCGATGGCCACAGACACGTGGCAGCAGGCCCGTTCAGGGGCGGTCGCGCTGTGGCGACGAGTGCGGCCCGAGCAGGAAAAGGCCGTTGAAGACGAACTGGCAGAGGTCCGCCTCCAGATCCTGGCCGCTCGCGACGACGGAGACACCGACACGGAACGTGCGCTTGCCGGAGCCTGGCAGATACGACTCCAGCAACTTCTACGAGAAGACCCTGATCTTGCCAACGAGCTGAAGCAAGTGCTGGACAACGTTCTCACCCCGGCCCTGTCTCTCAACGAGCGAGAGCAGTACGGCGAAATCACGATGAAGGCGACCGCCAGTGGCCAGGGCCGTGTGTATCAAGCCGGCCGGGATCAGCACATCACCGAGCGATGAACGACTCGGCAGGCAGTCCTCCGTCACTCCCTCACGCGCTGTGTTCCCGCGCCTGCTCCCTCACACCCCACCGGCAACGCGGCTCGTCCACTGACCTCTGTAAATGATCATCCGGAGAGCTAGCGGGAGGAAAGCCGCCGCTTCTCCTCGAACTCGGTCAAAAGCTCTCTACTCGCGGCCGTGAAAGGGTGATCAGGCCCGAGAGCGTCTTCCCTCCGTGCCACGACATCGCTCATCAGCTCGACAGCCGAGTCCAAGTGCCCGAGCGCGGCCTGGATTCGGGCGTGAAGCTGTTGTGCGGAGAGGGCGATCGGGTAGTCAGGGCCAAAGCGGCGTTCATATCCATCGACCACTAATCGGATCTGCTCGTTTGCCTCCTCAAATCGTCCTAGCACGTACAGCGCCCAAGCGTGGTTGTGCCTCGCGCCCAGGGTGACAGTGTGCTCGGGGCCGAGGTGCCGCTCACACTGTGCGGGCAGGGAAAGCAGTGCGGCGTTCTCTTCGGCGGCGAGCTCGGAAGCGGACAGCATCGTCAGCAGGCTGGCCTGGGACCGGAGAGTCAGCGGATGGAAAGGTCCCAGCACCCTTCGTCGGCCCGTCACCGTGGCCCGGAGGAGAGAGAGCGCCTCATCATGTCTGCCGAGGTTTCTTACCACCAACTGGAGGCCGTGACCGCTGTCCAGGGTGTCGGGATCGTCGGCGCCGAACAGTCGTTCCTGAGTGGTGCGGACATGATGCAGCATCGCCTCCGCCTCAGCATATTTTCCCAATCGGAACAGCGCTCGGCCGGCCCTGGAGCGGGCGCTCAGCACGAGCCGGTGCTCCGCGCTGAGGGTTTGCTCCGCAAGAGCTATCGCGGTGCGGGAGGTGTCCCGGGCTGACAGGTAGTCTCCGGTTCGATAAAGCGCCACGGACAAACGTGTCGCCACGCTCAGAACGTCAGCCACAGTGGCGGGGTCCCTAACCCGACGCAACAGGGCAAGCATGTGGGGTGCGAACAGGCGTAGCCGCGGATTGTACGGACCGGCGTCGGGAATCGCAGGTACCGCGGCATCGAGCAACCGGCCGGCTGTCGAGTTGAGAGTTGCGAGTGATTCAGGCGGCGTGGCCGTGGCGACGCTGTCAAGCAGCACAGCGTGGGTCTGAACACACCGAACGCCAACGTCAACCAGCTCGGTGAGTGATTGATCGAGCAGCGCTCGCAATGCTGTTTCAGTACGGGCACGAGGCAGAACACCACTGATTTCAGAGCTGTCCAGCAGAGACAGCGGCAGTGGCTCGGGAGCGAAGCGAGCCAGCAGTCTGAGCAGAGCCACCGCTTCAGGCAGCCCACGGGCGTCGAATGCGTCCAGCGTCAGCTGCCAGGTCCGTCCAACCAAGTGCCTAGGATCCTCAGCAGACAATGCATCAGCCCCCTGGTCTATGAGCTCGACGCGTTTCCCTGTCTCAAGGCGGCGCCCATAGGCGTCCATTGTCCAGGGGGCGAGCACCTGGTGAGAGAGGAAGCCACCGGCGAGCGTGAGTGCAAGTGGTAGTCGCCCAAGCCGCTCCGCGATCTTGGTGGCCTCTTCTATCGTGCCACTCTGCGGAGCCAGGTCACACAACACCTGCGCGGCGTCCTCGCGCGGTAACACCCCGATGTGCTGGAGCTCCGCCCCTGGCCACCAGCGGGCGGCCGCCCGGCGCGTGGTGACCACAACTGTTCCGCGCGGACTGGTACGCAACCAGCTGCCGTCCCAGAGAATCTCAGGATCGTCGGCGTTGTCGAGCACCAGCAGCCAAGACTCAGTGGATCGGTCAAGGCGTTCCCACACAAGGTCGGCTCCAGGACGAAGGCCGTTTCGAGCAGCCAACAGTTCACCGTCACTGGCACCGCGGTCGGCGGCGACAGCGAGCATGCCGGCACGTAAGCTCGCGCGCTCGGCGGCATTGACCCACAGGCCGACTCGGTCACCGATCTCTGTTGCGAATTGGAAGAAGGCGTGGGCAACAGCCGTCTTGCCGCAGCCTCCCATACCGTGAAGAACGAAGACTTCACCGCCCGCGTCCGCTGCGACACTCTTCCGTAAGCGCTCCAGCACCTCAAGGCGATCACGCAGAACCACCGGTGTCCGGCCGACCGCCGGCCGCCGAACCGAGTCTGGACCGGCGTGGGCCGCTCCTTCGCCACCGTAGTGGTGGTGCTCATTGATGTGTTGATCACCTGATGTCTGGTAGACGCGGCCACCATCCTCGGCGTGGCCGTCCATCGCGCCTCTCATGACTCGGTGCCGTGGTGGTCTCGCCCTCCCTGGTGACCCCGCACAGGACCGGGTGCGCTGCCGTGCTGCGCGATCGCCGGGATGCCGGTGGCGCAGGTCGGCCTGAATTCATCGAGCAACCCGCGCGGTTCCTCGACCGTGTTTGAATGAGCAACACGTAAGCGCTGGAGATGCCGTTGCGAACGCGGCTCACGTGGCATCTCTTGGTCGCCGGTCATGCAAGCCCGCAACACCTCTTCGTGACTCACCTTAAATCCAGCGAAAACCAATTCCACTCGCGTGCGTGGCTTCGATCGCCACCACGGGCTGATCATCTCATCACGGGTACGCCGCGAGACATCAGTGGCCATGGCTGTGACCAGAGTGGTGCCGGTGACCTGCAGCGAGATCAGATCTCATCCACGGCCTTCCTAACTTCGCAACCCCCGCCTTACGAGCGAAAACCAGACATTAATGCTCGTAACACGTTGACGCAATTACTCTAATTTATAGATAACATGATCGCACCGCCGAGGCGAACGGGCAAGGTCCTCTGAAGCAGGTTGACCGTCGGGTGGGTCAGAGCTATTTTGAGTCAACTGCACATTGCAGGCGTCTCCCCAGAGAGGGTGGACATGACAAGACCATGGGAAGCCGACCCGACGACGGGATTCAAGAGGCGTCTGGGCAGGTCACCACAGGAGTTGGAGATTACAACCGATAATCCCGACTGCCCCGATATATGGGAACTCGACAACGGGGACATCGCCATCATCGGCAGGGATCTGACGATCCCGCTCAAGAACTCCCTGCCGACAGGGGTCTCGATCGGGGCCGACGAAAGCCTCGTAGTGATTCCGCGAAGTATGATGATTGCAGCAAAGCCGGACATTCCTAGTGTTTGAATTATTTCGATACAGCAACTCCGAAAACCTGACACGATCAAAATATCACAAGGATTTTCGCCGCATCTATGAGAGCGGCATCCACTCCTTGAAAAAGCTCGAACGTGGACAGAACTTCAAGGAGCGAGGCTTTGCGAGCTGGGAGTCCTTCGCGGTCGGCAAATGGAATGAGGCGCTGTCTCTGATAGAAGAGAAGCGTGAAATCTACACCCAGCAGTTCCAGAAAGCTGCCGAGCTTGGGATTTTGGAGCGCCGTCTTCGCGTCGTGGAGTTCCCTGTCACCCCGTATGTCCAATGGGAGTTCTTCGTCCTCCGCCTGCGCGTGGAATTAGGCGACAACATCCGCGTGATGGACGCTCGTAACATCTCCGACATCGAACAGGAACGGCCCGTACCTGAGGTCGTGATCCTCGGGAACGAGGTTATGTACGAGGTGATGTACGACGACGAAGGCAATGCTGCGGGAGCCAACCGATTTACGGATCGCAAAGTGATCCACGAAACGTCCGCCGGGTTCGACGTCCTCTTTGACCGAGGAGAGCGTTTCGAGGAGTTCTTCGACCGAGAAATCGCTCCGCTGGCCCCGCCTTCCGTTGGTCACTGAGGGTTCAATCGCGAGCCGCTCACGATCTCAACGGTTACCCACACCCGGGCGATCCTCCGCTACGCCTTCCGCGACGCCGCGTTCGTCCACGAGTACATCAGCAGCTCACCTGTCGAGAAGGCCGATAAGAACACCTTCTCACAGAGGACTGTCACCATGGCACTCCGTGATCACATGCCAGTTCAAATGAGACATTTGACCGCGCACGTCGAATCAGATTCGACAAACACCTCTGCCGTCTAATTGGGTTGACATGTAGCAGGTCAGAGGGTTGGTCTCCTACTAAAGGACAACGGTCGGGCGCGGCCAAGGGCACTGTCAAGGCACTGTCTCCGAACTCGGAGGCAGCATGGTGACCCGGCTGGCCGACGAGGTCCTTGAGGCGACGCCCACAGCCGAATGGACAACCCTCGCCGTGGCCGGTCACCGGGAGCCACTCGCCTCTTCGGCAGACCGCAGGGCGATCACGTAGAGGTCGAACGCGTCCAAGGTCTCCCCCTCGACTCCCGGAGTTCGCCCCACCCTGCTCCATTCCCACCGCTCGTACATGCGCTGTGTCTCCCGGTTTCCCGGGTTGCTGGCCAGCGTCGCGGAGGACGTCACAGTAGTTCCACAGCTTCGCCCGCAGTGCTCCTGACCCGTCGCGAAGATATGGGCGGCCACCGGGGAAACAGAGAAACGCCGGAAGTGCGGACAGTGGATCCACGGACAGGCCGTGAAGCTCCGGAGAGGCCACGAACCCGGTGGGCGAGGGGGCCCGCGCGGCCGGGGGTCGGGCGGGAAGTGCCACCCGGGATCCGGCCCTCATTCGGTCTCGCTGCGCTCCCGCGTCCGTTGCGTGCCCGAGCCCCCGAAGATCACCTCGGTCCGGTCGCGTGCTTCCTCGCCGGAGCTCCCGGGCAGCGTGTCCTCCCTCCGGGAGGTCTCCGGCGGGACCGGTGACAGAGCGGTGTCAGGGCGGGGCGTCTCCGGCGGGACCGGTGAGTCGAAGATGTCGATGTCGACCTCCTCGCCTCCGACGGTCAGCGTGTCCCACGCGCCGCTGACCACCAGGGACCGCACCGTCTCGTCCTTCAGCGCGCGCAACTGCTCGATGAGGGTCGCGTCATCGGGCATGCCGGAGACCCGCGGCGCCAGACGGGCGCGGATCTGCCGGAACCGCTCCATCAGGGCGTCGGTGTCCGCGTTCCTGTCCGAGCCCGCGCGGCCCTCGTCGATGCCCTGAGCGATCTTGTCTTTGATCGCCTGGGTGACCCCGTGCTCGTCGGCGGCCACCATCGCGTTCCACGCGCGGCTCTTGTGCCGGTACTGCAGCATCGACATCGCGGCCTCGTGGCGGACGAAGTCGGCGTCGCGGAACGGCCTGCCCCGCCAGTTGCGGTTGAGGGACCGTGCCAGCGAGATGACCGACGCCAGCCCGCTGTTGAGCCCGCGTCCCGGCCAGAAGTGGATCGCGTTGGCCGCGTCCCCCAGGAGGAACCCGTACGTTCCCGGGTTGACCGACGTCGGGGAGAACAGCCGGGCGGTGAACCGCGGACGCTGCACCATGTCCAGCCGGAAACCGGTGACCGCGCTCACGTTGTCCTCCGTGACGCCGAAGAACGTCAGCCCCTCCTGCACCCGCCTCCAGAGCGCCGACCCCCTGATCAGGGCGGGCAGGAACAGCGTCCGGTGGGTCGAGCAGTGGAAGTTGCCGTCCTCGGTCCGTTCCATCAGGCAGGGATTGGAGGCGATGCACTCCTCGAACACCTGCCGGACGGGGTCGATGCCGATGACCTCCCTGGCCTCCTCGTCGGTGAGGCGCATGTTCAGGAATCCCTCGCCGCGCAACGAGTTCAGCAGGAAACGATTCTGGGCCACGGTCAGAAGGACGGTCATGGGGTCCGAGAGATCGGACTTCACCCGTATGCCGAGCACGATGTCCTGCACGTGGTGACCGTCAAGTGAGTATATGGACTTGTCGGCCGTGCCGAACTTGTCGGTGAAATGCTCCCGGGTTCGGGAGCGCCCTCCCTCGCAGATGGCCAGCACATGGTCCTGCGCCACGGCGTCGTGGTACTCGACCGGGTCGAAGTTCTCGGGAACCAGGTGGATGCGGTCGGGTTTCTCGTTCACCATGTCGAGCAGCGTGTCCTCGATATAGGCGATCCGAATGTTCCGCGGGCTGTAGCCGCGAATCGAATCGGGGCCTGCGGGCCACATCTCGGTGTAGGACCCGGGGGTGAACAGCCGCGCCTGGACCTCCTCAGGCAGGTTGAGATACTGGCGGCTCTGGACCGTCACGACCTGCTGCCGCCGGTTGTTGCCCTGGGCCGCGTTCCGCCACACGACCCGCGACCCGTCCCTGGCCCAGCGGCCGTCGTACATCGTGATGGACACCCGGTGCCCCATGAGGTGTTCGAGCAGCAGGGCGAGACTCAGCCCCGCGGGGCCGCCACCGGAGATCGTGACGTGCAGGACCTGCCCTGACTCGACGCCGGGAATGCGTCTGACGACCGTCTGGAGCTCGGAGGTGTCCACGACCGTCTCCAGCTCGTCGACCACCTCGAAGCGGAACGTCTCCCCGCCGACGGCGATCGTGTCGCCGGGCCGGAGCACGTGGGAGGCGATCTTTCTCCCGTTGACGAACGTCCCGTTGCGACTCTGGCGGTCGTGCAGCACGTGGTCGTCGCCCTCGCGACGCACCTCCGCGTGAAAGCGGGACGCCCTCTCGCTCGTGATCACCACGTTGTTGTCGCCCCGGCGGCCGAAGGTCATCGGCTCGTCGCCGATCGGGAACCGCTGTCCGGCGAGGGGACCTTCGTGCCCGACAATCGCATACGGCATGGGCCGCGCCCCTCTCCGTCAGCAACCGATGTGATCATTTATCGTGTCATGCTTCACGGCTCCGGAAAAGGCCGTGAAACACACGGGTCACCGATTCTCACAGGGCGTCGCACAGCATATGAAACCCTGCCACAGACCGTGTGAAATGCCTATACAGCCCACTCGTACGCCCCGCTCGGACACATTTTCGAGATCTTGGAAGGGGAAGGGCGGCGCGCTCGGCGAACGGCGGGGAGTCACGGAAAGTAGTTTTCCCAGGAAAGCATCTTGACATCGATGTGTTTCCGGAATTGACATCATGATTTCGGGACTCCCGCCTGTTCTCGTCAGGACCTCGGCAGGCGGGCGAGGCGGTTCCGGGTCCCGCGTGGCGCGCCCGTGCGGACCACGACGCGGGCTCCTCGACGGTCATGGCTCACTGTGTGCGACCGCTCAGGTCCCACATCCGCAAGGCCGTGTCCCTGCTGCCGGTGAGGGCGATGGGCCGACCGGCCACCTGCCCGACCGCCACCGCGTAGACGGTGCTGGTGTGACCGGTCAACGGCTGGCCGAGGGGTTCGTGCGTGGTCAGGTCCCACACCCGCGCGCTCCTGTCCCAGCTGCCGGTGACGGCGACGGGCCGACCGGCCACCTGCCCGACCGCCACCGACGTGACGATGTGGGTGTGGCCGGTCATCGGCTGGCCCATGATCGTACGCGTGGTCAGGTCCCACACCCGGACCATGCCGTCCGCGCCGCCGGTGACCGCGACCGGCCTGCTGTCCACCTGCCCGATCGCCACCGCGTACACATTCGCCTCATGACCCGTCATCGGCTGGCCGACGGGTTGGCGCGTGGTCAGGTCCCACACCCGAACCGTGTGGTCCACGCCGCCGGTGACCGCGACCGGCCTGCCGGCCACCTGCCCGACCGCCACTCCCCAGATGGCCTTGGCATGCCCCTTCATCGGCTCGCCGACGGCCTTGCGCGTCGTCAGGTCCCACACCCGGACCGTGTCGTCCTCGCTGCCGGTGACCGCGACCGGCCTGCCGGCCACCTGCCCGACCGCCACCGCGCACACATCCTCCGTATGCCCCTTCATCGGCCCGCCGACAGGTTGGCGCGTGGTCAGGTCCCACACCCGAACCGTGTCGTCCATACTGCCGGTGACCGCGACCGGCTTGCCGCCCACCTGCCCGACCGCCACCGCGCACACATCCTCCGTATGTCCCGCCATCGGCCCGCCGACGGGCTTGCGCGTGGTCAGGTCCCACATCTGCGCGGTGTCGTCCTTACTGCCGGTGACGGCGACGGGCCGACCGGCCACCTGCTCGATCGCCACAGCCCAGATGTCGTCGCCCTGGTGGCCGAGCACCCCCGACGTCACCGCCGGTCCTGCACTGGCGCCCGTCGTCGGTTCCCTCGAGAAGGGCCAGAAGACCACGGCGAGCACGACGAGCGCGACGCAGGCCGTCGCCCCGGCGATCCATCCGGTACGGCCGCGCAGGAGGGACAACCCCGGCCGCGCCGTCCTCACCGGCCTGTCCCCGGTGTCGATCATGTCCTGTGCGGCCGAGGAGACCGGTGTCGCGGAATCGAGGGGCGACGGCTCACCCACAGGGCCGCGGGGCGACGACTCGCCCACAGGAGTGTCCGCCCCGGGGCTGGAGGCCGGTGGAACGGCCTCCTCCACGGTGGGAGACCTGACGGGGGCGTCGGCCTGCCGGACCGGTCGCGCGCTCCGGGAACGGCCGGTCAGCGCCGCCAGCACCTCGTCCACTCCCGGACGGTCCCGGGGGTCCTTGGCCAGGCAGGCGGCCAGCAGCGCACGCGGCGGCTCGGACACCCCCTCCAGGTTCGGCTCATGGGTGAGGATGGAGCTCATGACCGCCGCGGCGTGCCCTCCGGCGAAGGCCTGGTGACCGGTGGCGGCGTAGACCATGGTGGCCGCCCAGGAGAACAGGTCGGAGGCCTCGCTGGCGGGCTGGTTGGCGAGCTGTTCGGGCGCCAGGTAGGCCGGGGTGCCGACCAGCGACGAGACCGTGGTGGCGACGGTGGCCTCCAGGATGCGGGCGATCCCGAAGTCGATGACCACCGGCCCCTCGGGCCCCATGATCACATTGGTGGGTTTGAAGTCGCGGTGCACGATGCCGGCCCGGTGGATCGCCTCGAGCGCGGTGACGGTGGCGATCGCCAGACGCTCCAGGCCGCTTCCCTTGCGGGGGCCGTCGGTGGCGATCAGCTCCTGGAGGGAGGGGCCGGGCACGTACTCGCTGACCAGATAGGGCCGCCCCTCGCTGAGACCCGCCTCCAGCACCGTGGCGGTGCAGAAGGCCGCCACCTGTCGCGCGAGCGCGACCTCACGCTCGAAGCGCCGTACCGCGGCGGAGTCGGCGGCCATGCGCGCGTGCAACACCTTGACCGCCACCTGCTGCCCCGAGGGACTCCGACCCAGGTAGACGGTGCCCTGACCGCCGCTGCCCAACACTCCCAGCAGCCGGTAGGCGCCGATGTGCTCGGGGTCGTTCGCGTTCAGCCGGCCTGCATCAGGCACCGTGCGCCGTCCTTTCCCACCGGCGTGCGCCTGGGCCGTAACCGGTGGAGCCATCCGACCGCGGGCAGCCGGGAGAAGAACCGTCACCTCTGCTGTTCAGATCATGCTGCGTCGATCATGCCTTGGGGAAGAAGCATTTGACTGGCAAATCCGGCTTACCTAACAACTCGTTCAAGGGCAACGGCACGAACTCGAGGCGGCACACCGGAGTTCGCCTCGTCCTGTCCGGGTGATCCCCGCGATGTTCGAACACGGGTGGCGTCGACGGGGGCACGACGCTGACCAGCGGTCATGGCGTCGGGCGGGCGGACGGGTTGGTGACGAGCCCGCCTTCGTAGGCGGCGATGACGAGCTGGGCCCGGTCCCGGGCGTGCAGTTTGGCCAGGAGACGACCGATGTGGGTCTTGACCGTGCCGACGGTGAGGTGAAGGTGCCCGGCGATCTCGGAGTTGGACATCCCCCTGCCGATGAGGGTGAGCACCTCGCGCTCGCGCTGGGTGACGCCGTCGAGGTCCCGCACGGCCGGGGCGGGGCGGGGGGCGTGCAGGAACTCGGCGATGAGCCGGCGGGTCACGGTGGGCGCGAGCAGTGCTTCGCCGGAGGCGACGACCTGGATGGCGGCCAGCAGCTCGGTCGCGGTGGCGCTCTTGAGCAGGAAGCCGCTCGCCCCGGCCCGCAGCGCCGCGTACACGTACTCGTCCAGATCGAACGTGGTGAGGATCAGCACGCGCACACCGGCGACGGTGGGGTCGGCGCAGATCCGCCGTGTCGCCTCGATGCCGTCCATGTCGGGCATGCGCACGTCCATGAGGACGACGTCGGGCCGGTGCCGGTGGGCCAGGAGCACGGCTTCGGCGCCGGTGCCCGCCTCGCCCACGACGGCCAGCCCCGGTGTGGTGTCGATGAGGACCTTGAGGCTGTCGCGGACCAGGACCTGGTCCTCGGCGAGCAGGATCCGGACGGGCGGGTGGGGTGAAGGGGCGTCGGTGGTCATGGTGTGGTGCCGTCCGGGTTGGTGGTCATGGTGTGGTGCCGTCCGGGTTGTAGGGCAGGCGGGCCGACACGCGAAAGCCTCCTTCGGGCCGGGGGCCCGCGTCGAAGGCGCCGCCGTACATCCTGGCCCGCTCGCGCATGCCGATCAGTCCGTGTCCGCTGCGGTCCTGCCGTGGCGGTCGGCCGTGGCGGGAACCGTCGTCGACGACCTCGATCACCGCCTGCCGCCCGTCGACGTCCACGGTGACCGAGCAGCGGGCGGGCCCCGCGTGGGTGATGACGTTGGTCAGGGCCTGTTGCACGATCCGGTACACCGACATCGCGACCGCGGGAGGCAGCGCGGCCTCCTCGCGGACGGTCAGCTCCACCTCGACCCCGGCCGAGCGGGCGTGGGCGGCCAGCTCGGGCAGGTCGGCCATGCCGGGCGCGGGCAGGCGGGCCTGCTGGGGATCGCCGTCGGATCGCAGCAGGTCGAGCACCCGGTGGATCTCGGCCAGCGTGCTTCGGCTGGTCTGCTCGATGACGGCCAGCGCGGCGCGCGCCTCCTGTGGGCGGGCGTCGGCGACGTGGTTGGCCACGGTGGCCTTGACGGTGATCAGGCTCATGCTGTGGCCGATGACGTCATGCAGTTCCCGGGCGATGCGCCTGCGCTCGTCGGCCACCGCGGTCTCGGCGAGGTGGCCGACGAGGCGGGCGGTCGTCTGCCGGTTCCAGCGCACGGCCGTCCCGGTGGCCCATCCGGCGGTCAGGAGCACGGCGATCGCGCCGATCTCGATCGGCCAGGCCTGCGGCAGCTCGCTGGGCGAGTGCGCGGGCGCCAGGCCGGGGAACACCTGCGCGTAGAAGATCAGGACCGCGGTCACCGCGGCGGACAGGCAGGCCGCCAGGCCCGCCGCCGACCATGCGATCGAGGTGGTGCAGGCCACCAGGTACAGCACGAGCACGGTCGGCACGAACGACACCCAGATCGCGCCCGCCGCGACGGCGCCGGCCACGGTCACCACCGTGGCCGCGGCGCACGCCAGGGCGAGCATGGCCCGCGGCCGGCGCCGCCGGACGGCGACCGGGAAGCTCACCACCGCCGCCACCGGCCATGCCGACCAGGCGGGCCACGGCGACGACGGCCCCGGCGGATCGACGACGGCGTATCCGATGATCAGTGTCACGGCGAGCGCGGCCGCCACGTCGGCGACGCCTCTTCCGCCGAACCGTCGAACCCACTTCATGCCGCGAAATTATCGCCTCATCGGATCACCTGGCATCTGCCCACGGTCAGACATCCGCGTCCGCCCGGGGTCGGACCACCGGCTCGCGCATGCCACGCCAAGATGCGACCCGAGTCAGACGCGCCCCCGGCGCGCCGCCCATCACCATGCTGATGCACCCGGCACACCACGCCGAGACGTGCTGACATCGACAAGATGGGCAGGAACGCATGAATGTCGAGTTTCGCGGGCGAATCGCACAATGGCGACGGGCCGCCGCGGACCGGCGCGCCGCCAACGCCACGGCCAACCTGAACAGGCAACCCTCGTTTCCCGGACGCTGGGTGAGCGCCATCGCGTTGATCTGCGGCCCCGCCCTGATCCTGACCGGAATTCTCCTACGCGCCCGGTTCCACTTCTTCTTCCCGGACCAGCTCGCCGCCTACACCCGTCACCCCGCCCTCATCACCGCCGCCTACACCTGCTTCGCCTGCGGGATCATCCTGCTGTGGCCGGCGGTCATGACACTCGCGCAACGGATCATGGCCACCAGCCCGCTGTGGGGACTGTGGGGCGGCTGTCTGGTGATCGTCGGCCTGTTCACCCGAACCTTCCAGTTCGGCACCGACCACCTGGCCTTCCACCTGACCGACAGCCTCGGCCTGCAGTCGATGATCAACGGCATCGACGACTACTACGTGGCATGGCGGGACACGCGCTGGCACCCGTTCAGGACACTGTCCGGACCAGCCTTCTTCGGCTGGATCGTGCTGGCCGTCGGCGCCTACCGCTCCGGCGCCCTGGGGCTGGGCCGCTCGGTCGCGCTCGGCTTCATGTCGATGCTCGCGCTCGGGACGCTCAAAGGCACCCAGATCCCGCAGTCCGTCATCGCCGCATGCTGCCTCTGCGCCGTCTTCGTTCCCATGGGCGTCTCCCTGCTGCGCAGCGGCCCCCCGCCCAGTAGACGCGCCGTGTTCTGGATCGTCGTCCTCATCGGCGGACACATCCTCGGCACGGTTTACGGCCCGAGGGGATGAGGGCCCCGGACCGACTGCGACGAGAACGGACACATGCGGGCGGCAGGCTGCACGCCGGAGTCTCACGTGCGAGCGGGAAGCCGTACGCCGGAGTCTCACGTGCGAGTGAGAGGCCGTACACCGGAGTCTCACGCGATGACGGTGGGTGACCGCCGGAGGGTGTGGTCACGCGTCGCGGCGGCGTTCGGGCCGACGTCGGGGTCGCTGACGACGCGGTCGGCCGGATGCCCGGAAGACGCGGACGCGCCGGCCCTCTGGGACGAGGGACGACGAGCTAGCGCTCCGTGGCGCTCTCCCCGTGCCCTCCGGCGGCGCACGGGGCGTTCGCGGTGCCGTTCACCGTACGGTCGGCCACCCCCACCAGACCGTACGCGGCAACGCCCACGGGATCGTTCACAGGGCCCGCAGGCCGCTGATGACCTCTCGCAGCAGCCCCTCCGCGGGGGAGGTGTTCGCGGGAAGCGGCGAGCGCACCAGGATCAGGCCCTGGTCGAGCAGGTCGCCGAGCAGAACCTTGATCACGCCGATCGGCAGGCCCGCCTCGGAGGCGAGCTCGACGATCGGCCTGGTCCGCCTCATCATGCCGAGCAGCCGCCGGTGCTCGGACCCCAGGTGCGAGCTCGCCGAGATCACCGAGCCGTTCGCCACCACCATGGACAGCAGGTCGAACGCGGTGGAGGACGTCGACGTCGTCGTCCGTCCGCCGGTCAGCGCGTAGGGGCGGACGACAGGGCCCGCCTCCTCGTCGACCCACTCGACGTCGCTCATTGGCCGGCCACCCGGGGGGCGGTGGCCAGATGTTGGCCGACGCGGGTCACGAGGCGGGCCATCTCGTAGGCGATCAGGCCGACGTCGGCGGCGCCGCTGGTCATAACCGACAGACAGCTCCCCTGCCCCGCCGATGTGACGAAGAGGAACGCGGAGTCCATCTCCACCATGGTCTGCCGTACGGCCCCGCCTCCGAACTGGAGACTGGTCCCCTTGGCCAGACTCTGGAAACCGGAGGCGACCGCGGACAGATGGTCGGCGTCCTCCTTGCTCAGGCCTCGGGAGGAGGCCATCATCAACCCGTCGTTCGACAGGATCAGCGCGTGGGAGACGTCCGCCACACTCGTGACGAAGTCATCCAGAAGCCAATAAAGCTCACCCGGCACGTGGTTAAACCCCTTCCCCTTTGATGCTCACGCTTGCTGTGGGGCCCGGCCGGTCGAGGACCCGGTGTGACAGGCCCGCCTTCCGTGCCCTGACCCGGCTCACCGCTCGGTACCGTCCTCTTCGCTCTCGGCCCGTCCCCGCCGCCACCCCGACTGGAAGGAGTTCAGCAACGCGCGCGCCTCCTCCGGCGACCGTCCCACACTCTCGGGATCCGCATCGGCAGTGTGACGCGGGCCGTCGTCGCGTGAGCCCTCATGGCGCAGGCTGGGCGACAGATTGGCCTGACGGACCCGGCGGGGCAGCCCGCCGTTGCCACGCCGCGCCGACGTCTTCCACAGGTCCGCGGGGACCGGCAGCACCGGCTCGACGGAGCCGGGAAGCTCGGAGGGCAGGGACTCGACGCGCAGCGGCACCACCGGCTCGACCGGCTCAGGGTCTCCCAGCAGGTTCTCGGGGAGCAGGACGACCACCCCGGTCCCGCCGTACGGCGAGGGCCGCAGCGTCACGCTGACCCCGTACCTCGCGGCGAGGAGGCCGACCACCGCGAACCCGAGGCGGTCGGTCTCCGCCGGGTCGAACTCCGGCGGGCTGGCCAGGCGCTCGTTGATCGCCGCGCGCTTCTCCGCGGTCATGCCGAGGCCCCTGTCCTCGATCTCGATCGCGAAACCGCGGCCCACGAGCTCGCCGCGGATCGACACCTCGCCTCCCGGCGGGGAGAAGACCGTGGCGTTCTCGATGATCTCGGCGAACAGGTGCATCATGTCGGCGACCGCGCCGCCGACCAGGGTGCTGCCCGCCATGGGGTAGATCCGCACCCGGGCGTAGTCCTCGACCTGGGCGGCGGCGCCGCGCAGCACGTCCTCCATCAGGACCGAGGAGCGCCACTTGCGGCCCGCGGCCCCGCCGGACAGGATCACCAGGCCCTCGGCGTGGCGGCGCATGCGGGTGGTCAGGTGGTCGAGCAGGAACAGGTTCTCCAGGGCGACGGGGTCCTCGGCCTGCTTCTGCATCCCGTCCAGCAGCTTGAGCTGCCGCTGGAGCAGCGACTGGCTGCGGCGGGCCAGGTTCCGGAAGGACTGGGCGACGCCCTCACGCAGCTTGGCCTGCTCGACGGCCGACTGCATCGCGCGCTCCTGGACGCTGTCGAAGGCGGCGGCCACGTCGTGGATCTCCGCGGTGCTGCCCAGCGGCTCCAGCGGCGGCGCCTCCGCGGCCACGTCCACGTGGTCGCCCCGGCGAAGCTTCTCCATGACCCGCGGCAGCCGTACCTCGGCGACCTCCATCGCGGCCCGCCGCACCCCGGCGAGCTCGCGGGTGATCCCGCTTCCCACCCGGTAGGAGACCAGCAGCGAGGCGACGACCGCGACGAGCCCGAGCACGCCCGCGATCCCGGCCCTGGTGAAGGTCTCCGCGGCGGACGGGGCCGCCCTGTCGGCGAGGGAGAGGCTGACCGCCGTCAGCGCCCGCTCGTAGACGGCCTCCAGATCGTCGCCCGCGGAGCGCCACTCCGCGGCGGAGACGATCTCGCCCTCCTGAAGGGTCTCCTCGAGGCCGGTGAACCTGGTGTAGATCGTCGAGGTCTGCATCCCGGCGAAGGGCAGGCGCAGCCTCGGCTCCAGGTCCGGCAGACCCTGTTCGAGGAGGAAGCGCCGGTTGATCGCGAGCTCGTTGAACAGCCGCAGCTCGCTCGGCGACAGCACGCGCCCCATGGCCATCGCCCCCGCGGCCATCGCCCGCTCGCGGCTCATGAGGTCCTTGGCGTAGCTGATCATGCTGAGGCTGCGCGACTGCTGGTAGAGCGGCAGGTCGTTGTTGAGGCTCATGATGTTGAAGAGCCGGTTCAGCGCGTCGGGCACCAGGGAGAAGTCACGGGAGAGGCCGACGAGGCCGGTCCTGCCGGTGTCGACCTTGGCGCGGATCGTGTCGAGCGCGTTGATCCGGTTCATCACCTCGTTGAACCGGATCCTCATGTCCGGCGACATCGCGGACTTGGCCGACTCGGTGGTCGTCCGCTCGCGGAAGCGCAGCCGCGCCTGGTTGGTGACGCCACGCTGCACGGAGAGCGCGGCCCTGGCCGAGTCGCTGCGGTTGGCGAGGTACTCGGCCGACAGCAGGTGCTCGTGCTGCAGGGCGTTGCTCAGCTCGTCACCGGGCTTGCCGACGGTGTCGTACAGGGTGGAGATGGTGAGCAGGTTCATCGAGTCGCCGACCGTGACGGTCGCGGCGAATCCCCACAGGGCGAGCAGCGAGATCAGGGGGATCGCCAGAAGCGCCGAGATCTTGAACCGGATGGGCTTGCTCGATGCCATGTCACCTCATCGGTTCGGTCCCGGAGCGGCGGGCGGAGAGTTCCGCACGATCTCTAGATCGCCGACGAGGATAGCACTGAGGAGGCAGAGTATTCGTATCCTATTTGTGACATGTCATGAAGTAGTAAAGGAAAATGACAAGTCAGCCCAGAGCGGCGCGAGAGGCACGGGCCGCGCCCCGCACCCGGTTCAGGTGCGCCAGCCGTACGGCGAGCACCGCGACCAGGGCGATCTCGGCGACGAGCAGCGCCCGCTCCGCGAGCCCGATGAGCATCCGGTCACCCGGAAGCGCCACGTAGGTGACCGCGACCAGCCCGAACCCGCAGGCCAGCGCCAGCCACTCCACCGGCCTCGCGACCGCCCGCCACCGCTCGTCCTCCCCCAGACGCGTGACCATCAGCGCCCCGGCGGCGGGCAGGGCGAAGAACACCACGACCGAGGCGTAACCGTGCATCCGGTCGGTCAGCCCCGGCGCGGAGCCGGGCACGCCCGCGGGCACGAGCGCCATGACGGTCAGCGCCGCGCTCCACACCAGCATCAGCCGCTCGACCATCGTCCCCAGCGGCGCCCTGGCCGCCCGCAGCCCCGCGACCAGCGCGAGGGAGGCGATCGCCAGCGACGCCATGGCCAACTCGGTCGCCCCACTGCCCTCGACGGCGGCGTACTCACCGATCGTCAGGTCGAGCGCGTCCGGGCGGGGAGCCGAGGCGACCTGACCGACGATCATGGCCACGACGGCCACCGCGATGCCGGAACAGGCGATCAGCGGGTAGAGCCTCTTCAACGCGAGCATGGTCCAAGACTGTCCGCCGAAGTACCCCTGACACATCCGGCCACACCCTGACCCGACCCTGACCCACCCCTGAGTCGAACGGAGTGTCCCCCGTCGGATCTCTCCGGAAGCGCATGGAGAAGGCGGGCTACGCGTCGTGGAACCTCGTGTCGCGGACCTCCGCGTAGCGGGCCCTGACATCCGGGGTCGCGTCCGCCTCGAAGCGCTCGGCCCCGCCCGTCTCCCAGAGCGGGGGCTCGTCGCCCCCGGCGAGCAGCCAGGCGGCCTGCCTCGCCGCTCCGTCCGCGACGTACTCCCCGGGCTGGGGCACGACCACCGGCCGCCCGAAGACCGCGGGGGCGATCCCCCGCACCGCCCGCGACCTGGCCCCGCCGCCGACGAGCAGCACCCTGGCCGGATCGAGGCCCAGGGCGTCGAAGGCGTCGGCCAGGTGGCACAGCATGCCCTCCACCGCGGCCCTGGCCAGGTGGGCCGGGGTAGAGGTGCCCAGGGTCAGGCCGTGCAGCGATCCGGTCGCGTCGGGGAGGTTCGGGGTGCGCTCCCCCTCCAGGTACGGCACGCAGACGAGGCCGCCCGCGCCCGCGGGAGCCTCGAGGGCGAGCCGGTCGAGCCCTTCGGGGTCGACTCCGAGCAGCCTGGCCGCGGCGTCGAGCACCCTGGCCGCGTTGAGCGTGCACACCAGCGGCAGGAAGCGCCCCGTGGCGTCGGCGAACCCGGCCACCGCGCCGCCGGGGTCGGCGCTCGGGGTCGCCGCGACCGCGAACGCCGTGCCCGACGTCCCGATCGAGACGACCACGTCCCCTGGTTCGGCCCCGACCCCGAGCGCGGCCGCCATGTTGTCCCCGGTCCCCGGCGCGAGCGGGACGCGGCCCGCCTCTCCCGCGCCGAACGCGCGCAACTCCCCCGCCTGCTCCCTCGGCCCCAGCACCCGCGGCAGTCCGGGGACCGCACCGAAGGCCGCCTCAAGGAGGTCGGTCCGGTAGGAACCCGTCGCGGGCGACCAGTACCCGGTCCCCGAGGCGTCGCCCCGATCCGTGACGAGCTCTCCGCCATCTCTACCGCCGCCGTCTCCGGCGGGGCCGCCGAGCCGCCAGGTGAGCCAGTCGTGCGGCAGACAGACGCTCGCGGTACGGCGGGCGTTGCCCGGCTCGTGTTCGGCCAGCCAGCGAAGCTTGGCGACCGTGAACGCCGCGACCGGCACGCTGCCGACCGCCTCGGCCCACCTCCGCGGCCCGCCGAGCTCGGCGACCAGGTCCCTGGCGGCTCCGGCCGAGCGGGTGTCGTTCCACAGCAGGGCGTCCCGCACGACCTCCCCTGTCGCGTCCAGGCAGACCATGCCGTGCTGCTGGGCGGCGACGCTCAGCGCCGCGACGTCGTCGAGGCCTCCCGCGCTCTCGACCGCCGCCAGGAGCGCCGCCCACCAGACGTCGGGATGGACCTCCGTCCCGCCGGGATGGGCCGCGCGGCCGTGCCGTACCAGGGCGCCGGTCTCGACGTCCCTGATCACCACCTTGCAACTCTGGGTCGAGGAGTCGACCCCGGCGACGAGCGCCATCTGCGTCTCCCGTTTTAATCCATCTTCTGGACTTAACATGATCCCACGAGGTGGGATCGTCAGGGAGTGAGGGGTTCATGACGCAGGCCGTACGCCATGACTCGATGCGGGCACGCAACCTCGGCGTGGTGCTCCATGAGATCCGCAGGAGCGGGCCGATCACCCGCGCGGCGCTGGCGGAGATCACCGGGCTGACCAAGACGACCGTGTCCAAGATGGTCGGCGACCTGCTCGGCGGGGGCATGGTCGTGGAGTCGGGCGCGCTCAGGGAGGGCGAACGGGGACGTCCCGGCACGGCGGTCAGCCTCAGCGGGGACCGCGTCGCGGCACTCGGCCTGGAGATCGGCGTGGACCACCTGTCCGCGTGCGTCGTCGACCTCACGCTCTCGGTGCGGCTGCGCCGTACACAGGCTGTGGACAACCGATCCACCTCTCCTGTGGAAACTCTTCATCACCTGCGGAAACTTGCCCACAGGGCTGTGGACGAAGCGCGTTCGAAGGGACTTGTCATCGCCGGATCGACCCTCGCGGTCCCCGGCCCCGTGGACGACGGGCTGCTGCGCGCCGCCCCGAACCTCGGCTGGCGCGACGTCCGTGTGGGCGATCTGCTGGACTTCCCCGTGACCGTGGAGAACGAGGCCAACCTCGCCGCGCTGGGCGAGCTCTGGTTCGGCTCCGGGCACGACGACTTCCTCCACGTGTCCGGCGAGGCGAACATCGGCGCCGGGCTGGTGGTCGGCGGCGCCCTGTTCAGGGGCGCCCGCGGCCACGCGGGGGAGCTCGGCCATGTGATCGTCTCCCCCGGCGGCCCCGCCTGCCACTGCGGCGGCAGGGGCTGCCTGGAGCAGTACGCCGGCCAGGAGGCGCTGTTGAAGGCCGCGGACGTCCTCGGCGGGATCCCCGAGCTGGTGGAACGCCTCAGAGGCGGCGAGACGACCGCGTTGCGGGCCTGCGACCGCGCCGGACAGGCCCTCGGTGTCGCCCTCACCTCCGCGGTGCGCCTGACGGACCCGGGAGCGATCGTGCTCGGCGGCATCTTCGCCCCGCTCTTCCCCTGGATCGGCGGCAGGACCCGCGACATGCTGACCGCCAGGCTGGCCGGGACGCGCCAGGCCGTGCCCGGCCTCGGCGTCTCCCGCCTCGGCGGCGCCGCCGCGACCCTGGGCGCGGCCGGACAGGTCATCCACCGAATCATCGCCGACCCCGGAGCCCACCTGACCACGACCCGCCCCGGCACCGCCTGACACACCGCCCGCGCCCACACCGCCCGGCCGGAACCCGTGCCCGCCGAACCGCCCGCGCCCCGTTCCGACACCGCCTGACACACCGCCCGCCCACGACCCTTCCCAGCACCACCTGAAGCGTCACCCACGTCCGCACCGGCCAGCTGGAACCCGCGCCCGCACCGCCGAGGCCGGGCCCTACAGGCCGGAGGGGTCCCGGCCCACGTTGATCTCCTCGGCGATCCGCCTGAGCCCGTGGTCGTCCATGCCCGGCACGCCGGACAGCCGCCTCCGGAGCACGGCCATCACCAGGGGCACGTCCGCCCCGGCGTATCCCACCGCGACCTCGTGAACGACCCCGAAGAGCGCGCGGTTCGCCTCATGCTCGCCGTTCGCCCGCATCAGAGAACTCTCCGCCATGTCCGCATCCCCCTGTTGAGCCGAATGGTCGGGGGCAACGGTACGACGGACCGCCGACGTCCGGGGGGAGACCCGCTCGGATTCCCGCCCTGTTCGACTCTCCGCCCCGTCTCCGTGGTCTCCCTGTCGGGTCAGGACCCGCAACCGGTCCCGGGCCGCCTGCGCCCGTGAGGGTCTCCGCTCGGCGAAGGCGCTGATCAGCCGCCTGATGAGGATGGGGGCGCAGCCACGCGGTGCCCCGGCACAGGCCCCGGGCCCACGCCCCTCCGACAGACCCCGACGTTCAGCCTTTCCGCCGCCTCGCCGTCCCTGCGTTCAGCCCTTCCGCCGCCCCGGTTCCCCCGCTCCGCCGGCTTTCGCCCTGTCCAACACCGCCGTGCAGATCTCGGTGAGCCGGCGGACCTGCTCGGGGTCGAGCAGGTCGAACAGGCTCTGCCGTACGGCCTCCACGTGGCCGGGCGCGGCGGCGGCGAGCACCGTGAGCCCTCGCTCGGTGAGCACCGCCCAGCTCACCCGCTTGTCGGCCGCGCACGGCTCGCGCCGCACCCAGCCCCGTTCCTCGAGGCGGGCGACCGCGTGCGAGAGCCTGCTCTGCGAGGAGCTGAGCTCGGCGGCCAGCTCGCTCATCCGCAGCATGCGCTCCGGGGCCTCGGACAGCTTCACCAGGATCGCGTAATAGGCGTGCGGCATGCCGGAGTCCCGCTGGAGCTGCCGATCCAGCTCCTCCTGGACGAGCTGCGAGGCCCCCATGAACGCACGCCACGCCCGCTGCTCGTCGTCGTCCAGCCATCGGGTCACGTAACCCACCTTACTTGAACTCTCAAGCATATGAGGGTAGCGTACTTGAGAGTTCAAGTTTCAGGGGAGGAAACGTGCCGGTCCAACGACTCAACCACGCGGTACTGTTCGTGCGCGACGTCGAACGCAGCGTCGCCTTCTACCAGGAGGCCCTCGGCTTCAGGGTCGTCATGGGCGGCAGGGGCGCGGCGTTCCTGCAGGCCTCGGGCTCCACGAACGACCACGACCTCGGCCTGTTCGAGCTGGGAGCCCAGGCGGGCCCCTCCGGCGCGGGGCGCTCGACCGTCGGGCTCTACCACCTCGCCTGGGAGGTCGACACCCTGGAGGAGCTGGAGCGGATCGCGGTCAAGCTCACCGAGCTGGACTCACTGGTCGGCGCCTCCGACCACTCCACGACCAAGGCCCTGTACGCCAAGGACCCCGACGGGCTGGAGTTCGAGGTGTCCTGGCTGGTCCCGGCCGACCTGCTGACCGAGGAGACGCTGCAGGGACGCAGCGGCATCAAGCCGCTCGACCTCGCCAGGGAGAAGGAGCGGTACGGCGCGCAGACCCGCGGCGGCCTCGGCGTCTCCATCCCCGTCTGACGGCCCCATCCGCCCCGGCACCCCACCCCCACCGGCCGGTCGCCGGTCGCCCCAAGGGTGAGGCCGCCGACCACCGGCCTCCCGCCGGGGCTGCGACCACGAACGCCCACCGGGTCGAGCGCCGCCCACCGGCGCCGACCCGCCCCGCTCGACCGCTCGCCGTACCGGCGCCCGGACGACCGCGAACGCCGCGAAGACACACGGCCACCACACCGGGCGCGGACACCGCCCCACACGACCGCTCACCACACCCACACCCCGGACGACCGCGAACGCCGCGAAGGCACACGGCCACCACACCGGGCGCGGACACCGCCCCGGGCAACCGCGAAGACACACGGCCACCGTGCTGGGATCCGGTGCCGCCGGTCTCAGGCCGTCTGCTGTTGTGAGATCTCGGCCTGAGGGGCGAGGAGGGTGGCGAGGCTGACGCTGTCGACGACCGCCCCGATGGAGGCCTCGACGTCCAGCCACACGGCGCGCAACGGCGCCGCTTCGCCGAAGTAGACGATGTCGGCGGTGGGGAACCCCCGCACGGAGGTGAAGCCTCCGCCGACCGCTCGCAGGACGTCGCCGACGAATATGGCCTCCGCTCTCCTGGCGAGTGTGAAGCCGCCCTCGTTGCCCCGCTGGGCGAAGACGAGGTTGGCCCGACGCAGGTCGGTCAGGATGCCCCGCAGAAAACTCGGGGGAATCTGCTGGGCATGAGCCAGGGTCTCTGCGGTGACCGACGCGGGATCATGCGCCGCGATGACCAGCATCGCGCGTATGGCGTAGTCACTGCGGGCCGTGACGTGCATCCGAAGGTCCTCCCCGATGGCAGGAGCCGATGATCGGCGACCTCTGGGCGGGTCCCTGGTAAATCTACTATCTCTATGGGTTAACCATGAATTATCTTCACGGTCAGAACATGTGATCACGCGCCGTCTCTCACCCCGTGAACGCCTCCCGGCGGGGGCGCTACCCCCCGGCGGCCCGCACGGTGTGCAGCAGGAGCAGGGCGGTGGTCACCGGCCCGACGCCTCCCGGCACCGGCGTCATCGCCGAGGCCCTGGCGGCCGCCGCCGGATCGACGTCGCCGACGAGGCTGCCGTCCTCCGCCTGGTTCGTTCCCACGTCCACCACCACGGCTCCTGGTCTGACGTGCTCGGGGGTGATGAGCCCCGCCCTGCCGACGGCGGCGACCAGGATGTCGCCCGTGACGGTCACGGCCGCCAGGTCCGCGGTGCGCGAATGGCACACCGTCACCGTGGCGTTGCGGTCCAGCAGCAGGTGGGCGGCGGGCTTGCCGACCACCGTGGAACGGCCGACCACGACCGCGTGGCGACCGGCCACCTCCACGCCGTGGTGCTCCAGGATCCTCACCACGGCCTCGGCGGTCGCGGGCGCGAAGGCGGGAAGCCCCGCGGCCAGGCGGCCCAGGGAGAGCGGGTTGGCGCCGTCGACGTCCTTGGCGGGGGCGATGCCCGAGGCCAGGTCCTCCAGCTTCGCGCCGCTGGGAAGCGGGGTCTGCAGGATGATCCCGTTCACGTGGTCGTCCGCGCTCAGCGCCTCCAGACGGCCGCGGATCTCCTCGGGGGACGCCTGCGGGCCGAGGTCGACCACGTCGCACTCGATGCCGACCTTGCCCGCCGCGTTCACGATGGAACGCACGTACCAGGCGCTGGCCTCGTCCTCGGTGGCCGTGACCACGGCGAGCCTCGGAGGGCGGCCTTCGGCCGTGAGCCTGGCGGCCCGCTCCGCGACGTCCGCCCGGATGGCCGCGGCCTGCTCCCTGCCCGACAGCTCTCCGCCCCGCGGCTGTCCGCCCCGCGGCTGTCCGGCCTGCGGCTGTCCGCCCTGCGGCTGTCCGGCCTGCGGCTGTCCGCCCTGCGGCTGTCCGCCCTGCGGCTGTCCGCCCTGCGGCTGTCCGGCCTGCGGCTGTCCGCCCTGCGGCTGTCCGGCCTGCGTCTCTCCGCTCTGCCGTACCTCGTCCGGCGACCTCCCCGCCGACGCTTCCCCGCCTCTCACTGCCTCGGCGCTCATTTGGCGATCTCCTCACGCACGGCGGCGGTGACCCTCTCGGCCCTGTCGGCGATCTCGTCCACTCCTGCCGCCCGCCCGGCCAACTCGGCGCGGATCCGTTCGTCCCCGATGCCCGCGAGGTTGATCTCGACGTTGACCCGGGCGGTGGTCGCCGCGGCCCTGGCCGCCTCCGTGGCCGCGGCCACGTCGGTGATGACGTTGCGGTTGCCGACGGGCAGCAGTTCCTCCGCGAGCCCGACCAGGCGTCGCGCGACGTCGATGGTCCTGGCCGGAGGCCCTGCGGCGGCGACCAGCGCCTCGGCGATCGCCGCCGAGCGGGTCGCTCTCTCCTCCTCGGTCGCCTTGGGCAGCCGGTAGGCGTCGGTGACCGACGTGAACGCCGCCGCGTCGTCCTCCGCGAGCTGGAGCGCCTCGTCCCGCAGGGCGTCCGCCTCGGCGAGAACGCGCCCGATCACCCGCTCGTGTTCGGCGTGTTTCCGGCCGTCGCTGTAGCGGGCCACCATCCCCAGCAGCGCGGCGGCCTGCGCGCCGTGCAGGGCCGCGGACGCGCCCCCGCCCGGCGCGGGCACCCGGGCGGCCAACCGGTCGAGAAAGTCACTGATTGTCTGGTCTCGCATCCGCGTCCCCCCGAGTCGCCCGAGGGAGCGGAACGGCCGCCATCCCTCGTGGATCACGTAGTGGATCTCACGTTACCGGGGACGCGTGCTCTCCGAAGAGGGCGGGACCACCGTGTCAGAGGCCGGGGCGGCCCCCTTGGGGGCTCGCCGTCCCCCTCCCCGCGAGACGGCCACACCCACGAGACACAGCAGGCCGCCGGCGAGGGTCAGCCAGGCGGGTACCTCGCTCAGGACGACCCATGACATCAGGACCACCAGGGCGGGGACGACATAGCTCGTGGCGCCCATCTTGCCCGCGGTGGTGCGGGCCAGCGCGTAGGCCCAGGTGGTGAACGCCAGGGCTGTCGGGAAGACGCCCAGGTAGACGACGTTCAGCGTCGCGGGCAACGGGGCGGCGGCGACCTGCGAGACCAGCTGTCCCGCGAACGGCAGGCAGGCCGCCGTACCGACGAAACAGCCGAAGGTGGTGACCTGCAGGGCGGAACCGTGCCGCAGGGCGGGTTTCTGGCAGACCACACCCGCGGCGTACGTCACGGCCGCGAGCAGGCAGAGCAGGACTCCGAGGACGGACGTGCCTCCGCCGTCCGACGCCGACGCGCCGCCGCCGTCCGCCATGGAGATCCCCACCACGACGGCCCCGGCGAACGAGACCGCCATCCCGATCATCAGGCGGGGCGGAAAACCCTCTTTGAGCAGCCAGCCGCCGAGAAGCGCGATCAGCACGGGGCCGATGGTGACGAGCATGGCCGCGGTGCCCGCGTCCACCTCGTGCTCGCCCCAGTTGAGGGCGACCATGTAGAGGCCGAACCACAGGACTCCCGATCCCAGGATGCCGGGCCACGCGGCACGGGGCGGCAGGCCCTCGCGCCGTGCCAGCCAGATGACCCCGAGGACCGCCGAGCCCGCGAGCAGGCGGCCCAGGGCCAGGGCTCCGGGGCTGAAGTACTGGGCGGCGCTCCGGATGGCCACGAAGGCCGAGGCCCACAGCAGCACGGTGACGCCCACCGCCGCCAACGCCCTGCGGTCCACGTGGCCGTCTGTCGTGGTGGTCTGTTCCATACCGGCACCATAGGACGCCGACATTTCAGGTCACATCTAAGTTTTCTCGTCTTCAGCGGTCCGTCCAGGCGCACGACGGCCGATGTGAGCGTCGCCGGGTCGGGGTTCCCCTCTCAACCGTCTCGTGCACGGCCGGCAGCCGCACCGGCCGCTGGAACGGCTCGGCGCGCTCACCGGCGGGCGCTTTCTCGACTTCATCGAAAGACCCCGGATCAGCGCGTGCTGTCGCGGCAAAAGATCCACGACATCGTTTTCCTCATCACCTCGGGGGCAGTCCTATCGGTCATTCATGACGCCCCCTTCGACACCACGTCCGTTCACCCCCTGCCAGGCGGCGAAACCCGCGAGGGCGCAGCGGGAACAGCGGAACCACGGCGGTCGCGGACGGGACACGGGCGCACGGGCAGGGCGGACGCGGCAGGCGTGAAGGCCGGGACCCCCTGACGAAAAGATCAAGGAATCCCGTGGTTAGCGCCCATTTTTGAGGCCTTTTGTTGCCTTTTTGGCGGATTTACGCGTGGAAACAAGGCGCAGGGGTAGCGCTGGGGCAATCCAGATGCGCAATCTTTGGAGGCATCGATGAGTGAGTATCCCACCGGCCCTGACCGGGGCGCGGGGCAGAGCGGGGGACTACAGGCGACCGCGCAGCAGGGAAAGGCCGCGGTCGGAGAGGTGGCGGAAACCGCCAAAGATCAGGCGCAGGCAGTGGCGGCCGAGGCCAGGGAGCAGGCACGCCAGGCGGTCGGGCAACTGCGCGAGCGCGCGGGCGAGCAGGCGCGGGAGCAGAGCAGGCGCGCCGCGCAGGGCATCCGCCAGTGGGCCGACGAGCTGAACTCGATGAGTGAGGCGGCCAAACCCGACTCCCCGGTCAACGGAGTGGTCCAGCAGGTCGCGAACAGGGGACACCAGGCGGCCGACTATCTGGAGCGGCACGGGCTGGCAGGAGTGGTGCAGGAGGTTCAGACCTTCGCCCGCCGCCGTCCCGGGGTGTTCCTCGCGGCGGCCGCGGCCGCAGGCTTCCTGGCCGGGCGGATCGCCAAGGCGACCACCGGCGCGACGCAGAGCTCCTCCGGCACCGGGCAGACATACCCCGACAGCTCCTCCGGCACCGGGCAGGCGTACCCCACCACGACGGGCACGGGGCAGCCCTACTCCACCGGACAGACCTACCCGGACCCCACAGGCCCCGGTTCCTACCCGGGAACGGGCGTCGGAGGGTCCTCCTCGAGCACCGGACAGGGCTACAGCGGCGTCGCGGACCCGCTGGCGTCCCTCGGAACCGGCACCCGGCCCGCCTCGTCGTACCCGCCGGTCGAGGAGCCGCCCGCGACCGGGGGCTGGGGAGGTGAACGGCGATGAGCTATCCCAGCCCCGCGCCGCACGAGCCGTCGCTGGGGGAGCTGGTCGGTGAGATCGGCGAGGACCTGTCGAAGCTGTTCCGGCAGGAGCTGGAGCTCGCCAAGGTCGAGATCCGCCAGGAGGCGACCAAGGCGGGCAAGGCCGCCGGGATGCTCGGCGGCGCCGGGGTCGCCGGCCACATGGTGGCCCTGTTCGTGACGCTGGCGGTGATGTTCGGCCTGGGCGAGGTGATGGGCCTGGGCTGGGCCGCGCTCGTCGTCGCGGTCATATGGGCCGCGATCGCCGGGGTGCTGTTCACGACCGGCCGCACCCGGATGAAGCAGGTGTCACCGATGCCGGAGCAGACCGTCGAAACGCTCAAGGAGGATGCGCGATGGGCGCGGGACCTGAGGAAATAAGGAACGAGATCGCCGCCACCCGGGCGGAGCTGGCCTACGACGTCGACCGGCTGGCCGACCGGACCAGTCCGTCACGGATCGTGCAGCGCCGTACCAACCGGGTACGCCAGACGGTGCGTTCGGTGCGCGAGCGGGTGATGGGCACGCCGAGCCACGCCGCCCACCACGCGAAGCACCAGGCCGGACAGGTGGCGGGAGGCGTGCGGGACACCGCCGCGAGCGCGGCGGGCACGGTCCGCGACACCGCGCTCGAGGCGACCGACGCCGTCAGGCATGGAACGCAGCAGGCAGTGGGAATCGTCAAGGAGGCTCCGGAACAGGCGATGCGCAGCACGCAGGGCAACCCGCTGGCGGCCGGGCTGATCGCCTTCGGCGCCGGACTGCTGGCGGCCACCCTCATTCCCGGCACCGAGACCGAGGAACGGGCCGCCACCCAGCTCAAGGAGCAGGCCGGCGACGTGATCGAGCCGATCAGGGAAGCGGTTCAGGAGTCGGCCCAGCAGCTGGGCCAGGAGGCCAGGGGCTTCGCCCAGGACGCCGCCCAGCACGTCAAGGAGACCGCGACCGAGGCGGCGAGGAACACCGGGCAGCAGGCTCGCGACCAGGCCCAGCAGGTGACCGACCAGGGCCGTTCCACCTTCGGCTCCTGACAGTCCGACAACGCCACCGCCACCGCCGCCTCCGCCGGGGGCGGCGGTGGCCCGCTCGAAGTGGTGCATCACATGTCACGTCACGACACTCGACACATATCGCAGCGCGACACCCGGCGTCCGGCGGGGGAAGCGGACTCCGAGGACGTCCGCCACCGGCTGAGAGAACGGGGTCACGACAAGGCCCCTTCCCCGGCGAAAGAGCACGACCGGCCCCCGGAGGACGCGAACGCCCCCGACAGCCCGACCGACCTGCCGAAGCGGTCGTGGTGGAGGGTGCTCAAGCGGACGGTCAAGGAGTTCCAGGGGGACAACCTCAGCGACTGGGCCGCCGCCCTCACCTACTACGCGGTGCTGTCGATCTTTCCGGCCCTGCTGGCCGTGATCTCGCTGCTCGGCCTGTTCGGCGCCTCGGCCACCCAGACGCTCATCGACAACCTGAGCGCGCTGGCGCCGGGACCGGCCCGCCAGACCCTCAACACCGTCGTCCAGGCGCTCCAGGGCAGTCAGGGAGCCGCCGGGTTCGCCGCCGTCCTGGGCATCGTCGTCGCGCTCTGGTCGGCCTCCGGTTACGTGGGGGCCTTCATGCGGGTCGGCAACGTCGTGTACGAGATGCGGGAAGGCAGGCCCATCTGGAAGACGCTGCCGCTGCGCGTGGCCATCACCGCCCTGCTGATCGTCATGATGGCGGTCGGCGCGGTCGCCGTCGTGTTCACCGGAGACCTGGCCGAGCGGGCGGGGAGGCTTCTGGGGGTGGGCCAGACCGCCGTCGCCGTCTGGAGCGTCGTCAAATGGCCGATCCTGGTGCTCATGGTGGCGCTGGTCCTGGCCCTGCTGTACTGGGCCGCGCCCAACGTCGAGCAGCCCGGGTTCCGCTGGCTGACCCCCGGCAGCCTCCTGGCCGTCGTCCTGTGGATCGTCGCGTCGGCCGCGTTCGGGTTCTACGTGACCAACTTCAGCTCCTACAGCAAGACCTACGCGGCGCTGGCGAGCGTCGTCGTCTTCCTGATCTGGCTGTGGATCTCCAACATCGCCGTGCTGCTCGGGCTGGAGTTCGACGCCGAACTCGCCCGCGAACGCGCGATGAAGGCGGGACAGCCTGCGGACGAGGAGCCCTACGTCGAGCCTCGCGACACGCGCAAGCTGGACGACGAGCAGTGACCCGGCGTTCCCGAGCCCCGTCCTGGGCCTCAGCACCCGCCGTCCGAGCCCAGGACTCGGGAACTCGGGCTCCCAGGAGCTCGGGGTCTCAGAGGCTCGGGAACTCGGGCTCCCAGGAACTCGGGGTCTCAGAGGCTCGGGGACTCGGGGCTGCCGGAGTCCGAAGGACTCGGGGTCCCAGGAGCTCAAAGGCTCGAGGGCTCGGGCGGGTACGGCGGTGCTCAGCGGAAGGAGGCCGCGTGGTCGGTCACCCACTCGCGGAAGGTGCGCGCGGGCGCCCCGGTGATCTCCTCGACCGCCGGTGAGACCGCTTCGGGCCGCGTCACCATCCCGGCCCAGGCGTCGAGCGCGCCGTCGACGAACGCCGGGGGCCATCCCTCGGCGAGCATCCGCTCCCTCGCGGCCTCCGGCGCGACCTCCTCCCACCGCAGCGGCCTGCCGATCACTTCGCCGATGACGCGCACCTGCTCGACCTGGGTCAACGTCTGGGGGCCGGTCAGATGGTGCTTCGCCCCGGCGTGCCCGTCGTCGGTGAGCGCGCGGACCGCGACCGCCGCGATGTCCTGTTCATGGATCAGCGACCTGCCCGCCTCGCCGTACGGCCACCGCACGACGCCGTCCGCGCGGATCTGCGCCGCCCAGCCCAGGGTGTTGGACGCGAACCCGCCCGCCCGCAGGAAGGTCCACTCCAGCCCGGTCCGCTGGACCGCGCGCTCGACGGCGGTGTGGAACCCGGTGATCGGATCGGTTTCCCGCTCGACGTCGTCGTCGGGCACCCCGTGGGAGGAGAGGTAGACGAGTCGGCGGGCGTGCCCGCCGACCACGTCCAGAACGGGGGGCGCGAACTCGGCAGGAAGGCCGGGCCAGACGAGGAAGACGGAGTCGACTCCGTCCAGGGCCTTGTCCAGCGTGTCCGGCGTCGACAGGTCGCCCTGTGCGACCTCGACGCCGTCCGGCAGGTCGGCGGTTTCCGGGGTGCGAGCCAGCGCGCGCACGGCGACACCCGCGTCGTTCAGCTGGGACACGAGGCTTCGGCCGACCTTGCCGGTCGCTCCGGTGACCAGGATCATCAGGGGTCTCCTTCGTCGTCGACGACT
This sequence comes from Streptosporangium carneum, assembly GCF_027922005.1. GTDB lineage: Bacteria > Actinomycetota > Actinomycetes > Streptosporangiales > Streptosporangiaceae > Streptosporangium > Streptosporangium carneum. The sequence goes on along the minus strand of NZ_BSEV01000001.1, from coordinate 923,583 downwards.
TCCTGGGACCAGCCTGGAACTTGAACCTTTGTTCACGTCAAGCTCGCGGGTGTGACGACGCACGCGCCTCCCCCTTTCACGTACGTGTCTCCCCCTTTCTGGGGAAGGTTGGGGTCAAGTGAGCCGCGCCGGCCCTGAGGCGCAGGTCCGACCGGGTAGACGAGGACGTGTGCGCGACGCCGCCGGGAGCCTCCGCACCACGGAGGAGGAGTGTGACATGACCGAGGACAGGCGACAGGTCGCCGCGGACTTCGACGAGGCGGTCAACATGACAGCCGGGGAGCTGGAGCACTGGCTGGGCACGGACGAGTCGAAGGCCGTCGGGGACAGGTCGGGAGGCGACGAGTCGACGGGCCATGAGTCGGGCCGCCGAATCACGGAGATCCTGCGCAAGCGCAAGGGCGACCTGTCCGACGACGACTACGCTCACATGCGGAAGGTGACCGGCTACGTCCACCGCCACCTCGCACAGCGCCCTTCAGGCGACGTCAGGGAGACCCGCTGGAGACACTCCCTGATGAACTGGGGTCACGACCCCCTCAAGTAGAGGCGCCGCGGAGAGGCCGGCGTCGGGAACCGGGACCTCGGCTTCGGGTCCCGGAGACCCGGATCAGAGTCTGGCGAACCAGTCGCGGACGGCCTCGACCCCGCCCGTCCCGAGGGCGACCATCAGGGCCACGCGCGCCTTCGCGGGGGCGAGGCCGCGTGCTCCGATCGCCCCCATCTTGGCGGCGAGACCCATTCCGAAGGGCAGATCCTCCAGGGAGACGGGGCCGGTGCGGCTGCGGGAGGCGACGACGACCGGGATCCCCCACTCGGTCAGCTCGATGATCGTCGTGAACAGGCTGACCGGCACGTTGGCCATCCCGGTCCCCTCAAGCACGACGCCCCGGGCGCCCGCGTCCACGGCGGCGGTGAGCAGCGCGGAGTCCATGCCCGGGTAGGTCTTGATCAGGGCGACGTCCGACTCGGGGTCTCCCGCCACCGTGGGCGGCCTGCCCGGCGGGGTGGCCGACAGCTCCACCCGTCCGTCGATCACGCGCCCCAGCACGGGATGGGGGGCCGAGGAGAACGCCGACACGTTCGCGGCGTCGACCACGGTGGCCCACCGGGCCGCGTGCAGTTCGTCGTTGACGCACACGACGACCCCCGCTCCGCGCAGCGCGGGGTCGGCGGCGGCACGGAGGGACGAGGCCAGGTTTCGCGGTCCGTCGGCGGACAGGTCGTCCAGCGGACGCATCGCGCCGGTCAGGACGATCGCGCCCTGCCGCGCGGCCCTGCCCGCGAGCAGGTCGACGAGGAAGGCGGTCTCCTCCATGGTGTCGGTGCCGTGAGTGATCACGACACCGTCGAACCCCTGGTCCAGGATGGCCGCGCGAGCCCTGCGGGCCAGCAGCAGCATGGTCGAGGGCGAGGTGTCCCAGCTGGGCTCGGCCAGCACGTCCTCGACCACCACCTCGGCCGCCAGGGCGTCCGGGGGAACGGTCTCCAGCAGACGCGCGCCCGTGGCGATTCCCGAACGGCCTGGGCGGCTGGAGTAGGCGATGACGTCGCCGGTCGCCAGCAGCAGTACGCGCTTCACCACGTGATCCTTTCGGCGACCGCAGCGGATCCCGCCCCTGACGGCCGCGATCCGGCGCGAACGGCTCGTGCTCCGCCCAGCCCGAGGATCGGGCCTGGCGGGGCCGGCGACGGCTCACGAACGGTGCGAACGTGCTGCTCGACGGCCGTCCTCATTTATAACCCATGAATACCCCCTATGGGGTTATCTTTTGGGATCGGAGGTCGGAGGACGGCCCGGCGGCGGACCGGGCCTCGCGCGGCACGGGACGGGGCGGACACGCTCCCCGGTCGCCGCGATTCGCGCGAGGCCCGTCGCCTACCAGGTGACCGGCAGCCGGTGCACGCCGTAGATGGCCATGTCCGAGCGCATCGGGACCTCCTCGGGAGGCACGGCGAGGCGCAGCCCCGGCAGGCGTTCCAGCAGGGCGGGGATGGCCAGGCGCATCTCGTTGCGGGCGAGCTGCTGACCGAGGCACTGGTGGATGCCGTGCCCGAAGGACAGGTGGCCGGTGGCGTTCCGGGTGACGTCGAGGGCCCCCGGCCCGTCGAACCGCTCGGGGTCGTGGTTGGCGGCGGGGATCGAGACCGTCACGGTCTCGCCCGCTCTGATCGTCTGCCCTTCCAGCTCCACGTCCTCCAGCGCGGCCCTGACCGTGAAGTCGACGATGCTGAGGTAACGCAGCAGCTCCTCGACGGTGCTCGCCGCCAGGGAGGGGTCGTCACGCAGCGCTGCCAGCTGCGGGGGGTTGGACAGCAGCGCGAAGACGCCCAGCGCGATCATGTTCGCCGTCGTCTCGTGTCCCGCGACGAGCAGGAGCAACGCGACCCCCGTGAGCTCCTCGTCCGTCAGCTCTCCGCCCTCCGCCAGGCCGCTGAGCAGGTCGTCGGCCGGTTCGGCGCGCTTGCGGCGCACCAGGTCGTGAAGGTAGGCGAGCAGGTCGGCGACCGCGGCCTGCTTGCGCTCCATCGTCTCCTCACGACTGACGATCACCGCCGAGTCTCCCTGGAACCGGTCGTGATCGGCGTAGGGGACGCCGAGCAGCTCGCAGATCACCAGGGAGGGGATCGGCAACGCGAACGACTCCACGAGGTCCAGGGACGGCCCCCGGCGCTCCATCTCGTCCAGCCGTTCGGCGACGATCTTCTCGATCCCGGGTTCGAGCTGCTTCATGCGGCGGACGGTGAACTGTCCGGTCAGCAGCCTCCGGTAGCGCGTGTGGTCGGGCGGGTCCATGCGCAGGAAGAAGCCCGCGGGCAGCGGCAGCTGCCGCTGCCGGATCAGGTACGGCAGAGCGGGGTGCTGAAGGTCCGGGCGGGTGCTGAAGCGGTTGTCGGCCAGGACCGAGCGGACGGCGGAGTGACTCGTCACCAGCCAGCCGAGATGCCCGTCGGCGTAGGTCATGCGACGGATCGGCGCTTCGTGCCGCCAGCGCGTCAGCTCCTGGGGCGGCTCGAAGGTGTTCTGACGGTTCACGGAAAGCGTTACGGGGCCGCTTTCGGCTTCGTTCACGGCGTGCTCCTCTGAAGTGGGACGCTCATGCTCTCCTCCAGAAAACCGCACCAAGGGAAGAATTGCAACAGATGCAGATAAGCGCTTGATGCAAGATTTTTCACGGCCGAAGCCGCAGGCCAGGGAGGTGGGAGCGACCGTGGCCCGCAGCCTGCGGTCCGTGACGACGAGCCACGGACCGCGGACCACGAGTCACCGGTGCGGCCACGGCCCGGGCGGACGCGTCACCAGATGTTGCAGACGCGGAACCTGTCGCTGAAGCCCGTGCTCGTGAACTGGTTCCACTCCCCGGTCCCCGGGACCGCCCACACCCAGGTGCCCTGGCCGTTCATGAGAGCGTGCAGTTCACGGGTGCCCGCGACCGCGTCCTGGAAGCAGGCGAAGGCGGGCCCCTCACGGACGAATCCAGCGCTCTCCGCCGGGTTCGTCGAGAAGTAGTAGCTGCCCGGCTCGGCACAGCCCGCCTTCGCGCAGCGGAACTGGTGGACCACGGCGAGCCCGGCGATCGAACCGGCCTGGTCCTGCGGGTAGACGCGGCCAAGGGAGGACTGGGCCGACCATCCCGCGGGGCCGCCGCCGATCGACAGGTGGTTGGCGCGGTTGGGCGCCGGTGACTTGAAGCGGTTCAGCGTGACCGGCGCGGTGCTCTCGAAGGTGTAGGAGACGGCCTTGCCCGCCTGCACACGGGTGCCGGGGGCCGGGTCCTGCGCCAGCACCTTGTTGACGTCCTGCGTCTGGGCGTTGTCGTTGGGCGCGCACTCCAGCTTGGCCGCGCGCAGCGCCTGGCAGGCGGCGTCGGGCGTCTGGCCCCGCACGTCGGGGACGGCGGGGTCGCCCAGGAAGTCGACGGTGACCGTGCCGCCCGCGGCCAGACCGGTTCCCGCCGCCGGGCTCTGGGCCTGCACGACTCGTGCCGGGGCGCCCTGGCCCGCCTCCCGCTGGACACAGGTGAGCCCCGCCTGCTGGACCGCCGCGCACGCCGCGTCCACCGACTGGTTGACGTACGAGCCGACCTGGACCTGCGAGGGGCGGCCGACGACGACGGCGGTGCCCGTGGCGGCCTGGGCGCCGGCCTTCGGCTCCTGGGTGGTCACGACCCCGATCTGGGCGGCGGTCGCGGCCAGCCCCTGGTCCTGCTCGCGGCAGGTGAGCCTGGCCTGCTGCAGGGCCGCGCAGGCCTGCGTCGCGGGCATCCCGACGAGGTTGGGCACGGTGGCGGGTCCCCGGTAGACGACGGCGACCACGGCGCCCCGCTCGACGCGCTCGCCCGCCGCCGGGTCACTCGAGATCACCTTGCCCGTCTCGCCCTCACCGTCCGGCTGAGCCACGGCGCTGCAGCGCAGGTTCGGCCGCAGCCGCGCGCAGGCCTCCTCCCGGTCGAGCCCCACGAGGTCGGGGACCGTCTCCAGTTCGGGCTCGGCCGTACGGCTCGGCTTGGCGACGGGGGGTTTCCCCGTGCTCCGGGGAGTGGGGCCGCGTCTCGTGGCCGTGATGACCGGCGGGGGCGGAGCGGAGACGTGGCTGGGGGTCGAGGCGGGGGTCGGCGTCGAGACGGCGGACGGCGTGGGGGTCGGCGTCGTGAGCGGCTTGTCGGCGACCCCCCGGCCGTCGCCGACGTCGATGGAGGTTTTCCTGCCCGTGGAGTCGAAGGCCATCACGATCCGGCTGTAGGGGTCGCTGACCCAGACCCGGTCGTCGCGCGAGACGAGCTGGAAGTCGTCCGAGGAGCCGGGGACCTGCACCGAGGAGACCTCTCCCGTGACGGGTTCGACCACCAGCACCCGGTGCACGGTGAAGTCGGGGACGTACACCCGCCCACGGTGGACGACCGGCGGCCCGAAGGCGTGGCTGCCGCGTCCCGGCAGCTCGACCTTCCTGACGGCGTCGGAGGCGAAGTCACCGGTCACCAGGACGCGGCCGCCGGGCACGACGACCGCCAGCGTCGTGCCCGACGCGCCGGGTGCGGCGACGACGCCGTGCTGGGCGTCCAGGTGGAGCTGGCGGCGCAGCCCGCCTGAGCCGTACAGCCCGGCCTCGCCGGTCTCCTCCCGGTAGAGCACCGGGGCGTCCGCGACCAGCGTCAGCGCGGCGCGCTCACCCGGCTCCGCCACCCGCTGCCGGTTGGCGACCCTGCCGTCGACGATCTCCAGGAGTTCGCCGCTGGCGGGCGCGTAGGCCCACGCGGTGCCTTTGGAGTCGACGACCGCTCCGGTGACCGGCGCGGGGACGGCGACCTGCCCCGGCCCGGCCCCCTTGCCCTCCAGCTTGCTCAGGGTGCCGGTCTTGGCGTCGACCAGGTAGGTCTGGCCGCCGCCGGTCACGACGTCGAGCTCCCCCTTCGAGGCGGGACGGCGCTCGACCTGTTCGGCCGCCAGCGTCGCCGTGGGCAGGCGGGTCACCTCACCTGTGTCGTTGTTGACGACATATACGGAGTCCGGACCAACCTGTACTACTTCAAGGGTTTCATCACCACTTGCAAGGTTTTTCGCGGTTTGCGCGTCCACGCTCTGGTTATCGGCGTTGACGTGGACGACCGACCCGCCCTTCTGTAAATACGCGCTTCCGTCGCCGAAGGCGGCCTGGGAGGAGCGGTACCCCGTGCCGAACCCGATGCCGACCACCAGCACGGCGGCGGCGACGACCAGCACCACGCGGTTGACGTGCGTGCCGGTCAGCCCTGGCAGCGTGCCGGTCAGCCCTGGCAGGAGGGCCCGCGACCTCCCCCATGCCCTCCCCCGCGCTCCACGCCCGTCCCGATTCCCGCCCGGACGCGCGACGGGAGGGGAGGGCGCGTTCGAGCCTGACATCGCGGTCCTCCAGCGAGTACAGAATGGGGCAAATCCTGGCAGCACTTCCCGGCGATGTCCGACAATAGGCGTCTCCGGCTTTCAGCGCCGCCATTCAGGATGGGAAAGGCTTCCCATTGTGAAATGGGGTACGGCGCGGCGGTTCACAACGGTGAAGGGCCTCGCGGCGCTTCACCGCGGTGCGAACGCCTCACAACAGCGGTGACAGGGAAACGGCGATTCGGAGGGACGATGGCACGGATGCGGGTCGAGGTGGCGGGTCGCGTCACGGAGATCGCCGAGAACGAGCGGCTGACCTTCGGCCGCTCCCGCGAGTGCGGGATCTGCCTTGACCCGGAGGACACCGGCATCTCCCGGATCACGGGCACGGTCTCCCGGGAGAGCGGCACCTGGTGGCTGGCCAACAGCTCCGGCAGCCGCCCCCTCGCGGTGGTCGACGAGCTGGGCTTTCGCAGCCTGCTCCCGCCGGGACGCCGAATCGCGGTCGAGGCCCCGACGAAGGTCCTCGTCGACGGCACCCGGAGGCGGCACGACCTCGCCCTCCTTCCGCCGTCCCCCGCCCCGTCCCCCGCCCCGGCCCCCGCGCGGTCCCCGGAAGGCACGGCCTCCGCGTCCCCCGGCCCCGCGCCCGACGGGACAGGCACGGCGGTCGGCAGCACGCCCACGGCGGTCGGCGCCGAGGTGATGGTCAACGCGGCGGACCGGCTGGCGATGGTGGCGCTGTTCGCGGGATACCTGGAGGAGCCGCCCAGGTACGACCCCTATCCGAAGGACTACGCCGCGGCGGCGGCACGCATCGGATGCAGCCGCACTGCCCTGGTCAAGCGCGTCGAATACCTGCGCACCCGGCTCGACGCCGCGGGAGTGCCGAACATGAAGGGGTTCAACGCGCTGGTGAACCTCGCCGAGTACGCCATCAGCCGCGGCCTCGTGACCCGCGAGGACCTGGCCCTCCTGCGCCGCTGACCACGGCAAGCAGCTGATCCTCCCGAGCACTGACCGCGACCAGGACCCGCCCCTCCCGCGCCGTCCTCCCGCATCGCCGGCCACGACCAGGACCCGTCCCTCCGCACCGCCGGCCACGACCAGGACGTGCCCCCACGCCGAGGGCCCGGCCCTCCCGCGCCGCCGGCCACGACCGCCCGCGATGGGAACCCCTTCCCATTTCCCCGGCGGGCGGACCTCCCTAGCGTCGTTGCCGACATCCACCGGCGAAGGCGAAGGAGAAGAGATGTCGGTCATCGGCGGCGAGATCCCACAGCTGCACTCGCTCAACGGGAACTTCCAGCGGCAGAGCGCCACCGTGGACAGCCTGCTGCGCGAGCTGCGCAACGAGCTGGCCAACACCTACTGGCGCGGCGGCGCCGCCGACCGGTTCCGCTCGTCGTGGAGCGGCGAGTTCGAGCCCGCGCTGACCCGGCTCTCCGCGGCGCTTCAGGACGCGGCCTCCGAGGTCCGCCGGCGCGCCGACGCCCTGGAGCAGGTCGGCGGCTGAGCGGTCCCCGACGACCCTGACGACACGGACGACACGGACGGGAGAGGACACCCATGGAGCGGGAGCTGCGCGTCGTCGTCCGCGGCGGGGAGGTGCCGCTCCTCGTACGGACCGGGTCGGAGGCCACGACCGGTGACCTGGCGGACGCCCTGCATGCGGAACACCCCAGAGGCCTGGGAGGCCCCGGAGGTCCAGGAGGTCCAGGAGATCCGGGAGGTCCGGGAGGTCCGGGAGGTCCGGAGAACACAGAAAGCCCGACGGGCTCAGAATGTCCGAGGAGGCCGGGAAGTCCAGGAGGCCCGGGAGGTCTGGCGGGGCCGGGGCGTTCGGGATGTTCAGAGCATTCGGCTGCACCCGGGCGTTCGTGGGTTTCCCGGTTCTCGGGAAACCCGGGGCTCCTCGAAGACCGGAGGGATCTCGGGAACACCGCCGGTCCGGAGGCCTCGCTGTGGCTGGGAGACCGGGCGCTGCCGTCAGGCACGCTGATCGCGGACCTCGCGCTGCCGACCGGGTCCCTGCTCGCGCGGACCGCCCCGCCCGTCGCGGACGTCGCCCTCGTCTCTCCCGGCGTCGGCTTCGAGGTGGCCGTGGCGGGTGGCGCGGGAGCGGCGGCACGGGCGACACTGTGCCCCGGGACGCCCGTCACCGTCGGGCGCGCGGCCGGCTCCGGCCTCGCCCTCGCGGATCCCGAGGTCAGCCGGACGCACGCCGGGCTGCTGCCCTCGCGGGACGGCACCGTCGAGCTTGCCGACGCGGGATCGCGGAACGGCACGGCCTGGCACGGCGCCCGCCTCACCGGGCCGGTGGCGGTCTCTCCCGGCGACGTCTTCACCGTCGGCGAGACCGTTCTGACGGTACGCGCGATCGACCCCGCGGACGCGGCGGTCGAGCCCGCTCCGGGAGGCGAGACGCTGCTGTGCAACCGGCCTCCGCGCATCCCCGCCCGCCCCTCGATCCCGTCGCTCGCCCTGCCGCGCCGCCCGGAGGAGCCACGCAACCCGCGTTTCCCCCTCGTGGCGATCCTGCTTCCGCTCCTGCTCGCGGGCGTGGCGTACGCGGTCTTCCCCGGAGCGGGCTATTTCCTGATCTTCCTCGCGCTCTCCCCGATCCTGGTGCTCGCCAACGTCGTGTCCGACCGGCGCGGCGGCAGGCGCGAGTTCCGTACGGCCGTGGAGGAGTACGAGCGACGGCGGGCGGAGATCGCCGAGCGGCTCGCCGAGCTCGCCGACGAGCAGGGACGTTCGGCGCGCGAGGCACTGCCCGACCCCGGCAGGCTGTTGCGGATCGCCACGGGCCCGACCCGGCGGCTGTTCGAGCGCCGCCCCCATGACGACGACTTCCTGCGCCTGCGCCTGGGACTGGCCGCGCGGCCGGTCGAGGTCGCCTTCACCGACCATGTGCCCGGCGAGGAGATCGCGGCGCCCGCCGTCGGCCACGCGCCGGTCGCCGTCGACCTGCCCGCCGTGGGGGTGCTGGGCGTGGCGGGCCCCCGGCAGGCCGTCCTGGCCGCCGCCCGGGCCGCGCTGGCCCACCTCGCCGTCCTGCACGGGCCGCACGACGTCGGCCTCGTGGTGCTGACCGGCGGAGACGAGGCGGCCGAGTGGGAGTGGGCGACCTGGCTGCCGCACACGCTGCCGCACACCGCCGAGTCGGCCTGCCGCCGGACGATCGCCACCGACGCGCGGCAGGCCGCCGTACGGCTGGCGGAGCTGCGGCGGATCGTCGAGGACAGACGCGCCGAGCAGCGGGCCACGCTCAGGGCCGGGACGCCTTCGGGGCGGCGCATGGTGGTCGTGGCCGACGGGGCCCGGCGGCTGCGCGGCCTCCCTGGGCTGGCGGAGCTGCTCGCGGAGGGACCCGAGGCGGGCGTCTACGCCCTCTGCCTGGACGACGACGAGACCAACCTGCCCGACGAGTGCCGGGCGACCGCCGTGGTGACGAGCTCGTCCGGCACCCGGGCACGGGTGAGCCGTCCGGGCGGCGATCCCGTCGAGGGGGTGCTGCTCGACCGCCTCACCCTGGAGGACGCGCGAGTCCTCGGCCACGCCCTGGCTCCCATGCGGGTCCTCGGCGGCCGGTGGGGGGCCGAGGCCGAGCTGCCCGAGGCCGTACGGCTCCTCGACCTGGCCGGGCTCGGCCGTGATCCCGCTCCGGAGACGGTGGCCGGGCGCTGGGCGCGCAACCCGGGAGGACGCGGCACGACCGTGCCGCTGGGCATGGGCGCGAGCGGGCCCGTCACCGTCGACCTGCGCCGCGACGGCCCGCACGCCCTCGTCGCGGGCACCAGCGGCGCGGGCAAGTCCGAACTGCTGCAGACGCTGGTCGCGGGCCTGGCCCTGGAGAACGCGCCGGACGCGCTGTCGATGGTGCTGGTGGACTACAAGGGCGGCAGCGCGTTCGCCGAGTGCCGTGAGCTCCCGCACTGCGTGGGCATGGTGACCGACCTCGACGGCCACCTGGTCTCCCGCGCCCTCGCCTCCCTCGGCGCCGAACTGCGCAGGCGTGAGGAGTTGCTGGCCGAGGCGGGCGCCAAGGACATCGAGGACTACTGGGCCGTGACGGGCGGCAGGCTTCCCCGGCTGGTCATCGTCGTCGACGAGTTCGCCTCGCTCGTCGAGGAGGTGCCGGAGTTCGTCACGGGGGTCGTGGGCATCGGGATGCGGGGCCGCAGCCTCGGCGTGCACGTGGTGCTGGCGACCCAGCGTCCGGCGGGCGTGGTCAGCGGCGAGTTGCGCGCGAACCTGAACCTGCGGATCTGCCTGCGCGTCACCGGCGCCTCGGACAGCGGCGACGTGATCGACGTCCCGGACGCCGCCCGGCTGTCCCGCCACCGCCCAGGACGTGCGTACCTGCGGGCGGGCCACTCCGACCTCGCCCTGATGCAGACCGCCAGGATCGGCTGGCCGCGCGGGGAGGCGGCGGCCGACGCGGAGCGGGTCACGATCCGTCCCCGGCTGGTGCACGAGCTGGGGAACGGCCCGTCCGCCCCCTCGGACGACCCGGACGGTTCCGATCCGTCACGCGGTTCAGGCCCCCAGGAGGTCCCGGGCGTCTCCGGCGCGTCCGGTGATCGCGGCATCCGGGGCGTCTCCGGCGTGATGGGGGTCTCCGGCACGGGGACCGGTTCCGGCGCGCGGGGAGAGCACGACGGGGAGACGGATCTGGGCGTGCTCGTCACGGCGATCAGGGCCGCCGCCGAGCTGACGGGCACGACCTCGTCCCGCAGCCCCTGGCTGCCGCCGCTGCCCGAAGCGCTGACGGTCGAGGACCTGGCCGCGCGGGAGACCGGCGCTCCCCTGCGGGTGCCGATCGGGCTGGCCGATCTTCCCGGACAGCAGGCGCGACGCCCCTACCTGCTCGACCTGGAGCAGGCCGGAACCGTGCTCGTCGCGGGCATGACCCGCAGCGGCCGATCGACCCTGCTGCGCGTGATCGGCGTCGAGCTGGCCCGCCGCAACAGCCCCGCTGACGTGCACCTCTACGTGCTGGACATGGGCAACAGGGCGCTCGCCCCGCTCGCCGCCCTGCCGCACTGCGGGGCGTACGTCGACGGCGAGGACGCCGACCGCGCCGTGCGGGTGCTGACGCTGCTGACGGAGGAGATCGGCCGCAGGCAGCGGCTGCTGTCCGAGGGCGGCGGGGAGGCGTTGCCGCACCTGGTGCTGATGCTCGATCGGTACGAGACGTTCCTGGCGCGTCACCTCGAAGTGGACGGGGGCAAGCTGGTCGACGTCCTCGACGGGCTGCTGCGCCGAGGCCCGTCCGTGGGAGTGGTGACCGTGGTGGCCGCCGACCGTTCGGGGTTCACCCAGCGGCTCGGCGGCGCGATCGCCACGCGCCTGGTGCTGCGCCACGCCGACCCCGACGAGCTGGCGGTGTACGGCGTCGCCCCACGGCAGGCGCCCCGCGCGATGCCGCCGGGACGGATGATCGCGATGCCCGGGACGGTGGAGGTGCAGGTCGCGCTGCTCGACGCGGACCCCGACGGCGTCGCGCAGGCGACGGCCGCCGAACGGTTCGCCCGGGAGAGCCGGGAGCGCTGGAAGGCCGTCCCCGCCGAGGCCCTGCCCCGCAGGGCCGACCCGCTGCCCGTGACGATCACCTCGGCGGAGGCGGAGGCCATGCGGGTCGGCGGCAGGCCGCTCGCGCCGACCGTCTGCACCGTCGGCGTCGGCGGAGACCGGCTGGGGCCGGTCGACGTCGACCTGGCCGAGCTCGGCCACGGCTTCCTGGTCGCGGGGCCGCCCGGCTCCGGCAGGAGCGGCGCGCTACTGGCCGTGGTCCGGTCCGTCGCCATGCCGTCCGTGCTGGTCTGCCCGCGTCCCTCCCCGCTGCGGGAGCTGGCGGGCCGTCCCGGAGTGGCCGCGGTCGTGTCCGGTGACGAGGTCGCGAACCTGTACGGCGTGCTCACCGCCCTCGACCCGCCGTTCTGCGTCGTCGTCGACGACGCGGAGCTGCTCACGGACGGGCCCGCGGCGCCGGCCCTGGAGGAGATGGCACGGGCCGCGCGTGACTCCGGCAGCCTGCTGGTCGCCGCCTGCACCACGGACGACCTGCAGGCGCACCGCTTCAGGGGATGGCTGTCGATGCTGCGCCGCGCCCGCTCCGGGCTGCTGCTCAACCCGGCCTCACCGGTCGACGGGGAGGTCTTCGAGGTCAGGCTGCCGTCCTGGACCAGGGGCGGCTGGCCGCCGGGACGCGGTCTGCTCGTCACGCGCGGGCAGTGCGGGGCCGTACAGGTGCCGATGCCCGACGGAGCGATTAGCAAATGAGCCCGGTTACACCGACTTTGGACGGCTATAGTACGACGGCAGCGCCACGGGGATCCCGTCCCCGGCCAGTGTCACGCACGCAACGCAGCCTCTCCTGGGAGACCCCGAGCGTTTTGGACACCGATCCGGCCGAGCTGCCCACCTCGCCGCCGACGTTCCCCGCGGTCCAACCGCCGACGTCGTCCCGAAGGGGATCCCAGGGAAGCGGCGGACCACTGGCGGTGGGCAGCGGCTACCTGCTGGAGGAGATCATCGGCAGGGGCGCGGCGGGCGTGGTGTGGCGGGGACGCCGCCACGCCGACGGCCATCCCGTCGCCGTCAAACTGCTCCACGAGCACCACGCCTCCCAGCAGGACGCGGTCAACCGGTTCCTGCGTGAGCGCACGGCACAGCAGGCGGTGCGCCACCCCCATCTGGTGCCGGTCTACGACCACGTCGCGGAGGGCGTCACCATGGCCATCGTCATGGAGCTCGTGGAAGGGGAGAACCTGCGGGCCGCCGCGGCGCGGGGAGCGTTCACCCCCGCCCTGGCCGCGATGCTGCTCGGCCAGGTCTCCGAGGCACTGGCCGCGATCCACGCGGCCGGTGTCGTGCACCGCGACGTCAAACCGGAGAACGTTCTCGTCACCTGGCCTGGCGGCAGGCCCTGGGCCCGGCTGACCGACTTCGGGGTCGCCCTGATCGCCGACGGCCAGGCGCTCACCCACGTCTCACAGGTGGTCGGCACCCAGGCGTATCTCGCTCCCGAGGCCGCGCAGAAACGACCGACGGGCGCGCCCGCCGACGTGTACGCGCTGGGAGTCACCGCCTACGAGCTGTTCGCCGGGCACAGGCCCTTCACCGGGGACAACCCGGTGGCCCTGATGCGCGCCCACCTGGAGGACGAACCCCTCCGTCCCGGAGGGCTCGACGAGGCGGTGTGGGAGCTCATCCGCTCCTGCCTGGCGAAGCGGCCGCAGGACCGCCCGGGAGCGGGGGAGGTCGCCGAGCGGTTCGCCCTGCTGGCCGCCCGATTACCCGCCTCGCCCCCCGGCCGCACGGCCGGTCCCGCGTCCGGCGGATCCCCCGCCTCCCTTCCGAATCATGCGGCCCGCCCGGCATCCGGCGGATCCTTCGTTCCTCTCCCAGGTCACGCGATCCCGCCTCTCCCAGGTCACGCGATCCCGGACCACGGGGTCGCCCCTGCGTCCGGCACTCCCTTCGCCCCGTACCCGGGTCCCGCGGTCGGCCCGCCGCCCGATCTGCCCTTCGCCCCGTACCCGGGTCCCGCGGTCGGCCCGCCACCCGATCTGCCCTTCGCCTCGCACACGGACGGCGTGACCGGCCGCCCCGCGTCCCCTCACCCCGCCGACCTGCCCTCGGGGGCGCCGCCGCCGCTGCCCCCGCCACCCCCGTACCGGTCCGCCGGGGCCGCCGCCCCGCCGTACGCCCCCGTCCCGCCCGGTGAACCGCCACGCGCCCCCGCCTCCCCCGGTGAACCGCCGTACGGCTCGCCCGTTCCCGGGGCTCCGCCGTATCTGGGGACCCTCGCCGGAGTCGCGCCCTCGGCGGGGAGCCCCGCCGAGACAGGCAGTCCCGCCGAGGTGGCGAGGAGGCTCCCGGAAGCGCACGCCGAGTCGCTGCCGACCAGTGGGGCGACCGTGCCGGTGCCCGACGCGCCCGCGGAGGCGCGGGTCGCGCGGCGCTCGTGGCTGTGGCCCGTGACGGGCGGTCTGGCGGCCCTGCTGGCGGTGGCCGTCGGGGCGGGACTGTGGTTCGGCGGGTCTCGGCCTTCCGCCGCACCGGCCTCCCCCTCCCCGTCTCCGAGCCTCGGCTACCGGCAGTACTACCTGCCGGTGACGGTGACCAGCCCGGACGCGGGCACCATCCGTCTCGACTTCAGCGACGTCTCGGAGATGCCCGGCTTCGTGTCCTACGTCGTGTACCGGGGCAGGAGGCAGCTCGCGCAGTTGAGAGCCGACCAGGGCCCCTCCTACCTCGTGCCCGGCCTGGATCGCCGTTCCCGGTACTGCTTCGAGGTCTGGGCGCTGGTCAGGACCGACAGGCCCGCGCCCGCCAGGCCCAGACCCGCCTGCCGGGTGGCCGACGGACGCCCGACGACCAGCCGGCGACAGTGATCCCGGCAGTGACCCCGACAGTGACCCCGACGACGACAACGACCCGCGGAGACGAGATGTCCAGCAGTGCGACGGAGACCGGCACGGACGCGGCGGCCTACTTCGCCGCCGGATACGCGGCCGTCCGCGCCAACGTCGAACAGGCCCTCTCCGGCAAGCCACAGGCCGTTCGACTCGCCCTGACCTGCCTTTTCGCGGGCGGTCATCTCCTGGTCGAGGACGTCCCCGGGGTCGGCAAGACGACCCTCGCCAAGGCCGTCGCCACCTCCGTCGACGCGAGCTGGAACCGGATCCAGTTCACCCCCGACCTGCTGCCCTCGGACATCACCGGCACCACCGTCTACGACCAGCAGTCGGGAACGTTCGACTTCCGCCCGGGGCCCGCCTTCGCGCACGTCGTGCTCGCCGACGAGATCAACCGGGCGTCGCCGAAGACGCAGTCGGCGCTCCTGGAGGTGATGGAGGAGCGTCAGGTCACGATCGACGGGCGCAGCCATCCCGTGCCGACCCCCTTCCTGGTGGTCGCCACGCAGAACCCGGTCGACCTTGAGGGCACCTACCGGCTGCCCGAGGCGCAACTCGACCGTTTCCTGCTGCGCGTCGCGATCGGCTACCCCGACGTCGCCGCCGAGCGCGACATCCTGGTCAACCGGGCGCGGGCGGGCGCGCCGCCCCCGCTCAGGCCGGTCGCCAAGGTGGACCAGATCCGCTGGATGATCGAATACGTCAGCCGGATCCACGTGGCGGACGCGGTGGCCGAGTACGTGGCGCGCATCGCCGAGAGCACCCGCTCGCATCCCCGCCTCCACCTGGGCGTCAGCCCGCGTGGCAGCCTCGCGCTGGTGAGCGCCGCGCAGGCGTGGGCGGCCTGCTCCAACCGGGGTTACGTCGTCCCCGACGACGTGAAGGCGGTGGCCGAGCCCGCCCTGGCACACCGGTTGATCCTGGACGCGCAGGCCGAGATCGACGGCCTGCTCGCCGCCGACGTGCTGCGCGAGGTGCTGGCCGCCGTTCCCGTCCCCACGATGACCGGGGCACGGTGAGAACGCTCTGGCGTTCCGGTTCCGGCCGGGGCGAGGACCCGGCGAGGACGCCCGCCCGGCCCGGCCTCCGCCGGGTCGGCACACTCGCGGGCCCAGGCCGGAACCGGCGTCCCGTGGGGGCGCCGGGGAGGCTCGCGAACGCTCCCCGGCTCAGCGGCACCGGCACGGCCGTGACGCTCGGCGGAGCCGTACTGCTCGCCGCCGGGCTGGCGGGCGGCTACCCGGGCCTGGCGGGGGTGGGAGCGGCCGCGCAGGCGGTGGTCGTCCTCGCCGTCGTGCTCGTCTCCGTCCCCGTACGGCTCGGCGGACGCCGCACGGTGACCCCGGATCGGGTCACCGTGAACACGGGGGCCGTCGCGGACCTGGAGATACGCAACGCCGGGCGGCTGCCGACCGGCTGGGTCGAGGTGAAGGACCTGGTCGACGGGGCCCCGTCGCGCGTCGCCGTGCCCCCGCTCGCCCCCGGGGCGACGGCCCGCGTCGAGTACGCGCTGGCCACGCCCAGGCGGGGGCTGCTGACCCTCGGCCCCCTCCTGCTCGAACGACGCGACCCTCTCGGGCTCGCCCGGCGCACCGAGCGGGCAGGCTCCCCGGCCCGGCTGTGGGTGCGCCCGAGAGTCCACCCGCTGCGTCCCTCGGCGGTCGGGAGCGCCCCCGACGTCGAAGGCCCCCTGGACGACCGCGCGCCCCGGGGAACGACCACGTTCGCGTCGCTGCGCGAGTACCGGCCGGGAGACGACCCCCGGCAGATCCACTGGCGGTCGACCGCCAGGAGCGGCAGCCTCATCGTGCGGGAGCGGGTCGACACGGCCGAGCCGACCGCCGCCGTCGTCGTCGACACCCGCGCGGCGGTGCTGTCCGCCGACGAGTTCGAGGAGGCGGTCGAGGTCGCGGCCTCGCTGGTCACGGCGGCGGGCAGGGGAAGTCGGGCCGCCGCCCTGACCGTCCTCGGGGAGAACGGGGGCGAGGTCGCCCTGGCCGGGGGCAGGGGGCCGATGGACCGGCTCGCGGCGGTGCGCCGCACCGAGGAGCACGACCTCGCCGCGCTGGTCTCGCTGGTCAGGCGGGTCGCGGGGAACGCCTCCCTGGTCGTGGTGACCGGCGCGGACGACGCCCTGGTGTCCCTGCTCCCCGCCGCCCGGCACCGGGCGGCGACGACGGTCGTGCAGCTGTCCGCCGCCGTGGGTTCCCCCACGGTGACCGGCCGCGCGGGGGTGTCGGTGCTCCGCGCCGCGTCGGGGGCGCAGGCGGTCACGGCGCTGAACAGGCTCGGCGGCCTCGCGGGAGGCCGGAGATGACTTCTGCCCCCCGGCCCGCCCCCCACACCGACGTCCGCACCCACACCGACGTCCACACCGGCACCGGCACCCACACCGACATCCGCCCCCGCACCCGCACCCGCACCCGCACCCGCACCGACGCCGTCCCCGCCGTCGTGGCCGTGCTGCTCGGCCTCGCCCCCGCCGTCGCGTTCGCCGGGGCGTTCGCGCGCACCCCGGCCGAGGCGCTCGCCGATCCCCGCTACGCGCTGCCCGTCGCGGGGGCCTGTCTGGTGACCGCCGCCGCGTGCCTCGTGCTCGCCTCGGCCACCCGCGTCGCCCCCGTCACCCGCGTCACGGTCGCGGCGGCGCTGCTGGCCGCCTATCTGGGACTGGCCGTGCCGTCGGCGGTTCTCGACGGCCCGCGCAGGCTGCTCACCTCGGCGCCGCCCGCCGACCCGTCCGGGCCCGAGCTGGCCTTCGTCGTGCTCGTCACCGGGCTCGCCACACTGGGCGCCGTCGAGCCCGCCCTGCGCGGGAGGTCGGCCGCGTGGTCGATGCCGTCGCCGCTGCTGGCGACGGGCGCCGGGCTCGCCGTCGCGGCGCCGTCCAGTGGCGCGGCCTGGCTCGCGCCCGCCGTCGCGCTGTCGTGCGGGGCGCTGCTCGCCGTACGGGCTCGGCTGGGGCGCTCCGGGGTCGTCGCGACGGTTCCGGCCCCCGACGACGCGACGGCCGAAGGCGCGAAAGACGCGAAGGCCTCCGGGGCCGCGACGGGCGAGGCGGCCGGAGGGAAGGGGACGTCCCGGGGGTCCGGCGGCCGAGCGCCGTGGGCGCGACCGACGGCCCTGGCTCCCGTCCTGTTCGTCGCCGTCGCGGTGGCGACGAGCCTCGCGGGCCCCGGGCTGCTGGCCCTCTCCGGGCAGCGGAGCCCGGTGGACGCCCGGGACCTGGTCGGCAGGCCGGTCGTCCCCCGGCAGGCCACCAGCCCCCTGACGCAGTTTCCCGCCCTGCTCAACGGCAGGCTCCCGATGATCCTGAGCGTGACCTCCGCCGCACGGCCCCTCCGGTTGCGCTACGCCACCCTCACGGAGTTCGACGGCGTCTACTGGACGAGCGCCGCCGCCTACTGGCGCGCGGGCACGCTGCTGCCCGCGCCGAAAGAGGACGGCCGGAGCGAGACGGCGCAGGAGCGGGTGCGGGTCGAGAAGGCGGGCCCGGTGAGCTGGGTCGTCTCCAGCGGACGCCCCGTCGAGGTGTCGGTGAGCGGTCTCGGCGTCGACCGTGAGAGCGGCGACGTCGTCTTCCCCGAGGATCGGTCCACACCGGCCGAGTACACCGTCCGCAGCGCCGTACCCGTCGTCGACGGGGCCGTGCTGGAGACCGACTCCCCCGCCGTCCCCGCCGCCGACCCCGCCAGTGACAGGGCCTCCGGGGAGTCCGCGGTCAGGGAGCTCACCGCCAGGGCCAGGGAGATCACGGGCGACCGGCGCGACTACGGCGCGTTGCGCCGCCTGTCCGACCACTTCGCCGAGAACGGCGGCTTCACGGTGGCCACGGGCCCCGACGCGCCCAGCGGTCACGGCCTCTTCCAGATCAACCGCCTCCTCGAGGAGCGCCGCGGCACGGCGGAGCAGTACACCTCCGCGTTCGCGGCGATGGCGAGGGCCCTGGGATACGACGTCCGCGTCGCGGTCGGCTTCCGCTCCGAGAAGCCGGGGCAGGAGGGCAGGTACCGGATCTCCGGACGCGACGTCGACGCCTGGGCCGAGGTGCGGTTCGCCGAATCGGGCTGGGCGCCGTTCTTCCCCACCCCGGCGCGGGACGGCGAGCGACGCCCCGACGACCCCGGCTCGCGTTCTCCCGAAGAACAGAGCGCCCAGGAGCGGGACCCCGCGGACACCGGGGACGAGAGACGGGAACGCACACCCGCCAGGCGTTCCCCCGCGTCCCCGCCCGCCTCGCCGTGGCGGTGGTGGCCGCTGTGGCTCGCGGCGGGGGCGGTCCTGGTCTCCTCTGCCGCCGCCGTACCGCTGTCCAAGGCGGCGCTTCGCGCGCGGCGACGCCGGGCCGCGGATCCGCTGGAACGGGTGGTCGGAGCCTGGCGGGACACCCTGGACCGGTACGCGGAGGCCGGTCTCCCCTCCACCGCGGCGGCCACCGGCGGTGAGGTCGCCACCGGCGCGGCGGAGAGGTTCCCCGCCGTCACCGACGCCGCGCACGACCTGGCCGAGGTCGTCGACAGGGCGTTGTACGGCTCCCACGCGGCGACCGCCGAGGACGGCGACCGCGCCTGGGCCCTGGCGGACGCCGTACGGTCCCGGTTGCGAGCCGCCCTTCCCCGCCGCCGGCGGCTGACCGCCGCGCTGCGGGTGCCCGTACGGCGCGCGGCCCGGAGCCAGGGCCGCAGCGGAGCGCCCGGCCGGTCAGCGGCCCCTCGCGCGTCCGGTCCGCCCGGCCCCGGTCGTCCTCCCCGCTGAGGAAGGAGCACTATAAATGGAGTGGTCAGAGGCGGGGTTCGGCGCGCCCGCCGCCACACGAGGAGGACCGGATGCGAAAGCTCGTCTACTACGTGGGGTCGTCCATCGACGGCTTCATCGCGGGCCCTGACGGCTCCGTCGACTTCTTCCCCATGGGCGACGACATCCTCGAACACATCCTCGCCGAGTACGCGGACGCCGTTCCGACGCACGTGCGGAAGGCGATCGGGATCGACCCGCCGACCACGCGCTTCGACACCGTCGTGATGGGGCGCGCGACCTACGACCCCGCGCTGCGGGAGGGGATCACCAGCCCGTACGGGCACCTGCGGCAGTACGTGGTCTCGGGGAGCGTCACCGAGGCCCCCGACCCGGCGGTCCGGATCGTCTCCGGCGACCCGGTCGCGGCGGTCAGGGAGCTGAAACGGCAGGACGGCAAGGGGATCTGGCTCGCCGGTGGGGCGCGGCTCGCGGGAACGCTGCTGCCCGAGATCGACGAGCTGATCGTGAAGGTGTACCCGGTCATCGTCGGGTCGGGGATCCCCCTGTTCGCCGGGGGGTTCGCCCCCACGCAGTTCGAGCTGGCCGACAGCCGTGTCTTCGGGAGCGGCGCGGCCGTCATGACCTACACGGCACGGCCGTCATGACCTACACGGCACGGCCGTCGTGACCTACACGGCACGGCCGTCGTGACCTACACGGCACGGCTGTCGTGACGCACCCGGCGTGACCGTCACGACCGGCACGGTGATCCACCCGGCGCGGCCGTCACGACCCTCGCGGTGATCCACCCGGCGCGGCCGTCACGACCCGTGCCGGGAAACAGTCCTTACGGCCCCGCCCTGCTCCTCCCGGGAACGACCGATCAGCCCAGGCCGGGACATTGCGCACACAGGTTTGACCACGCCAAAACCAGCGCTTAGCTAGCTCCACCAGTGTCAAGGACTTGAATCGAACCATGACTTCTGCGGAGGAGCAGCAGAGCGAAGCGGTCATAGATTTCGCGACCCGGCTTTTCGCCGCGTTCGGCTACGACGGCACAACCCTGCAGGGGTTGGCGGAGGCCATGGGATACGACGTCGAATGGATACACGACACCTTCGGTGACAAACGCGACCTCTACCTCTCCGTCATCGAACGCGCCAGCCTGGCCCAGCGCGCCGTCGTCGAGGGCGCTCTGGCGGCGCTTCCCGCCCGCGACCCCGCCGGGGTCGCCTCGGCCCTGTACACCCTCGTCGACCGTTACCTGGATCTGTGCCTGTCCAACCCGCAGATCCCCGCGCTGTGGATGCATCGCTGGCTCGGCGACGCCGCCGACATCCCCGACCTCGAACAGAGGTACGCGGTCCCGCTCATCAACCTCACCCGGGACGCGCTGCGCTCGGCGGCCAGGGACGGCTTCATCGACGACGGCATCGACGCGGACCTGATGGTGCGGACGCTGGTCTGGAGCGTGTACGGCTTCCTCCACGGCGAGGCCCTCGCCCCTCCCGACCCGCCCGACCCCGACAACCCCAAGACGAAGCCCCGCCTCCAGGCCCACCTCCACCAGCTGCTCGACCGCATGCTGAAACTTCCCGAAGCGTGAAAGGCCCGATCGGTGTAACGAACGGGCCGGTGCGGGAACTGTGCGAACGGAAGGCGGCAACCGCCCACACGCCCGGAGGCGAAGGAGGAGGTGTCGGCTCATTTCAGGACGGGAATCCTCATCCTCGGGCCGACAGCGCTCAGCGAGCGTCTCATCGGAGAGGACACACCACGATGATCCAGACGTCTCCGGGCCCGCGAGGAGCGGAGGAGCGTCCCTGTGACACGGATATCCCAGATGTCCGACCGCGAGGAGGCGATCGTGGAGTCCTTCACGGGCAGTAGGCTCCCCCCTGACGACGTCGTCGTCGCGGCCCTGCGCGCCGGAGACGAGTCGATGTTCGCGGCGCTGCTGGACACCTGGTCGCGAGGGATGCTGTGGCTGGCCCGCTCCCACGTCTCGACGAACGACTCGGCCGAAGAGGTCGTGCAGGACACCTGGCTGGCGGTGATCAGAGGGATAGACGGCTTCGAGGGCCGCTCATCGGTCAAGACCTGGGTCTACCGCATCCTGGTCAACACGGCCAGGAAACGGGGCGTGCGCGAGAACCGCACGGTCCCGTGGAGCAGCGCCTTCGAGCACAGGGAGGAGCCGTCCGTCGACCCCGCGTGTTTCCAGAGCGCGGACGACCCGTTCCCCGGGCACTGGAAGAACGTCCCCACGGCCTGGTCGACCCCCGAGGGCGAGGTGCTGGCCGCCGAGGTGCGCGGTCTGATCGCGGCGGCCCTGGCTGAGCTTCCCCCGAGACAGCGTGCTGTCATCACCCTCCGCGACGTCGAGGGGTGCACCTCGGAGGAGGTGTGCGAGATCCTGGAGATCTCCGCGGCCAACCAGCGGGTCCTTCTGCACCGCGCCCGTGTGGCGGTGCGGGGGCGGCTTGAGGACTACTTCGAGACGGCGAGGCGGTCGGCGTAGTGAAATCGGTTCAGTTCATAGACGGTAAGGCGGTCCACGTCGTGAAGCGGTTCAGTTGCGACGAGTGGGTGGAACTCGTCACCGCTTACCTGGAAAACGACCTCGACGAACCCACCCGGCAGCGGTTCGAGGAGCACCTGGCCGAGTGCGAGTGCTGCGGCCACTACCTCCACCAGTTCCGCGTGACGGTCACCGCCCTCGGCGCCCTGCCCCCGGACCCCCCACCGGATGACATGCGCGACCGGCTGCTGTCCGCCTTCAGGAACCGGCGGGACTCCCGGGTCGAGGAGCGGCGAAGCTCCTGAGCCGGACGGCGACGGAGATCCGGGACCGGGGCCGGACGGCGCTCAGGGGCGCGCGAAGGCGGCCCACAACTTCGCGAGCGTGTCCTGCGGGATGTCCCCGGCGCCGAAACAGCGCAGGATCTCGACCGTCACCCTGATCTGTTCCAGCTGGACGGGACACTCGGCGCATCCGGCCAGATGCTCCTCGAGACGCCGCCGCCGCCCGGCGGGCAGAACCCCGTCGAGATAGCCCGTGACAAGTTCCAGCGCCTCCCGGCAGTCCGCCGGTCGCCCGGATCGCGTCGTCGCTCGCCTCATCGCAGCCCCCGCTCCATATGGCGCAGTGCCGCATGGGGAGCGATCCGTTACACCGTGTGCCCCGGCGTTCTCCGGCGGCCGTCCGTCCGACCCCCGGTTTCCTGACGCCGCCCCCGTCGCCTCCCGCTGTTTCCAGCGTGTCCCAGCCGTTTCCGGACGTCTCCGACGCCTCCCGGCGTTTCCCGATGTTCTCCCGGCGTTCTCCGGCCTTCCCCTGTAACGCTTGCGCGCCTCGCGGGTCTATAGATCCATACACATCAGGCGAAAAGGGGGGACGATGACCGGTCTTGCGGCCGAGGACACGCCGATCCGGGATGCCTCGGATGTGGAGGCTTTCGCCCAGCACTGCTTCCCCGGCGCCGTCGGAGACCAGGTGGGAGTCGAACTGGAGTTCCTGGTCTTCGACCGCGCGGCTTCCGAGCTTCAGGTCCCGCTGGCCAGAACAGGCGACGTCCTGCCGCGGCTGTCCGGGGGAAGCCGGGTGACCTTCGAACCGGGCGGCCAGCTCGAACTGTCAGGTCCCGCGGGCACCCTGTCCGAGGCGATCACACTCCTCCGCGCCGACGTGGACGCGACCCGCGAGGCGCTGCGGAACGCCGGTCTGGCCCTCGCGGGGGTCGGCCTCGATCCGGTGCGACCGGCGAAACGGCAGTTGCGTCTGCCCCGCTACGACGCGATGGCCGAGTTCCTCGGCACGCCGTACGGCTCGCTGATGATGTGCTCGACGGCGTCGATCCAGGTCAACCTGGACCTGGGGGAGAAACCGTGGGTGCGGTGGGAGCGGGCGCACCTGCTCGGCCCCGTCCTGGTCGCGGCCTTCGCCAACTCCTCGCTCCGCGAGGGCGTGCCGTGCGGGTGGATGTCGGGCCGCCAGGAGGTGTGGGAGAACCTCGACCGCACCAGGACCGCTCCCGTCCCGGCGACCGCCGACCCGGCCTCCGCGTGGGCGGAGTACCTCCTCGACGCCAGGCTCATGCTCGTGCGCGAGGACGGCGAGCACTACCGCCCGATCCGTGACGGCTCGACCTTCCGCGACTGGCTGAGCGCGCCCGTGCGGCCGCCGACCGTGGCGGACCTGGCCTACCACGCCACGACCATCTTCCCTCCGGTACGGCCGCGCGGCTGGCTGGAGATCCGCTACCTCGACGCCCAGCATCCGGCGAACTGGCCGGTGTGCGTGGCGGTGACCCACGCCCTGATGGTGGACGACCGGGCGGCGGACACGGCGCTGGCGGCTGCGGAGCCGTACGCGGGGATGTGGCTCGAGGCGGCGCGCTGCGGCCTCACCGAGCCGAGGCTCCGCGAGGCGGCCGACGCCTGCTTCCGCGCGGCCCTCGAAGCGCTGCCCCGCCTGGGGGCGACTCCCGAACTGGTCGGCGAGGTGGCCGCCTTCGCCGACCGGCACGTGACGACGGGGCGGCCCCCCGCCCTCGACCTGCTGGAACTGGCGAAAGGACCGGGACGACGCCTGTCGGACTGGTTGACCGAGGAAGGACCGGCATGAACGACTTCAAGGAGCGGATCGCCGCCGAGCTGATCGCGGTGCGCGACCGGTCGCTGGCCTACACCGACGCCGAGGACGACCTGCTGGTCAAGCAGCACTCACCGCTGATGTCGCCCCTGGTGTGGGACCTGGCGCACGTGGGCAACTACGAGGAGTTGTGGGTGCTGCGGGAGGCCGGTGGGATCACCCCGCTCCGCCCCGAGATCGACGACCTGTACGACGCGTTCAAGCACCCGCGCAAGAACCGCCCGAGCCTGCCGATCCTGGGCCCCGTCGAGGCGCGCCGGTACATCGAGGGCGTGCGGGGGCGGGTGCTCGACGTCCTGGACGCCATCGACCCGAACGGCCCCGACCCCCTCCACCGGGACGCCTTCGTCTTCGGCCTGGTGATCCAGCACGAGCACCAGCACGACGAGACCATGCTCGCCACCCTGCAGCTGTCGAAGGAGCCGGGCCTGGTCCGCGACGGCGACCTGCCGCCCGGCAGGCCGCAGGGTCCGGAGGAGGTGTTCGTCCCCGCCGGCTCCTTCCTGATGGGGACCGACACCCAGCCGTGGGCCTACGACAACGAACGCCCCGCCCACCGGGTCGAGCTGTCCGCCTACTGGATCGACAGGCTCCCCGTCGGCAACCGCGCCTACGCCGCCTTCGTCGAGGACGGCGGCTACGACGACCCGCGCTGGTGGAGCCCCGAGGGGTGGCTCTGGCGGCAGGAGACCCGGGCCTTCGCCCCGCTGTTCTGGACCAGGGACGGCGACGCCTGGTGGCGGACCAGGTTCGGCAGGACGGAGCCCGTGCCCATGGACGAGCCGGTCCAGCACGTGTCCTGGCACGAGGCCGACGCCTACGCCCGATGGGCGGGCAAGAGGCTGCCCACGGAGGCCGAGTGGGAGAAGGCCTGCGGCTGGGACCCCTCGGCGGGGCGGGCGCGGAAGTATCCGTGGGGGGACGAGGACCCGGGTCCCGACCGGGCCAACCTCGGGCACAGGGCGGCGCGGCCCGCCCCGCTCGGGGCCTACCCCGCCGGGGCCAGCGCCTACGGCGCCGAGCAGATGGTCGGGGACGTGTGGGAGTGGACCGCCTCGCGGTTCCTGCCCTACCCCGGCTTCCGCAGCTTCCCCTACCGCGAGTACAGCGAGGTCTTCTTCGGCGGCGACTACCGGGTGCTGCGCGGCGGATCCTGGGCGGCCGACCCCGCCGCAGTCCGCACGACGTTCAGAAACTGGGACCACCCCATCCGCAGGCAGATCTTCACCGGCTTCCGCTGCGCCCGCTCCGCCTCCCCGGAGCACGGGTAGATGTGCCGCCACGCCGCCTGGCTGGGCGCGCCCCGCTCCATGGCCTCGCTGATCAGCGAGCCGGAGCACGGACTGATGAGACAGTCGTACGCCCCGCGCATGCAGCGCCACGGAATGATCAACGCCGACGGGTTCGGCATCGGCTGGTACGACTCCGTCCGCGCGGAACCGGTCCGCTACCGCCGAGCCGTCCCCATGTGGACCGACGCCAACCTGCCCGCCCTCGCCGAGATCGCCCGCTCCGGTTGCCTGCTGGCCGCCGTACGGTCGGCCAGCGCGGGCATGCCCGTCGAGGAGACCGCGACCGCGCCCTTCGCCGACGGACCGTGGCTGCTCAGCCACAACGGCCGCGTCGCGCGGGGCCCGGTCAGGGAACTGGCGGGCGACGGCGGCGCGGAGAGCACCTGCGACGCCGCGTGGGTCGCCGCCGCCGTGTTCGCCCGGCGGCGCGCGGGCCTGACGCTCGGCGACGCCCTGTCCGAGGTCGTCGTCCACGCGGGCACGAAGGACCCGGGGGGCCGCCTCAACCTGCTCGCCTGCGACGGCGCGTCACTCGCCGCGACCGTCTGGGGCGACACGCTCTTCCTCAACCTCGACGACGGCGTGCTCGTGGCGAGCGAGCCGCTGGACGACCGGCCCGGCTGGCAGGCCGTACCGGATCGGAGCCTTGTCCTCGCCTCTCCGGACGGCGTGCGCATCCAGCCGCTGTGACACCCATAGCCCTCAAGGAGATCCCATGCCCGTCAGCCAGTCGGCAGTACGCCTGACCAACCATCTCGGCCACGACTACCTGCGTCAGGCACTCGAGAACGACGTCCGCGGCGGACTGGCGTCGACGCCCAAGCACCTGCCGCCGAAGTGGTTCTACGACGCGACGGGAAGCGATCTGTTCTCCCAGATCACCCGGCTGCCCGAGTACTATCCCACCCGCCGCGAGCTGGCCATCCTGCGCGCCCAGGCAGCCGACATCGTCAGGCGCAGCGGGGCGGACACCCTGGTCGAGCTCGGCTCGGGCACCAGTGAGAAGACCGTCCTGCTGCTCGACGCCCTCGCCGCCGCGGGGGCGTTGCGCGCCTACACGCCGGTGGACGTCGACGCGGTCACCCTCACCGACGCGGCACGGCGGCTCACCGCCCGCTACCCGGGGCTGGACGTGCACGCGGTGTGCGCCGACTTCGAGCAGCACCTGGCGCTCCTGCCGAGGGAGGGGCGGCGGATGGTCGCCTTCCTCGGCGGCACCATCGGCAACCTCGACCCGGCGGCGCGCGAGGTGTTCCTGAAGGAACTGCGCGCGACCCTCAACCCCGGCGACTCCTTCCTGCTCGGGGCCGACCTGGTCAAGGACACGGGACGGCTGGTGGCGGCCTACGACGACGCGGCCGGAGTGACCGCGGCCTTCAACAGGAACGTCCTGCACGTGATCAACCGGCAGCTCGACGCCGACTTCGAGCCGGACGCCTTCGAGCACGTCGCGCTGTACGACATGCGCAACGACTGGATCGAGATGCGGCTGCGCGCGACCCGGGCCATGCACGTGCGCCTCGACGACCTCGACCTGTCCGTCTCCTTCGCCGCCGGGGAGGAGATGCGCACCGAGATCAGCGCCAAGTTCCGCAGGGAGGGCCTGCACAGGGAGCTGGTCGCGGCCGGGTTCACCCCGACCTTCCACTACACCGACCCCACGGGTGACTTCAGCCTCGTCCTGGCCCACGCATGACCGACGGGAGCCGCCCCGAGCCGGGCGGGGTCGCCGAGAGGTGGCGGGCGGCGCGCTCCTGCGCGCCGCCCGGACACCTCAACGCCGCAGGGTGCAACATCCCCAGCGACCAGGTGTTCGAGGCCGTCGTCGGGCACCTCAGGGACGAACGCGAGAAGGGCGCCTACCAGGCGCTCCCCGACCTCGACGCCTCCAGGTCCGCGCTGGCCGGGCTCGTCGGCGCCGCCGCGGGCGACGTCGCCTTCCTGGAGAGCGGGACGACCGCGATGGCGGCCCTGCTCGGCGGGTGGCGGCTGCCGGAGGGCAGCCGCGTCGGCGTCACCCGCACCGAGTACGGCAACACGCTCATGCTGCTGCGCCGCCTGGCGCGCCAGCACGGCTGGGAGCTGGTCGAACTGCCCGTCGACGACGACTCCCGCCTCGACCTGGACGGCCTGAAGACCGCGCTGGCCGCCGGGCTCGACCTGGTCACCCTCCCGCACGTCGCCTCCCACCGGGGCGTGGTGCAGCCCGCGGCCGAGGTGGGCGGGCTGTGCCGCGACGCCGGGGTCCCCCTGGTCCTCGACGTCTGCCAGTCCCTCGGCCACGTGGACGTCGGCGGCGTCGGCGCGACCGCCTACGTGGGCACCTCCCGCAAGTGGCTCGCCGGGCCGCGCGGAGTCGGCTTCCTGATCGTGCCCGGCCTCGCCGAGGACTCCGAGGGTGGCGGGGACGACAGGGGCGGCGGGGGCGGCGGGGGCGGCGGGGGCATGGACGCGGCGGTCCCCTCCCTCAACGGGCACATCTGGGTGGACGGGGAACCGGCGCCGGTGGCGGGGGCGGCGCGCTACGAGACCTTCGAGGGGGCGATCGCCGCGCGGGCCGGGCTTGGCGTCGCCGTACTGGAACACCACGCCCTCGGTCCCGCCGCGGTGCGCGCCCGCCTGGCGGAACTGGGCGTCACGGCGCGACGCCTGCTCGACGGGGTCGGCGGCTGGCGCGCGGCCGAACCGCTCGACGAGCCCTCGGCCATCGTCACCCTCAGGCCTCCGCCGGGCGCGGACCCGGCGGCCGCCGTCGAGGAGGCGGCCTCGCGGGCGGCGCGAGCGTCCCTGACGGTCGGCGTCGCACCGGTCAGCCGCGCCCCGGACGACCTGCCGACCCCGGTGCTCCGCGTCTCGCCGCCCCCCGGCGCCTCATCGGAGACCCTGCACGCCCTCGCCGAGGTCCTCGACCGCCGCCTTCCATGACCTCGAAACAAGCGCGGTGCGGGGGTGGCGGGAAGAGGGCGCTGCGGGCACGATGAAGCGGTGGATCTCGAATCCTTCCTCGCGACGGCCCAGAGACTGCTCGCGGTGCCGTCGACCGCCGACCGGCCGGACGACCTGCGCAGGGCGCTCGATCTCGTGCTCGCCTTCGTCCTCGAACCCGACGGGGCCGCCGGGGGCGGCGGGGGCGGCGGGGGCGGCGGGTTCACGGTCGAGCGGTTCGAGTCCGGCGGCAAGCCGAGCGTGCTGGTCTACGCGGGGGACCGGCGGCCCCACTTCGGGGTCATCCTCAACGCCCACCTCGACGTCGTGCCCGCCCCGCCGCACCAGTTCCGGCCGCGCCTCGACGGCGACCGCCTCTACGCCAGGGGCGCGCAGGACATGAAGGTCTCGGCGCTGGTCCAGGCCCAGGTCTTCCGCGAGCTGGCCGGGCGGCTGCCGTACCCGGTCGGGCTGCAGCTGGTCACCGACGAGGAGGTCGGCGGGCGGAACGGCACGCTGCACCAGCTCGAACAGGGCGTCAGCGGCGACTTCGTCGTCATCGGCGAGCAGAGCGGGCTGCGTGTCGTGACCGACTCGAAGGGGATGGTCACCGCGAACCTGCGGGCCACGGGCCGCAGCGCCCACGGCGCCTACCAGTGGCTCGGCGACAACGCCCTGCTCAAGCTGCAACGCAGCCTGGACAACACGCTGGCCAGGTATCCCGTGGCCACCGAGGAGGTCTGGCGGACCACGGTGACCGTGGCACGGATCGAGACCCCGAACCAGGCCCGCAACCAGGTCCCCGCCCTGGCCGAGGCGTGGCTGGACATCCGCTTCCCCGCCATGGACCCGGATCTCGACGGCAGGACCGCCGAGGAGATCGGCGCGCACCTGGCGTCCTTCTGCGAGCCCGGCGTCATCCCCGTCGTCGATCACGTCGACCCGCCGCACCACGCGGACCAGGACCGCCCCGAGGTGCTCAGGCTCCAGCGGGCCGCGAGGAACCAGGGCTACCAGGCGGACTTCCTGCGCAAACACGGCGCAGCCGACGGGCGCTTCTACTACCAGCGGGGCGTGGACGCCGTCATCTTCGGCATCGGGGGCGACGGTCAGCACGGCCCCGACGAACACGCCGACATCACGACGATCGCGCCGTACCACCGCGCGCTCGGCGAGTTCCTCGAGGATCCGGGCCGGGGATGACCCGGCGCCGGTGAGGACGATCGACCGGCGAATCGAGCAAGAACGAATACGTCGGCCCGCACCCCGCCGACATACGCTGCTGCGCATGACACACGCTGACCGCGCGGTCGTGATCGGCTCCGGCATGGGTGGCTTGCTCGCGGCACGCGCGCTCAGCGAGACGTACGCCGAGGTCGTCGTGGTGGACCGCGACCTCATACCCGAGGGTTCCGCGGCCCGCAAGGGCGTGCCGCAGGGACGCCAGCTGCACGTGCTGCTCGCCCGCGGCAGGGAGGCGTTCGACACGCTGTTCCCCGGCATGTCCACCGAGCTGGCCCGGCTGGGGTCGCCGCTGGTCGACCTGCAGCACCAGGTCCACTGGTACAACGACGGACACCGGATGCGCAGGGCGCCGTCCCCCCTGCTGGCCTTCGGAATCAGCAGGCCGCTGCTGGAGCACACGGTGCGGGCCAGGGTCGCGGCGCTGCCCGGAGTGAGGCTCGTCTCCGGGTGCGAGGTGCTGGGACTCACCGCGACGCCCGACTCCCGGCGGGTCACAGGCGTGCGGGTGCTCCCTCGCGGCGAGACGGCGGAGTCGGTCATCGACGCGGACATGGTCGTGGACGCCGGGGGACGCGCCTCCCGCTCCCCGATCTGGCTGGAGGAGCTGGGATACGCGCGCGCTCCCGAGGAGCGCGTGCAGGTCGACCTCACCTACGTGACCCGCGTCTACAAACGGGAGCCGCACCACCTCGACGGGCTGCTCGGCGCTCTCACCAACGCCGTCCCCGGGCTGCCCCGGGGAGGGATCGTCGCCGTCCAGGAGGACGACCGGCTCGGCGTCGCCCTGTCCGGCGTGCTGGGTGAGGAACCCCCCACCGACGACGAGGGCATGGTCAGGTACGCCGAGACGCTGGCCGCGCCGCAGATCGCCGAGATCGTGCGGTCGGCGGTGCCGGTGAGCGCACCGGCGAAGATGCGCTTCCCCGCCAGCGTGAGGCGGCGCTACGAGCGGCTGCGCCGCTTCCCCGGCGGCTATCTCGTGACGGCGGACGCCCTGTGCGGCTTCAACCCCGTCTACGGCCAGGGCATGACGGTCGCCGCGCTGGAGGCGCTGCTGCTTCGCCGCCTGATCGCCTCGGGAACCGACGATCTCGCGCGGCGGTTCTTCCGCGGCGCGGCCCGGCTGATCGACGCCCCGTGGTCGATCTCGGTGGGAACCGATCTGCGCTTCCCCGAGGTTGAGGGACGGCGATCCATGACCGTCCGCCTCGTCAACGCCTATGTCGGCATGCTGCACGCGGCGGCGGTCACCGACCCCGCGCTCGGCGCCGCCTTCATCCGTGTCCTCAACCTGATCGATCCGCCCGCCCGGCTCATGGCCCCCGCCACCGTGTTCAGGGTGCTGCGCGGAACGCTGGGTCGGCGGTCGCCGCTTCCGATGCCCGCCTGGCGACGGCCTCGACCTCGCGGATGAGGTCGTGGAGCTCGACGGCGTCACACCGCGCGCACCTGTGGAGTGCCACCGTTCTCCCCTCTTTCGGCTCTCCCTCTTCCGGCTGCCCGCGTCCTGACCACGCCGCCGGTTCTCTCACAGGTCTCGTTCTCAGGAGCCAGGGGGACCTCAATCAGTGGAGGGAGGCGCGGGAGAGCACGCGGGCATAGCCTGACGTGACTCCAGAACCCGGTGGTGACAGGGCAGTGAACCTCCTCCGCGTGCCGCGGGCCGACGCCGCGATCGCATCCGTCGTCACGGCCGCGACGACGATGCCCGTTCTCGTGCCCCACGTGCAGCCGTGGTGGGTCGTGGCACTGGCCCTGACGGCGTCGGTCCCGGTCCTGTGGAGGCGCACGCTGCTCGTCCCCGCCGGTCTGGTGACGGGCCTGTCGATGACGGCGTTCGCGCTGGTGCAGGGACAGCTGGCGCACAAGCCGTTCCTGCTGGTGCCGTACGGACCGCTGGTCTGCACCTACACGTTCGCGGCGCTGGCTCCGACGGTGCTGCGGAGGATCGGCGTCGGACTGCTGACGGCGGGGGTGCTGCTGTCCCTCATCCTGCCGCACGAGAACTTCGAGACCTTCCGCTCCGTCGTGACGGCGTACGTCGCCGCCTACGCCCTGGGCGTCGGGGCCAGGGCCAGGCGCGCACAGCGGGCGGTGACCGAGGAACGCGCCCTGCGGCTGCGGGAGGAACGCGCCGCGGCGGTCGCGGAGGAGCGCACACGCATCGCGCGCGACATGCACGACATTGTGACGCACTCGGTCGGCCTCATGGTCGTGCAGGCCGAGGCCGGGCCCCTGGTCGTCCGCGGTGACCCGGCGAAGGCGGAGGCGGCGTTCGAGGCGATCGCGGAGACGGGGCGGGACGCCGTCGGCCAGCTCCGCCTGATCCTCGGGGCGCTGCGGGGCACCCTGGCGCGCGAACCCCAGCCGGGCCTCGACACCCTCGCCGACCTGGTCGAGCGCACCCGGCACGCCGGTCTCGACGTGGTCGTCGAAGAACGGGGGACACGGCTGCCCGTCTCGACGGCGGCGGACATCGCCGCCTACCGGATCGTCCAGGAGTGCCTGACGAACGTCCTGCGGCACGCGGCCGTCCGCACCGCGCGGCTGTGCCTGACCTGGTCACGGAGCACGCTGACGGTCGAGGTCGCCGACGGGGGCGGCGGCGACGCCGACTTCCGCGAGGGACACGGCATCGTCGGGATGCGTGAGCGGGCGGGGGCCTGCGGAGGTAGCCTCACTGTCGACCCACGTGGTTTCACCGTCACCGCGACGCTTCCCATCGGATGACTCACATGCGCGTACTCGTCGCCGACGACCAGGACCTGTTCCGTGGCGGCTTCGCCATGATCCTCAACGCGCACGACGACATCACGGTCGTCGGCGAGGCGGCGGACGGGGCGGAGGCCGTCGAGAAGGCCGTCGAGCTCGACCCCGACCTGGTGCTCATGGACATCCGCATGCCCCGCATGGACGGCGTCGCGGCCACGGCGGAGATCTGTCGTCGCACCTCCGCGAAGGTGCTGGTCCTGACGATGTACGACATCGACGACTACGTGTACGACGCGCTGCGCGCCGGGGCGAGCGGCTTCCTGCTCAAGGACGTGCGCCGCGACGACCTGGTGCGCGCGGCCCGCCTCGTCGCGGCGGGAGAGTCCCTGCTCGCCCCGGCCGTCACCCGGCGGCTGATCGAGGACGTCGTACGGCGCGGCGCCGCCAGACCCGCGCTGCGCAGGCGGCTCGGCGAGCTGACCGACCGGGAGACCGACACCCTCAGACAGGTCGCCCGGGGCCTGTCCAACGCCGAGATCGCCGCCGAGCTGGTGGTCAGCGAGCACACGGTGAAGTCTCACGTGAGCAACCTGCTGGCCAAGCTCGGCCTGCGGGACCGGGCCCAGGCCGTCGTGTTCGCCTACGAGTCCGGCCTCGCCGTCGCGGGCTCCGGCTGAGACGTGCCTTCCGGCCCGTTCGCCTCCCGGCCAAGCGGTTCTCCCCACCCCTGCAGCCCGCACTTCGGTGAAACGGTCGTTGCCCACCCGCCCGTTCCCGGTGTTCGTCCGTCCGGAGACACGTGCCGCCGCCCGGCTACCTTCCGGGCTTCGCCGAGGTGGAGACGCACATCCAGACCGCCGTCCGGCCCCGTTCCACCCGGCGCACGCCCCAGCTCTCGGCGATCGTGTCGACCAGCCACAGCCCGCGCCCGCCCGCCTCCGGCACAGCTCCTTCGCCGTCGCCCTCGGGGCGGCGCAGTACCGGAACACCCGGCGGGACGACCGGTGAGGACGGG
This sequence comes from Streptosporangium carneum, assembly GCF_027922005.1. GTDB lineage: Bacteria > Actinomycetota > Actinomycetes > Streptosporangiales > Streptosporangiaceae > Streptosporangium > Streptosporangium carneum. The sequence continues at coordinate 890,715 of NZ_BSEV01000001.1, read as the reverse complement.
CCGTCGTCGAGGACCTCGACGCAGACCATGCGCCGACCGGCGGCGGTGACCTCCACGGTCACCACACCGCCCGGCCTGCCCGACCCGGTGTGCACCACGGCGTTCGTCACGACCTCGCTCACCAGCAAGAGCACGTCCTCCACCTCCGCGTGGCCCGCGTTCGTGAGCAGTTCCGCCACATACCGCCGCGCCGCAGGAACCGAGTGCGCCACTCCTGGCAGGTCGACGACGCCCAGCGTCACAGCCCTCACCACGCCGCCGCCCGGATCCGGTGCGGGGTCTCACCGTCCAGGGCGGGTCCCCAGTGATCCCGGCCTCGCCCCCAGGCGAACACCCACCCGCCGTGCCGCCTCACCGCCGCGACCCGCACCGGCCCCGACGCCCGCCGCACCACCACGCAGGGCTCCTGCCCCTGCGCAAGCTCCACCGAAATCCCCAGCCCCAGGCACCGCAGATCCCAGGCCAGACGCATCAGATGAATGAACTGGTCCTCTTGATCTTTTTCTTGGCCGCCTCCTGTTCCTTGCTGACACCGAGCGCTCCTAGAGTTGTTCATGGATCGCACCTCCAGCGTGCGGTCAAGGGGCCCGTGCGGCGTGACAGCGCCTACGGGTCCCGCTTTTTGTTCTCCCATCACATCTGCAGGAATTACCTCGCGGACAGGCTGGACCAGAGGAGACTGGAGGAGATAGAAACGTCTCCTGCCCCCAGAGGTGCCGCAATGAAAAATGCCCCATTCTGGGCATTACGGCTACGTGCCGGGCGACGCGACAAGTTTTGGTCTCAGCGGGACATGGCGCGTGCGCTCATGAATGCCGCAGACGGGCGCGTTCGTGATGGCTTGCCGGGGCGAGACTCCATCACACGAATGATTAGAGACTGGGAGGCAGGTAGACACAAGCCCAAAGACCCATACCGGCTTCTCTACTGCCGCGTGCTTGGCCTGGACGAAGATGAGCTATTTTGCGACGATGTCGCAGGTCTTACACAACGCGGCCCGTCGACGGAGGCCGATCTTGTCGAAGAATCGCCGACGGAGAGTCGGCGACTTCTACCTCTGCCGTTGCCGACGTCCGCCACCTCAAGCTACGCGAGTGAAAAGATGGGCGATCCGCTCACACTTGCATGGACTGTGGGAAGGTTAGACCAGCGTATGGACAGGCGTGCCCTGTTGCAGCTTGCTGCAACCGTCACAACAAGCACAGTGCTCGACCCTGCCGAACGTCTTTTGCGTGCTCTCGCCGGAGACCATCGGCCCGACAACGTGACTGTGAGCCATCTCGAATCCAGAACACGAGGGTTTCATCGGCTAGAAGAGAATTTTCCCGCGCACGCCTTGTATCCAGCTCTCATGACCCATCTAAGCGAGATCAGCACCCTTCTTGAAAGTGGTCCTTCTGAGGCTCTGCGGAAGCGCCTCGCCGTCACTGCAGGAGAAAGCGCGGTACTTGCGGGCTGGTTTGCCTGGGAGCTGGGAGACACAAGACAGGCCGTTTCGCTCTCACGCCTGGTCGGCATGGCTGCCAAGCAGGGCCATGACCCAGCCACAGCGGCAGTATGGACCGGCTATCGCACCTACATGACCGGAGGCGACGGCGCTTATAGCGTACGGCTTGCGAAGACAGCGCTTGAAAGGCTTGGGGAAGCCGCACCGGCCACACAGGCTTGGCTGCTTGCCCGACTGGCCGAGGACGCCGCACTTCTTGGCGACCGGAACACCGCTCTGAACGCCATCGCCAGAGCCGAAGAGGTATACGCCACCGCTGACATCAACGACCGACCTTGGACGTGCTTCCTGGATGCGGCCCGTTTCGCCTCAATGAAACTCGCGGTTTACACTCGCATACGCCACGAAGAGAAATCTTTCATGGCATTAGACGGCATCACGGCAAGTCTCGGAGCAGAACCCGAAATAAAAAAGCTGTGCGTCGTCAAGGCCGATATGGCCATAGCTCGCATCAGAGTAGGCGACATCAAAGAAGGAATAGACCACGCCCGTTCCTCGCTCGCCGCCACCGACGCCATGGCTTCGCCACTCGGTTGGGACCGTCTCGGCCAGGTCGCAAAGGAACTCAGAGAGTCCCGAACCGCTGCCGCCCGTGAATTCCATGCCGAATACGCCGCTACTCGACCGACGGCAACTCCGCCGTCTCTACTTTAATCCAGGTCAAGTATTCCACCAATCCGCCCTCGATTGGGATTGCCACAATTTCGGGTGTCTCATATGAGTGCTCAGCCTTCACCACCGAAATGAGTTCATCCAACCGATCCTTGGTGGTTTTCATCAGGATCAAGAACTCTTCATCTCGCTGAATCTCACCCTTCCACCAGTAGATGGAAGTGATTGGGCCGATGATCTGTGCGCCCGCCGCCACGCGCCCCCGCACAGCGGCATTACAGATCTTTTCTGCCTCTTCTTGAGTGTCAGTGGTCACATGTACCTCAAGATAAGGAGTCATGTGATCAGCCTATGCGTGGTCGTTCTTCTCAGCCATCACCAGAAGCGCTTCCAAGGGGATTGGCCTCTGGGCTGGAGCCGACCAGGCAGGTGAGGGGTGGGCAACGACCGCTTCACCGAAGCACGGGCTGCACGGGTGGGGGGAACCGTCTGGCTGGGAGGGAACCGGGTGACCGAGGTTGACTCACCAGAGGGAAACCCAGACGGCCGGCCCCATGCCCCGCAGCATGAACAGCCGTCAACCTCACACCGCGAAAGGAGCAACTCCGGCAGCACACCCCGAACCCCGGTCCACGAAGCACACGGCCCCGTTTCGGTCTCTCGCTCCTCCGGTCTTCGGCTCCGGCCTCACTCTCACGAGCGAGCACGGATTCACCCCGCGAGCCGATCCGGCCCGGCGTCCTGCGCCGCGAGGCTCTACCGCAGCCTTCGCAAAGGAGACCTTCATGTTCCGTGTTCCCTCCGTTCTCGCCGTCGCCGGGACCGCCCTCGCACTGGCCACCGCCACCGGCACGGCAACCGCAACCGCAACCGCAACGGCAACGGCAACGGCAACGGCAACCGACGGTGTCGGCGACCGTACGGCCTGCGTGACCCGCACCTCGCTCGGCGTCGTCTCGGGAACGGCCGACGCGGGCCTGTGCGTCTTCCGGGGGATCCCGTACGCCGCGCCACCCGTCGGGGAGCGGCGTTTCCGGCCGCCGCAACCCGTGAGCCCGTGGAAGGGCACGCTCAGAGCCGTCGACGACGCCCGGGTCTGTCCCCAGGACCGGGATGTGCTGACGGAGGACTACCCCGACGACCGGAAGGTCTACACCGACGAGGACTGCCTCCACCTCAACGTGTGGACGCCGCGACCGGATCGCGCGAAGCGTCCCGTGATCGTGTTCGTCCACGGCGGCGCGGCCAGGTACGGGACCGGCAACGAGCCGCGCTACGACGGGAGGCGTCTGGCCGCCAGGGGGGACGCGGTGGTCGTCTCCCTCAACTACCGCCTCGGGGTGCTCGGCTGGACCGAGCTGGGCGGCCTCGACCCGTCCTACCGCGGCTCGGGCAACAACGGGCTGCGCGACCAGATGACCGCGCTGCGCTGGGTGAGACGGCACGTGGCCGACTTCGGCGGCGACCCGGCGAACGTCACCGTGGTCGGCGAGTCCGCGGGCGCCGCCTCGATCAGCGCGATGCTCGCCACCGACCACCCGGAGAGGCTGTTCCGCCGGGCCGTCCTGCAGAGCGGCAGTGGAGCCCTCGTCCACACCCCGGCGTTCGAGCGCGAACTCGCCGCCGCCTTCCCCATCCGTGACATCGCCGCGCTGAGGACCATGCCCGTGGCCGATGTGCTCAAGGTCCAGGAGAAGGCCGTCGCCGCCCTCCCCGGCGCGGCGGGCGGCGCGCTCTACTTCGGCCCGTACGTCGACGGGACGCTGGTCCGCGAATCGGTGGTCAAGCGTGTCGCGGCCGGCAACGCCCGCGGGGTGGACCTCCTCGTCGGCAGCGACCGCGACGAGGTCAACTTCTTCGGCCAATTCACCCCGAACGGGCTGAGCGGCCTCGCGCGGCAGTACGACGCGTTCTTCCCGAAGGAGCTCGCGGCCCGGCGCGAGCGGATGACCGCGGTCTACCGGAAGGGCAGGACACGTCGGGAGGCGGCCCTGGCGATGTTCACCGACCAGAGCGTGCGGATCCCCGCCCTCAGGCTCGCCGAGGCGCAGAGCCGCTGGCGTCCCACCTACGTGTACCAGTTCGACTGGGCTCCTCCGAAGGGGATCGGGGCGGTGCACACGATCGAGCTGCCCTTCGTGTTCGGCACCCTGCGGTTCAGGGGCGTCCCCGGCGGTGACGAGGCGCTGCGGACCGACCGGGCACGGCTGACGACGCTGTCGAACCAGATGGTCGACGCCTGGACCTCCTTCGCCCGCACCGGAGACCCCGCCGCGCGCCGCACGATCTCCAGGCCCGCGTGGCCGCCCTACCGCACCCCGCGGCGCGCCACGATGATCTGGGATCTCCCCCCGAAGGTGTCCGACGACCCCCGGGGGAACGAACGCGCCCTGTGGAACGGCCTGGCGTTCGACGGCACCACCCTCTGACCGCCACGACCGACCGCCATCGCCCCACGAGTCCACGCGCGTGGACTCGCACGCCACAGGCCGCTGACCGCCACCGCCCCACGAATCCACGCGCGTGGACTCGCACGCCACAGGTCCCGCGACCGGCCAGCCCCACCCCGCACACGACCAGGCCACCCTCACCACACCGGACTCCTCCACCGAGCGCCGGTACGGCGAGCGGCGACACGGAGCGGCTCGGTGCCGGTGAGCGGCGCGGTGCGTGGTCCGGGTGGCGAACCCGGCGTCTGTCCCCAGGGCGGGGGAAGAAGTCAGGAGGCCGGGGTGGCGACCCGTAGGCGGTTGCCGTCCGGGTCACGGAGCTCGATCTCCCGCCCCCAGGGGAGATCCTCCGCCTGCCCGCCGAACTCGGCGGCCACGGCGTCGACGTCGCGGACGCGAAGGTAGACCAGCGTGCCGGGGCGGGCGTCTCCCCTGTGCTCTGACAGGAAGATCCGCACAGAGCCGCGGGCGACCTCGACGAAGGCGGGGAAGCCCGGTTCGAAGCGATGCTCCCACTGCTTGGCGAAGCCCAGGCGTTCGTACCACTCGACCGCCGCGGAGGCGTCTTCGACGCGCAGGATGGGGATGACTTCCTCTTCCACGAGGTCACCCTCCCAGACGGGAGCGACATTTCCCGAGGGAGAGCGTCCCCGCCGGGTCTACGCGCCGACAGGGGCCGGGGCCGACGATCCAGGGGCGCCTCGTCAGAGGTGGGGAGGGGTGACAGAAAATGACAATCTCATGAAAGATTGTGTGTCCGGCATGTCAGGCCGGGCGTGTGTCGCCGCCAATGGTCCAGGGCCCCTCAACGGTCCAGAGCCCCCTCAAAAGGTTCAGAGGCCACCCTCAATGGTTCAGGTCGCCGTCAGCGGTCCAAGACGACGACGGGGTCGCCGACGCGGATGACGCCCGCTGTGCGGGGCACGCCCCGCTGACCGAAGAGGATCCTCTGCTCGACGGTCCTGAAGGCGGCGAGCGCGCGCAGCGGCTCGCGCCCTCTGACCCCCGTCTCCTGGTCCACGTTGACGATCATGCAGCGCCCGCACGGCTTCACCAGCTCGATCTCCACGTCGCCGACGCGCAGCCGCCGCGCCCTGTCCTCGCCGAACGGCTCGCCCCAGCCGGAGACGACGATGTTCGGCCGGAAGCGGTTCATCGGCACGGGCTCCCGCAGCCTCGTGTTCAGCTCGGCCAGCGACTCGGGGGAGGCGACGAGCAGCGGGTAGGTGTCGGCGTACCCCACCTCGCCCCGGACGTGGCCGGGGTCGACGGGGCGGACAAGGTCGTCGGGGAAGCTCACCAGGCGGCACGGGACGCCGAGCACCGCGGAGAACCAGCCGGCCGCGGCGTCGCCCTGGTCGACGCCGCGGGAGGGGGCGCGGAAGAGGGTGATGTCCCGCGCCGGCCCGTCGCGGCGCACGTCGAGGACGAGCGGGGTCTCGACGACGGCGGGGTCGACGGGGTCGATCCTGAGCTTCCATCCGTCGTAGACCGGCCTCAGGAGCGCCATCCTCGGGACCTCCCGCTGCGACAGGTGCCTGCCCGACGGCGTGACCAGCATGAGTGCGCGGTCGTGGCGTATGCCGCGCGGGGTGATCTCGGCCTCCCGCAGCGCGGTGCCGCCGCCGCTCTTGAGCGGGTAGACGGTCAGCTCCGTGACGATCATCCGCGCCTCCGCACGGCTTCGCGACGCCGCGACGGCCTCGCCCGTGCCTGCCGGGCGGCGGACCGGGCCTGCCGGGCCTGCCTGGCCTGCCTGGCGGACCGGGTGGACCTGGCGGGCCTGGCATGCGGGCCCGGCGCGGACGGGGCGGCCACGGGAATCATGGTCCTCATGGCGGCGACCCTACGCGGGCCCGCGGGTGATCAGAAGATTTAGCCCACTAATCTCACATTAGAAAGTCAGTTTTCCTCTTCAGGGGCACGGACCACAGCCAGCTCGTCCATGTCCTCGGGCGTCAGCCGGAGCTCGGCGGCCGCCACGTTCTCGGCGAGGTGCGCCGGCGAGGAGGTGCCCGGGATGGCCAGCGTCACCGGGGAGCGGGCGAGCAGCCAGGCGAGCATGACCTTGGCGACCGTGACGCCGTGCCGGTCGGCGACCCGCCTGATCCGCCCGTCGTCCGGCAGGCCGAACCCGCCCAGCGGGAAGAACGGCGCGTACGCGATGCCCTCCCGCTCGCACTCCGCGAGCATGTCCGCGTCCTCCCGCTGCCGCAGGAGGTGGAAGTGGTTCTGCACCGCCGCCACCGGGGCGAGCGCCCGTGCCTCGGCGAGCTGCGCCTTCGACACGTTGCTGAGCCCGAGGTGCCGGATGAGCCCCTCCTCCCGCATGGCGGCCAGCACGGCGAACCGCTCCGCGATCGACTCCGTGGACGGTCCGATGTGGCCGACCCGCAGGTAGACCAGGTCGAGGGAGTCACGGCCGAGCTCGCGGAGGTTCTGTTCGACGTCCGCACGCAGCTCCTTCGGACCCGCCGTGGGAAGCCACCCCTCCGGGCCTCGCCGAGGGCCGACCTTGGTGGCGATCACCAGATGCTCGGGATAGGGACGCAGCGCGGCGCGGATCAGCTCGTTGGCCGCGAGGTCCTCGTAGAAGTAGAACGCGGCGGTGTCGATGTGGTCGACGCCCAGCTCGACCGCCCTCCGCAGCACCGCCAGCGCGCTGTCCCGCTCTCCGGCGGGCCCGTCCCAGCCCCGCGCGGGCAGCCGCATCGCGCCGAACCCGATGCGAGCGATGCGGGTCTCGCCTTCCAGCTTCCAGTGTCCGGCCGTGTCGATCCGTGTGTGCGTCATGCCCCGACCCTCCCGTTCCCCCCACCCGCGAGGCGAGGCGGTGGCAGCAAGTTGCCACTTCCTCCCCGTCCCACGGCAGGCCGCCCATCTGGAACGCCACCGCGCCGCTCACGCCGTCGCGCCTCGCCGTTTTGCCCCGCGCCACGACAGCCCGCACACTTGACGTGATGACCGTCGATCCGGACCGGAACGTGACCCTGCGCGGCGAGCAGGAGCTGGCCGAGCGCGCGGGTCATCTGTTCCTCGGCGCTGAGCGGGAGTTCGTCTGCGCCGCGGGCGACCTGCGAACCTGGGCCATGCCCGGCATGCGCGCGCGGATCGTCGAGGCCAGGCGTCGCACGGCCACGCCCCTGACCGTCCGAAAGCTTTTCAACCCACAGGTCCTCGGTGACGAGAGGGCCGAACGGCATCTCTTCGAGGTGGCGGACCGAGGCGCTCACGTACGGATCTGCACGACCGGCCTGCCGTACGAGACCATCGTCATCGACGACAGGGTCGCGATCCTCGCCGGGCCACCGGTCCGCGGCGAGCGCGCCTACACCGTGGTCCGCTCCCCCGACGTGGTCAGGAGCGTGAGCTCGCTGTTCCGGGCGACCTGGGACGCCGCCACCGAGCTGGCCGAGTTCCGCCGCGTCCGCCCGCCCGTGCTCGGCCAGGAGAGCCTGCGGATCCTGGCCATGCTCGGCGCCGGCCACAAGGACGAGGCCGCGGCGCGCGAGCTCGGCCTCTCGCTGCGCACCTACCGCCGCCGGGTCGCCGAGCTGATGAGACTGCTCGACGCCAGGTCCCGGTTCGAGGCGGGCCTGCGCGCCCGAGAGCTCGGCCTCACCGGCTGACCACGCCCGCGGCCGCACCGACGTCCCCACGGCGGAGACGGCCGACGCGCCGGACGGCTCGACCTGCCCGCGGCGGACGGCTTCTCTCCGGAGTCGGTCCCCTTCTCCGGCCCCTCCGCCGGATCAGGTACGCGGATCTGCGTACGGCGAAGCCTCCGGTGAGCGGATGTCCCCGCGCGGCCACGCGGCCAGACTCGGCGCATGCTGACTGTCCTCCTCCGTGCTTTCCGCGTGCCGGATCTCCGGAAGAAGATCCTCTTCACCCTGGCGATGGTCGTGCTGTTCCGGTTCGGGCAGCTGCTGCCCGCCCCCGGGGTGAACGTGGCCGGGGTGCGGGCCTGTCTGAGCAACACGCGCGGCGGGCTCGTCGACCTGCTCCAGCTGTTCAGCGGCGGGGCGATGCTGAAGCTGTCGGTGTTCGCGCTGGGGATCATGCCGTACATCACCGCCAGCATCGTGGTCCAGCTGCTCACCACGGTGATCCCACGCCTGGACGCGCTCAGGAAGGAAGGGCGGGAGGGCCAGGCGAGGATCACGCAGTACACGAGATATCTCACCGTGGCGATGGCCCTGCTCAACGCGACCACGGTCGTCTCGCTGGCCCGCGCGAACCAGATCTTCCCCAACTGCGACCAGCGGATGCTGCACGACCAGAGCCTGCTGGCACTCATCGTGATCGTGGTCACCATGGTGGCCGGGACGTGCGTGGTCATGTGGCTGGGCGAACTGGTCACCGACCGGGGCATCGGAAACGGCATGTCCATCCTGATCTTCACGCAGGTGGTCGCCGTCTTCCCCTCCTACCTGTCGAACATCTTCGTGATCAGCCCGTTCGCGCTGGTGACCATGCTGGTCACCGGGGTCGTGCTGGTGGCGGCCGTGGTGTTCATCGAGCAGGCACAGCGCCGGATCCCGGTGCGGTACGCCAAGCAGATGATCGGCCGCAAGACGTACCCGGGGAGCGCGACCTACCTGCCGATGAAGGTCAACCAGGCCGGGATCGTCCCCGTCATCTTCACCTCCTCGCTGCTCTTCCTGCCGCAGCTGGTGACGCAGCTGACGGGCGGCACCGGACCGGTCTCCGAGTGGATCGCGCGTTACCTCCTGTCGGGTGACCACCCGATCTACATCACGACCTATCTCCTGCTGATCGTGGCCTTCACCTACTTCTACGTGTCGATCACCTTCAACCCGGCCGAGGTGGCCGAGCACATGAAGGGTCTCAACGGCTTCGTGCCCGGCATCCGCCCTGGACGGCCGACCGCGGAGCACCTCCGGTTCGTGCTCTCCCGGCTGACGGCGCCGGGGGCGGCCTATCTGGGGGCGCTGTCGATGCTGCCGATCATCGCGTTCACACTGCTGCGGGATCCGGGGACCCAGCAGAACTTCCCGTTCGGCGGGGCGACGATCCTGATCATGGTCGGTGTGGGGCTCGACACGATCAAGCAGATCGAGGCGCAGGTGGAGCAGCGCGCCTACAAGGGCTTCCTCAAGGGATCGTCAAGCCGGACCTGACGGCGAAGACGACCAGCTGGGCGCGGTCGCGGGCGTGCAGCTTGACCATGGCGCGGCTGACGTGGGTGCGGACCGTGTCGCGGCTGATGAGCAGCTCCGCGGCGATCTCGTCGTTCGACCGCCCGGTGGCGACCCAGGCCACCATCTCGCGCTCCCGTGGGGTGAGGGTCTCCAGGCCCGCGACAGGGGTGACGTCGTGACGGCCGAACAGGCCGATGACCTTCCTGGTGACGGACGGGGAGAGCAGGGCCTCACCCGAGGCGACGACCCGGACGGCGCGGGTGAGCTCCTCGGGTGCGCTGTCCTTCAGGACGAACCCGCTGGCGCCCGCCTGGAGCGCGGCGAAGACGTAGTGGTCGACCTCGAAGGTGGTGACGACGACCACGCGGGTGGCGTTGAGGGCGGGATCGGCCGCGATGGCCCGCAGGGTGTCGATGCCGTCCATGCCGGGCATGCGGATGTCCAGCAGCAGGACGTCGGGACGCGTCTCGCCCAGCAACCGGAGAGCCCCGGCGCCGTCGGCGGCCTCACCGGCGAACTCCAGGTCGGGCTCGCGGTCGATGAGCGCTCGAAGGCCCATGCGCACGACGGCCTGGTCGTCGGCGAGCGCCACGCGGATCGGGCCCGTGGGAGAGGTCATGCGGCTTCCCGGGTCATGGGGTCTCCGAGGTCATGAGGTCTCGGGTCATGGGGTCTCCGAGGTCATGGGGTCTCGGGTCACACGGTGTCCACGGGGAACCTGGCCTCGACGCGGAAGCCGCCGCCCTCGCGGGGACCCGCGCTGAACGAGCCGCCGGCCTCTGTCACCCGGGCCCGCATCCCGGTCAGCCCCCGCCCCTCGACGGCCGGAGTCAGGTGTGCCTCGCCCGTCCCCGGCAGGCCGCCTCCCCTGTCGGCGATCTCCAGGACGAGTTCGCGCGGCTCGGCGGCCACGCGGACCGAGGCTTCCGTCGGACCGGCGTGGCGCAGGACGTTGGTCAGCGACTCGCGCACGACCCGGTAGACCGCGTCCGCGAGGTGCGCGGGGACGTCCGGCTCCGCGGGCTCGACGTCGACGGGCAGCCCCGCCGCGCGCACCCCGGCGATCAGACCGGGAAGGTCGTGCTCCGAGACCTTCGGGTCGATGAGGTCGAGGGCGGAACGGAGGCGGCTGAGCGCCTGCACGCTGGTCGTCCGGATCGCCTCCAGCGACTCGCGGACCTGGTCGGGACGCTCGTCGAGCATCAGCAGGGCGACCCCGGCCTGCATGGCGATGGTCGCGAGGCCGTGTCCAGCGGCGTCGTGCACCTCCCCGGCGATGCGCGCCCGCTCCGAGGCGATGAGCTCCCCCACGCTCGCCGACGTCGGCGCGGCCCCGGCGGCCGGTTCGGGACATGTGCCCGGCGCCGGTTCCGAGCCGGGACACGCCGCCTCTCCTTCGCCGACGACCGGCCCGGGGCACGCGGCTCCCTCCACCTCGGTGGTCGGCCCGGGGCACGCGTCCCCTGGCCTGCCCTCCGCCGAGGACCGCGCCGGTTTCACGAGCAGCGCCGGGCGGGCGGCGGGCTCCGCGGCCAGGGTCCAGCCCGTGGAGGCCACCGCGCCCTGACCGGCGGGCGCGCCGCCGTGAACCCGTTCGACGACGACCTCGGAGGTCTGCGGCCGGACTCCGGCGATCGGGGACTGCAGGCCCGTGGTCAGCGGCTGCCCCGTCGCGCCGCGAGCCTGGGCGAGGCCGCCGAACGGCCACGGGATGGCCAGCCAGCCCACCCATGCCAGCATGAGGATGACCGGCAGATCACGCAGCCGTCCCAGATGGGACAGCGCGGCCGCGGCCGCCGCGACGGAGTTGCGCGGGCGGCCGTCCGGATGCGGGTGCTCGGTCACCATCCTCCATCCCTCCATCGGGACAAGCTGGTGATCCGATCCTAGCCAGTGCCGGGCCGCTCTGTCCGAGATCGGTTCGCCCGTGAGCCCGCCGCCCGCCCGCGGAGCGCGAAGGGCGGGACCGTCGCCCGCCGGTCGTCGCCGCCGGCTCCCTCCGACCGCGGATCGGGCGGGACCGGGACCTGCCCGCAAGCCTGGTGAGGCGGCGTGCGGCCCCCGTAGCATCGGGCGGCATGACGATCTCCACGGCGTGCCACCCCTGTGACAGGGAGGCGGAGTTCGACGCGCTGCCGCCCCGGGAGAGGGTCGCCTTCGACGAGCACTGGCGGGTGGCCCACGCGTTCGGCACGGCGCTGCCGGGATGGCTGGTGCTGGTTCCCCGGCGTCATGTCACCGCCGTGGCGGCCCTGACCGACGCCGAGGCGGCCGCCCTCGGCGGCTGGCAGGTCCGGCTGTCGCGGGCGCTGCACGAGGTGACCGGTTGCGTGAAGACGTACGTGGTGCAGTTCGCCGAGGCGGAGGGCTTCGGTCACGTGCACTTCCACCTCGTGCCACGGATGGGCGACCTGCCCGGCGAGTTCCGGGGCCCCGGGGTGTTCGGCCTGCTGGGGCGCGCCGACGCCGTCTCGGCCGACCGGATGGACGAGACGGCCGACAGGCTACGCCGGCTCCTGTAGGCCCTCGTCCGGCAGGCCCTGGTTTCCGCGAGGTTCCCGGTGACAGCGGGCGAGGAGCGGTTCGGCGGCGTGGCTCCCGTTCACGAGCCTTCCCGTGTCCTCGCGGCCGTTGCGTCGAACATCCCGGACGTGGCGAAGAACTCGGCCAGCGTGGTGCCGGGACGGCCGGTGAGACGCTCGACCGTGTGGGTGGTGACGTCGAGCCAGCCGTCCTGGACGTGCCCCCAGAACCGGAACGCGCTCTCCAGTGCCGCTTCGGCCCCCTTGGCCAGCACCTCAGGGGGCAGGCGCGCGACGAGTTCCTGCCTCGCCTCGTCCTCCGCCTGTGGCTCGTAGCGGACCGGACGCCCCGTGGCCTGCGACAACGCCGCCGCGATCCCGTGGTGGTCCAGCGCCTGCGGGCCGGTGACGTCAAGGAACTGCCCCTCGTGGCCGCCGTCGGCGAGGACGGCGGCGGCGACGGCCGCGCAGTCGGACCGGGTGACGTACGGAACGTGTCCCGCTCCTGAGCTGCCTGCCAGGACTCCCGTCTCGACGGCCCTGTCGAGTGGCAGGCTCAGCGACAGCATGTCCGCGTAGACGCTGTTGCGCAGAACGGTGAACGGCACTCCCGAGTCGGCCAGGATCCGTTCGGTGTCACGATGGTCGGCGAGGATCGCCAGGGGGTTGCCCGGCTCCCCCGCGCGGGTCATCGAGGTGTAGAGCACGTGCCCGACCCCCGCCTTGACGGCGACGTCGATCGCGCCGGCGTGCTGTTCGACCCGGCGCCCCAGGGTGCCCGTGCTGATGACGAGCATCCGTTCGGCGCCGTCGATCGCGCGGGCCAGGGACTCGGTGTCGTCGAAGCTCGCCTGCCGTACCCGGACGCCGAGGCCGGCGAGGTCGGCGATCTTCTCCGGGGTGCGGGTGAGGGCGACGATCCGCGACGGATCGACGCGTTCGGACAGGTGCCGGACGGTGAGCCTGCCGAGCCGGCCGGACGCCCCGCTGATCACGATCATGAGAACTCTCCCCTGGACTCCTTGGACGTAGCGTCATTCTTGGCAGGCGGGAGCGATCGCGGAAGAAGGCACTTCAATGTCGGCTACTGACATCCCTGTGCCCGCCCGCGATCGGTACCCCTCCTGACACGGCGACGTGGAGTCTCGATTCCGCGCGGAGCCCCGGGACGCCGGACGGCCCTGACGTCCTCCTTCGTGGCGTCTTCCAGGTCCGGAGAGAGTCCGGAGAGAGTCCGGAGAGAGTCTGGGGAGAGAACGGGCTCGGCGTGGAGCGCCCCGACGGAAAAACGCCCGGAGCCCCTGTGGGGCGCCGGGCGCTTTTTCGCTATCGAAGGATCAGCTCACAGCCGCTGCCAGAGCGCCGGAACGTTCGGCGGCTCCCATCCGGGCAGCGCGGTGTGCTTCTGGAGGCACTTGTAGGTGCCGCCGCCGTAGGTGGCCTGAGCGCCGGCCTCGTAGACGGTGCCCGAGGTCCAGGGGGTGGCGGGTCCCTGGGTGGGCGACACCGTGGGGGTCGGGGACGAGGTCGGGGTGACGGTCGGGGTGACGGTCGGCGTGGGGTTCGAGGTGGGCGTGGGGGACGGCTCGTTTCCGCCGCCGACCTTCACGTCGACGCAGTTGTAGAAGGCCATCGCGGTGTCGGCGATGTTCCAGATGGCGAGGATCTTGAGACGGCCGGTCCGGCCGCCCAGGTCGACCGTGTGCGAGACCGTGGAGCCCGGCAGCCTGCCGCGGTCGTCGAACACCGCGATGCGGGTGCCGCCGACGAAGTACTCCCACGTGCTGGTGGCGTGACGGGCCTCGATCCGCCAGTTGAAGGTGATCGAGTTGCCGACGTTGGTGACCGGCCACGCCTTGCTGTCGTCGTCGAGGGGTGCCCAGCGGGCGTCGCCGCCGCTGCAGTTCCGCTGCCCCTTGGGGCCTTCGACGCTGGCCGGCTCCCAGATGATCTGGCCGCAGTTGGCGACCTTCCCCTGGGCGCAGAGGGCCTGCCTGCTGGGCGGGGAGGTGATGTAGCCATGCGCCAGGGCGGGCGTGGCGGTGAACACCACCGTGGCGATGGCGATGACCGCCGCCGATAAGACTGAGATCGTTCGTCGCATGTTGTCGCTTCCTTCGCTGAGGGGTAAGTCAAATATAAAAGAAAGTTTCCTAACAGTGAATGCCGCAGTCAGCCCAGTTTTCGACCGTTGTCAGATTCGGACGCCGAGAAGCGCGATCACCGCCGGGGTGTCGCCGACGGCCGTCAGGGTGTCTCCAGGGCCACGCGACGGCCGCGATCCCCCTCCCGTGACGCGACGACCTCTGGACAGGAGAGGGGTGCGGACCTCTCGCAGAGCCCGCCTTCCGCGCTGGACCCCTGGTTATCCTCGAAGGTGACGCCGATCGCGACGCGGAGGTGAAGCCGTGACCGAACGCAAGCCGCCTGGAGTCAGCTTCGAGACATGGATCGACCGGCAGATCCGCGAGGCCACCGAGCGCGGGGAGTTCGACGACCTTCCGGGCACGGGCAAACCCCTGCCGGGCGAGGGCAGACCGCATGACGAGATGTGGTGGATCAGGCAGAAGATGCAGGCGGAGAACCTGTCGTTCCCGCTGCCGGGGACGCTCGCGCTGCGCAAGGAGGCCGAGGAGTCCCGGGCGGCGGCGGTGGCCGCCCGGAGCGAGGACGAAGCCCGCCGGATCATCGGGGCCGTCAACGACAAGATCCGTGAGAGCTACGGAAAGTCCCTGTCGGGCCCGCCGCTCGTCCAGCCGCTCATCGACGTGGAGGAGGTCGTGGACGACTGGCGGGCACGCCGTCCCGCCGAGGAGGAGAAGCCCGCCCCCGAACCCGCGCCCCGCAAAAGACGTTCCTTCCTCCAGCGGCTCAGGCACGGCTGAGCCGTACGGCTCCCTCCCCCTGGCGGGCGGCCCCTGAGGACGGCGACGCCGTCGAGGCGGACGACGCCGAGCGCACCGCCGCCGCCCCGCCTCCCCGAGCACGCGCTCCGCGTCAGGCGGACGTCTCCTGCCGGATCTCCTCCAGGGACGTCCGCATCAGGGCGGTGGCGCGGGTGAACCAGTCGGCCAGCACGCCGATCTCGTCAGGCGTGTAGTCGGCGAACAGCTCGAAGAGCCGCCGGTAGAAGGGCTCGTAGACGGCGGCGACACGGGTGGCCGCGGACGCGTCGGCGACGACTCGCACCCGCCGCCGGTCCGAGGGGTCGGCCTGCCGGTGCGCGTATCCAGCCTGTTCGAGGCGGTTCAGCACCCCGGTCACGGCGCCGGTGGTGAGGTTGGCCCGTTCGGCGAGCTCGCCCGCGCTGATCGGACCGCCTGCGGCCCCCAGGATGTGGCCGAGGCAGGTCAGATCCGTGACGTTCAACCCCAGTCGCTGGGCGATGTCGTGCTGGCCGACGAGGCTGAGCGCGATGAGCCCGTCCATTCCCGCCACCGCCTGCTCGGCCGACGCCACGGACCGCGACTTGCCTTCCATCGACAATCTCCTTAGCATCTAAGATAATTAGTACGTGAGATAAGTATCTCACCGATACGCCGAGGAGATCCATGAGCGGTGTGCACGACGACGTCGACCTTGGACACACCGTCGCGGGATGGAGCGGATGCGTCATCGCCCTGACCGGGTTCGCCGGAGCGGGTGTCGCCATGTGCGTGAACCGCCTCCCCGGAGTCTGGCTCGGACTCGGCGTGATCCTCTTCGGCGGCCTGGTCACCTGGGCGCTGCACCTGAGGGGCTGGGGCAAGCCCAGCGGGCCACGGCCCGCGGAACAGTGGGACTGGAGGGTGAAGGACCCCATGACGGGCCATCGCGACTGCCTCGCGTGCCGGCTGGCGGGCCGCCGCCCCGCCGGAGGAGCGAAAACGACCGCCGTCCACCCGTTGGGCCGCACGCCGCCGGTCCCGGCCGTCACCGAGAGCCGATGACGGCGAGGGCGGCGACGCGCGCTCAGGTGTCGGCGCGCCGCGTCGGGCGCCAGTACTGGCGGTTCCCGTCCTCCCGCACGACGACGCCGTGCCGGCTGAGTTCCGCACGGAGTTCGGCGACGTCGTCGGAGTCCTTGGCCTCCAGTGCCTTCTGGCGTGCCCGCAGGATCGCCTGGGCATGACTGTCGAGCCCCGGCATCCCGTCGACCCACCGCTGGAACTCGCCCTTGTGCGGATCTCCGTCGTGCCAGGGGTAGCCGTGCGCCTCGAAGGCCGAGCGGAGCTTGTCGCCTCCGTGGTCGGTCTTCTCCCGGGCGAGTTCCCCGGTGTCCCCGCCGAGGAGGACGAGGTGCTTCCCGTCGACGAACACCGCGCCGACCAGTTCGCGATCGAGCGTCTTCGTGTCGCCCGAGCGGGTGATGCTCGTCCTGTCGGGGGTCACCTCGACGGTGACGATGTCGTCGTAGGCCATCAGGGTGACCACGCACCCGGCGACGAGACCGGCCACGACCAGGACGGCCGTCATGACCGGGCCGCTCAGCCGGGCGAGGAACTCTATCTTCTCCATCGTCGGCAGCGCCGGAATCCGGGTGATCCACCCGGGCGCCTGGGACAGCAGCCAGCCGACCGCGGCGCCGCCGAACGGGAAGACCGTCCACAGGAACAGGTGGGTTCCGGCGGAGTGCCGCACGACGGACGGCTCCGCCTGGCTGTTCTTCGTCATGTGGATCACACTTTCTGCCGGGTTCGATCGACGACGACACGGCCGTCGCGCAGGACCATCGCCACCTCGCTCAGCGCACCCAGCCGGGTGAGCGGGTCGCCGTCGACGACGAGGAGGTCGGCGGCGCGACCGGCCGCGATCACGCCGATGTGACGCGCCCCCATCGCCTGGGCGGGCGCCGACGTGGCGGCGACCAGCGCCGCGCGGTTGGTGAGGCCCGACTCGGCGAGCAGCGTGATGTCGCGGATCAGGCCTGCCCCTGCGCGCACCGAGGGCATGCCCGCGTCGCTGGCCGCGATGAGCGTGCCGCCCGCGGCGTGGAACTCGGCGACCCGTTCCCTCATGACGGCGGCGGTGTCGGCGTCGAGGACGACGTCGGTCGCGGCCAGCGTCGGCGCGAGGGTGACGCCGCGCCGCACCATGGCCGCGAGGAGGTGCGGCGGCCACCCCGCGAGGGGTCCGCGCGGTTCGAGGTGGTGGAGGCCGTCGACACCGGCGGCGAGCAGTTCCTCCAGGTCCTCCAGCGTCCCCCAGTGGGCCACGACCTTCGTTCCGTGGCGGTGGGCCTCGGCGACGATCGCGTCCAGGATCTCCGGTTCGAGCGGCTGAAGGCTCAGGCGGCGGGGGTCTCCGCGGTCGTGCACGACCTTGACGACGTCGACGGGATCGGCGCCCGTGACGAGCGTGCCCACCTGCTCGCGCGCCTCGTCCGGGCCACGGGGGACCCGGACCCAGTCCGCGCCGGGCGAAGCGCCGACGGTGGCGACCGGGTGCCCGCCGGGAGAGGTGAAGATCGGCCCGGCGATCAGGAGGCGCGGCCCCGTCAACGCGCCCGTCGCGCTCCTGCGGCGGAAGTCGTGAACCCAGTCGTTCTCGTCGCCCAGGCTGCACACCGTGGTGACCCCGTGGCCGAGGAAGCCGCGCCGCTTGCCCGGCTGGAAGCGCATCCAGTCGACGACCGCCCTGGAGCGGGCCAGCGGACCCGGTCTGACGCCGCGCGTCGTCTCCGGCGGGCCGAGATGGACATGGGAGTCGATCAGACCCGGGAGCACCGTGCGTCCGGTCATGTCGAGGACGAGGGCGGAGCGCGGCGCCGCCACGTTCTGGCCGACGGCCGCGATGAGGCCGTTCTCGACGAGGACGGTCGCGCTCTCACACGGCTCCAGGGTGTCGCCGACGAGGACCGTCGCGCCGGTCAGCGCGAGTGCGCGGTCGTTCATCGCGGGCTCGCCGATGCGGTTCGGATGGCGGTGGGCACGCGACTAGTTGACCATATAGAATTCTATACGTGCAAACAGCCAAGGACGGCGACGGCGGCGAGTCCTTCATCGAGGCCGCCCGGCGCGAGCAGATCATGGCCGCCGCGATCGCGACCATCGCGGAGGAGGGCTTCGCGCGCGCGTCCTTCGTGCGGATCTCCAAGCGCGCGTCGATCAGCCCTGGCCTGATCACCTACCACTTCGGGACCAAGGACGAGCTGGTCAGGAAGGTGCTCGACCATGTCGGCTCCCGCCTGGACAAGGCCATGGAGGGCGGCCCGGAGCCGGTGGCGAGCTACGAGGAGGGGCTGCGGCGCATTCTCACCGGCTACGTCCGCCACTGCGCGCGCCACCCCGAGGACATGGCCGCGCTACGGGAGATCAACACCGCCACGACCTCTCCCGCCGTCCTCCGGGAGGTCACCGAGCGAGACGAGTCGGGCCGGGGCGAGCTGATCGCCTTCCTCGTCGAAGGACAGCGCGCCGGAGAGTTCCGCGGCTTCGACCCGGAGGTCTTCACCGACGCCATGTTCGCCACGATGCAGGCGGTGCCGAAACGACTGCGGCAGCGCCCCGAGACCGAGTGCGAGGACTACGCGCGGGAACTGGCCGACATCTTCGTGAAGGCGGCGACCGACGGGGCCGCCTGAGCGGAGGCGGTTCCCGGCCGACGACGGCGTTCACGGCGTCTCCCGACGACGGCGTTCTGCGGCATCGTGACCACTGGACGCGACGTCGTGTCCACCGGACGCATGAAACGGATGGATCAGGCATGAATCTGCTGCCCTTCGCCACGACGTACGCGGCCACGGTCGCGGGCTGGCCCGCCTCGGCGCGGGAGGTGGCGATGTGGTGCGGGCGGCAGGAGTTCCCTCTGCCCTCACAGGCCGTCGCCGACTGGCAGGCGGCGCAGGACGTACGGTCCCACATGCTCTTCGAGGGCCGGGAACCGCTCGGCTACGGGGAGCTGTGGTTCGACGCCAAGGAGGACGAGGTCGAGCTCGCCCGGATCATCGTGGCACCCGGCGCCCGGGGCGCAGGAGTCGGGCGCGAGCTGGTGCGAGAGCTGGTCGCGCTGGCCCGGGAGGCGGGCTACGCGGACGTCTTCATGCGCGTGCACCCGGACAACGAACGGGCTCTGCGCTGCTACCGGCGAGCCGGTTTCCTGCCGGTCGACGCCCATCTGGCCGCGGAGTGGAACTCCGCCCAGCCGGTCGACTACGTCTGGCTGCGGCACGCCGACCGGCCGTCGGCGGGCGAATGAGCTTGAGTCTCCCGCAGGGGGAGACGCGAAGGTGAGGGCATGAACGGCGGCACTCTCTACTCGATCGGCGACCTGGCCCGGCGGACCGGGCTTACGGTCAAGGCCATCCGGTTCTACTCCGATCGCGGGATCGTGCCGCCGACCGACCGCAGCCCGGCCGGTTACCGCCTGTACGGCATCGACGCCGTCGCGCGCCTGGACCTCGTGCGGACGCTGCGCGACCTGGGACTGGACCTCCCCACGATCAGGACGGTCGTGGATCGGGAGGCCTCACTTCCCGAGGTCGCCGCGGCGCACGCCGAGGCGCTGGAGGCGCAGATCCGAACGCTGCGCCTGCGGCGCGCGGTGCTGACGGCGGTGGCCAGGCGCGGGTCCACCCCCGAGGAGATGGATCTCATGCACAAGCTGGCCAAACTCTCCGAGGACGAACGCCGACGCCTGATCGGCGACTTCCTCGACGCCGCCTTCGGCGGACTGGACGCCGACCACGGATTCACGGGGATCGCCCGTTCGATGACCCCCGAGCTCCCCGACGACCCCGAGGCCGAGCAGGTCGAGGCGTGGGTGGAGCTGGCCGAACTGTCACAGGACCCGGATTTCCGCGCCGGCTTCCGGCGCATGGCCGAGCAGCACGCGGCCGATCGCGCCCTGGGCGGGACCACGGGTCCGCGCCGCGACGCCGCCGCGGTGGTCCGCGACCGTGTCGGCCCGGCCGTGGCGACCGGCGTCGACCCGCTCTCCCCCCAGGCCGATCCGGTCGTCGCGGCGGTCACGGCCGAGTACGCGCACCTGTCCGGCCTCCCCGACGACGTCGACCTCCGGCGCCGCCTGCTGGCCCGGCTGGAGACCGCGAACGACCCTCGCAGGGAGCGGTACCTCCGGCTGCTCGCAGTGATCAACGGCTGGCCGGCCCCGGAAAGCCTGACGCCGGTGTTCGACTGGACCGTCCGGGCCTTGCGCGACCGGACACCGGAGCGGTGAGCGGCGACCCGAAACACCGGGCCGTCGGCCGCGGCGCGGGTCACACCAGCGCGCCCTCGTCCACCTCGAGGCCGCGGACCGTCCGCTGGAACGTCCGCACGGCGGTCAGGAACGCCACCTGCTCGGCGGGCAGTCTCGCCTCCTCGGCGGCGCAGTGCAGCCGCTCCAGATCCATCTGCATCACGACCTGGCGGGTGTAGGCGACCAGAACCGGCAGGGCCTGACGGAGGTAGACGACATCGGTGTCAGTCACGGCGTTCTCCTCGCTGAGGCCCGGCCGGCGAAGCACGGCGACGACGTTGCGCGCGTGACGGACCTCATACGCTTCAATTCGAAGCACCGCGGGCATGAAGATGCCCATCTGGTCGCAAAACTTTCCACATTCCCGGAAACCGGGCACAGCGGTGCGAGTCCCACGGATCCGGTGTCGTGACGCCGTTCCGGACGCCGGGACGGCGCGGCTGGGACCGCCGCGGGGCCCCGTTCCGGCCGGGAGATCCGGAGATCGCCAGAACAGACGAGAGGCCCGTTCCCGGGGAAACCGGGAACGGGCCTCTCTTCTCATCCGCCCAGCCCTGAGCGGGAGCCGTCGCCGTACCCACAGAACGACCGCGCGCGCCGACCGCCCGTCAGCGTGTCCGCCGGTCGAAGAAGGGAGGCTCCGGCTTTCGCGTGCTGGAGCCTCCCTTCGTTCAGGGCAGGTACGGCCGGAACTCCAGGAGTCCGATGCGCTGCAGTCGCACGACCTCACCCGTGCTGAAGCCGAGTTCGGCGACGGTTCTTTCGCCGTCCACCGCCTCGAGGACGGCCTGCGCCTGCTTGTCCAGCCGGTGCACGACGGGTCCCCACGGAGTCGGGACGCTGACGGCGTGGTCGTACTGCCTGCTCACGTCCAGCGGCATGAACTCCGTCCCGGGCATCTCGATGAAGGCCAGACCGTTCACGTGACGAGGCGTGAGCTTCGCCACCTCCGTCTCGAGCGGCTCGATGACCGACTCCTCGAAGTAGACGGCGTCGAGGGGCGCCGTCACGGCGAGCTGCATGGCCTCGAACGGACGCTCGACGATGGGCTCGCCTCTGCCGTTCATCGAGGTGTTGAGCAGCATCGGCACACCGGTGAGGCGGTGGAACTCCTCGATCACCCGGTAGAAGTCGGGGTTGCCCTCGCGTGAGACCGTCTGGACCCGCGCGGTGCCGTCCGTGTGGACGACCGCCGGGATCAGCTCCGTCTTGCCGGGCAGCACCGCGGCCACGCGCAGCATGAACGGCGAGGCCTCCGGCGCGTCCTCGATGTCGAACCACTCGGAGGCGTACTCCTCGAGCACGGCGGGAGCGAAGGGACGGAACTCCTCGCGGCGCTTGAGTCTGCTGTTGAGCAGGAGCTTGTTCTCGGCGCGCCGCGGGTCGGCGATGATGCTCCGGTGTCCGAGCGCGCGGGGACCGAATTCGGCTCCGCCGCGGAACCAGCCCACGATCTGGCCCTCCGCGACGCGTCCGGCCGCCGCCGCCACCGGGTCGCGCTCCTCACGCCAGCGGACGACGGGGTTCGACTCGGCTTCGGCCCGGATGACGTCGTTCGGGTACGGCGCGCCGTGGAAGTCGTGGGTGACGCGGTTGGCGGGGTGGCCGCGGCCGAGTCGCCACAGGCCCGCGTAGGCGGCGCCGATGGCGGTTCCGCTGTCCTCCGCGGCCGGGATCACGTAGACGTTCTCGGGTCCCAGTCGCTTGGCGAGGATGTCGTTGACGATGCCGTTGAGGGCCACGCCGCCGACGAAGCACAGGCGCGTGCTTCCCGTGAGGGCGAGAGCCCTCTCCGCGAGGGCGATGACGGCGTGTTCGAGCGCCGCCTGCACCGACGCCGCGAGCGCGGTGTAGGCGTCGGTGCGCTCCGGCCAGCGGACGTCGTCGGTGAAGTGCTCGGGAACGGTGTCCCTGAAGGTGACGAGGCCGGACTCCTCGACGCTCAGGAAGTCCGACACGGGGAAGCTGGGCTCGTTCAGCCCGGCGAGGCTCATGGTCTTGCCCGGTCCTTCGAGCCCGTGCTCGAAGAGCTGCCAGGACACGGCCGAGTACATCCCGCCGAGCGTGCGGAATCGCGGCATGCCGGTGTGGGGCTGATCCCAGCGGTACCGTCCGCCGTCGGGTTCCACGTACAGGTCGACGGCGAGCTGCTTCTCCACCGGGACCATCTCGGTTCCGCTCGCGCGGTAGATCGAGATCGACTCCCAGCCCTCCGCGGCGCCGACGCAGGTGGCGCGCTCCTCGTCGGACAGGTCGGCCCAGGGCGAGCCCAGCCCGTCGATCACGAGGATCGCCGCGTCCTCGTAGCCCGACGTGCAGAAGGCGCTCACCGCGTGGCCGTAGTGATGGGAGATCGGGTACGCCCGGCCGTTCTCGACGGCCGGTCGCAACTGGGGGTTGAGGTCGAGCCTGTTCGCGCGGCTCCCCTGGGGTTCCTGGGTGCAGACCACGACCGCGTCGAGATCGTCGACGGTGACTCCGGCGCGGTCGAGACAGTAGCTCACCGAGAGCGCGGGGTCCGCGGGCTGGAGGTAGATCCGCTTCTGCCGAGCGAGTCGTTCCTCCTGTATCGCGACGAGCACTTCGGAGCCGCGCAGAAGGCACGCTCCTCCGTTGTGCGACGCTGCGATCCCAAGAATTAACGGTTCAGTCACAGAGATCCTTTGCCGGGGACGAGGGCATTCGTCGTAGCCGATGCGAGCTGTCGAATCGGCTTGTCGGGAAGACTGAGGTGATCAGAGATCGAGCACGCGGCGGAACCACGACAGGCGCGTCGCGAGGGCGGCCCGCGTCATCTCGTGATCGGGGGCGAAGACGTCGAAACCGTGGAAGGCGCCGCTCCAGATGTGCAGCTCCGCCTGGCCTCCCGCGGCCCAGATGCGGGAGGCGTACTCCACGTTCTCGTCGCGGAACAGCTCGGCGCTGCCCGCCTCGACGAACGCGGGCGGCAGGCCCGACAGGTCGGTCGCCCGCGCGGGGGCGGCGTAGATCGACACGTCGGCGGCGGGGTCGCCCGCCTTCTCGCCGAGCAGTGACCGCCATCCGATCAGGTTCATCGCGCGCGGCCAGGTGCCGCGGCCGTCGTACTGGTGGCTTGAGGGGGTGGTGTTGCCGTCGTCGAGCATCGGGCACAGCAGCAGCTGCCCGGCCAGGTGCGGTCCCTTGCGGTCGCGCGCCAGCAGGGAGACTCCGGCCGAGAGGCCGCCTCCGGCGCTGCCGCCCATGACGACGATGCGCCGGGGGTCGACGCCGAGTTCGGCGGCGTTCTCCGACATCCACTTCAGGCCGGCGTAGCAGTCCTCGACCGGGGCGGGGTCGGGGTTCTCGGGAGCGAGGCGGTACTCGACGCTGACGGCGACGACGCCGAGCTGCTCGACGAGGTCGGCGAGGCGAGGGGTGTCCTGGTGGCGGTGGCCGCTGATCATGCCGCCGCCGTGGATGTCGTACAGACCGGGAACCGGGGCGGTCAGGTTTCGCGGACGCAGCACGGTGATCTCAAGGTCCGGGGCGCCGTCGGGCCCGGGGATCGTGCGCTCCTCGGCGTCGATCTCACGCGTGCCGATGACCTCTGCGACCGACAGCGTGGGCATGCCCCCGCCGGTCTCGCGCATCATCGTGATGGCCTCGGCGGGCGACGCCGGCCCCTCGGACCGGGGCATGCTCTCGAGCATCGCGTTCAGGGCAGGGTCAAAGGGAACTGGGGCGACTGACATGGCTCTGCCCTCGTTGAGTGATCGAATTGTTGTGGACGTGCGATCCTGGTCAGCGCGGTTCCGCGAAGGCGAGCGCTCGCGCCGGATTCTCGACCATGATCGTGCGGATGGCCTCCTCGCTCACGCCGAGGCGGCGCAGGGCGGGCAGGAAGTAGCGCGAGATGTAGTCGTATCCCTTGCCGCCGTACCGCTTGAGCTGGATCTTCTGGCACACGTCGTGGCCGAGCACGATCTGGCTCGCGTAGCCCCGTTCGACCAGGTCCGCGATGCCCCGGACGACCTTGTGGTCGCTCCCGAGGACGAGGTGCCCCCACGGGCTTCCCGGCGAGGCCATGAAGTCGAACTCCACGAAGACGCCGCGCGCGAGGAGGCGGTCGCCGAAGGACGGCCCCAGGACGTCCATGCAGTGCCCCATGACGATGTTCGACGGGGCGACGCCCTCCTCCTCGAGGATGTCGAGAACCTGGAACTTCTCCTCGCCGACGCCGCCGAAGTGGAAGGTGATGGGAGCGCCCGTGATCCTGCTCGCGCGTCCGCTGGCGCGTACGCTCTTGAGCTCGTTGTCGGTCAGCGGCACCGACTCCGCGCCGACCTCGCCGATGATGCCCGAGCGGACGCCGGTGTCGTCGGCCCCGACCGCCACGTCGCGCACGATGATGTCGGCGAGTTCGTCGACGCCGCGCTCGCTCATGTACGCCGGGTGGAAGGTCGGGGTGTACCAGCCGCCGCCCATGACGATGTTGAGCCCGCTCGCGCGGGAGAGCCGAAGGAGCGCCTCGGGGTCTCTGCCCACGCCGATGGGAGAGACCTCGACCATCGTGCTTCCCCCGTTGTGGGCGAAGGCGAGCACCTCGGAGAGCATCTCGTCGAAGTCGCCCATCACGTCGTTGTCGGCGTTCGGGCCACCGTGGCGCGTACGCGCGAGGTTGGCGAGCGTGAGGGGCTCGGCGGTCTCGGGAGAGTCCTCGCCAGGACGACGGAACTGCGGCGGACGCCTCAGGTCGACGAAGATGTGCTCGTGCATGAGCGTCTCCCCGAGCGTCGACGGGTCCACGGGACCCGCGACGGTGAGCGCCTTGCCGGCGATGTTCGGGATCTCGAAGGGATAGCGGCTCACGAATCTGCCTTCGGGGTCTGGATGGTGAGGAGTCGCCTCGGGTTCCGCACGGTGACGGACTCGATGAGGGCGTCGTCGGCTCCGAGCATCCTCATGTACGGGACGAACTGCTGAAGGATGAAGCCGTAGCCGCCGCCGCCGTAGGCGAGGAGCTGCGACTTGGTGGAGACGTCCTGCGACAGGAGGATCCGCTCGGCGTGGCCCCGGCGGGCGAGCTCGAGCACGGCCGCGACGACGTCCTGGTCGTCGGACACGCTCAGCGCCGAGGGCAGCCTGCCGAGCTGGTCGAACTGGACGAACACCCCGCGCTCGAGGAGCGGTTCGAGCTCGTCGGGGCGCGGGGAGAGCGCGTCGCAGTGCCCGACGGCGACGCGGGTGAGGTCCGCGCCCTCTTCGGCGAGCAGATCGAGCACGCGCTGCTGGACGGCGGGGTCGCCGGAACGGTCGAGCGTGATCGCGGCGCCCGTGGCGGCCGACGCCCGGGCCGCCGCGACGAGGACGGCGCGCTCGGCGGGCTCTTCCGGATCAAGTGCCGCGAGCTCGCCGATGATGCCCGCGCGCACCCCGTCCACGCCCTCGACGAGGTCCCGGACGATCTCTTCGGTGAGGCTCTCGACATCGCGGTCGGCGAGTCCTTCGACCCACGCCGGGTGGTACCACCCCGAGCCCATGACGACGTTGAGGCCGGTCGTCTCGGCGATCCGGCGCAGGCCGGCCGGATCACGACCGAGGCCGACGCTCGTGACGTCCACCAGGGTGCCGCCGCCGGCGAGCTTGAACGCGGCGGCCTCGTTCGCAGCGAGTTCCTCCTCGCCCAGCAGCCAGTCGTCCCTGTTGGGCGCGCCCATGCCGATCTCGCCGAGCAGCTCCATCGTGAGCGGCGCGCGGTAGAGCTGAAGTCGGCTCGCGCCAGAGGGCCGTACGCGCCCCACTCTGGCCCAGGACTCGGCCGTGTCGCCGGGCGGGGCGAAATCGCTCAGGAGATGCTCGTGGGGAAGTGTCGCGCCGAGCGAGCTCGGTGCGACGCCGCCGGTGACAGTGACGGCCGTTTCCCGCGATGCGTGCGCGGCTGTCGACGCGTGTACCGCTCCCGCGGTCGAGTCGGTGGTGGACACGCGGGCCAATATAACATAGAAGATCATATATGATCTAGAGGGAATGTCTTCGACCTCCCGAAGTGGCCGACGGGGCGGGTCCGCGCTCTCACCTGTCCTTGAAGAGCGTCAGCACCTCCTCGATCATTTCTGTTCTCTCAGGGTCCGCGTCGGCGAGGCCCGCGTGGGCGTCGTATATCTCCTGGCACTCGGCTTTCGCGTCCGCGCCGGAGACCTCCCCGAGCTCGTGACGCACCTGGGCCAGGTGAAGACGTGTGATGAGCGTGTCGGAGTGGCCCGCTCCCAGCCGGGCGGTCTCCTCGGCCAGAACCGACCGGAAGTGCTCGGCCGCCTCCTGGAACTCGCCTCGTCTCTGCAGGATCCGCGCGAGCCTGTACCGGCTCAGCGAGTCGTCCTCGTCCTCGAGAACGGCCCGGTACCGGCGCTCCGCCTCGTCGAGCCTGTCCATCGTCATGAGGAGCCTGGCGTGGCACCGTCGAACCGACCTCGCCTCCTTCGAGCTCTCGCCGAGAATCGCCTCGAAGGCCGCGGCGATCCCGGCCAGCTCGCGCTCGGCCTCTTCGTACCGCTCCTGGGCCTCCAGACAGTGGGCGAGGCAGTGGCGCTCGCTGAGGACGACCGAGTCGTCGGGCACCATGACCGGGAGGCGTTCGGCGAGCACCGCCCGGTACTCCGCCTCCGCCTCCGCCAGGGCCCCCTCCTCGACGAGGATCTCCGCGTACTCGTGGCGGGCCTGGAGCAGCAGCATGGCGGGGGTGTCGGCGAGCTCCCGCAACAACGCCATGTACGCGTCGTACTCCGCCTTGGACTCGGCACGACGGCCCTGCTCGCGCAGGTTCCTGGCCAGGGCCAGCCGCAGCCGTAGGTACTCCCCTCCGAGGCTCTCCGCGGCTTCCATGTCGTGGATGAGCGAGCGGTAGGCGCGTTCGGCCTCGACGTACTGGGCCTGCTCGTCGAGGACATGTCCGAGCTGGTGACGGATGTTGTTCGGAAGGAAGCGGTGGTCTCGCAGCTCACTGGAGGTACCGCAGTGCTTGATGATCTGGAGGTACTCCGCCTTGGCCTGCTCGGAGTGTCCCCGGTGGCCGATCATCAGGGCGAGTTCGGCGTGGGTGAGGATGGTGTAGGGGTCAGCAGGCCCGAGCACCCTCGACCGGGCCTCCAGCAGCCGTCGTGTCTCGAGCTCCGCGACGTCGTCGGCCATCAGGCCGTGCTGCCACGCGTGCAGAACCCAGTTGTGCCGGGTGATCAGAGTCTCCGGGTGCTCGGGGCCGAGCACCGCCTCCTGGGCGGCCAGCCCCCTCGCGTACACCTCGTACTTCTCCGCGCACGGCAGGACGGACAGGGTGTGCCGATGCTCGACCGCCAGCCGGGTGGGGTCGTCGGCCGCGAGGACGGCGGCCCGCGCCATCAGGCTCTCCGCCATCGCCTCGGTGTCGCTCTCACCGGAGAAGGACATGTACGCGTACGCGCGCAGCCCCGCCCGCAGCGCGTTCTGGAGGGTCTCCTGCGGCACTTCGACCGGCAGGTCCGTCAGGAGTCCCGCGACGTGCACTCCGATCAGGCGCCACCACGGCCACCCGTCAGAGGTCTCGGGCGCTGCCTGGGCGGCCGCCCGGGCCAGCAGCGTCGCGGCCTCCGCCCAGGTCGCGTGGCGGGTCCCGGTCGGCGACTCGGCGAGCTTGGCCGCGTTCACGTCGTGCACGACCCGGTGGACGAGCAGTGCGGGGACCGGATCCTCTCCCTCGCCCTCGGCGAAGTCCTGCACGTCCACGAGCCCGTAGTGGATGAGCCCCTCCAGCGAGCGCACCGTCGACGCCGACGGGCTGAGCACCGCGACCGGCAGGGGGGCGACGGCGAAGCAGGACAGCAGCCGCATGAGCGACCGCGCCTGGGTGAGCCCCTGTCCTTCCAGATGGTCGAGGCTCATCTCCCAGGTGTGTCCGACGAGGCGCCGGTGCCTGCGTTCGTCCTGCTGGTCGAGGAGCGCGCTGCCGCCCGCGGAGAGAGCGGCGTCGTACTGCAGGAACGTCCGGATGTGCGCCGGTCGTAGCAGGCCGACCCCGGTGCCGACCTGGGAGAGATACGAGCCCGCCGCGGTCAGCGCGAGCGGCAGGCCGCCGAGCCGTTCGGCCAGGACGAGTGCCTCGGCGACCACGCCCGCGGCGGGCGCGAGGTCCATCAGAAGCGCCCCGGCCTGCTGGACGTCCAGGGTGGCGACGGGGTGCATGTCGGCCTCCGAGCCCCAGACCAGCCGGTTGGAGACCCTGGTGGTCACCAGGGTCAGTCCGCCCCGGCCCGCCCTGATCCAGCCCGTCCCGTCATCGGGGTATCCGTTCTCACCGCCGAGCCACGTCGGATCGTCGGCCTCGTCGAACACGAGAAGCCACGGCCGGGCGGCCGCGTTGAGCAGGTCCCAGATGAGGTCCATCGGGCTGGCCTCTCCGCTCCACGCGGCCTTGATCTCCTGCTCCGTCGCGCCTAGCCTCCGTGCGAGCTCGCGCATCCCGAGCAGAAGGCGGTCGGGCTCGGACGCCGACACCCAGGCGACCGTGTGCCCCCGTTCCCAGGCCTGTCTGGCGATTCCCAGCGCCACGGTCGTCTTGCCGCATCCCCCCAGTCCGTGCAGCACCTGAGGCCTGGCAGGAGGGGCGTCGAGCATCCCGAGAAGGTCGTGGAGGATGTCCTCGCGGCCGCGGATGATCCGGGGCAGGCGGCCGAACGGAGGGTGCAGGGAGAACGACCGGGGCTCCGCCCTGGGCTGCGGTTCGCTGAGATATATCTGTGGACTGTCGCCGGTCGCGACCACCCCGGAGTTCCTGTCGACGGCGACCGACCGGTCACCGGCCGCCTTCATCACGCTTTTCTGATCTGGGCGCCATCGCCGGTGACGACGATGCCGGAGATCTCGTGCGCCGCGACCGACCGTTCGCCGGAGGCGACGACGCCCGAGCTCCGGACCATCTCCGCGACCTCGCGGGCCAGCACGGGATCGGCCGCGAGCGCCTTTCTGATCTGGACGCGGAGCACCGCGCGAAGGTCCGGGTCACCGGGAGCGCCGGACAGATCGTCGAGTGCCTCCTGCGCCTGCTCACTCGGCTTCTCACCGAAGATTCGGATGACGAGCCTCCGACCGATGGAGGCGGCGCCGTCTGTGGTGTTCTCGCCTATTTTTGCGATGGCGCCGGTGCCATATGCGCCCAGCGCCGCTGCAGCGTACGGAACGATCTGGTCGGCGAGTTGCGCGATGTCCACTCCCACAGTAAACATCAGCGTTCGGTACGACGCGCGGCGTTTCACCGCATGCCGGACACGACAGATCACACCGCACCGGACACATGGCGCCCATCTCATCTTGGCGACACAGGTCGCGGGGCTGTCGCGGATCCCGGGCCGGAAAGCGGCTGCCGTATCGTGCCTGGCTACAGGGCGATGAGGCCGGCATGTGTCGGCTGAAACCCGCAGGCCCCGAAGTAGAAGTCCTTCAGGTCGTCGTCGAAGTCGACGTGGAGCCATTCACACTTGGCCGCGCGGGCCTCTCTGACGGCGACGGCGATGAGTTCGGTCCCGACACCGTGCCGCCGGGCTCTTCCCGTCACGAGGGTGTCGAGGATGAAGGCGTGGACGGCGCCGTCCCATGCCACATTGACGAAGCCGACGAGCTCACCGCTCTCCGTGGCGCAGACCCACCCGAGGCTGTGCCGGTTGACCTGAGCCCACCAGTCATCCTTCAAAGGCGCATGACCGAAGCCCTCCGCGTGCAGCGCGTTGATCGCCGTGTTGTCGAAGTGGCCTCGCCACTCGTATGCAATCGTCACGGAAGGACCGTAGGAAGAGACTCACGCCGTCGGCAACGAGTTTTCAGGGGCTGGGCGCAACGCGGCGTGACGTACCCCTCGATCAGTGAGCTTTTCATTCTCCCCGTCGGACTGCTCGGGAGCGGGTGTGTGGAGGTGCTTGGACTGGGCGGGATCGCCCGACGAAAGAGGGCGGCGGTGATCACCCCGGCCAGGTACGGCGAGTGGCGAAGCGAGCGATCGGACGACCCTGACCACTTCAATGTGGTCTCGCAGTCGGGTTCTCGTCGCTGACGTTTGGTGCCGCTCAAACGTCTGGCGCGATGTAACGGTACTCGTATGTGTGCGACGGCGGTGCCGCATGTCTTGCCGTACGGCATTCGCTGCGAAGAGAGGCGGCTTTACTGCCTGCGCGCCGT
This sequence comes from Streptosporangium carneum, assembly GCF_027922005.1. Lineage (GTDB taxonomy): Bacteria > Actinomycetota > Actinomycetes > Streptosporangiales > Streptosporangiaceae > Streptosporangium > Streptosporangium carneum. Next base: position 860,120 of record NZ_BSEV01000001.1, on the reverse strand, counting down.
GTACGACGTGCACATTCAGTCCAATTCTCCTGTCCGCATCGGCGGATCGGCTCGTGATTTCCTCGACCTCGCCGGCGTCGGACACCGGCGCATTATGGAGGCCGACCGGAGCGCGGGAGGCCCAGGACGATCACCGGGAGCGGCATGACGGTCACACTAGGACGCAATCATGCAACAAATAATATTGATTATTCATGTCAGTCAACATTTGTCAAGGTGTTTACATTCTCCGATATTGGCTTACCTTTGATCATACGTCCGTGATCATCCGTCGAAAGGAAACGGCGTGAAAAGGTACCTGGCGGCCATCCCCCTTCTCCTCACAGGTACGAGTGTTATCAGCCCTTCGGAGGCGTTGGCGGGAGTGGGCGACCCCGTCGTCATCCAGGGTGATTCCGTGGAGCGACCCCGGCTGCAGCAAGTCAAGTCCGACGCCGAGCGGCACGGAACACCTCTTGCAGAAGCGATCGAACAGTACGCCAAGAAGGCGGAAGCCGCTCGCAAGGTGCGACCCAACTGGCCCGACGGCCCTCCTGGGCGTCCAGAAATTGAAATCGACGACCTGTCACTGACCGAGATCGACGATCTCGGTGCACTGGCGAAAACCAAAGGCATCACCCTCGAAGAGTCGATCGACCGATGGGGCTGGGCGGAGGAGTTCACGAAGTTTGCCGCCGGCCTCCGCAACGAGTTCCCCGGGCAGATCGCCGCTGTAGCCATGGTGGACGACGGTCGCGGGGCTCAATTCGGGTTCAAAGGGCCTGTCCCGCCTGCGGCGCTGGAGTCGGCGAGAAAGTTGCCGGCGCGAGTCGAACTCGCCGGTGATCGGGGATACACCGAGGAAGAGTTCCGCGCGACAACGTCACAGCTTCTCCAGACTCTCTCCGAGCAGCCAGGTGTCGCTGTCGCTGCGGTAGCGGACGCGGAGCCGTTCACGGGAAAGATCGAATTCAAGGTGAAGTTCAAGGAGGCGGCTGCGGGTGTCGCGGCGGAATCGCTTCAAGAACTGATTCGGTCATCAACGACACAGAAGAACATCAACGCCGTGGTCAGCCGTGATGACGGTCTCACAGTGCCCGTGAACGAAGACTCCTATTTGCGTGGGGGTGGGCACCAGGAGCGTACCGACGGAACTCCCTGGTGCACTATGGGATTCAACATCACGAACGGCACCACGCGTCGCTCTTCGACCGCGGAACACTGTGCGGACGATCCGTACCTCTGGTACATCAACCATCCGACCCAAGGTGGCGATCGCACCACTATATCGCGAATGTTTAGATCGACGTCCTTCGATGTCGCCTCGTACAACGAGGGAGGGAAAACACTCACGCGCACCTTCTACGCGAATGTGAACAGTCCGAGATATGCGGACGACGCCCTGTGGGCCGATGACGGCGTCCCCGTATGCGTTTATGGCCGGGTCAGCGGACATGCATGCAGCATCGTGGACTACCACACGGGTGAACGTGGAAACGTCATTGTCGAGCACGCAGTCACAACCGGCGGCGACAGCGGTGGCCCCTGGTTCTGGAACAACACCGCATACGGCATCCATGCGGGCAGAGCCTACACAGACGGTCCGTCGCGATTCACCGGCGTAGGATACAGTCCGTGGGGTTCGAGCTGGCAAGTGTGGACCAGGTAGTCACAGTGAGTGGAGTCGCCGGGTTCCTATGGCAGAGAATTCGGCGACTCCACGACGGCTCAGGACTTCTTAACGTCGTCATTTATCACCACGTAGTGGTCTGGCGCTTTTGAACACCAGGACGATGCCTTCAGGTGCGCGAACTCCTTTGCGGTTCGCCGGACCATTCCGCCGGAGGCGGTGAACCTGTCTCCTTCAAGGAGAACCAGGCCGTCGTCGCGCTGGATTCCCGCCTTCTGTTGTTTTCGAATCGGCTTGACACCTTCGTGCCACACGGGAATCCCGACCGCCCCGGCGCCTCCCCAGTCTTCTATGACCAGGCATGCCCCTTCCTTGTCATAGCCAAGCCTTCCCTCGACAGGAGCTTCCATGGGCTCGGGGAGACGGTGCACCAGAATGCGGGGGTCGTCGCCTAAAAACCTTACGGCAGGCGAATTTGGGGGAGTTGACGGCGAGCCGCTTGCCTCCAAGGCCGACACGCCGCATCCACTGAGCACCAGAACGAGAACCGCGGTATGGCCAACCACCGTTGTTGCGTGAGACTTCAGGTTGAGAGTCAACATTCCTCCACTTGGTGTCGGTGATCTCATTGGACATGAAGCAACAGTCTCAGGTCGCATTTCATGGCGTATTGGTTGACCAGGCGCCGAGCGACCCTCAGTGTCAACGCTTTCCAGACGTCTCACACCAATCTGCCATATATGTATCCCTGACGGTAGGGCAGACCGCCCGTGTTCGATATTGAAGAGCTCTCGTCTGCGACGACGGCCCTCGTTGAAGAATCGATCCGGAGAGCCTTTTTCATCCTCAGGCGGTCCTGGTGGCACGATGATTTCGCAGGACGGCGAGGGCCTCGCACAGGTGGCCGGCTCTGCCGGGGCCGCAACGCGGCTCGCGGAGGATCTTCCAGCTCTTCAGCTGAGCGTCGGCGCGTTCGCCGAGGCTGCGGAGCCCGGCGTGGGAGCGGTTGGCCTGTTTCTGGGAGGCGGGCCTGTTCCTGCCCTGTACGGCGTGACGCTCGGTCCCTGTGCCCGTTGAACGCGACACATCGACGGCAGCACGACAGAACAGCGTCCGAGACCCCTGGTCGTGACGGATCTGGTCGTGGTGATCAATCCATCCACCAGGGTTTCTTACGTCGTCAGGCGACCGCCAAGCTCGCGATCACGCTGTGACCGGCGCCCTGCCGCCAGGGGACGAAAAAGGCTCATGGCATCGACCGGAATCCCTGGACCATCCAGACCGTCGACGACCGGAACGGCGAGGAGCCGCGGGGCGACGGCGGGCCCGCGTCACGCGGAACGCGGGAAGCCGCTCGACCGGGTCGCGTTCGCCTCGTCAGCCACGGGAACGGCCCGCGGGCGGCTTGATCCGCACCCGCTCCTCCTCGTGGCCGCTCTCGAGGTCGTCGAGTTGCTCGCGGATCGTCTTGCGCAGGTCGTCGTAGTCGCGGAAGCGGTGGTCGTTGAACAGGGTGTGGCCGGTCCACATCAGGTTGGCGCACACCCGCGGCGGCACCTGGCCCGTCGCCGCGCCCATGCCGACCAGCGCCACCGACCCGATGCCGCCCGGCTGCTCCTCGTTCTGCATGTGGATGGCCTGGAACGCGGCGGCGCACGCCAGCGCCACGTTCAGCGTCTCGCTCACGTCCTGCGCCGACCGCGTCATCGTCGGCGTCGAGATCAGGAACTTCGGGTTGGTCGCCCCTGACGGCACGCACACGGCGCTTCCCACCGGCAGCGTCCCCCCGAACCGGTCGCGGATCGCCCGCTGGACGCGCAGTTGGATCCCCGCCCCGAGGTGGCGCTTGATGACCGCGTCGACCCCGCCGTCCATCCGCCCGCGAGAGTTGGTCGGAGTGACCCAGGCGTCGACGTGCTGGTCGAGGATCGACCCCTGGCGGATCTCGACCTCGGGGGTGTCGGCGAACGCCGCCCGCCACGCCTGCACCACCTGCGCGTTGACGTCCACCAGCACCACCCTGAGCGGCGGCTGCACATGCTTGACGGTCATCGTTCACTCCGGACGGGGGGGAAGGCTGTCTCCAACGCCCCCGAAGGTACCGCTCCCCACCGACAAACAGGATCTTGGTTGGAGACCCGGGAGCGACGATCGCGTTCTGGATCTTCGTACGGCACAATTCCCCCACCTCAATCCCCCGTGCCGTCACCGGTACGGCTCGCCGATCCGGGAGCTCACGATGAGAGACGCCGACGTCCCCACTCCACCCGACCCGAACGCCCCGAACGACCCGTTGGCCCTCGCCGAGCTCTTCAAGGGCGGCGGCGAGCCGTGGCTGCCGCTCCTGAAGCCGGTCATCGAGGCGCAGCCCGCCGCGGCCACGTTCATCGGCCTGGAACGCAGCCCGCAGATCGTGCCCGTCCGGGAACTGACCTTCCAGGCGCTCAAGCCCAACCCGCCGCACAAGTGGAAGGTCGTCGTCTTCGGCCAGAACCCGTACCCGCGGGCTGAGAGCGCCACCGGCATCGCCATGTTCGACAACACCTTCCACGACTGGAAGGACAGCCAGTTCGGCAAGGTCATCACCATCCGCTGCATCATCAAGGCGGCGGCGATGTGGAAGCACGGCATCCCCAAGAAGACGCCGATCGCCGACATCCGCGCGCTCCTGAAGGAGCACGACACCGTGCAGCCGCCGGAGTGGTTCCAGGCGATGCTCACGCAGGGCGTTCTGCTGCTGAACGCGGCGCTCACCGCCAGCGGCGACGGGGCGATGGCCACCGACCGGCACACCGCGTTCTGGCGACCGGTCGTCGAGAGGCTCGTCGAGGAGATCCTGAGGGCCAAGCAGAACGCCGACGAGCAGGACCGGGGCGTGGTGTTCGCGTGGTGGGGAGTGCACGCCCGCAGCCTGAAGGAGGTCGTGCTCCGGCTCCAGCAGAAGTATCCCGAGGTGGAGGTCTGGCACATCGACCACCCCAACCCCGCGGCACAGGGCGACATCTTCTGCGACGGGGACCACTTCGCCGCCGTGAACACGGCGCTCAGGGCGCTCGGGGCCGACGAGATCGACTGGCTGCCCGGCAAGGGATGGGACAAACTCGCCGCGCGGGCCGGCGGAGCGGACGAGGACACGGCCGGCCGCATGGGGGCGTTCATCGCCTCCACGATGGAGCTGCACAAGCTCTACCTCGAACGGCTCGCCGGCGTCAAGGACGAGGGGCTGGAGCTCCCGGCGATCACCGGCGTGTTCGACACCCCGCTCATGGACTTCCGCGAGGCCGTCGCCCCGGTGGCCAAGCTGCTGTCGGGCCTCGACCGGCACACGACGCGGTCGTACCGGTTCGGCGAGCAGCAGGCGGACGGCGCGGCCGGCGAGCTGTCCGCCGACGAGATCGCGGCCCTCTACCTCTACACCTGCGAGTCGGCGTTCTACCGGCAGATCAACGCCACCCTGCGCGACCCGGACCGCACTCGGATCGTCCCGTACCTCCCCTATCTACGACTCCTGTTCTCGGCCGTGTCGCGTCTGCCCGCCCGCAAGGAGCCGCTGTGGCGCGGGGTGTCGCTGGACCTGCGGGCGCAGTACCCTCTCGGCCGGACCGTGACGTGGTGGGGCGTGTCCTCGTGCACGTCGGAGCTCAGCGTGGCCCAGGCGTTCCTCGGACGTCGCGGCAAGCGGACGCTCTTCGAGGTGCTGCCCGCGCGGGCCGTGGGCATCCGCGGTTTCTCCGCCTTCACCGGCGAGGAGGAGTACATCCTCGCCCCCGGCACGCAGCTCGAGGTGACCGACGTGAAGGCCGAGCGCGGCGGCCTGTACACCGTGAAGCTGACCGAACTGGCCGAGCAGCACCTGGTGGCGTGAGCGGTCGTCACAGACGACGGCGCCCGTGGCCTCGTGCGGGCCACGGGCGCCGTTGTGCGTGATCAGGCGCGGTTACGGCTCACCCGGCCGTTCTGGACGGGATCGGCCGCGGGAAGGACGGGATCGCGACCGGGCCGGCCCAGGGGAGCCGGTCCGTCGGCCACACCTCGGGCCGCTGCCCGGCCCTGGCCCCGGCTCCGCCCCCCACGGGGCAGCGGAAGCCGTGCGGCGGCACGACCTGCGAGATCAGGTAGTCGTCGATCGGGACCGTGCTGCACTCGTCCTTGCCGTAGATGCGGTGGCCCCAGCCCTCGTAGGTGAGCAGCACCGCCTTGGAGCCGAGCTGGCAGGCCGCGTTGGCCGACCAGCCGTACGGCGTGGAGGGGTCGTGGAGCGAGTTGCCCAGCAGCAGCGGAGCGCTCCCGGTGTAGCGGAGACGGTGCTGCGGGTTGCCCGTGGGGTGGTTGAGGCAGACGGACAGGTCCTCGATCGGCATCGGGTTCAGACGCATGTCAGGAGCCAGGCGGGCGGAGCTCCGCAGCAGCGCCGCGTACTCCCTGTAGTCACGCACCCGGAGGTTGTAGTCCTGGCAGAGGATCGCGGTCGGCAGCTGGGCGACCTCCCCCGTCACGGGCTGCCGGCCGGGCAGCGGAGGCACCCACGGCGGCAGCGGCCCGCCGTCCAGGGCGTGCAGCATCTCGCTCAGCAGCTGCCAGGCGGGGCCTTCGGTGCCCAGCACGCCCTGCCAGAGGACCTGCACCTCGGTCATCGGGCGATCCGGGACGCCCGGGTAGTACAGCTCGCCGTCGCGCGCCTTGGCCAGCAGCCTCTCCCACACCGCCCGGACGTCCTGTCCGTGCAGGGCGCAGCCGGGCTCCTGCTCGCACCAGGCGACGAACTCGTCGAAGGCGTCCTCGACGGCGGCGGCCTCGGTGTCGAGGAACGCCCTGACGCCGAGGCTGTGGTCCATGTTGCTGTCCAGGGCCAGAGCGCGAACCCGCTGCGGGAAGAGCTCGGCGTACATCTGCCCCATCAGCGTGCCGTAGGAGACCCCGTAGTAGGTGAGCTTCTCCTCGCCGAGCGCGGCGCGGATCGCGTCCATGTCGCGCGCGACGCTCACCGAGTCGACATGGTCGTACAGGGGGCCGGTACGGGCCCGGCAGTCCTGGCGCAGCCTCTTGTTGTAGGCGGTCCACCTGTCGAAGTCGGCCTGGCTGGTCATGACCGCGTACGGCATCTGGTTGTACACCGACGCCGAGCAGATGACCGGGTGGCTGCGGCCCACGCCCCGGGGGTCGAAGCCGACGATGTCGAACCGCCGCTGGAGCTCCTCGGTGAAGAAGCCGGGGGCGCCGTAGGCGAACTCGACACCCGATCCGCCCGGACCGCCCGGGTTGACCAGCATGGACCCGATCCGGGCCGCGGGGTCGGTGGCCCTGCGGCGGGCGAGGGCGAGGTCGACGGTGGGCCCGCCGGGCCGGGACCAGTCGATGGGGACGGCCAGTGTGCCGCACTCGGCGGAGGGCTCCTCCTCGCAGGGCGCCCAGACGATGCCGCCCTTCGCGACGTCCGCCGAGATTTCGTCTCGGGTGGCCGCGCCTGCGGCCGTAGAGACGGGTAACAACGCCGCCACCGTTACGAAGACAGCGGCGAGCAGGGGGTACTTCCGTCGCACATTGCTCCAATCGTCGTCGGCTGGCCTCCCCCGAGGCATTCGGCCGTCTGTGATCAACCCCGTCGACGGCTCCGAATCCGGTGGTGAGCGGTCACCGCGAGTAGGCGAAGCGCGGACCATCCAGCCGATCTTGAAATTCGCCTTGTCCGTCTTACCACGAAATATGCGGACATGTTAAAAACATATTAAAGATGTGACAGGTATCCGCGAGTCCTCGTCGACGTCATGGACGGCCGCTGACTGTCGAGAACGCGGCGCACGCGCCATACTCGAGATGCCGGCGCTTTCGGTTGAATGCCTCAATAGCTCATAAATAAGGACGAATCCCCCATGAGACGATGGGCTGCCCTGGCGGTCGCCGTACTGCTCGCGTCCGTACCGGTCGCCGCGAATCCCGCCGCCGCCCAGGCCGGCGCCCCCGATCCGGCTCGCGCGATCAAGCGGCAGTTCAGGAACGAGCACGGCGTCCGGATCGCCGAGACCATCCGCCACCACTACGGCAGGAAGCCGAAGAGCACCACGGGCGGGTTCCGGGTCACCGGCGGCCTCCAGTTCGGCCCGTCAGGCCCGGTGGCCGCGGACTTCACCTGGTGGAACCTCCCCCGGTCGAAGTCTGAGAAGCCCGACCGTTACCGGGTGATCCGCGTCGGCAAGGACGCCTACGACGCCGCCAGCGTGTATCCCGGGCCGGTTCCCGACGGCAAGAAGTGGATCCGGTTCCAGAACAAGCACAGGGGCCTCATGGGCCGCGACCTGGCCGAGGACGTCAGCCTGCAGCCGTTCGACGTGTACGACGCGACCACGATGAGGACCCTGCTGAAGCGCTCGGCGAGCGAACCCGTCTCCGGCGGCCTCCTGCACCGGGGCGTCATGAGTTACAGGGAGCTGAGCGAGGTCTCCAAGGGGGCCTACAACTGGGTCTCGGGCCGGCCCGTCGGCCGCAAGAGCAAGGGAAAGGTCTCCTGGCGGCTCTGGACCGGCCGTGACGGTCTGCCCGAGCGCCTGATCACCGTCGACACCATGGGAGACGGGAAGGATCCGCTGATCAGGTGGATCGACACCCGTTACACCGACTGGGGGTTCCGTCTCGTCGTCACCGCCCCGCCCGCCGACGAGGTCATCGACGAGGACGAGCTGATGGAGTACTCCCGCGAGCAGAACGCGGACGCGCCGACAGACTCCGGGAACACCTGAGGGCACCCCGGACCTCTCGGAGCGCACCCGGTTCGCCCTGCGGCGAACCGCCGGGCGGAACGCACTCCGCCCGGCGATCGGCGCGGCCGTACGGCGTCATGCCGCCCGGCCGGTCGGGTCACTCATCGAATGGTGACGCGGTCTCCCTTCGGCGCCTTGACCGGCGAGTTCTTCGAGATGTAGGACGCCAGAGCTCCTCTGTCGTCCGGCCCGCCGTGATAGACGCCGGTGCTTCCCTCCCATTGCGGGAAGCCCTGCCAGCCGCCCATCAGGATGTAGTTGGCCGCGATCTTGATCACCTGGGTGTCGGTCACCGGAGCGCCGTTCAGCGTGAGCTCGGTGACCGCCCCGTCCTTCACCGTGTAGCGAAGCGAGGCCGAGGGGGTCAGCACCCAGCCCGAGGGATTCTTGTACGCCAGCAGCTTCTTGAGCTGTGCGCCGGTCATGGAGTGCACGTCGATGGCGAGCCCGGCGGGCTGGGCGACATAGAGTTCGTCGTAGGTGACCGGACCCGCGTCCAGGTCCGTGCGGAACCCGTACCTGCTGACAAGGGCGACCTGTGCGCCGGAGACGGCCTGGACCGCGTCCAGGTAGGCGTCGGCGACCAGTTCGACGAGCGGGCCGCCGGCGGCGGTCAGCGCGATCTTCTCAGCGGTGGCGCCGAACCCCGCCCTTTCGCTGTCGCTCGGCGAACCGCACTCGAAGTAGTAGAGGATGTTGGACCTGAGGCCGTTCGGCTGCCTGACCTCGATCTGCACCGAGGTCCTGTCCGTCTCCCAGTCCCACTCGAGTGTCTCCAGCACGGCGGTGAACACCTCACCGTGGTCGGCCGGCACGTTGACGCTCTTCCACTCCTGGGCGCCGACGAGGCGGTACTGAACAGTCTGCGCACCGGCGGGAAGCCCCTCGAAGTAGCCGTGGACCTTGAAGGTCAGCGGGCACTTCGACGCGGTCGTCCGCTCGAAGACGATGGCGGCCTTCCGCACCGGGTTCTGAGCGGGCTTGTCGTCGTCCTGCCCGGTGGGCGGCGGCGTGGCCGGGGCGTCCGGCGTGTCGGCTCCCTCGGCGGATGTGGCCACGCTGTCCCACACGTCGCCGATGGTCTGCCCCTCACCGGCACAGGTGACGGCGAACGAGACCTTCCCGGAGGTCTTCTTCACCGGGCTGACCAGGCGAACCGCGCCCCAGCCACGAGCGTCGCCGGTGACCTTGACCGATGTGGACAGCCGGACGGTCTTCAGGCCCTTGCCGCCGACCCGGTAGGTCCTGGTGCCGCTCCTGTCTCCGTCGCTGAAGATCCACGCGTACTTGAGCGCCACCGGCGCCTTGACCTTCACCGTGGTGGACAGCGTCACGGTCTTCGGGCAGACGCCGGTATGGGTCTTCGGTGAGGCGGAGGCCGTACCGAAGACCACCGGGTTCGGGGCCGCCTGCGCTCCCGGGGCGAAGGCGCAGGACGCCAGGGCGACAACGGCCACCAGCCCCCCGATTCGACGCCCCGCCCTACCTGATAATCCCACAACATTCCTCTCTTACGATCTGCAGCGACATATCTAGAAAGGTCTAGATATGCAAGGAATAACGGATTAGTCCGCCCCCTTGGAGGAACAGATGCTAGCCAGGCCTGCCGACAATTCCGCGAGGGCCGAATCGCCGACGAAATCAGAAGGGCGCGCGCGAAACCGCCGGAGAGAAGTGGAGGGACTCGGCGGTCATCCGGACATGACGCGACGACAGCGGGCCAGCTCCGCGCGCAGGTCGCGTCGTAGCGCCCGGTCCAGGCCGGGCTGGGCGAGCGCGTGGGCGAAGTCGCGGGCGGCCTCGTCCCAGCGCCCCAGCCGCATCAGCGCGGTGCCCCGGTTGTAGCGGGGCACCGGCGCCGCCGACAGCGCCACCGCCCGGTCCAGGTCGGCCACGGCGGCGGTCACGTCGCCGCGCTCGAACCGGACGGCGGCCCGGTTCGTCCATGCCTCGACCAGCTCCGGATCCCCGGCCAGGGCCTGGGTGAGCAGCTCGTCGGCTTCGGCGAGACCGCCGCGCTCCGAGCGGATCAGCCCGAGGGTGCACAGCAGCGCGGGCTCCCGCGGGGCCAGCGCCAGCCCGGCCCGCGCGCCCGCCTCGGCCGCGTCGAGCGCGCCGCGCTCCACCCGCAGGTTGACCAGGGCGATCCGGGCGTCGAGGTGCCCGGGGTCGACGGCGAGCACGTGCTCCAGGTCGTCACACGCCCGCTCGGGGCGGCCTCGCTCCTGCTGGAGCACGGCCCGGTTGTAGTACGCCTCGGGCAGGTGCGGTCCCAGACGGATCGCGGTCCCGTAGTCCCTGATCGCGGCCTGGGACCGGCCCGCCGCACGATGCAGGGCCGCCCGGTCCACGTAGTACTCACAGTTGCCGGGGTCGTGTGCGATCACGGTGTCGAGATCGGCCAGGGCCCGCGCCGGATCGCCCAGGGCCAGGTGCACCTGCGCCCGGTTGTGGCGCAGCCGGGCCAGGTCCTGCGGGCGCTCGCCCGGGGCGAGCACCGCCGCGAGCCGGGCCAGCCCGTCGTCGATCAGCCGCAGCGCGCGGGCGGGATCGCCCTCCCTGGCGTCCAGCAGCGCCAGGCCCTGCTCGTAGAAGACGGTGGACAGCACCCGCTGCCGCGGGTCGTCCAGCCCGGCGGCGAGGCGGAGCGCCTCCTCCAGCCAGCGCCGCGCCCGCGCCGGATCCCGGTCGGCCGCCGACAGGTGCCTGGCGTACAGCATGGCGGTGGAGTACGCGGCCGACATGGTGATCTTCGGGTCGTCGGTGACGGCGCGTGCCTCGTGGTAGAGGTCGAGCGCTTCGGCGGCGCGGTCCAGTGCCGCCAGGGCGGTGGCCAGGCCGGTGGTGAACGCCCACCAGTGCCGCAGGTCGCCGTCCGGGGTCACCGCGGCGCGCCCGCGCCCCGCGATTCGCGCCGCGTGGTGGTAGAAGCCGCGGGCCAGGCTGTCGCCCAGTGCCGTGCGCGTCGCCTCCGGCGTCGGGTCGGCCGCCGCCGGCTCGCGGGCGCCGCCGTCGCGCAGGTCCAGACGCACCCGGGACGCCCCGATCCGGCGGGTCAGCGCGTCCAGCAGCTCGCGGGTGGTCTCGTCGGCGTCGCCGACGTGGTCGAACCGCACCGTGACCGGGCGCCGGAGCGTGTCCGCCCAGGCCGCCACGAACTCCGCGGCGCCGTAGGCCAGGCAGGCGGTGCGCCGGGCGGGATGGAACCGGATCGACTCCTCCTCGGCGGCCGGTCGTGCCGCGCGGTCGAGCCAGGGTGCGATGGCGTGCAGCTCGATCTTGTGACGGGAGGCCAGACGGGGACGGTCGGCGGCGATCCGGCCGAGGAAGGCCCCGACGCCGGCGTACGGCCCGCGGTCGCGGTGGCAGTCGTAGCCGCCCGTCTCGCCGGTCACGGCCGGGTCGATCACCGCAGGGGCGGGTGCCCGGAAGCACCCGCCGCGCCGACAGCTACCAGCACCACTCGATCCAGAGCCGACGGGCGCCGGACAGCAGGCGCAGCGCGCTCTTGCGGCGGACGGTCATCTTTCTCACAGGCACCTCCGTGTGATCCACTTCAGAACTGCCCAGAGCATAATCCCCCCCAATAGGGATATATAGACCTCTCGCGATCATTCTGGCGCTGTCAGGCCTTGCTCGGCGCGGCGGGGAACCGTCCCGCTGACCGTCCCCGCCGGAGCCGGCGGGGACGGCGGGGACGGCGGGGACGGCGGGGACGGCGGGGACGGCGGGGACGGCGGGGACGGCGAGCCTTACCGGTCCGGTGTCTCCTCGCGGAAGCCGATCTCGCGGTGGGTCCCGTCGCACAGCGGTTTGTTGCCGGAGTGCCCGCAGCGGCACAGCGTGACCCTGTTGCGGGTCTCCAGCGGCAGGCCGTCCGCCCGCAGAACCGGCACTCCACCGGTGACCCACAGCGCACTGGCCAGCCCTTCCTCCTCCTCCAGGATCGAGACGGCCCGCGGCAGGTCGGGCTCGATCGCCTCGCCGCCGCGTTGGAGCGCGTAGCTGTAGGAGCCGGAGGGACAGTGATCGATGCGGCCCATGACGTCGGAGCGCACGTCGCTGTCGCCGGTGTCGGCGAGCATCTCGGCGATCGGCCTGGTGCGTCCCAGGCAGAAGGCGGCGTGGACGCACAGCTCCCCCACCCGCTGGGCCGAGACGCCCACCCCGTCGTGCACGTGCTGCAGTTCCGCGTACGGCCGCGTGCCCGCGGTCTCGGTCCCGTCGAACCCGATCACGGCGTGGGTCCCGTCGCAGAAGGGTTTGGAGCCCGAGTGGCCGCAGCGGCACAGCGCGTACGTCTCCTCGGTCTCCATCGTTTCGCCGGTTTTCCAGGTCAGCGCGTCGTTCTCCGCTGAGACGATCTTGCGTTTGCGCCTGAGCGGGACGCCGCCGTACACGACGTACGGGCCGTCGGCGAGGACGGCGATCCGCTGCCGGTCGCCGACGCTCCACCGGCGCAGTTCGGGCGCCACGTACTCGAAGGTGGGACCGGCCGTCGTGCCGTCCTCGTCGGGCATCCGCATCAGGGCCCGGGCCTGGGCCCTGAGCGCGTACATGGTGCCGGTGGCGACCGCGAGCAGCTTCGGGCTGCCGTTGAACGCCTGCTCCAGCAGATGCAGGACGGCGCAGTAGGTGTGGTTGAACTCCTCCTGCGCGGTGCGGATCGCGCTGCCCGGAGCATGGTCGGCCAGACGGGGGTCGCGCCTCATCGGACGCACGCCGGCGAGGTCCACGGAGATCGTCTCGCCGGTGGGCCCGGACTGCGGGGTGTCGCCCCGCCGGTACCGCCGGCCGGTCTTGAGCTCCTGGAACCGGTAGTAGTGCGCGACCTCCTCCCGTTCGGGATGGAAGACCTCCTGGTCGCCGTCCCACACCTCGCCGCCGGCCATGCCCTCGCCCTGCTCGACGATCTCCTCCAGCGCCGCCAGGGCGGAGTCCAGACCGTCGACCACGACCAGTCGCCCGGCGGTGTGCCGGAAGTGGGCGGCGCCCACCTGGCGAGCCGGATCGCCGCGGAAGACCTCCCGCTCGCCGAGCCGTTCGCACAGGTGGCGCAGACCTTGTTCGATCGCGGCGTAGAACTGCCCGATCGTCTCGTAGCCCGCGCCCTCCGCCGGAGCGCCGGGCGGCGCCGGCCTTTCGATCCGCAGGAACATCTCGAGTGCCTCCGCGCCGAAGGGAAGCAGCGACAGCTCCAGGTGGCGATCCCCGTGCGGCAACCGCCGGGGATGCGGCGGCAGCATTCCCGGCATGTCCAGTCGTGGCCGGCCGCCGACGGCGTTGAGCAGGTTCGCGGCCAGCGCCAGGTGCAGCATCTCCTCGACGAAGACGCTGCCCACCACTGCGGCGGCCTCCGGGTTGCGCTCCGGGTCGAGCGAATAGAGCGCGCACAGGTACGGCGGCAGGGTCGCGTGCTCCAGCTCGATCGCCCACTGAAGGTGCTCGCGCAGGCTTTCGAGCGTGTCGATCCGTGCCGGAGAGGTAGGAGCGGAAGGGGGCTGGGGTTCTACGAGTCTCATTCGTGTCCTGCCTCGACTGTCGGAAAAGGGCGGATTCCACCTCCGCCGGACGGCCCGGGGCGGTGCTCCTCACATACGGTGATCGTCGGGTCGGGAGTCGCCCTCCAGCGCCTCGAGGGCGCCGAGCAGACCCCGCAGGCCGACCTCCTCGCGTTCGACGTCCGTCGGATCGAACAGCCATTCGGTGACCGGCAGGCCGGCGGCCTCCTCAGGACGGCTCGCCTCGGCCACGGTCAGCTCCATCTCGACCTCGACCTCGAGCTCGTACAGGAAGTCGCCTTCTCCGCTCGGAACGCTCATCTTTCCTCCATGCGTGACGTGGGTGGATGTCCGGCGGGCCGGCTGGTCGCGTGCGTCAGCCGCGTCATGGTGCGAGCGGCCCGTCCTCGCTCAGGACGGGCGCGGGGCGCGGCGTTCCCTGCGCTGGGCGAGCTCTTCCTCGTCCACCAGGGTGAGCATCGGCTTGCCCGGCTCGCACAGCATCGTGACGGTGAACCGCAGCGGGACGTCCTCGCGGTTGTTGCCGTCCTGGTAGTGGATGACGTCACCGCCCGGTTCCCAGAACGCCTCCCCGGCGCGCACGACCCGCTCCGGCTCGCCCTCCACCTCCAGCAGCATCTCGCCCTCCAGCACGAAGCCGAACGCCGGTCCGGAGTGCCGGTGCGGCGGCGTGCCGGGGTCGCCGGGCGGGAACTCGATCACCACGGTCATCACGTGCGTTCCCTGCGGGATGAACGGCGGTTCGGCCTCCTGCAGCACGGTCAGCGCCGTCTGCCACGCGGTCGATCTCGGCTTGGGCCCGGTGACCGCCGGGTCGTTGTCGGACATGGGAAACCACCTTTCGTAACCTGAGGGCGATGGAGCCCGGGCGGGAACGCGCCTACTTCCCTGCGTCGTTCCGGCTGGCCCAGTCGCGGTAGCGGATCTGGCCGAGGGCGGCGCCGTCGTCACCCGGCACCAGCGTCCGCTCGCCCAGCTCGCTGCCGAAGTAGTGCGCGTGCACGTCGGTGACGACCTGACGCGGATCGCCCCAGCCGCCCAGCACGTCGCGGAAGAACTCGTCCATCCGGAACCGCTCAGGCCCGGCGATCTCGATCCTGCCGTTCAGGGGCGCGCCCACCGCGACCCTGCCGACCGCCTCCGCGACGTCGTCGCCGGCCATGGGCTGGAAGAACACGGGCGCCACCCGCACCGTGTCGCCGTCCGTGGCCTCGTCGGCGATGTGGCGGACGAACTCGAAGAACTGGGTCGCGTGCACGAGCGAGAACGGGATCGACGACTTCTCGATCAGCTGCTCCTGGGCGATCTTCGCCCGGAAGTAGCCGTTCTCCGGCATCCGCTCCGTTCCCACCACCGACACCGCGACGTGGTGACCGACGCCGGCCGCCGCCTCCGCGGCGAGCAGGTTGCGGGTGGAGGTCTCGAAGAACTCCAGCACCGCGGCGGCCTCGAACGACGGGGAGTTCGACACGTCGACCACCACCTGCGCGCCGTCAAGCACCTCGGCCAGCCCTTCGCCGGTGATGGTGTTGACGCCGGTGTTCGGCGCCGCCGCCACCGCCTCGTGGCCGTGCTCACCCAGCTTCGCCACCAGCTTCGACCCGATCAGCCCGGTTCCACCGACTACGACGATCTTCATGGCAAACCCTCTCTGTCCACCGGGGCACCCCTTGCCGACCGGTCGCCAGCTAAGACAGGGCAGCATCCGGACTTGTGACAGCCACCGCGAAACTCTTTTTCAGGCCGCGGAGGAAGCCCCTCGAGAACGATCAATGCCTCTGCCTCTGAATACCCTCTGACCTGTGGCGAGAACACGCCGGCGGCAGATCTTTCCGCTGGCGGGCGCACGGGGGGTGAACGGCGGGCGGCGACCCGGGATGGGAGACTGTCACGGCAGGGGGGTGGCAGTGACGGATTCCGAGTCAGGCGGGCCGGAAGATCTCGAACAGGCCGCGGCGGTCTTCGCGGGCCTGCGGTCGCGCCTGTTCGGAATCGCGTACCGGATGCTGGGAAGCGCCGCCGAGGCGGAGGATCTGCTGCAGGACGTCTGGCTGCGCTGGCAGAGCAGCGACCGCGCCGCGGTGCGCGACCCGGCCGCGTTCCTGGCGACGGCGGCCACCAGGCTGGCCATCAACGCCGTCCAGTCCGCACGCGTCCGCCGCGAGACGTACATCGGCCCGTGGCTGCCCGAGCCCGTCGACACCGGTGCGGATCCGTACCTCGGCGCCGAACGCGGGGAGGCGCTGGAGTTCGCCGTCCTGCTGCTCCTGGAGAGGCTCTCCCCCACCGAACGCGCCGCGTACGTGCTGCGGGAGGCCTTCGACTACCCCTACCGGCAGATCGCCGACATCGTCCAGCTCAGCGAGGTGGCGGTACGCCAGCTGGTCAGCAGGGCCCGCAAACGCGTGCGCGCCGAGCGCCGCACGCCGGTGAGCGCCGCCGAACAGAGCAGGCTGCTGGCGGCCTTCGTCACCGCCGCCCGCTCCGGCGACCTGGCCGCACTGGAGAAGCTCCTGGCCGCGGACGTGATCAGCTACTCCGACGGGGGCGGCGCCGTCCGCGCCTCGCACATCCCCGTGGTCGGCGCGCCCAGGGTGGCGAAGTACGTCAGGGCGTTCGCGAGCCACTTCTGGACCGGGGTCGACGTGGCGTGGGCGAGCACCAACGGGCAGACGTCCGCCCTGCTGCGCCGCGACGGCGAGGTGTTCGCGGTCCTGACGGTGAACGCCTCGCCGCAGGGCATCGACCAGGTGCTGTGGATGATGAACCCCGCCAAGATCACCGCAGTGTCCGCCGCGCCCTGACCCGCGCGGGCCGCGGAAGACCCGTGCGCTCCGGTGTCAGCCCGCTCGGCCCCGATCGGCATGGGTCGCGATCGTGCCCGCGACCAGCAGGACGCAGATGGCCGCGATCGCCGCGACCACCGGGGCCACGCCGATCCAGGGCGTCGCGAGCGGCAGCGACAGGATGACGGCGGCGCATCCCAGAACCGCGGCGGGACGCAGGAGACGTTCGGTGACGACAGGCGCGTGCACCGCCCACAGCAGGGCGAGATAGGAGCCGACCGGAATCGCGACGGCGTAGCCGAGCGTGAGCGGTGACGCCTCCACCTTGTGCCCGCTCTGCTCCACCGCGACTTCGAGCCCGGCGCCGAGGGCCGCCAGGGCCGCGAAGATGCCGTAGTGGCCGTACCCCCACAGGTAGGACCAGTTACGGCGGTCGCTGAGACCTTCGGCGTCCTGTACGAGGAAGTACAGCCACCAGAGGGCGAACAGCAGGACGAGGCCGGAGCCTGCGATGACGAGGAAGGACCCCCCGATCTCGCCGCTTTCGAGCGCTCCCTCGACTCCCCTGCTCGCGGCGAGGACGCTCTCGCCGAGCAGAATGATCGTGAACAGGCCGTAGCGTTCGGTGATGTGGTGCGGGTGCCAGTTGGTGGCCCTGGCCCGCTCCGCCCACCACGGCACCGCGAGTTCCAGGGCGACCAGGCAGCCGAAGAACGGCAGCGCGGACGACGGGGGCAGGACGCCCGTCTCCACGAGCAGGAAGCGAAGTATCCACCCCATCTGCACGAGGCTGATGCCTGCGGCGTAGCGCAGCGCGGTGCGACGACTCACCGGATCCTCAAGGCCGACCCGCAGCCACTGGACGACGAGTCCGGCCCTCATGATGAGGTAGCCCAGGGTGACGACGCCGTAGGCGGAGTGGTCGGCCGCGGCCGGCACACCGGCGGCGAGCACCAGCACGCCGGCCATCTGCACCATGGTCAGCAGCCGGTAGGCGACGTCGTCGGTGTCGTAGGACGAGGCGAACCACGTGAAGTTCATCCAGGCCCACCAGATCGCGAAGAACACCTGGAGGAACGGGACCAGCCCGGTCAGGGCGTGACCGTCGGCGATGGTGTGGGCGAGCTGGGCGGTGGCGGCCGCGACCGCGACCACGAAGGTGAGGTCGAACAGGAGCTCGAGCGGGCTCGCGACGCGGTGCGGCTCGTCGACGGGGCGAGCGCGCATCCGGACTCGGATCCGGAACTTGGTGCTGGCGGGTGGCAAGGGCTCGCTCCTGTCGCTCGATGATTCCCTCCTGTGAAAGACAGGAAAGCATTCCGATCCGTGACAACGCGGCGTCGGGATGCGACCTATTTACCCGATTCACCCGGCTACGGATTCACCGGCCCACGCCGGGCCGGAACCCGGCGCGCTCGTCCTCCCCGGCCCGGTGATCGCCCCCGGCCGCGTACGGAGATCGGCCGCCGCCGGGCGATCGTCAGGGCGGTCGGGAAACCAGAAGGCCCCTGAGCGGGCGAACCCTGCTCAGGGGCCTTCCTACATCTGTGCGGCCGACAGGACGCGAGCCCCTGACCTTCCGGTCCTCGCCGGAAGGGCGGCGCACACGTCACGCGGCTCGGGTCCTGGTCAGACGGTGGACACGGTCGGCGGCGTGTGGTCGCGTGAGGCGGTGTCGCCGCGTGAAGCCGCTGTACGGCTCGGCGTCACCCCCGAATGAGCGGAAGGCGGCGCACTCCTGTCAGGGACGGCGTGGGGATGAACTGCACGGGGTCGTCCGGGTCGGTACGCAAGGTGTCGAACCGGTCGAGCAGGATGTTCAGCGCGACCCGTCCCTCCAGCCGGGCCAAGGGCGCGCCCAGGCAGAAGTGGATGCCGCGGCCGAAGCCGAGGTGCGGGTTGGGGTCGCGGCCGGGGTCGAAGACGTCGGGGTCGGAGAACTGGCGCGGATCCCGGTTGGCCGCCGCGAGCCAGATCATGACCATCTGGTCCGCCGGGATCGTCACGCCGCCGAGCCGGGCCTCGCGGGTGGTGGCGCGGCCGAGGAGGGCGAACGGGGTCAGGAAGCGGATGGACTCCTCGATGACGGCCGGGAGCGAGGAGCGGTCGGCACGCACCCTGTCCTGCTGCTCGGGGAAGGCGTCCAGGCACAGCACCGTGTTGCCGAGCAGCATCGTCGTGGTGATGTGCCCCGCGAGCAGGAGGATGATCGCGAAGTTGACCACCTGCTCGTCGGGCAGGCGCTCGCCGTCCACCTGGGCCTCCACCAGCCTGGTGAGCAGGTCGGCGCGCGGCTGTCGCCGTCGTTCGGCGGCGTGGGCGGCGAGATAGGCGGACATCTCCTTCCACGGTTCCATCGCGGCCTCGAGGTCCGCGCTGCGCTCCTCGGCGGACCGGTTGAGTGAGATCTCGCTGTCGCGCTGGAACAGCGCGTCGGCCCACCGCTTGAACAGGGCGCGATCTCCGCTGGGCACCCCGAGCAGCTCGGCGATGACGATGACCGGCAGCGGATAGGCCAGATCTCTCACGAGCTCGAACCGGTCGTGCTCGCGCGCCGCGTCGAGCAGCTCGTGGGTGAGCGCGGCGATCCTCGGTTCGAGATCCGCCACGACCTTGCGGGTGAAGGCGCTGCTGACCAGTTTGCGCAGCTTGCCGTGGTCCGGCGGGTCGATCTGGGTGATGAAGCCCTTCAGCGAGAAGTCGTCCTCGCTGGGCATCAGCTCCTTGGGGACCACGCGCATGGTGTCGGAGGAGTATGTCGCGGGGTCGCCGAGGACCTCGTGCAGCTCCGGGTAACCGTAGACGTTCCACAGCCCGGTGCGGGCGTCGAACTCGACCGCCGGGCCCGATCGGGGCCCGTGCAGCCAGAAGTGCCGTTTGGGGATGTCGTACCGTTCGACGATGTCCGGCATCGCCTCTCCTTGGTTGAGGATCCCTCTGTTGATGTACGTCAGGACGACGTCTCGCGGTACTCCTTCCAGCGCTCGAACATCGCGTCCGAGTCCTGCAGGACGAAGGCGAAGAAATCCCGGGTGTCCTTCAGCTGACCGCGCTGGACGGGCCGGTCGTCGCCGAGGATCGACAGCCCGAAGTCGAGCGTGTCGAGGCTCTGCCTGACGACGGCCAGCTGGATCCGCATGACCTGGTCCCACCCGCCGCCGACCATCCGGTAGCGGTGCTCGCGGGTGGAGGTGGGGACGCGTTCCACCATTCCGCTCAGCTCCAGCTGCCTGGCGACCGTGCTGACCGCGGTCTTGCTCACGCCGAGCTCCGCCGCCAGGTCGGTGAGGGACTGGTCGGGCGGGTCGCAGATCATGAGCCACGCGTGCAGACGGCCCATCGTTCGCGCCCCGCCCAGTCGCTCCATGATCAGTCCCATGCGATCGACGAACTCGATCTCCGAAGGATTCACTCGCGCCAACTCCGCAACGAACGTCAAGCACGTACTTTACGAAGCGTACGTCTCGCCTCCGGCGCGCGTGAAGAGCCGGCGCGGCGGCGTGCACGGCCGCTCGGCCGCTTCCCTCGGGCACCGCGACCGGGAGGTCGGCGAGCCTTGTCGGCCCTGGTGACCGACGGTGAAGCGTTTGTTCTCGTGTGAGTTCTCAATCTCGTCGAGGACGGCCGCGGCGAGGTCCTCGGTTGAGATTCGGGACGTGCCGCCGACGGCGGCGGCACGTCCCCGCCGGATGCTCCTCGTTATCCGAACTGGCCGATCTGATAGTCGCCGGCGGGCTGCTGGACGACGACGTTCACGCGGTTGAAGGCGTTGATGAGGGCGATGAGGGACACCAGGGCGGCGAGCTGGTCCTCGTCGTAGTGCTTGGCGGCGTCCGCCCAGGCCTCATCCGTGACGCCACCGGCCGCGTCGGCGATGCGGGTGCCCTGCTCCGTCAGTTCCAGGGCGGCGCGCTCGGCGTCGGTGAACACCGTGGCCTCCCGCCAGGTCGCGATCAGGTTGAGGCGCACCGAGGTCTCCCCGGCGTGCGCGGCCTCTTTGGTGTGCATGTCGAGGCAGAAACCGCAGCCGTTGATCTGACTGGCACGGATCTTCACCAGCTCCTGCGTCGCGGCCGGCAGCGTCGAGTCCGAGACCGCCTTGTCCGCCGAGATGATGTGCCGCAGGAACTTGGCCGCGACCGGGTTGCCGAGGAGGTTCAGGCGAGCATCCATGGTGCACTCCTTGTCGTTGTCGATGGGTACACCTCTCGGACGAGACAGCCCGGCAGGATGTAACAGGAACGGATGTGACGTGCGTCTCCCCTGGCGCGCCGCGGCGGGCGCGCTGAAGTACCGCCCGGTGCCGGCCGGACGCCGACGACCGGTCGAGAGCACGAAAAAGCCCGGCTCACCGGGTGGTGAGCCGGGCTCTCTCCTGCGCGGCCGAAGGGTCGTGGCGGGCCGGGCCGAAGAGGTGGCCCGCCCGTCGTCCACGTCGTCTCACGAGGCCGGACCGACGCGCTCAGGCTCTGGCGGAGGCGCGGGGGTCACCTTTCGAGCACGATGGCGAGCCCCTGGCCGACACCGATGCAGAGACAGGCCAGGCCGGTGCCCGAACCGGCCTCGGCGAGCCGGTGGGCGACGGCGCCGGTGATGCGCGCGCCCGACGCGCCCAGGGGGTGGCCGAGCGCGATCGCGCCGCCGCACGGGTTGACGATCGAGGGATCGAGGTCGGGCAGCTCGGCCAGGCAGCCGAGCGCCTGGGCGGCGAACGCCTCGTTCAGCTCGGCCGTGGTCAGCTCGCCGAAGCCGACGCCCGCCCTGGCCAGTGCCTTCCTGGTCGCCTCGACCGGGCCGAGGCCGAAGTGGCGGGGGTCGAGCGCGCTGACGCCGGTGGCGACGATCCTGGCCAGCGGCTCGCGCCCGGCGAGCCCCGCCTCGTCGGTGAGCAGCAGCGCCGCCGCGCCGTCGCTGAGCGGGGAGGAGTTGCCCGCCGTCACGGTGCCGTGCTCGCGGAAGACCGGCTTGAGACGGGCCAGCGCCTCCATGGAGGTGTCCTCGCGGATGCCCTCGTCCCGGGAAAGGCCGCCCACGGCGACGATCTCGCGCTCGAAGGACGCCTTGGCCGCCTTCTGATGGCTGGCCAGGGCGAAGGCGTCCTGCTCCTCGCGGGTGACGCCGTGCTTGTCGGCGATCAGCTCGGCTCCCTCGCCGAGGGCCACAGTGTGCTCCCGCGGCATCCTCGGGTTGACCAGACGCCAGCCGAGTGAGGTGGAGACCAGTTCCTGGCCGCCGACGGGGAAGGCCCGCTCCGGCTTGGGCAGCACCCAGGGGGCGCGGGTCATCGACTCCACACCGCCGGCGATCACCACCGAGGCGTCGCCCACGGCGATCGCCCGATAGGCCTGGATGACGGCCTCCATGCCGGAGCCGCAGAGCCTGTTGACGGTCACGCCCGGCGTGGTCACCGGCAGCCCGGCCAGCAGCGCGGCCATCCTGGCGACGTTGCGGTTCTCCTCACCGGCGCCGTTGGCGTTGCCGAGGATCACCTCGTCGGCGTGCTCCAGGCCGGTGCGCTCGGCCAGTGCCCCGACGACGTGCGCGGCCAGATCGTCGGGGCGGACGCCGGACAGCGCTCCGCCGTACCTGCCGACGGGGGTCCTGAGCGAGTCGACGATGTAGACGTCCTTCATGCGATCACCTTCGCTGCCGTACGGCTTCGCAGTTCCTCCACGCTCACCCCGGGTGCGGTCTCCACGAGCGCCAGCCCCTCGCCCGTGACGTCGAGGACGCCGAGGTCGGTGATCACGCGGTGGACGCAGGCCCTTCCGGTGAGCGGCAGGGAGCACTCTTCGACGATCTTCGGTGAGCCGTCTTTGGCCACATGATCCATGATCACGATGACCCTGCGGGCGCCGTGCACCAGGTCCATGGCCCCGCCCATTCCCTTGACCAGTTTGCCGGGAACCATCCAGTTGGACAGGTCGCCGCGGGCGGAGACCTGCATCGCGCCGAGCACGGCGACGTCGATGTGGCCGCCGCGGATCATGCCGAACGACAGCGCGGAGTCGAAGAAGGAGGCCCCCGGCAGGACGGTGACCGTCTCCTTGCCCGCGTTGATCAGATCGGGGTCGACCTCGTCCTCGGTGGGATAGCGGCCGACTCCGAGGACGCCGTTCTCCGAGTGGAGCACGACGTCCACCTCGGGCGGCAGGAACGACGGGATGCGGGTGGGCAGCCCGATGCCGAGGTTGACGTGGTCGCCGTCGCGCAGCTCGGCCGCGGCCCTGGCGACCATCTCGTCCCGTGACCACGTCATGAGCGGACCGTCCTCTTCTCGATGCCCTTGTCGGCGGCCTGCTCGGGGGTGAGCACGACCACGCGCTGCACGAAGACGCCGGGCAGGTGCACCTCGTCGGGGTCCAGGTCGGTGAGCTCCTCCACTTCGGCGACCGTGACGCGCCCCGCCATCGCCGCCAGCGGGTTGAAGTTGCGGCTCGCCTTCCTGAACACCAGGTTCCCGTGCCGGTCCCCGCGCGCCGCCCTGACCAGCGCGAAATCCGTGGTGATGCCGCGCTCCATGACGTACTCCACGCCGTCGAACTCGCGCACCTCCTTGGGCTGCGAGGTCACGGCGACCGAGCCGTCCTTCGCGTGGCGCAGCGGCAGCCCGCCGTCGGCGACCGGGGTGCCGACCCCCGCGGGGGTGTAGAAGGCGGGGATGCCGCAGCCGCCCGCGCGGAGCCGTTCGGCCAGGCTGCCCTGCGGGGTCAGCTCGACCTCCAGCTCCCCCGCGAGGTACTGGCGGGCGAACTCCCGGTTCTCACCGATGTAGGAGGCGGTCACCCGGGCGATGCGCCCGGCGGCCAGCAGGACGCCCAGGCCGCCGCCGTCCACACCGCAGTTGTTCGACACCACGCCGATGCCGGTCACCCCCGTGTCGTAGAGGGCTCGGATCAGCACGTTCGGGATGCCGCTGAGACCGAAACCGCCGACCGCGAAAGACGCGCCGTCGCGCACGTCCGCCAGTGCCTCCCCGGCGGTGGCGACCACCTTGTTTCTGCCCACAGCTCTCCAGGTGTTCGTATAGTGAACTTTAGTTCACTAATATGCGACGAGTATGCGCGGCGTGAACGTGCCTGTCAAAGTGCTTCCATCGAGCGAAGAGGAGATCGAATGGAGCGGGCCGGCACCCTCGAACGCGGTCTGGCCGTGCTGCGCGCCCTGTCGGCCGACCCCGGGCGGCGGATGCGCGCGACCGACCTGACACGCGCGACCGGCCTGGCCAGGTCCACGGTCGACCGCGTCGTGGCGACCCTCGCCCATCTCGGCCACCTGCGGGTCGAGGACCGCGACGTGCTGCTCGCCCCTCCCCTGCTGGAGCTCGGCGAGGCGTATCTCGCCTGCTGCGGCCTGGCGGAGATCCTCGGCCCGCACGCGGACAGGCTCGCGCGAGAACTGGACGAGTCGGTGTCGCTGGCCGTTCCCGACGGGGACGGGGTGCGCCTCGTCGGCCGGTTCACCCGGCGGCGCACGATGTCCGTCGCCTTCCGCACCGGGGAACTGCTGCCCGCCGACCGCTGCGCGGCCGGTCTGGCGCTGCTCGACCCTGCCGCGCCGTGGGCCGAGGACGACCAGCTCATGGAACCGGGGCTGATCACGGTGGCGATGCCGGTACGGGACGGGAGCGGCAGGGCGGTCTGCGCGTTGAGCGTGGCCAGCCACACCAGCAGGCACACCGTCGCCGGGCTGCGCGCCCATGCCCTGCCCCGCCTCAGGAAGGCGGTCGCCGAAATGGAGACGGCGCTGTCCGCGCCGGCGCCGCCGTCCGCGCCGTCCGCCGCCGTGGACGCCTCCCGCGCCGCGAAACAGGAACTGGGCGCCGAGTATCTCCAGTCGCTGGCCCGCGGCCTGGCCGTGCTGGTCTCCCTCGGCTCGGCACGCGGCGGGCTGCCCCTCGCCGGCGCCGCCAGGGTGACCGGCCTGCCCAGGGCCACGGTACGGCGGGCGATCCTGAGCCTGGAGCGGCTCGGGTACGCGGCCGCGGAAGGCGCCCGTTTCGTTCTCCTGCCCAAGGTCCTGGAGCTCGGCTACGCCCACCTGTCCTCACGGACCCTCCAGGAGGTCATCCAGCCACACCTGGCAGACCTGGTGGCGCGGGTCCGCGAGTCGGCGTCGGTCGCGATGCTCTCCGGCGACGAGGTCGTCTACGTGGCGCGCGTGCCCGTCACGAGCATCATGAGCGTCGACATCACCGTGGGCACCCGCTTCCCCGCGTACGCGACCTCGATGGGCCGGGTGCTGCTGGCCGGCCTCCCCGACGACCGGCTGTCCGCGATCACCCCTCAGCCGCTGACCGGGCACACCGTCACCTCGTCCGCCGAACTCGCGGCAGCCGTACGGCGGGCGAGGAACGACGGGTACGCCCTGGTCGACCAGGAGCTGGAGGACGGCGTCCGCTCCGTCGCCGTCCCCCTCCACGACCGGAACGGGCGGGTCGTCGCCGCGCTGAACGTGGCCACCCATGTCAGCCGTGCCACCGTCGACGACCTGCTGCGCGACGTCCTGCCCGTGCTCACCGAGACCGCGGCCCGGATCACGAACGACCTGGCGCACATCCGCCAGGACCTGGTTCAGGCCTGATCCGGCCCGCGCCCGGCCTGCTCCGAGACGAGGGTCTGGGGGATGTTCCGGATCAGGGCGTAGTTCTTTCCGATCTCGCTGGCCGCCAGGAGGACCAGGGGCGGGAAGTCCTCCGTCATCTGCTCGTGGGTGACCTCGGCGGCGATGGCGCTGAGGTTGACGGCGGCGACGACGGCGGCGTCGCCGTCGCGGACGGGCGCGGCGATCGACCGGACACCGGGGGTCATCTCCTCGTTGGTAGCGGCCCATCCGCGGGCCCGGATCTCGCGGAGCTCGTCCTGGAGGTTTTCGAGGGGCTGTTCCCTGAAGGGGCGGGTCACCGCGGTCGACGGGGTGGCCAGGACCTTGTCGAGCCGGTCGCGGTCGAGCGAGGACAGCAGGACCTTGCCGAGCGCGGTGCTGCGCGCGGGTAGGCGCATGCCGACGTTGATGTTGGCCGAGACCACCTTCGGAACGGCGGCACGGGCGACGTAGATGATGTCCGAGCCGTCGAGCAGGGCGACCGAGGCCGCCTGGTTCGTCGAGCGGACCAGATCCCACAGGTACGGCTGCGCGACGTCCCACAGGCCCGCCGACAGCGTGTAGGCGACGCCGAGCTCCAGGACACGGGGGGTCAGCGTGAAACCGCCGTCGGCGGGACGCACGTAGCCGAGGTGCTCGAGCGTGAGCAGGACCCGTCGCGCGGTCGGGCGGGCCAGGGACGACTCGCCGGCGATCTCGCTGAGGGACATCGGCCGGCGGTGCACGCCGAAGGACCTGATCACGTCGAGGCCGCGTGCGAGGGCCTCGATGAAATCGGGGCCTGTGTTCTCCCGAGCCATGGTCACCGTCCTCGATTTTTGCGCCCAGGAAAAGGCGATCATCCGTACAACGGACAAGTGTACGCATCTGCGCTCCCCTGTGCTGTACAGCTGTTTTACAGGGTGTTGACGGCATTGACGCGGGATTGCAGCCAACCTATGCTCAGCCGCACGCCGGTGAGCGGACAGTTGTCCGTGGAGCGGACAGGCTGGCAGGGAGCGAGGCAGAGAAATGCGAAGGACTGACGCGGACGTCATCGTCATCGGTGGCGGCCCCTCCGGTGCGACCGTCGCGGCCGAGGCCGCCCGGGTCGGGGCACGTGTGATCGTTTTGGAGAAGCGGGAGGGCGACAGCCCGTCGAGGGCCGGCGTCATCCAGCCGCGCGTGCTCGAACTCCTCGACGCCCGAGGGCTCATGGGCCGCTTCCGTGAGGCCGCGAAGAACTGGCGGCCCGACTTCGAGGTTCCTCGCTACATCTACGCCGGGCTCGTGGGCCTGCGCTACGACCTGCTGGACAGCGCGCACCCGTACGCGCTGATCCTGCCGCAGACCACCACCGAGCACCTGCTGCGCGCCTGGGCCGTCGAGTCCGGCGCCGAGGTGCGGCGAGGGATGACCTACGTCGAGCACACCGAGGGCACAGGCGGCGTCACCGTGACCGCGCTCGACGCCGACGGGGCGACCGTTCGGCTCGACGCCCGGTTCCTGGTCGGCGCGGACGGCGCCCGCAGCGAGGTGCGGACCCGCGCCGGCGTCCCGTTCGAGGGGCGGGAGGCGGAGATGACCGCGGTGTCGATCGACGCCGACCTGACGTTCCCGTGGGCGGCGTCGATGCAGATGCGGCGCAACGAGAACGGCTGGGTCCTGGCCTATCCGTTCGGTCAGCGGACCACCCGCTTCATCATCGTCGCCGAGGCGCGTCGCACCGTGCCGCGCACCGAGCCGGTGACGATCGAGGAGGTACGCGAGAGCCTGCGCGCGATCTTCGGCGAGGACTTCGGCATCACCACCGCCAAGTGGGTCTCGCGGTACGGCGACACCCACAAGATGACGCCCTACCTCCACCGGGGCCGGGTGTCGCTCGTCGGCGAATCCACCCGGGTGCACTACCCGGCCAGCGGCATCGGCATGAACTACTGCATCCAGGACGCCTTCAACCTCGGCTGGAAACTCGGTCTGGTCGCGACCGGCGACGCGCCCGAGGCGCTGCTCCAGACCTACGACGACGAGCGGCATCCGGTGCTCCAGGACCTCATGGACGACGTCGCGACCCAGTGCAAGCTGCACTTCGACTTCACCCCGGGCGGTCTCAAGCTCAAGGAGTTCGTCGAGACGGAGCTCATCCCCGTCCCCGAGGTGAACACGATCCTGCGTGACCGGCTGAGCGGCTTCAAAACCACCTACCACCGGGAGACCGACCCGCACCCGGCGGACGGCACCCGCGTCGGCGAGCTCCGCCTTGGCGAGCGCCGCTACACCGAGGTCGCGGCCCGGAGCGCGTTCGTGCTCGTCGAGCGCGCGGACCAGGCGCCCGCCACCCGGAAGCCGCTCTCCCGGGTCACCCGGGTCGTGGCCGACGACCCCGGTTTCACCCGCGAGCTGGCCGGCGCGGCCGCGGTCCTCGTCCGTCCCGACGCGTACGTCGCGCGGGCCTGGACGACCAGTCCGTCCGACCCGGAGCTCCAGGCGGCGTACGCCGAGGCGATCGGCCATGACGTCCGCGCCGAGCTGACGCTCGCCGGCCACTGACAGACCACGGAAGGTGCATCGGATGAGCAACGCCGCCACCGCCCTGCTGATCACGGGTGGCTGGGTCGTCTCCGGCGACCCCGTGATCGGAACCGCGAAGGACACCGACGTCCTGGTGCGGAACGGAGCGATCGCCGAGGTCGGGCAGAAGATCGTGGCGCCCGACGCCGAGGTGCTCGACGCGTCCGGGATGCTCGTGCTGCCCGGACTCGTCGACGCCCACAAACACACCTGGCAGTCCGCCGTGCGCCACCGGTGCACCGGCATGGACCTGATGACCTACTTCGGGGAGATGTTCGGCAGACTCGGCTCGCGGTACCGGCCCGACGACGTCTACGTCGGCAACCTGCTCGGCGCGCTCGCCGCCCTCGACGCGGGCACGACGACGCTCATGGACTGGTCGCACGTGCAGAACTCCCCAGAACACGGCGACGCCGCGATCCGGGGACTGCGGGAGGCGGGCGGACGCGCGGTGTTCGGCCACGGCTGGCCGCTGGTGGACCTGCCCGGGTGGATCATGGGGAGCGATCGCGACCACACCGACGACCTGCGCCGGATCCGCAACGACCTGCTCTTCGACGACGACGCCCTCGTCACGCTGGCACTGGCCGGGCGCGGCCCTGAGCTGTCGACGATGGACGTGACCCGCAACGACCTCGCGATGGCCCGCGACCTCGGCATCCGCACGTCCATCCACATGGGCTGCGGCAAGGACTTCGGCGCGATGGCCGCGATCGCCCAGATGAACGACGCCGGCCTGCTCGGTCCCGACCTGACGTTCGTGCACTGCAGCGAGAACAGCGACGACGAGCTGCGGATGATGGCCGACCACGGCGTCAGCGCCGCGGTCGCCCCGCAGCACGAGCAGGGCTTCCCCGGCATCGGGCACACCCCGATCGACCGTCTGCGCGGCCTCGGCGTCACGACCGGGCTCAGCAGCGACACCGAGGCGTTCGGCGCCTCGGACCTGTTCACCCAGATGAAGGTGGCGCTGGCCGCCACCCGGAGCCGGGTGAACACCGGGGAGTCGCGCTTCGAGGACCCGCCGAGCGCCTTCTCCGCCGGTGACGCGTTCCACCTGGCCACCCAGGGCGCCGCCGACGCGCTCGGGCTCGGCGATCGGGTGGGGAGCCTGTCGCCCGGCAAGGCCGCCGACATCGTGCTGGTCCGGGCGACCGACCTCAACCTCCATCCGGTGACCGACCCGGTGGCCGCGGTGGTGAACGCGGCACACGCCGGCAATGTCGACACGGTCGTCGTCGCCGGGGTGGTCCGCAAGCGGGGCGGCGTCCTGGTCGGCGTCGACCTCGATCGGCTGCGCGCCCTCGCCGAGGAGTCCCACCGACGCGTCCTCGCGCCCTGAACCCCGCCCGCCCTGCCCCGCCCCGAGCACTGACCGGGCCGTGCCCGAGCGCTCACCCGGATCGCGCCCAGCACTACCGGGCCGTGCCCGAACGCTCACCCGGGCCGCGCGACCTCGCGCGCCCGCGGACCAGAACCAGACCCAACGAGGAAGATGAGGAACCCCATGCCCCTCGGCAGTGAACTCGACGGTGGATTCGCCGACCTGCTCGGCCTGCTCCGCTCCGTCGGAGCACCGGGATCGTTCGACGGTGAGCCTGACGAGATGCGAGCCCGGATGACCCAGGCCGTCGAAGGCGGGTGGAACCCCGCGGCCTTCGCGCCGATCGCCTCGGAGGAGGACGTCGCCGTCGGACGCCTGCGCCTGAAGGTGTTCCGGCCCGAGGCCGTCGAGCCGGTCCCGACGGTGCTGTACTTCCACCCCGGCGGCTTCGTCATGGGGAGCGCCCACCTCATGCAGGACGTCGCCCGCCGCCTGAGCCACGAGCTGTCCGCCGTCGTGGTGTCGGTCGACTACCGGCTGGCCCCGGAGAACCCGTTCCCGGCCGCCGTCGAGGACGCCTCGGCCGCGCTCGACTGGGTACGGGCCAACATCGATCGCCTCGGCGCCGACGCCGGGCGGATCGGCCTGGCCGGGGAGAGCTCCGGCGGCAACCTGGCCGCCGTCACCGCGCTGCTCGCCGCCCGGAGCGGGAACCCGGTCCGGGCCCTGCTGCTCGCCTCGCCCGTCACGGACTTCACGGCGTCGTACCCCTCGATGACCGAGAACGCCACGGGGTACTTCTTCGAGGCCGAGGACCTGACCGTGATCAGCAAGCTCTACTTCCGCGGCGACCGTGAGGCCGCGCAGGACGCGCGGGTGTCCCCGGCCCTCGCCGAGGACCTCGGCGAACTGCCTCCCACCGTGGTGGGCGTCGCCGGTTTCGACCCGCTGCGCGACGACGGCGTCGTCTTCGCGGCCCGGCTGCTCCAGGCAGGCGTGCCCGCCACGCTCAGGGTCTACTCCGGTCTCATCCACCCCTTCTTCGGAATGCCGGCCGTGTCGCCCGGCGCGGACCGGGCCGTCACCGAGCTCACCGCGCTGTTCGCGGCGGCACTCGGCTGACGACCCATCACGTTCAGCCTCGCGGCGCAGGGGGTGCCGCTTCGCTACCAGGACCGATCAGGAGGTACGACGTTGTTCAGCAAGACCTGGAGGCGGAATCCGCTCGCCCTGCTCTGCGCCGGGATGCTCGCCCTCGGCGCCTGCTCGTCCGGCACCACCTCGTCCGGCGTCACCTCATCCGGCGTCGCCTCGTCCACGGACGCCACGGGTGAGGGGAACAAGGACCTCGACAAACTCATCGACGAACTCATCAAGGGCTCCTCCTACGGCGTCCCGCCGACGGCCGCTCCCTCCGTGCCCCCGGGCAAGAAGGTGTGGATCGTGTCCTGCGGGCAGAGCGCGATCGGGTGCCAGACCGGCGCGGAGGCCGTCAAGGAGGCGGCCGAGACCGTCGGCTGGGAGGCCCAGATCTGCGACGGCAGACTGAACGCCGGCGGCGCCTTCGCCCAGTGCGTCCGCCAGGGCGTCGCCGCCCGCCAGGACGCGATCATCACCGAGGCCGTCGACTGCTCGGACATCCGGCAGCCGCTCCGGGAGGCCAAGGCCGCGGGCGTGCTCACCGTCGACTTCTGGGGTTTCGACTGCGACACCGGAGTCGGCGCCAGTGGCGAGCGGCTGTTCACCGCCTCTGTCATACCGGCCGACGAGTACCCCACCAACGAGGAGTACCAGAAGGCCATCGGCCAGGCACGAGCCCAGTGGATCATGGCACGGTCACGCGGCCGGGCGTCGATCATCGAGTTGGTCTTCAAGGGAACGAACATCGGTTCGGCGCTGCACGAGGGGTTCGCCACGGGCATCGCCTCGTGCTCCGGATGCAAGGTCCACCCCGTGGACGTGACGCTCAGCACGTTCGGCGACGTGCGCCAGCTCGTCGAATCGGCCCTCCTGCGGCACCCCGACGCCACCTGGGTGTCGATCCCGCTCGACTCGCTCGTCCTGGCCGGAGCCGCACAGGCGGTCGCCGGCTCGCCGCGCCGCGCCGAGCTCCAGCTGATCGGGGGAGAGGGCCTGCCGCCCAACCTGAACCTCATTCGCGGCGGCCAGGGGCAGAACGCCGCGGTCGGCCAGCCCATCGACTGGTACGGGTGGGCCGCCGTGGACACCCTGATCAGGGTCTTCGCCGGGCAGAACCCGATACCCGCGGGCCTGGGTTTCCAGACCGTCGACTCACGCGCCAACCTGCCGCGGTCGGGCCCCTACGTGGCGCCGATGGACTTCCGCGCGGCGTACAGAAAGGCGTGGGGGCGATGAGCGCCGAAGCTCCCGGCCCGCACGACGCCGTCCTCCACGTCGAGGACGTGCGGAAGTCCTACGGCGCGGTCCCGGTGCTCAAGGGTGTCTCCCTGACCCTGCGCCCCGGGCGGATACACGCCCTCGCCGGAGGCAACGGGTCGGGCAAGTCCACCCTGATCAAGGTGCTGGCCGGCATCGAACACGCGGACGCCGGCACCCTGCGCGGGCGGGGACGCCCCGGCGCCGACCTCGCCGGTTTCACGGCGGCGGCGGCCGATCGGGCCGGGCTGCGCTTCGTGCACCAGGACCTGGGCCTGGTCCTCGACATGACCGTGGCGGAGAACTTCGCGCTCTCCCGCGGATTTCCGACCCGGCTCGGATCCGTGTCGTGGTCGCGGTTGCGTCGCTCCACGGCCGCCGAGCTGGAACGCTTCGACCTCTCGGTCGACCCCGGGGCGAAGGTGGCGAGTCTGCGTCCGGCGGACCGCACCATGGTGGCGATCGCCCGTGCGCTCGCCGACGACGAGCCGGGCCAGGTCCTCGTGCTCGACGAGCCGACCGCCAGCCTGCCCCACCACGAGGTGGACGTCCTCCTTGAGGCGCTCGCCCGCAGAGCCGCCGCCGGGCAGGCGATCCTCTACGTCAGCCATCGGCTGGCCGAGGTGCTGTCGCTGGCGCACTGGGTGACGGTCCTGCGGGACGGGGTGGTCGCCGAGAGCCTGCCCACAGCGGACCTCGACCGGCTCCGGCTGGCCGAGCTCATCGCGGGGCGGACGGTGGAGGCCCTCTACCCGGCGCGCGCCGCCGCGCCCGGGCGGGACAGGTCGTCGGCGCAGCCGGCGGTCCAGGTCCGGGGGCTCTGCGTCGGCCCCCTGCGCGAGGTCAGCCTGGAGGCGCACGCCGGGGAGATCGTGGGCGTCGCCGGACTGCTCGGCTCCGGGCGCTCGACGCTGCTCCGCAGCCTGTTCGGCGCCGTTTCGCCGCGATCCGGCACGATCCTGATCGAGGGGCGGCCGCTGCCGCCGTCCGTGCGGGCCGCCATGCGGGCAGGGGTGGCGCTGGTGCCCGAGGACCGTCACGGTGACGCGTTGTTCGGTGACTTCTCGATCGTGCGGAACACCACGATCGCCACCCTCAGGCGGCATGTGCGGTGGTCGTGGCTGCGACCGTCCAGCGAACGGGCCGCGACTCAGAGCGCGATCGACGACTTCAATATCAAGACTTCGGGTCCGGGTCAGGCGATCACCCGGCTGTCGGGAGGCAACCAGCAGAAGGTCGTGGTCGCCCGCTGGCTCCAGCGAGCGCCCCGGGTGCTCCTGCTCGACGAGCCCACCCAGGGCGTCGACGTGATGGCCAGGGCCGACATCTACCAACGGCTCCGGGCCGTGGCCGCCCGCGGCGCCGCCGTGGTGGTCGCCTCCTCCGACGTCGAGGAACTGGCCCACCTCTGCGACCGCGTCGTGGTGCTGCGGGCCGGACGTGTGGCCGCGCGCCTGTGCGGCGCCGAGGTCGCCATCCCCGCCATCGTCAAGCACTCCTACGCCGACCGGGAGGCGTCATGAGCGCCATCACGCCGCCGGGAGCGGCGTCCGCGAGGTCCCACGCGCTACGGAGGCTGGGTGAGCGGTACGGCCTGGTCCTGCTGCTCGGCGCGGTGTGCCTGTTCTTCAGCGTCCTGCCCGCGAGTTCCCCGGCCTTCCCCACGACGGCGAACCTCCAGGCGGTCCTGGGCAACATCGCCGTGGTCTCCGTGCTGGGAATCGCGGCGATCTTCCCGCTGGTCGGCGGGCACTTCGACTTCTCCGTCGCGGCGACCTCGCTCGTCTCCTCGATCGCCTGCGCGGCGCTGCTGTCCGACCATCACGTCCCGCTGCCGGTGGGCGTGGCCGGTGGCCTGCTGGCCGGACTCGCCGTCGGCGTCGTCAACGCGACCCTCGTGGCGGCGCTCCGGCTCAACGCGTTCATCGTCACGATCGGCACCGCCACGCTTCTTCCCGGAGTCGTGCAGTGGTACACGGGCGGCGTGGGCATCACCCGCGACATCGCGCAGCCGCTGCGTGACCTCGGCTCGGGGACCTGGCTCGGTCTGCCCCGGGTGATCTGGCCGGTGGCGGCCGTCATCGCCGCCTGCTGGTTCGTGCTCGGCCAGACCGCCGTCGGCCGCCGTCTCCACGCCGTGGGCGGCAACCCCTCCGCCGCCCGCCTGGTCGGCATCTCGGTCACCCGGATGTCCTTCCTGGCCTTCGTGATCTCCGGGGGACTCGCCGGCGTCGCCGGCGTCCTGCTCACCGCGCGCAACGGCGGAGGTCTGGTGAACAGCGGAGTCGACCTGCTCTTTCCCGCGCTGGCCGCCGTCTTCCTCGGCGGCACCGCGATAGACCCCGGCCGCTACAACGTGCTCGGCACCGTGGTCGGCGCGCTGTTCGTCGCGCTCTCGGTGAGCGGACTCACGCTGGCGGGCGCCGCGGACTGGGTGCCGGACGTGTTCAACGGCGTGGCTCTCGTCGTCGCCGTGGCGATCTCCACCCTGCTGGCCCGGCGACGCGGGCAGGCCGGCGCGGAAAACACGTGAGCGCGGGCCCGCCCGCACGATCAAGGAGGAACACATGGCTGTCATCGAGCACTGGATCGGCGGCAGGGCCGTCGCGGGACGGTCGGTGCGAACCGCCCCCGTCTACGACCCCGCCACAGGCCGACAGCGGAACGAGGTGCTCCTCGCGACGCCCGAGGACGCGGCCGCCGCGGTGGACGCCGCCAGGGCGGCATACGACGGATGGAGCCAGACGTCGCTGATGCGACGCACCCGGGTGCTGTTCGCCTTCCGGGAGCTGGTCAACCGCGACGCGGGAAGGCTCGCCGAGCTGATCACCGCCGAGCACGGCAAGGTGCTGTCCGACGCGCTCGGGGAGGTGCACCGCGGCCTGGAGGTGGTCGAGTTCGCCTGCGGCATCCCGACCCTGCTCAAGGGCGACTACTCCGACCAGGTCTCGACAGGGGTGGACACCTGGTCGTTCCGCGAGCCGATCGGCGCGTGCGTCGGGATCACGCCGTTCAACTTTCCGGCGATGGTTCCGATGTGGATGTTCCCGGTCGCCATCGCCTGCGGCAACACCTTCGTTCTCAAGCCGAGTGAGCGTGACCCGTCGGCGTCGATGCTGCTGGCCCGGCTGTGGCAGGAGGCCGGGTTGCCGGACGGCGTCTTCAACGTCCTGCACGGGGACAAGGTCGCCGTCGACGCCCTCATCGACTCACCGGAGGTGGCCGCGGTCTCCTTTGTCGGCTCCACGCCCATCGCCCGCTACGTCCATGAACGCGCCTCGGCGACGGGCAAGCGGGTCCAGGCGCTCGGCGGGGCCAAGAACCACGCCGTCGTCCTGCCCGACGCCGACGTCGACTTCGCGGCGGACCATCTCGTCGCCGCCGCCTTCGGTTCGGCGGGAGAACGCTGCATGGCCGTCTCCGCGGCGGTCGCGGTCGGCTCCGAGGCCGACAGGGTGGTCGACGCGGTCGCCCGGCGAGCGCGCGCGGTGCGGGTCGGGCCCGGCGGGGACCCGGACAGCGAGATGGGCCCCGTCGTCACCCGTCAGGCGCGGGAGCGGATCGCCGGGTTGATCGAAACCGGGGCCGAGCAGGGCGGACGGGTCGTGGTCGACGGTCGCGGACACGTCGTGCCCGGACACGAGCAGGGCTTCTTCCTCGGTCCCACACTGATCGACCAGGTGCGGCGGGACATGGACGTCTACCGGGAGGAGATCTTCGGTCCCGTGCTGTGCGTCGTGCGCGCCGACGACGTCGACGAGGCGATCGCGCTGATCAACGCGAACCCGTACGGCAACGGCACGGCCGTCTTCACCTCCAGCGGTGAGGCGGCGCGCCGGTTCCAGCGCGGCGTCCACGTGGGGATGATCGGCGTCAACGTCCCGGTGCCGGTCCCGATGGCCTTCTACTCCTTCGGCGGGTGGAAGGAGTCGCTCTTCGGCGACAAGCACGTGCACGGTCCTGAGGGCGTCAGCTTCTACACCCGCGCCAAGGTCGTCACGACCCGGTGGCCTCGGCCGCACGGCGCTCCCCACGGGAACTCCGGGGCCAGCTTCGACTTTCCGAGCAACGCGTGAGCGAAAGGACCACGCGGCCGTGGCGGAACGGTTCGGCGCGCCCGCGCCGTTCCGCCGGCCCGATCCTGACATCCGGCACATGCCGCACTGGAGACGACGAATGACAGACAGCTTTGTCCACGAGGCCCTGCCGATGCGGGTCGTGTTCGGTGCGGGGAGCATGGCCCGGCTTCCCGACGAGGCCGAACGGATCGGGTCGCGACGAATACTGGTCCTGTCCACCCCGCAGCAGCGGGAGCTGGCCCAGCGGGTGACCGCGCTGCTCGGTGAGCGCGCCGTGGGCGTGTTCGACGAGGCGCGGATGCACGTGCCGGTCGAGACCGTCGCCGCCGCGGAGGCGGTCGCGGCCGACCTGGCCGTCGACGGCTGCGTCGCCGCGGGAGGCGGGTCGACGGTCGGCCTCGGCAAGGCGCTCGCGCTCCGGCGGGGGCTGCCCGTGCTGGCGCTGCCCACGACCTACGCCGGCTCGGAGATGACGCCGATCTGGGGACTCACCGAGAACGCCCGCAAGCGGACCGGACGCGCCCCCGCCGTCCTGCCGCGAAGCGTGGTCTACGACCCGGAGCTGACCATGACGCTTCCGGTCGACGTCTCGGTGACCAGCGGGCTCAACGCGGTCGCCCACGCCGTCGAGGCCCTGTACGCCCCGGACGGCTCTCCGGTGGTCACGGCCATGGCGGAACAGGGCGTCCGGGATCTCGCGACCGCCCTGCCGCTCATCGCCGACGACCCCCGCGACCGGGTGGGACGGGCGACGGCGCTGCGGGGGGCGTGGCTGTGCGGAGCCTGCCTCGGTGCCACCACGATGGGCCTGCACCACAAGCTGTGCCATGTTCTCGGCGGCATGCTGGACCTCCCGCACGCCGCGACCCACGCCGTCATGCTCCCTCATGTCGCCGCGTACAACCTGCCCGCGGTTCCGGCCGCGGCCGCCGCCCTGCGCCGGTCCCTGGGCCTGAACGACACCGCCGACGCCGCCGACGCCGTCGCCGCTCTCACGGCCCTCACGGCAAGGCTCGGCGCTCCCGGGAGTCTCAGAGACCTGGGGGTCGCCGAGAGCGATCTCGCCCGGGTGGCCGAGGAGGTGCTGGCCGGGCCGTACGCCAATCCGCGGCCGGTGAACCGGCCCGAACTGACGGCGCTCCTGCACGCCGCCTGGACGGGAGACGCGCCTTGACGTCCTCCCCGCACCGCCCCCCATGCCCTGGGGCGGCCCTGCGACATCGGCCTGGTCACCGGCCGCCCGATCACCGTGGGAAGCTCCACCGACAAGATCCGGAGAACACCGTGAAGAACCGTTCCGCGTCTCCTTCCCGCCCCGAAGGACGGGCCGTCCAGGCTGGAGGAGCGCCGTGACCACGCCGTCGACCATCGCCTCCGCCGGTGTCCCGGCCGAACAGGAGCGCCGGGAGACCGCCTTGACCGACAGGGTGCTGAGGTCGTTCGACGGATGCCGGGACCCCCGGCTCAGGGAGGTGATGCGGTCGTTGACGCGTCACCTCCACGGCTTCCTGCGCGAGACGCGGCTCACCGAGGAGGAGTGGGCGGCGGCGATCGCCTTCCTCACCGCGGCCGGTCACATCACCGACGCCAGGCGGCAGGAGTTCATCCTGCTCTCCGACGTCCTCGGGGCCTCGATGCA
This sequence comes from Streptosporangium carneum, assembly GCF_027922005.1. GTDB lineage: Bacteria > Actinomycetota > Actinomycetes > Streptosporangiales > Streptosporangiaceae > Streptosporangium > Streptosporangium carneum. The sequence goes on along the minus strand of NZ_BSEV01000001.1, from coordinate 822,855 downwards.
GACCATCACGATCAACAACGAGGCCGACGGCGACGCGACCGAGGCCACCGTCTTCGGGCCTTTCTTCGTCGAGAACAGCCCGGAGGCGCCGATCGGCGGGGACATCGCCTTCGGCGCCGCCGGCGAGCCGTGCCTGGTCGACGGGACCGTCACCGACACGGCGGGCCGGCCCGTGCCCGGGGCCAGGATCGAAGTCTGGGAGGCCGACGAGCACGGCAGGTACGACGTGCAGTACGACGACGAGCGGACAGCCGCCCGGGCCCATCTGTTCACCGACGACGACGGGCGCTACTCGTTCTGGGGAATCACCCCGACGCCGTACCCGATCCCGCATGACGGCCCGGTCGGCGAACTGCTCGCCGCGGTCGGCCGATCCCCGATGCGCGCCTCCCACCTGCACTTCATGGTCACCGCGGAGGGGTGTCGGCGGCTGGTGACGCACATCTTCGTCCGAGGGGACGAACTGCTCGACAAGGACAGCGTCTTCGGGGTCAGGGAGTCACTGGTCAAGGACTTCGAGCGGCAGCCGGCCGGCACGCCGACGCCGGACGGCCGGTCCGTCGACGGCGCCTGGTCCAGGGCGCGCTTCGACATCGTGCTCGCGCCCGCGCGGGCGTGACGACAGCCAGTCCTCCGCGTTCCCGCTCATCTCGGCCCGGACGTCGTTCGGGCGCTCATTCACCGCCCGCCCCGGCCGGTTCGCGGGTCGACGACCGTCCGCAGAGGAGAGCGGCGTCGTCCCCGCCGGCCGGGCCGGGCACCGAGGTCAGGCCGCGGGAGATGCCGCGCCCCGCCATCACGACGGCCGGCACCAGCCGGTGGATCGCCGGGTCAGGCCCCACCACGGAGAGCCCGGCGACCACGCGTCCCTTCGCGTCGGTGATCGGCGTCGCCACCGAGTAGGCGCCCGCGCTCATCTCCTCCCGTACGACGGCGACGCCCGTCCGCCGGCATTCGGCCAGCGCCACGCGCAGTCCCGCCTCGTCGGTGACCGTCGAGGCGGTGAAGCGGGCCAGGCCGTCCCGGACCACCCCGGCGAACAGCTCCTCGTCCGCGTGCGCCAGGAGCACCTTGCCCACGGCGGAGGCGTGCAGCGGCAGCCGCCCGCCCACCTGGGACACGACGGGGATCGCGTCGGCCGCGGAGATCCGTTCGACCACGAGAGCCTCACCGCCGTCAAGGACGGCGAGCTGCACATGCTGTCGCGTGACGGCGTGGAGGTCTTCCATGAACGGCATCGCACGAACGCGCAGCGGCAACCCCCGCGGGTTGAGCGTGCCGAGCTCCCACAGCCGCAGGCCGATCACATAGGCGCCGCGTGAAGTGCGCTCCAGCGCCCCCCAGCCGACCAGCTCGCGAATCAGCCGATGCGCGGTGGCGTGGCGAAGGCCCGTGATCCGGCAGATCTGGGCGAGCGTCAACTCCGGCTGCGCCGGGGTGAACGCGCCCAGGACGGCGAATGCCCGGGACGTGACCGTTCGGCCGCGTTCGGTGCTGTTGGCCATGTCGATCACCTACTCGGGATGGCAGTGGCATCGGTGTCATTGTGCGGCTCGCCGAGCGGCGCGGACCAGGAAGGAGTCCGTTCAACGGACATCATGCTGCGGCACGCCGCGCCCGCCGTGGATCGTAGGGGCAGCCCGCAAAGCGAGTCTACGGTCTGGCCGCCGACACACCTGCCGCCTCACCGACGGGACATTCGCGCTCGCGCCCCGGAACGCCCCTGCCGCTCACGTCGGCGGCGTCGCCGGTTTCACCCCTCAGATCGACAGGAGCATGCGAATGGGCATCAGCGACAAGCCGTCCCCGCCGGGCCCACGGGTGGCCGTGGTCGGCGGGGGGATCGGCGGCCTCGCCGCTGCGGCCTTCCTCCACCGCGCCGGAATCGAAGTGACCGTGTACGAGCAGGCCAGAGAGCTCGCCGAGGTGGGGGCGGGACTCGTCGTGTCACCCAACGCCGTACGGCTGCTGCGCCGCCTCGGCCAGTTCGAGCGGTTGAGGGAACGCGCGGTGGCACTGCGGACCGGCTGGGAGTTCCGGCGCTGGGCCGACGGACGGGTGCTGTTCTCCCAGCGACTCGGCGACGAGTGCGAGCGCCGCTACGGCGAGCAGTGCTACGTCACCCACCGCGCCGATCTCCTCGACGTGGTCCGGGCAGCGGTTCCCGAGTCGGCGCTGCGGCTGAACAGCCGCGTCGTCGGGCTGGAGCGACTCACCCGGGGCGTCGAGATCGCCTTCGCCGACGGATCACGGGCGGTGGCCGACGTCGTCGTCGGCGCCGACGGGGTGCACACCACCGTCGGACGGTTCGTGGGGCGGACCGGGCCGCCGCGGTTCTCGGGGATGTGCGCCTACCGCTGCCTGGTGCCGGCGCACCGGGCTCCGGCGTTCGCGCTGCGTCCCGTCCAGACACTCTGGCTGGGGCCCGACCGCCACCTCGTGCACTACCCGATCTCCGCGGGCGCACTGGTCAACATCGTCGCCTTCGGACCGGCGCATGACTGGACGACCGAGTCCTGGTCGGCCGAGGGCCGGATCGAGGACCTGCGAGCGGAGTTCGGCGGATGGGCGCCCGAGCTGACCGCGCTGCTCGCGGCGGCGGACAGCACCGGCCAGTGGGCGCTCCTGGACCGTGATCCGCTGCCCCGTTGGACCAGCGGCCCGATCGCGCTGATCGGCGACGCCGCACACCCCATGTTCCCGTTCTACGCCCAAGGGGCCGCCCAGGCGCTCGAAGACGCCGCGGTGCTCGCTCACTGCCTCGCCGACCGGCCGGCGGACCCGCAGGGCGCTCTCGAACGCTACGAGAGGATCCGCCGTCCACGGGCCACCCGGGTGCAGCAGGCGAGCCGAGGCAGGGCCGAGACCAACCACCTGCCCGACGGACCGGCGCAACAGGCCAGGGACGAGTCATTCGCGAAGGAGGACCCGTTGACGCACAACGGATGGATCTACGGTCACGACCCGGTGATCGAGCTCACGTCGAACGGCCGCGACATGAGGGGCGTCAACGAATGACCGGCTACATATCTGGCCGCAGGCGCAACTGGCGTGCGGTCGCGGCGGCGGGCGCCGGAGTCCTCCTGGGACTCACCGGTTGCTCCGGCCCGGAGTCGAACGGACAGACGGGCGCGAACGCGACGCCGGCGAGCACGGCCGGACTGCCGAGCCTGAGCGTCGCGCAGAGCACGCTGAGCGCCTACGTCGGCGGCACGCCGGGGAGTGCGGACGCCGGCAAGCCGCCGGTGCACATCGGGTTCATCACCCAGCACGGCGGCATCCCGAGTTTCCCCGAGTCGCAGGTCGCGGCGGAGGCGGCCGTCAAGTTCGTGAACGACAAGCTGGGAGGCATCGGCGGCCGTCCGCTCGCGCTCGTCCCCTGCGTGGTCGTCTCCGCGCAGGAGGAGGCGCTGAACTGTGCGCAGAAGATGGCCAACGACGAACGGGTGAAGGTCGTCCAGCTCAGCCTGCTGACCGTCGGGACCGCGGCCGTCTACGAGACCCTGAGCGACCGGAAGGCGGTCGTCGGGCAGACGCCCGCCTCCCCCACGGACGTCGCCGCGAAGGGCGTGTACCAGCCCTGGCCCGGCTCGTACGGAATCCAGGGCGGTATCGCGAAGTACGTCGCCGACGTCCTCAAGGCCAAGCGCGTCGCCGTGGTCTACGACGGCGACGACCCCGGCTCGGCCTTCGGCGCCAAGTCGGTCGCGGCCGCGTTCGGCCACCTCGGAGTCTCGTTCAAACAGGTCGCCACCCAGACCGGCTCCGCCGACGTCGCCTCCGCGCTCGTCTCGGCGGGAGCACTCGACGCGGACGCGGTGGTGCGGATCTCGAACACCCCCAGCTGCGTTCCCACCGCGCGCGCCGTACAGCAGCTCGGCGTCAAGGCGCCGATCATCGCGCTCGACTTCTGCACGGACGACTCCGTGCGCCAGGCGAACGGCGGCGACCTGCCGAAGTGGACGTACGTGGGACAGTCCCGCAACGTGTTGTCCCCCCGAACGGACCAGCAGGCCGCGATCTACCGAAGCGTCATGAACGCCTACGCTCCGCGCGCGAAGGTCGGCGGGCTCGCACCCTACGCCTGGGACTCGATCATTCTGGACGCGAAGATGCTCAACCAGCTGGGCGCCGACCCCACACCCGCGGCGGTCTCCGACTGGTGGAAGGGGTTCGGCGGCCCGCTGTTCCTCGGACCCGACCGCGTCGCCTGCGGCTTCCTCGCCGACAAGGGCCTTCCGTCGCTCTGCTCGACCACCGTCTTCCTGGCCGAGTACCAGGGCGGCGACCGGTGGGAACGTTCCGTCGAAGTGAACGCCGAGAGCATCGGCATCACGAAATGACAGCGCGACGCGTTCCACCGGCTGACGCCGCCCCCGAGGTCCGCCGATGAGCACCGAACAGATCCTCGCCTTCATGATGCTCGGGCTCGGGTACGGCGCGCTCATCGCCGGGCTCGCCACCGGCATGGTGGTGACGTACCGCTCGACGGGCGTCATCAACATCGCCGCGGGCGCCACCGCGGCCTACTCCGCCTACGTGTACTCCGAGCTGCGTACGACCGGGACCCTGGTACTGCCGCCGTCGATCCCGCTGACGGCCGACCGCGAACCGCTCGGCGCACTGCCCGCCCTGGCGATCGGCCTGGCCCTGGCGGCCGGCCTCGGCGTGCTGCAGTACCTGCTGGTCTACCGGCCGCTGGCGAAGGCAGGTCCGCTTGCCAAGATCGTCGCGTCGTCGGGCGTCCTGCTGACGGTGCAGGCGGTGATCGTCCTTCGCTGGGGAGCCGACCCGGTCGCCGCCCCGGCGGTCCTGCCGCAGGCGCCGGTCGACCTGCTCGGCGTCTCCATTCCGGAGGACCGCCTGCTCCTGGCCGGCCTCGTGGTCGTGGTGACGGCCCTGCTCTGGACGCTCTACCGCTACACCCGGTTCGGGATCGCGACCCGCGCGGCCGCGGACAGCAGGAAGGGCTCGGTGCTCCTGGGACTGTCCACCGCCCGTCTTGAGTCCGCCAACTGGGTGATCGCGAGCGTGCTCGGAGGACTGTTCGGCATGCTCGCGGCGCCCACGACACAGCTGCAGCCGACGACCTTCACGCTCCTGGTCGTCCCGGTGCTGACCGCCGCCCTGCTCGGTGGTTTCTCGTCGTTCGGCGTCACCGTCGCCACGGCGTTCGGACTCGGGGCGGTGAACTCGCTGATCGCCCTCTTCCAGGGACAGCCGTGGTTTCCCAAGGTCGACGGCGCACCGCTGCCGGGCGTGACCGAGTTGGCGCCCTTCCTCGTGCTCGCCGTCGTGCTCTACCTCAGGGGACGCGCGTTGCCGGACAGGCTGACGGCGGTCGCGCCCCCGATGCCCCGCGCGCCCCGGCCTCGGCACGTCGGGCCCGCCGCCGTCGTGGGCGCCGTGGTCGTCGTCGCGGCACTGGCAGGGCTTTCGTTCGACTGGCGCCAGGCGTTGATCAACACGATGCTCGGGGCCGTGCTCTGCCTGTCGGTCGTCGTCACGACGGGCTTCGTGGGCCAGATCTCCTTCGCCCAGATGGCCGTGGCCGGGGCCGCCGGATATGTGACCGCCGCGATCGGAACCGACGCGAACCTTCCCTTCCCCCTGCCCCCGATCGCCGGCATCGCGGCAGCGGTGGCGACGAGCCTGCTGTTCTCGGTGCCGGCACGCCGGGTGCGCGGGCTCCAGCTGGCGGTGCTGACGCTGGCCGGCGGCGTGGCCGCCCAGCGGTTCTGGTTCGGCAACCCGCAGTGGGGCAGCGGACTGCGTCCCGCGAACGTCGCGCCGATCACGGTCTTCGGCACGGAGATCTCCCCGTCCCACTCGTTCTGGGGGACGGAGTCGCCCAGCAGCGGATTCGGCCTCGTCGTCTTCGTCGCCCTTCTGGGGTGCGCGCTCCTCGTGGTCAGGGTCCGGCGATCAGCCCTCGGCGCGCGGATGCTGGCCGTCCGCTCCAGCGAGGCCGCCGCCGTGGCGACCGGCGTGAACGTGGGGGCCGTCAAGACCGCCGCCTTCGCGATGGGCGGCCTGCTCGCGGGGGTCGCCGGTGTGCTGTACGGCTACAACTTCGCCGGCGTCAGCGCGGATCGCTTCGGGCCGCTGACCTCCATCGCGTTCTTCGGCGTCGCCGTACTGGGAGGCGTCGGAACGGTCAGCGGCGCACTCGTGGGCGGCCTGTTGGTGTCACAGGGTCTCCTGTTCCACGCCGTGACGACGTGGTTCGGGATAGGCCCGGACTACCAGCCCCTGTTCGCGGGACTCGCCGTGATCCTGACCGTGATCGGATCGCCGAACGGCGTCGCCGTGAGCGTCGCCGACGGAGCACGCGCCCTGCGGGAGACATGGCGGAGACAGCGGCGACGTGGCGTGACCGCGACGGGAGAGTCATGATGGCCGGCCCCCTCCTTCGCGCCGAGGCGCTCTGCCTGCACTACGGCGGCGTGCGCGCGCTCAACGAGGTCGACGTCGAGATCACGCCGACGGAACTGGTCGGCGTGATCGGCCCGAACGGCGCGGGGAAGAGCACGCTGCTTGACGCGATCACCGGATTCGCCACGCCCACGAGTGGCGCCCTCACGTTCGACGGACAGGACGTCCTGCGCCGCCGGCCGTCGGAGCGGGCCCGCATGGGGATCGCCCGGACCTGGCAGACACTGCAACTCTTCGAGGACCTGACCGTCTCCGAGAACGTGCGGATGGCGGTTCCCCGCCGGCCGAAAGCCGTCGGGGTCCTTCCCCGCCGGGGCGGCGAGCGGGCGGAACACGACGCTCTCGCACGCCTGGGAATAGGCGGGCTGGCCGACCGGATGCCCGGCGAGCTGTCGCACGGACAGCGTGTTCTGGTCGGCATCGCCCGTGCGCTGGCCGGCGACCCGAAGCTGCTGCTGATGGACGAACCCGCGGCCGGCCTGGACGGAAGCGAACGCGACCTGCTGGGCGAGATCCTGCGGGACGTCGTCGCCTCGGGCACGTCGGTCGTCCTCGTCGATCACGACATGCCGCTCGTCCTCGGGATCTGCGACCGGCTGTACGTCCTCGACTTCGGCGCGGTCATCGCCAGCGGCGCGCCCCGGCAGGTGCGGAACGACCCCGCGGTCGTCGCGGCCTATCTGGGCGCCGACGACCCGGAGACACGAGACGAGGAGCGGCTCCAGCCGAGCCTGCCGACCGAGGGGGCGCGGTGAGCCTGCTGGAAGTGAGACGCCTGACGGCCGGATACGCGTCCGTGCCCGTCGTGCGCGACGTCAGCCTCTCGGTGGAGCGGGGCGAACTGGTGGCCCTGCTCGGCGCCAACGGCGCGGGAAAGACCACGACGCTCCTTGCGATCTCCGGCCTGGTGAGCGTGTACTCGGGCGAGATCCGACTGGACGCGGGCTCGATCGCCGGGCTGGCGCCGGCGCAACGCGCACGGGCGGGCATACAGCACGTCCCCGAGGACCGCTCGCTGTTCCCGTCCCTGACCGTGGACGAGACCATCAGGCTCGCCTGCGGTGCGCGGAGGCCGCCGAAGTGGGTGCTGGAGTACTTCCCCGCGCTGGGAGAGCTCGGCGGCCGCAGGGTCGCCGCGCTCTCCGGCGGAGAGCAGCAGATGCTCGCGCTCGCGCGGGCTCTGTGCCGCGATCCGAGCCTGCTGATCGTGGACGAGATGAGCCTGGGTCTCGCGCCGCTGGTCGTCAACGCCTTCTTCCCGGTGCTTCGCCGCATCGCGGCCGAGCGGGGATGCGGGGTCCTCATCGTCGAGCAACACGTCCACGTGGCACTGCGGTGGGTCGACCGCGTCCATGTCATGGCCGGCGGGACGATGGCGGCCTCGGGGACCACGGACGAGATGCGGCCCAGGATCGACGAACTGGCCGGCGCCTACCTCGGAGAGCGGACGGTCCCCTCGTCCGTGCCGACATCAGCTGACAACGAAAAAGGAGAGAACGATGAAGGTGTTTGACGTCCGTGACATCACCGAAGGCGTCGACGCCGCACTCGCGGTCGTCGAGAACCCGACGCATCGGCACATGCTGAAGAACTACCGTCGGCACGCGCTGCTGGAGGTGTCGGGCTTCTGGGAGGACATCCTCACGCCGGCCATGATGGTGGACCACCCGATCTACCGGATCACCGAGCGGGGCAGGACCACGGTGTGCGACGGCATGGACGAGGTCCGCAGCTTCTACTCGCACATCGTCTCCGAGGGAGTCAACGTGTTCGGCGCCCTGGAGGAGCAGGTGGCCGTCTCGGACCACGGCGTCTTCATCGAGGCCGTCTTCGCCCAGGTGGTCCGCGGCACGGATCCGGCGCTCGCCGGCGAGGACGTCGACCCCCGGGGCGTCTACCAGGTCTCGCACAACTTCGCGGCGTGCTGGCCCTATCGCGACGGGCGGCTCGCAGGCGAGTACATCTACGACGACAGCGGCAGCTGGCGGGTGGACGAGGTGGACCCGTCGGCGTTGGTCTCACCGGCCGAGGCCCGGGCGCTGCTGGCGCCGATTCTGGAGCAGAGCCCGCTCCGGGAGATCGAGGAGGGCCTAGCGCTGTTCACCGGCGGGCAGCCGCGGCGCGCGTAACCCCGCGCCGAGAACCGGAAGACGGTGATCATCCGTTCACGCCCGGTCGCTCCGCGGACCGCGCCGAGGGGAGCCGGTGGTCACCCGAGCGGATCCGCACCGCGACTGACACCACCGGTTATCACCCGAGCGGATCCGCGTCACGACTGACACCACCGATGGTCACCCGAGCGGATCCGCACCGCGACTGACACCACCGGTTATCACCCGAGCGGATCCGCGTCACGACTGACACCACCGATGGTCACCCGAGCGGATCCGCGTCGCGACTGACACCAGTACGGAAAGGCGAGAACGCCCATGGTCACCGCACCACACCGAACGACCGCCCGTGCCGACGGATGCATCGACATCCACGCACACTTCTCCCCGCCGAGCACGAAGGACGAGCGCACCCGGGCATGGCAGGCCATGCTCGGCAGGGGGATCTACTTCCCGGAGCCCTACGAGTGGTCCCTGGAGCGGACACTGGCCTACATGGACTCCTCGGGAACCGCCATGCAGCTGTTGAGCAACGTCCCGAGCACGGTGGCCGCCGTTCGCGCCTCGAACGACCACGGCGCGAAACTCGTGGCGGACCATCCGTCGAGGTTCGGTCTCCTGGCGGGGCTGCCCACCGACGATCCGTCAGCCGCCCTGCAGGAGGCGAGGCGGGCGCACAAGCACCTCGACGCCGACGGGTTCGCGGTCACGGCCGACTACAACGGCGTCCACCTGGGCGACGACTCACTCGCGCCGTTGTGGGCGCAGCTCGACGACTGGGGAGCCGTGGTGTTCGTCCACCCGGACGCGCGTCGCCCCCCTGTCCTGGATCACCCGGCGCCGTTGTACGAGGTGGCCTTCGAGACCGCCCGGACCGTCTTCGACATGCTGTTCCGCAAGACGTTCACGCGGTACCCGAACATCACCTTCGTCATCGCCCACTGCGGAGGCGCCTTCCCCGCGCTGACCGGACGGCTCCGCCTTCTCGGCGGCGAGGCATGGGTGCCACAGGGAATGACGGCGAACGAGATCGACGAGCAGGTCTCGAAGCTCTATGTCGACACGGCGGCGACCGCCGCCGTGCAGTCGCTGCTTCCGGCGGTGGCCACCGTCGGCGCCGACCACATCGTCTACGGCAGCGACTGGGGCGCCCCGTGCACGACCGAGGCGTCCGCCGACGCGAACCTTCGCGGTCTGGCGGAGTGCGGCGCCCTGTCCGTCGAGGAGGCCGAAGGTGTCAGGCGACGCGCGGCAGACCTCTTCCCCGACGCCGCGAAGCGACTGACCCGCGCCGTCTAGTGCGGTGACCGCACGCCTTCATCGTGTTCGCGGTGTTCGCGGGTGCCGGAGTCGGCCCACTCGACGTCGGTCATCCGGATCATGCGAACTCCGACGGCGCCCGCCCCGGCCAGGTACAGAAGTCCTCCGATCACCGTGCCGACCCAGAACACGGGCGCGGTGAGAACACCCGCCAGTATGGCGAACGGGGCCCACCACGGCGCCCGGCGGCCGTAGGCCAGGACCAGGCCGAGCAGGAACAGCCCGGCCAGCCCCACGAAGCCGGGGATCTGGAAGCCGAAAACGGCCCCGGGGTCGGCCAGGGCCTGATCGGCCAGCGCGGCGCCGGTGGCGGGGACCAGCTCACGCTCCAGCCGGGCGTAGAAGAAGTCTCCCAGCATGAGGGCGGAGAAGTTCACCACGCCCAGCAGCGCGAGAGCGCCCGTGATGTGCCCGAGCAGCACCGCGCGCCGCCGTACGAGGTGGATCATGCCGATCACGCCCGGCACCAGCAGCACCCAGCTCCAGTGCAGGAGCGCCGCGCTCAGCGAAACCTGCTCCAGATGCCGTCCGTAGACGCCGACCGTGTCGACGCCACCGCCCAGCCTCAGCGCGGGGTCGGCGAGAATCCCCGCGACGTACATGACCGGCGCGGCGATGAGACACACCCCTGCGGCCAGGCGGCGAAACCGGACCGGATCTGACAGCGGTGACATGGGCGTTCTCCTTCGTCGGCGACAGACCGTTGGAGAAGGACGCTAGATCGGGCCGCACAGGACGGTCGTCCGCCTGCCGGACGACCTCGTCTCCGCCGTCGTGCGGGACCTGGCCGAGCGGAAACCTCGCCACCGCACGGGGACTCAGCCGAGCGGAAACCTGGCGTGCACGCGGTAGCCGCGGCCGCCCGGCGTGGGCCCCGCGGTCAGTTCGCCGCCGTACATCGCCACCCGCTCGCGCATCCCGATCAGGCCGTGCCCGCTGCCCTGGCCGCCGCCGTCGCCCGTGCCGTCATCGACGACCTCCAGGACCAGCGCGCCGGGTGAATGGGTGACGGTGACGTCGATACGGCCGGCGCGGGCGTGCTTGAGCGCGTTGGTCAGCGCCTCCTGGACCACCCGGTACGCCGACAGGTCGAGCCCCGGCGGCAACGGTCGTGGCCGGCCCTTCACGCCTACGCCGACCGCCACGCCCGTGTCCTTGACCTGCGCGACCAGCGCGTCCAGGCCGTCCAGGCCCGCGGACGGCGGCTGGACGCCCGTCCCGCCGGGATCGCGCAGCATGCCGAGCATGAGCCGCAGTTCCTCCACGGCCTCGCGGCCCGCCCGCTCGACGTTGAGCAGCAGATCGCGCTCGCGCCGCGCTTCCTCGCCCAGCATCGTGCGCACACCGCCCGCCTGCAGTGTCATCAGGCTGACGTTGTGCGAGACGATGTCGTGCAGCTCACGGGCGATCCTGGCCCGTTCCTCGTCCACGGCGCGCCTGGCCTGTTCCTCGCGTTCGGCCTCCAGCCTGGCGGTCCGCCTCGCCAGGCGCAGCGTCTGGTCGATCTGGCGGCGAAGCAGGATGCCGCTGACGTACGCGACGCCGATGAAGACGGCGCTGATCAGCACCTCGGCCAGGTCGTTGTACTGGAAGGCCTGCAGGAAGAGGTAGGCGGTCAGCACGGACGCGAGGCCGGCCGCCCCGCGTCGGCTGCGCAACTCCGCCGCGCCGGCCACGGTGTGCACGAGGATGAGGGTGGAGTAGAAGTGCCAGGCGGGGTAGTACAGGCCGCCTGTGACCACCCGCACAGCTGCGCCGACGGCCATCAGCACCAGCAGCGTTCCCACCGGGGATCTGCGGCGCAGGGCCAGGAGCGCCCCGGCGACGACGGCGCCCGCCGCGAGCGGCACGGGATGGCGGACCTGGCCCGGATCCAGCCCCTGCCTCCCGAACGACTCGACCTGCCCGGCCACCACCACAGCGAGAGCGAGCAGCATGTCCATGCGGCTCGGCCGCCATCCATCGGGCAGGCGGAACCCGATCAGAAGCCGCCGGCCGCCTCGCACGGAGAGCATCACACCTCGCCAGGACGTACGAAGCCGGACTCATAGGCCAGAACCACCGCCTGCAGACGACCGCGGAGGCCCAGCTTGCGCAGGATCTGGGCGACATGGCTGCGGACCGTGGCCTCCCCGACGCCTGCCTCTCCGGCGATCTCGCGGTTGGACAGCCCGCGCGCCATCAGGAGCAGCACGTCGCGCTCACGCTCGGTGAGCGCGTCCAGCCCCGGCGGCGGCTTCAGCACCGGTCGCGCCACGAAGGAGGCGATCACCCGCATGGTCACCGCGGGGTCGATGAGCCCGTCACCGGCCGCCGCCACCCGGATGGCCTCGACAAGGTGTTCAGGGGGCGAGCTCTTCAGCAGGAACCCGTTGACACCGGTACGCAGCGCCCGGTCCAGGTTCTCGTCGCTGCCGAACGTCGTCAGCATCACGATCCCGGGCGGCGTGGGGTCGCCGAGCAGTGTGCGGGCGGCCTCCAGACCGTCGACGACCGGCATCGCGAGGTCCAGCAGCAGCACGTCGGGACGCTCGGACCGGGCGAGGGCGACGGCCTCGTTCCCGTCAGCCGCCTCACCGACCACCTCGATGCCGTCCGCGTTCTCCGCGACCAGCCGCAGGCCCGCTCTGATCATGACATGGTCGTCGGCGATGACCAATCTGATCGTCATGCGGCATTCCGGATGTTCACGAGCACGACCTGACACTATCCACCCGGCACATGCGGTCACCACGGCTGAGACGTGGAGTCGTCCACGCCCGGTCTCCGCCGTTCGGCGGAGACCTCCTCCGCCGAACGGTCGGCGCCGACCACGACATCGCCTCGCCCCGCGGCGGCGGAGGCGAAGGCCGCAGCGCCGGGCGAACCGGTCGGAGAGCGGTGACCTCCCCGTTCAGGGAGCCTCCCCGATCCCCGGCCGTTCGGAGCAGTGATGCGGACCGACGTCAGATCCGGGTCATGGTCGACGCGTATCCGCCCCCACCCGGATAGACCCATTCGCCGGTGACCGTGGCGCCGTCCGCGCTGAACCTGCCCTCGTAGTACGCCGGGCCGCCCTTCACGCCTCCCCAGATGGTCAGCTTGTCACCGGTCAGCTCGTAGACGTAGTCGAGGGTGTTGCCGGCGGAGTCGTAGAACCGCGACACCACGTCCGCGCCGACCGGCTCGCCGAACGGGCGCAGGTTTCCGATCACCTCCAGACCGGTGATCGGCTGGCCGAACTGAGTGAGCTCGACGTGCTGGAGCAGGAAGAACCCGCCGGGCATCCACTCGTACCGCACGGTTCCCTCCGCGCCGCCGGTGATCGCCCAGGCGCCGACCAGGCGATCCAGAGCCTTCAGTTCGGCACTCGGCTGGTTGGTCTCAGACATCTCGTCCTCCTTGGTGAGTACTTGCCGATACCTCGGAGGCGGGCCACACGCCTCGACGCCCGCCGCATGTGATGTGGATCACATCTCATCCGTGTCGAGATCCCGGACTCGGCCACGAGGTGACGACGGACCCACCATGGAGGAAGTCATGGCCGCCGTCGCCTTCACCTGGACGACCGCCCTCGCGCCGTCCATGCGCCGCTCCGCCTGACCCGACGTACAGTTACCGACAACGATCAAAAAGGATCCGCCGTGAAATACCTGTTGCTCGGCTACACACCGGCCGCCGCCTGGGACGCCGCGACCGCCGACACGCCCTCCGAGGAGGCGACGGCCGCCTTCGCCGCATACCAGAGGTTCGAGCGAGAGCTGATCGAGACCGGCGAGTTCGTCGGCAGCGAGGGCCTCGGCCACCCGGTGGTCAGCACCACGGTCCGCAGGACGTCGGACGGGGTGGTGGCGACCGACGGACCGTTCGCCGAGCTCAAGGAGGTCCTGGCCAGCTTCGCCGTGATCGACGTGGCCGGCCGGGAACGAGCCGTGGAGATCGCCTCGCGGATCGTCGAGGTGCTGGGCGAGCCGATCGAGATCCGACCCATCATGGATGAGGAGTTCACGGCGTGACCGGGCGACACCCGGCGGAGGTGAAGGACCGGGAGGGCACGCGGAAGGCGGACCCGGCATGAGCGCGGACGTCGAGCACCTGCTGCGCGTGGAGGCGCCGCAGGTGCTCGGCGCGCTGACCCGGCGCTTCGGCCACTTCGACGTCGCCGAGGACGCGGTGCAGGAGGCGCTGCTCGCCGCGAGCCGGGCATGGCCGGTCGACGGCGTGCCGGAGAACCCGCGCAGCTGGCTGATCCGGATCGGCTACCGGCGGATGGTCGACCTGCTCCGCTCCGACCAGGCCCGGCGTCGGCGCGAGCAGGAAGCCGGGATCGCCGAACTGGCCATGCGGGAACCGGCCCGCCACGCGCCCCCCTCGCAGGAGACCGACGACAGCCTCACCCTGCTGCTGCTCTGCTGCCACCCCGCGCTGAGCACCGCCTCCCAGGTGGCGCTCACGCTGCGCGCGGTGGGCGGTCTGACGACCGCCGAGATCGCGCACGCCTACGGGACGGCCGAGAACACCATGGGCACCCGGATCAGCCGCGCCAAACAGCGACTGGCCCGCGCCGGCGCCCGCTTCACCCCGCCGACCGACGCCGACCGCGACAGTCGGATGGTCGCCGTGACGCAGGTGCTCTACCTGATCTTCAACGAGGGTTACACGGCCTCCACCGGCGGCGAACTCGCCCGCGTCGACCTGACCCGTGAGGCGATCCGGCTGACCCGCATGCTCCGTGACTCCCTGCCGGACGACGCCGAGGTGACCGGTCTGCTCGCGTTGATGCTGCTCACCGAGTCACGACGCCCCGCTCGCACCAGCCGTGACGACGAGCTGGTGCCACTGGACGAACAGGACCGGACACAGTGGGATCCCGGCCTGATCCGCGAGGGCACCGAGCTGATCGACAGCGTCTGGAGCCGGCGCGAGGTGGGCCCGTACCAACTGCAGGCGGCGATCGCAGCCGTGCACGCCGCGGCCGTGTCACCGGAGCAGACGGACTGGCCGCAGATCGCGGTGCTGTACCTGTGGCTCGAACGGCTCACCCCGACCGCGCCGGTGCGGCTGAGCCGGGTGGTGGCAGTGGCCCAGGCGTACGGACCGCCCCGGGGGCTGGCACTCCTGGACGACCTCAACCGGAACCACCGGCTGGATCAGGAACCCCTGACCCGGCAACGGGAACGCGCGGTGCGCGCCCACCTGCTCCAGATGACCGGCGACACGGCCGGCGCGGCGACGCTGTACCGCGAGGCGGCCGCCTTGACGGACAACCAGGTCGAGCGGCGATACCTGCTCGACAGGGCCGGCCGCCTCGGAGTGACTCACGCGCCGCGCGCGATCGGCTGAACCGGCAAGGACCCCGACCGCTTGCCGCGGCACATGCGCGAGCTGGACATGGAGACGGATCCGTGAGGCTCCCGGCAACCGGTGAAACCCGGTCGAGGGCGCCGTGAAACCGGCGCCGCCGAGAGTGAAGCCATGAGCATCACAGAACTCGGACGTACCGGGGGCGGCCCGGCCCTCGACGGGGGCACCGATCTGGCCGTACGTGTGGAAGGGCTGGTGAAGACGTTCGGCGAGCACCGTGCCGTCGACGGGATCGACCTGGAGGTACACCCGGGTGAGATCTTCGGCGTCTTGGGCCCGAACGGCGCCGGAAAGACCACCACGCTACGGATGCTGGCCACCCTGTTGAAGATCGACGCGGGACGCGCGGAGATCTTCGGGGTCGACGTGGCCGGCAACCCGCACGTGATCCGACAGCTGGTCGGCGTCACCGGACAGTACGCGTCGGTCGACGAGAACCTGACCGCCCGCGAGAACCTCTGGCTCTTCAGTCGCCTGCAGGGCATCGCCGCGCCGCGCGCCCGGAGCATCGCCACGGAGCTGCTGGGCCAGTTCGGCCTGGAGGAGGCCGCCGACAAACCGATCGCGCAGTTCTCCGGCGGCATGCGCCGGCGCCTCGACCTGGCGGCCAGCCTGATCACCAGACCACCGCTGATCTTCCTCGACGAGCCGACCACCGGTCTCGATCCGCGCACGCGCGGCCAGATGTGGGACACCATCCGCGGCCTGGTCACCGACGGTTGCACGGTGCTGCTGACCACGCAGTACCTGGACGAGGCCGACCAGCTCGCCGATCGCGTCGCCGTCATCGACCACGGCCGCAAGGTCGCCGAGGGCACCCCCGACGAGTTGAAGACCGCGGTCGGCAACTCCACCCTCCAACTGCGGCTCGCCGAGCCGGGCGAGGTGCCCGCCGCCGTGGAGGTCGTGCGGCGCGTCCTCGGCTCAGAGCCGATCCTCAGCCCGGAGCAGGGCCGCCTCAACGTCGCCCTCGACCAGGCCGACCTGGCCGCGGACGTACTGATCGCGCTGCGCACCGCCGGAGTGTCGATCACCTCGGTGAGCGTGGCCAAGCCCAGCCTGGACGAGGTGTTCCTCGCCCTCACCGGCCACGAGACGGACGGGGACGACAAGACCGGCACGGAGGAGAACCGATGAGCACCCTGATCGCACCCACCCGCGAGACGTTCCATGCCACCGACCGCGTCGCGGCCGCCCGGCGGCGCGTCTCCATGGGGGAGACCCTCAGCCAAACCCTGATGATGGCATGGCGGGCGCTCAAGAAGATGCGCCGCAACCCGGAGCAGTTCTTCGACGTGGCGCTGCAGCCGCTCCTGTTCACCGCGATGTTCGCCTTCGTCTTCGGCGGCGCCATCTCCGGCGACGTGGAGAGCTACCTCCCCCTGATGATCCCCGGCATCCTCGCCCAGACCGTGCTGACGACGTGCATGGCCACGGGCACCCAACTCCGCGAGGACCTGGAGAAGGGCGTCTTCGACCGGTTCAAGTCGTTGCCGATCGCCCGGATCGCGCCGCTCGCCGGTCCGATGGTGGCCGACCTGCTGCGCTACACGATCGCGGCCACCCTGACCTTCGGCATGGGCCTGGTGATGGGCTATCGCCCGGGCGGCGGAGTGGGCGGCGTGCTCGCTGCGATCCTGCTGGCGATCTTCACGGGCTGGTCGCTGGCGTGGGTCTTCACCTGGGTCGGCACCATCGCCCGGAGCGCCCAGGCCGTACAGGGCATCTCCATGATGATCCTGTTCCCGCTGACGTTCCTGTCGAACGCGTTCGTCCCCGTCGAGACCATGCCCGACCCGCTGGCCGCGTTCGTACGGGTCAACCCGGTCTCACACCTGGTCACGGCCGCCCGCGACCTCGCCAACAACGCCCTGGTCAGCGGGGAGGTGGCCTGGACGCTCCTGGCGAGCCTGATCGTCATCGCGATCTTCGCGCCGCTGTCGGTGCGCAGCTACAAGCGGCACATGTGACCTCCGCCCATCATGGCCGGAGATCCGCGCGACGAGACTCCGCGCCTCGTCCAGCAGGTCGGGGCCGCGTCGGTCGCCGTACTCTGCCCGCACGGCGTCGATCACCCCGGGCGCGGCCCGCTCCGCGTACGGTTCGATCCGCTCGAAGGTCATGCTGGGCATGTTGCCGCTGTACGCGAACCGCTCGGCCAGCACCAGCAACCCGATGGCCTCGCGCGGAGCCATGGCTCCGCGCAGCAGCCCCCAGGCGCCGAACGCGAAGAGCATCGAGCCGCACACCGGGTAGTCGAAGACCGGGTTCTCCGCGGCCAGCAGGTCGTGGCCCCGGACGGTGGAGAACAACTCCTCGCCGTACCGGACGTCTTCCGGCGGGGCGTGATACGCGTACGCCGTCAGGGCGACCGACATCACGATGGTCGTCCACGGTGTGAACTCCGCGTGCGGCACCCCCGGCAGGCGCATGTCACGCACCCGCTGGACGGCCAGGCGGTACTCCGCGAGCGCGGCGGCCGTCTCGCCGCGGGCGAGAGCGAGCTCGGCCGCGCACAACGAGACGATCGCCCCTCCGGCGAACACCGCCTCGCTGTCGTTGATCCGGGTGATCTCGGCGAGCTCGGCCTCGGCGGTGTCGAGATCGCCGTCGGCGAGCGCGGAGATCAGCAGTACCGAACGGAGCTGGGTCTCGTCGTCGGTGGCGCCGAGCCGGCTCAGCACCGGGATGGCGGTCCGCGCGTGTCCGACCGCCCGTCGGCGGTCGCCGAGCTGCATGACCAGGTGGGCCAGCACGGCGTGCATGGTCGCGGCGAACCATGGCCCCTCGTCCTCGGGAAGCATCGTCAGGGTCCGCTCGGCGGCCTCGATCGCCCCGGTCACGTCTCCCGCGTTCTCCAGGACGTGGACGTTCATATGCGTCGCCGCCAGGGCCACCTCCCGGTCGGCGCTCCGGCACAACTCCGCCAGCCGGCGGCGCACGTCGGCGCCGTCGGCCACGTCGCACGCGAGCAGCACCGTGGCCATCGCCGCCACCCGGGAGTTCGTCGTGTCACCGACGGGCAGCGAACGGAGGAGGTCGCGCAACGGATCGCTGCGGTGATCAGTGATGATCACGGTGTTCACGAGCGTGATCAGCACGGCGGCCCTGGTCTCCTCGACGAGGTGCGGCGGCGGCGTCCAGCCGGTGATCACTTGGATGATCGCGTCCCGGTGCACGAGGATCCGGGGGTGGTCGCCGCGGATCGACCACAGCGCGCCGACGCCGACCAGCAGCTGGACCGTCGTGACCGGATCGGGCTCGCCGAGAGCCTGCCGAAGCAGATCGGCGAGGTTGCTCTCCTCGGCGTGCAACGCGTCGACCGCCGCGAACTGCGCCGGACCGAACATCTCGAAGGTGTGCTCGAGGGCGTACGCCGTCGCCCAGGCCCGCTGCGCCCCCCGAGCGGATGCCTCCTCACCGGCCTCCTTCAGCCGCATCCGCCCGAACTCCCTGACGGTCTCCAGCATCCGGTAGCGGAGGCCGTACGTCGTCTCGCGGACGCTCAACATCGACTGCTCGATCAGCACGTCCACGACGTGCAGGGCGTCCGGGCCGAGTACGCGCTCGGCCGCGGCCAGCGTGAAACCGTCGCCGAACAGCGACAACCACCGCAACGCCCGCCGTTCCGGCTCGTCCAGCAGATTCCACGACCAGTCGATGACCGCGAGCAGCGTCTGGTGCCGGTCGGGGGCCGTACGGTTCCCGCCGCGCAGCAGGGCGAACCGGTCCGCCAGGCGCCGCGCGATCTCCTCCACCGACATCACCCGCACCTTGGCCGCGGCCAGCTCGATCGCGAGCGGCAGCCCGTCGAGGCGGGCGACGACCTCCTCGACCACTCCCTCGTCGATCCGCACACCCGCGCGGGCGGCCGTGGCGCGCTGGCGGAACAGCTCGACCGCGTCGCCCGCGGGCAGCTCGCCGAGCGGGTAGACGCGTTCGGCGGGGATCGACAAGGGGGCGCGCGAGGTGACGAGCACCCGCAGGTCGCGAGTCGTCACGGTCAGGAACGCCACCAGGTCGGCGACGGCCTCGATCACGTGCTCGCAGTTGTCCAGGATCAGCAGCACCGGAGCCTGGTCGAGATGCCGGGCGATCCGGGCGCGAACGTCGGAGCGCTGCCCGGCGGTCAGGGCACGACGCCCGCTGACCGAGTCGCGGACCCCGAGCGCCGAGCCCACCTCGCCCACCACGCCCTCCGGCGAGGAGACGCCGACGAGCTCGACGAAGTGAGCGACGGGCTGCGCGGCGTTCCTGCCGACGGCATGAGCCAGCCTCGTCTTGCCCAGCCCGCCGGGGCCGACGATGGAGACCACCCGGTTCGTCTGCAACAGGGCGTGCACCGCGCGGATGTCGCCGTCGCGGCCGAGCAGCGAGGAACCGTCGAACAGGATGCCCTCGCGTACCGGCCGATCGGCGACGAGGAGTTCGGCGTACACACGGGCGAGCTCAGGCCCTGGTTCGGCGCCGAGCCGCGCGACCACGCCCGTGCGATACCGCTCGTAGCGCTCCAGAGCGGCGGCGACACCCCGTACGGCGGCCTCGCTGCGCAGCAGGCAGGCGAGCAGTTCCTCGTCGTGCGGCCGGTCCGCCGCGACCTCCTCCAGCAGCGGCAGCGCGCCCTCGTGAGCGCCGCTCCGGCCCCGCGCGATCGCCGCCACCCGTCGCGCCTCGGCCGCCTGCCCCGCCGCGACGGCCCTCAGCTCGGCGAGTGGGCCCGCGGCGTCGCCCAGGCCGCCGGCCACGAGCCCCATGGCCTCTTCGGCGCGGCGACGCGCGAGCGCCATGTCGTCCTCGCCCAGTGCGGCCCGTGCCTGCTCCACCAGCGCGCCGAGCAGCAGCGCGTCCACCTGACCGGCGGGCAGCCCGAGCCGGTAACCACGCGGGATCCGCACCACGACGTCGGCACAGGTCGCCGCCCTGGTCCGCGAGACGACCACCTGCAGCGCCTTCGCCGGGTTGGCCGGAGCCTCGTCGGGCCACAGCTCCTCGATCAGGCGCTCGTCGCCGACCCCCGCCCGCCCGTGCATGGCGAGCGCGGCCAGCAGGGCTTGCGCGCGATCGCCGATGACGCGCGCCCCCTGCCAGCGGACGCCGTCGAGCAAGACGAGTGTGGGGGACACAACCTCAGCTTACGGACAAGTCACAATCGAGGAGCGGGACCACGCGGGTATCTCGACGAATGAGTCGAGGCCGACGCGGCCGGGATCAAGCCCGGCATCGGCCCCTGCGACCGCGGCCCTCCGGTGTCGCGCGGCTACTCGGGCTCGCCGACGACGACGGCCGGATGGGAACGCTCGAACCAGTCCTGGTCCAGGCGCACGCCGGTGCTGCCCTCCACGATGGCCATGGCCATGGCCTGCGAGGCCGGCCAGGGCGCGTCGACGACCGATCCCAAGGCCGCCAGTTCGGCTTCGACGGCGGTGGGGTCGTCTCCCATGACGTAGGCGGGGTCCAGATGCGGGACCTCGGCCAGAACCCGCCCGTGCGCGGCGTGGATCAGCCGGGAGTTCCTCGTCACCTCCCACGCCACATGCCAGACCCGCGCGTTCACACTGAGCCTGCCGAGAGCATCCGATTCCCAGACATAGTTCTTCCCGAAGGTCTGGACGATCATCGTCGCGTTCCCCGCCTGTCCCAGCAGGACGGCGTCCTCCTCGTACGCCTCCTCGTCCTCCAGTTCGATCAACGGTGGCCGCTCGCCGTCGAGCAGGCGGGACACCGTCTCCTCCAGCGACAGCGGGCCGTCGACCGGCAGGACGGCGGTCCAGGCCAGCCCCTCCGACAACCAGCCCGAACACGCCCGGAGGAGACCCTCGTAGTGCTCCGTCAAATGCTGGAATGCCATGTCGTCCTCCGTCTCACGGGCTCACCGGTCGGCCAGATGAAGATCGCCTCCGAAGCTCCAGGCGACCACGTTCCCCGTGCCGAAGACGAACTCCGCCTCCATGCACTGACCGAAAGCCTCTACGTCGAATCGCTCGATCACCCGCACAAGCCGTTCACCGACATGACGTGTGAACGGAACCTCGTCAGGAGCCCGGACGACATCGACGCGGCTGCCGAACTCCGGCATCACGTAACTCTCCCCCGGCTCGTCCGGTGTGATCCGCAGCGTCCAATCAGCCGCGACACGAACCTCGACGGTCGCCGATTCCAGATGAAGCCAGACCTCGAACACTTCAGAGACGTCAGACTCGTCGGTGAACAGGGCGGCGGTGACCGCGACCAAGCGCTGGCGCTCCAAACGGGAGAGATCCACCATCCCACCGTTTCCTCAATGGTTTGAGCGGAACGGCAGGCGCAGTCAATGGGCGCCCGACCGGTCGGAGTCCCGCTGCCGCTGGCCGATCCCGACTCCATGTTCGCTCCTCTCGACGAAATCTCCTGACCTGGAATCGGAACAGCTCGCGGGTGGCCGCCGCTCCGATCCACAGCTGTCAGCAGCTCGGCGTCGCCGACGCCGGTTTCATCGGTCGGCTCCCTCGGACTTGCCGGCGCTGTCCGCCCGGGCCGGCAGAAGCAAGGCGGTGACGATCACGACCACGGACAGCACCGCGCTGACGACGAAGGCCAGCCGCATGCCGTCGAGGTTGGCGAGCGCCTCCGTGGCCCCCGTGGATCTCAGGACATCGGCTCGCGCGCTCATCACGGTGATCACGAGCGCGGTGCCGATGGCTGAGGAGACCTGCTGCAGCGTGCTCAGGATCGAGCTGCCGTGAGAGTAGAGCGACGGCGGAACCGCTCCGAGCCCGAGGGTGAACACCGGGGTGAAGGTCGCGGCCAGACTCACCATCAGCAGCGCGTGCAGACCGAGGAGCTGCCAGATCGGCATGGTCATCGTGACCTGGGTGAAGCCGGCGAGCGCGAGCGTGATTCCGATCGCGCCGGGGATGACCAGAACCCGGCCGCCGAACCGGTCGAACAGGCGGCCGACGGTCGGACCGAGCAGCCCCATCGCGAGACTGCCCGGCATCATGAGGAGCCCGGCCTCCAGGGGGATGAGCCCGCGGACGTTCTGCAGGTACAGCGGCAGCAGGATCATTGCGCCGAGCATCGCCATGCAGGCCACCGCCATCAGAATCAGCGCGACCGTGTAGGTGCGGTGGCGCAGGGCACGCAGGTCCAGCAGCGGCGTACCACGCTTCTGCAACGACAGCTGGCGGAAGACGAAGACTGCGATGGCCACCAGGCCAGCCCCCACGATCGCGGCGGCGACACGGACGTCACCCCCCTCGAACCGGCTGAGTCCGTAGACCAGGCCGCCGAAGCCGGCGGAGGCGGTCACCACGCTCAACCAGTCGATGGTGCTGAACCGGGGCTCCCCGACGTTCTTGAGCTGCTTAAGTCCGCCCCAGGTGATCACGGCGGCGATGGGGAGCACCACGACGAACAGCAGCCGCCAGGACCCGAACTGAAGGATCACCCCCGAGATCGCCGGGCCCATCGCGGGCGCGACCGAGATGGCCAGCATGACGTTGCCCATCACCCTGCCCCGGTCCTTCTCGGACACCACCTGCATCAGCGTGGTCATCAGCAGCGGCATCATCACCGCCGTCCCGGACGCCTGGATGATGCGGGCGCCCAGCAGCACCTCGAACGTCGGCGCGGCGGCGGCCAACGCCGTGCCGAGCAGGAACAGACCCATCGCGGTGGTGTACGCGACGCGGGTGGACACCCGCTGCAGGAACCATCCGGTGACCGGGATGACGGCGGCCATGGTCAGCATGAAGGCGGTCGAGAGCCACTGCGCGGTCTGCTCGGTGATGTGCAGCGCGCCCATTAACCGTGGGATCGCGTTGATCATGATCGTTTCATTGAGGATCACCACGAACGTGGCGAGCACCAGCAGCCGGATCACGGCCGGAGGGCGACCTGAAACGGTGGTCGAGGACTTGGCGGATGAGTCGAGCTGTGCGATGGACACGGCACCTCGATCGGAGTTGTCGGACATGACCTCGTCGTTGCTGACGTTCCAGCCGCGGGTCTCATGAAAAGTCGTGGTCATACAAAGACTGACCTACGCCACCGACAAAACTCATCACCTATACCCACCATCCCGACAAGTTACGCGAAATGCCGCCCGGTTTTCACCGGCGGCGGAGTCACCCGCGACCGACGTCTTCGCCAAGGTCATCGGCTCCCTGGCCTGGTGATCTGGGAGCGGCGGCCGGGCCGGATCGGACGTCGCAATCGTGTCGATCGAGGAGCGCCATCTCATCCGCGGCGACATGCGAGGTCACGGAGCTTCCCGCCGTACCGAGGATGTTCGCTGGTCCCGGTGGACGGTGAAGCGGGTCGGCACCCGTTCGGCCAGGGCGCTACTGTGCGTGACGATGCCGACCATCTTGTCCTTGTGGGCCACGAGTTCCTCCAGCGTGACGGCGACCGTCTCGAGTGTCGTCTCGTCCAGCATGCCGAACCCCTCATCGAGGAAGATCGACTCCAGTTGGACGGCGCCGGCCGCGGCCATGGTCGGCAGCTGTGCCGAAAGCGCCAGGGCGAGGGCGAGGCTGGCCTGGAAGGTCTCGCCGCCGGACAGCGTCCTGACCGGCCGCAGGCTGTCCGCGTCAGCATGGTCGACGACGAAAAAGGCCCCGTCGTCGTGGATCAGCCCGAACTGCCCACCGGACAACTCGGCGAGCGTCTCGGAGGCGTCCGTGACGAGTGTGTCAAGGGCCGTCGCGACGAGCCAGCGGGGAAACCCGTCCGCGCGCAGGAGGTGGCCAAGCGTCTTCGCCACCTGATGTGTCTGCGCTGCCTCCTGCCGCCGTACGTCGAGTTTCGCGGCCTGCTCCCGTCGTTCGATGAGACGCCGCACCCCCTGCCGAGCTTCCTCCAGCGCCACAGCGACCGCCGGCTCGGCCGTCTCGGTGAGCGGCCGTCCCGTGTTGGGGTTCACCTCGTGGGCGGCGAGCACGTCGGCAAGCCGGTCTTCGGCGGCGGAGAGCTCGCCGCGGACCCTCACCAGTCTTTCGTGCGCGTCGGACAGCGCCCTTTCGCGGACGGCGGCGGCCCCGGCCGCCCAGGAGACAAGGGCCGTCCACGCCGCGGTCAGGTCATCACGGTCCAGCGTCGGAGCCCCGAGCGCGACGAGCGGGTCACGAACGCGCTCAAGCGCCGACCAGGCCGCCCGCACCTCCCGGCGGACGCTCGCCATGGCCTCCTCGGTGCTCGCCCTGTCGGCTCGCGCGCGCCGCAGCCTTGTGTCCGCCTCGTCGGCCGCCCTTTCCAACTGCTCCCGACAGGTGAGCGCGGCGGTCACCTGTTCCAGGGTGGGTGCGTCGGCGAGGACGGAACGCAGGGCGGTGATCCGGCCGGTGAGCGCGTTCAGCTCGCTGGTGGCCTGCTGCTCGATCCGGGTCATCTTCGTCCGCTCGTCGCCCAGCCGCTCCACTTCACGGTCAGCCCGGACTCGTGCTCGCTCGGCCGCTTCGAGGTCGGGCGCGACCAGTGGGCCGGGCATCGTGGTGACCCGCTGCCCACATACCGGGCACGCCGCGCCGTCTCGCAGATGCGGTCGCAGCGCTGCCGCGAGGTGGAAGCGCGCCGCCCCCTGCTCCGTCCGTCGCGCCCGCAGTGCGAGCCTCTCGGCCTCCTCCCCGGCAGCGGTCGCGTCAGAGAGCGCTGTGGCATGCCGCCGCAGCAGCGCCTGCGTCTTGAGCAGCCTTCTCTCCGCTTCGTCGAGCTCCGTGTGGTCGCGGCGGGTCTGCTCGAGGAGGGTTCGGGGCGATGCTGCCGCGAGTCGCTCGCGGGCGGTTGTGTCGGCTGCCTCAGCCTCGGTGAGTTCCTTGTCGACCAGCTCGCCGACGGTTCTGATCTCGCGTTCCCGCCTCCCGAGCTCCTCGAGTCCAGCCGGCGCGGCAACCGTTCCCAGCCGGTCTCGCTCCGCGGTCAGCGTCTCGCACGCTTTCCGCGCCTCGGTGACGGCCGAGCCATGTTCCCTGAGTCCGGGCAGCGCCGTACGGACCCGCTCGGCGACCTTCTCCAACACGGCCACTCGGCCTTGGGCCACCTGTTGGGCGCGTTCGGTCGCATCGCCGAACTCCTCAAGCTGCCGGGCGAGGAGTTCGGCGCGCTGCTTTCCGCCTTCGGCCTCCGCGTTCGCCGCCTGCGCGATCCGGGGGTAGACCTCCAGCCCCATCAGTTTGACGAAGATCTCCTGCCGCTTGGCCGGTCGCGCATGCAGGAATTCGGCGAAGTCCCCCTGCGGCAGCACCACACAGGTGAGAAAGTGCTCGAACGACAGCCCGAACAGCTTCTCCACCGCAGGTGTGACCTCGGAGTCGGAGGCGAGCACTTCAGCGGCGTCGCCCGGCATGCCAAGCGCGCCCGGGGCGGCGAGTCGCTCCAGCCTGGCGTTCCTCACGTGGACGCCACCGTGGGCGGTTCGACGCAGCTCCCGGGCGGCGACGTAGCGGTGTCCGGCGAGGTCGAAGACAAGCCGGACGGTGCCCCGGTCGGTGGTCGGCGCGAGCGCGTGCGTGATGGTGCGCCGGTTGTCCCAGCGCGGCGCCGATCCGTACAGGGCGAACGTGATCGCGTCGACGACGGTGGACTTGCCCGCCCCGGTTGGGCCGACGAGCGCGAAGTAGTCCACCTCGCGGAGGTCCACCGTGGCCGCCTCCCGGAACGAGGCGAAGCCGTTCATCTCCAGCAGCACCGGTCTCATCGAGGTTCCCAACCGGTGTCAGCGAGTTGATCGCCCTTGTCGGCATCCCGCACGGATGCCTCACGACCGGCATCCTCCACGACGAGGCGACCGCTTGGTCGCATCGTGTCGAGAAGCGCGTGGCCTGCCATTTCCTCTCCTGAGATGTCTTTGCGCCGTCAGGTGTTCCCGGTGGTGACCTGGTCATGGAGCCTGGCGAACAGCGCTTCGACCCGTTCGTCGACCAGCTTCCGGGTGACGCAGTATTCGTGGAACAGCTCGTCAGGGCCGCGTTCCACGCCGACGACCGGCGTGGACGGCCGGGCACTGTTCACCGGGTCCGCCGACGCGGTGAACGTCGGGTCGACGCGCACTTCCAGCGTGTTGGGGAGCAACCGCCGCACGTCCTGCTGCAGACCTGCGCGCGCTGGTTCACACAGCAGGACCCTCAGGTAGTCGTCGCCGAACGAGTCGGCGCGCTGGGTCAGCTCGTCAACGGTGCCACGTACGGTGCGCAGCCGCCGTCCGGATCTGATCGGCACCTCGGCGACAACGCGGGTGAGCGCGCCGACCTCGGCCTCGACGACGAGAACCACCGAGGGGTTGTCTTGCTCCCCGAAATCGAGGGCGATCGGGCTGCCGCAGTAGTGAACCGGACACGGCGCGGGCAGCGACTGGCGACGGTGCAGGTGTCCGAGGGCGACATAGTGCGCGTCGGGTGGGAAGGCGTCATCCGGCACCCAGTACTCGGCGATCGACTGGGCGGACCGCTCGCCCCCGCCAAGCTTTCCCTGGGCCGCCATCAGGTGCGACATCACGAGGTTGACCGCGTCATCGCGGAAGCCGGTCGTGAGCGCGGCGAGCAGGTCCCGCACCAGCCGGCCATAGCCGGCCGCGGCTTCCCCGGGCGTCTTGGTGACCAGCTGGGCAGCACGCACCGCGTGGCGCGGGGAGAGGAACGGCAGCAGGGCGACGATGACCGGCTCCCTTGTCGAGCGCGCGGTGAACTCCACCACCCCGCCGTCGGCCGCGACGCGCGCACTGCCGGCCAAGGTGATCCCCGCGCTCGCCATGAGCGGCCGGTAGGCGTCGAAGGTGGCGGCATGGTCGTGATTGCCGGCGATCGCGATGACCTCGGCACCGGTGCGTCGAAGTGCGAGCAGCACCTGAACGACCAGCTGCTGGGCGTCTGCCGACGGGGCGGACGACTCGTACAGGTCGCTGGCGACGAGAACCGCGTCGACCTGGTGCTCCTGTGCCACCTGGACGATCTCGCGCAGGACCGCCCGCTGCTCGTCGAGCCGGCTGTGGCCCTTGAGCACCTTGCCGACGTGCCAGTCGGATGTGTGCAGGAACTTCATCTCTCCTCGTCGGGCGGGATCCGCTCGTCGATCTCCTCGTCGGGCGGGATCCGCTCGTCGATCTCCTCGTCGGGCGGGATCCGCTCGTCGCCCCCGGCTCCCGGCTCGGGCGGCATCAGTTCGTCATACACGGCTCGGTGTTCCTCGTCGTCGCGCGGGCAGATCGCCCGTCCGTCGGTCAGGCACATCCAGTGGTGCCGTAACACGTCCCGCACGGCTTCCTCCGGGTCGACGAACACCAGGATGCCGTCGCCGTCCTCGTCGTAGACGTAGGCACAGACATCGCAGACGACGGAGTGCATCTGGCGGGTGGGGAGACGTGTCGACCGATCACTTCCCGTGTCCGGCCGGTACGGGGGGTAGCCGTGATCTTCCGGCACCCGGCGAGTCGCAGGGCTCTCGTCCACGCACCCGATCCGCGGGGGTGCGGCCCACTGCCGGCCGGCGGGCGTCCGATGAAAGCCACGAGCGGGTCGGAAACCGTCACCGCCACACCGTGGGCAGGCGGTGAGGGTGAGCAGGCGCTCATGCAGGGTGCGGTAGTAGCGGGCGTGTGTGAGCGCGTGGTGCTCTCTGCGGGGCCGCTCCGGCAGTGGTGGGTTTCCGGCCTGGACGGCGAGGGACCACAGCTCGTGGAACCAGCGCGGCACCGCTGACGGCATCACCTCCCAGTGGTTGTCCCACAGGGAGTGCAGACGGTGGATGTGCTGGCCGCCGCAGGCGGCATACAGGTGAGTCTCCGGGGGACCGCAGGCGAAGTACATCGCCACCTCGTCACGGATCTCCTTGATGAGCTTGACGTCGGGGTGGACGCGGTCGAGGAGGTAGGGATAGCCGTCGGCGGTGCACCGCGGCAGCCAGGGCCACACGTCGTCGACCATCCACGGGACGTCGAGCACGGCGGTGAAATCCATGTCGTTGTTGACGGCGTAATAGTCGCGGCCGGCGTCGTCGGTGAGGCCGATGGAAACGAGGCCGCGTACGGTGGGGTCGGCGGGAAGGAATTCGCAGGCGAGGTAGACGCGGCGAATGGCCCGAGCGGTGTCGCTCATGTGATGCTCCTCGGCATCCGAGAACGTTGCTGAGGTACGGCGTGTGCGCGTGTGCTGGTCTTCTGCTGGCTGATGTGGCGTTCAGGAGTCCGTCTGCCCGACGGGTGTCGCAACAGGTCTTGCGACGGACCATCGCCTGGTGTGAGGACGTTCCCCTTACCGTGACCGTCTCGTCTGTGGGTCGTTGTGCGAGTCTGTCGGCCTTCTCCCCATGGCTTGGGGTGGTTTCGGAACCCCGCATGCCTCGACCTGCTCATCCGTCAGGACTCCACCGGCATGACGTGGACCGCAGATGACGTCGTCACCCGTGCCGCGGACTCGACCGAATCGGCACGGCGCGCGGTTCTCCGCCTCTGCAGGAGAGATTTCAGTGGCAACGGCTGTCCCTCCATATCAATCCCGTCTCCCGGTCGGAAACACACGGCTGGTGCGATGTAACGGTGTGGGCCGCTTGTGGTCGCCGTTGCGAGTGATCCGCGGCGGACGGCCTGCGGTGGTCCCGGACGGTTCAGTGCCGTCAGTTGCTCGATGGGCGACGGTCACCGGATCAGCGTTCGGCCGGCGTAGCGGGGGTGATACTCAGATTCGGCCCGATGCCCAACTTCTCCTTGATCTTCTTCTCGATCTCGTCGGTGAGGTCGGGGTGGTCTCTGAGGAAGGTGCGGGTGTTCTCCCTGCCCTGGCTGAGCTGGTCGCCCTGGTAGGTGTACCAGGCGCCGGACTTGCGGATGAAGCCGTGCTCGACGCCCATGTCGATCAGGCCGCCCTCTCGTGAGATGCCGATCCCGTAGAGAATGTCGAACTCGGCCTGCTTGAACGGCGGAGCGATCTTGTTCTTGGCCACCTTGACGCGGGTGCGGTTGCCGACAGGCTCGGTGCCGTTCTTGAGCGTCTCGATCCGGCGGACGTCCAGGCGCACCGCGGCGTAGAACTTCAGCGCCCGGCCGCCGGGGGTGACCTCCGGGAACGGCGTGCCGATCTTCTCACGGAGCTGGTTGATGAAGATCGCGGTGGTTCTCGACTGGCTCAGCGCGCCGGTGATCTTCCGCAGCGCCTGGCTCATCAGTCTCGCCTGCAGGCCCACGTGGGAATCGCCCATCTCGCCCTCGATCTCCGCGCGCGGCACCAGGGCGGCGACGGAGTCGATGGCGATGAGGTCGAGAGCGGCGGAGCGGATGAGGGTGTCTGCGATCTGCAGGGCCTGCTCGCCGTCGTCGGGCTGGCAGATCAGCAGGGCGTCGGTGTCCACACCCAGCCGCCTGGCGTACTCGGTGTCCAGGCCGTACTCGGCGTCGATGAAAGCCACCGTGCCGCCGGTCCGCTGGGCGTTGGCCAGCGCGTGCAGGGCGATCGTGGTCTTGCCCGAGGACTCCGGGCCGTAGATCTCCACCACCCGCCCCCGGGGCAGCCCGCCGACGCCAAGGGCGAGGTCCAGGGCGATCGACCCGGTCGGGATCACCTCGGTCGGGGCCCTCGGGTCGTCGCCCAGGCGCATGATCGAGCCCTTGCCGAAGCGTTTTTCGATCTGAGCGAGGGCGAGCTCGAGCGCCCCCTCGCGGTCCTGTTCTCTCATGGGTCCACCTTGGGTGGGATGCTGTGCGTGTCGTTGCCACCGCGGCGCGCCGTCGGGCTCCGGGTCGGTGGCGGGACGCCGCGCCCCCTGGGATTCCCCGGAGGCGTCTCGAGGAGCGTCCGGACGGGCCGGGTCGACCTGGTGTTCGGGATGGCGGCGGATGTGGAGCGGACCGAGGGCCACCTGCGGTGTCCAGGCCGCCGGGAGGTCCGTTGACACCGAGATGATCATGTCGATCAGCCTTTGTGCAGTGCTCTGACGATCAGAAGGGCTCCTCACTCCTCCGGGGGGCATGCGGCCCGCCCTCGTCGTGCTGGGCGAACAGGTCGTCGGCGGACGGTTTGGCGCCGGCGTAGGCACGGGCGCGGACGCTCGCACGCGGGGCCTCGATGATGCGCGCGGAGGCGAACCGCAGCGAGGGACCGATCTCGTCGACCTCACACTCGACCACGGTGCGGCGCTCGCCTTCCTTGGTCTCGTATGTTCGTTGGCGCAGTCGCCCCTGGACGATGACGCGCGCGCCGCGCGGCAGGGACTGTGCGACGTGCTCCGCCTCCTGCCGCCAGACCGAGCAGCGCAGGAACAGCGTCCCGGCGTCCCGCCACTCCTTGGCCTCCCGGTCGTACACGCGGGACGTGGACGCGACGGTGAAGTGCGCGACCGCGACTCCGCTGGAGCTGAAGCGCAGTTCGGGGTCGTCGGTCAGGTTGCCGACGACGGTGATGACGGTTTCATCAGCCATGGGCTTCCTCTCGTGCGATGGGTGATTCCTCACCCATGCCTGTTCGAGTTCGACGGGCGGCCTGAAGCCGGGTCGGCGAGTCGTCCTCGAACGTCCAGCCGCCGCAGTCGAGGTGACCGGCCTGGGAGGCCGGGAACCGCACAGTGGCGAGCGCGGCTCGGTCGGAGTAGGTGGTGACGGTGGTCATCACGCCTCGCCGCCGTCGAGGGCGAGCAGTTGGCGCAGGTCGAGCCGGCCGCTGCGCCAGGCCTGGGTGATCTCCTCCGGCCCGCCGGGCAGCAGCCGGAGGCTGAACGACCGCGGCGCGGAGGCCGGAACCGCCGTCAGCCCCGGAATCACCTCGCCGGTGTGCGGGTCGGCGACCGGGTCGCGGGCGACGAGGTGGGTGAGGAATGCCCGCTGCCAGGCGGGGCGCACCCGGATGAGTGTCTCCACCTCGCTGGGGTGGTTCGCGACCACCCAGGCGGTGAAGGCGTCCTCGTCGGCGACCACGACCGCCGGCTGCGGGTCGATGAGCGTGATGGTGGCGATGGGCGTGTGGTCTGGCAGGGTCGTCCGGATCGACTTGACGGCGAACTCGGCGCGGGCCGCGCGCAACCCGTCGAGCACCGTACGGCGCTCGGCCTCGTACGCGGCGTCCACGATGTCGCGCAGCACCCGAAGCACGGCGACCCGGGTGGCGCTGTCCTTGAGGTTCACACCACCTCACCCTTCTTCCGCTTGATCCCGGCCACCGATGCGACCTCCTGGGTGGCCCGGTTCCGTGCCGCGGTGCCGTGGCGCACGATCAGCTCGCCAAGCGTGTGGGTCTCTCCGTCGCTGTCCAGGACGGCGGCACCGAGCAGATTGTGTCGGCGGGCCTGCTCGTACAGGCCGCGCAGCCCGTCGGGGGTGGCGTCCGAGGCCATGGCCGCCGTGACGTAATCGTGCACCGACCTAGCCGGCTTGCCGGCCTCGAGCCAGCCGAGGACGGCCTCGGCGAACTCCAGGCCCGGCTTGTGGAACACCATCCCGGACAGCGGCTTCGCCCGGGACTTGGAGATCACCAGGGTGTTCTCCTGGTCGAGGTCGCCGACGATGTCGAACTCGTACTCGATGCCCTCGCGCTGCTCGGGCTTGAGCCCGACCTTGCGCGGCACTTTGCGCCCGCGTTCGTCGGCCTCGACGACGTACTCGGTCTTGGTGCGCATGGTGACGATGAGGTGGCCGGGATAGGCGAGCAGGGCGTCGATCATCGCCCGCTCCTGGGGGCGGGCCTCCTTCCAGCCGGCGAAGCTGCCACCCGCCCCGACGCGCTTGGCCGCGTCGTCGACCTGCTCCAGCATCCCGCCTGCGCCGGACCAAAAGTGGCTCAGGGAGTCGACGATCATGACGTCGTAGCCGTCGTGGGCGGCTACCGCGAGCACGTCGACGAGCGTGGTGGGCCGGAACACGGTGAGCGGGAGGGTGTCGAAGGCGAACTCGTCGGCGTACTTGGCAGCGCTGCCGTGCTCGGTGTCGACGAGGGCGATCCGCCCGCCGAGTCCGGTGGCGGCGAGCAGGGCGGTGTAGGTCTTACCCGATCCGGTGGGCCCGATGAGCGCGATGCGGGCCTTGGCCTGCTCCTTGGTGGCGGTGGTGAAGGTAAAGTGATTCACGCCGTGCTCCCCTGGCGTCTTGGACGGCGGTTCGAGATGGGCCTGGGGAGGGACGGAACACGGTCCTGCCCGGCAGAACATGCATCCCGACGGCCGTCGCCTTGTTCGAATGTTTATTCGAAATGCCTGAACCTCACGCTAGGCACAGACGAAGCAGGGAATCAAACCCTTTTGCCGAAAGCTTGCCTCTTGGTAGCGGGGCCTAGAACGAGATGGACCGGCTGCGAGCGGCGCGGCATGCCGCCGTACGGCTGCCACAGCGGGCCACCTTGCCTGCTCCTGGCCCCTCTCAGGCGTCCGTTCAACCACCTGTGAAGAGGAGGAACGCCGGCGTCGGCGTGCCCACGTTCTCCGTCGTCATCGCCGGATCCCGCCCTGGACGATGCGGCCGTCCCGAGTGACGGTCAGTCGGTGCCGAGAGCCGCCCCGCGGCCGTCGGCTGTCACCGTGCCCCCTGCGGGATAGCCTGTGAAAGGGGAAGAAATGAAGGCCATCTGGAAAGGCGCCATTTCCTTCGGCAGCATCGATATCCCGGTAGCCCTCTATGAGATCACCGAGGAGCACGGCGATCTCGACCCGCACCAGGTCCACGCCAAGGACGGTTCATCGGTGCGCCGCAAACGGTGGCGCAAGAAAGAGGACCGGGAGATCGAGCGTCGAAAAGCGACGAAGGGCTACCGGCACCCCGACGACCGGAAGACCGTCCTGGGCGACAAGGCCCCGGCCGGCCTGCCCCTACCGGGCAAGAAGCGGATCAACGTGCTGGCCTCCGTCGACGAGGGCAGCATCGACCTGATGTTGTTAGGGCAGGCCTACTACGTTGGAAGAACAGACCCGATCACCGACCAGTGGTACGTCCTGTTCCGGGATGCGCTGCGGGAATCCGGACAGGTCGCCGTCACCAGGGTCACCCTCGGTGCCCGCGAATCCCTGGCAGTGCTCCGTGTCCACGACGACCTCCTCGTCCTGCAGACCATGAGCCGGCCTGGAGAGGTCCGCCGCCCAACCGGCATCGCCCCCAGGGGTGACATCACCGTACGGCCGGAGGAACTGAAGATGGCCATGCACCTCATGGACATCCTCTCGGTGGGCTTCGATCTGGACGAGGTCCATGACGACCACCGGTAAGCCCTGCGGCACATCACGGAATGCGCGCTCGCCCTCACACGCGCCCCAAGTGCTCTCGGGCGGGAAGCCTCTCCGCCTCCGTCACCGCGCTCATCCAGTTGATGTTTCCTGGGAGACTTCGCCGTAGGGCCCCTACGCGCCAAGGCCGAACCCGGCTCCGTGCACGATCCGACCGCCGCCCGCCGTTCTGGTCCGGCGGCGGTACTCGCGCGGGGACGCGCCGGTGACCCGCTTGAACGCGTTGCTCAGTGCGCTCTCCGAGCCGTAACCGACCTTGCGGGCGATCATCGCCACCGTGTCGTCGCCGCGGCGCAGGCGGTCGGTCGCCAGCTCGATCCGCCAGCCGGTCAGGTAGCCCAGCGGGCTCTGCCCGACGGTTCGCCTGAAGCGGGCGGCGAGTGTCGACCGG
Source organism: Streptosporangium carneum (assembly GCF_027922005.1). Taxonomy (GTDB): domain Bacteria; phylum Actinomycetota; class Actinomycetes; order Streptosporangiales; family Streptosporangiaceae; genus Streptosporangium; species Streptosporangium carneum. Next base: position 789,093 of record NZ_BSEV01000001.1, on the reverse strand, counting down.
GACACCGCCGCGGCCTCGGCCAGCTCCGCCACCGTCCAGGCGTGGGCCGGACGGGCGTGCATGGCCCGTAGCGCCGGGGCCACGATCGGGTCGCTGAGCCCGGCCATCCAGCCGGACGCCGCGCCCGGCCCGGCGACGGCCAGGTGCAGGCGCAGCAGATGGATCAGCATGACCAGGGCGAGATGCTCGGTGACCAGCGTCGAGGCGAGCGACCGGTCGCGCAGCTCGGCGTCGATCTGCTCGAGCGCCCAGCGTACGGTCGCGGCCTCGGCGGTGCGGCCGGGCACGTGGATCACCGGCGGCAGCACGTCGAGCAGCAGTTCGCGGGCTCGCTCGCCGAAGTCGAACCGGCCGCCGATGAAGACCGCGTCCTCGCCGGTCCCCACCCGGGCCACGCCGTCGGCCGCCGCCGCGAAGACCGGTCCTGCCGGGACCGGCCGCATCCCTGGACCACTGGCCATGGCGTATGCGCATGGCTGGGTGAGCAGGAAGCAGTCGCCCTCGGCCAGCTCGATCGGCTCCGGTACGCCGTCGACGGTGAGCAGGCAGTGGCCGCGGCGCACCGCGACGAACTTGACCGCCGGCGGCGGCTCGTACGACACCGCCCACTCGCCACCGGCCACCAGCCTGACGGACAGGCGGCTGGTCGTGCCGAGGAGGGCGAGGACGTCTTCAAGAGGATCGGCTTGCTGGACGCTCACTCAACTATGTTGGACCCTGAGCCATTCCGCGTCCAACGTCCGGTCTTTACCGTTGCGGTCATGACACGCATGAGCACCCCGTTCAACGCCGAGACCACGGCCGCCGAGATCCTCGCCGGTGTCGACCTCACCGGGCGGCGGATCATCGTCACCGGCGGAGCCTCGGGGATCGGCTTGGAGACCGTCCGGGCGCTGCGGGCCGCGGGAGCCGAGGTCGCCGTCGCGACCCGCAACCCCGCGGACGGCCGGCGAGCCTTGGACCTGAGCGATCTCGGCTCGGTGCGTGCGTTCGCGGCCGACTGGATCGGGCCGGTGCACGCGATCGTGGCGAACGCCGGGATCATGGCGTTGCCCACCCGCCAGGTCGCCGCCAACGGCTGGGAGCTGCAGGTGGCGACCAACTTTCTCGGACATTTCGCACTGATCACCGGCCTGCGGGAGAACCTGAGGCAGGCCGGCGACGCGCGGGTGGTCATGGTGAGCTCCGGCGCTCAGCTGCTGGCGCCGTTCGACTTCGACGATCCGCACTTCGAGCGCCGCCCGTACGACCCGTGGGTCGCGTACGCGCAGTCGAAGACGGCCGACGTGCTGCTCGCGGTCGGCACCGCCCGGCGCTGGGCCGCCGACGGAATCACCGCGAACGCGCTCGAGCCCGGTTACATCCACACCAACCTGCAGCGGCACCTTGACGAGGACACCATGCGGGCAGCGGGCGCGATGGACGACGAGGGGAACCTGGTGACCCCCGACTACTACAAGACCCCGGAGCAGGGCGCCGCCACCTCGGCGCTGCTCGCCGGGTCCCCGCTGCTGGACGGCGTGACGGGCCGGTTCTTCTCCTCGGACAACCAGGAGGCCGAGGTGGTGCCGGGCGGCCCGGGCGCGACCGCAGGCGTCGCGGCCTGGTCGGTGGACCCGGCCGCCGCCGACCGTCTCTGGGACTACGCGCTCACCGCGACAGCGGACCGCTGACCGGAGCCTCGTCACCGGCGCGGCCGGACCGCTGTCGGGAGAAACTCCTGGGGCGGAGTCCGCTCGCATCGAGTACGAGTTCGCCGACGGCCATCGGGCTTCTCCGGCGGCAGGTTGACAGACACAGGAGCGTCACCATGTCCGATATGCCGCAATATCGCATGAGAATCTTGGAGCACCATTCATGACTACCGTGATGCTCGTCCACGGCGCCTGGCACCGGCCGAGCAGTTGGGCGAAGCTCGAGGCCGAGTTGCACGCGCTCGGCCATGGCACGCACACGCCGGCGCTCTCGAGCGCCGGCGAACATCCCACCGCGGGCATGCATGACGATGCCGCCGTGCTGGCTGCGGAACTGGCGTCGATCGCAGGACCGGTCGTGCTGCTCGGCCACTCCTACGGAGGCATCCCGATCACCGAGGCCGCCGCCGGAGCGGACAATGTCGATCGGCTGATCTACCTCGCCGCCTACATGCCGGACAGGGGACAGTCGATGTACACCATCCACGGCGTCCCCGACCCCGAGGACACAGACGGCCTGTTCCCGCTCATCAACGAACCGCGTACCTCGCTCTACGGCGATCTGCCCGACGCGGAGGCCGAGCAGGCGGTGAGCGAGCTGGTCAACCAGACCGTTCGATCGTTCGCGGAGAAGGTCTCCGTAGCCGCCTGGCGGAGCATCCCGTCCACCTACGTCATCACAGAGCAGGACAGGGCCATCCCTCCCACACTGCAGGAGCGGATGGCAGCCCAAGCCGCCGAGATCCGCCGGCTCGCCAGCGGTCACTCTCCGTTCCTGTCCCAGCCACGCCGGCTGGCCGCCCTCATCGACGAGATCGTACGGTCGTCCTGAGAGCCTTCGCAGGCGGGAACGGACATCGACTGCCGGCCACACCGACCCGGCGCGGGATGCACCGGCTGTTCGCCTTCCTCCACTCCCAGTGGATCACAAGTCCCGGTCCGTAGCGTGCCGCCATGAGTTCGCACCTACGCACACGGACCGCCGGTGTCCTCTTTCTCCTGGCGGTCCTCGCGGTGGCGAGCGCCCTGGTCGGCGCCGTCGGGCACTACGCGGTCCTCGACCGGCCGGTCCTGCTGGGCACCCTGGCCGCGAGCCTGATCATCGTCTCCGGGGCGATCGTCTTCGGGGGAGGGCCCCGCGGGCCCGCCGTCGCGCTTGCGATGATCTGGACGACGGCGGGGTTGGTCACCTACGTGAACAACTGGCAGGTGTACGCCCAGATCCCCGGCCCGACCGGCAGCGGGCTGGAGACGCGTGTCCTGTACGACGACTGGATCATCCCCGACTGGGCGCTCGTGGTCCGCAAGAACGACGGCCTGCTGACGCGCGAGTGGCCCTTGGTGGAGCGCTTCAGCTCCGAACACGCTGACGGCCTGCCTGTGGTGACCTGGGTCGATCCCTCGCACGTGCGCCTGGACGACAGGCCGGGCGATGATCGGAAGATCTGGGGTGGGCAGGTGGTCGTGCTGGACCCCGGGACCGGGCGACCGCTCGAGCCCGACCACCCGGTGAGCGCCTTCTGAGGTCCGGCCGTCTCCTGCCGACCGGTCGAACGAAGAAACCCCGCGGAAACGATCAAGCCCGGGGTTGGGATGTACCCCTGGCCTGGACCTTTGGCTTTGGATCGGGTGACGGGACTCGAACCCGCTGTCAGCCTGGGAATCTCGTAGGCCGGTTGACCCGCGGCTCGGGTCGGTCATGAGTGAATGCGCCTGACTCCCGAACCGGTCGACGCGCTCAACGGCCCAGGGGTGCGCACAACAGGGAACGCCTTCAGGCCGGACAGGAGTGGACCGAGCATGGACTGATCTTCCCGACCGCCTTCGGCAGTCCATCCGTCCCCGACACCTTTACACCGAGTCAGCCCGCGGGGGCCGGCTCGACGTGGTGATCGTCGTAGGGGAAGAGGTCGTCCCCGTGGTCGGCGACGGTGCCGCACCGGTATCGGACAAGCTCGATCATCGACGCCGGGCCGAGGCCCTTCTCGTCTTCTCCCCACCCCCTGTCATCCGGGTCCAGGGCCTTGTCCACGTTGTAGTGCAACCGGCCGTCGACCAGGTAGTCACGGCGGAAATCGGTCGACCACTGCGAGTTGTGCCCCCAGCCGTGCGAAAGGTCATGGGTGGATCGTGAGCGGCGCCAGAAGGTCCAGTACAGGGTGGAGCGGTCGGCGACCCCCGAGGCCAGGTGTCGCGCCCCGGCGGTGACGACCACCCCGGCCCGCTTCAGCAGCATCGAGCCCATCAGGTAACCAGGCCAGCGTTCCTCAATGATCGAGGGAGGCCTGTCGGGGTCGCCGGCCTGCCGTACCTCGACGATCTCGTGGAAGAACGGGTGGAACGCCCGCCTGCCGATACGATCCGCGCCCAGCGCCTCACAGAAGACGGGATAGACGCCGACCGGCGGATAAGCCTCGTCCGGAATCGCCGCCGAACCGTCCTGGGGATTCTGGTGGTTCAGGGTGAGCAGGTCGAGGATGCGGCTCACGGCGTACAACCGCTCCAGTGGGCTGTAGCCCCCCTCATGAGATCTCCCCAACGGGATCAGGTGACTTTCCGGCCTGCCCGCCTCCCGCACCTCCGCCACATGCGCCGGATGCTCCTCCAGCCACCGCAACAGCACGCCGGTCAGCCCATCGCCCTCATGGTCGAGGATGCTCTCGTACAAGGAGCGCCAGTGGTGACCCGGGTGAACGTCGTCGCTCATAAGCTCAGAGTCTTGTACGACGGCGTCTCACGCCACTCGCACCCGGCTCGCCAAGAGCGTGCACGACGCGGGCCGGTCGACGTTCGCCGGCATGCCGGAGCACAGGGCCACCCTGTACGGGGTACGGGCGGGCCTTCCACCGGATCGACCGATGTTTCCCGGTCTGCCGGACAACTCCCAGCTCCGCCGGAGGCTTCCAGCCTCAAGCGTGAGATCCGCAGACGACTGCCTATTCTGTGAGCGTCCGCCTTCGTCCGGGGACGGTGTCAGCACTTCCGCCAGCAGAGCAGGAGCAGCGCCGAGGTGTTGTCGTACCGGGTGGCTACTCTCCAGCGCATGACGGTCCCGAAGATCATCCCCATCGGCTACGAGCCCGACTACCGCACCGACACGATCGGCCATTGGGACGGCGGGCAGTTCCTCGGCTCCGTCGTCGCCGTCTTCCCCAGGGGCTACACCCACACCGACGACTGGCCGGCCCACAAACACTGGCACGCCGTCCTGCACACCTTCGACACCGCCGGCCATCACCTCGGCTCTCGCATCGAGCGCACCGGAACCGAAGTCCACCACCGGGCGTCCGTCGACGCCGCCCAGGACCTGCTGAAGCAGTGGCTCGACGCCCTCCCTGGCCGCTGTTACGGCGACATCGCCATCCGGCCCTTCCGGCACGAGTTCGACGGCGTGCTGTTCGGCCTCGTCATCGAGACCTTCGAAGGCACCGAACACGCCGAGCTCTACCCGGACACCCTCGGCTTCCACGAACCCTGGGACGGCTCATACGACACCTGACCGCCTGATCCGCCTGGCCGACATCGTCTACCGCACCATGCGCCGCGACCGGGACACCTCCCTGTTCTCGACCACTTGACACAGAGAGGTGCCACGCCCGTGGACGCAACCGGACTGGCCCTCGTCCAGGGCGTTGTCACCCGGACAGTCACTCAGCGAGGCGGTGGCGGCAGCCTGGAGACGCGTCTGGGGTCCGAAACGTGCAGGATCTCAGCCGTCTAGCGTTGCTTGAGATCTCAGCTGTCTAGCGTTGCTTGAGGCGGAGTGCTTCCTTGCGGACCTCGACCTGGAGGGACTGCTCACGCTCCAGCCACTCCGGGTTCTCCGCTTTCAGCGCCTCGATCTCAGCGGTGGTGAGCGGTTCGGTGATCCCGTTTCTGAGCAGGCCGGCGACGGAGACCTTGAGCTTCGCGGCGATGACCTGCTTGGTGTGCGGGCCGTTGCGGCGCAGGTCAGCGAGCCAGGCGGGTGGCGTCGACTGCAACTCGTTCAGCTCGTCCCTGGAGACGACACCCTCCTGGAACTCGGCGGGAGTGGCCGAGAGGGGGACACCCAGCTTCTTGGCCGCGGTCGCAGGCTTCATTGTCTGGGTGGTCTTCGGTTTGGGCGAGGTCATGGCGTCAAGAGTAGTCAGCCGGAACAGGTTCCCTTGACATCGGTACCCTGAGGATGTGACTGACGGAGAGACCGGCAGGATGTTTCGACTGGCGTACGTGCCCGGGGTGACACCCGCGAAATGGGTCAACGTCTGGACCGAGAGAATGCCCGACGTGCCGGTTACCCTGGTCGCGGTTCCCGCCGCCGAGGTGGTGGGACTCCTACGGAGTGGCGGCGCCGACGCCGGACTCGTCAGGCTGCCGGTCGACCGGGACGGGCTCAGCGTGATTCCTCTCTACGTGGAGACCACGGTGGTCGTGGTGCCCAAGGACCACGTGGTGACCGCCGCCGAGGAGGTGGCCGTCGCCGACCTTGTCGACGACGAGGTGTTCCATCCTCTGGACGACACCATCGAGTGGACGCTCCGGCCCGGGCTGCCCGCGTTCACCCGCCCGGCCACAACTGCGGACGCGGTCGAGCTGGTAGCGGCCGGCACGGGGATTCTCCTGGTTCCGCTGTCGCTGGCACGCCTCCACCACCGCAGGGATCTCACGTACCGGCCGGTGCTGGACGCGCCGCAGTCCCAGGTCGCCCTGAGCTGGCCCACGGACGCGACCACTGACCTGGTGGAAGATTTCATCGGCATCGTCCGCGGCCGGACGGTGAACAGCTCGCGGGGCCGTACCCCCGCCCCCTCTGCGGAGAAACCGGCACAGCGGCAATCACAAAAACCCGCACAGAACGGCTCCGGCCGCCGGGCCGTGCCGGCCAGCCGTAAAAAGAAGGGCCACCGGCCTCGGTGACCTGCGGACAGATGGGCCAATCGCCTTTGGTGACGACGCGAACACTGATGGCCTCAAACTGAGGCGGCAGACACAATGTCACCGCGTGTCCGATGAATCGCGCGTTCCCACCCGACACAGTCAGCTCGCTCGTCGCGACCATGATCCCCTGCCACAACGATCCGAAGAACGGCCCGAAGCCAGGAGCCGCTCCCGCCCGCCCGGCCCCACGACCCGCGGCACATCCGCGCCACAACACTGCTCCCGACCGTGTCCCCTTCCGCGTCGTCACAGCCCGTCTCGGCCATGCCGCCCTGTTCATCGCCCTGCGCGTCCACGCCCATGTGATCCGGGCGGCGGAGGCCTCCGCCGCCGACGTCTTCGCAAGGCCGTCGGCGGACAGTGAGGGACCCGCTGTTAGCGAGCGTTGGCGGACAATGAGGGACCCGCTGTTAGCGAGGGTGTTGGCAAGACGCCGAGACAATCGAGAAACCAGAAGGCCTCTGAGCAGGTAATCCCTGTTCAGAGGCTTCCTTGCATCTGCGCGGCCGAGAGGACTCGAACCCCTGACCTTCTGATCCGCAGGGAAGGACAGACGCCTCGTCATCGCCTCTACCAGTACGACGACGAAATCGCCCGGGATGGCGATCGTAGTGCTCGAAACACGAGCCGGGCACAGTCGGCTTGCCGATGGTCCTATTATCCAAAATGGGTTCCCACTAGTGGCTCAAATTCATTTCCTTGGGTAGCCGCAGGGAACCAATGTGACGAATTCCCGTTCGCTTCGACCTATGAAGGTGCGCGGGTATCCTGGCAGGAGAATCTTCCAGTCGATGGAATAAACTACAGGCCGCGAGGAGTAAACTACAGCGTGAAGCCGATTCCCACTGGAGAAAACGGTTCATGGAGAGGACGCACACGAGGGGGCATCCGCTACTACTATGTCTACGATCGCCTACTGGACGGCGAGGAATTCTTCATTCGCCTCTACGATAAAAACGGAAAGCGAATCAATCCTTGACGTAAGGAAATAGACATACGTCCCCCAAAACGCAATGCGTGCGCTTCCATCAAGAAGCCACGCATTGCGCATTCTCGAATTCATGGAAAATAAATGTCACAACTTATTGAAAAGCTCCAAGAAGTAATCACCGTGGAGCGGAGCCAGTTTCTACTTGAAGATCAAGATGGCATTCTGGACGAGCCAGATGGATGGCCCCGTCTAGAAGAACTCGCGGCCCGCCTTCCCGAAAATTCCTGGTTTGAGGCAACCTTGAATGAGGCAATTTTCTGGAGCGAGGCTCCCTGGCACGATATCAAGGTCACATTAGAGCTATGGGATGGCCCTCCTCCCGAGGACACCTCGCATTGGACAAGAAGCAAGAATGCACCATTCTATTCCAGCTCAGGAATAATTTACTTAAGTAAGCTGTTTGACAGCAACTCTCCCCTGGTTCCAATGGACCTTCGTAAGGAAGCTAGCGAGTGGGTGATCAGAGCAAGTAGCCGCCCTGGGAGTGGCTGGATCTGGCCCGATGAAGAATCTCCCCCCTCAGGTATAGAAGAGTGGAGAATTCAATTCTGGCCAGCGAAAGGAATCAACCTTGACCTTGCCCATATTCCACACAGAAAAACAATATAGACAATTTCTCGAAATTATCTATATACCATGTGGATTCCACAGGTCACTAAGTTGCATCGTAGTAGATCGTCCGGCCGTCTGCCCATACGAGCATGGCATCCCCATTCAGCCGGTTCTTGTCGATCGTCGTAACCGGCGGACGCCCGTCGCCGTCCACACACCGCCGGTTCGCGCACCGGACCCGGCCCTCCCGGCAGCCGACCCGCAGGGAGAACGTGCGGCAGTGAGACAGGCAGGCGGAGCTGGCCGGCCGGGGCGCGCAGTGGCTCCCATCGCTCGGCCTCGCCGATACCGCGCACCTCCGAGGCCCGACGGATCCAGCCGGACGGCCCGTGGTCGGGGCTGTTCCCCGCCGTCTGCCGCGCTCCCGAACAGCGGAAACCTTCTCGCGGCCTCCCCTTCCGTATGAAAGCGGTTCGCTGGGTCGTCCCGCACATGAGCGCCGTCGCCGAGGTGGTGGTCATGGCCCGTTGCGGGACGAAACCCCTGACGTGCGCTGTCGTCCCCTTGATGGGCGTGGGCCGGTGGTGTGGAGGGTGGCCGGTCTCGCTCGCGCGTTCCGGACATCCCGTCGGCGTCTGGGCAAGCTCCGTCACAGCCAACGGCAGCTTTCGCCATTTCTGCTGAATGCCGACAAGTCTACATTTCGTCCGCTATGTATTGATTTTTTCGATCGGCCGACTAACGCTGATCGGGACGCCTGGTCATGGAGGGAGTAAGAATGCCTGTCACCCTGGAACGCTCTGAGGAGATCGTCTCCGCGTGGCGCAGCGGAGCCGACGTCGAGGGCTGGGACAGCCCGGCTGGCCCGCTGTTCATCGGTGACTACGCCGAGTCGGAGATCACGCTGACGGCCCTGGACACCCGGCTGGCGAGCTCGTGCACCTGCAGCCGCTTCTGCTGCTGATCAAGGAAGGATAATCCGAATGGCCGGGGACTTCGACCCGTCGCTGGACTTTTTGACCGCACCGGCGCTGGTCGGGCTGTCCGCCACGCTGGGATCGATCCCCGGCCTCACGGAGGCGGAGGCCCGGCTGATATGCCAGAGAACCGCCGAAGCGCTGGAGGAGACCGTCCGCCTCAAGGTCAACAGGGTCCTGCTGCTGGAACTCAACGCCGCCAGGATCACCGGAAGGCTGACCGCCGAGACGCCGCAGCTGCGGTGGCAGGAGTGGAAGGCGACGGCCGCGACGCCCGAGTTCTGGCTGTCCCTGACCGGGCACTACCCCACGATGCTGTCCAGGCTCGGCACGATCATCGACAACAGGTGCGCCGCGGCCGTGGAACTGGCCCGCAGGTTCGCCGCCGACCGCGCGGCGCTCACCGCACTGCCCGGCGGTCTCCGAGGCGAGCTGGTCGGAGTCGACTTCGGGGCGGGAGACAGCCATCGCGGAGGGCACAGCGTCGCCGTCCTGCACGGCTCGCAGGGCAAGGTGGTCTACAAGCCCCGGTCCCTCGCCGTGGACGAGGCGCTGGCGCGGCTGATCGACCGCCTGGCACCCCAGCTGCCCGCCGGCAGCCGCATCCGCGTACCCGACGTGCTGATTCGCCAGGGGTACGGCTGGGCGGAGCACATCCAGCACCGCTACTGCGCCGACGAGACGGAGCTGCGGTCCTTCTACCGCGGTGTCGGGCACTGGCTGGCGCTGATGCGGCTGATCGGCGGCAGCGACCTGCACATGGAGAACCTCATCGCGGCCGGTCCCGCGCCCGTCGTCGTCGACTGCGAGACGCTGTTCACCCCGCACGTCCCGGCCAAACCGTCCGGATACGGCGACGCCGTCGACCAGGCGACCGACCTGCTCAGCGGATCGGTGCTGCGCACCGGACTCCTTCCCGGACGCGGCGTCTCGCTCGCCTGGCGCGGCGTCGACATGTCCGCCGTCGGAGGCCTGCCTGGCCAGCAGCCGTACACGCAGGTGCCGGTCGTCGTCGACGCGGGCACGGACATGGCGAGATTGGGGATGGAACGGGTCGAGCTGGGAGCGGTGAGCAACCACCCGAGCCCCGATCCGATCCTCGTCCACTACTGGGAGCTGGTGCTGTCCGGATTCACCGAGCTGGTCGAGCACCTCGACATGCTGGATCGGCGGGATGAGCTCGCCGGGCTGCTCACGGACTTCGCCGACCGTCCGATCCGGGTCGTGCTCCGCGCCACCGAGGCGTACGCCGAGCTGGCCCGCATGTTGTGGCACCCGACCTCACTGCACGACGAGCCGACCGCGATGGGCAAGGCGGCGGGGTTGCTGGCCCAGCATGCCGAGAACCTGCCCAGCGCACCATCGGACCCCGAGGTGATCGACGCCGAGGTGGCCGAGTTGCTGGTCGGCGACATCCCCTTCTTCGCCACGACCCCTGCTCGCGGCCGTCTGGACGGCCCTGGCGGAACCTCTTACGGAGACGAGCAGGACCTCATCGCGGACGCGCTGCGGCGCTGGCGCGACCGCGACGCGGCCCTGGACCGCGAGGTGATCCGGTCCGCTCTGGTCAGCGCCTACCTCAATGAAGGGTGGATGCCTGCCAACAAGCGTATGCCCGTGCCTCCCATCCGGCACCAGGACCTCGAGCGGCGCCGGCGTCGGATCGCGGCCGGGATCGCCCGCAGCATGCTTGACACGGCGGTCCGGGGCGACGACGGCACCGTCACCTGGACCGCGCCGGTGCTCACCTCCGACGGCTGGTTCGTACAGTCGCTGTCTCCCGACGTGTACGGCGGGGCGTACGGGGTCGCCATCACTCTGGCCGCCTACGTGAGTGAGACCGGGCAGGGCAGAGCCGACGAGGTGCCAGGGCTGGACGGACTGCTCGCCGATCTCCTCCATACGATCAGGCTGGCCGAGGAGCGCGACGCGGAGGCACGCCGCACCGGGCCGCGGCGCCGCCCCGCCACCCCAGGCGGCTATGTCGGCGTCGGCTCGCAAATCTGGAGCTGGCTGCTGCTGCGCAGGCTGGGCACCGTCGGCTCGGAGGAGGCGGTCGCCCGGGCCGGCGCCCTGGCGGGGCAACTGCCCGAGGCGGTGGCCGCCGACGGGGTGTACGACCTGCTCACCGGTATGGCAGGCGCCATCGTGCCGTTGCTCCGCCTGTCGGAACAGACCGGTGACCAGCAGTGGTCCACGCAGGCCGACCGCATCGGGGAGCGCCTGCTCTCACTGGCCCACATCGACGACCGGGGAGCACGCTGGCCCAGCACCGCGTTCCCACAAGGGTTAGGCGGGGTCTCACACGGCGCCACCGGGATCGCCTGGGCGCTGGCCCGGCTCGCCGACAGCGCCACGGCCCGCGCTGCGGACTTTCGCGCCCTGGCAGACAGGGCCTTTCTGTACGAGGAGTCACTGTACGACCCGGCGGAAAAGGGCTGGCGTGACCTGCGCGAAGTGGATGACCTTCGCGTGACCTCCAGCGCATGGTGCCACGGAGCCGCCGGCATCGGCCTCGTCGCGGCCGACCGGCTGGCCCGCGAAGGTGACCCACGCTGGGCGGACGTGCTGCGCCGGGCCGCCGCGTCGTCCTGGTCGAGGGGCATCGGCTGGAACCACACGCTCTGCCACGGAGACCTCGGCAACTGGGAAATCGTGCGCCACGCGATCGATGTGGGTGTCGGGCCCGAAGAGCTGACTCCGGAGTACCTCGCCGCGTACATGATCGGCAGCATGGACGAGCACGGCCCGGTGAGTGGCCTTTCACGTGACGCCTTCAGCCCAGGTCTGATGCCGGGAGTGGGCGGCATGCTCTACCAACTACTACGCCTGCCCCCCGACACCTCCCTCCTCTCCGTCCTGCTCCCTGACCCGGAGAACTGACCGCCCCGTCTCCTCTCCTGCCCGCCCCGGTTCTTCTTGCCGCGGTGCGCTCCTTCTGCCCTGCTCGGTGACCGGAGAACTGGTGAGGGCCAGCACAGGTGGGCGGAACGCCGCCAGAGCGAGAGCCAAGAGGCCGTGCGCCTCCGAACTCGTCACCATCCTCCGCGAGCACCTCAAAACCTTCGGCGCCGGTCCGGACGGGCGGGTCTTCTACGGCGCTCACGGTGGGTGCTCGCCACCAGCACCATTCAGCGGGTCTGGGACAAGGCCCGCCGCGCCGCCCTCAGTCCGGAGGAGTACGGCTCACCGCCGGCGAAGCGCGTCTACGACCTCCGTCATGTGTGCCTGTCCACCTGGCTCAACGCTGGCATCTCGCCGAAGCAGGTGGCCGAGTGGGCAGGCAACAGCGTGGAAGTGCTCTTGCGCACCTACGCCAAGTGCCTCGTGGGCCAGGACGAGGTCTCCATGCGCCGGATCAGCGAAGCTCTGGGCTGAACCTTCGGCACGTATTCGGCACGATCAACCGGAGACAGCCGACGACAGCCGGACACCAACAGCTGATCCAGAGCACGAAAAAGCCCAGGTCACCGGCTGATGACCTGGGCTTTCGCCTAGCGCGGCCGAGAGGACTCGAACCCCTAACCTTCTGATCCGTAGGTCCCCGAACAGTCACCAGAGGCGTTCAGACCAGTTCGCCGCGCAGGTCGCGCACGATCCGCCTGTTCACATCGATTCAGCTCGGTCCAGGGTCATGCGGCTTGATGGCTCCCAAGTTGGCTCCCAGAGTTGGAGCGTCAACGGTCTCAATGCGACCTGCTCGGAAGCGGGTCTCCGAGCCCTAACCATGGGCTATCTGGAAGGTCAGCTGTTGGTGGATACCTCATTGACATCCGTGAAGATCTTCCCCCGGATCTTGTGACCACCCTTGGTATGGGGGTGGAGCAAGGCGTTATAGACCGCGTTACCGGAGTCCTTTACACCACCTGCGAAGGACAGGGATCCCTTAGGGGTGTACTTGGCGGCTACCCCAACCCAGCCCTTACGTTCCCACTGGACATCGGCCAAGATGTCCTCTAGCTCAGTGGGCGTAAGGCGTATGTCCTCGTCATTGGCCCACGGCAGCGTGTGATGCAGGACCGCACCCAGCCCAGCCATTACAGCCGGAGCGGTGATAGCGGACCGATCAGCGAAAGCGCTGGTGTGCGTGCCCAGGATTCGAGCCACGGCTTCGGAGATCTCTCGTGCTGCTTCCTGGATCGTGACTCCGGCAGGCAGGCGGTCTGTACTGACCGAGCCGGAGGTTGCCTCGATTCCGGCCTTGCCGAGGAGAGCGGTCACCGCCAGGGAACGGACAGCGGAAAGAGTCACCCAGTGATGAGACTTCTTGCCGATCTGGCGGGAGGACATGTTGACGAAGCTGCTGAAGGGCTTCGGGTCGGCGCCAAGGGCGGGGATGACTTCGTTCTGAAGGATCTGTCGAGCGATTATTGTGCCCGCGTCACGCTGGTCCATGTTCAGGGAGAGGTTCTTGTCGACCGCAACGCCCTTCAGGTTACGGTCGTGGAAGATCTGTCGCGCGTCCTCCAGGCTGATACCCCAGTACACCTCGTAGGCCACCAGCATTTCAGAGAGGCTGCCGTCCTTGAGCTCGTAGTGCTCCAGGTTGTCTGCTACCTCATGCATGGCTGCGAGCTGGGTCTCAGCGTCAATCGCTATGAGTCCTCCGCCGATCGGAAGATGCGTATTGCCGGACTCGCCGATGATCAAGGGACGCGGCGACCACAGGCAGAGAGGCGGAGAGGACCAGGCATCTCCCAGGTCCCCGCGGTGGCCCGCTGCCAGGTAGTCCGCGTAGTGGGGGACGTTCCGGCCCTTCGCCGTGCCATGAAGGGTGCGCTGCACCTCCGCACGCAGATCGGCATATGAATTCGAGGTACGCCGAGAGAACTTGATCGCGTCCTGCTCCACAGCAACGGGATTCGGAAGCAGGGAGAGCATGTTCTCCCAGTTACCGACGCCGATTGCAGCGCAGCTGCGGAACGGAGTCAGTCTCACCGGGAGTCCGGTCGTAACGGGCGTGGTGGTGTCCAAGGGGGATCCTCTCGTGTCGAGGTGGACCTGTGTTCCAGCGCGACCTCTGCCAGACAGAGAAGACCGTACGACGAATATCGATCAACTGTCAACTGCGGGGACTGAGACTCCAGCTAAGTCACCCCGCAGTTCAAATATCTCTCCCCGCAGTTCTTCCATTCCCCCTTCAGCTTGGCACTGCCTACTTGGAAGGCGCCCCACCGTTGCCCGCGGATACGCCCGTCACGTCTAGTAGGTGTTTGATCCCGCGAGTTCCGTCTGATTGGACTTTCAGGCGTCTCCCCAGGTTGGGGTGGGTTCGCGGGTCATGAGGTCGATCATGGCGACGTGGATCATGGCTTCGGATCGGTACAGCAGGGCTTCGTAACCGCGTACCAGGCGGCGGTAGAGCATCAGCCGTCCCAGGGTTCGCTCGGCGACCTAGCGGTGTGACAGAGCGCAAACCCTGGCAGCACGGTTGCAGTGATCCTCACGAGTGCACTCTGGGCGACGGGTGAGAACTACAACCCGGCAGGGTTCAGACATCAAAGGCCCTCCCTTAGATCCTGGGAGAGGGCTTCTGACCTGCAGAAGCTGGGAGATTTGAACTCCCGATGGCATTGCTGCCAAACCGCATTAGCAGCTCTGATCCTGCCCGTCCTGATTCGTTCCATCTGGACCAAGGGGCACGGACGGTCCTTACGGAACGCAGTTGAACGGGGCTGGATTGCAACTAGAACTGCAACTAAGGACTCGTCGTTACGGGCGGCGTGATCTCGATGATGCGCGCCGTTCCGGTGACCGATCGCGCCTCGTGCAGGCGCATATACCTCATCCAACTTGACCTTCCGCGCTGCCCCTTAGCGCCGACTGGTCAATCAGATACCGAAAACTGAAGGACGAAGCTGACGCGACGCGTGTCGATGTTGATATCAACGACTTGGACGACAACCTCGTCACCGAGCTGCAGCACGTGCTCGGGGTCGTCGATGTGATGCGCTGTGAATTCGGAGAGGGGCACCAGCCCCTCCACATCCTCGTGGACGCCGACGAATACCCCGATCGGGGTGACCTTCGTGACGTGTCCAGAAAGGACGCGGCCGAGCTGGGTGCGGGCGAACTGCTGCAACGGGTCTGGTTGCAGGGCCTTGAGCGACAGCGAGACCTGCTCACGCTCCATATCCACGTGCAGAACCGTGACGGTGATCTCCTGCCCCACCTGCACAACCTCGGACGGATGGTCGAAGCGTCTCCAGGACAGGTTAGGGACGCGTACCAGTCCATCCGCACCACCAAGATCTACGAACGCACCGAAGTTAGCGACCGAGGACACAACACCCTTACGGACCTGACCATTCTGCAGCGTGTCAAGGAAGGCCCGGCGGGCGTCGCTCTTAGTCTTCTCCGCCATGACAACGCCCTTCCTATCCCTGGCACTACGCCGGTGAGCATAGCGCTAGGAAACGATCCATTCCTGGAAGATCCGCCAGGCGTCTCTCATAGCCGATGGTTTTACAACCCGTGACTTTTCCTGCTACGACATGACCTTATTGCTGATGGAGTTCGCGACGCAATTCAAAATCACTCACCTTTTGTGCCCATCGTGCGTACATTTTATGAGCCTCCAGAGTACTCGGATGAGTATTTCCCAATTTTTCCAAACAAGTATTGACCACATGAGCCAATGCGTCACGCGCTGTTACTATATAACCGGTCTCACCCATACAATTGGCCGCCCCCGCCACAGCGATGAGGGTTTCAGGGTGGTCTCTACCCAATACGCGATCATAAATATTAACTATCTTCGTATATAGATTTAGGGCCGCTTTCGTATCGCCCGTTTCAGCGGTCCATCGTGCAATGTTGCTTCGCACTGCGAGCGTGTCAGGGTGTTCAGACCCCAATATCCGCTCGCAAAAGGGCAATAGATTAGTGCACATTTCGAGAGCTTCTACCGCGCTTCCTGCTTCGCCAGTCCAGTGAGCGAAACAATTCCGAGCAACAAGAGTTTGAGGATTCTCAGTGCCCCAGACTTTTGCATAGACAGGAATCCATCTTTTATATAGATCACATGCGGCCACGGGATCCCCAGCCTTACCGACCAACCAAATATAGTTAGCTCGCACGGCGAGAGTTTCTTCATTTTCAATACCCCATTGCTTCTCGCAGATCGATAATATATCACTGGATATCTTACGGGCACTTTCATAGTCTCCCGCCTCGCCAAGCCACCAGGAGTAATTATTAAAGACGTGCAATGTTTCGTATGCTTTAGGCTCCAACACTTTTACGCATAGAGAAGATAGCTCCTTGTACATATTCCGCGCCTTTAATATATCTCCAGCTTTCCCCGTCCAGAATGAAAGGTCGTTTCGGATGATTAAAGTGCCTAAATCTTCATCTCCAAGCATCTCGGCACTGGAATTATACACACGCTGCTGGAGATCTCTAGCGCTTTTATAGTGGCCATTATCAGCCAATTCGTGGGCGATCTTTTCTGCTATTTCAAGCCAATGCTCGATAGTTTTTAGATTTCGCTCATTCTCATCGTCGAGAGTCGTTCGGAGAGAAGCAGATTCGACTTCATGATTAGCTCGTTCAGCTTCTAGCTGGGCTTGTAATCGCGAATTTTCCTTTCGCAAAGCGACAAGCTCAGGGTCTGGAATTTCCAGTATTGGACTACGCTCTACTGTGGCAACACGTTCCCAAGCTTGCTGCCACGGTTCTATATCGATGATTCCGCATGCTTTTACAAAAGCAAGCGTGACGGCCTTAGGGGCTAATCGTTTACCGGAAAGCATTTCCGAGATTGTGGTCCGTGCCAGGCGTACTCCTTCATGGGTAGTCCTTTTTTCTAGCTCTCGATAGGACGGCCGATCAGCGCGTACATGCAAAACATGTAGTGCATCGCTGAGCTCCTGGCGAGTACGAACTGTTTCCACACGCAAGGTCTGATCGTTGTGGTCATGAGGAGGAGGGGAGGAGGTGTCCATGGGGGTCTTCCAGGGGTGTCCGGTGATGTCCGCGAATGTCCGTCAGCGTAGACCAGGCCGGCCGCGCCTGTCTGGTGATTGTCCGAACGCATGTAGTTATGTCCGTTATTGCTCGCTCGCTGGAACATGATCGGCTTGTAGCTGTCCATCTATCTAACCGGACGGCGCTGCTTCCTCTTTTCTGGAATAAGCACACGGGAACGGAATCCCGCCGGAAGATTTACAGCTTTCAAGGAGAGCGCCGTGATCCATACTCTTGAGTTTTTGAATCTGTTAGTGCAGCTAGCTATTGGTGGTGTGGGCCTGGCAACTGCTCTGATCTCAGCTCGGAGGAAACGTAGCGAGCAGGATTCCGACGATGGTGGTCCCGATCTGTCATAGCGAGCCAGGCAGAGGGTGGTAAGGACAAGGGTGTTCCAGGGCGCGCCGCGCGCAGTCTTCGACCCGCGGGTGGCGCGCCCAATGCCGTCACTGACGCGCGGGACACTTACGTCACCCAGCTACAGCGACACAGCACTTGGGATTTGGTTGCAACGGCGCTCGGTCTTGACTGCCAGCACGTTGCATCGTTCGTCTTGGCAGGCGAGTCCAGTACGGATGCACGGGACAGTGTCCCTCAAGCTGACTGCCATATCTCTGACCTGGTCATGCAGCATGCCGGGGGCCCTGCCCCACTGACAGCGGATGCGCTGATCAGCTCTCTGCCTTAACCTGGGTGGGGTATATCCGAGAACTAATCTCACGCCATGTGCCGTAGCTTGTGGCCGCATGAGAGCGGTCGTCTACCACGATCCCCGGTGAGCCGGGGCTGAGGAACGAAGTCCCGGATCGTCGATCGCCCCCAACTATCAACGCAGGTCAACCACAATTAGGCGATCGTGAGGGGCAAAGCAGTACGGCGGTGCGTCGCACGGGTCGGCGTGTCACATCGGCTACGGCGGGCGCGCGGTGCGGTTACGGCCCGGGTCGCCGCCGGCCGGGACCGGCGCCCACGCCGCACGCCCGGGCGGCGTGCGGCAGAGGGCCGGGTACGGCGGCGCGGCGCGCCGCCGCTTGACAACCCATGAGAACAATTCGGCAGTGTCCGCGCTACGGAATCCGCCCCCCTACCGGGGTAGGTACTGCTCGATCTCTTTGAGGGCCAAGGCCCACGGGTAGGCGTCCAGAATGTCGCCTCCGGTGCCGGGTGGGTGGGGTTCGAACTGGCCGGGGCCGAGCAGGACGGGGATGCCTTCGGCGCGCAGGGTTTCGACGCTTCGGCGGAAGGGGGCGCGGGAGGCGAAGGCGGTGTTGACGAAGGGCAGCACGACCACGGGGATGTCCAGGCCGGGGGCTTCGGCGAGCAGGCCCAGGGCGTAGGTGTCGGTGAGGCCCTGGGCGAACTTGTTGATGGTGTTGTAGGTGGCGGGGGCGACGATGATCGCGTCGGCTCGCGGGGGCCGGGGTTCGTGCGGCTTGCGGTACTGGCTGCGCACCGGGCGGCCGGTCTGCTGTTCCAGGGCGGGGACGTCGATGAAGTCCCGGGCGGGCGGGGTGGCGACGATCTGGACGATCCACCCGTCGTCCTGGGCGAGAGCGACCAGGCGACCGACGTCACCTGCGGCTCCAGCGGCGCACACGATGACGTAGAGGACCTTGCCGGGCTGCATCAGGCGACGACTCCCAGGGATGTGGCGTACTCGCGAGCTTCCCGCCGGACGCTGATCGGGGCTGTGACGGTGATGTCGCGGACAAGGCGAAGAGCGGCCGGTCGGCCGGTGACCTCCTCGGCGGCGATCTGTCCGGCGGCGCGCAGGACCTGGAGAGCCTTGTCGTGTTTGCCGCACATGAGGAACGCCTGGGCGGTGTCGATCAGGAGGGTGCCCTTGCGCTCGTTGGTGGGCAGCCTGTCCAGGTCGATCTGGCGGGCGTGGTCGATCGCGGTTCCCGCGTCGCCGAGCCGCAGGGCGATGTTGACCCGGTGGCACAGGACGTTGGTCGGGCCGAAGGCGGTCCACTGGTGGTTGCCGTCGTAGCCGAGTCGCCGGGCCGCCTGGGCGGCCTCGTCGAGCAGTTCGGCAATGACGTGCCTGTTGCCGGTCTGCGCTGCGGCGACGGCACCGCTCAGCAGCAACGATCCGTAGATCGACAGCTCGTCACCGGAAGGCTGCTTGAGGTCGGCGTCCATGCGGGCGGCTGCGGTGTTGGCGGTGCTGACGGCGACTCGGTGGTGTGCGCCGTCCATGAGGGCGCGGGTGATGACCCGGGAGCTCGATCCGATCGCCAGGGGACTGTGGCTGGCGTGGGCGGCCAGGAGGCTGCGGTCCGCGGCGAGCCAGGCCAGCCCCTTGTTCTCCTGCTTGAGCAGGATGGACGCCGCGATGTGGTGCGCCTCGGCGGACAAGACGTGCGCTCGTAGTTTCTCGTCGCCGTCCAGCGCGAAGCAGGCGGTGCGGAGCGTGCGGATCAGGGACGGTAGCCCGGCGATCACCTGGGAGTAGTGGCTGGCCTGGTAGCTCCGTTTGGCCTGGGCCACCATGGCGGCGATCGATGCCAGGTCCGCGGGGCCGTCGGTGAAGCTGGAGTGTTCGAGCAGTGCGACGGCGAGATCGTCGGTGTCCAGGCCCTTGTCGTGGGATGGCTCGGGCTGGTGGAAAACCGCGCTGAACAGGGCGGCTCCGGTCAGTCCGACGAACTCGCGGCGTCGCATCGCACCCTCGTCCTCCCCCTCGCTGACGAGATCCACGGTACGCGGCACACCCGCCGGAGCGTTAGCCTTCGCGGGGTGGTCGTTTCGGGCGGAGACGCTCGCGACTGCCTTGCGGGTCTCGTGGCGGATGGACCGGGAGAAGCCGAGTTGTTCCGGAGTCAGGCCGGCGAGCTGGGTGAGCGCCAGGCGATAGAAGGTGCTGGGCCACCTGACCTCTCCGGTTTCCCATCGGCGGACCCGTTCCTCGTCGCACGCCAGGCGTTCGGCGATGCCGGTCGGGGTGGCGTTGATCCGCTCGGCCATCTCCAGCCGGGTGAGCCGGTTGGCGGTGCGCCATGCCCGCAGCAGGGCGTTCGGGGCCTTCTCGGGCATCTCCTGCCTTTCCTCTCAGCGGGGGGAGTCAAGAGGGGAGCGAACAGGGGACCACGTGGGGGTCCTGCTGTCTCCGGTTTGCCGGTGGACTTGTCATCAAGCAACCACGCTACGTCAGCCCGCCTTCCGCCGCAGGGAGCGCGGATCAAATGTCGAGGAGATGGCGACGGTGACCCGGCCAGACGAGTCCAGCGAAGAGATGCCCTGCCCCTCTTGCCGAGGGCGGGGGACCAAGTTCCGCAGCTCAAGCCGTGCCCTTCTCGTCGGTGAGAGCGGCGGTGGTCACGAGACGTACGGAGAACAGGAATGTCTCGACTGCCTCGCAAGCGGCCGGGTCGAAAGGAACGTGACATGAACCCCCTTCCTCAGGCCATCGCCGTTCCCCCACAGGCAGGCCCTCAAGACGAGCAGCAGAGTGAAACGGTCCTCCTCGCCCTCCTGCAGGATGCGCTGTTGCGGCGCGGGGTGCGTGCCGAGCTGCGGGACAACGGCACGGCACTGATGATTCCCCGCCCCAGGGTGGGGATGCCGGTGTGGGTGTTCGTCGGATACGGCGGCGCCTACTTCTCCTGGCAGTCCGCCGAGAAGCGCCACCCGGTCAACGACCTGGAAGGCGCGACACAAGTCCTGGCCGAGTACGTCGGCCGATAAGCGGGCGCGGCGGGGCAGGGTCCCTCGGTGCTGGAGGGGGCCGAGGAGCGTTACCCCTGTCCCGTCGCGCCTCCCACCGTCCCGGCAGACAGCTCAAGCGGACGCATGCGGCCCACCCCGGCACCGCACGCCCTTTCCCCCGCTCCTGTCTGCCGGGACCTTCTTTTCCTCCAGCCTCCCCGCCCTCGAACACGTGACAGGGGAGGAAAGCCAAGTTACGCTCTAGCTTGGTAAAACAACCTGTTGGGTGATGGACGGTCGTTATGTCGCTAGAGTCCGTACCGCCGAAGTACGCGCAACTTGTCCAGGCGCTACAGCGGCGCATCGAGTCGGGGGACTACCCTCCGGGCTCCATGCTGCCCAGCGAGAACCAGCTCATCAACGAGTTCGGCGTCTCCCGGCCCACCGTGGTCGCCGCCCTGCGAGTCCTGCGGGAACAAGGGTGGATCGAGTCTCAGCAGGGCAAGGGCCGGTTCGTGCGCGGCCGTCCGGTGACGGCCTCGGTGGAGCAGTCCCGCCCTGGACAGGCACACCTCACCAGCCCCGAGACTTCCTCCGACGGCGAGGTGACGGAGGTGGCCGCGCTGGTCGCCCCTGAGCGGATCGCGACATTGCTGGACATCGCCCCGAAAAGCAAGGCGTTCCTGCGCCGTCGGCTGATCAGCCGTGACGGCGGACCCGCCGAGATCGTCTCGGCGTGGGTGCCGCTTGAGCTGACCGAGGGCACCGACCTGACCAGCGCCGACCTGTTGACCGAGGGGCTGGGTGAACATCTGCGCTCCCGGAAGGGGGTGCGGTTCGATCACATCGTGCAGCAGATCACCGCACGGATGCCCACAGCCGACGAGGCCAAGCGACTCGGCATGCCGAAGAACACGCCGCTTCTGGCGGTCTACGGCGCGGTCAGGGATGCCTCGGGACAGGCGTTGGCCGTGGTGGAGGTGCTTCTCCCGGCCGATCGCCACGAGCTGGAGGACGTCTATCCGATCGGGTAGACAAGTCTCACCACGCGAGCCCACTTAGGTACTTGACCTACCAAGCGGGCTTTCTTATCCTCGAAGCACATGACAGGTTAAGTGCCTGTCAAACGACAGAGGAGTGCCATCATGGCTCTGCAAGGCCCCATCCCCGTCAGCTTCGACATGGTCTTCCCGCACGGCTGCTACGTCGTCGGCGACGTCGAGCCCGTCAAGGACTTCGACGCCTCCACCAACGGCCGGTTCGTCCAGTCCCGCGACAAGCTCACCGGAGACCCAGTGTGGCAGGTCGCCGTCATGGACGCCGACCCGACGGTGAAGGCCGGACAGAAGACCGTCGCCGTCAAGATCCTGTCCACCGTCCAGCCGGTTCCCCCGGCCCCGCTGCCCGACTCGCCGTTCACCCCGGTCGAGTTCGACAACGTCACCGTCACCCCCTACGTCAACGGCGCCGGACGCCTCGCCTACTCGATCAAGGTCCGCGCCATGCGTGCTCCCCGTAGGGCTGCCGTCCCGACCAAGCACACCACCACCTCGGCGTCGGCCAAGGACACCGCCAGCACCACGACCAGCAAGGAGATCGCAGCATGAGCACCCACGACGACTACCGGCCCTACACCTACGTCACCGCGTCCATCCACGAGGGAAACACCCGCCTCGGGGTGTCCTTCCACACCGCCGAACTGTCGGTCATCGCGATGAACGTCCACGGCATCCGGCCCTACCTCTGCATCGGCAGTGCCGAGGGCCAGCTGTCGATCTCCACCACCGGCGGCGGACCGGTCACCTCCGCCGACCTGGACCTGGCCCGGGAGATCGCCGATGCCGCCGCCCGCTACCGGGACGAGTGCGAGCGCCTGCACACCGGTCAGGCCGTCGTTCCCGCGCCCTCGCCCAACCGGGACGACGACCCGGCCTGACCACGTAAGCGGGGCCGCTGGAAGTTGCAGCTCCCGGCGGCCCCTCGGTTCTCTCCCGACACGCAATCAAGGAAGAGGTCTTCAGCCTAATGTTCAAAAAGCTACCCGGCGACGAGGCACAGCGCCTCGTCTCCACCACCCCCGACACCGCTGTCGTGTTCCGTCCGGCCATCGTCCGCACCCCCGCTCTGGTGACCCTGGTCATCTATGCCTGGCGGCTGTTGGCCGGTCTGATGCGCCTGCTCTGGCGGCACCCGATCGCCTCGGCCGTCGCCGCGCTGCCTGGCGTGATCTGGACCGTCTACGGCTGGCCATACGGCCTCGGCGTCGTGGCCCTGCTGCTGGCCGTCCCGACCGGATGGGCGCTGATCCACCGGCCCTCGTTCCTGCACCTGATCGGCTGGCGGCTGCTGGCCTTCTGGCGGCTGGTCTGGGTGTACCGGCGGCACTGGCAACCGGTGATGACCATCTCCGGGTTAGCGCGGCAGGTCAGCGGGCGCGAATACCTGCCTCACCTGGTGGCCGTCTCGTGCACCTCGTGGGCCGACCTGGTCACCGTCAAGATCCTCACCGGTCAGGCCGTCACCGACTGGGCCGACCGCGTCGAACACCTGGCCCACGGGTTCGGCGCGGCCTCCTGCCGGGTCACCATCACCCGGTCCGGCCGGCTGCTGCTCACCTTCCCCGCCGCGACCCGCTGGCCGTTCCGCTGCCCGCCCTCCCGATCCCGGCCGTGGCGTCGGTGGGGCCGGTGGAGATCGGCCGCTGCGAGGACGGCACTCCGTGGCGGCTCAAGGTCCACGGCACCCATGTCCTGGTCGCGGGCGCTACCGGGGCGGGCAAGGGCTCGGTGATCTGGTCCACGATCCGAGGGCTGCTACCCGCCGCCGGCGTGGGCCTGGCCGAGATCTGGGCGCTGGACCCCAAACTCATGGAGCTGAGCTTCGGCCGGGACCTGTTCGGCGACCACTACGCCGCCGACCCGCTCGCCTGCGTCGAACTGCTGGAAGCCGCGGTGAAGGTCATGCAGGAACGAGCGGGCCGCTTCGCCGGGGTCAGGCGCACCCACGTCCCCACCATGGAGGACCCGTTCGTCCTGGTGGTCGTGGATGAGGTGGCGTTCCTCACCGCCTACCAGCCCGACAAGGGCCTGCGGGTCCGCACCATCGCCGCCCTGGCCACGCTCACTACCCAAGGTCGCGCGGTCGGCGTCGGGGTACTCGCGGCGCTCCAGGACCCGCGCAAGGACGTGCTGACCATCCGCAACCTGTTCCCCGACAAGATCGCCCTCCGACTCGACGAGTCCGAACAGGTCGACATGATTCTCGGCGACGGCTCCCGGGACCGGGGCGCACTGGCCGACCACATCTCCCCGATCCCCGAACAGGGCGCGGGCATCGCCTACGTCCGCCTGGAAACCTCGCCCGACCCGATCCGGGCCCGCGCCGCCTACGTCTCCGACGACGACATCCGCGACATGGTCGCCCTGTTCAGCGCCGACACCCTGCCGCTGCCCGAGGTGGCCTGATGAAAATCACCATCCACGGCACCGCCGACGAGATCGACGCCCTGCCCTTCCGGCGGCTGCGGCCCCTCGACGGCTCCGACCTCGCCGAAGTCGTCGTGATCATCGACCTGAACACCGCCCGGCTGCACAAGCACCCCCACAGCGACGCCTACCGGCTGCACGCCGACATCCTCGACCCGCCCCGGAAGGAGGCCAGGTGACCGACACCGCCCACCCGTCCGCCTCTGCACCCCCCAACGGAGCCGACCGCACCCTTCCCCGCACCGTCCGCGACACCCTGCCCCTGGCCCTCGACGTCGCCGTCGAAGTCGCCAAACTCAACGGCGTCTGCATCCGCCCCATCGAACTACGCCGCTTCGACACCCACACCGGCACCTCAGAGCCCTTCGACATCCCCTGCGGCACCACCAGCGAAGCCAAGTGCCCGCCCTGCGCCCAGCGCAACAAGCAGCTCCGCAAGGCTCAATGCCGCGAGGGCTGGCACCTCGACGCCGAACCCGTCGCCGAACCGCACCCGGCCACCGATGACCAGAGGTGGCTGATCGAGTTCCGCGCCGACGTCCAGGCCAAGCGCGACCAAGCCGAGCGTGATAGTCAGGACACCGCCGACTGGGACGAGGCCATCGCGGGCATCGACGCCGAGATCAACGCCGCCGGGATGCGCGGCAACGTCACCGGCGGCCGAACCGCGCCCCGCCGCTCCCGCTCCACCCGGTGCCGCCAGGACGCCCCGGACCTTCCCAAGCGGGCCCGGCAGAACACCACCCTGGGCCGAACCTACGTCGCCCCGGACGGGCAGGTGTTCCGGCCCTCGCTGTTCGTCACCCTCACCCTGCCCTCCTACGGCAAGGTCCGCCCCGGCCAGGGCGTGCCCGTCGACCCGGCCACCTACGACTACGCGACGGCGGCCCGCGACGCACTGCACTTCTCCAAGCTCATCGACCGGTTCGTGCAGAACCTGCGCAGGGTCGCCGGATACGACGTGCAGTACTTCGCCACCGTCGAACCCCAGAAGCGCTTCGCGCCACACCTGCACATGGCGATCCGCGGGACCCTGCCGCGTGCGGAGATCAAGGCCATCGCCGCCGCCACCTATCACCAGGTGTGGTGGCCCTCCATCGACGAGGTGCGCTTTGAGGGCGATCACCTGCCGGTCTGGGCCGAGCGGGACGAGCAGCCCGCGCCGTACCCGGACGGGCAGGCCGGCGACTACCTCGACCCCGCCACCGGCGAACTCCTGCCCACCTGGCACGAAGCCCTCGACCGGCTCGACCAGGACGACGAGGCCGAGCCCCTGCATGTGATGCGCTTCGGTGCCCAGGTCGACGTGCAGGGCCTTCTGGCCGGGTCACCGGACGCGCACAAGCGGATCGGCTACCTGACCAAGTACCTCACCAAAAGCTTGGGCGACACCCTCGACCTCGACCCCGACGAGGACGAGCAGGGCGACGAGACCCCGGCCGCGTCGACTGCCCGCGCAGCGGTCAACCGGGCCCGCCGGGACCACGCCGCCCGCTGGTCGAGGCGCTGCGCTACGAACCCTGCTCCCCCACCTGCGCCAACTGGCTGCGCTACGGCATCCAGCCCAAGGACGCCAAGGCGGGCATGACGCCGGGCCGGTGCCGTTCCAAGGCCCACAAGGCCGAACACCTCGGCTACGCCGGACGCCGCGTCCTGGTCTCCCGCAAGTGGTCGAACAAAACCCTGCGCGACCACAAGGCTGATCGCCGGGCCTGGGTACTCGACATGCTCGGCCTGCCCGACGACATCGAGACCGACCCACACCGCTATGTCTGGCGGCCGGTCTCCACCAAGGACCCGACCCGAACCCCGCTGCCGGTCCGGCTGCTGCGCGGCGTGGCCAACCGCCACCGAACCCGCGCCCGGCTCGACGAACTACGCGCCAGAGCCGACGGCAGACCCATCCCAGACCTTTCGGCAACCACGGCACTGAGGGAGGCGGCATGATCGATGACCTCGCCCCTGTGCTTCTCCGGCCGGAGAAGGCGGCGGAGCTTCTCGGTATCGGCCGGACCACGGTCTACGCGCTGATGCGATCGGGCGCGCTCCGCTCGGTCCGTGTCGGCACCCTTCGCAGGATTCCCTCCGCCGCGCTCGCCGAGTTCGTCGCGCATCTGGAAGAGGAGCAAGCAGCATGAGCACGAAGAAACGCGGCCGCAACGAGGACTCGATCTACAAGGACGGCGACCGGTGGCGCGGTGCCATCTCCATCGGCTACAGGCCGAGCGGAGAGCGCCTCCGTAAGAAGGTCTCCGGCAAGACGCGGACCGAGGTCGTGGAGAAGGTCCAGAAGATCCGCGAGGGCATCGCCAAGGGACTTCCGGTCCCCGATGACAAGATCACCGTAGGTGCGTTCCTCGACCGGTGGCTGTCCACGCTCCCCGGGCACATCGCCGATTCGACCTTGGACGACTACGAGGACACGGTACGGCTCCACCTCAAGCCGGGGCTCGGGCGGCACAAGCTCACCGCGTTGACCGTCGCCCATGTCGACGCGCTCTGGCAGACCAAGCGAGCGACCTACAAGCCCAACAGCGTCCGGATCATGCGGGCCGTGCTCCGTAAGGCGCTGGGGCAGGCCGAGCGTGAGGGCCTGGTCGCACGCAACGTCGCGGCGCTGTCCATGCCTCCCCGGATCAACACCGACGAGGGCAGGACGCTCACAGTCGACCAGTCCCGCATGCTCCTCGACCAGGTCGCCGAACATCGGATGGGGACGCTCGTCCTGCTCTCCCTCGTCTTCGGGCTCCGCCGCGGTGAGGCGCTCGGATTGATGTGGAGCGGCTTCGACTCGGAAGCGCGAACGCTGCGCGTGACACACGCGGTGAAGCGGGTCAAGAACCGCGATGCCGACACCGACCGCAAGACCAAGCTCGTGATCTCCGAGCTGAAGACCCGCAAGTCACGCCGGACGCTCTGCCTGACTCCCGAGCTGGTCGACGCGCTCAGGCAGCACAGGAGCGCGCACAACAGAGAACGCCTTCAGGCCGGACAGGAGTGGACCGAGCACGGGCTGATCTTCCCGACCGCTTTCGGCAATCCGTCCGACCCCGACACCTTCTCCCACCTGTTCTCCAAGCTCGCCCGGAAGGCCGGGCTCGGCCACTGGCACCCGCACGAGCTACGGCACTCCGGGGCCTCGCTCATGCTCGCCCAGGGCACACCACTGCACGTGGTCTCCGACGTCCTCGGGCACGCGAGCATCGCGATCACGAAGGATGTCTACGGGCACCTGATGGAAGGCGACAAGCGCGCGGCGACGGAGGCGATCTCCGGTGTTCTGCTGAGCAGGCCGGTGCCTTTGGCTCCCAGGTTGGCTCCCACGGACGCCGAGGAGACCGGGTGAGCCACAAAAGAAGAAAGGCTCCTGAGCGGATAATCCCTGCTCAGGAGCCTTTCTGCGCTTGCGCGGCCGAGAGGACTCGAACCCCTAACCTTCTGATCCGTAGGGAAGAGCAGAGGTCTGGTCAGCGGCTTCCCGCGCTGGTGAAGCGGTGGATGCTGGTTGGAGCGGCGTGATCCCGTAAGGCAGCGTTGCTGTACGGCGCTGCTGTACACCACGTCCGTGGACATGACCCCGTCACCTGCAGCCCACACGAGCGGTTTCTGCCGCCGATCACCCTAACCCTCGCGTCCCTGCGCCTGCGCGAGGCCGAGCAGGCCTCCCTGCCCCGCACGCTCGCCTCCCGGACAGGCTAGCCGCTGCGCCGACTCGACGCCGGCGGACACAGCTGCATCGGCGCCCTCGACGGCGTGACCATCCAGGCGCTGGCCGTCCCGCTGCGCGGCGGCACCCGCGCGCCGCTGGCGCGCGGCCGCGAGCTGACCACCGCCCAGCACGCCGAGCTGCTGCGCGCCGTGCTCGACTGGGCCACCGGCCTACCTGAGGAGACCCAGGCCCTGGAGGTGCGCGAGGACCTCGACAGCGACGGCCAGTTCACCGCCCGGCTCGTCCTACCCGCCGGCGTTGACCCTTCATCTGTCAGCGGGCTGATCATGTCGGTGACCGGATCCAAGAGCGCGGCGGCGCAGCGGCTGCAGTATTTCCTGTCCGAATCGTGCTGAGATCCAGATCGGGTCAATACCCGGCGCCTGGAGCTGTTGCTGGCCGAGCCGGTGACCGTCCCGCACGCGGGTGGGGTGCTGGTGATCGATGACAGCGGCGACCGCAAAGACGGCACGGCCACCGCGCATGTGGGCCGCCAATGGCTTGGCCGAGTCGGCAAGACTGACAACGGCGTGGTGACGGTGAGCACGCTATGGGCCGATGAGCGGCTCTACTATCCGCTGCACGCCCAGCCCTACACCCCGGCCCGTCATTTCGCGCGTGGTAAGAGCGACCCGGTCTTCCGTACCAAGTGGAAGATCCCCGTCGAGCTGGCCGCCGCGCGGTCGCGACCGGGGTGCGGTTTCGTGCGGCGCTGGCCGACTGCGCCTATGGCGACCTGGACGATTTCCGCGCTGAGCTGCGCCGGGCAGGACTGGGCTGGGTGGTGGCGGTGCGCCCGCGGCACGGTGTCTGGGCCTACGGCGCGGATGCCTACACCCCGCGTGAGGCCGCCGCCGTGCTGGCCTGCGCCGACCCGAATGATCCCGGGGATTGGACGCCGATGCACCGCCGCTTACGCGACGGACACACCGAGATGTGGTGGGCCGCCGAGGCGAGGCTGGGCTTTTGGGGTCCGGACGGTGCCACCCGGCTGGTGGTCGCCACCACCGACCCGGCCACCTTGCCCGACAAGGCCACCTGGTACTTGGCCACCAACCTGCCCGGCCCCGACAACGCGGGCAATGTGACCGTGGGTGCTCCGGTCCGGTGGGAGGCTTCACCTCTTCGGCATTTCGCGCCATCACTCGGGATCAGGAGGACCTATACGAGCTAATTGGTCGCACGCCAAGCGTGTGGCGTCAGCAACCATAGTCTTAGCAATGAAATCCCGCACGGTTTGGACAGCCTTTTGCGCGTCGCCCTAGCCCATGAGCAGAGAACGGCAGAAGTGAGGAAACTGTAGGCGCTTCTCACGCCGCTCATCCTGTTCGTTCACCTGCCTGTCTTTACCTATATCTAACGTCACGAATAGTTGCCCGACCCTATGATGGAGTACAACGGCCCATACAAATGGCCATTAGGAGGGCGTGATGGCTGTCGGAACACCAGCCGTGAGGCTCACGTTCGCCTACGACACCAAGGGCATCCGGTTGAGGTCCCGGACGCCGGTCGGTAAAGCCGCGCCGGAGGGAGAGGACACAACGGTCCAGTTGCGGGCCGACGCGGTGACGGCCGAGCTGCACACCCTTGAGGGCCAGGTGATATATCGCCAGGCGGTGCCCAGCGCCATGCCGGCAACGATCGAGATCTTCGGTGGCTCGGAAGGGGCCTCCACGGTGCCCAACCGTCTGACTTCAGGCGCATTCAGTGTCATCGTTCCTCTCGACGAGCTCGCCCGCGAGGTCGTACTCCTCGCACAGCCGGACGCGCTGCCATCGGCCCTGCGGGCGGTGATGCGGGATGATCTGCCTGGCCATGTGCCGGTCGAGCTGGGTCGGTTCCCGCTTCGAGAGGAGCCTCTGGGCTGACATGGGCGCCTCAGACGGCTTGGTCGACACCAAAAAGAAGATCGTCGATCATGGGGATGACCGCTTCCGCTGGACCTTGGTGATTCTAGGAGATGGGTTCCTGGCGGAGGATATGGAGTTTTACCACACCAAAGTCGATGAGGTGGTAAATGGTCTCAGGGCGATTGAGCCCTTCACGACGCTATGGGGCCTCATCAACGTCCACCGGATCGACGTGCATTCGACCGAGCGCGGTGTGGACGACCCCAAAGCCTGTGGGAATGAGGATATCGGCGGCACCGGGGCGCTCCGGCGGACGTACTTCGATGCAACTCGCTGCGGAGATGACACTAGACGGCGTGTGCTCACGGTTGATAACGACCTCGTGCTGGACACGGTGAACGACGAGGTGGCCGACTGGGAGGCGATCGTGGTGCTCGTCAACTCGACGCTGGAGGGCGGGGCAAAGGTGGGGCAGGTCGCCGCTGTCTCACTGACGGCTAACCTGAAGGAGGTGGTCGCTCACGAACTGGGCCATGTCTTGGGGCTCGCCGACGAGTACGACTATGACGGTCCCGACCGCTACGCCAGTGGTGAAGAACCACCTCAGCCCAACGTCACGATCGAGACTGACCAATCCAAACTGAAGTGGCGCCACCACCTCGCGCCCGCTATAGGTTCGCTGCCCAAGTTGAAAGCCGATCAGACCTGCACCACATCTAACAAAGGGACGCCGAGTAAATACCCGCCCGGCACGGTGGGCCTGTTCGAGGGGGCGCTGTACAGCCATTGCGGCGTCTATCGCTCGGAGCACGACTGCGCGATGCGCACCGTGACTCCCCCGACACCCTTCTGCGCGGTTTGCCGGGATGCAATGACGAAGGAGATCCTCAAGCTCAGCTGTACACAATGTCCCCTGACGTTGATCCTGTGCGGCGCCATCTATCACCCTGACCTGGTGTGGCTGCGATCCTGGCGGAACCGTCATCTGGCCGAGGAGCGGACAGTGATGCGAGCCATAGACTTCGTCTATCGCCGGGTCGGTCCCTGGCTGACGCGCCGGTTGACTGGCCGGCCCCGTCTGGCGCGCGTGCTGCGCCGAGCGGTAGTCGGGCCGCTGGTTCGAATGCTCCGCGGTAGAGGTGCTTGATGGCCGGAACGGTGGAGGGCCTGGCGCTGGTGCTGGCTCATGCGCTGGAGCCGGTGCAGCAGCGACTGGCCAGCCCGGCGGCGGCGGTTCAGTTCTTTGAGGAGTTGGGTCTGCCGCTGCCGCCCGAGGTACGCGCCGCGGTCGAGACCGCTCCGGAGGTGCCGGCGGCGGCGGCCGCGGTCGCCGCCGTAGCACCGAAGGTCCAGCCGCTGATCGACGCGATCGGCGACGGCAATGCCGGTGCGATCAGGGCGGCGGTTCAGGAGCTCGTACCCCTGGTGAAGGATGCCTTCTTCAAGGTGAAGGCGCTGGCCGAGCGGGTGAGGAACGCCTATCCGGCGGATTTGGGCGGCTTCGCCGGGGAAGTGCGCGCGATCATCGAGCACCTGCCCGAGCGGCTCCTCGATTACATCGTCGTCGGGTTCGTGGAGGGTCATCGGCCGATCCTCGCCCGCACGCTCACCCTGCTCGGGCTCGCCGAGAACACGTCCATCCCCGCTACCGCCGACCGTCCCGCCGGAACCCACCGCGAGCTGCACTTCGACCGCGTGGGGACGTTCCTCAGCGACCCGGCCACACTGCTGCGGGAGGTGTACGGGTGGGGTTCGCCGACCGCCCCGTTGGACGCACTGCTGGTGCTGGAGCGGCTCAGGGCGCTGCTGGACGCGGTGCGTATGCCGGCCGCGTTCAACCCGGCCGTGCCCGAGCTGCGCGTCGTGCTGTTCGACCTCGCACCGGACAGCCAGGGCACGCTGCCGACCGCACTCGACCTGTCCATAGGGATTGCCTCGCTGCCCGAGGCCGATGTGGTGCTTTCCCCGCCTGACGCTGCCTGGCAGGTCCGGTTGAGCACGTCCGGCACGCTGGATGTCGGCGACGGCCTGCGGCTGCATCCGCCGGGGACGGTGGAGGCGATCACGCTGGTCGGTGCTGTCAAGGGCGAGATCATCCTCAGTGCCGCCCGCCTCGCCTCGCCCGGCCAGGCGCTGCTGATCTTTGGTGAGGTGGGCGGCACTCGGCTCACCGCGGAAGCGCTGCAGGCAGCCGTCGGGGCGAAGTTCGCAGCCAGGGCGGACGGTGTGCGGGCCGATCTCATCGTCGATGCCCGAGTGCGTGAGGGAAAGTTCGTCGTCTCACTCGCCGATGCGGATGGCTTCCTCGCCTCCCTGTTGCCCGAAAACCTCCAGATGGAGTTCGACCTCGGGGTGCGTTGGACCCAGGAGGAAGGACTGACTTTCCGCGGCGGGGCGGGTCTGGCAGTCGCCGTTCCTCTCGAGGTGGAACTGGGCCCGGCCCGGCTGGACCGGCTTGACCTCGCGCTGCTGTTCGTCGCGGGCACCACGCCCACGGTCACGGTCGAGGCCCGGCTCACCGGCCAGGTGACGCTCGGGCCGTTCACCGCCTCCGTCGAGGGCGTCGGTACTGGAGCCGACCTGCTGTTGCGCGGCGGGCGCGAAGGCCCGCCGCCGCCCGGCACCTTCGATCTCGGTGTGGCGGCGATCGGGGTGCGGTTCCTGGCGCCGCGCGGGCTGGGCCTGGCGATCGAGGC
The DNA here is from genome assembly GCF_027922005.1 of Streptosporangium carneum. Taxonomy (GTDB): domain Bacteria; phylum Actinomycetota; class Actinomycetes; order Streptosporangiales; family Streptosporangiaceae; genus Streptosporangium; species Streptosporangium carneum. The sequence goes on along the minus strand of NZ_BSEV01000001.1, from coordinate 756,600 downwards.
CGGTCCGGTGAAGGGCGGCGGGTTCATCGCCTTCGACCAGGACGCGGGCCGTTACGCCGGAGACTTTCAGGTCGGCATCGGCGACATCGGCGTCGACGCCCTGGCTCTGCTCGATACCAAGCTGCCCGGTGGCGGTTTTGCGCTGCTGGTCGTGCTGCGGGCATCCTTTCCGCCGGTCCAGTTGGGCTTCGGTTTCACTCTGTCGTCGGTGGGTGGCCTGCTTGCGCTGAATCGGCGCATCGATGTCGATGTTCTGCGAGCCAGGATCGCCTCCGGCGCGGCCCGGCGCATCCTCGCCCCCGAAGACCCGATCGGCAACGCGGCCGCCCTGAACCGAGAGCTCGACACGGTCTTCCCCCGCGCCGCAGGCGTGATCATGGTGGGGCCGACACTCCAGCTCTCGTGGGTCGAGTTGGTCCACTTCGACCTCGGGATCTTTATTGAGCTGCCTGGACCTACCAAGATCATGGTGCTGGGGTCGGCGCGCGCGACGATCGCCAACCCCTTAGGCAACGGCCCGCTGCTGAAGATCCGCCTCAACATCATCGGCCTGCTCGACGTCGCCAAGAAGGTGCTCGAGTTCGACGCGGTGTTGATCGATAGCACTCTCATGGAGGTGCTGGAACTGGCCGGCGGGGCAGCGTTTCGGCTCAGCTGGGGTGACCAGCCCTACGCACTGCTCTCGGTGGGTGGTCTCCACCCCGCCTACTCTCCCGCTCCGCTGGTGATGCCGCCCTCGCTCACCCGCGTGGCCATGACCCGAGGCAGCCCCGGCGATTTTCTGTACCTGCGCTTCGAGGGCTACTTCGCGATCACCACGAACACCCTCCAGCTCGGCGCCTCGGTGGAGGTGGCGATCAACTCAGGATCGATCACCGCCCGGGGCTTCCTCGGTTTCGATGCGCTGATCCGCTTTGAGCCGTTCTTCTTCCAGATCGACTTCAGGGCCTCGTTTCGGGTCCGGTTTGGGCGCAGAAACCTGGCGGGGGTGTCGCTCAGAGGAGAACTGTCCGGCCCCGGCCCGATCACCTTCCACGGCAGATTCTGCATCGAGATCTTGTTTTTCGACATCTGCTGGGAGGATTCCTTCAGTATCGGCTCGCAGGCGCGGCCCGTAGCCAGCCCTGTGGCCAGCGCCGTCCTCGAGCTCGCAAGGGAGCTCGTCAAGCCGTCCAACCTGTCGGTGGAGGGCGGCGAGGATCGTTTCGCTGTGGTCGAGCCCGCCTCTGGGCTGGCGTTGCCGGTTTTCTCCCCGCTCGGGCAGATCTTGTGGACCCAGTCCAGAGCTCCGCTCAACCTGCTGCTCCAGCGCTTTGAGGGCTCACCGCTGAGCCAGCCTGAGACCGTCAGCGCCAGAGGCACGGCCGTGACCGGCAGTGCTGTCGACTGGTTCGCGCCCGGGAGTTTCGCCGAGCTGTCCGACGCAGACGCGCTCAACCGCAAGGCCTTCGAGCGCCTCGACGGTGGGGTGAAACTTGGCGTCGCCGGGCTGGCCGAGGGCTCGACCCGCGTCCTTGATGTGCAGGTGCAGCAGATCCGACTGCCACAGACCGAGCCGGTGACGGGTTTCGCGTTCCCCGTACCGGGCTGGCTGGTCAACGCCGTCGGAAACCGTACCGGGCACCTGGCACGTGAACCCGTCGATGCCGCGATCGCCGTCGCCGACGAGCGATGGCAGGTCCGCAGCGGTGATGGCGCCGTACGGGTCGACGACATCAGCGAAAGCCAGGCCCACCAGCTCACTGCCGCCGGGGTCGGCGCAGCGGCTCTGCCCGCATCCGATCACGTGTCGCGGATCAGTTTTTAGAGGAGATTGCCGTGCCCTCGAGCTTGACGTTCCTCAGCTGGACACGCGAACGCGTCGCCGATCTGGTGACCGGAACCGAGCAGGGGCGCCTTCTCGTGAGCACGAGCGTCACGCTGACCGGGCGCGGCCCCGACGACGTGACGATCACCAACACCGCCGCTGGCGACGTGCGATTCCTCCTGACCGGTCCGCAGGACGTCGTCGGTCTCAAACCCGGCGCGATCGTGGGCCGGTATCCGGCGCCCGGTGCGATCGATGCCGAGACCGACAAGTGCTCCCACATCGAATTGGCCGACCCGGCGTTGCCCTGGCGCTACACCCCCGCGAGCAACCCGCCGGACGGGACCGGGAACCTGCACACGTGGCTGGCCCTCGTCGTCGGTACCGAAGACGAGCTGACCGTCACCGGGCAACAGGTCACACTCGGGGCCACCGTACAGGCGCTGCACACGCTGGCCGGGCCGTCCGCGATCTGCCCGTTCGCCCACGTGCAGCACGCGGACGGCCACCGCATCGCCCGTTTGCTGTCTCGGCGGCCGCTGACCGGTGGCCTGGCCTATGTCGCCGTGTTGGTGCCGACCTATCGGCAGGCCGGCAGCCAGATCGTCACGGCGTGGGACGGCAGCGCGCCGGTGACGCTGCCGGTCTTCGACACCTGGCGGTTTCGTACCGCGACGCCGGCGGGTAGCTTCCCCATCTTGGCGGAGCGGCTGCGGCCTGGGGACGCCGACCCGGAGACGGGCCGCGCACCGGCGCTCTATCCCTACGGCCTCGACACCGCCTTGAAGATCCGTGGCGCGCTGGCTCCAGTCAGGTCATCCGACGATGCCCTGGATTCCGACGTCGCCTCCGACCTGGTCGAGCGCATCACCCCGGATCCCGACCCCCTGGACCGTCCGGTGATCGGCCCACCCGGGTACGGCGAGGCCTGGGGCGGCCAGCTCAGCACCTGGAGCCGGACTCTCAATGGCGATCCGCGTCACCGGGGCGCCGCCGGCCTCGGCTTAGAGCTCGGCATCCGGTTGCAGGAGACCCTGGTTGAGGAGGCGCGCGAGCACGCGGGCGCGCAAGCAGTGGCCGCGCAGCGCCTGGCGTATCTGTCACTGGGGCTGGCCGCCTCGGGGGCATTGTGGGCGAAACGCCTGCCCTCTGACGCGCTGCGTCGGTTGTGGCTGCTCGGCCCGGCGCTGCGCCGCGTAGTCACCCCGGATGGCCCGGTGGCCGACCTCGCCACCGCCCCTGGGCGGGCCCTGCCCCGCGGCGTGTTCTCCACAGCGGTGCGCCGCGCGCTGCGGCTGGGCCCCGCTCGTACGGCACTGGCCGCCCAGGGCAGCGCCGATCCGGCAGAGGTGCTCAAGGCGGCCAACCGCTGCCGGCAAGACGCCCAGCCCTCGCAAGACGGCGTACCGTCGTTCCAGCGGCTCGGTGTCTCCGACTTCGATGAGCGCCGTTGGCAAGCCAGCCTCTCCGGTGAGATCGACCCGACCGGAGCGGTGAACGGCCTGGGGCGCCTCGACTTGTCCGGCGTGCCGTCGCCACTACGCAGCCAGAGCACCACGCTGCGACAAAGGCTGCTGGACGCGGCCGGCGGTGGGCGCCTGGATCTGGCGTGGGGACGGGCCATCGAGACGCTCACGGCCGCCACCCGAGTCGACGCCGGTGATGAGAGGGCCGTCGAGGCGATGCGCAGGCGGCTGGCGGAGGTGCTGGCAACCTTCCCCGACCCGCGCGAAAATCTCGCGGACCTGATCAGACTGATCAGGGCCCTGGAAGAGGACATCCCGGAGTCGGACTGCCGACTGGTCGACCTGGAATCCCTCGCCGACAGTGTCGTCCCGCTTTTCGACCCCACCGCCGAGGACGCCCCGGCGCGCGTGCGCGTGCTGGGCACGATCGACGGCCTCGACCCGAGCCAGCCGTTGACCCCGCCCGAAGTATGCGTCGGGCTTCCCCGGCCGGTCTGGCGCGACTTGAACGACAACTTCGCCGAGTGGCTGCTGCCCGGCGTCGGCGAGCTGAAGGACAACACCGTCATCGCGCTGGAGACTAATCCGGTCTTCACCGATGCCTTCCTTCTCGGCTACAACACCCAGCTCCTCACCGAGCTGCGCTGGCGCAACATGCCAGTCGCCGCGGGATGCACCCCGTTGCGGGTGTTCTGGGAGCGCGCGAACACCGGCAGCGGAGAGCGGATCGACGACATCATCGGCGTGGCCAACTGGCCGGACGCGAGCGACCTCGGCGCCGCAGCCCACCGCCCCGGTGGGGCCTCCGGCACCGACCTGGTGCTCGTCTTCCGCGGGCAGCTCTTCCTCCGCTACCCCAAGACCCTCTTGTACCTGGTGTCCGCCAAGCACGCCGGGCAGGTCCGCTTCGACCTTGACCCGCCAGACGACGCGGCCCGCGTGCTGCCGAGCTTTCAGGGTCGCATCGGTGCCGACGTCACGTTCTTCGGTTTCCAGGGGTTCCAGCCCGACCAGATTGAAACCCACTGGGTCGTGCTGGAGGAGCCTCCCACGGGCTACCGCTTCTACAACAAACCACTCGTCGGTGAACCACCTGGCGGACCGATCCCAGGGGACGGCCAGCCCGTCCCCGCCAACGCCGACGGCGCGCTGTATGCCGACCAGGCGTTCGCCGAGCCGGTCCGCGTGCTGATCGCCGGCAACAGCCTGACCCCGCAGCGCCCATCCCCACCATCACCGCCGCCGACAAGTTGAGGAGACTGTGATGACCGAGGTAGGCGTGCTGCTGCCGCTGAGAATCGAGACCCGGTTCTCCGGATCTCGGCTATGCCTGCGCGTCGTGCCGGACGAGCCATGGCTCACCCGCCACGACCCGCGGCCGACCGAGGCCGAGATGACCGCGCTTCAGCGTTACGCTCAACAGGTCGACCGCGCGGCATGGAACGAATTCGCCACGGCGGTGGGCGCTCCCCGAGCGGCGTTCCTCGTTCGCACTTACATGCCAGAAGGGGCGGTGATCGACCCCGGTGAGCTCAGGGTCAGGCCCGTCTTCCCCCGGATATCCAGCTTTCCGACCGAACTGCTCGTATGGCTAGCTTCCGGCGGTGGAGCACCTCGGCACGTGCTTACCCTGCAGGTGGATCACGACCGGCTCACCATCGAGCCTTACGATCCCGACAATCTCTCAGTCGTGCGGTGGTGGGAGGACTGGGAGGAGGCCAAACTCGCCGGACTGGCGGGCGAAATTGAGCTTGACGGCAACGGTGACGACATCGACCTACTCGTCGTCACCGGCCTCGGACAAGGCATGCCCAGAACGCTGTTCGGCGACCACCGCGACGCGGGGTCGCTCGGCCTGATCGCCCTCGGCACCGCCACCAACTCCGTCGACGGCACCCCCGCCGCAAACCTGGCCCAGGACGCCGACACCTGGTTCGATCTCCTCCACGCCCTCCCCACTGACAACGACCGCACGATCAGCATGGCTCTCACGGGTGACCCCGACGCGCTCGGCGCCCTCCCCGGGCCGCCCGGACAACACTTTTCCGACTCCACAGCGATGGTCGGGGCACTGTGGCCCGCACTGTGGGGCTTTGCCGCCACGGACGTGTGGGGCCTGCCACTCGCCGCAGAAGCCGCCGCCTGGGCGCGCCAGGCGCTCTTTCCCGAGGGGCCGTTTCCCGTGCTGCGCGTCGGCTCACAGCCCTACGGTTTGCTCCCGGCGACGGCACTGTCTCGCTGGATCGCCGACGCCGACGATGTCGAAGCCGCCCTGATCAGGCCACTTATGCTGCTGCGCGAGCAGTGGCAGGCCGCAGCCGAAGGCCGTGGCACGGCCGCGGGCGCCTCCGCCGAGGAACTGCTCGACCTGATCGGACATGTGCCCAGCGCTCCCGGCTACCGCCACCGGCGCGCATTCCCGCTGGAGCTTTGGTGGCTGTCGCTGCTTTTGCTTGGCGCCGACGTGAGCTGGACGGAATTCGATGAGGCATGGCGTGATGACCACCCGCTCAGTGCCGAGCTCGGTCTCGATCCGACCCGGCGCTACGGCGCGCGCGGCAGGTCACGACCGCTGGCGCTGCCGCTCGTGGTGCCAGCGGAGCTTCCCGCGAACCGCACGGTCACAGATGTGCTCAAGCAGCTCGTCGAACTCGCCCACAGGAACCCGACGACGTTCCAGTCCATCGAGCTCCTGGAGGAGGCGTTCCTACGGTTCCGCCCCGCCAGTCTGTTGCTGCGGTTGGTGATCCGGGCCCTGCAGGTGGCTATCGGCGACGTCGGCCGCGAGGCACTGGGCGACACCACCCCGGGTCCAGAGCCGGTGGCTCGGCCATTCACTGAGCCGGGTCGGCTCGAGCACTGGATCAACCGCACCACCCAGGCGCTGGTGAGCGGCGCCACGCCCGCCGCCCACGCGTTCCAGATGGTCGCCAAGAGCATAGAGCAGCTGGCCGACATACCCGAGGATCGGCTAGAGCGGCTGCTGCGCGCCACCGTCGACACCGCGCTCTACCGGCTCGACCCCTGGCTGCTTGGCCCGCCGACCCGCCGCTTGCAGACCCTGCTCGATGCAGGTGTGGAGCCCGTGCTGGGCGCATACGGCTGGGTGGACGCGCCCCGCCCGGGCAGCCCCGGCCCCACCTCCGCCGGACTGCTGCACGCTCCCTCCCCAGGTCAGGCGCTGACCGCGACCGTGCTGCGCGATCGCGCAGTCAGCGACCCTGAACCGAGCCGATGGCACATGGACCTCACCTCTCGTACCGTACGGGAGGCAGCCCGCATCGGCGAACACGTCCGCCTTGGTGCTCATCTCGCCGAGGCGCTCGGTCGTGAAGTGGAGCGTATCGCCGGTTCCCGCGCCTTGGTCGACCAGCTCCGAGACCAGTTCCGGCTACGCACCGAGCACGCCGGGCGACGGGTGTGCGATGGCCTAGCCGTTCTCGCCACCGACCCGGCTGGGCTGGGCTTCTCTGCCCAGCAGCGCGCCCAGCTCGAGGAGCTGCGGGCCGCAGTGAATGCCTACGGCGATCTCCTCGTCGCCGAAGCCGTACACCACGTCACCCAGGGACGCGCCACAGTGGCAGGCGCCGCGATGGACGCTGCCGCGGGTCTGTCCCGGCCGCCCGAGCTCGAAGTCATACGCACACCGCGGCAGGGCCGAGCCGTCGCCACCAGCGTGCTGGTGCTCATCCCCGACGCCGCCGCCCCGCCCGAGCCCGCCGACAACTTCGCGCGGGCCGAGCAGTCCCCAATCGAGATCGCCGACCCTGCCGTGGCCAGATTCGTGGCCACCCAGGCGGGTGAGGCCATCGACTGGGTGTGGACAGCTGGCTCTTCCTCGGTCACACTTGCCGACCTCGGGCTTGGCCCCGCCGATGCGCTGACGCTCTCGCGCACCGAGTTGGAGCGGCTCGCCACCGACGCGCTGGGCGACATCGACAGCTTCGACGGCTTCGACGGTTCTGAACGCTACGAAGCCGCGGTGCGGTTGGTTGGCCTGCTGGGTCGCTCACCGGCGGAACCTGACGCGATCACTACCCGCCCCGGCAAGCCGACAGGGCCGAGCGGCATTGAAGACGATCTGCGGGGGCGATACCTGCGGCTGCTGAGGACCAGCGAGGTGCTCACCGACCTCCTCGGCACGGTCACCGACGCGACGGCGCTGGAGCGGCTGCTGCTGGCCTGCCGCCGATGGGGCATCCTTACCAACTCTCCACTGATGGCTCGGGAATTGCTGCTGGCACGGCGCGCGATGGCGCCTTCCGCGCAGCAACTCGACCGGGACGGCCTGCTGGAGGCAATCACCGCGTTGGTGTGTCCGACCGGGCAACTGGCCCTGCTGTCACGGCCCGACGGCCTGCCGTCCTTCGCTCAGGCCGACCTCGACCTCGAATGGCTGACGGTGGTCGCGGCAGTGCGACCGGCCCTTGCCCGCCTCGAAGTCCATCAGTTCCTCGCCAGGCAACCGCTGCAAGCGTGGGCGACCAAGCCCACCGACCCCTGGCAAAGCGGTCCGGCCAACACCGAGCGGCTCGTGGTGGCATATGGTCCGCCGACCCTCGACCAGGTGGCGGCGACCGTGATCGACCGGTGGACCGAGGTGATTCCCGATACCGAACACACCACGGCTGCCGCATTCGGGTTCGATGCCCCGGCGGCCCGCGCCCCGCAGGCGATCCTGCTAGCCGTGCCGCCGGATTCGGGAGGTTCGCTCGACCCGGCCACGCTGCTCGATGTGATCGTTGAAACTCGCCAGCTGGCCCATGCCCGCATGGCCCGCCCGGCCGACCTCGATCCGCAACTCCGCGGGCTCCTGCCGACTGCGCTGCTGCCCGCCGCCGGCCGGATCGAAACCTTCCTCGATCCCCAGGGGTGAAGTTATGGTCACCATCTACGACATCGTGCGCAGGCTAGAAGCCGAACCACTGCTGGACGACCTCGCTCGTGGCTTCGCGGCCGAGGTCGCTGACCCGGCATGGCTGCTCGGGCGGCAGTGGCAGCTCGGCGAGCATCAAGGCGAGGACGCCTCCTCACCGGTCCAAATCTCCTACAACATCCGGCTGACTCCGATCCAGGTGCCGGACGGGGCCGATCCGCTGACCACACCGGCAGAAGCGATCGTAGAGTCGGAGCCGGGCGACTTCTGGACCGCGGGGCGCAGGGTGACCGCTGGGCGGCTCGTCGAGGCCGCCGCCGCCGCAGCGGGCCGCCCACTACCTACCGACGACCCGACGCTACTTCTGGCCGAGCTGCCGACGCCCTACGATCTGCTCGACGGCAGTGGCTACGACGGCCGCGCACTGTGGGACCGCACCGACCTTGGGCTCGACCTCAACTGGTTTGGAACCCTGCAGCCTCCCGCCGATCCCGAAGACCTGTGGAACCCGGCAGAGTTCAGCTACGACGCAGAGTTCAGTGCGGGAGACGCGAATCTGCGCGTGCAGCGGCACGACGGCGGACATCTGGATTGGTTCAGCGCGGACGCCACCGGATCTGTCGCCTCGACCCTCACTTGTCAGGTATCCGCCTATCCAGGCCGGATCCACTACCCGGGGGCGCCGCTGCCCCGCTGGTGGCAGATCGAGAACGGCAAGGTCGACATCGGCGGCTACCCACCGGACCGTTCACACTTCGCGACGCTGCTGCTCATCGACCTCATCATGAACCAGTCCGACGACTGGTTCAGCTTCCCCATCGACGCCCTCACAGGTCACATCATCACACTCTCCGACGTCACCGTGATCGACTCCTTCGGCGAAAGCTGGCCGCTGTCCCCGCCCGCCGACGGCTGGAGTCTGTTCGCTACGGAGGGCCTTGACCCGCAATCACTGGTGGTGTGGGCAACGGCCGCAGCCCCCCTGACCGGACCAGTCCTCGACGAAGTGACGCTTGGCATTGATGAGGACGCCAACCTCGTCTGGGCCGTCGAGCAGCGCCTCCGCGGCCGGGACAAGGCAACTCCCGAAGACCCACATCCAGCACCGCCCGAAAGCGTGAACGCGATCGGGCGGCCAAGCTTCACCTACCAAGTGGCCACACGAATTCCCCCGCGCTGGCACCCCTATCTCATTGAGGAGATCGCGGGCCGTCGACGATTCGTCCAAGGCCGGGCCGCCGACCTGTCTACCGAGCCCACCCCGCTGCCCGAGCCGGAGAGCGACCTGCTGCGCGTGTCCGCCGTCCATCCGGTCCACGAAATCGAGCCCGCTGCCATCCCGACCGATGGCCTGCGGCTGGAGCGGCGCGCGATGCTGGCCCGGCGCACCGACGGAACACCCCTGCTGTGGACGCAGCGCCGCCGTATCCCGCTGCTGACGCCTCCGGCCCTTAGGCTCCGCTATGACGTACTCGAACCTGAGCCTCCAGTGACGACATGATGGAACCCGCCTCCCACTCGGCAAGGATCGCCAAGTCTCACAGCTGCGGCTGCGCGGCGCATCGAGTAGTGTCCCGGTTTTGAGTTTCGTCATCTAATGGAGGGATGGCGGGCAAACCACGACGTCCGCTCGTGCTGAGCGCGGACGCTGGCGGCCGCCGGTTCACGTTCTGGCGCACGAGTGGCGGGAGGGGCTGCGGCTCGTGCACTGCTGGTTGCCGTTCGGCTTCGTGCCCAGCCAGCAGGCGCCGTTGCCGCGCTGGCGTGCCCGGCTGCGCAGGCTCGTACGGCTGATCAGGGGGCGGTGGTGAGCGCAGGGAACCGTAAGGATCCCCCAAGGCGTCGCGAAATCCTGCAGTCCCTGCTCAACACCCATCTGGGACTGCCGCAGCGATGCAGCAGGCCGACATCAAGCCCTGCTCGCCGATGAACTCATGAGGTGCCCTCGACAGGGCGAACATCGTCCCGCTGCGGGACTAGGGAGGTGATGTTGAGGATGCGCTCGGCCGTCTCCAGCCAGTCGTATCTTCGAGCCGCGTCGGTTGCTGCGAGCAAGAAGCAGATGCTCTCCTCGCTCGACGGGATGTCTGTGCGCCGCGTCCCGATCAGCCACCGCGTACTGTTGGTCTGCAGGAGTCTGGCCGAATACACCGCCAGTGCCTTAAACGCCCTGTATCGGCGGTGAGCCTCGTAGTCGTCCTTCCTGGCATACCACTTCAGTTCACGATCCTCCCGCACACTTTCTCGCAGCGACTGGTATGCCTGCCGGAAGCAGCCCAGCAGCAGCCGGTCGTCCTTCGTCAGCCGCCGCTCCAGCACGATCTTGATCAGAATCGCCTCAAGGCTCCCCTCTACGGCGGCCGCCCGCTGTAGGCACTGCCACTGCATGTCGGCGGGGGCCGCAACCTGCTCCGAACGGCGTTTGTGTGCGTTCCACAGCCGCCAGACCTCGATGAAGGACCCGTAGGCGCGGTAGAAGCTCTCGACGGCAGCTAGATCGAGTTCCCGCCGCCGTTTGACGTCGTCCCAGCGGTAGGTGATCTGGCTGCCGATCAGCCACGCCAGCCCCGAGGCTAGAAGCACTGCCAACAGCTCGATCATATGTGCCTCCACCTTGGATGAGGAGCTGATCATCAAGTGTGGACGAAGGGCGGGCAACAACGCAGTGAGCCTCCCCTCGTAATGTGGAGACCTGACCAGGGGGAGGTCGGAGCATGAGAGAGACCAGACGCAGCTTCGATCCGGAGTTTCGGGTCGGTGCGGTGCGCATCGTGCGGGAGGCCGGGAAATCGATCGCCTCGGTCGCCAGGGACCTGGGGATGAACGCGAGCACGCTGGCCAACTGGATGCAGATGGACCGCCTGGCCCGTGAGCGTGATGCTGATGGGGAACTGATCGAGTCCGAGCGTGAGGAGCTGGCCCGGCTGCGTCGGCAAAAGGCCGAGTGGGCCCGGGGGCACGTCACCCATCCTCACAGTGCTCAAGCGCTCGGTGGTCTTGTGGGTCAAAGAGGCGACGGGCCGGTGAGCGTGGCAGCCTTCATCGCCTCCCAGAAGACCGAGCATGGCGTTCCCCACGCCACGGCCTGCCGGATCCTGGGAGTCTCGCAGTCCTGGTTCTACAAGTGGCGTGATCGCGCGCCGGGTGACCGCCAGCGGTGGCGAGAGGAGCTGGATGCGGCGATCACCGCCGCCTTCGAGGACTCCGGCCGCACCTACGGCTCCCCGCGCATCACCCATGACCTGCGCGAACACGGCTGGCAGGTGTCGGTGAACACGGTCGCGACCCGGATGTCGGAGCTCGGCCTGATGGCTCGTATACGGCGTTTGCCCCGCTCGCTGACCCGGCAGGGCAAAGCGCCTGCGGCACCGGAGCTGGTGCACCGCCAGTTCAATGCGGTCGCCGCGGACGTGTTGTGGTGCGGCGACGTCACCGAGATCCTCACCGATGAGGGCAAGCTGTATCTGGCCACGGTGGAGGACCTGTTCTCCCGCCGCCTGCTCGGCTATGCCATGAGTGAGCATCACGATGCCGCCCTGACGGTCGCCTCGCTGCAGATGGCCGCGGTCATGCGGGGCGGGAACATCGACGGGGTGATCTTCTACACCGATCGCGGTAGCGAGGGTGGATTCAATCGGTGCTCGCAACACTTCGTCGTTGGAGGTGTTGGCGAATTGGGCCTGGGCAAGAAGCAGCAGGCTGTCCGGTTGTATCGCGGTCAGATCCCCTCACTGGGACGGCTGGCTGTCGCCTGGCGTGAGGATCGTGTGCGGTTCTGGCGAGCGATCGCTCGTGGAGTGAGTTCAGAGGACGCCGCGATGGAGATCGGCGTGTCGCCGGCGGTGGGGACGCGTTGGTTTCGTCAGGCTGGCGGGGTGGGACCATGCCTTGCCCCGACGGTGTCGGGCCGCACCCAGACCCGCAGCGTCTCACGGCTGACGCCCAGATCCCGGGCGATCGACGTGATCGTCCGGTCCGGCCTCGACAGCGCCAGCGCCACCGCGTCGGCCTTGAACTCGGGTGGGTAGTTCTTCATCACCATCAGGGACATATCTTCCCCTGGACCTCAAGATCCAGTCTCCAAGGTGTCCACGTTCAAGGGGGAACGTCCCGCCCTGCGTCAGGGGCAGCAGTGAGGGAGCAGGCATGGGCGGTGTCTTCGTGTCTTTCTCAATCCACCAAAGCCAGTTTGAGGGAGGGGATGACCAGCCGGTCTCAGGGGCGGACCAATCGGCAGGAGGTTCCCATCCATCGGGAACGATCCAACTGGGCGTTGGGTTGAACGACCAGTTCGGGCCCGGTCGCGGCGGAATGATCAAGAGGTCCTGCCAAGGTATCCGGTGAAGAATTCCTCACGTGCGGTGAGGAGTGGCGTTTGGGGAGGAGCGCACGAAGGCCGCGATACCTTCTGAGATCCCTTCCTCAGCCCGAGTCAGCAAGAGGTGGAAGATCATACCGAGCCGACGAATGTGATCTTCAGGTATTTGGGGATTCATCCCTCCGGCCGATACACCATCTGGTCATCAGATGACAGATAGACCTTCGTCCGCGCCGTCATCGCCGTGGATGATTTTCATCATGGCTTCTCGCTGCGGCGCAGACGCCGGCAATCGCACGAAGGCTCCCGACTCGGACTTGTGGACGCAATCGATGCCGTAGCGATGAAGCAGCCGCACATCGGCATCAGCAGGTCGCGTAGGGAACAGTCCAGTGAGTCGAGTCACCGGCTGCGGGCTGTGAGGCGCGTAATCGAGAAGCTGCCCGAGCGCCTGGCGGACGAAGGCATGCTCCGCCGATCGTTTGGCTTCCACGATCTCTACGTCATCAGGTGTGACGACATAGAGGTCGGTGATGCCGGCCGGGGTGCGGATACGGGCTGCCGTACCACTGAGGGTGGCCTGATAGCTCTGCACAAGTAGCGCTTCTGTGCGGTCGACGAGTGTGGTCCCGCCGAGCCGTTCGAAGCTGGTACGGATGATGTTGACGGCTTCGACGTCGATGATCCGTGAACCGTTGTCTTCGACGGCGGTTGTAGCCTGCGCTGTCAGCGTGTGGATGCCGAAGCCGTCGAGAACGGTGTGGCTTTTCTCCGCATTGAGCAGACTATTGATCCGGCCTCAACAGTCGTGCACTCGATCTTTGTCGCCCATGCATTGCGCAGCATGTTAGCTTATGACCAGCGCGGAGCTAATTTGCCGTCTACCACTGCAATATAGCATTTGACCGGAGGGGGCAGCGCTGCGAATTTACTCAATGCTGATTGCTTGTCGGAGTTGGTCCTGAAACTCAGGAGAAGGAATGAACAGGCGGAGGGCGCCGGGCGCCTGGATAGGAGTGTTGAAGCGGCGGGGATCCTTGAGAATCAAGCCGAACAGCCCAGGCCGGTAGGCGCCGGTCTCGCAGTGCCGTTCTCGCCAGGATTCCCATCGTTGGGCGTCCATTGGCACGATCGCGATCAGTTCCACAGCTCCTATGAACCCTCCCCGAAATAATCCTTTCAGTCCAAACTCTGATTCAAGCCGGAAATCCTCTCTCCTCCCCACATGCAGCCACAGTTGCCCGCGATAGTCAGATGTCCACGTTCTTAGCTCGATTGTCTTCCGCCCGCTGATTATAAGTTCGGCCCATGGCTGGCGGACGCTCAAGGCGCGAATCGGCTCACTCATGGCTGAAATGTCTCCATGAACTCGCATGCGAATCGTCCGAAGAGATCAAGAAATTCTTGAAGCGTGAAGATGTCTCTGACGTACAGTTCCCGTCCAGCGGCTGGCATAAGCCCGTAGAATTTACTGAGCGAGTCGCCAGCGCTGTGCACGTCACTGAGGAATCCATAGTAGGCCCGGAAAGCCCGGCCATGATAGAGATCATTTTTCACCTCGTCCTCGCACAGGTCCCACGCGTAGGCACCGTCCGACAGCGCAGTTCTACGGACGATACAAGGAACACATACGCCGCACGGGATGCCAGGAGCCTTTAGACCGCCCGCGGTGCGGTTCGACCAGTGGAACCAGCATGTCTCGGTCCGCGCAGCGACCTCCTCCATCATTTGTGTCCCTGCCACACGCCGGGCGGCCTCAAGGCACTGCCGCTTGGTCAGTTGAAGGAAGGGGTTCTCCACACTCCAGGTGCCGCCGAGAAGGGCACCCGCGAGCGTCGCCATCTGAGCTTGCATCACCGGATACGCATGGCGGGTCATGAACCATGATGGCCCCGGCGGCATGGCAGTAGCTAGGACGCCGTTCTCATACTGCAGCACTTTCCGCGCTTCCCACGAATCAGCAACTGCCACTCCCAAACATAGGAAGAAAAAGCTCCGGTAACGGAACGTGTGCCCCCGGCCACCCGGCCGCCTCGACATGCGCCACTGCACTGGCGGATGGAATCCGAGCATCTTGGAAATATCACGTTGCGAAGCTTTCTGGCGCGTATAGAAGGAGACGAGGCAGGTTCTCGATGCGTTAGCTTTGCAGGTTGCCGCGCCACTCGCACTGTCGAGGCCACCCGAGAGCAGCACCACCCGATCGACCTTGCGCTCGGTGTTGCGCTGATGCCCGGCGACCTGGATGTCTCGCCGCTGATGGACCTTAACGTCCCATTCTGCGTTCCCAAGATCTGCGAGGATCGCAGTGAGCGCCGTCAACGCCGGAGTGGTCCAGGACCCAGGATCCCGCAATGCGATGTGAAGGTCGAATTTCACTGCAGGGTTCGTGCGTTGCCTGCCACGTAGCTGGCGCTCGATCTGGTAAACGGCCGCGCCGAGATCGACTAGGTCGGCTGCTATGGGGGACAGTCCGCGTCGACCGAACTCTCCTTCAGCTCGCATGACCAGGTCTGAGCCGATATCAAACTGGATGTACTGGCTTCCGTATGAGGTGCGAAACCCTCTGACCTCACAGCGAACCGTGGTCTCTTTGGTCATGAGGAAATCTCCCTCAGCAACCAGGCCGGTTCCTGCTGGACATACTTGAAGAAGTCGCGGTATTTGTAGGCCGGAAACTTGCTCTTAAAGCTGTCAATCGCCATATTAGCCCGCCGCTGTGCGTCTTCCTGAAGCTGCAGCACGGCCTCAGCCGAGAGCCTCTCTATTTCTTCCCGTTCAACGACGCGCACTATCAGACTAGCCAGGAAGTTTCCCAGAGTGTTTTCGAGCACTGACGACTTCAGCCTCTGGGCAGCCTCCTGACGGGTCCCTGACGTGTAAAGGTCGAGGTCGTTCCCGGTAGCTAGGATCAGGAAGTCTTCTAGGCAAACACGTGCCGTCTCGCGCACCCGTCGGTCAGGCTCACTGCTGGCATCCGCACTGACGATTTCGTTGGCGAGCCGCACAAGAAAGCCAGGTGTAGAGTCGACCTGTAAGCCCTCGGTGAGTCGATCCAGCGGGTCAGCTGTAGTCCTGGCGAGCGCGAGGTTCATTAGGTGCTTGTAGATGTTTGCCACGATCGGGCTGGTGAACTGCTTTTTCAGGAATGCTGCGCTGGCTCGCCGACTTAACAGGTCTGATATTTCCTTTCTAATATCGTTTTGTGAAATCTTTGCGTTAGACATCGAGCCGCCGCAGAAACGGTAGCTGACCAGACCGGCGCGGCCGGAACCTCCCCCTCCTCCGCTACCTCCGCTTCCGCCGCCGCCAAGCGAACCTGTCCCCATCACAACTGCCCCCACGCCTGTGCCGGATCATGAATAGCCCGTTCTTCCAGCCATTCACTACTCCACGGATATCTCTGAAGGAACTCTTGCCAGTACTGCCCCGCGCTGCTGTTTTCCGCTGCGAGGACCTCCAGCCCGCTATATGTGAGCACGATCCTCCACTCGTCGCTTCTACCGATATAAAAAGCGCGACTATGGGCGAGGAGGCTGCGATTTTCTTGGAGAAGAGACCAGGCACGGTTAAAGTCGTGCTCTACGGCAAGCACCTGTGCCGCCCGGATGCGGCTGTTCATGAGGCTCCGGGCAGCCCAGCCATGATTGGCATAGCCTTCCAGCCGGTCGGCGATTTCCTGCCACGTATCCATTGAGAATGGCCCGGTCAGCCAGAATCGCTTGTTCTCGGCGATAGCGACCATCATCTCGTGTCCTGCCTCGCTCGCCGCCTCGATGCATTCGCCAAGAAGTCGCTCTGCCACGGCGCGTGCGGACTCGGCTTCAGCCATCCCGGCTTGCTCGTAAAGGATCTCCGATATCACTGGCAGTTGCGGGTAGGCGCTGGCTGCTTCGAGAGCTTCTTGCAACTTCGTCCGGGCATCATCCCATCGGTGGTCCTCAGGGCCTGTGGCGAGGACTGTAAGGCACTCCGCATAATTCCGCCTCATAATGGCCACATCCAGGTCAGCCCCTAGGTCATTACGCGACTCATTGATCAAGCTGTGGTATTCAGCCGCCGCACCGCTGGCATCGTAAAATAGATACTGCATGATTCGGGCCCGGTTCTGTCGGTATGCCCGCTGTTGCCGCTGCGCCCCGAACCGAGTCTGGTCGTCCCCACTCCGGAGTGCCTCGGTACAGAACTCCACTGCCTGGTTGATGTTGTCGAGCGTGCCCTGTCTTGAAACCTCGGTTCCCTCACTCTTGAGGAGCTCGGCTAGAAGTGCGCACTTCCACGCGCTGTCGAGAAGGGCTACCGGGTGTGCCCGATCAAGCCAATACCTAGCCCGCACCATATCCCCAAGGACTACGTGCGCCCACGCCGCTATGAGCCGCGCCTCGCTGGGAAGATCGGTTTGCAGGCTACCGAGACGCCGGATCGTGCGGCGAACCGCCTGTGGCTGGTTATCTCTCCAGTATTGCTGGCAGAGGTAGGCAGCCTGCATGAGTGCCTCGTCGTCCATACGGGCGTTGATCAGGTGCCCCAGCAGGTTGTCGCTGACCTCCAAGCTCGGCCGGAGCTCGGAGAGGATTGCTATGCAGTCCTGATGCGCCTGCCGTATCTCTCGATCGGGCAGTGCCCGCATTATGTAGTCTTGGGCGGCCGCTGCCATCACCCGTCCGCCTGAAAGCGTCTTAACCAGGACAGTATCGGCTAGCTCCCAGTCACGAACGGTGCTGGGCTGTCCGTCCGTTATACCCGTGAGCCGCAGGTAGGTGGGTGGAATCGGGGTGCCGAGCACTGCAAGGGCCTGGGCCAGCCTGGGGGCTTGCCGGACGGCCGCCTCGATTATCTGATCATCAAGCATCGCGCTGATGCGGTCCGCAGCCCATCCCCAACCGTTGATGATGTCGTGGGGAACCTGGTTAGGGCTAAGGACCGCGGCTACTGCGGCACGCTGGAGGTTCTGCCAGAACCACGTGGCCTCGTAAGTCGGCGGCTGCACGACCGCCAGGAAGATATCGGTCATAGAGCACAGATCTCGCCAACCTTTCTGTGGGTGCTCTTGCATCATTGTGAGGATGCTCGTCATCTGCCTGGGGATCTTCCCAGGGCGGATGCGGAGGTAGACCTGCTCGGCCCAGCTCGCTAGGCGGTCCTCCACAGTCTGGGGCCTACCCACATCTACGGACAGGTCGACGCAGATCACCAGAAGCGAGGTATCCGCCTGTATTGCCTGCAGTGTTCGCAACCAGACGTACTTGTTCTCGCTGCTGAACTCCCCGACTATCCAGTTCCCAAGTCGCCTTACCCACGCCGAGGCGCGGTCCCGTTCTTGCGAAGTCGGCGCGCCGAGAAGCTGCGAAGGACTGAGCAGCGCCCGGGCCAGGATCTCAGCCCCCAGAAATTGCAGGCGCGCTCGTTCCACTGAGTCCCACTCAAGGCGCAATTCTGGTAGGCCCGAACTCCACACAACCGGAAGTGACCAGTCCAGTTTCCGGGCGGCGGCATCGTCAAGGAGATCAGCTCGCGCTCTGGCGGTCGCGGCCTCTAGCGAAAGGCCAGTTGCAAGTGAAAAAAACAGCTTGTGAGCGAGCTTCGTTGCGCTGATGTCCCCGATGGGTGCCTGCACGAGGAGGCTCGACATGACTCCGGCTTGCGTGAGGGCAGCAAAGAATGCCGGCGATGACACATTGCCAGCGTCAGAAGGGTCACTCCGGCCAGTGTCACACGCCCAGAACACCGTATACAGCGGTACATGACCAGATGCTGTGATCGACTCAGCGAAGCGTTGAGGCGGAACCCAGGTGCCGTCAGCGAACAGCAGACCCGGTTTCGGATCCCGTCGACCGTGCCCACTGAACCATAAGACGTCTGGCAAATGTTCTCGCAAGAGGTCTGGTAGCTCTGTTATGGTCATAGCCTTACCTTTGATTTTGTCCGTAATAACTGGCTCCAAAACGCACCGGCGCGCCTCCTGAGGCAATCCACTCCAGGCACTCATGATCAATTTCGTCTCGCCGTCGAGATTCAGCCGACTATACCCGCGTGCATGTATTGCGCCTTTGAGAATAAGAATCTTCAGGGGCTTATCGAAGACTCTAGGTGACTCCGGGATTGAGGTATCGACCCCTCGGGCAATCAGGACATGCGGATGAATGCGAGTGGCTTTAAGATTTTCAACTAGCAGTTCCCATGGCAGCTCCCACACTTTCGGAGGAAAACGTAGTAAAAAAAGTTTGTCGTGTCCGCCAGCGGCAGCCTGATTCCACCACGCCAAGAACTCCTTGTCCTCGACAAGGTCCCAGAAGCGCCTCTGGGTATCCAAGCCGTACGCTTTACGGAGCCGCCATACTCTCCATCGCGTCCACCGCCTTAGTGGATAGAACTCCTCTGTCCCGAGGAGCGCATTTTGGCCAGGTAGGCATTGCCAGCCGCTACGTCGGCCGTCCTGCCTCCAACCCACCTCGAATCTCGTAATCTCCATCGATTGAGCTTCCCTCGTCAGCTGTCCCACCACGCCCGCAGACGGAATTTTCCTCCCCGAGTAGCTTCTGTTTCCGGATCCTTCCCGAGGATCCTGCTGAGTATTTCGGGGGCGCCGTACCCGTAAGCGAGTGCTTCTGTGACTTCATCTGCGCGGCCAATCCACGCCGCAAAACCGCCCAGTAACATGAGGAGTATTAAACCTAACCAAAAGCTCGACTTCCTCCAATAATCAGGGAATCCTTGGTTTCTGCCCTTGATGAAGCGCAGCAAGTCGGGCAGCAATCCGCCGAGAAGCCCAAAGAAAATCAACGTATTATTTGCTGTCGGCATACCCGCCTCCTCTCGTGGCCGAATCTCGCGACGCAATTCTGTCATTCCACGTGAAGTGAGCTTCGTAAACCACGCCGAGTTTCCCGAAGGATGATTTTTCCTGAATTGGTGGAGGTGAGTTCTACGTCATAACCGGGCTTGAGCCGGAGGAGCCGGTCTAGGCTTGCCTGGGTTGACGGTGTGCGAGGTGATCAGGTTCCACACCAGCTATCTCGCAAGTTCACCCCACGTGAGATGATCAGCGCGGAGCCGGAGCCCCCGCCAGAGGCAGGCTCTAACGGCCACTGCCCATGATCTGCACATCGGTCGACACGCCGTCGATCGTGATGAGCTTCTACCGACTTAAGTTGTTCGTGCAATGGTCAGGCGCGTGGGCGGCGGTGGCCGCGACCAGCCGAAGAGCCGCAGTGCGGCCAACGACCGCCCGACGCGTGCGGGCCGCCGCAGGCGGACCGCCTTGAAGACGGATAGATAAGTTTCTTCCGATCTTGGAGTGGTTGTCGTCAGCCGCTCTGAACTGCGGGTGTTGCGCTGGACCAGACTCGTTCGAAGCTGTCGAGGTAGGTGGTGGCGGTGCTGTCGGGTTCGTTGCCGGTGACGTAGATGACGGGGGCTTCGGGGGCGCGGGTGCCGTAGACGTGCAGGTTGACCAGGAGGTCGTTGTCGGCGCGGTAGATGGAGTTGTACAGGATCGTGTCGTGGAGCCGGATCTCGACCCCGTCGACGGTCTGGAGGGGCTGGTAGAGGGTGAGGGCGTTTCGGGTTCTGGAGACCATGACGTCGCCTCCGACGCCTTCGTCGACTCCGCGGGTGGCGACATGGGGGCTGGTGGGGTCGCCGAGCAGGATGCGCACTCGCACTCCAGTAGCGGCCCGCTGGGTCAGGATGCGGAGCAGTCCGGCGTCTTCGGCGAGGAACAGGCCGCTGTAGACGAGGATGCCGATCTCGGTCTGTGCGGAGTCGAAGAAGGTACGCCAGACGTTGGCCGGGACGGCCCATCGGTGCGGGTAGACGGCCTTGATCTCGGGCGACAGTCCTGGGCGGCGGCGGTCGCTTTCGGGCCACAGGTCGTTCTCGTCGACGTGGAGGAGGTCGGCGACGGCGAGGCGGTGGCGGGGGTGGGGGACGCGGCCGGCGAGCCAGCGGGAGACGGTTTTGGGGTCGACGGTCAGGTGGGTGGCCACGTCGAGGGGGTGCAGGCGGGCCCGGATGAGGGCGTGGCGAAGGTTCTCGTTCATGCGGGTGTACCTCCCGGAGCAGGTCGGTACCAGCGACGCTAACATAAGACGTCCCCAGACGTCCCTCAGGTCGTGGTGCCTGTGTCCGACCCCGCGCAGAAAACTCAGCGGCATCACGCCCGGTACCTCCTACCGGGGTCTTGAGCCGACGGGAGCACCCGACCATGTCCAGAGAGAAGATCGTCGCCTATCAGCAGGACCAGCTGACCACGCTGCGCGGCTACCTCGCCGCGCTGTACGTGCCGACCTTCCTGACCGCTGACCACAACGGCCAGCCCTGCCTGGAGATCACCGACCACAACGCCCGTACCCGCCGCATTTACGTCCAGGTCGTCTTCTACTGGTTCTACTGGGGTGACCAGCCCGACGAACGCACCTCCACCATCCACCTACCGATGGCCGCCGAGGACATCGCCGCAGCTGTACGGCGGGGCTGGCGTGAGGGTGAGCAGGGCACGCTCAACATCGACCTGGGTAGCATTCGCGGCGCGCACGGCCGCTGATGACGCATGACTGAGGACACCGATGGGTGGCTGACCGGCAAGCAGGTCTACGACCGGATCGCCGAACGGCTCCGCGCGCAGATCACTGCCGGTCACTATCCTCCGGCCGGCGCCCTGCCTTCGGAGGCGGCGCTGGCCCAGCGTTTTCGCGTGGCTCGCAGTACGGTCCGGCGCGCGCTGGCCGTCCTGGAGGAAGAGGGGCTGATCGATACGATGCCCGGTGCGGGACGCCGGGTGAAAGACCCCGAGCGGCGGGCGGCGCTGTATCGCTACCAGGAGATCGCCGCCGAGGTGCGTGAGCAGATCATCACGGGGGTCTTGGCGGTGGGGACGGCTCTGCCGAGTGAGAGCGCGCTGCGACGGCGGTACGGGGCATCTCGCAACACTGTCCGGCAGGCTCTAGCCGAACTGGAGGGTGAGGGGCTGGTTGTGACACTGCACGGTAAGGGGCGGTTCGTCCGCCCTGCGGCGCTTTGAGACGTCTTAGGACGTCTGGTGTCATCTCTGGAAGGATTCTGGGGACGGTTTCTATGGTGAAGCGCATGGGACAAGCCGAATGGGCGCGTGACCTGGCCCGGCAGCTGCTGGAAGAGCCTCTGCCGCGCCGGTGGGCGCACACTCAGGGGGTGGCCGCGCGAGCGGTGTCGCTGGCGCCGATCCTGGGTGCGGAGGCCGATCTGCTGACCGCGGCGGCCTGGCTGCACGACATCGGCTACTCCCCCGCGCTGGTCGACACGGGCTCCCACGCGCTGGATGGCGCCCGGTATCTGCGCGACGTTCAGCGGGCCGATGGCACGATCGCCCGATTGGTGGCTCACCACACGTGCGCGGAGTACGAGGCGGCCGAGCGCGGCCTGCTGGACGTGCTGAACGCCGAGTTCGACAAAGAACGTCCGGAGCTGGTCGGGGCGCTGACCTACTGCGACATGACCACCAGTCCGGATGGTCTGCCGGTCGAGGCGGAGGCTCGGCTGCTGGAGATCCATTCTCGGTACGGCCCGGAACATCTGGTCAGCCGGTCGATCACGAAGGCGACTCCGTGCATCACCGCGGCCGTGCACGCCGTACAGGCTGCCCTGGACGCGGGGACCTGACGTTACGCCGGGCTGGCGTGGGCGGCCAGGATGCGCCAGCCGTGCTCGTCGGTGTGGACCCAGGTACGGGTGTAGCGCAGACGCATGGCGAACGGCTCCCCCGCGAACGTGCCCTCCAGCGTGCCGAGGAAGCAGGTGACGCCGGTGGTGTCCGCGACGACCACGGTCAGGTCTTCCTCGACGAGCTTGGTCATGACCTGTCGGCGTGAGCGGTGGTTGTCCAGGTCGAGTTGCTTGGCCTGCGGGTGGCACGCGCCGTCCGGCGGGCCAGTGAAGACAAGCCGCTCGTCGAGCAGCCGATCGAGTTCCTCGACGTCTCCGGCGAGCATGGCCGCCTGCAGGCGGCGTTCTGCCTCATACAGCTCATCGGTAAGGGTGCGCTCGGCCATGAGACCGCCTTCCAAGACGAGGGAACGTTCCGGGATATGAACGTACAGGCATCTTGGGTCGTCGTGACGTTCGACGGCGTGAGCGTGCTTACCCGATGTGCGGCCCGGCGCCGTCGAGGAAGTGACCGAGCCGTAGCCGCATTGATCGGTCCATGGTCAGGGAGTCGATCTGGTCGCGGGGGACCCAGCGGACTTCGCGGGACTCGTCGCTCGGGGTCGGCTCACCGCTGACGGGTCGGGCGGTGAGGACGATGGAGAACTCCTGGCGGGCCTCGCCATTGGAGGTGTAGAGGATCACGTGGCGGGGGTCGGTGTAGGTGCCGACCAGGCCGGTGATCTCGCAGGTGATGCCGGTCTCCTCCAGCGTCTCCCGGATCGCCGCCTGGGGCAGGGACTCGCCGAGGTCGATGGCTCCGCCGGGCACGGCCCAGTTGTCGTTGTCGGTGCGGCGGATCATCAGGATGTCACCGGCGTCGTTGACGACGATGACGTTGACCGAGGGGACGAGGCTGTTGGGTGCGGGTGCGGTGGGGTCGTCGTAGAAGTCGATGCGGCGGGCCATGACTCAGGACTCTACGGGGGTGGCGCCGGCCCAGACGGCTTCGAAGCTGTCGGCGTAGGTCGAGACCATGTCCCCGCCGGTGACCTTGCGCAGGTGCATGACCGGGGCGTCGGCGGCGAACTTGCCGTAGATGTGGGTGTTGACGAGAAGCTGGTCGTCGGCGCGGTAGATGGAGTTGTACAGGATGGTGTGGTGCAGCCGGATCTCGATGCCCTCGACCTGCTGTAGCGGCCGGTAGAGCATCAGGGCCATCCGGGTCTGCGCGGCCATGCCGTCGCCGACGCCTTCGTCCGCGCCGCGCTGGGCGACTTCGAGCGCGTCCGGGTTACCGAGCAGGATACGGATGCGCACACCGGCCGTGGCCTTCTCAGCGAAGGTGCGCATGATGCCGGTGTCCTGGGCGATGAAGATGCCGCTGTAGACCAGTACGCCGATCTCCTCCCGGGCCGTGGAAAACAGACGTCCCCAGGTGTCCTTGGGGACGGCCCAGCGGTGCGGGTAGACGGTGACGAGTTCGCTTCCGGAGACGGCTGCGGCCTGCGCAGGGGTCAGCGCGTCCGGCCATAGGTAGGCCTCTTCCACGCCGAGGAGTTTGGCGACCGCGAATCGGTGCTTTCGGTACGGTATGCGGCCCTGGGTGATCCACCGCTCCACGGTCTTGGCGTCGACCTGGACGGCTTCGGCCAGTGCGTCGACGGTGGTGCCGTGTTCGAGAAGGGCTATCCGTAACCGCTCGTTCGCCATCTCACCTGCCTGAAAGCCGGGACGTCCAGGGACGTGGCAATCGTAGACCGGACGTCCTGTACATGTCCCATCCTGTAGTGATCACGTCCTGACTCTTCGTCGCACTCTCGGTATCGCAAGGCATCACTGGCAGCGACGAGAGGAGAGACAGCAGTGATCAACTACATCCGGCCGATCGACGAGACGCCCGCCTGCGAGTGCGGCGGGGCGCTGGAGGAGGGGCAGTTCGTCTGCCGTAAGTGCCGGGCGCGTGAGCGGTGGGTTCGCCGTCAGGTGGCCCGGCGCAGGACGAACCGGCGGCGTGGTCAGGTGCGGCGTCCGGCCAACCGCCCGTACGGCACCGCCGAGGCGGGGGTGATCTGGACGTGAGCGCGACCATGATCCCGCTGATCGTCGGTCTGGTGCTGGGCGCGGTGGTTGTCGTCGGCTATGTGGTCGTCCTGGTCGGGATGCGTCAGGAGGACCGGCGGATGCAGCTGGGTGCGGCGCCGCCGAGCCGGGCGGCGGGCCTGGCTCGTCGGGTCACCGGCTGCCACGTGCGCGGATGAGCGCGCTACTCGTCGGCGAGTTTCGACTCCACTCGTTCGAGCCGGGCCGACAGGTCACGCAGCGTGGCGCGGATCTCGGCCAGTTCGTCGGAGGCCGGCGGGGCGGGGGCGGCGTCCTCGCGGACGAACACGCCCTTGCCCTGCTGGCCGATCACCAGCCCTTCGTTCCGTAGTACTCCGACGGCGAGTTTCACCACGCTCAGCGAGGCGTCGTAGGCGGTCGCGAGCTGGGCGGTGGAGGGCAGCGCCTCGCCGGGCGCGAGGGTGCCGCGCCGGATCTGGTCGCGCAGGTCGTCGGCGATCTGCAGGTAGCCGGGCCGCCCGGTGTTCTTGACCATCCGCCCTCTTCTTCGGTCGTGGGTGTCTCTAGTTCAGCACAGACACGCGACCAGGCCAACCATGAGAACGTTGACATCCAAGCTAACTAGGTTGACTATGTTGGCCGAGACGAACAAGGAGGTCCACCCATGCGCAACATCCCGATCCCCGTCGACACCCACCGGCTTCGCTTCACCTGCGTCAAGGCCGCTCGTCCTCGCGTCATCGACCAGGACAGCGGAAAGATCAAGACCGACAAGGACGGCAACAAGGTCTACGAATCCGTGCTCCTCGCCGAGGACGAGTTGGGCCGGATCGAACTGGTCAAGGTCGGAACCTCCGGAGAACCACCCATCGCTCCCGGCCAGGACGTCGTCCCGACCAGCATGGTCGGCTACGTCTGGGAGATCCCCAGCAACGGCACCACCCGCTGGGGCATCAGCTACAAGGCCGCCTCCATCGTCCCCGTCTCCGGCAGACCAGGCGGGGGCGACGATGCCTGACCTACTGCAGTCGCTGCTCGTCCTGGCCTGCGCGCTGGTCGTGCTGACGGCCTGGCGGCGCCTGCACCCTCGGTCGTTCTGGCCGGTGGCCGGCTACCCGCTCACCGCATTCAGCGTGCGGGCCTCCTGGCGCAAGGTCGCCCTGGGGTGCGGGCTGACCAAGAAGCGCGCCCGCTGGGCCTTCACTCTCACCCCGGGCGCGCTCATCTCCACCGGCACCGTGAAGGTACGGCGCCGCTTCCGCCGCATCGCCGTCGACACCACGCCGTGGATGCGGTTCCCGCTGCCGACCCGGCACGGCTGGCGCGTCACCGTCTGCCTGCTGGAGGGGCAGATCCCCGCCGACTACGCCGAGGTCGCCGAACGGCTGGTGCACTCCTGGGGCGTGCACGCCGTCCGGGTGTCGTCCCCGCGTCCCGGACGGGTCGTCCTGGCCGCCACCATCCGAGATCCACTCGTGCGGGCCGATCAGCTGCCGCCCTCGGGGGAACTGCTCACGGTGACGGTGGGCCGGTTGGAGACCGGTAAGCCGTGGGTGATGGACTTTCGCACCGTGCCGCACTGGCTGAACGCCGGAGCGACGCAGTCGGGTAAGTCGAACCTGGCCAACGCGCTGCTCGTCGGGCTGGCGCCGCAGCCGGTGGCGCTGGTCGGCGTCGACCTCAAGGGCGGCGTGGAGTTCACCCCCTACACGCCCCGGCTGTCGGCGCTGGCCACCACCCGCACCGAGGCCACCGGCCTGCTCGATGACCTGGTGGCGCTCATGCTGGAGCGGATGGGCCTGTGCCGGACGGCAGGCGCCCGCAACATCTGGCAGCTTCCCCCGGCGGTACGACCGGTGCCGGTCGTGGTCCTGGTCGACGAGCTGGCCGAGCTGTACCTGATGGCCGACAA
Source organism: Streptosporangium carneum (assembly GCF_027922005.1). Classification (GTDB taxonomy): domain Bacteria; phylum Actinomycetota; class Actinomycetes; order Streptosporangiales; family Streptosporangiaceae; genus Streptosporangium; species Streptosporangium carneum. Next base: position 730,536 of record NZ_BSEV01000001.1, on the reverse strand, counting down.
GAGCGAGAAAGACGAGATCGCCCGCACCTCCACGGCGCTGCTGCGGGTGGCGCAGCTCGGACGGGCGTTCGGCATCTACCTGTTCTGCTGCGGCCAGCGCATCGGCTCCGACCTCGGCCCCGGCGTCACCGCGCTGCGGGCCCAGTGCTCGGGGCGGATCTGCCACCGGGTCAACGATCCAGAGACAGCCACCATGACCCTCGGCGACCTCGACCCGGCCGCCCTGGCCTCAGCGCGGGCGATCCCCTCGGAGACACCGGGGGTGGCGATCGTGGCCTCCCAGGACGGCCAGTGGTACCGCGCCCGCTCCTTCCACGTCTCCGAGCAGGCCGCCGAACACGCGGCCCGGATGTACGCCGATCTCGCCCCGTCCTGGGCGGAGATCACCGCCCATGCTCCGACGACCGAGTTCGATCCCGCCGACCTGGACGAACTCCTCACCGCCTGAGCCGCTGAAAGGAAGGGGGACACGATGCGACGCCTCATCCGTTGGGTGCTGGACGCCGGGCCGATCCTGGCGCTGGCCGCCATCGCGGGTGCCGGATCGTTCACCCACATCCGCGACACCGCCGCCGAACACGGCCAGACCGGGTGGATGTCCTGGGCGGTGGCGGTGTGCGTCGACCTGACCTGTGTCATGGCCGCCCGGGAACGCCAGCGCGACAAGCACACCGGACGTACCCAGAACGGCTGGATCTCCTGGCCCACCCTTGTCTTGGTCGCCGGGGTTGTCTTGTCCCTGGCCGCCAATCTCAACCAGGCCGACCCGTCCCCCTGGGGTTGGATCACCGCCGCGACCCCGGCCGGGGCGTTCCTCGTCGCGGTCTCCATGCTCGAACGGCGAGCAACCGGCCCCCGGCCCGAGTCGTCCCTAGCCTCGTCCTTCGTACCGGAGATCGTCTCCGAACCGGTCTCGGTTTCCGCGCCCGTCCAGGCCGTCGAGGCCGAACAGGACGGGCCGTCCTCAGAGCTCCTCGACTACGCCCGGCGCGTGGCCGAGGAATACCAGACCGCGCACAGCAGGCCGATCAGCCGCGACACGCTGCGCGCCCGTCTGGGTGTGTCCCACCAACTGGCCTCCGACCTGCTGCGCACCCTGCGCACCGCGCCGGACGCCCTATGAGAAGGAGAACCAACCATGTCCACCGACACCCAGCGCCGTACCGCCTTCATCGGCGGCCTGCGGGACCTGGCCATCTTCCTGGAGGCCAACCCCGCCGTCCCTGTCCCGATCGACCCGGCGATCATCACCTACTACCCCGAGCAGGGCACCGACGAGGAGTTGTGCGCCGAAATCGACCGGATCGCCGCCCTGTGCGGCACCACCGTGGACCCGCGGCTGCTGCCGCTGGGCCTCTACACGGTCTCGCGCTGCTTCGGCGCCGTCCACGTCGAGTGGACCGCCATCCTCAGCACCGCCCATCCCGACGTTCCCCAGCCGCGTCATGAGTTCTGACCCGCCTGAGGAGCCGGTGACGTCGGCCGAGCCGGTGACGTCGGCTGAGATCCCGTCCCGGTGGTGGCGGTGCTGCACCTGCGGCGGCACCGGAAGCGACAGCCTCGGCACCACCTGCACCCACTGCGACGGCCTCGGCTTCTGCTGAGTCGTCGGCGCCCCCGGCCTGGCCGTACATCCGCCAAGACGCCTGCCAGGTCGGGGGCCATCCCCCCTCACCCGAACGAGTGAAAGGAGGAGACCATCTTGCCCACAATCCACCCTGATCCGCACGCGATCGCAGGCATGATCACCCGTCTCAACGACCGCAACTACCCCCGCTGGGCCTTCCAGATCCACCGGACGGGCGGGTGCCGTCAGCCGATCCACCTGCGGGGTCGCGTCCTGCACGTCGACCGTGCGACCGGCCGGCTCCTGCACTCCTACACCACCGCCACCGAACCCGACGGCGTCCTTCGGCTGCCGTGCAAGACCCGGCGGGCCTCCCGGTGCCCGACCTGCGCCGAGGTCTACCGGGCCGACACCTACCACCTCATCCGCGCCGGGCTCGTCGGCGGCAAGGGCGTCCCGGCCTCGGTGACCGCTCATCCATGCCTGTTCGTCACCCTCACCGCCCCCTCCTTCGGCACCGTGCACACCCGGCGGGAGAAGAACGGAAGGCCGCTGCCCTGCCACGCCCGCCGGGACGCCGTCACCTGCCCGCACGGCCGGGTGATGTCCTGCACCGTCCGCCACGGAGCCGAGGAGTCCTGCCTGGGCGAACCGTTGTGCCCGGACTGCTACGACTACACCGGCAGCGTGCTGTTCAACGCGCTGGCCCCGCAGCTGTGGAAGTACTTCACCGACGCCCTGCGCCGCCGCGTCGCCAAAACCGCGGGCCTGACGCTGCGGGAACTGCGCGACCAGTGCACGATCTCGTTTGCCAAGGTCGCCGAGTACCAGCGGCGCGGGATGGTGCACTTCCACGCCGTCATCCGCCTCGACGGCCCCGACGGGCCGGACTCTCCGCCTCCGGCCTGGGCCACAGCGGAAATGCTGGCCGACGCCGTACGGCACGCCGCTCACGCTGTCACCGTGACCACTCCCGCCACCGCCGACGAACCTGCACGGGTCCTGCGGTGGGGACGGCAGCTCGACGTCCGCGAGATCACCATGGACGGGGAGTTGTCGGACCAGGCGGTGGCCGGCTACATCGCCAAGTACGCCACCAAGGCCGCCGAATGCGTCGGCACCCTCGATCGGCGCATCAACCCCCTCGACGACCTGACCGCCTTCGACCTGCGCGACCATCCCCGCCGCCTCATCGCCGAGTGCATGCGCTTGGGCGACCTCGACGAGTACGCCGACCTGCGGCTGACCCAGTGGGCCCACATGTTGGGTTTCCGCGGCCACTTCTCCACCCGGTCCCGGCACTACTCCACCACTATGGGCGCCATCCGCGACGAACGCCGCGACCACGCCCGCACCGACGAGATCACCACCGGCCGCCTGCCCCTGTTCGACGAGGACACCGTCCTCGTGATCTCTCACTGGGAGTACGCGGGCAAGGGCCTGTCCACCGGAGATGCCCTGCTTGCCGCTCTCCTGAGTGGTGACCCGCCCCCATCCGCTTCACCGGACGGTGGAGGCGGCCGATGAAGACCGACGACATGCTGACGGTGCCCGAGGTGATGGCCAAGCTCAAGGTCAGCCGGTGGACGCTCTACACCCTCATCCGATCTGGCGAGCTCGCCTCCGTCGTGGTCGGCGTTCGCTGCCGCCGTATCCCGGAGTCCGCGCTGAACGACTACGTGACCCGACTTCGCGAGGAGGCGGCCTGATGGGAAAGCACTCGAACGGTGAGGGGTCGGTCTTCCCGTACAAGGACGGCTGGGCGGGCTACGTCTGGGTCACCACGCCGGAGGGCAAGAGGACCCGGAAGTGGGCCTATGGCAAGACCCGTCAGGAGACCCACGAGAAGTGGCTCAAGCTCCACGAGTTGGCGCGCAAGGGGCCGGTGCCGACCAAGCACCCCGCCCTTGCCGCCTACCTGACGCGCTGGCTCGCCGAGGTGATCGAGCCCAACCGGGAGCCGACGACCTACGTGGCCTACGAACCGCTGGTCCGGCTCTACATCATCCCCAGCCTGGGGAAGAAGCGCCTCGACAAGCTCACGGTCCGCGACGTGCAGATCTGGCTCAACACGCTGCCGACCCTGTGCACCTGCTGTGACCAGAAGAAGGACCACCGGCGCCTGGAGAACAAGCGACGATGCTGCGCCGTCGGGAAGTGCTGCAAGGGGTATCCCTCCCGGAGCACCATCGCGAGCATCCGCCGTGTCCTGCGCTCCGCGCTGGGCAACGCCGTACGGGAGGAGCTGATCTCCAAGAACGTCGCGGCGCTGACCACCCTGCCCGCCGCCAGTAAGACGAAGAAGAAGCGACAGCGTGTGGTGTGGGGCGTCGACGAGGCACGACGGTTTCTCGAACATCTGCGGGCGATTGACGACCCGCTCTACGCGGCCTACGTGCTGATCCTCGTCCTGGGCCTGCGGCGTGGTGAGGTGCTCGGGCTGGCCTGGGACTGTGTCGACCTCGGTGGCGAGCAGCTGTGGATCTCCCGTCAGCTCAACCGGGTCCGTGGCCAGCTTCTTCACCGGGAGACGACCAAGACCGACGACTCGACGACCTCGCTGCCGCTCCTCGGCCTGTGCGTCACCGCCCTCAAGCACCGTCAGCACGTCCAGGAGGACACCCGTAAGGCCGCCGGGAAGAAGTGGCAGGACTCCGACCTCGTCTTCACCACACGGAACGGCACACCGATCGAACCGCGCAACTTCAACCGGGCCTTCGAAGCCCACTGCCAGCGGGCGGGCGTACCGACGATCCGCGTCCACGACACCCGGCACACCTGCGCCTCGCTCCTGGCCGCCCTCGACGTCCACCCCCGCGTCGCGATGCGCGTCCTGCGACACTCGCAGATCTCGATGACCATGGACGTCTACACCCAGATCCCGTCGCCCGAGACGCGTAAGGCACTCGATCGATTGAACGCCAGCCTCAACGGTTAACGACGACCGCAGTCAGCAAGAAGGCCCTCAAAGACTCTGAGGGCCCTCTTCCGCGCCTCCTCCGATCGCATTTGGCCTCATCTCTGCTCAACCCGATACAGGATCTTGGGAAGTGAGATAGGGGCGCTCCTGGTCAAACCAGTCCAGGCTCAGCCTGGCTCCTGTGGTCAGCTCGATCGTCGCCAGCGCCGCCGCTCGCCAGCTCTTCCCGTTTCTCCATTTGAAGTGCGGCGCCATGGCCACCAGTTCGGGCCAGCGCGTCAGATTCGGCTCTTGCGCCCACTCCTCCGGGTACATGGCATCGACCATCAGGAGCAGTTCTCCATCGGCGGCGAAGGCAACGCGGTTGTTGGCGTTCACGTTCCAGTAGACGCTGTAGGCCCGGGCACCGACACTGAGACGTGGAAGCGTGGGCGGATAGGTGCCGTGGCAGCCGTTGTACTCGAACAACTCGGTCACCGAACCGGACTGCCCTGCCAGCATCGCCCAGTCGGCCTCGTCGGAGTAGTCGTCCTCGAAGGATGCCTTCTCGTGGATCTCGTAGCTCGTGCCGCCGCTCACTCGTTCCCCGATCTCGGCGAGCGTGAGCGGTATTCCGTCGTTGGGGACGACAACGGTCCAGCAGATGGCCTCCCCCAGCCAGTTGTCTTTGAGAAGACGCCGATAGTGGCGGTACATGTCGACGCCTGCGGGCCGCTCATCGCTCATTTCGTGAGACTCCGTCACTTCGGGTACGCGGAGTTCAGGATCTTCGCAGACGGGTGAGACAGAACAGGGGCTCGTCAGCAGGCTCTCATGAACTCTCTCCGGCACCCGTCAGGGCCGGCGGCGGAGGCGGTAGATCCCCTTGCTGTATTGCGCTGCTGTACGGACATGAAAGAGGCCCTCCAGGATGATCCCGGAGGGCCTCTGACCTGCTGCGCGGCCGAGAGGACTCGAACCCCTAACCTTCTGATCCGTAGCCCTAGGCAGAGGGGTCGCTGACGTTCACCGAAGTACGTCTTCCCAGCTCACGGACTTCGGTGAACGTCGGCGGATGACAGTGAACGTCGCCGCGTTGCTACACGCGTTGCTACACCAGCCGCTACACGAAACCGCGCTCTGTACTGGGAAAACGCGCGTACCATCCCGCGCTACTCGGCGCTCCGTTCGGCCCCAGCAGCTTCTCCTGAAAGAGGTCTCCGATGACCGCTCCCCGACGTGCCAAGCGGGTCACCGAGCCCGCCGAGCTCGCGGCCAACCTCGCCCGGTTCTTCAATCGGCTGGAGGACCACGCCGCCGACGACCCCGCGAACCTCGTCCTCATCGACGAGCTGACCGAGACCCTCCGCCAGGCCAAACTCCGCGCCATCGCCCGCGCGGCCTCGGCCGCCAAGGAGGGCGGCGACTACTCCATCAACCACATTGCCGGCATCCTCGGCATCCGCAAGCAGTCCCTGCACGAGCTGATGCGCAAGGGCCAGACGCTCCTGGAGGCCCAGCGCACCCGGCTCGGTGTCGTCGTCCTGCGGGACCGCCGTCGCGCCCGACTGGCCGAGGCCGGCGTCCCCGAGCGCGCGATCGAACGGCGCGCGGTCTGACCCTGAAAACCGAAACCCCGCGTCCTGAGATGGGACGCGGGGTTACTAGCATGGCGTATCTGGAATTCCGTCCACTTTTACGGACCAATATAGGCGCATCTACCGATGTAAAAACAAAGCCGACAGGCTATCGTCTGCGCACCGAAATCTCTGCGGTGAGGGGCGAACGAGCCACGCGGCCGAAGCTTCCCAGGCGCGCGGCCGCGGACTCGTCGTCCTCGATCAAAAACCCTCGCTGCGGATGTCCTCCAGGAAGTTCCCCCAGGCCGTCGCCGAGAAGGTCAACGCCGGGCCAGACGGGTCCTTGCTGTCACGGATGGCGACGACGCCGGGAAGGTTCGTCGCCACTTCGACGCAATTGTTGTTGCCGCCGCTGAGGCTGGACTTGCGGAACTCGGCGCCGGACAGGTCGGGGGAGATCATGCTTTGCTCCTTACCGCGGCAATGAGCGCCGCGGACTCCTCGGGGGACAGGCACGCGCCAGCGAGGCGCTCAAACAGCAGGATAAGGTTCCGCACCTGGTCGGCTGCTTCGACGTATACCTCTCCCGCCGGGCTCTCAACGTAGCCGACGGCCGGGTCCTCCGGGTCGAAGTGCAGGACTGAGAAGGCTCCCTCCATCCCCGGATGGGCTCCGGCACTGAACGGCAAGATCTGCACTGTGATGTGCGGCCATTCCATGACCTGGAGAAGGTCGCCGAGCTGGCGGTCCATGGTGTCTGGAGAGTCCACGGGACGGCGTATGGCTGCCTCGTCGATCAAGGCGTGCAGTGTCGGGGCAGTCGACCCAACAACATTGATCTTGCGAACCATGCGGGCGTCCACGCGCCGCTTCAGCTCGCCCGCGCTCAGGTCCGGATGCCGTGCGCGGATGACCTCCCGTGCGTAGTCCTCGCTCTGGAGCAGTCCGGGGATCACCGCCGTCTCCCATGTGCGGATGGCCGTGGCCTCCGCTTCGAGTGCGACGTAGTTACCAGTGAACACGTCGGAGTAAGCCGTCCACCAGCCACGGCGGTTGGCGTCGCGAGCCAGCTGGATCAGCCCGCCCTTGGTGTAACTGTCGGCCCCGAACAGATCGCAGGCGTGGGTCAAGTCCGTCTCGGAGACCATGATTCGGCCGCCCTCGGCGCGATGGACTTTGCTGAGCGACCATCCGAGCCGAAGCGCCGCCTCATTGGTACTGAGACCAGCCTCCTCACGGAGTCTGCGCAGCTCACGGCCCAGGCGACGATGCCGGACAGTGGGGGACTTCATAGGCATGGGCACCAGTGTGCCGTGTCCAACGCGATATTTCTCTGTGCCGACGTCTTGCGCGCGTGCCGTCGGCACGCGCATGATGAGCTCGCAATATCAACACTGTGAGTGAGGCCATCATGACAGGGGTACCCGGATCGGCCGTCCCGAACGGCGGTCTACCCCTGCGGCAGCACGAAAGTGCCCAGGCTCGGCACGAGCTTCACGAGCCCGAGATCCCGCAGGTGCTGAAGAACGTGACGACCAGTGTTGTTCCCTACGCCGTACTCTCCCATGATCGCCACGATGCTCGGGAGCTTGTGCCCAGGCGGCCACTCGCCACTGCGAATGCGCTGCTCGTAGACCTCGGCGATCTGCTCCCACTTGGGTCGGCCTGGCTCGAATTCGATCATGGACGCGACGGTATTTGGTTGCATCGCGCTTGGGCGATCTCCAGCATGCCTAAGCACGCATAGACACGCCTAGGCATGCCTAGGCACGCTCTACCGCTCGATTTTCCGCTTTAGACGAAGCGGACCCGCCACCGGTATCGCACACCGAGGACGGGTCCTTGATCAGGAAGCGAGTCCTGACCCATGAACAACCCTAGTGCTCCGGTCCTCGACCGGAACACGGCCTCTCGGGACGGCTGCGGCTGCTTCGCCGATGCGGCACCGATGCCGATGGGGTGCGCCGCCTGTGGGCACGCGCCCTACGCGCACGGCTGCCCCGGCCAGTCCACCGATCACGAGTACGTTCAGCCGGACGGCGCGCTGATGAACGCCCGCCTGGAGGCCCGGCGTCGCGGTGGCCCGCAGGTCCTCCCCCGCGTCGAGCCGCCCGCCGACGTCGCACCGGTCGAGGTGATCCCCCTCGTGCCCGCGCAGCGCCGCCCCGAGCCGCTCGTCCAGCAGTCCCTCGCGCCCGTGCCCGCCGCGGCCCCGCAGCAGGCTCCGCTCCCGGCCGCACCCGCCGTAACGCCGCTGCCCAGACGGGCGCCCCGGCCCTTCCCTCGTCCCTGGTCGCGCCCCGTTGCCGGCCGACCGCCCCGGCGCGACGACGACCGGCGGCCCACATTCGGCGACCCCCGCGCGAGTGCCCGCGGCTCCGGCAGGGCGGACGCCGCTCCGCCGACGCGACGCCTGCCCGTGCCGTACGGCGGGCTCCAGATCTTTCTTCCTCACCGCATAAGGCGGACCTGCCCGACGATGCGAGCGCCGGGACAGGCCCTTGACCGGACTCAGGAGGTCCGACCCATGGGAGATGGTAGATCCGTAACGCCCGAACCGGCCATCCCGGGCTGGCGAGTGATGCTCAGCGACGCCGGGCGCTACTGGGCCACCCGGGAGCAGCCCTTCCCGAACGACGTGGCGGAGGGAGAGCTGTCCTCGCCGCCGTTCCGCACCGTGGACGCCGACACCTACGGACAGTTGCTCGACGAGGTTCACCACCAGGAGGAAGTAGCCACGCGGGGGATGTCATGATCGGCCGCCCATCCCGCGCGCCGGGACGGCACCGTGACGGGCAGGCCATCGTCTCCGAGGTGTATCGCCGCCTGTGGGACGGCCCGGCCCGCGAGCAGGCCAAGCAGCTGGACGAGAAGTGGCCGGAGTGGACCGTGTTCTACAGCCTGGGCAACCGCCGCTTCTACGCCGTGGCGGGCTGGTCGGCGCCTCAGCCGGTACTGGTCGAGTCCGACACGGCCGAGGGCCTGGAGGCCCTGATGTACGAGGAGGAGATGGCCAGGGTCGCCCGAGGCGAGGCACCCCCGCCCGCCCCTGTGTCTCCGCCTCCCCCGAGCAGGCGCGGCGGCATCCTTTCCCAGGCGCACGCCGCCGCGCCGCAGCCCTCACGCCATCCGTACCGGAGGGTCGCGTGACGAGGCCGCGAACACCGCCCGTGGACGTGGGCCTGCTCAGTGAGCAGCTCCTCGCGCTACGGCAGAAGCATCCCGGCTGGCACCTCTCCTACGACTCGGGCATCCGCGTCTGGAGCGCCCTCCGCAGCCCGTTCCCCGACCAGCGAGAGATCGACGCGGGTATCAGGCTCCTGATCAAGACGCCCTCCTCGGAGCGAATGGACGAGGAGCTGACCCGTCAGGCCGAGCTCCTGAAGACCCTGCCTGACCTTCCTCGGTCTCCTGCTGCTCTCCGGAGCTTCCTGCGGTCTTGAAAGCCGGTGCGGCGACGGCACGGTTCACCGCCGCCGCACCTCTCGACGTGCGACCCGGGAAAGAGGGCCTCGGGCCGCACACAAGCGCGGTTTCCACACGTCGGGGAAGGGAAACCGCCGCCGGTCGCCTGACCCCACGACCGGCACCTGGTGCCCGGCCGGATCTCACCCCGGCCGGGCACTACCCCAGCGCGTATATCCGTCGTCCCACCACGTCCCGTCAGGAAACCCGTGCTCGAGTCGCTGCTCAACGTGCTGTGCCTGTACGGCTCCGGCGCACTCACCTGCCTTGCCATATGCACGCTGTACGTCGCCACCACCCCCCGCTTCACCCAGCGCATGTTCACCCCGCACGCCTCCTGCCTTGGCATCGGCCCCCGCGCCCTGGTCGTCCTGGGCCTGATCGGGTGCGCCGCCGCCTGGCCGTGGACTTACGCGCTGGTGTGGCGTGGCCTCTTGAGGAGCCGCGCATGACCCGTGACTCCGACGTCATCGCCCTGCTGAGCACCCTCTACCCGGGCTGGCACTACGAGGCGCGCGACCTGCCGGGCCTGCCTCGCTGGTGGGCGCACCGCCACCAGCCGGTGACCGCCGCTCAGCGCGCGGCCGGAGCGCGGGCCTCCATCGGCCGCTCCACGCCCCAGCGCCTGGCCAAAGCGCTCGCCCACCATGCCGAGATCCTCGACCGGGTCCGGCAATCCCCCTGCCTGCCCTCCTGAGGAGTAGACCCGTTGGAAACGATCGGGTTGATCACCACCTACACGGCCGTCGCCTACGCCGTCGCCGTAGTGGTCCTGTTCGTCCACCAGCTCGTACTCGCCCGTAAGCTCGTACGCCTCCCGCCCAAGGAGATGTGCGACTCCCACCGCCAGCTGCACGACTTCATCCGCCAAGGCCCGACCGTGCTGGTCTTCCGGATGCTGGTGCTGGCCTCGTTCCAGTACCCCACCGCCGGGCCTTGGCGAATGCTTCAGGGACGGTTCATCTGGTGGCGTCCCTGCCAGGTGTGCCGCCCCCGATTCCCCGCTTGAGAGCGGCGAATCCCCTGATCCCCGGACGGCTCGTGCTGACACGCTCCGCGAGCCGTCCGGCCGCTTCCGCCCCCACACTCCCCGGGAGATCTCCTATGGCGACCATCATGGTCACCGGCTCTGACGGCTCCTTCGCCATCGACGGCACCACCGGGCGGCTCCTGACCCCCGGCGAAGTCGCGAGCATGTTCCGAGTCGACCCCAAGACCGTCACCCGCTGGGCGAGAGAGGGTCGGCTCACCTTCACCCGTACTCCGGGTGGACAACGGAGGTACTGGGAGACCGAGGTGCGCGCGCTGCTGCGCGGCCAGACAGGCGACGGCACCTGAGCAAGGAGAGGCACAGCCTGCGTCTCTACTTTCAACCGATGACAGAAGTCAGCGATAAAATAACTGGTAGTTGACTCCGAGAGTCAGAAGGCGGAAGCTGCTGACCAGCGGGTATTCCTCGATGAGGGACCTACCCCCGCTGGACTTTTGGACTTTTGGCGCACTTTTAACAGTGCCAAAAGTCTGCAAAAGTAGCCGAAGCTCGCTAGCATGCTGTGGACAGTCCACTGAAAACGAAGAAGCCCCCGGCCTGACGCGGTGCTTGCCAGCTGGTGCGTCAAACCGAGGGCAGCGTGGAGAAGGCTCTCCGGGGCGGTATCCCTTACAGGATGTCGTCCCAGGGAGTACCCTCACGGATCCTCCGCCACAGCAGGCGGACTGCTTCCCAGAGCCCGCGGGCTACCAGGAAGAAAGCCACCTTCTTCGCTGCGGCATAGATCCACAAGCCCTTCTCACGCTTGTTCCCGTCAGGTGACGGGAGGGGTGCTGACGTCACGCGACAGCTCCTCACCTGATGACCGGGAAGGCCGGCCCCCTCCGCCCGATGTTCATCGGGCAGTACCGACCCGATGACTTGAGACAGGCGAAAGAAGCACTCAGGTGAGCGTCTTGTGACCCATGCGAGGGAAAGGCTAGTTGACCACGCCTTTCCGTGGAGACCGTTTCGGCAGGCAGCTATGTGTCATTTCCATAAGGACCTGCCTGTATGCGCATCCACATATCGCCACAAACAACGCAATAGAGAAATACAAGACTTCCATGCGCCCTGTACCACCCGTGACTACGGCGATCCCCGTTGATAGCCGCACCGATCCGGCGTCATCCTCGGCCCCGGCCGCCAACCTCTCACCCTCCCTAACCGTCTTCCAAACAGCCCATCCCCTCCCGCTGGAGCACTCGGTGCGTTTTCCCCTGATCCTCGGCGCCTCGGCCGCCTTCCTCACAGCCTCCGTTCTCCCCGTGCAAGCCGCTTCCGCCGCTGCGCCACCAGCCCCAATCACCACCACCGCGGCTCGCACCGCGCTGGCCGGGCTAACCGTCGCCCAACCCCACTCCATGACCGGCTACTCACGGGCGAAGTTCCCCCACTGGCAGAGTCAATCCCTCAAGGGTCCCGGCTGCGACACCCGCGAGGTCGTCCTCAAACGGGACGGCACGGCGGTTCGCCATGACGACGAATGCCGCGCCGTCTCCGGCCGGTGGAAGTCGGTCTACGACGGCCGGTCCTACACCCGCTCCTCCAGCGTCGACATCGATCACATGGTGCCCCTCGCCAACGCCTGGCGCTCCGGCGCCGACACCTGGTCCACCCAACGCCGGCGCGCGTTCGCCAACGACCTGAGCAGGCCGCAGCTCATTGCCGTCTCCGCCGCCAGCAACCGATCCAAGGGCGACCAATCGCCGGACCAGTGGAAGCCGCCGCTGCGCAGCTACTGGTGCACCTACGCCCGCGCCTGGGTACAGGTCAAGCAGCACTACGCCCTGTCCATCACCCAGACAGAGAAGGCGGCGCTGGGCGAGATGCTGGACACCTGCCGATAACCTCGGCAGGGCGGGAGGACGGGGAGGGGACGAGTGGCCGGCAGTCACAGCCACGAATCGCACGCGGTTGCCGGACCAGGCGGGGTGATGACCGATGAAGTCGGCGTCATCACTGGAGACGTCACCGTACGCACCGAGATCTGCGACGACCGAGTACATGTGCAGATCCAGTACACCGGCGCCGAGGAGTGGTACACCCTGACCGGCACCCCCCTTCCCCTCGAAGGCCGCACTGAGCGAGGTGCACGGGCGGCCATCATGCGCGCCGTGCGCAAGGGACTCCCCGAAGGTCTTCGGGCAGGGCAACTGCACTGATGTAGGAGCTGTGATCGCCGGGGGAGACTCAGCTTCAGCCCGGCCATATGGGAGATATGAGGTTTTCGCTACGCATACCCCTACCCCTAGCTAGAGTTACAGCATGGGTAGCACTCCCAAAATGACCATCCCGACCCAGCTCGTACTGCGCGCCTTCCTTGACGACCCCACAAGGGAGATGTACGGGCTGGAGATCTGCGCTGCCTCTGGCCTGGCCAGCGGCACCATCCACCCCATCCTCGCCCGGTTCGAGGGCATCGGCTGGTTGGAATCCCGGTTCGAGGACGTCGATCCTCACGAGGCAGCCCGGCCTCGCCGTCGCTACTACCAGCTCACCCCGGATGGCGCCGAGCGCGCCCGTCTTGCACTCGCTCAGGCCCGCACCAAAGTCGGCATGCTGCGCGATCTGACCCAACGGCCTATGGGTGGTACGGCGTGAGTGATCCTCGTTTAACTAACAAGCCTGACCAGCGTAATTATGGGCCCGGCGTCACCGTAGGCACCCTTGAGGTTCTCGACCAGACCGTTGATCTCACACTTGGCCTAGCCCGCAGCAGCGTCCGCGCCCAGGATCTCACGCTCGCTCTTGAACACGACCTACCGCGGGCCCGCGCTCTTACTCGTACCCTCACTCGTGACCTCACTCGGCTTCACATTCGCGCCTTCATCTGTCCCTGCCATCCCGTTCACGACCTCACCCATACCCACGCTCACGAGCTAGCGCAGAACCTCATGCGCGCCCACGACCTTGCCGACACTCACGCCCACGACCTTGTACACGACCTCGATAACGCCCTACGTCAAGTTAGTGATCTCCTTGTCGCTCTAGGAGAAGTCGATATATCAGCTGAAAGATCAAAATCGCTCATAGCAAGGGAGGAGCCTGCCTCCACATCTCACTCAGCCGAGCACCTCGTGAGCCTCGCGATGAGACTGCTCCCAGCTCAGCATCGAAGCCGTTTCACCGAAGAGTTGAAGGCTGAGCTGTACGACCTAGCGCAGGCGAAAGCCACTGGAGCCATGCAGATCATGTATGCCCTCCAGCAGCTCGGCCGCGTGTGGGAACTCCGCATTGCTCTCCAGGCACCAGACCAGCCACGCTTCTACCGGCTGTACCAGGCAGCATGCTGGGTGCTTACGTCGGACTGGCGCACCTGGGGTCTACTCGGCCCTCTCCTGGCCTTCGGAGTGATCAACGTGAACCTCTCCCAAGGGTGGGGCTCAGCTTTGTTCACCCTGCCGGGCATCGTCGGCTTCTACGCCGGGATCGAGTGGTTGCGTAAGCGCTGGGGCGTGGAAGTGAAGCGGCGCAGCAGAGCAGTCGGAGATCAGTCGAACGAGTAACGGGATTTGCTCTCTCGCGTTGTCCGGATGAGGACACCACCGCGGGCCAACTCCGTGCGGACACCGCCCGTCTCCCTTATGTTCATCCCCCACGTTCTGGGAGCATCCTTGCTCAAGCGCCTCATCGTCTCCATCGCCCTCGTCGTCGCCGCCTTTGTTCCCGCCACCGCGATGCCCGCCGCCGCCAGCATTCAGGGCGGTGCCTCTGCGGCGACGGCCGCGTGCACCTACCAGCGGTCTGGTAACCACTGGAACTGCATTACCCCGGGCGCCTACTGCCCGAAGGCGGCCCACAACCGGTACGGCTACGCCAAGGTCACCAACCGACGCTACAAGTGCTCGCAGTACGACAACGGCCAGTGGCGGTGGAAGCGCGCCTGATTCGGAGGCGAACGAGCCCTCGCTGCCCTTCTGGGCGGCGGGGGTTTCGTGCCGTTCGTGGCGGTCACCCCAACCCATTCGGCACTTCAGGTAGCAGATTAACCACATAGAGCAACGAAGCCTGATAGCTGTGGCCCATGCCTACCTCGACCCGGCGCACCGCCGCCACCCTCCCCCTGCTCCTCACCCTGACCGTCACCGCCATCCCCGCCAGCGCCGCCACCTCAGCCCGCACCCCAGGCCCGCTCCTGCGAGAGGCCGTCGCCGTCCTCCCCGTAGCCCTCGAGGACCGCACCGGCTACAAGCGCACGTCCTTCAAGCACTGGACCGACAGCGACCGCGACGGCTGCAACACCCGGGAGGAGGCGCTGATCGAGGAAGCCGCGACCGCCCCCAGGTCGAGCAGCCAGGCTGCGACCTCGTAGGAGGTAGGTGGTACTCCTACTACGACGACACGATCGTCGAAGAGGCCGGCCGCCTCGACGTCGACCACCTGGTGCCGCTCGCGGAGGCGTGGGACTCCGGCGCCTCCACCTGGACGGCCGCCCAGCGGCAGGAGTATGCCAACGACCTCGACGACCCCGGCCACTTGGTGGCGGTCACCGCGCGCAGCAACAGGTCCAAGGCGGACAAGGACCCCAGCCAGTGGCTGCCGCCCTACCAGCCAGCCCGCTGCCGGTACGTCACCGAATGGGTCGCGGTCAAGCTCCGGTGGGCACTCACCGTCGACGCCGCCGAACGGGACACCCTGACCGAGCTCGCCGGAGCCTGCCCGAACGTGCCACTCTCCACCGCCGCCGAGAGCAGTGAGGGCGCTACCCGCTGACGCCAGACGCACCAAGCGCCCCGCTCGTCCTCCTGAGGGAGGGTGAGCGGGGCCCTCTGCTGTTCAGGCCAAGTGAAACAGCCGCAGGGCAGTGCGCCATGCTGCCGAAATATGGAGAAGCGGTAGCTCCTCGCCTTCGGCGATCGATGATCCTCTGAAGGTGTCCGACTATCCAGCCGTAAGGAGTCACCGTGAAGGTCCGTCAATTGTCAGCCGCAGCCCTGCTCGCGGCAACGCTGGGCGCCGCTGCCTTGGCTGGCGCGGCGCCCGCCGCCGCCATATCTCCCGAGTCTCCCCCGGGGGTCACGTACGGCCCCTACTCCACCGTGGACTCGTGCAAGGTGGACCGGGATCTCGTCGTCCAGCGCTATGGGTCGTACTTCTATGTCACCCCGTGCCAGGTCGGCCCGGATGGCTACTACTGGTTCAAGAGGGTCTTCACCGTCTGAACCCACCCCGCGACCTGGGGTGCGATCACGCTTTAGCGGCCCGCCGCAGTGCCAGCCGGGCGGCGTACCGGTCCTCCACCGTCGCCCACCACGGGTGCCGATCCGGCACCTCCAGCGCGACGAGCCGCGCCTCCCGCACCCCGGCGAGCTCGGCCCGCTGCTTCTCCGTGACCTCCGCCGCCCCGGTCGGCGCCGCCACCAACGTCGCAGCCGACACCGGCGCCCTCGCCCCTCACCGGGGCGGGGGCTTTCTGCCGTCCGGCCCCACCCGTCAGCCGGCGTCGCCCTGGTATCGCCACACCGCAGGGTTCGCGCCAGGTGTCTCACGGTACGTCAATGCCCTTTTGCGTGAATTTGATAGTGAAATATCACTGCATTTCGTAAGAGAGGATAAAAACGCCACATTCGGAGTGGAAGAAAATAACCAGAAAAAGCGATCTATGCATCCAAAATATGAGGAAATGGGAGCTCCTCGCTTTCGGCGCTGCATGGTCATATTGAGGTGTTCTTCTCGTTCCCGAGCTGAGGAGCCACCTTGAAGGTCCGTCGACTACCTGCTGCAGTCCTGCTCGCAGCAGCGCTGGGCACCGCCGTCCTGACCGGCGCAGCGCCCGCCGCCGCCACCACCCAGACCAGCGGCGCGCTCGCCACCGGGGTGCACTCCTCTTTGCTGCCGCCCGACTGGTACGAGAGGGGTCCCTACTCGACCCCGGAGGCCTGCCGGAGGGACCTCCAACAGGAGATCGAATACGGAGTGAACGGGGTGAGGGCCTGCCACTATGAGGACCGGCGATACCAGTGGCAGGACGGCTATTACTACGCGGTGTACCTCCCCTGACCCTGACAGGCACGCCTCGGACACCAGCGCGGGGCGTGCCCGCTCAGCCCTTGGCGGCCTTCCGCAAGGCCACCCGCCTGGGGAGAGCGAGGCTGTTCAGCCATGCGAAACAGCCTGCGGACGGCACGCCATGCAGCCGAAATATGGGAAACCGGTAGCTCCCCACCCTCGCTGATCGATGGTCACCTTGAGGTGTCCTCCCACCCAGCCACAAGGAGTCGCCCGTGAAAATCCGCCGATTATCAGCCGCCGCCCTGCTCGCGGCAGCGCTGGGCACCGCCGTCCTGGCCGGCGCAGCGCCCGCCGCCGCCCTCGCGGGCGACCCTCCCCCGTCGGTCACGCGCGGCCCCTTCTCCACCCTGGCGCAGTGCCAGGCGGATCGGGATCACATCATCCAGCGCTATGGGGCGCACGTCTGGGTCACCCAGTGCTGGATCGGCCCGGACGGCTACTACTGGTTCAAGGCCGTCTCCATCGACTGAGCCGGGCGTCCCGGACTGCGATCACGCTTCAGCGGCCCGCCGCAGCGCCAGCCGGGCGGCGTACCGGTCCTCCACCGTCGCCCACCGCGGGTGCCGGTCCAGCACCTCCAGGGCGTCCAGGCGGGCCGCACGCACCTGCTCCAGCTCGGCCCGCTGCTCGTCGCTCATCACGGCCTCCCCTGACACGATCGCGAGCGAGGACGGCAGAGCGTCGGTGACCTCCTGCACGCGAGCGTCGGCCGCCCAGTAGGCCTGCTGCGCCTCGATCAGGTCAGACGGGAACTCGTAGTCGGCCATAGTCCCCCTAGGTGCTGCGTGGTTACGGACGATCCTATGAGGGGTCAGAGTGCAACCGAAAAAGCCCCCGCCGTCCCGAAGGACAGCAGGGGCCGCTGATGAACTTGCCCAGCTACGGCAGAGGACGCGCCGCCTCGGTGGCGCGGACCGTGCGCGCCTCCTGGTAGACCGGCTGGAACTTGCTCCACAGCAGGAGCTGGCCGAGCCACGGATACCGGCGCTCTACCCACCGAGCAACGACGTAGTAGACAACCTGGACCACGAAGAACACGGCGCCGGAGACCGCCACCGTGGTCTGTTCGGACAGGTCTGTGGGAACGACGACGCCGAGCGCGGCCCCGGCGCCGATCAGGCCGCCGACGAGCTTGGACGCGATGGTCCGGGCGATCGAGGTGAGCACGTTGGGCATGACTCCTCCTTCGAGGATCAGGTGTAGCGGTGCAGGATGGCCTTGAAGGCGGAGGCGGTCTCCATGGTCACCGTGCCTGCGCTGGCGTGCCGGATGGTCACCCGGCCCCGCTGGGTCGCCGACAGCTTGAGGTGGCCGCCGATGTTGGCCTCCACGCGGCCGTCGGCGTCGGCGTGGACGGTCATGAGGCGGCCGGTCGGCCATGCGTAGTCCACCAGCGTGCCCTCGGCCAGGTGCCGGGTGAAGCCGATCTCGACCTTCTCGCCGGGCGTCAGACCGCGCAGCGCGATGAACGCGGCGACGTCAGCCCACACGTCGGCGTCCGGCGCGATGGACTGGCCGCCGGCCGGGTGCCAGCTGGCTGTGTCCCGGTACTCCTCGGTCCACCAGGGCTGATGGGTGATGTTCGGCTTGATGGTGGTCTCGGCGCTCAGGCCGAGCGAGACGACTTCGGGCACTTCTTCCTCCTCGGGCGGTTCGGTGGGTGGGGTGGTCGTGAATGGTCGGGGCGCTCCGGCCTGGACCCAGGTGTAGAGCGCATCGCCGGGGCAGCTTGTGGCGTAGCCGTCGCGGTGGCCCCGGATCTCGGTCCCGGCGTCACCCTCCTCACGCAGGTACTCGATTGCGTCGCGGATGCCGTGCAGCATTGCGTCCGGCGGGGTGACGACGCCGGAGGTGCCGACCAGGCCGAGCACGGCGTAGTGCCCGCTGTTGAGGCCGGGGCCGTTAGCTGCTGGGACGTGGTGCAGGCCGCGGCCGACGAAGACCTTCCGGTGCGAGCAGACGATCAGCGAATATCCGATGTCGATCCAGCCGTTGCCGTTCATATGGCCGCCCTGGATGCCGCGCACGGCCGCCACGCACTGGCCGTGGTTCGCCAAGGTCGCCGGGTCCACATGCCCCCCGGTGTAGTGGACCTTCACGCCCCGGGTGGCGGTGAGCGTGGTGTAGGAGCCGCTCGGCGCGCGGGCACCCCAGTCGGCGCGGCTGACGAGGTCGATCACGTTCCCTCCGATCGGTCGAGGCGGGCGGACGCGCGGCTCATGGGTCGGGCCGCAGGCGGTCCAGCTCGCCCTGCATGCGTCCGATCCGGGCGTGTGCCCGGGTCAGGTCCTGCTCCAGGTGCTCGATGCGGCGGTCCTTGTCAGCGGCTTCACGCTCCAGGCGGGCGATGCGTGCCTCGGCCTCGCGCAGCGCGGCCACCACCGTGCCGACCGCCAGCTCGGCGCCACCGAGGGCCGCGGCGTCCAGATCGACCGGGGCGCGTCGCTCGTCCGACCGCGCCCGGCGCAGGTCGATGTGAGTACGGACCAGGGTGGTCAGGAGCTGCCCGGCGCCGCCGGCCAGCAGCGCGATGACGGCCGGGGTCAGCCAGTCAACCGCCATCGCGCCCGCCGACCTGGCGCAGCTCACGCTCCAGCCGGGTGACGGTCGCGGCGCGGGCCAGGCAGGTGGCGGCGAGGGCCAGGTAGACGCCCGCCGGGTACAGCGCCCGGGTACCGGAGTAGGCCAGCACGACGACGGCGTAGATGACTGCGGTCGCGGCCAGCGGCCACAGCCCGGCCCGCTCGATCCGCCAGCCCAGCACCAGAGCGCGAGGCCGGACGTAAGGCAACAGGATCCCGGCCACCATCAGCACGCCCGCCAGCAGTTGCAGAGCACCCCAGGCGCGCACCACCGGCAGCGGGAGTAGCGCGTTGACGCTGGCCGAGCCGACGACGCCGAGCACGGCGAAGGCACCGGCGAACACCGCCAGGCCGCCGAAGAACAGCTCGAAGGGATGTTCGCCGAGCGCCTTCGTCCGCCGGGTCGTCATCCGGTCGCTGCTTCATAGAACCCGGAGATGGACAGCTCGTCCGGAGACGCCCAGGTGAACGGTGCGGTGTTGCTGTTCAGGACCCAGGAGCGGTTCACGTTGCCCGTGTCACCGTCCGCGGAGTCCACGAAGACCCGGTCGATCTGAGTGGAGGAGCTGAGCGCGCGGAACGAGCCGGTCCACAGACGGCCGGCGGAAGAGTCGAACACCGTCGCCACGCCGGCGAAGTTCCGGGCGGCGGCCACCGGGATGGAGAACTGCCACTGCGCGCCCGGGGCCGTGGTGGTGCCGCCCCAGGTGAGGAGGATCTGGAACATGATGGTGCGGCCCGCCAGGCGCGTGTACCGGGCCACGATGGTGCCGTTGCCGATCGCGCCGTTCCAGCCGGGGGCGTAGTTGGCCCAGGCACCCATGGTCATCATCTCCGACCACGACCCGTTGGTGTAGCTGGCGTACCGGTCGGTGTCGGTCTCGTAGACCGTCATGCCCTCGATCGGCGATGCGGGCCGGGTGCCGGAAGTGCAGACGATGACCGACTGGGCCATCAGGTAGTTGTTGATGTCGGCCGCCGTCAGTACGTCTCCGGCGTTGAAGGTCTTGAAGCTCATCCGTCCCCCTCAGTAGGCCAGGGCGTTGAAGTCCAGGCGACCGGTGGTCGCGTTGTTCAGCGTCAGGAAGGAGCCGACCTTCGTGGCGGACTGGAGATGCCATGTGGTCTTCCAGCGCTGGCCCTCGATCTCGTGCTCGATGCCGCGGATGAAGCTGTCGCGGATCACCGGGGAGCCACCGGTCGGCGGCACGCGCACGCAGGTGATGCGGTCGCCGATCTCGCGGCCGAGGACCTGCGGCCACAGCACGGCTGGGTCCCGCCGCGGATAGATCACGATCTTGTCGAAGCGGACTTCGGGCTCGCTGCTGATGTAGAGGATCCAGGCGGCGTAGCTGGCGGCCTCGGCGTCGGTGGTCATGAGCAGGTCGCTGCGCTCGAAGGTGTGCGGCAGGAACTCGTCCATGCTGCCGGGGTCGGTCACGATCTGCTCGACGCCGTCCACCCGTGTGATCTTCACTTCGTTGTAGAGCTGGGCGTCGTCGGTGCTGATGGGCAGCTCGACCACGCCGGGCGTGGCACCGAACGTGGCCTGCGAGACAGCCGAGCGGGCATCGGTCAGCAGGGCCATGCGCCCGCGGAAGCGGACCCGCCCCTCGGCATCGGCGTACAGCTCGCCGATCTCGGTGTCCGCGGCGAGCTGCGCCTCGGCCAGCGGGTCGCCCTCCAGGGTGGTGGCCTGCAACGCAGTGCTGCCAGTGCCGATCAGGCGGTCCTCGGCCGGCCAGCCCGCCGAGTCGAGAATGCGGTGGATGCGGGCTCCGATGTCCTCCCCGTCCCCGACGGGCATACCGGTGCTGCGCCGCTTGGCGGCC
Organism: Streptosporangium carneum; assembly: GCF_027922005.1. Taxonomy (GTDB): domain Bacteria; phylum Actinomycetota; class Actinomycetes; order Streptosporangiales; family Streptosporangiaceae; genus Streptosporangium; species Streptosporangium carneum. The sequence goes on along the minus strand of NZ_BSEV01000001.1, from coordinate 709,566 downwards.
AGCGCCTTGAAGGCGTCCGTGCATGGAACGCTCACCGTGGCCGTCGTCGGCCCCCAGTCCAGATCCCAGGAGTCGGCGAAGCCGCGAAACAGCGGGTAGGCGGTGTTGTTCCAGACGGCCCGGATGCGGACCGCCCGCATCGCGGTGACCTGGCTCCGGCCGCCGGAGACGTACGGCCCGGACAGGTTCGTCGGGTCGAAGCGCTGGTCGGGGTCGTCCAGCACTACCGTGCCGGTGCCCGCCTCGTAGCGGACCAGCGGGGACTCCACGCGGGTGGAGCCGCGCCGGGTCGTGATGGCGGGCACCTTGACGTCGGCCGAGACCTCCACCCACGTGTCGCCTGCGGCGAGAGTGCCGGTGCCCAGCCGTCCCCGGCTGGCGTCGTCCAGGTGCAACGCCGTCCCCAGGTTCGCACCCGAGGTGAACGCGACCTCGACCACCAGGCGAGGCATGTCCGGCGCCTGGGTCATGGCGTGGGCAGCTTCCCGCCGCGGCGCTTGTACTCGCGCAGGCCCTCGGCGAATTCACGGCCCTTCTCATACATGTTGCGGTCGTCGGCGAAGCGCAGCTCGAGCTTCTGGATCACGATGGTGCCGCCCATGCTGGCCATCTGCCGCTGGGTGAAGACGTACTCCGGTTTCCCGGTGCCGTTGTAGTAGGCCCCGTGGCCTGGAGGCATGACGCCGCCGGAATCGAACTTCAGGCCGTACCTCATGGGGAACAACCCGTTGTTGAAGCCGCGGGCGGCCGGGCCGACGACGACGCCCGCGGACCCGCGCGACTCGACGTTAACGCCGCCGAGGGTGCCGGCCATGTGGCCGACCCCGGCGTTGGTGACGCCGACCATCATCCCTGAGCGGAGGTTGCGCACGAACCCCTGCGGCCCCTGATTGCCCCCGGTGAAGGAGAACGTGGTGAACAGGCGTGAGTACGGGTTACGGCCCTTGATGACGTTCACGAGCGCCGATATGAAGCCCGAGCAGTCGTAGCCGCCGGGGCCGACGCCGCCCCACAGGTACGGCTTGCCCGCCTGCGCGCGAGCGAAGGCCAGCGCCTTCTGGACGCCGGGGCCGCCCGTTCCGCCGCCGTCGATGCCGACCTTCGCCTTGACCCAGTTGACGACGCTGTCCTTGATCCAGGACGGGATGCCCGCGATGACGTCGCGGATCATGCCCGCGCCGGGGATGACGCCGAGCACCTTGTCCAGCAGGGTCCGCGCGCCCTTGGCGACGTTGCCGATCGTGAAGTCCTTCACGCCCTGGATGAACTTCCCGATGATGCCGCCGAAGGCGTATCGGCCGGCGAAGGGGACGATGCCACCACGGGCGAACGCGAGTCCTTCGCCGCCGAGGGCGTCAGGGCCGGTCAGCCACCGCCGTACGCTCTCTGGGCCGCCGCGGCGCGCGATCTGGTTGGCCTGCTCGACGAACCCGCTGCCCACGGCCCGGGTGAACTCCGGCCGGAAGATGGACTCTCCAGGGCTCACCGCCGCGAGCATCGTGTCCCGGCCGGGCGCGTATCCGGGCAGCACACCGCCGCGGGCGAAGTACGGGATGCCGGGAAGGCGGGCCTTGATGCCGACGAACTCCGCCAGCTGGTTGATCAGTTTGCCGACGCCCTGGTTGTAGAAGCGGATCACGAAGTTGACCGGCGCCTTCGCGATGTCGACCAGCCGATCCCAGAACCGCTTGACCGCATCCACGCCGGTCCGGAAGGCGTTGGGGATGGTCTGAGTCACCGTCTTGGCCAGGAACGAGAGCACCGGCCTGATCATCGAGTTCACGACGAAGCTGATGACCTGGCCGATCTTGCGGAAGGTAGGGGCCGCGATCGTGTTGTGGAACCACAGGAACTTCGGCGCGAGGGTGACCACCAGGAAATCGCGGAGGGCCTTCAACGCCGGTCCGAGGGCGTTGTTCCACAACCAGGACCCGACCCTGCCGACCGCCCGGAACGCGCCGTCCACGATCGCTCGGAACGTGGCGCTCTTCTTGTAGGCCAGGACCAACGCCCCGCCGATCGCGATCAGCAGGGTGATGACGATGCCGATGGGGTTGGCCCGCATCGCGGCGTTGACCAGACGGATCGCGACTGCGAACACCCGCGAGGCGACCGCCGCCGCCTTCTGGGCAACCGTCATGGCCACCGTACGTGTGGTGGCGAGCACGGCCTGAGCGGCGGCCCGCCCCTTCTCCCAGGCCAGTTTCGCCATACTCACGGCGAGAAGCGATGTGGTCTGCATCCCCTGATAGGCCAGGACGCTGAAGTTGCGCACCGCCACACCGGCCCGTGCCGCCGCCGAGGCGTTCTCTCCCAGCGCCGCCCCGCCACGCAGCAGGCCAGACCCGAATTTGATCATCGCGCCGCCTGCGGTGATCGCCGCTCCGGAGACGCTCGTGATCGTCTTGAACAGGAACGACAGCTTGCCGCCCAGCGCGACGGCGACGACGGAGAACGCCAAGAGCTGGACGGCCACCCCGCGCACCGGTTCCGGCAGCGACGTCATGATCTTCAGGACGGCACCCAGTGGCCCGAGGAAGATGGGCAGCACTCCAGTCACCGCGCGCAGGATCTCCAGCAGTAGCCGGAATGCCTCGGTCATCCGCTGCTGGCCGCCGACGGAGGCGGAGAAAGCCGCCATCTTGGCGGTGACCTGCTCGATGGTGGTCAGGACCCCGTCGCCGGAGCCCTTGGCGGAGCGGAAGACACCGGCCAGGAAACGGCCCACGTTCCCGGCGATCCGGCCGAGCTGGGCGAGGGTGTCCCCGGCGCGCTGGACCGCGTTGCGGAGCATGGTCGCGCCGCGCTCGGACGACAGGAACGCGCCTGCGGCCTTGGCCCCGTTGGTCGCCCAGCCCGCCATCCGCTCGAGCAGAGGCAGGCTGTTGACCGTCAGCGAGGTGATGCCGCGCAGCGCGGGCTGGACAGCGCTGCTCAGCCGTCGCGTGACGCGCTCGGTGGTGGCGAACACGGCTGCCAGGGCTCCGCGGGCCAGCGGCGTCCTGGCGAACGCCGCAGCCTCCCGTGCTCCGGCGTTGAGGCCGCCCGCCACACCGACCATGCCGCGCCGCACGGCTGGCAGCAGGTTGCCCGCGATCGGCCGCACCTGCTTGGCCAGACCGTCGAACATGCGCTCTTGTACGGCTGCGCGGATCGGCCGGAAGGACTTGGAGATCCCGGTGCTCTCTCGTACGAACGCGCGGGCGCTGGGTGACAGCTTCTTCAGAGCCTCGTCCAGGGCCTTGGCGTCCTTGGAGGCCGCCGCGGACATGGCCTCGCCTACGCCGTACAAACCAACCTTGAGCGTGGCCGCCGCCGCCTGGGTCGCAGCAAGGCGGGCCGGCAACACCAGCAGCGCCCCGGCGGCCGGGACCAGGGCAGCACTCAGCGCGGTCGCCCCGCCGGCCAGGGATGCCAGGCCGGCACCGCCCGCCGCGAGCCGGCTCACCCCGACCAGCCGCTTCTCGAACCGTGCGACCGCCCGCTCGGCCTTCTTGATGCCGCGCTCGGAGAAGTCCACGCCGAGCCGGATGAGGAGGTTACGAATCGTCGCCATCGTCGCCTCCCCCCTGCTCCCACTCGATCGGTGCGGGTGCGTCCCAGCGCGGCATGAAGTCGGCGGCCTCGGGGGTCTTGCCCTTGGTCTCGGTCAGGCTGTTGGTGATGCGCTCGGCGATCAGCGCGGCGGCTTGGTCGATCCGCACACGCAGGTCGATCGGGCCGGTCAGCCGCTCGAACACCTGCCAGGCCGCCAGCTCACGGGCGCTGATGCGGGCGAGCAGCTCGGCGACGGTGCAGCCGAGGGCGAGCGCTAGTCGGTGGTGGTCGAGGCGCTCGGGCCGTCGCCGAAATCCTCGGTCAGCTCCTTCAGGTCGTCGTCGGTCAGGCCGTTGAGGCGCTGGGCGACGTTGGCCAGGCGCTGGAGGGCGACAGCGCTCTTGCTGCTGAGCTTGAGCAAGTCCTTCGGCTCGAACAGCGGAGCGCCGTCTTCGTCGATCGCGCACCGGGAGACGAGCTTGGCCGTGGCGTTGCGCAGGTTCGTCTTCTGCGTGCCGTCCCGGGTCTGCACGACCAGGGACGCCTGGTACTCGTCCAGCTCAGCGCCGGTCAGGCCGCGCAGGCGGACCTCTCCGCCCCACTCGGGAACGGGGACGTCCTCCACGGGCAGGTCGTCGACGGCCAGGATCTGCTCGCGGCCCAGAAGTGCCATGATCTCTCGCTCTCGTAGGTCTTCAAGGAATCGGCCCAGACGCCGCAAGTCGGCCCAGATGAGCCGCAGCAGCTCGCGCACTCAGGCGGGAACGGTGACGTCCTCGGCGGGCTCGTCGGTGATCGCGAACTGGAACTGGCACACGGGAACCGCGTCCATCTCGAACGGCTTGCTCACTGCGCCAACGGCGACCGGAAAGACATCCATCTTCCGACCGGGAACGTCGCCACCCCCGAAACGCACGACGTTGCCCTCGGTACCTCTCGGCATGAGAGTGCGGGCGTCGTTGCCGGACGGGTCGGCGTACATCGTCAGGCTGGAGTCCTCGGCCTCGATGTCGCCCGCCACCTTGGAGACGAACCTCGAATTCACGTCCGGCGCGTCCTCGAAGTTGGAGCTGGTGGTCCAGCCCTCGTAGGCGGCGACCTCGCGGGACAGGTCGACGCCCGCGTTCAGCTCGGCCCGGGTGGGCGCGTTGATGTTGGCGATGGTGGGCACCCAGTACCACTTGAGCGTGCCCTTGGGCCAGTAGCGCTGGACGGCTGCGATGGGCGTGGCGGCCATTACTCATTCCCCCTGGTTGCGCGCCGACGCCGCGGCGGCTGCTCAGTGCCTTCCAATGGCGAAGCCCCGGCGGGTGCCAGGGCTTCGGTGTCCTGCTCGGGTGCGGTCTTGCCGTCGGGCGGCGGATCGGCCGGGGCCTCGCCCGGTGGCTCCTCGACGGGATCGACTGCCGACTCCCAGCCGGAGCGCTGGTAGTGGCTCAGCGCCGAGGCGGGGACCTCGATCACCCGCTGCCCGTCGTCGATCCGCGGATGACGGATGCGGATCAGCTCCAGCTCTGCCATGGCCGCCCCCTTACGACGCCGCGCCGATGACGACGATCTGGTAGGTCACGCTGGAGCCCGCGCCCGAGTTCGCCACCTTCAGCAGGTCGCCCGTGCCCGCGGTCACCGCGTAGCCGGTCGCGTCAGGAGCCATGAGCACCAGCAGGCCGCCGGGCCGCACCGCGACCGTGTGGGTTCCGGCACCGAACGGGCCGACGAACGGGTTGCTGCTCGCGCCTCCGACGACCACGTTGTTGGCGTTCGCCAGCGGGGCCGCGACGATCAGGCCCTTCACTCGAGCGAAGGTGATCGAAGCGCCGAACGGGTCGGTGAGCACCCCGGCCAGGTCGAGGTCCTCGCTCGCCGAGGCGGCCAGCGTGCGCTCATCCGACCAGAGCCGGTTCGCCTGGTTGAGGCCGGTGCCGTCGGCGAGGTTGAGCTGCCGGGCGAACGACAGCGGCGCGCTGACCGTGGTCAGGTCCAGCGAGCTGGTCAGGTTGGCGGCGAGCTGGACCAGCAGCCGCGAATCAAGGGGCATCGGTTCGTCCTCTCATCGGAATCCGTGCTTGCGCGCGGCGGCGTCCACGGCGGTGGCCACGTCGCGGTCGATCTGCTGCCACTCGGCCGCGGCGGCAGGGAAGAAGAAGGGGCGGGCGCGCTGTGCCACCCAGCGTTTGCGGTCGCCGAACAGCGGGTGGCGGAAGGTGCCCGGCTTGCCGAGGTTCTCCAGCGGCCTCGCGTGCGGTGCCCGCTGCTTGTTCACCGACAGGGCCACGCCTGGCCGGCGTTTGGCGAAGCTCACCTGAAGGCGGATCGCTCGCGGGATGCGCCGCGACCAGCTCGCGTTCGCCTTCGCCCGGGTGCGCGCCCGCGTCCCGGCCTTGCGCAGCGCAGGCCGCAGCTCCTTGCGCACCTCGGCGGGCAGTGCCCCCAGGTCACGCACCAGCCGCCGCAGTTCGTCGGTGCCGCTCTGCTCCTTGGCCATCAGTACGTCCAGGCATCCACGGTGATCACGAACCGGACGACAGCCTGTGCGCCCTTGGTGGTCTGCTCTTGGGCCAGGTCCTCAGTGGTGAGCTGCGTTCGCCCACACACCCCGCCGAGGGTCGGGTCGGTGGCCAGCTCGCCAGCCAGGATGCTCACCATCTCGTAGACCCGCGCCCGCACGGCGGCGGCGTCGGCCTCTCCGCGCAGTACGGCGACCAGACAGGTGATCTCGTAGGACTCGCGGTCAGGGTCCAGCGTCACCTGCTCGCGGGTGCGGACGTTCTCCACGGACGTCTCACCGGGCTCCCCGGTGAAGCCGACACAGATGATCTCCTGATCGGCCGCGAGCGGCTGGCCGTCCACCACCTGCACACCGGGAAGCACTCGGCGGGCGGCGGCCACCAGGGCTTCCAGGACGGCCGGGACGGTGCTCACAGTCTGCGGCATGGCTTATGCTCCGGCCGCCGGTCCGGGGTCAGGTTGAACCTGACCTGTCACGGGGTCAGGTTCAACCTGACCTCCGGGCGGCGTCCAGCCGATTCGGGTCAGTAGGTCCCGGGTCGCCTCCGGCAGGACCACCTCGACCTCCTCGACGTCGAGCCGCTCGACCTCGTGGACGCGAATCTCCAGCTCCAGCGTCGGCATGCTGTTGCGGTCCAGATCCAGCACCGCCCGCTGGAGGCCGCGGGCCACGTTGTGCCCGTCCAGCTCCAACCGGTAGTCCGCCCGATACGGCATCCCGGCGATCGACAGCCTCATGTCACCTCACGCGATTCCTGATACCTGCTCGCCCAGAAGCTCCAGCGCCCGCCTTGGCACGGCGAACCCGGCCCGCGGATCCCACACCTCGTCGTCGCCGCCGAGCCGCGGGGCCACGGTGCCGCGCTGGATCTCCCACAGGTGGCCGATGATGATCAGCGCGGCCAGGCGGACGTTCGCCGGTACCTCGGTGCGGCCCGCGGTGTAGGTCACCCGCACCGGCCCGGAGATCCACCCGCCGTCGAGACGCTGAACCACGCCGGTCACCTGGGCGTCGGCGAGCTGGTCCACCGCCTGGTTCAGCACGCCCGGCCGCGCCCCGGTGATCGAGGTGATGGTCAGGACCGGAGTGTGCTGGAGCGCCAAGGCGTAGCCGCCCGGGTGGTCCTCGACGTGGATCCGGCGCGTCACCGCCCCGGCGTGCCGCTCGACGACCGGCGTCACCGCGCGAACCACCTCGGCCAGCTCGGCGTCATCGGCCGTCGAGGTGATGTTCAGGTGCTTCTTCGTCTCGGCGAGGGAGACGATTCCGGCGTCCCACATCGGCGCGACGTCGAACGGCTCCTCGGTCGCGGTCGCCGGGCCGGTGCTGGTCCATCGGGCGATGTGCCGCCCGGCCTGGGGTGAGACGTAGTCGTAGTGGTAGAGCCCTACGCCGTCCGCGGGCGGGGTCAGCGGCCCGGCGGTCGTACCGTCCGGCAGCCGGATCGTCAGCGTGATGGACGCCGGGGTGACGAGCTGGCCGCTGGAGCGGATCTCCGTGGTTAGCCGGGCCGGTGCCCCGAAGGCGTAGGTCATCGCCTACTCGCGGCGACCGCGCCGGGCGGTGCGCTGGAGCGGCCGGGAGTCGGCGGTGTTCTCCGGCTCCGGAACGCGCGGCGTCTCCCGCTGCTCCTGGCCCTCCTCGACGTCCGCACCCAGGCGCCGCAGCTCGGCGGCCACCTGCTCGGCCCGGTCGCCCAGGCCGCGCGTCAGGTAGCCGGCGTGCTCTCGACGCAGGGCCGCGACCTGCTGCTCTTCAGGAGTCGGGACCTCGATGTAGTCGGTGCCGCCGGTCCGCACCGAGCGGACCGGCACCTGCTCCGGCATGTCCTACTCCTTCTTGGTGTCCGCGGACCGCGAGGCCCGGGTCCGGCGGGCGGCGGGCTTGGCCTGCTCGTCGTCGGCCGCCTCGTCGGCCTTCTCCTCGGTCTTCTCCTCGATCCACTCGGTCAGGTGCTCCTCGGCCTGCTCGGTGGTGGTGCCGTCGTAGGACTCGGCCCGCTCGACAGCCTTGTCCCGCTCGGCCTGCACGTCCGGCCCTGGGGTCGCCAGCGGAGCACCGTGGACGACGCTGCCCGCAGCCGCCCGGTCGGCCGCCGCCCTGCGGTTGTCTTCGAGCTGCTGCACGCTCTGCGGGGTGCCGTCGGGGTGGACGTAGCCCTCCTCGCCCGGCTTCGGCCACGAGTTGTCGGCCTGCTGCTCCTCGGCCTTCTCCGGGGTCGGCTGCACGCCGTCGATCTCAGCCATGGGTGATGCCTCCAGGTAGATGGGTGTGCGGGACCGGCCGGGCGGAGCGCGCGGCCCCGCCCGGTCCGGTGGCGTACTAGAACGTCGGGGTGACCAGGCCCGTACCGCTGATCACGCTGATCGACTTCGGGTAGCGCTCGGAGTGCAGCGCCACGTAGTTGTAGAACCGGAGCAGGACCGACAGCTCGGCTGCCTTCGTCTCCCGGAACGTCTCCGACCTCGGGGTGCCCTCGAACAGGATCACGTCGGAGCTACGCGCGACGATGATCCGGTCCTCGTTGGTGCCCGCACCGAGGTTGATCGGGATATTGGGATCCACGAAGACCGGCAATCCCTGCATGCTTCCTACGAAGCCCTCGGAGTTGATCTCACCGACGGCCGCCAGGACGTTCTGCGGCGCGTTGGCCGCCGGGGTCACCAGCGGACGGCCCGCCGAGTCCAGGGCGCTCAGCAGCATCGCCCAGCGCCGCGGGTGCATGAAGATCACATCCGGCGGCATGAACCGGCCCGTGTGAATCTGCTGGATCGCGTCAGCCACCTTGGCGTACAGCTCGCCCGCCGTGGGGCTCGCGTCCGTGTAGGTCACGGCGTTGGCACCGGACACGTTGAGCAGGCCACGCTTCCCGGCGGCGTTGTTCGTGAGAACGAAGACGTCGGCCTTGATGGCGTAGTCCGCCGCCAAGTCGGCCAGGAGGACATCGTCCATGTTGATCGGGCTCTGCTCGATGAGCTGGAGCGAGACCACCTGCTGGCCGGCGATCGTGGCCACGGCCGCCGCCACGCTGCCCGTGGTCGCGTCGGTGTTCTGGACCGCGGTGTTCTGCGTCGCCTGCTCGGCGACCGCCGTACCGGTGGCGAGCCTCGGAAGGTTGATGGAGTCGGTGCCGCCCGGCAGGGGCATCGGCCGCATCCGGTTGGCCACCACCCGGGCGGCGCGGGCCAGGCCCACGTACTCGTCGATCATCCACAGGGGCGGCACGAACTCACCGCCGGCGCCGTCGGTCGTGGACAACGCCCTCTTCTCCAGGGCGGCGGCCACCTCGCGGTCGTTCCTCGCGAGCCGCTCGACCGCGTCGCGCGAGCCCTGGAGCTGGGCGCGGACCAGGTCCCGGAAGTAGGAGACCTTGCCGCCGCGGCGGTAGGTCTCCGGCTCGGCGGTGACCTGCACGCCGGAGGCACGCTCCCGGGCCTCGCCGGTCTGGCCGTACTGGGCGGTCAGCTCGGCGGCGCGGGCCTCGCGCTTCGCGTCCTCCTCCAGCTCGGCGATGCGCTCGCGACGCTGCTCGATCTCGGTGTCCTTGGCCTTGATCGCTTCGCGCTTCTCGGCGAACGCGGTGGCCTCTTCCTCATTGAGGTCGCGCTGCTCAGCCCGGGGAGCCGTCAGAACGGCGTCCAGCTCGGTACGCAGCGCGGCCCTCTCCTCCAGCAGCTTCGCGAGCTGCTGGCGCAGGAACTCCAGCATGGAGCCCTCCTTCGTGAGTGGGTCGTGCCGTCGTCCGTCCGGGTGGTGGCCAGGTGGTGGCGACCTGCGGGCATGCCGCAGGACGCTCCGGCGTGGCTCCGGCGCGTCAGGGGTCAGGCGGGATCAGCCGAGGACTGCGGCCTCGGCCTCGAACAGCGACAGCGGATTGCGTCGCTGGGTCTCAGGTGCGGGGGGAGCAGGCGGGGCGGGCGGCGCGAGTCGCTGGCCGAGCCGCTCGTACAGGGCGCGGGCCTGCTCGTCGCCCATGCGGTCGAGGTCCAGGCCGCGCAGCGCGACACTGGTTGCGGGGTTCGCGCCGAAGTTGACCACGCTCACGTCGCCGCGGTGCAGGCTGTACTCGATGATGTCGCGCTGCATGTAGTCCGGGCTCCACTGCTGGCGAGTCACTCTGAACGCAAACGACATCTCGTCGACGTTTCCGTCCTCGATGGCCAGCACCATGTCCCGGATGTCGCCGCGGGCGGTGTTGACGTCGGCCGCCAGATGCAGGCCCTGCGGTTCCTCGGCCAGGCGCAGCGTCCCGGCGTGGGTGTAGGCCATCGACAGGCCGCCGTGGTTGAGCAGGAGCTGCGTCTGCGGGTTCTCGCCCAGGGTCTTGGTGCCAGCACCCTCGCGGACCACCTCGTCATAGGCACCGAACATGTCCCACATCTCGTAGGTCTGCTCGTACACCGTGGCGTAGCCGGTGATCTCCACGAGCGCCCCGGCCTTGCCGCGGACCTCGAGCTGGACGGGGTAGGCGCGACGCTCGCGCCCGCCGGTCTTCGCGCGTTCGGCGAGGTTCATCTACTCCTCCTGGCTGGTGCTGTCCGACGCGCCCGAGCCGCCGGTCGGCGGGAGCGTGGTGAACTGGGTGATCTGCTCGGGGGTCAGCGGCGGCCTGTCCTCCAGCTCCCTCGCCTCGTCCGGCGTCTGGAAGTGGTTGCGGATACCGATCTGGTAGGCGCGGAACCTGGTGAGCAGGTCCGTGCGCAGCAGGGCGTTCCTGTTGACCTTCACGTACTGCGGGCGCGGCAACAGCTCCGTCAGCACCCGCTCCAGCCGGGTCAGCCACGGGTCCAGTGCGTAGATCAGCAGGTGCAGGCTGCGGGACTCCACGTTAGAGTAGGTCATGCTCCCGCCAGACTCGTAACCCAAGACTTCGGCCAGGCCCGGCCCGAAGATCCGGGCGCACTCCGCCGAGGTGAACTGATTGGTCTCCAGGAACTGCGACTCGCCGGGCGCGATCTGGATGGCCTTGTACTGCCAGCCCGCCCCCATGACGACGGGCTCACGCTTTCCGCGGATCGCGGCGAGGAACCGCTGCTTGGCCGTGCTCGCCTGCTCCTGATCCAGGTTCTTGTCCGAGGTCAGGATGCCGGTCGGGTGGGCACCCTCCTCGAACCACTGGCTACCGAAGCGCAACGCCGCGATACCGACGCCGACGGTCAGCGCGTGATGCTCGATCGGGCTCAGGCCCTTCAGGCGGCCGGGCACCGGAAAGACGCGCTTGTGCCATACCTGGTCCTTCGGAACCTCTTTGCCGCCGATCCGGTAGCGAGGCTTGCCCTCCTGGTCCTTCCAGGCCGCGACCTCGTCCGGGTGCTGCAAGAGGATCTGCGTCGCGGCACCCGTGCGCGGATCGCGCTCGCCGACCAGGCCGAAGCCGTTGCCGCGCAGCAGCCACGAATACATGAGCTGCCACGTCCAGTCCTCCAGGCCGTTGCCGTCCCCGGCCGGATCGAGCAGCCACCGCGGCTTGGGCCGCTCGCGCTTGTCCGCCCCGGTGCCAGACAGGACGTCGACGGGCAGCATCGCCGCGGTGCCCGCCAACAGGGTGACCGATGCCCAGACCGCGACCTTCTGGAGCGAGGCTTCGGCGCGGTTCAGGTCCACCCGGGCGTAGCTGCTGGACAGCGCGCTGTTCGGCGGGATCGGCGGGTCCGCGGACTCCCGGCGCTCGAGCGGCTCCGCGCGCCGGACCGTACCGAACAGCATGCTCACGACTCACTCCGATCGGTGCGGATCTGCTCCCACGCCCGGTCGGCCAGCAGCAGCCCGCCCGCTGTCATCCACCCGGCTGGCGGCCAGGCCAGCCACGCGCCGTAGGAGACCAGCACCAGACCGGCCAGGCCGGGCAGCACCGTGACCAGCCAGCGGAGCGCCGTACCGGCCGAGCCCGCCAGGTCGGCCATGAGCGAGGAGCGCGCCATCGTCCTCCTCACCAGGTCACCAGATGTTGTTCATGGGGTCGGTGTCGTCGAGCAGGTGCGCCCGGGTCGCGTGTCCCCAACGGGCCAGCGTCACCGTGACCAGCGGGGAGATGTCCACGCTGGCGCCGCGGCGGGTCCAAGCCCACAGGTCCGCCAAGTCGCGCTTCGCTGCTCCGGCCAGCGCCGCGTTCAGCGGGGCCTGATCGAGGTGGCGCAGCGTCGATGCCCAGTCCTCTGCGGCGTTCACCGGCGGCACCACCGCGTCGTAGAAGGACCCGCACGCCTGGGCGTACTCCCGGGCGCTGGGCTTGACCACCTCGATCCCCGCCGCCTCCAGCGGCGCGATGAGCGAGCCGGCCGGACCTGCGCCGTCGACCACCACGGCGCACGGCCGCCAGCGCCGCACCAGCTCCAGCGTGCGGGCCACCATCCATCCGGTGCCGGGGTGGTGCTCGACGACCTCGACGTGGTCCAGGCCGTCGGCCCGCCGGCCGGCCACGCCGATCGCGCCCATGCTCCGGTCCGGGGTCGCGTCCAAGGCGAAGGCCACCGGGTCGACCAGCTTCGACGCCGGGTCGGCGACCGCACTCCAGGCGTCCTGGGGGATCACGGACCACTCCGGGATGAGGGACTCGACCCTCTGGCACAGGCACTCAGTGCGGAAGATCGGTTCGGGGTCGGTGGCCAGTGCGCTCGCCAGGGCCTCCTCGGTGACCGTGTAGCCGAGGCTCGGGTTGGCCTGCGCCCACGCCGTACGGTCCTGAAGTCGGCATGTCGCGGTGTGCTTGTTGCTCGGCCGTCCGCAGGTGCATTTCACCTCGTCCGGGGCCGACCACTCGAACAGGCCCATCGACGGGTCGAGAGCAGGGTCGGCAGCGACCAGGCGGCCAGCGGTCAGCAGCTCGTTCAGCACAATCGAGCGATCGTCTCCGGCGTTGCTGAAGGCCCAGACCTGCGGGTCGCGACGGGCCATCGTGGTCTTGGTGACCGCGCCCCAGGCGTCCCACGTCTGGTGCTCGCGCAGCTCGTCGAGGTTGACGTCATCGCCGCTCAGTCCTCGGCCGCCGCGGCGGGAGGCCGCTGCGATCTTCCAGCGGGAGCCCGAGGCCAGGCGCAACGCCTTCTTGCCGTTCGTCCGGTCAATCGCCGCGACCTCGGCCGCCAGCTCCGGCGTGCCCTCGACGATCTCGACCGCCTTGTCCCACGACTCCTCGGAGATGTCGAGGTTCTGGGCGGTGCCGATCACCAGGCCGACGCCGAGGACGAACATCTTCCACAGGTTCTTGACCTCGACGATCGTGGTCTTGCCGTTCTGCCGGGCCACCAGCACCAGCACCGTGCGGAACCGGAACCTCCCGTCGGGCCGCACCTCCAGCGCGTGGATCAGCAGCCAGCGCTGCCACGGGATCGGCCGGACACCGATGACGTCGCGGCCGAAGTCCACGGCGGAGAACCCGCGCGAGGTCGCCGGCGTCAGGGCGCACCCGCACCCACACGGCCCCGGCGGGCCGGTCACCAGCGGCGGCGTCCAGATCCTAGGAATCGTGCTCCCCAGCAGCGTCGGCGCGTAGCTGAGCAAGACGTCCCCCGATCGGCTTGTCCGTCTTCATCGCCTTGCGGGCCGCCGGGGTGCCGCCGAGATCACGCAGCACGCCCTGGAGCTGCGGGCCGAGCCAGCCGACGGTCTTGGTGACCTCGCACATCGACTCCAGCGCCCGTAGCCGCCGCAGCGCGCCCTCATCCCCGGCCAGGTCCCGGCGCAGTTCGGCCAGTTCCTCGGCCCGGTCGATGGCCTTCTCGATCTCCTCGGCCTGCCGCAGCGCGAGCACTCGCATGGCCTGGTCGGAGTCGGTCAGCCAGTCCATCGCCTCGACGGCCGCGCGGACGGCGTCGCGCAGGTCCGGCGCACGCTCTCGCGCGGGCGGTTCGGGTGCTGCGGCGAGCCGACGACGGCGAGGGGGCATGGTCACCTCCGACCGGGCACCCCCGAGGCCGGGGGGAGAAAAAGGGAGACTGGGGCGCGGGTCGACCAATGACCGTGATCAAAAACGGACATACTCACGTTCTCACAGGTCAGAGACTTACCAGCGTCGCGAGGTGGTGGGCTGGCGTGCGCGGAGGCGGTTACCGCGTCCGCTGTTGCATCGGTAGTGCGCTGCCCTCGCGTTGCTCGGGTCGAGCGGGTCGCCGCCCTTGGACAGGGGCACGAGGTGGTCGAGGGTCCAGCTCAGGGGGTGGCGAGGGGGAAGGGTGAGGTCGATGGCGTGCCCGCAGATCCAGCAGACGCGGGAGGCGGCGCGGACCTGGTCGCGGAGACGGCGGTAGGGACGGCCTGAGCGTCCCTTACTTCTGGCCACATCCAGCCCACCATCGCATTGGGGAATGTCTGCATTTTGCATCGAAGCATCGCGTACATATGTCACGCTGAAAGAGCAGTCGGTCTATGGGGGGCCACGATGGTTGCCCCGTAGCTGCGGAGCACGACGCCAACAGGGTACGGAGCTCCGGCATTGCAGCACCACACGTTGTTGTTCACGTGAGGTCGAGCCTTTGTCGGATTACCCGTACATCAGCTCGGCCTCGACCTAGATAGAGAGTCGAGAGAGCATGACCCCCCTCAAGACCCTGCTTGTCTTCGTGGCCATCCTCATTGGGATCATCGTCGCCCTGATTGCAGGCTTCTTCGCGCGAGCCAGTGGAGACACACCTCATGCCGCGCTAGGCAGGGGCGGCGTGGCCTTCGTCGGAGCGGTGACGCTCACCCTGCTGATCATCGGAAGCTTGGGCCTGCTCTGACCCGTACCTCCCCTGGGAAGTCCGACCATAAGGCGGCAATTGGGCCTGGCCTAAATCCGGCATTCGTGTTGTAATGCGGGTTCAGCACATGTTTAGGCAGGTGGTCGCGAATGTTCACCGACGAGCGACAAGCCATCAAAGTCACGCTGCGGGACGGTTCCCGCCTGTTCTTCACCATCCCGCGAACACTTCGAGGGAAGGCCAAGGCCGAGGCGATCGAGGCGGCGGTAGAGCTGGCCGAGAGGCTGGCGAGGCGTCCGTATTCCGTCTGAGGACATGCGGAACTTGCTTCGAATTATGCTGCCCGAATTCGAGCAAGGTCAACTCGTCCTCGGATTACGAGGGCATGGGCGTGTTGCAGGACGGTCGGATCGTATGTGGGGGCCGGTCGTCCGCGGCGGCCGGTGCGGCGGGAGCCGCACGGCTGGAGGTGGAGGAGGTCGATCATCTCCCGCACCTCCGCCGCGGTGAGCGGCGGATGGAGCAGGGCGGCGGCGTCCTCCACGGTCCAGGCGTCCATGCCCCCATCATGCCGCTTCCGCTCTTCCACCTGTTCGATACTGGCACGGTGGAGACCCCCAAAGGCCGCAAGCCGAACACCACTTATTCAGCGCCAGTCGGATCAATTGATCTTGCAGCCGAGGAGGAGGATGGCACCCCATGCGAGATCTAGCCATGCCACGAATGCCTGCCATGGCACGTAGAGGTGATTAGGGACGGTTCAGAGATCTTTGCACGAGAGTGGCATGCTATCGACTGCCCTAACTTTCAGGCATTGCTGAACGACTGACTTCTTCCCCACCATCACCGGTTTCCGCTTCAGGCGTCGGTCACGCGCCTTCTATGGTAGGTCGGCGCGGGGGACGGCCGCGGCGGGTCGAGGCGTCCGGCCGCTGCCAGCCGGTGATGGTCGCCGGCTTCCAGGTCGGCGACCTGCCGAGAAGAACGCGATCAGCTCGTCCATCACAGCCTCATCTCCTTGGGCCAGTCGGGATGGTCGGTGGTGATGTGCTCGCCCAGCAGCTCGACCACCTGGCTCACAGGGAGTACCTCGCATCGGGTCCTTCAGCTCATTGCCCGCATCTGTACGCCTAAGACGTCCAAGTCAAATCGTGACCTTCCCAGGTGTAGCGGTTAGCCTGACGACATGCATGTCGAGCAACCCATCACCGGTGAAGCGGCCCCTCCTGCCCACATCGAACCCGAAGAGGCATTGTCTAGACTCCAAGCACTATTTGGGGAGCCCTCGTCGCAGATGCTCGAACTTGTGCAGCAGCGGAATCATGAGCTTCTTGAAAACGGTGGCGCTCTTGCAACGGGACGAGTGTTTGACCATGTTGCGATCAGGGAACTTGCCACAGGGCGAGCCAAATATCTAGAAGCCATCGTGTGGTCCAGTGTAACGAAATCGGAACTCCTAGTGATTCCGGCAGCATCTCTAGCTACCGCAATGACGCAAACCCCCGAGGAGCTACACCCGATCTTCTCCCTTTTAATCAGCCTCCCTTCCACACACATGTTCGATGTGACCTACATCACGGCAGCTGGCATAGCTAAGCTGCTCCGCCCCTCCAACCCCTACGCCCTCACCATGGCGTCAGTCGTCTATGCGGCATCAGCCCATAACCTACCGGTCGCGACCAGCCGACCCGCTCCCCTAAAAGCCCTCAACCCAGAGATTCTAGTCGACCTCACTCCTCAGCTTTCACTACCTGCACACAAATGAGCACAATAGGTTATCGCTTGATTTAACGAACCGAAGAAGCTTATTCTCCTCCAGTGCGGCCAAAACTGTGGCAAACAACGAGAGGAGCCAGTGGATGCGTCGGCTAGCTGCAGCATTTATCGCAGCGTCATGTGCGTTGATGATCCCACAGGTAGCATCGGCGGAGAGCTCTAAAGCCGCCCCTGCGGAGATCTACCTAAGCAGAAGCGGAACTGTTTTTGCTACGCTTCCCTGCACCGCAGGCCTAACGAGTTTCAGCCCGCCGATCACGGGGGTCGCTTCCTACTGCACCCGACGCTCCTATCTTAGGCAGTACGGGAACGGCACAGGTTGGTCCTACTGCATCAACCCAGGGGCCGCCACCACGATTCCCGCCGCTTATCAGGGGGCACAGTCAATCATTGTTGGCGCAGTAGCGAGCTGCTGACCAGCAAATAAATATGCCTTAATATTTCCAGTTCGACCTCTCACCTTAGCGGCCACTGTTGCTCCGATCTCCGAAAGAGTGATCGGAGTTTGACAGGCATAAAAACAGCTCGACTAACAAAAGGGGCACCGCTCAGCTAGATAGCGGTGCCCCGACGGGGTATTCCAATTATCCGCAGGAAGCGGAATGCATACGTACCACGACCGGCACAAATCCGGTCGAAGCGGCAGAGCCGTCAACATCGGGTCAGCCTCTTATGGTATGTCCCCGTAGTAGATCGTCCGGCCGTCCACCCAGACGAGCATGGCGTCCCCGTTCAGCCGGTTCTTGTCGATCGTCGCAACCGGCGGACGCCCATCGCTATCCACGCACCGCCGGTTAGCGCACCTGACCCGGCCCTCTCGGCGACCGACCCGCAGCGAGAAGGTCTTGCAGTACGGGCAGGCCGGCGGCAGCTCGCCGGCCGGGGCACGTAGCGGCTCCCACCGCTCGGCCTCGCCGATGTCGCGCACCTCCGAGGCCCGGCGGATCCAACCGGACAGGATGCGCGCCGTACGACGGGCGGCCTCCTCGGGCACGGCGTGCACGAGGCGGGCGATCGAGGCCAGGGCCGCCGCGGTGTTGGCGTCGGACCCGCCACGGCGGTCGCCGAGGTGTCCGGCGACCTCTCGGCGCAGGCTCGCCTCCAGGCGACGGACGCCCTCGTGGATGTCCATCAGGACCGGCCCGGCCTCGGCGTGCCAGGGCGCGGGCGAACCGGTCACCTTGTGATGGCTCATCGTGCCCGAGGTGGGGTCGGCGACCGGCTCGGCGAGCAGCTCCTCCAGGCGGGCCAGCAGCTCGGCCAGTTCGGCGACCAGAAGTGTGACCTCCGCAGCGGGGCCGGTGCCTTCTACCATGGAAGTGGCCCCTTTCTCAGCGGGCCTGACCGGCGGGTTGCCTGCGGGCCTCGGCCTGCCCCGCCGGTCCTCATGCACAAGGAAGCACCCCCGCCGAAACGGGGGCGCTTCGGCGGGGGGATCAGTTCAGCGAGTCGCGACCGTCCAGCAGGTTCAGCGCGATGATCGTGAGCATCTCGACCTGCTTGAGGGTGTCGAGTGCGGCAGCTTCCCGCCAGTCGCGGCCCATCATCCGGTAGGCGGCGACCATGTCCATCGCGATGAGCCAGCGCAGCGTCAGGGCGAAGATCGCGCCCTTGGCCTGCTCCGGAGCCTCGGGACGGTCGTCGATCAGGTCCAGCGTCCGCTCCAGGGCGTCCGTGAGCGTGTCGGAGTCCTCGACGTCCAGCGGGATGCGGATCCCGATCCGGGCGAGGACCTTCGCCACATGCGTGAGGGTGTGCGCGGCGTGGGCCAGCAGGTGGTCCGTCCGCTCCTCGCGCTCCGGGGGAATTTCGGGGAACTCGGTCATTGGAGGCTCCTCCATTTCTCAGCGGATGGGGTTGCCTGCCCCATTTCCTACGATTAATGATAGGCTGACCGACTGACATTTTCTCTCCCCCGGACGCTATATTCCCTAACCCCGATAAATGCGGGGATCATTCAAAAGACGGAAATCCGAAAGCTCCTCATCGTCTTCGCCGATCGTCCACAGGGCGCCGAACTTCCGGCCCGGCAGCTCGTTCACCGGGACGCCCGTGTCCTCGGCGATGCGGGAAGCCGGGACCAGGGTCGAGGCGTTCGTGCCACCGATCGCAACGTGGGCCATGTCGAGCTGTTCGCCGATGCCGTCGGTCACCAGGAGCACAGTAGCGACGATTCTCTTGCTGTTTTCGCTCATTCATTTTCCTTTCGCGGATTCACCCCGACAGAGGATATTACAAATTTCGATGATTACGGGAGGGTTCCCTCGTCCATCTGAAGGCCACGAACAGTCTTCTGAAGATCATGCATGGCGGACAGAAATGTCACCTGATCGGCAGCTGAGCTTGAAAAGCTGGTGTTACAGCGCTTTGAGGATGAGGCTGGTCTGGGCGATGAAACCGTCGAGCAGCGCAGGGTGGTCCTGCATCCGTCTAAGCTTGTTCTTGACCAGTGCAGCAGTTGGTCGGTGTCATGGGGGGCGAGGTTGGCCAGGCCGCGGTTTGAGAACCGACCACACTCCTTCGGCCGGGTTCAACTCCGGGGCGTAAACGGGCAATTGGAAGACCGTCAGCCAGGGACGCGCCTCGATCGCGGTGCGCATCGCCCGTGACAGGTGGCGGCGGTCGTTGTCCCACACCAACACAAGCGGCCCGCCGAGCTGGGTATGGGTGGCATCCAGCAGAGCGGTCAGATGCCAGGGCGTGAAGGCTTTGATCTCGCCCGGCTGCCCGCGCCGGATCAGGACCCGGTACGCCAGACCGGCCAGCACCACCCGGCCATATCCCTTGCCGGTCACCTTCACCACCGGAGTACGCGGCCGGGCGGCGCCCAAGTCCGCGTCCCGGGCGGCCTCAGACTTTGCCCAGCCTCATCGGCCCAGCACAGCCAGGCACCCAGGTCGAGCGCCGCCCTTTTGTCGCCGGCCATTCCTCGGCGACCCACAACTCGATCACCCCCTTTCGCGCTCGACAGCCCGATGAACCGGCATCTGCGGCGTCCAGCTGATCCAGTGCAGCAGATACGACACCCCGCGCAAGGTGTAGCGGACATGAAACAAGGCCGCGATCAGGTCGGCAACTCGCGCCAGCGTCCAGCACTGGTCCTCGACGAAGCCGTGCGCGACCGGACCGCGCCCCAGCTCACAGCACAGCCGATCCAGGCGCTGCGCATTCAATCGGCACTTCTCCCCGCCCGGCCCCTTGGAGGCCAGCGCCTCCGGCCCGCCGGTCTGCCAGGTGCGGTACCAGCGGTTGGCCGACATGCGGCTCACCCGAAACCGCCGCGCCACCTCCGGCGCGGGCACCCCTTGTGCGAACAACTCCGCGGCCTCGAAGCGCAACCGCTCCCGCCGGGCGCGTTCCGTGGCGGTCAGCCCGCCGCCCACGGCATACCTCATACCTCCGGGATAGCCGATCGCCGCAGGCCCTAACCAGCCCCCGCTGTAACACCGGCCTTTCAAGCTTGTTGGCAAGGCAACCAGCGAACGAGGGGGTCGCCGGAAACATGTGCACGTGAGCAACGGCTTTTCCAGACGTCCGACCTGACGTGGCCAAACCCCTCGACTGGGCGGTGACCATCCCAGGGCTTAGCATGACGGTGATGGGTTTATGTGGGCACTAAATTGGATATATCGGCCACTCTTTTAGCTTAGCTAGAAGTCGCGCGAGACCTACCTGACTAGGGATAATGCACTCCGCAACTTACTGCTGACAGATATGACCTTGTCTTCGGTCAAGCGATCACGATAAGATCTTTTAAATAGCTTCGGCAGACGAAAGGACTATTGTGCGTCGATCGCGAGCAGTGCAGTTACTTATAACCGGAACTCTGGCATGTACCGTAACGATTAGCTTCTCTACGCCCGCACGCGCGCTTCCCGTCTGCGAAGTATCAACTAGTTACTCGCAGGCAGTCTATAATCCTGCCGTAGACGCTCTTCAAGCATGCGACAAATCCACAGACGGCATGCGCGCAGGGGCGGGACTTAGAGATTTCGATATCATGAGCTGGGAGGCGTATGACACTAACGGAAATAACGGCGTATGTGGCCCCACCACTTGGGCTAGCGGATCCGGCTTTCGGGATCTGCTTACCTGGCGCCAAGAGGGCTCCACCGGATATCCCTCCAACACGGCAACCTCGCCTGATTGTCAGCTTGGCTAGTGGCATATACAACTATCTTCCGACATCTATAGATCATCAACGCTTATTAAATGGGGTGTATATGCGAGCCAATGCCGACCACGTAGACGACCCGTCTTGTTCGAGACGCAGTAGCCGACGGAAGATAATCATCCCAATAATTGCCGCCGTGACAACGATGGCTCTGGTAAGCGGAGGCTCTTTGATGCTAAAAGGGCTGCAATCTGCAAATGCAGCCGAGCTGGCATCGGGCGCCAATGCAGGAAACTCGTCTGACACTCGTACTAGAGTGGCTCCGGCGGGTGTCTCTTCCGACATTCGAAACAGTCCTCCCAAGAGCCTTATAGCGGCGGGCCGTATGGCAGTTTCTGCATACTGGATCGGCCAATGGGGCACCGTGCAGGGGAACGTGAAGCGCCTTCATCGCACATGGTATCTGCACAACCCGCGCTCCGGATCTTACGAAGCTACTCCATGGTCATGGCTCGATGTGGCCCCAGGACTCAAGTTTGCAGCAGTTCTGGACGGAGAACTTCCCTCAAAGAGGCTCGGTATCCTCGACGTATCTACTGGTAACATCGTTTCCTGGATCAACCTTGGACAACCCGCCGGAAGCGTTGCCTGGTCGCCGGACGGCAGCAAGATCCTTGCTACGACATACACCAGTCACCCTGACGAGGCCGAGTTCTTCTCGGAAGCTCTCCGGCGACACAAGCCCTCAACCCGCACCGGTTTCTATATAGTCAATACCGCAGACAAAAAGACCAAATTCAATAAGATCGCCTCGGAACGTTCCGGCGGTACTCGACAAGATTTCAAATGGGAATCCGGCGACGCAATATCTGCTCCTTCTTTTACCTCATCGAACGGAAAGTCCTGGCGTAGTCTGGACGGCCAGTTAAGGGCTCCTTTCGGAGCAACGGCCGCAGGAGATGAGATCGGAGCGGCAGGGATTTCCCCTAACGGCAAGCTCGTGGCAGGCGCTCCTGGACTCCCCACGCAGGTGAGAGAGCTAGCAACAGATCAGGCAGTCGGAACTCAGCCGGTTCTACAACTACTGGCTTGGGCTGATGACGATCACCTGATCGCGCTGGGCTGTGAAGGCGCCTGTTCGAATGAGTTCCGAAACGGCCTCGTTCTAGTCAGCGTAGATGGCAAGCAGGTCACCCAGCTTTCCAGCTACCGCAAGGACGGCGCGGCGGACGAGGACTGGCATCCCGTTCTGACCGTGCGATAGCTAGCCTTCGATCTCAGGGACGGCTCCACGAAGCCGTCCCTGGTCTTATGTTCGAGATCTAGGATAAAGTTCATGAAAGATACCTCAGCAGCTGTGAAGCGTCTATTCAGAGATGTCGAGTGGCATCTCAAGATATCTGGGCTCGCGCCAGCCGACGCCAATGGAGGATTTCTAATAGATCTCCATTCGGAGAGTATCTCAGTGACGTGGACAACTAATCGAGGCCTCGCAAACAGTAGCAGTGGAACCATTGAGGAAATGGTCAACTTCGAGTCACAGGTAGCTACGGTGATGTTGCGAGCTATCTGCGATCTCCTGAATGCCGTGAACTATGAAGCTGTCTTTCGGGTAGGCGAGGGCTGTGTAGAAGTCAGGAATCCAGCCCAATAACTTAACAAGAATGAACAATGATATATAGGCCAGCTATGGCGCGTAGCAGTGACGGCTGGCCCCCGGATTTTAACTCCGCCAACTACCGGAACCGGCATGCCGTGGAATGTAGCATCAACCGGATCAAACGTCATCGTGCCGTCTCCACCCAGTGCGACAAGCTCGCTGTTCATTACGAGGCCGTCATCCACATCACTGCCATCAATGACTGGCTCACCTGCCTTTGAAACAGCCTAGTGTTTTCTGAGTGAGAAACTGAGTGATAGCCTCAGCGAGCTTCCGTGAACCGCCAGGGACTCTTGCAGCTCGGCCAGCTCGCTGTAAGAGGTGGGTTCATCGGTCGTGGTCGCCGTCCTCGATCAGGCACACCTCGGCGATCCGGTAGGTGTCACGGCGACCAGTCGAACGGGCGGTCATCTCCAGCTGGTGCCGCTCATGACAGGCGCCGACGAGATCGCGGTGGATCTCGCCGTGCGGGTTGCAGTCGGGCCAGACCGAGCCGGGTGGGTATCCACGGCGGCGTGCTCCAGCTCGGCGAGACGCTTCTCCGCCTGGTCGGCCAGCGTCCGCAAGTCGGCCACCACGGCGCGGGCCAGGGCCAAGCCGTCGCCGGCCGAAGCAGACGAGGCGGGATCACCGATGATCTCTGCGGATCCGTCGAAGCGGAAGCCGACGCCCCGCACGGTGCTGATGTAGTACGGCCTGGTGGCGTCGTCATCGAGCTTCCGGCGCAGCCACGAGATATGCATGTCCACGGTCTTGGTGGAGTCCCACCGGTCGATTCCCCACACCTCGCGCATGATCTGCTTGCGGGTCACTACGGTCCCGACGTGATCAGCCAGCAGAGTGAGCAACCGGAACTCAAGGTGCGTGAGACGGAGTTCCTTATCCCCTTGCCAGGCTCGGCAAGCACGTAGATCAATACGCAGATCAGCCATCCGCCTTCTCCTTCCACTCGTGGTCTGTGCAGCCGGGCCACCAGGCGCGGCACTCGGTCGCGGCGCTGTGGCTGGCCCGGACACCGTCGCCGAAGGCGCACTTGGGGTAGCCCCAGGCGTTCGTCCGGCGGAAGGCGCAGTTGCCACAGCGGCGGCCGGGCGCGCGGCGGTCGTCATGTGGTGCGGCCTGCTCGGGCAGGCGAAGCGTCGAGCTGAGCACGACCGACAGCGGGTGGACGCCCACGGCGAGCAGGCCGGCCTGCCGCCGAGTCCGGCGCACTCCCGGTGACTCCTTCGGCGGCTCGGGCCTGGGGACGTCGGGGGTGCCGAACAGCATCAGTTCCTCAGCCATCACGGCCGTCCAGCCGTACGGGCTCGGGCTGACCGGTCGTGTTGCGGACCAGGCGCAGGCCGGACGGCAGCACACCACCGGAGTCGTGCGGCACCCGGTCCACCGTGATGACCGGCTTCACCTGACACCACAGCGCCCGCACGCCCTGGCCGTCCGGCCCGGTGCCGAGTGCTTGGTGTGCCCGGTCGGCCAGCACCGCGGCGGACTCCATCGCCTCGGCGTCGTTCACCGGCTCCTCGCCGGACGGCGCCGTCCCAAAGATCCAGCTCAGCAGCCGGAACAGGTCGCCGGCCTCGACGGCGTTCACGGCTCGCCCCGCAGATCGGTCTGGATGTAGCCGGGCATGGTCCCGGCGATCTCCTGGAGCGTCTGGCGGGCATCGGCCGTGGCCAGCACCTCGTCGAACGGCGGGCCGAGCTGCGCGGCCAGGTGCTCAGCGCAGTGCTCGCACGTCAGCCAGCGGCGGGAGACCATGCTGCCGTCGGCCTGCCGGATCGCGATCGTCAGGGACGCGGTCCCGTGGTGGACGTGGCTGCTCATCGCAGCCTCGACGGCATCGGAAGACCGTGCAGCGTGGCCCTGGTAACCGCGGCCACCGTGCGCAGCCCTTGGATGAAGCCGCCTCCGATGGGCGTACGCGCCGGGTCAGGGTAGTAGTGCTGCTCGACCTTCCCGGTGTCGCGTCGCTTCGTCCCGGTCCACAGGCGGCCATGGACGTCCACGAGGTAGATGCCGAGGACCTCGACGGCATCCTCCCGCTGGTGGAAGCGGCGCTCCAGCCGGTCCCGCTGGAAGCGCGCGTTCTCCTCAGCCGTGGCCTGGGCCGAGTCGTGCATGACGGCGTGCGCCTCGAACAGCAGGCTGAAGGCGTACAGGGTGTGCTTGCCCTGCTCCTGCTGCTTGAGGATCTCCTTCTGGGCGACGCCGGCCATCAGGTCGGGGTAGGCGTCCGGCGGGACGTTCGGCGCGATGGCGGCCAGGGTGCCGGTGGTGAGCCGCTCGCCGTCCCAATGCAGGGTCCTGAACTCGTGCAGGGAGTCCCACGCGGTGTGGGCGTCGATCTGGCGGGCGACCTCGGCGGCGAACACGGACGGGTCGATCACGCTTCCTCCTCGGGGGTGTTGTGCAGCAACGCGGCCAGGCCCCGGGCGACGGTGTCCAGCTCGTGGTGCATCTCGGAGATGGTCAGGTTGCCGTTGGCGTTGACCCGGGCGGCGTAGTCCACCCAGTAGCGCAGGCCGGCGCGCAGCCGGGCCACCTCGACCTCGTGCAGCAGGCCGCCGATGTGGGACAGGGTGCTCTGGGTGAGCTGGAGCTGGCCGTCATCGTCGAGCGTTCCGGCGGCGGTGCGCTGGAGGTACAGCGCCCGCTGGGCCTCGCGGACGTAACCCTCCTGGTCTCGGCCGGGGATCTCGCAGTGACTGATGCGGACCTTCACCGAGGGGTCCTTGTCGGACTCCGGCGCGGGCTGAGTGCGCTCGATGTGGCGGAACTCAATGATGGCCAGACGCGAGCACCCGGGCCGGTCGTAGATCGGCCGGATGTGCTCCTCCAGAGCCGCCGAGGCCGCGGCACCGAGCTTGCTGTCGAACTTCAGGGTCGTCACGGATGCGAACCTTTCTGGGCGATCTCGTGAAGGCAGGGCTTGCACCAGGCCGACAGGCGGTCAGCGGTGGCCCTGTTGCGGTACCAGCGATTCAGCGGCCGGTCAGTGCCGCAGCGCGGGCAGTGCTTGGTAGGCACGATCTCCGATGCGGGCTCAGGCGCGGCGGGCGCCGAAAGCGTCCGCCGCTGCCGCTTCGGCCGTGGGGAGGAGTTGGCCTTCTTTCGCGAGGCGAAGCCGAGGATGTTGCGTGGCCGGATGCCGTGGGCGCGGCGGTAGTCGTCGCGCTCGGCGCGGGTCGTCGCGCCCCAGACGCCATCGACGTCATAGGCGGTGGCGTACGCCCGGCAGGGCTTCATCAGGGGGCAGGTGCGGCAGATATTCACGGCCCGTGCCAGCGTGGCGTCGAGGCCGTGGGCGAACCACAGCTCAGGGTCGTGACCCCGGCAGGCGGGAACCGTAGTACGCGCCACAGGATGCGCGACCTCGTCGGCGAGGGGACGGCGGCGGGCGGTAACGGTGCTCATGCGTCCACCGGCCAGACCCGGATCGCCGCGCCCGGTTCGCCCAGCGCGTGCTCGTGGCCGTACGGGTAGGTCTTGATCAGGCGGCCGTCGACGACCTGGGAGTCGTCGGCGTAGACCACGCCGGTCAGGGCGTCTCCGATCGCGCGGGCGTAGTGGTCCCAGTCCGAGGAGGACCGGGTGATCGGCCACTCAGCGGTCACGGTTCGCGGCTTGGCCACGGTGACGACGGTCTCCAGCCGGACTGGGCCGAGCAGCTCGGCGTGCTCCTTCGGTCCGACCGCGCAGAAGATGCACGGCTGCTTGCCGGTGGCGACCCATTCGTGACGGCCGAGGGCGTCGAGAGCGGCGGCCCGGACCTTCTCCCGCCACGCCTTCAGCTCGCCCCCGTTGGCGTGGTAGCTCTTGCCGTGCGCGCCGGTCTTCAAGTTGCCCTGTCCGGCGGGCGTGCCCTTCACAGTGAGGATCAACAGCGGGGTCGTCATGACGCCGTCCTCCGCCCGCTCTCGGCCGCCAGGCACAGCTCGTGGCGGGCGCACAGGTGCATGCCGAACACGGTCACCCCGCCGGGCTGCCAGGCCAGGCAGGCGAGAACGCGCGCCATCTCGGCGAAGGTGGGGACGCAGTGGCGACCGCCGAACAACAGGTCATCGCCGTGCGTAGGGATGTTCATGGAGCGGCGGCTGGCATCGAGGACGGCGGCGATCTGGGTGGCGCGCAGATCGTCGTCCACACGCCGGAGGTTCTCGATCTCCAGGTGGACGGCCGCGGCGAGCGCTGGCGAGAGAGAGTCGCTCATGACCGTCCTCCAGCTCGGCGCTCTTCACGGCAGATTCGGCACACGATCTGCCGCTTGGGCTTGCCGCGCCACATGGTGTGCTTGATGTAGGAGGTCTCGGAGGTCCGTTCGTGCCCGGCCGGGCAGTGCGTGGCGGGTTCCGAGCGGCGCCGGTCTCGGCCCCACGGCAGGGAAGGCGTCTCGCCCTCGTGCCACCACTGCTTGAAGCGCAGCCGACCGGCGCGGGCGATCACGTGAACAGCCGCGGTGGACTTGCCGAGCGCCTGCGCGGCGGCGGCTACGCTGCCGTGGACCGCGAGGGCGGCCAGTGCCTCCTGCTGACCCGCCGTGAGCATGGGCCAGATCTGATCGACAGCCAGGCGCTCGACGATGCCGTTCTCCGGGCTGGAAATATGGCGAGGGGCGGCGGCATCCCAGTACATGACGTAAGACCGGCGGGTCGTGCCCTTGTGCCGGATCAGGTCACGTCCATGGTGACGGGCCTCCGTCTGGATCGCGACGGTGATGGCCTGCCAGCCCGCCGTGATGAGGTCCGCAGGCGCGGGCTGCCGGTCAGCCTCGTACAGCGCCAGCGCGACGGCCGACCATACGATCTCGTACCGCTCGGCCGGCGCGAAGGCGAGAAGGCCGATCTGCCGGGACAGGGCCATGCGGGTGAACCGGTCGAGATCAGCGGCCACGTACCCCCAGCGCAGGCCGTCGCGCGCCTGCACCTCCTCCGGCGGCTGTTCGGCGTCGTCCGCGTCCCAGGGCGCGACGTAGTAGGTGAGCTGCATCAGTGCCCCCTGCCGAGGATCGCGAGCATCTGGCGCGCGGTGCCGGGGGTGACCAGCTCGGCCACGGCGATGCCGGTCAGCAGCGCGCCGAGGGCCTCCCCGCTGTGGCGGCCGGGCCACTGCACGGCGTCGCCGAGGTGCCCGAGTTCCTTGCCGGAGCGGGCCGCCATCGCGACGAGCTGCTCCGGCGTGTGGTCGTGCTGACGCAGCTCCGCCACGGCGAGCGGCAGCAGGGCCTCCAGGTGGATGCGCAGCGCGCCGAGATCTGCGGTCATGCTCCTGCCTCTACGACCTCGGTCGGGATGGGCTGCTGGCGGCGGTGCCACAGCCGGTGCAGGCGAGCGTCCTCGGCGGCGTCGGCCTTAGCAGCGCGCGGCTCGCCCTTCCAGCGCTTGCCTTTCAGGGCGGTGCAGTGGTCGGTGCGGCATACGGCCTGCGCGCGGCCACCGTTGACCAGCTCGATCGCGACGATGATCCGGGGCGGCATCAGGCACTCCTCTCGGAGGTCGGGGTGGGGATGGGGGCGTAGCGGGTGCAGGCGGTGGCCGCACACCCGGTGCGGCGTCCGCCGTCGAGCTGGTGGTCGGTGACGGCCGCGCCGCACACGCAGGGCGGGCGGCTATCCAGGGCGGCCCGGCGCGCGGCGTACTCGGCGCGGCCGTTGCCGTCGCCGATGACCGGGGCGGGTGGCTTCAGGGCCTCGACCGGACGCCAGCCGTGACCGCGGACGATGGCCACCAGGTCGGCAGCAAGGATCTCCGGGTCAGCACCGGCCATCTCACGCAATCGGCGGGTGAAGACGGCGACCAGGCGGCGGACGTCGGCCTCGAACGGTCCGCTCATCACGCCCCCCTGGCCAGTTCGTCAGGGTCGGCACCGAGGTGGGCCACGATGCGCTCCCAGGCGGCCCGGTCGTCGTCGGTCCACGCCCGGTCGTCGACGGCCGATGCCGGGGCGGTCGGGCAGTCGTCGGGGTCTCGGCCGCAGCAGGGGCAGGCGTCGCCCTGGCGGACATCGAGCTCCAGGCGCCGCAGGGCATCGCGCAGCTCCGGAATGTGCTGATGGCCGAGGAAGCGCTCCTCCTCGATGACCATCCGGGCGTAGCGGGTGAGCGCCTCGGAGCCGTATCCGGCACCCAGGGCTCCACGGGTCAGGGCGGCGAGGTGCTTACGGACCCAGCCGGGCGCGGTCCGGTAGCGCGGGATGGCGTGGATGACCCGGCGAGCAAGGAGATCTTCCGGTTGCGCCGCAGGCGCTCTCTCGCGCGTGCGCGCGTTACGGCGCGTAGGACCGCCTGCGGCGGTAACCGGAGAACCTTGCTCCCTGCCACCTGCTACATGCCCCCTGCTACCTGCCACATAAGAAAGCGCTGACTCGTCTGAGTCCCGCACGGACTCGTCTGCGCGCGGCTCGGATTCGATCGCGTCCGGCTCGGACAGATGCGTGCCACCGGGCGGAGGATCGTCCGGGCCACTCATCTCGGGAGGCTCGGGCAAACGGCTCGGGACCTTGGCGGCTTCGAGCCGCTGGTGCTTGGCCAGCTTCGGCAGGAACAGGTAAGGGTCGTCCTCGACGACGTACGGCTGAACGCGTCCGGAGGCGATCAGCTCGCCGAGGAGGCTCTTGATCGCCTGATCGTCGATGTCGTCGTCGTAAGGCAGGCAGTTGCCCTTGATCCACCGCGGGTCGCCGAGTACGCGGCCGTGTTCGTCGGCCTGGTTCCACAGCGCGATATACAGCAGGCGGGCATCGCGGGAGTGCTGGCGGGCGAGCTTGCGGTCCGACCAGAACTCGGGCTTGACGCTTCGGATCCTCGGCATCAGGCGCTCTCCTCCAGCAGGTAGGTCTCCAGCTCCACACCGCGCGCTTCCAGCGCCTCGGCGACCGTGACCACGCCGGTCTCCTCCAGGAGGGACATGAGCCTGCGGGCCGTCGCGATCGTGATGCGCTCGGAGCCCATCCGGACCTCGGACCCGTTGATCACGTCGAGAAGGTCCTGACGTGTCATGTCGGGGTAGAACGTCCCTTGCCAGTAGGTCCGGCCGTTGTCGGGGTCGCGTCGGCGCAGGGACATGACGGCCGAGCGCTTGACCACCCGGCC
Organism: Streptosporangium carneum; assembly: GCF_027922005.1. Classification (GTDB taxonomy): domain Bacteria; phylum Actinomycetota; class Actinomycetes; order Streptosporangiales; family Streptosporangiaceae; genus Streptosporangium; species Streptosporangium carneum. The sequence goes on along the minus strand of NZ_BSEV01000001.1, from coordinate 680,205 downwards.
ACCGTGGCGAGTGCTCACCACCTGGCGGGCGCGGTCCCATCCTTTGAACCGCCTGTGATGGCCCTCTCGGACGTCAGCGTCGAGGACATACCCGGCCCAGGTCCGATGGGCCTGGACGGCTTGCTGGAGCAGCCTGTGCATCCGGTCCTTGATCTCGTGTGCCGGTCGCTGCACGCCGTTGTCGTCGTATCCGGCCTCGTGGAGCAGCGCGTCGTACTCGGCACGTTCCTCCGGCGAGAGCATCCGGTAGATGTCACTCACTTCTCCCCCTTGATCACGCGCAGGCCCGACCCACGCCGTTCGCCCACGTCGTGCATCCACGCCTCCAGGCGGTCGCGCGCCGTGGTGATCGCCTCCCACATGTCCTCGTCACACAGCGCGGCCACGCGGCCGGCGTCGAGCTTGGGCAGGCCGTCGCCGAGCTGGCCGATCAGGCGGAACGTCTCCTTGCGCAGTCGCGCGGCCTGCACGTCGGCCGACTCCGCGACGTACTCGGCCAAGGCCTGGTCCACCCTGCGGGCGGCCGGTTCCACAGCGGCCCCGGTGGTCTTCACCTCGCCGAGGGCCTGGCGGGCGACCTCGCGCACCGGCTCAGGAACGACCACCTCGGCCTTGCCCTGGCGGACGACGCCGCGCTCGGCGACGTCGCGGATCCGATCCACCTTGTCGAGGGTCGAGCCCGAGTAGCCGGTGCCGACCGCGGCGACTTTCCGGGTTTCACGATCCGCCTGGGAACCTTCCGCCAACTTGGCGGAAAGTTCGAGGTCAGTACGTCTTCCCTGGCGTTCCTTCGCCTTCGGTGCCAGCACTCGCGTCCGCCGCTCGCGTGCCCGGCTGGCCTCGTACGGCGTGAGCGGCTTACGGCAGGTGTTCTCGTCGGCCTCGGCCTTCAGCACTTCGGCCGCCGTCGCGAGGTCCACGCTCGTTACGGGAACCTCGCTCCAGCCGAGCAGCCGTACGGCCGCCAGCCGCCGGCCTCCTGCGACCAGCTCCCGGGCCTCGGTGATGACGACCGGATGCAGCAAGCCCACCTTGGCGATGGAGGCCGCCAGCTCGTCCAGGTCGCCGAGATCTGTGCGGTCCCGCTCACCGATCGTGATGGCGTCTACGGAGACCCTCATCTGCTCCCCCTGCCTGGTCGCGTGGTGTAGAGCCGGTGCAATGTGGCGATCAGCTCGGTCAGCAGTTCGTCGAGCGTCGGGGGCTTGCGGTCCGGGCGAAGGCGTTCGGCGGCCAGGTCGCGGGCGCGGTGGTCGTACTCGTTCATCCCGCCGCCTTCATCCGCTGGTTGAGCAGGATCCGGCGCTGGCGGGGCGTCAGGCCGCCCCACATGCCGTACCGGTCGTCCCTGGCGAGCGCGTACTCGCCGCATTCCTGGCGGACCGTGCAGCGGGCGCACACCTTCTTGGCCTTGTCGTACGCGCGCCTTTCGGCCCCTTCTTGTTTCCGTGCGGTGCTGACCTTGGGGTAGAAGATCTCGGGGTCGGCCCCGACGCAGGCGGCCCGGTCCTGCCAGGTCTTGCCTCGCGGGCTGTCGAGCCCCCACGCGCCGTACCGGTCACGCTGTCTCATCACGTTTCTCCTCGGCATCGAGGGGGATCCGCCACGGCCCCCGTTCCGCGGCGGATCCCCCGCCCGGCCGGGCGGCGTCGCGCACGCCACCCGACCGGGCGCTCGAGTCCAGGCCCGGGGACCCCCCAGCACCCGGGCCTGGACGCATGGGTGCCCGCCTCGCCCTCACCCCCCAGAAAGGGCGAGGCGGGCACGGCCCGGCGACGGTGGCGCGGTACCGCCGCCGAGCGTCGCCACGACGGGAGCAGGGCTCAACCGGCGTGGCGAGTCTGGATCTGGTCATGGCCGGGCCTTCTCCGCTGTGTCGAGCGCCTGGCGAAGCTGCCGGTATGAGGGGCTGTCGATGGTGACGCGCCCGGTCTCGCAGTTGCTGACGGCGCTATTGCTCAGGCCCGCCAGCTCGCCCAGCTCTTCCTGAGTCAGGCCGAGCGCCTTGCGCCGTCGACGGAGTGCGGTGCCTGCCCGTGTGCGCCGGATCGACGCGGCGTCGAGCTGCACGTCCACGGCTTGGACCTGGACCGGCCGCAGCTCAGGGATGTCGACTCCGACCTGTTCGGCGGTCCACCGCTCGACGAAGCCCAAGACCCGCTCCACCGACGCGCGGCCGGTGAACTCCCAGGTGACGGTCAGCCGCAGCCCTTCAGGCTCGCTCATGACAGCCGCCGGAAGATGCCGAGCAGGCCGCGCCTGACGGGTGTCTCCTCCTCGGGTTTGGCCTCCGCCGTCCCGGGGACCGGCGCGGGCTGTTCCACAGGCGGTTCCATGACCGGCGGCGCGGACTGCTCGACGACCGGTTCAGGAACCGGTGGGGTCCTGGCCTGGTAGCGGCCCCCCTCCAGGTCGGCCGCCAGGTGCAGCAACGCCGCCGTGATGTCGGTGGGCTTCTCCCCGGCGATCCGCCGTAGCTGGGCGGCGATGCTATACCGGTTCACGGCGCTCACCTCCCGCCGGTCGCGGCAGGATCCGCACCGTGCTGCGCGGCCCGACGGTCATCCCCCACGCGCCCGCGCACGCCACGCGGGTGCCCTCACCCAGCTCGGCGAGAAGCGACCCGGTGTAGGGCTCGAAGCGGTCGATCCGGTGGTGGTTGCCGAGGAAGACGATCACATCGCCGATGGCCAGCTCGTGCCCCTGGACGGGGACGCCGAGGCGCGAGCGGTCGGTGAACGGAGCGGGAGGCGGCGGCATCAGCCGGACGGGCACAGCCTCCTGAACCTGCGTATGTGCCTGCTTCTTGGATGACGGACGCCGGACGACCTTCTCCGTCTGACCGGTCTGCTTCGGACGTTCGCCTCGCCGCACGGCGGCCCTGTCCTCGCGCAGTGCCCTCTTGCAGTCGTCACAGGGCTTGATCTGCCTATAGGTGTGCTGCTTGTAGCCCTTGACGGTGCCGTGCTCGATACCCTCGGCCTGGCCGATGACGCTCATGATGCGGTCCCCGGGCACTCGTCCTCGAAGTGCTGACCGACGGCCTGGCACCGCTCGCACACGTAGTCCGGCGCGGGCCTGGCGGGCGGCTCGGCCGTCTGGCCGGGCGGGGCGTCGGCCGACGTCTCGGGCTCCTCGCTCTCGCCGACGACCTCGCCCTCGAAGTCGAAGTCGGGCAGCTCGCTCTCGCCCGCCTCGTTCTCCCGGGACAGCAGCTCGACCAACTCCGGACTCTGCGGCACCCAGTCGGCCAGCCTCCGAACTGCCGACTTGCGCCACATCGCGTCGAACTCCGTGTGCCACGTGCTGTTGAACCACCCCTTGTCAGGGTTGAGAGCGAAGTCCTCGGGGTCCTCACGGCGGTGCTGCTCGGCCAGGGCGTACGCCTTGCTGTAGCGGTCGCGGATTTCGATGGCTTGCCACCGGTTCAGCGTCACGATCTTCGACCGGCCGCCGCCCTTGATCTCCGCGTAGGCGTACACCATGACGATCGGGCCGCGCTCCTCGGGCGAGGCGAGCAGGTCCGGCTCGTGCCAGAACTGCCCGCCGTCGCCGATCCGGTAGCCCCACTCGTCGCCCTCATGGACGAACTCGGCGACCACACTGGCGACCTGGCCGGAGCGATACATCAGGTCCACCAGGCCCTGCCACTGGGCGATGAACGTGGCCTGCTTGCCGTAGGGCACGATGGCGGCCTGCTTGGTACCGGGCTCCAGACCCAGACGCGCCGACTCCAGCAGCGCGGCCAGCAGGCTCTCCGGCGTGCAGTCCAGCAGCTTCGGCGTCTTCTGCACGGCCGTCAGCGCCATGCGCAGGAAGCGGTCCACGGTGACGTGCCGGGGCAGCGCCATCTCGAACTGGGGCCGCATCTTCTGGAAGAGCTGGCGGACGTCGCGGACCTTCGCCTTGACGGCCAGTTCCTTGTTCACCTGCCGGTTGCCGGTCGCACGCTGGGCGACCCGGCCCTTTAGGTCGGTGCTCATGATGATCCTCCGGGGGTACGGAAGACGCGGGCGCGGAAGCGCGCGTAGATGTCGGGCTTCTCGGCGGCCAGGCGCTCACGGTCGATGGCCTTGACGAGGTGGACGTACTCGGCGGCCAGCTCCGGCTCAGCCTCACGGAACCGCTTACTGGCGAAGGTCCCATTGCGGTGCCAGGAGTACAGCTCCCGGCCGGGCGCGAGTGCGACCTCGGCGATCTCGTTGGGGCCGAGCTTGGCCTTCAGCCGGTTCTCGATCCGGCCGAGGTCGCGCTTCAGCTCCTTGCGTTGGGCGAGGATGCCGTCCCGTTCGGTCAGCAGCGCGTCGATCTCGGCGACCTCGGCCCCCGCGAAGAACTTCACCGCGTCGGGCTTCACGTCCCACAGGTGGCCGAGCAGCTCGTCCGTGGCCTCCAGGTCGCCCGGGTCCGGCTCGACTCCGGTGAGCACGTGGTCATGCCAGAACTCGGTGACCAGCGTGACGAGGTGGCCGATCAGCTCCTCGTCGCGCTCCAGCCGGAACCACACGAAGTCGTCATCGACGCTTCCGGCCACCCAGGCGCGCTGGTAGCCGGTGACGGCCAGGTACCAGTACGCCTGGAGGGCCGGACCGTCCGGCGGTTCCTCGCCCTTCCAGTCCTCCCGGCGGGCCGAGCGCCAGGTGCGGCTCTTGCACTCCAGCGGCCCGGTCACGCCGTACGGCAGGACGCCGTCCGGTTCGTAGACGGCGGCGGCCACGCCGTCCGGCGGTGCCTCGACCACCAGGCGGTCGACGTTGGCGAGCATCCATGGCCGTTCGGCGTTCTGGAGCGTTCCGGGAGACTCGACCACAGCGTGGCCGGTCTCCTCGGCGAAGAACTCGGCGATGAGCCCTTCGAGCCGGTGACCGCGCCGGGCGGCCCGGTCCAGGCGTGGGTCACGGCGCTCGGCCAGCTCTCCCTCACCGCGCTTGGACAGGTAGACGTGCAGCGGCCCACGGCGGGTGTCCATGCCGAGGATCGCGGCCACGTCCGAGCCCCCGACGCCGGTCCGGCGGACCTCCAGCCACTCCTCGCGGGACAGGCCGGCGGGTGCGAGCAGGCGCGCGGCGGGCGTGATGAGACCGGTCATCGTCCGCACCCCTCATCGCACCCGGGGCGGCACGGCTCTCCGGCCGCCATGCGGGTCATCTCGGCCGTGTCCGGCCACTTCAGTTCGAGGCCGAGCCCGAACGCGCGGACCTTCGGTGCGCCGTACTGCGGATAGGAAGCGGCGTCCATCGCGGCCACCACGTCGTCTCGGCCGAGCAGCCAGGCGTATTCCGTCAGCCGGTCCACGGAACGGTTCGCCGAGATGCCTCGGTGGGCTGCGATCTTGCCGAGGGCGAAGGCGTAGTACTCGCGCGCCTCCTGGACCACCGTCTCGGCGTCCGCGACCTCCCAGCCGTCATCCGTCGCGTCCTCTGCAAGGAACTCGCGGGCTCGCTGGTAGTGCAGGGCCATGATCAGGATCTCGCGGCGGAAACCGAAGACGTCCTCATCGGCCACAGCGCGGACACGGGCGACGATCTCGTCTTGAGTGCGGGCCGCGCTCACGGGGACCCCACCAGGTGGTCACCGGCCAGCAGGCCGATGGTGACGTACGTGGAGGGCTCGATCGGGCCGGACGCCTCGCGGATGAGACCGCCGAGGTGGGAGGCCGCCCGGAGCGTGATCCAGCCGACCAGGCCGGGCTCGACGTCGGGGAACTCCATGCGCAGCTCCTCGCCGATGTACGCGGCGAGGTCCTGCAACACGGTGCGGCTGTCCTCGGGAAGCTCCTCCACGCAGGCGAGGGCTTGCCGGGTCTGGTCGGCCCAGTCGGGCCACAGTGGGGCGTAGCTCATCGCGGACCGCCCTTCGCCAGGGCTTGGCGCAGACGCTGGGCACGGAGACCGACCCGGCGGGCCAGGCGCAGCCCGCGCTCGGTGAGGGTCGGCCGGACCTGCCTCTCGGTGCGGCTACCGGTCAGCGGTGCCAGCCAGACGTCAGGGTTCTGCTCATTCCAGGTCGCGGCCCACTCCTCGTAGGGCTCCTGCCGATGGCGACCCATCACTGACCCCCTCTGCGGCCTCGGCGGTGGCTCTCCGGTGCCTTCATGAAGGCGGTCACCCGGGCGTCCAGGGCCGGATCGTCACCGCCGACGGGCTCCTCGGCGGACGGCTCCTCAGCGGGCGGGGCCGGGATCGGGCCGCTGGTCTCCGGGACGTGAGCGGTGGCGGCCTCCTCGGCAGACACCAGCTCGCGCTCCAGCTCGGCCAGGTCCTTGCCCCAAAAGTCCGCCTGGGCGGCGATGGCCTCGGCGAGGATCCGAGCCGCCCGGATGCGGGTGAGGTCGCCGCGCGGGATCTGCACTCGCAGGGGGCCGATGTCCAGGCTCGACCAGCCGTCATCGCTCAGGGTCTTGCGGACCTGGTCCGGTGTGAGCTGTGTGTAGAGGTGGACGTTCAGAGGAAGACCCATCACGACTCCTCGGGGGTGGTGGGGATCGGTTCGCCGCGTTCGGTCAGGACGATCTCGATCGCGTTCTTGAGGAACAGCCAGGGGTGGCCGAACTCTGTGCTTCGGGCGTAGGTGTCCCGGAGATAGCCGGTGCTGTGGCGTCGCGCCTCGCGTAGGACGGCCTCGGTGAGGGTGTCGGGCTCCTCGGTCGGCTGGTCGGCGGTGCGCTCGGCGGTGCTGCCGGTGAGGTGGTCGGTGAGGCGTCGCAGGTCCCGGGCGATGGAGACCGTGGCCAGCCGCTCGGCCTGCTCGGCGGCGGCGACCGCCCGGGAGGCCAAGCCGTGGATGGCGGCCTGCATCGGGTCGCGGGCGGTGTGCGCGGCCAGCCGCCCGACGGCGGCCACGAGGTTGTTCGCCATCTCCAGCGGGTCGTCTAGGACGTGGACCTCGGGCGGGGGCGTGGTCATCGCGCCGCCTCCGCCATGGTCAGCAGGGCGGCCAGCTCATCGCTGCCCATCCCGACGATGCGGGTCTCGGACCCGGCCGCGTGGATCGCGTCGGTCAGGACGGCGCGCTCCCCGGCAAGTGCCTGCCACGCCTTGCCAGGGTCGCGGCGGAAGGTGAGGTAGGTCGGCCGGTGGGCGTGGTCGTACGGCGTGACCAGCGCGACGGCCTCGGCCTGGCCGGTCACCCGGTGGCCGACGTGGGCGAGCTGGTAGGCGGCGTACTCGCCCAGGACGGTCCGGCAGGCGGGCAGGGGGATCATGGCAGGACCTCCAGACGAGGGGTCGTGGTGTGCCGGGCGGCCCATTCGGTCAGGGCCTCGCGGGTGCGCTGCGCGATGGCGCACAGCTCGTCGATCGCTGCCTGCGACAGGCCAGGCGGCAGGGCGTCGGGTTCCACGGTCGTGAACCCGGAGCTGGGAATCTCCAGGAAGATCAGCCCACCGGGCGTCGCGGCCGTGATGACCGGCCCGGCGGCCTCGGGCAGCGACACCGAGGAGGGAAGGACGGCGACGGTGCCCATCAGTGCCTTCCCCGGACGCGGATCTTCTGGAGCCAGCGGGGCCGCATCCAGCAGCCCGGCCGGTCGTCCCACCGGACCCAGACCACGCCAGGGTCGCTGCTGTTGAGCAGCAGGTGCGGCGTGGGCCGGAGACGGCGGTCACGGGCGATCGGGTCCCGCAGCGGGCACGACGCGATCTCGCCGGTCGCGCCGGTCTCCTTGTGCCGTACGGCGGTGCGCTCGGGCCAGTTCTGCCGGAGGTCGTCGATGCGGCTCATCACGCGCCCGCAACCTGCTCGCCACGCAGCAGCGCGCGGACCTCGGCCTCCTTGTAACGACGGTGGCCGCCCAGGGTACGGATGGACGACAGCCTGCCCGCCTTGGCCCACCGGGTGACGGTCTTGGGGTCGACCCGGAACATGGTGGCGACCTCGGCCGGGGTCAGCAGCGCCTCGATGTCGGGTCGGGCGGCGGCCATGGGGGTGATGACGGCCGTGCCGTCGGACTCGATGGTCTTGATGCCTCTCACGGGGGATCTCCTTCAGGGAGTGATTGAGGAGTGGTCACAGGCCGCGCTCAAGTGGTCGGCGCTGGCCATCAGCTCGCCTTCTGCTTGGCCCTCTCCGATGGCTGGTCGACCGGGGGCGGGGTGAGCAGGTCGTCGATCTCGACGTCCAGCGCGGCGACCAGGCGCAGCAGCAGGGCGGGCGTGGGCTTTTCGCCTGCCTCCAGCTGACTGATGCGGCTGGGAGACGCGCCGACGAGAGCAGCGAGTTTGGTCTGTGACAGGCCGCGCCGCTCGCGCCGATCCCGCAGGCGGTCGCCGTCGAAGGGGAGTCGCAAGTGAGCCATGACCCCACGCTACGGCTCATTAGGGCTCATTGCTAGTCGTCAAGGATAACCGGAAGGTTAGATCCTTGTTCGCGAGCTGGACAAGCTCATCAGCGCTAATGTTCGCTAATAAAAGCTCTCGGACACATGAAGGGCGAGGACATGGAGCCCGAGGACGACGCCCGCCTCCGACTGGAGAAGGCGATGAATGAGCGCCGCAATGACCTGCGGCTGAAGTGGCAAGAGGTGGCCGAAAGAGCCAAGATCTCTGTTCCCACCCTCAAGCGCATCCGCAACGGCCCTGGCCCCGTCACGGCCTGGGCCGCGCGAGGGTTGGAAGTTGCACTGAGCTGGCCACAGGGAGAGGTGTTCCGCATCCTGGCCGACGAAGAGCAGCCAGCCGAGCAGGCCGAGCAGGCACCTCGCTACCCAGATCCAGGTCTCCAGGCGATCTGGGAAGCAGATCTTCCCGAGCACGAGCGCCTAGCCGCGATCACTCTGATCGAGGCGATGCGTTCGGTCCCGTTGCAGTCGCAGACCAATGACAATGAACGGCGCACCAACACGGGCTGAACCGGTCAGGACGTAACGATCCGATAGCGGCAGGACTAAACCCGTCGATGATGGGAACGCCAGTTCACCGCGGGGCGCCTGGGAAGCACACTGCACGGTCGTCGCAACATGCACAAAGGTGTGTAACCCATGCATTCACAACCCCCCGGCACGGATGCAGAAGCTGCTCTCGATCGCATCCAGGCGCGCATCCGCCACATCACCACCCTGGCCACCTGGCAGGCACGCGCCGCCGACTCGGAGACCTCACTCCACCGGCAGCTCCTGCAAGCTAAAGCCGATCTTGCACAGGCACGCGCGCTGATCGTCATCCAGCAGAGCATCCTCGGCCCGAACTCCCCCACCCTGCCGCCCCCGCAGCTCATCGCCGCCTGGCGCGCGGGAAGCCCGGACTACCTCCCGGTCACCGTCGAGATCGACGGCGCGGCCGTCACGCTCATAGTGCACGGTCCGCCACGGGCCGCCGACCCATTACGTGAAGCCCATGACTGGCACCGGGTCCAACAGGTCTGGCGGGAGGTGCATCACGAAATACAGGGGGCGGCGTGACCCACGTCATCCGCTACCGGGAACTGCCCGACGACGTCCCCGTAGAGACCTACCGAGAGGAGGACGGCAAGCTCGTCATCATCGTGAACTCCCAACTGCCGCACGACGAGCGGCGGGCCGCGGTCGCCGCAGCGCTGCGGGCCGAGCGCAACCATGGCCTGCTCGCCCTGCCACTGCTGGCACTGGCCGGCCTGCGTGACGTGCTGTGCGGATCGGTCACCGCCGTGAGCCTGTGCGGCACGGTGGCGGTCGTCGAGTCACCGGTTGCGCTGGAGCCTCCCCCTGTCGCGGTCGTGGTCGTGGCCGAGACGATGGCCACAGCGGAGTCCACCACGCGCTCGATCCCTATTCCGCCCCGGGCGCCGGAACGCTCCAGTGCGCGACGGCCCGCCCGTCACTTCACCCCACACGGGAAGGAGTGACGGCCTTCTCCAGCGGCGTCGAGACCCGGCCCGGCGATCCCGGGCCGGGCCTGGCCCGTCTACTCGGCTGTGCCACACCGCGCCGCCGCGCGAAGACGCTCCATGTACTCCTCCAGGGCCTCGCGCGGGATGAAGCGGGCGCGGCCGACGGTGAACGACTCGATCTCGCCGGACTTCAGCAGCGAAAACAGCAGCGTCCGGCCGATCGGGAAGACCTTCAACGCCTGCTCCGGCCGGTACGCGATTTGATCGTCCACAGCCATGCGGCACCTCCTGCAAGCTCGCGGGCACGCATGTCCGCCTCTTGAGACTTGCACGACTCGATCGTTCATACAAGTGCGCTAGGTTGCGCGTGTACGTCAGCGAACCTAGACGAACGCCAGAGTTCGCAGTACGGTGTGCGCCATGAGCAGCCGCACACCAGGCTCCCAGCGAGCACGCCGTCTCGGATGGACCGCGATCACCGGCCCGAAAGACACCGAGGTCCGAGCCCGGATCGAGCAGAACCCTGACGGCCGCTGGACGGTCACCGGGGTGCTCGTCGAGGGTGAGGCGATCACCTCCGACACCCTGCGGAAAATCTCCCTGGGCCGTCTGGAGGCGCTGGCCAACACCGACCTCGCCGCGCTGGCCCTGTCGCTGGAGCAGCAGGAGCAGCCGGAGGACGACCAGCTCACGCTGGGCGAGCTACGCGCCCTGGCCGCCGCCCCCGCGTCATCCGCACGCACGCCGCTGGGACGCCCGGACGGCTCGGACGCCTTCTATCAGGAGGTTGCCCGCGCCTACGCCTCGGCCGCCGCGGAAAGCTCGCGGCCTGCGGTGGTCTTGGCGCAGGAGGCCGGGGTCCTGGTGTCGGCCGTTCACCGATGGGTCCGCGAGGCACGACGCCGTGGACACCTTCCCCCCGGAAAAAAAGGAAAGGCAGGATGACGGACAACTCCCCCCGCAAAGAGCGCACGCGCGGCAACCGCGACGGGCGCCCGTTCCAGCGCGCCTCCGACGGCTTATGGGTCGCCACGGTGTATCTGCCGAACGGCAAGCGCAAGCCGGTCTACGGCAAGACCCGCAAGGAGGCCGCCGACAAGAAGAAGAAAGCCGAGGCCGAAATCTCCGCGGGCCTGCCGGTGACGGCGGGCCGGACCGACACCGTGGAGCACTACCTGACCAAGGTGTGGCTGGCGGTGACGCTGCCCCAGCGCGTGGCCGCCGGACGGATCGCGCCGTCCACTCTCGACTCCTACCAGGACACGGCGGAGAAGCACATCATCCCGCACCTGGGCAGGGTGAAGCTGGTGGAGCTGTCCACCACCGACATCCGCAGGTGGCTGCTGGAGCTGGCCGACAAGCCGAGCGGCCGGGTACGGCGTAAGCTGCGGCCCGGCGAGACCGAGCTGCCGCCGCCACCGAAGCTGTCGGCCCGCACGGTCGCCTACTCGCACGCGGTGCTGCGCAAGGCCCTGGCCGACGCGGTGGACGACGAGAGCCTCGGGCGCAACGTGTGCCTGCTGGTGGACGCCCCCGCAGTCGAGCGGGAAGAGGTGCAACCGCTGACCAAGCAGGAGGCCGGCCAGCTCCTGGCCGAGGCCGCGGGCGACCCGCTGTGGGTCTACTGGTTGATGCTCCTGGCGCTCGGGCTTCGCCGCGGTGAAGGGCTCGGCATGCGCTGGTCGCACATCGACCTCGAGGCCGGGACGGTGCGGCTGGTCAAGAGCATCCAGCGTCTGCGCGGCGAGAAGGACGAGGCGACCGGTCGCCGTAAGGGCCAGCTCGTGGAGAAGAAGCTGAAGACCCGCGCGTCGAAGGCGACGATGCTCATCCCGGCCACGGCGCTCCAGGCCCTCGCGGTGCACCGCCGGGCGCAGAACGCCGAGCGGCTGCGGGCGAAGGTGTGGGCCGATCCGGATCTGGTCTTCACCACGGGCGTGGGCACGGCGCTGGAGCCGCGTAACGTCAACCGGTCCTGGGACGCGTTGTGTGAGCGTGCCGGGATCGGGCGGCGGGTGCGGCTGCACGACCTGCGGCACGCCTGCGGGTCGTTCCTGTTCGCCGAGGGCGCCGATCTGAAGACGATCCAGGGTGTTCTCCGCCACACCCGGCAGGCGACGACGGCGAACGTGTATGTGCATCTGCTGGAGGAGGTGAAGCGGGGCGCGGCCGACACGCTGGACGGTGTCCTGGCGGACCTGACCGCGCCCCGGGCGAAGCGAGAGAAATCCGCGTCCTGAGCGCGTTGCTACACCCGTTGCTACAAAATGAACAGGGCGCCCCTTGATGATCAAGGAACGCCCTGGTCACAGTGGCGCGGCCGAGAGGACTCGAACCCCTAACCTTCTGATCCGTAGTCAGATGCTCTATCCATTGAGCTACGGCCGCTCGCTGCGTAAGTAATCATAGCGGGTCCTGAGCGATGCCTCGAACCAGTTAGGGGATCCGGGTGTGAGGTGGTCGTCGGAGGGGTGGGGGGTCAGGGGGTGGCCTGGAGGATCGAGGTGAGGACGCCGGGGAAGCGGGCTTCCATTTCGGGGAGGCGGAGCTCGTGGCGGCGGAAGCTGCCTTGGGGGGTGACACGGAGGATGCCCGCTTCGCGGAGGACCTTCAGGTGGTGGGAGAGGGTCGACATGCTCACGGGGACGTCGAACTGACCGCAGACCACACCTCCGGCCTCGGCCAGCTGGCGGACGACCATCAGTCGGACCTCGTCCGCCAGGGCGTTCAGCACGCTGGGCAGGGCGACGGTGGAGACGTCCGGGTGGTGGAGGGCGCGCATACCGGCATCGTACTTCGAGGCTTTGACAAACGTCGAAATCTGGCCACACAATTCGACCGTTATCGAAATCCTGAGGAGGCCGGATGACGCCCGACGAACTGCTCTCCACGACCAGGGCCGTCCGCAAGCGGCTCGATCTCACCAGGCCGGTTCCCCGCGAGCTCATCGAGGAGTGCCTGAGGCTGGCCGTACAGGCGCCGACCGGGCGTAACCGGCAGCGCTGGCACTTCGTCGTCGTCACCGACAGGGAACAGCGGGAGAGGCTCGCGGCGGTGTGGCGGGCGGGGATGAACCAGCCGGGGACGCCGATGCCGGAGGAGGACGCGCGGCGGGCCTACGCTTTCCCCGGGTCGATGGAGCGGGTGTGGGAGGGGCTCCAGCATCTCTATGAGCACATCCACGAGGTGCCCGCGTTCCTCATCCCGTGCATCACCGGGCGGACGGAGAACGCGAGCGTGCTCGAGCAGGCCAACACGTTCGGCTCGATCATGCCCGCGGCCTGGAGCTTCATGCTGGCGGCGCGGGCTCGTGCGCTGGGCACGGCGTGGCTGGGGCCGCTGAGGCTGGAGCGGGAGGGGGCCGAGGTGCTCGGCATACCGTACGAACGAGTCATGCAGGTGGCGTTCGTTCCCGTCGCGTACACGATCGGGACGGGCTTCAGGCCCGCGCGGAGAGTGCCGATGGAGGAGGTCACGCACTGGGACCGGTGGTGACCTCCTCCGGTCGCTCGGCCTGCTTGACCTTCTTCGGGAAAAGCGTGTAGCTCACCGGCCAGAGCACGGCGATCAACGGGACCCGTAGGAGACTGCCCATGAAGGCGGTCAGGGCGGCCGTTCTGGAGGGGTCGTCGACCATCCAGGTCAGGCCGAAGAGCAGAGCGCAGGCGATGCCGTACGCGAGGACGATCCGCAGCCACATGCCCCATTCGTAACGAGCCCTGGCCATGCCGCCCTCCGGAGGCTTCCAGGGTTCGGGGCCTTCGGCGAAGCGGTGCGCGAACTTCGCGTCGGCCCACTTGAGGGTTCGGTGGCCGAAGACGATCGAGTAGGCGAGGTAGGCCGCGGCCAGGCCGTGACGCCAGCTTCCCTCGGCGCCGGCACGCATGTCGATCACGGCGGCGGCCAGCAGGATCACGTCGAGGAGCGGCACCGAGACCAGCAGGATCGTGCTGAGCCGCCGCATGCGCCACAGGTAGCGCGAGGCGAGCCCCAGCCCGAGGAGAACCCAGAACCCGATCTCGCAGCCGATGATTACCGCCAGAATCATGATTCCAGGATCGGCGGCGAACCCGTGCGGGGCATCGTCGACGCTGATGAACCGGTCTACATCCTTCTATGTACGGCGAACCCGCCTGTGGCCGGATCAGCGGCCCGGCGCGGGATGATGAGATGAAGCGTATGAGACGGGATGACGGACTGTGGGCCGTGACGGCCTTCGTGGGTGGTCTCGCCCTGCTGGCCTCCGGCGTCTACACCCGTCGGGCGACGCCCGGCTATCTCCTCGCCCTCGTTCCCCAGCTCCCCGACACCGTGCCCGTCTACCTGCTCGCCGTACCACTGCTGATCACCTGCCTCGGTGTCGCGGTACGGCGGACCTTCCCGGTCGGCGCCCTCGCGCTGGGCGTTGTCGGGATCACGATGGACCTCATGGTGGGGTACTCCCTGTCCACGATCCTCGTCTTCACCGACAACCTCTACGCGGCCACCCTGTACGGCCCTGCCAGGCTGGGCAGGTGGCTGCTCGGCATCGCCTCGGTCCTGTCCGTCATAGGCGGCGCAGTGGCCGGTTTCATCTACCGGGACCTGGCCTTCCTCGCGATGTCCGCCGTACAGCTCGCCCTGGTCGGGACCACTCCGGTCATCAGCGCGCTGATCGTGAGACAGTTCAGGAACCAGGCCGAGTCAGAGCGGGCCAGGGCCGAGCAGGTCGCGCGGCTGGCCGAGCTCGACCGGCGGGCGGCGGTGGACGCCGAGCGGGCCAGGATGGCGCGTGAACTGCACGACATGATCGCCAATCACTTCAGCGCGATCGCCATTCAGTCGACGGCCGTACTCTCCCGCAAGGACCTCGACGCGCTGACCGTGCGGGGGGTGCTGGAGTCGATTCGGGAGAACAGCGTCCAGGGCATGGCCGAGATGCGCACCATGATCGGGCTGCTCCGGCAGGACGGTGAGGAGGTCGAGGCGACCCGGCGGCGGGTGGCGGAGGCGGACCAGCTCGCGGCGCGGGCGCGGAAGGCCGGTCTGGAGGTACGGCTGCGCGTGGAGGGCGAGGCCAGGGATCTGCCCGCCGCGGTGGACCTCGCCGGGTACCGGATCATTCAGGAGGCGCTGACGAACGCGCTCAAGCACGGCGGGGAGGTCGTCGACCTGATGATCGGCTATCGCCCCGGCGTCGTCACGCTCACCGCGGTCAATCCGCTCCGCGGAGGAGCGGGCTGGTCCGTCGGCGCGGGCCGGTCCGTCGGCGCGGGCTGGGAGACCTTCGGAGTGACGGAAGTCGAAGAGGTCTCCGTGGGAGGACGGGAGGTTTCCGGGATGAGGCGGGAGTTCACGCCAGACCTCCAGGAATCCCCGGGCGTGGGAAGTCACAGCGTGGAGAATCGGGCGGGAAGGAGGTCTTCGGCGGAGGGGAGGCTTTCCGGGGGGCGCGAGCATTCCCCTGAGACGGGACGGAGGTCCTCCGACGGTGCCGGACGAGCAAGATGGGGCGTCGCCGGGGAGCTCCCCAGTGCGGGTGCCGGGATCACCGGGATGCGGGAGCGGGTCGCCCTGGTCGGTGGCGTCTTCGAGGCCGGGCCGTACGACGACGGATGGCGTGTTCACGCCGAGTTGCCCACCGGGGAGATCTCATGACAATCAAAGTCCTGGTCGCCGACGACCACGCAGCCGTCCGGGCCGGGATCGTCCTCATCCTTGACGGTCATGGGGACATCGAGGTCGTCGGGCAGGCCGCGGACGGTGAGCAGGCGGTGGCGATGGCCCGCGAGCTACGGCCAGACGTGGTGTTGATGGACATCCGGATGCCGAAACTGGACGGGATCAGCGCGACGCGCGAGTTGAGCGAGGTCACGGACGTGCTGATCCTGACCACCTTCGACATCGACGAGTACGTCTTCGGCGCGTTGCGGGCCGGGGCCGTCGGGTTCCTGCTCAAGAACACCGACGCCGACGCGCTGGTGGAGGCGGTGCGGGTGGTCGCCCGGGGCGACGGGCTGATCTCTCCGTCGGTCACCCGCCGGTTGATCTCGGCCTTCGGGGCGGCCGTCCCTGAGCGCAGGCCGTACGACGAGCACAGGCCACTCGGGGTGGGGGGTCCGACACCCGGGGCGGGGGGTCTGACCCCGCGTGAGCGCGAGGTGTTGGCATGCATCGGGAGGGGGATGTCGAACGCGGAGATCGCCGCCGAGCTGGACATGGCCGAGGCGACCACGAAGACGCATGTCAGCAGGTTGCTGAACAAGCTGGGTCTCCGCAGCCGCGTCCAGGCGGCGATCCTGGCCCAGGAGCTCTCGTCGGGGACGTAGCGGAATCGGGGCGACCTGGGAAAACCGTCGTGGGTTTCCGACAGGCCCCGAAGGGAGCGCCGTCGAGAGGCGCGGGGCACTCCCGGAGGCTTCGAGGACCCCGAGGGCCCCGCCCCCGGCCCTCGGTAGTCCCAAAAGACTCTGGCAGTCACACGAACGTCGTGTGACTGGCCCTCCGTCGGTCGGATTGTGACGCCGGTCGGGGCGTGACGGCGGTCGGGTTGTGATGCCGACCGGGCGTGACGCCGGTCGGGTTGTGACGGTCGCGGGGCGCTCGAGGCCGCAGTCTCGAGCACCCCACGACCGGTGAACCGGACCGGCGCCGCGTCAGCACACGGTGACCGTCACTGTGTGATGGCCGGAACAGCGAGAAGGTTGACGACGGTGAACTCCTTTCCGCCCCCCTTCTGGGTCGTCGTGCACGCCCTGACCTTCCCCGTGGGAGTGGGAGCGCCCGAAGGGCCGGTAAGGGGGAGCGAGGTGGCGTCGACCTGCTCGCACTCCTGCGCCTGTTTCTCGTCCGCGTCCCAGTAGACGATCGAGGTGGGTGAGGAGGAGATGCCGACGCCGAAGCCGCCGCCTCCGTTCCGGTCCCGCTCGCCGATCCCGGCCGTCGCCCCGGTGGCCGGGTCGTACACCACCGCAAGCGGCACGTACCGGTTCTCGTCCGCCTCCTGCGGACCGACTCCGAGGACTCCGAAGAAGCCGAGGAACCCCGTCCCTCCGGTGAGGAGGGAGGGCTCGCTTCCCTCCCCCAGACCGGGCAGCGTCCTGCGGTCCGAGCCGTCCGGCCGTTGTGCCAGGGCCGCGCCCCCTTCGGCCCCGAAACACCAGACCGGGCCGCAGCGGAGGCCCTTCACCTCTTCCTGGACGTCCACCTCGGTCGTCTGCCCGGTCTCCAGGTTGACCAGCCTGGTCTGGTTTCCCGGCACCGTCTCCTCGTCCTTCCCACCGGCGTCGGCCGCCCAGGGCCATGTCAGCAGGTGGAGTCCCTCGGTCCCCTCGATCCGTTCGGAGGCGCCTCCGCCCAGCGGCATGCGGTAGATCCCGCCGTCTCCCGCCGACCAGACGACGGAGTCCCTCGTGACGCCGAGCCGTGTCACCTCGGCGAGGGCCCCTGTGACCTCGCCGACGCGCCTGGCCGGCCCGCCGGTCCTGGGCGCCACCCAGAAGTCGGCCCACTTGTCGGGGGTGTTGGGGGTCTCCCCCCACCATGCGACGTAGTCGGTCCCCACTTCGACGTCCTGGGCGAAGTAGCCCTTCACTCCCTCGGGAGCAGGCATCTGGGTGAGCACGGTGCTTCGGCCCGCCGTCGTGTCGTAGACCTCCAGCCTGCCCGCCTTCTCGAACGACGACTCGGCGGAGAGCAGGAGCTGCGTGGCGCTCAGTCCCGTGATCGGCCGGTACTTCCAGCCGTCGGCCGCCGCGGCGGGGATCTTGAAGACCGCGGAGGGCCAGATCTCGCTGACCGGCCGTATGTCGACGACGTCGGGGTCCAGCGCGGACGACTGGGCGGCCGTCGGCGTGACCGCGGTGAAGACGTCGCCTTCTCCGCCCCCACGGAAGAAGGCACCTCTGGCGACCGCCGTGCCGCCGCCCACCACGGCGAGCACCCCCAGGACGGCGAACGCCGACTGGAGCCGCCTGCGGGCGCGCCGCCTCCACCGCATGCGCACCGTCTCGACCAGGTCTCCCTCGGGCCCGGGCGCGGCGTCCGCGGCGTCGGCCAGCACGCGGATCAGCTCCGCCTCGCTCCTGTCGTTCATCTCACCGCCTCCGTCTCTGCTTCGGTCACCCGAACTCTGAGTTTGTCCAGCGCACGGGCGGCCTGACTGCGCACCGTGCCGCGTGAGATGCCGAGCAGCTCGGCGATCTCCTGATCCGAGAGGTCCTCGTAGTACCGCAGGACCAGCACCGCCCGCTGTTTCGGCGGCAGGGTCTTCAGCTCGTTCCACAGGCCGGTGTCGCCACCGAGGTGGTCGTCGGTGTAGGCGGCCTCTGGAACCGCAGCGACCAGGCGTTCTCGGCGTAATCGCCGCCAGAGGCTGATGTGCAGACGGGCCATGGTCGTACGGACGTATCCTTCGGGGTCGTCCTTCTTCCTGATCCTTGACCACGCGTCCCCCAGGCGCATCAGCGCCTCCTGGGTCAGGTCGGCCGCGTCTTCGGCGTTACCGGTGAGAACGTATCCGTACCGGTACAGAGCACTTCCCCGCACGGCGACGAAATCGGTGAACTCCACAGCCCCAGGGACGTCTGAGGCCGCTGTTCTGTTGCATCCGTTTTTTTCTCACGTCTCCGACCCGCCGCACGGTTCTTCGCTGTACGGCCCGCGGCGCAACATCAGCTGTTCACATGGGTTTCCTAACCTGCCCGCCATGAGACGACGCATGACGATCACGCTCGGGGCGGCCGTGCTGGCACTGGCGATGTCCGCGCCCGCGACGGCCGACCCCTGGCGTCCCGGCTTCGAGCGGGCCACGCTGACCGGCTTCGCCTCCCTGCCCGCCCAGACGTTCGTGCCCGGCAGCGAGCCGTCGGGGGCGCAGCTCGGCACGGCCCCGATCAACGGCGTGACCCCGCCGTTCGCCGCGCAGCCGGTGCAGGGCTTCAGCGGCGTCGTGCGTCGGCACGACGGCACCTTCGACGTGTTGTCCGACAACGGCTACGGCGCCAAGGCCAACAGCGCCGACTTCCTGCTGAGGGTCCACCGGATCAGACCCGACTTCCGCAAGGGCGGGGTCGAGGTGCTGGGCGGGTTCGACCTGAAAGACCCCGACGGCCACGTGACCTGGCCGCTGACCCGCCCCGACAGGACGCTGACCGGCGCGGACTTCGACGTGGAGTCGATCGTGCGGACCGTCGACGGCACCTACTGGATCGGTGACGAGTTCGGCCCGTTCCTGCTGCACTTCTCGTCCACGGGCAGGCTGCTGGAGGCGCCGGTCCCCCTGCCCGGCGTGAAGGCTCCGGAGAACCCGTTCCTCGACGGCGAGCAGCCGAACCTGGGGCGGAGCAAGGGCTTCGAGGGCATGGCCCGTTCGGTCGACGGCCGTGCCCTCTACCCGCTGCTCGAGGGGACCGTGACGGGCGACCCCGCGGGGGCACTGCGGATGCACGAGTTCGACCTGCGCAAGCGGGCCTACACCGGCAAGCGGTGGACCTACCGGCTGGACAGTCCGGACAACGCGATCGGCGACATGATCGCGGTCGACCGGCACCGCTTCCTGGTGATCGAGCGTGACAACCTCCAGGGCGACGCGGCGAGGACCAAGCTCGTCTACCTGGTGGACGCCCGGGACCAGAACCTGCGCAAGACCCTCGTCGCCGACCTGCTCGACCTGGCCAACCCCCGTGGGCTGGGCGGGTTCGGGGAGACCTTCCGCTTCCCGTTCCAGACCATCGAGGACGTCGTGATCCTCAACGACCGGACCCTGGGCGTGCTGGACGACAACAACTTCCCGTTCGCCGCCGGTCGCACGCCGGGCAGGCCCGACGACAACGAGTTCATCACCGTACGGCTGTCGCGCCCGCTGCTGGCCGACCCCCGCGTCTACCTGTGACCGGCTGTCGTCCCTCGCCCGTGGCCGTCCGCCCGTGACCCGTGGGAGGCGGGACCGCGACGACCTCCTGGAGGCCCTCCCGGCATGACGGGAGGGCCGGTTCCTCCGGCGAGGCGGGGGCGGGCCGGCTCCTCCGGCGAGGCGGGGGCGGGCCGTTGACATCAGTTAATGGGTTAATTACCTTTCGAGGAGTGGAGGACGGCTACTGCCTGCTGGACGGCGCGATGTACGCGCTTCTGGCTCGGCTGGGCCCGCACAAGCGCCGGATCGCCGTCGGCCTGGAGACGCACGGCCTGCACCTGGGCCAGGACGTCTACCTGGCCCAGCTCTGGCGCGAGGACGGGATCTGCCAGGGAGTCCTGGCCGCCCGCACGGGAGTCACCCCCGCCAACATCACACAGGTGTTGCGTCGCATGGAGGGCCAGGGTCTGGTCGTACGGCGACGCGACGACGCCGACGCCCGCGTCCAGCGGATCTGGCTGACCGATGCGGGCAGGGCCCTGGAAGAACCGATCACCGAGCTGTGGCGGACCGCTGAGAACGCCTTTCTGTCTGATCTGACCGAGTCCCAGCGCGACGCCCTCCGCCGACTGAAGTGATCGAGAACACCCGGTTGGATCTCGCCCATTTAGTTAAACGGTTAAGGAGTTTCCATGGACCTGGGACTGAACGGCCGCACCGTGATCGTGACCGGGGCGTCCGGAGGCATCGGCAGGGAGATCGCCCGCGGTTACGCGGCCGAGGGCGCCGACGTGGTGCTCACCTACCGCAGCTCGCGCGAGGACGTCGAGACGCTGGCGAAGGAGATCGGCGAGCGCGCCCTGGTCGTCCCCTACGAGCTGGGCGACGCCGCATCGGCCGACGCCCTGGTCTCCGCGGCGCTGGACTGGACCGGCCGGATCGACTTGCTGGTCAACAACGCCCTGCGCGCGAGCGGTTGGACGCCCTCGCCGGACCACGTCTTCGAGGACGTGGCCGACGAGGAGTGGCTCGAGGTGCTGCGGCGCAACATCGAGGGCTACATCGGGCTGAGCAGACTGGTCGCCCCGGTCATGCGCGGGCGTCGTTTCGGACGCCTGGTGCACATCTCCTCCGGTCTCGTGGTCGAGGGCATGATCGGCGCGGAGTACTACACGGCGGCCAAGGCGGCGTTGCACGGGTTCAACCGGTCGGCGGCCTTCAGCCTCGGCAAGGACGGCGACATCCTGTCCAACGTGGTCATGCCCGGCCTCACCACGACCGCCCGCAACGGGGAGCGGATCGGGCCGATCAGCCACGTGTACAGCGACCGCGCGCCCGTCCGCCGCCTGCTGGGAGCCGCCGAGGTGGCCAACGCGGTCGTCTACCTCGGCTCAGCCGCCAACACGGGCATCACCGGCCAGGCCATCTCCGTGACCGGCGGCGTCTGACCTCGGCCGCGTCGCACCCCTGGCCGCCCTGACGCCGCGTTCGCACCCCCGGCTGCCCTGACGGCACGTTCATACCCCCGGCCGCCCCGCCGCCGTCGCGTTCGCACACGCCCGGTCACCTGTCCCGGCGGCGTTCGACGCGCTTCCTCCTGGCGACCTCCCGCCGATGTTCGGCCAGCTCCCGCTCACGGGCCCGGTGGTCGGTCGCCGCCTCCTGTTTACGGCTCTCCAGTTCGACCCGCATGGCCTCCTGCGAAGCCGTACTCCTGGTGGACACCCGAGCGGCCTCGCGGGCGGCGAGCTTGGCCGCCCGCTTGGGGTTGACCCTTTTCACCGCGCGCGTGCCGGCCGGCACGGCACGCGCGCTCGCGGTCTGCTCCAGGAGCGCGCTCCCGTGCCGCATCAGGAACTCGTAGAGCTCGGGATCGGTGGGCTCGGAACCGAGGACGAACCGCGTCACGCGGATCCGGTCGTCGTCGACCATCTCCAGGACGCCGACCCAGAAGGGGCCCTCGAAGTAAACGG
Organism: Streptosporangium carneum; assembly: GCF_027922005.1. Taxonomy (GTDB): domain Bacteria; phylum Actinomycetota; class Actinomycetes; order Streptosporangiales; family Streptosporangiaceae; genus Streptosporangium; species Streptosporangium carneum. The sequence goes on along the minus strand of NZ_BSEV01000001.1, from coordinate 658,597 downwards.
ACAGCGAAACCATGACGCCCTCCCAGGGGTATGCCGACAGACGGCCTGACGAGGCCGCTTACGGCACACCGGACATCCCTGGAGAGGGCGGTTACGACGAGCGGTGCCCGGGCTACCAACCGGACTGCGTTTTCGTGTGCGACGCAAGAATACGTCTCACCGGCGCCGCGCGGCGACCCCCGCGCGCCGTACGGCGACCCCGCGAGGCGCTGCCCGGCGCAGGTGAGACGTCCGAATCCGGCGTCGTGGGGAAACGCTCCCGCCCTCCGCGAAGCAGCTCACAAAAGCGGAAATATCAGTGATCGTCCTTGCCCGGCGAGCCCGGAGAAGCCTTCTCGCGAAAAGCGCCGGGTCATCGAACGTTCACATCGGACCCCTGATACGCCACCTGCCACCGGCCTCGTGCGCGCCGTTCCGGAAAAGATCCAGAGCGTGGGATAGAAGGGACCCGTCACCGCAGTTCCGGTGCCGCCCGATCGGAGCCCCTGGAGACGTGGGCATTCGCCCACACAAGGAAAGGACGATAAATGGGAAAACAGGCGTTGAAAACAAGCTTTGTTCCGATTTTCGCTACAGCAAGCGCATCGCTGGTCTTCGTCTTTTCGCCGGCCGCGCTCGCGCAGGAACAGCCCGCCTCCGTCTCACCGGCCGCCCACGAAGGCGGCGGCCTCGACACATGCAACAGGAACTGGCACCGGGGACGGAACACCCAGGTCGAAGTCGTCACCAACGGAACACCACAGAGCATCACGAGCACGGCGTGGACCGATCTCAGCTGCGGCTCGGTGACCGTCCAGGTGCCCAAGGGCACGACGGCGCACCTCACCGTCTGGGTCAACGCCGAGGTCCGGTGCAAGGGACCGAGCGACACCGGATGGTGCGGCGGCCGCGTCCTCGCCGACGGCCAGCTCCTCAGACCGAGCAACGAGGACGGCAGCGGCGACTTCGCCTGGGACAGCGCCGAGCCCGGCGTCTGGCGCTGGCATTCCGGCTCGATGATCCGTACGGGAATCGTGCGGTGCCCCGCCGACTACGCCACGGCGAACTGCGACAAGAAGATCACTGTCCAGGTGAACACCCCCAACTCGAACACGGACTTCTGGGTCGACGACACCATCGTCCGCGCCGAACTGATCAGGAACTCGTAAGCCGGGCCGATGAACTCCGCCGCGGGATCGGGCAGGAGCGGCGAACCGATCTCGCGAGGGTTCTCTCCGGAGCGTCGGTCTCCCCCTCGGCGGTCGCGAAGCTTCGTCGCGGAGCGTCGCTCTCCCCCTCGTCGCGGAGGCCGACGCCCTGCCATCCCTCCTCCTCGGCGAGCGGCGCGCGTGCGAGACGCGGCTCGATGTCCGTACGGCGAGCACGAAGCCGACCCGCCTCCCTACACTCCCGGCATGGACCTGGAGCGGCTCACGGACAAGGTCGAAGCGGTGTCGAGCGGTTACGCCCGCGCACACGGGATCACCCGCGACGACACCTGGTTCCTGCTGAAGCTCCAGGAGGAGGTCGGCGAGCTGACGCAGGCGTTCCTCATGCGCTCAGGACAGGCCAGGACCAAGGGGCGCTCCCCCGAGGAGCTGGACTCGGGCTTCCGCGCCGAACTGGCGGACGTCCTGTCCCAGGTCCTGCTCATGGCGCGGCACCACAGGGTCGATCTGGAGGCGGAGGTCGAGCGGAAGTGGATGCCGTGGCACCCCGACCGGCTCTCCGCCCACGGCGGGAGCGGGACGGCCGACGCCGCGGAGCCCGCGTAGCGCCCGCCCCTCAGCAGCCCGGAACCGGCGACCGCTCCGTGCCCGCCCCTGAACCGTCCGCGCCCGTTCCCGAACCGTCCGTGCCCGTCCCTGAACCGTCCGTGCCCGTCCCTGAACCGTCCGTGCCCGTTCTCGAACCGTCCGTGCCCGTCCCTGAACCGTCCGTGCCGTTCCCGAACCGTCCGTGGCCGTTCCCGAACCGTCCGCGCCCGTTCCCGAGCCGGCGACCGGGCGGAGACTGGGCGGAGACCTCGGCCGCGGCGGGGCCGGGGGCGAAGCGCTACCGGCGCCACGGGGTGTCCAGAAGGCCTTCGAACTGTGCGGCGGCCTCGACGGGGTCGAACCCGGGAAGCCCCTCGCGCATCAGCTCGTCGGTCTGACGCGCCGCGTCGAGCCTGGCCCGCGCGACGGCCGACACCACCTCCTCGGCCAAGGTGCGGCTGTCGAGCCGCATCGCACGGGGTCCGAACGCGACGTCCAGCACCCTGCCTTCGGCCGTCACCCTCGCTGTGACCTGCCCGGACGCCCCTTCGCCGGTGCCGGTGACCTCGTCGAGACCGGCTTGGGCCTCCTCGATCCAGGCCAGCACCCTGTCCGCCTGCTCGTCGGCCCGGACGAGGTCCTCCTCCCGGATGTCGGCCGGGTTGATGCGAGAGCCGTACACACGTGCCTCCGGTCAGAGCAGATTGCGGGCCACCTGGTCGACCCGGTCTCGGATGAAGCGCTCGTCCAGCGGTTCCGGCAGATTCGCGGTGTCGGCGAGGGCGTCGTCGACGATCGTCCGGGCCTGCCTCGCCGCGTCGTCCTGGGCCGCCTGGAGCACCCTGGTCACCTGCCCGCCAAGGGCCGCGGGGTCGAGACGCATGACGCGTGGATCGAAGCGGAGCTCCACGATGTCGCCCTGCCCGTTCGAGACGGCCTTCACCAGACCGTCGGCGCTCTCGGCGTTTCCGGTCAGGTCACGAATCCCGGCCCGCGCCTCCTGGAGCCGCTCCATCATCCTGCGCCCCTGGATCAGCACCTGCTCCAGGCGCTCGACGTCGTCGTCGGGCGAAGGGGGCGTCGGCATGTCGGCTCCGGCGGTGAGGCGCTGATAAGCCATCCACTCTAGAACAAAGAGCGCATGTTCTCGTTCGGCGGATAGTTAGCAAATAAAGTGACTGACAGTGACAAAGAGATATAGAGCACCAAATATCGCCTACTAGGTGGATCTTCCAGCTAGGGTCTTCCGCATGGCTTCTGGACTTGAGATCTCCCGGGAGGCTGTGGGGCAGGAAGCCTCCCGGATGCGGATTCACGGCGAGGACTACGCCGCGGCGGTGCGGCGGCTCACGGAACGCGGATCCGGTGGCGCGTCCTGGAGGGACGACGGGCTGCTCTCCATGCTCATCGGACCGTACACCGAAGCCAGCACGCTCGGGCTGCGAGCCATGACCGGCCTGTCCGAGGTGATCGACGGCACCGGCGAGACCATGAACACCGTGCTCGCCAACACGGACACGGCCGAAGCCGCCAGCATCGAGCAGTCGAGCGGCCTGTACGGCGCGCAGGACGACCCCTACGCCCCCTACGGCGAAAGGCGGATCTGACGTGGGCGTGACGGTGCCGCCGCAGGTCGACGCGATGCTGGGTCTGCTCGGCGTTCCCTGGCCGAATGTCGACGAGGACGAGATCCGCAAGGACGCCGACGCCTGGCGGACCGTGCTGGCGCACGCCGAGCCCGCCGCGGCCGAGGCCGACGCGACGATCCGGCGAACGAAGCAGAACTACCGCGGCGACTCCGCGACCGCCCTGGCGAGCCACTGGGACGAGACCGGCGGGAACGGGGGACACCTGAGCCAGGCGGCCAACGCCGCCAGGACGGCCCCGGTGGTCCTCGACAACGCGGCCTGGCTGACCACGGGCGTGAAACTCGCTGTGGGAACGGCCGCCGTCTACGCGTCCGTGAGAGTGGCCAGGGCGTTCCTCGCGGGCGGCCCGTTCGGCGGGGCCGCGGCCTCGGCGGAGATGTACCGCACGCGCGCGGTGATCGGCCGCATCCAGCGCGAGGGAGCCGAGGGCGCGGGCAGGGTGCTGGCCCCGGCGCTCAACCGCCGGGTCACCGAGCAGTTCCGCCGCGTCCTCGACAACCTCCGCCGCCCCGGCGGCCCGCCTCTCGCGCTCGCCGGAGCCGGAGGCCGCGTCCCGATCCGCACCGTCGGCCCGAGGGCGGCGGCGGGCCCCCGGTCCCCCCGGGACGGCATGGCCCTGATGGGCCGCAGCAACAACAACGCCAGAGCCGGAGGCAACGGCCGCAGAGGCGGCGGCAGGCGCAGCGGCGGCAGCGGCGGCAACGCCAACGGCGGCCGCCGGAGCGGCGGCGACGAGGCCAAGTCGGGACATGCCGAGATTCGTCAGGTTCAGCGCGGCATCAGCGACGATATGATCGAACAGGCCAGGCGGTCACCGGGGAAACCCGGCAACACCAAGGGCACGAAGGTCCACGAAAGCCAGCGCGTCCGCGTCGTGGTGAACAGTGCCGGGAAAGTGGTCTCGGCCATGTGGCGCAGGTAGGAACAGTCCCGCGAAAGCGCGAGAGGTTGACCTTGCGGATCGAATACGACAGGGAAAACGACGTCGCCTACATCTACCTGGTGGACGAGATCGCTTCGGGCGAGGCCAAGACCCAGGTTCTGGTCGAGGCCCAGGAGATGTCCGGCGAGGTGATCCTCGACCTCGACGAGCGGGGCTGTCTTCTGGGCATCGAGGTCATCGGCGCGTCCGCCGTCCTGCCCCCGGAGACTCTCGCCGAGTCCCTGGAGGAGGGCGAGGACGACGAGGCGTCACCGTACGGCCCTCCCTCCCGGTGATCCCTTCCGCGTGCTCGTCGCGCCCGGCCTGACGGCGCGCTCGGCGTCGCCCACGAGTTCCTCTTGAAAGCGGAAGGCGCTTCTTGCCGCCGCAAGGCTCTCGTGAGGGTTACGGGGGTTCCGTCAGCCACGAAGACGGACCGCGGCTTCGATGCGAAGCCCTACTCCGACTCCGGTGAGGATGAGCATCCCGAGGAGGGCGTTGGTGGAAATCTCCTGATAGAGGATGAGAGCAAAGACGGCAACCGCCACCGCAAGCACAAGGGCGACGTTTCCCAAGGTCCTCACGGTCAGGGCGTCCCCTACGGTGCCTATCTCGCTCGCGGTGGTCTTATCCGACTCAGACATGGAGCAAAGCATTCCATAACGCCGGACAGGAACAGAGAGGTCGTGGCGATGCAGGCGAAAGCACATGGTCGGCGCCGCTGGAGCGGAAAGCGAGCGGCGGTGCGGCCCGGTGCGGAGGCCGACGGCCGGGTACCACCGACGAACTGGCGCGTGGTGCCGCCTTCTTCAGAAAGCCCGACCTCGTCGTGATCGACCGGGTCACACGCGACCGCATGGAAGCCGCGATCACGGCGCTCGTCGACAACGGCTTCGGTCTCGTCCCCGAACAAGAACAGCCAAAGTCGGCGGATTAAGAGAAGCCGATTCGTCGAGGTCTGAGAATCTCACCTGCGGGAGCGACGTCCGGGGACGTCCGCTGTCGCCCGTCCTCTTGAGCGCACTCTTGGCTGCACTTTCGACTGCCTTTTTCGCTGTGCGGCCAGGCTCACGGCGCACAGGTCTCACACTGCGTGCGGCAAACGCCTCTCTGTGTCAGCACACCGAAGGCTCATACGGAAACGCGTCAACGGCTTGGCAATCAGATGAGTCGTTGAAATAATCACGGGCCGGAGGGCGGCCATGGTTTCGATGTCTTTAGGACCGGCGTATCACCGTCTGTGGTTGGCGACGGCGTTGTCCAATCTCGGTGACGGGATTCGGATGGCGGCTTTGCCGTTGCTGGCGGCTGTCATGAGTTCAGACCCGGTCGTGGTGGCCGGCGTGGCCGTTGCCGGCCAGAGCCCGTGGTTGATATTCGGCCTGTTCGCGGGCGCCGTCGTCGATCGTTATGATCAGCGTCGCCTGACGGTTCTCGTCGATGCGGCACGTGTGCTGTTGCTGGGGCTTCTCGTAGTCGCGCTTTCTTTTGGTGTCGCCAGTATTTTCCTGGTGTACGCAGTGGCGTTCGCGTGCGGTGTCGGAGAAACTCTGCGTGATACGGCGACGGCCACGCTCCTTCCCCCTCTGGTCAGTGACGCCGACCTCGATCGGGCCAACGGCGGCCTGGTCAACGCCGAAGTCGCGGGCAACGAGCTGGTGGGGCCACCGCTGGGCGGATACCTGTTCGGTGTCGCGATGGTGCTTCCATTCGCGGTCAACGGCAGTGCGCTGGCGTTGGTGGCGGCCCTGATCTTCAGTCTGCCGAACGTGTTCGCGAAGAAAGCCGTGTCCCCCGCTCGCAGGAGTCGGATATGGGCTGACACGCGAGCGGGTCTGCGGTGGCTGGCGCACCATCGGCGCGCGCGTGCCCTTGTCGTCCTGGGCGGTCTGTTCGCGTTGATGGACAGCGTCTGGTTCCCCATTTTCGTGCTCTACGTCGACAAGGTTCTCGGACTGCCCGCGTGGGCCTACGGCGGGTTGCTGGGTGTGGGCGCCGTGGGCGGCCTGGTCGGCGGCTACCTCGCCGCGCGCATCACGCGCTTGATCGGATCCACGGCGACGCTGACGAGCTGTCTCATGTGCGCCGCGGCGGGACAGCTGATGCTCGGGCTCAGCACGTCGGTTCCTGTCGTGGTCGTCGGGCTGGCGGCCACGAGCGGCGCGTTCGGGGTGTGGGCGGTCGCGGCCCGGACACTTCGCCAACGGCTCACTCCGCCTGAGCTGCTCGGCCGAATCAGCAGTGTCTCGATGACCGTCGTGATGGGCGCGGCGCCCCTGGGTGCCCTCGCCGGTGGATTCATCGCGGCTGCTTGGGGGCTGACAGCGCCGATCCTGGTGGGAGCGCCCGTGCTCGCGGCGGGTGCGCTGGCCTGCTACTTGACATTCCGCGAGCGCGACGAGACCTGATGACGACAGCCCGAACGGGGTCGATCACCCCCGCCGCCTGTCCTTGACGACGTGATCGGAAAGTGAGAGCCGTACGGGTCACGGCCCTTCCTCGCCAGCCGGGAAGTCTCCAGTATCTTGATCACAAGATGCGTTCTCCAGCAGAATCGACTCCATGACGGCGCTGGACGGCACCAAAGGCCGGTTCCCTCTCCACATTCAACTGTCGGGCCTCGGGATTCACCTGCGTGAGTGGACCGATGAGGACCTTCCTGTCATGTCTGCCCTTTTCGATGAACCGCAGGTCGCTCGCTGGACTCCGCTGCGTTCGCCCTTCGACTTCGACGCCGCTCAGGAGTATCTGTCTCAGTCGCGTGAAGCGCGTGCCGCCGATCGCGGCGTACAACTCGCGATCACCAGGGATGGCGGCGAAGCACAAGGGGAGGTTCTGCTCTTCCGCACGGCCAGTGAGAGCGGCGTGGCCCAACTCGCTTACGCGATCGGCGCTCGGCACCGGAGAGAACGGCTGGCGGCTCGTGCTGTCGAGTTGATGGCCGACTACGCACGCACCTCACTCGGGATGCGCGGCCTGATCCTACGGATTGATCCAGAGAACGCAGCAAGCGTCGCGGTGGCGCGGGCTACCGGCTTTCACCTGGCCGACGACGAACCGGTCACCTTTAAACGCAAGGGCCATGACATCACCCTGTACTGGTGGCATCGTGATCTCGTCCTGTGATCAGCCGCGTTCGGTGAAGCGACACGGCCTGCGGAACGGCGGGCGGCGGAGGACCGGGTAACGCGGCGCGCTGCGGCTTGAACCGCGTGGACGCGTTTTCGGCAGGCCCGCTACCCCTTCGACGCAGAACCATTCCATTTCCTCCACCATGCCGGTTCGTCCTGGCGTCCTCCCGAAACGCTCTCAGCCGATGAGAAGTCGCCGAACATCCGGCCTTTTTCGCTCTCTGAGGCGTCGAGCGCACGAAGCGCCCGGTTCAGGGAGCCTTCCTCATAGGCGAAATGGGCCTTCATGAAGGCCTTGATGTTGTTGATCTGCAGGAAAAGCTGCTGCGGCGGTGTTTCCGGGGAGTCCAGGCTCTGCTGGAAGTCGGCGAGGAGCTGCGCGAGGACCTGGTGCTCGCGGCCCAGGCGTGTGATCACGGGCTCCAGCTCCGGCATCTGCTTCAGCAGGGCCGGGAAGAAGTCGGCGTCCTCGCTGCGGTGATGGTTCCCCAGCACGGAGCAGAAGGTGTAGCAGAAGCTGCGGAGCTCGGGATTGAGAGCCTGGGTGCGCTGTCCGGAACGGATCGCCCTTCGAGCGTCCTCCAGAGCCTTCTCCAGGCGGCGATGAACGCTTCGCAGCTCGAGGTGCCAGGCGAAGACGCGGTCACGTGACATATGAGTTCTTCCTCCTACGGGGTCTGCCGCGTTGATGAGCCGTGAAGGATTCCTGCCGGTCCGGCGTTTCCAGCACTGGGCCCGGTTCGCCGCTACTTCGCCTGGGCGACAGGATCAGCCCGGCGAGGAAGACCGGCTTGTACCCGCACCGACCACCGACGCGTCCTGCGGGGACCGGCAGCGCCATGGACGCGCCCTCAACAGGACGGCCGTGCGAACAAGGGGGAACGCGCCGTCGGCCGTACTTCACCCCGTTGGGTCATGCGAGTCCCTCCGAGCCCTCTCGTCAATGATCAGCTTGTGCAACTGCGACGCCAGCCGCTCATGCCAGGCGATCTCCGCGCGCAGTCGGACGACGCGGTGCTCCATGGCGAGGGATTCCGCCAGGGTCAGATAGCGGGCGATCGCCCGCGTATGCGCCTCGTACTCGGTGAGCATCGCCTCCAGCGACGTGATCCGAGCGCCGATGACAAGGGGCAGGTCATCGAGATGGTCCGGATCGAGCCGGGTGAGGACGAGGTCGAACGGGTCGGGCTTCAGCACGATCTCGCGCAACCCGCTCAGCCGGAGCGACGACAACGTCTGAGAGCCGGCGTCGGTGATCCGCCAGATCTTGCGTTGCGGGTATGAGCCGACCTGCTCTGTCCGCACCTCCTCGATCAGTTCTTCCGCCGCGAGGCGCTTGATCGCCCCGTAGAGCCCGCCGACGGTGATGTCGGTCCACAGGTCGAGGTGCTCCTCCTCGGCCAGGAGTCGCAGCTGATGGCCGTGCATCGGACCGCGCTCGGACAACGCACCAAGGATGAAGACACGTATCGACGACACACGACTAGTCTTGCAAGAGTATGCGTTCATGGACAAGAGCCTGGTTCACGTCATCGAGTGAGAGGCGGCCGCCGTCCGGACACTGCCGATCGCCGTACGGCTTCGTCTGCCGTCGCCCTGCCCACAGGGAAGCGGGGTAGGGCCGGGTCAAGGTGGGGTCCTCCGCTGGAGGCCGGCTGTCGGTTCCGCTACATCTGGGCTTGGACCTTCGACACCTTCCGTGTGACGTCGGTGTTCGCCCACCGGTCGTGAAGCGTCCGGCCTTCAGGGTCGAGAAGCGCCCACACCCCGTCCACGATGAGAGCGATCGGCCCAGCGACCGGCACGAAGACCAGGAGCGGGAAGATCAGCGCGCGCAGGGCTGTCCTTCCCGCCGTCGGCCGTACTGTCGTCCGCGTGGAGATGAGGCGGATGCGCAGCAGACGCTTGCCTGGCGTCTGTCCCCACAGACTGTGCTGCACCCAGAAGTACAGAAACACAACGAACAGGGCGAGTAACCGTTCGGGATCTGCGTCGTCCAGCGAAAGCGCTGCCATCGCCCTGCGGGCCGCCGGGGTTCCGCCGAGGTCACACAGCACGCCCTGAAGCTGCGGGCCGAGCCAGCCGACGGTCTTGGTCACCTCGCACATCGACTCCAGAGCCCGCAGCCGCCGCAGCGCGCCTTTGTCCCCGGGTAGGTCCCGGCGCAGCTCCGCCGGTTCCTCGGCCCGGTCGATCACCTTCTCGATCTCCTCAGCCTGCCGCAGCGACAGCGCCCGCATCACCTGGTCAGAGGCGGTCAGCCAGTCCATCGACTTGACGGCCGCGTGTACGGCGTCGCGCAGGTCCGGCGCACGCTTCCGCGTGGGCGGTTCAGGTGCTGCGGCGAGCCGACGCGGCGAGGGGGCATGGTCACCTCCTGGAACAGAGTTGGACGGCCAACCTGGACGACGTCGCGTGTGGCGCCTCAGTGCCGTTCTCGATACGTCCACAACCGATGGCAGTTCGCGCATCGCACGCCACACTTGGAGACCTTGATCTCGGCAATCTCCATCGACTCGGTCTTGCAGACCTCGGAGACGTTGTGTGCCTTCATCTCAGGTGATTTGTGGTCGAAGTCGAAGATAACCCAGTTCTCTTTCGTGACGACCAGGCCGAAGTCCGCACACGAGCCGCGTGCGAACCTCGGGTCCTGGACGAAACGCTTGACGCGCTCTCGCGCCTCGGACTTGTGTCGGGTTCCTACGTCCGCTCGCCATCGCGTGTTGTACAGGCCGGTGAAGCGAGCGTGAAGGACGTGGCCACGAGGGCCGCCGCCGACAACACGCTTGCGAAAACAGTGCTGCGTATTCGGGTATTTCTGAGCATCCAAAATTAACCTTAAGCCGAAATGCGCGTTCAGACGAACCCCGACCCTATATGTTCAATTCATTCAAAGACACCTCTTGACGTTATGGATGATCGATGCTATTTATCCCACAAAAGAGCACTCTGTGTAATTAAGCATGTACTTGCCTTTGCGTCTTGATCTAGCACTTTTGCCATGCTCTACTGAAAAAGGCCCATCCATCCAGCCCTTCTTTCGGTGTGCAATATCAGCACTCCAAGCAAAGGAGATAATTTATGAAGAATGCAATGAAGACGCTAGTCGCCAGCCTCGCCGCGGTCTCCGCCATCGGGCTGTTCGCCGCCCCCGCCTCGGCCCGCGTACTCGACGATACGCAAGCGACCGGGCCTCAAGCCGCCTCGTCCGCCCTGGCGGTACCCTCCTGCGTCAAGGCACAGCCGTACTGGGTTGAAGGCCCGTTCGAGGGCGTGGGCATCGTCAACCATTGCTCCTACTGGGTCAGCGTCTACGCGATCTGGGACTGGGGGCCCGACTCGGTGTGTCTCGACATCGCACCGGGCAACGGCACCAGCCATGAGTCATTCGGCTCATTCAACAGGCTCGAGAGTTGCTGAAAAGCAAAACTGACGACCTGAGCGGACAAGTGGGCTTTTAGCCGCTTAGGACAGGAAAGTGTGGGGCGTTTCGCGCCGTGGATGATGCGGTGCGAGGCGCTCCACAGCTCTTTCACCGGCCTGGGCTCACAAACGGGTGAAACGCGGGAAGTAGACGGCGAACGAGGTTCCGGCACCGGGCGTGGACATGACGTTGATGCCGCCACCCAGCAAAGCCGCCTGCGCCTGAGCGATCGGCAGGCCGAGACCGAAACCGCCGCCGTCCACGCGTGAGGGGGCGGCCCTGAACAACGGCTCGAAAATATGGGCCATATCCTCGGGCTCGATCCCCCGGCCGGAATCGGTGGCTTCAATCACCACCCACGCCGAGGTGCCGGCCGCGTGCATGGTCACCGGTTCGGCGCCGTGAACGTCCGTGTTGTGCGGCGGCTCGCCGACGACGCCCGCCAGCAGCGCCGGATCGGTGTGAACGTGGCCGCTGCCCAAAAGATCGCCTGGGGTCGTTCGGGACGGTTCAATGCAGGTCAGAGGGCTTGCACGATCCACTTTGATCGGCAGTCCTCGGCGTCTCCGCCATGCCGTCAGGATGAACCGCGACCAGCCACGCTGTCCAGTGGGCCGGAGCTGAGGAACGAAGCCTCGGACCGTCGATCGCCCCGCCCCGTGGGGTGATCAGCCACCCTCAGGCGATCGTGAGGGTGGTAGCGGCATCCGTGCCCCATTGAAGACAGAGTGCCTCAGTACTGATCACATCGGTCCTCGCGCGCTTGGTGACGGCTACGGTGATCGGCATGGTCGAACCCCCCTACCTGGCGGCTACTCGCGAGTCTTACGACACCGTCGCCGTCGACTATGCAGAGCTCGTCGGAGACGCGCTCACGTCAATGCCACTGACACGCGCGATGTTGGCCGCGTTCGCCGAGCTCGTACAAGCCGCCGGGCAGGGGCCGGTCGCCGACATCGGGTGCGGGCCCGGCCATGTGGCGGCGCACCTGAACGCACTGGGAGTGCCGGTGTTCGGCATCGATCTGTCGCCCAAGATGGTCGAGGTGGCTCGGCGGAGATACTCGGGTCTACGGTTCGAGGTGGGTTCGATGACCGCGCTGGATCTCAAGGACGGCGAGTTGGGCGGGGTCATCGCCTGGTACTCGACCCATCACATCCCAGCGGAGCAGTTGCCGACGGTGTTCGCCGAGTTTCATCGGACGCTTGCACCAGGCGGCCACCTGTTGCTGGGAACCCACGTCGGCGACGAGCATCGGCATCTCCAGCACGCATACGGCCACCCGGTGTCGATCGGTTCCTATCTACGGCCGCCCGACCGCATCACCGAGTTGCTCGCCGAGGCCGGGTTGGTCGTCACCGCCCGACTACTCGAAGAGCCAGGCGAGGGGCAGAAGCGGCAACATGTCTGCCTCCTGGCTCGCAAGCATGGATCGTCGTAAGGGGCAAGCTCACCCTCCAGTGCCCTCCCGAGTTGCTGCCCCTGCTTCGGGCTCACCGCGAAGCACAGGCAGCCGAGCGGGCCAGAGCCGGGCATCTGTGGGAGGAACACGACCTCGTCTTCGCCACCCGGCACGGCAGGCCGATGGAACGCAGCGAGGACTACAAGGCGTGGAAGGCGCTCCTCAAGCGGGCCGGTGTCCGTGACGCCAGGCTTCACGACGCCCGGCACACGGCCGGGACGCTCCTTGTGGAACAGGGTGTGCACATCCGTGTCGTGCAGGAGATCCTCGGCCACGCGCGGGTGACCACAACCGAGCGGTACACCATGTGGCCGGTGCTCTCGTGCAGGACGCGAGCACGCGCATGGGGACCGCTCTCCGGGGCGACGGGTGAAGGCCGAGCGGCAACCGCAACCCGAGCTGCAACCCTGACAGGGTTCGGAGATCAAAAAGGCCCCCTCTCGATTTTCGAGAGGGGGCCTTTCATCTGCGGAGGCTCGGGGATTTGAACCCCGGATGGGCGGTAAACCCAAACCGCATTAGCAGTGCGGCGCCATAGACCTGACTAGGCGAAGCCTCCTGGTTGCCGTGTGGCTCAGCACAGAGTACCGGCCATCAGGCGAGGCGGCAAAGCGGTTATGGATCGCGTCGCCTTCGGAGGGGCGAGAGAAGTTATCCACCCCTGTGGATAACTTCGTGCACACCTGTGGACGAGGGTGGGTTTTCCCAGATGACCGGCGGGGTCGGGCTGGGGATTCTTGCTGTGTGAGATCACGGGTCCCGCTCTGTGGACACAGCGAAGGGCCCCCTTCCGCGAGGGAGGGAGGCCCCTGTGGATCGCGAGGATCAGGCGGGGTTGGCCTCGCCCTCGATCTCGATCTTGATCTTCTTGCCGACCAGGACGCCGCCGGTCTCCAGGGCCTGGTTCCAGGTCAGGCCGAACTCCTCGCGGTCGATCTCGGTCGTGATGGAGAAGCCCCACACGTTCTGGCCCCAGGGGTTGGTGCCGGCGCCGCCGTACTCGACGGTGAGCTCGACCTGCTTGGTGACGTCACGGATGGTGAGGTCGCCGACCACGGTGAACTCGTCGCCGGAGTGGCCGACCACGCGGGTGCTGCGGAAGGTGATCTCGGGGAACTTCTCCGTGGCGAGGAAGTCGTCGCTGCGCAGGTGGCCGTCACGGTCGGCGACACCGGTGCTGATGCTCTCCGTCTTGATGGACAGCTCGGCGGACGACTCCAGCGGGTTCTCCGCCACGGTGACGCTGCCGGAGAACTGGTCGAAGTGACCGCGGACCTTGCTCACCATCATGTGCTTGACGACGAAGCCGATCCGGGTGTGGGCGGCGTCGAGGTTGAAGGTGCCGGGGGTGGGGAGCTGAAGGTCTTCCCAGGTCCGAGTGGTCATGTCTACTCCCGAAGGGGTGCTTGCTGTGCGGATGTTTGCGTCAACATATTTCTACACGAGGAATATTCCTCTCGTCAACTATCGTCGGATACAGTGTGGTTGTGATCCCCTTTGACGACTCCCGGCTTACGGCGATGGGCTTGCTGGCCGAGGCCTTCGGCGGCCTCATGGCGAAGACGCACCTGTCCTTCGCCGCCGCGGGCCTTTCGGACATCGACTTCGAAACCCTGATACGGCTGGCGCGTTCCCCCGGCAGACGCCTGCGAATGAGCGACCTCGCCGCGCAGACCAGCCTGTCCACCAGCGGAGTGACCCGCGTGGTCGACCGGCTCGAGCGCGACGGCCTGGTGGTGAGGCAGGCGTGCGCCACCGACCGCAGGGCCTCCTACGCCGCCATCACCGAGGCGGGCACCGAACGGCTCAGCACGGTGCTCCCCCAGCATCTGGCGGACATCGACGAGTGGTTCACGGGCCTGCTCTCACCCGAGCAGCTCAGCGCCTTCCTGGACGCCCTCAGAACGATCCGCGACGCCGTACGGCCGTGCGCGACGGCGGGAGCCGAGGACGCCTTCGTCGAGTGACGTCGCCCCTCACCCCGGACGACGGCGGACCCACCTCCGCCGCGGGGACGGCGACGCCGCGGCGACGGCCTCGGGCGGACGAACCCACGTCAGCCGGCCGCCGGGACCACGGCCGTCTCAGGTCGACCGGCCGCCGTCGGGACCACGGCGATCCCTGGTCGGCAGACTGCCGAGACCATGACGACCCCACGTCGACCGGCCGTCGGGACCACGGCTATCTCAGGTCGGCAGGCTGCCGGGACCACGACTGCGACTCCAGCCGGCGCTGCGCGGGGACGGTGAGGTCACCCCTGAGCCTGGCCATCGCCCTGGAGACGGTGCTCTTGACCGTTCCCACGCTGATGCCCAGCGCCTTGGCTATCTCCGGTTCGGTCATGTCCTCGTAGTAGCGCAGCACGACGGCGGTCCGCATCCGGTTGGGCAACCGGTCGAGGGCCTGTTCCACCTGCTCGGGCAGATGGCCGGGACCACCGGCGAGAACCGGTTCGGGAATCTCCTCGGACGGATACTCCTCCAGCTTGCGCCGCCGCCACCAGGAGATGTTGATGTTGACCATCGCCCGGCGCACGTAGGCGTCCAGAGCGGTGTGGTCCTGGATGCGGTCCCAGGCGAGATAGGTCTTGAACAGGGCGGCCTGCAGCAGGTCCTCGGCGTCGTTCGGATGCCCGGTGAGCTGGTAGGCGGCGCGCAGCAGCGCGGGACCGCGAGCAACGACGTACTCGCGGAACTCCTCGTGGGTCCCGCCGGTCACCGCGATCACCAGCCCGTGGTCAGGTGCGTCTCGTGGCCAGAATCGCAGCCTGACCCCCTAATCCGGCTGAACCAGAACCTATATTTCATCCCGTCAACGGCAAAGAACACCCCAGTCCTGCCACTGAGGCCCCAGGTGCTCTCGGGTACTGGTTTGCCCTAGAACGGGAGGCAACGCGTTCCACCAGGGATGGGAATTTTGATACCTCGTCGGCTACCTGCCGGAATTATTGGCGGAAGCGAACGGCGAGACCCTCGCAAGCATGTGACGCTGACGGGGAGACCTTTGCGAAACCTGGGGAGTGACGATGCCGTACCGCAGCGCCGACCGCCGCCGCGTGCTGGCCGCGGCCGCGCTTGGCAGACCCCTCACGGAACCCGGAGCCGAGCTCGAGCCGGGGACCGGTTCCGAGTCCGCTCCCGACGAGGGCGAGGGCGAGCCGCTGCGCCCGGTCATCGGCGAGATCCTGGACGTCAGTCCGCATCTGATCATCGTCGACACCCCGGAGGGCAGGGAGGAACGGCTCGTCATCGCGCCGTGGGCCACCGCCTGGCGGGGTGAGACCGTCTCTCCCGCCGACCTGCCGGTCGGCGCCCATGTGATCATCAGAGCACTGCGGAACGGCCGGGTCGCGGACCGGATCTGGGCGGACATCACCCGGATAACCGGCGTGATCCAGTCCATCGGCACCCAGCGCAAGGACCTCACCGTGGAGTTGTACTGCGGGCCCCACGGGGGAAGACGCACGATCGTCATCCCCTACGGCGCCTCGGGGCGACTGCGGGTCAGGCACCCGAAGTTCGAGGCGGGTTACCTTTTCGACGCCATCGGGGTCCGTGAGGGCGGCGTGGCCCATGCCCGTCTGCCCGCCACCTCTCAGCCGCCCTACCGCTGGACGGCCGTGCCGAAACCGCCTCCCGGCTACAGCGGCCTGCAGTCGCGGATCTCCGGAACCGCGACCTGGTCGGACGCCTTCGACTGGGGTGAGCAGGGGGTGGCGTACCCCATGTTGGAACGTGCCGACAGCGACTGCCAGGACGCGGGCGTGTCCTGTACGGCGCTGCCCTATCTCGCGCTGGGCTCGGCGCTCAGCGTGCGCAACGTGTGCACCGGGCGGACCTCGGTGCTGCCCATTGTGGCGTGCGGCTGCATGGCGGGCCGGTTCTGCGACCGCTGCCTGGAGTGCGGCACCTCTCCGCGCGGCCGGATCGTGGAGCTGTCGCCGGTCTCCTTCGTGGAGCTCGGCGGAGACCTGACCAAGGGGTGCTTCAACGCCCGGGTCGGATTGGGGTGACACAGATGCTGACGATGATCGCCGCCGCGCAGCTCCCGGTGCTGGGCGCGCTCCTGGCGGCTGGTGCGCTGTCCAAGGTGTGGACGGCCAGAGGAGAGACCGAGCCGGGCGCCCTGAGCAGGCTCGGGCCCGCGGTGCTGGTTCCCGATCGCTGGCGCGCGCCCGCCATGCTCGGCTGCGCGGCCGGGGAGGCGGCCCTGCTGGCGGGCCTGGTGCTGACGGGCCATCCTGTGTTCCGCTGGGGCACGGCCGCGTTCTTCGCCGTCTCCACCTATGTGCTGTGGGAGCTACGGCGACGCCGTCCCGACGTGGGCTGTGGCTGTTTCGGCGAGGTCAGCGCGGTGCCGGTGGGGCTGCGTTCGCTGGGACGCACGATGGTGCTGACCGCCATGGCCGCGGGACTCATCTGGACTCCGCCGGTTCCCGGCTGGTCGTTGCTGAGCGGCATGACCTGGCCGCAGGCGCTGGCCGCCGCAGCGGGGTTGCTGGTGCTCGCCGCGCTGTCGCCGGAGATCGAGGAGACCGTCGCCCGGCTCCGCTATCGCGCGCCGTGTGAGCAACGCCCGCTCGACCCTGCGCCCGCGCTCAACCGCCTGCGGACGAGCACGGCCTGGCGCGCGCACGAGAAGCTGTTGTCGAGCACCGACCCCGTGGACAGCTGGCGGGAGCTCTGCTGGCGGTTCTTCGTCTACGAGGGGCGGAGCCGGTCGGGCGACCCGGTGGACGTGGTCTTCGCGGTCTATCTGAGCGGGCGGCATCCGGCTGTGCGTGTGGCGACGGTCGGCTTCGACGGCCAGCCCGTCGAGGTGGCTCCTCTGCCGGAATCTATGCCTGTATCGGCTGGGCGCTAGAAACACCTAGATCTTTTTAGGCAGGCACGATTCAGATCTATACGGCTCTCTAGCTTCCCCACTAGAGAGCCGTATAGAGGCCTAGGGCCTTGCCACAGTATATCGAACATATGTTCAGGCGGGCTGAGAACGCAGAAACTTTCCGAAATGAGGCACGGTGAACGCGATCAGCCCGCGCTCGGCGCTGTAGATCAGGCCCTTCTTGATGAGGCTGTCACGGGCCGGGGAGAGGCTGGACGGCTTGCGGCCAAGGCCTTCGGCCACGTCGGCGGTCGCCACCGGCTCATCGCCGATGGAGGCCATCGCGTGCATGTAGTCGCGCTCGGCAGGGGTCGCCCGCTCGTAGCGGCTGCCGAAGAACCCGACCGCCAGCTCCTCCTCGGCCTCGGGGGCGGAGACCCTGATGTCGTCGGCGGTGATCGGGCTGCGCAACGCCAGGTCCCAGGCGACCTTGCCATAGGCCTGGACGAAGTAGGGGTAGCCGTCGGCCGCCTCGTAGAGCGCGTCGAGGGCCTCCTGGGTGAACTCCACCCCCTCGCTCTCGGCCGGAGCGATGAGCGCCAGATCGGCCGCCTCACGGTCGAGCCGGTCGATCCTGGCGTAGCGGAACAGCCGCTCGGAGTAGCTCTTGCTGGCCGACAGCACGCTGGGCAGGTGCGGCAGGCCCGCCCCGACCACGATCAGCGGTCCGCCGCTCTGGGACAGCTCGTGGCAGGCCGCGCAGAGCGCGGAGACGTCCGGCGTCTGCACGTCCTGCATCTCGTCGATGAACAGGGCGATGCCGACGCCGAGGTCGGTGGCGACCGCGGCGGCGTCGACGAACAGCTCGGTGAGGTCGATCTCCAGGTCGCCGGAGTCGGCACGCCCCCTGCTCGCGGGCACGTCGATCCCGGGCGACCAGTGCGAGGTGCCCTTGGCCGCGCTGGGGTCGCGCATCGCGAACGCCTTGAGCACCCCGAGGAACTCCTCGATGCGCTCGGGCGCGCGGTGCCTGGGGGCCAGCTCGCGGACGGCCAGGTGCAGCGCGGCGGCCACCGGACGCCGGATCGACTGGTCGGGTCTGGCCTCGATCTTGCCGGTGCCCCACAGCCGCTGCATGGCCATGGACTTGAAGGTGTTCAGCAGGACGGTCTTGCCGACGCCGCGAAGCCCGGTGACGACCATGCTGCGCTCGGGACGGCCACGGGCCACCCGTTCCAGGACGATCTCGAACTGCTGTAGCTCACGGTCGCGCCCGGCGAGCTCTGGGGGGCGCTGCCCCGCGCCGGGGGCGTAAGGATTGCGCACGGGGTCCACGCTCTCGGACTTTATGACGGGATATAGCGGCCGACGTAGATTTCCGTAGAAAGCGCTACGGCGTGTCGCGCGGCGCCGTGCGGGAGCCCGCGGGATCGGGGCGCAGGTCGTCGGCAACGTCGCGAGCATCGCCATGACACACCCCTCACCTGGACAGACGTCGCCCGAACCCGTGTTCGATCCGATGTCGTCGACTGTAGCGCCACTTCGAACACAGGGACGAGATTTTCGAAGAAAAGCTCAGCCAAAGAACGTCGGCGCACGCGCCGCCTCACCCGAAACCAGGGTGAAAGGTGCAAGACAGCGCCGCTTGAGTCCCAGGCAGGACGACACGGACAGCGGCGAGGCGATCGCCGCCTTTATCACTTCGCGTAGCCGGACAACTACAATGAAGGCTTGTCCTATTTATCCGGTGCGGGGTGACGACAGGTGAGAAGCTCTCGATTCGTGATACGCATCCAGGCGACGCTCGCGGTGGCCGTCGGCTGCCTCGCGACGGCGTGCGGCACGGCCGCCGCCCCCCAGCCAGGCCGGCAGGCGCAGACGCCCCAGGGCACGCCGCCCGCCCAGCCCTCCTCGGCGTCCTCACCGGCGTCCTCACCGACGCCGTCGCCGGAGCCGACCTCCGCCTCCCCCGCCCCGACCCGCACAGGACCGCCGAAGTTCTCGGCCAAGGTGTCCAAGGTCACCCGCGACCAGGTCAGATACTCCTGGCGGCCCGGCTGCCCCGTCCCCCTGGAGAACCTGCGGCTGATCACGATGACCTACTGGGGATTCGACGACAAGCCGCACACCGGGCGGATGGTCGTGAACAAGGACGCCACCGACGCCATCGTCACGGTCTTCGGCCGCCTGTACGGCTGGCGCTGGCCCATCTACAAGATGGAACTCGTCGACGCCTACAAGGGCGACGACTTCGACTCCATCGACGCCGACAACACCTCGGCGTTCAACTGCCGCCCGGCGACCGGGTCGAGCAACTGGTCCCAGCACGCGTACGGCAGGGCCGTGGACCTCAATCCCCGCGAGAACCCCTACCTGTCCTCGAACGGCACCGTGGCCCACAAGAACGCCCGCAAGTTCGCCAAACGCCCGGTGGACGCGCCCGGAGTGATCAACCCCGGCGACCGGGTGGTCCTGGCGTTCAAGCGGGAAGGCTGGGAGTGGGGCGGCTACTGGACGGGGATCAAGGACTACCAGCACTTCAGCGAGGGCGGCAACTGAGCCGCGACGCCCCCGGCCTCCTCCTGGGGACCTCCGACGCGGCGCCCGGAGACCTTCGTCGGACGGCACGCCGCTCACCGGCGCCGAACAGGCCGTCGCCGCCGCTCGCCGTACCGGCGCCGCGAACGTTCCCGAACACGACGAGGGCAAGAGGACCGTTCGTCTCCGAACGGTCCTCTCCCGGAGGGCGAGGGCCGCTGGTGCATGATTGGTCCCATGGTGGCCAAGGACGGAGACGGATGGGCCCTGTGTGACCGTGGGCATCAGCACTGGGGAGTGCACGGGGCGTCCGGGCTGCTCGCCGTCCACCACGACACCTCGGGGACACCCCGTGTGCTGATGCAGAAACGCTCCATGTGGAGCCATCACGGCGGCACCTGGGGGCTGCCGGGAGGCGCTCTGGACAGCCACGAGGACGCCGTCGCGGGCGCGTTCCGCGAGGCCCGCGAGGAGGCCGCCCTGGACGGCGAGGGCCTGCGGGTCCAGGGCGTCTACGTCGACGACCACGGCGGCTGGTCCTTCCAGACGGTGATCGCCGAGGCCTCCGCGCTGCTGGAGGCGGTCCCGGCCAACAGCGAGAGCGCCGACCTGCGCTGGCTCACCCCTGGCGAGATCTCGGACAGGAAGCTGCATCCCGGCTTCGCCGAGTCTTGGCCGGCGATCAGGCCGGCGCTCGGTCCCCGGCTGGTCGTCCTCGACGCCGCGAACATCGTCGGCGCCCGCGCCGAGCACGGCTGGTGGAAGGACCGCGCCGGAGCGACCGCCAAGCTGATCTCCGAGGTCGGCGCGCTCAGCGCGGGCGGTGTGCGCACGCTCCCCGACGAGACGCTCGCGATGGCCCGGTGGTTCCCCCGCTTCACCGTGGTGGTCGAGGGCGCCGCCCGCGACGTCGCCGCCGTTCCCGGCGTCTCGCTGGTCTCGGCCCCGGGGAGCGGCGACGACGCCGTCGTGCGGGCCGTACGGGATGCCGCTGCGTGGGAGCGCGTCCTGGTCGTCACCGCGGACCGGGGGCTGCGGGAGCGGGTCACCGCTCTGGGGGCCGACGTGATCGGCCCCCGGTGGCTGCTGGCCCAGCTGTGAGCGGGTGACGCCCCCGGCGGTGAGCGGGTGACGCCCCGGCGATGCGGATGACGTCCGGCGGTGTGTGGATGACGCCCCGGCGGTGAGGGGCGACGCCCCGGCGATGCGGACGACGTCCCGGCTGGGGGTGGTGACGTCCCGGCGGTGAGGGGCGACGCCCCGGCTGGGGGTGGTGACGTCCCGGCTGGGGGTGGTGACGCCCTGGCGGTGAGCGGGCGGCCCGCCCGGACGGCACCGGTCCGGGCTGCGCCGCCCCGAACGACCAGGCTTCGAATGTTCCGCGTGGAACACGACTGGAATCTGCCACGATATGGATCATGTTCGAGCTGCGGACCGACTCGCGGAGCGCCTGGGACGACCAGGACGAGGCTGTTCCTCCCGACTCGTGGGGACGGCGTGCCTCGCCGGGACGCGCGTTGCCGTGGGGGTTCGCGCTCGTCGTCGTCCTGCTGGTCGTGGGCCGGTTCACGCTCGCGTCCCGCCTGACGGCGCCCGCGCTCCAGACGTGGGCCACGGTCTTCGTCGCCATCTGCGTGCAGGCGCTGCCGTTCCTGGTCTTCGGGGTGGCGCTGTCCGCCGCGATCACCGCGTTCGTCCCGGCGTCGTTCTGGAGCAGGGCCCTGCCCAGGAACCCGGCCGTCGCCGTGCCCGTCGCGGGGGTCGCGGGCGCGGTGCTGCCCGGGTGCGAGTGCGCGTCGGTGCCCGTGGCGTCCGGCCTGATGGCGCGCGGGGTGACTCCGGCCGCCGCGCTGGCCTTCCTGCTCGCCTCACCGGCGATCAACCCCGTCGTGCTGGTCGCGACGGCCGTCGCCTTCCCCGGACAGCCGATGATGGCGGTCGCCAGGTTCGGGGCGTCGCTGCTCGTCGCGGTGCTGGTCGGCTGGCTCTGGCTGCGGTTCGGCCGGAGTGAGTGGCTGCGTGTGCCCGCCCGCCCGCACGGGGACGGCCGGAAGTGGACGCGTTTCGGCGAGGCGATGCGCCACGACCTGTTGCACGCGGGCGGATTCCTCATCGTCGGCGGCCTGGCCGCCGCCACGCTCAACGTCGCCGTTCCCAGGGAGTGGTTGACGGCGGTGGCCGATGTGCCGTGGCTGTCCGTGCTGGTGATGGCCCTGCTGGCCGTGCTGCTGTCGATCTGCTCCGAGGCCGACGCGTTCGTGGCGGCCTCGATGACCGCGTTCTCGCCGACCGCGAAACTGGCCTTCCTGGTGGTCGGGCCGATGGTCGACCTGAAGCTGATCGCGCTTCAGGCGGGCACGTTCGGCAGGGCGTTCGCGGTCAGGTTCGTTCCACTGACCTTCGCGCTCGCCGTCCTGGTGAGCATCGTCTTCGGGTGGTCCCTGCTGTGAACCGTGTGACCCAGAACCTCCTGCTGACCATGTTGGGCTGCGCCGTGCTGCGGATCTCGGCGTTCTCCTCGACGTACCTGAACTATGTGAAGCCCGGTTTCAGGCCGTTCCTGATCGCCGCGGGGGCGGTGCTGGTGGTCCTGGGCCTCGCCGGACTGCTCCAGGCCTTCAGGTCGAGGGGCTCCTCCGGACAGGAGGAGCCCCGAGATCACGGGGACCACGGAGGGCACAGGGACCACGGAGGGCCCGGGGACCACGAGGGGCACGAGGAACACGAGGGGCACGGGGACCACGGGGACCACGGAGGGCACGGGCACGACCACTCCCGTGGACCGCGGGTCGCGTGGCTGATGTTCCTGCCGGTTTTCGCGATCTTCCTTGTCGCCCCGCCCGCGCTCGGCTCGTTCGCCGCGGCCAGGTCCGACACTCCGCCGCCCCGCGGCCAGGCTCTCAGCTCCTTCACCCCGCTGACCGGAAAGGGGCCGGTGGACATGCCGATCGGCGAGTTCATCGGCCGGGCGTGGGACGACGGCGAAAGGTCCCTCACCGGCCGCGAGGTCAGGCTGACCGGCTTCGTCGTCCCCTCGAAGAGGAAAGGCCAGTGGTACGTCACCCGCATGCAGATCGCCTGCTGCGCCGCGGACGCCTTCCCGCTGAAGGTCGCGGTCAAAGGGCTGCAGGCGCCGCCCGAGAACGCCTGGGTGGAGGTCGTCGGGACCTGGATCCCCCAGACGTTCGGCGAAATGCCCAACGGGGTCGTCTATCCGGAGCTGGCCGGCACGGACCTGGCGAGGGTCGACGCGCCGGCCGAGCCGTACGAGTAGGCCCCGCGGGCGGGTGTCGTGGCCTTCCCGCGCGGGTGACGCCCTTCGCCGCGGCGGAGAGGCCGTCCGTCAGGTGCGGGAGGGCGTCGGATCCGGCAGAGCGGCCGAGGTCAGGTCGCGGGTGGCCCGGTGGAAGAGCCAGTAGCTCACCGCGGCGACGACGGGGAAGAAGAGTCTGACGGGGCCGGGAACGTCGAGGGTGAGCAGGCCGTCGTTGAGCGAGTGGAGTATGGCGGCCACCGCGAAGGTCCCGGTGACGGCGCTCGTCAGCACGACCCGCCCCATGGTCTGCCAGACCCCGAAGGCGACCGCGCAGACCAGGCCGGTCCAGGCCAGGTGGCTGAAGGGCGTGGTGAGCCCTCGTACGAACAGCACCATGCCCGCCCCGACGGCGCTGTCGTGGTTGATGCTCTTCCAGGCGTACGACATCGACTCCATGATGGCGAAGCCGGTCGCGCAGGACAGACCGAGCGCGACACCGGCGGATTTGGTGAGGTGTTGCCCGGTGAGCGCGACCGCGAGGAGGGGGACGAACTTGGCCGCCTCCTCGATCCATCCGACCCGCAGGATCGAGGGGCCGCCCTTGTCCGTGATGAGCAGGGAGTCGAAGTATCCACCGAGCAGGAGGGCCACTCCTCCGCCGAACAGGAACATCCCCACCAGCGTGATGCCTGGCACGCTGTCACCGATGCCGGTCCTGTCGTGAATGGCGACGAGGAGTGCGACCGGCCCCGCGGCCGCGCCGTAGAAGAAGGCCGCGGGCATCACCGCCTGGTTGCCGACCGCCTCCATCATGAAGATCAGTGAGGCCGACAGCGCCATCATTGCGATCCACACTTTGAACCATCTATGCCGATAGAACCTTAAATGTCCTCGCATACGAAGTAATTCCCCGTTTGGGGTTACGCAAATTCGGGCGAATGGTGCATTATTCCCTAAAGATCATCCCTGCCATGATGACCGCGCCGATCACCATGAAAACCACGGGCACGAGCCACCGCCCCGACCGCTCCACCAGGTCGATGACCCTCCGGTGCGATCCGAGCCAGGAGGCCGCCACGCACCAGACCGCCACGAGCACGCCGAACACCGCGACCGTGACCAGGCTGGAGCCCACGCCGATCGTGCGGAACAGCGGGGTGTAGACCGAGATGTTGTCCGCGCCGTTGGCGACGGTCACCCCGGCGATCGAGACGACCCCCGAGGCGACCGGCGCGGCGTCGTCGCCCTTCCTGAAGAGCCCTCGCACCCCCAGGCCGAACGGCACCAGCCCGAGCAGCCCCACCCACCGGTCGGGCACCACGGTCAGCCCGAGCGCCGCGACGGCGGAGACGGCGACCAGTACGGCGATGCCCGCGTACTGGCCCACGACGATCTGCCACGGGCGGGGAACACCGCCCGCTCTGGCCGTCAGAAACAGCACCGTCAGGATGATGACGTCGTCCACGTTGGTTCCGGTGAAGACCGCGGCGGCCGTACCGATCGTTTCGCCCACGGAGGGCATTATGCGGCCTGCGGGCCCGTTCCTCCCCGGGCCGCCATGGCCGACCCCGGGCGCCGGGAGTTAAGATCATGTTCGTCGCCGCTCGTCATGCACGTCACGCCCGTCCGCTCCCCGCCCTTCGCTCGCCCGTCCGTTCCCGTCGGCCCCCCGGAGGCCTCACGTGGGCTATCCGCCGCAGCACGGCAGGTCGCAGAGAGGCGAGACAGGCCGGGGCGTGGCCGCGATACTGACCATGGTCGTCGGCGTGCTCGTCGCGGCGGTCGTCACCGTGGTCGCGGTGTTCAACCCCACTTCCGGGCCGAAGGGCGCCCACACCTCCCAGGGGGCGGAGCACTCGGAGTCCGCTGTGCGCCAGGCCGCCCAGCTGGCGCTCGACAGCTACTCCAGCGGGTCGTACGGCGACTTCTGGGACCTGTGGAGCGCGCAGGCGCAGGGACTGGTCAAACGTGAGGACTACGTCAGGCTGTTCGAGCTCTGCCCGCCCCTCTCGCTGGACACCCGGTTCACCGTCTCCGACATCACGATCACCGGCGACGACGCCACGGTGCTCGCGACCGGGGCCGGGGAGGCGGAGGACTTCGCCTTCGTCTTCGAGGGGGGGTCATGGCGGTACACACCGTCGTCCCGGCAACAGCAGGATTACCGGACCAAGACGGTCGACCAGCTGGCCCAGGAACAGCGCTCCGCGGGCGCCTGCGGCGCGGCCGCCCCCACGTCGCCCCCCACCGCGCCCCTGACCTCCACGCCCACCGCGGCTCCCACCGCGGCTCCCACCGAGGCTCCGGCTTCTCCCCCGACTCCCACCGCGTCCCCGACCTACGCCCCGGCCCCGACTCCGTCCCTGAGCTGACCCCGCCGCAGGGAACGCGCACGAGGTCGCGCAGTTCCGTGTCTCGCAAATCATCCGTCAACTGCGTGGAATCACCAGAAAAGCAAGAATATCGTGGGATCGGATGCCTTTTCGGGCAACCGATTCGCGCTCCCGCAGGAAAGGACGGAGGCGGGTCCAGATGAACGCGCACGCCGGGATCGCGATGCTGTTCGCCTTCGCACTCTGCGCGCTCGGGCTGTACGTGCTGGCGACCGACCGGCTGCCCCGCTGGGTCCGCGAGAACGACCGGCACGAGCCGCAGGCGTACGGGTGGGCGAAACTGCTGATGGCCGCGTTCATAACGATGCTCGTCGTGCCCCAGACGACGGACCTGCCCTACGGGCTCGTGATCGGGCTGATGACACTGGGACTCCTGGCCGCCGCGGCCTCCTGGTGGCTGACGTTGAAGCGCATTCGCTGACCGGGCCGCGCCCGCGGAACCCGGCCGGGCGCGTCGAGGGGACGACGGCGGCGTCCGGCCGGAAGCCTCGGAGCGACGGCCGGCGGTGCCCGCCGGGGTCCCGCCCCGCCGGACGCCGCCCGCCGGACGGTGTCAGGGCGCGCAGGGGGCGAGTTCCGGCCGCTGCGGGGCGCCGTTCGGCGCGCCGAGGAACAGGCTCGCGCAGTCGGTCACGAAGCCCGGATTCTCCTCGGGGACGAAGTGACCGGAATCAGGAACGACCACGGGACGGACGTCGTCGGCGACCTGGCGGAAGGAGTCGGCGACACGCGCTCCGAAGGAGTGCTGCCCGCCCACCGCCAGCACCGGCATCGGCAGGCGCCTGGCCGCGTTGGCCCTGTTGTTCACCGCGTCCCCGGCGAACGCCCGGTAGTACTCGTAGCTCGCGGTGCGCCTGGCCGGGCTCGCGTAGGCCCGGTAGTAGGGCTCGCGCTCGATCGCCTCGGGACGATGACTGAAGTCGAACATCATGCCGAGGTAGGTGCTGACGTCGTCGTTGTCCACGATCTTCTCGGGAATCGGCGCCGGGGACGAGTTGAACCGCAGGTGCCAGCTCACCCCGTAGAGGTCCTCGAGCCCGAAGCCCGCCAACGGCGCCTCGATCATGACGAGCCGCCTCACCTCGCCGGGGAAGTCACGCGCGTAGGGGTAGGCGACCAGGACGCCTATGTCGTGGGCGAGGATCTCCACCTGCCCGAGGCCGAGCGCGTTGACGGCCTGACGGACCCGGTGCGCGGCGGTCACCTTGTCGTAGCCGCCGTTCGGGATGTCGGACCCTCCGAGTCCCGGCAGGTCGATCGCGACCACGGTGTGATTGCGGGCCAGTCCCGGCATCACCTTGCGCCACATCAACGAGGTCTCCGGCCAGCCGTGCAGGAGCACGACGGCCGGACCCGACCCGCCGCGAACGTAGTGAACGGCGCCGCCGTCCACGGCGACCTTCCCGCCCCTGAACCCGGCGGGGAAGCCCGCGGGAGCGTGCGCGCCCCCGCCGGGAACCGCACTCGCGCCGGCGGCGGTGGTCGACAGAGCCATCACCATGGCGGCCAGCGCGCCGAAGGCGGCCCTGCCCAGCCTCGTGGCCCGCGCTCTCGTCACCGGCACGGGCGCGGCGCCGCGCGCCGCCTTTCCGGACGGTGCGGTCGTTTCGGTTGACGGCATGAACGATTCCCTTTCCACGAACCGGAGAGCCGGAGGCGCTCCGCCTTCTGACGGCATGGGCCTACCTCCGCGGCGCGCCGAACAGCCGGTCAGGGCGGGTGGGCGTCACGGAGTACGAGTGGTGGCGGCGAGGACGGCTGATCGATCGACAGCGATTCGACGGAATTATGCTGATGCGAACGGATATAACACCTCTTTCTTATTCTATTTTTTATCGATCCGCTAGCTTTGTTTCATCGCCATAATGCGTAATATGGGCATCATTGTCGGGGTTTTGGGATGCCAGTCATGCTTTCGTGTTTTTCGTCCCACACGACGGACCCGAAGCGCCGAAGGCTCCGAAATTCGCGTCGGCCCCGTATCCCGTTTACGTAAGATCATGCCGTGTGTCTGGTTCGGTACCGTGGAGGTGTGCCGACCAGCGAGCGTCACCTCTCAGCCGAGGAACAAGCCGTGATCCTGACCCTTCTGGCCCAGGACTTCCCCGGCGTGGACGAACTTCGGGCCCAGGTTCCCTCGGCGGTCGTGACCGGGGGGTGCGGATGCGGATGCGCGACGGTGAACCTTCGCACGGAAGGCGGCCCCCTCGCGCTCGCCGTTCCGGCGCGGAAGGGAGTCGTGGTCTCCGCCGGCGTGCGCGGGCGCGGTGACGGTGTCCTGCTCTTCGTCGAAGAGGGGCGTCTTTCGTGCCTGGAGGTCTACTCCTGCGAAGACGCACCGGCGCCGCTTCCCCGCCCGGAGGATCTCGTCATCGACCCACCGGACTCCTGGGAGTGACCCTCCGCGCCGAAGTCACCACGACCGGCCTCATCGATCCTGACTGACAGCGCTTTCGCGGCAGGACGCCCCGGCCTCGGACGGACCCTCCGCGACGCGGCGAAGCACGTTCCCGGCGGCCGGACTCGACTCACGACTCCCTCGGCCGCACCGGCGGCGGATGTCGGGGACGGGTGTTATGGTCACGCGCATGCGAAGCGGTTACCTCGCGTGGGACGACGCGGTGCGCCTGTTCGAGCAGCGGAGACTGCCGAGGAGCACATACGAGAACCTGTACGAGGAGGAGTACATCCTGGTGCCCGGTCCCGCCTCGGTGACCGGAGAGCTCCCCCTCGACGAGCACGAGCGGACCCCGTGGCGGGAGGGCACGCCCGACGGGGCCACCGGGTACGTCGTGGACGGCGACCTGACCGTCGACGGCAACATCACCGACGTGGACGACGGCGCCGCCGCGCTGATCGTCCTGGGGAACCTACGGGCGAAGAACATCTACCTGGCGGGCGACACGAAGCTGATCGTGCTCGGTCATGTGACGACGGAGACCTTCTTCGGCGACATGACCGAGAAGCTGGTGATGATCCACGGCGATCTGCGCACCACCGTGTCGATCTTCTGGGACGAGTTCTGCCCCGACCTGGTCACCGGCACCCTCTACGGCAGGGTCCTCGCTCCCGCCTACCTCGACCTCTCCACCGCCCCCGTCGGCGGTCTCGTCGACCCGACGCCCGACGCCCCGCTCAGCGGCCTCCTGACTCCCGAACTGCTGACCACCGGCGCTCCCCACCCCGACGACCTCCCCGAGATCGGCATCCGCGGCTCCGCCCTCCGCGAGCGCCTCCTCACCGGCCTCCCCCTCACCAGAACCCCCTGACCCGCCTGTCCGCTCCGCCGACCGCCACACCCGACCGCTTGATCAGGCGGCGGCCCGTCATCCGCCCGACGTCTCCGGGCGGACGAGAACGGCGGCGAGCCACAGCTGGTGCTCGAAGCTCCCACCGGGATAGGCGGCCCACCGCTGCAACACCAGGAACCGGTCCCCGACCCGCCACGCCCGCAGGTCGTCGCCGTCGCCCTGGAGGAGACAGCCGGGCCCGGCGACGTCCGCCGGGCCGTACCTCGCGCTGAGCCGTTCGGCGAGCGTGGCGAAGTAGTGCTCGAAGGCCGTTTCCGCGTCGGCGCCCAGGAAGGGGTAGGCGCCCCACGTGCTCTCGTACGCGTAGTCGGCGGCGAGCTCCTCCAGGGCGCCGAGTCCGGCGTACTCCTCGACGTCGTCCTCGTCCGCTCCGGAGAGATCGTAGACGTCGCCGTCGCGATCACCGCCGTACGACACCGTGTACGGCAGGAAGCGGCGCGGCTCGGCGGCGAGCAGCTTCTCGGCCGTGGCGACGACGTCGCCCTCCCAGTGAGCCAGGTCGGCGAAGTGGTACGCCGCGTCCCGGCGCAGGAAGGCCGGTTCCGGGGAGAAGACGCCCGACGCCGGGTCGCTCCGCCACACTTCGCCGCCCCCCGCGTCGCGGATGCGGGACACCCGCTCCGGCCCGCCGCTCACCGCGTCCCGGACGGGCAGGCCCCCTTCGCCCTCGTCGCGGGTGAACGGCGTCTGCCCGCTCGTCCCGGTCGCGCGGCCCGCCGCGCCGGGGACGGCGACCTCGATCCGGCACACCTCACGCCCATGGGTGTCGACGTGGACGACGTCCCCCTCGTAGGTGACGAACGGGGCGAGCCCGCTCAGGCTGAAGCCGTGCACGCCGCCGTGGTCCTCGTCCTGGTCGGCCAGCGGCTCACGGTGGGAGAGGGGGATGAATTCGCCGTCGGCGCGCAGCACCCCCCAGTCCTCGCCGCGGAGCGCGACGGTCGCGCCGCAGGGCCGGAAGTCCATGGCCCAGGTGAACGGCCCGGCGATCGCCACGGCGCCCGTCCCGCCGACGAAGCTCACCGACGAGCTCCCGTGCCCGAGACGCGCGAGTCCGCACACCATCCGACCGCTGAGACCGCTCTGGTGGGCCACGACCGTGGAGCCGTGCGCGTCGACGAATCCCTCACCGCTGTCCCAGAGGTGCGCGGACACAAGGCCCTCTCCGGTGAACTCCCCCATGTGGAGGTACCGAGGCTCGACGATCCAGCCTCCCTGACGGTCGATCAGCCCCCACCCCTGCCCCCACGCGGCCTCGGGGTCCTGCACCGGCGCCGCTCCTTTGGATGAGAACGGCTTCGCGAACGCGAACCTCGGCCTGATCACCAGGACGCCGTCCGCGTCGATGTAGCCCCACCGATCGCCGATCCTCACCGCCGCCAGCCCGGCGGAGAACCGCTCGGCGTCCGTGAACGGACCGGAGATCACGACCCGGCCACCGCGGTCGACGTAGCACCAGCCCTCGTCCACGCGCACGGGAGCCAATCCGGCCCCGGCCCCGTCACCGAGCCCGCTCCCGTCACCGAACCCCGCCGCGTCGCCGAACCGGGGCTCGATCACGATCTCGCCCTGGTCGTTCAGGTACCCCCAGCGCCCGTCGCGCCGGAAGCGCGCCAGCCCGCCGCTGAACGCCTTCGCCCGCTCAAGAGCGGGTTCGACCAGCCACCTGCCGGTCTGGTCGACGTACCCCCACCGCCCGTCCAGTGCCTGCGCCGGCGCGACGTAACCGGCCGCCCCGGCCGCGCCGTACGGGGTGACCGCGTCGAACCGCCCGACCCGCCGCAGATCCGGCGGGCGCACAAGCGTGCCGTTCGCGCTCACCAGAGCCACACGCTGCCCGAACGGCTCCTGCCCACAGCAGCGAACCGGATGCGGGGGCGACACGGCAGACACAGGCGTTCCCTTCCGTCGCCCCTCACGCGACCCCGACAGGCGGAATCCGATGTGGATCAGACGCGGGGGCGAACTCCGCGAGCGTACTGGGGTCCCGTCCGGTTCCCCATCCTCCGCCCGGCCGACCGCGTGGTCCCGCCCCTCCGCCGTCTCCAGGATCAGCGGGCATGCCGCCGTTCGACCAGCGGGACGCGCTCGAGTGAGACGGGGGGACAGGGCCGCCGTAGTGCTGGCGCCGCTGATTCAGGGACTCGATACTGGGTCGATGACGCGCCCCGTACTCCTTCTCGACGTGGACGGCGTTCTCAATCCCTTCGCCGCGCCTCGATGCCCTCCGGGGTTCGGCGAGTACGCGATGTTCGTCGACGAGGACCCGGTACGCCTCTGTCCGGCGCACGGCCGATGGATCACCGAACTCGGCCGGCTGTTCGACGTGGTGTGGGCCACAAGCTGGAACGACGACGCGAACCGTCTGCTGACGCCCGTGCTGGGGATCTCTCCTCTGCCGGTGCTCACCATGCCCCAGGCGCCGTTCCGGCCAGGAGCGAAGGTTCCGGTCATCGCGGCGTACGCGGCCGAGCGGCCCGCTGTGTGGATCGACGACGCCCATACTCCCGAAGCCCTGGACTGGGCCGAAAACCGGCAAGAACCCACGTTGCTGATCACGATCGCCCCAGAGATCGGACTGAGCCGCGCCTCCGTCGACGAAGCGCTGAGGTGGAACGGGGAGCTTGAACGCGCGCCGCGCACCGCTCCCTGTTCCTGATCAAGCGGTCGTCGCCCGGTCGCCGCGGGATCGGCGTACATCAGCGCCATGTACTTCATGCCGTGACTCCGGCCTACGAGGACCGCCGACGCCGCCTTCCCCCGATCTTCCGCACCGACCACGCGACGAAGGCCACCGGTCCCAGCAGGACGAGCAAGCCCATGACCAGTGGCATGGAGCCGCTGCCCAGCACGTCCACCAGCCACGGTAGGTCGAACAGCGCGGACACCCCGAAGATCACGCCGAATCCGACCAGCCCTATGGCCATCGTGAATGCGAACCCTTTGACTGCTTTCCGCAGGCGGATCATCCAGTGCCTTCCGTCGTCCAACCCGATTCTGTCCGGTGGCAGGCGAGGGTGCGTGACCGTCGGCGGGCGGCTTCGTGGTCAGAACCGACGGGAGAGGTCAGTACGGTACGCCGGTGGTGGCGGGGCCGAAGTCAGGTGGGACGCGGAACGCCGGGGCGGGAGGAACCAGCGCCTGGGCCTGGGTCCAGGCGCCGGCCAGCACTCGGGCGACGGTGGTGCTCAGGATCCGCACACCGCGCACCGAGCCGGGGTCGACGTTGACCAAGTTGTACACGCGTTGCAGGCGGTAGTCCAGCGTCCGTGGATGGATGTGCAGGGCGGCCGCGGTGGCGAGCCGGTTCATGTCGGCGCGATAGTAGGCGTCCAGTGTCACCACCAGATCGGGGCCGTTCGCCAGGCGGCGGGCGATCTCACGCAGCCAGTGGTCGACCTCGGGGAGTTGCGCGGCGCCGAGTTCGACGAACACGTCGGCGACTCCGGAGAGGGTTCGCGGCGTGGCTTCCACCGGTGCGACGTGGGCCACGCGCCGCGCCAGCTCCACCGCCTTGTTCAGGGCGTTCGCCGCGCCGGCGGCCGTCCCCACCGCGCAGGGCCGGGCCACCCGTTCCACGATCTCGCGGACCAGGCTCATGAGTCGGTCGCCGTCGGACGCCATGGGCGACAACGACATGGGAGACAACGACACGGAGCCGTCATGCGGCACCAGGACGAGCAACTCGTTCGGCTGCTGCCAGGACAATAGCGCGAGGTGGTTCTTGAACACGCTCGCGACGAGATCGTCGTGTGTGGCGTCGGCGCGGCCGAACAGCTGGCTCGGCATCCTGACGATGACCACCAGATAGTGGTCGTGCACGTCGACGCCCAGGCTGCGCGCGAGGCTGGGCGCGGTGGCGTCGCCGGTGAGCAGCAGCTGGGTGAGCGTGCGCACCCGAGCCGCCACCGAAAGACGCAGGTGCTCGGCGTCTATGTACGCCTGGAGATAGGCGGCGGCGCCCGGCGTGCCCTGGGTGCCGAACCACGACAGCAGGTGCAGCAGTTCCTGCACGTCCTGACCTTCGGCCGCGTCGTAGAACTCGCGGAGCATCAGGTTGGTGTGCAGCGCCAGCACCCGCCGTGCCGTATGGAGGGAGAAGCCGTGCCGCACACGCTGTTGACCGATGCTCCCGACGAAGGCCAGGTCCTCCGCCGCGAGCGGTTGGTCCTCGCTGACGCACTCGATCGTGCGTCGACGAAGCCAGACGGCGTACTCCAGCGTCTCCGCGTACGCCTGCGGGTTGGCGGCCTCCCTGCGATAGTCCGGCAGCTCACGCATGTACACGCTCACTTCGGCTCGCGCGTTGGCGTCGGATCGTTTCATCAACAAACGCAGAAGATCGCCCATGCCGATCGATCTCTCCTTTGGTGCGGGCGGCATCGCACGCACCGCGCCGGCCGAACAACCCTCATGTTTTCGAACCGATTTGTCCGAACTAGCCGAGCACGTCCCGATGGTAGCCCGTCACGGCGCGACACTCAGCAGATGAACGTCCGGATAATCACCGAGTCCGGCCGGCAGTGGCGGCACAACGCCGTTTTCGCAGCAGGCGCCCCCTGTCGAGCACATTACAAATACATAAAGGGCGCACCCAAAGCCGGGATCGGTATCGCCGCGGGCCTTCTCAAATCCGATTTCCACCGGCGCCGTGATTGCGATAAATGACAATTCGACCTTGATCACGACGGGGCACTTCCACACATGTCACGACGACACTGCCCTCGTCTCCAGGCAAGGTTGTTGCCGCTGACAGCGTCGTCGAATCCAGACGACAAGGGCTGTCAGCTGAACGTGCCAGCACGACTCGATGGAGGCATTGATGCAGGGACGGATCAAGAGGGGGGTCACCGCGCTGGTCGCGCTGGCGGCCGCGGCGGCGCTCACCGTTGGATCGGCGGGGACGGGTTCGGCGGCGAGCTCCGGTTCGGCGGCCGGCTCGGGGTCGGCCGCGGTCGCCTCGCTGCGGGCGTACGGGATCACCAGTGACGGCAAGCTGATGGCCACGTTCACGACCGACAATCCCTACGAGCTCAACTGGGTCAGGCGGTTCAACGGGCTGACCAACGACACCTCCGTGATCGGGATCGACTTCCGTGTGCAGGACGGCAAGTTCTACGCCGTCGGCAACCGCGGCGGCATCTACACGCTCAAGATCCCGACGAACGTCGGCGAGGAGGTGGTCGTCACGAAGGTCTCCCAGCTCAGCGTCGCGCTGAACGGCACGTTCTTCGGCGTCGACTTCAACCCCGCCGCCGACCGGCTGCGCGTGGTCAGCGACACCGGCCAGAACCTGCGGCACAACCTCGCCAACCACGCAACGGTGTCGGACTACTCCCTGAGCTCCGCCCCGGGCTCCCCGGCGATCGCCGGGGTCACCGCGGCCGCCTACACCAACAACGACCTCAACGGCGCCACCTCGACCACACTGTTCGACATCAACACGGCGAGCGACCAGGTCGTCGTCCAGTCACCGGCCAACAACGGCCTGCTGGCCCCGACCGGCGCGCTCGGCAGGGCTGCCGAGACCAACGCGGGCCTCGACATCTACAGCGACCTGAGCGGCGGCAAGACCGTCTCGAACTCGGCCTTCGCCACCCTTCTCGTCCCGAACGAGGAGGACGGGACGATCGAGGCGACGCTCAACTCGGTCGACCTGCTCACCGGAACCGCCACCCATCTCGGCACGCTCCCCCTGCTCATCACCGACATCGCCCTCGCTCTCGACACGAACTGACACACCCCGTCCGACCAACGACCGTGAGCCCGCGCCGG
Organism: Streptosporangium carneum; assembly: GCF_027922005.1. Taxonomy (GTDB): domain Bacteria; phylum Actinomycetota; class Actinomycetes; order Streptosporangiales; family Streptosporangiaceae; genus Streptosporangium; species Streptosporangium carneum. Next base: position 624,176 of record NZ_BSEV01000001.1, on the reverse strand, counting down.
CCCCGCCGGCGCGGGCTCATCCACGCCGTCCGGCACACGGCGGATCCGTGACACAAACGTGTTTCCGGCTGTTGTCCGCCGGTTCCGAACCGGAGCCGGGAACAGGCCCGCCCGGGCCCTTTGAAACGTCGGCATCGACCATTGTCCGGATGCGCGTACGGCCCCCTGAAAAGGGTCGGACCACGAAGAGACCTGGCGCTCCGTACGGCGAGAAATGGGGGCCGGAAAACAGCGGAATTCCGTCTCCGGGCAAATACTCCTGAACGACGCTCATTCTCATCGGCACAGCCGACTCGGTCGGCCTGGACTGCGACACCGATGCGAAAACCGCGGCCGCCGCTTGACAGGCCGCGGTCGCTGCGGGACCGGCGTCCGTCGGCGCCGTGCGCTCCATGCCGCGCCCCTGACGCCGTACGTGGTCACCGTGCGTGCGCCGTCGGCCATTCCCTTCGGGGAATTGTCGGGTGAAGGTCCTTTCTCGCAAGGTGAGCGGGCACACGAACCCGGCGACCGAGGAGAAACGGTGACCGACATCCAGACACAGGAACTGGCCGACCGCTACATCGCGCTCTGGAACGAGCCGGACGCCGGACTGCGCCGAAAGGCGATCGAGGAGGTGTGGGCCGGGGACGGGACCCACGTCCTCCGGCCGCCGCAGGAGATCCGGGAGGTCGCCGCGGGGCTGGGCTTCGACTCCACCACCCTTGAGGCCCACGGGTACGACGAGATCGAAGTGCGGGTGATGCGCTCCTACGAGAAGTTCGTCGCCCCCGGAGAGTTCTTCTTCCGCCCCCGCGGCGACGCCCTCCGTCTGCACGACGTCGTCAAGTTCACCTGGGAGATGGTGCCTGTCGGTGGCGACGAGGCGGTGGGCGGCGGCCTGGAGGTGCTCGTGCTCGGCGAGGGTGACCGCGTCATCACCGACTACATGTTCCCCGGGCTCTGACCCGGCCGTCATGTCCCCCTGCCCCTGACCCGGCCGTCGTGACTGCCGCGGGCTACCGCTGCGCGCCGCCCCGGCGCCGACCGGCCCGCCGCGCCTCGAGAGCCGCGGGCCCGTCAGCGGGACGACGGTCGCGCGAAGCCGGTCCGCGACATTGAGTCATTCGACTGTTCCCACCGGTCGCACGCCTCGGTGATTCTTGTCCTGTGCGTTCGTCGCCGCTCCCGGAGGATTCGTGAACCCCACTCCTGTCGTCTTCATCCACGGCGCGTGGCTGCACGCGCTGTCCTGGGAGCCGTGGGACGAGCGCTTCTCCCGTTTCGGCTTCGCCGTCTCCGCGCCGGGCTGGCCGGGGGAACCCGCCACGGTGGCCGAAGCCCGCCGGCGTCCCGAGGCGCTGTCGGACCTGGGGCTCGACGCCCTCACCGACCACTACGCGCGGATCGTCCGCTCCTTCGACACCCCGCCCGTGATCGTCGGTCACTCGGTGGGCGGGCTGATCGCGCAGCACCTCATCGGCACGAACCTGGGTCGCGCCGCGGTCGCCATCGCCCCCGTCCCGGTCGGTGACGTCTCGGCGCCTGTGAGCGGGCCGTGGCCGGCCTGTCTCGACGCCACGCGGTTCGGCGAGGTCTTCGCCAACGCGGTCACGGAGGAGGAGGCGGCCGGGCTCTTCGAGCGCCACGTCGTTCCCGCGCCGCGCCGGCTGCTGGCCGAGCTGGGCGGCGGCGCCGTCGGGCATCCCCGGCCCTTCGTGGACACCGGCAACGCCGCCCGCGGCCCGCTGCTGCTGATCTCCGGGCAGGAGGACCGGCTGGTGCCCGACGCCGCCACCCGCGCCGTGTACAAGCTGTACGGCGACTCGACGGCGGTGAGCGGCCTGAAGCAGTTCCCCGACCGGGCCCATTCGCTGGTCGTCGACAGCGGCTGGCGGACGGTCGCCGACTACGTTCTGCGCTGGCTCGCCGAGCGGGGCGTCCGGGCAGGGCCGTCAGTGTGACGGGGGTTCGTCCCCGCGCTTGCTCAACGCGTCGCGCAGCGCGGCGCGGGACGCGACGCCCAGTTTGGGGAAGACCCGATAGAGGTGGGAGCTGACGGTGCGCGGCGACAGGTGCATCCGTTCGCCGATCTCCTTGTTCGTCAGCCCGCCGGCGGCCAGGTCGGCGATCCGGCGTTCCTGCCAGGTCAGCGCGGTCAGATACGAGGGCGAGGCGGAGTCGGGCATTCCGGTGGCCCGCAGTTCGGCGTGCGCCCGTTCGGCCCAGCCCGCGGCGCCAAGCCGGTCGAAGGCTTCGGCGGCGCGGATCAGGAGAGGCCGGGCCGTTCTGGGACCTCGGGTGTGCCGTAGCCGGATGCCGTGAGCGAGGCGGATGCGTGCCAGTTCGAATGGGAAGTCGGTTTCCGCCGAGCCGGTTTCGGCTCGGGCGTGCAGTTCCTCGGCCTCGTTGTCGTCGGCGGCGGTCATCGCCAGAGCGCCGTAGGTGACCAGGGCCAGCCGGGGCGATATGCCGGGCAGGCCGGCGTCCAGCGCGGCTTGGGCGTGCAGGCGGGCCTGCTGCAGGCGGCCCGTGTGCACGGCCGCCTCCACCAGGTCGAGCAGGGTACGGGAGGCCTGGTGCGCGTAGGGCTCGAAGGAGCCTGGAGACGTGATGCCGATGGCGTGCAGGTAGGCGGCCTCGTGGTCGCCTTCGCTCAGGGCCGCGGTGGTGCCGACGGCGTCGGCGATCTGTGTCAGGAAGCCGACGCCTCTGGGGCGGGCCCAGGCGTCCACGACGGCCTGCAGCTCGCGGGCGTGTTCCACCTGACCGCGCAGAGCGGCCAGCAGCCCAAGGTAGGCGCGGGTGTGGTGGGCGAACAGCGTGTATCCGTGGGAGGTGGTCAGCTCCAGCGCGCGTTGTCCCGTCCGCTCGGCGTCGTCCCACTCGCCGACGGCCATCTGGTCGAGCATGATCAGGTGCAGCATGGTCATGCCGTTGGCCACGGCGCCGGTCTCCACCTCCTGGTCCACGGCGCGTTGCAGGTGGGGCCGGTACCGGCTGAGGGTGTCGGCGTGGTAGGCGGCGACGGCCAGCCGTGAGAGGTCCCACGGCTCCAGGACGGGGGAGGCGGTGAACGCCTGTTCGACGCGCTCGTGCACGCCCTCGCCGTGGCGGACGACGTCGCTCCAGGCGTCGCGGTAGATCGCCGAGCGCGGGTCGAGGCGGTCGCCCAGGGCCGTCGTGAGGTGTCGGGCGCGTTTCCACAGGGTGGCGTCGCCGGCGTACTGGCTGATGGCCAGCAGCAGGTTCACCAGCCGGGTGAGCGTCTGGGCCGGCTCGTGGCCGGTGTGCGGGCCCTCGATCGCGGCGGTGACCTGGCGGTGCGCCGATCGTATGTCGCCGTCTTCGTACAGGGCCGCGTACGCGGTGGTGACGACGGTGGCGGGCGACGGGCTCCGGCCGCCCGGCGCCGAGTCGAAGCGCAGGAGTTCGCGCGCCTGGTCCAGCAGCGCGGCGTGCCCGGCGATGAAGGCGGCGTCGCCGAGCCGCCTGGACCGGTCCGCGGAGGTCTCGCTCAGCTCCGCCGCACGGGTCAGCCAGGCCACGGCCGCCACCGCGCCGCCCCGCCGGGTCGCCGAGTTGGCCGCGGCCTCCAGCGCGGCGGCCACCTCCTCGTCGGGGTCGATCTGTGCGGCCGCCAGGTGGCGGGCGCGCCGTTCGATGTCGTCGTGGTGCACCCGCGCGAGCTCGGCGTGCGCCGCGCGCCGCTGGTTGGGCGTCGCCAGTTGCACGATGGTCGACCGGATCAGCGGGTGGCGGAAGACGACGTCGCCGGTGAGGGGGTCGGTGCCCAGCAGGCCTGCCGCCGCCGCCTCGTCGATGTCGCGCATGCGGTAGCGGACGCCGTGCGCGCGGTTCGTGCCCGGCCCCGCCGCGACGCCGTCCAGGGCGCCTCGCAGCAGTTCCGCGCGCACGGTGGCGTCGAGGCGTTGGATGCGCATGCCGTAGACGTGCTGGAGCCGGCGCGACAGCGGGATGCCGTCGAGGGTGGGCAGTTCGTCGCCCGGGCGGCCCGCGTGGCCGCCGCTGACGTAGGACGGCAGTTCGAGCAGGGCCAGGGGGTTGCCTCTGGCCTGTTCCAGGACGATGCGCCGGGTCCGCGCCTCGAGCCGCGGATGGTGGGCGTCCAGCAGGCGCTCGGCGGCCTGGTCCGTGAGGGCGGTCACGGCCAGCTCGGCGAGGGCGGCGGTGTCGAACCGCGAGGCGACGTCGGAGCGTACGGTGATCAGCATCTTCACCGCGCCGCCGGCCAGCCGGCGTCCCACGAAACCGCACACCTCGATGCTGGAGGCGTCCAGCCACTGACCGTCGTCGAGCACCAGCAGCAGCGGTTTGCTCGAGGCCGCCAGGGCCAGCAGGTCCAGCACGGCGATGCCGAGCGACATGACCGACGGCGTTCTTCCCTGGCCCGGCCCGAAGACGACGTCGAAGACGGCGCGGTGCCCGTCGTCGAGTCCGGACAGGTGGGCGAGCAGCGGGTACAGCAACTGGTGCAGACCGGCGTAGGGCAGCTCCGCCTCCGCTTCGACTCCGGCGGCCCGGATCACCTGGTGGTGCGGGGTCGCGAGGCCGACCGCGTGGTCGAGCAGGGCGCTCTTGCCGATCCCGGTCTCGCCCCTGAGGATGAGGGCCCGCCCGCCGACGGCCGTCACGAACGCGGACAGCTGTTCCTGTTCGTCATCCCGGCCCACCATCGCTGGCACGCGCTGTTCCACGGTTCTCCCACTCCTTTCACCGCCGCCGCACCGGTCGGGGCCGGGCACGCGGTCGATCGGGGAATCCGGTCATGTAGTCGGTCGGGAACAGGAAGGCCCGGTGTTCGCCGCTCTTCGAAGAAGCCTGTGGCAAGCGGAGCCTAGAAAACCTAAATTGGACTATCAAGTCCATAAAGCCGATCGTCCACACCGAACGCGGGCCGTCTTGCCATGGGCCGTTCCCCTGTTCGGCACCGTCGCAGCGGGGGCGACACGCCTCCAGGAGACGCGTCACACCACGTGACGGCCAACTCTACGTACTTCGCCTGGGCGTGTCATGAGTGTCTGTATACGGCGCATTGCCGAGCAGCCTGGAGAGGTGGGAGCGGACGACACGCAACCTGGAACGCCGCTGAGCAGGGACGCCCGCCCGCTCGCCGACTATCCCTCGGTGAGCGTCGCCGCCGTAGCCCGTCGCGGCGGGAGTGGCGGGCGCGGCCCCGGCGCATACGTGTTGTCAACGTTGTATACGCGGACGGTGCCTATGGTCAGGCGCCATGTCGAGCTACCCGATATCCCTCGAACCACCGCAGACACCGGCGATTCCGGATGACCACGCCCCCGTGCCGCAGGAGGACGGAGGCGGTGTCCTGGAACTGCTCGAACGCATCGGATCCGTCGTGGTGCCGATCGCGGTGGCGCTCTACGCGGTCCTCTACATCGGCATCGAGCAGATGTACGCCGTCTTCGGCGTCAACCCGCAGCAGGTGGGCGTCGACCAGGCGGTTCTGCTCGGCCGGATGACAAGCACCCTGGTCCTTCTCCTGCTGATCGCGGCCCCGACGCTCGGCGTCCTCGTCGGCCTCGGCTGGCTGGCCGACAAGATCACCCGAGGTGCGGCCCGCAGGCTCGTGCGGAGGATCAGGGAGCGGCCCTGGATCAGCGCGGCACTGGCGGCGCTGTGGTGCGGGGCGACGTACTGGGGCACTCTTCTCCTCTTCGGCGAGCTGGATCTGTTCGTCATGGTCGTCGTAGCGGTGGGGCTGGGCGTGCTGGCCTTCCTGGTTCCGTTCCGGCTGCTGCGCCGTAAACCGGTCGGGCGCGCCGGCGCGAAGGTGATCGTCGGCGGCATGACCGGGGTCGGCCTGGGCTTCCTGCTCATCCTGGGACTCGTCGAGGGCGCGGTCGAGGTCCAGGAGAGCGGCCAGGCCAACGAGCTGTTGAACGCCGTCGGCTTCCAGGACCAGTGGGCGGTGCTCAAGAGCGCCGAGGACGACAAACCGCTTTACGACGGCCGCTGGATGATGCTGCTGGGCGAGAGCGACGGCACGTACGTCCTGTACGACTGCGACAAGATGGAGACCTTCCGCAGGCCCATGGAGACCACCAACCTCGGCCAGATCGAGCTCGACCCCGCGCGCGAGGCCGGCTTCACCTGCGGAGGCCTCACCCAACAGAGCACCCCGTGACGTCGAGCACCGGCGCCGGGCGCTTTCGGTAGGGTCGCCGCAGGACTCGCGCGGCGGGGGACGCCGAAGGGAGAAGTGCCAGACCATGCCGCTTTTCGGACGGGAACCCGAGCTGAAGGCCTTGGCCGAGATCGTCGACCGCCCCGGGGACCGCAGCGGCGTCCTCCTTCGGGGAGAGGCCGGCATCGGCAAGTCCGCGCTCGCGGCGGAAGCCGTCTCCGCGGCGTCGCTCGCGGGCCTGCGCGTGCTGACGACGACCGGCGTGGAGGCCGAGCAGAACCTCGCCTACGCAGGCTTGCAGCAGCTGCTGTACCCGGTCCGGGCAGGCGTGGACGCGCTGCCGGCCCCGCAGCGTGACGCCCTGCGCAGCGCGCTGGGCCTCGCCGACCCGGCGGAACCCAGCGCCTACCTCGTCGGCCTGGCCACGCTGACCCTGCTGGCCGAGGCCGCCGCCGCCCGGTCGTTGCTGGTCGTCGCCGAGGACGTGCACTGGCTCGACCGCGCCAGCCTCGACGTTCTCGCCTTCGTGGCGCGCCGGATCGAATCCGAGCCCATCGTCATGGTCGCGACGCTCCGGGAAGGCGAACGCTCCCCCTTGCCGGACGCCGGCCTGTCCCCGATGCCCGTCGGCCGGCTCTCCGACACGGTCGCCGCCGAGCTTCTCGACTCGATCGCACCCGGTCTCACTCCGGCGGCCCGGGCACGGCTGCTGGAGGAGGCTGCCGGGAACCCTCTGGCGCTGACCGAGCTGCCGGCGGCCATGGAAGGCCACGGCGGAGCCGGTTCGCCGCTTTCGCCGAGCGATCGCCTCGGCGGGCCCGGCTCCGCGCCGCCGCTGAGCGAACGTCTTGAGCGCGCGTTCACCACACGGGTCGCCGCCCTGTCAGGGCCGGGCCGCACCGCCCTGCTGGTCGCGGCGCTCAACCAGAGCGACTCGGTCGCGGAGACGCTCGCGGCCACGGGCCTGATCCTGGGACCGGTGATCGGACTGGAGATCCTCGCACCGGCCGCCGAGCTTCGGCTGATCGAGCTGTCCATCGACGCGGTGAGGTTCCGTCATCCCTTGATGCGGTCGGCGATCCCGGCGGCCTCGACGCTCGCCGAGCGCCGGCGGGCCCACCTGGCCCTCGCCGAGACGTTGCGCGAACATCCGGACCGGCGGGCCTGGCACCGGGCCGCCGCGACGGTCGAAGCCGACGAGGAAGTGGCCGACGAACTGGACCACGCGGCTCAGCGGGCCCGGCACCGAGGCGGGGTCGCCGCCGCGGTCGCGGCGCTGGAGCAGGCGGCCAGGCTGAGCGAGCAGCAGGACCGGAAGGCTGCCAGGCTGCTGGAGGCGGCCGAGCTCGCGGTCGAATCCGGCCGCCGCGACACAGCCGAGCGTCTGGTGCGCGACGCACAGGCCCTCGGGCTCTCGCCGCGCCGACGCGCCACCGCCGCCTGGTTGCTCAGCGGCTTCGAGGACGGGGTGCGCGAGGACGTCTCCCGCGTGTCGGAGCTGGCCGGGCTGGCCGCGTCGGTCGCCGCCGACGGGCAGGTCGAGTCGGCTGTCCGAATCCTGTGGGGCGCCGCGATGCGCTGCTTCTGGTCCGAACCGGGCCCGGCCGCCCGCCGCTCGCTCCTGGGCGTCGCCGACCGGTTGCCCGTTCCCGCCGACGACCCGCGCATGGTCGCGATCGCCGCGTACGTCGCGCCGTTCGAGCGGGGCGCCGCCGTGCTCGAACGGCTGCGCGAACTGGCCGGCGCGGCCGGCGCCGACCCGGAGGTCGACCGCTACCTGGGCAGCGCGGCGCTGCAGGTCGGGGCGTTCGACCTGGCCGCCCGCTTCTCCGCGGCGGCCGCGCCCGGACTGCGCGCCCAGGGCCGGCTCGGGCTGCTGCCCCGGGCGCTGGCCGTTCAGGCGTGGAGCCTGGCCCGGCTCGGCGACCTCGCCACGGCCGTGCCGGTCGCGGCTGAGGCCGCCACGTTCGCCCAGGAGACCGGCCAGCCGTTCATGTACGGGCTGGCCACGGCCGTCCAGGCCGAGATCGCCGCGCTGAGAGGCGACCACGACCAGGCCGGAGCACTCGCCGACGAGGCCGGACGGGTCGGACTCGCCGCCGGCGCCCGGCCCGTCCTGGCCACCGTCCAGCTCGCGCGCGGGCTCGCGGCCATGGGCGAAGGGCGTTTCGACAACGCGTTCGCCGACCTGAGCCGGATGCTCGATCCCGCGGACCCCGCCTATCAGCTGGCCCTGCGCGCTTACTGCCTCGCGGAGCTCACCGAGGCCGCCGTGCGTGCCGGGCAGACCGCCGCCATGCGCGACATCCTGCGCGAGCTTGAGCCGCAGGCCGCGTCGACGTCCTCACCGGCGTTGCACATCGGGTTGCGCTACGCGCGCGCCGTGCTCGCCCGGAACGAGGAGGCGGAGGAGCTGTTCACGGCCGCGCTGCGGGCGGACCTGACCGGATGGCCCGCGGAGCGGGGACGGCTCCATCTGGCGTTCGGCGAATGGCTGCGGCGGCAGCGCCGGGCCGTGGAGTCCCGGACGCACCTGCGTACGGCCAGGGAGACCTTCGACGCGCTCGGCATGGCCACCTGGGGCGAGCGAGCGCGACGGGAGCTGCGCGGTGCGGGAGAGTCGAGCCCGAACCGGGACCCGGACACGCGGGAGAAGCTCACCCCGCACGAGCTGAGCATCGCGCAGTTGGCCGCCGAGGGGCTGACGAACCGGGAGATCGGGCAACGGCTGTACCTTTCTCACCGGACCGTGGGCACCCACCTGCACCGGATCTTCCCCAAACTGGGGGTGAGCTCCCGGGATGATCTCGCGCTGATGCTCAAACCCCTTCAGGAGAGGTCCTCCGAGTGAGAGTCGCCGGTCAGACCAGCGAGGCGTTGTGAGAGTCGCCGGTCAGACCAGCGAGGCGTTCGCCGCCGCGCCGATCCGGGCGTGCATCCTGCGCAGGCCGGGACCCGGGTCCAGCCCGAGATCGTCGTCCAGCAACCGGGCGATCCGCCGGTAGACCGACAACGCCTCCTCCCAGCGGCCGTCGCGGTCGAGGGCCCACATCAGCAACTCCCACAACCGCTCGCGATAAGGCTCCGCCGCCGTCGCCAGCGTCAGTTCGGCGATCGCCTCGCCGCAGTCGCCCCGCTTGATGGCGAGCGCCCAACGCTCCTCCATGGCCGAGGCCCGTAACTGCTCCAGCCAGGTACGCCGGCCCTCGAAGAAGGCCCCGCCCAGCCCGTCGAACGCCGGTCCGCGCCACAGCGCCAGCGCGCCGCGCAGCAGCCGGGAGGCCTCCGCGGCCCTCCCCTGCTCGCGGGCCTCCCGAGCGGCGGCGGTGGCCTGCCGGAACACCGTCACGTCGACCGCGCCGGGATCCACGAGCAGCTGATAACCGCCACCCGCCGACCTGATCTCCGCTTCGCCGCCCGGTCCGTCGGCATCGCCGCCGGTCAGCATCCGGCGCAGGCGGGAGACGTAGGCGCGGGTGCTCACGATGGCGCTGCGCGGCGTCTCGGAGCCCCACAACGCGCCCACTATCTCGTCGAGCGCGACCTGACGCCCCTCGCCGAGGAGCAGCAGGGCGAGCACTCCGCGCTGTTGCGGGGCCCCCGCCTCCACCTCTTTCCCACCGCGCCAGACCTTGATCGGACCTAACAGCCCAAAGCTCACCCCGGCCATCGAGGTTCCCCGCCCCTCTCGCGTCGCGTGCCCCGTCGCTGACGCCCTGAAGCCGCTCCCGGACGTCTCCGACCGAGACTACTGACGCCGCGCGGGGCCGTTGACGCGTCGCCGGGTTCGCCGGAGGCCCGTTCGTTCTCCGGCATGTCGCGCCGCCCCGGCATGACGTACACGAACAGCGTCATATGACGCTCGCGACAACGATCCGGGCGAACCTACCTTCTGGCGTGTACTACTGCGGACCCGTGCGACAGGCCGGCCGCCGTGCCGTCTCGTGAAGGAAAGCGTCCCGGTCGTGATTGGACAGCCGAAGGTGGTCTCGGCTCCGTGCAGGTTCACCGTTCTAGGTCCCCCCGGCCTCGACTGCGCCGGCACGCGGCTGGATCTCGGCGCGCCGCAGCAACAGGCCGTCCTGATGGTGTTGCTGGCCAACGGCGGAAGCCTCGTGCGGATCGGCGAGCTGGTCGACGGCCTGTGGGGCAAGCAGGCGCCGGCCACGGGCGAAGCCGTCATCCGGACCTATGTCTCCCGGATCCGGCGGCTGCTGTCGGCGCACGGACTGGACTCGGCGATCAGCTCCCAGTCGGGGGGTTACACACTCGACCCGTCGCTGTTCGCGTTGGACGCCGCCGAGTTCGCCGATCTGCTCGAAACCGCCCGGCACGAACGCGCGAACGGCGACCTCACGGCGGCCGTGAAGCTTCTGGAGCAGGCGCTCGGCCTCTGGACGGGCTCGGCGCTGGCCGGGGTCCCGGGCGAGGCCGCCGAACGCGAGCGGTTCCGGCTGGAACGACTGAGGCTGATCGCCACCCAGGAGTCGCTGCGGCTCCGCCTGGAGCAGGGGGAGCACGCCGAGGTGGCGGCCGAGGTCCCGCTGCTCATCCAGCTGAACCGGCTCGAAGAGTCGCTGTATGAGATCTACCTCCTCGCCCTGTACCGCAGCGGCAGGCGGGCAGAGGCGTTGGAGGTCTACCGGATGGTCTACGACCTGCTGGGAAAGGAGCTGGGCGCAGGGCCGGGGCCGCGGCTGCGGGCGATCCACGACAAGATCCTGCGGGCCGACGCGGACCACGACGACGAGCTCTCGGACGACGAGCTCATGCCCGTCCTGGGGGACGAGCGGCCTGCCGCGCGCCCCTCGGAGGAGCCGCAGGCCCTGCCTGAGCCGGCAGGCGCGACGCCGGAACGGCCGCCCGCCTGGCAGTTCGTCGGAAGGGGCGCCGAACGCGCGGCCTTCCAGGATCTGCTGAAGAAGAGCCGCGGCGAACGCGTCGCTCTTCTCTTCGTTCACGGGCCCGCCGGCATCGGCAAGTCGGCGCTCCTGGGCGAGCTCGCCGACGACGCCACCGCCGCGGGACGGCGGGTATGGCGCCTCCACGCTTCGGCGATCGCCGAAGCACGCGAACGCCCCGAACGACTCGAACGACTCGAACGACTCACCGAGCAGCTCTCCGGCGTCTCCGGCCCGGTTCTCCTCATCGACTCCTTCGAGGAGCTGGGCGATCTCGAGCCGTGGCTGCGCGAGGAACACCTCCGGCGGCTGCCCGGTGACGCGGTCGTCGTGGTGGCGGGCAGGACCGGGCCGAGCGCCGCCTGGCTCACCGATCCGGCCTGGTCCGGGACGATCCTGACCCGGTGTCTCGGAACCCTCACGGCCACGGAGTCGACCGCGCTGCTCGAGGCCCACGGTGTCGACCCCGGCCTGCGGAGGTCCGTCGTGGACTTCGCCGCCGGCCACCCCTTCGCCCTGTCGCTCGCCGCCGAGGTCGGCAGGAACATGTCGGCCACGGGACAGCCCTCGCGCCGCGACGCCGTACGTCACGTCGTCGACAACGTGCTCGCCCGCCTGGCCGGTGACGTTCCGACGAAGCCGCACCGGTGGGCGCTGCACGTGTGCGCGCACGCCCGCCACACCACCGAGGGCCTCCTCGACGCGGTGCTGCCCGGCGGCCGGGCGGCGGAGCTGTTCGACTGGCTCCGCGCGCAACCGTACGTCGAGATCGCCGCCGACGGCCTGGACGTCAACGGCGTGCTGCGCGAAGCCCTCGACGACCACCTGCGGTGGCGGGACCCCGTCGGTTACGAGCGGATGCACCGGCGGATTCGCGATTACGTCATGGGCGAGCTCCTGCGCGACGCCCGCGACCCGCACGCGTGCGTGACGGTCATGCGGACGATCAGGCATCTGCGCCGGCGCGGCGGAGTCATGGGCCGGTACGTCTCGCTGGTGGGTGAGGAGGACCTGCGGTCGGTCGGGGCGACTCCCGCCGACCACGACGAGCTCGTCACCATGGCGCGCGAGATCCACGGCGAGTTCACGGCCGCGTCCGTCCGGTTCTGGCTGGGCCGTCAGCCAGAGGCGTTCTCCCTGCTCCGGTGCCGCAGGAGCAACCGCCTGCGGGCCTTCATGAGCTGGCTGACCCTGCGGACGCCGGATCGGCAGGAGCTGGAGGCCGACCCTGTCGTGGGGGACGTCTGGCACGACGTGCGCCGGCGCATGACAATGCCTCCCGGGGCGCACATCGCGGTCGCGCGGCACCTGATCTGCCCGGCCTTCGACGCCAAGCCGTCTCCCGTCACCGACGTGTTCCAGGCGCGGATGACGCGCGGCTGGCTGCACGAACCGGGCTTGGCGGCCTCGTACCTGGTCGTCGCGAACAGGCAGTTGTGGCGACCGTTGATGGAGTATCTGGGCCAGTACGAGCTGGAGCGCGGGCGGGCGGAGCATCCGTACGCGATCTTCGGCCATGACTGGCTGGCCGACCCGCCGGAGGAATGGCGAGACCACCACCTGGACGAGGAGCTGTGGGCGGACCGGGGGCTGAACCTGTTCCTCCGCCAGGACCCGTCCGGCGCGGACGACCGACGAGACGCTGATTTTGCGGCTGCTATGGTGAGAGACGCTTGAGATCGGAAGCCAGGAGACCAGACGTGGCAGGTGACGACGACATCTCCGGGTGATACCGGAGGTTGACAGGCCCCGGCAGGCGCGCATGACCGCCGCCGATGTGGCCCTCGTCGTCGTTCCCCGACCCCCTGTCCCCTTCCGGGCGGCTTCGGCGCGCCCGTGTTCTCCTACGAGGTCTTCCGCATGTCCGATGCGCTCATCGTCTGTTCCGGCCTGTCCTGCGCCGGCCTGTCCTTCCGCGGTCTCTCCTTCGGCGGTCTCTCCTTCGGCGTGGGCGGCGGCCGTACCGGCCTGATCGCCCCCAACGTGGCGGTCAGCCATGACGAGCGGTTCGTGGAGCAGACCGGGGCGGCGCCGCCGGGCGGCCGGCTTCTGGAGGCGGGAGGGTCCGCCGGTGAGTGACGCGCTGCTCGCACGCGATCTCGTACGGACGCTGGGCGCGCGGCGCGTGCTCGACGGCGTCTCGCTCACCGCCGCGCCCGGCCACCGGATCGGGCTGATCGGCGAGAACGGCGCGGGCAAGTCCACACTCCTGCGGCTGCTGGCCGGGGTGGACCGGCCTGATTCCGGCGCCGTCATACGGCCCGCCGACCTGGGCTTCCTGCACCAGGAGCTGCCGTTCGCCGGTGACAGCACGATCGCCGACGTGCTCGACGACGCCCTGCGGGAGGCCCGTACGGACCTGGCCGAGCTCGACCGGCTCACCCGGGCGCTCGCGGAGTCCCCGGAGGACGCCGCTCTGCTCGAAGCGTACGGAGCCCGGCTCGACCAGGCGCAACAACGCGAGTCCTGGGACGCCGACCGGCGCGCGGAGATCATCCTCGACCGGCTCGGCCTGGGCGGCGTGCCGCACGGGCGTTCGCTCGCGTCGTTGTCGGGCGGGCAGCGTGGGCGGATCGCTCTGGCGGCACTGCTGGTCAGACGGCCCGCCGCACTGTTGCTGGACGAGCCCACCAACCACCTGGACGACGCCGCCGCGGTGTTCGTGGAGGAGGAGCTCCGCGGCATGACCGGGGTGGTGGTCGTGGCGAGCCATGACCGGGCGTTCCTGGACGCGGTCTGCACGGATCTGGTCGACCTCGACCCGGCGCTGGACGGACCCGTTCGGTACGGCGGCGGATACGGCGCGTACCTGGCCGAGAAGCGCGCCGAGCGCGAACGCTGGGAGCGACGCCACGCCGAGGAACAGGAGGAGCTCGGCGAGCTGCGCCGTGCCGTCGCGGTGACGGCGCGACGGGTGGCGTTGGACGGGCTGCGGCGCGACAACGAGAAGATGGGGTACGGGCACCGCGCGGGACGCGTGCAGCAGCAGATCTCGCGGCGGGTGCGCGACGCCGCCCGACGACTCGCCGAGCTGGAACGCGAACAGGTCCCCGCCCCACCGTCCCCGCTCCGCTTCCGCCCCCGCACCGTGGTGGCCGCCGCCGATGCCACGAAGGCCGCCCAGGCCGCCGACTCCTGCGATCCTCAGGGGGAGACCTTGCTGTCGCTGCGGGACGTGCGGGTGCCGGGCCGGCTCGCGATCGACCGGCTTGATCTGGCGCCGGGCGATCGGCTGCTGGTCACCGGATCGAACGGCGCGGGCAAGTCCACGCTCCTGGCGGTGCTGGCCGGACGGCTGGACGCGCGGGGAGAGATACGGCGACGGCGCGGACTGACCGTCGGACTGCTGACCCAGGACACCGCGTTCGAGCGGCCGGAGCGCACGGTGCGGGAGACGTACGAGCGCGTGCTCGGTCCGGAGCGCGCCGAATCCGTACCGTTGCGCTCGCTGGGCCTGATCGGCCCGCGTGACATGGACCTGCGAGTGGGAGAGCTGTCGGTCGGTCAGCGCCGCCGACTCGCGCTGGCGCTGCTGGTGGCCGACCCTCCCGAGCTGCTCCTGCTCGACGAGCCCACCAACCACCTCTCCCCCCGCCTTTCCGACGAACTGGAAGAGGCCCTGCGCGCCGACGGGCCCGGCGCGATCGTGGTCGCCAGCCACGACCGCTGGTTGCGCGCCCGCTGGCAGGGCGGCCACGTCCGCCTTCCGATCTGACAGCGTCGAGGGCGCAGCCCGTGTCCTGTCCTTGCGAACGCGCCAGGAAGCGCCTTCGGAGTGAGCCGTACTGCAAGATCATCTTTGGATGATTCGCCGCCATGAGCTGACGAATCGGGAACGGCGGTCATTTGGCCTCGGAAGGACCCGTCAGAGATTTGAACATGTGCACGTCTTCGTGCCCGCCGGGGATCCCGAGCATCCGGCCGGTCTCTTCGTAGCCGTGCCGCTGATAGAAGCCGGGAGCCTGGAAGGTGAACGATGAAACCGCGACACGGTCGCAGCCGCGCCGTAGCGCCTCGGCCTCGGCGGCCTGAAGGATCTTGCTGCCCCATCCGTCCTTGCGACGGTCTTCCCGCACCCACAGCATCGCGATACCGCAGAGGCCTCCCCAGGTCCAGGCGGTCAGCCCGCCTACCAGTTCTCCGTCCTCGTCAATGACCTTGACGAAGAAAGATCCCTGTTCGGACACGCCTGTGACGGCGGCGTTGAAGGCGGTCAGCGCGTCGTCGAGCCGCTTGCTCAGCTCGGGATCGCGATCGCCGACGGTCAGAGTGGCGACAGAATCAGTTGTCACATCGGCGGAGTATGCCAGAGACGTCCAGTTCGGCGACATGCGATTTCACGCCGCCCTCGAGCATGAAGAAATCGGACCCGCGCCGTCAGCATGAAAATCGACTTGAGGCTTGAGGAAGGACTGGCGCGTCTCCTGGTCGAAGACCTGGCTCGGTGCGATGAGGGAGCTTGGGGCGGGTGACGGGAGCCGAACCCACACCGTCAGCTCAGGAAGTCTCCATCGCGCCTGGTCGCTGAGCTGGGAAGACGCTGGAAGGAACCACTCTTCACCTGGGGGTCGGGTGAAGCCCCGAAAGACGTGGCCCCAGCGGGACGCGCAGGGCGTCGCCGTAGGCGGGCTCGGCTCGTCTGCGGAGGGTTCGAAGCCGTACGCCGCGGAAGTGATCCCTTGACCTCGACTTCGATTGAGGTTGAAGACTTCTCTGCGCCGGTGCCGGACAAGCTGAGCGCAGGGGAGCGATTGACGTGCGAGTGGTGCAGGTGACGCGTTTCGGGGGTCCTGAGGTGCTGGTTCCGAGCGAGGCGCCGGACCCGGTCGCCGGACCGGAGCAGGTGGTGGTCGACGTGTCCGTCGCGGGCATGACGTTCGTCGAGACGCAGATCCGGCGTGGTGTCGACAGGTGGCACAGCAGGCCCGCACTGCCGTACGTGCCGGGCGGTACGGTGGCCGGCCGGGTGAGCTCGGTCGGGGAGGGCGTGGATCCGAGCTGGTCCGGACGACGCGTCATCGCCGACATCGGGGAGACCGGCGGCTTCGCCGAGCGTGCGGTGACCGTCGTGGAGAACCTGATCCCGGTGCCCGAAGGGCTGGGGCTGCCCGAGGCCACCGCCCTGCACACCGACGGCAGCACCGCGTCGGGCCTGGTGGAGGGTGCCCGGATCCTTCCCGGGGAGTGGGTGCTGGTCGAGGCGGCGGCCGGAGGTGTCGGCACTCTGCTGGTGCAGTTGGCTCGGGCAGCCGGCGCCAAAGTCGTCGGAGCCGCGCGCGGCGCGGGGAAACTGGACCTGGTTCGCGATCTGGGCGCGGCTGCCGTGGTCGACTACTCCGATCCGGACTGGGCGAAGCAGGTACGCGAGGCGACCGGTGGCGCGGGGCCCGACGTGGTGTTCGACGGGGTCGGTGGAGAGATCGGGCGGACCGCGTTCGAGGTGACGGCGGACGGTGGCCGCTTCTCCGTCCACGGTGCCTCCAGCGGCGAGGTCACAGCGATCGACCCTGCTCAGGCGCGACGGCGCGGAGTCAGGGTGATCGGGATCGAGCAGCTCTTCGGCTTCGGGCCACAGATGCGGGACTGGGCTGAGCACGTGATGTCGGCGGCGGTGGCGGGCCGGATCAGGCCGATCATCGGGCAGACCTTCCCCCTGGAGCGCGCCGCGGACGCACACGCCGCGATCGAGTCACGCCGTGCCCTGGGTAAGACCCTGCTTCTGATCTGACGGCGTTGGGCACCTCCCGGCCTCGCCGATGACGCCCGTCTACACGAGATCCTCCATCGGCTGCGCTCCTGGGTCGAGTGGCACGGTCCCGCCTTCTGATCCGCAGGTCCCCGAACGACGTCCAAGGCCGTTCAGGCCGATCCGCCGTAGGGTCTCCAGATGATTCAGCTGTTCGGAGGAGTCCAACCAGGTTCGTGATCGTCCCTCTGGTCGGCTCCCAGGACGGCTCCCGGAATCGCGCGTCGCAGGCGACCCGACCGCCAGGGACCCGGGCGTCCCGGGTCGCACCGAAATGGGCTTCGCCGACCGGGCTCGAACCGGCGTCCACCCGGAATGACGAGCCGGGCGCTCTACCACTGAGCTACGGCGAAGCCTTTGATCATTATGGTCGGCCGGTGCCGGGGCCGCCACCGGTTTCCGGTGGAGCCGGCAGTTCCCCGGTCACCACACCGGAACCAAGCGCATGGGCGATCTCCGCATCGCGGCCCGGCTTGACGCGTTTGCCGCTGAACACTCCGGCGCTGCGCAGCAGTGACGCCCATACGGGGTCGGCGACCGTGACCCCGTGCACCAGTTCGGGCGTCAGTTGGAAGAGCGGCACGCTGCGCTTCGGGCGTGGCGCGGTCCATCCACGCTGGCTCGCAGTGATCCCGGCGCGCAGGCAGACCATCTCCACCTGCTGCCGGGTGCAGGAGGCTCTCCCGTTGAGCACATCCCACGGCAGGGGCAGCCGCGTCCATACGAGGGTGTCCGGGTCCACGTCAGAGCCTGTACTGCGGTGCCAACGCACCAGGTCGTAGGCCATCAGCCGCATCACCTTGCCCGGGCATGCCACATCCAGCAGATGAAGCGCCCCCATCGCCGCCAGGCAATCGAGCCATGACAACCGGGCGATGTTGTACGCCTGCGCCATGAGGTTCCAGGTGGTGGAGTCGTCTCCTCGGTACACCACCATTTCCTCGCGGTCGAAGTCACTGCGCTCCCACAGTTCCTCCAGCAGATCCGCGCATTCCCGCATGGCCGCCGACCACATCCCCAGCAACTGCCCCCGCTCGGTGTCGCTCAGCCGCGCCAGTACCTGGGCGGCCGTGTACACCAACGAGATCATCCACCAGTCCGTCCCGTTCCCGCACCGGCGTAGCAGCATCTCAGCGACCTCGTCGAACGGATTTCCCCTGCCCGACAGTGAGAACTCGCGGCGCAGATTGCGCCGGGCCACGTAGTAGGCCACGAAGTACGCCGCAGCGGGGTCGCTCTGGAACCGCTCCAGCGTGATCCGGGCCGCGAGCCCTGATCGGCCGAGCAGCGTCAGACGTCTCTTGTCCTGTTCACCGCGCAGTGTGCCGGCTTTGGCCTCCAGCCGCCGCAGCGCACGAAACCGCCGGTTGTACTGTCGTTTCGACACCTCCATACCGGCTGCTTCCCGTTTCCTCCGATCCAGCCGATCAGCAAGGAAATCGCTGTGACCCGGAGTCCAGCCGACCTCACTTCCCACCTGCGCGGCGAACGCCATGAGCGCATCCGGCGTGTCGGTGTCCACCGTGGCCGATCCGTCGGGCACCTCGAACAGTCGCGCCGTGGCCGCCACCTGCCGTGCCCCACCGACAGGCCGGGCGAAATCCTCATTCATCGAGGTCACATACCCGCGTCGCCGTCCCGAATTGGCCGCCGCCCGCTCCAGCAGTGCGCGCTCCCGATTCGTCAGGCCCTGCCCATCTGGTTCCAGTGCCAGATTGGCCCTCAAGATCAAATCAGCGATGTCCTCAGGTCGTCGCCGTTGATCCAGTGACGCGTACAGTTCCGCCAGAATCGCTCGCGCATCGTGATCAAATCCGGGCACGACCCCCATTATGGGGTAGCCCATCAGGTGGCGCCGGGGCCGGCGAGAGAACAGGGCCGCAAGACGGGCCGACCTCGACAGGCGATCAGCCCTGCGTGATCCGCCCGCTCTGCTGATCTGCTCGGCGAGCTCGTGACCGAAGCTTGTCTTGCCCACCGCGGTCGGCCCGTCGACGCCCACCCGGAGCCGTCCGTCACCGAGCGCCAGAACGCGGTCGGCGACCCGTTTGACCAGCGCGGTGCGCTCGGGTGAGGTGGGGGCGGGATGAGGCTGCTGCCACGTTGAGACCGAGGTGTAGACATCGGCCCGGCGCGAGGTCATGAACGGGAGCCTACGTCGCGGGACCCCTTTGTCGCTTCGCAAGTGACTGCGACACGATTCGTACGTCAGCTCCAGCACACGTCGAGCGGCGTTGCCGAGCTTTGACACCGCCCCGGTGGTTGCACATGATCAACGCGTGTCCGCCGCTCATCAACCCCCAAGACCTGGGAGACGTGTCCTCTTCGACGTCGACGGCACGTTGATCGATGCCCTGGACAACCAGCGTCGCGTCTGGGAGACGTGGGCGGTGCGGCATGGCCTGGATCCCGAGGAGGTCTACCGTGTGGCGCTTCGAACCCGGCCGACGGAGACCTTCGCCGCCGTCGCACCGGACCGGGATCCTCACACCTGCTTGACCGTGCTTCACGAGTTGGAGGACGAGGACGTGCGATCCGGCGTCTACGCGGCCTTCGACGGAGCATCGGAACTGCTGTACGGCCTGCCGCCGGGATCATGGGCGTTGGTGACCTCGAACTACGCTCACCGAGTCCGCGGACGTTTCCTTCGTACCCGGTTACCGATGCCGGAGGTGATCGTGGACGCGGCCGCGGTCGAGCAGGGCAAGCCGTCTCCCGCCCCCTATCTCCTGGCCGCCGGGCGGTTCGGTGTCACACCGGAACACTGCCTGGTCGTCGAGGACGCTCCTTCCGGCGTGCAGGCCGGGCTGCGGGCGGGGATGACCGTGTGGAACGTCAACACACCTGTCGCCGCGGACGGAGCGCACCGTCACTTCGAAAGCCTGCGCGACGCGGTAGGCGACATCCTGGCGTTCGTGTCCGGCGGATAGACCTCGACGGCGGTGAGAGCTCCCGTGACGCCGTCAGTTCTCATCGACCGGCCCCAGCAGTTTTCAGGAGAACTGCGTTGTGCGCGACGACAGGAGCTCTGACCAGGAAGGAAGCATCTCGCGCCCCCTCTCACACTGCGCAGAAGGCGCCGGCCCCGCGAGGGGGTGGACCGCGTCGTCCAGCGCCATGCCCTCGCCTCCTTCTCAGACACGGTGTCGCATCATCCGGCCTGAGATTAGGACACGGCAGGCGAGGTGCTCCGTGGTCTGCGGCACGTAGCATCGGCGGCCACAGTCGACGTCCGAGGACGCCCTGTGTTCGGAAACGGAGTGTGAGACGTGCCCTACGACGAGCTGCCACCGCACGAGGACGCCTCCGTGCCGAGCACTCGCCGGGTGCCTGTCGGGGTCGTCGGGGTGATCACGCCGTGGAACGCCCCGCTCATGCTCGCGATGCGCTCCGTCGCACCCGCGCTGGCGCGTCAGCACGCTCACTCGTGCCCTTTCCGCGTATCAAAGGCGGCATCGGTGCCGCTGTCGAAAGAAGTGGTGTCATATGAAATTCCCCATGTCCTCCTGCTGCGCGACGTCCGGATCGGGCAGCTCGCGGCGCAGCGTGCTCAAGGGCATCGGTGCGCTCGGCGGGGCGAGTGTGGCCGGTTTGGCCGGTGCCGTGCTCGCCCCCGCCGCGGCGAACGCGGAATCGGCCAGGCCAGGGCCGGGCAAGCAGAATTGGTCCGGTACGAGCGTGGTACTGCTGGGCACCGGCGGTGGTCCGGTACCCATGACGGACCGGCAGATGACCTCCCAGGTCGTGGTGGTCGACGGTGCGGCGTACGTGGTCGACTGCGGCAGCGGCGTGGTCCGGCAAATGTACGCGGCCGGGGTGACCCATGCGATGCTGCGGGCGTTGTTCGTGACCCACTTCCACGCCGACCACTTCTCCGACTACCTCCCGCTGATCCTGTTCGGACGGTCACTGCCCGGACACGACTACGGCTACCCCGGTCAGCTGCACGTCTACGGTCCGCCGTCGCTGGGCCTGCCGCCCGGGGTGCCGATGCCGGGGGTGGAGCTGATCCAACCGGACAACCCGCACCCGGGCATGACCGATGTCCACAACGGAGTGCTGTCCGGATTCGCCACCACGACGAATAGCCAGGGAATCCGGGCCCGGCTCGGACCGGATATCCGGGACATCGTCGTGCCACACGACCTTCGGGTGAACGCGTCGGCCGACCTTCCGGCTCCGCCCCGGATGCGTCCTTTCACCATGTACGAGGACGATCGCGTGCGAGTGAGCGCCACCCTGGTCAACCACTACTGGCCCTTCCCGGCGTTCGGCTTCCGGTTCGACACCGACCACGGCAGCGTCACATTCTCGGGCGACACCACACCGAGCGACAACCTCGTGGAGCTGGCCCGGAACACCAACGTGCTGGTGCACGAGATCATGGACGGCCAGAGCATGCTGGACCACGGCATGGCGGAATTCATGGTGACCGGTTTGCGTGGCTGTCACACCGATATCACCGAGATCGGTGGTATCGCTGCGAGGGCCGGAGCGCGCACCCTCGCCCTGTCGCACATCGTGCCGCTCTCGATCACCTCGCCCACGCCGCCGAAGCTCCCGGTCGGACACTGGCGGTCGACGATCAGGCGAGACTACGACGGCACCGTCGTGGTCGGAGAAGACCTGCAGCGCGTGCGAGTGGGCCGGCCGTCCGGACGCTGAAGTCCCGATCGCCTGTCCGACACGCTCATGGCCGTTGACAGCTCCCGTCCGACCCGCGCGAACCGCTGTGGGACAGCGTGGCCGACGACGGCGGAGACCTCCCCACCGTCATGTCGATCGGTGGACGGTGACCGCGAGCGCAAGGCTGGCTGAGGCAGAAACCGACAAGTCAGTCCGGACGACCATGTCGTTCCCCGTCCGGACTGACTTGTCGGGCCGCAGGTCACGCTGGATTCCTCCGAGACCACGGCGGACCTGACACAGGGGGAACCTTCTCCAGGGTCGAGACCGGGTCGGGTCCGGCCCGTGTCCAGTCGGACAGGGTGTTGGCGTTGACGCCCATCTCTCTGGCGACCTGAGCGATCGGATCGCCGGTCTCCCGGACGATGCGCACCGCGCCCGCCCGAGACTCCGGATCGAAACCGCGTCTGGTCTCTGCCATGTCCGACCTCCCCCTTCAGGTCAGATCTCCAGGCTACGAGGGGAGAACCAGACGTCACCCCGACGCGGGGTGACGTGCTGAGCTGTCGGCTTCCGTCAGCCTTTCCGCAGGTCAGGACCCTCAGACTCTTCTCCTACGCGCGAGGCCATGAGCCGCGGCCCCTGGTCAGGTTCCGTCGCCCGCCGCGGTGTCGCCGACCACCGGAAACGGGCGGGAAACTTTCGCCATGGATCAGGCCTCCCCCCTCACCCTGGCGAGCCGTCGTTCCAGTGCCGGGTAGGGATGAAACCATGCTGATTGACCTCACTGACAGGACGGCCTTCGTCAGCGGATCGACCCAGGGGATCGGTCGTGTGATCGCCGCGCGGCTGGCCGCTGCGGGTGCGGACACCACGATCAACGGTCGCGACGCCGAACGCGTCGATGCGGTGGTCGCGGAACTACGCGCGGAGCTGCTGCCGGGCACGCGGCTCGATGGTGTGGCAGCCGACGTGTCCACCCCGGAGGGCGTCGCCGTGGTCGTCGATCGACTGCCTTCGGTGGACATCCTCGTCAACAACCTCGGCATCTTCGCTCCGCGACCAGTGCTGGAGGTCGACGACGACACCTGGCAGAGGTTCTGGGACGTGAACGTCATGTCGGCCGTCCGGCTGACGCGCCACTACCTGCCTGGAATGCGCGACCGGGGCTGGGGCCGGGCATTGTTCATGGCCAGCGACTCCGCCCTGGTGATCCCCGAGGAGATGGTCCACTACGGCGTGACGAAGACGGCGCTGCTCGGTGTTTCGCGGGGCTTCGCCAAGGCGGCGGCCGGTACGGGCGTGACGGTCAACACGGTGATCGCCGGGCCGACGCACACCGAGGGGGTGGAGGATTTCGTCCGCGCCCTCGTCGGTGACGAGCTGCCCTGGGATCGGGCTCAGACCGAGTTCATGAAGCAGCACCGGCCGGGATCGCTGATCCAACGCCTGATCGAGCCGGACGAGATCGCCGCCATGGTGGTCTACCTCAGCTCGGACCACGCCTCGGCGACCACCGGCGGCGCGTTGCGCGTCGACGGCGGCTACGTGGACTACATCGTCCCCTGATTTCCCTGATCCCGCCGGAGCTGGTGGCCATCCTGCGGGAGCACCTCGACGAGTTCGGCGTCCACGAGGACGGGCGACCGTTCGGGACCTCACGCGGCGGGGTGATCTCCATCGGGACGTACTGCGAGGCATGGAAGGCGGCCCGGCCCCTGGCGCTGACTCCGAGCAGCAGGTCTCCCCGCTGGCGGCCCGGCCGTACGACCTGCGGCACGCGGCCGTGTCGCTGTGGCTCAACCCTCGTTGTCCGGCTGTGGCCAGACAACACCCCAACGCCCCGGTGTTTGTCAGCAGCGACGTCACCATCGCCTCCCTCGCAGCAGTCACCAGGACCGCTGACATCACTCAACGCATAACGGCGACTCCACACTGTAGGCGCAATGGCATTGCTGGCACCAAAGACTGCAAGACCCTTGCGGAACCTCACAGAGTCAGCGGAAAGCTCTGAGCGTGGATCGTCTGGCCGCTTCCGCTGCGCCTCTGGGATGATCTCGACGGTCCGTTCCCGCCGAGCCGAGGAGCCCTGCTTGAACACCGGGCAGCCGCCGACCGCCGACCTGCGCGAGCATTACCAGCGACTGATAAGCAACACGCAGTGGCTCAGCGCAGGCATGTGCTGGACGGCGATAGTTGCCGACAACGGCCGAGCACTCACCTTGGACCAGGTCACCGCCCGGCTCGCCGGGAACACGCCCTACCAGCTGCACGAGCCGGCACCGCTCGACGCCATCGCGCCCCCCGAGCGCGACGCCTACCCCGTCCTCGTCGACCAGTGCGGCTCGACCACCGTTCTCTTCGAGTGGGGCTGTCTCGGGACAAGCCCCGCCGTGCTCCGGCGGCTCAGTGAGGGAGCGCGCGTCTACAACGCCTGGTGGAACGTGAATGCCAACAATCTGCTGAGCTTCGCGGCCGCAGGCGAGCACGTCCTGGCGATCGACGCGCTCTTCCCCGGGCGGCCGGAACACCATGCCGGCCTGGCCCGATGGCCCGAACTGCAGGCGATGACGGACTTCTTCGCCGAGCCCCTGCCTGAGGACCTCGACGAGGACGAGGATGAGGACGACCTCGATGGCCGCGCCGACCACGACTGGAAGCCCGCCTGCCTCGCAGTCATCGACCACACCACCGGGGCGCGACTGACCGGCGAGTGGCTGGAGCAGCCGCATCCCTACGTGACAGTTCACATGCCCGACGCGACCCGCTGACCCCTGAACGGTCAACGCCCGGCCTGCGTACGCGGGAAGCGATCATTCTCTTCCCGGGAAGCGATCTTCTCAACCCCTCTTGCGCCCCAGGTCAGCCCGATTCGTGAACATCCCACCCACAGGAAGATGCAGGCGAGAAGGGTCTTCGGAGTAATCCGAGGGCCCTTTTCTCATGTCTGGAAGCCAAGGGGAGCCATCTCAGTCGGGTTCTCTACCGTGCCGGCTGTCGCCGAAGGTGGTGATCACTGGCGTGAGCTGGTGCCGGTGGACCGCTTCGGTGGCGCTGTGCCCGCGTGCCCGACGAGATCGGCGACGGTCTCGAGGTACGCCTTGGTCACTCAGGATGGAGACGAACGAGTGGCGCAGTTCTCGGGACTACAGGCGGTCGGCCCGCCATACGTAGACGGCGAACTTTGTGCGCCTGAACCCCACCTCCGTCACTGGGTGCCAGGACTGAACCCCACCATGACCACCGCCCTCCCGCAGCAGCCCTCTGGTCTTACTCCGTACACGCACCCAGGGAAGCGATGAGGTCGCGCATCTCGTCGCGGTAGACCGCGCTCGGGTCGTGGACGAGGGGCCGGATGTGGCCGTAGATCTCCAATGCCATGAGCCCGTGCATCCGGCCCCACACCCTCAGCGTCATCGCGATGGCCGCCGGTGGCAGGTCGGGGAAGTCCGCCCGGACATGGGCGACAAAGTCCGGGTCGAAGTCAGCCCAGTCATAGGCGCGGTCGGTGCTTTGGCGTGCCGGGACTGTCGGCCAGGCTGCGGCGACGAGGCCGACCAGGCCGTTGCAGGCGCGCACCTCGGCGTGCTTGCCCGGGCCGTCGCCGGGCGGGCGGTAGCCGGGCACCGGGTCGCCGTAGATCAGCCGGAAGCCTTCAGGGTTGGCCAACGCCCACCCGCGCATGGCCAGTGCCCAGGCCAGGATCCGGGCGCCGGGATCGGTTGGCGGTACCGCGTCACGGGCGGCCTCGGCGGCGTCGACGGCGGAGGTGTAGACGTCGCCGATGAGCGTGGTGATCAGGTCGTCGCGGGTGGCGAAGTAGCTGTAGATCGCTCCGGCCGTCATGCCCATCTCGCGGGCAATGGCGCGCAGGGTGATGGCGTCCGGGCCCCCGTCGGCCATGAGTTTCATGGCGATCGCCTTGATTTCGGCGCTGGTCTGGGCGCGCAGCCGGTCGCGACGGCTCGTCGTGTGGTCGCTCACACTTGACAGTCTACAACGTTGCCATATTGTACGACGTGTCCTTTCTAAACGGCGTGTAGTAATTGGACGATGTGTACTGCGAAAGGAGTCGGCACGTGAGCACGACCGACGTGATCCTCGCCTACCTCGACATCTGGAACGAGCGGGACGACACCGCCCGGATGACGCTGATGAAGTCCGTCCTCACCGAGGACTCGCTCTACGTCGACCCCAACAACGTGGGCCTGCGCGGGCACGCCGAGCTGTCGGAGGTGATCGGCCGCATGCGTGCGCAGGTCGGCGAGGCGAAGTTCACCCTCGGCGCCGTGATAGGCGCCCACCATGGCCGCGCGCTCTTCACGTGGAGACTTGGCACGGTCGCCACCGGCTACGACGTGGTCGAGTTCGCCGACGGCCGCATCCACAGCATCGTCGGGTTCTTCGTCTGAAGTGCTCGCGGCCTGGCTGTGCCGTACGAACCCATCCAAACGCGGCGGATGCCGCATGAAACCCACAGGAGCATCCATGTCCCCTATTTCCGCCTCACAGTCACCGGTCACCGTTGTCGGCCTGGGACTGATGGGCCATGCGCTGGCGGCTGCCTTCCTGGCGAGCGGTCACCCGACCACCGTCTGGAATCGTTCGGCGGCCAAGGCTGGCGATCTCGTCGCCGGCGGCGCCACCCTGGCCGGCTCGATCAAGAGCGCCGTCGAGGCCAGCCCGCTCGTCGTGGTCTGCGTCTCGGACTATGACGCCGTGCGCGCGTTGCTCGACCCGGTCGCCTCCTCACTGGCCGGCCGTACCCTCGTCAACCTGACCACGGCCAGTTCCACCCAGGCCCGTGAAACCGCCGGATGGGCGGCCAAGATCGGCAGCGCTTACCTCGACGGGGCGATCCTCGCCCTGCCCCAGGCCATCGGCACCGCGCAGGCCACGGTGTTGTACGCGGGCCCGAAGGCCGCCTTCGAGGAGCACGAGGTCACTCTGCGGGCGCTCGGCGAGAGCGGGGCGGTGTACCTCGATGAGGACCACGGACTGTCTGCCCTGTACGACATGTCGGTCCTGAGCATCATGTGGGGTGTCTTGAACGGCTTCCTGCAGGGCGCCGCGCTACTGGGCACCGCGAACGTCAAGGCCTCGACCTTCGCAGCCCTGGCCACCACCGCGATCAACGTGACGACCGGTTACGTGAGCGCGTACGCACGGCAGATCGACGAGGGCGCCTACCCGGCCGCGGATGCCACCATCGCCGTTCACGTGGGTGGGATGGAGCATCTTGTCCAGGAGAGTGAGGTGCTGGGGGTCAATGCCGAGGTGCCGAAGCTCTTTCTGGAACTGGCCACGCGCGCGGCAGCGGGTGGCCGGGCCGACGACAGCTACGCGGCGTTGATCGAACAGTTCCGCAACCCCGCTGTCTGACCTCTCGCCGCGGCCGACCACTTGGCCATGACCGCGGTGCGGAAAGAGATCCGCAGGCCACCCCGGGGTGGGCACCGGGTACTCGTCACCGGCTACGGCCGCGGCATCATGTCCTTCCGCAACCCCGCCGGGCACACCGACGACGGGTCGAGCCGAGATGCGAGCAGAAGCGGCCAAACAGTCGATCATGTTCGTAACCTCGGAAGCGGACTGGCACTTCCGGAGTCCTGGAGCGCGGAATCTCGGAAGTACGGCCCGCAGACCACCTCCGAGATTGGGTCATCTCGGAAGTTCGGCTGGCGTGAGTCGCACGGCGGAACTCGAACACCTCGACGTTGTCGCAGGCCAGAGGACTCAAGATCCACCCATGGTCGAAATTCCCGCCGTCTCGGCTGACCCCCGTTCCGAGACAGGAAGCTCCTCGGTCAAGGCGATCAGTTCGGCATCGCCGGCGATCTGCCCCGCCAACACGTCATAAGCCATGGAACGCCCGCGAGCCTCCATGGCCGCGAGGCGCCGACACCGATCCGCTGTGTCCATCGACTCTCCCCTGTCACGACGATCTGACTGAGAAAGAACCGAGAGAAGAACGACAGCTGAAGAGTCACCGACCTCACAGCGACCGTGGACACCCGAGAGACACAGAGCTGGCCGGCCACGGGAAACGATCAGGTCGGCGGCGGGAAGCGATCTTCCATTCCGTGTCATCCGTCCAGCTCACGCTCACTCGTGAACACCCCTCCAATGGCCGTTCTTGGGATGGCCTGAAGGAAGTTGACGGGATCCGTGCGTGATCGGCGATGCGTGCAGGACTACAGCCCCGCGACTACCGGATGTCGTCACGGCGACGGTCGCGTCCGAAACATGCCAGTGCCCGCTGCCTCACCACTGCTTGGCTGTGTTCGCAGTCCACTCGCACCTGCCTGAACGGGAACGATGTCCACCACCCTCGCCCAGTCCCGCTCGCCCTTCGTCAGCTGGCTCACGGTCACCTCGCTCATGCTGGGCATCTTCGCCATCGTCACCAGCGAAATCCTGCCCATCGGCCTGCTGACCACCATCGGCGCCGACTTCGGCATCTCCGACGGCGCCACAGGGCTGACCATGACCCTGCCCGGCATCGTCGCCGCGGTCGCCGCCCCCACCGTCACACTGACCACCGCGCGCCTGGACCGCCGCGTGATGTTGTGCGTCCTGATGGCGGTGCTCGCCGCCGCCGACGTGCTGGCCGCAGTGGCGACCTCCTACTGGGTCATGCTGATCTCCAGGGTGCTCGTCGGCCTCACCATCGGCGGCTTCTGGTCCATCGGGGCCGGGCTGGCCGGCCGCCTGATGCCGCCGCACGCCGTCGGCACTGCCACCGCCGTGATCTTCTCTGCGGTGCCGCTGGGCTCCGTGCTCGGCGTACCGACCGGCACCTTCATCGGCGACCTCGCCGGCTGGCGAACCGCCTTCCTGGTCCTGGCCGCGCTGGCCGTCCTCGTCCTGGCCGCCCTGCTGATGCTGCTGCCGCCACTGCCCGCCCACCAGGTCACCAGCCCTCGCGTCCTGCTCGGCCTGCTGCGTACGCGGGGCGCCAGAACCGCCCTGCTGGCCACCTTCCTCATCGTCTTGGCCCATTTCGGCACCTATACCTACGTCACGCCCTTCCTCCAGGACGTCACCGGCCTGCGTCCCGCAGCCGTCAGCGCCGTCCTGCTGGCGTACGGCATCGCCGGAATCGCCGGCAACTTCCTGGCCGGCAAGGCCACCTCCACCCGCCTGCGAGCCGCTTTCGCAACCTGCGGCTGCCTGATCGCGGCCACCACCCTGCTGCTGCCCTCGGTCGGCGGCACAACCGCCGGCGCCGTGGTGTTGCTCGTGGTCTGGGGCCTGGCCTACGGAGGCGTGCCCGTCTGTTCGCAGGCATCGTTCATCACCGCCTCCCCTCACACGCCCGAAGCCGCCACGGTCGTCTTCACCTCCTCCTTCCAGGCGACCTTCGCACTCGGCGCGTTCCTCGGCGGACGCGTCGTCGACGCCTTCTCGGTCTCCACCGCGATGATCTGCGGCGGACTGACCGCTCTCCTCATGGCGATGTACCTATGGTCACTCCCCCGATCCCGCTGAGCCTGCGCCTTGCATCCCCGCAGCCGACAGGAGCCACAACCAAGCCGCCCAAAGCGTCGACCTCGGAAAACGATCAACCTGGACCCGGGAAACGATCTTCGCCTCCCCTCCTTCGTCCCAGCTCGATCACACTCGTGAACACCCCACCAGAGGCCGTTCTTGAGACGGCGTGAAGGAAGTTGGCGGGATCCCGTCGATCGGCTTGATCGGGCGGGATTTCGTTGGTTCCGGGCTGCCGAAGTCGCCGGTCAGGGTGTCGCCGGGTCGGCGAGGTGGCCCGTCAGGCTGGTTCGGGCTCGGGTGGTGGCTGTCGCGAAGGGCCGGTGACGACGTTCACGCCCGGTTGACGTGGAGCGTGCTCCAGCACCTAGCGTCGTGGTCAGACGGCTTCGAACCTAGGAGGCAGCAGCATGACCGACATCCCCACCCGACACCTAGGCGAACTGGCAGTCTCCGCGCAGGGCCTGGGGTGCATGGGCATGAGCCACGGCTACGGCGCCGCGGACGACGCGCAGTCGATCGCGACGCTGCGTCACGCCCTCGACCTCGGGGTGACCTTCCTGGACACCTCCGACTTCTACGGTGCCGGGCACAACGAGCAGTTGATCGGGCGGGCCATCGCCGGACGCCGCGACGAGGTGGTGCTCGCCACGAAGTTCGGCTTCGCCAACCGCCTGGGCGAGCCCACCCGGATCCGCGGTGACGCCGCCTATGTGCGGCAGGCGTGCGAGGCGTCGCTGCGCCGGCTCCGGGTCGACCACATCGACCTGTACTACCAGCACCGGGTCGATCCGCAGGTGCCGATCGAGGAGACCGTCGGCGCCATGGCCGAGCTGGTGCGGGCCGGAAAGGTCCGCCACCTCGGGCTGTCCGAGGCCGGCGCGCGAACCATCCGGCGCGCGCACGCGGTGCACCCGATCGCCGCGCTGCAGAGCGAGTGGTCGCTGTGGACCCGCGACCTGGAAGCGGAGATCGTCCCGCTCTGCCGCGAGCTCGGCATCGGCCTGGTCCCGTTCTCCCCGCTTGGGCGCGGCTTCCTGACCGGCCGGTACAGCTCGGTCGAAGAGCTGGCGGAGACCGACATGCGGCGCAGCCAGCCACGTTTCGCCGACGGCAATCTCGAGCGGAACCTGGCGATCGTCGCGAAGCTGAACGAGCTGGCCGCGGCGAAGGGGGTCACCGCCGGCCAACTCGCCCTGGCCTGGGTGCAGCACCGGGGCGACGACGTGGTGCCGATTCCCGGTACCCGGCGGCAGCGATACCTGGAGGAGAACCTCGCGGCCCTGGCCGTCGAGCTGTCCGCCGAGGACCTGACCGCCATCGAGGCCGCCGCCCCGCCCGAGCAGGTCGCGGGCACCCGCTACGACGCGACCAACCTCGCCTTCGTCAACGGCTGAGCCCGCCGCGGTCGTACTCGATGAGGTGGACCGATTCCGGGCAGGCCCACGACGATCGAGGCCTGAAGCACCGGGCCGAGGACGAGGGGCGGCCAGTACCGCAGCTTCACAGAGGGACGATGCTCACCACCCGCGATCTGGAGAGCGCATGACTTGCCCCTGTTTCGTCGCCCAAAGCTACTTTGCGACCGGTGGTACGGTCCCAAGTGGCGTTGGGATGTCCCACAACCGTGCTGTGCCATCGTTGCCCGCGATGGCCAGGTGGTGGCCGTCGGGGTGAAAGGCCACTGGATAGAAGAACCTGAAGCGGCCGATGAACAGGGCGACGGTCTGGCCGGTGGCGATGTCCCACAACCGCACCGTGCCGTCCACACTGGCAGTGGCCAGGATGCGGCCGCCGGGGTGGAAGGCCGCTGACCAGACGGCTTCGGTGTGGCCGGTGAGCGGGGCGTCGACGGACTGGCCGGTGGCGATGTCCCACAACCGTACTGCGCCGTCTTCGCCTGCGGTGACCAGCAGGTGGCCGTCAGGGTGAAAGGCCAGCGTGTGGACAGGCTTGGCGTGGCTGAACAGGGCGACGGTCTGGCCGGTGGCGTCCCACAGCCGTACGGTGCCGTCCTCGCTCGCGGTGGCCAGGTAGTGGCCGTCGGGGTGAAAGGCCGCCGACCAGATGGTGCCGGTATGGCCGGTGAACAGGGCGATGAGCCTGCGGGTGGAGACCTCCCACAGCCGCACCCCATAGTCCCAGCCGGCGGTGGTCAGCAGGTGGCCGTCAGGATGGAAGGCCACCGCGAAGACAGATCTGATGTGGCCGGCCAAGGGAGTGCCGACGGGTTGGCCGGTAGTGGTGTCCCACAGCCGCGCGGTGTCGTCCGCGGCGGCGGTGGCCAGCAGATGGCCGTCAGGGTGAAAGGCCACCGCGTGGACGGTGTCGGTGTGGCCCGTGAGCAGGGCGCCGACGGCTTGGCCGGTGGTGGTGTCCCACAGCCGCACGGTGTCGGCCTCGCCTGTGGTGGCCAGCAGGCGGCCGTCAGGGTGAAAGGCCACCGCTCGGACGGACGGCGTACCGCTGAGTTCGATGACGGCGACGTGTTCCCGGGCCGTGTCGGGTGGAAGGGGGCGCAGCGACTTGTCGACATCGGCGAGTCGCTGTTTGACCTCTTCGACCATCGTGGGATCGAAGCCCTCGATCGCCAGCAGGTCCTGCTCACTGCGGGCGGTCAACTCGCTGTAGGTGTGGATGCCCGCGCGCTTGAGACGGTTGTACGGACGAACCGTGAGGTTGAGTTCTTCGATGGGCAGAGTCCAATTGTCGAACGGGCGGCACAGTGGTTCATAGTCCGCTGTCCATGACTGGCGCAGTGACACCGTGGACCTTTCTTAGGATCACCCTCTCCCCGAGAGGAGTTTTCCACCGCCTGCCGAGGTGTCAACCTGTGCCGTTTCGCGAGGCGCCCTCCGTGGTAGAGGGACGGCCGGAGCACAGTCGTCGCGGGCACGGCGGCCAGGTAGAGGGTTCCAGCATGGTCGTCCGTGACCGCGTACCGGAGATCGGCCAACGCGCGGGCGGCCTGCTGGGCGGACACGGATCAGGCCAGTGTCTCCGTCGCGGCCTGAGCGGCCTCGGAAAGGCGCCGACGTGGCCCCGGTATCCGGTCCCAGTAGACCTGTTCCACTACTGTCCTCCCATTGCCTCGGCTGCCTCGGCGCAGTTTTCTCAGGCTTGACCGGGGGAAACTCACTGAGTTCCATCCCACGGACATCCCACGACCGACGACATGGAACCGCTCTCGGTGGCGTACGGCTGCGCACCTCCGAAACGACCAACGACGCCCCACCGAGGGGAAACCCCTGGTCAGGCGCCGTTTTGCGAGGTGAGCGGAGAGCGTGGGATTCGAACCCACGAGGACCGTCACCGGCCCCAGTCGTTTTCAAGAGCACTGCGTTCCAAGCCCTGGCAGGGTCTCTGACCAGGGCGGCAGCACCTTCCCGCGCCTCGACCACCAAAGATCATCCCGCGTATATCCCGCGGTCGTGTTGGTAGGCGAGCGGCGCGATTCGATCAAGAGGGGACAGACCAAGGCTCGGCCAGCATGAGGGTGAGCGCACGGTGAGCGAGTCCCCTCAGCTCCTGCCATCCGGGATGGGAATGCAAGGCTTCCTCGGTCCATGCCGAAGAGCCTTGCTCAGTGAGGGCAGTCAGCTTCTGGTCGATGGTGCTGAGGACGGCAGCGAGTCCTTCGGAGATCCATCCGGCCTCACGTGACTGCCACGAGGCGGGATAGACAGCATCGAAATCGAGGGCCAGTTCGTCCACGCACATGGATCCGATCCATTGAAGCTGTCCGTGTGCGGGCAGAGCGAGGTGGTGTACAGCCTCCCGAAGGGAGCTCCAGTTTCCCTCGGCTGCTTCCCGGTCACCTCGACGGCCACTCATTCGATCATGTTAGGAGAAGACCACGGATGCCTGCTGCCGGGCTCCTAAGCCTCGACGGTTTTACAGACCCGCGCCTATAACGCTCTGCCCAGCCCGAATAAGCCTGGAGCCATGGGAATGGGCATCAGATGGGCACCGCATGCAGGAAAGGCCCTCGACTGTTCTGCCCCACGACTTTGGCGTACTGGTACCGGGGCTGGCTCTTCATCTCCCCGCTGTGCTGAATGCGCAGCTTTCCAATGAGTGGTGTCTGAACGCGACGCCCGCTCCTCCCGAAGGGGGAGGAGCGGGCGTCGTCATGTCGCTCGTTGTCGCGTCAGTCGTACAAGGTGACGCCTCGGTACTGCACGGTGCCCGGGAAGTTGACCGACGATATCTCGCCCACCCCCACCCGAGGACCGTCCATAGAGTACGGTCCCCATACAGGGTTCACGTGCAGGCCGCTCGCGTGAACCGCTTGCGTGCCCGTGCCGCCCGTGCACTTGCTGTAGACGACGTACCCCACCTGCCAGGTGGTGCAGCCCGTCGGGGCGGCGTGGGCGGGGGACGCGGAGCCCACCAGCAGCGACGCGGTGAGCAGGGCGGTGGCGGACACGGCCGCGGCCCAGCTTCTTCTCATGTGCGCTTCCTCCGATTCCGAAGGTAAATGGCGCTTCCGTTAAGAAACTTTCCTAAAAGGAAGATACGCCCTGGACGCCGCGAGTCAAGAACGTCCCGCTCCCCATCTGCGCCCGACCACCATCCCACTGCCGCCGTGTCAAGGGTCAACGAAGTTGACCGCGAAGCGACGCCGCAGGCGCCCTTGACCCGGTCGGTGATGTTGAGCGGGACTGTCATTCGCCAATAGCGCTGATCACACACTCTTGCCGTTGACCGAGTGTTGATACCGCTGATATCGGCCTTGTCGACCTTTCGACCGGAACATGGTGAGACATACGAGAAGAGCCCTCGCACCGCATTTCCAGTGGTAAGAAGGCTCTTTCTGCTGGTGTGGTAGGTGCAGGACTTGAACCCGCGTAGGCTGAGCCGACGGTTTTACAGCTCGTGACCGTTGCGAACTATGCACGTCCTTCCACCTACGGTGGAACCTCCGAGGCGCACCTTCATGCTCTTGATCATTGCACGCATATTGCACACGCCGCCCGGCCACGAGGCTCAGGTGGCGGCGTCGTTCAAATGAGCGATCCATTCGCCCTGTTTGACGACGACGGGCGGGGACGGCTGTGCGGGCCAGATCTGTAGGTAGTGATGGTTGCCAGCGAAATCCGGCCGCTTCTCAAGCGTGCTGCAGACGTGGTAACGCAGCCGGTGGAGGCCTGGACCGGCTGGTAGCGGAGGAAGGCGGCGCATCGCCGTATCGTCCCAGTCCATGCACCATCCGATCAGGGAGATCTCGCCGGTCGCTGACAGGAAGTCGATCTCCACGATCTCCTCGTACCCGTCGAGGTCGGCGCCCGGGTCGTGGTCGGCGATGGTCACCGTGAAGGGAATGCCGTCGCCGTGCTGATACACGATCGACAGTTCGGCCATGGCCTTCCGTACCGTGACGAGCGCGACGGACCACACCACGTCGCCCGCGTCGTCGCCGTCCCAGTCCGCCAGTAAGACAGTGCTGCAGTCCTCGACGTCTACTTCCACCCGGACGGTCTCCGCATAGGGGCTCATAGGTGGCGATCGTAGAGTCCGCCACCGATAGACCGGCCAGCTGTCCGCAGTTCGAAGATCAGCCACGTTACTCGGTGGGCCAGGACTGAGGAACGAAGCTCTGGACCTTCGATCGCCCCCAACCATGTCCGGCGGCCAGCCATGCCGTGGCGATCGTAGAGCTGCATCCGTGCGGCGGCGCGGCACCCCTGACCGGCGCGTTCGATCGGTACGGCGGGGCCGGCGTGCGGTGCCCGGCCCGGTGTCCCGCCGCCGTCCGGGACCGGCCCCCAGGCCGCACGCCCGGACGGCGGGCGGGCGGGCGGAGGGCCGGGGGTACGGCGCGCCGCCGCTTGATACTCATAAGAACAATTCGGCAGTGTTCGCGCACGGCTTCCCGCACGGTGTCCTGATCCTGTGCGTGGTTCTGGGCATCGAGCAGCCTTCCACGACTGACTGACGCGCGGTCCAACCCCCGTCAGGTCAGTCGGTACTCCCATCCCTCACGCCAGCCGAAGTCGGAGTTCACCAGCTCTTCCAGGGGTGTGCCGTCGATGAGGTGATCGAACGCCCATCGCGTCGCGACGTGTCCGATCACCAGGACCCGGGTGCCGGACCAGCGCAGGGGCAGATCGTTGAGGAAGCGGCCCACCCGGTGTACCGCCTGCCGCCAGCTCTCTCCCCCGGGATAAGGCTTGTCGAGATACGCGGACCGGTTGCGGTGCAGCTGAACCGCAGGCATGCCGTTGCCGTCGCCGTAGTCGCACTCCCGAAGCCGCCAGTCATGCAGGACCGGAACACCGGTGTCGGCGAAGGCCAGGGAAGCGGTCTCCACCGCCCGGGTAAGATCCGAGGTGAAAACAGCGGTGAGACCGTCCTCGCGCCGCCGCTCCCCCAGCTCCACGGCCAAGCGTTGGCCTCGTTCGGACAGCCGTCCGGGTAGCCATCCGGTGGCGATCCCCTGATCGTTGTCCTGGCTCCATGAGTGTGTCTCGAACACGATCTCCACTGGCATGACGTCACGCTAACGCCACCCCTGAAACATCTCCTTGTTCTTCTCCCAGAGCGGACGGCAATGCTCAGGACTTGGCGAGCAGGGCTACCACGTCGGCGAAACCGCTGGTCAGGGCGTCGAGGACGGCCTTGTCCTTTTCGGCAGTGGCCAGGGACGGACGACCGATGACCCCGCTGTCGGTGTAGGCCCGCATGCCCTCGGTCAGCAGGTGGCGGCGGTCGTCGGCGATGTGGTCGGCGTCCTGGTAGCCGGGGCGGATCACCTCGGGGCAGGCGTGCAGCAGGATCGAGGTCTCGATCTCTCCGGCGTGCATGTCCTCGTGCATGGAGTTGGCCAGCTCGGCGGCGGCCCGGGCCTGCTGCCAGTCTTCACGGGTGGGGAACAGGGCCATCGTGCGACCTTCGGCGCCGGCCTCCTGGACGACGTTGCTCAGCACGTAGTTGCCGCCGTGGGCGTTGACCACCACCAGGGCGCGGGGGCCCGGCGCGGGTGACCGAGTCGTGGATGTCGGTGATGACGGCGTGCAGGGTGCGGGCGGAGATGCTGACGGTGCCGGGCCAGGCGCTGTGCTCGTGGGAGCAGGAGATGGTGATCGGGGGCGGCAGCAGCACGGGGTAGGCGTCGGCGATCTTTCGGCAGATGAGGGTGGCGATGATCGTGTCGGTGCTGAGCGGCAGGTGGTCGCCGTGCTGTTCGAAGCTGCCGACGGGCAGGATCGCGATGGGGGCGTTGCGGTGGCGTTCCTCGGTGGTGGTCGCGGTGGGCAGCGATTTGATCACTGTTCTCCTCCTGGGATGACTGGCGGGGAAAGTCACCGTGGGCTCGTTCGAAGCTGTATAGCGGCCAACAGGGCTACATGTCAGGCACGGTCAGCAGTAGCTTCGCCGTGTGGCTACCGATGAGGAGCGGTCGCGCTGGGTCGTGCACGGTGAGCGACTGATCTATGACAACCGGGGGATCCGGCTCGGGCTCGTCGATGTCGAGATCCCGGACGGGGAGCGGTTCGAGCATCACGCGGTGCACCTGGACCGGGCGGCGATCGCCGTGGTGGTCGACGAACGGGACCGGGTGCTGCTGATGTGGCGGCACCGGTTCCTGGCCGACCGATGGGGCTGGGAGTTGCCCGGCGGCCTGATCGACGCGGGTGAGGAGGCCATCGACACGGCGGCCCGGGAGGTGGAGGAGGAGACCGGGTACCGGGTCAAGGAGATCGAGCACCTGCTCACCTATCAGCCGATGGCGGGCATGGTCGACTCCGAGCACAACCTGTTTCTCGCCCGTGGGGCCGAGCTGGTCGGCAGTCCGACCGGGGAGATCGAGGCGGATCTCGTCGAGTGGATTCCGATGGCGCAGATCCCGGACATCATCGCCCACGGGGACATCTGGACTTCAGGGACGCTGATCGGTTTGTACGCCGCCCGGGATCGGCTCAACTCAGGGCGCGCCTGACGGCCTTGGTGAGTTTCTCGATGCGGCGGCGTTGGCGGCGTGAGCCGATCATGGTCGCCAGTTGCCGGGCTCGCTGGATGTGGGGTTGGGCTGCCTCGGCTTCGCCTTGGGCGAGGAGGGCGTGGGCAAGGTCGCAGCGGACTCCGGATTCGGCGCGGTTGTAGGTGCCGTCCATCCCGGCCAGGGCTGAGCGCAGGTCCTCGACGGTGCCGGGGTCACCGAAACGCACCAGGCAGTTACCGTGCCAGCGGGCCAGGTGGTGGGCGTCCAGGGACAGGTACGGCAAGGCGCACAAGGCCGAACACCTCGGTTACGCCGGACGCCGCGTCCTGCTCTCCGCAAGTGGTCGAACAAGACCCTGCGCGACCACAAGGCCGACCACCGCGCCTGGGTGCTCGACATGCTCGGTCTACCCGCCGACGACACCGCCACCGACCCGCACCGCTACATCTGGCGGCCCGTCTCGACCAAGGACCCGCCCCGCACCCCGCTGCAGGTCCGGCTGCTGCGCGGCGTGGCCAACCGCCACCGAACCCGCGCCCGCCTCGACGAACTCCGGGCCAGAGCCGACGGCAGACCCGTCCTTGATCTTTCGGCAACCACGGCGCTGAGGGAGGCGGCATGAACAAGAACCGCGACGAGCTCATGACCTGCCGGAGATCCTCAACAAGCTCGGCGGGGTGTCCCGGCGCGCCTTCTACCGCTGGCGGAAGATCGGCCACGCTCCCCAGGACCTCAAGCTCCCGAACGGCGAGATCCGCGTGTGGCGCAGCGAGGTCACGACCTGGCTGGAATCCCTCCGGGAGGCCGCGTGATCACCTCCTATGACGTGAAGTTCTGGGAGGTGCGGCGTAACCAGTCGAGTAAGACCGCCTCTTACGAGCTCTTACAAGGTCCGCTGGAAAGTAGGCGGCCGTCAGAAGTCGAAGACGTTGCGTACGAAGGCTCTCGCCGAGAGCTTTCTCTCCGACCTCCGCCAGGCGGCCAAGCGGGGTGAGGCCTTCGGCCCGGAAACCGGGTTACCCGTCTCCATGACCAAGGTGAAGAACGCGGTCACGTGGTTCGCCTTCGCCTGGGCGTACGTGGACATGAAATGGCCTCATGTCGCGGCCAAGACCCGTGACAGCCTCACTGACGCACTGGCAACTGTCACCCCCTGCTCTCGTCGATGAGAATGCGCCCGGTAAGCCTGAGCCGCTCGTTCTCCGGGAGGCTCTGCGAGAGTACGCGCTTCCTCCCGCCACCCGGCAGGTGAAGCGCCCGGAAACGATTCGGTCGGCCCTTATGTGGCTTGAGCGCCATTCCTTGTCCGTGCACGCCCTCTCCAAGGTGCGTAACGTACGGCTCGGCCTGGACGCGCTGACGCTCAACCTCGACGGTGGGGCCGCCGCTGCCACCACGATCGCCCGGAAGCGGTCGGTCTTCTACAACGCCCTGCAGTACGCCGTGGACCTGGAGGAGCTGGCCTCCAACCCGATCGGCAAGGTGAAGGCGTGGAAGCCGCCGAAGGTCCGGGAGGTCGTGGACCGGCGGGTGGTGGTCAATCCTGTCCAGGCTCGGGAACTGCTGACCGCGGTGACCTACGTGGGCCGCCTCGACCGTGGCCGGCACCTGCGGGGCTTCTTCGCCTGCCTCTACTTCGGCGGTCTGCGCCCGGCCGAGGCCCTCGGGCTGCGCAAGCAGGACTGCCGCCTTCCCGAGACCGGCTGGGGGCGGCTCGTCCTGGCCAAGTCCAAGCCACAGGCGAACAAGAGGTGGACCGACAGCGGGCAGGCTCATGACGACCGGGGCCTCAAGCACCGGGCCGAGGACGAAGGGCGACCGGTGCCCATCCCGCCGGAGCTGGTGGCGATCCTGCGGGAGCACCTCGACGAGTTCGGCGCGCACGAGGACGGCCGACTGTTCCGGACCTCGCGTGGCGGGGTGATCTCCATCGGGACCTACTGCGAGACGTGGAAGGCGGCTCGACTTCTGGCGCTGACTCCCGAACAGCAGGTGTCCCCTCTGGCGGCCCGGCCGTACGATCTACGACACGCGGCTGTGTCGCTCTGGCTCAACGCCGGGGTGGCGGCCCCCGATGTGGCTGAGCGGGCGGGGCACGGGGTGGACGTGCTGCTCAGGGTCTACGCCAAGTGCATCGACGGGGGTGTGGAGGTCGCCAACCGGCGAATCGAGGATGCACTCGCAGCATGATCGCACCTACGCTCAAGGGTCCCTTCACCACGGGGCCTTTCGCTCGGAACGAAGGGGGCAGGGGTTCGAATCCCCTCATCTCCACCGGGGCACGGCCTGGTTCCAGATGATGGAGCCGGGCCTTTTCGCTGTTCGGAAGCCATGCGGTTGATTCGCTGCCAGCCTGTCGCCAGCGGGCTGGCACGGTGAGGATTAAATGCCTTCGGTCCCTATCACCGCTTCTATAGGGTTTGGCCCCGTGCATACCCCCCGTATCGCCCTGCTGGCCGGGGCGCTGGCCGGTCTACTGTTTACCGGCACTGCCCATGCCGGCACCGGCGCCGCTGGCGTACCTGTTCCCACCGGCACTGAAGCACTGACCCGCAACCCGCTGTACCGCAGCGGCAAGCTAACGGTGCCCTGCGGCCACCAACTGGAGGACTCCGGCAGCTTCACCGCCGCCAAAAAGCACCTGACAGCGATGCTGAACTGCTTGGACGCCTCGTGGTCTGCGCAGCTGAAGAAGGTCGGCCTACCGTTCAAGAAGCCGAAGATCCGGTTCATGGCAAAGCCCAGTCGCGCGTGCGGGTCGGCCTGGGGCAAGAACGTCACCGGCCGCTACTGCGACAACGGCCGGCAGTTGGTGATCCTGATCAGCGACTACGCCATCACGGACCCGGCCGACCCGGTGACGCTGCACCTCATCGCGCACGAGTATGCCCATCACCTTCAGAATCTCACCGGCATGGCAACCGCCTACCAGAACATGCCGGCCCGCACCAAAGCTCAAGCGTTGACACAGAGCCGCCGTTTGGAACTGCAGGCCGACTGCCTGGGGGCGGCGTTCATGGGCAGCGTCTGGGCCTCACAGGAGTACCAGGACAGGGACTGGAAGGACGTCGTGGACCTCTACCGGCAGAGCGGCGATGAGGAGGTCAACAAGGAACGCAGCCACGGCACTGGGAAGAATCGGGTCGCCTGGCTGCAGAAGGGGTTCACCGCCGCCTCCCCGGCCGCGTGCAACACCTGGACCGCGCCGGCATCCCACGTTGCCTGACGGCTGGTTTCCCATGACGAGGGAAGGCGGGGAAAGCACTCGCACCAGCCAACGGTTTGGGATGTCTGAGGTACGGCCAAGCCCTTCGGACTGAGCGACAACGGCCATGGACGTAGCCGGACGACCTTGGACTCCCAAGAACCGTTTCTCCGACGTCAGATGGTGTCGGTCACGGTCCGGGATCCGGCGACTTGGCTTCGCGTCGAACCGGCACGTCTCATCGGGTTTCACAGCGTGACCTGGGGAAACGTGACCAACATCATTCCGCGTATATTCCGCGAGCACCGGCCGAGGGGTGCTCACGGTGGCGTACGGCTGCGCAGCCCCGAAACGACTAACGGCGCCCCACCGAGGGAAAACCCCTGGTCAGACGCCGTTTTCGGAGGTTGGCGGAGAGCGTGGGATTCGAACCCACGAGGACCGTCACCGGCCCTAGCGGTTTTCAAGACCGCCGCCATCGTCCACTAGGCGAGCTCTCCTGGGCGACACGCGATAAGAACGTGTCAGATTGCACCTTAGTCTCTCACTGCTCCGGGCGTGCCCGGGACTCGGCGGACGCCCCGTCTCCGTTTCGGGGGCGGGGCGTCCGCCGTATCGGGACTCAGGGTTGCTGACCGGCGAAGCCATCGCCGACGGAGGCGGCCAGGCGGAGGTAGGAGTCACGGGTCGCGGGTTGGAGCCTGTCCAGTTCGATCTCGGCTCCCTCCTCCAGATGGGGGTCGTAGGGAATGCGGATCACGGCCCGGCAGCGGGCTGCGAAGTGGGCTTCGAGGCGGTCGAGGTCCACGGTGGACTTCGACCGGGGGCGGACGCTGCACAGCACCACCGTGGCGGAGCGGACCAGTTCCTCGTAGTGGTGGGCTTCCAGCCAGTCCAGGGTCGCCGAGGCGGCGCGGGCGCCGTCTACGGACGGTGAGCTCACCAGGACGAGCTGGTCGGCCAGGCCGAGGACGCCGGACATGGCCGAGTGGAGCAGGCCGGTGCCGCAGTCGGTGATGCAGATCGAGTAGAAGTTCTCCAGGACCTGGGCCACCGACTGGTAGTCGGAGGAGCTGAACGCCTCGGAGACCGACGGGTCGCGATCGGAGGCGAGGATCTCCAGGCGCGAGGGAGCCTGTGAGGTGAAGGCCCTGATGTCGACGTAGCGCTTGATCTGCTGGCGCTCGTTGAGCAGGTCGCGGACCGTGGCGGAGGTTTCGAGCTCCACCTTGTCCGACAGGGTGCCGCGGTCGGGGTTGGCGTCGACCGCGATGACCCTGTCGCCGCGGGACTGGGCGAGGGTCGCGCCGAGCCCGACCGTGGTGGTGGTCTTTCCGACGCCGCCCTTCAGGCTCAGTACGGCGACGCGGTGGTGGCCCGTCGCGACGGGGGTGCGGGCGCGGGCGACCAGTTCGCGGCGGCGGCGGGCCTCGGGGGACTCACCGGGCTTGATCAGTCCGGCGGACGCCTTGTAGATCAGCCTGCGCCAGCCGCCGGACGGCGCGTTGCGACGTCCTCTGAGCAGCGACTCGGGGTCCAGGCTGTCGGCTGACGGCCTGCCTCCTGAGGCCTGCCGGGACGGGGCGCTGAAAGCGGGCGGCGGGGCCGAGTGACGGCGGCGAGGCTGGTACGGCTCCCGCACCGGCTCGGCCGTGTCCCTGCTGGGGGCGAAGGGTGTCTCCCGCTCGGGCGCGGAAGGCGTCTCCGGGACGAAGGACTTGTCCTGGCCGGGGGCGAAGGTGGTGTCCCTCTCCGAGGTGAAGGAGGCTTCCCTGTCTCCTCTTGTGGACCTGTCCTGCTTGTCCGGCCCCCCTGACCCGCCCTGCTTGTCCGGTCTGCCCGGCTCCTCCTGGGTGAAGGGCCCGCCTCGCTGCCCGAAGGGCTTGTCCTGACCGAAGGGGCTGTCCTGGCCGAAAGGCCTGTCCCAGTTCCGGTCGAAAGCCGGAGCGGCGGCAGGAGCCGGAGAGGGCTCCGCGCCGAACGCCCCTGTGCCGCTCTTGGAGGAGCGCTCAGGCACCGCCTCCTTCGGCGCGTCGGCGCCGAAGGAACCCGTGGTCCGGAACGACTCCGCGGCCTCGGGCTCGGCACGCTCAGGACGGCCGGCATGCTCGGCGCGTTCGGCATGCTCAAGGCGCTCAGTGCGCTCAGTGCGCTCAGTGCGCTCAACGCGCTCAGGGGCACGCTGGGGCGGCTCCTCGGCCGTCAACGGCGCGGCGGCCTCGAACACCGAGCCGCCACGGTCCTGCTCACCGCTCGCGAACGCGGACTGGTCGCGTTCCTGATCGGTGTCTCTGAAACCGAACCTGCCGTGGGCGCGGTCGGGCTCGGCCTCAGGAGAGCCGGACGGGGCGCGCTCCTGACCGGCGTCGTCCTGCTCGAAACCACCGAAGCCGAACCGGTCGCGATCGGGGCCGCTGTCCGCGGGTGTGAACCGCTCGTGGACGGAGGTCGTGCCGCCGGGTGTGAACGCCCCCGACTCGGGGGCCGAGGGTCTGAACGGTTCGAGTTCGGGCTCGCGCGGAAGGTCGCCGCGGGAGCCGTGCGGGCCGTGGGAGGCGTCGGGCCCGTGCGGCTGGTCGGGCCCGTGGGAGGAGCCGGGCTCTGACATGAGCTCGGAGCCTCGTGAAAGACCCGGCTCAGGTGAGAGGCCGTGGTCGTGCGACGTCTCGGAGCCGTGCGACACGCCGGGACCGCGCGACTCCGCGTCGACCAGAGGAAAGGTCTCCGACGCGTCGAGCGGACGGTGGGGTTGTTCGAACAGACCGCGGGACCGCTCGGGCTCGGGCTCGATGTACGGCGTGCGGGCTTCGGGCTCGGCGAACTCGCCGACGGTGTGACCGTCCGTGAGCTTGCCCGTGGAGTAGTCGTCCGCGTCGTCCGCCTCGTAGCGGGGCAACGGCTTGAGGGGAGCGAGGAAACCCTCGTCGTCCCGTGAGGGGGCCGATGTCGCGGGAGGCACGGTGAAGGAGCTCACCGGCCCCGACGCCTCCATCCAGTCGGCCGCGTCGGCGTCCTCGGCGGACAGGCCCGGCACGGCCGTGGCCGTGCCCGGGAGGTCGCGGGAGGAGTCGGCGGCCGTGCGGAACAGCGATGACGACGCCGCGTCAGGCTCGGCGGGCACCGAGCTCCAGGGGTCCTTCGGATATGGCGAAATGACGGCGTCGTCCATCGAACCGCTCTTTAACGCGATGGAGGGCGCCTCCTCCTGTTCCTTGATAGCGTCGAGCCAGGCAAGCTGTTCCTCGAGAGATTCCTCACGATCGTGTCTTGCCACCGTGTTCCCCCTCGGGATGGGCGTAAAAGGGCAGCAAACACATAGCAGGTTAACGCCCTGTGTTCTCGTCAATGCTGGCAACCACCAAGTTGATCCCCAGCGGATAGCTTTGGAGACATGCACGCCATCGTGATCGATAAACCTGGCGGACCCGAGGTGCTGGACTGGCGGGAGGTCCCCGATCCCCGTCCTGAGCCGGGCGAGGTCCTCGTCGACGTGGCCGCCTCCGCGGTCAACCGGGCCGACATCCTGCAGAGACAGGGGCGCTACAACCCTCCGCCCGGGGCCTCGCCGTACCCGGGGCTGGAGTGCTCCGGGGTGGTCGCCGAGGTGGGTTCGGACGTCGAGGGCTTCAGGGTCGGTGACCGGGTGTGCGCCCTGCTGGCGGGCGGCGGCTACGCGGAGCGGGTCGCCGTGCCGTGGCAGCAGCTCATGCGCGTGCCCGACGGCGTGGACCTGGTCGAGGCGGCCGGGCTGCCCGAGGTGGCGTGCACCGTCTGGTCCAACGTGTTCATGACCGCGCGGCTCAGGAAGGGCGAGACGCTGCTCGTCCACGGCGGCGCCAGCGGGATAGGCACGCTGGCCGTGCAGCTGGCGAAGGCGTTCGGCTCGCGCGTGGTCGTCACGGCGGGATCCGCGGAGAAGATCGCCCGCTGTCTGGAGCTGGGAGC
The DNA here is from genome assembly GCF_027922005.1 of Streptosporangium carneum. Lineage (GTDB taxonomy): Bacteria > Actinomycetota > Actinomycetes > Streptosporangiales > Streptosporangiaceae > Streptosporangium > Streptosporangium carneum. The sequence continues at coordinate 580,172 of NZ_BSEV01000001.1, read as the reverse complement.
GGACGAGGGGATCGACTATCACGGGGAGGACTTCTCGGAGAAGGTCCAGGCCGACGTCATTCTCGACATCGTCGGCGGTCCGTACCTCCAGAAGAACGTGAGAGCGCTCAGGAGCGGCGGCAGGCTCGTCGTGATCGGCATGCAGGGGGGCTCCAGGGGAGAGCTGGACCTGGGTGCGCTTCTGGCGAAACGAGCCTCGGTGCACGGCACCACGCTGCGTGCGCGTCCTGTCGACGAGAAGGGGGTCATCGTGCGCGGCGTCGTGGAAAACGTCTGGCCCCTGGTGGATGCGGGAGTGGTCCGCCCGGTGATCCACTCTCGGGTGCCGATGGACGACGCCGCGGAAGCTCACCGGATCCTGGAATCCGGGGAACACGTCGGCAAAATCCTGCTAGTAAGTTGAGGACTATGAACGCTGAGGAGAGCACCCCGCATGTAGTGGTCGTTGGCCCTCAGGGGGTCACGACCGAGGAGGACGGCGAAGGGCGCTCTGTCGCCGACCTGGTCGAGCAGCCCGCCAAGGTGATGCGCATCGGCAGCATGATCCGCCAGCTCCTCGAGGAGGTCAGGGCGGCTCCGCTGGACGAGGCCAGTCGCAAGCGGCTCAAGGAGATCCACCAGAGCTCCATCAAGGAGCTCGAGGACGGTCTGGCTCCCGAGCTGGTCGACGAGTTGGAACGGCTTTCGCTTCCCTTCACCGAGGACGGCAACGGCACCCCGCCCAGTGAGGCGGAGCTGCGGGTCGCCCACGCCCAGCTGGTCGGCTGGCTCGAGGGGCTGTTCCACGGGATCCAGACGACGCTTTTCGCCCAGCAGATGGCGGCCCGCGCCCAGCTGGAGAACATGCGCAGGGCGTTGCCGGGTGGAGTGTCCCTGTCGCAGGAGGGCCAGCAGGGCAGCTCGGGCCCCTACCTGTGATCGGGCAGGGCTCCTGACCGCGGTCACCCGGTGCGAGCCCCTGACCACGAACCCCTGACGAGTCCCCGCCGAGCCCCTGACCGCGCGTCTCCGGCTGTGTCTCGGCGCGGTCTCCCGTCCATGAGGCCCCTGGCCGTGAGGCGTGGGCCTCTGGCCGGGGAGCCCGTGCGAGCCTCCTGGCCCCGAGCCTCCTGACTGTGAGCCGTGGGCTGTGGGCCTCCGCCCCTGCGAGCCTTCTGGCCGTGAGTCGTGAGCCGTGAGCCTCCGCGAGCCTTCTGGCCGTGCGCCGTGCGCCTCCGCGAGCCTTCTGGCCGTGAGTGGCCGTGAGTCGTACGGGCTCCCGCCGACGGGCCCGAGCGGTCCCTGGCCGCTCCGTGGGCCACCGGCCCTCAACGGCCCCGGAGACCCCGGCGACCGCGGAAGCGGGAAAGGTCCCGGGAAGCGGCCGTGAGGCGCGGGTGAGGGGGCCGCTCGAAGGTCGGCGAATGCCTGCCCGAGAGGAGTTCGCGGGCGTCGACCGCAGCGGGTTCGGGATCACTCACCGTAAGGCTCGGTGTCACCTGCCGTAAAGGGCCGCCACTTGCCACAAAAGGGGCTACTTACCGTAAAAGGGACGTTATCCATCGTAAACAACTGTCAATCACTCGCTGTAAAGGGTTTCGAGGACCCTGGCGACCCCGTCGTCGTCGTTGGCCGCCGTCACGTGGTCGACCGCGGCCAGCACCTCCGTATGGGCGTTGGCGACGGCGTAGGAGGTGCCTGCCCATCTCAGCATCGGCAGGTCGTTCGGCATGTCGCCGAAGGCGATGACCTCCGAGGGCGTGATGTCCCCGTCCTCGGCGAGGGCGGCCAGGGCGGACGCCTTCGTCACGCCGTGGGCGCTCATCTCGATCATGGCGCGACCGCTGGAGTGGGTGGGCGTGACCAACTCGCCGACCAGCCCCTGCACCGCCGCCTGCAGGATGTCGGCGTCCATCCCGGGGTGCAGGGCCAGAAGCTTGGCGCACGGCCGCGAGATGAGCGCGTCCGCGTCGACCTGGACTCCCACCCCCGTCATGAGGTCGAGGCGGCCGGGACGGAAGGCGGCCTCGTGGGCGAACCCGCCCTCGTACTCCACGGAGAACACGAGGTCCGGCACCTTCTCGCGGAGCCGCCTCACGACCTCCTCAAGGACGTCTGTGGCGATGAGATGAGATTTCACGACCTGCTCGGTGTGCAGGTCGTAGACCAGCGCGCCGTTGGCGCATATGGCCAGCCCCCGGTGCCGTACGGCTCCCGCGACCGTGTGCATCCACCTGGGCGGACGTCCCGTCACGAAGACCAGCGTGGCCCCCGCGCCCTCCACCAGGGCGAAGGCCGCCGCGGTCCGGGGGGAGACGGTGCCGTCGGAGCGCAGAGCGGTGCCGTCGAGGTCTGTGGCGACGAGCCGGGGGCATCCCATAACAGGCTCCAGTCTGCACTGTGATGCGACGGACACCACCCCCGGGATCCGTCTCGGAGGAATCTTCCTCGTGGCGGGAACACGACCGCGCCAGATAGTGTTAGATGTGATGGCGTTGTATTAGCTGAATCCCGTTGTGAAAACCAGTTTGACTGAACCACCCCGGGGCCCGCTGTACGACACATGGGGTTCATGAGGTGTGAATCCCAAAGTTTCAAATCCTGAGGGAGAGCTTTAATGGCTCAGGGAACCGTCAAGTGGTTCAACGCTGAAAAGGGCTTCGGCTTCATCGCACCGGACGGCGGTGCACCGGACGTGTTCGTGCACTTCTCCGAGATCCAGGGCAACGGCTACCGTAGCCTCGAGGACGGCCAGCGGGTCGAGTTCGAGATCACGCAGGGCCAGAAGGGTCCGCAGGCCTCGCAGGTCCGCGCCGTCTGACGCATAGACCTCTGGTAGAGGAGTAAGGCGGGGTTCGCTTCGAGCGAACCCCGCCTTGCTCCTTTTTCGGGCTCTATCCGACCTTTCAGGCCTCTGTCGGGGCTTTCCGGCGCCGCAGGGACCGGCGGGCCCGCCGGATCCCGTTCGGCCTCTCGGAGCCCCCTTCGAGGCCCTCCGCCCCCCGCTTGGCTCTCTGAAGCCCCCACGGCCCTCAGACGCCCCCTCTCTCACCCAAGCCACTCCCAAGGCCGAACACACCCCCACGAGCCCCTACGGGCCCTCACAGGGCCACGCGGCCCGCCGTGAGCCCCGCCCGCGTGCCGCCGCCGAGGCCCGGGCGTCCGCGAGGTTCCGTCTCAGCGGTAGACCAGGCCTGACAACCGCCAGGCGAGAGCCCTGCGGAAGGCCGGGCTGAGCGCCAGGGCCCGGAGAACCAGGTTCCTGGCCGGGCGCAGGCGTCTGTTCATGTTGGCCAGTCGCGACAGACGCCCCGCGAACGCGACGACCTGCCTGGCGACCGGGCGGCGCGCCTCCGCGTAAACGTCCAGAGCCGCCTGGTCGCCCCTGAGGGCCGCCGTGAGCGCCGAGCCCAGCGCGGTGGCGTCCTGGATGCCGGTGTTCATTCCCTGGCCCCCCGCGGGGCTGTGGACGTGCGCGGCGTCCCCGGCCAGCAGCACCCGTCCCGCGCGGAAGGCGTCGGCCACCCGGTGGTGGATCCGGAACCGCGACCCCCAGACGACCTCCCGCACCACGACCCGGCCCCTCTCGGGCCCCCGGCCGTCCAGCAGTTCCTGGACGAACGCCGCATCCGGCCTGGCCGGCGCCTCGTCCACGATGGAGACGATCCGGTGAACGCCGCCGGGCAGCGGGGCGACCACGACCAGCCCTGCGGGTGAGAAGTAAAGGACGACCTCGTCTCCCGGCAGGTCGCCGGTGAGACGTACGTCGGCCAGGGTGAACGACTCGCCGTACTCCCCGCCGGTGAACCCGACGCCCGCCTGCTCACGGACGGTGCTGTGCATGCCGTCCGCGCCGACCAGGTACTTCGCGGTGACGGTCGCGCCGCCGGCGAGCACCGCGGTCACCCCCCGGTCGTCCTGGGTGAGGCTCTCCAGGGTGTACGGCCTGGCGACCCGGCCGCCCAGCTCGGTCAGGCGCTCCAGCAGGACCCGCTCCGTGACCGCCTGGGAGACCATCAGCGTGTAGGGGTAGCGGGTCGGGAGGTCGTCGAACGCGACCGGCACGAGCGTCCTGTCCCGGTCCCTGATCGTGAACCGGGGGGCGTGGACGCCCAGGGCGGTCAGCCGCTCCGAGACGCCGAGGCCCTCCAGGACCTCCAGCGTCCTGGCGTGGACCACGGCGGCCCTGGAGGTGTTGGCGCCGGCCGCCTGGCCGTCGACGACGGTCACGTCGACCCCCTGTTCGACGAGGGAGAGGGCGACGGTGAGGCCGGTCGGTCCCGCGCCGACGACGAGGACGTCCGTGGTCTCGGGAAGCGTCTCGTGGAGCGTCTTGGGAAGCGTCTCGGGCATCTCAACCTCCGCAGCTATGTCAACACATGTTGGCCAACGCCTGTTGACACAACAGTGCCCCTCCGCGAGATGGATGTCAACACATGTTGGCCTACACTTGTTGACATGAGGAGATCCTCCGAGGACACCAAGGCCGCGATCCTGGCGGCGGCGCGGGAACGCTTCGCCGCCGACGGCTTCCAGGCGGCCACCATCCGCGCCATCGCCTCCGACGCGGGAATCGACCCGGCCATGGTGATGCGCTACTTCGGCAACAAGGAGAAGCTGTTCGCCGCCGCCGCGGACTTCGACCTGAGGTTGCCCGACCTGACGACGATCCCCCGCGACGAGGTGGGCAGGGCGCTCGCCGGGCACTTCATGGACCGCTGGGAACAGGACGAGGGCATGATGATCCTGTTGCGCACCGGCGTGACCAACGAGGCCGTGGCCGAGCGCATGCGCGACATCTTCGCGGGCCAGCTCGGCCCCCTGATCGCCGGGATCGGCGACGCCGCCCGGCCGGCGCCGGTCAGGGCGGGCCTCGTCGCCACCCAGGTCCTCGGCATGGCCCTGTGCCGCTACGTGCTCCGCCTGCCGCCCGTGGTCGCCATGTCACGCGAGGACGTCGTGGACTGGCTGGGACCCACCCTCCAGCGATATCTCGTGGGTGACGCGCACACGGCGCCCTCGGCGGCGTCCCGTGGGTGACGGGCACGACACAGCCTGATCACGAGGGACGCGCCGTCCGAACCAGGCCCGGGAGCGAGGCGTCTATCCCGGCATGAGGCATCCTTCCGGCTCTGCCCTGCCCTGGCTCGGCCATCCCGTCACCGTGATCGCCGTCTTCGTGCTGCTGGTCAACGACCACGTGCTCAAGGGCCTCTGGCCCGGACCGGTCACCGGCAAGTTGAGCGACGTGGCGGGCCTGTTCGTGGCTCCGCCCCTGCTCGCCCTGGTCCGTGTCCCTCCCCTGGCCGCGACGGTCGCCACCGGCGTCGGCTTCGCCCTGGTCAAGTCCACGGAGGCGGGGGCGGCTCTCGCCTCCCACGCCTGGTCCCTGCTCGCGGGGCCCTCCCGGGTGCTGGCCGACCCGTCCGACCTGGCCGCCCTGCCCGCGCTCGGCCTCGCCTGGCTGGTCTGGCGCCGCTGCCGCTCCGGCCACGCCGTACGGCGGGCCCGCGCGCTGATCGTCGTCCCCGTCGCCCTGGTCGCGGTGACCGCCACCTCCCAGGCGACCCCACCGCCCTCGGCCGTGTCGGCTCTGGCTGACAGCGAGGCGATCACCGTCTTCCTCGACTACGACTCCCACGGGAAGGTCGTCTCTCGCGACGGTGGCCGGACCTGGAACAGACGGCCGGACCCCACCTCCTCTCCGGCCCCCACCCCCACCCCGATCCCCCAGGGGGCGACCAGCGCCTGCCTGCCGGACGAACCGCGGCACTGCTACCGCGTCGCCCCTCCGCGCATGGCCGTGGACGAGTCCCTGGACGGCGGGACGAGCTGGAAGACGGTGTGGGGGGTGACTCCGGGGCGGGAGGAGGTGCTGCGGCGACACGACGACGAGCGCCACGGGTCACTGTGGCAGGGCTCTTCGAGCCTCGCGGTCCAGTCCCGGCCAGACGGGCACGTGGTGGTGATGACTAACGGCTCCGACGGCATCGCCGTACGGGACGTGCGGGGAACCTGGCGGCGGCTCGGCTTCTCGGCCGAGGGTTTCTCCGAGGAGGCCGCGACCCCGCTCCACGCGCCGGACCTCGATCTGACGCCGGAGTACGTCTCCGGCCTCTTCGCCGGTCTGCTCGGCTTCCTGCTCTGCCTGTCCATGGCACGCCGTCACGAACGACGGGTCAGCGGCCTGTCCGTGGCCGCCTGTCTCCTGGCCTCGCTCGGGTTCGTGTGGAGCGTCACCGGTTTCGCCCCGCTGGTGCTCCTCGGCCTCGCCTGCGCCTTCCTCGCGGTGTGCCTCGCGGCCACGGCGGCGGCCAGGTCGCGCGTGTCCGTCCTGGCCTGGCTCGCTCCCGCCGTCACGGCCGTCTGCACGGCGCTCACGATCCGCCTGATCTTCTCCGGCTGGAGCTCGGGCGTTCCCGACGACTACTCGACGGCGACGTTCCTCGCCTGGATCGTCGGCGGCGCCGGGGTCGTGGGGTCCGCCGCCATCGGCTGGAGGGCCGCGAGAGTCCCGGGCGCCGCCTCGGCCCCGGCTCCGTCCACCCCCGGAGACGTGAACGCGAAGCCCCGCACCACTCCCGAGACGTGAACGCCGAGGGCCCACGCCGACGTACGGCGTGGGCCCTCGGCGTCAGGCGCGACCCTGACCGCGGAGTGCTACTTGACCGGCTCGAGGACGTCGAGGCCGACGTAGGGGCGCAGGGCCTTGGGGACCTCGACGGAGCCGTCGGCCCGCTGGTGGTTCTCCAGGATGGCGACGATCCAGCGGGTGGTGGCGAGGGTGCCGTTCAGCGTGGCCACGTGCTGGGGCTTGCCGCCGGAGTCGCGGAAGCGCACGGCGAGGCGGCGCGCCTGGAAGTCGGTGCAGTTGGAGGTCGAGGTGAGCTCGCGGTACTGGCCCTGGCTGGGCACCCACGCCTCGCAGTCGAACTTCCGCGCGGCGCTCGTCCCGAGGTCTCCGGCGGCGGTGTCGATGATCCGGTAGGGCAGCTCGACCTTGGCGAGCATCTCCTTCTCCCAGTCGAGCAGACGCCGGTGCTCCTGCGCCGCGTCCTCGGGACGGCAGTAGGAGAACATCTCGATCTTGTCGAACTGGTGGACCCGGATGATGCCCCGGGTGTCCTTGCCGTACGACCCGGCCTCCCTGCGGAAGCAGGAGGACCATCCGGCGTAGCGGTACGGCAGCGCCGAGCCGTCGAGGATCTCGTCGGCGTGGTAGGCCGCCATCGGCACCTCGCTCGTGCCGACCAGGAACAGGTTCTCCTCCGGCAGGTGGTAGACCTCGCTCGCGTGGGCGCCGAGGAAGCCGGTGCCCTGCATCGACTCCGGCTTCACCAGCACCGGGGGGATCATCGGGATGAAACCCGCCTCGATCGCCTGCTGCATCGCCATGTTGAGCAGCCCGAGCTGGAGTCTGGCGCCGACGCCCTTCAGGAAGAAGAACCGCGAGCCGGAGACCTTCGCGCCGCGCTCCATGTCGATCGCGCCGAGCAGCTCGCCGAGCTCCAGGTGGTCACGCGGCTCGAAGTCGAAGACCGGCTTCTCGCCGACCTCCTCGAGCACGACGTAGTCGTCCTCGCCGCCGTGGGGAGCGCCCTCCTCGACGAGGTTGGGCACCGTGTAGAGCAGCCCGTCGAGCTCCCCCGCGAGCTTCTCGGCCTCGGTCTCGGCCGACTTGACCTGCACGGCGAGGTCCTTGGCCCGGTCGAGCAGCGCCGCCTTCTCCTCTCCCGAGGCGCGGGAGACCGACTTGCCGATGCTCTTCTGCTCGGCGCGCAGCGTCTCGAAGCGACTCAGCGCGCCGCGCCTGCGCTCGTCCAGGTCGAGCAGCGTTTCGACGACAGAGTCGTCCTCACCGCGGGCACGCTGCGACGCCCGTAGCCGGTCGGGATCCTCACGAAGGGTACGCAGGTCAATCACAGAACAAGGCTACCGACGTACGGCTCGCGCCCGCGCCCCTATTACCCCCTTCAGGTGTCATGCCCTCCGGTCCGCGCGCCCCGTCCCCTTTCGGCCCCGCGTTTCGCGGGAGCTCAGACCTGACCGCCGCGGATCCTGGCCAGCCAGCTCGCGGCCTCGGCGAAGTCGTCGTCGGCCGTGCCCCGCTTGATCTGCGGCGACAGGCCGTCCGCCCGCGGATAGCTGCCGAGGAAGCGCACGTCCGAGCAGACCCGGTGGAGCCCGGAGACGGCCTCGCCGACTCTGGCGTCGGCCACGTGGCCCTCGAAGTCGAAGTGGAAGAAGTAGCGGCCGATGCCGTCACCGGTCGGACGCGACTCGATGCGGGTCAGGTTGACGCCGCGCACGGAGAACTCGGTGAGCATCTCCAGCAGCGCGCCCGGGTGGTCGTCGGCGAGGAAGGCGACCAGGGAGGTGCGGTCGGAGCCGGTGGGCTCGGGCAGCGCCCCCGGACGGGCCACCCGGACGAACCTGGTCACGGTGTCGGAGCGGTCGCCGACGTCGGAGGCGAGCTCGACCAGGCCGTAGTTGTCTCCGGCGATGCGCGCCGCGATGGCCGCGTCGTACGGCGAGTCGGGCAGCGAGACCTCCTGGGCCGCCGCGGCGGTCGAAGGGGCCGAGACCACCACGGCGTCGGGGAACTCGCGGGCGGTGAAGTTGCGGCACTGGGTGATGGCCGCCGGATGGGTGAAGATCCGCTTGATGTCCCGCATGCGGGTGCCGGGCCGGACCAGGAGCGAGAACTCGACGGGCAGCAGCAGCTCGGCGACGATGAGCAGCGGCTCACCCCGGGCGAGCTCGTCCAGGGTGCTGGTGATGCCGCCCTCGAGTGAGTTCTCCAGCGGGACGACGGCGCCGTCGGCCTCGCCATGACGGGCGGCGTCCAGCGCGGCGCCGACGTTGGCGCTCGGCAGACGCTCGGCGTGCGGTGCCAGGATCCGCAGGGCCTCCTCGGTGAAGGTGCCCTCCGGTCCCAGGTAGGCGAGTCTGGGCATGCCTCCCAGGCTATCCGGCGCCTGTCCGAAAGTGTGCGCGAAATTGCATATTCGGGCAGCTCACCGTCGACCGGCGGGCCCGCGGTCCAGGGGGATCGCCGGTTCGGAAGGCTGCGGGAAAACTCTCCTGCGCCTCGGCAGCCACACCCCGAGCAGCCAGACCAGGACGAGCGCGCCCAGCCCGAACCCGTTCTGCACGATCTTTCCCAGCACCGGGCTGAGCACCGGCACCTCCGCCGCTTTGATCGACACTCCCCACCAGGGGATCGGCAGCACGTAGTAGAGCCAGACCCCCGCGGCGACCCGGATCCGCACCGGATCCCGCCCGTCGCCGACCAGCGCGCCGAGGACCACGACCACCCAGGCCAGGTGGTGGATCCAGGCGACCGGCGACAGCAGGACGGCCATCAGGCCGACGAGCGCGACCGCCGTCATCGTGTGCCCGTCGAGCAGCGCCCTGCGCGCGTGGCGGAAGCCGTACCAGGCGACGACCGCGACCAGTGCGAGCCACAGCAGGCTGGTCAGCTGGTCGGGCAGGTAGAGCCGGATGAGCATGCCGCGCATGGACTGGTTGGTGGTGGCGGCATTCGCGCCGAGCCGCTCGGGGTCGAACAGCGCGCCGAACCAGAAGTCGGCGGCGTCGCCCGGGATCACCAGGAACGGCAGGAGGGTCAGCAGGGCGGCGGTGAAGGCCGCCATGAGGAAGGCCCTGCGCTGTTCCGGGCGCGCGCCGGGGCCGAAACCGGTGATGAGCAGGTAGACCAGGAAGACGCCCGGGGTGAGCTTGACCGCGGTGGCCAGGCCGATCAGCATGCCGCGCGGCCACACCGGCCTGCGCGCCACGCAGTCGGCCAGGCAGAGCGCGACCAGCAGGATGTCCACCTGACCGAAGCGGACCTGGTCCCTGATCGGCATCAGATACGTGCAGGCGACCGTCAGGAACGCGAACACCGCCGGCAGCCCGAGGCCGCCGGGCAGCCGGGAAACGCCTTTCCGGTACGGCGCGCCGCCCCGCCCTGACGCCTCCCCCCGCCCCCCGCCGGGGACGCCCGCGCCCCCCGGGTACGGCACGGCCGCCCTGTCCAGGAAGGCGCGGAAGGCGTGCCCGACGGTGACGGCCAGCGCCGCGAAGACCCCCGCCGTCCACACCCACTGCGCCAGCGGCCACGACATCACCGCCAGCGGGACGGCCAGCATCGCCGCGACCGGCGGGTAGGTGAACGGCAGGAGCTGCGGCGCGGGTGTGACGAAGTCGTAGACCGGTCGCCCCCCCAGGAGGGCCTGCCCCCCGGTACGGTACACATCCAGGTCGACCAGACGCTGGTCGTCGGCGTTGCCCAGCCACTGAAGCACCAGCGGGGCGACGGCCACCGCGACGAGCAGCAGCGCGAGCGGCCACGTCCACGGTGGCCGCCTGGTCGTGGTCACCTCGCCAGTCTTCACGACCAGGCAGGTTACCGTGGGCCTGGAGGAAACCGCCGCCAACGGGTACGGATACGGGGGAACCGAATGGGTTCGGCGCACGGCGGTCGGCATGACGACCGACACGCCGCTCAGCACACCGTCACTCGGAAAGCCGCTCGGCGCACCGACGGGCACGCCGGTCCTCTCTCCGTTCCGCGCGCCGAGGCCTGGCGCGCGGGCCCGCACGGCACTCCGCGTCCCGCCCGGCGTGTCGCCCCGTCTCCCGCCTGGCGTGTCGCGCTGGTCGCCCTCCTGCTGTCGCTGTCCGGGCTCGCCGGGCTTCTCGGCGCGGGCACGGCGGTCGCCGACTCGGCGGCGAGGGCGCTTCCCGCCAGGGTCGTGGTGGTCGGCGTGCCCGGCCTTGAGTGGAGCGACCTGGACCGGACGCGGACGCCGAACCTGTGGAGGCTCGTGGACGAGGGCGGCGCGGCGTCGATGTCCACCAGGGCGGTGCCTCCGCCGACGCGGAGCCTCACCTGCCCGGTCGCGGGCTGGCTGACCGTCTCCGCGGGCCAGCGGGCGGGCGCTCCGGGCTCTGCCTGCGAGCTGCCCGCGCCGCCGCTTCCCGCCCCGGACGGCGGGGCGAGCGTGCCCGGCTGGTCCGCGCTCGTGACGTACAACGCCACCCAGACCTCCTACCGGCCGGTGCTCGGCCGGCTCGGCCAGCTCACCGTCGACGCCGGGGGGAAGGTGGCCGCGGTCGGGCCGGGAGCCGCCCTCGGCGCCGCCGACAAGTCCGGAAAAGTCGGTAAATACGCGGCTAGCGTTGAGGCGCTCGGCGACCTCGCGCCGTACCGGCTGGTCACGGTCGAGATCGCCGACCTCGCCAGGGTGTGGATCGCGCGGGGCGTCGACGCCGGCGGCGCGCCGGTCGGGCTGACCGGCCAGGCCAGGCAGGACGCGGTCGTGAGCGCCGACGGTCAGGTCGGCGCGCTCCTGGCCCGGCTGCCGCAGGGGAGCACGGTCCTGCTCGCGGGTCTGTCGGACGCCGAGGCCTCGGCGCACCTGCACGTGGCGATCGCCCACGGCCCCTCGGCCGACGGCGCGCCGTACGCCCACGGCTACCTGAGCGCCTCCTCGACCCGGCAGGACGGGCTGGTCACCAACACCGACCTGACGGCGACCGCGATCGGCCTGCTCGGCCTCGAGACCCCGAACGGCGTCGTCGGCCACCCCTGGCGAAGCGCGGGGTCCGGCGGGGAGCCGACCTCGGCCATCGTGGGGAACCTGGCGGACGAGGACCTGGCCAGCCAGGTGCTGCGCAGGGTGCAGGGGCCGTTCTTCGCGGTGTTCGTCAGCGTGCAGATCCTGTTCTACCTGCTGGCCGCCTTCGCCGTCCGGCGGGGCTGGGGCGGCTCGCGGGCGCTGACGGCCACCAAGGGCGTCGCGGCGGTCGGCGGCGCGATCCCGATCGCGACCTTCCTCGCCCAGCTCGTGCCCTGGTGGACGTTCCCCGCCCCGATGGCGTCGGTGATCCTGACCATCCTCGGCATCGCCTGCGCGGTCGCCGCGATCGCCTTCGCGGGACCGTGGCGGGCACACGTCCTCGGCCCGCTGACCGCGGTCGCCGCGATCACCTCGCTCGCCCTGCTGGCCGACGTGATGACCGGCTCCAGCCTTCAGGTGAACGCCGTCACCGGCTACGAGCCCGTCACCGGCGGGCGCTTCTACGGCTTCAGCAACATCGCCTTCGCGGTCTACTCCGCGGGGACGATCCTGGCCATGGCGGGGATCGCCCAGTGGCTGATCTCCGCGGGACGGCGTCCGCTCGCGCTCGCGGTCTGCGCGCTCTACGGCGGGCTCGCGGTCTTCGCGGACGGCTGGCCCGCGTGGGGAGCCGACTTCGGCGGAGTCCCCGCCTTCCTCGTCGGGGTGGCCGTCTTCCTGATCCTGCTGGCGGGAAAGCGGGTCTCACCGGTCAAACTCGCCCTGGTCGGCGTCGCGGGCGCCCTGCTGATCGGCGCGATCGCGGTCGTCGACTGGCTCAAGCCCGCGGGCCAGCGCACCCACCTGGGCGCCTTCGTGCAGCAGGTGCTGGACGGCGAGGCCTGGACGGTCGTCGGCCGCAAGTTCGGGGCGATGGTCGGCGTCACGGTCGGCAACTGGTCGCTGACCCTGCTCTCGCTGGTCGCGCTCGCGTTCCTCTTCCTGGTGCTCGACCGTCCCTCCCGGTGGGGGGCCTCCGCGCTCGACCGGGCCTACTCGCTCGCCCCGCCGCTGCGCGCCGGACTGATCGGCGCGCTGGCCTGCGCGCTGATCGGGTTCCTGATGAACGACTCCGGCATCGCGATCCCGGCGATGGCGCTCACGGTCGCGGTGCCGCTGACGCTGACCGCCTGCGTGCGCGCGCTCCAGCTCTCGCAGCCCACCACGCCAGCGCGACCGTCAGCGCGAGCAGAGACCACGGCACCGCCCGTTCCCTGACCACGGTCTTCAGCCAGGACAGGTCCTCGGGGCGCATGGCCTCCCTGGCGGGAAGGTAGCCCAGGGACAGGACGACCACTCTCGCGATCATGAAGCCCTCCAGCGCGGGCCACGAGGCCATGGCCAGCAGCGCGAAGGCCAGCCCGTCGTACCAGGGCAGCGCGTACGTCGCGGCGAACAGCCAGGCGACCACGATCCCCGCGGCGACGACGGGGGCGGTGTCCCGGGGCGCGGCCCGCAGGATCAGCCAGGCCAGGACGACCATGAGGAGCAGCGAACCCGTCTGGGTCCAGGCGGAGTACGAGCCCGATCCGAACAGCTCCTGCAGCCCGACCTTGACGAGGTACCACGGCGTGCCGAACGAGACCTTCTTGCTGGCCGCGCCGACCTGGTCGAACACGTGCGATCCCGCGAGGCCGTAGATCACGAGCACGGTCGCCGTGGCCGTCCCCGCGACGACGGCGAGCCTGCCCGGCGAGCGGCGCAGCTCCCACGCGGGGCCGAGCGCGACGAGCCCGGCGTTCAGCTTCACCCCGATCCCCACGCCGAGCAGCAGCCCCGACGCCGCCCCTCTGGCCGTGAGGGCGGCGACCATGCAGGCCACGGCCAGGGTGTCGACGTGCATCCCCGCGGCCAGGTGGTAGATCATCAGCGGGTTGGCCGCCCAGAGCAGCGCCGCCCGCCGGCGCAGGTCCGCGTCTCCCCTGGTGAAGCGGTCGATCAGCAGCGCGGTCCCGACGAACGCGGCCGCGTTGACCAGAGCCATCACGAAGACCGTGAGCCTGACCGAGTCGCCGCCGACGAAGCTCGCCAGTGCCTGTACGGCGGTCGCGACCGGGCCGTAGACGCTGGTCACCCCGGTCCACTCCTCCACGGCGCCGAGCACGGGATCGGCGGGAAGCGCGGAGGGGGGCGTGACGTAGGGGTTCTGCCCGAGCGTGACCAGGCGGCCGTAGGCGGCGTAGTTGAGATGGTCGGGCGAGCCGGAAGGCGGCAGGAACGCCAGCAGCACGGCCGCCGCACAGCCCGCCACGAGCGGCCATCGCGGATCGGGCCTCCACCGGGAGCGCAGAGCGCCCGCCAGCCCCGCTCCGCCCAGCACGATCGCGACCGCGGCCATGGCGATCACCAGATGCCCGTCGGGACGCGCCTGGAACGAGTAGGGCGGCTGCCAGGAGGGCCCCGCGAGCCCCGGGACCATGGTCGACGGCCCGAGCAGCCCGATCAGGATCGTCAGCCCGACGGACAGCCCGACGGCCGCGAACGCGACGACGTCGAGCCCCCGCGGCGTGTCACGCGCGGGAACCCGCGTGTCATCGACTACTGACGCTTCCCGAGTCACCCGCAAATTCCAGCACATCCGGCACGGTGCCCGGCCCGTCCCCGCCCAAGGTGGCCTACCTGCGGACCAGCAGGGCCCATGCGACGTCGCGGAACTGCCTGGCCCGGTGAAGCTGGGCCTTCCAGTCGGTGCCGGTGGCCCGGTGCGCCATCTCCACCTCGACCTCGCGGACGCGGAACCCCTTGCGGATCAGGTCGATCGTCAGAGCCGTCTCGACGCCGAACCCTCGGGCCAGCGGACGCGCGGCCTCGAAGGCCGCCCTGGTCAGGCAGCGCTGACCGTTGAGCGGCTGGGCCGGGGTCCAGCCGGTCGCGCGTTCGATGCCCTGGCGTGCCAGCTTCACCACGAACCCGTGACCGCCCAGCTTCACGCGGGTGACGAACACGGCGACGGTCATGTCGGCCTCGCCCGCCTCGACCGGTTTGATCAGGGCTTCGGCCGCCCGCGCGGTCTCCCCCAGATCGGCGTCGAGGAAGAGCAGGTGGCGGGGGGGCCCACCGTCGAGCAGGCGTACGGCCTCCGCTCCGCTCTCCATGGCGGCGGCCTTGCCCCGGTTGCGGCTGTGCCGTATGACACGGGCTCCGGCGGCCTTGGCCACCCGGCCCGTCTGGTCGGCCGAGCCGTCGTCCACGACCATGACGAGGTCGACGCCGGACAACGCCAGGGCCGCGGCCACGGTCGCGCCGATCCGGTCGGCCTCGTCCTTGGCCGGGATGATCACCGCTGTCCCGGTCATGCTTGGCGCTTGACCGTCAGCAGCTTCTCGGGCACCGTCTCGTGCACGGTGAAGACCGAGTCGAGGCCGGTGACCTGAAGAATCTTACGGACGGCGGGTCTGGGCGCCGCCAGTTCCAGGACGCCGCCGCGTTCTCGCAGCCGCTTGAGCGCGGACAGCAGCACGTTCATCCCGGTGGAGTCGCAGAACTCCACGCCGGACATGTCGATGACCACGTGTGTGGCCGGGCTCTCCTGGAGCAGCCGAGTGAACTCGGCCTGCAGGCCAGGCGCGGTGTACAGGTCGATTTCCCCGACAATGACCATGACGGTGTGCCCGGCATGTGATCGAGTTGAGACTTTTAGCTCCACAGCGGGCACACTAGCGGCGCGAAGGCCACTGGTCACGTTCTCTCGCCCAACCACGAGTCGTCGGCCCTTTGTCCCCCGTTTAGGCCTCATGAAAACTCTGAGTGCGCGAAACTTGACTCTGAGCAACACCGGCTTAGCCGGAAAGGGGGGAGACCCGGAACCTCCCGACCGTCCCTGCGCTACGACAGTGGCGGCCGTTGAGTAGAAACGGGCTCGAACACATCGATGAACACCGACCTTCCTGAGGATCCCCAGCGACAACGACTCCGGAAGCACCTGGAGTCCATGGTCACGCGCACCGAGAAGGCCACGTCGTGGCACGACGCCGCGAACTCGCTACGCGGCCTGGTGAACCACGAGGGATATGTCCCGATCAGAACCCGCCTGACGAGCGCGGATCTCGACTTCCTCGAGGGCGCGCGAGAGGAGCTGCTCGGCTTCGCGGCCCTCGGGGTCAGGCTGCTCGACCTGCACCAGCCCCGCGACGCGGGGGGCATCACCAGCGACGCCGCCAACCCGATCCTGCGCTGCCGCAGCTGCATGTGGCGGTGGCCGTGCCCGACGTTCCGCGCCATGGCGGAGTCCTTCTGCACGCCGAGGGCCCCGAACTCCTGCCAGCACGTCGAGCCCGACCGCGACGAGGGCCCGAAGCCCGACCACGAGAACGGCACGGACCCCGGACGTGAGAACGGCACGGGCTCCGGTCACGAGGGCGGCACGAAGCCCGGCCGCGGGGGCGGCACGGGCGGCGAGGCCACCGAGACCACCGAGGCGCCCCACCGGCTGCGGCTCCTGGCGCGCGACCCCTGACCTCCCTGCCGGGGAAGATCTCAGGCGGACAGCGGGAGGCGGATCTCGAAACGGCAGCCGGGGCCCGCGTTGACGACGTCGACGGCTCCCTCGTGGGCCTCGACGATGCCCCTGGTGATCGCCAGGCCGAGGCCCGCTCCCGCGCCGTCCACGGCGGGGCTCCTGGCCGCCTCGCCGCGGAACGCGACGTCGAAGACACGGGGCAGGTCGTCCTCGGGGATGCCGCCGCAACAGTCGGCGACCGACAGGCAGGCGACGCCGTCCCTCACGCTCGCCCGTACCCACACGGTGCCGTCGCCGGGGGTGTGCCTGATGGCGTTGACCACCAGGTTGCGCAGCGCCCTTGACAGCTCCCCCGCGTCGGCCTGGACCGGGACCACCTGTTCGGCCTCGCAGGCGAGCCGTACTCCCTTGGCCCTGGCCAACGGCTCCGCCCCGGCCAGCGCGTCGGCGACCAGGTCGCCGAGGCCGATCCGCCGCCGGGACAGGCGCAGGGCGCCCGCGTGGATCCTGGACAGCTCGAACAGGTCTCCGACCATGCCGGACAGCCGGTCCACCTCGAGGCGGATCTGGGCGTGGTAACGGCTGACGGTCTCCGGGTCGGCGACGACGCCGTCCTCCAGGGCCTCCGCCATGGCCCGCATCCCGGCCAGCGGGGTGCGCAGGTCGTGGCTGACCCAGGCGACGAGCTCGCGGCGGGCGCTCTCCAGCGCGCGCTCGCGCTCGTGGCCCAGGCGGAGGCGCTCGTACGCCTCGTCCAGGGTCCTGGCGATGGTGTCGAGCTCGGCGGGCAGGCCGCGAGGCGGCGTGAACTCCCCTGTCGGCGGCACCGCGTGCACGGCGGCGACGAGCCTGCGGCTGGCCGCCACGACCCGGCGGGCGAGCACCGTCGCGACGCCGAGACCGACCAGGCCGCCGACCGCGACCACGCTGAGCACGATGTCCCTCGGGGTGCCATCGATGATCATTTTCAGGGTGACGGCGACCACGCCGCCGACCGTCGCGACGACGGTCACCACGGCGACCACGGCGAGCATGACCCCGATCGACCGCTCCCTGAGCAGCCGCATCACGCCCAGGCCCGCCAGCGCGACCAGGAGGCCGAGCCCCGCCGTGACCGCGACGATCACCACGATCTCGGGGATCACGGCACGGCCAGGGGTTCGTAGCGGTATCCCACGCCCCACACCGTGACGATGCGTCGGGGGGCGGTCGGATCAGGCTCGATCTTCTCGCGGAGCCTGCGGACGTGGACGGTGACCGTCGAGGAGTCGCCGAAGGACCAGCCCCAGACCTGGTCGAGCAGCGCGGAACGGCTGAAGGCCTGGCGGGGGTTGCGCATCAGGTGGGCCAGGAGGTCGAACTCCCTGGCGGTCAGCATGACCTCGTCGTCGCCGAGCCGCACCTCGTGGGCGCCGACGTCGACCGTCAGGTCGCCGTCCCTGAGCACGCCGGTTCCCGCGGGCAGTGAGGCGCCGCGTGCCCGTCGCAGCACGGACTGCACCCGCAGGGCCAGCTCACGGGGGCTGAAGGGTTTGGTGACGTAGTCGTCCGCTCCGGTCTCCAGGCCGACGACCCTGTCGATCTCCTCGCCCAGCGCGGTCAGCATGATGACGGGGACCGGCCAGCGCTCCCTCAGCTTCCTGCAGACCTGGAGCCCGTCCATCTTGGGCAGCATCAGGTCGAGCACGAGCAGGTCGGGCGGGTTGGACAGCGCGCGCCTGAGCGCCTCCGCGCCGTCTCCCACGCATTCGACCAGGTGACCGTCGCGTTCCAGGTACCGGGTGACGACCTCGGCCACCGTCGGATCGTCCTCGACCACCAGAATCCGCGCACTCATGGTTCCCACGGTAGGCCCGTCCTCCGCGAATGCCACGCGCCGTCACCACTCCGTAAGGACTAGATCGTTATGGTTCGCGCACTCGCCCGGCCCGCGCCGGACGTACGGTGGCTGCCATGGGTCGTACCGTGTTGGCCGTCATAGGCGGCATCCTCGCGCTCTACGTGGTCTTCGGACTCGTGCTCCCCGCGCTGTTCGGGCTGCTGAAGTTCGTCTTCGTGCTGGCGATCGTGGCCTTCCTGATCGTCGCCGCGGTCACGGCGGTGAGCAAGTTCTCCAAGTGAACGCACTGCTCGCAGTCCAGACGCTGTTCGTCTGGATGTTCGACGGCGGCGGCGCCGTGACGGCGACCGCCGTCGTCGGCCTCGGCGTGCTCCTGCTCGCCTGGGCGCTGCGCGGGGTGCCGGGCGCCTCGCGGGCGGAGCGGCCCTCGCCGATGGCGGAGCGGGAGCGGGCGGGACGGATCATGTTCGTCCGCCAGCGCGACCCCGACCGAGCGGGGCGGTCACGACCGAGAGCGCCGTCCACGGGCCCGGCGCCCGCATAAGGACGTCCCGGCGCGGGCGCCTTCTGCACTGAATTCTTTTCCAGTCAGAAGGGCTCTCCCATGTTCGACCCCGTCATCGAGTTCACCGCGGATCTCATCACCGCTCTCTCCCAGCCACTCGGCTCGACCGCCGCCGCCATCGTCGTGTTCACCCTCGCCGTCCGGGCACTGCTCCTGCCGCTCAGCGTGAAGCAGGCCAGGAGCGCGCGGGTCCAGGCCAGGCTCGCACCGAAGATCAAGGAGCTGCGGAAGCGGCACGGCCGTGACCCGCAACGGCTGTACCAGGAGACCAGGGCCCTCTACGCGCGGGAGAAGGCCTCTCCCTTCGGGGGCGTCCTGCCGGGCCTGGCGCAGCTGCCGTTCTTCATGGTCATGTACCGGGTCTTCGTCTCCTCGACGATCGCCGGGCACGCGAACGCGCTGCTCACCCACGGACTGTTCGGGGTGCCGCTCGGGCAGCAGTTCGCGAGCACGGTCGCCGGATTCGGCCTGCTCAGCGGGCCGACGCTGGTCTTCGCCTGTCTCTTCCTGCTGCTGTTCGCCGTGGCGCTGGCCACCTCGTGGCGGATACGGCGGACGATGGGCGAGGAGGTCCAGCCGGAGGTCCTGCACAAGGTGATGCCGCTGCTGCCGTTCGCGACGATCCTGGCCGCCGCCGTGCTGCCGCTCGCGGCCGGGCTCTACCTGCTGGTCACGACGGCGTGGGCCGCCGCGGAGAGGGCCGTGCTGTACCGCCCCGCGCTCGCGGGACACTGACCGGGCGCCGGCCGGGCCGCGACCGGCCTGGCCGTACGGCTCCGCGTCAGGGAAGGCGACGTGTGCGGCTCCGCGTCAGGGGAGGCGGCGCCGCGGGAGCCCGGACGCTCGGCGTCCTGCGGCGTCGGCGTTCGGGAGGCCGGCACTCTGCGTAGCCACGGCTTCGGGAAGTCGGCACGCCGTGCGAAGGAATGTCTCTCCAGGTCACCAGGATCGTGCCCCGCCTCATCGGGTGAGGCGGGACGCGCCCTATCCGCATTCCCTCAACGCGGGCTCGGGGACGGAAACCTTGCCGTTACCTACCGTGCTCACGGTTGTGACCACCGCCCAGACCGTGGTCATCTCGCCTTCGTGCCTGACCCCCCAGCTGGTGGCCAGATACTCGACGATGCCGAGGCCCCTGCCCCCCAGGGAGGAGAGCGTTGGGCGTCCCGCACGCGGTTCCGTGGCGGCCCCACCGTCACTCACCGCTACTTCCACGTGCTCGTCGGTCCAGCGCCACGCCACTCTGATCTGACCGGACGGCAACGGATGCGCGTGCCGGAGCGCATTGCTCAGCAGCTCGCTCACCACGAGGACCGCATCATCTATCGCGGTCTCGCAGAATCCCCATTCCTGCAGGTCAGAGCAGAGGCGTTGGCGTGCGACAGCGACGCTGGACGGTGCATACGGCAACAACACGACGCTCGACGCACTCACCTCCCCGTATCCCTGTTCCCCCTGAGGAACACACCCCAGTACGACCGAAATGCCCCGTTAGTTGGTCTTAGAAACCGAGCGCCAATTACAGCTTGTGCACATTCGACAATAGATCAGCTCATCCGTTACCGGCTTGTTACCGGATCGGCGTGTCGATTAGGTAAGGGCGCCCGGCGTGTCGGCAATGCGCAGCGCCAGCCGCATCCGGGTGCCGCCTCCCTGCCGAGGATGCGCGGACACCTCTCCGCCCTGGGCCCGGGCCAGGCTGCGGACGATGTACAGTCCGAGGCCGACTCCGCCGAAGCGGCGGCGGTCTCCGGTGTCCGCCTGCACGAAGCGTTCGAAGACCCGCTCCCTGCTCGCGGGCGCTATGCCGACACCCTCGTCGTCCACTACCACCACCACCCAGTCACCGTCCGCCCAAGCCTCGACCCTGATCAGGCCACCGTCCGGCGAATATTTGAAGGCGTTCTCCAACAGCTGGCCCAGCACGATATCGGTGGCCAAAGCGTCACCGGACACCGGGGGGAGGTCTTCAGGGACGATCACCTCAACTCTGTGCACATCAGACAGAACCGGCAGCCCCAGGGTGGCGGCCCTGAGCAGTTCACCGAGGTCGATGCCCTCGATCCTGAGTGTGAGCTCCCCGGCTCCCGCGCGGGAGCCGAGCAGGAGGTTGTCCATGAGCTTGCCGAGGGAACGCGCCCGCTCGGCGATGATGTGCACGGCGGAACGGCGTTCCGTGTCGGTCATGCCGTCCCAGCGGGCGTCGAGAGTGCCCGCGAAGCCCTGGACCACGGTGATCGGGGTGCGCAGCTCGTGGCTGGTCGTGGCGAGGAAGAGATCCTTGGCCTCCTCCAGCTCCTTGGCCCTGGTGACGTCGCGGAAGTCGACGACGATCTCGCCCGTCTCCACGATCTCCGCGCAGAGCACGTCCAGCCAGGCTCCCGAGGGAAGCTGGAGGGCGAGCTTGTCGCCGGGCGCGGGCAGCTCGAACGGCGGCGGCCCGCCGATCACCTCGGCGGCGTCGAACCCGGTCAGCTCGGTGGCCGCGGGGTTCCACTGGATGACCCTGCCCCGGTCGTCGAGGACGGCGATGCCGTCGGCGCTGGCGTCGAACACGGCCCGCTGGTGGGCGCGCTGCCGTACGGCCTCCTGGTAGGCCATGGCGTTGCCGACCGCGATCCCGGCGTGCCCGGCGAGCAGTTCGAGCAGCTCCAGCTCCACGTGGCCCGCCTTGTGCTTGGCGAACAGGGCGTAGAGGGCGCCGTACGGCCTGCCGCCCGCCGTCGCGAGACCGAGCGCGATGGTGTGCAGACCGGGGAGCTGTGACCAGATCAGCTCGTCGAGACGGGCCTGGTCGCCGGTCTCCAGCATCACGGTCCTGCCGGTGCGCAGCAGCTTGCCGACCAGGCTGGTCCGCATGTGGGCGGTCGAGTCGCGCAGCGACTCGGGCAGCTTGTGGCTGGCCACGAGGCGGAGCCTGTCGCCCTCGATGAGCACGAACCCGCCCGCGTCCGCCCCGGTCAGCTCGGTGAGGCTGGCCGCGATCCGGTCGAGCACCGCGGGCAGCTCCCGCTCGGCGTTGATGTCGGCGACCACGTCGGTGAGCCTGCGGACGAGCCGGGCCCTGCGGACGACCCGGTCCTGGGCGCTCTCGTCGTCCTGCGCCAGGTGGTAGACGCTGACATAGCCGAGCAGCGCCCCCGCCTCCGAACGCAGCGCGCTGGTGTCCACCCGCACGTCGAGCAGGCTGCCGTCCCTGCGGAAGCGTTTGGTCCGCAGCGAGACCTGGCCTCCGGTGCGGACCCTCTCCAGGACGGCGTTGTGCTCGGCCGTCAGCTCCTCGGGGACCACCGGAGGCCTGCGGCCGACCATCTCCTCCGCCGACCAGCCGAAGAGGCGTTCGGCGGCCGGGTTCCACGCCAGGACCGCCTGATCTCGGTCCAGGGCGACTATCGCGTTGGGCGCACCGGCGACGACCGCGCGGCCGATGCCCTCATCACTTTCGGCCCTGTCGTCACCCACATCCCCATAGTGCCCTGTCAACTGGCCTGATCTTGGCCTTTCGTCCGCATGTGCTGACACTCGTTGAGGAGATCCGTCCGATACGCTGCGGTCACCACACACCTGGATACGGAAGGGTGGGGCCATGTCATCCGGCGACCTCGACGCACTGCTACGGGTGACCTCGCCCACCTACATAGGAAAAACCCACCCGGACATCGCGTTCGGCACCCTCGACGGCCCGGTGGGGCGGCTGACCCTGGCGGTGACGCACCGAGGCGTCGTGGCCTGCAGCTACGAGGACGAGAACGTCGTCTTCGAGCGCGTCAGCAGGGAGATCGGCTCGTTCATCGGCCCCGACCCCCGGCGGCTCGACCCGGTCCGCAGGGAGCTGGACGCCTACTTCTCCGCCAGGCTCCGCACCTTCACCACGACGGTCGACCTGCAGCTTGCCACCCCCTTCGCCAGGACGGTGCTGCAGATGATGCTCGCGGTGCCGTACGGAACGGTGACCACCTACCGCGAGATCGCCGAACGGATCGGCAGGCCGAGGGCGCTGCGCGCGGTCGGCAACGCGCTGGGGAGCAACCCCGTCTGCGTGATCGTGCCCTGCCACCGGGTGGTCGAGAGCGACGCCGTCCTCGGCGGTTACGCGGGGGGCGCGACCGCCAAGGAACGACTGCTGCGCATGGAGCGCACCGCGGCCCCTACCGACGGCGGCGGACGGCTCCCAGGCCGAGTGTGACCAGGCCCGAGACGAGGAACGCGCCGAGGGCGGCGCTCATCCAGGGCTGCGGGGCGAAGCCGAGGAAGGACCTGACCTCGTCCCAGATCGCCGCCCACCAGGACACCTGGGAGGAGGTGGTGAGCAGCCACCAGGTGAAGAAGCCGAGCGCCCACGGGATCACCATGGCCGGGCGGGAGGGCGCGTTCTCCGAGGTGTCCCAGTTCCTGCCCCGGCCGAGCAGGAAGTAGTCGACCGCCAGCACTCCGAGCATCGGCACGAACACCGCGCCGATGATGCTGAGGAAGGCTCCGTAGGAGTTCACGTCGACGACGAGGGCGACGGCCGTGGTCAGCACGCCGATGGCCACGGAGAAGACGCGGCGGTCCACCCTCGGCATCAGGTTCTGCAGCGACATCGCGGTCGAGTAGACGTTCGCGAACGACTGGTCGGTCTCGCGCAGCACCAGGATGCCGAAGAAGAGCGCGCCCAGCGGGGCCGCGACGAACGGCGCGAACACGGCGGTCGGCTGGTTCAGCACCACGTCGTGGCCGGCGAGCGCGACCGCGTAGACGCCGACGGCCAGGCAGGCCACCTGGCCGATGGTGTAGCCGCCGACGACGCCGGTGAAGGCCGCGCGGCTCGACCGCGAATGCCTGGCGTAGTCGGCGGCGACGGGCACCCAGGACACCGACAGGGCGACCACGAAGTCGACCGCCGCCGCGAAGGCGTCCCACGAGCCGCCGCTCTGGGCGGGGGTCTCGCGCAGGAAGACCACCGCGAACCAGGCCACGGAGATGATCACGCCGACCGTGACGAACCGCCGCAGCAGCCTGATCGCTCCCAGCGGATAGATGGTCAGCGCCGTCGTCAGGACTCCCGCCGCGATCGCCCAGACCGCGTAGGGGACCGAGTCCCCGAAGATCGCCTGTGCGCCCATCGCGACGACCCACAGCTCGAACGCGCCCCAGCCGATCATCTGGATGATGTTGAGCACGGTCGGGACGTAGGAGAGTTTCGCGCCGAACAGCCCGCGCAGCAGCACCATCGCGGGCTGGCCCGTCTGCACGCCGGGGATCGCGGCGAGGCCGACCATGGCCGTGCCGATGAGGCTGCCGACGAGGGCGGCGAGCAGCGCGGCGGTGAAGGTGAGCGGCCTGTCGCCCAGCGGGTTGATCAGGAACAGCGCGAAGGAGAAGCCGAGCAGGCTGACGCCCAGGTTGGCCCAGAACGCGCCCTGGTCGAGCATGCCGAGGGTCTTCGGAGCGGCCTGGTCGAGGGTGAGGGGTGCCTCGGCATGTTTGGAATGAATGACGTCGGACGCCATGACGTGCTCCCTACGCCGGCATTACCCGGACAGGTTCATGCGGTCGGCGACAGCCGTAGTCGCCCTCTCAGCCTGGTTGCCCCAAGCTCCCGCTCTTGCTTACGTGCCGAACCGGGATCAGCCCAGTTCGCGCCCCAATGATGCACCATTTGTCCGCTCCCGGCTACCACCCCCGGCGAGGAACATGTCACGATGCGCGTCCGTGGACGTCCGCCCTCCCCGGGGGCAGGCCGGGAAAGCCGCCGTTGTCCCTGCAGGCTCCGTTGACGGTGTAGGTGCAGCCGCTGCCCGCGTTCGCGCACCTTCCGTTGATCGTCATGGTGCAGCGAGGGCCCCTGGTCGGCCTGCTCTGGGGTTGCTGGACCCGCTCGATGACGGCGTCTCTCGCCTTACCGCCCTTCTTGCGGGCTCTGAGGCCGTCCCAGCCGGTGAAGTAGAAGGATCCCCCCTCGGCCTTCCGGCCCACCGCGGGGGCGTAGCCGTCGAGGGGAATGTTGTACCAGGCGAAACCGTCGTCCTCGTCGTCGCACCTGTCGTCGGCCACCCGGACGCGCGTGCGCTTGCGTACACACACGCTGACCCGGTTCTCCTCGTCGGAGACGATGGCCTCGGAGACGGGACCACCACGGGCGCGGGCGCGAAAGCCCTCGTAGCCGGGGTCGGTGAACGAACCGCCCTTCGCCTTCTGGTCCGTGGCCGGGATCTTCCCTTCTTCCGGTATGAAGTACCAGGTGAAGCCGGGCTGGGCGTCGTCGCAGGGACGGTAGGCCACGCGGCTCCGCGTTCGCTTGCTCACGCAGATCGCGACATACAGTTCGTCGTCGCTCTCCTCCATCTCCTCGTCGCCCGGCCATAGGTCGTCCTCGCCGGAGGACTCGAACTCCTCAGCGCCCGGGGTGGAACGGTACGCCGGGAGGCCGGAGGCGCAGCCGGAAAGCAGGACGGTGGTGAGGAGCGCGCACGACAATCGGAGAACCCTGGGAGACAAATGCCCTCGACTCTCGGAGAGGATCGCTTTGAAACGATCAACGACGGAAGACGGCCGCCGGTTCCGCGGAGTGTCCCCATGGGATTCGTCAAGCGGCCATGGGCTTTGGGGCACGGCCTTTCCGTATTCACCTCCGCGCAGTCATGCGACTTCTACGCCACAGCAGCACTAAAATGACAACGGAGGTTTATGCTGACACCACCGGTAAGGCAACCAGTGAGACTCCGAGGCAACTTGCCGACGCCTTGGACCAAGCCGACAACGCTGATTGAAAACACAGGGAAGGGGCACTCAACCCCTCCCTTGACGTACAGAGCCCAAGGGGGCGGTCAGCACTAACATCTAGTCGACTTCGTCTTGCTGAGACCATCGTTGATCCAGCCCCACCACCATTGCTCCCCCACCTTGGTGCGAACGTAGTACCGCGAATTTGAGTGCCCGTCCACCCACACCTTCGCGCCCTTACGCAAACGGTGCGGATAAAGCGTGGGGTTGCCGGTGGGAAATTGATAGTATTTAATTGACGACGCCTCCACCTTGCGGCACCCTGCCGCCCAAGCGGGGGTGGCACCGACGGCGGAACCGGCAACCAATGATATACAAGCACTCACATTCACCAGCGCCAACTTGACTGACTTCCGCATTGCAGGCCGCCTTCGGGGAGACAGGGAAACCACGGCAGAAATTTTTGTTTATAGGAATTTTCTGCTCAAACACCTCCGTTGCGCCGCCACTCAACGGCACACCCCATTTGATTAAGGACAGAGCCACTTAATTACGGCAGCCGAGCACATCACAGATGCAGCCCGTACCGCAAGTAGAGATTACTTATCGGCATACTTGGCTCTGTCAAGGCGATCAGACTGCGAATCGGCCTCAGGCTGTCGTACTTCATAGCTGCACAGAGAGCAGCGAGGGCAACCAGGGACAGAAAGACGGCCTTTAAGCTGGGCTTACGCTCTCCGCCATCACGAAGCCGCACTGGCCGGACAGGTTCATGCGGTCGGCGACAGCCGTAGTCGCCCTCTCAGCCTGGCCGTCCCAAGCTCCCGGCTGTTGCTTACGTCCCGAACTGGGATCAGCCCAGTTCGCGCCCCAATGATGCATCTTTTGTCCACTCCCGGTTACCGTCTGACGCGTCCGGAACCCGGTCTCGCACCTCCACGCCCGCCCGTGAAAGCACGGCGCCCTCCGTGAACCCGGCCGTACGGCCTCCGGAGAACACCTCCCGACCTGGGGAAGGGGTTCTTCGCCTCCACCGACTGCACGGGGCGGCGCGTCGCCGGGGTCGCCCAGACGAGGTCACAGTCGTTCGTCTCGCCGCCCGCCCTCAGCGTCAAGGTCGCGACCTGAGGCGGCACGACCGGGTGACGGCCGGGTGACGGGAGGCCGGGCGCGAACGCCTACGGGTTGAAGGGGAGCGACGGCAGGCTCCACATCACCCGCGACAACGTCTCCCCCAATGACGCCAGCAGCCACCACATGACCACGCCGAGCGTGCCTCCCACCAGGACCGACAGCGCGACCAGCCTTGCCAGGGCACGCCAGAAGGACCGGGCGGGACGCCGGAAGGTCGTCATGAGACCAGCCAAACAGGCGGCCGGGCGGCGTGTCAGGCCCCGTCCGCGCGGAATGGCGGAACCAGGGGTGACGGGACACTGTCTCCCCCGGAGAGCTCCGGGCCGGGCTGGAATCGAGCCACGCGGCTCACCCGCCGCCCCGAGGGAACGCGCGGCGGTCATCAACGCCCTCGCGACCCTGGAGAGGGCCCAGAACCCCGCCCCCAGGGGCATCGGCCGTCAATGACCACGCCCCTGGCGGGATCCGGGCGCCGAGGGGCGTCTCAGGCGACGAACGGGGCCTGGCCGCTCTCGCTGACCATGGGGCGGCCCGCGAAGCTCCATGACTGCATGCCGCCGCCGACGTTGATCGCGTCCCAGCCGACATGGTTGAGCCAGGCGGCGGCGTTCGCCGAACGGCCTCCGACCCGGCAGACCACGTAGACGGGCGTGTCCTTCGGCACCTCCTCGACCCGGGCCTGCAACTCGCCCAGCGGGATGTGAACGGCCGTCGGCGCGTGTCCGGCCTGCCACTCGTCGTTCTCGCGCACGTCAAGCAGGAACGCGCTCTCCGGCACGGCCTGCGCTTCGACCTCAGGAACACTCATGCCTCCATTGTTCCAAGTCCGCCGACCTGCGGGGCGCAAAGCAGTCCGACCGCCCCCATCTCGTCCACAAGCGGCCATGTACCTCTCGTCGCACCCGCCGCCCCCTTGACGATACAGACAACCAGGTTTACCTTTTGAGAGACAGACAACTAGGTTTACCATTTGGAGGATCGATGACCGTCGCGAACCTGGCTGACGCTCCCGTCTTCGACAACGGCGGGATGACCGTGCGCTCCCTGGCCGTCCCCTCGCGGGGTTCGGCGGAACTGGCCGTCTGGTCGTTCGAGATGGCTCCGGGAACGGTGGGCAAGGAGCACACCGTCGACCGCGAGGAGGTGTTCGTCGCCAACTCGGGGCGGATGGTGGGCACCCTCGACGGTGTGGAGCACGTGATCGAGGCGGGTGACGCGCTGATCGTCGCGCCGGGCGTCCCGTTCTCGATCCGCAACGACTCCCCGACCGAGCGGGCCACCGGAACCGCGTGCGCCTCGGCCGGGATCAGGGCGACCCTGGGCGGCCAGATCATCCTGCCGCCGTGGGCGCAGTGATCACTTGAGCAGGCGGGACATGCGGCGGTCGGCCAGCGGTTCGCCGCCCGTCTGGCAGGTCGGGCAGTACTGCAGCGCGGAGTCCGCGAAGGAGACCTCGCGGACCGTGTCGCCGCAGACCTCGCAGGGCTGCCCCGTCCTGCCGTGCACCCGCAGGCCCGACTTCTTCTCCGCCTTGAGGTCCCTGGCCGCCAGGCCGCGCGCCCGGGCGAGCGCCGCGCCCAGGGTGCCGACGACGGCCTCGTGGAGCTCCGCGACCTGATCGTCCGTCAGGGTCCCCGCGACCTTGAAGGGAGAGATCCTCGCGGCGTGCAGGACCTCGTCCGAGTAGGCGTTGCCGATCCCGGCGACCACCCGCTGGTCGCGGAGAAGACCCTTGATATGGGCGCGGCTGCCGCCCACGATCTCCCTGAGGGTCTGCACGGTGAAGTCGGCGGAGAGGGGGTCGGGGCCGAGCCCGGCGATCCCGGGGACCTCCGTCGGCTCTCTCACGACGTGGACGGCCAGGCGCTTCTGCGTCCCGGCCTCGGTCAGCTCGAAACCCGGCTCCCCGCCGTCCTCGGAGGCGGGCGCCAGCCGTACCCGGACGGCCAGGGGGCTCCTGCCCGGCCTGACGGGCTTCGCGCCCGAGAGGTCGTCGTGCCAGCGCAGCCAGCCGCCACGTGCCAGGTGCGTGACGAGGTGCAGGCCGTCGCAGTCGACGTCGAGGAACTTTCCGTGCCTGACCACCCCGGTCACGGTCAGCCCGACGAGGGCGGCGACCGGCGGGTCCACGGTCTTCAGCGCCTGGAAGGCGAACACGTCGACGGCGAGGACCGGCCTGCCGACCGCGCGCTCACGCAGGAACTCGGCGAGCGACTCCACCTCGGGAAGCTCGGGCATGCCTCCAGGCTAGATCAGGGGACGTCCCAGAAGGCGAGTTCGTGGGCCATCCCCTCGGTGAACAGTTTCCCCGCTCTGCCGAGGTCGGGAACGGCCTCGTCGATCATCACGGCGACGCGCTCGGTCAGCTCGGCGAAGGCGGGGTGGGCGTAGGTGTCGACCCAGGCCCGGTAGCGGGGTTCGGCCGGAGGGTCCTCCGCCAGGACGCGCCCGAGGGTGGAGTAGCCCCACATGCAGGGATAGAGCGCGGCCAGCCCGTCGGCGTAGTCCGCGGCCGAATCGAGCAGGAACGAGGTGTAGGCGGCGCACGCCGGCCCCTTCCTCGCGCCCGCGAGGTCCGCGCCGAACTCGGCGGACAGCGAGCGGTGCAGGTCCAGCTCCTCGTGGAAGGTGGCATGGGCCAGGTCGACCAGATCGCCCAGGTGACCGTCGGGGGCCTGCCAGGCCAGCCGGGAGAAGACCCGCACGTAGTCCAGGAGGAACAGGTAGTCCTGTTCGAGCCACGACCGGAACACCGGCTCCGGCAGGTCTCCTCTGGCGATCCCCGCCACTGTCGGATGGGCGAGCTGCGCCTCCACGAGAGGGCGGCCGATGGCGTGGAGTTCCTCGGAGATGCTCATAGACCGGGCATTCTCTCAGGCCGGGGCGGGACGGCCGCTCTCAGGTGAGGGACGCCGCGCCGAAGGAGACCGAGAACCTCCTGCACCAGATGGTGACGGAGTTCAGGCCGGTCAGGTCGGCCCCGGCGGGCACGGCGTAGTTCGCGTCGCCCTTGTTGCCCTTGAGGGCCCCCAGTTCGAGGTGCCTGCCGTCGTCCAGGTTGAACCACCCGGCGTTGCCCTTCCTCACCGGCTGGTCGCTCAGCCAGACCCGCAGGTCGGGGCCGTCCGAGGTGGCCAGGTCCTCGATCCTGAGCACCCTGCTCCCGTCGGCCAGGCGCAGCAGCACGGCCTTGCCCGTGGTCGTGTGCTCGTGCGAGACGAACGCGCCCTCCGCCAGGACCGCAGCGCCTCCGCCGTTCCCCTGGCCCGTGGCTCCCTGGCCTTCGGGCCGTGCGGCCCCGCCGGACGCCTCCGAGCCCGTGGGCCGCGTGCCCTGGGGCGACGACGGCGCGGCGGCGACCGGCGACGCCTCGTTCACCTCGACCGTGGTGAACAGGCGCCACGGCTGGAAGAGGTAGAGGGCGACGCCGAACGCGACGGCGCCCGCCGTCAGAACCACCCAGGTGGCGGGATGACGCAGCAGTCTCTTGATCCTCATGACGTTTCCTCCCGGGCCCGGTACGGCGACCGCACCCCCGTGTCCTCGCGGCCCTGGGCCGAAAATATCCCGCGGGCGGGGCAGCGGCGCTTACGGAGTGCTTACGGCATAGGGTCGAGACATGACGATCATCGCTGAGGAGGTCCTCCTGCTCGCCTACAGCGAGGCGGAGGGCAGGCAACTGGTCAGCTCGGCGGAGCTGGACGCCGCGCTGGGCGGCTCCCTCCTGGCCGAGCTGGCGGTCAACGGCCGGATCGACCTGGCCGACAAGAAGGTCACCGTCCTGGACCCCACGCCGCTGGGCGAGGAGGAGCTGGACGCGACGCTGGCCAGGATCGCCGCGGAGCCGAAGGAGCGCAAGCCCGACTGGTGGGTTCACAGGCTGCACTCCGCCAAGCTCCGCAAGCGCCTGCTGTCCGGCCTGGCCGAGCGGGGCGTGCTGGGCGAGGAACAGCGCAAGATCCTCAGCGTCTTCCCCAGCACCCGCTACCCGGAGCGCGACCCGAGCGTCGAGCAGGGCGTCCGCGAGCGCGTCGAAGCCGTGCTGGCCGGGGCCGACCCCGACGAGCGGACAGCGGTGCTGATCGCCGTCCTGCACGCCGCCAAGATCGACCGTAAGGCGTTCCCCGGCGCGAGCAAGGAGCGCATCAAGGAGATCACCGAGGGCAACTGGGCCGGCGACGCCGTGGCCAAGACCATCGCCGCCGTCAACGCCGCCATCATGTCCGCGGTGGTCGCGGGAGCCGTCGCGGGCAGCATCGCCGCGAGCGGCTGAGGCCGCCCGCGGGGGCTACTTGCCGAGGGCGTCCTTGGGCACCGGCTTGTCCTGGGCGAGGGCCTCGAACATGCGCAGGGCCTTGGCGCGGTCCCACTGGACGACGGCCTCGCCGTTGATGGTCGGCAGGGAGCCGATCGGGACGACGGTGGTGATCGGGTTGTCCCCCATGGCCAGGCCCAGGGAGAGCAGGTTGAAGGCGCCGGTCTCCTCGCCGACCGTGACCGAGTCGGCCGCGCTCAGCGCGAGCGGGACGGAGGTGAAGGGGTTGATCAGGACTCCCGGGCTGGCGGCCTTCTTCACCACGGCGGAGAAGAACTGGCGCTGGCGCTGGGTCCGCTCGAAGTCGGGGATGGCGCCGGTCGCGCGGGTGCGGACGTAGCCGAGGGCGGTGCCGCCGTCCAGCACCTGCTTGCCCTTCTTCAGGTTGATCCCGGCCTTGCGGTCCTTGATGTTCTGCTTGACGTCGATCTCGACTCCGCCGATGGCGTCGACGATGCCCACGAAGCCGCCGAAGCCGATCTCCATGTAGTGGTCGATCCGGATGCCGGTCACCTGCTCGACGGTCTTGGCGAGCAGCTTGGGCCCGCCGTCGCCGAAGGCGTAGGCGGCGTTCAGCTTGCCGCGGCCATGGCCGTCGATCGGCACGTAGGAGTCGCGCGGGAGGCTGACCAGGGTCGGGCGGTCTCCGGTGTCGGGGATGTGCAGGAGCATCATCGTGTCGGTCCTGCGCCCGACGGCCGAGCCGGTGGCGAACTTCTTGCGCTGCGCCTTGCTCAGGCCCTCCCGGCTGTCGGAGCCGACCAGCAGCCAGTTCGAGCCCGGGGTGTCCGCGGGGCGGCCCTTGTAGTCGCCGAGCGCGTCGATCCGCTGCATCCGCGAGTTGATCGTGAAGTATCCGCCGACGGCGACCACCAGCAGGACGACGAGCAGCCCGACGAGGATCCGTACGGCCAGCCTGCCCGGCCGCTTCGGCCGCCAGGAGAGGCCGGGCACGCGCGACCCGCCGCCCTCGCCGCCGGAGGAGCCTCCCGACGGTCCGTGCGGGCCGTCGGCGGATCCCGCCGAACCCGGCAGGGGCCTGACCGGCCTCGATCCCTCCCTGGGCTTGCCGTAGACCCGGGAGGTCGCCCTCTGCCTCGTGTCGTCCCGCGGCGACTCCTCGCCGGGACGGCCCTGCTCGGGACGACCCTGGTGGGGGTCGAGGCCCTGCGTCGGATAGGCGGGCTGCCCTGCCGCTCGCGACGGCGGGGGCCCGGGCGTGGGCGACCGCAGCGCGCGGGTGCGATCGTCGTCTTCCGTCCAGTCACCCACGTCGTATCCCAGCCACCTCTCGAACTCACGATGAGACCGTCATTATCGACGCTACGTCGTGAGTCCGTCGCCCGCAGACGCGTTCCCAAGCTTTCCCTATGGAAAAGTACATAAAAGGGTGCTTATCAACCAACATTAGGATCGCTGGCCGATCTGGAAACATCGACCCCCACGCGGATCGTTACGGTAGAGGACGTCCTCTGCTCGAAAGGAAGATCGTGTCCACTCCGGACCCATGGAGTACCTGCCCGTGCGAACGCACGGGAAGCGCTGACCCAACCGGGAGAGCCACCCGGTGAACACGGCTCTAGGCCTGCTGGCCGTACTGCTCCTCACCCTGGCGACGGGCTACTTCGTCGCCCAGGAGTTCGCCTTCGTCGCCGCCGACCGCGGCGTGCTGCGCGAGCAGGCCGACGCAGGCGACGCGGCGGCCGAACGCGCCCTGGCGGTGACAGGACGCCTGTCGTTCATGCTGTCGGGCGCGCAGCTCGGCATCACCGTCACCGCCCTGCTGGTCGGCTTCATCTCCGAACCCGCCATCGCCACCGTGATCCGTCCCCTGCTGGAGTCGGCCGGGGTGCCGGGAGCCGCGGTGCCGGGCCTCGCGCTCGCGCTGGCCGTCGCCGTCGCCACCGTGGTCCAGATGGTGCTCGGCGAGCTCGCCCCGAAGAACCTGGGCATCGCCAGGCCCGAGCCGGTGGCCAAGTTCCTGGCCCGCTCGACGATCCTATACCTCAAGATCGCGGGCCCGGTCATCCGGCTTTTCGACTCCGCCGCCACCGGCCTGCTGCGCCGGGTCGGCGTCGAGCCCGTCGAGGAGATCGAGCACGGCGCGAGCCCCGAGGAGCTGTCCCGGATCATCTCCGAGTCGGCGACGGCGGGCGACCTTCCCCCGCGCCTTTCCGACCTGCTCGAGCGGGCGCTCGAGTTCGGCGACCGCACCGCGGAGGACGTCATGGTGCCGCGCCCCCGCGTGGTGCTGCTGCGCGCCGAGCGTCCGATCTCCGACCTGCTCGACGCCGTCGCCGAGCACGGCCACTCCCGCTATCCGGTGCTGTGCAGCGACAACGGCGAGGACGTGGTCGGCGTCACCGGCGTGCGGGAGCTGCTCCGGTCCGGCCTGACCGAGGGCCCGATCGAGCAGATCACCCGCTCGGCGCTGCTGGTCCCCGACTCGCTGCCGCTGCCCGTCGTGCTGGAGCGCATGCGCGCCGCCCGGGACGACCTGGCGTGCGTCATCGACGAGTACGGCGGGCTCGCGGGCGTGGTCACTGTCGAGGACCTCGCGGAGGAGCTCGTCGGCGAGCTGATCGACGAGAACGACCCGGAGCCCGCGGGGGTCGTCGCGAACGGCGACGGCGTCTGGGACCTGCCGGGCACGCTCCGGCTCGACGAGGTGGAGCGCGCGACGAAGCTGTCGCTCCCCGAGAGCGACGGCTACGACACCGTCGCCGGCCTGGTCCTGGCCACCCTCGGCAGGATGGCCGAGCCCGGCGACCAGGTCACGGTCACCCTGACCCTGGAGACCGACCTGCTCGAAGACGACGGCGAGGAGGAGGCCGACGCGACGCTCACCGTGCTGTCGGTGCACCGCAGGGTCCCCGAGTGGGTGCGGCTGACCTTCCCCGCGGCCGGGACGGAGAGCGACGACGGGACCGACGCCGAGGGCGAGGGCGAGAGCGAGAGCGAGGGCGGTGAGGGCGAGGGCGACACCGAGCCCGCCATGGCCTCGTCGCGGACGGCGGGACAGGACACGGCAAGGAACGAGGCGAGCGAGCGATGAGCACGACCGGAGCCCTGCTGCTGGGCGTCGCGCTGCTGATCGGCAACGCCTTCTTCGTCGCCGCCGAGTTCGCGGTCATCTCGGCCCGCAGGCACCGCCTCGAGGAGCTCGCGGGCAAGGGGGGCAGGCTGGCCAGGGTCACCGCCCGCGCCGCCGTACGCGGCGGCAGGGAGCTGTCGCTGATGCTCGCCGGGGCCCAGCTGGGCATCACGCTGTGCTCCCTGGGCCTGGGCATGGTGACGGAGCCCGCCGTCGAGCACCTGCTGGAGCCGGTCTTCGCGGCGGTCGGCGTGCCCGAGTCCCTGCGGGTCCCCATCTCGCTGACGATCGCGCTCGCGCTGATCACCTTCCTGCACATGGTGGTCGGCGAGATGGCTCCCAAGTCGTGGGCGCTGACCCACCCGGAGACCGCGGCGATGGGCCTGGCCCTGCCGTTCCGCGGCTTCACCCGGGTGGTCCGCCCCGTGCTGGCCGCGCTCAACGGCCTGACCAACGGGCTGCTCGGACTGTTCGGCGTGCGCCCGAGGGACGAGCTGGCCACCACCAGGACCCCGGTCCAGCTGGCGATGCTCGTCGGCGAGTCAGGGCGGATGGGCCTGCTCGACCGGGCGGAGCACGACCTGCTCACCCGGGCGCTGCGGGTCCACCAGCAGCCGATCGAGCGTCTGACCCTGCCCATCGCGAAGGCCACCTGCGTGACCGGGGACGCGAGCGACGCCCAGGTGCGCAGGACGGCCGCGGAGAGCGGGCACCTGCGCCTGCTGGTCAACTCGGGCAGGCCCGGTGACGTCCTGGGGGTGCTGCACGTCAGGGACCTGCTGGTCCGTCCCGGCGCGACGCCGGCCGAGCTCGCCCGCCCCGTTCCCCGCCTGGCGCGGGAGACGACGATCCCCGAGGCCGTCTCCGCGCTGCAGGAGGCGCACGCCCATGTGGGTCTCGTCACAGAGGGCGGCGAGGTGGTCGGCATGGTCAGCCTCACCGACCTGCTCGGCGAGCTTTTGGACGTGCGGGCTCTCGTCGTGTCCTGACCGTGTCCCGGCGGCGTCCCGGCCGGGCCCGCGCCGCACCGCCGGGAGGGCCCGCTGGGAGGGCTCTCCCACCGGCCTCACACGCGACACGGGGCACGGCGCTCGGCGACCGGAGTGAAACGGGCCGGGGAAAGAATCTTCCCCGGCCCGTTTTCTCTGTCAGCGTAATCACTCACGGCCGCCGCCCTCTGTAAGCGGTTCGAAAGTGATCGGCAAGGGCAGACGGCTAAAACGTACGGACCGCCCGCGCCGGATCGGAAGCCGGAGAGGAACGCGCGGCGGCCGGGACTTCTCTACGACGGAGCGAACGACTACCTTGATCGATGATCGACCCACCCCCCGCCGGAACGACGGATGGTCCGATGAGCGCGCCGTTTCCGATACGAAGAAAAGACCCCGATCCGCTTACGCGAGACCGGGGTCTAATGTGAGTGGGCGAGGAGGGATTTGAACCCTCACGTCCTTTCGGACACACGGACCTGAACCGTGCGCGTCTGCCGTTCCGCCACCCGCCCTTGTTGGGTGCGTTGAAACATTAGCACGGATCAGCCGATGCCCACGAACCCGGATACGATCCTCCTAGACGCGGAGCGGAGTAGCTGGGTGCGAGAGAGCGAGGAAGAAGCCCCAAGCGGCCGTGACCTACATAGACGGAAGAAGGGAGGGACCCGGTGGGAGTCCTTCAGCGCTTCGAGCGGAGGCTCGAAGGTCTGGTTGAGGGGGCCTTTGCGCGGGCGTTCAAATCCGACCTTCAACCGGTCGAGGTGGCCAGCGCGGTTCAGCGGGAGATGGACGAGCGGGCGGCGATCGTCGCCCAGGGACGCACGCTCGTGCCGAACGACTTCGTGGTCGAGCTGTCGACGACCGACAGCGAGCGCCTGGAGGTCTACGCCGACAGCATCAGCCACGAACTGGCCAACCTCGCCAGGGAGTACGCCAAGGAACAGGGCTACTCCTTCGTGGGGCCGGTGCGCGTGCGCTTCGAGACCGCGGACGACCTGGCGGTCGGCCTGTTCCGCATCCGCTCCGGGGTGATCCGCGGGGCGACGGTCGAGCAGGACGAGATCCGCCAGCCGGTCAGCGACGTGCCCGCCGCCAGGCCGCACGCCTTCGGCGGCCGCCCCCGCCTGCTGGTCTCGACCCAGGACGACCCGCAGGGGCAGCGTTCCTACGACCTGACCACACCGGTGACGTTGCTCGGCAGGGGCACCGACTGTGATCTGCGGCTGGTCGACCCGGGAGTGTCCCGGCACCACGCCGAGCTGCGTGTGGAGGGCCCGCAGGTCGTGCTCGTCGACCTGGGCTCCACGAACGGCACCTTCGTCAACGGCCAGCCGGTTCGCCGGGTCGAGCTCCAGAACGGCACTCGCGTGACGTTGGGGCGGACGACTCTGGTTTTCCGGCGCGATTAAAGGTAAACAGACGGTCCATGTCCGACCTCACGCTGCTACTGATCCGCCTCGCGTTCCTAGCGGTGCTGTGGTTCTTCGTGATTGCCGCGGTCGGCGTGATCCGGACAGACTTGTTCGGGTCACGCACCACCGCGGCCGTCCCCGCGCGCAAGGCGCCGAAGGCCGTCAAGCCGCCCGCGAAATCCAAGAAGGGGGAGCCACGGCAGATGGTCGTCACCGGCGGGCCCCTCCAGGGCACCACAATCACTCTCTCGGAGACGCCCATCACCATCGGCAGGGCGAACGACGCCACGTTGGTGGTCAGCGACGACTACGCGTCGAGCCGGCACGCCCGGCTCTTTCCCCAGGACGGTCAGTGGATCGTGGAAGATCTCGGTTCTACCAACGGAACATACCTCGACCGCTCTAAAGTCACCCGTCCGACTCCGGTGCCGCTCGGTGTTCCGATCCGCATCGGCAAGACCGTCATCGAATTGCGCAAATGACCATCGCACTCCGTTACGCCGCCCGCTCCGACGTCGGCCTCCTCCGCGAAGGCAACGAGGACTCGGCGTACGCAAGCGGCCGACTGCTCGCCGTCGCGGACGGCATGGGCGGTCACGCACACGGCGAGGTGGCCAGCTCGGTCGCCATCGCCGCCATGTCCTCCCTCGACGAGGACACCCAGGGCGCCGACCTGCTCAGCGCCATCGAGGCCGCGGTCCGCGACGCCAACCGCAGGCTGCACCAGATGGTGGGCCGCGACCCCAGCCTCAAGGGCATGGGCACGACCCTGACCGCCATGCTGTGGTCGGGGACGAGAGTCGCGCTGGTCCACGTCGGCGACTCCCGCGCCTACCTGCTGCGGTCGGGTGAGCTCTACCAGATCACCCACGACCACACCCTGGTGCAGTCGCTCGTCGACGACGGCCGGATCACACAGGAGGAGGCCGCCACCCACCCGCAGCGGTCGATCCTGCTCCGGGCGCTCGACGGCAGCGGCGAGGTCGAGCCCGACCTGTCCCTGCGCGAGGCCCAGATCGGCGACCGCTACCTGTTGTGCTCCGACGGGCTGTCCGGGGTCGTGACCGCGGAGACGCTGCACCAGACGCTCTCCACGATCGACGACCCGGAGACGGTGGTCCGCGCGCTCATCGACCTGGCCAACCGGGGAGGCGGGCCCGACAACATCACCTGCGTGCTCGCCGACGTGCTGGAGGTGGACGAGGGGACCTCCCCGCCCGCCGAGGCCGCCGTGGTCGGCGCGGCGGGGTCGACCAGGCAGCGGTCCCAGCCGCCGGACACCCCCGCGGGCCGCGCGAGCGCGGTCACCATGCCGCAGCCCGTCTTCACGGACGACGACCCCGAGGAGCCGGTCGCCAGGGCCACGGGGCGGCCGGCCAAGCGCCGCCGGCTGTGGCCGCTTCTGGCCTCCGTGGGAGGCGTCGTCCTCGTCGGCGGCGGCCTAGGCTGGTATTTCGGGAACCAGTGGCTCGATGATCAGTACTTCGTGGGGGCGAAAGGTGACGAGATAGTGGTTTTCCAGGGTGTGAAAACCAATCTCGGCCCCTTCGAGCTCTTCGACGTCGCCCGGAGCACCACCGAGTCGGTCTCGGCCCTCGGCGCGTTCCAGCAGGGGCTGGTCCGCAACGGCATCCCCGTCGACGGCGTCGACGCCGGGCTGAAGAAGATCGCCGAGCTGAAGACCTCCACCGCGGCCTCCCCGCAGAAGCCCACGCCCTCCCAGAAACCCGACGAAAAAGACAAGCAATCCCCTCCGCCGAGCGGCACTCCCACCACGGAACCCACAAAGTAGAGACATGAGCACCCCAAGCGTCGAGCCCGTTCTCCTGCCCGCCAAACGGCGAGTGGCCCAGCTGGCCATGCTCGCCTTCGCGGTCGTGATCATCATGGGCGCGTACGCCAACGTGGGGCTGGCGATCGACAAGCAGATCCCCTCAGGCATGCTCACCTACGGTCTCGGCCTGGGCGGGTTCATGCTGGCCGCCTACCTCGTGCTGGCGAAGTTCGCCCCCTGGGCGGACCCGCTGATCCTCCCCCTGGTGACGCTGGTCAACGGCCTCGGCCTGGTGATGATCTACCGCCTCGAGGCCGCGAAGATGGGCGGAGCCTCCGCGACCAACCAGCTCGTGTGGACCGGAGTCGGGGTCGTCCTGTTCTCCGTGACGCTGATCGTGCTGCGCGACCATCGCGCGCTCCAGCGGCTGACCTACACCGCGGGCGCGGTCGGCCTGCTCCTGCTGGTCTCGCCGCTGATCCCGTTCCTCGGCAAGGAGATCAACGGAGCCCGGATCTGGATCGGGGTCGGCGGCGCGACGCTCCAGCCCGCCGAGTTCGCCAAGCTCGCGCTCGTCGTCTTCTTCGCCGGATACCTCGTCGCCAAGCGCGACGTGCTGGCCCTGGCGGGGCGGCGGCTGCTGTTCATCGACCTGCCCCGCGCCCGCGACCTCGGCCCGGTCCTCATCACCTGGGGCTTCAGCCTGGGCGTGCTGGTCCTGCAGAAGGACCTCGGCTCCTCCCTGCTGATCTTCGGCACGTTCATCGCGATGCTCTACATCGCCACCCAGCGCACCTCGTGGGTGCTGATCGGCATCCTGCTCTTCGTGGGCGGCGCGATCCTCGCCGGAATGCTGTTCAGCCACGTGCAGGACCGCTTCACGGTCTACCTCAACCCCGAGGACCCCGCCCTCTACGACAAGGTCGGCGGCAGCTTCCAGCTCCTGCAGGGCCTTTTCGGCATGGGGCAGGGCGGCGTGATCGGCACCGGCCTCGGCCAGGGCCACCCCGAGCAGATCCCGCTGGCCTTCTCCGACTTCATCTTCCCCGCCACCGGCGAGGAGCTCGGCCTGACCGGGCTGATGGCCCTGCTGATGATCTACGCCCTGATCGTCGAGCGCGGCCTGCGCACCTCCATCGCGGCCCGCGACCCGTTCTCCAAGCTGCTGGCGGGCGGCCTGTCGTTCATCCTCGCCTGGCAGGTCTTCATCATCGTGGGCGGCGTCACCAACCTGATCCCGCTGACCGGCCTGGTCACACCGTTCATGTCACAGGGCGGTTCGGCGCTGCTGGCTAACTGGATCCTTATCGCGCTGCTGGTACGCATGTCAGACGCGGCCAGGAAGCCGCCGCCCCAGGCCATCCAGGACGAAGGAATGACGCAGGTGTTCCAGCGATGAACGGTCCCCTCAAGCGCGCGGCCCTCGTCTGCCTGCTGATGTTCGGCCTGCTCATGCTCAACGTGAACTACCTGCAGGTCGTGCGGGCCCAGGGGTTGCGCGAAGACTCGCGCAACACCCGCAACTTCTACGCCCGCTACGAGATCGAGCGCGGCCGCATCACCGCGGGCAACAAGGTGCTTGCCGAGTCGGTGGACACCGGCAGCAACAAGTACCGCTTCCAGCGGCGCTACCCCGAGGGCAAGGTCTACGCGCCCGTCACCGGGTTCTTCGCGCCGGAGAGCGCGCGCGACATGGAGGCGTCGAAGAACAGCCTGCTCGACGGGAGCGACGCCGACCTGCTGATCCGGCGCGGCATCGACCTGCTCACCGCCAAGACGTCGAAGGGCGCGAACGTCGACCTGACGATCAACCCCAAGGCGCAGGAGGCCGCCTACAAGGCGCTGGGCGCCAGCGGCAAGAAGGGCGCGCTGGTCGCGATCGAGCCGAAGACCGGGGCGATCCTCGCCATGGTCTCGATCCCCACCTACGACCCCAACCCGCTGTCCAAGCCCGACAAGGCCACCGTCAACACGGCCTACGACAAGCTCGCGAAGGACGACAACCAGCCGCTGCTCGACCGGGCGATCGAGCGCACCTACCCGCCGGGCTCGACGTTCAAGGTGGTCACCCTGGCCGCCTACCTCGAGAGCGACGACACCGTGGGCCCGCAGACCGAGGTGGACGCCCCGCAGCGGCTCGACCTGCCCAACACCACC
This sequence comes from Streptosporangium carneum, assembly GCF_027922005.1. Taxonomy (GTDB): domain Bacteria; phylum Actinomycetota; class Actinomycetes; order Streptosporangiales; family Streptosporangiaceae; genus Streptosporangium; species Streptosporangium carneum. Next base: position 540,119 of record NZ_BSEV01000001.1, on the reverse strand, counting down.
GCCGACCTGCCCAACTCCGGCGGCGCGGCGTGCGGTTCAGGGCGCGTGACGCTGACGTTCGCGCTGGAGCGCTCGTGCAACACGCCGTTCGCCAAGATCGCGATGAGCCTGGGCTACGACGCCCTGAAGGAGCAGGCCGAGAAGTTCGGCATCGGCGGCGAGCCGCTGGAGATCCCGCTCGCGGTCGCGGGCAGCGGGATCGGCCCCGAGGAGGACCAGGCCGCGCTCGCCCAGACGTCGATCGGCCAGCGCAGCAACCAGATGACGCCGCTGCAGATGGCCATGGTCGCGGCGGGCATCGCCAACAACGGCGTGGTCATGAAGCCGTACCTCGTCAACAGGGTCGCCGACGCCGAGGGCAGCGAGATCGACTCGGCCGACCCGGAGGAGCTGTCCACCGCGGTGAGCGAGGAGACCGCGGGCAAGCTCAGGGAGATGATGGTCAGCGTCGTCAACAACGGAACCGCGAGCGCCGCGAAGATCGACGGGGTGAGTGTCGCGGGCAAGACCGGCACGGCGGAGACCTCGCAGGGCAAGGCCCCGCACGCGTGGTTCATCTCCTTCGCGCCCGCGGAGGATCCCAAGGTCGCTCTGGCGCTCATCGTCGAGTCCGGCAGCGCCGGTGACGACGCCTCCGGCGGTCACACCGCCGCACCCATCGCCAAGAGCGTGATGGAAGCGGTGCTGGGCAGATGACCGCCCTGCTCGGAGGCCGATACCGCCCGCTCGGGCGGATCGCGACGGGCGGCATGGGCGAGGTCTGGCGGGCGAAGGACGAGCTGCTCGGCCGCGAGGTCGCGGTCAAGCTGCTTCGCAGACACGTGGCCGCGGACCCGGCCTTCCGCGACCGCTTCAGGATGGAGGCCAGGATCGCGGCGAGGCTGGCCGACCCGGCGATCGCCCAGGTCTTCGACTACGGCGAGGCCGACGACGTCGCCTACCTCGTCATGGAGCTGGTGCCCGGCGAGTCGTTGGCGAGCATCCTGGCGCGCGACGGCGCCCTCGGCCCCGAGGTCACCCTCGACGTGGTCCACCAGACCGCCAGAGGCCTGCGGGCCGCCCACAGTGCGGGGATCATCCACCGCGACATCAAGCCGGGCAACCTGCTCGTCACCGGAACCGGCGTGATCAAGATCACAGACTTCGGCATCGCCAGGGCCCTGGAGGCCGCGCCGGTGACCCAGACGGGCACCGTGCTCGGCACCGCGCAGTACCTCAGCCCCGAACAGGCCTCGGGGGCGCGGCTCACCTTCGCGACCGACATCTACTCCCTGGGCGTGGTGGCCTACGAGTGCCTGGCGGGCAGGCCGCCGTTCAGGGCCGAGACGCAGGTGGCGATCGCGCTCATGCACATCAACGACAACCCGCCGCCGCTGCCGCCCGGTGTGCCGCTCCCGGTGCGCGACCTGGTCATGTCCTGCCTGTCGAAGGACCCCGCGCTCCGTCCCCCCGACGCGGGGCTGCTGGCCGAACGGGCGCACGCCCTGCGCGGGTCGATGGCCGCCGCGGAGCACACCGACCTGGCCATGCTCACCGATCCGGCGGGCTGGCGGGCGGAGCCCGCGGGCGAGTGGCCGAGAGAGGTGGCCCCCGCCCTGGCCGCCCCCGGGGAGCCCACCCCGGCGACCGCTCCCGAGGGCCCGCCGCCGCCGGGGACCGTCCCCGCGGGGCCGCCCTCTTCTGGCGCCGCGCGGCCCCCCGCACGCCGCCGGGGACTGCGACGGACAACGGTGATCGTCGCCGCGGCCGCGGGATGCGCCGCGGCTCTGGGACTGGGCACCCTGGTGGTCCGGGACCTGACCGAACGGCCAGGCGACAGCGGCCCCACCGAGCCCGCCGTCCCGACACCCTCGGTCACCAGGACCCCCTCGGCCAGGCCGAGCAGGACCAAGCCTGTGACGTCCAGACCGCCGGTCTTCCCGACGAAGTCGCTCAGACCTACGCCCACGCCTTCGGCTACGGTAAGCACATCGGCCACGCCCAGTGTCCGGCCGACGAAGTCACCATCGCCCAGCCCCAGTCCGACCACCCCGACCCCAACACCCACCACCCCGCCGGCGACACCGAGCCCCACACCGAGCAGCAGCCCCACACCCGGCGACACAAACCAGCCGAACGGGGAGACGTGATGCGGCAACGGGTCGATGATGGACACCGGTGGCCCAAGAGGTCAGCGGCACCCAAGATGAACGGTAAGGGACAGTGCAGGAAATGACTCAGCCCCGACGCCTCGGCGATCGCTACGAGCTTGACGGCGTCGTCGGGCGTGGCGGCATGGCCGAGGTCTATCGCGCACGAGACATCCGGCTGGATCGGATCGTCGCCATCAAAACCCTCCGCGCGGACCTGGCAAGGGACCACATCTTCCAGGCCCGTTTCCGCCGGGAGGCGCAGTCCGCCGCGTCACTGAACCACCCGTCCATCGTCGCGGTCTACGACACCGGCGAGGACGTGACGGACGGCGCTCCGGTGCCGTACATCGTGATGGAGTACGTCGACGGCCGCACGCTGCGCGACCTGCTGCGCACCGACCGGCGACTGCTGCCCGAGCGCGCGGCCGAACTCGTCGACGGGATCCTGCGGGCGCTGGACTACAGCCACCGCGGCGGCATCGTCCACCGGGACATCAAGCCGGCGAACATCATGATCACCCGCAACGGCGACGTCAAGGTCATGGACTTCGGCATCGCCCGCGCGATGGCCGACTCGGCCGCGACCATGACGCAGACCGCGCAGGTCATCGGCACCGCCCAGTACCTCTCTCCCGAGCAGGCCAGGGGCGAGCGGGTCGACGCCCGCAGCGACATCTACTCCACCGGCTGCGTGCTGTACGAGCTGCTGACCGGGCAGCCGCCGTTCACCGGCGACTCCCCCGTGGCGATCGCCTACCAGCACGTGCGCGAGGACCCGATCCCGCCGTCGCAGATCGACCCCGACATCCCCAAGTGGGCCGACGCCATCGTGCTGAAGTCGATGGCCAAGGACCCGGCGCACCGCTACCAGGGCGCGGCGGAGATGCGGGCCGACATCCAGCGGGCGATGTCGGGCATCCCGATGGACGCCCAGACGATGGCCCTGGCCAACAACTACGGCGCGGCCACCCGCACCATGCAGCAGCAGCCTCCCGCTCCCGGCCCGGCCACCCAGCGCACCACCGCCGTCCCCGCCTACGAGTACGGCACGCAGGAGGGCGGCAGGGGCGAGCGCGGCCGTCGCCGCCAGCAGGGCGGCGGCGACAACACCGCGGTCAAGACGGCGGCGTGGATCCTGGTGCCGCTGCTGATCATCGGCGCCTTCATCGGCGTGGGCTACATGTTCCTGAGCTCGCCGAGCGACAACGCCGGCGAGGGCAAGGTGAAGATCCCCGCGCTGGCCACCCAGACCCTCGCCTCGGCGAAGAAGGCGTTGAGCGACCTCAAGCTGCAGGCCAAGGTCGAGGAGGTGTTCGACGACAAGCTGCCGAAGGACACGGTCATCGACACCGATCCCCCCGCGGACACCGAGGTCGCCCCGAACAGCGTGGTCACGCTCAAGGTCTCCAAGGGCGCGGAGAAGATCGCGGTTCCCGACGTGCTCAACATGACCGTGGAGGAGGCGACGGCCGCGCTCGAGGCCAAGGGCTTCGAGGTGAGCGTGCAGTCCAAGATCTCCAGCCTTCCGCAGGGCAAGGTCTTCCAGACCGACCCCGAGGCGGGCAAGAAGGCCGCCAAGGAGAGCACGGTCCGGATCTACATCCCCAAGGAGGCCGTCGAGCTTCCCGGCGTGGTCAACCTCACGGTCGGCGACGCCACCTCGACGCTCAAGGGAGCGGGCTTCAAGGTCAAGGTGGTCAAGCAGGAGAGCGACCTGCCCGAGGGCACCGTTCTCAGCCAGGCTCCCGAGGCGGGCGCCAAGCTCAACCCGGGCACCACGATCACGCTGGTCGTCTCCAGCGGGAAGGCCCCTGAGCCGACCGAGCAGCCCTCGTATCCGGAGGAGCAGTTGCCGACGGAGACCCAGCAGCCGGACCCGGAGCCGACGGAGACCGACGACGGTCCCATCTTCGACACCCCGCCGGACGACGAGGGCAACCTGAACTGACCCCCAGCGGCCCAGCAGGGGCCGGGATCGCGGACTCCGCGCTCCTTCGAGGACGTGGGAGGACCCCCGCCGCACGGCGGGGGTCCTTCGCGTTCTGGGCCCTGCGTGCCGGGCTCCCGCCGTACGGGCCGCTGGTGCGCGGGGCCTTTCGCGCCGGGAGTCTCCCCGATGGACGACGGTTTCTCCCCGGGACGGAAAAGAGCCCTTCCGCCACTCGGGGGCGATGGCGGAAGGGCTCACTGGTTAGTCGTTCAAGGCGGCTGGGGCGTTACACGGTCCTCGCGAGCCAGTTTCCGAGCAGCAGGTGGCCGTGTTCGGAGATCACCGACTCGGGATGGAACTGCACCCCCTCGACGGGCGCGGCGCGGTGGCGCAACCCCATGACCACGCCGTCGTCGGTGGTCGCGGTGACCTCGAGGATCTCGGGGATCGTCTCGGGCACGACGGCCAGCGAGTGGTAGCGCGTCATGGTCACCGGGGACGGCAGTCCGGCGAAGACGCCGCGCCCGTCGTGGGTGATCAGGCTGGTGCGGCCGTGCATCAGCTCGGGGGCCCGCGCGACGGTGGCCCCGTGGGCGATCGCGATGGCCTGGTGGCCGAGGCAGACGCCGAGCAGCGGTAGCGCGTGCGCCTCGCAGTAGCCGACGAGCGGGACGCTCACCCCGGCGTCCTCGGGGGCGCCGGGGCCCGGACTGATCAGGACCCCGTCGAAGCCCGCCGCGTCCTCGGGCACCACGTGGTCCCGCGGGCGCACGTCGCAGGTCGCGCCGAGCATGCGGAGGTACTGGACGATGGTGTGGACGAAGCTGTCATGGTTGTCCACGACCAGGACGCGGGTCATCGGCCCACGGCGGAGCGGTCGAGGAGGGCGCGGGGTTCGATCCAGGAGAACACGACACACCAGACTACGGCCGCTGCCGGCCCGGCGGGCACCCCGCGACGAGCGCCACAACCACGAGGAATCACCGGGTAACAGCGAGAATCACACCGTTGAATCAAGGTTTGCGTGGTTATGGCCCTCTATGGGATCGCCATGTCATGGGTGCGCCGACTATTCTTACTCGGGTCTTCGCCACCAGCGATTACGCTAGTTGACACGGCCTGCGCACGATCCGACCGCGCAGGGTTGACGCAGGAGAACCCAGTGCCCAAGTCCAAGACTCGCAAGAAGGCGGTCTACACGCCGCCGCAGACCTCCCAGCAGGTCAAGATGAGCCCGCGCTGGCTGGCGCCGGTCATGGTGGCCTCCTGGATCATCGGGATCCTGTGGATCGCCGTCTACTACGTCGCGCCCAACGCACCCGGGCTCGGCGCCCTGCACAACTGGAACCTGCTGATCGGGTTCGTTTTCATCATCTTCGGCGTGGTGCTGTCCACTCGCTGGCGTTAGTTTTTTCCACAGTGTTTATCCACACCCTGGGGAAGCATCAGGGTGTGGATCAGCCGGAAAGACCGAACTGCATCTGGTAGACGTACGGCGGCAGCAGCAGGACCACCGCGACGAGCGCCACCAGCACCAGCGCGCAGCCTCCCCACTGGAAGGCGTTGCGGTTCTTCGCGGGCGCGTAGGCGAGGATGCCGCCGACCACGGCGCCGGTGATCAGGCCGCCGAGGTGCCCCTGCCAGCTGATGCCGGGAAAGGTGAAGGTGAGCACCGCGTTGATGCCGATCAGCCAGAGCACGCCGCGGGCGTCGTATCCCAGCCTTCTGGCGACCACGAACAGCGCGCCGAACATGCCGTAGATCGCGCCGGAGGCGCCGACCGCCGCGATGCCGAACAGGTAGACCGCGACCGATCCGCCGAGCGCGGACAGCAGGTAGAGCGCCAGGAAGCGCACGGAGCCCAGACGCCGCTCCAGCTCGGGGCCGATGGCGTACAGCGCCCACATGTTGAACACGATGTGGGTGATCGCCCACGCGCCGCCGCTCAGCGGCGCGTGCAGGAAAGCGCCGGTGATCAGACGCCACCACTCGCCGTAGGCGACGGAACCCGAGTCCATGGCGAAGTCGGCCAGCACCCGGTTGGTGCTGAGGGTCTCCGCGACATAGGCCAGGACGTTGACGACGAGCAGCGTCCAGGTGACCCTGGGCGTGGCGACCGCCCTGCCGCCGAAGACCGACTGCGCCTGCCGTACCGTCTTGTTGCCCTGGCTCACGCACTCGGGACACTGGAAGCCGACGGCGGCGTCGCGCATGCAGTCGGGACAGATGGGCCGCTCACAGCGCTGGCAGCGCACGTAGGTCTCACGACCCGGATGCCGGTAACACGTGGGAACGGCAGCGGTTTCGGACTCGCTGGGTGGCTGGGTGGTCATGGCGTGTCGCTGGCCCCTTCGACCGTGCTGTTATCCACAGACTGCCAGCCTATGCATGATCCCGAGCACACGCACCAGCGAACGAGCCCGCGATCTCCGGGCGGTGGCCTCCGCGAGGGGAGTCCACCGCCCGGATCGCTCAGCCCTGGACGCGCTCGACGGTGACCGACTCCAGGACGACGGGGTCGGTGGGACGGTCGCGGGCGTCGGTCTCGGTCTTGACGATGGCGTCGACGACGTCCTGCCCCTCGACGACCTCACCGAAGATGGTGTGCTTGCCGTTGAGGTGCGGCGTGGGAACCACGGTGATGAAGAACTGCGAGCCGTTGGTGCCCCGGCCCCCCTGGATGCCGGCGTTGGCCATGGCGAACAGGTAGGGGCGGTTGAAGTACAGATCCGGGTGGATCTCGTCGTCGAACTTGTAACCCGGGCCACCGATGCCCTGGCCCAGCGGGTCGCCGCCCTGAATCATGAAGTTGTCGATGACCCGGTGGAAAATCGTGCCGTCGTAGAGCTTGGCGTTGGTCTTCTGGCCGGTCTCCGGGTGCACCCACTCGCGGGTGCCCTCTGCCAGCTCGACGAAGTTGCGCACGGTCTTGGGCGCGTGGTCCGGGAAAAGCTGGATCTTCACGGTGCCGCGATTGGTGTTCAGGTTCGCTATCAACTTCTCAGCCACGATCGGGCTCCCCCTTCATGTCGTTGGCTAAAGCCTCTGCAACGTGCTGTTTCATGGTGTTCTGATGGCTGCGGCCGTAGCCGGTCCACCTAGCATCCTCCCACGGCCGGTAATGATTGAGCCGCCTTCGAGCGGGAAGGGGAGGCAACGGGGCCCCGACGACTGGGGAGGTTGACGTGCCTCTTGCACTATTTGGAAAGCGCCACACGATTGTGATTCCGGACACGCGGCTTAATCAGGTGAAAGCTCAGGTGGTCCGTGCCGCCGATCTCGCCTCCGAGCGGGTCGGCCCGGTGGCCGCCCAGGCCCGCGAGGCGGCCATCCAGGCCCGTGAGGCCGCCAGCCACGCCCGTGGCGCGGCCGGCGACAGGATCTATGTCGCCAGGGAATGGGCGGCGCCCAAGCTGGACGCTGCCGCCCACTCGGTTGAGGAGCAGCTCGCACCGAAGGTCAGCGCCCTGCTGTCGCAGGCCGCCAGCAAGGTCGATCCCACGCCTCGGACCAGGTCCCGCAGGTGGCCGACGCTCCTGTTGCTCACGGGCCTCGCGGTGGGCGCGGTCGGCTTCGCGTTGTACCGCAAGAGCGCCGACCAGTGGACCGACGCGATGAAGGAGAACGCCTCGGACGCCTCGCGGTGGGCGTCGGAGAAGGCGCGGTCCGCGTCGGCGAAGGTCTCCGACGTGGCGGAGGAGGCCAAGGCGAAGATCGGCGCCAAGGCCGACCAGGCCGGCGAGAAGGCCGAGCACGCGGCGGATCAGGCTTCGAAGAAGCTGCCCTGATCCACACGGATACGGCCCGCACCAGCCTGGTGCGGGCCGTATCCGCGCGTTCGGGCTCTTCCGTCCGCACACGTGAGAGCCCGAACGCGCGGGAGGGACCGTCCGCGCGGGAGAGACCGTCCGCGCGGACTCCGGCGTCTTCGGGGGGCGACCGTACCGGGATCGTCACCGGCGGGCGCCATGGCCTTTCCCCTCGGCTCGTCCGGCACCCCCGCGCTCACCTCTCCGCGCCGCCGCCGTACCGGTCCTCCGTGCGGTACGGCCCGCGTGCGCCGTGCCGGTCCCCCGTGCGGCACGGCCCGCGCGAGGTCAGGGCCGCTTGACGCAGTGGATCGGGCCGTGCTTCTCGAGCGAGAAGGCCTTCTTCTCCGCCCCGGCGGCCGGCGACTCCACGATCGTGATGTCACCGTCCGGCAGCACCTTGGTGAAGAGCTCGGACGCGGGCTCCTCGGCGCCCTCGACATGGGGCTTGACGGGTGCCGCCGTGTCGTCGGCCGGCCCCTTGACATCGGGAACGGCCTCGTCGAAGACCGGGTTCGGCTCCCCGGGGGCGGCCTCACCGAAGATCGAGTACGACTGCGCGACGGCGCCCTCGCCCGAGCCCTTCGTGCCCCCCGGCGCCTCCTCGACACCGCCCACCCGGATCTCGAAGGCCTTCTCCTTGAGCTGCTCCTTGAGCTCCTTGAGCTTCGCCGGGTCGGGGAGCTCGCCGAGAGCGTCGGGGGTGATCACCGTCGACTCCCCGCCCCTGAGCCGCACGTCTCCCTTCAGCCTCCTCTCATGGAACAGAGCGCCTTTCTCCTTGAGCTTCCTGATCTCCTCCTCGGAGAGCTTGCGCACCCTCGCGATCACCGCGCCGCCCTCGCAGCGGACGACGAAGGCGCCCTCGTCGAGGGCGGGGTTCTCCACGGTGGGCGCCGGGGTCGGAGTGTCCGTGACGGTCGCCGGAGGCGGGGTGTCGGCGTTGGCCGCGCCGGTCAGCGTGCTCATCAGGACACCGGCCGTCAGCGTGACGGCGGCGAGGATGCGGGTACGCATGCCTGTTCTCCCTTTCTGGCTCGGTGGATCTGGAGATCACAGGCTCGCGCCCGTCGGCTGAACCCAGCCTGAAGGCGGCAGAAGTCGTCTTCAGGTTGGCTTTAGGCGGGCTGCGGCACGCTGGACGGCATGCGCATGCTGCTGGTTGAGGACGAGAAGCGCCTGGCCGACCTGCTGAAGGGCGGCCTGGCCGCCGAGGGCTTCGCCGTCGATGTCGCCCACGACGGACGCGACGGGCTGTGGATGGCGAGTGAGAACGCCTACGACGTGATCGTGCTCGACGTCATGCTGCCGCGCATGAACGGCTACACCGTCTGCGCCAGGCTTCGTGACGCCGAGAACTGGACGCCGATCCTGATGCTCACCGCGAAGGACGGGGTGCACGACGAGGCCGAGGCCCTGGACACCGGCGCCGACGACTTCCTGTCCAAGCCGTTCTCCTACGTGGTGCTGCTGGCCCGGCTGCGCGCGCTGACCCGCAGGGGAGGCAGGGCGCGGCCCGTCTCCATCGTGGTCGGCGACCTGGCCGTCGACCCGGCCGGGCTCCGCTGCCGCAGGGGAGAGGTCGAGATCTCCCTCACCCCCAAGGAGTTCGCGGTCCTGCACGGTCTGGCCCGCAGGGCGGGCGAGGTGGTCTCCAAGAGCGAGCTGCTGGCCCAGGCCTGGGACTTCGCCTACGACGGCGACCCGAACATCGTCGAGGTGTACATCAGCGCGCTGCGTCGCAAGATCGACTCACCGTTCGGCCGGACGTCCCTGGTGACCGTGCGCGGCGCCGGTTACCGGCTGGAGGCCTGAGATGCCACGTCTGTCGGTCCGGGTGAGAGCCACCCTGGCGGCCACCGTCATCGTCGCGGTCGCGCTGGGGGTCGCGGCGGCCGTGCTCGTCGGCGTGCTCAGGGGCAGCCTGGTGGAGAGCGCGTCCCTTGAGGCCACCAGGCGTGCCGACGCCACCGCCGAGGCGCTCCTCACCCGGCTCAAGGCCGACAGCAAGGCCGACAGCGTCGGCGGAGTCGCCGAACGGGTCATCGATCCGGACATCATGATCATCGACGAGTCCGTCCGGGGCGCGGACCCCCGGTTCGACCTCACCACCCCCGACGACCGACCGGCCCTCCTCTCGAAGGTCTCCTCGACCGTCTCCGGTTCCGTCTCCGCGCTCTCCTGCGTGCCCACGGAGCCGGTGTTCTCCGTCGAGTCCTCGGCCACGCCTCCCGCCGGGGCGCCGACTCGGAAGTGGACGTCCTGTGGCTCCTTCGCCGTGGCCACCATGCCGGTCGCCACGGCGAAGGGACCGCTGCTGGTGCGGGCCAGGGCCTCCCTGGAGCCGACCAAGGCCGCCCTGCAGTCCCTGCAGGGCCTGCTGCTGCCCGGCATCCCCGCGCTGCTCCTGCTGGTCGCGGCGCTGACCTGGCTGGTGGTCGGCAGGGCGCTCGCGCCGGTCTCGGCCATCCGCGCCGAGGTGGCCGACATCACCGCCAGCGACCTGCACCGCCGGGTCCCCGTGCCGCGCTCGCGCGACGAGATCGCCCGGCTCGCCGAGACCATGAACCGCACGCTCGACCGGCTGGAGCTCGCCGTCGACCGGCACAAGCGCTTCGTCGCCGACGCCGCCCACGAACTGCGCAGCCCGCTGGCCGTCCTGCGCACCCGCCTGGAGCTCGCCCCGCCGGAGCCGTTGGCGGCGGAGGCGCTGACCGACGTCGAACGGCTCCAGAAGCTCACCTCCGACCTGCTGCTGCTGGCCCGCCTGGACGCGGGAGAGCCCGCCTGCCACGAGGAGGTGGACCTCGGCCAGGTGGCCGCCGAGGAGGCCACGAGGTCCCGCCCCAGGCCCGAGATCCAGGTGGCGCTCGACGTGGCGGTGGACGCGGTGGTCCGGGGCTCGGCCGACCAGTTGCGCCGCCTGGTGGCCAACCTGGTGGACAACGCGGTACGGCACGCGGACTCCACGGTCACCGTCCGTCTGGCCCTCGACGAGGGCGAGGCCCTGCTCGACGTGCGCGACGACGGGCCAGGCATCCCCGACGAGCACCGTGAGGCGGTCTTCGACCGGTTCACCCGGCTGGACGAGGCCAGGGACAGGGACGCGGGCGGATCAGGGCTCGGGCTCGCCATCGCCAGGGACATCGCGGTACGGCACGGCGGCCGCCTCGACCTCGTCGCCGGATCCCGGGGAGCGTGGTTGCGCGCCCGTTTTCCCGTGATATGAATCACCCGTGGCTCACTGAGGAGCCCTCGTCACGGGAGGCCCGCCATGCCGTTCCCCACCCGCAGGTTGATGATCTTCCGGAGTCTGCTGGGCGGCGCCACCGCCCTGGTCGCCTCCGCCGTCACGTGGGCGCGCCCCGCCGAGGCCTCAGAGGCGGAGACGGACGCCGCTCCCGTCCTGGTCAAGACCAAGAGCATCCCTGTCGGCGGCGGAAAGATCATCAAGGGCACATGGGTGGTCACTCAGCCGGTCAGGGGCACCTTCCGGGCTTTCAGCGCCAAGTGCACGCACCAGGGCTGCACGGTCGGGACCATCAGCGGCGGCACCATCAACTGCCCCTGCCACGGCAGCAGGTTCAGCGTCACCGACGGCTCCGTCGTCAGGGGACCGGCCTCGCAGGCGCTCCCCCGACGGAGGATCAAGGTCTCCAAGGGCGTCATCCGCCTGGGCTGAGCTCGATCCCGTAGGCCGTCGTGCGCTGCTTGACCTCGAATCCCGCACGCGTGTAGACGCCCAGCGCGCCGGTCGAGTTGGCCACGTCCACCCCCAGACCGGCCCTGTGGTATCCCCTGGCGCGGAACTCGGTGAGGGCGTGGGCGAGCAGCGCGCCCGCCACCCCTCTGCCCCGCCACTCGCGCAGGGTGCCGATGATCTGGATCCACGCCTCACGGACGCCGGTGATCTCGGTTTCGGCCTCGAAGTAGTGGGTGATCAGCAGCCCGACGCCCCTTCCCGACTCCTCCTGGACGACGAAGGAGTCCTCCGGGCTGAAGGCCCCCGCCCCGACGACCATGCTCCGCCAGCTCTCCCGGGTGTGCGGCACGCTGCCCCAGTGATCGACGAAGGCCTCGTTGCGCACCCGCATGGCCGTCTCGTCGAGGTCCTCGGCATAGGGGACGACCCTCAGGCCTTCGGGCATGACGCCCACCGGCAGGGGGTCGTCCAGGCCGCGGCCCATGTCGTAGAAGAACCGGATCGGCGTCAGACCGGCCGCCGTCACCACGGCCCCGGCCCACCGGTTGCGGTCGTTCACATAGGCGTGAAGCTCGAGAGGCAGGCCGGGAAAGCGCCGTTCGTGGATCACCCTGGCGGCCTGGACCGCCCAGTCCACCAGTCGCCCGCCGAGGCCGCGACGCCGGTAGTCCGGATGCACCGCGCACCACAGGCGCATGAGGTGAACCGGGTCCGCCGCCTGTCTGGCGTAGACGGCTCCGAAGGCCACCATCCTGTCCCCGTCCCATACGGCGCGGGTGCCGTCCTCGAGGTCGAGCAGCGCGAGGCCGAGCTCGTCGACGAGGTCGTCCTGGCTGTGGTGCTCCCCGGTCCCGTCCTCGGCCTCGACCGCCGCGAGCAGCTCCGCCCATTCGCTCACACCCGTTATGGCCAGCGGAGTCCACTCGAACGTCATGAGGCGGAGCATATGATCACTTATGTCGTGATCGCGAAAGGTTTTCCCTCGGGTCCGGCGGGCGATCGAGAGCCCGGGACGACGTGGGCGCGTCAGAGCAGGCGCGTCCCGCAGTCCAGCTCCCGCCCGATCAGCCGGAGCCCGTCGGCGAAACCACTCCTGGTCTTCCCGCCGAAGCCGACGAAGAGCCGGTTGGCCAGCGGAGCCGCCCAGCGGCCCCGGGCGGCGACGTTGAAGACGCGGTGGACGAAGAGCGTGCCCTCGGGATGCGGCTCGACGGTGTACTCCCCCCTGTACCACCATCCGCCCTGGGCGGCGAAGGTCTCCTCGGTCACCTCGACGGTCATCGCGTGGCCCGGCATCCGCAGGGTGAACCGTCCCGGGCCTCCCTCGACCGTTCCTCCCGCCGAGGACAGCAGCCAGACGTTGTCCGGGCCGACGGGACCGGGACGCACCGCGAGGATCAGCCGCTTCACCCGCTCCGGCGAGGTCTCGACCACCCCCGCCACCTCATACAGCAGGGTCTTCTTCATCCGACGCTCCCATCATGTCGAAACCAGGACGGTCCTTCCAGGACAGCTCCCCTGTCCCGAGCCGCTCCAGGACGCTTCGCACCCAGTCGAGCTCCGCTCCGCGGAGCGCGCGCTCGCATTCGAGTTCGAGGAGCAGCAGCCGGGGCAGCCCGCTCTCCTCCAGGCTCCTCAGGTGCGCGTCACAGGCGAAGACCGCGCTCTCCAGGGCCGCGGCACGGGTCAGCAGCGCCCGCTCGGCGTCAGGCTCGGACAGGCATCCGATGAGCGAGATCGCGGCGAGGAAGTGCCGTCTGTCCTGTCCCGGCTCCGCCAGCAGCCGCCGCAGCCGGGTCCCCAGCTCCGCCCTGCCCTCGTCGCTGAGCCGGTAGACCGTCCGCTCCGGCCTGCGCCCCTCCCGGCTCGTCTCGACGGGCACGATCAGCTCGTCCCCGGCCAGACGGTCGACCGCGTGGTAGAGACTGCGCGGCAGCCCGGTCACGTAGTCCTTGTGCGTGTCCAGGATCAGCCGGTGCATCTCGTAGGGGTGACTCGCCTTGACCGAGAGCAGCGCGAGCACGGTCAGTCCGACCAGATCTGGGCTTCGCGGCATCACGACTCCTAATGCAAACCTCTTTATTGCATTATGCACTATTGAAGCGCGAAGCACACCACTGATCGATCAGGACGGCCGTGCCGACGCCGTCGCCGGGCCGCTCCGGCCGACGTCCCGTCAGGCCGGGCCCTCCGGCCCTATCGCTCGGAGCCGACGGTGAGGACCACCGTGCCGATGGTGACCCTCATTCCTCGCTCCCGGTCCTCCCCGTTCGTCCTGCCCGCCCGGTCGTCCCCGCCCGCCAGGTTCTCCCTGGCCGCCTGATCACCCCTGGCCGCCCGCTCCTCCCTGACCGTCCGTTCTTCCCGGGCCACCTGGTCATCCCCGACTGTCCGCCCCTCCCGGGCCGCCTGGTCATCCCCGTTCGTCCGGTCCGCCTGGTCGTCCCCGCCCGCCAGGTTCTCCCTGGCCGCCTGATCACCCCTGGCCGCCCGCTCCTCCCTGACCGTCCGTTCTTCCCGGACCGCCTGATCATCCCCGGCCGCCCGCTCCTCCCGGGCCGTCCGCTCCTCCCGAGGCGTCCGGTCTTCCCTGGCCGCCCGGCCCGCCTTGTCCGCCCTGCCGGCTCCCGCCCCCTCTTTCCTGCCCTGCCTGTTCGGCTTGGTGACGAAGCGCAGCTCGGCCGTGCCCCCCGGGCTCAGCTCGGCGATCGAACAGTGCGCCTCCGTACCGCTGAACAGGCATCCGGGGCCCGCTTTGACGATCTTCCGCCCGCCGAGGGACCTGCCGACCACCTCGATTCCGGCGGCGGGAATCGGGGCGGTGTTGAGGACCGTGACGACGTAGGCGTTGTCGCCCGCCACCCTGCCCGCGGCGGCCAGCTCCGCCGGAGGCTGGGCGAGCGTCCTCAGTTGCGACAGGGTGCCGTTGAAGACGTTCTGCCCGCCGGGAAGCGCCCCCTTGTCGGCGGCCTGCCAGAAGGTGTGGCGCAGCCAGCCCGCGGGAAGCGCCCCGGGCTCGGCGCCCCACCGGGCCAGCCACAGGGGGTTGCGGCCGAAGGTCGTGGAGTTTCCCGTGCAGGTCCGCCACCAGCTCGTGGTGGTGTAGATGATCGCGTCCCGTCCGGTCCGCTCCCGGTATCGGGAGGTGAAGGCGTCCAGCCAGGCGACCGCCTGCCCCTGGTCCATTCCGTAGCAGTTGTCGAGGCCGTTTCTGCTGGTGTACGGATTGTCCTCGATGTCCAGCACGCCGGGCAGGGTCTGACCGTCCGGAGCCCAGCCGCCGCCGTTGTCGACGAAGAAGTCGGCCTGCGCCGCGCCGTCCGACTCGTGAGGCTGGGCGAAATGGTAGGCGCCCCGGATCAGTCCCGCCGCCGCGGCTCCGCCCTCCTGCTCGGCGAACAGGGGATTACGGTAGTTCAGCCCCTCCGAGGCGTGCACGAAGGCGAACGCGCCGCCGCCGGCGGCGACGGCCGCCCAGTCGACCTGCCCCGTCCAGTTGCTGACGTCGACTCCACGGATCCCCGATGTCTCGGTCACCCCCGGCTCCGCGTGAGCGGTTCCCGAAAGGCACACCACCGCCACGACAGGCGCGACCAGCAGAGACATGTGTTTCACGTGAATCCATCACCCTCCGCGCGGCAACGGGCAAGATCCTGACTGATGATCACGAGGAACCGCAAGAACCGAGGGCGGTCGTCACTCGAGTTACCGCCTTTCACACAGGAATGTCACCTCGAGGAACACCGTCTCGCCCCCCGCGGAGGTCGCCCCAGCCCCGCACCCGCCCCCGCCTCTGCCCCAGCCCCAGCCCCGGAGCCGGCGCCGACCCGCCGCCGACCCGCCCGCCGTCGCCGCCCACCATCACCGCACGGCGTCACCGCCCGCCGTGCCGACGTCGTGGACGTGCCCGGAACACGGCGCGACGGGCGGGCGACGACGGGTGCCGCCGCCCGCGTCCGGTCATGTGGTGGCCAGGGCGACCGTCGGAGACAGGCGGGCGGCGCGCATGGCGGGGTAGATCCCGGCGACCGTGCCGATGACGAGGGTCGCGGCGACCGCGCCGCCGATCGCCCAGGGCGGCACGATGGGAGGCCAGTCTCGCGACAGGGCGTATCCGGCGGTCGCGAGCGCGCCGAGCACCGCCCCCACCACCCCGCCCAGCGCGGACAGCAGCAGGGACTCGGCCAGGAACTGGACGCGTACCTGCCCACGGGTCGCCCCGAACGAACGGCGCAGGCCGATCTCCTTACGACGCTCCAGCACCGAGATCACCATGGTGTTGGCCACCCCGACCCCGCCGACCAGCAGCGCGACCGCGCCGAGGCCGAGCAGCAGGTTGGTGAACGCACCCGCCGCGGCGGCCCTGGCGACCAGCGCGTCCGAGGGCCTGCTGATGTCGACCTCCTCCGGGTTCTCCGGATTGACCGTGCGGGGCAGGACCCCTCTGACCGCCTCGACCGCCTCCTCCGCCGACCTCTCGTAGATCGTCGTCGGATGCCCGTCGAAGCCCAGGTGTTCCTCTGCGGCGGGGAACCCGACGAGCGCCGACCGTTCGATCTCGGGGGCGAGCGGCATGGGGCCCAGGAGCCCGATGACGGTGAACCACCGCTTTCCCATCCACACCCGCACGCCGGTCCTGGTGACGCCGAGCCGTTCTGCGGCCTTCGACCCCAGGACGACGGCGGGCTGCCGCTCGGTGGCGGCGTTCAACCAGGCCCCCTTCGTGACGCCTCCCTCGAGCGTGGTGAGCAGCTCGGTGGTCGCCGCCTGTACGGCGATGCCCCCGGTCACCTCCTTGGGAATGCGGTCGGTCCGCCGCACGGTCGCCTCGATGACTCCGGTGGCGGAGGCCGTGATGACCGGGCCGACGCGCTTGACCATGCTGACCGCCCCGGTGGGCAGCTTGGCCTCCTCCCCGAAGAGGGTGCGGCCCGCCGAGACGGTGAGCAGGTTGGTGCCGAGCCGGTCGAGCTGGCGCAGCAGCTGTTCCTGCGAGGAGGACGAGATGCCGATCACCGCGATCATGGTGGCGATGCCGATGGCGATCCCCAGCGCGGACAGGATCACCCTCGTGGGACGGGTGCGGAGCCCCACCGCGCCGACCCGCAGGACGTCGGAGGGGCTGAGCCTGGCGGGCGTCAGCCGCCCTGCCGTGCGCGTCACGTCGCGCCTCCCTTCGTGATCTCCGCCGGGGGTTCGCGGCCGTCGCCCCGGTCGGCGATGATCTGGCCGTCGCGGACCCTGACCTGTCTGGGGCACCATTCGGCGATCTCCGCGTCGTGGGTGATGACCGCGATCGTGGTTCCGGCCGCGTGCAGGTCCCGTAGGACCCGCAGCACCTCGGTCCCCGCCGCGGAGTCCAGGTTGCCCGTCGGCTCGTCCGCGAGCAGCAGCGGCGGGTCGCCCGCCACCGCGCGGGCCACCGCGACCCGCTGCTGCTCGCCCCCGGAGAGCTGGTTCGGCCTGTGCCCCAGCCGGTGGCCGAGTCCCACCCGTTCCAGTGCCGCCGCGGCCCGCTCCCGCCTGCTCCGCAGCGCGACGCCGGTGTAGAGGAGGCCGTCGGCCACGTTGTCCAGCGCGGTGACCCCGGGGGACAGGTGGAACTGCTGGAACACGAACCCCAGGTGGCGTGCGCGCAGCGCGGACAGCTCGCGGTCGGAGAGCTCGGCCACGTCACGGCCCGCGATGCGCACGACCCCGGTGGTCGGCCGGTCCAGGGTTCCGATCATGTGGAGCAGGGTGGACTTCCCCGAACCCGAAGGTCCCACGATGGCCACCAGCTCGCCGTGCCCGACCGTCAGATCCACCCCGCGCAGCGCCTGCACGTGCCCGTTGTAGAGCTTGGTCACATCGCGCAGCTCCACCACGTACGGCCCGCCCACCGCGTCCGGGCCGCCCTTGTCTCCCGCGTCCGGCCCGCTCCTCCCCACCACACGCGGCCCGCCCACCGTGTACGGCCCGCTCCTTCCCACCGCGAGCGCCCCGCCCGCCGTGTCAGGCTTGTCCGTCTCCCCCGTGTACGGCTCGCTCATGGGGCGGGCACTCCGACCTTCATGCCCTCGGAGAGCCCCTTACCGGTGATCTCCACCAGGCCGCTGCCGAAGCCGCCCGTCTCCACGGACACGACGCGGGTCGCGCCGCCCTCGACGACCTCGACGCCGAATCCGCCCTCGCGCAGCGCGAGCAGCGCCTCGACCGGCACGGTCAGGACGTTCTCGCGTCGTTCGCTCACCAGCTCCACCTCGACCGGGGCCTGGTCGAGCCTGGTCTTCGGGGTCCTGTCGAGGGTGATGTCGACGTCGACGGTGGTGCCGCCGTCGCCACCCTGGCCGGACTCGACCGGTTCGGCGACCGTGCCGACCGCGCTGATCCTGCCGGTCGCCCGCTCGCCGCCAGGCAGTTCGACGGACACCTTCGCGCCCTTCCTGACCAGCGTCTGGTCACCGGTGTCGAGGTCCACGTGCACCAGCCGCCGCATGCCGCTGACCGTGAGGACCGGCCGCCCCGGGGCAACCTTCTCGCCGACCGCGACCTTCGCGTCGGTGACCCGGACCGCCGAGGGCAGGAAGATCACCTGGGCGGCGTCCACCTGCCCGGTCTCCGGCAGGCCCGCGTCGTCCTGCCACTCCTTGACGGCGAGGTGGGTCGCGTAGCTGAAGTGGTCGTCCACCGTCAGGTAGTCGCCGTGACCGAGCGCCTTGAGGTTGCGTTCCAGCTGTTCGACGTCGGGCCCGTCCGACACGCCCTGGCGCAGCGGGCGGTAGAGCGGCAGCGAGCCGTACATCACGACGACCGGCTTCCGGTCGATCTTGAGGAGCGGGCGGCCTCTGCGGACCACCGCGCCCTCCGCCGCCACCCACGTCACCGTGCCGGAGGCGTCCGTGCCGAGCCGCCGCTCACCGGCGTAGGTGAGCGAGCCGTCCACGGTCTTGGTGTCCACCAGGTCCTGCCGGGTGATCGTCGCCGTGGCGGGCAGGGGCGGCCTGCTCGGCGCCGCCGCCTGCGTGCCGCCGTCGCCGAGGACCGCGACCGCCGTCCAGGCGGCGGCGAGCACGAGAAGGCCCGCGACGGCGGTGAGCCCCTTCCTCACTGCGGCCCCTTCAGGTTCGGCGCGAACTCCTTGCACGCCTCCTCGGCCTCTTTGAGCTTCGGCTCCCCGCCCTTGGGGATCTCCACCCTGAACCGGCCGTCGGTGCCGGGGTCCGGCATGTCGACGCCGTGCTGCCGCATGCACTGGGCGTACTTCAGCATCTGGTCACGGGCCTTCGGGTCGTTCGCGGGCCCCTTGTCGCTGACCACGTCCTTCATGAAGTGCTCGCACTCCTGCATCGCCTTCTGCGCCGTGGCCTCGCCGCCGCCCTTGCCCTGCCTGATCATGACCCTGCCGTCGGGTCCCGGGTCGGGCACGTCCATGCCGTGCTCCCGCATGCACTGGGCGAACTTCAGCTGCGCCTCCCGCCGGTCGGTCGGGGCGGACCCCGAGGCGGAGGCGGCCGGCGTGGCAGAGCCGCCGCCCACGCCGGCGACGCCGTCGTTGCCCGCTCCCGTCCCGGACGCGGTTCCGGCTCCGGCGCCGCACGCGGTCAGTGACAGGGTCAGCGAGACGGCGGCCAGCAACGGTCGAACCCTCATGGCTCACTCCTTCGCGCCGCGGGTCGCTCGCCCGGGGCGCGGCCTCACTTCAGCGGGCGCGGTGCTAAACCTGGATAAGCCGTGAACCCCGGCGACCGTCTTACCCGCGTCTAACACACCTTCGGCCACTCTCGTCAGAGAACAGGGAGGCGGAATGCGAGTGCTTGTCGTCGAGGACGAGGAACAGCTGGCCGACACCATCGCGCGAGGCCTGCGGCTGCACGCCATCGCCGTCGACGTGGCCTACGACGGGCAGGACGCGCTGGAGATGGCCGCCTACGTCGACTACGACGTCGTCGTCCTCGACCGCGACCTCCCCGAGGTCCACGGCGACGACGTCTGCCGCGAGCTGACCGGCAAGAACGAGCACGGCAGGATCCTCATGCTGACCGCGGCGGGGCAGATTCGCGACCGGGTCGACGGGCTCTCCATGGGCGCGGACGACTACCTGACCAAGCCGTTCGCGTTCGCCGAGCTGGTGGCCAGGATACGGACGCTGGCCCGCCGTTCCCCCAGATCGGCGCCGTCCGTGCTCGAACGGGCCGGGATCAGGCTCGACCCCGCCCGCCGTACGGTCACCAGGGACGGGCGGGAGATCGCGCTGAACCGCAAGGAGTTCGACGTCCTGCGGGTGCTGCTGCGAGCGGACGGGGATCTCGTCAGCTCGGCGGAGCTGCGCAGGAGCGTGTGGGACGAGTACGCGGAGGCGGGCACCGGCGTGCTGCGCGTCACCATCACCTCGTTGCGCAAGAAGCTCGGCGCTCCCTCGGTGATCGAGAACGTGCCGGGCAGGGGGTACCGGTTTTGACGGTCCCGAACCCGTCGCGCGGTAAAGGGACCCTCGTGAGAAGAGCCCTTCCCTTCGGTCTCCCCTGGAACAGACCGGGCCTGCGCATGCGGCTCACCCTGCTGTACGGCGGGCTGTTCTTCGCCGCGGGATCGGTGCTGCTCTGGCTCACCTACCTGCTGACCGCCAGGGCGCTGAACCAGCAGTTCGTCGTGAAGCTCAACAAGGCGGTGCTGCCCCCGGGCGCGACCGACCAGACCTTTCCCAAGACCCTCATCGACGACACGCCCACCGGGCAGGCGGCCCAGCAGCTGAGGACGGAGGTCGAGCAGCGGGCGGCCAGCGTGCTCGACGAGATGGTGCGCTCCTCGCTGGTCGTCATGATCCTGATCGGGATCATCGCGGTGGTGGTCGGCTACCTGGTGGCCGACCGCGCGCTGCGGCCCCTCGACCGGGTCACCGAGACCGCGCAGCGGCTCTCGGAGAGCACCCTGCACGAACGGATCGCGCTCCACGGCCCGCAGGACGAGGTCAAGCGGCTCGCCGACACCTTCGACGCGATGCTCGACCGCCTGCACCGGGTGTTCGACGCCCAGCGCCGCTTCGTCGCCGACGCCTCCCACGAACTGCGCACCCCGTTGACGATCAACCGCACCATCCTGGAGGTGTCGCTGGAGGAGCCGACGGCCTCCGCGGACCTCAAGGCGCTGGCCCGCGCGCTCCTGGGCACCAACGCCAGATACGAGCGGCTGATCGAGGGGCTGCTCCTGCTCGCGCAGTCCGAGCAGGAGCTCACCGTCCGCAAGCCCGTCGACCTGTGCCAGGTCGTGCGCACCGCGCTGGAGCAGATCTCCCTCGAACCGCGCAGGCGGCGGGTGACCGTCCACGAGGATCCGCGTCAGGCGCTCGCCGTGGGCGACCCGCTCTTCCTGGAACGCTGTGTGTTCAACCTCCTGGAGAACGCGGTCAAGTACAACGTCAGCGGCGGCGATGTCTGGGTGACCGTCCACCAGGACGACGACGCCGCGGTCGTCACGGTGGAGAACACGGGCCCCGTGGTCCCGCCGTACGAGGTGGACGAACTGTTCGAGCCGTTCCGCAGGCTGCAGGGGGAACGCGTCCGCTCGGCGCGCGGGGCCGGGCTCGGCCTGTCCATCGTGCGGGCCATCACCGACGCCCACGGCGGCACCGTCACCGCCAGCGCCCGCCCCGAGGGAGGGCTCGTCGTCGCCCTGCGTCTTCCCCGCTGAGGCCGACGCGCCGGTCACCGTGCCGGTCGCCGTGCCGCGTCATCGCCCGTGGGGCGGGCGGACGGCGACGACGGCCGCCAGGTCGGGGGCCAGGCGGAGTTCGACGGCGTCGAGGAGGGGGTGCTCCAGCCAGTGCAGACGAGCCAGGTCGGGCTCGTTCTCGTGCATGGGCGGCCACGTCAGAGCCGGGGTGAAGTCGTCGACCACGAGCGTTCCGCCGGGTTGGAGCAGACGGGACGGATCGGCGGGAGCACCGACCTTGCCGTGGCCGCCGCCGTCGAGGACCACGAGGTCGTACGGCGCGCGGTCGTAGATCACGCTCCAGTCGCCGCAGATCACGGTGACGCCGGGCACGTCCGCGAAAAGCTCGGCCGACGCCCGTGCGAGGTCGGGCTCGCGCTCCACGCTGACGATGTCGGTGCGCGGACGCGCTCCGGTGACGAGCCAGGCGAGACCCACCCCGCATCCCGTGCCCGTCTCCGCGACGGAGGAGCGGGCTCCTCCGGCCAGGACCTGGAGCAGACGCCCCTGCTCGGGACGGCAGGAGAAGGGGAAGCCCCGCCTCCTCGCCAGCTCGACCGCGCGGGCCACGAGCGGAGGGACGTCCAGGCCGTCGTAGGCGTCGGTGCCGTTCGGCGCCATCGAGAACCGTCACCCGCCCAGGTCGGAGCGCCGCCCGCCGGGAGCGACGATGATCGCGGTTGCTCGGCTGCTCGCGGGACGGAGGCGGGCTTTCTCACCCGCGCCGAGAGGTGTCGGGCGAACGCCCGGGATGACGGGATCCGTTGCGGGTGCGTGAGCCATGGAGCGCAGCGTATGCGTTGGAGGCGCTTTCACGCGTGCCGTCACATGTCGGAGTCGTGGCCCTCCGGCGGGTGCCGGGTCAGGCCGTGCGGAGTCGTGGGCTTCCGACGGGTGCCGGGTCAGGCCATGCGGGCGGCCCCGGCGCCCGCGGAACGGGAGCGCCGGCGGGCCTGAGCCGCCGACGCGGGAAAGAGCCGCTCCCTCGTGCGAAGGAGTGCTGGGACAGCCCTTCTCGGCGATTACTTCCGGGCCGGGGAAAGCCAGGCTTGAGGGGTGAGCACGTCACTGAGGAGCCCCTGCATGAAGCCCCGCGTCGCGTTTGTCGCAGCCTCCCTGCTGGTCCTGGCGTACGGAGTGATCCGCATCCTCGACGGGCTCGACGGCAGCCGAGGCTCCGGCCTCGCCTGGACCGTCGGCCACCTGACCGGCCGGTCCGCCGTTTCGCGCTTCTCGCTTCCGGCCGGATGACAGCGGGCGGGAAAGAGGGGGCAGGATTGCATCCCATATCCGCCATACCGCTTTTCGCCCCGTTTCGTAGCCGGCTGCGTTCGCTCCCGCCCCGGCGGCGGAAACCGCCGTCGGGGCGGGAGCCGTTCCAGGGGCCGCCTGAAACACGTCTGACGGAGAAAGGCTCCAGAAAGCCCGGCGTCCCTCGGAAATCAGCCGCGACCGTCATGACGCTCACCGCGGCGAACAACGACGCCGGACTTCGAACGGGTGACGCGATGCCATATCGCGGTCACACATCGGCGTCATGCGCCTTTCTCCGCCCCGTCCCGGCGGGACGGTCCAGGTGACCGGACGGACAGGGGTGTGGGCCGTACGCGGCAGGCCCGTCCGCGAGCGCGGCCGACCAGGGGAAACGCCCCCCGCCGGGCCGTTCTGGCCCCCCGGCGAAAAACACCGTTCCCACCGGCAAGAATGTCATCGCATCCCATGAATTCGATCATGGTCCCCATACGGGCCCGCCGGAAGGGCCGTCATGAAATGCGTCACCGCTTATCCGGCCAACCTTAAAGGCTATTGACGGCAACCCTCCTTCGATTAGTTTGTGATTCACCTACAAGTGGGCTCCAAGCAGGCACAGATAGACATTCTGGGAATCGCTTACCCTTCAAGGGGGATCATGCTCGCCTTGTCAGGTGCTCCCGTAGCGCCGATCGCCGCGCACAACCTGCTTGTGTTCCTTCTACAGGTCGGCCTGCTGCTCATGCTGGCACTGGTCCTCGGCCGGCTCGCCGCCCGTTTCGGCATGCCCGCCGTCGTCGGCGAACTGTTCGTCGGCGTGGTCCTCGGCCCCTCCTTCCTCGCGCACATCGCCCCTGACCTGCACAACTGGCTGTTCCCCGCCAACCTCGAACAGTTCCACCTGCTCGACGCCGTCGGCCAGATCGGCGTGATCCTGCTGGTCGGCCTCACCGGCATCCACATGGACATGGGTCTGGTCCGCCGACGCGGCGCCACGGCCGCCGGGGTCAGCGTCGGCGGCCTCGTCCTCCCGCTCGGATTCGGCATCGGCGTCGGCTTCCTGCTGCCCGGGGCGCTGATCCCCGACGGCACCGACACCACCGTCTTCGCGCTGTTCCTGGGCGTGGCGATGTGCGTCAGCGCGATCCCGGTCATCGCCAAGACCCTCATGGACATGAAGCTGCTGCACCGTAACATCGGCCAGCTCACGCTGACCGCCGGCATGATCGACGACGCCTTCGGCTGGCTCATGCTGTCGATCGTGAGCGCGATGGCGGTGAACGCGGTGACCACCGGAACCGTGCTGACCTCGTTGGCCTGCCTGGCCGCCATCATCGTGTTCGCGCTCACGCTCGGCCGCCCGATGGTCAGGGGCGCGCTCCGGCTGGCCGACAAGTCGGACGAACCAGGGCTGACCGTCGCCACCGCGGCTGTGCTCATCCTGCTCGCCTCGGCCGGAACCCACGCCCTGGGGCTCGAAGCGGTCTTCGGTGCCTTCGTCTGCGGCATCCTCATCGGCAACGCGGGCAAGGTCGATCCGGTCAGGCTCGCCCCGCTGCGCACGATCGTGCTGTCGGTGTTCGCGCCGATCTTCTTCGCCACCGCGGGCCTGCGGATGGACCTGACCGCGCTGACCAGGCCCGAGGTGCTGCTCAGCGGGCTCGCCGTACTGGCCGTCGCGATCATCGGCAAGTTCCTCGGCGCCTACGCCGGGGCGCGGCTGAGCAGGCTCAACAAGTGGGAGGCACTCGCGCTCGGCGCCGGGCTCAACGCCCGCGGCGTGATCGAGGTGGTGGTCGCCATGGTAGGCCTGCGGCTGGGCATCCTCGGCGTCGAGGCGTACACCATCGTGGTGCTCGTCGCGATCGTGACCTCGCTGATGGCCCCGCCGATCCTGCGGATCGCCATGGCCAGGGTGGAGCAGACCGCCGAGGAGGAGATCCGGGAGTCCGAGCACCGAGCCTGGACCCGCCAGCCGGTGAGCGGAGCCGATCCGATCCTGTGACCCGCGCCCCGGCGTGAGGAACCCGGGGGCTCCGCGGTCAGAACAGGGTCAGCGGCTCGGCCGGCATGGGCTCGGGCAGCGGCTCGAGCCCGGGCAGCCGGGTCCGCACCTCCTCGTGAAAACGACGGGCGAGCGTCAGCGCGTCGGCGTTGTCGGGGGTGTGGATGAAAACGGTCGGCGAACGACCTTCGCGGAGCCACTCCGTGACCGTGTCGACCCAGTGCCGCCAGCCCTCGACCGTGCGCTCCGTGGCGTCCCGGCCGAGATAGCGGATGATCGGCCGGTCGGTGAGAGCGTCCGACCTACGCGGCACGCGCGGCTTCTTCGTCCACGCATCCCGCTCGGCGTCGCTGGTCGGAGGGCTCTGGAAGAGGGTGACGGTGTCGAACGGGACCCATTCGGCGTCGACGCCGGCGAGCACCCTTTCGAGAAGCCGCACAGATCGCGCGTCGTCGAAGAACGCACGATGACGGACTTCGACGGCGTATCTGTACGAACGAGGGAGCCGGCGAAGAAAGCCCGCCAGGGTGCCGAGGTCGGCGGGAGAGAACGACCCCGGCAGCTGCACCCAGAGGGCGTGAGCTCGCAGCCCGAGCGGTTCGATCGCCTCCAGGAACGACCGAAGCTCCTCCTCACCGCCGGTGAGACGACGCTCATGCGTGATCGGCTTGGGCAGCTTGACCACGAAGCGGAAGTCGGGATCCGTCTGGCGCGCCCACGACTCCACCGTGCTCCTCGTCGGCGTCGCGTAGAACGTCGTGTTCCCCTCCACCGCGTTGCACCAGGTCGCGTAGGCCCGCAGTCGTTCCCCGGGAGGAAGCGGGTGGGGCAGAAAACGCCCCTGCCATGGCGCGTGCGTCCACATCGCGCATCCCACATGAAGCCGCATGACCTCGACGCTATCCAAGCTCGGCGACGGAAACGACCGATCACGCCACGACCCGTGCCGGAGGCACCCACCAGCCTGGCGCCGGAGACCTTCGGGGAGAACCTCGTCTTCGTTGTTGACGATGTTTTGTCGCGCCTTCTAATATTGTCTCCAACAGAGACGACGTTCGACGCATCCTGTGGACGCGGGGACGCCGGCTCAGGCGTGGTAGGAATGAGACCAACGGAGGAGGCCGGACAGACAAGTTGGTGCGCCATGACCGAGCACTTTCTCGGCGTTCTCGGCATCGGCGAGGCGCTGGGGGTGAGCCGGCACGCGGTGCACAAATGGCGCTCCCGCTATCCGAGCGACTCGAACCACCCGTTTCCTGAGCCCGACGTCGAGGTCGACGGAGCTCCAGGCTGGCGGGCTGATCGGCTGGCGGAAATCGTGCGGTGGCGCGACGGCCTGCCGGGCCGCGGCGCGGGCGGTGGCCGTCCTTCCGCCGCGCGTCAGGAGTACCTCAGGGCGGCGACGGTGCGTGGCCTGGACCGAGACGAGGCGATGCGCGCGCTCGCCACGTTCACCGAAGAGTTCCCCGAGATGACCGAGCCGGAGATCTGCGCCTGGCTCATCGAGACGTGGCGCAGGTAGCCCTTCCCCGTTGACGAACACCCATCCGGAAGGCGATGACGCATGCCCGAAATCAGCGGTACCACCGCACCGGGGTTCGAAGGAGTGCGCGAGGCGTTCGCGGCCAACCTGGCCGGCGGGCAGGAAGTGGGGGCCGCCGTCGGCGTCTACCTGCACGGCCGGAAAGTCGTCGACCTGTGGGGCGGAATCGCCGATCCCGGGACCGGCCGCCGTTGGGAGCGCGACACCCTGCAGGTCGTGTTCTCCACCACCAAGGGCATCACCGCCGCCTGCGCGCACCTGCTGGCCCAGCGGGGCGAACTGGACCTCGACGCACCCGTCGCCGAGTACTGGCCGGAGTTCGCGGCGAACGGAAAGGACCGCATCCCGGTCCGCTGGCTGCTCACCCACCAGGCCGGGCTGCCCGCGATCGACCATCCGATCACCCCGGCGGAGGCGATCGCCTGGCACCCGATGACGACCGCGCTGGCCGCCCAGCGCCCCTCCTGGGAGCCGGGCGCCGAGCACGGCTATCACGCGCACACCTACGGCTGGCTGGTCGGAGAAGTCGTCCGCCGGGTGACCGGCCGCAGCCTCGGCACCTTCCTCGCCGAAGAGATCGCCGCGCCGCTCGGCCTGGACCTGTGGATCGGACTGCCGAAAACCGAGCGGCACCGGGTCAGCCGGATCGTCGCCGCCCCGCTCGACCTGGACGCCCTGGCCCGGATCGACCTGGACGCCCTTCCCGAGCCCGCGCGCGAGATGATGAGGGCCTACGCCGATCCCACCTCCCTGACCATGAGGTCGATGAGCGTCGTCACGCCGATGCTGAACCACGACGACCCCGACGAGCAGTCCGCCGAGATGCCTTCGACCAACGGCGTCTGCACGGCCCGCGCACTGGCCCGCTTCTACGCCGCGCTCATCGGCGAGGTCGACGGGCATCGCGTTCTCACCCCCGACACCCTGGCCGCGGCGACCGCGGAACAGGTCAGCGGCGTCGACCGCGTCCTGCGGGTGCCCGTCCGGCTCGGCACCGGTTTCGGCCTGCCGACGCCCGACGCCTTCTGGTACAGCCCGACCGCCTTCGGGTTTCCCGGCTACGGCGGATCGCTCGGCTTCGCCGACCCGGCGCTCGGCCTCGCCTTCGGCTACGTCATGAACCACATCCGAGAAGGCGTGCCGGACAGAAGAGCCGCCGCCCTCCTCGAGGCGGTCCACAGCGCGATCAAGACGCGGGCCTGACAGACGCCCGATTCACCCGTCGCGCTTTTCCGGCTTTCGACTCCGGGTGCGTTTCCACGCGAGACGCCGCGACTGATCCACCGTGATATATCGTCATGGCAGGCCCGTTCCGTCCACGCCCGCACGCCGAACACGAAATCGACCGGGAGGGTGAATGGCCGCAGCGAGGCGGCGAATCCGGGTCTTCCTGGTCGTGTTCGCGGCCGTTTCCATCCTGGTCGGCTGTTCCACGACCACGACCGCCCCGAGCATCTCGCGGCCGCAGCCGACATGGCACGAGATTCACAGTGACCGTGATTCGCATGTCGCGGCCGACGACGTCTGCCCGAAGGGGCGAGGGCCGAGAGGTTTGGACTGCCGTTCGAAAGCCCCTGGTTACCGGGAATGCGTGGAGCGGCTTTCGACGGATGACTCATCCACGGTGTGCCAGCAAGCACTGATCGTCCGAGTCGAATGCTCTTCCGGAGAACGGTCGTCCTTTCACAGCGGACAGGACTGCGCCTCGTCGTTCGAATCATACGTGTCGTGCCGGACAGGAACTCCGAAGCGGTCCGACGACGTGTGCGCCGGAGGCGAGAGGGAGTTCCTGCGCTGTCCGGACGGTTTCGACCCGGCCAGCGGTTTCGACTGTGTGAGGGCGCGGGACGCCTACTACGAATGTCGCGGCGACACGCGAGGCGATGACCTGTCCTGCCCGACGTACCTCGAGGTCCTCGGCACGTGCCGCGCACTCGGGGTGAACTGCTCCGGCCTTCTCGACAAGTATCTCGGCTGCGGTGTCGAAGGGCTCTCTCCCAACGAGTGCGCATTCGGCCTGAACATGAGGGTCAACTGTCTGCGAGATCTCAAGACCGGCGTCTTCCTGCGGATCGCGACATGCGACTCCGCCTGGGACAGGCTCCTCAAAAACTGTTCCGGATCCAGGGGGTTGGATTTCGACGCCTCCACGCCCTGCACACGTGGCGCGAACTGGGACGAAGTCAGCTATTCGATCTGCGAGAAGCAGGGGGACCCCGCCGAAACGGTCGGCGTGGGCTACGCGAACCCGTTGGACGGCGACAATTACCGGTTGCCGGTCTGCTGGGCGCCTGAGGACAGGGATCACCGTATGGACAAGGCGGCTGAGCACTCCATCGGTGAAAGAAGTGTTCGCGCGGTACACCGCCTCGGCGAAACCCGCTACGAATCCATGTGAGAAGAACGCCGTGGTCCGCGACAGAGCCATCCGGCACGGGCGGCGATCCGACGGAGAGCTGCGAGCGGGCCGCCCGTCCGGCTCGCAGCGACCCGGGGTAGGGCCCGCCCTACCCTGACGCACCGGCGCGCCTCACCCGAAAGACGCTGGTCAGCGGCATGGGGGGCGTGCTGCCGTGATCCGTAGTCTCGTTGGCGTACGGATCACACCATGAGGTCTGATCCTTCTCAAGTGGCAATACGCACGTTAAGGGGACACCGCGTGGCTAGGGACCGGAAGCGCGTCGGCCGGAGGAGACTGCTGGGGGCGGCGGTGATCGTGATGGGGGCGGTCCTCGCCCCCGTGGGGGCCGTGGCCGCTACGGCCGGTGAGAAGCAGAGCCCGATCTTCGCACTGGAGCAGACGGCCCGCCCGCTGCGCTC
The DNA here is from genome assembly GCF_027922005.1 of Streptosporangium carneum. GTDB lineage: Bacteria > Actinomycetota > Actinomycetes > Streptosporangiales > Streptosporangiaceae > Streptosporangium > Streptosporangium carneum. Next base: position 511,236 of record NZ_BSEV01000001.1, on the reverse strand, counting down.
GACCGAACCCGGGGGGAACACGGCCGACCTGCGAGCTCTGGGCGCGATGATCGGCGACGCCAGGGTGGTCGGCCTCGGCGAGGCCACCCACGGCTCGCACGAGTTCTTCGCCATGAAGGAGCGGGTCTTCCGCTACCTCGTCGAGGAGAAGGGCTTCACCACCTTCGCCCTGGAGATGAGCTGGTCGGCGGGACTCCAGATCGACGACTACCTGCAGACCGGCAAGGGCGACGCCCGTAAGATCGCCAAGGAGGCGCTGGCCAACTCCCCGTGGGACCGCGAGGAGTTCTTGAGCCTCATCGAGTGGATGCGCGACTACAACCGCCGCCACCCCGGCCGCACCGTCCACTTCATGGGCGACGACCTCGGCGCCCCCACCCTGAGCGACGAGTTCTTCGGCCGGGTGACCGACTACGTGAAGCGGACCCACCCGGAGTCGCTGCCGCGGCTCAACGAGCTCTACACCGGCCTGCGCCCGATCGACGACGCCTTCGCCTATCTGGGCAAGCCGCTCGCGGAACGCCGGCAGCTCGCCGCCAAGGCGCAGCAGGCCCTGGAACTGATCAGCAGTCAGAAGGGCGCCGGCGGAGAGGCGTTCGAATGGGCCGAGCAGAACGCCCGTTCCATCGCCCAGACCACCAAGTTCTTCACCGTGGACGTCACCGACCCGGACTCGCTGCCCGCCTTCGAGCGCTTCCGCGACGAGGTGATGGCCCAGAACGTCACCTGGTGGGTGCGGCACACCGGCCACAAGGTCCTTCTGTCGGCGCAGAACGACCACGTCGGCTACGTCGCCGGTGATCCCAAGCTGTATCCCAAGACGCAGGGGTCGTTCCTGCGCGACACGATGGGCAAGAAGTACCTCCCCATCGGCTTCACCTTCAACCAGGGCTCCTTCCTGTCGAAGGACACCGCTGTCGGCGGTGAATGGAAGAAGTTCTCCGTGGGGGCGTCCGAGCCCGGCATGAACGAGTACACCCTGGACAAGGTCCGTTACCAGGACTACTACCTCGACATCCGCAAGGCCCCGGCCGCCGCGCGTGCCTGGCTGGGCGTCACCCGGCCCACGCGCAACATCGGCACGCAGTACCCCTATCCGCCCGCCAACATCGCGATCGCCCGCTCCTTCGACGTCCTCATCCACCTCCACGACATCCGGGAGGCCGACAAGCTGAAGCCGTGACGGCCCGCCCCACGGCGTGAACCCTCCGACGCCTCCTCATCCACGGGGAAGACGGCCGCGAGGCCGGCCTCCCGGATCTGGAGACGACGCTCCTCCAGCCGCTCGATCTCGGCGACGGTGGACCCGGGCGCGACGCCCGGCTTCACCCAGCTCCTGTTCGGCGGCTGTGAAGGGGGCGTCGCCATGATGACGAACGTGAACCATGGCGGCGTCCCGCGGGCAGCGGTCAGTCGACGTTCGGAACGTAGCTCAGGTTGAGCACGCCGCTCTTGAGCGTCTCCGACTTGACCAGCTTCAGCGGGTAGGTCGGGGTGTCCTCGAACAGCCGCCGGCCGTGCCCGACGGCGATCGGGTGGACGAGCAGGTTCAGCTCGTCGAGGAGCCCGTTGGCGAGAAGCCAGCGCACGGTCGTCGCGGAGCCGGACATCTGGACGGCGCCGTCGGTCTGCTCCTTGATCTCGCGCAGCCTGGCCGCCACGTCACCGGAGACGACGGTGGTGTTGTTCCACTCCGCCTTCTCCAGGGTGTTCGACACGACGTACTTGGGGATGTTGTTGATGAACTCGCCGAACTCCTGGTCCACGCCCGTCGTCGGCCAGTAGGCCGACCACTCCTCGTACAGCTTGCGGCCCATCAGGAACGCCCCCGCGATCTGCATGCCCGCCCCGATCGCGGCGCCCATCTCCTCGTCGAAGTACGAGAAGTGCCACTGGTCCGGCGACTCGACCACGCCGTCCAGAGAGATGAAGAAGTTCGAGATGATTTTGCCCATTTCGCTGCCCTTTGTCGTTGAAGTTATGAAGAGTGACCCATGACCCCGGTCCGGGACCGATGAACGCCACGTCTGCGGCGTCAGCGTGATGCGGGGGGTCAGTGGGCAGGGCGCCCGACCTGCTTGACCGACTCACGGGCGGTGATCGCTTGGCTCGACACATGACGAAGTTAGCGTCCCGCTACGACATTTCCCGCGCGATCTCCACGGAACCGCCCGGGGATCGCATCGCGTGTCGAGCGCCCCCGTGTAACGCGGTGGGGACCGCCGGCGGCCGGTGCGCCATGTCGCCGCACGATCTCACCCACCGGGGACCGTTCCGCCGTCAGGCCGTCCTGACCTGGCGGCGGTATCCACCGGGGGCCAGGCTGTACTCGCGTTTGAAGGCTTTCGCGAAGGCGAACTCCGAGCCGTATCCGGTCTGGGCCGCGACCGCGGTCAGGGGGATGTCGGACTCGCGCAGCAGCCGGGCTGCGATCGTCATGCGCCAACGGGTCAGATAGGCCATGGGCGGTTCCCCCACCAGCGCCGCGAACCGCCGGGCGAAGGCGGCGCGGGAGAGCCCGGCCCGCTCGGCCAGCGACTCGACGGTCCACTGGGCCGACGGGTTCTCGTGAATGGCCGCCAGCGCCGGTGCGACCGCCGAGTCGCCGAGCGCGGCGGCCCACCCCTTCGCCTCCGCCGGAGGCTGAGCCTCCAGCCAGGCGCGCAGAATGTAGAGCAGCAGCGAATCGATCAGCGTGGGCACGATGCCGACCGATCCCATCCGCGGGTTCTCCAGCTCCGCGCCGAGCAGTTGGACGGCGGCGCTCAGCTCCGGGTGGCGACCGGGCCCCGTCCGCAGATGGATCACCTCGGGCAGTTGCCGCACCAGCGGGTGCGGCCGCCCCTGGTCCAGGTGGTAGTTGCCGCACAGCAGGCTGGTCAGCGCGCCGTCGCCGCCTGTCCTGACCGTGCCGATCGGCGACCCCGGGTGGAACTGCTCCGGCCTTTCCACCTCAGCTGGTGTGGACGGGTGGTCGGCGAGGATGTGGCCGCTGCCGTCGCGCAGGAAGACCACGTCCCCCGGGCTCAGCGCGATCGGCCTCACATGGCCGGGAGCGTCCTCCACGGACACCAGCCAGCACGTCCCGTGCAGCACCACGTGGAAGCCTGCCCCCGCGACCGCCGGAAGCCGAAGCCCCCAGGGGGCGCGGCCGTCGGTGCGGACGGACGTCGGCCGCCCGGTCCGCATCGAACTCAGAGCCTCGGTCAGGATGTCCACGCCCTCACCCTACGGTCAGGACGACCTTTCCCTGCACCTGTCCGGAACCGACCAGCTCGTGGGCCTTGCCCGCTTCTTCGAGCGGGAAGGTCTCCTGTACGTGAGGCCGGATCCGTCCCGCGTCGATCAGCTCGGCGATCGCCTCCAGGGACGCGTAGTCAGGCTCGACCGAAACCCCCGCGAAGTGCCGCCCGGCCGCCTCGACCTCGGCCTCCAGTTCTCGGTTCCAGTGCTCCATGATGGTCACCAGCGTGCCGCCCCGCCGCAACACGCTCAGTGAACGCGAACCCTGGGCGTTCGAGTCGAAGACGATGTCAAGATCACTTACTACGTCCTCGAAGTCGGTGACCCGGTAGTCGATCACCTCGTCCGCTCCGAGGCTCCGCAGGAACTCGTGCCGCGCCTCGCTCGCCGACGCGATCACATACGCCCCGCGCGCCTTGGCGATCTGCACCGCGAAGTGCCCGACTCCTCCGGCGGCGCGGTTGATCAGCACCCGGTCGCCGGCCTTCACCCGCGCCGCGTCCACCAGCCCCTGCCAGGCCGTCAGCGCGGCCAGCGGCACGGCGGCGGCCTCCACATGGTCGAGCGAGGCGGGCTTACGAGCGACCTGCCGTGAGGGGGCGGCGACGTACTCGGCGTATCCGGTCGCGGCACGTGGGAAGAAGGGCATTCCGAAGACCTCGTCGCCCACCTTGAACCGAGCCCCCGGACTGACCTCCTCCACGACGCCGGAGACATCCCACCCCACCCCGAAACCGGGCTCACCCAGCAACGGATAGACCCCCGACCTGACGGCGACGTCCACGGGGTTCACGCCACTCGCCCGGACCCGGATGAGCACCTCACCACTGAGGAGCTCGGGGCGGTCGACATCGACGACCTCCAGGACCTCGGGACCGCCGAAGGAGTTCTGGACAACAGCACGCATGGGAGCTCTCCCTTGTCGTTCGGTTTGACGCCCTCAACGTTAGGGAGATCGAATGAGTCGCGTAATGGCCCTCCATCTCGAAAACATGTCCCAGCGTCTTCCGTCCGGTCACTCTCGGCCGTGGACGTCCGGCCGTACGGCCACCTCGCGCCCGGCCTGCGGAGCGGCGACGAACCGCTGACCGGCCGAGGTCCTCAGGCGTCTCGTCGGGTGGGGCGTCGACGACGATTTCCCTGGGGACGGAGGCCGTCGACGCTCCCGGTCAGGCCATGGCCCGGGTGATGAGCCGATCAGGTGCGGAGCCAGCGGAAGAAGCCGCGGATGTCGTCGACCAGCAGGTCGGGCGCGTCGTGCGCGGCGAAGTGGCTGCCGGTGTCGTAGACGTTCCAGGACAGGATGTTCTTGTGGTCGCGTTCGGCGAACGGGCGGATCGACTGGAAGTCCCAGGCGAAGTTCGCCAGCCCGAGCGGCACGGTGGTGGGCTCGGCCGGCTTGTCGGCGGCGTGGAAGTCCTCGTAGTAGAGGCGGGCGGACGACGCGGCGGTGTTGGTCAGCCAGTAGATCATCGTGTTGGTCAGCACGTAGTCCGGATCGAGGTTCGGGCCGAGCAACTGCGCGTTCCAGCCCAGCTGCCCCACCGGCGAGTCGGCCAGCGCGTGCGCCAGGGTCTGCGGCGCGGTGGACTGCAGTTTGTCGTACGCGCCGCCGTTGTCCAGCCACCACCGCAGGAACTCGACCTTCTTCAGGTCCTCTTCGGACAGGCCGGCCAGCTCGGCCGGGTCGCCGGACGGGAAGGAGAAGACCTGGGTGACGTGCACGCCGATGACGTGCTCGGGATCGTGGCGGCCCACCTCGGGCGAGATGAGCGAGCCGCCGTCGTTGCCGTGCGCGCCGTACCGCTCGTATCCGAGGCGGCGCATCAGCTCGGCCCACGCCTTCGCGATCCGGTACCTGTTCCAGCCCCGCTCCGCGGTATGACCGGAGAAGCCGAAACCGGGCACCGAGGGGATCACCAGGTGGAAGGCGTCGGCCGGGTCGCCGCCGTGGGCCCGCGGGTCGCTCAGCGGGCCGATCACGTCCAGGTACTCGACGATCGTGGTCGGCCAGCCGTGCGTGAGCAGCAGCGGCGTGGCGTCCGCCTCGGGTGAGCGGACGTGCAGGAAGTGCACGTTCTGCCCGTCGACGGTCGTGGTGAACTGCGGGTGCTCATTGAGCTTCGCCTCCCAGGCGCGCCAGTCGTACCCGTCGCGCCACCGCTGGACGAGGCTCTGCAGGTACCGCAGCGAGACGCCGTAGTCGGTGCCGGCGTCGGGCAGCTCGTCGGTCCAGCGGACCCGGGCCAGGCGCTCGTTCAGGTCGTCCAGGTCGGCCTGCGGGATGTCGATGCGGAATTCGTGGATCTCGGTCATGCCGGCAACTCTGCCGGAGCATTAGGAAGGGTTCGCTCCTAATTATCTGAAAACCTTGGGCGATGTTGGAAACCTCCGCCCGCCTGCTGCGGCTGCTCTCCCTCCTGCAAACCCCGCGCGACTGGACCGGCGCCGAGCTCGCCGAGCGCCTCGGGGTGAGTGGGCGGACCGTCCGCACCGACGTGGAGCGCCTGCGCGGCCTCGGCTACCCGGTGCTGGCCACGCGCGGCGCCGTCGGCGGCTACCGGCTCGGCGCCGGCGCGGCCCTGCCGCCGCTGCTGCTCGACGACGAGGAGGCGGTCGCCGTCACCGTCGGCCTCCGGACCGCGACCGGCGGCGCCGTCGCGGGAATCGAGGAGGCGTCCCTGCGGGCGCTGGCGAAGCTGGAGCAGGTGCTGCCGTCCCGGCTGCGACGCCGGGTCAACACCCTGCAGACCTACACGGTGCCGGTCCCCCGTGACGACGTCGGGCCCAGGGTCGACCCCGCGATCCTGACCGCCCTGGCCGCGGTCTGCCGCGACCGGGAACGGCTCCGGTTCGACTACCTCGACCATGTCGGCGCGACCACGGTGCGCACCGTCGAACCGTACCGGCTGGTCAACTGGGGCCGCCGCTGGTACCTGCTGGCGTGGGACGTCGAGCGGAGCGACTGGCGCACCTTCCGCGTCGACCGGGTACGCCCCCGGACCCCGACCGGGCCCCGCTTCACGCCGCGCGACCTGCCCGACGACGACGTCGCCGCGTACGTCTCACGCCGGGCGTCCGCGGCCGCCTGGCGCCATCGGGCACGGGTCACCGTGCACGCGCCGGCCGAGGTCGTCGCCGACCGGATCAGCCCGGCGGTCGGAACGGTCGAAAGCGTCGACGAACACACCTGCGTCCTGCACACCGGCGCGGACACGGTCGAGACCCTCGGCGTCTACCTGGGCCTGCTCGGCGCGGACTTCCACGTCAGCGGGCCGCCGGAGCTCCTCGTGCACCTGCGCCGCCTGGCCGACCGCTACACACGAGCGACCTCCTGACGATCCGGTCCAGGAGCGGGGACACGTCGTGGCCGGGCGCGCTCGGCCTCACGTCGACCGGGCCGTCGGCCTCCGTGGACACGGCGGGTGACCGCCGTCAGGGGCGTGCGACCGGGAGGGCTCACCGGCCGCGGCCGGTCGTCACCACACGGCCATGCTCTCTTTGAAGAACTCGATGACGTGCACCGAGGAGTTCGTGATGTGGGTGTGCATCGCCACGTAGGCGGCCTCGGCGTCGCCGGCCTCCACCGCCTTGACCAGCAGCGCGTGCTCCTTGAAGGAGGCGTTCATCCGCTCGTTGCGGACGTAGAACTGCGGCAGCCGGAACGGGGCCGCCCGCTGGCGCAGGCCGCGTGCGATGTCGACCAGCGCCCGGTTGCGGCTGCCCTGGTAGATCAGATCGTGCAGCTTCTCGTTGCACACGGCGTAGCCGGCGTCGTCGCCGCCGCTGACGTAGTCTTCGGACTGGGTGTGCGCGAGCTCCAGCTGACGGCGCTCGATGCCGGTCAGCCGGACGGCTGCCAGCTTGGCGCACAGCGCGTCGATCTCCGCGCACGCCTCAAACAGCTCGTCGAGCTGCTGCGGGTCGATCTCAGCCACCCACGCGCCCCTCTTGGGCAGGATGCGGACCAACCCCGTGCCGCTGAGCTGGCGCAGCGCGTCACGCACCGGGGTGCGCGACACCTGGTAGTGCTCGGCGAGCGCGGGCTCGTCGAGCTTCTGTCCGGGCTTCAGCCGCCCGGAGACGATGTCGTCGGCGATGCGCTGCCGGATCTCCTCCGACCTGGTCTTCCCTACAGAAGCGTGCATGCGTCCTCGAATGAGAGCCGGGGTAGTCGTGGAAACAACGCGGCCCGGTCGGCGCGGCCCAGATTGCACAGGAAATTCACCTTGGTCCGTCCGTCGGGGAAGAACTCCGCCTCCAGCTTCACGCTGTCGAAACCCGACAGGGGCCCGCAGTCAAGGCCGAGTGCTCGTGCGGCCATGATGAGATACGCCCCCTGAAGGCTGGAGTTACGAAGGCCCACCTCGTGCCGATGATCCTTCCTATTATCCCCCGCGTAGGCCGTTATCAGATCGTCCCGGCCGGGGAAAAGACGGGGTGCCATCTCGTGGAACCGCTCGTCCCACCCCACGATGACGGTCACGGGCGCCTCACCGGTGCGCACGACGTTGCCCGCGTCCAGGCAGGCGAGCAGCCGTTGCCTGGCCTCGGGGGTGCGGACGAAGACGAAGCGGGCCGGGCACAGGTTGCCCGAGGTGGGGCCCAGCTTCACCAGGTCGTACAGCTCTCGCAACAGCTCGTCGGGCACCGGCTCCGCGGTGAACCGGTTGGCGGTGCGGGCGTCGCGGAACAGCCGGTCCAGCATCAGAGCAGCTCCGACTCGATCTTCTGGATCCGCTCGACGACCTCGGCCAGCGCGGCTCTGCCGGACGGGGACAGCGGTGCGATCGGCGCGCGGGCCGGCCCTGGGTCGTGCCCTGCCAGGGCCATCGCCTCCTTGATGACGACGGGGAAGGAACCGAGATCCCAGGCCCGGCGCAGCGGGGCGAGGGCGTCGCTGATCGCCCTGGCCTGCTCGAACCGCCCTGCCCTGGCCTCGTCGTACATCCTGACCAGCAGACGGGGGAAGACGCACGCGGCGGGGGAGATCGCGCCCGCCGCGCCGTGCAGCAGCAGGGCGAGGGTGATCGTGTCGCGCCCTGAGAAGAGCAGTGCGCCGTTCAGCATGTGCTCGATCGCCACGGTGAGGTCGCCGCCGCTGTCCTTGACTCCCACGACGTTGCCGCCCAGGGCGCTCAGGTCGGCGGGGACGAGGGTGACGCCGGTGCGCGGCGGGTTGTTGTAGAGCAGCACCGGCAGCGTCGTGGCGGCGGCGACCTGGCGGAAGTGCTCGGCCAGCTCGGCGGGGGACGGGGAGACGAAGTAGGGGGTGATGACCATCGCGACGTCGGCGCCGATCGACTCCGCGGCGCGGGTCAGCGCGACCGAGTCGCGGGTGGAGACCGCGCCGGTGCCCGCGTAGACCGGCACCCGGCCGTCGGTCTCCTCCACGGCGATCTCGATGAGGCGCAGCCGCTCGGCGGTCTCCAGGCTGTAGAACTCGCCCTGGCTGCCGGCCACGGAGATCCCGTGTACGCCGCTGGTCAGGAACCAGCGGATCAGCTCGCGGAAACGTGCCTCGTCCACCTCACCCGACGTGGTGAACGGGGTCGGCGTGGCGGTGACGACGCCGTGCAGTTCGTGCATGTCAGACGACTCCCATCAGTTTGCGCAGGTGCTGCGCGGCTTCGGTGAACTCCGGCAGCGCCCGGGTCTCGGCCGGGTCGCGCGGGCGGGGGATGTCGATGCGCAGATCCTCGGCGATCGCGCCGGGACGGCCGCTCATCACGATGACCCGGTCGGCCAGGAAGACCGCCTCGGGGATGCTGTGGGTGACCAGCAGCACGGTCTGGCGAAGGTCCTGCCACAGCCGCAGCAGCTCGACGTTGAGACGGTCGCGGGTGAGGGCGTCGAGCGCGCCGAACGGCTCGTCCAACAGCACGGTCTTCGGGCGGCAGATCAGCGTCTGGCCGAGCGCGGCCCGCTGCCGCATGCCGCCCGACAGTTCGTGCGGGTGCTTGCGGGCGAAGCTCTCCAGGCCCAGTGTCTCCAGCATCGGCCCGACCCGGGCGGCGATGTCCGCCTTCGGCACGCCGCGCAGCCGCGCGCCCAGGGTCAGGTTGCCCTCGACCGTGAGCCACGGCAGCAGGTTGCTGGTCTGGAACACCACCCCGAGCTCCTTGGGCGTGTCCACCTCGACGGAGCCGCCCGGGTCGGCCTCCATGAGGTCGGCCACGATCCGCAGCAGCGTGCTCTTGCCGCAACCGCTCGGACCGAGGATCGCCACGAACTCGCCCGCGGGGACGGTCAGGTCAACCCCCTCCAGGGCTCGCATCCCGCCGGGGAACGTCTTGGAGACGCCCTTCAGCGTGATCGCGGCCGCGGCGGGCGCCGCCCCCTGCGCGGGGGCGGCGGTCGCGGGAATCGTCACTTCGTCGCTCCGACCCAGCCGTTCTGGGTGATGTCGAAGATGACGCCGTCGGGGTCGCGGTACTTGGCCTCGTAGTACAGCGAGTCCTTCTCCAGCGGCAGATCCATGAAGTACTCGCCGCCGTTGTCCTTGATCGTGGCGCCCTGCCGGTCGAGGTCGTCGCACCAGAAGCCGAAGTGGTGGATTCCCACGTAGTCCTTGCCGCGCTCAAGCCCGGCGGCCTCGTCGGTCTTGTAGTTGAGCAGTGCCAGACAGACCGTGCCGTCGGACAGGTAGAGTCCCGACGCGATCGGCGACTCGGTCTTGCCGACGATCTCCATCTCGAACGTCTCGCTGTAGAACTTCGCCGAGGCCTCGACGTCCTGTACGGCCAGCGCCACGTGACGCAACTTCGCCATGGTCGTTTCCCTTTCAGATGGCTTTCGAATGGTGGGGTCAGGTGGTGGAGCGCCCGCGCCACCACACGAGGCGGCCGAGCAGTTCGATGACGCCGTAGAGCACGAAGGACAGCGCGCTGATCAGGACGAGCGCGGCGAACACCAGGTCGGTGCGGTTGCTGGAGGCGGCGAACTGGATCTGGCTGCCCAGCCCCTTCTCCGCCCCGACGAACTCGCCGACGATCGCGCCGATCACCGCGAGCGGCATCGCGACCTTGCAGCCGTCGACGACCGCCGGCAGCGCGTACGGCACGCGCAGCTGGGTGAAGGTGGCCCAGCGGGAGGCCCGCAGCGCCCGGAAGTGTTCCTCCAGGTGCAGCGGCGTGCCGGCCAGGCCGCCGAGGGTGGCGATGGCCACGGGGAAGAACGCGAACAGGAAGGCCATCAGCGCCTTCGAGCCCAGCCCGTAGCCGAACCACACGACGAACAGCGGGGCGAGCGCCACTTTGGGCAGTCCCTGCAGCCCGACCAGCAGCGGGTAGAGCGTGCGCCGCAGCGCCGGCGAACCGTAGATCAGCACCGCCAGCGCGACGCCTCCGACCGCCGCGGTGAGGAAACCGATGAGCACCTCGCCGGTGGTGATCCAGAGATACTCCAGCATCGTCTCCCGCGACTCCCAGCCCGCCGCCGCCACCTCGCTCAGTCGCGGCAGCAGGTAGGACTTGAGCCCGAGCAGTCCCGGCAGCCACTCCCACAGCGCCAGCAGCACCGCGGCCAGCAGAGCCGGTTCGGCGATCCGCCTCACGCCTTTTCCTGGTAGAGGCCGGGCGCCGGCACCCGGAACTTCTCGAAGCGCCACTGGTCGTAGGCGTCGAGGTTGTCCTCCCACACCGACGGCTCGTACGGGTGGTCGGCGTCGATCCGCACCATGTCGGCGTAGAACTCCACGAAGTTGCCGTCGGGGTCGCGGAAGACCAGGAAGAGGTTCTCGCCGGGGCCGTGCTTGCCGATTCCGCGGACGATCTCGACGCCCTTCTCCTCCAGGAAGTCGGCGATCCCCTCGATCTCGGCCAGGCTGCCGACCTCGTAGGAGAAGTGCTCCAGCCCTGCGCGCTCGCCGACCTCGCGGGGCGGCAGCGCGGCGGTCTCGGGCGGGAGCTGGGCCAGGCCCAGGTCGTGGTGGTCGGTTCCGGCACGCAGGAAGCACATCTGGTCGCCGATCCAGTCCGAGACGGTCAGACCGACGATCTCGGTGTAGAACCTGGCGGACGCCTGGATGTCGCGCACCTGCAGGACCAGGTGGCCGAGCTTGCGGGGACGAGGCTTGGGCATGGGTACCGCCTCACTTCAGGTAGTCGTTGGTGTAGACGTCGGTGGCCGGGACGTCGACCTTGAAGGCGGTCCCGATGATCTCGGCGGTGGACTTCATCCGGGCCTCGTCGAAGAGCCCCTTGCCGTCGCCGATGAGCGTGTTCATGTCGCCGACCTGGCTGGCGAGCACCTCGCGGTTCATCTCCGGATACTTCTTCGCGATGATTCCGACGACCTCGTCCGGGTTGGCCTTCATGTAGGCGTAGCCCTTGTAGGTCGCCCGCAGGAACTTCCTGACCTGCTCGGGATCCTTCTGAAGACGGTCGGCGGAGGTGACGATGCCGTTGCCGTACATGTCGAGGTTGTGATCGCGGTAGTCGAGCCACTTGATCTGCTTGCCGGCCTTCTTGGCCAGGTCGAGCACGGTGGCCCGGTTGCTGCCGGCCCAGCAGTCCGACAGGTCGATCTTGCCCTGGACCAGGGCGGAGTCGATGACCGCCGGATCCATCTTGATGATCTTGATGTGGTCGGCGGGCAGGCCGTTGCGCGCCAGCCAGACCGGCAGCAGGCTCTGGATCGGCGAGGTCGAGCCGCCGCCCAGCACCAGGCCCTTCAGGCCGGCCAGGTCGTCGACGGTCCGCTTGCCCGCGTCGTAGCAGAGCCCGCCGGGCCAGACGGTGTTGAGCGCGCCGACCATGACCGTGCCGCCCTTCTTGGCGCGGTTCAGGATGACGCTGATCGGGTCGGCGTAGCCGTAGTCGAACTGGCCCTGGTCGATCTCGTTGACCGTACGCGTGCCGCCGTACCCCCGGACGGGCTCCACGCTCAGGCCTTCCTCCTTGTAGTACCCCTGGTCGATCGCGGCGAAGACGCCGCCCAGGCTGCCCTGCGGGAACCAGGCGAGGTTGAAGGTCACCTTCGTCAGGTCCCCGCCCGCCTCCGCCTCTGTCGCGCCGCACGCGGCCAGCAACGGCAGGACGAGGAGCGCTGCCGCGCGCCGGGCAATGTCCATCTGGACTCCTTTGGGGGGTTTGCCGGTGCGGGGCTAGCGCACCGGGTTCTCCAGAACGCCGATGACGTCGATCTCGGCGCGCATGACATCGCCACGCGCGAGGTAGACGCCACGGCCCATGCCGACCCCGTCGGGTGTGCCGGTGGCCAGCACGTCGCCGGGGCGGAGTGTGAGGATGCTCGACAGGTAGGCGATCTGCTCCGCCAGCGTGAAGATCATCTCGTTGGTCTTGCCGTCCTGCATGACCTCGCCGTTGACCGCCAGGCGGAGCCCGACCTGCTGCGGGTCGGGCACGAACCGGGCGGGCACCACCCAGGGACCGAACGGCGCGAACGTGTCGAAGCACTTCCCCCTGAACCAGTCGAAGGCGAAGGGGAAGTCGGTGCGCATGTTGAGGTCGCGGGCGGAGACGTCGTTGAGGATCGAGTAACCCGCCACGTGGTCGAGCGCCCGCTCGACGGGGATGTCCCGGCCGCCGACGCCGATCACGGCGGCCAGCTCGACCTCCCAGTCCACCTGCTCCGACGTCGCGGGGATCACCACGCTCTCGCCGGGTCCGATCACCGAGGAGTCGGCCTTCATGAACACGAACGGCTGGCTGTCCGCCTTGGCCGCGAGCACCGTGCCCATCTCGTCGGCGTGGTCCACGAAGTTCGAGGCCGCGGCGAAGATCCGGGCAGGGCGGTAGGGCTCGACGACATGGGCGCTCACGTCGGCCAGCCCGTCGAGTTCCCTGGCCTGTTCGGCCAGGGCGCAGATGTCCTCCTCGTGCTCGGGCCAGGCCGACATCAGCTCGGCGACGGTCGGCACCGGCCCGGAGCGGTCGAGCGCGGTCATGATCGCGCCCAGGTCGTGCACACGGTCGGGGGCCAGCGCCAGGGCCGGTCTGGTCTCGTCGGCGGCCCGATAAGTGGCGAGGGCGAACCAGCTCACGCCACACCTCCTTCGGATGTGTGCTTTCGTTAACGAGATGTATACACATCGGGAGATGGGCATGCAATAGTTCTGATGTGAGCACATGTTGAGAGACGGTCGGGTGCCCGGCCGAAGCACCCGGCCCCCGGCGGCCCTCGCCGGTCACGTCATGGGGACGAACCCGCCGCCCGACCCGTGCGGGCCGGTATCGGATGCCGGCCCAGGGCACGCGGTTCGAGGGGCGGCCCGTGGTCCCGCCACAGGCCGGGACCGGTGTCCACGCCGCGTGCTCGGGCGGCGTCAGGGCGGCGGGCCGTGTCGCATCAACGACATGGCAGACAAACGGCAGGCCTGAACGCTGGCGGGCAGGGCCTGTCGGCGCTCACTCTCGTGATCACGGTTTGTTGACGCGAGAGGTTTGCCCCCCATGCACTGGTCCGCACATGTGGCGGCGGTGGGAGTGTCCGCCGCCGCCCTCCTGAGCTCTCCGTACCCGGCAACGACGCAACCCGCCGCTTTCGACGTCCACCGCGTCACCCTGATCACCGGTGACGTGGTGACCGTCAGGGAAGCGGGGCAGGGCAGACACGCGGTGGAGGTGAAGCCGGGCCCCGGCCGAGACCGGATGGGCTTCCACACCACCGAGGAGAACGGCGAGCTGCGGGTCCTGCCGGCTGACATGGTGCCCTACCTGGCGGCCAAGCGGCTGGACCCGAGCCTGTTCTCCGTGACCGACCTGATCGAGCAGGGCTACGACGACGCGGCGGCGGACAGGCTGCCACTGCTGTTCGTCTACGACGCCATGACCACCAGGACCGCGACTCCGCTGGAGAGCGTCAACGGGCGGGCCGTCTCCGCGGACAAGCGCACGATCGGCCAGCTGTGGAAGTCTCTGGCCGAGGAGCGGGCGAGCCTGGCCCAGGGCGTGACGAAGATCTGGCTCGACGCCAAGGTCAAGGTCTCGCTCGACCACAGTGTGCCGCAGGTGGGAGCGCCTGAGGCGTGGCAGGCCGGGTTCGACGGCAAGGGCGTCAAGGTCGCCGTCCTCGACACCGGGGTCGACGCGACCCACCGGGATCTCGCGGGCCGGGTGAAGCAGACCAGGGTGTTCACCGGCGACCCGAACGTGAACGACGCCCACGGGCACGGCACCCACGTGGCCGCCACCATCGCGGGCGGGGTCGGCAAGAAGGGCGTCGCCCCCGGCGCGGAGCTGATCATCGGCAAGGTGCTCGGCGACGACGGGTCCGGCACCCTGTCCGGCGTCATCGAAGGCATGGAATGGGCCGCCGCCGAGGGGGCGTCGGTGATCAACATGAGCCTCGGCGGTGACGTCACCGACGGCACCGACCCGCTCAGCGTCGCCGTCGACAATCTCACCGAGCGGACCGGTGCGCTCTTCGTGGTCGCGGCGGGCAACGACGGCGCGGCCTACTCCGTGGGCAGCCCGGGAGCGGCCACCTCCGCGCTGACCGTCGGCGCCGTCGACGGCAAGGACGTCATCGCGGACTTCTCCAGCAGGGGTCCGCGCCTGGACGACGCGCCCAAGCCGGACCTCACGGCGCCGGGCGTGGGCATCGTCGCGGCCAGGGCGGCGGGCACCGGCATGGGCCAGCCCGTCGACGAGCACTACACGGCCGCGTCGGGCACCTCCATGGCCACTCCGCACGTGGCGGGGGCCGCCGCGATCCTCAAACAGCGCCATCCGGAGTGGAAGGCGGGGCAGATCAAGGACGCCCTGATGGACTCGGCCACGACGGTGGCCGGCCAGCAGGTCGACGACGCGGGCGCGGGCAGGCTCGACGTGGCGCGTGCCCTGCGGCAGGGCGTGACGGCCACCGGCGTGGTCAACCTCGGCAAACACCAGAAGGGTGAGGGGACGGGCACGGCCGAGGGCACGATCGTCTACACCAACGGCACGGCGGCGCCGGTCACGCTGGAGCTCTCCAGCACCCTCAAGGACGCCGTGCTCAGCGCGCGGAGCGTCACCGTCGCGGCCGGCGGCACCGCCGAGGTCCAGGTCCGCGTGGACCTGGCCACGCTGCCCTTCGGCAGATACGGCGGGCACGTCACCGCGACCGCGGGAGCCGAGACCGTGCACACCACGCTGGCGCTCACCTGGAAGGGACCCCAGCACAGCGTCCGCTTCACCGCCGTGGACGCGGCGGGCAAGCCCACCAGCACCGACACCCTGTCGATGTTCGGCGCGTCGCAGCAGGACGACGTCTTCACCTGGGTGCCCGAGCAGGGCCTGACCGTGGAGGTCTCCGAGGGCACCTACATGACGCAGGCGATCAACCTGGCGACCGGGTGGGGCCGCATGCACCCGCGCGACGGGCTCGTCGTCATTCCGGAGCTCAAGGTCGACCGCGACCTGGAGGTGCTCCTCGACTATCGCAGAACCAGCCCCGTCACCGTCAAGGTGAGCGAGCCGGCGGAGCAGGTGGGGATCTTCACCTACTTCACCCACCGCGCCTTCGGCTCGCGCGAGATCTCCCAGGGCGTCATGAACTTCGACGTCGTCGAGGGGCTCAACGTCTCACCGACCCGGCCGGTCGGCGAGGGCACGTTCGAGTTCGCCTCCCGCTGGCAGCTGACCGCTCCGAAGATCTCCGCACGGGTGGCGGGTTCCCCGTACCCGATGGGCTTCCTGGGCGGCTCGCCCGGCGTGGAGGGCCGTCACCTGTGGCGGCTCGTGCAGGGGACGGGCGGCGCCCGGGGCAAGGTCGCCGTGCTGGACGACCCGTCAGTGGGGTGGGGAGACGCCGCCGAGGCGGCGGTGGCGGCGGGAGCGGTCGCCGCGATCATCGTGATGACTCCCGACGACGCGCTCGGGCGCGGCTGGAACCCGGGCAGGGTGTCGCTGCCCATCCCGGTCATGCTGATCGCCAACGATCACGGACAGCGGCTGCTCGAACAGGTCAGGAAGGGCCACACCCTGCTGGACATCAGCGGGACGACGGCGTCGCCGTACCTCTACGACGTCATGCAGGTCTCCGGCGGGCACGTGCCGGACAAGATCGTGCACGAGGTGAGCAACCGCAACACCGCGCGCGTGGACACCGAATACCATCACACGGGCGGGTTCGGCTGGGCCAAGGAGCAGCGGTTCGGCTGGCGGCCCTGGCAGGCCTACTCCCTGGGCAACCAGATGGAGACGCAGCGGATCGTGAGGACGCCGTCGCGCCGGGCCGAGCACGTCAGCGCGAACGGCTCCTTCTGGCAGCACATCGTCAACCACCAGTTCACCTGGGACGACATGAACCGGCTGCGGGACGGACTGACCGAGCCGCCCCGCGCCTACCAGCCCGGTCAGCGGATCGGCGAGAGCTGGCACGCGCCCGTCGTACGGCCCGCCATCCCCGACTGGCTGACTCCCTCCACCCGCACCGGCGACACCCTGGAGATCCGCGTCCCCGAGTTCGTCGACGCCTCCGGCCACGCCTCCCGCGCGGGGGTCGACAACGACGGCGTCTCGGCGAGACTCCTGAGGAACGGCGAGCTCGTGGAGGAACGCGAGGACGCCTGGGGCGCCTTCCCCGCCGTGCCGCAGGAGGCCGAGTACCGCCTTGAGCTGTCCACCAAGCGGACCTCCGAGCAGTGGACGCGGGCGATCGCGACCGAGACGTCCTGGACGTTCAGGTCGAAGCGGGGCCAGCAGGTGCTGCCGCTGCTGCAGGTCGACTACGACGTGCGGCCCGGCCTGCTCGGCTTCGCCGTACGGCACCAGAAGGGCGTGAGCGGACTGACCGTCAAGGACCTGCGGCTGGAGCTGTCCTACGACGACGGCGCGACCTGGCGCAGGCAGCCGGTTCTCCCCCTCGGCCACGGTCGCTACAGCGCGGTCGTCCTCCGCCCGCGTCCGTCGCTTCGCGTCACCGCCGCCGACTCCGGCGGCAACCAGATAAGGCAGACGGTGATCAGGGCGTACTGACCGTCACAACCAGTTCTCACGGGCGGCGTGCCAGGCCAGCTGCATTCTGGTCTGGGCGCCCGCCTGCTCCATCAGGTGGGTGATCCGGCGCTGGACGGTTCGCTGCGACACCTTCAGCTGCGTGGCGATCGACTTGTCGGAGACGCCCGCCACCAGCAGCGACAGCAGGTAGAGGTGGTCGGAGTCGAGCGGGCTTTCCGACCTGGTGAGACTGACGGGGGTGGCCCGCTCCCAGAGGCTCTCGAACAGCGCCCCGAGCGCGTCCAGCAGGCTGCTCGGCCTGATCAGCGCCGCGGTGAGCTGGGTCAGCCCGCCGGTGTGCTGGATCAGCGGGAGCACGCCCAGCTCGCCGTCCGCGATGATCATCCGTACCGGCAGGGTGGGCAGGGCGCGTGCCCGCTCACCCAGCCTGATTCCCTCGGCGAGGTTGACCAGCATGCCCGGTTCCTCAAGCAGGACGCTTTCGTACAGGACGCGATAGCCGACCCCGCGTCGCAGCGCGGCCAGCTCCTCGGTGTTCTCCTGCGAGGTCATCGCCACGTGCCCGGCCCGGCAGAGGCTGACGACCTCGTGGCGGGCGTTGTCCTGCAGCAGGCGCAACTGCTCGCGCAGCGCCGTCCTGCTGGTGATCACCTCGATCAGCTGGGCGGCCTCGCGGCGTCGCGCATGGACCAGGTACTCCCCGGTGAGCTGCTCCACGGCCTGCCTGGCCCGGTCCACCTCCTCCTGCCGCCTGTGCAGCCGGGCCGCGAGCGCCACGTCGGGCGCGACAGCGGTGAACCTGTCGGACTCTCCCGGTACGGCCCGCGCCAGCCCCTTGGCGAGCAGGGAGCCGAGCGTCCGCCGTGCCGCCTCACTCTCGACGCCGAGCTCTTCCGCCAGCTCGGCGGGCTCGACTCCGGCGGTTCTGACCAGCAGCCGGTAGGCGGCCTCCTCCTCGGCGCTCAGCCCCGCGGCGCTCAGCACGTCATTCGGGAGACCCGGTCGAGGATCTCCGCCGTGACCGGGGCCGGGACGGCGAACACGCGCATGGGGACGTCCGTTCCGGCGATCCAGACGGGAAGCACACCCGGGCCCACGTCAGCCCATTTCACACCGACACGTAGCACTTTGAGGTCATCTAGCCGAAATGCGCGGTTCACCGGGCCATTGTAGGGAGACCGGACGCCGATCCAGCCCGCCGACTGCTCGCAGGGAGCGCGCTGGCCCTCGTCGTCCCGGCGGCGGCGTTCGCGGTCTCCGTGCTGACGGGGACGGAGACGTCCGCCTACGCCGTGAGCAAGAACGCCGACGGCACGGTCGAAGTGCGGATCCACGAGTTCAAGGACGCCGACCGGCTGGAGCGGGACCTGGACGCGGCGGGCGTCAGGGCCGACATCAGCTACCTCCCGCCCGGCAAGGAGTGCAGGACGGGCAGGGGAAAGACGGTCGGCCGGGTGACGGCCATGGGGCCGGACTCCACCGCGGTCGCCCGTATGGTCGACGGCGGGCTGGAGATCGACCCCCGGCGCATCGGCGAAGACCAGACACTGGTGCTGGAGTTCGCCGGAAACGAGGAGGAGACCCCCGAGACGGAGAAGCGGGAAATGCTGTGGCGGCTGACGGCGCACATGATCACCGGCCAGGTCGGGCCGTGCGTCGCGATCGAAGACCCGACGTGGAAAGGCGGCAGCGGAAGCTGACGTGAGCCGACCGTGATCTCGAACCTGGCGGGAACCACCGCCCGCCAGGAACACGGCGGCACGCGCTCACCCTGGGCCGGGAACGAGGTCCTGACCGTGGAAGGGGCGCTCGGCGGTCACGAGTACCTGACCTTCGTCAACCGGCTCCTCGGAGTTTTCGATGATCCATCTCAGGATCTCCAGGCTCATCGGGCTGCCCTCCTGACGCTGGTTACGGTCCGTCACCCTGCGGATGAGCTCGTCGGCGTCGACCTTGAAGTGCAGGAGCCGCCAAGAGCCCCCGTGCCGTTCGACCACGCCCTTGTAGTGGTCGCGGTCGCCGCGCCGGCCGAGTCCGTGGTCCAGTACGACCGAGTGGCCCGATCCGATGAGCTGGATCAGCCTTTCCTGGATTTCCTTGAGGACGGGGCGCTGCCGTTCAAGGTGGTCGTGGGCGGGGTAGTCCACACCGAAGCGCCCGTGGCGGGCCATGACTTCTTCGTCGACGGACAGGCGTACGACGCCGCGTCGCGCAAGCTGCTTGGCGTATGTGGTCTTGCCGGAGCCGGGGTGACCCGTGAGGAGATACACGAGGGGCTTGGACGCTGTCACGCTGCGACACGTTAAGGGCCCTTCGGTGGAAGGGCAACGACAGTGGCGGCGGTCCGAGACCGACCGCTACGCAGGACGAGAAGGCTCAGTGTGCGAACACCCCGATCGAAGCCGATCACGGTCACCCGAAGCGCAGGCCAGGACCGATGCGCGGCCTGCGAACCGACCGGACCGCGAAGTCGTGATCGCCGGCCGCGCCCTCGTCCGGAACCTGCGCCGCGCCTGCTCCGGCGGACCCGCGCCCTCCTCGCCGTACCGCGCGTCGTGCTCCGCCACCGGATCCGTCACCGGATCAGCCATGCCGGCCGACCCCGGTGATGAGTTGTCGCGCCCGCACCCGTCATACCTACGACGGGACACGACGAGGCGGAAGGATGACGCGATGAGTGCGGACACGCGGCTGGAGGAGCTGGGCGTGAGCGGTCTGGGCGGGAGCGGTCTGGGCGGGAGCGGTCTGGGCGAGGTCGACGAGCCGGCGTTCTCGGGGCTGGCGGAGCGGCACCGGCGGGAGCTGCACGTGCACTGCTACCGGATGCTCGGATCGTTCGAGGACGCCGAGGACACCGTGCAGGAGACGTTCCTCCGTGCCTGGCGGCGGCGGGAGACCTTCGAGGGGCGGTCGACGTTCCGGGCCTGGCTGTACCGGATCGCCACCAACGCCTGCCTGGACCTGCTCGCCAAGTGCCGCCCGGAGCCTGCGACCGGCGGCGAGGTGCTGTGGCTGCAGCCCTACCCGGACCGGCTGCTCGACGAGCTGCCCGCGGGCGACGCGGACGAGCCGGAGACCGTCGCCGTCGCGCGGGAGACGATCGAGCTGGCGTACCTGGTCGCGGTCCAGCACCTCGCGCCGCGCCCGCGGGCCGTGCTGATCCTGCGGGACGTGCTCGGCTGGCCGGCGAAGGACGTCGCGGAGCTCCTCGGGGACTCCGTCAACTCCGTGAACAGCGCGCTGCAGCGGGCCCGCGCCGGCATGCGGGAGCACCTGCCCGCCGAGCGGCAGGACTGGACCGGCGGCCAGGAGGACGCCGGGACGCGAGAGGTGGTGCGCCGCTTCACCGACGCCAGCGTGGCCACGGACATCGACGGGCTCGCCGCACTGCTGCGGGACGACGTCCGCTGCTCGATGCCGCCCACGCCGGGCCTGTACGTCGGCCGCGACACGGTGGTGAACGACTGGGTCGAGAGCGGCTTCAAGGACCTGAAGCGCCTGCGCGCCGTCCCCACCTCCGTGAACCGGCAACCCGCCGTCGCCTTCTACCTCTGGCGGCAGCGGGAGGGCGCGTACCTGCCGCTGACGATCGACGTCCTGCGCGTCACCGGCGGGGCGATCACCGAGATCGTCATATTCCACGACGACCGGTTCCCGCGGCTCGGCCTGCCGGAGCGCCTGCCGGCGGACGGCACGGAGTAGTCCCGGTGCGGACGCTCGCGCTGCGCGGCGGCGCGCGTGTGTCGACACACCCCTACGCCGGTCACCGAACGATGGAGGATGACATGAACAGCACGAATGACACCGGGGTCGTCGCAGGCCCGGCGTCGGGCCGGACAAGCCACACCCGCCGACTCCGCGGGCTCGCCGGCACCGGCTTCGTCGCCACGCTCGCAGCGATGGCGGCCACCACCCTCGCCGCCGCGCTCGCCCAGGCCGTCGGCGTCGACTTCGAGGTCCCCGATGGCGGCGAGACGATCCCGTTGCCCGGGTTCGCCGTGGTGACCGGCTTCTTCTCGGTCGTGGGCATCGTCATCGCCGCCGCTCTTCTTCGCTGGAGCGCCCGCCCCGCCGAGCGATTCGTGTGGACGGCGGTGTCGCTGACCGCGATCTCGCTGGTTCCGCCCCTCCTCTGCGGGGCGAACACCGCCACCGTCACCGCCCTCCTCGGGCTGCACCTCGTCCCCGCGACGGTGATGATCCCCGCCCTGGCGCGGAGCCTCCGCGCCCGGACCGGCTCCTACGGCGAGGTGAGCGGTTCGGCCTGGTAGGCCCGGTGCAGCACCTCGACGAAGGACGACGCTTCAGGCAGGGACACGGAGCCGATCCGACGCACCGCCACTCCCGGCGTCCATGAGTTCATGACGGCGGCTCCCGCCAACGTCGGCAGGTCCGCGTGCGTGACCTCCTGGACGCGTTGGGGCACACCGAGGCGGTCCAACTGCCGACGGACGACACCCATCGTGATGCCGCCCAGCATCTCAGCCTCGGGCCACACCACCGTGGCGCCGTCCCAGAAGGCCAGATTCCAGATCGACCCCTCACTGAGCCGCCCCCGGCGGTCGACGAAGGCGGCGTCGTCGAAGCCCTGCCGAACGGCCTGGCGGAGAAAATACGTCTTGGCCACCTCGCCGACATGCTTCACGGTCGGGAGGAACCGTTCGTACTCGACCACCGCCAGCGTGAGCGGGCCCCGCGGGCCGGACGCGGCCGGTCCGGTACGCACCAGCAGTTCGAGTTCCGGATGAGCCCCTTCCACCGTGAACTCGCCCCCTGAGGAGTACACCGTGGCCGTCAACGAAAGGTCGGCCGGACCGGCCTGCAGCGCCGCCCGCAGACAGGCCCGCACCCGATCGTCGGGCAGTGCCTGACCGAACAGCTCCTCGGAGGCGAATCGCAACCGCTCCAGGTGGAGGTCGAGACCCCGGACCTGACCTCCACGCGCCTGCATGGCGGTGAAGTGGGCATAGCCCGCGAAGGCGAGCGGCGCCAACTCCTCGGCGCTCGCCGCGTGGCCGTTACGTTGAGCAACAAAAGAGGACATACATGGCTCCAGCAGTGCGAAATTAATGATCTGCGGACAAACCACATGGAATGTCCGGCCATGGGGCGACGTTAGGGCCTCACATCAATGGAAAGGTCAACTACGGGCGGGCGGGTCGAATGCTGATCGGAGAGTTGTCCCGGCGTACCGGGGTCAGCCCGCGGTTGCTGCGCTACTACGAGGCGCAAGGGTTGCTCGACACCAGACGTGGGCGGAACGGCTACCGTTACTACGACGAGGACTCCGTGGTCACGGTGCGGCAGGTCCGCGCCTTGCTGAAGGCCGGTCTGTCCACCGAGGTGATCCGCTCCGTGCTGCCGTGCGCACGGGGCGAGCGCCCGGACTTCGACTGGTGCGCGGACCTGTGGGACATCCTGAACGGGGAACTGGCGGCCATGGACGAGCGCATCGACAGCCTCCAACGTAGCCGCGGCGCCCTCGCCGACTACCTGGCGCAGCCCTGATCCGTCACCTGGCCTTCGAGTGGGTGGAGCCCGGGAGACTCGAACTCCTGACATCCGGCTTGCGAACCGGTCCGATCTTCGGCCGTAGGGGGTCCGAGCCGGGCGGCCTTCCCGGGAGTGACCGTGACCGACCGCCGTCGACCCCTTAACGGCCCGGCGAGCCGGGAGGGTCCTGTGGGGTCGTTGTCCGCCCCCGGCGTGCGAAGACGCGACCGCCCCACCGCACCCCCCGGAAGAGAAGCCGGACCACCCCGAAGAGAAAAGCGACCTCGAACAACAGGGAGCACATGAGCAGAACTTCACCGAGCGACTCCCGACCGCCCTCGTGCGCCCATTCGACGAGCACAGACGAGGCCACCGCGCCCAACAGGTATCCGAGCATCGCCAAAGCCTCGTTGTAGCCGGTTCGCATGAGTTGATCTTAGGCCGACGCCAATGCCCGAAGCCCTACGTGTCCGGCCGAGGGCCACACCATGAGCGGCTCCACCAGAGGCCCGACGGCCGGCGTCCACGAGCCTCTTGTCAGGACCGTCCCAGCCATGCACGAGGGTTCGGAACCCGATCCTGACCGGTGCTGGACGGATGTGAACATGAGCCGTCGTGCGCCCATGTCGCAGCGCTCGTCGTAGTACGCGTCCCTGAGAGCCTTTCCCGCCCCTGGGAGACACCCGCCGCGGGCGGCATGACCTCGATGATGCGCGCCGTTGCGACGGGCGGCCGCAGCTCATGCATGGTGATCACGTCATCCGGCCTGAGGTGCCGCCAGTTCCCAGGAGTCAGGGGAATGAGCCTCACCGGCGCGCACTCGCCTGGTTCCAGCGGATCACGGCCCTCGACCCAGAGGAAGGCGACGCCGAGCAGGGGATCCCCCTCGGGCGTACGGTGGCCGATGTCCCACATGGGCCGGAGCGACCCGCCGGGAGGTATCGGCACCGCTCGGCCTCCCTCCTCGGCACGCATCAGGCAGAGCTCGGCCCGGAGAGCGCCGTTGCGGGCCTGACCGCGCCGCCATTCGTACCAGGCGGCGTCATCCCGGAGCCATAGCAAGCGGGCCGCGTCGGCCAGCAGGCTCCAGAACTCGGGCAGTTGTGGACGAGCGTCGCCGAGATCCTCGAGAAGGATGAGGGCTGTCTCCCAGTCGTCGTCTTCCAGGCACTCCATGACATGGAGAGCGCCGGCGGCGACCTCGTCGGCGTGAGTGCCTGCGAGACAGAGCCGGACAGCCCTGCGAAGCGGAGAGTCCTGAGAGTCCACGGCCCGATTGTGGCAAGCTCTCAAACCCGGAATCCACGGATCGAAAGATCGGCTTCAGGCTGTTCCGGACGGTTCAACGCGGATCAGAGGGCATACGCGGCCCATCCTGAACAGCTCCGAACGATCCTGCTCCGCGACGGGAAGCGCCACCGCTCGGCAGGTCGATCACTCCTCTCCCTTGGAGTCCGTAGGCGTGGAATCGTCCGTCAACGTGACCGGGGTGCCTGCCGGGGAGAGCCAATGGTCCGGGGATCCGAACGTTCCGACACGCAGAGGAATCACACTCAGAGTAATTGATCGAGGACTTTCAGTCATGACATGGTGCTTGGGACCTGATCAACTCTCCTGGGAGCCAATCATGCCTGCTCACCGTCTGCTAGCCGTCGCTCTCATCTCCACCGCGGTGGGCGCGGCAACCGCCCTGCCCGCCACCGCCTCCGCCCTCCAGCCCGCCACCGCCTCCGCTCTCCAGCCCGCCGGTCGCACCGCCCTGGCCTGGCCCCCAATGTGCATCGACGTCAGCAACAACCGTGGCAATGGCACCTTGATGTACCAGTGGCAGTGCGACAGCAACAACACCAACCAGAAGTTCGTCATCGACAACGGCCTCATCAAGGTGGAAGACACCATCGGCAGGAACCAGACGATGTGCCTGGACTCCTCCAACAACCGCACCAACGGCACCCGGGTCTACCAGTGGCAGTGCCTGGGCAACCCCAACCAGCTCTGGGTCGTCCGGAGAGGCGCGATCATCCTCAGGTCCACCCTCAACTCAGGCAACCCCCTGTGCCTGGACGTCACCAACGACCGCGGCAACGGCACCCAGGTGTACCTGTGGCAGTGCGACAGCAACAACACCAACCAGAAGTTCGTGATCAACAACGGCCAGTTCGCGATCAAGGACACCCTGTCCTGATCTCTGGTCCCACCCGGCGCCCTCCCGATGCACCGCACGACATCAGCGGCTGACAGGACAGCGACCCGGCTCCCCGGTGGGCCGGGGCTGAGACATCCGGCGGGCGGGGCGTGTCACGTCGGTCCGGAGCGACCGCCGACGCGAACGGCGGGGTGATCCGGGGAAGCCGACGCCGGGCCGGACGGGTTCTTGCTGTGACGCACTTCGAGTTCTGCGCGTACGGCCGGTTCCGCGTTCACGGACGGTGATCAGCCGAGGAACACGGATCGCGCTCCACGAGGGTGGACGCTGTCCCTGTGCCGTGCCGTGCCGAGCGATGCGTACTGCGCGCAGCAAGGTGTCAGACCGTCCCGCCCGCGCCGTGCCCCGCCCACGCGATGCCGTCCACCGCCAGCCACGGCTGGCTGACCACGGTCGCCGGAGTCACCGCGGTGAACGCCAGAACGTCCCGATGCAGATGGGACTGGTCGACGTAGCCGCTGTCCGCCGCCACCCGGGCCGCGTCTTCGCCTGCGGCCAGGCGATGGGCGGCATGGTCGAAGCGGACCAGCATCGCGGCGCGCTTGGGGGGAAGGCCGACCTGTGACCGGAACCGGGACCACAGGCGTTTGCGACTCCACCCGACCTCGGCCGCCAGGTCCTCGACCCGGACCCGGCCGCGGCTGACCATGACCCGCTCCCAGACCCAGGCCACCTCGGGGTCTACCGACGGCTCCCTTTCCGCTCGGCGGGCGAGCAACGCTTCCACCAACGCGAAACGATGCTGCCACGACGTGGCATCGCCGAGTTGCTGTCGGATTCGTGCCGCGTCCTGGCCCCACAGGTCGTCGAGGGCGACCACGGTATGGTCCAGCTCCGATGGGGAGACGTCCAGCACGGCGCGTGCGACCACCGGGGACAGGCGCACCTGCACACACTCGACGTTCTCGCCTCGCACCCGAACAGCGCTGTGCAAGAACCCGGCGACAAGGTTTCCCCGCTGCTGCCGGCCGGTGGCGGCGTCCACGACGAGCGGGCCGTTGCCGAACTCCAGAACCAGTGTGATGGCCGGGTGGGGAACCACCCGCACGTCGACCGAGCCCGTACTGCGGCTGTGGAACCCGGCCATGGTGACACCGGCTACCCGGTTGGGCCTCGGCGACCTCACGACATCCCACCCGGCCACAGTCCAATGCTCGTGCGCGGCAGGTCGCATGGCCCCATGCTAAGAGCGATCAACCGGAACATTTGTCCAATACACCGGCACGCAGTGACGGTGACAGTGGGGTCATGAGCTACAACATCATCCAGAACGCCTTCCAAGCGTTCGCCGGCAACGACCCCGACCGGATCTCCGCGGTCCTCACCGAGGACGCCGAATGGCTGTCACCCCCTGGGAACGCCACTGCCGTCGCGCTCGAGACGACCAACCACATGGTAGGCAGGAAGGCGATCGTGCACTTCTTCGTCGAGGACTTCCCCCGCCTGTTCGCGCGTGACGTCACCGTCACCTTTCACGGGTCCCACACCGACGGCGAGCGGGTGACCGTGGAGGCGACCATGACGGCGAGGCTCGCCAATGGCAATCGATACGCCAACGACTACTGTTTCGTCTTCGAACTCCGGGACGAGCTCATCCACCGGGTCCGCGAATACGTGGACACAGCCCGCGGGCACCGCATGATCTTTGGCGAAGGGTCCACAGCAACCACGGGCACAGAGGCATAGGCAAGCCAAACGAAGATCAAGGCTCAGGTGACGACCATAGCGTCCGACCTGGGCTTTTTCGTATCAGGGGAGCTGGTGGAGCCTGAACCGACGCCTGTCACCGGATCGAACGGGCTGCGCGCGCCGTTGATCATGACGGAATCGAGACCGAGGCTCCCGCCGACGCGCTCGCCCCACTCGATTCCCGAACGCAACGCCACGAACCGGGCTGGAAACCGAGCTCGCGCTGCTCAGAGCAGATCTGCCCCAGGCAGATCGTGTCGACGCCGGTCCGGACCGCCTCACATGATGGACGCATGAGCGGAGAATCAAATCTTCCACTGTTCAATGCGCAGGTAAGGCGCGAGCTCTACGAGCAGCGTGTTCTCGTTCTCGACGGCCCCCTCGACGACGACAACGGGACACTGCTGGCCACGCAACTGATAGCACTCGCCGCGCAGGACGCGTCGACGGACATCGCATTGTGGATTCACTCGCCGGGCGGGTCGGTTCCCTCGATGCTTGCGATCCGCGACATCATCCGACTCATTCCCTGTGACGTGTCGACCCTCGTGCTGGGCATTGCTTACAGCGCCGGGCAATTCTTGCTGTCATCGGGGGCCCGAGGGAAGCGCCGCGCCCTGCCGCACGCACGTGTCCTGATGCACCAGGGCTCGGCGGGAATCGGTGGCACCGCGGTCGACATCGAACTGCAGGCCGGCGACCTTCGGCATACTCGCGACACGGTGCTCGGTCTCATCGCCGAGGACACGGGGCAACCCGTCGAGCGCATATTCGAGGACTCTCTGCACGATCGTTGGTACACAGCGCAAGAGGCACTGGACTACGGCTTCATAGACGCAATCGTGCAAAACTTCGCCGAAATCGCGCCACGCAATCGCCCACGGCTCGGATTCGACGTCACCGAAGGAGCCGGCCGATGACCACGTATACGATTCCGAACGTCATCACTCAGAATTCTCGTGGCGAGCGGATCATGGATGTCTACTCGCACCTGCTCACCGAGCGAATCATCTATCTGGGCACCGCAATCGATGCGGGCGTCGCAAACGCGCTCATCGCGCAGCTGATTTTCCTGGAGTCGGACAACCCCGATGCCGAAATACAGTTCTACATCAACTGTGAAGGCGGGGATCCGAGCGCGATGCTCGCGATATATGACACCATGCGCTATATCCGCCCGCGGGTTTCGACAACCTGCGTTGGACAGGCCGTCGCGGTGGGCGCGGTCCTTCTCGCCGCGGGTGCCGAGGGAAAACGTGCCGCTCTCCCACACGCACGAGTGATCCTGCACCAACCAGCTGCTCAGGGGCGCGGAACGATCCCCGATCTCATCCTGCAAGCCGACGAGGTCGTCCGTGTCCGAGCGGACATCGAGCGCATACTGTCACGGCACACCGGCCAGACGATCGAGACCCTACGCGCCGACACCGATCACGATCGCGTGTTCACCGCGACCACGGCCTTGGAGTACGGGCTCCTCGATCAGATCATCGAGGAGCGTTCGTAGGCCGGTGGATGATCCCGGCAGGCCACGCTACGCGGCCAGAGCGTACGCCGCCGAGCAGGTAGCACCTCTCGACGCGCTGCTCTGAGCAGACCGCAGGCTCTCGGCGACGGCAAGGGTCAGATCGACCAGGGTCACATCCAGCGCGCCGGCGACCGCAGCGATCATTTCACTCGACGGCTCTTTGACGCCTCGTTCCATCTCGGAGAGATACTGCGGCGAGACTCCGGCGCGACGTGCCGTCTCGCTCAACTTCTCGCCCCGCTCGTGACGAAGGCCTCGGAGACACTCACCGAGCGCGTGCCGCCACAGCGGCTCGCGAGCCGGAGACGGCTTGGAGTCGGTCCGGTCGATCGCTGGACGTAGCGGCGGGACAGAAGAGGCCATGCCTCACCTTAGATAGACGGCGCGTTCGAGTTCGGCCGGATCTGCGCAGAGCGGAATCGTCCCGTCTCCTCCGGTCCGTCTGAGGGCGAATCACGCGCTCACCGAGTGGTCACCGTAGCGGAGATCATTCGGTGATTCCGGTGATCAGCCACAGTGTGATCGCGACCTGTATGGGTGTGGTGGCCGACCCACGACTAGGGCCAGATCGGGCCTTGGTCGGTCCAGACGACGCCCTTGTTCCGGCACAGGCAGAAGGGGTGGCCGATCGGGTCGGTGTAGATCCGCCAGCCGTAGCCGTCGGGGCCGATGAAGTCCTGCTGCAGCGTCGCGCCGAGGTCGAGGACGCGGCGCTGCTCGGACTCGATCTCGTCCACTTCGAAGTCGAGGTGGAACTGCTTGGGGTGCTCGCTGTCGGGCCACTGCGGAGCGCGGTAGTCGTCCACCCGGATGAAGGCCAGCTCGATCTCGCCGAACTTGATGCCGGCCCAGTTCTCGTGGCTGCCTTCCTTGATCGGGCGTCCCGTCACCTCAGAGTAGAAGGCCGCCAGCTTCATCGTGTCCGGGCAGTCGATGATGAAATCGGTGAGTCGCAGCACCCCGCGATCCTGTCACAAGATCTTTGATACAGGCCTTGGCCACGATGGCGAGACCCGGGCGGCCACAGGAGCCTTGCCCGAGCTGTCCTCTGTGTGGACGCGGTGGCGGCGCCGGAACCGTGCGGATCGAACGTCAGTTGATGCAGATCACCGGCGAGGGACTCGTCTTCGCCGATCTGAGGTCGAACGCGGGCAGGCGGACGACGATGATCTGGTTGACCGCCCTCAATGGCCCGGCGGCGTTCCTCGACCTACCCAATTCAAAGCCTCGGCTGCCCTCTGCCCTCCGTCTTCTCCCCATCACCGAGGCTTTCAGATCAAGATCCCAGATGACCTCGCCAAGTTGTGCCATCCTGTAGCACGCGGTGGCACATCCTTGTAAGGTCGAAGAGTGAACACTCCTCAACCTGAACCCTCCCATCAGATCTCCCAGCGCGACCTGCGTAACCGGTCAGCCGAGATCATGGATGGGCTGGAACGAGGGGAACGGTACGCCGTCACCCGAAACGGCCACCACATCGGCGACCTCGTCCCCATCCGCCGCCGACGCCGGGCCGTCTCACGAGCGGAATTCACCGCCGTGTCTCGTGGCATGCCATGGCTGGACGACCGGAAATACCGCGAGGACATGGACCGCCACGTCAACGACGAACTCTACGATCCCTATGACCGCGCTTACGGCAGAGGCGAGTTCACGGAGAACAAGGAATGACCCATGCCCAGGGGTTGCTCGACACCAACATCCTCATCCTGCGCGCCGGCATCGACCCCGACGAGCTCCCCGACGAGATGATGATCAGTGCCATCACCACCGCGGAGCTGTCAGTCGGTGTGCTGGTGGCCACTGGACCGCAGGAGCTCGCCCAACGGATGAAGATCCTGCAGACTGTCGAGGCCGAGTTCGATCCACTTCCCTTCGACGACGCCGCCGCCCGCGAGTACGGCCAACTATGGACGGCTGTCATCGCCTCAGGCCGTAAACCCCGCCCCCGTACCGCGGACCTGATGATCGCCTGCGTGGCCGTCGCGAACCGGCTGCCCCTTTACACCTGCAACCCCAAGGACTTCAAGGGCCTGAACCACCTGCTCTCCGTGGTTCCGGTCACCCGACCACGGTGGGACAGCGGATGAGCGAAAGACAGCCGAAAAGACCGGTGCCGGCTGAGTACGTAACCGTTGCCGCATTTCCGTGCCGTACGGCTCGCAAAGGGCCCTGAACGGCCCAGGCCCAGACCGGGAAACCACCCCTGGCCTGGACTTTTCTTTGGTGGAGCCTAGGAGATTCGAACTCCTGACATCCTGCTTGCAAAGCACCTCAGGTGGGGCGGGACCTCGGCGAATACCCGCCCCCACCTGCATAAACAGTCCATGGTGATCCACCGTCGTCTGTGGACGTCCGGAGCCGTTGTCACTCAGTTGGTCACTCAGAGAACCGCTCTTCGGAAGATCTCAGTTGCCGGACATCCAGCGTCTGTCGAATGGCCGCGCCCCCTACCGCCTCGTCCAGAATCATGGCCACTCAACACGTATGAGATACACCTCGCGTTGCTCGTCCAGAACCATGTACGTCGCGAGGCCCCGCTCGCCGAACGTGTGCGTAAGCATGTTGGCCTTGGGGTTGGCCGGGTTGTACGGCTGGCCGCTCCACGGTGCGACCTCAAGGAGGGTGAGCAACTCAGCGAGTGGACGTAGCGCTTCCGCCGGAATCGCAGCGATCTGCTCTTCGGCGAAGGAATCAAGCGTGATCTGGTAAACCTACAGGTCGACTCCGCGGTCACCAAGCACCTCACGCCATGGCCTTCCTGAGGGGATCGGCCCACCGGCAAGGACCTGCTCGGCCTTGGCGTGCATTCGGCGGCGGCCTTCCAGATCTCTCACCGAGTCGCACGCGGAGATCCACCAGCGATGGACGAAAGCGTTCAACGCGCCGAGATCCAAACTGACTCGAACCTCATCGAGCACCGCCTTGAGCCCTGCATCGAACGCCTCTCGGTCCTGCGCCACCCCCAAAGCGGCGCGGATGGCCCGCAGGTTCTTCTCAGGAATCGACGGACCGGACGGCACGAAGTCATCCGGCTGCGCGGTCATGCTGGACTCCTTTCCCTGCTCATAGAGCCTACAGACTCCGGTCAGAACCGCTCAGGAATCCCGTGACACGAGTCTGCAGAAGATGATGTTGACGCACTGTGACCACAGCTACATCACGCCAGTCACGTATGGGAATCGGGCACGGAGGCGGAACCAGATCGAACGAAGATCAAAACCCAGGTGACGACCATAGCGTCCGACCTGGGCTTTCTTGTGTCCAGGGAGCTGGTGGAGCCTAGGAGATTCGAACTCCTGACATCCTGCTTGCAAATCGGCCTGATCTTGGTTCATACAGGCCTTGAACTGTGCGGCGGGCTCCCTGTGAGTGACCGTGACCGGCCCCCGTTGACCGCCCTCAATGGCCCGGTGATCACGCTCACGACCTGCACGGTGCACCACGCACGACCCGTCCCCAGTCCGCCTCCATCCTCTGGCGGCTCCAGCGCGTCGCGGGCAAGCTGCTGCACCGCCAGACGAAGACGGACGCGTCCGGCCCTCGGTTTCCAGGCCCTCACGCACCACCAAGGCCGATTCCATGGATATGGCCTTGGTGGCCCGGTCAGTCCGGCTGAGGGAAATCCGGTCGACAAGGCAAGCCACAGTGCACTGGGATAGTCCGGCCCCCGCCGTACGGAGCGGGCCGATCGCAGGAGTTGCTCTTGGCAACCGTGAGAACCGCGGACACCCGCCCCACGATCAATGCCGCGCTGGTCAGGAGGCTGGTCGATACGCAGTTCCCGCAGTGGGCCGCGTTGCCTCTGAAGTTGCTCGATCCGGCCGGCTCGGACCATGTGATCTACCGGCTGGGCGAGCGGCTGTCCGTCCGGCTGCCCCGCCACGACGGCGCCATCGGGCAGGCCGAAAAGGAACTTGAGTGGCTGCCCCGGCTCGCCCCGCGACTGCCCCTGGCCGTCCCGGTACCGGTGGGAGTGGGTGAGCCCGACTTCGGCTATCCGTGGCGGTGGGCGGTGTCCCGCTGGCTGGAGGGCGAGGTGGCGACCGTCGAAGCACTGGCCGACTCGTCCGTGGCCGCCGTCCAACTGGCGGAATTCCTAACTGCCCTTCAGCAGTTCATGTCCGAGGACGTTCAGGCCATGGAGGCCCGCGAGGACCTCGCCGACCAGCCGTTGGCGGGCCGGGATCGCGCGACGCGGACCGCCATCGCAGAGGCCGACGGCGTGTTCGACACCACCGCCATGACCGAACTGTGGAACGCGGCCGTGAGCGCCCCCGGTTGGGATCGCCCTCCGGTCTGGTTCCACGGCGACTTCCACACCGGCAACCTGCTGACCGTCGACGGCCGTCTCAGCGCGGTCATCGACTTCGGCGGGCTCGGCATCGGCGATCCGGCCTGTGATCTGATCATCGCTTTCACCCTGATGTCGGCCGACAGCCGGGCCGCCTTCCGCGCCACGCTCGATGTAGACGACGCCACCTGGACCCGGGGGCGCGGCTGGGCCCTTGCCACCGGTCTGAACGCCTACACCACCTATGCAGCTGTCAACCCGAGGGTCGCCGCGCAGACCACCCGTCAGATCACCGAGGCCCTCATCGGCTAGATCAGACCTTGGTGAGAGGCGGAGCCGTAGCCGTACTCCGTACAGACATGAAAAGGCCACTTCTCGATCATGGGAGGTGGCCTTTGAGCTGGCGGGGAGCCCAGGAGGTCCGAACTCCTGACATCCTGCTTGCAAAGACGCATGCCAATCTTGCTCGACCTGCGAAGACGCAGCTCACAGCACTGATCGCATTTCCCGTGACTCCCGCTGTTCCCTCTCGTTTCCCGCCCCATCGGGCACGCGACGGGCACGGCCTGAGACCCTTGCGCGGACGCGCACACCCGCCCGCCTGATCATCCCGGAGCCGGAGTGCCCCCGCCGGAGGCGCTGCTTCTCCTGTTGATCCCGCCGTGGCTCGGTCGTGGCTGTGTCCGCAGGGTCAGTACATCATCGTTGGCCTGCTTTGGTGTATGTACGTGTGCGGTCGTACGGCCTGAAGCCGAGGCCGCGGTAGAGGTGCTGGGGGATTGGATAGGCGGGATCCCCGCGAGGATAGACGATCGCGGTGGTCGCCCCGAGATCCTTGAGAGCATGGAGGGCGGCGAGGCATACGGCGTGGGACAGGCCGAGGCGGCGGAACTCGGGATGAGTGCCGACGGGTTCGATGAGGCCGACCTTGTTGGCGTCGTCGAGCCAGATCAGGCAGTTCGCGGCGAAGCTCCCGTCGGCAGCCTCGACGATCCAGTCCAGGTCGGAGCGGTAAGGCCATGAGGCCATGACGGCTCGATAGGAGTCGGTGGTGACATGGGTTGAGTTCCATGCCGCCTGGTGCACGGCCACGCGCTGGTCCAGGTCGGCCTCATCGTCGACGACGCGTGCGGTGAACCCTTCCGGCAGCACAACTGCGGGCAGATCGGTCAGATCCCGCATGTGGTAGGCGAAGTAGGGGCCGCTCTCTCGTCGTCGGTATCCATGGCGGAGCAGAGCCGTCTGTACTTCCTCTTGGCTGTCCAGCGAGTTGATCTCGCAGGGGTTGCCGGCGGCGAGGTCGTCGAGCCAGTCGAGGACCTCGTCGAGCAGTTGGGGATGGGCGGGATCGACCTGGAGTTTGAGGT
The DNA here is from genome assembly GCF_027922005.1 of Streptosporangium carneum. Taxonomy (GTDB): domain Bacteria; phylum Actinomycetota; class Actinomycetes; order Streptosporangiales; family Streptosporangiaceae; genus Streptosporangium; species Streptosporangium carneum. The sequence continues at coordinate 477,512 of NZ_BSEV01000001.1, read as the reverse complement.
CGTCGGGGAACTGTGCCCAGCCCCATGCGATCACACGGCCGTGGTCCTCCCAGAGAGCGATGGGCCAGTCGGCTTGGTCGGGCGTGTACATGAAGCGGCCCCACGCCAGATCGCCCACGTGGTGTGGACTTGCGGGCGACCATAAGCGCTGCGTGAGTTCCTGCATCGCCCGCAGATCGGGAGCACCACCGTATTGACGCATTGTCGTCGCCATAGTTGATCATTCTGCCTCGCGGAATGCATGGGACGCGGCCGGTACGACGTTCGGCGGTAGCAGGTTGATGTCATGCGCTTGGGCGGTGGGCAATGGGCGGGGCCGAGTCGCCGGCGGCCGGGACCGGCCCCCAGGCCGTATGCCTGGCCGCCGAGCGGGCGAGGACCGCGAGGCGGCGCGGAGCGTCGCCGCCTTGACGGCTTCGCCCATGGGGCACTCAAGGAGGGATCGGGCACTCAACGGGCACGGAGGCGAAACGGGGCTTGATGAAGATCAGGACCCAGGTGACGACTGTAACGTCCGACCTGGGCTTTTTCGTGTCGGGGAGCCGGTGGAGCCCAGGAGATTCGAACTCCTGACATCCTGCTTGCGAATCGGTCTGATCTTGGACTGTACGGGCTCTGAGCTGGGCGGCGGACTCCCCGCGAGTGACCGTGACTGACCGCTGTTGACCGCCCTTAATGGCCCGCTGATGGCCCGACGATCAGCGCCGTGAGCTGGTCTTCCCCGCGCGACGCGCACACCCCGCCCGCCTGATCATCCCGGCCCCTGAGGCCCCCGCCGGGGGCATAACGGTGTCCGGTGGTAATCGCCGACATTACAGCGCCGTAGATAGGGAGTCTGGACGACTCCCATAAGTCCCATGACGAGCGGGTTGCGGATGCCCTACCGTCCCTGGAGCGCCAGTAGGGCCTGCTCCTCCTCCGGAGAGAAACCATTCCGCAGGGGAGGCTCTCCGCGCTCACGGTCCCAGGACAAGACGTCAGCCACCGTCACCTCCAGCGGAGTCGCGGGCATTCCCGCCGCACGGGCCCGTGCCGAGCTGCGCTGCTGCGTCGGCCAGTTCGTCCGCACCAGCGGAAACAGCGGTGGCGCCGCGTCGGGCGACACCGGCACGATCTCGACTTCAGTGCCCGCCACCCGCGCGCAGGTCTCGATGAGCGCCCCGAGCGTGGTCGGCTCAGCAGGTCCCACCGCGTTGAACGCGCCGGGGCGCTCATCAACGAGCAACCGCACCACCAGGCGGGCCAGGTCGCGCGAGTCGATGATCTGCACCGGCTGCTCGGGGTCTGCGGGCAGCGCCACCCGCCCGCCGTACGAGGCCCGCCGTACCCAGTACGGGAACATGTCCGATGGGTCGTGTGGCCCGACGACCTTTCCCGGCCGCACGATCGTTGCCCGCGAGCCGTACCGGGCCACCACGTCGTCCTCACATGCCGCCTTGAGCGGACCGTAGGTGTCGTCATCGCGCTCCTCGGTGTCGCGCACTACCGGCCGACGTGGAGTGTCCTCATCCGAGCCTGGCCCCACGCCCGTACGTTGGTACACCATGTGGCTTGAGATGAACAGATATCGGCCCACCCGGTCCCGGAGCGCGTCCATCGACTGCGCGACGTGGCGCGGTACGTAACCGCTGACGTCCACCACCGCGTCCCATGTGCCATCGTGCAGTGCCGCGTAGTCGCCGGTGTCACGGTCGCCGATGAGCCGGGACAGCAGGGGGAACAAGTCGGTCCCGGTCCTGCCTCGACCGAACAAGGTCACCTCGGCACCGGCATGCAGAGCGTCCTCTACGATGGCGCGACCCACAAATGATGTACCGCCAAGAACAAGAATCCGCATGGTCAACGACATTACTAAGAGAAACCACGCAGGGCCCGAGGAACTGGTCAAGGTGGAGCGCCCGCAGGCACAGCCGAAGACCCGTTCGGAGTGGCGCGGCCGACAGAGTGCCGTAGGCACCCGAAGGTCAGCTCATATACCACTTCGCTGGACGTGACCCGGCAGCGCGAAACCACCACTCAAGGCGGGCTAATAGCCTGAGGGAGCTGAGCGAAGATCGCGTGAGGGGTGTTTGCGCTGGTGGAGCCTAGGAGATTCGAACTCCTGACATCCTGCTTGCAAAGCAGGCGCTCTGCCAACTGAGCTAAGGCCCCGAGATCAAGTCGCCGGCATGCGTGGAAGAACGCGCTCGCGACCTGCTTCAGTCGTACACCGTAGCAACAGGACCCCCTCTCGCGCCACTCGGCTTCCGCTGTCCGGTGGTCACGAGGAGACCGCGGACGTGCCAGGGAGTGGACTGTATTTCAGGCTTTGTTGCCTTTGGTGTCCTTGTTGAGGTCTGAGGACCTTCCGAGGTGACGGCCTCAGCCCGGGCGAGTCGCGTGCGGCGGAGGGGCGGTCAAGCCGCTTCCTGTCTGGAGACAGAGCAGGCTTCCCTGGGGGCATTGGGCCGGGGGGCGTGCCGATGGGGTTACCGGTCGCGGAAGGCGGGCGTGCTGTCCGCTGTGGCGGCCGGAGGTTCGCATCGGGGGGATGACAGCCCTTGGAACAGGGCAGACGCCCCCCGGAGGACATGCGGTCGCCGTGCCACGCCGAGGGATGCGCTCAGTGGGCGGAGGCGCCTACGGGGGTTTCGATCGGGCTGCCGTCCAGCACCAGGCTGGGCAGGTCGGTGATGGAGTCCAGGATGTGGGTGGCGCCGCCCTTGAGGAGGCGTTCCCGGCTGTGGACTCCGTTCAGGACTCCGGCGACCACCGACGCGCCGGCTCGGCGTCCGCAGAGCATGTCGCTCTCCGAGTCTCCGGCCACCGCGACCTGGCGGACGTCCTGGACGCCGAGGCGCAGGACCGCGGCCAGCACCATGTCGGGCATCGGACGGCCACGGCCCGCGTCTTCCGGGCAGAGGGCGAGGTCGATCCTGTCGGACCAGCTCAGGGCCGCCAGGACGCGGCTGAGTGCGGTCCGGCTGAAGCCGGTGATCAGGCAGACCTTGACGCCGCCGTCACGGAGCTTGTCCAGGGTCTCCACGGTGCCGGGCATCGGGATGAGGCCGGAGCGTCCGATCGCGCCCTCGTAGGAGCGTTCGAAGGTCAGGTTCGCCGCCTGGGCCTGGGCCTCGTTGTCGGGGAAGATGCCCCGGAAGACGTCGATCGTCGAGCAGCCCCGGGACCGGTGCACGTGCACCATGGCACGTGCGTACGCACCGGTCCCGGGCACGATGCCCTGCGTGGCGATCGCCTCGGCGAACGCCCGTTCGACCATGGCGATATCACCGATCGTGGTGCCTGCCAGATCCAGACAGGCAAGCCTGATGGGTGTTACTCCCCCATCTTGGGCAAGGACCATGAAAGCACCCGAATCGGTAGCCGCGTTGTTCAGTTCTCGCTGCCGGTGGCCTCAGTCCACAGATCGAGCTCGGCTCGGTCCGCCTGCACCTTGCGCCAGATCAGCAGTCCCCCAAGCGCGACGAGCGCCAGAACGAGCAGCTTCTTCACGGTGTGACCCCACTTCTTGACGGTCTCACCTGCCGGGGTGAGACAACGCCCGGTTCCAACGTTTCCCTGCAGCCTAGCAAGGGATCGGGCCATGATCCGGTCCGGGCGACAAGCCGAAACGGCCAATCTCCACCAACCGGCTGATTCTAATCATCCTGCTGTACGGCCCGCATCCAAACAGCCGCAATACGCGACGAGTCGGGCTTCGAGCCATACCCGCTTCACGATAGCCCGCGAAAGAGGCCGATGGCGCCTGCCCTCGAGGGAAGATCGGCGGGCGGCAACGCCGCACATCCCCTCCACACCCTTCTGACCAGGCATTACATCCGTTCAGGTGCGATTACCGTGATTACGCGGAAGGCCGAACAGACTGAAAGTGCCGAAAGGGCGAACGGAATGAAACGCCCGATCAGGCCGTCTTCCCAACGGCTACGACGGCTATGGCTTGGGCCTCTCGCGTGCCGTCTGTCCCCTGGGACGGGTCAGCGCGTCGCGCCCTCGGTGCACGATGGCCCTCACCGCTTTGAGGTCCTTGTCGTCCTTCGCCGCCGCGAGCGCCACCTTGGCGGCGTCGTAGGCGTCGAGGGCCTCGTGCCAGGCGTCCGCCTCGGCCTCCGCCCCCTCCTGGTCCAGGAGGTCGATCTCCTCGCCCAGCGAGGTCACCTCCTCCTCGGCCCGCAGCCTGGAGGCCTCGAACCGGACCTGAGACTCCGCGGCCGAACGTCTGGCCGCCCGCCTGCCCCGCAGGATCCTCAGCGCCACCCTGACGGCGACGAAGGCCGCGACCAGACCGGCCAGCCAGAGGACGACGATCCAGCCGACCGCCATCCTGCTCGTCGAACCCGAGAGGTCGGCGTCCCGCGCGCGGTCCGTCGCCGCGTCGGTGACGTCGGCGCCCTTGAAGGTCGCGCCCTTGAGACGTGTGAAGGTCAGGTCGGCGCCGATCAGCGCGGCGTCGCGGAAGACCGCGTCGAAGAACTGGCCGCTGCTCAGGTCGGCGTGATCCATCCGGGCCTTGGTGAAGTCGGCCCGGTCGCCCTTGGCACTGCCGAAACGGGCGTCGCGGAGGTCGGCGCCGACGAACCTGGCTCCCCTGAGCTCGGCGCTGCCGAAGTTCGCCCTGGACAGGTGGGCGGAACCGAGGTCGGCCCCGCTCAGGTCGGCGCTGCCGAACTCCGCGCCGACGAGACGGGCGCCCCGCAGGTCGGCTCCCTTGAGGGAGCGGAACCTGGTTCCGGTGAGCGAGGCTCCGCGTAGGATCGCGCGGTCGAGCCGTACGGAGCTCAGGTCGACCCCGTCCAGCTTGGCGCCGGTCAGGTCGGCGCAGCTCAGATCGTCGGGAAACTCCCTGACCTCGGTGAGGTCGCGGCCCGCGTACTTCTGGCCGCTGCCGGGCTCGCATCCGGGAGCGGGAGCGGGCAGTTCCTTGGGCACGCCCGTGCTGCCGGAGAGGTCGAGCCCCATGGCGTCGCGCAGGTCGGCCTCGGTGACGTCGGCCCCCTGGAAGGTCGCCCCGTCCGCGGCCGTGGAGTAGAGCTCCGCGCCCGCCAGGTCGGCGTCCGTGAGCACCGTCTTGATCATGATCGAGTTGTAGAGCCGGGCCTTGCCCGCCTTCACCCGGGTGAGGTCGGCACGGCGCAGGTCCGCGTAGTAGGCGTCGGCTTCTCGCAGGTCCACGCCCACGAGCTTGGCGTCGTCGAACTGGGCGTAGTACGCCTCGGCCCGGACCATCGTGGCCCCGGAGAGGTCGGCCCCCTCCAGATGGGAGTGCTGGAGCGTGGCGTCGTCGAGGATCGCCTCGCGAAGGTCGGCCCCTCGAAGGTCGGCGTTGGGGAAGGACGCCTCGGTGAGATCGGCCTCGCGCAGGTCCGCGCCCGCCAGCTTCGCGTCGTACAGCTCCGCCCCCTTGAGGGAGGCGCCCCTGAGGTCGGCCCGCGTGAGCGTGCTGCGCACCCTCACGCCGTCCAGCTTGGCGCCGTGGAGGTCGGCGCAGGTGAGGTCGGCGGGCAGGGCGACCCTGGTGAGGTCCTTGCCTGCCAGCTTCGGCCCGCTTCCCGGCGCGCACGCGGCCTCGGCCGGTGCCAGGGGAGCCGACAGCGTGGCCGCCAGAATCGCCGCGGAGGCGAGCACGCGGGAAAGAACAGGCATCTCCACTCACTTCTCCCCCGAGACGCCTGAATCCTAGCGGAGACGGGCAGAGAGACCCGGGGTGGTCAGGAGTCCTTGATGAGGTCGGCGTATTCGGGGTGCCGCCTGATCCATCCTCCGACGAACGGGCAGCGCGGGACGATCCGGACGCCTTCGGCACGGGCCGCGTCCAGGGCGGTGCGGGCGAGCGCCCCGCCGACTCCCTTGCCTTCGAACTCCGGGTCGACCTCGGTGTGGATGTAGACGATGACGCCGTCACGTCGGGCGAACTCCAGCTTGCCCGCGTGCTTGCCGTCCACCTCCGCCTCGTAGAAGTCACCGGTGGGCGAGAGCTTGACGTCGATGTGCACGGGAGCCTCCTTCGTCGGGCCGCCGGTCGGCGACGTATCGATCAGCCGATCCTCGGGAGGATTCATTCCCCGGGCGCGCCTCGCGGGTGTCCCGGGGCGGCGGGGCACGGATGAGCGGTGACACCTCACCCGTGAACAGGTGCTTAAAAGGTACTCAACGAGATTTCGGCGGGTCGGTAAACTGAGGTCCATCACGGTGATGTCGACCATGGCACATCGCGAGACGGTCGGCGCCCTCGCGTCGGCGCCCTCGCGCCGGCTCCCTCGCGTCGGCGCCCTCGTGGAGGACTCGAGATTGCGGGTGAACGACGTCGGCATTCAGCGAAGTGCTCCGGCTTCCGGGGCGGTGCGCCTGACAGCACCGCGACGCCGTCGCCCCTCGGCCCCGCCGTACGGCGGCGCGCCGCGCCTTTCCCGCCCCTTTCTCCCACCCGACCGTTTGCAGAGGTAGCCCCGTGACCGCCGTCGTCCATGTCACCGCCGTCCCCGACGACACCCTGGAGCAGGTGTCCGTCCTCGCCCTGTCCGGGGAGCTCGACTACACCAACGCCGAGCGGTTCCGTCACGATCTGCACGAGGCCGTCGGCCCGGAGCCGCGTGACCTGGTCATCGACCTGACAGACCTGAGCTTCTGCGACTCCACCGGCATCCAGGTGTTCCTGGCCGTCCGCAAACTCGTCCACGACCGGGGGTGCGGGATCGCGCTGGCCAACCCTCACCATCGCCTGGAAAGGCTCTTCCATCTGACCGGGCTCACCCAGGCCTTCGGCATCCGGCCCACCGTCGCCGAAGCGGTCGAGTCCCTGAGGTCTCGCCGGTCGCCGCTGCAGTGATCGCGGCCGCCCACGTGGATCTCCGGTGTCCGCTCGGTCGTAAGTTGGCAACGACCGGGCAGATGTCTAGCATCATGGAACTCGTCAGCAACGCCCTGATTCTGGAGCGGGTGAACCCGCTCTCCCGGCGACTGCCAGACAAGGCGATGTCAAGGGGGGTGCCGTGACCGGCGACCACGGTCAGCAGTGGCCGATCGACGACGATCTCAGCGCTCTGCGAGACCGGCTCCTCCGGCACGCGACCCTGGCGGGCATGCGAGGCACCCGTCTGGACGACCTGCTGATCGCCGTCAACGAGGCCGTCATCAACGTCCTCGAGCACGGCGGCGGCCAGGGCACGGTGAGCGTCTGGCATGACGACGTCCGCATCACCGTGGACATCGTCGACACCGTGGGCCATCTCACTCCTCATGACGTCCCGAGGCAACGGCCCGCGGGCACCGTACGGGGGTTCGGCCTGTGGCTGATGAGCCAGCTGTGCGACGAGTTCACCATCCATCAGGCCTCCGGCGGATCACGGGTTCGCCTGCGGATGTGCCTGAATCCCGTCCCCGCCCTGCAGGGCCGCAGGACCGAAGGGTCGTAGGACCGGTAGGACTCCGCCCTGCGGGAACCGTGACGCGCAGGACACGACATGGGGCCGTTGCGCACAGGACGGCATGGGACTTCCTCTACGGGGGCGACCCGGGGGCGACCCGGGGGCGACCCGGGGGCGACCCGGGGGCGACCCGGGGGCGACCCGTCAGGACTCCGCCCCGTAGGACCTCGCTCCGGGGCGCGGCCCGGGGCCGTGGGGTCTCTCGGTGATCCTCGCCCGTGGGTCCCCGCTCCGTGGAACCTCACCGCGCGTCCGACGCCTCCTCCGCCCGCGAACACTTCGCCGGATACGAAGCTTTGCTTCACGCGGGGATCGATTCGCAGGTCAGCGGGGGATCACCTGCGTATCGTCAGCGCGTGAGGGGGAGTCGATGAGCCGTCTCAGGGGGATCTGCATCGTTGTGACGACCGCGGCGACGGGCGCCGCACTGGCTGGTTGCATGGGACAGGAAGAGGCGGGGGACAAGGACCCAGCCGCGGTCGCCGCGGCCGCGAAGGCGTCGGCCGCCTCCGCGGAGGCGCGGAAGGCGGCCTCGACCAAGTCCAGAACGGCCGCGGCGGCGCAGGTTCACGCCAACGAGCTGGGGCAGATCCCCGTGCTCATGTACCACCGGGTGATCGACAAGCCCACGACCCAGGATGACCGCACTCCCCAGCAGTTCCGCACGGAGCTGGAACGGCTGGCCAAGGAGAACTACGTCCCGATCACGGCGGCCGAGTACGTCACCGGGCGCATCGACATCCCCGCGGGACGGCACCCTGTCGTCCTCACCTTCGACGACTCGTCACCCTCGCAGCTGGACCTGGACGGGATGGGGACCCCCAAGCCGGGCACCGCCGTCGCCATCCTCCAGGACGTCGCCAAACGGCATCCGGGGTTCAGGCCCGTGGCCACGCTCTACGTGACGCGTGACATGTTCGGAAAGGCGACGCCCGAGGAGCAGGCGCAGATGCTGACGTGGCTCCGCGACAAGGGGTTCGACATCGGCAACCACACCAAGGACCACCTGAGCCTGGGAGGAAAGTCGCAGGCCCAGGTCGCCGCCGAGGTCGCCGCCGGGCACAGGCTCATCACCGGTCTGATCGCCTCGGCCCCGATCACCCTGGCGCTGCCGTACGGCAACCAGCCCAGCACCAAGGAGTGGGGCCTCAAGGGCTCCTCCGAGGGCGTCTCCTACGACTACGGCGGGGTGTTCCTGGCCGGGTACACCCCGGCGGAGTCGCCGTTCAGCAAGAAGTTCAATCCGGTCGGCATCCCGAGGATCCGTTCGATGGACAAGACCGGCGACTGCGCGAAATTCTGCTCGACCGCCTGGCTCGACTGGCTGCAGGCGCACAGTGACGAGCGCTACACCTCGGACGGTGACGTGAAGACGGTCGCCTTCCCGAAGTTCAAGGCGCCTTTCGTGACGAAGCGGTTCAGCGACCGCTCGCTGCCGTACTGACCTGGGGAGCCACCGCCGTACCGGCTCCGGGACCGGTGACGGGAACGGCTCCATCGGTCTCGGGCGGCCTTCTCGGGCCGGCCAGAGCCACCGACCGGTGAAGGCCACCGGCCGGTGAGGGCCGCCCGATCGCCCCAGGCGCCGCCGGGCACCGTCACACGGGCCTTGCCACGCGGGTGTCCGTCATCGCGCGGAGACGTCCTCCCCGTGCGGCGAGGTGCGTTCACGCCACGTGTGGAAGAGCGCGAGGGTCTCGGCGAGCTGCGAGTGCAGCGGGCTCGGCAGCGCGTCCCGGGAGAACCAGTCCAGTCTGTCGAACTTGTGCGGTTCCCCGATCGCGACCTCACCGGGATTCACCCTGACCGCGAAGATCACCGCGACCCAGTGGGAGGCGGGGTTCTCGCGGAGGACGTTGCGGACGCCGATCGTCTCGGCCTCCAGCACCTCCGCCGAGTACTCCTCGCGGACCTCGCGGGCGACGGCCGTCTCGAACGACTCGCCGTACTCCAGTGCCCCGGCGCCGCAGTCCCAGGTTCCCGGCTCGTCCCGCGCGCCCGCGCCGCGCCGGGCCAGCAGCACCCGGCCCTGACCGTCGTGGCAGACGAACACGCATGAGACGGCGGGCGTCCTCGGCTCGCGTCCGGCGGATCCGGACGGGACGCCTACGACGTCAGGTGACTGGCCTGCGGTCATGGAGAGGCCTTTCTCGAACGTGCCGGAGCAGGGACGTGCCGGAGCGGGGACGTGCCGGAGCGGGGACGGCTCGGATCAGAAGTGGTCGAGGAGTTCGGGGAACGTCCGCAGCCGGAGCACCCGCTCGTCGTCAGGGTCGAGCTCGGTCTGTTCGAGCACCCAGGTGTTGTCGTTCGGGATGAAGACCGCGTTCATTCCGGCCTGGCGAGCGGGAAGGATGTCCGATTTCGGGGAGTTTCCGATCATCCAGGTGTTCGCGGGCGTCAGGTCGTGCTCCCTGGCCAGCCACAGATAGACGTCGACGTCCTTCTCGGCCACGATGTGGATGTCGCCGAAGTGGTGCGCGAGGTCGGAGGCGTCCAGCTTGCGCCGCTGCTCCTCCGGGTCGCCCTTGGTGAGCAGGAGCAGCCGGTGCCTGGTTCCGAGCTCGGCGAGCGTCTCGGCGACGCCGGGGACCAGCTCGACGCGGTGCTCGACGAGCGCGACGACCAGTTCGTCGATCCGGCGTCGTTCCTCCTCGGTCGCGGGCCTTTCGTACAGCCGTTCCAGGCACTCGCCGAGGCTGCGCAGGAAGACCTTGCTGCCGTACCCGTGGGCCGCCGCGTTGGCCGCCTCGACGTCGTCGAGGATGGCGCGGATCTCGGTCCTGTCGAGGGTGGGGTGCTCCAGCCAGTCGAGGAAGTCGTCGATGACCCGCTCGAAGAGGACGTTGTTCTCCCAGAGGGTGTCGTCGGCGTCGAAGACGAGCACCTGGTCCCTGAACCTCACGCGGTCACCTCCGCGCACGTCGCGGAGCCGGCCTTCAAGGCGTGCCGTCCTCGCGGGACCGTGGCGATGGCGGTCGCGGGACCCTCACATGGCCCTTCTCCGGAAACGGCGGTCAGGTCCACGCGTCTGCTCTCCTCTCGGCCCTGGGCTCACGGGGCTCGGAGACGCCGTGGGCGCGCGGAGCCGTACCCAGTACTACCAGGTCCCCCCTGCGAGACATCACTGGTTTTCGCCTGGTAAGACCGGCATGCACAAGGGGTGCCGGAGTACGGCGGGCCGGACGCGCCCCTGTGGGAGGAGACCGGGTCAGGACGAGGCCGCCGCCTCGGCGATCACCGCGTCGACCTCCTGACGGCGTTCCGTCTCCTCGGCGGCGAAGCGCTCGCTGTCGATCCGGTCCGCGATCTCCTCGTCCTGCCTCATGAGGGCGTCGAGGTCACCCTTGGACATCTCCAGCACGCCCATGTCGTCGTAGGCCTGACGGATGCGGTCGCTCCACAGGCCGATGTCCTTGACGCACGGGACGATGCGGCTGAACAGCAGGCTCTGGAACATCCTGATGTACGGCGAGTCCTTGAGCATCTCCATGGCCTCGTCACGGCCGATCCCGAAGTTCTCCCAGATCTCGACCCCGCGGAGACGGTCGCGCATCAGGTAGCAGCCCTCGATGACGAAGTCCTCGCGCTCGCGCAGCTCGGCCGACGACAGCTGACCGTAGTAGTCGCGCAGTGCCAGACGGCCGAAGGCGACGTGCCGCGCCTCGTCCTGCATGACGTAGGCCAGGATCTGCTTGGGCAGCGGCCTGGTGCTGGCGTCGCGGATGACGCCGAAGGCGGCCAGCGCGAGCCCCTCGATGAGGACCTGCATCCCGAGGTAGGGCATGTCCCAGCGCGAGTCCGTGAGCGTCTCGCCGAGCAGGCCCTGCAGCTTGCCGTTGATCGGATAGATCATCCCGATCTTCTCGTGCAGGAACCGGGAGAAGATCTCGACGTGCCGGGCCTCGTCCATGGTCTGGGTCGCCGAATAGAGCTTGGCGTCCATGTCGGGCACGGTCTCGACGATCCTGGCCCCGGTGACCATCGCTCCCTGCTCACCGTGCAGGAACTGGGAGAACTGCCAGGACGCGTAGTGACGGCGCACCTCCCTGCGCTGCCGGTCGCTCATCCTCTCCCAGTGCCTGGTGCCGTAGACGGCCAGTGACCGGTCGGGGAGGCCGAGCGCGTCGTAGGGGTCGACCTCCAGGTCCCAGTCGATGCGTTTGACCGAGTCCCACTGTTTGTCCTTGCCCTTCTGGTACAGGGCCAGCAGCTTCTCCCTGTTTTCGTCGTACTCCCAGGCGAAACGGGCGTCACCCGACATCGGGACGTCCCAGACGGGCTCGTTGACAGCGGAGGTGTAGAGCTGGTGAGTCGACACGATGACCGCCTCCATGGGCACGCGGACGTACGGCGCCCGTACGGTTTCACGTGCCCCAGGGGGTGTCAACGACGGAAGGACAGCACAGCAAGGGGGAAGAAAACCGACAGAACAGACCTGCCTCCGCCCGCCGTGATCACCTCCGTGGCGCGCCCCGAGTGCCCCCGCGCGTCCCCGGCGCGCCACACCCCAGCCCGCCCATGACGCTCGGCGCGGCCAGGACGCTCAGTGCGCCGCGACCTCCTCCACGGGGTCGGGGGCCCGCAGGTTCCGCACCCCGGGCGACAGCAGCGCGGCCAGCGAGGCCAGCAGGACGATCGCGGCGCATCCCAGCAGCGCGGGTCTCGGACCGACCAGGATCGCCGCCGGTCCGGCCAGCATCAGGCCGATGGGACCGAACATCAGGGACCCGAGGGCGTCGTACGAGCTGACCCGCGACAGCGACTCCGCCGGGATCTCCCGCTGCATCGTGGTGTTCCACAGCACCCCGAAGATGTCGAAGCAGACGCCCATCACGACGGCCCCGATGACGATCGTCCACAACGGAGCCCCCACCCCGAGCAGAAGGTACGGCAGCGCCGTGGGCAGCGTGAGAAGCGTGGCGACCAGGATGGGGCGGCGGGGCCGCAGCCGAAGCGTGACGAAGACACCGGCGATCATGCCGACCGCCTCGCCCGCCAGGACGGCCGCCCAGGCGGGCGCCCCGCCCAGATGCTCCTTGGCCACCAGCGGCCCGAGCACGCCGTGCGCGGCCTGCACGGCCAGGATCATCATGGAGAACTGCGCGACCACGACCCACAGCCACTGCCTGGAGATGAACTCGCGCCACCCGTCGCGCAGGTCGGCGAGCACCGAGTTGCCCTTGACGTACTCCCCGGCCTCGGAGGGCTCCGCGGGAAGCAGGCGCAGCGCGGCCACGAGCACGGCCGCCACGGCGAACATCATGCCGCTCACGACCAGCGCCCAGCCCGCGCCGAGCAGGACGACCGTGCCTCCGCCCAGGACGAGCCCGGCGACGCGCGAGATGTTCGTGCCCAGTCCCAGCAGGGCGTTGGCGGTCTGCAGCCGGTCCGCGGGGACGACGTCGGGGATGATGCCGGTCAGGGCGGGGAAGAGGACCGCCATCGCGACACCGCTGAGCGCCGCCGCGACGACCATCGCGGGGAGCGGGGTCCAACCGGTGAGCATCATCGCGGCGAGGCAGAAGAAGGCCGCCGCGTTGAGCGTCTCGCCCGCCATCATCACCCGATGGCGGGGCAGCCTGTCCGCGATCACTCCGCCGACGAGCATGAACACCACCATCGGCAGCGCCTCGGCGGTGAGGACGACCGAGAGCGTCCTGGCCGTCGCCCCGGGCAGCGCCAGGACGCCGAAGGCGAGGGCCACCGGGGCGAACGAGGCGCCCAGCGTCGAGATGGTCCTGGCGGTGAGCAGCAAGGCGAACCCCCGGTGCCGGAGCATGTCGAGATCGCGCCGGTAGCTGTGCACTTGCTGGCTCCTTCAAAAACGACACAAAGCACAAAGAGAACCCATCTTCTCGGTTTCTCGGTCGTATGTCGCATGAATTTCTCGCCCCGTGCCCGCGCCCGCACTCACCGCGTCTGTGCCCGTCGTCTGTGCCCGTCGTCTGTGCCCGTCGTCTGTGCCGCCGCCGTGCGGTTCACGCCCGCGCCGAACCGACGGGCGCGAGATGGGCAACGCGGAAGAAGCCTCAAAGGATGAAATCTCCGACACTTAGCGAATTGGCATCTTTTCAAGGCACTTCCAGCACTACGCCGAACTCCAGGCGCGTCCCGTGGACCCTCGTCACGGCGAGGGTCCACGGGACGCGCACCGGTGGGAGTACGGCGTCGCTCCGCGTTTCCCAGGCCCCCGGCACCCGTCACCCGGCCGGAGGGCGTCCACGCCGAAGGAGCCCGATGAAGCAACTGAGCGCCATGCGATGGGCGGCGCACGAAGACGCCGCGAAGATGGTGGACCGGCTGGGAGAGCTGGTCTCGTGCGAGTCGCCCCCCGGCTCGACAGGCCACCTGACGGCCTGCGCCGACCTGGTGGCGAGCTGGGGGGAGAGCGTGCTCGGCAGGCCGGCGCGGCGGGTCGTCAGGGACGGTCTGCCCCACCTGCTGTGGGCCGCTCCGGAGCAGCGGGTGCTGTTGCTGGGCCACTTCGACACGGTGTGGCCCGCGGGCACGATCCAGCAGTGGCCGTTCACCGTCACCGGCGGGACCGCGACGGGGCCGGGGGTGTGCGACATGAAGGCGGGCATCGTGCAGATGTTCGCCGCGCTGGCCCTGATGGCCGACACCTCCCGGGTCGGGGTGCTGCTCACCTGCGACGAGGAGAGCGGCTCGGTCACCTCGCGCTCCCTGATCGAGCGCGAGGCCCTGCGTTCGGGGGCGGTGCTGGTCTGCGAGGCGAGCACCCCCACGGGAGAGCTGAAGGTCGCGCGCAAGGGCGGGTCCGTCTACCGGTTCACGGTCCACGGCAGGGCCGCCCACGCCGGTGTCGAGCCGCAGCGGGGAGTCAACGCCACCGTGGAGGTCGCCCACCAGATCCTCACCCTGCAGGCACTGGCGTCCGCCTCCGAGGGGACGAGTGTGACCCCCACGCTGCTCACGAGCGGCACCACGACGAACACGGTGCCGGAGACCGCGGTCCTGTCCGTCGACGTCCGCGCGTGGTCGCGGGAGGAGCTGGACCGGGTGGACCAGAGGATCCGCAAGCTGTCCCCGTGCCTCGCCGAGGCCACGCTGTCCGTCGACGGCGGGATCAACCGGTACCCGCTGACGCCCGAGGCGGCGCTGCCGCTGCTGGCGATGGCGCAGGCGGCGGCGAAGGACATCGGCCTGCCGCCGCCTGACGGCGCGCACGCGCCCGGCGCCTCCGACGGCAACTTCACCGGCGCGCTCGGCGTGCCGACCCTGGACGGGCTCGGCGCCGTCGGGGGCGGAGCGCACGCACGCGGCGAGTACGTCGACGTGCGGGCGATGCCGGACCGGGCCGCGCTGCTGGCCGCCCTCGTCGAGCGAGTGCTGGCGGCACCGTCTTGACCGAATAGTCGCACCTGGCGCGGTGTCCCCCAATACGCTGTGATCAGCCGCGCTTCAGCGGCCGTTGGGGTTTACCGCGAAGGCGAGCGCAGGTATGAACAGCGACGGTTCACGGCTTGACGGGCAGGGCGCGGCGGGCCCGCGGTTCGGGGTCGAGGAGGAGTTCCTGGTCGTGGACCAGGTGACCAGGTCCGCGGTGCCCAGGGCGGAGGCGGTGCTACGCCGCGCGGGCGAGCGGCTCGGCACGCGGGTGTGCGGAGAGATCACCAAGCTCCAGCTGGAGACGCGGACCGAGCCCTGTCACACGGTCGCGGAACTGCACGGGCAGCTCGCCGAGGCCCGCGTGGCGCTCGCCGCCGCGGCCTCGGCCGAGGGGCTGCGGATCATCGCCAGCGGCACACCCGTGCTGGGGAACGTGATCCCCTCGCCGATCACCGAGGGTCCCCGGCAGGACCTCGGCACGGCGACCTTCAGGGGGCTGCACGACGAGCTGAGCATCTGCGCGCTGCACGTGCACGTCGAGCTGCCGGAGCGGGAGCGGGCGGTGCTGGTGAGCAACCACCTCCGTCCCCACCTGCCCGTTCTGATCGCGCTCGCGGCGAACTCTCCGTACTGGGCCGAACGGGACACCGGATACGCCAGCTGGCGAACCCTCGTGTGGAACCGCTGGCCGGTGGCCGGGCCGCCGCCGTACTTCACCTCGGCGGCCCACTACGACGAGTTCGTCGCGACCCTCCAGGAGACCGGCGCGCTGGTCGACGTGGGCACCGTCTTCTGGGACATCCGGCCGTCCGCGCACCAGCCGACGCTGGAGATCCGGGTGTCCGACGTGCCGATCACCGCCGAGGAGTCGGCGCTGGTCGCCGCACTGGTCCGCGGCCTGGTGGTCGCCGCGCTGGCGGCCGTCGACCGGGGCGACCCCGGCCCGGTCGTCTCGGCCGAGCTGATGCGGATCGCCTACTGGCGGGCCGCCCGCGACGGGCTGGGCGGGCACGGCGTCGACGTGCGCACGGGAGAGGCGGTGCCCGCGGCCGAGCTCGCCCGGCGCCTGCTCCGTCTCGCCGCTCCGACGCTGGAGGAGCACGGCGACCTCGAGCTCGTCACCGACTGGCTGCGACGTCTCGTCGAGGGCGGGGACGGGGCGACGCGGCAGCGGCGGGCCGCCACGGGGAGCGGCGGGCTCGCCGGCGTCGTGGACCACCTCGTCGCGCGCACGGCGCCGCCCCTCGCCTCCACGCCGCCCCTCGCCTCCGCGGTGTCCGCCTCCCGTCCCGGGGAGAACACGCCGACGTGGCGGAGGTTCGCGGGGAACGGACCGCGCCGCGAAGAGAGCACGCCACCGTAAGGACATCGCCGCCGCCCGCGGGTCATCCTGGGAGTCCTGGGAAGACGCCGCATGGACTGGGAGGCGTTTCGTTGACCGAGACCGCGCAGCACCCGACGATTCCCCTGAACGCCCGCAGAATGCGCCCCGCGGACATGACCCGCGACGCGGGGGCGTTCGCGGACCTGATGACGACCCGCAGGTCGGTGCGGGAGTTCTCGCCCGACCCGGTGCCGGAAGCGGTGATAGAGGCGGCCGTCAGGGCTGCGGCGAGCGCGCCGAGCGGCGCCAACCTGCAACCGTGGCGGTTCGCCGTCGTGACGAGCCCGGCCCGCAAACGGCGGCTGCGCGAGGCCGCGGAGGCCGAGGAGCGGGAGTTCTACTCCCGCCGCGCCCCTGCCGAGTGGCTCGACACGATCGCCCCGATCGGCACCGACTGGCACAAGCCGTTCCTGGAGACCGCCCCCGTGGTGATCGTCGTGTTCGAGGTGCACCAGGGACCGCGCAGTCCCAAGCCCTACTACGTCAAGGAGTCCGTGGGCATCGCGGTCGGCCTGCTGATCGCGGCGCTGCATCACGCCGGTCTGGCCACGCTGACCCACACGCCGGTCCCGATGCGCTTCCTCAACGAGGTGTGCGAGCGGCCCCCCGAGGAGCGGCCGTACCTGGTGATGCCGGTGGGTTACCCGGCCGCGGACGCCCGCGTGCCCGACCTGTCCCGCAAACCGCTCAGCGAGGTGATGGTCCGGTGCTGAGAGGGTCTACGCCAGGTCCTCGCTGAAGAAGGCCAGCAGGGGCTCGACGTGCCGGTCCTGGCGGCGCCATTCGGCGAGCAGGTCCTCCAGCAGGTGCTGTTCGGCGAGGAGTTCCGTGCCCCGGTAGCGCCTGATGACAGGGTGGATGAAGGCGCTCTCCCGCGCCCTGCCCGGCTCGGGGTGCCGCTCGATGGCGAAGACGTCGCCGTAGTCGTCGCGGCCCCAGCGCAACGTGACCGTGTAGTAGTGCGACGCGTCCTTGAACCGGGAGACCGCGTAGTCCTCGGGAAGGTCCGTGTAGTGCCGCATCTGCCCGGTCGCCTCGTCGAGCACCAGCACGTCGCACAGGTACTCGAACTGGGTCCACAGCGCGGAGCTCCAGTTCACCCGGTCCAGCACCAGCGACGTCAGCTTCTGCGGGTCGGCGGGCACCATGTCGTAGCCCAGCGGAACCTCGTCGTAGCGTTCGCGCAACAGGGCGGTGAGCGTGCGCAGGTTGTAGCGGAACCCGTCAATGAAGGGCGAGGACGCCCGTTTGAAGTCGCGGTCCTGGGCGATGGTTCCCGCGAAGTAGAGGCCGTCCACGTTGGCCGACTGCCAGTCGGGGCGGAGCGCCGGCATCTTCTCGTCGCGGACCATCTCGGGGCGGCACGCCGGGTCGAAGATCGAGGTGTCCATCCGGAAGCCGGTGCACCGCAGCACCGAGTCGTACTCGAGGACCGCCTGCTCGCCGTCCGCGTGCGTGTAGGTGATGCGGACCTCGAAGCGGTCTCCCACGGGACGGATGTCGTCGATGGTGCAGTCGAGCACCGAGTGCAGCGTCTTGAACTGGTAGCTGTCCAGGATCGCGCCGTACTGCCCCCGCACGTCGCCGGGATGCTTGGTGTTCCACGCCAGGCGGAGCGGCCTGCGGCTGGCCAGGTGGACCATCGCCGCGTGGCCGAGGATCGCGCTGGCGGTCTCGAACGCGGAGTTCCCCTTGCCGACGACGAGCACCCGCTGACCGGCGAACGCCGCCGGGTCGACCTCCATCTCCTCGTAGCCGACGGCGTGCTCGATCCCCTGGACGGGCGGCACGTACGGCACGCCCCATCCGGTGGCCACGATGACGCACCGGCAGCGCAGCGTGGCGTCCGCGGTGCGCACGAGGAAGCCGTCGCCGGTCCGCTCGATCCGCTCGACGGCCGTGCCGTAGCGCACCGCCAGCCCGTGCAGCCGCTGGAAGTCGGCGAGGTAGCGCACCATGTCGTCGGCCTGCGGGAGGTACTCGCTGCTGTAGTTGGGGAACAGCAGCTCGGTCGAGTCGTTGAGCAGCGAGTTCCAGTCCCAGCGCAGCCGGATCTCCGGGTCGGTGCTCACCGTGTGCACCTTGTTGAGGGAGATCAGCCGTCGGTGACGCGGATAGTCGGCGAAGAAGTGCCCGGGGGCGTCCTCACGCTCCAGCGTCACGTAGTCGGCGCCCGCCCGCTGCAGGAAGTAACTCAGCTGCAGGCCCGCGGGCCCCGCGCCGACGATGACGTACTGGTGCGTCTCCCCTTCGGAGGCCGACCCTTCGGAGGCCGACCCGGAAATCCTGACCTCGGACATGATCTCCCCCACGCCATCGCATGTGATCCCTTCGACGATGGGGGACGGGTAACCCGCTGTCAACGACAGCAGGTTGGCCGGATGAGGACTTGTCGGCTTATTGCGCACGAAGAGAGAAGACAGCCGGGACTGTCCCGTGCCACCATCGACCGGCCGGGCCCTGACCGCGAGCCGGACGGAGTCCGGGCGGCCCTGCCTCCGGGGCCGTGCCAGTGTTCACCGACCTCCCTGGAGTGACGTTCGTGGCACACATCGACCTTGGCGTGGACGAGCAGGAGAACCCCGGCATCACCGGCCCCATGCGGTTCCGGCCCGAGACCGCCAAACCGCTCAACGAACTGGCGGAGGTACTGCTGCGCGGGCCGCACCCGCTGACTCCCGGAGAGCGCGAGCTGATCGCCGCCTACGTCTCCGGTCTCAACGAGTGCGCGTTCTGCTGCGCCTCCCACTCGGCGTTCGCCGCCGCCCAGCTTGACACGGGCATGACCCTGGTCGACCAGGTGCGCGCCGACCTGGACTCGGCGCCCGTCTCCCCGAAGCTGCGCGCCCTGCTGCGGATCGCGGGAGCGGTGCAGGAGACCGGCCGCAAGGTCACGTCCGAACTGGTCGCCGCGGCGCGCGAGGAGGGGGCGACCGACCTGGAGATCCACGACACCGTGCTGATCGCGGCGGCCTTCTGCATGTACAACCGGTACGTCGACGGGCTCGGCACGCTGGCCCCCAAGGGCAGGGAGGGCTACGAGGCGTCGGCCAGGCGCATCGTGGAGTTCGGCTATCTGTCCGTTCACTGAGCACCTGTCCTCTGCCCGCCGCCCTGCCCCCTGATCCCTGGCTCCCTCCCCCTCTGAGCCCCGCCCGTCCGGGCGCCGGCTCTGACCGGCGACCTTGACCGATCCTCGGCACGGTACGGCGCCGCCGTGCCACGCTGGAGCCACGACCTCCGTCCCACCGCGGAGCGAGGAAGGACGCGTCCGACCGCCGAGGAGCCCCAGTGACCGACCAGACCGACCTCACCCCGTCGTTCGGGCTGACCGACGACCCGCACTTCATGGCCGACCCGTATCCGTCGTACGCGCGGTGGCGCCAGGACGGTCCCGTGCGGCGGACGACGACCCCGGACGGGACCGCGGTGTGGCTGGTGACCCGCTACGCCGACGTGCGCGCGGCGCTGAACGACCCGCGCCTGTCGTTGAACAGGAAGAACTCGGGCGGCGGGTACGGCGGTTTCCGGCTTCCCCCCGCCCTGGACACGAACCTGCTCAACATGGACCCGCCGGATCACACACGGATCCGGCGGCTGGTGTCGAAGGCGTTCACCGCCAGGCGCGTCGAGGGCCTGCGACCCCGCATCCAGGAGATCACCGGCCGGCTGCTCGACGCCGTCGCGCCGGTCGGCCGGGCCGACCTGATGGCGGCCCTCGCCGTGCCGCTGCCGATCACGGTGATCGGGGAGCTGCTCGGGGTGCCCTCCGGTGACCGGGAGAGGTTCAGGAGCTGGACGACGACGCTGATCGCCCCGGACCCCGGCGAACCCGCCCTGGCCAGGGAGGCGGTCGGGCAGATGAGCCGCCTCCTGGCACGCCTCGTCGCCGACAAGCGCGCCGAGCCGGCCGACGACCTCATATCGGCGATGATCGCGGCACGGGACGAGGAGGACCGGCTCGGCGAGGAGGAGATGACCTCGCTCGCCTTCCTGATCCTGTGGGCGGGCTACGAGGCCACCGTCCACCTCATCGGCAACGGGATCCTCACCCTGCTGCGCCACCCCGCGTGGCTGGCCGCCGTGCGTGACGATCCGCGTCTGACGCCGTCCGTCGTGGAGGAGGTGCTGCGTTTCGTCTCGCCCACGCCGTACGCGATCCGGCGCTTCGCCGTCGAGGACGTCACCGTCGGCGGCGTCACCATCCCCTCAGGGGAGACCGTGCTGCTGTCGCTCGCCTGCGCCCACCACGACGAGAGCGTCTTCTTCGCCCCGGAAAGCTTCGCCCCAGGGCCCAGGGAGAACTCCCACCTGGCCTTCGGGCACGGCGTCCACTACTGTCTGGGCGCTCCGCTGGCCCGCGCGGAGGCGCAGATCGCCATCGGCACGCTGGTCCGCCGCCTTCCCGGCCTGGCGCCGGCGACGCCTGTCGAGGAGCTTCGCTGGCAGCCCTCCTTCCGCAGTCACGGACTGCTTGAGCTGCCGGTGACCTTCTCCGTCGCCGGGTCCGCGCCGAGCCGCTGACCTCGCCGTACAGCCGGGCAGTGCGGCCGGGCAGTGCGGCCGGGCAGTGCGGCCGGGCAGTGCGGCCGGGCAGTGCGGCCGGGCAGGAAGGCGGGACAAGGGGGGAAGAACTGCACATGAAGCCGTGATGAGTGAGGATGTGCCGCTATGAACACCACTTCGGCTCGTGTCGCGATCGTCACCGGAGGGTCGCGCGGCATCGGACGCCAGGTCGTGGAACGCCTGGCCGCCGACGGACACGCCGTCGTCGTCAACTACGGGGGCAACCGGCCGGAGGCGGACGCCGCGGTGGACGCCGTCGTCGGGGCCGGGGGGCGGGCGATCGCCGTACAGGCGGACGTGGCGGACGAGAAGGCCGTCAGCGCCCTGTTCGACGTCGCGGAGCGGACCTTCGGCGGGGTCGACGTCGTCGTGCACGCCGCCGGGATCATGGTGCTGTCCCCGGTGGCCGACATCGATCTCGACGCCCTGGACCGGATGCACCGCACCAACATCCGCGGCACCTTCGTCGTCGGCCAGCAGGCCGCGCGCCGAGTGCGGTCCGGCGGGGCGATCGTCAACTTCTCCACCTCGGTCCTCGGCCTGGCCCTGCCCGGCTACGCGGCCTACGCGGCCAGCAAGGGGGCCGTCGAGGCCGTCACCCTGATCCTCGCCCGCGAGCTGCGCGGCCGTGACGTCACCGTCAACGCCGTCGCCCCCGGCCCGACCGCGACCGCGCTGTTCCTCGACGGCAAGGACGAGGAGACCGTCGCCAGGATGGCCGCTCAGCCGCCGCTCGAGCGCCTGGGCACCCCCTCGGACATCGCCGAGGTCGTCGCCTTCCTCGCCGGTCCCGGCCACTGGGTCAACGGCCAGGTCATCAGGGCGAACGGCGGCATCGTCTGATCGGCACCGTCTGATCGGCACCGTCTGATCGGCACCGTCTGATCGGCACCGTCTGAGCCGTGCGAGGCGGGACCGCGACGGCTGAGCCTCGGGCAACAGCCGCCTCCTGACGGACAGAGCGGCGGAGAGCCCGGCGGGGAGGCCGTCAGGCGGGCGTGCCCGGGGTCTCGTTGAACCGGACGAGCGTCCACCTCGGCGGCGGCCACTGGACGGGGTCCTGCTCGGTGACCCATTCCGTCACCGAGCAGGGGGACACCTTCAGGTCGAACGGCCGGTAGACCGACATCAGGCCGAGGGCGTTGAACGAGATCTCGACCGTCTCCGCGTGGCCGACCACGACGACGGTCCCGCCCCGGTGCCGGTGGGCCAGGTCGGTGACGGTCCTGCTCGTGCGCGTCACCACCTCGGCCCAGGTCTCGTTGCCCTCCTGGAACGGCCGGTAGACGCCGCCGCCCTCGACGCCCAGGCGTCTGGCGAACTCCTCGTGGGTGAGTCCGTCCGCCTCGGGCGGCGTGTGCCAGGTGCAGAGCCCGCAGTCCTGGGAGAAGGGCAGGCCGAGGGCGGCGGAGATCGCGCCGGCTGTCTCGACCGCCCGCGGCAGGACCGAGGAGTGGATCGACACCCGTTCGCCCACGGTCTCGGCGGCGATCCGCCGCCCGGCCTCCGCGGCCTGCTCGCGTCCGGCGTCGGTGAGGCCGCGGCATCCTCTGGGACCGCCGATCACGCCGTCCCTCGTGTGGTGGGAATCCCCGTGGCGCACGAAAAGAATTCGAGTTCGCACACCGGGGATCATGACAGATTCCAAAAATCCGATGCCGGGGAATCGAATGCGATGAATGGGCGACGGCACTCCGGTAATGACACCTCAAACCGGGCGTGTTACGCGCCATAGGAACCGGTGGGCGCGCCTAGCGTGACGATCATGGACTGGTCGCTGCTGACCTGCGCCTTCACCGGCCACCGCACCTACGCTCCCGACGATCCCGCGCTGCGCGACCGGTTGCGGGCGCGCACGGCGGCGGGTGAGGCGTGGCGCTGCCTGCGCTGCGCCGACTTCACGGTCGGCGCGGCCGACGGCGGCGGACCCGCGGACGAGGCGCCGGACGTGAGCAGAGGGCGCCACCTGCGTGACACCGTCGTGCTGCGGTTCTTCGCGGTCGAGCGACTGATCAGGGCGGTCGTGCTGATCACGGCCGCCTACGCCGTATGGCGTTTCAGGGGCGGCGGCGGATCGCTGCGGCAGATCTTCGAGCGGGCGCTGCCGATCCTCGGTGAGGCCGGACTCGACGTCCAGCGCTCCAGGGTCCTGTCCTGGATCCAGGACGCGCTCGGAGCCAGCCAGGCCACACTCGGCTGGATCACCGCCGCGCTGGTCGGCTACGCCGTGATCGAGCTGGTCGAGGCGGTGGGACTGTGGCTGCTCAAACGCTGGGGCGAGTACTTCGCGTTCGTCGCGACCGGGGTCTTCCTTCCGCTGGAGATCCACGAACTGGCCGAACGGGTCACCCCGCTCCGGCTGGGCGCGTTCCTGGTCAATCTGGCCCTGCTCGCCTATCTGGCCTGGACGAAACGGCTGTTCGGGCTGCGCGGCGGCCGGGCGGCCCACGAGGCGGAGCGCAGGAGCGGCTCGCTCATCGAGATCGAGCGGGCCGCCATGGCCGGTCCCCCGGGAACACGCCGTGATCAGCCCACGTGATCAGTCCATCGGAAGGAGCGTGCCGAGGGGACCGAGGTCGAGGTTGAGGTCGGAGGGGGACAGGTCGAAACGTTCGCACAGCTCCGCCATCGCCTCTTCGAGGCGCATCAGCGTCAGGCCCAGCGTCTCGATCTGCTCGTCGGACAGGTCCCCCTGCTCCATGCGCCGCACGCACTGCCGTTCGACCAGCTGGCGCACGAGTTCGACAAGGGTGAGGACGAGACATGTCAGATCACGTTCGACCCGCTCGGGGTCGGTGTTGACGCGCCAGCGTCCCGACCGTGCCGCGTCCGACCGTGACGCCTGCGATCTCGCCGTCCCGTGGCGTGCCCCATCCGGCCGCGTCCCGCGCGACCACACCACACGTGGTTCACGTCCAGACCGGGTCACGTGTTCACGTCCAGACCGGGTCATATGAGGTCTCCCGCTCGGTCATGGTCTGCCGTTCGGCGGTCTCCCGCCCGGTCGTGGTCTCCCCCTCGGCGGTCTCCCGGTCGGTCTCGATCGACTCCCGGACGGACATGATCAACACACGCAGGGAGATCCGCACGAGGTCGATGTCGGCGATGGACAGGACGATGTCCCCGGTCACCACGACGCCTCCGGCCAGCAGCCGGTCCAGGAGGTCGACGAGCGCCACCCGCTGCGGCGGGATGCGCCCCTGGTCGGCCAGCGCCGCGCCTCGTGAGACGTCTCGGGAGATGTCAGGCGTCATCGGGCGTCCCCCGCCTGGCCGTGCCGGGACCGCCGTGCGCTCGTGAGTCCGCCCCGCCGGGACCACCGGACGCCTCCCGCCCCGCCCCGCCGGGATCATCGGACGCATCCCGCGTCCTACCGGGATCGGCAGACGTCCCCCGGCCCGTCCCGCCGGGATCGGCAGATGTCCCCCGGCCCGTCCCGCCGGGATCAGCGGACCTCCTCCGGCCGGCGACGCCGGGGGAGTCGGCCGTCTCCCGATCCGCCGCGCCGAGATCGACGGCCGTGAAGGAGTAGGGGGCCCACGGCCCGGTGAGCTCCAGGTCGAGCCCGTGCCCGCGCAGGGCGTCGAGGGCGGCGACGAACTCCTCGCTCCGGTCGTCGTCGACGAGGTAGGCGCCGTTGAGCACCATCCACTCGGTGCGCCCGGAAAGCTCGGGATCCTGGGGGCGGTGGCGTCTGCTCGCCACGGCGGCGGCCGCCAGTGAGGCGTGGACGTGCTCGGCCTGGGCCGCCGCGTGCCGCCAGACGTTCTCCCGGTCGCGCAGGCTCGACTGCCGCCGCTTCAGGTAGGCCGTCCCAGGACCGCCGGTCTCCCCTGTCCGCCCACCGGGATCTCCACCGGTCCGCCCACCGGCCAGGGGAGACTCCGCGACCTGCCCGACGTACGCCTTCACCCCCCACTCCCTCCGTCCGGCGACGCGGGAGAGCACCTCGACGAAGTCGTCGTGCCGCCGCTCCAGCAGGTCGCCCACCTGCTCCTCGCCGCTGTAGACGGTGACGAGCCTGACGGGGGCCGTCGCGACCGCCTGCGCCACGGTCTCGACGACGTGGTGGTGGGCGCGGGCGGTGCTCCCCACCCAGTCGAGATCCTCCAGCGAGCGCCGCAGCGGCTCCTCGCCGAACTGGTCCAGCGGCACGGTGCTGACGTACGCGACGAGCCCGGCGCGCTCCACCGTCCGCACCGGCGCTCCGGCCACCCCTCTCAGCCCCTCAGGGCGGGGAGTGCCCGCGTCGCGGGTGATCGCGTACACGTACGTGCCAGCCTCAGTCACCGCGTTCCCCCGTCCCACGTGACCGCCTCACCCCACGTGACCGTTCCCCGGACGTCTCGGCGGATCCGCGCCCCTCGGCGCTCTCCCTCGACGACTCGACGGCCCTGCGCTCCCCGCCGTCCCCCTCGACGGCGGCGAGCCGCTCGCGGAGCCTGCGGTTCTCCTCGACCAGGTCACGATCCCCGGAGCTCAGCCACGGATCGTGCTCCCACCAGTCGATGCCCAGCTCGCGCGCGGTGTCCACGGAGGCGATCAGCAGGCGCAGCTTGATCGTGAGCAGCTCGATGTCCAGCAGGTTCACGCGGATGTCGCCCACGATCACCACGCCTCTGTCGAGCACGCGCTCCAGGATGTCGCCCAGGTTGGTCGTCTCCCGTCCCGCGAGCGACCTGCTGCTGCCGTACCCCTGCGAGGCCATGGAGCCTGGCCGTGCCGGATAGGTCATCTCAACGACGCCTCACTGTTGTCGCCCTTGCCACGCTTGTAGCGGCTCGTCCTGCGGTATGACAGCAGGCTCCCCTCCCGGTCCATCTCCACCTCGTAGAGCGCGAGGATGTCC
This sequence comes from Streptosporangium carneum, assembly GCF_027922005.1. GTDB lineage: Bacteria > Actinomycetota > Actinomycetes > Streptosporangiales > Streptosporangiaceae > Streptosporangium > Streptosporangium carneum. The sequence continues at coordinate 451,939 of NZ_BSEV01000001.1, read as the reverse complement.
CCGGAGGACGGGACGCGACGGTCCTCCAGGACCTCCACCCCGACCACCCAGCCGTTCTCCTCCGGCTGCACGAACGTGACGCCCTCCATCTCCTTGGCGGTCAGCTCGGCGATGTAGCTCAGCCCCGCCCTTCCCGCGGTCGCCGCCGAGAGGGCGCGGGAGCGCGCTCTCCTGTCCGAGGTCTCCCTCGGCGACCCGTCCTCGTCGAGGTCGTCCTCGTCGTCGAGGACCTCCTCGTCCTCCTCGTAGAGGTCGTCGGAGACCTCGAGGTCGGCGGCCCGTCTGTCGCGGGCTCCGCGCCTTGCGGGCACGAGATCATCCCCTTCCGCCGTCGTCGCCCGGCGGGATGCCGCCGGGCGGGCCGCTCTGGGCCGTCATCTGTTCGAGGATCCGCGTCACCGCCTCGGCCTCCTCCTCCTCGGTGATCAGTCCGGAGCGTCTGGCCTCCTCCACCGCCTCGAGCCGACGCCGGACCGCGGCCGGGGACCGCGTCTCCAGCTCGACCTGCTCCTGGATGATCTCCGCCAGCCTGATGAGGCCCCGGATCGGGGCGAACGGCAGACCGAAGGTGAGACCGAACAGGTCCATCCGTCATCCCTCCTCGGGCGCGGGCGCCATGACGAAGTCGTACGGCGCCAGCGGCCCCAGCAGCCGCAGGGTCACCCTGTCCGTCCAGCGCTCGCCGAACTCGTCGACGACCTGCTCGAACTCGTCCTGCCTCTCGGCCTCGACGAGGAACGCCACATGCACGGCGTCCTGCTCGTGGGTCGGCTCGCGCAGGGCGACGGCGACGCTCAGCGGCGCGAGAGCCGCGACCAGCGTCTCGGTGTCGGCGTCGCGCCTGGCCTCGACGCCCTCGCCGAGCAGCTCTCCGAGTCTGATCCGGGCGTCCCACGTCGCGTCCTCCGGCTTGCCGCGGATCTCCTCGCGCAGCCTGGCGGCCTCGCGGTTCTCCGCGAGGACCTCGCCGATCACCACCCGCTCGACGTAGCGGCCCTTGACGACGTACTCCGCCTGCCCCTCGAGATCGTTCAGGGCGGTGAGGAACTCGTCGTGGTGGGGCTTGAGCAGCTCCTCGACGACCGCCTTGCTGTCGGTCACCACCGCGCCGAAACGGAGCGGAAGCACCGGCACCTCGGCCGCGGCGCCGTCCAGCAGCCGTTGGTGGGCGACGAGGTCGTCCGGCCTGCCCAGCGGGCGGTCGAGGGCGACCTCGCTCACCAGGGCGGCGACGTCGCCGTGCCGTACCAGGTGGATCCGGCCCGGTGGGTCGCCGACCCCGCGGGCTTCGGGGTCGAGCTCGACGTCACCGGGCACGATGCCGTAGACGTAGGAGCCCCTGCCCGGCTCATGGCGGGCGGTCTCCTCGCGCCGAGGGTCCTGTCCGGGCCTGGCGGTCTCGGTCTTTCCTGCGGAGCCGGGCATCTCACTCTTCCTCCCGCCGTCGCCGCCTGCGGGGCGCCGGTCGGCGCTCCTCGTACTCCTCGTCCGAACCGCCGAGGAACTCCTGGAGCTTCTCTCCCGCCGCCTCGATCGCCCCCTGGGCGATGCCCTTGGTCTTCGCGCTGCCCACGCCCTGCGTCATGTCCTGCACGACTTCGGGAAGCCCCTTGCCTCCCGTCTGCGTGAGGTCGAGCCTGTTGGCGGCCTCGGCGAAACGCAGGTAGGTGTCGACGCTGGCCACGACGACGCGCACGTCGATCGTCACGAGCTCGATGCCGACCAGGGAGACCCTGACGAAGGCGTCGATCACGAGGCCCTTGTCGAGAATCGTGTCGATCACGTCGGCCAGGCCCGACGAGGACGACCCACCACGGCCGGCGGCGCCGCCTCCCGAAGGCTGCACGATGGTCATCTTCTACCTCCTCTCCCCGGATCCCGCGTCATGTGCTCCGGGCCGCGGCCCTGCGGCGGGTCGGGCGTGGAGGCGGCCTGTCCTCGGTGTCCGCCTCGCTCTCACGACGCCTGCGCCGTGCCGGGCGCCTCGCCGGCTCGGGCTCCTCCTCGGGCTCCTCCTGCGCGGTCTCCTCCGCCGGTTCCTCCTCGGCGCTCACGTCGCGGCGCCTGCGCCGTGCCGGACGTCTGACCGGCTCGGGCTCCTCCTCCGGTTCCTCCTCCTGGGCCTCCTCGGCCTCCGCCTCAGGCTCCTCCGGTTCCTCCTCGGCCGCCTCGGGCTCCCCCTCGGCCTCCGCTTCAGGCTCCGCGGCCTCCTCGGCCTCCTCGGGTTCCTCGGCCTCCGCCTCCTCCGGCTCCACGCCTTCCTGCTCGCCCTCCGCCTCGGGCCCCTGTTCCGCCTCCTCCCGCTCCCGCTGTTCCTCCTCCTCCCGCAGGGCGGTCTCGTGGTCCTTGACGACCTTGCTCTCGTGGATCTCGCCGCGCCATCCCTCGACGTCGTCGGGGTGCAGCAGCGTCTGCGTCATGACGTGCCGCCGGAAGTGCTTGAACTCCAGACGCGCCCGCCGTCCCTGGGCCCGCCACAGGTTGCCGGTCTTCTCGAAGAAGCCCTGCGGGTGGTACTCCAGCACGAGCAGGATCCGGGTCAGGTTGGGGCTGAGGGAGTGGAAGGTCACAGCCCCGTCGACCCAGCCCTTGGGGCCCTGAGACCGCCAGACGATCTGCCGGTCGGGCATCTGGTCGATGATCGTCGACTCCCAGACCCGGTGGGACCAGAAGACCTGTGCCTTCCAGGAGAGCTTCTCGTCGGCCTTCTGTTCGACTCCCTCGACCTTCTTCATGAAGCTGGGAAAGTCCTCGAACTGGGTCCACTGGTTGTAGACGACCCTGAGCGGAGCGCCCACGTCGAGCGTCTCGACGATGTTGGTGATCTTGAGCTTCTTTCCCTTTCCGCCCTTGCCGCCACCTCCACCGCCTCCGGTGATCTTCTGGAACAGGCCTCCCACCGCCATCTTGGCCACCCCCTTGAGTCCGGTCGCCACGGGGTGTTTCGATCCGATCACCGAGCCGATCAGGCTCAGCCCGCCACCGCCACCGCCACCGTCACCACCGCCGCCGCCGACGTAGTCGGTCAACCGTTCGGTCAGCCCGCCGATCTTCTCCGTCACGGACGACAGGAGCCGCTCCCCGGCGGCCTCCGCGAGGTTGCGGAGCTCTTCGGTGAGCTGGTCGATGGGCGCTGTCTGCGCGTTCCCACCGGCTGGCTGGGTCCTGTTCTCCTCAGCCGTCTCAGCCATCGCGCCTCATCCCCGGACCCGGCGAACGGGTCGATCGCGCCTGGGCGTCCGCTCGCGCTGCGGGGCTCGGGCTCTCGTCGTCCTGCGCTGCGGCCTCTCCTCCTCTTCTTCTTCCTCGGGTTCCTCCTCGGGTTCCTCCTCTTCGAGTTCCTCGTCCTCGTAGTCCTCCTCTTCCTCCTCGGGTTCCTCCGCGCGGGCCTTGCGCGCCGTACGGCCCCGCCCTGCGGCGGCGCGACGCCTGGGCGTGGGGGCCTCCTCCTCTTCTTCCTCCTCCTCGCCCAGGAGACCGCCTGGAACGCGCAGCGACTCGGCGCGTTCGTGGAGTTTGGAGGTCAGGGAGTCGACCTGCCTGCTCGCCGCCGCCTTGATCGCGGCCTTGCCGACGTCGAGCAGCTCACCCCGAATGCTTTCGGTGATCTTTTCCAGCTCAGGAGAGGCTCCGAGCACCTTCAGGCCCTGCTGCAGCAGGTCGCTTCCGCCCGCCCCCAGCCTGCCCGTGGCGCCGGCCGCCGCCAGCGCGAGCGCCATCCGCAACTTGTGATGCCGACCAAGTAGGTAACCCGCGCCGACGGCCAGGGCCACCTGCACTCCGCATTTCACGATCGCCACCCCTAAAACGATCACTTCATCGTGAGTTCCGTACGCCCAGGAGGCTTGACGGGCCGCCGGGCAGGAGGAAGACACCGCTGAGAGCCGATGTCTGCCGCTTTGAACGTGTCGGAAGCGTCTGCTTTCCGAATCGGTTGTCCCCTACCCGTGAAACCGACAAAAAAACTCATATAGGTAAAAAGCGGACATATTTAACTCTGAACAAAAGAGAGTGGTATGTCATTCGTCGTCCACTTTCACAGCGGTCGAAAGACCTGACGGCCAGGGACTTCCGACCCTCGTCCCCGACGCCTTCCTGTAGTGGAATGCGGACAGTCGCGCCACCGCGCCGCCCGGTGCCGGACGGTCCCGCCGGACCGGCCTGGCGCGGTGGCGCGACCGCGACTTGACGGGAGAAGACGTGGACCCCTGGCTCCTCACCTACGACGGTTTCGATCCCGCCCTCGAGGGACTGAGAGAGACACTGACGACGCTCGGCAACGGCTACTTCGCCACCCGGGGCGCGGTGCCGGAGGCGCGCGCGGACGGTGTGCACTCTCCCGGCACCTACGTCGCGGGCTGTCACGACCTGCCCGCCTCCCGTTCCGCCGACCGATCGACGGGGAGCGAGGACCTCCTCAACGTGCCGAACTGGCTGCCTCTGACCTTCCGCGCGAACGGCGGCGACTGGTTCGCCCCCGGCGGCGCGGAGATCCTGGACTGCCGGCACACCCTCGACATGCGCCGGGGGGTGCTCAGTCGGCTGCTGCGGATCAGTGACCCCCTCGGCCGGATCACCCGGATCGAACAGCGACGCCTGGTCTCGATGGACGATCCGCACCTGGCCGCCCTGGCCACGACGTTCGTCCCGGAGAACTGGGACGGCACACTCGAGGTCCGGTCGGTGCTCGACGGACGCGTCGCCGGTCCGGGGGACGCTGCCGACCGGGAGCGGACCGACCCGCGCCTCGTCCCCGTCTGCGCGCACGCGGCCCACGGCGTGATCGAGCTGCTGACGCGCACGGCCGCCTCGGGTGTGGAGATCGCGCTGGCCGCCCGCACCACGCTGGCCGGAGGACGACGCCGTGCCGGCGCCGGAGAGGAAGCCGGGGAGAGCGCCGGGAAGGGCGGCGGCAGGGGATGTGAGCGGGGCGTCGAAGAGGGCTGGGTGAGCGAGGACCTGGCCGTCGAGGTCCGGGCGGGCGACGAGGTCGCCGTGGAGAAGGTCGTGGCCCTGTACACCTCCGAGGACCGGGCCGTCACGGAGAGCGAGGCCGCGGCCAGGTCGGCGGTGGTGCGCGCGGGCTCCTTCGAGGCGCTCACGAGGCGGCACGCGCGGGCGTGGGAGCGCCTGTGGCAACGGGCGCACGTCCGCGCGGAGAGGCCGGAGGCGCAGCAGGTGCTCAACCTGTACGTCTTCCACCAGTTGCAGGCGGTCTCCCCGCGCGCCGAGGAGAAGGCCGTGCCGGTGGACTTCCGCGACGTGCGCCGGCACGGCCGCGTCTCACGGTCGCCCGCCGTACCGCTGAAGGCCGATCGCCGCCGATGAGGGGACCTTCGCCTCTGCTCCGTGGCACGCGTGTCACGGAAGGCTTGTCGACATGAACGTCGATTCGGCAGGGCTGGACGTGCTCTCCCGCCAGGAGTGCCTCGATCTGCTGTCCTCGACCCCGATCGGGCGGATCGTCTTCACCGACCGCGCTCTGCCCGCGGTGCAGCCGGTCACCTTCTGCCTGGACGGCGAGAACGGTGAGGACATCGTCATCCGCACCGGCGTGGGATCGAAGTTGGCCGCCGCGACCCGGCACACCGTGGTCGCCTTCGAGGTCGACGACTTCGACCCGGACACGCGCACCGGATGGTCGGTCACCGCCGTGGGCCGCGCGCGCGCCGTGTGCGACCCCGCGGAGATCGCCAGGCTGTCCAGGTTGCCGCTGACGGCCTGGGCGCCCGGGGACCGCAACCACTTCATCGTGGTGCGCGCCGAACAGCTCTCCGGACGCCGCATCCGGCACTGACCGGACACCCCTGGGCGATCAGAGCCCGGTGGGCGAAAGGCCTGGCGCCCGCGGCGCGGAACCGGTGTCTCCCACCTCAGTCGAGGGGCACGCCCCAGCTCAGGCGGGTGCCGCCCTGGGACGGCGAGACGACCTCGAAGGAACCGCCGAGCCGTTCGGCGCGCTCGGCGAGATTGCGCAGCCCGCTGCGCCTGCCCTCCTCGGACAGCCCGATCCCGTTGTCGCTCACCACCAGGACGAGCCGGTCGCCGTTCACCTCGGCGCGCACGTCGACCCGCGACGCCCTGGCGTGGCGCACGACGTTCGACAGCGCCTCGCGCAGCACGGCCAGCAGGTGCTCGGCCACCTCCGGCGGCACGGTGTTGTCCAGCTGTCCCTGCATCTCCAGCCCCGGCATGAACCCCAGGTGGCCGCGAGCCCCCTCGACCAGGCCCACGATCCGCGCGCGCAGCCCCGCCTCTCCGTCGTGGCCCTCCCGATGGGGAGTCTGCAGGGCGAAGATGGTCGAGCGGATCTGCCGGATGGTGGCGTCCAGCTCGTCGATCGCGTTCTGCACCCTTGAGGAGGCCTCGGGCCGCTCCACCAGCCGCACCGTGCTCATCAGCGTCATCGCCACGGCGAACAGCCGCTGGATCACCACGTCGTGCAGGTCGCGGGCGATCCGGTCGCGGTCCTCCAGCAGGCCGAGCCGCTCGGCGTCCATCCGGCTCTCGGCCAGCTCCAGGGCGATCGCGGCCTGCCCCGCGAAAGCGTGCAGGGTGCGCAGCTCGGCCTGGGTGAAAGGGATGCGCCCCGAACGCTTGCCCAGCGACAGCACCCCGCGAGCCGCTCCCGCCGCCCCGATGGGCACCGCGGCGACCGGGCCGAGCGAGGCGTATCCGGCGATCGCGAGCGGACCGCCGGCCTCGGCCGGGTCGGTCACCATGAGCGGCTCGCCCCCGACGAACGCCCGGCCCGCCAGGGAGTCGTCGACCGCGACCTCGCCCCCGGCCTCCGCGCCCTCGCGCCCGTGGTCATCGGCCCGCTCGCCGCCCGCCTTCGGCTGTCCGGTCTCCCGGTCGTCCGCGTGCCCCGCGGGCGTGTCGCCGGGGAGCGTGTCCGCGGCGGGCCCGTCGGTGATGATCGCTCGCAGGACCCGTCCGGTCTCGTCGGGCAGCAGCACCGTCACGATGTCGGCGCCGGCCATCTGCCGGGCCCGCCGCGCTATCAGCGTGAGCACCCGCCGGGGCTCGACCCCCGACAGCAGGCTGGTCGTGACCTCGGAGGACGCCTGCAGCCACATCTCCCGCCTGCGGGTCTCCTCGTACAGCCTGGCGTTCTCGATCGCGACGCCGGCGGCGGTGGCCAGCGCGGTGACGATCGCCTCGTCCTCCTCGTCGAAAGCGCCGCCGCCGCGTTTCTCGGTGAGGTAGAGGTTGCCGAAGATCTCCTCGCGGACCCGGATCGGCACTCCCAGGAACGACCCCATCGGCGGATGCCCGGGCGGGAACCCGTAGGACTCGGGATGGTCGGAGATGTGGGCCAGGCGCAGCGGCCGGGGATCCTTGATGAGCAGGCCGAGCAGCCCCAGGCCGTGCGGCCAGTGCTCGATGCGGGCGATCTCCTCCTCGGTCAGTCCGACCGGGATGAACTGCACCAGCGTGTTCTGCTCGCCGATGGCGCCGATCGCGCCGTAGGTGGCCTCGACCAGGGTGGTCGCGGTCTCCACGATCCGGCGCAGCACCGTCTCCAGGTCCAGGTCGCTGCCGACCGAGACGACCGCGTCCAGCAGGGCGTGAACCCGGTCGCGGGTGGCCAGCACCGCCTCGAGACGGACCTGCAACTCCGACAACAGCTCGTCCAGCCGCAGGTGCGGCAGCAGCCCACCGGGCTCGATCCTTCCCATAAGGGAAGTCTCGCATCAGGGGGGGACGCCCCGCCCGGGAACAAGGGGTGCGCGTCCCCTCCAGGCTCCGATCAGCGCGCGGGCACGGCTTGCGCCCGTCAGCGGGACGCCGGCCGGACGGGCGCGGGGCCGCCGCACCCGGTGAGGTGCGACGGCCCCGCGTCGTCTCGTTTCCTCAGTCCAAGCGGGAATCCGCTCCATAATCCGGCCATTTATCGCATTGCGGACTCAGTCCGCACTCGTCTCCCCGCCCTCTGGGGCACGGCGGAAAATCCGCGAACGGGAAGCCGGGACGGCCCTGTCACTCCTGGAAGCGGCGGACGGCCCCTGGAACCGGAGTCCGACGGGGAAACAGGAAAGCACCGGAGCCCCCGCCGTGTTTCTCCCGCCGTTTCCTTCCCGCCCTGTCGGCCCGGGAGGACCGTACCGCGGACGCCCGCTCCGTACGGCGACGCCCCACGTGAAGCGCCTTTCCCGGCCCGGGAAGCGAGTTCCTCGCCCCGGCAACGGAAGCAGAACCACGACTTACCAATAAATCGCACCTCAGAGCAACAGGAAAAGGGCATAAGCCCCCTCTCCTCCCTCTGATATCACCAGGACAGGGAACCCTCTATGAGGTTTTCCCAAACCAGCCTATAAATACATCTGGAGTCCCTACTTATCACACTTAAATCGGCAACCGTGACCGCTCCTGGAACGTCCAAGGGGCACGCGTCTTCAGAAACCACGACTCTCCGCCGCCCCGGGCCCGGGCCGCCCGGGACGTCCGGGAGCGCCGCCCCGGCGGCGGGCACGGCGACGACTCCTCGCCGTGCCCGCGCGTCCCTGCGGCTCGCCGTACGACACAGCGATCACGAGGAGGAACCCGGATGGGATTCGGTGCGATCTTCCAGGGGCCGTGGCGCGGCCGGAAGCCGCGGGCGGACCTGACGGGGTACTACCGCACCGAGAAGTACCGCTTCGCCCGGGAACGGATGGAGTGGCAGCTCGCCAGGATCTTCCTGCTCTACCGTCTGCTCCACATCTTCCAGATGGCCGGAACCGCGCCCGACATGATCAACCGCCTGAGACCCGGGGCGGGGATCGCGATCCTCGTGGTGGCGGCGGCCGAGACCTCCTGGCTGTTCCTGCGGATCCTCCGTGGCAGGCGGTACGGCGGGACCCTCACCGCCTCCGTCGAACTCGGCACCGGCGTGGTCATGCTCCTGCTCGCGAGCTGGGGCGCGCCCCCGGCTCACCGCCCCGAGGCCCTGGCTCCGCTGGTCTTCTGGACCACCGACCAGATCAGCGGCGCGGCACTGTCGCGCGACCCGAAGCTGCTGGGGGTGGGAACCGTCGCGATCTCCGGGACCTATCTGGCCGTCGTGGCCGGCGGCGGGCCGGGCGAGCTCACCCAGTCGCCGACGCTCATCGCCGTGACGGGCTTCCTCGTGCTCGCCGTGCTGATCGAGCGAGGCGCCGCCTTCCTCCGGCGCACCGCGGCCGACCTGGCCGACTTCAGCCGGCACGTCGCCGAGGAGCGCGCCTACCTCCAGCTCGCCTACGAGCTCTACAACCACTGGGGCAACACCCTGCTCAAGGTCACCGGCCACGACTGCGCGCGCGCCGGGGAGTTCGCGGAGCTACGTGAGCTGCTGGTGAGCGACTACGGACAGCTCCGGGCCTTCTTCGCCACGGGAAGGCCGAGCGACCGCGCCGCGCTGCTGCGCATCCTGCACCGGGAGATCGTCGAGATACGCGATCGCAGGCTGATCGTGGAGCCGGTCATCTCCGAGGACTTCAGGGAGTACTCGGAGACGGTCCCCGAGGCGGTGCAGAACGCCTTCGGCGACGCGCTCCGCGCCGTGCTCACCAACGTCTCCGAGCACGCCCGCATCGACCACGCCTACGTCAGGGCGGACATCGAGGAGGGCACGGTCAGGGTCTCGGTCACCGACCAGGGCCGCGGCTTCCCCGAGAAACCCGCCCTGCGCACCCTCGCGCACCTGGAAAGACGTCTGCGCGACCTCGACGGGCGGCTCACCTGGAGATCGCGCCCCGAGGAGGACACCAGGGTCACCATCGAGTTCCCCACCGGCAGCACCACCGCGGAGGAAGGCAAGTGAGCGTGCCCATACGTGTCGCCGTCGTCGAGTCGCACCCGGCCACCCGAGAGGGGATCGTCACCGCGCTGAACCTGAACGGCCGCTTCGACGTCGTCGTGTCCGTGCCCGACGCCCAGGCCCTGGTCGCCTCCGAGGTGAGCGCGGAGGTGTGTCTGCTCGACCTGGAGGTCGACGGCTCGCGGGAGAGCGCCCTCCAGGTCGTGGGGCGGCAGCCGACGGTGGTGTGGACCGACCGGGAGGACTGGCGATTCCGGACGGCGGCCTTCCTCCTGGGCGTGTGGAGCGTGCTGCCCCGCGGAAAAGTCCACCCGTCCAGCATCGAGGAGGCCCTGCTCCACGCCTCGCGCCGGGAGGTCCACCTGTCCCCGCAACTGGCGTCGGCCCTGCTGGACGCCGCGACCCGGGGCGTGTTCGAACTCACCGCGACACAGCTCGGCCTGCTCAGGGAGATCTCGTACGGCACACGCCTCTCCCTGGCCGTCGAACGCGCGCGGCTCACCCCCGACGGGTTCCTCGCCGAGCGGGACGGCATCGTCGCGGCGTGCCGTTCGGCCGACCCGGAGGAGCTGGGACCGCTGCACATCGTCCCGATGGCGCCGATCAGGGAGCCGAGGTTCGTGGGATCGCCGACGAAACGGCACCTGGACGTCCTCAGCCGGCTGGCCGACGGGCACCGCGTCAAGGACATCGCCGCCGAGTTCGGCATCAGCGTCAGAACCGTGGCGCACCACATCGACAACGGCCTGAAGGAGGTCTCGGGCGTGACCCACGCGAGCGCCCACGAGCGCCTGCTGCTCGCCCTCTACTACATGAGGAGACACCGCAGCCCGGAGGTGCTCTGGGAGACGCGCCTGCGCGGGCTCGTCGAGCCTGACCAGCGCGTTCACCCCGGTGTGGGGAAAAACACCTAAGGTCCGCGCTCTCCCGGATCACGGGCCTGTGGAAACTCCCCTCTTCTTACGCGCGGCCCCGCGACCCGACTCTGATCCCGAAGGCGAGGCGTTCCCGCCCCGTTCGAGTCCGCTCAGCACGGCTCACCCCGTGCCCAAGCGAGGACGGGATTGAATTGATCAACGGTTTGTTCCCCAACGGGTCCACGCACGTGGACACGACTCCGGACCACGGCGGAGGCGGCAGCCCCCGGCGCTCGGTGTTCCGCCGCTTCGGAGACTTTCTCATCTTCGTCACCGGAGGAGTTCCCCGGCTGATCGGCGGCACGCACGAGCGGCACCGGTTCGTCACCCTCGGCGCCCTCATGCTGCTCACCGCGGGGATGGCGGTCTACAGCGCCGCGTCGGTCGCCGCGATGGGCCTGTCCCTGCCCGTCGTGACCATGCTGCCCGTCGGCCTGTTCTTCGCCGCGTTCGTGCTGATGATCGACCGCTCCATCGTGAGCCACGTCAGCCCGCTGCAGGAGATCCCCCACCAGAAGCCGGGCTCCGCGCCTCCGGCCCCGGCGGACCACCCCACGCCCGCTCTGGTGAAGACCGCGCGGACCAGGTCGGCGGCGACGTGGGTCCGCGTGGGCATCGCCGTCATCGCGTCCCTGCTCATCTCCGAGGTGCTGCTCCTGCAGATCTTCTCCTTCAGGATCGGCGAGCAGCTCGCGCTCGACAAGGCCGCGGCGGCCGACCTGCGGGACAAGCAGGTGGCGGTGCCGTACGAGCGCAAGATCAAGGAACTGCAGGCGGCGGTCGACACGCGACAGAAGGCGGTCACCAAGCTGGAGAAGGCCTACGACAGGGCCACGAAGGAGGCGAACTGCCAGCTGACCGGCAAGTGCGAGGGCTACGACGCCGGACCGGGCGACCTCTACAAGGCCGCGCTCGCACGGCAGAAGACCCTGGAGAAGAAGGTCTCCAGGGCCCAGGACGCCCTGGAGACCCTCCGCGGGGAGAACAAGAGGCAGATCTCCACACTCCGCGCCGAGCAACGGAAGAAGGCCAAGGAGGTCTCCGGCCTCACGGAGGGCGGATACGACCTGCTGGACCGGGAGCGGGCCTTCCTGGAGATCACCGCGAAGAACGGCGAGGTCCTGGTCTGGCGGATCCTGCTGACCCTGCTCCTGCTCGGCGTCGACCTCGCGCCGGTGCTGCTCAAGGCCACGCTCAAGCACACCGTGCACGACCAGCGGGTACGGAGTGACCAGCTGGAGCAGATCGACAGGGAGATGGTCCTGCTGAACGGCAAGATCGTCCGCCACCGGGGAGACGGCGAGGTGACGCTGCAGGCGATCGCCTACGAACACGCGCGCAAGCATGCCTGGCTGGAGGCCCAGCACGAGCTGGTCAAGGTGACGATCAAGGAGTGGCTGCGCGTCCAGAAGCAGAACCCGCCGTCCTTCCGTTCCCCGGTGAACCTCTCGACCCCCACGGCCCCGCTCTGGTCGGACGGGAACGTGGGAGCCGACCACGGGCCCAGGTCGCCCCGGCGGCCGGACCCCGGCCACCAGGTGTTCCACCAGCCGTCCGTCCCCGACGGCCACGACCACACGCCGATCATGGTGCTCAACGACAGGTGGTGCGTGTACGAGTCGCTGAACGCCGACTCGAGCGACATGGCCGGTCTCTACAAGGCCTACGAGCTGGCCAACCCCGGCAGGACCGTCGTGGCGAAGGTCTTCCACCAGGCCCAGAACGACCCCAAGCGCTTCCGCACCTTCCTGCGTGAGGTGCGAGGCATGCGGCTGAGCAACCCGCACATCGGAGAGATCATCGACTCGGGCCAGGACCGCAAGTCCAAGGCCGTCTACCTCGTCTCCCCGCTGTACCGGCCAGGCAGCCTCAACCTCTACGTCCAGCGGCAGCTGGGCGCGGGCGTGCCGCTGAAGTGGAGCCTGTGGGTCCTCGACCAGGTGCTGGCCGGACTCGAGGCGGCCGGCATGAGCAACATCATCCACCTGGACATCAAGCCGCAGAACATCGTGCTCGACGGCCCGAGCAACGTCAGGATCATCGACTGGGGGATGTCCCAGCTGCACGAGGCCGGGCAGAGCGTGTCGACCGTCTTCCCCGGCGGGACGAAGTGGTTCGCCAGCCCCGAGCAGCTGGGCGACGGCGACGCCACCCCCAACAGCCTGTCCGACCTGTACGGCGTGGGCGCCCTGGCCTACTGGCTGCTGACCGGCATGCCGCCGCTGCGCCGCGAGGTCGGCGCCGACGCCAACGGCGACATCCTGCAGGCACGCCGCCTGATGGAGGCGGGAGTACGGCCCGAGCGCGTCGACAGGCTCGTTCCCGGCCTGCCGCGCGAGCTGGGGGAGCTGGTCGACCGGTGGCTCAGCCACCGACCCGCCGACCGCGCCCCCGAGGGCCTCACCCCTACCGCCGCGCTCGGCTGGGCCAGGCAGAGGCTGAACGAGACGCTGGGCGTCGTCCCGGACATGCGGGTCGGTCTCACCGTGCATCGGAGGGCGGACGAGGCCGCGGAGGCCGGCCGGAGAGAGGCGAACGAGGCCCAGGCGCCCCGGATCGTCCCCGAGGACCGTCTGGTGGCGACGGGCCTGCCGTCGCAGCCCGTTGACTCCGTCGGCTTCGTCGGTTCCGATACTTCTGACGGTCTCGCGGTTCCTGATGGTTCGGGGGGTGTCGACGGTTCCGGGACTTCCAGCGGCCTCGGAGACTTCGGCGGCCTCGGCGGCCTCGGCGGCGAGCAGGGAGAGAGCCCCTCGAACTAGGACTCTTCCGGCAGACGGCGACAGCCCCCATCAGACCAGAACAGATCAAGGAGGCAACATGCCGGCCGTGATCGCCACTGCTTCGGCGGTGAGGTGATTGCTCACCGTTCTCGTGGCCTCGGTAGCCGCCGCCGCAGTGGTGATCGCGGGAATCTCCGTACTGGCCGTCAAGATGAACCGCACGAAGTCCCTCTACACCGGGCGGAGCACGCCTTCCGGCCCCTTGGCGGTCTCCGCCCCCCTCCCGGACTCCAGGCGGGGAAGAACAGGCGGCGCGGTCCCCGGGACCTCGCCGCCCGCCCTCGTCCCCTGGACCCCCCGGACGCCGTCCTCACCGGCCGCCCGGACCCCGACGGTCTCCCCGGACCCGCCGACTCTGTCCCACACCCCTGATCCGCCGTCCCACACCCCTGATCCGCCGCCTTCACGCCCTCCGCTGGCCCCGGCGACCCCCCGGAAACCGGCGGACGGCCTCGAAACCGAAAGCCCGCTCCCCACCGACGTCCCTCCCCAGGACAGAGACCTGTTCCCTACCGGCATCCCGTCCCACGACGACACCCCGCCCCGGAGCGACAGCCCGCCCCGTGGTGGCCGGACGTCCCCTGTCGGCAGGCCGCCGTACCCTGACGCCCTGGTGTTCCCGACGTCCCCCCGGGACTCGGCGCCCTCCGTCTCTCCAGCCCCCTCCCCGGCGTCCCCCTCCCCGGCGTCCCCCTCCCCGGCGTCCTCCCCTCGGGCGGACGGCCCGTTCGGCGGGGACGCGTCCCCCGGGGTGGAGAGCGTGACGACGAGCGGAACCCCCTCCTTCCCCCTCGTCGTCCCTCCTGGGCCGCTTCCCTCGCCCGTCCTGGCCTTCGACGCGGCAGGCCGTACGAACGCGGGCAACCGCGGAGCGAACGCGGACGGTTTCCTGATCCAGGACCGGCTGATCGCGGTCGCCGACGGCGTCAGCGCGGCGACCGCGAGCCGCTGGGCGTCGGCGCTGGCCCTCGGGGCGGTGCTGAGGGGACAGGCGGGCGGTTCGCCCGATCCGCTGCTCGGGCTGCGAGACAGCCTTGAGGCCGCCAACGAGACCCTGCGAGGGGCGGGACGCGACGCCCCCGAGCTGACCGGCATGGCCACGACGCTCGACCTGGTCAGCCTGGCGGAGGACGACGGCTCGTGGTTCGCGGCCTTCGCCCACGTGGGCGACGGGGCCGTCTACTCTTTCACGGGGCCGAGGGAGGGGCAGATCCTGACCACTCCGCACTCCATCGGCGGAGGTCCCCTGCTGCGCGCGGTCGGCGCCGAGGAGACGTTGTACAGCGACGTGGACAGGATCGACGTCCGGCCGGGCATGCTGATCGTCGTGGCCACGAACGGGTTGACCGACGTGCTGTCGTTCCTCGACGTCCAGAACGTGGTGAGGCGGCACTTCGACGCACCGCCGTACCTGTGCGCGGGCGCGCTGCTCGACGCCGCCTACCGGCGGTCGACCGACGACGACGTGACGGTGGTCGTGGCCCGCGTCGTCGAGGTCACCGGCTACGACTGGACACGGTCGCCGTGAGCGGCCCGGCCGACGGCGACGTCCGGGGACTCCGCGAACCGTCCGGGATCACTCGCAGCTGGCCGGATCCCGTCCCTGCCGGTCGAACTCCTCCCGGGAGATCACCGCGTCGATCCACCTGATCGCCTGCGTCTTCTCGTCGAGCTGCTGGACGAGGACCTGGCCCGGCTTGAGCTCCGCCACGTCACCGGCGGTGAAGCTGACGTCCTGGGTGCTGACCTGGGTGTAGCCGCTTCCCTTCCAGCCGCGCGCGTTGTAGGTGACCCCCGCCTCGAGGACGAGTGGCTCCGACTCGGCCGCCCAGCCGTCAGCCGGCGCGTCAAGCCGGAACGACGCGCTGTTCCCGTCGAGGGAGGGCGCGTTGAACCTCACCTCCCGCGTGGCCTCGGCGGACGCCGTGCCCCCCGGGAGGTCGGAGGGATCGTCCTGGGGAGCCGTGCCCGCGCTTCCCCTGGCACGGAAAACGATCGCATGCTCGGGAGCGGCGCCGTCGCACCACGCCAGGACGATGATCGGGTGCCCCTCCGCGTCGACGCCGACTCCGGTCAGACCGCCCCCGACGGGCGTGCAGCCCGTGGCGCTCATGATCACTGCGGCCGCCAGCAGGATTCCGAGACCCCGACGCATGATCGCAGCGTAGACGGCGGCGGCGACCCGCCCCAGCCCCGTGATCTCAATGGCTCCGGACCGTTACGATCGGCCGGAAACGGTCTCACGCCTCGCTCGACCCGGCGTCCGCCAAGTGCCTGCCGGGTGTCCACCGGCGGCACGAGGTCGGCTCCGCGGACACCCGGCCGGAGATCGCCCGGGGCGCGCCCTCACACGCCTTCCGGCGGTTCGCCGGGTTCATCCGGGCCGGCGGAGTCCACCCGGATCGGCGTCCGGCGGTTCGCGGAGTCCCCCCGGGCCGACATCCGGCGGTCCGCGGAGTTCGCCCGGCCCGTCACCGGGCCAGCAGCGCCGCCGTGGCCGCGTCGGCGGGCAGGAACGCCTCCAGCTTCAGCTCCGCCACGGTCACGTCGATCGCGGTGGCGAACGTCGTGATCGTGGTCGTCAGCCGCAGCTCCCCCCGGGGAGAACTCAGCCGCATGGGCGCGGCGAAGCCCACGTGGTCGGGCCCCGGCGCGAGGTGCGGCACGTAGCCGGACAGCTCCTCGTGGAGGTCGTCGCGCGGGATGCGGTCGAGGATGTGCCGCGCCCAGTGCGACAGGTTGACGATCCGCGGCGCCAGGCCCTCCGGATGCAGGGACAGGCGCAGCACGTTGACGGGCGGGCGCAGCAGGTGCTCGGCGACGCCCTCGGTGAGCAGTCCGAAGGCGTCGTTGGCGAGCACCAGATCGTGCCCGGCGTCCACGACGATCGCCGGGTAGGGCAGATGCCCGGTCAGGATGTGCCCCAGCGCGGCGCGCACGTGCTCCAGGCTCGGGTCGTCGAGCGGGGTCTGCGGGTAGACGGGGGCGTAGCCTGCCGCGAGCAGGAGCTCGTTGCGTTCCCTCAACGGCAGCTCCATCGACTCGCCCAGCCGTACCACCATGGTCCTGCCCGGCCTGGAACGACCGCTCTCCATGAAGCTGAGATGGCGCTGCGTCGTGCCCGCGCGCAGGGCGAGGTCGAGCTGACTGAGGTGCCTGCTCCGGCGGGTCGCGCGCAGGGCCTGGGAGAAGTCCACGTTCCCAGTCTGCCGGGGCCGTCTATTCCTTCGAGGGAATTGTTGGCATTCACCGATGTAAGAACCATTCGTTCCATGAACACGCGACTAGGGGTTCTGCTCCCTGCCAACCACAGCCAGTGGGACGACGCCCGGCGGCTGGTCGACTTCGCCGTCCGCGCCGAACGGCTCGGCTTCGACTCGGTATGGGCCAACGACACCCTGCTCGGCGCGCGTGTCGAGCCGCTGGCCATGCTCGCCGCCCTCGCGCCGGTGACCGAACGCGTCACGCTCGGCACCGCGGCGCTGCTTCCCGCCCTCCGTCGTCCCGTCACGGCGGCGCAGGAACTGGCCACCGTCGACCACCTGTCCGCGGGGCGGCTGGTCGTCACGGTGGGCGCGGGCTTCCCGGGGCGGTCGGAGATCGAGTACGCGGTGTCGGAGGTGCCGTGGGAGCGTCGTTTCCAGCGGCTGGACGACACGGTCGCCCTGTGGCGGGCGCTGTGGGCGGGCGAGCGGGCCTTCCACGGCAAGGTGCTGCGCTTCGACGAACTGCCCGAGTCGACACCGGCCCACCGGCCCGGCGGGCCGCCGATCTGGCTGGGCGGGGCGAGCCCGTCGGCGCTCGAGCGCGCCGGACGGCTCTACGACGGATGGCTGCCCTATCCGCCCGACCCCGCCGACTACCGCGCCGGTCTGCGGACGGTGCGGCGGGCCGCGAACGCGGGGGGACGCCTCCAGGACGCGATCACCCCCGCGCTGTTCGTCACGGTTCTGATCACCGACGACGCGGAGCGGGGCGAGCGGGAGCTCGACGCCTACTGCCGGGCCGTGTACGGCCTGCCGTACGAGACGGTGCGGACGATCCAGGTGCTGGTCGCGGGCCCCGCCGAGCATGTGGCCGCCACGCTGGCCCGCTACACCGAGGCGGGCGCGGAACACCTGGTCTGCCGCGTCGCCGCCCCGAACCTCGACGCACAGCTCGAACAGCTGGAGCTGATCGCCGGGATGGACCGCCCCTCGCACGGCGGTTCCCGACAGTCCCGGCGGCGCGTTCCGGAGTCCTCGGAACGGCACGGCCCCGACGCGCCCACCGGTCCACGGCGTGCCGGGTGACGACGCCGCGGCGAATCGCGGGTCGCACCGACCGGGTCAGTCCTTCGGCGCGGACACGACGTCGAGGACGAAGCTCACCCTGGTCGCGCCGAGCGCGCCGGTGACCCGCCAACAGCCGAGGTGCGGCAGGTCCACCCCGCTGGCCTGGAAGCCGGGCGCGGCGTAACCGCCGGGCACGTCACCGACGACGGTCTCCCCTGTCTGCAGCGACGTGGCCTGGAACGTCAACTGCTCGTCGCGCTCACGCCACCACGGCATCTTGATGTGCGCCTCTTCTCCCTCCTTGGCCGCGTAGGCGAACCGCGACGTCTCCAGCACGACCCACAGCCCCTTCTCGCCGTACCAGGCGGCGGGGTCGCCCCCCATGGCCTGCAATTTCCTCCGCATCTCGTCGGACGGCTGCGCGGGACGGTCGGAGGTCCGGGTCGCCTGGCACACGTCCCCGAACATCCCCGCCACCGCCGTGCTCGTCGGCGTCGCCTCGGGCGACCGGGCCGCAGGAGACCGTGCGTCGCCGACGGGCTCCGACGCGCCGCACGCCGACACCGCAACCGACATCGCCACCACCGCGAGCGTGAGGGCGCTCGTCTTCAGCCAGCGCATCTTTCGCCTCTTTCGTATGAGCCGAACGAAGGTCGAACATCAACATCTGCGCACATCCACTCAACCACCTGGCCGGTCCCGCCGGGGAGAATCAGCACAAAAGCCTCCAGCCCCCCTTCACCGCAGTGGCGGCCCCGTCATGGCAGGGGTGTGGCAGTGCTGTGGCATGGCGCCTCGCCACGGCGGCGGCACGGGGGTCGAAGATCGGCCAAGCCTCTGCTTGGATGCTCGGCATGGACCTCACAGAGCTGCTGGCGGAGAAACGGAACATCGAGGACCTGGACCTTTCGGGTATGGCGCTGACCGACGTCCTGGCGGCGGAGCCGTACGTCTTCAGGAACTGCAATCTGACGCGGGCCGATCTGAGTGAGGCCGACCTGGCGGGCCACGTCTTCGACAAGTGCGTGCTCGACCAGACCGACTTCAGAGAGTCGGATCTCGAAGGCGCCCGTTTCAGCGGCGGCGGAGGGGCGAAGACCACGTTCGTCCGGGCCGAGCTGACCGACGCGGTCTTCACCGACACCGACCTGTCGGGGGCCCGGTTCGGCGACGCGCTGCTGACCGACGCGAGCTTCACCGGCTGCCGGATGATCGGCACCAGTCTCACCGGCTCCCGCGGCACCTCCTTCCGCCTTTCCCGCTCCAATCTCACCCTGGCCGACCTGTCCGGGTGCTCCTTCAAGAAGCAGGAGTTCGAAGGCGTCCGATTCGACGAGGCCAACCTCTCCTTCTGTGACTTCACCGGTGCCGTCTTCACAGACTGCCGTCTCATCCGCGCCAGGCTGGTCGAGGCCAGGTTCACCAAGGCCGACCTGCGAGAGGCCGACATAGGCGAGCTCGACGACGGCCAGCTCCGCGCCCTCGCCGGCGCGGTCATCAGCTCCGCCCAGGCCGCCGCCATTCTCGCGACCCGCGGGCTGACGGTCCTGTGACGACGCGGCGAGAGCCCGTCGGGGCCCCGTGGGAGCCGATGCCGCTGGCAGAGGTGATCGCCCTGTTCCAGGGCCTGGACGCGCCCTGGTGGATCAGCGGCGGGTACGCGATCGAGCTGGTGGTCGGCCGGGCTTACCGCGAGCACGGCGACGTCGACGTCGGTCTGCTGCGGCGCGACCAGCTCGCGGCACGCCGCCTGCTGGCCGACTGGGACTGCCACGTGGCCGACCCACCGGGCACGCTGCGTCCCTGGCCGGTGGGCGAGACGCTGCCGGCCAGGGCACACGACATCTGGGTCCGCGAGCGCGCCGACGGACCGTGGCGCTTCCAGCTGATGCTGGACGAGGCCGACGGCGACGAATGGGTCTACCGGCGCGACGCGCGCGTCCGCCGCCCCCTGAGCTCGCTCACCGTGGCCGAGGACGGTTTCCACAGGATCGTTCCGGAGGTCCAGCTGCTGTACAAGGCCAGGGGCCGACGGGCCAAGGACGAGACGGACTTCGCCGAGACACTGCCCCTGCTGACCGGCGCGCAGCGACGCTGGCTGGAGGAGGCCCTGGCGGTCGAGCACGGCACGCACCCCTGGCGTGACCGGCTGCGCTGACGAACAGGAGAGACAATGTCCTTCCTAGGTCCTTCCTAGGCGGCGGAGCGGTCCGCGAGGGGGCGGCGGCGTCGGGCGGCGTCGGCCAGGACCGGCGGCTTCCAGGCGCCGTCCGGGTGGTAGACGTTGACGCCGGGCGGCACGATCTCGTCGATCCGGTCGAGGGTCTCGTCGTCGAGAGTGAGTGAGGCGCCCTTCAGCAGTGCCTCCAGCTGGCTCATCGTCCGCGGCCCCGTGATCACCGAGGTGACGGCGGGATGCGCGGCGGCGAAGGCCACGGCCAGCTCGGGCAGCGAGCAGCCGACGCCGTCCGCGACCTCGACGAGCCGTTCGACGACGTCCAGCTTGGCGGCGTTCACGGGAAGCGAGGGGTCGAAGCGCGCCGGCGTCAGCGCCGCGCGTCCCGTGGCGAGGTCGACGGGCTGCCCCTTGCGGTATTTGCCGGTCAGGAAGCCCGAGGCCAGCGGGCTCCAGGTCAGCACCCCCATCCCCAGCCGGCGGCAGACCGGCAGCACGGAGGTCTCGACGCCCCGGGCCAGCAACGAGTACGGCGGCTGCTCGGTCCTGAAGCGCAGCAGGCCACGACGCTCGGCGACGTGGTGCGCCTCGACGATCTCCTCGGCGGGGAACGTGGAGCAGCCGAAGGCGCGGATCTTTCCCTGGTGCACGAGGTCGCTCAGCGTGGAGAGCGTCTCCTCGATGTCGGTCGTGTGGTCGGGGCGGTGGATCTGGTAGAGGTCGATCCAGTCGGTCCGCAGGCGTCTGAGGCTCTCCTCGACCTCCCTGACGATCCAGCGCCGGGAGTTGCCGCTGCGGTTCGGCCCCTCGCCCATCCGGAAGTGCACCTTGGTGGCGAGCACGACGTCGTCACGACGGCCCTGCAGCGCCTTCCCCACGATCTCCTCCGACTCGCCCGCCGAGTACATGTCCGCGGTGTCGACGAAGTTGACGCCCTGGTCGAGGGCGGCGTGGACGACGCGGACGCACTCGTCGTGGTCGGGGTTGCCCACGGAGCCGAACATCATGGTCCCGAGGCAGTGGACGCTTACCTCGATGCCGGTGCCGCCGAGGACGCGGTAGCGCATGGTCATGCTCCCTTGGTGAACGAGGTGATCATGCGGCGTACTCTAGGTTCTGGAGTCGGCTCCAGGGCAACCCCCTGTTGTGGGGGCAGGCCCGAGGCCGCGCGTGATCCGGCGTCGTACGGCGGGGGCGACGCGGGGCCGCTTCGCCCTCGTTTCTCCGACGTCTCGGCGGGCACAGTTCCAACGTGAGGGACAAAACGGATAATCCGGTCACAGTGACCCCATGCGAGGACGGACCGTTGCTGGTTCGGGGGACGTTCACGCTGATGACTCAGGACGGGGACGTCATCGACCCCGGCAGATCGACGGTGGCGTTGTGCCGCTGCGGACGCTCGTCGTCCAAGCCGTTCTGCGACGGCTCGCACAAGCCTTCCGGCTTCCAGGCCACGAGCGGGCCCGATCCCGCGGCCTGAGCCCGCGTTCCGGCTCCGCGAGCCGACCCCGCGGTGGCCCGTATCCGGCGCGTCGAGTGCGCGGCGATCCGCATCCGGCGTCCGGCGTAGGGAACTCCGCCGCGCAGGAACCTGGCCGCCAGCGCCAGCCAGCTGCACGTGGCCCGCTCAAGCACCCACACCGGGGCGAACAGCGCGGCGGAGAAGGGGAAGACGCGCCGCCCGCCGGCCCTGCGGCGGCCGATCTCCGCCACCCCGACCGACAGGCAGGCGCAGGCCAGGACCGCCCGGCGGCGCCGTCGCAGCAGAGCGACGGCGAGCGCGGGCAGCACGGCCAGGAAGAACAGCATGCGAGGGGGCTGCGCCAGGTCGTCGTAGGCCTGCCGCACGCGCTGGGACCAGAACCTCGCCGAATCAGGCGGAAGACGGCGCACGTAGAGATCAAGAGGACGGCGTTCACGTCCGCCGTGAGCGCGGACCGTGCGGATGAGCTCCAGGTTCTCGAACAACACGTCGCCGTCGTAGCCGCCCGTCTCCAGGAAGGCCGTCCTGCGCACCCCGAACGTGCCCGGGTAGTCGGCGCCGAAGCCGCGGTTGAGCAGCATGCGGGCGGTGTCCCAGCGGGCGTGCCAGGGCAGGGGGTCGAAGTAGTTCTGCGGCCTGACCAGGTCGGCCCCCTCCAGCAGGGCGTCGAGCCTGGCCAGCTCCGCCTCGCCGTAGCGGACGTCGTCGTCGGCGATGACCACGTGTTCGGCGCGCGCCCTGCGCAGCCCGGTGATCACCCCGTTGACCTTGCCGTTGGCGAAGACGAGGTCGGCGTCGGGCCGCACGTGCACGACGAGCCCGTCCCAGAGGGCGGCGTGCCGGTCGAAGAGCGGGTCGGGGGAGCCGTCGACGACGATGACCCGGTGGCCGCGTCCCAGCCACCGCAGATACGCGGTCAGCTCCTCCAGCCCCGAATCGTCGTCCCAGCGCAACGGCAGCACGTAGTCGAGGTCCGTCATCGGTCGCCCACCGCCAGGCCCGCCTCGCGCAGCGACGTGCCTCCCCGGGTCCAGCACTCCAGGACGTGTCCGGCGAAGAATCCGTCGAGGGTGAGGGCGCAGGCGGCTCCGTACAGGATGTCGCCGATCAGCTCCGGGTGCGCGGCGGCGAACCCGCCGCACATGTCGTGGGCGGCGATCTGCTCGTGGACGGCGTCGGCCTGCACGTGCTCGTCGTAGAAGCGGCAGGCCGTCGCGTCGCCGCCCAGTCGTCGCAGGCCGCGGCCATACCTGAGGTTGGGCAGGGAGGAGGTCATCTCGAAGGCCGCGAGGTGGCCGAGCAGGGCGGCCCGGTGCCGGCGGTGCAGGCCGAACATGGACATGGCGTTGCCGATCGCCAGGGTGATCGCCGGCACCCGGTCGACGTAGGAGCCATAGGAGTCGTCCAGGTCCAGGGCGCGCATCGTGGCCCGGAACAGCTCCGAGTGCATCCGCTCCAGCCTGCCGCCGCCGTACTCGTCGGCCTGGATCTCCACCAGGGCGGCCTTGGCCCGGCCGCGCAGCCGGGGGATGGCCCATGTGTGGGGGTCCGCCTCCTTCAGGTGGTAGACCGACCGGTGCGCGACGAACTCGCGGAACTGCTCGGGATCGGCCCTCCTCTCCAGGAAGGCCGCGAGTGAGGGACCCTCCTCTGCGGCCACCAGTTCGGTCAGGGCGCGGCGCACGTGCGCGGGCGGCACCTCGGGCGGGCGCGGCACGGTCCGCGCGAGCCCGTCCTCGAACCGCCGTTCCAGCGCCTGCCTGGCCGCCAGCAGCGACGGTTCCCACTCCCATCCGTCGTCCACCTCGTCGAAGCCCTGGTAGTGCAGTTCGTAGCAGGCGAAGAGCGCGAGCTGGAGGTCCTCGTCCTCGAGGGCCGCCTCCCCGGCGCGCACGGGCGGGAGGTCGAACCCGTGGGGCGGGCGCGTCAGCCGTTCGAAGAGCACGGCGGTGATGGGGCCTCGTGGGACGGGCAGGCGCATCTTGGTCTCCAGATGAGGAAAGGCCCGGTGAACGGCCCGGTGAACGGCCCGGTGAACGGCTCGGCGAAGGGCCGGGGCGAAGTCGGCGAAGAGCCCCGGCGGGCGGTCAGCGGCGGTAGACCGACACGTGCGCCCGGCTGTCGTCGGTGAACGGGGCGCCGTTCCAGTCGGCCCACCGGTCCTCGCGTTCCATGTCCGCGAGACGGGCCATCAGGTCGAGCTCGGCGGGCCAGGCGTAACGATGGTTGGCGGGCAGCAGCCGCAGACCGTCGGAGGTCATGTTGACCTTCGTCGTGTACATCATCTGGTCGGCGGGGGACAGCCGCGCCGCCTCCGCCAGCACCCTGTCCTCGCTCAGTGACAGCAGGCGCAGCGCCGTCCCGTTCCGGAACGCGGCCAGATCGGGAATCCACGCCTCGACCACGAACCGGCCGCCGGGCCGCAGATGGGCCGCCGCGTTGCGGAAGCAGGCCACCTGGGCGTCCTGGGAGGGCAACGCGAAGATCGTGTTGATCGCCAGCACGACCAGGGCGAACTCGCCCTCAACCCGGGTGGCGGCGAAGTCGCCGATCTCCACCGGGATGCGGTCGCCTCCGGGCTTGGCGCGCAGCGCCCGCACCATCTCCACCGAGCCCTCGACGCCCGCGACGCTCAGGCCGCGCTCCGCCAGGGGAAGCGCCAGCCGTCCGGTGCCGATGCCGAACTCCAGGACGGGCCCTCCCTCGGCGAGTTCGTGAAGCCGGTTCACCGCGGACGCCGTGCAGTCGCCGGATATGGTCGTGGCATAGACGTCGTCGTAGACGTCGGCGATCGCGCGGCCGTATGCGGACGCGTCGAACGTCTGCGCCATGGGAGCCCCCGTTCCCCTCGTTCCCCGTGGAGATCGTCCGGCCCGCGACGTTCCCCTGGAGGATGCCTGCCCCGCGTCAGGCGACGAAAACGCCGCCTGACCTCGGATGACGGCCGACGTGCGGGGCGCCCGTGCCACGGGTCCGGTCCCCCGAAGGAGACCGGACCGCTCCGCGCGGCGGACCGGACGACGTCCACCGCGGTGGATCGGGCGACGTCCGCGCACCGGGGACGGGTCAGACGACGGCCGCCGTGGTGGGGAAGCGCTCCCAGACCCGGTGCTGTCCCAGCAGCCGGACGACCTCTCCCAGCACCGCCTCGGCGTCGTCCTGGACGATCACACCCGGCGCGTCCGTGTCGATCCCCACGGCGGTGAGCGCCTGGGCGGCATCCGCCCAGCCGCCGATCGGCTTGGCGTGGCGGAACGCCTCGCCGAGCATCAGCAGCACCCGCGGATCGGTGCGCGCCCCGGCGGCCGTGCCGTTTCCCGCCTTGGCGTCCCTGGCCCCGTAGGCGTCCTTGCCGGGCGCGGGCGTGCCGGCCAGCAGCAGAGCGTCGAACTCGACGGACCTGGCCGTGGCGAACGTGCGCTGCACCGTGACGGGGTCGTCGCCGTCCGCTCCGAGCACGCCGCCCGCGGGAGCGATGATCAGCGGCACCATGCCGCCGTCCAGGACCGCCTGACGGACGGCGCGGACCGTGTCCAGGTCGCCGCCGCCGTCGACGACGACGCCGATGATCCTGCCGGTGGTCGGCCAGGTGTGTCCCAGCTGGGAGAGCGCCGGGCTGGGCTCGACGGACGGCAGCGAGTTCACCGGCTTCGGGACCGGCAGGCCCAGGCCCTGGGCCACCTGCTCGCACAGGTACGGGTCGATCTCGGCGAGCACCCTCAGGTTGCGCTCCTTGATCGCCTGCTCGTAGACCTTGCCGAGTTCGAAGGTGTAGGCGGCGATGACGTGCTCGCGCTCGACCGGGGTCAGGCTCAGCCAGAACAGGCGGGGCTGGCTGAAGTGGTCGGCGTACGACGCCGGAGCCTCCCGGACCTTCCGCGCCGCGGGCACCTGCACGGGCGTCTCCCGGTACCCGCCCTCCTGCTGCCCCGCGAAGAAGGGGCAGCCGCCGTCCAGCGAGTTCGGCTTGTACGGCGCGACACCGGAGTGCACCGCGTCCTGGTGGAAGCCGTCACGCAGCATGTCGTTGACGGGGGCGTGGGTGCGGTTGATCGGGATCTGCCCGAAGTTGGGGCCGCCCAGACGGGTGATCTGGGTGTCCAGGTAGGAGAACAGGCGTCCCGCCAGCAGCGGGTCGTCGGTGACGTCGATGCCGGGCACCAGGTGGCCGACGTGAAAGGCGACCTGCTCGGTCTCGGCGAAGAAGTTGACCGGGTTGGCGTTGAGGGTGAGCACGCCGACCGGCTGCACCGGCGACAGCTCCTCAGGAACGATCTTCGTCGGGTCCAGCAGGTCGATGCCCTCGAAGGTCTGCTCCGGAGTGTCGGGGAAGAGCTGGATGCCCAGCTCCCACTGCGGGTGGGCCCCGGCCTCGATCGCGTCGGCGAGGTCGCGCCGGTGGAAGTCCGGGTCCACGCCGCTGATGATCTGCGCCTCCTCCCACACCAGCGAGTGCACCCCTGCCTTGGGCTTCCAGTGGAACTTCGCCAGCGTCGTCGCCCCCTCGGCGTCGACGAGCCTGAAGGTGTGGACCCCGAAGCCCTCCATGGTCCTGAAGGAGCGGGGAATGCCGCGGTCGGACATGTTCCACAGCGTGTGGTGGGTGGCCTCGGTGTGCAGGGAGACGAAGTCCCAGAACGTGTCGTGCGCGCTCTGCGCCTGTGGGATCTCCCGGTCGGGGTGCGGCTTGCCCGCGTGGATGACGTCGGGGAACTTGATCGCGTCCTGGATGAAGAACACCGGGATGTTGTTGCCCACCAGGTCGAAGACGCCTTCGCCGGTGTAGAACTTCGTCGCGAAACCGCGCGTGTCGCGCACCGTGTCGGCCGACCCGCGCGACCCCAGCACGGTCGAGAAGCGCACGAAGACCGGAGTCTCGACGTCCTTGGCGAGGAACGCCGCCCTGGTCACCGTCGTGGCCGTGCCGTACGCGCGGAAGACGCCGTGCGCGGCGGCTCCGCGGGCGTGCACGACGCGTTCGGGGATGCGCTCGTGGTCGAAATGCATGATCTTCTCGCGCAGGTGGTGGTCCTGCAGCAGGACCGGCCCCCGGGGGCCCGCCTTGAGCGAGTGGTCGGTGTCGACCAGGCGCAGGCCCTGGGCCGTCGTGAGGCGCTCGCCGCCCTGCGCGCGCTCCGCCGCCGACACGTCGACGGACTGCCCCGTGGGGCTGAACGGATCGGGACCGCTCTGGTCGGGTTTGGGCGGGAGAGGCTCCCGGGGCTCGGTCGGCTCGTCGACCGTGGGCGGCCGGCTGCCCGGCCTGCCGGGGATCTCGCCGGACGGCCCTCCACCGGACACGACATCGGTCACCTTGTCGACGACCTTGTCCACCGTTTCCCTGATCGGATGGGACTCTTCCATCGTTTCTCCCCCTGAGCCACGGCGACGGGAAGCCCGTCGCCGTCATCGAGAATCGAGTTCGGGCATGCGCCCACCGACGCGCCGACGGTGCGTGACAGAGCGCCGACAGTCGGCAGCAGGGCACGCCATACCCCTGTTTCGATGCTTGAAGCCGCAGGTCATCCGGTATCCGAACGAAGGCCAGGCCACCGGCGCGAATTCGCCCGCGGGCCGGGCCGCGGAGTCGGAACCCGGCACACTTCGTCACTCCCACGGGTGACACGCCCCGTCAGTCGGAAATCCCCCGGGAACACCACGACCCGGGTCCCGCGCGACGCGGGCCCCGGGTCGTTTCGTGCCACGCGCGCGACCTCTGTCACGCGCCGGGCGAACGGGTCACTCGGACTGTTCGGAGGGCACGACGAGGGCCTGCCACGAGGGAGGCATGTTGCGGCTGACCTCGATCCCCGAGAACACCGAGGGCTCCTGCGGTCCGTGCTTCTTCGCCCAGGCGGCCATCTGGGCGAGCCCGTCGTCCAGGGACACCGAGTCCGCGCCCACGCCGAGGATGTCACGGGCCTTGTCGTGGGAGGAGAAGGCGTGCACCACCTCGTGCCTGGCCTCCAGGTGCCGCACACGCAGCGGCGCGTCCATGGCGGCGGCGACGGCGCCTGCCAGATGGTTGACCGTGTACGGCGTGTCGCCGCCGATGTTGAAGGTCTCCCCGTAGGCACGCGGGTTCTCGATCGACCGGGCGATCGGCAGGGCGACGTCGTCGATGTGGCTGAAGGCCCTGGTCTGCTCGCCGTCGCCGAAGACGGTGCACTCCTCGCCGCGCAGGATCTGGTTCATGAAGATGCCGATGACGTTGCGGTAGCGGTCGCCGATGTTCTGCCGCTCGCCGTACACGTTGTGGGGGCGGAAGATGATGTACGGCAGGCCGAACATCTCATGGGTGACCTTCAGCTCCTGCTCGACCGCGTACTTGGCGATCCCGTAGGGGTCCACGGGCGCGGGCGTCAGGTCCTCGGTCATCGGCGGTTCCGCGTGGCCGTAGACGGCGATGGAGGAGGTGAAGACGAAACACCGCACGGTCTCGGCGTTGACGGCCGCGTTGATGAGGTTGACACTGCCGATGACGTTGTTGGTGTAGTTGTAGCGCTTGATGAAGTGGCTCAGCCCCTCGGCGGCGTACGCGGCCAGGTGGAACACGTAGTCGAACTTCCACGTCGCGAACAGGCCGTCCACCACCTCGGGATCGCAGACGCTGCCGTGGTGGAAGTGGGCCCCCTCCGGCACGTTGGCCGCGTCCCCGCCCGACAGGTCGTCGAGCACCACGACCCGGTGACCGGCGCGAACCAGGTCGGCCGCGACGTGGGAGCCGATGAACCCGGCGCCTCCGGTGACAAGTGAGGTGTAGGTCATGGCAGTGCTTCCTTTCCGCCGGTGGTGACGGCACGGTGCGGCACGGGTCCCGACAGGGACCGCCGCGAGGGATGGGACAGATTGGGCGTCGGCGTCTCAACGCGCATGTTCACGTCCCGGCACGAGACGGGGAGAGGGCGCGCGCCGTGATCGCAGCCAGCGCAGGATCATCGCGGCGTGGACGAGTTCGCCGAAGGCGAGCACGGTCACCGCGCCGAGCGCGCCCGCCAGGGGCACGGTCAGGAAGGCCAGCGCCGCGACCGCCAGGAGCGAGACCGCCGCCCCCGCCGCGGTCGCGGTCAGCGCCTCGGTGCTGGCGTTCTCCATCATGTAGTTGGCGCTGCCCGCCGCGAAGATGACCGGGACGCAGGCGATGTAGACGATGACGACCCCCACGCCGCCGTACGGGCGCAGCACCGCCAGGGCCACCCCGAGCACGGTCAGCACGTAGGGCGTCCCCGCCAGCACCAGCAGGCGCAGCCAGCGCGACAGCCGGTCGTAGGCGGCGGTCAGGTCACGCTGGTGCAGGGACCGGGAGACGTCGGGCTGCAGGATGCGCAGCAGGTAGGAGAAGGCGTTGAGGAGTACGGAGGAGGCGGCGGAGGCCAGGTAGAGCCCGGTGCTCTCCGCCTGCGCGCCGGACACCGACAGCGCCACGAACAGCAGGCTCATCGACAGCCCGCCGACCAGGTCGGCGACCGACATCAGCAGCGACGTCCCCACCGCGGCCCGCACCAGGCTGCGGCGCCGCAACCCGCCGAACCGGGGGCGCAGCAGGACGAGCGCCACCACGTTGAGCACGGCCGTGGTGGTCGCGCACAGCGCCAGGAAGACCGTCGGCGTGGCGTCCAGGAACGCCGCCGCCCCCGTCCAGCAGGCCAGCGCCACGCACAGCACGAGATGGTTGGCCACGTCCCGCCCCGGCCTGCCGAGGGCCCTGGCCAGGCCGAGCAGCACCTGGTTGACGCCCACGCAGATCATGTACAGCCCGGCGAGCCCGGCCAGCAGCCACGCCTCCGGCCTCCCCACGGCCAGCACGGTCCCCAGGACGGCGAGCGCCACCAGGAACAGCAGTCCGGCGAGCGTCACGAAGACGCCGACCAGCGAGCCGACGGTGTGCCTCAGGCGCGGGATCAGCTTCAGCGCGCACTTCTCGATCCCGATCGAGGCGAGCGGGGCGAGGAAGGCCATGCTGCCCATGGCCTGCGCGTATCCGGCGTAGTCCGTCGCCCCCCAGACGGCCAGCAGCACGAGGTTGGCCAGCAGCATGGTTCCCCGGAACGCCGCCCGCCCGCCGATCAGCGCCGCCAGCCTCTTCGGCGTGGCCGTCCCGGGAAGCCTCATGCGAAGGGCGCGGCGTAGTCGGAGGTGACGAACTTCCCCTTGCCGCCGGGGGTGATCTGCACGGACTCCGCGGTCACCACCTCCAGCGGGAACTCGCCGCCGGCCAGCGCGAACAGCTTCTCGCGCACGGTCGCGCGCACCTGTTCGCCCGCGTCGTCGCTGGGGACGACGTGCAGGCGCACCAGGCCGTCGGCGTCCTGGTGCACGAAGCACTCGCTGACGCCGGGGTGGGTGGCGGCCAGGTGCAGGAAGGCGTCGGGGTAGAGCCGTTCCCCCGAGGGGAGGGTGACGTAGTCGTTGCTGCGTCCCGTGGTGAGGCGCAGGGTGCGGAAACGGCGGCCGCAGCGGCAGCGGTCGGGTTCGATGAGGCCGATGTCGCCCAGGCTGTAGCGCAGCAGCGGCATGGCGCGCTCCAGGAAGGCGGTGACGACCACGTGACCCGGCTCCCCGTCGGGAAGCGCGTTGCCGTGTTCGTCCACGATCTCGCAGTAGACGCGGTCCTCGCCCAGGTGGGCGCGGCCGTACCGGCAGTCGTAGGCGACGTTGAGCACCTCGAAGGCCGAGTACTCGTCGAAGACGGGGGCGCCGAACTGCGCGCTGAACAGCGCCCGGTGCTCGGGGAGCAGCAGCTCCGACTCTGTCATGACGATCCGCAGGGTCCGCCTCAGCCGCGCCAGCTCCGCGGGGGTGAGCTCGCGCAACAGCGCGCGCAGGTGGACGGGGTAGCCGATCAGGACCTTGGGCCGGTTGGCCAGCAGCTCCGCCTTGATCTCCCGCATCGGCCGGTGCGAGAGGATCACATGCCTCCTGAAGAGGTTGAACCGTTCGAACATCCGGGCGGGCGGCGCGAACGGGCGGATGTGGGTGAGCCGGTCGGTGGGCAGGTATCGGCCGGTGGCCAGGAACCTGCGCACACAGGCGGCCATGTGGTAGTCGTGGCTGTCCTGGTCGTGCAGGATCCTGACCCGTCGCCCGGTGCTGCCGCTCGTCTGGAAGGACAGGCAGTCGTCCTGGTCGACCCCGTCGGCGAGCATGCGTTCCAGCGGCTGCTCGCGCAGCACCTGCTTGTCCAGCACGGGAAGCTGGGACAGCTCGGCGAGGTCGCGCAGCGGGCCACGGGCGTAACGGGGGTCGTCGCGGTAGTAGGGCACCCGGGTGCGGGCCAGTTCCAGCACCTGGTTGAGCCCGCGGAGCTGACGACGGCGCAGCCCCGCCGCGCCGCCGTACTGCCGCGCGATGGTGAGCGGTATGTAGCCCGCCTCCCGGGTGAACATAGCTACACGCTCTCCGGCTGCGCCGAGCGCGGCCTGGTGGTACGGGCGGCCAGGGAGTCCCACCAGCGCTGCGGGCTGAAGAACACGCCGAGCGCCAGCAGCACGTGCACGATGATGAACGCGTACGCCTCGTTCCTGGTCGGCGGGTGGCCGAGGAACACGGTCATGTGCGAGGCCCAGTCCCACACGTCGGGAATGGTGGCGTAGGCGGGGTCGGTGTGGTCGTTGACCGTGAGGAAGGCGAAGTCCTCCAGGCCCGACAGCATCAGCAGCAGCATGCCGTAGGCGAGCCTGCGCGTCGTCGCCGCGGTGCCGCCGCCCAGCCGGTTGGCCAGCGTCAGCGACAGGATGATCAGCGGCGTCAGCGTGAGCACGTGGTAGTACAGGGCGTAGAAGGACTCCCTGGTCCCGGTCTCCACTCCGCCGAAGAAGAAGATCTTGGGGACGAAGTAGAGGAAGTAGACCAGGAACGCCACCGGCACGGTCCACAGCACGAGCCTGATGCGCTTGGCCCATTCCACGTCGAGCCTGGCCACGGCCTCGGTGGCGAAGACGAAGGGCAGCAGCTTCACCAGGAAGAGCCACAGCGACTTCACCTCCCGGTCGTGTGGCAGGCCGAACCAGACGAACGCCGCGGCGGCGACGGCCAGTCCCGCGAATATCAGGAAGCCGAGGGGCTTACGGGGGAGCATGGGGAACCTTTCGTATCAGGCTCGATCTCGAATCTGAGGGTGCGCAGTGCCCGGTCGACGGCGTCTTCCAGCAGCTCACGCGTGTCGGCGACCATGACCAGGTAGCCGAGCTTGTGTCCCGCCTGCGTGTAGGCGCGCACGTGGTCGCCGGGCGACTTGAACACCTGCACCTCCACGACCTCGGGCATCCGCTCGAGCTCCTCCAGCCCCTCGACGGCGGTGAGCACGCCGTCGGTCTCCGAGGCCAGGATCCGCAGCATGGCGGTCCGCCGGTGCGCGGTGTCGATCGTCAGCGGCTCGCCCAGGGCGAGCCGGATGGCCGCCTCGACGGTGTTCAGCCCGAACGCGTGCTGGACCATCAGCGGCATGCCGTTGCCGCCCAGCCTGGCGCCCATCTCGATGAAGTGGATGTCGCCGCCGGGGGTGAGCACGAAGTCGAAGTTGACGGGTCCCTGCCGGTGCCCGACCTCGGCGCAGATCGCGGTGATCGCCTCGCCGAGCCGGGCGTGGACGGACTCGTCGAGGTCGGCGGGCACCACGTGGGAGACGCTGATCATCGCCGGTGGCCCGGTGATGACGCGGTCGGTGACCGCCATGAAGGCGAGCCTGCCGCCGGCGAAGAAGGACTCCACCGCGCCGTGCCTGCCCTCGACCAGCTCCTCCAGGATCACCTGGCGGGAGAAGGAGTGCTTCCAGGCGTACTCGATCGCGCCCAGCAGGTCGTCGGGGCCGTCGAGCACGGTGATCCCCTTGCTGCCCGACGAGTCGGCCGGCTTGACGATCAGCGGGTAGCCCAGGTCCGCCGCCGCCCGGGTGAGCTCCTCGGCGCTGTCGTGCTGGACGTGGCGGTAGGAGGGCAGCCCCACCCGGCCGACCACCTCCCGGAAGAATCCCTTGTCCACCGAGCAGCGCAGCGCGTCGGGCGCGGTCTGGTGAGCCGTGCGGTAGATCCGGCTCAGCTCGGCCACCGACTCCTGGGCGGCGTCGCTGGCGGGGGAGATGACGGCCGCGACGTCGATCGGGCCCAGGGCGCGGGCGATCCCCTCCGGATCCCTGCTGGTCATGCAGAGGAACTGGTCGGCTTCCGCCGCGCCGAGCGCGTCCGGGCGCTGGTCGACGCCGATGACCCGGTACCCGAGCCTGCGGCCCTCGCGATAGGCGGGGATCTGGTCCTCGCCCCCGCCGAGCACGATGAGGTTTCTCAACTGGCGTCCTCCCAGACCTCTGGTTCCCTGAACTGACCGACGACGTGGGGTGTCTCGTAGCCGTATAGGGCCTCATCCGCGCGGATCGGGATGTTGGCCTCACGAATCTGGTAGCGGGGCACGCCGATCGCCTGTACGCGCATCACCCGCACGAGGTAGCGCGCGACCACGAGCAGCAGGGCGAGCGTGACCAGGGCCGCGGCCAGGCCGGCCAGCTCGACCGCGACAGGGCCGAGCCGCCCGGCCAGCGTCAGCGCCATGGTCGCCGCCCCCGCGGCCAGTACGGCGCCCGCCAGGCCGATCAGCCAGGTCAGCGGCCTGAACGAGAACCCGACGAAGAGCTCGATGGCGTGCGAGAACAGCTTGCGCAGGTTCCACTTGCCGGTGCCGTCCAGGCGTGGATGGTGCGCGGTGGGCAAGGTGGTGTACCGGGCGCCGAGCAGCGGCGCGGTGGCGATGAAGTACGGCGTGGACAGCCTGCTGTCCACCACCTTGTGCGCCACGCTGGTCCTGACGATCCGGAACACCGACGCGCCCTGCGGCAGCTCGATGCCGAGCCACCGCCGGGCGATCGTCTGGTGCGCCCACGTGCCGAGCCGCCGGTGCCAGGGGTCCTGCCGGTTCTCGCGCACGGCGAAGACCACGTCGTACCCCTCGAGCGCCTTCTCCACCAGACGGTGCACCTCGTGCGGAGGCGACTGCAGGTCCGCGTCGAACTGCACCGTCCACATCTTGGAGGCGTACTTGAAGCCCGCGGAGAAGGCCGCCTCCAGGCCGAAGTTCCTGGCGAAGGAGATGTACTTCACCAGGGGGTCCTCGGCCGCGAAGCCCTTGATGGCCTCCAGGGTGCCGTCGGTGCTGCCGTCGTCGACGAACAGGAGCTCGACGTCCTCGTACTTCACCAGCTCGGCCCGGATCTCCCGGTACGCGCGCTCGACGCAGTCGATCTCGTTGTAACACGGGATCATCGCGGTGATGCCGGGGCGCGGCATGCGGACGGCCCTCCTGCCCGCATGCGCGCCCGTCGAATGTAAGGAGTCGGACATCAGGTCAGTCGAACATCGCGTGCATGGTCTCGTGAGTGGCTTCCTTCTTGGTGTCCGACTCACTGGCCCAGCAGGTGTTGAGGATGATGCGGGTCCTGTCCGCGTTCAGCGGGATGGTGCGGTGCAGCGTGGTGTCGGAGCGCAGGAAGTACAGGTCGCCGGTGACGTGCCCGTACGTCTTGATCGGGTGCTCCTGGAGGTACTCCTCGACGCGCGGGTCCTGCTTGTTCCAGTCGGTGTGCGGGACGCACTGGAGCTGGCCGCCGTACTCGGCCCCCGGGGCCTCGATGATCCAGATCACCGTGAAGCTGAAGTCGCCCCAGTGCCAGCCGTGCGTGTCCCCCCTCTTGTGCTGGCGGATGGCGATGTACTTCTCCTCCTCCCACGGGCACAGCTTGACCGGCTGCGCCGCCAGCTGTGACAGGAAGCCCATCAGCGCCTGCGACTCGTAGACGGCGGGGATGAGCTCGCTGTCCTTGGCGATCGCCTGCTGGCTGATCGTGCTCATGTAGCGGGGTGAGTTGCCGGTCTCGGCCAGCTGGATGTCGATCCGCTTCTCGTGCAGGTCGAGCAGCCGGTGAACCTCCGTGCTGACCTCCTGGAACAGGTCCTGGGGGACCAGTCCGGGCAGCTTCACGTAGCCTTCGCGGCGGAAGTGCTGCGACAGCTTGCGCACGGCGTGCTCGTCCGCGTACGCGGACGTCAGGTGCTCGGCGAGACGCTGGTCAATCGTTTCCTTCAGCGACATCTGACAGCTGACCTTTCTCTGTTGACGGTGACCCCTCAGATGAGGGTGAATCACCAGAAAGCGCACGACCCTGGGAGGCGTCGAGCACTTTCACGATCTTGATCTTTCCGTTGGCCTCTGGGACGATCCGGCGCTCCCGCCGTACGGTGACCTCCAGGTCGGGCGCCTTGCGCCGGACCGCGTGGCCGATGTCGTCCAGCACGTCGGCGCGGGCGTCCTCGGCGAGGATCACCAGCACCTCGATCGCCCCCGGGCGGCTCTGGAGCAGTTGCATCCTGCTCACCTCGGGGAAGGTCTGGACGGCGCTGGTGAGGAAGTCCCCGTAGTACCGCCTGCCGTCGGCGGCGACGATGCGGTCCTCGCTGCGGCCGACGACCTCCCGGACGATCGGGGTCGCGGCCACCCCGCAGGGGCAGTCGTTGGGGGTGATCCGCACCCGGTCGCCGAGCCGGTAGCGGATCAGCGGCATCGCCTCGCTGCGCAGCCTGGTGACGAGGATCTCGCCCTGGCCGTCCTCGACGGAGACGGTCCCGTCCTCGTGCTCGACCTCGACGACCAGGTCGGTCGTGCGAAGGTGCAGGCTGCCCCGCGGGCAGGTGCGGGCGATGGTGAAGACCTCGACCGAGGCGTACACCTCGCGGTGGGTCGCGCCGAAGTAGTCGAGGATGTGCGCGCGGGCGGTCGGGGTGAGCCGTTCGCCGCCGAACAGCACGGTCCTGACGCCCTCGTGGGCGAGGCCGCGTCGCCGCAGCTCGTCCACGACGCTGGCGATGACGTTGGGGAACCCGATCAGGAACGTGGGCCTGGCCGCCAGGAACGCCGCCACCTGCTCGTCCAGCGTCCGGTCGGTCGGGATGTGGAAGCCGCGCAGCACCCCCGCCCGCTCCAGCGGGTGGCGCAGGAACGGCGCGACCCTGAAGTAGGCGATGCGGTCGGCGGGACGCAGCCCGTTGGACAACATGTCCTGCAGGTAGGTCGCGCGGAGGTAGCCCAGGTCGCGTTCCGAGTTGCGGATCGTGATCGGTATTCCGGAGGAGCCGCTGGTCGTGGCGGCGCGGGTGTTGGCGTCGGTGAAACCGTCCGCGAGCAGCTCCGTGCCGGTGGCGGCCTCGTGCAGGTCCGTGCGGTCGAGCACGGGGAAGCCGGCCAGGTCGTGCGCGGTCCGCAGCCCCTCGACCTGCGCCGGGGTGAGGACCCGCCGGTAGTGGGGGACGTTCGCGTGGGCGTGCCGTACCAGCGCGCGCAGCAGCCGGGACTGGATGTGCCGCTGCGCGCCGTAGGGAAGGCGCTCCTGGCGACGGATCCTGGCCAGATGGTAGGCCACCGGCACGAGGTTGATCGTGGATCGCAGCCTGCTCACGGCCTCACCCCGTCGGCCGTCAGGATCGGCGTCCCGTGCTCCCCGCAGCGGTCCACGGTGAGGTGGTCGGTGCCCGGCAGGCTGATGTTCGCCAGCGTCGGCCTGTGCCGCCGCAGCATGGTGAACAGCGGCCCCGCCTGGCCCTGGCGCGTGTGGACGCGCCGCCAGTTCACGTGCGCCCGGCCGCAGCCGCGATGGCGCGCGCCGAGGTAGCCGAGGCGGACGTCGTGCAGGACCTCCGCGCCCCGCGACGGTCCGTCCGGGTCCTCGGGCGGCGCGCCGGGCGTGCCGAGCGCCGCGGGGGACCGACGCAGGAAGATCCGCGCCCGGTCGGGCCGGTCGTCCAGCTCCGCGATCTGCGCGGCGTCGCCCAGCAGTCCCGGCTCGTGAGCGGCGCGCAGGGCCCGCAGGCCGGCCGACCGCAGCTCCGGGTCGGCCACCTCCGCCGCAGCGCTGAGCACGACGTGGTAGCGCGCCCCGCCCGGGCCGATCCTGTCCCAGTCCAGCAGGGCTTCGCGCACCTCGAACAGCGGCCGGTCGCGCCGGTGGCTCCCCGTCAGCTCCAACGCCTCGAACAGCTCGGCGGGCTCGCCGGCCCACGCGGGCGCCTCCCGCCGCCGCTCGTATGGCGCGCCCAGCGGATACAGCCGTTCCAGCAACGAGTCCAGCCGCGACGCCGACGTCACCACGGGCTCGTCGAGCCGCGCGCCCGCCTCCGCCCACATCTCCCGGTAGTACGGCACGGTCGCGAACGCCCGCGCCACGACGGCCCGGTATCCCCTGTCCCAGGCCGACTGTGAGAATCCCCGTCCGTTCATCTCAGTAGAAGGTGTTCTGATCGTGGATGAGCAGCCACTGCCCGTCGACGCGGGTGAAGTACAGGGTCAGGTAGTAGACCTTCTGGTACGGCTGCCCGTTCGGGTCCAGGTCGTCGTAGACCACCGACAGCACCGTGAACGCGGAGTCCCCCACCGTCTCCGTCCGGACGATCTCGGCCCGCATCGACCAGTCGGGGTCGTCGAACCAGGTGGCGTGGAACTCGGCGACGGCGTCCCTGCCCCGAAGGAACGTTCCGTTCGGCAGGATCAGCGACGCGTCCTCGTGCACGGTCGCCAGGTAACCGTCCAGGTCACGTGCCTCGATCGCTTTCAGGTGCGTGCCGAGCGCCTGTGAGAACTCCATGGTCTTTCCTCTCTGAGGTTTTACGGTCACCACGCGGCGATCACCGTGGACTGGGGAACGAGCTCGCATCCGAAGCGCTGTTTCAGCTCGGCCATCCCCTTGCCGAACTCGCAGCCCTCACGGCCATGCGCGATCATGTAGCCGATCTCCCGCAGGTACAGGTCGAAGTAGAGGTCGCGCCGACCGCCGTCCCGCACTTCCAGCGAGCCGTTCACCGTCGTGACCAGTCGCCTGCCGTCGTCGAACGTCAGGTCGAAGGAGAGCAGCAGCTCCTGGTCGAGATGACCGAAGTAGCGCACCCCTTCCTCACCGCTGAGCGCCCTGAAGTAGCGGGCGGGCAGGGGCGGGGCGAGACGGCCGTGCTTGCGCACGGTGGCCTGGGCGAGCACGCTCGCCTGCACGGGGTCGATGTCGTCGACGCCCGCCATCACCCGCGTCCGCTCGGACGCCTCGTCGTGGACGCGGCGCAGTCGGCGCCGCCGGTCACGCGGCAGGTCCGCGAAGTAGCCGGCCATGTCCGACCAGCGGTTCGGCAGCAGCGTGTTGGGCGCGGTGGTGACCCTGGGCCGGAACCTGCGTCCCACCGTGGGGAGCAGGTCCGCGGTGATCTGCCGGTAGAGGACGCCCAGGCAGCGTCTGCCCAGCCTGCGGCGCAGCGCTTTCTCGAACGCGGCCACCGCCTCGCTCCGATCCGCGGGGCCGAGCTCGGCCGCGAACGCGAACCCGTTGGTGAACCCGACGAGCAGGCGGCAGTCGAACCAGCCGACCCACGGCAGCGCCCCCGGCTCGGCGTACCTGCCCCGGACCTGCGGCAGCCCCGTCACGGCGCCGCTGAACAGGCCGACGACCTGGCTTCCCTCACGCACGATCCCCAGATAGACCGGCCGGGCGGCACACCAGGCGACCGCCGTGAGCGCCTCCGCCTGCCAGGCGGCGATCAGGCCTTCCTGCTTGCGGAAGACCTCCCAGTCGGCGGGCACCGGTTCCAGGGTGGGGTCGATGATCTCAACGTGCATCGGACTCCCCCGGCCTGAGCTGGGCGAGCACCCGATCGCGCAGGGGGCGATCGCCGCGATCGCGGTAGGCGTGGACCGCGGCGACGAGTTCGGCCCGGTCGAAGACCTCCTCGAGCCGCCTCAGCGGCGGGCCCGCCTCCGTGCCGAACAGGGTCAGGTAGAGCGTCCGGTACGACTCGCGGGTCCAGCGTTCCGGCAGGTCGCCGCCGACGAGCAGGTCCCCTGGCTCGGCTTCGGCGACCTGGTCGATCCAGCACCGGCCGTGGGCGGCCAGCCAGGCGTGGGCGTGCCGTACCCGCTCCGCCGCGGCCTGGCCGAGGACGGCGGTCACCCGTTCGACGTCGTAGCAGTGGGTCTGGAGCAGACCGAGCACGGCGCGCATCCCGGGCAGCCGGACCGTCTCGTCGTTCTCGTCGGTGATGAGGTCGTGGAGCGCGACGGCTCGGCGGTCGCCCGCCCGCACCTTGGCCAGGAAGCGGTCGTAGGCGTCGTAGTAGGACAGGAAGGCCGCGAACTCCAGGCTGAGCCGGAAGTCGGACAGGCAGTTGGGCCTGCCGTACAGGAAGAGGATCAGCCGGGGCGGCATCACCCGCATGAGGTCGCCGAGCGTCATGCCGCCGCCGCGGGAGCCCGACACCTTGCCGCGGTCGCCGAACTGGCGGACGAGGCCGTACGGCACGATCACCGGCTGGTGCGCGCGGAGGTACTCGCGGTAGATCACCCGGGTGCGGTCCATCGTGCTGCCCGCGCTGCAGTGGTCCTGACCCGCGGGTTCGCAGTCGATCCGCTCGTGGGTGACCCGCAGCGTCCAGTCGAGCGCCCAGGACGGCTTCACCAGCTCGATGCGCCTGGTGGTGGTGAGCGCGCCGCAGGACGCGCAGGCGTAGCGCACCCGGTCGCGGCCCAGCCTCAGGTTGCGGGTGGCCCCCCTGCCGCACTGCTCGCAGTAGACGCTGAACAGGTGCTCGGGCGCCTGTCCGAGGAGTTTGGCCAGCTTCCCCGCGCCGGCCAGGTAGCGGCGCTGCAGGGGCACGTAGGTGCCGGCGAGATAGCGTTCGTGCTGGTAGTGGGTCTGCCAGGGGGAGTCGGCCGGGGTACGGCCGTCGGCGTCGGCGTCGGCGGGGCAGATGCCCATCCGCTTCAGCTCGGCGACGTAGCGGCGGCAGATCCGGGTGCTGCGCTCGGTGGCGGCCCCCAGCGGGCGCAGCCCGTAACCCGCCAGGTCAGGCTGCTCCACCGCCTGGCTGACCCTGATGGGGTCGTAGTCGTCGAAGCTGAGCAGGATCAGCGAGTCCTGTCCGAGGCGCCGCAGCGCCCGGTGGACCAGGTACGCGCAGGCGGTGTCGCGGAAGTTCCCGACATGGAACCAGCCGCTCGGCGACATGCTGGTCTGGATCACCACCCGTCGCCCGGGGCCGTGCCGCTCGACCAGGCGCTGCGCGTAGTGGTAGGCCCAGTGCGGATGGGACCGGTCCTGTTTGAACAGGTCGGTGTAACCGACCCTCGCCGACGTGCTCATGCGCCTGCCCTAGGAGACCGCACCGGCCAGGTTCTCGGTGCTCCACAGCTGCGGATGCTCCTGGAACCAGGCGATGGTGTTCCGCAGCCCCTGCTCGACCGGCGTTCTCGGCGCCCAGCCGAGGCGGGTTCCGGCGAGCGTGATGTCGGGACGGCGCACCTCGGGGTCGTCCTGCGGCCGTGGCACGAACGCGATCTCCGACGCGGTGCCGGTGAGTTCCTTGATCCACTCCGCCAGGGCGAGCATGGAGATCTCGTGCGGGTTGCCGATGTTGACCGGCCCGGCCAGGTCGGAGTTGAACACCCGGAAGACCCCCTCGACCAGGTCGTCCACGTAGCAGATCGACCTGGTCTGGCTGCCGTCCCCGGACACGGTGATCGGCTCGCCGAGCAGCGCCTGCCTGATGAACGTCGGGATCGCCCGGCCGTCGAAGGGCCGCATCCTGGGGCCGAACGTGTTGAAGATCCGCAGGATCGCGGTGTCGACGCCGCAGGCCCGGCGGAAGGCCATGGTCATGGCCTCGGCGAAGCGCTTGGCCTCGTCGTAGACGCCACGCGGCCCGACCGGGTTCACGTTGCCCCAGTAGCTCTCCGGCTGCGGGTGGACGAGCGGGTCGCCGTACGCCTCGGAGGTGGAGGCGAGGACGAACCGCGCGCCCTTCTCCTTGGCCAGCTCAAGGGCGTTGTACGTGCCGCTCGAACCGACCCGGAGCGTGTCTATGGGCAGCCGGAGGTAGTCCACGGGCGAGGCGGGCGAGGCGAAGTGGAGCACGGCGTCCACGGCTCCCGAGACGACCAGGTGCTGGGACACGTCCACGCGAACCAGGCGGAAGTGGTCGTCAGCCATGAGGTGCTCGACGTTGGCGACGCAGCCGGTGAGGAAGTTGTCGACACAGATGATGTGATAACCCTCGGCGAGAAAACGCTCACAAAGATGCGAGCCGAGGAATCCAGCGCCACCGGTAATGGCCACGGCGGGCCTTCTCATATGAACTTCTTGCTTTTCTGCCCAGCCCCGACGACAGCATTGAACAACACGATTACATTCCCCATTTGCCCGTTTTGGCGCAGCCGAGTAGTTCTGCGCCCCAGCAAAATAATTGAAACTTTGAACGCTCCAGCGCGCGTCCTTTAAGAGCGCTTTAGACGCTTCCGGGAGGGTATGCCGAGGGGAACGCCACCGTCAACCGTCTCGGTTGACCAAAAGCTGTCAACATATGGATATACCGATATATAACGGACATTTCGGCATCAATGACGGCTTTTAGATTGTTAATCAATAAGGCGGCGGACACGGCTCTGACCAGCGAATACTTGTCGCATGCTGCACACTGAGATGTTTAACGGTCACTGTACGCACTCTTAATGGTGCAGTCATATGCCTTTCGGGCGGCCGCCATTCGCCTTGACTGTGCACGCAGAGACAGGACCCCGCCCTGAGCGCCAGTCATCGAATGTCGGCCCCGCGCGGTTTCCGCCGAGCCCGGCGGACGCCGATAATTCACTCGCGCAGGCCACAGGGCGATTGACCGTCGCACACGCGGAGCCGGAAAACCCCGCGGACCGCGTCGCCGCGGCGGACTGGAGCGGTCCGACGCGCGCGGCCGAACACGGGCTCCGGCTCGCGGCCGAACACGGAACGAAGAATATCCCGTACAGACCGTGTTCGCCGGACGGTCGACGGGGAATTCGTTTCGTTCCGTTCGTTTGTTGTCAAATGATTTGTTTGTTTGCCATCAAATGATTTGCCGGAGAACCCGGTTTCCTTCGCGATCAGGCGGTTCCCGCGGAGCGTCTCCGCGGCGCGGGCTCCTGCCCGCTCACCCGTGCGTTCCGGGGCTCGCCCATGTTCGGCCGCCGCCTCTCACGGGAGCAGCGCGTAGCCGTACAGCGCTCCGGACGGACCTGTTCCGAGTGTGCGGAGCCGCTGAGCCGCGAGCCCGGGGAAGGACCCCTTCTTCCGGACGCCGCCGATGAGGACCACCGCGCCGCTGTCGGGGGAGCCGACGAGCAGATCGTCGAAGACGTTCCCTCCCCGCCGGACCGCGGCCAGGGCCGAGCCGAAACCGTTCCCGCCGTGGGGGATGAGAACGTTGTGACGGCTGGTCAGGCCACCGGAACGGGTGCCCGCCAGCACCTGTACCGCGCTCTCCCCCGGCGCGCCGATCGCCAGGTCGTCGTCTCCGTCCCCGTTGAAGTCGCCCGCGGCGAGTGACGCGCCGAAGCGGTCGGCGTAACGCGTCCTCCCCCTGACGCCTCGGGAGTTCTGCGTCCACATCTCACTGCCGAGGGAGCTCAGCCCTCGCGGCGAGCCGTACAGCACGTTGACCGCTCCGGCGCCGTACTCGAGGGCGCGCACGTTCGCGTCGAGGTCCTCCCCGGGCACGCCGATCGCCAGGTCGTCACGACCGTCGGCGTTGAAGTCGCCGGAGGCCAGGGACGCGCCGAAGTGATCCCACTTCTCTCCCGCGCCTTTCACGTTGGGGCTCTCCTGCGTGTAGGGACCCGCCTGCCTCGCGGCGATGTCCAGGACCGTCACCGACCCCGCCCCTGAGCGCAGCCCTCCGTCCCCCGGCGCGCCCACCGCGATCTCGTCCCTGCCGTCGCCGTCGAAGTCCCCGGTCGCGATCACCGATCCGAACTCGTCGGTGTTCAGCGCCTCCTGGGCGACCCACGGGGTCGCCTTGGTGATCATGTACGGCTTGCGTCCCCTGACCCCGTAGACGCCCACGCCGCCCCCGACGTCGAGCCCGGGAGTCCCGATGACCAGTTCGTCGGCGTCGTCGCCGTCGAGCTGCCCCGCCTCGAGCGCGGCGCCGAAGCGATCACGGGCCGGGCGCAGTCCGAAGTCGGTGACGTCCAGAGTCCTTCCCGGGCGCAGTCCACGAGGTGATCCGTGGAACAGGTGCACCACGCCGTCACCGTCCGCCCCCGGCTCCCTGCCGCCCAGGAACTCCTCGGACGCGCCGACGGCGAGATCGGCGCAGCCGTCGCCGTCGAAGTCTCCGGTCGCGACGGCGGAACCGAACGAGTCGCCGGTCTCCGCGGCGTCGGGCACGCCCTCGCTGTCCTGGGACAACCGCTCGGCCCTGGTCACGCCGTACATGACGGTCACCGCGCCGGCCCGGAACCCGTCGCCGACCGTGGCGTACGGCGCCGTGATCACCGCGTCGGCGCGGCCGTCCGCGTCGAAGTCAGAGGCCACCCCGGAACACGCCCTGACGGCGCCGGAGGTGGTCACGGGAACGAGAAGGGAGGTGACGAGAGCGGAGACGAGAAGGACGCTCATGGTCGAACTGTCCCCACACCCGGCCACCAGCGCGTGAAATTCACATGACCGGCTCACGTAGAGAACATGCCGAGCTGTGTGTAAGGGCGGGAAGAGGCCTCCGCCGGCGCGTGGGGCGACGAGGCCGGGGAGTGCCTCTTCCCCGCCCGGTGCGGTCACCGGCCCGACCGGCCCGACCGGCCCGGGGTCGGCTGGTCAGGCGGTCGGTCAGGCGGTGGCGAGGGCTTCGGTGGGGGTGAGCCGGGCGGCGCGGCGGGCGGGGTAGAGGCCCGCGACGGCGCCGATGGCGACGGCGGCCAGCACCCCGCCGGCGATGGCCTGCGTGGGCAACGCCAACGGCCAGCCTCTGTATCCGGCGAAGCCCAGGCAGACGACCAGCCCGACACCGACTCCGACCACGCCGCCGAGTGTGGAGAGGGTGACCGATTCGGTGAGGAACTGCAGACGGATCTGCCCGCGGGTCGCTCCCAGCGACCGGCGCAACCCGATCTCCTGGCGGCGTTCCAGCACCGAGATCACCATGATGTTGGCGATCCCCACGCCACCGGCCAGCAACGCCACCGCGCCCAGCCCGAAGAACAACGCGTTGAACGCGCTGGTGGTGGCGACCTCGGCGGTCAGCGCGTCCGACGGACGGCTGACCTTCACCTCTTCGGGGTGTTCGGGATTGACGGTGAAGGACAGCTTCTCCCGCACCGCCTCCACGGTCTCGTTGGTGGACCGCTCGTACAGCGTGGTGGCGTGCCCGTCGAACCCCAGCCGGGTGGCGTGGTGCCAGCCGATCAACGCCGACCGGTCGATCTCGGGGGCGAGCTTCACCGTGTCGAGGACCCCGACCACCAGGAACCACTGACCGGCGATGTGGATGTGCGCGCCGGCGCGGTCGACGCCCAACCGGGCCGCCGCGACCGAGCCGAGCACCACCGCCGGATACCGGCTGGTGGCGGCGTTGAGGAACGCGCCGGACCGCACCGTGCCGCCCAGCGCTTCCAGCAGGTCGGTCCGAGCGGCCTGTACGGCGACCCCGCTGGTCGTCGACGAGGGAATCCTGTCGGTACGGCGCGCGGTGGCGTCCGGCACCAGCCCGACCGCCGTCACCCCGGTCACCCCCGGAATCCGGGAGACCATGCCCTCCGCGCCGGGTGGCAGGTCGGCGTCCTTGCCCAGCAGCGTCGTGCCGGGTCCCACGGTGAGCATGTTGGTGCCCAGCTGGCGGATCTCCTCCAACAGGCCGGCCATGCTGATCGTGCTGATCCCCACCAGTCCGACCATGGAGGCGACGCCGATGGCGATGCCGAGCGCGGACAGCACGGCGCGCAG
The DNA here is from genome assembly GCF_027922005.1 of Streptosporangium carneum. Classification (GTDB taxonomy): domain Bacteria; phylum Actinomycetota; class Actinomycetes; order Streptosporangiales; family Streptosporangiaceae; genus Streptosporangium; species Streptosporangium carneum. The sequence goes on along the minus strand of NZ_BSEV01000001.1, from coordinate 407,760 downwards.
CGGCCGTCCACGCAACCCTTCCAGGCCGGTCGTCACCAGGTCGCGCGGGTGCAGCCGCTCCGGTTCCGGCAGGGGGATCATGCCGACACCCCCGTGTCCACGTCCCGGACGCCGGCGCGGATCCGGCCGTCCCGGACGTCGGCGTGAATCTGGCCGTCCCGGACCTCCAGGCGCCGCGGCAACGCGGCCGCGACATCCATGTCGTGGGTGATGACCACCACCGCGGTGCCGTCGCGGTTCAGCTCGGTCAGCAGCTCCAGCACTCCGGCGCCCGACACCGAGTCCAGGTTGCCGGTCGGTTCGTCGGCCAGCAGCAACGGCGCGTCACCCACCACGGCCCGCGCGATCGCGACCCGCTGCTTCTCCCCGCCCGACAGCTGGTTCGGCCGATGGTCCATACGGTGGCCGAGCCCCACCCGTTCGAGCGCGACCTGGGCCAGCCGGCGACGCCGCCGCGGCGACACCCCGTGATACAGCAGCCCGGTGGCGACGTTGTCCAGAGCCGTCAGGTACGGAGTGAGGAAGAACTGCTGGAACACGAACCCGATCCACCGGGCCCGCACCGCCGCCAACCGCCGGTCGGGGAGCCTGGCGACGTCGTGCCCCTGGATCAGGACTCGGCCGGAGGTGGGGTTGTCCAGCGTCCCCATCAGGTTCAGGAGGCTCGACTTCCCCGAACCGGAGGGGCCGACGATCGCCACCAGTTCCCCGGCCTCGACGGTCAGCGACACCTGACGCACTGCTCGCACACCACCGGGATACTCCTTGGTGGCGTTCTCCACCACGACCGGGGCCACCCTCTCACCGGTCATGACCGGGGCACCTCCACCCTCATTCCCGGGGCGAGGTCGCCGCTCACCTCGACGTTGTCCCCGTCGAAGACGCCGAGCCTCACCGGCACGTCACGGGAGGTCCCGTCGGCCTCCACGACCTTCACCGCGTACTCCCCCTCGCCCGAGGCGAGCAGCGCGTTGATCGGCACCGCCAGCACGCCCCTGTGCTTGACGCCGGAGAACCCGACCGTGGCCGGGGCGCCGTCCAGGCCGCCCGCGCTCTTCACCCCGTCCAAGGTGACGTGGACCGCGACGGTGGCGTTCCGGGTGCCCTCTCCCGTCTGCGACTGAGCGTTGGTGGCGCCGGCGGAGGCCACTCTTCCGATCGATGTGACCCGTCCCGTGGCGGTCTTTCCGCCGGGCAGGGTGACCCGGACCTCGGACCCCTTCCTCGCCAGTCTCTGGTCGTTGACCGGCAGCTTCACCGTGATCACCCGCTCGGTGCCGCTGGCGGTCAGCACGGTGCCGCCGGCCTGGGCGCCGAGGACCGCGTTGAGTGCGGTCACCCGGATCGGGCCCGGCTGCACCGTCACCGCGTCCATCCTCACCTCGCCGGTCCGGGGGACGTTCAGGTCGTCCTGCCAGTCCATGACGGCCCGCGCGGTCGCCCAGGTGAACTCGCGGTCCACGGTCATGCCGTGGTCGCGGCCATAGCCGAGTGCCTTCAGGTTCCGTTCCAGCTGCCGCACGTCGCGCCCGGTCATCCCCTGCCGAAGGTCACGCCAGAACGGCGTCGTCCCGTAGAACAACGGGACGCCGTGGCCGTCCACCCCGTACACCCGCTCACCCCGCCGGATCACGTCACCGGCCTCCGGCAGCCACGTGATCCGCCCGCCGCCGCCCAGCACGGTGTAGCTGCCGGCGTGTTCGAGGGTGCCGTCCACGTTCCGCACGCTGATCATGTCGACGCGGACCACCGGGACCGTCGGCAACGCGGCACTGGCCTGCGGCGTCGAGCTCTCACCGCCCCGCAGGGCGTAGTAGGTCCCGCCTGACGCGCCGATCACCAGCGCCAGAGCCACGCCCAGCGACGCCCAGCGGCGACGGCGCGGGCGCGGGCGCGGGGTTCCGCCGGGCGGGGGCGGGCTTCTCCTCGCGTCGGACGTTTCGACGTCGGAATCCAGCATGATCGACCTCCCTCCGATCGACGATCACGACTTCATGGCGCTCAGCCTGGACGACGACCGGTTTCTCCGAGGTGACCACAACCGTTAACCACGGCCTTAGGCGCCGCCGGAAGAGCGTGTAAGAGAACGGTTAACGTCGGCGGTCACCGTTCCGAAACCCCGCGGTCCTCACGCTGGGAACATGAAGAAACTCTCGCTCGCCGCAGCGGTCCTGGCCGCCGTCACGCTCGGACTGACCGGTTGCGGTGGCGGCCAGACGGAACCGAAAACGCTGACAAAAGACGAATATGACAAGGCGCTGAAGTACGCCCAGTGCATGCGGAAGTACGGCCTTGAGGTTCCCGTCCCCGACCCCGACGGAAGAATGCCGGCGGGGGTCTCTGTGACGGCTGATCCCAACGATCCGAAGACAGCGGCGGCCCGTGCGGCCTGCGGAAGGCTGGCGCCGCCCGCCCACTCCGACGGAAAGCCGCCCCAGGAGATGGTGGACCACGCCCTGAAGACGGCGGAGTGCCTGCGCAGGCGAGGGATCGACGCCAAGGACCCCAGGCCGGGAGAGATCGGCCTCACCGTTGACGAGGCCCCCGGAGACACCCCCGAGAAGATCAGGGCGGCCTTCGCCGCCTGCGACAGGGAGGTCCCCGCTCCGCGGAGATGACGACCCGGCACGCCGGGCCGGGGCCGCCTCGAAGGATTCCAGAGCGGTTTCTCCGGCGTTCCGAACGCACCGGGCCGTGCCACGACGCCGAAAAGCGACCGGTTCACAAAATCCAGTCGCCTGCCTGACGGAATTGCGCGCGCGGGAATTCCGCCGACGCCCGGGCGACCGACATGCGTGCGGTGGTTTCGCGATCCGCCGCCCGGAAGATCGCGTAAGGGAATGGTTAACGTTGCCGGTCACCGTGCCGATATACCGCGGCGTCCATGCTGGGAGCGTGAAAAGACTCTCATTTGCCGCGGCGGTTCTGGCCGTCGTCGCACTCGGCCTGACCGGGTGCGGCGACGGCGGCCAGGCGCAACAGCAGACGCTGTCAAAGGACGAGTACGAAAAGGCACTGCAGTTCGCCCAGTGCATGAAGAAGAACGGCGTTGAGGTTCCCGTCCCCGACTCCCAGGGGAGGCCTCCGGGCGGCGGCAAGGTGACGGCCGACCCCAATGACCCGAAGTCGGCGGCGGCCCGGGCGGCCTGCGGGAAGCTGGCGCCTCCCGCCCGTTACGAGGGCGGTCCGCCCCAGGAGCTGACAGACCACGCCCTGAAGACGGCGGAGTGCCTGCGCAGGCAAGGAATCGACGCCAAGGATCCCGGGCCTGGAGAAACCAACCTCAGCGTCGAGCAGGGCCCCGGAGACACCCAGGAGAAGCTCACGGCGGCCTTCACCGTCTGCAACAAGGAGGTCCCCGCCCCGAAGAGGTGACGGCTCACCCGTCCGGCGGGACGCCCGTCCCTCGCGGTCATCCGACGGCCTCGACCGTCAACCTGATCGCGGAGGGACGGGTGACGGGGAGTCTCCGCGCCGGGCGAACGGCAGGGCCGGCCCCGCGACGTCCGCTGTTCGCGCGTCGGCGCTACCGCCTGCCGGAGACGCCCGACGACTCGACCGGGGAGGACGGGGTGAGGGCCGGGAGGGACACGGTGACGGAGAGCCCGCCGCCCGGGTTGGCCGTCGTGTGCACGGTGCCGCCGTGGGCGTGGGCGATGGCGGCGACGATGGAAAGGCCCAGCCCCGCACCGTCGGCTGATCCGATCCGGTCCCGGTGCAGCCTCCGAAAGGGTTCGAAGAGCTCGCCGATCCGGTCGGGCGGAACGTGCGGGCCGGTGTTACGGACCACCGCCCCGCTCTCGGGGGACAGCTCGACTGTGACGTGCCCGCCGGGGTGGTTGTGCCGGATCGCGTTGTGCACCAGGTTCGCGAACAGCCGGATGAGCATCACCTCGTCACCGGCGACGACGACCGGGCGGACGGTGGTCGTGGTGATGACGACGTCGCCGCGTTCGGCGAGCGGCAGGTGGTCCTTGATGACCTGCTCGACCACCGCTGCGAGGTCCACCGGGGCCCGGGCGTCGAGGCCCCGTTCCCCCTGCGCGAGAAGGAGCAGGCCCTCGATGAGCCGTTCGGACCGTTGGGTGTTGCGCAGCATCTCGGCCCGGATCACGGCGAGCTTCGCGGGTGAGGGATTGACCAGGCCGACCTCGATGGCGGTTCGCTGGATGGCGAGGGGGGTGCGCAGTTCGTGGGAGGCGTTGGCGACGAAGCGGCGCTGACTGGCCACCGCGTGTTCCAGCCGGTCGAGCATGGCGTCGAAGGTGTCGGCGAGTTCCTTGAGCTCGTCCTGCGCTCCGGTGAGCGCGATGCGTTCGTGCAGGTTGGACAGCGACAGCCGGCGGGCGGTGGTGGTGATGCGGTGAAGTGGCCGCAGCAGCCGCCCGGTGAGCCACCAGCACACCGTGAACGCCAGCACCGTGATCACCACGATGGCGATCACGGTGATGATCCGCTGGGAGTTCACCAGGTTCTGTTTCAGCTCGGTCCCGTCCTTGGCGAGGAACCGGTCCGGCCCCGGCGCGGTCTGCTGGGGGCTGTAGGGGATGATCGAGCAGGGGGCGTCGGCGGGGCGCCGATCGCACGGGACCGTGTTGAGCGGAAGCCTCAGGGGGGAGTCCGGCAACTGCCTGCCGACGATGATCTGCTGGAACTGCTGTGCGGCGATCAGCACCCCCAGGGTGATGACCGTGAAGACCCCACCGTAGAGCAGCGTCATCCGGGTCCGTATCGAGCCACGGAGCAACGGCCGTGTCCGCCGCGCGACCCGCGCCGTGCTCACAGCCGGTATCCGCTTCCGGGGACGGTGACGATGACAGGCGGGTCACCGAGCTTGGCCCGCAGCTTGCTCATCGTCACCTTGACGACGGTGGTGAACGGGTCGGTGTGCTCGTCCCAGGCCCGTTCCAGGAGCTCCTCGGTGCTGACGACCTTGCCCCGTGCCTGCATCAGCACCTCCAGCACCGCATACTCCTTACGGGACAGCGGCAGATAGCGGCCGTCGCGGTGGGCCTGCCGACGCGCGGTGTCCAGGGTGACGTCGTCCCATTCCAGCACCGGGGGCAGCGGCGGGCCGCCCCGCCGGGCGAGCGCGCGGATGCGCGCCACCAACTCGCCGAAGGCGAAGGGCTTGGCCAGGTAGTCGTCTGCTCCCAGGTTCAGTCCGGTGACCCGTTCGTGCACCGCGCCGGAGGCGGTCAGCATCAGGATGCGCACCGACTCCCCGCGCTGGGCCAGCTCACGGCAGACCTCGTCACCGTGCACCCGGGGCAGGTCCCGGTCCAGCACGAGCACGTCGTAGTCGTTGACCACGAGGTGTTCCAGCGCGGCGGCCCCGTCGTGGACGATGTCGACCGCCATCGCCTGCTCGCGCAGTCCTTCGGCCACCAGGTCGGCGAGGAAACGCTCGTCTTCGGCCACCAATATCCGCATGCCCTGATTACCGCAAATCCTCGATAAGACTGCGGTTAACACTCCGACGATCATGACTACGGGACGGCGAGACGACGAGGACGGGCAGGACAAGGCGCTGACCGTCGTACGGCGAGTCCTCCGCGGGCGGGACATCCCTCTGCGGCTGTCCGGACGGGTGCCGCGGACCGAGACCGGGCGGCGGCGTCAGGGCATCGGGGGCGCGGCCTCAGACATGGGTGACCGTTTCATGCATAGTTGATGTTGACTGAGATCAACATCCCCTTTAGTGCACTTTGACTTCACATGACCTGTTATTTACTACTAAGCTCCGTTTCGCCTCGGCTGTAGCAGCCGACACGCCTAATCCCAGGCGCCTCGCCTGGGAACCGGGGACCCACCGCACGTGGGGTGAATCCACTTCGGTGGACGGGCTTCCTCCAGCCCGAACCCGTCAGCTAACCCGGTCGGCAGAGGAGAGGAAAGCAGTTGACCCGCACGTCCCCCATGTTCCGTCGTCACGCATCCCTCACGGCCGGTGTTCTCGCCGCGGTCACACTCGCGCTCGGCCCCGCGAACACGGCTTCCGCCGCCGCCCCCGCCCCCACCGAGGCGGAGCTCCGCACCGATCTGGCCAAGTCCGCCACGAAGGTCGACAAACTGACCAAGGCCTACGCGGCCAAACGCAAGTCCCTCAAGAAGGCAAAGAAAGCCGCGGCCCTCGCGAAGAAGAGCCTGAGCAAGGCCGAAGAGGTCTACGCCGAGGTCAGGCGGCAGGTCGACGCCGTCGTCCAGGGGAGCTACCAGAGCGGCGAGGGGAACCTGCCCGCTCTGCTGTTCGCCCCCGACCTGAGGGGATCCACGGCGGCGGGGCAGCTCACCGTCCAGCAGAGCTCCTACGTGCAGAGCTTCGCCACCGGCCTGGAACGCACGAGGAAGACCGCGGAGAGCGCGGCCGACCTCACCGACAGGATCGAGGCCGAGGTCGAGAAGGCCGACATCCGGCGCGACAAGGCCAAGGAGGTGGTCGGCGACATCAAGAACAGACTCGATCGGCTCGTCCCGACCGGTTCCGGCCGCCGCGCCGACGGCACCTGGGCGCCTCAGAGTCCCATCGGCGCCGACAACATCACCGACCGCACCCGGATCATGCGTGAGGCCATCGCCAAGCGCTTCGACCTCCCCTACGCGGTGGGCTGCCACCGCAGCGGCGGCAGCGGTGAGCACCCTCTGGGCCGTGCCTGCGACTTCATGATGAGCACCGGCGGCGCCATGCCGTCGGCGGCCAACCGCGCACTCGGCGACGAGATCGCCGCCTGGGCCATCGCGAACAAGGACCGGCTCGGCGTCAAGTACGTGATCTGGCGTCAGCGCATCAACAGCGGCTCAGGCTGGCGCGGCATGTCCGACCGCGGCAGCATCACCGCCAACCACTTCGACCATCCGCACATCTCGATGTACTGATCCTCGGCGTCGCCGGTCTCCTGGGCCGACGAAGAAGGCCTGACGCGAGGAGGTTCGGGCTTCAGCGTCGGTCGCGGAGCACTGATCCGAGTATCAGGCCCGCGCCCAGGCCGATCAGGGCGCCGACCGACACCCGCCATACGCGCGCCGCCCTCGCCGCGGGCGCGGCGGGTGGATCGGAGACGACGACCGAGCGGGCCGGAGGTCCGGCGGCAACCGCCCGAGCGTGCTCCTCACTCACGACGGCCAGGAAACGACGACCCACACGACTCCCCGACGAACCGGCGATCCACGAGGTACGAGCCCTGCCCCAGTAACGCCGCCCGGCCTCGCCGGCGAACATCCCGGCGAGCATGTCCCGCAGCAGACCCTCGCGAATGGTCCCGATCTCAAAGCCCATCCACGCGTAGTTCATCATGAGGTCGGCGTAGACATGCCGCTTCCGCTCGTGAGGGTCGGCGATGTCGGTGTCACCCCACACAGGCTGGAACAACGCCATGTCATCGAGTTCCAGACGGACCAGCTCAAGGTAGTAGCCGCGGATCGCCTGAATCTGCTCCGCCCTGGCCTGCCGGTTCTGAACGATCAGCGACACGGCGACGCCGGCCAGCGCCAGCGCCGAGACGATCGCCGACGTGAAACCGTACGCCGCACCGGCCTGACTCAGCCGGTTCCAGTCCACCCCCTGGACGCCGGAGACCTCCTTCAGCACGAAGGGCGACAGCAACACCACCGCCAGCACGACCGCCACGGCCGCGAGCAGCGCCAGGGCTCTCCCCACCCGGCGAGCCGTCGACACAACGGCCACAGACCGATGACGAACTGTCAGGTCACCCACCCCCAGGAACCCCTGCCCATACGGCGACGCCGAGCCCGAGGCAGCCTACTTCACCCTCCATGTCCGGTGTCGTCCATCTCCACAACCTCCCCTCACCCGGGTAGTGGACGCGCAGAAGCGCGACTGTCGCGGCAGGAGGTCAGCGGGAACCGATCCCGTCGCCGCAGCCTCGCCCTGGCGGCGGCGACAGCCGTCACCGTGATGGCGGTCGGATCCACGCTCGTGGTCCAGGGGCTCTCCTCCCAGGTCGCGGCCCCCAAGGACGTGGCCGGGCAGGGCCCTGGCAAGGCGCCTGTCGAGACCAGACAGGAACAGACCACCCTGACCGTGCGAGAAGGACTACGGCTCTCAGATATCTTGCAGCAGTTGTCGACCGCCACCGACAGACCGCTGGTGGAGTTCAAGCGGGCCGCCAGGACAGCAGGGCGCTTGGCCTTCCGGCCTACGCCAAAGGCGCGCTGGAGGGATTCCTCTTCTCCGGAACCTACGAGTTCTTCTCCGGAACCTACGAGTTCTCGCCCACGTCGAGCCCCGACGAGATCCTCGCCGCGATGGTGACACGCTTCAAGCGCGCCGCCGAGGACAGCGACCTGGTGGACGTTGCCAGGCGTGTCGGCCGTACGCCACTGGAGATCATGACCATCGCCAGCATCGTCCAGGCCGAGTCGACCGACAAGCGCGACATGCCCAAGATCGCACGGGTTTGGCGGCAGGCCCGAGGTGCACGGGACGCCGCCCTGCTCGATCCGTGAGGCTGGGGTGATCTGGACGGAGCTGCTGTCCGGACGACCCCGATGGACCAGGCGTGGCGGCGTGGGATCTGGGGGGACGGCGCCGCCACGCCTGCCGGGGTCACGGGTTACCCCGGCGGATTCCTGGCCCGTTCCTCCCTCGCCCCCGACAGCTGCCGGTCTGTGTGTCCCGACCGAGGGGTCAACTCCGTCTTCGCGTGTTCGTCCGCCCCCGACGTGCGCGCCGGCCCTCGCCCAACGGCGTCACAGACCCTGATCACGGATGAGAGCGCGATCGGCACCGTTCGACCGCATCAAGGTCAGCCATCGCTCCCGGGAGCGGGTACGGCGTGCTCGGCGGCCCGGCTGACCTCCTCCCAGCCCGCCCACACCTCCATCCGTCGGCGCGAGATGTCAAAGGCCAGGTCGTACACCATGCTCCCGAGCAGCAACCGTAGCGGCGGCTCCGGGCTGTCGACCAGCTTCAGCATCGCCTCGGCGGCCAACCTCGGATCGCTGTCGATCGACCCCTCGGCCCACTGCTTGGCCAGCTCGGCACGTAGCGGACCGTACGGCTCCGCCGGAGCGGTCGAGGTCATGCTGGTGTACAGATCGGTCCAGTAGCCGCCCGGCTGGACGATGGTGACCTTCACCCCGAAGGCGGCCGCCTCCAGCGCCAGCGCCTCGCTCATGCCCTCCAGCGCGAACTTGCTCGCGCTGTACAACCCCGTGCTCGGGAAGCCGCCCAGGCCGCCGACGCTGGAGATCTGCACGATGTGACCGGACCCCTGCTCACGCATCCGCCCCAGGGCCGCCTGGCTGACCCACAGCGCGCCGAAGAAGTTGACCTCCAGTTGGGCGCGGGCCTCGGCCTCGGTGAACTCCTCCACCATGCCCGAGGACATGTTCCCGGCGTTGTTCACCACGATGTCGAGCCGCCCGAAGCGCTCGACCGCGGTGGACACCGCGGTGAACACGGCGTCCCGGTCGGTCACGTCGACGGCCAAGGGCAGCACGCGGTCGCCGTAGGCGTCGTCGAAGTCGCCGCGCACGACGCTTCGGGAGACGGCGACGACCTGGTCACCGCGCTCCAGCGCGGCCTCGGCATAGGCGCGGCCCAGACCGCGACCGGCACCGGTGACGAACCAGGTGGTTTTCATGTGCGGATACTCCTGAACTGGTAGGAGACAAGGTGAACCTGAACTGGTAGGAGACAAGGTGAACCGCCTTGTCCTGCATGTGTGGAGGGAAGCCCGGCTCGCTGTCAGCCGGAGATCGCCAGCGGCAGCGTGATCGAGGTGCCGGCCAGGTCGACGGTGACCCTGGCCCCGGTGGCGGTTTCGCCCTCGCCGAGGACGGCCTGGTCCAGGTCGGCGTTGGTCCCGGTCAGCACCAGACCCAGCCGGTGTCCGGCCTTGAACTCGTAGTCCTGCGGCAACATCTCCCAGGTGATCTGGTACGGCCGGCCCGGGGTCAAAGGTGCCGGACGGCTCAGCGACCTGCGGTTCTGCGCGTCGATGACGCCGCGGGAGACCACCTGGAGGCCGGAGGTGATCGTGTTGTCCCCGGCCCTGAAGTAGCAGCCGTCGTCATCGGCCGTGCCCTCGCCGACGCAGTCCTGTCCGTGGACGAGTTTGAGGCCCTGCCCCTGGGCGGGGTCGACGCCGTGGATGCGGGTGTCGGTGCCGTAGTCGACGAGCAGGACGCCCAGGTTGGCGGTGGACCTGTCCAGCTTGACCTTGAGGCTCACCGTCGGCGTTCCGGACAACCGCACCGCCTCCTCCAACGGCGGCGTCAGGTAGGCCAGCCGGTTCGGGTCGGCGGTGGCGGGGCTCTCGGCCATCGCGAGCTCGGCCTGCTTGGTGTCGAGGAAGCTGCCAGCGCCCTTGGAGGGGCCGCGGACCAGCGAGCCGTCCTGCCGCGGCCTCAGGGTCACCGTACGCGTCGGCGCCGGCCAGCCGGCCTGGGTGATCCAGCGGTCCGGGCCGAGCTGCACGTCGGCGCGCGGCCGGCGCATGATGTCGTTGGCCACGCCCATCAGCTCGTGGTCGAACCACTTGTGCAGGGTGTCGACCCACACGTCGCGGCGGGCCCAGAACGGGTCCAGGTGACCGTACTGCGTGACCCACACCTTGCGCTCGACGCGGCGGGGCAACGCGGCCCACCACCGGGAGAACTGGTTGCCCATCACGTTGCGGTCGTGCATGCCCACCACCGGGAAGACGCTGGCGCGCACGTCGCGCGCGCTCGAGATCGGCCCGTCCCGGTAGTCGAGCTCGCCCCAGTAGGCGTTGTGGTCGCCGGTGGCGTCGTCGGAGCCGACGGTCATCCGCTGGTGCACCGCCGCGCACTTCTCGGGCGGATCGGCGTCGACCCGCTTGGCCAGCCACACCTGCCCGCCCTTGAAGTCCGTGAGGGTGCCGTTCACCCGCCACATGTCGTACCAACTGCTCGGCGCGGCGAGCGGCACGATCGTTTCCAGCCCGGCCACCCCGGTGCCCGCCACCCCGATGGCCAGCGCGCCCTCGTAGGAGTGACCGATCATCCCGGTGCGCCCGGTGGTCCACGTGGCCTTCACCGGGTCGCCGTTGTCGTCGTAGGCGGGTGCGCGGCCGTTCAGCCAGTCCACGACCGCCTTGCCGCCCAGCACGTCGGACGGGCCGCCTCCGGTCGGGCAGCCTTCTGACAACCGGGTGCCGACCATGTCGACCGACACGAACGCGTAACCGCGGGGCACGAAGTAGTTGTCATAGAACAGCGGAAACTTCGTCAGATTGTCGTTCGCGTCGTATTTCTTGTGATCCAGCTGGAAGCCGACGCCGGGATTGTCGAAGTACGGGCTCTGGTGCATGATCACCGGGACCTTGAGCCCGAAGTCGGACTCCTTCGGCCGGATGATGTCCACCCGGACCAGGTCCTTCCTGCCGTCGCCGTCACTGTCGAGCGGCGACTCCACCCGGACGTGCTCGCGGATGGCATCGGTGTAGGAGAAGACGGGCTGGGTGACTCCGCCGGAGACTTCGATCTCCGGCTCAGCGGTCGCGGAGGCGGCGGGAGCCCCCGCGACCGCCGTCACGGCCGCGAGGGGGACGGCGGCGAGTGAGGCTCGCCATGGGCGAAGAGACATGGACATCCCTGGTGATTGTTCGTAGCCGGTCGGCTGCGGCCGCGCTGGGCGACCGGCTCGTCAGACGGCGTCGAGAGCTTCGGTGATCTTGCGGGTCATCTCGGTCGCGGTCGGGCTGGGCTCGCCCCGATGGGAGCGGGCCGCGGCCTCGACGGCGACCAGGACGGCCTGGCGGAAGTCTCCGGCCGCGGCCGGGTCCTGCTGGGTGAGCAGGGTCATGGAGGCGGTCAGGGCGGGCAGCACGTGGTCGGCCATCGCGGCCACCGTCCTGCCCTCCAGGTGGACGCCCGGCTTCTTCTCGGCGAGCACGTGCCCGACCGGCCCGGTCGCGCCGTACAGGGCGAGCGAGCCGGCGGTGGCGGCCTTGTGCGGCGAGCCGGCGACGTCGGCGGACGCCAGCAGGGTGACGGCGCCGTAGGCGGCGGTGCGGAGGGTGAGCTTGTCCTGGGCGGTGAGGGGGAGAGACATGGTGGTGAGCTCCTGGGAATCGGTTACGAAGTTCGATGGGTCTACGATCGCCGGCTGCCCTGAGACGGGACCGTCGCCGCTCTGACGCGGCCGCTGACACCAGCCGGTGCGCCTGTCAGCGCGCGGTGCGACGGGGACGGGCGGCTGCTCGGCCGCCGGCCGCGGCGTGTGCTCCCGGCAGAGCCGGTGGGGCGGATCAGGCGCCGCTCGGCGAGATCCACTCGGTCAGCTCGACGACGATGCCGTTGGGGTCGGTCAGGCGCATCAGCCGCTCGCCCCACGGGCTGCGCCGCAACCGCGTGGTGACGGGCGCGCCCTCGGCGCTCAGCCGCGCGGACTCCTTGACCAGGTCGGTGACCGCGAACGCCACCACCGGCTGGGCGATCCGCTCGCGCGGCCGTTCGAGGACGTGCTGGTGCAGCATGATGTCGACGGCCGCGTCATCGCGGTTCAGCCAGACGAGATCCGGTGTGTCGAGCACCTCGCGGAAACCCAGGTAGGTGGTGAAGAAGTGGCGGGACCTCGGCAGATCGTCGACGGTGAAGACGACTGTTGAGCCGATAATGTTCATGAATCTGCTCGTATGCGGTTGTATGCCACGTTTCCCCTTCCATGTGCTGATTCGTCCTGGATCAAGGCTGCCGGTACGGCTCGCTGTCGGCAATGCCGGATCTCGCAACGCCGCGTTAACCACCGGCTTAACGGGGTTCCCGTAGCAAACGGCGGAAATCCAACAGATCTACCTCTGACCTGCGGCTTCTCGCCTTCCACGATCCTTGTTGATCATCTCCGCTACGGCTCGTCACGACCTGGGTGATCTGTAGCGCATGGAGTGGTCGATGTTGACGAGGTTTCTGTCGGATGAGCAGCCGGAGCGTCTTCGGTCGTTCCCAGACATCGGGCGCGAGGAGTTGATCAAGTACTTCACGCTGACGTCGCGCGAGCACGCGTTCTTGGACGCGCCGGCCGGGGACCGGAAGCGCGCTTGGGGCCGGCAGCGAGGAGGGCTTGCGCTACGTGCACCGCCGCCACCTGATCCCGGAGGTGGCCTGCACCGTCGCCGTCGAGATCGTCCGGTGGAGCCCCCCTCCCCAGGCGGCGCTGCACCTGATGACGTCCGGACCGCCCAACGCTTCCGGGTTCACCATGTCGTTCGGCGATCAGTGCTGTGGCGCGAGGGGGCCGAGATCGCGGACGACCTCGGCCAGGGCCCGAACGAGCTCGTTCTCCGTCTCACTGCGCCACACCAGCGCGTACGGCAGCGGCCCCATGTCGGTGACCGGCAGGTAGGTGATGTCCGGCCGCATCCAGTAGCGGGTCATGTGGGCGGGGAAGAGCACGACGATCTCGGCCATGCTGGCGAGGGTGATGGCGCCTTCCGTGTCATGCACCAGCGGGCCACGCTCGATCGTGCGGCCGCGGCGGGTCTCGCGCGGAATGGCGGCGTCGTACCAGTAGTCGGGCCGGGTGTCGGACTGCGGGTGCTGGAAGTCGGCGGCGATCTCCAGGGAGACCGACGTGCGGCGGGTGAGCTCGTGGCCGGTGGAGACGGCCAGCACCCGGGGTTCGGCGAACAGGACGGGTCCCACGGTGAGGTCGGGCTCGTCGACGGGCAGCCAGGCGATCAGGACGTCGATGTCCCCGCGGCGCAGCGTGGCGAAGGCGTCGCTGAACTGGATTTTCTGGACGCGTAGCTTCCACTGCGGGTGCCGGAGGCGGAAGACGTCCCAGTAAGGGCGCAGGTCGAAGGCGTTGGCGGGCAGCATGCCGACGCGCAGGACGCCGGTGATGCCCTGGCCGGCGAGCTGGGCGCGTTCCATGCTGTCCTTCAGCCCGGCGTAAAGAGGCCGAAGGTCGTCGCGCAGCTGCTGCCCGACCGGCGACAGCCGTACGGTGTGGCTGTTGCGCTCGAACAACGGCGCGCCGATCTGCCGCTCCTGCTTCTGGATCGCCTGGGAGATGCGGGCGGGTGATACGCGCAGTCGGGCGGCGGTGCGGCCGAAGTGCAGTTCCTCGGCCAGGGTCAGGAAGATCTCGATGTCACGCAGTTCCACGCCTGGCCCGCTCCGTCTACTTCTACTGAAGGTGATTTTTCAGGATTCATCGTTTTTTGGGCGTTCACCGTACTGATCCTCAAAACACATGAATCAAGACATCCGCCCCACGAGCGCGAATCGTCGTGGTACCGCAAGACGCCTCGGCGACCCACCCGCGGAGTGGCCGCCTACGGGGCGAACTGGTCGCCGGCGCCGGTCAACACCGCGCGTGCAGCGGCGAGGATGTCTTCGGACAGCGGGCTGCCTGTGGTGGCGCGGGCGAGGACGAGGGCGCCGACCATGGTGCACAGCCGGGCGATGCCGTCCTGGTCTGCGGTGGCGAGCCAGGCGGCGGTGTCGCCGACCTGCTCGGTGAAGACGCGGCGAGCTTCGGCGTCGCCGTGACCGCGGGCGATGTCGACGGCAAGCCCGGCGACAGGGCAGCCGTCCGCGGCGTTGTCGCGGTGCCCGGTTGAGAGGTAGGCGTCGATGAACGCCCGCTGGGCGGCGTCGTGGTCCCCGGCGTGTCGTTCGAGTGCGGTGGCGCGCAGGCGAGTGTGTTCGTCGAAGGCGTGCGCGGTCGCCTCGCCGATGAGCGCCCCCTTGGAGGCGAACTGCTTGTAGAACCCGCCGTGGGTCAGCCCTGCCGCTTTCATCAGATCGGCGACGCTGACCTCGGTGCCCTGTTCGCGGAAGAGCCGGGACGCCGTGTCGACGACACGCTCGCGGTTCTGCTGCGCCTGCGCCTGTGATTCGCGACCCACTCGCGTTCCCCTCGTTGGATGTTGGTCATCATCTATCCTACGCTCCTTCTATAGATTATGATCGTAATCTATTTAGGGATCCGAGAACGGGTCCACCCCCAAGGAGGAGACATGGAGCTGAACGGCGCGATCGCGGTGGTCACCGGTGCGAACCGGGGCCTGGGACGTCATCTGGCGACACAGCTGCTGGAGCGCGGCGCATCGGTCTATGCGGCAGTACGCCGCCCCGACGAGCTGGACCTGCCAGACATCACCCCGCTCCGACTCGACGTCACCGACCACGAATCAATCCGGGCCGCCGCTCAGATCGCCACCAACGCGAACCTTCTGATCAACAACGCCGGGATCTCCACCGGCACGCCCCTGATCGCCGGCGACATCGACGCGGTGCGCCGGGAACTGGAGACGAACTTCTACGGCCCCCTTGCCGTCACACGGGCGTTCACGCCGGTCATCGAGGCCAACGGCGGCGGCGCGATCCTGAACATCCTGTCGGTGATCTCGTGGATGCACCCGGCACGGGCCGGGGCATACGCGGCGGCCAAGGCCGCCGCATGGGCCCTGACCGACGCAGCCCGTGAGGAACTTCAACCTCGAGGAATCAGCGTCTCGGCGCTCCACGTCGGCTTCATGGACACCGACATGACCGCCGGGATGCCCGGCGTCCCGAAGGCCGACCCCGCCGACGTCGCCGCCCAGGCACTTGACGGGCTCGCCAGGTGCCAGCCGGAAATCCTGGCCGACGATCTCACCCGCCAGGTCCGCCAGGGCCTGGCGCAGGGCCCCGTTCCGACCCGCCTCGCCTGACCAGCGGCACGCAGGAGGTAAGCCGCGCTGCGCTTGACACCCCATGAGAACAGTTCGGTAATGATCATGATGGGACATTCGCGACCGGGTGCTGTCTGTCGCGATGACCATGTACGCCGGTGATGTTGGACTGTGGTTTCACAGTGTGGCCACCGACGAAGAGCAGACACGGTGAACCGTGCACGGTGAGCGGCTGATCTACGACAACGAGCGAATCAGGCTCGGACTGGTGGATGTCGAGATCCCGGGGCGGGGAACGGTTCGAGCATCACGCGGTGCACCTGTCGGCGGCCAGGAGGACATGATCGTCGACATCACCCTCGACCTGGTCTCCGGGGGCCAGGCCGACCAGGCCTGACGGTGATGACGTAGGTGAACGCCTCCCGGCGGGGTCTGACCCAAGGCCTGACTTCGGGTCCGCAACGGGATTTGTCGACCTCGGCCAAGGGCGCTCACCTGCGCTCACCGGACGTGTTCTGCCGCTACCCGCGCAGCTTCACCCGGGGCAAGGTCAAGCGAGTCGGCACCGGCCATGCCGACCGCCGCGAGCAGCGACCACATAGACGGAAATTTGCCGCTGACCTGGCATTACATGGTGATTTACGGCGTTTTGCTCCGTATGCTGGCTATTTAATCTTGAAGAGGTGTGTCAGGAACGACGTCGGCTGCAGGTTTCGGGGGATCAACATGGCCGCACGCACCGAGCGGATCTTCGAGCGGTTCTGCGAAGGGCAGTCGGTGGAGGGAGATGTTCGGCCTGTCATCTTGAAGTCGTGGCGCAGGTGTCAGGAGCTCGGGCTCGTCCCGGAACGACTCGGGTTCGCCGATCCGGTTGAGATCGACGTGGACTGCGCCTTCGCCCGGGTGGCCCGACCGGTGTTCGAGCGGTTCCAGACCGTGATCGCGGACACGAGCGCGTCTCTGCTCCTCACCAACGAGCAGGCCAGGATGCTGCAGCGCTATGAGAGTGATCTGCAGCTGAAAAGAACGCTCGACCGCAAGTGTCACTTCCCGGGTGTGCAGTACACCGAAGCACTCCTCGGGACCAACGCCGCAGAAACTCCCCTGCGTGAGAAGCGGTTGGTGCGGGTGGTGGGCTCCGAACATCTGGCCGGGTGCATGCAGCCGTTCACCGCCACCGGTGTCCCGATCCTCGACCCGCTCACCGGGTACGCGCGCGGTGTGGTGACGATCGCGTGCCTGAACAAATACGCGCATCCGGAGATGAGCGTGCTCGCCCGTCAGGTGGCCGAGGCCATCGAACAACGGCTCCTGGAGCAGAGCACCGCGCAGGAGCGCGCCCTGCTCGACGCATACCTGCGAACCGTGGACCTGCCCGACCTCCTGCCCGCTCAGGAGGCCGAATCGCTGCTCCGCGATCTCCCCCTCGGCGATCGTCTCGCACTGGAGGAGAAGGCCGCCGAGCTGATCGCGTACGGGCAGCGGGCGGCTGTCGAGGTCTCCCTGTCCCATGGTCGCAACGCCACACTGCGCTCCCTGCCTGGGCCGGAACCCGCCGGTATGGTCGGCGTCGTGGCGCAGGTCCGGATCCAGGGCGGCCGGTGGCAGTGCCTCACCGACGACCCCGTCACGTCAGCATGCGATCGACTGGGCCGGTCGGCGGCCCCGCCGGCAACCGTCGTGCACAACCAGAACACTGCGAACGGAGAACTTGTCGTCAACGACGGCGCCGCAGGCGGCGGCGATCCTGCGAGCACCGCACCCGGCGCGGCCCGTCTCCTGGCGGTGGGCAACGCATGGCCCGGCATGGGCGAGAAGAACGAGACGCGGCCGCCGTCCGGCTCCCCGCGGGAGGCCTCCACGCCCGTCGACCCGTGGCTGTTCCTCTTCGGCGAACCGGAGGTCGGCAGGCTCGCCACTGCGGCGCGCAAGCGCCTGAGGTTGCTGTGCGAGGCCACCATGAACATCGGTCAGACCCTCGACGTGGTGCGGACGGCCGAGGAACTCGCCGAGGTGACCGTCTCACGGTTCGCCGACCTGGTGACCGTCGATCTCAGCGAGGGCGTCATGCGCGGTGAGGAGGCCGCAGCGCTCGCTGGCGGCCTGCGCCGGGTCGCCGTCCAGAGTGCCCGGGAGAACGTGAGCCCGGTCGCCGCGGGCGAGCCGGTGCACTATCTCGCTTCCTCCCAGCAGGCGCGCTGTCTGGCGAGAGGGGAGACGGTGCTCTGGCCGGATCCGGGTGGCGCTCGGCCGGTGCAGGTGGCCGGGGAACCGGCCTCCTCGGTCATCGCGGTGCCGTTGCTGGCCCAGGACAGGGTGCTGGGGGCGGTGACGTTCACGCGGTGGCAGGCGTCCGATCCGTTCGAGGACGACGATGTCTCCCTGGCCGAGGAGCTGGTCAGCCGCGCGGCGGTGTGCATCGACAACGCCCGCCGCTACACCCGCGAGCGCGCCATCTCGCTGGAACTGGAACGTGCCACCGCGTCGCTGCAACGGTCACTCGAACTCCAGCGGCGATTCACCACCGACGCCTCCCACGAACTGCGCACCCCGCTTGCCGGGCTGCGTGCACAGTTGGAGGAAGCACAGTTGCATCCCGACCAGACCCACCTGAGCGAGCTGATCGACCACACGCTGCGCGATGTGAACCGGCTTCAGGCCATCATTGACGATCTGACGCTGCTGGCCCGGCTCAGCGCCGTCCCGCCTACCGCCTTCGAACGCATCGACCTGGCCGAACTCGCCGAAGCCGAAATCCGCAGCCGTACCGGCGACCGCCACGAGGTACGCCTGGATGTGCACCCCGGTGTGACGGTCGATGTCGTTCCCTCGCAGATCTGTCGGCTTCTGCACAACCTGCTCGACAACGCCCAGCGCCACGCCGCGCACGTCATCGTGGTGCGGGTACGCCGCATCGTCGGTGAGGCGGAGCTCAGCGTCACTGACGATGGTCCGGGAGTCCCCGAAGGCGAGTGTGACCACATCTTCCAGAGCTTCACCCGCCTGGACACCGCCCGCAGCCGTGATCACGGCGGCACCGGACTGGGACTGGCCATCGCCCGCGGCATCGCCCACGCCCACCACGGCACCCTCCATGTCCAGAACGCGTCCTCTCACGGGGCGCGCTTTATCCTTCACCTGCCACTCATCAGCCCGTCCCCTGCGAGGCGGGACGCGTGAGGACTCAGCGAGGCGGTCCCAGAGCGGCAACTCAACAAGGGGCCGCCTCAAGTTCCTCACCCACGAAGACCTGAGCGACCGACCAGCACCTCCTGCCAGAGCCCGAAGATCCACGCCCATCGGCCAGTCGGGTGGCCTGAGGCATCTCAGCCTCAGGCTCCCACAGAATCCCGGCGTGACAGTCTCCCGTCACCGGGCTCTTGTCATCCTGTTCACCAGGCGTGCGGTGTCCACCGCCGATGCCGGAACACGGCATCCAACGGAGACCTCACAGCTTCTGGAAAAGATCTTCCGCGCCCTGAGAGCGAAGGGCGTCAGCCCCGGAAAAGTCGCCCGGGAACCGTCTCTCCTCGCACGTCAAGCACGACTTTGGCGGTGGCCTCCACGAGGCCCTTGATCGTTCCAATCACCAGGGCACGATCGTTGCTCTCAAGAGCTGCAGTGAGATGAACGCGGTGGCTTTCGATCGATGCTCACTCTTTGCCTTCGAGACCTACGGGGCAGGAGAGAGCTAAATCCATAAGGTCATTCTGGTCAGAATCCCAGCACGCGGCCCTTGAACCTCAAGCAGGTACTCAGCTCCGCAAGGAAACGGATCAAGGTGCCCAGGAAACTCACTTGAACACGTCGATGCCCTCTGGTGGGGTTCCAGTCGACGGTCAAACGATCAAGAGGCCAGATCCGCGATCTTGGAATCTAGCCTCTGAGCTGGGAAGACTGGGTGGGGCTACCAGGACTTGAACCTGGGGCCTCTTCCTTGTCAGGCAAAGCCGGTGGGGGCGGGATCATGGGCTGCACCCGCTCCCACCTGCGCATACGGTCCGCAGTGTTCCACCGTCGTCCGGCGTCGTCCGGGGCGGTCGTCACCCAGTTGGTCACCCATATGCGTGCCCTCCGAAGCGGAGTCAACGCTCGCTCCGTGGATGGCGTCATCCTTGTCGGTGACCACTGCCAGCATGATCCCTAACCGACTGAGGGAGTCACGGTGGCCGACCTGCACGAGATGTTCGACTGGCTTGAGGAGTTCGGACCGTTCTACGACGTCTCCTGCGTGACCTTCGTCCGATCCCTTTCCCCCGCTGAGGCGCTGGTTCGTCTCGGCGCGGACAGCGGCGCGATCACAGGAGTGACCTTCGAGGAACTCCAGGAGAGAACGATGGCGTGCTTCGACTCGGATGCGATGCGCACCGGCTACGTGGGCGCACTGGAGACGGATGGCTGGTCGGTGCTCATACAGCTCTGGACGGGATCGATCGGAGCCGACTTTTCCCTGCTGAGGCGGCTCTCTCAGAAGACCGAGGTCGTGTCGATCGACCGCAACCTCCATGCCACGGACCACTTCGTCTATGCGGCCGACGGTGAACTGGTCACCTGGTTCGACCTGCTGGGTCCCGATGCACGTGGGGGCAACGAACCGGACCGGCTTGTCGACATGATGCGCAAAGTCGGACTGGAGCCCGACCTGAACGAGGACGGCCCGGACGTGGACGCCGGGTTCCCCCGCGCCTTCGCCCTGGCAAGGAAGATCACTGGCTTTCCCTTCTCCAAGGAGATGCTCGACATGCGACTCCTGGGCGCCGTGGTCAACAGCGGTTGATCGGCTCCCCGGCCTCGGATGACCGGTGAGTCGGCGTCGCCCAAGAGGACGCGCACCCGGCACCCCTGACGCGTCTTGGTCGCGAGGAGGTCGTTGAAGTCCGGCCACGACTCGTGCAGGAAGTTGGCGGCGTAGACCAGGATGCCGATGCGCAGTTGATCACAGCAGAAGCAGGATCCGGCCTTCGGGTTCCGGGGCGGGCTGCTCCTCCTGCTCGTGCTCCGGCTTCTCGGGGACGGGCTCGAAGTCGTCGAGGTCGACGTCTTCCATTGGGGCAGGGGGAACAGCGGGGTTCTCGCGGGCGTAGACGGTCTCGAAACGTTCGGCGTCGGCCTTGACCTCGGTCATCTCCAGGGGGCGGCCGTCCTTGTCGGCGAGGGTGCGGCGGATGATCAGGATCGGACTGCCGACCGACAGGGCCATCAGCTCGCGTTCGTCGGCGTAGGGCATGCGGGCGGTGACGGTGGTCTCCCAGGTGACCGGACCGCGATCTTTGGTGAGCGCTTCGTAGAAGCCCAGTGAGGTGATGCCGTAGGCGCTCTTCAGAAGGTTGAGGGGCCGGTCGGACAGGACCTCGCGGACGGTGTGGGAGCTGACGCCGATGATCAGGCCGGTTGCGGCGTGACGCCATCGGCTGTAGCGGTGGAACACCGTGTGGCCGGTGCTCAGGCCAAGGGCGGTGGCGATGTCCCGGTTGGCAGGGGTGAAGTCGACCCGCTCATAGGTCTCCCTGCCTTCGTCGTCCTCCCCAAAGGGGATGGGCAGACGGCTCCATCCCCAGCCACGGGCGATGGGGATGAACTCCGCGTTGGCGATGTCGTGGCGGGGCCATGCGCCGAGCAGGATGGCGTACCGGTCGGGGACGGCACGGACAAAGGTGCCGCGTCCGCGTACCACGGTGGCGAGCCCTTCACCGACGAGGGCTTCAACGGCGTCACGGACAGTGGGACGCGAAACGCTGTAGCGAGCCGACAGGGCGGTCTCGCTGGGCAGGGGCGCACCGGCAGCGTAGCGGCCTTCAAGGACGTCGGCGCGTAGGGACGCGGCGACGATCTCCCATAAGGGGCGTTGTGCGTCGGTGAGCCGGTCACGCTCCTCGGGGGTCAGGTCGAGATCATCGAGATCGGACTCGTGCTCGTCGCCGTTCATGGGAACTCCTCCGTATCACCCAGCTGTGCGAGATCCCCAAGGGTAAGGACGTCCCTCGAAGTCGTTGACGCTCGGCCAGGCGGCGTCGGTGCTAAGGGGGCTGAGGGGGCGACCCTACACGCCCGCGTCGTGGTGTCGCTGCTCATCGGCGCCAGGACCGAGGAGTTACGGGCGCTCACGTGGTCACACGTCGACCTGGACGGCCAGCCGGACGCCGATCCCCCGGTCCTGTCGTCGATCATGGTACGGCGTTCGGTGCGGGTCGGGGGAGACACCAAGACGGAGAAGTCCCGGCGGACGCTCGCTCTTTCCAGGCTGTGTGTGGACGCCCTGCGCGGACACCGGGAACGGCAGGCGCTCGCGAGGATAGAAGGCAGGGGATCTGTGGCAGGAGAACGACCTCGTCTTCGCCGGCAAGCAGGGGACCGAGTGGACGCGGCCAACGTGCGGCGGGCCTTCCGGGTGATCCTCAAGAGGACCGAGTCCTGTATCTGTTCGCCGCGTTGGACCTAGACAAAGACAAGCTCTACGGACACCTCAAGAAGACCACCCATTTGGTCAGCCATTCCGCCCGGCTCGTGGCCATCCCTGCCCAGCCAACCCGCATGTTGCCGCTCCGCGACGCGAGCCGGCGTTGTCAGCGCACGATGTCGTAGCCGAAGCACATAATGCAGCACATGACTCAGCTATCTCCGCACCGACACCATGCCATTGACTACGTGGAGCTCACGGTCACCGACCTTGAGCAGGCCAAGCGCTTCTACACCGAAGCGTTCGGCTGGCGATTCAACGACTATGGGCCAGGGTACGCCGGCATCCAGAGCCCGCAGGGGGAAGCCGCACCCGAAGTGGGCGGTCTCCGCACAGGCCAGGAGGCGCGGGCAGGCGGCCCGTTTCTGCTGCTCTATTCCACCGACCTGGACCGGTCTGTGGAGGCTGTGAAGAACGCGGGCGGCCAGGTGGTGAACGGGCCGTACGAGTTCCCCGGTGGACGCCGGTTCCACTTCACTGACCCGAGCGGGAACGAACTGGGCGTCTGGGCTGAGGCGTAAGCTACCGATGCCACCCTCGGTCCGTATAAGCTCTGCCACCCGCACAGCATGACGGCCGCGCGCCGCGCGCGACAGAGTCCGGGCGGCGCATCACATCACAACAGGGCGAACGTTGCCTGCTCGCCCGCATGCTCGGCATCCACATCGACGTCGCGGTCGCCTGGCAACGCGCCAGCAGCGGCGACTGGATGACCTACGCCGCCGACATCAGCCGCCGATCCACGAAGGACACCGCGCAGTGACCCCAGCACATCAGCAGGCCGTCATCCTCATCACCGGGATCCAGGCGGCCGGGAAGTCGACCATCGCGCAGTTGCTGGCTGAACGGCTGCCTCGCTCGGTGCACGTCCGAGGTGACCTGTTCCGGCGCATGGTGATCAACGGGCAGGCGGACATGACTCCCGACCCTTCCGAGGAGGCGGTGCGGCAGCTGCGTCTGCGCCACCGATTGACAGCGGCGACCTGCAATGAGTACTTCCGGGAGGGGTTCACGGTGGTCGCCCAAGACGTCATCCTCGGCGAACACCTCACCGAGATGATCGAACTCATCCAGCAACGGCCGCTGCTCATCGTGGTGCTCGCCCCACGACCCGAGGCCATCGCCGCCCGGGAAGCAGCCCGCGGCAAGAATGCCTACAACCAGTGGACCATCGACCTGCTCGACGACGGCCTGCGGAACCAGACCCCCCGCCTCGGACTCTGGCTCGACACCTCCGACCAAACCCCAAACGACACCGTCAACGAGATCCTCACCCGAGCATGGACCGAGGCAAAGGTCCGGTGATCAAGCACCCGTTCGGACAGTTCTGGTATCCCACGGTGCCGTTAGACACCCTCCGCGCGACGTTCACCGAGCCCGAAGGGTGCTGGCCGACGACGGCACCTGCTGGCTGAACCTCGGCGACGTCTACGCCGCCAACTCCGACGGCTACCTACGCGGCACGAACTACAACGAGCACCAGCCCCTGGTGCGCCCCCGCTCCCGCCTTGCCGTAGCGCCCAAGAACTTGCCGGGCATGCCCTGGCGGGTCGCCTTCGCCCTCCAGCAGGACGGCTGGATCCTGCGCAACGCCATCGTCTGGCACAAGCCCAACGCCATGCCCCAGTCCGTCCTGGACCGCCTGTCCACCCGCTACGAGCTGATCTTCCTGCTCGTCAAGCAGCGCTTCTACTGGTTCGACCTCGACGCCGTCTGCGAGCCGTACACCGGCGACCGCCCCCTGTCCCGCCGCGCCCGCCGCAGCGCCACCAAACCCATCTCCATCCAGACCCCCTGGCCATCTCCCAGCGCCTACGACCAAGCGGCAACCAACGGCAACGGTCACGACATCGCCCTGCCACCGACCGGCCAGGCCCCTCTGACACCGCCCACCTCAACGGCCGCAACCCCGGCGACGTCTGGACCATCTCCACCCGTCCTTACCCGGGCGCCCACTACACCCCGTTCCCCATCGACATCCCCCTGCGCGCCATTGCCGCCGGCTGCCGCCCCGGCGGCACCGTCCTCGACCCGTTCTCCGGCGCGGCAACGACCGCTCTTGCCGCCCGACACCTCGGTCGGCAGTTCATCGGCATCGAACTCAACGAGGACTACAGCAGGCTGGCCGCCGCCCGCATCCGCGAGTCCTCGCCCACGGCAGGGGAGGCGGAATGAAGAACCTCACCCTCCGCGACCTCCAGAACCTGCCGCCCACGGTGGACCTCATGACCGCGGCCCGCATCCTCGGCATCGGCCGAACCAAGGCCTACGAACTGGCCAAGAAGAACGAATTCCCGGCACGCACCATCCGCATCTGCGACCTCTACCGTGTCAGCACGGCCAGCTTGCTCCGGTTGCTGAGCTTAGGAGATGAAAGGATCTAGAAAAAGGTGATTCGCTCTCGGGTCTTCCGAGAGCGAATCACCTGCATATCTCTCATAGAGAGCGACAAAGTCTCTTCGAGATTCCACGACCGACATCTGGAGAGGAGCCATGATGCCCCTCCCCATCACTACCAGTCGAACGAAAATCCGCCAGAGCAGTACCAGGAGCTACTGGCCAGCGCCCTGTAGGTTGCAGCTCTCCAGCTGTTGAGATGGACCGCGCTGCGGCTAGCGGCTACTTGTTCGACGTACCCACGCACTCCCTCTTCTCCCGCAACGTCGAACTGGATCCTCAAGGCATGGGCGATTTCCGACAGCTCCGTAGCAGCCTGGACACTGTAGAGAACACTAAGGCCGAAGGTGGCAAAGTGGTGCCGAACGCGCGCTGTTAGGCAGGTAGACCATTGCTGTGGCGGATCAACGAAAAACTTCAGCGAAGGGGGCCGCCCCGGGACAACCTCGGCGCTCAGCCATTGATCATGGTCGATGTCATCGAAGTAGGGGTGAAGAGTCTGCTCTTCCGCTGTAGAGGGGAAAGCATCTGACTTGATCTTGTTGCAGTCACTGCAGGCGGGAACAAGGTTCGCGGGTGCAACGGACAGGAAAGGGTAGCCAGCCTTCGGCAAGTGATGGTCGAGAGTGGCGACATCGCGGTGGCCACATAGCGGACAGCGCTTCGCGGCCAGCTTCAGAGCGTCGTAGATCGCCCGCCCGGGAGCTCCGTTCTTAGCCATACGGTCGGTGTAGACCTTGGTCAGATCTACCCGATCTTTCTCCGAAGCGGGTGCAAAAGTCACAGAATTAAGGGTGAACAGAGCCTCGGCCCGGGCTGCTTCCTCAAAACGAGCTGCCGCATCGCTAACACTGCTCTCAAACCCCACGAGCCGTTGTTTGAGCTCCGCGTCGCGAACGCGGCTGATACAGACACGATACGCGCTGTCGGCTGTATGAGATGGCAGTGGGAGCGACCACATCAGAGGCGGCCCTCACGATCCCGTACTGCAACCAAAGCACGTACGATTCCTCTGGCCTCACCACCGAGCTGTCCATCAAATCGGTTCAGGACTTGCTCGTAGGTCAAGCCTTCACGCACTGCCTCCTCCAGCTCGCTGTGGAATCCCGAACGAGTGACCTCAAGACCGAAAGCCTCGCGAGTTAGGACACCGACGTTCTCCCCGAACGTCTCAATCTCTGGGCGGTCTGCCATCAGCAGGTACCCGGATCGACGAAGCTTCCAGACACAGCTTCTGGGCGTTTCCTGTAGAACGACGGGTGAGTGGGTGGCGATGATAGCAACGCCATTGCGGTCGATGAGTAGATCAGATAGGGCTCGTATAAACGCTGCCAGCAGCGGAGGGTGCAGGTGCGTTTCAGGTTCGTCGATCAAGACAAGTGTGCGCTCTGCAACAAGATCAGCCAGACGAGTGATCGCCAGCAAAACGATCTTATGGCCAGAGCTGAGACCATCGAACAACGCCTCAGGCTCCATACGGAGCGATGAACCAGGCAATGGCTCGGTGACGGCAGATACCCGCGCATCCCGGAAGAGAGGGTCAGCCTCCAGCGTCCCCACCGCATGTTGCCAACGAAGAAGTCGTGCACCGTTAAGGCCTCGCACTGCGGTTCCGAACTCCGCCGCCAAAGCGCGGTAGTCCTTAGGAGGCTGCGGCACCCTACCGTCGTGCACACCGCCCCGGCTGAGGGTCACATAGGCATGACTGATCCCGTTAGGGACCCTGACCGGCTGGAATGGGTCGAATGCACTGAAACAGACAGAAACCAGGTTTGCAAACGGGTGATGGTTGCGGTCAGTAAGGGCTGTGATCTTTCCAACCTCTGCCGTCGAGGCGGAACCGTCCGCGATCGATCGGGCCAAGTGGTTCAGCAGGCGGGTCTTACCCACGCCGTTGCTACCGATCAGGGCATGGATGTTCGTCGGAGGATGAGAATCTGGTGCCACCGCGAAAGAGAGCTTCAGAGGGGAACCTTCAGCTTCAACTAGCGGTGGTCCTTCGTAAGTGAACTGGAACGCGGTCAACGTGACCCCGCCTACGGCGATGCGGTGGTACTGCCCTGTGACCGTTGCATCCTTGACCGATCGCATCAAGGATGTCGTCATCACATCTTCAGTGAGGGCGCGTCGGTACAGCTGCTGATCAAACGCAACATCACGCAGAGCGCGCAGTACCGTCTCTCGGACCCCGTCCCCCAGATCGCGAAGTTTTTCGTAGTAGGAGTCATCCTGTCCGAGAGAGAAGAACTCGTCTCCCAGCTCATGGAAGCGGAAACCGTCCGGCAGTGAGGGGCGACTCTGATCCTCCATACCGAATTGACCGATCTTCACATCCCCGATCTCATGAAGCTCGTCAGCATCGCGGTAGAACAGGGAGAACGTTGTCTTATAGGTGTAGTCGTCCCAGTTGTCTCTGACCAGGAACGCCCCTCTCGCATTCGATAGTGGCCGCCTCCGAACTGGCAGGACTTCGAACTGCATGATCTCTCCCTGGAAGCCGGCACCTCCGAACTCCGGCTCAGGCTAGTACGAGTACTTCTGGGATGAGATCCCAGTCGAGAAGCAGGAACGTCCACCTGCGCCTGAAGCTACGAACCGACACGAGAGGAGTGACACCA
Organism: Streptosporangium carneum; assembly: GCF_027922005.1. Lineage (GTDB taxonomy): Bacteria > Actinomycetota > Actinomycetes > Streptosporangiales > Streptosporangiaceae > Streptosporangium > Streptosporangium carneum. The sequence goes on along the minus strand of NZ_BSEV01000001.1, from coordinate 380,680 downwards.
GGAGCGCCAAGGCTTCCGCCTGTTGTCGATGTGGACTGATCTCTGTCACCTGATCGGGGGAGATCCCACTAACAAACGGCTAACAAACGATCAAGAGGCCAGATCCGCGATCTTGGGATCTAGCCTCTGAGCTGGGAGAACTGTGTGGGGCTACCAGGACTTGAACCTGGGACCTCTTCCTTATCAGGGAAGCGCTCTAACCGTCTGAGCTATAGCCCCTTGTTGCGTGCAAGAACGGTATCGCATCCCTCTTGTGGAGGCGAATCCGTTCGCTCGAACAGGGAAAAGCTTACCCTGTCCCGGCACCGGCTTGCGCCATGTCCCCGGCTCGGTGGCCGGGGACATGGCGGCGGATGCCTACTCGGCCTCGCTGAAGGTGACCTCGACGCCGCCGACCAGGTCGGAGGCGATGTTGTAGATCACCGCGCCGAGGGTGGACAGTGCCGTGATCAGGACGACGTTCACCGCGCCGATCAGGGCGGTGTAGCCGAGGATGCGGACCGGCTCGAACCAGGAGGCGATGTCGAAGCCGTTGGCCGAGGGCTTGCCGTCCGAGACGGTGAACTGGTTGACCGTCTGGATGATGTTGTCGAACACCCCGAGGCCGTTCAGCACCATGTAGAGGACCGCGACGGCGACGAACAGCACCACGAAACAGACCAGCGAGACCACGAAGCTGAACTTCATGGCCGACCACGGCTCGACTCTGCGCAGCACCAGATGGGCCTTGCGCGGCGTCCTCGGAGAGGTGTCAGACGCCGGTTTCCTGCCGTCCGGGGCGGGGGGAGGCGCGGACAGCCCTCCCGGAGCCCAGGAGGGGTTTCCAGCCTCGCCCGACGCCGGACGCGGACGCGTCGCTGGATCGCCTGGTTTGCCGTCCTCGATAGCCGTCACGCTCTGCCTGCCCTTGAAGTCATCGGTTACCGAATTATCGGTCTCCGGCGTGGGCTTGCTACCGCCTGCCGGCGACTCGGCCGCCTCAACGGGGTCCGTTCCGGTGGCCTTGTCCATCTTCGCTGTCACCTGGTCGCGTGTCGACGAGGAAGCAGGACGTGGTCCTGGTCTTGCCTGAGAGCTCACGGGCTACTCACCTTCCCCGTTTTCCTCAGTTTCCAAGGCCTCGGCGTTGCGGGCGAGAGCCACGACGCTGTCCCCCTCCACCAGATTCATCAGACGCACCCCCATGGTCTGGCGACCAGACTGCTTGATCTCTCCTGCGCTGGTCCGGATAACCCCGCCGACGGACGTGATCGCGAAAACCTCGTCCTCCGGACTGACCATGACAGCCCCAACCAGCTTGCCACGAGCACTAACGATCTTGGCGGTCAGGACGCCCTTGCCGCCTCTTCCCTGCACAGGGTACTGATCGGCAGGTGTGCGCTTGGCATACCCACCCTCGGTCGCGACCAACACATCGTCGCCGTCCGCGATCCGGTTCATCGCCAGGAGCTCGTCGCCCTCGAGGAACCGCATGCCGATCACACCGCTGGTCGCCCGGCCCATCGGACGCAGGGCCTCATCGGAGGCCGTGAAGCGGATGGACTGCGCGCCGCGGGAGACCAGCAGGAGGTCGTCCTCCTCGGAGACCAGCCTGGCGGCGATCACCTCGTCGTCCTCCCGCAGGTTGATGGCGATGAGACCGCCGGAGCGCGGCGAGTCGTACTCCGACAGGCGCGTCTTCTTCACCAGGCCGCTGCGCGTGGCAAGCACGAGGTACGGCGCGACCTCGTAGTCGCGCAGGTCCAGCACCTCCATCACGACCTCGTCCGGCTGCATGGCGAGCAGGTTGGCCAGGTGCTGGCCCCGGGCGTCCCTGCCCGAGTCGGGAAGCTCGTAGGCCTTGACCCGGTAGACACGGCCCTTGTTCGTGAAGAACAGCAACCAGTGGTGCGTCGTGGTGACGAAGAAGTGGTCGACGATGTCGTCCTGGCGCAGCTGCGCGCCGCGCACGCCTTTGCCGCCGCGCTTCTGCGCCCGGTAGAGGTCGGTGTTGGTGCGCTTGGCGTAACCGCCCCGGGTGATCGTGACGACCATGTCCTCCTCGGCGAGGAGGTCCTCGATCGACATGTCGCCCTCGTAGGCGATGATCTCCGTCTTGCGCTCGTCGCCGTACTTGGCGGTGATCTCGGAGAGCTCGTCGAAGACGATCGTCCGCTGCCGCTCGGGCGAGGCCAGGATCGCCTGGTAGTCGATGATGTGCGCCATCAACGCGTCGTACTCGTCGGTGATCTGCTGCCGCTCCAGGGCGGCCAGCTTGCGCAGCTGCATGTCGAGGATGGCCTGCGCCTGGATCTCGTCGATCTCCAGGAGCGTCATGAGGCCGCCCTGGGCCGCCGCCGCCGACGGGGAGCGCCGGATCAGGGCGATGACCTCGTCCATCCGGTCGAGCGCCTTGAGCAGCGCGCGCAGGATGTGGGCCCGCTCCTCGGCCTTGCGCAGGAGGTAGCGGGTCCTGCGGACCACGACCTCGATCTGGTGGGTGATGTAGTGACGGACGAACTGGTCGAGGCGCAGGGTCCTCGGCACGCCGTCGACCAGCGCCAGCATGTTGGCGCCGAAGGTGGTCTGCAGCTGGGTGTGCTTGTAGAGGTTGTTCAGCACGACCTTGGCGACCGCGTCGCGCTTGAGCACGATGACCAGGCGCTGGCCGACCCGGGAGGAGCTCTCGTCGCGGACGTCGGCGATGCCGCTGATCCGGCCGTCCTTCACCGACTCGGCGATCGACAACGCCAGGTTGTCGGGGTTGACTATGTAGGGCAGCTCGGTGACGACCAGGCACTGACGGCCCTTGGCGTCCTCCTCGACCTCGACGATCGCCCGCATGGTGATCGAGCCGCGGCCGGTGCGGTAGGTGTCGTCGATGCCCCTGCGGCCGACGATCAGGGCGCCGGTCGGGAAGTCGGGGCCCTTGACCCGGGCGATCAGCGCTTCGAGGAGCTCCTCGTCCTCGGCCTCCGGGTTCTGCAGGGCCCACTTGATGCCGTCGGACACCTCGCGCAGGTTGTGCGGCGGGATGTTCGTCGCCATGCCGACCGCGATGCCGGCCGACCCGTTGACCAGGAGGTTCGGGAACCGCGACGGCAGGACCAGCGGCTCCTGGGAGCGCCCGTCGTAGTTGGGCTGGAAGTCGACGGTGTCCTTGTCGATGTCACGGATCATCTCCATGGCGATCGGCGCGAGCTTGCACTCGGTGTACCGCATGGCGGCCGGCATGTCGTTGCCCGGCGATCCGAAGTTGCCCTGGCCGTCGACCAGGGTGTAGCGCAGCGCCCAGGGCTGGGCGAGCCGTACCACGGTGCCGTAGATCGAGGAGTCGCCGTGCGGGTGGTAGGAACCCATCACGTCGCCGACGACGCGTGAGCACTTGAAGTAGCCGCGGTCGGGACGGTAGCCGCCGTCGTACATCGCGTAGAGCACGCGGCGGTGCACCGGCTTGAGGCCGTCGCGGACGTCGGGCAGCGCGCGGGACACGATGACGGACATCGCGTAGTCCATGTAGCTGCGCTGCATCTCCGACTGGATGTCGACGGGTTCGATGCGCTGCTCTGCGGGCGGAGTGTTCACATCCGTCACGGGTGATGGGTCCTTTTCGAAAGAGAAGTCTGTATGGGGCCGCCGCTACACATCGAGGAAACGGACGTCTCTCGCGTTCCTGATGATGAAGGAGCGGCGGGCCTCGACGTCCTCACCCATGAGAACGCTGAACAGCTCGTCGGCCTGGGCTGCGTCGTCGAGGGTGACCTGGAGGAGCACCCGGGTCTCGGGGTTCATCGTGGTGTCCCAGAGCTGGCCGGCGTTCATCTCGCCCAGACCCTTGAACCGCTGGATGCCGTCGTGCAGGCGCGGGTCGCGCTTGCCCCTGGACATGCCGTCCTCGATGATCGCGTCGCGCTCGCGGTCGGAGTAGGCGTACGAGGCGTCCTCGCCCCTGCGGTCCCACTTGATCTTGTAGAGCGGCGGCTGGGAGAGGTAGACGTGCCCTGCCTCGATCAGCGGACGCATGAAGCGGAACAGCAGCGTCAGCAGCAGCGTGTTGATGTGCTGGCCGTCGACGTCGGCGTCCGCCATCAGGATGAGCTTGTGGTAGCGGAGCTTGGCGATGTCGAACTCGTCGTGGACGCCGGTGCCCATGGCGGTGATCAGCGCCTGGACCTCGGCGTTCTTCAGCACCTTGTCGATGCGGGCCTTCTCCACGTTCAGGATCTTGCCGCGGATGGGCAGGATGGCCTGGAACTTGGAGTCGCGGCCGCCCTTGGCCGAGCCGCCCGCCGAGTCGCCCTCGACGATGAACAGCTCGCACTTCTCCGGGTCGCTCCACTGGCAGTCGGCCAGCTTGCCCGGCAGGCCGGAGCCCGACTCGAGCAGCGACTTGCGCCGGGTGAGGTCGCGGGCCTGGCGGGCCGCGATGCGGGCGCGCGAGGCCTGCAGGGACTTGTTGATGACGTCCTTGGCCTCGCCGGGGTTGCGCTCGAACCAGTCGCGCAGGTGGTCGTTGCAGGCCTTCTGCACGAAGGACTTGGCCTCGGTGTTGCCCAGCTTGGTCTTGGTCTGGCCCTCGAACTGCGGGTCGGCCAGCTTCACCGAGATGATCGCGGTGAGGCCCTCGCGGATGTCCTCGCCGGTGAGGTTGTCGTCCTTGCCCTCCTTGAGGAACTTCTGCTCGCGCGCGTAGCGGTTGACGATCGACGTCAGCGCCGCGCGGAAGCCCTCCTCGTGGGTGCCGCCCTCCGCGGTGTTGATGGTGTTGGCGAAGGTGTAGACCGACTCGCTGTAGGAGTTGTTCCACTGCATGGCGATCTCGACCGAGATCCCCTCGCCGTGCTCCTCGAAGTCGATCACCGAGACGTGGGCGGCTTCCTTCTTGGAGTTCAGGTGCTGGACGAAGTCCGACAGACCGCCCTCGTAGTGGTAGACGACCTCGGCGGGCTCGCCGTTGACGATGTGGTCGGGCCGCTCGTCGCGCAGGGTGATCGTCAGGCCCTTGTTCAGGAAGGCCATCTCCTGGAAGCGGCGGGAGAGCGTCTCGAAGTTCCACGTGGTGGTCTCGAAGATCGTGTCGTCGGCCCAGAAGGTGATCGAGGTGCCGGTCTCCTCCGTCGGCTCCCCCTTCGCCAGGGGGGCGGTCGGCTTGGAGTGGGAGTAGCTCTGCCGCCAGTGGTGGCCGTCAGTGCGGATCTCCACCTCGAGCGCGGTGGACAGGGCGTTCACCACCGAGACGCCGACGCCGTGCAGACCGCCGGAGACGGCGTACGACTTGCTGTCGAACTTGCCGCCCGCGTGCAGCACGGTCAGGACGACCTCGACCGCGGGACGTCCCTCGGCCTCCACGATGCCGACGGGGATGCCTCGGCCGTTGTCGACGACCCGCACGCCGTTGTCGGCGAGGAGGGTCACCTCGATCCTGTCCGCGTGTCCGGCCAGGGCCTCGTCGACGGAGTTGTCCACGACCTCGTAAACAAGGTGGTGGAGGCCGCGTTCGCCGGTCGAGCCGATGTACATGCCAGGGCGCTTACGGACCGCCTCGAGTCCTTCGAGGACGGTGATTGAGCTAGCGTCGTAGGACAAGTGCGAAATCCTCCTGCCGCGGACACGCGGCGAGAGAGCCTGTCAGCCCCGCCGTGCCCGTCACCGTCGTGAATGCCCCGATGCGTTCACCCAGGGGAGTCGGCCAGGAAGCCGGGGTGACACGCAAGCGGACGTGTCCGGAATTCGATTTCATTCTAGCGGCTCGGAACGTGTCGTGTGGCATTGACGGGCTCTAGAAGCCTCTGTCGCGCGTCGACCCTCGTCTCGAACATCCCCCTACGCGGAGGGGGGTTGTCGCGTCTGAAAGGCCGCTGATCCGTTTTCCGGGTTGTGGATCACCCGGTTGTGGATCACCCGTAGGTGTCGCCGGGTCCCCGGCTGCCGGTGACGCGCAGACCACCGCTCTGACGCGGTCCGTTCTGCGGACCCCGCACCCTCACCCGCTGCACGGTCCCGTCCCCCAGCTCCTCATTCAACCTTCTGACCAGCGTCCTTGCCAACAGCCTGACCTGGGTCGCCCATGCCGTCGAGTCCGCGGTCACCAGGACCTCCCCGTCGGCGAAGGTCTCGGGCTTGGTGTGGGCGGCCAGATCGGGGCCGACGATCTCCTGCCAGCGGCCGAACACCCCGCCGACCGCGACGGGCTGCTCCCACCCCCTGGCGGCGAGGAGATCGGCGATGGCCCTGCCGAAAAGCTGGGGATCGCCGTAGTCCCTGCGGGGGCCGCCGTGCGCCCTGCGCCGTGGCTCGCGCCGGGGAAGCTGGCCCCGCTTCGCGGCGTCCGCCTTGGCCTGAGCCAGTTTCTCCCTCGCCATCGCGGCGCCCCTGGCCGCCGCGTTCTCCGCGGCTCCCGCTCCGCGCCGCCCCGCCTCGGGCGCCGAGGAGGAGGGCCCGGAAGGTGTCACGGAAGATGTCACGGAGGGCGACGCCTGGCCGCGTCCGCCCCGCAGGCCGTCATCGGACACGGACCACACTTCCCTCCGTGACGTCGAACCGGGCCCCGACCAGCTCGGCGGGCACGTCCGCCGCGACCGCGGCGGTGATCAGCACCTGCTCGGCGGGGGCCACGATCTCGGCGAGGCGACGACGGCGCTGGCTGTCCAGCTCGGCGAAGACGTCGTCGAGGATCAGGACGGGGTCGCCGCCGTCGGTCCTGAGGAGGTCGTAGGCCGCCAGCCTGAGCGCGAGCGCGAACGACCACGACTCGCCGTGACTGGCGTAGCCGCGCGCGGGCAGCTCCCCGAGCCCGAGGAACAGGTCGTCGCGGTGCGGGCCGACGAGCGTGACGCCGCGTTCGAGCTCGGCGCTCCTGACCTCGAGCAGCGCGGCGCGCATCCGCTCCTCCAGGTCCTCGCGGCGCTCCGTCGCCGTCCGTTCGGCGGCCTCCGTCACCGCCTGGGCCCGCGCGGGCAGGGTGCCGCGGTAGTCGAGGCACGCGGGAGCGGAGGTGGGGGCGAGCGAGGCGTAGGCGGCGGCGACCAGCGGGCGCAGCTCCTCGACCAGCTCGAGCCTGGCCGCGAGCAGCTCGGCGCCGTGCCTGGCCAGGTGGGCGTCCCAGACGTCCAGGGTGCTCAGCGGGTCTCCCGCGCCCGCGGCCGCGAACCCCGAGTCGTTCTCCGCGCGCCGCCCGCCCCGGCCGCCGCCGCGCCGTGCCTGCGCCGCCGTGCGCAGCAGGGCGCCGCGCTGCTTGAGGACCCGGTCGTAGTCGGCGCGCACCCCCGCGAAACGGGGGGCCCTGGCCACCAGGAGGTCGTCGAGGTAGCGACGCCGCTCCGAGGGGTCGCCCTTGACCATGGCGAGGTCCTCGGGGGCGAACAGGACCGTGCGCAGCATGCCGATGACGTCGCGCGGGCGGGAGACGGGCGAGCGGTTCAGCCTGGCCCGGTTGGCCCGGCCCGGGTTGATCTCCAGCTCGATCAGCGCCCGCCGGTCGTCGCGCACGACCACGGAGCGCACGATGGCGCGCGCCGCGCCCTGGCGCACCAGCGGGCCGTCGTTGGCGACCCGGTGGCTGGACTGCGTGGCGACGTAGCCCAGCGCCTCGACCAGGTTGGTCTTGCCCTGCCCGTTCGGCCCGACGAACGCCGTGACGCCCGGCTCGAGGCCGAGGTCGACGGTGTCGTAGGACCGGAAGTCGGTCAGCGAGAGGTGGGCGACATGCACCCCAGGAAGACTAGCCGTCCCCGCCCGTCACCGGAGCCTCGCGGGCGCCCGCCCGGGTCCACGGGGCCGGGCGCGCCACGACCTCCGCGCCTCCTGCGACGCCCACGCGGGCTCGCCGCTACCTGTCGGCCTCGGCCGGAGGGGTGACGTCGGCGCCGGGGGCGTCCGCCCCCTTGGCGACCTCGCCCTCCTTCGCGGTGACCGCGTGGCCGCCGAACTGGTTGCGCAGGGCCGCGACGACCTTCATGGCAGGGGAGTCGTCCTGCCGCGAGGCGAACCTGGCGTACAGCGCGGCGGTGATGACCGGCAGCGGCACGGCGTGGTCGACGGCCGCCTGCACCGTCCACCTGCCCTCGCCCGAGTCCTGCGCGTAGCCCTTGAGCTCCGCCAGCGCCGGGTCCTCCTCGAGCGCCCTGACCATGAGGTCCAGCAGCCACGAGCGGATGACGGTGCCGTGCCGCCAGCTGGCGAACGCGCCGGGCACGTCGGTCACGACGTCGGAGGCCTCCAGCAGCTCCCAGCCCTCGGCGAAGGCCTGCATCATGCCGTACTCGATGCCGTTGTGGACCATCTTGGCGAAGTGGCCCGCGCCGACGGGCCCCGCGTGGACGAAGCCGTCCTCCTCGGGCTTGAGGGTCTCGAAGACCGGCGCCAGCCGCCCGACGTCGCCCTCCGTGCCGCCGACCATCAGGGCGTAGCCGTTCTGCAGGCCCCAGACGCCGCCGCTCACACCGCAGTCGACGAAGCCGATCCCCTTGGCCCCGAGGTCGGCCGCGTGCTTCTGGTCGTCCAGATAGTGAGAGTTGCCGCCGTCGACCACGATGTCGCCCGCCGACAGCAGGTTGCCGAGTTCCTCGACCGTCGCCTGGGTCGGCGCGCCCGCAGGGACCATGACCCACACGGCGCGCGGTTCCTGGAGCCGGTCGACCAGCTCCTTCAGGCTCGAGACGTCGCTGACCGCCGGGTCCCGGTCGTAACCGACGACGTCGTGACCGCCGCGGCGCAGCCGCTCGGCCATGTTGCCGCCCATCTTGCCCAGCCCGACCATGCCGATCTGCATACGAGCACCCCCTTCAGGGTTCCATCATCCACCTACGCCAGGCGTGCCATCGCGAGTCGTACCAGGTCGGCGTTTCCCTCGACGGGGTCGCCCACAGGGCTGTGGAGAACGTCTTCCAGGCCGATGCGCGTGGCCAGCCCCAACTGCCCGGCCTCGTCCACAAGTATCCAGGCCGGCGCCTCCTCCCCGTGGAGGAGGCGTGGACCGGGGACTCCGAGCTCGTCGAGGCGGCCGAGCACGGCGTGCGCCCTGGAGACGGCCGTGTCCTCGGCGCCGCCGATGACCTCGACGAGCACCCGCGCGCACTCGAGCCCTGTCGCGGCGAGCGCCTCGGCGTCGCCGGTCGTCCAGACTCCGGCCTCGACGTCGACGCCGAGCCGCCGAAGATCATGCCACAGCTCCGGGAAGCCGGGTTCGGAGAGGTTCACCGAGGCGAAGTCGGGCCGGTCCTCCCTGAGGAGCGCCGCCCACGTCCGCACGGCCTCGCTCCGCGCCTGCGGGTCTCCGCCGGTTATCCACAGGCCTGTGCTCACGCCGACGGGCATGCCGGGACACGCCCGCCGCACGGCGCGCACGGCGGCCCCGATGTGCGCGGGGCTGAGAGACTCTCTGCCCGCCTCGTCACGCGGGTGCATGTGAACAGCCGCCGCACCCGCCTCACGAGCCCCACGGGCCGCCTCAGCGAGCTCCAGGGGCGTCAGGGGGAGCGCCGGATGGTCGCCGGGTTTCCTGCTCCCGTTGAGACAGGCCTTCACCATGATCGGACTCATGGGCGGCCTCCTACCCCGCCGGACCCCGCGTTCACGTCCCCGGCGTCGCCTGGTCTCCCCACCTGTGCGACCTCTTCCCCCCTCGGCGGCCTCGTCGGCACCGGCGGCCGCGCGGGCCGTCCGGTGCGGGCCGCGTCAGCTGGACAGGCGGATGGGCATGATCAGGTAGCGGTAGTCGGGCACGCCCTCCTTGTCCGCGTGCTTCCCGCCGGTGAGGATGGCGGGCTTGGTCGAGGTGGTCATCTGCAGTCTGGCCACGTCGGAGTCGATCGCCCCGAGCCCCTCGAGCAGGAACTGGTGGTTGAAGGCGATGTTGATGTCGTCGCCCTCGAAGTCGACGGGCAGCACCTCGACCGCCTGCGCCTCGTCGCCGCTGCCCGCCTCCAGGACGACCTCGCCGTCGCGGAAGGCGAGCCGCACCGGGGTGTTGCGCTCGGCGACCAGGGCCACGCGCTTGACGGCCTCGACGAAGGAGCTCGTGGACAGCTCGGCCCTGGCGGAGAACTCCGTCGGCAGCAGCGAGCGGTACTTGGGGAACTCGGGGTCGAGCAGGCGGGTGGTGGTGCGGCGACCGGCGCTGGAGAAGCCGATCATGCCCTCGCCGGTGCCGCCGACGGAGCTCATCGCGACCTCGACCTCGGCGCCCGTGCTCCCCAGCGCCTTGGCCGCGTCCGCGAGGGTCTTGCCGGGGATCATCGCGACCGCGGAGAAGTCGGGCTGGCCCGGCTGCCACTTCAGCTCGCGTACGGCGAGGCGGTAGCGGTCGGTCGCGGCGAGGGTGACGGTGTCGCCCTCGATCTCCATGCGCACGCCGGTCAGCATCGGCAGCGTGTCGTCCTTGCCCGCGGCCACGGCGACCTGACCGACGGCGGAGGCGAACACGTCGCTGCCGACGCGCCCGGCCGCGGGCGGCATGGTCGGCAGGGAGGGGTAGTCCTCCACAGGCATGGTGAGAAGTGTGAACCGGGCACTGCCACAGGTGACGACCGCCTTCGCGCCCTCGACGACGAAGTCCACAGGCTGTGCGGGCAGCGCCCTGGTGATCTCGGCGAGGAGCTTGCCCGAGACGAGCACGACGCCCGCCTCACCGCTCTGCGGTTCGAGGGTCACCTCGGCGGACACCTCGTAGTCGAAGCCGGAGAGCTTGAGCTGCCCCTTCTCGGTGACCTCCAGGCGCATGCCGGCGAGCACCGGCACGGAAGGGCGCGCCGGCAGGCTGCGTGCCGTCCATGCGACCGCCTCAGCGAGCACGTCTCGCTCGATACGGAACATCACGTGGATCTGCCTCCTGTGTGTCGAGCGCTGTCCGCTCGGTGCCTTGGGTTCAAGTGTTCACTGTCCCGCACGCTCGCTCCCCCGGAACCCTTTCTATGGGTCTTGAGTTTCCTAGTTAGAGATACAAGGGGTCATCGCATTAGGGGCGGTGGAAACTGTGGAAAGCCTATGTTTCCGCAGCTCAGCTATGGTTTTTTCATCCACCGGAGGTGTGGGCGGAAGGTGTGGAGAACTCCTGGGCCTGGGGAGAACCCGGCTGTACACACAGGCCGTCCCCAGATCACGTGCCCTTCGTCCACCGGTTATCCACGAGGTTTCCCCAGGTTCTCCACCGGGTATGAGGTCGTTTTGTCCCTGGGGAAAACTCTCTTCACAGGGCGTCCCCAGGATGTCCACGAGTTCTCCCCAGGTTCTCCCCAGGTTCTCCCCAGAGTTGTCCCCAGCTCGCTGGAGCGTGCCGAAACCGTCGAAACCGGCATGTTCATGGTGGAATGCCTCGCTCCGTGTCGTCCGGCGGGGCCGTACCACTGATCCACAAGGTTTTCCACAGCCTGTGCATCACGTCGGGGGAAAACTCATCCATTGCGCGACTGCTGCTTGATCCTGGTGGTCAGCTCGTTGACCTGGTTGTAGATCGACCGGCGCTCGGCCATGAGGGAACGGATCTTCCGGTCGGCGTGCATGACCGTGGTGTGGTCGCGTCCGCCGAACTGCTGTCCGATCTTCGGCAGCGACATGTCGGTCAGCTCCCTGCACAGGTACATGGCGATCTGCCGGGCGGTGACCAGGACGCGCGAGCGCGACCCGCCGCACAGGTCGTCGATCGACAGGCCGAAGTAGGCGGCCGTCGACGCCATGATCGTGGCGATCGTTATCTCCGAGCCCGCGTCCTCGGTGATCAGGTCCTTCAGCACGACCTCGGTGAGCTGCAGGTCGACCGACTGCCTGTTCAGGCTGGCGAACGCGGTGACCCGGATCAGGGCGCCCTCGAGCTCGCGGATGTTGGTGGAGATGCGGCTGGCGATGTACTCGAGCACCTCGGGCGGCGCGGCCAGGCCCTCCTGGATCGCCTTCTTGCGCAGGATCGCGATGCGGGTCTCCAGCTCGGGCGGCTGCACGTCGGTGATCAGCCCCCACTCGAACCGGTTGCGCAGCCGGTCCTCCAGGGTGACCAGCTGCTTGGGGGCGCGGTCGCTGGAGATGACGATCTGCTTGTTGGCGTTGTGCAGGGTGTTGAAGGTGTGGAAGAACTCCTCCTGCGTCTGCTCCTTGCCCTCGAGGAACTGGATGTCGTCCACGAGCAGGATGTCCACAGCCCGGTAGCGTCCGCGGAAGTTGTCGGCCTTGTGGTCGCGGATGGAGTTGATGAAGTCGTTGGTGAACTCCTCCGAGCTGACGTATCTCACCCGCGCGCCGTCGTAGAGGCTCTGGGCGTAGTGGCCGATCGCGTGCAGCAGGTGGGTCTTGCCCAGGCCCGAGTCGCCGTAGATGAACAGCGGGTTGTAGGCCTTCGCCGGCGCCTCGGCCACCGCGACCGCGGCGGCGTGGGCGAAGCGGTTGCTCGAACCGATGACGAAGGTCTCGAAGGTGTACTTGGGGTTGAGGCGGGCGGGCTCCCCCTGTGTGCGGCCGCTCCTGGCGTCCCACCGGTTCTGCACGGGGCCCGCGGTCTGCGCCGGGCGCTCGAAGTTCTGGCCGGGGCGTTCGAAACCATCAGATTCAGGGCGGGGCGGAGAGGGCTGGGGGGTGTAGCCGCCGCGGCCGTATCCGGTGGACTGCTCGACCGGCGGCGAGGCCGGCGGTTCTGAGGGGAGGTACGGCTGCGCAGGCTCCTCAGCGTGTTGATAGGAGTAGGGGAAAGCCTGCCCCTGTGGTTGACGCTGTGGATAGTCGGTGGACGGCGCGGCGGCGGGACCCTGGGAGTGGAAGGGGTTCTGGAGGCCGGAAGCGCTGTGGTGCTGGGCGGTTACCGGCTGTGTATAACCCTGCTGGGATCCGCCGCCCTGGGGATAACTCTGCGGCGGCGCCTGGGGATAAGTCTCCGCGCGGGGCACGCCGCCCTGTTCCGAGCCCGCGGCGCTGGGGTCGACCATGACCGCGACCCGCATCGGGCGCCCGAACTCCTGGGAGAGCGCGTGACTGATCAGGGGACGAAGCTTGTTTTCCAGGACATCTCTGGCGAAATCGGTCGGGGCGGCGAGCACCACGGTGTCGTTCATGAGACCGAAAGGCCGGGTCATGCTGAGCCAGACGCGCTGCTGGGACGGGACGCTCGCGTTGAGGGAGTTCTCCAACGCCCGCGCCCACACCTCACCGAGGTCCATTCCGTCCATGCCCGGCCCATCCTCCTGTCGACGCGGCCCCCGCATGAGCCCATCGCGATTGTTATCCACACCGATGGCCGCCGGGCCCATCGGATTCCCCCGTTGTCCACATGCCGGCGCCCCTGCCGCCCGCCCGGGGTCGCCGCCTGGAATCCACATCGAATCCACACGGTGTGCACAGCCCCGCACCCGCCACCCGGCACGTCCAGGCAGCTGAGAGCAGGGCTGGAAGGGCCGACAGTAGCCCTGTCCACAGCCTGTGTTCAAGACGTTGTCCACAGCCTAGTGGCAGTGTGGGGGAGGCTGAGTGCACATCCTGTGGACGGCGGGGCGGCGGTGGAAAAAGGGGTTGTGGATTCGTGGATAACCTATATCCGCGTGTTCTTCGGTTTGACCTGGGCCACGCGTTCCCCGTAACGTACGACGGTCGGCTTGTCACGCGGCGGCTATTTCGCATGCCCCGCTTCCGGCAAGCCAGCCATTGTCGAGCGTCCCCATGTGCTGGGGGCGCGCCTTGAGCCTGGAGCCCACTCGTGAGCAAGCGTACTTTCCAGCCGAACAACCGTCGTCGCGCGAAGACCCACGGCTTCCGGCTGCGCATGCGCACCCGCGCCGGTCGCGCCATCCTGGCCGCCCGCCGTCGCAAGGGCCGCGCCGAGCTCTCCGCCTGACGCATCCGTGTGCCCGGTTCGCCGGGCCGTGGCAGAGATCCGTCGCCCGCCGGCCGTGACGTCGGCGGGCGATAGCCGTACCTGCCCAGGGTCAACCAAGGTCCTCTCGTGTTGCCGCCCGTGTCCCGCATGCGCCGGGGCGAGGAGTTCGCCAACGCGGTCAGAAAGGGAAGCCGAGCAGGCCGTCCCACCCTGGTCGCGCACTTGAGCGTGCGTGCGGAAACGGATGAATCGCCCTTAGTGGGATTTGTTGTGAGCCGCGCTGTCGGCGGCGCGGTCATCCGAAATCGCGTCAAACGTCAGTTGAGACACCTCATGCGAGACCGTCTCGACCGCCTTCCGCGAGGTAGCCTGCTGGTTGTACGCGCCAATCCACCGGCCGCGTCCGCGCGAAGCGAGCGCCTTGCCGCCGAACTCGACGTCGCGCTGGATCGTTTACTCAGGCGGCGAGAGCCTTCGACGGCTCGCAGGGATGGGCGATGATGACAGCGCAGCATACCGCCGGGATCTCCCCGGCTGCCAGGACCCTGATGGCTCCTATCCGGTTCTACCGGGCCTACGTGAGCCCTCTCCTGGGTCCCCGTTGCCGTTTCCATCCCTCGTGCAGTGCCTACGGGCTCGAGGCCGTGGCTGTTCACGGAGCCCTGCGCGGCACATGGTTGACGATCCGGAGAATCGGGCGTTGCCACCCATTCCATCCCGGAGGTTTTGACCCGGTGCCCCCGAGCCCGGGCCGGTCCGACGAAACGCAAGGGAGCTAGCTCGGTGGAGCTGTCCTGGCTGAACTGGCTGTACACAGCCGTCGCTCAAGTCATCACCTGGATTCACCAGGGTTATAGCAGCTTCCTCGACCCGAACAGCGGGCTGACCTGGGCGCTGACCATCATCACCCTGACGGTGCTGATGAGGCTGCTGATCTTCCCCCTCTTCCTCAAGCAGATGCGCTCGTCGAAGAAGATGCAGGAGCTGGCCCCCAAGGTCCAGGAGATTCGCAAGCGTTACAAGAACGACAAGCAGCGCATGAACCAGGAGGTCATGGCGCTGTACCAGGGACAGGGGGCCAACCCGCTCGGCGGCTGCCTGCCGATCGTGGCCCAGTTCCCGATCTTCATCTCGATGTTCACCGTGCTGAACGCCATGGCTCACGGCGAGCTGAAGTTCGGCATGTCGAAGGAACTGGTCGACAGCGCCAGAGCGGCGCACATCTTCGGCGCGCCGCTGCCGGCGACCTTCTGGACCGACTCCGCGCAGATCGAGGCGCTCGGCGCGAACCCGATCCAGACGAAGATCGTCCTGGCGGTCTTCGTGGCGATCAGCTCGCTGACCACCTTCCTCACCGTCCGGCAGAGCGTGGGCCGCTCGATGGCCCAGATGCCGGACAACCCGATGGCGCAGCAGCAGAAGATCCTGATGTACATCTCGCCGCTGTTCGCCATCTTCTCGCTGAACTTCCCCCTCGGCCTGATCCTCTACTGGGTCACCACCAACCTCTGGACCCTGGGGCAGCAGCACTGGTTCTACAGCCGCAACCCCTCTCCCGTGCTCGACGCCAAGGGCAACATGGTGACGCCCGAGCCCAAGCCGGGCCTGCTGAGCAAGGTCAAGAAGAGCGCTCCCGAGCCGGAGGCGCCTCCCGCTCCGCCGGAGCCCAAGGTGGCCCGCCAGCAGCCGACCCGTCAGCCCCGCAGCAAGCGGACGGGTAGTAAGAAGTCCTGACGATCAACCCGACAGCACGAAGGAGTGGCCGGACGTGACCGAGGCCGAGGCCGAAAAGGAGACCGTGAAAGCGGCTCCTGATCTCGCTGCGCTGGAGCAGGAAGGCGAGATCGCGGCGGACTATGTCGAGGGTCTGCTCGACATCGCCGACATCGACGGTGACATCGACATGGACGTCGAGGGTGACCGAGCAGTGGTGTCGGTCGTCGACGTCAAGGGCGGTGACCTCGTCGGGCCGAACGGTGAGGTGCTGGAGGCGATCCAGGAGCTGACCCGCCTCGCCGTCCACCGCCAGACGGGAGAACGCTCCCGTCTCATGCTGGACATCGGCGGGTACCGCGAACGCCGCCGCACCGAGCTCACCGAGCTCGGCACCAAGATCGCCGCAGACGTCAAGCGCAACGGCGAGCCCAAGTCGCTGCAGCCGATGACCCCGTTCGAGCGCAAGATCGTGCACGACGCGGTCGCGGCGGCGGGCCTGCGGAGCGAGTCCGAGGGCGAGGAGCCCCGACGTTTCGTGGTGGTCCTCCCCGCGTAGCGGAGCTCTCCGCACAAGGGGATGCCTCCCCGTATGACGTACAAATGATGAAAGGGCCGCGGCTCCTGGAAACCAGGGGGCGCGGCCCTTTTTCACGGCCTGCCCTTGTACAGCCGTGCGGAGTGGGCCGTTAGCCTTAGAACGCCCTGCCAGAGAAAATCCCGAGGAAGAGTGAGCGTCGAGTGAGCGACCAGATCCCCGAGCCGCCCGAGGTTGCGCGCGAGGTGTTCACCGGCGACGCCTGGTCCAGGGCGGAGACGTTCGCGGGGTTGCTGGCCGGTCCCGGAGTGGTGCGCGGCCTGCTCGGTCCTCGTGAGGTGCCCCGCATCTGGGACCGACACCTGCTCAACTGCGCGGTGGTCGCCGAGGCTGTGCCCGAGAACGTGCGTCTTGTGGACATCGGATCGGGAGCGGGCCTGCCCGGCCTGGTGCTGGCGATCGTACGGCCCGACATCAGGGTCACCCTCCTCGAGCCTCTCCTGCGCAGGACGGTGTTCCTCGAGGAGTGCGTGGAGACCCTGAAACTCGGCAACGTCGAGGTGCTGCGCGGCCGGGCCGAGGAGTTCGTGGGCAAACGCGAGTTCGACGTCGCCTCCGCGCGCGCGGTGGCGCCGCTCGACCGGTTGCTGAAGTGGTCGCTGCCGCTGCTGCGTGAAGGGGGCGAGCTCCTGGCGCTGAAGGGAGAACGGGCAGCGGAGGAGCTGGCGGACGCCGAGGCGCAATTGCGGGCCAGTGGGGTGCAGACCGCCGAGCTTGTCTCGGTCGGGCACGGTAAGGTCGAGCCGCCTGCAACTCTCATCCGGGTGGTCGCCGGTCGGGCCGCCGGAGGAGCGCGGCAGGGTGCTCGCCGTAAGGATCGTGCTCCGCGGGCGAAGCGGGCACGAGGCCAGTAGAACAGACCGAGCAAAGCGGGTACGAGGCCAGTGAATGACCGTGGAAGTGCGACTGTGAGCGCGGGAGGCGGTCTCGGCTGGCCCGAAGGCCCCGTCGCCTCACCGTACGAACGCCCTTCTGGTCTGGGCTGGCCGGCACCGGCTTCCGCCGTGGCAGTCAGGCCGGTTGAAAGGACGACGACCGTGACCCAGCCCCCCCTTAATCCCGGCGACTCGCCGCTGGTACGAGAGGCACTCAGCTCAGTGGTTTCACGTGAAACATCGGCTCAGACGACTACGGCCGCTCCTGGAGACACCACTGGGAGCCGAGGCGACGCCTGGCCCAGGCCGCCCAAGACCCGCATCTTCACCGTCGCCAACCAGAAGGGCGGCGTGGGCAAGACCACGACATCGGTGAACCTCGCGGCCGCGCTCTCCATGCACGGCCAGCGGGTGCTCGTCGTGGATCTCGACCCGCAGGGCAACGCCTCGACGGCGCTGTCCATCGAGCACCGTGGTGACGTGCCCGACATGTACAAGGTCCTGGTCGAGGACGTGCCTCTCGCGGAGGTCGTGAAGGAGGTCCCGGAGATGCCCGGGCTCTACTGCGCGCCCGCCACGATCGACCTGGCGGGCGCCGAGATCGAACTGGTCTCCATGGTCGCGCGTGAGGCCCGCCTGCAGCGCGCGCTGGGAGCGTACACCGCGGTCGAGTTCGACTACATCCTCATCGACTGCCCTCCCTCGCTCGGCCTGCTGACCGTCAACGCGCTGATGGCGGCGAACGAGCTGCTGATCCCCATCCAGTGCGAGTACTACGCGCTGGAGGGCCTGGGGCAGCTGCTGCGGAACGTGGACCTGGTCCGCGCCCACCTCAACCCCACACTCGAGCTGTCCACCATCCTGATGACGATGTACGACGGCAGGACCAGACTGGCCTCACAGGTCGCCGAAGAGGTCCGCTCCCACTTCGGGGACACGGTGCTGAAGACGCTCATTCCCCGGAGCGTCCGGGTCTCCGAGGCGCCGAGCTACGGCCAGTCCGTCATGACCTACGACCCTGGCTCCAGCGGTGCGATGGCCTACATGGACGCCGCTCGTGAGATCGCCTACCGTGGCGCCGCTGTGTGAACGCGCAGAGATCCGTGACCGTCGTCGTGAAGGCCACCGAGGGCGGGACCCTGACGGGGAGGGACTGTGGTAGGTAAGTCGCCCAGAGGCCTGGGCAAGGGGCTGGGAGCGCTCATTCCGACGGGCCCGGCCGTGACCGAGACGTCCGCGCCCTCGGCATCCGCGATCATGGTCGCGCCCGCGCCCGCGCCCGCGCCCCAGCCCGTGACCCCGCAGCTGGCCGGTCCCAAGCCGGTCGCGGGGGCCTACTTCCTTGAGATCCCCATCGAGGACATCGCGCCGAACCCGCGCCAGCCCCGGGAGATCTTCAGCGAGGAGCCGCTGAAGGAGCTGGCCACCTCGATCCGCGAGGTGGGTCTTCTCCAGCCCGTCGTGGTGCGCGCAACCGGGGAGGAGGGCTACGAGCTGATCATGGGGGAGCGCCGGTGGCGCGCCTCGAAGCTCGCCGGACTCTCCAAGATCCCCGCGATCGTACGGAGCACCCAGGAGGACAAGCTCCTGCTGGACGCGCTCATCGAGAACCTCCAGCGCGAACAGCTCAACCCCCTGGAGGAGGCGGCGGCCTACCGCCAGTTGCTCGACGACTTCGGCGCGACCCACGAGCAGCTCGCCACCCGCATCGGCCGCTCCCGCTCCCACGTGACGAACACGATCCGTCTGCTCAACCTGCCGCCCAAGGTCCAGCGCCGGGTGTCGGCGGGCACGATCACCGCCGGGCACGGCCGCGCTCTGCTGACTCTTGACGACCCCGCCGCGCAGGAGCACCTCGCCGCCCGGATCGTCGCGGAGCTGCTGTCGGTCCGGGCGGTCGAGGAGATCGTGGCGGTGGGCGACGCCATGGCGGCCCCGGCCCCGGCTACGACACCCAAGACGCCCCGGGCGAAACCGGCCGAGGAGCCCGCGCTCCGCCATCTGGCCGATCGCCTCTCCGACCGCTTCGAAACCCGAGTGAAGGTCGACTTCGGCCGCCGTAAGGGTCGCATCGTCGTGGAGTTCGCCACGATCGACGACCTGGAACGCATCATCGCGACAATGGCTCCGGGCTCCATGCAGCCGACCGAGGAGTGACCCTTCGGCTCTTCCACGGCCCTCGTGTTTCACGTGAAACACGAGGGCCGTTTCGTGTGCCCTGACGCCTTCACCCACTCCGACACGCCGTTCAGTCTCCGGCCGGAGCACGGGTGTCTCCGGAGCGATCACGCTCTTGGGGACATCAGCGTGAGGTGGGGTCTCGCCCGGCGCTCGACAGCGGAGGCGTCGGACCGCCCCACTACGTCGCTGCCGCGATGCATTCACACCGGGCGCAGGTGCGTGGCTCGGACCACGGGCACGGGACGAAGCGGCACCGAAGTCGCGCGGTCGGCCAGGGCGGCTCACCCGTTGACACCACCCGACCCCGCCGACAGGCAGGGCGTGCCACCGGACAGCAGACCCGCGTCCAGGACGTCGTCGGCAAGGTCGAGTGCCACGACCTCCGTGGCATTCCCCGGCCGGGCACAGCTGCTCGAGTATCCCGTTTTGGCCAAGCCCCGTCAGGCTGGTCGGCGGTTGACTGTCCCACGTGGTCATCGTCGCCTCCGCCGTTCGGGCCGACGCGAGTCGCTCGTGTCCGCCTGTCCGGGCGGCGGGCGGCGAGGGAGCCGCCGATCGCCGACCACGAGGGCTGCCGCGCCCCGCTGACCGTGGCCGGCTACGACGGTCAGAGACTGACCGAGGGGCGGATCCGCGAGGGCCGTGGGCGGATGGCCACCGCATCCGGGAGCCGCCCTGACCGAACCACAGGGGTCATCGCGTCCGGAGGGAGCACCGCGCCCGGAGGAGTCGCCGTGCCCGAGGGGCCGCCCTGTGACCGAACCGGAGGAGCCGCCGCGTCCGCTGGCGGAGCTTCCGGCGACGCACAGCGAATGTCCGCTCGACAGTGAGAACCCGAACGACGACATGAGGGCGCTGTCGGCAGGTGGGCACGTCAGGATGCTCCCGAGATCACGCGCCGCGTCCGGTGCGTGCAGGAGAGCGTCCCCTTCGATCGCGGAGGATCTCCAAGCCCGGTGCTGTCCCCTTGCCCCTCGCCGCCCCTCGCCCTTTGTCCCCTCGTCCCGTCCGCCGGGTTCTCGCCCGGTGGCGACGTGACCGGGGGACAAGAGATGGTTTGGCCGAATGGCCTCGGTCACGCGCAGGTGGAATGCGACCCCGGGAAGCGTGGAACGCGCCCCAGAGGAAGGGAGTTTCTTCGGCGGAGCCGTGCGTCCGGGACTCTGAGGAGAGCCACGGGCGGGGACTCTCCGGAGAGCCTCCGCCCGCCGGGCGGGAGTGCGTTTCACGTGAAACACACTCCCGCCCGGCGAACTGATCCGCGTCCTGTTTCACGTGAAACACGGCTCACGCCCGCGCTTGTTTCACGTGAAACAGTCTGGCCGTCAGACGTCGGCCTCCCCCTGTACGGCCAGCCGAACGTCGGCGACAAACGCGTCCACGTGCTCGGGAGTGGTGTCGAAGGCCGTCACCCAGCGCACCACATTCTCGGCCTCGTCCCAGACGTGGAAGAGGTGGCGCTGCTGAAGGTCGGAGATCACCTTCTCCGGCAGCACGGGGAAGACGGCGTTCGACTGGACGGGATAGCGAAGCGAGACACCCGGAAGGTCGGCGATGCCGTCGGCGAGACGGTGGGCCATGGCGTTGGCGTGTGAGGCGTTCTGACGCCAGAGGTCCTCGGTGAGGAGCGCGGTCAGCTGGGCGGAGACGAAGCGCATCTTGGAGGCGAGCTGCATGCCCTGCTTGCGGAGGAACAACGCGGGAGCGCCCAGCTCCGGTCTGAGGAGGACGAGCGCTTCGGCTCCCATGGCGCCGTTCTTGGTGCCGCCGAAGCTGAGCAGGTCCACGCCGACCTCGGTGGTGAGAGCGCGCATCGAGCAGCCGAGCTCGGCGGCGGCATTGGCCAGCCGGGCGCCGTCCATGTGGAGGAAGAGCCCGCGAGTGTGGGCGAACTCGGCGAGCCTGGCGATCTCGTCCGGGGTGTAGCAGGTGCCGCACTCGGTCACCTGGGAGATGGAGATGACACGGGGCTGAGCGTGGTGCTCGTCGCCCAGGACGGAGAGCTGACCGCGGACGTCCTCCACCGTGATCTTGCCGTTGTCCGTGGGGAGAGGAATGAGCTTGGCGCCGAGGGCGCGCTCGGCGGCACCGCATTCGTTGACGTTGATGTGGGCGCTCTCCGGACAGAGCACGGCGTCGTACGGGCGCAGGACGAGTCCCAGTCCCACGACGTTCGCGCCGGTGCCGTTGAACATGGCGTAAGCGGTCGCCTGGGCGCCGAACTCGACGCGGAAGGCGTCTTCCATCGCCCGTGTCCACGGGTCCCCGCCATAGGCCGGAGCGTCCGCGGTGTTGGCATCGATGATGGCGGCGAGCACCGCCGGATGCACACCGGCGTGGTTGTCACTGGCGAAGCTCTTGGGGAAGGAAGGAGTGGAAGTCAGCACATGATCCAGCCTAGGACCTGCTTTGTGGATCTTTCTGCTGCTGCCCCTGCGGGGTGGAGCACCACCACTGGAAGCGCGACGGCGTGGCCGGTGATGACTCGTCGGCGGGTTCACGCGGAAGACCCGGCGACGATTCGCTTCGACGCCGGGCCGTGAGGGGGAGAAGGTCAGGAGGAGTGACGCGCTGCGGCCTGTTCCAGGAGGACCCGGCAGAGAGTGCCGAGATCGTCGCCCGCGGCCTCCACCGCCATGGGAAGCAGGGAGGTCTCGGTCATCCCCGGAGCGACGTTGACTTCGAGGAAGTAGGGAAACCCTGATCCGTCGACGATGATGTCGGTGCGGGAGACGTCACGCAGACCAAGGGCGGTGTGGGCCGTGACGGCCATCTCCGCACAGGCGGCCGAGGCCTCGGGAGACAGACGCGCCGGAGCGAAGAACTCGGTGTGTCCCGCGGTGTACCGCGCGGCGTAGTCGTACATGCCCGCGTCCGGCACGATCTCCACCGGCGGCAGGGCCACCGGCCCTTCACCGAGGTCGACCACGGAGACGGAGACCTCGACTCCCTCGATGTAGCGCTCGATGAGCGCGGTGTCGCCGTAGGCGAAGCATCCGACCATGGCGGAGGGAAGCTCCTCCGCGGTACGGACGACCGACGCCCCGAGGGCCGAGCCGCCACGGGACGGCTTGACGAAAAGCGGAAGACCGAGGCGTTCCACGATGCGGGCCAGTACGGCGGAGGCGCCGAGGTCGTGGAACGTCTCCTTGGGAAGCGTCACCGAGTCGGGGGTGCGCACGCCGACCGAACGGACGACCGCCTTGGCGGTCGGCTTGTCGAAGGCCACCCTGCAGGCGTCCGGGCCGGCGCCCACATAGGGAACGGAGAGAAGCTCGAGCACCGACCGGATGGCGCCGTCCTCTCCGGCTCCGCCGTGCAGGGTGACGAAGACCGCGTCCGGCGGATCGGCGAGCACGTAGGGCACCAGGGAGGCGTCAGTGTCGCGTGTCTCCACCGAGATCCCCGCTCCGCGCAGCACCTCGCTCACGCGACGACCCGACCGGAGGGACACCTCCCGCTCGTAGGACAGCCCACCCGCCAGGACGAGCACGTGGCCCAGATCACCCATCCGAAAATACCTCTCTTCGCGGCCCACGCCGAGCCTTTGGGGTCGCTCTCACACGACCGGGACGATCGCCGCACAACGGCGCCGGAAGTCACCGTACGGCACGGCACCCGAAGTGACGTCACGGCACAGCGTCCAAGGTGACGCCGTAGTGGAACGTCGGACGTCACCGTACGGCATCACCGCGTCGGCACGCGGACCGGCCGCCTCCCGGCGTGCCGCGACAGCCGTCCCTGAGATGACCGCAGAGTGCTCCCCCGGCATCTCAGAAGCCACCTTCCGGCCTTCGGACCCACCGAACAGGCCCGTTCACCGAACAGCTCTCCGGAGCGTCCACGCGGCCTCCGGGCGAACCAGGATGCCTACCGACCGACCGGGCGAACCTCCGGTCCATGGGCCGCCACCCGGTCCCAAGGGAGCGCCTCGTCCGGCGAGGCGACCGCCATGCGTCGGGTCGCGCACCGCGCATCCGCGCCGATCCGCTCAGCGTCACCGCTCGCCGTACCGGCGCTGTGGGAGGCGACGAACCGGTGGAGTGTGCGCTGGCGAGCCGGTGGGGTGTGGGATGCCGTGGTGCGCTGGGGGGTGTGGGCGGCGACGAATCGGTGAGGGGGCGATGACGAGCCGCTGGAGCGCGGAGGCGTCGTGTCGCGAGGTGAGCGATGGCGAATCGGTGAGGATGCGGGATGTCGTGCCGTACCGGTGGTGTGGGCGGCGACGAACCAGCGGAGATGCGGGGGCGTGCCGTCTCGTTGGCGTGGGGGGCGGTGGGCCGGTGAGGGCGGCGGTGGCGAGTGGTGCGGACGCCGTGCCGACGCTGTGGACGGCGACGGGTCGGTGAAGGCGTGCGAAGGCGAGTGGTGAGGATGCGGGATGCCTTGCCGTCTCGGTGGTGCGGGGGTGGCGGGCCGGTGAGGGCGGCGGTGGCGAGTGGTGCGGACGCCGTGCCGACGCTGTGGACGGCGACGGGCCGGTGAAGGCGTGCGAAGGCAAGGAGGGCGGGGTTGTGGGGTTTCGTGTCGTGACGGGCCGGTGAGGGCGGGTGATGCGGACGCCGTGCCGTGTCGGTGTGATGGACGGCGACCGGGCCGGTGAGGGGGCGACGGCGGGTCAGGGAGATGGACTGCCGTTCTGATGCGTTTGAGGGGGTATGGGAGGGCGGTCCTGACGGTCCCGGACGTGGTGACGGCGGGCGTTCACCGGTCCGGGAACGTCAGGGATCCCGTTGCGGACTTCGGGGACGGACCCGTCAGGGCTCCGTCAGGCGAGGTCGGGGCCCGGGGTGTCGACGCCGATGTGGTCAGCGGGCGCGCCGGGGCCGAAGGTGTCGCGCACCCGCAGCTCCTGCTCGATCACTCCGGCCAGACGGCGGACGCCTTCGCGGATGCGCTCCGGCTCCGGGTAGCAGTAGGAAAGGCGCATGTGACGCGAGCCGCTGCCGTCGGCGTAGAAGCCGGTGCCCGGCACGAAGGCCACCCGTTCCGCGACCGCGCGGGGCAGCAGCGCCTTGGAGTCCAGCCCCTCGGGGAGCGTGGCCCAGACGAAGAACCCGCCGGCGGGGCGGGTCCAGGTGCAGCCCGCGGGCATCATCGCCTCCAGGGCTCCGAGCATGGCGTCGCGCCGCTCGCAGTAGAGCTCCCTGAAGGTCTTGATCTGCTCACGCCACGGCTGGGTGGCGAGGTACTGGCCGACGGCGAGCTGGCTGAAGACGGAGTGGGACAGGACCGCGGACTCCATCGCCAGCACCAGCTTGTCGCGGATGGCGTGCGGGGCGAGCGCCCAGCCGACGCGGAAGCCGGGAGCGAGGGTCTTGGAGAACGAGCCGAGGTAGACCACCCCGTCTGGGCAGTCGGCGCGCAGCGCCCGCATGGATCCGCCCTCGAAGCCGAGCAGGCCGTACGGGTTGTCCTCCACGATCAGCACGCCCGCGCGCTGGCAGATGTCGAGGATCTGCGCTCTGCGGGAGACGTTGAGGGTGACCCCGGCGGGGTTCTGGAAGTTGGGGACGGTGTACAGGAACTTGATCCTGTTGCCGGCCGTCTTCAGCGCGTAGATGGTCTGGGCGAGCGACTCGGGGATGATCCCCTCGTCGTCCATGGAGATGTGGACGACCTTCGCCTGGTAGGCGGAGAAGGTGCCCAGCGCGCCCACGTAGGAGGGCCCCTCGGCCAGGATCACGTCGCCCGGGTCGATGAAGATGCGGGTGACCAGGTCGAGGGCCTGCTGCGAGCCCACGGTCACCACGACGTCGTCGGAGTTGGCCTCGATGCCCTCGAGGCTCATGACGTCGCAGATCTGCTCACGCAGGTGCGGGTCACCCTGGCCTGAGCCGTACTGGAGCGCGACGGGGCCGCGGCGGGCCACCAGGTCGGCGACGAGCTCTCCCACGACGTCGAGGGGAAGAGCGGTGACGTACGGCATGCCACCGGCGAGCGAGACCACTTCCGGCCTCGACGCGACGGCGAAAAGAGCTCGAACCTCGGAGGCGACCATCCCGGTAGCTCGTGCGGCGTACCGATCGACATAGGCGTCGATCCGCGACCCGTGGGACGCGATGGCCTGACCGTGATCTGACTCTTGGGGCACGGTCCACCTCCTTGGCTATGAGGAGCACGGAGTGCTCAAGCTAGAGAAACCAGGGTACGGCAGAGGCGGTTGTCGTCTGCGTGTGGGGACGGGACACCCTGAAACCAGGGCCCTCACTGAGCTACGATGCCAGCTGGAGACGCCGTTTTCGCGCGTTTTTCGCCATGGCTTGCACTCGTCTCGCCAGGATTGGGGCCAACAGGTGTCGCGTCGGCTGGCAAACGTCACCCTTGACAATCTCGACGACCTGCCGCACCGGTGCCGCCGGTGCGTCTTCTGGGAACTGGATCCCGTGAACGGCAACCGCGCCGTCGAGGCGGGTGATCCGGGGCTGGAGAAAGAGGCCTGGATCTCCTCGACCCTGCTGGAGTGGGGCAGCTGCGGAAAGATCGTCTATGTGGACGGCGTCGCGGCGGGCTTCGTCCTCTACGCGCCGCCGCACCATGTGCCCCGTTCGGTGGCGTTCCCGACGTCGCCGGTCAGCGCGGACGCCGTGCTGCTGATGACCGCGCACATCATCCCGGAGTTCTCCGGCGGCGGCCTGGGCCGCATGCTGGTGCAGGGCGTGGCCAAGGACCTGACCCGGCGCGGGGTGCGGGCGATCGAGGCGTTCGGCGATCTGAAGTGGGAGCAGCCGGGGGCGTGCCTGATGCCCGCCGAGTACCTCCTTTCGGTCGGGTTCAAGACGGTGAGACCGCATCTGCGCTTCCCCAGGCTCCGCCTGGAGCTCAAGTCCGCCGTCTCGTGGCGTGAGGACGTCGAGGTGGCTCTGGAGAGGCTGCTGGGGTCCATGTCCCCGGAGAGGGCGCTGAGGCCTGTCTGAGGCGGCCTGAGGGCCTTTTAAGGCCATATTTCGGTCCGCTGAACGTGACCCGATTTTTGGGAAGACCCGGCGTGGGGGATTCCGCCTCCGCAGGCGGGACCACCGGTCGTCGCCGACGGGCGCGGACGTGCGAAAGCCCCCTGCGGTGGGACGCGAGGGGGCTTTCACGGTGGGTGTGCCGCTCGGAAAGCGGGTGGTACGGCGGGCGCTGTGGGGTGCGACAGCCGCAGGGGGCCCTTGGGTCCTCTCCCCGGCTTCGGGAGGAGGACCTAGATGATGCCCTCGAGCTCGCGAAGCAGCATGGCCTTCGGCTTGGCGCCGATGATCTGCTTCACAACCTCTCCGTTCTTGTAGACGTTCAGGGTCGGAATCTGGAGTACGCCGTAGTTCCCCGCGGTCGTCGGGTTCTCGTCGACGTTGAGCTTGACGATGGTCAGCTTCTCCGCCTGCTCGTTGGCGATCTCCTCCAGGATCGGAGCGACCTGGCGGCACGGGCCGCACCACTCCGCCCAGAAGTCGACGATGACGGGCTTGTCGCTCTTCAGGACGTCGGCGTCGAAGCTGGCGTCGGTAACGTTCTTGATGGCGCCCAAGGTTTGCTGCTCCCTCTCTGCGGTGGTGTGGTTGTCGACGGTCAGCTGTCGCGCTCGGCCAGCCAGCGCTCGGCGTCCAGCGCCGCGGCGGTGCCGGTGCCGGCGGCGGTGATCGCCTGGCGGTAGATGTGGTCGACGACGTCGCCCGCGGCGAAGACGCCGTCCAGGTTGGTGCGGGTGTAGGGGGAGTCGACCTTGATGTAGCCCTCGTCGTCGAGCTCGACCTGGCCCTTGACCAGCTCGGTGCGGGGGTCGTGACCGATGGCGATGAACAGGCCGGTGGCCGCGAGCTCGCTCTCCTCGCCGGTCTTGAGGTTGCGCAGACGCACCCCGGAGACCTTCTTCTCCCCCAGCACGTCGACGACCTCGCTGTCCCAGACGAAGCGGATCTTCTCGTTCGCGAACGCGCGATCCTGCATGATCTTGCTGGCGCGCAGCTCGTCGCGGCGGTGCACGACGGTCACCGAGTTGGCGAACCGGGTCAGGAAGGTGGCCTCCTCCATGGCGGTGTCGCCGCCGCCGACGACCACGATGTCCTGGCCGCGGAAGAAGAAGCCGTCACAGGTGGCGCACCAGGAGACGCCGTGGCCGGACAGACGCTTCTCGTTGGGCACGCCCAGCTCGCGGTAGCCGGAGCCGGTGGCCAGGATGACGGCCTTGGCGTGGTAGGTGTCCGTGGCGGTCTTGACGACCTTGGGGGTGACGGTCAGGTCGACCTCGACCACGTCGTCGGCGACCAGCTCGGCGCCGAACCGGTCGGCCTGCTTGCGCAGGTTGTCCATGAGGTCGGGGCCCATGATCCCGTCGGGGAAGCCCGGGAAGTTCTCCACCTCGGTGGTGTTCATCAGGGCGCCGCCCGCGGTGACCGAGCCTTCGAAGACCAGCGGCTTGAGGTCGGCGCGCGCGGAGTACACGGCCGCGGTGTAACCGGCGGGACCCGATCCAATGACGATCACATTCCGGACGTCGATCACTGCTGCGCCTTTCCCTCTGTCGTTGCCAGTGGCGTCAACAGATCCTAGGCGTCGGTGATTCCCGTACGACACGCGAGAGCCCGGCATGGACGAATCCATGCCGGGCTCTGTTCGCGTGAGTCGTCACCGGCGACGCCGGCGGCCTACTTCCAGTGTGCGAGGGCGGGCTTGCGCACGTCGTCACACTGCGGGCCCACGACGTGGACACGCACCCTGTTCTTGGCCTGGTTGTTCCAGAAGACCATGATGTTGGCCTCCTGACCGTTGTAGAAGCCCTGGTCCACGGCGAACGGTGACTTGCCGACCTTGCCGGAGACCTGCTTGACGCACTGGGCGAGCTTGTAGCCCTCAGACTGGTCCTGGGCGTCCACGATCTGCGCGGGACCGATGTAGTCCAGCAGCGACCCGCGTAGCTCCTGCTCGGTGTAGTTCCAGTTGCTGTCGGTCAGCTGGTAGCCGTCGCTCTTCGCCGGGGCCGGCAGGGCCTCCACCGACACGCGGCTCGGCGGCGCCGCCACGTTGAGAGCCCCGGTCGTCACCACGGCCGCGCCGACGACCGCCGCCGCCGCTCCGGCCGCCACGGCGGGCAGCGCCCAGCGGCGCCGCTGCGTGGCCTTGCGCCGCCTGGCGGGCCTGATGGCGCCGTCGTCGCCGACGACTCCGAGTCTGGGCACCGGCTCAGGCTCGGGTTCCGGCAGAACCGGCTCAGGCGCGGGGAGAGGCTTCGTCTCCCACGGCGCGTCGCGCATTATTTCGTCCCAGGCCGGTGCTTCCACCAGGCCTACTCCACCTCCACGGAAGCTTTCGGCCTCTGCGGCCAGCGCGCGGTCGATCCGGAGCGCGACCCCCATCGGCATCGCCGGTGTGGGCGTCGCCGCGAGCACCTCACGAACCGCTGCGAGGTCGGCGAGGCTTTCGCCACAGGGGTCGCAGACCGCGAGATGCTCGCGTACCTGCAGGGCCGTGGCGGCGTCGAGAAGACCCTCTGCCAGCTCGGCGAGGATCTCCAGGTCGTAGTGCGTATCACCCGTCACGAAGTTCTGCTCCCTTCGCGGATGAGACGCGAGACAGGTCGGATCGGTTCCGCAGGTGCGAAAGAATTGGGGCGAGTTTCGCGCGTCCGCGCGCGCATCTGCTCTTCACGGTGCCGCTCGGCACCTCCAGGACCTGCGCCGCGTCCTCCACGGAGTACCCCATCATGTCCACGAGCACGAGTGCCGCCCGCTGGTCGGACGGCAGCAGCTTGAGCGCGGCGGAGACCTCCATCGAGACCTCGCGCTCGGCTGTCTGGTCGAGCACCGGAGTGTCGCGTTCGGCGGCCTCGACGAGCTCGTCGTCGGCGACCGGGCGGACGGACTTCCGGCGCATGCGGTCCAGGCAGGCGTTCACCACGATGCGGTGCAGCCACGTGGTGACGGCCGCCTCGCCGCGGAAGCTCTCGGCCTTGCGATAGGCCGAGACGAAGGCGTCCTGTACGGCGTCGGCCGCCTCGTCGGGGTCGCCCAGCGTGCGCAGGGCGACCGCCCACATGCGGTCTCGATGTCGCTTGACTATTTCACTGAAGGCGTGCGGGTCTCCGGCGATGTGCCGGGTCAGCAGATCGGCGTCGGACACCATGGGCCGCGCCATCTGCTGTGCCGCCGCTGGCGGGGTCTCGGGTGGGGAATTCACAAGGAGAGTCCTGGCTGTGCCGATCCGGGGAGAACACCACTACGTGATAGATGGTGCCACGAAATCTCACATGATCGGCAAGAAGCCGGGTAAAAACGATCAAATCGCTCTGGCATCACTTGATGGCGAGGACCTTCACGTCGTGCACGGTGCCGCGGTATTTCCCCTGGTAGGTGGGCAGTTTGGTGAACCAGAGCAGGACGTAGCGGCCCTTCTGCGGTGAGTCAGCGCTGAAGGTCTTCTTTCCCGACGCGTCGGTGAACCTGTGGGCGACCGACAGGCTGTTCAGGTCGGCCGAGTCGCCGATCCTGAGCTCAACGGTGCCGCCGGAGCTCTCGCCGCCGAAGTCGACCGTCACCTGCTTGACCGGCACGTTCTGCCCCAGGTCGAGCAGGAGACCGACTCCGGCCTTCAGCCTGCCGAAGTCGACCGACTCGTAGGACTCGGAGTGCCAGTCGGTGGAGGGCTTGCCGTCGACCGCGTTGAGGGCCAGCTCGGCCCGCTCCTCGCCGTCGCCCAGCGGGTCGAAGCCGGAGACCGACTGGGGCTTCACCTCGCGGGTCGCCACCGCCGTGGTCGGCGTGGGCGTGACGGTCACCCCCGGGGTCGGGGTGCCGGCGTTGCCGATGCTGCGGCCGAGCGTCCACGCGCCCAGGCCGACGGCCGCCATCACCAGCAGCACGACCACGGTCATGGCCACCTTGCCGAGCACTCCGCCGCCGCCGGAGGGGCGCGGCCTGTGCGGCTGCATGTGCTGGATCGGCGGCGGGCTGGGACGCTGGGACGCCGCGGTGTCCAGGCCCTCGGAGCGAGAGGCCGTCACCTGGGGCGCCGCCGGCATCGGCATCGGCATCGGCATCGGCATCGGCGCGGGCCTGGGAACCGAGCTGAGAGCGTCGGCGAGCTCGGCCGGCGTCGTGAACGGGGTGAGGCCGCGCTTGCTCTCCGGCAGCAACGCCCGGCAGACGATGGTGTCGAGGTAGCCGGGCACTCCTGCGGTGACCTGGCGCGGTGTGCAGTAGTGATCGTCGTCCATGGGGGCGGGAGGAAGCCCGAAGTCCTCCTCGCCGGGCCAGTGACCCGTCAGCCCGGCGTACAGCAGGCGGCCGAGGCCCTCGGTGTCGGCGCGGGCGGAGTCCTCGCTCGTGACGTCCATCAGCACGGCGTCGATGCCGAGGCCGAGCAGCTTGACCGTGCTGCCCGCCGTCCACACCAGGTGCTCAGGGGTCAGGTAGAGGTGGGCGAGGCCGGCCTCGTGGGCGTGGGCCAGCGCCTCCGCGGCCTCCGCGACCAGCGCGGCGGCCCGCTCGGGTTCGAGCGGACCCGCGGCGATCATGTCGGTGAGGGTCTCCCCGCTGACCCACTCGCTGACGACGTAGGAGTGGCCGTCGTCCTCGGTGGCGTCGAAGACCTGGGTCAGCCGGGGGTCGGTCAGCCTGCTGGCGACGCGCGCGGCGGAGACGACCTCGTTCAGACGGGGGAAGTCGGGGTTGAAGGTGTGCACGGCGACGGGCCTGGCGAGCACCTCGTCGATCGCCTTCCACAAGGTGGCCCCGCTGGACTCGTGGACGCGATCCTCAAGCCGGAAACGCTCGGCCAATTTCGTACCGGGCTCGACGGCGGAGGAACTCATGAGCTCTCCACAAGTGAGAACACGACAGCGCCACACCAGATTGACACATCAGGACACATCACGCGATGCCGGGTGGATCCGCCCACGCCCTCCTGCTTCCATTAGCCGCATGTCACCACACGCGTTGCACCATGTTAGTCCCGCGCAGGTTCCGCCCGTGTTCTCCTTGTCAGACGCTTGGAACAACTCTTTGGATTACCGGCGTACCCGGCCCGCGACCATTTCAACGACCGAACTCACCTCGGGGATGCGCATCCGGTGCGCGATGACCAGGTACAGAACCATACCGAGACCGCCGCCCGCGGCCAGCATGACGGCCGCGCTGAGCGGGTTCAGGCCGGTCGTCTCCTGGGTCAGCCACAGCACGCCCAGCGCGAGCAGCGCGGCGGGGAGCGCGGCGACGTACATCCGGGAGAGCCCCGCGGCCACGGCGCGTCCCTGGAGGCCGTGCACGCGGCGGCTGGCGAGGGCCCAGGCGACCGCGGAGCCCAGGACGTAGGTGACGGTGAACGCGAAGGCCAGGCCCATCACGATGTACTGGACGGGCAGGGTCAGGTAGGCCAGGAGGCTGAGCGCGGCGTTCACCGTCACGTTGCCGAAGGCGACGAAGACCGGCGTCCTGGTGTCCCCGAAGGCGTAGAAGACGCGCAGCAGCAGCTGGAAGATCGAGAACGGCACCAGCGCCAGCCCGAAGACCTGCAGCACGTTGCCGATGTAGACCGCCGAGTCGACGGTCATGTTGCCCCACGAGAAGATCAGCACGGTCACCGCGGGGCCCAGCACCATCAGCAGCAGCCCGGAGGGCACCAGCAGCGCCGACACCAGGCGCACGCCCGAGCCGAACTCCTCCCTGACCGTCTCGAGCTGCCCGTCCGCCACGGCCCGACTCATCCGGGGCAGCATCGCGGTGATCACCGAGACCGCGATGATCCCGTAGGGGAGCTGGAAGAACTGGTAGGCGTACGCGTAGGCGGAGTTGCCCGCGCCCGGGGCCCGCTCGCCCGCCCCGGAGGAGAGCCTGGTGGTGATCAGGAAGCCGAGCTGGCTGATGCCGACGTAGGCGAACGTCCACACGGCGGTGCGGCCCATCTCGCCGAGCCCCGCCTCCCGCAGGTCCAGCCTGGGCACGAACCGGAAGCCGACCCGGTGCAGCGAGACGACCAGCACCGCGCACTGGGCCACGATTCCCGCGGTGGTGCCCAGACCGAGCAGGGCCAGGTCGGCGTCGCTCACCGTGCTGACGTCCGTGCCCGCCAGGCCCAGCTTCACGTAGTAGGCCAGGGAGACGCCGATCATCACGATGTTGTTCAGCACCGGCGCCCACATCGGGGCGGCGAACCTGTCACGGGTGTTGAGGATCGCCCCCGCGATCGCCCCCACGCCGAAGAAGGCGATCTGCGGAAGGATGTACTGCGCCAGCTTGATCGCGACCTCGATCTTCCTGGGGTTCCAGTCCGTGCTGTAGAGGCCGATCAACGGCCTGGCCATCAGCACGCCCGCGACCGCGACCAGCGTCAGCACGATCACCCCGAGCGTCATCAGCCGCTGCTCGTAGGCCCGGCCCCCGTCGGCGTCGCTGCGCTGCCGCCGGACGATCATCGGCACCACGACGCTGCTCAGGATGCCGCCGATGAGGAAGTCGAACAGGATGAGGGGGATCGTGTAGGCCACGTTGTAGGCGTCGCCGAGGGCGAAGGTGCCGATGGCCGCGGCGAGCACCGCCGTGCGCACGAAACCCGTGACGCGGGAGACCATCGTGCCCGCCGCCATGACCGCGCTCGCGCGCAGCACCCTGCTCATTGCTTTTCCTCCGCCAGATACGCCAGATGGCTGTGTCGCCAGGTGCTCACGACTCGTTGCCCGCCGGGGCGCTCGCGCGTCTCGGCGCGGCCGGAGCCGCGACGCGGCGGGTTCCCCTGCGGCGCAGGATGCGCAGCACGACGGCGGCCAGCAGCACCACGATGGCCGCTCCGACGATCACCAGCGCGATCCCCGTGTAGCCGGTGGTGCGGACCGTGAGCTCGACCGGCGTGCCGTACCTGCGCCCGTCGCCGGTCATGAGCTGGACCTTCACCTTCGTCTGGCCGCTGGCCAGCACGGTCATGGGAACCCGGACGGTCTGGTTCTGACCGCCCATGATGGTCAACTCGTCCTTGTAGTTCTCGATCTTCAACAGCCTGGGCCGCTCCGAGGTCACCTTGAGGCGGACCGAGACCCTGCTGCCGGGCCCCGCCAGGCCGTTGCGGACGCTGATCGGCACCTCGCCGTTCGTGCCCGCGAGGGTGCGCAGCGGCGACTGCTCGTTGCCGGTGATCGAGACCTGGCGGATGCGGCCGTCGACCGCGGTCCCCACCTGCGTGACGTACGGCGCCGCCGCGTCGCCCCTGCCCCGCCACGCGGACGAGGACAGGCGCAGCAGCGCCAGGTCGAACACGTCGATGTCCTGGGCGTCGGTGACCGCCGCGGTCAGGTCCGCCTTGCGGCCGACCCGCCTGACGCTCTTCATGTACGGCTTGGCGAGCTCTTCGCGCCGGTTCTGGTCGGTGTAGGTGAGGTCGGCCCGCTGGGGCGCGACCCCCTTGCCCCGTTTCACCGAGTCGAGCGTGGCCGGGGCGAGCCACGGCAGGGTCGAGGCCGTCTTCACCAGCCCCGTGACGTACGCGGGGTCGGGGGACCAGCGCCGCTGCGGTGCGGCGATCACGGTCCTCGGGACGGCCCCGGGCTCGGAGGCGATCATCGCGGTCTCCGCGACGAACCGCTGGCGGTTCAGCACCGCGGCGCCGGCCACCGAGGTGTCCGTGTCGAGGGTCTCGCTCAGCGCCCTGTCGGTGACGAGGGCGGTGACGGGGCCGTTCACGCTGTTCAGGGTCGTCGAGGCGTCCGGCGTCGTGGCGGACGGTGTCACGAGGGGCAGGTTCGCCTCGTTCAGCAGCACGGTGTCGACGCCGCCCTTGGACAGCAGGTCCAGGCCGTCGTAGTCGATCATCCCGTTCGCCGGCCAGTTCACGGTGGTCAGGGTGTCGCGGCCGAGAGTCTCGTGGCCGGTGCGTTTCGCCGCCTCGATCGCGGTGCCCGTGGAGTCGTCGACGCCGCTGTGGGCCAGGGCCGCGACGTCCGGATCGGCGTAGGGAGTCGCCACGACCGGGGAGTCGGCGAGCGCGGCGCGGAGGTCGGCGAGCCACTTGGCGGCGGAGGCGTCGGCGGAGCGCTTCTCGATCTTGTCCTTCACCTTCACCGAGTACGGCGCGCCCAGCGTCCGCGCGTCGTCGAGGAGCGCGGGGTCGACGACCCAGGTGAGGTTCTTGGCGGCGGAGGTGTCCTTGGCGATCCTCAGCAGGTCGTCCAGACGCTTGCCCGAGGCCATGGACGCGGGCAGGGTGTCGTCGAGGAAGACCTCGTCGACGGCCCTGCGGGGCTGGTCGACGATCGGCATGACCATGGCCAGCCTGGTGCGGGGGACCTTCATGCCCCTGGGCATGTAGACCACGAAGGTGCGCTGCACGGCGACCTGCTGCCCGAAGGCGTCGATCACCTCGATCATGATCGGGTAGACGCCGAACCGGGAGATGCCCCGCTGCTGCGGGGTGAAGACGAACTCCCACGGGGCCTTCGCCGCGGGCGCGAGCGTGCCCGGCTGGAGGTAACGCTCGTCACGCCACGCGCCGGGCTGAAGACCCTGGCCGCCGGCGTAGGCCTCCATGTCGGCACGGCGCAGGAACGGCTGGGACGAGTAGTGCATCCGGACCCGCATGCCGCTGACGGTCTGGGTGCCGGTGTTGACGAAGGAGCCGGAGATCCTGATCTCGGTCGTCGGTTCGCGGGGCACGTCGGGCGTCATGGCCTCGAGCACCAGCTGGGGCGACTGGCGGGCCACGGAGCTCTCCGCGCCGGTCCGCGTGGACGCTCCCGCGTTCGTCTGGGCGTTCGCCGTACCCGGAAGCGCCACGGCCGCTGGGGAGAGCAGCGTGGCGGTCAGTACGGCGAGCATCGTGACCTTGTAGCTCACGTGCCGGCCAGGGGTCGAGTACGGCGCACGCCCGTAATGCTATGGCCTATCCGGCGAGCGGGAAGGTCGCCTGCTCCCTCCGTGACCGGGATTGGGCCAGGTCGATGGTTTTCCCTGAAACAAGTGTGAGCAGGTGATCGGCGCGGATCAGCAGTGCCGTACGGCGTTCTCCCGTCGGGGTGTGAACGACTTCGTCGCTGTTTGCGAGGCGTCCGTCGACCAGCACGGTCAGCCCGTCGGGCAGCAGCAGCGGGCAGACCAGCCCGGCCGCGTAGTCGGTGGCGGAGTTCACGGTGAAGGCGGAGGCGGGACGGACCCTGCGGGCGCCGAGGATGCCGCCGACGACGCCCGGCATGGGAGGGGAGTCGACGGAGGCGACGACGGCGACGGGCTGACGGCCCAGGCGGGTCGTGACCTCGAAGACCGTGACCGCGACGCAGGTCGCCGGACTCGCGGCCAGCAGCTCCGGCAGCTCCTCGGCACACGTCATCGCGCTCGGAAGGCGTACGATCTCATGGTGAACCTGGTGTGCGAGGAGCCAGCGGTGGATCGCGAGGGCGTCCTTCATGTATGTGCTCCTTGCCTCGACTAGCCTCGACGCACGGCCCCCGACGGTCTCTTACCGACCGTAACCTGGTGATCGCTTGAGGTGTATCCCCAGAGGGGAACATGTTCCGTAACCGAAGGACCTACCCGGCTTGTCCCTTTCAAACCTGACTGAGAGCCAGCGGCACGGCATGAGCGAGCTGTTCCGGAAGATCGCCCCTGTGGCCGACGAGCTCGGTGAGCTGTTCGCCGCCAGGGGATACCAGATAGCCCTCGTGGGCGGTTCGGTGCGCGACGTCTTCCTCGGCAGGATCGGCAACGATCTCGACCTGACCACGGACGCGCGCCCCGAGACGGTCCTCGACCTCGTCCGCGACTGGGCCGACTCCGTCTGGACGATCGGCATCGACTTCGGCACGGTCGGCGTCCGCAAGGGCAACTGGCTGCTGGAGATCACCACCTATCGCAGCGAGTCCTACGACCCCAAGTCGCGCAAGCCGGACGTGGTCTACGGCGACACGCTCGAGGGCGACCTGGCCAGGCGCGACTTCGCGGTCAACGCGATGGCGCTGCGCCTGCCCTCACGCGAGTTCGTCGACCCGCACGGCGGCCTCGACGACCTGCACGCCAGGGTGCTGCGCACGCCGGGTCCCCCCGAGCGGTCCTTCGACGACGACCCGCTGCGGATGCTCAGGGCGGCCAGGTTCGCCAGCCAGCTCGGCTTCACCGTCGACCGGGCGGCGCTCGAGGCGATGACCGCGATGGCCGAGCGGATCGAGATCGTCTCGGCGGAGCGGATCCGCGAGGAGCTGAACAAGCTCATCTGCGGCGCCCACCCCCGGGAGGGCCTGGCGCTTCTCGTCGAGTCGGGGCTCGCCGCCCACGTCCTGCCCGAGCTGCCCAAGCTCCGCCTGGAGATCGACGAGCACCACCGGCACAAGGACGTCTACGAGCACACGTTGATCGTTCTCGAGCAGGCGATCGGCCTCGAGGAGAACGGCCCCGACAAGATCCTGCGCTGGGCCGCGCTGCTGCACGACGTCGGCAAGCCGAAGACCCGCCGTCACGAGCCGGGGGGCAGGGTCTCCTTCCACCACCACGAGGTGGTCGGCGCCCAGCTCGCCAAGAAGCGCATGACCGAGCTGAAGTTCCCCAAGGACGTGGTCGCCGACGTCTCCCGCCTGGTCGAGCTGCACCTGCGCTTCCACGGGTACGGCACGGGCGAGTGGACCGACTCGGCCGTGCGCCGCTACGTCCGCGACGCGGGGCACCTGCTCGAACGCCTCCACAAGCTGACCCGCGCCGACTGCACGACCCGCAACAGGCGCAAGGCCCAGGCGCTGTCGCAGACCTACGACCACCTGGAGGAGCGCATCGCCAGGCTGGCCGACGAGGAGGAGCTCGGCAAGATCCGTCCCGAGCTCGACGGCAACGAGATCCAGGCGCTCCTCGGCCTGCCCCCCGGCCCGGCCGTGGGGCGCGCCTACAAGTTCCTCCTGGAGATGCGCCTGGACAAGGGCGTCGTCGGCAAGGAGGCGGCGACGGAGGCCCTGCGCGCCTGGGCGGGAGAGAACGGACTCCTCCCCTGACCGGTCCGTCCCCCGAAGGCCCCCCGGACGCCCGGAGCCTCGACAGGCTGCGGGAGCTGGACCGTGAGCACGTGTGGCACCCGTACGCCGCGGTGCCGTCGCACGCGCCCGCGCACGTGGTCTCCAGGGCGGACGGGGTGCGCCTGACGCTCGCCGACGGGCGGGAGCTGGTCGACGGCATGTCGTCCTGGTGGGCGGCCATCCACGGCTACAACCACCCCAGGCTCAACCGGGCCCTGACCGACCAGCTCCAGGACATGGCGCACGTCATGTTCGGGGGGCTCACCCACGAGCCCGCCGTACGGCTCGCGCGCACGCTGGCCGACATGACCGGCCTGCCGCGGGTGTTCCTGGCCGACTCGGGCTCGGTCGCGGTCGAGGTCGCGATCAAGATGGCGTTCCAGTTCACCGGCAGAAGCCGCCTGCTCACGGTCAGGGGCGGCTACCACGGCGACACCTTCGGGGCGATGGCCGTCTGCGACCCGGTCAACGGCATGCACCACCTGTTCTCCGGCGCGCTGCCCCGGCACGTGTTCGCCGACCTGCCGCCCGCCGAGTTCGACGAGGCCTACCTCGCCCACCTCGCCGAGACGGTCGCCGCGCACGCGGGCGAGCTGGCGGCGATCATCGTGGAGCCGGTCGTCCAGGGGGCGGGCGGCATGCGCTTCTACCACCCGGCCTACCTGCGCGGGCTCCGCGAGCTCGCCGACGAGCACGGCGTCCTGCTGATCGCCGACGAGATCGCCACCGGGTTCGGCAGGACGGGAGAGCTGTTCGGCTGCGACCACGCCGGGATCAGGCCCGACATCATGTGCCTGGGCAAGGCGCTGACCGGCGGCTACATGTCCCTGGCGGCGACGCTGTGCACCGAGCGGGTCGCGGCGGGCATCGGGGTGCTGATGCACGGCCCCACCTTCATGGGCAATCCGCTGGCGACCGCCGTCGCCGGGGCCTCCCTCGACCTTCTCGCCGAGCGTCCGTGGCGCGAGGAGGTCAAGCGGATCGAGGCCGGCCTGACCGAGGGGCTGGCAGAGGCCGCGGCGGCCCCGGGGGTCAAGGACGTGCGGGTGCTCGGCGCGATCGGGGTCGTCGAGACACACGAGCCCGTCGACGTCCGGCGGGTCCAGGACGTCGTGATGGGACACGGGGTCTGGCTCCGCCCCTTCAACCGGCTGATCTACACCATGCCGCCCTACTCGATCGGCGACGACCTCGACCGGATCACGACCGCGATGACGGCGGCGGCCAGGTCACTCGGCCGGGGGCCCGGCCGGTCAGGGACGTGACGACGGCAGCGGGTCGGCCGCCCGGTTCGGCGTGACCACCCGGTAGAGCGCCGCGCCGCCGACGTATCCGGCGCAGATGATCCCGAGCACCAGCAGCGACCTGCCGTTGGGCGGCAGCAGTGCCGCCGCGACGGCGGCGGCCAGCACGTAGGTGCCGTTGAAGAGCATGTCGTAGATCGAGAAGGCCCGGCCGAGGTAGGCGTCGTCGACGTCCCGCTGGACGCTCGTGTCCGCGCAGATCTTGATGCTCTGCCCGGCGACGCCGAGCACGAAGCCGCCCGCGGCGAAGCCCCACTGCTGGAACGGCGCGCAGAGCGCGAACGACAGCACCCCCGCGGTGACGAGCATGATCGGGACCCAGGTCTCGATCTCGAAGCGCTCGGTCGCCCACGGCGTGAGCACGATGGCCAGGGCGTAGCCCACCCCCGAGGTGGCCAGCACGAGGGAGACCGCGTCCAGCGCGTTCACCGGGCTGTCGGCGAAGTAGTAGCGCGAGAGCATCACCACCATCGCCGTGCACATGCCGTACATGAACCGGTGGGTGGCCATCGCGCCCATCGCGGCGGCCGCGGCCCTGTGGTGCGCGATGTGCCGCGCGCCGTCCACCAGGCCGCTCACCACGTTGCGCAGCGCCTCGCGGGTCTGCGGCATCTCCGAGTCGTAGGCGGGGCCGAGCAGCCGCCTGTCCATGGTCCTGGCGATCAGCGCGCTCAGCCCGAAGGTGAGGCCGGAGACGGCCAGCAGGATCGCCGTGCCGTAGTGGTCGCCCCCGAGGAGCCGGTTCACCAGGTAGCCGACTCCCGCGCCGACGAAGGTGACGACGGTGCCCGAGGTGGGGGTGACCGCGTTGGCCACCAGCAGCCGGTCGGCGGAGACGACGTGCGGCAGCGAGGCGCCGAGCGCGGCCAGGAAGAAGCGGTTCACGCCGAGCACGGCGAGCGCGGCGGCGAAGAAGAACGCGTCGGGGACGCCGGTCGCGACGAGGGTGGCGGCCAGCAGCAGCAGCGCCCCGCGCACGATCGGCGCGATCACCAGGATCTGCCGCCGCGACCACCGGTCGATGAACACCCCGACGAAGGGCCCGAGGATCGAGTACGGCAGGAACAGCACGGCCAGCCCGGCGGCTATCTGCACGGCGCTCGTGCTCTTCTCCGGGCTGAAGAAGGCGAATCCGGCCACCGCGAACTGGAAGATGCCGTCGGAGAACTGCGACACCAGACGGGTGCCGAACAGCCTCCTGAAGTCCCGGCCCTCCAGGACGACGCGTAGATCGGACACGAATGACACGCGCTCAGCCTACGCGTGACCGCCCCGAAGCGACCATCGGGAACAACCCTGAGAACGACCCGCCGGACAGTTCCCCACCTTTCATGACGTAACGCTGATCAGGCATAACGAGCTGACATGGTCACGTACCCTCGGACGAGTGACAGCTGATGAACACGTCGTGCTCGTCGACCCAGCGGGAAACGCGATCGGCACGGCGCCGAAGGCCACGGTGCACGGCACCGAGACGCCCCTGCACCTCGCCTTCTCCAGCTACGTGTTCGACGACCTGGGGCGGATCCTCCTGACCCGCAGGGCCTCGCACAAGACCACCTGGCCGGGGGTGTGGACCAACAGCTGCTGCGGCCACCCCCTGCCCGGCGAGTCGCTCGCCGACGCGGTCGTCCGCAGGCTCTCCTACGAGCTCGGGCTGGGCGTGGGCGGCGTCGACCTGCTGCTGCCGCGCTTCTCCTACCGCGCCGTCATGGACAGCGGGATCGTCGAGCGGGAGCTCTGCCCGGTCTACCGGGCGGTGGTCACGACCGAGGCCGTCCCCAACCCCGAGGAGGTCGAGGCGGTGCGCTGGATGCCGTGGAAGGAGTTCACGGCCGAGGTGCTCGGCGACCGCCTCGCGATCTCCCCGTGGTGCCGCGAGCAGGTGCCCCACCTCGTCGAGCTCGGCGCCGATCCCCTCAGCTGGCCGGTCGCCGACTCCGCCGAACTCCCGCCCGCCGCCCGCTGACCCACGCGAGAAAGCCCTCCGTCCTGTCGGGACGGAGGGCTTTCCCATGACGCCTACGGCGTACGACCCCGTGCCGTTCCCCGCCCGCGCTGGCGGGGAGGCAGGAGGGGGAGCGTCAGCGCTCGACCTCGCCGCGGATGAACTTCTCCACGTACTCGTGGGCCTCCTCGTCGGAGTACTGCTCCGGCGGGGACTTCATGAAGTAGGAGGAGGCGGACAGGATCGGCCCCGCGACGCCCCGGTCCAGCGCGATCTTGGCGGCGCGGACCGCGTCGATGATGACGCCGGCGGAGTTGGGGGAGTCCCAGACCTCCAGCTTGTACTCCAGGTTCAGCGGGGTGTCGCCGAAGGACCTTCCCTCAAGGCGGACGTAGGCCCACTTGCGGTCGTCGAGCCACGGCACGTGGTCGGACGGGCCGATGTGCACGTCCGCCTTGCCCATCTCGTGCGGGATCTGGGAGGTGACCGACTGGGTCTTGGAGATCTTCTTGGACTGCAGGCGCTTGCGCTCCAGCATGTTCATGAAGTCCATGTTCCCGCCGAAGTTCAGCTGGTAGGTGCGCAGCAGCTCCACGCCCCTGTCCTCGAACAGCTTGGCCATCACCCGGTGCGTGATGGTCGCGCCGACCTGGGACTTGATGTCGTCGCCGACGATGGGGACACCGGCCTGGGTGAACTTCTCCGCCCAGACGGGGTCGGAGGCGATGAAGACCGGCAGCGCGTTGACGAAGGCCACCTTGGCGTCGATGGCGCACTGGGCGTAGAAGCGGTCCGCGTCCTCCGACCCGACCGGCAGGTAGGAGACGAGCACGTCGACCTTGCTGTCCTTCAGGACCTGCACAACGTCCACCGGAGCCTCGTCGGACTCCTCGATCATCTCGCTGTAGAACTCGCCAAGACCGTCGTAGGTGTGGCCACGCTGCACGGTGACGCCCAGCGGCGGCACGTCACAGATCTTGATGGTGTTGTTCTCCGAGGCGACGATCGCCTCGGAGAGGTCGCGCCCGACCTTCTTCGCGTCCACGTCGAACGCCGCGACGAACTCGACGTCGCCGACGTGGTAGTCACCGAACTTGACGTGCATCAGGCCCGGCACCCGGCTGCCCGGATCGGCGTCCCTGTAGTAATGCACGCCCTGCACGAGCGACGAGGCACAGTTGCCTACACCGACAATGGCTACGCGCACCGAACCCATGGCACTCGCTCCCCTTGTTCTGAATGGTCAATTGTCTTCCGGGGCGGAGTGCCGCCCCGTGTTATCCGCTCCGGGCGCGGGCGCCCGTGAGGTTCCTTCCTGAGCGGAGCGCCGCTCTTCGTCCATCGCGGAGCCTCGCCGCTCCGTGGCGATCAGCTCATTCAACCAGCGCACTTCGCGCTCGACCGACTCCAGTCCGTGACGTTGCAGCTCGAGGGTGTAGCTGTCGAGCCGCTCCCGCGTCCTGGCGAGGGCCGTGCGCACGCCGTCGAGCCGTTCCTCCAGCCTGCTGCGGCGTCCTTCGAGGATGCGCAGGCGGACTTCGGCCTCGGTGTGCCTGAAGAAGGCGAAGTGGATTCCGAAGCTCTCGTCCTCCCAGGCTGATGGACCGGCCTGGGTGAGCAGCTCCTGGAGGCGCTCCTTGCCCTCCGCCGTCAGCTTGTAGACGATCTTCGATCGACGCCCCGTGAGCGTGATGGGGGCTTCGGCGGTGGAGGTGTCGGAGTCGTCGTCCTCCACGATCAACCCGTCCGTCAGCAGCTGACGGAGGCAGGGGTAGAGCGAGCCGTAGGAGAACGCGCGGAACATTCCGAGGAGAGAGTTGAGCCGTTTGCGCAGCTCATAGCCATGGAGCGGGGTCTCGTGCAGCGACCCGAGCACGGCGAGCTCCAGCACGCCGCCACGTCCGCTGGCCACGGGAAACCACCACCTCTCGCGTCGATGTATCGAGCCGATACATCCTGAGGATACGTCGGACCAACATATCCCTGCAATTAACGACTTTCCCAAGAGGTTGGGCGCAAACAGTAAAAAGCCGTAGTGTGACGCTTATGTGGTCACAGCGAACGGTGGTGGGCTCGTGCCCCCGCATGTCCGGGACCACCGCTCAATGCGGCGAATTCCACGCTCAGGTGGGAGAGGTCTGCCAAGGTTGTTCTCGGAACCACTTGACGGCCTCGTTCGTCCTCGGGAACGGAGATCCACCCGAATAGGTCGGCTACCAGTGAGCCAAGGCGATGAGAGCAGCCGCTCGCAGACGGTAATCTCACCCGCCTGCACGCCGTCGTAGACCCCGATGACCGAACGAGGACGCGTGAGTTACAGCAACAGCCATGACCCGGAGCCGTACGGGCGCCCGCAGGGGCCCGACGCGTCGGCTCCCCAGGGACGGCGCCGTCGCTCAGGCGCAGGAGCCGCTCCTCAGCAGGTTCCCCCGCCCCCGCTTCCCCAAACCGGAAACATGAGCCGGGGTCCGGCGCAGGGAGCGCCGCGACAGGCGGGCTTCGACCCCGCGGCCGCGGGAGCCGGTCGCAGAGGCCCCGACCCCAGGACGGTCGGAGCGGGCAACCAGGGCCCCGATCCCAGAGCGGCCGCGGCGGGCAACCAGGGCCCCGACCCTCGGACGGTCGTGATGGGCGGGCAGAGCCCTGACCCTCGGACGGTCGCGGCGGGCGGGCAGGGACCCGACTCCAGGACGGGCGGGATGCGCCGCCAGGACACCGACCCGGCGGGCGGACGCAGGGCGGAGGCCGCCTTCGAGGACACCCAGGCCATGCTCGCCGCCCAGGCGGGAGGAGGCCGTCCATCGGGGCCCGCCGCCGGTGGCGGACGGAGCAGGCGCGCGCGCGGCGGTCGCGGCGCGGGCGGTCCCGAGGGGAGCGCGGCCTTCAGGGCGCCCGAGGGGCCGGGAGGTCCCGGCGGGCCCGGCGGTGGGCCCGGTGGTGGGCCCGGTGGTGGAGACGGTCCCGACGGCCCTGACGGTCCCGGCGGGAACGGCAGGAGCGGCAGGAGCGGCGGCAAGCCGAGGCGTACCGGATGGAAGCGCTTCCTGCCCAGCTGGAAGATCGTGGTGGCGAGCTTCACGATCCTCGCCGCCGGCGTCTTCGGCATGATCGCGGTCGCCTACGCCAACACCCCCGTCCCCACGACCCCCCAGGACGAGGCGGACGACCAGGGAAGCGTCATCTACTACAGCGACAAGACCGTGCTGGCCCGCCTCGGCGTCAAGCGGACGATCGTCACGGCCGAGAAGATCCCCGAGCAGGTCAAGGACGCGGTGATCGCCGCGGAGAACCGCAGCTTCCGTGAGGACCACGGCATCGACTTCAAGGGCATGGCCCGGTCGCTGTGGAGCACGGTGAGCGGTGAGCAGGTCCAGGGCGCCTCGACCATCACCCAGCAGATGGCCCGTAACTACTACGACGGCCTCAGCCAGGAGCGGTCGATCCAGCGGAAGATCAAGGAGATCTTCGTCGCGATCAAGCTGGACAAGCAGATGAGCAAAGACCAGAT
Source organism: Streptosporangium carneum (assembly GCF_027922005.1). Taxonomy (GTDB): domain Bacteria; phylum Actinomycetota; class Actinomycetes; order Streptosporangiales; family Streptosporangiaceae; genus Streptosporangium; species Streptosporangium carneum. The sequence continues at coordinate 336,832 of NZ_BSEV01000001.1, read as the reverse complement.
CATCACGCAGTACCTCAACACCATCTACTTCGGGCGCGGCGCCCATGGCATCCAGGCCGCCGCGCAGGCGTTCTTCAACAAGAACGTCGATCAGCTGACCCCGGAGATGGCCGCCTACCTCGCGGGCCGCATCCAGAACCCCGACACCTTCGACCGCGCGGAGAACGCCAAGAACCTGGCGCCGACCCAGGAGCGCTACGACTACGTGATCAAGGGCATGGCCCTGATCAACCCCGCCAAGTACGGCTCGCTGCCCGCCAAGTCCCCCACCGCCCCCAAGCGGATCGCCTACCGGCAGAAGGACTACTACAAGGGCATCAACGGCTACATGATCACTGAGGTGCTCAAGGAGCTCAAGCGCAGGGGCATCGACCAGGAGGACGTCGAGCAGGGCGGTTACAAGATCTACTCCACGTTCGACAAGAAGCTGATGCTCGCGGCCAAGCGCGCCGTCCAGGAGAACACCTCCGGCCTCTCCAGGGAGATCCACACCGGTCTCGCGGCCGTCGACCCCCGCAACGGACGGGTCGTCGCCTTCTACGGCGGCCCCAACTTCATCAAGCGGGAGTGGAACGACGCCTTCATGTCGGAGAAGCAGGCGGCGTCGGCCTTCAAGCCCTACGTCCTGGCCGCCTGGCTCGAGGCGGGCAACAGCCTCAACAGCTACCTGCTGGGCAAGGGGCCGATCACGGCCCCCGGCACCAACCCGATCAAGAACTCCCACGACATCCCCGGCGGCTCGGTGAACGTCGTCAGGGCCACCGCCGAGTCCGTCAACACCGCCTTCGTGCAGATGGGCGAGGAGGTCGGGCTGGACAAGGTCATCGCGATCGCGGCGGGGGCGGGCCTCAGCGAGGAGAAGCTCAAGGAGGCGCAGAAGAGTCACTCCTACGCCATCACCATCGGTTCGGGCCCCGTCACCCCGGTCCAGCAGGCCGGCGGCTACTCGATCTTCGCCAACGGGGGCAAGCACTTCGAGAACCACGTCGTGATCAAGGTTCTCGACCGTGACAAGACAACGGTGCTCAGGGAGAACGACCAGCCCGCCCAGGTCATCAGCGCCGACAGCGCGGCCGACGCCATCGTCGCGCTCCAGCAGGTGGTCAAGGACCCCCGGGGCACCGGCAGGGCCGCGGCCCTCTTCGACCGTCCGGTCGCCGGCAAGACCGGCACCAACGACGAGAACAAGGAGGCGTGGTTCGTCGGGTTCACCCCGCAGCTGTCCACCGCGGTCGGCATGTACCGCCAGCAGCTGAAGACCAACGCCGAGGTGTCGCTGGGAGACATCCAGGGCGCCACCTATCCCACCCGGGTGTGGCACGCCTTCATGCAGGAGGCCATGAAGGGCAAGGAGGTCCTGCAGTTCCCCGAGCCCGCCAACGTCGGCACGGACAAGAACCTCGCGCCGAAGCCCACGCCCTCCCCGACGCCGACCGAGTCCTACGACCCTGACGACTTCGGCGACGACGGCATGCCGGACGACACCGGGGTGACGCCTCCGCCGATCACCGACGAGTGCCAGCCGGGCGACATCTCGTGTGACCCCCAGATCGACGACGGCGGCGCGGAGCGGGCCCCTGACGACTCCGGCACCGACACCGGTGGGGGGCTCGACACGGGCGTCGCCCCGGGAGCGGCGGTCATGCCCAGCCCCAAGCCGACGGGACAGCACCCCTGATGACGAAGAGCACCCAGACGACGCCGGTCGCGTTACCCGACTTCGGTACGCGTGTGATCCCCTACGTCCCTCTCGCCCTGTTCGCGGCGTTGGGAGCGGTGCTCTCCTACCTGTGGAAGTGGCCCTGCCGTTTCGGCGGGGCCTGGAACGAGGGAATCGGCCAGTTCACGAACTTCTGTTACACCGACATCTATCCGCTGTGGTGGAACGAGAAGCTCAACGAGGGCAAGATCCCCTACTTCGGCCACCCGGTCGAGTACCCCGTCGGCATCGGCGGGATCATGGAGTTCTTCCGCAGGATCGCCTCGTCCATGAGCGATCCCGGGGTCGCCTTCTACGACCTGACCGTGATCCTCATGGCGATCTCCCTGGTCGTCAGCGTGCTGCTGATGGCCGCGCTCGCGGGTCCGGCCAGGCGCTGGGACGCGCTCTGGTACGCCCTGGCCCCCGCGCTGATCCTCACCGCGTACATCAACTGGGACCTGGCGGCCAACGCCCTCGCCCTGGGGGCGCTGCTCGCCTGGTCGAAGCGGCGGCAGTGGCTCGCGGGCATTCTGCTGGGGCTGGCGATCGCCACCAAGTTCTACCCGGTGATGTTCCTCGGCCCGCTGTTCCTGCTGACGCTGCGCACCGGCAGGTGGGCGCCCTTCCTCAAGACGGTCGGCGGCGTGGTGGGCTCCTGGCTCGTGGTCAACGTGCCCATCATGATCTTCGCCTTCCCCGGCTGGAGCCGGTTCTACGTCTTCAGCCAGGAGCGGCCCGCCGACTGGGGGTCGATCTGGTACTTCTTCAACGTCAAGCAGTGGCCGATCCTCGGTGACGCCGAGCGGCTCGACACGCTGGGCATCGTGGCGCTGGCCGCGTTCTGCCTGGCGATCGCGGTGCTGGCGGTGACGGCCAGGACGCGGCCCCGGCTGATGCAGCTGTGCTTCCTCACCCTGGCCGCGTTCATGATCACCAACAAGGTGTGGTCGCCGCAGTACGTGCTCTGGCTGATCCCCTTCGCGGTGCTGGCCAGGCCCAGCTGGAAGCCGTTCGCGCTCTGGCAGGTCGCCGAGTGCTGGTACTTCTTCGCGATCTGGCTCTACCTGGTGGCCCAGAACCCGGAGAACGCCTACCTCGGCATCTCCGCCGACACCTACTTCACCGGCGTGTGGGGCCGCGTGATCACCATCCTGATCATGATGGCCTTCGTGGTGCGCGACATCCTCAGGCCGGACAAGGACGTGATCCGGCAGGACGGGACAGACGACCAGGCGGGCGGCGTCTTCGACGGGGCCCCCGACAGGTTCAGGCTCGCCCTGTCCTGATCGGGGCGTCGTGATGGAGGAGTCCTCCCGGCGCCGCCGGGCGACGGGCCGTCCGCGTTCCTCACGGGGAACGCCGTCGACGCTCCGTCGCTCAGGGGAACGTCGTTGACGCTCCGCGCGGCGCACCTGTTCACCGACGACTGGACGGTCGCGGGGGCGTTGGTCTCCTCCGTCGCGGCCGTCGTCGCCGCGGTCGCGCTGGCCAGGCTGGCCGACTTCGAGGGACCGAGGGGGGCGGGGTGGCGCGCGGTCGCGGCGCTGCTGCTCTGGCCGACCTCGGTGTTCCTGTTCGCGGGCTACAGCGAGACCCTCTTCCTCGCCTTCGCGATCCCGGCCTGGCTGGCCGCGCGCCGGGACCGGTGGCCACTGGCCGCGGGGCTCGCCGCCTGCGCCTCCTGCGTACGGATCACCGGCCTGTTCCTGGCCCTCGCGCTGGTCGTGGAGTTCTTCACCTCACGAAGTCCCGAGCGGGGTCCCGAACGGGGGCCCGAACGGCGTCCCGTACGGCAGGCGGGATGGCTGGCCGTGCCGTTCGTGCCGCTGGCGCTCTCCGCCGTCTGGCAGCGTGTCCGGGGCGGCGACTGGCTGGACTGGAGACAGGCGCAGGAGGCGGGCTGGGGGCGGCACCTGGCGTGGCCGTGGGAGTCGCTGGCCACGACGTGGCAGGCGGCCATGGGAGACGGGCGCTTCGTGTGGATATTTCGGCTGGAGCTCGCCGGGGCTCTCGTCGGGATCGGGCTCGTCCTGCTCCTGCTCCGGCTGCGGCGGTGGAGCGAACTCGTCTACGTGGGACTCCAGGTGGGCGCCCTGGTCTGCTCCGCCTACTACCTCTCGATTCCGCGCGCCGCGCTGCTGTGGTGGCCGGTGTTCCTGCTCGTGGGCAGGGCGAGCACCCCGGCCCCGCCTCGGCTGCCCGGCTGGAGACAGTGGCCGAGGCACTGGGGAATCGTCGTCTACGCGCTGGTCGCGGGCCCGCTGATGGCGCTCAACACGCTGACTCTCCTGGACGGCGTCTGGGCGGGGTGAACTTCCCTACCCACTCTTGGCGCGAAGTAATCCAGAAAAGTTATCCACAGGCTGGGGATTGTTGACGCCCTGTCCACAGGCGGCGCTCCCCAGGCGATGTCCACGAGCGGGGCGGTCCGGGCGCACGCCACAAGCAGGGGCGGCACAGGCGCACGCCACGAGCGGAGCGGCACGAGCGGGGGTCGCAGGCCGTGGACGCCGACGTTCCACAGCCTGGGTGCCGGCGTCCTACAGGCTCTTCCTGAGCAGGGCGATGTCGTCGGCCTGACCGTCCCCGGGCGTCTCGACCACGATCGGCGCGTCCGCGCTCCGGCACACCGCCAGGATGAGCTCGGTGTCGATCTGGCCCGCGCCGAGGTTGGCGTGCCGGTCGGCGCCCGAGCCCGCGGCGTCGCGGGAGTCGTTGCAGTGGATCAGGTCGATCCTGCCGGTGATGGCCATGATCCGCTCGACCGCGTCCACCAGGTCGATGCCCGCCGCGTGGGCGTGGCAGGTGTCCAGGCAGAATCCCACGTCGAAGCCGTCGAGGGCGTCCCAGAGGCGGGCGATGCTCTCCAGCTTGCGCGCCATCGCGTTGCCGCCGCCCGCGGTGTTCTCGATGAGGACGGGGACCTCGTGCTCCTCGAGGCGCTCGAACACCTTGCGCCAGTTGTCGAAGCCCTTCTGCGGGTCGTCGCCCGCGTTGACGTGCCCACCGTGCACGATCAGGCCCTTGGCGCCGAGCTCGGCCGCCGCCGCGAGGTGGGAGCTCAGCAGCTTGCGGCTGGGGATGCGGATCCGGTTGTTCGCCGTGGCCACGTTGATCACGTAGGGGGCGTGGACGTAGACCTCGACGCCGGAGTCCTTGATCTCCCGCGTCCTGTCGCCGATGACCGGGCCCTTCCAGCCCTGTGGATCCCCGAGGAAGAACTGCGCCACGTCGGCGCCGCGCGCCTTGGCCTGGGTCAGCGGATCGTCCTGGTCGACATGAGCTCCGATAAGCGGCATGTGTTCGAGCGTAGCCGTTTCGACGCGCCGTACGAGGGCAGTCGCACGGCGCGCCCCGACGCCCGCTCCAGGCGGGCCGAACCCCCCGAGGAGTCGAAGTGGCCCGCTACCGCAGAGGGATGAGCCTGATCGGTCTGATCTACATCCTGGTCGGCCTCTACGTGGCCTGGATCCACCACTACATCACCCCGGCGCTGCTGAAGGACGTCGCGGAGGCGCTGCTGGCCGTCTTCCTGTGGTTCCTCGTCCTGCTCGGCGTCGACCTGCACCTGGGCTGAACCCCTCGCGACGCCTGCGGCGTCGCGGGATCGGGCCGTTCGGGACTCTACGGGAAGAAACCGCCGTGGTAGATGCCGAAGGCCACGCCGACGAAGGACGCCACGATGCCGACGATGTTCAGCGCACGCTCCGGGGTGGTCGCCGAGACGTACTGCGAGTAGAGGCCTCCGACGAATCCCAGCACCCCGAGCCACGCGGCGATCGCGTGCGCGGCGGGGAACAGCCCCGCGACGAAGGCGATCAGCCCGCAGGCGATGGTGACGACGCTCAGGACGTTCTGCAGCGGGTGACGCCGGCCGTCGGTGTTCAGCGTGCGGAAGATCAGGTTCCCGAGGGGACGAGAAGCGTCCGGCATGGTTTTCACCTCCCCTTTCCTCTGCTAGATGACTGCCCTGCGTTGTGACGGCCCAACCCTTGACGCCCTGGTAGGCTGGCACGGCTGCGTTGTATGGGTGTGTCATCGCCCACCCTCCGCCACGGCCGCCGAAATGGGCGTCCGCGGCGAAGACGTCAGCGTCCTCCTGTCACGGCACGGTGTCGTGACCGCAAAAGTCCAGAGGAGGTTGGAAGCCAGCATGCGTCGTTACGAAGTGATGGTCATCCTCGACCCTTCGCTCGATGAGCGCACGGTGGCCCCTTCCCTCGACCAGTTCCTCACGGTCGTCCGCAATGACGGCGGCACCGTGGAGAAGGTCGACGTGTGGGGTCGTCGTCGGCTGTCCTACGACATCGCCAAGAAGCCCGAGGGCATCTACGCCGTGATCGACCTGACCGCCGAGCCCGCGACGGTCAAGGAGCTCGACCGGCAGATGAACCTCAACGAGGGCATCCTCCGCACCAAGGTCCTGCGTCCGGACGTGCACTAACCCCCGACTTTTGTCGGACGGCAGCCGTACTCTGAGCCGATATACCGCGAAGGCCGCAGGAAGGGCAGCGCTAGCCATGGCAGCAGGCGACACCACGATCACCATCGTCGGCAATCTCGTCGACGACCCCGAGCTGCGTTTCACCCCTACGGGGCAAGCCGTGGCCCGGTTCCGCATCGCGTCCACTCCGAGGTTCCTGGACAAGCAGACCAACGAGTGGAAGGACGGCGAAGGCCTGTTCCTGACCTGCAACGTGTGGCGGCAGGCGGCGGAGAACGTCGCCGAGAGCCTGCAGCGCGGCATGCGGGTCATCGTTCAGGGACGGCTGCGCCAGCGGTCCTACGAGACCAAGGAAGGCGAGAAGCGCACGGTCTACGAGGTCGAGGTCGACGAGGTCGGCCCCTCCTTGAAGAACGCCACAGCCAAGGTCAACAAGACCGCCCGTCAGGGCGGTGGCGGTGGCGGCGGCTTCGGCGGCGGTCCCGCCAACGACCCGTGGGCATCCGCCGCGCCGGCCGCGCCTCAGGGCGGCGGCAACTTCGGCGGCGGCGGCAACTACGGCGGCCAGCAGTCGGGCGGCAACTACGGCGGCGGTCAGCAGCCGGGTGGCAACTACGGCGGCGGCAACAACTTCGGCGGCGGCGGCGACTTCAGCGACGAACCGCCCTTCTAGGTCTCAGGACGGCCGTCCTCCGGGACGGCCCGGACCGCGCCTGAGAAAACCAGTCCATATCCGCAGCGACCATTCCCGCCTCACGGCGGGGCTCTGAAAGGAGCACCACGATGGCCAAGCCGGCACTGCGCAAGCCCAAGAAGAAGGTTTGCCTGTTCTGCCATGACAAGATCTCCTACGTCGACTACAAGGACACGGCGCTGCTTCGGAAGTTCATCTCCGACCGCGGCAAGATCCGTGCCCGCCGGGTGACGGGCAACTGCACCCAGCACCAGCGTGACGTGGCGACCGCTATCAAGAACGCTCGTGAGATGGCGCTCCTGCCGTACATGAGCACCGCGCGCTAAGGAGGTCGGACAGATGAAGCTCATTCTCACCAGTGAGGTCACCGGCCTCGGCGCCCCCGGCGACATCGTCGAGGTCAAGGACGGCTACGGCCGCAACTACCTGCTCCCCCGTGGGTTCGCGATCGTGTGGACGCGCGGCGGCGAGAAGCAGATCGCCTCGATCAAGAAGGCGCGCGACGCGCGCGAGATCCGCGACCTGGGCACCGCCCAGGAGGTCGCGGGCCAGCTCAAGTCGCTCAAGGTGGTCCTGAAGACCAAGGCGGGCGACTCCGGCCGTCTCTTCGGCTCCATCACCACGGGTGACGTCGCCGAGGCCGTCAAGGCCGCGGGCGGTCCCGTGCTCGACCGTCGTCGCATCGAGATCGCCTCCGCGATCAAGAGCCTCGGCTCCCACCGGGTCAGCGTCAAGCTGCACCCGGAGGTCTCCGCCGCCCTCGACATCGAGGTCGTCGCGGCCTGAGCGGTCGTTTGAGATCGCTTGAGATCGTTTCAGACAGGGCCCCCTTCCCGCGCGGGAAGGGGGCCCTGTCCGTGTCAGCCCACAGGGTCATCTGAAACCCCGAATTTCCCCCCGGGGAAGCCGCTTTACTCCCAGTCACCGCCGATACATACAATTCGGAGGTCATCGCTTCTCCCTGGAGGTTTGTCATGCCCCGTCCCTCGGTGCTGCTCGCGCTCGGTGCCCTCGCGGCGACCGCCGTTGCCTGTGCGCCGGCTTCGGACTCGACGACCCGGGCAGGCGCCTCCTCGGACGCCTCCTCCGCGCCCGCCTCGTGCGCGAAGGACAAGCTCGCGCTGAAGACGGCGGGCAAGCTGACCATCGGCACGGACAAGCCCGCCTACGAACCGTGGTTCAAGGACGACGACCCGGCGAACGGCAAGGGCTTCGAGGGTGCCGTCGCCCACGCGATCGCCAAGCAGCTCGGCTTCCAGGACGGCGAGGTCGCCTGGTCGACGGTGAAGTTCGACTCCGCGTTCGCCCCCGGCCCCAAGCAGTTCGACTTCGACGTCAACCAGGTCTCCGTCACCCCGGACCGGGCCAAGGTCGTCGACTTCAGCAAGGGCTACTACACGGTCAAGCAGGCCGTGGTCGCGCTGGACGGCTCGAAGACCGCCTCCGCCACGGACCTGGCGGGCCTGAAGAACGCCAAGATCGGTGTGCAGGTCGGGACCACCTCCCTGCAGGCGGTCAAGGACGTCATCCAGCCCTCCGCGGAGCCCAACGTCTACAACGAGCAGATCGACGTGGTGAACGCGCTGAAGAACAAGCAGGTCGACGCCGTGGTGGTGGACCTGCCGACCGCGTTCTACGTCACCGCGGCCCAGGTCGAGAACTCCAAGCTGGTCGGCCAGTTCGGCACCGCCTCGGGCACGCCGGAGGTCTTCGGCGCGGTCTTCGAGAAGGGCAGTCCGCTGGTGAGCTGCGTGAACGAGGCGATCGATAAGCTCACCGCCTCCGGCGAACTGGCCAAGATCGAGTCTGAGTGGCTCGGTTCCGCCGCGGGCGCGCCGGAGCTGAAGTAGTGACAGCGAGACATTCACGCGGTGACGCGGACTCGCCGCGCGGGACGGTGCTGACACGTGTCGGCCGTACCGCGCGCTGTGTCGTGGGGCGGGAGAGCTCCGGCGCGGTGGTCTCGGCGCGCGTCCGCCGGACGGTGTGGCGTTCCACGGGGCGGGAGGACTCCCGGTGCGGGATCCGGGCATTCGGCGGGCAGGTGTTCGTTGGACGGCGGTGACCGGAAGACCGCCGCGTCCGGCGCCCCGGACACGGCAGGCACGCCTGGTCTCTCCGACGTCCCGGGCGCGTCTGGCGCGCCCGGCTGGGTGAAGAGCGCCCGGCAGCTGGAGCGGGAGCGTCTGCGCAGGCGGCGGTCGATCAGGTCGGGCTCGGTCGCGACCGTCTCGACGCTCCTGGTGATCGTCCTGCTCGTCTGGGGTGTGGCCGGCTCTCCCGGCTGGCCCAGGGTCCGGGAGACGTTCTTCAACCCCGAGCAGTTCGTCAAGGCGCTGCCCGACGTGCTGGACGGGTTCCTGCTCAACGTCAAGATCTTCCTGATCGCCGAGCCGCTGGTCCTCGTCGTGGGCCTGCTGGTCGCGTTGGTGCGCAACCTCAGGGCGCCGGTGTTCTTCCCGCTGCGCGCCCTCGCGGTCGCCTACACCGACGTCTTCCGCGGTGTGCCGACCATCCTGGTCATCTATCTCGTCGGTTTCGGTCTGCCGGCGCTCGACCTGCAGGGCGTGCCGACGGATCTGGTGACACTGGGCGTCATCGCGCTCACCCTGTCCTACGGGGCGTACGTGGCGGAGGTCTTCAGGGCGGGAATCGACTCGGTCCACCCGAGCCAGCGGGCCGCCGCCAGGTCCCTCGGGCTGAGCCACGGCATGACCATGCGCCACGTGGTGCTGCCGCAGGCCGTGCGACGGGTGGCGCCGCCGCTGCTCAACGACTTCGTCTCACTGCAGAAGGACACCGCCCTGGTCGCCACGATCGGCCCGCTCGAGGCGCTCCGCCAGGCGCAGATCCACGCCGCGAGCACGTTCAACTACACGCCCTACCTGGTGGGGGCGCTGCTGTTCATCCTGCTCACCATCCCTCTGGCTCGTTTCACCGACTACCTGGCGGCCAGGTCACAGCAGCGGCGGGGCCAGTGAGGGACCGCAGCGGGCGGGCCGCCGGTCGCGGCGGCTCCGACAGGTCCGACCTGTACGGCGGGCACGGTGACCCTCGTGGGCACGGTGGTCTTCATGGGCACGGCGGTCTTCATGGGCACGGCGGTCTTCACGGGCACGGCGCGCCGACGGGCGGGTCGAGAAGGAGGTCGGCGGGCGGGCCGACGGATGAGGAGAGCGCATGAGCCTGCTGACCATCGAGGGCGTCTGGAAGAACTACCACGGTCACAGCGTGCTGCGCGGCATCGACCTGTCCGTCGAGGCGCACGAGGTGGTCTGCCTGATCGGCGCCTCGGGATCGGGCAAGTCCACACTGCTGCGCTGCGTGAACCTGCTGGAGACCGTGGACGACGGCACGATCCACCTCGATGGCAAGGAGATCACCGACGTCCGCGTCGACGCCGACGACGTGCGCAAGCGCATGGGCATCGTGTTCCAGGCGTTCAACCTCTTCCCGCACATGACCGTGCTCGACAACATCACGCTGGCCCCGCGCAAGGTGCACAAGGTCGGCAGGGAGCAGGCCGAACACCAGGCCCGTGAGCTGCTGGAACGGTTCGGTCTGGCCGACAAGGCGGCCTCCTACCCCGACCGGCTCTCCGGCGGCCAGCAGCAGCGCGCCGCCATCATCCGGGCCATGGCCACCCGTCCCCGTCTGATGCTGCTGGACGAGGTGACCTCGGCACTGGACCCCGCGCTGGTCACGGAGGTGCTCAGCGTCATCAGGGAGCTCAAGGAGGGGGGGATGACGATGATCCTGACCACCCACGAGATGGGCTTCTGCCGGGAGATCGCGGACACCGTCTGCTTCCTCGACGACGGCGTGCTCCTCGAGCGCGGAACGCCCGAACAGGTCTTCACCGACCCCCGGCAGCCCCGAACCCGGGAGTTCCTGCGCAGCGTCCTCGACGCCCGGCGAATCTGATCCGGCGGCCGGGCGCCCCCACCGGGTCGCGCGCCGCCCGGCCCCGCGCCTTCACCGGGGCGAGGGCGCGGGCTCAGCGTCTGTGGCGTCCGCGGAGGCCGGGGGCGAGGGGGTCCACCGGTTGCTCTCCCGCCGCGAGCGCGCTGTTGCGTCTGCCGTACAGCAGGTAGACCAGGACGCCCAGGGCCATCCAGGCGATGAAGTACAGCCAGGTGACGACCTGGAGGTTCACCAGGAGCCACAGGCAGGCGACGATCGAGGCGATCGGCACGACCGGGGAGAGCGGGACGCGGAAACCCCTGGGCAGGTCGGGCATCGTCTGCCGCATCCTGAGGACGCCCGCCGCCACGGAGACGAACACGAACAGGGTGCCGATCACCACCAGCGGTTCGAGGGTGAGCACCGGCACGAACTCGGCGAGCAGGATCGCCAGGACGCCGATGAGCAGGGTGACCCTGGTCGGGCTGCGGTATCTCTTGTTGATCCTGGCGAGGCGACTCGGGACCAGCCCGTCCCTGGCCATGGAGAACATGACGCGGGTCAGGCCGACGAGCAGCACCAGGACGACCGTCGTGAGCCCGAGGACGGCGCCGAGGTTGATGATGTGCACCATGAAGCCCTCGCCCGCCTCGCGGAAGGCGTTGGCGAGCGGCGCTTCACTGTTGATCTTCTCGTAGGAGGTCATCCCGACCATCACCAGCGCCACCGCTATGTAGATGACCGTGGTGACGACCAGGCTGCGGATGATGCCCTTCGGCACCGACCCCGAGGCGTCCTCCGACTCCTCGGCCGCGGTGGCCACGACGTCGAAGCCGATGTAGGCGAAGGTGATGACCGCCGAGGCGGCGAAGATGCCGAACCAGCCGAACGCCCCCGTCTGGCCGAAGAGGATGCCCAGCAGGGGGGAGTCCAGGGTGCCGGCGGTGGACTCGGCGGGAGTGGCGGGCACCGGGATGGCCGACAGGTTGCGCTGGTCGAAGTGCATGGCGCCGACCACGATGACCGCACCGATGGCCAGCAGCTTGGCGACCACGATGATCCGCAGGGCACGCAGCCCGATCCGGGCGCCCAGCGTCACCACGGCGGTCAGGATCACCAGGATGAACAGCGTGAACAGGTCGAACCCCTCGGCCTGGCCGGTGATCGCGGCGAGTGGCGCGGGGAGGCGCACACCGAGGTCGGTGAGCAGTTGCGAGGCGTACAGAGACCAGACGCGGGACACCACCGCGCTGGCCAGCAGCAGCTCCATCACCAGAGCCCAGCCGACGGCCCAGGCCCAGACCTCGCCGAAGATGACGTAGGCGAAGGTGTAGGCGCTGCCCGAACTCGGCAGGGCCGAGGACAGCTCCGCGAAGCAGAAGGCGACGAGCAGGCTGGTGATACCGGCGATCATGAATGAGAGGACGACTCCGGGGCCCGCCATGGTGGCCGCCTGGCGTCCGGCGAGGCTGAAGATGCCCGCGCCGATCATGACGCCGACACCCATGACGACGAGATCAGCCGGACGGTAGGCCTTGGGCAGGCCGTGACGCGCGCCGCCGGTCCAACGGTTTGTCGCTTCGCTCGGAGGGAGACGGCGGATGATCGACGAGGGGTGACCTTCGGGCACGACGCGACCCAATCATGGTGGGTGGGACAACCGTATTGCCGGACTGTTCACAGTGCCGCAGGGGGTTCCGCGGTACAAGAGCCTGCTGGTTACGTGGTGGACACCTCCAGATCACACACCGATCACCAGCCACGCGGTGCCGCGCGCCCGCCAACCGAGGGTGATCAACCTGGCCGCCATCCACAGTCCCAGCGCCAGCCACAGGGCCGGCAGGCCGCCGCCGAGAAGGGCCACCGCGAGCACGGCGGGAAGGTACGCCAGGGTCGTCCACAGCCCGGCCAGGGCGAGATAACGCTGGTCGCCCGCGCCGATGAGCACCCCGTCGAGGACGAAGACCACCCCGGCGACCGGCTGCAGGACCGCTATCAACCACAGCAGGTCGGACAGCGGCCCCGCGACCTCGGGGCCCGCGTCGAACATGCCGGGCACGAACGGCCTGGCCAGGACCACCAGGAGCCCGAGCACCACGCCGGAGCCGATCCCCCACCCGACCATCCTCCGGGTCGCCTGGCGGGTTCCGGCCGTGTCGCCGGCGCCCAGGGCGCGCCCCGTGATGGCCTGCCCGGCGATGGCGATCGCGTCCAGGGCGAAGGCCAGCAGCGTCCAGATCCTGATGGCGATCGTGTGCGCCTCGATCTGTTCCTCGCCCATACGGGTCGCCATCGTGGCGGCGACGGCCAGCACCACCTGGAGGCAGGCCGTACGGATGATCAGGGCGACTCCTGCGGATCCCGCGGCTCTGATGCCCGCCAGGTCGGGCCTGATCGGCGCCCTGTGCCGTCCGAACATCAGGGTCAGGTAGACCGCGGCGGCCAGCGACTGGGCCAGGACCGTGCCCCAGGCCGAGCCCGCGACGCCCCAGCCCAGCCCCAGGACGAAGGTGACGTTGAGCGCCGCGTTGAGCGCGAACGAGCCGACGGAGACCAGCAACGGGGTGGTGGTGTCCTGCATGCCCCGCAGCACTCCGGTCCCGGCGAGCACCAGCAGCATGGCGGGCACGCCCAGGAGGCTGATCCTCAGGTAGGTCACCGCCTGGCGGGCGAGTTCGCCCTCCGCGCCGACCAGTCCGACGATCGGTGAGGCGAGCGGCCACACCACCACGATGATCGCCAGTCCGACTCCCGCGGCCAGCCAGAGACCGTCGACTCCCTGCCGGAGGGCCTGCCGGGTGTTGCCCGCGCCGATCTGCCGGGCCACCGCCGCCGTCGTGCCGTAGGCGAGGAAGACGCACAGGGACACCAGCACGCCCAGCACCGTGCTGGCCACTCCCACCGCGCCCAGCGCGGGCGCGGGCAGGCGGCTGACGACGACGGTGTCCGTCAGCAGGAACAGGGGTTCGGCCACCAGAGCCCCGAAGGCCGGGACCGCCAGGCGGAGGATCTGTCTGTCGTGGTCGCGAGCCGTGGTGGAGGTAGGTGGCACGGCTCCATTTTGTCTCTTACATGTGCGAAGGCGACACAGGGGCCGTAAAGAGGATCAAGAAGGCAGGGAATGCAATGTGAGGAGGGTCTCGGCGTGTCACCCCAACTTTCTTTCCTCCACAGGCGGTGGATGACGTTTTCCCAGTTCAGTGCGGCACTGTGGATTGCGGGGGGCGGTTATCCACAGCACTGTCCACAGCGTTCCCACACCTCTGGGGGAAAACTGCACACCTTATCCACACCTCTGTCGACAGGTCGCGTTGCCACATGGTCCCGGGAGCGGAGAGACTGTCAGACCGGTCGGTTACAACTGAAGATAGCGAAACCATGTTCGAGTGAGGGGGTGCACGGTGAGCATCGCGGAGCCACCGGTCTTCGAGCCAGGGTTCGAGCGCACCCCGCCCAACAACATCGAGGCCGAGCAGTCCGTCCTCGGTGGCATGCTCCTTTCCAAGGACGCCATCGCCGACGTGGTCGAGATCCTCAGGTCCGACGACTTCTACCGTCCGGCCCACCAGATCATCTACGACATCATCACCGACCTCTACGGCAGGGGTGACCCGGCCGACGCCGTCACCATCTTCGACGAGCTGCAAAAGCGCGGCGAGGTCGCCCGGGTCGGCGGCGGCGCCTACCTCCACACGCTGACCGCCGTCGTGCCCACCGCGGCCAACGCGGGCTACTACGCGAGGATCGTCCGGGAGCAGGCCATCCTCAGGCGCCTCATCGAGGCCGGGACCCGCATCGTCTCCTACGGCTACGGCGGACAGGACGCCGAGGTCGACGACCTCGTCGACCGTGCCCAGGCCGAGATCTACAAGGTCACCGAGCGCCGCACCTCCGAGGACTACATCCCGCTGGCCGAGATCATGCCGGGCGCCCTCGACGAGCTGGAGGCCATCGGCGGCAGAAGCGGCCAGATGGTCGGCGTTCCCACCGGCTTCCAGGACCTCGACACCCTCACCAACGGTCTCCACCCCGGCCAGATGATCGTTGTGGCTGCCCGGCCTGCCATTGGAAAATCGACCCTTGGTCTGGATTTCGCCAGGTCTGCCGCCATCAAGCACGGTATGACCACGGTGGTGTTCTCGCTGGAGATGTCCCGCAACGAGATCACCATGCGTCTGTTGTCGGCGGAGGCCAAGGTGGCGCTGCACGCGATGCGGGCGGGCACGATGACCGACGACGACTGGGCCAAGCTGGCCCGGCGGATGGGCGAGGTGGCCGAGGCGCCGCTGTTCATCGATGACTCGCCCAACATGTCGATGATGGAGATCAGGGCCAAGTGCCGCCGTCTCAAGCAGCGCAACGACCTGCGGTTCGTCATCATCGACTACCTCCAGCTGATGTCCTCGCCGAAGAAGACCGAGAGCCGCCAGAACGAGGTCTCCGAGATCTCCCGTGCGATCAAGCTCCTCGCCAAGGAGCTGGAGGTCCCGGTGATCGCGATCTCCCAGCTGAACCGTGGCCCCGAGCAGCGGACCGACAAGCGCCCCATGGTCAGTGACCTGCGCGAGTCCGGATCGATCGAGCAAGATGCGGACATGGTCATCCTGCTCCACCGGGAGGACGCCTACGAGCGTGAGTCTCCCAGAGCGGGCGAGGCGGACCTTATAGTGGCCAAGCACCGTAACGGCCCGACCGCGACGGTCACCGTCGCCTTCCAGGGCCACTACAGCCGCTTCGTCGACATGGCCTCCCACTAGTCGGCCGGTCGGCGGTCCTCCGGCGGGCCGTGGGCGGGTTTCCCGTCAACGCGACTGCCTTCGCTGAATGCCACAGGGGCGGACAAAGTCACGCGGACAGCACCAGTTACGAATGCCAACGTTCCCAAGCAGCCGGCATCAACTCCGCAGCCTCACGGCTGCGCGTCGGCGGCGGTCCGGTCGGCGTCGCCGCCCGCCGTACCGGCTCCTTGGGCGGCGTGACTAGACGATCGGGCGGATGTGGGTGGTGAGGCGGCCCTCGGCGAAGACGTGCAGGGCGATCTGGGGCGGCAGGTCGAGGTCGACGGGGTAGCGTTCCCTGGCCTCCGCGGGGATGAGGGCGGTGTTGATCACTCCCGGGGCCACCAGCAGGGGGCGACCGGCGAACCAGGTGCTCGCGGGCGTGTGGGCGTGCCCGGCGAGCACGGCCACCGCCTGCGGGTGGCGGCGCAGCACCGCCTCCAGCCGCTCGGGCTCGCGCAGCCCGATCCCGTCGACGTACGGGATGCCCAGCGCGACCGCCGGATGGTGCATGCCCACGATGACCGGGGTCTGCGACGACTCGGCGAGCACCGAGTCCAGCCAGACCAGGGTCTCCTCCTCCAGCAGGCCCTCCGGGCGGCCGGGAACGCTGGAGTCGCACAGGGCGACGGTGAGGCCGTCGAGCCGCAGGACCTGGTTGACCGGCCCGTCGCCGTCCTGGCCCAGGAGGACTTTGCGGAAGGCGGCCCTTGAGTCGTGGTTTCCCGGGCAGAGCACCGTGGGGTGGCGGGAGGCCAGCAGCTCGCGGGCCACCTCGTACTCCTCGGTCGAACCGTGGTCGGCGATGTCTCCGGTCACGATGACGGCGTCCAGCGGTCCGGGCAGGTTCTCCAGATGACGCATGACGGCCCGCGTCCGCTCGACGCTGCGGGGAGAGTCGTCGATGTGGATGTCGCTCACATGAGCCAGGGTCAGCATTGTCCAAGCCTGGCACGCCTGATCTGACCTCGCCATCGACGGAACCGCCAGAAGATCACGCCTGTCCCGGACCGCCGTCGGCAGGACGTCAGGGGTCACGCCTGTTCCGGACCGCCGTCGGCAGGATGTCAGGGGATCGTGCCTGATCCGGCTCGCCGCCAGCGGGCGTCAGGGGTCACGGCTGATCCGGACCGCCGTGGACAGGACGCCAGGGGACCCGTCGGCAGGACGTCAGGGGATGAGGACGAGGCGGCCCCTGAGACCGCCCCCGGCGAAGCGCTCGTGGGCGGCGGCGGCCTGGTCGAGCGGGAAGGTGTCCTCGACCCTGAGGGTCAGCCGTCCCTCGTCGGCCAGCCCGGCGAGCTCGGCCAGCCGCTCGCCGTCGGCGCGGACCCAGACGTTGGCCACCCTGGTGCCGCGCAGCGGGAAAGGAGCCGCGCCGCCGAGGACGGCGGTGAGGGAGCCGCCGTTGCGCACCGCGGTGAGCGCCGGGGTGCCGAGGGCCGCGGCGTCGACCGCGCCGTCCGTGCCGCCCGGCACCAGCTCCCGTACGGCGGTGCTCAGCTCGGCGTCGCGCGGCACGAAGAACTCCGCGCCGAACCCGCGGACGAGTTTCTCGTCCGCGGGGCTCGCCACGGCGACCACCCGCAGGCCGCGCAGCACGGCCAGCTCGACCGCGTAGCCGCCGACCCCGCCCGCCGCGCCGGTCACCAGCAGGGTCTGCCCCTCGGTCAGGTTCAGCAGGTCGAGGGCCTGGTCGGCGGTGAGGGCGTTGAGCGGGAGCGTGGCGGCCTGCGCCGGGGTCGCCCCCGAGGGGGCGGGGGCCAGCGCGTCCGCGTCCAGCACGATCTGCTCGGCGTACGCGCCGAGGGAGACGTCGAGCCGGTCGGCCAGGCCGATCACCCGGTCCCCCGGAGCGAATCCGGTGACCCCCGCGCCGACCTCCTCGACGACTCCGGCCACGTCCCAGCCGATCCCGTGGACCTCACGCCGGTCCACCAGCCCGAACTCGACGAGGGCCCCGGTCCTGGTCGCCACGTCGACGGGATTGACGGCCGCGGCCTCCACCCTGACCCGCACCTGCCCCGCCCCGGTACGGGGGACCGGGACATCCTCCACCTCCAGCGCCTCAGGACCTCCGAACGAACGAACCACCACTGCGCGCATCGCTGCCTCCACACGTTCCGATCACAGGTTCCGATCGGGGCTCGGACCGGCGTCCGAGGGGACCTCCCCTCCGGTGGCGCAAACTTATGGAGCGTTACTCTCTATCGGGAAGTGCGCACCCAGAAGTGCGTACCGCACCGGAAGGGGCGTCATGGCCACCCAGACAGCCGCTCAGCGGCGAGACGAGGCGCGGGTCGCGTACGACGCGTACCTGGCGGGTTGCCCCGCGAGGGAACTGCTCGACACGATCAGCGACAAGTGGGTCAGCCTGATCCTGAACGCCCTGTCCGGAGGTCCGCTGCGCTACAGCGACCTGGGCAGGGTCATCGCGGGCATCAGCCAGAAGATGCTCACCCAGAGCCTGCGGAGCCTGGAGCGCGACGGCCTGGTCTCCCGTACGGTGACGCCCTCGGTGCCGGTCCGCGTCGACTACGCCCTGACCGATCTCGGACAGGACCTTCAGCCGGTCATGATGGCCATCAAGTCGTGGGCCGAGGGGAACATCGAGCAGGTCCGCAGCGCCCGCGAGGCCTACGACGCGCGCCTGGCGTCGTGACCGGGAACGCGCCGCTCATCGGCGCCGATCAGGTCGACGCCGCCCCTCGCCGTACCGGCGCCGGTGGGGGCCGGGCATCCGGAGGCGGCAGGTCGCGTGCCCGGCAGAGGCGTCCGTCACCGTTCGGGCTGTCCGCTTGGCCGTCGCCGTTCAGGCCCGTCGCCGTTCAGGCTGTCGAGCCGCCGTCCACCACGATGTCACCGCCCACCACGTAGCCCGCGTCCTCGGAGGCCAGCCACAGGACCGTGCCGGTGATCTCGTCCAGGGAGCCGACGCGGCCGATCGGGACCTGGCCCCTCACCCGCTCCGCCCGGTCGGCCTCCGTCTCGCCGGGGCGCAGGGACATCGTCGTGTCATGCGATCCCGGGCTGATCGTGTTGATGCGGATGCCCTGGCCGATGTACTCCAGCGCCGCCGTGCGGGTCAGCGCCGTCACCCCGGCCTTCGACGCGGCGTAGGCCCCGAAGCCGGGCAGGCGCTTGTGCAGCCCTATCTGCGAGCTGAAGTTGACGATGACCCCGCCGCCTCCGGCGAGCATCGCCGGGATCTCGTGCTTCATCGCCAGGAAGACGCCGGTCAGGTTGGTGTCGACCACTCTGGCGAAGTCCTCCTCCGCCTGGTCGGCGACCTTGCCGGTGGCCAGCACCCCGGCGTTGTTGATCGCGACGTCCAGTCTGCCGTGCCGCTCGACGATCTCGCCGACCAGCCCGGCCACGGAGCCGGAGTCGGAGACGTCCGCGGTCAGCGCGGTGACCTTCCCGCCCTCGGCCAGCTTCACGGTCTGGTCGAGCGCCTCGCGGCCGCGCCCGGCCACCACGACCCGGGCGCCCTCGCGGGCGAACCCCAGGGCCACGGCCCGTCCTATGCCCGAGCCGCCGCCGGACACCAGAACCACCTTGTCGTGAAACCTCATGCCAGCCCCTTATTGGATTGATCAGTCAAGAATCGTCAGTGCCTGGGCGGTCGCGTCACGCAGCCGCGCGGGGTCGGGCGGCCCCTTGGAGATCAGCCGCAACCCCTGCAGGAAGACCAGCAGGAACCTCGCCAGCGCCTGAGGATCCCGGTCGTCCGCCAGCTCGCCCTGCGCCCGCGCCCGGATGAGCGCCGAGGTCAGCGCGGTCTCCAGCGCGGTCCAGTTGGCGTCGACGAGCCCGGCGACCTTCTCGTCCCCGGGGAGCATCTCGCCCGCCGCGTTCACGATCATGCAACCGCGTCGCCGCCGGTCGCGGATGGAGTCCTCGGTGTAGAACTCGATCAGCCCCCGTACGGCGGGCAGCGCCGGCCCCGGCTGCGAGAGCATCTCGACGGGCGAGGGGGTCCGGTTGGCCGCGTAGCGCCGCAGGGCCTTCAGGTAGAGGTCGTGCTTGCCGCCGAACGTGGCGTACAGGCTCGCCCTGCCGATCCCCAGGCGGTCGACCAGGTCGCTCATGGAGGTCGCCTCGTAGCCGTGCTCCCAGAACAGCTCAAGGGCCGCCTGGAGCGCGACGTCGGGATCGAACTCCTTCGTTCTCGCCATGGAGGAACCGTAGGGCAATCTAGAACGATCAGTCAAATAAGGTACGGCCCGCGCCCCCGAAGGTGCGGGCCGTACCGGACGTGGGGCGTCCCGCGGGACGCCCCGGGCCGTATCGGGGGCACCGGACGCCCGGTCACTCCCGGCCCCACCGGAGGCCCGGTCACTCCCACCGGAAGAACCGCGTCGCCAGCACGCCGGTGACCAGCACGGTCGCCGCCATCACCGCCAGGTGCAGCGGCTGCGGCGCGTGACCCGCCCACGTGTCGCGGAGCGCCTGGGCGAACGGCGCCAGCGGCAGGAAGTCGCCGATCCGCCGCACCAGGTCGGGGAGCAGCTCACGGGGGATCCACATGCCCGCCACGAACAGCAGCGGGAACATCAGCAGCGAGCCGATGCCGGGCGCGGACTTGGCGCTCGGGGCCAGCGCGGCGATGAGCAGCCCCAGGCCGAACACCGAGGCGCTGCCCAGCAGGAACACTCCCAGGAAGGCCGGGAGGTTCCTGGGCGCGGCCACCCCGAGGAGCAGGTTGCCCAGTCCGATCAGCAGCGCGGTCGCGACGACCGCCACCGCGACGTTGTTCACCACCTGGGCGACCAGCAGCCGGGCGGGCCCGACCGGGGTCGTGGACATCCGGCGCAGCACGCCGCTCTCCCGGTAGGTCACCAGCACGGCGGGCAGCGCCGTCAGCGCCATCGTCACCACGGAGAGGATCACCATCATGCCCGGGAGCTGGGTGTCGATCACCCGCTGGCCGCCCAGCTCGGCGCTGGCCTCCTGGAAGCCGGGGATGCTGCCCAGCCCCAGCAGCAGGGCCAGCGGGAGCAGGATCGCGAAGATCGGGCCACCCGGCTCGCGGAGGAAGAGCTTCGCCTCTGTCAGGATCATCTTGTTCATTCGGAGATCTTCTTTCCGGTGAGGGCCAGGAACGCGTCGTCGAGGGTCGCCTGCTCCACCCGCAGGTCGGCGGGGACGACTCCTGCCGAGGCCAGCGCGGTCGTGACCGCCAGCAGCAGGTCGCCAGAGCCGGTGACCTCGACCCGGTCGCCGTCGTGGCGCACCCCGTCCACCTCGGCCAGCGCGGTCAGCACCGCGTCGTCGAAGGGGCGGGAGGGCCGGAACCTGACGCGCTGCGAGCGGTCGAGCCGCGCGACCAGGCCGGCGGGGCTGTCGACGGCGACCACCCTGCCGGAGTCGATCAGCGCGATCCGGTCGCAGAGCCGTTCGGCCTCCTCCATGAAGTGGGTGACGAGCAGGACCGTCACCCCGTCCTCGCGGATCCGCTCGATGAGCTCCCAGGTGTCCCGCCTGGCCTGCGGGTCGAGCCCGGTGGTCAGCTCGTCGAGGATCACCACGCGGGGGTTGCCGACCAGCGCCAGCGCGATGGACAGCCGCTGCTTCTGGCCGCCGGAGAGCTTGGCGTACGGCGTGTCCCGCTTGTCGGCGAGTCCCACCCGTTCCATCAGCGTGATCCAGTTGGCCGGCATCCGGTAGAAGGAGGCGTAGAGGTCGAGTGCCTCCCACACCTTGATCTTCGCGGGCATGGCTGAGCTCTGCAGCTGGACGCCGAGCTTCTCCCTCAGCTCCGCGCCGCTGAGACCGCCCAGCACCTTCACGGTTCCCGCGTCGGGGACGCGCAGGCCCGCCACGCACTCGACGGTGGTGGTCTTGCCCGCGCCGTTGGGACCGAGGACGCCGAAGATCTCGCCTTCCTCGACGGTGAACGACACGTCGTCGACCGCGAGCCGGTCACGGTACCGCTTGCGGAGGTTGCCCACCTCGATGACTCTCATGCCGAAGACGCTAGGAAGCGGGGCGGGCGCGCAGAAGCCGTCTGGGCACCCGGAGGGGGTGGAGCTACCTCCACCGTCCGGCGGCGTCCAGCGTCACTGGGCGGGGACGCCGCGATGGCCGACACTCGACGCATGAAGCGATACGCGGTCGCGGCCGGCAGGGCGTTCACGCTGGGCCTGCTCGCTCTCCTGGACGCCTTCCTGGTCGTCCTCGTCCTGTTGTCGACCATCCTGACGTTCGGCATGGGGATGATCTTTCTCTTCATGCCGACCACCAGGCTGCTCCGGAGCCGCGTCACGTTCGCCAGAAGACTGAACGGGGTGTGGATCGGCAGCCGGATCGAGCCGTCCTACCTGCCGCCGCCTCCCCCTCCCAAGCCGCAGCCCGACGGGTGGTACCGCCACGAGCGTCAGCTCTACAAGACGCCGCGGTGGCCCGCGTGGAACAACCGCCTGAAGTGGATGCTCTCCGACCCCGCCACCTGGCGGGACGCGCTCTGGCTCCTCCTCAACCCGATCATCGGCGGGGTCCTGCTGCTGCTGCCGTTCTCCGCCGTCGTGTACGGCCTGGCCAGGATGTGGTTCTGGCATCCGGTGGTCACGCCCCTCGCGGCGGTGCTCGCCGTCGGCGGGGTGTTCGCGACGCCGTGGCTGCTCCGCTTCTACGGGTGGTGGAACCACCTGCTGCTCGCGCCGACCGCGAGGTCCGTGCTGGCGGGGCGGGTCCACAAGCTCGACCAGGTCAGGCTGGACGCGGTCGACTCCCAGGCGGCCGAGCTGCGGCGGATCGAGCGCGACCTGCACGACGGGGCCCAGGCCAGGCTCGTCGCCATCGGCATGACGCTGGGCGCGGTCGAGGAGCTGATGGACAAGGACCCGGCGGCGGCCAAGGCGCTGCTCGCCAAGTCGCGGGAGGCCTCGTCCACGGCGCTCACCGAGCTGCGCGACCTCGTCAGGGGCATCCACCCGCCGGTCCTGGCCGAGCGCGGTCTTGGCGACGCCGTACGGGCGCTGGCGCTGGACAGCCCGCTGAAGGTCGCGGTCACCGTCGACCTGAAGTCGCGCCCCGACTCGCCCGTGGAGTCGGCGGCCTACTTCTCGATCAGCGAGCTGCTCACCAACGCGGTCAGACACGGCGGGGCCGACCGGGCGTGGGTCGACATCAGCGGCCAGGGCCGTACGCTGCGCGTCACCGTCACCGACGACGGCTCGGGAGGAGCCGACCCCTCGCGCGGCAGCGGCCTGAACGGCATCGAACGGCGCCTGGCGGCCTTCGACGGGGTGCTCGCGCTCAGCAGCCCGCCCGGCGGCCCGACCACGGCCACCCTCGACCTTCCGTACGCGCTGCCCACTCCCCAGACGGGGAAGGCCCCTTCCATGCCCAAGTGGAAGCACGCCGTCGTCGCGCTCGGCTGGGGGATCGGCTGGCTTCCGCTGTTCCCCCAGGGCCTGGTCGCCATGTTCCTGAAGATCTTCGGCGCCTCGGAGCGCAGCTGGTTCGTCGCGCTCTACCTGCCGGAGCCGCTGCAGTGGCCGCTGATGGTGTTCAACGTCTTCCTCGGCCTCACCCTGTACGGCCTGGCCGTCGGCCTGCCCCTCACGCACGCCCGCAAGCACGCGATCGCCCAGACCACGCCTGCCCACCTGGAGGCGGGCGGGTGTGTTGTCTAGGGTTGCCCGGATGAGCCCCCGAGTCGTCATCGCCGAAGACCTCTACCTCCTGAGGGACGGCATGGTCCATCTGCTCCAGGCGCACGGCTTCGAGGTCGTCGCCGCCGTCGAGTCGGGGCCCGAGCTGCTCGCGGCCCTGACCACGCTGCGGCCCGACGTCGCCGTGGTCGACGTGCGGCTCCCGCCGACCTTCACCGACGAGGGCCTCCAGGCGGCGCTGACGGCTCGCGGGGCCGTCCCCGGCCTGCCGGTCCTCGTCCTGTCCCAGCACGTCGAGCAGCTCTACGCCCGCGAGCTGCTGGCCGACGGCTCGGGAGCGATCGGCTACCTCCTCAAGGACCGCGTCTTCAACGCCGAGCAGTTCGTCGACGCGGTCCGCCGGGTCGCGGCCGGGGGCACCGCGATGGACCCCGAGGTGATCGCCAAGCTTCTGGCCAGCACCGCCAGGCACGAACCGCTCGGCGCGCTGAGCCCGCGCGAGCGGGAGGTGCTGGAGCTGATGGCCGAGGGCCGTTCCAACGCGGCCATCTCGCAGCGGCTCTTCCTCAGCGAGAGCGCGATCGGCAAGCACACGGCGAGCATCTTCGCCAAGCTCGACCTGGCCCCCTCCGACGACGACAACCGTCGCGTCCTGGCCGTTCTCGCCTACCTCAACGCCGCCCGCGGCTAGTCCGCCACGCCCGCGCCTCCCGGCTCGGGCGCTCCCCGGCTGTCAGTGCTCCGCCTGCCTGGCCGACTCCAGGAAGCCGATGCAACGGCCCAGCAGGGCGACCAGCGTCTCCCGCTCCTCCTGGCTGAACTCCGCGGCGAGCCCCCGTTCGACACGCACCGCGCGGGGGTCGGCGTCGGCGAGCACCCTTTCGCCCTTCTCGGTGAGACGGGTTTCCAGGATGTTCCTGTGCCACTCGTGCGGGGTGCGCTCGATCAGGCCCTGCTCCTGGAGGTTCTTGAGCACGGTGTTCATCGTCGGCGGGGTGACCGCGCACGCCCTGGCCAGCGCGGCGGCCGACATGCCGGGGTTGTCGGACAGGTACAGCAGCGCCGCGTACTGCGGCACCGTCAGACCGGCCTGCTTCAACGTCGCCTGCTTGGCCGCGCTGAGCGCTTGCGCCGCGCGCTTGAGGTGGGAGCCCAGGCGCTCGGAAACGGGCATCGAGGTCACCTGTGCATGGTAACGACCCACGAGGTTAATGCGTTGACGATCATTAGAGCTCTAACTATGGTGTGAGTTCGAATCAAAGGTAATGCTCTTTCGATCCTTGCGAACAGCCGAACAGAGAGGCGTCATGTCTCCGCTTCGCTCGTCCACAGCCATCGTGGCCACGGCTCTCGCCGCGGCCCTCTCCCTCACCCCCGGCGCGCAGGCCGCCGCCGGCCTTTCCGCGGTGTCCCACCCGTGGACGCCGACCTCCACGGCGACCTCGCCGACGACCTCAGTGACGATCTCCACGGCGTACGAGCTGCCCGGCGACCGGGTCTACCCCGAGGGCGTCGCCGCCGACCCGCGCACGGGCGACCTCTACGCCGGGTCGTACGCCGACGGCACGATCTTCAAGATGACGCCGGGCCGGCGGACGGCCCAGGTGTTCCTGCCCGCGGGCGCGGACGGGCGTGACACCGCCAACGGGCTGAAGGTGGACCGGGCGGGACGGTTGTGGGTGACCGACTCCACGACCGGAGTCTCCGTGTACGACACGCGCAGCCGCCGCCTGCTGGCCCGTTTCGACGTCCCCGGACAGGGCGCGACCTTCGTCAACGACCTCGCCGTCGCCCCGGACGGCAGCGCCTACCTCACCGACAGCGTCCGGGCCGTGGTCTACCGCGTCACGCCCCGGCAGCTCGCGCGGGCGGCGGGGGGACGGGCGACGCTCACCCCGCGCTTCGACCTGGGCGACGCCCTCGAACCGCACGCGCCCGACGCGTTCACCCTCAACGGGATCGTCGCCGACCCGTCGGGACGCTACCTGCTGACCGCGGACATGACCGGCGGCGACCTGTACCGCCTCGACCTCGCCTCCGGCGCGATCCGCAAGGTGGCCCTGCGCGGAGGCGACATGCTGCACGCCGACGGACTGGAGTCGCAGGACGGCAGGCTCTGGGCGGTCCACAACACCGCCAACGCCATCAGCCGGTGGAAGGTCGCCAAGGACGGCTCGGCGGCCCACGTGGAGCAGCGGGTGACCGACGAGGCGTTGCGCTCCCGACGACGCTGGCGCGTGTGAACGGGACGCTCTACGTGGTCGGCTCGCAGTTCGACAAGGGCGGTCCGCTCGGGCCGGGCACTCCGCGGACCCCCTTCGGCGTCGCCGCCGTGCGCGGCCTCTGAGATCGGCGAGCCCGCGGCTATATCCGGGCTCGCGCCTCCTCGACCTGGCGCGTGACGCGCTTCGCGCCGCAGGACTCGGCGAGCGCGTGCGCCTCCTCGGCCAGCGCCAGAGCGTCCTCGCGGCGGCCCTGGGCGGCGGCGATGTGGATCAGCCCCACCTGGTTGGACGCGACACCGGCCAGGAGCCCGATCTCCCGGCGCAGCCGTACCGACTCCTCCAGCCGCTCGCGTGCGGCGTCCAACCGGCCCGCGGCGTGCTCGGCGATGCCCAGGTGCCGGAGCGCCTCGGCCTGGACGGCCCGGTTTCCCGCCTGCGTCGCCAGCTCGTGGGACCGCTCGAAGAGGGGGACGGCGGTGTCGTCGTCACCCCGCACCACCTGGTGGACGCACCCCACCCAGAACAGCGCGTCACTCTCGCCGGACACGTCGCCGAGCGCGTGGTACAGCCGCGCCGCGTGCTCGAACAGCTCCAGCTCACGCGGGTCCTCGCGCCGCTCCTCGAAGAACCGCGCATGGAGGATCCGGCCTCGGGCCAGGGCGAGATCGGCCTCGACCGCGTCCAGCCCCCGCTCCACCTCCGACGACTCGCCGTCGTCTCCGGTGAAGACCGCGCGCTCGTAGAACAGCCTGGCCCGCTCGATCCGTCCTTCGGTGCGCATCCCGTTCCTCCAGTCCACGGCGTCGCCGCTCCCGTCACGCCATCGGCGGCGACCTCTGGAAAAGATCATGCTCCGCGCCCCGGCGCGGGCACAACCCGTTCGACGACGGGGCCTGGCCGGTGACGAAGACCGTCCGGTGTCAGGAGCCCGGCCGCACCAGGCCGCTCTCGTAGGCGAGGATCACCAACTGCACCCGGTCGCGAACGTCCAGCTTCGTCAACGCCCGGGTGATGTGCGTCTTGGCGGTCAGCGGGCTGATCACGAGCTTGGCGGCGATCTGGTCGTTGGACAGCCCCTCGGCGACCAGCCGGACGACCTCGCGCTCGCGGGCGGTGAGCACCTCGAGCGCCTCGAGCGCGTCGCCGCTCACCGGGACGGGCCGGTGGGCGAACTGCTCGACGACCCGCCGGGTGACGCTCGGCGACAGCAGCGCCTCTCCCGCGGCGACCAGGGCGACCGCGCGGCGCAGCTCGGCCGGTTCGACCTCCTTGGTGAGGAAGCCGCTGGCGCCCGCGCGCAGGGCGGCGAAGACGTGTTCGTCGGTGTCGAAGGTGGTGAGGATGACGACCCTGGTCGCGGGACGTTCGGCGAGCACCCGGCGGGTGGCCTCGATGCCGTCCATGCCGGGCATGCGGATGTCCATGAGGATCACGTCGGGCTCGGTGGCCCTGGCCTGCCGTACAGCCTCGTCACCCGTGGCGGCCTCGCCGACCACGGTGAGCTCCCTGGACCGGCCGAGCAGGCTGCGAAAGCCCGCCCGGACGAGAGCCTGGTCGTCGGCGAGCAGCACTTTGATCGTCACGTCTTCAGGGGGATGTGCGCCTGTACGGCGAAGCCCCCACTCCTTTCGATGCTCAGCGAGCCGCCCAGCGCGGTGACGCGCTCACGCATGCCGGTCAGGCCGTGCCCTTCGACGGGAGCCGCCCCGCCGTGGCCGTCGTCGGTCACCTCGACGGTCACCGCGGCGCTCGTGTAGCGCAGCCGTACCGAGACGTGGGCGGCGTCCGCATGCTTGATGGTATTGGTCAGCGCCTCCTGGACGATCCGGTGGGCCGCGACGGCCTGGGGCGCGGGGACCGACGCGGGGTCTCCCTCCTCGTGCAGGGCGACGTCGAGGCCGGTCGTCCGGGCCGCGGCGGCGAGCGCGGCGATCCCGCCCAGGTCCGGCTGAGGAGCGGTGCCGCCGTCGATCCGCAGGACGCCGACGAGGGAGCGGAGGTCTCCCATCGCCTTGTTCCGCACCTCCATCGCCGTGCGCAGCGCCTCGCGAGCCTCCTCGGGAGACTCGTCGAGCGTGTCGGCGGCCACGTTGAGGTGGACGCCGACCACGGCCAGGGTGTGGGCGACGATGTCATGGAGCTCGCGGGAGATCTCCAGCCGCTGTTCGGCCAGCCGGCTGCGGGCGTCCGCCTCGCGCGCCTCCTCCAGCTGCGCCCGCCAGCGCAGCTGGTTGCGCCGGGCGTTGCCGATCGCCAGCACGAGCGCCAGCCAGAGCGTCTCCGTGCCGCCGGCGGCGAGCACGCGGCCCGGGGAACCACCCGCCACGGCCCAGTCCCAGGTCATCGCGTAGGTCAGCAGGAACAGTCCGACACCGGCGGCCCAGCGCGTCCGGCCCGCCGCGGCCACGGTGTGGAGGGCCGCCGTCAGCGGCCACACCCAGCCGCCCTCGAACAGCCCCGCCCCCTGGAACGCGGCCAGCACGATCGCCGAGGCCAGCAGGACGCCGACCGGCCATCGCCGTCTCACCAGCAGCAGGCCGCCGAGCAGGAGCGCCAGGGCGGCGGCAGGCCAGCCGATCGGGGCTCCGACCGCCGCCAGTCCGGTGAGGACGGCGACGGTCGTGAGAACCGCGGGCGTCAAGGTGATGATCATCGGCTCGTACGGGACAGGCTCGGGGCGGACAGGTTCGGGCGGGGCGGGTTCGGGCGGGGCAGGCGGAGGGCGGCCAGCGCCATCCAGGCGAGGTCGGCGGCGATCGCGACGCGTTCGGTCACCCCGACCACCGGGGGCAGGGACCGGGCGACCATGACATCGACGAGGGTGACCACGAACAGAATCATCCCAACCACCACCGTGATCGTGACACCGGTGAGCAGGGTGTCTCGCGGCCAGGCCCTGGTGAGCAGCACGGCGGCGACCGTGAACGCCGTCAGAGCGACCCAGGCGGCGAGCCCGTGGACGGTCTCCGACACCGACGGGTCGTCCCACCGTCCCGGCGGGTCGGCAGGGAAGATCGCGGCCACCAGAAGCCCCGCCGACCAGACGCCGAGCAGCCAGGTTCCCGCACGGCCCGCGCCGCTTCGGGCAACGGCCACCGTGAGGGCCGCCGCGGCGAGCGCGACGGCGAGCAACCCGAGTGTGACCAGCCATCCGGCGCCCGTGTTGACGAACCTGCTGATGGTCTCGCCGACGGGGCTCATCTCCCTGTTGACCACGTCCGAGATCGTGAATGCCACCGTACCGACGCCGACTCCGGCGAGGACTGTCTTCTTCATGGCCCCAACGCTAGGAACGGCGCGTGTCTCCGGCGTCGTCCGTCCGGTGACACCTGCCGCTACACCGATCGGTGTACGGCCCGGCTCACCGGCGCATGTGCCGCGTGCCGGGAGCCGTCGCCGCGACGGCGCACGCGGGTCACTCCAACGTGTGGTCGAACGCGTGGTCCAGCCGCTGGTGGGCGAGCTGGACCGGTGCCCGGCGTCCGTCGGGGAAGAGCGCGGTCACGCGCGTCTCGGCGACGCCGTCGGCCGGTACGGAGACGGAGGTGACGACGAGTTCGAGGGCGCCGTCGCCGTCGAGATCGGTCAGGGCGACATCCGTCCCGAATCTCTGATCGGAGGCGGAGTCGGAGGGGATCCCCGCGGCCCCGGGGTCCAGCACCCGGGCGCCGTCCACCGACAGCCCGCCGGGCCCGCCGTACAGGACGTAGACGACGCCCGGCCTCTCGCTCTCACCGACGGCGACGTCGGCGTATCCGTCGGCGTCGACGTCACCGACCGCGACCGACGCGCCGAAGCCGCCGTTTCCCCGCGGCTCCTGAGGCATGCCCGGCGAGGCGGGTCCCACCGCCCGAGGCGCGGCCGGCCCGTCGGCGGAGCCTCGGCTGACGTAGATCTGGCCGCCGGGGTCCTCACCGTGATCCCAGGCCATGCCCGCGACCACGTCGCCGTGGCCGTCGCCGTCGAGGTCGCCGATCGCCACGGCGCCCACGTCCCAGCCGGGGAAGGTCCCGCGCACCCGGCCCGCCAGGCCGGTCGGCGAGCCGCGGTACACCACGCTCCTGCCCTCGTCGGCGGGGTCGTCCTCGGAGTAGGTGACGGCGAGGTCGGCGAAGCCGTCGCCGGTGACGTCGCCGGTCGCGAGCGCGCGGACGGAGACGGCCTCGCCCTTCGACAGAACGGGCTTCCAGCCCGCCTCTCCCGTCCTGATGCCGCGGTGGCCGTACGCCGCCCACACCGTGGCGTCGGCGCCCTCCACCGCGAGGTCCTGACGGCCGTCACGGTTGAAGTCGCCCGTGGTCAGATGGCCGCCGAAGGAGCCCGCCGGGGGCCTCGCCACCGCGACCGGCTCACCGGACAGCCCGTCGTCGGAGCCGAAGACGATCGTGAGGTCGCCGCCACGCGTTCCGGTGGCGCTCGCCAGGTCGGCGTGGCCGTCGCCGTCGAAGTCGCCGGAGGCGAGGTCCTGGCCGAAGCGGCCGCCCCGGGCGGCACCGGTGCCCTTGGTGACGACCTGACAGTTCCCGGAGGTCGCGCCGGTGGAGGAGCCGTACAGCACGTCGACCCGCCCCGCCTCCGCCTTGCCGTCCACGGTGGCGCGTGACACGCCGATCGCGAGGTCGGCGTAGCCGTCGCCGTTGTAGTCGTGCTGCTCGCGGAACCTCCGGGTGGAGACGGGGAGGCTCGCGGCAGGGGAGGCGGCGGCACCCGAGGGGACGGCGCTTGAGGGGACGGCGCTTGAGGGGACGGCGCTTGAGGGGACGGCGCTTGAGGGGACGGAGCCGGGCGGGCAGCCGCCTGCCGGAAGGGGCGTGCGGGTCGTGGATGGACGGGCCTCGGACGGTGTGACGGGAGCCGTCGCCGTGCTGCAGGCCGCCGCCGTGAACCCCACAAGGAGGAAGGACGCGAATCTTCCTGAAACGGTGGGGATCATCTGGCGACGATAGTTCGGCGTCGCGTCCGCGACAACCGGTCACGGCCCCGGGACGGCCGACCGCGGTCAGGCACGCGGCGAGAACCGGCCGGGCCCCGGCCGCCGATCCGGGCTGTCCACAACAGGCCATCGCGTTGTCCTGGAATTGACGGGGTGGGAATGTCGGGTTGCACCAGAAACGGCACCAGGAGAGCACCATGAGTGAGAACACGCACGGCACCGTGAACCTGAAGCAGACACAGATGGCCGCCGTGCAGGCCGCGCTGGACATGACGCCGCTGGCCACCGCGAAGGTGTGGAATCCCTGGCGGCACGTCGTGGACTCGAGCCTCGACGTCGCGGACCTGGAGGCCCCGGCGAAGAGGGGCGAGGTGCCCGACATCATCGCGGACGGCAAGACGTTCGCCGACCTCAAAGCCGTGCAGCTGGGCAACCTGGGCGCGGCCGCGGGGCTCGACGGGCCGGTGACCGGGGCCACGTTCGAGCGGGCCAGGGTGGAGCTCAGGAAGCGGTACGTCGCCGCGGGCCGGGCCAAGTACCAGACGGCCACCAGCGCCAACTGCACGCTGTTCGCCTGCTGCGTCATCGGGATGTTCGCCGACCGGCCCGACCTGCTGGGCCCCGGCGTCACGGTCGAGCTGGTCAACATCCTCGCCACCGTCGGCGGCCAGGGCCACGCCTACGTGCTGGTCGGCCGTGCCCCCGGAGACCTGCACAAGATCGGCACGTACGGTCCCTCGTGCTTCTTCGTCGACCAGTGGTACGCCCGCCAGCAGGCCGTCAAGCCCGGCACCAACGGGGTCAAGGACGCCACCTCGATCCACGGGGACGGCACGAGCCCCTTCTGGGACCTCGACTTCGTCGGCTTCATCACCGACGACACCAAACTCGCGGTCAGACTCACCTTCACCAGCGACGAACTGGCCGAGCTCGGCCGCTGACGGAGGCCTTCCGAACGACGTATCCCGCCTGCGCCGCTTCCCTCCGTCCTTGTGTCAGGGCCGGGCGGCGTCACTGCGACGTCCACGACAGAACGTGACCTTTGGCCCACCGAGTGATATGTCAGTGCCGGAGGGTTCTGTCGGTGGCAGCGGCTACCGTTCTCCGGAGTACGGCCACCGCACGTGGTGCCGTTCGGGACGAAGGGATGCTCAGGTGAAGTTCCGGGTCAACCGCGATGTCCTGGCCGACGCCGTTGTCTGGGCCGCCCGCGCTCTGCCCAACCGCCCGGCCGTTCCCGTGCTCTCCGGCCTGTTGCTGGAGGCCGACGGCGAGGACCTCGTGCTGTCGGCCTTCGACTACGACGTCTCCGCCCGCGCCACGGTCGAGGCCGACGTGGCCGAGCCCGGCAGGGTGCTGATCCCCGGCCGGATCCTCGCCGAGATCACCCGCAGCCTGCCCTCCCAGCCGGTCGAGATCGTCACCGACGGCTCCGAGGCGGTGCTGACCTGTGGAAGCGCCGAGTTCGGCCTGCTCACGATGCCGGTGGAGGACTTCCCTGCCCTGCCCGCCGCGCCGCCGAAGATCGGCGCGGTCGGCGGCGGCGTCTTCGCGAGCGCGGTCGGCCAGGTGGCTCCCGCCTCCAGCCGCGACGAGACGCTCCCCATGCTGACCGGCGTCCGCGTCGACATCGCGGGCGAGAGCGTGACCATGGCCGCCACCGACCGCTACCGCATCGCGGCCAGGGAGTTCGGCTGGCGTCCCGAGAAGCCGGATGTCACGGCCGCCGCCATGGTGCCCGCCCGGGTGCTCGTCGAGGTGGCCAGGTCGCTGCGCGGCGGTGAGGTCTCGGTCGGTCTGGGCGACGGGGTCGCCGGGTTCGAGAGCGTCGGCCGCAGCACCACGGTCCGCCTGCTCGACGAGCAGTTCATCGACTACCGCTCCCGGCTGACCGACGACTGGCCGATCAGGGCGGACGTGCGGGTCGCCCCGTTCGTCGACGCGATCAAGCGGGTGGCGCTGGTCGCCGAGCGCAACACCGCGGTCCGGCTCGCCTTCGGCCAGGGGCAGGTGCTCATCCAGGCGGGCGGCGGCGACATCGGTCGCGGAGCCGAGGTCCTGGACGCCGACCTGGTCGGCGACGAGATCCAGATCGCCTTCCAGTCCCAGTTCCTGCTCGACGGCCTGAGCGGGGTCGAGACCGATTTCGTCCGGCTCAACATGCAGTCCCCGAGCCGCCCCGCCCTCGTCACCGAGGTTCCCGGAGACGCGGAGCCCGCCTTCCGCTACCTCGTGATGTCCCTGCGCCTGGCCTGACCGGCAGAACCGCGAGCCGGTCTCGAGAGGCGAGCCTCACGAGACCGGTGGCGGGTCAGCGGCGCGGACGCTCAGTGCGCGGACGTCCTGGCGCGGGAGGAGGAGTCATCGCCGTCCTGGCGGGCGTTCAGCGCGCTGATGAGCTCGTTGGGCTCCAGCCGGTCGAGAAGCTCGGCGAGATCGGGGAGTTTGAGCTCCTTCTCGTCGACGACCTCGTCGGCGGGCGGGGCGATGACGAGGACGTGCGATCCCCAGTCGGTGTAGCGGGTGTCGGTCCGGCTGAGGATCGGGAGGCCCTTCCCGCCCGAGGCCTCGGAGGTCATCAGACGTGTGGGCAGGCCCGTGGGGTCGGTCCACAGCCGCCATGCGATCTTCATCTTGTGGAGCTCCTCGACGGCGGCGCCTCGGAGCGGCACGGCGTAGACGTTCCTGGCCGCCTGGTACAGCTGCGCGTAGCTCACCGAGCCCCGGTAGAGGAACCCGCCGGAGACGGGCCTGCCTGTCGTCCCCTTCAACACGGTCTTCAGGACGGCGGGGTCGAACACGTCGATCGTCTGTGTGCTGATGGTCGCGGCGTCGGCTTCGACCCCCCGGGGCGACTTCGTCCGCACCCAGGTCTTGCCTCGTGCGGCCGGGTAGAAGCCGAAGTCGAGGCCCGAGAGGTAGCGGTTCCCCCCGACATTGATCAGCTCGATCCGCACCAGCTCGTCGTCGGTTCCTTCCCGCTTCTTCAGGGTCGCGGGATCCGGGGCTTCCTGCCAGAGACCGTCGGAGGCGACGGCGCCGGAGGGGCCGAACTGCAGCCTGCCGCCGGCCCGCATCCTGAGCAGGGTCCTGCCGTCGCGGGTAAGACGTGTGACCTCGGAGATCTGGACGCCGCGTTCGGTCCGGAACTGCTGCTTGAGCGCCCGCACCGGGTCCGGAGGGGTGCTCTGCGCGACGGCGGGAAGGGCGGAGACCGGCATGGTCGCGATCAGTGCGGCAGTCGCCAGGGCGAACCAGAGCCTCATGGAGACGGTGTCCTTTTCGGGGAGATCTTCGGAAAGGGGCATACGAGATGATCATCTTCCCAGACGAAAACAGGTGTTTCGCCGGGCATGTGTAAGAAAGCCGGGCATGTGTAAGAAAACGGTGCAGACGGCGACGATCGACCCGCGTCGTGCCTCCGTGCTCACCGGGAAGATCATCGTCCGTGTGGGGCGGGCGGAGGTGAGAGATCCGCGCTCGTGGAGGTCGCGGGCTCCGTGGTTTTCTCGTCGGCCTTCGGGCGACCGGACTTTATGATCATCCTTCTTGTTGCAGGAAGGATTTGGTGTGTTCCGACACCGTTTAGGGCAGTTCGTGGCTGGGCTCTACCTGGTGATCGTGGCTGTCGCCGCAGTGGTCAGCGTCGTCACCGGCGACATCGGCTACGTCTGGACGGCCGTCGCATGGCTCCCGCTGAGCGGACGGATCCTGAACGTCTTCGGCGGGACGTTCGCCGTCCTCCCCGTGGTGGTGGCGGAGCTCGCCGTGCTGGCCGTGCTCAAGGCGTGGATGCTCTGGCAGGTCTTCACCCTTCCCCCGCGCGGGAAGGGGCCTGCCGGACGGCGGGCGGTCCGGTTGCGGCGGCTGCTCTACCTGGCCGTCGCCGACTCCCTGTTCCTCTCCGTCCTGACCGGCCGGCTCCCCGACGTCCTCGACGAGGCCCTCAGGGGCGCTCTGTGGGGCGCGCTGAAGGTGCTGTTCGTCCTGGCCGTCGTCTGGGGATCCCGGCGACTGCGGACGCTCGCCCTTCTGTGCGCCTGGGGCGACCTGACGGCCATGGCGATGGTCGCGGCCGACGAGATCCCCGGGGTGCGCCTGCCCTCGGCCCTCATGCTCCTCGGTCTGGTCGCCTTCGTCTGGCAGGCGGTGATCCTCGTCGGCCAGCGGCGGGACGGCCGCTGGAGCAGCGCCACCGTCAGGATCGGCTGGTTCTCCGTCGTGGCGTCGATGGTGATCCGGCTGGCGGTCATGCTCGTCGGCCTCGTCTCCCTGCCCCTCAGCCCGGCCGTGCTCTGGCTCCTGGGCGAGCTGAACGTCTTCTTCACGGTGTGGATCGCCCGCTCCGCCCACGAGCTCACCGACCCCGGCGGGCAGGTCGTCCTCGCGGCCGGCGGCAGGCCGTCCCGCCTGCTCAGGACGGCGTCGGCGACGGTCGTGCTCGTGCCGCTCCTCGGGATGATCCAGCCGGAGGTGACTCCCCGGCTCACCTACACCGGTTGGGAGGACGAGTGCCTCGAATGGACCGACCTGCACCGCCGCTACGGTGACACCAGGCCGCAGGACAGGGAGAAGGCGTTCCTCTGCCACGCGCGCGCAGAGGCGGGCAGGATCCCGCCGATGTTCCCCGACACCCTTTCCGACCAGCAGATTCTCGCGTACGGAAGGCTCATGTGCGCGGCCCCCGACGGCAGGGAGCAGGGGGCGCTGCTGAAACGGGCGGGCAGCGCGCGCAGCGCGTGGGGCGTCGACCAGGACGCCTTGGTGTTCCTGTGCCCGGACACGGTGGCCGTGCGGTCGCCCGAGTTGCTGAGCTCCGAGGTCGAGGAACAGGCGGAGAACGCGCGCTACGTGGCGGAGACCAACGCCCGCTGCTTCGACCCCTGGCCGGGACTGCGGGCCAGACGGCAGAGGACGGCCGCGTACTTCCTGTTCGAGGGCGGTGGATACGGCCTCCACGACTTCGGGGACCCCACGGAGGACGACGCTTTCGACGTGGCCCTGGACGACGGGTTCGTCGGCGTCTCCGGCAGCTCGGCGGTCGTGATGACCTACCGCGAGAACGAGCCGATATGCCTGACCGTGAAGGCGTTCGGCTCCGCCCCGCCGTTGCGGCTCAAGGGATGGGACCAGGTGGCCGAGGTCGGCATCGTCAGCCGCAGCGGCCGTCTCGGGGTGCCCGTCTACTCGGAGGGCAGGGGTTCGGGAGCCGGGGCGAGACTGCCGAACCTGGCGCTGAAGGGCCCGGGGCGCTACCGGCTGCGGGTCTACGCCAGGGAGGACGAGGGCCGCGACCTGGGCGAGGAGCATCTGGTCGTGGTCTTCCCCGGCGGATCCGCCAGGAAGACCGTCTACCGGCCCCTTCCACGGTAGGCCGACCGTCGCCTCACACAGCTGTGGCCCCGCCCGGCAAGGGACGGGGCCACAGCGTCGCGCCGTGAGAGGTCTCGGATCAGGTGAGGCCGCACGGCCTCAGGTGGTGAGCTCCTGGGCCTCGGTCAGGGCGATCAGGATGTGCTCCATGCACGCGTGGCCCGCGCGCTCGGCTGCCGCCGCGTCGCCCGCCGTGATGGCGCGGGCGATGGCGTCGTGCGGGATGTAGGTGCTGTTGAGCGAGGTGCCCGCCGCGGTGATGCTGGCCCGCAGGGCGGCGGAGAAGTCCTCGTAGAGATCGATCAGGACCAGGTTGTGGGTGGCCTGGACGACGGCGACGTGGAAGGCGAGGTCCGCCTCCACGAAGGCGGTCGGCTCGCCGAGCTCCCAGGCCCGCTCCCGCTCGGCCAGGGCGGCCTCGATGCGGATGATGTCGGCGTCGGTGCGCCTGGTCGCGGCCAGCCGGGCGGCCTCGACCTCCAGCGCGCGCCGTACTTCCAGGATCTCGAGCTGCTCGGCGGTGCGCAGCCGCCGCAGCATGGCGCCCGACAGCTCGCTGGTGGCGCGGACGTAGGTGCCGTCGCCCTGACGGCACTCCAGCAGGCCTGCGTGGGTGAGTGCCCTTACCGCCTCACGCACGGTGTTGCGCCCGACACCGAGCTGCTCGGCGAGCACGGTCTCGGTCGGGATCTTCGCGTGCATCTGCCAGGAGTTCGACGTGATCTGCTCCTTGAGCTGATCGATCACCTGGTCAACGAGAGACGCCCGCTGCGCCGTACGCAGACTCACAGTCCGCCTCCTCCGGAGAAACCAATCATCCTATGAGTCAATGACTGGTAGACCCTAGTTATTCCGGAGGCAGAAAAACAAATCCGGAGTTCCGGGGGAGGCGGATTGCTTTATCGGACCAACGTCGAATCGACCGTCATTCCCACCATCGTGTCGCGGACTCCGGCTGCCTCGAGAGCCCTACGATACGCGTTTGTCTGATCCTCGCCGACGCCGCCCCTGCCGTAGAGGTCACCTAGCTCACGCCAGGCTCGTGCGACCTCCCGGTCGGGATTGGACCGCTCCGATCTCAGAGCGTCAAGAAGTCCTTTGGCGGTGTCGAGACGTGGCACGACGTCACCCTCTCCCCGCGTGAGCGAGGCCTGGGCGAGGACCAGGTGCGCCGTGGCGGCGATGGGGCCGGACTGACCGGCCAGGGTGTCGAGGGCGGACCTGGCCAGGCTGACCGCGTTGTCGGGGTTGCCTCCGCTGAGCTGAAGCCTGGCGAGCACGACGAGACTTCCCGCGTGTTCGCCGGCCTTCTCGGTGAAGGCCGCGAAGACCCCGCTCGCCGCGGTCGCCAGCTCGTAGACCTCCTCGAACGAGGTGTCTCCGATGGAGACCGTCAGCCGTGCCCACTCCAGCGCGATGCCGGCGAGCCTGAACGCCATCCGGGCCGGGCGGCCCGTCGCGATGGCGTCGTCGGCCAGCCGTACGGCCAGCGCCGAGTCCTCGCCCTCCGCCGCGGCGATGCTCGCCTGCCAGAGGGAGTGGATCTCGGAGGTGCGGTTGACCGCCGCGGGCACGCCGTTGACCGCCAGGATGTGCCTGACGTAGGACAGGCCAGGCGACTGCGGCCTGCCGCCCTCTGTCTCCACCAGGGCGGAGGCCAGGTCGATGGCGATCTCGCCCTGGGTCAGAGCCAGGTGGTTGACCTGGGTGAGGGCGTAGGAGGCCAGGTCGTGCGCGCGCAGCGTGTCGCCCGCGCGCTGGTAGCAGCGGCTCAGAGCCACCGTCAGAGGCAGGTCGGCCAGTCGCTCGGGGTGGGCGGCGGCCTCGCGGCGGAGCCGCTCGAACGCCTCCACCGCCGGCCCGACCTTGCCCTGGGCCTCCAGCGAACGAGCCCGCCCCAGCCGCGCGTGCGCGGCCAGCATGGCGTTCTCCTCGCCGGCGACCTTGACGATCTCACCGAACCGTTCTGCGGCGACGGACGGGTCGCCGTGTTGCAGCTCCAGCTCCGCGTGGCGCAGGCCGAGTTCGGTGTCGATGCGCTGGCGCGGCTCGATCCCGTGTAGCAAGAACTCGGTAGTGCACCCCAGCCGTTCGGCGAGAAGACGCGCGACCACGGGGGTCGGCGTCCGCTTGCCGGACTCGATGAGGGAGACATAACTGTCGGAGAGGTCAGGCCCTGCCAGCTGGGCCTGAGACATGCGCCTACTCAGCCGCAGTCCGCGGACGCGGTCACCGATGGTTCCCTGACTCGGCATCTGATCTCTCAGGGCGGGGGATGGTCAATGTTCCCGCCATGATTGCACGAAGCAGTCGAATCGGTAACCCCACGTGAAGAGAATCCACCTGCGGACTCTCCCCGCCCCTATGTCATACGGGACATAGGGGCACTAATCATCCGAATCGTTGCCGCCGGGGAAGAGCATCTGACAGACCTCGAGGTACAGCGTCTCGGGGTAGGGGATGTAGTTCACCCTCGACAGGGCCTGGTCCTGACCGGCCGACTCCAGGACGAACTCGCCGTATCCCAGCATGCGACCGAGCAGCGAGCGCTGGAAGCTCATGTCGGTCACCTTGCCGAGCGGCATCATGTCGACCTTGCGCGTGATCAGGCCCGTGGTGAGCAACATGCGCTTGGAGGTGACGACGAAGTAGTCGACCGACCACTCGGCCACCTTCCACACGAAGCGGATCAGCAGCAGCAGCCAAGCCCACCAGACCACGACGAGAGCACCGCTCCCGCCCTGGTCGCCGAACCACCTGCTCAGCAGTCCGGCGAGGATCAGGCCGCCGAAGACCTCGGCGACGGGGCGAAGGAGTACGGCCGGGTGACGCCGTACCATGATCACTTGCTGTTCGTGGGGGAGGAGGTAGCGGTTGACCGACGAGGGAGCGGAGTCCCCGTGGGTCACCAGTCTCATGACAGATGGGAAACGAATTGGGCCAGAGAATTGGCCGCGTTGAACACCGAGTCCATGGCGCCCCTAACTGTGTTCGCTGCGTCACCTGGTCGGGTGAACAGGTAAAATGCTACAAAAGCGATAGCGCTGTACGTTAGAACCTTCTTGACCTGCACTGCGGCCTCCTACTACCACTCACCCACTGCACCCGCCGTATACATTACCCATGCCATTCGCGAGGTAAAGCGTCTTCGTTGATCAGGCTGCGGGCTCTCGGTGAAGGCCTGATCGCGCAGATGTGATGTCCGTCACCCGCGTTCGCTCGCGACCAGCGCGAGGACCTCGAGGTGTTTGCGGGCGATCCGCTCGACCAGCCCCGGATGGGCCTGGCCGGTCACCTCGAGTGCGCCGTAGTGCGCCGCCTGGATGCAGCGGGTCACCGTGGTCGCCGGGTGGACCTCGGAGAACTCGTCCCGCAACGCCGCACTGACGTGCTCGTACGGGTCGGGCTCCTGGTCCGTCATGCTTATCTCGCTCATGCTTCTCCCTGGTGTGCGCCCGGGTCATCGGCCTGGGACACAGAAGAGATGTCCTCGCTACTGCTTGTACCCATTCAAGCACGCTGTGTAACGAAGAGAAGATGCAACGACTCCCTTTTGACCAGGGAGATCTTCTCAGACGACGCCGTAGAGACGGTCGCCCGCGTCGCCGAGCCCGGGGACGATGTAGCCGTGCTCGTTCAGCCGCTCGTCGAGGGCCGCGGTCACCAGGCGGATCGGCCTGTCGCTGCCCGAGAAGACCTCGTCCATGTGGGCGATGCCCTCGGGCGCGGCCAGCAGGCACAGCGCGGTCACGTCGTCGGCGCCGCGTTCGAAGAGGAACTGGATCGCCGCGGCCAGCGTGCCGCCCGTGGCGAGCATCGGGTCGACCACGTAGACCTGGCGGCCCGACAGGTCGTCGGGCAACCGGGTGGCGTAGGTCTCCGCCTTGAGCGTGGTCTCGTTGCGGATCATCCCGAGAAAGCCGACCTCGGCCGTCGGCAGCAGCCGGGTCATGCCCTCCAGCATGCCCAGCCCCGCGCGGAGGATGGGGACGACCAACGGGTACGGCTGCGCCAGCCGTACGCCCCGCGCCGTCGCCACGGGGGTCTCGACCGTCAGCTCGGTGACGCGGACGTGGCGGGTCGCCTCGTAGGCGAGCAGCGTCACCAACTCGTCCGCCAGACGCCGGAAGGTGGGCGAGTCCGTGCCGGCGTCCCGCAGGGCGGTCAGTTTGTGCGCCACGAGCGGGTGGTCGACGACGAGGGTCTCCATGGTCGCCCACGCTATCCTGAACGGCCGCTCAGGGGACAACCCCCGGGCACCTGCGGGACATCGCCCGCTCACCCGGATTTGGATCACAATTTGGCCCCGGAGGCGTACGCGGACGCGATGCTTCTGAAAGCATTGACGTCCGTAGAGAACGCACCGGTGGGGATGGCCATGTCAGACGAAGACTCTCTGGACTTTGCCATCGTGGTCTATCGCGAGGACGACATCTGGGAAGCGGAGATGCTTCCCGTGGCGCTGACCTCCGACCTCCAGGGTCTGATCCATGCTCTGCGCCAGCAGCCGAGCATCAACGGGACGATTGGCCTGGTCGCCGTTGGGGATGAGTTCTTCGTGGCGTTACGGGTGTTTGGTGAGCACGTGGAGGTCTTCCTCTCGGACATCGCCGCGTCCTGGGACTTCCCGCTCGCACGGCAGGCGCTGGAGTACCTCGACGTGCCGGTGCCTGACGAGGACGAGCTGGACGCGATCCTCCAGGACGAGGAGACGGCGCTCCCCGCGGGAGACCTGTCGATCTTCGCGGACCTGGGCCTCGACGAGATGGAGCTCGGCATCCTCTCGGGGGACATCGACCTGCTCCCCGAGGACGTGCTGTCCAGCATCGCCGCGCGGCTGGGATTCTCCGAGCCGTTCGAACGCGCAATCGACTCGGTGTTCGGCTGACCTCGGGAGATCGGCCATGTCCTCCAGACAATCCGCCAACAGCGTGTTCTCGGCGGCCTTCGTCCGCACCGCGGACGGGTGGAACGGCGCGGAGGTGGACCTCAGCGCCGCCGAGATAGCCGACGACCTGGGCGACGCGGTCCAGGAACACCTCGGGCTCAACGGCGACGAGCTGGCCCTGCTGTGCGTCGAGGTGGAGGACGAGTGGTTCGCGATCGTCCGCTACCAGGGCGACCAGGAGCCCCGCGCCTTCCTGTCCGACGCGCACGCGGGCCTGTCGGACGGTCTCGGCGAGCTCTTCACCGAGCTGGCCGGGGTCGCCCCCGACAAGGAGACCCCCGACCTGGGCGTACGGCCCGCGGGCGACTTCGAGCTGCTGAGCGACCTCGGGCTGAGTCCGGAGGAGCTCATCGAGCTCAGCATGGAGGAGGGCGCGCTCCCCGCGGACACGCTCTCGGTGATCGCGGAGCGGCTGGCCTTCGCGGACGAGCTCGACCGGCTTCGGTGACGGATCCCCTTCCCGAGACCCCCGTTCCCGGGGCGCGGGTTCCGTGGGAGCGTTCCCCCGAAGCGGCCGACTACGTTCCCGGGATGCGGCTGGCCCTGGCACAGGCCGTGAGCGCGGGTGCCAGGGGCGAGGTGCCGGTCGGCGCGCTCGTCCTGGACCGGGACGGCTCCGTGCTGGCCCAGGCGGGCAACGACCGCGAGTCGCTGGCCGACCCGACCGCGCACGCCGAGATCCTCGCCCTGCGCGGGGCCGCGCGGGCCCGCGGCGAGTGGCGGCTGACCGGCTGCACGCTGGTGGTCACCCTGGAGCCCTGCACGATGTGCGCGGGGGCCGCGGTGCTCGCCAGGGTCGACCGCGTCGTCTACGGCGCCGTGGACGTCAAGGGCGGCGCGGCGGGCTCGCTGTGGGACGTGCTGCGGGACCGCAGGCTCAACCACCGGCCCGAGGTCGTCATGGGCGTGCTGGCCGAGGAGTGCGCCGGAGTTCTCACCGAGTTCTTCGCCTCTCGCCGGATGCGCGAGCAATAGCGGATATCCGGTAAGCTGCTCCGCGGTGGAGTCGCCTAGTGGCCGAGGGCGCACGCCTCGAAAGCGTGTGATGGGGCAACCTATCCGTGGGTTCAAATCCCACCTCCACCGCCACAGACAGAGGGCTCCCGGTTCGCCGGGAGCCCTCTTCGCGTTTCACAGGCCTTCCTCCGCGCCTGTCCCCGGCGCCTGAGGCGCTCAGCCGTCCGTGGGCAGCTCCAGGACCCGGGCGTGCAGGATGGAGCGCTGGTGCAGGGCCGAGCGCAGCGCTCGGTGCAGGCCGTCCTCCAGATAGAGGTCGCCGCGCCACTGGACCACGTGCGGGAACAGGTCGCCGTAGAACGTGGAGTCCTTGGCGAGCAGGGAGTGCAGGTCGAGCACCGCTTTCGTGGTGATCAGCGTGTCGAGCCGGACCTGTCGCGGGGGTATCTGCGCCCACTCGCGATGCGAGAGGCCGTGCTCGGGGTAGGGCCGTCCATCACCGATCAACTTGAAGATCACAGTACGTAGTTTATGAGAGATTCGGATTCTTTGCCTGCCCGGTCTCTCCTGTACCAGGTCAGCGGG
This sequence comes from Streptosporangium carneum, assembly GCF_027922005.1. GTDB lineage: Bacteria > Actinomycetota > Actinomycetes > Streptosporangiales > Streptosporangiaceae > Streptosporangium > Streptosporangium carneum. Next base: position 294,671 of record NZ_BSEV01000001.1, on the reverse strand, counting down.
CCGTTCAGATGCTCCCCGCGAACGTGTCGCACCTGCTGGGGTCGCCGGTCTCGTAACCTGTGGTGAACCACTTGACACGCTGTGCGGACGTCCCGTGGGTGAATCCGTCCGGGTCGACCCGGCCCTGGGTGCGTTCCTGGATGCTGTCGTCGCCGACGGCGGAGGCGGCGCTCAGCGCCTCCTCGATGTCCTGGTCGGTGAAGGGCTTCTCGAACAGGCCCGTCTGGTAGGCGTTCTTGGCCCACGCGCCCGCGTAGCAGTCGGCCTGCAGCTCAAGCCTGACCGAGCCGCTCTCCGGCCCCTGCCGGTCGCCCTGGACCCTGGCGTTGGTGCCCAGGAGGTTCTGCACGTGGTGGCCGTACTCGTGTCCGATGACGTACGCCTGGGCGAACGGGCCGCCCTTGGCGCCGAACCTGCTCTGCAACTGCTCGAAGAAGCTCAGATCGAGGTAGACCTTCTGGTCGGCCGGGCAGTAGAACGGCCCGACGGAGGCGTCGGCGGCGCCGCAGCCGGTGTTGACCTGGCCGGAGAACATCACGGTCTTGGCCGGCCGGTAGTCCTGCACGACCGTGGGCCAGTAGTCCTGGATGCTGTTGACCACGCCGACGACCCGGCACTCCTCGTTCTGGTCGGCGTCCTGCCCGGTCTTGCACTGGGCGCTCAGGTTCGAGCCGGTCCCCACCGGCGCCGGCTCGCCGCCGGTGACGTCGCCGGGGTTGATCCCGAATATCAGCGCCACGATGAGCGCGAGAATTCCGGCGGCCCCGCCGCCGATCGCGAGCCCTCCGCCGGGGATCCCCCTCCGGCCGCCTCTCTCGACCTGCGAGCTGTCCAGCTGGACATCGTCCTTGAAATCCATCGCAGACGTCCCTTCGATCCGCTTGGGACCCCCACTGCCCCCAGGAGGGCCTGGCATGCCGACGGACGGCGGGAGCCGGGAAATACTCCATCCGACCTGCGGTTTTCCCCGAGATCTGGGCAAATACCCTGCATGGGGAGAATGCAGACAGTAACCGTTCATGCGCTGGCTGTGGTGATGGTGTTGTTCGTCGGCGGCGGTCCAGGCGCGGACCCGCGACCGCGAGGGAAGGGAAGCCCCGAGGCGGGCGCCGGCGTGGCCGTCCCCGCGGCGAGGATCCCGACGACCCTGGAGGCCGACTACAGGAGGGGCATCGCCAAGGTGCTCCCGTCCGTCGTGCAGATCATCTCGAAGGCCGGTTCGAAGGAACTCGGCGAGGGCTCGGGCGTCGTCTATGACACCTCTGGGCACATCGTGACCAACGCCCACGTGGTCAGCGGCGCCACCGGCTTCGACGTCTCGCTGGCCACGGGCGGCCCCTCCCGGCCCGCCAGGCTGGTCGGGGCCTACCCGGCCAACGACCTGGCCGTGCTCGAAGTGGACGACCCGACGGACCTCGTCCCCGCCGTCTTCGGCGACTCCGACGACCTGTCCATCGGCGACATCGTGCTGGCCATGGGCAACCCGCTGGGCCTGTCCGGCAGCGTCTCGGACGGCATCGTCTCCGGGCTGGACCGCAGCGTCCAGTTCGCGGCCCAGGAAGGCGCGACTCCCGCCACGACGACGATCAAGGGCCTCGTCCAGACCACCGCCGCGATCAACCCCGGCAACAGCGGCGGCGCCCTGGTCGACCTGTCGGGTCAGGTCGACGGCATCCTGGTCGCCAACGTCGTCAGCGTCGAGACGGGCAGCACGCTTCCGGGCATCGGCTTCGCGATCCCCTCCAACACCGTCACCGACGTCGCCCGCCAGCTCATCAGCGACGGCAAGGTCACCAAGACCGACCGGGCCGCCCTCGGGGTCGCCGTGCGGACCGTGGTCAACCGCAGGGGAAGGCCCGCGGGCGTCGGCGTCATGCGGACGGGCGCAGGCGTGGCGCACGCGGTCCTCAGCCCAGGCAGCGTGATCGTCTCGGTCGACGGCGTCCCGACCCTGACCGTCCAGGCGCTGAGCAGGGTGCTCTCCGCACGCGAACCCGGTGACACGGCCACGGTGAGACTCCGGCGGCCCGACGGCTCGACCGCCACGACGACCGTGAGACTCGGCAGACACTCCGGAGACTGAGGGACGGCGAAGGACAGGAGGTTCCACACCCCGGGCCACGGCCGGGGCTCCCAGGCTCGTCGCGGGCCTGGGGGCCGCCAGGGCCCGGGTTCGCACGCGCGCGGCCGCCTCTCGGCGACGTGTCCTGGCTGTCGCGGACTCGGCGGGCCCGGACCTCTTGACGGTCGCGGTCGCCGTTTCTCGTGCGGACCGCACTCTTGGTCGCCGTGATCCGCGCGCCTTTGAGATTTTGACCGGAGTGACCGACAGGGAGCGTCGAAAAGAAGGCGGACAGTCACTTTCCAGAAAAGTCGGTGTTTTCCGGAGGCTCGAACGGCAGCAGGGACGACAAGTGCAGCGGAGCCCCTTTTCAAGGTGGGACAGGCCGCCCCCGGCCCGCGCGACGCGCGGAGAGTCCTTCCGGAGGCTCCCCGGACCCCGCCGTACGCCCTGGACGTTCCCGAGAGCGCTCCGGCCCGGCGCCCTGCTTCTCGCGGCGAGCCGTCGACCTGGGGAGAGGATCCGCAGGCGCCCACGCTCACAGTCGCCGAGGTCGACCCCGTCGTGTCGAGGGCCGTCGTCAGGCGGTGTCCCAGGTGATCCGGCGGGCGCCGGAGCCACGCCGACACCGTCCGGCGGACCGTGGCGAAGCAGGTCGGCGGGCTGCTCTGGCAGGCCGGCGAGGCGGCGGCGGGCAGGGGTGAGAAGCCCTTGGAAGAGACCGGCTGAGACCCGAACCGGGACCCGGACAGCACGAAGGGCCCGGGTGGATAGTCCGGGCCCTTCGTGTTTCTGCTGCTCAACCAAGCGCGGAGGATAGGAGATTCGAACTCCTGAGGGGTTGCCCCCAACACGCTTTCCAAGCGTGCGCCCTAGGCCAACTAGGCGAATCCTCCGTGGAGAAGCTTACCGAACTTTCAGGAGTGCGTTGACCACATATTCGCGCCCCGCGTTCGCGGCCCCGAGCAGTCGGATCAGAGGCTAGACTGTGCCCGGACCCCTCGCGCGGCGTCATCCTGTGAACCTCCCCAGGGCCGGAAGGCAGCAAGGATAAGCAGGCTCTGGCGGGTGTGCGAGGGGTCTCTTCGTTTCAGGCTCCCTCGCAGGTGGGATCGTCGCATGAGTCTTGCGCTGTACCGAAAGTACCGGCCCGGGACCTTCGCGGAGGTCAAGGGTCAGGAGCACGTCACCGAGCCGCTGCGGCAGGCGCTGCGGAGCGGCCGGATCAACCACGCCTACCTGTTCAGCGGGCCGAGGGGTTGCGGCAAGACCTCCAGCGCCCGCATCCTGGCCCGCTCGCTGAACTGCGAGAAGGGCCCGACTCCCGACCCCTGCGGGGAGTGCGACTCCTGCGTGGCGCTGGCCCCGACCGGCCCCGGACACCTCGACGTCATCGAGATCGACGCCGCGTCGCACGGTGGCGTGGACGACGCCCGCGACCTGCGGGAGCGGGCCTTCTTCGCGCCTGTGTCCGCGCGCTTCAAGATCTACATCATCGACGAGGCGCACATGGTGACCCGTGAGGGTTTCAACGCGCTGCTCAAGCTCGTCGAGGAGCCTCCTCCGCACCTGAAGTTCGTCTTCGCGACCACCGAGCCGGAGAAGGTCATCGGGACGATCAAGTCCCGGACCCACCACTACCCGTTCAGGCTGATCCCGCCCGCGGCGCTGCGCACGCTCATGGAGGAGATCCTCACCTCGGAGAACGTCCCCTTCGAGCCCGCCGCGCTGCCGCTGGTGGTCAGGGCGGGCGCCGGGTCGGCACGTGACTCGCTCTCGATCCTCGACCAGCTGTTCGCGGGATCGGACGAGGCGGGCATCACGTACGCGCGCGCGGTCTCCCTGCTGGGCTACACCGACGGGGACCTGCTCGACGACATGATCGCCGCCTTCGCCGCCCGTGACGGCGCGAAGGTCTTCCAGACCGTGAACCGGGTGATCGAGGGGGGCCACGACCCCCGCCGGTTCGCGATGGACCTGCTGGAGCGTTTCCGCGACCTGGTGATCCTGGCCAACGTGCCCGAGGCGGCGACCAGCGGCCTGCTCGACCGGCCCGGCGACGAGCTGGAGCGGCTCCAGGCGCAGGCCGCCTCGATGGGCCCGGCCGAGCTGACCCGCGCCGCGGAGATCTTCAACGCGGGCCTGATCGAGATGCGCGGCGCGGCCTCGCCGCGGCTGCTGCTCGAGCTGATGTGCGCCAGGACGCTTCTTCCCGGGGTCGCGCAGGGCGAGGCGGCGCTGCTCGCCAGGCTCGAGCGCCTTGAGAAGGGCGGCGTCGCGGCCCTCCCCGTGGCCGCGCAGGCGCCCATGGCCGTTCCCGTCGTCGCGCAGGCCCCCGCGGCGGCCGTCCCGGCTCCCGTTCAGGTGATCTCCACAGCGCCCGCCCCGACCGCCCCGCCCGCCCGCTCCGGCTCCGGGAACGACGACTGGCCCGCTCCCACCAGGCCGGGGGGCCAGAGCGCCGGCGTACCGCAGGCGCAGACCCAGCAGGGCGCACAGCAGGCCTCCCAGCCGCCGAGCCAGCCGCCGGGTCAGCCCTCGGGCGCGGCGGTGTCCGCGCCGGTCTCCGGAGCGGAGGTCGGATCCGTCCAGCAGGCCTGGCCGCAGGTGCTCGGGGTTCTCAAGCAGCGCAGCATCGTCGTCTGGGCGAACGTCAACACCAACGCCCAGGTCGTGGGCGTCGAAGGCAAGGTCGTCACGCTCGGGTTCGCCCAGGTGGGCGCGATGCGGAACTTCACCGGCGGCGGCAAGGACGTCGTGGTCGCCGCGGCGCTGCAGGACGTGCTCGGCGGAAACTGGAAAGTCGAGGCCGTCGTCGGCGGCGCGCCCGCGCCGTCCGGTGGCGCGCGTCCTCCCGCCGCCCCGCCGCGGCCCCCCGTCCAGCCGCGCCAGGAGCCCGCGCAGGGCCCCACGTCCGTCGCTGCGGCCGCTCCGGCTCCGGGGGCGCACGGCGGCCAGGGGAGCCCGCAGGCCTCTCACACGGGTCCTCAGGCCCAGGTCCGCCAGGCCCCGCCCGCGACCGACGAGTCCTGGCCCGACGCGCCGCTTCCCGACGACCCCGGGTCGCCTCCCTCTCCGAGCCCCGGCCTCGCCGCCGCGCGCTCCGCGGCCATGGCCGCCGCACAGACGGGCCCGAAAGCCGGAGGCAACAGGTCCGCCTGGCCGGAGACCGTCCCGGGGCGCGCCCCCGCCTCCGACACCGACGAGGTCGACCCGCTGAACGACGCCGACGCGGACGTCGACGCGCTCAGCGGCATGGCCCTCATCCAGCGCGAGCTCGGCGGCCAGATCATCGGCGAGATCGACCACACCTGACGCCCGGCCCGCGGCGGCCCCGCCGCTCTCCGTCCCGGCGTCGTAGGGATCTCGAAGTCCCGGCGTCGTGGGGATCTCGAACGCGACGGCGCGCGGTGAGAGGCGTGAGAGGTCAGTGGAGGGCGAGCGCGGACAGGCGGATCCGGGCGACCGCGGCGCGGTGGTCGTCGTGGGGGAGCATGACGAGGAGGCGTTCCAGGACGTGGACGTCGTTCCTGGCGTGTTCGGTGTTCGCGTAGGTCCACAGGTCGTCGGGGGAGCCTCGTGACAGCAGGTGGGCGCGGACCCGGCCTTCGAGCTCCTCTCGCTCGCCGCGCACCGCGGGAGCCTCGGAACGGGGCAGCAGCGGCCCCCGGTAGGCATGGGCGACCGCGGCGGCGTCCTTCTCCGCGAGCAGACGCCTGAGGTCGAGGAAGTCGGCCCGCACCGCGCACGTCAGGCGGTACGGCCTGGCGGCGATGACGGGGCCGAGCTGGACGCGCAGCCGGTGGATCTCCGCGCGGGCGGTCACCGGGTTGCCCGCGTCGCCGTACAGGTGGAAGGAGAGCTGGTCGGCGGTCGTGCCCCGGGGGTTGAGGGCCAGCAGGGTGAGGATCTCGGCGTGGCGCGGGGACAGCGGGACGCGGAGGCCGTCGAGGTCGGCGTCCGGGTGGTCCGTGCCGAGGAAGGACAGGGTCAGGGTGGGGGCGTGCGCCCGCTCGGGGAGACGGAGCAGGAAGCCGCCGTCGAGGGGGGAGAGCAACGCGGTTCCGCCGTCCGGCAGGACCACCCGGTCGCCGGACCCGGGCAGGCGGACGCGGTCGCCCCACTGCCGGGTCCTGTCACAGGAGACGACGCGTCCCGTCGCGGTGACCAGGGCGCCGGGTTCGCCCCGCAGCGCCCGCAGGTGCCTGTCGTTGCGCGCGCGGAACACGTCGTCGCGCTCGCGCATGCGCAGCGCGAGGTGGCTCTCGGCCAGACGCGCCGTGGTCTCGACGAGGGCCACGGTCGCGGGGTGCAGGGCGTGCATGCTCCCGCTCATGTCGACGCAGCCGAGCACCTGCCCGCCGTCGGGGTCGACGATCGGCGCGGCGGAGCACGACCAGGAGTGGAGCGCCCTGACCAGGTGCTCGGCCGAGAAGACGTGGACGGGTCGCCGGGTCGCGAGCGCGGTGCCCATGCCGTTCGTCCCGATCGCGTGCTCGCCCCAGTGGAAGCCGTCGGCCAGCCCCACCTCGTCCGCCGTGCGCATCACCTCGCGGTCGCCGTCGCGCCAGAGCACCCGGCCCTCCTCGTCGGTGACCATCAGGATGTGCGCGCTCGCGGAGGCGGCGTCCAGGAGGGTCCCGGCGATGAGCGGCAGCAGGTCCCCCATGGGGTGGCGGGAGCGGACGTCCCGGAGATCCCGTCGTTCGAAGGCGGGCGGGGCGGATCGGGTCTCCGGGTCGACCCCCGCGTCCATGGACCTGCGCCATGAGGCGGAGATCAGGCTTCGCGGCGTCTCGCCCCGGGGGCGTGCGCCGTCCAGGGCGGCCTCGTGCAGACGGCGCAGCCGTACCGAGTGGGCGTTGATGTCCGGGACGGCTCCCGGGCGGCTGCCGGACATGTGCCTCTCCAGGGTCGGGCCGATTGCCGAAGCATCGGCGGTGCGGGCGGTCGGCCGCAACCGGTTCCGCCAAAAGGGAGTGCGGAGGGTGATTGAACGATCGCAACGTGTGTGCAACGTGGCGTCGGATACCTTCTGAGCACACGCCGCCGTGTGCGGCCGCTCCGGTGCGTGTGACGTCGGGTCCCGGACGTCTTGGAGGGGGGCCGGGACCCGGCGCGGCCGTCGGCCCGGACCGGGCGGGCGGGTTTAGCCGCCGTCCCTGGGGAACACGGGCATGCGCCAGTGCAACACCTGCCACGGACCCCGTAGGCTCGTGACGACTGACGTCACGGATGAGGAGCACACGACGGTGAATCCAGGGGATGTCAACCTGCAGCAACTGCTGGAGCAGGCACAGCTCATGCAACAGCAGCTTGTGAGCGCCCAGCAGGAGTTGAACGACGCCCAGGTCGAGGGCTCGGCGGGCGGAGGCCTGGTCGTGGCCACGGTCAACGGGGGCGGTGAACTGCTCGAACTGAGGATCAGTCCCGAGGCCGTCGACCCCGGCGACCCCCAGGAGACGGCCGACACCATCGCCGACCTGGTCATCGCGGCGATCAGGGACGCCGTGCGCGCCGCCGCCGACCTCCAGCAGGAGAAGCTCGGACCGCTCGCGCAGGGGCTGGGAGGCGGGAGCGGCCTCGGCCAGCTGCCCGGGTTCTGAAGCCATGTACGAGGGGGTCGTCCAGAACCTGATCGACGAGCTGGGCATGCTGCCCGGCGTCGGTCCGAAGAGCGCGCAGCGCATCGCCTTCCACCTGCTGGCCGCCGAGCCCGCCGACGTGAAACGGCTCGCCCACGCGCTGCTCGAGGTCAAGGACAAGGTCCGCTTCTGCCGGATCTGCGGGAACGTCGCGGCGGAGGAGGAGTGCCGGATCTGCCGTGACGCCCGGCGCGATCCCCACGTGATCTGCGTCGTCGAAGAGTCGAAGGACGTCGTGGCGATCGAGAAGACCCGCGAGTTCAGGGGCCGCTACCACGTGCTCGGCGGGGCGATCAGCCCCATCGACGGGGTGGGTCCCGACGACCTGCGCATCCGGGAGCTGATGACGCGCCTGGCCGACGGCCAGGTCACCGAGTTGATCCTCGCCACCGACCCCAACCTGGAGGGGGAGGCGACGGCGACCTATCTCGCCCGTCTGGTGAAGCCGATGGGTCTGAGGGTCACACGACTGGCCAGCGGCCTGCCCGTGGGCGGTGACCTCGAATACGCCGACGAGGTCACCCTGGGCCGCGCGTTCGAGGGTAGGAGGCTGCTGGATGTCTGACGCATGGGGTGCCCTGGCGGAAAACGTCGCCGGGCACGCGGAGAACTACATCGACGGCCTGACCAGGCTGGCGGGTGGCGAGGGCGGCGACGCCATCCTGCCGTTGCTGCTGGTGGAGGTCGCACAGGTCAGCTCGGCGGGCGCGCAGCTCGGCGCCAGCCAGGACGTGATCCTGTCGGGCAACTGGGAGCCGCACCTGAGCGAGGACCCGGACGTCGACGCCGTCCGCACGGCCCTGGCCGAGCGGCTCGGCCCGGTGGACGACTACGCCGAGGTCTTCGATCCCTACAAGGACACCTCGGTCACGCCGTACCGCCTCTCCGACGACCTGACGGCCGTGGCGGCCGACCTTCTGCACGGGCTCAGGCACTACCAGGCGGGCCGTCCCCTCGAGGCGCTGTGGTGGTGGCAGTACTCCTACTTCAACACGTGGGGCAACCACGCGGGAGCGGCCATGCGTGCCCTTCAGGCACTTGTCGCCCACACGAGGTTGGACGTGGCAGAAGAGCGCACAACAGTGTGATTGTCCACATAGTGGGCCAAACCAGAAGTGCTCTACCGGTGCGCCAGTAGACTGAGAGCTCCACAGCCCTAGATTGCTTCGGAGACATCTCGTGGCGCTCGTTGTTCAGAAGTACGGTGGTTCGTCCGTCGCCGACGCGTCCTGCATCAAGCGGGTCGCCCAGCGGATCGTCGCGACGAAAAAAGCCGGCAACGACGTCGTGGTGATCGTCTCGGCGATGGGCGACACCACCGACGAACTGCTGGACCTCGCCCAGCAGGTCTCGCCGCTGCCGCCGGGGCGCGAGCTCGACATGCTCCTCACCTCCGGTGAGCGCATCTCGATGGCGCTGCTGGCGATGGCGATCGCCAACCTGGGCCAGGAGGCGCGCTCGTTCACCGGCTCCCAGGCGGGTGTGATCACCGACTCCTCGCACGGCCGCGCCCGCATCATCGACGTGACGCCGGGCCGGATCCGCGAGGCTCTCGACGGCGGCCAGGTGGCGATCGTGGCCGGGTTCCAGGGGGTCTCCCAGGACACCAAGGACATCACCACGCTCGGCCGTGGCGGCTCCGACACGACCGCCGTCGCACTCGCCGCGGCCCTCGAGGCCGACGTGTGCGAGATCTACACCGACGTGGACGGCGTCTTCACCGCGGACCCGCGCATCGTCCCGGTCGCCCGCAAGATCCCCAAGATCTCCTACGAGGAGATGATGGAGATGGCGGCCTGCGGCGCCAAGATCCTGCATCTGCGCTGCGTCGAGTACGCCCGCCGTTTCGACCTGCCGATCCACGTAAGAAGCTCGTTCAGCACCAAGGAAGGCACGTGGGTCACCTCCGACCCCGACAGTGAAGGAACACAGATGGAGCAGCCGATCATCTCCGGCGTCGCGCACGACCGGAGCGAGGCCAAGATCACCGTTGTCGGGGTTCCCGACAAGGTCGGCGAGGCTGCCACGATCTTCAAAACGCTGGCCGACGCCGAAGTCAACATCGACATGATCGTGCAGAACGTGTCGGCGGCGGCGACCGGTCGGACGGACATCTCCTTCACGCTGCCCGCGAGCGACGGCTCCACGGCCCTCACCGCACTGAAGAAGATCCAGCAGCACATCGGCTTCGAGACGCTGCTGTTCGACGACCAGATCGGCAAGGTCTCGCTGATCGGCGCGGGCATGCGCTCGCACCCCGGCGTCACCGCGACGTTCTTCGCCGCCCTCGCCGACGCGGGGGTGAACATCGAGATGATCTCCACCTCGGAGATCCGCATCTCGGTGATCGTCGGGCAGGACGAGGTGGACGCGGCCGTCAGCGCCGCGCACCGCGCGTTCAACCTCGACGCCGACCAGGTTGAAGCTGTGATCTACGGAGGTACCGGCCGATGAGCCGCAAGCCCACTCTCGCTCTGATCGGCGCGACCGGTGCCGTCGGCACCGTCATGCGCGACATCATCTCCACCCGCGAGGACATCTACGGCGACATCAAGCTCGTCGCGTCCGCCAGGTCCGCGGGCAAGGTCCTGCGGGTCCGCGGGGAGGACCTGGTCGTCCAGGAGCTGACCCCCGAGGTCTTCGACGGCGTCGACATCGCGATCTTCGACGTGCCGGACGAGGTCTCCGCGACGTGGGTGCCGATCGCCGCCGAGCGCGGCGCGATCGCCATCGACAAGTCGGGCACCTTCCGGATGAACCCCGAGGTCCCGCTGGTCGTGCCCGAGGTCAACCCCGAGGCCGCCCGCAACCGTCCGCTGGGCATCATCTCGACCCCCAACTGCACCACGCTGTCGATGATGGCCGCGATGGGCGCGCTCCACGAGGAGTACAACCTGCGCGAGCTGGTCGTCTCCTCCTACCAGGCGGTCTCCGGCGCGGGCGTCGCGGGTTCGGCCCGCCTCTACGACGAGATCGAGGCGCTGGCGGGCGACAGGACGGTCGGACAGACCGCGGGCGACGTTCGCAAGGTCCTGCAGAACAAGCTGGGCGAGGGCGAGTCGCCCTTCCCCGCGCCGATCGCGTTCAACGTCGTCCCGTGGGCGGGCTCGCTCAAGGACGGCGGTTGGGCCTCCGAGGAGATCAAGCTCCGCAACGAGTCCAGGAAGATCCTCGGGATCGACGACCTGAAGGTCTCCGCGACCTGCGTCCGCGTCCCGGTGATCACGACCCACTCGCTGACCGTGCACGCGACCTTCGAGCGCGAGATCACCGTCGCCGACGCCTACCGGATCCTGGAGGCCGCCCCGACCGTGGTCGTCATGGACGACCCGGCCAACGGCGTCTACCCGACCCCCGCGGACGTCGTCGGCACCGACCCCACCTACGTGGGCCGGATCCGTCAGGCGCTCGACTTCCCGAACACCCTCGACCTGTTCGTCTGCGGTGACAACCTCCGCAAGGGCGCGGCCCTGAACGCGGCGGAGATCGCCGAGCTGGTCGCGGCCGAGTTCGCGTAGCGGTCCACGCCGGGCCGCCCGCGGGCGGCCCGGCGTGGGGCCGCGCGCCGTACGGTGGACGTTCACCGTACGGCGCGCGGACGAGCCGGGTCCCGGGCGTGCGGCCGGGGGCCCATGGCGGGCGGGGCGGGCGCGCTCCTCACGCGGTCCTCACGCCGTCTGCGGAGCTCCGGGCGTCAGCGGAAGAGGATGTCCCAGTGGTCGGGCTCCCTGGCGTAGACGGTCTCCGAGTCCCCGTAGAGCGGGGCTCCGTCACCGCGCGTCCGCTGGTAGGGATACTCGCGCTTGATGTAGCCGCTGATGCAGCGGTTGGGCTTGATGTCCAGCTTGTAGCCCTCGTGATGGCTGTAGGGGCCCGGGGCGTGCCCGACTTCGGTGCCTCCGGTGATCACGACGGGGCACCCGCTCCTGCGCTTCAGGTCGATCACCTTGGTCACGGTCGCCGTCCTGACGGCCTCCAGCGAGGTGCACACTCTCACGTTGCGGTTGACGCACCCTCCCGAGGACTTCCAGCCCAGGCCCGCCTGCCTCAGGCGCTGCGTGGCCTGCAGGTGGCCCAGCCGTACGGTGGGCACGCGGCGCGCCGCCTCCTCCCGCGCCTGCGCGCCGTGAGCCTTCCCCTGCGGCGCCTCCCGGGTCTCCAGCGTCTCCTGCGCCTGCTGGGCGGCGACCTGGACGCCGCCCAGCCTTTCCCGCGGCTGGGCCTCGCTCAGTCCCTCCTGCGCCCACACGGTGGTCCTGCGGGGCACGGTGCCGTCATGCGGCGTGACGGCCTCGCGCAGCGCGGTGGCGTGCCGGTACAGGTCCCGGGTGTAGCGCCGGGCCGTCTCCAGGACGCCCACGTCGTACGCCCCGCCGACAGCGCCGACGACGCCGCGTCGCGCGGTCCCGGCCACCACGGGCGGGTCCACGACCATGACGGCGACCGGCGCGTGCGCGGTCCCGGCCGCGGCGTTGCCGTCCGAGGCCATCGCGATGAACGAGATCTGCAGAGCCAGAAGTGCCCCCGCCGTAAGTCGGGCCGCTCTCCGTCTACAGGGACGTTTCCCCATTTGTTATCCCTTGTCGCGGGAGCCCTTCCACAAGAAGGATCAATCCCACATCGGACTCGCGGTGACCCCTCCGGCACGATGAAATTTGCCGTGTGGTGGCGATCATCGTGCGCCTCGCTGACCTAACGGCGTCATGGGTCGTACAGTGACGAACGTGGCCGAGCCGACCCAGAAAAGCCGGGGATCAGATAAGACCCGGGAAATCATCGTAGAAACGGCTTTGAGGCTGTTTCGTGAGCGTGGATACGAGGCCACCACGATACGGGCCATCGCCGCGGAGGCGGGGGTGTCCGTCGGCAACGCCTACTACTACTTCGCCTCCAAGGAAGCCCTCGTCCAGGCGTACTACGACCGGGCGCAGGCCGAACACGAGGCCGCGTGCGAGAGGCTGCTGGCCGTGGAGAGCGCCTTCGCCCCGCGTCTCGGCGGCGTGCTGCGGGAGTGGGTGCGGGTCTCCGAGCCGTACCACGAGTTCGCGGTGAAGTTCTTCAAGCACGCGGCGGAGCCGAGCAACCCGCTCAGCCCCTTCAGCGCCGAGTCCTCGCCCGCGCGGGACGCCTCGATCGCGCTCTACCGGAAGGTGGTCGAGGGGTCGGCCGACCGGATGGACGCCGAACTCAAGGCGGAACTGCCCGAGCTGCTCTGGCTCATGTCGATGGGAGTCGTGCTGTTCTGGGTGCACGACTCCTCGGAGGGCTGCGCGCGCACCCACAGGTTCATCGAACTGGTCGTCCCGCTGGTGGACCGGCTGGTGGGGCTCTCGCACCTGCCGGGCCTGCGCGGCGTCGCCAGGGACTTCATCGCGGGGGTCCACGAACTTCGTGCGTGAACTGTGGCCCGAACCGCAGGCATTTGCGTAATGAAAAGATTACCCTCGGTAGTTACCTTCATGGCCGATTCGAGGGAGTCTCATGGGCTGGATAAGCGTGCTGGTGGTAGTCTCCGTCGCGATCACGCTGATCGCGCTTCTCGTGCTCAGGCGGAAGGGCCGCGAGGGAGAGGATCACGGCTCGGCGTCGGTCGACTTCGCCGCCAACCTCGCACTCGCCGTCTACCTTCTGGTCCTGGCCTACGCCGTGGTGCTCTGCCGGGACGCCATCTCGACCACGCAGACCGACGTCCAGGCCGAGACGGAGACGCTCAGCGAGATGTACTGGTCGGTCGCCCCCATCCCCGAGGCGGCGCCGCTGCGGGCCAGGATCCGGGATTACTCCGCCAAGAGCGTCTCCCTCGACTGGCCCCTCATGGCCCGTGGCGAGATGTCCCCCGTCCCCACGAAGGTGCTCGAGGACATGCGCGCGGAGGTGATCAGGCTCAGGCCCGCGAGCGACGAGAGCAAGGTCCTCCAGCAGAACGCCGTCAGCCACGTCTCCGAGATCGCCCACGCCCGCGCGGTGCGGGCGGACGACGCGAACACGGGCCTGGAGAGCATCTTCGTCATCTCGATGCTCATCTCCGGACTGCTGGTCGTCGTGCTCCCCTGGACGGTCGGGACCAGGCCGACGGGCGCGTCGATCGTCGGTGACCTGGTCCGGGTGAGCGTGGTCGTCATCGGGATCGGCTTCATCATGCTGATCAGCCATCCGTTCAACGGCCTGGGCGCGGTCGGCCCCGACGACTTCGTGGCCGTGCAGAAGCAGTACGACCAGATCGACGCCCAGTTCCCGGCGCAGTTCCCCGCGGGCTGAGCGACTCCTCCGAGCACCCGACAGGGCCCGGCGGCGGATCCCCGCCCCGGGCCCTTCGTGCTCCCGCCCTCCTCCACGCCGCCCCGGGCCCTTCGCGCTCCCGCCCTCCTCCACACCGCCCGGACCGGCACGGGTCGTGGGATCGCTTCGCCGACCCTCCGGCCGTGGATCGTGACGTTCACGGCCGCCGGGCCGACGAAGACGCCGCCGGGCGCTGTGGCATGGTGGTCGTGTGACGCTGGAAGACCTCGTCCGGCTGCGCCGGGCCCGCGACCTGATGGACCGCGACTACGCGGAGCCGCTCGACGTCTCCGCGCTGGCGCGCGTCGCCCTCATGTCGCCGGGGCATTTCTCCCGCAGCTTTCGCGCCGCCTTCGGCGAGACGCCGTACAGCTACCTGATGACGCGCCGGATCGAGCGGGCCAAGGCGCTGCTGCGGCGGGGTGACCTGACGGTGACGGAGGTCTGTTTCGAGGTCGGCTGTACATCGCTGGGGTCGTTCAGCTCGCGGTTCACCGAGCTGGTCGGCGAGAGCCCGAGCTCGTACCGGGCCCGCCGCCATGACGAGGGCGCCGCGATCCCGGCCTGCATCTCCAAGATCCACACGCGACCGATCAGGAACGGAGAAGCGAAGTCCGCCGCCCCACCTCTAGCGTGAAACGCATGGACATCAAGCTTTCACAGTGCTTCATCGCCATCGACGACCATGACAAGGCGCTCCCCTTCTACCGGGACGTTCTCGGCCTGGAGGTGCGCAACGACGTCGGGTACGGGGGGATGCGGTGGGTGACCGTCGGCGCGCCGTCGCAGCCCGACGTGGACATCGTCCTCGAGTCGCCCCTCGCGGACCCGAACGCCTCGCCCGCCGACAGGGAGGCCGTGGCGGAACTGCTGGCGAAGGGGCATCTGCGCGGCGTCATCTTCATGACCGACGACTGCGACGCCACCTTCGAGCGCATCAGCGCCGCGGGCGGCGAGGTGCTGCAGGAGCCGATCGACCAGCCGTACGGCGTCCGCGACTGCGCCTTCCGCGATCCCTCCGGCAACATGGTGCGCTTCCGCCAGCCTCGTACGCAGTGAGCTCCGCTCCGGTGAACCGGGCGCTCCCCCGCCGGTGAACCGAGGCGCCCGGTCACGGCCCGCGCCCGGAGCGCCGGGCCGTACGGCCCACGGTCACCGCCTGCGTGCTCTGCGGCTGAGCATGGCGATGGCGGTCACCGAGATGACGCCGGTGAAGAGCACCAGGATGACCATCCTGCGGTCGGTTCCGTGCCGCCGCTCGGCGAAGCGGTCGAGGATCCGCTGCCCGCGCAGGGCGAGAGCCGGGTCGGAGGGCGTGGCGGTCGGTGTGTCGCTCGGAGACGGGCTGGGCGAGCGGCTCGGGGTCGGCAGTGCGATGACCACGGGCGGGGTGTCGGCGGGAAGGGGACGCGGGGGCGGGGAGACGGACGGGAGGGCGGGCGGCGTGGGCGCGGGAGGCTCCGGAGTCGCCGGAGGCGACGGCGTGGGCGTGGAGGGCAGGGGAACGGACGCGGACGGCGACGGCGGTTCAGGTGTCTGCGGTTCAGGTGTCTGCGGGGGCGTCGGCGTCGGTGCGGGTGTCGGCGTGACGGTGGGGACGGGACTGGGAGCCGGCGTCGGGGCCGGACTGGGAGTCGGTGCGGGAGTCGGTGTGGGGGCCGGACTGGGCGTCGCCGTCGCGCTGGGCTTCGACTCGTGACACGAGGAGTCGGAACCGAGCAGCACCGACACGACACCGAGGCAGGAAAGAGGCTTCACGATCCTGGGAACCGGGCCACAGGGCGCCGACAGGTCGAGCAGCGACCCCAGCACGCCCTTGCGGCAACGCCCCCCGGACCCGACTCGGACCTCCACCCCGACCTCGGCCTCCAGGCCGGACCCGACTCCGACCTCGGCCCCCACCTTGATCCCGTCCCCGTTCCCATCGTCGTCCCCGGCCTCCGTTTCGGCTCCGGTTCCGACGTCGACCCCGGCCTCCACCTCGACCCCGGGAGTGGCCCCGACCCCTGCCTTGGCTCCGATCTCGGCCTGGATCCCGCCCCCGCCCCCGGACTCGGGCTCAGGGGCGGCATCGACCCCGACCTTGACCTCCGCCTCGGCTCCGTCCCCGTCCTCGCCTCCGAGGCCGAGATCGAGGCCGAGATCGAGATCGACGCCGAGTCCGTCGTCGCCCCCGGCGGCTGTCCCGGACGAAGGAGCGGACTCAGGGGAAGGCTCCGGTGTGACCCTGACCTCTGCCGGTGCTCCGCCTTCTGAGGCAGGGCTCGCGCTCCGCGACGGGGAGGCGGCGTCCGCGGGGAGCCGGGGGTCGCCGACCGGCTGACCGCCGGCCCGCGTCTCCTCGCCGTCCAGGCCGCTCCCGGAAGACGGGAGGCCGTTTCCCGCGGAGGGGACGCCCGTCGCGTCGCACATCGACGCGGAGAGACTGACGAGTGTCCCGTTCAGACCGGCCGCCAGACACCGGTCGGAGAGATCTCGGACGTCGGCCGACGCGACCACGGCTCCCGCCGTCACCGGGACGGCCACACAGGTCGCCAGCACCGCCGCACCAAGAAGTGCCTGTCGTCGCTTCCCGCACCGGTTTTTCGTCACATAAACGTTCTAACATCTAACAGAGGGTCACGGGAGAGTAATGGAATCCCTGGCGGAACCGATATGTTGACGTGTCGCCGAAGTGGCGTGACCCGTCCTTCCCGCCCAGGGCTCCGTGCCGGAGACCACTCGCCGAGTGGCTTCCCGGAGCGGCCCCGTGATCGCCCGGTCGCACGATGACCGACACGGAGGCGACACGGGCCCCGACACGCACCAGACCGTGTTCCGGAAGGCCGGAGGCGAAAGACCGCGTCCGTGAAGTCGGAAAGACCGGGCCCTGGAAGCGCGTGGCCGTGACACACGCCAGGCCGCGATCCGGAAGTATGTGGGCGACGGGGACCCGACAGGCCGATGCCCAGCTCCCCTCCGGGAGCGTGATCCCGGCCGTCGGGCCGCACGGAAGCCAGCGTCCGGCATGACGGCAGGGAGTGTCGGCCCCTGGCACGACGGCAAGGAGTGGGGCGTTGGACGACCTGTTCGAGCTCGACGCGGTCGGTCAGGCGGCGGCCGTGCGGACGGGCGAGGTCTCACCGAGAGAGCTCACCGAGGCGGCGATCGCGCGGATCGAGGCGTACGACGGGGAGATCAACGCGGTCGTCCACCGCAGGTTCGAGCGGGCGCTGGCGGAGATCGACGCGCTCCCTCGGGACGCCCCCTTCCACGGGGTGCCGACCCTGCTGAAGGACCTGGGCTGGAGCATGGCAGGAGAGCCGTACCGCGCCGGGTCCCGTGTGCTCGACGGGGTCGAGGTGGCGCGGGACGGCTACGGCGTGGCCAAGCTGCGCGGGGCGGGGTTCGTGGTCCTGGGGCGGACCAACACCCCGGAGTTCGGCACCACGATCACCACGGAGCCGAAGGCGTTCGGGCCGACACGCAACCCGTACGACACCGCCTACAGCCCGGGCGGGTCGAGCGGCGGATCCGCGGCGGCGGTGGCGGCGGGCCTGGTCGCGGTGGCCACCGGCAGCGACGGCGGCGGGTCGATCCGGATCCCGGCGAGCATGTGCGGGCTGGTCGGGCTGAAGCCGAGCCGGGGACGGATCAGCTACGGGCCGTCCCTCGGCGAGGCCTGGGCGGGGTTCTCCGCGCCGGGCATGCTCTGCCGTACGGTCAGGGACAGCGCCGCGACCCTCGACGTGATCGCCGGAGCGATGCCGGGCGACCCGTACGGCGCGCCCGCCTGGCCCCGGACCCTCGCCGAGGAGGTCGGGGCTGACCCCGGACGGCTGCGGATCGGCTTCCTGGCCGAGCACCCGAGGGGAACGGTCCTGGCCGACCCGGACCTGGCGGCCGCCGTGATCGGGGCGGCCGGGTTGCTGGAGTCGCTCGGCCACGACGTCGAGCCGGGCGGCCCGGAGACGTTCGCGGACGAGGACTTCGCGCTGCACTTCGGCACGGTCGTCGCGACCCACGTGGCGGCCGACCTGGAGGAGATCGGCCGCTGGCGCGGCAAGCCCGTCGACCTCGACGAGTTGGAGACGCGCAACCGGATCCTGGGGGCGACGGGCCGCGAGCTCGGCGCGGTCGACTATGTGGCCTCCCGCGACTGGATCGACGGGTTCCGCCGCCGGATGGCCGCCTGGTGGGAGTCTCACGACCTGCTGCTCACACCGTCTCTCGGAGTCGCGCCCTTCCCCCTCGGCTGGCTGCCCGCCGACGACGTCAGCATGGCGCGGGGCCGTACGAACCAGGCCGTGGCCTTCAGCTCGCCGATCAACGCCACCGGCCAGCCCGCGATCTCCCTGCCCCTGCACCGGACCGCCGAGGGGCTGCCGGTCGGCGTCCAACTCGTGGCGGCGGCGGGCAGGGAGGACCTCCTCATCAGGATCGCCTCCCAGATCGAGGCCGCTGGCCCCTTCCGCCACACCGCGATCAGGCGGTGACCGCTCGCGGGCCACTCCCAGGGGCGGGTCGGTGGTCCGGCGGTCTGGCGAGGTGTCTGAGCCGCTCAGCTGATCGGTCGCGGGAAAAGCGTCCCGTCGCCTGAGAGAGATCGCCATGGTGAGGGCCTGAACCCCGCTTCACAGCAGGGGTCAGGGACACGGATCCGGGGTGGGCACGACGGGGTGGCGGGCCATGATCGCGTCGATCTCGGAGGTGAGGAAGCCGAGCGTCAGGCTCGCCCGATCAGCGAGCCATCGCGCGTCGTCCAGGGTGCCCCGAGTCTCATGGGAGTCCTGGCCGGGAGAGCCGGGCGGGCCGTAGCGGCGGCGCTCGACGTCGTCGACGACCCGTGCCGGAGCCCGCATCTCCCTGAGCACGGCGAGGGCCTGACGTTTGGTGACGAGTCTTCCGTCCCGCAGCGTCACCGTGCCCCTGGCCAGGGTGAGCAGGGCGGCGTCCACCCAGATGTCATGAAGCCAGAGCTCGGGATGGTCGAGATGCGGACGCCAGAACTCCCTCAGGTCCCTGACGACGAACTCGGTGAGCTCCTCGTCGGTCACGGGCGGCAGCACGGACGCCGGGGGCCCGCCGTACAGGACCAGCCCGAATTCGTGCAGCTCGCGCCGGGTCACCGGGGTGATCGGCCGCCGCATGATCTCCTCGTGGGCCCAGGTGAGATGGGGGCGTTCCGGGTCGTCCAGCTCCGTCACGACGGCGTAACTGCAGTGGAGCTTCGCGGCGAGCGGCACGGCCGCGCCCAGCCGTTCGTGAGCCTCGGTGAGACGTCGCTCCTCTTCGGGAGCGCAGGGCCGGTGCAGGACGGCGATCAGGTCGAGGTCGCTGCGGCCCGGCTGGTAGTCGCCTCCGGCGAGTGATCCGTGCGCCCACACCGACGTCAGCGGCACGAGCGGTGCGACGTCGGCGACGAAGCGGTCGAGGAGCGCGGTGGTCGGGGCGTGGCCGGTCACAGAGGCTGCCGCCTCTGGACGATCACGCCCGACGCCGATCTCGGACTGCCCACCTGCTTCTCCGTTTCTCGGACATGAGGTGACGCGGTCAGCCCAGGTCGTCGAACTCGCCGCCCCTGACGCCGTCGACGAACCCACGCCACCCGGCGAGGGAGAACATCAGGGCCGGACCGTGAGGGTCTTTGCTGTCCCGGACCGCCACGACCCGGGGAAGATTGTCAGCCACCTCGACGCAGTCCGCACCGCCGTTGCCGCTGTAACTGCTTTTGCGCCAGACAGCCTGATGCAGTTCTGGACAGTCACTCGGCGTGGGTTTTCCTACGGTCACGAAGTCATCTCCTCTATGACCGCGCCTATGAGCGCAAGAGACTCGTTCGGCGGCAGGGCGGCCGCGCGAAGATGGTCGAAAACGAGTCTATACCTGCGCACTTCTTCTGTTTTCTCTAGATAAATAGAACCTGTGAGGTACTCGACATAGGCGACGTCGATGTCGGAGGGGCGGGGAAACTCCAACAGGTGAAAAGGGCCGAGCATGCCAGGATGGGCGCCTCGGGTGAAGGGCAGGATCTGAAGGGTGACTTCACCGAGACGCCGGGTGTCGCAGAGCTTGAGAAGCTGCTCACGCATGATGGAAGAGCCGCCGATCGTGTTCCTGAGAGCTGCTTCACTCATCACCGCCCACAACGCGGGTGGATTCGGCCGGGTCAAAATCCTCTGCCTCGCCAGACGGAGGCCGACGAGCCGATCGATTTCCTCGTCAGAGATGCCGGGTTGGTCGGTTTCGATCACGGCACGCGCGTACGCCTCGCTCTGAAGAAGGCCGGGAACAAGTTGCGGTTGGTACGTCTGGATCGACGCAGCCTCCGCTTCGAGGCCGATGAAGACCTGAAACCACGGCGGCACCGCGTCACCGTAGGTGTGCCACCATCCTCGTTTGTTCGCTTCGCGTGCGAGGTCAAGGACGGCCTGCGTTTCGACGGCGCTTGCTCCGTACAGGTCGAGAAGCTGAACCAGGACTTTTTGCCGGATGGCTCGACGTCACTCCTGCGCTGAACGGCCGCCCCGGCCGCTGAGGCCGGGCCTTCTCGCGGACCAGTCGATCACAGGTGGCTTTCAAGTGCCGGTGCACAGAGTGGAGGACGTGAGCCGCGCGAGGAAGACCAGGACACGCCGTCCCCATCAGGGGGTGGCCAACCGGCCGCCGAGGAAGATCCCGGCCCGTGGATCGCGATCGGCGTCGGTCAAGGCGCAGGAGCCTTTCGGAATCGGGATGACCGTGGGGATGGTGCTGTGCCTGGTCATTCCGACGGGGCTGTTCATCTGGCTGATGGTCGCGCTCGCCGGGGTCGTCACGGTGGAGTTGAAGGCGGCATTCGGTCACGAGGGCACGCCCGGCACCGCGACCGTCGTGTCCTGCGAGCCCTACACCGTGGGGACCGGGCGGTCGAGGCGCACGAATTACGACTGCGAGGTGCACTTCGTGTTCGACGACCGGTCGAAGCAGCCGATCGTCGTCGACACCGTCCCGGAGGTGGAGGTGGGCGAGGTCTTCGCGGGCGTACTGACTCCCGAGGGGGACCGGGTGCTGCCCACAGGGGAACGCGGCGTGTGGCGGGCGATCCTGGTGCCCAGCGGCATCGCGTTCGGGCTGGCTGCCATGGCGTTCCTCTGTGCGCTCATGACGCGTTCCAGGAAGGCGATCATCTGGACGGGCGCGCTGGGCACTCCCCTTCTCGTCGCGATGATCGTCGCCATCGTCGTCGGAACGTGAGCGCAGCGGTTCCGCACTCGGACCGCATGACACAGAGGGAGTGTCGCCGCCTGCGTCGCCTGTCGCGGACGTCTTCGGCGTTCGGCGAATGACCGCGCGGCCCGGCAGACGTTTCCGGTCCCAGCATTGGCGGACGAGCCTGCCGAAGGCGAGCGATGACGTGAGATGGACCCGTTCGCCGGGTTGCCCACCGTTCACCGGCGCCGATCAGGCCCGCTTCCCCCCTCGCCGCTCCGGCGCCCTGAGGTGTCCCATGCTGGGGGCTGAGGTGTCCCATGCTGGGTGTGGGTCTGAGGTGTTCCATGCTGGGTGTGGGTGTGGGTGTGGGGAGCCGGGTGGGGACGGAAGTGGACAGGAGAGGGCGGGGGCTTGTCTGCCCGACATAGCTTTCGTGGGGACTTGCCCAGGTGTGAGGGTGGGGGCATCGACTGCCTCACCGAAGCCGGCGTCCCACGGGTGGGGGCTCTTCTCGAGAGGGCGTAGCTTTTCCAGCTCCCCCGGAGCGCGAACCCGCGAACACGCCTGAATGGCCGGGAACCGCGCAAGAAGGGTACGCGTTATATCTCAAGACGGCAGGGTAGAAGGCCGTTGGACGAGCGTGCTCCCCCAAGGAGGGTTCACATGGTGAAGGCGGCGCGTGCGGCACAGGCGTGGCGGGCTTACAAGCAGGTGTCACAGCCGGGCTCACCGGGCCTCGGCGCCAGACTGCGTGCCATCCCCAAGATGATCGGCGCGACGACGCGCGGACACTACCCCGGAATGTCCAAGGGCAAGCTTGGCATGCTGGCACTCGGCGTGGTCTACATCCTCTCGCCGATCGACGTCATCCCCGACTTCCTGGCGCTCGTCGGAGTCGCGGACGACTTCGGCGTCTTCCTCTGGCTGATGGGCTCGCTGCTCGGTGAGAGCGGGCGCTACGTTGACTGGGAGCGCAGGAACATCCAGGCCAGGGCTTTCCCCTCCTGACCGGACCATCCAGATCCTGACCGACCATCAGGCCCTGACCGAGACCCCCGGGCCCTGGCCGGACCACCTGGTGCTGTGACCGGGGACGTTCGCCGGGTCGTGCGCCGTTCGAAGGCGCCGGACATGTCCGTGTCAGCACTCGCCGTACCGGCGCCTGAAAACACGGCGAACCCGGTGGAGGGAACTCGGTGGAGGTGTGCGGTCACCGCACCAGCCCTGACCGACCACCCCGAGCAGACCTCCACCCGGGTCAGAGTGTCTCCATCCTGAGCCATGCCCGTGACGGCAGAGGGTGGCCGAACAGGCGGGCGGCGTTGCCGTAGGCCACCCTGGCGATGTCGGCGGGCGGCAGGTTGCCCAGGTTCGACGCGACGGCCTTCTGGGTGTCCGGCCAGGTGGAGTCGGAGTGCGGATATCCGCTCTCCAGCAGCACGTGCTCCAGGCCGACCGCGAAGCGCACACCGGACAAAGCATGATCATTCAGGGTGCCGAAGAAGAAGTTACGGCGCAGGACCTCGCTGGGCTTCAGGCCGCCCTCCCACGACGCCTCGCCCGCGACCGGGTGGTCCAGCGCGTAGTCGGCGCGCTCGGCCAGCATCGGCAGCCAGCCGACGCCGCCTTCCACGATCAGGATCCGCAGCGCGGGGAAGCGCAGCGGCACGCCGGACCAGAGCCAGTCGGCGCAGGCGAACATGGCGCTCGCGGGCATCAGCGTGGTGATCGCCTCGATCGGGGTGTCCGTGGACGGGACAGGCGTCCAGGAGGCCGAACCGGTGTGCAGGCAGACGACGGTGCCGGTCTCCTCGCAGGCCTGGAAGAACGGGTCCCAGTGGTCGCTGTGGATGGACGGCAGCCGCAGCCGCGTGGGGAACTCGGGGAAGAGCACGGCCTTGAACCCCCTGGCCGCGTTGTCCCTGATCTCCTTGGCCGCGATCTCGGGGTCGGTGAGCCAGGGGAGCTGAAGGGCGATGATCCGCTCGGGGTAGGTGCCCGCCCAGACGTCGACGTGCCAGTCGTTCCACGCCCGCAGGACCGCCAGGCCGAGGTCCTGGTCGCGGGTCTTGGCGAAGACCATCCCCGACTGGCCCGCGAGCATGCCGGGGAAGCACAGCGCCGCCCAGATGCCGGCGCGGTCCATGTCCTCGACCCGGGCCTCGATGTCGTGGCAGCCGGGACGCATGTGCTCGAACCGTACCGGGTCGAGCGTCCACTGCTCGCGGGGCAGCCCGGCGCCCACGTCGAGACCGGCGCACGGGTAGGTGGCGCCGCCGTACCGCCAGACCTGGTGACCCGAGTCGGTCTCCACCACCTTGGGGGCGAGATCGGTGTATTTCTCGGGGAGCCGGTCCTCGAACATGTCGGGCGGCTCGATCAGGTGGTCGTCGGCCGAAATGATCACATAGTCCCGCCGCCGTGGCTCGGGGTCGGGCAGCAGCGGCGTAGTCACGCGGTAAACCGTACGTCGCTGACATCACACTGAACAACCTGCAAGATATCCGCTTGGTATCTGTGTCGGCTCACCGCTGTCCCGGTCATGCCCTGTCGCTCTTTCGGTCGCGCTCCGACGCACTTTCGGGTGGGCCCCGGGGCCGCTGGAGGGGGAAACGGCGACCCCGGGGACGGGGACCCGCCTGCCGAGGGTGCCGCTCGCGGCGGGTCTCGAAGCGTGCCTCTACCCCTGGATCGGCTGAATAACGGGATTTTTCAAAAGATGTCCGCGAAGGGCGTTCGTCAGCGTTTCGCTCACGCCGAGCGTCGTCATGCAGTAGTCACGCACCGAGCCCAGTTCGGTCAGGAAGAGTCGCATGGCGTCGGCGGGCGCCTGGCCGAAACCGGGCCACGGCAGCGGCTCGCCCGGGTTCCGCTGCCTCCAGAACGCGATCGCCCTGGGCGTGGCCAGGCCGGTCAGCGCGTAGTCGGCGATCACGTTCTCCTCTGACACCCCGAGCAGCCGCAGGACCAGCGCCGTGAGCACCCCGGTGCGGTCCTTGCCCGCCGCGCAGTGGACCACCACGGGCGCGTTGTCCGCGTCGGCGATCACCTCGAGCGCCTGCCTGATCTCGCCGCTGCCGTCCTGGGTCACCTCGCGGTAGCGGTCGGCGAAGAATCTCGCGATCCCCGCCTCGGGGTCGTACTGCTCGAAGTTCCAGCCCCGGTGCTCGACCGAGAGGTTGTGGTAGCGGGGCCCGTGCGGGGCCCGGCCCCTGCGCTCGACCTCCTCCGGGTGACGCAGGTCGATCACCGTGCGGACGCCGAGGGCGTGGAACCTGTCGAGGTCGTCGTCGGCGAGCCAGTGCAGCGAGTCGGACCGGTACAGTCGTCGCCAGCGCACCTGGAGCCCGTCCTCGGTCGGGTAACCGCCCACGTCCCTGAAGTTGTGCAGCCGTGCGTACTCGATGTGCCGCGTCACGCGCCCTAATCTATCCAGCGGCGGACATCTCGCGATGGGGGCGGACATGCAGGGCGGGCACACCGTGGTTCCGGCGTGGAGCACGGCTCCGGCGTGGAAGGGCGTCCCGTACGGCGCGCGCCTCGTGTTGCTGTTCGTGCTGGCGTTGTCCACCGTCGTGGTCCACCTGAACCAGGATCCCACGCTGCGCGGCGCGGAGGAGCTCGTCTCCGACCTGCGCGCGGGCACCGTGACCGAGATCGTCTACGACCGTGACTGGCCCGCGTACGGCACCCTGACGTGGGCCAACGGCCCGCTGTCGTGGAACGAGGCCTACTTCGACCCGCCGGACGACGTCTGGGACCCGGTGACCACCAGGCTCGTCCGCCCGGTGCTTGAGCGTCGTCAGGCGGAGTTCCTGGACAGGGTGCGGGCGGCGGCCGACCCGTCGGTGGAGATCACGCGCTCGGGAGGGTTCCAGCGGTTCGGCCTGGCCGGGATGCTGATGGGTTCGCCCGCGTACGCCCGCTGGTGGGAGCCGTTCGCGCCGCTCGCCGTCGCCGCCGAGTTGCTGGCCTGGCTGCTGATGCTCACCCGTGGGGACAACCGCCTGGCCAGCCGCTGGGCGTGGCTGTGGATGTTCCTGGTCGGCGGATCGCTGCTCTACGTGCTGCTGGAGCCGTATCCGCTGTGGCGCGGGCCGCAGGAGGCGCTGCCCACGCGGCCCAGGCTCGACGGGACACAGGGGTTCGCGCTCGCTGTGGCGATCTTCTTCGGTCTCGGCATGGTCGCCGCCTGGACGTGAGGTAGTAAGGATGTATGACCTTAGGCGGGGAAGAGCCTGGCGGATCCGGTCAATCGGGTGAGTCACGCCGGAGCGAGCCGAGTGAGTTACCCGAGGATGAGTCGGATTTAGCGGGCCGGAGCAGGTCGGACGCGACAAGTCCTGAAGAGCTGAACGAGCCGGATGCGACCGGCGGGGGCGGACCGGACGCGAAAAGCCAGAACGGGCCGGACGCGAAAAATCAGAACGGGCCGGGTACGACGAGTCACGGGCCGGGGGCGACGGGCCGGAGCGAGCCGGCGGAGGTGCGCGAGGGCTGGCGGATCGCCGGGCTCGTCGTCAGGATCGTGCTGCTGCTCGCGCTCCTGGGCGGCGCCCTCGTCGTCGCGCTGAGCCTGTCGCCCTCGCCGAGGACGCTGCCGGAGTTCCGCGCCGCGCTGGCCGCGGGCCGGGTCTCCAGCGTCGAGTACCGGACGTCGACGCCGGAGCAGGAGACAGGCGAGATCTACGAGCTGACGTGGTCGGAGGGGCCGCTGATCTGGCACAGGATCGACCGGACGCCGGTCGGGGACGGGCAGCGGAGCTACACCGTCGAGCGGCTCGGACGCGACGCCGCCGCCGTGGCCAGGGTGGACCGGAAGACGGGCACGTCGTCCCGGGGGCTCATCCGCTGGCCGTTCGAGGTGCCCCCGCGCCTGGGCCTGGGCTGGGTGGGCCTGGCCTGGGGGCTGACCTTCCTGATCATGCTCGGTTCGACGCCAAGGCTGGGCAACCGGTGGGCGTGGTTCTGGATGTTCACCGCCGGCCAGATCGGCGCGCTCGCGTTCCTGCTGCTCGAACCCAGGCCGCTGTGGTACCGGCGCGGGCGGCGACCGCGGCCGACCCGGAGGCTGGGCGGCGGGACGGGCTGCCTGATGTCGATCCTGCTGTCCGTGGTCGCCGTGGCCGCCGCCATGGGCGTCGGGGAGCTTGCCAGAAGGGTGCTGGGGTAGCCGCGGAGCCTGCCGGATGAGCGCCGAGGTGGTCGGAGAGCCTGCCGGAAGGCTGCCGGGTGGTCGCGGGAGGGCCTACGCGTCGACGGGCTCGGCCTGCTCCTTCTTCACGGCCTCGGCCCGCAGGTCCGCGGCCTCCCTGCGGATCAGCAGCGCCCAGCCGCCGACCGCGATCCCGATGAACAGCCACCACTGCACGCCGTACGCCAGGTTGAGGCCGCCGCCTCCGCCGACGTCCGGCGCGGGGACGGGCGCGGGCGCCGCGGCGGCCTGGGGTGACTGCGCGGTCAGGTCCACGTAACCGCCGAGCAGCTTGTACGGCAGGCCCCGCCCGATCGCCTCGGTGTTGATCAGCAGGACCTGCCCGGGAGGAAGGCCCTTCCTGTCCCGGATGCCCGAGGACTCCTCGGTCTCACTGGGCTGTAGCCGTCCAGTGACAGTCACCTCACCCGTGCTCGGCGGGGGGACCTCGGGGGAGGCGTCCGCCGTCGCGCCCGCCTTGACCCAGCCCCGGTTCACCAGCACCCCCCGGCCTTCACCGGTCTCCAGCGGGGTCAGCACGTAGAAGCCGACCACGCTGTCCTGGACGCGGCGACGGACCAGCAGTTGGTGGGTCGCGTCGAAGGTGCCCTTGACCGTCACGGACCGGTATCTGTCCTTGGCCGGCACGCCGCCGCCCGGTGCCGTGAGCGTCTCGACGGGCACGGGGGCGGCGGACAGGTTGGCGGTGGTCTGGTGGCTGCTGGTCGACCGCTCCTCGAAACGTCCGAACTGCCATCGGCCCAGGAACACGAAGGCGGGGATGACCAGCAGAACCACCACGTGGAGCGCCAGCCATCGGGGAGTCAGAAGGAACCGGTACACGCTCCCAAGGGTAGGCACCGTACGCACCGCCCTCTCCCCCGAGTGCGTCGTTTGCCGCGGCGGGACGCTCCAGTGCCCCCGATGCCGATGTTCCAGAAAAGCTGTCGGACACTCCGGACATCGCGTACGGTCAGATGGATCCGTCCCCCCGGACCGTTCCACCACCCCCGGAGCTCGCGCCCGATGACTTTGCTCCTGTCGCCTCCCACCGCTCCGGTCGCACTGCCCCGTCTGGGCGCACTGCTTCGGCACGCCGCTCCCCGGGTGCTGGAGGGCATGATCCTCCCCGTCGCGGTCTTCTACGCCGGGCTGGTGTTCTTCGGCCTGTACGGCGCGCTCGCGGTCGCGGTCGCGTGGGTCTACGGCGGCATCGTCTGGCGGCTCGTCAAGCGCAGCCCGGTGCCCGGCACCGTGCTCCTGGCCGCGGGAACGATCACGGTCAGGGCGGTTCTGGCCGCGGCGACAGGGAGTCCGGTGCTGTTCTTCCTGCAGCCCTGTCTCGGGGTGTTCTGCGCGAGCATGGGTTTTCTGCTCACCGCGCCGTTGCGGCGTCCGCTGGTGCAACGGGTGGCGACCGACCTGGTGCCGCTCCCCGATCACCTGCTGGAGCATCCCCGGATGCGCCGCTTCTTCCTGGGGCAGTCGATGCTGTGGGGTGGTGCGCAGTTCCTCAACGCCTCTCTCAGCGTGTGGCTGCTGCTCAGCCAGAGCGTGGAGACCTACCTCGTCGTGCGCACCTCACTGGTCGCGGTGCTGCTCGGCGGGGCGGGAGTGATCTCGGTGCTCAGCCTCAGGCGCTGTCTGCGCGCGCTGGAGCGCTAGGGCCTCCGGCGCCCGACGGGGAGAGCGCGCCGGTCACCGCGGACGCGGCGCGCCGGGGCCGGGGATCGGGGTGATCTCTCTGGGGCCGGAGACCTCGTGGCCGTCGGCGCAGCGGAAGTACTGCTCGACCGGCGCGCCGCAGTCGCGGTGGGTGAGGAGCACGGCGGGGCCCTGCGGGTCGGCCAGATGGCGGTCGCCCCACCGCATCAGCGCCACCAGGATCGGAAAGAGGTCGAGGCCCATCTGCGTCAGCCGGTACTCGTCGCGCTGGCGCTGGCCCGGTTCGCGGTAGGGGACCTTGCGCAGCAGCCCCTCCGCGACCAGCCGTGTCAGCCGGGCGCTGAGGATCTGCCGGGGGGCTCCCGTCGCCGCCTGCATGTCGGCGAACCGGCGCACGCCCGCGAACGCCTCCCTGAGCACCAGGAACGTCCACTTCTCGCCCACGATGGCCAGGGCGCGCTCGATGGAGCAGTTGTCGGGGCGCAGGAGCGCGTCGCCGAGGGCCGCCTCGCTCATGTCCGCATCGTAGGGGGCCACGGCGTCACCTCCAACGTCAGCTAAGTCTAGTTGACATACCCAGATGTCCGGCGCGACCCTAAGTCCATGATGCGAACTCAGCCGGTGCTCGCGTGCCCCGCTCCGGCGCGGACCCCGCCCGGTGACGTCGTCGAGATCAGACCCGCCCGGCCCGGCGACGAGGAGGCGATCCGCCGCTTCCTGACGGGGCTGTCGGCGCGGACCCGCCACCTGCGCTTCCTCGTCGATGTGGGCGTCCCGAGCGCGAGCATGGTCAGGGCGTTGCTCGCGGTCGACGAGCGAAGGGACGCGCTGCTCGCCGTGACGGGGGAGACCGTCGTCGGTCACGCGATGGGGGTCAGGGGCGCAGGGGTGGCGGGCGCGGCGGCCGAGATCGAGATCGCCGTGGTCGTGGCCGACGAGTGGCAGGGGC
The DNA here is from genome assembly GCF_027922005.1 of Streptosporangium carneum. GTDB lineage: Bacteria > Actinomycetota > Actinomycetes > Streptosporangiales > Streptosporangiaceae > Streptosporangium > Streptosporangium carneum. The sequence goes on along the minus strand of NZ_BSEV01000001.1, from coordinate 265,704 downwards.
GGGGGCTCGGCTCCCGTCTCGTCCGCAGGCTGCTGCGCCGGGCGTCGGTCAACGGCGTCGGGACCGTGACGATGGACGTGCTCGGCGAGAACCGCAGGGTCCTGGCGATGGTCAGGAGGCTGTGGCCCGAGGCGGCCATGAGGGTCTCCTGCGGGGTCGTCGAGGTGGCCGCGCCGGTCGAACCCCGAAGCTGATCCCGCCCCGGGGCTCGACAGGGCATGTCGAGGCGTGTGGTCGCCGGCGGCGGGACGTTATGATCGACCCGTCCGCTGGTGTTTCCGACAACGTTTGCGGAACAAGGTTCTGTTGCCCCACCATTGACACTGTGAAGAGTGCCAAGAACGGACGCGACGGCCGTACCCGGATCATCGAGGGAGCGCTGCGTCGATTCAGCCAGGACGGCGTCTCGGCGACCACGCTGGCCAGTCTCCGTGAGGAGAGCGGCGTCAGCGTCGGCAGCTTCTACCACCACTTCGCCAGCAAGGAACACGTCTTCGGCGTGCTCTACGCCGACACCCTGCGGCTCTACCAGGAGGCGTTCCTCGGCGAGCTGCGGCGTCACGAGGGCGCGCAGGAGGGCATCGAGGCCATCGTCGAGCTGCACATGAGATGGTGCGGCGACAACCGGGAGCGGGCCCACCTGCTGATCAGCGAGCGGCCGCCGAAGCGTGACGAGCCGGGCGGTCCCGAGGTCTCCGAGTCGCGCAGGGCCTTCTTCAGGCAGGTCTCCGACTGGTGGCGGCCGCACATGAAGGGCGGCCTGCTCCAGCCCGTCCCCACCACCATGTGCTACGTGCTCTGGCTCGGACCGGCGACCGAGATGTGCCGCCTGTGGTTCGCCGGGGCCCACCAGCCGACGCAGGAGGAGATCACCGCTCTGTGCGAGGCCGCCTGGCAGAGCCTGCGCCAGCAGCCCAAGTCTCTCTGAGTGCTCCGGCCCGGATCACGGGGGCTCCTCCGGGCCGGAGCGGTCTCAGTGCGCTCCCGCCAGCTGTCGCAGCCGGGAGGGGACCCGCCAGACCTTCCGGTCCAGCGAGATGTCCAGTCGCAGGTCCTGGCGCTGCCGCCGCAGACCTGGCACACGCACCCTGTCGCTGACGTCGAACCTGCCGCGACGTGGGTAGCCGAACCCCAGCTCGCCCGGCAGGACCCGAAGCTCGTCCTGGTTTCCACACCGAGGACAGGTCCACGCGACCAGATCCTTGCCCCGGTTGTAGTCGTGGCAGGCGCGGAAATACTCGTCAGGACGGAAACGGGACTCACATGCGAAGCAGGGGATCAACATCTTGGATCCTTTGGAACAGGGTGGTGCGGTAGTAAATAAGTACCGCCTCTCACTTGAGGTCCGCTTGCAGAACGCTTACGGCGGTCTGTAACGGTCTCATCACCTGGGGTGCCGTACGAGAGGATGGCCCTGTGAACGATCTTCCTGACCGCCTCAGAGAGCTGTTGCTCGACTCCGGCTACACGATCGACGGTGTTCGCGAGCGCCTTGGCGAGGTCGCCGCGACGGCACTCGCCCGTGAGGAGACGGTGCCCGCGCTGCGCGCCACCCGCGACGGCGACCCGCTCGGCACGCTGATCCGGCTGTGGTGGCTGGGCGCGCCGGTCGAGGCGCCCGGATGGCTCCCGGTGGACGGGCTGGCCGCCGCGGGGCTGGTGACCGTCGAGGGAGGCCTCGTCACCTCCGCGGTCCACCTGCAGCCATGGGAGACGGGCGGCTACGTCGTCTCCGACCGCAAGGTCAGGCCGGGCGACCCGGCGCTGCGCGAGGACCACGTCGTCGGCGCGGGAGGGGCGTCGGCGAACCTGGCCCAGCTGGTCTCGCGCCGTCCCGTCGAGCGCGCTCTCGACCTGGGCACCGGGTGCGGAGTCCAGGTGCTGCACCTGGCGGATCGGGCGCGCCGGATCGTGGCCACCGACGTCAACCCCCGCGCCCTCGAGCTGGCCCGGCTGAGCTGGGCCCTGTCGGGCGTCGACGGCGTCGACGCCCGACAGGGCTCCCTGTTCGATCCCGTCGAGGGCGAGCGCTTCGACCTGGTCGTCTCCAACCCCCCGTTCGTGATCTCTCCTCGCGGCCGGTTCGCCTACCGGGAGTCCGGCTTCGAGGCCGACGGCTTCTGCCGCGACCTCGTACGGCTCGCTCCCCGTTTCCTCTCCCCCGGCGGCACCTGCCAGCTCCTGGCCAACTGGCTGCACGTCGACGGTGAGGACTGGCGGGACAGGGTCGGCGGATGGCTGGCGGGGACCAGCTGCGACGGCTGGGTGGTGCAGCGGGACGTCCAGGACCCGGCCGAGTACGTGGAGCTGTGGCTGAGGGACGCCGCGGAGCAGGGCACCCCCCGCTACCGGGAGCTCTATGACGACTGGCTCGGATGGTTCGAGTCCATGGGCGTCACCGGGGTCGGTTTCGGCTGGATCAGCCTGTACGACTCCGGGAGCCTCGACCCGGTGGTCCGGATCGAGGAACTGGGCCAGCGGGTCGAGCTTCCCGTGGGGGACTACGTGGACGAGGTGCTCGCCGCCATCGGCGCGACGCACCGCCTGACCGACGAGGAGCTCCTGGGCGCCAGGCTCGCGGTGGCGGCGGGCGTGCTCGAGGAGCGGGTCGGCCCGCCGGGCGCGGAGGACCCGTCGAGGATCGTGCTCAGGCAGACGCGGGGGCTGCGCCGTACCGCGACGGTGGGGACGGTCGAGGCGGCTCTCGCCGGGGTCTGCGACGGCGACTACCCCTTGGACCCGCTGCTCGCGGCGATAGCGGAGCTCACCGGCGAGGACCCGGACGACCTGCGGGCGAAGGCTCCCGAGGGACTGCGGCCCCTGCTCGCCGAGGGATTTTTCCACATATCCACAGGGTGATTATCCACAGGCTGTGCATATCTCTGGATATCGCCACCGATCGGTTGTTGATCCGATGTTGAGCGCCGGGCGGGAAGCTCTGGTCGTGGGCACGGCACGAGCCCGGGGGGTAAGGGGTCGTGCCGGGTCCGGCCGGTCGTCACAGTGAGGCGGCAGGCCGACGGGCGACGCACCGGATAACCGGGCCCCCTACGCGTCCCCGGCGGCCCGACGGCCGGCCGGACACCCCCGCGTCCGACATCCAAGGTTCCAGACGACGGGAATACCAGTGATCAACCATTTCTGGATGACACGTCTCGACGACGACCTGTACGACCTGTACGACGGATACGGATCAGTTGTCGACGCGGTCGCGATCGAGCAGGGCGCGCAGGTCGGCGGCCTCGGGCGCGCCGAGCGTGTCGAAGACGTCGTGGGCCCGCTGCAGGCAGTCACGGCTGCGCCGGGCGTCGCCCTGCCCGGCGAGCGCTCTGCCTAGCACCCACAGCGACAGGGCCTCGCCGTACGGGTGGCCGATCTCGCGGCTCACCGTCAGCGCCTGTTCCGCGTGACGGGTCGCGTCGGCGAACCGGCCCGCGGTGATGAACGTCTCCGCCAGGCGCGAGCAGACGCGCTGCTCCCACACCCGCTGCCTGCTGGCGCGGAAGAAGGCCAGGCACTCGGCGTGGTGGTGGACCGCCTCGTTGAGACGCCCGACCCGCGACAGCATCATCCCCAGGTGGTAGCGCGCGCGGGCGGTCCCCGCACTCGAACCGATCTCGATGAAGATGGCCAGCCCCTGCTCGGCGGCGGCGATCGCCTCCTCGGCCTGGCCGAGGAACAGGTGGTCCCTGGCCGAGTAGCTGAGCGTGAGCGCCTCGCCTCCCGGCGCGCCGACCTCCCTGAACGCCCTGCGGGCCGCGTCGAACAGGGCCAGCGCCTCCTGGTGGCGGCGCTGGCGGCCGGCCACCACGGCCAGCGCGTTGAGCGCCTCCCCGCTGACGATGCGATCGCCTTCTACGGCCAGGCTCAGCGAGGCCTGGAACTCCCGCTGCGCCTCCGTGAGGCGGTTGGCGCCGAACAGCACCCTGCCCAGCACGTAGCGGCAGCGCAGCTCGCTGGAGGGCGCGCCGAGCCGCTGGGCCGCGGCGAGCATCTCCCTGGTCCGCAGCTCGAACTCGCGGGCGTGGCTGCCCGACTCCAGCAACGGCTCCATGGCCAGCAGCAGGTCGGCGGCGGGCAGCAGCGCCTCCGCCCCCCGCACGCCCGCGGAGTGCGCGGCCGTCTGGGCTACGGCCGCGAACAGCGACTCGGCCTCGGCGGACAGCCAGGCGACGGCCTCGTCCGCCGAGGCGAACGTGTGACCCGAACCGGTCACCGAGAGCTGGTCGGCGACCATGCTGCCCTCGTAGGCGAGCCGGTGCGCCGAGCGCGCGCACGCCAGGTAGAAGTCGAGCAGCCGCCGCAGCGCGGGGACGCCCGCCTCGGAGTCCGCCCCGCGCTCCGCGGTACGGCGGGCGAAGAGCCTGAGCAGGTCGTGGAAGCGGTAGCGCCCGGGAGCCGGAGCCTCCAGCAGGCTGGCGTCCACCAGGGACTCCAGGATGTCCTCGGTGTCCATCGGGTTCAGCGCGAGCAGCGCGGCGGCGGCCCCGGTCGAGATGTCGGGGCCGTCGGGCAGGGAGAGCAGCCTGAACGCCCGTGCCTGCGCCGGGGCGAGCTGGCCGTAGCCGAGGGCGAAGGTCGCCTCGACCGCGAGGTTGCCCACGCGCATCTCGTCGAGGCGGCGGCGCTCGTCGGCCAGCCTGGGCACCAGCGAGGCGACCGTCCACGAGGGCCTGGCGGCCAGCCGCGCCGCCACGATCCGCACGGCGAGCGGCAGGAAGCCGCAGGCGGCGACCACGTCCATGGCGGCGGCGCGTTCCGCGGCCACCCGTTCCGCGCCCGCGACGGTGCCGAACAGGCTCAGCGCCTCGTCGGGCTCCATGACGTCCAGGTCGACCAGCCTGGCCGAGGCCAGGTCGGCGAGCTTGTGGCGGCTGGTCACGATCGCCGCGCAGCCCGCGGAGCCCGGCAGCAGGTGGCCCACCTGGGCGGCGTCCCTGGCGTTGTCGAGCAGCACCAGCATCCGCCGGTCGGCCAGGAGCGAGCGGAACAGCGCGGACCGCTCGGCCAGGCCGTCGGGGATGATGTCCGGGGGCAGGCCGAGCCCGCGCAGGAACGCCGCGAGCACCGACTCGGGGGCGGTCGGCTCGTCGCCGTAGCCGCGCAGGTCGGCGTAGAGCTGACCGTCGGGGAACAGGTCCTGCATGGTGTGCGCGAGATGCACCGCGAGCGCCGTCTTGCCGACGCCGCCGATGCCCGAGATGGCGGCCACCGGAACGCCGTCCGTGCCCGCGTGGGCCGACAGCAGGGTCCGCAGCCTGGCGATGATCTGGCGGCGTCCCGTGAAGTCGTTCACGGCCGCGGGCAACTGCGCGGGACGGGGCAGCTCGGGGATCTCCCCCTCGGCGGCCTCTGCCTCTCCCGCCTGCTCCTGGGCGGCGGCGGGGACCCGCGGCGGCGAGGCGGTGGCGGCGGTGGCGGCGGTGAGGCCGGGATCGCCGTTGAGGATGCGCTGGTGCAGGGCGGTGAGGCCGGGGCCGGGCTCGATGCCGAGCTCGTCGACCAGCGCGGTGCGGGTCTCGGCGAAGACCGCCAGCGCGTCGGCCTGCCGCCCGCAGCGGTAGTAGGCGAGCATCAGCTGGGCGTGCAGCCGCTCGCGCAGCGGGTGGTCGGCGGTCAGCGCGACCAGCTCGGAGACGACGTCGGCGTGCCTGCCCAGCTCGAGGTCCAGGTCCATGAGCGTCTCCAGCACGCTCATCCTGCGCTCGACGAGCCTGCCGCGCTGGTGTTCGGCGTAGGGGCCGACGGCCCCGGCCAGCGGCTCGCCGCCCCACAGCGCCAGGCTCGCGCGCAGGCTCTCCGCGGCTCCGTGGCCGTCTCCCGTGCGCCGGGCGGCCTCGGCCTCCTGCACGCCCTGTTCGAACAGCGTCAGGTCGAAGGAGGCGTCGTTCAGGCGCAGGGCGTATCCCCTGCCGACAGAGGTGAGCAGCTCAGGGCGGGTGCGAGGGGATCTGCCCGGCTCCAGCACGGCCCGTAGCCGCGAGACGTAGGTGCGCAGCGCGCCGAGGGCGCGGGGCGGGGCGTCCTCGCCCCAGACCGCGTCGATCATCTCGGCCGGGGTCACCGCCCTGCCCTCCCGCAACAGCAGCATCGTCAGGATGGACCGTTGCAGCGGGGTGCCGAGATCGAGCTCGACGCCGTCGCGCCAAGCCTGGACGGGGCCGAGCAAGGCGAAGCGCAGCCCCTCTTCGCTGCCGTGAGCAGCCATTTCCTCGATCTCCGCCCTAAAGGAAAGCTTTATGACCGCATGATAGGTCCTTCGATGCCTCCTCCAAAGGAAACCGCCCACTCGTTAACCCGAGTGTTGATTCATCGTCAATCGGGCGTTGAACCACAACGAGGATGCTATGGAGGGCCGGGCATGGCCCCATACGGGGGCGGCCATGCCCGGCGTGTCAGCCGCCTGCAGGCGTCGATAAAGAGGCTGTAAGCGGGGTGCAGGTGGAGCGCTCTATCAATGAGCCATGACTCCCGCGAAAGAAAAGGGAGTCCCACCCTCAGGGAGAACCACCATGAACCGCACGTTCCGCAGCCTCCTGGGTCTCGCCGCGGCGACCGCCGTCCTCGCGGTCGGCGTCCCGGGCCTGACCTCCTCCGCCTCGGCCGCCACCGCGACCGCGAGCTCCGTCTCCTCCTCCGCCGACTATGACGAGTGGAGCACCCACTACTCCAAGTACTACGACGGCTCCAGGGCCAAGGCGCGGGTTCACGTGTGGGACGACGAGCCCGGCGAGGTCCACATCCAGGGCAAGCTCTACGACAAGTACTCGCCGAAGTGGCTGTGCGGCTACGTCCAGATCAAGTTCGAGAACGAGAACGGCGACGAGTCCTACAAGGACTACAAGCAGTGCGGCTCGAACGGCTACCGCGCCTTCCACCTGCAGCGGTACGACATCGACAACGTCCAGGTCCGGACCTGCTACTGGGACGCCCACCACAATGCGCGGAAGTACTGCGGCAGGTGGGACTACGTCTACGAGGTCGACGGCGGCGACGACGACGAGTAGCCGACGCGGACGATCGGGGAGTCCGAAGAAACGCTGACACCGACAAAGATGTCGAAACCGAAGTCGCGACCGTCGGTGAACGGTCGCGAGACGAACATCAGGCCCGCTCGGAACTCCGGGCGGGCCTTTTGTTCCATGAAGTCATCGAAGTGACGAAGGGCGCCTCTACGCTGCCTCGACCAGGCCGAGCCGCGTGTGGAGCCGTTCTCGGACGACCGGCCACTCGCAACTCAGGATCGAGTAGTAGGCGGTATCTCGGACCGTGTCGTCGGCGCCTCGGGTCTCCGCCCGTCGCACACCGTCCAGGTGTGCGCCGAGGGCCTCGATGGCGGCCCGGGAGCGTGCGTTGCGCACGTCAGCCTTGAGCGTGATGCGGTGGACCTGCCAGGTCTCGAAGGCGAGCGAGAGCATCAGGTACTTGCTCTCCCGGTTGACACCCGTGCCCTGGGCCGAAGCGGCCAGCCAGGTGTAACCGATGTCCGCCACGGACGGGACCTCGCCCACCGCTCCACGCGCGCCCGGTGGCCAGGGCATGGGACCCTGCCAGTACTCCAGGTGCATGAGACGGGTGGCACCGACGATGCGGTCGGTGTGCAGCCACCGGATGGCGAAGGGCATCGTGCGGCCCTCCGCCTGCTCAGCCAGAGTGGCCTCCACATAGGAGACCATCTCCTCCCGGCCTTGCGGGACGCGAGTGAAGGCGTAAGTAGAACGGTCCTCACTCGCCGCGGCGACGAGGTCGTCGACCACCGCGAGGCTGAGCGGTTCCAGGCGCACGGAGCGCCCGGACAGGGTGACAAAAGCGGGCATGAGCACATGATGGGGGCTGACGGGCATGCCTGGTGCCAAATGACACGAGACATCTTGGTGAGCATCCAGGAAAGTGCCTAGCGCCCTGCAGCATGGAGTGTAAAACCCCAGGTCAGAGCATGGAGATGCTACCCCGGACGCGCTCGACGCCGAGGTAAAGTTTCCACAAAGGGACGCCCCTGACGATCACCCCGTGACCGGGGCGGGAACGACCGTGGCATGCCTGTTGCCGCCCGGTGCGGGACGCTCCTGTCCCAGGCCGTTCAGAGCCTCGCTCAGGTGGTCGAGAGAGGCTCTGATCCAGGGCAGTTGGAGGGGGTCGGCGGCTTCGAGCGCGGCCAGCCGCCGCTCGGCGGTCTCGCCGTACAGCAGGCTGGTCGCCACCCGCACCCTGAGGTTCTTGGGGTCGTCGCCGAAGGCGTGCCCGGGGAGCACACCGACGCCGTGCCCGTCGAGCAGGCTCGCCGCCAGCTCGGCGGAGGTCGCGAAGGGCAGGCCCGTGAAGTCGGGGTAGAGATAGAAACCGCCTCGGGGGGCGTCGACCCGCGCGCCCGCCCGGACGAGCCTGTCGCACACCGCCCGCGCCACCGTGCCGTGCAGCCGCCTGCTGCGGTCGATCCGCTCGACGAGCTCGGCGGGCTCGGTGTAGGCGTACGCCGCCGCCTGCTGGACGGGGGCCGCCGGGCTGGACCAGATCTCGCTGGCCACCGCGAGCAGCCGGTCGCGCAGCACGACGGAGGGAAGCCTGGCCACGCCGATCCGCCAGCCGCCCAGAGCCAGGCTCTTGCTGAGCCCGCTGGTGATCACCGTGCGTTCCGGCGCCAGGTCGGCGGGGCTGAGGAAACCGCCCGCCGGGTCGTGCAGGAGGTCGCGGTAGATCTCGTCGGAGATGATCGTGAGGTCGAGGTCGCGCGCGACCTCGACGAGGCGGCCGATCGTTCCCGCGGAGGCCAGCGTGCCGGTGGGGTTGTCCGGCAGGGTGAGAAGCATCGAGCGGACGTCACGTCCCCTGGACCGCGCGTGCAGGACCGAGGAGACGACGCGCTCGGGATCGGGCACCCCTCCCTCGCCGGGGGGCGCGGGGACGAGCAGCGGGCGCGCCCCGACCAGATCCGCCTGGGCGGCGTAGCTGACCCAGCTCGGCATCGGCAGCACCACGTCGCCGCCGACCGCCAGCAGCAGGCCGTACAGCAGGGGTTTGCTGCCCGGACCGCAGACCACCAGCTCGGGGTCCGTCGGCAGGCCGCGCCGTCGCCAGTATCCGGCCGCGGCCTCGCGCAGCTCGAAGGCTCCGGCGACCGGGCCGTATCCGTTGTGTTCCGATGCGGCCACCAGCCGCTCGCGCAGCGCCGGATGAACGGGCAGACCCGCCTCGCCGAAGGCCAGATGCAACACCCGCTCACCGGCGCGCCGTCTTCGTTCGATGTCCTCGTTCGCCGCCAGGGTGGCGGAGAGCGTCACGTTCATGGATGTCCCTTCGATCATTGCGGAACGTTCCCAAGCGTGATGGGCTGCAGGCATCGGAACAAGCTGCGGTTGGTGTGGGTGGGCGTAAGGAAGTCCGATGCTTGATTTTCGTCGTCTGGTGTTGATCTGCGAGTTCGCCCGCAGGGGAAGCATCGCCGCCACCGCCTCCTCCCTCGGTTACAGCCCGTCCGCGGTGTCGCAGCAACTGGCCGCCCTCGAGCGGGAGGCGGGGGCGGTGCTGCTCGACCGGACCGCCCGCAGCGCGGAGCTGACCGACGCGGGGCGTCGCCTGGTCGAGCACGCCGAACGCATCCTGTCGATGGTCGAGACCGCGGAGTCGGACCTGTCCGCCCACGAGGGGACCCTCTCGGGGCGGGTCACCGTCACCGCGTTCCCCACCGCCGCCGTGGCCTTCGCGCCCGCGCTGGCCAGGTCGCTGCGCCGCCACAGCGCGCTGACCCTGCGGATGGGGCAGGAGCGCTCGGGACGCGGGATGCGGGAGGTCCGCTCGGGCGAGGCGGACATCGCCCTGGTCGACGACTGGTACGGCAGGGTGCGTGAGACGGAGACGATGCGGGTCTTCCCGCTGCTGCACGACCCGCTGGTGCTCGTGGTGCCGCGCAGGCACCGCCTGGCCTCCCTGGACGAGCCGGTCGACCTGCGCGAGCTGCGCGACGAGCCGTGGATGGCGACGCCGGACGGCGAACCCTCCAGGCTCGCCGTCGACCACCTGCTGGCCGAGGTCGGCGGCGCGCAGCCGGTGCCGTGGGAGTTCGAGGGGCTGGGGACCATCCTCAGCCTGGTCGCCAAGGGCATCGGCATCGCGGCCGTCCCCGCCCTGGCCCTGGCCGCGGGAGTTCGCGGCATCGTGGTGCGGGAGTTTCCCGGAGCGCCCGTCGGCCGTGACGTCCACGCCGTCGCCAGGGCCTCCGGCGTCCACCGTCCCGCCGTCTCCGTCACCCTGCGGGCCGTGCACGTCGCCGCCCGCCTCCTCGCAGCCGACCTCGACCCCGTCCGCCTCGCCGGCCGGTAACGTCGGACCGTGCCTCCCTCATACGCGCTCGAACGGTTGCTCTCCTCGGGCGGATCGAAGATCGTCGCCGGAGTCGACGAGGTCGGCAGGGGAGCCTGGGCCGGTCCTGTCGCGGTGTGCGCGGTGGTCACGGACCTGTCCGAGCCGCCGGCGGGCCTGACCGACTCCAAGATGCTCACCCCCGCCCGCCGCGCCGCCATGTTCGACGAGATCACCGCGTGGGCCGTCGGCATCGGGTACGGCGAGGCGTCACACGAGGAGATCGACGAGCTCGGCATGACCGAGGCCCTGCGCAGGGCGGCGAGGCGGGCGCTGGCCGAGCTGCCGGTCAGGCCGGACGTGGTCATCCTCGACGGCAAGCACGACTACCTCGGAGCGCCGTGGCCGGTCCGGTGCGAGATCAAGGGCGACCTGTCCTGCGTCTGCGTGGCCGCCGCCTCGGTGATCGCCAAGGTCCGCCGCGACGCCCACATGGCCTCGCTCGGCTTCGAGGAGTACGGCTTCGCCGACAACGCGGGCTATCCCTCCCCGGTTCACCAGAAGGCCCTGGCCGCCCTGGGCCCGACGGAACACCACCGTCTGTCGTGGTCCTACCTCGACGACCTGCCCCGCTGGCGCCACCTCAAGCGACACCGCAACCCCCTGGCAGGCGAGGGCCAACTCGACCTCTTCGGCTAGACCCCTCACCCACCCGCCGAACCGCCGTCTGTCTCCAACTGTTTCGCGACCTCGGGGTTGATCAGCCAGAGGAGGTCCAGAGCCTGCCTTTCCATGACCGGAACGTCGATTCTGGAAGTTCTCCAGACCGCGCCAAGATCCACCGAGAAGTACGCGTGCGCGAGGATGTTCCGTAGGCCACGGATCTCGCGCCACGGGATCTCCGGGCGTCTGGCTCTGGCGGCCTCACTGAGACCGTTGGCGGCCTCGCCGATGTTCATGATCTTCCACTGCACGGCCGACTGCAGCTGCTCGTCGCGCAGCCACTGGTCTTCTTCGACACCCTTGAGAAAGGTCGCGATCGATCTTGCCGACCTGACGATGTCGGAGAGATAGAGCTCGTCACGCCGCGTAGAGGACTTGGGCGTCATGCAGCACCTCGTCCCTGATCGCCTCGTTGAGGTAGTGCTTGGCCACCAAGTCGACCGGACGGCCGAAGAGAGTTTCCAGCTCCCCCTGCAGGGTTGCGATCTCCAGCAGGCCGAGCGGGGCGCCCTCGGCGCGGACGTACAGCAGGTCCACGTCGCTGTCGGGTCGCTCCTCTCCCCGGGCGACGGATCCGAAGACGGCGAGCTCGCTGACTCCGAACCGTCGGCAGAGCGCGCCGAGCTGTGCTTCCAGTGCGCCGAAGTCCATCCTCGCCTCCTTCGTCTGCCTCTCCATCGTGCCACGCGCCCCGACATTCGGCGGGCGACTTGACGTCCCCTTTCGGCCTCGGACGAATCATGTATCCGCTCGTCAAAATGAAGTGATCATCTGCGTCGCGGCCTGTCCGCTCGTGGAGGGCGGTGGAAATGGAGATCGGGGCTTTCCTGTTCGTTCGCGCTGATTCAAGGTAGGCACCATGCGTATCGGTGTCTTTCTCGTGGCGGCGGGATTTCCCGGGCGTGAGCCGGGTCAGGTGTTGCGGGACACGGTCGAGGCGGTCGTGGCGGCGGAGGAGGCGGGGTTCGACGACGCCTGGATCGCCGAGCACCACTTCATGTCGTACGGCGTGTGCCCGTCGGCGGTGACGCTGGCCGGGGTGGCGCTGGGCCGTACGAGCAGGATCCGGGTGGGGACGGCGGTGAGCGTGCTGTCGGCGCGGCACCCGGTCGAGCTGGCCGAGCAGGCGGCGATCCTCGACCAGGTGTCCGGGGGGCGGTTCGCGCTCGGGGTCGGGCGGGGCGGGCCCTGGTTGGAGCTCGAGGTCTTCGGGACCGGGCTGGCCCGGTTCGAGCGGGGCTTCCGCGAGTCGCTCGACCTGCTGTGCGCGGCCCTCGGGCAGGACACCGTCTCCGCGGACGGGGAGTTCTTCCGGTTCAGGGAGGTGCCGATGGTCCCGGCCGTCAGGCTCAGGCCGGTCGTGGCGTGCACCTCGCCGGGGAGCGTGGCGCTGGCCGCCGAGCGGGGCCTGCCGATGCTGCTGGGCATGCACGCCGACGACGAGGCGCGGGCCGGACTGCTGCGGTCCTACGGCCCGGAGGATCCCGGTCACGTGGCGGCGGCCGTGGGACACGTGGCCGACTCGACGGAGCGGGCCGTGGCCGAGCTGAGGGCGGCCATGCCGGGATGGCTGGGGCCGGGCCTGGCGGGGTACGTGCCGGTCGACGGGCGCCGGGGACCGCGGCGCGACGTCGCCGAGTATGTGGACTTCCTCTGCCGGACGCATCCGGTCGGCTCGGCCGACCTGTGCGTGGAGAGGATAGAGCGGACCGTCGCCGGCACGGGACTGCGTCACCTGATCCTCATGGTCGAGGGTGCGGGCCTGCAGGCCCGCACCCTCGACAACATCAGGCGGCTCGGGGCGGAGGTGCTGCCCCGGGTCCGTCAGGTCCCGCCGCCCGGACGGTCCGCGGCGTAGGCGGGATCCACAGAACAGGCCCTAGCAGTCGACGAGCTCGGGCTGCTGGTTGAGGATCTGGGACCTGGCGGTGACGAACTCGGCGTGGGCCTTGACGGCGGACGGGTCGAAGACCGCGACCCGGTGGCAGTTCTGGAAGGCCAGCTTCACCCCGAAGTGACGCTCCAGCGCGCCGCGCATGGCGTCGCTGGCGAGGCAGCGCAGGAGCTGGCCGCGGGCGCTCTCGTCCGGCGGGGGAACGGTGTTGTCGGTGAACTCGGCACCGGTGCGGTCACGCTGCTGCACCAGGTCGCTGATCAGCGACCAGGCGTAGGGCAGGGAGTCGCGAACGCAGGCGACGAATGCCGCGTCGTCCACCTCACCTGCCTTCGCCTGGTCGAGAAGCTCGTTCGGGACGGTCAGCGACATGCTGCCTTCTCCTCTCAGAAGGGGATTTACAGACATTAAGGCGGGCCCGTTTTGCCTCCATCTAGCGCGAGAGGAACACTCGCGTGGGCCCGAAGACGAAGTCGGGGTCGATCTGGGCGGCCAGGTCCTCGCCGGTGGCCCGGTTGGCCCACGCCTCGGCGTTGCGCAGATGGAACTGCGCCGCCTGACGGCCGAACCGCGCCCAGTCCTTGCGCTGACCGTTCAGATGCGCCAGCAACACCCGCAGCGCCCTGACGTTGGCCGGCTCCAGATCCGCCAGCGCGAACGGCCGCCCCTGCTCCATCGCCCGCACCGCCGCCGAGTGCTCCAGGCACACCAGCAGGTCATCGCCCACCTGCTCACGCAGGAACGCCACGTCGCCCTCACCGTGCACCTTGTTGCCCACCACCGCCACCGGCACCTCGTAGTCGGCCGCGTAGTCGCGGTACTGGCGGTAGACGCCCACCCCCTGCCGGGTCGGCTCGGCCACCAGGAACGTCAGATCGAACCGGGTGAACAGGCCCGAGGCGAAGGAGTCGGCGCCGGCGGTCATGTCCACCACCACGTACTCCCCCGCCTCGTCCAGCAGATGGTTGAGATACAGCTCCACCGCGCCGACCTTGGAGTGGTAACAGGCCACCCCCAGGTCGTCCTCGTCGAACGGGCCGGTGACCATCAGCCGCGGCCCGTGCGGGGTGGGCGCCGCGAAGCGGGTGTGGATCGGGTCGGCCTCGGCCAGCCGCAGCAGCCGCGAGCCCCGTCCCGGCGGCGTGGTCTTGACCATCGCCGCGGCCGAGGAGATGCGCGGGTTGCCGCCGCGGAGGTACTCCTTGATCTCGGTCAGGTGTGCGCCCATCGGCAGGGGCAGCTCGGCCTCGTCCATGCCCAGCGCCATGCCCAGGTGCTGGTTGATGTCGGCGTCGATCGCGACGACCGGCGCCCCCTGGCTCGCGACGTATCTGGCGAACAGCGCCGACAGAGTCGTCTTGCCGCTGCCGCCCTTACCGACGAATGCCACCCTCACGACGACGATCCAATCTGATTATGAAAATCATTGCAAGGTCCTGGGAGTGATAATCATGCCACGATCCCCGGGGCTCCAACGCCGCTATGGGCAGGGAAAGCACAGCGTGGGCGCGGGGAGTCGGGCGTCGGTGCGGCTGATATCGGTGCTTTCCGGGCCGGTGGGGACGGTCAGGCCGGGGTTTCCCGGTCCGGGGTTCCCTCGTCCGAGGCCTTCCGGTTCCGGGCCTGTCCGCCCCCGGCCCCTTCGGCGGGGGGCCTCCCGTGGAGGTCCTCCTCCCGCAGGTCCTCGAAGCGGGAGGTGAACCAGGAGGCGAAGGAGGCCGTGACCACGCCCAGCAGGCCGACCCCGCCGAGCATGAGGACGCCGCCGATCCACCTGCCCCTCCCGGTGACCGGATAGGTGTCGCCGTAGCCGACGGTGGCGATCGTGCTGACCGCCCACCACACGGCGTCGCCGAAGGTTCTGATGGTCGCGTCCGGCGCGTCGCGTTCGACGTGGAGCACGGCGAGGGCGGAGGTGAGCCCGAACAGCAGGGCGGTGAGGCCGCCGTAGGCCGCGACCTGCGCGTGGAACTCCAGCATGCGCCGCCGGTGCCGGATCGACGCCCTGCTGAGCATGCCGACCGCCCGCAGCGGGCAGAGCGTCGGCACGGCCAGGATCACCAGCGCCAGCCAGTTGTGGCGCAGGAACGCCCGGCGGTCGGGGGCGAGCGCGAGCCGTACGGCGACGTCGACGGCGAACAGCGCCCAGATGCCCAGCATGATCGCCCAGCCCGCCGTCCGCAGCGGGCGGGGCATGCCCGGAGCCAGCACCAGCGTCGCGAAGACGGCCAGGAAGGTCAGGGAGGCGAGGATGAGCGGGATCTCGCTCCCGCGCTCCCAGCGCTCAAGGCGTGAGGAGGCGTGCCGCTGGTGGGGCGCTGTGCGTTTCGTCGGGGACTCCCCCTCGCTCGACGTCCGTCCGTAACCATCATCGTACGGAACGTCATCGCCCACCCCTTCCCGCCCCACCCTGACGACATACCAAACCGTATGGCATGGTGTAGGCATGGCGACGGAGCAGGACTGGCTGGACGAGGGGCTCGCGATCCTGGCGGTCCAGGGCGTCCCAGCACTGACCATCGAGCTGCTGTGCGAGCGGCTCGGACTGACCAAGGGGTCCTTCTACCACCACTTCAGGGGGATGCCCGCCTACCGGGCCGCGCTGCTCGAGCACTTCGAGAGACGGTTCACCACGGAGTTCATCGAGGCCGTCGAGTCCGCCGCGCCCGCTCCGGCGACGGTCAGGCTGGAACGACTGCTCGACCTGGTCGCGGGTTCCGGCGACTCCCCGGCCCTGGAGGTCGCGGTGCGGGCCTGGGCCCAGCAGGACGATCTGGCCCGTGCCGTGCAGGAGCGGGTCGACCGGCGCAGGATCGACTACCTGAGCGCCCTGTGGGAGCAGCGCGGCGGACAGGAGCCGCGGAACATGGCGTTGCTGCTCTACCTGGTCCTGATCGGCGCGGGCCACCTGGTCCCCGCGCTGACCGTCAAGGAACTCCGCGAGGTCTACGACCTGGCCCTGCGGCCCTACCCCTCCACCCGGGAGCGACCATGACAAGAACCGGACAGGCGTCCCCGCTCCACCCCCTGACCGCCGGCCTGCCGCGGCTGCGTGCCCTGGCCGAGGGCGCGGACCACGTCGACGTCAAGACCGTCGAGGGCGACCTCACCCTCAGGGAGTTCCTCTGCGGGCTCGCCTCGTGGGAGCCGGGCTGGGTGCGTTTCCTCTACCGGGTGCGCGCCGTGTTCGTGCGCCTGCTCGGCATGCGGCAGGAGGGGATCCCGTCGGCGAGGGTCATCCGTCCCGAGGACGTCTCCTTCACCCCCGGCGACAGCATGATGTTCTTCACCGTGGCCGACGCGGAGGAGGACCACTACTTCGTGGCGGGCGTCACCGAGTCGCACCTCACCGCCCATCTCGCGGTCGTGGCCGAGCCGGGGCGCTTCCACGTCGCCACGATCGTGAAGTACAACCGCTGGACGGGGCCGGTCTACTTCAACGTGATCCGGCCCTTCCATCACCTGGTGGTCGGCGGCATGGCGAGGGCCGCCGTCAGGGGAGCGCGTCCTTCATGATGTGGGCGAAGGTGATCTCGCTGAGCAGCGTCTCCTCGTGCTCGCGCAACGCGCTCCACACGTCGGCCAGGGGCCTGGCGACCCCTGGGTAGTCGACGCGCTGGGAGTGCTCGGGATTGCCCTCGACGACCATGATCACGTCGGCCAGGGTGATCTCCTCGGCGGGCCGGGCCAGCCAGTAGCCCCCGTCGGGGCCGCGCTGGCTGTGGATGATCCCGGCCCGCCGCAGTTGCAGCAGGATGTTGTCCAGGAACCTTCTGGGAATGTTCTGGGCTACGGCGATCTTCTCCGCGGGCACGGGTCCGGGAGGCGCGGCGGCCAGCTCGGTGACGGCCCGCAGTGCGTACTGGGTTCTGGCGGAGATCCGCATGTCGGCTAGTTGCGCACCTGCTGAAGACCCCAGCGGCGGCGCAACGCGTTGTCGCCGGTCTCGAACAGCAGGTCGATGCCGATGCCGATGACCAGGATCACGATCATCGTGCCGAGCAGGCCGGCGGAGTCGGCGAGCTCTCGGTCGTAGTAGAGCCGCTCGCCCAGCGAGGCCTGGTGGGCGATGATGACCACCAGCTCACCGGCCATCAGCGAGCGCCAGGCGAAGGCCCAGCCCTGCTTGAGCCCGGCGAGGAACGACGGCAGTGACGCGGGCAGGATCACGTGGCGGTACAGCTGCAGGCGGCGGAACCCGAGCACGTGGCTCGCGCGCAGCAGGATCGGCGGCGTGTAGTCGACCCCGGTGATCAGGCCGTTGGCGATGGACGGCGCCGCGCCGAGGATGACCACGAAGGTGATCGCGCTCTCGGTCAGTCCGAACAGCAGGATGGCCAGCGGGAACCACGCGATCGACGGCATGGTCTGCAGGCCGGTGATCAGCGAGCCGAAGGCGGCCCTGAGCACCTTGATCCGGGAGACCAGGGCGCCGATGACCAGCCCGACCAGCACGGAGATCGCGAATCCGGTGACCGCGCGCCGCATGGTCACCCCGATGGCCTGCCAGTACTCGGGGTCGGACAGGCGCTCGCCGAGTTTGCCGAAGGTCTCGGCGGGACCGGCGAAGACGTACTCGGGCCAGCGGCCGCTCCACACGATGGCCTGCCAGATCGCCAGCACGATGGCGATCGCGAGGAGCATCGGCCAGACCCTGCCCCAGACGCGCGTCGCCAGGCCGCTGCTGGTGCTGCCGCCGAGCTCGAGGGCGTCGAGGCCCGCGAGCTGGGCGGCGTGCACGTCGGCGGGCTGGCCGGCGGGGGGTGCCTGGTCAACGGCCATGGCGCAGAACCTCCTTGCGGAGCCGATCGGTGATGGTCGAGGCCAGCTCGGCGACCTCCGGCGAGTCCGTGATGCGGGGACGGTCGATGTCCACGGGGAAGTCCTCGGCGACCTTGCCGGGCCTGCTGCTCAGCAGGACGACCCGGTCGCCGAGCCGTACGGCCTCGCGGACGTTGTGGGTGACGAACAGCACGCTGAGCCCGCGCTTCTGCCAGATCCGCTCGAGCTCGTCGTGGAGCAGGTCGCGGGTCATCGCGTCCAGCGCGCCGAACGGCTCGTCCATCAGCAGCACGTCGGCCTCCTGGGCGAGCGCGCGGGCCAGGGAGACCCGCTGGCGCATGCCGCCGGACAGCTCGTGCGGGCGTTTGCCGCCGAACCCGCCCAGATGGACGATCTCCAGGAACTCCGTGGCCCGCTCCCGGCGCTCCTTCTTGCCCACGCCCTGCACCCGCAGGGCCATTTCGACGTTGGCGGCGACGGTGAGCCACGGGAAGAGCGCGGGCTCCTGGAACATCATGGCGATCTTTCGACCCCCGGTGTCCAGCGTGCCCGCCGTGGGCCTGTCCAGCCCGGCGACCAGTGACAGCAGGGTGCTCTTGCCGCAGCCCGAGGCGCCGAGCAGGCTGACGAACTCGCCAGGCTCGACCGCGAGTGAGATGTTGTCCAGGGCCAGCAGCCCGTTCTTGCCCTGGCCGTAGATCTTGGAGACGCCGTCCAGCCGGACCGCGGGCTCGGCGCCCCCGGTCCGGCGGGCCGCCCGCTCCGTGAGCGGAGCTGTCACTTGTGCCCTCCTGATGGTTGGGATCAGGCGATTACTTGTCGACGACCTCGGTCTGACCCTTGGCCTTGAGGATCTCGTTGAGGATCTTGAGGTCGTAGATGCCGTTCAGGTCGACCGGCTGCAGCAGACCGATCTTGATCGCGTGGTCGGCGCTGCCGGTCAACGAGGAGGCGATCGGGTCGTTGGTGAAGGAGATGTTCTTGAACGCGCTGTCCAGGACCTCCTGCTTGAGCGGCTTGCCGCTCAGCTTCTCCAGCGCGGCGTTCACGGTCTTGGCGGCGTCCGCCGGGTCGGCGGCGATGGCGGCGTTGGCCTCGACGTGCCCTTCGAGGAGCTGCTTGACCGCCTCGGGGTGCTGGGCGGCGAACTCCTGGCGGACGATCAGGTGGGTGATCACGAACTGCTTGTTGGGCCAGAGGTCGCGCTCGTCGACGAGGATCTTGCCCTTGCTCTCCTGGACGAGGCGGCTGGCGAACGGCTCGGGCACCCACGCGCCGTCGATGTCGCCGGTGGCGAAGGTCTGCAGGGTCTGGGAGTTCTCCTGCGGGATGATGTTGACGTCGCCGCCGCCCTTGGTGTCGGTCTTCAGGCCCTTCTCCTGCAGCCAGTAGCGCAGGGCGACGTCCTGGGTGTTGCCGAGCTGCGGGGTGGCGATCTTCTTGCCCTTGAGGTCCTCGACGCCGTTGATCTCGGGCTTGACGACCAGGAAGACGCCGCCGGAGGCCGCTCCCGCGATGATCTTGATGGCCTTGCCCTTGGACTTGGCCCAGGCGTTGATGGCCGGGTTGGGGCCGATGTAGGTGGCGTCGATCGCACCGGAGAAGACCGCCTCGATCGCGGCCGGGCCCGCGTTGAAGGTGGTGGCCGTGAGCTTGGTGCCGCCGAGGTGCTTGGCGTACAGGCCCTTCTCGATGCCGACCAGTGCCGTGGAGTGAGTGATGTTCGGGAAGTATCCGAGCCGGACCTCCGCGAGCTTGTCTCCGCTGCCGCCGGAGCCCCCGCTGCCGGTCGCCCCTGTCGTTCCCGAGCTCCCGCAGGCGGTTGCCAAGGTCGTGAGGGCCAGTACGGCCAGTGCCGCCACCACCCCGCGAGCGCCGCGAGCGTTCATGACTACTCCCTAATTCCTACTTAATAAGTCGGTTATGTGCATATAAGGGCCAGGCTAGGCCGCATGTCAAGCCAGGGCGATGTGGAACGTGGCACTGTTATCGCTTCGTGTTCTTTTGTGTGGTCTCGGTAACCCTTTTCGGGATCGGTGGGACAGAAGTGGGCCCTTGGGCTCAGTGGGGCAGATGTGGCGTGGGTGCCCAGAAGTCGGAAGTCGTGCCCTCAGGCGGAGTGGCCCCCGGAAGCCACGGGGGAGGGCGTCGCCCGGATCGCGGCGAACCGGGTGACACTCTCCGGCAGAAGGGATCTTCCTCGCGCGGGGGCGCGCCAGGCGTTCAGAGGACCTGGCGGCGCCGGCGGTGGCGGCGACGGCGGACCAGGAACACTCCCACCGCCAGGCCGCCGCCGGCGAGCAGCGAGACCGGCAGGAGCCATCTCGGCGACCTCTTCTCGGGAACCAGGGTGTCGATGTCGGTGGCGCACACCAGCACGGGCCCGCCGCCTCTGCGGGCGCAGGCGGTCGTCGCCAGGTTCGGCGTCTCGCCCGCCGCGACCACGCCGACCCGGACGCTCAGATGGACGACCGTCTCCCGCTTCGCGGGGACGTCGACCGTCCAGGAGACCTTCCCCTCCTGGACGCGTCCCCCCGCGTCGGCGCTCACGAAGATCAGCGAGGAGGGCAGCGTCTGAGCGAGGGTGACGCCCTCGAGGGCGGTCGCGCCCTGGTTGACGATCCGCAGCGTGTAGACGCTCTCGCTGCCGGGGGCGGCCCGCCGGACCCCGTCGTCGAGGGAGACGGAGATCGCGGGCGGCGGGTCGGCGACGACGGGGACCGCAGGCGGTGGATCGAGGGAGACGGAGATCACGGGCGGCGGATCGAGGACGGCGGAGATCACGGGCGGCGGATCGAGGACGGCGGAGATCACGGGCGGCGGATCGAGGACGGCGGAGATCACGGGCGGCGGATCGAGGACGGCGGACGTCGCGGGCGGCGGGTCGGCGGTGACGGAGAACGCGGGCGGCGG
Organism: Streptosporangium carneum; assembly: GCF_027922005.1. Classification (GTDB taxonomy): domain Bacteria; phylum Actinomycetota; class Actinomycetes; order Streptosporangiales; family Streptosporangiaceae; genus Streptosporangium; species Streptosporangium carneum. Next base: position 245,096 of record NZ_BSEV01000001.1, on the reverse strand, counting down.
ATCGGCCAGGGCGGGCGACCCGCCGAGGGGCAGGAGGAAGGCTGTGGCGAACAGGCTCGCGATCACTGGGCGACGTTTCATCCCCGAACCTCCATTGTCACGAAGAGTAATCACTCCATGACAACATCCGGGACGTCGCCCGCGCTCCCGGTTTCACCGGACCCCGTCATCAGCCGCAGACGGCGTCGAGCGTGGCGGGACCGTTCGCCGGCTGCCGTTTGGCGCTCCTGGAGGGGCCCGAGGTCGCGGAGGAGACGTCGGCCGACCTCGACAGCACGGCGGCGACCTTGTGCCTGATCAGGCCGTAGTCGGGATTGCCGGTGTCGATCAGCGGGGGGACGAACTGGAAGCTCTTGATCCTGGAGTGCTTGACCTTCTCGGAGAGCTCGATCAGGTTCGGCAGCAACTCCTTCGGGATGTCGGTGGAGACCGCGTTCGTCGTGGCGTCGGCCAGCCTCTCGAAGCTCCTGAGCACCGTCACCGGATCGGCCTGCTTCGTGACGGCGTTCATCAGGCACTTCTGCCTGCCCATCCTGACGTAGTCGTCACTGTAGGTGCGGGCCCTGCCGAACCAGAGCGCCTCCTCGCCCGACAGCTTGCGCGTTCCCGGCGGGATCAGGCCCTCGTTCTGCCTGCCGTACACGATGGGGGCCTTGACGGTGACCCTCACTCCGCCCATCGCGTCGATGATCTTCGCGAAGCCGAACATGTCGACCATCACGTAGTGGGTCACGTCGAGGCCGGTGAAGTCGCTGATCGTCTTCTTCAGCAGGGCCGGGCCGCGGCGGCCCTCGGGGAGGCCGGGGACCATCTCGGGGTGCTCCTCGGCGTACTGGAAGACCTCGTTGAGCATGCCGGGGGTGTACGGCGGCTCGCCGCCGAAGCCGAAGGGGAAGTGCTCGCGGGCCGGGCCCGCGGGCATCGGGACGTTCTCCAGGTTCCTGGGCAGACCGAAGAGCACGGTCGTGCCGGTCCTGGTGTCGACGCTGGCCACGGTCATGCTGTCGGTGCGGATGCCGGTCCGGTTGGCCGCCGCGTCCGCGCCGATCAACAGGATGTTGAGCCGCTCGTGCCCCTTCCACGGGTCCACCGGGATCGGGGTCGCGCTCTCGGTGAAGACGGAGGCCACCACGCTCTGGGAGAGGTAGGCCAGCCTGGCCGCGTAGGCCATCGGAGCGATCACCAGCGCGCACAGCAGGCCTACGGCGAAGGCCGACAGGTAGCGGGCGGGGCCGGACAGCGACCTGGGACGGACCAGCTGGTACGACCGGACGACCACGGCCACCGTGGCGCCGGCGAACAGGAACGCGCCGAGCGTGAGGGTCCACAGCCAGCCGGGCTGCACGATCAGGGAGAGGAGCTCGAGCTTCGCCCCGACGAAGGCGGCCACGACCGCCGTGACGACGGTGAGGTAGATCCCCATCAGCACGGCTCCGGTGACGCGCCGCCCCACCCACACATGTGCCAGACCCCACAGCGCGGCGGAACCCAGCGTGAGCGCCAGGCCCGAGCCGACGCTCAGGCGATCGCTGTTACCTGCCATCCGGTCAACATCTCCTGTCCCTGTGCCCCCCACGTCGCAGGTTAGTAATGGTTTTCGGATGAATGAGCTATGTACCCAAACGACGCGCTGAGAAGCCTCAGTCAAGATTCGGTGCATTAATTCCCGACAGGTGCGGGGATTGCGCAATTCCAAATCGCGGTCAAAAAGAATGTCTAGTGGGTTTTGCCTGGTAAGGAGGGGGATCCCCGTTTAGGGCGGTGAGGAGGATCCTGTGCGGAGAATGATCAGCGTGATCTTCGTCGTGCTCGGTTGTGTTCTCGCGCCGATCGCCCTCGTCGCATTCTGGGCGGCGGACGTCGTCGGCGATGCCGGGCGTTATGTCGAAACGGTCGCGCCGCTGGCCGAGAATCCCGCCGTCCAGGACGCCGTCGCCGACCGGGTGACCGTGGCGATCACCGATCCGCTGCAGGAGCTTGACTCCTCCGTGTCCGACCACTCCGTCCACGTGGTCGTGGACAGGATCGTCTCCGGTGAGGGGTTCCCCGCGCTCTGGAGGCGCGTCAACCAGGTGACGCACCGCCGCGTGCACGCGATCCTGGCGGGGCGGGGCGAGGCGGCGGCCGTACGGGGCGGGACCGTCGGCCTCGACCTCTCGCCGGTGTACGAGACGGCCAGGACCGGCATGGTGGAGGTCGGCATGCCGGTCGCCGCCCGCCTTCCCGGCCTGCACCCGACGATGGACCTGCTCTTCACGAGGGACCTGGTCAGGGTCAGGACCGTCCACGCCTGGCTGGTCAGGGCGAAGGGGGCGCTGCCGATCCTGGCGGCGGTCCTGCTGGTGACGGGGACGCTGCTGGCGAGGGACCGGCAGTGCGCCCTGATCGGCGCCGGGCTCGGCCTGGCGGGCGGCATGGTCGTGCTGGCCGTGGTCCTGGTCGTGATCCGCGGCCTCTTCCTGCCCGACTTCCCCGGCGACGGATCGCAGGCCGAGGCCGTCGCCGCGATCTTCGACGCGCTGACGGGGTTTCTGCGGATCGGCCTGCGCGTGCTCTTCGCCGTCGGCCTGGTCCTGGCCGTGACCGTCTTCGCGGTCCGTCAGACGCGTCTGTCCCGCGCGGGCCCGCCGGAGGCCGACGTCTGACCTCCCGGCAGGCGACTCAGCGTGTCAGCTCCCCGATCAGCCCGCGGTAGACGTCGAAGGCGGGCTTGGGCGCGTAGTCGTCCCGCAGGAGCCCGAAGCGGTCGAAGAGGGAGGCGCCGGAGCTGTTCGCGTCTCGCAGGCCGAACAGGGAGTAGCCGGTGAGATTGAGGTCGTCGCCGAGTCCGGTGAGGGTCCGGACCACCTCCTCGACGACCTCGGCCTGGCGCCGGTCGGTGCGGTCGGGGCCGGTGGGCCAGCCGTTCTCGCAGACGCGGACGGCCACGGTCGGGGCGATGCCCGCCCGCGGGAGACTGGTGTTCCTGAACCCCGTGACCACCGCGGTGACCGCCTCCGCCAGCTGCTCGGCGGGAATCGGCCGGAAGACGTCGGGGAAGAAGTCCAGGCCGACGTAGTCCAGCGACCGGTGGAAGCGGTCGTCGGCCAGTGCGCCCAGGTCCTGCCAGAAGGTGTCGGCGGGGTCGAAGGTCGGCACCGCGTTGAAGCCGACGGCGACGTCGTGGCCGTGGGCGAGGGCCTCCTCCTTGGCGGCGACCACCCCCTGGACGAGGGCCTGAAGCACGTTCGGCGTGCTGCCGTCGAGCACGGGAAGGTTCGCGTTGGGTTCCTCGCAGAGCTGGAGCGTCCCCAGCTGGGGCCCTTCGGTCCGCACGGTGGCGCGGACGAAGTCCAGCCAGCCGTCGAGCGCTCCGGTCGGCTCGCGGAAGGTGAGCACCAGGTCGAGCTTGCGTCCCTGCCCGAGATAGCGCGCGGGATCGGCGGGGGTCGGCGGCGCGTCGGGCGCGACGGTCTGCGCGAACGGGCGGTACGCGCGCACGAGCAGGGTCGGCGCGTCCCCCTGGAGCAGCCGCAGCGCGGCGATGATCCGCTCGGGGTCGTCAGGACGGGAGAGGGGCACGGCTCCGGTCTCGTCGCCCAGGAGAGCGCCGGGATAGATGCCGAAGGTGAACGTCATGCCCCCACCTTAGACGAAAAACATGGTGTCACTACAAGTTTGTGTTGACCCTATGTTTGGAGTGCGAAGATCCTCGTGATCGCCGGCCGGGAGAGAGCGGTTCGCGTCTCACCAGCCTGAGGCGCCCGCGAACGACGTCGCCGACGGCCGGTAGCCGAGCCGGTCGCGGGCGGCCGTGATGTCCAGCGTCCGCTCCACGGCCAGGTGGCCCACCGCGTACCGGGTGAGCCGGGGCGGGTGCGGGCGTCCGAGCAGCCGGAACGCGGTCTCCACGGCGACGGCGAGAGGCTCGACGAGCGCGCGGGGCAGATAGCACGGCTCGGCGTCGACGCCGCGTTCCCGCAGGATCTCCCGCAGCGCGTCGTCGAGGACGACGGGCTCGGCGTCCGTCACGTTGAACACGCCGCGCTCCACGGGACCGGCGGCGGCGAGCAGACACGCGCGGGCCAGGTTGTCCACCGAGGTCAGGCTGATCCGCTGGCGTCCGTCCCCCACCGCGACCAGCCTGCGCCCCCGCACCGCCCCGAGAACCCGGGGGAGCAGCGTCGTGTCCCCCCTGCCGTAGATCGCGTGCGGCCTGAGGACGACCCCTCCGCCCAGCCGCTCCAGGATCCGCTCCGCGGCGGCCTTCGAGGCGCCGTAGGCGTTGACGTACCGGCGGACCGGGGCCGCCTCCTCGGAGGCCATGACGGTCGGCAGGAGCGGATCGTAGACGCTCGCCGTGCTGACGTGCACGAACCTGGCCCGCGGGAAGGCGGAGACGGCGTTGCGGGTGCCGTCCACGTTGGCCGCCCAGATGGCCGACGGCGGCCCCCAGTCGGTGACGCTCCCGGCGCAGTGGATCACCGCGTCCACCTCGGGCAGCCGGGGCCTGGCGCCGAGGAGGTCCCACGCGGTGTACGGCGCGCCGCCGACGTGCGCGGGCTCGACGGAAGGACGCCTGCCGAAGGCGGACACCTCCCAGCCCTCGCCCACGGCAGCGCGACAGACCGCCCCGCCCACGAACCCGGAGGCCCCCGTCACCCCGACCCTCACCGTCCCACCCTCTTGCCGCACCCGTCCCTGCGCCCGTCTTTACAGCCGTTACTCCCGCTGCCGTGACTCCCGTGCCCGTGGCTCCTGTGTTCGTGCTCAGGCACGGCGGGTGACCAGCTCGCGGAGGGCGGCGCGGTCGAGTTTGTCCGCGCGCCCCGAGCGGGGAAAGGCGTCGAGCGCCTCGACGCGGTCGGGGAGCGCCGCGGCGTCCACGATCTCGGGAAGGGCCTTCCTGAGCAGGACCTCGTCGTAGCCGTCGGCCGGTATGACCGCCAGCACGACCTCCTCGTCCCCGGTCTCCGGGTCGGCGAGCCCGACGATCGCGGCCTCCGCGACCCCCGGCAGCGCGGCGATCGCGGGCTCGTAGAGGCCGGGGTAAATGTTCACCCCGTCACGAAGGATCATGTCCTTCTTCCGGCCGAGCAGGACCAGCCTGCCCTCCTCGAGACGGGCCAGATCCCCGGTCGCGATCTCCTCCAACGGGTCCTCGCCGAGATAACGCTGGGCGAGGTGCGGCCCGGAGACGAACAGCTCACCGTCGTCCGCGATCCGCACGCCGACCCCGGGAAGGGGCGTCCCGAGCAGGTCCCCCTCCGTCTGGGCCAGCTTCTCCTGGGCGGAGGCGATCGCGATCGGCAGCGCCTCGGTCATCGCGTAGACCGACAGCACCTCGGGCCCGGCCTCGACCGCCCTGCGAAGCACGGCCGGAGGCGCGGGGGCCGCGCCGAGCAGCAGGTACCGCAGTGTGTCGGGAAGCCTGGGTGTGCGGCGGAGCAGCCTGTCCAGATGGACGGGGACGGCGAAGGTGTGGGTGGCCTTCCTGACGGCCAGCTCGTCGGCGAGGTCCCCGCCCCCCGGCAGGGACCAGGTCGCCCCGGCCAGCAGCGCGGGCAGCCCCAGCATCAGCTGGTCGGTGTGCACGACGTCGCCGGGCCCCAGCGGGAAGACACTCCGGAACAACGCCAGCCCGGCGGCCAGCGACCCCCGCGTGTGCACCACGCCCCGCGGACGCGCGGTGGTCCCCGACGTGAAGATCACCGCCGCAGGCTGATCTGTTGAAATTTCGGATATGTCCGGCGCGTCAGCGCCGGACATATCCGCCTCTCCTCGCTGCTCCGCCCCTTCCCGCCGCTCCGCCTCTCCTTGCCGCTCCGCCTCTTCCCGCCGCGTGGTTCCTTCTGGCCGCTCCGCCTCTTCCCGTCGCTCCAGCGTGCTGCTGCTTTCAGGCGCCGGTACGGCGGGCGGCGTCGCGGACGTGTTCGGCGCGGATGCACGGTGGCCGACCCGGTGCGCGTCGCCGTGGACGTCGTCCTTGGCAGGGGCCGAGCCGGACGATCTGAGGAGTCGGGACAGGCGCAGTGCCCCCCTGGGCACGCCGGGCAGCCAGGGGCCGGTGTGGAGGTGGCGGACGGGTCGTCCGGGCAGCGGGTCACGGAGGTTCGGCAGCAGCAGACCGCGACGGCGGGCCAGCCTCTTGAGCGGCCCGCTCAGCGTGTAGAGCAGAGACTCGGCGACCACCCATCCGGGGCGGGTGGCTTCCATGCGGGCGGCGAGCACGTCGGGGGCGAGCCCCGGATCGGCGAGCACGAGGGTCCCGCCCGCGGCGACCGAACCCAGCGCGAGCACCACGGCGTCCACCCCGGGCCGCACCGCGAACAGCACGCCGTCCCCGATCTCCCCGCTTCCCCTGTCCCATGACGCGCTGTCCCGTGACGTGTTCTCAGCTCGGTCGGCCATCGCGTCACGGACCGCGTTCACGCGGCGGGCCAGCTCGCCGTAGCGGATCTCGCGGCCACGGCCGTCGATGAGGGCGACCCGGTCCGGTTCCCGTTCGGCCGTGGCCATGATCCCGGTGATGATGTCGTTCATGCCGCCGTGATCCACAGGTGCTCGTAGGTGGGGATGAGGACTCCTCTGGCCGCGCGTCGCCGTACGACACGCACGTGGTGGGAGAGCAGGACCGAGGCCACCGCCCTGATCTCGGCCAGGGCCAGCGGGTAGCCGATGCAGAAGTGCGGGCCCGCGCCGAACCAGAGCCGCCGCAGCTCGGGTGGATGCTTCCGCGAGGGGTCGAACGGGCCGTACGCGCGGGCGCAGTTGTGCGTCACGATCAGCACCCTGTCTCCGGGACGCACCGCCACCCGGCCGACCCGTGCCGCCGAGCCGACGGAGCGCAGCATCACCGGCGTCGGCGTGGTGAACCGCATGGCCTCCTCGATCACCCGGTCCAGGTCGTCGACGTACGTCCGGTGGTCGTGCAGGAGGGCGATCAACCGGGGCACGAAGGTGGCCACGGTCTCGGTGCCCGTCAGGAAGAACGCGCCCGCCGCGCCGCGAGCCTCGGCGGCGGACAGCCCCTGTGCCCGCATCCGCCCCATGACCGTGGACTCGTCCCCCGCCTCGTAGGCGGCCTGCGCGATGTCCCCGATCCCGTCCAGCACCTGTCCGGCGATCGCGACCTGTCGATCGTTCAGCCGCCGGGAGCGCAGCGAGACCATCGAGACGACCCGCTCCCCGTCCGCGAACAGCTGTCTGGCCCGTTCCTCGGAGACCTCGCCCAACCCGATCACCCGGCAGATCACCGCCCCGGCCATCACCCGCATGGCGTCGACCAGGTCGACCGTCTCGCCGCGCTCCAGACGCGCGGAGAGGGCGTCGAGCGGTTCCCGCAGCACGTCGGCGACCAGCGCCGAGACGTACGCCGGGGTGAACAGCGGCATCAGCTTCCTGCGCAGCGCCGCGTGGCCCGGCCCCTCCATGTTGAGCAGCACCGAAGGACCGAGCACCGGCGTCCACAGGTCGCCGGGAGAGCCGGGGCCGTCCTTGCGGAACCGCTCGTCGGTCAGTACGGCACGCGCGGTGGCGGCGTCGTTCACCACGACTCCGAGCCCCGGGACCCGGACCACCGGGCCGAGACGGGCCAGCAGCCGCATCAGGGGGTAGACGAAAGGATGCGCGGCCAGATAGAGCCGGGTCTCGTGGTTCACCGGATGTCGATCACTTCGGGACGGTAGCGGTGGTCGGCGTACCAGGCCAGGGTGCCCGCGAGGCCGTACGCCCGAAGCCGGCGGACGGAGCCGAAGACGACCACGTCACGGCGCGAGCCGTACGCGGAGGTGACCTTGCGGACCCGGTTGACCAGGGCCCGGTCCTCGTGGACCTCCTCGATCGCGGTCCTCGGGAAGCCTCCGGCCCGCTCGTACAGCGAGGCCGTGATGGCCATGGCGCAGCCGGGGATCATCACGTACGGCCCCAGATACTCCGGTGACCGGTTTCCCGGCCGGAAACGGCCGAACGTCGCCGCCACGTCGACCACGAACGGGATGAGCCTCCGTTCCCAGAACTTCAGCGGGAACTCGTCCGTCCTGGGCAGCAGCCTGCCGCCGACCATCTCCAGCCCGTCGCCGAACGCGCGCCTGACGTTGCGCACCCAGTCGGGGCGGGGCAGGCAGTCGGCGTCCGTCCTGGCGATGTGGGTCGCGCCGTTCGCGATGGCGTGACGCACGCCGGTGTCGGAGGCGGCGCCCGTGCCCTTCCTGGACTCCGTGATCACCTGGACGCCGTGCCGTCTGACGATCTCGGCCGTCTCATCGGTGCTGGCGTTGTCCACCACGACGAGCGTGAAGTCACGGTCGTCCTGGTCGGCCAGCGCCCGAAGCGTCGCCTCGATGCCCCCGGCCTCGTTGTAGGCCGGAACGATCACCCACAGGTCCATCACGTCTCCGCCGGTGCCGGACACACGTCTCGTCACATCTCCGCCAGCATCACGCCCATGCTGATCCCGCCGCCCAGGCCGAGCAGCGCGACCCGGTCGCCCGGCTCCCACTCGCCGAGCGTGAGCTGGAGCGGCAGGGTGGCGGAGGCGCAGTTGCCGTGCTCGGGAAGGCTGACCACGAGCCTGTCCTGCGGGATGTCCAGCTCCGCCGCCAGATACTCGAGGTACGGCACCGCCACCTGGTGCACGGCGACGACGGCGAAGTCGTTCCAGCCCAGCCCGGTGCGCTTGAGCGCGTTGAGGAAGATGTCCGGGCCGACCAGCTCGAACGCCTCCTTCAGCCGCCGCCCGTCGCCCCTGAAGTAGGAGTACTCCGGGTCGCGAGGATGCGCGGACCCTCCGCCGGGCAGCGTGCCGATCGCCCAGGCCGTCGAGTCGGCGGAGAAGTCACGGTAGAAGATGCCGCGTTCCGCGTCGGCGCTCACCAGCACGGCGGCCCCGCTGTCCGACAGCGTGTATCCGGCGAAGGAGTCCACGAACTGCGCGTGGTCCCGTACCCGCCACCTGATCGCCCGCGACGGGACCTCGCCCGAGCAGACCAGCACCCTGCGGTGCGCGCCCGTCAGGATCAGCGCCTCGGCGACCTGGATCCCGTTGAGCACGCTGTTGCAGGCGTTCTTGACGTCGAACACCGGGCAGGACAGGCCGAGCTTGGCCGCCACGATGTGCGCGGTCGCCGGCTCGACCATGTCCTGCGACGCCGAGGCGAAGATCAGCAGGTCGACGTCCACGTGGTCGAGTTTTCTCGCCGCCTCAGCGGCCAGGTCGGACGCCTGCTGGTCGTCGTCGGCGACGTGCCGCGATCGGATGCCGGTCAGCCGTTCGACGACGCCTCTGCGGGGGACGTATCCCTCGATCCGCCGTTCGACCTCTGTGCTGGTCATCGTCCGCTGCGGCAGATACGTCGCGACGCCCGTGATCCGGGCTTTCATGCTCCCCCTAGCTGGCACCAAGTCTCTCAATATTCGGGCAATGTACCGAAAAGACGGGCAATTGTCCTGGTCAGCTCAGGGTTTGGTCATGTCAGGAGATTCAGGGCGTGGTCACGTCAGGGGATGGAACCGCACCGGCCGCAGGGGGCTGCGGCCGGTGCGGGGCGGCTTCCCCGCGAACACGCGTCCCACCGGCGTGAGCCATGAGGGAGAGGGCTTCTCCGCACAGGCCTGTGCCGGAGGAGCGTGTTCTCCGCAAGTGCGGGAAACCGCGTCAGGGTGCGGCCCGGGCCCCTCCTTCCCGAGCCGCACGTCGTACGGCGCGGCGGCTGCCGGGGAAGGGCCGCCGCGCCCGCTCGTCAGCCGTCGTGCGTGTCCTTTGAGCGGACGTGCAGGGCGGCCTCCTCCTGCAGGGCGACCATGGCGCGCAGCCCGTCGAAGGTGTCGGCGTCCACGGTCCGGTACGGGGGGCCGTCCCACTCGGAACCGTTGGGGAAGGGTTGTCTCCTGCTGGCCCAGTAGCGTCCCGCGTCGCTGCGGATGGTCCGCCAACCAGGGATCTCCGCTGGATGGAGGGCGGTCTCAGGGGGTTCCATGGATCAGACCTCCGTTGTCCGATCGAGGGACCGTTCGGCGGCTCCGACGGTCCCGGTTGCTTCGGCACGGCCGGTTGGGTGGTTTGCTCCGGTTTCGGGGCGGCGGGGCGCTCCGGTGCGGCGGGTTGTTCCGGCACGTCCGGCCTGACCTGCGGGATCGGCGTGACCGGCGCGGTCGGCCCGGTCGGGGCGGTCGGCTGTCTCGGCACCTCCGGCACACCTCTGGCGCGATCGGCCGTCGGCGCGACCGGCGACTCCGGCACACCTCTGGCGTGGTCGGCTGTCAGCACGACCGGTGGCTCCGGCGCGACAGGCATGGCCGGTCGCCACGCCACGGCGGGGGCGGTCGCGGCCTCGGCCGGGTGGTGTCGCACGGGCGTCGGCGAGGTCACCTGGACCGGGGCGACGGACGTCAGCGGCTTGGCGGCGGGCAACCGGTGCGGCCCCGTGCGGTGCCTGATCTCCAGCCGTTCGGCCATCAGCGCGCCGGACGGCTGTTCGTACTCGTGGTCGACGGCGAAGCCGAGGCAGCCGTGCGCGTACGGCGGATACCCGCAGCGGGCGCAGCCCATCGGCATGGGCGGTACGTCGTCGAAGCAGCGGCAACGGTAGTCGCTCTCCGCCTCAAGGACGGGGAACGCGGCACTGGGGTTGGTCATGGTTGGGGGGCTTTCCTGGTCGAGGAACCGTCCGGTCGCGTAAGCGCCGGGCGGGTCCTTCGTTTCCCGGGGCTTTTCATTTCGTGGATGCCATAGTGGAAGAGATTTGGAATTCCCGCAGGAAAGCTTTGATGGGAGACCGGCTCCCATCACCCATCATCCGGAGCGGACATGGACAACGCCTCTCGTCCCGTGGATCCTCACGCGTCTCCTTGGCATCTTCTAGGCGCTTTGATGCGTCATTGGCGGGAAGAAATCCGACATTTCTCACAACGAGAGGTGGCCGAAAAGGCGTATGTGGACCAAGGGGAGCTGTCCCGCTGGGAGCGCGGTCTCAACTGTCCGCATCCCGGCCATGTCCGAGCCATCGACGACGCCCTTGAGGCCAATGGTCAGCTTGTGGCAATTCGCGCTCTTATCGCAGATTTGGAACGGCAGGCTGGGAGTACTCTCGAAAAGGAACCCTCGATCCGCGACGAGGAGGACGCCATGGAGCGCCGCCGACTTCTACAACTCGCAACGGCCGGAATGGGAGCGCTGGGCGTTTCCGTCGAGCCGGTCCGCCGCCTTCTCGACCTGTCGCTCGGAGAGGGTTTCCGCAGCGTGGAGGACTGGAACCTGGCCTGCGACGACCACCTGCACGCCATGCGCACCCGGCGTTCCGAACAGGTGGCGGCCGATCTCGGCGTCGACCTGTTCACTCTGGGGCGTCAGTTGGAGGCTTCCAGCTTCGCCGAGAAGGCGGGGTTGCGGCGCGCCGCCGCCGTGCTCTCCAACATCCAGGCCAACGTGCTGACCGGCCTGGGCCATCACGGGCCCGCCATCCGCTGGTCGCAGGTGGCCCGTCAGGCGGCCGACGCCTCCGGGGATCGGGAGACGCGCGTGTTGGTCCGCGCGGAGGAGGCGGCAGGCGGGCTCTACGGACAGCGGCCTTTCCAAACGGTCCTGCGCCTGCTCGACGAGGCCGAGCGGCTCACAGGTAAGCCCTCTCTCACCCTGCTGGCCACCCGGGCGAAGGCGTTGGCGCTGTTCGGCAGGCACGACGAGGCGCGCCAGACGCTGAACGCCCTTCGTGATCTGACCGAAAAGGGGGCTTCCGGTGATTTGTTTGGCTTCTGGACGGAAAGCCAGATCCATTTCGCGGAAAGCTGGGTGTATGCCAGCGCGGGAGACGAGGCCAAGGCGGACGCCGCCCGTGAAAACACTCTCAGAATCACCGGAAGCCATCAATACCAGACGAATGTCAGGCTCCACGAAGGGTTGTGTGCGGTCGTCAACGGAGGGGTGGACGAGGGAATGCGGCGCGCCGCAGCAGTGATCGACTCCCTGCCTGCTTCCCGTCGCGACACCTACATCATCGAAACCGGACAAATGGTGCTGCGTGCTGTACCCCTCGAACAGCGGGATCGTCCCGCCGTCAACGAGTTCCGCGAGGTGCTGGCCGCCGGAGCCGTGTAGGCGTCGAGACTCGTCCGCTGTCCGTAGGCCGTAGGCGAAGGGGTATTAGCCGACATATCCAATTTGATGGGGATCTTTACTAAAGGGCGGATTGAAAATAATCTTGTCGCCGGAGTTGTCGTGTTCCGTCGACCGCGCTGGAGTCCGTCGCCCCCATGGCTCACCCGTACCCCACGCCTTCGCCGCTGCCGACGCCTTCGCCGGTCCCCAAACCGTCCCCCGCAACCCAGCAGCCCGACACCCCTCCGCAACAGGTCGCCGCCAAGCCCTCACCCACCTCCCAACCGCCCCCACCCCAACCTCCCACCCAGCCCAAGGGCGTGAACGGTGAGTACTCCGGCATCGACCCCGCCTCGATGGACGACTTCGAGCGAGCCCTCGGCCGGGCGCAGGACACCCTCGGCAGGAACGAGCCACAGATCCGCACCACCCTGCAGAAGCTCGACCTGGACACCTCCGGACTCAACGTCCTGCGCGAGGTCCAGAACTGGATCGGGACCGCCCGCCCCGACCTACGCCGCCGCAGCGAGACGATCCGCACCGAGCGCACCGAGTGGGGAGCCTCTGCCACCGTCCCGGCAGGCCTGACCGCCTTCGACGAGACCCTGTACGGCAAGGCCGCCCACGACCCCGACGTCTACGCCGCGACCGCCAAGCTGGCCAAGGCCGCCGAGGACGGCAAGATCGATGAGAAGACCGTGGCGGAGCTGGAGAAACGGACGGGGAACGCGACGTTCGCGGTGGCGCTGATGAACACGCTGGGGGCGACGAAGTTTCGCGAGGTCATGGCGGCGGCCGTGAAAGAAGGAGGCGGCAAGAAGGCGGAACGGCTTCAGGTCGCCCTCGGTAAGACACTGGGTACGGCAAGCTCGAAACTGAGCAACGCCTGGCGCGACGAACTCACGTCCAAGCCTGCCCTGGGGTGGGCGGGCACGGAGTACCGCGCGGTCGCGCTGGCACTCAAACACGGCACGATCGCCTCACCCTTCCTCCTGGGGGTCGCCAGGAAGCTCGACGCCTGGGATCGCGCGTCAGTCCCCGCGGGCATCGACTCGAACGTCATGATTCCTCTTCTGGAGGCGCTCGGCCGAAACCCCGCTGCGGCGCAGGATTTCTTCGCGGGCGACCCCACGACGATGGAGCGTTTCCTGGTCGACTGGGACACGACCGATGGCGGCGAGGCCCTGGGCAAGGCGCTGGAAGCCGCGATGCTCACCTTCCGCGACCACGAGGGCTCACCACAGAACCCGTCACGCGGTTATCTGTCGGCGAAGCTGGCCTCGGAGTTCGTGCACCTGAGAGCTAAGCAGATCAAGGCGGGCGACTCCATCGAAACAATCCTGAAGCCCGCAACCGTCGGCCGCATCCTCGCCGGCTACATCAGCGACGTCGACCGCGTCGCCCAGGAAGCTGCCGATGCTCTTGTGCCTGCAGCGCGAGGTGACGACAACCCCAGTGCGCGCGGACGTGATGTCTGGGGAGCGGAGTTCAAAAGAGAAGAACTTCGAGCAGTTATGAAAGAGGCTTTCTTGGACGACAAGGCGTTCGCCTCTGTTCTGGCCGCCCAGACAGCCTTCAGCGGTTGGCTTCTGGATTATGGTGCTGAGCAGATGTCCAAGAGCGGGGAAAGCAGCACGCTCAAGACCAATGCGCTACGCGCTGGAGCGGGTTTCGGAATGATCACCGATGCGGCGGGGCTGACGAAGATCGAGCAGGGGAAGAAAATGGATGAGGCTCAGGCGCGGAATATGAAGATCCTCACGGGGGTGATCAATACCGCGCTTGCCGTACCGCAGACAGGAACCTGGCCCATTACAGCTGGCGTTGTGGGCGCGTGGACGGGCATGCTCGAAGATTCGTTCAAAGGGAAAGCGGAGTCTGATGCCGCTGATGTGGCCAACGCCGCTGTTGATAACTCTGTGGTCATCATGGAGAGGATCACCGCTCAGGCCATGCTGAATCACGGCGTGTTCGGCTTGGCCGACCCTGCTGATCCAGCTCACCCTTGGGCTTCGCTGGAGGGGCTTCGGAAGGGAGACGATCCTCGTGACAGCCCCAAGAACTTCCTTAAAGACGACGGCAAAACTCTCATGTCCAATGAGGAGATGTTCGACAAAAGTCTTTCTAGTAATGAAGAGAAGAATCTCAGGTTCAACGCGTATCAACGGTGGCTGCATGAAGGGCCCTCGAAAGATTTGTTGCAGGAGGTTGAAGGGCGTATGAGAGACGGCTTCGAACATGCTTTTGTTAAAAACCGATGACGGCAAGAGGAGTGTCCGCTTTGATGGCGGCGATGGTGCTCTTTTCTTTGACGGCCTGCGGAGAAGGGGAGGTTAAGGCTGATCGTAGTCCGTTGCCTACCTCTGCCGCTCCTCCTTACATATGTAATTATGTTCCATTGAAGGCTGTTGGGCTGATGATTGGGGATAGGGAGCCGCTGGTTCGCGGATCTTTCAATCTTGCGTTAGACGAAGGAATTGGATATGGAACATGCACGGTCTACCGAAGGGGTGGGGAGCAGTTAAAGGCGCTGCAGATAGGCCTTACTTCGGGAGGTTACTCCGAGAAAGTCGATGAGCAGGTCAAAGACGGCGCTTCGCCGCTGCCGAAAATAGTTCCTGGAGCCATTGGGTATTATTTCAAGGATGTGGACAGTGAGAATAACGCCGCATATGCTCTTCTCGTGCGCGGTAAGGCTCAAATCACTGTGCAACTTGAGATGGGTGTCAAGGGGCGTGACAACGCCGCCGACGTGCTCGCGCTGATGCAGTTGATCGCGCCGAAGCTGATCACCGATGTCAGTGCCCCGTCTGAGAGCCCGAGTGCCATCTCATCGACCAAGGCAGCGTCTCCCTCCCCGGTGAAGGATTGATCGGAGCATGGCGGACCTGGTGCCCAATCCGCTCTATGCCGCGATGGAAGACGCCCTGCGGACGGTCGAGCCGCTGGTGCAGGAGATCGAGAGGGGTGTCGAGACGCCATTTCAGGCTTTTCATTCCGGCACGGTGTGGTCGGGGCCTGCGGCGAAGCGTTTTGACGAGCAGTTCGTCCACCATCGGACGCGGCTCCGTGGCTCGGCGGACAAGATCTTGTCCGACCTGCGCCAGACACTGGCCCGCACACCGCGTCAGGTGACCGAGGAGGAGGCCAAGGTGATCAGGAAGAGGTACGGCCTGCCCTGACCGGGAGACCACCGAAGGAGCCGGGAGACCGCCGGGGGAGGCAGGTTCGCTGTGATGGTTCGTCGCCTCGGGTTTATGGGTTGTCGGCGGGTGTTTCGAATGTCTACGCTGCCCTGACGCGAGAGTCGCACTCCGCCGAGGCAAGGGAGGATGAGGCCATGGTCAGCCCCACGCTTCATCGTCATGCCCTTGTCCGGGTCGCGCGAGCCTAGAGGCGCGGCCCGGGTCGTTCGAACGACCAGGAGTGTCGCGTGTCTTCTTCTTTTTCCTTCTCCCTTGCCGGTACGGATCTGATCACTGACCGCCTCGTGCTGCGGCCGTGGTCCGATGACGAGATCGCCGCCGTTGTCGACGGCGGCCGGTTGGCGCACTGGGCCGACGACTTCCCCGCCGAGGGGGACCGTGTCATCGCCGGGTTCGTCGCCGAGCAGCCGGACGCCCGCAACGAGTACGGCCAGCGCCAGGTCGTCGAGCGGGAGAGCGGCCTGGTGGTCGGCGCTGTCGGCCTGTTCTGGCCGCCCGCCGAGGAGGCCCTGGAGTTCGGGTACGGCATCGTGCCGTCCCGGCGGGGACGCGGCTATGCCCCTGAGGCCGCCCGGGCGATCGTCGCCTTCGCCTTCACCGCACCCGGTGTGCACGAGGTGTACGCGAACGTGGAGTTGTCCAACCCGGCCTCGGTCCGCGTGCTGGAGAAGGCCAGGCTGCGTCGCCGGAACGGTGACGGGCAGGTGGTCCGGTTCGACGCCGTGAGGCCGGACACGAGGCCGGACGAGGCGTCGGACCTGTCCCGGCGGTGATTCCGTGAGGGCGGCAGCGGTGTGTCAGGCCGCTGTCGCCCTCGCCCGACCTGCGGTTCGCCGTGCCTTCCGCCGTACGACCCGATGGCCTGTGTCGCGGCTGGACGGGTTCACCGGGTCGCTCGCCGCTCATCGGCGCCGATCAGGTCGATGTCGCCGCTCGCCGTACCGGCGCCGTGGAGGAGCCCCGAGAGAGAGGCGGTGAGAGAGGCGGTGGGGTGCGCGTTCGGGTGGTGTGGGGGGTGTCGGCGGGAGGCCTTCAGGGTGGTGTGGGGGGTGTCGGCGGGAGGCCTTCAGGGTGGTGTGGGGGGTGTCGGCGGGAGGCCTTCAGGGTGGTGCGGAGGGTGTTGGCGGGAGGCCTTCGGGGTGATGAGGAGGGTCTTGGCGGGAGGCGTTCGGGGTGGTGCGGAGGGGGTGTTCAGGGGATCGCCATGTGGGGGTTCGGGAAGGGGCGGCGAGGGGTGGGGAGGCTCGCGAAGGGGCGGTGAGGGTGGGGAGGTAGGGGGAGGGGCGGGGTGACGTGGGAGAAGGGGGTGGGCGGGAATGGGGTGATCGCTCCGGGGTAGCCGGTGGCGTCATGAGTGACGTTGAGACGGGGACGGTGACCACGAAGGTCCCCGCGAGGTTGGACCGGTTGCCATGGTCACGATGGCACTGGATGATCATCATCGGCCTCGGAACCGTGTGGATCCTCGACGGCCTCGAAGTGACGATCATCGGTAACCTCTCCGCCCAGCTCGCCAAGCCGGGCAGCGGCCTGGAGATCACCCAGACCCAGGTGGCCGGTACGGCGGCGGCCCTCTACGTGGCCGGAGCCTGTCTCGGGGCGCTGTTCTTCGGCTGGCTCACCGACAGGTTCGGCCGCAAGAAGCTGTTCATCATCACGATGATCGTCTACCTGATCGCCACCGCCGCGACCGCGTTGTCGTTCTCCGCGTGGTGGTTCTTCCTGTTCCGGTTCCTGACCGGGTTCGGCATCGGCGGCGAGTACGCGGCGATCAACTCGGCCATCGACGAGCTCATCCCGAGCCGTCACCGTGGCCGCATCGACATCGTCATCAACGGCAGCTACTGGCTCGGGGCGGCGGGCGGCGCCCTGCTGACCGTGCCGCTGCTGAACAGTTTCGCGGTGAACGTGGGCTGGCGCATCGCGTTCGGTCTCGGCGTGGTGCTCGGCCTGGGCATCCTGCTCGTCCGGCGGCACGTGCCGGAGAGCCCGCGCTGGCTGTTCATTCACGGCCGTGACCAGGAGGCGGAGAAACTGGTCGACGACATCGAGGGGCGGATCGAGCAGGAGAAGGACGTCCGGCTCGAGGAGCCCTCGCAGTCGATGACCATCCATCAGCGCCAGTCGATCGGCTTCGGACGGATCGCGCACACCATGGTCGCCCGCTACCCCAAGCGCACGATCCTCGGCTTCTCACTCTTCATCGGGCAGGCGTTCCTCTACAACGCCATCACCTTCGGGTACGCCCAGATCCTGTCGACCTTCTTCAAGGTCGACACGAACACCGGCTACTTCTTCGCCGTCATCGCGATCGGCAACTTCCTCGGTCCCCTGCTGCTCGGGCACCTGTTCGACACCGTCGGCCGCGTGCCCATGATCTCCGCCACCTACATCGGTTCGGGGTTGCTGCTGCTCGGTACGGCCTGGCTGTTCAACCAGGGCGTGTTGACCGCCTTCACGCTGACCGCCTGCTGGTGCGTGGTGCTCTTCTTCGCCTCGGCGGGAGCGAGCGCGGCCTACCTGACCGTCAGTGAGATCTTCCCGATGGAGACGCGGGCCATGGCCATCGCGTTCTTCTACGCGATCGGCACCTTCGTCGGCGGCATCGCGGGCCCGCTGGTCTTCGCCAACCTCGTGGAGAGCGGCAGGCCCGGAGACACAGCGCTGGCCTTCTGCATCGGCGCGGTTCTCATGATCGCCGCAGGCCTGGTCGAGGTGTTCCTCGGCGTCAAGGCGGAGGGCAAGAGCCTGGAGGACATCGCGGAACCGCTGAGCGCCACCCCGGCGAGTGCCGCTTCGACGAGTGCCGCTCCGGCCACGTAGGGCCCGTTGACGCCGGCGGTGCTCAGGGTCGTGCTCAGGGGCGCGGTCAGGAGGCCGTCGCCGCTGAGGCCGGGGGCGCGATCAGGGATGTGATGGTCAGACGCGCCACGGGTTCGACCCGTGGCGCGCCCCCGGCGGACGGCGACGGCGGATCAGGGAGGATGACGGCGGATGGCGGAGAAAGACGGTGGTCAAGGCGTGTTGTGGATGCGCCGCCTGGGTGTCGGGAGCGCTCGGGGGACGCATGTTCCATAACTTTGGGTACACAACATTCCATAACCCAAGCCGGAGAACTTGATATGATAGTGATTATCATTTGAGCATCTGTTCAGGAGTTCGCCCATGGATGTCGCCACCGCTCTCGACATACGCACTCCCATGGACCCTGACGAGGCCGGGGCGGCGGTGACACAGGATCGGCTCGTCACCCCGCAGGAGGCCACCCAGCTCGCCGAGCTGTTCCGGCTGCTGGGCGATCCGACCCGGGCCCAGCTCCTGTACGCCCTGCTCGAGGCGGGTGAGCTCTGCGTCTACGACCTCACGGAGACGGTCGAGGTCAGCGACACGGCGGTGTCGCACGCGCTCAGACTGCTGCGGACCGCAGGCATCGTGTCCAGTCGCAGGGCGGGGCGGATGATCTACTATCGCCTCGCCGACGTCCACGTCCGGATGCTGCTCGACCTCAGTCGCGAGCACCTGCGGCACGGCTGACCGGCGGCGCGACCTCAGCCGCCGGTTTGAACGTACGGCGGTACGCCATCGGCGAGACGCCGATGGCCGTCTGCAGATGCTGCCGCAGTGAGGCGGCGGTGCCGAATCCGGCCTCGATGGCGACGCCGTCCACGGGGAGGTCGCTGGTCTCCAGAAGGCGACGGGCGAGCTCGACCCGCTGCAGGATGAGCCACTGGCCAGGACTGACGCCCACCTCGTCGCGGAAGCGGCGGGTGAAGGTGCGGCGGCTCATCCGGGCGTGGGCGGCCAGCTCGGTGAGGGGAAGCGGCAGGTTGAGGCGCTCCAGCGCCCAGGCCCTGGTCGCGGCGGTGGTCGCCGTGGACTGCTCGGGGATCGGGCGTTCGATGAACTGGGCCTGCCCTCCGTCTCGCCACGGCGGGACGACGCAGCGCCTGGCCACACTGTTGGCCACCTCGCTGCCGTGGTCGCGGCGGACGATGTGCAGGCAGAGGTCGATCCCGGCGGCCACGCCCGCCGAGGTGAGCACGTCTCCGTCGTCGACGAACAACACGTCGGGATTGAGCTTGACCTGGGGAAACAGCTTCTGGAACAGATCCGTTCTGCTCCAGTGCGTGGTCGCGGGACGGCCGTCGAGCAGTCCGGCCGCCGCGAGCACGTAGGCGGCGGTGCAGATCGAGACCAGGCGGGTGCCCGGCCTGATGTGGGCGAACGCCTCCGCCAGCGGCTGCGGAAGCCGTCCCTCCCGGTAGATCGGGCCGAGCTTGTGGGTCGCGGGAATCACCACGGTGTCCGCCGTGGCCAGGGCCTCGGCTCCGTGATCGACCGAGATCGAGAAATCGGCCTCGGTGCTGACGGGGCCGCCGTCCACGGTGCAGGTGACGACCTCGTACAGGTGCTCGCCGGCCGGTCCCTTCGCCATTGCGAAGATTCGGGAGGGGATGCCGAGCTCGAACGGGATGACACCGTCCAGGGCGAGTACGACGACTCTGTGCATGACCTGATCCTTGCACATGATGAGTTCAGGCCAACTCTGGCTGGGTGATTCTTTGCGCGCGATGTCATGGCTGTCCCCGGTCGTGGGGGTACCTATCGCCATGTGATCAAGTATTTGGCGGGGACGATCGTTCTCTCCTTCGGCGTTCTGGGATTCGCGGCTCCGCCGCCGACCGACAGGCAGCTTCGTCCAGGCGACTACGCCAAGCCCGTCGAGCGACTGCAGCGCAGGCTGCAGAAGCTGAACTTCCTGCCGGGGCTGGTGAACGGCTACTACGGCATGGAGACTCAGGCCGCCGTCTGGGCCTTCCAGAAGTCGCAGGGCCTCATGCCCGAGGACAAAGTCGACCGGAAGACCTGGCGGGCTCTCGCGCACCCGCGCGCACTGCCGCCGCTCGTTCCCTCGGGAGGGGACCGGCGGGTGGAGATCGACCTGGACCGCCAGCTTCTCACCGTCTACCAGAACCAGCGTCCAGCGCTGATCTCCTACGTCTTCACCGGTGACGGACCGTACTTCTGCCGGTACGGCCGCAGCTCGACGGCGATCACCCCGGAGGGCGACTTCGGCGTCGCCGAGCGTGCTCCGCTCTCCGGCGGAGACCCGTTGGCGTCGATGTACGAGACGTTCTCCTTCGAACGCGACTCCTGGCCGGTTCTCGGTGACGACGCCAAAGGCGGCGTGCAAGGCGGTGCGCAGGCCGGTGTGGGCGAAGGCACGCAGGTCGGTGTGCGTGGAGGCGCGCTGAGCGGCGTCGAGGCGCGTCTCCCTGTCAAGCCGGTGCGTTGGCTGAAGGAGGGAGTCCCCGTCTTCCCTTCGGCGCGCCCCACCGCTTCCACCGCTCCTTCCGCCGTGCGCCCCCCTTCTTCCACGCGCCCTGCCTCTTCCGTGCGTCCTGCTCTCTCCGCACGCCCCCCTTCTTCCGTGCGCCCTTCTCTTTCCGCGCGTCCTGTTCCTTCCGTGCGTCCTGTCCCTTCCCTCACCGTTCGTCCCACTGGTTCCTCCACGGCGCGCCCCACCGTCTCTCCCGTGGTCCGTCCCACTGCCTCTCCCGTAGGCAGGCCCGCGAGCTCTGCCGCGCCCGCGGCCCAGGCCCCGGCTCCGGCGGACACCTCCACGTCCGGGTGCGTCCGGGTTCCCTCACATGTCGCCGAGCGGCTCTTCCAGCTGGTGCGGGTGGGCGATCCGGTCCATGTCCGGCATGACGTCCGAGATCCGGTGTGACGTCCGAGGTCCGACGTGACCTCTGAGATCCGGTGTGACGTCTGAGAGGTTCGGCGTGACAGGCGCGCGTGCCGGTTCACGTGCGCATGACGGTGGCCAGCGGCAGTCTGAGGACCAGCCGGGCGCCGGGGCCGTTCGCACTGTCGGTGGCGTACAGGATGCCCCGGTGCGCCGAGGCGATGTCCCTGGCGATGGGCAGGCCGAGGCCGGTCCCTCCGGCGTCGCGACTGCGCGCGGAGTCCAGGCGGGTGAACCGCTGGAAGATCCGCTCACGTTCCTCGGTCGGGATGCCGAGCCCGTCGTCGGAGATCTCCACGACGGCGTCGTTGCCCTCCCTGTCGACACGGATCGCGACCTTGTTCGCCGCGTGCCGGTCGGCGTTGGCCAGGAGGTTGGTCAGCAGCCGGCACAGCTGGAGCCTGTCGCCTCTGACCATCACGTCGGGGGTGAGGTGCGTGCGGATCTCGTGTCGGGAGGGGCGTCGTCCCACCTCGCCTGCGACGAGCTCGGCGAGGTCGATCGGCTCGTCCTCCGTGCTCACCCCCGCGTCGAGGCGGGCGAGCAGAAGAAGGTCGTTCACGATGGCCTGGAGGCGATCCGCGTCGTCCAGCACCGACCGTATCGTCGCGACCGGATCCTCGGCCTCGGGATCGACGAGCGCCAGTTCGAGCTTGGTGCGCAGTCCGGTCAGCGGGGTGCGCAGCTCGTGCGAGGCGTCGGCGGCGAAACGGCGCTGATGCTCCACCGCCCTCTCCAGGCGTTCGAGGGTCGCGTTGATGGTCCTGGTGAGCTCGGACATCTCGTTCTCTTCGTCGCTCACGGGCATCCGGCGGCTGAGGTCGGAGGCGGTTATCTCGGACATCTCCCTGCGGATCTGTTCCACCGGCTCCAGGGTCCGGCCGACCGCCCGCCAGGTGCCCCAGCCGAGCAGGGCGAGGATCGCGACGGAGAAGCCGACCAGGCCGATCTCCAGGGAGTGACCGGTGAGCAACGGGGGTTCGGGCGTCGCCGCGTAGACCATGACGTCGCCGAAGGAGGACGCGCTGTCCTGTAGGCCCACGATGATGAAGCACGACTGCTCGTCTCCGGGGACGGCCGTGCAGGATCTGGTCACCACCCGGGGGTCGTCCTCGGCAGGCCACACGTCGCTGAGCGCGGGCCGTCCCTGCATCATCGGGCTGGCCGCGGCGACCCGGCCGTCGCGGGTGACGACCTGCAGGCGGCTGACCTGCTGGGTGGGGAGGAGGTCGCTGTGCAACCTGCGGTTGATCTCATAGGCCTGCCGGGCGGCCTGGGACAAGGTGTGGACGGTCTGCTCCTGGACCCTGGTGCGCACGGCCAGTGACGTCGCGAACGAGCCGATTCCCAGCACCACCGCGAAGATCATGACTGTGGTGAGCGTCGCTCGGGCCTGGATCGAGCGAGGCCCTTGCCATGAGACCACCGTTCCCCCCGAAAGACCCTTCACCTCTTTATAGAGCGCGTGTCCTCATCGGTAAGCAAAGGTGGAATAAGCTCTTATGTCCTTTTAGTTTGACGTGTCGCCTCAGTCGGACAGGGCGATCGAGCCCAGCTCGCCGCGCGAGGCGACTCCGAGCTTGGGATACGCCTTGTAGAGGTGGTGGCCGACCGTGCGCGGGCTGAGGAACAGCTGGGCGGCGATGTCCCGGTTCGACAGTCCCTGTGCGGCCAGCCGTACGATCTGCAGCTCCTGCGGGGTGAGCAGGGCCAGCGCGCCGGGGGCCGCCGTCACCGGAGCGGCTGATCCCGTGGCGTTCAGCTCGGCACGCGCGCGTCCCGCCCACGGCGCGGCCTCGAGTCGCTCGAAGGTCTCCAGCGCGGCGCGCAGGTGGGCGCGGGCGTCAGCCTTCCTCCTGGTACGGCGCAGCCACTCCCCGTAGAGCAGCTCGGTCCTGGCCCGTTCGAAGGGCCGCCCGTCCAGTCGCAGCGCCTCGACGAAGTGCTCCTCCGACTCTTCGAGCAGGGCCCGGCAGCGCAGCACCAGGGCCGCCGCCCACGGCCGCCGCGTGCCGTCGGCCCACTTCCGGTAGTGGGCGAAGGCTTCGGCCGCGCGTTCGGGGGAGCCGAGCCGTACCGCGGCCTCCACCAGGTCGGGCACGCAGCGCGTCTCGGAGATCTGGTATCCGCCCGCCATCGGTTCGAGGCGGGACAGCGCGGCCTCGATTCGTCCGTGCCCGAGGTCGAGGACGCCCAGCGCCCACGTCGTCCACCCGCTTCCCGCGAAGCCCTCGGCGAGCGCCTCGTCCACGAGTTCTCGGCAGCGCTCCTCGTCGCCCTCGACCGCGGCGAGGTAGGCGAGGAAGGCGCTCATCTGCCCGGCCCACTGCAGCTGCCCGGTGTCCCGTGCGATGCGCAGGCCTTCCGTGGCGGTGGCCAGCGCGTCGCGGTGACGTCCGCCGAACAGCTCGGTCTCCGCGAGGAAGAACAACAGCGTCGGCAGCACCCCGACGCTGCCCAGCGTCCTGGCCTCGGCCAGCAGCGACCTGGCGGTCTCGTGGACCTCCTCGTCCTGCCCGGCCGCCAGCCCGACCCCGCAGGCCTGGACCAGGTCACGCGGGCTGTCCGCACCCGCCCTCCTGGCCTCGGCGATCACCTCCGTCAGCGACGGCGGCGTCTGGGCGTTCGAGGAGGACGTCCGTGCCGGTGGGGGCGTCCCCTGGTTCCGCTGGTTCCGCGACAGCGTCGTCGTGACGAACGCGACGACCGGCGTCAGCGGATCCTCGGCGGGCAGGGACAGCGCGCCGAGCCTGGCGACGGCGCGCTCGAGCTCGGGCGCGCCGAGGTACCAGGCGCTGTGCAGCGCCTGCAGAAGCATGCGCGCCGCCCGGGGGGCGCTCGCGGTCTCCGCCCCGTCGAGCAGCGCCTCGCAGGCGGCGTGTGGCGCGCCCTGAAGGAAGTCGGCCGTCGCGCGGACATGCGTCAGCCGAGCACCGAGCGCCGCCCGCTCGTCGCCGTCGCCGGTCAGCTCTCCGCCGTCATCCGCCTGTCCCCCCGCCCTTCCGGCGAGCTGTCCCCCCGCCTTTTCGACGAGCTGTTCCCCTGCCTTTCCGGCGAGCTGTCCCCCCGTCTTTCCGGCGAGCGCGGCGAGTCGCCTGGCGCCCTGTTCGGCGAGCGCCCCCGCCCGGTCCAGCTCGCCGGCCCACGCCGCCGTCTCGGCCGCCAGCGTCAGTCGTCGCGCCTGGCTCTCCGGGCGAGCGCTGAGCCGGGCCGCCCGTTCGTAGGCGGTGGCCGCCGCGGCGTAACCGCTGCGGTCGCTCGCCCGCGCCGCGGTGCGTTCCAGCTCGGCGGCGACCTCCTCGTCGGGCCCGGTCGCGGCCATGGCCAGATGCCAGGCGCGCCGGTCGGCCTCGTCCTGCCCCTCCAGCGCGTCGGCCAGCGCCCTGTGCACGGCCAGGCGGAGGCTGGGCGGGATCCCCTGGTAGACGGCCGCCCTGACCAGAGGGTGCCGGAAGGTCACCGTCCCCGCGTCGACCCTGACCAGGTCCGCGCTCTCCGCGGGGTGGAGGTCCTCGAGGAAGTCCCCGAACCCGGCCGCCGCCCGCAGCACGACCCCCAGGTCGCCGGTGTCCTCGGCCGAGGCCACGGCCAGCAGTCCCTGGGTGGCTTCTGGAAGCCGTCTCACCTGCCCGAGGAAGGCCTCCTGGACCCGGCTGGTGAGCGGCAGCGCCGTACCGTCGCCGGGGGCGGCCGTCGGCAGCTCGATCAGGGCGAGCGGGTTGCCCCGCGCCTCGGCCAGCACGCGGTAGCGCACGACGGGGTCGACGCCGGGGCCGAGAAGCGCGGAGGCCGCCGTGGCGTCGAGCCCCTTCACCGGCAGCTCGGCGACGCCCTGCGCGGTGAACGGCTCGCGCGCGGCGAGGATCAGCGCGACCCCTTCGGCGTCCAGCCGCCGCGCCGCGAACAGCAGCGCGTCGGTCGAGGCCCGGTCGAGCCACTGGGCGTCGTCGACCAGCACCAGCAACGGGCCGTCCTCGGCGAGTTCGGACAGCAGGGAGAGCACCGCGAGACCGACCAGCAACCGGTCGCCCGCCTGCGCCGACGCCAGTCCGAAGGCGGCCCGCAGGGCCCGCTCCTGCTGCTCCGGCAGGGCGCTCACCCGGTCGAGCACGGGGCGCAGCAGCAGGTGGAGCCCGGCGAACGGCAGCTCCGCCTCCGACTCGACGCCGGTGCCGCGGATCACCCGCATGTCCCCCGCGGCGGCGTAGTCCAGCAGCGCCGTCTTGCCGATGCCCGGCTCGCCTCGTACGAGCAGGGCGCCGCTGCGGCCCGCGCGGGCCTCCGACAGCAGGCGATCGATCACGGCCTGTTCGGCGGTCCGCCCGTGCAACATGCCTCGAACCCTACTCAACCCCGACGATCAGGTGCCCGCGCAGGAGTCGTGGGTGGCGTCGAACCCCTTCAGGCTGTCGACGTCGTCCTGCTTCAGCGGCTTGAGGCCCTGCCAGTCGTCGCCGACGGTCAGGATGAGCCTGGGCGTGACCGCCCGCTGGACGAGCCTGCCCGAGGACTTGAGTACGTCGCGGGAGAGGGTGGGCGCTCCGGGAGCGCCCTTCGGGGAGTAGGCGATCGTGGTCTTCGGGTACGGCTTGTGCGGCGCGTCGCCGATCTTGGCGATGTGGTAGCCCCGCTCCTCGAGCTGCACGGCCACCAGCGAGCCGAGCCCGCTGCGTGCCGTCCCGTTTCGCACCTCGACCTGGATCTTCGACCTGGGCACCTTGGACTGGCCGCCCTTGACCCCGGAGCCGGCGACCGCGATGTCCCTGGCGACGATCTGGAAGAGCTTCCTGCTCTGCGGCTGGACCCACTCGACCCGCCCCGGGTAGGTGACGGAGTATCTCCACGGGGTGGTGATGAAGTGGATCTGCCCGGCGGCCAGCCCCTCGGCGCTGGTGGCCAGGTCCTTCATGACTCCCGGGGTGAGCCCGGGGTCGGTGGTGACCGACTTGGTGGCCGCGTCGAGGAAACCGAAGAGCTTGGTCGGGTCGGTGAGCGTCTCGCCGCTCATCACCTTCTTGACCATCGAGGCGATGAACATCTGCTGGCGCTGGATGCGTCCGATGTCCGAGCCGTCGCCCAGGCTGTAGCGCGCCCTGACGTAGCCCAGCGCCTGCTCGCCCTTGAGCGTCTGCTTGCCCGCGGGCAGGGTGAGCAGGGCCTTCTTGTCGTTGATCGGCTCCGGAACGCAGACCTCGACCCCGCCGACCGCGTCGACCATGCCCTTGAAGCCGGTGAAGTCGACTTTCACGAAGTGGTCGATGTGGATGCCGGTGAGCGCCTCGACAGTCTTCCAGGTGCAGGCGATCCCGCCCGAGTTGAACGACTCGTTGATCATGCCCAGGTGCGCCTGCTGGCCCGCCAGCCCCTGCCTGGCCCGGCACTCGGGCAACTGGACCATCGAGTCCCTGGGGAAGCTGACGACCATGGCGTTGTCCCGCTTCGGCGAGATGTGCGCGAGCATGATCGTGTCGGTCCGCTCGCCGGGGAACCTGCCGTACTTGGCGTTCTTGCCGCCGCGCTGGTCCGACCCGACGACCAGGACGTTCAGCGCCTTGGTCGCGACCTTGACGGGGCGGGCGCCCAGGTCCTCCGTGGGCACGTCGATGTGCTTGACGTTCCCGCTCAGCTTGAAGTACGCGCCCGTCACCGTGGCCGCCACCAGGAGGACGACGATGGTCACCGCGGACACGAGCCACCACAGCCATCTACGGCGCCGCCGGGGTCGGGCCTGGCCCTCCGGCTTCGCAGGCGCCTCGGTCAACCCGCTACTCACGTGACTCCTGTGGAAAGTGGGTCAGGGCGTGCACCCGTGACCGGGGAGCCGGTTTCCGGCCGTCGCCGAGTGTACTAATCCTCCATAAGGGTGGGATAAGAACCGCGAATCAGTCGGTGTGTCTGCCTGTGCGGCCAGAAGCTGCCTGTGCGGCCGGAAGGCCTGTGTGGCTGGAAGAAGGGCGTGGAATCGGCTGGTCCCCCGGTGTCCTGCTCCGTTACCATCCGCCGATGGTGATCCGAAAGGGAAGTTCCGACGACGTCTCCGTCGTGCTGGGCATGTTCGACAGCGCCGTCGCGTGGCTGGCGGCGCGGGGCCGTACCGGTCAGTGGGGCAGCCGGCCGTTCTCCGCCGACCCCGCCCGCGTCGAGCGCGTCACCGAGTGGGCGGCCTCCGGCGGCATGTGGATCGCCGAGGTCGACGGGGAGCCCGCCGGATGCGCCGTGCTCGGGGCTGCCGTGGACTACGTGCCCCCGGCGCGGGAGCCCGAGCTGTACGTCCAGGGCCTGGTCATCGATCAGCGCTTCCGCGGCCACGGTGTGGGCTCCGCCCTGCTCGGGCACGCCAGGGCCGAGGCGGCCGGGCGGGGAGTCGCGCTCCTCAGGGTCGACTGCTACGCCGGTGACGACGGCCGTCTCGTGGAGTACTACGAGAGTCAGGGGTTCACCAGGACCGAACCCTTCAAGGTCGGCGAGTGGCCGGGACAGGTCCTCGAGCTGCGGCTGCCCGGCTGACGCCCGGCCCACGCCCTTGGCGCGCACGGGGGTTTGACCTCAAGTGCGCTTGAGGTTGCACGGTGGTCATACGAGCCGTCGACCAGGGAGGCCATCGTGCCGGACATCCTAGTGATCATCGCAAGCCCCAGAGAGGGCGGCGTCGGCGCGATGATCGGCCGATGGTTCCTCGACCAGGCCGGACAGCGGCCCGACCTGCGCCTGGACGTGATGGACCTGAGCCGCACCCCGCTTCCCCCGATCCAGTCAGGAAACGCGGACGGCCCCGGTGAGGAGGCCCGCGCACTCGCGGCCAGGATCGCCGCGGCCGACGGCTTCGTGGTGATCACTCCGGAGTACAACCACGCCTACCCCGCCTGCCTGAAACTGGCCGTCGACGCGGTCCGCCACGAGTGGGCGGCGAAACCGGTGGGGTTCGTCTCGTACGGCGGCCGCTCCGGAGGCCTGCGTGCGGTGGAACAGCTCCGTCTGGTCTTCGCCGAGCTGCACGTGATGACCCTGCGGGACACCGTGAGCTTCCACCAGACGCCCACGCAGTTCGACGAGAAGGGGAGACTGACCGAGCCGGACGGTGCGAACGGCGCGGCCAAGGTCATGCTCGACCAGCTCATCTGGTGGGCGACCACCCTGAGCCAGGGGCGTGCCGCCAGGCCGTACACACCCTGACCGGAACACGGATCCCGGGACACGGCCCCTGGGACGCGGATCCCGGGACGTGGAGCCTGGGACGCGGCCCCCGGGACGTGGAGCCTGGAGCGCGGAGTCCCGGGACGGGGAAGGTCCGGGGCGCGGAGAGGGTCGGGGGCGAGCCGGGGGCGAGTAGGAGGTCCGAGACGACGGAGAGGGCGCGGGATCGGCATCCCGCGCCCTCCGGTGTGAGTGGGTGACCAGGAGTCGCTCACTCCGCGCCGTCGAAGTCCACGTCGGAGCCTTCGTCGAAGCCGTCGCCGTAGCTCCCGTTGAGGTCTTCGTCGAAGTTCTTGCCGGAGCTTCCGTCGGGGTCTTCGTCGAAGCCTTTGCCGGAGCTCCCGTCGGGGCCTTCGTCGGAGCCGTCGCCAGGACTTCCGTTGGGGTTTTCGTCGAAGTTCTTGCCGGAGCTTCCGTTGGGGTTCTGGTTGCCGCTCCCGTTGCCGCTCCCGCTCCCGTTGGGGTTTTGGTTGCCGCTCCCGCTCCCGTTGCCGCTCCCGTTGGCGTTTCCGTTGGCGTTTCCGTTGGAACTCCCGTTGGAGCTTCCCTTGGAGTCCAGCGAGTAGATGCGGAGCCAGTCGACCTCCATCCACGCCTCCCCCGAGCCGCCCTGGCCGGGGAACCAGTCCAGTTGCAGGCAGGCCGACATCGGGCTGTGGGTGGCGTTGGACGAGCGGAACCACTCCCGTCCGTCGAGGTAGCCGGTGACCCCCTGCGGGGTGTTCTCCACGGCGTAGGTGTGCCAGCCGGTCATGTCCACGGTGGCGTGCGCCTGTTCCTGGCCCTGCGGGGTGTGCAGGAAGAAGTTGGGCCGCTGCCTGCCCGGGTCGTTGATGACCTCGAGGAAGTCGATCTCCTCGTCGGTGGCGCTCCGCACGTTCCCCCCGCCCTCCTGGGGCCACAGCAGGGCGACGGGGTGGTACGACCCGGCTCCTGGATACAGCCGGATGCGGGTCTCCCAGCGGCCGTAGGTCTGACCGTGGCGGCTGGCCAGTCCCGCGGTCGTGCCGTCGGCCGTGCCGTGCAGGTAGAGGGCCCCGTCGCCGAGGAAGAGCTGCCCCGAGGAGCGGCGGCCGTTTCCGGCGTGCCCCGGCGAGTCGTAGACCACCCAGTCGTCCGGGTCGAGGTAGTCGTCGAACTCCGCGCACCAGTCCGGCGTCCCCCAGCCGAGAGCCTCGGCGGCGCTCGAACCGCCGCTCGAGGGGGAGCAGGCCGCACGGGAGGCGACCTCGCCCTGAGCCGCGGTGAGGGTGGTCACCGCCAGCGCGGCCACCGCGCTGAGCACGGCTAATCGCACGTGGGGTCGGGACATCACGATTGCTTCTCCTCGGGTCTGGCGCAGAGCGCGGACGGGCTGAAGCTCCAGCAGCCGGCCACGTTCGGTGACCAGGTCGTGGACGAGTTCGGCGCGGCGGCACGGCTGACAGGCGACTCGAAGACCCACCGGGGCGTCGCCGGCGAGTGCTGTCCCGCGCCCGGCGGCGTCATGGGGAATTCGGCGGTACGGCTACGCCAGGGCGCGAGGCTCCAGCACGCCGCGATCTGCTGCGACCCGCAGACCTCCGAGGCGAAGAAGCCGCGCAGCGGCGGCAGCGGGACGACCGCTCGCGGGGACGGGGACGCCGGGAACGGCACGAAGGTCGGCTGGGTCCCCGGCTCTCCGGTCGGCTCCTGCGCGGGTGTGGTGGGAACGGCGGTCGGGGTGGCCGTCGGGCCGGGGAAGCTGAGAACGGTGGGCACGCCGGTCGGAACGCCGGTCGCCGTCGGCGTGGGCTCCGCCGTCTGCGACGTCGGGGTCGGCGTGGGGGAGACGGGGCTCGTGGGAGTGGGTGACGGGGCGGCCGTGGTCTTCGCGGTCGGGCTCACGGCCGGCTTCGGCGTGCTCTTCGGTGTTCCCTTCTGCGGGGTCGGCTTCGGGGTCGCCGGGCGCGGGGTCGCGGTCTTCGCGGTCGGGCTCGCAGAGGGCTTCGGCGCCTTCTTCGCGGGTGCCTTCTTCGGCGGCTTCGGCTGTGAAGATGCGGACTTTTCCGACTTACCAGTCTTTTCGGGTTTTACGGTTTGGGTCGGGCTGTGGGCGGGCTCCGGCGTGCTGGAAGACGTGGGCGCGGCCGTGGGCGTCGGGGTGGCCGCGGGCTTGCCGTTCTTGTCCGGAACCGGGGTCTGGGCCGGTTCGGGAGCCTGGCTTTCCGCGGGAGCCGACGTCTCGTCGGTCACGGGGGACGCCGCGAAGAACATGGTCGTGCCGGCCTTCTCCGAGGCCGTCTGGTCGGAGTCATCCGCGGACGTCTCAGGGGCCTGCTTCGAGGATGACGTGCCGGACTTCTCGGAAGGCTCCTGGAAGGCCTTGACCTTCTGCGGCTCCTGGGCGGACTTGCTCTTCGAGTGTGGCGCGGGGACCTTGGCGGACTGGTGCTGGTCGGCCGAGACAGGAGGGTGCTTCGGCGCGGGGACCTCGGACGAGGGAGCCTTCTTCTTGGCGGCAGGCGCCTCCTGCGTCCCTTCCCCGGACTCCTTGCCCTTCTTCCCCGAGCCCTCGGGCTTGCCGGACTTCCCCGAGCCCTCGGACTTTTCTGAGCCCTCGGGATCCTCGGGCTCCTCGGCCTTCTCGAGCTCCTCGACCTTCTTCGCGACCGCCTCCGGTTCGTCGGCGGGCGGATCGTCCTTGGCGGCGGACCCCGTGTCCGACGGGCCCTCCTCCTGCGCCGGGGAGTCGTCCCCCGATGCGAAGGGGCCGGTGTCCGACGGCTCCTGTGCGGACTTCGAGGAGTCATCCGACACCGACGACCCCTCGGAGTCCGACAGCGGAGGCAGGTCGGACCCCGTGGCCGGGGAGTCGTCGGAGGCGGACTGGGGGGCGAGCGCGGGAGAGGAGGCCGAGGACCCGCCTCCCGGCTCGGCCAGGGCGGTCCAGGGCTGGGCGATGATCGCGCTGGTCGTGGCGGACACCCCGGCCAGCAGAAGGCCGGACACCAGGGTGACGCGTCTGGACGGACTGCGTGGAGGCATGGATGGTCTTCCTCGATCTAGGGGGTGGGATCGGGACCGGAGAGGGGCTTCCAGCCCGCGGCGGTGAACTCGGGGGTGCCGGGCGGGGCGACGCGGGGCACGGCCGCGGGGGCGGGGTCGGGGATGTTGACCCAGTCCCCCTGGCTCGGGCCGCGCATGGTGGGGTTCCAGGTCATCAGCAGGTTCATGGCGTACGGGCTCGAATAGGTCGGGTCGGTGTCCCCGACCCCCTTCGTCGCGGTGACCTGGACCAGGACGGAGACCTGGACCAGGTCCTTGGAACGGGGTCGCCACTGGATCCCGATCGTCTTGGTCCGCATGGCGGCCCCGGGGGGAAGCGCCCCGGTCTTGGGAAGCCCGAGGGTCTCCCGCCATCCGGCGACCGAGGCCCGCGCGCCTGCCCGGGCCACCTCCCGCTGGTCGGGCGGGGCGTACAGGACCGCCGCGTGCTCGGCCTGGGCGACGTCCAGCGTCCAGGCGGCCTCCAGCGCGGCCGCGGCGGCCGAGGCCGCCCCCAGCTCCGTGCGGGGAAACCCGACCGGGTAGCCCGCCTCGCTCTCGTAGCCCGAGGGAGGGGCGAGCGCGACTCTCGTGTCGGCGACCTGCGCGGTGGAGACCGACCGGGGATCGTCCGACCCGGATCCCATGAGGCGCCAGACCCCGACCGCCAGCAGGATCGCCCCCACCATCGAGATCACCACGATGACCATCCGGCGGTTGTTACGCGGGGGAGGCCCCAGATCCCAGTCGAGGTCGCGGTCCTCGGAGATCGGTGGTCGCACTAACGGCTCCGGTCCTGTCGCTGGCCGAACGCCTGGCCCGCGGCTGCGGCCAGGCGAAGGTAGGCGCCCCTGGTGGTCGGCCGCAGGCGGACCAGGTCCACCTCGGCGCCCTCCTTGAGGTGCGGGTCGTACGGCACGCGGATCACGGCGCGGCAGCGGGAGCCGAAGTGGCGTTCCAGCAGCTCCACGTCCACGTCGGACTTCGGTTCGACGGCGTTCAGCACGACGATGGCGTTCTTGACCAGGTCCGCGTGCCCGTGGGCGGTCAGCCAGTCCAGCGTCGCGGCGGCCGAACTCGCCCCGTCCACCGCCACCAGGCTGACCAGCACGATCTGGTCGGCCAACTCCAACGTCGCCCCCATGGCCCCGTGCAGGAGCCCGGTCCCGCAGTCGGTGATGCAGATCGAGTAGTAGCGCTCGATGAGCCCGGCGACCGTGCGGTAGTCCTCGGCGTTGAACGCCTCGCTCACCGCGGGGTCGGTGTCCGAGGCGAGGACCTCGAGCCGTGCGGGCGACTGGGAGGTGAAGGCGCGCGCGTCCGCGTAGCGGAGGATGTGGGGAGCCTCGGCGAGCATGGTGCGGATGGTCGCCGCGGTCTCCGACTTGACCTTGATGCCGAGGGTTCCCCGGTCGGGGTTGGCGTCGATGGCGATCACCCGGTCGCCCCGCAGGGAGGCCAGGGTGTTGCCGAGGGCGACGGTCGTCGTGGTCTTGCCGACCCCGCCCTTGAGGCTCATCACCGCGATCCGGTGGTGCCCGCTCGCCACGGGAGTCTGGGCCTGGGCTATCAGCGTGCGGCGTTCCAGCTCCGCCGCCGACTCCGCGGGGATGATCCTCCCGCCGGAGAGCTGCCACACGAGGCGACGCCATCCACCGGCCGGTTCCGGACGCCGGTTGATGAGCAGGTGTTCGGCGGTGAGGGGGACCGTCTCCTGGAACTGCTCGCCCTGCGGGGGCGGCGAGGACTGGATCTGGGGGGACGTCTCCGTCATGGCCAAGGTCCTTTCACAGAGAGCTTTGCGAAGATCGGGAGGGAGGGGGTGGTCAGCACGTCTGCCAGCGCACCGTCGTGGTGATCGAGTCGTCGGGGCCGTGGACGGTCAGCGGGGCGGTCGCGGAGAAGGGCGTGCCGCACCAGTGGCGGATCCGGAGGGCGCGCAGGGTGATCACGTCCGGATGTCCCGGTCTCGAGGTGCCGCTGGAGGGGCTCACGACCAGCCCGGGAGCCGATATCCGCCACCGCATGGCGGGTCCCGTCACGGTGAGGAGCATGTTTCCCTGACCGAACTCGTCGAGCGTCACCAGGGGCGGGATCCGCACCCGTGCGGCGAGTCCGTTCCGGTCGGCGGGCGTGTTCCCCGAGGGCGCCGCCTCGGAGGGCGCCGCCTCGGAGGGCGTCTCGGCGGGGGCGGTTCCGGCGGGCGTCTCGGGAGGCGTCTCGAGGGGCGCGGTCCCACGGGGCGCGGGCTCCTGCGCGGTGGTCGCCCGCAGGGAGCCGTCCTCCGGGGTGATCGCGGGCGCCAGGAGGTTCATCCCCGTCAGGGTGCCCGCTCCTCCCGCGACCACGATGATCATGATCTTGACGGTGGTGGTCCTGATCCGTTCCCCCGCCCACGACATCGCCTCGAGGAAACGGACTCCGGCGCCGCCGAAGCTTTCCTCCTCCTCCACGTCGCGGTACTTCTTCGCCGCGGACGCGCGGGCGTCGCCGGAGGGGCGGCCGGTCGCGGCGGACGGCACCGACGGCATGGACGGCATGGTGGTGGTCGCGTCGCCGCCGCGTGCCCACGCCTGGGTGAAGAGCGCGTCGTAGAGCGGCGTGTCCTGCCCCGGGACCGGCGGCGCGAGGGGCGGCCCCGCCGTGCCCGACGGGCCCGAGGGCAGGGCGGGCATGGACGGCAGCGTGGGGCGGTCCTGGTGGGCGGCGCGGTCCCGCAGGGCGGGGCCGTACGGGATCCTGGAGCGGTCCTGACGGCCCTGGCGGCCGGGCCGCTCCTGGGACTCCTGCTGCTCCCGCAGGTCAGGGCGTTCGGAATGGCCGGAGCTGTCGGAACGGTCCGCGCGGTCGGGGTGAACGGGGTGGTAGGGGAGCCTGGAGCGGTCCTGCCTGGCCGTTCGGGGCGGTGCGGACTCGGCCTCCTGCCTGGCGTCGGCGGTCGGTCCCTGGGCGGCCGTCGCCTCCCCCGCGGCGGACCGGCGATCCCCTCCGGTCCTGGAGGCCTCTCCGGTCCTGGTGGTTGCGCCGGGGGCGGGCGACCCGGTCGCCCCGGAGGGTCCGTCGGGGGAAGGAGACCTGCCCTGCGCCGGGGAGCCGGACGCCTTGGGGGGCCTTGCCTGCGCGGAGGACCCGGTCGCCTTGGCGGCCCTGGTGGGCGCGGAGGACTTGGCGGGCCTGGTCGCCTTGGGCGTTCCCGCGGCTGGAGGAACTCCGGCCGTCGAGGAGGACCCGGACGAGGAGGAGGCGGCGGGCCTGGGGCGTCCGGGCGCCTCGGCGGGCGTGGTGGCCGCAGGGGGCGCGGTGGGCGCCGCGAGCACGGAGGGCGAGGTGCCGCGTCCGGGCGCGGAGGGCGCGCCGCCGCGGGCGGGCGCGGGCTGGTCCGCCGCGGGCGGCAGGGACTCCAGCAGTCGCCGTCTGGTCTGGGCGGTCAGGGCGCGGATCCGCGGATGGGAGACCATCTGCGGGACCGTGTAGCGGATGTTGATCGGTCGCGCGCACACGGGGCACTTGACCATGTGGGACAGCAGGCTCGCCCGCGCGTCCTGGTCGAGCCGTGACGCCGTCCACTCCTCCTCGGGGAAGAGCGTCTCGACCAGGGGCTCGAGTTCCTGGCAGCCACGACGCCTGTTGGCGAGCGCGTCCAGTCCGCTCGCCAGGATCTCGATCAGGTCCTGGGTGCGGGTGGCGAGCCTGGTGACGTCCTCGACGGGCATCGCCAGCACGTGGGAGAGGTCCTCCGTGGCGAGCCCGTGACGGTACATCAGCCTGAGCGTCTCGGTGCCCAGCGGTTCGACGAGCGACCAGACGCGCTCGGTCACCTCCTCGTCCGGCATGCCGGGTCCCGTGTCGGGGACGTACCGTTCCCGGTGACCCGGGGCGGTCAGGCAGTCACGCCGGAGGACGGCGAACAGCCGTCCTCTGACGCCGACGTTCTGCGCAGGGGGCTCGGCCAGGCACGCGGCCAGCGCGGAGGCCACCGCGGGCAGCACCCGGTCGGAGGCGAGGTGGGAGGCGGCGTAGTCCATCAGGTGCGCGCCGTGCTCGCTCACCCATGCCGCCCCCTGGCCGGCGCCGGGCGTGTCACGCCCGGCGCCGGTGGACGTGCTCATGGGCCGGTGTACCCGTCCTGGTACGGCTCGACCTGACCGGGACCGGACTTGACATGGCCGGAGCCACGACGGTCGTGCTGGGGAGGCTGCGCCGGGTCGACTCCGCCCGACCGGTCGAACCGGCTGGAGTGCTGCTCCGGCCCCGAGGGCTGCGCGGGATCGGACTGGTTCTGCTGGTTCTGCTGGTTCTGCTGGTCGGGCTGCGCGGGGTCGAGCTGGCCGGGCTGGTCGGGCAGGAGCTGGCCGGGCTCGTTGCCGGGCTCCTGCTGGTCCGACTGGCCCTGCTCGCCCTGCTGGTTCTGCTGGTCGGGCTGCTCCGGAGCCTGGTTCGTCACCACGAACTCCAGGTTCCGCTCGGGCAGGCCGGTGAACTTGGTCCAGTTGCTGACCTCACCCGGCGCGGGCTCGGCGTAGAGCCAGCGGACGAAGGCGGGCCACTGGCACGAGTCGCGCGGGATGACCGCGCCCTCCTGGTCGGCGCCCAGCCCCTGAAGCTCCTCGGGGGAGTAGTCACGGCACGGCGGAGTGCCAGGCGGAGCGATGTTGAGGTCCCACACGCCGTTCTCGTCGGTGTAGCGCATGTTCTTGTCGAGCCCCAGGGCCTCCTGGGCCCGCCTGAGGAGCTCGGGGTCCTTGAAGACCGGAAGGGAGTCGGAGCCGTCGGAGGCGCCGCCCTCCTGCGACGGGTCCGCGGGCCTCAGCACGCTCCCGTCGGGCTCCTGCTGGGAGTCGGGGGTGGGAAGCTGCGCTTCCTGCGCGGGCCGGTCGGGCTCGGCGGGACCGTTCGTGACCAGTGGCTCGGAGGTGGGGTGGG
The DNA here is from genome assembly GCF_027922005.1 of Streptosporangium carneum. Taxonomy (GTDB): domain Bacteria; phylum Actinomycetota; class Actinomycetes; order Streptosporangiales; family Streptosporangiaceae; genus Streptosporangium; species Streptosporangium carneum. The sequence continues at coordinate 208,945 of NZ_BSEV01000001.1, read as the reverse complement.
CGGGCTTGAGCGGTCCGGACGGCTTGGGAGCCGCGGTGGGGGACGTCGGCTTGGACGTACCTTGGGACTTCGGCTTCTGGGTGCTGTTCGGCAGGGCGGGCTTGAGGGTGCCCGTCGGCTTGGCCTGCTTGGGAGCGGGAGGCTCCTGCTGCTTCTTCTCCTCCCGGTCGTCGGCGCTCTTCGGTCCCGCCGAGGCCCCGATGTTGAGCTTCGGCTTCTCGGCGAGATTCTGGGAGGGCTTGTCGATCGTGCTGCCGCTGTCGGAGATGTTGCCGCTGACCTTCTTCGTCGGCGCGGGGGCGGGAGCGGGCTTGGTCGTCGCCTTCGGCGGCTGGATCGGCGCGGGGTCGGGGGCCTTCTGCGTGCCTCCACCGCCTCCACCGCCGCCGTTGCCTCCGCCGCCTCCACCGCCGCCGCCGTTCTCCTGGGGCGTGGAGTTCTTGACGGGCTTGACCGCGGGCGGGTTGGTCGCCGTCTTCGGCGGCGCGGCCTCCTTGGTCGTCACGCTCTTGGGGTTGCCGGGACGCTGCAGGGGGGCGTGGGCGCTCGCCAGGACGGGAAGGTTTTGACACCCTCCTCCGCCGCCGGAGACGGCGTGCCCGTCGATGGTCGCGGTCAGGCAGATCTTCGCGTTCATCGACGTCTTGGCCGCCCCCTTGTCGGTGATCGCGCCGCCCGCGTTGGAGCCGGCGGGCGGAGCGGGGTCGCCCCCGGCCTTCTGGGACGTCCACGCCTGCGCCCCGTCGTTCAGGGTGTAGGTGCCGGCGGCCAGGCGAATGACCTCGCCCTTGACAGGCTGCTCGGAACGGGCGGCGATGACGGTTCCCAGCCCGGCGCCGGCCCCGAACACGCCGATCGCGATACTCGCAGTGATCACCGTCGCGCGTGAGGGCTTACGTGAAGGTGTCATATGGGTGTTCCTCTTCTTCCAGTGGGATGTCAGTCGCCGTGGCTCTCCAAGACATCACTCCACTCGCCCAGCACGCGGACGGGCTCGGTGGAGCCGGCGGGGGGGACATAGGTCACGTACATCCGTCCGTAGGTCGCGCTCGCCGAGTGGGCGAACGCCTTCTTCTTGGTGCGGACGGCGGCCGACCCCTTCAGGGTGACCTTCGCCCCCACCCGCTCGGCCATACGGGAGTCGGTCGAGCGTGCCGCGTACCAGACCAGGGCGCCCCCGTCCCCGGTCCGCAGCGCTCGTACCGGCCCCTCAGGCCGGTACGACAGGCTGAGAATCCACCCCGCCTCCTCGAGCTGGGCGCGTTCCTGCTGCCAGAACCGCACGGTCTCGCTGGTCCACGGTCCGTCCTCGAACCTCGGGTCGGGCTTGGCGCTCTCCAGGCTCGCCAGGTGCGCGGCGGCGATCTGGCGCGGCGTCGCGACCAGGCCGGTCGCGTTCTCCGGCAGGCTCGTGGCGTATCCCTCGGCGTCCGTCGCGATCCTGGGGAAGTCCGGAGGGGTGGCGCGCGTGTCGGCGCCGGAGGCCACCAGACGCCAGCCCGCGGAGGTCTCGGTCATCAGGTCGACGACCCGGGCGATGCCCTGCTCGTGGGAGACCGCGACGAACCAGTCGGGGCTGCCCTCGACGTGCCGTGCCACCCACACCTGCGGGTTCGGCCAGGTGCCGGACGCCACCGACTCACCCTGCATGCGGGCGGTCTTGAAGCTCGCCCGGGTCAGCTCCACCGCGAGCCCGGCCTCGAGCTTTCCCATGGCGGCCTCGTCCAGCTTCCCCTGGACCGCCGACAGCTCCTTCTGGTAGCGGCCGTGGATGCGGTACGCCTGCCGGATGGTGAGCTGGGAGGCGTCGCCGGGCGGCGGGGAGGAGCTCTCGATCCGCGCCTTCTCCGGGGCGGTCGGGGCGGTGGAGGACTTCGCCTTCTCGTCGTCGCCCCGGCCCGCCTGGGCGGAGGCGGAGGGGATCGGCTGCCTGTCGGTCGCGCCCTGGGAGGCTGTGCTCGGCGGGGGGCTCAATGAGGGGCTCAGTGAGGGGCTCAATGAGGGGCTCGGCGGCGGAGTGCTCCCGCCCGTCCCGAAGAGCCCGGGATCGTCGCCCGCTCCCGGGAGCTTGGGGGAGGAGTCGGTGAAGATCTGGGGAGAGGGGTCGGCGACCAGCGTCTGCTGTTCCGACGCGTTCTGCCTGACCAACCAGATGCCCGCTCCGCCAATGATCACGGAGAACGCCCCGAACAGAATGACCTTCCGCCAGTTGAATGTCGGAAGCCGCTCGGGGTGCCAGTCGGACTCGTCATCAGATTCGTCTCCGACGGAAGCGCCGCCACGACCGGGAGGCCAGGCTTCCTCGTCTGGGAAATCTGATGCGCGCCATGACATAGGTCCAAATATTAGACTGACCGTGATCTATTGGGAAGGTAAAGGGAGATGGTAATCGGCACTTATGGTTATTAGGTTATAAATAACACCTAATGCCAATTATGGGATGTCCGAAACCCTCCCTGCGGTGACCTGCGGTTGAGTGCTCCACGGGTCGGGTCGGGCTTCTCTGGAGAACCGCACATCTGATGGTTTGTGCTGGTCTGTGACGTTTACTGTTGATCCGCTATTTCCCTGAAGCGGGGTTTCCGTTGGTCCTGCGTTGTTTTTCCGGTTTCCTGTGCCGGGTTACGCACCGTGGGCGACGGGTATGAAATCGTTTCCACGCGCGGATTGCCGTCCGCCCTCCCCGGGGTCCGATCCGAATGGTTTTCACGTGTTCGGGCCGCCCGATCAGGCGCGTCGGCCGGGCAATTAGGGTCTGACCCTTTTGGGGGTCGCGAATGCTCACAGTGAGCGTCGCGTGCTCTGCGTGGCGGGGACGGGCCCGTCCTGGACCCTGCCCTCACCGTCGAGGATCACCTCGGGGATCACCTTGGGAACACCGCGCAGCGCGACCAGCACGGCCGCCGCCAGAACGGCGAGCAGCACGGCCCCCGTCACCAGGGTCGTCTGCATGCCCTCGACGAACGCCTGCCTGGCGGCCCGCACGACGGCCCCCGCCACCTGGTCCGGCAGCGCGGCCGCGGTCTGCAGCGCCCCGCCGAGCGACTCCCCGATCTGGTCCGCCGCGGGCGCGGGCACCTCGGAGGGCAGCCGCAGGTTGGCCCGGTAGGCGCTGTTGAGCACGGTCCCCAGCACGGCGATGCCCAGCGCCCCTCCCATCTCCTGACCGGTCTCCGCGATCGCGGACGCCGCGCCCGCGCGCTCCCTGGGGACCGAGGCGAGGACGGTGTCGTTGGTCACGGCGAAGGTGAACCCGTTGCCGACGGCGGTGAGGACCATGGCGACCAGCATGTACACGTAGCCCGTGTCCGTTCCGAACCGGCTGTACAGCACGAACCCCACAGCGCTCACGACCAGCCCGAGCGCGACGACCCGTGCCCTGCCGACGGCGGCGACCAGTGGGGCGGCGAGACTCCCGCCCACCGCCGCGGCCAGCCCGCCGGGCAGGCTCGCCAGCCCCGAGACGAGCGGCGACCAGCCCAGGACGAGCTGGAAGTACTGCGCGAAGGCGAGCGAGGCGGCGAGCATCGAGAAGATGCAGACGACGTTGGCGCCCACCGCGCCGGAGAAGGCGCGGTGCCGGAAGAGACGCACGTCGATGAGGGGTTCGGCCAGCCGGGTCTGCCGCCGGGTGAACAGGACGAGCGAGAGGGCGCCGACCGCGGCCGCGACCCAGACGCCGGTTCCGGAGATCCCGTCGTGGGCGGCGGTCTTCAGCGCGTAGATCACCGCGATGACGCCGACGATCGACAGCGGCACGCTCACCACGTCGAGGCGTCCGGGGCGCGGGTTGCGCGACTCGGGGAGCACGACCGCGCCGACGGCGACGATCAGCACGGCGACCGGGACGTTGACGAGGAAGACCGACCCCCACCAGAAGCCGTCGAGCAACACCCCGCCGACCAGGGGGCCGACGGCGAAGCCGAGCGCGGAGACGCTGCTCCAGACACCGACCGCGGTCGTCCGCTCCCCGGGGTCGGTGAAGACGTTCCGGATCATCGACAGGGTCGACGGCATGACGGTCGCGCCCGCGACGCCGAGCAACGCCCTGGCGGCGATCAGCCACTCGGGGGTCACGGCGTACGCGGTCAGCGCCGACGCGCCCCCGAAGGCGACCATGCCGGTGAGCAGCAGCCGCTTGCGGCCGATCCGGTCGCCGACGTTGCCCATGGTGACCAGGAGTCCGGCCAGCGCGAAGCCGTACACGTCGACGATCCACAGGAACTGGGTGGCGGAGGGGCGCATGTCCTCGACCAGCTTGGGCGCGGCCAGGTGGAGCACCGTGAGGTCTATGGAGAGAAGCAGCATGGCGAGGCAGGCGATCGCCAGCGTGCCCCACTTCCGGGAGCCGGAGGAACCGGAGGGGGCGACGGGACCGGCGGGGTCGGTGGGATCGGGGATCTTGGGGGTTTCCGGGGTCTCGGAGGAGGAGGTCATGCCCGAAGCCTCGGCGGCGGCGTTGACGGGCCGCTGACCGAACGCTGACGGTCCCGGCCGGAGCCGGGTGACCGAACGCCGACGGTTCCGGCCGGAGGCGCTGACGCCCCGCGCTCAGGCGCGTCGAAGGGGATGTCGGCTCATGGTCAACCGGCTGTCACCCCTTGTGGTTGTCGTTCCGCGAATCCGGGAATTCTTCGTGAAGCGGGGCAAAAGGGGGAGGGCACATGCGGATGGCGGTGCTCGGTATGGGCGGGATGGGCAGGGCGCTGGCTCGGCGGCTGCTCGCGCGCGGCCACACGGTGAGGGTCTGGAACCGCACGCCGGGCAAAGCCGCCGAGGTCGTCGAGGCGGGCGCCGTCGAGGCGTCCTCGCCGATGGACGCCGCGTACGACGTCGAGGGTGTGCTGATGTCGCTCGCGGACGACCGGGCGAGCAGGGACGTCATGGCGCGGCTGACCGGTCTCGGCGCGAACGAGACCCCGATCATCGCCGACATGAGCACCGTCTCCCCCGCCACCTCCCGCGAGCTGCGGGAGACGGCGCCGGGACGCAGGTTCGTCGCCGCGCCGATCGTCGGAGGGCCGGCCACCGTCGCGCAGGGTCAGGCCATGGGACTCCTGGGGGGCGAACGGGAGCACGTGCGCAGGCTGGACCCCGTCTGGCGGGACGTGTTCACGGTCCAGCGGTACTGCGGGGACGACCCGGGAAGCGCGCTGACGTACAAGCTCCTGAACAACTACCTGCTCCTGGCCGGCCTCGCCGTCGTCTCCGAGGCGGTGGCGGCGGGTCAGGCGGCGAGGCTCGACGAGTCGATGCTGCGCGACTTCCTCTTCCAGTGGCCGACCGTCGCCCCCGCACTGCACAACCGGCTCGACGACGTCATCGGCGGGGACCACCACGGCTGGTTCACGACACGGCTCGGCGCCAAGGACGTACGGCTCGCCGCCGAACTCGCGGAGTCGCTGGGCCTCGACCTGCCGATCGCCCGACTGGTCCAGCGGCTCTACGAGGAGGCGGCCGAGCACGGCTGGGGCGACTCCGACATCGCCGCGATCGTGGAACTGGTCCGCGAGCGGCGGCACGCCTGATCGACGCCCTTTCCGCCGGAAGGGCGGAATGACGTTCGGTGCCCGGCGTGTGACACAAATCGGACGGAGCTACACCGCAATTCCATCCTTGACACTTATTCTTCACTTACCTACCATCCCTGTAGGTAATAGAGGAAAATGTGCGGGTATCCAGCCGGGATTCGGCTTCGCACACAGAACAGCACTCCCTGTGGCCAGTCTCTCGATAGGGGCGATGAGATCCATGGCAAGAACGAGAGCTGACCGGTTCCTCGACGGGAACAGGCCCATGACCACATAGCCGGGATTCGGACAGGGAATCCGGGGTTCACCGGGCCCGTGTTCCCGGACCGGACGAGGCGGTCGCACGTCAGGTCCGGAAGAACGTCACGAACGTCGTTCACGTGGATCGGCACGCATGATTTCGTTTTCGTCTCCCCCGTCGCGTGCCCGGGGTCGGGGTCGTTGTTTCTCGCGTTTTCCTTTCGAGCGCCGTCTCTACCGGCCGCAGGCCATGTGGAATTCTCAAGGAACCGGGGTCGATTCATGACGCAAGCGTTGACGGAACAGCCGAACACGTTATTGGAGGTGTTTCCGAGGAAGCTTGAGGAGCTCAGACGGAACGGCCTCTATCGCAGCTTCTTCCCCTGCTCCCACCTGGCCGCCGAGCGCGGTCACGCGACGCACGGCGCGGAGAAGGTCCAGGTCTGGTGCAGCAACGACTACCTCGGGCTGAGCCAGCACCCCGAACTCGTCCGGGCGCAGATCGAGTCGACCGTCGAACACGGCACGGGAAGCGGCGGATCGCGCAACATCGCGGGGACCAGCGCGACCCACGTCGAACTGGAGACCAGACTCGCGGCCTGGCACGGCAAGGAACGCGCGCTGATCTTCTCGAGCGGATACGTCGCCAACTTCGAGACGCTGAGCACCCTCATCTCGGCGATTCCCGACATCGTGGTGTTCTCCGACGCCCGCAACCACAGGTCGCTGATCGAGGGAATCCTCCGCACGGGCTGCAGGAAACACGTCTTCCCGCACAACGACCTCGACGCGCTTGAGCGGGCGCTCGCCGAGTACGGCGACGATCACCCCAAGCTGATCGTCTTCGAGTCGGTGTACTCGATGGACGGGGACGTGTCGCCGGTCGGCGCCATCTGCGACCTCGCGGACAGGTACAACGCGCTGACGTTCGTCGACGAGACGCACGCCATAGGCACCATCGGCCCGACGGGCGCGGGAGTGTGCGAGGAACTCGGCGAACACCGCCCCACCTTCGTCCAGGGCGTGTTCGGCAAGGCCGTCGGCACCGTCGGCGGATACGTCGCCGGTCCCGACGGCGCCCTCGACTACGTCCGCTCCCACGCCCCCGGATTCATCTTCACCACCGCCCTGCCGCAGTCCAGCATGGACGCGACGCTCAAGGGCCTGGACCTCGTCCAGGAAGGCGACGCCCTCAGGCGGAGACTGATGGACAACGTGCGGTACCTGAAGGGCGCGCTGCGCGCCGCGGGCATCGACTTCATCGACGCGGAAAGCCATCTCGTGCCGGTCATGGTGCCCGGCGCGGAACGCGTACGGCGCGTGTCACGACGCCTGCTCGAGGAGCACGGGATCTACGTCACCCCGATCAACTTCCCCTCCGTCCCCAGGGGAACGGAGCGCTTCCGCGTCACGGTCCCGCCGTACAGGACGCCGGAGCAGATCGACGACTTCGTCGCCGCGCTGCGGAAGAGTCTCGCTCCCGAGTAGCCGGGCTCTCACCCCCGACCGGCGAGGCCGTACGAGAAGGCCTCGCCTCCGACCGGCGAGGCCGTCGAGGAGGCCTCGCCCGCTGCCGGCGAGGCCGGACCAGGAAGGCCTCGCGCACAGACGGACGCGGCAGGACGACCGCCTCGTCCACGAACAGACTCGTCCACGAACAGATGAGAAGGGCAACATGAAGGTCAGTGAGATAACCCCGTTCATCGGCGCCGAGCTGTCCGACGTCACCTACGAGGACTTCGAGCGGCGCGAGGTCTTCGACCAGCTCGTCGAGAGCCTGCGGCAGCGCGAACTGGTGGTCGTGCGAGGCCTGGAGCTGACGCCCCACCAGCAGATCAAGCTGGCGACGCGCCTCGGGAAGCCGGTTCCCTTCGTCCTCGAGAAGTACCGTCACCCCGAGTTCGAGGAGATCATGATCTCTTCGAACGAGATCAGGGACAACAAGCCGATCGGCGTGGCCAGGGTCGGGAACTTCTGGCACCAGGACTCCACCTTCGTCGCGAACCCGGCGCCCTACACCATGCTGCACGGCGTGAACGTGCCCTCCACCAGCGGCCACACCCTGTACGCCAACGCGGCCGACGTCTACGAACGCCTGCCGGAGGAGTGGAAGCGGAAGGTCGCGGGCCGGACCGCGCTGGCCACCGTCAGCAAGCGCCTGCGGATCCGCAGCGAGCACATCGGCCTTTCGGTCGCGGAGTTCCGCGCGCTGATCGACATCGAGCACCCCAAGGTGGAGCACCCCCTGGTCAGGGAGGACCCCCACACGGGACGTCCCTACCTGTACGGCGCGCCGGAGTACCTCGACTCGGTGGTCGGCTTCGACGCCAACGAGAACGAGGCGTTCTTCGCGCTGGTCGACGAGCTGGTCCAGGACCCCGACCACGTCTACACCCACCGCTGGACGCCCAACGACCTGGTCATCTGGAAGACCGCGACGACCTACCACTGCGCCACCGAGGTCGAGCCGGGCGTGTCACGGACCGTGCACCGCATCAGCATCGAATCCGGCGAGTGATGGGCGGGATCGTCGACTTCGAGATCCGCCTCCCGCGGTCGAGCGTCAGCGTGGCGCGGATGCACGCGGCGTCCGGCGTGCCCGCCGAGGCCATCAGGGAGATCACGCACTGCGAGGAGATCCCCGCCCTGGGCGAGGACGAGCTGTCGTGGGAGCTCGCCCTCGAGGCGGCCGCGGCGCTCCTCGACCGCACGGGGACGCGCCCCGAGGACATCCGGCAGGTGATCTTCGCGGGGTCCGGCGAGTGGGACACCCCGTTCTGGTCGCCTGCGGCGAAGGTGGCCGCGGCGCTCGGTGCCGACCGCGCGCACTGCTTCGAGGTGACGAACTTCTGCAACGCGGGCACGACCGCGATCCAGATCGCCCTCGACAGGATCGCGGCGGGCGGAACCGGGCACGCGCTGGTGCTCGTCGGCGACCGGCTGAGCAAGATGGTCGACTACGACGACCCCGGCTCCAAGGAACTGTTCAACTTCGGCGACGCGGCGGCGGCCGTTCTGGTGGCGGGTGAGGGCCTCTCCTTCGAGGTGCTCCACTCGACGGCGCGCACGGATCCGAGCTGGTCCGACTACTACTTCGGCGAACACCGGCGGGAGCGCCTGACCATCCGGCGGGGCGAGCACCGCTCCGGGCTGGCCGACGCGTACGTGGACAACTTCACCCGGCTGATCGACGAGACCCTGGCCGCGGTCGGGGGCAAGAAGGACGACGTCTCGTACTTCCTGATCAACCAGGGCGACCGGAGGATGCACGAGCGGCTGCTGCGGACCGTCGGGATACCGGAGTCCAGGAGCGTCTTCAACTACCACCGGCTGGGCCACATGGGCGGGGCCGACACCCTGATCGCGCTGCGCGACCTCCAGACGCGGGGAGCGCTGCGACACGGGGACCTGATCCTCCTGGCCACCAGCGCCATGGGCTTCAGCTGGGGCGTCACCGCATTGGAGTGCGCGAGATGAAGATTCTGGTCATCCACCAGGTTCCGTACCGCAAGATCGACTACCACCTCGGCATCGACCACGAGCTGCACGACGTCACCTACGTCGGCCGCGCCGAGCGGATGGCCGAGCTGCCGGAATGGCTGCGCTGCCACCGCTTCGCGGTCGGCCCGCACGACGACCTGGCGGGATGGATCGTCGAGAACATCTCTCCCGACGAGGGGTTCGAGCAGGTCCTGTCGCTGTCGGAGGACGGTGTCCTGCTGGCCTGGCGGGTACGGCGCCACCTCGGGATCGAGGGCCCGTCGCTGGAGCGGCTGCGGCGGGTCCGCGACAAGGTCGCCATGAAGGAGGCGCTCGAGGGGTCGGGCGTGCGCTACCCGCGCTTCGTCGCGGACCTGCCCGTCGCGGATCCGCCTGTCACGGACCTGCCCGTGACGGACCTGCCCGTGACGGACCTGCCCGTGACGGGCGACGCCGGGGACGCGGCCGCCGGCCCGTCACGGGACGGCTCACTGCCCTGGACCGGCAGGACCGTCCTCAAGCCCCGGCAGGGGGCCTCGAGCAAGGAGGTCGTCATCCACGAGACGACCGGCGAGGCGCTGGCCGCCTACCGCAGGCTCGCCAACCCCGGCGACTTCGAGCTCGAGGAATACGTCGACGGCGACGTCCTGCACGCCGACGGGCTGGTCCAGAACGGCGAACTGGTCAACGTCGTGTTCAGCAGATGTGTCAGGACGCCGGTGGACTTCGCGCGGGGAACGCCGATCGCCTCCCACCAGATCCAGCACGACGAGCGCCACCGCGCCTTCGTCGAACAGGTCCTCAGGGCCCTGGAGATCGACACCGGCTGCGTGCACCTCGAGTTCTTCGAGACCAAGGAGCAGGAGCTCGTCTTCCTCGAGATCGCCAACCGCCTCGGCGGCGCGGGCATCGTGACCTCCCACCTGCGCCACACGGGAGTGCACCTGCCCTCGCACGAGATCGCCATCCGCCTCGGCTGGCCCAGGCCGGAGCCGGAACCCGTCACCGGGCGCTACCACGGCTTCGCGATCTTCCCCGGGCACCACCTGAACCCGGAGGAGGGCTACGAGGTCGACGTGCCGGATCACATACGCCACCACCCGTGGGTGGACAGGGTGCACACGCTGGACGGGACGCAGCCCCTGCCCGACCACATCACCTACCAGGAGTGGGAGATACCGGTCTTCATCGAGGCGTCGCACCCCGACCCCGGGGTGCTCAGGCAACTGCTCGGGGAGTTCGTCCTGGCGCCCCTCGTCCGTACGGGGAGCCCGCGGTGAGGCACTACCCGACCGACCTGCTGCTGGCGGTCGAGCACGTCGAACGGCTGGTGGCGGCCGAGCCGGACTCCGAGGCCGCGAGGCTGCTGGCCGCGCACGACCTGACCGGCCTGTTCGACGGCACGACGCTGACCGAGGGGCTCGACGAGCTGTTCGGCGGCCTCGGCCAGTACCCCTGGCGGTCGCTGTCCGGCAGCGACGACGTCGAGGAGTTCTCCCCGGTCGGCACGGTCCTGCTGGACGACGACGTGCCCTCCCGCACCCTGCGCGGGCTGCTGCTCGGCTGGGCGACCGGCAACGAGGTCGTCATCCGCACCGGACGGCGGGATCTCTGGCAGGCCGTGACCGGTCTTCTCCGGCAGGCGGGCTTCCCCCTGCCGGACGCCTCGGTGAGGGGCCCGCGGAAGGACGGCGTGGACGGGGACGACGACACGGCGGACGGCCTGCTCGTCGACGTCCCCGAACCGCGCGTCCGGATCGACGCGGCGGCCGGGGCGCGGGCCGGGCGGGCGGCGGCCGTCCTCGCCGCCGACTGCAGGGCGGAGTGGGTCGGGCGGCTGTTCAACCGCGACTACCTGGTGGGCACCCGCCTCGCGGTCGCCCGCAGCCGCGACGCGGAACAGGACGCGGGGCGCGTCGGGGCCAAGCTGCGCTACCTGGTCGAGCGGGCCCGCCGCACGCCGTACTACCGGGACCTCCCCAGGGTCGCCGACCGGTCGGACCTGACGCTGCTGCCCGTCCTGGACAAGGCGGAGCTCGACGCCCACACGCTGCCGGTCAGCAGGGACATGTCCAGTGACGCGCCGCCGAGCGGAGAGGTGCTGCGCAGCGGGGCGACGACCGGCGGGCCGCGCTACATCGTCTACTCCCTCGCCGACTGGTCGAACATGGTGCGGGAGGCCGTCCCCGTCCTGTACGGCGTCGGCCTGGAGAAGGGCGACCGACTGATCAACGCCCTGTTCGGCGGGAGCCTCTACGGCGGCCTGATCACCAGCAGCTGCGAGTTCTCGCAGATGCCGATCGAGTGCTACACGACAGGTCAGCACATCACGGTCGACGACCTGCTGACGCTGGTGCGGAGCTTCTCAGTGAACGCCGTCGTCGGCCAGCCCGCGCTCATCCTCCCGATGTTGCGCGAGGCGAAGGCGCGCGACGCGGGCCTTCGTCTGGAGAAGGTCGTCTACGGCGGCACCGCGATGACCGAGACCGACAAGGCGTGGCTGCGCGAGCACCTCGGAGTCCGGGTGATCTCCAGCATCGTCGCGGCCAACGACGGCGCCCAGCTCGGCTACCAGTGCCGCGAGCTGGACGGGACGCTGCACCACCTCTGCGACGACTACAACCTGATCGAGGTGGTCGACGACGACGGCAGGCCGCTGGCGGACGGCGAGGCCGGTGAGCTGCTCGTCACCAGCCTGCAGAAGTTCGAGGGCCCGCTGATCCGCTACCGGATAGGCGACGTCGGCAGGATCACCGTCCGCGACTGCGGCTGCGGCGTCTCGGGACGGGTCCTCGAGTATCTCGGCAGGTCCGACGGCCTGATCAAGGTCAAGGCCCGCACGGTGCTGTACAACGAGATCCTCGCCGCGCTCTCCGTCTTCCAGGTGTCGCGGCTGCAGGTCGAGATCACCTCGAGCGACGGCACGGACACCGTGATCGTCCGCACCGAGTCGCCGCTCGACCTCGACCCGGAGAAGGTGCGCCACCTGCTGAGCGGTGAGTTCGAGGCGCTCAGCGACCGCCACGCGTTCGGCGACGGCCTCGAGGTGTTCAGGCTGGTCGTCGAGTGCCACGGCGAGGGCGCCCTGCCGAGGAACGCGGTGAGCGGCAAGATCAAACCGGTGATCGACCGGCGTCTGGAGTAGTGCCCGGCAGGACCTGATCTGGCGGACCGGTGGAGAACGGGATCGGACTCATGACCAATCGCATCACGGAGCTGTTCAACAAGGAGCTGCTCAGCGGAGACAGCCTCCTGACGGAGATCGACCTGCACGACGAGGAACGGTTCCCCTACCTGGCGACCCTCGACCGCAAGTACCTGACCCGCCCCGTCTTCATCGGCGAGAGCGAGCTGAACCGGTTCGCGGACGACACGGTCCGCACCGTCGACATCCTCACCTCGCTCCCCGAACGGCTCTTCGACGGAGACCTCGGCCGGTTCTGCGAGGCCCTGGGAATCAGCCCGCCCCGGGCACGGCTCATGCGCCGTCTCGGCGGGGTGAGACCGCCCCGCTTCGGCCGGGTCGACGCCTACCACGACGGCGAGTCGTTCAAGATCCTGGAGTTCAACGCCACCAGCGAGACCGGCGGCCTCGAATGGGTCGGTCCCGCGACGAAGGCCATGCTCGACTTCGACGCGTTCCGCGCGTTCGCCGACCGGCACGAGCTCCGTTACACGGACGCGCCGAAGATGGTCGCCGAGGCCCTGCGCCAGGCGAGCTCGGCCGTCACCGGAGGCCGGGACCCGGTGGTCGCCGTGATCGAGGGGGAGGGCGGCCTGGCCGCGTTCGGCGAGGCCTGGCGTCCCCTGCAGAGACTCCTGCGGGGCTTCGGCCTCGAATGCCATCTCGGCGAGATCACCGACCTGCGCGTCAGGAACGGCAGGGTCCTGTTCGGCGACGCCCCGGTCGACCTGGTCTACCGCGTCTTCGAGGTCGACCAGGTCATCGACCACCCGGAGGGCCTCCGGCTCACCGAGCAGCTCTTCACCGCGCACGAGGAGGGACGCGTGGTGATCTGGACCCCGCTCGAGACGGAGATCCACCGGCAGAAGGGGTGCATGACGTTCCTGTCCGACCCTGGGCTGCGGACGCGGCTCTCCGAGGACGAGCGGCTGCTCGTCGACCGCATGCTGCCCTGGACGCGCTCCCTGACCGGCGAGTCCGCGCTGAAGGACAGGGAACTGGTCGAGCACTGCAGGGAGCGGAGGGAGCATCTGATCCTCAAGCCGAACAGCGCCTACAGCGGGCGGGGGATCACGGCCGGCTGGGAGGTCGGCGACCGTGAGTGGTGGCAGGCTCTGCGGGACGGGGCCGAGGCCGGCGCCGTCGTGCAGGAAAGGGTCGTCCCGCGCGCGGAGCCGGTGGTCGACCTGGAGACCGGCCATACCGAGGAGTGGGAGGCGTGCTGGGGGCTGTACTACACGCCCGCGGGAGGCTACGCGGGCGGCGGCTGCAGGCTCCAGAGGATCGGCCAGGTCGATGTCACCGCCCTGGGGCCGGGCTCGCAGGCCCGGGTGGCGGGCGTCTTCTTCTATCCCGACGCACATCCCGGCGCCTCTCTCGGCACAGCTCTGGACACGGCTCTGGACACAGCTCTGGACACAGCTCTGGACACAGCTCTCGACACAGCTCTGGACACGGCTCCGGACACCGCCGACCGTCCCGGTACGGCGGGCGGCGTGGCCGTGCCGGACGGCGGCGTGACCGGTGCGGGCGAGGGCGCGCCCCGATGGTGACCGACGGCGCCGCCGTGCCCCGAACCGGCGGGAAGGCCTCCGGTCTCGGCCGCAACTACCACTACCTCCTGTCGGCCTACTCGATCCAGACGCTCGGCGAGGGCGTCGTGATCGCCGCCCTGCCGCTGCTGGCGAGCAAGCTCACCAGCGACCCGAGGCTGATCTCCTGGGTGCCGCTGGCCACCGAGCTGCCCTGGCTGCTGCTGGCCCTGGTCGGCGGTGTGATCGTCGACCGGTACGACCGGCGCCTGCTGATGATCGGAGCCCAGGCGGCGCAGACGTTCCTGCTCGTCGCCGTCGCGCTGGTCGTGACCTTCGGCGGCACCCAGATCTGGATGATCTACATCCTGGCGTTCGGCCTGTGCGCGGGAGACATCATCTTCATGGGCTCCAGCAGGGCGCTGATCCCCACGATCGTCCGGAGCGCCGACCTGGAGACCGCGAACGGGCGGAACGTGACGGCCGAGACGCTGGGCCGGATGTTCCTCGGCCCGGCCCTCGGCTCGGCGCTGTTCGTGCTCCTGGTCCCGCTGCCGCTGTGGGTGAACGCCGCGACCTACCTCCTGTCGCTCCTGCTGATCGCCCGGATCCGCAGCGAGGCGGGCCACTTCAGGGCGATCCGCACGGTGGCCCCGGACCGGCGGCGGACCGGCACGGCGGACGGGGCGCGGGCGGCGGAGCGTCGCGGCGTGCTGGCCGAGATGATGGAGGGCCTGCGCTGGCTGGCCGGGCACCGGGTGCTGCGCGTCACCGTCCTGCTGGCCGCGACCAGCAACTTCAGCGTCTTCATGGCGCAGTCGGTGACCGTGCTCTTCGCCAAGGACGTCCTGGGCGTCGGGGACGCGGGCTACGGGATCCTGGTGGCCGCGATGGCGATCGGCGGAGTCGCCGGCGGTCTGGTCAGCCGTCGTGTCGTCAACCGCTTCGGCACCCGTTCCGTGGTCATCGGGGTCTCGGTGGCCAGCGCGCTGAGCCTGGTGGCGATCGGCCTGTTCGGCAGGCAGCCCGTCGTCGTGGTCGCGCTGTTCGGCGTCTGGTCGGCGGGCCTGTCCGTCTGGAACGTGATGGCCCAGTCGCTCAGCCAGCGGCTGATCCCCAACGAGCTGATGGGCAGGGTCGGCAGCGCCACCAGGATGGTCGCCTTCGGCGCGCTCCCGTTCGGCGCCCTCGCGGGCGGTCTCGTGGCCGCCGCGTACGGCCTGACGGCGCCGTGGGTGATCGGCGGCGTGGTCCACCTGACCGTGACCCTGTTCACGCTGCCCGCACTCCTGCGCTGGCCGTCGGTGATCGAGGCGCCGCCGAGCGCGGACCCCGAGGCGGCGGGCGTTTCGGGGAAGGCGGGCTGAGCACGGGGACGCCGGGGCGGCGTCGAAGGCGACGTGTAAGTGGAACGGAATGATTTGTTCTGCTATTCTGGAACAGAACATTCCGCTTCGCTTGGGAGGCGGGAGACGCTCAGTCCCCGCTTCCCGACGGTTCAGAAAGGCGTCGCCGTGACCGAGATCAAGCCCTTCCGCATCGACATCTCAGACGCCGACCTGTCGGAGCTGCGCGACCGGCTCCGCCGTACCCGCTGGAGCGGCGAGGTCCCCGGCGCGGGATGGAGCAGGGGCGTGCCGGTGGACTACCTGAAGGGCCTGGCCGACTACTGGGCCGACGGCTACGACTGGCGCGGGGCCGAGGCGAGGCTGAACGAGTTCCCGCAGTTCACCACCGAGATCGACGGGCAGAACATCCACTTCGTACACGTCCGCTCCGCCAGGGAGGACGCCACGCCGCTGCTGCTCCTGCACGACTGGCCGGGCTCCTTCACCCAGTTCACCGAGGTGGTCGAACCGCTGTCGCGGGACTTCCACGTGATCGTCACCTCCACCCCCGGGGTCGGCTTCTCCGGGCCGCTCAGCGGCCCCGGCTGGAACACCGGCCGCATCGCGGGCGCGTTCGTCGAGCTGATGGCCCGGCTGGGATACGACCGCTACGGGGTCCAGGGCGGCGGCGGAGGCGCCTGGATCGCCGCCGAGATGAGCCGCCAGGCGTCCGACCGCGTCGTCGGCGTCCACCTCAACGGCCTGGTGACCTTCCCCTCCGACGACCCGGCCGACTTCGCGGGCCTGACGGAGGGCGAGCAGGAGCGGCTGGCCCGGCTGCAGAACTTCCGCGACGACATGATGGGTTTCAACGTCATCCAGTCCACCCGCCCGCAGACCCTCGCCTACGGCCTGCACGACTCACCGGTGGGGCAGCTGGCCTGGATCACCGAGAAGTTCAAGGAGTGGACCGACGCCGCCGCCGACCTGCCCGAGGACGCCGTGGGCCGTGACCACCTGCTGACCAACGTCAGCGTCTACTGGTTCACCGGCACGGCGGGCTCCTCGGCCAACCTCTACTACGAGATGGCCCACGACCCCGCGGCCTGGGCCCCCAAGGAGCGCGGCGACGTCCCCGTGGCCGTGGCCGTGGCCCTGACGACGGACGTCGCCGTCCGCCGCTTCGCCGAGCGCGAGCTCGACGTCGTCCGGTGGACGGAGTTCGAGCGCGGCGGCAACTTCCTCTCCCTTGAGCAGCCCGACCTCCTCGTCGAGGACGTCCGCGAGTTCTTCCAGACCCTCAGCTGAGGGGCCCGGTGCGGTGCCTCTGAAAGGGTCCGGTGCCCTGTAGGGGAGGCCGGTGCGGCGACCGCATGCCCTCACCGGGTTCATGGTGTCTCTCCCGGGCGCCGGTACGGCGAGTGCCGACACGGACCTGCCCGGTGCCTTCGAACGGTGCGCGACCCGGTGAACGTTCCCGGTCACCGCGCCTGGGAAGCGGGCCTGTCGCCGTACCGGGAGGGCGGGCCGGACAGATGAGGCACGGACAGACGGGTCGCGACGGCGGTCACGCCGTGCCCCACCTGTCCGGCGTCCGGCCGGGGGGCGGCCGTCGCGGTGGCGCGGCCGTGCAGGACGAGGGCCCAGGCGAGGACGGCGAAGGCGACGACGTTCGCGACCGCCCTGACGAGGTTCCAGGTGACCCACCTGGACTCGAAGAGCCGCCGCACCTCGGCCAGGTCCGCGATGTCGCCGGGACTGCCCGCCCTGGCCAGCTGGTCGTTGAGGGGCACGTTGACGGCGGCGGTGACGACGAACATCACCCCGTACAGGACGAGCGCGGCGACGATCCACGGCAGGACCTCCCGGCCCGACCCCAGGTGCAGCACCAGGGCGAGGACGGTGAACAGCAGCCCGCCCAGGAAGCAGAACATGAACCAGCCGTTGACGATGGCCACGTTGATCCGCTGCATCGCCTCGACGAAGGTGCGGTCGTGCGAGCGCCCGAGGCCGGGCATCACCGCGTAGGCGAAGGCGGCGAACAGTCCGGCCATGAGTCCGGCGGTGACGGTCGCGGCGAGCAGGGAGACCGTCTGGAGGATTTTGATCATGGTGCGCTTTCCCAGGTTCCAGATGCCGGTTGCGGCGGTTTCACAGGCGTGGTCGGCGAAGTCACGGGACCACCGTCCCAGCCCGCCTCCTCAAGGATCATCCAGGCCGGAACCGGAAACAATGATCGGTTACGCAACGTTCGTTAACCTGGAGGTTCACGAACGGGGGTTCACGGTGGAGCGGCGCGATATCGAGATCTTCCTGGAGCTCGGCAGGGAACTGCATTTCGGACGCGCCGCGGAGAACCTTCACGTGTCCACGGCCAGGGTCAGCCAGACGATCAAGAAGCTGGAGCGCCGCATCGGCGCCCCGCTGTTCGAGCGGACCA
Organism: Streptosporangium carneum; assembly: GCF_027922005.1. Lineage (GTDB taxonomy): Bacteria > Actinomycetota > Actinomycetes > Streptosporangiales > Streptosporangiaceae > Streptosporangium > Streptosporangium carneum. Next base: position 191,210 of record NZ_BSEV01000001.1, on the reverse strand, counting down.
GTCGCAGGGTGGCGCTGACGCCGATCGGCCGACGGCTGTACGACGACCTGGATCCCGCTTACCGGCAGATCCGCGAAGGCGTCGACAGGGCGGTCGCCGCGGGCCGGGGCGTCGACGGCGTGCTGCGGGTCGGATTCGTCGGCACGGCCGTCGGCAGGTTCGTCCTCGAGGTGGCGGACGTCTTCCGTGCCCGCCATCCCACCTGTCAGGTCCAGATCAGGGAGAGCCCGTACAGCGACGGCACCACCCCGCTCGACGCCGACGAGATCGACGTCCTGCTGGCCGTCGTCCAGCCCCCGCGCGACTCCGGCCTCACCGCGAGCCCGGTCCTGTTCCGCGAGGACCCCATGCTCGCGGTCTCGGCCCGGCACCCCTTCGCCCGTCGCGCCTCGGTCTCGCTCGACGACCTCGCCCGCGACAGGGTCCTGCGCCCCCGCTCGATCCCGGAACACATCGACGAGGCCCTCGTTCCCCGCAGGACCCCCAACGGCGAGCCCATCGAGCGCGGGCCCGCCTTCGGCACCGTCCAGGAGATGTTCGCCCTCGTCGGCGCGGGCAAGGGCGTCTTCCCGGTCCCCACCCACGCCGCCCGCTACGACGCGCGGCCGGACGTCGCCTACGTCCCCATCCCCGACGGATCGCCCTTCGAGTGGCGGCTGCTGTGGCGGACCACGGCGGAGACCAGCCGCGTCCGCGCCTTCACCCAGGCCGCCCTCGACCACGTCGCCGCCAACGAGAACCCCCTCACCGACCATTAGGTCTCACCGAACACTGAGCACGGTCCGCGCACGGACGGACCTCGCCACCCCTCCGCGCTCCGCGCGCATCACACTCGGACCGCGCCCCGAGCAGGCCAGCCGGAGCGGACGATTCTGAGGCGTGCGCCGGGATCAGCGGCGGGGGACAGGGGCGAGGGAAGGCCGTCGGCCGGTTCGCGGTGCCACGTCGTCGGGGGCGGTTCGGCCGTCACGCGTGTTATGTTCGGCGGCATGCCCAGGGGTACGGACGAGGTCAGCGAACCCATGTACTACGTGCTCACCGCGCTGCTGGACGGGCCGCTGCACGGGCACGCGATCATGAAGGTCGTCGGGGAGCTCTCCGGCGGCCGGGTGAAACCCTCGGTCGGCACCCTCTACGGCATCCTGGAGCGGCTCGGCGACCGGGGGCTGATCACGGTCGACCGGGAGGAGACGGTCAACGGCCGGGTCCGCCGTTACTTCCGTGTCCTGGAGTCGGGGCGGACGGTGCTCGAGGCGGAGGCGAGGCGCATGCAGCAGGCCGCGTCCCTGGTCATCAACCGCACCAGCTACGCGTGAGGCGGCCCGGAGGCCGCCCGCGCGTGACGCCGCTCGAACGCCGCTACCGGTGGCTGTTGTTCGCCTACCCGCCCGGCTACCGCGCCGCGCACGGTCAGGAGCTCCTCGGCGTGCTGCTCGACTGCGCCGCCCCGGGGCGCACGACCCCCGAGGTGCGGGAGGCGGTCGGGCTCGTCACCGGCGGGCTGCGTGAGCGGGTCAGGCAGGCGGCGCGTGGTGACGCGTGGCGGGACGGTCTGCACCTGGGCGTGACCGTCGTGATGACCGCGCAGCTGGCGGTGCTGCTGCCGTACGCCGGGTCGATCCCCGGGTGGGTCGCGCTGTCCGCGCTCGCGCTGCTGGCCGTTCTGCGCGGCAGGGTACGGCTCGCGCTGCCGCTCGTATCGCTCACCGGGGCCAAGGCGATGGCGGTCGCGACCGCCTGGCAGCCGGTCGACGTGACGCTGCTTCCCGTCTATCCGGGTTTCCTCACCGCCGAGCCGTTGTTCGCGGCGAGTGCTCCGGTCACCGTGGCGCTCGGCTACGGGTTCGTCTGCTGCGGCCTGCTGGCGCTGGCGGCCGGGAGCGGACCGCCGCGGACCAGGTCCTGGCGGTGGGCGGCCGCGGTGCCGTTCGCCGCGTGGACAGGCCCCGGGTGGATGCCGGAGGGCACGCCCCTTCCGCTGAGCCTCAGCCGGACGGTCCTCGAACTGGCCGTGCTCTGCCTGGCCGTGTGGGCGGCCAGGACGGCGCGTGATCTCCGTTGGGCGCTGGCGGCGGTGGTCTATCTCCTGGCGGTCTCCGTACAGCTCGGCGAGCACCTCGCCGAGCTGACGCGCCAGCACCTGGCCTACTGGGGCCTGCTGGTCTTCCTGACCGCCCTGACGGCCCTCGTCCCGTACGGTCACCGCCGCCGCGTTCCCGATTGACCATACTTCGTTGAACGGAGTATGGTCCTCGGCATGCCCAAGAGATCATTTCTGGTTGTCGCCGTTCTCGTCGTGCTCGCCGGATGCGGCACCGCCACCGCCACCGACGGGGGCGGGGCCGTGCGGCAACCCGCCACGCCCACCGGGAAGCAGGACAACAGGCACCGGTTCCAGGCGATCAAAGCGGACTGCATGAAGCGCAAGGGCTTCAGATACGTCCCGTACGTGTCCGCCATGAAGGGGACCGACGAGCAGGAGAAGGACTACTCCGGCGACTACGCGGCGATGAAGGCCCGTCGCTCGAAGTACGGCTTCGAGATCTTCTCCTGGTTCGTCTACCCCAGGGAGATGGGAAACCCGGCGGCCAGGCCCGCCGACGCGCCCGTCAACCCCAACTTCGCCATCAAGAACGACCTCTCGCCCGCCCAGCAGGACGCCTACGACGAGATGTCGGAGGCCTGCGACGCGCAGGCGTACAAGCAGATCACCGGCAAGGTCGTGAAGTCCATGGACGACTGGTCGGCGCAGACCAACGCGCTCATCGACCAGCGCACGGGCCGCGAACTCGACGGCGATCCGAAGCTCGTCGAACTCGCCTCCGCCATGGCCGACTGCCTCACGGGCAAGGGGTACCGGTTGACCTCGACCAAGCCGACGGCCATGAACGTCTGGGGGTGGCGGCTGTTCACCGCGGAGCGGGACGAGATCGCCAGCAAGGACGACACTCCCGAAACCGACCTGCCCAAGGGGCACTACTACCTGCCCCGCCTCACCCCCGCGCGGGCCCGCCCCCTCCTGGACAGGGAGATCAAGGTGGCCCTTGAGGACCTCGAGTGCGGCAGGGAGTTCTACCCCGCCTTCCGGCCCAGGAACGCGGAGATCGTGCGGCAGGTCGAGGCGGAGTACGGGGCCTGAGGCGGCCCTGACGCCGTTCCGCCCACGGACGCGGGTTCCCGGTGGACTCCGGCGGTCGCCTGGGCCCGTTCCGGCGGCCTTCCTGAGCGGGCCTGAAGGGGCTGCGGAGGCAGGACGGAGATCTGTCGCTCGCCTCGAACTGTTCGGAAGTCTGTGCACAACATCTCGAAATCTGTGGATAAGTGGCTCAATTGCCCGAACGCCCTGTGGATAACTCGGTCGGCCCTGGAGGAGGGACGCCCCTCATGATCCGTCTGAGGGTCTTCGGGTCCACCGAGGATCTCCGCGTCCACAGAAGGTGACACAGTCATCACTGGAGCGGCGGACGCCACCCGAGTCGCGGAGAAACTGTCGGCCCCGGGCCGTACCCTCACCACCGCAAGGTGAACACAGAGCAAGACGGACACAGGGATGGAGACAAGAGCGTGGACGGCGAGAGCGACCTGCCCCGGCTGAGCGCACCGGCGCGCCGCGCCCTGATCAACGCGGGCTACACCCGGATGGAGCAACTCCCCGGCGTCACCGCGGCCGAGCTCCTCACCCTGCACGGCATGGGCCCGAAGGCGCTGGGCATGCTGCGCGTCGCCCTCGCGGAGCAGGGGCTCGCCCTCCGCGACGACTGACGGAGCCGCCGCCCCGCCCTGCGCCGCCCTGCCCTGCGCCGCCTCGCCCCTGACGGTCCCGACCGGACGACTCCGGTCCGAGGTGAGGATCCACCCGAACCTCGGGCTCCGGCTCGCGCGTCCTTCGGGAGGGTTCGCACGTCTCCCGGAAACTCGTGCCGTCTCCCGGGAAAAGGTCGCCTCCGCGCGTGAGTGGGACTTCGTGGGTCGCAGATGTGCCCGAGGGGCGCGCCCTTTCGCCCGTTTCCTGCCCCCTTGGAACGCTCCTTCGCCGGATCTCGGTCGACGCGTTTCCACGACAATGTCGGCACCTCCGAGCTTTCCCGGAAATCGACACGCTTTCCGCGGGCGTCAAGGGGACTCGGCCGATGCCGTCTTGGCCGGAGACGTCGCCTTGGCGGGTGAGGACGTCCGTGTGAAACGACCGGGGCCGGGAATCCCGTTGCCTCGTCGTGCGCCGTGGCCTGCCGCCGACACCTTTTCACCAGGTGCGGATCCCGATCGAATGCCTCGGAGGCGGGCATTCGCCACCCGTTCGGAATCAATTTCCTTGACAAGTCCGAGCGCACGTGAACGGGATTGTTTTAACATGTGTCACAATTTTCACATCTGTAAAGTTTCTTTTCTGTTACCGTCAGACGGTTCCCGGGCGATTCGGCGGCGGTTATCGTATGGAATCGATCAAGCCAACGGGGTTAAATCCGCCACCACGGATCGCGACCGGTAACTCTGGCACGACTTCCACGTCGACCGGGCATCGATGCGTTTCAACATGAGGCTGCACGGGCGTATTCGGCGTGCGCGAAAACTGCTGGACGTCGCAGGAGAGGTTAATTTCTGATGCCATCGATGAGTGTGAAACGAGGTTTCCGGGCGCGGGTGCTCGCCGTCGCGGTGCCCGTCCTCGTTCTGCTCGGCCTGACGCCCGCCACGCCCGCCGCCGCCACCGGCGGTGCCATCGTCGTTCCGCAGGTGCACTGCGTCGGCGACGGCGTCAGCGGCCATCGCGTCAAACTGATCTACGCGTACGAATCAGGCTCCGACCACTTCACCGAGAAGGAGCCGCTGATCCGGCAGGCCGCGTGGGTCACGCAGGAGAACGTGAACGACAGCGCGCGCCGGGACGGCGCCGAGCGCTGGATCCGCTGGGAGACCACCGGCTCCACCGGCTGCGACCTGGACATCGACTCCGTCCAGATCCCCACGGGCGAGGCCAACGACGAGTGGATGGAGTCGCTGCAGGACCTCGGTTACACCGACACCGACCACATCTACATCGCCTACGTCGAGGGCCGCAACGGCTGTGGCGACACGATCGGTGACGGTCCGATCGCCAACGACGACTCGTCCGGGACCGGCAACCGCCACAACTCGTACGCCACCTGGGTCGCCCTCTCACCGGGCTGCGCCACCGGGCACGAGATGACCCACGAGCTCGCGCACGCGCTGGGCGGGATTCTGACGAACGCCCCCAACCACATCCCCGGCTACCACTGCAGCGACTCCAACGAGACGCTCTGCCAGGGCGGCGCCACCGTGGCCTGCCCCGACCCGCTCGCGGTCCGGCTGATGGACTGCGGCAGGGACGACTACTTCGGCGTCACCCCGGTCGGCACCTACCTGTCCACCTCCTGGAACGCCGCCAACCACAGCCTCTACCTGGAGCACGGCTCCTCGGTTCCGGCCATGACCACGATCCCGCCGCTACCGGCCCAACTCCTCACCGGAGTGGACGTGGAGGGCACCGAGATCGCCTTCAAGTACGCGCCGAGCACCAAGGTCTACGGCACCGGCGTCACCCATGAGGTGCAGCTCCTGCGGAACGGCACGGTTGTCGCCACCGTCCCGTCCTGGCAGAAGACGATCCGGGTGACGGGCCTGCCGTCCAACACCAGCGCGGGCTACAGGCTCCGGGAGCGGGTCACCCAGAGCGGGGTCACCCGTACCTCGGCGGAGTCCGACCAGCTGATCGTCCTGACCAGCACGAGCAGCGACCCCGCCGGCGGCGTGGCGGACGGGATCACCACGGTCTTCACCAACGACGTCTTCGACTCCTCAGGACCGAGCATGGCCATGGACCTGTACGCCTTCGACACCTCGGAGAACGCCTCCATCGTGCAGTGGCCGCTGAACTACCTGAAGAACCAGCAGTGGCTGCTGGACGCGGTCGGCGGCGGCGCGTACACGATCGCCAGCGCGCACAGCGGCAAGTGCCTGACCCCGCTGGGCGGCAGCGGCACCGCCGGGACGGCCGTGGTCCAGGTCACCTGCACCGGGGCCACCGCGCAGCAGTGGACGTTCCCCTCGATCTCCGGGGTCACCTACCAGATCAAGGCGAGCGTCGGCACCAACCAGTGCGTCCAGGCGAGCGGCGGCGGCACCAGCGGCGGCACCGGCCTGGTCCTCGCCACCTGCAACTCCTCCGCCCCCACCCAGCGCTGGACCAGCAACCAGGTCGGCTGAGCCGGACGGTCTGATCGCGACCGATCCGGGCGGCCACCCGATCGGCAGGGCCGCGCCTCACTTGTGGGGCGCGGCCCGTTCGTCGTTTCGGTAGGAAAACATGCCTTGATATATGCGGTTTGTGAGAAGAAATCCAGCTGTCGGAATCGTCGGCGCAGGGAGGAAAAAGCAGGGAGTGCCAACGTGCCGACAAGGACGATCCCGAACACACGGCCGAACGGAGGACATCCGGCGACGTGCTCAAGCCGAAGGCGATTCCCCGGGACTGGAGTCGCGTGTTCGAGGCGAATACGCGGAAGTATCCCGCCGCGTCGCGTGACGCCGGTCCCGGCGCGGACCTGGTCGAAACCTCCTCCGGCCCGTTCGCCGCCGACTGCCTCCGCGAAATGCTCGGCTTTCGCAGTGTCGGCCGCCACGACGCGCGCCGATGGTCTCAGGCGATCATGGACGGCGACAGCCCGGTGCAGGAGGACCTCGGCCTGACCCGCGCTCTTGTCGGCGGCGGGTGACATGATCGGCCGATGCCGGAAATCAGTGCTTCGGTCGCGGCCTTCTGGGATGCTCTCGCCGCGTCCTTCGACGAGGAAGCCGACCACGGCCTTCGCGATCCCGGCGTCAAGGCCGTGTGGGAAGAGCGCCTGCGCTCGTGGATGCCTTCTTCGCCTGCCGATGTCTTGGACCTGGGGTGCGGCACCGGCTCGTTGTCCTTGGTGCTCGCCGAGCAGGGTCACCGGCCGGTCGGAGTGGACCTGGCGCCGCTGATGATCGAACAGGCTCGGCGAAAGCTCACGGAGGCCGGCTTCGAGGCCGTGATGACGGTGGGCGACGCGAGCGACCCGCCCGCGCGGGCAGGGACGTCCTTCGACGCGATCCTCTCCCGTCACCTGCTGTGGACCCTGCCCGACCCGCAGGAGGCGTTGCGCCGATGGATCGGCCTGTTGCGCCCTGGAGGGCGTCTGGTGCTCGTCGAGGGGCGCTGGGCGTCTGCCGAACCGGACGAGGACCAGTCCTATGCGGTCGGGTCCGAGGTGATGCCGTGGATGGGCGGAGTCGAGGCCGAGCGGCTTGTCCAGGCACTGCGCCCGCTGGTCAGGACGTTGCGCGTCGAGCCACTGCTTGATGCCGCTTTGTGGGGGCGGCCCGTCCAGGACGAGCGATATGCCGTCGTCGCCTTCGTGTAGCGATCCGCTTGCCATGCCGAGCCCTGAGAAGGGGGCGGTGCGGTCGGCGATCTCAGGGAGGGCGGGCGTCCCCCAGGTTGGAGGCGGCGGCTCGACGGGCTCGCCTGCGGCCGGTCTCGGTGCGACGCCGTCGTCGACCTCCCTACGGTTTACGGCCCACCGCGGCGTACATGTTGGTGGCGGTGTCCGGGAGAGGCTCGTCGTCGGGGCCGGGGTGCCAGCGGGGCATCGGGACGATCCCCGGGTCGAGCAGCTCCAGGCCGGTGAACAGGCGTTCCACCTCGGCGCGGCCGCGCAGGTACATGGGGATGCCTCTGTCGGTGTACTCGCGGGCGAGACGCTCCGACTCGGGGGCGAGCTCGTCGGTCGGGATGGTGACGGCGAAGTGGCTGCCCGAGGGGAGCGGTTCGAGGAGCGATTGCACCATTCCCTGGGCGTCCTCCACGAACTGGAGCATCGCTATCACGGTGAGCGCGACCGGCTGGGAGAAGTCGATCACCTGGTGGAGCGTGGAGTCGCCGAGAAGCGTCTCGGGGGCGCGCATGTCGGCCTGGATGTAGGCGATGTGCCCCTGGGGCGTGCCGGTCAGCAGGGCGCGCGCGTGCGCCAGCACGATGGGGTCGTTGTCGACGTAGACGACGTGCGCGTCGGGCGCGGTCTCCTGGACCACCTCGTGCAGGTTCGGCGACGAGGGAATGCCGGTGCCGACATCGATGAACTGCCGCACCCCCAGGCCGGTGAGATGGCGGGCCATCCGGTGCATGCAGGCCCGGTTGGCCAGCATCGAGGTGCGCAGCCCGGGCCAGTCGGTCAGCACCTTGGCCGCGGTGTCCCGGTCAGCGGCGAAATTGTCCTTGCCGCCCATGATGTAGTCGTAGACCCGCGCCGAGTGCGGCCGGTTGGTCTGCAGGTCGACTGCGGCGACCCGGTCCTGGGGGGCGTCTGACATCTCTGACCACTGCCTTCCGCTTGCTCCTGCCGTGATGTCACGGCCGCACACTCAAGATCACTTTAGTGTGCGAATCGAGCGTTGTGTCGCCGCTTCCTTCATATCGCACCCTCGTCCGGATTCCAGAAGAACCGAGCGATTCGGGGGGCTCGAAGCCGAGCTGCGCGGACGAGCGGTCCGGACGGTCGCCGAAGTGCGACCGGGTCACCCGAGCGAGTGGGTTGCGATCAACGCGGTCGCGGCCGAGCCCGACCGGTCGCACACGCACTCGTGACCTTCGTCGGCGCTGTCGGCCTCCGCGAGACTCTCACCCGCACGGCTTCGAATCGTCTCATCGGTCAGGACGACGGAGGCCTGCGTTCTGGGCGACGGCAAGGAGACGCTCTACCGTGCGCATGTTCCTCGGCGGGTGGCAGGGCACGGGCGCGACCCCGGAAAGGAGACAGGCCCGGAACGCGCGGATGAACTCCAGCCCGTGGGGATAGAGCAGCAGGGGCCGGGCCGACCTCTTCATCTCATGTTCCTGCGGATGATCGCCGCGATCTCGTTGAAACGGCTGCCGCCGAACAGCTGATCCGGCGGCAGCACGTTCTCGCCGAAAACCTCGTCCACCTCGAGCACCATTCGCACCGATTTCAGCGACGTCCCGCCCAGGGCGAAGAAGTCGTCGGACGCCGAGATGTCCTCAACCTTTAAGATCCTGCGCCAGATGGAGGCGAGCTTCTCCTCGATCTCGGACAGCGGGCCCCCCTCAGCGGGTCCTTCCGAGAGCCGGGCGATGAGCGCGGCCGCGTCGATCTCGCCGTGGGCGTCCCTCGGCAGGGCCGTGGCGAACTGGAACCGTTCCACCGCCAGGTCGGCGAGCTCGCCGGCGAGCTCGTCACGGATGGCTCCGGCCAGCGCCCGGCGCGTCGAGAGCGGCCGGCGCCAGGGCGGGGAGGAGAGATCCGGTCCCACGGGTCCCCGTCGGCCGTAGACGCCGTACATGTTCGTGTTCAACAGGTCCTGGTTTCGATCGACCAGCAGGTTGAAGCCCTTGCTCTCCAACAGGGAGACGCAGTCGGCGACCCGGCCGTCGATGTCGTGGACCTCCATGACCACCTGATCGATTCGCTGCCACAGCTCGTCGTTGATGCCGTGCAGGACCTGCCACTCCGCCTTCTCGACGTCGATCTTCAAGAGATCGACGCGGTCGATGGGATGGCCCTCCAGCGCCTGCCCCAGCGTCTTCACGCTGCACTCGATGGACTCGCCGACGAGCAGCTCGGCGACCATGGCGTCGAGCCCGGCCTCGGAGGCGGCTTCCTCATGGCCCACGAGATAGGCCTTGAGGACCTCCCGGTCCGCCTGGTCGGCGAGGAGACCGGACATCGCCGTGTTCTTCGGATAGTAGGTGACCACCGTCTGCCGGCGCGTGTCGCCCACCGCGCAGGGAATGACCACGACGTCGATGTCGTGCAGCCTGGCGTTCAGCTCGATGGCCCGGCAGAGGTGAGGGACGGGCTCGATTGCGAAGATCCGGGCGTCCGGGCGCGCCTTTCCGAACAGCACCGAGGCCCCGCCGATGTTCGCGCCGACGTCGATCACGGTCGGGCGATCCGGCAACCTCACTCCGTTGCGCAGGTATTCGTTGTCCCGGAACACCTCGCGAAAGATGAAGTCGGCCTCCCGCCGGTTGCGGTGGAAGATCATCAGGTCGTCGTCGGGCTCGAACAGGGAGAGTTCGCCGTCCGCGTCGGCCTCCTCGCAGAGGGCCGTTGCCCGCAGGACCGCGGGGGCGGCCTCGCCCGGTACGACGAAGACCGCGACGACCCGCCGGTCCCCTGTCCTGTCCCGCACGAGGACGCATTCCTCGGCGAGTTCGCCGAGGTCACGATTGAGTTTCTCGATTTCGAGGGATGCGGTGTTGATCATTGTCCTTCAGACGTAGGTCGAATGCTGCGCCGCCATGAAGTCGACGGCCAGTTTGGTCAATCGGGGCGAAGCGTCAAAGACGGAGAGATGATCCCCGCTGGGCTCCTTGACGAGACGGGCACGGGCGAGCTCGCGCGCCACGCGATGCGAACCCTCCGGGTGTGCGGTCGTGTCGGTCCGGCTCGTCACGACCAGCGTCGGGTGGGGAACGCGGCCGAGCAGATCCGTGACGTCGAAGGACATGATCGCGAGGTTCAGCCGACAATAGTGATGGAACAGGGTCGGCGTGGCGTAGGGATAGATCACCAGCGGTGCGACCCGCTCGGGGATCGTCGCCAGGGCGGCGGGGCGACGCATGAGCTTCTGGTAGGAGGTCGCCTTCGCCTGGCTGTCCGCTCCCATCTCCATCAGCGCCTGGACGTCCCGCTGGTGATCGGTCTTCGTCGAGTGGGCCCCGAAGTCGTAGTCTCCGTGCCACAAGCTCATTGACCGGAAGCGCTCGGGGCGTCGGTGGACCGCCTCGAGCGCGATCACCGCGCCGCCGCAGAGGCCCATCACGTGACAGGTCGGCACGTCGAGCGCGTCCATGACCGCCAGCAGATCGCCGGCCTGAGTGGCCACGTCGCTCGCCATGTCAGCCTCGGGATCACGCGGGGAGAACAGGCCGCGCGTCTGCCAAGTCATGACGAAGTGCTCCTCGCCGAGCGCTCGCAGCCACCGCTGCGACAGCTCGACGGGCATGCCGCAGGGAGGGACCAGCATCACCGCGGGACGCGTCCGATCACCGGCCGTGAACGCGTCGAGCGTCAGGCCGTCGCGCGTGTTGATCCGCACCACCCGGGGCGCCTGGTCGCGAGCCCTGGCCGCGGCGCGCTCGAGCAGCGCGTCCCCGGTGCCCCGGGCCCACTCCTCGAGCGGTTCGACGTCCCGGAGCAAGCCGCCGATCCGGCGCTCGATCGCGAGCCCGAACGAGCTGGGGGCCTGTTGCGGCGCGGAGCAGACATGAATCGCCTGGCGCAGGCCGACCTCGTGCGCGAGGCGGTCGAACAGGCGCTGGGAAGCCTCGCCGAGACGCTCGAGGTCCTCCACGACCACCTCGAAGCGGTCCTGCGGCAGCCGATCGGCCAGCGGCTTGACCTGGCCGAAGACCTCGACGGCGTGCGCCGCCCACTCCTTGGGCCCACTCATGTGCCGTTCCTGCGAAACGGGATGCCGGTCGTCGTGTGGGTCAGGAGCCGGTTTCGCCGGTACCGGTCCTCACCCGACACCAGCACGCACCCGAAGCGGTCGAGCGAGATGCGCCCGCCGTACTCGCGGATCTCGTCAAGGTCCGGATAGACGTATACCGACGCCGGAACGTAGCGGCTGACGAAGCCGAGGCGCATCTCCTGCGTCCGCCCGGCGTGGCTGTGGGAGGCGTGCATCAGCGTCGACCAGAAGATGATGAACTGCCCCGGCTTCAGCTCCATCGACACTGCCTTGCTCTCGTCCGGAGACCAGTCCGGATCGATCTGCAGCTGGCGATAGTCGTAGCCGAAGAAGCCCCGGTTCACGCCGTTCTTGTTCTTGTTGCGGTTCACCTCGGGGTCGTAGTGCATCCCCAGGCTCTCGTCGTAGAACATCTGCCGGTGGGTGCCCGGGATGAACTGCAGGCAGGCGGTCTCGACGGTGGCCTCGGTGAAAGCCGTCCACACCGTGATCGTGCCGCCGTACTCCTTGTCCTCGGCCCAGACGATCTGGGGTTCTCCTCCCGCGTTGGCGAACGTGTCCGCCTGATGCCAGTCGGTGCCCTCGTCACCGGGGTACTTCGGGAAGAACTCGGATCGCCAGCAGATGACGTCGTCGCCGAGGATGCTCGTCACGCGCTGGACGATCTCGGGCCGCGCGATGTGCTCGGCCAGGAAGCCGTTGTCGAGGTGGCGGTCGTAGTTGGAGATGTTGGTTCCTTGCGAGATCGCCTCCGTGTCCTGATAGACGGACTGGCTCCGATCGAGCAGCCTCAGCCGCTCCTTCCGCCAGCGGTCGGCCATCTCCGACGGCTCATAGAGCGTGAACGGCCCGGCGTAGCCGTTCCGCTGGAATTCGCCGAGCTCGGTGGGCGTGAGCTTGAACTGACTCATGACATCAACTCCCGAGATCTGGGGCTAACAGACCGGCGGTCAATCGGCTTCGGACGCGAGCTGCTTGCCGACCTGTTCGACGTAGAGGTCGAGAGACAGACCCTCGGCGAAGACACCCAGGTCGACCTCCACGGAGAACTGGTTCTTCGTCTCCGCCATGATGCGGATGAGATCGAGCGAAGTGCCGCCGCCCTCGAAGAAGTCCATGTCCGACGAGACGACGGGCTTCCTCAGGACCTGCTCCCAGATGGCCCGGACCTTCTCGGAGTAGCCGTCGATCGTGTCCAGCCGCAGCGACGGGTCTTGCGCGTGGTACACCGCCCGCAGCGAGTCGTGGTCGACCTTGCCGTTGTGGTTCCTTGGGTGCTCCTCGAGCAGGATGCACTGGACGGGGCACATGTACGCGGGGAGCGACTCGCGGATGCGCGTCATCACCGCCTCGCGGGCGGCGTCGCGCTGAGCAGGCGTGGTCCCCCGACCACACAGGGAGAACAGCACGAGGTGGGCGTCGCCGTCGGAGCGCGACACCTTCAGCACGACGGAGCCGGAGAGGCCCGGCTGCGCGTCCGCGACGGCCTCGATCTCCCGCGGATCGATCCGGTAGCCGTGCAGCTTGATCTGGGTGTCCGCGCGCCCGACGAAGAAGTGCTCGAGGCCGTCGTAGGTGACGCCGAGGTCGCCCGTGCGGTAGATCCGCTCCGGCCTGGCGTCGCCGGCGTCCAGGTGCGGGAACCGAGAGGCCGTGAGATCCGCGTCGTGCAGGTAGCCGGCGGCGACGCCGGCGCCGCCCACGTGGATCTCCCCGATCTCGCCGTGCGCGACCGGCTGCCCGGCGTCGTCCAGAAGCCGGATGGTCAGGTCGGGAATCGGCACGCCGATGGGCGAGTGCTCGGACGCCTCGAGTATGTCCGGCGTCAGCGGCCGGTACGTCACGTGCACGGTCGTCTCCGTGATCCCGTACATGTTCACCAGCCGCGGGCGGGACTCGCCGCGACGCGCCAGCCACGCCGCGGCGACGTCCTTGTCGATCGGCTCACCGCCCAGGACGATGTGCCGGAGAGAGAGGTCGGCGCTGCGGTGAGCGTCGACCGCGTCAAAGGAGCGGAACGCGGTCGGCGTCTGACTCAGGACCGTGCCCCCCTTGTCGACGACCAGTTGGTAGAAGCGTTCGGGCGTGCGGGTGGTCACGTACGGCACGATGACCACCTTGCCGCCGTACAGCAGCGCACCCCAGAGTTCCCATACGGAGAAATCGAACGCGATCGAGTGGAACAGGGTCCAGACGTCGGCCTGGGAGAACCCGAACCAGCGCTCCGTCTCACGAAACAGTCTGTCGACGTTCCCGTGCCGGACGATGACGCCGTGGGGCTTGCCGGTCGTTCCCGAGGTGTAGATGACGTAGGCCGACGCGTCTTCGGGCACCGCCACCGGGGTCCAGTCGGGCGGGGCGGTGTCGGCGAACGCGCTGCGCTCGTACGCGACGAGCGTGAGATCGGGTCGGTCGAACAAGCCCGCGAGTTCCGGAGGGGCGACGACGAGGCTCACTCGACTGTGTTCGACGATGTGGTGAGTGCGGGGCGACGGATGGTCCGGATCGATGGGCAGGTAGGCCGCCCCCGCCTTGAGGATGCTGAGCACGGCGACGACCATGTCGATTCCCCGCGGGAAGCACAGACCGATCACATCGCCGGTCTTCACGCCCCGAGAGGTAAGCCAGCCGGCGAGCCGATCGGAGGAGCCGTCGAGCTCCTGGTAGGTCAGGCTCTCGCCGCCGAACTCGACCGCGGTCCGCGAAGGCAGCTCTTTCGCCCGCTGGCGGAAGACCTCATGAAGCCCACCCCGGAATTCGTGAGGGGCGTCCGCACTGGTTGACATCCGTTCCTCTCGCCGCTGTGAATTACTGATCACTCGACCTCTGTCGTCCGCGTGTAAAGCGTTCCGTCGCTCCGTATGTAATTCACATGGCCCCATTCGGCGACGCTCTGGACATCAGGAGAGAACCCGGAACCGAGGTCGTTCGCGCTGGTGTTGCAAAGGATCGGCAGCCCGCTGTACTCCGAGTAGTGCTTGAGCAGCGCGTATATCTCCGGATTCTCTCGCTCGTTGACCGTCTGCAGCGGGCCCTCGGTCTGGAAGACCGCTGTAGACATCCCAGTCGATCGACTCGTAGCCGTGCTTGGCGACGAGCTCGCAGCAGACGATGCCGATGGCGGCACCGGTGTCGTCGGGAAACGGCGGAATCCACAGCTCCTTCAGGTCGCAGGAGCGCCGGATCGCGCTGTTCCACTTGATGTTCGGCGCGCACCCGTCGGCGTGGCACAGGTTCCGGGCTCCTGCGTCGAACTCGTTCAGCCTCGCGGCCAGCGTCCGGACCAGCACCTCTTCGATGAATTCGATGAAGTGGTGAAAGGCGGTGAGGATGTCGTCGTCGCTGAAGCGGCTGGCCTTGGCCCGGAAGACGGGCTTCAACAGCAGTGCTTGCTCGAACTCGAGCATCTGGTCGTGGGTCGTGACGCTCCCGGTCTTGGCGACCGGCTTCCCGAAGATTGAGTGAAAGCCCTCGATGAGGGACGGCTGCTTCTGCCCCTTCGCGATGTAGGCCATGTGCTTGCCGGCAAGCGAGAGGTCATTCGGCCGGCACTCCTTGTACGGAGCGAAATTCGCGGCGAAGTACGTGTGGATGAACCCGCTCATGAGAAACAGGTAGCCCAGGCACTCGAGCTGGCCGCCCCGGTCATAGTGAAAGAGCTGGGGGAACGACATGCCATCCCAGGCGAACACGAACGAGGTCTCGCCTCGTTGGGCCATGGGGCTGCTGCAATAGGCGGAGAAGATGTGCCCGGCAATATGATGGTAGCTCGTGCAATCCCGCTCGAAATAGGGGCTGAACGCGGGCTTCTTCGCCGGCGGACTCGCGCGGACGTCGTAGGGATGGCCATAGTCCGCCACCTCGAATGGCACGGTCTCCCCGCCCAGGGTCACCTCGAACGGGGTCGTGTGCCAGCCGTCGATGACGAGCGCGTCCACTTCGCTCCACTCATATCCAATGTCACGGAGCAGGTCGGACAGCTCACTCCCCGTAAGTCTGTACTCGGAGTAACGAGGGTTGTTATTAAGCTTCTCCATTTCATGACACTGAACCAGCTTGTTGTCCTCGAAGAGGGCGACGCTGCCGTCGTGGCTCAACTTGATGCCCAGAGAGGTCAGTCGTTGATTACGCATTTCCCAGCTTCGTTGTCCAAGCTTTGTTGTCGGGCGCCACGCTACCCTCGAGATATTTCCGTTTCAAGGTTCGACGGTGGAGCGGTAGTTTCGGTCCGACTCAATTTTGATTATCGCCGAGAGGTGCGACCTGGCGGAGCGTTCTCCGTTACCGCGTCGTAGGTGAAAATCGGATCGAAGGAGTGCTGGTCACACCGCGAATCGCCGCGGACTCTCGATGCTGTGACGAGTCGACGGAGCTACCTCGAACAGGAACTCGACCGATGGGCGCCGCGCGGTTTCGGACGCGCCGACGGACGTGTGTCCCGAGGGTCGGGAGTAGTGGTGACCGTCGCGAGTGCGTATTCTCCAGGCTTCCTGGATCAGCCTGGAGAACAAGCGACGCGAGACCGACTTCAGGAGTACGCCCTGGGGGTCTTCGACGCAATCCTCGAAGAGGAGAGTTGACAATAGGCCGACACGGCGGTGATGGTGGTCTTGCCGGTCACGGTGTCGGTGCGGCGTCGCCGACCCGGGCCCTGTCGTAGGTCACTCGCCATTCATCTCGCCATTTGAGAAAGCGCCGGTCCTGTCCGTTGTGGGGTCGCGTTTGAGCTGGATCCGCCTTTTAGCGTGCGCGCGGCACTGCCCAGACCTAGTCGATTTCGACGCGGGCGGCGAGCGAGGCCGGCTTGCCGGTGACGTACTGGGGCCAGTCCGTTCAGCGGCCCTCAGCGTCACGTTCGACGCGGAAGAGCCTGGCGGCAGCGATGACTTCCTCTGCCGTCACATCGGTTTCAGGCCGTTGGCCGTGCGCGAGATCGTCGAGGCGGAAACCCCGATGTCCATGGCCGGTTGCCGCCACGGCAGGCTCTCGCGCGCGACACCCAGTGCGCGGAGAACACACCGCCAGGTCGCGTCTCTCGGCGACAATCAAAATCGAAACGGACCGAAACTGCCACTCCACCGTCGAACCTTGAAACGGAAAGATCTTGAGGGTAGCGTGGCGCCCGACGACAAAGCTTGAACAACGAAGCCGGGACGCGCGCAATCAACGATTGACCTCTCTGACCATCAAGTGTCGATTCACGACGGCGGCGTCGCACTCTTCGAGGACAGCAGGCTGGTTCGGTGCCATGAAATGGAGAAGCTCAATGGCAGCCCCTGTTGCTCGGTGACCATTTCTCCATTCTTGACCGCAGATCCGTCCGGGTGACCGTCCAAGCCGTTCTCGCCTTGAACGCCCAGTGGAGAGTGCCAATGTCGACTCAGGTAAGCCCATATGGCGAAGTGTGCCGAGTGCTGGTCGCGATGCTCAGCCAGGACGGGACGGTTCGTCAGGCCGACCTGTCCCCGTCCACGCCGCTCCAGTCGCCGGGCTTGGACTCGAGGCAGTACATCAACCTGCTGCTGAGCCTGGAGGACCTCATCGGCAAAGAGCTCGACGAGGTCACCGAGCACATCGAGCTCTCCAAGATCTCCACAGTCGGCGATCCCGGCCGCCGATCATCTCGGCGATCGCGGCCGCCCTGATCGGCGCCAAGGAGATCAGGCACTGGAAGGACCAGCTCATCTACAAGCCGCCCGCGCGCGAGTCCGCCGAGAACGAGAGAGTCACCGGGTTCCATTGACTCGCTGCGGCGCGCCCTGTCGGTCCACCTGCAGGACGGAGAGAATCGCTATCGCAACCTGAATTTCATGAGCAAGGAGAAGCCGGTTTTCCAGCACTCCCATGACCTCATCTGCCGAAAGGCGGTGGACGGCTTCCCTGGCTACAGCGATCCCGAGATCTTCCCGACGCTTCATCGCGTCGTGGCAGATGATTAGACATGGGGACTGGGATCTCCATGACTCCATGACTGGCGTCCTTGATTGGCATCCATGATTGACATCCATGTCCACCCGGCGGACGCACGCTGCATCTCACCTGGATTCATCGCGGGCGTCGCAGGCTCAATGTTCGACGGCGGTCAGTCCGGCGGCGGGAATGTCGAGCGCGCCGTACGCCTCCACCTCTCGGACCGAAACGCCCGGCGGCTCTTGTCGCAGACGGACACCCACGCCATCGTCGAGTCGATCCTGCTGATCGCCGACTTCGGTCCGGCGCTCGGCGAGGGGGCCTCTCTGCCGACGCTCGGCCGAGAGCAACGGTATCCGCAGAGCCTTGAGGAGGTCATGCGGCGGTTCCCTGACGTGCCGATCGCGCCGGCGCACGGCATGGTCTGGGACCTGGAGGGGACCATCGAGCTGCTCGAGCGGCACCCCAGGAACCTCTACTCGGACATCTCATCCTTTCAGCTGCTCTCGGATCATGGCCTGGAGATGGTGCTGGAGGGTTGCGCGAAGGCACCCGACCAGGTCATCTTCGGATCCGACGCACCGCTCTATGACCTCTCAGGAAACCCAGGAGCGAAGCTCGAGGAGATGCGGAGCCGCTTGACGCCCGGGGAGCAGGCCGGGCTGTTCGAGCTGAACGCGCGCACGTTCCTTTACGGCGCCAGCGCCAGATGACACTCCCTCGCGTCGGCGAGAAAGCCCCCAGCAGGTCAAGGACAACGGTGTGAACTCGATCTACTTTTCTCCTGAGACGGATGCGTTCCGCGTGCGAACGCGGCGGTTCCTGTGCGAGCGCATCGCCCCGCATCTGGAGGCGTGGGAATCGGAGCGCCGGATTCCACGCGACGCGTGGAAGCTGCTCGCGGAGGAGGGGCTGCTGGGACTGCACTACCCCAGCGCATACGGCGGCCGCGAGCTCCCGTTCTTTCACTCGGTCGCCTACCTGGAGGAGCTGGGCCGGCTCGGCCACAGCGGCTTTCGCGGCGCGATGTCCGTCCACAGCTACATGGCGACGACCTACCTGCAGCTGGCGGGCGACCATCATCAGAAGCTCGAGTATCTGAAGCCGGCCATCCAGGGCGACAAGATCGCTGCGCTGGCGATCACGGAGCCCCAGGCCGGATCCGATGTGTCGAGCATCCGCTGTGAAGCACGGGCCATGTCGGTGGGTGATCGATACTCCATCCGAGGCAGCAAGGCCTTCGTGACCAACGGTCTGAATGCGGACTTCATGGTCACGGCGGTGAGGATGAGCGATGGCTCGGCGGCGAGCACCGGCTCCGGCGACATCTGCCTGTTCGTGGTCGACGCCCGAGCGCCGGGGGTGACGAGGACCCCGGTGGAAAAGGTGGGGTGGCACTGCTCCGACACCGCGAGCGTGCAATTCGAGGACGTCGTGGTCGAGACCGGCCAGCTTCTCGGCCGGAGGAACACCGGGTTTTTCTGGATCATGAAGGCGTTTCAGCTCGAGCGGATTGCGGCGGCCCTCCTGGCGCTGGGGGAGATCGACTACGCGCTCGAGCTGGCCCGACGATACGCGAACGAGCGCGAGGTCTTCGGCAAGACGATCGCAGGTCACCAGGTGATACGCCATCGCCTGGCCGAGCTGATGAGCCACACGGAGGCGGCGCGCCAGCTCACCTACCATGCGGCCTGGCTGCACAGTCAAGGGAAGTCGGCGGTGTCTCAATGCGCCATGGCGAAGCTGCGGGCCACCGAGCTCGCCGTCGAGGTGGCGGGGCAGTGCCTACAGATCTTCGGCGGTCATGGATATCTCTCGGAGGCGCCGATCTCCCGCGTCTTCAGGGACACGCGACTCGGCACGATCGCGGGTGGAACCAGCGAGATCATGAGGGAGATCATCGCCGAGACCGAGCTGTGACGGCCGGCGACCGGCGTCGTCAGGTCTTCTGCAAGACGAAACAACCCCACCGGAAGTAGCCCACCGTCAGGCAGGTGAAGGTCGTGGCTGGCGCGACGGACGTCGAGGCCGCGTAGTCGCTGAGGTTGATCAATACGTCACAGGAGAACACGTGGCCCAGTCGTTGAAGGTTCTCCAGATAGAACGCCCTCTCGCCGACGCCGAGCTCCCGCATCAGGCTGCGCTGGATCAGCATGTTGTAGTTTCCGCAGAAGACCTTTTCCATCCGTTCCTGCGGGTGGTCCGGCGGGATGGCTCGCCACAGCACAGCTTGGTGTCGATGAGGCCATGGTCGCCGAGGATCTGCGCCACCTCGGGATAGTCGAGCCCCACGGCGTGGATCGAGTTGACCGTCGTCGCCAGCAGTACCGCACCGACGTCGGTCGGAGCCACGCCGCTCGTCCGCACGGTTTCGCCGACCGAACGATTGCAGAGCTCGGGCAGGCTGAGTGGGCTCTTTCGATAATGACGCAGGCCGAGCTTGGTGAAGATCTGGACCTGCTCGGGGTCACCGTCCTTGATTTCGGTGAGCGGGACGGCGTCGCCGTTCGATACCCCATCCCCGCCGTGCTGGACGACCTCCTGAAGGTGGCCGATGACGCCGTCCTGGTCCGAGAGACGTCCATCGTCGCGGGCATGCGGACGCTTCTGGAGCATGCGGGCCTGGTCGTCGAGCCCCCGGCGCCCCTCGGTGTCGCCGCCGTCCTGGAAGACCCCGACCGCTTCGTCGGCCGCCGCATGGTCACCATCATCTGCGGCGGCAACGTCGACCTGGACGACTGTCGCCGCTGGGTCCTCCCTCAAGGTCCCTGGGGTGGCCGAGGCGAACCGCTGAGCGGCGGGTTCTTGTCGCCCTGGCCGCCGCCGGTCACCTGATCGTGCATCGCGGAATCAGACCCCGAGGGACGAACGGGTACTCCCTCGTACTCCACAGGCCTGTGCATGGTGAGATCGAACCTGTGTACGAGTCTGTGGAAACTGTGGATAACCCGTTCGACCTCACGGCGGGACGTCACCCCTGACCATCTGTCCAGGCTGACACAGGTGACCGCAGGGAGTGACGCAGGCGTCACCTGATCCACCGAGGAGCCGCCGGGAACCAGCACCGCCTACGCGGGCGCGCACGACCGGTGCCCCGACGAACCGGACTCCAGGCGACGGCGGTGAGCCGAGGCAGGAGATCCCCGAACCGGTCCGGCGCTTCGGCGCCGCGCTCGACGCCGTCTGTCCTGGGCCTTGATCGGCGCATGTCGCCTCACCGGCCACCGCCCTGCCCACCGAGTGCTGGGCGGGGACGGCGACCGGTGTCGTTCAGCTGGTCCCGTTGAAATCCTTGGTCAACGCATTCGCATCCGCGGCTGCGACGTCGAGATCGCACGCCTTCGCACCCACCTCCGTCGTGGCTTTGATCGGGAGGGCGTCGTGATCCTCGCCTCAAGCGGCATCGAACCAGGGTTTGCCTGCAGCCCAGTGCTTCACCCATCCGGCGAAGCCCGGATCCCCCGTGGTGAAGCCGAACTCGGCGCCGAAGGGGCCCGCGCCCTCGCCGCTGATCTGCCAGACGTGCCCCCGGTGCGGTCCGCTGACGATGAGATGCCAGTACATGCCGCACCCGTCGGTGCCCAGAACGATCGAGCCATGGTCGAAGACCGGGTTGAGAAGGAGATCGACTTCCTCCTGGGGGCGCGGATCCTCCTCCCATGACCACATTTCCGTCAATGGAAAGGGACTGGCCAAGACCCGCTGCGGTCGACCGTCTCCCCAGTCGTCGGGCAGATCAGCCAACGGCACCAGTCCGTGGTCAGGCGGGCCCGAACAGGACCCGTCGCAGATCTCCGCGACGAACGTTCGATACGGCTCCGGCAGGACGACCCCGTGCTCTGCCTCGAAAACGTGCACAGCGTCCCAACCCAGGGGTGGCTCACATGCTCCGACGTCGAAGGCGGTACGAAGCGCGGCGAGGTCGGCGGGAGCGGCGTGATCAGTGTTCATGCGGCCAATCGCTATCACCACGCGCCGACGAAGCGCATCGACGAGTCCTCGGTCCGGAAAAGCTCGGTCGCCTCGGCCACGGCCGAGGCGGACCTGCTCGCCGGCGACCGCCCCGCCATCTGACCCGCCCACGGGCGCGTACCAGCGTGGTCATCCGCCAAGACAGCCCACACCGGGCGTGCCCGCAACCCATCGATCCACTCAGATCAAAGCGGTACTTCCATCATGCGCATCACCACTGCCAACACCCCCACCCCGGGTCCGGTGCCGCTCCTCGGGCGCAGGCCCGGCTGGACCAACTCGACGCGGTGGACGTCGCCGACCTGGTCGCCGAGACCGCCGACGCCGTGCCGCTCGACCAGGTGACCGAAAGGCTCGTCGAGGTCTTCGGCGACCGTCGACGCCGGCCGACGCCTGTTCACGTGACGAGGGGACCGGATGCCGGCCTGCGGTGGCCACCGTCGCCCGCGAGGCCGACATCAGTCCCCGCTCGGTGCGGCGGGTCCTCGTCGACCTGGTCACCGCCAGTCGCCTGATCGTGCATCGCGGAATCGGACCCCGAGGGACGAACAGGTCCTTCCTGGCGCTCCGCAAGCCTGCGCCTAACGAGATCGAACCTGTGTACGAGTCTGTGGAAACTGTGGATAACTCATTCGACTCCGGAGCGGGATGTCACCCCTGACAAACTGTCCGGGCTGACATCCGCGGCCGCAAGGGAGTGACGCAGGTGTTGCCCGGTCCACCCAAGAACCGCCATGAACCACCACCGCCTTCGCGGGCGCGCGACCGGCGCTCCGGCGACGGGCCGGGCCTCAGGTGGCGGCGGGGAGTCGAGGCAGGAGATCCCCGAACCGGTCCGGCGCTTCGGCGCGGCCTGGCCGCTGTCACCGGCACGGGTCCGGCGTCCGGCTCCGGCTGTCAGAACCGCGCTCGCCGGGGGACGGGCGCCCGCCGCACCGGCCCGGCCGGCCGGCCGAGATGGCGCACGCCCTCGGTGGGACGGCGCGGATCCCGGCGAGGCGGGACCGGCCCGAAGGCGAAGATCTACGCGAACCTTGGGTTGAGGCCCGTCTATCACCCGGGAAAAAGAAAAGTGCTGGTCGGCTTGGGAGCTGACCAGCACCTCATGGGTGAATCACGTGTGTCCGAGGGGCGACCCCAACCCTTCGCCCATCTGCTGAGCTCTCAGGACACTCCCTGGCTAGGCCTCGACTGAGATGCCTATCTCCTGTGACGCATGAGGCGTTTCCTCGCGGTGCATACGCCTGGAGTGATCCTTTTGATCCCTTATGGCCACTTACATGATCGTTGATCTCCATCGTACGTTCTGACGGCCTTGTCTTTCCTCTGTCTGAATGGAGGGTGGGTGCACTCCCCCCTGATGGTCCGCTCCGCCACGCCGTTACGCCGACGTCCGTCACTCGAACGACTCCTGGCCGCGGGCCTCACCGTCGCCCTGATGGCGACATCGACACAGCCAGCCCAAGCAGCCCCCACTCCCCCGCCCAAACTCAAGCCACCGCAGGCCAAGACGGTGACCGAACGCCCGGACCGGGTGTCGGCCGCGCTGACCGCCCGCCTCCAGGGCAGCCGGGTGCTGATCACCAATGAGACGACCGAATCGAATCTCACCTATGCCAACCCCGACTCCACTTTCACCACCGAAACGGTTAGCGGTATCGTCCGCGTGAAGCAGGGCGAACAATGGGTCGCGGTGGACACGACACTGATCGAGGACAACGGTGTCCTCCGACCGAGAGCGGCTAAAGCCGGCGTCGAGTTCTCCACCGGAGGCCAGGACCGGCCACTGGCGAAGATGTCACACGGCGACAAGCGGTCGTTCGCACTGAAGTGGCCCGCCCCGTTGCCGAAGCCTACGATCAAGGGCAACACCGCCACTTACGTCAACGCCGCCGGCGTCGGCGCCGACCTCGTCGTCACCGCCCTGCCCACCGGATTCCGCCACGACGTGGTGCTGCGGGAACGCCCCAGCGGACCGGTGGAGTTCAAGCTTCCGGTGCAGACCGAGGGACTCCGGCTCGGCACGACCAAGCAGGGCGGACTGGAGCTCATCACCCCCAAGGGCAAGGTCGTCGCCGCCGCCCCCGAGCCTTTCATGTACGACTCCTCCACTGACAAGTCAGCCCAGCCAGCGAACGCGGCGTCGGCGGAAGCCGGCATCGACACGAAGGTCGTCAAGGACGACAACGGGCAGCAGACGCTGGTGCTCAAGCCCGATCCGAAGTTCCTGGCCGACCCGACCACGAAGTATCCGGTGACGGTGGACCCCACCACAACGCTCACCTCACCGAACGGCTTCACCGTCAACTCCCCCTGCACCACCGGCGGAGGCGGCGGCATGGGCCTGGAGCTGACACCCGGCATCAGTGACAGTACGCCCTGTACGTCGGGCGGCACCAACGTTCAGCGCGCCCTGATCCACTTCGACACCTCCAGCCTGTCCGGTCAGCAGGTGGTGGACGCGCGCCTGGACCTGCTCGGAGACCTGGTCAGGTGCCCGACCGGGCAGAGCCTCCGTGTCCGGCGCATCACCAGCAGCTGGAACCCGGACCCGTGGAACGGCCCCGGCGTCTTCTGGTCCAACCAGCCCTCCTCGACGAGCGACGGTGAGGTGCTCTCGGCACCGCCGACGGTCTGCGGACCGACCTCCTACCCGGAGAGGGTCCCCTGGTCGGTCTCCGTTACGACGATCGCCCAGGCGTGGGCCTCCGGCGCCGCGGGCCACGGGCTCGTCCTGGCAGCCAGCGATGAACCGAACCGCGCCAACACTTTCGGCTGGTTCTTTGATGACAGCAGTACCGCCAATCCTCCCAAGCTGGTGATCACCTACGGTTCCACCCCGTGGACCGGCAGGTTGCGCGCGGTGCCGGCGACTGCGGCCAATAACAAGTTCTACGTCACCACCCTCACCCCCGCACTGGCCGCCGAGGTCAACGACGCCGACGGTGGTGTGCTGAAAGCCGAGTTCCAGGTCGAGCACGACCCGTCGGTCCCCACCCAGGGGAGCGGTCTCATCTGGTCGGGTGAGGTCGACAATGTGACCGCCAACACTGAGGCGAAGATCACGATTCCGGCGGGCAAGCTGGCCGACAACTGGACGGTCCGCTGGCGCGCCCGTGCCTCCGACGCCTCCTCCTCATCGGCCTGGTCACAATGGCAGTCGTTGAACGTTGACGTGACCGCGCCCACCCTCTCCTACTTCGACTGCACTTACCCTGCGGGCCAGTGGAGCGCACAGCAGCAGGACGCCAAATGCTGGCTGGGAACGGATGCGGCCACCTCCAGCGAATTCAACGCAGGAAATACCGGTGTCGAGCTGTGGTGGGGGCTGGACAACCCGTCCACCCCGAACCGGATCACCACCGGCTGGGGCTGGTCCCAGGGCAAGATGGTCAAGGACTTTCCCATCGCCCCGGTAGACGGCTGGCACACCATCTACGTCAAAGTCCGGGATAAGGCGCACAACCTTTCCCAGGTCACCACGCACAGCTTTGGCGTCGGCGCCGGAGGTGTGACCAGCCCGCAGTTCAACAGTCGCACCGGACAAGCGGTCACCCTGGCCGCCGCGGCCGCACCGGACTACGACCGGGTCCGCTACGAGTACCGCACCGGCTTCTTCCTGCCCTGGGACGACACGATCGTCGTCCCAGCGGCCGATGTGACCGTTCCCGGATCGCCGACCCCGATCACCGCCTGGCCGCAGACCCGCACCGACACCTCCAAGAACTTCGCCGATCTCACCTGGGACGTGGCCAAGACCCTGCGTGACGCCGGCAAGAAGGACGGCTCGGTCGAGGTCCGCGCCTGTTTCAGCAAGAGCTCTGGCCCCGGGCAGCAGTGTTCCCCAGCCGCCAAAGTCACTCTCGACCGCTCGGCCTTCGGCGGCTCCTACGCCACCGCACAGATCGGCCCCGGTGAGGTGGCGCTGCAGACCGGCGATTTCTCCGTCAAGGCCACCGACGCCGGCCTGTTCGGCGTCGAGGTCGGCCGTACGCTGACCACCCTGGACCCCACCGCCGACCGGGACGACGAGCAACTCACTGAGAACAAGGTCTTCGGCCCCGGCTGGCGGGCGGGCTTCCCCGCAGTGCCGTCCAGTATCGCGGACTTCTATCCGAGCACCGGGACCGATTCACTGCAGTTTGTCGGCCCCAGCGGTGAAACGCTGAACTATGTCCGCGACGGCCAGAAGTTCACCGGCGTGCACGACGCCGCCGACGGCTCACAGATCACCGTGGGCACCGAGGAACTGACCGTCACCGACGCCAGCGGCTCGAAGACCACCTACACGAGGCTGAACGGCAAATGGGTGGTCGCCCGCGCCGAGACGGCAGCCGCCGAGTCTGCGGTCACCTACCATCGGGATGCGCAAGGGCGAGTGACCCGGGTCCTAGCACCGGTCCCAACCGGTGTGACGTGCGGCGCGACGCTGATAGCCGGCTGCCGGGCGTTGGAGATCGGCTACGCCTCCTCCACCACCGCCACCGGGGTCGCCTCGGGCTGGGGTGACTACACAGGGCAGGTCAAGCAGGTCTCCTTCACCGCCTTCGACCCGGCCACCAATGCGATGAAGACCACCGTACTGGCCTCTTACCTGTATGACTCCACCGGCCACCTGCGCCAGGTCACCGACCCTCGCACCAACCTGGCCACCACCTACTACTACACCGCCGAGGGCCGCCTGTCCCAGCTCACCCCGCCCGGCCTGGCCCCGTGGCGGATGGAGTATGACACCACCGGCCGCCTGGCCCACGTACAGCGCGAGGCTGGCGCGGTCGATCCGACCTGGGCAGTGGCCTATAACGTGCCGATCGGCGGCACCGACGCCCCTATCAACCTCACAGTCACCGAGACCGCCAAGTGGGGCCAGAGCACGGACTTGCCTATGACGGGAACAGCGATCTTCCCCGCTTCCCACCTGCCGCCCCGAGGCGGCACTGGCGCCTACCAGCCCGCAGCGGGTGACTGGGAGTACGGCCAGCTTATCTACACTGATGTCAACGGCCGCCTGGTCAACAGCGCCGCCCACGGCGCCGGAGTCTGGCAGATCACCTCAAGCCGCTACGACGACAAGGGCAACACCGTCTGGCACCTGTCGGCAGATAATCGGGCGCAGGCATTGACGCCGACCGCGGACACAAGCTCTTATGTGGCAGCGCGTCCGGATACTGCGGAGCGTGCCGATCTGCTCGCACGCATCACGACATACTCTGCGGACAGCGACATTCTTACCGAGATAGGGCCGGCTCGCCTTGCGACGCTCGCCTCGGGCGAGCTCGCTACGGTGCGCGACAACATCACCAATGTCTACGACGAAGGGAAGCCAACGACCGATATCACCTACCACCTCGTCACCACGACGACAACCACCCCCATGGTGCTGGACAGGGTGGCTGACGAGAACGACAAGCGGACCGTGACAACTGGCTACGACCCACTGGTGTCGGGTGACCCATCCGGCTGGACATTGCGCAAGCCGACGACGAGCTCGTCGGCACAAAAGAGCGACATCGTACAGCGCACCCGATACGACGCCGCAGGACGGCAGATCGAACGCCGCATGGCCGAGTCCAACGGCGCGGACGCCGGAACCACAGCAGTGAGCTATTACACGGCTGCAGCCCATCCAACGGTTACAGCGTGCGGCAACAAGCCGCAGTGGGCTGGCTTGATGTGCCGAACGGCGCCCAAGAGTCAACCCCCAGGTGCACCGATCTCGATCAAGCTCATCACGTACGGGTACTACGGAAACGAAGTCACCACCACAGAGACCTCCGGTGCCGTGACGCGAACGACCACGCTCACTTACGATGCCGCAGGACGGTCGATCAAGTCGAAGATCGACGTACAACCGGCTTCCGCAAGCACCCCCATCGCTGAGGCCACGTACACCTACGACCCGGCGACCGGTCTGCAGACCACCAAGTCGATCGGCAGCGACACCATCAGTATGGGCTACGACTCCTTTGGTCGCGCGAATTCGACGACCGACGCCACCGGGGTCACCTCGACGGCCGAATACAACCTCGACGGGCAGATCGCTACCAGCAACGACGGCAAGGGCGTCACCACCTTCACCTACGGTGGAATTGATGCGAAGGGAAGAGCAGAACGCCGAAATCTGATCACCAAGATCGATACGGGCGGGGCGGGTGTCTTCGCAGGAGCGTATGACATCGCAGGACGACTCATTCTCCAGCGCTACCCGAATGGGCTGGAGGCATCCAGCCGCTACGACAACGCTGGCAAGCAGATCGGACTGTCCTATGCCAAAAACGGCACGGAGTGGCTCAGCTTTACTGCAGCCTATGATCTCAACGGACGCATCGCCGCTCAGCAAGGATCGGCAGGTAGTGCCCAGCGCTTCGACTACGACGGCGCTGGACGCCTGACCAAGGTCCAAGACACTTATGGTGGGACGTGTGCCACCCGGATTTATGGCTTCGACCGCAACACCAACCGGACGAGTCTGACCAGCTATCCCGCAGACAACGCTGGATCCTGTTCCACCACGACCACTCCGAACGTCCAGCAGCATCATTACGACGCGGCTGACCGCATCACCGATGACGGCTACACCTACGACAACCTCGGCCGCACGACACGAGTGCCATCCGCCCAGGTAACTGGAGGCGCTGACCTCGAGATTGAGTACTTCGTCAATGACAAGGCGTCCGCGCTGACACAAGGAAGTGTGCAAAGCACCTTCATCCTCGACCCCGGTGGACGGATTAAGACCATGACCACCATTGGTGGTCCCCGGCCAGGCACGACCACCCATCACTACTCGGGCACCGAAGATTCCCCCACCTGGATCAGCGAAGCAGATGGCACCTGGACTCGAAACGTCCCTGGCTTGTCTGGACTCGGTGCGATCCAGAACAGTGACGGCACATCTACCCTCCAACTGATCAACCTGCACGGAGACATCGTCGCCACAAGCGACAACAGGCCCGATGCCACCGGGGTTCATGCTTATTCCGAAACAACGGAGTTCGGAACCCCTCGTGCGCAGACTGGCGATAGTTCCCGGCGCTACGGCTGGCTCGGTTCCCACGAGCGCTCCTCCGACGCCATCGGAGGTCTCGTTTTCATGGGCGCACGCCTCTACAATCCCCAAACCGGCCGCTTCCTCCAAACCGACCCGATCCCGAGCGGTAGCGCTAATGCCTACGACTACTGCAGCGCTGACCCCGTAAACAAATTGGATGTGGACGGGACGAGCGAGAAGCCTATCTGGAGCAGTACCACCACCTCGTCGAAGAAAGAACGTGATACGATCGCGGACAATTTTCTTGAGGTCGGCTTCGCAGCTATAGTCACGGTCGCGACCAAGCCCGTGGCCAACTGGTGGGTCGCCAGTACCGCCGGGCTTATAGCGGGGATCGCCGTTTCATCCATCGAAACGACGGTCGAGACCGTTACGACGACGACGGTCAACGTCTATTTGGAGACCCGGACGGTTCTCATATGGGATACTCCTATGGAGGATCTCATTAAGAGGAAGGGGAAGAAGCGTTCAGTCCAGGAGAGGCGGACGAGGACCGTAACTACGGTCACCACGCGCTGGCGGGTAATCACAGTTATCATCCCAAAATTCAATGCGCCTCGGATTACAGAAACCGGCCCCTGGTTCACTCGAGTAACGGTGACTACTAAATACAGCAGCTGGAAGCGTGGGCTATGAAACGGGAACCGCTGCCAACAGGATGGAAGGATGATCTTCCGAAGAGACCACTGTCTTCAGGCGAGCATCCTCCGCGCCCGCTAAGGGATCGCCGAATCATGGCATCATTGCTGTGGCTAGGGATGGCCGCAATTCCGTTCGCGCTCGCCCTCACCATCATCCGGATGGATCCCACTCGTAGCGAAATAGCATCGATCGCTCTCGCCCTTCTCGTCGTAACTCTGCCATACGGCGTAGTCGGAACATTGATGGCACCCAAGGTCTCCATGCGAAAGCGAGATGTCTTCCTGTCCCGAGAATCCTGGATGTGGCGAGTGTCCTATCTTCCGTACTGCGACTGGACGCCCCGACGTGGCGATCTGGATCATCTGGAAAGGGTAGAGATCGACGATCATGGTCGAGTCGCCTCGCACGTCAGATTCAGACGTTGAGTCCGCATCGTCTGAGAGAGAATCTTGAATAGTTCATTGGTCGACAGAGCCGAATTGACTGGCGCCGTCGCCCTGTGAGACATGGCCGTTAAGCTGCTGGATGTTGACCGAGGATCCCGCCTGATCATCTTGGCCGGGCGGGATCCTGTGGTCTCTGAAGACGTATAATCACGCAAGCTATATGGCGATCGGCGACAGAATTAACACCGAATGTCGATTTCCGTAATCCTCTGCACAGATTTCTGTAGTCCTATGCAAAGCTCGGCGTTCACGGAAGCCCGGCCTCTGAATTTGCGTGATGTGTTGGATGCTCGCGGTAATCTTCAGCGGACAGCGCTATGGCCGTTGGGGGCTCGCGCTGCTGGAGTCCATAAGTTCCTGGAGGTAGTGCGGGCAGAACTGGCCCAGGCTCACCGAAGCCCTGACTGGATGGCGTCGGGTAGACGGCTTCACCGGCGAATACCTCGACCACCGCGTCCTACGCAGCGCCGCCGACCACCCTTCAGGGAAATCCATCCCGGCCGGAGTCCCCGGTGCCACCTGGCTGGCCACCCAGGCCCTGCCCCTGTTGCACATCACCGGCGACGGCCACACCGTTTCTGCCGCCCTATGGCACCGCCACAACCGACGCACCGTAATGATCTGGCCCCTATGGAAACCCGCCCTCGGTGCCCACGCCGTCCAAGCCCTCCTTGATCACCCCTTCCTGAGGCCCTCTCCGAAGGGACAGGCAGAGACCGTCACGGTCGACCGCATGAGACTTCTCCCTCTGGGCGTCTTTGACGTCTTTGGAGCGGAACGCCAGCCTATCGAAGGCGGCAAAAGCGCCGGCGTCCTCGTTCCCCTACGCATCGCCGATGAGCCAGACTGACCCTTTGCTCCGCAGTCACCGATCAGCTGCTCCTTGACAACACCACACTGCTGCTTCTTCCTGCTAGCTCCAGCGGGGCGGGTTTGGAACCTCAAGTGCACCCGCTTTCCTGGGGAGGTTCTTAAGCTCAAACGAACCGTTTCGCAGGCAAAGCGGACAAGTTCAACGCACTCAATTGGATACTTTCAGCTATCTTCCCAGCTTGCGAACCGCTTCACCCCGGCTCTACCGCCGGGCCTCATTGCGGAGAGAAGATCGCGACCTGACCGGCGCTGGTGTTGGAGAGCTCCGTCCCGGCTCCATCGCCGGGCCTCGTTGCGGAATCGCATCGGTGCACGTCACTTTACTGAGGGTGAGTACGCTCCATCTCGGCTCCATCGCCGAGCCTTATTGTGGTGGCGTCAACGTCTCTGAAGAGTCTCAGCGGATCGAGATGCTCCACCCGGCTCTATATCCGGGCCTTTTCGGGGACAGCTGGCGTACCGATGCGGGAACGCCGCGAGCGTTTCATCCTGGCTCCATCGCCCAGCTTCATTGCAGGAACCTTGGCACCAGGGCTCGCGCGGTCAGCTACGACGCTTCACCTCGGCTCTATCGCCGGGCCTCATTGCGGGGAGGAGGTTGGCCAGTATCAGGGGTTGGTGCGGGGCTCCACCCCGGCTTCATCGCCGGGCTTCATTGCGGGACGGACGTGCACAGATCGTGCAGGTCGACGTAGGCGTGGCTCCATAGTAGTTCTAATGCCGGCCCTCGTCGCGCCGATTATGTGTATTGATTTTCCCGTCCTCATGAAAGGTGGGTCATCGGCTGCTATTTCTCAGAGGTAGCTACGAGCCATACCTAGGAGGTGAGTACCGTCGTGCTGGCGGACGGCGGGGGGATGGCCCATGTTCATCGCGTCCAGAACTCGAACAGCAAATGCCTCTGATGCTAGCGCTCGAATCTCATCGGCAGTGGCCCAATGGAAGGCGCATGATTCGTCGGTTTCCGTGAGTTGGCCTCCAACAGCGTGACAGCGGAAGACCAGAGCGACGATGCCGCGGGACATGTTCTTGTAGACGCCGGTCAGAGCCACGGGCTCGACTTTGAGGCCGGTCTCTTCGCGTACCTCGCGGAGCAGGCCCGAAGTGATGTCCTCGTCCCGTTCGAGGATCCCCCCTGGTGCTTCCCAGTGCCCGTTGTCGCGCCGTTGGATGAGAAGCGCGCGTCCGCACTCGTCGAGGATCACGCCAGCCACGCTCACGGAGTGCATGTTGTCGTGATCCATGGCTACAGACCTTTCGCGCTGGCCGTCACTAGACTCGACGGTACACGTATGTACGAGTTGAGGAGTTAGAGCATGGCGGAGCTCTCGCTGCCGGAGCTGGACCCGGCCGGCGACCGGGCTGTGTTCCGCCAGATAGCCGATCACATCCGGGATGCGATCGGCCGTGAGACTCTCCGTGAGGGTGACAAGCTGCCCTCCGAGGCTCAGCTCATGCAGCACTACGGTGTCGCTCGGATGACCATCCGGAACGCTCTCCAGGTCCTGCAGAGCGAGGGGCTCACGGTGGCCGAGCATGGCCGCGGGGTCTTCGTGCGGTCGCGGCCGCCGGTTCGGCGACTGGCCTCCGACCGGTTCGCCCGTCGGCATCGTGACCAGGGGAAGGCCGCGTTCATCGCGGAGACTGAGGGGGCCGGTGGGAAGCCGTCGGTGGACTCCATCAGGATCGCTGAGATTCAGGCGCCGGTCGAGGTCGCCGAGCTCCTTCGGCTTGGGGAGAACAGCTCGGTCATCTCCCGTTCTCGGCGATACCTGATCAATGGGCAGCCAGTGGAAACAGCTGTCTCTTACGTTCCGGCTGAGATCGCGAGAGGTACCCGCATCGAGCAGCCGGACAGCGGGCCCGGTGGCATCTACGCCCGGCTGGAGGAGCTGGGCTACCAGCTCGACCATTTCGTCGAGGAGATCCAGTCTCGGATGCCGTTCCGCGACGAGGTGCGTGCACTGAAGCTTGCCCCCGGTGTTCCTGTGTTCCGTCTGGTTCGTACGGCTTACGCCGTCGATGGCCGCCCCGTTGAGGTGTGCGACACGGTCATGTCCAGCGACGCTTACCTGCTCTCCTACGAATTGCCTGCCAGATAGCCTTGACGAACTCGTCTAGAGGAGTCATAAAGAGAAGGCAACTCCTCTAGTCGAGTAGGCATCTACAGGTGAGCCTGTAGCCGTCTTCTTAGAGGGGCGGCAGACAGATCAGCGAAGACGGCCCCGGTGGTGCAACACCGGGGCCGCGAGAACCGGGTTCACCCAGGAAAGGACACACCCGGATGCTGTCCATCATTCCACCCCTGATCACGGCCGTGACGGCCGCGTCCACCCCCACCCTGTCCCGTCGTGTTCTTGGCGTCGGAGCATGCGTCGGCAGTGCTGACCCCGACGCCTGGTTTCCGTCCGAGCCTTCCCCGAATGGCGGTGAGCCGACAGAAGCGGTCATGGCGCGTCGCGCCGAGTACGAGGCCACCGCTCGTCGGCTGTGTCGTGACTGTCCCGTACGGGCTGAGTGCCTGGAGCTTGCGCTGCGCGAGGAGTACGACCTGCCCCGCACCTGGTTCCACGGCATTCGCGGCGGCACCGCTCCCTGGAAGCGGCAGAGCATGGTCTACAACCGGCGCCGTACGGCCCGCCGTATGGCCGCCCGTCAGCTCACTGAGGACTCCGGGGCGGTGGCGTGATGACCGCCTCCTACTACGACTCCCGCGCTGAGCGGGTCGTCGCCAGCGCCGAGGCTGATGCGCGCCGGGCCGAGGCCGAGGCAACCCGCGCCGAAACCTCCCTGCGGTTGGAGCAGGCGCGCATGCAGATGGCGACCGAGCAGGTTCGCCAGGCCGAACAGGCTCGTGCCGAGCGGGCTGCCAGTAAGGCCGCCCGTCGCGCCGAGCGTCGTCGCCAGCGTGCTGCTTCTCGCGTCGACCGTCGAACTGCGGTGCGCCGGGGTGTCGGAGTCCTGGCCGCCGTGGTGGTCACCCGCGCGCCGGTCATCGTGGGCGCCGTGGCGATGGGCGCGCCGATCGCGATCGCCTGGCGCGGGCAGCTGGAGTTCGCCCGCGATGTGATGCACCTGGGCGTCATGGCCCCGGCGCTGCCGATCGCGCTGGAGGGTGGGGTCTGGTACATCGCCTACCTGGTGCACCGCGCCATCGCGGCCCAGCTGCCGATCGGCCGCTATCGGGCCGCGACCTGGGGCCTGGCAGGCATCGCCGCCACGATGAACCTCTGGCACGGCGTCACGGCCAGCAAGAGCGACGGACTGCAGGTCGGGGTGATCCTCGCGCTGGCCTCCCTGCTGGGCATCGCCCTGTGGGAGCTGACCGCCTCACTGACCCAGCAGACCGCCGCCAAACGCTCCGCGGCGGAGATTCGCCGGGCGGCCTGGCGGCGCCTGCGCTACCCGCGCCTGTCCTGGGCCGCAGCCTCGATCCGCGCCTCCCGCGGCGAGGAGTGCTCGACCGAGGAGGC
This sequence comes from Streptosporangium carneum, assembly GCF_027922005.1. Taxonomy (GTDB): domain Bacteria; phylum Actinomycetota; class Actinomycetes; order Streptosporangiales; family Streptosporangiaceae; genus Streptosporangium; species Streptosporangium carneum. The sequence goes on along the minus strand of NZ_BSEV01000001.1, from coordinate 157,365 downwards.
GTGGACGGCGGCGTGGATCGACCGTTACGGGGTCGGGCCGGCCGCTTCTCGCCGGGACCGGCGTCTGGCTCGCTCGATCGTGAGGTACGAGCGTAAGGCAGATCGAGCCGCTGCCAGAGACGGCCGTCTGGTCATCGTGGACGGGTCGATCGTCCGCCCCGGCACGACCTCGGCCGAGTCGATCGAGGCGGGTGAGGAGGCCATGGCGAGGCTCAAGGCGTTCGCTGAGCGCCGCGACGACGTGGCCCGATCGATTCTGTTCACCGGGTCGATCGCCTCCCCCTCGATCGAGCCGGGCCCGTCGATCGACCATCAGTCGATCCCAGCTCCCCGGGCGGGCGAGGCGGGCATGGCGCCGCTCGATCGATTCGCCTCGATCGACGCGCCTCGCCGCTCGATCGACCAGCAGGTGGCGCCTCGGTCGATCGACGATGACGGCGAGGAACCGACCCCCCGCCGGTCGATCGAAGAGCACCGCGCCGCGCTGCACGCCGCGATCACCGCCGGGACGATCGACCCGCAGCAGACCACCGTCGAGGAGATCCGTCGCACCCTGCGCTGCGCGCCCAAGACCGCCCGCGTGCTGCGTGCGGAGTTGGCCCAGGAGGCAGCGGCATGAGCAACCGTGAGATCACCAAGGGCATCACACTGTGGCCGACGGACCGGCCGGACTATCCGCTCGCGGCGGTGCTCTCCTACCGCGTCAGCGATCCGTACGCCGTGCGCCTGGCCTTCGTGCAGGGTCGCAAGGAGACCGTCGTGTACGGCTTCGCCCGGATGCTGCTGGCCGCCGGCCTGCTCGACCGGGCCGGGCAGGGCGACGTCACCGTGGCCCCGCACGAGGAGGTCGACGACTACCTCGTCCTGACCGTCACCCCCGAGCACGGCTACCCCTTCGCGCTCTACGCCCAGCGCGAGGCCGTCCAGGACTTCCTGGATCGGGCGTTCGGGCTGGTGCCCCTGGGCCGCGAGTATGAACACCTGGACGTCAACGCCGCTATCACCGCGCTGCTGCGGGAGGTGGCGCCATGATGGCCCGCACCTTCGCCGGGGTGCCCGAGCAGGTCCCCGCCGCTCGCGCGTGGACGCTGAAGTGCTTGCCCGCCGGATGTCCGCGTACCGCCGACGTGGCCCTGGTCACCTCCGAACTGATCACCAACGCCGTGCTGCACAGCTTGTCCGGTGCGCCTGGTGGCGCGTTCACGGTTCGGGTGGAGGTCACCGCGGCCGCGGTGGAGGTCAGTGTGATCGACCAGGGGCCGCGTCCGGTCCCGGTCCGCCGCGAGGCGGGTGCCTCCGGCTGGGGCCTGGCCGACATCGTGGCCCGCTTGGCCGACGCCTACGAGGCCACGACCGGTCCGGCCGGGCGCACGGCGTGGTGCCGCCTGGACTGGAGCAGCACGGCGGAGGTGACCCGATGAGCACCACGGCCAACTCCACCGGCACCGACTCGGCCGGCCCCGTCGGCACCGAGCCCGTCGAGGCCCCGGCGGTCGCTTCCCAACCCCCGAACACCCCCCGTACGTCCCCCCCGAACACCCCGGCTGACCAGGTATGGAGCCCTCCCGGCGAGTCCAGCGCCGACCCGGCCGGTGACATCGACCAGGACGACGAGGACGGCTCGGAGGAGCATGCCGGGGTGCCTGCCGCGCACCTGGCCGCAGGTGGTCTGTCGGCCTCCGCGGTGGTGCTGGGCAGCCTGTACCAGCTGCTGGGCCTGCCGGGCCTGATCGGCGGTGGGGTGCTGGCCGGTGGCGGTGCCGTGGCCTACCTGCGCCGCGGCTCCCGGCGCGACCACTCCGGCCGCCACTCCGGAGCGTCCCGGTCGACCGGCTCAGCCGGTAGCGGGGCGGGCACGTCGCGCCGCGGTGGCGTGACGAGTGCCCTGTTCAGCGGAGGCCGGTCGACCGGCCGCTCCGGCCGTGGATCCGGCGCCGGCCTTTTGCCCGGGTCCGGTGGCCGTCGCGGCACCGGGGGCCTGGGCTTCTCGTCCGGTCGCTCCGGCCGGTCCGCAGGGCTGCTGGGCGGCGCGAGTCGCTCAGGTGGTGCCGGCCGGGCCGGTGGGTCGCGGTCCGGTGGTGGAGCTCGGTCCGGTGGTACGGCGTTCACCGGCCGTGCGGGCCGTCGCGGCGCGGCTACCGGTGGCGCCAAGGCGTCTCGTTCGGGTGGCCAGGGTCCGCTGGCCGCGGCAGGTCGCGCGGGTCGCAGAATCGGCGGCGCGGTCGCCGGGACAGGCCGGGTCACCCGGCGGGCGAGCCGAGCGGTTACCGGAGCCGTCCGGACGGTCGGTGGCGTGGCTCGGGGCGTCGGGCGGTCCGGGCGGGCGTTCGGCCGCCTGGCTGGCCGAGGCGCCCGTGCGGCCGCACGCCGTACCCGCCAAGGCGCCGCGTGGATCGACCGCAAGACCGGGCACCGGGCCGGCCGCGTGTTCGCCTGGGCCGGTCGGGCCGGGCGTCGCCTCGGCCGGACCGCCGGACGGGCCGGATCCCGGGCCGGGCGGGCCGCCGGACGCTTCACGCTCCGGCAGGCACGCCGCGCCGCGGCCTGGGCCGACCGGCGCACCGGGCGGCGCGTCTCGGCCGCCTGGCGTGCCGTCCGGGCCGGTGGCGGGTTCCGCGCGATGCGGCGTCGAGCGGCGGGGCTGCTGTGGCGCTGGGACGGCCAGGCCGCCGCGTTCCTGCTGACGCTGCTCGCCCTGCTGGTCGACCGCTACCAGGCCCGTAAGGCGCGCAAGGCCACGTCCGCCCCCGAGGCCCAGCCCGAAGAGACGAAGGCCGACACCCCCGAGACCGGCAAGAAACCCGACCCGGCCGGCGCGCCCGACACCAGCAGGCCCGGCGACTCGCCGAGTCCGGAGGCCACCGGAGCGAACGTCGAGCCCGCCGTCACCGGCTCCGGCACCCGCCGGCGCCGTCATCCGTACACGCCGCCCACCGGCGGCCCTGCCACCTGGAGGAGCCCGATGGCTTTCCCGCTCGCCGCTGCCGCGGCCGACGTCAACGCCGCTGCTTCCCGCTACGCCCCCGAGGACATGTGGACCGTGGCGCGGGAGATGGACCAGCTGGCCGAGGTCCCGGCCAACGTCGCGATGGCGATCCGCACCTACACCGCCCGCCTGCAGTCCGAATACCCCATTCACCCGGCCGTGGTGGACAAGCTCGCCGAGCTGTACGCCGCCCACCGCCACCTGATCAGCCTGGCCCAGGAGGTCGCGCCGCTGTTCAAGCGGGCTCACGCCGAGGACCTCAAGCGCGGCGACGCTCCCCGCACCAACGAAACGCTCTGGGACGCCGGCCGCATCTAGCCGCCCCGGCCTCGGCTCTGACCGTGGCCTTCGCAGTACCGCTGAAAGGAGACACTCCGGTGAGCACCACCACGAGAACGCGTCCTCGGACCGCCCGAAACCGCGCCGCCCACGCACCTCGCGTGGACTGGTCGCTGGTTCCGCGCGGCCCGGTCAGCGCGACCGTGCAGGGCGCCTTGGCGCTGGCCGCGCTCGGTGTGGTCGGCGACGTGACCCACCTCGACCCGCTGGTCGGCGTGGCCGCGGGCACGGTCGGCACCGTGGGGACGGTCGTGGCCGGTGCTCACCGCGACCTTTCCACGGCCCCGCTGCTCTACCGGGTCGGCTGCTGGATCGGGGCGGGAAGCTGGTGGACCTACACGCTGGCCACCACGGTGTGGGCCCAGCCCGTCTGGGCGGCCCTGGGCGTCGGCGCCCTGGCCTCCGGGGTGCTGTCCCCGCTGGGCAGGGCCACCGCCCGCCGCCGCACTCCGGCCGTGGTGCCCGGTACGGCGCTGGTCACCCGCAACGTCGCGGCGATCGGCACCGACTGGGAGGCCCGCATCCAGCGGGTGTGCAGCGTCCGCGTCGAGGTCACCAACGTCATCGTCTGGCCCACCCGGGCCGGATACGACGTGCACCTGACCCTGCCCGGCGGCGGGGTGACCCGCAAGCACCTGCAGGACCGCGCCGAGGCGCTGGCCACCGACGCCTGCCTGCCCGAAGGCTGCGGGGTGGAGTTCGTCGGCGGCGGCAACCGCCGCCTGGTCATCGCCCGGGTCAACACCGTCAACCGCCTGTCCCAGGTCATCGCCTACCCGGCCGACCACAGCCCGCGCAGCGTGCTGGAGCCCGTCGTCTTCGGCGAGTACTCGAACTCCGACCTGGTCGGCGCCGTGGTGCGCGAGGAGTCGATGCTGGTCTCCGGCAAACGCGGCTCGGGCAAGACCACGCTGTTGCAGGACATCTCCGTCGCTCTGGGCCGGTGCGCCGATCACCTGGTGTGGCACCTGGACCTCAACGGCGGTGGCCTGACCCAGCCGTGGATCGACGTGTGGCTGGACGGCAAGGTCACCCGGTGCCCGATCGACTGGGCCGCGCCCAACGCCGAGGAGGGCAAGCTCATGCTGGCCTCAGGGATCACGATCGCCAAGCACCGCAAGGCCTCCTACCGCAAGCTCAAGCGCGCCCACGACACCAGCCTGCTGCCGGTCAGCCCACAGCTGCCGCAGATCACCATCGTGGTCGACGAGGGCGCCCAGGCCGTGCAGGACCGGCAGCTGGAGGCGCTGCTGGGGGAATTGCAGAACATCGGCCGTAACGAGGCCGTCAACGTGATCATCTCCTCGCTGCGGCCCACCAGCGATCTGGTGCCGACGAACATGCGCCGCCAGACCGGCGTGCGCATTCAGATGTACGGGCCCGATGAGGACGAGCTGGGGCACATGTTCGGCTGGCACCTGGGCATCGCCATGGACCAGCTCGCCGGCAAGGGCACCGGGTTCATCAGCGTCGACGGCGCCCAGCCGCGGCCGTTCCGGGCCTACAACATCACCCCCAGCCAGATCGAGGCCGCCGCCTTGGCGATCGCCGGTCTACGGCCGGATCTGGACGAGGCCTCGGCGCAGGCGGCCGGACCGGCCTACGCCACCCGGCTGGAGCGGATGCGCGCCGTCTTCGCCGCGATGGCCGACGACTTCGACGACGAAGACGGTGACGTCGACGGCGGCGGTCCGGCGCCGGTCGCCTGCCTGCCCTCCGGCCCGAGCACCGGTTCTGCCGCGCCGGTCGCGGCGGCGGTCGTTCCGCGGCCCCGCTTCGAGGTCCTGTCCGGCGGGGCGGCCGCCGACTGGCCCGACCTGACGACCCCCGCCCAGCCTCCGGCCGCTCCGGCGGCCACCGGTACGGCGGCCGACTGGCCGGACCTGATGGCCCTGCCCACCACCCCGAGTGGTTTGTCTGGCGCGCCGGTCACTGCCCCGTCGGCTCCGGCGGTCGAGCAGCCGCTGCCGGAGATCGTGCGCCGCACCATCGCCGCCTTCGGTGCCGCCGAGCGGATGCATTCGGAAACGCTGGCCGCGCTGCTCGGTCTGGAGCAGGCCGACTTACCCGGTCTGCTGGCGCCGCTGGGCATCCGGCCGCTGCCGCGTGCCTTCCTGGTGTCGGGCAAGCACAAGCGCGGCTACGCCCTGGCCGATGTCCTGGCGGCCGCCGACCGCATCCACCGCGGCGAAGTCCAGGTGCCGCCGCAGGTGGCCGCCTGGCCCGCGGCCTGACCACGGGCCGCGGTGTACGGGCCGCACGTCTGCCCCGTACACCCGCACACCCCTCCCGAACAGCCCCGTACACCCACCTGAGCAGCGAAAACACCGGACCTGTACGGGGCGTACGGGGGATGACGACCCCCCTCCTGAACATCTCCGAACCTGCTGAACCCCCCTCCGGACCCGTACACCCGCACACCCCGTACACCGCCTGGAAGGACCACGATGAACCGCACCGACGCCCCGCTGCAGGGGCGCGTCATCTCCGCCGCCGACTGGCCCGACCTGATCCCACCCGCCGTCGATCCCGACCCGCTCGACGATCGCCAGGCGCCGCGGACGGACGCTCCGGCCGACGGTGAAGAGGCCGAGGCCTCCACGCCCATCCCCGCCGCGTCGGCCGAGGCGGCCGAACTCGCCCGGCTGACCGGGATGCTCACCCGGACCGCCACGGTCGACGACGTCCTGGTCGTCATCGAGCCCGGCCTTGAGGACGCGGCCGTCAGCTACACCGACCCCTGCACCGGGGTGCGCCGCATCGGCCTGGGCACCGGCCTGTTGAACGGGCCGGCGGCGCGGCTGCACGGGGCGCTGGCCCACGAGGTCGCTCACCACGCCCTGGGCCACACCCACGGCTCCGCCCGCGGCCGGGACGTCCGCATCGTCATCGCCCTCACCATGGGCGCCGTGCTCGCCGGTGCCCCGGGATGGCTGATGGTGCTGGGCCTGGCCGCCGGAGTGGTGCTCACCCTCCTGGAGCGCCGCGACGAGCGGCGCGAGGAGATCGCCGCCGACGTCTACTCGGTGCGGCTGCTGGACGGCGCCGGACTGCCCGGCCACTCCATCGTCACCACCACCCTGGCCGAAGCTCCGGCTGACCCGTGGTGGTACCGGGCCGGCGGCTGGATCACCGGCACCCACCCCACCCTGCGTGCCCGCCGCCGCGCGGTCGCCACCGCCTCCTGACCCGCACCCGCCCTATCACCCTTCAACCCAGAGAAGGACAGTTCATGAGCACCGACTACGCCCTGCAGCAGGCCGTTGCCCAGTTGCCCACGGCCGCCGCCGAGATGTACGGCACTGACCGGAACGGCGACCACACGACGGTGGTGGTCACCAGTTTCGGCTACGGCCACGCCCCGGCTCCCACCGCCGACGTCACCCTCGATGTGCATACCTCACTTCGCGACCCGCACGTAGACCCGGCGATGCGGTACCGCACCGGCCTGGACGCCACGGTCCGCGCCCACGTGCTGGCCACGCCCGGCGCCATCGAGGCCGTGCGCGGCCTGGCCTCGGCCGCCCTGGGCCTGCGCGGTGCGCTGGACCGGCCCGGCGGCCGCCCCATCCAGATCGCCATCGGCTGCGTCGGCGGCCGCCACCGCTCGGTCGCCCTGGCCGAGGCCGTGGCCGACCTGCTGCGCCGCGTACAGGTCAGCACGAGCGTCACCCACCGCGACCTCGACAAGCCCGTCATCCAGAGAAAGGAGCCAACCCTCATGATCAGAAAGAACACCTACACGCACCCCGCCGTCCTGGTCGAGGGCGTCCGCGACGGCTGGGCCGACCCCGAAACCGACCCGACCGTGATCGACTGGCCCGCCCGGCAGGCCGCCGCCGCGATCCCCTTCCAGGTCGTCGACGGCCGCCCGCTCAACCCGTGCGAGAAGACCGGTATCGGGCGCGGTCGCGGCGAGCTGGGCCACTGGGGTGAGCAGCTGTGCGCCGACGCCGTCGTGACCGCCGTCGACGAGGAGGGCGCCCGGTGGCTGGTCATGGTCGAGCGGGCCGACGGGCACGGCTGGGCGCTGCCCGGCGGCGAGGTCGACCCCGGCGAGAGCCCGGCCGATGCGGCGGTGCGGGAGCTGGCCGAGGAGACCGGCCTCGTCCTGGAGGGGGTGATCTGGACGGCGCTTCCGGCCCGGTACGTCCCCGACCCCCGCGCCAGCGATGAGGCGTGGATGGTCACCGTGCCTGCCCGGACGCACCTGGATACCGGCCACTGGACAGACTTCCCCGTCCCGGTGGGTGCCGACGACGCCAAACGGGCCGCGTGGGTGCGCGCCGACACCTACCGCGTCCTGACGGCCCACCTGGCGCGCACCTACGACGGCCAGGTGTTCGCCGCGCACCGGCCCCTGCTGCAGGAGCTGCTGGCCGGCGACCGCTCCGCCGCCTGACACGCCGACGGGCGCGCACCAACGTGGCCAATCCGCCAAGACAACCCACGCCGGGCGCGCCCGCACCCTCCCAAACCCAATAGATCGAGAGGTAACACCATCATGCACATCACCGCCGCCAACGGCACCACCCCGGCCCCGGCCACGACATCACTGACCGCCTGTGAGCACAGGAGCGTGGGCGTCATCGTCCAGGACGCCGCAGGCCAGTACCTGATGTTCGAGCAGGCCACCGCCCCCGGCATCGCGCCTCCCGCCGGGCACCTCGCCCCCTACGGCGAGCCCGAGCAGGCCGCCCGCGCCCTGGTGGCCGAGCAGACCGGCCTGATCGTCGGCCACCTGACGCCCGTCACCGCAGGATGGCGCCCGGGCCGCTACGACCGGTGCACCGGTGTGGACCGGTCGGGTCACTACTGGCACCTGTTCCAGACGACCCTGACCGGAGAGGTGGCGCCCAGCGTCCGCGCGGCCGGCCGTCCGCGCTGGCTGATGGCCCACCAGGTCCAGGCCCTGGCCTACCGCACCGTCGACCACGCCCACGGCCTGATCACCGACGAGCAGTTCGCCGCCTGCCCCGGCCTGGCCCCGGTCTGGGTCGACCTGCTGGCCACCGCGCACGTCATCGTCATCGACGACCTCGACCTGGCCCTCGTCGAGGACCTCGCCACCCGCCCGCCCCTCACCCCGGCTTCGGAGACGCCGACGCAGGCCGTACCGGTAGCCGTCTCCGGAACGGTACGGGCCCGGCCGGACCGTCTCGACGAGCACGGCGCCGCCGAGCTGCTCGCCGAGACCGAGGCGGTCCGCACCGAGCTGGCCCGTACCGACGCCAAGGCCGCCACGGTGCTCGCGTTCGCGGGGACCGCCTTCAGCGTTCTGGCCGCGCTGTCGGTACTGGCTCCTGAGCTGGCCGTCCCGGCCCGCGTCGGCCTGGCGGGCGCGGTGGCGCTGCTGGGCGCCTCCTCGGCCGTGGCGTTGGGCGTGATCCGGCCGTCCCTGCCGCGCTCCGGGCCGGGGACGGGGTTCGTCGCCCACGCCGCCGTCAGGGACGCCGAGGAGCTGCTGGCCGTACTGGCCGACGACCCGCAGGCCCGGCGGGCGCGCGACATCGTCCACCTGTCACGGACCGCCCGGGCCAAGTACCGGCGGCTGCGGCTGGCGATCGACCTGGCGTTCGCCGCGCTGGCCGCCCTCGCGGTCGCGGCCGTCTTCGCGCTCTGACCGTTCGCCCCGAACGCGCCCCCGCCCCGGGCGGGGTGCGCACGCTCATGCTGACTTTCACAGATCGAGGTGAACCCATGGCTTCCCACATCGACGGCCTGCCCGTCTACCGCTACGACGAGGTGCCCGACGGCCTGGCCACCCGGACACAGCTGGTCCGGGACCACCGGCGCCGTCCCGCCGAGGGGCAGGCACCGCGCGGCTGGCTGTTCTACCACGGCAACAAGCATGCGCCCCTGTACGAGATCGAGACGGCCCGGCCCATGCGGCCGCTCAGTGAGGCCCAGGTGGCCGCCGCCCGGGCCCGCCGTACCCACGCCTACGTCTGCGGGGTGTGTCTGACGGAGTCGACGCGCCCGCTGGAGCTGTCGGTGGACCGCGCGCTCGCGTGCGGTGAGTGCGTCATGGCGATGATGGACATCCGCAACCACGACGCCCGGCACCGTGCCTGGCAGCGCGACCGGGCCGCCGCGGCCGCCTGGGCCCGCGAGGTGCTGGCCGACCCGGCCGCGGCCGTCGTGGCGGTCACCGAGATCCCGGTTCGCCCGGCCGAGGGTGTATGGGAGCGAACTGCGCCGAGCCGTGTCGTGGTGCTCTCCGTCGACGGCCAGGTCCTCGTCGACGTCGCCCTGACGCCGTCGGCTCCGCCCCGGCGTAAGCGCGACGTCGCGGCCGACGCCGTGCCTCTCGACCAGGTGGCCGAGAGGCTCGTCGAGGTCTTCGGCGGCCGTCGGCTGGTCGCCTGGAGAGGCTCGGAGATGTACGGCCTCACGCGAGGCCTCGCCGGGTGGTGGCACGCCGCCCACGGTGCCGTCAGGGCCCTGCCGGAGTGGCGGGTGAGGCACGGCCACGAGCTGGCGGAGCGGGTCCTGCACTGGAGCGGTCACCACGGCGGGCCGCCGGAGCACAGGCCGGCGACTCCGGAGCCGCCCGTGGGCGATGCCCTGGAGCGGGCTCACCAGATGCTCAGGCTTCTCCGCCGGGTCGCGGCCATCGGCCCGGTCGCCGAGTCCGAGGCGGTCCGGTGATCGGTCGCACGTATCTGGAGCGGGGCCGGGCCGTCACGGTGGTCGTCGCCTACGCGGCGCCGTCGAAGGCCCGGCCGCTGCCCGGCCGCCCCTCGTGGCCGACCTGGCGTCGGGCGCCCCGGCCGGCGCCACGCAACGTCCTCGTACGGCGGGTCGACGGGCAGGCGGTGGTTCGGCCGTTCCGGGGCCTGCGCCTGCCCGGAGCGGGGGAGGCACGATGAGCATCGCGGTCATGAACTGGGTGTGGCAGCACTCGCCGACGTCCGGCAACCAGCGCCTGGTGCTGCTGGCGCTGGCCGACGCCTGCTCCCGCGACGACGGGACCGGGTGCTGGCCCGCGGTGGCGACCATCGCCCGCAAGGCCAACATCAGCCCCCGCTCGGTACGGCGGGTCATGGCCGACCTGGTCGCCGCCGGGCACCTGGTCGTGCATCGCGGAATCGGACCTCGTGGGACGAACGGGTATTCCCTGGTGCTCCGCAAGCCTGTGCACAGCGATATCGAACCTGTGTACGAGTCTGTGGAAACTGTGGATAACTCGTTCGACCCCGGACGGGATGTCACCCCTGACAATCCGTCCGGGCTGACACAGGCGACCGCGAGGGGTGACACAGGTGTCAGGGGAGGGGTGACACAGGCGTCACCCAATCCACCAGAGAACCACCATGAACCACCACCGCCTGCGCGGGCACGTGCGAGCGGCGCTCCGGCGCCGGGCCGGGCCTCAGGCGGCGGTGAGCCGGGGCAGGAGATCCCCGAGCCGGTCCGGAGCTTCGCCGCAGCGCTCGGCGCGGCCTGGCCGCTGTCACCGGCACAGGTCCGGCGCCTGGCCCCGGCCGTCACGGCCGCGCTCGCCGGCGGCTGGAGCCCTGCTTCGCTGGCCGAGCACGTCGGCGCCAACACCGTCGGCGTCCGCAACCCGTACGCGGTCCTGAGCAGCCGCCTGGCCGAGCTGCCGGACCCGGTCGACACCACGCCCCGGGCCGGACCGGCCGACCGGACCCTGGCCGAGGCCCTGGCGACCGATGGCTGCCCGCACGGCGCCTCCCACCCCGCCCGGTGCGCCCTGTGCCGCCGCGGCCGTACCCCGGCCGTCCCGTGAACCCCGAAACGACCCCCGACCGCGAAACGGCTCCGGAGCCCACCGCCAAGCAAGCCACCGGAGCCGCGCCCCCGTCCACGAACAGGAGCGTGACCATCATGACCACCGTCAAGGGATCCGGCCAGCCCGGCGTGCACGTGGTGCTCCCGCAGGGCCCGCCCCGGCTGACCCCCGGCGCCGCCAGGGAGCTGCTGGAGATCCTGCTGGAGGCCCACGCGGAGTCGGTCGGCGCAGCCGTCCCCGACGTCGCCTGAGAACCCGGAACGGAGAGCTGGAGCACCGATGCGGTTCGCCTTCTACGGTCGGGTCTCGACCGAGGACAACCAGGACCCCGCCTCGTCGCGGGCCTGGCAGATCACCCGGTCGCGGGCGCTGATCGAGTCGCGTGGCGGGGAGATCGTCACCGAGTTCTTCGACGTCGACAAGTCCCGCTCGATCCCCTGGCAGCGGCGCCCGCAGGCCGCGGCGCTGCTGGCCGAGCTGCGCGACCCGCATCGGGGGTTCGAGGCCGTGGTGATCGGCGAGCCGCATCGGGCCTTCTACGGCAACCAGTACGGCCTCACCTTCCCGATCTTCGAGCACTTTGGGGTGCCGCTGTGGGTGCCTGAGGTCGGCGGGCCGATCGACCCGGCCAACGAGGCGCACGACCTCGTCATGAGCGTGTTCGGCGGGATGAGCAAGGGCGAGCGCAACCGCGTCAAGATCCGGGTGCGGACCGCGATGTCCGCCCAGGCGCAGATGGAGGGTCGCTTCCTCGGGGGGCGGCCGCCGTACGGCTACCGCCTGGGCGACGCGGGCCCGCACCCCAACCCGGCCAAGGCCGCCGACGGCCGGCGCCTGCACCGGCTGGAGCTCGACCCGGCGGCCGCACCCGTGGTGGCCCGGATCTTCGCCGAGTTCCTCGACGGGTACGGCCTGTTCGCCATCGCCGAGAGGCTCACCCGCGACGGCATCCCCAGCCCGTCGGCCCACGACCCCGGGCGCAACCGGCACCGTGTCGGCATCGCCTGGTCCAAGAGCGCGGTGCGGGCCATCCTCACCAATCCCCGCTACACGGGCCACCAGGTGTGGAACAGGCAGCGCAAGGACGAGGTCCTGATCGACGTCGACGACGTCGGCCTGGGCCACACCACCAAACTCCGCTGGAACTCCCGCCAGGAGTGGGTGTGGTCGGAGAGCGTGGCCCACGCGCCGATCGTCGGCCAGGATGACTTCGCCGCCGCCCAGACGACGCTGGCCGGCCGGGGCGACCGGCCGACGGACAAGACGCGCAAGCGGACGCCCAAGCCGTACCAGCTGCGCGGGCTGCTGTTCTGCGGTGCCTGCGAGCGCAGGATGCAGGGGCAGTGGACCAACGACGCGCCGTACTACCGGTGCCGCTTCCCCGAGGAGTACGCCCTGGCCAACCACGTGATGCATCCCCGCAACGTCTACCTGCGCGAGGACGCCGTGGTGCCGCGGCTGGACCGCTGGCTCGGCAGGCTCTTCTCACCCTCGAACGTCGGCCGCACCCTGGAGGACCTGCTGGCCACCCAGGACCTGCTGCCGCCCGAGGCGCAGGGGATCGCGATGGCCCGCCGCCAGATCGCCGACTGCGACCGCAGGCTCTCCCAGCACCGTGCCGCCCTGGAGGCCGGTGCCGACCCCGCGGTGGTCGCCGGATGGATCCGGGAGGAGCAGGCCCGCAAGGCGGAGGCGGAGAACAGGCTTCGCCGGATGCCGCCGCCCCGCCGGAGCGTGCTCGACCGAGGCCAGCTGGCGGCGCTCATGCGCGAGCTCGGCGACGCGGTGCAGCTCCTCGCCCAGGCCGACCCGTTGCGGAAGGCGAAGATCTACGCGAACCTCGGACTCCGGCTGGTGTATCACCCGGGAAAGAGAAAAGTCCTGGTCACCTCTGTAAGTGACCAGGACTCCATAGGAGAAGGGTTTGTGTCCGAGGGGGGACTTGAACCCCCATGCCCCGCAAAGGGCACTAGCACCTCAAGCTAGCGCGTCTGCCTATTCCGCCACCCGGACTTGGTGCCTGCACGCTGGACCGTCATCCCGCGTCGGCGGAATCAGGTTAGCAAACTCTTGGGCTTGCGTCATATCGGTATGCGAGCAGGTCCCGCGGGGATGCCGGGACGGCCTCGGCGGCGGCAGGATGGGAGGCGCAAGCCGTATCAATCCTAAGGAGTCGCCATGACCACGCTCAATGGTGAGGACGAGGTCGCGGGGCTGTGCCGTGACCTGATCCGGATCGACTCGACCAACGCGGGTGACAACTCGGGCCCCGGTGAGCGGGCGGCGGCCGAGTACGTGGCGGAGAAGCTGGCCGAGGTCGGGCTGGAGCCGCGGATCCTGGAGTCGGACAGCCATAGGGCGAACGTGGTCGTCCGCGTCGAGGGGGAGGACTCCTCCCGCGACGCGCTGCTCCTGCACGGGCATCTCGACGTCGTCCCCTTCGACGCCGCCGACTGGACCCTGCACCCGCTCAGCGGGGAGATCGCCGACGGGTGCGTCTGGGGACGCGGCGCCGTCGACATGAAGAACATGGACGCGATGATCCTCGCGGTCGTGCGGCAGCGGCTCAGCGAGGGGCGCAGGCCGCCCCGGGACGTGGTGCTGGCGTTCACCGCCGACGAGGAGGCCGGGGGCGGGTACGGCGCGCACTGGCTGGCCGCCGAGCACAAGGACCTGTTCGACGGGTGCACCGAGGCGATCGGCGAGGTGGGCGGGTTCAGCGTCTCCATCGACGAGGCGCGCAGGCTGTACTTCATCGAGGCGGCGGAGAAGGGCATCGCCTGGATGAAGCTGACCGCGACCGGCAGGGCCGGGCACGGCTCCATGCTCAACGCGGAGAACGCCGTCACCGAGCTGGCGGAGGCGGTCGGCCGCATCGGGCGTTACGAGTGGCCGGTACGGCTGACGCAGACGGTCAGCACCCTCCTCACCGAGCTCTCCAAGGCGTTGGAGCTCGAACTCGACCTCGACGATCCCGAGGCGACCGTGGCCAAGCTGGGCCCGCTGGCCCGCATGATCGGCGCCACGTTGCGCAACACCACCAACCCCACCCTGCTGGAGGCGGGCTACAAGACGAACGTGATCCCGCAGACCGCCGTAGCGCACGTGGACGGCCGGTTCCTGCCGGGATACGAGGAGGAGTTCTTCCAGACCGTCGACGAGCTGCTCGGCCCCAACGTGACCAGGGAGTTCGTCAACCACGACATCGCCCTCGAGACCGGGTTCGACGGCCCGCTGGTGCGGGCCATGGCCGACGCGCTCGTGGCGGAGGACCCGGGCGCCCTCGCCGTGCCGTACACCCTTTCCGGGGGCACGGACCTGAAGGCGTTCAGCGCGCTCGGCATCCGCGGGTTCGGGTTCGCGCCGCTCAAGCTGCCCGCGGACTTGGACTTCTCCGGGATGTTCCATGGGGTGGACGAGCGGGTGCCGGTGGATTCGCTCCAGTTCGGGGTGCGGGTGCTTGACCGCTTCCTTGACGGCTGCTGAGAGGTTCTTTCGGAAAGCCGCCGGAAACCCTTCGCGCTAACTCCCCGTGCTGCTAACGTAACTTTCCGTTGAAGGGCTGAGGCCTGCCTCAAGGCGGGCCCGGCCAGGAGCTTCGGGGAGGTCACGTGGTGCGCGTGTCGCATGAGCAGTGGAGGGCGTCCTCGCCCGCTGCTCGGCGTGCGCCCGTGGCCGTTTCCGCTGACGACGCCGTCTTCGCCCGGGCTGACCGGATGGCGCGGTTCGCGGCCGGTGCCTGGCTGATCGTCAGGCGAGCCTTCGCGATCGGCGGCCTACTGGCCGCCGGTTGGCTGCTCGCCGTCGTCTTCGGACTCCTCGGCGCCGCTCCGGCGGCCGCGGACACCACCGCGGTGACAGGAGTGGCCGGCTCCGGCGTCCCCGACCCAGCCACTTCCGGGTCGGCCTTCGAGGCCGATGTCTTCCCCACGGACAGTGGCGGATTCTCGGTGACGGGCAATGCCGAGGCCATGGCGGGCCGAGGCGTGGACGGGCTCACCAGCCAGTCGAAGCCGGGTTCCCCGGTGCCCGCGACCGCTGACCACAGTTCTGGAGCCAACGGATTCGTGCCCCAGACCAGTGGCGGGTCCGGCCCTTCGGGCCCGGGTGTGGGGGATGTCACGCGGTTCGTCTACGACCCGCGGGTGACGGCGCGGCGCGTCGCGTCGGCGTGCGCCCTTCCCCCTGTCGTCCGCACAGCGGCGGACGACCCCTCTTTCTCTCCTGACTGATCTCGTCTCACAGATCGGCTTCTGGCTCACTCAGGACGGGCCGGCCGGTCGCGGAGCGCGCAGGTTCCCTGTCCGGGAAGTCGCTCCGTCAGCAGCGATGTCAACAGCGACGAAGTAGTTCCCAGTTGTAGTTCCCAGTTCCTCGTGACAGGCCGTCGAGGCTTCCGCTGTGCGGGCTCTCGGCTGATCCCGCCTGGCTTCGTGCCGGTCACGAGACGTCAGGTATCCCCCTAAGAACCGCAAGGAGCATAAATCATGCGTACGTGGGCTAAGGGCACGGCTCCCGCAGCACTGCTCGCACTGGGTGTCATGTCCCTGGGCAGCGGTACGGCCTTCGCCGACACCGACGGCGACCACTCGGTCCTCGGCGGCAACCAGGTCAAGGCGCCGATCACCCTGCCGGTCGACATCAGCGGCAACGGCGTGGGCGTCGCGGGCGAAGCGGCGGGGTCGTCCCAGGGCGGCGCCTCCGTCGAGGACTCGGGCGGCGCTTCCGGCGTCCCCGGCAAGACCTCCGGCACGTCGTCCGTGGGCGGCGGCAACCAGGTGGTCGCGCCGATCACCGCGCCGATCAACGCCTGCGGCAACGCCGTCGCGGTCCTCGGCGGTTCCCGGGCGGGCTGCAAGGGCGGCTCCTCCGTCACGAGGTCGGGCCGCGGCGGCGGCGGGTCCGGCGGCAACCGTACGACCGGTGCGCACAGCGTCCTGGGCGGCAACCAGGTGGTCGCTCCGATCACCGCGCCGATCAACGCCTGCGGCAACGCCGTCTCGATCTTCGGTGACGCCGTGGCGGGCTGCAAGGGCGGCTCCTCCGTCACCGGGGCGGGCGGCGGCCGCGGGGCCGGCGGCAACACCACCTCGGGTCGGTCGTCCGTGCTCGGCGGCAACCAGGTGGTCGCGCCGATCACCGCGCCGATCAACGTCTGCGGCAACTCGGCCGCGGTCTTCGGCAAGGCGCTCTCCGGCTGCAAGGGCGGCGTCGGGGTTCCCGGCGAGAACGGCCCGGGCAGGCCCGGCCGGCCGGGCAAGCCCGGATACCCGGGCGGTCACTCCGGTGGGCACCCGGGCGGGCACGGCTCGCGTCCCGGGCCCCAGCAGGGTGCGGGCGGCAACGGCACCGACGGCCGCTTCTCCGTGGGGGGCGGCAACCAGGTGATCGCGCCGATCACCGCGCCGATCAACCTCTGCGGCAACTCGGTCGGCAACGGTGAGGCGGGCTGCAAGGGCGGCTCCTCGGTCGAGGCCGGCCGTCCCGGGCGCGGCGGCGGTCGCGGGGTCGGCGGCAACACCACCTCGGGCCGGTCGTCCGTCCTCGGTGGCAACCAGGTCCTCATCCCGATCACCGCGCCGATCAACGTCTGCGGCAACGCCGTCGCCGTCCTCGGCGACGCCTTCGCCGGTTGCAGGGGCGGCGCCTCCATCAAGGGCGGAGGGCACGGCGGCGGTCGCGGGGTCGGCGGCAACACCACCTCGGGCCGGTCGTCCGTCCTCGGCGGCAACCAGGTCCTCATCCCGATCACCGCGCCGATCAACGCCTGCGGCAACGCCGTCGCCGCCCTGGGCGACGCGGCCGCGGGCTGCCTCGGCGGCTCGCACGTGGGCGGGGGCCAGGGCAGGCTCCGCAACGCGGCGCAGGCCGCCGGCCAGGGCCAGTGGAACGGCGTCCCCGCCAAGCACAGGACCAGCGGTCTGCTGTCCACCCTTCCCGTCGTCCCGGGGCTGAACCCGACCAAGAGCGTGGCCGGGCTGGCCCAGCAGGCCGGCGCCTCCGGGACCTCCTCGCTGCCCGTGGCCGACGAGGCGCGCGACGCGGCCGGCCTGCCCGAGCTTCCCGAGGTGCCGGGCGTCGCCGACCCGGCCGCCGTCGCCGACTCGGCCGGGGTTTCGGACGCGGCCGGGGTTTCGGGCCTGCCCGGCGCGGCGACCCGCTCCGCTCAGTCCTCGCCGAAGAAGGGCGACTCGCCGCTGGCTCCCACCGCCGGTCTGGTTCCCTCGACGCCCATCGGCAACGCCCTGCCCGTCGGCCTCATGAGCGCCGCCCAGCCGATCGGCGTGACCGGGATGAACTCCGGCTCGCTGCTCGCTCTGGTGCTCGGCGCCATGTCCGCCGCCTCCGCCACGCTTTTCGTGACCGCTCGCCGTATCCGGTTCGCCCGGAAGTAAGACGTTAGTAACTCGCCAGACATGTCCCCTCCGATCCATCGAGGGAGACGCACAGGCGCTCCACGCATGGCGCGAGAAGATCGTCACTGCACATCGTGATCTTCGATCGCCCTGTGGGGCAGAGAAGCTTTGCCCGTTCCGGGGGCGCGGCCCGGGACGGGCAAAGCCATGTCCGGGGTCACATCGTCCTGGTCACACGTATGATCTTGCGACGCAGTCGGATGTCACGACGGCCGTCGGGATACAGTCGCAGACGGTCGAGTTCCCAGTCGCCGTATTCTGCGTGTTCGGTCAGTATCCGCCGGGCCGTGTCCCGGGAGGTGCCACGCGGAAGATGGAGAACCAAGTAGGAGTAGTCCAGCACAGCGATTAGTCTCCGAGGGTGGGCAGGGGACGTCGGCTCCCATAGGGCTTTATTGTGCGTCCTTGCGGCTTTACTTGGGAGTGTGCCCGATCCAGATCGGGTAACCCGAGTGGAAGTGAACGGGGAACGAATGCGAACAGCGAGGTAGGAAGCAGCGTGCCAGCCAAGAACGGCAACGCCGGCGGAACCCGCCTGGTGATCGTCGAGTCGCCTTCCAAGGCGAAGACCATCGCTGGGTACCTCGGCCGCGGCTACGTCGTGGAGTCCAGCATCGGACATATTCGCGACCTCCCCGAGAAGGCCGACGACATCCCGGAGAAGTACAAGGGGAAGTCGTGGGCCCGCCTGGGTGTCAACGTGGACCACGAGTTCGAGCCGCTCTATGTCGTCAACCATGACAAGAAGGCGCAGGTGAGCAAGCTCAAGCAGCTGCTCAAGGACGCTGACGAGCTCTATCTCGCCACTGACGAGGACCGGGAGGGCGAGGCGATCGCCTGGCACCTCCGCGAGGTGCTCAACCCCAAGGTGCCGGTCCACCGCATGGTCTTCCACGAGATCACCCCGAGGGCGATCCAGGAGGCGGTCGCCAACCCGCGCGCCCTGAACCTGCGGCTGGTCGACGCCCAGGAGACCCGCCGCATCCTCGACCGCCTCTACGGCTACGAGGTCAGCCCCGTCCTGTGGAAGAAGGTCAAGCCCCGGCTGTCCGCGGGCCGCGTGCAGTCCGTGGCGACCCGCCTGGTCGTGGAGCGCGAGCGCGAGCGCCTGGCGTTCACCAGCGCCAGCTACTGGGACCTGCAGGGGCTGTTCGACACGGGCCGTGACGAGATCCCCCGCGAGTTCAGCGCCGCGCTGACCGGCGTGGACGGCAGGCGCGTCGCCCAGGGCCGTGACTTCGCGAGCAACGGCACGCTCAAGAGCGCCGACGTGCTCCACCTGGACGAGCAGGCGGCGCGGGCGCTGGCGGGCAGGCTCGCCGGCACGGCCTACCGGGTCGCCTCGGTCGAGCGCAAGCCGTACACCCGTAAGCCCTACGCGCCGTTCAGGACGACCACCCTGCAGCAGGAGGCCAGCAGGAAGCTCGGCTTCTCCGCGAAGTCCACCATGCAGGTCGCCCAGCGTCTGTACGAGAACGGCTACATCACCTACATGCGAACCGACAGCATCACGCTGTCGGAGACGGCCGTCGCCGCCGCCCGCAGCCAGGCCATCAAGCTGTACGGCGCGGCCTACGTGCCCGACAAGCCCAGGGCGTACGCCAGCAAGGTGAAGAACGCCCAGGAGGCGCACGAGGCGATCCGCCCCTCGGGTGAGGAGTTCCGCACGCCCGGTGAGACCGGGCTGACCGGCGACATGTTCCGGCTGTACGAACTGATCTGGCAGCGGACCGTCTCCTCCCAGATGAAGGACGCGGTCGGTGAGTCGATCAGCGTCAAGGTGGCGGGCGTCTCCAGCTCGGGTGAGCAGGTCGAGTTCTCCGCCACCGGACGGACGATCACCTTCCACGGCTTCCTGAAGGCCTACGTCGAGGGCGCGGACGACCCGTCGACCGACCGTGACGACTCCGAGAAGCGCCTGCCCAACCTGGCCGAGGGCGACCGCCTCACCGCGGCCGAGCTCAACGTGCTGGCGCACGCGACCAAGCCGCCCGCGCGATACACCGAGGCCTCGCTCATCAAGGAGCTGGAGGACCGGGAGATCGGCCGTCCCTCGACGTACGCGTCGATCATCGGCACGATCCTCGACCGCGGCTACGTGTTCAAGAAGGGCACGGCGCTGGTGCCGTCCTTCCTGGCGTTCGCGGTGGTCAACCTGCTGGAGCAGCACTTCGGGCATCTCGTCGACTACGACTTCACCGCCGACATGGAGAAGGTCCTCGACGACATCGCCAACGACCGCGCCGAGCGGGTGCCGGAGCTGCGGCGTTTCTACTACGGAGAGCAGGGCGACGAGGGCCTGAAGGTCCTGGTCACCGAGCTCGGCGAGATCGACGCCAAGGAGATCAGCTCGTTCCCGATCCGGGGCACCGACATCATGATCCGGGTCGGCCGTTACGGGCCCTACCTGGATCGCGACGGCGCCCGGGTGAACGTCCCCGAGGATCTGGCGCCCGACGAGCTCACCGCCGAGATGGCCGAGGAGCTGTTCTCCCGTCCGACGGGCGACAGGGAGCTGGGCAAGGATCCGGTCACCGGCAACCTGATCGTGGCCAAGGACGGCCGTTACGGCCCCTACGTGACCGAGATCCTCCCCGAGGAGCCACCGGTCGAGGGGAAGAAGCGGACGAAGAAGGCCGACGCCCCCAAGCCGCGCACCGGTTCGCTGCTGAAGTCGATGTCCCTGGACACCGTCACCCTGGACGACGCCCTGCGCCTGCTTTCGCTGCCCAGGACCCTGGGCGAGCTCGAGGGGCAGGTCGTCACGGTGCAGAACGGCAAGTTCGGCCCCTACCTGAAGAAGGGCACCGACTCCCGTTCGCTGGGGTCGGAGGAGGAGATGTTCACGGTCACCCTGGAGCAGGCCAAGGAGCTGTTCGCGCAGCCGAAGGCCCGCGGCAGGGGTCGTGCCGCCGCGGCGCCCCCGCTGCGCGAGCTCGGTGAGGACCCCGTCTCCAAGAAGCCGATCGTGGTCAAGGAGGGGCGTTTCGGTCCGTACGTAACCGACGGCGAGACCAACGCCTCCCTGCGCAAGGGTGACGAGGTCGAGCACATCACCACCGAGCGCGCCGCCGAGCTTCTCGCCGAACGCCGCGCCCGCGGCCCGGCGCCCAAGAAGCGTCCCGCCCCGCGGGCGAAGGCCAAGGCCTGACGCTCCCGCCCGGGCCCTGGAACACGCGAACGCGTTCCAGGGTCCGGGCGGGAAGCGCGTTCGAGGCTCAGAAGGCGAGGCGGGGAACGCATTCGCGGTTCCGGGCGTTCTTCGGAGCGAGCCGGGTACGGCGAGCGGATGCGTGGGAAGGCGAGCCGTGGCGGCGACGGGTTTCGTGACGCTGGTCGTCTCGGTGGTCACCTTGATCCACTACTACCTGTGGCGGCGTCTCGTCCGGGCCACCACGCTGCCCGGCAGGACCCGCAGGGTGCTCACCTGGGTCGTGGCGGGGCTGGCGGTGCTCGTCCCCGCGACGCTCATCGGATCCCGCGCCGGATGGGGCCACTTCCTGGCCTGGCCGGGTTCTTCTGGATCGCGGTGATGTTCTACCTGTTCGTGTTCCTGGTGGTTCTGGAGATCCCACGGGCCCTGGCGCTGCTCGCCCTGCGTCGTTCGGAACGCCGGGAACGCGCCGCGCCGTCGGCCCCGGCGGTCGAGGGGGCGTCCGTCCTGTCCGGCGCGCGAGTGCCCGTCCCCGCCGACTCCTCCCCGTCCTCCGCCTCCGTCCCCGTCGACCCCTCCCGGCCTGGCGGCTCCGACTCCTCCCGGCCCCCCGCCTCCGGAGCCCCCGCCTCCGAGGGCCCCGCCGACGCCGACGTCTTCGAGGGGCCCGGCGGCGAGGGGCCCGGCGGCTCCGGACGCTCCGACGACTCCGCGGCGGGGCCGGCGGGTGGGCGGAGCGTCATGGGGCGCAGGCTCTTCATCGCCCGTACGGCGGCCGCGGCCGCCGGGGCGGGAGCCCTCGTCACGGTCGGCTCCGGCGTCCGCACCGCCCTCGGCGACCCGGTGGTCGAGCGGGTGAGCGTGGCGCTGCCCAGGCTCGACCCGCGCCTCGGCGGCCTGCGGTTCGCCGTGGTGAGCGACATCCACCTCGGCCCCCTCACCGGCGTCGGACACGCCGAGCGCATCGTCCGCATGGTGAACGCGCTCCAGGCCGACGTGGTCGCCGTCGTGGGCGACCTGGTCGACGGCACGGTGGCCGAGCTGGGCCCGCTGGCCAGACCGCTCAGGAGCCTCGAGTCGCGTTACGGCGCCTACTTCGTCACCGGCAACCACGAGTACTACACCGCGAACGGTCCGGACGAGTGGGTCGAGGAGCTTCGCGGGCTCGGCGTCCGCCCGCTCAGGAACGAACGCGTCGAGATCGCCCACGCGGGAGCCACGCTCGATCTGGCGGGGGTCGACGACGTCGCGGGCGCCGCGACCGGCCACGGCCCCGACTTCGAGCGGACGCTGGGCGGCCGGGACCGCTCCCGGTCGACCGTCCTGCTCGCCCACCAGCCGGTCCAGGCCTCCAGGGCGGCCGAGTACGGCGTCGACCTCCAGCTGTCCGGCCACACCCACGGCGGCCAGATGGTTCCCTTCAACCTGGTCGTCCCGATGCAGCAGCCGGTGGTCTCCGGTCTCGGCGAGGTGGACGGCACCCAGGTCTACGTCACCAGGGGCGCGGGCTTCTGGGGACCGCCGGTCCGGGTGGGGGCTCCGCCGGAGATCACCCTTCTGGAGCTCCGCGCCGGGAGGTCCGGGTGACTCCGGTGACGCCCCGACGGGCTCCGTGACCCCGGTGGCGCCCCGACGGGCTCCGTGACCCCGGTGACGCCCCGACGGGCTCCGTGACCCCGGTGGCGCCCCGGTGAGGTCCGGCGAGACCCGGCGAGAGCGGCGGGGCCCGGTGGCGTCGGCGCGGTGACCGGTTTTCCGCCGGTGTCCGCTGCGGGAAGCCGCTCCCACGTACTACCCTCGTGCGACGAGCGACCGGGCATGTCCGCCTGGCCCCGTGTTCTCCCCAGCCCAGCGAGCACCTGGATACGCTGACACCATGACCACCCCTGGCCGGAACACCACGCGCCGCAAGCCTCCCCACGTGCTGGCCAACGCGCCGTTCCGCAAGTTGTGGACGGCCATGTCGGTGTGCAGTCTCGGAGACTGGCTCAACATCATCGCGTTGACCGCCCTGGCGGGTAACCTCACCGCGGGGTCGGGCTACAAGGTCCAGAGCTTCGCGATCGGCGGCGTCTTCGTCGCGAAGATGCTCCCGGCCGTCCTGCTCGGCCCGCTCGCGGGCGCGTTCGCCGACCGGTTCGACCGCAGGCTGACGATGTTCTTCGCCGACCTGGCGCGCTTCGCGCTGGTCCTGTCGATCCCGCTGGTCGGCGCCTACCAGTGGATCATCGTCGCCACCTTCCTCGTCGAGTGCGTCAACCTGTTCTGGGTTCCGGCCAAGGACGCCACGGTGCCGAACCTGGTGCCCCGGGAGCGCCTGGAGGAGGCGAACCAGCTCAACCTCCTGGTCACCTACGGCACGGCCCCGGTCGCCGCGCTGCTGTTCGCGGTGCTGTCGGTCGCCGACGAGCTCCTGAGCGGCTTCGTGCCGTTCCTCGGGGCCGGTGACACCTACCTGGCGCTGTTCGTCAACGCCTTCGCCTACCTGGCGTCCGCCGTCATCATCTTCACCCTCAAGGACATCTCGAAGGCCACGGTGAAGGCCACCGAGATCTCCACGCCGTCGGTGCTGAAGCAGATCGTCGACGGCTGGCGGTTCGTCGGCGGCGACAGGCTGGTCCGGGGTCTGATCATCGGCATGCTCGGCGCGTTCGCGGCCGGTGGCGCGGTGGTCGGCGTGGCCAAGATCTACGTGCAGCAGCTCGGGGGCGGCGACCCGGCCTACGGCGTGGTGTTCGCGGCGGTCTTCGCCGGAATGGCCTCCGGCATGTTCTTCGGGCCCAGGCTGCTGCGGGAGCTGTCCAGGCGCAGGCTGTTCGGGTTGTCGATCATCACGGCCGGGGTGGTGCTGGCGGCGGTCGCGCTCGTCCACAACCTGGCGATCGTCGTCATGCTCACCGTGCTTCTCGGGGCGTGTGCGGGAACCGCCTGGATCATCGGTTACACCATGATCGGTCTGGAGGTCGAGGACCGGCTGCGGGGCCGTACGTTCTCCTTCCTGCAGTCGCTCGCGCGGGTCACGCTGCTGCTGGTCGTCGCGGTCACGCCGACGCTGGCGGGCCTGTTCGGCAGGCACGAGGTCGTCTTCAGGCGGGAGGCGGTCTACGTCTTCGACGGCTCCAGCCTGGTGCTGCTGGTCGGCGGGGTGCTCGCCGCCGTCGTCGGGTTCGTCGCGTTGCGGCAGATGGACGACCGCAGGGGGATGTCGATCCTCGCCGACCTGGTCGCGGCGGTGCGGGGCCAGAGCCCCACGCAGGAGAGCGCCGAGCAGTCGAGGGGGATGTTCATCGCGTTCGAGGGCGGTGAGGGGTCGGGCAAGACCACCCAGTCCAGGCTGCTGGCGATCTGGCTCAGGGACCAGGGCTTCGACGTCGTGCAGACCAGGGAGCCTGGCTCGACCAAGGTGGGCATGCGGCTGCGCGCGATCCTGCTCGACGCCGTGCACCAGGGCCTGTCCGCCAGGTCCGAGGCGCTGTTGTACGCCGCGGACCGGGCCGAGCATGTGGAGAAGGTCATCCGCCCCGCCCTGCACCGGGGATCCCTGGTGATCTCCGACCGCTATGTCGACTCCTCGCTGGCCTACCAGGGCGCGGGGCGGGCGCTCGACCCCGCGGACGTGGTGAGGATCAACAGGTGGGCGACCGGCGGGCTCGTCCCCGACCTGACCGTGCTCATCGACACTCCGCCGTCCGTCGGGCTCGCCCGTCTGGGCGGCGCCGCCGATCGGATCGAGTCGGAGCCGCTGGAGTTCCACGAACGGGTGCGCCGCGAGTTCCGCGCGCTGGCCGCCGCGGAGCCCGACCGTTACCTGGTCGTCGACGGGACGCTCGCCCAGGAGCAGATCTCGCTGCTCATCTACGACCGGGTGCGCGAGATCCTGCCTGATCCGGTGCCGGAGGAGTCCGAGGACGCCACCGGGACCATCCCCGTCATCCGGGACTGATCCCGGCGGTAGGTTGATGACGTGGGAGTCTTCGATGACCTTGTGGGGCAGGAGCGGGCGGCTGCGACGCTCCGCCGGGCGGCGGTCGCGGGAGCCGAGCTCCTGGCGGGCGGTCGCGGGGCGGGGATGACCCACGCGTGGCTGTTCACCGGGCCTCCGGGCTCCGGCAGGGAAGAGGCGGCCAGGGCGTTCGCCGCCGCGCTGTTCTGCGAGAACCAGGGGTGCGGTCACTGCGACATGTGCCACCAGGTGGCCGTCGGATCCCATCCCGACCTGGAGATCGTCCGCCCGCAGGGGCTCTCCTACGGGATCAAGGACACCCGTCAGCTCATCCTCCGCGCCGCCGGGGCCCCGACGCTGGGACGCTGGCGCGTCGTGCTGTTCGAGGACGCCGACCGCGCCACCGAGGGCGCGTCGAACGCGTTGCTCAAGGCGATCGAGGAGCCGCCGCCGAGGACCGTCTGGCTGCTCTGCGCGCCCGCGCCCGACGACATGATGATCACCATCAGGTCCCGCTGCCGCCAGGTCACGCTCGTCACGCCGCCGACCGCCGCGGTCGCCCACGTGCTGGCCACCCGGGAGAACGTGCCCCACGCGATGGCGGAGTTCGCCGCCAGGGCCGCCCAGGGACACATCGACCGGGCCCGCAGGCTGGCGCTGGACGAGGAGGCGCGCAAGCGCCGTGACGCGGTGCTGTCCATCCCCAGGTCGCTCACCGGCGTCGCGGAGTGCGTCATCGCCGCCGAGCGGCTGGTGAAGACCGCGGAGGAGGAGGCGGCCGCGGTCACCTCGGTGCTCAACGAGTCCGAGGTCTCCGAGCTGCGGAAGATCTACGGTGAGGGATCCTCGGGCAAGGGGCTCAACAAGGGGCTCATCCGGGGTGGGGCGGGAGCGCTCAAGGAGCTGGAGGACCGGCAGAAGTCCCGGGCGACCCGCACCAAACGCGACGTCATCGACGCGGCGCTGCTCGACCTGGTGGCGTTCTACCGCGACGTGCTGGCCGTGCAGTTCGGGGCTTACGTGGAGCTGGCCAACGAGGACCGCAGGGCGGAGCTGGAAGGGCTCGCCGGATCCTCGACCCCCGAGGACACCCTGCGCAGGATCGACGCGATCATGCGCTGCCGGGAGAGGCTGGCCGCCAACGTCAACCCGCAGATGGCCGTGGAGGCGATGACCATCTCGCTGCGGCAGCCGGGACTCTGACCCTTTTTATTCGCTTTTCGGGAAAGTCGCTTTTCGCGAAATCACTCCCGCCGTGAGCAACCCGGCGGCGCTTTTCGCGTCTCTTGGTCATGCAGGCCGAAACGTTGGACCTAGGCAGACCCGAGCCCGCTGAGACGATCAGCGGGCTCTACGCCGAGCACGCGCTCGGGCTGACCCGGCTGGCCCTGGTCATGGTCGGGGACCGCGAGTCCGCGGAGGACGTGGTCCAGGAGGCCTTCCTCGGCCTCCACCGCAGGTTCGGCGGGTTGCGGGATCCGGGGAAGGCCCTCGTCTACCTGCGCAGCGCCGTGTTGAACAACGCGCGCAGCGTACTGCGGCGCAGGCGGCTGCCCTCCTGGTTCGCCGCGACCTACGAGCCGCCTGTGTGGTCCGCGGAGTCCGCGGCGATGCTCGGCGACGAGCGCAGGGCCGTCATGGAGGCCCTGCGACGGTTGCCCGTACGGCAGCGCGAGGTGCTGCTGCTGCGCTTCTACGCCGACCTGTC
Organism: Streptosporangium carneum; assembly: GCF_027922005.1. Classification (GTDB taxonomy): domain Bacteria; phylum Actinomycetota; class Actinomycetes; order Streptosporangiales; family Streptosporangiaceae; genus Streptosporangium; species Streptosporangium carneum. The sequence continues at coordinate 131,063 of NZ_BSEV01000001.1, read as the reverse complement.
AGAGGAGGAGACCGCCCAGGCCATGGGCATCGGCCGGGGGACGGTCAAGTCCACCACCCACCGGGCGCTGAACGCGCTCGGCCGTCTGCTGGGGGAGAACCGGTGAACGAGATCGTCGACAGGCTGCGGGACGCGGCCAGGGCCGTGGGGGAGACCGTCGACGACGTCCCTCCCTTCGCGCCGGGCGCGGGTCGTGCGGACGGGGCCCGGTGGGGTGCGCGCCGTACGAGAAGGCCGTGGGTCGTGCCGCTGGTGGCGGCGGCGACGGTGGCCGGTGTGATCGCCGGGGCGGCGGTCGTCACCCAGGGGGGAGAGGGCGGCGTCGCCGGGCCGGTCGCGGGGGTCGGTCCCGCGTATTTCGCCACGAGTGAGGGCGCGGGGATCGTCTTCCACCGTTCGGACACGGGTGAGGAGACCGGCAGGTTCTCCGTACCGGTCGCAGGAGGGAGCTTCGGCCCGGTGGAGGCCGCACGGGACGCGTTCTACACCTCGGTGGGCTTCGGCGCCTGCGAGACCCGGTTCTTCCGTGTGAGGCTCAGCCGGACGGGTGAGGTCGCGGGAGCCGACACGCTTCCGATCACGCTGCCCAAGGGCACCGCGCCCACCTCACTCGCGGTCAGCGCGGACGGCGCGAAGCTGGCCTACGGCCTGGCGTCGTGCGAGATCAGCGGCCCCTTCGCCGGACGGCTCGGGGTGACCGATCTGGTGACCGGCAGGAGCCGGACGCTCGCCTCCCCTCGCGACGGCGAGGTGGTGGGCGTCTCGCTCACCGCGGACGGCCGTTCGGTCGCCTTCCAGCGCCTGCCCACGACGGACATCGACAGGAGGCGGGCCCCGCTTCCCCGGGTGACGCCGACGGACACTGTGCACGTCGAACCGACGCCCGCGAAGGACGGTGCGGCCGCGCCGGCGCCCAGCGTGGGCGTCACGGCCGAGCCGAGGCCGATAGTGACCGTGACGGTGTCCCCGGCGCCCCTTCCCGGGAGCTCGAAGGACGCCGGGGGAGAGACGGAGGCCAGCCCGCGTCCGGGGACGACGGTGACGGCCACCCCGGTACCCGTCCCGCACCCGAAGGCGGCCGAGCCCGATGCGCGGCCGTCCACCACGTCGGCACCGGAGGATCGGCGGTCCGCCGAGGCCGCCCGCACGCCGCTGTGGTGGGAGACGGGTTCTGGGTCCGGAGCGTCCGCGGAGTTGGCGTCCGACGCGCCGGAGATGTGGGTGCTCGACACCGAGGCCGAGGGCGAGGACCTCCTCGACACGGCCAGGAAGATCGAGCTTCGTCTTTCCCCGGCCGCGCCCGAGGGGCTGCACGGAGTCCGGATCAGCGCGGACGGCCTGCGGTTCACGGCGGCGCTGGGCAGGGTCGCCTCGCGCGGCGAGGGGAGCCTGCCGGAGGCCGTGCCCGGTTCCACCGAGATCGCGACGTTCGACGCGGGGAACGGTGAGCAGACCGGCGTGCTCTACCGGGACGGGCTGGGCGGCTTCCGGCTGGTCGGCGCGGACGGTTCCGGCGAGCACCTTCTCGTCCAGCGAGGGCCGGAGCTCGGGACGATCAGCGCGGGCCGGTATCGGGTGCTGTTGAAGGTGCGGGAGCCGTATGTGAGGCGTATCGCCTGGTGAAAAGGCAGGACTGCCCTGGCCAGGCCGCATCTTCCTATAGATCCTAGATCCAAGGGAACCATTCCCGGCTAATTCCCCTCAAAGCTTAGGTGTGCATCGTTAGAATTCACAGCAAATTTCGATGCATTCGTTATAAACCTACCGAACAATGTCCTGCTTTACGGGGATGGGCAGCGAAGGACCGGGGGACTCTTGGTCAGCATGGGAGCACGTCGCGGAGTGACAGCGCCTGGGGGAAGGCGAGCTGTCACCAGCCGTGTGAACAACGACGACACGTTGCGGGTCGAGTGGCCTGTTCCGCAGGAGGGGGAGATCGTCCTGCGGAACGCCGCGACAGGAGAGGAGCGCTCCGACGCCGACCTCACCGGCCTGCAGGCGGGAGTCTGGCTCGCCTCCCACCGGGGAGAGCCCCTCGCGACGGACGATCCAGGGTTCTCGCTCGACGGACTGCTCGCCTACGCCGCGACACCACGTGACCGGGAGATCAAGGCCTTCAGGACCTCGGGCGGAAACCTCGGTCTGTCGGTCCGGGAGGTCCAGCCGTACGTCGAGGTGACCGGCGTCCTCTCCGACGACGGCGTGATCGAGGTCGAGGGCCTGATCGCGTACGGCGAGCCGATCGAAGGACCCGCCAGGCTCGTGGCCACGCCCAGGAAGGGGCCGGAGCCGGTGAGCGGGCCCGCGACCTTCGGGGGACGGCGCTTCGAGGGAAGCGTCCTGATCGCGCCGATGGCCGAGGGACAGACCAGGCGGCGCGTCTTCTGGGACCTCCACGCGGAGGTCGCCGGAGTACGGCTGCCGCTGGCCACCCGGCTCGACGACGTCATCGACAAGAAGACCAAGGTGCGCTTCCCCGCCCAGCATGTGGGGCGGATCAGGGTCCGGCCCTACTACACCGAGATCGACAGCCTGGCCGTCGCGCTCACCGTCGAGGAGGAGAGCTCATGAGGATCTCCTACCTGATCCTCAACGCCTACGGCATGGGGGGCACGATCCGCGCGACCTTCGACCTCGCCACCGAGATGTCGCAGCGGCACGACGTCGAGGTGATCAGCGTCTTCCAGCACGCCGATCTGCCCTTCCTGCCGCTGGGGCCGAAGGTCAGGCTGCGCTCGCTGGTCGACCTGCGTCCGGGGGCCAGGGTCCGCTGGCCGTACACGAAGAAGGCGGAGCGGTTGAGCGCGCAGGAGAGCGCGCTGATCCACCCGGAGGAGCGCGCCTACTCCTCCTTCACCGCCTGGAGCGACGACGTGCTCAGGCGCGAGCTGCAGCGGCTGCGCACCGACGTGCTCATCACCACCAGGGCCGGGCTGAACATCATGGCCGCCAGGTTCGCCCGCAGGAAGGTCGTGACGATCGCCCAGGAGCACCTGCACTTCGAGGCGCACCAGCCCGGCATCTTCGAGGAGATCCGGCAGTGGTATCCCAGACTCGACGCCGTCGTCACCCTCACGGAGGCCGACGAGCGGGACTACCGGGCCATGCTCGGGCAGGCGCGGACGCGGGTGTACACCATCGGCAACGGACTGGCCGGAGGCCCGCGCCCCCGTTCCAGGCAGGAGAACCGGATCGTGCTGGCCGCCGGGCGGCTGGTGCCGGTCAAGGGATACGACAGGCTGCTGAAGGCGTTCGCCCAGGTGGTCCAGAAGCGTCCTGACTGGAAGCTGCGGGTCTACGGCGAGGGCAGGATCGCGGACAAGCTGGTCAGGCTGTCCGTCAAGCTGCGTCTGCACAACAACGTCACGTTCATGGGACCGACCGGCGACATCGAGGGCGAGCTCGCCAAGGCGTCCATCCACGCGGTCAGCTCCCGCTTCGAGGGCTTCGGCATGACCATCATCGAGGCGTTCGCCTGCGGTGTCCCGGTGGTCAGCTTCGACTGTCCCCGGGGACCGAGGGAGATCATCACCTCGGGCCACGACGGGCTGCTGGTCCCGCCCGACGACGTCGACGCCCTCGCCGCGGGGCTGCTGAAGATGATCGACGACGACGAGGGCAGGCGCAGGATGGCGGAGAACGCCCTCGTGACGGCGGAGAACTACGACATCTCCATGATCGCGAACCGGTGGGAGAAGGCCTTCGCCGAGCTCACACACTGAGCCGGGCCCGGGGGCCCGCAGTCGGGAGGGCCGGGGGCGATTTCGCACGGCCCCGGCCCTCTCGGGAGTCCACAGGAGAGATCTCGACGCGTAGGGTGGCGGAGTGGGCGCTTAGCCGTACCCCCAGCAGCCTTGGAGCCACATGAGCATGATCATGGCCGTGAGCTTCACCCGTTACGGCCGGTTGTACTACCTCGATCCAGGCGGTCACAGCCCGAAGATCGGCGACAAGGTGCTCGTCCCCACCGACGCGGGACCCGAGGTGGCCGAGTGCGTGTGGGCGCCGCAGTGGACGAGCGAGGAGATCGACGGGCTGCCGGTGTGCGCGGGTCTGGCGGGCGAGGAGCACCTGACCCGTGACGAGGCCAACAAACGGCGGCGCGCGGAGGCCCGCAGCGTCTCCAAGCGTCTGATCAGGCGGCACACGCTCCCCATGAAGGTCATCGGGGTCGACTACCTCGACTCGGAGAACGTCTACACGGTCTACTTCTCCGCCCCCCACCGCGTCGACTTCCGCGCGCTCGTCCGCGACCTGGCCAGGAACCTGCGCGCCCGGGTCGAGTTGCGCCAGGTGGGCCCCCGGGACGAGGCGCGCCTGCAGGGGGGAATCGGTCCGTGCGGCCGTGACCTGTGCTGCGCGACCTTCCTCAAGGACTTCGAGCCGGTCTCGGTGCGCATGGCCAAGGACCAGGACCTGCCGGTCAACCCGATGCGCATCGCCGGGGCGTGCGGACGGCTGATGTGCTGCCTCAAGTACGAGCACCCCCTCTACGTCGACGCGCACAGCAGGATGCCCAAGATGGGGGCGAAGGTGGACAGCCCCGAGGGGCCGGGGACCGTGGTCGGACGCAACGTCCCCTCGGACTCGGTGGTGGTCCGCCTGGACGACGGCGGACGCCGCTGCGCGTGCCCCTCCGCCTCGGTCTGCTCCCCGCGCAAACAGCACGACACGATGTACGGCGGAGCCGTGAAGGTCGCCGAGAGCGGCGAATCAGGAGAGTGAGCCGCTCCCCGGGGAGCGGCTCGATCCGGTGAGGCGGGCCGGTTCAGGGAGGCGGGCGCGTCGCCCCCGGGAGGAGGTCCGGCCATGGAGGGAGGTTCCGTCCCGGAGAACCCGGGGGAGGTCCGGCCATGGAGGGAGGTTCCGTCCCGGAGAACCCGGGGGAGGTCCGGCCCCGGAGGGAGGTTCCGTCCCGGAGAACCCGAGGGAGGTCCGGCCCCGAAGAAGGGACCGGACCGGCAGAGGCCCCGCGGGTTCACCGTTCCGCGGAGGACTCAGTGAGAGGTTTCCCCGCAAGCGGGGTCACCGGAACGAGCCCGCCAGGTCGACACGCGGGTGGTTGCCGTTGATCCGGCCCTCCTGCCTGCTCTGGCGCTTCAGCTCCTCGGCCCGCTTGTTCATCAGCTCCTCCCTGAGGGCCCGCGCCTCGGCGTCGGCGGCCTTGCCCTCGATGTCGATGAGCTGCCGCCGCCTTCTGCGCTCCTCCGCCTCGCGGTGGGCCTGGAGTTCGAGCTCGCCGACCTGCGCGTCCGCGCTGAGCTGGACGCGCTTGTCGTGGATCCTCTCCTGCATGCGGTTGGCGTGCTCCACCATGCGGTCGTAGGTGGTCGTGCCCCCCATGAGCTTGACGAGGACCGGCAGGCAGTCGATGAGGACCAGGAAGAGCCGGAACAGCCAGCTCGCCGCGAACAGGTAGGTGTTCTCCGACGAGATCGCGTGCAGGGCCCGCATCCGTTCCAGGATTCCGACGGGGTCCTCCTTGTCGGGCATCGCGGACAGCCGCTCATCGATCTTGGCCCTGACCTCGTTCCCGAAGTCGCTCCGCTTGTCGGCGAGGGGGCCGCGCAGCTCGGAGATCCGGCTCTGCAGCTCCCCGAGCCTCCTCCTGTTGCCGTCCAGGTCGCTGCCGGCCTTCGCCTTCCTCGCGGCGTTCTCGAGGCGTCTGCAGAGCGGGCCGACGCCTCTCTTGCCGCTCGTCACCCCCTTGATCTTCTCGCCCATGCACTCGGCGGTCGCCTGCTTGAACAGCCGGTCGTACTCCGCGCCGTCGACTCTGACCTGCTCCCGCAGCTTCGCCGCGTCCTTCTCCAGCTCGGAGATCTTGGCCTCGTCCGCCTCCGCCCCGGAGGCCAGGATCCTGGCGTTCTCGCACCCGCGTCCCGGCGGCGGCGCGGCCGTCACCGGATTGCACGCGACCAGCAGCGCCCGTTCCCTGACCCGGGCGGCCTCCCGCTCGTCGATGACGTGCTGGACCACGGCGGTCTCGAACACCCTCAGGACCAGCGGCTCGGCGATGATGGAGCCCAGCACCACGGCGACGAGCAGGCGGGGGATCAGCATCATGAGCCTGTGCTGCCACATGCCGGCCACCGTCGAGACGAGCCACCGGTCGAGGTTGAGCACGATGAGCAGCCAGATCACCGAGGGAACGGCCATCGCCAGGTGGACGCCGCCCAGGACCTGACCCAGCGCGAACCACATCGAGACCCCGGCGACGATCGCGGTGCCCAGCACCACCCCGCCGAGGCCGACGTAGCGGGTCCGCTCGAGCGGCACCTGGTCGAGGATCCCCTCGTCGACCCCCGCGAGGACCCGCAGCCGCCTGCCCAGGTCGAGCCGTACGGCGGGTCGGGACCGTGGGCGTCCGCCGCGGGCGGCGCTCTCAGTCATCGAGGTCCTCCAGGCCGATCCTGCGCGGCCCCGCGTCCCTGTCGCCGGACGTCCTGTCCTCGAAGGCTCCGCCCTCGCCGATCCCGAGACGGCCGGCGTTCTCCGGTGCCTCGACGAAGGGGGCCTCGCCGACGATCGAGGTCATGACCCTGTCGATGAGCCTCTGCGTGTCGATGGGGAGGAAGTCCAGCGACCCGTCGGGCAGGCGGTTGATCAGCTCGGACAGGGCCTTCATCCGGGTCTCCTGCGCCTCGCGGGTGATGCCCACGGCGTCCGGCATCAGCAACTGGTCGCGGCTGACGCCGAACGCCGTGGTGGCCTCGACTCCCCGCTTGAAGATCTCCTCGATCCTGGAGACGTCCCGGTTCTCGATCGCCCACTCCAGCTCCTTGCTCTCCCCGCTCCACTTGAGCTGCTTGAGCCGCTGGCCGTGGGCGAGGATGTCGTTCGGCGGCAGGAGCGCGACGTTGACCAGGGCGACCTCCAGCCCGTCCATCCGGGGCGGGCAGAACTCCAGGTAGGCCCGGACCCGGCTGGTGACCTCGATGGACAGAAGGTGCACGTCCTCGACGGGCCGGCTCATGCCGAGCCGCATGAGTCCCGCGTCGTCGCGGAGGTGGTTGCCCAGGATCGTCGCCGCGTCCTCGACCCCGGCGGCGACGACCGCCTCGGGGTCGGTCACCTTGCAGGTGAAGGTCGCCTTCACCTGGAAGTGGTAGCCCATGTCCTGGGAGGGGATCTCGACGGTGAGCACGACCTGGCGGCTGCGCAGGTAGACGACGCTCACCGACCTCGCCCTCACGACGGCCTCCTCCGACCCCCTGAGGTGCTCGCCTTCCGTGTACGCCTTGTAACCGCCGTTCACGGCGAAGACGAGGACGGTCCCCACCGGCGTCTCGGGGAGCTCGTGGAGGTCTCGCCGCGTGAAGAGCCCCAGCCGACGCTGGGGCGGTCGAAGAGAGCGCTCCTCGACGATCGGGTAGCCGCTGAGAGCGGGCATCGGTGTCTCCTTGGTGTCAAGAGGGGATCTGCCGGGAGCCCGCGTTGAGCAGGGCGAGGACGACGTGCTTGGCGGGAGGGGAGTCCCGGCGCACGTGTCCACCGGCGCATGCGTGGTTGATCGCGCGCCTGACCAGCACCGCGGCGGCCTCGGGCAGGGCCGACCACACCGCCACGCCGAGCGCCTCCGCCGCGGCCGTGGCCCCGGTGGCCCCGGCCTGCTCTCCCAGGTGGCGGAGAGTGCGGCACAGCGCGCGTACGGCGTCCGAACGGTGGTGGGCGTTGTACAGCGTCCAGGCCCACAGCGTGCCGATCGCCTTGGCGCTGGCGGGCTGGGACAGCAGCAGCCACGCCATGAGCGACTCCTCGCGCTCCAGCCGGTCGGCTGCCAGCACGCCGAGCACGGCCTGCAGGGCCCGCCGGGCCCGCTGCGGCTCCATGCCCTCGCTGAGATCACGGTCGAGATGCCTGACGAGCAGTCGGAGGCCGGTCAGCGCCTCGTCGTCCCGCTCCGCCGCCGTCTGGAACATGAGCGTCAGCGCTCTCTGGGCGACGTTGCTCACCCGGACGCCGCGCAGGGACAGGTACCAGAGCCAGTCGACCGTCTCGGCCGGGTAGCGGATCGACAGGCCTCCGGCGAAGGCGAGCGCCGCGGTCATCGCCTGAGGTTGCCCGGCGTTCTCGACCCAGCTCAGCGCGGTGGTGAAGGCGACGGCCGCGGTGGTGTCGTCCGCGCACATCATGGACAGGGTGCTGGCCGCCGCCATGCGTTCCTGGACCAGACCCCCGGCCCAGGGGATGAGGAACGACTCCCTGACCTCCTCGGGGCGTTTCCTGGCCAGGAGGGCCAGACCCGCCGCCACCTGGACCTGCACCTCGGGCAGGTCGTCGGCCAGTTCGCGGACCCACTGCCGCAGGGGCTCCAGCACGCCGTATCCGTAGACGCGGTAGAGCTGCAGGATCACCTGCTCGCGGTGGTGCGGGCTGCGGAAGACGACCCTGGGCTCTCCGGCGTCGGCCGACAGGCCGATCAGGGGGTTGCCGTCGTTCCACAGCCTCCGGCTCTGGGGCAGGTTCTCTCCGACGGAACGCCGCTCGCGTTCCGCGCCCTGCCGTTCGACCTCGTCCGCGATGGTCGTCAGCCGTACCAGGAGGCGCTCGAAGACGCGTTCCGGCAGGCCGTACACGAAGGCGAGAGCGGCGACGGCCAGCACCTCCGAGCGTTTCGGCCTGGTGTCGAACCACGTGGTGACGGTGCCGCCGCAGAGGTCGGCCATGATCTCCTGGGGTGACTGGGAGCCGGAGAGCATCTGCTCCGCCAGTTCGACGACCTGGCGCGGTGAGCGCAGCGTGGCGACCTCCTCCGGGAGGCCCGCCTCGTCGTGGGAGAGACGGGCACGGCCCAGGCGCGCCCCGAGCACCTCCAGCGGGTTGGGCGGCTCCCATCCGATCTCGAACGCCTCGAACCCCTGGCGTGTCTCCGCGCGGTTGAGAGTGATCACCAGGTGCGCCCCCGCCCGCGTCAGCCTGGTGCTGAGCGTGTCGAGGCCGAACCGCCGGACGTTGTTCTCGACCTTTCCCTCGATCCAGTCGTGGACGAGGTAGACCCGGTCCTTCTTGAAGGAGACGGCCAGCAGGCCGTCCAGGTCGAGGCCGGGGGAGAAGACGGTGATCCTCTCCGGGGAGAGCCCGGCCTCGGCGAGGAGCGCGACCCCGCTCGTCCACTTGCCGATCCCCTCGTCGCCGACGAGGACGACCACGTGCCGCTCGCGCAGGGCCGTCAGGGCCCTGTCGAAGCCCCGTGGTCTGACGAAGCGCGCGAGCGCCCGTTCGACGTCTCCGCGGTCGAGCCGCCCGGAGACCGATCGCACCGCGGGCCCGCCCGTGATGCCGAAGGTCGCCTTCTGCGCGCTGACCTCGGCGAAGAAGTTGTTGATCACATTGGCGGTCTGGCCGAGGGCGTCCTCGTCGAAGTCGTCGTCCGTGTTCTTCGCCGACCGCCCCTCCTGGGCCTGCTGCCCGTCCTGGTCCTGCGGCGGGCGCTCGTCCTGAGAGGGCTCGGGGGGAGGGGTTCCCTCGTCCTGAGGGGCTTCCTGAACTGTCATTTACGGACGATCCCGAAGTTCACCTCGCGCGCTTTGAGAGGTCCGTTCACATTGTTGATCACTTCTGCTCGCTGGGAGATGTTGGGTTTCATGCCCTTTGGGCTTTCTGTGTCTTTTGGCGAATCGCGCAGGTGGCTCAAGCTCCCCGCGTCGAGTTCCGGAGCCCAGACCCAGGCGGGGCCGGAGAACTCCTTCTCCTGGACCGTGACCCGGTGGAAGTCGTCTTCCGAATAGGAGGTGTGGCCCTGGAGCACCACGTCCTCGAAAACCCGCTGGGAAAGGACGAGAACGATGTTCGCCTCCGGTCTCTCGTTGAAGACCCGCTTGAGCGGCCCCCAGTCGGCCAGGCGGCAGGCCTCGACCACCGCCTGACCGGCGTATCCGTTCGCCGACGGATAGGCGGTGCCGAAGGCGAGCGCCACCCTGAGCCGGAACCGCTCGTCCGGAGGCAGGGCGTCGTTGCGCTGGACGAGCCCCCGGTGAAGTGCCCGGATGTACTGGTCGGCGACGAGGGGGTCGGGCTCGCTCGCCGGCAGGACCGCCAGCTCGCCGTCGCCGCCCGGCTGGATCGCCCAGTCCTCGCGGTTGAGCCCCGCCTGTACGGCGGCGGCCGTGTGCAGGTCGACGAAGTTCCGCTGCATCGTCTCGTGCCGCCTGTCGTTGCCCTGCCCGTAACCCCTCAGGTCGCTCGACATGACGAGGGCGCGTTTGAAGGAGACGCTTTCCATGAGTTCCCGGTTTCTTGCCTTCTGTGGTCGATGCCTGCTGGGGCATCAGTATGAGGCAGCGGATCGGCGCACATCCCCTACTGGTATGGGATGTGCGCCCCCAAAATGCGGAGAATGAATCTCGGAGTGCATTGATTCATACTCGTATCACGCTCCGCCCCTTTCTCTGGAGGCGACCGTGGGGGGTGAGAGTGAAACGTTACGTAGGTTCCGACAAAAGCCTTACGCAGCGACAAAAGATGACTTGGGTGACGTGCCGGCGACATCGGCGTCGTTCAAGGGGCACCCCCAGCACGCGGGCGGGCTCACTCCTCGGCGGCGAAGGCGTTGAGCCCCGCCAGATCCGTGACGACCACCCGCCGGTAGCGGGTCTTCAGGAGCTTGTTCTCCTTGAGCAGCCTGACCGCCTTCCCCACCGCCGCCTCCCTGGCCCCGATCAGCCGTCCCAGCTCGGGCTGGGACAGCTGGACGCCGATGTCCACGCCGTCCTCGACCGCGAACCCGTGACGTTCGACCAGCTCGCCGAGCACCCGTGCCAGCCGTACCGGGACCTCGAAGGCGGCGAAGTCGAGCCTGCGGCGGTTGGCCCAGTCCAGCCGTTGCGCGATCATGGAGGCCAGCACGGGCCACGACTCCGGACGGTTGTTCAGATACGCCAGGAAGGCGGTGGCCGGGATCCTGAAGGTCAGCATCGGCGTGCACGCCGTGACCGTCGCCGCGCGGCTGACCCCCCTGAGCACCGCCATCTCGCCGACCAGGTCACCGCTCACCCGCACGCCGAGCAGCACCTCGACGCCGTTGTCCAGCATCGCCGTGACCTTGGCGCAGGCGGGCAGCCCCGGCCTGACCGAACGCAGCAGGAAGACATGGTCGCGCCGGCGATCGCCCTGCCGGATCACGACCGCTCCCGGCTCGTGGGAGTCCGGCGTGCCCAGGGCGAGAAGCTCTCCGCGGGCGCTCTCGTCAAGAGCGGCCATGAGGGTGCCGGCGGGCCAGGGCGACCCCGGCTCACGATGGGATGCTCCGTCGAACACGCGACCTCCTCGCCTGGCGCACGCGTCTCATCCACATTGATCGTCATGTTCCTGTGGAGTGAGGGGAAAGACATACCTCAGCATCCCTGATCCGCTCCCTCCGCGCCGGTGGTTTCGTGGGCGTACGATGCCAGCGGTAGACGACCCGCCAGTCACTTCGCGCATCCCGGCTCCCGTGCCGCGCCGTCGTGTGGCCTGATCTATGGAGCGGATGAGGCGTGAGACTCCCCCGTACGGCCGCCGCCCTCGCGGCGCTGGCCCTGTTCACGACGGCCTGCAGCGGGGCCGGGGCAACGGGAACCGGGGCCGCGAACGGAGGGGCGGAGGCGGGCAAGGCCTCGGGGAAGCCGAGCTCCACGCTCGCGTGGACCGGCTGCGGCGACGATTTCGAGTGCGCCAGGCTCGGCGTCCCCCTCGACCACGGCAAGCCGGACGGCGAGAAGATCGAGATCAGCCTGATCCGGTTGCCCGCCACGGGTGACCGGATCGGCTCGATCCTCATCAACCCCGGAGGGCCCGGCGCCTCCGGCGTCGACTACGCGCGCAACGCGAGCTCGGTGCTGAGCGACGCCGTACGAGCCCGTTTCGACGTGGTGGGATTCGACCCGCGCGGAGTCGGCGGCTCCTCGCCCGTCCGATGCCTGCCGTCGAACGAGCTGGACGCCTTCAACGCCCTGGACAGCTCGCCCGACTCGCCGCAGGAGATCGCCGCGCTGGAGGAGGGGGCGCGCCACTACGTCGCCGGATGCCAGGCCCGCTCGGGCAAGCTCCTGCCGCACGTCGGAACCGTCGACGCGGCGAAGGACATGGACCTGCTGCGCGCCGCCCTCGGCGACGAGCGCCTCACCTACCTCGGCAAGTCGTACGGCACGCAGCTCGGCGCGGTCTACGCCGACCTGTTCCCCGAGCGCGTCCGCGCCCTCGTCCTCGACGGCGCCGTCGACCCCTCGCTCTCCCCGTTGGAGATGAACGCCACCCAGGCCCGCGGCTTCGAGGTGGCCCTCGACGCGTTCCTGGAAGACTGCCTCACGGCCGCCGGCTGCCCCTTCGACGGCACGGTGGAGTCCGCCCGGGGCCAGATCGCCGACCTGCTCCGCAAGACGGACCAGGCCCCCCTCACCAACAGGACCGCCGACCGCCGCCAGGTCAGCGAGTCATGGACGGTGCTGGGCCTGGTCACCCCGCTCTACGACCGGCAGGCCTGGCCGATCCTGCGCAAGGCGCTCGGCGAGGCGCTGAAGGGCGACGGGACCACGCTGCTGCGCATGGCCGACCTGCTGGTCGACCGCAACCGGGACGGCAGCTACTCCAACCAGACCGAGGCCAACAGCGCCGTCAACTGCGTCGACTCCTCCTTCCCCCAGTCCTCCTCGGACTTCGCCGCCGCGGCCCGCGACTCCCTCAAGGACGCGCCGATGTTCGGGCCGTACATCATGTGGGGATCGCTGCCCTGCGCCTACTGGCCCGTCAAGCAGGTCCCCCGCCCCAAGATCGACGCTCCCGGCGCCGCCCCCATCATGGTCGTGGGAACCGAACGCGACCCGGCCACGCCGTACGAATGGGCGAAGTCCCTGGCAGACCAGCTCTCCTCGGGCATCCTGGTCGACTTCGACGGCGACGGCCACACCGCCTACCGTTCCGGCTCGACATGCGTGGACCGCCTGGTCGACGACTATCTGATCAACCTGGTCGTCCCCAAGGACGGAGTCCGCTGCCCGAAGATCAGCTGATTCGGGGGCGCGAGAAGCCCCAAGAAGCCTGTAGACTGCCGTAGGCCGTGCGAAACATCACGGCACGCCGCCTTAGCTCAGTCGGCCAGAGCACTTCACTCGTAATGAAGGGGTCTGGGGTTCGATTCCCCAAGGCGGCTCCAGATCAGAGGCCCCCACCGGGTTCCGGTGGGGGCCTTTTGCGTAGCCGTACAGCAATGCGTACAGCTACCTCTACGTTCAAGCAGGTCAGTGATCTATTAGCCGCGCGGTGACGGCCGGTTGGAAGGCGCGAAACGTCGAAGAGGCGTTGGCGTCGCCCTCGATCAAAGGATCTTGACGATGAACAACTCGCCGTTGTCTTTCTGGCGGACCAGCAGGTCGTTGCCTTTGGAAGCCTCGGCTTCCACGTACTCGTAGAGCGTGATGGCTCTGTTCACTAGGTCGGTCTTCGAGAAGCCGGTGCGTTCTTGGAGTCTCTGGAGTTGTTCAGAGACTCGCGGGACCAGCCCCACTGTTATCCGCTCGCTCACTATCTGTCGAGCTTGAGGGGGAGTCGACTCCGAAGGCATGGCATACCTCGCACAAGTAGCTGACCCGTCTGGCGGCTCGGGGTCACTCAGCTGATAGTCGCACATCGGCAGGCGATCAACCATGTAGGAGCAGCAGACTTGCAGCAATTTGATGCATATATGTGGTTACCTTGATACCCTACTTCGAGTGGGCCTCGACATGTGACTGAGGCTCAAACGTTGAGGAGGTAGAGGCATGGAGCTAGTTCCGGACCGATTCTCGGCCGAGCCCCTTACTCCGGATTAGCTTGCGCCGGGAGTCGCTTCAGAGGGCGCGAATATGTTCCGCACTGGGCGGAGCTGTGCCCTGAGAGAGGAGCGACATGCCCACCAACCCCGCCTCCATCCACTCCACTGACGAAGCCCCTAGCGACGCCGCGAATCTTAAGATTTCCCTTCAGTCCCCTGACGGGTTGGACGTGACTGCTTCGAGCGAGATGCGTGGCCCTCACCTGGGCCGCTTCTGGGATGCTGTGATCACCGTTGCCGCGATGGCCGCAGCTACGATCGTTCCGCTTCTGAATGCGAAGGATCTGGCGATGCTCCCTGCACATCTGACGATCGTTGTCATGGCGATCCCGGCGGTCACTGCCCTCTCGATCTTCGCTCTGTGGCGTTCCCGCCGGAGCTAGAATTCCCTGGTAGCCCGTACGCATCAAGGCCCTCCGGTAAACCGGAGGGCTTTTGAGCTTAAGGTGACATGCCTGTGACGGCAGGGTAAACCTACGGAAGGTGTTCGCCGAGGCCTCGGTTCAGGCGATCCAGAGCCTTCCGTGTCTCTGGCGTCAGTACCTGTGTATAGACGTCCATTGTCATTGAAATCTGCGAGTGCCGGAGGATGCGCATCGCGACACGGGGGTGAACATCGAGCGCGGCCAGGAGCGAGGCGCAGGTGTGCCGGGTGTCGTGAACGCGTATCCGGGGGACGTCGGCCTTCTCGCAGTAGCGCTCGAAATCGGCTCTGGTGTTCGCCGGCCTGTCTAGTGATCATGATGTCCCGCCAGCCGGTAACCCATAAAGCCCCAGGTGGGAACGCCAAGCCAGACGTTATGCGTTCAAGATCATCAGACTGCGCCAGCTCTGGATGAGAACTTTCTCCACGTCTCTGAAGGCGATCCGCCTTCGGCGTCTTGCCGCGCGTCGGGCGGTCGCCGGCCGCGCTGCGGCTCTTCGGCCGGTCGCGGCCGGCACCGCCCACGCGCTTGGATTACCAGCTGGCGAGTCCTGCGAGACGAGAAGGCTCTTTTCCGGTGTTGTCGAGGTGACGGCCATGATGATCGCTCACTTCGGCACTGACCGTAGCCAGTCGGGGCGATCGGCTGCCGCGGCCCTCCTTCGGTGGGTCTTGCCATCGAATGACGCAGGGTGGATCAAAATTGACGCTTTGCGCGTGTTGGCTGGGGTTTGGTGATTAGAGTCTTCATCGCACGGGATGCTGTGAGTCCATCGCCGGGGCATTGTTTCGTCTCGGGAGAGACCAGGCAGGTATGACTAAATGGACATAAACGGGTATGGCTAAATAGACATAAATAGGATGGGTGAGCGTATCCCATGAGCTGTCGCCCTATGACATGGCGATCAGCGCCTATGGTGGCGCGGTGCTGGTCAGGGCCGGTGGGGGAGGTCGCCGATGCCGGGTTTGGTGAGGGCGCACAGGGCTCAGGTGGGGCGAGAGTCTCGATCGCAGCAGAGTCCGATGCTTCAATTATTATCACTTAAAGAAATTGATAAACTGCGGATAGTGACGAATCTAGTCTTCGATGTCAAATATCACGCAAAAACGATCCGATCAAGATCTTGAAATAGGCCTTTAGGTATTGCAGTATGGCGCTATGGGCACGCCGCCCACCTTGGTGTCAAGGTGACAAAATTAGCGGACGGGGCAAATTTTGGCGGCGATTCAGAAAGGAACTTCATGCTTAAAGGCGCCATCTTTAGAAGCGTGGCTGCAGTAGCGATTGCAGGAGGCCTGGTCGGTGCGTCAACCGTCGCTCCCGCACAAGCCGACAGTACTTGCGCGAGCTCCAATTTCTGCGCATGGACAGACATCTCGTACTACGGATCCAAAGCGTCTGCGACGGTGGCTGTCGAAGAGTGGCACCAGGCGGCCGGAAGTCTCTCCGCCTGGAAGGTTCTGGTAACAGACGATGCCTCCTGGAAGAACCGCTTCACCACACTCTACTGGGTGTGTGTTTACGATACCGGGTTCTATGTGGGGCCCACTGTTTGGCTCCGACAGAATCAGAGCTTCTCTAGTGTTCAATCTGGTATGCAGGATAATTCCGGCGACAGTCATCGCGGGCGAAGCTCAACTCAGACCTGCTAGGTCAGGGCCCCCTCTATAAAGAATAGGATCATTGGAAATGTCGTTTGTTTCAAGGGTGAAGAAGCGGCCCACGGTCACTGCGGTAGCCGCGCTGGCGGTTTCAGCGACATTGGCGGGCGGAGGGCTTCTGGCTAACGCGTTCGCAGCCGATTCCAGTGCACAGGGCGACCTGGCCCCTACCCCGCTGGCCGGCCATGACCCTGCTCTCCGCTCGGAGATAACAACGCTTTTCTCAGGGGCGAGTAGACAGTACGCCGCGCAGGAGGAGCTTGTCAGGCGTTGTATGGAGGGCAAGGGCTTCACGTACGTCAAGAACCCCACACCCCAGAGCGATGTTGTTCCCACCGTGGGCGAGGACAACTATGGACAGTCGCTCCAGGCGGCAAGTGCCACGGGATATCGTTCCGCTGAGATCGTCGGAGACTCGCCGGCGGACATCGACCGTTCTGGGGTGCAGAAGCTTCCAAAGGACCAGCAGCAGAAGTGGGGTGACGCTCTCCTGGGTCCGGGCGACGCGCCGGAGATCACCGTGGACATACCGACGTTCGGCGAGGTGGGCACTCCGGCAGAAGGCTGTCTGACGGAGGCGCGGCGAACCCTCTACGGCTCGATCGAACAGTGGTTGAAGCTGGATTTCCTCTCCGGAAATATCCTTCTGCAGGCGCAGAGGAGTGCTCGGGCGGACTCCAGGGTCTCAGAGCTCAACAGTTCATGGTCGACTTGCATGGTCGAAAAGGGACATAAGGGTATCGGAAGCCCTGATGATGCACGGGCGGAGGCAAGAAAGATCCATGCCACTCTGGGGATCGGCTCCTCAGAGGCCCGAGACAAGGAGATTCGCATCGCAGCTGCCGATGCCGAATGCGATGCAAAGATCGGTTACGGGTCGAAAAGGCGGGCGATTGAAGATGATTACTACCGTAAGGTTCTTGTGAAGTACAAGACGGAGATTGCAGCCCTGCGCAGCATGAACACCAAGGCGTCTGCTCGTGCGGACGAGATCCTTCGTGGGGCCTGAAGCGCCTCTGGCGTACGAAAAGAACGTCAACAAGCCTATCGACAGGTCGACCCAGGTCAACGAAGGCGTCGGCCGTGTAGGACAAGGATAGGCCAGGCACTTCCCAGGAGGTTCCAGCTGACTCGAAGCTGGGGCGAAGACGTTGCCACGTCTCGGCGCTGGCGTTGAAACGCTGAAGGTCGGGCCTCTGCTCCTGTTGTGTACAGCAGCGCTGTACGACAACACCGTCTTACGCGATCACATTCCACCGCACCGCATCTACCGCCTGACCAGGATGTGAGTCCTCCGACCTGGACCCCACAGTTGACTCGTAATGAAGGGGTCTGGGGTTCGATTCCCCAGGGCGGCTCCAGGTCAGAGGCCCCCACCGGGTTCCGGTGGGGGCCTTTTGTCATCCCTCCTGCTGACGCTGTACGGCGAGGCCGGATCGCCGGGCCGGGTTCCCGCTTGCTGTCGGACCTCGCCTCCACTGAGCGAGGAGCGGCCAAGGACAAGAACAACTATTCCGTTCGAGCGGTCTACGCCAGCTGCGACCAAAAGCACGGAGACGCTCTCCAGGCGTTTTACGGCGAACGCCGACTCCTCGCGTGCGACCCCGAGAAAACCTCCACCGAGATCAGCGAGAGCCCTTTCTGGGGTGAAGATCGTAGAATGAGGGTCGGGTGATCGGGTCGTAGTCAGCTTTATCTGTAGACAGCGGGGTTGCCGGGTGACCGCCTGGTGACCCCGTACTCCATTTGTCCGGCAGGGCCACGGTGCGAGAGTGAGAAGATGAAGAATCCGGAGCTGGCGCTTCCCGAGGAAAACCAGTGGGACCTGCTGGTCGAGCACAGTCTTTACTATTACTTCCATGGACTCTGGGTCGAGAGCGACGATCCGGAAGAAGTGTCCCAGCTACTCCGGGTGGATCTGGACACGAAGCTGAATTGCGATCTCGAAACGCTGATCGAGATGTACCAGGGGCGGCCGGCGGACACCGTCTGGATCGGCCCGCACGCGCCTGGCTGGACGCACGTTCTCGCCTTCGGCCTTTATCCGTACCACCCCGCCATCCGCAACCTGGGAAAACGACGCGTCTTCCAGATCCGTTACGACGACGACCGCTGTCTCCTTGAGGGGCTGTACCTCTACTACGACGGCGCACAGCTCGGATACGCCGGTCCGCCGGACGAGGAGGGACACATGGACCTCCCTGACCACAGGCCGTATGCGAACGGGCTCGCGCTCAGTGAGGATGGAAGCCACAGGCAGCACCTGCATCTCATGTTGTGCATGGTGGGCCGAATCACAGGACGCTTCCTCGACCGGGAATGGTTCGCGTCGACCCGAACCCTTTACCGCATCCCCGAGGGAACGTGGGAGGAGGCCTGGTGACAAGCCTCTTGGTCGGTGGTGGGCGGCCCCCGGGGGAAACGGTCCGAGAACGCCTGGAGAAACGGCTCGCTCGCTGCGAGAAGACACTCTCCTGAAGAGACAGGCAACATCGAGGCGACCGCGGATGCCAACAACAGTCCTGGACAACCATGGACTGAGGGATCCCGTGGAGCCCGCTCGACCGGGCCAAGAAGACAGCCGTGGACGGTTCTGGACGATCGTGTTCTAAATCGTAGTGAAGGGGGCTGGGGTTCGATTCCCCAAGGCGGCTCCGCAGGTCAGAGGCCCTCTGGGGTGATCCCGGAGGGCCTCTGACGTGTCCGTACGGCGGTGAAACACAGCAACGGCGTCAGCCGTCGAGGGCGGAGTCCTGCCGCCTCACCCAGGCGTTCTTTCGGGCGACAGGGCCTCGACCAGGTCGCGGATGGCGCTGCGATGATCGCCGGGGCGCCATGCGAGGGCGAGCACGCTCGGGGACAGACCCGTGACCGGGATGGTCATGATCCCCGGCCGTCGGTAGATCTCGGCGTTGCCGGCGGCGAGCAGGACGACGGTGTCGCCGCTCTCAAGCGCCGCGAAGGTCTCCTCGGCGTTCGTCACGGTCGTGCAGACCACCGGTGGCCGCCCGCCGCGCTCGTCGGTCGCGAGCCAGTGGTCGCGGAGCGGGCCGGCGCTTTCGGGGAGTGCCAGGAAGCTCTCGTCCAGGAGCTCGGCGAAGTCGACCTTGTCCCGTTCGGCCAGCCAGTGGTCGTGCCGGAACGCGACCCAGCGCGGCTCTCGGGCCACGACGCGGACGTTGAGATCGTCCTGGCCGGGGAACGGCAGCCAGACGAACGCCACGTCGACCTCGCCCTCGGCCAGGCCCGCCGTGGGGTCGGTCCAGTTGACCTGACGCAGCCGCAGGTCGCAGCCCGGACGGCGTTCGGTGAACCGTTCCCGCAGCGTTCCCAGGAGGCCGCGTCCGACACTGGTCGACATGCCCACGGTCAGCCGTGAGGATTCGGCGGCGGCGGCGTCGCCGACGACCCGCTGGACCTCGTTCCACTGCTGGAGCAGCTCGCGGGCGGCCGGCAGCAGCGCCTCGCCCGGCGCGGTGAGCCGCACCGTGCGCCGGTCGCGTTCGAACAGCCTCACCCGCATCAGCTCTTCGAGCTGGCGTATCTGCTTGCTGAGCGTCGGCTGCGAGATGAACAGGCGCTCGGCCGCGCGGGTGAAGCTGAGCTCCTCCGCGACGGTCACGAAATACCTCATGTCACGCAGATGAGCATCCATAGCTATTGGCTATTACAACAGATATTGGACGTGCCGAAAAGGGTGACGCCACGATTGCGGCATGAGCACTACGGAGGATCGCCTGGCGATCATCGAGACCTGCACCCGCATGGCATGGCACGCCGACCAGCGCGAGTGGGACCGTCTGGGCGAGGTGTTCGCGGACTCGGTGACCCTGGACTACACCAGCCTGAACGGCGGCGAGCCCGCCGTGCTGACGCCGGCGCAGATCGTCGAGGCGTGGTCGGGCCTGCTCGGCGCGTTCGACGCCACGCAGCACCTGATCACGAACCACCTGGTGACCGTCGACGGCGACACCGCGGTCTGCACGGCGTCGTTCCAGGCCACGCACCGCCTCACCGATCCGTTCGGCTCGTCGCTGTGGACGCTGGGCGGCACCTACCGCTTCGACCTGGTCCGGTCGGACGACGCGTGGAAGATCGGCGCTGTGGTGATGACCGCCACCTGGGCCGACGGCAACCGGAACCTGATGTCCCTGGCGGTGGGAAACGGATGATCGTCCTCGTGACCGGCGCCAACCGGGGGATCGGCCGGGAGGTCTGCCGCGAGCTGGCGGCACTCGGCCACACCGTCCTCCTCACCGCCCGATCGCCGGAGGCGGCCGAGACCACGGCCAGGGAGCTCGGAGGCGACGTCGTCCCACTACGGCTCGACGTCACCTCCGAGGAGGACATCGCGGGGGTGGCGGCCGCTGTCGCCGAGCGGTACGGGCGGCTGGACGTTCTGGTCAACAACGCCGCCATCACCTACGACACCTGGCAGAGCGGTGCGTCCGCCGACCTGGACGTTGTCCGCGAGGCCGCCGAGACGAACCTGTACGGTCCCTGGCGGCTGATCCAGGAGCTGCTGCCGCTCCTGCGTGAGAGCGCGCACCCCAGGATCGTCAACGTGTCCAGCGAGGCGGCCTCGCTGACCAACATGGGCGGCGGCACCCCGGCGTACGGCACCACCAAGGTGGCCCTCAACGCCCTGACCCGCATGCTGGCGGCGGAGCTTCGCGGTGACGGCGTCCTCGTGAACGCGATCTGCCCGGGCTGGGTCGCGACGGACATGGGAGGCCCGGGCGGCCGTCCCGTCTCCGAGGGCGCGGCCGGCGTCGTCTGGGCGGCCACACTGCCCGACGACGGCCCGACCGGCGGGTTCTTCCGCGACGGCCGTCCCCTCCCCTGGTGAACACCCTGCGAAGGACAATGAAATGATCTTGGTGACGGGTGCGACAGGAAACGTCGGCTCCGAAGTGGTCCGGGCCCTGGCGGCAGCCGGTGAACCCGTCCGGGCGCTGGTGCGGAAGCCGGACACCACACCGCTGCCGGACGGCGTCGAGGCGGTGACGGGCGACCTCAACCGGCCGGAGAGCATGACCGAAGCACTGGACGGGGCCCGCGCGGTGTTCCTGCTCCCCGGGTACGAGGACATGCCGGGCCTGGTGGCCGAGGCTCGGCGTGCGGGAGTGGAACAGGTCGTGCTGCTGTCCGGCGGCTCGGCCGGGAGCCGCGACATGACCAACGCGGTGACCCGTTTCATGGCCGCGTCCGAGTCCGCCGTGCGGGAGTCCGGGCTGCCGTGGACGTTCCTGCGGCCGAGCGCGTTCATGTCCAATGCTCTGCGCTGGCTGCCGCAGCTCCGGTCCGGAGACCGGGTGCGGGTGCCGTTCCCGGACGTCCGCACGGCGAGCGTCGACCCGCACGACATCGGGGCCGTCGCCGCCCGCGCGCTGCTGTCGGAGGAGTACCGGGGCGAGATCCTCCGGCCGACGGGTCCGGTCGCGATGCCGCCCGCCGACCAGGTCGCTGTGCTGGCCGAGGTCCTCGGCCGTGATCTGGAGTTCGTGGGCCTGACGAACGAGGAGGCGCGCACCGACCTGCTCGCCACCATGCCCGTCGAGTACGTGGACGCGTTCTTCGACTTCTCCGTGAACGGCTCGCTCGACGAGTCGGTCGTCCGCCCGACCGTCCGCGAGGTCACCGGCCGCGAGCCCCGCACCTTCGAGCAGTGGGCACAGGCCCACGCGGACGACTTCCGCTGAACCCGCTCGCATCCCCATTCCACGAAGGCTCCAGATGAACCAGAGACTGCGGCGCCTTCTCGCCGCAAGCTCCGCCGCCGCATGCGCGATCGCGTCGGTGGCGGGCTGTTCGAACGACGACCGGACCGTGGCGCCGCCCGCGCGAAAGGCGGAGCCGGGACGCTTCGCCTCGTCCAACCCGGGTTCGGTCAACACCTACTGGATCCAGGCGCCGGAGGGCCTGGTCCTCGTCGACACCCTGCGCACGCCGACCGACGCTCGGAAAGCGGTGGCGGAGATCAAGAAGACCGGCCAGCCGGTCGCCGCCGTCCTGCTCACCCACTCCCATCCCGACCATGTGGGCGGGGCGAGCGCCTTTCACGAGGCGTTCCCCGAGGCCCCCGTCTACGCGTCCAAGGCGACCGACAAGACGATGCGGGAGGACGATCGGGGCTTCTACCCGCTGGCCCGTTCGGCGAACGCGGACTTCCCCGCCACGCTCACCTACGCCGACCGGACCTTCGAGGACGGCGCACCGTTACAGGTCGGGGGCCTCCGCTTCGAGACCGCCACGTTCGCCCACGGCGAGTCCGACATCGCGAACGTCTACTACCGTCCCGAAACCGGTGACCTCTTCTCCGGCGACCTGGCGACCGGCAAGGTCACGCCCGCGCTGATCGAGGGGGCCAGCTGTGGCTGGCTCCAGATCCTCGATCAGCTCGGTGGGCGCTTCTCCGGGGCCAGGACGATGTACCCGGGACACGGTGCCGCAGGCCCGGCCCGCGCGTTGATCGACGAGCAGCGCCGGTATCTCCAGGTGTTCCGCGGCCTGGTCCGGCCGGCCGTCGCCCCGGACTCGCCCGAGGGCAGGACGGTCGGCCCGGGCGAGCAGAAGTCGATCATCGCCGAGCTGGACCGCGCCTACCCCGGCCGTCCACCGGTCGCGGACCTTCCGACCATCGTGCAGGAGAACATCAAGGCCGTCGCGCGGGAGCTGTCCGCCGAGGACCCCGCGAAGACGCCTGCCGCCTGCGCGGACACCCCCCACGAAGGGACGGACGGGCTGCTCGCGCCGGTGAGCGCCTACGTCACCGCGGTCAACGGCCGGAACCTCGACGCGCTGGCGGGAGCATTCACCGTCGACGGCTCGTCCATCACCAAAGCCGAACTGACCTGTGCGAACTGATCGAAGGAGCGAACGTTCATGACCACTGTGCAGAAGGTGACGTTCTCCGCCGGCGACGTGACGCTGACCGGGAACCTGTTCCTGCCCGGCGACACCGGCCCGGCACCGGGCATCGTGGTGGCGGGCACCTGGACGAGCGTCAAGGAGCTGATGGCCGACCGGTACGCCGAACGGCTCGCCGACCGCGGGTTCGCCGCCCTGTCCTTCGACTTCACCGGCTACGGCGAATCCGAGGGCGAGCCTCGCGACTACGAGGCGCCGGAACGGAAGGTCCGCGACATCAACCACGCGGTCACCTTCCTCGCCGGACACCCTGCGGTGAACGCCGCCCGTCTCGGCGCGCTCGGCGTCTGCGCGGCCGCGATGTACATGAGCGGGAACGCCGTCGGCGATCCCCGCGTCCGGTCGCTGGCGCTCGTCGCGCCCTGGCTGCACGACCCCGAGATCTGCCGGGAGGTGTACGGCGGTGAGGAGGGCGTCGCGGGCAAGCTCGCCGAGGCCGCACGGGCACGCGCGAGGTACGAGGCGACCGGCGAGGTCGAGTACGTGCCGGTCGTCAGCGGCTCCGATCCACGCGCCGCCATGCCGTTCGACATCGACTTCTACCTCAACCCCGATCGCGGCGGCATCCCCGCCTGGCCCAACCGCTTCGCCGTCATGGCCTGGCCGGGCTGGCTCGCCTACGACTCCATCGCGTTGGCCCCGCAGATCACCCAGCCCACCCTGCTCGTGCACAGCGAGGACGCCGCCATCCCGGACGGGGCACGGCGCTTCCACGCCGCGCTGGCCGGGCCCAGGGAGTTCGTCTGGACCGAGGGCGACCAGTTCGCCTTCTATGACCAGGAACCGCAGGTCACGACGGCGGCGGACGCCGCAGCGGCCTACTTCACCCGCACGCTGCCCCGCCGGTAGCCGGATGCCCGGCCTTGCCGGGAGGTGCTCAGAGGGCCCCGTCGAGCGTTCACGGATCCCGTACGAGCGGGCACGCCTTCGTCAGTCGAGGTCGAGGTCGCGGAGTTCGGCGCGCGTGGAGATCCCGAGTTTGGGAAACGTCCGGTACAGGTGCGAGCCCACCGTCCGCGGGCTGAGGTGCATCCGGTCACCGATCTCGCGGTTGCTCAGCCCTCTCGCGGCGAGCCTGGACACTTCCAGTTCCTGTGGGCTGAGCAGGGCTGCGACCGCCCGGCCCGGGCGGGGCCGGGCGCCGCCGGCCGCACGGAACCGGGCGAGGGCACGCCGTGCCCAAGGTTCCGCCCCGAGCGCCTCGAAGGTCTCGCTCGCAGCCCTGAGCATCGCCCGGGCCTCGCTCCCGCGGTGGTTGCGGTGCAGCCACTCGCCGTACAGGAGTTCGGTCCGGGCTCGGTCGAAAAGGCGCTGATCGAGCCCGCCGCTCGCCAGCGCGCTCCGGTAGTGCGACTCGGCGTGGGCGTCGTCCGAGAGCATCGCGTGGGAGAGATGACTCCTGCTCAGGGCCACCGGCCCGCGGACACCGGCGGTCCGAGGCGCCATGGCCTCGACGATCAGCCGGGCCGGCTCCGGGGTCCCGGCGTGTACGGCGGCCTCGACCAGGTCGGGGAGCATCGCGAGAGCGACGAAGTCATTGGATTGAGGCGAACCCCGCTCGAACAGGCGCGTCAGCTCTGCGAACGCCTCCGCCGACGCGCCTTCCCCCAGTGCCAGCAGCCCCAGCGCGCCGGTCGCCGTCGCAGCGGCCACGCGCTCGCGCAGCGGGAACGCGATCTCCAGTGCCCGTCGGGCATACCTGCGGCAGGCCGCGGCCTCGCCGCGCACGGCGGCGAACCGCGCCGACTGGGCGAGGAAGTTGGCCGTCCAGCCCCGCTGGCCGGTCTCGTAGCTGAAGCGGAGACCTTCCTCGGCATGCGCGGTCCCCTCCGCCCAGCGCCCGAGCCGGAACTCGATGTCGGCATGGTAGAACAGCACCTCGGTCAGCAGCGCGGCAGAGCCCTCGGCGCGGACCCGGCGGCCGGTGGCTTCGACGAGCCGGAGGGCCTGGTGGTCGTCGGGCCCCATCCAGCCGATCACGGTCGCCCACATCCACTGCCGCTCATCGCCCCCGCCTCGGCCCCGAGGCATGGCGCCTGGCAGCTCCCACAGCTCGGCCCCGGTGACGACGCCCTCGAAGCCGCCGAGGAGACCTTCGGCGGCGCGGAGCGTCGCGGGTGAGCAGTCCAGGTCGGTGATGCGCCGGGTCGCCAGCAGCGACGCCTCCATGTCACCGGCGTGCAACGCCGATCCGGCCGCGAGCAGGAGGGTCCAGGCGGCCTCCTCGGGCTCGGTGGACGCCATGAGCTCGGCGCACCGCATCAGGTGTGAGTAGGCGATCGCGGGGTCCCCGTCGTACAACTCGATGATCCCGTTGAGCTGGGCCAGTGTCACGGCGGGCACGGGCTCGGCCATGACCTGGTCGACGAGTGTCCTGGCCAGGCCTGGCCGGCCCGCGTCCAGCGCCACGAAGGCGGCGGTCACCGTCCTCTGGCGGCGGTCGGCGGGCGACTCGCTGAGCCGCGCGGCATGCCGCAGGACGGAGATCGCCGCCGCCGCGCCGCCGCGCCGCCGGACGGCGTCGGCGCTGTGCTCCAGCGCGGTGGCGATTTTCTCGTCCGGTGCGGTCGTGGCCACGGCGCGGTGCCAGATCGCCTGGTCGTCCCGTCCGGTCGCGCTCAGGTGCGCGGCGATGGCCAGATGCGCGGCGCGGCGGTGGTCGAAAGGCGCGTCCGCGTAAACGGCGGAGCGGATCAGCGGGTGCCGGAAGCCGACCCTGATCCCGTTGAGCCGTACCAGTCCCGACCGCTCGGCCGGGCCAAGGGCGTCGGCGGGCAGGCCCAGCCGGGCGGCGGCCCCGAGAACGGTGCCGGCGTCCCCGGTCTCCTCGGCGGACGCCACCAGCAGTGCCGCACGGCCGTCCGCCGACAGGGCTTCGACCTGGCGCAGGAACGCCGCGCGCACTCTGGTGCTCACGGGCAGGGTTCCGGTCATGGCGAGGTCGGGCACGGCGCGATCGGGATCGTCGAGCCGGGCCAGTTCGATCAGGGCGAGCGGGTTGCCGCCGGTGGCCGTGAAGAGGGCGTCGCGTTGGCGGGCAGGCAGCGTCCAGCCGTGCTCCTCGAGCAGCGGCGCGGCGTCTTCCGGAGGCAGCCCGTGCAGCACGAGTTCGGTCAGTCCGGCCGTGTTGACCGGCAGCGGTTCGGGTTCGCGTACGGCGAGCAGCATCGCGAGAGGCTCGTCGGCCAGCCGGCGAGCGGCGAACAGCAGGGCGGCCGCGGAGGCGTGGTCCAGCCACTGCACGTCGTCGACGACGACCAACAGGGGGCGGTTCGCCGCCGCCTCCGCGAGCAGCGTGAGCACCGCCGCCGAGACCAGGAAGTCCGAGACCGGGAAGTCCGAGACCGGGAAGTCCGGGGCCGCGGAGTCGGTGAGGCCGAGCGCGCCGCGCAGCGCCTCTGCCTGGACGCCGCGCAGCGCGTCAAGGTGATGGAGTACCGGCCGCAACAGCCCGAGCAGCCCGCTGAACGCGTGTTCGACCTCGGACTCGACGCCGGCGCACGTGAGCACACGCATGGGCTCGGGGGCCGCCGCGCTCTCGGCGGCATGGCGCAGCAGTGCGCTCTTGCCGATGCCCGCTTCGCCGCGCAGGACCAGCGCCCCGCTGCGTCCGCCTCGCGCGTCGGCGAGAAGCCGGGCGATGGCCTCTCGTTCCCGGTGTCGGCCGTGCATCACGGGCGGCTTCCACTTCTCCGCCGGAGGTGTCCCGGATGACTGCAGTCGGTTCGACTCTGGCTCCGGATTCGTGTCCCCCGCGAGGCTGGCCGCAACGGGCGGGCGGTGCGAGCCTGCCGCGACTTCGGTGAGGAGGCCTGTTGTGACCAGGACGTTGACGGGATCGGGTCCGGTGCCCGGCGAGGACGGGACGGGGACGCCGCCTTCGCACTCGGCGCCGCGTTCACGGCGTCGACGCCAGCTGGGCTGGATCATTCCGCTGTTCATTGTGATGCTCGCGTTCGCGGTGTACTCGGTGCCGCCGTACCTCACCTTCGACCCGGCGCGATCACGGGTTGCGCTGTCCGGTTCACCGCCATTTTTCTACCCCCTGCTCGTGGCGCACATCATCTTCGGCACGGTGGCCCTGGTGGCAGGGTGCTTCCAGGTGTGGCCCTGGTTCCGCCGCTCCTACCCCAGGGCGCACCGCTGGACGGGGCGGGCGTACTTCTTCCTCGGTGTGTTCCCCGCAGGCGTCGCCGTTCTCGGGGTCGCCCCGTTCGGCCACACGGGTTTCGGAGGGAACACCGGGAACACCGTGCTGGGCGTGGTGTGGCTGCTGACCGGGTTCGCAGGGTGGCGGATGGCTCGGCAGCGCCGGTTTCCCGAGCACCGCAGGTGGATGATCCGCAGTTTCGCGCTGACCACGTCCATCGTGGCCAGCCGGCTGTGGGCCGGGGTGCTGTTCGCCGTCCAGCTTCCGCGGCTCGACAGCGTCTACGGTGGCGACCAGCAGGCGATGATCGAGGCGATCGGCTCCGCAGGCGTATGGCTCAGCTGGGTCGTCAACCTGCTGATCGTGGAATGGTGGCTGGAACGCACGGACCACACCGGCAAGCCCAAGTCCCGCAGGCGTCCGCGCTGACGTGCCGCCTCCGCGTCCACGGCCGCCTCTCTCGCCCAGGGCGCCGGCACCCTTGACCTCGATCACGCCTCAGCCTTCCTTCCGCCGGGCGACGAGTGCCTCGATGCCGTCGAGGAGCAGGGTGAGGCCGAAGGCGAAGTCGGCGTCCTCGACCCACTCCGGTGCGACGCCGAACGCGCCGGACTCGAGCGCCGCCGTCAGCCCCGGGTAGCCGTCGGCGTCGACCAGTCGGGTGAGCATCGCGGTGTAGCCGTCCAGGCCCTCGCCTCCCGCCTCGTCGACCGTCCCGCTCATGGCGGTGGCGAGGGTGGCGGCACTGACGGCGTAGGCGGACAGGGTGGCGGTGATGTTGACGGCCTCCGCCGCCGTCAGGCCGGTGCCGGTCAGCGCGGTCAGCGACCGATCCAGCCAGCGCAAGGTGCACGGGCCGACGGGCGGGGTGAGCGGCGCGACCTGTAGCAGCCACGGGCGGCTCGCCAGGAAGTCGCGGTTGGCGCGGGTCCAGGCGGACAGATACCCGCGCCAGGAGAGGTCGCCCTGCTCCGGCGGTTCCGGCGCCGCCGCGTCCACCATCGCGGTGAGCAGGTCGTCCTTGCTGGTGACGTAGCCGTACAGCGCCATCGTGGAGACGCCGAGACCGGCGGCCACGCTGCTCATCCGCACGCCGGCCAGACCTTCCGCGTCCGCGATCGCGATCGCGGCGTCGGTGATCTGCTGGAGTGTCAGGCCGCGGCGAGGTCCGCGGCGAGACACGAGCTCCCGTCCCCACATCCGGGCGACGACCGTCGGGAGATCGCGCATCGCACACCTTTCTGACTCCTAATGCCGTACTGAATACAGTGTATGTGGTACGGAGAAGGAGGCGATGACGAGCTTGGCGAGCCCTGGGCCGGCTGCCGAGCAGGAACGTCTCCACCGCCACCTGCCGCGCGGCCCGCGCGCCCCTCGGTCCCGTCCTGCTGCCGGCCCTCGCGGAATCACGAGCCCTGGGCCTGCTCGTCAGCACTGCGGCGCCAGACCCGGCCGTCGCATGTCTGCCGGTTCGTCGGCGTGTCGGTAAGGTGTCGCTCCCAGAGGGAAAGTGTCGCTCCCAGAGGGAAAGTCGCTCCCAGACGGAAAGGAGCACCTTGCCGCAGTTCTCCCGACTGTCACGGTCAGCGACGGCGGCGTGGGTGGCGGCTGCGGCCATCGCCGCCTTCCCGACCTGGGGGCTGTGGCGTGAGCGACCCGAGCCTGAGGAGTTCACCCAGACCTCCGGGAACATCTACGAGCTCATATGCCGGCACAGCGGTGGAACGACGCTGTCACCGCTTGCCCCGCTGCGCCGTGATCTCGAAGAGGTCATGGAGATCACGGAGGGCTGGGCGGTTCCGGCCCTGGTGGTCCTTCTCGGCCTTCTCGCGTGTCTGGGCCGCGGAGATCCGGGGGTGACAGGTCGGCGGGTGGCGGGGCTCCTCGTCCTGAGCGCGGTCGTCGAACCTCTCGCCTCGTTGCACAGCGATCGGAAAGGCTGCGACGAGACGCCGCTGTTCAGCGCCGACTGGTTCAAAGGGGTGGCCGATGGCTGGGGGATCACCCAGCTGTGTCTCCTGGGGGCCGCGGCGCTGGTGTTCGCCGCGTCGCGGGCGACGCGGTCCGTCACCACGGACGAGCCGGACGAGCCACAGGCCGACACGGTGTGGCGGCAGGCGACGGCGGCCCTGGTCGACTATCTGATCGTTGTCGCGGCCTTCAGCGCTGTCGTGGGGGCGGCCTGGCCCTTGGTCGACGTCGGTTTCAAAGTCCATATGGGAGCCGGACTTCTGGAGCGGGCCGACGCGTACGTGTTCCGGGGCAGGGTGAGGCCCGCGGAACTGGCCGTCCTGGCCGGGGTGTTCCTCTACTTCTGGGTGCAGCACGCCCTGTGGGGGCGGACGCTCGGCAAGCGACTGCTGGGCGTTCGCGTCATCGCCGCGCACACGGGCGGACGGCCGGGCGTGGGCAGGGCCGCGCTCCGCGCGCTGGTCTTCCCCCTCCTCGCCTTCGTCCCCGACGTCGGGCTGTGGTGTCTCCTCGCGGACGGGCTGTGGGTGCTCTTCGATCCCGAAGGCCGTGTTCTTCATGACCGCTGGCTGGGCGCCGCGGTGGTGCGCGACCGGGTACGGGACGCTCAGCCGCAGACCTGACCAGGCCCCCGGTTGCATGCGGACAGCCGCAGACCTGACCAGGCCCCCGGTTGCATGCGGACAGCCGCAGACCTGACCCGGTACCCCGGTTGCGCGCGGAACTTTCGAACAGGCGCTCAGACGCCGCCGCGCAGTGCCCACTCGACCGCCGGGCAGCGGTTCATGACAACGTCAAGCCCGGCGTCGAGCGCCCGCCGGGCGGCGGCCTCGTCGATCACCCCGAGCGGCAGCCAGACCGCTCCCGCGCCCGCCGCGATGGCCTCGTCCACCACCTGGCCGGCGTGCTCGGAACGACGGTAGACGGCCACCACGTCCGCCCTGTCCGGCACCTCGGACAGCGACCGGTGTCCGGGCTCACCCAGCACCGCCCTGCCGTCCGGGTGGACCGGGATGACCCGCTTTCCTCTGGACTGGATCCGGCGGGCCTGGTCGTAGGCCGTGCGCTCAGGGTTGTCGCCGAGCCCGACGAACACCCAGGTGTGCGCGTGGTCGAGCAGGCGCTTGATGACACGCTCGTCGGCGAAACGATCCTCCATGGTCGGGTCAACACAACCGGCGTCTCACAGCTTCCCGAACCCCGAGGAGAGGAGACCGGCCGGGATCCTGTGAGGTCGACGGGAGGGGGCGGGAGGAGTTCAGGCGAGAGTTGATGGGAGTGTTCGAGCGGGACCGGGATCGGGCGGCGGCGCCGTACCGGCCGCAGGAGGCCCTTGGACGCTCATCGTCGAGTCCTGGGGGCGGCGACAGTCTTATCAGCCCTTTCTGTACGTCTTCAAAGGTGAGCGGCTTTCGGCGTCTCGCCGCGCGTCGGGCGGTCGCCGACCGCGCTGCGGCTCTTCGGCCCGGTCACGGCGGCACTGCTTACGCGCCGACGTCCACCAGGCGAACCCACGATCAGGGGAAGGTTTCCACCGGTTTGAGTGAGCTGTCCGCAAGGGCCGCCGCCCCGCTTCCGGTGCTCGGGCCCGGCGGCCCTGCGCTCCGGGGCCGGTGGCCGTCGGACAGCCCGGGTTGTTCGAATGTCGAACAGATGTGGTTCGGCCGGAGCTTTTCAGCCGGCCTGTTGGTTCGCAGGCCGGCTGAAAGAGAACAATCATTTCACGCGCTTCCTGCGCCGCCGAATTTCAACGCGGAGGTGTCTGCGGAAGTTCTTTATAATAATGTGAAAAACCGCTCCGCTGCCTACTGCGACCAGGATCGCTACGCGGGGGTCCGTATCGTGATATGTGTCTGCTCCGACCCACAGGAGCGTGACTATCAGAACGGGCCAAGTGCGCAGGTTCGAGGCCAGTATCCAATGTGCGGCGCGCCGGAAGGCCTCGTTCCGGGGCCGCTTGGAACCGCCGCTCAGCCCTCGTCGTAGCTGCCAGGCTCGGCTCAACTGCAGCACTGCGTACCGAACTTGCACGGGTCTGGTTGCTTTCGCTGCGATCAGATCCCAGATTTCGGCGCGAAACTCCTCTGTGTAACGCGCTTTTTGTTCTTTAGGGAGAAACCAAATCGTGAGATCCACCAGGCGGCGAACCGGTGATGAGATCGCCACCCAGGAGGGTATCTCGATCAGATCCGTTTCAACGGTTTCGTCTCCTTGCTGAAGCTCTAGATACAGTGCTTCAAGTTTACGGGACTGATCGTAGGCCTGGATGACAGTAAGGGTGATCTCCTTGACAAGGCTTGCCAGGCGGCCAAAGTCTCGAAAATGGTTTTGGTTGTAACGGAGGTTGTGATCATTGTGGAG
This sequence comes from Streptosporangium carneum, assembly GCF_027922005.1. GTDB lineage: Bacteria > Actinomycetota > Actinomycetes > Streptosporangiales > Streptosporangiaceae > Streptosporangium > Streptosporangium carneum. The sequence continues at coordinate 99,776 of NZ_BSEV01000001.1, read as the reverse complement.
GGTGACGAGCTTGCCGAGGGTGTAAGCGACGACTTGGTCGAGTCTGCGAACATGGTCGAGAACCGAGGAGAGGGCGTCTGCAAGGCTGCCGATGTGGCCGAGGTCGCGCTGCTCGTCGATACTCTTGATGATTTTTCGTACTCGCCGAAGGCCGCCGTCCAGGTTCCGTGCGCTGACCAGAGCTTGCCGAAGTGATTTCTTGATATCATTTCCCACATTGATGTCAACGCCTTGAGCGGCCTTTCTCCGGAGGGCCTTGATGATATCTCGAGTGATCTCGTGGGCGTAGCTGAGGTTGCGGATCAAGCCATAAGCGGGCTCGGCCTCTCCTATGTTTTCGAGCTTACGGATGAGGGCGACAGAATTATCGAAGCTGAAGCTGTCCTCATTCTTTCGCGATGACTCGTCCGGGGGGAAGGATTGATTGTTCATGCGTTACCGTCGGCGATCCTGCGTAGCGTGGCGGGCAGTATCTTCGCCTTGCTGGAAGACCGCGCGAGCGCAACACGAGCATCCTCTGCCCCATCCTGAGTGAACCGATAGTAGCGACGACGGGGGCGTCCGACTTCCTGCGGAGGGGTGTCTTCGAAACGGGACTCAAGCCAGCCGACAGCCTCCAGACGGGCAAGAATGGGATGAATGGTGCCGCTGGGCAATCCTGCCATGGCACATATTTCCAGTCCGTACATCTCGCGAGCAAGATCGCTGAGCAGTGCACGCAGAACGAGCTGGGTCGCCAACGTCATTCGCGGATTTCCCATGCTCTAACTCTAGCTAGGGGTCGGTGCTGGGAGGCGGTTTTATTGAGATTGTGTGATGGATCATCCAACCTGGTGTCAAGATTTTCTACCGTGCGGTAGAAGTTTCTAAGGCTAAAAAGCGAAATTTGCGTCGATTTGAGGGCGAAGTGGACCTGAATAATGAACTCATCCAGCACGGCCCACCACTACTCCGCCCTTTTGGGCGGACACCCTGCTGACAGTCCGCGGATCCGGCGGCTCCACCTGCGGCAGGACGAGTGCTCGGGAATGGTCGGTCTCAAACACGGAGATCACGGCGTTCATGAACATGGTCTGCCCACGATGGTGCGCCGCTCGCACAGTGAGCACCGAATCTCCCTTGGCCTCAGCGGCTCGGTCGCCTCGTCGAGCAACGATTCCTTGATCCGGTTCAGGGTCGTGGTGTCTCGGCCGAAGCAACGGGCCACCCAGATGTCATGATCCTTTGTCCATCAGTCGTCGAGGTGGAGGTGCACAGCGGATCAGGGGCCCTTGCGAGAGCCCGGACCGCCTCGTTCGAGAGCTTCGGCGAAAGGCCACCACCGTGGGGCACGGCGCACCCCTCACCCCGCCGGGGCGCCGTCCCTGTCGCAGGTGACGTCGCCGTCGGGCAGGACGCCGTCCACCAGGTACCGCTCGACGGTGGCGTTGACGCAGGAGTTGCCGGCTCCGAGGTAGGCGGCGTGGCGGTAGGCGCCGCGCAGGGTGACCATGCGGGAGCCGGTCAGCGCCCGGTGCATGACCTGCTGGCCGAGGTAATGGGAGGCGGGGTCGCCGTCGTTGCCCGCGATCAGCACCGGGACGTCGTTGCGGATCGTGGTGGTCGGCTCCACCGGCGCGGTCGGCCAGAACGCGCACGGGGTGATGTTGCGGATCAGCGGTCCGAACAGCGGCTCGTCGGCGCGGTGCGCCTGGATGTCGCGGAAGTAGGTCTCCGGGTCGCGCGAGGCGGCCCGGTCGGCGCAGATGATCGGGGCCTGGGCTTCGAGCGCGCCCGCTCCGGTGAACAGGCTGTCGAGGGTCGCCTTCAGCGACGGCGGGGCAGTGACCACGGTGCCGCGGGCGGCGTCGGCCAGCGTCCGTACCTGGGTGGCGAAGTCGGCGTAGGCCTCCGCGCTGTCGTTGTAGAGGCTCCCGAAGAGCAGGTAGGGGACATGGTGGGAGTCGACCCGGTACTCACCGATCCGCAGCGGGCGCCGGGCGGCGGCCTGGTTGACGCGGTTCACGGTGGCCAGGACCTCGGCGGTGGTGTCGCCCAGGCCGTGCTCCTTGTCATGCTCGGCGGCCCAGGCGGCCCAGTGTTTCAGGGCGGCGGTGATGGCCGGGGCGTTCCTCGACAGCAGCCTGGGCCCGTAGACGTCGGGGTCGACCGCGCTGTCCAGCACGATCCGGCCGGCGTTCGCGCCGAACATCTGTGTGTAGACCGCCCCCAGGTAGGTGCCGTAGGAGTATCCGAGGTAGGACAGTTTCTGCTCGCCGAGGGCGGCGCGGATCACGTCCATGTCGCGGGCGGTGTTACGGGTGGAGGCGTACGGCAGCACGTCGCGGTTGCCCCGGGCGCACCCGGCCGCCAGCTCCTTCATCAGGGCCGCGCTCTCGTCGAAGGTGCGGCGGTTCGGGCCGGCCGAGCGCAGGAAGGTGCCGGTCTTCCACCCGCAGTGGATCGGCGTGCTACGGCCCACGAAGCGCGGGTCCATCCCGATCAGGTCGTAGTGGGACCTGAGGGCGGGCGACCCCTGAGCGAGGGCCACCACCAGGTCCAGTCCGGACGCTCCGGGGCCGCCGGGGTTGGTCAGCAGGACGCCCCGGCGTTTGGCGGGGTCGGTGGCCTTGATCCGGGAGATCGCCACCTTGATGGTCCGCCCGCCGGGCCTGCGGTAGTCCAGCGGGACGACGACCTCGGCGCACTGGGCGCCCGCCGCGTCCAGGGTCTCGCCGGCCTTGTCGTCCGGTCCTGTCCTGCAGCCGTGCCAGTCGAGCCTCTGGTGGTGGAAGCGGGCCGGCCCGTCGGCTCCCGCGGGGGTTTCCGCGACGGCCGGGGCGCTGGTCAGGCCGAGACCGGTCAGCGTGAGGGCGGCCGCGGCTGCCAGGGCCCGCAGGCCGCGCCGTCCGGTGGAGCCGGGTTCGGCCGGACAGGAGACAGCGGCGTGCGACATGGGGACTCCCTGCTTGATGGCCTGCTTGCGGTGCTGTCAAGCATGGCGTCGGGGGTGAGTCATGATCAATCCCGCTCGCTGGAGTCGTGACGGTACAGCCAGCGCTACCGTCGCACCGGGACCGGGTCTCCGCCGCGCATGGGCCTGCGGGGAGTCCCGCGGCGTCCTTATACGCGTCCAGTGTGGCTTCGGCGGTCTAAAGCCGCGGTCAGCGGGCCTCGGCTCTGACCTCCTGCTGGCGGCGTGCGGGCCTTACTCCAGAGTTATTACGACATTTCCGATTTTGTGGCCTGCTTCGACGTAGCGGTGGGCGTCGGCGGCCTGTTCCAGTCGATAGCGCCGGTCTATGACGACTTTGAGGCTGCCGGCTTCGACAAGCTCTCTGAGGAAGCTCAGTGCTTCGTTCTTCTCGACGGACATGCCGGTCATCACCCGCCGGCCTCCCGTCATCGACGTCCACAGCATCAGGACGTTGTTCATCAGCCCGGCCGTCGGAAGGTAGCACCCGTCGTCCTTCAAGGCCCCCCTGCACCGGAAGAACGAACTCTTGGTCACGGTGTCGAAGATGACGTCGTACGTCTCGCCGCCCAGGGTGAAGTCCTCCCTGGTGTAGTCGATCACCTTGTCAGCCCCCAGAGACCTGACCAGTTCCAGGTTCCCGGTGCCGCACACCCCGGTCACCTCCGCCCCGAAGTGCTTGGCGAGCTGTACCGCGTACGTGCCGATGCTCCCCGAGGCGCCGTTGACGAGGACTTTCTGGCCGCGTTGGACGTTTGCCTTGTCCCGGAGGAAGAACAGCGCCGTCGACGCCCCGTCGACGACGGCGGCGGCCTCCTCGTAGGTCAGGTTGACGGGCTTCAGCGCCAGCGACCCCTTCTCGGGCAGGCGTGCGTACTCGGCGCAGGCGCCCAGGGTGAAACCGGTGAACCCGAAAACCTGGTCGCCCCTTCTGAACCGCCGTACGTTCCTGCCCACCGACTCGATCTCCCCGGCCACTTCGAGGCCAAGGGTCCGCATCCGCTTTCGCGGTCTGCTGAGACCAAGAATGACTCGGCCCCATAACGGCTTTCCCCTCCGCATCGTGCACTCCGCCGACGTCACCGACGTCGCCCGCACCTTTATCAGCACATCGTCGTCACCCGGAGCCGGCTTCGTCACCTCCTGGAGCGCGAGAACATCCGGAGAGCCGTACCGGGTGAACACCATCGCCTTCATCCGCGCGCCCTCCTCGTCTGGCCGGGTCATGTCTCCCCTGTTCGTCCGGTGAGTTCGACGACGGCCGGGGGGCCGTCATTCGTCTGATGCGGTGCCGAGGGCTCCTCCGCCGAGAGCCGGTCGCCGGCTGGGGGACGCGGCCCGCCTTCCGGGAGACCTCGGGTTCACGGGGTGACCGGTGCGGGGCGCGTCGCCTTGGGCGTTCTCACGCCGATCACGAGCAGGTACCCGACCATCCAGAGTTCGGCGACGGCGGCCGGCGTGGTGAGGATCGCGGAGAGGGTCTCCCCGAGATCCGGCAGGAGGAATCTCGTCAGGGTGTCGAGCAGGTAGCCGAAGCACGCGATCATCAGCACGACGCCCAGGGCACGCGGGAACATGCCCGAGGTGTAGACGAGGTACCCCATCGGCAGCAGCCACAGGCCGAACATGATCCCGCCGATCGCGTACCCGTACCAGTGCATGTCCACCAGGAGCAGGACCAGGGCGTCGGACCCGCCGGTGCCCGGGGCGGCGGCGTAGGAGGCGTCGGTGGCGACCAGCAGCGCGGCGAAATGGAAGATCAGGTTGACCAGGATCATCCCCGTGCCGATGGCCATGAAGACCACCAGCGCGGCTGCGACGTCCTTGTTGACGTGCTTGAAGAGCCGGTAGAGCGTCATCGCCACCAGGATGGAACTGGTGGCGGTCAGCAGGTCGGCCACGAAGCCGAGCCGGAAGAGGGTCGCGTGCGCCACGATGTTCTCGGTGGTGGCGGCGGCGTCGCCCGGCACACGTACGGCGGCGCGGGCATAGAAGTGGGCGAAGAACCCGCAGAGGGCGACGATGAGGTAGAGGACTCCGGCGATTCTGGCCACGCGCTTGGGCGAACTCATGGTTTCTCCCTGATTTTGGGCGTGCTGTGGAGGGCCGTGGGCAATCCCCTTGTGGCCCCGGGGTGTCGGTGCGGGGGTCTAGTCCTCGGTGTCCGGATACTGGAAGACGTGGTCGAGCGGCGCCTTGAACACGCGGGCGATCTGGAAGGCCATTTCGAGAGAGGGCGAGTAGCGTCCTTGTTCGATGGCGATGATGGTCTGCCGGGTGACGCCGACGCGTTTGGCGAGATCGGACTGGGTCATCTCGCCGTGGGCGAACCGCAGGGCGCGGATGGAATTGGTGACCTTGGTGGGCTTGCCCATGGCTACAGGCCCCGCCGATAGGCGACAAGCTTCAGGCAGGTGCTGGTGAGCGCCGACACGACGAATGCCGCGTAGATCGCGTTGGCGATCCAGAAGTAGTCGGTCTCCAGCATGACCAGGCCGAACGGCACCACCATGGCGACGCCGAGGACGGTGCCGCCGACGTACTCGCCGAACCGGTTGATGTCCCGGTCACGGACGTCGATCTTGTAGGACTCGCTGGGCTTGGCGATCTCGACCACGATGCGGCCGACGATCGACAGGACGATGGAGACGCCGATGGACCACAGCATCGGCGACACGTAGGCCACTTCGGCGAGGGGGACGCCCCGCGTGCGACTGAGAATGACGGCGACGTACGCCCCGTAGGTGCCGAGGATCACCAGGAGGTAGATCCACTTGCCCTTCTCCTCGTACGACATGTCGCTCCCGTGTAAAAAATAGCCGACATGAAGGAAGGTAAAACAGAGCCGACATCATGTCAAGATTTCTATACATCGCCTGGTGGGGGCCGGCCGCGTTCGCACGCGTCGGCACGACGCCCGGGAGCCCCGGCCCGCATCTCAGCTGAAGTCCTTGCAGCGCACCTGCCTCTTGTCTGGTACGGTCACCCGCACGTCGTCCACGTCCATGCCGCGCTTGGCGGCGGTGGCGGCGGCGATCGTGCAGACGAGCTGCCCGGTCGCCATCCGTGACAGGCGGGAGACCGGCGACAGCCATCGGCCGTTCACCAGCATCGGGGCGCTCTTTTCCAGGGTGAACCCGTCGTCGTTCACCCGGACGGCCATGTTCTTGGGCAGACGGGTGTCGAAGTTGCGGTCGTATTCCTTCGAGGTGGGCCCCTCGGCCAGCAGTTCGACGGCTTCGGCGGCCTCCAGCGGGCCCACGGGGCGGCTGATGGAGACGAGGCGGTCGAGCCGCACGAAGTACAGGGGGGTGCCCAGGACGAAGCCGCGGGCGGGTTCCCCGGCGCCGATCACCTTACTGGGGCCGACTCCGCAGGCCGCGCAGGCTGCCAGGAGCAGGGCGAGGGGCCAGGTTCTCACGGGCGCCTCCCCGGTCTGGCAGGCGCTTTCCCGGCAGGGCGGGTCCTCGGCAGGGTGAGGGTGAAGACGGCTCCGGGGCCGGGGGCGACGGTCAGGTCGCCGCCGTGCAGGAGGGCGTTCTCGCGGGCGATGGCCAGGCCCAGGCCGCTGCCCTCCGAGCGGGCGCGGGCGGCGTCGGCCTTATAGAAGCGTTCGAAGACGTGGGGGAGGACGTCGGCGGGCAGGCCCGGCCCGTGGTCGGCGACCTCGACGGCGACGGCCTGGCCGGTGACGCGCACCCGGACCGTGACGGGCGGCGCGCCGTGCCGCAGCGCGTTGCCGACGAGGTTGGCGACGATGACGTCAAGGCGGCGCGGGTCGAGGGGAACACGGATGTCCGGCGGCAGGTCCACGGTGACGTCGGAACTCCAGCCGCGTGAGCGCAGGCAGGCGGCGACGGCGGGGCCGACGTCCACCTCGTTGAGGTTGAGCACGGCGGCTCCGGCGTCGAAGCGGGAGATCTCCATCAGGTCGTCGACGAGCTTGGTGAGGCGGGTGATCTCGGCGGTGACCAGCCGGGCGGCGGTCCCGGCGTCGGCGTCCAGCCGGTCGGCGCCGGCTTCGAGGACGTCGGTGACGGCGGTGGCGGCGGCCAGTGGGGTGCGCAGCTCGTGGGAGACGTCGGCGACGAACCGCCGCGACCTGGCCTCCATCTCGCGCAGTTCGCCGACCGAGCGTTCCAGCGCGGCGGCGGTCTCGTTGAACCGTCCCGCCAGCCGTGCCAGCTCGTCGCCGCCGCGTACGGGCAGGCGGGTCTCCAGCCGTCCTTCGCCCAGCCGCCGGGCCGCGCGGTCCAGGTCGGCGACCGGGCGCAGCACGCCGCGCGCGGCCAGCAGCCCGGCCAGCACCGCCAGCAGCACGGCGGGCAGGGCCGCCGTCTGCGCGGCGCTCAGCACGGCCGCCTGGTCGGAGGCGGCCTGCTCGAGCGACTCGACGAGGTAGATGGTGATCCCCGACGGCGTGCCGCCCGCGCTGAGCATGACCCTGCTGCCGCCCACGAGGTACGGCACGCCGTCGCGGGTCACCCGCTGCCAGGCCAGCTCAGGCCGCCGCAGAACGCGCGCGCGCAGTTCGGCGGTGACACGGGCGTCGCCGGGGATGGCGCCGTCCTTGACCACGTACACCTTGCGGTCGCCCACCTCGAGGTCCTCGGCCAGCAGGGCGAGCTCCGCGTCGCCTGCGGGCAGCGCGACGTCGCGCGACAGCAGCAGAACCCGGTTCCTGAAGTCTTTCAGCAACCGGTTCTGCACTCCGGTCAGCAGGTTGAGCTGCGCCTTGTAGTAGGTCAGCCCGGCGGCCCCCACCACGCTCAGCCCGCCCACCAGCACGAACGTGATCACCAGCCGGGCCCGCAGTCCCCGCAGCCAGGTCATACCGGCCCGAAGCGATAACCGAATCCGCGCACGGTCTGCACGTACCTCGGCTCGGCCGACACGTTCTCGATCTTGGATCGCAGCCGCTGCACACACGCGTCCACCAGCCGCGAGTCGCCCAGGTAGTCGTGCTCCCACACCGACTCCAGCAACTGCTGCCTGCTGAAGACCTGCCCGGGCGCGGCCGACAGGTACAGCAGCAGCCGCAGCTCCATCGGCGGCAGCGCGATCCGCCGCCCGCCCCTGCTCACGGTCAGGGAGGCGCGGTCCACGCGCAGCTCGCCGTAGGTCTCCACGGGCGAGGGCACACTGTCGGTACGGCGCAGCACCGCCCTGATCCGGGCCTCCAGCACCTGCGACCGCACCGGCTTGACCACGTAGTCGTCCGCGCCGGCCTCCAGACCGCCGACCACGTCGAAGTCGTCGCCCCGCGCGCTCAGCATCACGATCGAGGTGGAGGCGGTGGCGCGGATGCGCCGGCAGACCTCGAACCCGTCGATGCCGGGCAGCATGAGGTCGAGCACGACCACGTCGGCGGCGAAGCGTGCCAGCAGTTCCAGCCCTTCCTCCCCGGATGCCGCCGATTCGACCTCGTGATCCCTGCCTTTGAGGGCGAGTGTCAGGGCGTCCCTGACGTTCATGTCGTCCTCGATCAGCAACACGCGAGCCATGCGTCCAGTATCGGCGGCTCCTAGTTGCGATTTGTCCGGACCTGGAAGCTATTACACGTTCATGACATGGTGCGGACGGGGCGCTCACAGGGGTGGATCAGGGTGATGGGCAGTCAGCCGACCCATCGGAGGAAACCGTGTTGATCACTAAGCGGCGTCTCGCCGTCCTGGCTGCCCTTCCCGCCCTGGCGCTGAGCGCGGCGTGCGGAGCCCAGAGCTTCGCCAGCGCGTCGAGTCCTGCCGCGAGCCCTTCCACGAGCGCTTCGGCCTCGGCCAAGCCCAGCTGGCATGAGACCGCGGTGAAGTTCGCCGGGTGCATGCGGGAGAACGGAATCGACGTCCCGGACCCGGTCAAGGGCAAGGACCTCGACACCAGCGCCGTCACCAAGGTCACCCAGGCCAAGCTCGACGCCGCCATGAAGGCGTGCAAGGAGTGGAACTCGGTGATCCTGGGCGGCAGTGAGCCGTCCTCGCCCGACGAGGACGCCAAGTTCGCCGTGTGGGCCAAGTGCCTGCGTGAGGGGGGCGCCTGGCAGGCCATCACCCCGGATGAGGAGAAGCCCGCCGACTTCAAGGAGCTCAAGCCCAAGTCGCCCGCATGGCTGCGGGTCCACGAGAAGTGCGCCCCCCTGGCGCCGCCCGCGCCGTACGAGGAGAACTAGCCACCCGCGCGTTTCCCGCCAGGCCATGCTCTTCCCCGCCTCGGGGGTGGGGGAAGGGATGGCGGGAACACGGGTCGGTCCCGGCTCCTCGTGTCAGGAGCCGGGGCCGGCCGAGGTGACCGGCAGGGCGACGGGGCGGTAGGTCAGGCCGTCGCTCCACTCGACGTCCTCGGCCGGAACGGCCAGCCGCAGCCCGGGCCTTCTGACCGCCAGCGCCCTGACGGCCTCGGTGAGCTCCACCCTGGCCAGCGCGGCGGCCAGGCAGCGGTGCGCGCCGTACCCGAAGGCCAGGTGCGGGTGCGGCGGCTGCGCGCCGAAGCGGTGGATGTCGAAGCGCTCCGGCTCGGGGAAGGCGCGGGGGTCGTGGTTGGCGGCGTTGAGGTTGGGCATCACGACCGTCCCGGCCTTCAGGGTGCCGCCTGACAGCTCGACGTCCTCGGTCATCCGGCGCATGAACGCACTGGCCGGCGGCCCGTCGTAGCGCAGGATCTCCTCGGCCGCGATGGGCGCCAGATCCGGCTGAGCGACCAGCTCGTCCCACTGCCCACGGTGGAGCATGAGGCGGAAGACTCCCTTGGACACCATCGAGGCGGTCGTCTCGTGCCCTGCGGTGATCAGCGAGAACACGGTGTTGACCAGCTCGCCCTCGCTCAGCCGGTCCTCGTCGTCGCGGGCCTGCACGAGCAGGTCGATGAGGTCGTCGCCGGGTCGCGCGCGGTGGCGGGCCACCAGGTCGCGGGCGTAGGCCATGAACTCGGTGTAGCCCTGGTAGCGGACCTGCTCGGTCGCGGTGGAGGTGGTGAGGAACATGTCCGTCCAGGCCATGAACCGGTCGTAGTCGTCGTACGGGACGCCGAGCAGGCGGCAGATGACCTGGCCGGGCAGCCGCACCGCGAACGCGTCCACCAGGTCGAACTCCTCCCCCAGCCCGTCGAGCAGCTCACCGGCGATCGTCGCGATCCAGGGGCGCCACGGCTCGGTCCGGCGGGGTGTGAAGGCCCCGTGCATGATCCGCCGGTAGCGGGTGTGCTCCGGAGGGTCCTGGTTGATCAGCGCGTCGGGGTCGTCGTCGATGCCCGTGCCGCTCACCAGCCGCGGCAGGCCTGGAAGGCGCAGGTTGCGGCTGGAGGCCGCCGAGCCCAGCAGGGTCCGCACGTCCTCGTATCTGACGGCCACCGGCACCAGATCCCCGCTCGGCATGGCGGCCAGGTCAAGCGGCCCCTCCTCGTGGCGTCGCGCGAACTCCGGCGGCGGCGTGCCCAGCGGTCCAGGGACGATGTCCTTGTTCGGGCTGACTTCGGCGGTCATCGCACCCCTTTTCGGTCCGGGCGCCGCACAGGCGGCCCAAGCGGAACGTATGCACGGGGCCGCCCCCGGTCAACAACCGGTTTCGGACACCTTCACGCCCTGGAAAGGGTCCGCCGCCCTGCCTCCCCGGAACGTCAACGCGGCGCGGACATCCTGCCCGACCGCGGACGCCTCAGTGGAGCTGTTCGATTCCCCGGGGCGGCTCCAGGCCGGAGACCCTCCGGGGTGATCCGGGTTCATGTTCGTACGGCGGCCGGCACGGCTGATCACCGACTGTCCCACCCGCGGCTCCGGTGGGCGTCGTCCCGTGGAACCGCCCTCACCGCGGCCGAGGGCTCCCCGCGGTCAGGGGGCGGGAGGCGGGTCGCCGGTGAGGATCTCGTTGTCCCAGGCCCACGTGGCTATGCCCACCCGGTTGCGCACGCCCAGCTTGCGCTGGACGGTGGCGATGTGGTTCTTCACGGTGCCGGGGGACAGATAGAGGTCGGCGGCGATCTCGGCGTTGGTCCTGCCCGCGGCGACTCCTCGGGCCACGTCGGTCTCGCGCGGGGTGAGCGGCTCGGTCACGGCGCGGGACGTCGTCACCGCCCGCGGGCGGGCGAGGCGGTGCAGGAGCCGGACGGTGATCTGCGGACTGATGAGCGCGTCACCGGCGACGGCCGCGCGCACGGCCTCGACCAGCAGAGTCGGACCGGATCGTTTGAGCAGGAAGCCGCAGGCGCCGTCGCGGAGTGCGGCGTCGACGTACTCGTCCAGGTCGAAGGTGGTGACCACGACGACCCGGATCGGGTCGGCGACACCCGGTCCGCTCAACGCGCGGGTCACCGCCAGGCCGTCGAGCGCGGGCATCCGGATGTCGGCGAGGACCACGTCGGGCCGGTGCCGGCGGGCCAGCGCGACGGCCGTGGCGCCGTCGGCGGCCTCTGCCACCACCCGCATGTCCGGTTGCGCCTCCAGGATGAGGCGGAACGCGCCGCGGATCTCCTCCTGGTCGTCGGCGATCAAAACGCTGATCATGAGCTCCCCGTCCGATGGGGCAGGACCGCCTGGACCCGCCAGCCGTGCTCGTGCGGGCCCGCGGTCAACGAGCCGCCCAGCGCGCGCACGCGCTCGGCCAGGCCCTGCAGTCCCAGCCCGCCCGTCCGCGAGCCGGGACGCGCGAGGAAGCCGCCGGAGCCGTCGTGGCCGAGGTCGTTGGTGACGACGACCTCGAGCGCGGTGTCGCGGACGCGGCGGACCTCCACGTCGACCGTGGTGGCGGCGGGCGCGTGCCGCCGCACGTTGGTGAGGGCCTCCATGACGACACGGTAGGCCGTGGTGGCCGCCTCCCGGGAGACTTCCAGGTCAGGCTCAAGGCTCAGGCGCACCTGGGCCGGTCCGGCGGCCGAATACCGTACGGTCAGCTCAGGCAACTCGCCGAGGCCGGGCAGCGGTGCGCGATCTCCACGGCGGTCGGGATGCAGGGCGTCGACGGCCTCGTCCATCGACGCCAGAGCCCGAAGACCGGCCTGCTCGACCCCGGCGAACAGGGCGACGGCCCGCTGCGGGTCGCCGGCGGCGACCAGCTGCCCGGCCTGGGCCTGGGCGACGATGGCGCTGACGTCGTGGGCGACGAAGTCGTGCAGGTCCTGAGCCAGCTCCAGGCGTTGGTCACGCCGTGCCTCGGCCACCGCGCGCGACCGTCGTCCCTCCAGCAGGCGTAGATACGCTCCGCACGCCACCGCTCCGACCGGTCCGGCGGAGAAGATCGCACACGCGGTCGCCGCCGTCACCGCCGAGACGCTCATGCTCGCCACGATGAGCCTGAGCACCAGCGCGACGACCGCGACGCCGGCCGCCACGGAGAGCGTGACCGCCGGCCGCGGCGGCGCCCACCGGGCCAGCCCGCCGGCCATGACCGTCAGCGCCGCCATCTCCGCGTACCCGAGTGCGGTCACGGGCTCCGGCACGCCGGAACGCAGGAAGGCCGCGCTGGCGCACAGGGAGACGACCGTGGCCGTGCCCGCGCCCCACAGGGCGCCGGGCCGGAACTCCGGGCGGAGAGTGAGCGCGGCGGCGGCTCCCGTCGCGGCGGCGACCACGGCCGCCACCCCGTGGTACGGGGTGGCGGCGAGACCGGCCACCATCACCGCCACGGCCGCGACCAGATGCCACGGGTGGCGCGATCCAGCTCGCATGGGCTTGATCCTAGGCGTCGCCGACCGGTCGCACCCGTGCCGAACGGCACCCCTTTCGGCCGCGGGAGGATGCCGAACGCCATCTGGTGGCAGGCGCCCGCATCCCTCGAAGGTGGACGCCATGAACACCATCACACCCCGCTGGGCCACATGGACGGCCCACGCGGCAGCGGTGGCGCCGCTGCCCGCCGGACTGTGGCGAATCGCCATGGCGATCGGTCTGCCTGTGGGATTCGACCAGGCATGGCTCGAACGGGCCGACATCCCCGGCAGAGGATCGGTATGGCCGATCGTGTTGAGCCTGGTGACCGAGGGCTGCGCCCTCCTGGCGCTGGGGCTGGTCCGCCCGTGGGGAGAGCGGGCGCCCCGGTGGCTCCCGTTCATCGGGGGCAGGACGGTCCACCCGTACGCGGCCATCGTGCCGGCCACGCTCGCCTCGGTGCTCCTGACCGTGTTCGGCCTCGTCTTCGGTGTCAAGATCGCCCTGGTGCTCGCCGGCGCCGACTCCGACCCCAACTTCCCCGAGGGCGTCTCAGCCGTGGTCATGAGCGTCGCCTACATCCCGATGCTGGCCTGGGGGCCGCTGCTCGCCCTGACGACGCTGGCCTACGGACGCCGGAGGGCCGCCGGAGCCGGTTCCGCGTCGGTCGGCAGACCGGCGGAGCGGAACCTTCCGGCTCACCTCGAACGAGCGGAGGATCGCCGTCTCGTGTCGCGGGCGCACCGGTGAGAACACACCGGCTGACAGGGGGCGTGTGCCCGCCGACCGTCGTCGGCCGGGAAAGGTCGGAGGGCGCGGACACGGCCCGGCCAGGTCAGGCGGCCTGGCGGCCGTCACAGGGCCGGCGGCCGTCACAGGGGCGGGGTGCGCCGTCCCGGCGGGGTCGCGCCGCCCGCCCCTCAGGAACGGTGTCCTGGCCGGCCGTGCCGCCTCACCACACGAGCATGACGCTGAGGGCGGGCGGTGAGATGACCGGCGCCGACTGTGTCGGGCCGACTCCGCCGACGCCCTGTCCCGTACAGCCGGTGGCGGCGTAGAACGACGCGACCGCGGGTATGCCGGGCGACCCCACGGTGTTGACCGCCGATCTGATCGGGAACGCGGGCTGGACGCAGCCCGCGCCCAGCCGGAACCGAACCATCGTGCCGCTGTAGTACTCACCGCTCCAGCCGCAGATGGACCCGGGCGGGCATCCCTGGAAGCCCGAGGCGTGGGCCGCCTGCGGCACGAGCGGTGTCAGCAGCGCCGCCGCCATGGCGGCGGCTCCGATGGCGCGTCTGCCTCGACGTATGGACATGGAAGGGAGCCACCTCCTCAAGGGGGTTTACGCCTGACCGTGACAGCTGTTCTTCTGTTCGGTCAATGACTCGGTGGAGGCAGACCTGGAGCGGGAGAGCGCCGGAACTGTCACGCTCGGAGGGATGGCCTCAAAGACCCGGGGCCGGACGGGACCGTGGTCTCCCTGTGACGAATCGGCAGACGGCGTCCACGCCGGGACCGCTCACACGGTGGAGGTCTCTCGCGTGACCCTCAGAGCCCGAGGTCGTCCAGTTCCTTCAGCAGGGCGGCCCTGGAGTCCTGCGGCGCCGCGGCCGGGGAGGGGCGGGAACGGCCGTCGCGGACGCGGTCGCGGAACAGCCAGCCGCCCAGCAGGCCGGCGAGGAAGCCGAACAGGTGAGCCTGCCAGCCGACGCCCTCCTGGGGCAGCAGTCCGGTGAACTGGTAGGCGAAGCACAGGGCCATGACCACGCCCACCACGACGTCGATCAGATGCCGGTCGAACGCGCCGCGCACCAGTACGTAGCCGAAGTAGCCGAAGACGACGCCGCTCGCGCCCGCGCCCGTGCTCTGCGGGTTGGAGGTGAACCAGGCGCCGAGGCCGCTGATCAGGATGATGAACCCCGTCACGCCGAAGAACCTGGCGACGCCCCGGTAGGCGGACAGGAAGCCGAAGATGAACAGCGGTCCCGAGTTGGCCTCTATGTGCTCCCAGCTCCAGTGCAGGAACGGCGCCGAGACGATGTCGGGCAGGCTCGCGGGGTTCCACGCCTGGATGCCGTGCTGATGGCTCAGCGCGTAGCCCGACGCCCAGTTGACGATCTGCGTCGCCCAGATGACGGCCAGGAATCCGACCATCACCCAGAACGCCTTGCGGGCCTCGGCGATCATGATTTCGGCCGTACGCCCCTTGGCCTCCATCTGGCTCCTCCATGGCTGTCCGTGTCCTGCGCGCGGGATCAGTATCGGGCAGAAAGATCACAGATGTGATGGCGGAAGGCGGGCGTGGGCCGGCCTGGCCGCCCTCGACAGGCCTGGGCGGCTTCGAGCGGTCCCGGGCCTGAGGGCCCCGCCCGGTCCGCCCGGCCCGCCCGCACGGCCGCCCGTCCGGTCGGGAGGACGGTGCCGGACGACGGTGCTGGGCGTCCGGCGCCTGGTGTCGTGCTCTCCCGGTGTCCCGCTCCCGGTGGTGGCAGATCTTGCTGAGTTCATGAAGAAAGCACAGGTGGGAGGGGTTCGAGGAGGGGGGCGGGTGGCGCAATCTCCTCGTTATGCCATTTTCCCTACTCATTTAGTAGGCTTTTTGCGTGAGCCAGTCTGACGGCCCCCTGGAGGCGGGAATGGAGAAGGCGACGGCCGTACCCGTCATGACCGACACGCGGCGAAGCAGGGCCGACCGGGCCAGGCAGGTCGCCGACCTGCTCCGGCGGGAGATCGTGCAGGGCGGGTTCGGCGAAGGGCGGCTGCCGCTCGAGGCCGCGCTGGCCCGTGAGTTCGGGACCTCGCGCAACACCATGCGGGAGGCGCTCGACCTGCTGCGCGGGGAGGGGCTCGTCGAGCGCTGCCCCGGCGTGGGCACCACGGTCGCGGGTGAGAAGTACCCCCACGACCTGCACCGGCTGCTCGGTCTGGCCGAGACCCTCCACGAACACGGCCGGGTGAGCAACGAGGTCCGCACCATGGGTCTCATCGAGCCGCCCGCCGCGGTCGGGCGGCGGCTCGGGCTGGCGGCGGGGGAGCCGGTCGTCTACCTCGAACGGCTGCGCCGCCTGAACGGCCTGCCGCTCTCGCTCGACCTGACCTATCTCGTCCGTGACGTCGGCGAGCCGCTGTTCGACGCCGACCTCGAACGCAACGACATCTTCGTCCTGCTGGAACAGGTCACCGGGCAGCCGCTCGGCACGGCGGAGCTGACCATGGAGGCCGTCAACGCCGACGCCCACACCGCCGCCGTGCTCGACGCCCCCCGCGGGGCCGCCCTGCTCATGATCGAGAGGCTCACCCACCTGTCGGACGGACGCCCGGTCGACCTGGAGTTCGTCCGGTTCCGGGGAGATCGCCTGACCATGCGCGGTCACCTGCACCGCGACCCCGAGGAGGACACATGCCCCTGATCAACCAGCGTGTCGAGGTTCCGGTGACCATCGACGAGGCGCTGTGCATCGATGGCTGCACGCTCTGCGTCGAGGCCTGTCCGCTCGACTCCCTCGCCATCAACGACGAGACCGGCAAGGCCTACATGCACGTCGACGAGTGCTGGTACTGCGGTCCCTGCGCCGCTCGCTGCCCCGTGGACGCGGTCACCATCAACATCCCCTACCTGCTGCGATGAAGGGCTCCAAGGAGATGAGACCTCTCCGTGCGGCGGCGCTGGCCGCCCTGATGCTCGCCGTTCCCGGCTGCTCGGTCGCCGGGGCCGCCGGTGACGGCTCCGAAGACCTCGGCGGCGACAGGATCCGCCTCGTCGTCGGTTACCAGTCGAAGACGATCAACACCGTGACGGCGGGGACGCTGCTGCGCTCGCTCGGCTATCTGGAGAAGCGGCTCGGCGACAGGTACGCCGTCGAGTGGCAGGACCACGACACCGGCGCTCCGATCACCGCCAAGATGGTGGCCGGAAAGATCGACATCGGCTCGATGGGCGACTACCCCCTGCTGATCAACGCCTCCCGCACCCAGGGGATCGAGACGGCCCGCACCGAACTGGTCTCCATCACCGGCTACAACCTGCGCGGCGCGCTCAACATGGTCGTGGTCCCCAAGGACTCCGGCGCGAAGACGCTGACCGACCTCAAGGGGGCCAGGATCTCCGCGAGCGTCGGCTCGGCGGGGCACGGCACCCTGGTCCAGGCACTGGAGAAGGCGGGGATCGACCCGGCCGCCGGCGTCGAGACCGTCAACCAGCAGCCACCGGTCGGCGCCTCCGCGCTGGAGTCGGGCGGCGTCCAGGCGTACGCGCAGTTCGTCGCCTGGCCGGGCCTGCTGGTCTTCCAGGACAAGGCGCGCCTGCTCTACGACGGAGCGGCCCTGAACGTGCCGACCTTCCACGGCGTCGTGCTCCGCCAGGTCTACGCGAAGGAGCATCCCGAGGTGGTCGACGCGTTCCTGAAAGCGCAGATCGACGCCACGCGCTACCTGCACGAGCATCCGCTCCAGGCCGCGGAGAACGTGGCGAAGGCGACCGGCCTGCCCTCCGAGGTGGTCTACCTCTACAACGGCCCCGGTGGCGTCTCCACCTTCGACGTCACCCTCAAGCCGCAGCTCAGGGCCGCCCACGAGCACGACGTGCCCTACCTCAAGCGCATCGGCGACGGGTTCTCCGGGGTGGACGTCGGGGCGTTCGTCAACGACGTCTACCTGCGCAAGGCGTACGGCCCCGGCTACGACTCCGCCGTCGCCTCCACCGCCAACCCCGCCAGGATCTCCGGCGTCGACCCGGTCTGCTCGGTCCCCGTGAACGACCCCGCGACGGCCTCCGAGCTGTGGCTCTCCGGCGAGAGCGCCACCCGGCCCGCGGCGACGCCCACCTGCCTTCTCCGGCAGATCGCCAAGGCGGGGAAGGCAGGGAGCGCGCCGGCGGTCCGTGCCGCGTACGTCCCCGACGCCGCGACCGGCACCCGCTGGTTCGCCGACCGGTCCGTCTGGGTGAAGGACCCCACCGTGGCGAGGAACTCCCGGTTCCTGCCCTTCACCACACAGGACGGGGCCGAGGCCTACCTCGACGCCCACCCCAGGGCCGAGGCCGTCTCCTACGCCGACGCTCTCAAGACCGCGGGCGCGGAGGACGACTCCTGATGGCCGGCGCTCCGACCACCCGCCGTCCTCCGGCGTCCGGCGTCCCCGAGGACGCGGCTCCCGGCACCGCCGAGGACGCCGCTCTCGGTACCGCCGAGGACGCCGGGGACGCCGAGGACGCCGGTCCCGGCGCCCGCCGGGGGGCCGCGACCGGCGGTACGGCGGGCCGCCGCGGCGCAGCCGTGAGATGGGGCACCCGCGCCGCCTCCCTGCTGGCGGCGGCGGGGCTGTGGCAGGCGCTCACCGCCGCGGACGCCCGTCTCTGGCTGCGCTTCGACCGCCTGCCCACCCTCGGCGAGATCGCCGAGCGGTTCGCCGGGCAGCTGACGACCCCCGTCTACTACCTCGACCTGGTCCAGAGCCTCATCCGCATCCTCACCGGGTTCACGCTCGCGGCGGTCGCGGGGGTCACCGTGGGCGTCCTGATCGCGCGGTCCCGGCGCGCGGGCGACGTGCTGCTTCCGCTGCTCGAGGCGGTCCGGCCGATCCCCGCCATCGCCCTGGTGCCGATCGCGATCCTCCTGTTCCCCGCCGACGAGCAGGGGATCGTGTTCATCACCTTCACCGCCGCCTTCTTCCCCGTCATGGTCAGCACGCGGCACGCCGTACGGGCGTTGCCGACGCTGTGGGAGGACGCGGTCAGGACACTCGGCGGCAGCCGCAGGCATGTCCTGTGGAACGTCGTCCTGCCCGGCACCCTGCCGGGCGTCTTCGGCGGGCTCTCGGTCGGCATGGGAGTCGCGTGGATCTGCGTGATCTCCGCCGAGATGATCTCCGGCGAGTTCGGGGTCGGCTACCGGACCTGGCACGCCTACACGGTCGTCGACTACCCGGGAGTGATCGTCGGCATGGTCACCATCGGCGTCCTCGGCTGGCTGACCTCGGCCGTCATCGAGCTGATCGGCCGGCGGGTCACCCGCTGGCTCCCCCGCGCGGAAGGAAGCAGGAGATGACGTCGCTCAGTCAGAGGGACGCCCTCACCCCGGGGCGGCCCGCGAGGCGGGTCATGAGACGGGCCACGGCGGGCGGCCTCCCCGGGGCGGGCGGCGCGGGCCTGGCGTTCCGTCTGGAAGGGGCCGGTCTCGGCTACGGGCGGGACGCGGTGCTGCGGGACGTCGAACTGGACGTCGCGCCGGGCGAGGTCATGGTGGTCGTGGGCGCCTCGGGGTCCGGCAAGTCCACGCTGCTGCGCGCCCTGGCGGGGCTGCTCCCGTCGCGCGAGGGGCGCATCCTCGCCGGAGGCGAGCAGGTCACCGGCCCCTCGGCGGACCGAGCCATGGTCTTCCAGGACGACGGCCTGCTGCCGTGGCGTTCGGTCCGGCGCAACGTCGAGCTGCCGCTGAGCATCCGCGGCGTTCCCCGGCGCGAACGCGAACGGGCCGCCGAGGAGTGGATCGAGAGGGTGGGGCTGGCCGACGCCGCGGACCGCCTGCCCAGGGAGTTGTCCGGCGGCATGCGCCAGCGGGTGCAGCTGGCCCGGGCCCTGGTCGGCGTGCCGCGCGCGGTGCTGATGGACGAGCCGTTCGGAGCCCTGGACGCCCAGACCCGCGCCGACATGCAGCGCCTGCTGCTGGACGTGCTGCGCGACACCTCCGCGACGGTCGTGTTCGTCACCCATGACGTGGACGAGGCGCTGCTACTGGCCGACCGCGTCGCGGTGCTGGGCCGTACCGGTGTCAGGGCCGTCCTGGAGACCCCGGACGGCGAGAAGGGGACCGACGCCGCCGCCCGCGCGAACCTGCGCGAACGCATCCTGGAGGAGTTGTGATGGAGATCCCCCCGATCGAGGACCGCCTCGAGCTGGAGTGTGAGGTGCTCGTCGTCGGCGGAGGGACCGCCGGCACGATGGCCGCGATCACCGCCGCCGAGCACGGCGCGCGGGTGCTGCTGCTGGAGAAGGCCCACGTACGGCACAGCGGAGCCCTGGCCATGGGGATGGACGGGGTCAACAACGCCGTCATCCCCGGCAAGGCCACCCCCGAGGACTACGTCGCCGAGATCACCCGGGCGAACGACGGGATCGTCAACCAGAGGACGGTCCACCAGACCGCCACCCGAGGGCACGACATGGTCCGCAGGCTCGAACGCTACGGCGTGAAGTTCGAGAAGGACGAGTACGGCGAGTACGCGGTCCGCCGCGTGCACCGTTCGGGCAGCTACGTGCTGCCCATGCCCGAGGGCAAGGACGTCAAGAAGGTCCTCTACCGGGTGCTGCGCCGCCGCGACATCAGGGAGAAGGTCAGGATCGAGAACCGGGTCATGCCGGTCCGCGTCCTGACCGACGGCGGCAGGGCGGTGGGCGTGGCGGGATTCGACACGCGCAGCGGGCGGTTCGTCGTCGTGCGGGCGGGAGCGGTGATCCTGGCCACCGGAGCCTGCGGGCGGCTCGGTCTGCCCGCCAGCGGCTACCTCTACGGCACCTACGAGAACCCGGCCAACGCCGGGGACGGCTACGCCATGGCCTACCACGCCGGGGCCGAGCTCAGCGGCATCGAGTGCTTCCAGATCAATCCGCTGATCAAGGACTACAACGGGCCGGCCTGCGCCTACGTCGCCAACCCGTTCGGCGGCTACCAGGTCAACAACCAGGGGGAGCGGTTCGTCGACTCCGACTACTGGTCGGGCCAGATGATGGCCGAGGTCGCCGCGGAGATCGCCTCGGCGCGCGGCCCGATCTACCTCAAGCTCTCCCACCTGCCCGACGAGACCGTCTCCGCGGTGGAGGGCATCCTGCACTCCACCGAGCGGCCGACCCGCGGCACCTTCCACGCGGGGCGCGGCCACGACTACCGCACCCACGACGTGGAGATGCACATCTCCGAGATCGGCCTGTGCGGCGGCCACTCGGCCTCGGGCGTGTGGGTGGACGAGCACGGGGCCACGACCGTCCCCGGCCTGTACGCGGCGGGCGACCTGGCGTGCGTCCCGCACAACTACATGATCGGGGCCTTCGTCTTCGGCGACCTCGCCGGAGCGCACGCCGCCGCGCACCACGCGGTCCCGCCGACGGTCCCCGAGGACCAGGTCGCCGCCGCCCACGAACTCGTCTACCGCCCGCTGCGCACCCCCGACGGGCCGCCGCAGTCGCAGGTCGAGTACAAGTTGCGCCGCTTCGTCAACGACTACGTCGCCCCGCCCAAGACCGGCGCCAAACTGGAGATCGCGCTGGAGTCCTTCGAGCGCATGCGCGAGGAGATCGCGGGGATGGGCGCGCGCACCCCGCACGAGCTGATGCGCTGTGTCGAGGTGGACTTCATCCGGGACTGCGCGGAGATGGCCGCCCGCTCCTCGTTGGTGCGGACCGAGAGCCGCTGGGGCCTGTACCACGAACGGGCCGACCTGCCCCGGCGCGACGACGACGGCTGGCTGTTCCACCTGAACCTGCGCAGGCGCTCCGACGGCGCGATGGAGTTCCTCAAGCGTCCCGTCGAGCCCTACCTGGTGCCCGTCGAGGAGTTCCAGCCGGTCCAGGCGGAGCCCGTGCTCGTCGGCGTCCACACGAGCGCACCGGTCCGCCGGGCCGTCGAGGACAGGGGCGGCCAGGCCGCCGTCGGGCGTTCGCCCCGGATCCTGGAACTGCACCGGCTCGCCGAGGAGCAGCCGTCGGCGGACCGGCTCGCCCCCTACCTCGCCGACCCCGACCCCAAGGTGCGCAGGGCGGCGATCGCGGTGCTCACCGAGACGCTGCCGGAGGGCACGGGAGAGGCGCTGGTCGCCGCGCTGGCCGACGACCACGGCATGGTGCGGCGGGCCGCGGCCGCGGGCCTGAGGGAACTGGTCGAGGTGCTGCGCGCGACCCCCGGGCTCGGCGCGAGCCTCGTCGCACGGGCGCGGAGCCATGACGCCGTGGTCCGGAGCACCGTGCTGGACGTCCTGCGCGCCCTGCGCCTGGGGACGCGGGACGTCTTCGCCGAGGGGACGCGGGACACCGACCACCGGGTGCGCATCGAGGCCATCCGGGGCCTGGTCTCCCTGGACGAGTCCGATCTGGTGGCCGCCGCGGCGGGCGACGCCTCCAGGGAGGTCCGCGTCCGGGTGGCCAGGGGGCTGGGCACGATCGGCAAGCCGTCCACGGCGTTGGCGGAGCTCGCGGGCGACTCCGACCCGCTCGTCAGGGCGGCAGCCCTGGAGTCCTCCGGCGCGACCGGCTCGCCGCTGACGGCGCGGGCCGTACGGGCGCTGGGAGATTCCGCCTGGCAGGTACGGGTCGGCGCGGCCCGGTGTCTCGGGGCATCCGATCCCGAGGTCGCGGCGGGTCCGCTCGCCACCGCCATGGGCGACCACAACCTCGACGTGCGCAAGGCGGTCGTGCTCGCCCTGACCCCGTGGGCCGACAGGCCCGAGGCCGCGGCCACACTGCGCGACGGCCTGTCCGACAGCGACGCCGACGTCCGCGCCTACGCGCGCAGGGCCCTGTCCGGGTGAGGCGGAAAGGCCACACGGGGCCCTGTCCGGGTGAGGCGGAAGGCCACCCGCGGGGCCCCGTCCGGTTTTCGCAGGTCACAGCCCGATGTCTGATGTGGCCGAAAATTCCTTCCCTTCCGGAGGGCGTTTGACTTCTCTTGTAGACATTCATCGGCATGGGTAGTTTGGGCGGCGCGCGGAGGTCTTTCGTCGTCGAGTGAGGGAGCACCCGGGTGGGCCGCAGCGAGGTTCCACTGGATCCCACCGCGGGGCCGGTACAGCGTTTCGCCTTCGAACTGCGAAAGCTGCGCCAGGAAGCCGACGGAATCACCTACCGGGAGATGGCGCGCCACGCGGGCTATTCGGTCACCGCGCTGTCGCGGGCCGCAGCCGGACAGCAGCTGCCGTCCTGGCCGGTGGTGCGGGCCTATGTGCTGGCCTGCGGCGGGGACGTGGCCGACTGGCAGGCGCGCTGGCGGCAGGCGGCCGACGAGCAGGCCGCCCCGCCGCCCGCCGAGGCGGCCGACGAAGGCGCGGCGGCCGCGCCGTACCCGGGGCTGGCGCCGTACGACATCGGCGATCACAACCGGTTCTTCGGGCGGGGGCGGCTGCTGGGGCAGCTGGCGGAGCTGCTGGGGCGGCGGCGCTTCGCCGCGGTGTTCGGCCCGTCGGGCAGCGGCAAGTCCTCCCTGCTGCGCGCCGGTCTCGTCCCGGCCGCCCGCGACGGCGTCCTGGGCGGGCCGGTGGAGGCGGTCACGGTGCTCACCCCCGGCGAGCACCCGATGCGCGAGCACGCCGCCGCTCTCGCCGACGGGGCCGGGCTGGTGGTGGTCGACCAGTTCGAGGAGGTCTTCACCCTGTGCCAGGACGTGGCTGAGCGCGGGGCGTTCGTCGACCTGCTGCTCGCGACGGCCGGGCAGGGGAGGGTGGTGGTGGCGGTGCGGGCCGACTTCTACGGTCGCTGCGCCGAGCACCGGGCGCTCGCCGAGGCTCTGGGGGAGGCCAGCGTGCTGGTCGGGCCGATGGACAGGCAGGAGCTGCGTGAGGCGATCGTGGGACCGGCCACGGCCGCGGGCCTGTTCGTGGAGCGGGCGCTGACGGAGCGGGTGGTGGAGGAGGTGGCCGGGGAGGCGGCGGGGCTGCCGTTGATGTCGCACGCCCTGCTGGAGACCTGGCGGCGGCGGCGCGGCAGGCTCCTCACCCTGGAGGGCTACGAGCGGGCGGGAGGGGTGCGCGGGGCGATCGCCGCGACCGCCGAGAGGCTCTACGCCCGGCTGTCGGCCGACCAGGCCGACCAGGCGCGGCGGATCCTGCTGCGGCTGGTCAGCCCGGGTGAGCGGGCGGCCGACACCCGCCGCCCCGCCTCGCACGCCGAACTGAACCCCGACGCCTCCGCCGAAGTGGCGGAAGTGCTGGAGCGCCTGGCGGCGGCCCGGCTGGTGACGGTGCACCAGGACGGCGTCGAGCTGGCGCACGAGGCGCTCATCTCCTCCTGGCCGCGGCTGCGGGAGTGGATCGATCAGGAGCGTGAGACGCTGCGGGTGCAGCGGAGGCTGACCGAGGCCGCCGCGGCCTGGCAGGAGCTCGGCCGGGACCCCGGAGCCCTGTACCGGGGGGTTCGGCTGGAGGCCGCGCGGCCCCTGCTGGCCAGGCCGCGGGAGCTGACTCCGCTTGAGGGGGCTTTTCTCGAGGCCTCAGGCCGGGCGGCCGCGCAGGCTGAGCGCGCGGCCGTACGGCGCGGGAGATGGGCGAGGCTCGCGGTGGCCGCGCTGGCCGTCTTGATGCTCCTGGCCTCGGCGGCCGCCGTGGTGGCCGTCAGCGCGGCCCGCCGCGCCGACGCCCAGGCCAAGCAGGTCCTGGCCCGTATGATCATGAAGGACAGCGGCGAACTGGCCGCCACCGACCCCGTCCTCTCGGGGTTGCTGGCTGTCACCTCCTGGCATTTCGCCCCCACGGCCGAGGCCCGCCACGGCATGTTCACCACCCTGGCCAGCTCCCTGCGCGGCGTTCTCGACAGCCACACCGGCGCCGTCGACACCGTGGCGTTCAGTCCGGACGGCGCGGTCCTGGCCACCGCGGACGAGGCCGGAGGCGTGCGGCTGTGGAACACCGCCGCACACCGTCTCATCGGCGTGCTGCCCGCTACTCCCATCCTGAGCGGCGTCCGCGCGCTGGCGTTCAGCCCGGACGGCGGGACACTCGCCGTCGCGGGCGTCGGCGTGCGGCTGTGGGGCGTCGCCACCCGTCGGGTGGTCGCGATCCTGCCCGCAGGCCAGACGAACAGCCTGGTCTTCGGCCAGGACGGCACCACCCTCAGAATCGTCGGCGACAACGGGAACATCCAGCTGTGGGACATCGCCGCCCGCCGCCCGATCGCCTCCCCGATCACCACCTCCGCCCACGACGTCACCACGGTGGCGCTCAGCCCGGACGGCGCCGTCTACGCCACCGTCGACAACGACGGCAGGCGCGTGCGGCTGTGGGATCTCGCGACCCGTCGCGTGATCGGCGCGCTGCCCGTGAGCGACCACGGCTTCTTCCCCTACGTCAGGTTCAGCCCGGACGGCGCGAGGCTGGCCGTCTTCGGCGCGAGCGAAACGGTGCGGCTGTGGGACGTCGCCACCCGTCGTGTGATCGGCGGCCTGCCCGCGGGCCGGACGAACAACCTGGCCTTCAGCCCGGACGGCGCCATGGTGGCCACCGAGGGAGACGAGGGCGCCGTCCGGCTGTGGGACACCGCGACCCGCAGGCTCGTCGGCGGTCCGTTGATCGGCCACACCGACTTCGTCAACGACATCGTGTTCAGCCCGGACGGCGGAACACTGGCCACCGCGGGCGCCGACGGCACCACCCGGCTGTGGGACACCACCATCCACCGGCCGGACGGCGCTCCGCTGACCGGCCACGCCTTCGGCGTCAACGTGGTGGCCTTCAGTCCCGACGGCGCGACGCTGGCGACCGCCGGTGACGACAGGGACATCCGGCTGTGGGACGTCGCCACCCGTCGCCTGGTCGGCGTTCCGCTGAGCGGTCACGACAGCGGCGTCAACGCGGTGGCCTTCAGTCCCGACGGCGCGACGCTGGCGACCGCCGGTGACGACAGGGACATCCGGCTGTGGGACGTCGCCACCCACCGTCAGGTCGGTGTCCCGCTGAGCGGTCACGGCGGCGGCGTCAACGCGGTGGCCTTCAGTCCTGACGGTTCGAGGCTGGCGACGGGGAGCTGGGACGGTACCGTCCGGCTGTGGGACGTCGCCACCCGTCGCCTGGTCGGTGTCCCGCTGAGCGGTCACGGCGACGGTGTCAACGCGGTGGCCTTCAGTCCTGACGGTTCGAGGCTGGCGACGGGGAGCTGGGACGGCACCGTCCGGCTGTGGGACGTCGCCACCCACCGTCAGGTCGGCGCCCCGCTGACCGACCAGATCGCGTTCATGAGGAAGGCCTCTGTCTCCGCGGTCGCCTTCAGCCCGGACGGCTCCATCCTGGCCACCACGGGCGAGGAGAGGACCGTCAGGCTGTGGGACGTCGCCGCCCACCATCTGATCGGCGCTCCCCTGGCCGGCCACACCGCTCCCGTGAGTTCGGCGGCGTTCAGCTCGGACGGCTCCATCCTGGCCACCACGGGCGAGGACAGGACCATCAGGCTGTGGGACGTCGCCATGCGCCGTCCGATCGGCGTCCCGCTGGCCGGGTACGGCCGTGCCGTCCGCGCGGTGGCCTTCAGCCCGGACGGGGCCACGCTGGCCAGCGCCGGCGAGGACAGGGGCGTCCGGCTGTGGAGGCTGGGAATGCCCTCCGATCCGTTCTCGACGGTCTGCGCCGTCGTGGGACGCTCCCTCACTCCGCAGGAGTGGCAGAGGTATGTCCCCGGACAGCCCTTCCAGCAGGTCTGCCCCTGACGCGGGGGGTCTCCCGGAGAACAGGGGATCCGAGGAGTAGGACCAGGCTCCCAGGACGGGGCGTCCGTGAACGGTTCTCCAGGAGGAAGCGCCTTCCGCCGCCGGCCGGGACCCTTGAGACATGACAGCGATCAGGGCTACCAACCTCACCAAAAGGTACGGCCGGACCACGGCTGTCGCAGGACTCTCCTTCGACGTCAAGGCCGGTCAGGTGACCGGGTTCCTCGGGCCGAACGGCGCGGGCAAGTCGACCAGCATGCGGATGATCCTCGGGCTCGACCGGCCGACCTCGGGGACGGTGACGGTGGACGGCCGGCCGTACTCGAAGCTCGAACATCCGCTGCGCAAGATCGGCGCGCTGCTGGACGCCAGGGCCGTCCACGGCGGGCGCAGCGCGCGCAACCACCTGCTGGCCATCGCCCAGAGCAACGCGATCCCCTCCTCCCGTGTGAAGGAGGTGTTGGAGATGGTCGGACTCGGCGAGGTGGCCGGGCGGCGGATCGGGGGGTTCTCGCTCGGCATGTCGCAGCGGCTCGGGATCGCCGCCGCGCTGCTGGGGGACCCGGAGATCCTGCTGTTCGACGAGCCGGTCAACGGGCTCGACCCCGACGGGATCCTGTGGATCCGCACGCTGATGCGCGGCCTGGCCGCCGAGGGCCGCACCGTCTTCGTCTCCAGCCACCTCATGAGCGAGATGGCGCAGACCGCCGACCACCTCATCGTCATCGGCAGGGGCGCGCTGATCGCCGACACCAGCGTGGCGGAGTTCATCGGGCGGAGTTCCCAGGGATACGTGCGGGTGCGCTCGCCCCACCTGACCGAGGTGGCCTCGCTGCTGCCGGACGCCGAACTGCACCACGACCACCTGCGGGTCACCAGCCGCTCCCCGCTCGAGATCGGCGTCCTCACGGCCGAACGGGGGCTGGCCCTGGAGGAGCTGACCTTCGTCCAGCCGACGCTGGAGGCCGCCTACATGGAACTGACCAAGGACAGCCTGGAGTACTCCTCATGATCGACGTGATGAGGTCCGAGTGGACCAAGATGCGTTCCGTGCGCTCCACCGTGTGGACCCTGGGCGCGGCGGGCGGGCTGATGCTCGTCGTCGGCGTGCTGGGGTCGCTGGCCGTTGTCAGCATGCAGGGTGGCAGCGGCTCGTACGACCAGGTCTCCGTCAGCCTGGCGGGCCTGCCCTTCGGGGCGTTGGCGCTGGCCACCCTGGGGGTGATCGTGATCAGCGGCGAGTACCGCACGGGCGCGATCCGCGTCACCCTGGCCGCCGTGCCCGACCGGCTCAGGTTCCTGGCCGCCAAGACCGTCGTGTTCACCGTCGTCGCGCTGGTGGTCGGCACCGCCGCCTCGTTCGCCGCCTTCCTGGCGGGGCAGGCCGTGTTCGCCGGGGAGGGGGCGGCGGCCTCGCTGGCCGACCCGGAGGTGCTGCGGGCCGTCTTCGGCGGCGGGCTCTACCTGACGGCCAGCGGGCTGCTCGGCCTGGCGTGCGGCGCGCTGATCAGGCACACGCCGGGCGCGATCGTGACGGTCATCGCGCTGATCATGGTGCTGCCGGTCCTGGCCGCGGTCCTGACGGGTGAGACGGGCAGGCGTATCCAGGAGTACGTCACCTCCAACGCGGGCAGCCAGATCACCAAGGTCCACCCCACCGGTCTCGCCCCCTGGACCGGCCTCGCCGTCTACCTGCTCTGGGTCGCCGTCCCCTTCGTCGTCGCGGCCGTCCTGCTGAGACGCCGCGACGCCTGACGACGCGCCCGGGCCGGGCCCTCAGGAGGGCTCGGGGTGGTGCCAGGGGAAGACCACGGGTTCGTCGGGGACGTCGCCGGCGAGGAGGCGTTCCAGCAGGCCGGTCAGGCCGAGGGGGACGACCCGCTCGCCGGTGGCGCGAAGCTCGGGCGTCGACCACCAGTGGAAGCGGTCCATCATCGACCGTTCGAGGTCCTCCATGCTGGAGACGTCGACCTCCACCCTGCCGACGCGCAGGAAGAAGAAGGAGTCCAGGGAGAGGAACAGACGGCCGTCGCCGTGCCGCCAGTGGCCCGAGCTGGTGGCCACGACACGGCCCAGTTCCTCCGGCGTGACGGTGTGCCCGGTCTCCTCGCGGAGCTCGCGGGCCGCCGCCTGGTTCAGCTCCTCGCCGTCGTCGACGCCGCCG
This sequence comes from Streptosporangium carneum, assembly GCF_027922005.1. Lineage (GTDB taxonomy): Bacteria > Actinomycetota > Actinomycetes > Streptosporangiales > Streptosporangiaceae > Streptosporangium > Streptosporangium carneum. The sequence goes on along the minus strand of NZ_BSEV01000001.1, from coordinate 71,631 downwards.
CCCGGGGTGAACCAGGCGTAGCCGGGGTCCTTCATCAGCCCCAGCCCGCGGTAGAGCAGGATCCGGTCCCGGTCGTCGACCAGCAGGATCCGCGCCGACGGACGGACGATCACTTCGGACATGTCGGCGATCATAGACCTGGCCTCCGCTCCTGACGGCGTGATGTTCGACCGGATCTCCGGCCAGGTGGGGCGCGCAGGTCTCCGGGCTCCCCGTCACGGCAGGCGGCCCCGGTAGATCACGGCTTGTGGCGCCGGTAGTAGCGGGCGACCCTGACCCGGTTGCCGCACAGCTCCGGGGAGCACCAGCGACGTCGGGGGTGCGCGGGCAGGAACAGCATGCAGCAGCCGGGGCCCTCGCAGTCGCGCACCGTGCCGATCGGCCCGGCCAGCAGGTCGATCGTCGCGCCCGCGAGCAGCGAGAGCAGCGCCGATCGGTAGTCGCCCCCGCGTTCCGCGCCGACGACCACCCTGCCCTCCTCCCAGCCCAGCGTCCGGTACGGCGAGGCCAGCCGGTCCGCCTCGCTCAGCGCGAGCAGCGCGTGGCCCGGGGGTTCGACGCCCCGCCGTGCCCGGTCGACCACGGCGGTGACGACCTCGCGCAGGTCCACGACGGCCGCCAGGTCGGCCTCGGTCAGGGGCGTGTCGGGCTGGGGAAGCCGGTGTGACTGCGTCCGCAGCCACTTCAGCAGTCCCTCGACCGTCGCCAGGTGGTCGACGGGGCCGTCGGGGGAGCCGCCCAGAGTGTTGATCAGGTCGAGTGCCAGGGGTTCGCCGGTCAGTGGGAGGTCCATGTCTCTAATGGTACTTCGTCGCGTTGACACATTAGCGGAACACCCGCTATAACTAATGCGTCTTCGAGCGAAAGAAGCATGTGATGAACGTGCCGAACGTTGCCCACCGGTTTGTCGACGTGGCCGGGGTGCGGGTCTTCTACCGGGAGGCCGGTCCCGTCGACGCGCCGACACTGCTCCTTCTGCACGGCTTCCCCTCGGCGTCGCACCAGTTCAGGAGACTGATCGACGCGCTCGGGGACCGTTACCACCTCGTCGCCCCCGACTACCCGGGGTTCGGGCACACCGAGGCTCCCGACGGGTTCGGCTACTCGTTCGACGCCCTCGCCGACGTGGTCGAGGGGTTCGTGGACGGGCTCGGGCTCGAGCGGTTCGTGCTCTACGCGTTCGACTTCGGGGCTCCCGTCGGGTTCCGCCTGGCCACGCGGCGTCCCGAGGCGATCGCGGGCCTGATCGTGCAGAACGGCAATGCCTACGAGGAGGGGCTGAGCGACCTGGCGCGGGGGTTCATCGCCCTCGGGCCCGGCGAGGAGGAGCAGGTGCTCGGCCTGCTCACCCTGGAGGCGACCAGGGGACAGTACGAGGGCGGGGCGTCCGATCCCGAGGCTATCGCCCCGGACGGCTGGACCCTCGACCAGCACTTCCTCGACCTGCCGGGCCGCAAGGAGAGCCAGGTGGCCCTGGCGTTCGACTACAAGAGCAACGTCGCGCTCTACCCCGCCTGGCAGGCGTGGCTTCGCGAGCACCGCCCGCCGACTCTGATCGTCTGGGGGCGCAACGACCCCTTCTTCGTCGAGGAGGGCGCCAAGGCCTTCCTCGGGGACGTTCCCGAGGCCGAGCTGCACCTGTTCGACACCGGGCACTTCGCACTCGAAGAGAAACTTCCGCAGATCGCCCCGCTTATCGTCGACTTCCTCGAACGTGTTGGAAAGGACAGCAAATGAAGATCGCAGTCATCGGCGCGACCGGCCACATCGGCGCGACGGTCGTCCGTGAGGCCCGCGAGCGCGGCCACGAGGTCACCGGCGTCGCCAGGAACACCTCCTCGCTGGAGAACGGCGTCACCGCCGACGTGCTCGACCCCGAGTCGATCGCGCGGGCGCTGCCCGGTCACGACGCGGTGATCGTCTCGGTGAAGGGCGACGTGCCGCGCGCCGTGCGAAACCTGATCGACGTGCTGCCGGGGATCGGGGTGACGCGGGTGCTGGTCGTGGGCGGCGGCGGCAGCCTGGAGTACGCCCCCGGGCAGCGTTTCGTCGACGGCCCCGACTTCCCGAAGGAGTATCTCGCCGACGCCCAGTCGCAGGCGCGGGCCCTCGACCTGCTCAGGGCCGAAGGCGACGCGCTGGAGTGGTCCTACGCCAGCCCGCCTCCCGCCTACCTGGTCGACGGCGAGCGCACCGGCGTCTACCAGGTCAAGGGCGGCAACAGCCCGATCAACGGCATCGAGACCCGCATCAGCGTCCCGGACTACGCCGCCGCGCTGATCGACGTCCTGGAGAACGGCTCCTTCGTCAGGGAGCGCTTCACCACCGGTTACTGAACCCGCCGCCGGTCGCCGGTCCCGTCGCGAACCGCCGGTGGGGTGACCGCCGGCGTCCGCCGGGCACCGCGCCGGCCGGACCCTGACCGCCCGGGGCGGCGGGCGTCCGGCTCGGCGGGTCGATCGTCACCGCGGGGGCCGAGCCGGGCGCCGCGAGGGCGGGTCATGGAAAGACGGATGCGTTTTGACCCAACCGTGCTTGCCCGGGCCCGCGGACGGGAGATGGAGTCGATGAGTAGCGAGTACGAGGAGGGGAGGATCCCATGAGCTTCGTACAGGTCATCGAGTTCGACACCACCCACGAGCAGGACATCCAGCGAGTGATGGACGACTGGCGTGACTCGACCGAGAACGACCGCACGGTCACGCACACCACCCTCACTCGCGACCACACACGCCCCAACCACTACGTCGCCATTGTCGAGTTCCCGTCGTACGAGGAGGCGATGCGCAACAGCAGCATGCCGGAGACCGACGCGCTGGCCCGGCGCATGCGGGACCTGTGCGACGGACCTCCCCGGTTCATGGACCTCGACGTCATCCGGGACGAGGACCTCTGAGGGCCTGATCCGCCGATCGCCCGACCGCCCGTGCGGGCCGGCCGGCCGGTTAATGACATGCGCCCGGCTCGCCCCTGCGGATACCCTGCGCGAGTACCTGAGGAGGGGTTTGCGTGGGGCACGTCGAGGTCGGCCATCTGACGTACGTTCTGCCGGACGGACGGCCGTTGCTGGACGACGTCTCCTTCCGCGTCGGCGAAGGGGTCAAGGCGGCGCTCGTCGGCCCGAACGGCGCGGGCAAGACGACGCTGATGCGGCTGATCGCGGGAGACCTGCAGCCGGTCGAGGGAAGCGTCGCCAGCTCCGGCGGCCTGGGGATCATGCGCCAGTTCATCGGCAGCATCCGTGACGGGCGGACCGTGCACGACCTGCTGGTCAGCGTCGCCCCCCAGCGGGTGCGGGAGGCGGCGGAGCGGCTGGAGACGGCCGAGCTCGTGATGATGGAGCGCGAGGACGAGAAGGCCCAGATGCGCTACGCGCAGGCCATCACGGACTACAGCGACGCGGGCGGCTACGACATCGAGGTCCTCTGGGACACCTGCACGATGGCGGCCCTCGGCGTGCCGTACGACAGGTGCAAGTACCGCGAGGTCAACACGCTGTCGGGCGGCGAGCAGAAACGGCTGGTGCTCGAGGCGCTGCTGCGCGGCCCCGACCAGACGCTGCTGCTCGACGAGCCGGACAACTACCTGGACGTGCCCGGCAAGATCTGGCTCGAGCAGGCGCTCCGCGAGACGCCGAAGACGGTGGTGCTGGTCAGCCACGACCGGCGGCTCCTGGCCAACGCGGCCGACCGGATCGTCACCGTCGAGTCCGGCAACGTCTGGGTCCACGGCGGCGGGTTCGGCACCTACGCCCAGGCCCGCAAGGAACGCAACGAGCGCCTCGACGAGCTGAGGAAACGCTGGGACGAGGAGCACGCCAAGCTCAAGCGCCTGGTCGTCATGCTCGGCCAGAAGGCGAAGTACATGGACACCATGGCCGCCGCCTACCACTCGGCCCAGACACGACTGCGCAGGTTCGAGGAGGCGGGGCCGCCGGAGGCGGCGCCGAGGGACCAGCTCATCAGCATGCGCCTGCGCGGCGGCAGGACCGCCAAACGCGCGGTGATCTGCGAGGGGCTGGAGCTGACCGGGCTGATGAAGCCGTTCGACCTGGAGATCTGGTACGGCGAGCGGATCGCGGTGCTCGGCTCGAACGGCTCGGGAAAGTCACACTTCCTGCGCCTGGTCGCCGGGGAGGACGTCCGGCACACCGGCGTGGCCAGGCTCGGCTCCCGCGTCGTCCCCGGCCACTTCGCGCAGACCCACGCGCGCCCCGAACTCGTCGGCAGGACGCCCTGCGAGATCGTCATGACCGAGCACGCCAGGCTGAAGAACGAGGCGATGAAGGCGCTGTCGCGCTACGAGCTGGCCGGGAGCATCGCCGAGCAGCGGTTCGAGACGCTGTCCGGCGGGCAGCAGGCGCGCCTGCAGATCCTGCTGCTCGAACTGTCCGGCACCACCCTGCTCCTGCTGGACGAGCCGACGGACAACCTCGACCTGGCCAGCGCGGAGGCGCTCCAGGAGGGACTGAACGCCTTCGACGGGACCGTGGTCGCGGTCACCCACGACCGCTGGTTCGCCGACGACTTCGACCGCTACCTGGTCTTCGGTTCCGACGGCATGGTGTACGAGTCGCCCGAACCCGTGTGGGACGAGACGCGGGTGGTCCGCAGGCGGTGAAGGAGCGGCGGGGGAAGCGGAGTGCGGAACCCGCCGTGGAGCATGGAGTTAAAGAATTCGCCCAAGTGGCGCGCGTCTGGTGGAGAACGACATCTTCACGGGTTATGACGACTAGGTGACGCACAGTACCCGAATCGTCGGCGCTCTCGCCCTGCTGCTCCTGGCCGGATGCTCCTCCTCCGAGGAGCCGCAGGCAACTTCGCTCCGGCCGCTCACGGTCAAGGAGCAGGTCTCGTCCGTCGTCAAGAAGGACGGGGGGTACGTGGTGAACTGGGCCGGGGTGCTCACCAACAGCAACCCGTGGCACTTCGGCGAGAACGTGGTGGCCACAGTGATCGCCAAGGACGCCGCGGGCAAGGAGGTCGTCCGCCTCGAACAGCCGCTGGACGCCGTGCCGCCCGCGGGCTCGCTGCCCTTCAGCGGTGAGGTGGTCGCCGCGGAGAAGCCCTCCCGGGTGAGCATCGACTACCGTCCGGCCGAGTGGCGGCTGGCGGGCCGGATCGTCTCGGCCTTCAAGCCGTTCCCCATCTCCGACGTGATGACCGCGCGCAGGGAGGACGGCTACCTGGTCGTCGGGTACGTCGGCACGCCCTACCGGCTGCCCGCGGGCAGCCTGGCGGTCACCGCGCTCCTGCGCGACAAGGACGGCAGGCTGCTCGGCGGCAGCAGCACGTTCGTCGACGACGTCGGCCCGGCCGCCGCCCGCCGTTTCGTCATGCACATCGAGAGCGTCGCGGACACCAGGAAGATCGCGAAGACCGAGCTGGCGGCGCGCACCTGGGGTTCCAGCAGCCGCCCCTACGAGCAGCTGGCCATGGGCGGCAGCGTCCCGACGCACACGGTCAAGCCGACGACGGCCTCGTTCGCCAAGGACAGGGGCAGGCAGGGGATGACCGCGGGGGACGCCCGGCCGTGACCTGACCCCTCGCTCTCCGGCGAGCCGCGCTCTTCGCGGGAGCCCCGCCCCTCCCGCGGGGTCGCGTCCGTCCGGCATTCACCCGGCCGGTTTCCCCCGGAGTCCGACGGCGAACCGTCCGATGCGACAGGGCGGCGGACGGCCATTCTTCGAGATCGACTCCGGCGTTTCGAACGACCTTTTACCTGAATTTCTCCATGCCTTTTCCAGGCTTTTCCGTGACGTGGGCGCGCGCGATTCGAAGCGCGGTCGACCGGTGGGCCGAGGCGTGTCGACGGCCGCGGTCCGGCGTGCGGACGAATGCTTCCCCCGGGAAACTCCAGGCGCACCCGACCCGAAAACACCTTTTCCCTTTGTTGGGCTCCTCGCGGGCCCCGTCGCGGTCGCCCGCGCCCTGAAACCCACCCCGAACAGCCCTGATCACATTATGTGAGGTTCATGTGTGCGAAGAGTGACTAGTGGGAATCTTGGGCTAAGCGGGTTGTCATGCAGTGACACATAGTGATACGCGCCGATTCAGTACGCACTGATTGAAGAGGTGGACATATGCACTTCGTGAACGGAAAGCACGGCCGCGCCGTCGCCCTGGTGTCGGGGCTGGCCTGTTGTCTGGTCGTGGGCGTCGGCCTTCCCGCCCAGGCCCAGCCCCGCAACGGGCCGTCGGCCCGTGAGGTCGCGGAGGCGCGTTCCAAAGCCGTGGAACGAAGTAAACAGCTGGGCGTCGTGGCGACCCTGCTCACCATGGCGCGGATCCAGCTGCGGGGACTGACCTCCGGGCAGGCGGACGGCGTCACGACGAGGACCGTCTCGTACGGCGACCCGAGCCCCTACGGCGATTCGAGCCTCTACGGCGACCCGGGGCCCTACGGGGATTCGAGCTCGTACGCGGACCTGGACCCTTACGAGGCCCCGAACCCGTACGCGGATCCGGGCGCGTACGACGCCCCCGGCCCGTACGCGGATCTGGACACCTACGACGCCCTGAACACCTACGACGTCCTGAGCCCGTACGACGACCCGAGGCCGTACGACTCCGCGGACGCCCACCGCGTCCCCGGCCCCTACGCCGACCTGAGCGCTTACGGCGACCTGAGAGGGGCGGTCGCGGCGAGGGCGGACCGGGTCGTGGTCAGGCAGGTCGCCGAGGTCCGGCGGCTCGAAAGGGAGCACGCCCAGCTCAGGCAGGAGGCGGACGCGGCGAGGGCCACCGCGGACCGGCTGGCCCGGGAGCGGGAGGCGGTCAGTGGGAAGACCAGGGGCGTCAGGGCGCGCGCGAGGCACGGAAAACGCAAGGCCGCCGCGACGGCGCGGCCCGGCGCGCGTGACGCCGCGGCCCGCGACGGGCAGGAGCCGAGCCTGCCCCAGACGGTCACGAGCCCCTCGACGGCGGCGCGAGGCGACATCGTCGCGGACTGGGCGCTGACCCAGATCGACAAGCCGTACGTGTGGGCCAGCGCGGGGCCCGCGGGTTACGACTGCTCGGGGCTGACCATGCAGGCGTGGGCGCGGGTCGGGGTCAAGATGGACCACTGGACGGGCACCCAGTGGACCTCGGGCCAGCACGTGCCACTCGACCAGCTGCACCGGGGCGACCTGCTGTTCTTCGGCCGCCGCACCCGCAAGCCCGCCGACATCCGGCACGTGGGGATCTACATCGGCAGGGGCATGATGGTGCACGCCCCGCAGACCGGGGACGTCGTCCGGGTCGCGCCGATGTGGCGCAAGGACCTCATCGGCGCGACCCGTCCCGCCTGACGGCCACGGCCCCGCCCGGTGTGACGGTCAGGGCGCGGCCCCGCCCGGTGACCGGGGCTCAGTCCCGCGTGACGGCAGGATCAGTGCCCGTGGCCCTCGGCCTCCTCGGCGCGCTTGATGGAGCGGCTGATCTCCTCCTCGGCCTCGACGCGCCCGACCCAGTTGGCGCCCTCGACGGACTTGCCGGGCTCCAGGTCCTTGTAGACCTCGAAGAAGTGCTGGATCTCCAGGCGGTCGAACTCGGCCACGTGGTGGATGTCGCGGATGTGCTCCATCCGCGGGTCGGTCGCCGGGACGCACAGGACCTTGTCGTCGCCGCCCTTCTCGTCCGTCATGCGGAACATCCCGACCGCACGGCACTTGATCAGACAACCGGGGAAAGTCGGCTCCTGAAGCAGCACCAGAGCGTCGAGGGGGTCTCCGTCCTCGCCGAGGGTGTCCTCGATGAAGCCGTAGTCGGCGGGGTACTGCGTGGAGGTGAAGAGCATTCTGTCGAGCCTGATCCGCCCGGACTCGTGGTCCACCTCGTACTTGTTCCGTTGCCCCTTGGGAATCTCAACGAGAACGTCGAACTCCACCGCTGTTCCTCCGCTCAAGCCCCCGGGCACCCCCGGATGGGCGTTAGTGTCTCGTAGGCGTAATGGCTGTTGGGTACAGATTCATGAAAGGTCGGCGACATAATGCGGCGCGAGCGGGGGGTGGCCTTGGTCACTCTCGTCTTGCTGCAACTGTTCGTCGTCGCGGCCGGCGCCCACCTGCTCACCAGCGATGTGCTGACCGAGAAGGCGCCCGCACCGGTCGCTTCGGCTGAGCCGCCTCCCGTCCCGGTCATCACCGCGGGTCCGGTGCTGGCCGCGGGGGGGAACGGACCTCTCCCTGCCAAGGGTACTTTGGCCGGGCGGCTCACCGAGGCGCTGGGGGACCCCGCGCTGGGCGACAGCGTCGGCGCCGCGGTCGTCGACGCCGAGACGGGCGCCGTCCTGTACGGCAGCGGCGCGGAGAGGGGCATCACCCCGGCCTCGACCACCAAGGTCGCCACCTCGGTCGCCGCGCTGGCCTCCCTGGGGCCCGACGCCAGGATCAGCACCCGCGTGGTGCGCGGCTCCGCGCCGAACTCGATCGTCCTGGTCGGCGGGGGCGACCCCACGCTGACGGCCAGGTCGTCCTCCGTGCCCGTCTACCCGCGGCCCGCCTCGCTCGCCGCGCTCGCCATGCGCACCGCGAAGGCGCTCAAGGCGGCGGGGGCGACCAGGGTGACGGTCGCCTACGACGACAGCCTCTACAGCGGGTCGCGCACCGCCTCGACGTGGAAGCCGGGCTACGTCCCCGAGGGCAGCGTCGCCCCGGTCACCGCGCTCATGGTCGACGAGGGGAAGGTCGCCCCCGGCAGCCACCAGCGGGTTCCCGACCCCTCCCGCGCGGCGTACACCGCGTTCGTCTCGCTGCTGCCGAAGTACGGCGTCGCGGTCGCCAAGCCCGCCGCCAAGGCCGTCCGCGCGAAGGCCTCCGCGGGGGCCCAGGAGATCGCCAGGGTCGACTCCGCGCCGATGTACGCGCTGGTCGAGCGGGCTCTCACGCTCAGCGACAACGACCTGACCGAGGCCCTGGCCAGGCAGGTGGCGATCAAGGAGGGCGAACCCGCCTCCTTCGAGGGCGCGGCGGCGGCCGTCGTGCGGGTGCTGGCCCGGCTGAAGGCGGCCGAGGGCGTGCGCGTCTTCGACGGCTGCGGCCTCTCGCCGAAGAACCGCATCGCGCCCGTGGCCCTGGCCAGGCTCGTCGCGGCGGCGGCCTCCCCGGCGAACCCCCGCCTGCACCCGATCGTCAGCGGCATGCCCGTCGCCGGTTTCACCGGCACCCTGGGCCACAGGTTCGTCAAGAACGGCTCCGTCCACGGGCTGGTCCGCGCCAAGACCGGGACGCTCGACGGGGTGAACACGCTGGCGGGCCTGACCACCACGCGAAGCGGGCGGCTGGTCACCTTCGCCTTCATGGCGGACAAGGTCCCGCCCGGCTGGGGCAAGGCGGAGGCGGCCCTCGACAGGCTCGCCGCGATCGTCGCGGCCAGCTGATTCGGGGCGCGAACCGCGCGGGCGGGACGGATACCACGTACGGTGGACGGTATGCAGGTGATCGACTGGGACCTTGCCGTCGCGACCGGAACGCGCCTGGTGCGCCCCGGACCGCAAGTGAGCCGAGAGGAGGCCCGCAGGGCGGTCGCCGAGCTTCGGCGGTTGTCCCGGGTGGCCGAGGGGCACGTCCGTGAGTTCACCCGGATCGACACCGACACCGCGCCCGAGCCCGCGACCATCGTCGACAGACCGGGCTGGATCAAGGCCAACGTCGAGGGCTTCCGGGTGGTGCTGGAGCCGCTGACCCAGCGGATGGCGGCGCGCAAGGACCAGACGCCCGCGATCGTGAGCGCCGTCGGCTCGCGGGTCACCGGGGTCGAGGTCGGCGCGGTGCTGGCCTTCCTCGCCTCCCGCGTCCTCGGCCAGTACGAGCTGTTCCTGCCCCCCGACCCCTCGGGCAGGGCGGCCACGGGGCGTCTGACGCTGGTCGCGCCCAACATCGTGCACGCCGAGCAGGAGCTCGAGGTCGACCCGCGCGACTTCCGCCTGTGGGTCTGCCTGCACGAGGAGACCCACCGGGTGCAGTTCACCGGCGTCCCCTGGCTCAGGGAGTACGTCCGCGCCCAGATGACGGAGTTCCTGCTCGTCTCCGACATGGACCTGAGCACGCTCCTCGACCGGCTCCGCTCGGCCGCCGACGCGGTCGCGGACGCCGTCAGGGGAGGCGAGGGCAACCTGATCGACGCGATCCAGACTCCGGAGCAGAAGGAGATCCTCGACCGCCTCACCGCGGTGATGACCCTGGTCGAGGGCCACGGCGACTACGTGATGGACGCGGTCGGCCCCTCGGTCGTCCCCTCCGTCGCCGACATCCGCGCGAAGTTCCACCGCCGCCGCGAGGGCGGCTCACGCGTCGACCGCACAGTCCGCAAGCTGCTCGGCGTCGACCTCAAGATGAAGCAGTACGCCGAGGGGTCGACCTTCGTCCGCACGGTCGTCGACCAGGTGGGCATGGACGGCTTCAACAAGGTCTGGACCTCCCCGGAGACCCTTCCGACCCAGGAGGAGATCAGTCGTCCCGAGCGCTGGATCGCCAGGGTGGTCGGCGCGCCCGCCCTCCCCGAGGCCGACGGCACGGCCGGCTGACCCCGGCGGGCCGCCCCCTTCCGACGGCCTGGCCCGCTCCCTGAGGGGGCGGGTCCCGCCGGGGCGCCCTCGGAAAATCCGAGGGGAATCCGGGGGGAGTCCGCCCCTCCCCGAGGGGCGGGCACGCGAGCGGGCCGTCCGAGGCCCGACAATGGCGGGCATGGGTCCGCCTCCCGCCGTCGCCGACGTCCGCCGCGCCGTACGGCTCGCGCTGGACGACCTGGCGCCGGGCTCCCTCGTGCTGGTCGCCTGCAGCGGCGGGGCCGACTCCCTGGCGTTGGCCGCCGCCACCGGCTTCGTCGCCTCCCGGGCGGGACTCGACGCGGGACTGCTCACCGTCGACCACGGCCTGCAGGAGGGCTCGGACGAGCGGGCCGCCGAGGTCGTACGGCTCGCGCCCGCCCTCGGCCTCGTCCCCGCCGAGGCGCTGCGCGTCCGCGTGGGCGGCGGCGGAGGCCCTGAGGCGGCGGCGAGGGACGCCAGATACGCCGCGCTGTCGGAGGCCGCGGGGCGGCTCGGGGCGGCGGCCGTGCTCCTCGGGCACACCAGGGACGACCAGGCGGAGACCGTGCTGCTGAGGCTGGCCAGGGGGAGCGGGACGCGCTCGCTGGCGGGGATGCCTGCGAGGGCGGGGCTCTACCGGCGGCCCCTGCTCGGCCTCGGCAGGCGGACGACCGTGGCGGCGTGCGAGGGGCTCGGGCTGAGCCCGTGGGACGACCCGCACAACCTCGACCCCCGCTACACCAGGGTCAGGGTCCGTGAGCGGCTGCTGCCGGCCCTGGAGGAGGAGCTCGGTCCCGGCGTCGCGGAGGCGCTCGCCAGGACCGCCGACCTGTGCAGGGACGACGCGGACGCCCTCGACGGCTGGGCCGACGCGGCCTACGCGGAGGCCGTGGTCCGGGACCCGGCTCACGACCCGGATCGCGACTCGGATCGTGACTCGGCCGGCGATTCAGCTCTTAGCGATATCGGCGGTGGCGCGGGGGCGGTGACGCTGGCCGTACAGGGGCTGGCGGAGCTGCCGAGGGCGGTTCGCCTGCGGGTGCTGCGCCGGGCGGCGATCGCGGCGGGGGCCCCGCCGGGAGCGCTCTCCGCCGCGCACGTCCTGCAGGCGGACCGTCTGGTCACGGGGTGGCGCGGGCAGCGGCGCGTGGAGGTCCCCGGGGGGGTGGGGGTGGTCCGGCGGTATGGCACCCTGGTGTTCGCCAGACAGCCAGCAAGCCCCGTCTCGTAAGGAAAATCCCAGGTGGACGCAGCCGACATGGGCAAGGACCTCGCGAGGGTCCTGATTGCGGAAGAAGAGCTCCAGGCCAAGATCAAGGAGCTCGCGGGCCGGATCGACGAGGACTACGCGGGCAAGGACCTGCTGATCGTGGGCGTGCTGAAGGGCGCGGTCATGGTCATGGCGGACCTGGCGAGAGCGCTCCACGTGCCGGTCCAGATGGACTGGATGGCCGTCTCCTCCTACGGGGCGGGCACCAAGTCCTCCGGCGTCGTCCGGGTGCTCAAGGACCTGGACACCGACATCGCCGGACGTCACGTGCTGGTCGTCGAGGACATCATCGACTCGGGCCTGACCCTGTCGTGGCTGGTGCACAACCTGAAGTCGCGCAATCCCGCCTCGGTGGAGATCTGCGCGGCGCTGCGCAAGCCGGACGCGGTCAAGGTGCCGCTCGATGTGAAATACATCGGTTTCGACATTCCGAACGAGTTCGTGATCGGTTATGGCCTCGACTACGCAGAGCGATATCGCAATCTTCCCTTCATCGGGACTCTTGCGCCGCATGTGTATGGAGCAAGCTGAAAAAGTACGCCCTGGGCGAAGTGCGCCCTCCACCCATGCGACATTGGCCATAGGGGAGGGGAACACGCGCCCACCTGACGTACGTTGGTAGGGCAAAGCCGGTGCTGCCCGGGCAGTTACTCTGCGCGGCACGCCGGTGTACCTTCGGACGACCGAGGGGATGGCCTCACGCGTCCTCCTTGGTTCGTCAGTTGGAGCGGTTAGGGAGACCGCGAACCCCGGGCTCGCCCGGGGTTGCCAGGCCATGGTCAGGAAGGGACGGGCCCGCCGGGGTTCCGCATCGGATGGATCTCAAGCGATTTACACGTGGGCCACTGCTGTGGATCCTGGGCATCGTCGTGCTGCTCCTGCTCGTCACCACGATGTGGAACAGCGAGGGCAACTACGAGAAGGCCGACACCTCGAAGATCATTACCTGGATCGACGAGGGCAAGATCTCGAACGCGAAGATCATCGACAAGGACCAGCGCATCGAGGTCACGCTGACCGACAAGAAGCGCTACTACTCCTCGTGGGTGACCGGCCAGGGTGTCCAGCTCGCAGACCAGCTCGAAACCGCCTCGAAGAACGGCAAGCTCGCGGGCGGTTACACCGTCGACGTGCCGAAGGAGAACTTCCTCCTCGGCCTCCTGGTGAGCTTCCTGCCGATCGTCATCATCGTGCTGATCTTCCTGTTCATCATGAACCAGATGCAGGGCGGCGGCTCCCGGGTGATGAACTTCGGCAAGTCGAAGGCCAAGCTCATCACCAAGGACACCCCCAAGACCACCTTCGCCGACGTCGCGGGCGCCGACGAGGCCATCGAGGAGCTCCAGGAGATCAAGGAGTTCCTGCAGGCCCCGGCCAAGTTCCAGGCGATCGGCGCGAAGATCCCCAAGGGCGTCCTGCTGTACGGCCCGCCGGGAACCGGCAAGACCCTGCTCGCCAGGGCGGTCGCCGGTGAGGCGGGGGTCCCGTTCTACTCCATCTCCGGCTCCGACTTCGTCGAGATGTTCGTCGGCGTCGGCGCCTCGCGAGTGCGCGACCTGTTCGAGCAGGCCAAGGCGAACGCCCCGGCGATCATCTTCATCGACGAGATCGACGCGGTCGGCCGTCACCGCGGCGCCGGTCTCGGCGGCGGTCACGACGAGCGCGAGCAGACGCTGAACCAGCTCCTCGTCGAGATGGACGGCTTCGACGTCAAGGGCGGCGTGATCCTGATCGCGGCGACCAACCGGCCCGACATCCTGGACCCGGCGCTGCTGCGTCCCGGACGCTTCGACCGCCAGGTCACCGTCGACCGCCCCGACCTCGAGGGCCGCAAGGGCATCCTCAGGGTGCACGGCAGGGGCAAGCCCTTCGCCGAGGGGGTCGACCTCGACGTCATCGCCCGCAGGACGCCCGGGTTCACCGGCGCCGACCTGGCCAATGTGATCAACGAGGCGGCGCTGCTCACCGCGCGCGCCGACCAGAAGCTGATCACGATGGAGATGCTCGAGGAGTCCATCGACCGCGTGATGGCCGGTCCCGAGCGCAAGACCCGCGTCATGTCGGACCAGGAGAAGAAGATCATCGCGTACCACGAGGGCGGTCACGCCCTGGTCGCGCACGCGCTGCCCAACTCCGACCCGGTCCACAAGATCACGATCCTGTCCCGCGGTCGCGCCCTCGGTTACACGATGACGCTGCCGATGGAGGACAAGTTCCTCGCGACCCGCTCCGAGATGATGGACCAGCTGGCGATGCTGCTCGGCGGCCGCACGGCGGAGGAGCTCGTCTTCCACGAGCCGACCACCGGCGCCTCCAACGACATCGAGAAGGCCACCTCCATCGCCCGCCGCATGGTCACCGAGTACGGCATGAGCGAGCAGCTCGGCGCCCGCAAGTTCGGCACCGGCAACGCCGAGGTCTTCCTCGGCCGTGAGATGGGTCACGAACGCGACTACTCCGAGAAGATCGCCTCCACGATCGACGAGGAGGTGCGTCGCCTCATCGAGACCGGGCACGACCAGGCCTGGGAGATCCTCGTCGAGTACCGCGACGTGCTCGACAACCTGGTGCTCGAGCTCATGGAGAAGGAGACGCTCTCCCGCGAGCAGGTGCTGCAGATCTTCGCGCCGGTCGTCGTCAAGGAGAAGCGCCCCTCCTACTCCGGCTACGGCAAGCGGCTGCCGTCCAACCGGCCGCCGATCCTGACGCCGAAGGAGCAGTCGGGCAACGGTGCGCTTCCCGCGGGTGCGGGACACACCGACTCCGTGCCCAGGGACGGGAACTGAGTGTGAGCGTCAATCCCCTCAAAGTCGACTCCGACAGGTTGGAGAAGGCCGTCCGCGAGATCCTCATCGCCATCGGTGAGGATCCCGACCGGGACGGCCTGCAGGACACCCCGGCCCGCGTCGCCCGCGCCTACGCGGAGCAGTTCGCCGGGCTGGGACAGACGCCTGAGGACGTCCTGACCACGGTCTTCGACGTCGACCACGACGAGATGGTGCTCGTCAGGGACATCGAGGTCTACTCGACCTGCGAGCACCACCTGGTCCCGTTCCACGGCGTCGCCCACGTCGGCTACATCCCGAACGAGAAGGGGCAGGTCACCGGCCTGTCCAAGCTCGCCAGGCTCGTCGACGTCTACGCCAGGCGGCCGCAGGTCCAGGAGCGGATGACCTCCCAGATCGCCGACGCGCTCATGAACGTGCTGGAACCCAGGGGAGTCATCGTCGTCATCGAGTGCGAGCACCTGTGCATGACCATGCGCGGTGTCCGCAAGCCCGGCGCCAAGACCATCACCTCGGCCGTCCGCGGTGACTTCCGCAACAGCGACAAGACCCGCGCGGAGGCGATGTCGCTCATCCTGCGCTGATCCTGCGGGGGATTCCGACTCCCCCGCCGGAAGAAGCCCTCCGAAGCCTCACAGGGGCTTCCTGAGCCCCTCCAGAGCCCTGCCCGGCCGCCCTGCGGCGCCGGGCGGGGCTTTTTCGCGTCGGGCCCGGCTCGAAACCCCTCCCGCCCTCCCGCGCTCGGGCTAATATCGCCACACTTGCCGAGGTCCGGCATGCTCCGGGACCTCCGGGTGGAGGCTCCGGTGGAGCGTCAGGGTCCCCGGGCGGAGGAAGGCATGGCCGGCAGACGTCCCGAGCGGTCCGTCGATCGACGGCCGCCCGCCTCGTGATGGACGGGCCCGTCCGTCACGGCGTGAGCCGGACCTGTGATCTCACAACGAACGGGGTCGTTCGTCATGGCGCAAGCCGGACCCGCGATATGGGCGAAGGGCGGACAACGCCTAGGCTTGTCCGCATGACTACGTGGAGTGTGCCGGGGCTGCCCGCAGAGGGCCGCTGCCTGGTGATGGGCGTGGTCAACGTCACCCCCGACTCCTTCTCCGACGGAGGCCGGTGGTTCGACCCGGCGGCGGCCGTACGGCACGGCCTCGACCTGGTCGAGCAGGGCGCCGACATCGTCGACGTCGGAGGAGAGTCGACCAGGCCGGGAGCGGCGCGGGTGTCGTTGGAGGAGGAACTGGCCAGGGTCGTGCCGGTCATCAGGGAGCTGAGCCGGGAGGGCGTCGCGGTCAGCGTCGACACCATGCGGGCCGAGGTCGCTCAGGCGGCGGTGGCCGCGGGGGCGAAGCTGGTCAACGACGTCAGCGGCGGGCTGGCCGACCCGGAGATGCCGAGGGTCGTGGCCGCCTCGGGGGTGCCGTACGTGGTGATGCACTGGCGGGGCCACAGCCATGCGATGGACAGCCGGGCGATATACGGCGACGTCGTGACCGAGGTGCGCGAGGAGCTGTCGAAGCGGGTCGCCTCGGTTCTGGCCGAGGGGGTCGCGGAGAACCAGATCGTGCTGGACCCCGGGCTCGGCTTCTCCAAGAACCCCGAGCACAACTGGGCGCTGCTGGCGGGCGTCGACCAGCTCGCCACGCTGGGCTACCCCCTGCTCGTCGGAGCCTCACGCAAGCGCTTCCTGGGCCGCCTGCTGGCGGATCCCGACGGAACCCCCCGCCCCTTCAGCCGCAGCGACGACGCCACGCTCGCCGTGACCGCCCTCGCCGCGAGCGCGGGGGCCTGGTGTGTGCGAGTGCACGACGTACGCCCGAACGCGGACGCCGTCCGTGTGGCCGCAGCAGTCCAGAGAGCGAGATCATGAGCGTCGACACCACCGCCGTCGAGACGGTCAACCAGGCGTTCTACACCGCGATCGAGAACGCCGACCTCGACCGCATGACCGAGATCTGGGCAGATGATCTCGACGGCGAGCAGGTGAGCTGTGTGCACCCGGGATGGCCGATCGTCAACGGCCGCCAGGAGGTGCTGCGCTCCTGGGCGCTGATCATGGCCAACACCCCCTACATCCAGTTCGTGCTGACCGACGTGCGCGTCAGCGTGCTGGGCGACGTGGCGATCCTCACCTGTGAGGAGAACATCCTCACCGCGGGCGACGAAGGTGATTCCAGCTTCGCCGCGGGCAAGGTGGTGGCGAGCAACACCTTCGTCAGGACCTCCGAGGGGTGGCGGCTCTGGCTGCACCACGGCTCCCCCGTGCTGCAGGGCGACGACGACGAGGAAGAGGAGGCCGCGTGACGGACCGGATCAGCGTCAGGGGTCTGCGGGCCCGGGGACGGCACGGCGTGCTGGCCGCCGAACGGGAGCTCGGCCAGGAGTTCGTCGTGGACGTCACCCTCTTCCTGGACACCGCGGTGGCGGCGGCGCGGGACGACCTGTCCATGACCGTGGACTACGGGGAGCTCGCCCAGGACCTGGTGAAGGTCGTCGAGGGCGAGCCGGTCGACCTGATCGAGACCCTGGCCCAGCGCCTGGCGGACGTCTGCCTGTCCCGCGAGCTCGTGTTCTCGGCGGAGGTGAGCGTGCACAAGCCCTCGGCTCCCATCCCGCTTCCGTTCGACGACGTGGTCGTGACGATCACCCGGAGCCGGACATGAGAGTCGTGCTGGCGCTCGGCAGCAATCTGGGCGACCGTTTCGAGACGCTGCAGGGCGCGCTCGACTCGCTCTTCGACACCCCGGAGCTGGAGTTCGTCGCGGTCTCGCCGGTCTACGAGACGGACCCGGTCGGCGGCCCCGAGCAGGGGCCGTACCTCAACGCGGTGGTGATCGCGAACAGCGGCCTGGAACCCAGGACGCTCCTCGATCGTGCACAGAGTGTGGAGAACGCCTTCGGCAGAGTCCGGGCCGAGCGCTGGGGAGCGCGCACCCTGGACGTCGACCTGATCACCGTGGGGGACGTCGTCGCCGACGACCCCGAGCTGACGCTGCCGCACCCCAGGGCGCACGAGCGCGCGTTCGTGCTGGTTCCCTGGGTGCGAGCCGACCCGGACGCGGTCCTGGCCGGCCGCAGGGTCGCCGACCTGCTGGCCGGGCTCGACCAGGACTACGTACGGCCGCGCCCTGACCTGACGCTGCAGGACCCCGAGTGAAGCCGAGTCGTCCCGGCGTGCTCGCCGGTGTTCTCGTCGTGGTCGCACTCCTGTCGTGGGCGCTTCTGAAGCCGCTCTACTCGTCGCTGCCGAGGGTGCCGTGGACGGCGATCCCGACGGTGCTCCTGCTGGCTCTCGGCGAGGCGTACAGCGGCTGGATGACCAAGGCCAGGATCGAGCGCAGGTTCGACACCAAACCCGTCGAGCCCCTGGCCGTCGCCCGCCTGGCGGCCCTCGCCAAGGCCTCCGCCTACGCCGGCGCGGTCTTCGCCGGCGTCTTCGGCGGATTCACCCTCTACACCGCGAGCCTGCTGGACCGGGAGGCGCCCCGCGAGGACTTCCTGATCGCGGGCGGATCGTTCGTGGCCTGTGTGGTGCTGGTCTGCGCGGCCTTGTATCTCGAACACTGCTGCAAGATTCCCAAGGACTCGGAAGAAGGCCGCTGACCTCTGGGCCTCTCATCCGGTCGAGGACGGTCAGGAGACGGCTGGGGCACCGCCGTTCGCGTCAGGCGGCGCGCATCATCCCTCCTGTCCTTCCTCGGCGCTGACCAGCTCGTCGATCACGGCGAAGAAGGCGGCGACCCCCGGCAGGTTCGCCCCCTTGGCCCGCGAGGCCGCGAAGTCCTCGGGGGAGCGCCAGTCGACGATGTCGAGCCATTCGTCGTCGGTCACGCGGATGAGCCTGGCCCCGAGGAAACCGGTGCGGTCGGCGCGGAAGTCCTCCAGCATCGCGGGCCGCGCGTCGACAAGCGCCTGGGCGTGTTCAGGCGCGACGCGGAAACGGGTGAGTTCGACGGTGATCGTCATCTCTGTCTTCTTCCTGGTGGGCGGCCGTGGTGAGCGGCTGCGGCGATCAGGCGAAGATCACGATATAGTAATGATTGGTGATAGTCAAAGTTAGTGACTTAATTTTTCGCGGAGGGACGGTCGTGCGACGTAGCGAACGTAAGGAGGCCGCCCCTGACCTGGGGATTCTGGCCGGCAACGTGCTGTTCGCCGTGCAGAGGGAGCTGTTCGAGACCCTCGCCGAAGAGGGGCACCCCCGGCTCAGGCCGAGGCACGGGGCGGTGATGGCATACCTGGACGCGGAAGGCAGCAGGGCGACGGAGCTGGCCCGGCAGTCCGGCCAGCACAAGCAGGTCATCGGCACCCTCGTCGACGAACTGGTCGCCCTCGGCTACGTGGAGCGCCGCCCCGACCCCCAGGACCGCCGGGCCAAGCTCGTCTGCCCCACGGATCTCGGCCTCGACCAGATGGCCAGGTCGGACGCCATCGTGGCCGCCATGGAACGACGGCACGCCGAAGCCCTGGGGGAGGAGGTCTACGCCGACTTCAAGCGTTCGCTCCAGCGGGTCGCCGGACTCCAGCGCGCCTGGCGCGAAGCCCGCGAGAGCGTTCCGCCGGGACGCGCGGCGGACGGTCCGCGCAGTGGTTGAATCAGGGCTGACCATGGCTGACCATGGCTGACCATGGCTGATCGGAGCTGACCAGGGCTGATCGGAGCTGACCAGGGTTGGCCGGAGCTGATCGGGGCTGGCGGGTGGCGTGGCTCACCCGCCGTCGAAGGGGCGGGCCATCTGGTCGAGGGCCTCCTCCACGACCTCCAGGAGGGGGCGGGGCTCGTCCTCGTCGGTCCACGTGTGGGTGGCGATGCGCAGCGCGACCAGGAAGGCGGCCGCCATCACGCGGGGCCTTACCGCCCCGACGGAGTCGCCGCTCCGTTCGGCGATGGCCTGGATGAGCTCGCGTTCCAGGCCGGCGTGGTTGGCGAGCTGCCGGGCCAGGAGGGAGGGGTGCCTCTTCGCGAGCCTCGTGCGAACCGCCCAGGCCACCTCGGGGTCGCCCAGTTCGCGGTGGAGGTCGCGTGCGGCCCCGCGCAACGCCTGCCACGCCGTCTCGTTCGCAGGGCGGGCGTGGATCCGGTCGACGAGCAGCCGGATGCGCTGCTCGTCGCCGTAGAGGATCGCGTCCTCCTTGCTGTCGAAGTAGTTGGAGAAGGTGCGCCGGGAGATGTTGGCCGCGTCGGCGATGGCCTCGACGGTGACGTGATCCAGGCCGTGCTCCACGCACAGACGTAGCGCGGCCTCGTGGACCGCCTGCCGAGTCTCGGCCTTCTTGCGCTCGCGCAACCCCACTGTGGTCTCCATTACCCGGGCATCTTACTCTTCGAGAAAACATGCCCAGTGCGCAAACTTTCTCATTGGGCATGTATGGTGTCACGGTTCGTTCTGTTCTCCCAGCTGGAGGTTGCGCGTGGGCGCCCACACAGGCACGGCTCACAGAGCCGAGCCGATGAGTCACCGTCAGATCCTCGAGGCGCTGAGCGGTCTGCTGCTCGTCCTGTTCGTCGCGATGATCAGCAGCACGATCGTGTCCGTGGCGCTTCCGCAGATCATCGGCGCGCTCAACGGCACCCAGTCGCAGTACACCTGGGTGATCACCGCCTCGCTGCTCGCCTCCACGGCCTCCACGCCGATCTGGGGCAAGCTGGCGGACCTGTTCAGCAAGAAGCTGCTGCTCCAGATATCCATCGTCATCTTCATGGTCAGCTCGCTGGCCTGCGGCTTCGCGCAGAACACCGCCCAGCTGATCGCCTTCCGGGCGGTGCAGGGCCTGGGCATGGGCGCCCTGCAGGTCCTGGTGCAGGTCATCATCGCCGCGATGATCAGCCCCAAGGAACGCGGGCGCTACAACGGCTACCTCGGCGGCGTCATGGCCGTGGCGACGGTGGCCGGGCCGCTGCTCGGCGGACTGATCGCCGACACCTCCTGGCTGGGCTGGCGCTGGTGCTTCTTCGTCGCGGCGCCCTTCACCGTGGTCGCCTTCGCCCTGCTGCACAAGACGTTGCGCGTGGCCGTCGTGCGCCGCGACGACGTCAGGATCGACTACGCGGGCGCCGTGCTGATCGCCGCGGGCGTCAGCGTCCTGCTCATCTGGGTCACCTTCGTCGGCAACTCCTTCGACTGGCTGTCCTGGCAGACCGCGGCCATGGCCGGCGGCGGCGTCCTGCTCCTGGCGCTGGCGACCTGGGTCGAGTCGCGGGTCGCCGAGCCGGTGGTGCCGTTGAAGATCATCCGTCGTCGCACCCCGGCCCTGGCCATCCTGGCCAGCCTCGCGGTCGGCATGGCCATGTTCGGCGGCTCGGTGTTCCTCGGCCAGTACTTCCAGATCGGCCGCGGCTACACTCCCACCCAGGCGGGCCTGCTCACCATCCCCATGATGCTCGGAGTGCTGATCTCCTCCACCGTCTCCGGACGCATGATCTCCAGGAGCGGCAGGGTCAAGCCGTACATCGTCACCGGCTCCGTCGTGCTCACCGTCGGTTTCCTCGTGCTGTCCACGATCGACCACCAGACCTCGCTGCTCCTCATCGCCGCCGCGATGCTGCTCGTCGGCGCGGGGGTCGGCATGTCGATGCAGAACCTGGTGCTGGCCATCCAGAACACCGTCCCGCTGCGCGAACTGGGCGCCGCCAGCGGCGCGATCACGTTCTTCCGCTCTCTCGGCGGCACCATCGGCGTCTCGGTCCTCGGCGCGGTCCTGGCCAACCGGGTCGCGACCGGCATCGCCGAAGGCCTGGCCAAGGCGGGCATCCCGGCCTCCGGCACCGGCGGGGGACGCAGCACCCTCAACATCCAGGCGCTGCCCGAGCCGATCAAGGAGATCGTGCGCGCGGCCTACGGTGACGCCACCGGGCACATCTTCCTCGTGTCCGCCGCGGTCGCCGTCGTCGGCGTCGTCGCCGCGCTGTTCCTCAAGCCGGTCAGGCTCCGCGACAGCGTGGACCTGCCGGCGACCTCCGAGGCGGACGAGCGGGTCGCCACCGCCCACTGACACGGGCCCCGGCCGGAGCGGCTGCCCGGGGTGCTCGCCGGCGGGGGCGAGTGCTGGAGGTGTGCGGTTCAGTCATGCGCCAGGCGCATCGCCGGGCCTGCGGCGCGGAAGACGATCGTGAAGGAACCCGCCGCCGCGTCGACCTGGTAGGCGTAACAGCCGGGGGCTCGTAACCGGGTGAGAGACGGACGGTCCCGCCAGCCTCCGGGCAGCGCGTCCTCGGCGGGGTCGAGCAGGAGTTCTTCGACGGCGGGGTCGTCGAATCCGAGGACGCCGGGCCCGTCGAGTCGTCGGCCTCGGACCAGAACCGGTGTGGTCAGCGTGGGGTTCACCGCCCACATCACTTTCTGGGCGGCCCAGGTGGGATCCGCCAACCGGCTTCCGGAGCCGGGGGCGGTGTACTCCAGGCGGCCGTCGGCCCCGAGCCCCACCGGTCCGGCCAGCCATCCGCCCTGAACCGGCCCGAGGGCCTGGTCGGGGCGCGTGGTCGTGGTGGTGACCGGACAGGGGGCTCCCGGCTGAAGACGCTCGACCGCCCACGGGCGGCGCAGCCGCTCCACGGGATACGGCTTCGCGCCTTCTTTCCCTTCGTGTGCCGCGGAATCCTGTCGGGCGCCTCCGGCTCCGTTCGGAGAAACGGGGCCGACGTCGCAGCCGAGCGCCGTCAGGGCCAGCGCGGCGGCGACGAAGGAGAAACGGTGTCTCACAGAGCATCCTTCAGCAGGGGACGGCCGAGGATTCCATTCCACGGCACGGCTGCCATTGTGACGGCGCGGACGCGGTCCTTAATGGAATTTCTCGGTCCGAAAAAATGCCCGGTGTCCGCGCCGTGTGCGGTCAATGAAACTTTTCCCGTGGCGCTCGGGAACATGGCATTTCTTTTGTTCCGGCCGCAGACTGGTGTGCATGCTGATCGACCGCCTTCCCCCGAAGGGGGCGCGAGCGAGGACGGTTCGCCGGAGGCGATCCCGTCACCGTGCGGCACAGGGAGGCCGGGGCTGATGGCCCGGTGGTCAGTCCGGCGTCTCAGGCCGTCCGACGCCCTGACGGACAAGCTCACGACCGCCATGGCCGTCGTGTCATTCCTGGGCTTCGCGGGCGTTTTGATCTTCACGTTCCCCCTGATGCTGTCGGAGACCACGACGAAGCTCGAACTGCGTGATCACGGCATCCGGACCGTCGGCGTCGTGCGGGACGGGGAACAGGTCTCCGGCGACCGTGAACACAGATACATCGAGTACCTCACCAAGACCGGCTCCGGCGGGGACGCGAACCGGCACATTGAGTGGTTCACGGGCAACCAGGCCGCGGGAACGGAGATTCCGATCGTCTATGACGCGGACAGGCCGAGCGTGTTCAGCCTTGAGGCGGGCGTCGGCGTCCCCGTGCTGGTGCTGTATTTCGGCATGCTCGCTTTGATACTGGGATTGATCGTCGTCAGCATCCTGTTCGCACTTTCCGTGTGCGGCGTCCCCTGGTCCAGATTGTTCTTTCGCCGGTCCGGCCGGCCCGGGTCACGCCAGGAACTCTGACGCTCCCATCCCCGGCGGCGCGTCCGTCTCCGAGTCGTCACCCCTGACGTACGAGTTCGGACGGGCGACCGCGTCCGGCCGTCCGGCCCGTCACCCGCCGGCCCCGCCCGTGGCGCGTCTGCGGCCGAACAGCAGCAGGAACGGGATCGTGCACAGCAGCGGGCCCGCGACGGCCAGGGGGCGTTCCAGCCACCACAGCAGGTTGGGCGGGACCTGCTCACCGGGCGGTTCGCCGGTCAGCGCCCAGAACAGGCCCATCAGGATCGCCATTCCGGTGGTGTGGAACAGGAACAGCGGCAGCGCGTACCTGTTGATCGTCTCGTTGGTCCACCGCCACCTGGGACGTTCGAGCAGGCGTTCCATGGCGGGGCGCAGCACCTCGACCAGGCCGACCTGGAAGATCAGCAGGGCCACGATGACGAAGGTCGGCGGCGCCATGTTGGACAGCTTGTCGCCGGGCACCCCGACCATCGAGCCAGGGTAGATGCCCGAGTAGACCAGGCCGAAGAGGGCGAACAGCCCCGTCCACAGGGTGGCGACGTCCAGCCTGCGGGGCAGGGCCACCATCCGGTCGTAGAAGAAGCCCGCCTGGTGCGCCAGCCCCCAGACGATGACCATGTTGAGCCAACCGGCCGCCTCGAATCCGTAGCGCAGCCGCAGCACGTCGACGGCCAGCGCCGCGCCGCCGAGCCAGATGAGGACCAGCACGTCGAAGCGCCGGTGGAGCCAGAGCATGACGGGCAGCAGGGCGATCAGCATGAGGTAGACGCCGATGAACCACAGCGGGCTCAGCACGAGCAGCACCACCCGGTCGATCCAGGTGATCCCGAAGACCCATCTGATGACCGCGCCGACCGCGATCCAGGAGCCCGCCAGCACCAGCGCCGGGATCGCCAGGGCCCGGATGCGCCGCCAGACGAAGGTGCCGATGCCGACGCCGCGCTCGCGGGCGCGCTTCCACGACAGCAGGTGGACGTACCCGCCCACGTAGAAGAAGAGCGGCAGCACCTGCAGCAGCCACGTGAGGATCCACAGCCCCGAGGTGAAGCCGAGCGGACTCGTCGGCGAGGGACCTTCGGGGCCCCACTGCAGGATCGTGAACGCCCAGTGCCAGACCACCACGACGATCAGGCTGAGCGCGCGGAGCCAGTCGATGTACTTGTCCCGCTGCCCGTCTCCGGCACGGGACGCGGTGTCCGCGCGCTCGCTCATGCGGCCCTCCCGTGGCTCACTCGCCGCTGTCGTCCACGGTCATCCGCCGTGCCGCTCACGCCCGCCCTCCGATGTCCTCCTGGTCGTCCGCCGACGCCGCTCACGGGTCACCCGCCGATGTCCTCCACGGTCACCCGTCGATGTCTCCACGGTCACTTGTCGATGTCGCCGACCACGAAGAACATCGACCCCAGAATGGCCACCATGTCGGAAACCAGGTGTCCGGGCAACATTTCCCGCAACACCTGGACGTTGTTATACGAAGCCGAGCGAAGCTTCAGCCGCCACGGGGTCTTCTCACCCCGGGAGACCAGGTAGTAGCCGTTGATGCCGAGCGGGTTCTCCGTCCAGGCGTAGGTGTGCCCCTCGGGGACCTTGAGGACCTTCGGCAGGCGCTGGTTGATCGGCCCCTGGGGCAGCTCGCGGAGCCGTTCCACACAGGAGTCGGCCAGGTCCAGGGAGACCTTCACCTGTTCGAGCAGCACCTCGAACCTGGCGTTGCAGTCTCCGGCCGTGCGGGTCACGACCCTGAGCGGCAACTCGTCGTAGGCGAGGTAGGGGTCGTCCCTGCGCAGGTCGAGGTCGACGCCGGAGGCGCGGGCGATGGGGCCGCTCACGCCGTACTGCATGATCGTCTCGCGGTCCAGCACGCCGACCCCGACCGTGCGGGCCAGGAAGATCTCGTTGCCCGCGATCAGGCCCTCGATGTCGGGCAGCCGTCGCCGCACGTCCGCCACGGCCACGGAGACCCGGTCGAGCCAGCCGAGCGGCAGGTCCTCCTTGAGGCCGCCGACCCTGTTGAACATGTAGTGCATCCGGCCACCGGAGATCTCCTCCATCACGGCCTGGAGGGTCTCGCGCTCCCGGAACGCGTAGAAGACCGGGGTGATCGCGCCGAGCTCCAGAGGATAGGAGCCGAGGAACATCAGGTGGCTGAGCACCCGGTTGAGCTCGGCCATCAGCGTGCGCGTCCAGACCGCCCTGACCGGCGTCTCCATGCCGAGCATCCGCTCGACCGCGAGCACCACCCCCAGCTCGTTGGCGAACGCCGACAGCCAGTCGTGCCGGTTGGCCAGCACGATGATCTGCCGGTAGTCCCTGACCTCGAAAAGCTTCTCCGCGCCCCGGTGCATGTAGCCGACGACCGGCTCGGCCGAGCTGATCCGCTCCCCGTCCAGCGTGAGCCGCAGCCGCAGCACCCCGTGGGTCGACGGGTGCTGCGGACCGATGTTCAGGACCATGTCCTCGGTCGCGAGCTCCTTGCCGCGGGCTCCCGCGACGGCGTCCGCTCCGGCCCCGATCCCGACGTTCACTTCCCGGGACGCGCCCTGGGCACGAGGCTCACTCATAGGCCCCATGCTGCCACGTCATCGACGCGAGACAAGATCCCGCAGAGCCGTGATCAGGCGGTCGACGTGCTCGGTGGTGCTCCCGATGCCGATGGAGGCGCGCACCGCGGAGGCGGTGACGTCCTCGCAGCCGCCGTCCTTGGCCCCCAGGAGGTGGCGGACGAAGGGGTGGGCGCAGAACTTGCCGTCGCGGACGCCGATGCCGTACTCGCCGGACAGGGCCTCGGCGACCTCGCGGGCGGTGAACCCGTCGACCACGAAGGAGACGATGCCGACGCGGGCGTGGTCGGGACCCCACAGGGACAGCTCGTGGACGCCCTCGATGCCCGCGATTCCGGCGCGCAGACGGCCGAGGAGCCGCTCCTCCTCACGCACCAGCACGTCCCAGCCGGTCGCGCTCAGGGCGTCGCAGGCGGCGGCCAGCGCGATCGCGCCCAGCACGTTCGGCGTGCCCGCCTCGTGGCGCGCCTCGGGGTCGGAGTGCCACTCGGTCTCGTCGTCGTTCACGGCCCGCACCGCGCCGCCGCCCCTGAGGTACGGCTCCGCCGCGGAGAGCCAGTCGGAACGGCCGATCAGCGCGCCCGTGCCGAACGGGGCGTAGAGCTTGTGACCGGAGAAGACCACGTAGTCCAGGTCGAGCGCGGTCAGGTTGAGGCGGCGGTGCGGGACGAGCTGGGCGGCGTCGACGAGGATGCGGGCGCCGTGACGGTGGGCGATGTGGGCCAGGGCGGCGATCGGCCACAGCTCGCCGGTCACGTTGGAGGCGGCGGTCACGACCAGCAGCTTGGGCCCCTCGATCCCGGCCAGCGCGTCGTCGACCGCGCGCACCGCCTCACCGGGGAAGGCGGGGGCGGGCAGCCGCACGACGTCGGCCCACGGCAGCAGCGAGGCGTGGTGCTCGGTGTCGAAGACCACGGTGGTGGTCCCCGAGGGCAGGCTGCGGGCCAGCAGGTTGGTGGCGTCGGTCGTGTTCCTCGTGAAGATCACCGAGTCGTCGGCGCGTGCCCCGACGAAGGCGCGCACGGTGTGCCTGGCCTGCTCGTAACGGGCGGTGGTCAGCTGGGACGCGTACCCGGCGCCGCGGTGGACGCTGGAGTATGCCGGGAGCGCGGCGGCGACGGCGGCGCTCACCGGCTCGAGACAGGGGGCGCTGGCGGCGTAGTCGAGGTTGGCGTAGGAGACGAGCCTGCCGCCCTTCACCGGGACCTCCAGGTCCGCGCCGAGCACCGAGGGGATCCGCCGGTCGTCGCAGACGCGGCTCGCGGGGACGGTCACGGTCGCGGCGGCGTCCGCCGAGGCGAGAGGGGCTCCGGTGGCGGAAGCGGTGGAGGTGAAGATCGTCAGTGCGGACACGCCGGCTCTCCTTGGAGGTCATCGGACCCCAAGCCATCGGCGTTGGTGCATGGAGCCCGCGCTTGCCCGACACACCTCGTGCCGGACCAGGTCCTCACCCGGGGCACCCCGCCGCGGACGCGAGGGTTGCCGGCCAGCGAGCCGGGGCTTGTCACTGGCACTCATGACCTACGAATCGGACTATACCCACACTCGGGCCGTGCTTGGCAAGTCCCGGGAACCGGCACGGCGGTCGTGTGGGGAGAGACAGGGCGACGTGGGCCACGGGTGCGCCGGGCGGGAGAGAACGCGGCGAACCGAGTCGGAGAAGCCAGGGTGAACAGGACCGGAGAGAAGGGGCGAGAGGCTCGGAGGAGAGGTTCAAAAGAGGGGGTGGAAGAGGGGGCGGGGGCGGGGAAGGTCCGGGAAGAGGTCAGGACAGGCCGAAAAGAGGGGTTTCGGTGGTGATCCGGAGGAACTTCCGGCCGTGCCGGATCGTCTGGTGCTGTGACCGGGAACGTTCACCAGGTCACGCACCGCTCGCGGGCGCAGGCCGGCCCGGTGCCACCGCTCGCCGTACCGGCGGCTGAGCGGCGGGCGCGGTGCAGGAGTCGCCGTGGACGGTGAAGACGGTGACGGCGTCGCCGTGAGCGGCGGGCACGGTGACGGCGCGCGGTCGCCCTGACGAGGATCCGAGGACTGGAGGCACGATGGACTGGGTGACCGACCCGGCGAGTTGGATAGGGCTGCTCACCCTGATCGCGCTGGAGATCGTGCTGGGCATCGACAACATCATCTTCATCTCGATCCTGGCGGGGAAACTCCCCCCCGAACAGCGCGACAACGCCCGCAGGCTGGGCCTGCTGGCCGCCCTCGTCAGCCGCCTCGCGCTGCTGCTGGCGCTGTCGTGGGTGGTGCGGCTCACCGACCCGCTGTTCGAGGTCCTCGGTCAGGAGATATCGGGGCGAGATCTGATCCTGATCCTCGGCGGCCTGTTCCTGCTGGCCAAGAGCGTCCACGAGATCCACGGCCACACCGAGGGCGGTTCCGGCCACTCGGGCGGCGGCAGGACGGTGGTCCCCTCCTTCACGTCGGTCATCCTCCAGATCATGGTGCTGGACATCGTGTTCTCCCTCGACTCGGTGATCACCGCGGTCGGCATGGTCGACGAGCTCGCCGTCATGGTCATCGCGGTCATCGTCGCGGTCGTCGTGATGCTCTTCGCCTCGGGGCCGATCAGCCGCTTCGTGGACAAGCACCCGTCGATCAAGATGCTCGCGCTGTCCTTCCTGGTGCTGATCGGCGTGGTGCTCATCGCGGAGGGCCTCGAGCAGCACATCTCCAAGGGCTACATCTACTTCGCGATGGCGTTCTCGCTGGTGGTCGAGCTGCTGAACATCCGGGCGCGCCGCGGGTCGGCCGGCGGGCAGCCGGTGGAGGCGCACGGGGCGGCGGAGGGGGAACCCGGGCCGCAGGCCGGGCCGCGCGGGCCCGAGGCGCAGGAGCGGTAGGCGCTTACGATGGCCCGGTGGAGTTCGACCCGTGGGATCCGCAGTTCGTCGCCCATCCCTATGACGTCTACGCCGAGCTGAGACGGCGCAGGCCGGTCAGCCTCTTCGAGCCGACCGGCCAGTGGCTGGTCGCCCGGCACGCCGACGTCAACGCGCTGCTGCGCGATCGCCGGCTCGGCCGCTCCTACCTGCACGTGGCCACGCACGCCGAGTTCGGCAGGCCGGACGACCCCGGGTTCCAGGACCCGTTCTGGCGGGTGATCAGGGCCGGGATGCTGGACGTCGAACCGCCGGTCCACACCCGGCTGCGCCGCCTCGTCTCCAAGGCGTTCACCCCGCGCATGGTCGAGGCGCTCCGTCCCAGGGTCGCCAGGATCGCCGGGGAGCTCGTGGACGCCTTCGTCGAGCGCGGCGGAGGGGATCTCATCGCCGAGGTGGCCGAGCCGCTCCCGGTGACCGTGATCGCCGAGATGCTCGGCGTGCCGGAGGAGGACCACCGCCTGCTGCGTCCCTGGTCGGCCGACATCTGCGGGATGTACGAGCTCAACCCGTCGGCCGAGGTCCAGCGCGCCGCCGTACGGGCCGCGGAGGAGTTCTCCGCCTACCTCGTCGGGCTGGCCCGCGCCCGCAGAGCGGACCCCGGCGACGACCTGGTCAGCGCGCTGGCCCTGGTCGCGGACGAGGGCGACAGGCTCACCGAGGAGGAGTTGGTGGGCACCTGCGTGCTGCTGCTCAACGCCGGGCACGAGGCGACCGTGAACGTCACCGGCAACGGCTGGTGGTCGCTGTTCCGCAACCCGGCCGAGCTGGAACGGCTCCGCGCCGACCACGGCCTGCTGCCCACGGCGATCGAGGAGCTGATGCGCTGGGACACCCCGCTGCAGATGTTCGAGCGCTGGGTGCTCGAGGACGTCACGGTCCGCGGAGTCGACATCCCGCGCGGCGCCGAGGTGGCACTGCTGTTCGGCTCGGCCAACCGCGATCCCGAGGTGTTCGCCGACCCCGACCGCCTCGACGTGGGCCGGGCCGACAACCCGCACATCTCCTTCGGCGCGGGCATCCACTTCTGCCTGGGCGCCCCGCTGGCCAGGATCGAACTGGCGGAGTCGTTCGGCGCCCTCCTCCGCAGAGCCCCCAAGCTGGAGCTCGTCATCGAGCCCTCATGGAAACCGGGCTATGTCATCCGGGGGCTGACGGCCCTTGAGGCGCGGGTCTGAGAGAGCGCTCCCCGGCCGCGCCGACGGTCGTCGCCCGCACGGGGGGTGGCCGAGACGCCCGTTCCCGTTTCGGACGCCCGCCGTACGGGCCTCGACGGTCAGACGCGCGTCGGGCATGAGGCGGGCATGAGGCGGGCATGAGGCGGGCGCGGACGTGGGTGCGGACGTGGGCCGGGGCGGTCCCGCCCGGTCAGGCGCGGGTCTGGGACAGCCAGCCGAAGCCGCCCAGCCCCTCGGGAGCGATCAGCTCCGCCTCCTGCGAGGCTCTCGCCAGGGCGCGCAGGTAGCCCGCGGGGTCGCTGCGGGCCAGGTCGAGAGACGGGCGGGCTCCGGTGACGCCGAGGACGCGTAGGGCGTCCCGCTGGGTGGTCAGGACCGTCGAGGTCGCCCCCGCCCGCACTCCCGCCGCCGCGCAGGCGTCCAGGGCGACGTGCGAGGTGATGTCGCACGATCCGTCGGGCACGGGCGCGACGAGCCCTCCGTCGCGGTAACCGATCAGCGTGCCGTACGGCGGGCGGGCGTCCGACCGGTGGGCGTAGTCGGCGGTGATCGCACGGCCACGTGCCAGCCGTGCGATCACCGAGACCCAGGCCTCGTCGCGCGGCCTGCCGATCTCGGCCCGCCCGCCCACGGCCGACATCGGCCACCAGCGGTCCAGCCAGGCCAGGTCGGCCTCCTCCGGCCTGTCGCCGAGCCGTTCCGCGCCGCTCGAGGGGTCGACCATGACGAGCCGGGGGCCTTCCCGTGTCTGCTCGGCGACGTCCACGGGAACGTTGTCCAGCCACTCGTTGGCCATCACCAGCCCGCGGACGCCCTCGGGCACCGCGGCCGTCCAGACGATCTCCTCCGGCAGCTCCGCGGGTCTGGGGGCCAGGTCCACGCAGGTGACCCTGAGGCGGGAGCGCAGCTCGGGCGGCGCGGCGGCGAGCACCCCGGCAGCCAGGGCGCCCTCTCCCGCGCCCACGTCGACCAGGTCGAGCGGCCCGAGCGGTTCGCCCGGCCGGACGTCTCCCGGGACAGGCGGCCCGAGCGGTTCGCCCGGCCGGACGTCTCCCGGGACAGGCGGCGCGGGCCGTTCGCCGGTCCGGGTGTCTCCCCGGCGGGCAAGGGCGGACCGCTCGTCCGCGAGGGTCCCCGCCGGGCCGGTCGCGTACCGGCCGTTCAGCTCGGCGTCGACGGCGATCAGCTCTCGCAGCACGGCCCCGGCGAGGACGGCCGAGGCGCCGACCGACGTCCTGAAATGGGCGGAGGGGCGCTCGCGCAGGTAGAAGCCGTTCTCGCCGTAGAGTGCCCGCTCCGTCGCGGCACGCCAGGTGAGCCACACGCCAACCGACGCTACACGTGCGGCGGCGCGCGCGACACGTGATCGCGCCAAGGCGGTCATGAAGGCGGTCATGACAGGGGGCGGCGGATCCGCCGTGGCCCGCTGTGATCCACTTGGAGGAGACCGGATCTCCGCGCGGAGGGCGGCCCCCGCCAGGGGGTCCCGCCCTCCGCCGGACCTCCACCGGGGAGGGCGGGCGTCGCCGCTTTCGGACACGTGGCTTCACGCGGTCCGGAGGGCCGTGCCCGTTACGCTGGTCAACTGGGCATGGAGCCCCCATCTGGTCAAAGGACGGGACGTCATGGACGCAGTCGATCGCCCGGCGCGGCTGGCCGTCGGAGTGGTTGGAGCAGGCCGGGTCGGCTCGGCGCTCGGCGCCGCGCTGGCGCGGGCGGGACACAGGGTCGTCGCGGCGAGCGGAGTCTCCGACTCCTCCAGGGAGCGAGCCGTCGAGCGGCTCCGCGTCACGCCGACCCGGCCCGAGGACGTGGTGGCCAAGTCGGACCTCATCCTCATCACGGTCCCTGACGACGTGCTGCCCGACCTGGTCTCCGGCCTGGCCGGCACCGGAGCGGAGCTGCGCGGCAAGCTCGTGGCGCACACCAGCGGCGCGTACGGCCTGGCGGTGCTGAACCCCGCGACCAAGGCGGGAGCGCTCCCGCTGGCGCTCCATCCGGTGATGACCTTCACCGGGAAGGACGACGACCTGAGACGCCTCACCGGCATCTCGTACGGCGTCACCGCGCCCGACCTGCTCAGGCCCGTGGCCGAGGCGCTGGTCATCGAGATGGAGGGCGAACCCGTCTGGATCGCCGACGCCGACCGGCCGCTCTACCACGCCGCCCTGGCGGGCGCGGCGAACCACATGGTGACGCTCGTCGCGGAGTCGTCCGAACTGCTGGAGAAGATCGGGGTCGAGCATCCAGGGCGAATGCTCGGCCCGCTGCTCGGGGCGGCGCTGGAGAACGTGCTGCGTCTGGGCATCGCCGGGCTGACCGGTCCCGTGGTGCGCGGCGACGCGGGGACGGTCCGCAAGCACGTGGACGCGCTGATCCTCGCGGCACCCGAGGCGGCGGACGCCTACGTCGCCCTCGCTAGGCTCACGGCGGACCGCGCGCTGGCGGCCGGGCTGCTCAAGCCCGAGGCCGCCGAGCGCCTCCTCGACGCCCTGGGAGGAAACATATGGACGTGATCGTGGCCGGCGACCGCGCCGGGCTGGTCAAGGCGAAGCGGACCCTGGGGGTCGGGGCCCCCTCCGGGGGGACACTCGCGCTGGTGCCGACCATGGGCGCGCTGCACGAGGGGCACCGCTCGCTCATGCGCCTCGCCCGTGAGCAGGCCGACCACGTGGCGGTGAGCATCTTCGTCAATCCACTGCAGTTCGGGCCGAACGAGGACTTCTCCCGCTACCCCCGGACGTTCGACACCGACCTGGAGATCTGCGCGGACGAGGGCGTGAGCGTGGTGTTCGCCCCGTCCGCCGAGGACATGTACGCGCCGGACCGGCAGGTCGCGGTCTCCTCGGGGAGGATGGGCACGATCGTCGAGGGGGCGTTCAGACCGGGACACTTCGACGGCGTGCTGACCGTGGTGCTCAAGCTGTTCAACCTGGTCCAGCCGGACATGGCGGTGTTCGGGCAGAAGGACGCCCAGCAGCTGGCGATGATCCGCAGGATGGTCGCCGACCTCGACCTGCCCATCTCCGTCCTCGGGGCGCCCACGATGCGCGAGGCGGACGGCCTGGCGCTGTCCAGCCGGAACCGCTACCTGTCCTCACACGAGCGCCACGTGGCGCTGACCCTGTCCAGGGCGCTGTTCGCCGGCGCGGAGCGGCGGACGCCCGGGGAGGTCCTCGGGGCCGCGCGCGCCGTGCTCGACGCCGAGCCCGAGGTGGCGCTCGACTACCTGGTCCTGGTGAACCCGGCGACCTTCGCCGAGGTCGAGGAGGACCACGAGGGCGAGGCGATCCTGGCCCTGGCCGCCAAGGTCGGGACGACCAGGCTGATCGACAACGTGACGGTCGCCCTCTGACACGTCTTCGGGCTTTCCCCGGGGCGCGTGTGACGTGCTGTGACGCCCGGGACGGGGGAGCGGGACCTCGCAACCGCCTCTCCGAACGCTCGGATATATTCCGCGCAGGCGCGCACGTCACCGGACGGCGCGACCGAGCGAGAGGTGATCGACGCATGCTCCGCACCATGCTCACGTCCAAGATCCATCGTGCCACCGTCACCCAGGCCGACCTGCACTACGTGGGATCGCTGACCATCGACGAGGACCTGCTGGACGCGGCGGGCCTGCTCCCCGGCGAGCAGGTCCACGTGGTGGACATCGACAACGGCGCCAGGCTGGTGACCTACACGATCGCGGGCCCCAGGGGCTCGGGCGTCATCGGCATCAACGGCGCGGCCGCCCGGCTAGTCCACGCGGGCGACCTGGTGATCATCATCGCGTACGGCCAGCTCGAGGACGCCGAGGCCCGGACCTTCGAGCCCAAGGTCGTGCACGTCGACGCGGACAACCGCATCGTCGACCTCGGCCCCGACCCCGCCGCCGCCCCTCCCGGCCTCCTGAGGGGTGACGAACTTCACAGCGTCCTCCAGTAGGACGTCCCCAGAGGGACGGTTCACGAGAAGCCGCACACAACCCCACCGACCAAACCATCCCCGCGTGCGCGGGGAGCACCTTACTGACCTGCGGGTTTATCGGCGCGAGAGGTTGAAAAACATCACTATCGCTGATTCGGACATTTCTGGCTTGGTTGGTCAGTGTGGGTGTGACGGTGAGGTCAGGTTAGTACGTGGTGGGGGCACGCGTTCCGGGGACAGGGGGATGCGCCGGGGCGGGAAGGGCCTGGCCGGATGTGGATCCGGCCGGGTGCCTGCAGCGGTGGCTCGGGAGCGGCCTGGGTGGTCAGACCTCGACCTGGAGGTCGGCGCGCGGGATCACGCGGCCCTCTGGACGGCGAGCGGATGGCGGGCTCCGGCGGTGGACGCCAGGGGGACCACGAAAGCCGAGGAAATCGGGGGCGGCAGGGAAGCGGCGTCGCCGTACCCGCCCAAACCTCTGTGTCCGTCCGGGTCGCTGTGCCTGTCCGGGAGGTTCGGGTGCTTGTCGGTGGACGTCGCGCTCAGGTACGGCGTCTGCCAGGTCAGGGTCCTCTCGATTTCGCGCATCCGTTCCTCCAGGCCCTCGGCGGTGTCGCTTTCGACGATCACCGGCTGCGGGGTCGGCCAGGAGCTCAGGGCGTAGAAACGGCGGCGGCCCAGGCTGTACAGGACCGTCCAGGCAGGCCAGGAACGTTCCAATCGCTCGGCTTCGGCACGGGCGGGGCCCTCCCACAGGCGGCGGTGGACGGTGGTGTGAGGCAGGCCGGTGCGGTGACGGCCCGCCGTGCGCGAGGAACGCCGCCAGATCACGAGGCCGCCTGCCGGGCGATCTCTTCCTGTCGCTCCACGGCGACCTGGACCTCCGCGAAGGTGTCGGCGTCCACCGCCGGATCCGCCCCGGCCCACAGTGCCTCGACCGGGAACGGGCTCTGCCGCCTCGCCCAGAAGCGCCCGGCGTCACTGATGATCAGTCGCCAACCCGGAATCGTCTGACCAGGCAGGATGGCTCTGGCATTCTCCATGGATCGGACCTCCTGAGTCCGTTTGAGAACCCGTCCGGCGATGGTGCGTCCGGCAGGTCCGCTCTGTTCGGGAAAGTTCGGGCTCTTCGCGTGATGCGGGTGACTGCATCTGGCCAGCGATGGCCGCCCGTGTGGTGGCGCGCTTGGGGCGATACCGAGCGAGTGAGCACCTTCTTGGTCAAGGATTCGTCGGATGGATGGCTTCGTCGGAAGGGGGTGCTCCTGTCAGCAGGCGCAGCCGGTTGAGAAAAGCGGTGACGCCTGTCTCCGCGTCGGCGAGCGTCCACGCCTGGCATGTTGGCGAGGAACCGCTCCGGTGGGTTTTCTCCGCCAGGTGAACGTGATCATCGTGATCGCTCACTACGGCGAGTTCGGTGTCCGGCCACTTCGCGCTGGCCAGACGTTCAGGATGGGAGAGGAGGGCGTCCGTCACGGGGACCCAGAAGGCTGTCTCGGCGCTCTCCTTGGTCGGGTGGCGGTCCCCTTTCGACAGGTGATCGCTGACGAGGACCACGACAGGCTCTGGTTCCTCGATGAGGTGCCAGTGCTTATCGCGCCATCGAAAGGTCAGGTGTGCGAGATGTGCCGGATCATGCGGGATTGTCACTCAACCCCCATTCTAGTATACGCTAATTCATTGACGTATACGAGAATGGGAGGCCGGTATCGTGCCTGTCAAGCCGTTCGGCGAAGATCTCCCTGGTGAAAAGGAGGAGGCCGGTGCGGGGTCATGCCTACGAGCACGTCGCGGCCGAGCTGCGCGAGGCGATCCTGCGAGGCGACTACCCTCCGGGAACGCGGCTACCCAAGCATGCCGACCTCGCTCAGCGGTACGACGTCTCTGAGATCGTCATCCGCAAGGCCGTCGACGACCTGAAGAACCGAGGACTCGTCGAGACGCGCGGTCGGGGCGGCACCACCGTTCGTGAACGCCCGCCGGTCCGTCGGATCTCGATGGACCGCTACCGTGCCGACGCCGGTCCGCAGAGCGTGCCTCAGACCTCCTTCACCAGGGATGCGGGCGTCACGTGGTCGGAATACCGCCTCGACAAGGCCTATCAATGGATCATCGCCGACTCGCGCCTGGCCGCCTTGTTCGCCGTCGATCTCGGCGTCAGGGTGCTGGAGCGCAGATTTGTTTTCTACGCCAAAGGCCTCCCGTCCCAGATGTCGCGATCATGCCTGCTGGCTGCTGACGTCGAAGGCACCGCCGTGGCCGACCCGAAAAACGAGCCATGGCCCGGAGGCAACATAGGACAGCTCGGAAGCTTGGGCGTCGAGGTGGACGAGATCGCCGAGGAGACGGCTGTCCGGATGCCCGACGCCGAAGAAAGCGCGATCCTCAACATCGGCAGCGGGGTCCCAGTGTTTGCGATCACCCGCCGCATGCTCTCCCGAGGACGTGTGGTCGAAGTGGCCGACCCGATCGTCATTCCGGGAGATCGCGCCGTCCGCGTCGACCAGATCTTCCTTTGACCGCGAGGGTGCAGGCGGGCATGCCCGGGGCGGGAGGCGAGGAAGGCGATGGGCGCCGGGGGAAACGATGGGGACCCCGGGGAACAGTCGCTGCGGCGGGGGCGTTATCGTCACATTGACGAAATTGAAGTGCCTCTAACGATCCCCTTGAGGAGGCGGCAGTGACGATCCCGGCCATTCCCCAGAGGTTGACCGCACCCCCTCCAGGTTGGACGGTCGAGGCCGACGTCGTCGTGGTCGGCTCGGGGGTCGCCGGTCTGACCCTGGCGCTGCGGTACGCCGGGCTCGACCCGGAGGCGAAGATCCTGGTCGTCACCAAGGACGTGCTCTCCTCCGGGTCGACGCGCTGGGCGCAGGGCGGCATCGCCGCCGTGCTCGACCCCGCCGACACACCGGCCGAGCACCTGTCCGACACCCTCGTCGCGGGGGTCGGCCTCTGTGACGAGGAGGCGGTGCGGGTCCTGGTCACCGAGGGGCCGGGGGCGTTGCGCGAGCTGATCGCGACCGGCGCCCGGTTCGACACCGACGCCTCCGGCGAACTCCAGCTCACCAGGGAGGGCGGTCACCGCCGCAACCGCATCGTGCACGCGGGCGGCGACGCCACGGGGGCCGAGGTGCAGCGGGCGCTCGTCCAGGCCGTCGGCGAGTCGGCCATCCAGGTGATCGAGCACGCCCTCGTGCTCGACCTGCTCAAGGACGCGGAAGGCAGGACGGCGGGGGTGACCCTGCACGTCATGGGCGAAGGCGAGCGCGACGGGGTCGGCGCGGTCAGGGCGGGGGCCGTGGTGCTGGCCACCGGCGGCATGGGCCAGGTCTACTCCGCGACCACCAACCCCGTCGTCTCCACCGGTGACGGGGTCGCGCTCGCGCTGCGGGCGGGAGCCGTCGTCAGGGACCTCGAGTTCGTCCAGTTCCACCCGACCGTGCTCTGGCTCGGCGAGGACGCGACGGGCCAGCAGCCGTTGATCTCCGAGGCCGTCAGGGGAGAGGGCGCGGTGCTCGTCGACGCCGAGGGCGTCCGCTTCATGAAGGACGTCCACGAGCTCGCCGACCTCGCCCCCCGCGACGTCGTGGCCAAGGCGATCATGCAGAGGATGCGCGAGACCGGCGCCGAGCACATGTACCTCGACGCCCGTCACTTCGGCGAGGAGAAGTGGCGCACCCGGTTCCCGACGATCCACGCGGTCTGCCTGGAGCACGGGATCGACCCGGTCACCCAGCCCATCCCCGTCGCCCCGGCCGCCCACTACGCCAGCGGAGGCGTCAGGACCGACCTGCGCGGCCGTACCAGCGTGCCGGGCCTGTACGCCTGCGGGGAGGTGGCCTGCACCGGCGTGCACGGCGCCAACAGGCTGGCCTCGAACTCGCTCCTCGAGGGCCTGGTGTTCGCCCGGCGGATCGCCGAGGACATTCACGCCGAGCGGCAGGCCTGGTCGGCGGGGTCCACGCCTCGCGAGGAGGGGACGGCCGCGCCCTCCGGCGCCGTACGGCACGCCCCGGGCGAGCCGGTCGCCGACGACAGGCCCGCCGGCCTGCTCGACCCCAGGGCCAGAACCAGGATCCAGGGGCACATGAGCAGGGGCGCGAGCGTGCTGCGCAGCAGGGAGTCCCTGACCGAGGTCGCCAAGGCCCTGCTGAACGTCAGGTGGACCCCGGTCGCGGTCGAGCCGTGCACGGAGTCGTGGGAGACCACGAACCTGCTGACGGTCGCCTCCGCGCTGGTGGCCGCCGCCCGCGATCGGGAGGAGACCCGCGGGTCGCACTGGCGCGAGGACTTCGCCGAACGAAACGATGAGTGGTGGCTCGGTCACCTCGACGTGACCCTGACAGCGGAGGGAACGACCATGACATACGTGCCGCACGGGCGCGGCGCAGACGCGCTGCCGCCGCAGGTGGAGGCGGACCTGGTCGAGGCGGGCCTGGTCCCCGCCGAGGTGGCGGCGCTGCTGGAGGTCGCCAGGGCCGAGGACGTCCAGGAGGCCGGTGACGTCACCAGCCTCGCCACCATCCCCGCGGAGCAGATCGCGACCGCGGACGTGGTGGCCCGCGTGGACGGCGTCGTCGCGGGGCTGGCCGTGGCGGAGGGCGTGTTCGCCCTCTTCGGCCAGGGCCGCCTCACGGCGGAGCGCCGGGTCAAGGACGGCGAGCGCGTCGCGCGCGGCGACGTGCTGATGACCGTCACCGGCCCGACCCGCGACCTGCTGACCGCGGAGCGGACGGCGCTCAACCTGCTCACCCACCTGTCCGGCGTCGCCACCCTCACCGACCGCTGGGTGCGGGCCGTCGAGGGAACCGGGGCGCGGATCAGGGACAGCCGCAAGACGCTGCCCGGCCTGCGAGCCCTGGAGAAGTACGCGGTGCGGTGCGGCGGCGGGGTCAACCACCGCATGTCGCTTTCGGACGCCGCGCTGATCAAGGACAATCACGTGGTGGCCGCGGGTGGGGTGGCCGAGGCGTTCCGGGCGGTCCGGGACGCGTACCCCGGCCTGCCGATCGAGGTCGAGGTCGACCGCATCGACCAGATCGAGCCGGTGCTCGCCGAGGGCGCGGAGGAGATCCTGCTGGACAACTTCACGGTGGAGCAGCTGGCGGAGGCCGTACGGCTGGTCGCGGGCAGGGCGCGGCTCGAGTCCAGCGGCGGGTTGACCTTGGAATCGGCTCGTGACGTAGCCGCGACCGGGGTTGACTATCTTGCCGTGGGCGCGCTCACCCACTCCGCGCCCGCCCTTGACATCGCCTTGGACCTTCGGGGGAATTGATGCTGCTCGCCATCGATGTCGGTAACACTCACACCGTTCTCGGCCTGTTCGAGGGTGAGGAGGTCATCGAGCACTGGCGGATCGCCACCGACGCCAGGCGCACCGCCGACGAGATCGCCGTGGTGCTCCAGGGACTGCTGGGGCAGTCGCCGCTGCTCAAGGGCACCGACGTCGACGGCATCGTCCTCTGCTCGACCGTGCCCTCCGTGCTCAACGAGATGCGCGAGATGTGCCGCCGCTACTACGGCGACGTCACCGCGGTGATCGTCGAGCCGGGCATCCGCACCGGGGTGCCGGTCAGGATGGACAACCCGAAGGAGGTCGGCAGCGACCGGATCGTCAACGCGCTCGCGGCCATCCAGCTGTACGGCGGGCCGTGCGTCATCGTCGACTTCGGCACCGCGACCTCCTTCGACGCGGTCTCCGCCAAGGGGGAGTACGTCGGCGCGGTGACGGCCCCCGGCATCGAGATCTCGGTCGACGCCCTGGCCGCGGCCGGGGCGCAGCTGCACAAGGTCGAGCTGATCCGGCCCCGCTCGGTGATCGCCAAGAACACCGTCGAGGCGCTCCAGGCGGGCATCATCTACGGCTTCGCCGGTCAGGTCGACGGAATCGTCGAGCGCATGGCGGCCGAACTGGCCGACGACCCCGACGACGTCACCGTGGTCGCCACCGGCAGCGCGGCGCCCCTCGTCGTCAGCGAGGCGCGCTCGATCGACGTGCACGAGCCGTGGCTCACGCTGATCGGCCTTCGCCTGATCTATAACCGCAACACCCCGTAGCCGGACATCGGTAACCTTGTTCCTGTGACCGATGAAGTGACCAGCCCCGCCGAGGATCTGCCCGAGCAGATGCGCGTGCGCCGGGAGAAGCTCGACCGCCTCCGCTCAGAGGGCGTCGACCCCTACCCGGTGAGCTTCCCGCGCACCGCGACCAACGCCGAGATCCGCGAAAAGTACGCCGATCTCGCCGCTGACATCGCGACCGGCGACAAAGTGGGCGTCGCTGGACGGGTCATGCTGTCGCGGACCGGCGGCAAGCTCTGCTTCGCCACGATCCGCGACGGCTCCGCCGACCTCCAGGTCATGATCTCCCTGGACAGGGTGGGGGAGGAGTCCCTGGCCGCGTGGAAGCGTGATGTGGACCTCGGCGACCACATCGGCATCGAGGGCGAGGTGATCACCTCCCGCAGGGGCGAGCTGTCCATCCTCGCCGACCGCTGGGCGATCACCTCCAAGTGCCTGCGCCCGCTTCCGGAGAAGCACGCCGGTCTCACCGACCCGGAGGCGCGCGTCCGCCAGCGCTACGTGGACCTCGTCGTCAACGACGAGGCCCGCAAGATGGCGTACACCCGCAGCGCCGTCGTGCGCGCCATCCGCGACTTCTGGCACGACGAGGGCTACCTCGAGGTCGAGACGCCGATGCTCCAGCCGATCCACGGCGGCGCGGCGGCCCGGCCGTTCAAGACCCACATCAACGCCTACGACATGGAGCTTTATCTCCGCATCGCGATCGAGCTGTACCTCAAGCGGCTCGTGGTCGGCGGCATCGAGAAGGTCTTCGAGATCAACCGCAACTTCCGCAACGAGGGCGCGGACGCAACCCACAACCCCGAGTTCACGATGATGGAGGCCTACGGCACCTATCTCGACTACAACGGGATAGCCGACCTGACCCAGCGGATGATCCAGAAGGCGGTCGTGGCCGCGCTGGGTCACTCCGTGGTGACCTACGAGGGGCAGGAGATCGACCTGGGCCTGCCCGAGTGGCCGAGGGTCACCGTCTACGGGTCGGTCTCGGAGGCGCTGGGCGAGGAGATCACCACCGAGACGCCGCTGGAGCAGGTCCGCAAGCACGCCGACGCCCACGACATCCACTGGGACGCCAAGTGGGGTCAGGGCAAGCTCGTGCAGGAGATCTTCGAGGAGCTCGTCGAGCACACCCTCATCCAGCCGACGTTCGTCATGGACTACCCGCTGGAGACCTCCCCGCTGGCCCGGACGCACCGCGACAACCCGCTGCTGACCGAGAAGTGGGACCTGATCGGCTTCGGGACCGAGCTCGGCACCGGCTACTCGGAGCTGAGCGACCCGATCGAGCAGCGCCGCCGCCTCACCGAGCAGTCCCTGCTCGCCGCGGGCGGCGACCCCGAGGCCATGCAGCTCGACGAGGACTTCCTCACCGCGCTGGAGTACGCCATGCCGCCCACCGGTGGCGTGGGCGTCGGCGTGGACCGCCTCATCATGGCCTTCACTGGCAAGAACATCCGCGAGACGATTCTGTTCCCCCTGGTCAAGCCCACAAGCTGACCGGTTTCACCCGTCGAGCCCGCGGCTTGACCCGTTTCGGCGGGTCGGGTCGCGGGCCGTCGGTTTTCCATGGCCGGGTCTGTGAGCCTGTTCTCGAGGGCTGAACCTGTCGGCGGCGCCCGCGCCCTCACCGGTCCGCCGGCGCGCACAGGGGTGTGCACGGCGCGGTGCGGCGGGTCGTGGCGTCGGGCGGGTCGGCGCCTGTGGGCGGCACGGGGCCTGTGGGCTGTGCGGTGCCTGTGGGCGGTGCGGGGCCTGGGCGTTTCCGGTGTGAGCCGGGGTGGCGTCGCGAGCGCGCTCCCGGCGGACGTTCCGAGACGCGGCGGCAGCCGTTCAACCGGACTGCCCGGGTGCCCGGTTCTTCGGCGCGCGGGGCCCGCACATGTCATCTCTCCGTGTGTCGTTCTCCGGGCCGGGCTCCTCGGGGGAGAGGTTTTCGGGCGGCCTGTTCTCGAGGGAGAGGTTTTCGGCCGTGCCGTCCTCCGAGGCATGTTCGATCCCGGTCATCAGCCAGCCGAGCGCCGTGGCGAACAACTCGGACGGCACAGCCGAGGGATCGGCGCGACGCTGGATCGCCAGTCCCTCGAAGAGGCCGACGACCACGGTCGCCACCGCCGCCGCGTCGTGGGAGGCGAAGTGCGGGGCCACCATGCGGGCGACGGCCGTACGGGGGGCCAGCCAGCGTTCGGCCAGTCGGTCGAGTAATTCGGGCCTGGTCAGGGCATAGCGCAGAAACTCCAATTCGAGCGTGCTCGATATCGTGTGTTGATCAGCTAGTTCCGCCATAGATGCGCCGAATGCCGCAAATCCCGGGACGCCGTCCTCCCATTGCGGGGGGTTTCCCCCGTCCCCGTCAAGGGGGTGGGCGACGTGCTCGTCGAGGAGCGTACGGAAGAGGTCGTCTTTTCCGGTGAAACTCGAGTAGAGGGCGCCGACCGTGCGGCCGGCCCTGGAGGCGATCTCGTCCACCGAGGCCCCGGCGAAACCTTGTTCTGCGAAGACTTCGGCCGCGGCGGCCAGCAGGCGCCTGCGGGTGTGTGCCTTGGCTTGTCTGCGGCTTAACCGTAAAGGCACCGACATATCATGAGTACTTCACGTAGCGCCCGCTATGTCAACGGCACGTGCTCCCTAAGTGAAGAGTGGAACTTGACGACCTTTGAACAAGCCGTTTACCGTTCCTGACGGGCGGCATTGATTCCAGACAACTCACGCCTCAGTCAGGTGCGGGGGGAGCGACTCCAGATGGCATATCCCGAAGTGGATTCCCGTCGCGGCGATGGCCTCCTGAGCGTGGGTGAGATCGGTCTCAGCGACGAGGACCTCGTGTTGCTGGCGGAGCTGGCCAAAGGCGTCACCGTGGACAGGGTGGGGCGTCGCCTCGACATCAGCGGCAGGACGGTCAGGCGCAGGCTTCGCGGGATCTGCGACCGCATCGGCGTGGCCACGGCGATCGAGGCCGTGGCCTGGGCCGCCCGCAGACGGCTCATCTAGCTCCTGGCGCTGCGGCGGCCGGCGACGTTCACCGGGGCGCGCGCCGTTCGAAGGCCCCGAGCGCGTCCGTGCCGGCACTCGCCGTACCGGCGCCCGGAACACCACGAACCCGGTGGAGGCACGCGGTCCCCGGCTGTCAGGGCAACGGTCACCCGCCTGCCAGGCCAACACGACCAGCCCCCGAACCACCCCGGCCCCGAGTCCCCGGCCCCGAGCCTCCGAACGGCCCCGGCCAGACTCCGGAGCGGTTGAACCTCTGGCTCCTGGTCCTCGAACGGCTCCGGTCCCGAGTTTTCGTTCCTGGGGCCCAGAGGGGCTGAACCTCTGACTCCGATGATCCCGGCCCATGCCCGCCCCGGGATCCCTCCCGGGCCCATGGCGCGGTCACGCGCCCTCTGAGGGCCGCAGGGGGCGCTTCCCCGGGCGGCGGAGGCGGTCTCGGAGCGGCCGGCGGGCATCGCTGGGCCGGAGCGGGCCGTTCGGGACCTCGGCCCGTCTCCGGTCGGCTCCCCGGCCCGCCTCAGTCGGCGATGCGCACGCCGCCGACGAAGGGCCGGTTGTCGATCGTGGTGATGTGGATGACGTCGCCGGTCTGGGGGGCGTGGACCATGAGGCCCGCGCCGATGTAGATCCCGACGTGGTGCAGGTCACTGTAGAAGAAGACCAGGTCTCCGGGACGGAGCTCGTTCCTGGAGACGCGGGTTCCCGCCGTCCACTGGTCGCCCGTGTAGTGGGGAAGGCTGATGCCGACCTTCTGGTAGGCCCACATCACCAGCCCCGAGCAGTCGAAGGAGTTGGGTCCCTCCGCTCCCCACACGTATGGCTTGAGCTGCTGGGTGAGAGCCCAACGGGCGGCTTCGGCCGCCTTGCCGCTGCCGACGATCGGCACGTTGATCTTGACCCGGCTGCCCCGGTTGCGCTCCGCGCGCGACCGCACCTCGCTGAACAGGCTGCTCTCGACCTTGGTCACCAGGCGTTCGATCTTGGTGCGCCTGTCGCCGAGCTCCGTCAGGAGCCCCTTGACCTCGGCGGTGCGGGCGTTGGCGCTCTCCTTCGCGCGTTCCGCGGCCTCGATCGACTTGCTGAGCTGGGCGACCTCCTCGCTCTGCTGCTGCTGGAGCGCGTAGTTCGCGGTCGCCTGGTCGAGGAAGGTGTCGGGGTTGGACGACTGGGTGAAGGCGAGCCCTGAGGCCAGACCGCCCGCCATGTAGGTGCTCTGCGCGAGGAGGGTGGCCTTGGCGCGCCGGGTGGCCAGGTCGGACTGGCTGACGGAGAGGGTCTTCTTGGCGCTCTCCGCGGCGCGCTGCGCCTGCTTGAGCTTGACCCGCTCACCGTTGTACTGCTCGCTGAGAGTCTCGATCTCGGTGTGCAGCTTCTCGGCCTGCTTGGCGAGCTGCTGCAGGCTGGGCCGCGGATCCGCGGTCGCCACCAGGGGGGTGCCGAGGGTCAGGGAGGCGAACGCCAGCCCGATGACCGCCATCTTGCGTGAGAGCCCACGCGCCGCGTGTTCTCGATGGCGGGCGTGTCTGCCCGCGCGCTCTCTCCCACGGTTGCGCATGCGCTTCACCAACAGGCTCCTCTCTCGGCCGCCTACCGGGTTAGCTGACGGGTTCGGGCCGGAGGCAGCCCTACCGAGGCGCCGGTGGCACTTCGGATTCACCCCGGGGGACGTTGCGGAGGGTGGGTCCCCGGTTCCCCAGTCGGGGATTCGGCGGTCCAGCACTTTACGGTGCTGACATCGAGCACGGACATTAGTGCAATTGGAGGTTCATGCTCAACCAGAACTGCAAAGCTGGTAGAGCTTTCACAACTGAAATGTCACGGTAAGGTCACGCCATTTCATGATCGACATATGCGTCACGCTGGCTCTCGATCTTTCCGGGGCGCATATGGCGGGGTCGTCGCAGGTCTGCGCTTCTGTGAAAGATCGGATCCCGCGAGCCCCTGTCAGGCGCGCTC
Source organism: Streptosporangium carneum (assembly GCF_027922005.1). Taxonomy (GTDB): domain Bacteria; phylum Actinomycetota; class Actinomycetes; order Streptosporangiales; family Streptosporangiaceae; genus Streptosporangium; species Streptosporangium carneum. The sequence continues at coordinate 26,971 of NZ_BSEV01000001.1, read as the reverse complement.
CGGAGTGGCCACCGGGGCGCTGTGTGTCATCTGGTGAGCCTGGGGTGAGGGTTAGGGGCGAACCGTAAATAAGCGGTGGCGAGGACGTACGCTGATCGGTCATGGAGCAGGTTGCGGAGCAGTTCTCGGCGCGGGCCGTACGCGATGCCGGAATCGACGCCGAGGGCGCGGCACGGCGGGCCGAGGGCGAGGGCGCGGACGCGGAGAAGCGGCCGGTGAGCGGGCAGGGGTCCGAGGCGGATCCGGCGGCGATCACGGTCCGCCGCGCCCGGACTCCGGACGTGCGCGCCATCCGGCGCCTGGTCGACACCTACGCCGGAGCCGGCCCGCGCCTGCTGGAGAAGGCCACGGTCACCCTGTACGAGGACGTCCAGGAGTTCTGGGTGGCCGACATGGACGGGGTCGTCGTGGGCTGCGGGGCGCTGCACGTCCTCTGGGAGGACCTCGCCGAGATCCGCACGGTCGCCGTCGACCCCGGGTGCCGGGGGCTGGGCATCGGGCACCGGATCGTCTCCTCGCTCATTCGCACCGCGGGCGACCTCGGTCTGCGCCGGGTCTTCTGCCTGACCTTCGAGATCGATTTCTTCGCCAGGCACGGATTCAGGGAGATCCAGGGAACGCCTGTCTCGCCGGAGGTCTACGCGGAACTTCTCGCCTCCTATGACGAGGGCGTCGCCGAGTTCCTCGACCTGGAGCACGTCAAGCCGAACACCTTGGGAAACACCCGGATGCTTCTCCATCTGACACCGCGGTCCGACTGACTTGACCTGAGTGCTGACTGATCGGAAAGGTGACTGTTGACACCTATGTCGATACCTTGTGCACCAGCAAGCATGTGAGTCTGACATGTGCCACATGCGCAGTCGAAGTGAGGTGACGCGGTGAGCACCGGACAGCCACCGTATCCGCAGGATGATCCCGACCGCGACCGCACACCGTCGGGGCATCCGCAATACGGACAGAATGCGGGTCGAGCCCCTGGTGAACTCGATCCCGATGTGACAGTCGTGGGATATCGATCGGAGGCCTCACAGTCCCACACCGGGCCGGGGCAGACCCAGCCCGGATACGGACAGCAGGGTTACGGCCAGCAGCAGGGCTACGGGCAGCAGGCCGACTACGGTCAGCAGGCGGCGCAGCCGGGCTACGGCCAGCAGCAGGGGTACGGTCAGCAGGCCGCCCAGTCTGACTACGGTCAGCAGCAGGGTTACGGCCAGCAGGGCGGCACCGGGGCGTACGGCCAGCAGCAGGGCTACGGGCAGCAGGCCGACTACGGTCAGCAGGCGGCGCAGCCGGGCTACGGCCAGCAGCAGGGGTACGGTCAGCAGGCCGCC
>NZ_BSEV01000001.1:0-25542 GCF_027922005.1 Streptosporangium carneum | reverse complement strand
CCGCCCAGTCTGACTACGGTCAGCAGCAGGGTTACGGCCAGCAGCCCGCCTACGGTCAGCAGGCCGACTACGGTCAGCAGACGGCCCAGTCCGCCTACGGTCAGCAGCCCGGCTACGGTCAGCAGCAGGGTTACGGCCAGCAGCCCGCCTACGGCCAGCAGTCTCCCGCCTACGGCCAGGGCTACGGTCCCCAGGGCGTGACGCCTCCCGGCGCGCCAGCGCCGCTCGCCGAGTGGTGGCAGCGTCTGGTCGCCCGTCTGATCGACGGAATCATCCTGTCGATCCCGACGGTGATCATCACGATCGTGCTGGGAGCGATCCTGATCACGCAGTCGAGCTACGACCTCACCAGCGGGGCGGGCAGCGCGGGGGGCGGCGCCTTCCTCGCGGCGCTGCTCGTCGGGATCGTCGCGGGCCTGATCTACATCGCCTACGAGTTCCTGATGCTGAAGCAGAACGGCCAGACCGTCGGAAAGATGGTCATGGGCATCAAGGTCGTCACGGTCGGGGGCACGCTGCAGGGCGGTCTCTCCTCCGACGTCGCCCTCAAGCGGGCCGGAGTGCTCTGGGGTCCGCTCGTGCTGCGCGGAATTCCCGTCCTCGGGTGGATCGCCAACATCTTCTCCCTGGTGAACTCCCTCTGGCTGCTGTGGGACAAGCCGTTGCAGCAGTGCCTGCACGACAAGGTCGCCACGACGGTGGTCGTCAAGACCAAGTAGTCGAACGAAAAGGGGGTCGGCGGTTCATCCCGCCGGCCCCCTTTTCGTGCGCCGGTGCGGAAACGTGTGCGGTAACGACGCCCCGCCGGGACGCGATGGAAGCGCAAACCCATTCGTGAGGGTGTGAGGAGCGTTATGGCCGTCCATCAGCCTCCGGCGGCGACAATCGCCGTGGATCGCGGTCGCCGTCGCGGGGCCGTCCCCGCGGGGCGACGGTCGTCCCACCCCGTGAAACCGGCCGTCCCGCCCTATGAACTCCGCCGCCGGGGCTTTGGGGACCCGCGGGCCCGGCGTTATGGGCCCTCGCCCGTCGGGCCTTATGGGACCCCATTGGGAGAACGCCCGTCTGGGCCAGTTCGGGCGCGCCGCGCCGAATGGGCGACCGTACGGGGACACCTGCGTCCGGGACGGTGTCATCTTCGTGTCCTCCAAGGGATTGTCCCGGCGGACTTCCTCTTCACCTTCCCGTCGGCGTGTGAAGACCTTCTTGTCGATGCCGCCTCCGCCCCCGCGGTGTTGCCGTGGTTGTTGGAGAGTCCGATCCACTTTGGTGGTTATACGGTCTACGACTATGTCCTAGATGCCAGACAAGGACGTACTCTTGGTAAGAAAACAAGGAAGATCCGTCTTCTTCTGTCCGGTGGAGTCGTACCACGGCCTCCCGCCGGTTGAAGCGGGCGGCTCTCTATCCGGGTGTTCTTCACGCTGAGGGCATTCCGGCGGTGAACCCGCCGGTTGCGATCTTCAGGTTCATGGCAGGTGCGTCCGTTCTACCCCTTCAGACCCCTCACCAGGGACTTCGCGGCAGGAGGCCGGGCGGCTCCGTGGTCGTCGGGCCGGGACCACTTTGGTTTTCCGGCGAAGTGATCACCCCATGATCGCCCTGCCGGTTTTTTCCTCCGGTCTTTACGGAGTGCAACCGGTAAGACGACTGGAGAGAAGCATTAAGGTAGTGAGCGGCCTACCTGGCCGCCCCAGTGACACCCCCTGCTCGCAGGTGACGCTAAGGTCATCTGTGGACGGATCCGGACCGATCGAGCGTGCCCCCCAGCATGGCCCGGGATGTCGCCGGCAAAATTTCCATGGTCCCCGAAAGTTACCCACGGTGCGGAGCGAGGACGAATGAACGACGTATTGTCCGCGTTGATACCCCCGGTGGTCGTCGGCGGGGCCTTCATCTACGGAGTTGTCAAGCTTCTTCGGAGTGAAGCCGCCGGCCGCCGCCCGGCAAAACGGCGGGATCAGGCTGAGTCGCAGAACAGCTGATCCACTCCCCCTCCGGGACCCGGCAAGAATCGCCGGGCTCCTGGAATTGCCGCTCTCCGATTGCGGGTATATGTTTAGCTAGCGAATGAAACAATACTCCGCGAAAGGATTGCGTAGATGGCCAAGCAGATCCAGGAGATTCTCATCGACGACCTCGATGGGGGCGAGGCCAATGAGACTGTCGCCTTCGCGCTTGACGGCACCAGCTATGAGATTGACCTCAGTGACGTAAACGCGAAGAAGCTCCGCGACTCCCTGTCGGCTTTCGTGCAGAGCGCCCGCCGTTCCGGCGCGCTCGCACCCCGTCGCCGCCGTGCAGGCGGCGCCAGGGCGCTCACGAGAGAGAAGAGCGCCGACATCCGGGCGTGGGCCAAGTCCCACGGCCTTAATGTCAGCGAGCGCGGTCGAATCGCCTCCAAGATCGTCGAGCAGTACGAAGCGGCTCACTAGATCGTTGAATCATGCGGTTATGGCGGCCACGGTGGGGTCCGGTGGCGGCCATGACCGCATGACGCGTTTGAGCGGCCGATAAACGTCGTTCGCTTGCGGCGTATCGGGAACATCGCACCCCCCGTAGGTAGTTGGATGGAGGGTGAACGCCCTGCTCTCGGGGAACGTCTTCTGCGTAGAGCGGTCGCCGGGTCGGGGCTACCATGCGGGATGACAGGGCCCGGATATCCCGGACCTGCCTGACCGCTCTGTGAGGAGCGACGAGATGTTCGAGAGGTTCACCGACCGCGCACGGCGGGTTGTCGTCCTGGCCCAAGAAGAGGCCCGGATGCTCAACCACAACTACATCGGTACGGAGCACATTCTTCTTGGCTTGATCCATGAAGGTGAAGGCGTTGCCGCCAAGGCTCTGGAGAGCCTCGGCATCAGTCTTGAAGGTGTGCGTCAGCAGGTCGAGGAGATCATCGGCCAAGGACAGTCTGCGCCGTCGGGGCACATTCCCTTCACCCCGCGCGCCAAGAAGGTCCTTGAGCTGTCGCTCCGTGAGGCCTTGCAGTTGGGGCACAACTACATCGGCACCGAGCACATCCTGCTCGGCCTCATCCGTGAGGGCGAGGGCGTCGCCGCCCAGGTGCTGGTGAAGCTGGGCGCGGATCTCAACCGCGTCAGGCAACAGGTCATCCAGTTGCTCCACGGCTACCAAGGCAAGGAGCCGGCCGCCTCGGGCGGCCCGCAGGAGGCCGCGCCGTCGACCTCCCTCGTCCTGGACCAGTTCGGCCGAAACCTGACCCAGGCCGCCCGAGAGGGCAAGCTCGACCCGGTCATCGGCCGGGAGAAGGAGATCGAGCGGGTCATGCAGGTCCTCTCCAGGAGGACCAAGAACAACCCCGTCCTGGTGGGCGAGCCCGGCGTCGGCAAGACCGCCGTCGTCGAGGGCCTGTCCCAGAAGATCGTCAAGGGCGAGGTCCCCGAGACGCTCAAGGACAAGCAGCTCTACACCCTGGACCTGGGCGCGCTGGTCGCGGGCTCGCGTTACCGCGGTGACTTCGAGGAGCGCCTGAAGAAGGTCCTCAAGGAGATCCGCACCCGGGGCGACATCATCCTGTTCATCGACGAGCTGCACACGCTCGTCGGCGCGGGCGCCGCGGAGGGCGCGATCGACGCCGCCAGCATCCTCAAGCCGATGCTGGCCCGCGGTGAGCTGCAGACCATCGGAGCCACCACGCTCGACGAGTACCGCAAGCACCTGGAGAAGGACGCCGCGCTCGAGCGCCGCTTCCAGCCGATCCAGGTGGCCGAGCCCAGCCTCAGCCACACGATCGAGATCCTCAAGGGCCTGCGTGACCGCTACGAGGCGCACCACAGGGTCTCCATCACCGACGGAGCCCTCGTGGCCGCCGCGCAGCTCGCCGACCGCTACATCAGCGACCGGTTCTTGCCGGACAAGGCGATCGACCTCATCGACGAGGCCGGCTCGCGCATGCGCATCCGCCGCATGACCGCGCCGCCGGACCTGCGCGAGTACGACGAGAAGATCGCCAACGTGCGGCGCGACAAGGAGTCCGCGATCGACGCGCAGGACTTCGAGAAGGCCGCCGCGCTGCGCGACCAGGAGAAGCAGCTCCAGCTCAAGCGGGAACGCCGCGAGAAGGAGTGGAAGGCCGGCGACATGGACGTCGTGGCCGAGGTCACCGAGGAGCTCATCGCAGAGGTCCTGGCGACGGCCACCGGCATCCCGGTCTTCAAGCTCACCGAGGAGGAGTCCCAGCGGCTGCTCCGCATGGAGGACGAGCTGCACAAGCGGATCATCGGTCAGGACGACGCCATCAAGGGTCTGTCCCGCTCGATCCGCCGCACCCGCGCCGGTCTGAAGGACCCGCGCCGTCCGGGTGGCTCGTTCATCTTCGCCGGCCCGTCCGGCGTCGGTAAGACCGAGCTGTCCAAGGCGCTCGCCGAGTTCCTGTTCGGGGACGAGGACGCGCTGATCATGCTGGACATGTCCGAGTTCATGGAGAAGCACACCGTCTCCAGGCTGTTCGGCTCGCCTCCCGGCTACGTCGGTTACGAGGAGGGCGGTCAGCTCACCGAGAAGGTGCGGCGCAAGCCGTTCTCCGTGGTCCTCTTCGACGAGATCGAGAAGGCCCACCCGGACATCTTCAACTCGCTGCTGCAGATCCTGGAGGACGGTCGCCTGACCGACGCCCAGGGACGGGTGGTCGACTTCAAGAACACCGTCATCATCATGACGACCAACCTCGGCACCCGCGACATCTCCAAGGGCATCGGGGTGGGCTTCGCGAAGTCCAACGACACCGAGTCGAACTACGACCGGATGAAGGCCAAGGTCCAGGAGGAGCTCAAGCAGCACTTCCGGCCCGAGTTCCTCAACCGTGTCGACGACATCGTGGTCTTCCACCAGCTCACGCCGAAGGAGATCATCCAGATCGTCGATCTGATGCTCGCCCAGGTGTCGCTGCGTCTGAAGGACCGCGACATGGGGATGGAGCTCACGCAGGAGGCCAAGCAGCTGCTGGCCGACCGTGGCTACGACCCCGTGATGGGCGCCCGTCCGCTCCGTCGCACGATCCAGCGCGAGCTGGAGGACACGCTGTCGGAGAAGATCCTGTACGGCGAGCTCCGGCCCGGCCAGATCGTCAAGGTCGGCATCGAGGGCGAGGGCGACAACGCGAAGTTCACCTTCGTCGGTGAGAACGCGCCCACCGACCGCGTCCCGGACTCGGCCGCCGCCATCGCGGAGCCGATCCAGAACTAGGCGGAACGGGCCGCACGCCAGCGGCAGAGGAAGCAGACCCCGTCGTGATCTCACGGCGGGGTCTGCTCATTTGTTATGCAAGGAGGTATCTCACCACCGCAGGTAGTACTACACTCTGTAGAGTGAGCCTGGCCAGGGCCCACCAAGTGATCCACATGTTGTGCCGACCGTGCGAAGACCGGTTCCGAGGTCAGCCGGGCGGCGTGCCGAGGAGTCGACTCCGGGAACGACGCGGAGGTCGGTGCCCGCACGGAACGCTCGGCGAACCAGGCCGGGTTCCCGGCAGGGAACGACCCGCCGATCCACGGCGCCGCCACCGTCGGCGCGGGGCAATCAGGGTCGCTCACACGACAAGCACCACACGCCTTGGAGGCATCGGATGCGTTTGCGACACGAGGACGGGACTCTCGTTCACCTGTCCTACAACGCGGGCGTCCATCCCGCTGAGGACCTCGAGAACCTGATCGCGCACCTGACCCGGTACGCGGTCCCGGTCCGCAAGCGGCTCGGCGTGGACCGGATGGGCGTCGGCCTCTGGCTCTCCCCGAGCGTCGCCGACCACCTCGTCGCGGACCGGATCGAGCTGGTCCGCCTCCGGCGCTCCCTCGAGGAGCGCGGCCTCGAGGTCGTCAGCCTCAACGGCACGGGCGGACGCAACCAGGAGAGCCCCGGACCCGACTGGGCCAAGCCCGAGCGTTACCGCTACACGATGTCCCTGGCCAAGATCCTGGCCTTCCTGCTGCCGGAGGACGTCCGCTTCGGCAGCATCTCGACCATCCCCATCGGCTGGCGCCGTGACTGGCCCGCCGACCTGCACGCCATCGCCGCCCGTCGCCTCGAGCGTCTCTCCCGCGAGCTGCGCGGCCTCTACAGCGTCACCGGCAAGACGATCAGGGTCGGCTTCGAGCCCTGGCCCGGCTGCGTGCTCGAGACCACCAAGCAGGCGCTCGAGCGGGTCTGCGACATCGACTCCGAGCACCTCGGGGTCTGCCTGGACGCCTGCCACCTCGCGGGCGGCGCGGAGGAGCCGGGAGCGGCCCTGCGCGGCCTCGCCGCGGCCGGCGCCCCGGTCGTCAAGCTCGGTCACGTGCACAACCACTTCGGCGACGCCTGCCAGGAGCTTCCGAGCACCCGTCCCGTCCTCGAGGACACCCTCACCGCCATGCTCTCCGGCGCGGTGAACGGCACCGCCCACATCGAGGTCGAGACCCACGACCTGGCCGTGCCGCTGCGGGCGAAGGGCCCCGGCGCGCTGGTCAGCATGCTCGCCGAGGAACTCGACTGGGCCCGCACCAACCTCACCGCCCTCGGCCTCCGCCTGGCCGCCTGAGCGCCTCTCCCGACCACCCTCGGCCCGCCTGAGCTGAGCTTCTCTCGCGACCGCCTTCCGCCTGACCGCCTGAGCTCCTCTCCCGAAAGCCCGCCGAAGGCGCCGGTCAGGCGGGCAGCCGGTAGGTTCCGTCGTCGAGCACCTCGGCCAGGCCGTCGGAGACCAGGCCGTCGAGGGCGCGCTCACGCTGCGGAGCGTCGTCCCAGACCACGTCGAGGGCCTCCTTGGGAACGGCGCCGTGCGCCTGGCGCAGGACGGCCAGCAGGCGACCCCGGCACTGGCGGTCGGTGCCCGCGTAGGTCTGCCCCCTGCGGGCGGGGCCCTCATAGGGGGGCTTGCCCGCCAGACGCCAGGAGCACAGGTCGCTGACCGGACAGTCGGCGCAGCGCGGGGTGCGAGCCGTGCAGACCAGCGCGCCCAGTTCCATGACGGCGACCGCCCAGACCGGTGCCTCCTCGACGTCGGGCAGCAGTGCGGCGGCGAGCCTGCGCTCGGCGGGCGTGGTCGCCTTCGGGGGATACTCCTCGCCTCCGACGGCCCGCGCGAGCACCCGCCGGACATTGGTGTCCAGGACGGCGTGCCGCCCCTTGAAGGCGAAGCTGGCCACCGCGGCCGCGGTGTACTCGCCGACGCCGGGCAGCGTCAGCAGGGTGGCGTGGTCCGAGGGGACCTCCCCGCCGTGCTCGTCGGTGATGGCCCTGGCGCAGGCGTGCAGGTTCAGGGCGCGCCGGGGATAGCCCAGACGGCCCCAGTGGCGTACGGCCTCGCCGGGAGGCTCCTTGGCGAGAGCGGCGGGCGTCGGCCAGCGTTCCATCCACTCGGTCCAGACGGGCAGCACCCGTATCACCGGGGTCTGCTGCAGCATGATCTCGCTGACCAGGATCGACCAGGGAGAGGCGTCGGGTGTGCGCCACGGGAGATCGCGGGCATTGTCCGCGTACCACTTGAGAACGGGGTCCAGCAGGCGGTTCGACTCGGGCACCCTCCGACGATAGTGCCGTCCGAGATGTGGTTCACCGCATTCGTCCGGTCCCGTGCGCCGAAACGGAACGTCGACAGCGGCGGGTCGCCCTTCACGCTCCATAGAGAATCCTCATACTGTGCGTATGGATCCGGACACTTTCCGTAGCGATATAGGGGTGGACGTCTATTGGCGGCGCCGGATGGCCGCGCTCGTCGGTGTGCTCGTGGTGGTCGCCGTCGTGGCGTGGGCCTGCTCGGCGAGCGGGCCGGACGGCGAGTCGGGGACGGACGCCTCGGCGGGGAGGTCGCCGACGCCGGATCCGATACTGGCGCTTCTGCCCGCGGTCACGATCACCCCCTCGCCGACGCCGTCGGCCCCGACCGCGTCGCCCGCTCCCACAGCCTCCGCCAAGCCCAAGACCCTTGCCAGGGCGAAGCGTCCCGGCGACGCCTGTGACCCGTCGGACCTCGTGCTGGACATGCAGGGGCAGGGCGAGGTCTACGCCGGCGACAGCCGCCCCCGGTTCATCCTCACCCTGGTCAACACGGGCAAGGTGATGTGCACCGCCGACGTCGGATCACGGGCGCTCGAGGTCCGCATCACCTCGGGCACGGACCGCGTCTGGTCGTCCGCCGACTGCGTCAGCGGCGAGACGGAGGACATCCGCAAACTCGACCGGGGCATCCCGTACGTCCGCCAGTTCGAATGGGACCGCCGCCGCTCCGGCAGCGACTGCGCCTCAGACCGCGCCACCGCCGGAGACGGAACCTACGTGGCCGTGGTCCACGCCTCCAGCCTCAGAAGCCACAAGACCGTTTTCCACCTTCGCTAAGGGATCAGCTTCGAGGCCGGGTCGTGCTGCGGGTTGAAACGAACCAAAAGAACCCAGAGAGCCCAGAGGACCCGGCGAACCAACCCGCAGCAAGGCCCGGTCCCGAAGTCGACCCAGGAAACACGTCTTGGTCGTACCGTCCAGCCCGGCTGGCGGGTGGTCGGTCTCCTGGTGCGGTGGCCGCATGGCTTCAGCGGGTTCGTGGTCTTTGTGAGCGCCGGTACGGGCATGCCCGGCGCCCTCGAACGGTGTGTGCCCCGGTGAACGGCCCGGTCAAACGTAGCGTTCCAGGATGGAGGACTCGGCGAGGCGGGACAGGCCCTCTCGGATGTGGCGGGCTCTGGCCTCGCCGACCCCGCCGACCTCCTGAAGGTCGCCGATGCTGGCGGCCAGGAGCTTCTGCAGGCTGCCGAACTGGTCGACCAGGCGGTCGACGACCGTGCCCGGCAGGCGGGGGACCTTGGCCAGCAGGCGGTAGCCCCGGGGGCTGACCGGGCTCTCCAGGGCGTCGCTGCCCGACTGGCCCAGGACCTGGGCGACGGCGGTCAGGTCGAGCAGTCCGTCGGAGGAGAGCTGGTGGAGGTCGTGCAGGGCCTCGGCGAACTTGCGCGGGCGGCGGCCCGTTGTGGGGAGGTAGTCGCGCACGATCAGCTCGCGGTCGCTCTCGGTGCCCGCCACCAGCTCGTTGAGCTGCAGGGACAGCAGTCGCCCGTCGGTACCGAGCTCGACCACGTAACCGGCGATCTCATCGGAGATGCGCCGGACCATCTCAAGGCGCTGGGCGACGACCGCGACGTCGCGGACGGTCACCAGGTCCTCGATCTCCAGCGCCGACAGCGTGCCGGACACCTCGTCCAGGCGGAGTTTGTAACGCTCGAGGGTGGCCAGGGCCTGGTTGGCCTTGGACAGGATCGCCGCCGACTCCTCCAGCACGTAACGGATGCCGTCGAGATAGAGGGCGATGATCCGCATGGACTTGCTGAGGGAGATGACGGGGAAGGCCGTCTGCACGGCCACCCGCTGGGCGGTGCGGTGCCGGGTGCCGGACTCGTCGGTGGGGATGGACGGGTCGGGCATCAGGTGCACGGCCGCCCGCACGATCTTGTGGTCGCCGGAGTTCAGCACGATGGCGCCGTCCATCTTGGCCAGCTCGCGCAGTCGCGTCGCGGAGAACTCGACGTCCAGCTCGAACCCGCCGCTGCAGATCTCCTCGACCGTGCCGTTGTAGCCCAGCACGATCAGACCGCCCGTGTGTCCGCGAAGGATGCGCTCCAGGCCGTCACGTAGCGCGGTGCCTGGTGCGACTGCGGCCAGGACGCCTCTGCGGCGTTCGTCGAGCCCTTGTTCGTCGAGCCCTTTGTAGGATGCTGCCACATGACCCCCGTGGTCTGCGTATAACGCCCAGCTTACCGGCGAAGGTCCGCGGAGTCCGGAACCGCCGGATGGCCAGACCTAGGTGACGTGAGTGAGCGCGTCCCAAACATTCTCCGCTTCGACCACGTCGAAACCCGGCATGAAGCTCGATCCTCGGCCGCCGACCGGAACCAGGGAACGGTCGCCGTCGCGTTTCTTGCCCGCGTCGAGGGAGCCTGAGGGCACCAGGGCGCGGGTGAAGCCCAGCCTGGCGGCCTCGGAGAGCCTGCGCCGCACGTCGCGCACCGGGCGCAGCTCTCCGGCCAGGCCGACCTCGCCCAGCACCACCAGGCCTTTGGGAAGCGGCTTGTCCCCGGCCGCGCTGGCGACCGCGAGCATCACCGACAGGTCGACCGCGGGGTCGCTCAGCTTGATGCCGCCGACGGTCGCGGTGAACACGTCACAGCCGCCGAGCTTGGCGTTGAGCCGCCGCTCCAGCACGGCCAGGACCATCGTCACCCGGTAGGTGTCGAGCCCGGAGGAGGAGCGGCGCGGCTGCTGGGCCTCGGTCCGCGCCACCAGCGCCTGGACCTCGGCGGGCAGGGGTCTGGTCCCCTCCAGGGTGACGGTCACGCACGTGCCCGGCACCGGGTCGTTGCGGTGGGAGACGAACAGGCCGCTGGCGTCGGCGATGCCCTCGATGCCGTTCTCGTGCAGGTCGAAGCAGCCGACCTCGTCGACGGGGCCGTACCGGTTCTTGATCGCTCGAACCATGCGGAGCCGGGAGTGCCGGTCGCCCTCGAAGTGGAGCACGACGTCGACCAGGTGCTCGAGCGTCCGGGGGCCGGCGATCGAGCCCTCCTTGGTGACGTGGCCGACCAGCACGGTGGACATGCCGCGCTCCTTGGCCAGCCGGATCACGTTTCCCGCGACCTCCCTGACCTGGGTGACGCCGCCGGGCACCCCGGTGGCGAGGGCCGAGCCGATCGTCTGCACCGAGTCAACGATGAGCAGGTCGGGCTGGACCTTCTCCACGTGGGCGACCAGCGCGCTCAGGTCGGTCTCCGCCGCAAGGTAGAGGCGGTCCTGGATCGCGCCGATCCGGTCGGCCCTGACCCGCACCTGGGAGGCCGACTCCTCGCCGGTGATGTAGAGGACGGTCTGCTGGCGGGCGATCTTGGCCGCGGCCTCCAGCAGGAGCGTGGACTTGCCGATCCCCGGCTCTCCGGCCAGCAGCACGACGGCGCCGGGCACCAGGCCGCCGCCGAGCACGCGGTCGAGCTCGCTCACCCCGGTGCTGCGGGCATGCGCGGTCTCAGCCTTGACCTGGCCGATCGGGACCGCGGGGGCCGAGACCGCCCCCGCGGAGGCCACGTTGACGCCGCCGCGCGCGGCCTCCTCCTCGACCGTGCCCCAGGCCTGGCACTCGCCGCAGCGACCCACCCATTTGGCGGTCTGCCAACCGCACTCACCACAGCGATAGCCGACCTTCTTAGCCATGGCCGCACGTTACCCGTCCTCACCGACAACTTTCATCCGGTAAGGCCTCGCCGTTCCGGGGAAAAGCGGCGTCGGGGGCGCTCGCCCTCAAGGGGCGGGGCGCTCGCCCTCAGGGCGAGTGGGCCCCGGGCTCAGATGTGGCCTTCGATGTCGGCGAGGAGGAGACGCTTGGGCTTGGCGCCCTTGATCTGCTGGACCACCTCGCCGTTCTTGTAGAGGTTGAGCGTCGGCAGGCCGAGGACGCCGTACCTGGCGGAGATCTCCGGGTAGTCGTCGGCGTTGAGCTTGGCGATCGTGACGCGGTCGCCGTACTCGGCCTCGATCTCCGCCAGGACCGGCGCGATCATCCGGCACGGCCCGCACCACTCGGCCCAGAAGTCGACCAGGACGGGCTTGTCGCTGTTCAGCACCTGCTCGGTGAAGTTGTCGGCGGTCAAAGTGATCATGAAACTTCCTGCTTCCTCAGTACGCATCCCGGGCAGGCGGCGGTCAGTTGCCCCGCGACCTCGGCTCTGCGGACCAGCAACGCGCGGATCTCGTCGTCGATCTCGGCCAGCTTGCGCCGGTAGACCGCGACCGACTCGGGGCAGGACGCGCCCGACTCGTGCCCCGCCTGCAGGCAGGCCACGAACGGCTTGGCGTCCTCCAGGGTGAAGCCGACGGTGAGCAGCGACCTGATCTCGGTGACGAGCCTGAGATCCGCCTCGCTGTACTCCCGATAGCCGTTGGCCGACCTCCGGGCCACGATCAGCCCCTGCTGCTCGTAGTAGCGCAGCGCCCTGGTGCTGACTCCCGCCCGTCTCGCGAGCTCCCCGATCCGCATCCGGTCCTCCTTACGGGCCTCACGGTAAACGTTGACGTCAACGTCATGGTCAAGCCCTGAACGCCGCCCGTTCCATTCCCGGGCCGGGCGTCGGATGAGCGGGGACGCCGCCCGGCGCGGGTTCGGGCACGCCGGAGGCCTCGCCGTCACGGCCTGCCGCAGGGGGTGTGATGTTCGTCACCTTATGTGTCGTTCGGCCGGATCGTCTCTCACGCGTCCGGACGGACGTCCCCGGGGCCGTGCCCCAGGGGCCGGGTCAGAAGTGCCTCCAGCGCAGGACGTTGGGGTAGGCGAGCTCCAGCCCCCGGGTCTCCGCGATGGCCTCCTCGGCCACGGCGGGGGTGAACTCGATGCGGAGCACCGCCTCGAGGTCGGCGCGGCGTTCGAAGGCCATGCGCAGGTCGAGGGGCTGGGTGTGCCAGCCGTGGCGGGTCCAGAAGCTCTCGACGGACCTGGCCGAATACGACGGGACCGAGCGGCTGAACCAGCGGCCGAACGCGCCGCGCGTGGAGTCCAGGTCGACCACGAAGGCCGTGCCGCCCCGCCGCACCACCCGGGAGAGCTCGGCCAGGCCGGGCTCGCATCCCGGGCCGAAGAAGTAGGCCCAGCGGGCGACGGCCACGTCGACCGACGCGTCGGGGAGCGGGAGGTCCTGGGCGGTGGCCCGGTGGACCTCCACGTTGGGCAGGGCGCGGCAGCGGCGCCTGGCCAGCGTGACGAGGTCGTCGTGCGGCTCGACGCCGATCACGCGGGCGGCGGTCGCCGACAGCGACGGCAGGTGGTACCCCGTGCCGCAGCCGACGTCGAGGACGGTCGCGCCGGTCAACGGCCTGACGGCGGCCATCGCCGCCTCGACCAGGCCCTCGGGGTCGACCGCGCGGTTCTCCAGCTCGTAGACCTGGGGCGTGTTCCAGATGTTCGGGCTGGGGATGGCGCCCTTCATGAACCGCGACATGCTCCAACCGTAGCCGTGTCGCCCGGGTGGTTCCCGTCCCGTCAGCGAGGTCGTACGCCATCGCTCCCCGGGCGCGCTTAGGCTGGCAACGTGAGCGAGCGAGCCGATGGCGGCCGGGGGACCCGCTCGCGCGAACTCCGGCCCGGAGACGAGGAAGTCGTATGAGCGTTACCCGAGTGCCCAGCGTGAAGATCGCGCTCTCCACCGCGTCTGTGTACCCGGAGCGCACCCCGGACGCCTTCGAGCTGGCCTCCAGACTGGGGTACGACGGTGTCGAGATCATGGTGGGCGCCGATCCGGTGAGCCAGGACATCGACGTGCTGGAGCGGCTGTCGGACCACTACGGGTTACCCATCCTGGCGATCCACGCGCCCTGCCTGCTGGTGACCCAGCGGGTGTGGGGCAAGGACCCGTGGGCCAAGCTCCAGCGGGCGCAGCGGGCGGCCGAGCGGGTCGGCGCGAAGACGGTGGTCGTGCATCCGCCGTTCCGCTGGCAGCGCGACTACGCCCGCGAGTTCGAGACCGGCCTGGCCAGGATGCGCGAGGAGACCGACATCGTCTTCGCGGTCGAGAACATGTTCCCGCTGAAGGCCAGGGGCAACGAGGTCGTTCCCTACTCTCCCGACTGGAACCCGGTCGACTACGAGTTCCCCCAGGTCACCCTGGACCTGTCGCACACCGCCGTGTCCGGCTCCGACGCGATGGAGATGTTCACCAAGCTCGGCGACAGGCTCGCCCACCTGCACCTGGCCGACGGCGTCGGGATAGCCAACAAGGACGAGCACCTGGTTCCCGGACGGGGCAACCAGCCGTGCGCGCCGATCCTGGAGCGGATGGCGGGCAACGGCTACGACGGCCTGGTCGTGCTGGAGATCAACACGCGTAAGGCCGGAGGCCGTACCGAGCGGATGGAGGACCTCGCGGAGGCGCTGGCCTTCGCGCGCCTGCACCTGGCGGCGCCCTCGAAGGCCGGGGTGCGGAGCTCGACGGCGGGAACGGCGGGCTCGGACGGGTGACCGGGCAGTCGCTGGGCGAGCAGCCCCTGGCCGACTCCCAGGCCGGGCGGCCCCTGGCCGAGTCCCAGGCCGGGCAGTCCCCGGGGAAACGCTCTCCGGGCGGGGGCGAGCGGTCCGTGGGCGAGGGGGGCGCTGAGGGAAGACGTCGTCCCGGGCGCAGGCCGGGGTCGGCGGACACGCGCGGGGAGATCCTCTCGGCGGCGCGCGAGACCTTCGCGGAGAAGGGGTTCGACAAGGCGACGGTGCGTGGCATCGCCAGGCGGGCGGGAGTCGACCCCGCGCTGGTCCACCACTACTTCGCGAGCAAGGAGGGCATGTTCGTCGCGGCCATGGAGCTGCCGATCAACCCCGAGAACGTCATCCCGACGCTGCTGGCCGGGCCGCGTGAGGAGGTCGGCGAGCGCCTCACCCGGTTCGTCCTGACGATGACCTCGGAGGCGTCGGCCCGCCAGCCCGTGCTGGCGCTGGTGCGCACCGCGATGACCAACGAGCGGATGGTCGTCACGATCCGTGAGTTCATGACGCACGCCCTGCTCGACCGGGTCGCGGGGGCGCTCGGGATCCCCACGATCAGGATGGAGCTGGCCTTCGCGCAGCTGTTCGGCACGGTCCTGGTCCGCTACGTGCTCCAGCTCGAACCGCTCGCCTCGGTCGGCATCGAGGAGCTCGTCGAGCTGCTCGCGCCCGTGATCCAGCGCCACATCGACGGGCCGTCGTGACATCGCCGGGGGCGTTTCGGTGCCGCTGAGTGGGCAGATTATTGTTCTGCGTGACGTGTTGACCGTATGGTGGCCAGGGTCGTCACGCGCTGCCACTCGAAAGAATGTTACTTACGGGTAGGATTCGGGGCGACCCGTCGTCACCGTGGATGGGCCGCGGTCGTACGCTGACAGCCAACGCCGTCTGTGGGAGGACCCGTGCTCTGGGTAGCGATCATCGGGCTGATCATGACAGTCGCCGCGCTCGGGCTCGCCGCGCGCCGCGTGCTCTTCCTCTACAAGCTCGCCACCGTCGGGCCGCCCGCGCCCGAGCGGATCGAATACGCGAGAAACAACGTGGGCGCCGAGGTCAAGGCGCAGCTGGTCGAGGTCTTCGGGCAGAAGAAACTGCTGAAGTGGACCCCCTCCGGCACCGCTCACTTCTTCGTCATGTGGGCCTTCTTCATCCTGGCGACCGTCTATCTGGAGGCGTACGGCGCGCTGATCCAGGGGGCGGTCACCGGGACGCCCGACTTCCACATCCCGCTCATCGGGACCTGGGCCGTGCTGGGCTTCCTGCAGGACTTCATCGCGGTCGCCGCCCTGCTCGGCCTGGTCGCCTTCGCGGTCATCAGGATCAAGAACTCGCCGAAGAAGCTGGGCCGCAAGTCCCGCTTCTCCGGATCCCACCTCGGTGGAGCCTGGCTCGTCCTCTTCATGATCTTCAACGTGATCTGGACGATGTTCCTCTTCAGGGGCGCGGCCTACAACACCGGCAACCTCCCGTACGCCTCGGGGGCCTTCGCCTCCGAGGCCGCCGCGGCCGCGCTGCGTCCGCTCGGCGAGTCGGCCAACGAGGTCCTCGAGCACGTCGGGCTGCTGCTGCACATCGGCGTCATGCTGGTGTTCCTCGTGATCGTGGTGAACTCCAAGCACCTGCACATCTTCACCGCGCCGCTGAACGTGATGTTCTCCCGCCGCCCCGACGGCAACGGCCCCGCCCAGCCGATGCGGATCGACGGCAAGGTCGTCGACTTCGAGGACGAGGACCTCGACGGCGACAGGCTGGGCCGAGGCAAGATCGAGGACACCACGTGGAAGGGCTTCCTCGACTTCTACACCTGCACCGAGTGCGGTCGCTGCCAGTCGCAGTGCCCCGCCTGGAACACCGACAAGCCGCTGTCGCCGAAGATGCTGATCCTCGACCAGCGCGACCACGCCTTCAAGATCGCCCCCTACCTCGCCGCGACCGAGGAGCAGCGCGCCGACCTGCACGAGGACGTGCTGTCCCTGCTGAGCAAGCCGCTGGTCGGCGAGGACGGCGTCATCCACCCCGACGTGCTCTGGTCCTGCACCAACTGCGGCGCCTGCGTCGAGCAGTGCCCGGTCGACATCGAGCACATCGACCACATCCTGGACATGCGCCGCTACCAGGTGATGGTGGAGTCGAACTTCCCGTCAGAGGCCGGCGTCATGGTCAAGAACCTCGAGAACAAGGGCAACCCGTGGGGCATGTCCGAGATGAAGCGGGCCGACTGGATCGAGGAGCTCGCGAGCCGCGAGGACGACCCCATCGAGATCCAGCTCGTCGACGAGAAGATGCCGGAGGACACCGAGTACCTCTTCTGGGTCGGCTGCGCCGGAGCCCTGGAGGACCGGGCGAAGAAGACCACGAAGGCGGTCGCCGAGCTGCTGCACATCGCGGGCGTGAAGTTCGCGGTGCTCGGCCCGATGGAGGCCTGCACCGGTGACCCGGCCCGCCGCCTGGGCATGGAGTTCCTGTTCGACATGCTGGCCAAGCAGAACATCGAGACGCTCAACGAGGCCGGGGTCAAGAAGATCGTCGCGACCTGCCCGCACTGTTTCAACACCCTCGCCAACGAGTATCCCCAGCTCGGCGGCACCTTCGAGGTCGTGCACCACACCCAGCTGCTGGCCAAGCTGGTCGACGAGGGCAAGCTGATCCCGGTCACGCCGATCGAGGAGAAGATCACCTACCACGACCCGTGCTTCCTCGGACGCCACAACAAGGTGTACTCCCAGCCGCGCGACATCATGGCGAAGGTCCCCGGCGTGAAGACCCAGGAGATGCACCGCCACAAGGAGCGCGGCTTCTGCTGCGGCGCCGGCGGAGCGCGGATGTGGATGGAGGAGCGGCTCGGCAAGCGCATCAACACCGAGCGCGTGGACGAGGCGCTGACCACCGACCCGGACACCATCTCGACCGCCTGCCCGTTCTGCCTGGTCATGCTGGGTGACTCGATCAACGAGAAGAAGAACGCGGGCGAGGCCAAGGAGACGCTGGAGGTCGTGGACGTCTCCCAGCTGCTGATCAAGTCCATCAAGGGCCAGCCCGTCGAGCCCTCGGGTTCCCCCGTCTGATCCCGGATTCGGGTGTCAGGCGCGGCCTGCCTGTCGGAGGCCGCGTCTGACACCCGGTCAAGATTTCGCGAAAAGGACAGAAGGTCCGAAACTCTTCCTGTCGATTACGGAAAAATCACGGTAACCTCAACGTCGCGGTAACGGTTTGACGGGGAGGGGGCCCAGCGGTGCGAGTCGTCGTAACCGACGCCGAGGTCACCTTGGCCGATGTCCTGTCCCTCCGTCTCTCCATCGACGAGCCGCTCACCGCCGGCAGTGAGCTGGTCCTGCGCCAGCGGGGCACGGCCGTCGAGCACAGGATGCCGTTGGGCGCCACGGGGGCCCAGGCTCGCGACGCGACGCTCGCGCTCTCGCTCGCCCCGCTGCCGCTCAGCCCTGGCCGCTGGGACACCTATCTCACGCAGGACGGGGCGCGCACCAGGCTGCACAGCGTCGACCCCGGTTTCTCCCTCGACCATCTCGACGCCTACGCGCTGAGCAGGCGCACACTGGCCTACCGGGCCTACCGCACGCGCAACGGCTTCCTCGCGCTGAAGGTCGACGAGGCCGAGCCCGTCGCCGAGGTTCGCGCGGTCTGGTTCCGCGAGGGCAGGTTCGAGGTCACCGGGCTGCTGGCCTTCACCGGACTCGACGACGACGAGTCCCGGCACGAGGCGCGCCTGTCGTTGCGCCGCAGCGGTTCCGACGCCGAGCTGACCTCGGCGGCGACCGTCCAGGGGGTGCGCTTCCACGCCGCGCTCTCCCTGTGCGACGTGCTCGCCGCGGCTCCCGAGCAGCCGGGGAGCTGGTCGCCGTCCCTGGAGGTCGACGGCCTTCCGGAGCCGCTGCGCCTCGGCTCCCGGCTCGACGACGTCAACGGCAAGCGCC
This sequence comes from Streptosporangium carneum, assembly GCF_027922005.1. Classification (GTDB taxonomy): domain Bacteria; phylum Actinomycetota; class Actinomycetes; order Streptosporangiales; family Streptosporangiaceae; genus Streptosporangium; species Streptosporangium carneum. The sequence continues at coordinate 7,614 of NZ_BSEV01000001.1, read as the reverse complement.
GCCGCCTGCAGTACCCGGCGACGCGGATCGACGGGGTGCCGATCCGTCCGAGCTACACCGCGGACGACGAGCTCAGGATCGAGGTCGGAGGATGAGGATCTGCCTGCTCGTCCCCTCGGTCTGCGGAATGCGCGGTGACGTCAGGTCCGTGATCAACCTGGCGGGAGAGCTCGCCGAGCGTCACGACGTGGAGATCCTCAGCGTCCGCCGCCACCGTGAGAAGCCGTTCTTCCCCGTCTCGCCGAAGGTGGCGCTGTCGTGGGTGGTCGACGACCAGCCCGGCGTGCGGCACCTGCTGCCGCGGGGCCAGATGCGCACCGAGGTCGCCCTGTGGCGACGGCTGCGCGGATTGCGGGCCGACGCGGTCATCAGCACCAGGCCGGGCCTGAGCGTCCAGACGGCCAGGCACGCCCCGCGCGAGATCGTGCGCATCGCCCGGGAGTGGGGCCGTCCGCCGGTGCCGGGGCCGATCGCGAAGTTCTACCCCCGTCTCGACGCGGTCGTCACCGCGACCGAGAGGGGCAGGCAGGACTGGGACCGTCTCCTGCACGGCGGCGCGGACGTCAGGCTGATCCCGGACGCCCTGCCCGCGGGCCCGTGGCCGCGTTCCCGCATGGACAACCGCATCGTGGCCGCCGGCGGGCGCTGGGTGCCGGTCAAGGCCTACGACAGGCTTGTCCGCGCCTTCGCCGTCGTCGCGGACAAGCGCCCCGACTGGCGTCTTCGCCTGTACGGCGGAGGCCCCGAGGAGAGGCGTCTGCGCGCCCTGGTCCAGGAGCTGAACCTCCACAACCACGTCTACTTCATGGGCACGACCTCCGACCTGAGCGGAGAGTTCGCCAAGGCGTCGATCGTGGCGGTGACCTCGAAGGCCGACAGGCCCGGCATGACGGTGATCGAGGCGATGGCCAGCGGCGTGCCGGTGGTCGGGTTCGACAGCCCGAGCGGGCCGGGAGAGTTCGTGGTCGACGGCCGCAGCGGGGTCCTGGTCGCCGAGGGGGAGGGCGAGATCGAGGCGTACGCCTCCGCGTTGCTCGCGCTCATCGACGACGAGCGGCGGCGCATGGAGCTCGCGGCGGGCGCGCTGGGGGCGGCGGCGGTCCACACGGCGCCCGCGGTGGCCGGGCAGTGGGAGAAACTGATCGCGGCCACTTCCCGTTGAGCCTGACACGGGTACCGTTGGGACATGCATGGCTACAGCGGAGACAAGCAGGCCTATCTGACCAGGTTGCGGCGGGTCGAAGGACAGATCAGGGGTCTGCAGCGGATGGTCGATGAGGATGCCTACTGCATCGACGTGCTGACCCAGGTGTCGGCCGCCACACGGGCACTCCAGGCGGTGGCTCTCGGCCTTCTCGAGGATCACATCGGGCACTGCGTCGCCGACGCGGTCAACTCCGGCGGACCTGAGGCGGAGGAGAAGATCAAGGAGGCCTCCGCGGCGATCGCCCGCCTCGTCCGTTCGTGACTAGTCACCGGACCATCTTCACGAACCACGTCCCGGACCCCGTTGAGGAGTCCGGGACTAGGTCGTGACTAGGTCGTTCAGATGGTTCTCCCATTGGCTTCAGCAGATCGCCGAAGCACTCAATCCGAGCGCGTTGTCGAGCTCCTCCAAGGTGAGTGGCCGTTCGCTGATGGCGACGGCGGTCAGCACCTCGGCATAGAGCGCGATCTCGTCCAACGCGACACGGTCGTGGACCCTAGAGTCCAGGTCGTCGTGCCCCACCGCGTCGTCCTTCCTTCCGCAGCCCACACCCACTTCGAGGTTACGGTGGGAGGTCTTGTGTGCCCATGGCCCATCGGGACCATTCCTCACAGCGTCACCACGACCTCACGGAGATCGTTTTCTGATGCCGGGATCACGGTTCAGTAAATTGCAAGACGCATAATGCGCCGGAGATATAAGAGAGTTACTGAAGTGAAATAACTTAATTATTGGGTTAATTGTTGCCGAAAGTGTCAGAAGTGGCGGGGGAAGGTTCCCGAGACGCCGGGGACCGGGTCGTCCCGCTCGTGCGTCAGGCGGTGCACGACCGCCGAGGCCGTGGCGAACCCCCGTTCGGGCACCTCCGTGCCCGTGAGGCGGCACCACGCGAGCCCCAAGGCGTAGGCGGCGCCCAGCAGCGCCGCGGCCCCCGCCCGGTCCGGCGGGTTGAGAGCGGAGGGCAGCACGCCGGAGCGCGGCCAGCAGCCCCGCAGCGGGTGCGTCGGGTCGGAGAGCACCACATGGAGGATGTGGCGCAGTTCGGGGTCCAGCCACGGGTAGAGCGCGTCCGCCGTCCTGGGACCGAACACCGCGAGGTCGGCGGCCAGCAGCGAGGCCGCGACCGCCCTGGGCTCCGCGCCCTTGGGGACGAGGAAGCCCAGCGTCTCGACCAGGTCGTAGACCGCGTGCTGGAAGTGCTCACCCGGTGAGGAGTCGGGCAGCGTCACGTGGGGCGGGCAGCGGGACAGCCACGCCTGCCGTACGGCGTCGTCGCCGAGGTGCGCGACGGAGTGGTCAGGCCCGATGCGGCGCAGCACCGGCTCCACCATGGTCAGCAGGACGTCTGCGCGGGGCCGGAAACGGGGGTCGCTCCTGACGGTCGCCGCGGTGTCGGCCATCAGCGCGACCAGCCTGAGGCCCGCCTCGGGGTGCCCGGCCCTGACACGCTCGCCGTACAGGGCGGCCAGGTCGTGCAGCGACACGGGAGGCAGCCAGCGGACCCACTCGTCACCGGGGAGCGGACGGGCCAGGAACTCGCCGAACATCGACAGCAGGGCCTCGTTGCCGTCGAAGGCCGGGGCGTACGCGCACCACATGAGCGTGCCCCAGATCGCGGCGACGGGGCTGGCCACGTCGCCGGCGAACAACTCGGTGAAGGGTCCGGTGAGCGGGAAGTCCTCCCTGCGCCTGCCGCGCTGGGAGACGACCAGCTCGCGGACCCGCTCGGTGATCTCGGGGGGCACGTCGGGTCCGACGAACCCCTGGACCGAGCCGCGGTCCGCGCCGAAGTCGTGAACGCCGGGGACCAGGTGCGGCATGATCATCGAGGTGGCCTGGACGACGTGTGCCGCCGCACGCAGGCCGGGGTCCGCGGGGGGAGCCGTCAGATGCCAGCGGCCGTCGGCCGGGTCCTGGCGGTACCACCGGGCGTGCGCGCCGAACAGCCAGCGGCCGCCGTCCGGGGTGGCCAGCGTGCGCAGCGCGACGGCCTGGGCCCGCCCGCGCGGCGGGAGCGTGGCCCACCGAGGGTCGGCGACGATGGCGCGCACGTCCCTCTCGATGGCGTCGAAGCCGTCCCACTGCCGCACGGCGGTCATGTTACCCATGGCTCCCGCGTCCGTCAGCGTCCCCGTGATCGCCGCAGGCAGAGGCACTCAGGCGGAGGCGCTCAGGGGGAGGCGCTCAGACGGAGGCGCTCAGGGGGCGCTCAGGCGGGCGGGACGACGGTCGCGGCCCTGTGCCGCTCCGCCTTGGCCATGTAGTTGTCCGGGGTGTGGGCGAAGGAGGCGCGGTCGTCGTCGGTGAGCTCGCGGACGACCCGTCCGGGGACGCCCGCGACGAGCACTCCGGCCGGAATGCGCTTGCCCGGCCCGACCAGGGCTCCCGCCGCGATCAGCGAGCCCGCGCCGATCCTGGCCCCGCCGAGCACGATCGCGCCGATGCCGACGAGCGCCCCCGTCTCCACGTGGGCGCCGTGCACCATGGCCTTGTGCCCGAGGCTGACCCGGTCCTCGAGCACGGCGGGTTCGCGCGGGTCCGCGTGCAGGCAGCACAGGTCCTGGATGTTGCACTCCTCGCCGACCTCGATGAGCTCGTCGTCGCCCCTGAGGACCGAGCCGTACCAGACGTTCGAGGCGCGGCCGAGCCGCACCCTGCCGACGACCACGGCTCCTGGAGCGACGTAGGCGTCGGGGTGGATGAGGGGGGTCGCGTCACCGTCGAGGGAGGCGATGTACGGAATGGCGTTCATGGAATCGATGTTACGGGGAGTGAGCTTGCCCGATATTTCCGCAAGCCGGTGGCGTGTTCCGGTTGCGGTCTTGGGCAGTAAGCAGGAAAGTCGTCTCCTGACGTCTCCTATACCGCCACACAACCTCCACGGGCAGCGCGATGACAAACCAGCACGAGAGCTTTCCCGATCTGATGCATGAAGACTCGTTCGAGGTCGTCATGCGCGGCTACAGTCGCCGCCAGGTCCACGACTACATGAGCCGTACCCGCAACCAGATCCGCGATCTGGAGGAACGGCTCGCGCAGTCGATCGGCCAGATCGAGCAGAGCCACAGGGAGTTGGCGGATGCTCGTCGGCGGCTCTCCGACGCCCCGCAGGACTACGACGAGCTCGGCCAGCGGCTCAGTCAGATCCTGAAGCTGGGCGAGGAGGAGGCCGCCGCGAAGCGGCAGGTCGCCGACGCCGAGGCCAACAAGCTCCGTGACGACGCCGCCGCGGAGGCGGAGCGGCTGCTCACCTCGGCGCAGGAGCGCTCGGAGGGCATCCTGAACGCCGCGCAGCAGGAGGCGGAGCGCCGGGTCGCCGAGGCCACGAACGCCGCCGAGCAGCTGCTCTCCCAGGCAGGGGGAGACGCTGAGGAGACCCTCAACGCCGCCCGCGCGGAGTCCGACGAGACCCTGCGCGCGGCTCGCGCCGAGGCGGACCGGATGGTCACCTCCGCCCGCGCCGAGGCGGAGCGGACGATCGAGAGCGCCAGGGCCGAGGCGGAGTCCACCCTGGGCAGCGCCCGCGCCGAGGCCGAGTCGACCGTGTCCTCCGCCAACGCGGAGGCCCACGCCACGGTGTCGTCGGCCCAGCAGCGCGCCGCGATCCTGGACGAGACGACGGGACGCAGGGTCTCCTACCTCACCGACACCCACCACGAGGTCATGCGCCGCCTCAACGAGATGGGCGCGGTCCTCGGCGACCTGCTCCACAGGGAGGGCTCGGCGGGGCCGCTGGTCGACGAGGCCTCCGTGCTTCCCCCTGCCCCGGCCCAGCCCGCCCTGCCCGCCTCCGAGACCGCCCCTGAGCCCGGCGCGGACTTCGCCTCCGAGGCCGACTACGCCTCGGAGGACACCGTCTACGTGGGCGAGAACCTCTTCGCCCCCCGGACGGACCTCGCGGCCGACGGCCGGGCCGAGGCGCTGCCCGACGTCGAGGCGGTGCGCGTGATCGTGGAGGAGGACGAGAACGACGCCTTCGCCGCAGGACACGGCCCTCAGGGCTTCGACGACGCCGACGCGAAGACGGGGCAGCCGGGCAAGGGGAACAACGACGAGTACGCCTCCCGCAAGTGACCGGGCGTCGTGCCGGTCGCGCCCGAATCACATGCCACGCTCAGACGGCCCCTGAGATCAAGCCTTGAGCCCAAGCGGAAGCCCCCGCCCCCGATAGGGTCGGGGGCCTCCGCGATTGGGGGCCCAGTGCCGGGGCCGCGTGATCCGCTGAACCTGGCACCGGGCGGCCTGTCAGGAGTCCTCCCCGTCAGATCCGTCGGATCCGTCGGAGAGGTCCTGTTGGTCGCGTAACTGTTCTCGTAGCTTCTCCGGGTCGTCCGCGTCGATGGTCATCGCGCAGCCGAGGTCACGCTGGGCAGAGGTCAGCGGGTGGTGGCGGGTTGCCCACCACCTGCCCGCGTCGCTCCGCCAGATCGTCCACTCGGGAAACTCCCGGGCGATTTCCGCCAGATGCCGGTCGAATGACATCCCTGCACCTTCCCCGCGCCCAGGCCCTCGCGACGTCCCACCCTTCGAAGGTGATGCACTTCTCTAGAGAAATCAATGATCGCGAAGGACAGGTCAACCTATCGCTTGACGATCGGGCTTGATCTATGAGTCGAAGTCGTACTGAAGTACATAGGAGGCGGCGTCGAGGATCATCTCGTTGACCTCGACGGCGACCCCCGCCGCCGTGTAGGCGACACGGCCGATCGCGATGACCGGTGTGCCCGCGGGCAGGTCGAGCTGGACGGTCTCGTGCGGGTGGGGCATGCGAGCACGCACCTCCTCGGTGAAGTGCGCCGGTGCGTGGCCCAGGTCGCCCAGGCGGGCGTAGACCCCTCCCGGCCCCGTGTCCTCCCGCGTGATCGCGGTGCCCTCGACCAGGGCCGCGGGAAAGTGGGAGACGGACAGTTGGACGGGCCTGCCGTCCACCGAGTAGCGCCTGCGCCGCACCCACACCTCGGCGCTGTCCAGGATCCGCGCGACGGCTTCCTCCGCGACCTCCCTGTCGATGTTCACGTCGTCGACGGTGTACGGGCGGCCTTCGGTGTCCGAGTCCCAGATCGCCTGCCCCCGTTCCCACTGCCGTCGGGAGAGCCGTCGGGAGCCGTGCCGCCTTATCGGCCGGAACAGCCTGACGTAGACTCCCGAGCCGCGCTTGGGCACGGCGAGTCCTTCGTTGATGAGGACGGACAGGGCCTGTCTGGCCGTCGCACGGGCTATGCCGTACTCGGCCATGAGGGCGTTCTCGCCCGGAAGCCGGTCCCCGTCTCTGAGGTCACCGGACAGGATCGCTTCGCGAAGCCTGTCGGCGATGCGCCGGTAGATCGGGGGATCGGGAGGAACCGGGGATTGCTGCACGTTTTATCACCCTCTGTCACCAACCGGGTTTGGCGTCTCCAGAGAACTTGCCCCGTCTTGTCCACGATCGCACAGATGCAGAGGATGGTCCCGTGCTTCTTTTGAGAGGATCGTGCCTGTGTGACGATCGACGGGGGTTTTCCCAGTCCGTTACCGTGGAACGATCCCGGCCGCTATTGGTCGGGCCCACCACCTCCGGGTGACGGCCGCGGCCAGTACGGCTCCCGCCGCGTTCACCATCACGTCGTCCACGGAGCTGACCCTGCCGAGGTGCAGGCCGTACTGCAGGAGCTCGACGACGCACGAGGCCCCGGCGGCGACCCCCGCGACCGCGGTGAGCGAGGCGAGGCGCGCGGAGCGGACGGGGAGCAGGGCGCCGAGCGCGGCGAAGACCAGGAGATTGCCTCCGACCTGCACGAACACCGTGACGGCCGGTCCCTGGAACAGGATGATGAGATCCCTGAACGGGACAAGGCTGATGGTGCTCCCGGCTGTCGTCGGGGTGAGGATCATCCAGATCCAGGGGGCGGTCCCGACCGCCATCGCGACGTCGGCGGCGGCCGTGCGGGCGGGGAAGGGGTGGCCGTCGCGGGCACGGCGACGCGCGAGAAGGCGGGCGGCGAGAACGGCGAGCGGGACCGCCAGAACACTGGCGACGATGACATTTCCCCATAAGCGCCACACCTGTTGCATGGGGCAATGATGCCGGGGACGAGGCTGGGGAAGAGGCCTTCGGGGGTACAAAAAGGTGACCTTCAAGCAAGGTCCGTCTGTGTCCCGAACGGTCCCGATAGACGCACCGCGAACGCCCCGGACGTGCTTGCCGCGGCCCCTGTGACGTGTTTCCCGGATCGGGGGCGGTTGCCGTTGGGCGGGTGCGGGGTGGGTTTTGTCCGCTTTGTTTGCCGGGTTCGTTTGGTTTTCTGGGTTCGCTTGGTTCTTTGGGCTTGTTTGGTTTTCTGGGCTGGGCTTGGTTCGCGTGGAGGGGGGCGGGTGGTCCGGCCGGCCGTCTCAGCTGAGCTCTGGCGGATTCAGGCCTCCGGCCTGGC